>NZ_CP127172.1:0-4800000 GCF_045782725.1 Streptomyces sp. Pv4-95
CCCGCGGAGCGGGTACCACAGCGCTGCGCGCTGTGCAAGCGAACACCACCGCTTCGCGGTGGTGTTGCGCACCCGCTCCGCGGGTGCGAACCCCCGTGCTGCGCACGGGGGTTGCGGTTCGCTTCGCTCACCGAAGCCCGGCTAGGCCGGGCCGGCCCCTTCCGCTTCGCTCCAGGGGCGGTCGGGCGGTCGGTCTGGGTGTTGGTTGGGCCGGCCGGTTCTGGGCTGGCCTGACGGTGGGTCCGCTTCGCTCCCCCACCTCAAGGCCCCTTCGGCTTCGCCTTCAGGGCCTGACGCCCGCTCACGCGGGCGGGGCCGGCTACCAGGAAGCGCTGGCGGGTGGGGCTGATGAGGGGTCAGGGGCGCTGAGTATGTTCACCTTCCCGCGGACGGGTGCCGCTCGGCTGCACTTCGCGGGTTTCCTCCTCGTCCCTCCAGGCTTCGCGCCAGGCCCTCCGGGCTCGTTTAAACGACTCGGCAAGCTCAGGCTGCTGGTCGAGCAAGCCCTTGCATGCGAAGACGAGGATGCTTGCCACGCCGGTGGTGGCGAGGATTGTCAGGATGACGGCAGAGTCCACTGGTCGGATGCCCTTCCCCTTCCAGGTGGCCGGACATCTGCGCAGGCAGACTCAGTCCGACCACATGCTTGTGGCCCGAACTGAGTCTCTGCCGACACATAGGCTCTGCGCCGGTGGTTCGTCTCCGCCCCCATGAGCCCCTGGGTGTCGGCCTTCAGGGCTTTATCGGCAAACGTTGACCACCTTGCGCACGGCCAGAATACGGACCCCGCTCTCGGAGCGTCAACGCTCCGTCATCGCGCGACCGGCCGCATCCTGACGGGACGCTGCGTGAGCCGGCCATGGAGCAGTAGGGTTTGACCGTGGCGCAATGCTTCAAAGTTTGGTTTCGGATAGACTCTGGAATGAAGGTGTACCCGTATTTGGTGTGACTGCGGCGCTCTTCAGGCCTTCGCATCGGTCCGAGCGCGCACTCGAGGGCATCGCGGAGGGCGAAGTTCGAGAAGTAACTTGCTTGTGGTTGCACGGGTACTTGCTGGCATCTCGCGCGAGATGCGCCCCTATCGATTCGTCCAGGAGGCTGAGCATCATGGGAGCAAGAGAGCTCCGGGCTCACCAGCGGGAAGCCGTGGACGCGGTTTTGCGTGCACTCGAATTCTCTGCAAAATCCCTTGCCCCGGAGCGAGGGCTCCGCACTCAGGTCGTCATGGCCACCGGATCCGGCAAGACCCTTGTGGCCGTCCGCAGCGCAGAGGAGCTCCACGCGGGCCGTGTGCTGGTGCTCGTGCCCTCCCTCGACCTGCTCGCCCAGACCGAGATCGCGTGGCGCGAGGGAGGCCGCCGAGGCCCGATGATCGGCGTCTCCTCCCTGCGGGGCGAAGAGGCAGGCTTCCCCAACACCACAGACGTCGACGAGCTGGTGGAGTGGACACGCGGCCTGGACAAGGTCACCGTGTACGCCACGTACGCGTCTTTGGGGCTGGGCACGCTGGAGCGCGCACACGCCGCCGGCTTGCCGGGCTGGGACCTCGTCGTGGTCGACGAGGCGCACCGCACCTCCGGGCGGATCGGCAAGCCCTGGGCAGTCATCCACGACAACCAGAAGATCCCCTCCCTGCGCCGGCTCTACATGACCGCCACACCACGCCTCTGGCAACTCGACGAAGACCAGGAGCAGCAGGGCGTCCCGGGTGAGCTGGTCGCGTCGATGGAGGACGACCCTGGCTCGCCGTTCGGCAGCAGGGCGTTCACGTTGACGCTTTCGGAGGCGATCGACCGGGGTATCTGTGCCCCCTACCAGGTCGTCTGTGTCGATGTGACGGACACCCAGCACCAGGCCGCGGTGCTGCTCGGCGCGGACGGACGATCAGATGAGGTGCGCGGAGCCCGCCTTGCCGCCTTGCAGACGGCTCTGGTGAAGGCGTCCGCGGAGGAGAGCTTCCGGCGCACGCTGGTGTTCCACCACGTCGTCAAAGAAGCCGAAGGCTTCGCAGCCGGCCTGCCCGACGTCGCCGCCCAACTGCACGACAGCGACCCCGAGCTCTACCCGGCAACGGTGTGGGCCGACTGGCTGTGCGGAGAGCACAAGCCGCTGCACCGCCGCCGCGTCCTGGGCGAGTTCGCCGACGGGATCGCTACGGACGGCACCGTGGTGGAGAAGGCGTACCTGGGGTCGGTGAAGGTGCTCGGGGAAGGCGTCGACACCAAAGACTGCGACTCCGTGTACTTCGCCGACGTCCGCGGCTCTATGCCCGACCTCGTCCAAGCCGTGGGCCGAGCACTGCGCATGCAGCCCGGTGAGGGAAAGGTCGCGAGCCTCGTGGTACCCGTGCTCCTTGGGCCCGGGGAGAGCGCGGACAACATGCTGACGTCGAAGGCGTACGGCGGACTCGCGAAGCTCTTGGAGGCGCTCAGAGCACACGACGCCCGCGTGGTGGAGGTACTCGCCGAACCCCAGGCCCAAAGCCCCGTCAGAGGCGTACAGAGCCGCTCAAGCGGCCAACAGGGCCTGGGAGCAGCAGAGCAAGGCGGGCTATCAACGCCGGCCCAGGCACTCCTGAAATTCTCCACGCCGCGCGATCCCGCGCAGTTGGCGGCGTTCATCAACCTGCGGGTGCTCAATCCCGAGCACGAGCACTGGCGGCGGGGAGTGGAGGCTGCCGTCGTCTACAACCGGCTCCACGGCGACCTGCGGGTGCCCTTCGCCTACCGCATCCCCGCCCCGGACGACGCCCACGCGGCGACGGAGAGGCAGACGGAGGTGGAGGTGGAGACGCGGGGGGAGGAAGAGACGGAGGCTTGGCCGGCCTCCCTGGCAGGCTTCCCGCTCGGGCAGTGGACCGCCGATGCCCGCCGCCTCTACGCCCGGGGCGACATGGACGCCGACCGCGTCGCGCAGCTGGAGAAGCTGGGCATGGTGTGGTCGCACTTCGATGTCGCCTGGGAGGAGGGCCTGACCGCGGCGCGTGGATGGGCTGCTGAACACGGGCACCTGTTGGCGCCGTTGGATGCCACCTACCGGGGAGCGAAGGTCGGGGTCTGGCTCAAGAACCAGCGCGCCGCCGCCCGCAAGGCCGCCGAGATCGAACAGCGGCGCGCCGAAGGCCTGCCCGTGGAATCGTCGGCCGGCGCGCTGACACAGGCACGGCGTGAGCAGCTGGAGGAGATCGACGCGTCCTGGTGCCCGGCGTGGTCGGTGACCTGGCAGCGCTCGTTCCACCTCATCCGACAGCACCTCGACGCCGGCAGAACGCTTCCCCTCACGGCCGGCGAGCTCGTACGCCAAGGCGAAGACCTCAGACGATGGGTGAGGGCGCAACGGCACGGGTGGGACAAGCTCACCCCCGTGCAGCAATGGCTGTGCCAACATGTCCTCGGCATCGAACCCGCCGCCGAGGACCAGAAGCCCAAGCCGCGTACCAGCCAGGCACAGAAATGGGCGCTGCACCTCACCGCCGCCCGACAGTTCTTCGAGCGCGAAGGACACCTGAAGGTGCCACGCAAACACGTCGAAACCATCACCCTGAGCACGGCCCACGGCGAGGACGACGACCAGGAGCAGCAGGACGTCACACTCAAACTCGGCGCATGGATCAGCAACCAACGCAGCCGGGCTGCAGCGCTGTCCCCGGAGCGCGTAGAACAACTCTCCGCCATCGGAATGCGCTGGACATGAAGGACGACGTAGCCGCCGTGGCAGCCGAGCTCGCGGCCGGCTATCTGCTCGGGCGGCTGGGCCCGTGGCGTCGACTGGGCGATGGGCGTCCGATCAGATCCGCTTCACCGCACCGCGCACCAGCTGGCGCATCATGCACGCCCCAGCCACCGAGACCCGGGTGCCGGCGCCCATACGCGATCCGGACTGGATCGCCCACCGCACCCAGGCAGACAAGGGAGGAGCAGCATGAGCACCGAACAGCACGACGCGGCCCCGTACGGGGAAGAGCTGGCAAGCATCGGCCAGCACGAGGCCTTCCTGGCGGCGGCGCTGAGGTGCACGTGGGCCCTGACCGACCCGGGCAACTTCCTCATCCCCGAGGCGTGGGAGGAGATCCTTAAGTTGGTCCTCAGCGCTGTGCGCGAGGACGAGCGGGACGGCTACGCACATCGCCTGGAGGCATCCGCCGAACAGCACCGCGAGCGCCTGAGAGGCTGCTGCGCGCGTACGGGCCGGGCAGCGCGCCCGCCTCGCACGGCCGGTACATGCTAGTCAGCCGGCCCGAGAGCCTGATCATCTGCGAACGGATGGAGGCCGACCCGCTCCTCCTGCGCAGCCGGTGGAACAGGGAGCTGGAGGACGTCCCACTGGACGACCTCGAGTTCGCGTGGGGACCGCGCATCCGCCTCAGCAGGTGAGCAGCCGGGAATGAGCAGCGGGGCCGGGCAGGGTGATCCTGCCCGGCCCCGCTGTCGTCGGTCAGCCGAAGCCGAGCGTCTCCTGTGCGAAGTTGGCCGCGGCCGGGCTGGGCGGGGGCGGCAGTGCGTATAGGCCGCAAGTTCATCGGTGAACCTGGCGCGCCCTGGGTTCTCGCCCGGGGCTTCGTGCTGTGCGCCTTCGCTCAGGTGCTCACCTCGGCGATGGTGTCCGCGATCAGGACAGGCAGGTGGTTGATGGCGCGTTCGAGGAGCCGTTCGATCGGGACCGCGTGCTGGCTGTTGTCGACGCTGATGAGCTTGCCCCAGACCGCGGGTTGGTAGCGGGAGAGCATGGACAGTGCGTACAGGACTGCCCACCAGGCCATCAGCGGGTGCAGCTCTCGCTTCATCGGGGGGTGGACAGGCAGGAAGTACCGGTCTCCGGCGTAGCTGCGGGTCATGGCTCGCAGGTAGGCCGTCCGTCCGGCTCCGGTGGCCAGTCCGTCGAATCCGGTCCCCGCCCCCTGGGGCATCTGCCAGTTGATCGTCATTTCGCCCCTGTCGGGCGCGCGGCGACTGTACTCCGGAGGCGCCTCCGGCCCGACGCCGGTGGTCACGTAGCTCTCGTGTCGAGCGACGGCCGGATACGAGGTCAGGAAGTCGGCCAGCGCCTCACGGGTGCCGGCATCGATGACCCGGTCGGGGATGTTGCCCACGTAGGCGCTCAGGAGGGAGTGCTCGTGGATGCCGACGCTGGCCTCGTCGACGTACAGCGGGGTGAGCCGGTCCCTGGTGGTGAGCGGGTAGCGGAGGTTCGGGGGCAGCAGGTCCCACACGTCCTCCAGGCGCAGCGGGTCCGTCTCCCACACCGGTGAGTCGAGTACCTCACTGACCTTCACGAAGCTGCCCTGGGTTCCGGGCGGGTCGGTGCGTATCTCGATGTCAGGGAAGGGCAGATGGAAGCCCGTGGTTTTGATCCCGTGGGAGTCGAGGCGCCAGTCCTGGCCCTTGAGGGACCAAGCGGCGGCCGCGATGGCGCGGCCAGCCTGGCTGAGGCCGTAGAAGACCGGGACCGGGCGCGTAGCCGGGCCCACGACGGCAGCGGCCTGGAACAGCTGCTGAGCCTGCTCCAGGGCTGCCGAGTACGTCTTGCGGCGGGAGCCGGTGTTGGCTCTGGCTGGTGGATCGGAACGGCTGGCCCGCAGCCGCTCCCACGCCTGATCGGCGCCGAGATCGCTGTGCATGTCCAGGGACGCTACCCGGCTCCGAGCAGTCCCCGCGGGGGATTTCTCCGCTGCCGTATGGCCGGCCGAAGTCGAGCTTTGCCGGCGGCCGGTTGAGGGATGGTGCGCCGCCTTGCTGCCAGCCGGCCTCGGTTCGTGGTTGTGCCGACAACGCGAACGAGGTCCTTGCACAGGAGCGCAACAGTGCACCTGGGCCTCTGGCCCGGGCGGCTCCCTTCCCTCGGTGAGTAGAAAGCTGCCTGTCTGGTGAAACATCCGCCTTCCTCACCTACATAACCCTGAGTGGACAACGGGGCTCGGAGCACGTTCCGGGCCCGGTTCGCCGAACGCGAGCCTCGGCTGTGGCGGCCACAGGCCTGTTACCGCATCTGGCACGAGCGGCTTCGGTGCGGGGCGTGGGTGACGAGCCCGTGGCGTTCCAGGGCTTGCAGGTGGTAGGCGACCGTCGAGGCAGACAGGGCGACCGCTTCGGCGATCTCCGGCAGAACTCTGCGGACGGGAAGCCGGCCCCGGACCTGGTCGTGGGGCGCCTGTCCGGCGGATCATGCTGGACAGGCACCGGTCCGGGGAGCCGGGAGGCGCGAGCGGGGAGCCGGGGCCGTGCGCCCGGATCAGTGGTGCCACGCGTCGCCCTTCACGTTGTGGATCATGCGCTGCAGGACCTTGAGAGCGCGGGCGTACTCTTCGCCCGGAATACCCTCGTGCACCTGGCGGCGCAGCTCCAACTGCCGTGCCGCCGCACGGGCGTACAGCTCCGCCCCCGACTCGGTCCGCAGCAGGTGCCCGTCCTCGTCCTGGGAGAGAAGGCCCCGGGCGACGAGGCTGTCGATGTCGCCGGGCAGGTCATCGCCGGGGCCCGGGTAATAGCTGAGGAATTCGGTCAGTTCCGCGCGGCCCCAGCCCTTCGGGCGCTGGCTGAGGTGGTGCAGGACCCACCAGGCGGGCTGGGTCAGGCCAAGGGCGCCGAGCGCGGTCCGGATGTTGTGGACGACGGCCTGGCCGGCCGCGTTGGCCCAGTATCCGATGGGCTGGGCGATGAGGCCGGCGTCGTCATGGGAGGGGACGAAGGGAGCTGAGATGCTGCTCGAAGTGGACATGGGAAGAACATAGAAACTCAACTTGACTTGAGGTCAAGCACCTTGACGGGGCGGACCGGAGCCGACGGACGGACTTGTCCAGACCGGCGCAGTGGTTGCCGCTCTGCACCACTCAGATCTCCCCGCCCCGGAGTAAACAGGCGGCGCGCACCCTCACCCGGTACGCCGCCTCCACATCGCCATTGACCGCCCTCCCAGCAGCCACCAGCGTCCTCAACTGACATGGCGCATGACGGTGTCGGGGCGGCAGACCGGGCAGGGCTCCGCGTTCTCGGGTCGGCCTGCTGGAGTGCTTCGGGTCTCGCTCAGGAGGCGGTCGCCGAGGCATTGGGCGCAGTCATCGCGGTGGACGTAGTCGGCTGTGCTCGTGCGGGGTGCGTCGTAGATGCGCCGGCGCCGGCGCTCGTGCGCAGTCGGCGGGTCGAGACGGCTGTAGTCCTCGTCGGGCAGGGGCTGGACGAGGGGTACGGGGCGCTGAAAGAGATGACCCGGGAGGTGAGGGCGGCACCGTTGCGGCCGTGCTCGTCGCAGTCGGGTATCTCAATCTCCAGCTCGCACCACCACCCGCCCACACGGTCGCGGCGCCGGTGCACGACAGCGGCCTGCAGCCGCTGCCCATCGCGCAGGGTATCCGGCCACACGGCCTCAACACGCTCGACAAGGCCGCTGGCTAGTGAGGTCGCATGTTGAGTTGTCCTTGTTCTCAGCGGGCGTCCGCAACTTATCGTCAAGGTGATCCCCGGGAGGTGCCGGGCGGTCATGCCCAGGTGGAGGCAGATGAGCCTGGCGTCGCACGCGCGCGGGAGGTCCCGCGGCGGCAGGGAGGGCCACTCGCGCCAGAACATGACCGGCGGCGAGGCTCCGCCGGGCGACACGACCGCCGCGGCGTTCGCCACGGAGCTCCGCGAGCTGCTCGACGCCTACCCGGTGGATCCCCCCTGCGCCCAACGCACCCTCACTTTGACCCTCGCCGGTCCCGGCGGCGAGGGTCAGACCATTCCCTCGCCGTGTGTTCCTTCGGTGGGCCACTGCGGCCTCGGGAAGCGGCACCGGGCGCGGCTACGATCGGCACACCCGCGAGAATATCGCTGGACCGAATCGTAGGAGCACGCACATGGCTGATCACGGCGACGACTTCGACTGGTGGCTGGAAGAAGGCCACACCGAAGCCGTCCAACGGACTGAGGAAGACTGGGACGTGATCGCTCGACATGTGCGCCATGCGGCGAACAAGATCGGCCCCGCTCTGCCGCCCTGTCTGCCCGGCGAACCGCAGGAATGCGGGCGTAGCGCTCAGCAGCACGTGCTGGCCTGGTCGGCGGCGGTCAAGGCTGCTGCTCAGCACCTCATCGAGCAGGCCGCGCCCTCTCCCGCGCGAGCGGCACATGTCGCGGGGCCGCTGTACGAAAGGCGGCTGGAGGAACTGCGTGAACAGGACGCCTCTGGTGCTGACTCCTTTATCGGGGACTCGTATCTGACGGCATGACAACAGGTCGCGCGGGGGCCACCCCGTGGTGCATAACAGTGCCTCGTCCGGCTGTGGGTGGTAGCCGGTCGGGGCTCTGCTGTGTTTGTGGGTGCCCTTGCACAGCGGGTGCAGGGAAAGGAGCGGCCCGTCTGTGCAGGCAAGCAAGCACCAAGGCCGGCACCGTTGTCCTCTCGGCTGGCACCGTTGTCCTCTCGGCTGGCACCCAGCTGACGGCGTGCGGCCACTCCCGTCGCCGGCCAGTTGTCGCGCTGTGGCACGGGCGGTGTCGTCTGGTCGTCCCAGACGGGCTCGGGGGCTACCACCGGCTCCGAAGCCGGCAGGCCGGACCTGGCAGCCAACTGGGTGCACCGCCCTGGCGGTCACATCTCCGGCCTGGCTACCCGGGACGGCTGCCGATACCGGCGCCCCAGCGCCGGACATCTGGCCCCCGGAGCCTGACGCCCCGCACACGAACAGGAGACCGCCATGGCCAACTTCGCCGAGGGAACCTCCCGCTCCAGACGCTGATGAGCCTGCTCAACCCCGACAACCAGCAGTGGCTGAAGAGCCAGACCCCGCGGAGGCAGCAGGAGCTGGCCCAGCAATTCGCGCAGAACGGCGGCGGCAGCGGTGGTGATCCGGCATCGGAAAGGGAACTTTCGAGAACATCAGCTCGATGGCAGATGGCGAGGCGCTGACGGCAAGCGCCAACGACCTCATCTCAAATGCGCGCACCAATGACGAGATTGCCCGACGCTCCTAGCCGTAGAGCACAAGGCCACGCCGGCCCGCACGCTGCCTTCCTGCGTGCGGCCGGCCAGCCCTGCTTCACGCCGGCCGGTTGCCCTGTACCGGCCACAGGCCGACCGTTCCGGCCGCGTTGGCGCCAGTCCCTCCCCCTCTCGTGAACCTCCCCCTGGCTCCGACAGGCCGCCTCCCGAAGCTCTGCTGTCCCTGCGCACTCAATCGAGCCGTCTTCTCAACGACCCCAGTATTTGGGCTTCCCTCTCAGCGAACCCCCTCGTCGCGCGGCACGGTGCACTGGGGTATGCGTGCGGATGCGACGGCGTCTGCGACGCCTCCACCGCCTCCCCGGCCTGGCGTTTGCGACGTGCCTTGGGGGCTGCGGCGGGGCGTCGTCCGGGCGGTCGCGGCCACCACGTCGGCCGGGGAGGTTTACCACTACCCAGGGGGCTCCGCCCGCATACTCGGCGGATTCCGGAACCTGAGGTCGCAGAGTGATCGCTCGGGTCAGGAGCGCGGCAGCTGCGGAGCCGGCGGCCGCCTCGGCGCCGAGCAGTGCACGGACTTCAGAACGACACGGTCAGGGCGATGGCGACGATGTTGACGATGAGGTACAGGCCCGTCGCGATGACGAAAATACGGTTGTTGCAGCGCCGCACCGCCGGTTGGGCCATGGGATCGGCCAACAGCTTCATGATGTAGGTGGTGTTGGCGACACCGATCAGTACGTAGAGCAGGCTCATGAAGTGGATCTCTTCGACCAGCGTCACGTTCAGGAAGGTGCCCATCGCCTCGTCGACCGCCCGCAGGTTGAGCATGATCGTGAAGAGCGCGGCGCCGAGAATCCCCAGCCGTGCGACCATGGCGACCTCGTTGTCCTTCGACCAGATCAGAAACGAGATCAGGGCGACCAGGAAAGCCACGTATACCGGCAGGATCTGCTTGCCGAAATTCGTGATGCCCTCTCGGGTGAGCTGGAACTCGATCACCAGCTGGGAATAGCGGCTGCTGTCTCCGTGCTCGAGCCGGGGATCGCCGAAGTTCGTCTTGTAGATCTCGTCCACGACGCCGATCCGAAATCGCGTGATCTTGAAGTCGTCGGGATGGATCCTGGGGTTGTACGCGGAGTTCTTCACATCCGCCCGGTAGACGAACCGCGACGCGTCCAGCTCGTTTTCCTCCACCTGGATCCGGACGACCTGTTTGTCGAACGGAAAGTCCGTCTGGTCCAAGGTCTGCCGGAAGGTCCCGGACACTTTGACCTGCGTCCAGTACTCGTTGTTCACCTTCTCGCTGGAAGGCTCGGTCAGCGTCGTGCTGGTCGCGTTGGTGAACTCCAGACGCTCGACAGCGGCAAGATCCTTGCGTGGGCATACGCTCCACAGCCACAGGTCCGCGTTCACGGTGCGCCCGACCGGATCCACCGCGTAGAGGTCGGTGACGTAAGCCCCGACGCGGCAACTGGGCACGGCCGCAGCGGCAGGCGCGGCGGTGATCAGCGTGCTCAGCACCACAGCGGCCGCTGCGAGCAAGGCGCCCGCTACCGACCGGAGTCCGGCCAGGAAGCCACGTCGGCCGTCCGCCGGCCCGCCATACGAACGGGGCATACCTGCGAGCCTCCAAGAACACCAGCGGGAGCAGCAGGAACTGCCCACGGGGGGCGTTTCCACGCGGGACGATAACCCGGCGGCCCAGCCAAGATCGCGAGCACAGCAGCCCACCTGGCGGACCCGCTCAGGATGCACCCGATCAGCCCACGCCCACAGCCACGGCACGACGCCACGCGACGCGACGTAGCCCAGAGCCACGGCCACGGCCACGGCACGGCCACGGCGCGGCACGGCGCGGCTGTCGACCCTGCAAACAACACGCCCGCGACCGTCCAGGCAGTGCCCCTGCCGGTGGACTGGACTGGTGGCGGGGTGGTGCGGGCGGATTCCTCTCAGCTACGTCACCGAGCTTGTGCGTCCCATCCAATCCAGCCCCCACGGCCCAGCGGAGTGCGGAGGCCTGACTTCATTGAGACAGGACACCAGGCGGCGCGCACCCTCACCCGAAACTCCGCAGACTCCAAATCGCCATCGACCGCCCTCCCGGCGGCCACCGACAACATCAACTGACATGGCTCAGGACGGCATCGGGGCGGCAGGCCGGGGAAGACTCCTCGTTCTCGGGGTCGGCCAGTTCCTGCGGTGCTTCGGTGTCGCTCAGGAGGCGATCGCCCAGGCATGGGGCGCGGTCGTCGCAGTGGATGTAGTAATCGAAGAATCCGGGCGCGAGGGCGTCCATCTCCGCAGTGAACACCTCGGCCGCGTTCTCCTCGTTCGGATACGGATACCAGCAGGCATTGGTGTATCGGCGGATGCCCTCCAGATACCGGGTAAAGACATCGAGATCGGGGGCGAGTTCGATGGCCTCCCAGCCGTGGCCATCCTGCCCCTGCGCAGCCAAGGCTATGAAGACCGTGCCATCGCGGCGGTGCAGGAATAGATCGCCATGGTCGGACGTGCCCAGGCTCAACAGGTCGGCAACCTGAGTTCCCTGGGGCAACCGGACGCCTTGGAGGGCGTCGCCTTCTGGTGTCGGCAGGGCATCGGCGGGGAGCAGGTCGATGCTCTCCCATCCGCACACCCAGCCCAGCGGCAGACCGATGTCGCGCAGATGCCTTCGGCTGGCGGGGTGCTCGAGTGCCCCGGGCAGCTGCTCTGCAGCTATCCGGCGTACGTCGTAGGGCGCGAACGCCGCATCGACACGTTCAGCGGTAAGCGGTAAGCGGCCCCGTCGGCGCAGCAAACGCCGGTACCCGTCCGGGCGTTCCCCCTTCCGCCGAGGAGTGGTCCATCTCCCCGCGTGGCCAGTCCCGGAAGATCTCCGGATCGGTTTCCAGCAGCGCGATACCGTGCGCGTCGCCATCGACGAGGTAACGCATCCGGTCGTCCGGACCCGAGACCGGAGTGCTCTCTGCCCAGTCCTCCGGCACGGACAGTTCCAGGACGCTCAGGTAGTCCCCCGCTCCATCGCCTGGGCGGGGCCTGTTCACCGGCTGTGCCGTGCCTTGCGCCGGGGGCGGAACCCGCGTGCCCGTCTCCAGGTCGAGCCAGACAGTCCCGCCCAATGTGCCGGCCTCGATCAGTTCCCGTCCCTCGTGCACATAACGGCACGCCCCACTGTCCATCAGGCGGTTGGGGTGCGCATCGAACCTCCCCATCGGCCGCCACCACGCCCACACCGTCCGCCACGGCATCCCCGTCTCTGCGGCCGCGATCCGCTCCGCGTACGCGTCGTGCCCGAGCACCTTCGCAGCGAACTGTAGCCACGACGCGAACTCCGCACGCGAGACCTCAGCGCCGCCAAACATCGCCTCGGCCTGCAGGAAATCCTCACGCCCGACATGGTGCTCAGCGGCCATACCCTCGATGTGCTCCCGTACCTCCGCCCGCCCCGCGGCCAGCAGCCGCGCCGGATCGTCCAGCACAGTATCCGCCGATCCACCCACTCCACTGATCATGAACTCATCATGACAGCACGATTCGAGGCCCACGCCGACCGACCTCTGCAGCTCACCAAGAGCCTCGTGCGTCCCTGCCAACCGTCGGTCCCTGGTCACCAGTTGCGGCCTGACAGTGGCACCGCGTCTCTGCCGCTCACCCACACCACACAGGCCATGCAGCTCATGGGCGACGGCTCCGGCCCTGCGTACGGACTGGAACTGCACCGAATACCGCACCTGGCACCGGCCGACGCAACGCCTCACCGCGAGGGCCTTGTGGTCGAGGGGCTGACCTCTCGGGGTGGGGCGACCTCGTAAGGACCGTAGACGCCCCGTGACCGTAGAACGGGCGAGATGGGTGAGGAGCCCGTTGCCCTGGGTAGACGCGAAGCACCGACCTCGCCTCACCCGAACACCACGGAGCTGTATGCGCCCCGCTCACCGCCTCACCACCCTGGCATGCCCACTCCTGCTGCTGACGATGGCCGCATGCACTGGCGATGCTTCAGCAACCTACGACCACAAGCCGCCCTCGGCGACGGCACCCACACCGTCCGCCCCCGCCGGCAGCAGCCTGCGACTGTCCCAAGCCATCAAACAGTTGCAAGTCGCCGACGAATCCCGCACCGGATACGAGCGGGACAAGTTCCACCTCTGGATCGACGCAGACCACGACGGCTGCGACACCCGCAAGGAAGTCCTGCTGTCGGAAGCGGTGACCAACCCCCGCCAAGGCAAGAGCTGCAAACTGACCGGCGGCACCTGGCACTCCTACTACGACGACAAAACCGTCACCGACACCTCCCGCCTCGACATCGACCACCTCGTCCCCCTCCCCGAAGCATGGGACTCCGGCGCCTCCAACTGGTCGGACCAGCGCCGCGAGAAGTACGCCAACGACCTCGACGCCCAACGCAGCCTCGTAGCCGTCAGCTCCGGCCCCATCCGCTCCAAAGGCGACCAGGACCCCGCCGAATGGATGCCACCCGCCAAGGACGCCTCCTGCACCTACGCAACCGACTGGGTAACCACCAAACTCCGCTGGAACCTCACCATCGACCACGCCGAAAACCGGGCCCTGACCAAGCTCGCCACCAGCTGCACCAAAGCAACCGTCAAGGTCACACCCGCCCTCTGACCGCCAACACCCGGCGGCACACCGACCGCGGCCGCCGGGCAAGGCCCGCTACGAGTGGCAGCCCCCACAAACTGGTCAGGGGGCTCTCTCAAGAACTTTAGGGACGTCACGACCAGGTGCTACGCGAATGCCACGACTGCTCGCCGGCTCGGAGTCTCAGCGCCCGAGGCTGCAATGGGTCAGACGTAACCGGGCGTCCTTCTCGGTGAGTCCGAGGGCCTTACCGATCACCTCCCAGAACATTTCATCGGCCTCCGCGGCAAGGGTGGCCTCCCTACCGACTCGCCCCGTGATGCGCTCCAAGGCCGCCACGGCCTTCAACGCGGCCAGTGGCGCTTCCGTGGTGAGGGCATCGAGCTGGTTGGCCAGCTGCTCCAGGAGGTCGTCCAGTTCGCCGGACAGTGGCACGGAGTGTGCTTCGACGGCGGCGATGTGCTGGGCCCAGTCGTCGCGTGGGCCGGAGGTGTCGACGTCGTGGAGGCCGTCGTGGTCCCGCTTGGGTCCAGTCGATGGGGTAGCGGTTCGTGCCGCGCCAGCCGCACGAACACGACCCCCGCACCGCCTCCGCCCGTTGCCAGCTCGGTTTGCCGTCGTACGCCCACCACTCCGTGGTCGGGTGCATGTGACCACCGCTCCCGGCGTCCAAGAACACCGTCTTGGGCTCGGTGCCGTCGTCCAGCACCGCTCCCGCCAACCCTTCGTGCGACGACCGAACTCCTCAGTCCGCCAACCCATCTCTGCGCCCTCCCCGACGATGCCAAGACCTGTCCACGCCGGACACTGCCCAAGTAGGCGGTCGACGACCAGCAAATCCTCAAATCCGTCACCCGCAGGGGTGTCGATGACGAGGCAGAGCAGCGGTGCGGCATCGACGTGCACGGTTCGACGACTGGGAACTCACGCTTTCCAGTGACAAATACCGCCTCACCGTCGACCTTCTGGCCGAACACGATTAGGTAGAGGCCTCATTGGGCCGGGCCCGGGATCTTCGGGTCGCAGACGACAGGTGATGGATATGCGCACTGAGGCCGCCAAGCGGGTCGAGCTGGTCTTCTCCCTCTTCGACGCCAATGGCAACGGAGTCATCGACTCCGACGACTTCGACCTGATGACGGGCCGAGTTCTGGAGGCAGCGGCCGCGTCGGACGACGGTGCCAAGGCCGCCATCCGGGCCGCGTTCCGCCGCTACTGGACGACGCTGGCCACTGAACTGGACGCCAACGGCGACGGCGTGATCACCATGGACGAGTTCCGTCCGTTCGTGCTCGACCCCGAACGTTTCGGTCCCACGATCGCCGAGTTCGCCGAGGCGCTCTCCGCACTCGGCGACCCCGACGGAGACGGCCTGATCGAGCGCCCCCTTTTCGTGTCGCTGATGACGGCGATCGGCTTCGAGGAGGCGAACATCCACGCCCTCTTCAACGCCTTCGGCCCGGACGCCGAGGACCGCATCACCGTGACTGCGTGGGCCACCGGCATCGAGGACTACTATGCGCCGGACTTGGCCGGGATCCCGGGCGACCAGCTGGTGACCGCCCGGGGCTGACATGGCTCGTCAGCGGCTGCCCCTGGCTCGGGCGGCAACCGCTACCACGCACCCGAGCTGCCGCCTCTTCTGGGATGTATCCCACCCCGAGCGGGGCCTGGGCAGGGCCCCGCCCTCACCCCCCGTGCGGACGTCGCCGTGAGCGCTGCGGACGTCATGGCCGGGGCTTGCGCCCGAAGACCCACCGGTTCCCCTCCAGCGCGTCGTTCGACTCGGGGAGGGGACCACGGCGGTGCCGGCGGGTGAAGTCGAAGGGCGTGTACATCGAGGTGGACCAGCCCTTGGCCGTCAAGTCGCCCGCGGAGTCGGGTCGTGGCCCCTTGTCGAAGAGGTGGAGCAAGTCGATGCCGATCTGTTCGCGCGTCGCCGTGTAGATCGGGCTGTCGCGGTACGCCAACAGATCCTTTTCCAGCTTGGCCTCGAAGGCCAGCGCGCTGCCAGCGGTGGCCAGCGTGTCCACCGTGTCGATGAGGTACGTCTCAGCGGTACCCGGTAGGTAGAAGAGGAGCCCCTCGGCCAGCCAGACGCTCGGTGCGGCCGGGTCGAAGCCGGCCGTGGTCAGCGCGCTGACCCAGTCCGCGCGCAGGTCGACCGGTACGGCGACGCGCTTCACCTTCGGGGCGGCCGACAGGTCCGTGAGCACCCGTTGCTTGAATGCCAGCACGCCCGCCCTGTCGATCTCGAAGACAACGCAGTCGGACGGCAGTTCCAGCCGGAAGGCGCGGGTGTCCAACCCCGCTCCCAGCAGGACAACTTGGCGGGCGCTCGCACCGACCGACCGGAGGACGAAGTCATCAAGGGCCCTCGTCCGCAGACCGAAGTAGCGGGCGAACCGCCCCCAGAGCGGGTTGCTGTCCCCGTCCGGGACCTGCTCGATGCGCACCGGCCAGTCCGCGCAGGCCGGTGCCGCGCGCACGAAGTGTTCCGCGTAGGCGTCCTGGGCCAGGCTGTCGTGGCGGTGGGTCTCGATCGCCCGTGCCGCGGCGACCAGGAGGGCGGTCAAGCCCACACCTCCGTCCACGCCTTCCAGGTCTGTGTGCTGCGGCGTCGTGCCGGCCATGCTTCCTCCGTCGGCGGGAGTGGGGGATGCGAGATGTTCACTTGTCGGACGGGGTGAGCTCTCAGTGCCGCGTGCCTCGCTCATCGGCTTGTCCTCTCCGGGAGCAGGACCGGTTTGACCACACGGCCCGCGTCACAGTCGCGTTCGGCCTCGTTGATGCCGGCCAGCGGGTAGGTGCGGATCAGCTGGTCGAAAGGGAAGCGCCCGGCCCGCCACAGTCCGATCAGCCGGGGTATCAGCACTCCGGGTACGGCGTCCCCTTCGCAGATGTGGCGAATGCTGCGGCCTCGGTCGAGCGTGCCCGGTTCGAGGGGCAGCGGGGTGTGGAGGCGTGCCACCAGACCGAGGCTGCCGGTGGGGCGCAGGGCTTGGAGCGCCTTGTTGATGAGCGGGGGTGAGGCCGTGGTGTCCAGGGCGTGCTGCGCGCCACCGTCGGTCAATCGCCGGATCCGTTCGGGCAGGTCGGGTGACGCGGCGTGCAACGGGGTCGCGCCGAACCGCTCGGCCAGAGCGAGCCGCTCAGGATGCCGGTCGACGGCGACGGTCAGTACGCCGGCGGCGGTGGCCGCCATCACCGCGGCCAGGCCCACCGCTCCCGCGCCGAAGACCGCGAGGGTGTCGCCGGGACCTGCGGCGAAGGTGTTCAGCACGGCTCCGGCGCCGGTGAGGAAACCGCAGCCGAGGGGCCCGAGCAGTTCGAGCGGTAGTGCGGGGTCGACCCGTACGGCATTGCGAGCCGGAACGAGTGCGTACTCCGCGAACGAGGACTGCCCGAACCACCTGGGAGCCAGCGCCTTACCGGTGGCGTCGGTGAGCCGCGGCGGTTCCTCCTCGCGCCCCCCGAAGAGGTTGAGGGAAGCGAAGGATTCGCAGTAGGCGGGGGCCGCATCTCGGCAGTTCCGGCAGTGTCCGCAGGAGTCGAAGCTCAGCACGACGTGGTCACCGACGCCGATCGCGGTGTCCAGGCCCTCTCCCGCCCGCACCACGACCCCGGCGCCTTCATGGCCGAGGACTGCCGGCAGGGGGCTCCGACCGGCGGATCGACGGACCGCGAGATCGGTCCGGCACATCCCGGAGCCCGCGATCTCGACCAGGATCTCGCCGACGGCGGGCTCTGTCCGCAGAAACACCTCCTCGACCGTGAACGGGTTCTCGCACGAGCGCAGTACGGCCGCCTGGAACCTCATCGTCGCGCCTCCTGCGGGCGGTGGACGACGAACGGCCGGAGGTTTCCGTCCAGCCCCCACGGCCCACCCGCCACCCCGACTCCGCTGTCCTTGACGCCTGCGAAGGGCTGGGCGAGGGACAGTTCGCCATGATGGTTGATCCAGGCCGTTCCCCCTTCGAGCCGGTCGGCCACCACCTCGGCCCGGTCGAGATCGGTGCGCCACACGGAGCCGCCCAGTCCGAAGCCGGTGCCGTTGGCCGCGTCGACGGCTTCGTCGAGGCTCTGGTACAGCAGAACCGGTCCGAGCTGCTCCTCGGTCACCACCGGACTGTCGTGCGGAACGTCGGTAAAGGATTGTGGGAGCGAAGAAGTAAGCCGGCCCGTCCAGCTGGTGTCCGCCGGCCGCCGCCCGGGCGCCGCCTGCCAGAGCCTGCTGTGTGACCTGCTCGCCCCGGGCCAGTTGCAGAGCGTTGTTGACCGGTCCCGCCCGGGTTTCGGGGGCGAGTCCGGGCCCGACGGCGACGGTCTTCGCACGCTGGGCGAGGGCTTCGAAGACCTCGCCGTGGAGCCGGGCAGGGACGTAGAGGCGATTGACCGCCATGCAGACCTGCCCGCAGTTGCGGAACGCAGCCCGGAACAGCCGGTTCGCGCTCCGGTCGACGTCGTCCAGGAGGACGGCGGCGTCGTTACCGCCCAGCTCCAATCGCGCCAACCGCGCCAGGTCCGGTCGGCCACGTCGTCCAGCTCGTCCGGCTGCTGGTCGAGGGCCACGGCGAAGGTCTCCCCGTTGGCCGGGTCGACGACGACGAAACGTGCGGCCCGGCGTCCAGGGACGCGGCCGGCCTCAGGCATCGGCATGACGACGGTCAGTTCGCGGCGGAGGCATCGGCGGTGTGCTCCCGGGCGTGCCGGTCCATCTCCGCCCGGAAGGCGGCGATCAGATGCGGCTGGATCCGGCCAGCATTGCGGTCGCCGCCCTCGCAGACCGCTCCGCGCACGCCCACGATGTCCGTGCCGATGCGGGTCAGCGGACCAAGGTCAGCCTGCTTGACGCTGCCCGCGAGGGCGGCGAGCAGACCGGAGGCGTGGGCGCGGTGGACGAACTCGGCACAGACGTCCGGCGGAACGTGGTCGAAGAGCCGTGTCCCGTCCTTGACGGCGGTGTCGAGCATGGCCGCGTCGGCGCCGGAACGGGCGGCGATGTCGGGCAGAGCGAGCGGATTGACGCAGCCGACGCGGTGGGCGTCTGCGTAGCCGGAGGCGACGACGAGCGCGTCGGGGCGATGGTCCTTCACCGCCCGGACGACCGCGCGCATGACCTCGATGCCCTGATCGGGCGTCGTGCATCCGTAGAGGCCGACCTTGATGTACGTGGCCCCCGAGACGACGGCGCCGAGCGCGGCCTGCGCCACCGTGCCCGGCTTGTACGGGACATCCCCCACCGTCGCGGACACCGGCTTGTCCGCCGGGATCGCGTCGCGGATCTCCCTGATGACCCAGGGGAAGTTCGCGCCGAGCGAGCCCTCATCAGGCTTCTTCACGTCGACGATGTCGAGATGCTCCGCCGCCTTCGCGCAATCGAGAGCCTCCTCGACACCGTCCGGGGAGATGAGAAGCAACACCGTGAACTCCTTCCGCCGCCAGTCCACCCGGCCTAGGGACAGGGGACCGCGGATCACCTGGTTCATGCGTGCGGTGTGCTCATCATTTCCGTCACCCTTGGGCACCGGGAGGGCGCACGGAGTGCCTATAGGGCGCTCATCCTCTTGATGGTGCGCCGTGCATACCAGAACAAACCGGCCTCCCGGCAACGTTTCGTCCGCTTGGCGCCTTCCGGGCCCCGCTGGTCGGCGGTGTGCTGGTCAGGGCCGGCCGCCCGGCAGTTCACACTGTCGAACCCGACGATTCGGCGGGACCGGCGTCACGGCTCACAGGCGTCGCCTGATGGGAGCGCCATGGCTCGATGACCGGCCGGTGGTGAAGGCCGGCCGGTCACGGTCTCGCGGGTATGGCGCTCGCCTCTCGCCGGCCCTGCACCAGCAACACCGAACAATCGATGCTCTGGCAGACATCCTCCACACCTACAACCACCACCGCTGCCACACCGCACTGGACGGCAAGCCACAATCAGCCGTGCGAACAACGCTCCAGGTCAATACACCTAGGCTTTCTCGTACTCCACGGCCGTGTCAGCACAGGCGGAGCGAGTTCGCGCAGGCTGCTGCGCTCGTCGATGTCGATGGTCAAGGACCATCGGAGCGTGGTGCCCACCCAGTCCGCTAGGTAGGGGCAGGTGGCGTCTTGGCCGGCGGCATCCACTCGGCCGGGATCTTGTCGCCTTGGTGCGGTTGGGCCCCCGGCTGACAGTCACAAGGGAGCGTTCGACGCCGAGGTCGTTGGCGTAACTCTCGCGTCGCTGCGCGCTCCACTTCGAGGCGCCAACCAGGCGCTGGGCTGCGAAAAACACCCGTCACAAACGAGCGGACCGCGCGCTGCGCTCTCAGTACGCCGCCGAACTGGGCGAGGCGCGCACGATCCTCGCCACCTACGCCGATCAGATCCAGGACCTGAGCCTGCGCAACGCCGAACTCGAAGCGGGAAAGCCACTCTGCTCGCACACTTTCAACGCGACGGCACGCTCTCCTCCCTTTCAGCGAGGCGCGATCAACCGATCCCCCTGGACGCGCCACCCCAGCCTGGCCGTCCCCAGCACTCGCCGGGCCCCTCCGGGGCCCGCGTGCAAAAGAAGTAGACGGAAACGGCAGCGACTTGGCGAGCCTCCCGCGCTCAGTCCCCGCCGCCGCAACCGCCGCAACCTCCCCCACCGCCACCGCAGTCATCGTGCCGACCGAAGTCGCCGCCGGCCCCGTCGTGGCGGCTGCTGGAACCGCCCGATGACGAGGAGTCAGGGATGGAGTTCCATAGGAACCGCAGAAGCCAGAACGCCCCGACCGCCAGCCAAAACCACCCAATCGGTGTCGATAGCGTCACGTCTACGAGGAAGCCCAAAAAGTCTTCAACCTCAAGGTCGCTCACAGCCCCCCACCTCCCTGAGCCAGAAGGCCCGGACCACCATGCTGACATAGACCCAGCACTGACAACCCCGCCTCAATCCGGCTGTGTTGAGGCCGTTGGCCGAGCTGATCCCCGCTACCGGTAAGGGCGAGCGGGCACCAGCCACGTCACCCCCACCGCCGAGTCCCCTGCATCGTCCTCATCTCCGGGGTCGCCCGGAACGGGGGCCTGTCGGACCTGTTCGATCTGCCGCTCAATGCCACGCAGGCTCTCCTGCAAATCCATCGTCACCACGCCATCGACGGTGAGCCTAGGCCGCGGCGGCGGCATCTTCCGCTAGCCGGAGACCAGCTGGGATAAGCCCGAGCGCAACACGCCATCTAGGGTTCCCGCTTCCCTTCACGGACGCGGGAACCCGCATTCGTCCTTCCGGGCGACCCCTGCCTCGGTCGTCGGGCTCGCCCGCTCCGTTGCCTCCGCCGCCGCCCTCGCCGCCGCTGGCGTGGAGGACAGCCCGCGGCACCCTCGACGACCTTGAGGTCCTGCGGGACACAGCCGGCGCGAGGGACGGGGTGCTCCACCTCGCCTTCAATGGCTAGCGCGCGTTCACCGGCGATTACCAGGGCGCCGCTGATGCCGATCTCCGTGTCGTCGACACCTTCGGCGATTCTCTGGCCGGCACTGATCGCCCCCGCATCGTCGCCGCCGGCTTCATTGGCCTGTCGTGCCCGCCTTCCACTTCCCGAATTGCGTCGGCAGATCCCGCCAGGGGAGGCCGGTCCGGTCCGCTGCCGGAACGGACTCCCGATCATCACCTGACGACGTTCTTCCAACACCCGCCCCGGCCGGGTCCATTCAGCGTTTCATAAGTCCCCACGCCCCACCTGTTGTCGGGGTCAAGGGGCGGGTTCGTAGCTGAACCATTCGGTGCGGACGGTGCCGCGGGTGGCGAGCAGTCCGGCGAGGCGGCCGGTGAAGCCGCCCGTGACCTCGGTGGACAGGTATCGACCGTCCAGTTCGGCGAGGATGGTGCGGTGTCCTTGCGTGTCGGCGATCAGTTGGACGCGGTCCGGGCCGCTGGAGGTGATTCTCTCGATCGCTTCCGCTGGTATCGAGGCGATGCTGTGTCCGTTGTCGTCGGCTTCCAGGTCGATGGCTGGTGTGGCGGTCACCTGGATTTCCAGGACGGCGCTGTTCGTGGGGCAGGGGACGCTGTGCAGTCGCTGGGCGAGGGGGCCGATGCGGGCTTCGGCGTGAATCTGCCCGTCTTCGATGACGAGCGCGTACAGGTGCCGGTCGTCCATGCGCAGGGCCAGTCCACCGTTGCCGTGCGAGGCGTCGACGGCGGCGCGGACAGTGCAGGACGGGTGCTGCTGGCGTCGGCCGATGAAGACGGGGGGTTCGGTGTCGGGGCGGGCGTGCAGGGTCAGCCGGCCCGGCCTCTCGGTGACGTTGGCGTTGCGGTGGGCGGCAAGGCTGGGGGCGGCCCACTGTGGGCGGAGGGTGGGGGTGTCGAAGTCGTCGTACCAGAGCCGGGTGGCCGCGCCGGTGGGGCCGGTGGGGGCGCCGATGATGGGCCAGCCGTCGTCGGTCCAGGTGACGGGGGCGAGGAAGGTCTCGCGGCCCAGGGTGTGCCAGGAGGGAAAGGCGCCCCGGGGACGGACGCCGAGGTGGACCATCCACCAGCTGCCGTCCGGGGCTTCGACGAGGTCGGCGTGGCCGGTGTTCTGGACCGGGTTACTGGTGCCGCGGTGGGTGAGGACGGGGTTGTGAGGGTGGGGCTCGAAGGGGCCTCGGGGGCTGGTGGAACGGGCGAGGGAGACTGCGTGGCCGGGGCCGGTGCCTCCTTCGGCGAGCACCAGGTACCACCATGCGCCACGGCGGTGGAGGTGGGGGCCTTCGGGGAAGGAGCCGCCGGTGCCGGAGTAGAGGGTGCGGGGGGTGTCCTTGCTGTTGCCGGTGATCGGGTCGATGCGGATCTGGTGGATGCCCGCCCAGGTGCAGTAGCAGGTGCCGTCGTCGTCCCAGGCAAGGTCGGGGTCGATCCCCGTGACACCGGGCACCGGGACGGGGGCCGACCAGGGGCCGGACGCATCCGGGCTGGTGAACAGGAACGTGCCACCACCGCCGAGGATGGTCGTGATCAGGTGGAACAGGCCGTTGTGGTGGCGCAGGGTGGGGGCGAAGACCCCGGCGGAGGGCGGAAGACGATCGGGCAGGTCGGCCTGGCCCGGCCGAGTGAGCACGTTGCCGATAAGGGTCCAGTGGTGGAGGTCGGTGCTGTGGTGGATGGGGATGCCGGGGAAGTACTCGAAGCTGGAGGTGGCGAGGTAGTAGTCGTCGCCGACGCGGCAGATGCTGGGGTCCGGGTGGAAGCCGCCGATGACGGGCTGCGTGTCGGTGTGCATGAAGTGATCTGTTTCTGTGGGGTGACCTCATGGTTCCGGGTGCGAGAGCCGGGAACCGAGGAGAGGAACAGGCGTCAGGGACCGTGAGATCGCGCTGGCGCCGGCGGCAGTGTGTGAAACGCGGGCGGCGGGCCGACCCTCACCCGGCGAGATGGCCGGCGCGGGCGAGGGCGCCGAGCCACTGGGCGCTGGGCTTGGGAGTACGGGCAAAGGTCTCGCGGTCAACGGCGACCAGGCCGAAGGTGGGCTTGTAACCGGCCACCCATTCGAAGTTGTCGAGCAGTGACCAGTGGATGTAGCCGCGTACGTCGATGCCGTCGTCCATGGCGGCGCGCAGTCCGTGCAGGGCGGTGCGGGTGTAGTCGATGCGGCGGGTGTCGTCGGCGGTGGCGATGCCGTTCTCGGTCACCAGGATCGGTGTGCCGCCGGTGGTCTGCCAGGTGTGGCGCACTGCCTGTTCGAGGGCCTGGGGGTAGTACTCCCAGTCGGTCAGGGTCTGCTCGGCACTCTTCGGTACGGGAAGGGGACCGTCGGGGCCGATGACGGTGCGCGTGTATGCCTGTACGCCGATGAAGTCGTCGTCCTTGGCGGCTTCGAGGAAGACATCCTCCCGCTCGTGAGACCACGCGGCGGCCGCCTCCTCACCGCCAGGTGATGCTTGGACGACCTGGTTGGCGATCGTCCAGCCCGCCGCGATTCCCGAGCCGCGCAGGATGTCCACGGCGCGGGCGTGGGCGGCGATCAGAGCGTCGACGGTCGGGCGGTGGGGCGCGGGCATGACGCCGGTGAAGGCGGGCGGCTCGGCACAGGGCAGGTGGAGTTGTGCGGTCATTGCGGCGAGGTTGGGCTCGTTGATGGTGCATACGTAATGGACGCCCTCGGCCAGGATGGGCAGAACCGTCTCGCAGTAGCGGGCGAAGCGGTCGGCGGAGCCAGGTCCGGCCCATCCGCCGGCGGCGGTCATCCAGCGCGGCACGGTGAAGTGCTGCAGGGTGACGACAGGGGTCAGCCCGCGTTCGCGGCAGCCGGCGATCATGCGGCGGTAGTGGTCCAGGGCGACGCGGGAGACTTCACCGGGTTCGGGCTCGATACGGCTCCATTCCAAGGAGAACCGGTAGGTGTTGAGGCCGAGACCGGCGACGATGTCCAGGTCCTCCTCCCATCGGTGCCAGCTGTCGCAGGCGTCCCCGCTGGGCTCGGAGAAGAAGGTGTCCGGGCGGTGTTCCATCTCCCAGAAGTCGTTGTTGACATTGCCGCCCTCGACCTGGTGGGAAGCGGTCGCGGCGCCCCACAGGAAGCCGTTGGGGAAGGTGCTGTTCATGCGGTTTCCTTGTCGTTTCGGGGGGGTGCTCCGGCTGAAGGTCGCCCGAGCCGCGGGGTAGCGGCTTCGTTCAGGAGGCGTGGCCCGGAGCGGCTGTCGTTTGGGCGGCGTATCGCAGCCCGTGGCCGAGGGCGTAGAGCGGATCGGGGCTCTCCTGCGGGACATCGGGGCGGCCTGCGGCCACCTCGGTCATGGACCGTGGAAGTGGGAAGGGCAGCGTGCCCTGTGGGGCGGCCCGGCCGAACAGGACGTCGAGCAGAGCCCGGTCGTCGGCGCCGTAGGCGGCGAGCAGGGCGGCGCAGCGCTCGGCGATTTCCGGGATGACGGCGGGCCGTTCGAGGTGGAGGGCGACGACGGTGGGCACCCTGTCGAGGAGGGCGAGGATCTGCTTGAGGCTGTGGTTGTCGAAGTCGAGCCGGCCGGCGTGGAAGAAGGATTCGAAGAGGCCCGGGCGAGGCTCGTACGGGGTGTTCAGGCGCAGCACCGCGAGGTCGGCCTCGGTCGGGTCGTCGACGAGGTCGGCGTACTCGGCGGCCACGGCCGGGTCGACGCCTTCCAGGTACAGCCGGGGACGTCCGGACAGCGGCAGTACGGTGGCGCGGTTTTCCAGCAGGGTCAGCGAGCGGCGCTGGGCCTTCTCGCCCGCGGCACGGAAGTCGGCGCGGCCGACGATGTCTTCGGCGGCGTCCGCGTCGACGTAGCGACGGTCGTCGAAGAGACCGAGGCGGAACTTCTCGGCCAGCAGGCGGGTGACGGACACGTCGAGCCGGGATTCCGTCAGCAGTCCGTCGCGGACCAGCGCGATGATCAGCTCGGGGCACGCCTCCCCGCCGATCTGGTCGGCGCCGGCGTGCAGCACCTTCAACGCCCGCTCGTCGGGCGTGAGGTGTTCCACGCCCCAGGCGCGGGCTGCGTGCATCTCGCCCATGATCGGGCCGTCGGTGAGCAGACCCCAGTCGGTGCAGACGATGCCGTCGAAGCCCAGTTTCTCGCGCAACAGCCCTGTGATGATGCTGTGGTTGAAGCCGAAGCCGACTTCTTCGTACTCGGTGCCGATCGGCATGCCGTAATACGGCATCACCTGGGTGGCTCCGGCTGCGAGGGCCGCCTTGAACGGCTTGAGGTGGTAGTCGAAGAAGCCGCCCGGGTAGACCTGTTCCCTGCCGTAGGGGAAGTGCGGGTCCTCGCCGTCCTTCTGCGGGCCGCCGCCGGGGAAGTGCTTGACCATCGCGGCGACGCTGTCGGGGCCGAGTTGCTCGCCCGGCCCCCGAAGGCCCTCGATGTACGCGGCGGCCATGCGGGAGGTCAAGTCGGCGTCCTCGCCGAAGGTGCCCGAGATGCGGGCCCAACGGGGTTCGGTGGCCAGGTCGATCTGCGGGTGCAGGGCGACGCGCAGGCCGACGGCCACGTACTCGCGGCGCACGGTGTCGCCGTACTGGCGCACCAGGTCGAGATCGTCGGTGGCCGCCAGACCCAGGGTTTCGGGCCACTGGGAGAAGGGGCCTGCCATCATGGCGGTGCCCGGGTTGTCGGTGAACGCGTGGCGCGGATCGGTGGACAGCGTGACCGGGATGCCGAGGCGGGTGGCTGCGGCCTGCTCCTGCAGGCGGTTGTGGAGTTCGGCCATCTGTCGCGGGGTGCCCGCGCCCAGCAGGTTGAAGTGGGACATGAGGTGGTCGGACATCATCTGCTCGGCGGTGAGGCCGACGGGTGCGGGATTCGCTCCGATGCCTATGGCGTGGTGGAACAGCAGCCCTGCCTTCTCTTCCAGCGTCATCCCGGGCAGCAGGTCGGCCACCCGTTCCGGGACGCTGCGGCTGGGGTCCTGGTAGAGATGCTTCACTGCTGCTCCTCGGTGGTGCGGTGAGGGGTGTGGAAGGTGTGGGTTCCCGGCCCGGCCCGGGTGGGCTCGTCGCCCGGCAGATCGATGGTGGCCTCGACGCCGGGTGGGACGGTGACGTTGACGGTGAGCCGTTCTTCCTGCAGGCGCCATGCCACCTCGGCCCGGCCGTACGGGGTGTCGTGCGTGGCCTTGGCCCAGGTGAGGCCACCGCCGGGGCGAGGCCTGACGAGCAGACGGCGGTAGCCGGGGGCGGCCGGCGCGAGACCCGCGACGGTGCGGTGCAGCCAGTCGGCGATCGCGCCGAGCGCGTAGTGGTTGAAGGAGGTCATCTCTCCGGGGTTGACGCTGCCGTCGGGGAGCAGGCTGTCCCAGCGCTCCCAGATCGTGGTGGCGCCCATATCCACCTGGTGGAGCCACGACGGGTAGGAGCGCTCCAGGAGCAGCCGGTACGCGGCATCGGTGTGGCCGGTGGCGGTGAGCGCGTCGCACACCAGAGGGGTGCCGAGAAAGCCGGTCCCGATCCGGTGGCCACGGTCGGCCACCAAGGCAGCCAGCCGCCTTCCGGCCTCGGCTCGCTCGGCGCCGTCCTGGAGCAGGTCGAAGCCGAGGGCGAGGGCGTAGGAGGTCTGGGTCTCTTCGGCCAGGCGACCGCCGCCGGTGTGGAAGCGGGCGCGGAAGGCTTGCTGCACGGCATCGGCGAGAGCGTGGTAGCGCGCGGCATCGTCCTTCTCCCCCAGTACCTCGGCGCTACGGGCCAGCAGGCGGGCCGAGCGTGCGAAGTAGGCGGTGGCAACGAGCTGGGAGGAGGTTTTCGCCCCGCCGGGGTCGGTGGGGGATGCGGTGGGGTCGAGCCAGTCACCGAACTGGAAGCCCTCGCCCCACACGCGTCCGGGGCCGGCGATCCGGTCGACGGCGTCCACCCAGGCGCGCATGGACGGGTACTGGGCGCGCAGCACCTGGGTACCGCCGTACCGCTCGTGCAGCACCCACGGGACGATGACGGCGGCGTCGCACCAGCCGGCCATCGCAGGATTGCCGGGAGGCATCGGGACGGGGACGTTCACCGGGATGGCGGGGCTGATCACTGGCGGGATGCCGTCCGGGTCGTCACTCTGGTCGGCGGCCAGGTCGCTCAGCCAGGAGCGCAGGAAGTGCTGGGTGTCGTAGAGGAACGTGGCGGTGGGGGCGAAGACCTGGATGTCGCCGCTCCAGCCGAGGCGTTCGTCGCGCTGGGGGCAGTCGGTGGGGACGTCCAGGAAGTTGCCCCGCATCCCCCACACCACGTTCTCGTGCAGTCGGTTCAGGGACGGGTCGGAAGACTCGAACCAGCCGGTCCGTCGAAGGTCGCTGTGCAGGACCACAGCGGTGACATCACCGGGGGCGAGTTCGCCGGGCCAGTTGTCGATTTCGGCGTAGCGAAAGCCGTGGAAGGTGAAACGGGGCTCCCACTGCTCACCGTCGGTGTCGCCCCGCAGGGTGTAGCGGTCGGTGGCCGCGGCGCCGCGCAGCGGACGTACGCACAGGTCGCCGTCCTCCAGAACCTCAGCGTGCCGCAGCGTCACAGTGCGACCCGCTTCGCCGCGGACGCGGATCCGGAGTCTGCCGACCAGGTTCTGTCCGAAGTCCACGAGGGTGCGGCCGGTGGGCGAGGTGGTGACGGCCACTGGAGGGAGGCACTCGATGCGCCGTACCGGAGGGCTGTCGGCCGGGAAGAGCGCCGAGGTGTCGAAGTCCAGTACGCGCACCGGCTGCCAGTGGATGGCGTCGAAGTCCGGTTCGCACCAGCCCGGCAGCTCCCGGCGGGCGTCGTAGTCCTCCCCCTCGTACAGGCCGGCAGCGGTGACCGGCCCGGCCGCGGCGCACCAGTCGGGGCCGGTCGTCACCATCTGGAGGCTGCCGTCGGTGTATTCGATCCGCAGCTCGGCGAGCAGCCCGGTGTGCGGTCCATAGATGTCGCGGTTGCCGCCGTTGAATCCGAGCAGGCCCCGGTACCAGCCGTCCGCGACGTAGGCGCCCCATGCGTTGGCGCCGGGCCGCAACAACGTGGTGACGTCGAAGGATTGGTAGCGGTGGCGGTGGTGGTAGCTGGTCCAACCCGGTGCCAGGACGTGATCCCCGACGACGGCGCCGTTGATGTGCATCTCGTACACCCCCAGGGCGGTGACCCGCAGTTCCGCCTGTCGCACCCGGCTGCTGATGGTGAACACGTCACGCAGCAGCGCAGCTGGGCGGCCCGCGGTACCGGGCGGCTCTTCGCGCGAGGCCGGGGTGATGACCTGTGCGGTCCAGGTGTGCGGCATGTCTGTCTTTCTCGGCACCGGCCGGCGAGGCTTCCGGGGAGCGGGGTTCACGCGGCGGGGGCGGCGTCGGTTTCCGCGGGATCCCGTAGGCGGGGAACGAACAGTGAGAGCGCCAGGGGCACGGCGGTGAGCAGCGCTCCGGTCCAGAAAATCCAGTCGTAGCCCGCGTCCTGGTAGAAGGCGGTGCCATTCCTGACAGTGCTGTGGCTCGCCAGAACGGCGAACGCCAGGGCGGTGAAGACAGAGCCGAAGAGGGTGATGAGCATGTTGAGCATGCCGCTGCCCAGACCTTGCTCGTCCTTCGACACCACGCCAACCACCAGCACCGGAGCGCCCGCAACGACAAGGCCGGAGCCGAGGTTGGCCAGACACGAAGTGAGGATGAGTTCCCTTTCATCAGCGTGGAAGAAACCCGCCAGGCCGTAGCCGAGCCCCATCAGGAGCAGCCCCGCCCACCACAGATAGCGGGCGTCGATCCCGCGCATCAGGCGGCTGGCGACGATGCCGGTAGCGAACATCACCAGGTTCCAGGTCACGCCGACGGCGGCGTTGTGCTGCGCGGTCCACCCGAGACCGGCGGAGATGCCAGGGATGTGCGGATACACGGCGAGCAGGATCACCAGGCTCGGCATGGTGTAGGCGATGGCTTGGGCGAGCCCGCCCGCGGTGAGGACCAGGGCGACCGGGCGGCGCCTGAGCACCGTGAAGTCGAGGATGGGGTGGGCGCTGGAGCGCTCCACGAAGACGAAGACGACCAGGGTCAAGAGACCGGCGGCGAGCCAGCCAAGGGTCTTGGCGTCGACCCATCCCCAGCTCTGTCCCTGGCCCAGGGCGTAGATGACCGCGGTCAGCCCCCCGCCGAGCACCAAGCCGCCGAGCCAGTCGAAGCCGGGCCGCTTGTCGCGCGGCGGGGTCGACGGCACCAGGCAGGCGATCAGGCCGAAGGAGAGGGCCGTGGCTGCGGTGATGAACCACATGACGCCCTGGTAACCCCAGCTGTCGACCAGCCAGCCGGCCAGGAAAGGGGCGCCGACGCCCACCAAGCCGACGCTGCTGCCCAGAATGGCGCTGGCCGGCTTCACCAGACGGGCCGGGAAGATGTCCCGCACGGCCGGGAATGACAGCGCTCCGAACGGCCCGTAACAGCCGGCGATCGCTCTCCCGATGAGCATCAGCCAGAAGCTGCCCGCGGTCGCGGCGATGATGTCGCCGACGGTCCCGATACCGGTGATCACCAGCATGAGCCGCTTCTTGCCGTACCGGTCACCCAGTTTCATCACGAAGGGCGTCAGAAGCGTGGTGACGAGGACGAAGGTCAGACCGAACCAGGCCACGTAAGTGGTGTGGAAGCTCTGCGCCACGCTGGAGGTCGCATACGCCCCCAGAATCCCGGAGGCGGCCAGCATCTGAGTCGGCCAGATCAGCGCCACGAGTACACCCACCAGACGCAGGGTCCACCTCGCGGTGCCGTCGGGCTGTGCTGCGTCGAGCGAGGGGCCGGCAGACGTCGATGTCATGGAGCCGCTCCTTTCGCGATCAGGGCGGTCGGGTTCGTGCGGGGAACGGCAGGCCACTACCGATGGCTCGTGTCTCGGTCACTGGCTCGAAACGGTCCCTCGCTTTCGGATGATGATGAAGCCAATACTTAGTAACCGCTAGGCATTGGCGATGTGACGCACGTCACAGCTGCGGGGTATCCGGCTCTCACCGTCCGAGTCGTTCCCAAGTGACCAGTGACCAGCGGTCACTGGTCACTGGTCATCGGAGATCGGAGATCGGAATGGGAGGGTCGGCTCGCCGGTCTTGCGTTCGTGCCGGATCGCCGTGGCCACGGCGCGCATGTGCTGGGCGACGCCGACGGCAGCGCCCTCGAAGGACCCCGCTCCGTGCTGCTCGACGTCCATGTCCGAGCGTTCGCCATCGGCCGCGGGCGCCCGCCCTCCATCGGTGTGGAATCGTCGCGCAGGCGAGCGTGAACGTCGTACGGGCCGGTGAGCAAGCAGGAGGCGAGCCAAGCATCGCCCCCGGTTCCGCCTCGATCACGACCGCGAACTCGGGTCCATACGGTGGGCTCTTGTCGGTGGGTCACAGATCCAGGACGAGGCGCGGGCAGGCGGCGCGCGAGACGCAGAGGAACATCGTGTCGTTGCATGCCTGTTCAGCGGGGGTGAGCAGGGAGTCGCGGTGGTCCACCACCCCGCCGAGGACCGGGGTCTCGCAGGTGCCACAGGTGCCCTCCCGGCACGAGGACAGGACCTGCACACCAGCCTCCTCGACACTCTGGAGGACGGTCTTGTCCGGCGGAACGGTCACCGTGATGCCGCTGCGGGAGAGTTCCACCTCGAACGAGGCCGAAGGGGCGTCGTCCACCCGCGCCTTCGGCGTGAACCGCTCGACGTGCAGCGTGCCCTCCGGCCAGGAAGCACACCGCCGTTCCACCGCGTTGAGCAGGGGCTCGGGACCGCAGCAGTAGACGAGGGTGCCGGCGGCGGGGCTGCCGAGCAGCCCGTCCAGGTCGAGGAGGCCGGACTCGTCCTGGGGGCACAGTTCCACCCGGTGGGGGTGATCCTTGATGAGCTGCCCGGCGAAGGCCATGGTGGCGCGGTTGCGCCCGCCGTACACCAGTCGCCAGTCGGCTCCCCGCTGGTCGGCGGCGGCGATCATCGGCAGGACCGGGGTGATGCCGATGCCGCCCGCGATGAACAGGTAGCGGGGGGAGTCGACCAGCAGGAAGTGGTTGCGGGGGCCGATCACCCGGACCGTGTCGCCCTCGGCCAGCGTGTCGTGCACGTACCGGGAGCCGCCCCGGCTCTCCGGCTCTCGCAGCACGGCCACTTGGAAGAGGGAGGTGTCACCCGGGTCGCCGCACAGTGAGTACTGCCGTACCAGGTCGGGGCCCAGCAGCAGGTCGATGTGGGCGCCCGGGCTCCACGGGGGCAGCCGATCGCCGGAGGGATGGACCAGGCTGAGACGGACGACGCCCTCGGCGAGGGGCTCCTTGCGCGCCAGGGTCAGGTCGAGTTCGACCTCGGGGCGTGGCAGGCTCGTGGTGGTCATGGTGACTCTCTTTCCGCACCGTGGGCAGCTTCAGGCGACGGCTGCCTTCGAGGCTGAGGGGCGGACGCGGGAGCGAACTCCGGGGCAGGGCCGGGGTGGTGATCCTCGGGATGGCCCAGCAGCCAGTCCCACAGCCCGACGGGGTCCTCGAACTCCCGCTGCGCGCCGCAGTGGCAGACGGCCAGCAGCCGGTCGGTACCGAGCACCCAGTGGATGCGGTAGACGTCCTCACCGGAGAGGACGGGTGGATGCTGCGGGATCATGGGGCCACCGCCCGGGCCTGCGACCCGGCCCCCTCCTGGGCCAGCCGAGCGAGAATGCGGCGGGCGGCGAGCCCGCCCGTGTCGATGTTGATACTCAGCTCCTGGTAGCCGGCCGGCTCGGTTTCCAGGGACTTCTGCAGCACGTTGAGGGCCACGACATCCTGCATGACCACCGTGTGGTTGTTGCCGCGCAGAAATTCGGTGACGTCCTGGTCATCGAGTGCGAAGTCGCGGGCCACGGCCCAGAAGTCGTACGTCGTCCTCTCCGTCGAAGGGGTGATGCCATAGACGACCTCGATGTGGAAGGCATGCGGGTCGCTGCCGTCCGGATTCGGCCCGGGTGCGCCGACGGGTGCGATGCGCGAGTGGAGCAGATAGAGACAGGGGGCGTGGTACTCGATGTCCTGCCAGCGGGTGATCCGACCCTCGATGCCTGTGGAGTTGGCGTAGAACGGAGGGCACTCCGCGTCGTCCATGTGGCGGCTGACGTGGACGATGCCGGCCTCGCCGTCGACCTCGGTGGTGATGGGCGTCTCGGCCACCTCGGGAGTGCCGATGTAGCCGCCGTGCAGGTAGGTCTCGTGCGACAGGTCCATGAGGTTGTCGACCAGCAGACCGTAGTCGCCATCGATCGGCTCCATGCCCGACACCACGGTGTAGTCGGGCGAGTCCATCCACGGAGCGCGGGGCGGCAGGGCATCCCCGGGCTCGCCGTCACCGACCCACACCCACACGAAGGAGTCCTGCTCGACCACCGGGTACGTCTTCAGGCGCGCCGTGCGCGGGATGCGCTGCTGGCCGGGAACGAAGACGCAGCCACCGTCGGCGCCGTAGGTGAAACCGTGGTAGCCGCAGACGACCCGATCGCCGTCCAGCCGGCTCGGCGCGTGCGACAGCGGAAAGCGTCGGTGCACACAGCGCTCGGACATGGCCACCGCCCGGCCGTCCTCCGTGCGGTACAGCAGGATCGGCTCGCCAAGTACGGTGCGTCCGAGCAACTCGCGCCCGACCTCTCGGCCGTAGGCGGCGACGTACCAGTGATCGCGTATGAAAGCAGTCATGATCGTTCCCTTCTGAGTGGGGCGTTCAGTGCGCGTGGCGCAGAGGCCGGGACCGCGACGGCGGCCGGCAGGGGCTCATCGGCCCCTCGCCACGGGAGGTGTGCAGAGAGCGTCGCGGGAGTCCCCCGGCGGACCGGGGCCTGGCGTCGACCAGTGCGGACCATCGTGGGGGCGGCGCCCCCGGGTCACCAGGGGGCTTTCCGGATGCCGGGAAACATCTGCGTAGTTGCGGCCGCGCCGCTGTGGCGGGACGGCATCAGGATCTGCGGCAGGGCAGGCACGGGCAGGGTACTGAGGCTCGTCGAGCCCGGGACGGCGCGGTTCAGACCTGCGGCGCGCTCATCGCGCGGGAGATCGCCCGGGCGCTCGTGCAGACGAGCCGGGCCAGCGCATGCGCGGAGGTGCTGCCATGGCGTACTACCAGCGACACCGAGGCGATCACCGCGCCGCCGCGGTGCACAGGGGCCGCGACCGACAGGGCGTCCATGGTGACCTGGCGGTCGCTGACCGCGTAGCCATGGGTCCGCGCCTCGGCCAGCATGCGCCGCAACGCACGCGGATCGGTGACCGTTCCTGGTGTGAACCGCTCGAGGGGGCCGGCCAGCGCCTGCTCCTGCACGTCGGCAGGGGCATGCGCCAGCAGCACCAGCCCGACACCGGTGACCGTGAGGGCGAACCGCCCGCCCACGCGCGTCAGTACCGGCACGGCACCGGACCCCGCGATGCGCTCGACGAAGACGACCTCTGTGCCCTCGCGCACCGCGAGCTGAACGTTCTCGCGGGTGATCTGGGAGAGGTCCTCCAGGAACGGCAGGGCCCGCTCGCGCAGGCCCTGTCCGCGCGGCGCGAGGGAGGCGACTTCCCACAGGCGCAGGCCGACGCGATAGCGCCCCTGGTCGCTGCGCTCCAGCGCTCCCCAGGCGGTGAGCTCGCCGAGCATCCGGTACACGGTCGACACCGGCAGGCCAGAGCGCCGCGAGAGTTCGCTCAACGTCATCTCCGGGCAGTTCGCGCTGAACGCGCCGAGGATCTGCAGCGCTCGGCCCAGTACGGGCCGCGAGCCCGGCTCGGAACTGCGGCGGCGGGCCATCGGGCCCGTTTCATCCGGCACGGGTGAAGGCTCGTCATCGGCATGACGCGCCGCACGTGCAAGCGAGTCGTCCAAAGCGCCCTCACCGGTTCCCGATTGCGCCTTTCGGCCGGCCGTCGCGCGGCCACCTGCGGCGGATTGACGTTGCGCTGTCAACGTGTCCCAAGCTGTGGCGTCAGTGTGCTAGAAGGTCGCAGCCACGTCGAGACGCCGGCACTTCTCCTGCTGATTGCCGTCCGCGTCCTCGACGAACAGCCGCTCCCCCGGTGCCGTCGGCCGACCACAGCACGTGCCGCTTGTGGACGGTCTGCCATGAGCCGAAACGATCGGGCAGCTTGCGCCACTGACAGCGGGTGCCGGGCCGATGAGGGATCCCGTTGATCACGTGCCGGTGAGCACGCCACCGGCCATAACCGTCGCTGCCCAGGGGCAGCGACGGCTCCATCACCACCCATTCGTCGTCGGTCACACCTCAGCCGAGCATGACCACAACAACCCATAACTGATCGACGAGACACCCTCCAGGCGGCAGGGGCTCGGTGGGACCGGCGACGGCACTCGGTACGGTTGTGCGCATGGGGACACCAAGGGGGCCGCGCGGCGGCTACGCAGCAGGGCTGGCCAGGCGTAACCAGATCCTTGAGGCCGCGCTGGTGCGCTTCGGGCGGGACGGTTACCGCAAGACCTCGCTGGCCGGCGTGGCCCGCGATGCCGGAATCACCGATGCCGGGCTGCTTCACCACTTCCGCGACAAACAGCAACTACTGCTGGCCGTGGTCCGGTACTGGCACGAGCAGCTCGACGAGAAGTGGGTCCGCGTGTCCGACTCGGTGCGGGACGCCTTCCGATGCCACCTCGACGACACCGCCGAGTCGCTGAACATGCCGGGGATGCTGGAACTCGCCGTCGTGGTGGGCGCCGAGGCCACCGCTCCCGACCACCCCGCGCACGACTTCTTCTCCCAATGGCAGGAGAAAGGCGTACGCGAACTCGCGGACCGTCTGCGCGCCGGCACCGAGGCGGGGGAACTCAAGGCGGGGCTGGACCACGAGAACATCGCCAGGGAGTGCGCAGCGCTCGACGCCGGGCTGCGGCTCCAGTGGCTGGCCGCCGGGCGCTCCTTCGACTTGATCGCCGTGATGCGCTCGCACCTGGACCGCCTCATGAGCAGCATCGCGGCTGACGGCAAGGGACTGTAACGCCCGCCCGAGCGTCCGGGCGGGGCTGGCTGGCTGGCTGGCTGGCTGGCTGGCTGGCTGGCTGCGCAAGCCTTCCGCATCACCCCTGCAGTAGATCTCGCAGTGGCCCTCCCGCCTGCCGAGTTCACCCGCTCCTTGCTGCCCAGCGCTGCGCACGGCCCGTTCGGCCCGCCGGTGCCGAGGTGACGAGCCGAAGCCGTTTCTCCACGTAGCGCCGCCGGGACCACCTCCTTCCGGGTGCGAGCTGTCCTCAGACCCTTTCGAGCAGCAGGGCCATGCCCTGGCCGCCGCCCACGCACAGGGTGGCGATGCCCAGCCGCCCGCCGGTCGTCTCCAGTCCGTTGAGCAGGGTGCCGATGAGCCGGAGCCCCGTCATGCCGAAGGGGTGCCCAAGGGCGAGGGCACCTCCGTACGGATTGAGCTGCTCGTCCAGGTCGATGCCGAGGGCTCGGCTGACGGCCAGGGCCTGTGAGGCGAATGCCTCGTTCAGCTCGACGATGTCCACCTCGTCGATGCGGAGCCCTGCCCGGTCGAGGAGACGGCGGACCGCATCGATCGGACCCACGCCCATCACCGCCGGATCGACGCCGCTCACCGCCGTACCGAGGATGCGCGCCCGTACGGGCAGCCCGCGACGCTCCGCGAGCTGTTCATCCACGAGTACGGCTGCTACGGCGCCGTCGTTGAGCGAGCAGGAGTTCCCGGCGGTCACCGCGCCGCCGGGCCGGAAGGCCGGTGGCAGCGCCGCCAGCTTGTCCCTGCCGGTATCCGGGCGTGGCCCGTCGTCGGCCGAGATCGGTCCTTGCGGGGTGTGCACCGGCAAGATCTCGCGGGCGAAGAATCCGGCCCTGGCGGCGGCCACCGCCCGGCGGTGGCTCTCCGCGGCGAAGGCGTCCATGTCCTCGCGGGACACGGCCCACCGCTCGGCCACGTTCTCTGCGGTGATGCCCATCGGTACGTAGACATCGGTGATCCGGCCCCCGGAGGACAGCTCAGGGTGCTTGTCCTCCTCCTGGAGGGTGCGCCCCACCTGGCTGACGGACTCGACTCCGGAGACCAGGTATGCCTGGGCCTCGCCGCACCGGATCGCGTGGGTGGCGATGCGGGCAGCCTGCAGGCTGGATGCGCAGAAGCGGGTCACGGTCGTGCCGGGGAGCGCCGGACTCAGGCCGGCGAGCAGACTCGCCCGTCTGGCCAGGTTGGAGCCCTGGCGCCCCTCGGGGTAACCCGTGCCGAGCACATGGTCGTCCAGCAGGTCCGGCGCAAGGCCGGAATCCGCCACAGCTCGGCCGATGACACCGGCCACCAGGTCGTCGGGGCGCATGTCGCGGAGCGATCCTCTGGCGGCGCGTCCGATAGGGGTGCGGAGGAGAGAGGCGATCACAACGGAGCGCACGGCGAGCTCCTTTCATCCTGTCGGGAGGCGGACGTCAGCCTCTGGGGTTCTTCCGTAGCCCGCGCAGTCGTTCGGCGGTGCCGGGCAGGGCGAGCGACCAGAGCTGCTCCCGCGTTTCCTCGTCCACCACCTGGTCGTGCCCCCGCCCGTCGTCAGCGCGCCGCAGCGACCCTTTGGTGCGGCGGACGAGCTCCGGGTCGGCAGCTCCTGCCTTGGAGGCGAGAGCATGGGCGACGGGAAGCAGGTCCGGGTCGGGGACGCACCGATAGGCCAGTCCGGCGGTGGTTGCCGCAGCGCCGTCCAGGCGTTCGCCGAAGAGCACCATGGCGGCGGCCACCTGGGGTCCGACTAGCCGATGCAGCATCCAGGTGTGGCCGCCGCCGGGGTGCAGACCTAGCTTGAGAAAGCGGGTATCGAACCACGCAGATTCGGCGGCCACCCGCACATCGCATGCCAGCGCGAGATTGAGGCCGGCACCGACTGCCGGGCCGTTGACAGCGGCGATGGTCGGCAGGGGCGAACGGGCCACACGGAGAAAGGACTCGTAGACGGCCTCCACTCCCGAGGTATCGCCCTCGGATGCCGCCAGGAGGTCGGTGAGATCGGCTCCGGCGCAGAAGGCCGTTCCCGCCCCGGTGAGGACGACCGAGGTGATGGCCGGGTCTGCTTCCAACTCGTCAAATGCGGAGAGGAGTTCGCGGACGAGTGCGCCGGACAGGATGTTGCGGCGGTCCGAGTCGTCGAGCGTGAGAGTGGCGGTGCCGCGCTCGCGCTCCCTTCGTAGCAGGGCGCTCATGAATTGCCTCCCGGGGTGGCGGATGGTGAGCCGTCGGCGAACCGTGCGACCAGGTCCTTCTTGGATACCTTGCCCACGTGCGACAGGGGCAGGCTCGGCATGATCTCCAGCCTCTCGGGCAGCTTGAACTTGGCGATCTCGTGCTGCGACAGGAACTCGGTCAGCTCTTCCAGGGTGGGTGGCGCCACTCCTTCGCGCGGGACCACGCAGGCGCACATGCGCTCTCCCAGTACGGGGTCGCTCACTGGAACGCAGGCCACGTTGACGATCGCCGGGTGACCGATGAGCAGGTTCTCGATCTCCTCGGCGCTGATCTTCTCTCCGCCGCGGTTGATGAGGTCCTTGCGTCTGCCGGCGACGACGTAGTTGCCTGAGGAGTGTCGCCGCATCAGATCCCCCGATAGATAGAAGCCGTCCGGGGTGAACGCGCGGGCGTTGTGTTCGGGGGCGCGGAAGTAGCCGCGCAGCGTGTAGGGGCCGCGCGCGGCCAGCTCCCCCACTTCGCCGTCGGGCACCTCCTGTCCTGCCTCGTCCAGCAGCAGCACTTCGTCGTCCGGGCACACGGGGCGGCCGACGGTCTCCATGCGCACCTCTTCGGGGTCGTCGAGCCGTACGAAGGTCAGCAGCCCTTCGGCCATGCCGAAGTTCTCCTGGATACGGCAGCCCGGCAGCATGCTCTGGGCAAGCGCGCGAGTTCCGGGCTGGAGGCGCTGCCCGCCGCTCTGGATCACGCGGACCGACGACAGGTCGTACGCGCTGATCAGCGGGTCGTTCAGCCACTTGATCAGCAGCGCGGGCACCACGTGGATGTGGGTCACACGGTGCTTCTCTATCAGCGGGAACACCTCGGCGCCGAGCGTGCTGGCGTGCAGCACCGTGCGCGCCCCGGCGAAGAGGAAGCCGTGCAGGCCAGGGCATGCCAGCGGCAGATTGTGCGAGATCGGCAGGACGTTGAGCAGGCAGTCGTCCGGCCGGATGTCACACACCGACATGGCGTTCTTGGTGTTGAAGACATAGTCGTTGTGCAGGCGCGGAATGAGCTTCGGGATGCCGGTGGTGCCGCCGGAGAGCTGGAAGAGCGCCGGGTCCATGGGATCGATCTCGACGGCCGCCAGGTCAACTCCGGCGTCCCCACGCACATCGCCGGCCAGGACGGTGCTCAGCGCCGTGGCGTCCTCACCCGGGTCGCCTGCGACGATGTGAAGGCGCAGCGAGGGCACCGTGGCGCGCACCCGGGCGACGATCTCGCGGTGATCGGCGTCCTTGGACCTGTCCTGAGTGATCGCGGCGACGGCGTCCGACAGCCGCGCGAACTGTTCGAGTTCCCGGTAGCGGTGTGCCGGTAGAGCCATGACGGGGATGACGCCGATCTTCTGCAGCGCGAGGTGGGTCACGGCGAAGTCGGCGGTATTGGGCAGTTGCAGCACCACCCGGTCCAGCGGGCGCAGACCCAGTGCCCAGAAGCCCTGGGCCGCTCGCGCGGCGCGCTTCTCCAGTTCGCCATACGTCATGTCGGCGCCGTCGTGGTGCAGGGCCACGCGATCGGCGTACTTGGCGCATACCTGCGCGAACACGTCACGCAGGGTGCGGTCCTCCCAGTAGCCCTTCGTGCGGTAGCGCTCGACGTACTCGGGTGGGAAGGGAACGATTCCGTCCAAGGTCACGGTGTCCTCCTACACTCAGGTGGTCGCGGTGAAGCCGCCGTCGATGACGACGATCTCGCCGGTCACGAAGGGGTTGGAGTCGATTAGGGAAAGGATGCTGCGGGCGACGTCCTCGGGTGTGACGCACCGCCGCATCGGGGTGTGCCGGCCCCGTCGCTCCATCAGCCGTTCGTAGTTGTCGCCGAGCTGGTCCTCCATCCACTCCCCCACCATCCAGCCGGGCGCGACGGCGTTGACCCGGATACCGTCCGGGCCCAGGCGCCCGGCGAGGGTCTTGGTCAGATTCACCACCGCCGCCTTGGAAGCGGCGTACGGGAACGGCTGCGGCCCGGGTCGCAGGCCCACAATGCTGGCGAGGTTCACCACGGCGGTGCGGCCCGGCCGCTTAGCGGCGGCTTCCTGGAGCAACGGCACGCAGGCGCGGGTCACCTGGAAGAGGCCGCGCACATTGACCGCGAACACCCGGTCCCACTCGGCCATGTCGAGCCCGTCCAGGTCGGCGGGCGGGGTACGGGCCGTGGTGCCCGCGTTGTTGACCAGCACATCCAGGCGGCCGAACCGGTGGTGGATCTCCTCCACCATGCCGAGCACCGCCGTCTCCTCGGCCACGTCGGCGCGGCAGACCAGGGCCGCGGCCCCGGCCTTCTCGGCAAGGGCGGCGGTCTCCTTGGCCGCCTCGACACTGGAGGCGTAGTTCACCACCACGTCGTACCCGGCCGCCGCCAGCGCCAGAACGGCCGCCCGCCCGATTCCGCGCGCGGAACCCGTCACCAGTGCCACCGGCTTGTCATCAGTCATGATCATCCCTCTCGCTTGGATAGGACCTACTTGGATAAGGCCTTGCGACCTACAGGCCGAGCAGCCGTTCCGCGTTGCCGTGGAACACCTGGTCCATGACGGCCTCCGTGTAGCCGAGTTCCTCCCACTCACGCAGCAGCCGCTCGAACGGCAGGCTCGGGTGGTCGGTACCGAACATGACCTTGTCCCGTAGCCGGGCGCGGATGTCGGTGCGTAGCTGCGGCGGGAAGTGCTTCGGCGCCCAGCCCGACATCTCCCAGTAGACGTTGCCCTTGTGCAGGGCTACCGCGGTCATCTCCTCGATCCAGGGCCAGCCCGGATGTGCGGCGATGATCGTCAGGTCCGGGAAGTCGGCGGCCAGTTCGTCAACCGCCCGGGGGTGAGCATGGCGGATGCGGGCGCCCATGCCGCCGGGCATGCCCGCCCCCATCCCCGTCGTTCCCACGTCGATCATCACCGGCACGCCCAGGGCGGTGATCGCCTCGAACAGGGGGTAGAGCTGCCGGTCGTCCACCGAGAAGTGCCCCATGATCGGGTGAAAGTGGAAGCCGAGCACCCCGTGTTCGCGCACCGCCGTCTCGGCGTCGGCGATGGCTCGTTCCCCGCGTAGCGGGTCGACGGCTCCCCAGGCGCCGAGGAAGGTGCCCGGGTGCCGGTCACGCAGGGCAGCGACATAGTCGTTGCCGCAGGGCGGGGCACCGGTGACGGTCTCGATGTCAAAAGCCACCAGTACGGCTTCGATGCCGTGCTTGTCCAGGTCGGCTACCACCTCCTCCTCGGCGCGGGGTTCCCAGGGCTTGTTCCAGTACTCCGCAAGCGCCGCCGGGAAGGGCTCCTGAGAGGCGATCCACTCGGCGGTCCCTGGATAGCAGTGCAGGTCGATCCGTCTCATCGGTGCTCCTTCTGCTGGCTGTGGCGGGAGTCGGGCGCTCCCTTTCGCTTTTCCGTGCAGCCCTCTGTACAGCTGGGTTCGACCCGCTTCAGTGTGTACTACCTACTGAGGTAGTTACTAGCCCTTTCAGTGGGGCGATTGTTCGTGGGAGGCGAAATGACCGAGGCGCGGCAACGATGCGAGGGCAGCGGCACGCGAGGGGGCGAACTCCTTGCCAGATGGGAACGGTTGCCGTTCACCAGCGCCCACCGGAGGGCCTTTCAGATCCTGGGGACGGGGACGTTCTTCGACTCCTTCGACACCGTGGCGCTGGCGGTGACACTCACCGCTGTCACCTCGACGATGGACATCGGCCTCGGCGACGCCGGCATGCTCATCAGCGCCGGCTACGTCGGTCAGATCGCGGGCGCCCTCGGCCTCGGCTGGGCGAGCGAGCGCTACGGCCGGCGTCCGGTGTTCCTCGCCGCCATGGCCCTGTTCGGGCTGGCCGCCCTCCTGGCGGCGGTCGCTTGGAGCGGCCTGAGCCTGGGCCTCTTCCGGCTGATGCAAGGCATCGGCCTCGGGGCCGAAGTGCCGGTGGCCGCCGCGCTGTTCAACGAGCTCGTACGGGGACGCGCCCGCGGCCGCTCGGTGATGCTGTACGAAACCAGCTTCACCCTGGGCAACATGGCGGCGTCCCTCGTCGCGGCGACCCTGTTCGGTCTGCTGCACGACGAAGCCACCTGGCGCACGATGCTCGCCCTCGGAGCGATCCCGCTGCTCGTCGCCCTCTGGGCGCGGCGTCGGCTGGTGGAGTCCCCGCGATTCCTCACGTCCCGGGGCCGGATCGCGGAGGCGGAGACGCTGGTAGCCGCCATGGAGGCGGAGAGCCTGCGCAAGGGACACCGCCTGGAGCCCCCTGAGGCTCCGCTCGCGCCGGACACCCGGGCCACGCGAATGTCGGAGATCTTCTCCCCGCAGTACCTCAGGCGCACCGTGATGATCTGGACCGTCTGGTTCACCACCTACTTCACCCTCTGGGGCTTCACCACCTGGCTGCCGAGCCTGCTGGTCAAGCAGGGCGGCATGCACCCTGCGACTGCATCCCTGACCAGCGCGGGACTTCAGGCCGTCAACGTGGCGCTGGTGGTGACCATCGCCCTCACCGTGGACCGCCTCGGGCGCCGGTTCTGGATCACACTCGGCTACCTGGTCTCCGCACTGGGCGCCGCGACAGGCGCGGTGGTCACCTGGTCCGGGCAGACCCAGTCCGCGGTCGGCCTGACCGCCCTCGCCGTTCCCGTCCTGCTGGGCGTGAACGCCGTCGCGCCGATCGCCTTCATGTATACCGGCGAGCTGTACCCGACCCGGATGCGGGCGTGGGGAACCATGGCCGCCAGCAGCTTCCGCAACGTGGGGGCCGTCCTGGCCCCCACAGTGATCGGCCGGGTTCTCGACGGCGACGGCGGGATGGGGTCCTTGTATCTCCTGTTCCTCACCACCCTGGTGGTGGGTCTGGTGGTCTTCTGGACGCTCGGACCCGAGACCGCCCGGCGGAAACTGGAGACCCTGGCCTCCTAGTGGCCGATACACTCACTCTTACGGTAGTGACCCTGCGAAGGCTGGCTGACGGGAGTTCGGAACCATGAGTACGGCTGACGAGACCGCAGCCCGGCTGGTGGAGCTCGGCTTCTCGCAGTACGACGCACGGGCGTACGTGGGGCTGCTCGGCAAGGAGCCCCTGACGGGATACGCACTGTCCAATGTGACCGGCATCCCGCAGCCCAAGGTGTACGAGACCCTCCGACGGCTCACCTCGCGCGGCGCCGTGGTCAAGGTCGGCGATTCCCCGGCCCGATTCGCCGCCGTAGCGGCAGACCAGCTGCTCGGCCACCTCGAGACCGACTTCCGAAGGCGGGTCTCGGACGCCCGCTACGAGCTCAACCGCTTCGTCGCCGAGGACCGGACAGAGCAGGTCCGGCCACTGCGGTCCACGAACGACCGCGCCGCCGCGGTCGCGCGGGCCCGCGCGATCCTCGCCGCCGCCGAGCGGCATGTCTACCTCTCGGGCCGCACGGAAGAATTGGAAGCACTCGGCGGTGAGGCGGCCGCCGCGGCCGAACGTGGCGTCACCTTCGACATGCTCTGCTTCGGCACCCCGCCCTTCGAGCTGCCCGGCCGTACGCTCCGCCACGCCAGTACGGAAGGCGTCGTCTACCGCCACCACCAGGCCCGGCACCTGGCCGTCGTGGCGGACGGCGCGGCAGCGCTGTGGGCACTGGCACCCGGCGGCAAGGACTGGGACTGCGTGTGGGTGACCGACCCGCTATTCGCCGCGCTGGTCAAGGGATATGTCCGCCACGACATGTACGTCCAGCAGATCTACACCGACCTCAGCGAATCGCTGAACGAGCTGTACGGCCCCGGACTGGCTGGGCTGACCGGCATCAGCGAAGACCGATCCGCCACGCCCGACAAGCCCGCAGCCCGGGCCAGGAAGAAAACTCCGGGTCGGACCGCATAAGGCCGGTGAGACGGTCGGCCGATCGTGCGGGGTCAGCCGGCGGAGATGTCCGGTAGGGCGGCTCCCCTCCAGTCGGCGCTGGGCCTTATCGTGCGCGACGAAGGGGGACGGCAACCAGGCCGGACGTGTGGCCTCACCACCCCAGGTCGTGCACGGCGGCCGGTTGCACGCGAAGAAGAAGCCGGCACGAGGCAAGACATTCAAGAGCTAACTCAAGAACAACTCGTCTCAAGGACACGGCGGATTGCACACGCTGGGCCTGTTGTCCAAAGCGAGGCCGCCGTGGCCGCAGTATCCGGTTCCGAGGGCGTTGCGTAGGAACGCCGTGGCTTGGTCGATGCCTCCGCGAGCGGCTTTGGACTGACTCAGCGAGTTGAGCATCATGAAGTCGTGGACCGTGCCGTCGTAGCGCACCGTGGTTACCGGAACGTCGGCTGCTCGGAGCTTGGCGGCGTAGTCCTCGCCCTCGTCGCGCAACACGTCGGCCTCGTCGACGATAAGCAGGGCGGGCGGCAGGCCGGAGCGTTGCTCGGTGGTGACGTGGTTGGGAGAAGCGGTGATCTCCGCGCGTTGGTTCGGGTCGGTCGTGTAGGCGTCCCAGAACCATTCCATCAGCTTGCGGCTCAGGCAGTAACCGGTGGCGAATTGGTCGTAGGAACCGGTGTTCATGGCCGCATCCGTGACCGGGTAGTACATCGACTGCTGTATGAACTCGACGTCACCGCGCTCCTTGGCCATGAGGGCGAGTGCGGCGGTCATGTTCCCTCCGACCGATTCCCCGGCCACCACCATGCGCTGTGCATCCAGCCCCTTGGACGCCCCCTCGCGGACAATCCACTGCGCGGTGGCGTAGCCCTGCTCGATGGCCACGGGGTATTGCGCCTCGGGCGACGGCATGTACTCCACGAAGACCACTGCGGCACGGGCGCCGACCGCCAACTCGCGTACCAGCGATCACTTTCGCCCTCTTCGCCCTCCAGCAGCGCCGCACAGCCGCCGCGGGCCGCGGCAGATCGGCCGGCACTTCACCGCCGGTGACGCAGGACTGGGCAACCTGCCCCTCGCGGTGGGAACCGCGATAGGCGGCGCCATCAGCGGCGCGTTCCTCGCCGACAGGATCGGCCGCAAGGTGCTCCAGATCGGACCGCAGGTCCAGCTGGCCGACGCCGCCGTGCTGTGGTTCGAGCTCGGCGGCCTCGACGCCGCCTCGTTCTCCATCTGGGACATCGCTCCCGGCGTGGCGGCGGCGGGCATCGGCGCCGGCATGGTGATCGCCGCCCTGTTCAGCTTCATCCTGGCCGCGGTCGACGACGACGAGATCGGATCCGCCTCCGGTGTCCTGTCGGCGGTCCAGGCGATCGGCAGCTCCCTCGGCGTCGCGGTCTTCGGCTCGGTGTTCTTCGCCCAGGCCAAGACCGGTGACTTCACCGGCGGCTTCCACCCGGACAAGTCCCGCGCCGGTCTGTCGCCCGGTACGAGAAAAGACGAGGAAGCCGAAAGGGAGCGTCATGACACACCGGAGAGTCTCGACTCTGGACACCTTTGCCCTGAGCCGTGCGCTCAACCGTCGGATTCAGTGCAACCGGGTTGCTCACAAGTCGACGTCAAAGTCTCGATCGTCCATCCCGCCGCCACAGTCGCTCGCCCTGACTACGGCGCCTTGCTTAGGAACGCAACGCGCAGCCAGCACCGCGACTTTGGCACCTGCGACAACAGTCGCCTGACTCGTTTGGCCTGCAACGTGACGACAACTGCCCGCCTGCTGGCACCTGGCAGCCAGTTGGTCCCGAAAGGGATCCGGCGGTCGCTCTTTCGACCGGATGCCAGGCTGTTGTGCGGGATTCATCGCCGATCGGACTGCGGATGGGACGCTACTGGCTGTCAGCCTCAGACGTCGACTTCCCTATCGGAGGTGGACGAGCGCTGGTTCAGCATCATCGAGAGCTTGTGAGGTGCGCGGACTGCTTGGCCGACGGGGCGGAGGGGCTGTCCCGGGATGGGACGGAGTTGCCAGCGGGCTGCGACTGTGGCGAGGGCGAGCGTGGCCTGGGTTTGGACGAATGTGTCGGCAATGCATTTGCGCGGTCCAGCTCCGAAGGGCACGAACGTGCCTGGCGCGGGCTTGTCGACGGCGTTCCATCGTTCCGGGGCGAAGCGGTCGGGGGCCGGGTAGGCATCCGGACGTCGGTGGAGTTGGTAGGGGCTGAAGACGAGGGTGGTGCCGGCCGGTAGTGGGTGTCCGCCGAGTTCCGTATCGGTGGCGGTGGTCCGGGTGAGCAGCAGAGAGTCCGGTGGGTACAGGCGCAGGGTTTCGGTGACGATGCGGCCGGTCAGATCGAGGGAGTCCAGGTCGGTGAGCTGGGCGGGACGGCCTCCGAGTACGGCGTCGACCTCGTCGTGCAGTCGTGTCCGGATGTCGGGGTGGGTGCCGATCAGGTACCAAGCCCAACTCAGTGTGATGGCGATGCTTTGCACACCGGCGAGGAGGAAGGTGACGACCTGGTCGTGGACTTCGGTGTCGCTCAGGAACACCCCGTCCGCGTCGGGGGCCATCAGCAGGGACATCAGGTTGTCGTGATCGGCTCCCGTGGAGCGGAGGCCGGAGATCAGGGCATTGGTGAGGTGGCGCACGTGGAGGCGGGCCCGCTGGTATCGGCGGTTGCCCGGTGTCGGAAGACGGTGGAGCAGGGGCATCGGCCATGTCATTCGTCGGGTGATGCCGTCGACGATGGCGTCGATGCTCGACTGCAATGCGGGGATGCCGGAGGTGTCGGTACTGGGGTCGAATAGGCACCGGACCACGACCGCCGTGCTGAGCCGGTGCATGGCGTCGGGCACGTGCAGGGTCTGGCCGTTCTGCCAGGGCGCCGTGAGTGCTGCGACTTCCTCGGCCATCACCTGGGTGTGGCCGGGCATCCGGTCTCGGTGGAAGGCGGGCTGGACCAGTCGGCGCTGTCGCCGGTGCGCCGAGGCGGGGCACGTCCCCACGCCATTTCCCGCGATCTCCCGCAGTTTGTCGTAGAAGGGGCCGCCTTTGTCGAAGGTGCGGTCTGCGAGCAGGAGTTGGTGGACCAGTGTGGGGTGGCAGACCACGTACGCCCGGAGTGGGCCCAACCTGATGCGTACGAGATCACCGTGGCCGGCGAGCGACGTCAGGAAGTCGAGTGGCTTGAGAGCGAACCATGGCGCGTGGCCGAGCAGGGGCAGCGCTCTCGGGAGGGCCGTCATCCTGTAGGAGGGCGGCGGGACTTTCGCCGTTTCCGGCGCGGCGCCGCATCGAGCGGCCGCGCGGTCGGTATCGCTTCGCATGCGGCTGGCTTTTCGCTTGGGCACGGGCAGCGACGGCGTCGTGTGCTGGGTCGGATTGTGCTCGACGGCGGTGACCGTGGCGGGTGTGCGTGAGGTCTGTGCGCCTGGCCAACGCGGTGGCGTCGGGCATGTCACGCTCCGCGGCCTGATGTCACACGCACGAGGCTCCGAGCGCTGGTGGCATGGCCGGGTCTGCTCGCTGTGCAGGGGCTGGGCATCAGCGGTTGGGACGTGACCTTTGCTCCGGGTGGTCGGTTAGCCCTGCGTAGTCCAGGGGGGACATTCATGCCGTCGCGAGGGCGTTGCCGTACGCCGTCGCCTTGCCCTTTGGGGGACCGATGATCCAACGCCTGAATGCAGTCGACGGCTGTTTCCTTCGATATGAGCGAGAGCAGAGCGGTTTCCGTCCCAACATCGGAATGGTCCTGCATGCAAAGGGCCGCGCTCCGGAATTGAGCCGGGTGCAGGAGCAGATCGCCTGCCGCATCGAGCGGATGCCGACGCTGGCGTGCACCGTGGCCAGGCGCGGGCGCCGGACGGTGTGGGAGGCCGATCCCGCCTTCAATCCGTACGACCATGTTCACGAAATCCGGATCCCGGAGGACCCTACTGGGCTGGATGAGGTGGTGGACAGGCTCCTGGTCGCCCCTTTTGATGAGGAGTCGCCGCGCTGGGGAGTGTGGCTCATTCACGGATACTCCGACTGCGAGTACGTGCTGTTCTACCGCGCGCACCACGCTGCCCAGGACGGGCAGGCAATGATGGACGCGCTGACGGCGCTGTTCGGTCAGGAACCGCCCGTCTCCCCGCCGCGTGCGGCCGCGGCTGTACCGGGCGCAGGACGGCTCTGGTGGCAGCGGACCACGGTGCAGGCCGTCGCCTGGATGGTGACTGATGCGGTGAAAAGCCTGCGGCCTTCGCTGCGCTGGTCGACGCAGAGCACCCTGAGCGGCGAGGCCCGGGTGGTGTCGGCATCCGTGCCCGAGTCATGGCTGCGGGAGACCGGGCGGGTGCTGGGGGCCACCTCGAATGACGTCTGCCTGGCCGCTCTCGCGGAGGCGGTACGCGGCTGGATGCCCGAGAGCTGGATCGCGCCGCAGCAGCGGGGCCGCGAACTGTATGCGAACCTGCCCATCTCCGTACGCACTCCGGAGGAACGGTTCACGGTGGGCAACAGACTCTCGGCCGTCCGAATCCCCCTGTCTTTCTGGGAGGAGTCCCCGATCACTCGGGTCGCCGCCATCGCCCGTGCGACTCGGCCGGTCAGGACCGCGGGAATGCGGCGTGTTCTGCGGGCACAGGTGAGCCTTCCGGAGTGGCTTGTGTACCGGATCTTCCGGAGTGTCGCTGCCAAGGTGGAGGGCAGCCTCGCCACATCCGGTCTGATGCGCCTGCCAGGTCGGCTGGCGATGGGGGCGGACCCGATCGAGACGGTGGTGACGACCGCGTTCCTGGACAAGGACCTCTTCGAGATGGTGTTCCTCTCCTACGGAGACCAGGTCGTCGCCAGCGTCACCTTCGACCGCGCCGTGGACGAGGTCGGCAACCTCGTTGCCCTGTGGGCGGACGCACTGGAGCGCCTGCACGACGCAGTCGCCGTCAGCTTCGATGAGCCGACGCGGGCGGGCGTGCCCTCGCCATGACACGCACCCCGCCCGCATGGATTCGCAAACTCGACGACGGAACCGCCGAGACAGAAGGCCGCTACACGGGACGAGGCTTGAGGAGACAGGCATGCCAAAGAGTCTGATCACCGGCGCGAGTTACGGGATCGGTGCGGACATCGCCCGTGCGCTCGCCGGGCGCGGCCACGATCTCGTCCTGGTCGCGCGCAGCGGGGAGGCTCTCGACCGGCTCGCCGTCGGCCTTGAGTCCGAGCATGGGATCGCTGTGCAAACCCTGCACGCTGACCTGGTCGTCGAAGCCGACCTGGAGCGGGTGGCAGAGGCGGTGTGCGACGCCGACATCCTGGTCAACAACGCCGGCGCCGGCCTGGGAACGTCCTTCGAACGCACCACGTGGGACGAGGAGCAGCGGATGCTGAGGCTCAACGTCGTCGCGCCCGCCCGTCTGTTACATGCCGCGCTGCCGGCAATGCTGCGGCGTGGCAGCGGGCGGGTCCTGAACGTCTCGTCGGTCGCCGCCACGGGCCCCGTCTGGCAGGGCACCACCTACGGTGCGTCGAAGGCGTTCGGCCTGGCCCTGACCGAGTCGCTGGCCTACTCCCGTCGGCTGCGCGGTTCGCCGGTTGCCCTGACGGCTCTGGTGCTGGGACACACCACCTCGCGGTTCCACGAACTGGCCGGGATCGCTCCGTCACCGCCGCTACTGACCCTCCCGTCGCCGTACGTCGCGGAACGGGCGGTGCGGGCCATTCACCGACGCCGGCCGCCCGTCGTCTGCGTGCCGAGTGCGCGCTACAAGTTGTTGGCCGGGCTGTTGCGGCACGTTCCGCGTCGGCTCCTGACCCTTCCCGGTCTGGCCGACGACTTCACGACCGTCGCGTGCGGGGATGCCGGGGAGTCAGCTGGGGGTGATGGCGAGCACAGCGTTCTGGCCGCCGAAGCCCATGGACAGGGAGAGCGCCAGCTGTAGCCGCTGCTCCCGGCACTTGGTAGGGATGTCGAGAGCAACAGCCGGATCGAGGTCGTCCAGATTGGCGGTTGGCGGCACGAGGCCCTGCTCGACCGCCAGGACGGTCAGGGCCGCCTCCACCGCGCCTGCCGCACCCATCAGGTGTCCGGTCACAGCTTTGGTGGACGTCACCAGGGGACGGTGGGGGAACAGGTCGGCCAGCACGGCCGCTTCCACTCTGTCACCGAGCGGCGTGCCGGTGCCATGGGCGTTGATGTGTGAGACATCTTCCACCGATGCACCGGCCCGGTCGAGAGCCTCCCGCAGGGCTGCCGCGAGCCCGGCACCGTCGGGGCTGGGCTTCACCACATGGTGAGCGTCCGAAGAGGCACCGAACCCTCTGATACGGGCCCGCGCCCTCACACCACGGGCCCGGGCCTCGGTAGTGCGCTCCAGGACCAGCATTCCGGCTCCCTCACCCATGACGAAGCCGTCCCGCTGTGTGTCGAACGGGCGCAGCGCTCCAGCGGGATCATCGAAGCGATGCGACAGCGCGCCGACCCGGTCGAAACCGGCGATGTAGTAGGGCGTGATCACGGCGTCGGCGCCACCCACCAAAGCGATGTCACAACGCCCCAGGGCCAGCAGATCCAGCGCCGTGCCAATGGCGGTCGCCCCCGACGCGCAGGCGGTGTTGACCGTATGGCTGGGTCCTCTGGCATCGAACTCAATCGTCAGCTGCGCCGACACGGAGTTGCTCAAGGAAGCGGGCACCGCATACGGCGACACCTCTTCCGCGCCCTTCCGCAGCAGCGCGCGGTGCTCGGACTCCAGCGTCTCGGCCCCGCCGCTGCTGGATCCCACGATCACCGCGACGCGAGCCCCGTCCCAGCACGCTGGCTCCAGTCCTGCATCGCTCAGCGCCTCGCGCGCCGCGAGGAGCGCCAACTGAGTGCAGCGATCGGGCTTGCGGGACCGGGCCCGGCCAAGGCGCGCCGGCTCGAAGTACGCGACCGAACATGCCAGGTGCGGGACCGGCGTCGGCGTCCCCAGAACGGAGGTCGGCATTCCCTCGCACACCCGGTCCCAGGTGGCGTGCCAGCCGTCGCCGGCCGGCGTCACCAGGCCGAGGCCGGTCACGCACACGTCCTGGACGGTCCTACGGAAGCTCACCGCGCCGCCACAAGTGCGGCGATGTCCCCGACCGTAGCGGCGGCCTTGATCTCCTCCTCCGTCACGGCCAGCCCCTTCTCCCGGCGCAAGACCAAGGCCAATTCCACCGCGCCGATGGAGTCAAGGCCCACGTCCTCCCGTGGGGCATCCAACCGGATGTCGAGCTCGGGAATCCCAAGAGCGATCATAATATTTTTCAGTTCATCGAATGACATGATTCTCCAGCGTCGAGAGCGCGATAAAGGCCCGCCAAAATACCATCATCCCCCTCGATGGAATCTGCTACCGAGGATGAAGTGGTCTACCAAAGCGCCGAGATGACATATTGCTGACTCACGCAGAATCCCGTCCGCCAAGCGGGCCTGTACCGCTCCGAGCCAACCTGGAGATCGCACGGATGGATGTGTTGGAGAAGTGCCGCTCATGGACAGCGGAACAACCGCGCGATGGGGGACGGGACTGCTACTACCGGGCGATCGAAGCCACGTTCGACGGCGCGGAGGTCGACTTCGAACGCAAGCGGGTGATCATGGCCGCTTCCCACGACTACCTCGGCCTCTCGGCCGACCACCGGGTACGGGAGGCCGCTGTTGCTGCGGTGCGACGTTTCGGCACCTCGCTCGGTGGATCACGCGCAGTGGGCGGATCCCTGGAACTCCACGAGGAGCTGGAGGATCGACTGGCCACATTCCTGGGGCAGGAGGCGGCGGCCGTCCTGCCGTCCGGATATCAGGCGAATCTGATGCTGGCTCCGCTGCTGACAGAAGACCATTTCGTTTTCAGTGATCTTTCGAACCATGCCTCGCTGGATGAGGTAATCCGTCTCGGTGACGCCGAGGAACGGAAATTCCTGCACGGCAACATGCCCCACCTGGAGGAACTACTCGAATCCACCCCCGACGAAGCCGGAAAGCTCATTCTCACCGACGGCATCTTCTCCGTCGACGGAGACATCTGCAAACTCCCGGAATTGATGAGGCTGGCAGACACCCACGGCGCGCGGATTGTCGTGGACAGCTCCCACGACCTCGGAGTCCTCGGGCCCAACGGCGCCGGCGCCGCCGACCACTTCGGGCTGCGTCCCCTGCTGGTCACCAGTGCCCTGTCGAAGAGTCTGGCCTCCGTGGGCGGGGTCATCGCCGGACCGGCCGAGGTGATCCACTACCTGCGCTTCCATGCCCGTACAGCGCTGTTCACCGCAGCAGCCTCACCGGCCAACGTAGCCGCCGCACTGGCCGCACTCGAAATCCTGCAGACCGAACCAGAGCGCCGCGTAAGGGTGCTCGACCTCGCCGAGCAACTTCACAACGGCCTGCGGGCTCTCGGTTACGACACCGGGACCTCGGTGACCCCCGTCGTGCCCGTGCTCGCCAGGGGACGCGAACGGTGCCTGCGCATGTGGCGAGAGCTGTGCAGAGCAGGAGTGTTCACCGCCCCCATGACCTATCCCGGCGTCAGGGCAGGCCACGAGGTTCTGCGCGTCACGCTGACAGCTGCGCACACAGACCAGCACCTGGCCCGTGTGCTGGAAGCGTTCGAGGATGTCGGGCGGAAGGAGGGCCTCATCCCCCAAACCCCACAAGGCGGACACACCCCGGTACGGATCGTACGACCGGCAGAATTCCTTGCCGCCACAACTAAAGCGTGTACAACAACCGAGGTTTCCGGTTCGGGGTGACGCCATACCGGGGCCGGGTCAGTCCGGGGCTCCCTCTCTTCAGGCGTGTGCAGGCCCGGGCGGCGAGTTTGTCGATTGCTATACGGGGGCTGGGATGCCCAGACGGTTCTTCAGCTGTGCACACAGCCTTCGGGCGGATTGAGGCCGGGCGGGTACGAGGGGAAGCGGAAGACAGTCCGCGCCCTCCCACGCCCCTCCGAGCCGCTCCCAACCCCCGGCCGACTTGAGCGGTTCGCAGCATCCGGCCGCAGTGGCCGAGAATCCTGGGTGCCGATCCTTGCCCCCAGCAAGGAGAGCAAAGCGGCGACCTGCGAGCCCCATCAAGAGAGACACGCGCTAGGCGTCTTTCCTCCGAGCATCGGGTCTTTGGTCCAGTGGTGACGGACGGTTTCTGACACTGCGTGGGCGGTGATCGAGCCGCTGCTGCCGCCTGCGGGCCGGGCTCGTGCCCGGTGGCGGGATCACCGCCAGGTCCTCGAGGGCATCGTGTTCAAGTTCCGTACCGGCCTGCCCTGGAGGGACCTGCCCGAGCGGTTCGGTCCCTGGCAGACCGTCCATGGACGGTTCGCCCGCTGGGCCGCCGACGGTACTTTCGACCGCCTCCCTGGAAGCGGCCCAGACGCGGGCGGAGGTGGACTGGCTGGTCGCGATCGACTCCACGATCGTGCGAACTCACCAGCATGCAGCTGCCAAAGGGGGCTGGAAGAACGCGACGTCGGACGCTCGCGCGGTGGACTGACCAGCAAACTCCACCTCGCCTGCGACGGCTGCGGCAGGCCACTCGCCTTCCTGGTTACCGCTGGCAAGCAGAACGACTGCACCCCGGCCAGAGCCGTCATCAGCAAGATCCGAGTGCCGGGGCCGGGCCCGGGAAGATCCCGGCCCCGGCCCGCTAACTCGCCGTCATCCCCCTCGTCGGCACGCTCATCTGGCTCGACGCATGATCGACAAGACACCCCCTAGGCGCCGGGCTCCAGGTCGGTGACGGCGATCTCCCGGTCGGGCAGCGGCTGGGCGTCATCGCGGGCTCGCAGGCCGTCGAGCATGAGTGCCAAACAGCGGTCCGCGCTGCGCTGGGTGAGTTCAGCGCGCAGGCCGGGAACCGGCCGCAGCAGCAGGGCGATCATCAAGGCCAGATCGCCTGTGTCCACATCCGGGCGCAGGTCTCCGTCGGCCTGGGCCCGGCGGACGAGCCGATCGAGGATCTTCAGCAGGATCTGCCGCAGCCGGCGGTTTTCGGGGTCCTCTTGGAGCTCGGCCCACGTGCTGGCGAACCAGACCGACAGCCAGGTGGCCAAGCGCAGCTCGGCGGCGGCCTGAACAACGAACCGCGTCAGTGCCCGCCAGGCATCAGGTTCCTCGTCCTCAGCCTCGCGGGCGATGGCGACGACGCGGTGAAAGCCATCGAGTGCAACCCATCGAATCAACGCGTCCCGGTTCTGATCCTTGCTGAGCCGCCCTTGTGTGGGCGTTCACCATCGCGTGGCTGGCGGGCTCGGGGGCGAGGAGTGCTTGATCAGGGAGGACAGGCGATGACACCAGTACCAACCTCACTGGATTCAGCAGTACTTCACCTACACCTGCTAATGGGGGGCAACATCGTTCACGCTGAGGGATGGCAGATTGCGAGTGCGGAGTGCCAGCCGTTTACGGGGGTAAGGGGTGGGATGCGGCCCGGGTGATCGGGCGAAGGTGTTCAACAGCCACAGGCCCCCGGCTGGCAATGGCTATGGGAGAAGAGGAAAACACGTCATGAGCAGCATGTGGGATTACCCAATGAGGATTGGCTCCCAGGGCCCTGAGGCCTTGGTGGGTTTTACCGTCGAGGCGTCCGACGGGACGATCGGGCAGGTGGAGCGTCAAGTTGACGAGCCGGGAATGCAACATCTGGTCGTTGACACCGGAGTCTGGGTCTTCGGCAAGAGTGTCCTGGTCCCGGCCGGAGCGGTGAGCGGTATCGACGCGACGACTCAGACGGTGACCGTCGCCTTTACCAAGGACGAGATCAAAGCAGCGCCCCGCTTCACCATCGACAGCGAAACCACGCAGCTTGCCTATCTCACGGAGGTAGGCAACTACTACGCTGCGCTCCTTCGCGCAGGCGCCAGCACCTGACCAATGGACACGGGCCACTCCTTCTCCGTCCAAGGACAGGCTCCTGTCGTGGGGGGCAGTCAGGCGCATCAACGTTCCCCCGATTTTGCGCAAATCGGCTGCCCCCGCCGTGCGCCAGCACGGCGGGGGCAACGTTGATAGCGGGCCCCCGCTGCCGTGGGTGAGGCGGCGAGGCGGCGAGGCGAGCCGCTGAGCTGGAGTCGCGGGCGGCACTGTCCGACCGAGCGCCGAGCCGATGCTGATAGATGGGCCGAAAGATCCTGAGTCGAACCTGGCGGCCGCCTCCGCGATCGACCTTCTCGGGCCAGGGCCCCTTCGCCGACCGTTGGGTGAACGGGCTCTGTATCCACGCGGCAGACCGCCGAGGGGTGAGTTCGGCCCGGCCGAACAGCAGTGCGTATCCGGGCGGAAGCTGGGCGAGGACGCGATCCAGGAGGCCGGAGCCGGCCAGGTGGCCGACAACGGCGAGGACGGCTCCGGTATCCCAGCGAGCGGTCGCGGGGGTGGTGTCCGTCCGGGTGGCCAGGTCTTTGACGAAGCCCCAGCCGGTGAGCTGCTGCGTGTCGGGGATCTGGCCGGCGAAGACGAGGGCGGCCTCGGTGGGGAGGCACCCAGCAAGGTCGACGCGTGCGTCACTGATGTGCTGACGGCCCAGGCCCCCAGCACGGCACGTGTGACGTCCTCGGCCCGTTCCCGGGTGGGGGTAGTACGCGCCTTCGTAGCGGATCTTCCCCGCCCCATCCTGCGCATCGTCGGCCTCGACCAGATCTTCGCTGTCGGCAGCGACAGAGCCCTCCGATCCTGACCGCGAGGACGAGCACTCCTGCCACTACGCCGCGAGCCCGACTGGACGGGGGTACCAGTCGGGCTCGCGGTCTGAGAGCGCGCGTCGACGCGCGTTGGCCTGTCAGTGACGTCCGTGCGCGGAGCTGGCGGCGCCGCCGAACAATCGGGCCACGGCTCGGAACGGCAGGGTGACGACGGTAGCGACGGCCCCGCCGATCGATCGAAGTACGTCTGCGATTGCCGTCAACACGGTGAACCTCCATCTCCTCACCGGCGCAGTGCGCTGGGTCTGGTTTGCCGCTGCACGGCCGGTCAGCGGGCGGGTGCCCCGGGGTCGGCCAAGGAAGCGCTCGCCCAGCTCGAGCTGCTTCACGTTCCTCCACGGATTCAAGGATCTTCGCCTTGCTGGCGGATGATCGAGCAGTCGGCCTGGAGCACGTCAGGCTGCCCCCGCGACAGACGGCTGTGCCTCTCTTCCACTAGACGCCGAAATGCGTTCGTCCGCTACCGGGCACGTCGGCCCAGCCCCAGTACGTCAGCCAGCGCCCGAATCGCCGAGTTCCGCCACGCGTGGGCGCGGCCGGGTGTTCATGCTTCGGCCAGGAGTGCTTCCCGGAGAGTGGCGTAGGCGCGGGAGAGGAGGCGGGAGACGTGCATCTGGGACATGCCCAATTCCGCGCCGATCTCGGATTGCGTCATCTCCGCGCCGAAGCGGAGTTCGATGAGGGTGCGTTCACGCTCGTCGAGCTGGGCCAGGTGCGGCTTGAGGGCCTGGAGGTCCTCGGCCAGGGCGAGCGCGGGGTCCTCGTTGCCGATCAGGTCGGCGACGAGACCGGTCTGCTGCTTGCCACCGCCGGCTTCGATGGGCCGGTCGATGGAGTCGGCGTCGTAGCCGTTGCAGGCCACCAGCCCCTCGATGACCTCCTCCTCCCCCAGCCCCAGGTGAGCCGCGAAGTCGGCAACCGACGGCTCGTGAACCCCGCGCCCCTCCAGCTCCTCACGAGCGCGCGCGAGGTCGACGCGCAGCTCCTGCAGCCGGCGCGGGACGTGCACGGACCAGGTCGTGTCGCGGAAGAACCGCTTGATCTCACCGGTGATGTAGGGGATCGAGAAGGTGGTGAACTCGTTCTCCAGCGATACGTCGAAGCGGTCGATGGCCTTGATCAGACCGATCGTGCCGACCTGCACGACGTCTTCCATCTCCTGCCCGCGGCTGCGGAAGCGGCGCGCGACATAGCGCACCAGCGACAGGTTCATCTCGATGAGGGTGTTGCGCGCGTACTGGTACTCCGGCGTGCCCTCCTCCAGAACCGACAACCGGTCGAAGAACAGCTTCGACAGCCGGCGCGCATCCAGCGGGGCCACGCCCTGCGCGTCCTCAATCCGCGGCACAGCAGGCTGAGCAGCCTCCGGCGCCGGGTCATGATGTGCGCGAGTCTCGGGTAGTTGGGCCTGCTTCGCTGCCGTCGCCACGGCTGCTCCTTTCTCTTTCCCGCCCCACCGTCACCCCGCTGACCGCCCAAGAGCCACACGCAAGGCAAGGGCGGAAGCCTGGGAGGCGCGTTGGTGTCGGCCAGCATCGCCTTGTCATGTACTTCGAGCGCAGCTTGGCGACAGAGCTCCACGGCGAGTGCGGTGGTATCCAAGGGGAGGTGGATGTGTGGAGGGGGCCTGGTGCTGTGAGGCACCAGGCCCCCGACGGAACTGCTACACCATCTGCCGGCCCTGGTGCTGCGCCGGCCTACTTGGTCCGCAAGCCCACCTGGGAGAGGGGCAATGCGGGGATCGCGGTTGCTTGACCGGAGACCACCTCACTATCGATGTCCTGCGGTACCCGGGATCAATACCTCGCCCGGGCGATCCTGTGGCGGGTTCCTCCACCCTTCCTTCGGTGATCAACTGCAAATCGTTCGGGCACTGCGTACTGCTTGCACTGCCCACTGACTCACTGCTCGTACTGCTGGTACTGCTGCCTGGCAGTTCGTCTCTGCCAGGCTCTGCCGTCTCTCTGGGCTGCGACAGAAACCATAACCACGCCGCTACCCAATGTCTACTCCGGCCAAGATAGATTTCCGCGTGTTCGGGGGCGAGGTAATCCTCCTCGGCGAGCGACGACGCAGACGCAAGGGCCGTCACCGCCGGGTGACGGCCCAGCCCCGGGGCCCGAGCACCAGGCAGGCAAGCGGGACGGGGCAGAGTGAACCGATGGGCACGATGAGCGTCGACGTGGCAAGCATCCGCCCCGCGACATCCGTCGCCGGCTCAGCCGTGCTCGGCGTGGTGGCGCTGTGTTTGTCGGCGTCGATCTGTGCGAGGTCCCCGGCCTCGCCTGTCTCGATACATAGCTTGCGGGCTCGCTGCTCGGCGTCGGCGCTGCGGTGGAGCGGCGTCGAGAGCGCTTCCCGATCAGAAGCAGGGCGGGCCGTTTCATGCCCTGGCCCCGAGCACGCTGCCACCACCGCCGCACCCGGGGCACCCACCCCTGGCCCGCAGGCAGCGTTCGGTGCCTGGCTTCTACAGCTGTCATAGACGCACTCCCCTTCATCGCCTGCGGAACGGCTTCCGGTCATCACACCAAGCGAGAGAAGAATGCATTAACGCCACCGAGGCTCACATGGGCCCTCACGCGCCGACCGAGAAGGTAAGCAACATGAAATATGGCCCGGGGAACCTGCCCCTTCCCGCCGAGTGGCACGACGGGACACACGCGCTCTGTGTGCGGCGGCAGTTTCGTTGCCGATCCAGAGATAGTGAGATGCAATAACTCACCCCTACCTATTCGTGGATCGGCTACCAGCGATACCACCGTCCTCGCTTTCCGCCGGCGCCGACGGACCGCATCACGAAGCCAAGCAGCCACACAGCGAGGACGACAACCCCGGCAATCCACAAGGCTTTCAGCGCGAAGCCGGCACCGAAGAGAACCAGGGCGAGAAGCAAGGGGAACCATGGTTTCCGCGCGATTTCGGGGGCAGGATTTTTGGTTAAATCTGGGTCGAGCTGGGGCAATTCGTCTACTTGGTGCGCGGGACGTGACAGGTGCTGCCGTGAGCGTGATCTCGTTTCCGGGGAAGTCCTCTGGGCACCCGGAGTGCACTAGGCCGTACAGCGGCACCTGGCCCGGCAAGGCTGGGCAGATTTGTTGGAGGAACGCATGCTCAAGGCCATCGCAGACGTATTCCGCGCCATCGGCGGAGCGATCGCCACCGTCGTCACACTTCCGTTCCGAGCAGTGGCCCGCCTCTTCGGCGGAGCCTCCGACAGCGCGCACGGCCGCCACTGAGCCAGCACCTGAGTGATAGAGCCCGACCGCGGGCCCCCTTACCCGCGGAATGCCTCGAGTGATCGAAAAGGCCGGACAGCTCTACCTTGATCACCAGCGTTCCGGGGACCCGGTCGGCGGCGGTCGGTAGAGCCATGCTTCGATTGCTGCGGCAGACCGGGATATTCTCTCGTTCCGTTCTCCGGCCAAGCGTACAGCTCACTCCTTCGGCAGGCGCCTCCGCACTTTCGCGGTTCTGCCACTTCACTTTCGGATGGTGGCAGAATGACCAGCACAGAAGATATTCAGCAGGGTCCCGTGCCAGAAGATTTGCCCCTGGCGGACACCACGGAGCGAGCGCAACGGATACGGCGACGACTGGAGCGGTTGATCGGTATCGCAGCCACTGAGGGAAATGCGCTCCTTCCACTCCGTAACGGGGATGAGATCTTTGCGGCGATGCTTGCGGAAATCAGTGCCGCAGAGCACACCGTGGACATGATGACGTTTGTGTACTGGCGAGGTGACATTGCACATCGGTTCGCAGCGGCTCTGTCCGAGCGGGCCCGTGCCGGCTTGCGGGTTCGTCTGCTGCTTGACGGCTTCGGCAGCAGGCTGATCGAGAAGGATCAACTGGAAGCAATGGAACGAGCGGGAGTGCAGGTTGCATGGTTCCGCAAGCCTCTTTACCTGTCCCCGTTCAAGCAGAACCACCGCTGTCACCGAAAGGTCCTTGTCGTGGACGAGGTAACAGCTTTCACCGGCGGCGTGGGCATCGCCGAGGAATGGTGTGGCAACGCCCGCAACGAGAACGAATGGCGTGACACACACGTCCAGGTGCATGGCCCCGCGGTGGACGGCATCGCCGCAGCATTCGCCCAGAACTGGGCGGAGTGCCACGACGAACTCTTCGATGAGCGGGACCGCTTCATCGAGCACTCCCCCCACGGCGACGCGGTCGTACAGGTGGTGCGGGGATCGGCGAGCTTCGGCTGGCAGGACATGCAGACCCTGATCCGCGTCATGCTGGAGTCCGCCCAGGAACGCGTGCGGCTGACCACTGCGTACTTCTCGCCGGACCCGTACTTCGTCGAGCTGTTGTGCGCGACCGCACGCCGTGGAGTGGAGGTGGAGATCCTGCTGCCGGGCCCCTACACCGACAAGCGTGTCTCCCAGCTCGCCGGCCAGCACCACTACGAGGAACTCACTGCCTGCGGTATCAAGATCCACCAATACCAACCGACGATGATGCACGCAAAGATCATCACCGTCGACCGGGTCGCGACCCTGATCGGCTCAACGAACTTCAACCGCCGATCCCTCGACCACGATGAAGAAGTCATGCTCGCTGTCCTCGACGAGCGGTTCACCGCAACGCTGGACCGGCACTTCGAAGAAGACCTGGCGATGAGCGAACCGATCGACGGACGCCGCTGGAAGGGCCGCTCCGTATTGCAACGTGCGAAGGAAGTGACAATCCAGCCCATCCGCCGGTTCCTGTAGGAGACGCCCCCTGAGCGGCGCCATCGTCACGACCAGCCTCCCGGACTCGCCGTCCACGGCAAGCTGATTCCAACGGCCTCTCCAGGTGCAGCACCTGCCGCCTTTCCGCGGACCATGCCTCGTTCAAGGACACAGAGCCCGAGCCCCAGCGAGCACTGGACACGCAGCCGAACTGCTTGCAGGGGGCCCCGCTGTACCTAATGCCGTCATGACGACCGAGGGTGACCCGAATCGCTCGGTCCGGCTGCCGGGACAGGATCCTTCCCGCGTCTACATCCACCGTCTGGGCGCTCGTCGCCTGCCTTGTCTCATGCGACATAGGCGCCGAACGCATCGGTTACCCCGCCTCCGCGATGTCGCCGGAGGTGAGGTCACCCCGAATACGCAGGTAGCGCGCACTGGGTGCTGGTGCCGGCCGCGGCCTACCACTGTGCGAGCGCGTGCCTAGGCGGGGCACTTTCGGGAGCACCCTCATGCCTAATCCATCGATACCTCAGCTCTGTCGCCGTTTTCTTCGCGGGAACCCCCGATCACTGCCGGGACATGAGCGCCGCTGATGTCCAGGCCGTGTGCGCGTCGATGACGCGTGATGCGCCGGCGGCCGCGACAGTGTGCACTCATGTCGCTCCTTGGGGCTGCTGCGGTCACGTAATTCCCCAAGTGCCCGCTGCGGATGGTGTCCAGACAGGGGCCTTTGGTGCTGGGACGACGCGGCTATCTGCCGACGGATCCGTCGGTTTGTTCCTGGAGAATGTCGGCGTGGCCGGCGTGGCGTGCGGTCTCCTCGATCAGGTGCACCAAGGCTCAGCGCATCGATCGTGTGACCGCCTCCATGCCGGCAGCTCGGGTGTCCCGGCCGAGGCCCTCACAGGGCGGGGAATCTCTGCCGCGATCGCCTCGCCCAAAGCGACATCGTGATGGGGCTGGTCCCAGTACCACCGTGATGGGGCTGGTCCCAGTGCCACGGCAACCCGACTCGCCCCGGCGGAATCCGTTTAGGCAAGTCAGCTTCAGCGGCCGTGGTGCATCGCCAGACGGTGCCCGCTGGTCAACCGCATGCTGGGCAGGGCTGACGCAGCCTTGTCCATGAGTGGCGCGACTACGTGGTGTGCAGAGGTTCTTTGAAGGACTTGCGGAACACAGGCCCGGCGAAGGGAATGATCGAGGACATCACCTTTGACTTGAAGGAGGTGGGGTGCCGTTCGAGTCTGACGTCGACGCGGGTGCCGTTTTCCGTCGGAGTCATCTGAAACTGCCAGCCCCCCGAGCCGAAGGGAACCGAGTCATGAGTAGTGACGGTGACCCTGTGCATCGAGGGATCCCATTCGTAGTGTGCACGCTCCCACGTCTTGTCGTTCCCCTCGGTCACCTCCGCCCAGGTATCGCCCCGTTCGTGGACCTGGAAGTGCTCGGCATCGATGGAGGACCACTCCTCGACACGGGATGAGCTGAAGTTCGTCAGCACACCCATCACCTCGTCTGGGCTCATCGAGGAGTTCACATGGAAGTGGAGGGACGGCATGACCTGCTCCCTGGTTCGAGATGCCCGCTGTCTGCTGGCGGCCTTCTGTGCTCATCTTGCGTGCCTGGCTCGCCGATGCTGGTTCGCAATCACCGGAACCTCCAACTTCCAGAATGCACCTCTGACCAGCACTGTGCACCAGCAGCTTCCTGACCTGCACCTGCGTAATCGTGTCCGGGACCGGCGATGTTCTCGCGGAGTGAAGAAGGGTGCGCATCGCCGCAGGCGAACTGATGAGGGCGACTGGCCGCGAAGCCCGGTCGGGGAGGAAGGCTTGGGCGGCGATTCCGGCCTCGCGGTCGGCGGGCCGGCCCGGCCGAAGCCCTCCGGGGCTCTGCGCCGACAGGCGTGATGGTGGGCTTTCGATGCTCGGGCGGCGATCCGGAAGCCACCCGCACACCCGTCAGTAGGAAGCCGTGGCGCGCATGGGTATCGGCCGTGCCTGGCAGGCGACTTACGGTCTCTGGCCGACGGCGCCGGTCCCCAGCCGGGTGAGCAGCCAAAAGGTGATTGCCGTGCCGGTGCCGTAGGCGACGTGCGCGCTGAAATCCCAGGCCACGGTCTTGGTGTCGTACTGCCAGATCGGCTTGTAAAGACCTGCGATCGGCAAGATGACATAGTCACCGGCGAACACCGCGGCACCAAAAGGAACACCATAAACGGCGGAGGGCCTGGGCAGCGATCCGGCCACGATGCCGTACGCCGCGCCCGCCGCTGATCCGTAGGCCCAGTGCGCGACTGCGCTCGTCATCCCGGCGGAAGCATCAGGAAGCCGACGCTGGGTGAAGCCCTCGATCACCCGCTTGGCCACCTGCCCCGGATCGGGGGCCTTCTCCCAGCTCTCGACCGGCGCGAACTCCCATGCGAGCGGACTGTCCGTCCCGCCTGCGCAACGGTACTTCAGGTAGTGGACAGCATCCAGACACACCGTTCCCACCGCCCCGGCCAGCAGGCCGACCGTCACCGCCGCGAGTGGAGTCAGTGGGTTCCTGTGGGAGCACATGACGCAATCTCCTCATCGGTCACGGCCGGAAGGTCGATGTTCTTCGGCACCCGGACTGCGGTTGGAGGCAATTGGGCCCGCATCGAGTATCCAGCGGCCAGGACATCCGCGCATGAGGAGAACTTTCGCGGGCGCAGGCAAGGGACCTGCGGCGGGCGGTCCTGCGGAAGCATCTGACCGCAGGGCGCCCGCTTGCTGAACTGCGTGTACCCCTAGGTGCAGGGCGCTCCACGGTGCACTTGCAGCCCGTCCCGGCCTCCCCCCGAACCACCGCTGACCTCCCCCACGCCTTCCAAGTCCGCCCATGACTCCGCCACACCAGTGCGGACAACCGCAAAATCCGCGCGGCATCTGCGCTTTTAAGGACGGGCGGACCAGTTTAAGGAGGGGCGGACCATAGCGCTTCGGGTGGAACTGACGAGAGCCAGGTCTCCGCACCGTTCATTGGGAAGACGAAAAGCCTTGCTGCGCCTGGGTGCGTCGTATGGAAGCACCGCGCCGATTCACCTTGGCGTGACCGGCCGAGTCGTTGAAGAGCTGCTGGATGATTGCGGTGCTGATGGGCGAGCCTGAGTCGTCGACTGCGGTGTTGCGGGCGACGAAGAGAATCCGCAGCCGGGGGCAGGTTCACTCAACACGCGGCACTTGACAGAGAACGCGACATGAACGGCGAAGTCCGCACCAGGGCGGGGGTGGCGGCCGGGTCGGTCTGGAGGCGTTCGAAGGCAACCTCACCGGTGCCCAGTACGGCGACGAGTTCGCCGTCGAGTACCGCGTCCGGCGGGCTCCGCGTGGAAGGTGCGGGTCAGGGCAGTGTCGCGATCGACGTCCGCGAACGCCGCATCGGGCCGGCGCGGCACGCTCCAACCGCACGGGAAGGCCCACATCTCGGCCATCTCGCGTCCCCGCCCTGCACGTCGGACACGGCTACGCCTCGGCCCGGATGCGGCCGGGCTGCCGGTATTCGCCTAGGCCGCGACGCCACCAACACCCGGCGGGCTTGCCTCGTCGATACCCGGCGACCGCGCTGCGGCGAGACCGCATTGCGAAGGTGGTGCTTCCGCTTACCCATCCGCGGGAAGGTTCCGTGCGGTTCGTTGCTCGGGCGGAGCGCCCGAGCACTTGGCAGGCTCGCGGGACCCGCGGGCGGACATTCTGGAGAGCTTCATGGATCTCACAACGCAGGCCGGAATCAACCAATCGTTGATCATGGAACCGATCGAGGCCGATAGCGCTCCCGTGGAGGCACTGCCCCCCTTAGAACTCGCTGCCGCACCTCTCCCAGAGACGCGCACAGCAGAATCCGGAGTGCTGTTGGCGGAGACCGGGGACGACCCCGGCTACCTCATCCCGCAGGACGTCGCAGCGCCGGGCATGCCCAACGGCGCTCGCCGCGTGGACGAATGGACATCCAAGCTGACCGACGGTCAGCTCTCGGAACTCCGACATGTGCACGCGGACGCCTTCAGCGACGACGAGTTCCACAGGGGCGTCCAGTTCATCGACTCCACCACCACCAGCGAGCCCGAAAAGTACCTCTACGACCACTTCGACGACTTCCGCGAAGTCGCCGGGGACGCCCATCGCCTGGTCCACGCGGGCGGCCTGCGGGTGCGCTACCCGTGGCGGGCGTCCACCGACACCGCACAGGGCCCCACCACGGTCAGCTACAGCGTCAGCCACGCACTCACCAGGACCGAGACCGAGACGAAGGGCTGGTCGGCCGGCGGGTCGCTCAAGCTGTCCATCGGCAAGCTCGGCGACGCCACCTTCTCCGGCAGCTACACCTACAGCCGTACCAACAGCACCGCCTGGACCGACACCGACACCGTCAACTCCAACCTGACGGTCGGCGACAAGCAGTGGGGACGCATCGACCTCTTCAACATCGGCGGCACCTACGACGGATATCTGTTCTTCTGCACCTGGAACCTTCCCGTAGCTGCCGAGGACCACCGCTACCGCGTCTTCCACTTCGACGGCCTCCGGTTCAGGTGCCCATATGGACTCCTGGTCTTCCCCTTGAAGGACTTCTTCGTCAAGTCGCCCGACAGCCCCTCCCCAGCCGTGCGCCTGCCACGCCGATGGGCCAACGGCGAAAAGGCACCCAACACCGACTTCCCGAAAGCTCCCAGCACCCACTTCCCCGCCGCGGTCCTTTAGACCCCGGCCGGGGCCCGGTGACCTCCCGCCCCGTGGGGAGCTCGGCGTAGAGGGCAGCGATACGCGCGATCTACCCAGACCCGGCGTCGTTGAGCCGGGCCCGGCCCTCCACACACTCGCGCTGCTGCCTCATCAACTCCTCAAGGCGATTTGCTGGTATCCGACGCGCCGCGCGAGCAGCAAATGCCGGCTGTAGGCGGCCAGGACGGCACCCACGATTTGGCGCGCCTCCTCAACGCCTACCCGGTCGCCGCTGCCCGGATCGGGAACCGGCCCCGACTACGGACCCGAATCGGGGGAGGAACGAGGGGGCGAACCAAAGTCGTGCATATGAAGGCCACCTCGGGGTGGACGATCACCTACGGCCTGCTCGCCGGCGCGCAATGCCTGGCCAGATCCACAAGAGGTCTTCGTCAGCGGGTACTTACACAGCTAAGGGGCCGGACGGATCGTCCGGCCCCTTAAGACGTCGTTTCTTATGGTTCGTTGGCTCGTTGAGTGGTGCATGACGGATCTGGTTGAGCGGTTGGTGCCGGATGAGTTGTGGGCATTGTTTCGTCGGGTCGTTCCGCCGACGGTGGTGATACGTCCGCAGGGTGGTGGCCGGGCCCGGGCGGGCGACCGTGAGGTGCTGGCAGCGATCTTGTTTGTGGCGACTACGGGCTGTACGTGGCGGCAGTTGCCGCCGGTGTTCGGGCCGGCCTGGCCCACGGTCTACCGGCGCTTCGCGCAGTGGAGCCGGGAGCGCGTGTGGGCCCGCCTTCACCGCGTCGTCCTGGATGAGCTCGGCGCTCAGGGCGAACTGGACTGGTCTCGGTGTGCGATCGATTCCGTCAGTGTCCGGGCGGCAAAAGGGGGCTTTTGACCGGACCGAATCCGACCGACCGTGGCAAGTTGGGGTCGAAGATTCACCTGGTCACAGACCGGAACGGACTGCCGCTGTCGCTAGGGATCTCCGGCGCCAACATGCACGACAGTCTCGGCCTGGCGCCGCTCGTGCGAGGAATCCCGCCCATCCGCTCTCGGCGCGGTCCTCGTCGCAGGCGCCCGGCCAAGCTTCACGCGGACAAGGGCTACGACTACGAGCACCTTCGGCGATGGCTCCGCGAGCGTCGCATCACTCATCGCATCGCCCGCAAAGGCGTCGAGCCCTCGCAGCGGCTCGGTCGCCACCGCTGGGTAGTCGAGAGAACGGTGTCCTGGCTGGCCGGCTGCCGACGCCTCCACCGGCGCTACGAACGCAAGCCCGAGCACTTCCTCGCCTTCGTCGGGATAGCCGCAACCCTCATCTGCTACCGCCGACTCACCAAGTGAAACAACGTCTAAGTGCGTCGCGGGAGCTGGTGGCCCGCCAGCTCCCGGCGGCTATCGGATCAGTGCTGCTGGACCCAGAGCATGAGCCAGCCGACGATCGCTGTCCCCATGGCTGTCGACGCGCCGCGGACGAGGCCGGCGGTTGCCTCGCCCGAAAGCCGTCGCAGTGCCTTCCGCCAGGTGGAGGCGGAGGTGGCGCGGGGCTTCGTTAATCCGTACTTGCTCGTAGGCTCAGACGTGGACACGAGGACTCCTTCACAGCGGTGATCGTGGATCAGATGCAGAACGGCTCCCTGTTGCAGCAGGGAGCCGTTCGTCAATTGTCCCGCGAGCAGGGGTCGACTGACTGAAACCGTGCCCAGCGGACGGTTTCCGCGACACCCCGACACCTCACCGAACTGCACATGTGACATACCGTCACTTTGGGAGTACAGAAAGTAGTTGCTCATCTGGCGAAGATGGGCGAGCTTCCCCGTGACAACGTGAGTCATCGCGAGGTATCCCTGGACTTCCTGTGTCAACGGAGAGGGGAAGCCATGGGGCGGGTCTTGCGGATGCCGGGGGAAGACCAGTTACCTCCGGGCCCGCGAAGGGTCTTCGTAGAAGCCCTCTTCACCTACTACCGGTCAGCTTCCAGGCCGACGCTGAGGAAGATCGCCGAGCTGATTCCGCAGAAGTACCCTGACGCGACCGGCAGCCCCGAAACCGTGCGCCGCACGCTCCTTGGACTGTCCACCCCGGCCAATTGGGACACGGTCGATGCGATAGTCACGGTCCTGTGCGACATTGCGCAGATAGACCCCGATGCGCCAACAACATCCCCTGACGACCCCTGGGCAACCATCGTCACCCCCGCAACACCCAGGACGGAGATCAAGAAGCTGTGGCACGCAGTGTTCGACGCCGATCCCCGGAACCCTGAGCAGCGAGGACGTCCGCAGTCTGGCAGCGACCCCTGGCGTGTAGCCCCGGCGGACGGGCCAGAAGCACCGCTGTACAGCGACGAACCTCCGTTTTAGCGGCACCACCCCGTGTCCCGCGTCCCGCAAGCCACGCCGACGGATCATTGCTGCCTCCTCGCAACCGGGGCCCGCCCAAAGGCCCCCTGAGGCACACAGCCACCGGTCCGCAAAGAGCAGCGCAGCGGCGCTGTGCCAAGCAGCGTTGCCCTTGGCGGCTCAGTACCTGGATCTCATCTCGGCTCTCAGGTACGTCTGGTGATGGCCTGATCACCAGGGTTGGTGGGTGGTCGGAGTCACTACGCTGAGCGCCTTCACACTGCGGGAGGTTCGGTTGGTACGGAGCACGCTCGGGCAGGACTTCCGGCGGTTGTGGGGTGCATACGCGGTCGGCGCAGCCGGCAGTGCCGTCGGTATGGGGGCGTTGCCGCTGATTGCCCTCCTGGTGCTGGATTCCACGGCATCCAGGTCTCTCTCTGCTCCGGCCCACCTGGTACATCCCTACATCGACACTCTGGGGAGACGGCCGGTAAGGCGTCGAGGGACCGAGCCGGAGCAGCCCACGGATCGCCCTGACAGACAGCGCGCAGGTAGCCGTCGCGATGGCCATCGAGCGTCTGCTGCCACACTGCGGCCCGGCCTTCGTCGGCAGTGCCGACGAATTAGGCTGCTCACGAGAAGACACGAGCGGCAGGGACGCTTTCCCAGGCTCGGCATTCGGCCCGGCTCGGCTCGGCCACGGCAATGGTGCCATCCCACGATACACAGCGGCCTCGAACCGTGAGGTGTCGGGCGTTGAACCACTGCACTCGCAGCGACACCCGGCTTCGTCGCCGCAGTGGCCAACGCGCTGCGCACTGACCTCACCGCATGGGGCGCGCCGCCTGGGAACGCACCACCCCGCGGTTTCCTCGGCCACGGCGCGACCGAGCGGTGGCGGCCGCCGTCACAAGCCACGTGGACGTCGGTCCGGGTAAGGCTGAGGACGCCGTTCCTCTCAGGGCGCGGTCAGGGGCAGTTCGATCAGATGGGGCCATTCAGCCCGGTAGCCGGCCGCCTTGGCGGTGTGTACGGCGGCCGGGGCGATTCCCGTTGGGCTGGGGCGCAGGACAGATGCACGCGGGCCTGGTTGCGCGGCTCCAGTTCGACGCCGAGGCCTTCCACGCCCCGCTGGCACCGCTGGATGATCCGGTCCTCGGCGTCGTACGACAGGTCGTCGGCGTCGCGGAAGATGAGTCGAATTCGCGGATGCCGTAACCGAGGTCGGCTCTCCCCACAGCAATGTTCCAGACGGTCTGGAACAGCGCTCCCGCCGTGAGGTACCACGGCGGGAGAACAAGAACCGACAGGCGTTCCAGAACCGCCCGCACCTGGGGGTTGCGCAGAACCGGTACCGCGAACGCGCGTTCCTGGTCCTCGGGTGCGGCCCGCGCGAGCCCGGGCAGTTCAGCGCCGGTCAGACTCTGGCACCGGGAGGTCGGAGTACAAGTTTCGCGGTAGTCGAGGAGCGCCACGGCCCAAGATTGGCGCATCCGCCAGAAGCGCGCGCACGGGACCCGCTCCCCGGAGGAGCGGGCCAGGCCGTCTCTTCAGCAGAGCCGTCATGGCCGAGTGGTCGCTGATCCGGCGTTAGCGCACGCTGTGCACGAAACGGCAGTCGGCGAGCCGCGAAACGAGGTCGGCGGTGACGAACGCATGGTTCGAGCCGCCGCAGATGCGCCGGCCGACCCGCGCGCGGCTGCCGTTCTTCGGTGGCGCTCCGCCCACTGGTGACAGCAGGCGGAGCCACTGCACGAGGTGCTACTGCTGTTGGGTCGGTGAGGGTGTCTCCGCCCCTCGGCCCGGGACGATCAGCGCCAAGGTGGAACGAGCCTCCTGACGCAATTCCCCCCGCCGCGCGAACGTCGCCGTGAAGGCCAGGAACGAGATCGTTCCTGCGTAGACGACCGCGGCAACCACAGATACCAGCCCGATGCCCATCGGGCACGCACCTTTCTCCCCCTGTTCGGGAACGCCCGGCCCTCTGCGACCGGGCGACACGTGCTGACGCGATTGTACGAAACCCCCGAACCAAGCTCTAGTCCAACAACCGTAAGGAGGACACAGGTTGCCTACGTCTACCTATCGCGTACTCGTCTGCGATCCGAGGAGCTGGTCGACGTGCTGCCGCTGCAAGAGGTCACCGTCGAGGACTACATCGGCGAGGCCGGCAGCGTGCAAGTCACCATGTCGATTCCCAACCGCGCCATGGCTGACCGCGTCCGACCCCTCCTCGTCCCGGCCCGCACGGCGCCGTGGGTCGAGCGCGACCGGCAAATCTGGTGGGGCGGCGTGCTGTGGACGGTCACCCCCCAGAGCGACGAGCGCGGAAACAGATCGCGACGTCATCGAGGAGTCCCGAGCCGTGCAGCGGCTGTCCATACGGCAGCTCACCCGCTGAACGACAACGCTCCCTGTACGGCCCAACGCAGGCCGTACAGGGAGCGCGCTCTGCGATTCTCACGGCCTAGAGTCGGTCCGGCGGATCATGAAACGGCCTCATACTGGGTCAGACGCTGCTGATGCTGGGCCCGCCGAAATCGTGCGGCTGTCCACCGCGCCATTCCGCCCACTCAGCGTCATCGAGGAGCGGCTCGGCTCGGGGAGGCCGGCGAGGCGCAGGAACTCCACGACGTCCATGTCCCTGCGGGCGAGGCCGAGGATGGCGTCAAGGTGGACGCGGCGGCCACCGGGGCGGGCGGGCGGATGACGATGCGAGCGGTCATGTGACCAGGTTTCCTGCGAAGGGGCGGTGGTCGGCGCGCCCCAGAATTCTGTAGTGGGGCGCCGGCCTCGCTTCGGTCGACATCGCCCCTTCCGCTCGCCAAAGGCCCGGCTGACGCCGGGGCGGCGAATAAGTTGGTGTGCGGGGCCGACGGGACCGGGTAACGTCTTTGTCATGTTCTTCCAGACGCCGATTTACGAGTGAGAGCGGATGGGCCCCGCTGACGTCCTTCGGCGTCGCCGCCCCTCCCCCACCGATGAATCCGTAGAACACTTCACCTCATACCGGGAGAACCCATGACCGTGAGCAAGAACATCAACAACCCCGTGGGCATGGGCGGCGGCCAGCGCAAGCGGCTGTCCCGCGCCGAACGGCAGAACAACGGCCCGCACCGCAACCTCGACCGCCAGGGTGCGGCCGAGCAGAAGGCGGAGCTGGTGCGCAAGATGCGCGAAAAGGCAGGCGCAGCTGAGGGCGCCGGGCAGGCAGGCGACGACACCGCACAGAGCTGACGCACCGCCGCCGGGCGGCACCACACGGGGCAGGGCCCGGACCACGATGCGCGGTCCGGGCCCTGCTGCCGTACCGGGCGCGGCCGGGCCCGATCAGCTCCCGGCCGACACCGCGTCTAGCCGACCGCGTCTTTGCCGGACACCCGGGGAAGCCGCCGATTTCAGTCGCCTCGTCACCGCCGGCCCCGAGCTGCGCCAGGGGCGGCACCACCTGCGCGTTTCTCGTGCCCAGCCGGGCGAGACCGCAGTTGTGGGTGGTGGCGTAACTGATCTTCGAAAGGGTGCGGGCGAGTCGGTTGCTGATCCGCCCGTTGCCTGGTCAGCGAGGGCAAGAGTGTCGTCGTCGAGCGGCGACCCTCGTTGATGCTGCCGAATCGGTCCGATCCGGTTTGCTCACCGCCGCGGCAGAAGGACATCCTGCCGCGGGTCATCCGCCGCGGCGGCAAGCAACCCGTGATGTGCGCGGGCTACAAGGAGTGCTTGAGGACGCGCCGCTCAAAGTTGCGGAAAGCAGCTTCGAGCTCCCACTCCTGCTGGGCCTTCGGGCTGGAGTCCAGCAGCGCCTGGCAGCGCGCGCCCGGATGGCTGGCTCCGGGCTCCTGCCCGGCACACCGCGCCACGGGACGGTACCTGCGCTTGGGAGTCTTGTCGTTCCACAGGCTCTTGCCCGACAGGAACGCCTCCTCCAGCGACGTCCGGGCGATGCCCTTCAGCTCCGGGTACGACAGTGCGTAGGTCGTCGCGGCCCGCTCGTACTCGCGGGAGATGTCGGTGCGGGAGATGCCCGGGTCGTCGGTGGAGATCGTCACCGGAACGCCTGCCTTGCGGTAAGCCTGGAAGGGGTGGTCCCTACCGGCGACCTGGAGGATCTGCTCGTTGCTGGTGAGGTTCGCCTCCAGGGCGATGCCGCGCTTCGCCATGGTGTGCAGCAGCTTCCTTGACAGATCCTCGTGCTTGAGGTCGACGCCGTGTCCGATGCGCTCCGCGTGGCCGACGCGCACCGCCTCGTTGATGTGAAAGGTGAGGTCCTTACGTCCGACGAACTCGGGGGTCAACTCGCCGGCGTGCAGGGCGATGTGGGCGTCCGGGTATTTTCTGTGCAGGAAGTCCAGCATGCGCATGTGCAGCCGGTAGTTGCGCAGTGAGTTCTTGTCGTCCTCGGGCTGTACGAGATTGACGCCGACGAACCGCCTGTCCTTCTCCGCGAGCGCCATGCCGAGTTCCAGTTGCGTGAACACATCCGCGGGTGCCAGCGCGCGCAACGCGTGAGAGAGGAAACGGGTCTCAACCTTGCACCCGGGCTGAGCGGAGGCGGTGCCACAGTGCGCGGCCCTGCGGAAGTCGCGATCAGTGTTGTCGGCCTCCTTGCGAGCCGCGTTCACCAAGCGGTCGAGCTTGCCCCCCGCGGTCAGACGCTCGTGCATGGCCGCCAGGTCCTTGTCGTAGCCGACCTGCTTGGCCAGCTTCGCGGCCTGCGGGAACGCGGGGCTGATCATCGTCTCCAGGTACTGCTGGTGGTTCCTGGCAGCCGTGTTGGCTACGTCGGCTTGCAGCTTCCCGTTGAAATCATTCGTGGTGACCGCCATGAATTTGTCGAACGTGGCGAAGAAATGGTCGTGCCCCGCCCGGCTCGGCCTGTTCTGCGGGAAGTCCTTCATCGACCAGGCCCGCGCAAGCTTCTCCCGGAAGGCGGAATCAGTGCGCACGTCGGAGGCCGGGCGGCTGCCGTCCTTGCAAGGGCCCTGAACGGCAGTTGAGCTGTCCTCCTCGATACACAGGCCGTTGTGCACGGCGAGGTCGATGAGGAGCTGTGTGGAGGCGGCACCGGAAAGGTGATTGTGCAGATCAGCGCCCTTGGGCATGGCGCGCATGAACTCCCGCAGTTGGTGCGGGTCGCTTCGTATGTGCTCCAGGTGCGCAGCAACCCGCCCTTCCCTGGCGATGGTGCTGTGCTCCGAGTCGGGCCTGGGCTTCGCGGCGTCGGCGGTGGCGAGCGGCAGGGCAACCGCCGAGGCGACGAGGACGACGCCCACACCCACCATCGACGCGCGTAGACCCTTGAGCGACCTGCACCTCACGAAAATTTGGCTCATGGACACGACATCTTCGGTGTCCGGAAGACATTTTTCAATCCTGCCGCCCGATCTCCACCGCAAGCACCTCCACCACACCCCCGTCGCCGCGAAGACGAAACACCTCAGTCCCCTGGAGTGGCTACGTACTCACCCCGAGGCCGTGGACTCGGCAGTGGAGAAACTGCTGCGCCACAACCTGGCCATCGGCGACGGCCTTCCTCGTATTGCCACGAAAGATACCGAACTGGGGGAACGGCCAGTGCCAAGGCAGACCTCGTACTCGTCCTCGTCGAAGGCGCCAACTACGACCCCACCGGGCTTCCGCGACCCGCACCAACGGGACCTGACCCGCACACCCCATGCGCATCTGGCCTTCGGCGCGGGAGGGCCCCACTGCTCAAGCCGCCTCTCCCGCCCGCACCCACGCATCGGTCGCTCTCTCCGCTGCTTCGGCTCGCCTGCCTGACCTTCGCCTGACCATCCCCGCAAGCGAGATCAGCCCGCGCTCAGGCCGGATCAAGCGGACCTCCGAACGGCTTCCCGTGCTGTGGCGACGTGGACACCGGCCGCATCCGCCGGCACTTGCGACCGCAGTACCCCAACACCAGCCAGTGCGCCGCCCTGGTAGCCCACCCACAGGACGGCCTTCCATCGGCGATCACCCTTTTGCGTGCCCACAAGGGGGCCGGGCCGAGCAGCCGGCGCGCCAGAATGACCTCATGCCGAAGCTGCCCGTACGGTCGGTCCGTCCCTCTTCGGATTCAGTGCTGTCCTTGTGGTCGCAGGACTCCGTGTTGTCGATCGGCTCAGTAGGGTCGGTGCTGTCCGTGGGGTCCGTCGGATCGGCCCTGTCTGTCGGCTCGATCGGAAGCGCCCTGTCGGTCGGCTCGATCGGCTCATCCCTGTCATTGATCTCGACCGGATCGTGGCTGAGTACGGGATCCCTGTTCTCCGCGCAGTCGCGGTGGTCGGTGCTGTCCTGGCGCTCCTCCCGCGGCTTCCTGGCCATGGGAGCAGTAGGGGCAGCGACAGGAAGCGTCCTGCTGTTGATGCACATGCTGCAGCCAGGCCGCCGACCCACGTCGAGATGAGGTGACGGGCTGTCCGCCCGGCGCGGCTCTGAGCGGCACCGGCAACAGCACCAACGACCACCGGCCTCATCGAGCACAACCTCGACAACGCGGGGCAGGCACCACCACCGGGGACCGAGCAGGAACCAACCACGAGCCCTGCGCCGGAGGCCCGGGCACCTCCGGTCCGACGATGATCAGCGGTCAGCCCAACGGCGCCACACCGGCCCGCCGGTCCTGGCCATCACGGAGCCTAAAGAGCGTTCGGTCCCTCGTCGTGGCTCAGGCACCGGTGTCCACCCACGCCCAGGCCGCAGCACGTTCCCCGTGTGGAGTTGCCTTCCCGCAGCGACCCACGAGCAAGACCAAGGTCTATGGCTGGAGGTCGCGCTGGTACCAAGTGCCTGACTTGCCGCCGAGATCGGCCGGGGTGGCAGGGCCGACCGAGACGAACCCGGCCTTGACCAAGACTCTCTGGGAGGCGGCGTTGTCGTGGGAGGTGGCCGCCCGCAGTGTACGCAGGCCGTGTATCACTGACGCCATCCGGCACAGCTCCCGGACGGACGCGGTCGCCACACCACGGCCGGCGACCCGCTCCGCGACCCGGTAGCCGAGTCTGGCAGTGCCGTCCTCCAAGTCGTACAGGTTGAACCTACCGAGCACCGCGCCGTCCTCGGCAACGAGTACGTAGAAGGCGCAGATACCGGCCTCCTGCTCGGCCAGCGCGGCGTCGAACCTGTCGGTGAAGTGGTCGAAGAAGTCGTCGCCGCGGTCGGAGATCGAAGCAGCGAAGTAGGTGCGGTTCGCCAGCTCGAAGGCCAGGACCGCCGGGGCGTGGCCGGCATCCAGCCGCGTCAGCTCGGGCATCGCCCGACTCTACCCACATCGAGCGCGGCGTTCAGGGTGAGCCTCACCCCTCAACTCGCTCAGAACCGGGCTCAGCCTCGTGGCCGGTGGCCCGCAATGTAGGCGACGAGGGAATCGGCTCCTCTTGGTGGTCGAGCCGGCGGTGCACGGCAGGGCGCGCGACGGTCAGGACGCCGCGGGCAGGAGCCCCCGCTCCACCGCCGCGTCCCGGACCTCTTCGTACAGGGCGGTAAGGGTCTCGCTGACCTGGACCCGCGGGAGTTGCAGGCGATCGAGCGCGGTGGCGTCCGCGTCAACGTCCTGCCAGCCCTGTCCGGTGAGGAGTCGCATCAGTGCGGGGTTGAGGCGGTCCACGCCGCGCACCAGCCGCGCCTCCGGTGTGACGCCTTCCTCGTACTCGTGCCACAGAGCGAGGAATTCCGTGGCGAGCGGGCCGGGGAGAGGAGTGAAGCGGCGCTGGGCGACCTCTTCCTCGATGCGGGCCTTGTCCTGGGTGTGCTCGGCACTGTGCTGGGTGGCCCACGCCGAGGGGTCTCCCGCCTCGATCTCCACGAGATCGTGCATCAGGCACATCTTGAGCATCCGCTCAAGCTCCAGCGCATGCCCGAATTCCCGCTCGAACTGCTGGTGGAGCAGCCAGCTGACCATGGCCAAGTGCCAGGAGTGCTCCGCCACGCTTTCCTTGCGGTCGGCGGTGGCGTTGTTGTGGCGTTCAACTTCCCGTAAGCGAGCGCTGAAAGCGATGAAGTCGAATACCGCCCGGAGATCTCCCGGCATGCCGTTTCCCCAATCTTCCACATATTGTTGACGCGACCGCGTGATCGCCGAGCCGGACTCTAGCACCGGCGCACCGGCCGTTCGCTTCAGGACAGTTGACGGGTCATCCGTGCGTCCGCAGAGCCATCACACCATCTCCGCCCCGCACATTGCGATTCCGTGTCCAGAAATCATCGTTGACAGTTTTCCAGGCAAGTTATTACGTTCCTGTGAAACCTATTGTCAACAAGTGACAGCAAAGGAATGAACTCGTATGGCAAAGTTCTACGCAGCGTCGGAACTAGAGGGAACATTGACCGGATTCCGCTCCCGCGGCCCGGCGACACTCAACGAATGCCTCGCCTCCGGCACGCTCTGGCAGCCGGTATTCCAGTGCACCATCATGGCAAACACCGGTGACGGCATGAGCGTCTTAACGGGCACCCGCCGGGCGGACAGCAACCCCACCCACCCCAACGTGATCAGCACGCCGACCAGCATGCTGCCGCTCGAATTCGCCCGATGTTACGCCGACGGCATGGCCTCGTCGGCAGCAGAGCTTGCCCCGGTCCATCTCACCGAGCTGAGGGCGGACGACCTGCGGACCGTGGCCCGTTTCCCCGAGGACGGGCAGCGCAACGTGGTCCCCGATCCCTCCTCCGCCCTCTCGTTCCTGGTGGGCGATCTCCTCGCCCGTAAGCTCGGCTGCGAGGCCGCCATGGAGGCCGCCTCCCGGGAAAAGCCGCTGGGAACCTGCCGCTTCTCCATGATCGGGGCCGGCTTCAGCTACGTCGCCGACCGCCCCACGGCGGACCCCGAGTCGCCCGAACCGCTCTTCGAGCCGCTGCTGATGTTCGGCGCGGTCCTCGAACTGGACGACCCGGCCCTCATCCCCGAGAACACCTCCTCGTACAAGGACCTTTGCTGGACGTCGCCGGCGGACTACGCCGAGGGCGTGCGCACCAAGCGCATCGAGAGCTTCAACCCGAAGTTCCTGGACCTGGCCGACGAGGCCGACAGCGACACGGTGACCGTGTGCGCCCGGGGCCTGTGCCTGCAGACCACCCATAAGGTGCTCGCGGGTCTCGGCCCGGCCCACGGCGGCGAGACCACCGCCACCCGCGAGGCCACCCCCGGTGCCCGGGCATGACGGCGCCGACAACCGGCCCCATAGGGCCCGGCCAGGACCGGGACGCGGCTCCACTGGACCCGGCCCTGATCCGCAAAGACTTCCCGATCCTGGCCCGCACCGTCTCCGACGGTCGGCCACTTATCTACCTGGACTCCGGCGCGACCGCCCAGCGTCCCGCCTCCGTCCTGGACGCCGAACGGGCCTTCACCGAGACCTCCAACGCCGCCGTCCACCGCGGGGCGCACCAGCTCTCGGAGGAGGCGACCGAGGCGTACGAGGACGCCCGCGCCCGGGTAGCGGCGTTCGTCGGGGTCGCCCCCGGCGAGGTGGTCTTCACCAAGAACGCCACCGAGGGCATCAACCTCGTCGCCTACGCCATGAACAACGCCACGACCGCCGGACCGGAGGCCGCCCGTTTCCGCCTCGGTCCCGGCGACGAGATCGTGGTGACCGAGATGGAGCATCACGCCAATCTGGTGCCCTGGCAGGAGTTGTGCCGGCGCACCGGCGCCACGCTGCGCTGGCTGGGGGTCACCGACGACGGTCGGCTGGAGCCGGCCGACGTGGACGAGGTGATCACGCCGCGGACCCGGCTGGTCGCCTTCACCCACCAGTCGAACGTGCTGGGCACGGTCAATCCCGTGCACCGCATCGTGTCCCGCGCGGCCGAGGTCGGCGCGTTCACGCTCCTGGACGCCTGCCAGTCGGTACCGCACGCTGCGGTCGACCTGCACGCCCTCGGCGTGGACTTCGCGGTCTTCAGCGGGCACAAGATGCTCGGCCCGTTCGGCGTAGGCGTCCTCTACGGACGGCGCGAACTGCTGGAGATCATGCCGCCCTTCCTCACCGGTGGCTCGATGATCGAGGTCGTCCGGATGACGGAGGCGACCTATGCGCCGCCGCCCCAGCGTTTCGAGGCGGGCGTGCCGATGGTGTCGCAGGCGGTCGGGCTGGCGGCCGCGATCCGCTATCTGACCGACGTCGGAATGGACCGGATCACCGCGCACGAGCACCGGCTCACCGAGCTGGCTCTGCGCACCCTCACGGCCATGCCAGGGGTGCGGGTCCTGGGGCCGTCCACCATGGAAGACCGTGGTAGCGCGGTGTCCTTTGTCGTCGACGGGGTGCATCCGCACGACGTCAGCCAGGTCCTGGACGCCCGTGGCATCGCGGTACGCGTCGGGCATCACTGCGCCTGGCCGCTGCATCGCCGGCTGGGCGTGCCCGCCAGCGTGCGCGCGAGTTTCTACCTGTACAACGGTCCCGAGGAGATCGCGGCGTTGGCGGCGGGCATCAAGGCGGCCCAGGCGCTTTTCGCGACGGGGGACGACACGGAGGCCGCGGTATGCAGCTGACGGCAGAGAACCAAGCGGTCATCCTCGCGCACTACCGTGCCCCCCGGCACATCGGGCTGCGCGAGCCGTACGACACGGAGGTGCAGCACACCAACCCGACGTGCGGCGACGAACTCACCCTGCGCGTCCGGCTGACCGGTTCGGGCACCGAGGCGGTCGTGGCCGACCTCTCCTACGAGGTTCAGGGCTGCTCGATCAGTCAGGCGTCGGCCTCTGTGATGGCCGGGCTCGTCCTGGGGCATCCCGTAGCGGAGGCCGAATCCCTGCATACGGAATTCGCCTCGCTCTTGCGTGAACGCGCGACGGAGGCGTCTGCCTGGCCTGCCCGGCTGGGTGATGCCGTGGCATTCCGGGAGGTGGCCCGGCATCCCGCGCGGATCAAATGCGCACTGCTGGGCTGGGCGGCGCTCCGCAGCGCCCTGTCTTAAGCGGGCGGGCAAGCTCGGCGTCTTATCGCGGGCGGGGGTAGCGGTGATTATGCCGGTGCCCCCGCCCGTGACACGAATAGCCCGGGACACGCGCCCATAAGCACGTCTTGGCTGTTTCATAAGGACACCTTGGGCCACATGGCGGCGGCGTACCTTTTGTTTTCGCTCCGTTTTGGCCGCCGCCATACGCCGGTTGAGCGAGATGCTCACCACCAGGCTGAGAAAGAACGACCGTTGACCGGCGCCCGGGGGCTACGCAGCGACAGCCGAAGCGAAAGAACGAAGTGATTGGCCGGTTGTCGCCGCGTAAGTAGGCACCGCCCGGTTCGCGCCGATCACGTCCGCTGCCTCAAAGAAGAAGAGTCGCCGCTGTGCAGGGCGAGCGGTGCCGCGAAACCGGCCGGGTACGCCACCTTCCAAGGGCAGCCACGGTGGCCGGCTGCGGGCCACGGAACAGATACCGCGACGCTCCCCCGTACCGGAGACGGCGCCGGCGTACGCAGCGTCGGTCTGCCGACCGAGACCTGTTGGCCTATTGGCCTGTCAGAGCTCACGCCGCCCCGTGGCTTCGTGGCCAAGGCCGCTTCTTGCGACTTGTGTTCAGACGAGCGCCGCGGTGGGAGCGGGCAGGTAGGGGGCGATGTTGCGCCAGGCGCGCTCGATGTATTCCTCTTTCTCGCCGACCGGGGCGACATAGTGCAGCGCGCCTTCGGCGGCGTCGTTGCCCTCAAGGCGAGCGATGATCCAGGCGGCGAGGTAGTGCGAGGCCAGGCAGCCGCCGGCGGTGGCGATGTTGTCCTTGGCGTAGAAGGGCTGGTTGAGTACCTCGACGCCCGCGGCGACGACCCAAGGCTTGGTGGTCAGGTCGGTGCAGGCGGGGATGTCGTGGAGCAGACCCAGCTTGGCCAGGACGAGCGCACCGGAGCACTGTGCCGCGATGAGTTGACGCGACGGGTCCAGGCCGCCGCGCAGGACCTTCATGATCGCTGGATCTTCGACAACCTCGCGGGTGGCGATGCCACTCCCGACGATGACGGCGTCAGCAGCACACGCCTCCTCAAGAGTGGACATCTGCTCGACGACCACCCCGTTCATCGACGTCACCTTGGGGCTGAGGGTGGCGATGGTGACGCGCCAGTCGTCGGTCTTGATGCGGTTGAGCACACCGAGTGCGATCAGAGAGTCGAGCTCGTTGTAGCCCTCGAAGGTGAGGATGGCGATGTGCACGGTGGCTGTCCTTCCGGGTGAGTGGGTCGTGACGGTAGGGACCCGGGAACAGGACAGTCAAAGAATTGTCATGGATACAGTTCGGTGCATGGCAGTCTCGCGCTACAAACAGCTGGTCGACGCGCTCGCATCCGACATCCGGACGGGACGGCTCGCCGCAGGTGTGCGGTTGCCGACACACCGCGGGCTCGCCGCCCGCGAGGGCATCGCCGTGGTGACCGCAACTCGGGTGTACGCCGAGCTGGAAGCGATGGGCCTGGTGAGCCGGGAACAGGGCCGCGGCACCTTCGTGCGCGACATCGCGGTTCCCGCTGGTCACGGCATCGATCAACAGGCCGTCGCCCGGGACGCGGTCGACCTCAACTTCAACTATCCGTCGCTGCCCGGCCAAGCTGACCTCCTACGGCAGGCCCTGCGAGACGTGGCCACCGCTGGTGATCTCGACTCGCTGCTGCGCTACCAACCACATCAAGGGCGTCCCCAGGACAGAGCCTCGATCGCACGGCACCTGAGGCGTCGAGGGATCACCACGGACGCAGATCGGGTCCTCGTCGTCAACGGTGCGCAGCACGGCCTGGCCATCACCGTCATGGCCGCGCTCAACGCCGGCGACGTCGTCGCGGTCGACGCGCTCACCTATCCGGGTTTCAAGGTGCTCGCGCATGCCTTTCATCTCGACCTGGAGCCCGTCCCCACAACCACCAACGGGCCGAATCTTGATGTCCTGGAAAAGCTGTGCGCGACCCGACCTGTACGCGCGATCTACACCATGCCCACCTTGCACAACCCTCTGGGCTGGGTCATGCCGGCAACTGACCGCACCCGCCTGATCAAGATCGCTCGACAGTACGGTCCGCTCATCATCGAAGACGCCTCCTACGCCTACTTGGTGGAGGACCCTCCACCGCCTCTGGCTGCCAGCGCGCCGGACATCACCGTCTACGTCACGGGGCTCTCCAAGAGCATCGCCACCGGCCTCCGGGTCGGCTTCGTCGTCGCCCCGCCGTCCACGGTGCCGTCGCTCGAACGCGCGACTCGGGTGACCACCTGGAACACCCCGGCCCTCACCACCGCGATCGCCTGCCGCTGGCTCGATGACGGCACGGTGGACCACTTGGAGGCGCAGAAACGAGACGACGCCAAGGCCCGCCAAGCACTCGCCAGACAAGAGCTGGCAGGCCTACCACTCATCAGCCACTCCTCGTCCTACTTCACATGGCTGCCACTGCCCGACGACGCACGCGCCGATCGCCTGACCGCCACCCTCGCGCGTCAGCACATCTCGGTAGCCACGGCCGAGCCGTTCACCACCTCGACGCACACACCACAGGCGCTCCGCCTCGCCCTGGGCTCGACCGATCTGGACCGTCTCCAGTCCACTCTGCGTACGGTGCGACGAGTCGCCATCGAGGATGCCTACGCCTGAACTCCCCCTCGATCAGCCGATTCCTGCCCGCGCCGGCACCCGTGTACGAAGGTCGCCGGCGCTGGGTTCCTAGGGGAGCCCGGTTGGCCCCCGAAGCGACGACTCCGGCCGTGCCCTCGGCCTCATGCACAGCCAGTCCCCGGCCGAGCCTCGCCCGCGCGTACACCTCGACCTGTTCGTGGATACGGCCGCCGAACAAGAAACGGAGGTCGAACGCCTCCTCACGCTCGGTGCCACGAGACCGGACTGGGACCTCTACCCGGAGGACCCGGACTTCGTCGTCCTGACGGACCTGACGGCGACATCTTCTGCATCGTCGACCTGAGCCACGCACCAAGCCACTGACGGCGGCAAGTTCAGGCCGCGCCGGACCTGCCGAGCCGCCCATGACCTGCGTGCGTCTCGCGAACCACGCTGTACACCGAAGTGCCGGATTTTGCCGCCGGGCGCATTCCCTGATCGCCGGCGACGAGGCCGCTCAGACCGAACTCATGCGGGGCGGCCAGCTCTCCTCAACGCCGTCGGCCGCCATTCGGCTTCCGTCGTCGGGCAGATCATCGGCGCCACGTTCGAGTCATGGCCGACGCTGAACATCCCGGGCCAGGATCTACGCCCGGCCCCTCTCGGCCGCCTCGTAGCAAGCTTCGATCAGGGCGCGCAGCTCGGTCCGGGGCGGCCCGTCCCGGACCGCCAGGTAGGTCCACATGACGGGCACCGGCCCGCTCAGGGGGCGGAACACCACGCCGGGGACAGGGAGCTGGCCGGCATGCGAGGCGTAGAAGACCGTCCAGGACGGTTTGCCGTGGCCGATGGCGGCGAGGGTGTCCTGGTCGTTGGTGAACTCCGGTCCCAGGGCGGGCGCGTAGCCGGCGGTCGTGCAGGAGCGCATCACCATGTCGTGGAGCGCGGGGTTGCGGGAGCGCGGGGAGAGCCGCAGTGGCAGGTCCGCGAGCTCGGCCAGTTCGACTGTCTCCCGCCCGGCCAGCTCGTGCCCCGCGGGCAGCGCCGCTACTAGTACGTCCTGCCACAGTGGCAGGAACTCCAGCCCAGGTGCGGTCCGTTCACCACGCAGCAGGGCGGCGTCCAGGTCACCGGCCCGCACCTGCGCCAGGCGTTGCTCGGTGCTGCCGGTGACGAGTTCCAACGGGGCGTATCCGGCGTGCCGGTTGAACGCAGTGAGTACGGCGTCCAGCCAGTCGCCCAGCCCTGAGCTGGTGCCGAGCCGCACGGTCGCGGCCTGTTCGGCCCGCAGTTCGTCGATGGCCTCCCGGGCGCGCGCCTGGAGGCCGAGCATCTCCCTGGCGTACGGGAGGAGCCGGTCGCCGGCCTCGGTGAGGCGGACCGTGCGGGTGGTGCGGGCGAACAGCTCCGTACCCAGTTCGCGTTCGAGCCGGCGGAGCTGCTGGCTGACCGCGGACTGCACGATGTGCAACCGCTCGGCGGCACGGCCGAAGTGCAGTTCCTCCGCGACGGTGAGGAAGTAGCGCAGCTGACGCAGTTCCATGGCCCCGACCCCCTGTCCACCGCGATCAGCATTGATCACGGTTCGCGATCAGTGTAGACGCGGATCGCTCATTGGCCGGTGGAGGTGATCGCGGTTGGCTGAGGACATCACGAACCGCGCGGCCGCAGGGCCTATGAGACAGAGGGAGACGACCATGCCCAGCTTGGACGTCAATGACACCGTGCTCCACTATGAGGACGAGGGGGCCGGCCCGGTGCTGCTGTTCCTGCACGGCTGGGGCACCAGCGGCCGGACCTGGGGCGCCCAGCTGCCCGATTTCACCCGGGACCACCGGGTCGTCACCGCCGACTGGCGGGGCTGCGGGCGATCGGCCCGCCCCGTTCGGGGCAACACCACCGCCGGGGTGGTCAGCGACCTGGTAGCACTGATCGACGCGCTGCGGCTGGACCGGCCGGTGGTCATCGGCTCTTCGATCGGCGGCACCTTCGCCACTGAACTGAGCCTGCAGCGACCTGAACTGGTCGCAGGAGTGGTTCCCGTGGGCGCGCCGGCGTACTGGCCGTCGACGCAGACCCAAGCTCAGGCGGATCTCGTGGCCGGCCTGCGCCGCGACCGGGCCGGTACGGTGGCCGGCTGGGTGCCGGGATGGTACGCGCCGGGAACCGCGCCCGCGCTCATCGACTGGACGGTCCGCCAGATCCTGGACTCCGGCGTCTACATCGATGAGCACCAGACCGGCGCCGAGGGCTACGACCCGCGCCCGACGCTGCCTGGGCTCCAGGTGCCGATCCACTACATCCACGGTGAGCTGGACCCCGCGATCCCCCTGGAAGTGGCCCGGACCTGCGCCGCCCTTACGCCCGGCGCCATGGTCAGCGTGATCGCCGGCGCCGGCCATATGCCACATCAGGAGCTCCCCGACCAGTTCAACGCTGCGCTGCGCGTCGCGCTCGCCCGGATGGCTCCGTCGGCCCACACCACCGCGTAACCCCGCCCGGGCGCCTCCGGCCGAGCCCACTCCACGACCGTGTGGGTGCGTAGCGAGGCAGGAGTTCCCTGCCGGACCGGGGGCGGTGAGGCTAGGCGTCTCCTCCCCCGACCTGCCGGACACGATCGCCGACACATCTGGTCCGTGCCGACGGAGTGCGGGACGCGCGGTGCGGCGCGTCCCGGATGACTCGTCACTGGCCGACGGGTCCATCAGAAGTCATACGGCTCCTTGGTGCTCCAGTTCAGTACGTCGGCCTCGTTCCAGCTGAACTGCGTCTTCTCACCCTGGATGTCGACCGAGTAGGAGGGGCCGTCGTGGCCGTCCGCACCGCGCAGGGCGATGGCGAACGACTGCGCCGTGTGGTTATTCGAGCCGTAGTCGAAGAGGTTCACCGCGCTGTATGCCTTGCCGCCGGGCTGGAGCGTGATGCGCTTGTCGCCGCCGGGGTTGTCCTTCTTCGAGTGCGGCAGTGCGGCGCTGTCGACGTCGCCGAGCTTCACGGTCGGGTACGAGGTGACCCAGCATGGCTTGGTGCCCTTGTTCGACGCGGTGACCAGCAGGTGGTCGCCCTGCTGCCCGGCGAACCGGTGCACCGCGGTGAGCAGCATCACGTCGCCGCGGCACTGCTGGGCGCCGGCCGTTGTGCCCTTGCCCCCGACCTCACCCGTCCCGCCCGAGGTGGCTGTCGAGCGCGCACCGTCCTTGGTGTCACCGCCACGGTTGGCCTGCTCCGCGCCGCCCTGGCCGTCGCCGTTGGACGCGGACCGGCTCTGCGCGCTGCCGGCGGCGCTGTCGCCGCCCGCCGCCTTCGAGCCGCCGTCCGTGCCGCCGCAGGCGGTCAGGCCCAGCGCCAGCGTGGCGGTGACTGCGGCCAGGGTGGCGGTACGAATCCGGGAAGTACGCATGATCAGGTTCCCCCTGTGCTTCGTGCGGGAGCTTCCTCAGGCCGTTCCCGCGGTGTGGACACCACTCTTCCCGGGGCCACTGACGTCCTGGAAACGCCTCACTCACGTCCCGCAAACAAACCGCGCGAACGGATGAGGCGTGAGCCGCGGGTGGCGTGGAGTTCCCCAATCGCAGCCTTGGGCCGCAGCGGTGTTGTTCACTGCCGGGCAAGCTCTCGGTCAAGGCCAAAGCGTCGGCGGCCTCCCTCCCGACCCAACGGGCGACCGCCCTTCCGGGGTACGCAACGCCCCCTTGGCCGGGAGGGTGAAGATCCTTACGACCTCGATCAGCGTAGTGACGGCAACGGCCTCGGCGGGGAGCTGCATCGGCGCAGGCTGCCCGCCGGGCCGGCGGGCAGCCAAAGCGCGTGAGTGCAATCTGCCAGGCGAAGGCCCAGCGCACAGAGACTCAGCATGACAACTCCCCCGCATGGCCCGTCTGGCTAGCACCTTTGCTGTGGCCTGAGACTCACCGCCGTGACAGCCGGAACGGCCGTGGTCCTTGGGGAGATTGTGGGCGGCCCGTCCACCTATCGAGCAGCTCGCCCAAACTCGGCGGGGGGCCCAGTCTCGTCATGCAGGGGCTACGACGGGCCGGCTACCGACTCGTTGACGGCGTTGAGGGCAAGGTGCCAGGGGTATCCCTCCCGACGCCGTTCCCCGGGTTGGTTCGGCTCGAATCCACCCGGTCCGTAGAGCACGCTGACGCCTGCGCCCCGCAGGGTCTCGATCGATAGGTCGAACTGCGGGTGCTGGACGTAGGCCGCGTTCACACATGGCATGGCCAGCATGGGGATCCCATTGCCGATGCCCTCGGCCACCACCCCGATGACGAAATGGTTCGTGAGGCCAAGCGCCCACGAGTTGATCGCATTGAACGTGGCGGGGGCGAACAAGATGACGTCAGCCGGCGGCCACGCATCCGCCTCGCCAGGCCACTTGTACTCCGACCGTACGGGCCTGCCCGTCAGATCCTCCAACGCGGCGGTGTCGTCGGCGAGCCAGCGCGCAGCCGTCGGCGTCAACCCGACACAAACGTCGAAACCGCTCTCTTGAGCGCGGCGCACCACGTCCGGAAACTCGTGGACGGGCGACGCAGCGGACCCGAACAGGTACAGCACACGGCGCGACATGGGGCCATCCCACCACAAGCAGCAGCCCCGAGCCGTGAGGTGCCGGGGCGAAAGCACTGCGCTCGCACTCGACCCCTGGGTATGACCCGCGGCGCAGCCACTCAGCCAGCGCGGCGACGTTGCCGTCCTCGCCCAGTTCTGGGTCCGGGCAGATCCTGACCGCATCCCCAGGACTACTGGCGGGAGGGAGTTATTCCGACCGTGCACCGCTCCCATCGGGTGTAGCTCGCTCCTATGGGACGCACCCGATTCACCACCGGGTCACCAGGAGCCGTGGTAGGCCAGGTTCACGGTCAGAGCGGCCACCGGCAGACAGAAGAACACGGCCCAGGGGCCCAACTGGTAGTCACGGGCTCGCAGGTGGGCACCGAACGCACCAAGGAAATACAGCGCGAGACCGGCGGCCGCGAGCGTGCCGAGGACCGGCACGGCGAAGCCGGCCAGCAGCCCCAGCGCGCCCGCCGCCAACAGCGTGCCCAGCGGGCGCATCCAGGACCGGGGCACGCGCAACTTGTCCGCCTGGCTCTTGGGGTACTCGTGGCCGATGAGGTTGGCGATGGCGGCCAGACCGTTGACGGCGGAGGTGAGCAGAGTGACCACGAGGTAGGTGGCGAACACGGAAGTCTCCTTCTTCTGCGCGGGAAAGACAGATAGTCATCCGCCCTCTTGGACGAGGCAGCGCCCCCAAAAGTGACATGCCTGGTCGGAGCAGCCCCTCACCTGGAGCCGCACCCATTCCCCTTCTTCTCCCGCTTGTTGGCCTCGCCCTCAGCTCGGGCGGCGGGGTACTCCGCCCAGTCCCGTCTGGCATAGGCGCTCAGCTCTGTCACTCGTCGTGAGGGGATGCCTGTACCCGGCGCGCACCACTCGATAGTCCGCACCCGGACTCCAGCGCGGCGACCGCTACGTCTGGACCACCACCGACATCCTTGCCTGGGCACTGGGCTACTCCCGCGGGGACAAGATCGCCCCCTGCATCCGCGAACTGGAGCGTCTGCAGCACTGACCGTCATCAAGGTCCCCGCCGGCGCAGGCCCGCAGATGCACAACGTCTATCGCCTGCGCCATCCCCCCGGCTACGCCGGACCGATGTCTCTGGGCCCTCAAATGAGCGAGTGCAGCTACGAGAATGGGCCCGCGGTATCCAGCGACGGCCCGTTCACAACCCAAGGCAACTGAGCGGCGGCTCGGGGCGTCGCCGGTGTCAGCCGGTCGCCGCGACCCCGGCTTTGGTGATGAGCATGTCGAGAAGGGCGAGCAGGGCACCGCGAGCCTCGTCACGGGAGCGGGCATCGAGCATACGGATGGGTGTGTTCGGGTCACGCAGATGCAACGCCGCCCTGATCTCCTCGGCGGTGTAGGGCTGTTCGCCGTGGAAGCAGTTCGCGGCGACCACGAACGGAAGCCCTCTGTTCTCGAAGAAGTCGATGGCCGGGAAACTACGGTCGAGGCGTCGTGTGTCAACAAGGACGATCGCCCCGAGTGCCCCGTTCAGCAGGTCGTCCCACATGAACCAGAAGCGCTCCTGGCCAGGTGTGCCGAACAGGTAGAGCACGACCTGCGCGTCGGTGAGGGTGATACGGCCGAAGTCCATCGCGACGGTGGTAACTGTCTTGGACTCGATGCCGTCGAGGTCATCGACGCCGACGCCCGCGCTCGTCAGCCGCTCCTCGGTGCGCAACGGCTCGATCTCGGAGACCGTCTCGACCAGGGTCGTCTTCCCGACCCCGAACCCCCCAGCGATGAGGATCTTGACGGGGGCCGCTTCCTGGGCAGAGGTGTCATATCCGGGCAAGGTTGTCCCTGATTCTCATGAGCAGGTGGACATTGGTGGTCTCGGCCCCTTCAAGGGGCGACCGGTGCTCGATCAGCCCCCGATCCGCGAGTTCGCCGAGAAGAAGCGTCATGGGAGTGAGGCGGATGTGCATGCGCGCCGCGATCTCGGCGACCGCCAGGCCGCCCGGAGGCGAGCACATCGCGAGGATCGCCTGCCACTCGCTGGGCAGACCGCCGTGGCCGTCCGCGACGGCCACGGCTGTGATCGTGGTGTCCATGGTGAGGGCGGCGTGTGCAGCCGCCGTACGTCCATCAGTCAGCGCGTACAGCCGCGTCCGGCGGCGGCCGCCCTCTCGCGGCCCGGGCTCGTCCGCCATTACGGGCGCTGCGCCTGGCCGCGCTCAGGCGTCCCCAGCCACTCACCGAGCGCCTGGGCGGTGCGCACGGCCTCACCGCCCAGCTCCCCCAGCCGCGCCTTACGGGAGGTCACCACGATGAGCGTGCTGCCCTCCCCGCACCCGACGATGCAGAGGTAGCTGTCGTCCATCTCGACCAACTGGCGGATTACCCGGCCGCCGTCGACCTCCCTGGATATCGCCTTCATCGTGGAAGCGATACCGGAGGACGCGGCGGCGATGCGTTCCGCCTGGTCCCGTTCCAGCTCGTACGAGCTGAGTTTGATCCCGTCGTTGGACAGGAGTACGGCTCCCTTGATGCCGGCGATCCTGCTCAGGTTGTTGTCCAGGACGCTGTAGATCATGTCGTTCGTTGGCGTCGTCATGGCTGATCCTGTCGGAGTTCTTCTTCCACTGTCTGAGTTCCGTGTTCGTAGTCTGCCCAGGCGTCGGCCACCTCTTCGGGTGTCGCCGCGTCCTGATCGACGGCAGTCTCCGGTGTGTGTGGCGCGCGGAGCCGCTCGGCGATGTGAGCCTGCGGGACCCGCTCGGGGAGGGCCGGCTTCGCGTCACCGTCCCGTGTCACGGAGGGAAGCGGCGGCTTGCTCTCCACCGGCCGCTCGGGGGAGCGCTCCGGCGTCCTACGGCCGGACGGCGCGGTCTTCGCGTCCAAGACCAGCTCGGGTTTGCGTTCGTTGAGCGTGCCCGGTGCCGGGGCGGGCGTCGCCGCCGCACGCGGCGCTTCCTTTCCAGCTCGGACCGGTTCGGTCGGCACAAGGCATTCCCCGGGAAGGATCACGACGGCCGACGTGCCCCCGTATACCGAACGGCGCAGCGTCACTGTGGCCCCGAGCTGTTCGGCGATGTGGCCGACCACGAAGAGTCCGAGCCGGTGCGCGTTCTCCGCCAGGACGGAGTACGGCGGGGCCGAGTGCAGACGCCCGTTCATCTCCTCGTAGGTTGCGGCGGTCACCCGTGGCCCGCGGTCCTCGATGTCGACCAACAGCCCGTCTGTCACCAGTTCGGCCCGGACGACCACCTTCGACTGCGGCGGGGAGAACCGGGTGGCATTGTCGAGGAGTTCTGCCAGGAGGTGGCTGATCTCGCTGATCACCCGCGGTGCCACGCTGATCTCGTCCAGGGCCTGGCGCTCGATCCGCCGGAAGTCCTCGACTTCCGCGGCGGCTTCGCGCAGCAGGTCGGCGACACGCATGGGCTCGGTGTGCGGATCGGGGATCTCGCCACCTGCCAGGATGAGCAGGTTCTCGACCTGCCGCCGCATACCCACCGTCAACTGGTCGGATCGCATCAACCCGGCGAGAAGCTCCTCGTCGTGACCGAAGGCGTCCTGCAGTTCGTCGGTGAGGGTCAGCTGCCGGCTGACCAGGTTTCCGGTGCGCGAGGCGATGCCCGCGGCGAACATACCGAAGCCCTGACGCTCGGCCGCGAGCTGCGCATGCCCGTCGACGGATACGGAGACGACCCGGGCGAACGCGTCGCTGATACGTCCGACCTCGTCCTGGTCCCCGCTCACCGCCGGCAGCACATCGTCGTCGACGGACTGCCCCCGCTGGAGCCGGGCCACGACATCCGGCAGCGTGTCCTCAGCAATGGCCACCGTGCGTTGGTGCAGACCGCGCAGACGGCGGAGGACGGAGCGCGTGGTGAGCACGATGACGGCCGCGACGGCAAGGACGGCCGCGCCGTTTCCGACGATCAGCCAGATGACCTCGGTCTCCAGCTCCGTGGCCTTGGCGTCGGCGTGCACGAGTACTGCTCGCGCCTGTTGCGCGTCGAGTGCGGCAAGGCGCGCCGCGAACTTGTCATACGCGGCCCGCCAGGCGTCGGCCACCATGGGTAGCTTGATGCCGGACGCGGTGTTCTGGTGGTCGGAGATGACCGCGTCCTCGATGCGGACCTTCGTCTTCCAGCTCTCCGAGGCGAAGACCCGGTCGTAGTCCGCTCTGTCCTCGGCCGCCAGATACGGCGCGACCCACTCGTCGTACTGGTACCGCTGGGATCCGACGGAGTTGACGAATTCGGCGAACCCGGAGGAGCTCAGGCGCCTGGACGGGCCGGCCATGGCGAGGATGGTGGTCTCGCGCGCCACCATCTCGGACACCGTGAACATCGTGACGACCACGCCGCTCTCCTGAATGAGCTCGGCGTCTTCCGCATGGCTGAACTCGTTCTGGTACACCCGGATGATGCGGTCGACGAGGTCGGAGTAGGAGCCGATCGTCCGCTCCACGCCTCCTCTGCGGGAGTCCGCCCGCTCGCGGAAAGCGGCGAGATCCGCGAGGCTGTGCTTCAGCTCCGCGACGTAACGTTCGCCCTCGCGCCCGTTCTCCGCGAGAGCTCCATCCGCCGACCGGCGGAATTCGTCCGCGGCCCGGTCCGTGGCCACGCGCCGCTCACGTAGCTCGTTCTCGGCCACGGAGCTGCCCGCCCACCATGTGGCGGTCATCGTCCGCTCAGCCTGCACTTTGACCATCAGCTTGGTCAGGGGTACGTCGATCCGCTCGCCAACTGCCACATCAGCGCGCAGGTTCTCCGACTGGTCCACCAGCCGCTGTGCGGTCATGACCACTTGGGCACTCATCGCCAGAATAGGGACGATTGCCAACCAAATGAGCAGCGTACGCAGACGCAGGGTCCGCTGCCGACGAGTCGTCGACTGCCCTCGTGCGCCTTCGGGTTCTATGGGAGACATCAGTCCTCGGGGAAGCGGGGAACACTGGGGACGGTCCAACAGCCGAGACCAGACGCAGTCCTGGGTTCAGGACTGGGGGAAGCCCGGTTCGGCTTTGGTGCGATGTGGGGGGGCGATCATAACCAGCCACACCGGAGAAACGGAGAGATGACTTCCGTTAACCATGTGTGGTATTGGCGATGGAGACGTTTGCACACGGGACGGCGTTCGGGCGCCGGCGGGCCGTCTCGGGGAGCCTCGGCTCACCCGAGTCGGGTGCCGCTGCGGGAGCTGATGTGCGCGGGGGGTGCGATGCCGCCGGGGAGGAGGGGGTCGGCTTCCGGTTCGCCCCAGGTGGAGACGAGGGGCAGGACGCCCGCCCAGATTCCGAGGGCGGCGTCGGGCCCGTCGCCGTCGTCCGGGCCGCCGGTGCGAATCTTGATCGATGCCTCTTCGAGCGAGATGGCGAGCAGGGCGGTGGCCGCCAACTCCTTACGGTTCGGCTGCCGTGCGTAGTCCCACTGACCGGGTGTGGCGTTCTCGGTCAGGCAGCGCAGCCCCTCCAGCTTCTCCTCGGGGCCAGTGACAAGGCGCGGGATGCCGTAGACCATCGCGCTGCGGTAGTTGACGCCATGCTCGAACGCCGACCGTGCGAGCACGAGGCCGTCCACATGCGTCACGGTGACGCAGACCGTCGCGTCGGGCGAGGCGACCAGGCTTCGGCTGGCCACGGAGCCGTGGAAGTAGAGGTTTTGTCCGTCGCTTCCGTAGACGGTGGGGACAACCATGGGATGCCCGTTGACGACCACCCCGAAGTGGCACATGAAGCCTGCGTCCAGGATCGCGTTGAGCTCTGCACGGTCCAGGCTTCCCTGTTCTCGCAGACGACGGTGGCGGGTGCGGTCCGTCTCCGGAAGCGTGGTGGAGAGTTGGCGGTGGTTCACGTCAGCCCTTTCACAAGTGGGGTGGCGTAGCGGGGTTTCGTAACGTGGCGGCTTGGGCTGAGGGCTTGCGATGCGTTCGAAGCCGCGAGCCATGCATGACGGGGCCGGTCCCGCCATAGACGACCGGGGGCCGCATCCGGCGCCCCTTTGCCCGCGGGAAGCAGGTGAGGGGCGAGCCGTCTGTCGGCTGCCCAGGCCCGCGCCCCGCCGTTCACGCAGGGGCATGCCTGACAGGTGAGCCGGGGCCCGGTGCGGCCGTACGCTACCGATATCGCTGCCAAGACGCCAGTGTTCAACGAAATCAGCTGCACAAAACTCAAATCGCTGCGGAAACCCTTGCGGGGATCAGCTGGCGTATGTCAGTCTCATGATCGCCGGCGAACGAGAGCAGTGGTCATCTACGGGGTGTCCTGCTGCCACCACGATCACCGTCAGGACGCCTCACTGACCGTGGGTCTGCATCTGACGTGCCTGCTCGGCGATCTGTCAGCAATCCTGTCTTTGTGAGGTGTCGGAAAGGCCGCCCGCTACCTGCCACACCCGCTCCAGCGACGGGTGGGCCAGCGATGGCACTCCGCAGCCCACCCCGGCCACGACAAGGGCTGCTGTCACTGCGGCCGCCCGGAGCTCCGCGCGGCCGGCGCATCGGGTTGGGTGGTCACCGGTGCGGCCGCGGGCACCGCGTAGGCCGTGGCAGAGCCTGCGTAGGCGGTGACCCGGGCAGCGGGCAGCGGGCAGCGGGCAGCGGGCCGACCATGGGCGGTTGGGAGGCTGAAGGCGGGGCGAACGAACTGTACCGGCGCGGGTGCCGGCGGTCGCGCCAGGGCAGTCTGGGCGAGCACCTGATGGCCAGTCAGGGTCGCCGGTCTCCCTCGGTCGGGCGCTGTGCACCAGCGCGGGCGCCTCGGTGGCGCGATCGGGTGCCGCCACCCGGCGCCGGCTCCCCCCTGATCCAGCTTTCGCGAATCTGCCACTACCCGGCGTCAGGGAACCGCGGTCCCCCTACGTGGAGGGCAGCCTCTCGATGCCCATGACGGTGATCAGCGTCTCGGGAAGGGCCAGGCGCATCCTGCCGTAGCCCCCGGACTCGACCACTGACAGGTGCCGGTCTCGGCGATCGCGAAGTTGGTGCCGGAGATCGCCACCTCTGCCGCCATGAACTTCTCGCGTAGCGTGCCGCGTCCTCGGCGTCCTCGGCACTGTCGGAGGCGTCCACGCCGCGACCGCCCCCTCCCGTACCCGCGAGCGTGATGATCTCGGATGCGTCGCCCCGGGTCCGCTGTCGGGCGCAGCCACCGCCCCAGCTCCCCCGCCAGTGCGTTCGCGCGGGCAGCGTGCCGACGGGCACCAGGGCGAGCACCCATGGCATGCTCTCGGCGATCGCCGCCCCTGTCAGCGGCGGGAACGAAGCCGCAAGGGCGCGTAGACGATGAGTGCCACGAGGAAGGCCACGTAGTACGACAGGTCGGCGCCGTGCAGTGCGTCCGCGATCGGGCCCACGTACAGGCTGGTGTTCATGAACGGTATGGCGGCGGCGAAGGCGGCGGCGAAGGCGAGCAGGGCGGGGTAGGCCGGCTGTCGCCGCTCGGACTCAGCGGCGATGTCGAGCGCCGCTCCGCCCCGTGCGCGGGCCCGCGCACGCCAGTCGACGATGACGATCGCGACGAAGCCAGGAATCCAGTAGCCGACGAACAGCAGCACGTTCTGGAAGCGCGCGGTGGTGTCCGCCGCGTGCATCCACAGCACGAGGGGGAATCCGAGCGCGGCCGCGAGGGCGGCGGCCGCGGGGCGCGGGATGCGCACCCCGACCGTCTGCAGGGCCAGCGAACCGCTGTAGTCGTTCATCGCGTTACTGCACAGCGCGGCCAGCGCCACGGCGAGCAGCCCGAAGCCACCCAGCGCCCCACCGCCGAGGAGCTCGCTCACCCCGCCGGCCGTCTGGTCGGTCAGCACGGAGGCGCCCCACAGCCCGAGCGTCTGGACGGCCACGAAGGACACCACAAGGCCGAGCAGCGTGTACCAGAACATGCGTGTACGCGAGGTCGAGGCCGGCAGGTAGCGGCTGAAGTCACTGGCGTACGGGGCCCAGGACAGGGCGAGACTCAGCGCGATGGTGCTGGTCAGGGCGAAAGCACCGACACGGTCCGCACCATGGACGGAGCCGTGGGCTGCGGGGTGCACGCCGTCCAGCAGCCGCCAGGCGATCAGCGCGAAGGCCGCGCCGAGCACGAACGTCATGACGATCTGCAGGCGGTGGATCGCCTCGTAGCCGAAGACTCCGAGGACACCTTGGGCGACCAGCATGACCAGGACACCGAGCCAGAAGGGCCAGCCGCACAGCCGGGCCAGCGCGTCCCCGCCGAACAGCCCGATCAGCGCGTCCCACGCGATGGAGGACAGCCACTGCAGGACCCCGGGCAGCGCGACGGCCCGGCCGAACGCCAGCCCAGCCAGAGGCAGTTGACCTGCTCCGGTCCGGCTTCCCCAGGTCCCCAGGTAGGCGGTGGGCACCGCACCGAGGACCGTACCGAGCACGACGGCAGCGAGCGCGGTGGCGAAGTCCAGGCCGAGCGCGACGCCGACCGTGCCGGTGAAGACGCCGGTCATGGTCAGATTGGGGGCGAACCACACGGTGAAAAGGCGCCCGGCCGTGCCGTAGCGGTTACTCTCCGGAATCGGCTCGATGCCGTGCGCCTCGACGGTCAGGTCGCCGGGCGCCGCAGGCATCCGGCCGTCGAAGGCGGCCGGCCTGCCGTCGGCGGTCAGCCCACTGGAAACATGCGTCCACGACATGAAGACATCCCTCCGCCAGTACGAACTGGTTCAGGTTCGACGGGTGTGATCTCAGCCCCCTGGTGGGGCACCCCGTGTCCGGTATGCCAAACACCTTAACGCGCCCTCTGGTGTGCTCATGCAGGCGGGGAGAGGACGGTGAGGGTGCCGGACGGACATCGCGCTCGGCAACCTCTCCCCCGCACACTTCAGGTGCGGACCGTAACTGCCGCTTTCCCGGGCGCGGCCCTCTGGTTCAGCGGGCGTGAGTGACCGGATCGACCTATGCCGCTTGCCGACCCTCCGCCGACCTCCGCCACCCGCCCCTGCCCCTGCCCCGCCCGGAGGCACCTTCACACCGGGCGGTCTTGGTCAAACGTAGCGATCCGGGCACGGTCGGGAGCAGCAGGTCCAGCCCCTTGGTCATGTCGAGACGGTAGGTGCCGTGCGGGTTGATGCCCGACCAGAAGAGCGCGGTCGGTCCGCGCCTGTCCTCGTCGGACAGCTTTTTCGCCCCGGCCCGTTCGGCGAGGACCTGCTGCGACAACAGAGTGTTGACGTGGACCAGCGCGGACTGGAGCAGGTGGAGCCCGACATCCACCTGAGCGTCGTCCGTGTGCATCCCAATGGAACGGCTGAGGGGGAAGTCGTGGGCTCCAAGATCCTTTCAGTGTCCGGCCGCTCGCCTGCGTCCGCTGAGGCTCCCGGCCGAGACTGGCTGCTGGAGTCAGCGCCGTAGCAGTCGCTTCTGCACCGATTCCAGCGGTCCGTGCTCGAACCGCCGCAGCCACAGGCGTGCCCCGATCACCAGCACCAGGCACATCGCCGCCCACAGACCCATCACCCACCACGGGCCGCTGTCCGCCCAACGGGACGCCAGACCCAGGCCGATGCCGTAGCAGCCCAGCATGGCGAGCACGTTCTGCAGTACGTAGCAGGACAGGGCCGTACGGCCGACGGAGGTCAGGGCGGAGGTCAATGGGCCCGGGTGGCGGAGCCGGTCCATCACCATGCCGACGAGGCCGAGGTAGCCGATCGCCAGCACCGGCGCCGCCACGTACCGCTCCAGGAAGAAGAAGTCCGAACCGCCCAGCACGGCAAAGGTGGTGAGGGGTAGGCCGATCCCCAGTCCCCACCCGGCCAGCCGACGTCGAATGCGCCGCCCCGCTGCATCGCTCTGAAAGGCCCCGCCCCTGAAGAGCCGTACGCCGAGCAGGAACAGGAACACCAACAGCCCGAAGGAGAGCACCGGTTCCATGCGCAGCACCATGGCGTGCGACAGCCGGAAGGCGACCTGTTCCGCGTAACCGCCCTTGGCGTACAGCGCCACGGCCTCGGCGTCGGGTCCGCCATCCGTCCCGCCGCCCGATGCGAGCAGCATGGCAGCCGTGAGCAGCGTCATCGCCACCAGGTGGAGTCCGCCCATGACGATCCACGTCACGCGCTGGGCCCGCGCGGAACGCGTGAGCAGCCAGGCCACCAGCAACGCGACCACCGCGTACCCCATCAACACATCCCAGGCAAAGACGAGTACGAAGTGCACGGTCCCCTCGGCGAAGAGGAACAGCGCCCGCCACGTGTACCGGCCCGGCCACGGCTGCCCGCGCTTGGCAGCCGACCGGAACTGGATGGCCAGCCCGACCCCGAAGAGGATCGTCAGCATCGACAGAAACTTGCCGTTCGCGAGGGACCGGAAGATCGTCTCCGCCACCCCGGCAAGGGATGACGAGTAGTGAGCCTCCATCGAGGTTCCGGCGTTCCCGCTGAGGACGCCCCACTCGGCGCCCGGCCCGGCGAAGATCCAGACGTTGCTCATCAACGTCCCGAGAATCGCCACCCCACGCAACACATCCAGCAACGGCAGGCGCGCCCGCGCCCCGCAGCCTGCGCTCCCGGTGGCCCCCTCCGCCGCTACGACCGACTGCGTCCCCATTACCTCGGCCACCCCAACTCCCCCCGTATTGCTCGCTTTCCCACCATGGTCGGGGCGCTCGGGACCGGATTCTTCGTCCGCAGCGACGACATCCCACTACATCCTTCGATGCAGTAAGTGCGAGACGCCCGGCGTGTCCCGTCGGTGTCAACGAGGACAGCCAATCCCGTTTCTGGAGCATGCGACGCTTGCGCAACGGAAGGGGCGGCGCCGAAATCCTTCGGTGCCGCCCCTTCCCACTGTCTGTCTGCGTGCTCAGGAGCCCCCGTGGCGTCCCCGAACATGGGACCGTCCCCCGAGTTTCCGATGCCTACGGACGAGGCACCGAAGCTCACCGCGCCGGTGCCCGTGATGCCCCCGGTGGAGCCGCGCAGGACCCACACGGCGCCGTCGTCTTCTGTTCTCGCCGCCCGCGCCCGCTCATCAGATCACCACGCCCCACGAGCCGTGATCATCCACGACGGGGCGCGCCCACTGCGGGCGCGCCACTCCAAGATCCGCTTCCGCAGCAGCCCCTGGGCCCCGGCCGGCGGCTGAAGGAATCAGCCGCTCCCTTGGATGCAGCGGGGGCACCCGGGGGCGCAGGAGCCGAGCGGATGAGCTGGGCATGCTTGCCCTACCCCTCAACTGATGGTTTGGCCCGGGAAGGTGAGGGGGGGCCTGAATGCGTCCCTAACGTGGTTCGTGCCGTGGCCTTCGGGCTGCGATGCGGTGTCGCTTCCGGCGGCACCGGAGCAGTGACAGACGCAGTGGCAGACAAGGAGCACTGAGTGGCGAACTTCCAGACGGGCGAGATTCCCCCCGGCTTCGCGTTCACCGAGAGCGGCGGGCTCATCCACTACAAGTACGGCATCGTTCTGGCCGTCCCGGCAGCCAACCAGGCCGGCTGGTCAGGCGACATGTGGATCAGCTTCGCCGCCGCCTGGGCGGATGCAAAGATCAAGGTGAACTGGCACGACGGCACCAACTGGAGCGCCGCCGTGGACTTGAACGTCACGAACGCGGGCGGCCGCGTCCACAACGGCGCGAAACTCCCGACGAGTACGCAGAAGATCGCCATCGGGCGCGTCAAGAAGAGCGCTACCGACAGCGAGGACGACATCCCCGTCAGCTGGCTGCTCCAAGTCGCCGAGGCATGATCCAGGCCCCCTCCTAAAACTCCCGATGCCCGGTCCGGCTCAGCAGGCCGGCCCGGGCATCGGCGTGGTGGCCGTAGCCTTGCCGGCCGAGCAGGTCAGCGCCGTTGTTGAAGGCAATGATGTCGTCGCAGCGGTTGAGCGGTGCCTCCTCTACGAGGCGGGCCCTGTGCCGATGTCCATGAGGCGGCGGCAACTCGTCTGGCTCGATCAATGATCAGCAAGACGTCCCCTGGGACAACGGGATACATTGCGCGCGTCGACGGTCTGGCTGCTTGAGGAGGGGAAGCGTGACCGACACCAGCAAAGCCCGATCCGCGGACGAGTCAGCGCATGCGACCCAGCAGAGCCGACTGCGCCGCCTGATGCGCTTTATCCCTATGATCGCCCCCGTCCTGCTGTGGACGGTGCCTTGCTGGGTGCTGCTGTACGCAGGCCAGGACTGGCCACTCCCCGTGACGCTGGGCGGCACCGCCTTTTTCGGCCTCGGTCTGATCGGGATGCCGCTCGCGATGGTGCGCGGCCACGGCCGGCGGCAGCAGGACTGGGCGGCGATCGTCGGCGACACCCTCCTTGGCACCATCTGGGTGCTGTTCACCTGGTCCGTTCTGCTCGGCGTCCTGCTGCGCCTCGCCCTGACGGTGGCCGGCGCAGGCGACGGACAGAACCGGGCCCGGATCGTCACCTGGGCGGTCCTCGGCGTAGCCGCCGTGCTGCTCGCCTGGGGGTACGCCGAGGCCCGCCGGGTACCACGGGTGCGCCACCTCGACGTACAACTCCCGCGCCTGGGCGCCGGATTGGACGGAACCCGCGTCGCCCTCATCACCGACACCCACTACGGCCCACTCGACCGCGCCCGCTGGTCGGCGCGAGTCTGCGCGACGGTCAACACCCTGGAGGCCGATCTGGTCTGCCACACCGGCGACATCGCCGACGGCACGGCCGAACGCCGCCGCGCCCAGGCCGCTCCGCTCGGCACCGTGCGAGCCACCCGGGCCCGGGTCTACGTAACCGGAAATCACGAGTACTACGGCGAGGCCCAGGGCTGGGTAGACCTGATGGACGAGCTGGGTTGGGAGCCTCTGCGCAACCGGCATCTGCTGCTCGAACGCGGCGGCGACACCCTTGTGGTCGCCGGCGTGGATGACGTCACCGCCGAGTCCTCGGGCCTGGCCGGCCACCGCGCTCACCTCGCAGGAGCCCTGAACGGCGCCGACCCGGACCTGCCGATCCTGCTCTTGGCCCACCAGCCCAAGTTCGTAGACCAGGCCGCAGCCGGCGGCATCGACCTCCAACTCTCCGGACACACCCACGGTGGCCAGATCTGGCCCTTCCACCACCTCGTTCGCCTCGACCAGCCCGCCCTCGCCGGCCTCAGCCGCCACGGCACCCGCACCCTCCTCTACACCAGCCGCGGCACCGGTTTCTGGGGCCCGCCGTTCCGCGTCTTCGCCCCCAGCGAGATCACCCTGCTCGTACTGCGCTCCCCACAGCGGCCCCTCACGCCGTAACACGGAGCGGGCCGACAATCCCGCATGGACCGGCTCACCGAGTCGAAGCCTGCCGCCCCGTCCGAAGCTCCGCGCCCCGGAGGCGGCGGGCTGGTGGACGTCGCTGGTCATCGCGGCTCACGCCCCGCTCGAGCCCGGCCCGTGCGCCGAAATCCAACCGTCCCTGCCCCGGACGCCTGGGCAAGACCACCAGACGCCCCCGAAAGCATCACCGAAAGCGACCAGCTAGACGCTGAACACAGCATTCAGAAGGGGACGGTCAGCCCGGCTTCTCGCAGTCGAAGCAGTGCCCTGCCCATGCACTCGGCGACCGAGGCCCCGTCGGCTCTCATCCCACCGTCCAACGGCCCACCGGAAGCGGCGAACGTCCACGCCGGCTGACCGTCATGCATGCGCTCCGCGTCCACCCGGATCATGGCACCGACACCCTGCTCGCCGAGCCATTCCAAGATGAGCAAGGTCGCGTCCTCGACGCCGCTGTTCAGGTCCACCTTGGGCCGCCGCCCCATTCCCTTGGCCATGGCCACAACCCTACTCAGCGCCCGGTCGGACCTCGTGACGCACTTTCAGGGCGGCTCTCAGACCATGAAGAATCAAGGTCAGCTTGTTCTCTATCTACCAAGAGCCAGGTCGCCCTGATCGTCCTTGATCTTCACCTTGACCCAGGCATGGCCGCTGCTGTTGCCGTCGCCGACGCCGTCGACGTTGCACTCGAACTCCCGGCCCGCCTCGACGGGGACGGAAGCGGGGCAGCTGACATCGTCGATGGTCGGGGGCTTGGCGAAGTCGTCGGAGGTTTTGACATCGTTCAGCACGGCCCGCGCCAGCGCGTCCTGATCCAGTACGCGCTGCGGCTGCACGGCGGGACTCCCCGCCAGCAGCATGATGGTGAAGGTGAGCGCACAACAGGCGATCACGGCCAGGGAGAGCACGATGGCGGTACGGGCGAAGCTGCGTTGATCAGTCACGCGGACAGTCCTATCCGGTTGTCCGTGCTCATACAATCCCCTGTGGCGACGTGAAGACGCCTCTCGGTACTGCGGAGTGCTCGCACCACTACCTGCGCGGCCGGAGAGGCGCCGACCCCGGACAGCCACCCGGCGCCAAGAACAAATGCCCGACACCCCGCTACGACGTCCGTAACAGCGCTGTGGGCTGGTCGGACGACGCCCGGATCCGCAGCTAACCGAGCGCCGACGGGTGCTCGGCTGGACGGCGTCCCCAGGCCGAGATCAGCGGCGCGAGTGTCAGGTCGAGTTGGCCCGCGTGGATGGCGGCCAAGTGCGCGTCGATCTCGGCGTCGTCAGCCAGACCGGCCGCGAGCAGCTCGCCGCGCACGTGCCGGATGGTCGCCGCCTCCAACCGGTCGCAGGCCGGCCCGCCGACCGGGAAGGAGCCCGCCGCGGCGACATCTACCAAGCCGGCCTCACGCAATGCCCGCGGCAGTGTCCGGCCGTAGCGCAGGGCCGCGCCGCGGCGCGCCAGCAGTTCCCGGACCGCGTCGCGCAGCCGGTTGGCCCGCCGCTCCGCCGGGCCGCTGTCGTCCAGGCATGCCAGTGGCTGCAGAGCGGTATCGGCGTCCTCGATCAGCAGCCAGCCGCCAGGCCGCAGCGCCGCCACCATCGTGGCCAACGCCCGAGCCCGGTCGGGTACATGGACCAGCACGAGCCGGGCGTGCACCAAATCGAATGTCCCCGGCTCCGGGGGCGGATCAGCGGCGACGTCGTGCCGGCGCACCTCGTACCCGTCACCTGCCTTCAGCCACGACGGGTCGATGTCCGTGACCAGCACGTGCCCGGTCGGACCGACGGCCGCCGCGAGCGCCTCCGGGATACTGGGGCCACCGGCCCCCACTTCCCAGCAGCGCGAGCCGGCCCCGACCCCCAGTCGATCGAAGTGCCCGTGCGTCACACCGTCGAACAGCTCGGCCAGCCAAACGAATCGCTCGCCCGCCTCGGCGCGCGCATTGTCCAGCAGGTACCCGCGGGCGGGGGTGAACTCTCCACCGAGCGCGGTAGTCCCGTCTAACGGATCCGGTCGGCCACCGACGTGCGGCGGGCGGGGCGAAGAAGTCATGACTACATGGTCAACCTCCCCAGGCCACCAGCGCCACGACGACGGGAGAGGAATGCCTCACACAGCCGGCGAACCCCGCACGTCCTACAGCACGGTTCTGCACCTTGACGCGCCGGCAGGGGTACATGCATTCGACCCCCACAGCAAGCGCACCAGGAGCGGGACAGTGCGCTGACCGGACTGTCGGCTACGGCCGGTTCGACTCGTACCGGACGCCTTCGATCACGACGTAGAGCCCGGGCCAGCGGATCCAGCAGATGCAGGCGACGACATCGCTGTTTCGAGCGGATGGATGAGGAAGAGCCATCGTTCGGGGAGAGTCGGCTGCCCTGCGCGACAAGGGCGTGCAGCCAGCGGAGCGGCTCGCCGACGTGGTGCTGAGACGTGCAGGGCGTGGCTGTACCTCGTTCGCGTGGAAACACCGGCGATGGAAGGCCACGGCCGTGCCGGGAACAGCCGGCCGGTCGGCGCGGTTGCATCGTCCGAGGGACCGGCGCCACACGGGCGGGGAACACGGAGACCGCGAGGTCGTCCGCCCCACCAGGATCCGGGCCCAGGGAGCGCGGTACGCCCGCCGCGCGCTCGGCCCACGACGTATTTCTGCAGAGGACTTTTCATGACTGACCGGCCCTTGACGCTCATGGCAGTGCACGCCCACCCCGATGACGAGGCCACCGGAACCGGAGGGGTCCTCGCTCGGTATGCGGCGGAAGGGATCCGCACGGTTCTCGTGACGTGTACCGACGGCGGTTGCGGGGACGGACCGGGGGGTGTCAAGCCGAGCGACCCCGAGCACGATTCCGCGGCCGTCGCCTTGATGCGCCGTCGAGAACTCGAGGCGAGCTGCGAGGTCCTGAAGATCAGCGATCTGGAGATGCTGGACTATGCGGACTCCGGGATGATCGGCTGGCCGAGCAACGACGCCCCCAGATCCTTCTGGCAGACGCCCGTGGAGGAAGGCGCCGCCCGAGTTGCGGAACTGATGCGGCACTACCGACCCGATGTGGTCGTCACCTACGACGAGAACGGCTTCTACGGCCACCCCGACCACATCCAGGCCCACCGCATCACGATGGCGGCACTGGAGATGACCGAGCTGACACCGAAGGTGTACTGGACGACGATGCCCCGCTCGATGATGCAGCGGTTCGGGGAGACCATGCGCGAACTCGGAGACATGCCGGAGCCGGATCCTGCCGAGGCCGCCGCGTTGGCCGAGATCGGCCTCCCCGATGATGAGATCACCACGTGGGTGGACACCACCCCATTCAGCGGTCAGAAGTTCGACGCGCTGGCCGCGCACGCCAGTCAGGGCGAGAACATCTTCTTCCTCAAGATGGGCAAGGAGAGGTTCGGCGAGTTGATGGGCATGGAGACCTTCGTACGTGTCAAGGACGCCACCGGCGCGACCGTACCCGAGAACGATCTCTTCGCCGGACTGCGCTGATCCGTCCGTCCGACCGGGGCCCGTCCGCACGGGCCCCGGGTCGGGCAGGCCCCCGATGGTTCCGGGGAGTTCAAGTAACCGGCTGCCGACTGCGTGCAGAGCGGGGCAGCCGCACGGCGTAGAGCAGAGCCGACAGGCAGGCCGGCTCCGACGGCACGCATCCGCCTGTTCGGGACCGGCCGAGGACGAACGCCTGCGTGGCGGGCTTCGTGCCAGTGATTCCGATGACGACGGCTTCAACGGTGCGGTGCTGTCGCCATTCACCCAGCCCGAACCGGTGCGCCCGCCCACGTAGAGCCGGCCCGCGGCCGGCGGCCGACCGGCTCACCAAGTGCGGACCGGTGCGCAGTGGCGTGATCTGCCCGAGCGGTTCGGTCGTCCATGGAAGACGGTCGGTCTACTCACAGTCGCCGGTTGCGGTCGGCGGACGGGAGTGGGAGAGGCTGCTCCAGCAGGGCCAGGCCGCGGACGACGCGGACGGCGCGATCGATTGGGACGTCCCGGTGGACTCCACGATCGTGCGGGCACATCAACACGCGGCCGGCGCCCGCGGCGAACCTCCGTCAGCCCCGGTCGCGTCAAAGGGGACGCGCCACCGGCACGCCCGCGCAGTGGCGTTGCGGGTGAAGCCCTCCCTGCTGGGCACGGCGCATCCCGTCGCGGTGCAAGCGCCGCCCCTCGATGTACATCGACTCCTCGCGCACCGGACCAGATTCTTCAAGTCCCCCCCGAAAATTCCCTTGCTCAATGGTCAAGGATCGTTGACCATTGCTCGCATGCCTACCGATGACCTTCCCGAGACGTTTCACGTCACCACTGACGAGCAGCTGCGGGCCGTCTCCAATCTCACGCGCCACCGGATCATGGCCGCGCTCCGCTTCGAGCCCGCGACGATCACGCAGATCGCCGAGCGGGTGGGCCTTGCGAAGGGGAGTTCCAGCTATCACATACGGCTGCTGGAGCGGGCCGGCCTGGTGAAGGTGGTACGGACACGAAAGGTGCGGGGTGTCACCGAGCGGTACTACGCGATGGCCGCGCGGTCGATCGCGCTGCCGGACCCGGGCGAGGGAGGGCCGGACGTGCTGATGCGCCATGCGGTGGCGGATCTGGAGGCGTCCCCGGTGGATGGCGAGCGGCACGTGCGGATGGCGCATCTGCGGCTCACCGAGGAGCAGTTCGCGCAGCTGGGGGCGCGGCTGCAGGCACTGGCGGACGAGTACCGGGAGCTGTCCGATCCATCGCTGCCGGACGCGTCCCTCGTCTTCGCCCTGTTCCACCCGGCACAGCCCGAGCAGACCGAGAGAGGCGCCAAGTGACCTCAGACGTTGGGAAGTTGCCGGCCGGGTTCGCACGGCTGTGGACCGCGCAGACGGTGTCCTCGCTCGGTGACGGGGTGTCACATGCCGCGCTGCCGCTGCTCGCCTTGACGTTGACGCGGGATCCGATGGCGCTCGCCGTCGTCACGGCCGCAGGGACGCTGCCTTGGCTGCTCTTCGGGGTGCTCGGCGGTGCGCTGGTGGACCGCTGGGACCGTCGGCGCACGATGTGGGTCGCGGACGCGGCGCGTGCGATGCTGCTCGCGATACCCGCGGCGGCGGCCGTGCTCGACGTGCTGAGCATTCCGCTGCTCGCGGCCGTCGCCTTCCTGCTCGGCGTCGGCGGACTCTTCTTCGATACGGCCGCCACGGCCTATCTGCCGGATCTGCTCCGCCGCGACCCCGCACTCCTGGAGCGCGCCAACTCCCGCTTGCGCGGCGCCCAGACCGCCATGTCCGGCTTCGCGGGGCCGCCTGCGGGCAGTGCGCTGCTCGCGCTCGGGCGGGCGGTTCCGCTGCTCGCCGACGCGGTGTCGTTCATGCTCTCCGCACTGCTCGTACGGACGCTGCCCGCCATGCCCTCGCCCGTGCCGGAGGTCCGCGAGTCGCTGCTTCGGCAGGCGCGGGCCGGGGCCTCGTACGTCTTCCGGGACCGGTTGCTGCTCGGGCTCGCGCTCCGCCCGGCGGTCGGGAACATCGCATTCCTCGCCGTGGAGACCGTCCTCGCCCTCTTCGCGCACGACCGCCTCGGCATCGACACCTACGGCTTCGGCCTGCTCCTCACGGCCGAGGCCACCGGCGGCCTGCTCGGTGCAGGCATCGCCTCCTACCTTGGCCGACGACTCGGCACCGGCACCGCACTGACCTGCACGGCCGCCGTCGAAGGGCTTGCCATCCTGGGCCTGGCCGGTGCCCCGAACCCGTATGTGGCCGGGCTGGCGCTCGCCGTCTGCGGGGCCGGCATGGGCGCCACCATGGTGCTCGGGCCCTCCCTCCGGCAGGCGATCGTCCCGGCACACCTGATGGGCCGGGTCGCCTCCACCTCCCGCATGCTGGCCATGTGCGCGGCCCCCATCGGGGCCTTCCTCGGCGGCTGGCTGGCCACCACCTACGACATCCGCACCCCGCTGTACGCCGCCGCGGGGCTCCTCCTGGCGATGACGGCCGTGACGGCATCCATGACCAGCAACCGCCGGGTCGAAGCGGCGCTTCGTGCCGCCGCCCCGGCCGGCGGTCCAGATCACCCGGCATCCAACGATCCCGCCCAGAAGAGTGCGCCCGGCTTGTCGTGACGCCTGCCGTGAAGGCGTCACGACAAGCCGGATGCAAGGTCCCCCAGGGGCGAGGAGTTCTCGAGGGTCGTCTCCGGCCCCGGCCCCGACTGCCCGCCCCATGGCCCGACAGATCAGTCCCGGTAGTCCGGAGCCACCCGGTTCAGCAGGCGCAGCATGGCCGCCCACGCCAGGTCGTAGGCGACATCGTCCTGAAGGTCCGCGTCCGCGTCGCCCGCGAGCTGCCGGGCGGTGTACTCGCACGTCTCGGCCGGCGGCACGGTCAGCGGTCCGCCGCCGGCCTGGGCGGTGACCTGGATCTCGCAGGCCTTCTCCAGGTAGTACATGCGCAGGAATGCCTGGGCCGCGCTCTCACCCACCGTCAGCAGACCGTGGTTGCGCAGGATCAGCGCCGGGTGGTCGCCGATGTCGTCGACCAGGCGCTTCTGCTCGTCGAGGTTGAGGGCCACGCCCTCGTAATCGTGGTAGCCGACGCGGTCGTAGAACTCCATCGACATCTGGTTCAGCGGCAGCAGCCCGTCGCGCTGGGCGGCGACCGCGCAGCCGGCCCGGGTATGGGTGTGCAGGACGCAATGGGCGTCCGCGCGCGCGGCGTGGATCGCGCTGTGGATGACGAAGCCTGCGGGGTTGACGGGGTGAGGTGTGGGCTCGACGGGATGGCCGGACAGGTCGATCTTGACCAGGTTCGAAGCGGTGATCTCCTCGAAGAGGAGGCCGTAGGGGTTGATCAGGAAGTGGTGGTCGGGCCCCGGGAGTCGCAGCGAGATGTGGGTGAATATCAGGTCCGTCATCCGGAAGTGCGCCACGAGCCGGTAGACGGCGGCGAGTTCGCGGCGCAGCCGGGCCTCTTCCTCCCGGTCCGTGTCGGGGGTGGCCGGCATTTCGGTCATGAGGAGGCTCCTTCGGGTGTCGGTTGGACCACAGGGGTCAGCGGGCGTCCGGTCCGGTGCCAGGCGATGACGTTCTCGGCGGGTGCGCAGACGTAGGCCCGCTGGGAGGTATCGGACAGGTACGCGCTGTGTGGGGAGAGCTGAATGCGCGGGTGGGTGCGCAAGGGGTCATCGTGCGCCGGAGGCTCGACCGGGAACACGTCCAGAGCCGCCGCCCGGAGCCGTCCGCCGTCCAGTGCGGCCAACAGCGCAGCGGCGTCGACGAGTTCACCGCGAGCGACGTTCACCAGGTAGCCTCCGGGCCGCATACGGGAGAGCAGCTCCGTGTCGACCATGCCGCGGGTCTGCTCGGTCAGCGGGGTGTGCAGCGAGAGGACGTCACAGGCGGCGACCAGCTCGTCCCTGCCCATCCGCTCGACGTCGGACGGCCACCCGGCCGCCGCGGCGTGCGGGTCGTAGGCGGCGACGCGGCCGAAGACGGGGCCCGCGATCCTGGCCAGGGTCCTCGCGATGCGCCCGAGTCCCATGAGACCGAGCGTCAGCTCACTTGCCCTGCGCGGCAATTCGGCGAACTCCGCGTTCCAGCCGCCGCCGCGCACGGTGGCGTCGGCCTGGGGAAGGGCGCGTACGAGCCCGAGCGCGGAGGCGAGCGCGTGGACGGCGACGTCCTCGGTCGCGGCCTGCGGGAGGTTGCTCACCCACATACCGAGCCGACGTGCGTGCGCGGTGTCGATCATGTCGTATCCCGCGGACATGGTGGCCAGCATCCTTACGCCGGGGAGGCGGTCGAGCAGCGCGGCGTTCACCGGGGCGTAGCCCACGATCAGTGCCACCGCGTCACGTGCGGCCGCGGCGATTGCGTCCGGGTCGCGACTGCCCACGACCCGGGTGGCGAATCCCGCCTCGGTCAACAACCGGATCCCCGGGCCCACGTCGAGTTCCTCCGGGTCCGTGAACACCACCAGGGGCCGACTCATCCCATCCTCCTCGAGCTCCTCAAGACCTTCAGTGGCAGCGGAATAACGATTCGACCGTATGGGCCGCATTGAACTTACGTTTCAGCCGGTAGAATTGTCCAGAGGTAGCGATACGTAGGGCGGCGGTGCGCCCACCCTGTCCGCGTCCCGGAGCCCCGGCGTTCCGGTGGTCGAGAATGGGCCCTGCCCCGGGCGCGCCCGCGCCCGGACGACCGAAACGAGGGGAAACGCCAGGTGGATCTGGACCCGACCGATCTGACCGTCGTCCGCGAACTGCAGTCGGACGGCCGCCTGACGTACGAGACGCTGGCCCGACGCGTCGGACTCTCCCGCCCCGCCACCCGCGCCCGCGTGCAGCGGCTGCTCGCCGGGGGCGGCGTCCGCGTGGTGGCCGTCGTACATCCCGCCGTACGGGGCCTGACCGCCTCGGCCCATCTGTCGATCGGCGCGAGCGGACCGGCCGAGCCGGTGGCCCGCGCGGTCGCCGCCATGCCGCAGGCGCCTTTCGTCACCCTCACCGCGGGCAGCCACGCGATCCTGGCGGAGCTGCGCACCGCGGGGCTTCCGGAGCTGGACCGGGCCATCGAATCGATCAGATCGCTGAAGGGCGTTGACGCGGTGGACCCGCTGATCTCCCTCCAGCACCTGAAGGATCCGTACCTGCCGGCAGGCCGGCCCGAAATGCCGGAACCGGACGCGACGGACCTGCTGATTCTCGACGAACTGGAGCACGACGGACGGCTCCCCTTCGCCGAACTCGCCGAACGCGTGGGGATCTCGCCCGGCGCCGCCCGCGCACGCACCCTGCGCCTCCTCGACGGCGGCGTCGCCAAGGTGCTCGCCCTGGTCCGCCCGGAACTGCTGGGCCTGGGCTTCCTGTGCGGATTCGCCGTACGCCTGGACGGCGAGCGGGACAGCGTCGCGCGGCGCATCGGCGAGTGGGACCGTGTCTCCTTCCTGTCCGCCTGCATGGGGCGCGCGGAACTCGTCGGAACGATCAGCGCGGAGTCCCTCGCGGCGGTGCGCGACACCCTGGAGGAAATGCGGGCGTGCGCGGGCGTGCGCAGGGTGGAGAGCTGGGTCCACCTGGAGCTGGTCAAGGAGCGGTACGACCTCACCACCCCCGCCTCCTGAGCGCCACGCCAGACGATGCGTAAGCGAAAACCGATAGGACTTTCCGAAACATTCGCAAGCCTGGGGCCTAGGCAAGACATCGTCTGCTGCATATCGTCCATGCGAACGAATCAGCCGTCGCGGGCTCTCCGTGGGCACGGCTCCCTCATGGACGTCCAGGTCGAAAGCAGGCCCCTCTCATGTACCAACCCCTCGACGACGCCGGCCGCACGCTCCTGGTGACCGGCGCCGCCGTCGCCACCCCCGGGACCACCGAACGAACCGAGGCACTGGCCGTCCGCGGCGGCCGGGTCGTCCACATCGGGACCACGGACGACGCCCGCGCCGCACTCGGCGGCCGGGCCGACGACACCCTCGAACTCGACGGCGGCCTCGTCCACCCCGGCTTCGTCGACGCCCACTGCCACCCCGTGATGTACGGGCAGGCACTCGCCTGGGTCGACTGCCGCCCCGAGCGCGTACCGGACATCGAGACGCTCGTCGCGGTCCTCACCGAGGCGGCCCGCGACCTGCCCGCCGGGGTTCCGGTGCGCGGCTTCGGCTACGAGCACCGCCGCCTCGCCGAGCAGCGTCACCCCACCTGCCACGACCTCGACCGCGTCGCCACCGACCGCGAGGTGTACGTGATGAACGCCTCCGGCCACGGCGGCGTCGTCAACTCCCATGCCCTGCGCAGCTGCGGCATCACCGCGGGCACCCCCTCCCCCGAGGGCGGCAGCATCGGCCGCTCCGCCTCCGGCGAGCCGGACGGCCGGCTCTGGGACGCCGCATGCGACCTGCTCACCGGGCCCGGCGGCGTGAAGATCGGCAACCACGGCCCGAACTTCCATCTCTCCGAGCCCGACGCCGTCATGGCCGACCATCTCCAGCGCGCCCAGGAGGTCTTCCTCGCCGCCGGAGTCACCACCGTCGGCGACGCCCAGGCCTCCCGCCGCGAGATGGAAACGTACCTGCGCGCCCGCGCAGACGGTTCACTGCGCCTGCGCGTCTCCGCCTACCTCACCTCCGCACTCCTGGACACCGCCCTCGAACTGGGCGTCGTGCACGGCTTCGGCGACGACCTGTTCCGCGTGCAGGGCGTCAAGTTCTACGCCGACGGCACCCTCGGTGGCTGGACCGCCTACTTCCCCGACGGGTACGCCGCCGACTGCTGCCACCACGGGCAGCTCTACCACTCCGCCGAGGAGTACGCCGAGCTCGTCGGCCGTGCCCACCACGCCGGGCTGCAGACCGCCACCCACGCCCAGTCCCCCTACGCCATCGGCATGGTCCTCGATGCCGTCGAGAAGGCCCAGGCCGACCGGGAACGCCCCGGGATCCGCCACCGGATCGAGCACTCCGGCCTGCCCACCGACGAACAGATCGCCCGCATGGGCCGGTTGGGCGTCATCCCGGTCATGCAGCCCCAGCACCACCTGCGCACCGGCGACGGCACCCTCACCGCCGTGGGGGACCTCGGTCACCGCTACAACCCGGCCGGCAGCTGCCTTGCCGCCGACGTCCCCGTCGTCTTCAGCTCGGACGCCCCCGTCGCCCCGCCCGCCCCGCTGGAGGCCGTCTCCGCAGCCGCGACCCGGCGCACCGTGCTCGGCACCGTCCTCGGTGACGCCTCCCTGCGGGTGCCGGTGGCGGAGGGGCTGCGGGCACACACCGCCTCGGCCGCCCGCGCCCTGCACCGCGAACACTCCGTCGGCGCCCTGACCCCCGGCATGCTCGCCGACTTCGTCGTCCTGGCCGACGACCCGCTCACCGCCGACCCGGCCGAACTCTCCTCCATCGCCGTACACGAAACCTGGATCGGCGGCACCCGCGCCTGGGCAGCCCCCGGCCGCTGACCGCCGCCCCGCCCCCTCCCCTTCCGCCCCCGGAGGCCCCGTGTCCCCCTCCTCTCCCCCTCAGCCCGCCACCGGGCGGAGCCCGTACAGAGCCGCCGTCGCGGCGCTGGCAGGCACCTCCATCGAGTGGTACGACTTCTACGCGTTCGCCACTGCCGCGGCGATCGTCTTCAACGACGTGTTCTTCCCACCGGACATGTCGCCGTACCTCAGGACCTTCTCCGCCTTCGCGACCTTCGCCGTGGGCTTTTTGCTGCGACCGCTCGGGGGCATCATCTTCGGGCACATCGGTGACCGTGTCGGGCGCAAGAAGACTCTGGTCATCACCTTGCTGATGATGGGCACCGCCTCGTTCGCCATCGGCCTGCTGCCCACCTACGCCCAGGTCGGCGCACTCGCCCCGATCCTGCTGATCGTGCTGCGCCTGATCCAGGGCATCGCGATCGGCGGGGAGTGGGGCGGCGCGGTGCTGATCGCCGTCGAGAACGCCCCGCGTGGCAGGGCCGCCTTCTTCGGCTCGTTCGCCCAACTCGGTTCCTCGGTCGGCGCGTTGCTGTCGACCGGCGCCTTCAGCCTGATGAACCTCTTCGGCCACGACACCTTCATGAGCTGGGGCTGGCGCGTGCCGTTCCTGGCCTCCGCCGTGCTCGTGATCGTGGGCCTGGTCGTCCGGGTCAAGCTGGAGGAGTCCCCGGTCATGGAGGAGGTGCGCAAGGAGCAGCAGGCGACAGAGGGCGGGGTGACCAAACTGCCCGTCATCGAGGTCTTCCAGAAAGCCTGGCGCACGGTCCTCATCGGCGTCCTCGCCCTGGCCACCGCGACCGGCGGCTACTACCTCGTGACCAGCTTCCTGCTCTCGTACGGCACCGGCGACCTCCATCTGTCGGAGTCAATGCTGCTCAACGGCCTCACCCTGGCGGCATTCCTCGAACTCGCCGTCACCCCCTGGCTGTCGTGGCTCGCCGACCGCGTGGGCTCGCACAAGGTCGTCATCGCCGGGCTCGCGGGCGTCATCGTCCTGGCCCTGCCACAGTTCATGGTGCTGGGCACCGGCAGCGTCTTCCTCATCTGGCTGATGATGCTGGCCATGCGCCTGGTGATGTCCGCGCTGTACGGGCCGATCGCGTCGATCCTCGTCGAGGGCTTCGCACCGCACGTCCGTTACACCGGCATCTCCCTCTCCTACCAGATCTGCAACATGATCTTCGGTGGCCTCGCCCCCCTCGCCGCGGTCTCGCTCACGGCGGCCACGGGCGGTCACTACTGGCCGTCGGCCGTAGCCCTGATGCTCATCTCCGCGATCGGCATCGTGTGCACGGCCCACCTCCACCGCATCGGCACAGCACAGGCGTCCGACGAACGAACCAGCAGCCCGGCGCCACAAAAGACAGTGCCGACCACTTCGTAGCAATGGGCGCTGCTACGGCCACCCCGCGGGGCCCCCGCGGAGCCTGCCGGCAGGGGCCCCGGCTGACGACTGAGCCCCGGCGCCGGCGCGGCGGCCGGGGCTGTTCAGCTCGGGCAGCGGCGCGTTGGTACGAACGTCGGACCGCGGCATTCAGTTCGGGGCAGGAACTTGCAGTTCAGGGCAGGAACTTGTCGGCAAGGAGACGGGCGACGGCCCAGTCCTGCATGGCGACACCGACGGTCTTGAAGACGGTCCGCTTGCCACGGAGGGCTTCGGTTGCGGTCAGGGCAGTGCCGAGTTCGGTGAGGTCGTCCTGGGTGAGGGCGCCGGACTTGAGGGCGTGGAGGATCTCCCCGGACTCGGCCAGGATCGCCTCGCGCTCGTCGATGATCACGGTGCTGGTGGCGAGAAGTTCATCGGGCAGCTCGCGCATGGTCGGGCGGAAGGCACCGATGGCGTTGACGTGGACCTGAGCAGGCAGGGCCTGTTCGGCGAAGAGCGGGCTGGTGGCAGAGGTTGCGCAGCAGACGATCTCGGCGTCGCCGACCGCGGCCTCGGTGTCGGTGGCGGTGCGGATCTGCGTCCCTGTGAGCTCAGGGGCAAGCGTTTCCGCGAGGCTTTCGGCGCGGCGGGGGTCGGCGTCCACCACGGTCAGTTCGCTCAAGGGGCGCACGGTGTGGACGGCGCGGACCTGGTCAGGGGCCTGGCCACCCGCTCCGATGATGGTCAGGCGGCCGGCGACCGCGGGAGCGAGGAGGTCGGTTGCGACGCCGACGGCGGCGCCGGTGCGCAGGGTGGTGACCGCTCCGGCATCGGCGATCAGACTGTCGCTGCGGCCGGTCTCGGTCCACACCACGGTGCCGGCGATGGCGGGCGCGCGGTCGAAGTTCAGGCTCAGCGTCTTGATCATGGCGGAGGCGGAGGCGCGGTGATGGGCGGACATCACCAGGAACTGGCCGTCGCGCAGCGCGGTGCGGGTGGGCATCTCGAACTCGCCGGCGGCCAGGTCGAGGAAGCCGCTGCGCACGGCGTCGATGGCCTCGCGCATGGTGACGGCTTCGCGGATCTCGCGGGGGTCGACGGTGACGCTCTGCATAGGGACTCCGCATCGTTGATGAGGGCTTTCCACCGGGTCCCGAGAGAGGAGAAGTGACCGCCGGCTGTGTTGTCAATGGGGCGGCTCGCCGGACTGGCGGTCCGGGGCTGTCAGCCGACCGCTCCGGCATTCGGCCGCTGACGCTGTGCGGACAGGCGGACCTGTTCCCTGCGGCAACCTGACTCACAGGGAGCAGCTTCTCAGGCCACCGGGCCGGTGCCCTCGTCCGCCCGCGGCGGGCTTTGCAGAAAGGCCGAGCCACGGGCCGGACGACGATTAACGGGCCCTGCCGGGTGGGGATGCCGGGCGGCCGCCCGCGCCATACGCTCGACATATGTCCGATTTCATCTCCGCAGGCGCGTCAGCCGAGGACCTTCCCGCACCAGCCGAGGGCCTGCTGCTCACACACTTCCTCACGGTCGGTGACGTCCCCCGCTCGCGGGCGTTCTACGCCGAGGTGCTGGGTGGGCAGGTGGTGCTGGACGAAAACCCTTGCATCATCAAGGTCGCCAACAGCTGGATCATCATGAACCCAGGCGGCGGGCCCACCGACGACAAACCCGATGTCGTTCTTCGCACACCGGAGGACCCCCACACCGTCTCCAGCTTCATGAACGTACGGGTGGCGAACATCCATGGGTTCTACGAGGCGGCCCGCGCCAAGGGAGCCGAGTTCCTCACCCCGCCCATCGACCGGCGCGCCGAGCTGCGCTGCTACATGCGGGACCCGGATGGCTACCTCATCGAGGTCGGACAGTCCACGGGCCTGCTGAAGGGCATCCTGGCACGCGCCGACACCAAAACCTGACCCTTGAACGGCGTCTCACGAAAGAGGCATCCTTCATGGCAGACCACCAGATCCCTGGTCTCGATCCGACCGCGGCGCCCAGCGGAACCGGGTGCGTGGAGTGCTTGGCGGGGGACGGACCGGGGTGGTGGTTCCACCTACGGCGCTGCGCCGCCTGCGGGCACATCGGATGCTGCGACTCCTCGCCCGCGCAGCATGGCACGAAGCACGCGCGCCAGACCGGACATCCACTGCTGACCAGCTTCGAACCGGGTGAGGACTGGTTCTGGAACATCGAGACCGATCAGTTCTACGAGGGGCCGGAGCTGGCCCCGCCCACCGCGCACCCGGCCTCGCAGTCCACTCCGGGCCCCTGGGACAAAGTCCCTGGGGACTGGGAGCGGCAGCTCCACTGAGAAGCTGTTTTCGGACCCTCTGGCTGGCCTTCCCTGCTGTCCGTCGGATGAGGAGGCTCTGGCTTGTCTTCCTGGCCGCCAATGGCAGCTCTGGGCATGGGCTGTCTCACTTGAAGCTGCTTGAAGTTGTCGGTCAGTCAGCTCTACTACCGACGCCCCGGCCCTCGTCCCGGGTTCTGCGGATGTGTCCTGCCCGGGCGTAGGAGGTCCCGGACTCGGACGAGCACCAGCCCGCGTACGCCGCGCGGTGAAGGTGCCGGAGTACGCAGTGACGGTGCACGCCTCGGGCGCACAGCCGAGCGGTACCGCGTGTGTGTGGGAGCGGTGCGGCATGCGCTACGACGGGTTGGCCGGGGGCCCGGGCCAGCGGCGGTAAGCATGTGCGACGCTGATGCGATGTCGCTCGCCGCTGACCCTGCAGAGCCGATAGCGCCCGATCCGGTGCGTGAGGTGCCGGACACGCTGCTCACCCAGTCCTGGCTCGACCTGTCGTTCCTGCACTGGGCCGCCGACCCTGCGGACGTGGCGCCGCTGCTGCCGGCCGGGACCGTGCCGGACACGCACGACGGGCTCACCTACGTCGGCCTGGTGGCGTTCCGGATGTACCGGGTGGGCTGGTTCAGAATGCCGGGTATCCCGTACCTCGGCACCTTTCCAGAGACCAACGTGCGGCTCTATTCGGTGGACCGGCACGGCCGACGCGGCGTGGTGTTCCGCTCTCTGGAGGCATCGCGGCTGCTACCGGTGGCCTTCGCCCGCAGCGTCTGCCGGCTGCCCTACATGTGGGCCAGAATGGCGATCCACCGCGACGCGGACACCGTCAGCTACACCAGCAGCCGACGCTGGCCGGGGCCGCGCGGGGTGCGCTGTCGGATCGAGGTGCGGGTCGGCGAGCGGATCGAGGAACCGACTGCCCTCGAACACTTCCTGACCGCCCGCTGGGGGATGCACCACGCCTTCTTCGGCCAGCCGGTGTATCTGCCCAACACCCACCCGCGCTGGCCACTGCACCGGGCCGAACTCCTGCACTGCGAAGACGAGTTGGTGACCGCCGCCGGGCTGCCGTCGCCGGTCGGACCGCCGGTGAGCGTGCTGTACTCCCCCGGCGTGCCGGTCCGCTTCGGCCGCCCTGCCCGCCCGGGCGGCCTGCCCACCCCCTGAGTCCCCGTAGACGGCGGCCGGGCGCTAGGCGAGAGAGCGGCCCGATCTTCGACACCTCTCAGCGCGCGGCACAAAGCAGCCGACCGACCGTAAGCAACGGAGCCAAGATCCAGCTGTTGCTCTCGGTACCGTGCCGGCCGGCGCCTCACGCGACGTTGCCCCTGGAACGCGAGCCGAACAAGATCAGGTGAGACAGGGGCAAAGACTCTTTGACAGGACACACGTTGTTCCGGAGGAACGTGCTCCCTGCCTCCAGCCCCGAGCGATCGGACCGGTTGACCTTGCCGCGGCGTCATGGTTTCTACTGAGCGGCATCCGGCCCGAAGCAATCACCGAGCAGGTGGGATGATCCCCGAGAGGACCCCTGAGATGACCACCGGTGTCGACAAGAACATGGCTCTGCTGCGCACGGCGTACCAGCTTGTGGAGAGCGGCGACCTCGACGAGGCCGCGCAGATGCTGACCGAGAACTTCATCGCCAACGTCCCCGTGACCCCCGACCCGCTGCACGGCCGGGAGATCTGGCAGCAGGGCACGAAGATCATGAAGGACGCCTTCCCAGACCTGAAGATCAACGTCCAGGACATGTTCGGCGTCGGCGACAAAGTGACGGTGCTGGCCCACTTCCAGGGCACGCACCAGGGCGCGTTCCAGCAGTTCGAGGCGACGGGCCGCCAGGTCAGCTACCGGAGCGTCGAGGTGTACCGCTTCGAGGGCGACCAGATCGCCGAGGAATGGGTCGCTCCGGACCTGCTCAGCCTCATGCAGCAAATCTCACCCACCCCCACCAGCCACTGACGTCGACCGGTCACCGACCCCGGCAGACACGGCTCATGACACGCCGAGGTGCGCGGCAGACGGTGGACCCAGCGAGCCTCTGCCCTGCGGGGATCACTGTGCTAGCCGGCCAAGATCGATCTCAGCGCCAACCACGGTTCCGGTGATCCCCCGGGCCGACCTCGTCCACTTCCCAACTGCCGGCCCAACGAATTTGGCCACAGCTCATGTTCGGGCGATCCCGCATGCCGCCTTGGCGTCCTTCAGCCGTCACTCAGCGCGGCTGCGTCGCAGACGTCGACCAGACCCGGTACCGAACTCACCGCCCACCCGCCCGAACTCGCACACGAGCCCGTCGCTGCCTCAGGTGTCAGGACTCCAGGTAGCGCAGCACCGCGAGCACCCGGCGGCTGTAGCCGGTGGTGTGCGACAGCTCCAGTTTTTCGAAGATCATGTTGAGGTTTTTTTCGACCGCGCTCAGCGAGATGTGCAGTGTCTGCGCGATGGCTGCGTTGGTGTGGCCCTGCGCCAGCACCTCCAGGACGCTGCGCTCGCGTGGGGTGAGCCGCCCGAGGGGGTCGCTGTGCGTGGAGCGAAGGACCAACTGCCGTACGATTTCCGGGTCGATGGCGGCGCCGCCTGCGTGGACGCGCTCCATCGAGTCGAGAAACTCCTCGACCTGCGCAACCCGGTCCTTGAGAAGGTAGCCGACCCGCTCGGCGTTCGACGTGAGCAGCTGCGCCGCGTAGTTGCGCTCCACGTGCTGGGAGAGCACGAGTACTCCGACTTCCGGCCAGCGCTTGCGGATCTCTATCGCGGCGCGCAGCCCCTCGTCGCTGTGGGTCGGTGGCATCCGGATGTCGGTGACCACGATGTCCGGTGGGTTCGTCTCCACCTCCCGTAGCAGTGAGACCGCTTCGCCCACCGCGGCGAGGACTTCGTGCCCCTCCTCAATGAGGAGCCGGACAAGCCCCTCTCGCAGAAGGGTCGAGTCCTCGGCGAGGATTACGCGCACGGCAGCTCCGCGGTGATGGTGGTGGGTCCCCCTGGGGGGCTGTGGATGTCCAGTCTGCCGTCCAGCGCGGCCACCCGGCTGTGCAGTCCCGTCAGACCGCTACCCGCCGGGTCGGCGCCGCCGATTCCGCTGTCGCGGACCAGCACCGCGAGATACCTGTCGTACCGCTGCACGCTGATGAAGATGTCCTGGGCGCTCGAATGCTTGGCCGCGTTCGTCACCGCCTCCGACACGACGAAGTAGGCGGCGGACTCGATGGGCGTCGGCAGCGCCCCAGGAACGTCGTACTCGATGCGTGTCCGGATGTTGCACCGCTCCGAGACTCCGCCGAGCGCCTCCTGTAGTCCGAGATTGTCGAGAGCCGATGGATAGATCCGCCAGGCCACTTCGCGCAGTTCGGTGAGGACTTCCTGGGACTCCCTGTGCGCCTGCTCCAAGAGCGCATCCGCCTGTCCCGGCACCTTGCTGCGGCGGGCCCGGCCGAGCAGCATGGCGAGTGCCACGAGACGCTGCTGGACGCCGTCGTGCAGATCGCGCTCGACGCGGCGCCGCTCGACGTCCACGGCCTGCACCACCGCGGCCCGGCTGGCGGCCAGTTCGTTGATGCGCCGTACGAGAACCTCGTGCTCCGAGGGCCCGAAACACTCGCGGGCGAGGCGGGTGTCGAGCGCTACCAGGGAGCGGAGACCCTGTACGTCCAGGAAGAGCAGGACGCTGCCGAGCACCAGTTGGGTCAGCAGTTCCTGCCAAGTCAGCGTGGCTCGGAAGATGCCCGCGGTGAGCAGGCCGGCCAGCATGACGCCGAAGACGAGCAGCCCGACCACGATGCTGCACAGCAGGCCGCTGTACGTACGGGCCGCGAGGTAGCTCAGGACTGCACGGTCGGAGCTGTGGTGGTCGGGGAACGTGTCGTGGAAGAAGGCCGAGCGGCGGGAGCGATCCAGCACGGTGAGCCTGCGGGCACCTTCGGAGAGCACGGTGTAGGCCCGGCCGCGGGTGTGCGGCCACAGAAGGAATGCGCCGAGCACGGCCCCGGCCACGATGAAGTACAGCAGGCCGAGCACCGCGGTGAAGCACCCGAGCAGAACGCCGACTGCCCTGAGGAGTCGGGGCGCCGACTTGGCCGCGGGGGCGTTACCGTCCTCCGGCCGTGGCGCGAGCATCGACGGGGGCCGGTCGGTCTCTGTGCCTGCCCGGTCTCCTCTCACGCTGGTTGACATTAGGGGTGCGCCATCCCCGCGGCAAGATCGTTCAGCGGGGGCGGGCCAGGGATGGGCGGGGTGCATGTCACCGTTCACCGACGCGGATCAGGAGGTGCGACGGTGCTGGGACCGGGGCTGCTTCCTGGCCCGGAGGCACCCGAGTACGTAGCCGGCGATGGCCAAGACGACCAGGACGAGGACGGCTTTGGAAAGAAAGCCGACGTAGGCCCCCACCACGTCCCACTGGTCGCCCAGCCAATAGCCCGCCATCACGAGGGACGTGTTCCAGATCAGGCTGCCGAGGGTGGTCAGGGCCAGGAAAACTGGCAGGGGCATGCGTTCCACGCCGGCCGGGACCGAGATGAGGCTGCGGAAAATCGGCACCATGCGGCCCAGAAGCACCGCCTTCGTGCCGTGCTTGGCGAACCACTGCTCCGTGCGCTCCAGGTCGGCGCCCTTGACCAGAGGAAACTTGGCCCAGATCGCATGCATGCGCTCGCGGCCGAAGAGCGCCCCGATCCAGTACAGGACGGCGGCGCCGACCACGGAACCGACTGTCGTCCAGAACAGCGCGGACGCCAGGCTGATCACACCCTGCCCGGCGGCAAAGCCGGCAAGGGGCAGAATCACCTCACTCGGCAAGGGTGGAAACAGGTTCTCCAGAGCGATGGCGAGGCCCGCTCCCGGAGCGCCCATCGCGTCCACGAGGTCGGCCGCCCAGCCCGCGATGCCGCTCGCGGGCTCCTGGGGAAGTGCGAGAGTCACGAAATCCATGCCGTTCTCCAAGCTGCTGGGAGGCGGCTGCTGAGGTACAGGCGCCGCGATTCACGAGCAACGCTAGAAAGCACGGGTCAGCGGCGGTATGAGGATTACCGTCGCGCAAGGTGGGGTTTTCCGCATAGCCCCGGGGGACGTTGCCCTCTCGGCCTCGTCGCCGGGGGGCCTTGGGCCCGCGCGGTGTGGGCGGGGATCTGTGGGCGGGGATCGCCCTCGGTGATCTGACGCTGTGAGTCAGCCGCCGCGGGACAGGAGCGGGATCGATCCCCCTGGCCTGGGAGTTGCTTTCCGCCCGTCGTCCGCTCCGCCCGGGGTGGGAGGCCACCAGAGATGTGGTTTCCCGCAGGTGGAGTGTGCGGATGTCCGCATTCCACGATGGGGCGCCGATCTCTAGTTTTCGGGTATGAGATCACTTCCCGGTAAAACGCCCAGTGGGCAAGCCGGAATACATGCCGGCAGGGCCCGTCGGCGTCGGCATGCCGGCCGCCGCAGAGCGATCGTGGTTGCGTCGGCAGCGTTCGCGACGCTCCTCACGTTCCCGTCCCTACCCGCCGCCGGGGAGGGGGCCGGGCGGGGACACGCCCGTGGTGAGCTGACGTCTGTGACGCCGCTCGGCGAGCGGGATTACCAACGCATCGTCAAGGAGGCACAGAAGTCGGGCTATCCCACCGACACCGCCCGGTACGGCGTCGCCGCGTACCGCCTCACCTACCGCACTGTCGCCCCGGACGGGAGACCCACCACCGCGTCGGGTCTCCTCGCACTGCCCCGCGGCGGAGGGCACCAGCTCCCGACCGTCGTCCACGGTCACGGCACGTTGGCCTATCGCGGCTATGCGGCATCCGTCTCGGACGGCCCGGACCGCACCGTCGCCCTCCTCTACGCCTCGGCCGGACGCGCGGCCGTCTCTCCCGACTACCTCGGCCTCGGTACGGGCCCGGGCACTCACCCCTACCTCGACAACCGTTCCGCGGCCGCCGCCTCCCTCGACATGCTCCGCGCCGCTCACACGGCAGCACCGAAACTCGGTCGGTCGCTCGACGGGCGTGTCTATGCCACGGGCTTCTCGCAAGGTGGGCAGGTAGCCATGGCGCTCGGCCGCACTCTGAACTCAGGGGCCGACCCGCGCTTCCGACTGCGCGGTGTGGCGGCGGTCGGTGGCGCGTACGACCTCGCGAGCAGCCAGCTACCCGGCCTCTTCGACGGACGGGTCGGCCCAGGATCGGCCGTCTTCTACACCGCCTACTTCCTCACCGCACAAAACCGTCTGCACCACCTCTACTCCGACCCGCGGGAGGTCTTTCGCGCCCCGTACGCCGACTACGTGGAAGAGCTCTTCGACAGCAACCACCCCGCGGAGCAGATCGCGGGAAAGCTGCCGGAAACTCTGCCGGAACTGCTCTCCGACAAGTGGTACGCGAAACTGCGGAACCCGAGCGGCAGACTTCTGGCGGTGTTGCGCAGCAATGACTTCACCTGCGACTGGAAACCGAACGTGCCGGTCACGCTCTACAGCGCCACCGGCGATCACGACGTGCCCATAGCCAACAGCCATCGCTGTGCGCAGCGGGTGTCGGCGCACGGCGGCAGGGCCCGGGTAGTCAACCAGGGCGAAGTCAGCCACTACGCAGCGTTCCAACGGTCACTTCCGCAGATTGCACGCTCCTTCCCCACCTCTCCATGAGCCGGTCCAGCTACCGGCCCACGCGCTGCGTCGCAGAGTGCTGCCGCATTACTCAGCCTCGCGAGACAGTCCGATCGGGAGCGATACGCCCGGTCGTGGGTGTAACAAGGAGCCGACTGGTGGCGCTGTAGAAGTAGCCGACTGGTCATCGGCTCTGCGGATCCGACGGTTCCCCCCGTGCCAGCGGATCCGCCTCCCGGCGCGGGCGACGCTAGGCCCCTCTGCGGCCCGCCCGCGCCGGGGCTCATTATGGGGCGCCGGCGAGGCCCCGCCCTGTGTGCGGTCCATAGGGATGCATTCGCACTGCTGGTTCTTGGTGCGGTCCAGGTCGCTACCGGTGAAGGCGTGCCGGGTGCGGACGTAGGCGACGGCATGGGTGACGTCGAGGGTCTGCTTGCCGGTCTTGAAGTCGGCTCCTGACCACTTGTCCGTGAAGCCCTGGTCGAGGTTCATCTCGACGCCGCCCATGGCGTCGACAATGTTCGCGAAGCCGGTGAAGCCGATCTCGGCGTAGTGGTCAACACGCAGCCCGGTGTTGTACTCGACGGTGCGGACCAGCAACTGTGGTCCATCGAAGGTGAACGAGGCGTTGAGCTTGTTAGCGCCCACGCGGCCCTGATCGCGCCGGACTCCGAACCACGGGACTTCGGGATGGTCACGTTCGAGTCGTGCGGCAGGGAGATCAGGGTGGGCCGTTGGCGCCGGCCCGGAAATGGGCGCCGGCGGCTTCCACGAGCAGGACGACCAGAGCGGATATCAGGATCCTTTTGCCCTTGCCGCGGCGGCGTGTGTGCGGCTCTGAACCGTAGAGGCCGCCGGGCCGGATCGGGGAGGCTGGGGGGCCGTTGGCTAGGGATACCGCGGGGGGGAATTCGGGGGACACGAGGCATTTGCACGCTCGTGCGGTTGCTGAATGTCGGGCGTACATGCCGCGGGGGACTGGGATGCATGCCCCCACAGTCCACTGCTCGACGGCCTTAAACGCAAACCCAGAGACGGGCCCCGGGCAGACTGATTCCGACGACCTGATGCATAACGCCCGAGGAAACCGATTATGACGTCCCGTCGCATACGCAAGGGGACGACTGAACGGGCAGTCAGGTCCGATTATGAGAATTCGGGCAAGCCGAGGCCGAGCGCCATTGCCCCCGACTCGGCAGCATCACCGCGCAGTTGCAGAACGGAATACGCTGGGGCGGCCGACGGCCGGTATCCCTGCTTCAGTGCTAAGGGGGGCGCAGCCGATCTGCGCCCCCTTGAGGCCGGCGGAAGCACAGTCAGAGGCGCCGCAGCCAGGCGGCTACGCCATGGCCGACCGCGAGGTAAACCAGCGCGGGGAGGGCGTAGTTGAAGAAGACGCGCAACCCTTCGGCGTCCATGACGAAGATGTCCTGTGACCAGCCGGCGAGCCAGCCGGCCACGCCGTGCACGAAGTCGACGAAGACGTTCGCCTGGTTCGCTTCGAGCAGGTACAGCAGGATCCACAGCCCGAGAAAGGCCGCGGCGACATCCGCCAGACCGTGAATGGTCAAGGCGAATCTGTCCGCTCCGACGCCTCGCTGTCCCCCTCCCCTGCCCCTTCTGGAGTGGGGGACTGCATTCGGATCGGGGGCGTACGCCTGCGGCGGGGCAGGATCGTAGGGCGAGGGCGAATTGCCGTAATACGGGGCGCCCTCCCCGCTCATGGGAAGCGGAGCCGTATCGCCGCCTGGCGCGTTTGGTCCGCCCTGGTAGGGAGGGTTTGGAGGGGCGTTGTAGGGGCGATTTTGCGGTATACCGTCATTGGGGTAAGTCACGGTCCTGCACATTACCCATCAGACGAATCCGAAACTCCCTTCACCACTAATTCACATTGCCGCCTCGGATCGCCATCGCTGCGCCAACGGGCCAATGGCGCGGGAGGCCCGTCAGGGACCTCCCGCGCCGCGCGTGGCAGCTTTGAGGGCGGGGGGACCGCAATCACTCAAGGCACCATGCCACCGACAATTGATCGGCACTACCCACTGCGGCGCGAGCGGCAAAAGTGTCACTCCCGGCTGCGACCGGTGGGGCGACGGCGCCGTGCTGCCTGGTGCCGCGACTGTTGTATCGGAGCCTGGTGGCGCACAGGCGCAACGGTGAAGAGCAGGCCGGTGACCACAGCTCCCCCTTGGTGCGGTTGGGCAACAGGCTGACAGCGACCAGAAAGCGTTCCACGCCGAGGTCGTTGGCGTAGGCCTCGCGGCGATGTGCGCTCCACTTCGAGGCGCGCCGGAGTCCCAGGCCTCGGCAAGGAGAACCATGTGATCGATGTCGAGCTCGCGCGCATTGGTCACCGTCTTGCCGTCGTAGTAAGAGTGCCAGCTGCGGCCGGCCAGCTTGCAGCCCTCACCCTGCCGCGGCTTCTTCACCCCCTCCACTAGGAGAACCTCCCGTCGCGCATCACAGCTCTCGTGAGTTGGCGGTCACAGTCAGCTGGACCGGCCCACCACGCCTCACCCTGCCGACAGGACCAGCGACGCCCAGTCCCCCGGCCGCCACTGAAGCAGCAGCGCACCGGCGCTGCGCCTGCCCCGGTGCGCGATCGTCGTCCATGCTTTGCGGCTCGTACTCAAACCAGGGTGGAGATGCAGAACGGGTGGCCTGCGGGATCCAGCAGAACCCGCCACCGGTCAGGGTCCGGTTGGAAGTCGGGCTTGACGGCCCCCAGGGCGAGTAGCCGGGCTTGGGCTGCATCCAAGTCATCGACGCCCAGTTCGATGTGGGCCTGCTTTTCCTGGGAAGGGTCTGGCCAGGTGGGACGGCGGTAGTCGGTCAGGCGGTTGAAGCCCAGCCCGGCCGCGCCCTCTTGGCCGAGCAGGACGAAGTGGTCGGTGGAGAAGACGGTGGGCAGGCCGAGCACCTCGCCGTAGAAGCGGCCCAGTTCGGCAGGATCCGGGCAGTCGAAGGTGACGGCCGAGTAGCGGAACGTGGGTGCGGAGGTTGTTTCCGTGTTCATGGAGAAGACGCTACGACGGGACCCGGACAGTTTCGGTCCTGGTCATGTGGAACACTTCAACAGGTGATCAGCGCATCCGCCCGCCTGCTGCGATTGACCTCCTTGCTGGTCGCCCGGCCGCAGTGGACCTGCGGTGAGCTGGCCGACCGGATGGCGGTCACCGAGCGCACGGTACGGCGGGACATCGCCAAGCTCCGGGAACTCGGCTACGCCGTCGAGTCCGAGCCCGGGCCATGGGGCGGATATCGCCTCCGTGCCGGTTCCCGGGTGCCGCCGCTGATCCTCGATGACGAAGAAGCACTCGCCGTGGCTGTCGGGCTGCGCGAGGCGGCGCTGAGCGGCGCTCTCGGTGGCGACCAAGCCGCACTGTCGGCGCTGCTGAAACTGCAGCAGGTGCTGCCGCAGCGGATCGCGGACCGGCTGGGCGAGATGGACGCCGCCTTCGTGCACACTCCCAGACCCGACGAGCCTCAGATCACGCCCGGCATGCTGCTGGAACTGGCCGCCGCATGCCGCCGGGGTGAGCGCGCCCGCCTCTCGTACCGCGACTGGGAAGGCCGGGCCACGATCCGGGAGGTTGACCCCTACCGCCTGGTCCACACCGGACGCCGCTGGTACTTCGTCGCCCGAGATGTGACACAGGGTCAATGGCGGACCTTTCGGGCCGACAGGGTCGACCAACTACGGCCAACCGGGCACCCGGTGGAGCTCATCGACCCGCCCGACCCGGCGCTGCTCGTCTCCCGCTCCGTCGCGACCGGCCCCTACCCGCTCTCTGCGACTATCCGCCTCCCGGTGTCCATGGACCAGGCACTGCGGCTGATCCCGTCGACGGTCGGTACCCACCGTCCCGAAGGCCCCGACGCCACGATCGTCGACATCGGCGGTCCCGACGCGGACGGGCTCGCCAGGTACCTCCTCAGCCTGGCCACACCCCTGCGAGTCCTGTCACCGGCGGCAGTACGGCAAGCGCTGCTGCGCCGTACCCAGGAACTCTTCGAGGACAACGCGCATGGTCCGCCAGGGATGAGCTTTGGAGACGCTGACGCGAGGGACGGTCGTTCAGCTTGATCGGGCGGGCGCTCGGGGCCGATGCACGGCGCCGCCAGTCCGCTACCAGAGCGGCGGCGTCCTCCTCACCCCGCAGACGCGATCAGAGCGGCATCTGACCAGCGGAGAGTGGGAGGAGATGTCCCGCAGCATCGCCACTGGAGGATTTCCCCGGCAGTTGTCCAGGCATCTGGGCAGGCCGTCTTCGACTGTCTCCCGCGAGATCGCCCGAACGGCGTCGGGGGCGCCTACCGTGCCGCGTCCGCCGATGTGGCCGCGTAAGCGCGTGGGCGCCGGTCCAAGCAGGCCAGGCCCGTCCAGCGGCGCCCTCGGCGCGCGGGAGAGCCGAGCTGGCTCTGCATTGCTCCCCCGAGCAGATCGCAGGCTGGCTATGACCGGCGTTCGAAGACGTTACGGCGCCGGTAGACAGCCCTGCTGAACCCGCGCAGGGACATTCACAGCGAGGCGTCTGCCTCCCGCGCCGGCGGAGGTATGCGCGGAATCCGCAGGCTGAGGAGCCCATCCCGCGACGTGTTCGGGGCGGGCCCGGGGCTGCCCGGTGCCCGACGTAGCTGCGGTCACCGAGCAGAGCATCGGGTCTGCGTCTTGGCCCTCCGAGAAGGCGGTGATCACTCAAGGGCGATAGGGCGGTACCGGGAGGGCGATCGGCGGCCGCTCACCCCCCTGTGCTCTCCCGCACCTTCAGCTCGTGGCCCACCACATGGCCCTGCAGCGGGCCCGTCGCCGGCTCGTCGATCCGGTCGAGCAGGAGCGCCACGGCGGCGCGGGCGATCGCCTTCTTGTCCGGGGACACCGTGGTCAGGCTCGGCACGCTGAAGCGGGAGGCTTCGATGTCGTCGAAGCCGACCACGTCCAGGTCGCCGGGGACGCTCCGACCCAACTCGTACAGGGCGCGCAGCGCTCCGAGCGCGAGGTGGTCGTTGAGGCAGAGCAGCGCGTCCGGGCGCTGGTCGGAGCCCATGAGCGCGGCCGCTGCCCGCGCTCCGTCCGTCCAGTGGTACGCGTCCACCGGCACCACGAGGTCGCCGTTGAAGGGGATCCCCGCCGCCTTCAGCGCCTCGCGGTAGCCGTCGGTGCGTAGCCGGTCGGTGCCCTGGGGGCCGCGCACCTTGCCGCCGACGACGGCGATGCGGCGCCGACCCCGTGCGAGCAGGTGCTCGGTGGCCTCGCGCGCGGCTCGCACGTTGTCGATGGCGACATGGTCGGTACTGCCCTCGGCGGGGCGTTCACCGAGCAGGACGACCGGCAGTCCGCGGTCGCGTGTGGCGAGATCGCGGGGCTGCAGGGCGAGCGGGCTGAGGATCACGCCGTCGGTGAACTGCGCGTCGAAGCCGTGCAGGGCGGCGAGTTCCCGCTCACGGGCGCCGCCGGTCTGGTGCAGAAGCACCGTCCGGCCCCGGCGGTCGGCCTCGACCATCACGTGCTTGGCCAGTTCGGAGAAGTACGCGACGTCGAGTTCGGGCACGGCAAGGGTGATCATGCCCGTGCGGCCCTGGCGGAGCTGGCGTCCGGCGATGTTGACGCGGTAGCCGAGGGCGTCGATGGCCTCGCGTACGGCCTCGCGGGTCCGGTCCGACACGTGCTCGAAGTTGTTGATCACGTTGGAGACGGTCTTGGGCGAGACGCCCGCGTACTCCGCCACGTCCTTGATCCTGGGTCTGGCCGCCACGCTGCTCATACCTTCCGTCTGCCGTCCGCGATCGTATCGAGCATCACGAATCGGTTTCGGGCCGGAGCCTCGGCCGCTCCGATATTTACATCGATGTAACCGCCATGGTGCCATGAGCCCGCACCGAGTGGCACCGCACCCACGAGCGAGGAGCACCATGCCCGTTCCGTACGCCCAGGGCCTGCCGCGGCCGGAATATCCGCGCCCACAGTTCGCCCGCGAGACCTGGCTCAATCTCAACGGCGAGTGGCAGTTCGAGATCGATCGCGCGGACACCGGGCGCGAACGGGGCCTGTGTGAGCGTGAGTTGAACGGTGTCATCACCGTGCCGTTCTGCCCAGAGTCGGAGCTGTCCGGAGTCGGCGAGACCGACTTCCTGGAGGCTGTCTGGTACCGGCGGACCGTGACCGTGCCCGCCGAGTGGGCCGACGCCCGGGTGCTGCTGCACTTCGGGGCCGTGGACCACGACACGACCGTATGGGCGGACGGCGTGGAAGTGGCGCGGCATCGCGGTGGGTTCACCCCGTTCACCGCCGATCTCGGCGAGGTGGCCGTGGCCGGGCGGGAGTTGACGCTCGTGCTGCGGGCCCGCGACAGCCGGCATGGCCCGCAGGCCCGCGGCAAGCAGGCCACCTGGTACGCGAACACGCACTGCCACTACACCCGCACGACCGGCATCTGGCAGACCGTGTGGCTGGAGCCGGTGCCCCGGACCATGGCGCTGAAGCGGCCGCGCATCACGCCGGACCTGGCGTCCGGCGCGTTCTTCCTGGAGCTGCCCCTGACCGGGAACGCGCCCGGGCATCGGGTCCGCGCGACCCTGGCGGACGAGCAGGGCGCCATCGTCACCGCCGAGGCCCGCGCCGATCTCGACTTCAGCCCCCGCCTCGCCCTGTGCGTTCCCGAGGATCGGCTGCGCGTCTGGTCGCCGGGCGACCCGCACCTGTACGACCTCACGATCGAGGTCCTCGACGGGGAAGGGGCGACGGTGGACCGGGTCCGGTCCTATGCGGGCCTGCGCTCGGTCTCGGTCGACGGCAAGCGGCTGCTCCTGAACGGCGCACCCGTCTTCCAGCGTCTCGTGCTCGACCAGGGCTACTACCCGGACGGCCTGATGACCGCGCCGAGTGACGCGGACCTCGTACGCGACATCGAACTCGGCCTGGCCGCAGGCTTCAACGGCGCCCGGCTGCATCAGAAGGTCTTCGAGGAGCGGTATTTGTACCACGCGGACCGGCTCGGCTACCTGGTGTGGGGCGAGTTCGGCGACTGGGGCTGCGAGGTCGGCGTGCGCGACGACAATCAACGCCCCGACGCCGGCTACGTCACACAGTGGCTGGAGGCCCTGGAGCGGGACTACTCCCACCCCTCGGTCGTCGGATGGTGCCCGCTCAACGAGACGTACCAGCATCTGCACGACCGCATCACCCAGCTCGATGACGTCACCCGGGCGATGTTCCTGGCCACCAAGCTGGCCGACGGCACCCGCCCGGTCATCGACGCATCCGGCTACGCGCACCGGGTCCCGGAGACCGACGTGTACGACTCGCACTGCTACGAGCAGGACCCCACTGCCTTCGCCAAGATCATGCACGGGCTCGCGCAGGACGAGCCGTACGTGAACGCGGGGCCCGACGGTCGCCCATGGTCCGTCCCCTACGGCGGACAGCCCTATTTCTGCAGCGAGTTCGGCGGCATCTGGTGGGACCCACGGGCGGCCGCCGAGGCAGCGGGCGACGAGGTCGACTCTTCCTGGGGGTACGGCGAACGGCCCCGCAGCGCGCAGGAGTTCATCGACCGCTTCACCGGCCTGACGGGGGTGCTGCTCGGTAACCCGGACATGTTCGGCTACTGCTACACCCAGCTGACCGATGTCTTTCAGGAGCGCAACGGCATCTACCGTTTCGACCGCGGCGAGAAGGTCGACACCGCCCTGTTGCGGGCCGCGCAGCTGCGTCCCGCGGCCTTCGAAGGCTCGCACTAGCTCAGCCATTGGCCCTTACATCGATGTAATTTCCGGGTGGCGGTGGCTCCGTCCGCCGCAGCCCGGGGAAGGAGCCGGATGACCGGCACACCTGCTCCCGTCGGTCGCACCGCGCTCACCCGGCGACGCGCGCTCACCACCGCGCTCGCCGCCGGGGCCACGGTCCTGGGCGCCGGGGCGCTCAGCGGCTGTGACAGCGCGTCGGCGGCCGGCGAGTCGGCCGTCCGCCTCTGGGACCTGTTCAGCGGGGCCGACGGCGCCCTGCTCAACGACATGGTGCGCGCGGCACGGCCCGGCATGCCGGGCACCCGCATCGAGCGCACCGTCCTGGAGTGGGGCACCCCGTACTACACGAAACTCGCCATGGCCTCGGCCGGCGGACGCGGCCCTGACGTCGCCGTCGCACACATGTCGCGTCTTGCGGGGTACGCGCCGACCGGCCTGGTGGATCCGTGGGACCTGGACCTGCTGGCCGAATTCGGCGTCCGACGCGAGGACTTCGCCGACGCGGTGTGGTCACGTACCCAGTACGAGGGCAGGACCTACGCGGTCCCCCTCGACACCCACCCGTTCATCGTCTTCTTTCACCCCGAGCCGGTGCGGAAAGCCGGGCTCCTCACGAAGGACGGCACGCTCGACGTGGACGCGTTGTCCTCCCCCGACCGCTTCCTCGCGGCGGGCAAGGAGCTGGCGAGGGCATCCGGGAAGCAGGGCATCGCCTTCGGATACGTCACCGACACCGCCCAGGGCTGGCGTTTGTTCTACGGCCTGTACCGGCAGACGGGCGGCGCGTTCACGCTCCCCCCAGGCGGTCCTGCAGAGGTGGACGTGGACCGGATGGCCGAGGTCATCGCGTTCATGGCCAAGGTGGTGGACGGCCGCGTGAACCCCAAGCGGCTCGACTACAACGCCGGCCTGGCAGCGTTCACCAACCGGCAGACCGCGATGACCCTGTCGGGCGAGTGGGAGCTGGGCACGTACCGGGCCGCGGACAAGAACGTGGGCGCCGCCCCGTTCCCCACCGTCTTCGGCACCCCGGCCGTCTACGCCGACTCGCACGCCTTCGTCCTCCCCCACCGCGACCACCCCGAAGCCGCGCACCGCCGCCGGGCGCACCGGGCAGTGGCGGCGCTCCTGAAGGCCGGTCAGATCTGGGCGACGGCGGGCCACATTCCCGCTTACCAACCGGTCACCCGGACGACGGAGTACGCCGGCCTGCTGCCCCAGGCGCATTACAAGACGGCCGCCGACCACGTCGTGCTCGACCCGGCGGTCTGGTTCGCCGGCGCGGGCTCCGACTTCCAGAACGCCATGTCGCAGGTGCTCCAGCAGGCCCTGCTCGACGGTCTCGCCCCGGACCGTGCGGCGCGTGCGATGGTGCGTCGCCTGAACACCTTCCTAGCCAAGCCCAGCCCGGCCTGACCGGCCGCGCGCCCCCTCAGGAGGCACCACGATGTCCTCTCCCCACGCCTCGCCCCGGCCAGGGGGGTCGGTGCGGCGGCTGCTGCTGCCCCCCGGCCTGCTCTTCGCGCTGCCCTTCCTCGCCCTGTTCGCGGTGTTCATGCTCTGGCCGCTGGGCCAGGGCCTGTGGATGAGCCTGACGGACCGGGCCCTGTCGGCGCACACCCCCTCCTTCGTCGGCCTCGGCAACTTCACCGAGGCGATCCAGGACGCGGAGATGTGGCGGGCGCTCGGACACACCGCGTGGTTCACCCTCATCTCGACCGTGCCGCTCGTCGTCGTGGCGCTCGTCATGGCCCTGCTCGTGCACACCGGGTTGCCCGGTCGGTGGATATGGCGGCTGGCGTTCTTCGCGCCGTATCTACTGCCCGTCGGTGTCGTCGGTCTGCTGTGGATCTGGCTCTACCAACCCGACCTCGGCCTCTACAACCACCTCCTCGACGCGGTCGGGCTCGGTCAGCTCTCCTGGCTCAGCGACGAGTCGGTGGCCCTGTGGGCGATCGCACTGACCACGCTGTGGTGGACGGTCGGCTTCAACTTCCTGTTGTATCTGGCCGCGTTGCAGTCGGTCCCTGACCACCTGTACGAGGCCGCGGCGATCGACGGCGCCGGGGCATGGCGGCGCCTGAGGTCGATCACGCTGCCTCAACTGAGCCGCATCACAATGGTGATCACCGTGTTGCAGATCCTGGCCTCCCTGAAGGTCTTCGACCAGGTCTATCTGCTCACCAAGGGCGGCCCGAACAACTCGACGCGTCCCGTCGTCGAGTATGTCTACGACGTCGGCTTCACCGGATACCGGCTCGGTTACGCCTCGGCGATCAGCTACCTCTTCTTCGCCCTCGTTCTCCTCGCGTCCGCCGCCCAGTTCCTCGCACTCCGCCGCCGGGAGAAGTGACCATGACCGCCACCGATGCCCCCGCCGACACCGCTTCCGATCCCCGGGCCGCCCGGCCCCTGCGCACATCGAGGCCACCGCGGCGTCCTGCCCGGTCGCATACGAACCTGACGCTCGGGGCGAGCCGGACGGCGCGCACGCTCGCCCTCGCCGCGCTGGCGGTGGCAGCCCTGGTCTGGCTGCTGCCCATGGCGTGGGCGCTGCTGACGGCGTTCAAATCCGAGCGGGACGCCAGTGATCCGCTGCACTGGCTGTGGCCGGAGCACGGCTTCACCCTCCAGGGATTCAGCAGCGTGTGGGAGCGCGGAGCCCTGCCGCTGTGGATGCTCAACAGCCTGCTCATCTCCTCGGCCGTCACCGTGGTCACCGTCCTGGTCTCCGCCATGGCGGGGTACGCGTTCTCCCGCACGCTGTTCGCCGGCCGCCGCACGCTCTTCGTCCTCACTGTCGCGGCCGTGCTGGTGCCGCCGCAGATCCTGATCGTGCCGTGGTTCCAGCAGATGCTGACGCTGCACCTGCTGGACACCTACGCGGCGGTGATCCTTCCGCAGACGGTGGCGCCGGTGATGGTGTTCATCCTGAAGAAGCACTTCGACTCGCTGCCGCGGGAGTTGGAGGAGGCGGCCAGGATCGACGGCGCGGGGCACTGGCGGATCTTCTGGTCCGTGCTGCTGCCACTGTCGCGGCCGATGCTCGCCGCCGTGGCGATCTTCGTGTTCATCGGCGCATGGAACAACTTCCTGTGGCCGTTCGTGTCGACCTCCGATCCGTCGCTGATGACGCTGCCCGTCGGGATCACGTCGGTGAAGGACGCGTACGGCGTCCAGTACGCGCAGTCGATGGCCTCGGCCGTGCTGGCCGCGCTGCCGCTCGTGGCGGTGTTCGTGTTCTTCCAGCGGCACATCGTGCAATCGGTGGCGACCACGGGCCTCGGCGGACAGTGACTGCCCGCCCCCGACTCGCCTGCGCACACCCTGCGTTGACACTCCCCCGGCCCCTTCCCTACGGTCCTGAAGCAATGCACTTACATCGATGTAAGGGATTCGCCCATGCGCGCCCGCTACCGCACGCCACTGCTCGCCGCTCTCCTGACCCTGCTCGTCGGCCTGGTCTGCGCACCGGAGGCCACCGCGGGGCGCGAGGCGCCCAACGCTGCCGGTACCTTCCGTAATCCGCTCAACACCGGCCCCGACCCCTTCGTTTCGTACGCGAAGGGGGCCTACCACCTCACCACGACTCAGGGCGACAGCATCAAGATGTGGCGTTCGCCGTCCCTGAGCACGCTGCTCGACGCCGACCCGATCACGGTGTGGACGGACACCGACGCCTCCCGCAACCAGCACATCTGGGCCCCCGAGTTCTACCGCTTCGGTGACCGCTGGTACCTGTACTACACGGCGGACGACGGCACGGACGACCATCACCGGCTGTACGTCCTGGAGTCGGAGAAGGACGACCCGGCGGGCCCGTACCACTTCAAGGCGAAGCTCACCCCGCCCAACCACGCGAACGACTTCGCCATCGACCCGGGCATCCTCCAGCACAACGGCCGCCTCTACCTCGCGTACAGCGGCATCAACGCGTACCAGCACAACGGCCTGAACATCGCGCCGATGTCGAACCCGTACACCGTCTCGGGCGACGCGGTCGCGATCAATGGGGCCGGGGGCTGCCCCGAGGTGCGCGAAGGCCCCGAATTCCTGAACCGCAACGGCCGTACCTGGATGACGTATTCGACCTGCGACACCGGCAAGCCCGACTACCAGGTCTGGATGATGTCACTGCCCGACGGCGCCGACCCGCTCGTCCCCGGCAACTGGTCGCAACACTCGGGCCCCGTCTTCTCCCGCGCCGACGACCGCGGCGTGTTCGGCCCCGGACACCACGCCTTCTTCAAGTCCCCCGACGGCAAGGAGGACTGGCTGATCTACCACGCCAAAACCACGGCGGTGAACACCTACAGCGACCGCACGACCCGCGCACAGAAGATCAGTTGGAACGCCGACGGCAGCCCCGGCCTCGGCGCTCCCATGGCGATCGGCGCGACGCAGGACCTTCCGTCCGGCGACCCGGGCTCCGGCACCTACTGGATCAACGACGACGGCCGCTCCAGCGGCCCCGGGACAGTCGCGTACACCGGCACGTGGAACTCCGGCACGGGCTGCGCCACGCAGTGCTTCTGGAGCGACGACCACTGGAGTGACCAGGCCGGCAACACCGCGACGTACACCTTCAAGGGCACCCGGATCGCGCTGCTCTCCGTCCGCGACACGGGCAACGGCATCGCGGCGATCAGCGTGGACGGCGGCCCGGAGAAGCGCGTCGACTTCCACGGCGCGATCCGCACCGGCGAGACGCTCCAGTACCTCAGCCCGCGCCTGGCGAACGGCGAGCACACCCTGCGGGTCCGGGTGACGGGCGAGCACAACGGGTCGTCCGGGGCCGCCTTCGTGAGCGTGGACCGGGCCGAGGTGTACACGGACTGAGGTGCAGCCGCACGACGCCGACGCGAAGCCCGGGCTGGCGCGGCGACCTTTCTTCAGGTCGCGGGCAGCCCGGGCCCAGGGCACGGAGGCTTCCGCCAGTGGGTGACCGGCGCGGCCAGGGGACGATCGACGGGCGGGCCCACATCCCACGAGCGCCCCGGCCTGCGGTCCTCGTGCACCAGCATCTCCCTCTCCTCCCGGAGCGCGGGGACGAGGTGAACGCCCGACAAAGGTGGTGCGGATACTGTCGGGTGAGCGGGACCGGTGCCGCCCCACGATGGCGGCATGGATGACACGACCTTGGTGACCCGCTTCCTCCGCGACGGCTTCGTGAAGCTGGAGGGCGCCGTCGCACCGCGCGTGGCCGCGGACTGCGCCCGGCTGCTGTGGCGGGAGACGGGCTGCGATCCGGACGATCCAGCGACGTGGACGCAGCCCGTGCACTGGGTGGCCGGCATGGCGCAGGGGCCATTCGCCGCCGCACCCAACTCCCCGTCCCTACACCGCGCGTACGACCTGCTGGTCGGCGAGGGGTGCTGGGAGCCGCGCTACTCGCTGGGCACCTTCCCTTTGCGCTTTCCGCACGCGGAGGAGCCGGCGGACGCCGGCTGGCACATCGAGGGGAGCTATCTGCCGGAGGGCGAGAGCTGGTACTTCACAAATCTGCGCTCCCGGGGCCGGGCGCTGCTGATGCTGTTCCTGTTCAGCGAGGTGGGTGAGGAGGACGCCCCGACCCGGATCCGGATCGGCTCTCACCTCGACGTGCCGAAGGTGCTGGAGAAGTACGGCGAGGACGGGGCCAGCGGGCTGGACCTTGCGCCCGATCTGGTGGCGGCGTCCGACCACCGGCCACTCGCCCTCGCCACCGGGTCCCCGGGTGACGTCTATCTGTGCCATCCGTTCCTGGTGCACGCGGCGCAACCGCACCATGGAGTCCGGCCGCGCTTCATGGCCCAGCCGCCGCTGCTGCCGGCCGCGCCGTACGCATGGGAACGGAGCGACGGCGCGTACTCACCCGTGGAAACCGCCATCCGTCGGGGCCTGGGAATGGACTCCCCCGGTCCGGACGGGGCCGGCACTCATCGAAGCGCTGAGTAGCCATGCTGCACCGTTCCTGAACCGGGCGGAGAACCGGTGCCCGGGCAGCGGCACGTCCGGCAACGCCACACCAGCGTTTCCCACGGGCCGACCATATCCGGGCCGCTGCCGACCACATCCGCTCCAATGTTCTCGATGGCGGCAACGCCGGCACGCCCGATCGGTCCTCCCGCCGCGTGCTGCATCGTCATCACCAATACCGGGCGTGTCCTCGCTGTGTGCACCTGGGCTTCGGTGCGAACCGGTCTGCGCCGGCTCACCGGGCAGAGGTCGGCACGGCTGCGTGCGGACATGCTCCCTCTGAAGGGATCCGGCACTGGCGGAAGAAGAGCAAGGTCGAGCTGCCCTTCGCCCCGACCAACGCCCCCTGGGCCGACCGATCGAGGCCCACTTCGGCCCGCCCGCTGCGGCAGTCCACCATCGCCAACCCTGAGCACCCCAACCACACCGTGCAGACCCGAGCCCTGCACGGCTGGCTGCTGGGGCGGGCACTCGCCGGCTGCCGCGGCCTGACCACCGCGCCGGACGCCAGGGTCACAGCTCAGCGTTCTGCCGTGAACCCGCACCTCAAGCTGGTGGAACCCGGCAGGCAGGGACCTCGAAGACGAGTTCGAGGCCGTCCTCCTCATCCCACTGCTCTCCGACCTCAACGAAGCCGAAACCCGAGATCGTGGCCAGGGATGCCACATTGTCGGGGCTGATCGTCGCCCGCACGGTCGTAACTGCGGGTTCCGCTGCTGCCCGGCGAAGCAACTCGATCAGCGTGGATCGGGCATACCCCTGGCGGCGGAAGCCGGGAGCGACGGAATAGCCGATCTCGACCATCCCGACCTCATCGGGCGGTCCGTGGAACCCGGCATGTCCGACGACCAGGCCCTCATCGCCGACGACCACCTGCCGTACCATCCACCGCCCATGGCCGGGTTCGGCGGCCATCTGGTCGAGCCGGAACCGCCACAGCCACCGCGCCCCGTCGGTCACGAAGTACTCGGTCAGGGAAACCCCGGACATCCTGCTGGCTCCGGACAGGTCTCCAGCCAGCAAGGCGGACATCGCCCCACCGGACAGCTCAACAAAACGGACACTTTTCGGGCTCCGCGTGAGCGGCCTCCGGCGATCGGCTTCATCTGTCACGTGCGGATGCTCACCGACTGACCCGAAAGATGTCCAGCGATTTCGAAGCAGTCCGGCAACCAGCCCGCGACATCATCCGCCACCACAGCCTCACAAACGTTCCAAGCGATCTGCGGTGAGAGGAACGCACACAGACTCACTGCGGCCGGTCAGCCGGAGGCGGCGGAAAGGATCACGTCCACCAGCCTGTCCGCCGCGTCCGGCTTCCCATACGCTCGGGCCCGCTCCGCCATCGCCACCCGCCGCGCGGGGTCGGTGAGCAGCGGGGCGACCGCCTCATGCAGCCGGTCGGAGGTGACGTCGCCGAGCACGGTAACGGCAGCGCCGGCCTCCTCCAGTTGGCCGGCGTTGTGCGCCTGCTCGTTCCCAGCCGATGTGGCGAGCGGGATGAGCACCGAGGCTTTCCCCAGTGCTGTCAGCTCGGCGATGGTCCCCGCTCCGCTGCGCGAAATCACCACATCGGCAAGCGCCATGACGTCGGGTAGTTCAGAGCCGACGTAGCCGGTCAGGTGATAGCGCGCCGCAGCCTGCGCGGGAAGGCGTGAGACGCGCCGGCTCAGTCCCTCGACGTTGTCCGGCCCGCACTGGTGGATCACATTCGCGTGGTCGAGCAGCCACGGCAGGATGGCGCTCACCGCTTCGTTGATCTGCTGTGACCCCTGGGCGCCGCCGGTGACGTAGACGGTGGGCAGGCGGCGGCCGAAGCCATGCAGCGACAGGGCATCGATCGCCTTGTCGGCGTCACCGGTGAACACTTCGGGCCGCACGGGGTTGCCGGTGACCACTGTCGCTGAGCGCACCGCTTCGGGCAGAAGGGAGAGAGTTGAGTCCGAGGACACCGCTACCCGCGTCGCCGCGCCGGCAAGGGTCTTGTTGGCAAGTCCGAGGCGGACAGTCTGTTCGTGCACGACCAGCGGGACGTGGCACAGCCTGGTCGCGGCCACGCCCACCGGGACCGCGACGTACCCGCCAGTGGCCAAGACCACGTCCGGACGGAACCCGCTGATCACCCTGCGGGCCTGGAGGATTCCCAACGGCACCCTGCTCATGTCGGCGACGTTCGCCGGCGAGATCAGCTTCAGCGGGTTCCTCGAGCGACGAATCTTGCCTGTGGCCACCGCGGCGAACGGGATTCCCTCAGCCGCCGCGACGCGCGACTCCAGACTGTCGGCCTTACCCACCCACATCACCTCAAGTACGCCGCCCTGAGCCGCGAGCCGGGCCTGCAAGGTGCGCACAGCAGTAAGGGCCGGATACGTGTGGCCGCCGGTCCCACCACCGGTGACGAGCAACCGGAAGGCTGAAGTGGGTGAGGCACAGTGGTTGTCGCTGGTCACGAAGGGCTCCAGTCTGGCGCTCGGCTGCCGGGGCTGAAACGCCGCCGACCCAGGTTCTGAGCCTGCCACACCCACGGGATCCATCCGCCCAGCTCCAGCTCGCCCCCCTGGGCGACCGCCAGCCCGAGCCAGTCGAGGCAAGGAAACCGCTGGCAGGCCCGGGGCACCATCCAACCAGGCACCGCGTAGCACGATCGCCCTCAGGGGGTTCGGCCGTCCCGGTACAACCCAGCCGTGAGTGCGGCGACCGTCCCGACACCCCCGCGTCGTTCATCTACTGGGCTTTCATCGCGAACATGACCCGACGACTCACCGCCCCACCCCGGCCTGGCCCGAAACCCCCGGCCTGGCGGAGTGCATATCTCCGAGCTCAGCCGGCGGTGGGCTGAATCTGGTCTGGGATGGCGAGGAAGTATCCGGTTGAGTGGACATGACCGCACGAACACCGCATCAGGGGGAATGAGTTTCAGTGAGCCTTTCTTCGGATTATCCCAACGTACCCGAGTGGAAGCCGAAGCCCGAGGGTTACCAGACAGGGGCCGTAGCCAAGTACAAGGGCAATATTTTCCGTGCCGCATTCTGGGCTTCGGAACCGGGGGTGGGGGACCCCGACAAGAACGGCTGGCGCCACTTCGACGAGTTGTACGACCAGACCCCGCACAAGGAGACCGAGCGGGCGAAAGTCATTGCCTACATCCCTACCTGGCGGAAGGAGGAAGGGTTCGACTACGGCAAGAGTGCGATGTACAAGTACATCACCCACGGCCTCATCGCCTTCTTGACGTTCAGCGAGCAGAACCCCGGCGAATTCGACCTCGCCTCGGTCCGGGAGATCAGCGCCATTCTCCCGGACGTACACATGGCCGCGAACCCGTACGGGGCCAAGATCATGGTCGCCCTCGGCGGTGCGAACGACTTCGCCTTCCTGGACCTGATGACGGCGATCGGGAACGACCCGGCGTCGCCGAAGCTCGACCAGACCGTGCGCAACGTCGTGGACTACGTCACCCACAACAGTCTGGACGGCGTCGACCTCGACCTGGAGTGCTGGTGGGGCAGGCCCGGCCAGGGCGACCAGGGCGGCCGGATGAAGAGTGACGGGCCGCATCCCGCGGGGCGGGGTCTGTCGTTGTTCGCCAAGAGGCTGAAGGAGGCCATGCCCGACAAGGTCGTGTCGGCAGCCGTCTTCGGCACCTCGTGGTACGGGAACAATTACGACCCGGACATGGCCGAACACCTCGACTGGATCGGCGTGATGACCTACGACCTCACCGGGTCGTGGGACAAATCCCCGGTCGGCCCACATTCCGCGCTGCACAAGATTCGCGGGAAGAAGACGGCGGAGATCCGTGAGGCGGACGTCTATCTGGAGTCGTACCTCGAAGAACAGCAGGGCGGCTGGCCGGGAGCCGGGGCGGGCACCGATCCGAACGCCCCGGACGGCGACGCTCTGGAGAACAATCCGATCCTGTCGGTCGAGGACTGCCTCTGGTACTGGACGAACCCCCTCTTCCTGAACTGGCAGGGAGCGGGGCAGGGCGTGGACCGCGGCAAGATCGCGGCCGGGGTGCCCGTCTACGGCTACGACTTCGCCGCGGCCAAGGAGCCGGACGACCTCACCGGTGAAGTGCCCCCGGGCTACAAGGTGCTGCGGTACAAGGAAATCCTGGACGAGTTCCCGGATGCCCGTGAGGCTGAGGACGCGAACATCAAGGTGGACGGTGAGACGCCCCGCCCCAAGCTCGCTGAACCCCTGCCTCCGGGCGAGTACCCGTACGCCCACAACATCTATTTCGAAACCCCGGACACCGCCGTCACGAAGCTGAAGTTCCTCAAGGACGTGGGCGCGCAGGGCGTCATCATCTGGGAACTCTCCAATGACGTCTGGGAAGACGGCAACGGCATCATCGAGGCCCTTTACCGTGCCTCCGGCAACCCCGTCACCGAGCCCTCACCCATCACCGATCCGCCGATCCCGGTGGCGAATTCCTACCTGTGGGACTCCATGGGATTCCTGGGACACGCAGCCGGCCCTCTGCAGTTCCAGGACGACGGAACCAAAGACAACGGCATGCGGCAGTTCTCGGCGCGGCTGTGGAACATTCCCAACGACGCGGACTGGAAGAGCGTCGCCCAGAACTGCCCGGCCGTGGTCAAGAGGCAGTACTTCAACCGGCCGACCCGCATCGTGGACAAGGGTGCACTCGGGCTCTGGGGCGAGTTCGACGTCCTCGACAATGACGACGTCCCGGACTGGTTCTGGGGTCATGTGGAAGAGAAGGACGGGGCGCCCGACGGGTACACGCGCTACGCCTCACGCCTTTGGGGGCTCTCCCTCAGCGACGACTGGCAAGAGGCCGCAAAGCAGACCCCGGCGCTCATCGCCGGCCAGTACTTCGACGAGCCGACGGAAATCGAGGACAAGGGGGTCGGCGGACTCTGGGGCATTTTCGACGTCAGCAACGAGCCGAGCCCCATCCCCGCGTTCACGGCGCAGGCCAAGGGCGACAACGACTGCATGTACTGCCAGGTCGACACCCTTCCGTCCCTGGACGGCCTGGGCAACGTGGAACGGTTCAACCTGACAAACACGATGACCATCGGCCAGGACGCGCCCTTCCTCTACTCGGTGATCACGAAGGACGACGACTCGGTCGACTTTCCTGAGGGCGTCGTCATGACCCTCAAGGATCCCGACGGGAACACCTATGACGAGGACGTCGACGAGGACGGCAAACTCGTCAAGATGTCGGGCGGCTCAATCCGGTGCCTGATCGTCGAGAACCCGCAGGCCGGCGACTGGACCATGTCGATGAGCGTGACCAGGGACGCCGAGTTCCGCTGCGAATGCAACACCGTGCCGGGTGCGGACGTCTTCGACACCATGGTGGAGACCCGCCGGAAACTCCACGAAGGGCAGGGCCTCGAACCTCGGGACATCAGCTGGTTCAGCGTCGCCGCGTTCGTGGGTACCGCGGCTGTCTGGGTGCTTGCCCCCGAACTCGCACTCTCCTACCGGCTGGCCGTCGCCGCTGCAGGAGCAGGCCTCTCCGTACTCGCGCAATCGGGCATCAGCAAGGCCGGTGTCGCGGAAAACCTCTCCGACGCCGCGGGCATCCTCGACAAGGTCGCGAAGGATCTCGTGAAGGAAGGTCCCTCCGCGCTGAAAAAGTACTGGTACCTCATCGACAAGAACATTTCCGGGGCAGAGGCCCGGGTAGCCCTCAAATACCCGGCCAACATCGTCCGATGGCTCGGAGTGCACAAAGACGTGTACAAGGAAACCGGACAGATGACGGACGCGGAGATGCAGAACTCCATCCGCCATGTGTACTGGCAGTGCCTGCTCAAGAAGAGGCTCGGGGAAGACTTCGCCAAGCAGATGGCCGAAGCGCACGAGGAGGCCCTCCCCGGGTCCGATGCGGACAACAAGGCGGACGAGGCCAACAACATCATCGGCCTCCGCCTCGCGGACGAAGTGAAAACCGACAAGGAATGCCTGAAGCGCGTCCACGAGATGTGGGAGGCGGGACAACTCGCCACCCGGCGCGACTACGAATAGGCGTCCGCACTGATGCCGGCCGCGAATCTGGCGCCGACCGCTTGATCGGGGGCATCGAACCACCCCTGCACGCCGCCTGGACCACCCGTCTCCGGGCGCTTGGGTCAAGCGGTTCCCGTTCGCCTTCCACTTCCACGAGCAGGCTGGTCTCGCGGTCTGCCTCGCCGTGGCAGGCAGTGCGGTTCCCGGTTACGTTGCTGCGATCGGAGCAATATCGGGCCCTCAAGGGGTGGGTGGATGTCACGCATGCACAACCCGTGGTGGCGCGCGGCATCAATGCGGGAGTCCGATTCCTGCTGATCAGGAGAACCGTATGCGTAAGCTCATCAGCCACTGCCTTGCGGCCACGGTGCTGAGCGCCGTCGCCGTCGTCCCTCTCGCCGGCGTTGCGGAGGCTGCCCCCAAAGCGCCGGCCTCCGCGTCGGACCACCGGGACATGAAGGGCCACGAGCGGGGCCACTCCAAGTGGGGCAAGGAGCGGGACCGCGACCATCGCTGCACCTGCAAGCACAAGGACAATCGTCACCACCGCAACGACGGCTACGGGTTCGGCCGCGGCGGCCTCCTGGGCCTCGGCCTTCTGGGCATCCTCTGACGGACCGGTGAAGAGCGGGCCGTTCACCACAGCGGCCCGCTCTCAACTGCCACCCGCACGCGAGGCGGCAACGGAGGGTGGCAGCCACTAACGACCACTCGCGCACCCCCCCGTAGGGCTGTCCTTTCCCTACGGGTGGCCCGGGGCCGGCCGATGACGACGCCTGTGCTGGACGGCGTGGGGCCCACGGATGGTCCAGGTCCCAGGGCACCCAGCGGGCTGCGCAGAAATGCCTGTCAGCGCGTGCCGACGTCCTCGGCGGTCAGGCCGATGACAGGCGACCACAGCCATGCGGCAACGGCTCGGTGGCGCCTGACAGACGGTCAGCACCGTTGAGGATCCGCTGCCCGCCGTCGACCGACCGTCATCGACCATGGCACCACCTTCCGGAGTTGCTTCACGATCAGCGCTGGATTTCGACCCGCAGCCTCTCTTTCGGCGTTGCGATGTCCCAGTAGCGAGCGGTGCCCCGAGCCTTACTGAAGTCGCCTGTACCGCCAGTGATGGCCATGTCCAGCGAAATTACTCCGCTGCGCGAGAGCGACTGCATCGTCAGAGAGCCACGCTCGAGTTCTATCGTGATCAGGCACTGCGTCGTGAGCTCATCGGCCCCGACGTGAATTACCTGGCACGACCCACCCCCACGTCCGACTCTGCGGCCGTCCTGTATGGCGGCGCCGGAGTAGACGCTCATATCGCTCAAGCTTGGCCCCTCCGGGCCGAGATCGGTAGCCGCGTGCTGTTCGTTCCGAATCTTGAGTTCGAGGACCTCGACTTGACCTCGTTCCGGGGTATCAGCGCCTGCGCCGGCTACAGCACACGCGCCGACCACAGCAGTGGCCAGCGATACAGCTAACAATCTGACGAGCGTCGCTCGGGGCGCGTTACCTCTCCCCCGCCCCCTCCAGCACATGCCGGCTGACCCCAGACCGTCGGTGACCATAATGGGTTCTCCTCACTGCGCTCTCTATGTGCGGACACCTCGACGCTATGAGTGGCCAGTCCCCCTGTCTAAGATCAATATCGCCATGAGGTCATGACCTCGGAGGCATGATGAAGATGCATTCGCTCAGCTTTATCTCCGTGTGCTCAGTCCTGCGGACCGTCGACAAACACCGTGTGACAGCCCGCCGTGCTGGGCACATGCGTCATCAGGGCCTCGCTCAGGTCATGGGCCGTACCGGGAATCCGGCAGTCCGACGCTAGGAGTCAGCCGCGGTCCGTCTCATGAAGGTTGCGGGAAGTTGCGCCGATTCACCTGAGGGCGCTTCGATGACGGCGAGGATCCGCGCACGTGAGGATCGGTGCGCAGCCTGGAGAACCCGAGGAGCTCCAGGTATGCCTCCACGCTGCCGGCCGGGCAGGATGCAGCGATAACGATCCTCAGGCATCCACCAGTCGTATGCACTCACCGAGCCGCAAGGCCGTGGACATGCGGGCAGTGGTGGATACGACCAACATACAAGGATGAACACATCCAGTTATGTGCCCTTCCCAGGTTCCGAGTGGTTCAAAAGTGAGCCGAGCAGCCCGATCATCAACCTGATGGCAACGCGCCTGGTCGAAGAAGGATGCTCCGAATTCGGCTCGGCCGGCCCACCCTCGGCCCACCCTCTCAGCGGAAATCTGTGGACGACACACCACCGCGACTGCTACGCCACGTGGCAGAGGAAGCTCGGGTACCAGGGCGCGGACGCGGACGGCTGGCCGGGACCAACGTCCTGGGCCAAGCTCCGGGTTCCCTATTCGGAGTGACGGCCACTCAGCGTGCCGAGCTCCATCTGCTTTCAAGGCCGCCTTGCCGCCGACAGAAGCCGCAGTCCTTCTCTACTATCGCTTGTCGTATGAGGCGGCATGCGGGGTAATCGGCTCGATTCGCCACCGCTGGCCACTGCGCAGTCTCAGGCGGACGGCCGCGGGGTGACGGTGTATTGCTGCGCGGGCCGTTCCAAATGCTGACGTAATTGCCACCAGGGTGCGATGCAAACCAGTTCTTCTTGGCGCGGCGGCGCCAAGCGATGGGCGCACTGCACAACGTCCCTGGTCGGCACCTTGCTGCCGGCAAGTTCCTGCTCTCAGGCAGCGCTGTCTCCGGGCGCGGGATGAGGATGCCGCCCCTAGTGTGAAAAACGATGGGATACTCGCACTCACAATTTGAGGGGCAGCATGAGGGACCACGCCCACGCTGAGCCCGATCCGGAGGAGCAGGAGAAGGACGAGGAGCAGTACGACGGATCCCTCTCCGAGGGCGGGTCGGCTGACGCTCAGTGGGACGACGAGGTCGAAGAAGACGAGGACGAGCTGCTCGAAGGCGAGCTGGAAGAAACGCCTCCGTCTCAGCCCGCCGGCAGGTCCGACGATCCGGACGTCCTCCTCGACGTACCGCAGCTCCAGGTCGATGAGATCAGTCTGCAGGTCGAGGACCTGCAGGCCAGGGTCTCCTTGCAGGTGGAGGTCCTGGACCTTCTCAAGCTCAACGTCGGCGCCGACGTGTCGCTCGGCCGTGTGGAGCTCGACATCAAGGGCGTGGAGGCTCAAGCCCTGCTCAAGGTCCGGCTCGACAATGTCGCTGCGATCGTTGGCAGGGTGCTGTCCACCATCGACCGCAACCCCCAGATCCTGGAGCACGTGACATCCGGTCTCGGGTCAGCGGCGGAGAGCCTGGGCAGCGGTGCCGAGAAGGCGGTCGACGAATTGGGGAAGGGTGCCGGAGAAGCGGTGCAGGACGTGGGCAAGGGAGCCGGTAAGGCGGCGGGAGACATCGGCGAGGGGGCTGAGAAGGCAGCGGGAGAGGTGGGCAAGGGCGCAGGAAAGGCCACCAAGGAGGTGGGGGTGGCTGCGGGTAAGACGGTCGAAGAAGCGGGCGGCAGCGCCACTGCCACCGCGCGGTCGGATGCGCGTAAGGCGAAGAAGTCCACGGCCAGGGCGTCCGGCAAGATCTCGGGCAAAGCCTCGCGCCACGCCTCGGAGGCCACTGAGCAGACCGCGAAGAAGCCGGCCTCGGAGTCCAAGGGCGGGAGCAAGCCCGGGCGGCCCTTGCGCAAGAGCGGAGCAACGAGCCGCAGCCGCGAGCCGAGACGGCCCCCATGAACGGACGCCCCGGACATCGAGACCACCGCCACTGTGGAGGCCGACCGGCTGGATTCCGGCGGGCTCTGCCCAGATGACAAGGGCTCCGGTGCGACTCGGAGCCGCACATCGGTCTCCCGCACAGTGCGCCGCCACCTGTCGTTCGGCCCGCCGACCTAAACCGCAGCGCGGCTCGGACCGTCGTCCGTCCGGGCCTCGAATCCGGGCGATGCCGACGACGCTGTTCTCCGGGTTGAGGAGCATGTCGCGGGGCGGCGCGGATCAGTTCGGCAGTGACGATGATCAGGCGACCACCGGTCTTGCCGCTGGCTCGCGCGGCGGCCAAGCTCTCTTGGGTGCCAGCCACGATGAGTCCGCGGACGAACTCCGCCGGTGCGGCGAATACGTGGAAGATCAGGCGGCCGCCCGGGGTGGTGGTGTCGAGGGCCTCGTGCAGGCTCTGGAATCCAATGCCCCGGGCGCGGAGCTCGGCGATCATGTTCACCAGGTCCTGTGGGGACCTGCCGTAGCAATCCAGACCAGTCGGTGTGCGGGACGGCCGGCCGGTCGACACACCGAGAGCGGGTTCAGCAGCCGGCTTGTCCGACTGGGCGGCGAGCCCTGGTCCAGACAGCGCCGCGAGCCGCTCCCCCGGAGTGACGCCCGCGAGCGGGCTGCGGCGGTCGACCGGGGCCGGCGCGTTGGAGATCGGCGGACGGGCGGCCCAGGCCCGGTCGGCGAGCCCCGACAGAGCGGCGAGCGCGGCTTGGACGTAGCCTGCTGCCATGACTGACGCCCCTCCGCTGACTCCATCCGAGGCCGTTGAGCTGCTGCTGGCCGGCAACGAGCGCTTCGTCGCCGGCACCTCGGAGCACCCGAACCAGGACGCCGCACGCCGTGCGGAGACCGCATCCGGCCAGCGTCCGTTCGCGGTGCTCTTCGGCTGCTCCGACTCCCGCCTGGCCGCCGAGGTCATCTTCGACCGGGGCCTGGGTGACCTGTTCGTCGTCCGCACCGCCGGCCATGTGGCGGGGCCGGAGGTGCTGGGCAGCATCGAATACGGCGTGAGCGTGCTGGACTGCCCGCTGGTCGTGGTCCTCGGTCACGACTCATGTGGTGCGGTCGCTGCCACCCGCGCCGCCCTCACCGACGGCGTTGCCGCCACCGGGTACGTGCGCGACGTCATCGAACGTGTCACCCCTAGCGTTCTGGCGGCCCGCGCTGCCGGGCTCACCCAGGACGACGACATCATCGCCGAGCACATAAGGCACACCGTCGACCTCCTCCTCGACCGCTCGCGGGTGCTCGCCGATCAGGTCGCCGCCGGACAGACGGCTGTGGTGGGCCTGTCCTACCGGCTGGCCGACGGCAGCGCCCGACTCGTCACCACCCGCGGCCTGCCTGCCGAAGCGGCAGCCTCCGGCCCGGGGGCCTGAGCGCCTGCTCCACAGGCAACGGCGGCAAGGACGGTGCTAGGCCCGTTCGGTCTTGGCCCATAGCGCGTCGGGGGCACGCCTGGCGTTGCGATTTCGCGCTGCGCCATCGCTGGGAGGGCGCGGCCCGCACCCCAGGGGTGCTGAGCATGCGGCCACAGGTCGACTTGGTCGCTGGGCAGATCGCCGCAGGCCAGCCGCCTACGGCCGAACCACAGGAGCTCGCCCGCGCCGTCCCACGCCCGGCTCGACACCACACCGGCACGAGCCTGGACGGGGAACTCGACAGAACCGAGCGCCGCGCCCTCGCGTGATGCCGGCATGGGGCGTGGTAGTCGACTGGTATGCCAATGAAGCCCAACGCCGCGGACGCGGAACACGCCTCTTTGACCAGGCGGCTTCGACGCGCGGTCGGCCGGTCGCCGGTCGGCCGCGGGTGGCGGCAAAGCAGGGAGCTTGAACTGGGGCAGCGCGCGTTGGGCTTTGCCGCGCTCGGGTTCCTCACCTTGGTGCCGCTGCTCATCATTGTTTCCACTGGTGACCCCAAGCACGGGCGAGGGTTCGCGCAGTGGCTCGGGGCAGGGCTCGGGGTCTCGACGGCCTCCAGAGAATTGATCGAGCAGTTGTTCGCTCGACCCAACCAGGCTCTGCGCAGTACGACGGCGTTTGGCTTCGTCGCCCTTGCCCTGTTCGGCCTGACCTTCGGGGTAGCGGTTCAGACCGGCTACGAGAAGGTCTGGGGCCTGCCGGCGGCCCGCTGGCATGCCCATTGGCGGCATGTGGTGTGGCTCGCTGTGCTGACCGGATTTCTCTTCGCCTCGGCAACCACGCTGCAGCGCGAGCCCCTCGCGGGCGGGGTCATCGCGTCGCTGAGCGCCGTGCTGTTCCTCTGGTGGTCCCAGCACGTACTGCTCGGCGGACGGGTCCGCTGGCGTGCCCTGTTCCCCGGCGCCGTGGCCACCGTGGTCGGGCTCATCGGCCTGAGGGTCTTCTCCAGTCTCGTCTTCTCACCGTTGATCGCATCCAGCACCGTCACCTACGGCCCCGTCGGCACCGTCCTCGTCATCCAGTCCTGGCTGGTGGGTGTCGGTGTCGTCGTCTTCGGGGGTGCGCTTACGGGCCGACTCCTGTTCGATGAGGCCTCCCGCAGGGCACGCGCATGGAAACGGCACAGGCGCCGTACGCCCCGGAGCTGACATGCACAGCGCCCCTGGCCGACTCCTCCCAGAGCGGCATGCACGGGCGTGCCCCGCCTCCGCGTAGGAGCCGGTCTCAGGTCAGTGGATACGACACACGCCCGGACGCGTCGTCGATCTCGTCGTGGGCCTTGGTCAGCAGCCTCATGGCCAATTCGTTGAGTGCGCGGGCACCCGCGACCTCCTCACCGACCCTGGGCTGATTGGAGTCGGCCGGGTGACGGCTCGCGTAACCATGGGCCCGTACCTCGGTGCCGTCGCGCAGCCGTATCAGCGCGGCCGCACGCGTGCGTTTGGCGTCTTCCTCGAATTCCAGCTCGACATGCCATCCGATGGCGGTCTGCAACATGACAGTCACCTCCAGCTCCCCTCTTACCAGGGTGCGCCCACTCCAGCCGCCGCGCACGGCGCTCTCGCGGGGAGCAACGTGGTGGCAACGCATTTACAGGCGAAAGCCCACCTCGCCTGCGACGACTGGGCCCTCTCGCCCTCTGATGACACTGGGCCAGCGTCACGGCAGCATCCGCGCAAAAGAAACGGCCAGCAGCGGCGCCGGCTCCATCGCACGCGCTGCGCTGCGGCAACCGCCCATCAGACCTCAACCTGGGGTCTACCGCCGACGCAACTCGTCGGACTCCGTCTTCAGCTTCCGCGGCATCGCCACCCGATAGGAGAAGACCACCACCTCCTACAGAGCAGCGGTCACACTCGCATCAGTTCCACTCGATTATTCGCCCCCTCCGGGGAGGGCCACCTGGTGAGCGAAAGCGTCCAACGGGGCTGAAACCCCGCACCGCGCGGCCGCGCCGACGCCAACCGCACTCCTCTCAGGGCCGCACCTGCCTGCAGGCTCAATCCTCGTGAACGCCGCGGTTGTTATCGGCGAGGGTCCGGGGCCGCCACAGGGACGCTGCTGAGAGCAGGGCAATGATCGCAATGGCGAGGCCCGGCCACAGGTCACGACCAAACCCACCGGCCACAGCGATGACCGCCACGAAGACCAAGCCGCTCGCCGGGATGCGGCGTGTGTTCTGGTCAGTCATCTGTTTCATCCTTCAATCCTCTCACGGGGTGGAATAGCCCCCCTGAACAGCCGGTCTTACGTATCTGCTGGAGTCGGGCCCATGCGTACAAGGCCGAGCTCGGCTGGGCGGCCACAGGGCCGATTCCGGCGTCACGGGCCGTGGGTGCGTGGGCGCCATGCAGTCTGCGAGGGCCGGAGCAGGCGAGTTCGGCCAGCGCCCAATTGCTGACGACAGGTGATTCATGGGTGCGCAGCTGCTGCATACGCAGTTGCGTCAGCCGAGCCGTGAGCGGGCCGACAGAAACATCGGATTTGCCGTGGTTGCAATGCAGATCACGTGCGGTCAGCAGTGCGGACCAGACGAGCGTGGTGGGCGAGGAGGCGACTTTGCCTTGGGCGATTGCTTGGGCTGCCGGCCCGCCTGCCGCGGAGGCCGCATCGGCCTGGCGCGAGCATCCGATCCCGGCACGGTACGCGTCCAGCATGGCCACAGACGTGAGCGTCACCATGTCGGCCGCCTCTCCGGCGGTGAGCGCAGAGCGATGCCCGTGAGTGGGCCGCGCAGTGGAGAGTTCCTGAAGCTTCTTGGCTGCAGCGGGCGAACCTGCGGCGATGTCCGCCACCACGGATGCTGCCCACTGATTGACTCCAGGGCGCTGTGTTGTCTCCGGCCGCTGGTTCGCTCTCGTCGGCGCTGAATCCAGCCATCGGAGCGTAGTGGTGGTGGCCAGCGAGTCGAGGAGCCCCGCCGGCTCCGGAGTGTCGGTCACCGCACCCGCGAGAGCGGCCACGGCGCGCAGCGCAGAAACATTGCTCCGGGAGAGGCGGAGCGGGCGCTCGTCAATCTGGCTGCGGCGCGCCGCAGCAACGAGCTCGGACAGCGGGGCGGACATGCCGGAGAAGTAGTCCCCCGACGCGTCAACCCTCTCCGCGATGTCCTTCCAGGCACTTTCTCGGGCGGTGCGGGTGCCCGATGCTGAGGAGCTGGAGGAAGGGAGCATCTCGAGCGTCAGGAGGGCATCTGAGATCGAGGGCTGATTTTGATCCGCGTGTCGCGCTGCTTTAGCGGCACGATTCTCGGCCGTGCTCGCTACGGCTCTCTCCGATGTGGAGACGCGGCAGCCGCCAACCTTGGCGAGCGTGAGCTTCCAGTGATAGGCGACGAGGGAGTCGCCGGGCTCCGCCTCCGCTGAAGGCTTGGTGTCGCAAAGGAGGCGAGCCATGTGGGTGAGCGGCTCGCGCGTTTGCCGGGGCCAGTGACGTTGTGCGCGGTGCACTGCGGAGAGCAGCGGCACGACGGCGCTCGGCCCGTTGCTCGCAATGCGATCGGCGCGCGCAGCAGCCGTCGTAACAAGCACCTTAAGCTCTGAGGTCGGGAGCAGGCTGCGATCGGTCTCAGCCAGGTCTGATAGCGCGTGCAAGACAGCTGCGGCCTTCTCCGGGGAGCGAGAACTGACGATCTGGGCGCGCAGGTTGGGCAGGAGAGTCGGTCGGGCCAGTCGTAGATCTGCCGGGGAGGCGGCGTTCCCCCTCTGCAGGATGTAAGCGGCGGCCAGGGCACGGGTGGCATCGGGAGATGCCACAGTCACCGCCGTTGCCCTCGTTGCGGGGGGACGGTTTTCCATCCGGGCGTTCATGGTGGTGCGCAGGAGGTCGGAGTGGCTGCTGACGGGGCGGGCAGCGCACCGTACAAGTCAGTGCCCGGCCTCGGCTGTTGATACTTCGGCGCGGGAGCGCAGGACGGCAGTACGAGTGCCAGAGTGAGCAACGCCGCCAGGCGGGCCCCGGAATTCCGGGGCCCGCCTCGGCCGCGCTGAGGAGCGCGATCAGCCATGCACAGTTCCGCCTATGGGCGATGCTTTGTGGTAGGCGGAGACGTCGTAGAAGTTACTGCCGACCTTCACCGATGCCGTGGCCGTGTGCGAGGTCCAGATCCACCGGCCATAGACGTTTCCGCGCCCCACCACCTGCACGCAATCAGCGGTGAGCCAGCATGTGAAACGCCTGGAGCGAGAGGCCGGTGTGAGCCTTCTGGAACGCCGGCCACGCGGCGTCGTGCCCACATACGCGGGGCGCGTCTTGTGCGATGCCGCCTCGGACAGCATCACCGGCCTGGATCTGGCCCTGCGGCGTCTCGGGGACCTTGTCAACGGCGACAGCGGAGCCGTACGTGTCACCACGGGCGGAACAACCGTGCGGCACTTCATGTCCGAGGCCATCGTCGCCTTCCGGCAGCGCTACCCGAAGGTCTGTCTGGAATTCCGGACGGAGACCTCCAGCCGCAACTGCTTCGACGCGCTCACCGCCGGCAACCTGGACCTCGCCTGGGTCACGATCGCCGGCCCGGTGCGCGGTATCGAGCAGCGCCCCGTCGTCGCCCTGCCCTGGGTACTGGCAGTCCGCGCCGACCATCCACTGGCGGTCCAACCCTGTGTCAACACAGCTGAATTCAGCGACATCAGCCTCATCCGACTCCCTCAGAACTCCACTTCAGGCGCCCGCCTCGACGCCGCGTTCGCCGAGCTCGGTGTCCGGACCAGGTCCGACACCAGCGTCGCCGACTGGGACACCGCCCTCCTGCTGGTGGAGCTCGGCCTCGGTCACGCCGTCGTGCCTGTCCTGCCCGGCTGGGAGGTACCCGGTGACGGTCCTCTCCGCCTCATCCCCATCCCCGAGCTGCCCCCGCTCCCCGTCGGCTGGGCCGTCCGCCGCTGGGACGCCCTTACCCCGCTCGCCCGGGTCTTCGCCGATAGCGTCGCCCGCAGCTGTACGGAGAGGGCCACCCACCCCCAGCCCAAGTAGCGCGCAGTCCTACCTCTGTCCGGCGGTGGGGATGGACGTTTCGGCGATCATCCACGGAGCTTCTCAGCTGAGCGCCGGGAACGCAGCGGACCAATGGAGGTTTTGGGCCGTACGGCTGAGGTCTCATTCGGTGCGATCGCGCTGGGGCCGGTCTGCTAGGTCAGTGACGAACCGGACTCCGGAGCGGCTGCACCGGGCGATCGGTACCCCGGTGGGGGTGGACAGCACACCGCCGCGGCGAGCACCGGGCAGCGGTGTCGCCATTGATGACGCGCCTGACCACTGCTTGTCCCCGCACGTGTACAGCCTGTCGCTGTCTGGCCCTCGGCTCCGAAGCTCGGGAGGAACCGTCCGCCCGCGTTTTCGGGCAGCGCCACGCTTCCGGAGTCCGAACGATCGCACCGACCGGTCCGGCGCCCGCGAGATTTTCCCTCTCGAATCGATGCTTTCGCCCCACAGCGATACGGTGATTGTGGGCGGTGTCCATGAGGATCGCCCTCTCTGCCGATCAGGCACTATGCGAGAGCCCGGTCCCTGCCGTCCGATTCTCAGGAGGCATGATGACCAACCCCGAGCAGCTTCCGAACCAGCAAGAGGGTCCCGCGGACGGTGGTGCAGCCGGCGCACCCGGCGCCCACGACGGAGGAGCCGACGGCGGAGCAGAAGGCCCCGCGGACGGCGGCGCAGCCGGCACACCCGGCGCCCACGACGGAGGAGCCGACAACGGAGCAGAAGGCCCCGCGGACGGCGGCGCAGCCGGCACACCCGGCGCCCACGACGGAGGAGCCGACGGAGGCGCCGACGACTCCGGCAGCCGCTCTTGAGTACTCCCGGCACCGAGATCCCGGGCGTCGGCGCCACAGCGGGCGCCGGGGTTCTGGAGACGCGCTTGACCAACCTGAGCCGGGAGGAGTTCGCCCGCGACATATGGGCGCGGACTGCTCTGCTGACCCACCGTGCAAGCGATTTCTCCGACCTGTTCTCCGCCGACGACGTGGACGAACTGATCTCGCGTCGCGGACTGCGTACGCCCTTTCTCCGCGTTGCCAAGGATGGCGCCACCTTGCCCGATTCGTCCTTCACCTCGTCCGGCGGCGTCGGCGCCACCATCTCCGACCAGCTCGACGACACCGCGCTGTGGCGCGGGTTTGCCAACGGCGCAACACTCGTCCTGCAGGCTCTGCAGCGCACATGGCAGCCGGTCGCGGACTTCAGCGCCAGACTGAGCACAGAGCTGGGACATCCCGTGCAGGCCAATGCCTACGTCACGCCGCCGCAGAACCACGGGTTCGACGACCACTACGACGTCCACGATGTCTTCGTCCTTCAGATCGAAGGCACCAAGCTCTGGCTCGTCCACGAGCCCGTCCATTCGGATCCGCTGCCCGATCAGCCCTGGACCGATCACCGCTCCGCCGTGGCCCAGGCCGCGAAGGGCAAGCCCTACATCGACACCGTGCTGGAGCCCGGCGATGTCCTCTACCTGCCGCGGGGCTGGCTCCACGGCGCGCAGGCGCAGGGCGACGTCTCGATCCACCTGACGCTCGGAATCCACAGCTGGACACGCTACGCACTGGCCGAACAGCTCGCCCGATCCGCACTCGCGGTGCTGCGCGAGGATCCCCAGATGCGCCAGACCCTGCCTCTGGGCGTGAACGGACCGGCCGGCGAGATCGACATCGTCCGTGAACGCCTCGTCGCCGCCGTCACAGAGGCCGATTCCGCCCCGCTGTTTCACCGCACCCGGCGCGGGCACGGACGCCCGGCGCCGCTGGGGCCGCTGGCCCAGTTCAGGGCCGTCGACGACCTCGGCCCTGAGTCCCGAGTGCGGCTCCGTGAGGCGCTGGAAGCTCGATTGGAGGGCTCGCGCCTGACCACACGCGTGGGCTGGCTCGACTTCCCGGAGACCGACCTGCCGTCGGTAACCCGCGTGCTGGACGGAGAGGTCCGCACCGCCGGAGATCTCGGCGTCCGACTCGTCGAGAGACTGCTGCGCGCGGGCGTACTGGTGCCCGCCGAACGGTGACTGCGCCGCGGTGAGTGCGACAGGCCGCTTCTTCTGCGCCGATTACGCCCGGATGCGCGGCGACTCGATCATGGGCACAGCACCGCACGGCTCTGTCTGGGTCCTCATCGAGTACCGAGGCGGCTGGCCTCCCAACGGCTTCGACGGCCTCAATCTTGAGCCTGCCACCAAAGCATGCGTGTTCTCCGCCGCCCAGGCGATGCGGGCACGAGTGCTTCTGGTCAGGCGGCACGGCCCCCGCAGGCCCGAAGGCTCCAGCCGCTGGGCCGTACTGCGCCATGACAGCTCCGGCGCCCATCGGCAGCAATGGGGCACGTGGAGCCGAGATGAGGACTTGGCGCAGATCGCCAGAGCCCTCGGTGCCCCCGGAGAGCTCGGCTGTCAGCCCGTCGTCCTCGTCTGCACCCACGGTCAGCACGACGCCTGTTGCGCCTTGCGCGGACGGCCCGTGGGACGCGTCCTGAGTGAACGCTGGCCGGACCTGGTGTGGGAATGCACCCACGTGGGCGGTGACAGGTTCGCCGCCAACGTCGTCGTCGCACCCGACGGCGTCTACTACGGCGGGCTCGATGCCAGGTCGTCCGTCGCAGTGATCGAAGAGCACCTGGCCGACCGCATTCAGGCAGAGCACCTGCGCGGATACACGGATCTGTTCCCGCCGCAGCAGGCCGCTGTCGCAGCCGTACTCAGACGCTTCGGCCCCGCCGGCCGCCACGACTACGTGATCGCCGAGACTTCCCGCGACATCGACCGCTGGCGGATTCGCATCACCGGACGCCCACCACGTCCCGCGGCCATCGACGTCGAGGTGCAGGCCCACCGCACACCGCCGTGCCGGCTGACCTGCCGCGGACCTTCAATGAGCTCGGCCGTGATCTACAAGGTCACTTCGATCCGCATCGGCTGAGCTTGTCCTAGCCGCCGGCATTGAGACGTGGACGCGGGCGACCTGCCCGAAGGACGCTACATCGGTCGTCTCCTCCTGCCCCCGCCACCGGTGACCTAGGAACAAAAAAACGGCGACGGAGGTGCGCATCAAGAGAACGCAGTTCCCTGCTCGCGTCGTTGGGTCCGGCGCCATTTGGTGCGCTCCACGTACACGTTGCCCAGGAGCGTGAGGCAAGACTGCCCGCAGGAGCGCCGAGCAACTGCGCAAGCAGGTCCCTAACCTGCGAGGCGCGCCTCAACGGTCCCGGCCGCGGCAAGACTGCCGAGTCCTACCAAGCCGCCGTCACCCTCCCATCGCTTCTGATGTGGGCGCGAGATCTGAAGTCATCCCCTAGGAGCGTCCCGCTCCCGCCCCCCGTTCTGGCCACACCGTCGTGTACTTGTCCGGCGCACGCCGCGAGGCTGACAGGCGCATGACGTGCCGGTGGCCGGGCAGGACGCGTCTTGCGGTGAAGCCGGATCTCGAAGGGCGGGGGCGTGTGTAGAAGCGCTCGCCGGATCCCGCACCACGGCGCGTACGCCCGGGTGGTTCGCATTGGGAAATGCGCCAATTTGGCCGCAGGGGACGGCGCTTGGCCGTTATTTGACCGTGACTTGAGCCCCGACCGTAGGGTAATCTCCAGGCAAAGAGGTGTTCGCGCGATAGTCAAGCGAACCGCCTGACGTGCTGTCGCGAAAGCGTGCACGTCTGGCTCATGGCCACGTTACTCGGGGGGATGTGCTGATGGAGCTGCGGCGGATTCTGTGCGCTTTCGGCCCCTGGTCGGCATGGCCACTCCCGGACCACAGACGTTCCCGCTCCCGTCGCCCTGCCGTGGCGAGGCGCTCCGCTCCGTAAGCGCGAGCGTCGTCCGTCCCGTATCACCTCTTACTCCGCGTCAACGATGCCGCGGAATCACCGGTTGATGCCTTCAGGCGAACCGGCACATGTTCCTTCCACTGATGACCTGAACACACCGCGCCCGCGGCCACTCTCGCGGCGCAGGAGAAAGGCCACCATGAAGTCCCTGGTTGACAACGCACGATCCTTCACGGCGCATGTAGCAGACCGTGCTGAGGAGTTCAGCGCCCTAGAGGCCGGGCAGAGTCCCGAGGTGCTGTTCATCACCTGCTCCGACTCCCGCGTAGTGCCGTCCCTGATCACCGGCGCACGCCCAGGTGAACTGTTCGAGCTGCGCACGGCGGGCAACATCGTGCCCGAGTACAGCAGCGAGCACCCCACCGCCGAGACAGCCACCATCGAGTACGCAGTTCGGGTACTCGGCGTCCGCGATGTCGTCGTGTGCGGGCACTCCCACTGCGGCGCGGTCAACGCGCTGATCAGCGGAGGCAACCTCTCCGAACTACCCGCCGTACAAGGCTGGTTGGAGCACGCTGCCGCCAGGCCCGAGACCACCACCCCCCACTCCCCGGACATCGCGGAGGCGGTCCAGCTCCACACGGTCGCCCAGGTGGAGCGGCTGCACACCCACCCCTGCATCGTGGAAGGGGTCGCGGAGGGCACCTTGCAGGTGCACGCCTGGTACTACGAGGTGCACACCGGAGCAGCCAAGGCATGCGGGCCGGACGGCAAGACCTTCTTGCCGCTGTGACCCGTACACGCCCGTCCCACGGGCCGCCCAGTACCTCCCCTTCCGCTTCCGCTGTGCGAGGAAGTTCACTGATGCTCTCCACCCTCAAAAAGCCCGCCCATCTTCGGCGCGATGTCCTGGCTTCGCTCGTCGTCTTCTTGGTCGCCCTACCCCTGTGCGTGGGTGTGGCCGTAGCCTCCGGCGTGCCCGCCGAACTCGGTCTGATCACCGGCATAGTCGGCGGCCTGGTCGTCGGCTTCCTTCCCGGCAGCAGCCTTCAAGTCAGCGGACCGGCCGCCGGCCTGACCGTCCTGGTCTTCGAGGCAGTGCAGGAATTCGGCCTCGGTGTTCTGGGGGCCATCGTTCTGCTCGCTGGACTTGCCCAACTCGCCCTGGGCGCACTGCGATTCGGGCGCTTCTTCCGCGCGATCACGGTCGCCGTCGTCCAGGGCATGCTCGCCGGGATCGGACTCGTTCTGATCTTCGGTCAGCTCTACACCATGGCCGACGTCAAGCAGCCCCGCTCGGGGATCGGCAAGATCCTGGGGATGCCGCACCTGGTGACCGAGATCGCCACCTCCAGCCAAGCCCTGACCGCGTTCGCCATAGGTGCAGGCACCATCGCCGTCCTGGTGCTGTGGAAGAAGCTCCCGGCCCGCGCCCAGCTGCTCCCCGCACCCCTTGCCGCGGTCGCCCTGGCCACCGGCGCGACCGCGATGGCCGGATGGTCCGTCCCCCGAGTCGAGGTACAGGGGCTCCTCTCGGCCATCCAGCCCCCAGGGCTATCCGACTTCGCCTCGCTGGGCAGCATCGCCGCCCTCGGCACGGTCCTCGCCTTCACCCTCATCGCCTCGGCCGAAAGCCTCTTCAGCGCTGCCGCAGTCGACCGCATGCACGACGGACCGCGAACCGACTTCAACAAGGAGCTGATGGCCCAGGGCGTGGGCAACGCCATCTGCGGAGTGCTCGGCGCGCTGCCGCTGACAGCGGTCATCGTCCGCAGCTCCGCCAACGTCCAGGCCGGAGCCAAGACCAAACTCTCCCGCATCCTGCACGGACTCTGGCTCGTGCTCTTCGCCGCTCTCCTCCCGGCCGCGATCGGCATCATTCCCCTGGCCGCGCTCGCCGGGGTTCTCGTCCACGCCGGCTGCAAGCTCGTCCCGGTCAAGGACCTCCTCCCCCTGTGGCGCACGCACCGCGGCGAGGCCCTCGTCCTCGCCGTCACCGCGATCGCCATCATCACCACCAACATGTTCGAAGGCGTCCTCCTCGGCATCGCCCTCGCCGTGATCAAAAGCGCCTGGGAAACCTCCCACATCCACCTCGAGACTCACGAGACGACCGACGGCCGGCTTCTCGTCACCCTCACCGGCTCAGCCACCTTCCTCCGCCTACCCCGCATGCTCGAAACCCTCGAAGCCCTCCCCCACGACAAGCCCATCGAACTCGACCTCTCCGAGCTGCGCCACCTCGACCACGCCTGCCGCACTACGCTGGAGAACTGGGCAAAACAGCGGGGCATCACGCTCGACATGCTTGTGACAGCCTGACCGGCCGCTCATCTAGAACACCCCCCTCGGACAGTTCGCCCTGACAACAGACACACAAGCCCTGTCCACCGCTGTCCCTCGCTCGACGTCGGGCGAGGGACAGCAACCCCGGGCACTCCCACACCGATCACGCACGGTAAAGCTCAGGAGGCAAACGGTGTACGACCTCAGGGCCGAGGCAGAAATGAGACTGCACTCAGAAAAGACAGCCAAGGAACTCGCGCTGAAAAAGCGCCGTGAAGACGCCAGCGAGAACGACATCGACACACCAACAGCACCTCCGTCCGACCAAGAACACATCACTGCTCAAACGACAGCAATCGACGAAGAGCAGGACGGGTAACGCTCACAGCTACCTCCGGCGCGTCGATAGCGCAGCTCCATGAGCCGGTCCCCCGTCCAGATCGCGGTCAACATGCGCCTCCGCCCTGGCCGAGCCTCGAATGTGACGCGCTTCCTGGCGGATGGAGAGTGGCTGCTGGAGGACTTGACGCGCGAGGAGGCGCTGGGACGGCAACCCGATGGCCAAGGCGGCGTATCGAGCCTTGGCCGCGCTGAAGGTGATCCGTGCCGCACGAGCCGGCGACGCTCCGATCTACATCACCTTGGACAGTTCTCCACCACACCACGGCGGACATGCACTGCTGCGCGAAGCAGATCAGGGTCGAGCTGTGCTTCGCCCCGGCCCACGTCTCATCGGCCGGCCCATCGAGGCCCACTTCGGCCCGCTGCGGCAGTTCGCCCTGGCCAACTCCCACCACCGAGCAGCCACCCGGCGAAGCCCCAGGCCCCACCCGCTCCCCAAGTCCGCCGCGGACGACTCGCCGGGAAGGACGATCGGGGCGACCCGGCCGAGCTCGCTGGTCATCAGCTTGCTGGACCGACGCGTCGACGAAGGGCATGGCATCTCTTTCTCGGTCGTGTGACCGACAACTTCCCCGCAAGCCTTCCTCGGGCAGCTCCAACCACTGCCGGTCCGCACAGTCATCACGCAGTCGCCCCGCAGCCGTCCGACTCCGTCTCGCGCAGACCCAGGAGGAGCACCGCGCCTGAGGTTCGATCGACATGCCCTGAGAAGGGCCCGGAATCCCCAGCTCCTAGAATCCACTTGTGAAGCACTTCGAGGTCGTGACAGCCATCGCCGCACCCCCGGACCAGGTGTTCGCGGTTTGCCTGGACGTGGAGGCGCACACCCGCTCGATGGCCGATTCGGCAGAGCGCGCCGTTGGCGGCAGGACCCGGGGCGAGTTGTCGCTCGGTGACACGGTGACCTTCCAGGCTCGCCATTTCGGCCTGACGTGGCGACTCAAGGCCCGCATCACCTCGTACGATCGGCCCCGACGTTTCGTGGACGAGCAGGAGTCCGGGCCCTTCGCACTATGGCGTCACGCCCACCACTTCGAGCCGGACGGCAACGGCGGCACCATCATGCGAGACGTCATCGACTTCGCTTCACCCCTGGGGCCCGTCGGACGCATCGCGGACAGGTTTGTCCTGGGCCGGTACATGCCCCACCTCATCAGAACCCGCAACGCCTACCTCGCCAGCACTTTCGGCTGAGTGGTCGAGGGAGACGGCTCTACCGTTGCGACCGCGACGTCCCCAACCAAGATCGGCCAGTGCGATGACGCGTTGAACGGCTGCGCCGTGCTCATCGACGCGAGTCGTCGACGAGCCGCTTGGCGAGCAGTTCGGAGGAGGCGGGGTTCTGTCCGGTGTAGAGGTTGCGGTCGACTTCCATGAACGGACGCAGGGGCAGGCGTCCCTTGCGGTAGTCGGCGCCGCTTTCGCGCAGGCGGTCTTCCAGGAGCCAGATCGCCTTGCGTCCGAAGCTGTTGAACTTCTCCTCCAGGTTGGACAGGCCCGTCAGCCGGTATCCGGCGAACGGCCACGAGCCGTCCTCGTTCCTCGCCGCGAACGTGGCCGCCGGTGCGTGGCACAGCAGCGCCAGCGGCTTGCCGGAGTGCAGCACGCGGGTGAGGAGAGCTCCCGAGACCGGGTCGACGGCGAGGTCCTCCATCGGTCCGTGCCCGCCCGGGTAGAAGACCAGGTCGAATGCGTCCGGGTCGATCTCCTCCAGGGGCCTGCGATTGTTCAACTCGCCCTGGATGGAGCCGGGGTACCGGGCGACCTCGCGCAATTTGGAGGGCATGCCTGCGGTACGGGACATGCCTCAGGCGGTCCAGCGTGGGAGCCCTGCCGCCGGGCGTGGCCAGCGTGATCTCCGATCCTGCGCGGGTGAAGATCTTGTGCGGCACGGCGAGTTCCTCGCCCCAGTAGCCCGAGGGGTGCACTTCGCCGTCCTTCAGCGTCCAGCGGTCTGCTGCGGGCACGACGAAAGGACTCTGGTCATCTCTGCCTCCCTTGCGTGGTACGGCTCCCCTCCCGTAAGGGGCTCAGCGAGCACCGACGGCCTTGAGGACTTTCTGTGCGCCGGTCAGGAGCGCGACCCAGGTGTCGGGCGAGATGCGGGCCGGCGGGGTGAAGCCCTGGAGGCGCTGATGGGCGACGGTTTGCGGCTCGGTGTATTTGAAAATTCCGTCCGCGCCGTGGCGGCGGCCGATTCCTGAGTCGCCCATGCCGCCCATCGGTGCGTCGATGCTGCCCCAGGCCGCGGCGAAGGCTTCGTTGACGGTGCCGGCGTGGATGCGTGCGGCGACGGCCCGGCCCCGCGCCCCGTTGCGGGTCCAGACGCTGGCGTTGAGACCGTAGGGGGTGGCGTTGGCCCGCGCGATCGCCTCGTCGACGTTGTCGAAGGGGTAGAGGGAGACGACGGGGCCGAAGGTCTCGTGTGCGTACAGCGTCATGGCTGGGGTGACGTCGGTGAGGATGGTCGGTGCGTAGAACAGCGGGCCCAGGTCGGGGCGGGCCGTGCCGCCGGCCAGGACGGTCGCGCCCTTGGTGACGGCGTCGTCGACGTGTGCGGTGACGGTGTCCAGTTGGGAGGGGGTGGTGAGGGAGCCGACGTCGATGCAACCTCGCCGAGCTGGTCTTCCGCCGCTTGTCGGTGCACGGCACCACCCTGCGCACCCGGCCCACAGAGCAGAAAGCCGCCATCGTGGCCGAAGCGCAAGAGAAGGTGTGGCCGATGATCGAGAACGGAGCCGTGCAGCTCATCATCGATCAGACCCTGCCCATGGCCGAGGCCGCCGAGGCGCACCGGCGCATGGACGCAGGCCGGCACATCGGCAAGATCCTGCTGGTGAACGACTAAAACGAACCCGGGGTCGGATGGATCCACCCGACCGCGCCGTAGTCACTACTAGCGGGCACCTGATGGCCAGACCGGCCTCGGCGAGGCAGCCGTCCACGGGTCGCTGCGGTGCTCGAGTGTTGTAGACCGCGACGGATGCGCTGCGCTGGAGGAGGCGTTCAGGGGGCGCCGCGGTCCACCTGCCGTGTCACAGGCCGGTGGCGTCAGGCGATGCGACACCCCGCCCGGGGCACGTCATCCGCCCGCGGCGTCCTCGGCCTCCCAGCGCAGCAGGTCGCCCGGCTGGCACTTGAGCACCTCGCAGAGCGCGGCGAGGGTCGCGAAGCGCACCGCCTTGGCGCGGCCGTTCTTGAGTACCGCCAGGTTGGCGGGCGTGATCCCTACGCGGTCCGCGAGCTCGCCCACGGACATCTTCCGCCTGGCCAGCATCACGTCGATGTCGACGGCGATCGCCATCAGATCACCTCGCCCAGCTCGGCCTCCATCTGCGCCGCTTCGACGTCGCGCGCGACGGCCTGGGCGAGCAGCATGCGCAGCACGAGCACGATGAGCGCGACCCCCAGGATGGCCAGGGCGATCCCGCCCATGATGACGGTGACGCCCGGGTCGGCCCGCTGGCCCGGCGCGTTGAGGACCGTGACCGCGAACCACAGGAGGGCAGCCGCCACGATCGCACCGATCACGGCATCCACGTACCGGAAGGCGGCGTGGGAGAACACTGTTCCGCGGCGCACCATGGTTACCAGCCGCCATACGCAGACCACGGTGACCTGGACCGACACCATGCCCAGGATCGCGATCACGCGTAGCGGGGTCAGCGGCAGCGTCCCGTCCTCCGGGTCGGTGGCCAATGCCCACACCATCAATGCCTGCACGAACACGGTGCCGGCGAGCACCACCGCAAGCACGGCACGCAGCGCACCCACTGTCAGCTTTGCCATGGCCCATCCTTCCATCGAGTTGCGATGTGAATCTATCGAATCTCGATAGATGGAGCAAGGCCTGGGAGCGGGGGACGGCAGCTTCGCGTCTGGCGTGCCCGTGGCCCGGCCGTCGTCAACCCCACCTCCGCCGATGAGGAAACCACCACTGAAGCAGCGGTCCTGCTCGACGCGCGGCGGCTCTCCAGCAGCCCGCCGCCCTCTTCGAGCATGTGCGCACACGGCCGGGATTCGGGTTCGGCGTACCGGCTCAGCCGCTGGTGACCGGCCGGACCGCGAAGGTCGCGAAGGACCACGGCCACAAGGTGCGACGCGAATCTCTCCTCAAAGCCTCAGCAGCATGTGCCCGACGGGGCAGCCAGACACGCAAGGGAGACGTGCGGCCGACGGATCCGCCAGCGGCCAGCGAGAGGGAGCGGGGCGAGAACTCCCACCCTTGCGCGCGCCCGGAGTGCGGGGGTGCCCCAGACAACTCAATGCACGCCGATTTCCCAGGAAATGGTCGGTTAGGCGTAGAAGCAACCGAAGAGTGCGCACCGCTGGACCAGTGAAGCCACAGGGCGGCGGCCCGCACGCTTCAGGTCGCCTCACTGCCGCGAATGGCAGCACAACGCACCACAACCACATCGGGAGTTCAGGTGAAGAAACACAGGACCGGAACCGTGCAGGCAGTCAGTGACGGACGGGCGGAAGCCGTCATCCGTGCGGACGAAGACGGGGCCGATGTTCTCGCCCCCTATGGCGAGTTCGGCAGCACCGAAAGCGGACCGTCGACTCTCAGGGCAGGTGAGCGAGTGACCTACACCCGTGAGGAGCGACCCCAGGGACCGATCGCGCGTGACATCCGCCGCTAGCGCAGCGACGGATTCAGCAGCGCCACCAGGGGCGTCACGCTTGGTGTCGGCGTCTGTGCTGACTAGGGCACAGTCACCGATCAAGGCAAACTGAGCTGAACGGCTCGGCTTGTTCCCTGGCCCGGCCCGCTCGCGCTCGGCAACGGCCGCGGGCCACCGCACCTTGTCTCCAACGCGCCTGCATGGCGACGACGTTGAAGACAAGGTGCTTTCGATGGGCGAGATTGCCAACAGGCACAGCAAACGGCCGGCACAGCGCCGATCCGCCCAGGTGGCAACGGGACACAGCCGAGCAAGGACTTGCCGTCAGCCGGCTCATCCCGCCCACGCACCTACGGTCCACCGAGGACGGCCGGACCGGCGAAGCTCCTCGCGATCGTGTCGCGGGCGATCAGCCAGACCCGCTCACGCCACCAGGCGCAGCCAGGCCTCCGCGAGTGCGGCGTGACCGGCCGGCGTCGGATGCACACCGTCCGCGGCCCAGTACTCCGGCCAGGTCTTCGCGGCAAGCTCGGCGAACATGGCGTCGGCGTCCCGCAGATGCGCGCCGTACTTGTGAGCGAGTTCGCGCACGGCATGGATCTTCGGGTCCAGGTCGGTGCGCCATAACCTCCGCTCCTCCTCTCCGATGAGTGCGTCTCCGGCCTCGACGCCGCCGTCGATCGGCAGGAGGAAGGGCTCTATGAGGATCAGTTGCGTGCCCGCCTCGGCGAGGGGAGCGAGCAGGCGCTCATATCCTGCTTCGAACTCCCCCACCGGGATGACGTACCCCTTCGGGTCCAACGTGTGCCGGATGGATACCCGGCAGGTCCCTCCGAAAGGTGCCAAATACCACCGACATCGCACCGACAGCCCCCGATAGGCCGCCGACACCGCGGCTCCGCCGCCCGATCACTCCCGGCCGAACCGCCGATCAGCCTAGGGATTTACGGGCCTCCACGCCACGGACCGCCTCATCCAGCTTCGGCATTGAGGCGGGCACACACGCAGCAGAACTCTGCATACGGGCACTGGTCTTGCTGCCTATCCTCTGGTCTCCGGAACGTGCTTCACCCAGAAACACCGCTCAGCAGGGGGCCGTGGGAATGAGCGTGGTACGTAGGGCGTCTCTCCCTCTGTTGCGGCCGAGCACCTGTGGTACTTCCCGGCGGACTCCCACTTCCCCTTGACCGGACCCACTGACCGAACTGACCGAAGCGATGCTGTCCACGGACGGACCGCAATAGGTGAGTTGATGTCCCGTCTGTTATCGCCTGAGCGTACGGGCCGTGCGGACTCCGGCTGGTCAACGTGCTTGGCCATGCTGGAATGACCGTTCCGGGCAGGACATGTTCCCCGCCACCGCATTCAGCCCGGCTCGGCCACAGCAAGGCGCGGCCATGCTGACCGGATGCCACCGATCAGCCGCCGCCGATCCCACCACCCTGCCGAAAATGGGTCTCCGGCATCCGGTTGTCGTGCTTCAACGGTTCCTTCGTCCCCAGACGAGCCCAGACCAAGAACGCCCCCAGACCCACAGCCAACAGACCGACCGGAACGAGTATCGCCCAAACCCACTCAGGCATGCCGCCTCCCCCTTGACGTCCTCCGGCCCCTTCCACGGGCCATACCACCAAGGTAGAGCCCACCACTGACAACGACCCCGGAGAAATCGAACGGCCGCTCAGACGGCGAGCCGATTCCCTAACCGGTGCAGGTCAGAGCCACCAGGCCCCGGGGCGGCACAGGTGCTTGTCCACCTACCGCACCACCTGATCCTCGTCCGGGAACAACGGCCGCTTACCCCGACCGTTGGCCAGGGAACTCCGACCACAATGGGTCAAGGACCAGCCGAAGGGCTTCGGGTGGCGTGCCTTCAGTGACGTGCTCCGCCGGCCCTCGCGCCCCCGCGTCCAGCTCGATAGCTCGACGGTACTGGTCTGGGACAACGCCCCTATCCGCACTCCGCCTGACCGCCCCCTTTCTGAAGTTCCCCGCCGCGGAACACCAACTGGCTCACCGCATTCCAACTGCCCTCGCCCGCAACGGATCTGAACCACAGGAAGGCATCTGGTCGACGGTCAAGGGAGGCATCGCAGCATTGCGCAGCCGGCCTGTGCCAGATCACCAGGGCCGTGAAGCGCAGGCGCAGCAGCCCCAGTACCGCCCGGGCCTCTTCGCCGCTCGCCTCGCCGGCACCGGCCTGGTCATGTACGACTGGCGAAATCATGAATTCAAGGTCAGTAGTGTGATCCGTATGTCTGACGGGATCGCCTGGATAGGCGCACACAGCACCACAGAGAAGTCCGCCGCCCTGCCCGGAATGCTCGGCGGAATATCGCTGACCTGTGTCCGCGGACCGGATGCCGACGAGTTCCTCATCGCGCTGGGCGCCGACCTCGATGAGCTGGCCGCCCGCACCCCCTGCAAGGACATCACCGTGCCGGCGAGGCGCCGGGGCGATCGGTCACCGCACGTCAACCGCGCCATGTACGGCGCATGCGGGGACTGGGTGTACGTGCTGGAAGACTGGGGCATGGCGACGTGGGCCACCGGCTACCAAGGGGTGGAGTCGATGCGTCCCTGCCCGGACGAGGAGATCGTCTGCGTGACGATGAACTGGTGGAGCCCACCGCACAGGATCATCCATGCACCGGGTGACGGGCGTGCCTGGCAGGCCGAATTCGGAGCGGACACCGGGGATGCCTCCGCACTGGACACGGCACTCCACGCGGCGGGCGCGGTGTTCCCGGCCATCGGGGACGTGGGCGAAGCCGCCGTGACGGCGTACTACGAAGAGCACCGTCCCCGGCTGCCCGAAGCGGTGTTCACCGCCGTCGGAAGCTACTGCGGCCTGTCCATCGACCAGGAAGCCGTTCAGGCCGGTGACCTTCCCGGGCTCCTGATCCCGATGGTTTGAATCCTCCCCTCCCCGAAGGGAGGAGGGGAGCCCTCGCCCTCCAAGGCTGATGTGGCCAGGCCGCAAGCTCCCCGACGACTGCATGGCCAGGCTCGTTACGTACTCAGCGAAGCGCCGTAGACCGAAAGGGCCGCAATCCCGACCACACAGACGACAATTGCCCAGTAGCCAAGGCCCCTGCCACGCGCGCCTCGACCGGTACGCGCAACGGAGTTGACCGCCTGACGGGATGCCGCCGGCCTGGACGCGGCCGGCGGAGGGCCGGAGGCCGCTTCGGCGAGCAGGCGGCGGCAGGTCGCCGCAAGCTGGGCAGTGTCAGTGGAGAGCGACACCACGGCTTCCGATCGCGCCGGCGCGGTGGTGCCACCCTCGAGGATGCGCCCCGCCCGGATGAGTATCTCGTCCCTACCTCCGGCAGGCGCGAGACTGATCCAGCGCTGCACATGCACACCTCGGATCACCACTCCCCCGGACCGCTCCCGGTAGACGGTGTGCTCCCGCCAGAGTGTCTGCGCCAAAGCCTGTGCAGTGTCTCGCAGTTGGACACTCACGATCTCCCCCTACACCACCAACGAATCGAACAAAGATCGCACTGTAGCGGAGGCGGCAGCTCTGGACCATTCCATCGAATCCCACCCGAGCGGCGGGAACGGCCGCCGACGCACTCACGCTCGCTCGGTCCGGGCGGACCCCCCGGCATCGGATCCCTCGCGCCGTACCCGCCAGGCGATCGAAGGCCAGATCCGCACGAGCCAGGAGTCACCGACTGCGCGCCACTACGCGACGGTCAGCAGAAGGTGGTCCTCCAGCGCCAGCCTCCTGGGTCGGCCCTTGCGGGACCGGATCCACACCGTCGATTGCCGTAGCTTGTTGATCAGCCTGCCGAACTGACGCCGGTTCATCGCGGCGAACGGGGCCATTCGGGACGGCTCGAAGTCCGTGAACGCCCCGGTCGCAGCGAGTTCGTTTACCTCGCATACAGCAGCGACGAAGCGAAGCACCCGTAGCCTGTGGCGGTGCTGATCTACGACGAACTGACCGCGGCAGAGCGTGCGTTGTGGGATTCCTTCCCCGAGGGGCGGTGGGTGGATCTGCGGACCGGGGCGCCTGAGGACGACGATCCCGCCGGAGGGGCTCACTGGGGGGCCGAGCGCACAGTCCGCGCCGAGGTCGTGGCTGCCCTTCTGCTGGGCGGCAACACGGAGCGGTCGAGCACAGTCCCTTCCCTGCACCTCGCAGGCGCACGGATCACCGGCCGCCTCGATCTGGACGGTGCGGAGATCAACCACCTGCTCTGGCTGAAGGAATGCCGGTTGGAGCAGGCAGCCAGCTTTTACGCGGCCTCCACGCGGACAATCCGCATCACGAGCAGTTGGGTCCCCGGTGTGGACGCCGGACTGGCCCGCATCGAGGGCCATTTCGACCTGAACAGGTCCGTGATGGAAACAGGTCGCCTCTCCCTCATCAACGCTCATGTGGCTGGAGAGCTGGATCTGAACGGGGCGCGGATATCGGCGTCCGGGCAATGGGCGGTGTTCGCGGGCGGCCTGGTCATGGGCGGTGGCATCTTCTGCCAGAAGGGTTTCACCACGCGGGGCGGGGTGCGGCTGCCGGGCGCGCAATTGTCCGGTGGCCTGTTCATGCAGGGCGCGCGCCTGGAGAGCCCTGACGGCATGGCACTGATTGCGGACAACGCGACTGCCACGGTGGTCGACATGTCCGAAGGCTTCAGCGCGGTGGGAACTCTGCGGATGCGGGGTGCTCAGATATCGGACCTGCTGACCCTTGAGGGAGCCACCCTCCGAGGTGGCGACACGGCGCTGTTCGGCGTCGGAATGCAGGTCGGAACATTCGACTTCAGCCTCGCCGCAAGGCCAACGGGAGCAGTGGACCTGCAGGGTGCCAGGGCGACTGTTCTGCACGACCGCGAGCAGAGCTGGCCGGCGGAGGTACGAATGGATGGCTTCGTCTACGGCTCCCTCCGCTCCGACAGAACACCCCCGCAGGAGGATGTTGCCCAACGCCTGGCGTGGATCCGCCGGAACCCGGGCTACGCCCCGCAGCCGTACGAGCAGCTCGCCGCCTGCTACCGCCAGGCCGGCCACGACGACGATGCCCGGACGGTGCTGCTGGAGAAGCAGCGCCACCGCCGCCGCACCCTGAACCGACCCGGACGGGTGTGGGGATACCTGCTCGATGCCGCCGTCGGGTACGGCTATCGGCCCTGGCTGGCCGCCTTGTGGATGACCGCGCTCTGCCTGCTCGGCAGCCTGGTGTTCAGCGCCCGCTCGCCGATCCGGACGAAGACCGGAGAGGGCGACCCGTTCAACCCCTTCATCTACACCGTCGACTTGCTCTTCCCCATCGGTGACTTCGGCCAGCGCAGCGCATGGCATTGGACCGGGGCGACACAGTGGCTCTCCTACCTACTGATCGCGGTCGGCTGGCTCCTCACCACGGCTGTTGTCGCCGGCGTGTCCCGCACCCTGAACAGGAACTGACAGACCCGACGCGCTCACGCCCTCAGCGATGAGTCAACCTTCGAGGTTGTCCTCGGCAGATGTCGCACCGGCCGGATGGCCACCACATCAGGCCCCAGCCCACCGGCCCCACCCACGCGCCCGCCTCACAGGAAGGTGTTCTGGGCACGTCCTCACGCCTGACCGGTCATCCGACTGCGGGCTCCGCCGCCATCACACGCGCCGGGCGCGTCTCCGGCAGCAGCGCGAAGCAGCCCAGGCTGAGCAGAGCGAGCCCCGTCAGATACGCGGCCACACCCCAGGGCACCGGGCCGCCCTGCTCAGCGAGCGCCGTCGCCACGATCGGCGTCAGCGCGCCGCCGAGGACTCCGCCAAGGTTGTAGCCGACCGCGGCTCCCGTGCAGCGCACGCGCGGCTCGTACAGCTCCGCCAGATACGCGGCGATCACGGCGAACATCGTGATGAACGCCAGCATCGCCCCCAGGATGCCGAGGAACATCAAAAGCGGAGCCCCCGTGGCGAGGAGCGCGACCATCGGAAACATCCACAGGGCGGAGCCCGCGCATCCCGCGAGGCACAGGGGCCGTCGGCCGAAACGGTCGGCCAGCATGGCCACCAGCGGCGTGGCTGAGCCCTTCACCACCACGGCGGCCATGATGCAGGTCAGCATGACCGTACGGCTCACCCCCAGTCGCTCCGTCCCGTAGGCGAGGGACCAGGTGGTCACGGCGTAGAAGATGGCGTATCCCGCCGCGAGCGCGCCGGCGGTCAGCAGGACGAGCCGCCAGTGGTCGCGCACGACTTCGGCAAGCGGCACGCGTGCGCGGTCATCCATTTCGAGGAACCGTGGGCTCTCTGCCAGCGACGATCGCAGCCACAGTCCTGCCACGGCCAGCAGCCCTGCGGCCCAGAAGGGCACGCGCCACCCCCAGGACGCGAACTGCGCGTCGGACAGTGTCGCCGACAGCGCCAGCATCACGCCGTTGGCAAGCAGGAACCCCAGCGACGGCCCGACCTGCGGAACGCTCGTCCACAGCACGCGTCGTTCGGCGGGTGCGTGCTCCGCGGTCAGCAGCACCGCTCCGCCCCACTCCCCGCCGAGCCCGAGCCCCTGCAGAAACCGCAGGACGAGCAGCAGCACGGGAGCGGCAACCCCCATCGTGTCGTATGTCGGCACGCAGCCGACCGCGACCGTGGAAGCGCCGGTGAGGAGCAATGACGCGATGAGAACCGGTCGTCTGCCGTGCCGGTCCCCGATGTGTCCGAACAGCACCGAGCCGAGCGGCCGGGCGACGAAGCCCACGCCGAAGGTCCCGAAGGCGGCCAGTGTCCCGGCGGCCGAGGAGAACGTGGGGAAGAACAGCGGGCCCAGGACCAGCGCCGCAGCGGTCCCGTAGACGAAGAAGTCGTAGAACTCGATGGCGGTACCGGCGAGTGAGGCGGTCGCGAGCCGCAGCATGGAGGGCGCCGTTACGGTGCGTACGTCGTGCATGCCACTTCAACTACCCAGCGTGACCATCGGTTACGGGAGTGCGAGCCGCGGGCGCATCAATGGGCCACTGCACATCCCTCGCCGCAGTCGACGCCCTCCAAGCCGCGAAGCCGAAAAACGAGGGCGCCGACGCCGCCAACCTCGCCGCGGTCGCCGAGCATCTGACCCAGTGCCAGAACCACCCACAAGGGATCGACAGGGCGCACTTCGCGAATCGCACGCTGTGGCGACAGGCCGTCCCCCAGGGGCACGCCTACCGCCCTATCCGAGCGGGGCGGGCCCCTTCTGGGGAGGACTGACGCCATGAACGAGTCCCTGCCGGCCAGCCGTGGGCGCTGCGGACGCCCCACGCCTGGCTCAGAGCAGAGCGATCACGTCACTTGGCGTTGCGGGTGAGCAGCCGGTCCACGTCGTTGCCGACGGAGCCAGGGGCGGTCGTGTCCCGCACGTTGTTGGTTCCAAGAAGATCGTCCACGGTGGCGCCAAGAGTGTTGCGATCAGCCACACCGGGGCGCCCGTCGAGAGACAACAGGCCACCACTGGGCGGTTGGGGTGCGGCCTGTGCGGCCGAGGTGAAGGACAGGGCGGCCCCTGCGACGGCGACAGCGGCGAGTACACGCTTGATGTTGTTCATGATCCACCAACGATCTTCAGCCGCAGGGGTCACTTGCGGGCACACCCTTCGCCCATTCCGGAACCTGATGGGTTCCTCAGGTCAGCAGGCTCTTCACCAAGGGGGATCCACCGTCCGGATCCAGCCGGCGACGTGCCCCTCGGTGAAGAGCGTCGAAGCGGGGTAGCTCCGGCGCGGACGCCGCCCCTGCGACCTCCCAGAAGTGCACGAGAGGACTGTGACGCCGCGCTTCCGCCCTTTCGCAGGGCACAGGGGCCGTCGAAGCGCGCCGCAAAGCCCCTGTCTCCCGGCGCACTTAACCCCACATCAGCCTGGGTGCTCCACACCAACGGAGCCTACGGCGCGCCCAAGGCCCCGCTCGTCCACGCTGCGCGCAGCGCCTTCTTGTCCACCTTGCCGACCTTGGTCGTCGGAAGCTGGTCCAGCAGCACCGTCTTCCGGGGCGTGTACAACTCTCCCAACTCGGCGGTGACCGCCGCGCCGACCGCCTCCGGGTCTACGTCAGCGCCCGCTGCCGTGGCCAGGAAGATCTGTACGGCCTCCCCGTACTCCTCGTCCGGCACACCCAGCGCCGCGGAGTTACGCACACCGGGCAGCGTGAGCAAGAAGTCCTCCAGGACCCGGGAGTAGACGTTGTCGCTGGTGGCGCCGGTGACGATGATGTCCTTGGCCCGGTCGACGAGATAGAGGTACCCCTCGGCATCGAGATATCCCATGTCCCCGGTGCGCAGCCAGCCGTCGTGCAGGGCCTCCGCGGTGCGCTCCGGGTCCTCGTAGTAGCCGAGCATCACCGTCTCGCCACGGACGCACACCTCGCCGACCTGCCTGACGGGCAGTGGCGCGGTGCTGTCTTCACCACGGATCTCGATCTCGACGTCGGAGATCGCGCGACCGCAGCTGCGCCAGAGCTCGGGGCGCAAGGCTCCCTCCGAGGCGAGGTCCTCCGCACCGAACGCGGTGATGCCGAGCGCCTCCGATTGCCCGTAGCCCTGGCTGAGGACGGGTCCGAACACCTCGACCGCCTGCTGCAGCCGACTGGGCGACGTGGCCGCGCCGCCGACGACGATCCGCTGCAACTCGGGCAGGGCGCCCGATACGCACTCGGGCTGGTCGAGAATCGCGTACAGCATGGGCGGTACGAGCATGGTGGCGGTGATCCGCTCCTCGCGCATTACCGTCAGCGCCGCGCCCGCTTCGAACTCGGGCAGCACAACGAGGGTGGACCCTGTCACCAGTGCCTGGAGCGAGGTGAGGTGGCCGCTGCCGTGCGTGAGCAGCGTGGCGGCGAGCACTCGGTCCGTGTCCTGGTTCATGGCCGGGAAGAAAGCGGAGCCGGAGTTCTGCGGGGCGTCTTCCATCAAGTTCACCAGCACGTCGTAGAGCCGGTGACTGTGCGCGGCGAGCTTGGGGCGGCCCAGGGTTCCGCCGGTGTAGAGGACGGTGACGGCTTCGTCCGCTCCCGGGGCGGGCACGCCGTCGGGGCGGACGTCCGGGCACTCGGCTGCCAGGGCCAGCAGGTCCGTGCACGGCTGCTCGCTGGGCCCGAGGCTGAGCAGTGGGGGGGCGTGGACGCTGCGGCCGGCCGCGTCGGCGGCCCGTTGCGCGAAGAGCGGGTCGGTGACCACGGCGCGTGCTCGGGACTGCTCGACGAGGGCGGCGAGCTCGCCGGGCCCCGGCTCGGGCGGCAGGAACACGACGCGGCAACCTATGAGATGGACGGCGAGCTGCACCAGGACGGAGTCCACGCGGTTGGCCAGGAAAAGCCCCACACCATCGCCGGGCGCGAGCCCCTGCCCGCGCAGTGCATGGCCCAACCTGAACAGCTGGCGCCGAGCCTCTCCTCTGGTCAGCCGCTGTGCACCCTGGACGAGGGCCTCGGCGTCCTCGTCCTTGTGCCAGTGCTCCAGAATGCAGTCCACGTACGTCCGCGGCTCGGATGTTTCCTGTGCGTTAACAATCACCAACACATCCAAACACGCTGCTCAGAAGCCCCGTCCTCACAGGGGCAGCCTTCGGCCATCAGCTAGCGGAGTGCCATGCCCATGCCGTAATGAAAATTCGTTACTGGCTGGTCAGTTGAGCGCTGGAGAGAGCCCACGAGCGCCCGTCATCATGGCGCGAAACCCTCCCCGTGGTGTGGCCCCGGCAGGCCCTTGGACGGAGACCGACGGGCCGGCAGCAAGGTCGGCCCGACGCGCCGAGCGAACTACCGGCCGCTGCCCTGCGGTGACGCTGACCCTGCGCGGCGTTCTCGTCGTGCTCGCGCGGCATGCGCATGGCGGTGGCGGCGGATGGGCGCTCACTCTTCTTCTGGCCGGTGCTGATCACGAGGCGGGCGGCGATGGCGCACTACGGGCATCGGCGGCCTGCGGGCGTAAGGGGCGTAGGGCAGCGTGTGAGGTGTGCCAGTGTCATGTTCACTGCTTCAGGGGTGTGTCTGTGCGCTCCCGTGCGCTGGGGGTGCCGGGTGGGGTGGCGGGAAGGTTGACGGGAGCGCGGGTGGCGGGCTGCTTCCGGTTCCTGAACGGGGGTGATCCGGCGTCCCGGGAGGTCAGCGGGGAGGCTGCGATGGCGGTGTGCGTGGCGGGGCTGAAGGGGTCGGCCACCTGTCCGGGAGGCGTCCGGGCGCTGCCCCGGCGGGGCCTTCCCGCTCGGGCGAGGGGACTCCGTGCGTTCCTGGTGGAGCGTGTGCGTAACGAGACCCTGCGTCTTGCGGAGCAATATCCTGCGGACGGGAAGGAAGGGGCGGGCTTATGACCGTGCCCGCTTCCATGGAGGCAGCCGGTCAGCCGGATCTGCTCAGCATCCGCCGCGCGGTCGATGCCGTGCTCGAGGAGTTCCTTTCGGTCAAGGCCCGGGCGGCATCCGGCGGCGGGTGGCCTGGCGAAGTCACCGATGTGCTGCACCAGTTCCTTTTCGTCGGGGGCAAGCGGCTGCGGCCCTTGCTGTGCGTGTGCGGCTGGCACGCTGCCGGTGGGCACGGTGCTCCCGGCCCGGTGGTGCGGACGGCGGCGGCACTGGAGCTGTTCCATGCCTTCTGCCTGATCCACGATGACGTCATGGACGGCAGTGCCACCCGCCGCGGGCACCCCACCGTCCACCGGGCCCTCGCCGCCCGCCACCAGGATGGCCGCACCCGGGCCACCGCGGAGCGTCTGGGGGCCGGCGCCGCCATCCTGGCCGGTGATCTGGCCCTGGTCTGGTCCGATGAGCTCCTGCACACCGCTGGCCTTACTCCCGCTCAGCTCGCCGCCGTGCTGCCCGTGATCGACACCATGCGCACCGAAGTGATGTACGGGCAGTACCTCGACCTGCTTGCCGCCGGCCGCCTCGCCACGGATGTGGAGGTCGCGCTGCGGGTGATCCGCTACAAGACGGCCAGGTACACCTGTGAGCGCCCCCTGCTCCTCGGCGCGGCTCTCAACGCCGCCCCGCCTCCGGTGTCGAGGGCGTTGAGCGCCTGGGCCCTGCCCCTGGGCGAGGCGTTCCAACTCCGCGACGACCTCCTCGGGGTCTACGGCGACCCACAGGTGACCGGTAAGCCGGTCCTGGATGACTTCCGTGAGGGCAAGCACACGGTTCTGCTCGCTCTTGCCGTCCGGCGCGCTACCGGCACCCAACGGGCGCTCCTGGAAGGGCTGGTGGGTGACCCGGGACTGGACGGGGAGGGAGCGGCCCGCATCCGGGAGGTACTGGAGGCCACCGGCGCCCGTACCGAGGTGGAGGGCATGATCGCCGCCCGCTACGAGCAGGCCCTCACGGCCCTGGAGGCGGCCCCGTTTCCGCCTGCGACTGTCCTTGCCCTGCGCCATGTCGCGGCCCTGGCCACGGAGCGCACCTCATGACCGCCCATGCCCGCGCCCGTACTTCGGGGCGTGCGATCCTCTGCGGACTCCCAGATGGTCGTGAACACGGTCGGGGTCACCTCTCGTGTCTCCGTCCGAAGCATCTCCTCCAGTACCGTCCCGCGAGCGGATCCGACCGGCAACTGACCAACTCCTGCATGTGGTTGACACGCCGCGGCGAGCAGGGCCTGACGGCCAACGGCCTGGAAAGCCCTCCGCCTGGTTCCCACCGGCCGCTCGGACGCACCGAACACCGCCGCGGCCGTGCCGTAAGTCTTGAACCGTCCGGACTCCAGCGCGATCGCCCACAGTCGAAGGCCCGCTTGCGCAGCGGGCGTCAGCCACCGCATGCCCCCACTCTCGATCACACCCGACCAAGGAATAGGAAACCCACCAGTCTGGGTCCCCAGCCGGGCGATTGTGGTGTGTACACCGGAGTTGATACGTCACGTCTTGCTCGATGAACGCACTTTCGACCAGAGCGGGCCGTTCTTGCAACGGGGGCGGGACGTCCTCGGAGATGGTCTTGCCACGTTTCCGCGAGCGGCAGTCACACACCGACCGAAGAGCGAGGGCCCATGGAAACTTTTCAGTTTCGGTTACGCGAGTTCCCCGACCTGCTCCCCTGGCGGCAAAGTCCCTTCAGCGCGGAAACGGAACAGAAGTCGAATCAGTGGGTACGTAACCACCTCGGCGGACTGTTTCCCGATGCGGCACAGCTGGAGGAATTCATCGACTGCCGATTGGCGCTGTGGCCATGCCTCGCATACCCGGATGCATCTCCCGAGCGTCTGCTGGCGATCTGCAACTGGAACCAGCTGTGGTTCCGTCTCGACGACCTTGCCACCTACGACCCTCAGCTGAGCACCTCGAAAGAATCAGCGCGGAAAGCGTACGTACACCTCAAGAACGCCCTCTGCCACACCACGGACAGCGACTACCTTCCGGCGCGACTCGCCACGATGGCATGGCAGGCGTTCTCCGGCCTCTCCAACAGTCAGCGCACGCGTTTCGTGGGCGCCTACGGCGACATGCTGGACGGATTCATGAGCGAAGTCACCTATCGCTCCGGCGCCTCCGAGTGCGACTTCGACACCTGCATGGACATCCACCGCGTCAGCGGCGGCATGACTTGGACGCTGGTGCACCTGGAATACGGCCTGGGCATTGACGTATCAACCCAGATGAAGTCCCATCCAGAACTGGAGGAAATCAGTCGGCCGGCCATCGACCACACCCTGCTGACCAACGCCATCCTGGCCTTCCGAAAGGAATACTTCACCGGCGACCCGATGAATCCCGTAGCGTGCCTCATCCGGAGCAGGGGCTGGGACATCCAACGGTCCGTCGACCATGTACAGGAACTCATCCTCGATCTGGAGAAGGAATTCATCGCGCGCCGGGACAGGATACTTGCCGGGGAACTCGGGCAGGACCCGGAAGTATGCAGCTATCTGGATGCCGTGGGGCGCTGGATGAAGGGCACCTTGCGATGGCAATTCATCTCTCCGCGCTACCACGGACGTGGCTGGGAATGGAACGGATTGACCTCGGGCTGGGTCACCATCACACCTCAGCGCACTGTCATCACGCCCTCCCCGCAAATTGGCCCGGTATCGCTGCCGTGACCCCCGCGGCGACGAAGACAGCTGCCCTGAACAAGGATCCCCTGCACCTCACCATGAAGGGAGAATCGGATGTCCGACACCTGGGAACCCGCCACGGCGGCTTCCGTTCGCGCGGCACTGGAATCGGCTTCGCGGAATCTGGCCGACCGGGGTCTGCACAGCTCCGTGGGGTCGGTCCCGGAATGGGAGGGTTACGCACCGGTGATCGGCGCCACTCCGACGGAGGTGTTCTACCTTGATGTGCGGCTCGGGCCGGCACCGCGGCGCCACGGCCATGTCGCACACGCCGTCTTCCAGGTGTTCGACCCGGCCCGTCCGAATCTCGGACTGATGCTCACCTACCAGGCAGACGAGTCCGGCAACCCACTCGACGAACGACGTTGGCCGGTGTTCGACATCTCATTGGACCGCGCCATCACCTTCGGGCTGCTGCCCATCTTGGAAACGGCCCTCGGCCCTCTCGACGCCACAGGCCAGGGCAAGAGCGTGTACGCGGGACTGTTCCACGGCAGGTCCACCTTCCTCGACATGTTCTACAGCGCGGTGGTCACAACGCCGAGATTCGTGCGCGGCTTCCACGAGCGGGGCCAACTGGCATGCCTGTTCGTCGACTTCCACGTGCCTCTGACCGAGGCCATGGCCAATGTCGGACGCCTGCTCGTCGGCGACTCCGATGTCCACTGGATCTCCGCCACCCGCACCAGATCCCACATCCGCATCCCCGTCGTCGCCAACGGCGCGGTCCACCCCATGCAATGCCTGTCAGACGCAGTGGACCGAGCCGTCCGGTTGACCCAGGAGTACGCCGACCGGCACGCCGAGCGCGCCATGAAGTAGGCACAAACTTCCCGAGAAGAGACACCTGATGGAGGTGAAGACGGTTCGCTCGGTCGAGACGGTGGACGGCGTGTCGCTTGCCGACACCCGCCTCGGCCGACACCGGATCCCCTCCGGAGCCATCGTCGCCTACAGCCCCTACCTCATCCACCACCGGCCCGACCTGTATCCCTGCCCGGACCACTTCAACCCTGACCGGTGAAAGAGCAGCAATGACGCCGTCCGCCCATCCCAGGGCAGGCTGGTGCCGTTCGCCGCCGGATCTCGCAAATGCATCGGGGACACCTCCGGCATCACCGAAGCCACCCATTCCCTGGCCACCATCAGCGCACGCTGGAGCCTGCGGCTCGCGCAGGATCGCATGTTCGTCCCTCACTTGGCGGCACTCTGTGCCCCCAGGGGCTCACCATGCTCCCGGCCAGCCGACTCGAAGCCCACGCCTACACAGCCACCCAGGCGATCGAAGCCGCGGGCTCGAGTCCGCCACCAGTACCGCTGGTCCGTGCGGCCCCGCCTAGGCTGCCAACCATGAATGCAGAGACGGCCAGCGGGACGGGCCCCGAGCCCGACGTTCTCGACGCGAAAAGACTGACTGCCGATCCGGAGCTGGCGGCCGACTTCACCGCGTCGGCTCACCGGATCCTGGCGGACCTGGTCCGCGGCGGTGCGCCGCTCGGCTGGGTCGACCCGCCCCCTGCGGACGAGGTGGCGGAGCTCGTCGACCGCGTACTGCGCGCCGCACGGTCCGGGGACGGGGCGCTGCGTGCGGCGTATGCGGGCGGCCGGCTGATCGGGCTGGGGTACTGGTTGCGCTATGCCCGTCCGACCAATCGGCAGCATGCGGATCTGGAGAAGCTCGCCGTGGCGCCCGAGGCGCACGGTCGGGGCATCGGCCGGTCGCTGACCAGTGCTCTGGTCGAGGATGCCCGGGGTGCGGGGATCGAGGTCCTCACCCTGGACGCCCGGGCCGACAACACCAGGGCCCTAGCCCTCTACCGGTCGCTCGGGTTCAGCGAATACGGTCGCCTCCCCGACTTCGTCGCGATGGGCGGCCGCCGCTACGACAAGGTCTTCTACATGCTGGACTTCCGCGAGAACGGGCAGCAGGGTCAGCAAACCGAGCCCCGGACCTAGGTTCTGCCTCCTTGGCCCTGCGGAGCCGGCGGCATACAGCCGCTGACACCGGGGCGCCGGGGCACCGGCTTCAAGGTTGGCCTTGCCGCAGGGTTGGATCCATAAAAAGTCATTGACATATGCCAGTTGGTAAGTTTGGTTCCCGAACCGGCAGTGCGGTAACTAAAGTTGTCGCCATGCTGATGCCTGAGATCACCACCGAAGAACGGACGGCGCTCGACACGGCCCTCCTCGACGCCCTCAACCCGCTCGCCGCATCCATGCGTGCCCGTGCGACTGGGCTCCCCGAGGACCACATGTGGGCAGCGGACCCCGCAGACGTGGCCCTGTCCATCCTCAGCACCTGGAAGGTGGTGGACGAGGAAGTCAAGCGGTTGACGGCGATTTCCGCACAGACTGCCGGTACTTACGGTGCGAGCTACGAACGGCTGGGGGCTGCTTGGGGCATCACTCGGCAGGGCGCCCGCAAGAAGTGGCCCGACGCCCTCGATACGTCGGCAGCCACGGCAAAGGAAGCGAGCAACCTCGAACTGTTCGGTGGCACCGCGGAATTGCGCCGGGACACGCCGTCGGATAGTTGGCGGTGGAGCGGCCAGGGTGCCGACGGAACACGTAGCAACGACAGCGCTGCGCACTCTCTCGCCACGAAGGAAGAGGCTGCCGCGCATGCAGGGGCCTTCCTGAAGGAACACGCCACCGACGAAGGCTAGTTCCCGTCCCGGGTCACTGGCGGGCGCAAATGAAGGTGGCGGTGAGGCGGAGAGCACCAGTTAAGCGGTGGCGAGGTTGTCGGTTTGCACGGCAAGGCTGCGCCAATGCTTGAGGCGGTGATGCAGCCTTCGACGCGATCTGCACATGCATTGGGCGGACGACAGCACCATCTGGGCCCCGCCACCACGGCACGACCGACCCAGCTCCTCTACGGGTGATCCCCAGCAGGCGTTGCCCTCGTCGCCATCACCCTCGCGGACGGCTTCTCGTTCACCCTGGGCAGCCTGGCAACGCCGCGTCGTGGGAACCCGGCATCCGAATGGCGCGCCAGGTTCCCACGGGGCGAAGGTTCGCTGATGCGGCGCTAGACGAAGTACAGAGCCTCCATGTCCCGCACCGCCTCCTGGGAATGCCGCACGCGGAACGCGGTGGTCTGCATCTGCTCCCACCCCCACGGGTCCGAATGCCCCAGCGCCAGGCCCGCCAGGCCCGCCCAGTGGACCTCCTTCGCGTCCTCGCTCAGGTCGACGCCGGCGTTGTCGAGCATCCACGCACGCAGGTCCAGAGAGGCGATCACCCTGTGCGGGTCACCGGAGACGACGAACGGCTCGTCCCCCGGCCACCCCGACGCGTGGAACATCGCACCGTCCGGCAGCCACACGATGTCCTCTGTATGTTCCATGCCCCCGTGGTAGGTGACCCGGCCCACGATCCGCGCGTCGGGAAACCGCTCACGCAGTTCACCGGCCATCGACCTCAGCGGCTCGTCATTTCCGTCGCTCGCGAACGCCGGGTCCGCGATCCCCAGCATGCTCCCCCACGCCGCGACATGCACCACGTCCAGATCAGCACGCGACGCCGAGGGCAACGGTGTCTGCACGGAACGCGGCCCGAGGTCCTCCAGCACCGCCTCGACGCTGTCCAGCGATTCGGCGAATACGCGGGCCTGCGCCGGGTCTTGAGGCGGACAGCTCCGCGCATCGATGTTGAAGGGCGCCTCGAACACGGTCAGGTGGCACAGGCCCATCGAACCACGCACTATCCGGTCCGCAGCAGAAGTCCAGTAACTGCTCTCGTTCATGCGGGTCACCGTAGCCACCGGCAGTGACAGCCGGTCCCTCAGCCGCCGATTTGCGTGCGGGGTAGGCGCGGGGTCGTGTGCGCCGAGGGTGGTGGGGTTGGATCCGGAGCGGCAGCACCCGCCTGCAGACTGCTCAGCCGGTCATGGCGTCACGCGGCCTGCCGCTGTCCGCCAATGCCACGGCGGCCTGGCTCCGGTAGTCGCGGAATCGGCGCAGGTACGAGCGTGCCATGGGGCCCGGCGGGACGCCTCGGGCGAAGGCCCGCATGTTGCGCTCGCCCGCGTTGTAGCCGAGGGCGAGGAGTTCGTCGCGGGTGTAGCGGGCCACGTGCCGCTTCGGAAGGCTCCCGTCCAGGTCCTTCAGGTGCAGGGCCGCCACGTGAACGGCGAAAGCAGGTTCGTCGCGAAGGTCTTGCCATCTCCCCGACAGGCCATGTGTCCGCCGAACCTGCTCGAAGGCCGCACGGTGCATATTGGCCACTCCGAAGGACGCCCCGGGCTTCCACCACTGCCACAACCGCTCCAGCAGCGGATGGTGCGGCTTGTACGCCTCGTTGTGGAGCACCGTCATCACCAGCAGGGGTGATACGCCGACCTCCCCGGCGCTGCGGACCACAATTGCGGCGTAGTCGGCTGGATCGTAGCCGCCGGGCCGCAACGGTGGCGTCGGCACTCCACCGCGCTCCACCGGTTGGGACCGCTGCTCCGATGCTGCCGCCGATTGCTCGGCCATCCTCACTCACCTCTCCCCTGCCGGCTGTCTCGCCCGAACGGCGAGGCGCCCACCCGCTCACGTGCAGGTGCCCACACGGCCCCGCCTCAACCACCCCGCCGAGCACATTGCCCCGTGTCCACAGCTCGAGCCGGAAGGCGACGAACGCTGGCCTCGTTCACTTCCGGTGGTCGGCGGTCCTCCTCAGAGACGGGGCCGGGGCGGCGGTCGGAAGCGCGCGCTCACGGGGCGGAGGACGCGCAGAAGCCTCTCTTGCGGCCGCGACAGGCCCAGCTCCGCCCCGGCTGCCGCCCGCGTCATCGCTATTTCATCGAGATTTCAGCGCCTCCCACGACAGTGGATCGGACGGCGTCGAAATCGACGTGCGATCTGCTGAGCGGCAGTCCCGCGATGAAGCACGGGAACGGCGGGACCGTCCCGATGAGGAGACCACGTTGAGCCAGCACCGCGGCACCCGCAGGGGTGTCCTGAAGGCCGCCGGCGGCATTTCCGCGGCCGATGGCCTTCGGCGGGGCCGGTGTCCTCGCGACGGCGCCGGCGGCTGCGGCTCCGGCGAACGCAGCCGGCGAGGATCCTCCGCGACCGGACGGCACCATCGCCCGGCCCCGTAGGGCGTAGCTGGGGCCGACGGCGGACTCGGTGCGGCGTCGAGGGCGGTGTTCGCCCCTGGCCCCGCGTTCCGCCGGATCCGCGGGGAGTGTGTGGGTTTCCGATGAGTGATGGCCAGTCAGGGGGAAGGTAGGAAATGAGTATGGCGGACACGTCCGGCGCGTCACCGCCGGAGTCGGCGGTGCGCGACACCGAAGGCGGGGAGGAGGGGCCCGGCCGGATACCGGTCAGGCTGGTCCTGGCGGGCGGGCTGGTCGGTGCGGCGTTGCTGACGGCGTCCCTTGTCGTCGGCCTCACGAGCTCGCCCACCATGAGCGTCCCCAAGCTGCCGAAGATGCCCTCGTTGCCGACGGCTCCCGGCTCGATGCCGACGGGATTCCCCACCGACATGCCTACGGGCATGCCGAGTCTGCCCCCGATGCCGACGTCCCGACCGACGGGTCCCGGCTCGATGCCCACGGACTTTCCCGAGGGCCTGCCCACCGACCTGCCCACGAACCTGCCGAGCCGGCCTCCCCTGCCGACCGATCTGACGGGAGGTGCCTCGTGAAAGGCCTTGCTTCCCTGCCGTTGCGGGATGACCGACTGGCGCACACCAAGGCGTTGATGATCGCTCGGATTGCGATCGTCCTGTACCTGGTCGAGTTGCTGTTGAACATGACCCGTCCCCGGGTGCTGCCCGACGAACCGGCCTTGTCGATCTTCTACGAACTGCCCCCGGGCCTGGGCAAGATGCCCGGCTTCGCCGGCTCGCTCGACCGGCTGCTGTCCATGCCGCGCGCCGTCTTCTGGTGCACGCTGGCGGGCATCGTGGCGGGGGTGGTCATCCAGATCGCGGCGGCCGTCCTGCGCCGGTCCGAACGGGGCTCGGTAGCGCTGACCTGGCTGACGCTGGGGTGCCTGCTGTTGCCGTTCGGTCTGCTGTCGCTGGTGGTCGTCGTCGAGTACTTCCCGCTGGTGCTCGCCTGTGTGCCCAGTACGGCCCTCGTCCTGCTCCTGCTGCGCGGCGGGGTGCGGTTCGCCCGGGTCCCGCTGGCCGCACTGCTGGCCGCGTTCGCGTGGGGCGCGTTGATCGTGTTCGGATTGGGCCGTGCCTACAGCGGGCTCGCTTTCGGCACCCTCTTCGGCTACCTGGGAAAGTCCTCCCCCACCGACATCAGCCGAGTCGTGGAGAACCAGTTCCGCACCATCGACCTGCTGATCGTGCACCTCAGCGTCGTTGACGCGCTGGCCGTCGCGGGTGGCGTCGCATTGCTCTTCCTATTGTTCCGCCACCGCATCACCGATGCCGTGAGCGGCCTTGTCCTCGGCGCCGCCGTCGGGCTCGGCTTCAACTTCGTGGAGAGCGCCCTGTACATGAAGATCTACGGCTCGCTGGGCGGCATGCTCGGGTCGACCGGCGGCTTCGAGTACTGGATCCGGCAGTCGATCGGCCTGCTCGGCGGGCAGGTGGCCTTCGGCGCGCTACTGGGGGCCGGGCTCGGCGTCGCAGCCCGGGCACGGCGGCGCGGGCTCATCGCGACGGCCGCCGTGGTGGGGGCGATCGGCGGGGCCACGGCCTCCGAGCTCCTGTCGGGGTGGCTGTCCGGGCTCCTCCGGGACCAAGTCGAGGTCGGCAGCGCGCTCGACGTCCTGGTGGTCTCCCCCTTCCTGTGGCTTCTCCCCCAACTGCCCCTGATCGCCCTGGCCGTCGCGCTGCTGGTCCGTGGTCTACGGGCACGCGCACCCGCGCTGCGGGCAGCCGTGGCGCAGGAGGTCGCAGCGGGCCCGGCCATCACCCAAGCTGAGGTGCCCGTCCTGACCTCCCCCGCGCTGCGGCTCTGGGCGGTGGTCGGCACCTGGCGCTGGCACGGCTGGCGAGCGGCCCGCGCGCTGCACCGCCTGCACTCCGTCCAGTTGGACCTGGCCGGCCACCACGTGCACAACGATCCCACTGACATTGCTCACGCCGACGAGCTGCGCGCACGTATCGCGCGGCTCAGGGGCGTGCCCTCGGAGGTAACCCCATGAACGGTCTCAGAAATGCCTGGCGGACGGCCGTCAGCGCCACCGCCCTCGCCGGAGGGGTGCTGCTCCTGACCCCACAGCCGGCCTCGGCCTGCACGGTCGGGATCGGCTACAAGCCGTCGTTCAACGTCCGCGACCTGGGCCACCCGAAGACGTGCTCGACGGGTGCCTCGCTCGGCGGCGCCGGCGCGGTCGCCGTCCTGGTCCCGGGCGCCCTCGTCGCGGCGAGCTGGTGCGCCCATCGGAAGTCTGAGAGGGGCTTCGGCGCACCCTCGGAGAACGGGAGCACCGGCCCGAGCCAGGCCCTGGTCAGCTACCTGGACGCCACTGGCATCGCGGCGGGCCGCCGGCGCGACAGCTCGACGGATCCGGTCTCCGGCTCCCAACGCCGGACCGAGCAGGAAACGGGTGGGCACGGTGCGGACCGATCGCTCTAGCCGCGCCGTGCGAGGGGGCCGGTGGGGCGCCGCCCTCCTGGCCGTCGGCATCCTCCTCGCCGGCCAGCCGGCCCCCTCGGCGGTGGCTTCCGACACGCCGAACGCCGCCCACTCCCCCACGCCGGAGGTCGGGGGCGAATTCGCCGACATCGCCCGCGACCTGTTGAACGACCCGATCGGCCGGGCCGGGATCCAGGCCCACCGGACCCTCAGGATGACGGACGGCAACCGCAATCTAGCCGTCATCTGGTTCGACCTGACCGGTTTCCAGGCCACACACGTGGCCTCGATCACCCGACACTTCGGAGAGAAACCCACTCACGCAGACTATTACCTCGGGTACGGCAAGCTGCTGAGACGGGAAGGGAACGAGGCCCTCTTTGACCGGATCGGAATTTCAGGAAACGGTCCACTGTTGGAGTTCGCCGCGGTCAACGACCCGCGCCAGGACCATTCCGAAGCCGTCATCTACAAAAAGATCCTCTCCACCGTCCTGTCCAACCTCGGGCTGCGGGACCCCGCGATCAAGAGGTTACTGAAAAGGGCAAAGGCCGGCTTCTCGGACCGTGGCCGGTGTACGAAATGCCTCAAACTCACCAGCGCCATCGACGAGAACAACAAGGGCAAGGCCAAGAGTAACTTCGTATCCGGAACGCCCTACGCCACCCGTCAGGAGAAGTCGGAGTCGGCGAACCGGGTCGGCGCCATCACGAGCAAGGCCATCTCCATCCTCCGGAAGGAGGAGAAACAACAGAAACAACAAGCCTCAACGGCACTGCCGGTCTCGGCAAGCCCGAAAACCCCCTGCACCTCGATGGGACGCGGCCACGGACGGCCCGTCATGGCGATGGCCGTCCCTCTGGCCGCCGGCCCCTGTGACGAGGACGAGGGCACACAGTCGGGCGCCCTCCAGCAACTCCTGGCCTCCCCGCCCGGTGCCGACGCCTACGGAGGCGTGGACTTCTCGACGTTGGAGATGCGCTACCTCTCCGACAGCCCGGACGGGGTGGAGTACGCCTACTCCTCGCAGCCCCTGCCCAAGGGCTACCAACAGGACACCGGACTCGGGACGAGGATGGTGAAGAACCTGGGATCCGACCTGCGTACCTGGCTGGTGCTCGATCCGCAGAAGTTCTGGGTCAATCTCAACCCCACCGAACCGGACCGTATCGTCGACTCCGCGCTCGGAGAGACCAACGCCGGGCGCGCCATGCTGGAGGCCGACTTCCAGATGAAGCGCACGTCGGCGAAGATCCTGCACCCCGACTCGGCGACGGGAAAGCAGTACTGGCGGCAACTCAAAAGCTCCGCGGACGGTTCCCTCTGCTTCTCCTCCCGGATGTGGATCGTGCCCGGAAAGGTCGAGGTGCGCCAGGATGGCGATGCGCTCTATGTCCTCAAGGCAGAGCTCGACGTGAAGACGCAGTCGGACCACATCGACGACCCCTACTCCAAGCCGTGCAACGCCGATGCGGCCACCAACGCCCACAACGAGAACCTGGAGCGCACCCTCGTCCTGCCCAAGATCGTGCAGGCGGTCAACAACGGCCCGGAGTACGCGCCCCTGCGCCGCGCGTTCATGGCGCGGATCATCGCGCAGTGGGTACGCGAGCGGCACCAACAGGGGCACCGGACCTCGTTCGACTCGCTGATCGGCTCCAAGGACCTGGGCCCGGCCAAGATGACCGGCGACTGGCGTCCCAGGAAGGTCTTCGACGACTACGTCCGCTCCTACCGCAACAAGGAGTTCGACATCACGCGGGAGACCAACGACGGACGGTTCAAGCGCGTTACCCGTTACGTGTACGGCGGCGCGGACCTCACGAATGTCCGGCTGACCGGCGTCTCCGGGACGGAGATGCGCACGCGGTACCCGCAGCTCGCCCGGTCCGCACGGTCCTCCACCGACCGACGGGTGACCGCGGCCGACGGGTCGATCTGGCTGGGCGGTTCCGTCCAGACGCCGGAACGGGGCTTCTGGGACGACCTCAAGGACCAAGTCACCCGCCTCACCAGCGGAAACGGCCCCCTCCTCGTGGTGATCCTGCTCGCCCTGGGAGCCATCCTTTTCGGCTTCCGCAACCGCCCGAGCCGCACCAACCGCCCCGCCGCGTAACCGGGCGGTGCCGGCCGGCCGCCGAGTCGGCCGCTCCACAGGCGGGTGGCCCATATGGGCGGCAGGCTGTGGGATGACTGAGCGGGTGCCGCGGCAGCGAAGATGCCCGCAGATCGGGCGGGAGGAATACGCACGGGCCGCGAGAACGGCCATGGGCCGGGCGCTGGGTCTCCGCGCCCGGCCCATGGAACGCGGGTGGAGGCCATCACTGCCCGCTGGGCCGGACGGACTGGCCACCCCATGACATATGTCATCCCCAGAAGGTGATTCAAGGCCCTGCATGGCCGGCTGCCGATCCTCGTAGACTCAACATCATGATCAAAACCCACAAAGTTGGACGAGATGACTCCTGGGAAGGCGTCGTCATCGATAAGTCCCGAGGCATGCTCGACGGCTCGAACATGTACCACTTCGTCGAAGTGCGCGTTGCCGACGGCGAACCCATGAAGGTCCGGATCGACCGCCAGCTCTGGAAGTCGATCGCGGTCGGCGACCGACTCGTCAAGCGGCCGGGCGCCGACCCGGCCAAGGGGTAGCCCTCCGGCCAAGCCGGCCACCGCCCGCGGCACAGCCGCGACGGCGGCCGGCCCCCGGAGCTTCGCCGCACGGACCTACGACCACCGCAACACCGTTGAACGCTGCATCAACTCAAGCAGCGCCCCGGCCTGGCCCTGCGCACCGACACCTCGGGCCACGTCACCCGGGAGATCACGCCCTATCACCTGCTCGGGCCGTCCGGGCAGCGGCCGTTTCAGGTTGTGTACGTCCTTCGCATGCGCTGGTCGTATGCGGCGGCGCTGTCCAGGCCCATGGCAGCGCGACGTTCGTCCAGGCCGTCAGGATCATGGACGGGCTGGGGCCGCAGGCCGTTGCCGTCGTCGGCGTACTGCGTGCCGTAGATCTGCCGCTTGCCCGCAGCAACCAGGACGCGGTCCGTCAGGTAGGCGAGATGGCGGGCCGGTGCGTCGCCGGCTTCGACGGCGGCCTTCAGGTGTTCCAGCGCCTGACTCTGGAAATCAGGGTCGCGATCGGCGTGCTGGACCAGGAGCCACGCCTCGTCGGCGGCGCGGTCACCGACGAGGGCGGTACCGGGCCAGCCGTGCTCGGCGATGACGGTCTTGATCCAGGCTGTGTTGTCGACGTCGATCTGTGCGAGGCCCTCGGCTTCGCCTGTCTCGATCCAGAGATTGCGGGCTCGCTGGTCGGCGTCGGCACGGCGGTGGAGCTCTTCAGCCAGGTCGGTGCGGGTCATGTTGTCCGGCGCTCCATTCCGGTCCCTCGTCGCTGTCTCGGGTGACCTTGGTCGATTCACCGCCAGTCGCATGTGCTGTTGCCTTCCGCGTACAGGCGTCATTCGCACCTAGCCTCGTTGCCGCGCCTCCATCGTCACCGCGAGCGCGAAAAGCAACTGCCTGTCGACAGCGTCCTCGTGCACGGTCAGTCGGTACCAGTCGCCGAACACCTTGGGCTTGTCGATGCTGAACACCGGCTCGCCATCCCGCGCGAAGTCGAAGTGGTATTTCACCAAGGCCCCGGCGATCTCTCCGACCGCGTCGAAGAGCATCAGCAGCCGCCGGGCCCGCGCAGTCGCGACGCTGCGCTCGGTACCGGTGAGCCTGCCGAGACCGGGCTGCTCGTACTCCCAGGTCGTGCGGTCGACCGACTTCCTCGGCAGTACCCCGAACGAGCCGAGCAGCTGGCCCTCGTGGTCGAACGCCTCGTAGCCGGTCAGGGCGGCGAGCCGGCCTTTCGAGCTCTCCCGGACGGTCACCAGCTTCTCGCTGCGCCGCTCGTCACCATAGATGTCCAACTCGTCGGACATCTTCAACTGCTTCTCGGCGTAGCCGAGCGGCTTGCCTGGTTTCCCGTTCCCGTCGTCGGCGGAGATCCGGTACTTGCGCTTGAGACCGAGCGAGGTCTTGCGGACGTGATAGATCGAGGTCGGCACGCTACACAGGGTATTCGGCCCTACTGCGACACCGATGCCGGCAATCGGCCATCCGTCGGCGCACGGCAGTTGAAGCCGACCGACCCACATCAAGTGAGACAGCCGAAGGTTTGCGGCGCGCCTTACCTACCCGCCGTGCTCATGCCAGAGGGCCCCGTCATGCACGGCGTAGCCGGCCCGTAAGCTTCCGGCGTCCTTCCTTCCTTGATCATCTGGACCGGAGTCCACCATGCCCATAACCCGTTTGTCCGCAGCAGCTTCGATCGCCTCAGCCCTTGCTGCCGGCGTGCTGCTCGTCGGCTGCTCGGTCTCTGCGTCGACCCACGGGGCGGAGTCCACGCCCAAACTGTCCGCGGACAAGCTGGCCACCACAGTCGCCAAGAAGCTCGCCGCCACAACGGGCCAGCCGACGCCGCACATCACATGCCCCGAGGATCTCGTCGGCAAGGTGGGCACCACCACCCGGTGCAAGCTCACCGCGGACGACGGCAGCACCTTGGGAGTGTCGGTCACTGTGTCCTCAGTTGAGGGATCCCAGATCAACTTCAACGTCAAGGCCGACGACACGCCCACCCCGGCGCGGTCCGCAAACTGACGATGGAAGACCGCCGCTGAGCAGCCGGGCTTCCCAGAACCGAGGGCCATTCGGTCCCAGGACATGCGTCCGGCGGCGGCCAGGTTACGGCGACGTGTGGAGTCTCGACCTCTGGGCGCCGTTCCCCGCCGGTCACCGTCCGGCCGGCCGGCCCACGGCAGCGCCGTCAGGCCCGGACGGTGCGGCGGTTGGCCGGGCACCGGTCGACCGCCGCTCTCATCTCCGGCGGCCGAACGCACGACAATCCGCCGTGCATACCCTCGGCCGCTACAGCAACGACAGGTCTTGGGTGGCTCCCAGACGTGTGGTCATTGCTCCAACGCCACCGCCTCTCAGCGCCAGCGCCAGCACCCCCATCTCAGTCCCTACTGGCCTACTGCGGGAACAGAAACCAGGCATGAATGCAGCCTGGGGCTTCTTCGCACCCCGGTGCATCCAGCAGGGCGGCTTCCGGTGAGCGCCCGTCAGCAGGCAACAACGGGAGGGTCGGAAGGTGTCCTCGGAGGCCGCAGCCACGCCCCGAGCCGGCAAGCGTGCCGCGAACTCTACGGCGACAACCGCAAGCTCCTGCGCAACTCCTTGGCTGACGGCTCCGGGGACTGGATGCCCGCGTCCTGCCCCCTGATCTCAAGTGATCTGGGCCGATGGCATCCCCCGATGAACGGGCCCTTCGGGTGGTCCCGCCCCTCCGGTTGGGCCGAAAAGGCGGTTTCTGCACCTTCCGGGCGTCGCTGGTCGTTGGCGCGGTGTCCTGTTGGGTTTCGAGCCCGGAGCTGAAGTGCCCACTCCCGCTGTACCGTCCCCGCCTCCTGAGCTGTTGGCCGCACGGGTGCAGGACCCATACCCATATTTCGCGTGGCTGCGCCGACACGCTCCCGCGTACGCGGAGCGCAGGCCTGGTCGCACCACCGTGTGGCAGATCTCCCGCTACGTGGACGTCCGGGCTCTGCTGACCGACGGGCGACTGAGCAAGGACCCGGGCCGGGTTCCCGGCTACGTCCCCGGGCCGACGGGGCTCAACCGGCATGTCGTCCACGCCGATCCCCCGGACCACACCCGCCTGCGGGCCCTGGTGAACGCGGCGTTCGTCCCCCGCCGGATCGCACAACTGGAAACCGTCATCGCGGACACCGCGAAGCGGCTGCTGGACCAGGTCCAGCATCAGGCTCACGTTGACGTGATCGCGGCCTTCGCAGCTCCCCTGACCTTCCGGATGATCTGCACGATCCTCGGCGTCCCCGGAGAACTGGACAACCCGGCGACCCGCGACACCCTCATGGCCACTATCGCCCCTGCTCCGGGCATGGACATGCCCCGGATGGAGAACGACCTTCACACTCTGCTGGACGTCCTGATCGCCGGCAAACGTAGCGGGGGCGAGCGCAGCGCAGTGGACCTCCTGGGCGCTCTCGTACGGGCCAGTGACGAAAGTGGGGCGATGAGCGAGGCGGAGCTGCGCTCCACCGCCTACCTGCTGCTCCTGGTCGGACACGACACCACGATGAACCTCATCGGAAACGGCACGCTTGCCCTGCTCCAACACCCCGGCCAGGCCGCCCTTCTCACCGGATCGCAGGCCGACCCGGGCGTAGTCGCCACCGCGGTCGAGGAACTGCTGCGCTACGACTCCCCGGTCCGGGACGCGACCTTCCGGTGTGCCGCAGAACCGTTTTCGCTCCACGGACAGCAGATCAGCAAGGGAGACATCGTCAGTCTCCTGATCGGCTCAGCCAACCGGGACGACACCCGCTTCCCGGACGCGGACCGGCTCGATGTGGCCCGAACACCCAATGACCACCTCGCCTTCGGCTACGGACCTCACTTCTGCATCGGCGCCGCCCTGGCCCGCCTCGAAGGCGCCGTCGCTCTCCCCCTGTTGCTCCAGCGCCTGGGCCCCGTGCAGCTGGCCAAGCCGGCCGCCGAGCTCGCCTGGCGACCGACCCGGGTCATGCGCGGACTTGCCGCACTGCCCGTCGTCCGAGCCTGACCACTCCCGCCCACCGCACCAGAACCTCCCCCAGATCAGGAGTACACCGGATGGACAGCCAAGACCCCGTGGTGGTGACCGAACCGCGCCCCGGAGTTCTGCTCATCACCCTCAACAGACCCCGCGTCCGCAACGCCATCAACCAGGCCCTGGCCGATGCCGTGGACGCGGCCCTCACCCGCCTGGATACCGACCCCTCCCTGGCCATCGGCATCCTGACCGGGGCCGGCGGCCACTTCTGCTCTGGCATGGACCTCAAGGCCTTCCCCACCGATGGCGTCCCGCTCGTCGCCGACCGCGGACTCGCCGGCCTGACCCGCGCCCGCCTCCGCAAACCGCTCATCGCCGCTGTCGAGGGCGCGGCCGTCGCCGGCGGCTTCGAACTCGCCCTGGCCTGCGACCTCATCACCGCGGCAGACACCGCGTTCTTCGCCCTGCCCGAAGTCGCCCGCGGGCTGGTCGCCGCCGAAGGCGGAGCCATCCGCCTGCCCGGTCGCCTCCCCTACCACGTGGCCATGGAAATGCTCCTGACCGCCACCTCATTGCCCGCCCCGGACGCAGCACGGCACGGTCTCGTCAACCAGCTCGCACCCGAAGGCCAGGCTCTCGCCGCGGCCCTCAGCCTGGCCGAACGCGTACAAGCCAACTCCCGCGACGCCGTCCACGTCACCAAGCAGGTCGTCCAGGACACCCGCGGCCTCGACGACCACACCGCCTTCGCGGTCCAGGACCCCCTCAGCGCACCCGTCTTCTCCACCACCAGTGCCACCGAGGGCGCCACCGCGTTCACCGAGAAGCGTCCACCGGCCTGGCAGCGGTAGGACTCCAATCGCCAGCAGACCTCGCCGCCCCAAGAAGAGGCCAGCCAGTACGCCTTAACGCAGCGCCCGGGGCGGGGCGGCCGCCGGAGCGGACCAGACCAACCGACACATCAGCCACCACCCATGGTCAGGAGACTGGAACGACTAAGACCTGCGGCTACCGGCTCCGTCCCAGACGACCGGCCCACCGCAGGTCTCGGCTCTCTTCACCGATCAGATCGTTTGAGACGGGACAGCTCGCCGCGCATCCGGGCTTCGGCCACAGGGGCGTTCACACGTTCTCGTACTCCCGGCGGGCCTTGCGCTGAGCCGGGACGACCGGGACACCGCGGTGCCGTCGAGGGGCCGGCAGCGGGCGTGGCCCGGCCGCAAGTACGAAACCGCGTCAGCACCCGCGCCCCAGCCGCGCGGCATGACCGTTCTCACGGCCAACGGCTGTAGGGATGTCCCCCAACGCCGAACTCATCAGGGCTGCTGCCGGCTTCTCAGCTCAGTCGTTCCATCGTTTGCGTTCGAACGCGGCCGGTCCGGTTACCAGGGTGTTGGGGGGCACGTCCTTCGTGACGACGGATCCGGCACCGACCACCGCACCATGCCCGATCGTGACACCAGGGAGCACGGTGACCGCCGCACCGAGCCAGGCGCCGGCCTCGATGGTGATGGGCGCTCGCGTGATGAACTCGCTCCGCTCGGACGCCGGGAGCGGATGATCCGAGGAAATGAGGTTGGTCTTCGGGCCGATCAGGACACCGTCGCCGAGACGGATGCCACCCTGATCCAGGAAGGTGCAGCCCTGATTGACGAAGACGTGCTCGCCGAAGTCGATGCGGAGCCCGTGGTCGGTGTAAAAGGGCGGGTAAACGGTGACCGAGCCGGGGAGCGGCTTGCCGACGATCTCGGACAACAGGGCCGCGCGCGTGGCCTTGTCGCTGAAGGACAGTACGTTGAGCCGCGACGTCAGCGTGGTCACGTGCTCGATGCGCTCGGCAACCCGTGCGAACTCGGGAGTGCGCACGTAGAGGCGGTTTTGATCAGGCATGGGTTTCCTCACGAGGGGGCGCTTGGGCCGGAGCCGTGGAGTGGCACCGTTGGTTACCACGGTTGATCAACCAGAGGTTGACCAGACTCATGAAAGCGACCAGGCCACGCTGGGATCAAACAACGATCACGACGCGATCAATCAACTGTTAGTTGTTCTTCTAGGATGAGCGGCATGGACGTCACTGCCGTGCGCACCTTCGTCGCCGTCGTGGACGCGGGCCAGTTCCAAGAGGCCGCCATCGACCTGTCGATCACTCCGCAGGCGGTGTCCAAACGCGTTGCCGCACTCGAAAAGGAACTCGGCGTCCAGCTCTTCACCCGGGATGCGCGCGGAGCGCGGCCCACCGTCGACGGGCAGGCGTTCCTGCCCCACGCCCGCGGACTCCTCCAGGCCGCCGAGCGGGCCGTCGCCTCGGTACGGCCAGGCAGCCGGGCGTTGCGCGTCGACGTGATCGGCCGCCAGCTCTCCCTGGCGGGTCTGCTGCGCGGCTTCCACCTGGCGCACCCCGACACCGAGCTGGACGTCGTGACGTTGTTCGACTCCGACACGGCCGTCGCCGCCGTCCGGGACGGAACCATCGACGCGACGTTCCGTGCGGCGCCCATGCCGGGCCGGCAGCTCCCCCGCGGAACGGAAGCCACTCCCGTCTTCGACGAACCGCTGCACCTGTTCACCGGACCGGGGCACGAGTTCGCGAACGCCTTGGCGATCACTCCCGCCCAGCTCGCCGGCCGCCGGATCTGGATGCCCGGCAACCTGCCCGGCACCGAGTGGGCCGCCTACTACGAAGAGCTCGCGGCCACCTTCGGCATCCTCATCGACTCGGTCGGCCCAGACTTCGGCATCGAGCCCCTGCTCGACACCATCGCCAACTCCACGACGCTGGCCACCTTCGTCAGCGAGCAGACCCCCCTCGTCTGGCCCGTCGGCCACGACCTGCGCCGCATTCCCATCAAAGACCCAACGCCGCTCTACCCCCACTCACTGATCTGGCGCGTCGACAACCCGCACCCCTCCCTGGCCGCCCTGCGCCGCCATCTCACCTCCGCCTACCCCGGCCGACCGAACAACGGCGCCTGGGTACCGAACTGGAGCCGGCCCGCGCAGCCGAATTCACCCTGAACGGAAAGGCGAGGAGAGACACCGTCCCGATCGCGGTGAGAGCCCGAAGCCTGGTCGAGTTCGGCGTAGGCGAAGACGAGCCGGCGCGCGTCGCAGCGGTGTCGGGATCCGGTTGGTGGAAGCATTCCTGCGCAGACCGCAGCACTGCCGCTCGCATGGAGAGGAAGCCACCGTGTCGGAGGAAGACAATTACGCCGAAGCGATCAGGCAGCACATCGCCACGCTCAAAGAGAACCTCCGACAGGAGGAAGCCAACGTGGCCAAGCTCAAGGCCGACCAGGACCGGCTCAAGGCGAACATCGACAAGTACGAGCAGGAGCGAGCGGAACTCATGAAGGCCCTGGCCGAGGCGGAGGCGCAGGAGAAGTAGGTTTCGCCGGAATGGGAGAAGCACGGCTCACCGTGTCGCGTGCCGACGGGTGGTGAGCAGGGGATGCCACCGAACTGCGCGCCTGCACCGTCTCCCACCAGCTCGTACAGGTGCACCGACACGCCGCAGTCGGAGCTCGGACCGTGTGTTCTCCCCGGTGGTCGCCAATGCGACAGGGGCCAAGGTCATGCCTTGGCTCCGACCGCTGTTCCATCGATTCCCCGAGCCCCGTTTTCGGGACGCCTGCCGGCACCGCGAAGGCCCGGGGACAGAGATGGGCCGGGGCCTTCCTCGCGTACAAGGACTGCTCAGTCGGCAGCTGCCGACTTGCTGGGCCTCCCCTGTCCCAGGCCACGGCCGACCGCGGCGAGCAGCACCGGACCGCACCCGGCGGCCGCCGGCTCAGCCATCGTCCCCCAGGTCGGCCTCCACCAGAGCGGACAGCTGATCAGCATGCTCGAATGCCCTCCGCCCACATAGTCGGCACCACCTGGGCACCGCGACCCAGGCCGCCGGCTCGGCAGCCCTGCCCTCCTCCTCGCGTGCGGCGGCCAGATCGCCGCCGCAGACAGCGACGTCGTCCAAGAGGGTGGCTGCGCGGCTCGGCGTCCGGCCCGCGGAGCGCTCTTGGCCGTCGGCCGGATACCGCGGCACAACTGCGCCAGGCGCGTTGCGCCGCGGCTGCCGGTCGGGCCGGCCGGCTTCCCCACGTGCCCGACCCCCTCCACACTGACCAACGTCGGTCAGCCTGCGCATCAGGATCTGGACATACTGGACGGCCCAGATGCCGATCAAGACGGTCAGCGACGCGGACTGACCACGCGTGCCGGTCAGTTCTGGCTGACGGTGGCGGGCTCGCCCTGGCCGGGGTGGTCGCTGACGGTCGTGTCCCCATCGGCGCTGTCGTGATCTTGGGGGTCGGAGTCGGCGATCCGTGGGGGCAGCTTCACCGCGACGACGATCGTCACCAGGGCGAGAGCGGCCGTGACACCAAAGGCCAGCTTCATTCCGCTCACCTGCGCAGGTACGGCAGATACGCCATCGGCGACCAGCTGGGTGGTGCGCGCGGACATCACCGTCACCACAAGGGCCGTCCCGAACGCTGCGGCGACTTGCTGCAACGTCCCGAGCATCGAGCTGCCGTGGGAGTACAGATGCGGGGGAAGCCCGCCCATGCCGAGCGTGAAGACCGGGGTGAACGTCGCCGCCAAGCTCACCATCAGCAGCGCGTGCAGGCCCAGCACCTGCCAGTACGGCATCGTCGTGGAGACCTGGGTGAACCCGCCGAGAGCGAGGACCATACCGATCGAGCCGGGCACCACCAGCAGCCGACCACCGAATCGGTCGAAGATCTTTCCGATGGACGGTCCCAGCAGGCCCATTCCCAGACCGCCCGGCATCACCAGCAGGCCGGTCTCCAGCGGGCTGAGCCCACGCAGGTTCTGCAGGTACAGCGGCAGCAGGATCATCGCCCCGAGCATCGCCAAGAACCCGATGGACAGGAGGGCCAGCGACAGGCCGAAGGTGCGGTGCCCAAGGGTGCGCAGGTCCATCAGAGGCGCACCGGTGCGTTGCAGCTTGAGCTGACGGATCACGAAAACCGCGATGGCCGCGCCGCCGGCGATCACGATGCCCGTGGCCAGCCCGACCTTTCCGTCGCTGTCACCGAAGAGGCTCAGGCCGTACACCAGGCCACCGAACCCGAGTGCCGCCACGCCGACGCTGAGCCAGTCGATGGAGCTCACCTGGGGGTCGCTGATGTTGTCCAGTTTGCGCAGCCCGAAGAAGGTCACCAAAGCCGCGATCGGCACGACGACCACGAACAGCAGTCGCCAGGAGCCGACCTGCAGAATCAGTCCCGACACAGCAGGTCCGAGCGCGGGGGCCACAGAGATCGCCAAGGTGACGTTGCCCATCACCCGGCCGCGGTCGTGATCGGGCACCACCATCATCAACGTGGTCATCAGCAAGGGCATCATCACGGCTGTGCCTGCGGCCTGCACGACCCGGCCCAGCAGCAGCACCTCGAAGGAGGGCGCCACGGCCGACAGGACAGTACCCGCGAGAAACACGCCCATGGCTATCGCATAAGCCTGGCGCGTGGTGACCCGCTGCAGGAACCAACCGGTGATCGGAATCACGACGGCCATGGTGAGCATGAACACAGTGGAGACCCACTGCGCCGATTGCTCGCTGATGCGCAACGAGTGCATCAATCGCGGGATGGCGTTGATCATGATGGTCTCGTTGAGGATCACCACGAAAGTGGCCAAGACCAGCAGCCGCACCACCGTCGGTGTGCGGCCCGCCTTCACGGCAGGTCGTTCTGGGGTTACAGCTGACATTGCAGCACCTCGCTGGGCTTCCTGATCGCAGTCGCCTCGCAGCCGAGGGCCGCCGGCATCATGTGGGTCGTGAACACCGGTAAGACCTGCACGACCGGCAGGACTCATCGGTCCGGTCAAATTGTTTCGCATCGTTGCCAAGATCTCCCCCGATTTTCGTATGAGCCACGAAGGTCCACCGCAGCCGGGCGGCCCCACGCTGCCCCGAGTCCGAGGAAGCTCAGGGGCGAACAGTGGGGCGCTCTGCGCAGCGGGCCCAGCGCCTCGTAGCGACCTTCCGGCTCCTTGAGATCGCGAACGAATGAGGTCGAGACGAGGCGTTTTGCGGTCGGCCCCCGGTCCGCAAACCAGGCGGCGCCTTCGTTGATCATTTGTCCCTGCACTGCGCGCCGTCGGTCGTTGCTGCCAGGGTGTCCGACGGCTCTCCCCCGCGCTCTCCCGCAGCCGGGCCGAGGGCCACCGCCAGGGCCGGGACCCCGCGCATGGGCAGCGAGACATCGCCCAAGGTCCACGTCGTTGGCGGACCTCTCGCGACGCTCCGCATTCCACTGCCAGGCGCCGGATCCCCAGGCCCCAGCAAGGTCCTGTCCGGCAGATCATGCCTAGGAGAGACCGTTGCCCTGAACGCCCATCTGCGGCATCGCCGTCCGCGAGAGAGGAAGAATGAGCGGCATGACCATGGTGAAAGACATCGATCTCCGCGGGATGCAGCACTGTGAGACGACGGCGCTGGGCGTGCTGCTGCGGCATGAGGGGATCGACTTGTCCGAGCCCATGCTGTTCGGGCTTGGGTCCGGGCTGTCCTTCATCTACTGGGACAGCAAAGGGATGGGCTTCCCCTTCCTGGGAGGCCGGGTCAAGCCGTTCGAGCTCACCAGGAACCTGGCCGCCGCGCTCGGGCTTGAGCTGCTGGTCGCGGAAACCACTTCCCCGCGGAAGGCATGGCAGAACGTGGCGGCACCCCTCGACGCCGGTCGGCCGGTCGGCCTTCAGCTCGACAGCTACCACCTGGACTACTTCAGCAGCAGGGTGCACTTCGGCGGACACGTCGTAGCCATGTACGGCTACGACGAACAGGACGCCTACCTGGTGGACACCACCCCGCAGGGCGGAGCCGTCTCGACCAGTCTCGCCGGCCTGGCCACAGCCAGGGCCGAACGCGGCCCCATGACCGCCAAGCACCGCTCCTTCACCCTCACGGCACCCAGCACGCTGACATCACCGCAGGACCGGGTCATCCCCGCGATCAAGACCTGCGCCGACGCGTTCTTGAACCCGCCTATCTCGAACCTGGGCCACCGGGGCATCGAGAAGACCGCCAAGCTGGTGCCGAAGTGGCTGCAGCGCAGCGACAATCCGCGGGAGGACCTGCCACAGGCCGCCGCTCTCATGGAGAGGGCCGGCACCGGCGGCGCCCTGTTCCGCAATCTCTACCGGGACTTCCTCGCCGAGAGTGCCCAGCTGATCGGCAGCAGCCACCTGCGCACTGGCCACAGCCTCTATACCGAGGCTGCCGCCCTCTGGACACAGGTAGCCGCCCTCGTCGCGACAGCAGGCGAATCATGCGACGCGAAGAACCTTGCGGAGGCCGGCTCCATCCTCCACGAACTCTCGCGCATCGAACGCGATGCGATGCAGGCACTCAACATGCTCTAGGGGCCTGGTCCTGCGGGTGGAGCGCCAGGCGCGACCGGTCAGATTGCAGCTCTTCGCTGGCGGGGCTTGGTCACGGCCTCCGCCGGAGGGGCTTCACGACGCTCTGGGAGGGCTCCAAGCTGCACAGAGGCCACGTTCTTTGGAGAAGGACGCCCCGAAGGGACGGGGCCTCGCCTCCGACAGAGTGAACTGCTCAGTGACGGAATGGGCACACGGTGTCCGATGCCGAAGGACGATAGCGTGACAGCCCGCCGGACCTCGGGCCATCGGGCTCGGTGCGGCACGACGCGGGAGATTCGATGAGTACACGATTCCAAGAACTCGACTGGCGTCAGACGCCGTTGGGTGAGCTTGCGCTGCGCCGACGGTGGTACCCGGGTATCGACAAGAACGTCTACGAGATCAAGCTCAACGACGAGTTCCTGATGTCGAGCCTGTTCACCGTCGCCGAGGAGGAGTTGGGACGGCTGGCCCTCGCGGAGCTGACTGGCCCCGCGCTCGATGTCCTCGTCGGCGGGCTCGGACTCGGTTGCACTGCCGAGGCGGTACTGGCGGACGAGAGCCTGCGCTCCCTGGTCGTCATCGATGCCCTCAGCGAGGTGATCGAGTGGCACCAGAAGGGGCTGATTCCCGCTGAGGTGGCATCGGATCCCCGATGCACGTTGGCGCATGGCGACTTCTTCGCGCTGCTCCGCTCCCCCGGCGGGCTCGACCCGTCCGACCCGGGCCGACGGTTCGATGCGATCATCGTCGACATCGACCACTCGCCAAGTCACCATTTGCACCCCTCGCATGCCGATCTTTACGAGACCCAAGGTCTGCGGCGGTTGAGTGAACAGCTCCTTCCCGGTGGAGTGTTCGCGCTGTGGTCCAACGAAGCACCGGACGAGCGATTCACCGCCACGCTTCGGCAGGTATTCACCGAGGTGAGGGCCGAGGTCGTCACCTTCGACAACCCCTTGCAGGGGCGCGAAGCCGCCAACACGGTCTACCTGGCGAAGCGGGCCCTCGGCGAGTAGGCACAACCGATAACGCTGCCCAGAACCCCGGCGCCGAGGCGCCGGCGACGGATCTGCGAGCCCGATGGCGCCGAAGCGCCTCTCGACAGGGTCGTCCGCGGCTATCGGGCCCTGGGTGGACCGCCCTCGCACTTAGTGCCAGCGGCCTGGCGGACGTGCCCCGCTGTAGGGCGTGGCGCGGCTCACGTGGCGGGCCCTCCCGGCCGGCGAGGTCGATGATCTCGCCGGACCGATTGCCTTAGCGCGGCGTGCAGGGGCAGCGGTGCCCGTCGCTTGGGCGCCTGAGCCTCCCCGAACTGCTGGACGACCAGGCCGACCGCCCCTACGCCCCCCCTGCCGCACGGGGGCTTTCTCGTGGGCATCAAGCACGCAGCCCCACCCACCAGTGCGGCCCGGACTTGCCATACCTATCGATAATCAATAGATTTCTATTGCTATTCGACCAAGGGGAGTGACGATGGGAAAGCTGACAGTGCTTGCGCTGCGCGCCGTGATGGTGGCGCTGTTCGCCGGGTCGGTGTTGGCCCAGACGGTGATGGTGGCGATGCCGGCGGGCGTCATCGAGGAGGGCGCCCTCTCGGACCGCCGCACTTCTGTGCTCGTGATCATGGCCCTGGGCGTCCTTACGGTCCAGGTAGTGCTGGTCTGTGTGTGGCAGCTGGTGACGATGGTGCGACGGGGAACCGTGTTCTCCCACGCCGCCTTCCGCTATGTCCATCTGGTGATCGGCGCGTTCGCGGCGGCCGCTCTCCTGGTGTTCGCGCTCGGGGTGGTCCTGGCGCCGGGCGAGGCCGTGGCCCCGGGTGTTGTGGTCCTGCTGGGTGGGGTTTCCCTGGCGGTCTTCGGGGTCGCGCTCATCGTGCTCGTGCTGCGGGTGCTGCTCGCACAGGCCCTCGCGCGCGACGTCGAGGCGTCGCGCTTGGGCGCCGAGCTGGCCGAGGTGATCTGATGCCGATCGTCGTCGAGATCGACGTGATGCTGGCCAAGCGGAAGATGTCTGTGGGCGAACTGGCGGACCGGGTGGGGATCACACCCGCCAACCTGGCGGTCCTCAAGAACGGCCGCGCCAAGGCCGTGCGCTTCACCACGCTCGCCGCGCTCTGCGAGGTGCTCGCGTGCCAGCCCGGAGACCTGCTGCGCTGGGAGCCTGAGAACCCCGGGGACGGGGACAGAGCCGCGCACGAATCCGGAGCGTCCGCACCAGCTGGATCCGCCGCCGGGTGACCGCAGCCGCGGTAGTTGGCCCCCGGCACCCCGGCACCCGATCACCGGGTACGACGACGCCGGCGACCTCCGCACGCCTCACCCCCACCGGCCCGGGCCGTCGCCGCGCTGCCCGTAGCCGGCCGGCGCCTGCCGCGCACCGATGACGGGCCCCACACGGAACAGAGCTAACGATGACGACAGCCCACCTCTGCCGCCCCCTCGGGGCCACGGACAGTACCGACGTACTGGTGGTCGGGGCCGGACTGGCCGGTTTGAACACCGCCACACTCCTCGCCCGCCAAGGCCACGACGTGCTCCTGGTCGAACGCCGAACCAACCTTGCCGGCGCGATCCGCACCACCGGAATCTTCGTACGCAAGACACTCGACGACTTCCCCCTGCCCCCCGACTGCCTCGGACCACCGATCCGCCGCGTGGTCCTCTACCCACCCAACCTGCGCCGCCCGGTCAGCCTCACCAGCCCCCGCGACGAGTACCGGGTGGGCGACATGGCGCCGCTCTACGAAGCGTCGGCCGCCGCCGCGACCGCCGCCGGCGTACGCATAGCGCTGGGCACGCGCTACGCCGGCCGACAGGGCAACACCTTCCACCTGGCCGGCCGCGACAGGCTGACCATGGTCCGGGCCCGCTACGTCGTCGGCGCCGACGGAGCCCGCTCAACAGTCGCCCGCGACCTCGCTCTCGACCGCAACCGCCACCTGATCGTCGGCGCCGAAGAGGTCTTCGAAATGCCCGGAAGCGACGAGCCACCGACCTTCCACTGCGTACTCGACCCCTCACTCGCCCCCGGCTACCTGGCTTGGGTGGTCAACGACGGGAAGCACGCACACGTCGGCGTCGCAGGCTATGCCGACCGTTATCCCGACGGACTTCGCCGGGCAGCGGAACGGTTCAGCGCCTCAGCGCCCGGTCTGACCGGCATCAAGCGGCCCGAACGGGTGGAGCGGCGCGCAGGCCCCATTCCCGTCGGCGGCCTGCTGCGCCGGATCAGCTGCGCCGACGGGCTTCTCGTCGGGGACGCGGCAGGCGCTGTCTCCCCTCTCACCGCCGGCGGCCTGGACCCCTGCCTACGGCAGTCGGAACTCGCAGCCGAAGTCCTCAATGACGCGCTGCACACCGGAAAACCCGAAGCGATGACCCACTACGACGGAGCCGCACTCCGCACCCACTTCCGCGGACGACTCACCCTGCGCCGGGGATTGGCCCACGTCCGGACGCCGGCGACAGCAGCAGCGGCATTCACCCTGCTACGCACACCGTTCGGCCGGGCCGCGGCAAGCAGAGTCCTCTTCGGCGACAGATCCTTCCCCGACCACACACCCAATTGAGCCCACCACGGGCCGCTTCACGTTCGGCTGACTGCGGGTGATGGGCCAGGCAGCACATGGAGCGATGGCCTCAAGTAGGACGACGCTCATGACAAGGCCGATCACGTACGCCATTCCGGCTCACGGTGGCAGCAGCGACTCGATCAGATCCCAAAGCCGGTCCTCGACCACCCGCTGTGTCGCAGTCCCCGCCACGACAGAGCACGATCGCGGACCAAGCTCACAAGATCACGTAACGACACACCCGGCTATGGCCGAGGAGCATGTCCTAGGCCGAGTTGCTAAAGGGCTGGACCCAGTGGAGTGTGGCGGCGAGGCACTGACCGGAGTGGTGGGTGCGGGCGGTCTTGTCTGATCGCATCGCGAGCCCGGGCCACTGCTTGAGCTTGTTGAAGCAGCGCTCGATGACGTTGCGGCCCCGGTACCGCTGCCGCTGCTCGTCGCCGAAGTCGATCGGGCGGCCAGGTCGCTTGCGGCGGTGGGCGATCTGATCGTCACGTTCCGGGATCGTCGTGGCGATGCCGCGCTCGCGCGCCACGCTCGGTTCGCCCTGGACGGGTAGCCCTATCCGCCAGCAGCCGGTCCGGGCGCTGACGTGGCCGCCCGGTCGCGCCGGCCACGCGGATCTCGTCGAGCGTGTCGGGCAGCATGATCGTGCCCGCGACCTGGCCACCGGTCAGGACGAAGCCCAGCGCCCGCCCCTTGCCGTCGGCGACCAGGTGCGTCTTGGACGTCAACCCGCCACGGGAGCGGCCGATCGCGTGATCAGCGGGTCCCAGAGGCCCGAGCACGGCCCACGCCTCATCAGAGATCACGTCACGCGACACAAGCTCAAGGCTGGGCCCGATCACTTCGAAGACTCTCCAGCAACACGCTCCGAGGCTGGCCGAGACTCGTTGCCCGCGCGCACCACGAAGCGTCTGCTGGTCAGACGGGATCGGTGAACGAGATCGGCTTGCCGGTGGCGTGGGCATATGCGATTTCCCTGCTCGTGGACTCGCCGATATACCCACCGGGGTTGACGACCAGAACCCGGTCAGCCAGGTCGATCTTGCGCAGGTGGAGGGCGTCCAGCGCGGTCTTCTGCTCGTTGGTGATCAACTCGTCCGCTTCGCCTGGCGCGACGACGATGACACCTGCGAAGGTCAGATCACGGTTCGCCGCACGCATCTCGTCCACGAACCGGGTAGAGCCGCAGATGCAGACAATCTCAGGTCGGTCGGGCACGGCTCAGTCCTTCGGTCGAACGGGGAAACCGTCAGTGTGCACGTTGACATCACAGACAGGCGCACGAGCCAGCAGTTTGCGCAGCGAGATGGACCCACGCGGCTGCACCGTCGCAGGCGGGAGGCGTGGCCCGTACTGGGAATGGCGCTGCTCGACGGCGAAGTCTGGGGTGCACCCGGCTCACCAGCTTCCTTTAGCAACACGTCCTGGTACGGCAAGGCTTGATGCGGGTTTGGTGCTGTCGTTGACGGCGCGGGTTGGACCAGTGCAGGACGTGATCCTTCGAGGCTGGTCGGCGGTGAGTGAGTCGGTGAATCAGGCGCCGCAGTGCTCAGTTCGGTGCCTCTGCGGGTGCACCGTTCCCCCCTACGGCCTCAACTCTCCCTGACCACATGACAGTTATTGAGGACGCACCGACAACTCACGCGCCAAGCGGGATCTTGACGCCGGCGCACACATGGTTCGCCTAGTCTCGGGGGATGGAGTGGACCGACCCGCGCGACATGGACGAGGACGAGCACGCCGAGTACCTGCGCGAAGAGAAGGCCCGAGACCACATCAGCGCCCACAATCCGGTGCTGGAGAAGTGGCTGGTGCAACAGCGCACCGGATTCCCCGCCTGGGCGAAGGAACGCGCCGGCCGCGGGCCGTGGGACTTCACCGTGGGTTCTCTCCCCCGGCTGGAAGCGCTCGTCCGTGCCGCATTCGACAGCCCCGCTCAGGCCCGCAAGGTGATGGACACGCCGCTGGTCGCGGTTGCGGCCTGGTACCTCGGTGAGGTCCACAACCGCGCCTTCGGCACCCAGTGGCAGCTCCACCCCTCCTTCGCCGACGACAACCCCCTCGACCACCGGCCGCATATCACCCTGCCCTGGGAACGCCGGGAGGAATTCCACTACACCGACCCCGAGCACATCGAGGACGACGCGCGCCCGATCTACTCCCCCACCGAGATCTTGTGCAACCTCCCCGCCCGGCCTACGGACCAGGGCCTCCTGCACCGCATCAGTAACCGGTGGCAGGTACCCACCACCTGCGACGATTCGTCCTGCCGATACCACCCCAACAGTTAGGGGTTGTCTCACGTGGCAAGGTTCGCGAGCTTCTTGTAGCAGGTCAGAGCGGCGGCCATGGCCAGGCCTCGGCTCTGCCGGTCGTTGCGGACCACGTATGGGATCTTGAGAGCACGAACAGCCCATGGCAGGCTCATGCCGCATGATCGATGAATTCGCGAAAGACAACCTGCACGGGAGACTGCGGCGCGACCGCAAGGCGCTGCTCTGGAAACTCGACGGCTTGTCCGAATACGACGCCCGCCGACCTTTGACAGCGACCGGGACCAACCTCCTCGGCCTGGTCAAACACGTGGCCACCGTCGAGGCCAGGTACTTCGGCGAGGTCTTCGACCGCCCTTCCCCGGAACCGCTGCCCCGGTGGCAGGACTCCGACGGCAGCGATCAGTGGGCGACCGAGGACGAGACCCGCGCTCAGATCATCGGGTTCTACCGGCGCACGTGGGAACACTCGGACGCGACGATCAATGAGCTTCCCCTCGACGCCCCCGGCCACGTGCCGTGGTGGCCGGAGCCTTCTCCCAACACGAACCTGTTCGCCATCCTGGTCCATGTCCTCGGCGAGTCCATCCGGCATGCCGGGCACGCCGATATCCTGCGCGAGGGCCTCGACGGCCGGACCGGGGTGCGCGCCGAAAACGAGCAGCGGATCGACGAGGAAGCCCGCGCAGCCCACTGCGCGAAGATCGAGCAGGCCGCCAGGTCGGCCGCACCGATCAAGGCTTAGAGACTGTCTCACGTGACGTGATGTTCGTGCGGCATGACGCCGGTCGTGGGTGCTGATCTATCGAAGCACCGAGAACTCGCCGTACCGGACGGCAGGCTCCTCGTCCCGTCAGTCGCTGCTCGTCACTTCGACCCCGCGGCCACCAGCGTCGCGGTGATGGGTTCGAGCGCGGCGACCAGTTCGTCGAGCTCGCCGGGAGACAGGGCGTCGTACGGCGGGGCGGCGAGTTCGTCGGTAAGGGCTTCGATGCGTTGCTTGGTCTCACGGCCGGCGTCGGTGAACCGGCCGTCGGTGTCGACGAGCCCGCGCTCGCGCAAGCCGTCCATGACCGCGGCCAGCCGCTCCTTCGGCAGGTGATGGATGCGCCCGAACGACTCCGGCGGGTGGATGCCCATTTCGAGCGCGCTGAGCACGTGGGCCTCCGTGCCGCCGATGCGCGCGCCGACGAGAGCGGCGACGTGCCCGTCACAGCGGTGCTCGCGCAGCATGTTCGCGGAATGCCACAGTCGGGCGACCGGGTCGCTCGGCACCGGAAGCGTGCGCATCCCTGCGTACATCACCCGGCCTTCCGTGGGCGCGTTCGTCGCGGCTTTGGTGGTCAGGTCGGCGGCGCGCACCAGGCTCGGGGAGTCGGCCGACTCGTCGCCGAGGATCCGCCGAAGGGAGGCCGTGCTGCCCCGCTCCCGCGCGGCGATGGACGCCTCGGGCGGGATCGTCTCCCACGCGCTCGGGATGTGCCGCGCGACCTCCCCGTCGGCGAAGCTGTAGAAAGCCGCGTGCACGACCTGCGCCGGCACCCGCCCCAGCGGCGCGGCGCGGCTGGCGAAGTAGCCGTCCCAGTAGGTGCGGTGGCCGAGCGCGGCCAGCTCCTCGTTGCACTCGTCTGCGAAGAAGGTGACCAGGCAGATCGGCTCCAGGAGCTCGAACATGCGACGGGCGGTGTGAGCCATGGTCCACATCATGCCAGCGGGCACGCCCCGTGGAGCAGTACGAGCGGCTCCATCAGTTCCTGGGTGCGGCAATCGATCGTCCGACTTCCGGTGGCCCGAACAGCTCCAGAAGCGGCGATGCATCCGGCAGGGAGGGTTCGCCGGCATACGGGCTGTGCGTCAGGCGGCCACCTATGCAACGCCGCCCGGAGCGGATGTGGAACGTTCTATCGTCGAAGCCGTTGAGTGTCCGCGCTGGTGGCAACGTGGTCGAGGCGCGGCGAAAGGGGCGCATCGGTTGCCTGGCGGCCCAGCTCGACCCGTACCACCCACCGGCAGGCACTCGCCGCATCGCTGCCCGCACTCTGTGAAAGGGTGCCCGGCTCACCGCCCAACCAGCCAACACGCCGACGGGACACTACTCCCCCGCCCAGAAGGACGACGCCATGACCACCCCGCACGCCTTCCCCCTGGAGCCCACCCCGATCCATGTGTCCGACGAGGTCCTCGATGACCTGCGCGCCCGTCTCACACTGACCCGTCCGCCGCTGGACGAGGGGAATGAGGACTGGTCCTACGGCGTCCCGGACAGCTGTCTCCGTGAGCTGGTCGCCTACTGGCGGGACGGCTACGACTGGCGCACGGCCGAGGCCGCCATCAACGCCTACGAGCACTACCAGGCGGCCGTCGCCGGTGTCCCGGTGCACTTCATGCGCAAGCCCGGCAGCGGCCCCCGCCCGATCCCGTTGATCCTCACCCACGGCTGGCCGTGGACGTTCTGGCACTGGTCGAAGGTGATCGACCCGCTCGCCGACCCGGCCGCGTTCGGCGGTGACCCCGCCGACGCGTTCGACGTCATCGTGCCGTCCCTGCCCGGCTTCGGTTTCCCCGGCCCGCTCACCGGCTTCTCGGACGTCAACTTCTGGAAGGTCTCCGACCTCTGGCACACCCTGATGACCGAGACCCTGGGATACGAGAAGTACGCCGCAGGGGGCTGCGACATCGGCGGGCTCGTCTCCAGCCAGCTCGGCCACAAGTACGCCGACGAGCTGTACGGCATCCACATCGGCTCCGGGCTGCCGCTCGACTTCTTCACCGGCCCCCGCGCCTGGGACTTCGCCCGGAACCGGCCCCTCACCGACGACCAGCCCGACGGCGTCCGCACCCGCATCATCGAGATGGACCACCGCTGGGCGTCCCACCTCGCCGTGCACATGCTCGACGGCGCCACTCTGGCCCACGGCCTGAGCGACTCACCCGCTGGACTGCTCGCCTGGCTGCTGGAGCGCTGGAACGCCTGGAGCGACAACGGCGGCGATGTCGAGTCCGTCTTCAGCAAGGACGACCTGCTCACCCACGCCACGATCTACTGGGTGAACAACTCCATCGCCACGTCAATGCGTTACTACGCCAATGCCAACCGCTACCCCTGGGCCCCCGCCCACGACCGCACCCCGATCGTGCAGGCCCCGGTCGGCCTCACCTTCGTCACGTACGAGAACCCGCCCGGTATGCACACCGCCGACGAGCGCGTCCGGGCGTTCAAGACAGGCCCGCAGGCCGACTGGTTCAACCACGTCAACGTCAACGCCCACGACCACGGCGGTCACTTCATCCCCTGGGAGAACCCCGACGCCTGGGTGAGCGACCTGCGCCGCACCTTCCACGGCCGCAGGCCCTGAACGACCCTGGCGGCCATTCCTTGGGGTTGGGGTAGCCGTCCCCCACCGGTCGGCACGGAGGCGCCAGTGGCCCGACCACCTCCACTGTCGGAAGCATCGGGGTGGGATCTGCCGGTGCTGTCTTGTCAGGGCATCTCGGTGAAACGGACCGACCAGGCATAGCCGCGCGAGCCGTCGTGCGGGACTCGCCTGACTTCGTTGACCAGGCAACCGTCGTGGGCATACTTACGGGCGAACCGGTCGAGGCGCTGCGCGTCGGTGAGATCCTCCATGGACAGCGGCGCTCCGACCACGAGGTCTTCATGAAGGGCTGAATCCGGCGCGGAGTCGTCCGAGCAGGCCGAGCAAAGATGCGTTTTGGGTAGGGCCATACGGTCAGTGTCCTCCTAACCCGGCCACCACGACGTTCAATGCGCAAATGGCCGCGCTACAGAATCCCTCGGGTGCGTCACCGAATCGCGTGAACCCGTCCGGTTGCGGTGTCCGCGGCCGCCCTCATACGGAAGTAGCGAGCGATCCGCCCCCAGACTCGGGGCCCCGCCACCTGTGGGGATGGGGGTCCGAGGCAGAAAGAACCGTTGCTGACTACTTGGTCAGCCTTGAGGAGCAAGAGGCTGTGGCGCACCGCCTTCCTAGCAGTGCGTCGCAAATTCCGTGAGGACGATCAACAGGATCCGGCCTCGGTGACATGGCGTCATCCGGGACCGATCGCGGCCACCGTTCAGGACGCGGCTAGCGGACCGGCCCCTGTTCGTCGACGAATACGGTGGGCGTGGACAGGAACACCTCGTCGTTCACCGGGCCGTAGGCGATGTTGAACGTGTCCAGCCAGTACGACCAGTCCTGCATGCCCGCCATACTGCTGAAGCGATAGTTGAGCTGCCAGCGCACCCACTGACCGGGGGCAAGTCGCACCGCCGGGGGCCGTCGCGGCCGGGGCGGCAGGGCGAACAAGGGCTCCACCCGGGGCAAGACCCGCAGCCGGCCGTCGGCTTCACGGAGCTGGACATCGACCTTGCCACGGTCTTCCTGGGTGTCACACGGCTCGAAGCCGTCTCGCTCCTGCATACGAATCACGTGGGCGGAGGTTGCCTCGACGTGCGGGAGAGCGAAGCCGACCGGGGCAGCGTTCCTGAGCGAAGCAGCCTCCCCTCCCCGGGACTGCTTCGTCCAGGACGTCCGTATCCACTGGACGGTGATCTCCATGGCGACCCCCTGCCGACTCCTCGAGGAACTCCACTCTATGTCCGTGCTCAAGAATCACCGGGCCCCTCCGGCAGTTGCCGGTTGTGCCGACGGGCCGGCAGCAGGGCGTCGACACCCCCTCGCTCCCGTCCTGGCAGGACGAGCCCACCAAGCGCCGCGATTTGGCCTCCCTCGACATCACCGCAGGCCGGCAGGGGCTGCCCCTTGCCCAAGGGCCTCACGCGCCTGCTCCGACCGCCTCCTTGCCTACGGATTCTGCGGCTGGCGGAGGTAGCGCCGTCGGAGGGCTTGCTTGTCGACCTTGCCTACACGCGTGAGCGGCAGCTCGTCGATGGCCTCGATGATGTCGGGGACGAGGTGGTCCTGCCGCAGCACGTTGTAGAGATGGGTGCGAAGGGTGGCTTGCGCGTCGCAGGGTTCGTAGATGGTGAGCACGGCGTGGACGCGGTCGCAGCCGGTGTCCGCGTCCGGGACGCCGAACACGGCAGCTTCCCGCACTAGGGGGTGCTGGAGGAGAGCTTCCTCGATGACGCGGGGGTAGACGTGGGTGCCGCGGGTGTGGTGGATGATGTCCTTCGCTCGATCCGCCAGGAACAGTCGTCCCCGCTCATCCAGCCATCCCAGGTCCCCGGTGTGCAGCCAGCCGCCTTCGACCACTTGGGGAACGGTGTCGTCGTGCGAGAGGTAGCCGCTCATCATGCCCGGTCCGGAGACCCACACGTGGCCGGTCTCCCCGTGAGGGAGGGGGCGGCCCTGCACGTCGCGCACCTCGACGCTCGCGCCAGGCGCCGGCCGGCCCACCGAGGACAGGGCGTCAGGCGTCCCATCCACGTGGTCGGCAGGCGGCAGGCTGGTGATGAGGCCGGCCTCGGTGAGCCCGTAGACGCCCTGGAGCACGGGCCCGAAGCGCCGCAGTGCTTCGCGGAGGCGCTGTGGTGGGGTCGGAGCCGTTCCGTAGAGGACGCACCGCAGGCTGGAGAGATCGGTCGCGGCGAGGTCGGGGTGCTCCAGAACCCGGACCAACTGTGAGGGGGTGAGGGTGATGTGAGTGAGACGATCGGCGCTGACGGCTTTCAGGAGGCGATCTGCGTCGAAGCCCTCGTGCAGGAACAGGGTGCCGCCCGCCATCAGAGTGGGGATCCCGACGTACCACGACAGGTGGGACATCTCGCCGTGCAAAAGGCGCCGCACGCCTGCGCCGTCGGCGTCGGCCATCGCGTCGAGGAGCGCCTCGTACATCCGGTGGGTGTGGACCACTCCCTTGGGTGTCCCGGTGCTCCCCCCGGTGCACAGCAGCGTGCGGATCTGGTCCCGGGGCGCGCTCTGCGGCACGTACGGCTCGCCGAACCGGCGTGCCGTGGCCTCGGCGAGCAGATCCGTAGACTCCGGATCGGGTCCCAGGGAAAGCAGGCGCCCGCAGGGCACTGCCACAGCCAGGTCCTTGGCAGTGGCGGCATCCGCGGGATCGAAGACCAGCGCGGCCGGCCGCAGTTCCCGCAGAAACGCTTCCAGCCCCGGACGTGCGCTGTCCCTGGCCAGGTGCGCCACCGGTCGGCCGAGCACATGGCCGGCGAGGTGGACGGCAAGGGTGTGAGGACGGTTCCCGGCCAGGATGGCAACCGGCCCCTCCCGCTCCACACTCCCGCGCAGGGCGGACACCATCTGCGAGGTGACCTGAGCCAGGTCCCGGTAGGTCAACCGCTGGGTACCCTGCGACAAGGCCAGCCGAGTCGCCCAGCGGCCGGTAGCCGCGTCCAGTAATTGCGCGACGTAGCTCCCTGCCATGGCCTCTCCTCACGCTGGAAATGGGACCGCAATCGATCAACAGCTGTGATGTGCCCTCGAACGGTGTCCCCACCCCGCCCCCACGCGCCTCTCACCCGTCGGGAGTAGTCGAGCTCGCACAAACCGGAAGGGCGCCACGGCCGGCCAGGACCCAATCCTCATCGACGGTCAGGCGCGGGACGCGCTTCATCCCACCCAACCGGCGCTGCCTGCTCCGCGGGCTCATCAGCGCATCCAGCACTCGACGGACGCAGGCTTGATGAGTCCGCCGATGGCCGACCCGAGTCGAACGGAGAGAGCACGAGGCGACCGGGGCGCCGCGGTCACGCGGGAGGGCGTGGTTGCAGGGCCCGTCGCTCCACCAGGGCGAGTCCCGGTATCGCATCGACTCGTTCCCCAGGCCGGGTGGCAGCCGACCGCATTCCACGGTGGAGGACATGAACAGTTCGGTCTTCCCCCGGCCCTCCGCACCCAGTGCGACACCCTCGCACACCTGAGCGATGCACTCGCCCTGCATCGGCGGGAGGGAGGAGGGTCCCCCTTGCCCCGTTCAGACCTCACCGAGACGCGCATCAGACGCCGTGCTGTTTGCCTGGAGGCACAGCCGTGGCACCGGGCCGCAACCGTCGAACAGTAGGAGCGAGGCGGTCGAGTACCGGAGATCCCCTCCCCTACCCAAGGAGCCGAGATGGCCAGACACAAGAAGCTCGACATGCAAGCCGCAGAGGCTCACCGCAAGGACGGCCGGGGCGTGCATCGCCCAGAGCCACAGCGGCGAACCACAGGCAAGACGGGCAGAAGTGCACCGAGCCCGCCTCCTGCAACAACGGAGAACCAGACCGCGCCTTGAGCACGCCGCAGTCTGGGCCGCGGCGCACCACGTCCTGTTCAGTGAGCAGGAGCGGAGGTGGACCAGCGCCGGCGCGCCCCCGGAACCAGGCGGCCGGCGGGCCACGGAGGCCGGGCACCCTTGACGAGCTTTGCGGGTTTCGACCGCACTCCGCCTTCCGTCCGTCGACAGCGCGGCGATGCGTCCGCAGGATGGCGGCCGGTTGCGGGCCGTGATCGTGAAGTGCTGACGGCGATCTTGTTCGTGACGACTCCGGGCTGCATGTGGCGGCAGTTGGCGCCGGTGTTCGGGTCGGCCTGACCCGCGGCCTGCGGGCGCTTCGCGCAATTCAGACACCGAGCCCCCTCAAACCTTCTACCAACGGCGTTGCCCCAGATGAACGGCCCAGTGTTGCTACGAACGCCGCCAGGGCACTCCCCCGCGAGGGATCTCTCGACGAATGGTGTGTGACATGCGCGTACTTCTCGTTGGTGCGGGCGGCGTCGGAACCGCCGTCACCCATATCGCGGCCCGCCGCGACTTCCTCACCCACATGGTCGTTGCCGACTACGACCTGACGCGCGCCGAGGCGGCAGTCGCCGCGCAGGAGCAGCACAAAGGGCGGTTCAGCTCACGCCGCTTGGACGCCTCGCACGAGGACGCGGTACGCCAAGTCCTCATCGACGAACGCTGCGACGTACTCCTGAACGCGACCGACCCGCGATTCGTGATGCCCCTGTTCAACGCCGCGCTCACCGCGGGCACGCACTACCTGGACATGGCGATGTCACTGTCCCAGCCGCACACCACCGCACCCTACGAGCAGTGCGGAGTAAAGCTCGGCGACGAGCAGTTCGCCCAGGCCGAAGCCTGGGCACGCTCCGGCCATCTCGCCCTGGTCGGCATGGGCGTGGAGCCGGGGCTGTCAGACATCTTCGCGCGGTATGCGGCCGATGAACTCTTCGACGAGATCGAGGAGATCGGTGTGCGCGACGGCGCGAACCTCACCGTCGAGGGCTACGACTTCGCACCCTCCTTCAATATCTGGACAACCATCGAGGAGTGCCTCAACCCGCCGGTGATCTACGAGAAGGACCGCGGGTGGTACACCACGGCGCCATTCAGCGAGCCGGAGACCTTCGACTTCCCCGAAGGCATCGGCTCAGTGGAGTGCGTGAACGTCGAGCACGAAGAGGTGTTGCTCGTACCCCGCTGGGTGGATGCACGCCGGGTGACGTTCAAGTACGGACTCGGCGAGGACTTCATCGCCAAGCTCAAGACACTCCACGAACTGGGGCTCGACTCCACGACGAGGGTGACCGTCCCCGGGGTGAACAGGCTGGTCGAGGTCTCTCCGCGCGACGTGGTTGCCGCTTGCCTCCCTGACCCGGCCACGTTGGGCGACCGTATGAAAGGCAAGACCTGCGCGGGCACCTGGGTCAAGGGGACGAAGGACGGGGCCGCGCGCGAGGTGTTCCTGTACCACGTCGTCGACAACGAGTGGTCGATGCGCGAGTACAACTCTCAGGCCGTGGTCTGGCAGACAGCCATCAACCCGGTGATCGCCCTCGAACTGATCGCCCGAGGCACGTGGCGTGCCAGCGGCGTCCTCGGACCTGAGGCACTACCACCCCGGCCGTTCCTCGACCTGCTCACCGAGTACGGATCTCCGTGGAAGATGCGCGAGGAGCGCTGACATACACCCAGGCAATGCGCCCACTTCCTCGACCACGGCGCGGCCGTGAGGCCGTATTCCAGAGCACTCCCCCGTACGGGCACGAATGACTGCCGGTCACACGTACGGCTGCCGGTCACTGCAGCCCGACCCCGGGGCCCGACGGAAGGGAATGTCCTTCAGGTGCCCTCCTCCGCTGTCGGGACACAGAGCACCGGGACGGTCGACAGATGCAGAAGCTTGTGCGGGGTGGAGCCGAGGAGCGCGCCGCGGATGGGGCTCTCGCCCCAGCTGCCGACCACGATCACCCGCCCGTCGTGGCGGGACGCGGCGTCGAGCAGCGCCTGGGCCGGCTTCTCGTCGATGATCTCGACGGTGCTCGGCACGCCCGCCTCGTCGACGGCCGCGGCCGCCTGGTCGAGGCTCGTGCGGCTTGCCTGGCGGATCGCCTCGTGGTGCGCCCGGTACTCCTCTCCCGTGCCGCCCGGGGCGGCGGCGCCGAAGACCAGCACGAGGCGTTCGCCGAACGCGGCGGCCACCTCGATCGCCACGCGCAGCGCGCGTGCCGCGCCCGGCGACTGGTCGTAACCGAGGATCACGGACATCTCAGGACTCCTTGCCGTGGACGAGGTCGGGGTCGGCGACACTCGGGCGCTCCGACCAGAAGGGTGGGGACATGAGCCGCCACACGACCATGATCACCACACCGACGATGGAGATGGCGATACCGATGACCAGCGGCGGGCCGAGACCGAACCAGGAGACTCCGCTGTAGGAGTTCGCCGGGTCGGCCATGTCGCCGATGGACTCCACGAGCAGCCACGCCAGCAGCCCGGCGCCGATCAGCGGGCCGGCGCCGATGAGGAGGAAGTTGTGGAAGCTCTCCGTGAGGTGGCGGCGGTAGTAGACCGCGCAGGCCAGCCCCGTGAGCGCGTAATAGAAGGCGATGAGCAGGGACAGCGCGGTGAGGGAGTCGAAGAGGGCGTTCTCGCTGATCTGGCGGATCACCAGGTACCAGGCGATGGCGATGCCCGCCACCCACCAGGTGCTCACATCCGGGGTACGGAACCGGGGGTGGATGCGGGCGAAGTGGGTGGGCAGCGCGTGGCGCCGGGCCATGGACAGCGCGGTGCGTGAGGCGGGGATGATCGTGGTCTGGGTGGAGGCGAGCGCGGAGGTGGACACCGCCAGCAACACAATCCAGTCCCATCCGCCCATCACCTGGCCGGCGAGCAGAGCGAAGATGAACTCCTCCTCGTCGGCGTTGTCGGCGAGGTAGGCCGTGCCCGCATAGGCCACGACGGCGAAGGCGACCGACAGATAGGTCACCAGCAGCACGATCGTCGACCAGACCGCGGCCTTACCGGGCGCGCTTGCGGAGTTCTCGGTCTCCTCGTTGAGGTTGACCGCGGACTCCCATCCCCAGTAGATGAACACCCCCAGCAGAAGACCGCTCGTCAATGATGCGCCTCCGGCCCCGAAGGGGTTCATCCAGTCGAACTTCGGCTCGATGGAGTCGAATGCGCTCGTTCCGGCATAGGCCTTGTAGAGGGCCACCACCACGAAGATGAGCAGGAAGACGACCTGAAGGAGGATCAGCACGTTCTGCACTCTGGCCGACAGCTCGGTGCCGATGACGCACATGCCGGTCATCACAAGGATCAGCACCACCGTGAGGACCTGGCGCACGACCTCGTTGTCGACCCAGCTGTCGAGGCCGAAGGCGAGCAGCGCGAAGCTCACGGCGACATCGGCCAGCGAGCCGACGACGAGCACCCCGGTCATCGCGATGGCCCAGCCGCCGAGCCAGCCGGCCCACGGGCCCATCGCCCGGGTGACCCACGAGAACGTCGTGCCGCAGTCCTGGTCGACCCTGTTGAGGTAGTAGAACGCGGATGCGATCAGCAGCATCGGCACGAACGAAGCGAGCATCACGCCTGGGGCGTAGATCGCCACGAGCGCCACGACCGGACCGATGACCGCGGCCAGCGAGTACGCCGGGGAGGTGGCGTTGAGTCCGATGACGAGTGCGTCGAGGAAGCTGATCGCATTGGCCTTCAGGCCTTGGGGTGGTGGTGCGTCAACGGTGTCGTCGGCCATGCTTCCTCGCTTCGTCGTGCGTGGATCCAGGGAATCGCGCCCTATGCCGGTTTTGCGTCATTGGACCATTCCCGCTCAGTCATATCCGGTAAGAGAGGGGCGAGGGTCGTACGGTCGGACGGCGGAGTCCCTGCTCCCGCGCGCCGGAGAGGGCGGCCCTCGGCGGTGCACCTCCAGCACGGCCGGCTCACTGCGGGAACTCCGGAGCGCTGGAGGCCGGGAGAGAAGGACGCGGCCGAACGTGTCCCAGCCGAGCGAGGGCCCGTGGACGCTCCCGCGGTCGATGCCAAGCCCAGCCGAATTGCGCATTCACGGCACCACACCTGTCGACGAGCTGGAGCAGCACCAGGGCCCCCATCGACTCTGGTCCATCCGGGCCCCGTAGGCACCGTCACCTCCCATACGACGCCGCTTCTCAGATGTGGAGCTGCGTGTCGCCGATGTCGATGGCCACTGCCGGCCGGATTCCCCTGCTAGAAAGTCGGTGACGCAGCATCAGGAGACGGAGGCGGATGCATGGCCGATTCGGCGGACGCGCGTGAGGCCGACCGTGCGCTCAAGGCGAAGCACCGGACGATGTGGGCGCTCGGCGACTACCCGACCGTGGTCTCACGGCTCATCTCTGCCCTCGGCCCCGTCCTCGTGGAGGCCGTTGGGGTGAAACGCGGCGACGGGGTGCTCGACATCGCTGCCGGGTCGGGAAACTCCGCCATTCCGGCTGCCCTCGCCGGCGGCGATGTGATCGCCTCCGACCTCACGCCCGAGTTGCTGGACGTAGGGCGACAGGAGGCCGAGGAGCGAGGTGCCGAGCTGCGCTGGCAGGAGGCCGACGCCGAGGCGCTGCCCTTCGCCGACGGCTCGTTCGACACGGTCATGTCCTGTGTCGGGGTCATGTTCGCCCCTCACCACCAGGAAACCGCCGACGAACTACTCCGGGTCTGCCGACCGGGGGGCACGATCGGTCTGGTGAACTGGACCCCGGAGGGATTCATCGGGCGGATGTTCGGCGCCATGAAGCAGTACGCACCACCTCCGCCGCCAGGGGCACAACCGCCGCCGCTTTGGGGCCGGGAGGAGCACGTCCGTACGCTATTGGGCGACCGAGTCAGCGGGGTCGAAGCCCACCGACAGACCCTCCGCGTGGACGCCTTTGCAGAGCCCGAGGAGTTTCGCGAGTTCTTCAAGGCCGTCTACGGACCGACGATCGCGGTCTACCGCAACATCGCCGACGACCAGGACAAGACCGCTGCACTGGACCAGGCCCTCGACGAACTGGCGGGCAGCGCGCTCCAGGACGGGGCGATGGACTGGGAGTACCTCCTGCTCACCGCGCGCCGAAGCGGCCCGGCACCCAGCTAGGACACGTATCCCCCTGCCGTAAGCGCATCGCGGCGCGTCACACCATGAGCAGGACACGCACGCCCAAGCGGTAGCCCCTCCAGGGAAAACACTCTCGGCCGGAGCACCCCAGCACACACCCCAACACCCCGCACCCCAACTGCTCCCCCACCAAAAAGACCGCAGACTTTCGGCCAGGTCCGCAACGGGTTCATCCGGGTGGTGAACCAGGACGACGTCCAGGGTCTCGACCGCTATGACCTCAGCGAAGACGCGTCCACGGAGACGGCGATGGTCTTCGGCGTGGTCTACCGGCACGGCGGTAAGTGAAGGTTTCGCGCCGTTGGCCCGGAGTACCTGTCAGGGCTGCAAGGTATCGCCCTAGACTCCGAGGTCAATGTTTCGTAAAGCCAGGTACGGCGCGGGGGAGCCCCGTACAAAACGATGGGGTAGCCAGTGCTTCTGAAAACGTTCGGCTGGTCATTCGCGGTCACCGCGCTCGGCCTGGTCGCGGCGGTCTTCTACGGGGGGTGGACCGGCTTCGGGATCGTGGCGATCCTGTCCATCCTGGAGATCTCGGTGTCCTTCGACAACGCCGTGGTCAACGCCGGGATCCTGAGGAAAATGAACGCCTTCTGGCAGAAGATCTTTCTCACCATCGGCGTCCTGATCGCGGTCTTCGGCATGCGCCTGGTCTTCCCGGTCGTGATCGTCGCCGTCAGCGCCAAGATCGGTCCGATCGACGCGGTGCAGCTCGCGCTCGACGACAAGGACAAGTACCAGCAACTGGTGACCGACGCCCACCCGTCGATCGCCGCCTTCGGTGGCATATTCCTGCTGATGATCTTCCTCGACTTCATCTTCGAGGACCGGGACATCAAGTGGCTCGGCTGGCTGGAGCGTCCGCTCGCCAAGCTCGGCAAGGTCGACATGCTCTCCGTCTGCATCGCGCTCATCGTGCTGCTCGTCTCCGCCACGACCTTCGCCACCAATGCCCACCAGCACGGCGGCATCCATGTGGACAAGGCGGGTACCGTCCTGATCGCCGGCATCGCCGGCTTGATCACCTACCTGATCGTCGGCGGCCTCTCCGGCTACTTCGAGAACAAGCTCGAGGAAGAGGAGGAGCGCGAGCACGAGGCCGAAGAAGAGGCCAAGAGGAGCGGCAAGAAGGTCCCGGCGATCGTGATGGCCGGCAAGGCCGCGTTCTTCATGTTCCTCTACCTGGAGGTCCTGGACGCGTCCTTCTCCTTCGACGGCGTCATCGGCGCCTTCGCGATCACCAACGACATCGTCCTGATGGCGCTCGGCCTCGGCATCGGCGCGATGTACGTCCGCTCTCTCACGGTCTACCTGGTCCGCCAGGGCACCCTCGACGACTTCGTCTACCTGGAGCACGGCGCGCACTACGCGATCGGCGCCCTCGCCGTGATCCTGCTCGTCACCATCCGGTACGAGATCCACGAGGTCATCACCGGCCTCGTGGGCGTCATCCTGATCGCCTGGTCCTTCTTCTCCTCGGTCCAGCGCAACCGCAGGCTGGCGGCGGCCGAGGGCGAGGACACGGCGTCCAACGAGAAGGCTGAAGTCCCCTCCGGCGTCTGAGCCGGGCCGCCGGCGCGGGCCTCAAGGCCGCGCGTTGGCTCCGGTTCGAGGCAATGCGTCGGTCAGCCGAAGCGCAGAGCTGCGGCTGACCGGCCCCCGAAGACACCGGCCATCCGGGCGCTGCCGCTGCCCCGGTTGGTCGGCGAGCGCGAGACCGACCGCCGCCGACGTCGAACGCAGACGCTCGGCCCAGGCTGCATTCCCGGAGCCGCCCCCGGCATCTGCTCGACGAACGAGCGCCGTTCGCACGAAGCGTCCGGACGGAGAAACCGGCGGACTCGCAGGCAGCGGACCCACCCGCCCTGCGCCCACCACGACGACTGATCATTTTCATGCCGCCGACGGTGGCGGGAACGAGGATCTCAGCAATCCTCACTCTCAGTGGTCAGAGGGTACTTTCTGCCTTCCTGACCGCTGGTCGGGACAGCCCGCCTTGTATAAGTGCGAGGCTAATCGACCCGATTGGCCCGATCGGCCGTCACTTCTTCTTCAGCTCCTCGGCGAGCATCACGAGGATGCCGCTGGGACCGCGGACGTACGTGAGCTTGTAGATGTCCTCATAGGTCGCCACGCCGCGAAGCGGATGGCACCCGTGCTTTGCGGCTGTCTCAAGGGCCTTGTCGATGTCGTCGACCGAGAAGGCGACGCGATGCATGCCAATCTCGTTGGGAAGAGTGGGCTCCGACTCGATCGCTTCGGGGTGGATGTACTCGAAGAGCTCAAGGCGCCCCTGACCGTCCGGCGTTTGGAGCATCGCAATCCTGGCGTGATTGCCATCAAGGCCGACGGCGGTGTCGGTCCACTCACCACTGACCGTGTCACGGCCGAGGACCGTGAGGCCGAGGTCGGTGAAAAAGGAGATCGTTGCTTCGAGGTCGCGGACGGCGATGCCGACGTTCTCAAGTTTGATGGCCATGCGTTGCATGCTAGCGAGCCGGGCCGATCGGGTGCTTCCGGCAAGGCCGCACACGAGGTCGCATCGCAGCATCGTGCTGCCCACAACGTTCAGGACAGCGGGGCAACTGCTGTCACCTGGTCCGCCCGACGTCAGGACGGAGGCCGTCAGCCGAAAGATTGGGACTTCTGGGTCGGCATTGCGCCACAGCCGTGCAGCAGGTCGCCCAGGCCGCACTCACAACAGTTTCCAAGACTCGGTAGCCATACGCCTCCCTGGTCCGGCCACGAGCGCCTCAACCGTCGGGTTCGCGCCGTTGAGAAGGCACGGAATTGGATGGACACGGCTGGGAGCGGTGGCCGATGATCGCCGGCATGATCCGGGCCGCCACTGTGGACGACGTCGTGGAGATCCGTGCGATGATCCGCGAACTTGCTGAGTACGAACGGGCTGTTGAGCAGGTCCGGGTGACCGAGGAGCAGCTCCGCCAGGCACTGTTCGGAGAACATCCCGCTGCGTTCGCGCTGATCGCCGAGGACGACGAGACGGGGCAGGCCACGGGCTACGCCCTGTGGTTCCCGCGCTTCTCGACCTGGACCGGCACACGCGGCATGCACCTGGAGGACCTCTACGTACGGCCGCAGGCCCGAGGCGGAGGACACGGCAAGGCCCTGCTCGCCTCCCTGGCCGCGGTCTGCCAACGCAACGGCTACGAGCGCTTCGAGTGGCTGGTCCTGGCATGGAACGAGCCGACGATCGACTTCTACAAGTCGCTCGGCGTGGAGCTCCTGAACGAGTGGACGGTATGCCGGCTGAGCGGTGCCCCCCTCGGGGAGCTCGCTGCCCAGGCCCCCACAGCTCTCAACCAGACGCCTGCCCTGTAGGAGGGAAGGCCATGCAACCTCCTGTCGCAGCAGTGCTCGAAGCCCACCGGACCCTGGAAAGGCTCGTGGCCGGACTGAACGACCAGCAAGTCGCGGAGGTGTCCGCCCTTCCCGGCTGGTCACGCGGCCATGTCCTGGCCCATCTCACCGACAACGCGAGAATGTTCGCCCGCCTCGCGGAGCATGCCCTGCGCGGCGAGCTCGTAGCGGGCTACGACGGCGGGATGGACGAACGCAACGCGATCATCGAGGCCACTGCGGGCCGCAGCGCCACCGAGCACCGCGCGCAACTCGCCGCGCACACGGCCGGGCTGGAGGCAGCCTGGGAACGCGCCGGCGAGGTGGACTGGAACCGGCCCGTCACCTTCCGCAACGCAGACCTCGCCGCCACCGTCTTCGCACGCCGGCGCGAGGCATGGATCCACATGGTCGACCTGGATCTTGGCGTGCGATCGGACGATTGGCCCGAGGACTTGGCCGCACACGCCATCGACTTCCTCCTCGTCCGACTTCCGGCAGGAACGCTCATCCGTGCTGAGGACGGGGGCCGCCAGTGGTCCGTTGGCGGCGGGCCGCCCGGCGCGGCGGTCACCGGAGCCGTGCGCGACCTGGCGGCCTGGCTGGCCGGACGTACGCCCACGGTCTCGCCCGTGGCGACGGAGCAGCTGCCGGCTCTCGGGCCCTGGCCGCCCCACCCTCCACAGCGCCCGGCATGACGAATTGACTGCGGTCGCGCCGGAACCGGTGCCGGGCAGCCGGACGAAGCGAGACTCCTCTCTCGAAAACGAAGGAACGAATGCCATGCGTTCCGACATCGTCTGGTGGGACCTGTCCGCCTCCGGACAGACCATCGAGTCCCTGCGTGAGTACCTGCGTGAGGAATCCGTCGCCGCGTTCTCCGAGGTGCCCGGACTTCGCTTCAAGATGTGGCTCTCCGATCCGGACACCAACCGGTGGGGAGCCGTTCTGTTGTGGGAGTCGGAGGAGGCGTCCCAACAGGCGCTGCCCAGCCGGGCCCTCGAACTCATCGGATACCCACCGCAGGTCGCGCACGGGTTCGACGTGGAAGCCACGACCGAAGGTCAATACGAAACCCAACGACTCGCCCTGCAAGAGCTGGCTTTCGCCGAAACAACGCGCAGGAAGCCCAGCTGACACGCCCGGCCAGAGGGCGGTCCCGGCCCTCGGCCGGCTGCCCGCGTTCACGGCTCACGTGTGCCTCAAACCGCCACGCTCTCCATGCGCTCGCGTCGTCGTGATCGGATGCGGCGTAGAAGTGCTGAATGCGAGGCGTCAGCGCAGTACAACCACACCTGCGTGGACGGCATGCATGTCGCGCTCGACAGTCTCCTGGCCATGACGGCACCACAATCACTTCCCTATCTGTCCGCAGCAAGGTGTTCTCGCTCTACCCGCGGTAAGCGATGTGCGCCGGTTGGGATGTACGTCGCGGTTCCTTCAAGCGAGGCGGCGGGGCATCTGCAGGCCCGAGGAAGCCGGCTGGGTGAGAGGCGTCATCAACCAGCCGGCTTGTGCTCGCAGATCGCAGCCCCGGAGCACATGTACCCCTGCCGCGACATGGCCGAAGTCACGCTGTTTTCAACGGACTTCGACGTACACCCGGATGGCCTTCTTCGATCATGTGGCTCGGTAGTCGTGCGGGGAGGGGACCATCGAGCGGGGGCAATGTTTGCACACGGGGACCTTCCAGCGCTCTTCAGAGCGGCCGACGTCAACTCCCTGACAGCTCAGCGCCGTTATCTGCTGGCGACCAAGTGCCAGCTGGGCGCGCTGATCGCCTCGGCCGCTCTGGGCGTGTTCAGCTGGCAGGTCAATGGTGCGGACGTGTTCGCCGCCGCGTCGGTGGTGGCGTTCTGTACGGCTGTGGTCACCGAGGTGTACCTGCTCAAGGAACGTCCGGACCGCATCTGGTACGAGGGGCGTGCGGTCGCCGAGTCGGCGAAGACGCTCACCTGGCGCTACATGGTCGGCGGCAGCCCGATGGGCCGCGAGGAGACCTCGACCGAAACCGCCGCCGAGCTGCTGCTGACCCGGTTCACCGAGATCGAGACCGATGTCCAGGCCGCCTGGCTCGTCCCCGACGAGGGCACCCCGGAACAGGTCACCGCCGAGATGACGCGCGTACGCCGGCTGTCCCTGGACGAACGCCGGGCGATCTACCTGCAGGAGCGCGTCGAGGGCCAGCGTGAGTGGTACGCCACCAAGTCGCGCTGGAACGAACGCAGAAGCACCATCTGGGCGCTCGGCCTCACGATTCTGGAGCTGCTCGGTGTCTGCGCAGGCGTCTCGAAGGTGGTGGGGGTCATCGACGTGGACCTCCTCGGCGTCTGCGCGGCCGTCGCCGCGGGAGGTACTGCCTGGGTGCAGACCAAGCAGCACAAGTCCCTCGCCACCGCGTACGCCGTCACCCGGCACGAGTTGGCGACGATCGCCTTCCGCGCCCAACGACCGGTCACCGAAGCGGAATGGGCCACCTTCGTGGCGAACGCGGAGGACACCGTCTCGCGTGAGCACACCCCTGTGGCGCGCTTCCCACATGTGAGGCAGCCGATGCCCTCGAGAAGCACCGCGACCCCCCACTTCTACGACGTCTTCCTCTCCTACAGTCACGGGGCCGACGCCGAAATGGCGCCGGCCGTGCACCGGGCGCTCAGCCGCCTGGCCAGGCCCTGGAACCGCCCGCGCGCCCTGCGGGTCTTCCGCGACCAGGCGTCCTTGGAAGCCGGACCCGACCTGTGGGCGACCATCGAGTCCAAGCTCGACACGAGCCGCCATCTCGTCCTGCTCGCCTCTCCGCAGGCCGCCCGCTCCCCCTGGGTGGGCAAGGAGATCGCTCACTGGAGGCAGCATCGCGAGCCGGCCAGCTTTTTCATCCTGCTCACCGATGGCGCGATCCACTGGGACCACAACGCGCGGGACTTCGACCGGACACGCACCACCGCCCTGCCGCCCGAGGTGTTCGGATGGTTTGCGGCCGAACCTCTGTGGGTCGACCTGACCTGGGTCAGCAGGGAGAACGAGCTGTCCCTGAGCCACGCCCGGTTCCGCAGGGACATCGGCACCCTGGCTGCGGCCCTGCACGGAGTGAGCAAGGACGAACTCGACAGCGAGGAGGTGCGCCAGCACGCCAGAACGGTCGGCGTGCGGCGCTGGCTGACCTGGAGCATGGCCTTCTTCCTCGTGGCCTCGCTCGTGTTCGGCGTGATGGCTCAGGTGCGTGGCGACGAGGCGGAGCGTCAGCGCAAAGAGGCAGATGGGCAACGGCGGGTGGCCATCGTCCGCGCGCTGCTCACCGAATCGGAGAATCGCCTGACGGATGACCCGCGGACCGCCGTCCGCCTCGGGCTGACCGCGTACAGCGTGCGCCCCACCACGGAAACCCGCGCCGCCCTGGTCGAGGTACTGCGGCGCACACCGTACGCGGGCACATCCCACGGGCCGGATGATGTCGGCTCGTTCACCAGGCGGCTCTCGGACGACGCCGGTCTCCTGGCCACCGCAGGCGAGGGCACACTCAAACTCTGGGACGTCTCCCAGCCCGGTCGGCGCCGACTGCTCCAGCGCCTGCCCGCGCCGCACGGTGATGTCGAAGACATCTCCTTCAGCCGAGACGGACGCACCCTTTTCGTGGCAGCCACCAAAGGCCACGCCCTGTGGTACATCGCCAAGCCCGGCAAGCCGCGGCGACTACCGCAACTGCCCGGCGCGACGGCCCTGGACGGCGGCGGATTCGGCGACGGCGACCGAACGCTGGCCACCGTGCGCGCAGGCAAGGGCAGCACCGGCCGGATGGACCTGTGGAACGTCGCAGACCCGGACCGGCCCCGCCGCCTCGGTTCGCTGACCGGGCTCTACGACGCCCAGCACATCCGGATGAGTCCCGACGGCAAGACCGTCGTGAGCGCCACCAGCAAGGTCGGTCTCGACGTGGCCGACTCGGGGAAGACCACCATTGAGCACAGCAGCGGGATGACCGCTTGGGACACCTCCGACCCGGCCCGTCCGCGCCGCCTGGGGCGCGACGACGCGTGGGGCAGCACCCTCGCCTTCAGCTCCGACGGCGGCACCTTGATCAGCAGCCACGGCCGGACCGCCTATGTCTGGCGCATCCGCCCGTCCCGCGCACCGCAACTGCTCAGCAGACTCCGGGGCAACCGGGACGCCGTGGCCGACGCCGCCTTCCGGCATGACGGCAAGGCGGCGGTCACCGTCGACTACAGCGGCAGGGCGGTGCGCTGGGACCTGTCGCAACCCGACAAGCCGCATTCCCGGGGACCTCTGCTCGACGCCGAGTTGCGCGCGGGCGAGGACATCGCCTTCACACCTGACGGACGGTCCATCCGCGAGGTCGACCGCAGCGATGCGGTCGCCACCTGGCGCACGGACTCGGAGCCCGGCCCTCGGCAACGCGCCCGTGTGACCGCGGACCCGGTTGCCGTGGCCGCGGTGGCGATCTCCGCGGATGGAAGGACGGCGGCAACCGCGGGCACGCGTGCCGTGGTGCTGTGGGATATCACCGACCCCGACCGGCCCCGCCGGCTCTCCGCTCTGCGCGGCTTCTCCGAGTCCATTACGGACGTGGCGTTCTCGGCGGACGGCCGCTACCTGGCAGGAGACGACGGCGCGAGCCGAGTCATCCTGTGGGACGCGTCGGACCGGCGCCACCCCCGCAGGACCGCCACCCTGCGCACGCGGGGCCCGGTGGCCTCGCTCGCCTTCAGCCCGCGTGCCCCGCTGCTGGTCGCCTCCGGCAACCAGCCCAGGTTCATCGGGGGTATCGAGGGCTGGGCAACACTGTGGAACCTCAAGGGCGAACGGCCCGTGGAGACCCGCTCGTACGCCCTCAAGAGCTTCACCCACGCGAGCGTGGCGTCGTTCGGCCCCGACGGCAGGCTGCTCGCCCTACCAGGCGCGGGCAGCGGCCTGTACGACATGAGCGACCCGAACCGGCCCCGTCACCTCAAGTGGGACCCGGTGGCGGTGCTCCGGCAGGACACGGCGTTCAGCACGAAACGGAAGCTGCTCGCCGAGGGCCCCAGTGTCTACCGGATCAACGGCACGTCCCTGTCCGAGCCCATCAGGCTCCCCGACGAGCCCAACGGTGCGGGACAGGTGGCCTTTCACCCCGACGGCGACCTGCTGGCCATGGCGGACAACCAGGGAACGGCGGTGCTGTGGGACCTCGGCGATCTGGAACATCCCCACGTGGCCGGCGAAACGCCACCGCTTGACGAGAGCGTCGACGACGTGGCGTTCACCCCCGACGGCCGAACGCTGCTGACGGGCGGCGGCGACGGCACGCTGCGCCTATGGAACCTCAATGCGCTGCCTGCCGCCGCCCACGACCCGAAGCGCCTGGCCTGCCAGGTGGCCGGCGGCGGCCTGGACCGCGAGCAGTGGCGACAGCACGCACCGGGTCTCGCCTATCAAGACCTGTGCCGCTGACGCCTCACCAGCACCCCGGCCCCAAGGGGCATCACCCCTCGTGCTGCCGCCTGCCCCCCGAGTGCCGGCCGGGGCGGAGTGAGGTTCCACCGCCAGGGGCGGTTCCCGCACGGGGGAATTGTCCTTCTTGTGGAGGGTGAATTTCGGCCCGCTGGACGGGTTTCCCGGAACGGGAGGCGGCGGTGCAGATTTCGTGGATATTAAGCGCATGGGACCGGGTGAGGCGGGCGGGTTGGAGTTTTGTTGAGCCGGTGAGGATTTCGGTGGTGAAATCCCGGGAGTCCTGTGGCGCTCGCATGTCGCGAGGGTTTCGGAGTTGTGTCGAGGAGATCAGGGAGTGGGGATCAAGGGGTGGGGCGGGGAGTGATGGGAAAGCGGGTTTGCGGCGGCGGTGCGTGATGGAACGTCAACCCTCCCCCGCCGTGGGCCGATGATCGGTGAGCCACGACTGACCTACACACGTTGTGAGTTACTTCACAGTAGCAACGGGCGGCACCGCGCTCGGCGACCCGACGAGGAGGGGGCTCGGGCCCGTACCGGCGCGGCGTTGCGCGGGTGCGTGAATAATTATGTCGAGCAGCGAACATAATTCGGAGCCAGGGGTCTTGTCGCATCCTGCGTGCTTTGTCCGTTCGGCGGGCCGGGAACGCGTTGCTGATCTTGTCTATTCTCCTTCGCGAGGAATAGCTACACTCACCCCCCATGCGAACCGCTACCCCCCACAGCAGTCGCCTCGGTAAGCAAGAGATTCGTCCCGTATTTGTCGATCACTCAGGTCGGCGCAGAAGGCTCCTGGGTCGTGCCGCATTGACCCTGGGATGCATATGCGCCGGATACTTGGTGGTCCTTGCCGCGGTGTTCGGCAGCCTCCTGGAGCCGGTCGGAAATCCGGCACCGGGAAAGGCTGATCCGCTTCCGACGCACACCGCTGGCGACGAGTCCGGTCAGCCGGCGGGCGCTTCGCCCGCCGGCGGCGATGAACCCGGGCCTGCACTTCCTCACCGCGACCCCACATCGCGGCCGTCCACCGGCAGTTCCACTGCCCCTGATGATGCCCCCACGTCCATCCCCAGCGCTGTCCCTGTGAGAAACGCCAACCGGTGAGTTCCACCCACGAGGTGTGACCTTCCCGCACCACCGAGGCGTGGTCGTCCGCGCGTGCCGCAATGGCGCGGGCGCGCGGACGCACGCCTCGCCCGTTGGCATGTCTCCTGGACAGAAAGGGGCCATCGTGGCGATGGCAGGACAGGGGCGGCACGCAAGGCGCCGCCCTCCGCGCTGGCACTGGTTACTGTTGATACTCATCCTCCCCATAGTCGCCGCGTCGCTGCTCTTCGAGGGCTGGACCACTCACGAGGTCGACGGCGCGCGCACCAAACGCGCGTGTACCAAACCGATTCCGCAGTCCGCGGACAAGGGAGACCCGGTGCTGCGCGTCACCTCGCGCGGCGCCGAGACGGCGGCCATGCCGCTGCATACCGTGGCGCTCACCTTCGACGGCGGGCCCGACCCCCAGTGGACGCCCCGCCTGCTCGACCTGCTGCGCGCGCAGCATGCACACGCCACCTTCTTCCTCTACGGAAACCAGGCGGCCCGGCATCCCGACCTGGTACGGCGGATCCACGAAGAGGGGCACGAGATCGGCTCGTACACCTATACCGGTGGCGACCTCGGCACCGCCTCGCCCGTTCGCCGACGACTTGAGTTGACACTCACTCAGATCGCCCTGGCCGGCTCCGGGAAGGTCAATACCGGATTGCTGCGCCTGCCGCACACCACCACCGCCGACACCATGTGCGGACCCGAGTGGACGGCAGCCCGGCGCGCCACCGACGAGGGCTACGTCCTGGTCGCGGCGACCCCGCGCTCCCGTAAGCCACCAGAGGGTGTGGTGCGGCAGTTCAGCAATACCGCACTGGGTTACGCCGAGACGAAAAGGCTGCTCCGCAACCCGGACGTGGGGCGGTTCACCACCGTCACCGAAGGACTCGGGCGCCCCACGCTCGTCACACCGGCCTCCTTCATCGAACACATTCAGGGCCAGGCACTGATCTGGATGCAGTCCGTCGGGCATGCCTTCGCGCGTTCGATGACCTGGGCGCTCGGCATCGCCGGAGTGCTGGGCATCTTCCGGCTGCTGCTGCTCGCCCACCTCGCCCGCGTCCAGGTACGGCGCCGGCGTGGATACCGTGCCGATGTGCCCGTCCTGGGCGAGGTGAACGAGCCGGTGACGGTGCTGGTGCCCGCGCACAACGAAGAGGCGGGCATCGCGTCCACGCTGCACTCACTGCTCGCGTCCACACACACGGATCTGCAGATCGTCGTCATCGACGACGGCTCGACGGACCGGACCGCGGATATCGCCCTGAGCATCCGCGACCCACGGGTGACGGTGGTGCGGCAGCCCAACTCCGGTAAGCCCGGGGCGCTCACCACCGGTCTGAGCTACGCGCGTCACGAGATCATCGTCATGATCGACGCGGACACCGTGTTCGAGCCCGAAGCCCTCTACAGGCTGATCCAGCCGCTGGCCGATCCCGTGGTGGGCGCGGTGAGCGGGAACACCAAGGTCGGCAACCGGCGGCGGCTGCTGGGCAGATGGCAACACCTGGAATATGTTCTGGGGTTCAATCTGGACCGGCGGATGTACGAAGTGCTGGAGTGCATGCCCACGGTCCCCGGGGCGATCGGCGCCTTCCGCCGGGACGCGCTGATAGCCATCGGCGGTATCAGCGGCGACACGCTCGCCGAGGACACCGATCTCACGATGGCGCTGTGGCGGCTGGGCCATCACGTGGTCTACGAGGAGACCGCCATCGCCTGGACCGAAGTGCCCAGCACGCTGAGCCAGTTGTGGGCACAGCGCTACCGCTGGTGCTACGGAACGCTGCAGTCCATGTGGAAGCATCGGCACGCCCTGGTGGAGGCGGGTCCAGCCGGACGGTTCGGCCGCCGCGGCCTCACCTATCTCGTGCTGTTCCAGGTCGTGCTGCCGCTGTTCGCGCCGGTGGTCGATGTCTTCGCCCTGTACGGCGTGTGCTTCGGCGACACCGTTCAGGCGGTCGGGGTCTGGCTCGGCTTTCTCGCCGTGCAACTGCTCATCGCCGGATACGCGTTGCGGCTGGACCACGAAAAGCTGCGGGCCCTGTGGGTGCTTCCCCTCCAGCTGTTCGTCTATCGGCAGCTGCTGTATCTCGTGGTGATCCATTCCGTGTTCACCGCGCTGCTCGGCACCCGGCTGAAGTGGCACCGCATGCAGCGTTCCGGCACGGCCGACGAGCATCTGCTCAAGGAGCCCGTCGCCTACCCGACCACCCTGGCACCGAAATGACCGAGGAGAGCTGGACCATGGAGGACCCGTTTGAGCGGAGGGCCGACAGTGAATCGTCCGTGGCGGGTCAGGGCAGCGGCCCGCTCCCGCCGGCGGGCGGCGGTGCGCAGACCGGCGGTACGGCGCGGGTATCCCGCTACGGCCCGCGCCGCCGGCGCCGGCTCCCCAAGCCCGTGCGTCCGCTGCGCCGAGCAGTGGTCGCGCTGGTCCTGGCGCTGCTGGGCGTCCCCGCCGGGACCCTCGCCTGGGCCGGCAACACGCTCAACAACAGCGTCGATCTCGCGGAGCCCACCGGGGCGCAGCGGACCGGCGAGGGCACCAACTACCTGATCGTCGGCTCCGACAGCCGGGCAGGTCTCACCGACAGCCAGAAACGGGAACTGCACACCGGATCGGCCGGTGGCCGGCGCACCGACTCGATGATCCTTCTGCACACCGGCGCGCACGGCGCGACCATGGTGAGCCTGCCGCGTGACTCCTGGCTGACGGTGCCCGGCTTCACCAGTCCCCGGACCGGTAAGCACTATGGCCCCACGAAGAACAAACTCAACGCCGCCTTTTCGATGGGCGGCCCCAAGATGCTCACCCGCACCATCGAGCACAACACCGGTCTGCGGATCGACCACTACGCGGAGATCGGTTTCGCGGGCTTCGTGAACCTCGTCGACGCGGTCGGCGGTGTACGGATGTGTCTCGACCGGGACCTGAAGGACAAGAAGTCCGGCGCCGACCTCAAGAAAGGCTGCCAGATTCTGGACGGCACCGCGGCACTCGCGTTCGTCCGCCAGCGCCATCAGGAGGCCGAGGGCGATCTGGGCCGCACCAAGAACCAGCAGAAGTTCCTGTCGTCGCTGGCCCGGAAGGCCACGGCGCGGGGCACCTTGCTCAATCCCTTCGCGCTCTATCCCGCACTCCAGGCCGGGCTGGACACCCTCATCGTCGACCGGGAGACCGGTTTGCTGGACCTGACGACGATGTTCCGGGCGATCCAGGGTGTCAACGGCGGGCACGGAAAGCAGATCAACGTCCCCGTGAGCGATGTCGGCATCCCCACCTCCAAGGGCAACGCGGTGCTCTGGGACAAGGCGCGGGCCAGGAAGCTCTTCGACGAGCTCGCACGGGACCGGCCGGTGGACGTCGAGAGCAGGCGGGTCCGCTAGCGCGGCCATCCGGAGGTGCGAGCGGCTGTCACCGCTGTCCCTGCACCGTGGTCACGGTCACCGTGACGCGCGCCCGAAGGGGCGAACGCACCGTGACCACGGCCGGTCTCCCCGGGGGCACCGTGCGGGTGTCGCTCCACGCCCCGCCGCCGGCTACCGACACGCGCCGGTAACCGCTGTCCGTCGGCGAAGCGATCTCGGTCCGGCCGCCCCGGCGCGCGTCGTACACGAGGCGGTAGCGGCCGGCACCCTGGCTCTCCGAGCGCGGCCGCCCGGCAACCGCCGCCGCATACGCCGTAGCGGTCAGCTCCTTGTTGGTGCGGAGTTTCCCGTCCTCGTCCATGGCGCAGTAGCCGCCGCCGTAGCACCACACATAGCCGGTCCAGCCCGAGCTGTAGCGGGCGAACGAGGCGAGCGCATCACGGTAGAAGCGGCGGCTGTGCGGAAGCGCGTTGTTGAGCGGGCCCCACTCGCCGACGACGACGGGGATGCGACGGCGCCGGGGATAGTCGGTGACGGCGGCCTCGTACGCCTCGATCCAGCCGGCGTCCGGGTCGTAGTCGGCGCCGGCCTCCATCGCCGCGTTGTAGAAGTGCGGGGAGTACACGACACGAGGGTCGTGCACGGTGCCGAGCCCGGTCGGCACGCCTTCGCCGACGATCGGGGTCGGCTCGATGAACAGCCGGCTCTCACGGTCGACGGTGCGGATGTGACGTGCGATGCGGTTGTACATGGGCGTGAGGTACTGGGCCTCGATACGGCGCGCCGCGGCAGGCAGCTCCTCGTCTGCCCGGAGCTCTCCCATCGGCTCGTTGATCAGGTCGTACCCGAACACGGCCGGGTGGTCGCCGAAGCGGTCGGCGAGCAGGCGCCACATCCGCGACTGGGCGCGCTGCAGGTCCGGATCGGTGTAGAGGTGGGTGAAGGCCCGCTGTACAGCGGGTTCGAAGTACTCCGCGAACCAGTCGTCGGGATGTGGGGTGAAGGGCAGCCCGTCGGTACGGGTCGCCCACTCGGGGATGCCGCGGTGGCCGAACGCCGGGCCGAAGACATCCTGATGGGCGTCGATGAGTACCTGGACGTCGTACTTGCCGGCCCAGTCGAGGATCCGCTCGATGCTGCGGAGATACCGCTGGCTGTAGCGGCCCCGGCGGGGTTCGAGGTCGTCCCAGAAGATCAGCAGCCGGGCGAAGTGGAAGCCGTGGGAACGCAGATCACGGAAGTGGCGCTCGGTGATGGCGGACAGTGCGTCGGCTCCGCGGTGCACCTTGTCCTCGACGTTCCAGCCGTGCAGCGTCACCACCCGCCCGTCGTCGTCCAGCAGCCGCGGCACGCCGGCACCCGCTCCGGGATCCGGGGCGGCGGATGCGGGTGGGGCGGCAGTGCCGAGCGTCGTCACCAGCGCCAGTAGGGCGGTGCCGAGCGCCACGAGCGCGCCGCGAAGAGCCGAGCTGACCGTACGCATCGCTGCACTCCTTGATCATGCCGTGACTCTGCCGGCCGGCCTGAGAGGATCAACTGCGGTCGCTGTTCCGCGACATGAGGTGAAGGTAAGCCGAGGAGCGTGACGATGGAATACATGAAGCTGGGGTCGACCGGGCTGGATGTCTCGCGGATCTGTGTGGGGTGCATGAGCTTCGGCGACCCCGGCCGCGGCACCCACTCCTGGACCCTCGACGAGGAGGCCGGCCGCCCGCTGATCCGCCAGGCCGTCGAAGCCGGCATCAACTTCTTCGACACCGCGAACGTCTATTCCGACGGCTCCAGCGAAGAGATCGTCGGACGCGCCCTCAAGGACTTCGCCCGCCGCGACGAAATCGTGCTGGCCACCAAGGTCTGCGGGATCACCCACGAGGGCCCCAACGGCAGGGGCCTGTCCCGCAAGGCCATCATGACCGAGATCGACAACAGCCTGCGCCGGCTGGGCACCGACTACGTCGACCTCTACCAGATCCACCGCTGGGACCCGTACACCCCGATCGAGGAAACCCTGGAAGCGCTGCACGACGTCGTCAAGGCCGGCAAGGCCCGCTATCTGGGTGCCTCCTCCATGTACGCCTGGCAGTTCTCCAAGGCGCTCCACACCGCCGAACGGCACGGCTGGACCCGGTTCGTCAGCATGCAGAACCACTACAACCTCCTCTACCGCGAGGAGGAGCGGGAGATGCTGCCGCTCTGCGCGGACCAGGGCATCGGCGTCATCCCGTGGAGCCCGCTGGCGCGCGGCCGGCTCACCCGGGACTGGGACGCCACCAGCGTCCGCAGCGACACCGACGAATTCGGCAAGAAGCTCTACCGCGACGAGGACCGGCAGATCGTCGAGGCCGTCGCCCGCATCGCGGAGGCCCGCGGGCTGCCGCGCGCCCGGGTCGCCCTCGCCTGGCTGTCCTCGCGGCCCGGAGTCACCTCCCCCATCGTCGGTGTGACGAAGCCGCACCACTGGGACGACGCACTGGCCTCCCTCGACCTCCAGCTGACCGCGGACGAGGTCCAGCAGCTGGAGGAACCGTACCGGCCGCACGAGGTAACCGGGTTCTGACCCCGTAGCGCGGGCCTGCCGCGTGGCGACGGCTCCGGCGCGGACCGAGCCGATGTCGTCGCCGGGACCGCCCGCTACTACTACTGGATCAGCCTCGCCGGCGCGGACGATCCCCCTGGGACCTGGCGGACCCGTTCAGGACAGCGGGACGCCGGCGATGGCGACGCGCTCCATCACCCGGCGCTGCGGGAAGTAGTCGTTGACCGCGTAGTGCTGGGTGGCGATGTTGTCCCAGATGGCGACGGAGTCGGGCTCCCAGTGGAAGCGGATCTGGAACTCGGGGATGCGTGCCTGGAGCACCAGGAGGTCGAGCAGTTCGCGGTTCTCCGCGTCGGACAGGCCCGTGATGCGGCGGGTGAACGGCTCGTTCACGTACAGGGTCTTGCGGCCGCTACGAGGGTGTCGCACGACGACGGGGTGTTGGACCTGCGGCCAGGTCTGACGGAAGGCGGCCTTCTGCGCGTCGTTCATGAGGGCGCCCCAGCTGGCCTCCCAGTCGTGGACGGCGGTGAGGCCCTCCAGCCGCTCCTTCAGGTCATCGGGCAGGTTGTCGTAGGCGGCGGCCATGTCCGCCCACATCGTGTCGCCGCCCGCGGTGGGCACCTCCACGGCGCGCAGGACGGCACCGAGCGAGGGGTTGGCCATGAACGAGTGGTCGCTGTGCCAGATGTTCTTGTTGCCTGCGGCCTTGGCGTCCTTGGCGAGCCGGGAGATGCCGGGGGTCCCGGTCCGTGCGAAGAACGGGTTGGCCTCCGGCGGACCCCAGACTCCGGACAGGGCGAGCTGGTGCTCGGCCGTGAAGCCGGTCTGGCCGCGGAAGAAGATCACCTTCCACTCCAGCAGCGCCTGACACAGCTCCGCCGCGAGTTCGTCGGTGATCGGCCGGGTCAGATCGACGCCACCGAGCACGGCGCCGAAGTGCGGGGTGAGTGGAGCGATCTCCAGCAGCCGGTACGCGAACTGCTCGGCTCCGGGGGCGAGTCGTTCCAGGACGCGACTGCCGTAGCGCATGAGGGGCTTGTCGAGTACGGGCTTGGGGTCGGCCACAGGGGTCGAGGCGATGGCCTGCATGGGTACCTCCCGACAGCGGAAACCAATTACGTGACTGCCAGTATCGATATGCACCCATGGCGGGGCAAGGGGTCGGGGCGAGTTGTTTCGATACGTGGTGCGCACGCGCGGCGTGGCCGAAGCCGGGCGCGGCGAAGCGAAGCGACGCGAAGGGCCGACTACCCGGCATGCGTGCATGGATTCGGTGCGTGGACGCGTGCGTGCGTACGCGCCAGAAGCGTCAGTCGGGGTACGGCCGGGCGCCGACTGCCCGGCCGATCAGGTCCACCATCGATTCGACAAGCGCCTCGTCCGGTATCCGCTGCTCGCCGACCAGGCGGAAGAACAGCGAAGCCGCCACGAGCGTCGCAGCATCCGTCACGTCGGCGTCCGGCCGTACGTCACCGCGCGCGATCCCTCGCTCCAGCAGGTGCCGCGTCTCGCTCATCACGCGGGACGTGTAGTCGCGATAGGTCCCGGGCTCCGCTCCGGCCTCCGCGGCGGCACCGATCACCCCGGCGAGCAGCCGACCCACGCCGGGCTGCCGATAAGCCTCCATGCGCGCCGTCAGTACGGCCCGCAGCTCTGCCCGGAAGTCGCCCATATCAGGCACGGTCAGCGGGCCGATCCGGGACTCCATGGCGGCGATGACGAGGTCCTGCTTGGTGGGCCAGCGCCGGTACATCGCAGGTTTGCTCACCCCGGCGCGGGCCGCCACGGCGTCCATGGTCAGCGCGTTCATACCGCTCTCCGCCACCAGGTCGACAACGGCGTCGAGGACGGCCCGCGTGACGTGCTCCTGACGCGGCCGGCCCGGCCCCCTCCGCGTGCGATGCACCTGCTCGTCAGCCATGCGGTGACCCTACGCGGCCCCCGACCGCGCCGCTCGTGGGGGATGTGGCACCTCAGCCGCTCACCACACACGCCGCCTCGGCCAAGTCACCCCGGAGCATGCTTGGCGATCGTCCCGGTGAGCGTAGGCAGCTCCCGGCCCAACACCAGCACGCGCGGCATCTTGTGGCGATCGATCCGCGGCACCCTCCAGGTGCTGTTGCGCACCGTCGCGCGGCACCACCACGTCGGCCGCGGCATGAGGAGACGTGTGAAGCCGTACGGGTGGGGCCCCGGGTTGAGCCCCACCCGTGCCGACGGTCTGCGGATCAGCCCGTGACGCGCCAGGTCAGCGCCGCGGACAGGTGCTTGCGCAGGGCCGGGGTGCGGACCGCGCGCGTGGGGTCGGCGGCCTTGGCGGTGACGGTGTGGGTGCGGCCGTCGGCGGGGACACCGAGGGATCCGGGCTCGACCGAGGTCCGGCCGCGGGCGGCGGCGACCTCGTGGCCGTCGACGTACCACGTCACCCGCGCGCGGGCGGCCGGGGTGACGCGGATCCGGTCGTCGCGGGACAGGGACTGCGCGGTGCCGACCCTGCTGGTCAGTACGCTCGCGTGACGGTAGAAGCCGGCAATCATGGCCTCGCGGCCCGGGAGGTTGAACTCACGGCCGAGCGTGCGCATGATCGAGTTCTCGGTGGGGCGGTTGAGCCCGAACTGGTAGTAGCCGCCGCCCTCGTACGCCCCGACCGTCCCGCCGTCCGGCGACTCCTGACCGATCCAGCGGTACCACTTCTGCTGCCGGCCGGTCATCTCCTCGGCGGAGAGGGTGGAGAGGTTGACCTCGGTGGGCTCGGGACCGGAGTACGTCCCCGGCTGCCCGTAGTCGTATTCGTCGGCGAGCTTGCCGAGCGAATGGCCCGTCTCGTGCACCGCGATCTGGTCGGACTGGGCGTTGTCGGAGGAGGCGGTGGCGATGCCGTCGTATCCGACCTGCGAGGAGACGGCGTTGTAGCCCGCGCCGCCATACTTGGTGGAGTTGGACAGCACGACGACGAGGTCGGCGGCGGGGGCCTTGGCCGCGTACGACTCGACCTTGTTGGTGTCGACGCAGAGCAGCCGCTCGGTGCCGTCGCAGAAGAACGCCGAGCCGAGGGCGGTGTCGCGGGTGACGTCCTGGGTCGGGTCGCCGGAGACACCGGAATCACGCGAGACGGCGTCGACGGCCCAGACGTTGAACAGGCCGGTGTACGAGGCGTACGGCTCGACCTCGGTCATCTTGGCCCACTTGGCGCGGATATCGGCGTGGAAGTCCTCCTGCTGCGCCTCGGTGTATCCGTCTCCGACGAAGACGACGTCCAGCTTGCTGTCGACGGGGCCGCTCTGGACGATCGAGGTGACGTCCCCGTCGGCGGCGATGGACGCCTTGTCGGCCGGTGACAGCGGCTTCGGGGCCGCAACCTTGGTGTGCCGGGGGTGGCCGTCCGGGCCGGTGAAGTACTCGACCGTCTGCTGGGTCTCAGGGGATTGAGGGGTCGGCGCCGGGGCCGCGCCCTGGGCCGTGGTCGCGGCGGCTGTCGCGGCGACCACGGCCGCGAGGGTCGTCCCGATGACCGCTGCGGTACGTCCGGATATGGAGGTGCGTCTACGCATGTGGGGGTCCTCCCGAAGCTCACCGCGACGGCGGCGAGTTGAGCCAGATTTTGGCGCGGCTCAATGTATGGGCTCGGGAGGCGACGGACAACGGGTGTTACTCAAGTGACGTGTGATGAGGGGTGGTTCAGGCCATCAGCCCTCGGCGGTGGCGGGATCCAGGAAGCCGCCCCGCAGATGCAGGAGAACGCCGCCCGGACGATCGCCGATGCGGGCGGCCCGGGAACTTCCGGTTGTGCGGCCGCTTCCCGCACTGGGGGCCGCGCCCTGTGCTGCGGTGTCCGCGGCGACGGATCAGTGTGGAGGTACGAGGAACCCTTCGACCACGCGGCGGACCTTGTCCACGACGCCGTAGGCTTCCTCGTCGCTCATCCGCAACGCGGTGTTCGCGGCGATGAGAACCGCGTCGATCTGGAAGGCCGCGAGCTCGACATCGAGTTCGGCGATCTCCCCGGCGTCGGCGGCGTGTCGCAGCTCGGCGGCAAGGAGGGCCCGCCAGTCCCGCTGGCACTGGAACAGCGCGTCGCGGACACGCCCGGGGCGGCTGTCGAAGTCCGCAAGATTCGCCGCCCAGAAGCATCCTCCCGGGAACAGCGGCACCTCTGCGTACTCCACCCACCGCTCGATCAGCACACGCACTCGCGCGGCGCCACGAGGTGCGGTCCGAGCGGGGTGGACGACGGCGTCGTTGAACACGTCACGGGCCACCTCGACCGCGGCGGCTTGCAGGTTCTCCTTCGTCCCAAAGAGGGTCTGGACACCGCTCTTGCTGATCCCGAGGTCGGTGGCCAACCGCCCGAGGCTGAGTCCGCCCAGCCCTTCCAGTGAGGCCACGTCCACGGCATGGCGGACGATCGTCCGCCTGGACCGCGCGCCACGCAGCAGGCGCTGATCCGAAATCACCGCGTCGCCCCCCTCACCGCCGCCCGAGTGGACGACGGCGTCCGCATCCGACCGCTGCTTCCGTTCGCTCATCGCCGTCATTTTGCCAGACGCTCTTGCCTAAACGTACGACCGGTCGTACTTTTTGTTTGGGGCGGCCATCTGAGCGCCCTTCATCGCGGATTCCGGCCCCGCACGCACTCGGTTCGGCCCTTCGAGTCCGCACAGCAACAAACGGGGGTGCACGTACATTGGACGGCCATCGAATGTTCGAACTGGCCCAGGAGTTGGCAGTCGCCAAGAGCCGGCAGGACGTACCCGCGGCCATGAAACTCTTCCACCGCGACATGGTTCTGGAGGCTCCGGCATTCGGGACGACCGCCCGTGGCCCGGATGAGAACGAGAAGGCGCTCAACGCGTTCTTCGCCTCGTTTCCCGACTACAGCGTCGAACTCCAGGGCCATGCCGACAACGGCGACGCGCTGGTCTGCTGGGGGACGGCGAGGATGACCATGACGGGCGACCGGTTCCGCGTGGTCCCCAACGGGAGGCGCGCCGAGCTGCCCGTGTTCATCCAATTCGCCTTCAAGGACAGCTTGATCGCCGGCGAGCGGTTCTTCTTCGATCTGTCCGCACTCTGCGTCCAGGCAGGCGTCTCGGCCGACGCAGTCAGGCGAACGCTCTTCGGGGACGCCGTGGATCCCGTGGGTCCCGTGGATCCCGTGACGCTGCCGCAGGGGCATCACCGCCCAGGCTTCTTGGCAGCGCGCCACCCGCATCCCCCGTCTTCGACCAGCCGGATCGAACCGATCAAGGGCGATGAGAAATGACAGCAGATCCAAGGGCCAAGACAGACCCCAGGGTGAAGACTGTCGGCGAGATCAAGACCGCGCATCTCTTCGACATGGTCGTCGACTTGCGTCCGCGGCTGAACATCGGCGACGGCCCACTGGGACAACGGGTCCTTTTCGGCGCTGCCGGCGGGACGTTCCAAGGGCCGGGGCTACGGGGCGAAGTGCTGGCGGGCGGCGGCGATTGGACGTTGTTCCGCCCCGACGGAGTGATGACCCTGGACGTCCGGCTGGCACTGCGCACGCACGATGATGCCCTTCTGCACATGACCTACGGCGGCCGCTGGGTCACCCCACCCGACCTGCGGGCCGACATGGCCGATGCCGTCAAGAGGCACCAGGTCGACCCCGCTCGCTACTACTTCCGAACGAATCCGCTCTTCGAAACAGGGGCGAAGCGATACGCGTGGCTGAACGACATCGTCTGCGTGGGGTCGGGATACCTGGTCGAAGGCGGAATCGCCTACAAGGTCTCACGCGTCGCGTGAAGACCGCGTCGGCTAGCGGCGGCGCGTCGCCCAGACATAGCCCCGCGTGCGGGCGCCCCGTCCCCGGAAGGGGGCGAGGCGCCCGCATCCCACGCGGAAAGGGACATCAATGAGGAAGGGGTTACAAGGGGCGGACCATTTCCGCTTGCGGACCCTTCTGCCCCTGGGTGACCTCGAACTCCACCCGCTGGTTCTCTTCCAAGGCCCTGTATCCGTTGGTCTGGATGGCCGAGAAGTGCACGAACACGTCGGCGCCGCCATCGTCCTGGCTGATGAAGCCGTACCCCTTGTCCCCGTTGAACCACTTCACAGTGCCTGTTGCCATCGGTCCCAGTCCTTCACTCAGGTTCCACGGTGCGCTCGTGACGCCCGGACACGGCCCGAATCGAGCAGCCTCCGGAGCTTGATCATTTCCTCCCGCCCCAGCAAAATCCAGCATCCTCCCTGCACCTCACCCTTGGGGATGAACCAAACCTCACAGGTCACGGCTCTCCCCCGGGACTCCGCGCAGGGCCCGCGCACCGATCGCGCCTGCCGGGGTGTGTCACCAGGTGTGCGCGACGTCCACGATCAGCTGGCCACCGGACTGCTGCACGCGGAACGGCAGCTTGGCGCGCACGCCCAGGCCGACCTGCGTCTGGCCCTCGAAGCTCGCCCCGAACTTGGTGTCCTTGAAGGTCTTGTAGCCGGAGATGTTCACCCCCGGCAGCGGCTTGCCCGCCTTCCCGGCGTAAGTGAGCCGGCCGGACGCCGGGTCGTAGCTCGGCGTGGACACATAGATCTGGAGGATGGCCCCGCCGCCGACCGGTATCCGCTCCCCGGACCCGTCCTGGTGGAAGGCGGGGACGTAGCCGACGTGGTAGCCCGTCTTGCCCGGTCCGCTGCCGATGTCGAAGACCATGCGGTCGAAGCAGGGGTTCTGGCTGGTCGTGATGTTCTTCAGCGGCTTGGTGTTCTCGTTGGCGGCCGACTTGGTGCCGCTTCCCCAGGCGGTCGAGCAGGCAGCTGCCGGGGCGGCCTTGGCCACCGGACCGCTCGCCGCCTCGGCCACCCCGGCCCCGCCGACCAGCCCCACGCCCGCCAGCACGAGCGCCGTGGACGCCGTTCCCAACCGTCGCATGATGTACCTCCACAACAGGATGTGCGTACGACTTCGCGTACGAGTGCACGTGATAGGAGGGCAGGGACGGCGAAGGCGTTGCCCTGCGGGGTGGCTTCTGGCCAAACGGTCGTCGAAGTTGTCGTGAAAGGTGAGCGGCCCCGGCCAGGAACGGTTCGCCAACCGGCCCGCATCGCGCACCAGGGCCTGACGGAACCGGCGAGCATACGTCTCAGCGGTACTCCAGGGGCCGCTCGGCGCGTTCGTCAGCAACCGGCGGTCCGGGCGTCGTCGCCTCTCGCCGGAGCTGGCCTACGCAGCAGGATCCCTTTCCGTATAGCCCGGGCGCGAGACCTGAGAGATCTCCCCATTGTGATCGGGGGGCGTCGGGGTGAGGCAGAAGACGCGGATGTCCCGGCCGGCGCGGGCAGCGTACGTGTCGTAGAAAGGCAGGGCCAGCTGGATGCGGTGGCGTTGCTGTTCCTTCTCGGAAGCGGTGAGCTGTCGTGCACTCACTCTCCAGGAGCTCCCCTGAGCGGAAAGGGTGGCTTGAGGGTCGTGGAGCAGGTTGTTGCTCCACGCCGGGTGGTTGGGGCGGCCGAAGTTGCTGCCGAAGACCATCCAGGTTCCATCTTCGGCTCGATGCGCGGACAGGGGCGTGGCGCGTGGGGCACCGGTGCGGTGCCCGGTGGTACCCAGCACGATGGTGTCCAGGAAGAGCCGGCTCGGCAACAGGCGGCCCCCGGTCAAGCGGTGGATCAGCAGATCGCACTGGGGCAGCACGTAGGGGGCGAGTCGCGTGACGGCGCGGTTGGTGGCAAGGCGGGCGATGAGGGGATGCGTCATGAGCCGGTCTCTGTCCTCGGAGGCGCAACGGGCCTGTAGGGGAGGTGCTGTGGCGGGCGTTGATCGGGTTGACCGTTCACGGGCCACGCAGCGCAGGCGCGCTCAGCCATCGCGGTGATGGTGAGTGCCGGGTTGACGCCCAGGTTGGTGGGAACGGTGCAGGCGTCGGCGATGTGCAGGGACGGGTAGTGGTGGACCCGGTGGTAGAGGTCGGCGACGCTCCTGGCGGGGTCGCTGCCGATCGGACAGCCGCCCATCAGATGCGCGGTGACCGGCAGCCCCAGGGCGGTGCTCCACAGCAGACCTGCCCGACCGCCGATGTGCCGGGCGTAGTGGTGCGCTACGGCCTCCGCAGCAGCGAGCCGTACGAGTTCGGGCTGCGGGCTTCCTGGGCGAAAGGTCATCCTGCCGTGGCGGTAGCGGCTGGTCAGGTGTGAGTCGCCCTGCTCCATGGCGAAGAACACGGCGGTACGACGGCCGAAGTCCCGCCAGGGGCGGCAGGTCAATCGTGCGAACAACGCTGCGGGATGCGAGCCCTGCCCAAGTCTGCACAGCTGAACCAGCAGGTCCGGGTGCGGCTGCAGCGCGGAGCTGATCGCGACACCTGGTCCCACATCGAAGCCAGGTGCGGACGCGGCGGCGAAAACCTCGCGGTTGGTCCGTGTCCGCGTGCCCAATGCTTGCGACATCTGCGGCAGGTGCGGCCGCGATCGGTGCAGGAGTTCCATGGTCCCCCACGCGCCACCGGCGAGAACGACCTGACGTGCAGTCAGCACCACCCGGCGTCGAGTGATGCCGATGCTCTGGAGCGTATGCACCTGCCAGGTGCCGTCCGGCTGCGGGACCAGTCGGCGGGCCTCGACCATGGGCCGGATGTCCGCCCCTGAGCGTTCGGCCAGGTACAGGTAGTTGTGGTCGAGAGAGTTCTTGGCGCCGGCGCGGCAGCCGAGGGTACAGCGTCCGCATTGCGTGCAGCCCGCCCGAGCCGGCCCATGGTCGCCGAAGAAGGGGTCGGGTACGGTCCGGCCGGGCGGGCCGAAGTGGATACCCACCCGGGTGGCGTGGACGGTTCCGGACACTCCCAGCGCATCGGCCGCCAGGCGCAGGACGTCATCGCCGGCTGTCGGTCGCGGAACGGTGGTCGTGCCCAGCATCCGTTCAGCCAGCGCGTAGTACGGGAGGAGTTCCGCCTCCCAGTTGAGAGCCGAGTCCCAGCAGGGGGCCCGGAACACCGGCGCGCCGGGCCTGTAGTGCACCCCTGCGTAGACGAGGGACCCACCGCCGACCCCGATGCCCATCAGGGCGATCAGCCGGCGGCGTACCCGTAGGCGTGCGATGCCCCGGCACCCGAGCCATGGCGCCCACAGCAGGCGGTGGGCCTGCCAGGGGGATGTGGCGAAGTCCTCCGGACGCCACCGCCGCCCGGCCTCGAGAACGGTGACGCGGTAGCCCTTCTGCGCCAGACGCAGCGCCGTCACGCTACCGCCGAACCCGGAGCCAACGACGACCACATCGCACGAGCCCACCCCGTCCACACCTGTCGTCACAGCCAGTACATTGCCGATCGCTAGTTGTGCTCGTGATCGAGAGAGAGCCCGTGGCTGTTTCCGCCCTTCCCCCTGCCGTGCCGACCGCTCCTGGAGCTCTGCCCCTGCTCGGGCACGGCCCGAGACTCGTGTGCGACCCGCTCAACTTCATGGCCTCGCTCAACGAGCTGGGTCCCCTGGTACGTATGCGAGGCCCTGTCTTCACCCCTGATGTCTACCTGGTCAATTCGCCGGAACTCCTCCATCAGGTCTTGGTGACCGAAGCCCGCAACTACGCCCAGGGCAGGATCACCAGCGGAGTCGGTTCCCAGTTCGGCGTCGGCCTGGTGATGGACCTGGAGTTCGAGGGGCTGACTCTCTTCGAATCGCACCGCCGGCACCGTCGCGCCGTGCAGCCGGGCTTCCACCCGCAGCGGATCGCCGCCCGGACGCCGGAGGTCCGGCGGGCCACACAGGAAGCCATCGCCCGGTGGCGCCCAGAGGCGACCGTCAGGGTGGACAAGGAGAAGGCCCAGCTCGCCTACTCCGTCAACGCCCACGCCATTTGCGGCGACACCCCTTGCCCGCGAACACGTGGTGGCCGCCCTCGCATCCCTGTCCTCCCAGACCACCCATGGCCTGTACTGGCGACTCTCACTCCCCCAGCTCGCCCGCCTCAGGCATGTGCCGGGCACCGGCCGGTTCCAGCGTGCCGTGTCCGATCTGCGCACCGCCGTCACGGCCGCTGTCGCGCATCACCGCAGCCAGGGCGCGACCGGCGATGATGTCCTCTCCCTGCTCCTGCAGGCCCGTTACGCCGACACCGGCGAAGCGCTCGGCGACGAGCAGATCATTACCGACACGCTGTTCCTGGCCTGGGCCGCGGTCCACGGCCTGAAGGATGTACTGCCCCATGTCCTCTACGAGCTGGCGCGACATCCGGAGGTAGAACGTCGCGTGCACGAAGAGGTCGATTCCGTTCTGGGCGGCCTCCCCGTACAGGCCGAGGACCTGCCCAAACTCGAGTACAACCGACGCGTCGTCAAGGAGACCCTGCGCCTGCACCCCGCCGTCTGGATGCTGGCCCGGCGCAGCCTCGTCCCCGTGCGCCTTGGCCAGGCAGAACTCCCGGCGGGCACCGAACTCGCCTACTGCAACTATGCGATGCACCGAGACCCCACACTCCACCCTGATCCACTGCGCTTCGACCCCGACCGTTGGCTCCCCGAGCGCGCGAAGACCCTGCCACGCTGCGCCGACATCACCTTCGGTGCAGGGGTGCGCAAATGCATCGGCGACGCCTTGACGATGAACCAGATCCTTACCGCCCTGGCCACCATCGCCGGTCGCTGGCAATTACGCACCGCGCCCAGTCACCGCTACCGGCCGCACGCCCGTGTCATCATCTCCCCCGGCTCACTGCCCATGACCTGCCACTTCCGCAGCGCATGATGCAGGCACCCCAGACCGGCCCGGGCTCGTCCCGCGCCCTTGGCAACGCATGCACGATGTCACCGCGCGGGTCCCGCCTCCGCAGACGGTGATGAAACCGGCAGGTGAAGACCGAGCGTGCCTGTGGCGACCGGACTGCACCGCGCAGGGGGCCGGCTCTGCTCGTATGCCTCACGGTCTAAGGCGGGTGGCCTCCCACCCTGGCTGCCGCGCCGCAGACGGTGGCCACGTTGACCGGCCGGAACGGGGATGCCTGCCCGGATGCCGCGCCTGCTCAGGTGCTGACGGACAGCGCGCGAGGAGTACGCGCAGTCGGCCGGCACTACGTCCGGCCGGGTGCGGGGCCGGACGTAGTGCCGGCCGGGAGCACGCAGGCGGGCCATCCGTTCAAAGCGTGATCGTGGGACATGACGCCGTTCTTGTGAGTAAGGCAGTCGGCGCGTCTGCCGATTGCCACTACCGAGTCATTGCGCTCTCAGCTTGCGGCTTCCGGCTCGGCTCTTCGCGATGTTTCGTGTCTTCTTCCTGCCGGCTGACTCGGCGAGCAGGGCGAGTACCGCCGGCGACGTCGACTCCACGGCGAGGAGGCGCTGCATCCAGTCCGTGACCCTCGCCAACTCGGCCGGTGTCGGCACGTGACCGTCCTTGACGGACAGGTAGAACAGCCAGTCGTGGATGCGACGGCGGATGAACTCGCGGAACTCCTCCGTCTTGAGCTGGTCGGTCTCTGGCAGCAGTTCGGCGGACCACTGCCGGAACTCGGCGGGACCGGTCACCTTCGTCGCGATGCTGTCCACGAGGGCGACCACCGCCGTCTTGGACGAGATCTCGTTGGGGTCGCGCAGGATCGTGGCCACGATCGCGCGGTCTCGGTCACGGCTCCGCGCGGAAGCGGTCACCGAGATGACGCGTTGATACACGGACGATCGAACGTGCTCGTCCGCGACGGCATCGTCGATGTCCACGTCGAGGATGCCGGCCCCCGCGAGCAGTTCGGCAACATCGGTGCGCAATGTCATCGCTTCATCCCCTCCCGCAGGGTCGGTTCCTGGCGGCCGCGCGTCGCTCCCGCTCAGCCTGCTTCTCCGCCTGCTCCGCCTGGTTTCACCTGGTTTCGCCTGCCGAGCTTCCTGACCGCTTTCCTGATCCAGGTCTCGTAATGCTCCACCGCTTGTTGCTGCTTGCGTGTGAGCTCCAGTTGGCCGTCGAGGGGGTGGCCGTTCGGCCCGATCCTGACCTCGCGGTCCCCGGCACCGGTGACATGAGCGTGCGCCAGCTTGGCGTCATCCTCGTGCACGCCGATGCGCACAGCGTTCTTGCCGGACACCGAAGCAGCCCAGTGCCTCTCGTTCGGATCACGCCGCAGACGAGGGGCCGGGCACCTGCGTATCTGTGGCTCCGACGAGATGCGGTCGATTTTTCCCCCGGACCTGATCCACACCTCAGCGCTTAACGAGCCACAGCGCGACCATCGTCTCCTTCATCGCTTCCGTCCATGTCGCGCGGCCAGATGGCGATGGCGATCAGCACGGCCGCCCATATCCCCAGCGGCATGACCGGCCAGTAGTAGGTCGGCTCTCCCTTCTGCGCACAGCGTGCGCCCCAGATCCCGGACATGATCACCGCCCCACCGAGCCAGTAGCGCCATTCGGCCAGCCACTCCCTGAGGTCTTTGCGGTCCTGCTCCGAGCGGGTCGGCGCCGGTGCGGGTAAGTCGGCTGTCACTACGGCGAGGTCAGCGGCCGTACGCGCCTGCAGGGCGCGCTTTGAACGGATCTCGTGCTCATGCTGACCGAGTCGTCCCTCGGCTAGCCCTGCCGCCAACACACCGAGTGCCTCGTCGCGGTCACGGTCCGAGACCCGCACAGCGGGCACGGCAGGCTCACGTCGGTCATCCACCACTGTCTCCTTGCGGCTCCGTGCAGCACCTCACCTGACGGGAGGTTAGAATACGACTGTATCTCAAAGAAGGGAGCGCGATCGATGCCCAAGACCGTCGACAAGGAGGAACAGCGCCGGCAGATCGGCGCGGCCCTGCTCCAGTTGGTCGCCGACCGCGGCCTCGACGAGGTCAGCGTGCGCACCGTGGCCGCCGCAACCGGCCGCTCCCCCGGCGCCGTTCAGAAGTACTTCCGCACGAAGGACGAGATGCTCACGTTCGCAGCCGAACTGGCCGGTGAGCGGATCGAGCACCGGATGGCCGAGGTGAACACCGCATTGCCACTACGCCAGGCGCTGCGCGACCTCATCCTGACCACGCTCCCCGTGGACGCCGAGCGACGGGCCGAGGCCACCGCGCAACTCTCCTTCGCCGTCCACGCGGCACACCACCCCGGCCTTGCCACGATCCGGCAGCAGGTCGACCGAGACATCCATCAGGCACTGGCCGCCTGGCTGGAGCGGGCCGGGCACGAAGCCAACGCGGCGGTCGTCGCTGATGCCGTCATCGCACTGTCCGACGGCCTGGCGCTGCGCATGCTGTACGCCCCGCAGGAGCAGGAGCACCTGCTCACAGTCCTGGGCCGGGCGCTGGACACCCTGATCCCGGCCACCCATGGGACAACCCCGCGTCTCCGCGAGTAGGCCGGGGAGACCGGGCGTTTGCGCCCACAGGAAATAGCCGGCGCAGTTGCTCGCGAACCGCGCGTGAGGAATACGCCTTGTCCGCCAGGCCCACGCCCGGCTTGGCGCGCGGCTGACGACGCCGTCGGGGCAAGCGCAGGCGGGCCATGACATCCGTGAACGCGGGTACATGGCGGCCTGTCCGGCGGCGAGACCGAACGCGAGAGGTCAGCAGCGGGCATCGGCCGCGAGGTGGAGCTCGGTGATCAGTCCGCCGCGAGACCGGCCACCGGCATGGGTCCGGCTTGTCGACTGTCGGCCGGTCTCGCGGCTGGCCCCGGGCGCGCGCCGGCGAGCATCAGGCGCCCGGACGGACGGCCGCTCAAGCTCCCCACCAGCGCGACGCCGAACCGGCCGCTCCGGTCGACTTTGGCTCACCGGAACCGCCAGGCCACGTCATGTCGCGCGGTCATCGTGCCTGGCCGGGACCTAGTGGACGCTGAGGAAAGCGTCCAGCTCCCTTTCGAGGGCGACCTTCGGCTTCGCGCCGACGATGGTCTGGACGACCTCACCGCCTTGATAGACGTTCATGAGCGGGATCGACATGACCCCGTACTTGGCAGCAGTCGCCGGGTTCTGGTCGATGTTGAGCTTGACGATGTCGATCTTGTCGCCGTGCTCGGCCGCGATCGCTTCCAGCGATGGGGCGACCTGACGGCACGGACCGCACCATTCGGCCCAGAAGTCGACCAGGACGGGCTTGTCGCTCTTGAGGACATCTTCCTCGAAGGAAGCGTCGGTCACGGTCTTCAGGGCCACGAGGGGCTCCTCTTCATCAGTTCGGGCCGAACAACACTGGAACCACAGCCCTGCCGGAAGAGCGACGGGCAGCGGACGGGCAGCGCCCGGCATCCACAGCAACACGCGGCCGGAGCACTGCGCCTGGAGCCCAGTGTGGCCGACTGCCTCACCACGCCACTGCCGCCTCACCGACCCAGCCCGGAATCGGCAGGCTACAGAGGGCGGACGCTGTACACGTCGACATAGGAACCGGGCCTTCGTGGTGCCAGGTGAGAAGCAATGCTCGGCGAGGGGAGGGCGTCCCGGTGGTCGAGCCAGGCACCGGCCCGTCCTGGGATCGGCATGTTCAGCATGGCCTCCTCCCCTGCAGACCCACATCCTCCTGGCTCTTCGGACGTGGGTCACCGCCGAGGAGGCGGTGCGTCGGATCCGGGAGGTTCGGCGGATGACGACGAAGCCCTTCGCCGTGAACCTGGTGCTGGACTTCCCGGTCGACGAGCTTCTCGACGTCTGCCTGGCGGAAGGCGTACCGGCCATCTCGACGTTCTGGGGTGACCCCTCGGCCGTCGCCGAACGCGCACGCTCGGCCGGCGCCCTTCACCTCCACACGGTCGGATCCGTCGCGGAGGCCGAACGCGCCGTTGCCGCAGGCGTCGACGTGATCGTGGCCCAGGGGTACGAAGCGGGCGGCCACGTGCGCGGGGAGACCACCACGATGGCGCTCGTGCCCGCGGTGGTGGACGCCGTGCACCCGGTGCCCGTCATCGCGGCCGGCGGCATCGCCGACGGCCGCGGACTCGCCGCCGCGCTGGCCCTCGGGGCGCAGGCCGGATGGCTGGGCACCCGATTCCTGACGGCATCCGAAGCGGCCACGCACGAGGTCTACCGGCAAGCCGTACTCCAGGCGGCGCCGCAGGACGCGGTGCACACGCGGTGCTTCGACGGCGGCTGGCCCAACGCCCCACATCGGGCCCTGCGCAACTCCACGCTCCGCGCCTGGGAGGCCGCGGGCAGTCCGGACGCGCCGAACCGTCCCGGCGAAGGCACCGTGGTGGCCCGGAGCACCCACGGACGGGAATGGCCGCGTTACGAAGACATGGCCCCCGTGCCCGGCATGTCAGGTGACGTGGAAGCGCTCGCCCTCTACGCGGGCCAGAGCGCCGGGCTTGTGCACGACATCGCCCCGGCGGGCCGCATCGTGGCGGACATCGCCGCGGATGCCGCAGCCCTCTTGAGGCAGCCGCGGGCCCTCTGATACCCGGTCGGCTCCCCGCACACCGCAGTGACCAGAGGAGAGAGCCCGCGACTTCGTGCAGCGCTTCCACGGCTTGCGCGACGGGTCCACCTCGACATCGATAATTGCGTTGCGGCCCTCGGCGGCCTTTCCGGCCCGCACCGCGTCGAGCGCCGCAGTGATGTCGCCGGCAGCTGCGATGTGGTCCTCCTTCAGCAGCATCATCTCGGAGAGATCGAGCCGGTGACTGCTGCCGCCTCCGGAGTAAACGGCGCATTTGGCGAGGGCTCGTAGGTCAGGGCCCGATTACGCGTGTCGAGCACCTGCACGCCCAGGTCGCCGACCAGGTCAACGTACCGCTTGGTCAAAGCGGCTATGCCGCAGAAGAGTTGCAGGAAGTTCAGCGCAGTACGCTCCCCCGTCATCAGGGTGCGTGTCTCACCGTTGAGGCGGATCACCGCCTGGCCCTGCTGAACGAATGCCCTTCTGGGGAGGTTCGTCCACGACAACCTCGGGGTCGAGCTGACGGAAGACCTCGGAGACGATGGGCAGGCCACTCACGACACCGGGCAGTTGGCGATGATCTCGGCCTCGGCGCGCAGCCCCGCAGCCCCGCAGGCACGCTCCGGCGGGTGGTGATGTCGTCGTCCGAGCCGTCCTCCGTTAGCGCCAGGGTGACGGCGAAGCTTTTGTCCGCCAGGGGGAATACGCCGGTTACGGCGTCTGATCCATGGGGCCGGGCGTCTTGAGGTCCGCGGCCCAGCGTTCCGCCCACCCGTGCAGGCCGGCGAGCTTGTCGCACGCCTCTTTTCCGAGTGCTGTCAGGCAGTAACTGTCATCGGTGCCGCGATCCACCAGTCGCGCGTCGAGCAGTTCGAGCAGCCGCTGGCGCAGCACGCTCGACGACATCCCGTCACACCGCTGCTGCAATACCCGGAAGCCCAGCGGCTGATCGCGCAGTTCCCACAGGATCCGCAGGGCCCACCGTCGGCCGAAGAGGTCGAGTGCGGCCATGAGGGGGCGTCCGGTGGTGGAGCCGCGGACTGGGTGACCTGGTCTGGGTGTCGAGGGCATCGCGCTAGTGGTTCCTCTCCACGAAAGCTGGTGCTTCGTTTTCAGAAACACTACGCTCTCTCCGGTGATTTGAAAATCGAAGCACCAGGGGGAGTTCATGCCCGAACGGAAAGTGACGCTGCAGGCGCCTTACCCACCGGAGACCGGAGAACCGCTGCGCCGGATGACCACGCCAGGCGCGGAGAACGATGTAGAGGGGGCGGCCATGCTTGCGACTTGTGAAACGCCAGATGCGGGTGGGCCCCTCTTCGCAACCCTGGCCACCGAGGCGAACCAATGACCACAAGCCGCGGCATCCGCACATCCAACGGACGGTTGCTGGTTCCCACGTTGCTGTTCATCGCGCTCGTGGTCGCGGTCGTCGGCAGTCTCGGAGCGCCTCTGATCACTTCGGTGGCAGGCGAGTTCAGCGTCTCGCTGGCGACTGCGCAGTGGACACTTACCGCCCCACTGCTGGTCGGCGCGATCGCCACCCCGGTGCTGGGCCGGCTGGGCGCCGGCCCGCGCCGCCGTCAGGTCACCCTGGCAACCCTGGCCGTCGTGGTGGCGGGCAGCTTCCTGGCGGTGGTGCCACCGTCGTTCGGCTGGCTGCTCGCCGGACGGGCCGCCCAGGGCACGGGGTTGGGGCTGACCGCACTGATGATGGGCGTCGCCCGCGACCATCTGCCGGCGGCACGCTCCGGACCGGCAATCGCGTTGCTGTCGGTGGCCTCCACTGTCGGCATCGGCGTCGGCTACCCGCTGGCCGGGCTCCTGACCGACATGGCCGGGCTGCGCGCGGCCTACGGACTCGGCCTGCTGATCACCACGGTCGCGTTGGCCGCCGCCTGGTGGTCGGTGCCCCAGCCGCCGACCGGCCGCTCGGCGCCGGTTGACGTGCCGGGCGCAGTGCTGCTGGGCAGCGGCCTGGTCGCCCTGCTCTTGGCGATCGGCGAGACGACGACGTGGACCGATCACCCGGTGTTCGGCGCCGCACTCCTGGTCGTCGCCGCCATTTTGATCGGCACCTGGGCACGCCGGGAGCGCCGCTGCACTGCGCCGCTGGTAGATCTCGCGCTGCTGCGCAGCCCCGCGGTGGCGGGGGCCAACGCTGTCATGCTGCTCGGCGGCATCGGCATGTACCTGCTGCTGACCCTGGTGACCCGGTACGTGCAGACGCCCGATTCGACCGGTTACGGGTTCGGCGTCGACGTCTTCGTCGCGGGCCTGGTGCTGGTGCCGTTCTCCGTGCTGGGATTCGTCGGCGGCAAGCTGGTACGACCGTTGAGCGTGCGGCTCTCCCCTGCGACAGTGCTGGCGCTTGGGGGCACGGCCGTGCTGGTAGCGCTGTTGGTGTTCGCGCTGAGCCGCAGCCAGCTGTGGCATTCGTTCGCGGTGATGGGCGTGCTGGGTTTGGGCGTCGGTGCCTTCTCGGCAGCCATGCCCGCCGCGATCCTCTCCGTCACCCCGGCGGAGGAGACCTCCAGCGCGATGAGCTTCAACCAGGTGGTCCGCAGCGTCGGGTTCTCGATCGGCAGCGCACTGGGCGGCCTCACCCTGGCCGCGCATACCCCCGCCGACTCAACGTTCCCCACCGACACCGGATTCACAACAGCATCCTGGATCGGCGCCGCCGCGATGGGGATCACCGTCGTCGCCGCACTCACGCTTCGACAAGCACCGGACTCGACCACGACGGGACCGGCTGACCTTCCGGAACAGATCACACAGCCGGGGCAGCATGATCCGCGCGATCGGGTTGTCGGTGATATCCGCGGCAATCAGCAAGACCGTCGTTAGCAGGCCGAGCCTGTCCGTGATGACGTGCGACACCTGCCGTTGATCTTCTTCCCGCCGACGTAGCCGCGTGAGGCCAAGGGGGCTGAAGCGGCTGCTGCCTTGACCGACTGCGCGTCGATGATCGCCGCGGTCGGGCTCGCGGTCGCAGGCCGCGAGGAGTTGACCCACAGGTGCGCGACACCCGGCCCCATGCTGCGGCACTGCACGATGAGCAAGTGGACTCTCCCTGGTTGCGCCACGCCGGGAACTGTCCTCCCCCGCCGAGAGCTTGTGTAGCGTCCAGGCGCATGGACTGTGAACTGATAGAAGGAGACGCCGAGTTCGGGCGCCTGATCGCCGAGGTCGAAGAGACCGGCGAGCGCGTCCGGCTCACCGCGGACGGCGAGCCGGCGGGAGTGCTGCTGGCGGCGGCCGAGCTCGCGGCACTGGAGTACTGGGCCGCACGTCACAACAAGGGCGCGCGTCCGCAGGACGACCCGGCCCCCGAGTACCCGCCGGGGCCGACGGCGTACGGGCCTTACCTCGGCTACAGCCATCCGCACGGCGGGATGACGCTGACTCGGGGTGGAGCGGTCGTGGCCGAGCTGCGTGACGCCGAAACGCTGGCGCAGCTCGAACAACAGGCGATGTACGGGCGTCAGGGGTACATGGGCCCGAAGCAGTCGGCCGCGTTCGCAGAGTTCCTTGCCCGTCAGACTCCGGTTGGCGACGACCGCTGAATGGCCGCCGGTTGGATGACACTTGCCCACGAGCGGTAACGCGGGGGGCGTACGGCCGGTCGAGCGATCGGGGTGGGCGAGGGCGGCGGTGCCGCGCCGAGTGCCTCGGTGAGGGCGATCAGAACTTCGGTGACTTGGACGCCCTGGCCGAGCCGGCTCCCTGTTATTTGCCCGCATCGAGCAAGGCGGTCAGCTGGAGGCGATGCTGGGACGAGGCCCTGGGGGCGGGCCGGCTGATGTGGATCATGATCGGCGTCGCACAGGTGCCAGCCTGCCTGGGGATGCCGGCCGCCCCGTAAGCTTCCGACTCGCTGGGAATCTCGGTCTGCGAGGCGGGGCCGAAGAAGTCCGCCGCGAAGTGTGGGAGTTCGGCGCCCTGGTTCGCCAGCCGTAAACGGGCCGCCTCACGACACCATCGTGGAGATCACATGCCCCTCGACAGACCGCGCTATCTGCTCGTACGGGCCCAATCCGAGCCCTCCCCCCTCTACGAGTCGTACGACTTCGGGACGTACGAGGACATCGGGACCTTCACCGTCAACGTGCCGCTGGACGACTCCGCCCTGAGCCTGTCGGAGGACCTGACGCACGCGCTGCGCTCATGGTCGCTTTCCCGCCCGCCGAGCGGATTCGCCGCCGGCCCGGACCTGCGGGAGCAGGTCGAACAGGGCCTGGTGGTGGCTCAGCGACTGGCCGCGCATCTCGGACCGTCGTGGGCGGTGCGCTACTGGGACGAGCTCCGCGATACACCGAAGTGGGTGTGCTGGGCCTGCGATTGCCTTCATTGGGAGCGCGACAGCCACGGCGCCCCTCCGCACCCGGTGGACCTCACCGTCGAGGGCGAGTTCCAGTTCGGACCGCTGCGCTCCGAAGGATTTGGGGACTTCTTCCCCGATGATCCGGCCGCCGCCCTGAACCTGTCCGACGGCCTCGTCGCCGCCCTGTACAGGTGGGCGGACGAGATCGACACCACCCTCAACCTGGACATCCGCGACAGGGTGGAGGGCAAGTACGACGACGCCTGGCAGCGGCTGTTTCACGAGGGCAGAGACCTGGCCAGGCAAGTCGCCCGCGAACTCGGCCCCGGCCGGACGGTGATCTACAAGGGCCTGGCGAATGGCGGCCTGGCCGCGATGACCTACGTCGCGTGGCGGGGGGACCGGGAACTGCCCGCGTGAGCCGCGAGGCGGGGCTGACGTTCGGTGCGGGCGGGGCGATCCTGGCAAGCGCCCGCGCCGTGCTGGTGCGGACCATCAAGGCGGTGGGGTCGCGAGCGGGGCCGACCCTGGTCGGCCACAGCCGCACCGTCTCCTTGGGCAAGCCCCGCGTCCGCCAGCTCTGCCCAGCCCCGCCCCAGAAGAACTGCAAGTGAATGACCAGCCCCGCGTTCGACCGGCAGCCGACTCAGCGCCCCAACCCGACCGCCGGGCAACACCACGCGGTGACACCAGCGCTAGCTCTTTGCCCTGGCCCATCAGTCCGGATGCTCAACCACTCAGGTCTGACATTGCTTCGTGGACGCGGGAGACCAACCGCTCCAGGCGGCGCCGTCGGCCTTTGCGTGTACGCGGATTTCGACCTTCACTCCGGGGGCGCATACTCGGGTCGTGCTTCCCACTTCGACGGGACCGATGGCCTCGCCCGCCCGGACGTAGGCACGACCGCTGCCTACTTTCACCCAATGGCCACCGTCGACAACACGGAAGAACGCCTCGTATGAGACGTTCAGCGCCCTTGTTCCGGTGTTACGCGCCTTGATGTGCGCGGTGATTTCTCGAGTAGGGAATTCACCGGCAGATCCTCGCTGGGCACTGATGCAGCCATTGATGGCTACCCGACCGGTCGATACACCCCCGCCACAGGAGATCGCTGCGGCATGAGCATTGGTCGGTACCGCCAGCATGGCGAGTGCGGCTCCGCCCAGGATCGTTCCGATCCGCCTTGAGTCCAATGTCCCGTTCCCCTCTTTGAGTGCGTTGTCTCTCAAGGGACCTTGGCTTGCCTTTAGCTGCGGCGAGCAGCCTCGCAGAGTTTTCCACCCGAATGGGCGCCAGTGGTCCAGGCCCCGCAAGGGCCCCCTAAGGCCCTGTAATGGAGCGAAATGCGAAGCGCGGCCCCCACGAACCCTCAGCGCGGTACGGGCAGCCTCACCCGAGGCCAGGCGGGGTACGTGCTGCTGAAATTGGCCGGACGCGTGAGCCAGCGGTCATCGGGTTCTGGCACGGGCGCGTGGCGCGCAGCTTTCCCCTCTCCTTGACTGTCCGCCCATCGTCAAGCGCACGAGGCCACCGCGACCAACTACCTGACCGAACTCCGCGCCGCAGGCGCCTTCCTCTGGTCTGACGATGCCAAGCGAAACTGCCTAGTCGTCACGGACGGCCAGATCGAGGAGGCCCGGGAAGCGGGCGTCGAACTCTTCGCGGCGCAGGCGGTTCAGTCGTTTGGTGCCCTGGTCGCGCTGTTCGACGAGGCCGGCGTCGCGCAGGACGGAGAAGTGGTGGCTCTTGGCGGCTCTGCCGACGGATACGTCGAAGTTGCTGCAGCTGAGCGCCCAGTCGGGGTGGCCTGCCAAGGTGCGGACCAGTTGGATGCGCACAGGGTCCGCGAGGGCGGACAGGGCGGTGAGAACGGGGACTTCGTCGGGGTGGGTGTGTACGGGGGCAGGTCGGTGCCCTGCGGTTTCAGCCTGCTTCGGCATCCCTCTGTCTCCTCCACGACTCTCGCACCCTTGCTGAATGTTCGATCGCCATCGTACATTGCCAATGTTCGCTTTCAGTTGAACATTCTGCGGCAGGCAGCTGATGTCGACCGCCGCCGCCTACAACAACCCGGCCCGGGCAGCCCCATGCTCAGGCCCAGACCCGCGGATGGAGCAATGCAGCAAAGCAGCGCGGCCCAAGGGTTCTCCGCCGTCGCGGGCAGGGTGCCCGCGCCCTGTCTCGTACTGGCCGGAGTGAGCGGGATCCAGTTCGGAGCAGCCCTCGCCCCCAGCGCCTATCCCCAGGCAGGAGCCGCGGGAGTGGTGTTCCTGCGGCTCCTGATAGCCGGCGTGATCCTCTGCTTGCTGTGGCGCCCGAGGCGCCAAGCGCTCAAGTCGGCCAAGGGGGCCTGGAAGACGGTGCTCGCCGCCGGGGCCCTGCTCGCCGGACACCACATCGCCTTCTTCGAAGCCGTCAGCCACATCCCGCTCGGGATCGTCGCCACGATCGAGTTCCTCGGCCCCCTCGCCATCGCCCTGGCCGGCTCCCGCCGCGCGCTCGACCTGCTCCCCGCATGCCTGGCAGCAGGAGGCGTACTCCTGCTCAGCGGCGGAGGCAGTACCTCCCTGCCTCCGGTCGGCCTTGCCTTGGCCGCAGCGGCCGCTTGCTGCTGGGCCGGATACATCCTGGTCTCCGCCCGCATCGCCACCCGCCTCAACGGCGGCCAGGGCCTGGCCCTGGCCATCACCTGGGCGGCGCTGCTCAGTGCCCCCTACGGCATCGCACACGCCGGCACCGGCCTGCTCGACCCGCACGTCCTAGGGGTGGCGGCCGTCGTGGCATTGGTATCCAGCGTCCTCCCGTACTCGCTCAACCTGGAAGCCCTGCGCCGGATTCCGCCACGCGTCTTCGGCGTACTGACGAGCCTGGAGCCGGCCGCAGGCGCCCTGTTCGGCCTGCTCGTCCTCGGCCAGCACCTCGACCGGTCCCAGTGGCTCGGCATCGCCGCAGTCGCCTGCGCCTCCATCGCCGCGACCTACCCGGGCCGCGGAAAGCACGGGGCTGCACGCGTCCGGACAGCGGGCGGCTCTCTCCGTGAAGAGGAATCCGCGCGGCACGGGGCCGGCCCCCCGTGCGGTCAGCGCTCCAGCGCGAGGGTGGCAGGCCGGCCGGGTGCCGGCCACGGGAATCCACGCACCGCGGCGGAGGTCCGCGGTGAGGAACACCTGGTCCAAGCGCCAAGCCACCCGAGTACCACACACAGCTCGTAAGGCTCTCCCCTGACCGCGACGGCCCGCTCCCGCCGATCGACCAGCGGGAATTCGAGCCTCGCGCGGTCGGCCGCCCGGCGCAGCGCGGGCAGGATCTCCCCCACCGGACGGCTCCAGGAGATGCCCATTCCCAGAGTGGCCATATGGAGACAGGGAAGATGAGTACGGCAACTCACGCCACGGCGGCGTCTGCCGACGACGATGAGAGCGCCATCGTCCAGCCGGGAGACCGCTCATGCTCAGCCGTATCGCCGACACGCTCGTACCAACCTTCGGCCGCCTGTCGGTGACCGCCGATCCTGGCGCGGAGTTCGCGCCGGGCACACTCATCGTCGCCAACCACACATCCTTGGCGGACCCCGCGGTCGTGCTGGCCGCCCTGTACCGTCTCGGCGCCGAGCCGTTGATCATGGCAGCCGCCGGCCTGTGGCGCACTCCGCTGCTCGGTCGCGTCCTCACCCGCGAAGGACATATCCCCGTGCACCGGGGCGACCGGCGTGCCGCCGCGGCGCTCGATACCGCGGCGCGGCACCTGGAGCAGGGACGGCTGGTCCTCATCTACGCAGAAGGCGGGCTGCCCCGCCGCAAGGACGCGGCCGAGGCGGCACCCGGTACCTTCCGCAGCGGCATGTCCCGGCTGGTCGAGCGCACCAACTCCCCCGTCGTGCCCGTAGGACAGGCCGGCGCACGCCGGGTCACCTCGGGAAGCATCGCCAAGCAACTCTCCGGCCTGGCCACCGCACCGCTGCGCCGACCCACCCTGCACGTCCACGTCGGAGCCCCGCTGCAACTCGCCGACGACCACGGCGGGCGGACCGCCAAGGCCCGCACAGCGGTGACGGCTGCCTGGCGCACCGCAGCCGCCGGCCTCGGAGAACCGGCCGCACTCGCCGCGTAGACCTCGCTCTCCTCGCCGTCCAACAGACGGTGGCCGGCGAAACCGGCGTCGGTTTCATCGGGTGTCAGGTGACCCGCCAGATCTCAGACCGGCGGGACAAGGATGACGAGGAGAGGAGCAGCAAGAGAGCGGCCACTGTGGCGATTACGGGGTCCTGGTGACCTGGGCGCGGCGGCGGGCATGGAAGAGGCGGCAGGAGACGGGATTGTCGTCCTCGGGCGCGTTGAGCGTCTCGATCTGCTCGACCACGAAGCCCTGGTCGACGAGGAGGTCCTCCCAGAGTTCCGGGCCAAGCACCCACATCCGTACGTCGAGCGGCGTGTCGTGGCCCGCGAGGGGGAGGCGCTCGGTGCGAGCGGTGAGGGCCCCCGACGGGCCGCGCCCGTCCAGGCTTGTGTGCAGGACGGAGAAGACCAGGCGGCCGCCGGTTTTGATCGTGGCGGCGAGGGCCGGGAGCAGGCGGCACGGGTCGATGTAGCAGAAGCCGTGGACGGAGTAGACCAGGTCGTACGGATCGGCTTGGCGGAGGTGGTCGACGGCGTCGGCACGGTGAAGGGCGAGCCCTGGCAGATCGCCGTACCGGGCGAGGGCGCGTTCGTGCTGGGTGGGCGAGGCTTCGACGGCGTCGATGCGGGCACCGTGGTGCCGGACGAGGAACGCGGCGTACTTGCCGATCCCGGAGCCGAGGTCCAGAACCCGCAGTCCGCCCAGCTCGCCGAGGACTTCGGCGCCCGGTCCGGTGGGCCAGAACCCCCAGGCCAGTCGGTCGACCTCGGGTACCGGCGTGCCGCGCTCGAAGTGATGCGCGCCGTACTCGGTCCATGCTCGGGTGTTCGTCGCCTCGGCGCCGGTATCGGTATCGGTATCGGTATCGGTATCGGTATCGGTATCGGTATCGGTATCGGTATCGGTATCGGTATCGGTATCGGTATCGGTATCGGTGCCGGTGTCAGTGTCGGTGCTGGTCATGGTGCTCCTGGGGACGTGGTTGAACGGGGAGGGGGGTGGGGCCGCGCCGAGACGCGGCCCCACCAGGGATGGATGAGGGAGGTCAGCGGTCCTGGGCGAGCGCGTACAGCTCGCCCAGGAGACTTCCCTCGGTCGCGACGAGGGCGTCGAAGGTGCCCTCTTCACGGATGCGCCCTCGGTCGAGGACGATGACCCGGTCGGCCATCCGCACGTTGTCCAAGCGGTGCGTGACGACCACCGTGATCCGGTCCGGAGCCATCTCGCGGAGCTTGCGGAAGATCAGATGCTCGCCGCGGGCGTCCATTTCACTGGTCGGCTCGTCCAGGATGAGCACGGCCGGCTCGCGGTACATCGCTCGCGCGCAGGCCAGGCGCTGCCACTGCCCGCCGGACAGCTCGTGTCCGCCCCACACCGAGCGGGCGAGCAGGGTGTCGAGCTCGTCCGGTAGCCCCTGGAGGACCTCGGTCATCCCGACGCGGTCCGCCGCATCCCAGATGCGTTCGTCGGTGTGCTCGCGGGGCTGGCCGAGGGTGATGTTCTCCCGGGCGCGCAGTGGCCAGTGCCCGTTCTTCTGAGGGACGAGGCCGACGTGCCGCCATGCCGATTCCGCGTCGGCGGTGGCGAGGTCGGTGTCGTCCCACCGGACGGTTCCGCCGGTCGGCATGGTCAGGCCGGTGAGCATGCGGATCAGGGTCGACTTGCCCGCGCCGTTCTCGCCGACCAGGGCAACGACCTCGCCGCGGTTGAGGGTGAGAGTGATGGGGTGCAGGGCGGGCGCGTCCTTGTTGGGGTAGGTGAACTCGGCCTCGCACAGGCGGATTTGCTGCGGCGCCTTGGCCTGTGTGATGCCGCGTGCGGTGGTCATGGAGCGGACTTCATCGATGAAGTGGTAGTAGTCGCTGAGGTAGAGGCCGTGGTGGAACATCACCGCGCCGTAGCGCACGATCGCGTTGAGGGCGCGTCCGGCTGTCTGCGAAGCGACGATGGCCGTGCCCGCGATCGCCGCGGACATGGCCCCGGAGAGGGCGAGCGCGGCCAGCGCCGCCCACATTCCGAGCGTGAACAGGCCCGCGAGGGATGCCGCGAGCAGCGTCACGAGCAGGTACGGGCGGGCGCCCTCGAGTTCGCGTCCTTCGACCCGGTCGCACATCGCCCGGTACCAGGAGTGCAGGTAGGGGCGCATGGTGTTGGCGCGCAGTTCGTCGGCGAGCTCGGAGGTGGTGAGCCACCAGCGCATCATGCCGCGCACATTGCGGGCGGAGATGGTGCGGTCGTGGACGCGGTAGTCGATGCGTGCGGCGATCACCCCGCCCAGTCCCCTCGGGATGACCGACAGCAGCAGCACGCCCAGGAGCAGCGGGTGAAGGGAGGTGAGGACGGTCGCGGCAGACACCAGCTGGACGAGGCCGTTGGTGAGCGTCTTGGCGTCGTCGGCGAGGTCGACCGCGCGCAGGGCGCCGATCTCCGCGGCCTGGCTGCGGTCGGTGAACCCTTCGGTGTCGTAGGCGGACAGTTCGGCCTTCATGTGGAGGTCGACCAGGGTGAGATCGGCGGCGGAGGCGATCTTCGGGTTCAGGCGGCGGGTGGCCCAGTCCGCGAGGATCCACATCCCCGCGCCTGTCGCCATCGCGATGACCGCGACGGTCAGTGCCGGCCATGCCTCCCGGAGTCCCGTTCCGGCGTCGGAGGTGGCGAGGTGGGGCAGGGCCTTGGAGACCGCGGTGAGCATGACGGCGGTACCGAGGCCGGACAGCAACTGGCACAGGATGATCGTGATCGTCATGCGCCGGTCGACGGACCAGGCCAGCCGGGCCGACTGGGCGAGCGCCGTCGGGATCCGGCGGGCCATGTCCCACAAGGTGGCGTCGTCCATGGCCCGTCGGTGCTTGCGCCCGTTGTAGTCCAGCTCGGGAGGCGCCGAGGGCTGCGGATCTGCCGAGCGTGCGGCGGGCACGGCCGCTGTGTCGCCCGTCGCGGGCACGGACTGCGGCACGGCGGTCGCCGCCCGTTCTGTGGCGATGCTGGGCCGCTTCACGCGAACACCCCCGCCATCAGCCGGTCCAGGGTGCGTCGCCCGCGCGCGGTGACGTACGGATCACCGTGCGCCTCGCCCCAGGTGAGGGCGCTCACCGCTTCCAGGCCGGACAGGCACTTCAACACATGGCCCTCTTCCGGTGTCAGCTCACGCCCGTATCCGCTGAAGCAGGCGGTGCGCAGCCGCGGCTTGTCGGCCCACACTCCGCAGGCCAAGGCGACGAAGTCCTGGACGACCGGGGCGAATCGGGACCGTTCGAAGTCGATCCAGGCCGCACTCCCCGACCAGAGGAGGTTCCTCGGCCAGGCGTCGCCGTGGATGAACCCGAGCGGCAGCGGCCCCACCATGCGCAGCTCGGCCGCCAGGTTGCGCACGAGCGCGCGCTCCGTCGGCGTCAACCGGTCCCCGGCCTGCTCCAGTTGCTTGTCCACGCCCTGCGCTGCGGCGTACAGCGCTCCTTCGGCCTCTCGGCGCCAGTGGCCGGTCAGGTCGCCGGCCGCGTGAAGCCGGGCCAGGAGGAGACCGCCCTGCCGGTGCGCCTCGTACTCCTCGGCCGCCGTGAGCGGGAGTTCCTTCACCGGTCGGCCGGTCACGGCGGTCGTCAGCAGCGCCAGGTGCTCGGCGCTGGACGCTCGTAGCTGAGGTGCTCGGCCGGCGCCCAGCGCGGGCGTCGCGTGCCGCATGGCGAGCGTCTCCCTCTCGTACATCCGCGCCTTGGGGGCGATCTTCAGGTAGAACCGGCAGCCGTCGGCGCGCACGAGTTCCCAGACCCGGGAGTTCTCCCGCGGGTGCGAGGCGTCCCGGACGTCGTCGACGACCCCGACCTCTCGCTCGGCCCAGCTGCGCAGAGCCGTGGGGAGAGCCTTCGCGCCGCTCATGCCCCCCACCTCGTTGCCGGTCGTGATGCGGACGCGAACGGGGCACGGCGCGCGTCCGTCGGGCGCCGGAGTACCGCGGGCTTGACGGGCTGAGCGGGAGGGTTTTCGAACGCGGGGTGGGCGGTGGGAAGAAGGCGCACGGGATTCACGGATTTCTCCTCGGTAGGGATCGGGTGGAGCACCCCGGACAACGTCGCTGATCACGGGGCCGATACGGGGCGGACCGGGCGACTTATCGAGCACAGGTTCGAGGTGGGGTGGGGAGGGCAAGTGCGGTCGGCGCACCTGCCCGTTCGATTCACTCGTCAAGGGGACAGCGGCGAAGCCGTAACCCCAGCGGGGGATTGCGTGAGGGCGTCGAGAGCACCGGTCTCCTCGGTGAGGTGTGGATGGGAGCTGCGATCGAACCTTCGGCCACGCCACTGACAATCAGGCGGTCACGGCGCCTGAATCCGGACATTCCGAACGGCACTTTCGGCGGCGGATGAGAGTCCTGGATCGGGCCGGATGGCCTGGGACGGAGCCGGAAGAAAGGATTCTCGAACCGGTCGAGAGGGTCCCGTGGTTGAGCGGGCGACGAGATGGCTTGATCTGCCCGCACAGTGGCGCCGGCCAGGTCGGACTCCGGGGTGGCGGACCGCGAACAGGGTGACCGGCGGCTAACCTCAGCCCCTTCAGCGCCGGACGCCCACGAGGGTGCGGTTCACGAACTCCGCCCCGCACGCGCCCGAAGCACCGCTACGGTTCGACGCCCCGTCCGGGGTCCCGTGACACTGCTCGGCGGTGAGCCGTGGCCTGCCGGAAGGTGACGAAGGAGCGCAGCATGGCCATTCCCGCCCCGCACATCCACGACGCGATCACCGCTTACCTGCACCGCCATCCGGACGAGCAGGCCCTGCTTCAGCCGCTCCTCGCCCGCGTCGCGGAGGGCCGCGACGTCACCGACCGCACCGACTTCGACGGCCATGTGACCGCCTCGGGCGTCGTTGTCAACGACGGGGACGAAGTCCTCCTGGTCCATCACAAGGCCTCGGGGCGACGCATCCAGCCTGGCGGACATTGCGAGGCGACCGACCGCACCCTGGCCGACGCCGTACGGCGGGAGATCGCCGAGGAGACCGGCGTCACCGCGCTGGAGCCGCTCTGTGGCGGGGAGCCGGTCCACATCGACGTCCACCCGATCGATACCCGTCCCGACCGAGGCGAGCCGGCGCACGAGCACGTCGACGTCCGCTACGTCTTCCGCACCTGGGGAAACCCCGAGGTGACCTTGCAGATCGAGGAGGTGGCCGACGCCGAATGGTGCGGCCCCTCGCAGCTGGGCGACCCCGTACTGCGCGCCCGCGTCCTCGGCGTGCTGGGACGCCCGCAAGAAGGCCGCCCGGCCGAGGACGACCCGTACGGCACCTTGGTGGTGATCACGAACGTGGCCGGCGAAGTCCTCATGCACCTGCGGGACGAGAAGGAAGGCATCTGGGCGCCGGGCACCTGGGCACCCATGGGCGGCGGCGCGGAACCGTACGACGCGGACCCGCACGCCACCGGTGTCCGCGAGCTCCGCGAGGAGGTCGGCCTCCAGGACATCGAGCTCTCCCCGATGTTCCGCGTCGACTCCGACGGCTACCCCGTCCACGTCTTCCACGGCCGGTGGGACGGCGACCCGACCACGCTGGTTCTCAACGAGGGCACGGCCCTCGCCTTCATCGCGCAGTCAGACTTCGACCGGCTCCCGATGAACGCCTCGGTGAAGCAGGACACGCGTCGCGTGCTGGACCTGGTCACCCCCAAGCCGGCCCCGTACGGCTACGGCACCCTCTCGCTGATCCGCAACACCGCGGGACACCAGCTCATGCACCTCAGGGACAACAACCCGGGCATCTGCTGGCCCGGCACCTGGTCACCCATCGGCGGCAAACCGGAAGCCGAGGACACCGGCCCCGCCGCCACGATCCGCCGCGAAGTCCGTGAGGAGGTCGGCCTGCAGGTGCCACTTGAGCACCTGTTCACCCACACCACCGACTCCGGACATCTCACCTACGTCTTCCGAGGTGAGTGGGACGGCGACCCCGACAGCCTCGTCCTGACCGAAGGCACCGCGCTCGCGTTCGTCGACCCCCGGGACCTGCGCGGCCTGCCGATGAGCCCGCCGGCCCGGTACGCCGCCCTCCGCGCGCTATCGGACGACCTTGAGGACCAGGCCCGCGCGGATGGCATCCGCGACTTGGTCCCCGCGGGCGCCATCGTCCACGACAACGCCGTTCTGTTCGTGCGGCGCAGCGCAAACGACTACCTCGGGGGCGCCTGGGAGCTCCCCGGCGGCCGCTGCGAGAAGGACGAATCCCTCCTGGACTGCCTCACCCGGGGGGTCGGCGAGGAGACCGGCCTGGCCGTCCGGACGGTTGACCAGTACCTGGGTCACTTCGACTACACCAATGCACGCGGCCGCACCAGCCGCCAGTTCGTCTTCACACTGACCCCCGACAAGCCCGGCCCGGTCACCCTGACCGAACACGACCGCCACCAGTGGATCCGCGACACCGACGAACTACCTTCCACCACGCTTGAGTTGCGGACTTTCCTGGCCACGCACCTGCCGCGACGCTGAAGCGTGCCTTCACGGCCGCCACTCCCCTTGCGTCCATGGCCGGCGGCTTCCACGCGGCCGGATACTTGTCGCCCTTGGTGCGGTTGGGCCCCTGACTGACGGCGACGGGACTGCGCAGGATCACGGGGTCCAGCCCGAACGCCGAAAATCAGTAGCTGTCGTCCCGGTCGGCAAACCACCGGCGCGCGGCTTCCAGCCCTGCCTCGTTCACGCCCGGACCCTCTATGCCCGTAAGGTCCCCGCGGGCGATCCTGCCTGCGAAGTAGACGGCCTGGCCGGCCCAACGGAAGTCGAGCATCGGGCGCAGTGCTCGCTCCACCTCGTCGCGGGTCAACGCGCCTTCCGCCACATAGGCATCGATCAGCGGCCGCATGGAGTCCGCCCCTCGATACATCACCAGCGCCGCCAGATCGTACGCCCGCGGCCACACCCCGGCCCCGCTCCAGTCGATCATCCCGCAGACACCACTGACCGGATCGAGGCGGAAGACATCCGGGGCCGGGTCCCCGTGCACCGGCCCCCAGGTCAGCGTCGGCAGGTCGAGTTCCTCCAGTCGGGACATGACCTCGGTGATCACCGGCCTGAGCCAGGGGCGTACATCCAGGTGCTCCGAGGGTAGGTAAAGACGGGCAGGTGCTGTGCCCTCGCTGTTCCGCACACCGAGCGCGCGATGGGCGCGAGCCAAGGTGGTGCCCATCACTCCCAGCTCGGTGCGCGATTCCCCGGTCAGCCCACGGCCTTCGACCCAGCGCAGCAGAGCCATCACCTGGCGGCCGAAGGGCACGACCGACAGCCCGCTGACCGTTGCCAACGGCGCGCCGGCCGGCATACCCGCTCGCTCCAGTCGATGTGCCAGCTCAAGACCGAAGACAAATGGGTCCTTGGCCTCCGGCGGTACCGCCTTCACCACCCAACGGGTGCTCCCCGAGCGCGCCTCCCAGGTCAGGGAGTTCATTCCGCCTTCGAGAGGTGTGACTTCAACCGCATGAAGTGCCCAGTGTTCTGCAAGTAGCTGGGCAACGGATGGAAGGTCGCGGGGCGCCGGATCGGCATCCGTGGCGTGGTCGGGCGAGGCAAATCGGTCGGCCATCGTGGCAATCCTCCGCACGGGGCTGGGGGCATCCCAGAGTAAGGGCGAAGAAATGCCAACTCATCTTGTTTTAGGCTCCGTTGCGCTTCCGGGGCGATTCGATAAGGACTCTCCGCCGGTGGCCGGTACCTCGCCTGGCAGCCACGGCCGAGTGTGCTTCCTCGACGGTGACGAAGTCCTGTTCCCGGGAGGCATCGGTCAGGCCGCGGAGATCCATGAAGTGCCTTTCGCGAGCCGAGCCTGCGTCGTCATCGACGTCACCGCGGCCGACGACGGGAACACCGCGGAGGCCGCCGCCGGGCTCGGAGAACTGTGGCGCTCCAGCGGTCCCCTCCGCCCCTGGGCGCACCCGTCGCGCCGGAAGCCGATCGGCTCACGCGGCAATCAGTTGCGGACGTGGCCCCCCACGCTCTTTCCGCTCGGCGGGCAGAGCCGGCAGCGCACGCCCGGCGCGGTGGCCGCGGGCGAATCCGCAGCGGCCACCGCACAAGGCGAACCGTCAAAGAAGCCCCAAGCCCAGATCCAGGTCCAGGAGACCGTGGTCGTCGTGGTGGTCGTGGTCGTGGTGGTGGTGATGGTGGTGGTCCCGGCTCGCGGCCTGCTGTACGGCCGGAGCGGTGGGGACGGCCGCGGCTGCGACGCCGACGGCTGGGACCGCCAGTGCCGTGGTGACGCCGGCGATGATCAGGGCGTGGGCTATGCGCTTCATGCTCATTCCCTTCAGTTGTGGGGCGTGCGTACGCCTTTAGGGGCGCAAACGGACGCTCACCACGCTGCACGTCCCTTCCGGGCCCGTCCTGCTAAACGCCGCTGGGAGGGTGACGTCGTCGGAGGGACGGCGATGCCATTGGGCAACGCCACGCCGGGCACTCGGCTGGCCCCTGCCGCCTCGTCCCGCGGCAGCGACGCCGCTACGGTCGCCGTGCAGCCTGATCCTGAGCTCGCCGTGCAACCTGGCCCTGGGTGGAGGCTGTGGGCACCGACAGGATGGGGCGCTGCAGCCCGCCACACGGAGCGTTCCCCTCCGGACGGGAGTGCCGCCAGCCGTGCGGCGCGCCGAGAGGAAGAGACATGACTGCCTCGTACGAGACCATCAGCACCCGGATGGACGGTAACGTCCTGTCCGCCACCTTCAGTGCCCCGCCGATCAACCTCATCGGCCCCGAGGTCGTGCGCGACCTGGTCGGGCTGCTCGATGAACTCTCCCAGCCGGCCTCTGCTCGCGTGGTGGTCTTCGACAGCGCGGATCGCGACTTCTTCTTCCCGCACGTCGACATGACCAAAGTCGCCGAGTACACCGCTGAAGCCGCCAAGGCCGGAGGCCCGGGCGACGCCTCCCTGGGGATGCTGTTCCGCAAGTTGAGCCAGGTCCCGGCCGTCACGATCGCCAAGCTGCGCGGCCGGGCACGCGGGGCGGGCAGCGAGTTCCTCCTCGCCTGCGACATGCGCTTCGCCTCCCGGGAGAACGCCCTCCTGGGCCAGCTCGAAGTCGGCGTCGGTGCCCCGCCCGGCGCGGGAGCGATCCAGCACCTCACCCGCCTGCTGGGCCGGGGCCGAGCGATGGAAGCGGTGCTGACGTCGGCCGATTTCGATGCCGACCTCGCCGAACGCTACGGATGGGTCAACCGCGCGGTGCCCGACGCCGAACTGGACGAGTTCGTCGCCGGCATTGCCGCGCGCATCGGGGGCTTCCCCCGCGATGCGCTGATCGCGACCAAATCCGCCATCAACGCCATCAGCCTGCCCACTCCGGCCGACGTACGCGCGGATGCCGCCCTGTTCCAGCAGCTCGTGCGGGGTGAGGGAGCGCAGCAACGCACGGCAGAGCTGTTCAAGCGGGGCTTCCAGACCCGTGGCCGTACCGAGCTCGAACTCGGTGACGCACTGGGCGAATTGAAGCCTGCCGACTGATGCAGGCGTCCACAAGGGCCTGGGTGTCAGCGGGTGGTGAGCACCATCCGGAAGCGGGCGGCCCCGGCCATCATCTTTTGAAAGGCATCCTCGGCCTGGTCCAGCGGCGCGATCTCGGTCATCGGGCGGATGCCGTGCAGTGCGCTGAACGCCATGGTGTCCTGGACGTCCTGCGCGGTGCCGGACGGGTGGCCTCGGATGATCTTGCCGCTCATGAGGAGCTGCGCCGGGCTCACTCCCAGCGGCTCGGGGTCCGCGCCGATGACCACCAGTTCACCGCGGGGCCGGAGCCCTTCCACGGTCGCCGAGATGGCGTCGGAACTGGGAACGGTGGCCAAAACGACCCTGGCTCCGCCGAGAGACTGCAGCGCGTCCGCGACAGGCGTACCCGCCGTGCTGTCGATGTAGTGGTGAGCGCCCAGCTGCTTGGCGAAGTCGGCCTTGTCGGCGCCGCGGGCGATGGCCACGGTCTCCAAACCCATGGCTGCCGCATACTGCACTCCTAGGTGCCCCAGGCCCCCCACGCCGAGTACGGCCACCAGATCGCCCGGCCGGGCGGAGCTGCGCCGGAGCCCGTTGAAGGTGGTCACCCCCGCACAGGCCAGAGGCGCCGCATCGGACGCCGCCAGTGCGTCGGGGATCCGGACCAGGGCATCAGCTGGTGCGATCACGGTCTCGGCGTATCCCCCGTCGTACGCCCACCCCGGAACCTTCAGGTTCTCGCAGACGATGAAGTCGCCGCTTCTGCAGGGCGTGCAATGGCCGCAGCTGCCGCCGAACCAGCCCACCGCCACTCGGTCGCCCACCTGCCAGCCGCTGAAGGTGCCCTCGCCGACCTCGTCGATGCGCCCGGCGATCTCGTGCCCGGGGACCACGGGGAACTCGACACCCGGCACCAGGGCGTTCATGAAGAGAACGTCGCTGTGGCAGACCCCGCATGCCTCCACGGCAATACGTACGTGGCCGGGGCCCGGCTGCGGTGTCTCCCGTTCCACGATCTCCAGCCGACCACCCGGTGCGGCCACCTGTGCGACTCGATGTGCACTCATCGGAATCTCCCCGGGTACGGGTTCATCAGGCGCCCCTGTTTCCAGCAAACCAGCTCCAGGCCCAGCACGCACACGGAATGGGGTCGGGATGGATCATGGATGGAGGGGTCGGCGTTGCAATAGCCGGGACGTGGCGAAGGAGACCGCCGGCAGACGCCTGATCCGATGCATCGGTATCGCGCCTGCAGGTGGCTGCTGCCTCTGCCCTTGGAAGGGTGCGGGCCGAGCGGGCGGTGTGAAGTCCACGCCCCTCTTGCTCACTGAGGTCGTCGGCCGAGGAGACAGAACTCGTTGCCTTCGGGGTCGGCCAGGACGACCCACGACTGATCACCCTGGCCGATGTCGACACGCTGCGCGCCGAGAGCCACCAGGCGAGCCACCTCGGCATCCTGGTCGTCGGGGACGAAGTCGAGATGCAGTCGGCTCTTGGCCTTCTTGGGCTCGTCCAACAGAACGAACTCCAGCCCCGGCCGGTGATCCGGCGTCGGGCCGATGGCGAACTCCACGTCGGAGGAGTGGGTCACCACCCAGCCGAGGGCTTCGGCCCACCATTGCCCCAAGGCCGCGGGATCAGCCGAGTGGACGATGACATTTCTCCATTCCAAGGTCATCCGGCGAGTCTAGGTCTTTCAAGGAGGCATCGCGCCCCGAAGTCCCAACACGTCTCCACAGGGCATGTCCTCAAGGAGCCTTGTCACACCGGTGGCTTGCCCGACCGACAGTGCTACCGGGCAGGTTCCGTCCAGGTGACCGGAAGTTCGTGGACGCCGTAGATGTTCATATCGGTCCTGAGTCGCACCTCGTGGGCGGGGATGGCGAGTTCGAGGGTCGGGAAGCGGCGCAGGAGTCCGTCGAAACCTGCGCGCATCTCGATACGGGCGAGTTGCTGGCCGAGGCATTGGTGGATGCCGTGGCCGAAGGACAGGTGACCGCGGGCGTTGCGGTGGACGTCCAGGGTGTCGGGGTTGTCGAAGCGCTGGGGGTCGCGGTTGGCGGCCAGGAGCGAGACAACGACGGTCGACCCCTTTCCGATTGTTTCGCCGCCGAGTTCGATGTCCTCCGTGGCGTAGCGATAGAAAATGTCGGCGACGGACAGGTAGCGCATGAGTTCCTCGACGGCGCCGGACATCAGGGCCGAGTTGGCGCGCAGTTGGGCCACCTGCTCGGGGTGTTCCAGGAGCGCGAAGGTGCCCATCGCCAGCATGTTGGAGGTGGTCTCGTGGCCGGCGAGCAGCAGCAGGAAGGCGATGCCCGTCAGCTCCTCGATGGTGAGGTCGTCATGGCGGGCGAGGTCGGACAGTATGTCTTCGCCGGGAGCGGAGCGTTTGCGCGTCACCAGTTCGGCGAGGTAGGTGGTCAGTGCGCCGTACGCGGCCATCTTCTCGTCGAGAGACTGGTCCTTGACCATGAACTTGGCGGAGTTGACCTGGAAGTTCTCCCGGTCGTCGTAGGGGACACCGAGCAGTTCGCAGATCACCAGTGAGGGCACCGGCAGCGCGAACTCCTTGACCAGGTCGACCGGCGGGGTAAGGCACGCCATCTCGTCCAGTTGCCGTTCGACGATGTCGACGATGTGCTCTTCGAGCTGCTTCATGCGTTTGACGGTGAAGGCGCCGGTGAGCTTGCGCCGCAACCGGGTGTGGTCGGGCGGGTCCATGGCGATGAACAGGCCCGGCACCTGCGGGGAGGGTTCTGTGGCGACGGGCATGCCGGGGGTTTCGTACGGCACGTGGAGAACGCCGAGGTCCTGGCGGGAGCTGAACCGGGTGTCGGCCATGAGCTGCCGGAGCGCGTCGTAGCCGGTGACGATCCAGCCCTCATGGCCGTCGGGGAAGGCCATGGGGCTGACGGGGCGGGCCTCGCGCAGCACGGTTATTTGGCGGGGAGGGTCGAAGGGACCCGCATCGCGCTCCATGGGGAGGCCCTGCGGGATGGGAACCGATTGACTCATCGGATTTCCTTTCGTGGTGGATGGTCGCGGCCGCATCGCGACGGTTCTGCAATTGACCGGCACCGGCGATGCCGGGCAGGTGGACGGCGGGACAAGGTTGAACAGCGCTGCCGCGTCTGCTCGAAGACCTCTGTCGGCCCATCCGGGCCGACTCCGGCCGGCTCCGGGGGCGGACCGCTGCGTCGCCGACGACCAGCACGATCTCGACCGCTCCCGACCGGATGGTTGTGGCTCTGCTCCCTAGAGGCTTCGGGCGGTGATGTCGCCGTGGGAGGTGGTGGCGCGGATGTCGAGTTCGGCGGTGCCGTTGTTCTTGAGGGCGTTGCTGACGCGGCCGTAACCGGTGCCGGCGTCCAGGGCGGCCGAGACGCCGGCCGCGGCGCCGACGGAGATGTCGCCGGACTCGGTGCGGAGCACGACCGTGCCGCGCACGGCCTCGGTGATGCGGATGCTGCCCCTTGCGGTGCTGATCTCCGCGGGGCCGCTGAGCCGGCCGACCTCGACGTCGCCGTCGCTCGCGGTGAGGCGGACGCTCGCGGCCTCGTCGATCTTGATCCGGCGGTATGCGCCGTCAAAGACGACGTCGCCGAGACGGCCGACGCCGCGGAGTTCGGAGGCGGCGGCCTTGGCCTCGACGCGGGAGCCGACGGGCAGTTGGACGGTGACCTCCACGGATCCGGAGGGGCCGAAGAGCTGGTTCGTGGGCTCGGGGGTGTGGATCCGCAAGACGCCCTCGGAGTAGACAACCGTGGTCTGTTCGGCGGTCTGGACATCGCGACTCTTGGAGGGGTTGGCCGGCAGGACCTCAACGGTGGTGTCGGTGCGGTCCGCGGCGATGAACTGGACGCGTCCGGCAGGGACATCAAGGACGGCGGAGATCGGGGCGGGGGTGTCGAACTTCTGCATCATGCTCTCCAGTGCTCGCTCACTGTTTCTGACATGGGAAACGCTACGTTGCGTTCAGAAACTGAGCAACAACCTTGCTGCGCACAATCCCTATATCCGCAGGTAGTTGAAGGGATTTCATTGCAACGTGTTGTCGGGTAACGCAACGGCGATACCCTCGTTCATTGCAATGGATGAAGAGTGAACGCTATGGTGAGGGAAGCAGGAGCACCCCGAACGACCACCAAGGAGACAGCGATGCCGGGAGGCAGGCTCACCCAGACCGAACGCCAGCAGATCGCGCTGGGACTGGCCGACAGCCTCCCCTACGCCGAGATCGCCCGGCGCCTCCACCGTCCGACCTCGACGATCACGCGTGAGGTGATGCGCAACGGCGGCCCCACCGCCTACCGCGCCGACCTGGCCCAACGGGCCACCGAACGCCGCGCCCACCAGCGCAGGCCCGCCTCCTCCCGAGACACGGAGTCAGCCCCACAGCCTCACGGACGCAACGCCGAAGCCGTGGCCGAGTACGAGGAAACCCTCACCACCGTCCTCATGGCCTCCGGCCTGACGAAGATGACAGCCCGGGTGCTGACCTGCCTGGTCACCACCGACGCGGGCAGCCTCACCGCGTCGCAACTCTCCCAGCGCCTCCAGGTCAGCCCGGCGTCCATCTCCAAGGCGATCACCTTCCTGGAAAGCCAGAGCTTGGTTCGCCGGGAACGCGACGAACGCCGCCGCGACCGCTACGTCGTCGACAACGAACTCTTCTACCAGGCCACGATCGCCAGCGCCCGAGCCAACGACCAGCTCGTCGAAACCGCACGCAACGGCGTCGCCATCCTCGGCCCCCACACCCCCGCCGCCACCCGCCTGGAAAACATCGCCCGCTTCCTCGACTTCATCAGCGAAAGCATCACCCGCGCCGCCGAACAGGCCCGCGAAGTCCTCCACACCAAGCCCGAGACAGCCTCAAGCAACGCCGCCCAAGCGGGCCCACACCACCAATAGCGACAACGGAACTCCAACGCGGCGGCCCGCCCACGACAGCAAGCCGTCGGCAGCGCTACGACCACCCTCGCCCGACACGATCGTCGCCGACCGCGGCAAAGTCCGACATCACCGTGCACACAACCGGTCCAATGCCGACCGGCTCTCATCGTCCGCGGCGCGGCAGATCAGCAACCGCTGGTCCGTGTCTTGAAGTGGCATGAGGAGTTCGAAGTGCACGGCGATCACACCGACGTCAGGGTGCCGCATCACCTTGTGCCCTCGGCCGTTCACCTTGACGTCCCGCTCCTCCCAAAGTCGTGCGAATTCCTCGTCATGAGTGGTGAGTTCGGCGATGAGTTCGGTCAACGCCCGATCCTCCGGATGCGCGGCCCAGGCGGCGCGCAGGTGGGCGATTCCCTCCCGCACGACGCGTTCGCGGTCGACGTAGAACTCTCGTATCTCCGGATGCATCAGGCACAGCCAAATCACATTGCGCTGCCGCGGCGGCAAGGCGTCGAAATCCACCAGCAGTCTCGCCATTTCGCCGTTCCAGGCCAGGATGTCGTAGCGGTGGTTCGTCAGCATGGCCGGCAGCGGTGACAAGTCGGCGACCAGCCGGGCCAGGGGCGGGGTCGCAGTGGTGGCGGGTCTGTCGGCGTTTCGGGGGCGCTGCCGCGTCAGGTCGAAGAGGTAGGCGCGCTCGTCAGGGGCCAGCCGCAGGGCCCGGGCCAGCGCCTCCACCACGTCCACCGAGGGCCGCAGGCCGCGGGCCTGTTCCAGCCGCACGATGTAGTCGATGCTGACCCCGGCCAGTTCGGCGACCTCTTCACGGCGCAGCCCCGGGGTCCGCCGGGACCGCCGACGCGACGGCAGACCGAAATCGCGCGGGTCCAATCGCTCGCGCCGTGTCCGCAGGAACGCGGCCAGCTCTTGTGTCGCGTCCACGGTGCGGGTCGTCATGCCCGGTCCAACCACCAGGGTAGGACCGGTGTTCCCAGGATCCTTCTTCCCTTACCCCCGGCTCGCGGCGGTCGCAGGCTTGTTCTCGACGACGCACCACAAGCACAGGAGGATCTGATGTCGCTCACCCTCGACACCTACCGGCTACTGGGCCGCTCCGGGCTGCGGGTCTCACCCCTGGCACTGGGCGCGGCGACCTTCGGCACCGAATGGGGCTGGGGTGCCGAACAGGACGAGGCACGCAAGCTGTTCGACCTCTACGTCGAGCGCGGCGGCAACTTCATCGACACCGCCAATACCTATACGAATGGCAGCTCCGAGCGTCTGCTGGGCGAATTCACCCGAGACAACCGTGAAAGCCTGGTGCTGGCGACGAAGTACACGACGCTGCGCCGGCCGGGCGACCCGAATTCCGGGGGCTCGCACCGCAAGAGCCTGTTCGCGTCGGTGGAATCCAGTCTGCGACAGCTGAACACGGACTACATCGACCTGCTCTACCTCCACGTGTGGGATTCCACGACACCGGTCGAGGAGATCCTCCGCGGCATGGACGATCTGGTGCGGCAGGGCAAGGTCTTGTACGTGGCGATCTCCAACGCCCCGGCCTGGCAGGTGTCACGTATGCAGGCGATCGCCGACCTGCGCGGCTGGTCGCCGCTGGTCGCGCTGCAGATCGAGTACAACCTGATCGAACGCACCGGGGAACGTGACCTGATCCCCATGGCACGCGAGATGGGGTTGGGCGTGATCCCGTATTCACCGCTGGCCGGCGGGGTCCTCACGGGCAAGTACAGGCGCGCCGACCTGACCGCGACGAACGTCGCATCCGGCGACGGCACCCGCAAGAGCTTCAACTCCGCCCTGGGCACGGTCACCGAACGCAACCTCGCCATCGCTGATGTCCTGAAGGACGTCGCCGCGGAGCTGGGCCGCACATCCGCCCAGACCGGGCTGGCCTGGACCCTGCGCAACCCGGCGGTAACAGCACCGATCATCGGCGCCCGCACCCCCGCACAACTGGAGGACAACCTGGGCGCACTGGAGATCGACTTCACCGCCGCACACCTGGCCCGCCTCGACGAGGCCGGCGCGATCCCGCTCGGCTTCCCGCACGACGTGCTCGCCAGTGACCACATCCGCAAGGTGACCGCGGGCGACCTGAAGCTCGAAGCCCGCCGCTGATACCGGAGGAGCAGCCCGGCGGCTCTGGCCTCGACGGCCGATCACGGTCTCGGGCGGCGCTCCCGAGGCGGTCGGCCGTCGACGTTCGACAAGACCGACTATCGCGAGCGTCACGCGGTCGAATGCGGGATGAAAATGTCTCAGTCGCCACCGGGCCGTGGCCGCGAGGAACGACGAACTCGCCGCGTGCGCTACGAGGCACGCGTGTTGGTCACAGTCCTCAATTCGAAGGGCTGTGACCAACACTTTCGCAACAGGCCCTGGGCCGGTGGCCTGCTCAGCAGGTGCTCGGTGCGGCCTTGCCGGAGAAGCGGTCCGCGAGCCAGGGGATGCCCTCGGCGACCGTCCCCTCGGTGGCGGCGATGTGGGTGGGAATGTAGTTGCTGGCGAACTTCACCGTCGCGCCCTGGCGGCACCAGTCGGCGGCCAGATTCTTGCCGACCTGGTGAGGGATGACGTCATCCAGAACGCTGTGGGAGAGCAGGATGGGCAGTGCGGGCTTGCGCTTGCCGAGCTGCTGCTCCGCCACGATCGTGTTCCACGGGGCGTGCTTGAGCCGCTCCGTGAGCGGGCGGCCGTCCACGGTCAGAAAGCGGGATTGCAGGAACGGGTACTTGCCGATGGCCTGCGTCGTGCACTGGTTGTCCCGCAGGTCACTCGTCACCCGCTCGCCACGGGCGTTCAGGTACGGGGCGATGTCGACGCCGTACCCGGCGGCGAGGCCGGAGAGGGCGTAGTTGAAGAACGCGGAGTAGGCGGAACCGTCAAGGCTGTCGGCCACCTTGTTCATGTCCGCGGGGGGAGCGCCGACGACGGCGCCCTTGATCTTCAGTTCGGGCGCATAGGTATGGGCGAGCTCGGCGGCGGACGCCGCGGCGCCGCCACCCTGGGAGTAGCCGTAGAGCGCGACCGGGCCGGCATCCGGGAGGTCCGCCTCGTCCAGATGCTGAGCCGCTCGGATGGAGTCCAGAACGGCGCGGCCCTGCACCTCGCGGTTCATGTACGTGTGGACTCCGGGCGTGCCCAGCCCCTGATAGTCGGTCACCACGACGGCATAGCCCTGGTCGAGCAGCTTCTTGATGGGCAGCGCCTCGTACTCGGTTCCCTCGGCCATCTGGCGGGAGGGGGCGCACTTGTCCGCCAGTCCCTGGGTGCCGGGCGCGAAGGCGATGATCGGCCGTGGGTCGTGGTGGGGAGTCCTGGGGGTGAGGACGGTGCCGGTGACCGCGATGGACTTCCCCACGCGGTCGGTCGTGCGGTACATGATCCGGTGGACGTTCGCCTTGACCTTGAACGCCTTGAGGGGGTCGAGGTAGAAGGCGCCCGGCTCCGAGCTCATCACGTCACCGTTGTCGGCGGCCGGACTCGTCGGCAGTTCGCGCGACAACTGCCGGTCGGCGGCTGCCGTCCCGGGAGAAAGGGTGAGGGGAAGAGCAGCGGCGATCGCGGCGATGAATGTTGCCACGGTACGTCTGCCCGGAGCGCGACGACACAGCACGAGGTCTCCTCATTCATGGGGGGGGGAGGGAGATCCATTAGCTATCGGAACTCCGGTGGCCAAAAGAGGAGATCTGCTGAAATGTGACTCGAACGGGCTACGATCTGCGGCTCACGCGGCGCCGTAGCGCGCGGGCGAGAAGTATCAGCGCCCTGGCGTTCGGTGGCGCTACATCCAAAGGCGCTCCGTCCAGATGCGCTCCATCTGGGACGCGTTTCAGCTGGGATGCCCTCGTAGCGGATGGGCAGCCCAGGGCATGAGCTTCACTTACGCACCAGGTGGGCCTGGGAGATCTGCGAGTGGTCAACCGTCAACCCGCCGACGGCGCGCAGCATGAGCGCGACCTCGGACGAGGGCGTGAGCGACGGGTGGACGCACCGGAAGTAGAGCTGCCACCTGGGGCGACTTCCTCACCTGCGCCGAAGGAATTTCGCTCCGCGAAAGTGCCGGCCACTACGGTGCAGGCCAGTTTCAACGACGAGCCGGCCGGATCCCTGTAGGCGGGGGCCGGTGAGAACAACCGCTGGATGTCCTCACCGGCCCCCGCCACGGTGATGACTACTCGTCCCCCGCCGACCGACGAGGGGCATTCACAGGCGGCAAGGCATTCAGCCGCGGCAGCAGCTGAGCGGCGAGCAGCGTGGAGAGCGCCGAGGTGTCGGTGCCGGTTCCGGTGCCGTCGGTGCGGACGACGACCGGCTGCGGGGCCTTGCCTGCGAGGATCGCACCGACTTCCAGTCGCCGGCGGGCCAGTTCGTACTGGAGCACCACGCGGTTGTCGCGGTACGCCTGTGCGAGGCGGCGCTGGGCGCGGGCCTCGTTCTCGGCGGAGATCAGTCCGCTGCGGCCGCGGGTCTCGATCTCGAAGCGGACCTTCTGTGCGTTGGTCTCCTGCTCCTCCAGGAGCTGGGCCACCGCCTCACGGGCCTTGTTGAGTGCGGCCTTCACCTCGACGATGCGCGCGTCGCGCACCTTCTTCGCCCGCTCGATGTCCATCTGCAGACTGTCGATGCGGCGCTTACGGGTCAGGCCCCACTCCTGCTCGTAGGCGGTCCGTTCCTTGGCGACCCGTTCCCGGGTGGCGAGGTGCTGCTGGTACTGGGCGGGCAGCTGAACGTCGGGGATGTTGGAGCCCGTGATGCGCACTCCGTAGCGGGAGAGCTGGCGATTGAGCAGCTCCTGCATATCGGCGACGTCCGAGCCGCGCAGGTCGTAGGCGCGCTCGGTCTTCACCTGACGGCCTCGCTGCCGGATGGCGTCCTGCACCGCGCTGGACAGCACCAGGTCGAAGTTGCCCGCCCCAATGGTCCGTACGAACAACACCGCATCGGTGATCTTGAACTTCAGGAAGAACTCGATCGACCGGAGCGGCACGTTCTCGTGGGTGGGGCAGGCGACCACGGGGGCGGAGTAGGGGATCTCGGTGGCGGTGTCCACCACGAAGTCGACGCGTGACCACGGGTGCCACAGGTAGTGCCGGCCGGGGTCCAGGGTGCGGGTCACCGCGCCGTAGCGGGTGAGGACGCCGTTGGTACCCTGCTCGATCTCGGCGATGGACGAGCGCCACCACCACAGCAGACCGGCGAACACCAGGAGCGCCCCGCAGACGTAGCTGAGGGCGGCCAGTGCGCCGGAGGCGGCGCCGACCGCGCCGTCCGATCCGCCGATGTTCAGCATGAGACCGGTCAGCAGCGCGAACGCCCCGAGCCACAGCAGCAGCAACCACCACAGCCTGCGGTGCTGGCGAGGGATGATGACGGGAATCAGCTTGCCCGCCTCCCCGCCGCGCAGCAGCTGGCGGATCTCACTCCACGGGGCCACCTCCTCGGAGATGACCGACCTGCGGTCGCGTGCGGTGCTCACTGCCCGTCCCCCTCGGCTTCGTTCTCGTGCTCAGGTGTTGCCGGTGCCTGCTCCGGTTCTGCGTGCCCGACGACGGCGGGTACGGTCGGCCGTTCGGCCTCCAGCAGAGCGGCGATCTCTTCCTCGCGCCCGGAGATCCGGTCGCCGACCTCCGCCAGACGTGCACGCACGGCGGCCATGTCCTCCTCCGAGAACAGCTCCGCGCCCCGCTCGCCGACCAACTCCCGTGCGAGCGCCAGGAAGTCCACCCCAGCAGCACCGTCGGTGCCGGACGAGCCACCGATCCGCACGAGCCGGGGCAGATGGTCCGCGACCTCTTCCAGCGTGTCCAGTACCTGCTGCTGATAGCGGTACTCCAGAATCTCCGGTGCCTCGGCCGCTGTCACCGCGCGGATGTCCAGCGCCTGCGCCTCCAGCAGCGCCGCATTGGCCTTGGCTTCCGACTCGGCCTGCACATACCGCTGCCGGGCCAGCGCCTCGGCGCGGTTGGTCTCCCGCTCCTCGGCCGTATCCATCTGCGCCTGGTACTGCGCGATATCGGCCATGATCGCGGAGAGCGTCTCCTGGCGGGAGGCCAGCTCCTTGGTCAGGTCACCCTCGTCCTGCTCCTTGCGCAGGTGCAGCGCGTACTCATGGGTATAGGCGTCCTTGGCCACCCGCACCATTTCCGGTGCTGCCAAGTCCATGCGATACGCACGGTCGGAGGGCTCGGCATGCGTGATGTTGGCGTTCGTCAGCTCCACCGCGGGCCGGAACTGCTGGTTCAGCTGCTCCAGCAGCCGACCGGTGTCCTCGCCCACCATGTCGTAGATCCCCGCGGCCTCCTGCTCATAGATGAGGCTGCGGATCGTTTCGCTGACCGCATTGCTCAGCTTCTCCTCGAAGCCGCGCACCGCACCGAGCGTGTAGACGAACTCCACCGGGTCGCTGATCCGGAACTGGATGAACAGGTCGATGGAAGCCTTCACCCCGCCCTTGGTCGGGGCCTCACGCACCGGCGCGTTGAAGGGGTATTCGCGGGTGGTGTTGATGATGTACGACACCCGCTTCCACGGGTTGAGCAGGATCACCCGGCCCGGACCGACCACCTGTTCCAGCTTCCCGAAACGGGTGATCAGCGCCTGGCAGCCGTCCGGCACCATCACCATGCCCTGCCGCCACCACACGAAGGCGACCGCCGCCACCGACAGCACCCAGTAGTGGATCCCGAAAAGCGGATGAGTGAACGCGCCGGCGCCTGTCGCGGCGACGACGGCGCTGCCCACCACTCCCAAGACCAACAGCAGCAACACCGGCAGCATGCTCAGGAACGAACGGCCGCGCGGAATGACCATCGGGCAGATCGCATGGACCTTCTGCCCGCCTTCGCGCCGCTGCTCACTGCGGTTGAGCACCTCCCGTGCCTCATCCAGCGGTACGGTCTGCTGCGTCATGATCGTGTCGATGCTGCCGCCCTGTTCCCGGGCGGCAGGGAAGTCGGCGGGGTCCATACCGTCGACTTGCGACTCCCTCGCCTCACGCGAGGTGCCCGCGTCGCCGGACTCCTCCGCCGACGTGCCGGCCTTGAGTCCGCTGCGGCGTCGCAGCTCCTCCTCGGCCAGTCCCCGCAGTTCCTCGTTTTCGGACACCGCCCGTGCGAATCTCCGCACGCTCTGGCTCCCTGCCACAAATCCCCCTTTTGGATCTCTACGTGTGCGATCGGCTGCGCATAAAGCGCCACCTCCATCACATCGCATGCCTCGTGGGCGGAACGCGGCGGGTGTACGGCCCGCCCTCACGTTCTTCGCGGACCCTTTCATCACCACCGGCGACCCCATCGACAGCGACGTCGTCGAGGAGCACTCCCCCACCCTGCCGGCGGAGCTCTCCCCCACCCTGGCGGAGCGATCGCCAACACCCCGACATGGACGACAACAGGCGACGGGACCATCCGGTATCAGACCGAAAGCGAGCAGACCGTGCCGCCGTCGAGGGCGGCCAGGCCGGTGCATGCGCGTCCTCGCCAGAACAGGGAGCAGGTGAGCGCGGGTGGCCGCCCCCGAACTCCATTTCCCGCCCCTGGTGCGCCCTGCCCTTCTCCCCCAGGGCGCATCACAGCGGTGTCTGGAGCTTCCGGCGCGAACATGAGGCAGGTTCCCTGACCCTCCGGGCGGTACGGGGTCGGCTCCGGCGGGCACGCAGAAACGAACGTGTCCCGAGTGCAGGGAACGCGATCACTCCAACGAGGCTGGGGAACAGAGCCGGGTCGTCGGCACCCGGGTGCAGCACGATCGCCAGTAGCTGGGCAGCGGCCAGCGCTGCCAGGCCGAAGTAGATCCACCCTGCCCACACGGGCCCTTCTGACTCGGTACAGGGTGGAATCGGTGCAGTGGCACTGCGGTGGACCATTTTCCTCGTGTACCCAAAGGCATCCAGTTCATGACGACCGCCGTCGGGGAGACGCCGACAGTGGCCCCTCGCTTAGGAAGAAGCCGCGCCCCAAACAATCATTTGGGATTCCGCGCCTAGTGAGCTGTACAGGACGGCCGGCGTCTTTCCATCGGTCCGCAGCGAACCACGGGCCGCCCCGGGCCTCGGCCGGGCCGTTGGCGCGGCCGGCAGGAGATCCGACCCGTGTGCGCATTCTTCCGGCACAATCGAATCCGTCATGGGAGGCAATCAGTGGCAGCCCGTAAGAGCAGTGGCGGCACTGCCGCCAAGGTGCGAACCAGCGACGTCATCGCGTTTCGACTACACGCGCACAACCTCACAAACCGTCAATCGTCCGACGCGCTGAACGAGGTGGCGGGTGCGTGCGGAATTCAGAACAGTCCGCCGGGTTCGGCACTGCTCGCGCTGCACGCCCGCGTCGAGGGCGTAACCCAAGGCGGCTGCGGCCACCTCATCGGCGAAGAGAAGAGCCTTCTGCAGACCTGGTGCATGCGCGGGTCGCCATTCTACTTCCCGACCGTCGACGCGCCTGTCTTCACCACAGGTGTCCTGCCTGCCACCGAGACGGCCCGGCTCCATCTGATCTTCGGCGTCGAGCAGGCGCTGAAGGGACTCGGGATGGGTCTGGACGAGGCGGTCGACATGGCCTCCGCCGGGATCGGAGCCGTGCTGTCGGGGCGGCAACTGGGAATCAACGAACTCGGCAAAGAACTGGCCGAGCGCATTGCGGATGACCTGCCACCCCGTCAACGCAATACCTGGCAGGCGAGCGGCCCCTACGACGCACAGCAGACACTGGGCGAGGGGGTCGTGCACTTCTGTATGCGGATGCTGGCGCTGCGTGGCATCGTCTGCATCGCACCGCGCAGCGGAAACAAGGCACCTTTCGTCCTTCTTGAGGAATGGCTGGGCAGCCCCCTGCCGCAGACGGATCCCGACAGCGCCCGCGCCGCTCTGCTGCGTCGCTATCTGCGGTGCTACGGCCCGTCCACCCGTAAGAACTTCGCCGCCTGGGTCGGTGTTCGTACCGGCGACGTCGACCCGTGGTGGAACTTGCTGGAGGACGAGCTGATGCCGGTCGAAGCCGGTGGCAGCCAGGCATGGATCCTCGCCGACGATCTGGACACGCTGCAGTCGCCACCTGAAACGCGCGGGGTGCGACTGCTGCCGCCGCGCGACCCGTACACGCAAATGCGCGACCGGGAAACCATCCTCGAAAAGCAGCACCATCGCGTGCTGTGGAAGCCGGTCGGCGAGCCCGGCGCGGTGCTTACCGACGGTGCGATCGCCGGTATGTGGCGGCCCCGCAAAAGAGGTAGCAAGCTGACGTTGACGGTCAAGACGTTTCGGCCGCTGAGAACCGAACTCCGCAAGCGCCTGCACGAGGAGGCCGACCACGTGGCCGAGCTGCGCGGCGCGGCGGCGGTACAGGTCGAGTTCGAGGACCGGTCTGGCAGCCGTCGGGCAGCGCCTTGAGCCGGATCAGGCGATGATCGAGTGCCGGCACCCAGCCGCGTTCACCGACCAGCGGCCAGAACTGCCGCGAGGCCCTCTTGCAGGTCCTTGACGAAATACTCGGGGACCTCCATCGCCGCGAAATGTCCCCCGTTTTCGGGCACCCTCCATCGGACGATCTGTCGGTACCGCTCCTGCGCCCAGGGGCGCGGACACTTCTCGACGTCGCGGGGATACATGGTGAGTGCTGACGGGACGTCGACCCGAAGTTCGGGATCGAGCGAGTTGTGGCTCTCGTAGTAGATGCGGGCCGCCGATGCGCCGGTCCGCGTCAGCCAATACAGGGTGACGTCGTCAAGAACCCTGTCCATGGAAATCGTCTCGAACGGGCTGTCTTCGGTGTCTGACCACTCGGCGAACTTGTCAAGGATCCAGGCCAGAAGCCCAACCGGTGAGTCGACGAGAGAGTAGCCGATGGTCTGCGGCCGAGCCGCCTGCTGCTTCGCGTAACCCGCGCGGTGGCTCCAGAAATCACGGGTCTCCTCGGCCCACTCGCGCTCGACCGCCGTCAGCCCGTCCGTTGGCAACCCGGGCGGCCCCTCCGCGAACGTTGTGTGGATGCCGAGAACGTGCGCGGGGAACCTGCCGCCGATAACCGTGGTGATATTCCCTCCCCAGTCGCCGCCGTGGGCTGCGAACTTGCTGTAGCCGAGCCTTCCCATCAGTTCCACCCATGCGGCCGCGATCTTTTCGGTTCCCCACCCGGTAGTGGCCGGCTTGTCGCTGTAACCAAAGCCCGGTAGCGACGGGACCACGACGTGGAACGCCGGCGCGTCCGCGTCTTTCGGATCTGCCAACTCGTCCACTACATCAATGAACCGGACAATGCTGTCCGGCCAACCGTGCGTCAAGACCAGAGGAGTGGCATCCGCTCGCGCGGATCGGCGGTGCAGGAAGTGGATTCCCAGATCATCGATGATCGTGCGGAACTGGCCGATGCGGTTAAGGCGCTCCTCGAACGACCGCCAGTTGTACCCGGTGCGCCAATAGTTCACGACGTCGACGAGGTCGGCGAGCGGAACGCCCTGTTCCCACCGGCGAGGGTCGGGCCCGGCGCGGTAGACCGTCTCAGCCTCCGGCAGTCGCGCCGCGGCCAGTCGCGCGCGCAGATCGTCGAGGTCAGCGTCAGTTGCGTGAGCTTCGAACGCTTGCACATCGCTGGTGGGGCGGGGCATGAGACCTCCTGGCCATCGTGGAACCGTCATAGCCGGTGCGAACCGGCTATGACGGTTCTACCGTGCCTTCATGTCGGCATGCAACCAGCTAAGGTGGTTCCATGCGTGCTGGATTTCCTGACTTCCGCCTCGGTAACGTGCTGGCGACCAGCTTCACGGGGACTCTGTCGGAGCGTCATGGCGACGCCGTGGAGCGCATTCCCACGCCACAGCGACTCGTCGACTGGCTAGCAGTGAACGGCCTCGCCGTGGACTCCTGCACCACTGCCCAGCTCGACCTCGCTCGGGAACTGAGAGAGTCCATTCACGCCGCCGCGACAGCGGCCGCGATCCAGGACGCTCTCCCCGCGCCTGCGGTCCAAGTCATCAATGACCGCAGCGCTCAGGGCCGGGCCGCGGCGATCCTGACGCCCGAGGGCAAGCGGCGATGGCGGCTCAGCTCGGCCTCCTGCGTGGAAGATGCCCTCAGCGTGATCGCCGCCGACGCGATCAGCATCATCGCGGGCGAACGAGACGGAAAATTGGCCTTGTGCGCATCACCAACCTGCCAAGCCGCCTTCTTCGACACCAGCCAGAGCCGCACCCGCAAATGGTGCGACATGAACACGTGCGGGAATCGTCAAAAGAAGGCCCGCTTCAACGCCAACCAGCGCAAAAACACCAGATCAGCTGATTGATCCGCACAACACAGTCACGCGGCGGCTCGCCCATGCGCCATTCGGGCGCCGCCCCACGACGCTACTGATGCGGGGACGCGCACTCACCCCGCGGGGAGTCCTGCCCAGCGGGCCAGTGCTTGGGCCCGTTCGGCGCGGCGGGTTTGCACGGTCGTGGTGCGGGTGGCCCAGGCGACATGGCCGTCGGGGCGGACGAGGATTTCCTGCACCCCGTCGAGGTCGGTGCGGGAGTCGTGCGTGGTGACGGTGAAGGTGGCCACCCGTCGCCCCCAACCCGTGTCGACGGCCCGCGCCATCCCGTCGTCGTGCCCCGCGAGGCCCAGCAGGACGAATCGGCCGTGCGGCAGGAGTTCGTAGAATCGGACCGCCGCCGATCCGACCGCCGTGAGCGCGATATCGGGCATCCGCCGTCCCGCCAACGGGTGTGCCTGGTCGTCGGCGGGCGGATAGCCGGTGTCGAGCGCGGAAACCAGCCCGGCCAGGCGGCGGTTGACCTCCTCGATGCCCAGCAGCCCGGTCATCAGCTTGCGCAGCGCGGCGGCCGGCCGCTGATAGGAGGGCAGCAGGGGCAGCTCCGCCAGTAGTGTCTGGACCTCGGTGTTCTCCGTGACCGCCTGTCCGACCGGATACCGCTCGGCGTGGTAGCTGTCGAGCAGACCCGGCGGCGCCCAGCCGTTGATCTCGGCGGCGAGCTTCCAGCCCAGGTTCATGGCGTCCTGGAGTCCGGTGTTCAGGCCCTGACCGGCAGCCGGGAAGTGGATATGGGCGGCGTCTCCCGCCAGCAGGACGCGTCCGGAGCGGTAACGGGCCGCGAGGCGGGTCGCGTTGCCGAACCGCGACAGCCAGCGCGCCCCCGCCACCCCGCAGTCGGTGCCGCAGATCCGCACCAGGGAGGACCGGAACTCGTCGAGCGTCAACGGCTCGGCGGCCGGTGTCCGCATCCGCTGTGGATCGATGAGGACGATCCGGGTGAGGCCGCCCGTCCCGCCGGCTGCCGGATCGTCCGTGTCCGCGTCCTCCGGCTCCAGCGGTACGGCCAGTACGCCATGAGCCCGCGCGCGGTCGAGGGCCGCCGGGTCGACCGTCACGAAATCGCCCAGCGCACCGCTCAGCGTCTCGTCGGTACCCGGAAAGCCGATCCCGGCGGCCCGTCGCACCACGCTCCGGCCGCCGTCGCACCCGACCACATACTGTGCGCGTACGGTCTCCACTACGCCGTCGGGCCCACGGACATCCACCTCGACACTGTCCGCGCCGGAACTCCCATCGCCCGCGTCGCCCCCGGCGTCCTGGCGCAGCCCGACGACCTCGTGCCCGCGCCGGATCGCGACATCGAGTTCCCTCGCGCGCTCCTCCAGCAGCTGCTCGGTGCGCGCCTGGGCGAGGAACAGGGTGTAGCCGTGCCGGGTGTCCAGCGCGCTGAAGTCCAGGAGGGTGTCCAGTCCCGCGAAGTGCCACCCCGGTACGGGACGACCGCGGGCCAGGAACCGTTCGACCAGGCCCCGTTGGTCCATCAGCTCGATACTGCGCGGGTGCAGCGTCAGCGCCCGTGAATCCCGCTGGGCCGCTGCGCGCCGTTCGATGATCTGGACGCGCACGCCGGACAGCGCCAGTTCGGCACCGAGCAGCAGTCCGGTCGGGCCCGCGCCCACCACGATCACCTCGGCATCGGTGTCGGGACGGGTGCCGGTATCGGCGGTGAGATCCCTGACGGCATTCATGAGTGGCCTCCGGTCGTGTTACTGCTCACCATTTAATGAACGATGTTCACGTGAACGTTGTTCACTATAGTGAGGTCCATGAGTTCCGCGTCAACCCCTCGCTCCCCCGCCGCCGCGACACGGGGCCGTCCCCCGAAACTGGACCAGGCACGCACCGTCGAGGCCGCCTTGGCACTGCTGGACGAGGTCGGGCTCGATGCCCTCACCATGCGGCGGCTGGCCGAGGCCATGGACGTACGGGCCGGCGCGCTGTACCGCTACTTCGCGACCAAGCACGAGCTGCTCACCGCGTTGGCCGAAACACTGCTCGCCGACTGCCTCACCCGGCCGCTCTCGTCCCCGGACTGGAGCGTGCGCCTGGCCGAACTGGCCCGCCGGATGCGTACGGCACTCCTCAGCCGCCGTGACGGTGCCCGCGTCTACGCCGGTACGCACTCCACCGGAGACCACACCCTCGGCTTCGCCGACACCCTCGTCGGCGTGCTCCGGGAGGCGGGCTTCACTTCCGGCGACGCGGCCCGTGCCGCCCTCACGCTCGTCAACTTCACCATCGGCCACACCCTGGAGGAGCAGGCCGCAAGCCAGGTCGCGGGCGACGGGCCGGCGGACCCCGACCGACTGCGCGCCGCGGTGACACCGGAGCGACATCCCCACCTCGCAGCCGCGTTGCCGGTGTTCACCAGCACGGACTTCACTGCCCACTTCGAATTCGGGCTCGCGCTGCTCATCGACGGACTGCGCGCGATGGGGCCCGGCGCCACGCCCTCGGGGAGCGGCGATTGACGTACGCGTGGCCAGTTGTGAGGAGCGGATGCTGGAGAACGGGTCGGCGGATCGCTCAGGGCTCAAGCCCGGACCGAAGGATTCGCCAAGGCCGGCTGACCCATGCACTCACCCGACGGCTGCCCAGTCGTCCGGCTCGATACCGCGCAGGTGTACCCGCTTGCCGGCCCAGAACGACGCCATCCCCGGTTTCCTCACGTCGCATGTCCCGCATGTCGTGAGTTCCAGGCTCTCGCCCCCTTGAGACACTCTGCGGCCTGGCTTGCAGAGGGCCAGCCGGCTCCGCTCAACGCTCGTGAGGAGGTGCGAAACGAGAGGTCAAGGCGCCCAGCCCTCGGTGCGCCGATGACGATCCAGTCCCACGGAGGCGAACTCGTCGTTGGCCGCAACCGCCGACGCTCCCAGCCTCCGGAGAGCCTGCGAGATCGGGCTGCCGACGGATGAGGGCGGCCGTCCCTCCGAGAGGTGAAGTGGTCCCAGCGCGACGGCGCCGTCCGCCCAGACGGCAGCATGCTGCTCGCCGACACCGCCGAAGTACTCGGCTTCCACGTAGGCCACCAGGCCGCCGCCTGCTGACCAGTTCGCGAGATGCTTGTCGAATCCTCCTGGCAGCCTCCAGAACCCCAGCGGGCCCTCGGTGCCGTCCGTCGCAGCATCGAAGAGCTGGTCCGTCATCGGCATCAGCGACAAGCCCTGACCGAGAGAGAGACCACCCGAGCCTCGGGAAATTCCTGTGAAGCGCCACGGAGCACCTCGTCGTTGGCGATCACAGCCTGCAATTCATAACCCATCCCCGCGTCCCCTCCCCTGGCCGGATGCCCCAACTTGTCGCAGCCCTCACTGCGAATCCGCTGCCGGGCCTCGGCGGTGCTGGAGGCACGCCCATAGGCCCAGCCCAAGAGCCCTCACAGTGTCCCACCGCAATGGGAAGAGAGCGCGGAGGTTTCAGCCTTACGGCCGCGACGACTTCGGCAACGTGAGGATCTCGGCTCCGTCCTCATTGATGGCGATCGTGTGCTCGCTGTGTGCCGTCCGGCAGCCCGTCGCGCTTCGGAGCGTCCACCCGTCGGCGTCGGTGACGAGTTCGGCGGTGTCCGCCATGACCCACGGCTCCAGTGCCAGCAGCAGACCGGGGCGCAGTCTGTATCCACGGCCGGGCCGTCCGGTGTTCCCAACGTGCGGATCCTGGTGCATCGTTGACCCGATGCCATGGCCTCCGAATTCGGTGTTGATCTCGTATCCGGCCTGGCTGAGGACTGTTCCGATGGCGTGGGAGATGTCGCCGATACGAGCTCCGGGTCCGGCGGCGGCGATGCCTGCGGCCAGTGCGCGTTCGGTTGCCCTGATCATCGCGAGGCTCTCCGAGGGCTGCGCGTTTCCTACGACGAAGCTGATGGCCGCGTCCGCAGCGACTCCGTACCTGGAGACGGCAAGGTCAAGTGTGAGCAGATCGCCGTCGGCGAGCGTGTAGTCGTAGGGCCGCCCGTGGAGCACGGCATCGTTGACGGCGGTGCAGATGTAGTGGCCGAACGGGCCGCGCCCGAAGGATGGCGCGTAGTCGACGTAGCAGGACTGCGCCTCCGCCTCGGCGATCATCGCCTTGGCCCACCGGTCGATGTCCAGGAGATTCGTGCCGATCGCACTCCGGCCCTTCAGTGTCTGCAGGATGTCTGCGACCAGGGCGCCTGTGTCTTTCGCCCGGGCCAGCAGGGCGGGGTTCAGGATCTCGATCATGTGCCACTTTCCTCATGGACCAACAACTATACCGGTCAAACTATACCGGTATTAGAATGGGCGCCATGGTCAGACTGCCGCTCACTCCCGCAGAGGTCGCACGCGGCCAGCGCCTCGGCGCCCTCCTGCGTCGGGCCCGAGGAGAACGCTCGATGCTTGAGGTTGCGCTCGACGCACGCGTCTCACCGGAGACACTCAGGAAGATCGAGTCGGGCCGCGTGGCCACCCCCGCCTTCCCGACCATCGCGGCGATCGCCGATGTCCTCGACCTCTCCCTCGACGCGGTGTGGGCCGAGATCAGCCGGTCCGACAGCGGCATGGGACCGGCGAACGCTGATCACGGCGCACGTGAGCAGCTGACCGCGTAAACCTCCGTCCCACAGCAGCCGCGGCGAAGAGCGCATCATCATCGATGCTGGTGACCCACCATCTTGCGGCCGCACCCACGCCGGCGGCAGCGACGACCTGGCCATTCCCACATGCCCCCAGGGGGATCCATCCCATCCCCCATGGAATCCGGATCCTGTGCCGGAAGTGGCCGTCTCGGGAGGGCCGTGGTGAGACCGGCGAGAGCGTTAACGGGCGCGCGGCGGGGAAGTCGGGGGCTGACACGACCCCATGGGCAGACGCGCGTCGTGGTGTCGCACGGCAGGACCGGGAACGGGCCACTGACCTGACCTAGGGTGGCCTGGTGACAGTGCGTGAGCGGAAGCGGGAATATCGCGGCGATCTGGTGACGGTGGGTGCGCGGAAGCAGGATGGCCGCCGCGATCTGTGGGCGGTGGCGGCCGCAGTCGCGCTCTTCGTGCTCGCAGTGGTCGTCGGACGTGCCGTCAACAGGACCATCTCCGGGTCGGAGGGCATTCTGCGGCTGGGGTGGCCGCCGCTGTACGCATGGTGGATGCCGCACGTCGGCCCGGGGACCCCGGCGGCGCTGGCCGTCGCCGCGCTGGTGGTGATCTACGGCCCGACGGCCGCGAGGCGCCTGTCGTGGCGGGTGCTGGTGCCTGCCGCTTGGGGCGCGGCGATGGCTTGGACGTGGTCGCTGGCGCTGGTGGACGGCTGGGGGCGCGGGGTCGCCGAGCGGCTGACCACGAGCCTGGAGTACCTGCAGTCCGTGGACGGTGTGCAGGATGTTCCGGCCTTTCTGGGGGACTTCACCAACCACATCCTGGTCGGATCACCGCACATCTGGCCGGCCCATGTAGCCGGCCACCCGCCCGGCGCTCTGCTGACGTTCGTCGGTCTGGACCGTGTCGGACTGGGTGGCGGCGCCTGGGCGGCGGCCTGGTGCATCACCATCGGGTCGTCGTTCGTGGCCGCGGTCCTCATCACCGTCCGGGCTCTGTGCGGTGAGCAACTGGCGCGGCGGGCGGCCCCGTTCCTGGTGCTGGCGCCGGCGGCGGTATGGATCGGGGTCAGCGCCGACGGCTACTTCGCCGGCGTCTCCGCCTGGGCGATCGCCCTGCTCACACTGGCAGCCACCCGCACCACCCGCATGCCGCGTCTCGCGTCGCTCGGCGCCGGACTGCTGTTGGGGCTTGCCTGGTACCTCTCCTACGGCCTGATCGTCCTCGTCGTGCTCGGCGGGTCCGTCCTGCTCCTGGCCCGGTCCGCCCGCCCGCTGCCGTACGTGATCTTGGGGGTGCTGCTCTGGGTGGCGGCCTTCACCAGCGGCGGCTTCTGGTGGCCCGACGGCTACTTCACCCTTGTCGAGCGCTACTACCAGGGCGCCGCGGGGGTACGCCCGTACGCCTACTTCATCTGGGCAAATCTGGCCGCCCAGGTGCTGACGGTCGGCCTGGCCGCGGTTGCGGGCCTGCGCCGTGCCTCCGGCCCTCTGTGGCCGGCCGTGCGAGGGATGCGGCGAGCGTCGCCGACCGGGCGTGGTGCGCTGTCCGTGATGGTCGCCGCTGCGTTGTGCATGATGCTGCTCGCGGATGTGTCCGGCATGAGCAAAGCGGAGACCGAACGCATCTGGCTGACCTTCGCGGTCTGGCTCCTCCCCGCCTGCGCACTGCTCCCCCGCCGTCATGTCTGGTGGCTGGCCGGGCAGGCAACACTGGCGCTGCTGGTCAACCATCTGTTGCTGACGGGTTGGTGACCGCAGGTCGGGCTTACGGAGGAAGGCCGGCCAGGGAGTCACATCTGCAGACGCGTTAGGGCAAGCGCGTGCGCGCCTAGGTGAGTCCCGCGGGAGGGTAGGGGAAAGCCCCTATGCCTGTCGACGGCCGGGCTCCTTCGGCGGGGGCTCCTCCTGGCCTCCCCGCGGCTCATGCGCACGCCATATGGCGACCACCAAGCAGAGGGCGGAAGCTGCGAAGAGGGCAGCGGCGATCAGCAGCCAGCGGCCCCAGAAGACGTCGGCAGACAGAGCCGTGTACGCCGTGAAGCCCGGGACCTTGTTGAGGATCAGCGGGTAGAAGACCAGAAGCAGCAAAAGGGCGACAAAGGCGGGAAAGCGAACGTAGTTGATCCACCCGACTGGTCGACGGGAACGGCTCGTCGGCTTTCGATGCCTGAAGGCCCCTTGCACGGCACGGTCGGTGACGGTGTAGAGGGGAAGGAAGACCAGGTCGTGCAGGAGCGCGGCGCCGATGAACCACATGATGACACCGAGCGTGTCTCCCTTCAGCAGCCGGATTCCGGCGTACACGGTCAGGATGAAGGAGCACAACACGAGCAGGAGATGAAGAGGGGACGCCCCGTAGCGTTGCCGAATTCCCTTCATGAGGCTTCTCCCGCCGTTCCGAAGGTGAGCCGGGTGACCCATTTGGTGTTGTGCACGCCGGGGTTGGCCGGAACGATGATCCGTGCCGGATAGCCGTGGTCCGCGGAAAGACTCGCACCATTTACCCGCAGGGCGAGCAGCGACCGAACATCGCGCACTTGGTTGTCGCGCAGATGCGTCGAGCTGAAGGCGCCGCCGCGCTGTGCGGACTCGACGAACACGCCCGGCGGGCTCTGCCCGAATCCGACCCGGGCTGCGAGTTCGGACAGTCGCACACCGCTCCAGAGCTGGTCGTCGGTGGACCAGCCCTCCACGCAGGCGATGGGAAGTTCGGCCGTGTGCTGTGGCAGGGCCAGCACCTGTTCGCGGGTGTAGGTCACTTCCCGGCCGTCACCGCGTACGACGAGCCGCCAGTCGTGGCCGATGTCGCGGGCGCTGATGCCGACGCCTGCGGCGGTCTTGTTGACCTGGAAGCCGTTGGGTCCCGTGCCGGGCTCCTGCCCGTGCGGGGCCAGCAGCGCGGTCGGGCGGAGGGAGCCACCGATGCTCTGGCCCGCCGTCACGATGAGCAGTCCGAGCGAGCCGGCCCCCACCAGGCCCAGCGCACCGCGCCGCGACATGGTCGGCTGCGCCGGATTCGGGGTCACCAGCCCGGTGTCGTCGGCAGGTTCGGACCGGGTACGGCCAATCGGCGTACGCAGCTCGGTACGCCAGCGGCGGCTGCGCAGGGCCCTGTACATGACGGGAATGCGGAAGGCGATGTGCACGATGAAGGCGCCGATGAACACCCAGGCGCCGTAGAAATGGAGGGTGTAGAAGGACCCGGGAAAGATGTAGTGCAGCTGGATGTTCAGCACCCCGGTGACGAACTCGAACAGCGCACCGCCCACGAGCAGCAGCAGCGAGAGCCGCTCCAACGCCTGGCTCGGCGAGCGCAGCGGTGGCCAGGAGAACAGCTTCGGAATCACCGACCACAGCTTCGCCAGCAGGATCGGGATCAGCACCACGCCGAGCGTGACGTGCACCCCTTGGGTGAGGCGGTAGAGCCAGTAGGGGCTGGTGGGCCAGGAGAAGAGGTAGAAGCCGAGCCAGCCCTTGTCCGGCGTGTGGTCGTTGCCCGGCGCCAGGTTGGGGTTGTAGGCGGCGTAGGACAGCAGACCGGTCACGAACAGCACCGTGATGCCGCCCAGTAGGATCAGCCCGAACACCGACGTCAACCAGGGCCCGCGCAGCGGACTTCGCCAGAACGCGGGGCGTGTCGGGCCGGGTGGCGGTGGACCACCCGGCAGACCGGGCAGACGCCGGTGGCCGCCCTCCTGGACTGCGGAAGCGCCGTGAGGCGGGGCTCCTCTGTTTGTGGGTTCGGGCTCGGGGACTCCTGCGCGCGGCGGCCCGCTCGGCTTCGCCTTGTCAGGCCGCGGAGCGGCGGGAGGGCTTGGCTCGTTGCCGCTGTCGTTGGGCTCCATCCCGATCCCTTCACCGTGCCCACGGCGACCGGTCCGCCGGGCGGGGACAACGGTATGCGTCGACGGGAGGATTTCGGGTGAACCTGGATAAACAGGATTACCATCCGGCCGCGAGAATTACGAGTTTCCGAGGCCGCGAAAGCGCGAGGTCCGCCAGGCCGGACCGGCGGTGCGTGGCAAAATATCGACGCTGCGGCCAGGCACCCGAGCTGTGTGCGATGAATGAGCGCAACTCGGTGGCGGCTGGAAGGGAATTGAGGGAAGCTCGCGCGCATGGTTTCAGTGGTGCAGAACGTGGCGATCGACTGTGCGGATGCCTACGAGCTGGCCCGGTTCTGGAGCAGGGTTACTGGCCGTCCGGTGAATCCGGAGGACAAACCGGGTGACCGGGAGACGCAGGTGCAGCTGGCGGAGGGCCCAGCGCTGTACTTCAACCAGGTCCCCGAGTCCAAGAAGGTGAAGAACCGGATCCATCTGTGTTTGCGCCCCGAGACCGCGCGTGAGCGGGAAGTGGAACGGCTGCTGGGACTCGGTGCCACCTTGGTCACCGACCACCGGAATTCCGATGGCTCTGGCTGGGCAGTCCTTGCCGACCCCGAAGGCAACGAGTTCTGCGTGCTTCGCAGCGAGTCCGACCGCGCCGCGATGAATTCCTGACACTCGCGGGCTGTCCGCAGCCGTGCTGTTCCGCCGGCGGTGAACGCCGGCCCGACCGGGCTCAACCATCCCTACAGTCCAGTCGCATGACGACGATCACCACGCGCACGATCGAGTATCCGGCGGACGGCCTGACGATGATCGGGCACCTCGCGCTCCCGGGCGGTGTCGGCCGCCGGCCCGCGGTGCTGCTCGGCCCGGAGGGCATGGGGCTCAGCGACGTCGAACGCCGCCGGGCCGATGCTCTCGCCGAGCTGGGATACGTGGCGCTGGCCTTCGACATTCACGGCGGGAGCTATTTGGGCGACCCCGAGGAGATGCTGGACCGCTGCATGCCGCTGCTCGCCGACCCCGACCGGATGCGGGGCATCGGCCACGCGGCACTGGACGTCTTGCGCGCCGAACCGCGGACCGACCCCGACCGGATCGCCGCCGTCGGCTACGGCACCGGAGGCGCAATCGCGTTGGAACTCGGGCGCGACGGCGTCAACCTGCGCGCGATCGGGACAGTCAACGCAACTACCACGGGCCGACCGGGCGAGGCGGCACGCATTCGCTGCCCGGTGTGGGCCGGAGTCGGGTCGGAAGACCCGATCATGCCGCCCGCGCAACGGGACGCGTTCACCGCCGAGATGCAGGCCGCGGGCGTCGACTGGCGTCTCGTGGTCTACGGCGGCGCCTTGCACGCCTTCCACCACCCGCCGGTCGACCACACCGTGCTCCCCGGCGTCGGCCACCACCCACAGCACGCGCAGCGGGCCTGGCGCGACATCGTCGACCTGCTCGCCGAATGTCTGGCCGTAGCGGAGTGAGCTGGTCGGCAAGCTCGATCGCGGGCCGCGAACCAGGCCGGTCGACCGCCACCCGCTGCGGTTGTTGAGGCATCACCGCAGCTCAGCCTTCAGCGCACGGGGCCTCGCGCAGCAGCACACACGGACTCGGGGCCTCTATGAAGCCCCCACCCCCCTGGGCCGGCCCGGGAACCGTTTCCCCGGATCCTGCGTGACCTCTTGACGAGTTGTCGGCTGGCGGTGAGGGGACCACATGAGAGCGCGGACTTTGATGAGCGTGGCGGTAATGGGCTGTGTGGCGCTGCTGGCGTCCGCGTGCGGTCCTGCCAAAGCAGAGGAGGACGCGGACGCGAAGAATTCGCAGCCGTCCGCGTCCAAGCGGGCCGAAGAGCCATCGGCTACGCCGTCCACAGCGCCTCCGACCGAGAAGCCTTCGGCCGAGCCACCCGGCGACCGACCCGCGCCCAGGACGAAGGAGGGCGCGATCCAGCGGTACGAGCAGTACCTCCACGCCCTGGGCCGGGAGGACATCGACACGGTCTGCGAAGTGGCCGGGCCCGCCGCGAAGAAGGCAGAGGACCAAGGGATCGGCCCGTGCACATCGACGTACGCCACCGTGTTCCAGATGATCTCGCCCGCGCAGAAGCAGGCACTGAAAACCGCGACGGTCGACCCGCAGCGCGTCAACGTGCGCACGCCCGACAAGATCGAGATGCCGGTCCAAGCGGTCAATGCCTCCGCCACCTTCTCCGAGAGCGACCTCGGCAGCTACACCTTGGAGTACCTCAAGAACGATTGGTTCATCACCGACTGAACCCGGCACGTCGCACGTGGAGCCGCCCGACGGACGGCTCCACCCGCACCGCCACCCGGCGGTCGACCGCCGACCACGAAGCTGGTGTTCTGGGGCACCGTCCACCACCCTCAGGCCCATCCCGCATTCCGAGGCCGCTGCGTCGGCTCTGCGCTGATGCGCCCGCTGCCGCAGCCGGCCCACGGCGAACTGGTGCTCGATCAGCTCCATTCGCGCCCTTGGGCGAAGCGGGGCGGAAGGACGTCTACAGCCGGCTCGGATGGCGCAACGTCGGGCCAACCGACCTGGGGCCCTCCGCCTCGCGCCCAACGATCCCCGGGACGAGATCCTGAGGCTCCTTGATTCCCACTTTCACCCCTGGACCTGTCCGTTTGCGTCGGGCCTGCCGGCATCCCACACTCGAAAAAACCCAAAACCGCCGATAGCAGGAGGTATATGTCATGGGTTCGAGTACTGGAGACATGGCTGTCGCCGGTCAGCCTGAGGACGTGGAGCTGACCGACGAAGAGGCGTTCTTGGCAGGTGAGTTGGGCATTGCCGAGCCGTCCGACGAGGACGAGTAACGGCGTGCGCCCGGCGGAGGAGGGCGAGGGCAGCGGCCAGTTCCGGTTGGCCGATGCACCCACACTCCCCCCGCCGGGCCCCACTGTTTCTCCAGGAGCAGCGCGAGCGCTGGAACTCGCCGCGCACGACTTAGGGCTACGTCCTGTCTGGCAGAAGCAAGCCGAAGCGCCCGGCATCGTATCCATCTGGAGATGCGAGCTCTCAGAGCGCGGCGACACCTCCCCGCATCCGACTGCGGGCATCGGTAAGGCGCAACACTCTTCGGAAGCGCGCTTGCGGGCCCTCAGTGAAGCTCTGGAACGATTCCTCACCGGTCCGGTGAGCCTGGAGAACACACAGATCCATTTCGCCCCCGCCCGAGAACTGGCGACAGGGATCCTCGCCGACGAGGCGAGCGCCCCGCTTCTGGAAACGCTCGCGCACAGCGAGCTCGCCTGTAGCCCCTACCAGTCGCTTCACCCCGGCCGGGACGAAGTGAATATTCCGCTCTACCTGGGTGCGCCGTGGTACGCCGCGCCGAACGGAGAAGCGCACCGCGACCGGGTCGGTGATGAGACGGACTACCGCGCTCTCTCCCGGTACTCCGTCAGCTCCGGATACGGGCTGGCGCCCACGGATGACCTGGCCACCGTGCACGCCCTGTTGGAAACCGTCGAACGGGACGCCTGCTCCCTTCTGACGCTTCGTGTCCTCGCCTCCGGCAGGCCACTGTCCGTCGTAGACCCGGACTTGCTGCCGGGGCACCTCGCACTCCTTCGCGCCCACGCCGAGAGAGAAGCCGGGGTCCGCATCCATCTGCTGGACGCCACCAGCGATCTGGGCATTCCCACCGTCCTCGCTTACTGCCCTCCGCGCGATGGCGTGGCGTACCTACGTGGACAAGCCGCCGCCTTCACATTCCACCAGGCCGTAGCGGGCGCCGTGACCGAGCTCCTCGAAACCGCCGTCGCCCGGCGACACACCCCGCCCGAACCGATCCCGCTCTCCTCTCTGGAGCCATACCCGGTACTGCACCGTTGCGCGCGCTTCGACCTCACCGACGCCCTACGAACAGCGCGCCGCACCCCCTTCCTGAACTCCATCTCCCCGCCCCCACCTGGCGAGGAGCTTTCAGTGCTCATCGCCCGCCTGGAAGCCCACGGATTTCGCGCTCACCGACGCAGCATGATGCCGCCGCCCCGTGCAGGGACGCCGACAACCGGCCTGAGTCTCGTGCACACGGTGGTCCCGGGTCTGGAACGGTTCTTCGCGATCCTGAAGGGCGCCCTGATCGTCCCCGGCCCTCGGGGGCGGTGCCACTAGGGATCGCTGAACAAACCTGCCTCGAAGCGCTGCATTGCGGCTGTCGAGTCTCGTTTCTGGCTCAGATTCCGTGATGCGGGCTACGGAGCAGCGTTCGGGTACCCATGAAGTCGAGCCCGGAGGGAGTGGGCTACTTCGTCTGCCTGATCAGCCGTTACCCGCTCCTGCTCCGGTCGCCGGAGCAGCTCGAAAATACCCGTCCCACGATGCTCTGGTTGCAGATCTGCCATGCGCGGAACGATGTGGAAGTGCACGTGCGCGAAACCTTCGGCTTCTGCGAATTGGACGACGTAGGTCTTGGCGCAACCGGTCACGTTCCGAAGGGCACGGGAGAGCTTGACCTGCCACACCCCCAGGGCCGATGCCTCAGCGTCGGTGAGGTCATGCACCGCGGCAACGTGGCGGCGAGGCAGCAGCACCAGCCAGCCCGGCACCGCGGTGTTGAAGTCGTGAACCACCCGCCAGTGCTGGTCATACGCCACGCACTCGCGTGGCGGAAGGTTGTCGAACTCTGCTTCCTTGCCGCATGCGTAGCAGTCGGGAGTCGTCATGAACGGAGATCGTAGAACCGCTCGCTGCGAAACGCCTGTCGGCCTCGGACACCAGTCACGCCAGGAGAAGTCCCTTCCTCAGGAGTGAGCCGGAATCTCCCCGGACGGTCCACACGCGCCCGGGTGAGGGGGCGCGTGTGAACCGTCCGGGGAGCCAGGTGACGGTCCACGATGTTGTTCATGATCGATTGGATGAGTCTGACCCCGCTCGACGCGGGCGGGACCACGGTGGGCCGTGCCGAGGAGCACCCCGGCTTCGCGGATCCGGACTACGTGCGCCGCAGGAATCTGATTGCTGACCGCGCGGAGGGCCGCCAGGTGGGCGAGCCGTCACCCGAGGTCCACTACACCGAGGCCGAGCACGCCACCTGGCGCGCCGTACACAAGGCGCTGTGGCGAGCCCAGGACCACTGGGCCTGCCGGGAAGTGCTGCGGGCCCGGGAATCCGCGCCGATCCCTGCCGACGGCGTCCCGCAGCACGAGGAGGTGTCCGACCGGCTCGAAGCACTGACGGGATTCCGGTTCACGCCGGCGGGCGGGATCGTGCCGAACAAGCGCTTCCTGGGTGCGATGGTCGATGGATATTTCCACGCCGTTCAGTACGTGCGGCATCCCGCTATGCCCCTGTACACGCCGGAGCCGGATGTCCTGCACGACGTGTTCGGGCACGGCATCCACCTCGCGGATCCGTTCTTCGCCGACCTGTACCGCACGGTGGGTCGTGCCGCGGCCCGGGTGGATACGGCAGACGCGCTGGATCTGATCAGCCGTGTTTACTGGTTCACCCTCGAATACGGCGTCACCCTCGAAGAACGGCTGCCGGGAGCATACGGAGCGGCGCTGCTGTCATCCTTCGGCGAACTCGGGCGCTTCGCTCATGCCGACCTGCGGCCGTTCGACCTCGCCGAGATGGCCCGCCTGCCGTATCAGGTAGCCGGTTACCAGCCGGTCCTCTTCACGGTCGACTCCCTGGCCCACCTCGCCGAGCTCCTCCATGGCTTCCTCGACGACTTCGACGAGACCACCCAAGAGCGCTACCGCCTTCCCGTCCTGTCCGAGCGCGGTTTCATGGCGCGTCCCAGCGGCCGATGACGGCGAGCGGCCGCAATGCCGCTCTCGTGGACCCCGGAGTTCGGCAGCGGTCGCGGTTTGAGGGATGCGGCGCTCCGCCCTGGCACTCCCCCGGCCAGCCGGCGTCGCCGTCCGGGCTACCTACGGCTGCCACCACCGCAATGCGGGGACACGGCGAGCTACCCCACGTTCTTTTCGCTGATCGGCGCCGTTTCGGCGATGGCGGGCAGAGCGGCGTTCTCCGTCGGGTGACCGGGGCGGTCTTCTCGGATGGCGAGCATCGTCAGCATGCCGAGCAGCGGGCCGACGGCCAGTGTCGCGAACGCGGCGAAGAACGAGTGTGTCGCCTGGAACACCACACCGAGCACTACAGGCACCACGGTGCTGCCCAGCTGCCAGAACGCGTTCGTGGCGCCGGCCGCCGATCCGGCCAGGCGTACCCCGGACAGCTGTGGGATGAGAGCGACCATCAGCGGGCTGTAAACGTAGGCGGCGATCCCGAGGAACGGCGCTGTCCACAGGTACGCGGTAAGACTGTCCGCCGTCCCGAACAGCAGCAGCGTCACCACGAACGAGCCGAGCACGAGCACTGTGGGCACCTTGCGCCGCCCGCCGAACAGATCGGTCACCAGACCGATGAAGGGCTTGGCGGCAACGGCTGCGACGGCGAAGATCGCCACGACACCGCCCGCCTGCACCGGCGAGAGGCCGCTGCCCTTGGTCATCAGCGCATTGGCCCAGGTGATGAAGCCGTAGGTGCCCCACAGACCACCGAAGCCGGCAAGGCCGAGCAGGAGCAGATCGCGGTTGCGCACGAGCGGCCCGACCTTCGGCAACCGCCTCGGCTCACGTTCGGCACCGGTCCCGTTGCGCAGGAAAACGAAGCACAGGACTGCGACGGCCATCGAGGCCGTACCGAAGACGTGGTACGAAGCGCGCCATCCGGAGGATGCGATGAGACTCGGCACGACTGCGTTGGCGATCACCGTGCCGAGCGATGTGGCCGTCATGAAGACGCCCATCGCGAATCCTCGGTCCTGGGACCGGAACCACTGGGAGATGAGCTTGACCCCGGCCGAGTAGTCACAGCCCGCGAAGAAGCCGATGCATGCCTGGAATGTGATGCCGAGAGCGGCCGACGTGCTCTCCCCGAAAAGGATCATGAAGCCGCCGGCGGCGAACAGTGTGCCGGAAATGACCACGCGCCCGCCGAGCCAGTCGGTCAGCACACCACCGCAGGCATTGGAGATCACATAGCCGATGTAGTAGCCGGTGGCGAACACGCCGAGCCCTGCTATGGAGACGCCCAGGTGCTCGCCGACGGCGACCGATGCGGGCCCCCACGTCGATCGGTCGACGGCTGTCATGGTGAAAGCCGCCCATGACAGCAGCAGCACCGCCCAGCGATACGGGCGGCGCGCAGCCATCGAGGTGGAACCCACGATCACGCACTCCATTCCTGCGGACAGGTCCGCTCAACACGGGCCTGTCCCCGTCTGCCGTCGCCGCAGCGAACCGAGAAGGCCGCGATGAAGCCTCTTGGCCGGCCACCCGCCACAACACGACTCCCCACAGGAGGGAAGTCTCCCCTGCGGTCCGTCGATCACGGAAGTTCCCCTCGCAGCGCAGCTGCCCCCGGCCAGTTGCCGCCCTGGCCCACGACCTGCCTGAACGGTTTCGCATCGCATCGAGCACCTGGCGCGCCCCACGCCGCGGCAATGGCTCGGCGGGGCGCTCCATGGTCCGCGACGCCATGGACATAGGGCGCGCGGGCCCCGAATTTGCCCTCCGGCAGGGGCCCTGTGCCACAGTGGATCGTCCGGTCGGCCGGAGCGCGCCGTGTGCGCAGCCGCAGCCTCAGCCGGGCTCCCCATATTCCAGACGGATGGTTCGCGTCGCGCGCCCCTGCGCGCGTCCGGCCGCCCTTCCCCCTTACGTCCCCTTCAGAGAGCGATGCAGGCAACGACTCTTGCCCCCAGGGCCACAGACATGTTCCACCAGAACCTGGAGTTCCGGGCTGGTTCCGCCCTGCTGCGCTTCGGCGCGGCTCGGCAGCGTACGGCCGACCGGATCAGCTGGTCCGGTGACGGTGCCGCCGCCTGGCTCGACGACGCCCGCGGCCATGTGTGGAGTGTGGGCGAGCCCGAGTCCGCCGCCGGCCTCGTTCTGCGTGCCGCCCATGGGCTGCCGGGCCGGGTGCGGGAGTTCACCGGTCCCCGAGGCACCGAAGTGCTGGCCGGCCGCCATCTGCCGGTGACCGATGCCGTCGAGTGGGTCTTCCGCTGGACGCTGGAGGAACCGGCGGTCCAACGGGCCGAGGAGCGGGTGACCGAGCTGGACGAGAGCCGGCACGAAGAGCTGCGAGCCTTTCTCGACACCCACAGTCCGGGGCACTCGACCGGTCCCGGTTCCGCCGGCGTCAGCGTGTGGGCCGGGATCCGTGACGCCGACGGCCACTTGGTGGCCTGCGGTGCCCTGAGCAGCCTGCGGGACAGCGGCGCACCACTGATGGCCTCCGTGGCGACGGATGCCCGTCTGCGTGGCCAGGGATTCGGTGCGGCGCTGACCTCGTGGCTCACCCGGTACGCCGTTCGCCGGTACGGGTTCTGCACGCTGTGGCAGCTCGCCGAAAACGCCCCGGCCGAACGGCTCTACAACCGACTCGGGTACCGCAACGAGGACCCCTGCGTGGCCGCGCGCATCGGCACGCACTGACCCCAGGCGGGAAGGGTCGGACGCAGCGTCATGCGAAGGGGCCCTGGTCAGGTGCCCTATCGGTCGAAGGGGATGACCGTTCGGTATTTGCCGCCGGCCGCCTGATGGGGTGGCTCCTCGGCACGCTGGACCGTGATGTGGTCGAGTTTGTTGTCGGTGAGGAGGCGGGTCAGCTCCTGGTGCGCGGTCCGCCACACGTGGTCCGGGTCGGCGTCGGCGGCCGGCAGCAGACGTACGCGCAGCGTCGACGGGGCGGTCTGCTCGACCTGGAACAGCTCGACCCCGGGAGTGCGGTCGAAGAGGGTGCCGAAGGCCAGGGGCGCCAGCTGCACGGAGGCACCACCGTTGGCGGGAAAGGTGAGGATGTCGCCTGAGCGTCCCTGCACGCGAATCGCGGGCAGCGGGTTGCCGCACGGGCACGGTTCGGGCCGGAGCAGGACGCTGTCACCGAGGTCGTAGCGCAGGAACGGCTGCACGCGGTTGGCAAGGTTGCTGACCAGCACGGTGTGCGAGAACTGGCCCGGCGGGGTGGGCCGGTGATCGGCGTCGACCGGTTCGAGCACGGCCCAGTCACTGTTGACGTGGTACCAGCCGTGGGCGCAGCTGTGGCTGAGGTAGGTGCACTCGGTCGCGCCGTACATCGCGCGGACCGTGGTGCGGAAGGCGCGGGCGATCCGGTCGGAGTCGTCCGTGGTCATCGTCTCGCCGGCCGGCTGGATCAGCACCGGGTTGATCCGCAGACGGCCGGCTTCCTGCTCGGCGGTGAGCAGCATGATCGTGCTGGCGTAGCCGATCACGAAGGCGGGGCGGTAGTCGTTGAGCTCGGCCACCAGCTGCGGCATCGGTGTGTGCACCGGGAACGCCCGCAGCAGCTTGCTGCGCCACCCGCCCGCTTGCTGAGTGCGGGAGTACGCGGCGAAGCCGACGTAGTGCCCACCGGTGGCGACGAGTTGGGCGAAGCGCCCGCCCTGAGCCGTTGCCCGGAGGAGGCCGGCAGGACCCAGATTCGAGGCGAGCGCGCGGGAGGTCAGCGCGGCGCCCACTTCCATGTACCGGTCGTCGAGGACGAAGAGGCCCCGCCGGCCGCTGGTGCCCGAGGTGGTGGCCACCATGTGCTTCCCGAGGAACCGCTGCCCGATGCTGTCGGGGTCGTCGCTGAAGGCGCGCACTTTCTCGTACGTGATGGCACGGTCGGTCGCCCAGTCGTCGAAGTTCCCCATCAGGCTCTCCTTGTTGGTGACCGGCAGCAGCGCCGGGTCCTCCACCCGCTCGGGCAGACCGCGGTAGAGACTGCGGTAGTACGGGGAGGTGGCCCGGGCGTGGGCGACCATGTCGGCCAGCCGGTCGCGCTGCCGTCGCGTGACGGCGGGTATCCCCTCCTTGCGGGCCCTGCGGACGTCCCGTCCAAGCCACGCCGTGTTCTCGGTCATCGTGCGGTCCTCCTTCGAGGTACGGGGGCGGTCGACAGCCCGACCTGTCCCAGGACGGCGAGGAAATAGGCTTTGACCTCTTCCGGGCCGGTGGTGTCGGGGTGCGCGGCGAGGTGTTGCAGGGCCAGGCCACTGAGCATCTGCTGGAGGATTTCCGGGTCGCTGTCCGGGGGAAGCTGCCCCGCCGCGCGAGCCCGCTCCAGGGTGGTGCGTACCGCGAGACTGCGGTGGCTGCCGTGCGCCAGGTGGTAGGCGCGCAGCAGGTCGGGGAGGTCGTCGACCGTGCTGTAGAGGCGGCGGATCAGCTTGCGTGCGCGGGGCTTGCCGAGGTGGTCGGCCCAGGCCGTGACCATGCTGTCGATGTCCGGCCAGTCCATCGAGCCAGGGTTCATGTCCCGGTATTCCCACTCGACCGCGCGCACCAACAGGTCGGTCAGGGTCGGGAAGCGGCGGTACACCGTGGCACGGGTGACTCCGGCGCGGCGCGCCACCTGCTCAATACTTGCCGAGCCGACGCCTCGCTCGATGAGCAGATCGAGCGCCGCCGCGAGGATCGCCTCGTCCGCCTCCTGACTGCGTGGCCGGCCGGGAGCCCTCGTGGACGGGGCCGACTCGGCGATGGCGGGCCCTTGGGGATCATTGTCACGCTTCACGACCAATACAATACAGTACAGCTCTGTATTGTATTGAGGAACGGCTCAAACCCGCACCGGTTCCCGGCGGCAAGCCGCCCGTAGGCGGCTTCACCTCTTCCCCACGCCGGAGCCAAGGGAAGAGGTGGGGAGCAGCAACGTCGAGTCAGTGACTGCCGTTCCTACCCGCTGACGGTTGCCGGGGGCGGGGTCCAGCGGCTTGCGGACGGCACGGCGCTGCTGACCCCGAAGTCCTTCTTGAGCTGTTCAGGAATGGCGTAGTGCATGACGCGGCCACGGGTCAGGGAGCTGAGTTCGAAGAGGGTGGTGAAGTGGCCGATTCGGTCCAGCGCCCACGCTCCGAACGGAGACTTGTCCTCGATCGTCTCGAAGATGTTGAGCAGGGCGGGAGCGGCTTTGACGGCGGTGTCCCAGGGGCTGCGGGGCACTTGGAGCCAGTCGGCGCAGGTGTCGCCGATGAGGTAGCGGATGAGGGCGCCGACGACGGGGTCGAACAAGGTGCCGGGGACGACTTCCTCGTAGAGGTCGATGAGCTGGCGCGTGAGATGAGCGCCTTCCTCGCTCGGCCCCATGTGTCGGGTCATGTACAGGTCGGAGAACTCACGGGCGGCCTGGAGGTTCTGGGGGACATGGTTCTGGTCTACGCCGAGCATGGCACCGACGACCCGCCAGGCGTAGTAGTACGCCTCGGCGCCCTGGGTGCTCATGTGGATGCCGAGGCGGTGCAGGGCGTCCAGGACCTGGATGGAGAACATCATCTGCCCGCCGATCATGTCCTCCTGACAGATCGGCGTACCCAGGTCGGCGGCGTCCCACCGGTTCTCGCGTGTGAGGTGGTGGCGGATGGAAGCGTGCAGCAGGCGGACCTTCTGGGCGGCCGGGAGGAAGCGGCCGCCGGCCTCGAAAGCGTCGGGCTGCATGAGGTAGACGGTGAACTGCCCGGTCTCCGCCATCCGCTTGGACGGGTACTTCAGCGAATGGGTGGCCGACAGCAACTTCGCGATGTGCGGCACGACATAGCAGGCGGGCATGGAGGCGAAGGACAGGGCGGTGGAGATGTGCACGTTGTTGTCGATGAAGAACAGCCGAGCCCTCTCCATCTCCTCCCAGTCCACCCAGGCAGGAGGAGCGCTGGTCTCGTGCAGGTATTCCCGGGCGACTTCCGGCAGGCCCTCGGGCAGTTCCTGGCCGACGGTGGAGACGTAGCGCATGAGGGTGTTGAATTTGCCCACCTCCCCGCGCTCGAACAGGGTTGCCACGGTTGCGTCGGCCAGCTCGTCGCCTGCCGACCGCAGCGCGTTCATGGATGCTTGGGTGTAGACCATCGGTGTCGCTCCCAGAATGCGGTGGTCAGTGGTGGCGGGCGGTGGCGGACGTCGCCAGGCCGGACAGGGCACCGCGCGCTTCGGCGGCCAGGTCGGCGTCTGCCAGGGCCTCGTGTGCTGCACGCAGCCGGGCGGTGATCATGTCTTCGACGCGGGCGACGGCTCCGGTGCGGCGAGCGATCGCCCGCGCCCGTTCCACCTGCTGCTCGCTCGGGTTTGCGTGTCCCAGCAGATGGCGCAGTTCGCGGCGCTCCCCCGGGGCGGCGGATTGCAGGGTGTGGGCCATGAGGGCGGTGGGGCGGTTGCCGGCAAGGTCGTCGGCCGGGTTCTTTCCGGTGCGTGCCGGGTCACCGAACAAGCCCAGTAGGTCATCGCGCAGTTGGAATGCCTCACCCAGAGGCAGGCCATAGCCGCTGTAGGCCTCAAGCAGCCTCGGCGGGGCGCCCGCCAGGAGCGCGCCGATGTGCAGGGGATGTTCGACGGTGTACTTGGCCGTCTTGTAGCGGATCACCTTCACCGAGGTCTCCGGGTCCGGCTCGGCGCCGGTGCGCAGGATCTCCAGGCACTCCCCCGCCACCAGTTCGCGGGCCAGCACTCCCCACAGGGGCCGAGCCCTGCTCAGGTAGGCGCTGGGCAGGCCGCATGTGACGAACAGCTGGCCGGCCAGCGATATCAGCAGATCGCCCGTCAGCATGGCCAGAGCCCGGGCACCGGCCTTGGGCCGCGCGTGGTGGGTGAGTACGTCGCGCAGGGCGATGTGCGCGGTGGGCCGGCCGTGCCGCGTACGGCTGCGGTCGATCAGGTCGTCATGGAGGACGGCGGCTGCGTGCACCAGCTCGATCGCACAGGCGGCGCGCACCAGCGCCGCACTGTCGGGCTGACCCGCCCCGCGCCAGCCCCAGTAACAAAACGCCGCCCGGAACCGTTTGCCCTGCTCCGTCGCCACACGTAACTGATCAGCGACCGGCGCCAGGGAGGCATCGATGTCCTCCATCGCCTGCGCTTCGGCGGTAACGAACTCGTCGAGGACTCCATCAATGCGGCTTTTCAGTGCGGCGTGCTCATCCAGTTCAGCCACCGCTGCTCTCCGTCTGGCCGCGACCGGTGACAGTTCGGGCAAGCACCTCCAGGTGAGCCGGCGACGCAGCCGCATACCGGTCCAGGACCAGGCGTCCACGCGCCTTGGTCTCCTCCTGCCCCTCGGTCAGCAGATCCCCGAGGTCAGCTCGGCGCAGTAGGCCGCTCACTCCGCTCAGCGTGCTGCTCAGCCCCGACACGGCCAGATCGGCAAGGCCGGCTACCAGAGCCACAGCATCCCCGGTCAGGCCCGGTCCGCGGCCATCGTGATGTGTCACAGCGTGTCCCCCCTGCATGACAAGTCCGCCCGGACTCCGGCCGGTTGGCGCAGAGCGGCTCAGGCAGCTTCGGCGAAATCCGATTCGAGTGTGACCGCCGATCCACTACCACGCGACCCTTATGCACTATCGAGTGATCTTTCTATAAAGATCCCAAGATTTGGTACCAGAATGAGAACAATGCAGCCCTGCCAAGGCGTGGGCGCCTTCATGTGGAGATCGGCTTCAACAAGGGCGGTGGCCTGGGAGTTTGAGCTTCGCGCGAGCCGTGTGGAGTTCCAGCGTCGGCGGCTCGTGATCCTGAGTTTCTTCTCGCCCGGGGCTGGGATTCCTGAGACGGCGAGGATCTGCCGTTGATCCCCGAGGGAGTGCCCAACGGGGCGCCCGCGCCTCCTCGTGGGAGCGCGCCGCCACTCCCAACCATCGTCATGGGACGTGCAATTGGTGGCACATAACCGGAGACCGCGGCTCTCGCATGGCGAGAGTTGGACGTCACCAGCGATCAGATCGAAGCCTCGCCGGTCAGCGAAGGCACGGCGCACGGACGGAGGACCATGAGCGAGTCCTCCGAGGTCGCCACCATGGCAAACGGGAACCGGTCGAGCTCAAGACAGAGTGCGACGTCTTCAGGATGGGCTCCTTGGCGCACGCCCTCCGCCAGTTCGGCGGCGGCGCGCGACTCGGCAGCGCGGCGGAGGAACTCAGCTGCGTCCTTCACATCCCCGGTGACCCTCCGAGCTATGTAGTGAGCGCACGCCAGATCTTCCTCGGCCTGCCCCTCCTCCCCCGTGACCACGAACGTGACACTGTCACTCCTGCGCGTCCGCAGGAGCCGAGCCGTTGCCTCCGCCACCACGAAGCCGGCGCACAGCACCAGCGGCGCCTCCTTGACCGCAAGGGCGCCGACCGTCCCTGCCGTGGTCTTCTGCACCACGGTCCGTCCGCCCAGGTCAATGGACCGCAGCAGGCCCGGGGAGTTGACGGTGTCGAACCCGGGCGCGGGCGGACCGTCCTTGAGCGCCACCCAATCCGGGTGGCGAGCCTTGAGCGCCAGCGCGTCGTCCAGCGACTCGGCAAGAACGATCTTTTCCGCCCCCTGGGCAAAGGCCCAGGCAGCCACGGTGAAGGCACGCATGACGTCGACCACGACCGCCACGGAAGGGACTTCGGCCAGCTCAGCGATGCCAAGGAAACGAGCGTCCATCCGGTCATGATCGCGCATGCCCGCCCCTGGCCGCCCAGAGAGTGGTGCGCATCACGACGACGTTCTCGGGCATTCGGGCCCGCGCTCCTCACATCCGAGATCTCAGCACGTCGACCTCACAGCCCGGCGCGGACGGGTCGAAGCCGTGCTCGATCAGCCAGCGGACCCCCAGCAGACTTCGCAACGACCACCATGCGCGGATCACGTCGAGGTCGACGGCGGTGCCGTAGCCGGCGATGACGTCGCCGAGGTGCTCCTCGTGTCCTAACGTGAGGGTGGCGAGGTCGTACAGGGCATCGCCCCGGCCCGCCTCGGACCAGTCGATGATGCCCGTGACCTCGTCGCCGTCGACGAACACGTGAGCGATCTGCAGATCGCCGTGCGTGAACGCCGGAGGCCACGGTCGGAGCGCGGCCTGGGCGATCTGGCGATTGCGGGTGACCAGGTCGGCGGGCAGGTAGCCGTCCTCCACCAGCTGCGCGCACTCGCCGTCGAGTTCCGCCGCCAGCTCGTCGAGGTCCCGGCCGGCCCGGCCCGGGCGGGGCGGCAACGGCGCGTCGTGCAGCTTCCGGATGGCGGCGCCGGCCGCGGCCCATGCCGCCGGGGACGCGGTCGACGGCTCGCCGAGGCGGCCGAGCGCCGTCCCCGGGACCTCGGCGATCGCGAGCACGGGCGGCTTGCGCCACAGGATCTTCGGGGTCGGGACCGGCGCCAGGGCCATCGCGTCGACCTCGACGTCGATGCGCGCCTGATCGGCGTCCACCTTCAAGAACACATCGCCGACGCGCAGGGTCGCGCGCTCGGAATGGGCGACGACAACCTTGACCTCATCCATGGCGATCAGTATCCCGAGATGGCCAATCGATGTCGCCGGAGTTATCGCGTGCGAGCGCGTGGCTGAGCACGTCCCGCTGCTCGGCGGCCTCGGGCACGACACCGATGGCCGGCCAGGTCAAGCCACCACTTTTTGTCAGGAGTTCTCGGTACTTCCTCGCCTCACGAGCATCGAAAGGGCTGGCTCGGCGCTCCCCAGCCAGGCAGCAGGTGCCCGACAAGCAGGTTCTGTTTGACCTTGACACAGTGACAAGGCATTCACTGCGTGCCAAGGAGGTGGTCTCAATGACGATCACGACACAGGACACGGATGCGATGCGCGCGATCCAAGGGTTGAAGGACGCCAGTTCGTCGGTGAGACTGCGGGCGGCTCTGGCGGTCGGCACGACGCCTGACCCGCGCTTTGTCGACCCGCTCATCGAGCGCTGCGCGATCGAGCCCGAGTTTTTCGTCCGCGACATGCTGACCTGGGCCCTCACCCGCCACCCGGTGTCCATGACGCTCCCCGAGCTGCTCCGCGAAGTCCGCTCGGAGCGTGCGCAGGCACGGAGCCAGGCGCTGCACACGCTGTCCAAGATCGGGGACCGGCAGGCGTGGCCGGCGATCACACGGGCGCTCCTGTCCGACGCCGATGACGAGGTGGCGCGGAGCGCCTGGCGGACGGCGGTCGTGCTCGTGCCGGAAGGCGAGGAGCCCGCGTTGGCCACGGTGTTGGTGACGCAGCTCGGGCGCGGTGGGCGGGAGACGCAGCTGAGTCTCAGCCGGGCGCTGGTCGCGCTGGGCGAAGTGATGGTGCCGGCTCTGCTGGCCGGGACGACGGCGCCTGACCCGCGCGTGCGCACGCACGCGCTCGCCACCCAACGGCTGCTGCGCGACCCGGACGCCGGATTCGAGTTCGCGATCGAGGAGGCGAAGCGCGCCGTGGCTCTCGGCGAGTCCGGCAAGGAGGGACGATAGGACGTCAGGAGGGACGATACGAAGTGTTGATCGGTGAGGTTGCGCGGCGGTCCGGGGTCAGTGCCCGCATGCTCCGGCACTACGAGTCGCTCGGTCTGGTGCGGCCCTCGGCCCGTACGGGTTCCGGCTATCGGGAGTACTCCGGGGAGGACATCCAGCGGATCTTCCATATCGAGAGCCTGCGGTCGCTCGGGCTGTCGCTGCGTGAGATCGGACGCGCGCTCGACGACCCCGGCTTCAAGCCCTCGGCGCTCGTCGACGACCTCATCCGTCAGTCGCGCGAACGCATCGCTGCGGAGACCGAGCTGCTCACGCGGCTGCGCCGGATCGATGCCGCGGACCCCGCCGGCTGGGAGGACGTCCTCCAGGTCGTCACGCTCCTCCAAGCCCTGGGGTCGAACAGCCCCGACGCGCGCCAGCGCGCTGCCCTCTCCACGGCCGACGTGGTTCCGGTGCCGGTGGAGGCCCTGGTCGAGGCGGCCCTCAGCGAGACGGAGCCGAACGTCGCCGGTGCCCTTCGCTGGGCGCTGGCGCGGTCGGGCGACGGCGTCACGGCGCTGCTGGCGGACGGCCTCGGCTCACCGGTGGCCGCGGTGCGGGAACGTGCCGTTCAGGCCCTCGCCGAGATGCCCGGTGGTGCGGCTACCGCGCAGCTGCGGGATGCCCTCGCGAACCCCGACGTCGTCGTCCGCGGGTATGCGGCTTTGGCGCTCGGGACACGTGGGGTGGCCGATGCGGTCCCGATGCTCATCGACATGATCGTGGACGGAAGGAACGACACCGATGCAGCCGATGCACTGAGCGTGCTGGCGAGCGACACCGCGACTGCGGATCAGATCGCGACCAGGCTCGTCGACCGCCTCGCCCACGACACCACCAATGCCCCTGGACGCGGGCGGCTGACGCAGGCGCTGGCTGACATCCCGGGGACGACGGCGTCACGCGCACTCGTGGAGCTGTCCCAGGACGGGGACCGTGCCGTTGCGCTGACTGCGAGGTACCTCCTTCAACTACGCGACGCACGGTGACGGATCCCCCTCTCACGTCCACTTCAGGATGCTGCGCCGGCGCCCATGGCAACGGGACGTCGTCATCTCAGAGCCAATCGCAACCTTCAGCCGGGCCAACTCGGGCTCAAGCACCGGACTTTCACGAGGAGTGCTGTCCGGTCCGGCGCGCGATCGAGAACGTAGAAAGTGCCTCTCCGCTGCAACGACAGGACCCGCTGAGGGTCCGGCACGTGGCAGCAAAAGAGGCACTTCCCAGGTGAGACCGTTACGCGTCGTATCCGGGCGTCCGCGCGGGCCGCGTTGCGGGCGGCGGTCGCGAGGTGGTCATCAACTGCTCGGCGTTGTTCCGTCGGAAGCTACGGACGGGGCTTCTCGGTGGGGTCGGTCAGGACAGGATCTCGATGTACCCGTCCGTTCCGTGCACGCGGATCCGCTGGCCGTCCCGGATCAGGCGGGTGGCCTGCTCCACACCCACAACGGCCGGCAGGCCGTACTCCCGGGCGATCACCGCGCCATGGGTCATCAGGCCGCCCACCTCCGTCACCAGTCCCGCGATTCCGACGAACAGCGGCGACCAGCTGGGGTCCGTGAACGCCGTGACCAGGATGTCGCCCGCTTCGAGATCGGCGTCCGCCATGTCAAGGACGACGCGGGCCCGTCCCTCGATGGTCCCGGCGGAAACCGGCAGGCCGATCAGGGCGCCGGCCGGCGCGTCGTCGCGCCGGTACGCCCCGGTGAGGGCCTCGCCATCCGAGGTGAGGACCCGGGGCGGTGTGAGCGCGTGGTACGCCCGGAACGCGTCCTTGCGCTGCTGGATGAGCTCGTCATCCAGCACCTGCTCCGAGCGCACGAGATCGTGGAGCTCCTGGAACGTGAGATAGAAGATGTCGTCCTTCTCGGGAAGCACGCCTGCCCGCACGAGACGCTCGGCCTCCTCCAGCAGGGCCTGCTTGTAGACGAAGTAGCGGCTGACGATGCCGTACTTCGGGTACTCCCGGTACCCGATGAAGGTTCTGACCCGGTCGATCATCCGCTTGGCCTCGTCGGCTTTCCGGTCCCCGTCCGGCAGGGCCCGCAAGCGTGACAGCACGTCCTGTTCCTTCTTCTCCGCCTTCTGCCGCCCTTGTTCGAAGCGCCGCTCGGCGGCTCCCGGCTCGAAGTTCCTGACGTTGTCGAGGATCACGGGCACGAGCGTGGTGGGACGCTCGCCCCACCGTGGCCTCGTGATGTCGATCTCGCCGACGCAGCGCATGCCGTACCGGTCGAGGTAGGCCCCGATGGCGTCGCGGGCTTCGGTCCCGCCCGGGATCTTCGCCAGCTCGTCCAGGAACGATTCGTCCTCGACGGACTCGACGCCTTGCAGGAACGCCACCACCTCCGACTGCGGACGGATCACGTCCGCGACGTCGAGCAGCGCCAGTCCCATCTCCGACGTGACGTTGTCCGGCGCGGACAGCGTCAGCGTGTCAGCCGCGTTCTTCTCGCCCAGCCACTCCAGCAGCTGCTCATTGAGCCACCACGTGGCCTCCATCCCCGCCATGATCGCCTGAATGTTCAGTGGATCGCTGAGGACTCGTTTGTGCTCCTCGAAGGCCTCCAGCAGGAAGTCGAAGAGCGCCGGTCCGGTCTTCGTCCGGATGTCGCGCTCCAGCGCGGCGATGGATGCCTCGCTGCGCTCGATCAGCTCGGCGACGATGCCCGGATCGGGCTCGCTCGGGGCGGGCGGGCCGCCGACCGGCGGCCCGCCGGGACCCGCGTCCGGGAGCGACGGGACGAAACCGTCGTGGTCCAGGACGGTCTCCAGGGCATCCCTGACCAGCGGATCCCCCTTCCCCATGAGGTCCAGGAGGCCGGCGCGGCTCGCGGGCGAGCCCAGGCGTCGGGTGACGTCGACGAACAGCCGCCCGCCTGCCTCATGCATCGGCACCATGGCCGTCCGCTGCCACATGGAGAACCCCAGGGGCTTCATGGGATCGGTCATCATCTGCTGATGACCGACGGAGACATAGACGTGATTCTCCTGGTCGTCGGCCTCGGGGATGGGAAAGAGCGTGGTGATCGGCCGGCTCTGAACGATCCGGAAGCCGTCATCGGACAGGCACCATTCGATGTCCTGCGGGCGGCCGAAGTGTGCTTCGATCTGCCGACCCAGCCGCACGAGCTGCACGACCTGCGCATCCGTCAGAGCCGGCTGCTCCTGCCGCTGCGAGTCGATCGCCACTTCCTGCGTACCGCCGGCCGGCAGGGCGTGAACAGCACGCTGCTTGGCGGCGATCGTCCTGGCGACGACTTCGCCGTCTCGCACCTTGAAGACGTCCGGGTTCACCAGGCCGGAGACCAGGGCCTCGCCGAGGCCGAAGCCGGCGTCCACGGTGGCGACCTTCCGATTGCCCGTGACGGGGTCGGCCGTGAACAGGATGCCGGCCGCATGAGGGAGGACCATCTGCTGCACGACCACGGCCATGTGGACCGTGCGGTGATCGATACCGTTCCGCTGGCGGTAGGTCACTGCCCGCTCGGTGAACAGCGAGGCCCAGCACCGGCTGATGTGCTGGAGGATCGCGGTCGGCCCCACGACGTTCAGGTACGTGTCCTGCTGGCCGGCGAAGGAGGCCGTCGGCAGGTCCTCTGCCGTCGCGCTGGACCGGACGGCGTAGGCGGCTCGGTCGCCGAGCTGGGCGAGCGCGCCGGTGATCGCCGCCGCGAGATCGTCCGGGAGGGCAATCCCTTCGATGGTCCGGCGAATCTGCGCGCTGAGCGTGCGGATCGCCTCCCGGTCGTCCGGGTTCAGGCGCGACAGCTGATCGAGTGGATCGGCGATCGACGGCGCTTCCGCCATGATCCGCCGGAAGGCGTCCGTCGTCACGCAAAAGCCGTCCGGCACGCGGATGCCCTCGATCCGCGACAGCCCGCCCAGGTGCGCGCCCTTGCCGCCAACGACCGCGACCTGTGTCTCATCAACCTCTTGAAGATCCAACACGTACTGCTCGGTCATCGCGATACCTCCGAGGCAGCCGTGTTCCGTTCCACTGCGGTGGCCGGTCGAATCACCGGCACCTCCCACTCTTCCGAACCTCTTGTCGAGCACGCCTTCATCCCTGGTTGCCGTCCCCCTGACGAGTCGGCCGTCCGCTCCGCCCGGCCGGGCGTGCACCCCCGCACCTTCACGCCGAGCAGTCGCAACCCCACCGCCGGTCCCCCCACTGGTTCGACGTCACCACGTCCCCCATACGTCGACAACAACACACGCACGTCGTGCCCTCATTTCGGCAGGTAGTGGCATCGGCCGATGATTCTGCGCCGTGACCGGGGCCTTGCCGCAAGCCCCCCACCACGCTATAAATTAAGAGTGGCAAGGAGAGTGCTCTCCTTGCCTTTAGCTTTTGTCGCCCAATGGAATGGAACCGACAACCTTCTCGCGAAGCGGTGGCACGCCGCGGACGGGTACGCGTCGGCGTCGGCCCGGGCATCGAGCGCGCCACCGTCGCCCCGGAGGTCGTCGTGCCACACGAGTGCTGGGCCAAGCTCGCCGAGCGGACCCTTGACGGTCGCCGTGGCTCACATCGGCCGGCACCCAAGCGAACGGCCCCACGCCCACGCTCCCGACGGCCCAGATAGCGGCCCGACTCGCCCTACTGTCCCGGCGCAGCGACGTGATCCTGCTCCTGCGTGCCACTTTGCTCACGCTTTCGCCGGGCTCGGCGTTCGGCAAGTGCTCAGGTATCCGAAAGCGCCTCTGACCAGCAGGAATGAGGATGATCGAGGTCTCGTTCCTGCCCCGGCCGGAGGCGCTTCCCGGGCGAGTGACGAAGGGAATCGGTTGATACCCGCCGGCCGGGGCCCCGACGCCACGCACTGCCCGCACCGCCATGAGGGCGCGGACGGAGTTTCGCGTCAGCCCCGGCCGAGGACGCAGAACTCGTTGCCCTCCGGGTCGGCCAGGACGACCCAGGAGACATCCCCCTGACCCACGTCGGCCCGTTTCGCGCCGAGGCCTTCGAGCCGGGCGACCTCCCTGGCCTGGTCCTCGACGGGGTCGGACATCACGTCGAGATGGACGCGGTTGCACACGACCGCCTCGTCGGGCGTGCGACGGAACTCCAGGTACGGCCCGACGCCCTCGACGGAGCGCAGCAGGGCGCGGTCGTCGGTCAGCTCGTGGACGGTCCAGTCGATCGCCTCGCCCCAGAACCGGACCATGGCCCGAGGGTCGGCGCAGCTTACGACCACAGCAGCTATCGGCCCGGTGTCCCGGTAGAGCTCCCGGGGCTCCAGGACGCTGAACACGTTGCCCTCCGGGTCGGCCATCACCGTCCACGGCGCGTCGCCCTGGCCCACATCGGCGGGCGTCGCCCCGAGCTCCTTCAGACGTGCGACCAGCGCGGTCCGATGGGCGTCGGAGGTGGTGGCGAGTTCGATGTGCACGCGGTATTTCACCGTCTCCGGGTCCGGGACGCGGACGAGATCGATGCAGACGGCGGACGGGTCCGGCCAGTCGAAGCCCACGGGTTCCAGGTTGGTGACGCCGGGCCCTTCGCTGGAAACACCCCAGTCGAGCGCCTCCGCCCAGAACTGGCCGAGCGCCGAGTCGTCCCGAGCCTTGAAGTTCACCTGAACAAGTTGCAGCGTCATGCCGCACACCTTAAGTGACCTCTCCTCGGGCGGGCGTGCGAATTCAAGTGCGTGCCCGCCCCGTTCTGCCGCGGAAGGAGGTCTACCAGCAAGCCGCCACCCAGCAGTTGGTTACGTGAGGGTGGGTGCCCTCAGCACCCAGGTGCCAGCCGTCGGCTGCCATCTGTCAGCGCACGGCGACCATCGGGCCCGTCCGTTCGGTGGCGATCTTGATGGCGAAGCCCGCCAGCGCGGTGCCCATCACATAGCGGTGCAGGCGCTGCCAGAGCGGGTGCCGGGCGAAGAACCCGGCGACGGAGCCGGCCGTGACGATGAAGAACGCGTTACCCGCAACCCCCACCGCGATCTGGGTCAGCCCCAACAGCAGCCCCTGCAGGCCGACATGGCCGCGCTCCGGGTCGACGAACTGCGGCAGCAGCGAGATGTAGAGGATGGCGACCTTGGGATTGAGCAGGCAGGTGAGGAAGCCCATCAGGAAGAGCTTGCGGGGCCGGTCCTGCACCAACTCCTGGGTCGCGACCGCAGATCGTCCGCCCGGGCGGACGGCCTTCCAGGCCAGCCAGAGCAGGTAACCCGCTCCGGCCAGCTTGATCGCCAGGTAGATCTCCGGCACCAGCGCGAAGACCGTGGCGATACCGGCGGACACCGCGAAGAGGTAGACCAGGAAGCCGAGGCCTACCCCGGCCAGCGAGATCAGCCCCGCCCGGCGGCCCTGGGCGATCGAGCGGGAGACCAGGTAGATCATGTTCGGCCCCGGCGTCAGCACCATGCCGAGCTCCACCAGTGCGATTCCCGCTACTGCTCCCAGCCCGATCACAGCACTCCCCCCGTACACGCGTTCACCTGGACGCAACCTAGCAGGCCACGGCCATGTGCGGCTCGGTGTGCCGAGCCGAGACGGCTGTCACCTCGCCACGCCAACTGTCACCAGGATCGAGACCGGCGAAGTCGCGGCACGGGTCGACCCTCACACAGAGACAGACGCGCCATGGAGAACGCCGGCTGCGAGGAGGAGCTGCCCATGTCCGTTCCCTGCCGGGACTGTTGGGCGCGAAGGGGCTCAGCGCAGTCGGCGCGCGCGCAGCACCACGTCGTCCGTGTGGTGCGCGCCGGCGCCACCGTCGGGGGCCACGCGTGGCCGCTGCTCGTCCACCTCCACCTCCCAGTCGTCGTTGAACAGAGTGGCGACCATCGAGGGCCAGACGTAGTCAGCCGGGTCGAACTCGCTGTCGTGCGCGTGCTCGGTGTCCATCCCCGCGTGGTGTACGAGCAGCAGTACGCCACCGGGAGCGACGGCCGCGAGCAGCGCTCGCTCGGCTGCGGCGTCGGGGGTGCGCAGAAGGGCTGGGTACTGTGCGGAGACCAGGTCGAACGAGGCCGGCGGGAGCACCGCCTCCGTCAGCTCGGCGTGTACCCAGCCAACGGTGAGGCCGGCGTCCCGCGCGTGCCCCGCCGCCCGCTCCAGCGCCACGCCCGAGACCTCGAGCGCGGTCACGTCCCAGCCGCCGCGCGCGAGCCAAACGGCGTCGGCGCCTTCGCCGCAGCCGACGTCGAGCGCCCTCCCGGGGGTGAGATCGGCGACCTCGGCCACGAGCGCGCCGTTGGGCCGGCCGCTCCACAGCTGCTGTCGGTCGGCATATCGGTTGTCCCACTCCGCCCGCACGGCGGGGTCTCCGACGTATCCGTCGGCAGACGAGGAGGTGTCGGACGCGGTTGATCCTGGTGTCATGTTGTCAGTCACGGATCCACCGTCGCCCACCGCGTCCCGATCACGCCACCTTTGTTGCCGTACCGGCAAAATGGCGTCCATGGGGCGAGGGGCTGTCGGGCGTGTCGTGCTGAGCGTCATCCAGGCAGGCTCAACCGCCTGCCTGGCCGCCGAGCCGGGCTTCAGCCCGGGGACGGGAGCTGATGCGACGCCTTCCCCACCAGGTACCGCTTCCCCACCAGGTACCGCCGGGCTCGACCTGCCATCCCCTCGTGCCCGAGGCTGGGATCAAGGGCGGTTGAGGCCCCACGTCTCCAGGGCGAAGGGCCTCCCCTTCTCCTCGCCCTTGATCAACGGCACTTCGAGCAGGCTGAAGCCCGCCTTCGTGGCCACGGCGACGCTGGCGGCGTTCTCCGCCTCCAGCTCCAGGATCACCTGCTCCACGCCCAGTTGCTCGAAGGCGTACGCGGCCATCAGCCGCACTGCGCGCGCCGCCAGCCCCTGGCCGCGGTGCGCCGGGCCGACCGCGTATCCGAGTTCCGTGCCTTCGGGGGCGCACCTCAGCATCACCTCGCCCAGCGGGGCGCCGCCGTCGACGGTGATGGCGAGAAGGATGGTGGTGCCCTCCGCCCGCAGCTGCCGGTCCCGGTCCAACCGTGCACGGGCGGCCGCTTCGTCGAAGGGCGAGACGATCGGTGTCCAGTACGCGATGTCCGGGTGGTCGAACAGCTCCGGCATCGCGGCCAGGTCCGCCTCCGTCCAGTCTCGAAGGACGAGCCCTTCCCCGGTGAGCTCGATGTGCTCGGGGAAGGACGGCTTGGTGTTACTCATGGTGAGAGGCCTCCCTGGCGTGTTCAGGACGAGGCAGAATAGCGGCCCGCCGCGCGTACACCTCGATCTCGATCTTCATGCGGGGGTCGGCGAGGCCGCACATGAGCATCGTGGCGGCCGGCTGGACCTCGCCGAAAGTGCGGCGCAGAGCCGGCCAGCAGGGCTCGAAGTCGGCCCGGTCGGGCAGCAGGTAGCGCACCCGCACCACATCGGCGAAGGTGCAATTCGCCTCGTTCAGTGCGGCCTCGATATTGCGCAAGCACTGCTCTGCCTGCTCCACCACGTCGTCGGAGATCGTCATGGTGGCGTAGTCGACTCCGGTCGTGCCGGACACGTGCACCCAGTCGCCGTCGACCACGGCTCGGGCATAGCCGATCTGCTCCTCGAACGTCGAGCCGCTGAGAATTGCACGTCGCTCTGTCATCTGCCGAACGCTAAGTGACCATTTCAGATACGTCTAACAGAACTTCAGACATGGTCTGATATCTCTTCGCGTATGCAGCGCCCTGAACTTCCCGTCCAGCAGTTGCACGCCGACTTCGTCCTGCCAGCCGAGGAACTCCACTGGGACCCAACTTTCGGCCATGCCGCCACACGCCTGGGCATCGCGCAGCCGCCGCTGAGTCAGCAAATCCGCCGCCTGGAAAACAAGGTCGGCCATGCACTGTTCCACCGCGCACCGGGACACATCACCCTCAACCGGCAGGCCGGGAACTCCTGCCCGCCGCTCAGCGTGCCCTCACCGACCTCACCGACGGCTTGGCCGCGGCCCGAGGGTTCGGTGAGGGGCGGGTCGGCCGCCTACGGATTGACTTCGCGGCGTCCCTCGCACTGACCGTCCTGCCCCGCCTGCTGGGCACATTCCGGGAACGGTTGCCCAAGGTACGTCTGGACATCCACGAGATGACCGCCACCTCACTGCAACTCGACGCTCTCCGCGGCCAGTCCATCCATATCGGCCTGCTGCGCGAGCCGCCGGCCGACGAAGCGGAACTCGGATTCAAGACCGTACTCACCGAGCCCGCCGTTGCCGTATCTCCCTCTGCACACCCGCTCGCGACCCAACGAATTGTCAAGGTTGCGTAGTTGAGGGATTCGCCCTTCGTGCTTCTTCCTCGAACTGTCGGGCCGCGCCCAGTGGAATGGCAGACCGTCTGCGTCCTGGTGGATACCGGCCCGGGCGTGTCACTAGCCCCGGCCGGCATCCGGCACATCCGCCTCAAAGGCGTTGCTTCCCGCAGGGCCGAGGCCACCGACAACCACACGCGAGTCTCCGTCGCCTGGCGCAGGCACGACCGAAACCCCTGGTCGCACGCCTCCTGTCGACTGTCGTCAAGGTCCGCCGGACAGGGGCCCTAGCTCTGCGGGACGTCCTTGACGAACACCATGCCGTCACTGTTCGCCAGGTGGGCCGGGTCAAGAGGGGCGTAGCCGAACCAGGGGGATACGCGGAGCGCGGGCCGCGTACCGCCCAGGGCAGTGGCCAGCCGCGGGGCGTCGATGACGCAGCGGTCCTCCGGGAGCGCGTACAGGAGCCCTTCGACCGTGTCCGGGGGCGGGGTGTCGACTCCCTGGTGCCGGATCGTGCCGAGGGCCGTGGCCACGAAGGCGTACTCCTCGCCGAGTTGGGCGCTCACGAGCGCACCGGCGCTCCACCATTCCACCGGCCCCTCCCACATCTGCATCGTGCTCTTCTCCCGTTGGAGATGGGAGTTGTGGGCGTGGATGAATGCCGGGCCCCGAGCGGCGACGGCAAGGAGGTTGCGGGCCATCATCAAATCTCGCAGGGCGCACAGCCGCGCCATGCGGGCCGGCGAGGTGTCGGCCATCCAGTGGTGGTAGCGCAGGAGGCCGGTTGCGGTACGCCCGTACAGGCATGCTCGGTCCCAGTCGTCCCGCGAAGTCTCCGCCAGCAGGTGCGGCGTCTGTGCGTCGAGCAGTGCCACCAGGTCGTCGGCGAGCAGCCGAAGGCGGCCGGCCTCGGCCGACTGCCCCACGGACTGGGACGGGTCCATCATCGCGGCGGGATTGGTCCACCGGTCGTCGACTCCGAGCAGGCGGTCGAGGGTTTCCCCGGTGCAGGGAAGCAGGTCCGCGTCCACCCGGGCCGCGAGGTAGCCGTGGAGTGCGGTGAGGGCCTGCCGTGGGCTCGCGGCGTGGGTTATCTCCAGCGGACCGTCGAAACCGGCGAAGCGGAGCCGCTCGGATTCGGGCCGGCCGTCGTTGTCGGCGCGGACGTTGTGGGCGCGCATCCAGCGCACGAGCTCGCGGTTGGCCGCGGAGGTGCCCCAGCCGTGGCTGATTCCCTGCTCCATGACCTCGTCGAGAGTGCCCGTGCCCGAGGTGACGTAGTCGTCCACGACCAGGCCCATCATGCAGTCGCTCTCGATCGCGATCGTCCGGTACCCCTCCCGCTCGACAAGCTGACGGAAGAGCTCGTTGCGCAGGTCGAGCAGAGCGTCCTCGCCATGGGTGGGCTCGCCCAGGGCGAGCAGCCGAGGCCGGGCCGGGAGCAGTCCCATGACCGCGGCAGCCTCGACGGCGTGGACGGTGTCCTTGATGTCGGTAGCCATGGCTTCAACGGTATCGTTGAACCTCCGGTTGAAACTTTTACGCGATACTCTCGCCGGTATGGGGAGAAACCTTCAAAACGGTGATCGGCTCAGGCCGGTTGACCTGGCCCGTGGGCACGGTCTGTCGACGCAGGCGGTCAGGAATTACGAGGAGGCCGGCATCCTTCCGGCCGCCGGTCGCACACCGCACGGCTACCGCACCTACACCTCTTTGCACGCTGGGGCACTGCGCGCGTTCCTTGCCCTGGTGCCCGGCCACGGCCACCAGACGGCGACGTCGATCCTGCGGGCCGTGAACGAGAACGCGGCCGATGAGGCGTTCCGTCTCATCGACGAGAGCCACGCCCAGCTCCTCGACGACCGGCGGACCCTCCAGACCGTGGAGAGCGCCCTGGGCGACCTGGAACCCGCCCGCGCGCCCGGTGTGGAGTCCGTACCGGCCGTGGTGTCCGGGCCCGGCGACACCTTCATCGGGCCTCTTGCAGACAGACTCGGGATCCGGCCCGCGACGCTGCGCAAATGGGAGCGCGCCGGGCTGGTGCACCCGCGCCGCGACCCGATCACCGGGTACCGCGTCTACGGCGAGGCCGACGTACGGGATGCCCGACTGGCCCACCAGCTCAGGCGGGGCGGCTACCTGCTGGAGCAGATCGCCCCGCTGATCGCCCAAGTGCGGGCGGCCGGCGGTCTTGAGCCGCTGGAGGCCGCACTGCGCGACTGGCACGGTCGACTGTCCTCACGCGGGCGGGCGATGCTGAACGGGGCCGCAGAGCTGGAGACGTACCTCCGCCAGCGCGGATGAGGATTCGGCCGCCCAGCCGAAGAGAGGACGCAACCCCGCAGCAGTGATCCGCTCGCTGCGCCTCGCGGCCCAGCAGCGACGACGCCCTCGCGCGGAGCAAATTTTGCGTACCGGCCCCAAGTCCCCTCCGTGTGCTGCCCTTTCACCGATAGCAGCAGATCCTCATAAGCAGCACCGGAATGCCCGACCGAGCCGCGTAGTGACGAAAGGCAGCCGGCGGTCAGACCTCCGAGCGCCGACAGTCGGTAGATGCCCAGCTGCGACCGGGAGACCACGCCAACGGTGGCGACTCCACTTGTCATATAAGCTTCGGCGACTTTCGTGACTACATGCTCAAAGGTGGGGGATTTCCGGAATGCCCAAGGTGTCACAGGCCGTTGTGGGTGTGGTGGTGGCGATGGGCATACTCAACGGCTGCTCGTTCAGCTGGGGAGGCGACGAGAAGAAGGTCGCCGAGAAGATGCTCGGCGACAAGGGCACAGCCTGCGAACTGCCGGTGCACTTCACGCTCGCGACGTCCTGGAAGGCGGAAGCCATCACGCAGGCGACCGTGGACCAGATGGGCCCGCTCGGCCATCAGGGTCCGCTCACCCCCGCCTGCGAGCTCGACGCCAAGTCTGCCGGGCACACCGGCTTCCTCATCGTGTGGTCCGGCACGAAAGGCGCCGCCGCGCCCGGCAGCACATCGCGCACACTCATGAAGGCGTTCGTCACCGCCGAGAACTTCGCGAGCAACGTCAAGTTTCGCCAGGTCAAGGCCCATAACCTGTCCGCCACCGAGGCCACGTACACCGTCACCGACCTTTCCGCCGGCGAGATCAGGCCCGAGCGCGCACTTGCCGTGATGACCAAGCACGGTGGCGTTGTCATGCATCTCGGCGGGCTCAATGCAGACGAACACAAGGCGATGCTCCCGGCGTTCGAGTTGGCGAAAGAGACCCTCGGCCTTACTGCGAAGTGACGGAGCGATGCCGCCGCGTCCACGGAACTCTCCCTTGGGGCGCGGCCCGCGCACGTGAACCACAGTGCAGACCGATGTTCCGGAGCACTCTCCCGCCCGCCCTGGAGCCTTGTGGTTGTCAGCGCTTCAGCGCGGGGGGGGGCGGCCGATCCGGCAGTTGCCGCCTCACGCCCGGGTGGCCGCCGGATCATTGCAAGGAGGAGCGGGCGCCCGCCCCGATCCGAACGAATCGCCCTACGCGTCCTTGTTGGCCTTGAGCTTTGTCCACACCGTGCTGAGTGCCTGCAGATCGTCCTGGTCGAGGAGGTCGGTGAAGACGGGGGCGAGGCACTCGCGGCGGGTGGCGTCGGCCGCCTCGAAGAGCTGATGGCCCTCGGGGGTGAGAGAAACCTCGACGGACCGGGCGTCGCTGGGCGAGGGCGTGCGGGTGACCAGCCCGCGGCTCTGGAGGGCGTCGACGACGCGCGAGACCTGGCTGCGGCTGAGCATGGTGCTGTTGCCCAGGACCGAGGCCGGAACGGGGTCGGGGCTCGACGCCAGCCAGAGCAGGACCTCGAACCAGGAAACCGGTAGGTCGTGCGCCTTGCTCAGGGCGCGGTCCACGCGGTCCGTCATGACGGTCCCGGCCCAGACCAGCCCGTAGAAGGCGTGGTCGGCCACCGGCATCTCCGCCTGAGTGAGCTTCTTCTTCGGCATGTCATCAGCTTAGCGGTTGCGTGTACGCGCACATAAACCTATGGTGTGTGTACACGCACTTAAACGTGCTGACATCACTCTGCGCTACGAAAGGCCTCACCCATGTCTCCCCAGTCCCCCAAGGTCGCGCTGATCACCGGCACCTCCTCCGGCATCGGCCTCGCCGCCGCTGTCTCCGCCGCACGCGCCGGCTGGACGACGGTCGCCACGCTGCGTGACCTCGGCCGCTCCGACGCCCTGCGCAAGGCAGCCGCCGAGGCGGGCGTGGAACTCGACATCCGCCGGCTCGACGTCACCGACGAGGCTTCGATCACGTCCGTCATCGACGGCGTGCTCGCGGACTACGGGCGCCTGGACGCCCTCGTCAACAACGCGGGCGCCGGTCACCTCGGCACCCTGGAGAACGAGTCCGTGGCTGACGTACGCAAGGTCATGGAGGTCAACTTCTTCGGCGTGCTCAACGTTTCTAAGGCAGCCATGCCCCACCTGCGCGCCTCCGGCGGCCGTCTGATCACCGTCACCAGCGTCGGCGGCGTCATCGGACAGCCCTTCAACGAGGCTTACTGCGCGGCCAAGTTCGCCGTCGAGGGATACATGGAGAGCCTGGCCCCCGTGGCCGCGGCTCACGGCGTGTCCGTCTCCGTGATCGAGCCCGGCGCCGTGGCGACCGAGTTCGTCGCCAATGCCGGCGTCGATCTGGAAACGGTCGTTGCCGATGCCGGGGCGTACGCACCCCAGCTGAGCGCCTACCTGAACCGCATGACCGCTCAGTTCCTCGACGGCGCGCAGACCGCCGAGTCAGCCGCCGAGTCGGTGATCGAGGCTCTGACCGCGGACGAGCCCGCCTTCCGCCTCCAGACCACCGACTGGGCCCGGGGCTTCGTAGGCACCAAGCTCACCGACCTCGACGGCTCCGCGGTCCTGGGCCTCACCAACGGCTGGGTCGCCTGACCGCACCCACCCGGCGAGGGGTCCAGAACGTTGCCATCCCCTCGTCGGTCACGCCGCGGCACACGAGGTACAGACTCTCGGACACCCCCTGAGACCAGTTGTGACCTGGCATTTCAAGGCCATCGGTCGTGCCGGGTGCGGGCGGTGTTCGGCACCGGACATATCGCAGCCCCCGAGCCCCATCCAGCCGCTCCTATTCCGTCGAGATGACTTGGCGGGGCAGGTCTCCCCTGGGCGAAGCACCGGCGCTGATCCGTCGGGCGAAGCACCAGCGTTGCTCCATAGGCGAGCCGGCCTTGCACCCGGTACCCAGGTACAGGTTTACCGTCGGAGGTGTCCCCACTTCGGGGGCGTGATGAGGGGGTGAGCGCTATGAAGGACCTGGCGTGGGTGCCGCAGTCCTGCACACTGCCCATGCAGGAGCTGCCCTTGCGGGTCGCGGAGTGGGATGCGCTGTTCTCCGATCGGCTGACCTCACTGTCGAGGCCCCATCCCCTCCACCTGCGGCTTTACCTTGCAGGCGGGCCAGGCGTCGAAGACCTCGTCCGAGACTTGGTGGGGCGGGAGAGCGGCTGCTGCTCGTTCTTCACCTTCACCACCGCCCCCGGCGAGGAGTTGATCCGTCTGGACATCTCCGTGGACCAGGCACACGAGACGGTCCTGGAAACCCTCGCCTCCCGGGCTGCTGCCGTCGGGGGCCGGCCGTGAGCACGAGCCTGCGCAGTGGGCAGGTCGCCGAAGCTGCCGGGGTGAACATCCAGACGCTGCGCCACTACGAGCGGCGCGGCCTGCTGGCCGAGCCGGAGCGCACCCATGGCGGTCACCGCCTCTATGGCGAGGAGGCGGTGACCGCACTACGAGTGATCAAGGCTGCCCAGCGCCTGGGCTTCACCCTGGCGGAGGTCGCCGAGCTCCTGGAGGCCGGCCGTCACCGGCACGGCCGCCCCGTGGCGGGTCTACAGGACCGGGCCGCGGCCAAGCTCGCCGAGGTCGACGCGAAGATCGCCGACCTCACCACCATCCGCACCACCCTGGCCGCCGCCGTCGACGTGGGCTGCCACGACCTGGCCAACTGCGCCTCCAGCGACTGCTGCCCCCTCCCCTTCACCGACCTCGCCGACAACGACCGGGCCTCCGTCACCCAGGCGCTGTCCGGCCGATCATGTGCGGAGCCAGGTGACCCGAGCAGCGCTGCAGCGGTGGGCGTACCGCGGTAGACGTAGCGCGCTCTAGAGGCCAAGTGTCGCCGCGGCAACATCTACTGATTCCGGCTGGTCAACCCCTTAGCGCCTTCTCGCGCACGATGGTTCAGGCAATGAGCAGGCGGAGGCCGAGCTCCGCCGCGTCGAGGGCGACGAGGTCGCGGTTGCGCTCGGCCCATCGGCCTGAGGACAGGTCGTCACGGAGTCTGTCGACCGCCCGCTGCTCGGCCTCCGGCCCAACCCTGGTCCACACCGATACCGCGCGGCGCACATGTTCATCCAGGTACGCCTCGGGCCGGCGCCAGTGTGCCTCGAAGAAACCGTCAGCGCAGTCCCACGGGATGAGCACCGGCTCGGCGCGACCCCCGATTGCGCGGGTCAGGTCGGCCAGGGACGGCCAGTCGACGAGCAGGTCAGCAAATTCCGGCAGGTAGTCGCGCGTGAGCCAGAACCGCTGAAGCCACCCGGTAGTACTCGCGTCGTAGGTGAACACCACCACGCGGCGGGCCACGCGCCGCATCTCCCGCAGGCCCGCGATCGGATCCTGCCAGTGGTGCACGGTGCTGAAGGCCATCGCGGCGTCGAAGGACTGGTCCTCGAACGGGAGGCTTTCCGCAGCGGCGGCCACACACGTCGCTGCGCCCGCAGGACGCTGCGCCCGCATGACCGCCGACGGTTCCACCGCGGTGACTTCGCGGCCGGGGGGCTCGTAGGAGCCGGTGCCGGCCCCGACGTTCAGTACCGTCCGTGCATCCCCGAGCGCATGCCAGACCCTCGCGGCGATCCGCGGCTCGGTGCGCCGCGTCGCCGGGTATGCGGACCCGATGGCGTCGTACAACTGCGCGCCGAACACCTTCAGTTGCTCCTCCGGCGTCGTCCTGACCCCCATTGACCGTGCCTCCAGTTCCCTGTCCAGGGCCGTCACCATGGCAGCAGCGCGGTCGCGCTGTTCCAGCAGCAGGCCGCGCAGCCGGTGCAGGTGCGCGACGGCGTCGGTGGCCGGGTCGTCAACCAGATCCGCGATCTCGCGCAATCCGAAGCCCAGTCGCCGGTAGGCGAGCACCTCGCGCAGCCGCTCCACGTCGCCCGCCGAGTAGGCCCGGTACCCGGCCGAGGTCCGCGCGGACGGCCGCACGAGGCCGATCCCGTCATAGTGATGCAGCGTGCGGACGCTCACGCCGGCCAGCTCGGCCACGCGCCCCACGGTCAGGTGTTCCTCCACGCCACCGACAATGCGGCATGACGCGACGTGAGGGTCAAGCGCTTCGCTCCTGTTACCGCGCGTGGCTCCACGACTGTGCCGGGCCGGCGGCTTCAGACTGTCGAGGGGTCATGACCACAGCCAAGGCCGTCCGTCTCGTGAGCCCTCGTGCAGGCGAGCGGCCCAGCTCTCTCCCCAGGGGGTGTTCTATGAGGTCGGTGACTCACTGAACAGCCCCGAGCGGTTGCCGGCCTACCCGAGCTGCCTCGGTTCGCCTCCCCCATCCGCCCCCGTGCGTCGACTTGCGGACTCACCAAATGGCATGGCGGTGCAGAGAATCTCGGCGGTAAGGTCCGGCCCGAAGACATGAGGTCCAGTCAGGCTTGGCCATCGATTCGGCTGATCATGAGAGGAACGTTCCGTGGAGGGTTTCGATCCCAAGGCCGGCTTCGGATACGAAGTGTCCAAGCGGTACGACGACGAGCCACGCGGCGACGAGGCCGAGACCGTGGCCTTCCTGGCCAGACTCGCAGGACAGCAGAACGCCCTGGAACTCGCCGTGGGCACAGGTCGGGTCGCGTTGCCCCTGATGCAGGCGGGGGTACGGGCCGTGGACGGGATCGAGCTGTCGCAGGACATGGTCGATCGGATGCGCGAGAAGCCAGGTGGCGATCAAGTCGGCGTGACCATGGGCGACATGTCCCGCGTCACCACCGGCCGCACCTACGGGCTTGCCTACCTGGTCTTCAACACCATCGGCAACCTGCTCACCCAAGAAGACCAGGTCCGATGCTTCCAGAACGCCGCCGGCCATCTCACGGACGACGGCGTGTTCGTCCTCGAATGCCGCATCCCCACCGCGCCCTCGCGCCCTGGTCATCAGTACCTCGACACCGAACAGGTGGGCCTCGACCACGTCGACCCTCGATGCCGGGCAGTACGACCCGCTGACCCAAGTGCTCGACCTGAACCACATCCGCATCAGCAGCGGGGGCATCAGGCTCTCCCCCATCAGGCTCCGCCTGGCCCACCCACCCGAGTTCGACCTCATGGCCCGCATCGCCGGCCTCCGGCTACGCGAACGGTGGGGCGGGTGGAACGGCGAGCCGTTCACCGCGCAAAGCTGGCGCCACATCAGCGTCTACGAACGCACAGACAGCACTGCGTAACAAGCGCCCAGCCAGACACCGCACCCCCACGTCCGCAACAACCAGCCCCCTCTGCCGAGGCGAAAGAGCAACGCGCGCCCGTCGTCCACGATCATGTCGGCGCAGGCTGCGGAGTCATTGAGCGGCCTTGAGCGCACTGGGAGGATCAGGGCATGGCGGACTCACCCATGCGGATCAATGCCCTCATCGTCGATGCCACCGACCCCGCTCGGCTTGCCGCGTTCTGGTCGGAGCTGCTGGGGAGGCCAGTCGTGGACCGTACGGGCCCGTACGTATGGCTGCGGCGCGAGAACGGCCTGGGCCTGGGGTTTCAGCAGATCTCCGAGCCCAAGTCGGGCAAGAACCGCATGCACTTCGACATCAGCTCGCCTGAGCCGGCCGCCGAGCAGCAGCGGGTCGAGGCGCTGGGCGGGCGCAGACTTGAGCAGTACGCCGATGGTGGGTTCCTGGTGATGGCCGACCCCGAGGGCAATGAGTTCTGCATCATCCCGGAAGGCCCGGTCGGGCTCGACGACGAGGGACGGGCGCATTACCTCAGCTGACCGACCTTCGCGGTCGCCCCGTGCGCGAGGGCGTGACCGTCGCCGTCGCATGGGAGGACTCCACCCGGGCGAAATGCAGTTCCGGGTCGGCGACGCTTTCGGCGCGCAGCAGCTTGACGTCCGAGTGGTAGTCCATCGAGGTCAGCCATGGCATCCGGTCGCCCTGCCGGGGCAGCTGGTCGACCGCGCGCTGGATGTAACCGGCGCCGAAGTCGAGGAACGGCCTGGTCGGCATGGCCGGATCGGCCACCTCGGGACGGCAGATGTCGTGGCCGTGGGCGTCCATGTGGGCCAGCAGCCGGCAGAAGTGCTCGCACAGCAGACCCACCTTCAGCGTCCAGGAGCTGTTGGTGTAGCCGATCGAGTAGGCGAGGTTGGGCACTCCGGAGAGCATCATGCCCTTGTAGGCGACGGTGTCGGACAGGCGGATCTCCTCGCCGTCGACGGTGACCTGGACGCCGCCGAACGCCTGCACGTTCAGTCCGGTGGCGGTGACGACGACATCGGCGTCGAGTTCGCGGCCGGATTCGAGCGCCACTCCGTTTTCGGTGAACGTGGTGATCCGGTCGGTGACCACCGACGCCTTTCCTGCGCGGATGGTCTTGAACAGATCTCCGTCGGGAACGGCACACAGGCGCTGGTCCCACGGGTCGTACGGCGGGTTGAAGTGCTCGTCGACCGGATAGCCGTCGGGCAACTGCTTGGCGTTGGCCCACCGGATGATCCGGCGTGCGGCCTTCGGGTACCGCTGGCAGAAAGCCCAGATGAAGCGCTGCTGGGCGATGTTCTTGCGCCGGGTCAGCGCGTAGCCCCGCTCCGGCCCGAGGTACTTCTTCAAGGCGTTGGCGATGGCGTCCTTTTTCGGTACCGGGAGGATGTACGACGGGGTCCGCTGCAGCATCGTGACGTGTGCGGCGGTGTCGGCCATCGCGGGCAGCAGCGTGACCGCTGTGGCACCGCTGCCGATCACCACCACCCGCTTGCCGGTGTAGTCCAGGTCCTCGGGCCATTGCTGCGGGTGCACGATCGTGCCGCCGAAGCGCTCCCGGCCCTCGAAGTGCGGGGTGAACCCCTGGTCGTAGCGGTAGTAGCCACCGGCGCAGAACAGCCAGGCGCAGGTCAGCGTGGTCCGCTCGCCGGTATCGGCGCGCTCGATGTGCACCGTCCACCGCGCCCGGTCGGTCGACCAGGACACGGAGAGCACCTTGTTGTGGTAGCGGATGTGGCTGTCCAGGCCGTTCTCGGTCGCGGTCTCGCGCAGGTACGTGAGGATGCGCGGCGCCGAGGCGATGGATTCCTCATCCCGCCACGGCTTGAACTCGTAACCGAAGGTGTGCAGGTCGGAGTCGGACCTGATGCCCGGATAGCGGAACAGGTCCCAGGTCCCGCCGGAGGCGGCCCGTGCCTCCAGGATCGCGAAGGTCTTCGACGGCAGTTCGGTCTTGAGGTAGCGACCGGCCCCGATACCGGATATTCCGGCGCCGATGATCAGAACGTCGAGATGTTCGACGGCGGGCGAAGCTGAGGCAGCAGACATGGGCGACGACTCCAGACGATGACGTGCGGCTCGCCCATGGTGCAGGGTGGGCATCCCGGAGAACAGGCACAGTGTGCACCGGATCGACACCTGCGTGGTGCAATGTGCACCACTACAGTCGTCGCATGCCGCTGTGGAAAACGCCGTCACCCCGCATCCGGGAACTGATCCGCCAGGGCGCCGAGATCGCACTCGACCCTCGCCCCGAGTGGCTCGCCGAACTCGACGCGGTCACGCTGTCCGGCCAAACGAAGCAGCAGGTAGCGGCAGACCCCGTCCTCGCCGCAGGGACGCGTCGGACCAACCGGTCCAACCTGCTGTTCTGGGCGGCCTCCAACATCCGCGCACCCGGTGAACCGGTGCCCGCGAACGAGGGGGACGCACCCCTGGCCATCGCCCGCGACCTCGTGCGGCGTGGCCTCGACGAATCCGCGCTCGACTCCTACCGGGTCGGCCAGGGTGTCGCGGTGCGGGTGTGGACACAGATCGCGTGCTCGCTCACCAGCGACACCGATGAACTGAGCGAACTGCTGGATGTGTCACTGCGATCCATTTCCGCATTCGTCGACGACACCGTCGCCGCCATCGCGGCGCGCATGCGCATCGAGCGCGGCGAACTCACCCGCGGCACCCACGCCGAACGTCGAGAGATCGTGACCCTGCTGCTCGACGGCGCGCCGATCACCCCCCAGCGCGCCCAGGCACGACTGGGCTACGCCCTGGACGCGACGCACACCGCGGCCGTCGCCTGGACCGACGATCCCGATGCCGACCTCCATCAACTCGACCGTGCCGCGGATGCCCTCGCCGCGGCGGCAGGCCGGGGAGCACCGTTGAGCGTCCTTGCCAGTGCCGCGACCCGCTGGGTCTGGGTCCATGGCCGCCCCGACGCAGTCCACGTCCACGCCGCCATGGACCAGCTGCCCGACGTGCGCATCGCGCTCGGTTCGCCCGCACCCGGCGTGGACGGCTTCCGCCGCAGTCATCTCGACGCCCTCACCACGCAGCAGATGCTGGCCCGCCTGCATTCCACCCAGCGCCTGGCCTCGTACGACGAGGTCGAACTCGTCGCGCTCCTCACCCAGGACCCCGAACACGCCGACCGCTTCGTCAAACGCGTCCTCGGCGACCTGGCGGGAGCGCCGGTGGAGATCACCGAAGCGGTACGCGTCTTCATCGCCGAACAGTGCAACGCCTCCCGAGCCGCCACCCGCCTCTTCACCCACCGCAACACCCTGCTCCGGCGCCTCGCCCGCGCCGACGAGCTGCTGCCGGTTCCGCTGGCCGCCCATACCCTCGATGTCGCGGCCGCTCTCGAAGTCCTCTATTGGCGCGGACGCAACTGATTCCGGTCACGGGGGTGAAAGAGAGCCTGGGCACGGGAAATGTCGACGGGCTCGTCCGCGGGCAGTGGGAGGAAGTGTTCCAGCTGCCAGGTCTGCGTATTGCCGGCTTGGCGGTTGGTGGTGGTCACCCACGGCGGATAGACGCGGAATGCGCGTTTCCCGCCGGAACCATTCGTCGACACGATGCCCCGCTCACGGAGCACATCCCTCGGGAACACGAACTGCCCGAATCGTTCGTCCTCGCGGGTGCTGATCACGAAGAAATCAACGGGATCCTCGGCATCGAAGGGCTGGATCGGACCATCCTCGGACCTCTTCCACACCGTGACGAACTGACCGACCTTCGTCGGGGTCGTCTTGGCCACGCGGAACCTGACCGCGAGGCCGTCCAACGTGAATTCGCACGCCCCGTACTCGGCACTCTCCGCTTCGGGCACCGGCGCCGAGCAGGTGAACCCACTCGGCTCGTAAGCCAACGTTTTCGCCCGTAGGAAGTCGCCAGGGATCCCTCGTGCGCGTGCCCCAGGATCATGGGCGCCGAATTCCGAGGAGACTTCACGTGCCATCGCCATTCCGCCATCGTGCCACACTTCGAACACGCGAACGAATTCACGCCGCCGGGCCGGCCGCCCACTCGGCCACCCCCTCACCCTGGCTGTGCCGACACCGGGCTCACTTCGCCTGTCGCCGGATCTGTCTCACTTCGCCATCGATGGCCCAGGCGTCGGCCACCGGTCCGAGGTGACCGAGCTTGTCAGGGTTGATCACCGAGCGGATGGTCTGGATCTGCGCGTCGAGCACATCGAGGACGAGAGCATGGAGGACCTTGCCGTCCCGGTCGCGGAAGATCGCGCCGGGCTGTCCGTTGACCTCCTGCGGCTCGAACGTCACATCGACCCGGGCCAGCAGCGGGAAGAAGGCGGCCAACAGCCGGGCCACCTTTTCGGACCCGACGACAGCCCTCGCCAGCTGCGGGGCCTTACCACCGCCGTCCCCGACCATCTGCACATCCGCGGCAAGCAGATCCTGCAGGCCGGCGACATCGCCGTCGCGGAGGGCATCGAAGAACCGCGTCGCCAGCTCCTGCCGCTTGTGACGGTCCGCATCGAACCGCGGCCGCCCGGCCTGCATGTGCCGCCGCGCCCGTACCAGCAACTGCCGGCATGCCGCCTCCGAACGCCCCACCGCCGAGGCGATCTCGTCGAACCCGAAGCCGAACGCCTCCCGCAACACGAACACCGACCGCTCCAACGGGCTCAGCCGCTCCAGCAACAGCAGCGCCGCCATCGACACCGAGTCGGCCAACTCCGCCGAGCGCTCCGGATCCTGATAGGGGTCGCTGAGCAGCGGCTCGGGGAACCACGGGCCCACGTACTCCTCCCGCCGCACCCGCGCGGAGCGCAGTACGTCGATCGAGATCCGCGTGACCGTAGCGGACAGAAACGCCTTGACCGACGTGGGCAGGGTCGCCGAGCCGTCGTAGCGCAGCCAGGTCTCCTGCACAGCGTCCTCGGCCTCGCTCACGCTGCCCAGAATCCGGTAGGCGATCGAGAACAGCAGTGGCCGCAGCTCCTCGAACTCCTCGACCTTGCTCACGACGTATCTCCCTTGAGGCTTCCGCCCGACCGCGTTTCCGGCGCGGGCACATTCCGGTGATCTTGTGGTCCGTCGACGGGCTGTGCAACGCCCCCACGCCCGGGGCCTGCGTCAGCGCCCCGGGCGGTTCATCGGTGGCCGTTCAGTGGAACTGCCCGGCCACGTAGTCGCCGGCCGGCTGCTGGGCGATGATGTTCAGCCGGTTCGCCGTGTTCATGAAGGACACGAGGAGCACCAGGGCGGTGATCTCCTCCTCGTCGTAGTGCTTCGCGGCACGTGCCCAGACCTCGTCGCTGACCCCGCCCGCCGCGTCCGCGACCCGGGTCCCCTCCTCCGCCAGTTCCAGCGCTGCACGCTCGGCCTCGGTGAAGACCGTCGCCTCCCGCCACGCCGCGACCAGGTGCAGCCGCACCGAGGTCTCGCCGGCAGCTGCGGCCTCCTTGGTGTGCATATCGATGCAGACGGCGCAGCCGTTGATCTGGCTCACGCGCAGCGCCACCAGCTCCTGCGTCGCGGCCGACAGCGGCGACTCCTTCAGCACCTTGCCCAACGACATGAAGTACTTGAACGCCTTGCCGGCGGTCGGGCTGGCGAAGTAGTTCAGACGCGCATCCATGGTGTGCTCCTCCGTCGTCTCAATGGCTACACCCCTTGAGACGAGACAGCCCGCCCCCCTGTGACACGGACGAATGTGACCTGCATCTCTGCACAGACAGCACACGTCAGCGTCGGCCGCCTGAGCCTCACCGTTCACGATCAGCGCGGCAACCTGCGAAGGGACGCGTCCCGACCAGAGCACGGCTTCCTTCGCCCCAAGGCGGGCTGCACACGCCCCACCACCAAGCCCGAAGGATGCGGCCAGGCGACCGTCACCGTCAGGCAGTCGCAGCCGGTCAACTCCTCGACGGGTGCCGCGAAGGACGCTCGGGCAGCCAACTGGACCAAAACACAGACCAACATGATCCACCGCCAAATCCATTGGCGGAGTTGGCGCATCTCCGATATCCACTTGCTCGGCGTCGCCGCTCCGGGGAACGTCGCCTGAACACCGCACGAAGGCAGGGACGATGACCACACAGGCCCACCACGTCGACCACGAACTCATTGAGGCCGCGGCGCATGTCGCGCGTACGCGTTGCCGGGGCGACAACCACACCATGGCAGCCGCGGCCCGAGCCCGGGACGGCCGGATCATCACCGCCGTGAATGCGTACCACTTCACCGGCGGCCCCTGCGCCGAGCTGATCCTCATCGGCGCAGCAGCTGCCCAGGGCGCCTACGAACTGGCCACGATCGTCGCCGTGGGTGACCGCGACCGGGGCGTTGTTCCTCCGTGCGGCCGGTGCCGTCAGGTCCTCCTCGACTACTTCCCGGCCCTGAAGGTCATCGTCGGCTCGGACGACCACATCCGAACCGTCCTCATCACCGACTTGCTCCCCGAAACCTACGTCTGGGCCGACCACCAGCTCGACGCTGAGCAGAGTGCGTCACCCAGCTAGGGCTAACGCCCGCCCCTCCGGCGACCACACGGAGAGCGGCCATCTGATGCTGCGCCGGCGGCCCGTAGCCAGGCCCCGCCATCCACCCCATTCGGCCCAGGAGCCATTACGGATCGTGCGCCCGGACGTTGGCATCGATATGACGAGCACCAAGATCACTGCCCTTCGCCGCGCGGCCGCGAGCAGGGCCGCCCAGGCTGCCAGCGACCGCGCGGCCGCCGAAGCCGCGACGCGAAAGACGGTGCCGCAGCCGCGTCCCACGACGGGTTCCTCCACCCAGCCGCAGTCATCGACGAGGAGCAGTTGACGCCGCGCGGCAGCTACGGCGCCCCGATGACGGCCTTCCGCCGTACTCGGTAGCCGCCAGGACTGCTGCCCAGGGTGCACGTAGGCGCGGGCGGCGTCGCTCAACGGCGTGCCTCCGCCGTTGTCCATACCGAACTCTTCGAACGTCTCGTATGCGCAGGGTCAGAACAGCCAGGCCAGGTAGGCAGAGATGGCAATTCCCGCGACGGAGGTGAGCGCCAAGCGCTTGGCGATCCAGGCAAGCCGGGTGCTGCGTACCGCTGTGAAGAGGTCCTGCCCCGCGCCCCTTCGCGGCAAGACGCCGCTCGCCGCTACGGGTAGCGCTGCTGAGCCGATCAACAGCCCCAGGAAGGCGAAGGCGATGCGGACCCAAGCCGAGCCCATGCCGGCGACGACATAGCCGCCGCTGCCGTTGCGGACCTGGAGCGTGTCGCCGGGGGCAGCGTCCCGGGTGTTCACTCGGGCGTGCGGATCGTTCGCCAGGCGGCCATCGCTGTCCTCGGCCTCGGCCGGGCGGAAGGTGCCGTAGCAGTGGCGTGTGCCTCCGCGGCCGGCACCTCCGCTGTGACAGTCGCTGACCGTCAGCTTGCCGGCAGTGCCCACGAGGCCGCTCGCGACGGCGGCCTGGGATATGGATACGCCGCAGATGCCGAGGGCCACCAGCAGGCCGATGACGCCGGCGGCGCGACCTGTGATGGTGGGCCGCAGCGCACTTGTGGTTGGCATGGACAGAGCCTATGGCAGCTCCCGCGGGGAGAAACGCCCCGAGGCTCCCTCCGCCCGCTACGACGAGCGGCGCGTCAGCGGGGACGGAGCAGGGCTCCCGCCCGGCCGACCAGGCCCCGACGGTTCCCGCGCAGGTGGTGGGCCCAGGTGGTAGACACCCTCGGTGAGGTATCGCCCTCTCACCTTGAATCACACCCGCATCGAGGATCAGTCTTGACCCCGTACTCCCTGGCGTTCTACGTGGACGTCGTCACCACCGCCCCGATGGGCGCCGAGGAAGTGGAGTGGCGCGCGACCAGGCTCGGTTAACGACGGCACGAGCCCAGGGCCTGCCGCATTCATGCAACTTCCGGGAGTCCCCAGAACAAGTGGCGATGCCCAGTTAGAAATACGCCCTAGAGCAGCCACTTCCCGTCGCGCATCAAGGTCCGCCCGGCCATCTCGGGTACTGTTCCCCACGCCTGCAGCACCTGCGGGGTGACCTGGAAGAAGACGTACGACGGGTGGTCCTTGCGCGGGTCCCAGCCGTCCTTGGCGGCGAAGGCGTCGCCCACCCCGGTCGGAAGCTCCTCCCGGGTCAGCATGCGTGCGGTGCCGTGGACCAGGACCACGTCCCGGGTGTGGCCGAAGGAGAGCCGAACCCGGCCTGAGGCGCACAGGTTTCGTCCGGTCGGGTTGGTGTCGCGAGTGGCCAGCCACACCGCCTCGCCATCCCACCAGAAGGCAAGCGGAACGAGGCAGGGCTCGCCGGCCGCGTCGGCCGTGGCGACCCATACGTCGTTGTCCCGCACGAGCCGTTCCAGCGCCTCGCGCTTGCGCTGCTCCGGGCTGCGGGGGCCGCTGGGACGAGAGTCAGCTGATGTCATGTGGCGAGGTTATGACGTGAAGCGCCAGGCCACATCCGGCGGCGGAACTAGGGCGCAAGGCGGAGAGCGTCCTCATACTGGGCGTAGTCAGCGCAGCCGCACAATGCCGCAGCGGGCGAACAACAGGGCAACAGGGCAACAGGGCAACCGTTGTCTTGTTGTCGGCCCGGCGCAAGCAACTGCTCCTAGCCCACGCCCCGTTGGCGCCAACCGCACATGCACCCATGGCGGCCAGGGTGCCTCCGGAGCGCCTGCTCCGCCGGGTGGCCGTCGCCTCACCGTCCAACCGGCAGGGGGGAGCGGCACTCAGGTGCTGAAGCGACGCCCCGGGCGGCCAGAGCCAGTGCCGGGACGTCGCCCGCTCAGCGCTCCAGCCCCGCATCCAGCAGACGTCCCACGGGCCGGCGCACGGCGAACAGGGTCAGGCCGATGCCGATGCCGCACACGGCGGTAAGGGTGAAGTAGGAGGCGTTGTCGATCTCGGTGAACAGCTGCCCGAGCAGGCCCGCCAGGGACGAACCGAGGGCCAGGGTGAGGAAGTTCAGGCCGACCATCTGGGAGCGGAACTTCGCCGGGCCGATCCGCGTGGCCAAGGACAGCCCGATCGGCCCGACGAACACTTCGGAGGAGCCGGCCGCCATCATGAACAGGAGGATGAGGGCCAGCGGGATATCCGCCTTACCCGTGGCCTCGGAAATGATGAGCAGGAACAGGTAGGCGCAGCCGATCTGGGTGAGTCCGATGGCGACCTTCGCCACGGTCCCGGGCTGGCGCTCCCCCAGGCTGTTCCAGACCTTGGCGATCAGAGGGGTGATGAGGACGGCCGCCAGCGGACTGACGGTCGTGATCCAGGCGACCGGGAACGTCCAGCCGCCGATCTGCAGATCGATGCGTTCGGTGATGAGGATGGAGATCGCGGTGAACTTCTGGAACAGGAAGCCGAAGTACACCCCGGACGCCAGAAAGAGGGGGAGGTATCCGAGGATGCGCCGGCGCTCGTCGCGGCTGACTGCCGACGACGTGGTCATGGTGAGGAAGTAGATGGCAGCCGCCACCAGTGCGGCGACGGTGACCACGGTGGACAGGTTCGCCGCCCGGAGCAGGCCGGTGGCAACGGCAATACCGATGGCGGCGACGCACGCGATGGCCGTCAGGGAAACGAGCGGACGGCGGTTGGCGGGGAGGGGGTTGTTGATGGTGCGGGCGCGCTCGGGGAGCTGCTTCATCGAGGCGACGTACTGGACGAGCGCCGCTCCCATGCCGATGGCCGCCAGCCCGAATCCGTAGTGGAACCCGAGTTCGTTCTGGGCGAGGCCGGTGGTGAGCGGTCCGACCACCGCACCGATGTTGATGGCCATATAGAAGTAGGAAAAGCTGGCATCCCGGTGGCGCTCGTCCTGGCTCTGGTCCAGGACGAAGCCGAAGATCGAGGTGATGTTCGTCTTCAGCGCACCGGTGCCGAGGACGATGCACGTCAGTCCGACGCCCAGCCCGGCCAGACCGGGCGCGAAGGCGAGCACCACATGTCCGCCCGTGATGACGACGGCGCCGTACAGCACCATGTTCTGTGGGCTGACGAGCCGGTCACCGAGCCAGGCGCCGAGGATCTGCGACAGGTAGACGGCGCCGCCGTAGGCTCCGACGATGCCTGCTGCTGCGGCGGGGTCCAGGGCAAGACCGCCGTCGGACAGCGCGTAGAGCAGGTAGAAGGAGAGGATTCCCTGGAGGCCATAGAAGGAGTAGCGCTCCCACAGTTCGGTGAAGGCCATGCTCCACAGGCTGCGTCGGGAGAATCTTCCGGACTCCTCAACCGGTGTGTCGCCGGTCTTGCTGTCAACTGCAGTGGCCGTCTTGTGCGGTGTCTCTCTCATTCGCTGAGTCCTGCCAGTCGTGAGCCGAAGCGGGCGATGAGGGAGGTGTTCTGGGAGTGCCTGCTCTCCTCCCACCGGTCGGCGACGCCGAAGAGCCGGTACATGGTGTGGACGCCGAGCCAGCGAAGGGGTTCGGGCTCCCAGCGTCCGGAGTCGTGGTCGTTCCACGGCAGTTGGGTCAGCGCGGTGCTGCGTCCGGCGGCCCGGTCCAGGAGCGTCCGCGCGGCGAGGTGGGTGGCGGTCACGCCGTGACCGGCGAATCCACGCGCGACGCCGATCCCGGTGGCGGGGTCGAAGGTGATCCCGGCGCACCAGTCGCGGGTCACGCCGATGGCGCCCCGCCAGGCGTGCTCGACGGTGAACTGCACGTCGGGGAAGAACAGTCGGAGGCGGTCGGTCAGGGTGCGTACGGTGCGGGCGTCCACGCTGCCCTGGCCCGGGGTACCGGAGTTGAAGGCGTAGGGCGTGCCGCGGCCGCCGATGGCGATGCGGCCGTCGGCGGTGCGCTGCGCGTAGACGAAGGTGTGCGCGGCGTCGCCCAGGCATTCCCGGCCCTGCCAGCCGATCCGTTCCCAGACCTGCTCAGGGAGCTGGTTGGTCACGATCATCGAGGAGTTGACGGGGATGATGTCGCGTTTACCGAGGCCGCGGGCGTCACTGTCGATCTGTCCGGAGTATGCCTCAAGGCAGGTCAGGACGGTCGTGGCACGAACGGACCCGCGCTCGGTGGTCACGACCCCGGGCGCGAGGTGCGTCGCGCGTGTTCCTTCAAGGATGCGTACGCCCCTGGCTTCCACGACGGCCGCGAGGCCATGGACGAGCTTTGCGGGGTCGATGCGCACCGTGGAGCGGGTGAGCAGGCCACCCAGCGCAGGCCCGATCGCGATCCGCTTCGTCACGGCTTGGGCATCCAGGAGTTCAAGGTCCTCCGTGCGGTATCCATTGGCGAGGTCCGCAGCATGGGTCAGTTCGAGGCGTTTCATTGCGGCTGGGGTGGTGGCCACGCGCAGGTGCCCGCCCCGGTGCTGGTCCGCCTGGATCCCTTCCTCCTCAAGGACGCGGAGGATGGCGTCGATGGCGCCGGTCATCTCCCGCTGGAAGGCCGCTACGGCAGCGGCGCCGTCCTGTCCTCGCTCGCGCGCGGCCTTGGCGTACACGGCCCGGTTGCCGGGGATGAGCGGCGACAGCCAGCCGCCGTTGCGCCCGGAGGCGCCGTAGCCGACCTCTTCGGCCTCCAGGACAGTGATCTTCGCTGCGGGACGGTCCACGGCGGCGTGATAGGCGGCTCAGAGTCCGGTCAGGCCCCCACCGATGACGACGAGGTCCTGTTTCTCCTCGGGCAGACCCGCTGATCGGCGCCGCGCCTGGTCGGCGGGCTCGTCCGCGGCATGGGAGGCCGCCATCCAATGCGAGATCTCGCCGTTTCGATACGCAGTCATGAGTGTCTCCAACGATGGGCGACGCGTGGTGTCGCGGTGGTGGCCGGTGGAGCCGCCCGGGGGCGGGGCTTCAGTAGGTAGGTGGTGCCATCGCCCACAGGACCCGGGCTTCTTCCGTGCCCGTGCTCTCGACGACCCGGTGGGGTTGGCTGCTCAGGTAGTGGACCGAGTCCAGGGCGGAGAGTTGGTGGCGCTGCTCGCCGATCCACACCTCGACCTCGCCGCAGAGGACCAGGAGCAGTTCTTCGGAGCTGCCGTGGGTATAGGGCTCCACGCCGGTGGAGCCGCCCGGGGTGAAGTGGCCGAGGAGCACTTCGAGGTGGTCGAAGGCCCCGGGGGTGAGCTTGATCTTCGTGGCGCCCTCACCGAACGACATGCCGTGGGCGTCGCGGAACCGCAGCACCGGGCCGGCCACGGATCCCCCCTGGTCGAAGAGGTCGCCAACGGTCAATTTGAGCACCTCGCACACCCGCTGAAGGGTGCGCACGCTCGCATTGACCTGGTCGCGCTCGACCTGGGAGAGGTACCCCTCGGTGAGCCCGGACTGGTCGGCCAGGTCCTTGAGAGTCAGATGCAGGGCCCGCCTGCGACGGCGCAGCCGGGAACCGACGCCGGCACGTGAGTCGGCCTGTTCGTTCGACATGGGCGGGAAACTAACAAGGCTTTGGCACCACCACAATGGACAAAGCTCCCATCAAAGATTTCTTTGATGACCATGCCGACCCCTGCCTTCTGCCGTACGCCACCCGGTCGACCCTCGAAGAGGATGTGAGCCAGGTCACAGTTGAGGTTGACCTTAGGTCAGGGTGGAAGCTCCAGGCAACGGCACGACGCCGACCGGGCATCACCCATCTGAAGGAGCAAACCGCCATGTCCCTCACCCTCACCGACCAGGATCGCCCGGAGCTGCAGAAGGCCATCGAGGAGATCGTCGAGTCCGGTATCACCGGGGTGCAGATGCGCGTGCACGATGAGCGGGGGGAGTGGGTCGGCAGCGCCGGGGTGGCCGAGCTGGGCCAGGCCGCCAGGCCGCCGGCCAACGGGCACGTCCGGATCGGCAGCAACACCAAGACCTTCACCGCCACCCTCGTGCTGCAACTGGTGGCCGAGGGAAGGATCGGGCTGGACACGCCGGCAGTTGACTACCTGCCCGAGTTCGGACTGGACCGGCGCATCACGGTGCGGATGCTGCTGCAGCACACCAGCGGGGTGTTCAACTTCACCGGTGAACATAACGCCGATGGCACGGTCACACCGGGGATCCCCTGCACGATCACGGGCAAGGAATGGGTGGTCAACCGGTTCAAAAGCTACCGGCCCGAGGAGCTGGTACGGCTTGCGTTGTCCCATCCTGCTCGGTTCGAGCCGGGGACGGGCTGGAGCTACTCCAACACCAACTACGTGCTGGCCAGGCTACTGATCTCGAAGGTCACCGGCCGCTCGTGCGCCGACGAGACGAAGGAGCGGATCCTGGGGCCGCTCGGCCTGTCGGGCACCGTGGTCCCGGAAACCTCGCCGGAGATCCCCGAGCCGCACGCCCACGCGTACTACCGGTACGAGGACGAGGGCCGGCAGCAGACGGTCGACGTCACCCGTCACAACCCCTCATGGATCTCCGCCGGCGGAGACATGATCTCGACCACCCAGGACCTCCACACGTTCATCTCCGCGCTGGCGGGCGGCGAGCTTCTGCCGGCCCCGCTCCTGGCCGAGATGCGCAAGCCGCACCCCGAGAGCGGATTCGGCCTGGGGATGCGTGTGCAGGACCTGGGCCCCAACGGCGGCACCGTCCTCTTTCACAACGGCGGCGCGGCTGGCCACGCGGCGCTGATGTACAGCACGCCCGGCGGCAGCAAGACCCTGACCGCGTCGCTGAACTATGTGGACGACGCCGACCTGTCCATGGCAGCAGCATTCCTGAACGCGCAACAGAGGCTCGTGGAGGAGGTGTTCTGCGGCGGACAGACGGAGCAGGCTCAGCCGACGAGCTGAACGCTTGCGACCGTACGCCGCGAGCGTCACCCTTCCGGTCGCGCTGACCTCGAACACGAACCGGGGCCACGCCGAGCTCGACGTGGCTCGACGTGGCTCGCCCAAATGCCCGGCCGTGATGCGCGTAGCCGCCGAGCCGGAGCACAAGGCAGGCTGAGCAGATGATGAACGGAGTCACGATCGGGCAGGCGGCGGCATTCGTCGGCGTCACGGTGAAGACGGTGCGGCACTACCACAAGCTCGGCCTGGTCGAGGAGCCACAACGCGACAGCTCCGGATACCGGCGGTACGGATCGGCCGAGCTGTTGCAGCTGGTGCAGGTCCGGACGCTGGCCGCGGCCGGGGTGCCGCTGGCCGAGATCGGGCCTCTGCTCGGTGCCGACGCCACCGGGTTCGCCGCCGCGCTCGCTGACGTCGAGCAGCAGCTCACCGAACGTATCGAGGAGCTGACCGCTCGGCGCGACACGCTGCACCGGCTAGCCGATGGGAACCGGGCTCTGCTGCCCGACCGCGCTGTGGCACTGCTGGAGCGGCTGCCCGGCCTCGGCTTCACCGCGGACGAGGTGGCGGCCGCCAGGGAGGGCTGGGTGCTTGCCAAGGCCCTGGTCCCAGAAGGCTTCGACGACTACCTCGGCAATGTCGAGCACGCCCTCGAAGACACCCGGTTCATCGCCTTGATCAAGCGCGGCGCCGAGGCCGCGGCCTGGGAACCGGGCGACCCGCGCATCGCCGAGCTCGCCACCGCCTTGGCCGAGCACTACCTCGCCAACCCCGAACTGCTGAAGATCGTGACCGGCCTACAGGCCCGTACCGAGGCCGCGACCCGGTACAAGCTGATCGCCTATCACGGCGAAGAGCAGGGATCTGCCGCGGCCCGGGCGCTCGTCGAGGCCAAGCTCCGCTCCGCCGGGATCCGTATCCCCGGACCGCACTCCCGCTGACCGCGCCGCGCTCCGGTCCTTCCGGCTCGGCGACCGGCCGGGACCCGCCCACGGACACCGCCGCTGGACCGGTTGCCCGGATTCATGCGTGACGTAGATGCGGATGGGGCGCGAGGTGCAGGTAGAGCCCGGCCGATGCCTGGCCGGGGTCCGTCGGGAGGGGGACCATGTGGCTCGTGCCGTGGCCACCGAGTCCGCGGTGCGGATGCCCGGCCGGCGGGTTGGTCAGTCTCTCCTGGACCAGCCCCACCGCGTCCTGTTGGGCATCGTGCAGATCATCCGCACCGGTCACGATGTTGAGAAACGATTCATGCAGACGCAGGTCCTGCTGGTCGCGACGGCTGAGCGACTGAGCTCTACGGAAGTAGGCGTCCCGGCCGTCATGGATGCGGTAAAAGGCGCTGACGAGGATGAGGAGCCGTTCGTACGCCTGCCGGTAGGCGGTTTGGTAGAAGCGGCGGGCCGCGATCTCGTCCACGTCACCGCTCAGGACACTGGAGATGGAGGCTGCGCTGAGCAGGGCGCTGTACATCGCGAGGTGCACTCCCGTGGACAGCAAGGGATCGAGGAAGCAGGCGGCGTCCCCCGTGAGGAAGTAGCCGGGTCCACAGAAGCGGTCGGTGACGTACGAGTAGTCACTCTCCACCCTGAGTTGTGAGTCCAAGCGGGATCCTTGGAGTACACGGGTGAGGGTGGAGTTGTCGTCGAGCGCGTCGCGGTAGACGGCTTCGACCGAACCTGCCTCCGCCCGCATCCGGTTGAAGGAGCGGGTGTCGGTGACCAGCCCGACGCTGAGTGTGCCGTCGTGCAACGGGATCGCCCAGAACCAACCGTGGTCGGGAAGGGAGAAGACCCCGATGGCGCCTTCGGGTGCCTGTGGCAGGGGTGCCGCCCCACGCCAGTAGCCCCAGGTGGCCACATTGCGGAAGACGTCATGGAAGCGTCGGGTGCGCAGCTGACGGGCGCCCAGTACTCCGGCGCGGCCCGAAGCATCGATGAGGTATTGGAAGGCCGTCTCGCCTTCGCGACCGTCCTCCGTCGTCCAGGACGCTTTGGCCGCGCGGCCGTCGTGCAGTGCTACGTGCCGTACCTTGACGCCCTCGCGGACATCGGCACCCTGACTGCGTGCGTGCCGCAGCAGGAGATGGTCGAACTGCGAGCGGATGACCTGAAAGCTGTACGTGGCCGGCCTGCCCGGGTCGTCGAACGCCAGCGACCAGTCCTGCCCGCCCCAGCCGTAGAAGGCCCCCGTCTTTCGGACGAATCCGTGTCGCTCCACCAGTTCCTTCGCGCCCATGACCTCCAGGACGGGCAGGAGGGACGGCAGCAGGGATTCTCCGACGTGGTAGCGCGGGAAGCGGGATCGCTCCAGGAGCGTCACCCCGAATCCCTGCCGGGCCAGCAACGCGGCGGCCGTCGAGCCTGCGGGGCCGCCACCGACGACCAGGATCTGTGTCTCCTCCGGCATGCACAGCCTCCAGAAAATCGAGGAGCGGCCTTCGTCAGCACGACGTGCCACTCTAGGTGACACGATGGTCACCATGCAGAGCGAAATGCGGCCATCAGGCGCCGGGGCCGAGCGTCCCGCCCCAGCAGGCAGTGACTCGCATCCCCAGGACGCGCCGAGCCTCACTCCCGTCACGGTGGGCGTGGAGGAGGAGTATCTGTTGGTCGATCCCGTCTCCCGCGAGCTCAGTACGGAAGCCGGCGCAGTCGTAAAGGAAGCTGCGGCGGAACTCGGCGACCGCGTCACCACCGAACTCACGGCCTACCAGATCGAAGTACGTACCCGACCGCATCAGACCCTGGCCGGACTCGCCGATGACGTGCGCTCATTACGCGCTTCCGTGACACGTGCCGCAGCGCGCCTGGGCTTGCGGATCATCTCCAGCGGTTCTCCCGTTCTCGGCCAGCAGATGCCGCCGCCCATCACCTCCGGCCCCCGGTACGCCCGGAGCGTCTCGACGTTCCGGGCCCTCGATGACGAACAGAGTGTCTGTGCCTGCCACGTGCATGTCGGTGTTCCTGATCTGACGGCGGCCCTGGACATCAGCAATCACCTGAGGCTGTGGCTGCCCACCCTCACGGCTCTGTCTGCGAACTCGCCGTTCTGGCAGGCTCGGGACACCGGATACGCGAGCTGGCGGACGGTGACGTGGTGGCGATGGCCGATCGCGGGCCCACCCCCGTTCTTCGAGTCCCGCAGCCACTTCGAAGACCTTGTCGACAGCCTCATCACCACGGGTTCGATCATGGACAGAGGCGGTCTGTACTGGGACATTCGCCCGTCCCACCACGTGCCGACGGTAGAGGTCCGTGTTGCCGATGCCGCTTCGACCGTCAACGACACCGTGCTGCTCGCGGGAGCCGTCAAAGGGCTGGCCCTCCGTGCGCTCCAAGCCACTTCCGAGGGGAGGCCCGCACCTCGGCCACAGCAGGAGATGCTGCGCGCCGCGAGCTGGCGCGCAGCCCGGGACGGACTTGCCGGGAAAGGAGTCGACCTGACCACCGGCCACCTCGTACCCGCGATCAGCCAAGTGCGCCGTCTACTGGCCGAAGTTGAAGGGGCCCTCCCCCTGAACGAAGCCTCCTACGTACGGGCTCAAGGCTCACACCTCATGACCGGAGGCAACGGAGCCGACCGCCAGCGGGCCGCCTACGCTCGCCGCAGCTCACTCAACGACGTCGTCGACTGCCTGATCTCCGCTTCCGAGCACACCAACGGATAGCGCGACAGTGGGCCCCACATACCTGTCTGGCTTCGCGATCGCCTGCGTGAGCCACGGACCGGCCGACCAAATTCGATGGACACGTGGGCCCGGACCGCTCTAGCCTCCCTCCGTTCAAGGTCCACACGTCTGGCGGGGTGCATGTGATGACGGTTCAGGCAACGACGGTCAGCTACGGCCGGCTGTCCTACGCAACTGCCATGACCTCATCGAACCCAAGGAATCCTTCCTGTGGATCTTCCACGCTTCATCACCATCCAAGAGAGCAGCCACCGCATCCACAACCCGCTCACCGCTGACAAGCTCGCCACCCTGGGCCAGGCGCTGAGCCTTGCACCGGGGACGCACGCGCTTGATCTCGCGTGCGGATCAGGCGAGTTGATGAACACCTGGGCGCGTGACCACGGCATCACCGGGACCGGGGTGGACATCAGCACGGTGTTCACCGCGCGCGCCCGTACCCGCGCCGCCGAACTGGGTGTGGCCGATCGAGTCGACTTCATCCACGGTGATGCCGCCGGCTACGTCACCGACGAGCCGGTCGATCTCGCCTCGTGCATCGGCGCCACGTGGATCGGAGGCGGTGTGGCGGGCACGGTCGAGTTGCTCGGGCGCAGTCTTCGGCCCGGCGGCGTCATGCTGATCGGCGAGCCCTTCTGGCGTCGGGAACCGCCGAGCCAGGAGGTCATCGAAAGCTGTCATGCCGGCAGCAGGGCCGACTTCGGGCTGCTCGATGAGCTGATCGAGCAGTTCGCCGACCTCGGCTACGACCTCGTGGAAATGGTGCTGGCCGATCAGGACAGCTGGGACCGGTACCGGGCAGCACAGTGGTTCAATCTCCGCCGCTGGCTGGATCAGAATCCCGACGACGAACTGGCCGCCGAGGTGCGGACCGAGCTCGACACCGCCCCCGCCCGCTACGCACGGTATGAGCGCGAGTATCTCGGCTGGGGAGTCTTCGCACTGATGGGCCGCCGCTGACGGTTCGATCAGCGTGGGTTCGAACCCCTCGCCGGCCGAGGTCGGCGGCTCAACGGCCCACGCCGCCCCTGCGTTCGCACCGGTCCCCGAAGACCCCGGGTCACCTCGGGTCTTCGGGGACCGGTCGCACCCACAACTTTCACCGAGCTTCTGACAGCACCCATGTGTCGGAGCTACTTTTTACTTCAAGATGCCTCATACCAGAGGGGTCATGACAAGGGGGAAGAAACATGCGCAAGATCGCTTTAACCGCCGCAGGGCTGACTCTGGCTGTGGGTACGCTCGGACTCGCCGTAGCACCCAGCGCCGGCGCGGCGACTCCCTGTCCCAGCGGAGCAGTGTGTATCCGTGAGACCAACGGCAACATCCTGAGCAAGAACATCTTCTACAGCTACGGCTCCCACAACCTGTCGAACGTCACCGGCGACCGGGTGCTGGTCAACAATCAGACCGGCGGCGCGGGCTTCCAGGTCTGCTACGGCTACAACGGCGTCAACTGCTCCGTCGTGATGCGCGGTACCGGCGAGTCCGCGCCGTACAACATGACGCCGATCAACTCCGTCGTCCTCGTGAAGTAATCAACACCGAGGCCGCCAACGGCGAAGCCCCGGAGACAGCTCCCACTGTCTCCGGGGCTCTGCCTGTCTCCGGGGCTCTGCGCTGCCGGTCACCGAGCGAACGTTCGCTCTAGCTCCCGGCCGCGGTGGTCGTGGCGGTCGTGGCCACAGTCACCGCGATCATCGCCGCCTGCATGTCGCGGATGGCGGCGTGGACGCTTTCCGCTGCCCATTGTCCGTCGGCCACCTGCGCCATCCGCTCGGTGACCTGCTTGCGCGGACTGTCGGGGAAGGCCAGGCGGTGCAGCTTGGCGGAGTGGATCAGCGCGATCAGGCCCGCTGTCCGTACGTCCGGCTCGGCGCCGTCCAGTACGGCGGCCCGCAGCCGTTCCCGCAGCTCAGCCTCGACGGCACCATCGGCCTCGGGATAGCGGCGCATCGGGAACACGCCGAGTGCCTTGCGCTTCTCCTCCACGACCACTCCGCGCTCGCACAGGCTCTCAAGCGCCGCACCGACGGCCTTGCCCTGGTCCTTGGTCAGCCACTCCGTCACCCGTCGCTGCTTGCGACCGCGCAGCCAGGTCTCGATCAGCGCCGTCCGGCCGTCGAGCAGCCGGTCTCCGATCCGGGTCGTGTCCGTCAGTTCGAGGTACTTGCCCGTAACGGTTACCCGCTCGGCCAGGACGAGTTCGAGCAGGATCCCTCCTGCGACTGCCCACCCTGCGGCTTGTCGCTGCTTCGCCGACCCGGACTCGTCGTCCAGGGACAGCAGCATGATCTCCTCGGCCAGTGTGATCGCCATACCCACAACCCTCGCATACACCCATTGATCGTCTTCTCGTGGTCATACACCCGGGACGAGTACGAGGTTCCACCCCGATCCCGCGCTTGGCCACCCCGGCGTTCACGTGTCGCGACGGGCACGAGGCCGTCGCGGCCCGGCAGACGTGACCGTCGCCCGCGACGCCGGCCGGCTGAAGTCTCCGGCGCTCCCGCCACAAGGCGGACATCGACGTTCACGACCGCCTTGTCGAACGCCCTGGCACCTGGGCAGCATGAGAGGTCGTGCCCGCCGGGCACGTAAGCCGAGAGGTACTGATGAAGCTGCTGCTGAGCTCGTGGTTTCTGACCCCGGACAGTCGGCCGCCGGTGCTGACCGACAACCTGGGCACCGGCAGGGCAGGCATCGTCTTGAACGCTCTGGATGAACATGGCCCCTCACGCACCCGCAACCTCGCCCGCGAGAGCCGCACCCTGGAGACGTTCGGCTACTCCTGCGAGGAGCTGGACCTGCGCGACTACTTCTCCGGCGCCGAGGGTCTCACCGATCGTCTGAACGGCCTCGACCTGGTCTGGGCTCTGGGCGGTAACGCGTTCGTTCTGGCCCGCGCCATGACGCGGTGCCGGTTCAGCGCTGCCCTCAAAAAGCAGGTGCATCGGCGTGAGTTCACCTACGGCGGCTACTCAGCAGGAGCATGCGTCACCGGACCGGACCTGGAGGGCATCGATCTCATGGACGACCCGACCGTGCTGCCCCACGGGTATTCGTCGACCACGGCGCCGGCATGCCTGGGTCTGGTCCCCTACCGAATCGTTCCTCACTGGCGATCCGAGCACCCCGAAGCGGAAGGCGCGGAACGAGCCGCCGCTGATCTCACCGACCGCGGATTGCCTCATCGATGTCTACGCGATGGGGAGACAATCACCATCCCTGATGTCAGCAAGGTGGTCCTCTGACCTGCACGTGCCTGTGCCTGTGCCTGTGCCTGAGTCTCGTTTGTCGGTCGTGCGAGGTGCGTGTTTTTCGGCGAGGTCTGTCGGTGGTGTGGTGGCCTTCGCCCAGCGGGCTACGAGATCGCGGAGCTGACCGCGGCGACACGACGGTCCAGGCGGTCGGCAGCAATATCGATGAGTTCGTAGCCGAAGGCGCGGTAGCTCTGCTCGTGGATCCTTTCGAAGGCCAATGACTCCTGGAAACTGATCCGGCGGGCACTGGTGGGCTCGCAGAAGCCCAGATTGCGGATGAAGAGCACCTGACGCTCATAGATCCGTCCGGTGGTGATGCGCTCGATCTCCGCAGTCAGTACTCGGGAAAACGGTAGCCCCAAATAGCGGGCGAGCGCGTGGGTGCAGACCGGAGATCGATCGAACACCTGGACGGAGTCCGTGGAGGAGGCTTCCAGCTGTCGTTGTTTTTGCAGATCAACGATGTCGTCGATGAACGACGCCCGAGTCCACGGCGCGTCCTCGCCCTGCGCCTGGGCCTGCGCGATGACCGCAGTCGCCGCCTCGTCGACGACCCTGTACCCAAGCTCGGCAAGGCAGCGCAGGATCGATGTCTTGCCCGCGCCCGGCGTACCGGTGAGAACGTACCGTCGCATGATCAGAAGCCTTTCGTGGATTGCGGGTGCAGCCCATCGGCACCCCGCCGGGCCTATTACGAAGGCATCGAGGCAGGGGCCTCCGGGATGGATGTGGGGGGTGTTCTTGCTGCGTTCTTGGTGTGCTCTCAGCAGGCCCTCGAACGGCTCAGGTGCCGGAGATGCCCGCATTACCCAGGGCGTAAAGCAGGGGCCTACAGCAAACTGATCACAGCTGTCCTGCTCAGCCTCACGCCGGCTCCCAGTACACCTGCTCACCGAGTTCTCGGCAACCGACCTGGTGTCCTTCTACGCCCACTTGAGCTGGCACGCGCGATTGCAGGACCGTGACCTGCTCTCCGTGCGGACCGTGACCGGGCGGCGCACCGTCGACCTCACTCGGCTCACCAAGGTCGGCCGGATCGAGGTGGTCGCCCAGGGACCCACCGACGACCGGCTGATCCTCACCGACGACCACGGCGTACGCGTCCTCCTCAACAAACTCAATGGCGGCCGCGACACCGTCGACGCAGCCGTGCGCAGAGCCCTGCTCCACAGCCCCGCCACGGCAGGCGTAACCGTGTCCGGGCGCGCCGCGGAACGTCTCGACCTGGAAGCTGAAGTGCGGCGCCCGAACGGCAGGTTCAAGGAGGGGCGCCGCATTCCGTTCACGCTCATCGGCTTCGCGCCGCTGCTGTCCGTGCCGCTGTACCTCCTGCTGGCGCTCGTTCTGACGCTCGGCGGATTCCAGCTCGCCGACATCTCCTGACCACAGGAAAATTCGGTGCCGTTTCAGCAAGCACTCCCCCACCCGCTCGTTCCTGCGCCCCTGCTCGCCTCCGGCGCAGCGGAGCACGCCGATGTGGTGGAGAGAGCCGGAGGACGCCGAAGGCGCATTGCAGGATGACCGACAATGCCGGGATGACTCGACCCAGAATCCGCGTCGCTGCGTACGTGATCCGGAATCGTGCCGTCCCCGAGCTACTTGTGTTCGACCATGTGGGCATGCCGGAGGCCGGCACCCAGGTCCCCGCGGGAGGAGTCGAATCGGGCGAAGAACTGGAAGCAGCGGTTCTCCGCGAGGTCGCCGAGGAGACGGGGCTGCTGACGGCCGCGGTGGTCCGGCGGATCGCCGTGGAGGACAAGCCCCACCCCGACACGGGACACCCGCGGCGCACCAGCTTCTTCTACGTACAGGCTCCCGCAGACACCCTCGATGCGTGGGAGCACCAGGTCCAGGGGGACGGAGAAGACGTCGGCCTCACCTTTGCCTGCCGGTTCCTCTCACTTCCCCTGAAGCAGCCACTGGCCGACGATCAAGACGCATGGCTGGGGAATCTCCTGCCGATCGTTGCCCCACAGGTGAGGCCCGGGCAATGATCCGCAGGACGCGACTGGGAGCGGGGCATCAGGCCATCGCGAACTCGGCGACGTACTCGTCGAAGGGCCCGATGCCGACTTCCGCCGGGCAGCCCTAGTCGCCGGTCGTGCCGTCGAGCATCTCGCGGAGGATGTCCAGGTGGCCGTTGTGGCGGGCTGTCTCCTCGGTGAGGTGAAGGAGGATCCAGCGCAGGTCGACGTGGAGACCGTCGCGGACCGCCCGCTCGGCCTGGTCGTCCAGGCCGTTCCCGGCAACCAGTTCGCGGTAGCGGGCGCTCTGTTCGGCGTATTCGTCGAGCAACTGCGTGAGCGGGAAGTCGACGGCGATACGCATCTCGCGGTCGGGGTCCTCCTCGGTCCAGGGACCGTGGTCTTCCTCGCCGAGGAAGACCACCTGGAACCAGTAGTACTCGACCCAGCGGAGGTGGTTGATCACTCCGCTCATGGTCATCAGAGGTGAGCCCGGCAGGAGCGCCTTGCGGGCGTTCTCGGCGGAGACGCCATCGCACTTGGCGCGGGCGGTGTCACGTGTGTAGTCGAGAAACGTGGTGAGCTGGGTGCGCTCGTCCCACGCGGGCGGCGTGTCGTCGATTCTGGTCATCGCGCGAAGCGTCCCCGATGACCGCGACCTCTGTCGAGGTATTTATCGACGGGCCCAGCCTGCTCCGCCTAGCCCCTTGTCGTCGGGGCGCTACAGCCAATCAGCGCCGGCAGGCCGGGCTGAGGAGCCGACCGGCACCCACGCCCTCTACCCCGATGACGTGGTGGTGATTACGGTTCCGGACGTGGCCAACTCATATGCGGGACTGGCGCGTTACTACGACCTCATCATGACCTCGGGGTACTACGACTACGACGCATTCACGCGGGCCCTGCTCGCGCGCATCGGTAACCGCAGGGCGCTACTGGAGCTGGGGGTGGGTACCGGGCTGGTCTGCGAGAAGCTGCTGGAACTCGGCCCGCCGGATCTGCGGATCACGGGAATCGACCACACGGAGAGCATGCTCGCCGTGGCACACGAGCGGCTCGGTGACCGGGTCCGTCTCCTTCCGCAGGACATCCTGGAGATGTCAGTCCCGCCGACCTTCGATGCGGCCTTCTCGGTCGGTGGCATCTGGTACGGAGTCCAGGACCAGGAGCACAGCTGGCTGGGCAGCCATCTCCCGGGTGAGGCCGAGGACCTCAAGGGTTTGACCAATCTGGCACATGCGCTGCCGCCCGGCGGGACGCTCCTGCTGACTCTCCAAGAGCAACACCGCTCCTACCGTCGGACACTGCCCGGCGGGCTTGTCTACGCCCAGGAGGTCGAGGACAAGGGCGATGGGCGGTTCGTCAAGGACTACAAGGTTCTGCGCGAAGGCGAGGTGATGGCGCACCAACGCTCCCCGTTCCGCCTCCGCACTCAACAGGAGGCCGACCGACTGCTGGAGGAGGCCGGATTCCGCTTCGCTTCCAGGAGCCCCGACAAGTTGCTGCTTGAGTACACCCGGCTCTGAGAGCCGTTCGGTCTCGATGGAGGACGGCGGCGGGTGTCCAGCAGTCGGCGAACGTCGCCCGACGCCGCCGGAAGGCCGGCGGGCTTCGACGGCGGGTCAGTCGGACAGCCGTAGCGGCAGCGACTTCAGACCGTTGATGAAGTTCGACACCAGCCGCTGGGGTGGAGCGGCGACCGCCAAGGTGGGCAGCAGATGGCATGTCTCCTCGTAGAGCGCCCGCAGTTGCAGCCGGGCGAAGTGCGCACCGAGGCAGGTGTGCGGGCCGTCGCCGAAGGAGACATGGGGGTTCGGGGCGCGGGTCAGGTCCAGCCGGTGCGGGGTGGCGAAGGCCCGCTCGTCGTAGTTGGCCGAGCCGTGGAAGACGACGACCTTGTCCCCGGCGCGGATGCGGCGGCCGGCCAGCTCGGTGTCGGACGCGGCGGTCCGGCGGAAGCTGAGCACCGGCGGATGCCAGCGCAGCAGTTCCTCCACACAGGTGGCACCGGGCACCGACCCCGCGCGCAGGCCGCGGTACGCCTCGGGGTGCTCGGCCAGTGCCAGCAGACCGCCCGGGGCGGCGCTGCGCACCGTGTCGTTGCCGGCGATGGTCAGCAGGAAGAAGAACATCTCCAGCTCGGGAGTGGGCAGTTCCTCATCCAGGGCGAGTACGGTCAGGACGTCGTCCCCGGGGTGCCGCCGCTTGTGGGCGGCCAGCTCCCGCGCGAAGTCGAACATGTCACGCAGCATCGCCGGGGAGCGTGGATTGACGGGCGGGGTGGGCGGCGCCTGCGACGGCAGTTCGGTGGCGGAGGCGGGCGGGGGCGTTCCTGCCTCGTCCGGGTCCTGGTAGCCGATGACGCGGCGGGTCCAGTCCAGAAGCAGCCCGCGGTCGGTGGCCGGGACGCCGAGCAGGTCGGCGAGGTTGAGCAGTGCGAACTCGTCGGTGACGGCGGTGACGACATCGACGACGCCGTCCCCGGAGCGTGCCGTGTCGGCGGCCGCCGCCAGCAGGCCGCGGGCCCGTTGGCGTACGGCGGCCGTGAAGCGTTCGATCCGGCGCGGGGTGAAGGCCCGGCTGACCAGGCGTCGCAGCCGGTTGTGGTCCGGGGGATCCTGATTGAGCATCATGCGCCGGATGAAGGGCAGGTCGGCGGGGTCGGGGTCGCGAATCTGGGTCGCGCCCAGGTGGGAGGAGAACGTGCGGGCATCCTTGAGGACGCGTACGACGTCTGCATGCCGGGTGACGGCCCAGAAGCCGGGCCCCGAGGGCCAGCCGAGTACTTCGTGCTCCTCCTGCCAGGCCACCGGGTGCCGGTCGCGCAACAGCCGGTAAGCGGTGTGCGGCAGCCCCTGCACGTAGCCGCGAGGGTCGAAAACGTTCGGCACCTCGGGGTCCGTGGCGGTCGCCGCGCCCGCCGCCTGTCCCGTCACCCGGCCGCCCCCGGCCCTCCGCCCCGCCCGGCGCCCTCGGCCTGTCCGTTACCGTCGTCGGCCCGCCCGGCGTCGTCCTCGCGCAGGAAGTCCTCCACCGTCCGGATCAGTTCCAGCGGCGTTTCGTCCATGGAGTAGTGGCCCGCCGAGGGCAGTTCGACGAGCTTGGCGTCGGTGTGCCACTGCATCCACGTCTGCCGCGCCAGGTCGGCATTCAGAGCCGGGTCCAGCGCGCCGGTCACCACCAGCGCCGGGGCCGACGAGCCCTCGATCTCGGTGTGGAACCCCTCCCTCGCCCATGAGTCCAGCCAAGCCCGGAACGCCTTCGGGTCGCTGCACGCCAGGGACCGCCGCACCATCCGGTCCAGCCATGCCGCAGGGCGGCTGCCGCCGGTGGTGATGTCGAGGATGGCCCGCCGGCTGTCCGGATCGTGCTCCGCGGAGGTGAACAGTTCCCACTGCTCGGGGGGCATGGGCAGCCCGGAGGCGGGGACGGGTGAGACGCCGGCGAGCCGGCGCACGCGGTGCGGCGCCGCGGCCACCACCCGCTGAATGACACTGCCGCCCATCGAATGCCCGATCAGCGAGAAGCGGTCCCAGCCCAGACGGTCGGCGAGGGCCAGCACATCGGCCGCCGCCTCCTGCGTGGTGTACGCACCGACCGCCCCCTTCGCCGCGCCGTAGCCCCGCAGATCGACCAGCGCGTACTGGAAGGCGTCCTGATCGAGGTCCGGCAGCAGGGCGTCGAAGGCGGACCGGTCGGCGAACCACCCGTGCACGGCGATGACCTTGTGCGGCCCCGACCCGTGCAGGCCATGAGGTAAGGCGAACGGAGTCACGCTCTCTCTCCCGACGTGAGACAAGGACGCGCAGGACCACCGCCGCGTCCGGTCACACATTGACGCGAACTCCCCCGCCCTGCAAGAGGACGCCTGCCCGGCGAGTCCCCGGCCTCGCGCACACCGGCGGGGCGCAAGGGTCGGCATCTGGCTGAGGGCCGGCGAGTCGCAGACCGCAAGCTCGCCGAGATCGAGCAATCGAGTTCGAGTAATGCCGCACCCAGAGCCTCGAACGCGACGCAGGCGGGCCGGGGGGATTCGACCGCACAGCTCCTCCCGTCAAGCGTTCTTGACGCGCAGGCATCCTCCACCCACTACGGTCTCCGGGTGACCGATCTTCAGACCTTGCGTGCCACTCGTGAGTCCTACGACGCCATCGCACCCACCTACGCGGAGCTGTTCAACGACTCCCTGCGCGACCGTCCCCTGGAACGCGCCCTGCTGAGCGCCTTCGCGGAGCTGGTGCGGACGAACGACGGCGGCGAGGTCGCAGACCTCGGCTGCGGGCCGGGGTACGTCACAGCTCACTTGCACGGGTTGGGTCTGAATGCCTTCGGTGTCGACGCCTCCCCCGTGATGGTCGAGCTCGCTCGCGAGGCGAACCCCGGGCTTCGCTTCGAGGTCGGCTCGATGGCCGCGCTGGACATCGAGGACGGCACGGTGGGCGGGGTGCTCTCGCGGTGGTCGGTCATCCATACCCCGCCGCAGGACGTGCCCGCCATCCTGGCCGAGATCGCCCGGATCCTGGCTCCCGGCGGGCATCTGCTGATCGACTTCCCCGCCACCGACGGCCCCCACCACGAGACACAGGCCTACGACCATGCGGTGGCGACGGCCTACCGCTGGTCCCCCGACCGTCTCGCCGCGCTCCTGCGCGACCACGGATTGGTGGAGTCCTCCCGCACGGTGATCGAGCCGAAGCCCACCGACCAGCGGCAGTTCCAAGAGGTCCAGCTCCTCGCCTGCAAGGCGTAGACCTCGATCACCTGACGACATCGGCGCGGATCGATGGGCCGGGGATCGGGCGGGGGTCGGGCGGGGTCAGCTGGGATCGGCTGGGTGAGGAGGAGCAGCCCGGCGAGCCACATGATCGCCCGGACAGCTCCTGGCTGAACCCGACCCTGCCGTCGGTCGCCTCGTCGGGGTAGGGCGGGATCACGGATCCTGCTTGACCCTCACGTTGCGTGAGGCTGGAGGGTCAGGTGCATGAGCGACTACTACAACGCGTTCGAGATGAGCCCCGTACCCACTCCCGGCCCGGAGGCGGTTCCGCCGGAGCCGTTCCATGGCATCTATGGAATGCCCGCGTTCGTGACGATCCCCACGAGCGATTTGGCGGCGTCGGTGGACTTCTGGATTCGTGGGCTCGGGTTCTTCGAGCTGTTCAGGATCCCCGAAGCGGTTGTGCACTTGCGCCGGTGGGCGTTCCAGGACGTCCTCCTCGTCCCGGCGGCGAGCGATCCGGAGCAGACACCAGCGATGAGCTTCAGTTTCGCGGGCGTGCTCAGCCAGGTCGATTCCCTTGTCGAGGACTGTCGTGCGTTGCGCCCCGACTCGGTCGACGGTCCACGGGACACTCCCTGGAACACCCGCGATGTGGTGGTGACCACCCCCGAGAACGCACGGATCATTTTCACCGCAGCGAAGCCCTTTGATCCGGCCAGTCAGGAGGCGCGGGACCTCGAAGCCGTCGGGATCACCCCACCGGGCGCCGAGCGCGGCGACAATGAGAAGCATGTCTGATGCCACTGGCGCCGATGGCCTGACCGTCGGTCAGGTCTCGGCGCGCCTCGGCGTGACGGTCCGCGCACTGCACCACTGGGATGAGATCGGCCTGGCGCGACCCTCGCTGCGCACGACTGCCGGATACCGGCTCTACACCGCTGGTGATCTGGAACGCCTGCACCGCATCGTCGTCTACCGCGAGATCGGTCTCGGCCTGGACAGGATCCAGGCCATCTTGGACGACTCGACCGTGGACGTACCCGGCGCCTTGCGCGCGCAGCGCGCCCAGGTCGCTGAGCGGATCGACCGCCTCCGGCAGCTCAGCGCCGGGCTGGACCGGATGATCGACGCCCACGAGCGTGGCCTGCTGCTGACCGCCGAGCAGCAGGCCGCGATCTTCGGCCCCCAGTGGAACCCGGACTGGCCCGCCCAAGCCCGTCAGCGCTTCGGAGACACGACGCAATGGCGGCAGTACGCCGAACTCTCGGCCTCTCGCAGTCCGGAGGATTGGCAGGACATCGCCGACGCCGTTGCCGGCCTCGACCGCGCGCTGGCAGATGCGATGGATGCCGGTGTCACACCTGGTAGCAGGGAAGCGAATCAACTCGTGGAGCGGCACCGCGAAGTCTTTGCTTCGTACTTTCCCCTCACCAGGCAGATGCAGGTCTGTCTCGGCCGTATGTACGAGGCCGATCCGGGGTTTGCTGCCCACTACGACGGCATCCGCGCCGGCCTTGCCACGTGGTTCCGTCGAATCATCGACGCGTGCGCGCACGCCCACGGCATCGACCCCGACACCGCGACCTGGCAGTAGGGCGCGGGGCCGGAATCCTCAACCCGTGGGAGCGTCCGACGCCCCACGAACCCGGACGTCTCCCACAACAAACGACGCCAGGAGGGCCATTTCGCTGACGGTCCGCTCCTGGGTACCGCCGCCTCCCCGGCCGGCATCGGATTCTCCGTAGCGTGAATCTGATGGCAACCGGCTCATCGATGCCGGCCACGCCAATGCAGGCGTGGCCGGCATCCCGTTGTTCCGCGACGGACAGCCGCCTCGCTTCTGCACCGGGCCGGCAAGACGCGGGGGCGACTCCCCGGAATCGTCGGCGGCCTGCCAGGTCGCCGGCCGGATCCTCGACATGCAGGTGCTCCGCTCCCCGACCTTGGGGGCCCGTTGCACGATGACCGTCGCCGCCGCCCGGGCTCCAGTCCTGCGCACCCCGGTTTCGGCCGAAGGCGTAGGCGTCCTTCCGGTTCGGGTCCTTGGCGGTTCCGCGCGCAGCAATTCCGTGGTGGAGGTCGTCACCGACGACATGCCCTTCCTGGTCGACTCGGTCACCAACGAGCTCTCCCGCCAGGGCCGCGGCATCCACCTGGTGATCCACCCGCAGGTGATCGTCCGCCGCGATGTCGCCGGCAAGCTCATCGAGGTCTACGACTCCACCTGCGAGGCGCACGGCAACACCGGCAAGGGCAAGGCGGCCGAGCTGCCGCACGACGCGGTCACCGAGTCGTGGATCCATGTCGAGATCGACCGGGAGACCGACCGCGAGGACCTCCAGCAGATCACCGCCGATCTGCTGCGGGTGCTGTCCGACGTCCGCGAGTCCGTCGAGGACTGGGAGAAGATGCGCGGCGCCGCGCTGCGCATCGCCGACGAGCTGCCCTCCGAGCCGACCGCCGACGACCTGCGCGACCAGGAGATCGACGAGGCCCGCGAGCTGCTGCGCTGGCTGTCCGCCGACCACTTCACCTTCCTGGGCTACCGCGAGTACGAGCCGGCCTCCGCGCCCAGTGAGGGCGGCACCGATGCAAGCGGCTCGTCGCCGAGCCCACAACGGCCGCGAGCTGCACAGACCTTGAGAGCCACCTGCGCGACACGCGCTGCGCCCGTTCACGCTCCGGCCCGCCGGGGGCTTTCGCGTGCCGCTCGACCATGACTCCATGACGTTCTCCACCGACGAGCCCGGGATGGTGACGGTAGGGCGCGGAGATTTCTGCCGTAGACCAGGAAATGCGCAGGTGGGACGGACAGATCGCTCGTCGGCACCGTCGTTGACCAGACTCGGTGAGGTAAAAGGGCGGTCTCGGCATGCCTGGCGGATGCCCCAGGAGCCTCCCACGGCACGGGAGTTGGCAGCGACTCTCCAGGCGCTCGATACCATCAGTCACAACGCGAAAGAGAGCCCGCTACCTCGCGCCAGGCTTCCTACGGCCACTGGTTCGAGGGGGCTCTCTACGCGGCGCACCACCCATCAGGACCGCTAAGACCCGATTTCTGGAGGCACACCCATGGAAAATGACGGTACCACCCTGCCCCGGGACGGCACCGGCAAGCGCCGGGCACGCCGCCGGCGCATGCGCCACCCCCGTGGACAGCGCTCGCGTCCCAGCCCGATGTGGCAGGAGCCGGTACGCGGCGCCCTGTACGCCGCGGGCAGCGGCCTCATCGCCCTGGCCGTGGCCTGGGTCCAGAGCCGCATGTGACACCCGCCGGCTGAGCGGCGCGGCGCCCGCACCCGCACCCGGCCCGGGGTGCAGGGCGCCGCGCCGCTGCCGCACCAATGGAACAGGTATCAGAGCACGCGGCGAGGCGTCTCGGCACGGTAGGTGCCGTCTTTACCGTCCGGGCGATGCACAGCAGTTGGGCCCTGCAGCGCCCCCCGTTCTACGTGGGCCCGCGCCGCCGGGCGTGAGGGCGGTGCTACGGCAGTGCGGGACTGGGCTCAAGCCCCCACGTATTCCGCAGGACTTCGGCAGGGCTTCCACAGGGCGGGACCGCGCTCGGGCTCCGGCCGGCCAACCGGCCATCAGGCACGACAGCGCAGCATCTCCAGCGGCGGCTTCGCCAGGAGGTCCGCCCAGAAGTCCTCGCCGAACTCACTGATGCCCGCTTCGGACACGTGCAGCGCAACCCACTCCACGTCACTGAACCCGGCCGCCCGCAGACAGTCCTCGTAGACCTCGCGACGTGGGGCGGTGGCGATGATGCTGATCGGCTGCGGGTCGAGGAGAGCCGTGACCCGCGCCTGCGGACCCGTCTCACTCTCTTCACCGGTGGGCTCGCAGCGGAACCCGTACTTGTCCAGGGAGGGGCAGTCGAATCGGTAGTCGGGCTTCTGGGCGAGCACGAAGAACTCTCCACCCGGCACCAAGCTCCGGTGGATGTTGCGGCACATCCGCTCCATCCCCGCGATGTCCTCGGCGTAATTGAGGCACTGCACTCCCGCCGCGACGTCGAAGCGGGTGTCGAGAGACGGCAGTTCGGCCACGTCACCGACCTCGTAGCGCAAGCCCAACGGGTCACGCTGCTCGATCTCGCGCGCGGCGGCGATCATCTCGACGGAGATGTCGACACCGAGGACGTCCGTGGCACCGCGGCGCTTGAACTCCCTGCTGTAGAAACCCGTTCCGCATGCCACATCGAGAACCGACTTGCCGCTCACATCCCCGACCATGCCCAGGAAGCTCGGCACTTCCCCGTAACGCGTCAGCGGCAAGGACTTGAAACCCTCGAACGCCTCACCGATCTCGTCATACTGCTGCACGCTCACGTGCCGCCCCCTTCTGTACGTCATCCGGTACGTGGCCACGCCGGCACTCCGAGTGCAGAGGTTCGCCGGACCGCGGCCGTGGCAGAGAGTCTGCTCCGACCCCGCCTGGCCGCCGTACTGGCAGATGGCACAAAGAAGTTGGCCGGGCGATCCTCCTATCGCCCAACACCCGGACGCCTCGGATCGGGCCGAAACGCCAGAGGACGAGGGCAGTAGTCGATGGTCGTCAGTCCGGTGAGACCGGGGTGGGGCGGTTGGCCCGCCGAACGCTGCTGTGGCACTCGTCTTGAGCTACCCCAGCCCCTGCGGCAATGCCTGGTCATGCCCACCCCAGGGGCTGCCGGACAGCAGCCGGAGGGCAAGCCGTGGAGCTGCTGCTGCTCCTTCGACCAAGAGAGCGTTACTGTCGCCCGGCGCTCCGGGCGGCCGAAGTCCGCCGCCACTGCTCCATGACCTTCTGGAGGGACTCGCTCACCAGGAGAAGAAAATCGGCGGAGGACTCGAAACGGGCACCGGCCGGAGTTGCGGCCCCGAGAATCTCGGTTGCGTGCCGGGATGCGGCCACCAGGGCGTCGTTCATCCGCAGAGCTGCCAGGGTCGACCGGAGCCAGATCTCATCGTCGATGACATACCGTTCGCGGCGCCCGCCGGGAGACCGCTCCCGCCAGAGCATTCCCTGCTGTTCGAGGAACGTGACGGCGTGCGAGACGGACGCGGGGCTGATGCGAAGCCGCTGGACCAGGTCGGCGGCGGTGAGGGTGCCGGAGTCGCTGATCAGCAGGCAGGCCAGCACTCTGGCCATCATCCGCGGCAGCCCCTGCTGTTCGAGGAGAGCGGTGAAGGACTCCGTGAAGTCATGGACCGCTTGAGGGTCTCGCCCATGGCCGCTGTCAAGGACCGGCGGCGCCGGAGGCTGAGCCTGCTTCTGCCGGCGCGCACGCCGCCGTGTGGCCTCCTCCGCCCGGTCCGCGCTGTAATCATCCGGCCCGCCGTTGCGGGTGACCTCCCGCATGACGGTCGAGGCGGGACGCCCAAGGCGCTGACCGATCTCCGTGTATCCGAGCCCCTCGGCCAACCCCGCGGCAATGTGCCGGCGGTCCTCATTGGTGAGTCTGCCTCCGGGCATCGGTGCTCATCTCCCATCTGTCGACATGCGAGGGGTCCGACACCCCTGCACCCCGCTGCGCAGTATGCATTCACACGAACCCCATTGCAATGCGAGCCCTGGCCATCCTCCATTGCATTCGGCGCCATAGCCATTGCAATACCAGCTCGACATCGCCCAGTTGAGCGCCAGAGAGAGCCTTCGACCTGTTGCCCAAATCGTAAACGCAATGTAGGTTCGCAGTCGTTCAGTGATTCCCGAACGCTTGCGAGTGCCAGCGGCAGCGCGGAGGGAGTCCCATGACCAAGCTCCAGCTCACCGAGGCCATGCGCGCCACGCCGGGACGGGTCGCGCAGATCGAACTGCACGCAAGGAGATCATGATGGGACAGACCAACGGCGGCTTCTCCAAGGCAGGGCTGCACCGAGTGCGCGACGTGCTCGCACGGCATGTCGAGTCCGGGAAGATCCCCGGGCTCGTGGCCCTGGTCAGCCGGGGAGACGAGACGCACGTCGAGGCGATCGGGACGATGCGCCATGACGGTGGCGCGCCAATGCGCCGGGACACGATCTTCCGGATGGCGTCCACCTCCAAGCCGGTCGCAATGGCACCGGTGATGGTCCTGCTCGACGAATGCAGGGTGCGGCTGGACGACCCGGTGGAGCAGTGGCTGCCCGAACTCGCCGACCGTCAGGTGCTCCAGCGGATCGACGGCCCGCTGGACGACACCGTGCCCGCCCGGCGGCCGATCACCGTACGGGACCTGCTGACCTCCACGTTCGGTCTCGGCATAGATCTGACGGCCATGGGCTCTCCGATCATGAACGCGATCTTCGAACGGGGCATCTTCAGCCAGGGCGTGGAGCCGCTGCCCGAGCCGGACGAGTGGATGCGCCGCCTGGGCACGCTGCCGCTGATGCGTCAGCCCGGGGAGCACTGGCACTACCACCTCAGCCATGACGTGCTCGGCGTGCTCGTCGCGAGGGTCACGGGCCGGCCGTTCGAGACGTTCCTGCGCGAGCGCATCCTCGATCCGCTGGGGATGAAGGACACCGGATTCCACGTGCCCGGCGAAAAGATCGACCGGCTCCCGCCCTGCTACGCCCCCAACCCCCAGACCGGAGAGTTCACCGTGTGGGACGAGGCGGTGGGCGGACAGTACAGCGCGCCTCCGGCCTTCCAAGCAGGAGGCGGCGGCCTCGTCTCCACCGTCGACGACTACCACGCCTACTTCCGCATGCTGCTGAACCAAGGGACGCACGGAACCGAACGCATCCTGTCCCGACCCGCCGTTCAGCTGATGACCACCAACCGCCTCACGCCCGAGCAGGAGACCGCCCGATCGGCCCTGGCCCGCAACTCCGTCCATGTCTCCTTCGGCCAGGGGCAGCAGGGCGGCTGGGGCTTCGGGATGGCGGTGCGCACCTACCGCGGCGACTACGCTCCCCTCGGCCAGTTCGGCTGGGACGGCGGAACCGGCACCACGACGTACGCCGACCCAAACAACCAGCTCACCGGAATCCTGCTCACCCAGGTCGGGTTGACCACTCCGGCTCCGGCGCGCCTCATCCACGACTTCTGGACCACGCTCTACCAGGCGATCGACAGCTGAAGCCCGAGCCCGCGCCCTGCAACGCCCCTGGTACGCCCTGGAGTCCGAACCGTCGACGTTGCCGCGAGGTTCGGCTCCAGGTCACCTCAGAAGATCGGTGTGCCCGCCCCGATATGTGCGGAGGGTTTCGGGGCGGGGCTGCGGGGCCCGCCTGTCCCTCGACCCGCGCCCGCACTCGACGGATACGGCTCCACATCACAGACTCGGACCACCAAGGGGCACGTCCACCACGCACCACGGAGGAAGAGACAGTGAAGCGCATCGGCGTCATCGGAGTGGGCGAGATCGGCCGGGCCCTCGTGACGGGTCTGTTCGACGGGGACGACGAGTCGCCACAGGTGTTCCTCTCCCCTCGGGGAGCCCGCACGGCCGCGGAGCTGTCCTCACGCTACGAAGGCGTAGCGGTGTGCGCCGACAACCAGGAGGTGGTGGACCGCTCCGAGGTGGTGTTCATCGCCGTACGCCGCGAAGACCGGCACGAAGCGCTCGCCGGATTGAGGGTGAACGACGACAAGATCGTGGTCAACGTGATGGCCGGCGTCGGCAACGACGACCTGCGCCGGACGCTGGCCACCGATGCCCCGCTGGTACGGGCCATCCCGCTGCCCGCCATACGCGAACGCCGCTCCGTCACGGTGACGTACCCGTCGCACCCGGCAGTGGATGCTCTCTTCGAGCACTTGGGCGGCGTGCTCCCGGTCGCGGACGAGGCGGCCTTCAACGTCTTCTCCACGCTGACGGGGACGCTGACCACCCACTACTGGTACCTCGCCACCCTCACATCGTGGGCCACCGACCACGGCATCCCTGCCGACGACGCGGACAGTTACATTCGCAGCCTCTTCCAGGGGGTGGGGCGCGCCCTGAGCGACGAGACCCGCTCCCTGCACCAGCTCGCCGCCGACCACGAGGCCCCCAACGGCAACAACGAACGCATCCGCACCACATGGTTCGACCCGGCCAACTCCGAAGCCCTCAACAAGGCCCTCGATGCCCTCCTCGCCAACCTGAAGTAGCCCGGCAGCTCACGGCCACCCGCCAGGTGGTGACCTCCGGCCGACATTGCGGTCGGTTGCGTTCACCCCTGAGGCGCGCCCCGGTACGCAGGCAAGAGTTATCAGCGCGAGCTGGCCTAAATCATTCGGTGTCGAGCAGAATGCGGGGCATGACGGAGGACGCGTGCAAGGAAGACGTCATCGAAACCGCATGGCAGAAGTTGCTCACCACTCATCGAGTGGACGGCCGGCTGCTACGCGCCGCCTACGCCGAGCCCCGACTACGGCAGCTGTTCCCCTGGGTCGGCATGGGCGAGTTGCACTTCAGCCGGTGCACGGAGCTGCGGTGGACCTGGGATGTCCCGTTCATCGCCCCGATCATGGGCGGCGGCTTCCTCGTCAGCGGGCCCTCACGGTCCCAGAGCGTCGGCCCCGCCCCCACCGCGGAGGCGGCCATCGCCATGGTGGTCGAACGACTCCCGACGGGCTGCGGTCGCGCGTTCGTCGGCACGCCCGAGCAACTGGCCGAAAAGGAACAGCCGGAGTAACAGCTCCTGCAGACGTCAAGCCGTAGGAGCCGGGTCAGGGCAGGCGGCAGGGGTGCGGGGCCTGCCCACCGCTGTCGCACCTGGGCCCGGGCGCCCGGCGAGGCTCCGTCTGGGGATCGTCCCCACTCAGCCTGCCGCCGGGCGCCTCCTCTGCGGCCGATGGCTACCCCGTCGGTTACCGGTTCGGCATCCGCGAGCTCCAGCGGCGCTGCGGCAGCAGCCAGCCGGCTCGGCGCCCAGCCCATCAGCGTGGGCCCCTTGAGACCCGCCCCCTGCACCACACGACATGTCCCGGCAAATCCGTTCCCGAACCCGATCTCAAGTCGGTCTGACCGCGGCTCGGCGGAGGCTCCAGGCACGTCGGTATTCGCCCAGGAGCAGGGCGATCATCGTGGGCACGGGTGGGCGAGCGGGGCCGGCGAGCAGCGCCGCGCCCTTGCCTATTGCGGCGTCAGCAGTGCGTTCTTCCACTGCTATCAATGTTCTGGCCAGGGGGCGGTGCGCGGGCGGGACAAGCTGCGTGATGACTCGGCTGGAGGCGAGGGTACGTCGGGCCTGCCCGAGGAGCTCGTGCAGCAGAGCGCGTACCTCTGCGGTGTCCCGCCCATGCTCCAGATCCGTGCGGGTCACTCCGTGGCGCTCCATTGCATCCAGCGGAATGGCCAGCCGCCCGTCGCCGAGGTCTTCACTCAAGTCGTTGACGAAGTCGAGTCGCTGGCTGCCGTCGATGTAGCTGCGGCATGCGCTGCGGTAATCGTCGGGGTCTGCCGTCGGGGCCAGGAGGCCGGCGATGACCATGAACGCGGGGAGCGAGTACCGGTCGATGTAGCGCTGGTAGTCGGCCTCTGTGGCGAAGCCTGTGAAGTTGAGGTCCGTGCGAGCACCGTCGAGGAATTCCTCGACATGGGATGCGAGGCAGGGGTGTGCGCGCACGGCGTGCAGCAGAGGCCGGATCAGAGGGTGGGTGCTGTGCCCCGTCCCCAAGGCTTCACGGACTTCCTCATTCCAGCGGTCGAAGGCGCCCGAGCGCGCCCGGCGGGGCCCGGAGTCGAGCAGATTGTCCGTGTGGTGCATGAACGCCGTCGCAACGACGACGTGCGGAACAAGGGCGCTGGGAAGAAGCAGGCGGGTTGCAACATAGTGCTGGGGTCTGTACCGCCGGACCAGCTTGCGCTGCCGAGTGAAGTCGCTGCGCAGGTGCGGGGAGCGGATTTCTGCGGCATCGAGAACTCTGTTCCACGTACTCACTGGCGGTGCCTTCGTCGTCGCGGGGGCCGCGCGCTGCGATCTGCGCACGCGCCCGAGGTCGACATCATCATCACATTCCCGTGACAGGGCCCTGTCACGGGGCTGAAGCTCAGTTGCGGCGGCTGACTGAGGCGATCGCTGACCGGTGGCCTGAAGCCCCTCCGTACGGCGGCAAGTTCACCGAGGTCGTCCCTCACCTGACCATCGCTGACGGTCCGGATGTTGCTGTCCTGGAAGAGATTGAGGCCGATCTTCTCAGCAGGCTTCCCTTCACGGCCCGTGTCCCGTCAGTGGACCTAGTGGTGCATGACGGCGCGAAGTGGCAAGAGCGGGCATCTTCACACAATGGTTGTGACGTACTGATCCGACGACAGCTGGAACACCCGTACTCGCCGACCGCAGGTGGGATTGACGGTCTCGCGGACCGGATGCATCCGCAGTTTCGTCATGATGCGTTCGGAGGCGTCGTTGCCCACTTGAGTGATGCTGACGATCCGCTCCAGCCCTCGCTCCTCGAACCCGAACCGTACAGCGGCCGCAGCGGCCTCGGTGGCCAAGCCCTGCCCCCAGTGGGAACGCCCCAGCCGCCAACCGACCTCAACCGCCGGCAGTACCTCCGGCAAGTAGTTGGGAACCGAAAGGCCGGTGAACCCGGCCAGCTCCCCGGTGGACCGGATCTCCACGGCGAACAGGCCGAAGCCCTGTGACTCCCACTCGCTCTCCCATGCCTGGACCCGGCCGCGAGTCTGCTGTTCGTCGAGGACGCTGCCGTCACGGATCCACCGCATGACCTCGGGGTCGGCATTGACGGCAGCCATGGGCGCAACGTCTTCCTCGCGCCAGCGACGCAGGATCAATCGGGGTGTTTCCAGCGTGACCATCCCATCATTCTCGATCACAAATGGACTCTCCGTCATCCTCACCAGGCACCTTCGATACACGCCCTGGGCCCCTCGGATATTGAGCGTAGGGGCAAAGGAGAGTTGGGCAGGCCCGATGCTCCCAGCAGGTTCCCCGTCGGCATGACCGGGAAGGGAGGGCGCGCGGCCGGCCACAGGCCCCGCCCCAAAGTCCCAGCCCGGCGGCCACCCGCGGAGAAGCGGCCAGGGCCATTACCCCCGGAGTAATCGACGGTTCTCCTCTTTCCCGGCAAGGTCAAGCACATCGACGGGAACCCCCGCAGGGACCCGTCCACAGCCGCTAGGAGAGAGCCATGTCCGTCACGTCCTCCCCCGCCACGACGAGTTCGGCCGTCACCGCGATTTCCGCCGCAGAGGCGACACGGGCCGTCGTCCAGGAGTTCCTCGCCGCCCGGTTGGCTGGGGACACCGGGCGGCTCGTAGAACTCTTCGCCGACGACGTCGACTGGCTGCTCGCCGAAAACCCCGCCGTCCCATGGATCCGCCCGCGGTCCACCGCCGCCGAATGCGCCGCGCAATTCACCGAGTTGATGGAGTACACCGTTCCCGAGGACGCGCGCGCCTCCGTCGACACCTTGCTCGTCGACGGTACCGACGCGGTTCTGTTGGGGCACGTGTCGGGGACCGTGCGTACGACCGGAAAGTCCTTCGAGGGCCCGTTCGCTCTGCACCTCACCGTCGAGGACGGCCGGGTCACGCGACACCACCTTTACGAAAACAGCCTGTCCATTGCCGAGGCATGCACCCCATGAAGGCACGGGCGACCAGGCACCGACGAGAGCCGGGTGGCCCCAGGAGTAGGGCCTTGCCCCGGCTCTCGCACGACTCATCCGCTGAGGGGTGCCTGCCCCGCAGCCTCCGATGTCCTTTCCCTATCCGCTAGGACGGCGGTGAGTGCGGCAGGACGGGACCGGTTCACGGCAGTTGCAGCGGACAGGATCGCCGGGGCCGCTGCAACTGCGAAGCACATGGGCAACGGGAGGTGACCTACCGCTAGCCCGGTGGCAGCGGTTGCCCCTGATGAACCGGCATTGAAAGCGGTGTTGACCCACGCGCCCGCCTGGATGCGGTTGGCCGGACCGGCGGCCTCATCGACGATCAGGTAGGCCGTGGTGAGAGCTGGAGCGATGAACAGTCCGCCGAGCCCTGCCCACGCGATGAGCGCATAGGGATGAGGGGAAAGCCCCGTCGTAGCCAGGGTCAGCCCCAGTGCTGCGGCAAGACATGACAGCCGCAGCCTGCTTGAGGCGCGCCATGGGACGGCGCCGTAGATCAGGCCGCCGATGGCGCTGCCTGCGGACAACGCCGCCAAGACCCAGGCCACCGCCTCAGGGGCGTGACGTGCGTCGGCGAAGGCGATCACAAGCAGGTCGAACGCTCCCAGGCACATGCCCACTCCGGCTGAGACGGCGATTGCCTGCCCCAGCCCGGGGCGGCCTTGCAGCGGCCGTCGGCGCAACAATGCAGGTTTCGCGGCGTGGACGGGTTCCTGGGACGGCGCCGATACGGCGGAGGCCCGCCGGCGGTCGCCCTCGCGGCGGACTGCCGGAGAGGAGGTCAGGGCAAGTGAGCCGCTCAATACGAGTGCGGCGCTCACCGCAAGACCGACTGATGGCACCGTCACCCGTACCAACAGGCCCACGAGCAGCGGTCCTGTGACGAAGAGGAGTTCCTCGGCGACCGAGTCCAGGCTGTAAGCGCGCTGGAGCAGGCGCTTGTCAGGAACCAAGTCGCTCCACAGTGCCCGCATCACCGGTCCGAGAGGCGGTGTGCTGGCGCCGGCGGTCATTGCCAGGACCCCGAGCAGGACTGCTGACGATCCTGACCACGAGGCCGCGAAAGCCAGCCCGGTCAGCAACAGTGCGTAGACCGTGGCCATGGGGAGCAGAGCACGGCGCGGCCCGTACCGGTCGATCAGGCCGGCGCGGGCCGGCGAGAGAAAGACACTGGTGAGCCCGAACAGGGCCATGACAGTGCCGGCTACGGCGTAGGAGTTGGTGGCCTCTTTGACTGCCAGGACCAGCGACAGAGAGACCATTCCGTAGGAGAGCCGGCCCAACAGTGCCGCACCGAATGTGCGGCAGGCGTGGCGGGTGCGGAGCACAGCCGCATACGACGGGGCCATGGAAGATGAAGACATGATCATGTTCCTCTTGGAGGCAGCGCCGAGCTGGTGGCGCTGAATGTGCATGGGAGGCGAGAGCGCCGCGCCCGATGGGGCGCAGTCAGCACGGACTCCTATGCACGGAAGAGGAACATGCGGTCAACGTAGCAGAACGGGTGCAGGCCGGGGCGCTGTCACCCAAATCGGTGTCGGCAATTGAGGGTCTACCGACGATCGCACTCATCGTTGCGACGCCAATTCCCTTACCAACTGGCATTTCTGACCTGACATCAGCTCGTACGCCGGGCACCTCGGCGGTCGACATCCCCGCCTACGCGCCGACCTCTGCGCCACCGCCATCACAGCAGCCCTCGTCGCCACAGCATCCGGCCTGCTCGCCGCCCATTGGTTCACCGATCAGCGACCCGATCTCCGCTGGACCGGGGCGCGATGTCACCTGCCGCGACCACCCTCTCCTCGCAGGCCGGCGGGCCGATTTGCCAGGTGCCGATCCCAGGTATGGGCGGAGGCGGGGGCGCCTGCTACGGCGGCAACACGGGCGGGGGCGCCGGCCACGCGGGAGGAGGAGGCGGCCTAGAGGTCTACGCCTCGTCAAGCGCCTTCTGCGGTAGTGGCGGGGGTGGTGGCAGCAGCTTTGTGGGCGGCCCCGGAGTCGCCGCGGGACGCACCCTTCCGGGCGACGGCACCCGAGCCGGCGGCAAGGACGACCCCCTGTACAACTCCCCCGTCGGCGACGCGGGCAACCAAGGCCAAGTAGTCCTGCAGTGGTCCGAGTTCACGGTTACCCCCGGCGCGCCACCCGATGTGGAGCTGACGCGTGGCGGACCGGCCGGATACCCAGGAGTACGCGTCGCCTCGGAGGTCGCGTTCGAACCTGTGACGGTGACGGTGGCACTGCCCGCCGACCGCGGCCTGCTCTTCGGCACCCCCACACTCGCCGACCACCAGCTGACCGTCCAGAACGCAGCCGGGGACACCACCCAGTACACCGGAACCCTCTCCGAGGACGGCACGTCACTCATCTTCTCCGACGTGGACCTGCAACTGCCCGGGACCACGACCATGTGGGTCGACGTGAGCGCCGGCCATGACGTCCCGCTCGGCGCCACCAACCTCACCTTCACCGTCGGAGGAAAGACATCCCCCTCCACCACGGTCGTCGTCACCCCCGGCTACAGCGTGTCACCGGGAGGCGCGCCCGTGACAGCGGAGCGGGGAGGGCGGCGGCCCGTGTAACCCGGGCGGAGAGGTCCGCAACAACGGGACGGAGACCATCCCACAGCAAAAGGTCACCGCCACCCTCCCAGCCGATGCAGCCATGCAGTTCGGCACCCAGGGCAACCCTGATCACCAGCTGACCGTATGGCCCACAGGCGGAAGCACCACCGTGTACTCGGGGACGCTGTCCGACGACGGCCAGAGCCTCACCTTCTCCGACGTCGACCTGACCATCCCCGCGAGCGGATCACAGTCAGTCATGTGGGTCTGCGTCACCGCCTCCGACAACACCCTCGTCGGCCCTACCAGCCTCCAGTTCACCGTCGGCGACCGCACCTCACCATCCACCACCATCAACGTCATCTGACAGAGATGCGGGGACGGATCCACCCGCCGCGGCCCAGCCCTGTTCGTTTTCGGCAAGGGGCCCACTCGCGGTCCTTCAGGAGGGCGTTTCCGTGTCAGGCCGCATGCCTGTCGGTCCGCAGGGCGGACGGTTTGTCTTCGTGAGCGACGCGTGAAGGGAGCGCAGCCCGAGCCCACCACGAGGCAGCCGTAACGCGGCACCCTTCCTCGTATCCCTCCGCCCTTGCTGACCAGCAACGATGATAGCCCCGACCAAGTCTCAGGTCGGGGCTATCCGCGCTGCCTGACGCTCCGCACAGGCAGTCGCTCGTGCCCGGGGAACGTGCTCGGTGAGGCCGTTAGCCTCCAGGCGCCCGGACTTCCGGGTCCTGAAGCAGGTGGAGGACGGCAGGGAGTGCGCTTGCGCGGGCACGGCGGAATGCCTCGCGGAAGTCGGCGGTCGAGGTCACGGTCTCGCCGTGGGCGCCGTGGGCGCGGGCCCAGGCCGCGAAGTCGGGGTTGGTCAGCTGTGTTCCGGAGGGGCGGCCCGGATAGGTGCCCTCCTGATGCTCCCGGATGGTGGCGTAGCAGCCGTTGTCGACCACCAGGGCGATGAATGTGGCCCCGTATCCGCGTGCGGTCGCCAGCTCCTGGCCATTCATCAAAAAGCAGCCGTCACCTGCGACGGAGACGACCTCCCGGCCGGGGAACACCAGCGACGCCGCGACCGCGGCCGGAATTCCCATGCCCATCGCGCCGTTGCGCGGCGCGACGAGTGAGGCGGGCGACCGGTGTGGCAGATGGCGCGCCGGCCAGAGTGCGTGATTGCCGGCTCCGTAGGTGATGACGGTGTCCGGTGCGAGCTCCTCCTGCAGCACGCCCATCACCGCGGTCATGTCGACGTAGGAGCCGCCCGGGTCCGGCGCGGGGGCGGCGGTGCGGGATCGGGTGTACGCGGCTCGAGCCGCAGCGAACCAGTACCCGGCGTCCGCATGCACCGAGACCGGTGCGGTGGCCAGGTCGAGCGCGAACGCGGGAGCGTCGGCTGAGACGAACTGGTCGACGCGGCCCGCGTGGCCGAGTGCTTCGCCGGGGAGGACCAGCACCGTTTCGGAGTCCAGGCCCCGGGTGTAGCCGTCGCTCAGCACATCGGTACGGGCGGCACCGAGGAAGAGCGTGAGGTCGGCCTCGTCGAGCAGTCCTGCCGTACGGCTGCTTCGGCCGTACCCGAGCGAACCTGCGAAGGCGTTTCCCCCGTCGAGTTCGTGGGGGACCGCGTCGTACGCACGGAAGTCGGCGACGACCGGGACGGAGTGCTCTGCCGCCCACCGGACGAGCTCCTGACCGCTCTGCGCGGTCCAGCCTTCGCCGCCGACGACGACGAGGGGCCGGCGGGCGCGTTCGAGCCGGCCGACCAGCTCCTTCAGCTCGGACTCGGCCGCACGGGGCCGGGGGACGGCAAGCGGCTCCGACGTATGGGTCGTACCGACCGAGTGCGTGAGGACGTCTTCGGGCAGGCCGATCACGACAGGTCCGGGCCGGCCGCTCCGCGCCGTTTGGATGCTCTCGGAGACGACACGGGCCGCGGCCGACGGGTCGTCCAGCACCACGACCTTCTTGGCCGTGCTGCCGAACCATCCGAAGACGTCGAACTCCTGGAACGCCTCGCGCCCCCGGTCCGCGACCGGTATCAGACCCACGAAAAGGATCAGCGGTGTCGCGTCCTGGTGGGCGGTGTGGACGGCGATGAACGCGTTGGCGGCCCCCGGCCCCCTGGTCACCATCGCCACCCCTGGAAGGCCCGTCAATCGCCCCTCGGCCAGGGCCATGAAGCCCGCGCCGCCCTCGTGCCGGGCCACCACTGTCGTGATCGTGGAGTCGTGCAGGCCGTCGAGGACATCGAGGTAGGACTCACCGGGAACGCCGTATACCCGTCGGACGCCTTCGCGCTCCAGTTGGGCGACAATGAGATGGCCTGCGGAGAGCCTGCGGTCGGGGTTATCGGCATTCACCATCGCGGGTCCCGTTTCCTTCTTCGAGGATTCACTTGCCGATCCATTCTTGCTTTCCTCGGATCGTGTGGCACGTGGCACCGGCACTCGAAAAGGCCGTGATCGATGTGCAGATGAACACCCGTCGGCGCGAGTCCCCTGGCACGGCCGGGCCGAGCCGCCGAGCCCCACACCCGAGCCGCCGGTGACGGGATCCCTCCGGTAGCCGGCCGCAAGGACGGGCAGGGCCGCGGGCGAACCGCGGCCCCGGCTCAGCTCGTTGGCTCATTGGTCATCTGCACAGTTCGCGGCCTGCGGTGATGTGCTTTTGATTCTTGCCGGTGGCGCTGGGGCCGGGGCACCGTTGGCCAATCGCCGGGTGCTCCCGGACGCCGGCCATGTCCCCTGTCCCCCTCGGAGTCCTCATGACGAGTCCTGCCTCCGCGCCGACCGGCGTGGGCCGCCTCGACGCGAGCCGCCTCGACGCGGCGAGAATGCGAAAGATTTCCCTCGCCAGCGTGATCGGAACCACCGTCGAGTGGTACGACCTGTTCCTTTTCGGCACCGCGTCGGCGCTGGTTTTCGGGAAAGTATTCTTCCCTCAGTTCGACGGCGCCGTCGGTACGATCCTGTCCTTTTTGACATTCGCGTCGGCGTACTTGGCGCGCATGGTCGGCGCGGTGCTGTTCGGGCATTTCGGCGACCGGCTCGGACGCAAATCCATGCTGCTGACCTCGCTCACGGCGATGGGTGCGGCGACGTTCGGGATCGGCCTGGTGCCGGACTTCCACGCCATCGGCATCGCGGCGCCGCTCCTCCTGCTCGGACTCCGAATCGTCCAGGGCCTGGCGCTCGGCGGGGAGTGGGGAGGCGCCGTCCTCATGACCGTTGAACACGCACCGCACGGCCGGCGCGGCTTCTACGGTTCCATGGTCCAGGTCGGAGTGCCGCTGGGCACGCTGCTCGCCAACGGTGCCTTCCTGCTGATGGCCGCGAACCTGGACTCGGCGGCACTGCTGAGCTGGGGCTGGCGTATTCCGTTCCTGGCGTCCGTGCTCCTGGTCGGCATCGGCATCTACATCCGTCTCCACATCGAGGAGACGCCCTCCTTCCAGGCCGTCAGGCAGGACGGCGCCAAGGCCCGGATTCCGTTCTTCGCGCTCATCCGGCAGTACTGGCGGCAGGTCCTGCTGGGCGGAATCGCGACGCTGTCCACGGGCTCGACGTTCACCCTGATGGTCACCTCTGGGGTGAGCTACGGGACCACCGAACTCGGCCACTCGGAGAGCCTGATGCTGTGGGCGGTCATGGCGTCCTGCGCCGTCGCGTTCGTGGCGATCCCGTTCTTCGGCCGGCTCTCCGACCGCGTCGGCCGCAAGCCGGTGATCTTCGCCGGAGTCGCCGCGGAGGCCGCCCTGGCCTTCCCGTTCTTCCGTCTCCTGGACACCGGTTCCACCGCTTCGGTCTTCGTGGCCTACGGGCTGATGACGGTCGCCTTCTCCGCCAACTACGGCCCGATCGCAACGTTCCTCGCCGAACTGTTCGGCGCCCGGGTGCGATACTCCGGACTCTCCGTCTCGTACATGCTCTCCGGCCTGCTCGGCTCCGCGACCGCACCGGCGATCACGGCAGCGCTGCTGTCCGCGACCGGCAGCAGCGCCTCGATCGCCTGGTACGTCCTCGGCGCGGCGGTCCTGTCGCTGCTGGCGCTCATCCTGCTGGCCGAGACGCGCTTCGGCGACATCGACGCACCGGGTCCCGTCGCCCCGCCGGTCGGCACCGAGGCGGTGGCCAAGGCATGAGTGCGATCCAGCGGTTCGACACCGCCCCCGGTGTGCCCACCGCGGTCGGCCCGTACGTCCAGGCGACCTCCGCCGGCGGGTTCGTGTTCACCACCGGACAGATTCCGGCGGCGCCCGGCCACTCCCCCGGCACGTTCGCGGACGACGTGCGCGCGACGCTCCGCAACCTCGAATCCGTCCTCGTCGCGGCCGGCTCCGACCTCGACCACATCGTGAAGCTCAACACCTACCTCGGCGCGGAGGAGCAACTGCCCCCGTACAACAAGGTGTACGAGCAGGTCTTCGCAGGTCACCGGCCGGCGCGGACGACGGTGTGCGTCGGACTCTGGGGGGTCTCGATGGAGATCGACTGCATCGCGGTCCTTCGCAGCGAATCGGAGGGCTGAGCATGCAGGCGCCAGACGATGTGCCCAGCAGCCATGATCGGCTGCTCGAACGTGTCCGGGAGGTGGACTTCCCGACCCTCGGCCACTTTCTTGAACGGGGCTTCGTCAGTTCGGCGATCCGGCGGTACGGTCTCGCTCGGCGAATGGCCGGTCCGGCGGCCACCCTCGCCCTGACCGAGCCGGATGCCGGCGCGGTCAACCGGGCGATCGTCGGCCTGAACCCCGGCGAGGTGCTGGTCATCGACATGGGCGGCGACCACACCCACGCGGCGATCGGCGCGGTCACGGCCGCGGCCGCACGCGCCCGTGGGGCCGCGGGAATCGTGGTCGACGGTGTCGTCACCGATGTCGACGCACTCTCGCACCCCCGCACCGGAATTCCGGTCCACGCCCGTGGCAGCAGCTGCCTCACCACCAAGCGGCTGAACAGCGGGGCCGGGCGGCGTGGCATCCCCGTAGAGACCGGCGGCGTCCGCGTCGAGCCGGGGGACATCGTCCTCGGTGACGCCAACGGGGTGGTCGTCCTGCCGCCGCGGAACCTGGACGCGGTCCTTGCCGAAGCGGAGGCCTCCGACGCGGCCGAACCGGAACTCATCCGGCGGATCGCGCAGGGCGAGGACCTCCGCGACCTCCTCCACCTCAGCTGACCTCCCCCGCCGGCCGAACAGGCCGCAGTCAGTCCGTACCACGTGTCCGCGCGGGCACGGCGCACCAAGGAAGCGAAGCAACGTGAGCGAATACCGGATCGTCGATCCCACGACGAACTCCCTCGTCCGCAGCTATCCGACCCATGACGACAGCGAGATCGAACGCGCGGTCACGTCCGCGGCGGACGCATTCGCCTCCTGGCGCCGACGCCCGATCGCCGAGCGGGCGGACGCGGCACTGGCGGTGTCGTGGGAGTTCCGCAAGCGACGGGAGGCCCTCGCCTCGATCATCACCCGCGAGATGGGCAAGACCACCAGCGAGGCGCTCGGCGAGGTGGACCTGTCAGCGGCGATCTTCGCGTACTACGCGGAGCACGGGCCGGCGTTCGCCGCGGACCAACAGCTCGACATCCGCGGTGGCGGCGAGGCGTGCGTCAGGTCCGAGCCGCTCGGGGTGTTGCTCGGCATCATGCCCTGGAACTACCCCTACTACCAGGTCGCACGCTTCGCGGCACCCAACCTCGTCCTCGGCAACACCATCCTTCTCAAGCACGCCCCGAACTGCCCGGAGTCGGCGCAGGCCATCGAGGACATCATGACGGCGGCCGGGCTGCCGTCGGGTGCGTACGTCAACGTCCGCGCCGACCACGACCAGGCCGCGCGCATCGTCGCGGACCCCAGGATCCAGGGGGTTTCCCTCACCGGATCGGAGCGGGCCGGGCGCGCGGTGGGCGAGATCGCCGGCCGCCACCTCAAGAAGTACGTGCTCGAACTCGGTGGCTCCGACCCGTTCATCGTGCTCCCGGACGCCGACCTCGAAGCAGCCGTCAGCGCTGCGGTTGAGGGCCGGATGGGCAACGCGGGGCAGGCTTGCACCTCTTCGAAGCGCTTCATCGTGGCGGATGCCGTCCATGACCGCTTCCTCGCCGCTTTCACCGCAGCGGTCGCCTCTTTGACGGTGGGCCATCCCTCGGACGACGGCGTCGCGTTCGGCCCGCTGTCCTCCGAGGAAGCGGCCCGCACGGTGATCTCACAGGTGGCCGACGCGGTGGAGAAGGGGGCCACGGCCGTGACCGGTGGAGCGCGTATCGCACGCCCCGGTGCCTTCGTCGAGCCGACGATTCTGACCGGCGTCACCCCCGCGATGCGCGCCTACCACGAGGAGATCTTCGGTCCCGTGGCCGTCGTCCACCGCGTCGCCGATGCCGAGGAGGCCGTCCGCCTCGCCAACGACACGCCCTACGGCCTGGGGAGCGTGGTCTTCAGCCGCGATGTCGCGGCGGCGGAGGCCGTCGCCGACGCCCTCGACGTCGGCATGGCCTCCGTCAACGGCCCCTCCGGCACACAGGAGGACCTCCCGTTCGGAGGCGTCAAGCGCTCCGGAGTCGGGCGGGAGCTGGGCGAATACGGGATGGGCGAATTCGTGAACCGCAAGGTCATTCGCGTGCACCCGGCCTGACCGAGACCGGTCGGCGGAGGTCATCGGCCGGTGTCACCGGCCGGTGGCCTCCGTCAGCTGGGTGCGGGCGCGCAGCGCCAGCGTCAGGAGCGCCGCGTCCTCGGGGCGGCGCACGTCGTAGCCGGTGAGCTCCGCGAAACGGTCGAACCGGTGGCGGATGGTGTTGCGGTGGCAGTACAGAGCGGCCGCGGTGTCCGCCACGGACCCGGTCCCTGCCAGGTGGATCCGCACGGTGTCAAGAAGCCGCTCCGCCTCGGACCCGGGGACATCCGCCGAGGCGAGGCCGCCGAGGACGTCGGCGGCGAGGTCGTGTCCGAAGCCCTCCGACCGGTGAACGAGGACATCGAGCCAGCTCTCCTCCAGCCTCCTGGGCCCCGTCGCACCGGCCGGCAGGACCCGGGCGGTCGCAGTGGCCAGTTCGACCGCGCGCGGCACCTGGGCCAGCCCGGCCACCTCGGAGGACACGCCGCAGGGCGCCTCCTGGAGGTACTTCAGCACCACGTCCCGCGTCACCCGGGCCCCGAGCTGGACGGTCAGCACCACATCCGAGGCGACGCCCTGAAGCTGCAGCGGAACGTCGGAGGAGCGAAGCGCGGCCGCGGCCCTGTGCAGTGCGGCACCGTCACTGAGCGCGGCGACCGCGCAGACGAACCGTTCGCCCGGTTGGAACCCGAGTGCCAGGGCGGCGTCACGCACCACGATCGGGTTGCTGCCCCCGGTCTCCCGGAGCCGGGCGAACCACAGCCGGCGCTCGTCCTCGGCCCGCCTGCCCATCTCCAGGACCGTGCGCTGGTACGCGGTCATGATGCCGGTGACATGGCCTCCGACGGCCTCCCACACGAGGTACGCCGAGGACACCAGCCGCGCCTTCTCCTCCTCGTCCGCCCGCCGTACGAGAGCGGACCACACGATGTGGAAGTTCACGCGCGCGGCCTCCAGCAGCGCGGCGAGCGGCACGCCCTGCCGGGCACGCTCCTCGCCGACCCGCTCGGAGACACCCGCGATGTGCTCCGGCACGGGCAGCTGGGCCACGGTGCGCAACAGCAGCTCGAACGCCTGCCAGGCACTGTCGTGGGACTCCTGGTCGGTGACGAGGTCGGCGTAGCTCGCACGGACCGGCCCCACATAGGCCGCCCACTCCTCGACGAGGACGTCGATCTCCTCCAGGCACTGGCTGGCGAGAGCGGAGACGCGGGGATCCGGCGGCGGCAGGGACGGACGCGGGGTGTGCATGTGCACAATCGTGGCCCACCTTCAGCAATAATCCAATGCCGGCGGGGAGCGCCGGACGCTCGCCGTCACGAGGGGACGGCGCGGCGCATCGGCCCCGCGCCGTCCCCCGCCTCACCGGACGTTGTCCAGGGCGCCGTTCATCAGCCGGTGGAGCACCTCGGCCAGCTGATCGGTGCCGGCGCAGATCTCGCTGTCCTGCGTGAACTCGCCCTCGTTGTGGGAGATGCCGTCGACGCTGGGCACGAAGAGCATGACCGCGGGCGCCACATCCTTCATGTTCACCGAGTCATGCCCCGCGATGGTCATCACCCGCTGGTGGCTGAGCCCCAGCTCCTCAGCCACCTCGGCGGCGAGCTCGACGCCGGCCGCGGGGAACTGCGCCACACCCCAGCCGTGCGTCTGGACCAACTCGATGCTGACCGACGCGCGCTCCTCGACGCCCGGAAGCGATTCGGCCAGCTTCTTGGCCGCGGCGTCGAGAAGCGCTTCGTCGGGCGAACGCAGATCGACGTGCATGCGGACCTCGCGAGCCACCACCACCGGGGAGTTGGGCAGAACGGCCATCTCGCTCACGGAGGTGTGCAGCGGGGTGTCCTTGCTCTGCTCGGCCAGTTCGCGTACGCCCACGACCAGGAGCGAGGCGCCGAACAGGGCGTCGCGGCGATCCGCCATGATCGTCGACCCCGTGTGGGACTGCTCGCCACGGACGACCACCTGGTACTTGCGTGCCGCCCAGGTTGATTCCACCAGGCCGATCGTCGTCCCCGCGTCCTCCAGGCCGCGGCCCTGCTCGATGTGGATCTCGGCGTACGAGGCCACCTCGGGCCCGGCGTGGTCGCCGATCGTCCCGATCTCGCGCAGCGCGCTCTCCACGGTGGTGCCCGCCGGATCGGTCGTGGCGAGGGCGGTCCCGGCGGACAGCTTCCCGGTGAACACCGAACTGCCCATCATGCTCGGCTTGAACCGGGAGCCTTCCTCGTTGAACCAGTTGACGACGGCCACGTTGTAGCGCGGTGCGTCGTCGGAGGCGCGCCGGCGTTGGACGGCCCGGTAGGCGGCGTGGGCCGACGCGAGGACGCCGTAGGCGCCGTCGTAGCGGCCACCGAGCGGCTGGCTGTCCAGGTGCGATCCGCTGAGGACGTACGGCGCTCCCGGGGTGAAGGTGAAGAGACCGAACTGGTTGCCCACGCTGTCGTAGTGGACCTCGAAGCCCCGGTCGGTGAGCCACTGGTGCAGCCAGGCACGCTGCTCGCCGTCGGCGGCTGTGGCGGCCTGCCGTTCCACGCCTCCCCCGGGGGTCGAACCGAATGCCGAGAGGGTCGTGAAGTCCTCCAGAAAGGCGGTGTCCTGCGCGTATGTGCCGGAAGAGGTACGGGAGTTACTCATGCGGAAGTCCCTTTCGGTGGGTGTGCCGGCTCGGCCGGCAGTTTGAGGACCTGAGGTCGGGGGGTGACACGGTCGGAGCGCCGTCGGAGCGCGGCTGGGACCGGGCGGTACATCAAGGTGAGCTCGACCCGCAGAACCCACTGGGTCATGTCGGCCGGGCAACCGAACGCGGCACCTCGGCCCTGAAAAGTGCACCCGTGTTCATGGCCTGCTCCCCCTCAAGACGAAACAAGAGGCGGAAGGCGCGCACATCTAGTGCTTGAGACCGGCTTCGGTGACGCTGTAGCGCGGTGCCAGCAGACCACCGGCGAGAGCGATGAATCCGATCAGCGTGAGGATGCCCGCGCTGGGCCAGAGGGTGTCTCCGGTGAAGGTGAGCGCGGCTGTCGCGACCAGGGGCACGCAGCCGCTGAGCAGACCCGCGAAGTTGGCGGAGACGGCCACCCCGCTGTAGCGCACCTGCGCCGGGAACAGGCTCGTGAGCACGGCGCCGGAGACGGCGTACGGATAGGAGACCGCGGCGACACCGACGGTCATCGCCGCCACGACGACAACGGGGCTCGCCGTCCCGATCGCCCAGAACACCGGGAAGGCGAGCGCGATGGTGGCCAGTGCCCCGCCGATCACGACGCGGCTGGAGCCGTACCGCTGTCCGAGCCGGCCCCCGGAGACGATGACCGGGATCTCGACTGCGGCGGCGATGACGGTCGCCAGCAGCAACATGGAAGAGCTCAGGCCGAGAACCCGCTGCCCGTAGCTGATGACGAACGTGGTGACGAGGTAGAAGCCGCCGGCTCCGATGAGCATGATCGAGGACCCGATCAGCAGTTGCCGCCAGTCACGGCGGAAGAGCTGACGCAGCGGCGTCTCCGCCACGGTCTCCTCCGCCTGGAGGGCCTTGAAGGCGGGCGACTCCTCCAGCTGACGTCGGATCGCGACCGAAACCGCCAGCATCGGCAGGGCGAGCAGGAACGGCACCCGCCATCCCCACGAGTCGAAATTGTCCGGTGAGAGCAGTACCGAGCAGAGGAAGAACGCACCCGAGGAAAGGATCGTGCCGACCGGAGAGCCGAGCTGGGGAATGCTGGCGTAGACGGCGCGTGAGGAAGCAGGCGCGTTCTCGGCGGCGATGGTGACCGCTCCACCCCACTCGCCGCCGACACAGAGTCCTTGCAGGATCCGCAGGACGATCAGCATCACGGGAGCGGCCACCCCCAGAGAGGCATACGTCGGCAGCAGGCCGATGAGCACGGTCGCCGCCCCGATGCCCACGATCGTCGTCATCAGCACCTGCTTGCGGCCGACCCGGTCCCCGAGCCGGCCGAACAGCAGGCCGCCCAGCGGGCGGGCCACGAACCCGACGGCGAGGGTGGCGAATGACGCCAGCGTCGCGGCGAGGGCGTTGCCGGAGACGAAGTACTGCACGTTGAACACGACCGCCGCGGCCGTCGTGAACAGGAAGAAGTCGTACCACTCCATGGCGGTGCCGACGAACGCCGCCACGGCGACTCGGCGCGCGACAGCGCGGTCCATGGTGCCCGGCGGCTCGGTGATGGGGACGGCTGCTGTGTCGCTCACTATGAACTCCGGAAGAAGACGGGCCGGACGCTGGTTGGCTTTCATTCGACCCCGGGCCGGATCATCGGACCATTGCAGCCCGCCACCGATTTCAGCAAGATGGTTGTGCACACGCACAACCGCCAGGACATTGCCGGGAGCTCCCCATGAAGGATTTGGCCGAGCGCAAGAGGGAGTCCCTGCCGCGCTGGCGGGAGCTGGTCGCCGCCATGACCAGTGAGGTCGACGCACTGGCGGAGACCTTCCTGGGCAAAGTGGATGACATCGATGGATACCGGGCGGGCCCGGTGGGCGAGGAGCAGCTGCGGGAGTCGGCGCGCGACTCGCTGGCGTTGATCCTCAGCGCGGTCGCCACCGACTCCACCACGACCCAGCTGAGCTCGCTCCCCGGCGAGCTGGGGCGGCTCCGGGCACGCCAGGGGGTGCCCGGCGAGGATCTCGTCGCCGCAGTGCAGCTCGACTTCGGACTGCTGTGGTCGGCGATGCTGACTCGCGCCCGGGACAGCGACATGGCCGTACTGGCCCTGCATGTCGAAAACCTGTGGTCGGTGGTCGATGACTACGCCCGCGCGGTGCAGCAGAGCTACCTGGAGGAGCGGGCGCTCCTGGCCGCCACCACGCGCGACGAGCAGCGCACCTATCTCGCGGAGCTGCTCGGCCCGGCCGGCCAGTCCCCCCGGGACGTGCAGAACATCGCGCGGGCCCTGGGCGTCGAGGCCGATGCCGTCTTCCGCGTGGTGGTGGCCGATGCGGCGGCCTCTCAGCATGCGCACCGTGCCGCCGCGCGGGTCACCACTCTCGGCGAGCAGCTCTTCGTGCTGAACCAGCCCGGACGCGTCGTCCTCCTCTGGCCGGCTCCCCGGTCGGGCGGACTGCAGGAGCGCCAGCTGCAGCAACTGCAGGGGATGGCGGGCGGCCTCGTGTCGGATGTTGCGGGACTCGGTGCCGTACCTGCGGCGACGGCGACAGCCTTCGAGATCTGCCGGACACTCCGGCCCGACGACAACAGGCTGGTCACCCTGGCGCAGGCATGGACCCGCGTGACGAAAAGCCAACTCGACGAGCAACACGGCTTTTCCGCCGCGCTGCTTGCCGGCCTCGGCACGGTGCCACCATCGGAACGGGACGTGATCGTGGAGACGATCCGCGCCTACCTGGCGACCGGCAGCCTGTCGGCGAGCGCCGAGCGCCTGTACTGCCATCGCAACACGGTGCTCAACCGCCTGGGCCGCTTCCAGAAGCTGACCGGACTCGACGTCACCATCCCCGATCAGGCCGCGCTGGCACTGGTGGCCCTGGCCTAGAGAGGTCGACCGTCCCACAGCCACCACCACCCGGCAGGCGACACGCACCCGACCAGCCCCCGGGCCCCTTACCGCCAGAGCCCGAACAACCGGCACAGCCCGCGAAACACCAGACCGTGGGATTGCGGAGCATGACGGCGTCCCTCGAAGCGGCCTTCGCACTTCTGCGCTGGTTCCGCCGACTGCGTATCCGCTGGGAAATCCGCGCCGACATCCACCAGGCCCTCCTCACCCTCGGCTGCGCAATCGTCTGCCGGCGGTGCCTCAAAAAAGCAGTGCTGATCTGAGCCTCAGCTCGAACCGCCGACCAGTGCCTCGCCGAGCGGGGTTCGCCGGTAGAGCACCGACCGTCCGGACCGGGCGCGGACGAGCAGCCCCGCGCCCCGCAGGATGGCGAGGTGGTCTCCTACCGCGCCGGGTGCCATGGCGAGGCTTCGGGCGAGGTGACTGGTGCTGGCCGGGGCGTCCAGCGCCACCAGCAGCCGGGCCCGGGCCCGGCCGACCAGAGCGGTCAGCGCGTCCGGTTGGGGAACGGTCTCCTGTTCGCCCCACAGGGCGGCGGTGCCGCGGGCAGGATAGACCAAGGTCCTGGGCCAGGGGTCTTCCAGGTGGGCGGCGATATTCGCGACGAAGACCGAAGGGATCAGCAGTAGCCCGTCGCCGGCGAGGCGGACCGTTCCGCCTCGGGGGAAGAAGCCGAGCTCGATACCGCCGGCGCGCCAGGCGATGCTCGGGTGCAGGCTCTCGATGGTCGTGGCCCATCCGTGTTCGCCGATCACACCCACCCGGTGCACGACATCGCGCTCACAGATCGCGCGCAGTTGCGGCCAGTCCGGGGCGAGCAGCTCGTGCCACGCCTGGTCCATCGCCTCGGCGATCCTGGAGACGGCGTCCGTCGAGTCCAGCACTGCGCGTACGCGGGGATCACGGGCGGACGGGCCGGTCGCGGTGGTGGCGAATTCGTGGCGGGCCGCTTCCAGCGGTGTGCTCCGGATCGTGGCCAGGTCGTCTGCCCAGGTCTGGTTGAGGCCGCGCGGGGGCGGGGCGACGAAGTTCGGTCCGGATCGCGGGGCGTGCAGGGCGAGGGCAGCGTCCAATTCGGTCTCGCGGCGAAGCCGTTCAAAGGCCGGCAGGAGCCGGGTGGCCCAGGCTCGCGGCAGCGGCCGGTCTTGGCCGGCGAGCGAGCGAAGCAGTAGGCAGAGGTCCAGCGCGGGCGACAGTGCGAAGCGGCTGCGCAGCAGGTCCTCGACGGAGACTTCGAAGCGGAGCACCCTGCGATGCTACCGCGGGACGTCTGTTCCGATTCGTCCAGCGACGAATCATTGGTGAGTGGCGTGGGCGCACGGCGAGGCTGGGAGCCATGACCCCAACCGCCGAACCTGCGCAGGTCAACCACCGTGCCACCTACCGGGAGGTGCTCGCCGAGCCGCGATTCCGGCTGCTCTTCTCGACCCGCACCGTCGCGATCACTGCGGGCGCGCTGCGGATCACCACGTTCTCGGTGCTGGTTTTCGCGGCCACCGGCTCCGCGCTGTTGAGCGCACTGGCCTTCGGCATCGGCTTTCTCCCGCAGTTGTTCGGCTCGCTGCTGCTGGGCTCGCTGGCCGACCAACTGCCGCCCCGCGCGCTCATCGCCGGCGGCTACGCCTTGGAGTGCGCCGCCGCCCTGCTGCTCTCCCTGGTGCGGATGCCGATCGCGGCAAGCCTCGGTGTCGTGGCGCTGGTCGCCCTCGCCACACCGGTGTTCGGCGGCGCGTCGAGTCGGCTTGTCGCGCAGTGGCTGAAGGGCGACGCCTATGTGCTGGGCCGTTCACTGAACAACATCGCCTCCTCTGGCGCGCAATTGTTCGGTCTGGCGCTGGGAGGTGCGGTCGTCGCGGTACTCGGCCCGCACCGGGCGCTCGCGGTGAGCGCCGCCCTCTACCTCGCCTGCGCCCTCGCTATCCGCATCCGGCTACCCCGGCTGCAGCCGGGAGAGTTCGGCGGCCCACCCGGCGGCGCTCGGGGCAATGGCGGGGCCGTTCGGGCGAGCCTGCACGGTGCCGGCCTGCTGCTGCGCGGACGCACGGTGCGACGACTGATGCTGGCCCAGTGGCTACCGTCCGCGTTCGTAGCGGGCGCGGAAGGCCTGATCGTCGCCTACGCGGGAGGACGCCACTTCGCGCCCGGCTGGTACGCGGTGCTGATGGGCTGTCTGCCGGTCGGCATGCTTGTCGGCGACCTGCTGGTGGGCCGACTGCTACGGCCACCCACCCGGGAGCGACTGGTGGTCCCGCTGATTGCGCTGATGGGACTGCCGCTGGTCGGCTTCGCCGCCGAGCCCGGAGTGGGCGTCTCGGCCTGTCTGCTGCTGCTCTGCGGCGTCGGATTCGCCTACGGTCTCGGCCTGCAAAGGCCGTTCCTGGACGCCCTGCCGGAGGATGGCCAGGGCCAGGCATACGGTCTGCTCGGCTCCGGCAGCATGACGCTGCAAGGCGTCGGGCCTGCCTCCTTCGGCTCCGTGGCCTCAGGCATCGGAACAGGCGGCGCAATCGCCCTGGCAGGCGGCGCGGCGGCGCTTACCGCCGGCTGGATTCTCACCTGGCACCCACTCACCTCCCCGGGCCCCGTCCCGAACTACTCAACGGGATCATGGAACGGCACCGAACAGCATGCCTGTAGTTCTCCTGCGCAGTAACCGTCGCAGGTCGGGTCGGACACGAGCCGTCACGCACCCCACCCCCACGTCTCCCTGACAGACCGCCATTCCCGATGGCTCACGGTGTGACGAGTCCTGAGGCGTAGCTGTGCCGGGAAACTCCATGCTCTGGTGTGGCGTTACGCGTCTCGGTCGGCTTCCTGAGCCGCAAGCTCCAGTCGGCTTCGATAGCCCTCCCACCACGCCGAGTCGCCCGGCGCCATGCTGTCGTTTGCCTTGTTCATCCCGACGGCACCGTCCATGAGTTCCCGGAGGATGTCGGCATGGCCGGCGTGCCGGTGTGTATCGGCAATCACGCGCACCACGGCATGATGCAACGTCACCTCGTCCCTGCCGCTGGGCCACCACAGCACCTTGCCGACCGTGTCCAGCGCCAGCGCGTCGATCGTCGCGTCCGCGTGCGCCCACGCTCGGTGGTAAAGCTCCACGACGAACTCGCGCGTCTCACCGGCAGTGGCCCACATATCCGCGTTGGGCTCAGCGCCGTCCTCGAGCCAGGGCAGCGGTTCACCGGACGGCCGTCCGAAGGTGTCGCCGAGGTAACCCAGCTCCACGCCGGCCGCGTGTTTCACCAGGCCGAGGAGATTCGTACCGCTCGGCGTCGCGGGACGGCGGATGTCGTACTCGGAGAGCCCATCGAGCTTCCACAGCAAGGCATCGCGGGCGGACTGCAGAGAGAAGTGAAGATCAGCCTTAGGGTCTGATGCGGTCATGGGGCCAGTCTGCCGCTCGCATGATCTCTGTCCACCATTCGCGGCGAATCCGATCACCTGACGCAACGAGAGAAACGGACACGTGCCGTCATCTCTCCTTGATACTTCACGATCCACCACGCCGATCGTCGGCGTAAGGACTGCCACTTCCATGGCCCCGGAGTGCCCGCAGTGCACCAGGGGGCCACCGCCGTCGGGCCGCGGCGGCGGCAGCCCTCCCCGGAGGTTTCAGCCCTTGCGGGGGTAGAAGCCGCCGCCGGCGTCGCCGTGGGCCGTGCAGTCCATGTCGCGGTAGCGGTCGACGAAGGTGCCGGTGAGGCCGGTGAACCCGTCGTACGTCTGGTCCAGGGGCAGGTCATTACTCACCCTGAACCGAAGCTGCACGTGGACGGACTCGCGGGGCTTCAGCGTCTTCGGGCCGGGGATGGTGCCGCCGGCGTCTCCACCGGCCTGGCGCAGCGTCTTCCAGGCGCGCTGCGAGGTGTCCCAGTACTGCAGATCGCCGTACGGGCTCAGGTCGCGCTCGCCCTCGTTGTAGACATAACTGCCCAGCTTGGCGCTGAGTTCTAAGGACTTCAGCTCCTTCGCCGAGGCGTTGGTGAGCGTGGCGGTGTAGGTCGTCCAGTGAGTGCCGAGAGTGATCGACTTGGGTATGCCGAACGAGCGGCCCACGAAGGTGTTGTCGTGGTACTGCCCGTAGGCGGTGTCGAGGTCGTAGCACGTCGGGATTTCCTCGGCAGGGGCTGCCTGGGAGGCGGGCGCGGCGGCCACCGCCACGGGGAGCAGGGCGGCCGTCGCGGCCGAGACCGACAGGGCGCGGCGCAGATTCATGAAGATCTCTTTCCTGGCTCTTCGGACCCTTGAAGCCTCTGTATGGAGTGTCATTGAGCTCTAAAGGCTGTGGATCCTTGGGCTATCAGGTTCTTGGAGAAATGGTTGGGCTTACGCGGTGACATCCGTGTCACCCGGACCGGCCACGCCCTTGCGGCGGCGCACGCCGATGACCGCACCCGCGCCGACGACCATCGCGGCTCCGCCGGCGAGAGCGATCGCCGGGAGCGCGGACGAGGAGCCGGTCGCGGCGAGGTGGGCGCCGCCCTGCGGGCTGAGGGCTCCTCCGGTGGAGTCGGAACCACCCGTACCGCCGCCGGGCACGGCGCTCTGGCTGGGCTCGGCCGTGCCACCCGGCTTGCCCGGGTCGCTCGGCTTGGTGGTCGGGGGCTGCGTCGGCTTCGTGCCCGCGGGGAGGATGGTGAAGTCGTACCAGGCTTCCTTGGCCGAACCACAGGAACCGTCGCGGTTGCGGTAGTCGCCGGCGGCGAGCGCGTACCCGGCGCCGGGCTTGGCGTCCTTCACCACGCGGGTGCGCAGTTGGAGCGTGATGGTGCTGCGCGGACCGACGGCGAGGAACCCGAACAGGTCGTCGGGCGCCGCGTCATGGAAGGTCTTCCACCGCCCCGTCTTGGCGTCGCGGTACTCGGTCTCCAGCTCCCGGTACGGCCGGTCGACGTCTTCGGCAGAGGACACCAGCAGGAAGGGCTGGACCTCCCCCAGGGACTTGCCGGTGGTGTTGGTGAGCGTCATGGAGAAGGGGGTCCAGGCACCGCCAGCAGTCAGCTGGGACGGCAGCCCGCGGACGGCCACGTGCAAATCACCGGCCTCCTTGCCTCCACCGGTGGCAGCACCCGCGCCAGGGGCCCCCTCAGTGGTCCCTTCGGCGGTCCCGGCAGCTTTCGGCGGCTTCCCTGGGGCGGGACGGGCGGACCCGTCGCGGTCCTGGGATGCCGAGCCACCGGCAGCGGCTTCGCCCGGGCGCGGCGGCTCGTCCGGGTTACCCGCTCCGCCGCCGCTCTCGTATCCCAAGTGCTGCCTGGGCAGCACAGGTTGATGTTCGTGATGGTCAGGCCGTGCGTGACGCATGGTGTGCGTGAGTGCGCTTGCAGACATGCGTACATGCGCACACCTGCGCCTCGTGCATGACCACTCGTGCTGCGAAAAGGTTGCAGTAGCGGCACCATTGCGGGAGCAGCGGCGGCCGGCCACCAGGCTTCAACCAGAGGGCCCACGGCGGACGCAACCCCGTCGCACGCTGCTCCGACCAGCTCAAGAGCTTCCGCGGCATCGGCACCCGAAACGGGCAGACCGCCACCTCCTACGAAGCAGCGGTCACACTCGCATCACTCCGGCCCTGGGAAAGAGCCGTTCGAAGACGGGGCCGTGGGGCCGCCGACGCCTCCGGGCTCAGCATGGCGCGCCGTTCGCCTCACATCAACATCGTGTGGCGTCCGTCCACACCGCGAGCTCCGCGGCACCCCGACGGACTGCTGATTCCGGGTCTCGGGCGAGCCATCCGCAGGCCGCTGCGACATCCGGCACACTGCCCGGCCCCGCGAGAGCGTCCTCCACCCCGGTCTGCATCCAGTCGGCATGATTGTCATCGGCCTCGGCAACCGCGAGGGCGATGAGCCTTACGGAGGCCATCGTCCCCACCCTGGCCAGCGCCTCGGCCGTCCGTCGCGTCACCGCTGTGTCCGCAACGTCCAGCAGCAGACTCACCAACGCCTCAGCAGCTTCAGGAGCATCAGCGAACGGAGCAAGGTCGCGCCCGGCACGAGCACGCGTCGCCCACGAGGGAGACGAAGCCGCGGCCAAGGCCGCCTGCAACCCACTCATCGGCGCTGACATATCCAGACGGTCTCATGCCTCAACAGGGAGGCCGACGCCGATACGAGTTCGCCATGCCTTCATCGCAGCGCCCCGGTGTCAGCCGATGGGGTTGACGAAGGTGGCCGGATGGGTGGCACCACGCTGGTCGACGAGCGCGTCCCACGGCCAGTCCAGGGTCAGCGAGGTGGTCTCGTTCGGCGGGGTGATGACCGCGAAGGCGGGCTGCCAGAAGCCCTCCTCCTCCTTGGTCAGGGCTAGGTTGATCGTGAAGTCGGTGCTGTCCCCGGGGTTCAGGGTGATCGAGCCGTGCTTGGCCGACGAGCGTTGCAGCGACCAGACCCCACCGCCGTTCTCCGTCTTGAGGTCCACGCCCGGGAAGCCGCCGATCTTGCAGGTGTGGCTGCCCTTGTTGGTCAGTACGACGCTGGTGGTCGTCGAGCCGCCCGCGTCAGGGTCCGGGGTCGCGTCCTCGCCCGTGGCGAACGACGCCTTCAGGCCGGAGGTGTGGCAGCGTTCAACGCCCGAGCCCGCCTTGCCGGCGTTGGCGGCCTGCCCGCTGCCCGACTGCTTGCCCGCAGCGCCCGCCTTGCTGTCAGCCTTGGCGCCGGGGCCCGCCTGCGAGTCGGAACCCTGCGCTCCGGCGGAGGAGCCCGCGCCGCTGGATTCGGCGGCGGCCTTGCCCGCGTCCGTGTGTGCCGCGGGCTTCGCGTCGGCCGCGTCGGAGCCGGAGCAGGCGGTCAGGGTGAGGCCGGCGACGGCGGTCAGGGCCGCGGCGGCAACGCGCAGGGTGCGGCGGCGCGCGGTGCGGGCAGTGGTGCTGGAGCTCATCGGGTCCCCCGGGTCAATCGATGTCGTTGTTTCCTCGGTACGTCACCCACTCTGATCGGCGCTCCTGTCGCAAGGCTGCCGCTCCACTAACGTCCGGCTAACACGGGTGTGAGGGGTGGCGGGACGCCAAGGAGAAGGCGGGCCGGGCCGGCGACCACAGCGGCCTCCCGCGGGACACGTCACGGGCCCGCCCTCAGAACTTGTTACGGCACGCTGAGCGCGGCTAGAGCGTGCCGAAATCGGGAAGGGTGACCGAGCCGTCCTCGGCGAGGGGGAACCCTGGGTTGTGCGCGATCTCCCAGACGTGGCCGTCCGGATCGACGAAGGCACTGGAGTAGAAGCCGATGGCGTTGACGGCCGCCGGCTTGGTGATGGTCCCACCGGCCGCCTCTGCTGCCGCGAGCAGAGCGTCGACCTCGGCCTCGGACCGGACGTTGTGCGCCAGCACGATGCCGCCGAATCCGACCGCCTGCCCTGGCTCCAGGCCGCAGTCCTCCGCAAGTTTGTCGCGGCCCCACAGGACCAGTCCCAGGCCGCCCGCCTGGAAGAAGACGGTCTCCTCGACTTCTTGCCCCCGCCAGCCAAGAGCCTCGTAAAAGCTTTTGGCACGAGCCAGATCGGAAACCCCCAGCGTGACCAGAGTGATGCGCTGCTCCATGCGGTTACGGTACGCCGCCCGTGGCCATGGCCAACACGCTTCTCATCAGCCACACCTGAAACACGCCCAAGTGGACTACCCGGGGCCCGTGGCCGCTGGTTGAAGGGAGGGACGTCTCCAGGCTCGTGTCCCAGCAATTCCTCCGAATGTTCCGTGCCGTGCGGGCCGGCGGAAGGGCACACTCACTCCATGGCGGACATGCAGGCATTCCGGGACGCGGTCAGCCGCTGGGCGGCCGGCGGTCCCGGCGATCCGGCGAGCGATCTGGCGGCACAACTGGAAGTGCGGACAGCGGTGCTGCTGGAAGGACCGAGCGACCTCGCGGCCGTCGAGGCGCTGGCCGCCCGGCGTGGCCGGGACCTGGCCGCGGAAGGGGTGTGCGTCGTGCCGATGGGCGGGGCGATGAGTATCGGCCGCTACGCCGGCCTTCTCGGGCCACCCGGTCTCGGCCTGCGCCTGACGGGACTGTGCGACGAGGGCGAGCAGCGCTTCTACGACCGAGGCTTGAAGCGTGCCGGGGCGCCGCACCAGGACTTCTTCGTCTGCGTGGCGGACCTGGAGGACGAGCTGATTCGCGCGCTCGGCACGGCGCGGGTCGAGGACATCATCCGCGCCGATGGCGACCTGCGGGCCTGGCAGATCTTCCTGCGCCAGCCGGCGCAACACGGTCGGCCCCGGCACCAGCAGTTGCGGCGTTTCCTCGGTACGAAGAAGGGCCGCAAGATCCGCTACGGCCGTCTGCTGGTGGAGGTCCTTGACCCCGGACAGGTACCGGCCCCGCTCGACGACCTCCTCGCGAGTCTGTGACGGAAGCTCGGAAGCCCGGGCACGGCCGCTTCGAGCGCGGGGATTTGTCTGATCGCCCGGCGGCCGACCCTCTGGCGCGAGTCACTGACCGGGGGTCATGTCCTCGCGTCAGTACCTCAGAACCTTCTCGTGCACGATCTCAAGCCGTTCCGCAGCGATGAGGCAGGTGACAGGCTCTTGACCGTTCGCGTCCGCTTCGAAGGCGACCAGAACGGACGGTGCCTCTCCGAGCTGACGGGTGACTCGCATCGACTCCTCGGCCGTCGGCGGGCGGAAGGCCGGATCGTGAAACATCGCCGGACAGCTGACGAAGGCCGGGTCCCCGAAGACCAGCTCCAAGCCGTGGTGGTAGGTGAGGTCGTGGCCGGCGGCCAATCGAAGTCGGCCTGCGTCCCAGGCGATGACTTCCCAGTCCCACCAAGACCCCTCGGGGAGTTGGATCGCAGGGTGCTGATGCTCGGTGTCCACCGTCGGGCCCTCCTCCTGTTCGAATGATCGGCAGGCTATCCAGAGGGGGCACCGTGGCGGCTGAGGCGGACGCCAATAAGCGGCCCTCGCGGCACGCCTGGGCATCGAACGAGTGGGGCTCTGCGCACCGGGTACCCCTGACCGGCGGAATGACGCTGGACGGTAACCTGCACCGGTCAACATCACGTTGACCTTCATTCACGTCGTCAACCATGGGGGACCAAAGCCGTGTCCGCACCGCCGCCCTACCCGAACCAGCCTCAGCAGCCGTACGGACACCAGCAGCCCCCGCAGCAGCAGTACGGGTACCAGCAGCAGCCGCCGCAGCAGTACGGGTATCAGCAGGCCCCGCCGCAGTACGGTCACCCGAAGGGGCCGCAGCAGCCGTACGGTCAACAGCAACCGCCGCGCGGCCCGCAGAGGCAGCAGCCAAGTGCATTGCAGCGGCTGCTGAGTCTGGCCGTTGTGCTGGCCGTCATCGGCGGCGTTGTCTGGTACGTGGTGGACTACAACACCAATCCCAATGGCGGCAAGGCCGCGAAGGAAGCCTCGGCGTCCGCCTCGGCCAAGGCATACGACGACGAGCACAACGCCAAGGTCGGCGACTGCGTCAAGATGACCGGCTCCGGTGACGCCGTGGAGATGACCATCGTCGACTGTTCCTCACCCGAGGCCCAGTACAAGACGGGCGACGTGATCGGTGGCAACGAGAAGTGCGGGCCGCAGTACGTGCGTAGCATCGTGTACTCGTACGACCACCGCCCCACTACCACCTGGTGCTTCACCAAGGCATGACCCCGCAGCCGACCGGCCGTCGCCCACCCACGGGCGGCGGCCGTCGTCATGCTCATCCCGTTACGGACGCCGGCTCTCCGGTCATCGGACAACGGCGACGCCGTTGAGAAGGCGGCCGAGTCTGTCGACGCCGCCCGCCTCTTCCGGAGACGTGGCTACTCCGGGATGTCGACCCGCGACCTCACCGCTGCCGTCGGGAGGTCGAGCTCCAGCCTCTACGCCGTCTTCGGCAGCAAAGCCGGGCTGTACGAGCGGGCTCTCGTCGCACGCATCGAGCGAGCGGTTCAGGACGGGGAACTCGTCGCCGGGGCCGACGCGGCGGCCCTGACCGGGCTCGTCCAATCCGTCGTACACGGCTTGTCGGTGCGAGCGAACCTCGGCACAGCCCGGAAGGACCTGCTGACGACGGCACGGCTCGCCCATGAGCTGGTCTGCCGACAACTCACGATGTAGAAGGGCATAGCTGTGCCGAAGGGGGCCCCGCGTGTGTGCTGTTGGCACGCGTGCGGGGCCCCGGTCGATCCGGTTGGAGAGTCAGTCCCCGTCGGTTTCGAAGGTGCGCAGCAAGTCGGCTGCGACACTCACGGCGATGGTCGCGGGTTCCTTGCCGGTCATGTCCGCCAGCCCGATCGGGGTCTTGATCCGATCGATGGCGGCCTTGTCGTGACCGCCCTCGGTGGCGAGGCGCTTGTGGAACCGCACCCACTTGGCCGCCGACCCGATCAGCCCGATGGAGCCGAGGTGGGTGGTGCGCAAGGCGGCGTCGCACAGGGCGGCGTCCTCGGCGTGGTCGTGGGTCATGATCAGGATGTGGGTACCGCGCGGCAGCTCCTCCAGCACCTCCTCGGGCAGCAGTGGCGTGTGATGCACATGCACCTGCGCCACCGCGTCCGCCAGCACGTCGAGCCGCTCTTCGGTGAGGATGTCGGAGCGGGTGTCGATCAGATGGAGATCGAGGTCCTGGCGTGCCAGGATGCGCGCCAGTTCCAGCCCGACGTGTCCGACGCCGAAGATCGCGACCGCCCGTACCACCGGCAGCGGTTCGAGGAGCACGGAGACCGTGCCGCCGCAGCACTGCACGCCGTGCCGGTTGGTCACCTTGTCGTTCAGGGCAAAATCAATCAGCTCCGGCTCCGGCTTGGCCACGGTGATCATCTCCCGGGCCCGATCGATCACGACGGCCTCGACATTGCCGCCACCGATCGAGCCCCATGTCTCGGTCTGCCCCACCACGAGTTTGGCACCGGCGTCGCGCGGGGCATGGCCGCGCACGGTCGCGACGGTCACCAGCACACCGGGCTCCCGGCGGGCTCTCAACCGTGCGACCGCGGCGACCCACGTCATGTCAGGCACCGCTCAACGCTGCGGCGTCGGTTCGGTTCCTGCCGTCGACGACCTGGCCGTTGGCGGCAGACCCGTTGTGGACGCGCCCGTTCCGTGAGGCATCGCCCTTGCGGGCCGCCTGGATCGCCCAGTACACCGCCTCCGGCGTTGCGGGCGAGGCCAACTCGACGCAGACCCCGCTCGGCCCGAACGCGGCAGCGGCCTGCCGCAACGCCTCTCGCACCGAGAACGCCAGCATCAGCGGAGGCTCACCCACGGCCTTGGACCCGTAAACGGCGCCCTCTTCGGTGGCGTTCTCCAGAAGCGTGACGTGGAACTCCTCGGGCATCTCCGAGAAGCTCGGCAGCTTGTAGGTGCTCGCGGCCTGGGTCAGCAGCCGGCCGCGGTTCGGCCCGTCACTGGCGTCCCACCGCATGTCCTCCAGCGTCAGCCAGCCTGCGCCCTGCACGAAACCACCCTCGACCTGCCCGATGTCGATCATCGGGGAAAGGCTGTCGCCGACATCGTGCACGATGTCCACCCGCCGGATGCGGTACGCGCCGGTGAAGCCGTCCACCTCCACCTCGGCCGCGGCGGCGCCGTGGGCGAAGTACTTGAACGGCGTGCCCCTGAACGTCTTCGCGTCCCAGTGCAGACCCTCGGTCCGGTAGAAGCCGGCCGCCGACAACTGAACTCGCTGGAAGTACGCGGTGCGCACCAGGTCGTCCCAGGCCAGCTCCTTGTCGCTGCCCAGGCTGCGCGCGATGCCCTCGACGATGCGCACATCGGAGGCATTCGAACCCAGCTGTGTGGCGGCCACCTGCAGCAGCCGCTCGCGCAGCTGCTCGCAGGCGTTCTTCACCGCCGCGCCGTTGAGGTCCGCCCCGGCACTGGCGGCGGTGGCAGAGGTGTTGGGCACCTTGTCGGTCCGCGTCGGGGCCAGCCGCACCTTGCGCAGCGGGATACCCAGCGTGGTCGCGGCCACCTGGAGCATCTTGGTGTGCAGGCCCTGGCCCATCTCGGTGCCGCCGTGGTTGATCAGGACCGAGCCGTCCTTGTAGATCAGCACCAGCGCGCCGCCCTGGTTGAAGGCGGTGAGGTTGAACGAGATGCCGAACTTGATGCCGGTGATCGCAAGTGCCCGCTTGGTGTTCGGGTGCGCGGCGTTGAAGGCAGCGATCTCGCGCGTGCGATCGGCGACGCCGGCGTTGTCCCGGACCTGCTGCCAGACGGTGGAGATGCGTTCGGGGTGAACGACCGGCTGTCCGTACGGCGTGGACTGACCCTGCCGGTAGAAGTTGCGTTCCCGCAGCTCCATCGGATCCAGGCCGAGCAGCGGCGCGCACCGGCCCATGATGTCCTCGATCACCAGCATGCCCTGCGGTCCGCCGAAGCCGCGGAAGGCGGTGTTGGAGACCTTGTTGGTCTTGGCGATGCGGCCGGTGATGCGCGCGTTGGGAATCCAGTAGATGTTGTCGATGTGGCACAGCGCACGGGCCACCACCGGCTCGGACAGGTCCAGGCTCCAGCCGCCGTCAGCGGTCAGGGTGGCTTCCAGTGCCCGGATGCGGCCGTCGGCGTCGAAGCCGATCTTCCACCCGGCGTGGAACCCGTGCCGCTTTCCGGACATGGTCAGGTCCTGCGTCCGGTTGAGCCGCAGCCGCACCGGCCGACCGGTCAGCTTGGCGCCGAGCGCGGCGACAGCGGCGAAGCCGTGCGGCTGCATCTCCTTGCCGCCGAAGCCGCCACCCATCCGCAGACACTGCACGGTCACCTCGTGGCTGTGCAGACCGAGCACGTGCGCGACGATTTCCTGGGTCTCCGAAGGATGCTGGGTGCTGCTCTGGACGAACACCTGCTCGGCCTCGTCGATATGGGCCAGCGCCGCGTGCGTCTCCAGGTAGAAGTGCTCCTGATCGGAGAACTGGAACTCGCCGGTGAACACGTGCGCGGAGTCGGCGAAGCCGGCGTCGGGATCGCCGGTCAGCATCACGGGCCGAGCGCCGTGAAAACTGTCGGCCGCGATCGCGTCCTGCAGCGTGATCACGGAGGGCTGTTCGTCGAGTTCCACCTCGACGGCCGCCGCACCGAGCCGGGCCGCCTCCAGGGTCTCGGCGAGCACCCAGGCGACCGCATGGCCGTGGAACATGACCTGGTCGGGGAACAGCGGTTCGTCGTGCTTCATCCCGGCATCGTTGACGCCTGGCACGTCGGCACCGGTCAGCACACGGACCACACCGGGCACCGCGAGCGCGGGCTCGGTGCGCAGCGCGGTGATCGTGCCGTGGGCCTTCATGACCTGGACCGGGTGGGCGTGCAGTACGTCCTTGGTGCGATGAACCAGGTCGTCGGTGTACAGCGCGTTGCCGGTGACGTGCAGGGTGGCACTCTCGTGGGGCATCGAGATGCCGACGACAGGCTTTTCGGGCCGCTCGGACAGATGACTCATGACGACACCGCCTCGGTGGTTTGCGCGTACAGCTTCAGCAGGCTCTGGCCGAGCATCGCGGAGCGGTACTCGGCGCTGGCACGATGATCGTTCATGGGTGTGCCCTCGACCTGCAGCACTCCGGCCGCGGCCTCGACCGTGTCCGCCGTCCACGGCTTGCCCTCCAGGGCCGCCTCGGTGGCGAGGGAGCGGATCGGGGTGGCGGCCACGCCGCCAAGGCCGATGCGTGCCTTGCGGACGATCCCGTCCTCGATGTCCAGCGCGAAAGCGACTGCCACGCTGGAGATGTCGTCGAAGCGCCGCTTGGCGATCTTGTGGAAGGCCACGACCGGCGACAGCGGCAGCGGGATGCGCACCGCGCGGATCAGCTCGCCGGGACGGCGCACGCTCTGCCGGTAGCCGGTGAAGTATTCCGCGAGCGGGACCTCGCGCTCACCGTCGGCGTCGGCGAGCACCACCGTCGCCTCCAGCGCGAGCAGCGCAGGCGGGCTGTCGCCGATGGGGGAACCGGTGCCCAGGTTTCCGCCGAGGGTCGCACCGTTGCGGATGAGCCGGGAGGCGAACTGCGGGAAAAGCTGTGCCAGCAGCGGGATGTCGCCGTCGAGGCGGCGTTCGATCTCGGTGAGCGTCAGCGCCGCCCCGATCTCGATGTGGTCGGACTCGACGCGCAGCGCGCGCAGTTCGGGCAGCCGGTCGATGGCGACGACACAATCCGCCCTGCGGGAGCGGATGTTGACCTCCACGCCCCAGTCCGTGGAACCGGCGACCAGCACCGCGTCGGGCCGCTCACGCAGCAACCGCAGCGTTTCGGCCAGGGTGTTCCTCCGCAGGAAGGTGCTGTCGTCCTGGGCGTATTCGGTGGCGACCGCTGCGGGCGCGGACTGCTCGCGACGCTGCGCGAGCGGGTCCTCGTCGGTGGGCGCGCCGACGGCGAACGCGGCATCGCGAATCGGGCGATAGCCGGTGCAGCGGCACAGGTTTCCGCTCAGCGCGTGCAGATCGAATCCGTTCGGACCGTGCTCGGCGTCGGTGCTGTCGGCCGGGCCCGCGCCGTCGGCCGGGTCCGCGTGGGCGCAGCGGTCGGGACGGTAGTACTCGGCGGCCATGCTGCAGATGAAGCCCGGCGTGCAGTATCCGCATTGGGAGCCGCCGCGGACCGCCATCTCCTCCTGCACCGGGTGCAGGATGGGTGGCGTGCCGGGTTCGCCGGAGGTGGCGAGACCTTCGGAGGTGACGATCTCCTGACCGTCCAGCGCCGCCACCGGGACCAGGCAGGCGTTGACCGCCACCCAGTCGGTGGGCTTGTTCACCCCCGGCCGGGCCACCAGGACAGAACAGGCGCCGCATTCACCTTCGGCGCAGCCCTCCTTGGTGCCGGTGAGGCCACGCTCGCGCAGAAAATCCAGCGTTGTGGTGTGGGGTGCGGCCGGTGAAATCGGTGTTTCTTTCCCGTTGACCGTGATCCGCGCGGCTACCATGTCAGGCCTTCGTTTCGGGGCGCGATCGGTCGATTCATCATGTTCGCCAATTTCAGGCAGCTTTCTGTGTTCAGACGCGCCGCGTAAGAGGAACGGGCGCAGAACGGCACGCGACAGCGACGTGCCGGAAAGTGGTGACAGGAAACCTGGAATGTGCCGCGACGGGCACATCAGAACGGCGTACTCAGCAGCCGTGCGCGATCCGGCCCGGAACCCAGACCGTGTGCTGGGCGAGGCGACCGAGATCAGAGTAGGTGTACATCTGCTGGTCGCCTCCTTTCGGTATTCATGGATCGGCTTCCACCGTAAAGTATGGGCTGAGGCCACCGAGGTCAAGGGGTTGACCTCGGTCCGAGCCCCCATCGGCCGGGTGTCGCCGCCGGGTGGCCGAGCGCACCGGGTCCACGCCGGGCCGGCTGCCGCCGCTACGAACGCAAGCCGAGCGCTACCTCAGCCTCATCCGCGCCCTCATCGGCACAGCCGCAGTGACGAGGGCCGTGGCCCGCAGTGCTTCGCACGTGCTGACAACACGGAATGAGGCTCATGTGGTGCTAGGCCGTCAGTGATCACGGAAATAGGCTGGGGACGACTGGTCCGCGCCCTCTGAAGGCAGGCAGAAGGCGCCGCGGCGAATGCCCCGTCCGTCAACGCGGAAGCCCATCGCAAAAACCTCGGTCGGCAGCTGTGCGCCGGACGCCGACTGTCGTCGAGTCGCATCCTCTGCAGGAGATCCTCATGGACTACTTCGACCTCGGGCCCTTCACCCGGCCCGTATCGACCCGTTCACCGGAAGCGCAGCTCTGGTTCGACCGGGGCCTCGTATGGAGCTACGCGTTCAATCACGAGGAGGCGGTCACCTGCTTCGAAGCGGCGGCGGCAGCTGATCCGGACTGCGCCATGGCGTACTGGGGTGTCGCGTACGCCATGGGCCCCAACTACAACAAGCCCTGGGAGTTCTTCGACGACGCCGATCTGCAGCGCACAGTGGAACGGACGCACGCCGCCGTCGAACGGGCCCATGCGCTGAGCGGCGGGGCCACGCCGACCGAGCGCGCCCTCATCGAGGCGTTGCGCGAGCGCTATCCGGCCTCACAAGCCGCGGAGGACTGCTCCGTCTGGAACGCGCCCTATGCCGATGCCATGCGCGCCGTTCACGAGCTCGCACCCGACGATCGGGACATCGCCACCCTCTACGCGGACGCGTTGATGAACCTCACTCCGTGGCAGCTCTGGGACCTCCGCACGGGCGAGCCCGCCGTCGGCGCGCGGACCATGGAGGCGAAGGACGTCCTCGACCGCGCGCTGGCGGCCGAGACGGGCACCGATCACCCGGGCGTACTGCACATGTACATCCACTTGATGGAGATGTCGCCGACGCCGGAGAAGGCCCTTTCCCTCGCCGACCGGCTGCGAGGACTGGTCCCGGACGCAGGCCATCTGCACCACATGCCCTCGCACCTGGATGTGCTGTGCGGCGACTACCGACGTGTCGTGTCGGGCAACAGCGACGCGATCAGGGCCGACGAGAAGTACCTGCGGCGGGCCGGCGCGATGAACTTCTACACGCTGTACCGCTCGCACAACTACCACTTCAAGATCTACGGCGCGATGTTCCTGGGCCAGGCCGGGACGGCGCTGGCGACGGCCGCGCAGCTCGAAGCGTCCATCCCTGAGGAACTGCTGCGCGTGGAGAGCCCGCCCATGGCCGACTGGTTGGAGGGCTTCCTCGCCATGCGGGTGCACGTGCTGATCCGTTTCGGCCGGTGGGCAGACATCCTCGCGCAGCCGATGCCCTCCGATCCGGAGCTGTACTGCGTCACCTCGGCGATGCTGCACTACGCGCGCGCAGTGGCGTACTCCGCCACGGGCGTGATCGCCGAGGCAGAGGCCGAGCGAGACCTGTTCCGGCGCTCGGCCGGACGGGTTCCCGAGACGCGGATGCTGTTCAACAACACGTGCCGGGACATCCTGGCGATCGCCTCCGCCATGCTCGACGGCGAACTGGCATACCGAAAGGGCGAGTACGACGCGGCGTTCGCTTCCCTGGAGCGCTCCATCGAGCTCGACGACAACCTGCCCTACGACGAACCGTGGGGGTGGATGCAGCCGACCCGCCACGCCTACGGGGCGCTCCTGCTGGAACAGAACCGGGTCGAAGAAGCGGAGGCGGTCTACCGGGCCGACCTAGGACTCGACGACACCCTGCCCAGGCCATTGCAGCATCCGGGAAACGTCTGGGCCCTTCACGGCTTCCACGAATGCCTCGTGCGGCTCGGCAGGACGGGAGAAGCCGACATCATCGCCCAGCAGCTCACCATCGCCACCGCACTCGCGGACGTCCCCGTCGAGGCGTCATGCTTCTGCCGCCTCGACACCGCGAGCGCGAACGGCTGCTGCTCCGACTGAACCCGCAGCCCTGGAAGCCAGTCTCCTGGCCTCCTCCCCCCCCCGCCCCACTCGCGGCGGCAGCCACGAGGCCACACGAAGCGCTGCGGGAGATCCGAGCGCGGCCCGTCAGCGGCCCGGGCCGGCGTTGAGCCGGGCGGCCTGGCGCGTCAGGTAATCACGCTCGGCGAGGTTGGGTGCCTTCTGAGCCGCCTCGGCGTACAGCCGTGCCGCCGTCGCAAGGTCGCCGTCCCGCTCGTGGAGGTACGCCGCCACCGCGGTATGGCGGGGGATGGAGTCTCCCCTGCCCGAAGAGTTCGGGGAGGAGGCGTCCAGCTCCGCTAGCGCCGCCAGCCCGGCACGCGGACCGTCGGCCTCGCCGACGGCCACTGCGCGGTTGAGCCGTACCACCGGGCTGTCGGTCAGACGCGCCAGCTCGTCGTACCACTCGACGATCTGCACCCAGTCGGTCTCCTCGGCGGTGGGCGCGTCTGCGTGGAGGGCCGCGATGGCGGCTTGCGCCTGGAACTCGCCCAGCCGGTCGCGGGCAAGGGCCGTCTGCAGGATCACGACGCCCTCGGCGATCGACTCGGTGTCCCACCGACCACGATCCTGCTCGGCCAGCGGCACCAAACTGCCGTCGGGGGCGGTCCGGGACGCGCGCCGGGCGTGGTGGAGCAGCATGAGAGCGAGCAGCCCCGCCACTTCGGGGTGGTCGATCGCGGCCGCGAGCTGCCGGGTGAGCCGGATGGCCTCGGCGGCGAGGTCGACATCGCCGGAGTAGCCCTCGTTGAAGACCAGGTAGAGGACGCGCAGCACCGTGGCGACGTCGCCGGGCCGGTCGAATCGCACACCGGAGACGGTGCGCTTGGCGCGGCTGATGCGCTGCGCCATGGTCGCCTCGGGCACCAGGTAGGCCCGGGCGATCTGCCGGGTGGTCAGCCCGCCGACGGCGCGCAGCGTGAGCGCGACGGCGGACGAGGGCGTGAGAGAGGGGTGGGCGCACAGGAAGTAGAGCTGGAGCGTGTCATCCACCGCGGTCGCCGGGCCTGGCGCCGGCTCCTCGTCGATGCGGTCCTCACGCCGACGCCGGGCGGCGTCCGCCCGGGTCGCGTCGAGGAACCGGCGCCAGGCGACGGTGACCAGCCAGCCCTTCGCATCCCGCGGAGGGTCGTCCGGCCAGACGCGGACCGCCTCGATCAGCGCGTCCTGCACGGCGTCCTCGGCCGCCGCGAAATCGGCTCCGCGGCGGACGAGGACGGCGAGCACACTCGGCGTGAGGCTCCTGATCAGGGCCTCGTTCATCTCGGTCACCTGAGAGGTCACTCCGTGACGGTGGGCGGCGCGGTCAGGAAGGGGCGCAGCTCAAGCCACTCGTGGATCGGCTTCCCGCCCTTTCCGGGGGCGGCCGACAGTTCCCCGGCCAGTTCCACGGCCCGCTCGTAGCTGTCGACGTCGATCACCATCCAGCCGGCGATGAGGTCCTTGGTCTCGGCGAACGGGCCGTCGGTGACCGGCGGGCGCCCCTCACCGTCGTACCGCACCCACGACCCTTCGGGCGCGAGCGCCTGACCGTCGACGAACTCGCCGGTCTTCTCCAGCCGGTCCGCGAAGTCCTGCATGTACTGCACGTGGGCCGAGATCTCCTCCGGCGTCCACTTGTCCATCGGCACGTCGTTGAACGAAGCCGGAGCGCCGCGGTAGTGCTTGAGCAGCAAGTACTTGGCCATGGTGATTCTCCTCGATGCTGGTGCGACCTATTTTTGTCACGTTCACCCCGGGGACGGAGCCCATCACGCGTTCTCGACATCACCGACCAAGATTTTTTTCAGCTTCCGTAGCTGCCCCTGGCCGGCGACGCAGCGAAGCGCCCCCGCCTGCTCTCATTGGCGGCCTGGCGACACAGGCGCCCCTTCAGTGGGACGGACTCATCACCTTTCGTAACTCACATGAGCGGTCTATCGGTTCACGGTGAGGTCCGCGGCAAGCCTCTCTCTTGGCAAGTTCCCCAGGCATGGGCCGTTCCTCCGTGTACGGGCCACCTCTGCGCCGTCGGCCCCCGGCCTGGTCCCGGCACGAAGGAGACGTGCATGACGACCGCCGTTGCAGACCAGAACGACAGCCAGGCGAGCTCGGACCCGGAAGGGACGGGCATCGAGACTCTCGGCCATGCGAACCGCTTCGCGACGTGGGACTCCGAGTTCCGCTACGACGGCCGGATCCGCGTCCCGATGGGCGTGCGGATCAAGGCGGTGAAGTACTCCTACCAAGGCACTGACAAGCCCGACATGATCGCCGCCACCAAGGTCGAGCGTGGGCGCGGCGGCATCGACACCACCTTCCTCGCCGACACCGACGTCATCACCCTCACCCTCCGCGGCGATCTCAACGTCGACGCCGACCCCCGCCCCGCCTGCAGCCACACCTACACGATCCGGGTGGAGGTCACACTCGACGACGGCACGGTCCGCAACGCCTACCCGAAGATCGAGGTGCTCGTGCCGAACTGGCGGCGGGAAGGTGATGGCCGGATGGTCGGGCGTCCCTTCGTCCGCCTGCCCTACGACACCGGCTGGGGCGGAAAACCCAACAGCCAGGCCGGCTTCGGCTGCGTCTCGGACAACGGCCTCATCGAGGACAGGTTCATCGTCGACCTCGTCAACCCGCGCAGGGCGAATCGGGCGTCGAGAGCAACCACAGCGACTGTGTCTACTACCAGCTGGTGCACGAGGACGGCACCGCCTCCTCCCACACTCCCACCCCGAAAAAGCTGGAGAACTTGGTGGGCCACAAGGGCAGCGGGACGGAGCACAAGGTGCTGCTCGGCCGCATCAATCTGCGGGAGACGGGCGACAGCCCCGGGTACTACCGCTTCCTGGTCTGGCCGCAGTCGGTGGACGCCGACGACGAGGTGAGCAAGCTCAGCTGGGACCCGGCCAACCCCGAGGACGCGTTCCAGCTCGGCAGTGACTACTACCGCTACACCGCACCCCGCGGCACCGTTTTCACGGTCTCGCCGGGAGGGCCCCTGATGTCACGCTCGCGCCCGCCGGCAGCATCGGCTACCCGGGTGTGCGACTGGACGCGGCCTCCGACGGCACGGTCCCGCGGCAGAACGTCCGCGTCAGCCTCCCTCGGGGAGCAGGGCTCCGGTTCGTCGCCGAGGGCAATCCCGGTTACCAGCTGACCGTCCAGAGCGCTGACGGGACCATGAACATCTACCCGGGGATGCCGTCCGCGGACGGCCAGACCCTCACGTTCGCCGATGTCGACCTGGCCCTGGCAGGCGGGGACGCGACGTCCAGGGCGTGGGTGGCGGTCACGGCCACCGACAGCGCCCCCGCGGGAGACACCGGCCTCAGCTTCCAAGTGGGCGACCGGACGGCGTCTTCCACCCCCGTCCACGTCGTGCGCCAAGCGGGCGGGTGACGTTCTCGGCCCTCTCGGCACCGGGTCCTGCGCCGAACATCGACCCGCAGGGCCCGCAAACCGGGCCGCACGCCACGTCGGCCAGGAGCACTGCAGATTCCTGGCCGACGCTCCCGGCGGTAAGCGCCCACTCCCGCGACGCGCGCCCGCCCCGCCGGCATGCTGCAAACTCCGGCGGGACGGGCACCAAGCAGGGTCTTCAGCCCGGCAACTCGCGGTTCTCAGGCGCGCTTTGCCGGTTGCTGGTCACTCAGACGCGGTCGGCTGCGATCAGCACGTACTGGAAAGAGCCGTCCTTGTACGAGTTGATGAACGCCTCCTCGATCCCGGTGACCAGAGACGAGGTGGCACGCAGCTCCCAGTAAGGCAGCGTCGCAGGGGTCAGGTCGATGACGGTCTGCGGTACGAGACGGTTGTCGGCCATGGCACGCAGGTACTCGCGGCGGGAGTGAATGTTGCACTCGAAGTGTGCGTTGATCTGGGAGACCCACTTCGAGGGCTGGCCGTAACGCGGGTTCCAGCAACCGGTGATGGTCACGTAGCGCCCGCCGACCTCGAGGACTCGGGAGTGCTCGGCGAAGAGGTCGTGCAGATCGACGTACATGCTCGACTCGTTGTTCCACGAGGCCGCGGCCTGTCCCGTGGCGAACGGCGTGTCGAGCATGTTGCACACGCGGGCGCGGACGTGATCATCGATGCCGAGCTCGTGGGCGCGACGGTTGGCGAAGTCGGCCTGCTTGGCCGACAGGGTGACGCCTTCGACGTTGCATCCGAATCGCTGGTGGGCCATGACCATCGAACCGCCCCGGCCACAGCCGGCGTCCATGAGTGTGTCGTCACGCCCGATGGCGCCGAGGTGGTCCAGGAGGACCTCGGCCTGCGCCGACTCCAGGCGGTGAAGCTCGGCGATCAGCCTCTTCTCGTACTCGCTGTCGGCGGCGTCCCCCAAGGCGGAGTGATCGACGTCGCCGATGCCGTAGTGGTGGTGGTAGAGGCCGTCCACGTCGCCGAGGCGCAGGTTGACGGGCCTGGCCTCCTGGTCCCAGTAGCGGGCGATGTCCCCCTGGTAGGGGGAGGTCTGGGAGGGGACGAAGGCAGAGGTGTTGCGGGTGGTGGTGTCAGTGCTGGTCACAGTAAATTTCCGTCCTTACCAGAAGTCGGGCAGGCTGTATCGGTAGGTGTTGGTCTGGTGCCAGTAGTGGTTGCCGTCGACCCATACGGCCACCCCCCGCAGGAAGCGCAGCACGCTCGGGGCGGGGCAGGCGGCGGCCAAGGCGGCGGCTTCGGCTTCGAAGTCGTGCATGAGGTCGTTGTGGACCTCGACCGCCTTGAGATAGGCATCCCGGTCGGAGATGCCCTCACTTTCGGCGATCACCACGGGCAGGTTCAGGTGCTTGCCGGGGCTCTTGAGTTCCTTGGTGTAGGAGTACAGGTCGTTGACGATGGTGGTGGCATTGCCCGCCAGCGCGATGACCCGCTGCATGGCGGGCTGCGCGTGCAGGTCCGCCGGCAGTTCGTAGCCGCCGACGGTGTCGGTGATGGTGGGGCAGGGGCGGAAGTTGTTGAACTGGCGCATCGCCAGGTACTCCCACACCTCGGGCACGTCGTCCGTCTGGGCCCAGGCGGCCTCGGCGAGGTAGCCCAGGTGCAGACGGGCCATGTCGTGCCGATACCGGTCTGCCTGGGAGGGCGTGGCTTGCCGGCAGAAGTAGTCCATGGCGGAGTGGTAGGCACGCCGAGGGGCGTCCGACTGGAGCGAGGCGATCCAGTCCGGCTCGTACTCCTTCGTGGTGTGCAGCGGGTCGAGAGCGGTGTGCGCCAGCAGGAGGCGGCTGCCGAGGCCGATGGGTGAGCCGCCGTGGTCCTCGCAGTAGCAGTCGTCGACCGCGTTCTCGGCGACCATCAGCCGTGTGGCGATCATCAGGTGGTCGATGGTGGGTGCGTCCGGGTGGCAGGCGACCATGTAGCGGCCGACGGAGAAGCCGTCGAACTGGTCTTCCCACTCCGGCGGATACGCGTGGACCTCGTCCACCGCCCATGCCTTGATTCTGCGGCTGACCTCCTCCACCCGCGCCGCGTCCGGCTTCGGGATCGGGTGGTAGTAGAGACCGGGGATCGGTGTGCCCTCGGCCGGCGTCGCGAGTTCCGGAGAGACGGGAAGCTCGTCGGGCCGGGCCAGGTGCAGGCCCGTCGTGCCCAGACCGCTGGGGCCACGCAGGATCCGCTCCAGCACAGGGTTCGACTGCCTCACCGCGGCAGCGCTCTCCCCCACATGCTCAGCGACCAGGTCCCCACCTGGTCCTTCGTCGGGCACGGCTGCGTCTGTGGGAACGGTCTCCACGGCAGGCGCGGGAGCGGGAACGGCGGAGGGCGGGCCCGGAAAGGAAGGCAGGGCGGGCCGGGCGGCGACGTCAGCTTCGACTCCTTCGGCGCGGGGGGTATGGGCCCCGCGGGCCGCAGTGGAAGGCAGACTCGACTGCAGAGGGGAAGACCCAGGATCGGGCATCCGTAACTCCTTGGTGAGGTGGGTGGGCTGTCTCAGGTCCATCGCGGGCTCACCCGGGATCCGGGAAGGTCCGGGCCCGTCGTGGCCGTCGGACGGGTTCTCCGGTCGTGCCTGCGGACGATTCGCACGTTCTCCAGCACGCCGAACGCATCGGGGACGAAGAGGGAAAAGGGCGGCGAATCGGCAACTGCCGACCGGACTGAACTGATCGCCTGCTGTCCGATGCCCATGAAGCGCTCCCCCAGGGCTGATTCGTGCTCCTCCGACGGGCCGCTCGCCGGTTCGCATGCGAGGACCGAGCTGGTGCGCTCCTTGCGCTGATGGGGTCCTGTTCACAGGGCAGGACCGGAATCCCGCGCCCTGCCGGGCGCCTGGCCGCCCGCCGTGGTCGATGTGGCTCCCGTCCGGCCCGCGGGCGTTGAACTCAGGCCCGGTGGCCGCAGCCGCCGCCCTGGGAAGGACGAGGAAGAGTTCTGCGCCGTGTCGGCGGCGGAACAGCTCGTCTGGCCGGTCTGCAACCGGCGGGGCGGCAGGGGGCCAAATCCGCTGTATGGCGCCGGCGTTGCGACGAAAGGCGCCATCCCGGTTGCTGCTCAGCTCGTGCAACCTTGGTCGCGGTAGCGAGGTTGCAGCCGACAGCGGTGCTCGAACCGGGCTGCCGAGGCGGCTCCAGCTGCGCCTGCGGGCTGGTCTCAGCGGTCATCGAGCGAGCTCTCCTTCGCGAGGGTGCTTGGTCGGCGTACACGGCGCCAACCGATGAAAGAGGGAGCAGAAACAGGGCGAATCTCCGGGAATCCATTCAGATAACGGGAACAGTAACGGTCGAAACGACCTGATCGCCCCATCCTCCATTGGAGTTACTTCGATGCAGTGATCTTGCTCTGCGCGGTGTTTATCCGAACAACCGATGGCATTCGGACACGCTGCTCACGAGTACGTTTGCCGCGCGGCTCGATCACCCATCCCGGCCCCACCTCCGGTACCACCAATACGAGTTGACGTCTCAGCAAACTCATCAAACACAGGCACCATGCGGCCCACCCGTACCTGCCGCAGGGCCCCCCACGCCGCTCGGCGGGGATCCACGCCGCTCGGCAGGCATCGCGTCACACACGCGACGAAGACGCACAGCCATCAGCTGAGGGCGTGGCTCGTCGCTCAACGACTGCCTTCCCGCAGCCTCAATTGAGCCCGCAGCCCGCCAGCCGGCCGGAACTCAGGTGCGGACTGTCGATGCTGTGGTGTGTGATCCGGGGTATGGCGATTGCGTTGAGTGAGCCGGGAGTCGACGGGCTGAGCGAAGCATGGGGCGTGCTGCGGGAGTGGCAGTACGAGGAGGCGCCGATGCAACTGCATCCGGGGGACCTGGGCTGGTTCTGGCGGTGGGGCGCGGGAGCAACCGCCGCGGCGGTCAGGACGTGGCGGCGGGACGGACGAATTCTCGCCGTCGGACTGCTGGACGGTCCCGGTCTGTTGCGGCTGACCATCGCGCCGGACGCTCAGCGGGAAGAGGAGCTGGCGCAGCGGTTGGTCGAGGACGTGACCGAGCCGGATCGCGGCGTGCTGCCCGTGGGGAAGGCGAACATCGAGGCCCCGTCGGGTGCCCTGGTCCGGGAGCTGCTCTCCGAGGACGGCTGGAAATCCGACGAGCCGTGGACGCCGCTGCGCCGCGATCTCACGGAACCGGTGAAGGACCCAGGCGTGCGGATCAAGGTGGTCGGGCCGGAACGGGCACACGCCTTTACCGCCGTACAACGGGCAGCCTTCGACGGTTCGAGATTCACGGACGAGCGCTGGCACGCGATGGCGGCCGGATCGCCCTTCGCCGACGCCCGTTGTCTGGTCGCTTACGACGACCAGGGCAACGCGGTGGCAGCGGTGACGGTGTGGTCGGCCGGCCCGGATAAGCCCGGGTTGCTCGAACCGATGGGCGTGCACCGGGAACACCGCCGTCACGGCTACGGCGAGGCGATCACCCTCGCCGCTGCGACCGCACTCCAGGAGCTGGGCTCGTCGAGCGCGATCGTCTGCACCCCGAGCTCCAACGTCGGCGCCGTCGCCACCTACAAGTCAGCCGGCTTCCAGCAACTCCCCGAGGTCCGGGACCTGTACCGGGGCGCCTAGGGCCTGCCGGAAAGGCCAGTGACGAACCGGCCTGCCCAGCAGGCTGTGCCCGGTGATCGGTACCCAAGTGTGGGTGGTGGACCACGCGGCGTTCCCTATGGCCGACGACGCTCTCGTCGTCGGCCATAGGGAACGCGGGGGGCGGCACCGAGGCACTGGCGCAGTGGCAGCAGTGCCTCCTCCAGCACCCGGTGGAGCACGGCGGCGGACGCTCCCGGTGAGCGTCTTCTGTGGCGCTCTGAGGATCAGCTCTTCCTGGTCGGCGGCTTGATCAGGTAGAGCCGGCGGGCCAGATCCAGCGCGGTCAGCAGCACATGGGCCCCGTTCCACTCGTAGTCACGGCGCTGCTGCCACACCTCGCCATTGCCGGTCGGGTCGGCGGCGCGTGCGCGAAGGATGACCCCGGATCGCTGGTTCCAGCTCAAGATCTCGTCCTCGTGGGTCCCCACGGTCCAGGCCGTCCTGCCCCGGATCGCCTGGGCGATCTGCGCAGGAATCGCCTGGAACCGCGCCCCTTCGGCCAGTGCCACGGCCAGCGTCTGGACTCCGGCCTCCAGCGTGTGGGTGCTCGTGTTCGGGTCGTGATGGTAGATGGCGAGCACCGCCTCCCGCAGGCGGCTCCGGCTGACGGTGGTGGCGGGGAGATTCCGGTAGTTGACGCCCCAGCCGAAGTGCTCCCTGCGGACGCGCGGAAACAGGTTGCCCGGGACCATGTCCCGCGTGCGGCCGTCCACCTGCTCGGTGAACGTGTAGAGGACGCGGCTGGTCGCTTCCCTGTTCTCCACGTAGAACCCGAGCAGATAGTTGTCGGACCGGCGGAAGACTCCGCGGACCATGCGGCCCAGGATGAACTCGTCCTCGGTGAACCGTCCGAGGTTGATCGTCTGCATGACCTCGGGGTCGGGGTTCTGGATCAGGTGGCCGGCGCCGGGCCGTCGGACGCTCTGCTCTCCCAGCATCGCGCTGCGGACGTTCGCGACCGTACGGGTGTAGAGGTCGGCGAAATCCTCGTCGTCCGTCACCGCCCTCGGCTGCGCCTGGGGCTGGGCTCGGGCGCTCTGGTCGTGTCCGGGACGGGCCGGTGCGCCGTAGGTGACCGCCTCTCCCGCGCCCAGCGTGCCCGCCAGCACCGAAACCACTACCGCCGCGCTGACCAACCGCCGCTTTACCGGCCTGCGTTCGGACCGTTCAACCCCTCGCGTCATCTCTGCTGCGTCTCCCACGTCAGGCCCAGAACTTGAACTCGGCCCGCAGCTGGCCCTTGGTGACTCGGCCCCCGTCGCTGTAGTAAAGGGCCTTGTACTCCGCGCCCTTCGTCAGGTTCGCATCGATCAGCGTCGAGCCGTACGCGCCGCAGTTGGCGTTGCCGCAGGCCCAGTCCCACGTGACGCGCTTGCCGTTGCTGTCCTGGATCTCGATCCAGTCCCAGCCGTTGTACGGGTCTCGTCCCGAGGGCGCCACCCAGGTGACACTGACCCCCTTGACGTGGGACTGGTACCAGTAGCCCCTGAACTGTGCCGGCGATACCTCACTGATCAGGTAGTCGGTGTTGATCTCGCCCGGCTTCGGGTCCTCGGGGCCGGCGCTCCGGGCCGTCGGCGGCTGCCAGTGCTCACGCGTCGAGTCGGCCGCCGGAGCGCCCTGCGCAGCGGCCTTCGTCGGCTCCCCCGCACCCGGCGACGCCGCGGAAGCCGTCCCCAGCGCCACCACGGACACACTCGCGAGCAACCCGGCCATGACCGCGGTCCGCCGCCTGGGCACCTTCGCCCAGGCGTATAAGGAAGAGACCTTTCCCTTGCCTCGCGTGCGTAACAACATGCGTGCTTCACCTCGCCGTTGATCGAAGATCGATGCACGGAGAACGCTAGGGAGCCGCCATCAACGTTCCATTGACGGCTGCTCAACGCGAGGCTTCACGGTTGGCAGGCATACGGCCGAGGAGCCTTGGGCGTGGCCCCTCGGGCTCCGCGACGACTGTGGCTGTCCGGCGGGGCACGGCCGAAGCCAGAGGCCGACCGGACGTATGACACGGATGTGTTCGAGGACCGGGGTCAGCTCTGAGGCATCGCTCCGCCGGCCTGGTGTGATGACGAACGCGGGCACCGCCGGCCGCCTTCACCGGCCGGCTCCGTCAGGCTCGGCTGCTCGACGTGGTGGGGTACATGGACGGCCTCAGGCGTGCAGGGTGGGTCGGTAGATGAGCTCTTGGATGTGGCCGTCGAGTGTCCGGCGCTCGATCAGTTCGAGGTCGAAGTCGGCCGCACCCCGGAAGATCGGGTCCAGCCCGGTCTGGCCGGTGATCACCGGGAAGAGCGTCACCTGGACGCGGTCGACCAGACCGGCGGCCATCAGCGCCCGGTTCATCGACAGGCTGCCGTGCGAGCGCAACGGCACCTCGGACTCCTCCTTGAGCCGAGCGACGGCATCGACGGCATCGCCGCTCACGACGTTCCCATCCGGCCAGTCGAGGGGCCCTTCCAACGTGGTCGACACCACCGTTGTCGGCAGGCTCCTCATCCGCGTGACCCAGGGATCACGCACCTCGGACTCCTCGGTGCTCTCCGCCAGCATCCGCGCGAACAGCCGATACGTATTGGCCCCGAAGACCATCCGCTGCTCCTCGTCGTACAGGGCGAGGCGGTGGTCGAGAAGCTCGGGACCTTGCTTGCCCCAGTAGCCGGTCCAGTTGTCGCCGGCGGCGCCGAAGCCGTCGAGGCTGGAAAAGACATCGAACGTGTATGTGGCGGTCATGATGCTCTCCTCGAATGCGATTGATCGCTTGTTGGGGATACAGACGGGCAACCACGGCGAAACTCATCGGTCTTGGATTCCTGGAATCCGGCCGCGCCGGATGCGACCCCCGGCGCAAGACGACGGCCAAGGAGGTGGGAAGTCATCGTGATCGGCGTGGCGGGCGTTCCAGCACGGCAAGCCCAAGAACGCGGGCGGCAGGCACCAGTCGCCTCTCTCGCGGACACACCCTCAGTAGCTGAGCCCGGCGATCCAGTTGCCTCGGCCTGAGCGGGTGAGGTCGAGGAGGTGCCAGACCGGGCTGTACAGGTCGATGCCTCGCTGGTCGATGTCGTCGGACATCCGCGGGTGCACCGAGTAGAAGTGGCGCACCGACCCGCTGTCGTCACGGGTGAAGACAGACACCGTCGAGTCCTGATTGCCCTCGGCGTCCTCGCTGCCCAGGTCGTACTTGAAAGTGCTGGAACCGGCGCTGAGCAGACGCAGATTCGTCCACTTACGGTTCCTGGCGTGCGCGCGCAGCGAGGGCAGGTCGGCCGCCGCGACGACCGCGAGGGCGGCGTTCTGCGCGATGTGGTGCGCCACGCCGTTGAGCCCATCCAGCCACATGGTGCACATGGGGCACGGATCGGTGTTCTGCTTGCCATACATGAAGTGGTAGACGATCAGGTCACGCCCAGGCCGGGTGAAGAGTTCGCTCAGGCGCACCGTCCCCGTCGGCGCATCACCGGCCTGCAGATCAGCAGGGCCCTCCTGGAGCACGTAGTCATCGACGACAGGGCCCATCGGCAACCGACGGCGCAGATCGGCGACGCGTTCGCGGCGGTGCATCAGGTCGATCTCGGCTTGCCGCAGCTCCTCGCGGGCGCTGACGTATTCGGCCGACTCCCCGGTGAGATTGGTCTGACGCATCGCTTCCCCGGCCTAGCTGCTGTGGGTGGCCACCATCTGCTCTGGTCGAGCACCATATGCCTGCGCACATGGCTCGTCGGGCAGCGAAACGGAGAGGGCCTGGCAGTGCACTCGTACGGATCACCAGGATTCACCGAACACGCTGTCATGCGCTGTCAGGTGGTGTCGCGGGGCGACCGTCGGGTGGCCTGCCGGCAGGCAGCGGGGCAGGACAACGACGGCAGCCCGGCCTGAACTCCCTCGCGGTCCTGCTCTCGGGCGCTGGTCGGGACGCCAGGTCTCGATTCAGGTCGGCCTTCGTCAGCCGCGGGGACTGCTGATCCGGTCGGGCTGGATCACATAGATCACTCGGACCTGGTCCCGGCCGCCGAACCACGGGTAGGGCCCGCCGAGATACTTCTGCGCGAGCGTCTCGATGTGGTCGACCGCTCCCTCCTTGGTCACGCGCACCACACGGCCGCGGATCTGGACGTAGGAGGCCGGCTCCGAGGGGTCGGCGACCGCGACGGCCACCCGCGGGTCGCGCGCGATGTTTCGGGTCTTTTGATGCGCCTCAACGCTGTTGATCAGGACGTGCTCGCCGTCGGTGTCGACCCATGTCTGGGTGAGCTGGGGCGAGCCGTCGGGCATCGTCGTCGCGATGTAGCAGGTGCTGGGGCGGCGCAGCAGCGCCACTAGGTCCTCGCCGAGGGATACGGGCACAGGGGTTCTCCAGGGGTGGTTCGGTGGGGTGCTCGTGCCACCGTAGCCACGGCAGGGAGCCCGCCCCTCCCCCACCCCGGACACGGATCCACCTGTTCAGCCATACAACCAATCGAACACGGTCGGCGGAGTCGATCCACCTCACCTGAGTCAGCCGTCCAGGAACCGCCCTGCCACCAGGTCAGCCAAGACGCCAACGCAGACTGCGGTTCACCTCTCGGGCCTGTTCACGCGGATCAGCGTCTGCTGCCCATTGGCGACGAGCTCCCGCTTGCCGTCACTCTGCACGCCGAACACCTCCAGTCGGCACACGGTCAGAGTGCGTCCGGGCTTCAGGACCGTCCCGACCGCTTCGATGTGGTCACCGGCGGCCGGCGCAAGGAGGTTGATCTTGTACTCGACGGTGAGGACTTCGCTGTCCTCGGGGAACAGCGTGTAGGCGGCATAGCCGCCGGCGCTGTCCGCGATGGCACTGGTGGCGCCGGCGTGGAAATAGCCGTGCTGCTGGGTCACTTCGGTACGGGCCGGGAGCACGATGTGCACTCGGCCCGACGCGATGTGGGTTATCCGTGCGCCAAGGTGGGCCATCAACCCTTGGCGGTCGAAGCTCGCCAGGATGCGCTGTTGCACCTCGGGGCTTGCCGGTTCCGGCTGCGCCTGGGCTTCCACATGCTCTCCTTCGTACGGGTGAGGCGTATTCGTCAGGCGGCCAGGCGCTCGACAAGCAAGAACCCGCCGATGACGATCATCATGGCACCGGAGACCCGCGTGACCGCCCGGGCCGCGGCCGGCCGGGTCTTGAGCACGGTGCGGGCGAGCACCCCGACCGCGAGATAGACAAACGCGCAGGCGGTCATGTGGAACGCGCCGAGCAGCCCCGTCTGCGCGGCGACCGGCCAGCCACTCTCGGGGTCGATGAACTGCGGGAACAGCGAGAAGTACAGCAGCAGCGCCTTGGGGTTCAGACCGCTTATCCCGGCGCCCTTGAGCATGATCCGCCCGCGCGAGGAGGACATGGCCTCCGTGGACGCGCCCAGGGTCGCCGGCCGGCGCAGGACCCCGCAGCCCAGCCACATGAGGTAGACGGCACCGGCTGCGGTCAGCGCGGTGAGCACGGTGGCAGAACTCGCCACGATCACCACCAGACCGGCCACGGCGAGCAGTGTGTATCCCGCGTATCCGGCTATCAGCCCGGCGACGGCCGGGACGACCGACCGATCCCGCAGACCTGCCGAGATCGCGTAGGCCCAGTCCGCGCCCGGGGTGAAGACCAGCAGCAGATCCACTGCCAGGAAAGCCGCCACCGTCGTCGTATTCATCGATCGATCCCTCTCACGTTCCTTGCTTCGAGAGGGAAGATTAGGTGCGATCTTCCCGAAAGTGTTTCTATCTTTTCTCCAAGATCGCGCCTCTTGGGGGAGAATCTTTCTCATGGATGCCCTGGACCGGAAGATTCTTACCGAGCTGCAGCTGGACGGCCGCCTGACGGTGACCGAACTGGCGGCGCGGGTGCAGCTGAGCGTCTCGCCCTGCCACCGCCGCCTGCGCGATCTCGAACGGGAGGGGGCGATCCGCGGATATCGGGCCGTCGTCGACCCGGCCGCGATCGGTCTGAACTTCGAAGCTCTCGTCTTCGCCACCCTGCGCTGGGAGGACCGTGACACCGTCACCACCTTCGAAGAAGCCGTGACGGCCATTCCGCACGTCATCCAGGCCCAGCGCCTCTTCGGCGAACCCGACTACCTCTTGCGCGTCGCCACCACCGACCTGACCGCATACCAGCAGCTCTACGACCAGCAGCTGGCCAAGCTGCCGGGTGTCCAGCGCCTGACCTCCACTCTCGTCATGAAGAGCGTCATCGACGAGCGACCGCTGCCCGAGTAGCAGGCACCCCTGCATGCGCTACGTGCTCGGGGTCGGTGTGGTCGCTTCGTACTACGGGGGCGGCCGGCGGGCGGGTAGACCTGGATCGTCAACTCCCGACGAAGTGGCCTGCGAGTCGACTGAGGTAGCCCCCAGGGCAGGAGAAACTCGTGCGAGTGACTCATGTCCGGGACCGGGCATGAGTCACTCGCACGTGAGTGCGCGGGGCCAACGGGTCCCACAAGGCATCGGGCAATGTCTGGACGTGCCTCTGCCTCAGAGGCCGAGGACGTCCTCCATCACTCGCATGAGGACGGGCTGATCCGGCTGATCGGGCGCGTTGCTCGCCCCACCAGGCTGGAACTGCCCGTCGCCCGGATTTCCGGGAGTCATCCAGCCGCCGTTCTCGTTGTGCCCGGCGCCAGCCTTCCGTTGGCTGCTGAGCGCGGATTCGTCCGCGTCGTGCTGGGCGGGAGGCATCGGTTCTGCGGCGGACGCGGCTCCCGCAGAGAGGACGAGGGATGCGGCGGCGAGGGCCAGGACACGTACTGTGCTCTTGATCATGGCCTGGTAACGATCCGACCATCACCGGGTTTCACCACACCCGCCTCGATCACTCCACCCGGCCTAAAGGGATATAACGACCCATCACCTCGAAGAGGTGACGGTGCTTACCGCAATCGTCGCAACGTTCGAGTGGGGTTTGCCAATCCAGCGTGGGGATAGGCGCACCTACCTAGTTGTGGCATCTTTGCTGGCACACGTCGGTGGGTCGTCCGTACTCAACCAGGTGGAGCCCGGTTGCCGCGGTTCGACCCGTCCGACCTCCACATGAACAGCTACCCGCGGACACCCCGAACTGGAGACCTGTGATGTCGGAAACTCTCCCTGACCAGACCAACCTCAAGTCGCAGTACGCCTCCCAGGTCGCCGGCGACCTGGAGAGGAACGTCAAGGAGCAGGAACGTATCGCCTCCGAGGTGGAATCCCTTCAGCGTCAGCTACTGAAGCTGGAGGAGGACCGCGTGCTATTGGTAAGCATCGAGCAGGCGCTTGCGGCAGAGGCGGACGCCCCGAAGGCCGACGCCGGGCAGGCGCCTGCCGCCACGCCCCGTTCAGCGAAGACGGCCCGGCTGCCCCGATCTCGAAAGCCGAAGGACGCCGAGGAATCTGCCGCCGGGAAGGGGAAGCAGACAAAGGCGAAGCAGACAAAGCAGAGCAAGGGCCCTGCGAAAACGGCGCGTAAGGCGGGCGCGCCCACACTCCGGGAACTCGTCGCCCGGCGACTCTCCGAGCAACACGAAGCCCGCTCCGCCGCTGAGGTCACCTCGGACCTCGCGCAGGCACATGCGGACCGGGAGTTCTCCGTCACGGTGGTGCGCAATACCCTCGAAGGGCTCGTGGCCAAGGGGCAGGCCCTGCGGACGAAGCAGCGTCGGTCCGTCTTCTATTCGGAGCCCTCGGCGGGATCGACCGGTAGTGAGCAGCCGCAGGAGTTGGCCAAGGCCGAGGTCTGAGAGCAACGGCTGCCCGGGGGTTGTCGATCGTCCGATGACGCCCCGGTGATGCGGGTCGGTCAGAGGGTCGTGGGCGTCCTGCCCACCTGGGCGACCGCGACGCCAAATGCCCTTGTCCGCGCGGGTGGTGGCGACCTTGCCCCGGCCTCCGCCGTCGGCCCTTGCCCCGACTGAGGTCGGGGCAAGGTCCGGTTTCGAGCGCGGGGTGCTACAGCACCCGGTCGGCGCGAGGAAGGGAGCGGACGGCGTAGGCGACGGCCCAGCACAGCGGCAGGGCCACTGCGGCGACGAGGGCGAATTTGGCGGCCGCCGGGGCGTGCAGCCAGCGGAAGGCGAACCCGAGCCCCACGAGCACAGCCGCGTGAGTGAGGTAGACGGCGAAGGCGTGACGGGAGAGGAACCCGGCGGCGGGTCCCTGCCGGTTGAGACGCTCGCGGAAGAGGACGGTGAGACCGAGGACCATACCGATGGCGAACGTCGACTCCCATGCGGCAGAGACCAACGACTGCCAGGTGCCGTGCCCGTCGAGCGTGCTCTCCTTGGCGGTGATGACGACGGGTAGGTACACGAGCGTCGCCGCGGTGGCGACGGCGAAGCCCGCCCGGCCCGCGACGCGCGAGAGGGATTGTGCCCAGCCACGACGGTGGGCGAGCACGCCGAGAACGAAGAAGCTCGCGTACTGCGGCATGAAGCTGGGGGTGGGCAGGCCGAGGAAGGGGACGTAGGTGCTGGTGGGTACGACGAAGCGCCACAGGTAGGTGGCGAGCCCAAGGGCGATGGTGAAGAGGATGATGGCCGGCGGCCGCGGGGGGCGCATCGCCCGTACCATCTCACGGCTTGTCTGCGCCAAGCGGTCGGGATGACGACGTGCACGGCTGCGGCGGACGAGGGTGTAGACGACCGCGAAGACGAGAAGGACCTCGACGAACCACATAGGTCCCGCATCCCAACTCAGCACGTAGTAGAGCCAGTAGGGAAGGGACTCGCCGCGCTCGGCGAAGGTGGCCCGCAGGTCGGCGTACCCGCTGAAGCCCGTGAGAGGGCGTATCAGCAGGAGGAAGGCAAGCAGGGGTATGCCGAGCCGCTTGAGGCGGTCGCGGACGAACGGCCGTGCGCCCTTGCGGTCGTAGGAGGCCGGCGTGAAGTAGCCGGCAATCATGAAGAAGAAGCCCATGAAGAACGCCTGGTTGAACATGACGAAGACGTCCAGGAGCAGACCGGAGCCGTCCTTGGCGGGCTCGGTGTAGTACCAGGCGGGTATGTTGCCGTAGGTGACGGCGGTGTGATGCAGCACCACGAGCGCCGTCAGCGCAATACGCAGATTGTCGATGTAGAGCAGCCGGGCGCGCTGCGGCTGCTCCGCGGCAGGCTCGGGCGCGGCCCTCACGGCCGTGCGATCCAGATCGTCTGTCATGAATGTTCTCCCCCGTTGGATGCAGTTCAGTGGTGGCCGGTGCGCTCCGCGCGTGTGGCGCGCTCGAAGATGCCGGCGAGTTCGCGGGCGTGGGACCCGAGTTCGTGTTCGGGGTGGGCGCTCCAGTACGCGAACATGTTGTCGATGCCGGCCTGGAGGCTGACGGCCATGACGCGCACGTCGAATGTGCGGAACTCGCCCTCTTCCTGACCCTTCAGGAAGACCATTTCCAACGCGGTGTAGAGCGGTTCGCTGGAGGCGACGCCGTAGCGCGGGGCTCCGTCAGCGGTGCGGAAGTGGCTGAAGATCTCGCCGAGAGCAGCCAGCTGGGTCCGGTGGCCGTGCATGTACTCGGCGACGGACTCGATGTAGACGCGCAGCCACACGGCCGCCCCGGCCTGCTCCTCCAGCCGGGCCCCGACGAAGACGCTGATCTCCTCGTAGACCTGCTCGACGACCTGCTCGATCAACTCGTCCTTGCCGGAGAAGTGGTACGAGATCACGCCCTTGCTGATCCCCGCCCGCTCGGCGATCTGCGCCATCGACGCCTTCGCGAACCCCCGTACCGCGATGGCGTCGATGGCAGCGTCGATGATCTGGGCACGCCGCGCCTTCTCGATGAACGAGCGCTCCGGCTCCGGCGATTCTTGCTTACCGCTACCGGCGCGGGACTGGCCGCCCGGACCATTTTTTGACCGCATGGCCAAAATATTAGCCGAGTGGACAACTGCTGTCCAAATCAACCGTGTTGAGCTGCTCCCGACACCACGACGGTCGGTGCCTTCAGCACATCGGCGCAGTCAGGGTTCTCGGGCAAGCACCAACGGACGCGCCCTGGGGGCTGGCCGGCGGAGCATGTGACTGGCTCGCAGGTGGGTCCGGCATGGGCTGGGAGGTTCGACGAGTGGCCAGTGGGCCCAGCTGAGGCGCACGAACTCTCCGGCCGTCGCCACCAGATGCGACAAGAGGGCCTGCATCCTCCACGGCACCGTCACCGTCGCAGCCATCCGACCCTGGCTCCCGCCGTGATGCGCCGGAGAAGCTCTAAGCACGGAGGTCTTTACGGAAGACGGTAGAGCTGTGTCGGACCGTCATGCCCACCCGTAGATAGAGGTCCAGCGCGCCTGTGTCCGAGTGCGTCCACAGGGTGCAGGAGCGGCGCCCCGCCTGGTGGAAGGCGCGAAAAGTGTGGCGCAGCAGCAGCCGGCCGATGCCTCGACCTCGCTGGTCATGGCGCACGGCGACCTGCTCGATGTAGCCCTCGCCGGTACCCGGCACATCCAACGCCAGGGCGGCCCCCACCAGCTGACCACCGGCAAAGGCCAGCGTCGACCGGTTCGAGGCGAACGAGGGTCGCTCGATCGTGTGTGTGGCCCACTCCTCGTACGCTTCTCGCCGCTCCTGCCACTCGTCGAAGGCGTCCTGGACGAGGACGTGCGCGGCAGGCCCGTCGCCGACGCGAAAGGGCCGCACCGTCACATCCGTCGGCGGCTCGGGCACCGTGGGCTCGACCGGCATGGCGAACTCCAGAAGCCAGGCCGTCACCATCGGCTGGTACCCGCGCGAGCGCAGCAGTGCGGCGGCAGCGGGGTCCGCGTCGGGCACGGTCTGCACGACGCTGTCGCCGTCGACCTGTCGCGCCCGTGCCTGTGCCCAGTCGAGTAGTGCCGCACCCAGGCCCCGGCCTCGATGCTCTGGATGCACGTCGACCTCGGAGCGCCGGTTCACCCAGGCCCGGGCGGCCAGACGCCCCGACCGGTCGAGGACAAGCACGGTGTCCGACTCCGGCACCAGGCCCGGCCGCTGGAAGTCCGCGGCGACGGCCCCGGCATCGCTCTGCACCCTCCCGTACGCCTCCCGTTCGCATCGCGTGACCAGAGCGTGGATCGCCGGGATGTCGTCGGTGCTCGCGGGCCGCGCACGATAGCCGGGAGGCAGTAACGGAACGATCGAGGGCATCAGCGGACCCTAGCCGCTCGCCGATCCCCCGGTCATCACGGCCACCATGATTCCGCTCTACCGACTGGGGCCCTACCTCTGCTCCGCTGCCCCGAGCGCGTCGAGCTGGCGGTCGTGGGCACGGCTCAGCAGCAGCACCGAAACAGTCGCCCCGATCAGCGCGCAGAACATGTCCCACTGCGTGTCCCACACGTCGGACTGGGTAGCCAGGAAGTCATCGGCCGCATGTCCACCGATCAACGCAGCCGCCCACTCGAACATCTCGAAGACCGCGCTGAAGGCCAGGCACGCACAGACGGTGAGCGGCGCCAGCCAGCGACTGCCGCGCAGCGGCGAGGTCCGGCTGAGCAACTCGCGCACCAGGACAGCTGGTACGAAACCTTGCACGAGGTGCCCGAACCTGTCGTAGGGATTGCGGTCGAGTCCGAGCCAGTCCCGCACCCAGTCGCCCAACGGAACCTGCGCATATGTGTAGTGGCCGCCCACTGCGAGCACCAGCGCATGCGCCGCGAGCAGACCGTACAGAAGGTTCGTGAGCGGGAATCGCCGTCGGCTCAGGAGGACCAGTGGCAGACCGACCAGCACCCACACGGTCTCCAGCAGCCACGTCGTCGGGTCGCGCGGGTTCCAGGCGGAGAGCGCCATGGCACCGACGACGGCCACGAGGAGTGCAGTCGGCAGCGAACGCCGCGGTGCGCGTTTCGCGGACTCCGAGTGGTGGGAGGGCGAGGTGAGGATGGGTTCGGGCATGGGGAGGGCTCCTTGGTCCAGATGGCGCCATGGTGCTGGAGCCCGGCGCCGGGGAGCAATGAGTACCCCTACTCATGTCGACCCCGCCCGTGTCTTGGTGGCGCTCACTGAAACGGTCGCTCGGCCGACGCCTCGCGCTACCTATTCCTGGAGCTGGCGGAGTTCGGCGAACAGACCACCGCCGCTGACGGCTCGGCTTCCACCGCCCGGCCGCTAGGACGAGGCCGTCTTGCATCCTCCGGCTACGGCCTCGCCGGGTTCCCGGCGAGCGTGCCCCAGTGCGTTTCGTTTGGATCTTTGGTTCCCGCCCGTCAACACGCCGTCCGCTCGGACTGTCAGTGCCCGTCGCTACGGTTCCCCTTATGACCGACACCACTTTTTGGACCTGCCCGCCCGACCGAGAAGTCCGTGGGTATGGCGATGACTACACCCTCAGCCTCCTCCTTCCCCCCTTCCCCTCAGGCACGGTGAACTTTTCTCCCCACGACCCGGAAGAGGCCCGCCGCTTCGCCGAAAACTTCGACACCGTCGACGAGATCCTCGAAGAGCTGCCCCCCGGCTCCGCATGCGACTCGCCGGCTCTGGAGACGCGGGCGGACCTGGACATCATCAAGGTGGGCTGTTGGGGCAACGTCATCTCCATAACCGACCCGGCCCTGGCCGACAGCATCGGCGATTCGCCGCTGCTCGGGGCATCCCACACACTCCGCGAGCGCTACCCCGACGCCAGGATCGTCGGATCGGCCAACGTCCACTGCGGAGGAGACCACACCGAAGACATCATCCAGCTTCCCGGCGGCTTGATGCTGCACGCCGAAGGCTGGTCTGGCGTGGAACCGTTGGAAGTCACCGGCGACCCTCGGGCCGTAGTACGCGCCCTCGACATCAGCTCTGAAACCCTCGCCGAGGAAGCGATCGACCTGGACGAGGAGTCCGATGAAATCGACTGGCAGGCCCTGGGCCGGCTTGCGCTCGGGCCGTGCGACCCATGGGGCCGCGCGGACCTCCGGATGTCCGTCTTCCGCGTCCGCCACACCAGCAACTCCACGTTCCGGATGGAAGAGTCCTGGTTCTTTTAGGCGGTAACGATCCAGAAGCTCGCTCCAGATCGCCACGTGTCCTGATCAATTCGCATTCCCTGCAGTCTGCATCGCAGGCGAGGTGATCTCTGGGGCCAGTCGGTTTCGTTTAGATCACCTGGCAGACCGGAGGAAGATGCCGGCGACGTGCAGTCCGGCCAGGTAGATGGCCGCTGTCTTCTGGTAGCGGGTGGCGATCCCGCGCCGACCTGAGGCCAGCTCCGCCACCGCGGCCCGGTCCTGGACTCCGGCGGCATCGGCGACGAGTCGTGCGGCCTCCAGATCTAGGAGGTCGAACGCGGAGGGAAGCGACCCTGACTCCCGCCCGCACGGCCTGGGCAGCACGTCGGACAGGGCCTAAGCGGCCGAGCCACGTGCATGGCGGTCCATGGCGAGCCAGACGCGGTCCCGGGTGACGGGGAGTTCGGTGAAGCGAATGCCGGTCGCGTCGCGTAGCGCGTTGACGAAGGCCGGGGCGACGGGGTTGAAGGGGCTCTCGCTCATCGACTTGGCACCGAGCGGGCCGATGGCGTCGGTGGTCTCCATGAAGTGGACCTCCGTACGCGGCACGTCCGCATACTGCGGAAGCCGGTAGCGGCGGAACGCCGCGGTGGTCACCTCGCCGCGCTCGTCGACGCGTACGGTCTCGAAGAGGGTCGCGCCCAGCGCCTGGGCGACGCCGCCCTCGACCTGGCCCTGGCACTGCATCGGGTTCATGACCTTGCCCGCGTCGGCCGCGTGCACGCTGCGCAGGATGCGGATCTCGCCGGTGCCGGGATCGACGGCGATCCGGAACCACTGGGCGTTGAAGGCCACCGAGCGCGGTGATCCGCCCCAGTGGCCGTCCGCTGCCAGCTCCTCCGCCGCGCCCTTGGCATGGGCGGCCTCGTACACCTCTTTCAGTGTCACCGCCCGGCCCGCACAGTCGAAGGCTTCGGCACCGAGCGTGCACAGGTGCCGTGCCACGCCGGTGTGCCGGGCCACGAAGGTCTGGAGCCGCTCGGCCAGGGCGCCGGCCGCCAGCAGAACCGCCTTGCCTGCGACGACCGTGCCGGCGGAGCCGAAGGCGCCGGTGTCGTGGCGTACGACATCCGTGTCGGACTGGCGGATCGCGATCCGGTCCTCCGTGGTGTTGAGGGCACCTGCGGTGATCTGCTTGTGGACGGTGGTCGTGCCGTTGCCGAACTCCGCTGTGCCGACGGCGATGTCGTACGTCCCGTCGGCGAGGAGGGAGACACGGGCGTCCGCGTAGTGGCCGCCGGGCGGGCCGGTGGCGATCATCGCCATGCCGGTGCCCTGGCCCACCAGCCAGCCCTCGGGCGCCAGTTCGGCGCTGCTGTCCTCCGCGATGGCCCGGCGCACCACGGACAGGCACTGGTCGAGACCGTAGGACGCGATGTGGAGGTCCTCCTCCTCACCGATGGGGCTCAGCATGTGTTCGCCGGGGCCGATGATGTTCTTTTCCCGGAAGACGAGGGGGTCCATGCCGAGGCGACGTGCCAGTTCGTCCATCACCGACTCGACCGCGAAGGTGACCTGACCGAGGCCGTAGCCGCGGAAGGCGCCCGCCGGCACACAGTTGGTGTACACGGAGTAGGCGTCGACCTTCTTGTGCGGGGCCCGGTAGACGGCCATCGACTCGCCCACGCTGTGGAACATGACGGCCGGGCCGTGATTGCCGTAGGCGCCGGTGTTGGACACGACACGGAAGTGGAAGGCCGTCAGGGTGCCGTCGGCGCGGGTGCCCATGCGGATGGTGATTTCGAACGGGTGCCGGGTCGTGGCCCCGTAGAACTGCTCGGCCCGCGTGTACTCCAGCTTCACCGGGCGGCGCAGCTTCAGGGCCGCCAACGCCACGATGTCCTCGGTCAGCATCTCCTGCTTGCCGCCGAAGCCGCCGCCCACCCGGCCCGCCACCACGCGGACCTCGTCCTCGGGGAGGTCGTACAGCGCGCACAGGGCGCGACGGGTCAGGAACGGGGTCTGGGTGGAGGAGCGGACGGTCAGGCGCTCCCCGGTGCCGTCCTCCTTCGGCTCGAAGTAGGCGACGCAGCCATGGGTTTCGAGGCTCGCGTGCTGGACGCGCTGGGTGCGGAAGGTCTCTTCGTGGACGATGTCGGCCTCGGCGAAGCCCTCCTCGACGCTGCCGATCTCGCCGTGCACCTCACCAGCCACGTTGTTCTCGGCGCGGGCGATCCGGGATTTCGGTCCCTTGTCTCCGTGCAGCGCGGGCGCGCCCGGCAGCATCGCGGCCTCGGGGTCGACGACATGGGGAAGTTCGTCGTACGTGACCTCGATGCGCCGGCAGCCTTCCTCGGCGGCCTGCTCGGTGTCGGCGACGACGGCGGCGACGCGCTGACCGACGTAGCGGACGGTGCTGTCGAGGACGCGGGTGTCGTCCGGGTCCTCGGTGGGGTGCTCATGGCGCGCGCTGGAGTAGAGGCGCTCCGGCGCGTCCTCGTGGGTGAGGACGGCGTGCACGCCCGGCACTCTGAGCGCGTCGGAGGTGTCGATGGAGACGATCCGCGCGTGCGGGTGCGGGGAGCGCAGCAGCTTCATGTGCAGAAGTCCCGGGACCTCGATGTCGAAGGTGTAGCGGGCGGTGCCGGTGACGACCTTCGGTCCGGCCGGGGCGCCGACGCTCGTGCCGACCGCCTTGCCTGCGCATGGCCGCTCGGTGTGCTGGACGCCGCGCACCGCGTCCTCGATGGCGCGGTAGCCCGTACAGCGGCAGATGTTGCCCTTGAAGGCACGCGGCAGGTCGTCGAGTTTGCCGTCGTCGTGCTCGGTACCCTGCTCGGCTTCGAGGGCCGCCGTCGTCATCAGGAATCCGGCAGTGCAGAAGCCGCACTGGAAGCCCTGGGCGTTGAGGAACTTCTGCTGGACAGGGTGGAGTTCACCCTCGGGGGAGGAAAGGCCCTCGACGGTGGTGACCTTGCGGCCCTCGGCGCGTACCGCCGGATACAGGCAGCTGTGCACGGGCTCCCCGTCCACGTGCACGGTGCAGGCCCCGCAGTCGCCGGCGTCGCAGCCCTTCTTCACCCCGAACCAGCCGCGCTCGCGCAGATAGGTGCGCAGACACTGGCCCGCGCGCGGCTCGGCCTCGAACGGCTGGTTGTTGACCTGGATCCGGTAGCTCATCGGGCATCCCCTCGGGTGAGTTCGCGGCGGATTTCCTCGGCGAGGCGGAAGCCCATGTGCCGCCGCCATTCGGGCAGTCCGTGGATGTCGTCGAACCAGTCGTCGTCATCGACCGCCGCCTCGATCGCGTCGCGCAATTCCGCCGCTCGCGGAGGCAGCGGGAACCACAGTCGGAAGGGGCGCACCGTCGACGCGGTGATGGTCAGGGCCATCGAGCCGTCCACCGGATCGAGGGCGCCGATGACGAGTGCTCCCGAGCGGCCGAGCCCGTAGAGCGATGCCTGGCGGAACGCCGTGCGGCAGCCCAGCGCTCGGCCCGGCAGGGTGACGGAGCGGAGCAACTCGCCCGGGCCGAGGTCCTTTCGGCCCGCGCCGGTGATGAAGTCCGTGACCTTGACGCGCCGCCGGGAGCCGTCCTGGGCCTGCAGAAGGCACTCCCCGTCGAGCGCCGCGGTCAGCGAGATCATGGGCCCGGCGGGCAGGCCGTTGCAGAGGTTCCCGCCGACCGTCGCCATGTTCCAGATCTTGAAGGATGCCAGGAACGCTCGGCAGCACTGCGCGAACAGCGGTGCCGCCTGGGCCTGGAGCGTCCGCCCGAAGCGGTAGAGCTGGGCGATGGTGCAGGTCGCCGCGATCTCCAATGACCCGTCGTCCCGGAGGTCCAGCGCGTCCCAGCCGGTGCGGCTCAGATCCACCAGGCGCCGCAGATGCGGCTGCGGTTCGGAGAACAGATACGTCCCCCCGCCCAGCCACGCGTCGCCCGGCTGCCAGGTCTCACGGCGACGCGCGTCAACCACGGTCACCACTGTGTTCAGGTCCATGTCTCCCCACGCCTTCCGGCCGCTGCTTCCACGCCAGTGAATCCCGCGGGGGGCAAGGAAAACGACTGGTGCGGCACACGGAAAACACCCACCACGGCCACCCTTGTACTGGGTGATCAACCAAGAGGATTCAGGGGAAAATTCTTGGCATTTGCGAGCCAGTTGCTCATGCCGGCCTTGTGAATGTGAGATGCGGGTCGGACCGGGCCGCGTGGCAACCGGCCGTCCGGAGGCCCTCGCCGCGCCGCGGAGGCCGACCGACACCGGCCCGGGTCACGAGCACCGGGCCGGACATGGCGACGATGCTCTCGGCGCGTTCCGGTTCGGTCACCGGCCGCGCCCTGGCGGGCCGAACCGCTCAGTTGCCGCGGCGCACCCGGGCCGCCTTGCGGGCCTCGGCGAGCTTACGGGCCTCGTTGGCCTTGCGGGACTTGCCGCCGGTTTCGCGGGACGCCTGCTTGCTGGTGCCCAGGCCACGGAAGGGGACGTTGGTGTTCTTGGCCCGGGGCGTGGCGGGGCCACCGTCGAGCGGGGTGCCGGACGGGGCCTTGGCCCCGGTGATCCGGCTCAGCTCCGCCTCACCCGAGCGCACCTTGGTGACCGTCGACTCGATACCGGCCTCGGTCATCAGCCGGCTCATGTCGCGGCGCTGGCCGGACAGGACCAGCGTGACGACGCTGCCGGACTCGCCGGCCCGGGCGGTGCGGCCCGCACGGTGCAAGTAGTCCTTGGGGTCGGTGGGCGGGTCGACGTTGACCACGAGATCGAGGTCGTCGACGTGCAATCCGCGAGCCGCGACGTTGGTCGCCACCAGGACGGTGATCTGGCCGTTCTTGAACTGCGCGAGGGTGCGCGTGCGCTGCGGCTGGGACTTGCCGCTGTGCAGGGCAGAGGCGTGCACGCCGCTGGCTCGCAGGTGCCGGGTGAGCTGGTCGACGGCGTGCTTGGTGTCCAGGAACAGCAGTACGCGGCCGTCGCGGGCGGCGATCTCCGTGGTGACGGCATACCGGTCGGCGGCATGGACGACCAGCACATGGTGGGCCATCGTCGTGACCGCGCCCGCGGACGGGTCGACCGAGTGGACGACGGGATCGTGGAGGTAGCGGCTGACCAGGTCGTCGACGTCGCGGTCCAAGGTGGCGGAGAACAGCATGCGCTGGCCGTCGGGGTGCACCTGGTCGAGCGCCTCGGTGACCTGCGGCAGGAAGCCCATGTCACACATCTGATCGGCCTCGTCGAGGACGGTGATCCGTACCCGCCCCAGGCGGCAGGCCCTGCGCTCGATGAGGTCGTTCAGACGACCGGGGGTGGCGACGACGACCTCGGCTCCGTCGCGCAGTGCGGCGGTCTGCCGGCCGATCGACGTGCCACCGACGACCGTGGCCATCCGCAGCCGGAGCGCGTCGGCATACGGCGCGAGCGCCTCGGTGACCTGTTGGGCCAGCTCCCGGGTGGGCACCAGGATCAGGGCGAGGGGCTGCTTGGCCTCCGCGCGGCGCCCGGCCGTCCGCGCGAGCAGCGGCAGGCCGAAGGCGAGCGTCTTGCCCGACCCTGTGCGCCCGCGCCCCAGGACGTCGCGTCCCGCGAGGGCGCTGGGCAGGGTGGCCGCCTGGATCGGGAAGGGCTCGCGGACACCGTGTTCGGTGAGGGTCCGCAACACCTCGGCCGGCAGTTCCAGGTCGGCGAAGGAGGCGACCGGGGGCGCCGTCGGGGTGACGGTCACCGGCCGGGCGGGGTCGCCGTACGAGGTGCCGGGGTCCGGGTGGTTCATGAAGAGCCTTCCGCATGGGGAACGTACCGAGGAAGGCCCGGCAGGAACGAGCAGCCGACGAACAAGGTGAGCCGGACGGGCGACCACTCAAACAGCTGATGCTAACACAAAGTGACAGTTCACCCCTGCGCCGGTGACGCGATGCAGACCGAGAGTCACTTCCGACGTGGTTGGACGAGCTCTCCAACAGGGCGTTGCCATTGCGGAACGGCAGCCGGAATCAATCCCTCGCGCCCTGGTCGGTCGCCGCGATCGACTCTCGCCCTCCGCTCCGAGTTGCGACGGCCCCCCAAGTGGCCCATCCAGTCGATGCAGGGCAGGCGGAGCAGCGGACAGGCGCCTTCCACCGCGGTCTTCGCTCCGTAGCTGCATCCCGCGCCCCATGTACGGCCCGCGGAAGCAGGGCATGAGCTTCCGGCGAGGCAGTCCCAACAGGCGCCGAACGTCGGGTCGGGGGGACACTGTCGACATGGCAGGGTTCTACACAGCCAGGGCTGAGGTTCTCGTCAACGGTGCGGTGGTCACGGCCACCGACGCCGTGCTGAGCGTCCAGGGCACCGCGGCAGAGCAGCACTGGGGCGGCGTTCTGCACGCCGATCCGGGCGACGATTTGCTCCCCATCCAGGATGCGGGCGAGCTTCTCATCCGACTGGCCAACGGAAACGAGGGCAAGTTCGACCTCTTGCCTTCGGCCGACCTGGGAACGGGCTTCCTCCCCATCTCGGGAGTGGGCGCGCCTCCGTTCTGAGTGTCCGTCCGGATCGGTTCGCGAGAAGAGAGCAGCGGCAGGCGATCGCCGCGTCGGGTCGGGCCGTCGCTCGCGGCATCGTCAGACCTGGAAGGTGCGCGGCCCGGGCCAAGGCCCGGATGGATGACGTTCAAAACATCTCCGGCATTTCCGGCCTGTCGGTACCGTCTATATGAAAAACCTTCGGTAGTTTCATTTGCCAGGCCTCCTGATTCCGGTATTCCTCCGGGCCGGAGTCGGAGGCCCGATCTCCTGTTCCTGGGCTCCATCTCCGGGGAGGCACCAGTGGTCGCATACAGGAGATGAGGGCCGCTCCACGCGAAGGGGGCGGCCCTCAAGCTTTAGCTTCCCCCGTGGTTTCCGATACGCCGCCGATACGGTCTGGCGCGGCGTCGCCCTACGCCGGGGGCCGACAGCGGGCCGTAGGGACTGCCCTGCACCGGACCTGGCCGCCCGCCGCGGAGTCCGGTGCCACCGCTGGAGTCAGCCGATCGGCTCGGGCATGGGAACCACCTCGTAGCCGAGCCGGATGACGTCCCCGGTGGCCGGATCGCCCAGCTCCACGCGCCAACCGTCGGCGAACTGGTCCACGTCACCTGCCATGGGGATGGTCCCGGAGATGAGGACCGTGCCGGGGACGAGGTCGCCGCGGGAGCGAAGCACCTCCGCCCAGTAGCCGGGAGTGAGCAGCTCGGCGAGTGTGCCGTGCTGGATCTCAGTCTCCTTGCCGCCGTGGTTGACCCAGGCCCGCAGGGTGAGCGCGTCGAGGCGCTGCTCGACGTCGGCCAGGCGCCATGCGCGCCGGGCCAGCACATCCGGGCCCGCGTTCTTGCTCCAGGCCACGCCGTGGACCTCCAGGTCGCGGTCGGTGTGGTCGCAGGCCGCCGTCAGGAGCAGTTCGCCGTCCGCCGCCACGACCAGGGCCCACTCGGCCTCGCCCGACGTGCGGGCGTGCTGCGCGGCCACGCGGTCCGTCTGCTGAGCCAGGTAGGGCGAGACGGGGTAGAGGGCCGGGATCACGGACGGCGCGGGCACACCCAGCTCGGCGAGCTCGGCGACATGCGCGGCGACGTCGTCCTGGCTGCGCCCGGCGTAGCCGGCGTTCAGCACCCGCTGGACATCGACATCGCGGGTGGTGCCATCAGGCAGTTCGAAGGTCAGCACGGCCACGGGGGCTCCTTCTGAGGGCGGTTTCGAAGCGATTACTTTCGGCGCAGGGCTTGCGCATACGACCTGTATACAAGAAGTATGCCGAAAGGTCGATGTCCACTCGATGCAAGGATTGGGACGTATGCGACACAGCCAGCAGGACGACATCGGGGCCCGCCCTGACCGCTCCGGCATGCGCCGGGCCTTCTTCGCCAGCCTCACCGGAACCGCGCTGGAGTGGTACGACTTCGCCGTCTACTCCGCAGCCGCTGCGCTGGTCTTCGGTGATCTCTTCTTCCCCTCGCAGGACCCGCTGACCGGCACCCTGCTGGCGTTCTCCACCTACGCCGTCGGTTACGTCTCACGCCCGCTCGGCGGGTTCGTCTTCGGCCGACTCGGCGATGTGATGGGACGCAAGAAGGTCCTCATCGCCACCCTGGTCCTCATCGGTGCGGCCACATTCCTCATCGGACTCCTGCCGGCCTACGGCACCGTGGGCATCGCCTCTTCGATCGCCCTGGTCGTGCTGCGCTTCGCCCAGGGCGTCGGGGTCGGCGGCGAGTGGGGCGGGGCGGTCCTGCTGTCGAGCGAGTTCGGCGACCCGCGCCGCCGCGGCTTCTACGCTTCGGCCGCCCAGGTCGGACCGCCTGCCGGAAACCTCCTTGCGAACGGCGTGCTGGCCGCGCTCGGGGTGCTGCTGACCGAGGACGAGTTCCTGTCCTGGGGCTGGCGGGTGGCGTTCCTGCTGTCCGGGGTGCTGGTCGGCTTCGGGCTGTGGATCCGGGTGAAGCTGGAGGAGACGCCGGTCTTCAAGGCCATGGAGGCCGAGCAGTCCCGGCCCCAGGCGCCGATCCGGGAGGTCTTCACCACGCAGCCGCGCGCCCTGATCGCCGCGATCCTGTGCCGGGTGGCCCCCGACGTGCTGTACGCGATGTTCACCGTCTTCGTGCTCACCTACGCCACCGACAAGCTGGGCATGTCGCGCGGCTCCGCGCTGACGGCCGTCCTCGTCGGCTCCACGCTCCAGATCTTCCTCATCCCGCTGGCCGGAGCCGTCTCCGACAGGATCAACCGGCGCCTGCTGTACGGCGGCTCGGCCCTGGCCGCGGGCGTGTGGCCCTTCATGTTCTTCCTGATGATCGACGGCGGCAGCTGGCTGCTGCGCGTGTTCGGCGTGATCGTGGGCCTGGCCATCCACTCCTTCATGTACGGCCCGCAGGCGGCCTTCGTCGCCGAGCAGTTCTCGCCCCAGCTGCGCTACACGGGCTCGTCGCTGGCGTACACGCTGGCCGGACTGCTCGGCGGCGCGATCGCTCCGCTCCTGTTCACCGCGCTCCTGAGCTCCTATGACAGCTGGGTGCCGCTGGCGCTCTACATCGCGGTCACGGCGGCGGTGACCATCGGCGGTCTCTGCCTGGGCAGGGACTCCGCCCAGGCAGAGAAGGAGGACGCCCTGCTCGCCGCCACCAGGCAGAACGAGCCCGCCGCTCATGCTCTGTAGTGCCGTCCACCTGAGAGACCGCGGCGAGGAAGGCCCGCCGCCGAAACTCCGACTCAGCTTCTTCGGAACCCGAACTTCGACGCAGAAAGGGCGTACCGCGTGCGTATCGCGCTGAGCCAGCTGTCCACCGGATCCGACCCCGAGAAGAACCTCCGTCTCATCGAGGACTGGACGTCACGCGCCGCGGAAGCCGGCGCCCGCGTCGTGGTGTTCCCCGAGGCTTCGATGGCCTGCTTCGGAACCCCCTTGGCCGATGTCGCCGAGCCCCTGGACGGCCCCTGGGCCGACGCGGTGCGGGACATCGCCAATGCGGCGGGCATCGTCGTTGTGGCGGGCATGTTCACCCCCTCCCCCGGCGGTCGCGTCACCAACACCCTGCTGGCGACGGGACCCGGCGTCGAGGCCGCGTACGACAAGATCCACCTCTACGACGCGTTCGGCTTCGCCGAGTCCGAGACGGTCGCCGCGGGGTCGCGAATCGTCACCATCGACGTTGACGGCGTACGCCTCGGCCTCGCCACCTGTTACGACGTCCGCTTCCCGGAGTTGTTCCGGGCCCATGCGGACGCGGGGGCGGTAGCCACCTTGCTGGCCGCCTCCTGGGGCGCCGGTCCGGGCAAACTCGATCAGTGGGAGCTGCTGGTGCGAGCCAGGGCCCTGGACGCGACGGTCTGGGTCGCGGCCGTCGACCAGGCCGACCCGGCCGCCGCGGGAGCCGAGGTCCGCGGCACCGCGCCCACCGGAATCGGGCACAGCAGGGTGGTGGGCCCGGACGGGACCGTGCGGCATCGTCTCGACGCGGAGCCGGGGCTTCTCGTGGCCGACCTGGACGTGGACGAAGTGGCGGCGGTCCGGGAGAAGATCTCGGTGCTCGCCAACCGCCGTTCGGAGCTGCCGAGATGAGCAAGCCGGAGCTGGAGTTCCACCTGCCCGCCGGGCCGTGGGCGGCGCCGGAGGGCGCCGCGCCCGGGGTGGTCGAGCGTGTACTGGCCGAGGACGCGGACGGAGAGCGGCGCACGGTCCTCCAGCGCTGGGATCCGGGCACCGACACCTCCGGACAGGGCATCGCACGGCACGACTTCTGGGAAGAGGTGTACATCCTCGAAGGCGCTCTGCACGACCTGACCCTCGACGAGACCTTTGTCCGGGGTGCCTATGCGTGCCGCCCACCGGGCATGCCGCACGGCCCGTGGACCGCGGCGGAGGGAGTCACCATGCTGGTGATCACTTATCCGGAGAACGCGCCGGGATGATTCACGACCCCGTACGGCCCCTGACGGGATGAATCATGAGGGGCGGGCCGCACCGGCCCGCCCCTACCCGGGCACGTTCCCGACGCTGCGCGGCCGGCACATCCGGGTGCCGATTGTTCGCGTTGCGCCACCGCAGATGCGCTTGCAACTCCCCACCGACCGAACTCCGATTCGGCCTCGGGCCTCCAAGATCCGTGGAGAAGACACATGAGCGATGTGGGTATCGGCACCGGCAAAGTGGTCGTGAACAGGGCGATGTCGCTGGACGGCTTCATCGCCGGTCCAGGCCACGCGATGGGCTGGATTGCCGAGTACCTGCCTGCGGACGCGTTTCCGGAGGTCATGGCGGCCACGGGCGCCATGCTCGTTGGCCGGGGCACGTACGAGGTCGCCAAGCGTATGGCCGACCAGGACACCGCCTACGACGGGGGAGCACAGTTCGTCCTCACTCACAGGACTCCCGACGAGCCGGACCCTGCCGTCACATTCCTCACCTGTGGACTTGAGGAAGCCGTTGCCACGGCACGCAGCGCCGCGGGCGGCAAGAACCTGGAGATCCTGGGTGCCGACGTGGCCGCCCAGTGCCTGCAGCGCGGGCTCGTCGACGAGATCCTGGTGTATGTCGTACCGGTGCTACTCGGCGACGGCGTCCGCTTCTCACCCCCAAGCCTCGCCAGGATCGACCTGGAACCTTTCAGCAACACCCAGTCGGGCGCCATCACGATGCTCCGCTTCCGGGTGCGAAAGTAGGCACTGTCCTCCAATTGCCGGTGCGGGGACCACGAACCGACGCCACGATCGCCATCGCCCGGCGGACTCGGGTCGATTCACCTCCGCCTCGCCGCACGATCCGGGAAGCCGCTGGCCTTCCCGGTCACCCGAACCGGCTCTGCCACCCGATGGCCTCACTCTCAACAGCGAGCCGGCCGCTATGAAGACCGAGGCCGACAACCCCGCCATCACCGGCGCCAACCGGCGTGTCACCAACCCGGTGAACGTAGGTGGTCTGCGCACTAGCCGGTGAGCAGCACCTTCAGCGTGGACCCCAGATGGTTGTCGATCGCCAGGCACGCGGCTGCCGCGTCACCGGCCGTCAGCGCGTCCAGAATCGCCTGATGCTCATGGAGCACCGCCTCCTGACGGCCTTGCTGGTTGTACAGCGCGACCACGCCGGCTCGGACCTGCCGGCTGCGCAGCCCCTCGTAATGCCGGTCGAGAAGCGCGTTGCCCACGGCCGACACCAGCGTCGAGTGGAAGAGGTGGTCCACCGCGATGAACTCTTTGGCCTGGTCGGGGCCGCTCAGTCCGACCTGGCGGTCCAGCAGCTCGGCAAGCTCTCGCACCGGGGCCCGCCCTGACGTCAGGACCTGTTCGGCCGCGAACCGTTCGACGATTCCGCGCAGCTCCATGAGCTCCGAAATCTCCCGGCCCGACAGTGGCGCCACCCGGGCACCGCGCTTGGGCACCAGCTCCACCAGGTCCTCCGCGGCCAGCAGCAGCAGTGCCTCCCGGATCGGGGTGCGTGAGACTCCGATCCGATCGGCGATGTCCTGCTCGGAGAGGAATTCCCCCTGCATCGCCGGGTCCGTCAGCACCGTCTCCTTGAGGTACCCGTACGCCTTCTCCCGACCGGACGCCACCACTACCCCCATCGCATACACCTTGTATACGGAAGTTACCACGAGGCGAGCGAACGCAGGAGTCCCTTGACGGCGGTTCGCGTCCGGTCCAGGTGCGGTGGGCGCAAGGAGGGCGAACCCGGCAGGTGAGGCCAGACCGATAGCCCGTGGGGCGCCACGCCTTGCCCTTCAAGTGACGCCACTGCGATGCCACGATGGCGCCATCACGGGCCACGCCCCCCGCCCGAACGGCGCCACACCACCCCTCCCCCACAAAGAAACCCCAGGCCAGAGGCGAGTGCGCCACAAAAACGCCATCATGGCTCGCCATGGCGCCATCGATGTGCCATTATGGCGTCATGGACCTCACGCCCTACGTCGACAACCTCCGACAAGAACTCGCAGTCGCGGCGGACGCCGGCGGTGACGAAGCCCGCGCCCTGGCCGAACGGCTCACCGCTCCCCTGGAGTCCGCCACCCGGCTCACCTTGCTCAACGCGCTCTCCGCAGCCATGGGCGAGGTCACCCGGGAACTGGCGCCCGGTTCGGTCGACGTCCGGCTGCGTGGGCTCGACCCCGAGTTCGTGGTGACGTCGCCGCCCGCACCCGAGCCGTTCCCGGAGACGCAGGCGCCGGCCAACGCCCCCGCCGCACCCGCGCCGCCACCGCCCGCGGACGCCGACGACGGCGCCATGGCGCGGATCAACTTCCGCCTCCCCGCCCACCTCAAGGGCCGCGCCGAGAACGCCGCGGCCGCGGAGGGCCTTTCGGTCAACGCCTGGCTGGTGCGGGCCGTGTCCACCGCCCTTGACGGCGGCGAGCACACAAGCTCGCCGGGCCGCAGCAGCAACTCGGGGAGCCGGGGCTTCACCGGCTGGGTCCGCTAGGGCGTGTCCGCAGGGTCCAGCTGTCCGCCCGTAGGGCGGGGTCCGGGGCGTCCGGTGCGTGCGATCGCAAGGCGGAGGGTCGCCCTCGTAGTGGGTCTACGTGGGCGATCCCGACAACGCAGCGAGCGCTCGTGCCAGGCGTCGCGGGCCAGGCGGGACTTTGCGGACACACCCTAGGACCACCGGCGCCGAACCACCCCCTTTCACCGGCGGATCGCCGATCCGGCCGACGTAACTCATCACCCGCCTCACCGGCGGGATCAACCACCCAAGCCATGAGGACGGGACAGCCATGCCTACTTTCGAGACCCCCGAGCCCATCGCCGCCACCTTCGAGTTGGAGGTCGGCACCGCCCGCATCACGGCGGGCAAGCGCACCGACACGGTCGTGGAGGTGCTCCCGCGCGACGGATCCGACGACAACGACGTACGCGCCGTGCAGCAGACCCAGGTCACCTGCGCAGGCGGGCGACTCACCGTCAAGACGCCCAAGAAGCGGTCCCTGTTCGGCAAACCCGGCGCCATCGAGGTGAGCGTCGAACTGCCCGCGGGATCGGATGTCCGGGGCACCTCGGCCATGGGCAGCTTCTTCTGCGAGGGCAGCCTCGGGAAGGTCACCCTCAAGACCTCGCTCGGCGACCTCCAGGTGGACGAGGCCGCGGGCGCCGACCTCAAGACCGATCACGGCGACATCCGCCTGGCCCACGCGACCGGGGACGTCGAGGTCATCGGCTCGGGCCGGGTCGAGATCGGCACGGTCGTCGGCGCGGCGACCGTCAAGAACGGCAACGGCTCGACCGACATCGGCGAGGTCACCGGCGGCCTGAAGACCAACGCGGCCAACGGCGACATCTCCGTGGGCATCGCGCACGGCAACGTCGGCGCCAAGTCCGCCAACGGCCGGATCGAGGTCGCCGTCGCCCACGCCGGCGTCGACGCGATGTCCTCCAACGGCCGTATCCACGTGGGCGATGTGACCCGCGGCCGTATCGATCTGCGCACCTCCGTCGGCGACCTCGAAGTGGGCATCCACGAGGGCACCGCGGCCTGGCTCGACGTGAACACCAAGTACGGCACGGTCCGCAACGCCCTCGGCTCCGCCGCCGGGCCCGCGGACTCCGACGAGACCGTCGAGGTGCACGCGCGAACCGCGGTCGGCGACATCATCATCCGCCGCGCCTGACACCGTGCGTCCCCAACCACCCACCCGCGAAAGGAAAGCGGCATGACTGTCACCCAGACGTCGGCGCCGACCGCCGCGAACGCATCGGCATCGGCGATCACCGCCACCGGGCTGCGTAAGTCCTACGGCGACAAGCTCGTGCTCGACGGCATCGACCTCAGCATCGCCGAAGGCACCGTCTTCGCCCTGCTCGGGCCGAACGGCGCAGGCAAGACCACCACGGTCGAGATCCTCTCCACGCTCATCGACGCCGACGCGGGCGATGCCTGGGTCGCGGGCAGCCATCTGACGCGGGACGCCGACGCGGTGCGCTCCGCGATCGGCGTCACCGGCCAGTTCTCGGCCGTCGACAATCTGCTGACCGCCGAGGAGAACCTGCTCCTCATGGCGGACCTGCACCACCTCGACCGTCGCGAAGGCAAGCGCCGGACCAAGGACCTCCTGCGCCGCTTCGACCTGTCCGAGGTGGCGGGCAAGACCGCCGTCACCTTCTCCGGCGGCATGCGGCGCAAGCTCGACCTGGCGATGACCCTGGTCGGAGACCCACGGATCATCTTCCTCGACGAGCCCACCACAGGACTCGACCCGCGCAGCCGGCGCACCATGTGGGAGATCATCCGCGGTCTGGTCGCCGACGACGGGGTGACCATCTTCCTGACCACCCAGTACCTCGAAGAGGCCGACCAACTCGCCGACCGCATCGCCGTGTTGGACCACGGCAGGCTGATCGCCGAGGGCACTGCCGACGAGCTGAAGCAGCGCATCCCCGGCGGCCACATCCGGGTCCGGTTCGCCGACGCCCAGGGCCTGGACACCGCCGCGGGGTTCTTCGGCATCGCCACGCGCGACGAGGACTCCCTCACCCTGCAGATCCCCAGCGACGGCTCCATCCCCAACCTGCGGGCCGTCCTCGACGCCCTGGAGTCCACCGTCGTCCGGGCCGAGTCGCTCACCGTGCACACCCCCGACCTCGATGACGTCTTCCTGACCCTCACCGGTCAGCCCCGCCCCGCCGACACCGTCGCATCGACCGAGGAGAACGCCTGATGGCCACCGTGTCCTACGCCGCCAGGGACTCCAGAACGATGCTGCGGCGCAATCTCAAGAAGGCGCTGCGCTACCCGTCCCTGACGGTCACCGTCGTCGCGATGCCCGTGGTGATGCTGCTGCTGTTCAACTACGTGTTCGGCAGCGCCCTGGGCACCGGCATCAGCGGGCTGCCCACCGGCAGCGGCGACTACATCGACTACCTGGCACCCGGCATCATCCTGATGGCCGCCACCTCCGGCGCCCTGACCACCGCGATCAGTGTGTGCGTCGACAAGACCGAGGGCATCGTCAACCGCTTCCGAACGATGCCGATCTCCCGGGCCTCGTTCCTGACCGGCCATGTCGTCGGCAGCGTGATCCAGACGATGACCAGCATCACGCTCGTCATCGGCATCGCCCTCCTGATGGGCTTCCGCCCCAATGCGACGCCCGTCGAGTGGATCGCCGCCGTCGGCCTGCTCACCCTGCTCACGCTCGCGCTCACCTGGCTCTCCGCGGGCATCGGTCTGATCGCCAAGAACGTGGAGACCGCCAGCAACATCCCGATGCCGCTGACGTTCCTGCCGTTCGTCGGCAGCGCCATCGTGCCGACGGATTCCATGCCCACCGGCCTGCGCTGGTTCGCCGAGTACCAGCCCTTCACCCCGATCATCGAGACCCTGCGCGGCCTGTGGCTCGGCACCGAGATCGGCTCCAGCGCGGTCATCGGCCTCGCCTGGTGTGTGGCGCTCTCCCTGGTCGGCTACGTGTGGGCCCGCCGCACCTTCAAGGCCGGCGTCAAGCGATAACCACCCCTCGTCTCACGCCACTTCATCGCAACACACCTGCTACACCTCGCCCCACGACCGCAGGAGGACCCGATGTTGCACGACCCGATGCCCGCCGGCGCCACCACCGACTCCGCAACCGCCGATGAGCCGCCCACCCTGCCCACCGACCGTCGCACCGGCTGCCCCTTCGACCCGCCCGCCGAACTCACCGCCTTGAGCGACAAGCCGCTGCGCCGCATGCGCTACGCCGACGGGCACCTGGGCTGGCTCGTCACCGGCCACGCCACCGCCCGCGCCCTCCTGGCCGACCCTCGCATCAGCTCACGCTACGAACTCCTGCATCTGCCGATGCCGATGGAGGGTGTGCCCGGCGAGTTGCTACCGGCGCCGGTCGGCGACATCATCGGCCTCGACGCCCCCGAGCACACCCGCTACCGACGCCTGCTCACCGGGAAGTTCACCGTCCGCCGTATGCGTCAACTCTCCGAGCGCGTCGAGCAGTTCACCACCGAGTGCCTGGACGCCATGGAGCAGGCCGGGCCCACGGTCGATCTGGTGGAGGCGTTCGCGCAGCCCGTCCCCGCGCTCATGATCTGCGAACTGCTGGGCGTGCCGTACGCCGACCGGAAACGCTTCCAGAGCCAGGTGGTGACCCTCTTCGACCAGACGGCGGACGTCGAGGCGAAGGGTGGGGCCTACGCGGGGCTGCTCCAGTACGTGGGCGAACTCGTCCTCGCCAAGCGTGCCGAGCCCACCGACGATCTGCTCAGCGATCTGACCACGTCCGACCTCACCGACGAGGAGCTCGCCGGAATCGGCGGGCTGCTGCTCGCCGCCGGGCTCGACACCACCGCGAACATGCTGGCCCTCGGCACCTTCGCCCTGCTCAGCAACCCCGACCAGCTGGACGCTCTGCGTGCCGACCCGGAGCTCGCCGGGCAGACCGTGGAAGAGCTGCTGCGCTACCTCAGCGTGGCCGACCCGCTGCTGCGGTCGGCACTGGAGGACATCGAGGTCGAAGGCCAACTCATCAGGGCGGGCGAGACGGTGACCATTTCCGTGCAGGCCACCAACCGCGACCCGCACAGGTTCCCCGACCCCGGCCGGCTCGACATCCGCCGCAAGGCCACCGGTCACATGGCCTTCGGCCACGGTGCCCACCAGTGCCTGGGCCAGCAGCTCGCCCGCGTCGAGATGACCGTCGCGTTCCCGGCGCTCTTCGCCCGCTTCCCCACCCTGCGCCTCGCGGTGCCGCCGCAGGAGGTGCCACTGCGCGACCGCACCAATATCTACGGCGTGGTCAGCCTGCCCGTCACCTGGGACAAGGAGTAGCGCCATGAGCGACCCACGAGAGCCACTGCGGATCGGCGTCGACCGTGACCGCTGCGCCGGCGCCGGCATGTGCGCCCTGACGGCACCCGAGGTCTTCGACCAGGACGACGAGCAAGGTCTGGTGGTGCTCCTGCACCCCACACCGGCCCCCGAGCACCGGACCGCCGCCAGGATGGCCGCCGGCCTCTGCCCGGCCGGAGCGATTGCCCTCAACTCCCCGGATTCCACGGACTCGTAGCGACCGTGGCACTTCCTGGGCGAGAACCCCGCACCGCGCGCCGGTGGGGGGCTCTCGCACGTACGGAACCGTCCCTCACGCAGCCGTAGACCTCAATTACCTCACGATCACGACCTGCCCGCGCACCGGACTGCTTGTCACAGCGGACTTCGCGGCAGCCCCTGGGTCCCTGGTGTCGAGGCGTGACCGATGAGCATCAGAGTTGGTCGAGGCGGGCCTTGAACAGGCAGAATTCACTTCCTTCGGGTCGGCCAGGACGTGCCCCGGGCTTGCCGGTGGGCCGTCCCCTGCTGAGTCCTTTCTGACGGGCCGGTGGCCTTCAGCCGTCCGAGAGCTTGAGGTTCGGTACGCGCCAGGCGGCGATCACGACCGCGACCAGGGTGACGGCCGCGCCGGCGAGGAAGACGACCTGCATGGCGCTCACATAGCCCTCCAGGAAGGGCCGCGCGAGACGGGCATCGAGGGAGTGGAGGAACGCGGAGTCCTCCAGGTTCACGGTGTCGCCCGGGCCCAGCACCCCCCTCAACGCCGCCGCGTTGTGGGGCTGTTCTGCGAGGTCACGCAGCTGCGGTTGCTGGAACAGGGTGGCCAGGCGATCGCTGATGCGCGAGCCGGCGAGGGAGAAGAGGAGGGAGAGGAACGCGGCGGCGCCGACGGTCCCGCCGTTGGATCGGAAGAAGTTCACCGAGGCGGTGGCGGCGCCCATGTCGCGGCCGGGAATCTCCGACTGGGCCAGCGTGGTCATGGTCTGCATCGACGCGCCGAGCCCCGCGCCCATGAAGAGCATGCCGATGGAGACGTGCCACAGGGGGCTGTCGGCGCGCAGAGTGGCGTACGCCAGCATGGCGAGAGTGATGCAGACGACGCCGGTCACCAGATGGACCTTGAAGGTCCCGGTACGGGATATGAGGCGGCCGACGACCAACGTGACCGCGACGTTCGCCGCCATGGTGGGCAGCATGGCGAGTCCCGCGGTCATGGGACTCATCCCCTGTACGAGTTGGAGGTAGAGCGGCAGCGTCGTCATGGTGCCGAACATGCCGATGCCGACGATGAAGTGCAGCACTGTGCCGAGCCGGAACGAGCGGGTGCGGAACAGGCGGAGCGGAAGCAGCGCGGCCTCCTCCATCCGGCGCTCGATCAGGAGGAAGGCGATGAGTCCGACAGCGCCGACGGCGTACAGGGTCAGCGCGGGCGGCGAGGACCAGCCCCAGCTGCGGCCCTGTTCGGCGACGGTCAGCAGCGGTACGACGCCAATGGCGAGCGCGGCGGCACCGCCGTAGTCGAGGCGGCGCCGCACGGGCTGGTGCGGGACTCGGCGCAGCACCCGCATGATGACGGTGAGGGCAACGGCCGCCATGGGCACGTTGACCAGGAAGATCCATCGCCAGCCGTCGGTGCCCAGGAGCGTGTCGTGGCCCGCGAACACCCCGCCGATCACCGGGCCCACGATGCTGGAGCCGGCGAATACGGCCATGAACCAGCCCTGGTAGCGACCGCGTTCACGGGGTGAGGTGATGTCGGCGATGATCGTCATGGCCAGTGACATCAGACCGCCGCCGCCCAGCCCCTGCACTGCCCGGAAGGCGGCCAGCTGGTGGATGGATCCGGCGAAGCCGCACAGCAGCGAACCCGCCGCGAAGAGGACGATCGCGACGAGGTAGATGATGCGGCGCCCGAAGATGTCGGACAGCTTGCCGTACAGCGGTGTGGCAATCGTGCCGGTGACCAGGTACGCGGTGGTCACCCATGCCTGCGCGGTCAGGCCGTGCAGGTCGTCGGCGATGGTGCGGAGCGCCGAGGAGACCACTGTCTGGTCGAGCGCCCCGAGGAACATGCCGAGCATCAGACCGGACAGCACCACGGTGATCTGCCGGTGCGTGAGCCGGACCGCGCGGCCGGAGTCGGCGGGTGGGGTGTCCGCGGGCTCGCGTGCGAGCGCGTCGGATGACGTCACGTGAGGTCCTTGGGTTTCTGGGGCGGGAGCGCCGGCTCGTCCGGGCCTGTGGAACGAGTGGCGACAGCGCTTACCACCACTGCCTGATCGCGGTGTCGGGTGCGTCTTGGGCGACGCGGAGCCGGCCGGCCGAAGAAACTGAGGTCCGGCCCCGCGCCCTCCCCCGGGGCCGGACGCGATGACGTCCGGCCCGGGGATCGGAGGGCGTCGGTCAGCCCACCAGCTTCTCCAGATCGGTGACGGCGCTCTCGACCTCGGGCAGCGCAAGCATCGCCAGCCGCGCCCGGCGCAGCCGCGCCTGAACGGCGCTATCGGCGAGCACGTCGCGGCACACTGCGGCGATGCCCTCAGGGGAACGGTCGGTGATCTCCCGGCCGAGGCCCAGCGCCTGGGTCCGGCGGGCGTTCAGGAACTGGTCGCCGAACTGCGGCAGCACGGCCGTCGGGGTGGCGGTACGCAGCGACTCGCGCACACTGTTGAAGCCCCCGTGGGTGAGGAAGACGTCGACGGCTTCCAGCAGGATGGGCTGTGGCAGCCGGTCCGTGAGGTGGACGTGCGGGGGCAGGGCGCTGTCGTCGACCGGCAAACCGGCGGTCGCGACGAGGACGGTGCACTCGTCGAGCGCGGCCGCCGCCTCGATGATCGTCTTCAGTGTCTCGGTCGGATCGGGAGCGTGGGCGGGCATCTTGGCCGGCGGGCCGCCGTCCCCCATCCGCTTGTGCATCTCGGGCAGCGCGGTGCCCATCGCCGCGAAGACCAGGGGCCGATCGGTCGGCAGCTCGGCCACCCACTGCGGCAGGACGGAGGAGCGGTCCACGTTGACCGTCTGCCGGTAAGCCAGCGAGCCGGGCAGGTAGTGGGCGTAGGAGTAGGCCGGGGGGACGTAGTCGATGCGTCCGTGAGCGGCGATGGCAAGGGGGTCGTCGACGGTGGGCAGGGAGAGTTCCGCGCGCAGCTTGTTGAGGCCCTCAAGGGTGTGACCGGGGTCGACGGTGTTGCTGGCGCCGGACGGGGTCGGCAGCTGGGGAATGCCGAGCTTCTCGGCCATCAGCACGGTGGCGAGGTCCATTCCGTCCCGCAGTACGAGGCCGGGCCGGAAGTCCTCGGCCACGGGGAGGAGGATATCCAGCAGCTTCCTGGCGATCGGGCCGGATATGGTCTCGGCCAGCAGACGCATCATCAGGTCCTGACGCTGCTCGTGGTCGAGATCCGTGCGCTCGATGATCTCGACCATGGCGGTCCCGAAGGTGCTGGGCGTGAAGTCCGGCAAGCAGCGGAGGACGCGGACGTCGTCGTGCTGGAACACGGCTGCCAGGCTCGGAGTGGTCGCGACAAGGACATCATGGCCGGCGGAGGCCAGCGCCCGGAGGACAGGAAGTTGAGCGCGCCCGTGAGAGGGGCTGCCGAGGGTGGTGCACAGAACCCGCATGAAGGGGCCTTTCTCTTCGGTCTGGTAGCAGGAGGTGTCGCGGCGCAGGGGTACGGCGGGTCAGCCGGCCATGCTGAGTGTCCGGCCGATGCCCTGCCAGGCCAGTCCGGCGGCCGCGAGCCGGCCGGGGTCGAGGAGGTTTCGGAAGTCGTAGACGACGGGGCTGTGCAGCCGGCGGGCGATGGCGCTCCAGTCCAGGTCGTGGAACTGGGGCCACTCGGTCAGGACGACGCATCCGGCCGCCCCCGCAGCGGCATCGGCCGGGTCGTCGACGAGCGTGAGCAGGTCACTGAGATCCGGCCGGGTCTCACTGAGCGCCGGGTCATAGGCGAACAACTCGGCGCCTCTTTCGCGCAGTTGACGGGCTATGGCCAGGGCCGGGGAGTCGCGCAGGTCGGAGGTGCCCGCCTTGAAGGCGAGCCCCAGCAGGGCGAGGCGCACGCCGCGCAGCGAACCGTCCGGACCGGCGCAGCCGGCAGCGACCCGCTCGACGAGGTGCCGCTGGTGCTCGATGTTGGTCTCGATGGTGGCCCGCAGCAGCGGGAATTCCACGCCCGCCTGATCGCAGACGGTCAACAGCGCGTGGGTGTCCTTGGGCAGGCAGGAGCCGCCCCAGCCGGGCCCTGGCTGGAGGAACGCGCTGCCGATGCGGGGGTCGTGGCCGATGCCGAGAGTGACGGCTTCGATGTCGGCGTCGAAGCGCTCGCACAAGGTGGCCAGGTTGTTGGCGAAGGACAGCTTCATGGCCAGGAAGAAGTTCGCCGCGTACTTGGCGAGTTCGGCGCTGGCGGTGTCGGTGAGGACCACCGGCGAGTCGAGCGCCGCGTAGAGCGCGGCGACACGCTGTGCGGCGTCCGGGTCGTCCGCCCCGACCACGATGCGGTCGGGGTGCAGGAAGTCGTGAACGGCGCGGCCTTCGCGCAGGAACTCGGGGTTGCTGACGACCGTCGTGTCCGGACGGCCGAGCAGCTCCGCGACACGCTCGGCGGTGCCGACGGGCACCGTGGACTTGTTGACCACCGCGCAGCCGCGCGGCAGGACGGCGTGGATCTCGGCGGCGACGGACTCCACGGCGGCCAGGTCCGCCGCGCCTCCGGCTCCCATGGGCGTCGGCAGGCACAGGAAGACGGTGTCCGCGTCCGCGACCGCTCTCGCGGTGTCCTGGACGAAACGCAGCCTTCCCGATTCCAGCCCTTCCGCGACGAGTTCGGGCAGCCCGGGTTCCAGGATGTCGACCTGGGCCAGCCGGAGCCGGCCGACCTTGTGCGGGTCGGAGTCCGCACAGACGACGTGGTGGCCGAGGGACGCCAGACAGGCGCCGGTGGTCAGTCCGACATAGCCGGTTCCGATGACGGCGATGCGTCGTGCGGGCACTGGAGATCACCATTCCTGCGGTGGGGGTGGTGCGAGGGCCGGCGGGCGTCGGTCCCCGATGCTGTGGCGTCGTGACGCAGAGCCGCCCCGGCGTCGACGGATTCGGCCCGACATGGTCGTCAGGACCGAGATTCACCCGGGCGACCATTCGAACGGCCGCCCGCTTCAACGAACATAAGGCACCGGTCCGAGAGTCGGTCAACGATCGATGACAACGAGCGATGACTTCCGGACAGCGTCCACACGCAGGACCATGAGCCGTTGGACCACAACCGAGCAGAGGTACGACAGGTGAACGCGTCAACAGAACAGGAAGAGACCGCCATGCAACCCCCACGAGCCCGCGAATCCAGCGCGGCCGGCACACGATCCGCCCTCCTGGAGGCGGCGGCTGTGCGGTTCGGCAGGTACGGGTACGACGGCGCCAGTGTTCGGGACATCGCCCGGGACGCGGGCGTGGACGCCGCGCTCGTCTACCGCTACTTCGGTTCCAAGGACGCCTTGTTCCGGCTGGTGTCCACCAACATCGCGCTGTTCGACCCGCTGTTGGAGATCCCTCTGGAGGACGTTCCCGCCTGGATCTGCAACTTCGTCACCCACAGCCCCAAGGACGACGACGTTCCGCACCCCGTGCTGTCCGTACTGCGGTCGTCGAGCCGCGGGGAGGCGGTCGACCGCTTCCGCGACGAGGTCACCGAGGTGTTCACCGAACGCTTCGCGGCACGCCTGAAGGGGCCCGACGCGCAGGTGCGGGCGGAGTTGCTGGCCGCATGGCTGCTCGGGACCAGCCTGCTGTGCAAAGCGTTCCGCACTCCCGCGCTCGATGCCGCTTCCGAGGACACACTGCGCGAGCATCTGCACGCGGGCATCACTCCCCTGCTCGGCGTCACCCCTTCCGCCGACGGAAGGGAGAACTGCTGCGGCACCCCGCCCTGCGGGACCGGCTGACGTCGCCGGCACGCCCGGCGTGCCGGACGGCCCGGCCTTCGGGGACTGACTCAAAAGCGATGGGTACGGGGAGCCGGGTCACGGTGGCTCACGTGAGTCAGACCCCGGTTCCGGGTGCGGCCGGGCCTCGCGTAGGCGGGAGATGCGGCCCGTGCCCATCATCCGCAGGCGGTGGGCTTCTCGATGAGGTTCGCGAAGTTCGCTGCCGCGTCGTCTCGGTTCGTCTCCACTGCGGAGAATCTCATGATCATTGAGGGTGCGATCCGGGCTCTTCGGAGCTTTACTCACAGCATGACCGACACGAATGGAATGCTGGCCGGCAAGGCCGTAATGATCACGGGTGCGTCGAGCGGGATCGGCGCGGCGGCTGCCCGCCTGTTCGCCGCCGAGGGGGCGGCGGTCCTGCTGATGGCCCGCCGCGCGGACGCACTGGAGCAACTCGCCCGGGAAATCGCGGACTCGGGCGGCCGGGCGGCCATCAGTGCGGGGGATGTATCGGTAGCCGAGGACGTGCAGCGTGCCGTGGACGCGACACGTGAGCATTTCGGCGCTCTGGACGCGGCGTTCAACAACGCCGGCTTCGTCGGAGAAGACATGTCGCCGATGCATGAGCTCGACCAGGCCCTCTTCGACCGCACGATGGACGTCAACGTACGCGGCACCTGGAACTGTCTGCGCTCCCAGATCCCCGTCATGCTCGAAGCGGGCGGCGGCGCGGTCGTCAACACGTCCAGCACCGCTGCCATGGTGGCCACCGGAGCCCCCGTGCCCTACGTCGCCGCGAAGCACGCGGTGCTCGGTATGACCAGAGCGGCCGCGGCCGAGTACGCCGCGCACAACATCCGCATCAATACGCTCGTCGTCGGCACCACGCGCACCGACATGATCAATAACGTGGTCGAGGCGCGGCCCGAGTTGGAGGAGTTCTTCGTGAGTCGCCAAATGCAGAAGCGCATGGCCGACCCTGTCGAAATCGCCCAGGCCGCCCTGTGGCTGTGCAGCGACCGCGCCTCGTTCACCACAGGAACGGCACTGGCCGTGGACGGCGGACTGACCTCCAACTGACAGCGGCCACCCGGAGATCCGAGGCGGCGGGGGAAGGAGCGGGCTCCGGCTCGCCCCTTCCACCCAACTCCGGCTCAGGCCATGGCCCGTGTCCCGACGAAGGGCCGGCGACCGGCGGGCCGTCAGCGTTCGTACGTGCGGCGGTAGATCGCATCCGTGTGGCCGCGAACGTCCCGGTATACCTCCTCCATACGCCGGTAGAGCGAATGGTTCTCCTGGTTCGGCAGGAAGGTCTTGCCGGGGCGGACCATCGATTCCAGGGCCTGGTCGAAGTCGGGGTACACGCCGAGTCCTACCGCGGCGCAGATCGCCGCGCCCAGCCCGGCCGCGCTGGTGGCTTCCGCGCGTCGGGTCGGGATGCCGTGGACGTCGGCGTGGATCTGCATCATGAGGTCGGAATGGGATCCCCCGCCCGAGACGATCACTTCGCCGTACTCGATGCCGAGTTCGCCGGCCATGCGGGTGGCGGAGTCATGGATGGTCATGGCGAGCGCTTCGAGGATCGAGCGGTAGATGTGGAAGCGCCCCTGGCGTCCGTCGAAGCCGAGGATGGTGCCCTTGCGGAACGGGGCTTCGGTGGGGGCGAGCCAGTCGAGGACTGTCATGAGGCCGTCGGAGCCCGGCGGGACCTTCGCCGCCTCGGTGTTGAAGTATTCCTCCACCGAGAGGCCCGCTTCCCGGGCGTGGACGACGGCCTCCTCGCCCAGCAGATCGCGGTACCAGCTGACCGTCCACATGCCGCGGCGCACGCCGTGCGACTCGTAGAGGTATGCGTGGGGTGTGGACGCGTAGTTGGACCAGAAGTCGGTGGCGTGCTTGATGTTGCGCGGGCCGGTGGCCATGCCCGCGACGTAGGTGCCCAGTGACACGAGCAGGGTTTCGGGGGTGCGCAGGCCGCAACCGAGCGCTTCGACCGCCTTGTCGTTGGCGGTGGCGACGACGGGGACACCGGCCGGGATGCCGGTGTGAGCGGCGGCGGCCTCGGTGACCTGACCCAGGGGCTCTCCGGGCAGTACGAGATCGAAGAGCATGCGCCGCGGAATTCCGGACTTGGCCGGCTCGGAGTCGTCGTCGGTCCACTGCCAGGTGTCGGAGTCCAGGGGCCACAACCCCGCGTAATTGGCTGCCGTGTCACGGCAGTTGCCGGTCAGCCGGTGGCTGATGTAGCCGGATGAGGTGGTCACGTACGCGGCGTCGGGGTCGGTGTGGACGTACGGCATGGACACCCGCTCGTCCATCCAGCTCATGACGGGCTGGGCGAGGGTGCCGTCCGACTTCAGCACCGCTCGGCAGAACCGGATGGTGCACAGGCCCACGCCCATGATGTCCGCCGTGTCCCCGCCGAACGCCTCCATCGCTTGCCGGCTTGCCCGGCCGATCGACGTCCACAGGTCGTCCTCCGGGTGTTCCACGACCCCGGGGCGCGGGGTGGCGTAGGGGCGCAAGGCGGCGCGTCCCTCGCTGACGGCATGGCCGTGTTCGTCGAAGACGGTCACCTTGGAGGACTGGGAGCCGTTGTCGATGCCGATGAAGTAGCGGGGACGGGTGCTGGTCATGCCCACTCCGGGGTGCGGGGCCCGGACGGCGGCGTCCGGGACGGTGGTGGAGGGAGGATAGGGGCGCGGGCGGGGCCCCGGCTGCGAGTCTCAACCGGGGCCGTGCCGACGGGTGGTGGCGAGCGCCGCGGCTCGGATTCAGGCGTCGATCGGGAAGATCGTGCCCTTGTTCATGATCCCGTTGGGGTCGAAGGTCTCCTTGAGCTTGGCGAGGATCGGGTAGGCGCTGCCGTGTTCCTGCGTCGTCCAGGGAGCGCGGTACTTGCCGATGCCGTGGTGGTGGACCATGGAACCGCCGACCTTGAGCGCTTCCTCGACGATGATCGCGTTCAGCGGGACGTGGTACTTGTTGATCTCGTCCCGCGGGTCACAGTTGATCTTGTAGTCGTAGACGAAGTACAGGTTGGTGCCCGTCTGATAGCTGTGCGAGGAGTGGGCGCCGAGCATCACCAGGTCGTCGGCCGCGGGGAACTCCGTACGGATGCGGCGGATGACGTTCTCGTACAGCTCGACCGTGCGCGACCAGTCGACCGAGACCTCGGTGGTGTAGCCGAGTTCGGCCTGTTCGAGCATGACCTGCTTCTCTGCCTCGATCTTGTCGACGCCCCAGTTGAGGTTGTCGAACCAGTTCTCGATGAGCTTCGGGTCGACCTTGTCATGCGGGTACCGGCCGACGACGCACTCGATCTCCTCGCTGGTGGCGCGCACGATGCCCTGCGGGCCCTCGGCGACGAAGACCACGACGACCTTGCCGTCGTAGAAGTGCGCGAAGTGCTGGCGGGCGTCCTCGGGCGAGTAGACGCGTACGACGGAGGGCTTGAAGCCGTTGGTGACGACCTCACGGATGACCTTGATGCCGGTCTCGATGTCGTCGACGAGGAATCCGTGGAACTCGTTGTTCTCCGGCTGGTACTTGAAGACCTTGACGGTGACCTCGGTGATGTAGCACAGGGCGCCCTCGTTGCCGATGACGATGTGCCGGATGTCCGGGCCGGCCGCACGGCGCGGCACGTTCTTGATACGCGTGACGGTGCCGTCGGGGAAGACCGCTTCCAGACCGACGACCATGTCCTCGATCGCGCCGTAGAGCGTGGAGAACTGGCCGATGGAACGGGTGGAGACCAGGCCGCCGTACTGGGCCAGCGGCTTGGACTGGGGCGAGTGGCCGGTGGTCAGACCCTGTTCGCGCAGTGCGTCCTCAAGGACCTGGAGCGGGACGCCGCACTGGACGGTGGCCTGCATGTTCTCGGCGTCGATCGTGATGATCTCGTCGAGGCCGGACCCGTCCAGGACGAGGGTGTCCTCGACGGCCGTCTCCAGGCCGCCCTCGGTGCCGGTCCGGCCGGTGCGGGCGACGACGTTGATCTTGTGCTCGTTGGCGAAGGCCAGGACCTTCGCGATCTCCTCGGTGGAGCGGGCGTTGACGATCGCGGCCGGGAGCGGGCCGTCGAAGATGTCGTGCACGGACTGGTACTTCTTGAACCGGTCGACGCTGGCGTGCTTGAGCTGCTCCGCGTCCGTCACCACCCGCTCGGCGGGGACCACGTCCGTCAGACGGGCGACGATGTCTTCGCGGGTGAGCTTGGAGAGCGACTGGGCCATCGGGATCTACCTCGTGGAGTTCTGGGGGGGCGTAACTGGATGGATGTGCAGGCGTACGGTGGCGGGCTCAGCGGACCAGGTAGCCCCCGTCGACGGGGAGCACGTGGCCGTTGACGTAGTCCGATGCGCGGGAGGCGAGAAAGACGGTGGCCCCCATCAGGTCGGCCACGTCGCCCCAGCGGCCGGCCGGGATGTGGTCCAGCACGCGCTGATTGGTCTGCGGATCGGCCCGCGTCGCCTCGGTGATCTTCGTGGCGAAGTAGCCCGGGGCGATCGCGTTGACCTGGATGTTGTGCTGGGCGAGCTCATCGCAGTACGCCTTGGTGAAGCCCGCGATGCCGTGCTTGGTGGCCGCGTAGGCGGGCGACCACTGGCCACCCAGGAACGAGAACATCGACGCGACGTTGATGATCTTGCCGGAGCGCTGCGGAATCATGAACCGGATCGCCTCGTGGCTCAGCTCGAAGGGGGCCGTGAGGTTCACGCTGACCATCGGATCCCACTCGGCGCGGCCGAACTGCTCCACCTCGGCCAGCTTCGAGATGCCCGCCGAGTTCACCACGATGTCGACCGAGCCGAACGCTTCGGCGCAGCCCTCGACGATCTGTCGCGGCACACCCGGCCGGGTCAGGTCGGCCGCCAGGAACTCCATACGGCGCCCCTCGGCCTCGATCAGCTTCTGTGTGGTGCCGTCGTCGGCGGTGGCCGACGGGACGAAGACGTTCGCGCCCGCCTTGGCGAGTGCCAGCGAGAACGCCTGGCCGAGGCCGGTGTTGCCGCCGGTGACGATGGCGTTCTTGCCGTCGAGGGAGAAGAAGTCGCGGTTGAACTCGGTGATGTCCATGCGGAGTTCGCTCTTTCTGGATGTGCTGCGAGGTGGGCCGGGCGGGGCGTTGCGGACGGGAGGCGCGGTGCGTCAGGAGCCCGTCGGCACCGGCTCGGGTGACGGGGTCTCGGTGTGCGTGCGGGCGGCCCGCTCCCGCCGCCGTGTGCGGTCGGTCAGGGTGGTGAGGAGCAGGCCGAACAGCGCCATGGCGAGGAGGAAGGCGAACAGCGTGGTGTAGCCGCCGCCGTGCTCGGGCACCACAGGCGTGGCCGACGGGTCGCCGATCCACCAGGCGCACAGAGCCGGCAGGAAGGCGTCGGGCAGGTACGCGAGCCCGGAGGCGAGACCGATCACGCCGCCCCGCTCGTTCTCGGGCACCTCGACCTCGCCGACCTGTGCCCAGTACACGCCGCGGCTGGCGAACACGCACAGGCACAGTGCGAACATCAACGCCAGTGCCACCCACTTGAAGGCGGAACTGCGCGGCAGGACGAGGAAGACCAGGGCGACGACCGCGCTGCCGGCGAACATCCAGCGCAGGAAGCGGGGCGAGGACTTGGTGACCTTGTCGACGACCATGCCGCCGGCCGGTCCGGCCACGAACTGGAAGACGTAGGTGCGTACGACGCCGATGACTCCGATGAGCGCGGCCGCCATCCCGTACCGGTTCTCCAGCAGTGGGGAGAAGTAGCCGAGGGTCGTGTAGAAGCAGTACATCAGCATGACCGTGCCGCCGATCAGCCACGTGTACTTGTTCTTCGCGGCGAGCCACAGCTGCCTGAGGGTGACGGTGCTCGACCCGAGGGCGGCCAGGCGCTCCTCGTCGCCCTTCACGAACAGCCACACCAGCGCCGCGAAGACGAAGCAGAGGAGGCCGTAGATCCTGATCAGCCACAGCACACCCGCCGCCTCGGCCACGGAGGCGGCGACGATGGCCGTTCCGGCGAAGCCGATGATTGTTGAGGTGACACCACGCACGCCCTCCAGGAAACCGAACAAGCGGCCCTGCTCCGAGGAATCACCCAGCATTCCGATGGCTTTCACCAGAGCGGCCCAGTAAAGGCCCATTCCCATGACGGCCATCAGCAGATGCGCGGCCAGGGTTCCCCAGTACCCGGGGACGGTACCCAGGTACAGGTCCGCGACTCCCGTACCGGCCAGCGCAACCACAATCAGCGCCTTGGGCGAGAATTTGTCGGCGAACCAGCCGCCGAAGAAATACATCACCATCGCGACGATGCCGAAGACCGACACGATGTTTCCGTAGTCCTGCGCCGAAAGGTCGAGAGCCCGTGCGGTCGGCCCGAGGAAAACAAACCGGATGTAGGCGACCTGAAAGATGATTCCGCCGGTCATCGACAGGATCAAAAAGCTGACCCACCTCTGTGACCTGGTCATCGGACGACCGGCTCACCGGTAGGAGCGATCTGTGGGTTCGATGTCACGCTAACCACCTCGTCGTGGAAAAGCCGGGCAGGAGGACGTGCCCGAAAAAAGGCACAAAAAAAGAACAGTAATCCTCCGAGGGGAGGAGTTACTGTTCTCTGGTCTCTAGTAACTGCCCCGGAGCGCACGGAAAATCTCCGCTGCTCCGGAAGCCGATATTCGTTTGTCGCGGCCCTTCTCCAAGGCTGCCCCGCAAAAGTAAATGGGCCGTGTCGCCGATGTCAACCCCCGGCGCCGCGCGTCACATCTTCCATACTTCCCTGTTGGACGAGGCGATGGCGGCGGCGCCCGCCTTCAGCGCCGCGAACACATCGTCCCGGTCGCAGACGAGGCCGCCCGCGATGAGCGGCACGTCGATGTCGGCCACGACCCAGGAGATGACCCGCGGCATACAGCCGGGCAGGATCTCCACGCAGTCCGCGTTCGACTTCCGTACCTGCGCCGCGAGGTTGTGGTACGAGAGCGAGTCGATGAGGAAGAAGCGGTGCACCGCGAAGAGGCCGAGTTCCCGGGCCGCACGGACCATGAACGCCTTCGAGCTGAGGATGCCGTCGGCGGCCGTCTTCTCCTTGACGTACCGCACGACGACCTCCTTGCCGGCGAAGCCCTCGATGAGGTCCACGTTCACGAGGACGATCCGGCCGTCGTCCTTCAACCGCTGCACGATCGAGGGCAGGTCGAGCACCGACCCGTGGAGCAGGAAGACGATCTTGCACTCCGAGCGCAGGACGGCTTCGAGGCCCTCCTCGTCCTTCACACTGGCGACGACCGGGTGCTCCTCCAGGAGCGAGGGCAGTGACGTGGTGTCCATGGTGGTCTCCGGGAGTGCGATGAGGCGGAACGCCCCCAGCCTAAGGTCGTGGGCCCGGCCCTGCTCCCCTGCCCGGAGGCCCTGCCGGGCTCGCCCGGGTCACGGCATCCTGATGCCGGCGCCCGGTCCGAGCGGCAGGTCGAAGGCGTAGGAGATGCCGAGGACGACCGGCCACGCCCCGATGAAGGGCAGTGCGTAGATCGCGAGCCGGGACATCGAGGCGCCGTGGCGGCGGTGCAGCTGGAGCGGCTCGGCTGACGGTCGGCAGCGAGCCGTTTTTGAGCGAGCGGCCGGGCGGAGGGCTGCCGGCCACCGGCCATCACTGCCGGCTTCGGTGCACCCGGGCAAGAAGCAGGACGGTGTCGTCGGCCGGGGAGCTCGGCACGAGGCGTTCGAGGATCTGGTCCGCCGCGGCCTCCAACGAGTCCGGGACGCGGGCCAGTTCCGTACGGAGCGCCTGGAGGCCGACGTCGATGTCGCGGTCGCGTGTCTCGATGAGGCCGTCGGTGTACAGCACGAGGGTGGCGCCGTCGGGCAGTTGGGCGTCGATGGTCCGGAACGGCGAGCCGCCGACGCCGAGCGGTACCCCCAGCACCTCGTCGATGACGTCGGTCCGGCCGTCCGGCTGGAGGACGAGAGGCGGCGGGTGCCCGGCGCCGGCCATCCTGGCCCGTCCGCTGGCGGGGTCATAGCTGATGTAGAGGCAGGTGGCGAGTTCGATGCCCGCCTCCTGGGCGCACAGGTCGAGTTCGGCGACCAGCTCGTCCGGTGCGTGGTGGTGCCGAGCCAGCGCCTTGGCGGTGATCCGCAGTCTGCCCATCGACGCGGCGGCCGAGACACCGTGCCCCATGACGTCGCCGACGATCAGGCCGACCTGATCGTCCGGCAGGGCGATCACGTCGTACCAGTCACCGCCGACATCCGTGACCCGGCCGCCCGGCAGGTAGCGGTGCGCGACACGCAGATGCGGGCTGGCCCCCAGCGAGCTGGGCAGCAGCGCCCGCTGGAGGGTGAGTGCGATATCCCTCTCGCGGCTGTAGAGACGCGCGTTGTCCAGGCACAGCGCCGCACGCGAGGCGAGTTCGCCGGCCAGGGAGAGGTCCGGCTCGGTGAACGTCGCCCGTGCCGCGGACCGGCCGAACATGGCGATCCCCTGGACCGTCCCCCGCGCGATGAGCGGGGCGAGAAGAAGACAGGCCAGACCGCTGTCGGTCATCAGCCGGGCCCGGTGTTCGTCCAGCATGGTGCGGGCGATGAAATCCTCGTTCACCGGGACGACGGTCGGGCGGCCGGTCCGCAGCATCTGGTGGACGGCCGAGCCCGGTGGATAGTGCACGACGTCCATGCCGCTCACCAGTTCCGTCGCGGGTGCGGGCAGGACGGTCCCGGAGGCGATCCGGCGGGTCATCACCGGCAGCGCCGGGTCGAACGCCTCCCGCTCGTCGAGCCAGTCCACGAGCTCCACGACGGCTCCGTCCGCGAAGTCCGGAACGGTGGCATCGACCAGCTCCTGCGCCGTGGTCACCACGTCCAGGGTGGTGCCGATCCGGGCGGAGGCCCGGTCCAGCAGGGCCAGCCGCTGACGGGTGGCGGTCGCCTCCACGATCGCCTGCTCCCGGTCGGTCACGTCCACCAGCAGCCCGCCCACTCCCTGGCGGGTGCCGACCGCCTGGGTGAGCGGAAAGAAGCTCACGGACAGCACCAGATCCCGGTCCGGGTGGCCGAGAGTGCGCATCCCCACCCGCGCTCCCACCACGGTCCGGCCCTCGGCGACGACGGTGCGCAGCATGCGCTCGTATTCGCCGCCCTCCGAGGTGATCATGATCTCGGTCAGGCGGCGGCCGATGTGCTCCGCGATGGGGAGCCCGTTCATGTCAGCGAGGGCCTGGTTGAGGTGGAGGTAGCGCAGATTCTCGTCGAGCATGACGAGGCCGATGGGGCAGCGCTCGAAGAGTGCGTCGAGGAAGACGAGGTTGGTCTTCACCCTGTCCAGCTCGTCGCCGCGGCTCGACAGCGCCATGACCACCGAACGGCCTTCGACGCCGGTCACCGGGAAGACCCGGAATCCGCAGTCGAAGTCCGTCCCGTCCTGGTGCCGGGCGAGCAGGCGGCCGCGCCAGTACCCCAGGGCCCGTCCGCGTGCGGCCATACGGGAGCAGGTGTCGGGCTCGTCGGCGGAGGGCTCGGCGAAGAGCACGCCACCGGGCTTCGCCAGCACGTCCTGGGCCCGGTGGCCGAAGAGGTCCTGGGCGCCCGGGCCCCAGTAGCAGATCCGGTCCTCGTCATCGATGCCGAAGACGGCTACCGCCACATGTTCCAGCAGCGAGCCCGGCTCCGACCGGAGCGAGGCACCGGCATGAGCGTCGCTCGGTCGATCTGCTGGCACCGATCCTCCGCACGCACCGCATCGTGGCCGGTCCGCCCTCCGGACGGCAGAGCGGTTCTCTTCATTCTGCGCTTGTCCGGCATCCGGGGACACTTCGGCGGGCGGCACGGGCTCCTGCGCCGGGAGGGCGGCACCGCGGGCCACCGCCACGCGCCACCCGAATGGCCCACGCGGCCGTAGATGTCCGCCGCCGCTGCGATGCACTGCCGACCGGCAGTGCACCCTCGGCGTCCGCACCGGTTGAGGACATCTGCCTGCCCGGCCCTCGGCACGCCCGGCCCCAGTGCGAGGATCATGGCGTGGAGTTCCCGTACGGCCAGGATCCTGGCGCACCCATCCGGTCCGGCATCCCCGAGCACGGACGTATTCCCAAGTACTACGCGGCCAAGGTCGAAATCGCCGCGCTGCTGGAGGAGTTGGGCGAGGGCGAGGTGCTGCCCACCGAGCGCGACCTGGCGCTCCGCTTCGAGATCTCCCGCGAGACCCTGCGTCAGGCACTGCGTGAACTGATCCTGGAGGGTCGGCTGCGGCGGCTGGGGCGCGGCACCGTCGTCGCGGGTCCCAAGTTGGAGCAGCCGCTGTCCCTCGCGAGCTACACCGAGGGAGTGCGCGGTCAGGGGCGCAGGCCCAGCCGGCACCTGGTCGGCCTCGACCGTTTCCCGTGCCCCCCGGCGCTCGCCGGCGATCTGGGGCTGGCGTCGGGCGACCCCGTGTGGCACCTGGAGCGGGTGTTGCTCGCCGACGACGAGCGGGTCGCCCTGGAGAGCACCTATGTCGCGGTCGGCCGGGTCCCGGACCTGGACACCGATTTCGCTCCCGACTCGTCCTTCTACGCCTATCTCCGCGAGCGGCTGGGCATCGGCTTCGGCGACGCCGACGAACGGCTGGAGACCGTCCTCGCCACGCCGCGCGAGGCGCTGCTGATCGGCACCCCTGCCGCGCTGCCGATGCTGCTGATCCACCGACTGTCGCGGGACACCAGGGGCCGGCCCCTGGAGCGGGTCCGCTCGCTCTATCGGGGGGACCGGTTCTCCTTCACGACCCACCTCGGGACGCCGGCCGCCGACTGAGGGGCAGGTCCGGACTGCCGCAGGTCGGGGTTCGGACGGCTGGGCAGCGTTCGCACGCGGGGCAGGGGCCGGACAGCCGGGGTGCGTCCGACGGCCGGGATGCGTCCGGACCGGCCCGGTGGAGGGGCGCGCCCACCTACGCCGCTCCCCCGCCGCACAAGACCCGCTGGACGGGGCCCGTCGGCCATGACCCCGCAGAAACCGGCGGCAAGCCGACGAATCCACAGGCGGCACTCCCTCGGAAGGTCACGGAATGATAACGGGTCTAGGCCAAGCTTGCGGGCCTGTTCACCGTCGCGTCGTGGGGCAGCCCCCTGCGGGTCACCCACCGCCGCGACCGTCTGGGGCATGCGAGTCATAGTTGTCGGAGCCGGCGTGCTGGGAACCCTGCACGCCTGGCATGCAGTGGAGCGGGGCCACGAGGTCCTGCATATCGAGCGGGAGGCCGAGGCCCGCGGCGCCTCGGTCCGTAACTTCGGACAGATCTGGGTCAGCGGCCGGGCGGGCGGTGAGGAACTGGCCACCGCGCTGCGCGCCCGCGAGCTGTGGGAACACATCGGCGCCCGCGTCCCCGGAATCGGCTTCCGGGCGATCGGCTCCCTCACGGTCGTCAGGAACGAGATCGAGCGGGCGGTCGCCGAGGCCGCCACCCGCCTCCCCGACGCCGGTGCCCGCGGCTACCAGCTACTGGACGCCGACGCCACCCGCGCCCTCAACCCCGCCCTGCGCGGCGAGTTCGCCGGCGCCCTGTGGTGCGAGCGGGATGCCGCGGTCGAACCCCGCGTGGCCCAACTCGCCCTCAAGAACGCCCTGTTGGAGTCGGGTCGGTACACCTACCTCGGCGACCGGGAGGTCCGCGACGTGGTCGGCGAACGCGCCGTACGCGACGACTGCGGCGAGACCCACCACGGTGATGCCGTCATCCTGTGCACCGGCGCCTGGCTGGGCGGCCTGGTCCGGGAACTGATCCCCGACCTGCCGGTGCGCCGCGTACGGCTGCAGATGATGCAGACCGACCCGCTCGGCGAGCCCCTGACCACTTCCGTCGCCGACGCCGACAGCTTCCGCTACTACCCGGCGTACCGCAGTGACGCCCTGGACGCGCTCAACGCCGGGCAGGCGCAGGCGCCGACCGCCGCCGAGCACAAGATGCAGCTGCTGATGGTCCAGCGCGCCGACGGTGGCCTGACCATCGGCGACACCCACGAATACGAGACGCCCTTCGCCTTCGACACCGTCGAGGAGCCCTACGAGCACCTGACCGGCGTCGTCGAGTCGATCCTGGGCCGCACCCTGCCCCGCGTCCGCCACCGCTGGGCCGGGGTCTACGCGCAGTGCACCGACACCGGCCGGGTCGTGCACCGCCAACAGGTCCGTGACGGCGTGTGGCTGGTCACCGGGCCCGGCGGGCGCGGTATGACCTGCTCACCCGCGATCGCCGAAACCACCGCGAACGAACTGGGCTGGTGAGGAAATTGAGGCACACCCACCACGGCCAGGATCCGCACAACGCCGCGGACCCGCATGCCGTCGAACTGATCGTCCTCGACATGGCCGGCACCACGGTCGCCGACGACGGCCTGGTCGAGCGGGCCTTCGAGGCCGCCGCCCGCAGCCTGGGCGTCGTACCGGGCAGCCCCGACCACGCAGAGAAGCTCGGGTACGTACGGGCCACCATGGGCGAGTCCAAGATCTCCGTCTTCCGTCACCTCTTCGGCGACGAGGCGGCCGCCCAGCGCGCCAACTCGGCTTTCGAGACGGCCTACGGCGAGCTGGTCGACGGCGGCAGTATCGCGCCCGTCCCCGGCGCCCGCGAGGCGATCGAGGCGCTGCAGGCAGCCGGCCGCACCGTCGTCCTGTCGACCGGCTTCGCCCGGGTCACCCAGGACGCCATCCTCGACGCCCTCGGCTGGCAGGGCCTCGTCCCGCTCACCCTGTGCCCTGCCGACGCGGGCGGTCGCGGCCGCCCCTACCCCGACATGGTCCTCACCGCGCTGCTGCGCACCCACGCCACCGATTCGGTCCTGCGGATCGCGGTCGCCGGAGACACCTCCTACGACATGCTCTCCGGCCGGCGGGCCGGTGCCTCGGTCGTCGCCGGCGTACTCACCGGCGCGCATGACACCGCACAGTTGGAGGCCGCCGGCGCCACGCATGTGCTCACGTCGGTCGCCGAACTGCCCCCGCTGCTGGGAGTGATGTGAGATGACCGCTCCCGCACCCGCCCAGGCCCTCACCTCGTCCGCAGGCTCCCCCGCATCCGGCATCCGCTTCGACCAGGTGTCCGTGGCCTACGGCAAGCACGGTGAGCACACCGTGCTCGACTCCTTCGATCTGACCGTCGAACCCGGCGAAGTGATGGCCTTGCTCGGCCCGTCCGGCTCCGGCAAGACGACCGCGCTGCGGGCGGTCGCCGGGTTCGTCCGGCCCGTCTCCGGACGGGTGCTGATCGGTGGCCGGGACGTGACCGCACTGCCGCCCTACAAGCGCGGCATCGGCATGGTCGTCCAGCAGTACGCGCTGTTCCCGCACATGAAGGTCGCCGAGAACGTCGCCTTCGGCCTCAAGGCGCAGAAGACGCCACGCGCCGAGATCCCCGGCCGGGTCGCCGAGGCGCTGGAGATGACGGGCATGGCCGCCTTCGCCGGTCGGCACCCGCGGGAGCTGTCCGGCGGACAGCAGCAGCGGGTCGCCATCGCGCGGGCGCTCGCCATCCGGCCCGGCGTGCTCCTGCTGGACGAACCGCTCTCCGCGCTCGACGCCCAGCTGCGCTCCGGCATGCTCACCGAACTCGCCCGGCTGCACCGCGAGTTGCCCGACGTGTCCATCCTCTACGTGACCCACGACCAGGTCGAGGCACTCACCCTGGCCGACCGGATCGCGGTGCTGGACAAGGCCCGGCTGCGCGACTGCGGCACCCCGCAACAGCTCTACCGGCGGCCGCGCACCGAGTTCACCGCCTCCTTCGTCGGCACCGCCAACCTGCTGCCGGTGACCGTGCGCGGCGACGGGAGCGTCGACTTCGCCGGCCGGCGACTGAGCGCGCCGACCGGCCTCGGCATCGCCGAGGGGGCCACCGCGACCCTCTGCCTACGCCCGCACCTCGTCGGCCTCGGTGCGAGCCCGCAGGAGGGCGCCAACACGCTGCACGGCACGATCACCGAGGTCCAGTGGCGCGGCTCCACGCATCGCCTGTACGTGGCGGTCGACGGCCACCGGATCATGGCCGACCTGCGGGAACTGCGTGAGACACCGGCACTGGGCGACGCGGTCACGCTGCACTTCGCGCCCGAGGACGCGGTGCTCGTCCCGGCGGGGCTCACCGATGCCCCGGGACCCGCCACGGCCCCGGCCGGAAGCGAGGGCGGTGTCCGCGATGCCTAGGACGGACACGGTGCCGCCGAAGGCCGAGGCGACCGCACCGGCGGCCACAGGACCGGTGGACGGCACGGGCCCGTACACAGGGCCCGCTACGACCCTGCGGACACCGCGAGGCCCCCGGTCCAGGGCCGGCCTCTGGGCGCTCCCGCCCGTCGCAGCGCTCGGCCTGGTCTTCCTCTACCCCCTGGCCCTGGTGGTCCAGCAGTCCTTCACGCCTGACGACGGGGGCCACTCCGCCGCCCCGTACACCGAGATCTTCGCCGAGGCGTCCTTCCGCGACGCCCTGACGAACACCGTGCTGATCGCCGTCGGCGCCACCCTCGGAGCACTGGCCCTCGGGCTGGTGCTGTCCCTGGTGATCGCCTTCGTGCCGTTCCCCGGCGGCAAGGCCCTCAGCCGCTTCATCGACATCTTCCTCGCCTTCCCCTCCTTCCTGATCACGCTCGCGCTGCTGTTCCTCTACGGCACCGTGGGCATGGCCAACGGCCTCTGGACGGACGTGTCCGGCGCCGCCCACGGGCCGCTCGATTTCCTCCACACCCCCTGGGGTGTCCTGCTGGCCGAGGTCACCTACTTCACCCCGTTCGTGATGCGGCCGTTGCTCGCCGCCTTCTCCCAAGTGGAGAGCGGGCAGCTGGAGGCCGCCGCCTCGCTCGGTGCCCGGCCCTTGCGGATCGTCCGGACGGTGATCCTTCCGGAGGCGCTGCCCTCCCTCGCGGCGGGCGGCGCACTGGTCCTGGTGCTGTGCCTCAACGAGTTCGGCATCGTGCTCTTCACCGGCGCCAAGGACGTCGTCACCCTCCCGATGCTCGTCTACACCAAGGCAATTCTCGACGGCGACTACACCGGAGCCTGCGTCGTCGCCGTCGTCAACATCGCGCTGTCCGTCACGCTCTACGCCCTCTACCGGACCGTGATGTCCCGTACCGGCGGCGGCGCCGGCCCGCGTCCAGGAGGTGCACCCCACCGTGCTGGTGCATAGCAAGCCCGCCCGCCGGGCCGTCCACGTCCTGTTCTTCCTGCTCTTCGTCCCGGTCTTCGCGCTGCCCCTGCTGGTGGTCGTCGCCGCGTCCTTCGCGAGCAGCTGGAGCGGCGCGCTGCCCTCCGGCCCGACGCTGACCCACTATCAGGACATCGCGCAGGGCGATGCCCTGGACGCCCTGCTCACCAGCGTCCTGACCGCGCTGGTGGCCGGCGTCGCCGCACTCGCCGTCGGCACGTGGGCTGCGCTGGCGGCCGAAAAGCTCAGCCGCCGCGCCCGCCGGATCGTCGACGGCCTCTTCCTGTTGCCCGTCGCCGTCCCCTCGGTGGTCGTGGGCCTCGCCCTGCTGGTGGCCTTCTCCCAGCCCCCGTTCCTGCTCAACGGCACTCCCCGGATCGTGCTCATCGCGCACACCGTCCTGGTCACCGCCTTCGCCCACCAGTCCGTGTCGGCCGCGCTCGCCCGCCTCGACCCGGCGTACGAGCAGAGCGCGGCCGGCCTCGGCGCCCGCCCCTCCTACGTCCTGTGGCGGGTCAAGCTCCCCCTGCTGCTGCCGTCCCTCACCGCTGCCGCGGGCCTGTGCTTCGCCCTGTCCATGGGCGAGCTGAGCGCCACGATGATGCTCTACCCCCCGGACTGGATGCCGCTGCCGGTCCAGATCTTCGCCGCCACCGACCGCGGCTCCCTCTTCGCGGGCGCCGCCCTGGCGGTGGTCCTGATGACCACCACGCTCGCCGTCCTCCTTGGCGTCTCCCGCATCCGCACCAAGGCCGCCTACCGCTAGCGGGTGTCCAGCACAGCGCCACCGCCCCCTCCCCCAACGCCCGTGCATTTCTGAGGAGTTACCCGCCATGCCCAGCCCCCGTCTCTTCCGCAAGCCGCTCGCCACCGGCTGCGGCGCCCTCGCCCTCGCCGTCCCGCTCACCGCCTGCGGAGGCACCGGCGCCGACCCGAACGCCAAGGAGATCACCGTCTACAGCGCCGACGGCCTCAAGAGCGAACAGGGCGACGGCTTCTACGACAAGGTCTTCCGGGACTTCGAGAAGAAGACCGGTATCAAGGTCAACTACGTCGAGTCCGGGTCCGGCGCGGCCGTCCAGCGCCTGGCCCGCGAGCGGGCCAACACCCAGGCGGACGTGATCGTCACCCTCCCGCCGTTCATCCAGCAGGCCGACGGCAAGGGCCTGCTGGACACCTACCGCCCCCAGGGCTCCGACCGGGTCGCCGCCGCGGACAAGGACCCGGGCGGCAAGTGGACGTCGGTCGTGAACAACTACTTCTGCTTCATCCACAACAAGAAGGAACTGGGCAAGGCCCCCGCAACCTGGCAGGACCTGCTGGACCCCAAGTTCAAGAACAAGCTCCAGTACTCCACCCCAGGGGTCGCCGGCGACGGCACCGCCGTCATCATCAAGGCCCTGCACGATTTCGGCGGCCAGGGCCCCGCCATGAACTTCCTCAAGAAGCTCCAGGCCAACAACGTCGGCCCGTCCTCCTCCACCGGCCAGCTCGCCCCCAAGACCGACAAGGGCGAGCTGCTGGTCGCCAATGGCGATGTCCAGATGAACTACGCCAACATGAAGTCGATGCCCGACCAGGGCATCTTCTTCCCCGCCGCCCGCCCCGGCAGCAAGCCCTCCACCTTCGCCCTGCCGTACGCCGCGGGCCTGGTCAAGAACGCCCCGCACCGCGCCAACGCCGAGAAGTTCCTCGACCACCTCCTCTCGACGGAGGTACAGAAGCAGGTCTCCTCGGTCGGCGGCGGCTTCCCCGCCCGCAAGGACGTCAAGGCCACCGACCCCCACGCCACCGAACTCGCCGCCCTCATGAAGGGCGTCGAGATCTTCCAGCCCGACTGGACCGACATCGAGAAGAACCTGGACTCCTACGTAGCGGCCTGGAAGACAGCCACGGGAAGCTGAGGGTGGAGTTTCCCGCCCCCGCGTAGGGCCGTGCTGCCGGCTTTGCCTGTCGCGTACCTAACCGACTTCCGGTTCGGCATACGCGAAGTCGTACACGGCCCAGTCGGTGACCAGGGTGTACCCGATGCGTCGATAGAGAGCGTTACTGGTGGCGTTGGCCGCGTCCGCGAACAGCACGACCTCCTTGGCGCCCGCGGCCAGCGCCGCCCGGCTCACCTCGACACTCACGGCGCCCGCGTAACCGCGACCACGCAGATGAGCCGGGGTGTGGACGGGGTCTACCTGGACCATGCCGGCAACCATCGGGTTCACGCCCGCCATGGAGACGGGCGTTCCATCCGCGATCTCCCAGAACGTATAGCGCTTGTCGGCGAAGCGTGTGCCGGCCCAGGAGTCGGCGTCGTCCATGGAGACGGCTTCCCCGACGTCCGCGGCGAACTCACGGCACCACTGCATGAGTTGCTCACGATCCTGCTCGCCCACGAGGCGTCCTCGGCCCGCCGGGAACGGATCCGGTGGAGTGAGGGTGCCCAGGCGGTACAGGCAGAGCCGGACGCCGGGTGTCGGCGTTGCTCCTGTGTGCCGCTGCCATGCCTCGGCGAAAGCCGTGGCAGTGCCGTGATCCGCGCTGACGTAGGGAAGGCGGTGCCCGAGGGCGGCCAGATGGACGGCTAGCGCGTCCGCCTGCTCGGGGGTGAGGGGGGTGAGGCCCAGGCCGCGGGACGGGAGGCGGTGGAAGGTGGCGTGGACCTCGCCCGCTCGCTCCAGTCGGCCGAAGACGGGGGCTCGGGCTCCGTATGCGGCGGCCCCTCGTGTTCGCAGTCGCTCGGCCACTGTCAGGGGCATGATGTGCGGGGCCGGTCGCGCGCGCAAAAAGTCCCCGGCTCGGGCGAGAAAGTCGTCGACGTCTTCGGTGAGGTGCCAGTCGTCCGGGCGCATGCCTGATGGTCCCTGACGGACTCGGCTCCGGGGAAGGCAAACAGCCGGAGCCGCGTCATCGTCATGCCGCGGGCAGGCTGCCCATCACTTCTGCTCACGCAGAAAGCTCCCCGTCGCGCCTCCCGCTCATCCGCGCACCCGCCGACTTACCCGACCCGCAACCGCAAAACGGAAATTCCCTACCAGAAGGCTAAGGTCGCCAGGTGAGCCAAACCGAGGAACACGCGGAGGGCGCGGGCCCGTTCACCACCCGGCTGACCTGGCGCCTTCTGGATGGAGGCACTGCGGTCTGGGAGTCACGCCCGGCACGCAAGCGCGGCCTGCTGACCGTGCGGGCCCCGGGCGGGCCGGCACCCCTTTCCCGAAGAGCAGACAGCGTGTCGGTCAGCCGTCTGCGCAGCCTGAATGCCATTACAGCGGGTGCGTTCACAGTCGGCGGCGCCCTTTTCGCGCTCGGGGCCGGGGCGGCCCAGTTCGGCCCGGGCGACACGTCGAGCGCCTGGGTCTACTTCGCCGGCGGCCTGTTCTTCAACGCCGGCGGCTACGCCTCACTGCTCCAGGCGATCAACACCCCCCACCGGGACAGCGGGACCGGTGCGCTGACGACAGGGAGGTGGCGATGGTGGAGCTACGAGCCCGCGCGGATCGACTGGCTCAGCACCTGCCTGCTGTTCGTCGGAACGCTGGTATTCGGCATCAACCTGCTGGATTCCCTGTTGCAGGGGCTCTCGACCCAGCAGGTGAACAGGCTGATCTGGGCCCCTGACATGGTCGGATGCATCCTGTTCCTGATCTCGGGGCACCTCGCGCTGGTCGAGGTCTGCCACGGCCGGCCACGCCTTCGCCCCCGGGACCTGGGATGGTGGATCGTCGCGATCAACCAGCTCGGATCCGTCCTCTTCCTGGTTTCGGCACTGGCCGCCTTCACGCGTCCCACGACCGGCAGCATGGTGAACGTCGGCGTCGCCAACTGGGGAACGCTCGCGGGAGCACTGTGCTTCTCCGCCGGAGGCGGCCTCCAGTTCTTCGAGCGCCCCTGACCCTCCAGGACGCATACCGCGGCTGGGGCGAACTCCGCTGGAAGAAAAGGGGCAGCTCGGGCCGCCACTCGGGCCTCCATAGTTGCCTCACGGAAATTGTTTCCCGTGGAAGAGGTTTCGAGGGTGGCCCTTGGGTATGCGGCCGTGTGACGGCATGACGGGGAACGAGAGAGGAGCAGCCATGGCGACGGCAGCGACGCAGGACCACATAACGGTGCCCCGCTCGGATACGGGCACCGCTCCTGAGTCCGCTCAGCCTTCCTTGCCTCTGGTGGAGGATGCGCAACGCGTGGCCCCGCTGGACGCACGCCGCCTGTCGAAGCTGTTCTTCGACCGGTTGTCGGTTCTGGAGGAGGGCACGCCGGAGTACCAGTACGCGCGCAACACCCTCATCGAGATGAACCTGTCGCTGGTGCGCTATGTCGCGCGCCGCTTCCGCAGCCGCGGGCAGGAGATGGAAGACGTCGTGCAGGTCGGCACGATCGGTCTGATCAAGGCCATCGACCGCTTCGACGTATCGTTGGAGAACGAGTTCACCACCTTCTCGATCCCCTACATCACCGGTGAGATCAAGCGGTTCTTCCGCGACACGACCTGGTCCGTGCACGTCCCGCGCCGGCTGCAGGAGCTGCGCGTCGACCTCGCGCGGGCCCGCGAAGTGCTGGAGGGGCGGGGCATCGCCGAGCCGTCCGTTGCCGACCTCGCCGCCCACCTGGAGCTGGGGGAGGACGAGATCGTCGAGGGGCTGGTCGCCTGCAACGGCTACGACGCCGACTCCATCGACCGGCCCATCGAAGCCACCGGCGGCGGCAAGCAGCAGACCGGTCTCGTCGCCGACCTGATCGGCAACGAGGACCCCGCGCTCGCCCTGGCCGAAGACCTCCAGGCCCTCAAGCCGCACCTGGCCCAGCTCGACGAGCGTGAACGCACCCTCATCGAACTCCGCTTCGGCGCGGAGCTGACACAGACCGAGATCGGCAAGGAAATGGGCATCTCCCAGATGCACGTCTCCCGCCTCCTCACCCGCGCCTGCGCCACACTCCGCGAAGGACTCCTGGCCGAAGGCTGACCGACCACAGCATTCGCGGCATTCCGCTTGAAGCTTGCCTGCTCCCGATCCGGGGGCAGGCAAGCTTGCGCGACCCAGGAGGCGTCCGGGCGTCGGCCCACACCACACGTCGGCGACCGAGGGTTGCGGGCACCGAGCCGAAGGCGGCACCAGGCAGCACGCGTTGCCCCAGAGGCGCAGAAGACGTGTTCGCCGACTTCCCCGCCTCACCAAACGCGTCTGCACGCGAAGGGCACGGGCAGGTCCTGCGACCTGACGGCACTCGGTGCAGAGTGGGGATATGGGCTTCCGACGGCGCCTTGCGGATCTGTGGCAGCCATGGCATTCGGGTCAGGCACTGTTGGCGATACCGCTCGGGCTGATCGCTGCGATCACCGTCGTCGACGTGCTGGCCCCGGGTGACATTCATCTGGGGCCCCTGCTGATCGTCGCCCCCGCCATCACTCCCTGGTTCGCCGGCCCCTGGCTGACGGGACTGGTCGGCGTGCTCGCCGTGGCGGCGCAGGCGATCATCGCGGTCCTGCGTGACCAGGACGAACTGTTCTCGACCAACCACCAGGTGCAGATCGCGGCGCTCACGGTGCTCTCGCTCGTCATCGTGGTCTTCAGCCGCCAGCGCGAGCGCCGCAATCGTCAGCTGGACCGCGTGCGGTCGGTGTCCGAGGCCACGCAACGCGTGGTCATCCCTCCACTTCCCCATCGAATGGGTCCGCTGCGGATCGCCTCGGCATATCGGGCCGCCGATGACGAAGCGATGATCGGCGGGGACCTGTACGCGGCGGCCCGGACCGGGAACGGCGCACGGCTCCTCATCGGGGACGTCCGCGGCAAGGGCATGACCGCCATCAGTGACGCCTCCGTGATCATGGGTTCCTTCCGGGAGGCCGCCCACCGGTCCGACACGCTCGCGGAACTGGTCGTCACCCTTGAGGAGAGCATCCGCCGGCATCTGACCGAGCACGCCCCGCACTCCGAGGCGGACGCGTTGTACGAGCAATTCGTCACCGCGCTGGTGCTCGACATCCACGACGAAGATCCGGTGGCGCAGATGATCAATTGCGGGCACCCTCCGCCCCTGCTGCTGCACAAGCATCGCGTGACCGGCCTGCACCCGCGCCAGGCTGAGCCCCCGCTGGGCATGTACGACCTGCCGAGGACCGGCCTCGCCCTCGACCCGTTCCCTTTCGGGGACGATGACACGCTGCTGCTCTACACCGACGGGATCATCGAGGCCCGCTCCCCCGACGGCGCCTTCTACCCGCTCGCCGAGCGCGTCGCCCAATGGACCGACAGCGGCCCTGAAGCACTGCTGCACCACATCCGCGCCGACCTCATAGCCCACGTCGGCGGGCAGCTGAACGATGACGCGGCCGCGGTCGCGATTCAGCGTTCGCCCAAACTCGCCCCCGGCCACCAGCTCAAGAAGATGGCCCACGTCGGCTCGTCCGATCACGCCGACCGAGCGGCCGCAGAACGGTGACCCGCGGGTCAGGTCGACGGGCCGGGCGGCAGGTGGACGGTCATGATCAGGTGGCATGTCCCGGTTCCGGTACCGCGGTAGGTGTGGGCGGCGTCGCCATCGAAGGTCGCGGTCTGTCCGGCCTCGACGGAGTGCTCGGTGCCGTCGACGATCAGGGTCATCTCCCCGACGGTGACGCTGACGGTTTCGATGACGCCGGCCTGGTGGGGGTGGCTGGGGTATTCCTCACCGGGTTCCAGCTTCCAGCGCCAGACCTCGGTGGCGGCCGGGCCCGATGTCGTCAGCATGAGCCGCGCCTCGCTGCCGTGCGGCCCCGTCCACAGGGGCGTGATGGCGTCGGCGGACACCACGCGGACGCGCTCCTCGGGGCGCCCCTCCATCAGAGCGGAGACCGAGAGGCCGAGGGTGTCGGCCAGCCGGACCAAGGTGGCGAAGTTCGGGTTGCCCGTCGCCCTCTCCAGCGCGACCAGGGAGCCCTTGCTGACGCCGGCACGTCGGCCGAGTTCGTCCAGGGACAGACCGGCGCGGGTGCGGGCGGCCCTGACGTTGTGCGCGAGCATCCGCAGAGCTGCCTCGGTCTCGGCCATCCGTCAACCCTCCTCGTGGAGTAAATCCGTCCAACGCACCGCCGGATCGTCGATGGACGCCCCTCAGTCGGTTGGTTGTACGGTTTGGTCGTTCCATTGAAAGAGTAAGGGATGTAGGTACCGTGATCGCTCTGCTGTTGGCCCTGGGCAGCTCCCTCGCCTACGGATGCGCCGACTTCCTCGGCGGCCTCGGCTCCCGCAAGGCCCACGTCCTGCGCACCGTGATGATCGCCGCCCCGGCCTCCCTGGCGGTCGAGCTGCTGCTGTGGCCGTTCCTCGGCGCCTCCTTCAGCGCCCAGACCGTCGCCTGGGGCGCTGCCTCCGGTGTCTCGTCGGCCGCCGCCTTCGCCATGCTGTACAAGACGCTGGCCATGGGCCCGATGAATGTGCTTTCCCCGGTGACCGCGCTGGTCTCCGCCGTGCTGCCGGTCGGTGTGGGCCTGGTGCAGGGTGAGCACCTGGGCCTGGCCGGGCTGGTCGGCCTGCCGCTCGCGCTGGTGGCGGTCGTACTCGTCAGCGCCGGACAGGGCACCGGCGCGACCCGCCCCTCGCGCACCGCTCTGCTGCTGGCCTTCGGGGCAGGCGCCGCCATCGCCCTCCAGCTGGTCTTCCTGCATCAGGCGCCGTCCGACAGTGGCGTGGGCCCGCTGATCGTCGGCCGCGCGGTCTCCTCCGCCGTCACCCTGGCCGCGGCCGGACTCATGTACCGCAAGCTGGGCTCGGAGCGGCCCGCCTACGCGATGTCGGCCACCGCCGGTGTGCTGGACTCGGTGGCGAACCTGCTGTTCCTGCTCGCCTCCCGCAACGGCGACCTCGCCGTCGTCGCGGTGATCACCGCCCTCTATCCGGCCGGCACCGTCCTGCTCGCCCGCACCGTCCTCGCCGAACGCATCCACCGCGGCCAGCTCGTCGGCCTGGGCACCGCCGCCATCGCCGTCAGCCTCCTCGCCCTCACCTGACCCCCGCACCTCGGGCCCCCGGTGTACGACAGGAGGCCGGCCTCCCTCGTAGGCTGACCTCGATCGTGACGGAGAGGAGGCTGAGGTGGCCGAGACGATGGTGGCCGAGGTGATGGCCGAGCTGGCCGCGCTCGAAGACCCGAAGGCACGCGCGGTGAACGAGAAGCACGGCGACGATCACGGCGTGAACCTCGGCAAGCTGCGCGCGCTCGCGAAGCGGCTGAAGACGCAGCAGGAACTCGCGCGGCAACTCTGGGAGACGGATGACACCGCGGCCAAGCTGCTGGCGATCCTGATCTGCCGCCCGAAGGCGTTCGAGCGGGACGAGTTGGACACCATGTTGCGCGCGGCGCGCACGCCCAAGGTGCACGACTGGCTCGTGAACTACGTGGCGAAGAAGAACCCCCACGCCGAAGAGCTGCGCCTGGCCTGGTCCGAGGATGCCGATCCGGTGATCGCCAGTGCGGGCTGGGCGCTGACCACCGAACGCGTGGCGAAGAAGCCCGAGGGCCTCGACCTCGCGGGGCTGCTCGACGTCATCGAGACGGAGATGAAGGACGCCCCGGATCGCCTGCAGTGGGCGATGAACCACTGCCTGGCGCAGATCGGGATCGAGCACGCCGAGCATCGCGCCCGCGCAATCGACATCGGGGCGCGCCTGGAGGTGCTCAAGGACTACCCGACTCCCCCGGGCTGCACCTCTCCGTTCGCACCGACGTGGATCACCGAGATGGTGCGCCGTCAGCAGGACAAGACGATGGCTTGATCAGGGTGGCCGGCACCAAGGGAGCCGTCGGGCCCGCAGGATGCCGCCACAAGTCGTTGTCCCGGTCACGGGGGCAGTCGAGCGACTGAACCACGAGGCTTCCCGAAGACGATTCGGATCAGTTCGCGGAGACCTGCTCGGGTTCGGTAGGGACGGACGGCTCGGGGGCCACGTTCGCACCCCCCAGGGACTGGGCGGTGCCTTGTCCCTCGGCTCCGGCCTGGAGCCGCGGGGGGATTGCTTGAGGCTGCGGAGCCCTTGGCCAGGGTGTGGTGAGTACGGCGAGGCAGCCGACTACGAGAGCGATGCCGCCCCAACCCAGCGGGGGTAGACGTTCCCCTACAACCAGCACGGCCAACACGGCTGCGACGGCGGGTTCCAGCAGGGAGAGGGTGGTCGCCGTGCTCGCGGGGACGTGCGCCAGACCCCAGCCGAACAGGACGTAGCCGATGAACATGGGCACCAGGGCCATGTAGGCGCCGACGGCCGCGTTCGGCCAGGAGGCCAGGAGCGGGGCACCGGTGGCCAGCAGCACAGGCACAAGCAGCACACCGCCCAGCCCGAAGACACTCCCCATCGCCGCGCCGGAGGAGACACCACGGCTGATCAGCCGGTGTGCCGCCCAGGAATAGAGGGCGTACGTGAGCCCGGCCACCAGTCCAAGCCCCACGCCCAGCACGGTCATCCGCACGGACCCGGCGCCAGAACCGGACTGCGCCTCGGCCGCCTCGGCCACACATAGCAGTACCGTCCCCGACAGCCCGAGAGCGGCTCCGAGCATCCATCGGCGCGTGAGGCGGCGTCCGTCCACGACGCGCTCGATCAGGGCCGAGGCGAGCGGCGCCGAGCCGATCGAGACCACCGTCCCGGCGGCGACGCCGGCCAGGTGCATGGAGCTGTAGAACGCCAGAGGATAGAGCCCCACCGCCACCGCTCCGAGCAGCACCACACCGCGCTGCGCACGCAGCCCGGACGCTTCCCGTGCGATACGAGCCGCGGCCATCAGCGCCTGAAGCAGCCCGCCCAGGCCCATGGCGACGGCCCCGATCGCGAGGGGACCCACCGAGGGGGCGAAGGTGGCGGCGGTGCCTGTGGTGCCCCACAGCACCGACGCCAGGAGCACGCACAGCGACCCCACGCGCACCGATCCGTCCGCGCTTCCGGCGGGCCGCATCACAGCCTGTCCACCAGGTCGGCCGCCATCGTCCGCGCATGCTCCAGACGCGTGGGCGCGCCTTCCAGTCCGGCGCGCGCCATCGCGCCTTCCAACAGGAACGCCAGCTGCTCCCCCGCCGCGCGCGCCTCCTCGGGCCGCCCGGGCAGCAGTTCCTCAAGGTGCCCGGAGAGCAGCGACTCGACTTCCTCCTTGTGCCGGCGCACCACGGCCCGGCCCTCGTCCCCGGCGGGCAGCTCGGCGGCCGCGTTCAGCAGACCACAGCCCCGGAAGCCGTGCTCATAGGCGGACGCCGCGTGATCGACGTATGCGTCAAAGACGGCAAGCACTCCGCCGCGCCCGTCCTGGGCCTCTTCCAGCCGCCGCCGGTACAGGCCCATCCACTCCTCATGGCGCGCATCGAGGTAGGCCCGCACGAGGTCCGCCTTCGAGGAGAAGTTGTTGTACAGGCTCATCTTCGCGACGCCGGCCTCGGCGGTGATCGTGTCGATCCCCGTCGCCGACACGCCCTCCGCGTAGAAGCGGCGCGACGCGGCGAGGAGCAGCCGCTCACGCGCACTCCCCCGCCGCCTCGCGGGCCGCTCCGCCGCCTTGCCGGTATCGCTCACCACGCACCCTTCCGTATTAGGTAGGTCAGTCTACCTAGCAGGAGCGATGTGCTCAACCGCCGGACGGCGTTGTATCTCCCCGGCGCTTTGGGAGGCGCCCTCAGGGCCGGCCATGCCTTCGCCCCGGGCACCGGCGGCGAGACCCGACCGAGGGACCCGCACGTCGCCATCGCCGCGCCGGCCACGCCCGGCCGCAAGGTCGGCTGCGCCCCGCATCCGGCGGCGTGGAGCCGGCTCGCTTCCCGCCGTCCGAACTCACGCCACCTGAAGGCGGTGCAGGAGGTCGGAGACGCCTTCCACGTTCCTGTGCTTGGTGAAGTGGCGTGCCAGCCCGCGCACTTGAGTGACGCAGCGTTCGGCTCCGATGCGGGAGGCGATGTCGAGCGACTGCCCCGCGAGGTGGGCGGCGTACTCGACATCGTCGGCGTTCAATGCGGCCTTGGCCTGTGAAGCGAGGAATACCCCTCGGGTCTTGTCGCGGGTGGGCGGCAGCAGGGCGATACCGGCGGCGATGCGCGTTTGCGCCCTTCGGGTGTCACCGAGGTCCAGGAGGGCCTGGCCGGAGTCGACCTCCAGGTCCGCTCGGCTCATCCAGGCGCACCACGCGGGGGCGGTGGTGCCTTCGGCCTCGTCGAGGGCGTGTTCGGCGTCCGTGAGGCCGGCCAGGGTCGCGTCACGGTCACCGAGGGCAGCGTAGGCGCGGGAGCGGCGCAGGTGCAGAAGCGCGCGGGCGGTGGGGTGTTGAGTGCCGGACAGGGCCAGGCCGAGGTGGTCGACGGCGGCCTTGGGCCGCCCGGTCCACAGGCTCTGGTAGCCGAAGTCCGACAGGACACCCGCGCCGAATTCCTTGTCCCCGGCAGCGGTCGCCGCGTGGAGGGCGCCGGTCCACATCTTCCCGGCCGCGTAGTGACGCCCCTGGTCGAATCGGTACCAGCCGCAGGTGGTGGCCAGGGAAGCGGCGAGGAGGTGAAGGCGCCGGCCGAGGGGCGCGGTGTAGGAGGCGCTGGTGAGGAGATCGGTGACTGTGGCGAGTTGGGCGTCCATGAGCCGGATGGCGTGCTGCCGCCTTTCGGTGGGCAGCGCGTTGAGCTGATTGCTGGTGCCCTCCAACCAGTCCAACAGCTCCGCGTCAACGCGTTTGCGACGGTCGAGGGCGGAGGCAAGGTGTCCGGGTTCGATCGTGGCCCACTGGGATGCGAGGCCGGCCATCGAGGCAGTGCTGAGCGACATGAAGGAGCGACGGTCCATGGTGGCCTTCTGGGCATCGTGTAGTGCTCGGAGCGTGTATGCGGGGCCGAGCGGGAGCGGTTCCTCCATGCCCGGTAGCCAGTCGGGCCAGGGGTAAAGGCTGAGGTGACCGGCCGGGACGCCGAGCACGCGGGCGATGAGGAGTTGACTGTCGCGGTCGGGCGACTTGACGTAGTGCTCCCAACGGCTGACCGCCGCCTTGTCCGCGCCGCAGCGCAGACCTTCGCGGCGCGCGGCGTCGTGCATGCCCCGGATCAGCTGCGCCTGGGACTTACCGGCCAGGTGCCTGGCGTAGGCGAGGGGGTGCGCAATGAGGTCGTTCACGGCCCCCATCCCATCATCGGCAGTGACATCGAGACTACCGTGCGTGAGATCGGGACAACGGCGGGACAACCTCCACCGCCTGTTCTGCGCAACGCCGTTCGGGCTGTACTCAGCGCATCGCAGTCACCGTCAGCGGTGTGGAGGGAGCGGTCATGAAGAGACAAGCAGCGGTGATCGGACTGGGGAACCAGGCGCTTGACGACCATCTGCCGGGCCTGGCCGGCTGTCAGTTCGCGACGCTGGCCGCGGTGTGCGACATGGATCCGGCGGTCGCCGAGAAGCAGGCCGATGCGCTGGGCGTACCGGGCTACACCGACGTGCACACGATGCTGCGTCAGGAACGGCCCGACTTCGCGATCGTCGCGGTCCCGCACCACGCCGGCCGAGAAGTCGTCGAGGCATGTGCGGCATCCCTCGTCCACGTCATGAAGGAAAAGCCGCTGGCCACCACCCCGGAAGAGGCCCGCGAGCTGGCCAAGACCTGCCAGTCGCTGGGCGTGGAGCTGATGGTGACCGTTCAGCGCCGCTTCAACCCCGTCTACCTGGCCGCACTCCAACTGCTGGAGCAGATAGGCGATCCGTTCCTCGTGGAGGGCCGCTACACCTTCCACTGCACCGACCCGGCCGCCGGCTGGCGTGGCCAGACCGCCCTGGCCGGAGGCGGAGCGCTCATGGACATGGGCTACCACCTCATCGACCTCCTCATCTGGTACCTGGGCCTTCCGGACCGTCTCCTGGCCGCGACCTCGACAGCCGCCGCGCCAGGTGCCGTCTACGACGCCGAGGACACCGCACTGGTGCATCTGTCCTACGACTCCGGGCTGTACGGGTCCCTGCTCATCTCCCGCTCGGCCGGGCCGAAGACCGAGCGGCTGGCCGTGACCGGGCCCCGGGGCTCGGTGGTCGTCGAGCGGGGCAAGGTCTCCCGCCTCGCTCCCAGCGGGGAGGTTCTGGAGACCCTGACCCGGCAGCCGGCATGGCCCGCGGCGGCCGCAACCCAGATCGACACGTTCTGCCGCGTGCTCGACAAGACGCGGCCCAACCCCTCCGGTGTGGCCGACCACCTCCCGCACGCCGCGTTCCTCGCCGCCGCCTACGCCTCGCGCACCAGTGGCCACCCCGTTGCCCCGAAGGAGTACCTGTGAGCCCTGCAACGTCACCCCTCGCCGCGCTCGGTGGCGACCCCGTCATCACCGAGCCGCACGGCCACTTCAGCTGGCCGCCGATCGAAGCGGCCGACCGTGCGGCAGTGGATCTCCAGCTGGCGACGGCGGTGTCCATTCCCGACCGCTCCGGCATCGTCGCCGAACTGGAGGACAACCTCGCCGCGTGGCTCGGGGTACGGCACGTGCTGACTGCCTGCACCGGCACCGCCGCTCTGCACTCGATGTACGCCGCGGCCGGCATCGGCCCCGGCGACGAGGTGCTCGTGCCCGCCTACACCTTCCACGCCACCGCCACCCCCCTCTTCCACCTCGGGGCCCGCCCGCGTCTCGTCGACGTCGATGCAGAAGGCCGCCTGGACCTGGCAGCCGCAGCGGACCGGGTGACCTCCCGCACGCGCGCGGTCGTCGCCGTCCACTTGTGGGGCATCCCGGAGGATCACCACGCCTTGGCTTCCTTCGCCCACCGGCATGATCTGCTGCTCCTGGAGGACGGTGCGCACGCTCACGGCGCTTCTTGGGCCGGGCGACTGGTCGGCACATACGGCGCAGCCGCCGCCTTCAGCCTCAACGGGCCCAAGACACTCTCCGCGGGCGAAGGCGGCTTCGTCGCCACCGACGACACAGAGCTGTACTACCGCCTCCTGATGCACAGCCAGTACAACAAGCGCTGCCGCAGCGAGATCCCTGCCCACCACCCCCTGGCTCCCTACGCCGTCACCGGCACCGGCCTGAAGTTGCGCATCCACCCGCTCGCCGCGGCTCTGGCCAACGCCCAATTGCCGCGCCTGGACTCCTACCTGACGGGCCGGGCCGAGATCGCGGCGCACCTCCGCGGAGCGCTGAGCCATGTGCCCGGCATCCACGTCCCGACGCTCGACGACCGGGCCCGGCCCTCCTGGTACGCCTTGCCGCTTCGCTACGTCGCAGAGGCCCTGAACGGCCTGCCGCTGCACCGGTTCCTGGCCGCGGTGCACGCCGAGGGCGCATGCGAGGTCGACGTGCCCGGCTCCACCCGATCCATGGCGGATCATCCACTGTTTCAGCGGCCTGGGGACCTCCTGCCGGGATACGCTGAATCCGACGGCGTCGCCGCAGAGGACTACCCTGCCGCCCGCCTGGTCCACGGCACCACGCTCAAACTCCCGGTCTGGCACCGCGAACAGGATCTCCCGCTCGCGAACGCCTACACCGCGGCCCTCACCAAAGTCGCCCTCAACCACAAGGACCTGCTGTGACCCTTCCCCTCGGAGCGGATCTGCTCGACGAGCTCATCGCCGCCGCCGACCAGGACAGCATCACCAAGCACGTCGTCGGCGCTGCCATCCAGGATCACGACGGCCGGGTACTGCTCCTGCACCGCGCCGCCGGCGACTTCATGGGCGGCCTGTGGGAGCTGCCCTCCGGCGGCGTGGACCCCGGGGAGGACCTGCTTGTCGCACTCCACCGCGAGGTGAAGGAGGAGACCGGCCTGCAGTTGGTCACCGTCGACAGCTATCTCGGCCATTTCGACTACACCTCCGGCTCCGGCAAACGCGCCCGCCAGTTCACCTTCGCCGCCACAGCGGATGTCGACATGACCGTGCAGCTCTCCCCCGACGAACACGACGCCTACCTGTGGGCCGACGAGACAGAGCAGGATCAGGTCTCGGAGGCCGTCAAGGCCGTCCTGGAGACGTGGAAGACCCACGCCGGCCGCCGGTAACCGGACCCACACACACGCGCGAGTGATGCTTCGGATCCGTCGTAGGTGGTGAGAGGCCCCGGTGATCGCGCCATCGACAATCGGGGGCAGGGCCCGCAGTTGACCGATCCGAAGCCCACGGAAACCGCGTGCCCGATCGCAACGTGCTACGTCTCGATGGCTGCGAGACTCCTCCAGGGCTGCCGGCAGCCCTGGACACGTCGACGTCGGCCTGCGAGGAAGGGCACACCGATGGCAACCACCACACCTGATCCCCAGCCGACGGCGGCGCAGGACCGTATCGCCTCGACCGTCACCTCCCTTCAAGCCGACCTGGCGCGCACCGACGCGAAGGCGAGCCTGCTGCTGGCTCTGTCCGGAGCCGCACTTGTGGCACTGGCGTCGTCGGCATCGGACCTCCACCCGACCGTTCCGGCTGCCGTGGCCGCATCCCTCGCTGCCGCGGCGCTGCTGGCCTCGACACTGATCCTCTTGTTCGCGATACGTCCTCACCTCGGAGGCGAGGGCTGGACGAGCTGGTCGCGGCTCAGCACCGACCAATTGCGCGATCAACTGGCCGCCGGTTACCAGGTGGAGCACCTGAAGTTCATGGCCACACTCGCCGTGCGGAAGTTCCGTCGTATCCGGGCTGCGGTGGACTGCATGCTGGCCGGACTCGGTCTGCTGGCCGTCGCTGTCGTCCTCGCCGCAGCGGCCTGATCTTGGTGTCTTGTCCCTGTCCGTGACACACGCGCCCGCGTCCGCCGCCAGGCAGACGTCCGCTGGAGCGGACGCCGCCTCAACGCCGTGACCTGCGCCGCACCTTCAGCTGAGGATCTCGGCCGGCTTGGTCATCGGCCCTCCTGCGTCACCGGTGTTGAGCGTTCCCACCGGCTCGAACAACAGGATCGCGGTCTCCTCGTCTGCCACGGGGCAGTGTTCGGCTCCACGGGGCACCACGAACAACTCGCCGGACTCCAGCACCACATCACGCTCCCTGAGCTGAATGGTGAGTCGCCCACTGAGGACCAGGAACAATTCGTCGGTGTCCTCATGGGTGTGCCAGACGAACTCCCCGTTCAATTTGGCCAGCTTGACCTCGTAGTCATTGAGAACAGCCACCTTCTTCTGCGACCACAATTCGCTGAACTGCGAGAGCTTCTCTGCGAGGTTGACCGGAGCAGCTGACGTGGACATACGGAATCCTTTCTCCAGGCCAGACACCGAAGGCGATCACCTCAGTCCCTTCGGCCGGTGCCACGAGCCTGCCGCACCCCAACTCCGCGAGTCTTGTACGTTCCTGGCATGGCCTCCGACCGCCCCCGAACCTCCATCAACGCCTGGAGGCCACCGGTCACCGGGATCGCCGAGGTCTTCCACGCGCACTTCACCGACCACGCCTACCCGGCCCATACCCACGACACGTGGGACCTGATGATCCTCGACGACGGCTCGGTGGACTTCGCCCTCGATCGCCGACGCCATGAGGCGACGGGAAACACCGGCGTCCTCCTGCTACCTCCGGGCGTCCCCCATGACGGCCGGACCGTCACAGCGTCCGGATTCCGCAAACGCAATCTCTACCTGAACGACTCCGTACTCCCCCAGCACTTGGCCGGCCGTGCGGTGGACACTCCGGTCCTCAGCGATGGGCTGTTGCGCTGCCGGATCGACCAGCTGCACACCGTCCTCGCCCAGGCCGAAGACCGGTTCGAAGCGGAGTCCCGCCTCTCGTTCATCCGGGAGCGGCTCCACGTCCACCTCGCGGCACTCCGGCCCCGCGCACCGGGGCGTGAGGCAAACCGGCTCGCCGCTGAGCTGCGGCAACTACTGGACTCACGTATCCACCCGGGCCTTTCCCTGCACGAGGCCGCGGCCACCCTGCATGCCCACCCCACCCACCTGATCCGCTGCTTCAAGCAGACCTACGGCCTTCCGCCGCACGCCTACCTCACCGGCAAGCGCATCGACGAGGCACGTCGCCTTCTCCTTGACGGCGACCGGGCCGCCAAGGTCGCCACGGCCGTGGGATTTCACGACCAGGCCCACCTGAACCGGCACTTCACGCGCCACGTGGGCACCACACCTGCGCGCTACCAACGCACTCGCGCCTGAGCAGTGAGCCGCGGGCGAACCGGGCCCGCACTCAGAGGCCGGGGCCGTAGGACACTACGAGCGCGCATGTCGAAAGTACGAGCAGGCCGAGGCAGTTGATCCAGAACTCGGACGTCAGGAAGCGTGCTCGGATGTGCGCGACGGACGCTGCGAGGAAGTAGCAGATGACGCCGGTGTTCGCCGCCACGCCGATGCCCGCCACATAGATGCCGGTGATCAGACCTGCGGCGGCAAGGAGCTTGATCACGATCAGCGTCCACCACCAGTCCTCGGGGAACTTGACCCCGTTCAGACAGGCGCGGATGAAGGCCGGTGGGCGGATGGACATCGCGGCATCCACAACGAGAATGCCCGCGAGGACTGCCTGCGGCCACCACGGGTCCGGGGTAACGGTCATTGCTGCTCACTTTCTTGGCTCTCGGTGATGAATTCCACGACGGCGACAAGGTCTTCGACGGTCCCGCTCGGGTCGGCGCCACCGGCCCCGGCGCCGACGAAGAGAGTGCCGAGGTAGGCGAGATGGATCGCGGCCGCGCCACGACCGGCGGCTTCCGGTGCGAAACCACCGCCGGCCAGGACGTCGCTGATCTCGCGCCGCAGGACCGCAGCGAGCTCGTTGAAGACACCCGCCTGGTGTTTGCCGGTCACGAGGGCCGCTGCGTAGTGGCGGGCAAGCTCGGGGTCACTGAAGAAAAGAGCGACGAACGGCTCGAAGAGGGCCAGGATCTCGTCGACAAGACGGTTGGAGGAAGCAGCAGGCGGGCGCGGGCCGTCCCGCTCCGCTCGGGCCCTGTGCAGAGTGGCGATGCGGCGATCGAACAGCTCGACCAGAATTGCCGCCTTGTCGCCGACCGCCATCACGGTTCCGACGCTGACACCGGCGCCGGCAGCGATCTCCCGGATGGTGGTGGCCTCGAACCCGCCGGAAGCGAACAGGCGCTCCGCCGCAGTCAGGACCCTCTCGCGGGTAGCTTCCCGCTGCTCGCTGCGCGAGGTCATACGGCCCGCAGATGAACACGTTCACTGAACATGTTCATGAACCTACTGCGGTTGACTGATCGACGTCAATTGCCGATCCGCACGCACCAACAGACGACCCATTACCTGGGCGAAGGCGAACGGGCCGCTGTCCGGCCCGGCGGCGGGGCTGAAGGCCGGGACGACGCCTTGTTCCGAGCGATCCCCACCACCGCGAACTCGCCCATCAGTGTTGCCGTTTCTTTTGTCCCGGCGCCCCTGAGCACCCTGCTCAGGACGCCCGACTCCCGACTCCAGGTCGCGGGTAGCGGAGACCTCGCGGGTCGGGGTGGGAGCGCTCGTGGTCGGCGGTCGGTCAGGAGGCGTCGTGGGTGCAGAAAGGCCGTCCGGAGGGGTCGAGCAGGACGGTCCATTGCGCACCGCCGGGCTGGTGGGCGGGCTTGGTCGCGCCGAGTGCCGGCAGCCGCTCCTCGGCCGTCGCACGGTCGGGAAAGACAAAATCCAGGTGGAAGGGCAGCTCGTCGGCGGGCCAGTCGGGTGCGGTGAACGATGTGGAGGTGTAGAAGACGTACATCGCGCGGCCCACGGTGAAGCCGCAGGCGGACTCCCGCCCTGTGCGTCGGGGTAGACATGGCGGACCTCGGCGCCCAGAGCAGCGGCGTAAGAGTCCGCCAACGCCCGGCCGTCGGGTGCCCACATCGCATGGCGCAGGACGCGTCCGGCCACAGGCGCACCGTGTCCGCCGCCCGTCCGGCCTAGCGCGTCGCCCGAGTCCCTCACCGGACCACCTTGATTCCGAACGTCCCGGCCTCCACCGCCGGCCCTGGCATCCTCATGCCGTTCGGCATCAACCGGTCGCCGAACACCCCGCCTCACGCCCCCTGCCGAGCGCAGACGAGTGCAAGCAGCGCCTGGAACCGCCTCGCAATCGTGGCCGAGTGCGCCCGTCACCTCTGCCGGCCCGTACATCCATCCGGCCCGGAGACCGCTGTGGGCCTGCTCCCGGTGTCGGCGCGTCCGCCGCGGCCTGCCGCGCCGAGCGCTCCCCCAACGCCCGCAGGTCCGCCGCGTCCGAATGCGGCGGACCTGCTGACCGAGGACGGTCCATGGAGGAGCCGGTTCAGCTGTCAGGGCGCCGGTGCGGCGGCACGATGCCGAGGTGGCCCTTCCCCTTCATCGCCAAGCCGCTGCCCGTACCTGGACTGCCGCTGTCGTCACCGCCATACCGACCGCAGCGCCCGTACCTCCAGACGCTCGATGCGGGCCGCACCGCCGTCGGCGAAAGCCCGGAGGGCGGTGTCATCGCTGCCGGGGAAGATCTGGTCGGTGAGGCAGACCCGGCCGCCCTGGGCGAAGACCTCGACCGACGAGGCGTCCACGAGGATGTGCAACCGGATCCTGCCGCCCTCCGGCAGGCTGAGCGGGGCGCGGTGGACGCCGGGAAAGTCGTCGTGGAAGGCGATGACGCCGGAGGCCGTGCGGTCCATGTACAGCTCACCGCTGTCCGTGTCGTAGCCGACGCGGGTGCGGTGGCCGTTCCCGACGCGGACCTCCAAGCCGAAGCGCCGAGCACCGCCCGCTGCGCTGAGCTCGGCCTCGACTTCGTAGCAGAGACCCGTGTCGCGGACCAGGGTCGGCGTGCTGCCCGCCGCCACGTCCTTGCCGTCCAACCGTGCCAGTGGACGGCCCCGCAGGGCCGCCAGCTCGGCGACCGGCCGCTGTACGAGTGCCGCTCCGCCATCCTCGCCCGGGGCACTGGTCAGAGCGAGTTCGCGAGGGAAGCTCATGGCGCTGCGCCAGGGATCGGTGGGAATGCGCTCGCCGTACTGCCAGTTGTTCATCCAGGCGACGAGGACGCGGCGGCCACCGGGGACGTCGTTGTAGGTGACGCCGGCGTAGAAGTCGGCGCCGTGGTCGAGCCAGCGGGCGTCCGGGCCTCCGATGTCGGCGGTGAAGGTGGTGCCGTCGAAGTCGCCGAGGAAGTACTGACCCGCCGACCCCCCTGCGGGGCCACCGGGGTTGAGGTTGACGATCAGAACCCAGCGGGTGCCGCCTCCGTCCACCGGGAGCTCGAACAAGTCAGGGCACTCCCATATCCCGCCGGTCGCGCCGGCCGGGCCGAAGTCGCTCAGGTGCGTCCATTCCTTGAGGTCGGGAGAGGCGTACAGCTGGACCTTGTACGCGGCGGAAAGGGCGAGGACCATCACCCAGCGGCTCGTGGGGGCGTGCCAGAAGACCTTCGGGTCACGGAAGTTGGCCGACCCGATGTCCAGAACAGGATTGCCCTCGTACTTCGTCCAGCTGCCGCCGCCGTCCGTACTGAAGGCCAGGGACTGGCGCTGGCCGCTGCCGTCCTTGAGATGGCTGGTGTAGATGGCGACGAGCGGAGGGTTGTCGGCCGTGCCCAGGCCACTGGTGTTGTCGCGGTCGAAGACGGCGCTGCCGGAGAAGATCATCTCGGTGTCGTCGTGCAGGAGGGCCACATCCAGCTCGCGCCAGTGCGTCAGATCCTTGCTCACCGCGTGACCCCAGGACATGTTGCCCCAGGTGTTGCCGTCCGGGTTGTACTGGAAGAAGAGGTGGTAGGTGCCGTTGTGGTACAGCAGCCCGTTGGGGTCGTTCATCCAGTTGCGGGCCGGCGAGAAGTGCGCTCGGGGGCGGTAGAGCTCGTCGTACCCAGCGGCGGTCGCGGCGGCCGAAGTGGCGGCCGCGGTCGGTACGTTCGAGGTGGCGTGCGCCGAACCGGCGCCCCACGTACCCAGCGCGCCCGCGCCGATCAGGCCGCAGGAGGTGGTGAGGACGCGGCGGCGGCTGACGGCCGAGCGGTCCTGTGTCGGGCCCGGGGCGGGGGTCGGGACGGAGGCGTTGCGGTCGATGTGCGGGCTGTCGTCGGACAAGGCGGCTCTCCTCCGGAGCGGTGCGGCGCGCGAAAGGCGCACTGCACTGGTGACAGAGTGCTGGCAAGTGACAGCGCCTGTCGCATCAACGGTCCCCGACAGACCGGACAACGGGACAAGGCGCTCTTGAACTGCGGCCGCTGCCGACGAACGCGGCCGCATCACACGGAGGGTGCCCGCGGGGTGGGCGAGCACAACTCCGAGGGACTGTAAGTGACCGTGAGCGGGGTGTCCAGAGAAGACGAGTTGCGCCCGAGTCAAGTCACTTGGTGTCGTGAGTCGTTGGAGGAATGACTCACGGGGTGCCCGGGTGGACACCGGCTGGTCAGCCCGGCAGCACAGCCCCGTGTCCACAGCCGCACGACTCCCCGTGCACGAGGGTCGGCTCCAGCAGGACGGTCTGGCGTGCCCCATCCGGATCGGCCACGCGCTCGACGAGCAGCCGCACCGCTGTCGCACCGATCTGCTCCAGAGGCTGCGCGATGGCCGTGAGGGCGGGCTCGATGAGGTCGGCCCATGCGAAGTGGTCGAACGCGCACAGCGCCAGGTCCCGTGGCACCTTCCGCCCCATCCGGCGCAGGCCGCGCAGGACTCCGATGGTCATGTGGTTGTTGCCGACCACCAGGGCCGTCGGGGGTCGCTCGATCGCGAGCAGCTGCTCGACGGCCTGCTGGGCGACATGCGCCTGGCCGTTGCCGGAGGCGACCAGATCGTCCGTCGCCTCCAGGCCCCGCCGCTCCATGCCACGCCGCCATCCCCGTACGCGCTCGGACGTGGTGCGTACGCCGCGGCGCCCGGCGATCATGCCGATACGGGTGTGTCCGCAGTCCGCGAGGTGGTCGACCAGACGGGCGGTCGCCTCGACGTTGGCGGTGCCGACCTGGTCGAAGGCGGGGCTGGCGCAGCGGTCGAGGAGGACGGTGGGCAGGCGGGCGTCCTTGAGGTAGCGCAGCGCCGCGCCGCGCGCGCCGGTGGCCGTGGCGAGCAACAGGCCGTCGACGCGGCGCTGGTGCAGGTTCTGGACGATGCGGAGTTCTTCGGCAGGGTCGTCGTGGGTGTCGGCCATCAGCAGGGTGTAGCCGGCGGCGCGGGCGGTCGCGTCAATGCTGGAGAGCAGCTCGGCGAAGTGGAGGTTGGCGACCGTGGAGACGGCCAGGCCCAGGGTCTGGGTGCTGGAGGTCGCCAGGGAACGGGCGATGGAATTGCCGGCGTAGCCGGTGGCACGGATGGCTTCGAGGACCTCGGTGCGGGTCTCCTCCTTCACGAAGCGCGTGCCGTTGATGACGTGGGACACCGTCGAGACGGAAACCCCGGCCCGAAGTGCGACGTCGGCCATGGTTGCCATGCGCTGCCTCTCCTCACTGTGCCGCCCGTCCCGGGATGGTACGTGACCGCCAATCCGTACAAGCGCTTGCGCAACCGCTTGCGCAATCCCGCGCGACGGGCCACCATGCGTGGCTGAAGGTCGCTCCCCGACCGGGTTCCAACGCGCCACATGCCGCGGAAACCCGCAGCGACCGCTGAGGCAGAACAGCCGCGCCGCCACCCGGCCGGGCTGTGATGCCGCCGATCCACGCACGGCAAGAACGCCGACGTACAGCACGGCGCCCGTACCGGACCAGCGCCGGAGAAGCACGCTGCGGGCCGTCGGCCTGCCCGCCGCCGCGCGAGCCGACGCGTCGCGGCGGCGGGTGCCCCTCAGGCACGCGCTGCCGGGTGGCCCTCGGCTCACGCCTGGTGGCCCTCAGGGCGCTCAGCAGGCCGGGCGCCGATGAACGCACTGCCCCCGTACCGGGCCGGCATCTCCTCGCCGCATCACAGAAAGAGCCGCCATGCCGCACATGCCCCCTGCCTCCGAACGCCACGCCCCACCCGAGAAGCCATCGCCTGCCGCGGCTCGTCGCGCCGTTCTCGGCGCCTCGGCCGTCGCCGCCCTCGGCGGCTTCCTCTTCGGCTACGACAGCGGGATCATCTCCTCCGCCCTGCTCTTCATCACGCCCGAATTCGACCTCTCCTCCGGAATGCAGCAGGTCACCGTGGCCTCGTTGCTGCTCGGCGCGATCGTCGGCGTCCTGGTCAGCGGCGCCGTCACCGATGCGATCGGGCGCCGCGGGGCGCTGCTCGGCTCCGCCGTCATCTTCACCGTCGGTGCCACGGGATCGGCCGCCGCGCCCGACGTCGCCACCCTGATCGGTGCCCGGTTCGTCCTCGGCATGGCGATCGGCGCCTCCTCGCTCGCCGTCCCCGCCTACATCGCGGAGATCGCCCCGAAGCACAGCCGCGGACGGCTCGTCTCGCTCCAGCAGCTCATGATCACCGTCGGCATCTTCGTCTCGTACCTCGTCGGCTACGCCTTCGACGGCTCACAGGGCTGGCGCTGGATGCTCGGCCTGGGGTGCGTACCCGCCCTCGCCATGCTCGCCGGGGTCTACCGCCTCTCCGAGAGCCCGCGCTGGCTCCTCAACCGCGGCCGACGTGACGAGGCCCGTGCCGTCCTGCTGCGCACCCGCACCCCGGAGGACGCCGACGAGGAGCTGCGCGAGATCGAGTCACTCACCGCGCAGGAGTCCCGCACCCGCTACCGCGACCTGCTGCGCCCGGCCATGCGCCCCGCGATCCTGCTCGGCGTGGTCGTCGCGGCCACCAACCAGCTCGTCGGCGTCAACGCGGTCATCTACTACGCCCCGACCATGCTCCAGCAGGCCGGCTTCGGCAGCTCGGCCGCGATCCTCTCCTCGATCGGCATCGGCCTGGTGAACATGGTGCTCACCGGGATCGCGCTGCTGCTCGTCGACCGCGTCGGACGCCGTCCGTTGCTGCTCGGTGGAACGGCCGTCGTCGTCCTCGCCCTCGTCCTGCTCGGCGCGCTCTACCTGGGCAACAGCGGGAAGCCCGCCTCCGGCGCGATGCTGGTGGCAGGTCTGTGCCTCTACATCGGCGCCTTCGCGCCCAGCCTGGGGCTGGCCATCTGGCTCGTCAACAGCGAGATCTTCCCGACCGCGGTACGCGGCAAGGCCTCCTCGTTCGGCAACGTCACCCACTGGGGCCTGGACTTCGTCATCTCCCTGACCGTCCTCACCACCATCAGCGCCCTCACCCCCACCGGCCTTTTCTGGATCTACGCCGGCTTCGGCGTCCTGGGCCTCCTCTACCTGCACCGCAAGCTCCCGGAGACCAAGGGGCGCAGCCTGGAGGACATCGCGGGCGAGCTGCGGAACGGTAAGCAGGCTACTTCCGGAACCGACGAATTCGCCGTGGCTGACGCGCCGGCCGAAGCGCCGACGGGACGCGTGCGCTGACCGACGCCGTGTCCTGGCGAACTCAGAGACCCGCGCCGCGATTTCATATGACGCAACCCTGCCGCCAGCGCGGCCACGGAGGGGGCGGCGGGGGCTCCCCGTGGCCGCGAGGAGCAGGAACGCCGGACGTCAACTACCCCGTAATGATGGGGGCACCGGATATCCGGTGTGCGCACGAAGGTGCACCGACCGGCCCTCCAAGCGGCGCGCCAGGGCGCGTGGTCAATGGAGTCCGCCCTCCGCCCATTCCGTAACGGTGAATTCATCGCCCACCGCGAGCTTCCCGGTCCGGACGACGGAGAATTTCGAGCCGAAAGCCACACCGCCCTCAGGCACCCGTCGATAGGAGGCGAATGTCCGCAGTGGTTCAGGTCCGGCCTTGGCGCCGGTCTCCTGATCGACCATGGTCACGGCGCAGCGGATGGCGAGCTTGGCGAACCCCAGCTCCACGTCTCCCACCTCCGCCCGACGCACCCGGTCCTCGGTGAGCGGCTCGCGCCACCCGTCGAGCACGATGTTCGGCCGAAAACGGCTCATGGGCATCGGTGGCTTTCCCGCTGCCGCAAGCCGCTCGTTGAGGTCATTGAAGGTGGCCAGGGAAAGGACATGCAACGGACTGCTGTCGGCATAGCCCGAGGTTCCTGGGATGAGGCCCTCGACCACTCGGTTGTGCTCCGGCGGTACGCGCACCAGCCGGCAGTCCGTACCGAGTGCCTCGGACAGCCAGCCGGCTGCTGCGTCCCCTTGGTCGATGCCGAGGAACGGTGCGCCGAAAAGGTCTACGTCCCTCCGGGGCGAGGTGGTGTCCACCTCGATACGCACCGGCTCAACTGCGCTCTTCCGCAAGATGAGTTGAGCGCCGTCGGAGCTGACCTCGGGCCGGATCACCGCCAGCAGAGGATCCTTGCGCTGGGTGCGGTACACCCCGCGTTCGTCGACCACCATGAAACTTCGGTCGTGCGGGAGGCCGGCCGGAGTGAGGTCGGCCTCCGCCAGCGGGACCCCGGCACACCCTTTGACGGGGTACGTCATCAGCTCGGAAACTATGGGCATGTTCCACACCTTATGAGCGCGAGCGGTGAGACACGGTCGCTTCGGCCACTGGACGAACCATGCTGCAATCGGCGTTCGCGCAAATAAGACGTGGCACGCGCAACAGGCCGCCAGAAGGCGTCGTATGCAGGATTGGGAAGATGACGCCGGATATTCCGCCGCTGTTGGGCGCTCTTGGCTGACTCCGGTATTCGTCGTCGCTGACTGATTCCCCTGAGCGGTGATCGGCGGCCCTCGCCCCGCGGCGAGCTCCCCGCGCTCCCGGCCGGGGGTGTTCCTGGACCCCTGGGACGAGCTCGGCCCGCAGCGTCCGGGCGGTTGGGGCAGCGTCCGTGTTGCTCCGGGCGGACGGATAGCCTGGGCCCGTCAGTGAAGATCACAGAAGGGTGGAGCACATGACGGACATCGTGGAGACGGCGGCACGGAAGGTCTTCGAGCGCTATGACGTCGACGGGGACGGCCTGGTCACCGCGGACGAATACCGAAAGGTCGTGGCGGAGCTGGAGGGCTCGGAGATCACCCAGTCTCAGGCACAGGAGCTGATCGACTCGCTCGACACCAACGGCGACCGCCAGATGTCCTTCGAGGAGTTCTGGGCGGCCATGAATGGCTGACTCAGCCGGGTCCGGCACATGAACCTGCCGGACCCGGTCCGTCATCTCATCGGCTCCGGAGCATGGCCGTTGCGCGCATCTTGGCAAATATCGTTGCCGAAGATCCGGCCGGGTGAGATGGAAGGTCGGCATGAATGCCGCTGTACTGGAACAGTTGCTGGACGACACCTTCGATCACGCTGTCGTGCACCACGGGTACACCGACTACATGCGCGACTACGAGGTCATCATCTACGCGTGACCCTCGTACCGGCATCAACCCTCCTGCCTGCGGTATCTCTTCCGGTACTGGCGTGGCCAGGTGTGAGACAACGGTGCCGGCGGAGACCTGGCGGGTCTCCTTTCACGACCGGCTGACCGGCTGAACGGCTGACCGGCTGACCGACCCCGAAACGAAGTCGCCCTCGACGGATACGTCTCGGGCGTGAAGTGGCACTGCCCGTACCCCGGAGCCAAGCTTCCGGCCGGTTCGGACACGACCTTCCGCTGGATGCAGACTGAGCCCCATCCCTACGGATCAACGCGGCCACCGGCTTCGCCGGGGCAGCCTAGGCGGCAGTCCGCCAGCCTTCGACCGCGAGGCATACAAGCAGCGCAACACGGTCAAGCGATGCATCAACCGCCTCAAGCAGTGGCGAGGCATCGCCATCCGCTAAGAGAAGACCGCGCCCATCTACCTGGCCGGACTCCACATCTCAGGCATGTTCCTCTGGTCCGCTTCCCCCGGTCCGCACGATGACCCAAACGAAGTGGCCTAGCCGTGGAAGGCCGTAGTCGACTCCAGTGGAGCGCGTTCGGTCTTGACTCGATTGACCGGCGCGGTCTCGTCGGCATAGCCGAAGGAGATGCCGACGAGCAACTTGCCTCCGGTGACACCGAGTTCGGTGCGGACGGAGTCGGCGTAGAAGCTCAACAGCCCCTGCGGGCAGCTGTCCACGCCGTACGCGGTCATCGCCAGGAGCAGCGTCTGCATGTAGGCGCCGACATCCGCGGCCAGCCGCGCCTCTCCGTCACCGTGGACGAAGAGGAACGCCGCGTGTGGCGCGCCGTAGAAGCGCAGGCTTTCCGTGTCGTAGGCCGCACGTGCCGTGTGATTGTCGGGGCCGATGCCCAGCACCCCGTACAGTTCGGCGCCGAACGCCGCCCGACGTGTCTGGTGCACCTGCGCGTACATCCCCTCGGAATACGGGAAGTCCACCGAGGTGTGTCTGCCGGCGCGGGCCGTCAGCAAGGCATCGGCCAGGCGCTGACGTGCCGCGCCGCTCACCACCTCCACCTGCCACGGTTGTGCGTTGGAGTTGGACGGCGCGGTGCCGGCCAGCGAGAAGATCGTGCGCATGGTGTCCTCGGGTACACGTTCCGGACGGAACGCGCGGGTCGCGTGCCGGCCACGTATCAGCTTCTCCGCGCAGCCGCTCAGCTCAGTGGGAACGAACCTGCTCATGGGACTCCTTGGTGACGGAGAGATCATGTAAACGGCATCGTTTACATACGAAGGTCACCTTAGCGCGACATGGAGAATGAAGTAAACGAGTGCGTATACTTTCTTCATGGATGCAACAGTGAGTGCGGCGGCAACGGCTTCCCAGCGGCGGGGGCGTGGCGGGCGGGAGCGCATTCTGGCTGCCGCCGCCCGGCTGTTCGCGACCCAGGGCATCACCGCGACCGGCATGGAACAGGTCGCGGAGGAAGCGCCGGTGTCCAAGCGGACGCTCTACGCGCACTTTCGCACCAAGAACGATCTGGTCATCGCCCATTTGCAGGGACTCGCACTGTCGGGGGCCACCTTGGAAGGCGTGCTGACCCGCGAGGACATCCCTCCGCGTGACCGGATCCTTCAGTTGTTCGACCAGCCGGTGGCGGACGCGGTTCCGGTGCGCGGATGCCCGTTCATTGATGCTGCCGCGGAGTTCCCCGACCCGGAGAGCGCCGTGCACTCCTACGCCCGGGAGCAGAAGCTGCGCATGGTGCAACTGATCGTTGCCTTGGTGGCGGAGCTGGGCTACCGCGACCCCCTCTCGCTTGCCGAGCAACTGGCCACCCTCGCGGACGGGGCGGCCAGCCGCGCCATGGTGCTGGACGAGGCGGACTACGGCCGGCACGCGCGGGCGGCGGCGGAAGTCCTCCTCGATCAGGCTCTGCCGAGAAAGAGCTGACGAGGAAGCCGTCGGGGCAGGCGTGGTCGACGGGCCGGTGGCGCGTTGGTGATCCAAACGAAACGGCCTAGGAACAGCACCTACCCATTCGGTTGGACATCGCCGCATTCGGTACCAAAAGGAGCCATGGAAGCGTAGGCATATGGAGCTGCGCCGTGCCGACGAAAGGCGATCCATGCCCCAGCACCCCGTCTGCCCGAACGCTCCGTGCGGGCGCCCGTACCTGTGGAAGGACACGACGACCACACGGCATGGGGACGACGAATGGCTGTGGTGGTGTGGCTCCTGCCATGAGAAGTGGAAACCGACCAGCTCGCAGATCGAGGAGTTCCGCTACGGGCCAACGTCAGGACAGGCAGGACAGGCAGGACGGGCAGGACATGCCGGTTCCGTCCGGATCGACCCCCGGCTGCCTCACTCAGCGGCCCTTCCCGCGCAACATCTGAGGTAGGCAGTAGACGGCCGGCGAGCGTCGGGCCGTCTGAACTTCGTTGAACTCGCTGATGTCATACGGGACTTCGAGCCCCTGGGCACCGTGGTTCGGCCGCTCCTCACTACCACTACCGGCCATCACCGCATCCTCCGCGACCAGGAGATACCCGGCACTCCCTACGAACCCTCCGGCGTCGGACTGCGCTCTGTGCAGGGCGGCGGGCCGATGAGGGAAGTGGAGGGGCTTGCCGCAGGTCGGGGGCCCGGGAGGTGTGGGATGGAGCCGTAACGGCGCGTCCTGCTCGCGTACCGTTCGACGGCGTCCCACAGGTCGCGGCGGTCGATGTCCGGCCAGCGGGTGTCGATGACCATGAGTTCGGCGTAGACGGCCTGCCAGGGCAGGAAGTTCGAGGTCCGCAGGTCGCCACCGGTGCGCACCAGCAGGTCGACGTCGGGAAGCTCAGGCACGTGCAGATAGCGGCTGAAGGCGTGCTCGGACAGGTCGCCGGGGTTGATGCTCCCCGCGGCCGCTGCCTGGGCGAGTTTCGACGCGGCGGCGGTGATCTCGGCGCGCCCTCCGTAGTTGACGCATGCCATCAGGGTCAGCGCGGAGCGGTCGCAGGTCGCCCGCTCGGCCTCGATGAGGGTTTCGATGACGTCTGCGGGCAGGCCGTTGGGCAGTCCGGCCCATCGCACACGCACGTCCAGGGGCCGGTCCCCTTCGTACAGTTGGCGCAGGGTGACGGGGATCTCGTGCATCAGGGCGTGCAGTTCGTCTGCGGGGCGTTTCCAGTTCTCGGTGGAGAACGCGTACACCGTCAGATGGCTGAGGCCGATCTCCAGTGCGCCATGAACGACGTCGATCAGCGCCTTGGCACCTGCCCGGTGGCCTTCGGGGCGGGGCAGTCCTCGGTCGGTGGCCCATCGGCCGTTGCCGTCCATGATGACCGCGACATGACGGGGCATCGCCTCGGCGGACAGCCGCGGGGGGCGCGCGCCGGAGGGGTGGGGGTTCGGTACTGCGGCAGGCCGTCGCTGTGCACTGATCGCGCGCACCGTCCGGGCCGGACTGTCTGCTCTGTCCGGGGTAGAGCCTCCGGCCACCGCAGCGGACGCCGGCGAGGGCTGCAGGGGGAAGGGGAACAGGGTCCACACGAGGGCCGCCTTGGCACGGGCGGGGGCGACCAGTTGCTGGCGCCTGAGCCAGGGCAGGGCGGGCCTGCGCACGGTGCGCGGCATCGACGCCCACGGTCGCCCCTACCACGCACTGCGGCCCGAACTGTTCCTGTGGGTGCACGCCACCTACCTCGACGGCGTCCTCACACTCCGGGATCTGTCCGGGAGTTCACCGGCGGCTGACGAACGAGAACAGTTGTACCGTCAGTGGTGCCGTATCGGCCGGTGTCTGGGCCTGCGCGAAGACGATCTCCCGCCCGACATCGATGCCTTCACCGCCTACTTCCGCAGCACCCTGACCACCCTCGAACGCACCACGCCCGTGCGGGATCTCCTCGGTCCCTTGCCCCTGACCCCGCCACGGCGAGTCGCCGATCTGCCGCTCGCTGGGGCCTGTTGGCGGGTCCTGGAGCGATTGCTGGTTCCGCACCTGGCAAGCGTGACCGTAGCCCTGCTGCCGCCGGAAGCGGTCACGGCCATGGGCCTGCCTCCGGCCCACCGCGTGTACCGCGGTCTGGCCCGCGGCGCCGCCCGCGTGCTGAACCGTCTCCCCCACCGGCTACGGGCCATGCCGCCGCTGCCTCTCTGATGCCTCCGGGCGGCTCTTGCGGCAGGGCTGACGTACCTCCAAAGACCCGACGCGATGGGCACATCCGAGCACTGCTTCGCACCTGTTCCATACGACGGGACGGACACGTCCGTGCCCCGTTCGCCGGCCTGTTCAGTCGAGGACCGCGATGGCTTCGATCTCGACCAGATGGCCGGGGACGTCCAGTGCCGCTACACCCAACAGCGTGGCTGGAGGGACCGGAGCGGCCCCCAGCTTCGCGGCCGCCCGGGAGATCCCGTCCAGGAGCAGAGGCATCTTGTCGGGCGTCCAGTCGACGACGTGGACAGTCAGCTTCGCCACGTCGTCGAACGAACCGCCTGCCGCGGCCAGGGCGGTGCCGATGTTGAGGTAACACTGCTCGACCTGCGCGGCGAGGTCGCCTTCGCCGACCGTGGTCCCCTGGGCGTCCCAGGCGACCTGTCCGGCGATGAAGACCAGTTTCGACCCGGAGGCGATCGACACCTGCCGGTAGACGTCGATCTCGGGCAATCCGCTGGGGTTCAACAGGGTGATGGCCATGCTGCCTGTCTCCTCGTCATGAGAGCCGTACGTGGTCTCTTGTGGTTACTCGGGAACCGTAGGAGAGTGACCGCTGACATGGAAGAACGCACTTTTCGGTGACTGGGGAACCTCATGGTGACCAAGCAGTTCAACGGCTCGCCCAAGGACGAGGCGGATCTGACGCGTGCGGACTCGCTGGCGCGCGAGATCTTCTCGGACATCGCCAACAAGTGGGCGCTCCTGATCATCGAAGCCGTGGGGGAAAGAACCCTGCGCTTCACGGAGTTGCGCAACGAGATCGACGGCATCAGCCACAAGATGCTCACCCAGAACCTGCGCATGCTGGAGCGCAACGGCCTGGTAGATCGGTGCGTGCACCCGACCGTGCCACCGCGGGTCGAGTACACCCTCACCGAGCCGGGGCGAGCCCTGCGAGCGACAGTTGACGGAATGTGCGACTGGACCCACCAGTACCTCGGCCATATCGAGACCGCCCGCGTCCGCTTCGACGCCTGACGGCAGGAGCGCTCGTATTACGGGAAATCGCCAGAGCCCGCTGCGGTTACGTCTGTCTGGGCGCCATCACTGATCTCCTCATCCGGCTACTCACCTGACCGGCATCGGACCTCCCCGAACGGCCAGTCCGATGCCGGCCGGGCCGTCACGGCCTCGTGCAGTGGACCGTCCAGCTCACGGCGGTCCGCACGCGCGCACGAGCGGGCACCCCGTCGTTGTGCTGCGGCCCAAGTACCCAAAGGCCGGCGCCGAAGTCCGACAATCGCCCCGAACCCGAGCAGCCCCCTGCCGCCAGACGGCGAACGAATGTCCCTTTGGCGCATGAGCCGATGGTTACCCTCCAACAGGAGCGCGCCTGTACTCACTTGTCGACGTGGTGTTGGAGTACGTCGCAGGTGTATTGGAATTCCTCCATGAGGCGGGTGGCCTCGATGACGAGGACTCCGTACGGGCGGGCCGGATCGGCCAGTGGCAGGCCGTCCCGATCGGCCTGTTCACTCACGCGGCGACGGCACTCCTGTGCCTGGTCCGCCAGTCGGCACAACTGCGGGGCCTGCTCGTTCAGCTTGTCCTCGTCCAGGGCGGCGAACACCCGGGTGATCTCGGCGATGGACTCCACGAAATCTGCATAGCACTTCAGGAACGACCGGTAGTCGTGGTGCTTCTCGTCCTCGTTCCTGCTGCATTGATCCAAACTGCGCGTGAGGGAGGCCACCTGATACAGCGTCCGCTCCAATGCTTCCAGTACCGCGCCGTAGCCCTGGAAACTGGTGCGGCCGCGGTGTCGGCGCAGGAGGCGTCGTGGGTTGTAGTGGATGCTTTCCCGGGCCGTACGCAGGCCGGTCCGTGCCTGGGTGATCAGTTCTCCGGTCTGGTCCGCCCGCTCCCGCCAGTGGCCGGTGCTGTCCTCGTCGATTTCACCTTCGCGTAGCGCCGGATGCATGTCGCTGACCAGGTCGCACAGCGCGTGGGCGAGGGAGCGGATGCCGTGTTCGGCGCCGCGCAGCCTGAGTGGTGGGAAAAAGGTGACGTTCACCAGGACACCGACACTGCATCCGATGAGGACCAGCAGGATGATCTGTCCCAGCTGGGTGATCTTGTCGAGGTCGGAGGTGGCGGAGATATACGTGGAGAACGCGAAGAACGCCGCGGTGGCCACCTGGGAGCCCTGCGAGCCAAGGGCCGGCCATCGTCCGATGGTGAGCGCGACCAAGGCCACCAGAGCGAAGGTCAGCAGGTCAGGGCCGCCCAGGAACCCGAGTGCGGCCTGCACGGCCACGCCCACGGCAACGGCTCCCACGTAGCGCGAGGCCTGCAGCAGCGACTGATAGACCGTCACTTGCATGATCAGCACCGCGGAGAACGGCGCGAACGCCGGCGACTGAGCATTGAGGACGTTGTAGGAGAGCACCCAGGCGAGCATCGCGGCGACAGTGCTCTTCCCGATCAGCAACACCGTGTGGCGCTCATGCCCCTCGGATCCCCATGCCCGCCGCCACCACTGAGCAGTCCGGGCTGGCCACGCCTGCTGAGCCGAATCCACCCTCGGCTCACTTGCTGCACCGCTCACATCACTCTCCCACCTGTCGAAAACCGCGCCCCACGGAGGCTCCTGGTTCGGCGCTCGCCGACCACTGCGCGCAAAGCACGGGTCCAGCAGACACCGACGCGATGGCATACGAACGCAGGCACGCAAGTGCCCGTCCCGGAAACACCGCCATCGACAGGGTGCCTACGTGCGGGTGGGTCCCAGCGATTCTTCTGGGACCCACCCGCGAGGTACGTGTGCGAACTCAATCCTTGAGCGCGTCCTTGGCCTTTTCCTTGGCTTCGCGGAGGTCTCCCTTGGATTCCTTCGCCGATCCTTCAGCGGCGGCACTCTCGTTTCCGACCGCGCGCCCTGCTTCCTTCTCGACCTTACCGGCCGCCTGCTCGGTCTTGGCCTTGGCCTTTTCGCTGGAGCTCATGATGCGGTCCTTCCGTAGGTGGCATCACGCAGGTGCCCCCCATTTCCCCCGCAAAACCGATGGCGATCCGGACGGAGGGTGCGGGAGTGGGCCGGAGTGCGCTGCGGCACGGGTGATCTCCCTCCGGGGACAGTGCAAGCGGCGTCGTCCACCTCAGCGACCGTGCGGGGCAGGTGCCGCGACCTCCGGCAATGCCACAACCTGGGCACGCGCAGCCATGGAGACTGGGATCCGTCTCACGCCGACGTCACCTTCAACCAGAAAAGAGTAAATTCGATGAATCCTCAGAACGAATAATCAATGAATTAGCGCAAGGACTCCTACCGTTAGACGAAGGCGTCAAATGGTTCGCCTCACTGGAGGAGGACGATAGAAGAGAAGTACTGCACGAAATATGCCGGTACGCTCTGCAAGCCCACATCACCACAGAGGACGGTCGGGAAGGCGTGGCCCGATCCGGCGTGAAACCCACAATGACCCCCGCGGTATTGATCGTCCGCGAGCCAATTCTCGAACGGATGTCAAAACTCATCAACCTTCCGGCTGCCGAGCATACGAAGGCATTTCGCGTGCTCATCTCCACATTCTCGGTGGCGGACACGCGCCGCAGGGAAAATGAGTGCCGGGGAGCCTGCAGTCACGAATGGCATCATCTGGAGTAGGTGGCGTGGCGCGGGGGCGGTCGCGGCGCAGGGCCGGGAGGGTCCGTCGCCCGCTGCTCCACGGTTCGACCCCGGGCGACGGGAAGCGAAAGTTCCAAGAGTGCGCACAACCCGTCACACGGTGTATCGGCCAAGGGGGCTCCTGCGCAGAGCGCGCGATGGCGCAGATGGCTCCGTAAGCTCGTAGGGGAGGGTGCCTTGGGCCGTGCTGCGACGGTCTCGGAGGTGACAGCAATGCGCGCCTCGTTGATACAGCTGTCGGTGAACTCCTCGGATTCCGCCGAGGACCGCCGTGACAGGGCAGCGTCCCTGGTCCGCGGCCGGGCGGGCGACGATCTGGTGGTGCTTCCGGAACTCTGGACGGCCGGCGCTTGGGCCTACGACCGCTGGGAGCACGACGCCGAAGGGCTCGACGGTCCGACTGCCGAGGTCATGTCAGCCGCCGCCCGTGAGGCCGGGGTGTGGCTCCACGCCGGATCGATCGTCGAACGGGACACGAACGGGACGCTGTACAACTCAGCCCTGCTCTTCGACCGGGCCGGCGTGCTGCGAGGTCACTATCGCAAGATCCACCGATACGGCTTCGACACCGGCGAGGCGACATTGATGGGCGGAGGGCGCGACATCGTCACCGTGTCCACCGACTTCGGCGTGATCGGCCTTGCCATCTGCTACGACCTCCGCTTCCCCGAACTCTTCCGGGGCCTGCTCGACGCGGGCGCGGAGCTGATCGTGGTACCCGCCGCATGGCCCGCGGCCCGTTTGGGCCATTGGCAGCTCCTCACGCGCACGAGAGCCCTGGAGGAGCAGGTCTTCCTCCTTGCCTGTGATGCGGTGGGCACCCACGGCGGTATGCAGCAGGCCGGACACAGCACGGTCGTCGATGCTTGGGGAACAGTCCTGGGCGAGGCCGGCACTGCGGAGGAGGTGGTGACGGCGGACCTCGATGTCGCCCACGTTGCCCGGATCCGTTCCGAGCTTCCGGTTCTGCGTGACCGTGTCCTCGGCATCGAAGCTCCCATGGGGCGACACAGCAATTAGGTCCGTCGGGTTGGGCCCGTGGCTGCTTAATCGCGCAGGGAGCGTAGGGAGCGTTCGTCGTCGCCCAGGTGCGGAACAGCGTGAGGGCTTCGGTCAGGTGCCGTCCAACCAGTCGAGGACATGCTCGGAGTCGCTCATCGCAGGAGAGGCTCGGCAAGCGAGGACCAGCGCCAGGACGAGGTTGGCTCAGCCAACGGTCAGGGGAACAACGTCCGTGTCGGCGACACAGTTCGGCGGCCGGTCGGGCCGCACTGGCCGTTGTGCAGCGGCTGCTCCGGCTTCAGCGCGGTGAAGCCCTCTTTGTCGACGGCTTCCATATCGCCTGCGACGAGGTCGGCACGACGGCACCTTGCCCAGCTGCTGCCGGCCGCGCTAACGGCTGCGCCTTCGTGCAGTAGGGCCGTTGCTGCCAAGGCCGTCCAACCTCTCGGCTCTGCTGGGGCTTCTTGGCATCATCTCGGCATGGCCCCAGCTCTTCCCCGCACCGTCCGAGCCGTCGACACCGACCAGCTCCTCGACCTGGAACAGGAGGCCGCCGCCTATGGCTTCAGCCAGCGACTCCCGGTCGACTGGCTCCAAGAACACCTCGCCACGGAGGCGACGCACCACCTGTTCCCCACGCTCGTGCACCGGCTCAGCCACCGTCCCGAAGTGTCGCCGCAGTGGAGGTGCCAACTGCTGCTGACCGTCAGGACCGGAGAACAGATATTGGGTCTGCTCGACGTCCTGCCGGACACCTTCGACAGGCTTCCGGAGACCTTGGACGATGCCTCCAAGAAGGACATCGTCAATCGCATCGAGCGAGCCGTAAGCCAGCGCGAGTGGGCAGAACGGGTGCTGACCACTGATCCGCCTCCTCGGTGACCGCCCCGGTGTCGGGGAGACCCTTGAGTACGGCGAGCGCTCGCGCCAGGGTCTCCCCCGTGACCGCCATGCGGACACGTGCGAGACGTTCAAGTTCAAGATCCTGCATTCTCGAAGCGTAAGCAGACCCACGGCTCGTAACCCCCACAGTGGAAATTTCAACCACTGAAGCGGCGGTGACCACTGGCTCCGGGCCCGCCGAGAAATCGCTTGTCGAAGTGTCGTCCCGCAATCGTGGATGGCATGCGACGGCCGCCGGGGCTGATGTCCCGGCGGCCGTCGGCGTCTGTGGAACTCAGTCTGATTTCATCTGGCGGTAGCGGACCCACGTCACGACCGTCAGACACGCAGTGGTCCACATGACGACGCTTGCAGTGGCCACGGAGTCGACGTATTGCTCGTATCCGTCTGCGCGCAACTGGAGCGCGAGGAGGCCCAGAACCGTCCCGAGCCCCGCGAGCGCGGTGGACAGCGTGGCGAAGGGAGGCTGTGTCATTCCATCTCCTTTGAATCGAGCCGGCGATGATCGTCAAGCCTAAGGGCGACCTCGTAACGCTGTGATTAGTTTTGACCAAGGGCCCAGAGCGCGTACATGAGTTGAACGCCTGTCAGCCCGGAGATTGCCATGGCACGGGGCAAGCTCCCCCAGAGGAGCCCCTACTTCGCTCGTCTCACAACTCGCCTGATCCGTACGGCCGTTGCCATGTCAGGGGGCGAGCACCTCTGTGTTCTGGCAGGCGACCAGGCGCCATTGCCCGCCCTCCTTGGCCATCACGTAGAGCGGGGTGCCCGCGTTCCCGATCGGTTGACCTTCCAGGGTCGAGTACTGCGCGTGCGCCTTGACCGCGGCGACGTCGGGGCGGATGAACAGTACGTGCACCACCTCGTACGTGGCCGTCGAGTCCTTCATGGCACCCGGCAGCACCTGGTGAGTGAAGGCGGAGATCTCATCGCGACCGGTGAGGCGCTTGCCATGACCCGTCGTCCAGATCGCGTCCGCTCGAAACAGGCTGACGAACTCCTCGGGCAACTCGTTCTGCTGGGAATGCTCAAGCCTGGCGATCACCTGCTTGATCTCTTCGATCTCGGCTTCCTGCGTCTGCGGGTCGAGAAATGTTGTCTCCATGCCGTTCATCATGGAACCTCAACCTGACTTGAGATCAAGTGGTCAAGTCCCTACACGTACCCGGGGGCGAGCGAAGGGTGACGGGCGGCATCCGCCGAGGCAGGGAGGGGCATGGTGACGTGCCTGGTGACGCGCCTGCTGCCGCGATTGCCGGGGTGTTGAGGCGGTGCCGGGGGCATAAGGCCGGGCTGCAGGGTCATGCCTCCGTGGAGGAGACCGACGACAGCCGGACCTGGACTGCGATGTCGGCCAAGAAGCTCTGCCTCCTGCTGATGGCCGTCACATCCACAGCACGCCGTCGTTCTCGTGCTCACGCACGCGGAACGCAATCATCTGGCGCAGCAGGTCGCCCGGCACCGGCTTGCCGTAGGGGAGCTTGACCGAGCCCTTGCCGGTGGCGAAGCCGGCGAGTTCGGAGTCGAACGCCTCGCGGGTGCTGGGCGTGAACACGACGTTCGCGTGCTTCGCGTGGCCGCTGAGCATGAAGAGGATTGTCCCGGACGGGTGCACCCACGCGGGGTTGCCCCACTTGATGGCCTCGCTCGCTTCGGGGACCGTCCCTTGGGCCAGCGCGTGCACCTGCTCGAGCAGCTCGCGGCTCTGCCCGGCGAAGCTGCCGATGTACTCATCGATCGTCTGCGGCTTGCCCATAGCTGAAGTGTGGCACGGTCCACCCCCGGCCGCCGCGGCCGGAGAAGGCGTTTTTCAGCTCGCCGACCTGGCGATGCCGGAGGTGGAGACCGTCGGTCATCAGGTCGTGGTCTCCTGAGGAGCGATGGTGGGGGCGGCGACTTGGTGGGTTCTGACCACGTGTACCGGCAGCACCCGCTCGGCGTACAGCAGGATCGCCGCGCCGGTCAGAACCATCAGTGCCAGAACGGTCCAGAGCTGCCATTGCCCTGCGTCGAGCAGGAAACCCAGTAGCAGAGGCGCCGTGGTGCGGCAGACCGACCAGGACAGCTGGTAGATCGACAGGTATCTTCCGCGCAGGTGATGGGGCGCGGCCTGGACCGACAGGCCCTGCGAGGGTGCCGAGTGGACGAGCTCGCCTGCGGTGTAGAGGACCGCGATCGCCAGGACGGCGACGGTGGCGTCGGCGCCGCTGATGAGGTGGGGAAGGGCCGCGAAGGCGGCGAAGGAGAGCGCGAAGATGACGGCGCCCAGCGCGGCCGCGCGGGTGCGCCTGCCCCGCCCGGTCAGGCGGGCGGTCGGGACACCGAGCGCGGCGACCAGGGCGGTGTTGACCGCGAATACGGTCCCGGCCAGGGCATCGGGCATGCCGATGTCGCGGGTGAGAAAGACCGGCAAGGCGATGGCCTGGGTGGTGTACCCGAAGGCGATCAGGAAATTGGCAGCTGTGATGAGCAGGTAAGGCCGGTCGGCAAACACCTGCCGGTACCCGTCCCGTGTCTCCTCCGGCCGCCTGTCGCCGCCGTGGACCGGCGAGATCCTGGCCACGAGCGCCGCGGCGATGGCGAAGACCGTGGCCAAGACCACCGAGGCGCCGATGAAGCCGGCGCTGCCGTTCACTGCGAGCAGTCCGGCCGCCGCCAGGCTGCCGCAGCCCATGCCGGCGTTGCGCAGGCTGCGGTCCCACGCCAGCAGCCGGTCACGCTCGGCGCCTTCGGCGATCTCGCCGATGAGAGTGTGCTGGCTGGGCGAGGTGGCCCACATCCCCACCGCTACCACCAGGGCGATCGCCAGGAACGCGGGGTAGGAGTCAGCGAACGGGTAGGCAGCGAAACCGGCCGCTCGCAGCACGAGCGCGACGATGAGCACCCGCCGGCCACCGAACCGGTCGATGAGGACGCCCGTGACGGGCATGAACGCCAGCGCGCAGAGCCCGGCGACGGTCAGGCCCGCGCCGATCGACGTCAGCGACAGGCTGGTGAGCGAGTGGATGAACAGCATCGTCAGTGGCACGTATATGCCGTCGCCGATCGAGCTGACGAGGCTTGCCGCGATGAGGCGGCGTCGGGTGCGAACGCCGGGTTCAGCGGAAGTCGAGCGCACCGCGTCCCCGCTTCAGCTCGGCGAACGCTCCCAGACCGGCCAAGGCCCGAGTGGCCCGGAACAGCCGGATCGCCTCCTCGCCCTTCGGTATGGAGGTGAGGACGGGGCCGAAGAAGCCGGCGCCGTCCACGGTGATGACGGGCGTCCCGGCCTCTTCGCCGACCGCCTCCTGTCCGGCCTGGTTGCCGGCGCGCAGGGTCGCGTCGAATTCGGCGGTGTGAGCGGCCTCGGCCAGTGACGCGGGCAGCCCCAGCTCGTCGAGAGACTCGGTGATAACCACGTCGTAGTCCTTGTTGCGCTCCCTGTGGACGCGGCTGCCGAGTGCCGTGTAGAGGTCGCGCAGGACCGCATTTCCGTGGAGAGCTTCGGCGGCCGCGCACACCCGGGCCGGGCCCCAGGCCCGGTCATTGAAATCGCGGTACCAGGGCTCGAGTTCGCGGTGCTCGTTGAGCACGGACAGGCTCATGATCCGGAAGTGCAGGTCGATCGGCTGAAGCCGCTCGACTTCGAGGAGCCACCGGGAGGTGATCCAGGCGAAGGGGCAGGCGGGGTCGAAGTGACAGTCCACCGCCGCCACGGAGGCTTGCGAAGCAATATCTTCCATGGAAGGTAAATTATCATCCGCGGAAGATATAATGGAAGTCATGCAGCCCGACTCCATCGCCGCCATCGTCGACCAGTGGAAGCGCGAGAGGCCCGATCTCGATGCGACACCGATGCTCGTCATCGGCCGGCTCTTCCGACTGACCGACGCACTGGACCAACGGCTACGCCCGCCCTTCGCCACCGCAGAGTTGGGAAGCGGCGACTTCGACGTCCTGGCGGCGCTCCGGCGCTCCGGGGCACCCCATGCCCTGTCCGCGGGCGAGCTCAGCCGCACCGTCCTCGTCACCACCGGCGCGATCACCAAGCGGGTCGACCGGCTCGAAGCACGTGGCCTGGTCAGCAGATCCGTAGCCGAGACCGATTCGCGCGGACGTCTCATCACCCTCACGACCGAGGGCGTCGAGCTGACCGACGCGCTCATCGCCGTCCACCTGGACAACCAGCGTCGGCTTCTCGCCGGGCTCAGCGGGGAGGAGCAAACTCAGCTTGCCGGCCTGCTCGAACGACTCGCCTCGGCACTGGCCGCAGGTGATCGATGATCCGCACGGCCGCTACGACACCAAGCCTCCGACTCACGTGGAGACCTGGCCTCCTGACCGGATGGCATACCTGCGCAGCCGGCCCGGTGGTGGCGGGCGAGAGCGTGGGAGACGCGACTTCTCTCGCCGCCTGAGGCGATGTGTATGTTCTGCCTGTGCGCTATGACGAACAGCAGTTGATCACTGGCCGGTACCGCCTGGAGGAAAGGCTCGGCCGCGGGGGGATGGGAACCGTCTGGCGAGCGTGGGACGGGCTGCTGCAGCGGATGGTCGCAATCAAGGAAGTGCACCTGCCGGGAGACGGCACCGAGCATGCGGACTTGTCGGCACGGGTCCTGAGAGAAGCACGTGCAGTCGCCCGTGTGTCCCACCCGCACGTGATCGAGATCTTTGATCTCGTCGAGCACGACGGGCTGTTGTGGATCGTCATGGAGTACGTCGACGGACCGTCCCTCGCCGACCACCTCGCCGCGTCCGGGAAGATGCCGCCGCAACAGGTCGCCAGGATCGGTCTGCAGGTGGCCGGCGCGCTCGACGCCGTGCACGCCGCCGGAGCGCTGCATCGGGACGTGAAGCCCGCCAACATCCTGCTACGCCCGGACGGCAGCGCCGTGCTCACGGATTTCGGCATTGCGGCCTTGCGAGAAGGGAGCGTGCACACCGCGGCGGGCGGGGTGCTCGGTTCGGCGGAGTACATGGCACCCGAGCGTCTTCACAGCCGCCCCGCCGGCCCGCCCAGTGACCTCTTCAGCCTGGGTGGCACGCTGTGTGCCCTGCTGAGCGGGGTGTCACCCTTTGCCCGTCCGACTGCCGTGGCCACCATGCACGCGGTCGCCTTCGAACCCCCCTCGCTCGCACTGCCGGCAGGGTCTTTGTGCGACGTGCTGACGGGTCTGCTGGAGAAGGACCCGGAGGATCGGCCCACCATCGACACGGTGCTGCGGGGGCTCGATGCCGTCGCCACCGGCGGCCCCTTGTCGCCGACTCTGCGCCAGCCGCGAAGTGAACTCCGTCGACGGCGTCGGGGGTTCCCCCGCTGGGCCTTCGTCGGCCTCGTCGTGTGCGTCGTTGCCGCGGGCGGCATTGCGGCCTACCAGGTCAGTACGTCCTCCGATGGGCGGACGGGCTCGACTCAGGTGCAGGTGGATGCCGTCATGGCCACACCGGACGGGGACGGGGAGTACTGGCTCTTCTCGGGCGGCCGGTACACCAAGGTGCAGGTGGCGGGCGGCCAAGGGCGCCGAATATCAGGGCCTGCTGAACTGGCGGGCTGGAAGCGGAGTTTCGGGGGGCTGCCGCGCTTCACCCACCGTATCGACGCCGTGATGCAGACTCCCGACAACAAGAACCGGTACTGGGCCTTCTCCGGCGATCAGTACATCCTCATCGAGATCGCCGATGGGGGTGGGGCGAGAGGGCGGCTGTCCGACCCCAAGCCGCTGACGTCGTGGGCGAGCTTCGCGGACTTGCCGGGGTTCTCGCACCGCATAGACGCCGTCATGCAGAGTCCGGACAACCCCCATCACTACTGGGTCTTTTCCGGCAACCGCTACATCCTGATCGACGTGTCCGACGGGAGCCACACGGACACCCTGGTGACGGGCCCCCGCCCTCTGAAGGAGTGGAAGAAGAGCTTCGGCGACCTTCCGCGTTTCTCCCAGGGCATCGACGCGGCCCTGCAGGATCCGGACGATCCGCATCGGTACTGGGTGTTCTCCGGCGGTCAGTACGTCGTCATCGACGTCGCCGAGGGACGGCAGGCCCGTGGAAGGATCAACGGACCGAAGCGGCTTGACGAGTGGATGGCCGCGAGCTGAAGGAGCACCGTCGGGGCCGCGCGGACGGCGCGAGTCGGTCTTTTGGTCGCCGACTCGCGTGGGCAGAGAGGGCGCTTCTCGCGCAGGCAGGCAGTGTCTCTTTATCGGGAACGCCGTGAGGGCTGGGCGGGGCTTGTGGTGGCCCGGCAGCGAGTCCGTCGGGCCACCTCCGGTCAGTCGGTGCACTTTTCGAGGCGGGTGCCGTGGCGAAGGGTGATCGACATCAGGTCGCTCGGGGCGTTCAACTCCAGGCGGTGCCAGCGACCGCGGGGGACGATCACGGCTGTGCCGGCCTTCAACTGCACCACGTCCTCGGTGCCGCCGGGCATGGCGGGACGGAAGTAGAGGCGGACGCCGCCGCTCAGGCAACACACGGCCTCTTCGGCCTCCGGGTGCATCTCCCAATGGTCGGCGTGTACCTCGGCGTCGGTCTCCACGTGGAACGTGGCGATCTGCCATGTGCCGGAGTCGCTGCTCGTCATCTGCCGTTCAGCGGCTCGGACATGACCGTCAGCGCGCAACTGCAGTGCGGAGACGAAAAGGTCGATGGGTGAGGTCGTCATGATGGCGTTCCTTCCAGTTGGTTCTTTGTCGGGGCGGCGACGGGTTGCGGGGCGGGTACGGCGGCACGGTGGGGCAATACGCAGATCGCGACGACCGCAGCGAGGACGAAGAGGCCGGCGGCGACGGCAAGACCCAGGGCGTAGCCGTCGTTGAGCGCGGCAACGTCCGTGCTCGTGCCGGTGCGGAGGGCGGCGACCGTGGCCAGGACGGCCAGGCCGACGCAGCCGCCGAGTTGGCGGGAACTGTTGAAAAGGCCCGAAGCCATGCCGGCCTCGCGGGCGGCGACGCCGGTGGTCCCGGCGGCGACGACCGGGGCGATGACCAGTCCGACGCCGACACCGGTGATGATGCAGGGGCCGAGCACGTCGGTGAGGAAGGCACCGCCGGGGCTGATGAAGGCGAACCACGCCAGGCCCCCGGCTGCCAGTAGAGCGCCTGGCACCAGGGCAGCTCGGGGGGTGCGTGCCGAGGTGACGCGGGTCGCGATGACGGTGCCCACCACCAGGCTCATGGAGAAGGGCAGGAACGCGAGGCCAGTCGCTGCGGCGCCCATGCCCAGGACCTGCTGCATGTACAGGGACACGAAGTAGAACGCCGCGAACTGCCCGGCCGCGGCCAGGAACACCAGCACGTTGGCACCGGCCACCCAGCGGCTTCGCAGCAGACCAAGGCGCAGCAGCGGCGCGGGCGCCCTGGATTCGGCGAAGGCGAAGGCAGTCAGGAGCACCGCCCCGGCGGCGAGGGTCGCCACGGTGGGCAAGGATCCCCACCCTTCGGCGTCGGTGCGGACGACGCCGAACGCGAGCAGCCCGACGCCGCCGGTCGCCAGGACGGCGCCGAGAACGTCCAGCTTCTCTCGCCGGCCGGGCTGCGCTCCGGCGCACACGCTTGGTGGCACCAGTGCAAGAGCCGCCGCCACGATGGGCAGGTTGATCAGCATCACCCAGCGCCAGCCCGCGTACTCGGTCAGCAGGCCACCTGCCAGCACCCCCAGCGCTCCCCCTGCGGCGTTCACCGCGCTCCACACCCCGAGCGCCCGGACACGCCGGGGGCCCTCAGGAAAGGTGGTGGTGAGCATCCCCAGCGCGGCTGGGGCGGCCGCGGCAGCACCCACCCCTTGACCAGCACGGGCCGCGATCAGCTGCCAGGGCACCTGGGCCAGCCCGCCTGCCAGCGAGCACACCCCGAAGGCGGCCAGGCCCACCACGAACATCCGACGGTGACCGTAGAGGTCACAGGCCCGGCCGCCCAGTAGCAGCAGGCCACCGAAGGTGAGCGCGTAGACGTGCACGATCCACGAGAGGTCGAGCGGCGCGAATCCCAGCGCGGTGCGGACCGCGGGCAGTGCGACGTTGACCACCGACATGTCCAGGGCGAAGACGAACTGGGCGACGGCCGCCGCGGCCAGCACCACTCCGGGTCTCCCCCGCGCGTTGGTGTTTTTATACATGTATAGAAATTAACCCCAGAGGGCCGCCGTTGTCGACACCTGGGGAATGATGGGGGCATGCCGCAACCGTCCGCACCGCGCAAATCCCCCGGCCGACCTCCCCGCATCTCCCGCGAGGAGGTCATCGGGACGGCCCGTCGGATCGTGACCGAAGAAGGCGTGGGCAGGCTGACCATGCGGCGGCTGGCGACAGAGATCGGCAGTACGCCAATGGCGCTCTACCACCACGTCCGCAACAAGGAAGAACTGCTCGTCCTGCTGCTCGACGACTACGCCGCGCAGACCCTGCACCGCCCCGAACTCCCCACCGACCCTCGCGAGCGGGTCGTCGTCGCCGCCGCCGCGATCCACGAGGCGCTCGCCGCCTGCCCCTGGATCGTGGAGGTGCTGACCGCGGACGACCTGATGTCCACCTCCGCGCTGTGGTTTGTCGAGCAGATCGTCGACGGCCTGGCCGAATGCGGGTTGTCCCCCGAGCGGGCCGTACACGGGTACCGCGCGATCTGGTACTACACCGCCGGCGAGATCGTGATCCGGGCGACAGCGGCCCGGCGGCGCGCGGACGACGACCGGGCGACCTACCGGGAGCAGGTCTTCGACGACATCGACCCGGACGAACTTCCCCGGTTGGCGCAGGTCGCGGACCGCTGGGCCCCGCTGACCGGCGAGGACACTTACCTTGACGGGCTCCGCGCGCTGGTAGGCGGCCTCCTCGCCATGAACTGACGGCCCACCAGCACTGAAGAGACACCATCGTCGGCCGTCCGCGTCAGCCCCGTCGTACCGCCAGGCCGTGCTCAACTTGCGTCTGGCCCCGACCACTTGGACAGCAGCTGAGCGGATCCTCTGCTGCTACCCACCACCCACGCCCGCCACGTGGCCGTTCGGCCGCAGCAACCCGCCGGGCACGTCCAGTTCCTCACTGACATCGACGACATGGACGACGACCCGATCCGCCCAGCTCGCCCCCGAGGGCCTGTACGGACCTGCCGCCGACTGGAGCACCGGTGGCCGGCGGGACCCCGCCTCCTGCCGCCCGCCCATGACTCGTGCGGGTGAATCGTGGGCCCAGGGGCGACATCTGCCCTTGTCCTGGATAGGAACGGTGTCGGTTCCCGAAACGGCATTCCGCTGCCGGCCCATCAGGAGGCGACCGTGCCCGTAGACCCGACCGACCCCGCCACCTTCGAGGACGAAGCCGACGTCGATGAGTACGGCGTAGGCGCCGCCGACGACGCCGACATGGCCGAACAGGCGAGAGTGGTGGACCTGGACGAGGACGAGTACCGCTGAGCTTGGCCGAGCGCGGAAAATCCAGAAGCTCAGCTCCGTGCCGTCCGTGTCGGTGACTTCCGCCAGGGAGGCCGCCGGTGCGGGGCCGAGGGCCTGCAGCGGTTCTACTGCAGGCCCTCGGCCGCTTGCTTCCGCAGTAGGCGGGCCGGCGACCTGGCTTCGAAGAGGCGGGCGGGCGGCGTAAGCGGGCGGGCGGCAGGGGGACGGATTCCCCTGGGCTGATTGCGGCTGCACAACGGGCGGGCGAACGCCCTTTTATCTGCACCAGGGCCTCGATGGCGCCTCTCACTGGATCCGCGCCGCATGACCACGCAATTATCGGTGCGCGGCGCCGACGGTTCTCCGATTCCCCCCGCCCGGGCACGGCCCTGGTCGGCCGCATTCGCCGGCACAGAGAAGCTGCGAGAATTTATTGCTTTCCGGATTTCTTTTCGGTACGCCCCCGACGAGGGCTACCATTCACCGATTCTTAACTTGCGGAGATAACGGGCATCGGATGGCATTTGCCCGTGGCGATTCACCCCGCCCGCGGAAGGCCATCCGGAATGCTTGATACCGCTACTCATGTGACGCATCCGATTCCGGTTGACACTCCGTGCCATTTGGTCAGCTTTGCGCTGTTTAAGCGAAAGGAATCGGCCATCCCCGCCTGCGCACCCTTCCGCTCGGACGCCTCTTGAAGGAGCGCCGGAAGCGCTCGTTCAGGCCGATGAGGCCAGTTCCCACCGTCGCTCGGGTGCCCGCACGAGGGCCTGGCCAACAAGGGCATGCATCGACCCTGCGTAATGATCCGGCCAAAGGTTTTCGACCTCCTCGGAGAATAGGACGCCCCGGGTACGCTCGATCCGCCCATGGAAACTTATCGGCCTCATGTCGACCAGACAATTAAATCCGGGCTGCCGCGTGGAGGTAATTGCCCTGGCGAATGGCAGACCATCTTTCACCCGAGGCTCCTGCCGGCCGTGACACCGGGACCGCAGGCGCGTACACCGCTGCCGGCAACCCCGTAACAAAGGGAGAGATTGATGACCACCCCCCATTATGATGCGACGACTTCTGAAGAGAGGTTTCAGGAGTTCCCGCTGACCGAGATCCAGTACGCCTACTGGGTCGGCCGAGGGCCCAACTTCGTTCTGGGCAACGTGGCCCCGCACGCCTACTTCGAACTGGAAGGGCGCCGGCTGGACCTCGACCGGCTCACCAGTGCCTGGTGCCGGCTCATAGCACGCCACGACATGCTCCGTGCCGTCGTGGCGGAGGACGGCCGGCAACGCGTCCTGGAGAGGGTCCCGGACTTCCGGATTCGATGTACCGATGTGCGCTCGCTGCCCGCGGACGAAGCGGAGCGCACCCTCGAAGGCATCCGGGACGAGATGTCACATCACGTCTACACCGCGGCGGACTGGCCGCTGTTCGACATCCGGCTCACCCGTCTCGCCGAGTACGACCGCGTCCACATCAGCCTCGACCTGCTGATGGTCGACCTTGCCAGCATCACTCTGCTCTTCAGCGAGTGGAGTGCCCTGTACCTCGATCCCGAGCACCAGCTCTTACCGGTCGACGTGACCTTCCGCGACTACGCGCTGGCGCTGGAACGGGGAAGCCAGGACCCGCGCCACCAGAAGGCATTGGAGTACTGGACCAGCCGGGCACAGACTCTGGCTCCTCCGCCGGACCTCCCGCTCGCCAAGTCCCCGGTGAGTGTGCACAAGCCCCGCTTCTCGCACCGTGAGTTCCACCTCCCCGAGGAGGACTGGCAGCGCCTTCAGGAGCGCTGTGAGGACCGCGGGCTGACGCCGACCGCTGTGCTCGCGACAGTTTTCTCGGAAGTGCTGGCGGCCTGGAGCGGGACCCGGCGCTTCACCCTCAACCTCACGCTGTTCAACCGGCTGCCGCTGCTGCTGACCGAGAACGAAACCGGTCACCGCAGCCTGCACCCCCACCTGCGACGGGTGGTCGGCGACTTCACCTCGATCTGTCTGCTGGAGATGGACGCCAGCGGTGGCAGACCCCTCGAAGAGCGCGTCAACACCACGCAGCTGCAGCTCCAGCGCGATCTGCGCCACCGCCATGTCAGCGCCCTTCAGACCTTGCGCGAACGCCGCCGCCTCGGACTGCAGGACGGGTTCGAGACGATGCCCGTGGTGTTCACCAGCGGGCTGGGCACCGCCGCCGACGTCTCGCAGGCCATGGACAGCTTCGGTGACATCTCCTACCGCATCAGCCAGACCCCACAGGTATGGCTCGACCACCAGGTGGTCGACATCACCGGGTCGCTCAACCTGACGTGGGACTGCGTGGAGGAGCTCTTCCCCGAAGGGCTCCTGGACGACATGTTCGCCACGTACTGCGGCATGGTCGAGCGGCTGGCCTCCGACGATTCGATGTGGGAGAAGGAGCTGCGCGTCACGCTGCCGACCCGGCAGCTGACCGGCCGTGAGCAGGCCAACGACACCGCCGGCCCGGCACCCGCCGGGCTGCTCCACGAACCGCTGCTGGACATGGCCGCCCGCCACCCGGACCGTCCCGCCGTGCTCAGCGACGCCGGCACCCTGACTTATGGCGAGCTGGCCGAACAGGCGCACACCATCGCCGGGCGCCTCACCGAGCACGCCGACGACAGCGAACTGCGGGACCGGCTGGTGGGCATCACCCTGCACAAGGGGCCCGCCCAGGTCGCCGCCGCGTACGGCACGATGATGGCCGGCGCTGCCTACCTCCCCGTCAGCGCCACGCTTCCGCTGCAGCGCCGCGCGCGCATCCTGGAGGACGGCAAGGCCCTGGCCGTCGTCACGGACCAGGCGCTGGAGCAGGGGCTGGACTGGCCGCAGGGCGTGCCGCGCATCCCCGCCGACCGAAATCGGGATCATGCCGGGTCCGCCGGCTCGGACCAGCACCCGTCCGGGCCGGCACGTCCGGAGGATCTGGCATACGTCATCTACACCTCCGGGTCGACCGGGGCGCCCAAGGGCGTGATGATCGAGCACCGGGCCGCGCTCAACACCGTCATCGACATCAACGAGCGGTTCGGTGTCGGCCCCGGGGACTTCGTGTTCGGCCTGGCGGACCTCAGCTTCGACCTTTCCGTCTACGACCTGTTCGGCACCTTCGCGGCAGGCGCCACGCTGGTGTTGCCCGACCAGGACCTGCGGTCCGACCCCGCTCACTGGGCGAAGGTCATGGCCACCTACGGCACGACCGTCTGGAACTCGGTTCCGGCGCAGATGCAGATGCTGGTCGAGCACCTCGAAATGGGGGGTGACATCCCCGAGGGCCTGCGGCTGGTGATGCTGAGCGGCGACTGGGTCCCGGTCGATCTGCCCGACCGCATCCGCGCGTTGTGGCCCGATGCCGAGGTCGTCAGCCTGGGCGGCGCCACCGAGGTATCGATCTGGTCCATTCACCACCGGGTCGGTGACAGCGAACAGGGCGCCAAGAGCGTGCCGTACGGGGTGCCGCTGCGCAACCAGACCTTCCACGTCCTGGATGCCCACCTCGACCCCTGCCCGGTGTGGACCGCGGGTGAACTCCACATCGGCGGCGTGGGCCTGGCCCGCGGGTACTGGGCGGACGAGGAGCGGACGGCAGCGAGCTTCATCCGGCACCCGGTCACCGGTGAACGTCTTTACCGGACCGGCGACTTCGGCCGCTATCTGCCGGACGGCACGATCGAGTTCCTGGGGCGCCAGGACGGCCAGGTCAAGATCAACGGGCATCGGGTAGAGCTGGGCGAGATCGAATCGACGCTCGCCCGCCACCCCGGCGTCGACAGCGCCGTGGTCGTCAAGGCGCCGGACGACGGTGGTGCGTCCCGCCTGCTCGGGTACGTCGTGCCGTCGGACGACGACAGCTCGCTGTTCGTGACCGAGCAGGCGGACCAGGAGGTCAGCCGGGGCCAGTGGCAGGCGCTGCGCGACACCGCCGGATTGCCGGCCCCCGGGCCGGAGCCCGAGGCGCTGCGGACCGCCTGGGACGTGCTCAACGATGTCCACGCCTTCGCGACCGCCACCGCCTTCCGCTCCTTCGGGCTGCCGCACTCCCCCGGTGCGCCGTTCGACCCCACGGAGCTGCGCGGTGCCGGTATCGCCCCGCGCTACGAGCGCTGGCTCGCGCGCGCGGTGGGCTCCCTGGAGCAGGCCGGCTATCTGCGCCGGGGCCCGTCGGGTCTTGAGGTGGCGCGCGAACTGCCCACCGCCGTTCCGCCGGAACTGGCACAGCGGGCCCGGGTCGTGCTCAAGGACGTCCTGGACATTCCCGAGGACGTCAGCGACTGGATGCTCTCCCTCGCCGGCGATCTGGCCGGCGTGCTGACCCAGAGCATCCACTCCGCCGAGCTGTACGCCTCCGACCGCACCCCGGGCATCTACGAGAAGCTGTTCGGCCCGACGTACGCGACCGCGACCGCCGCCGTACGGAACATGGTGGCGAGCCGACCCGCCGACCGGCCCCTGAACGTGCTGGAGGTCGGTTCCGGCTACGGCTCGCTGACGCGGCATCTGCTGCCTCTGCTGCCGCCCGACCGCACCGAATACGTCTTCACGGACATCTCCCGCTACTTCACCGACCGGGCGCAGTCCGCTTTCGAGGACTTCCCGTTCGTGCGCTACGAGCTGTTCGACCTCGACCAGCCGGCCGAGACCCAGGGCTTCGAGAACCAATCCGCCGACCTGGTCATCGCGGCGAGTGTGCTGCACGACATGCGCCAGGTCCGGCGCACGCTGCGCGGACTGCGCTCCGTGATGGCACCGGGAGGCGTGCTCCTGCTGGTCGAGCAGACCACGTTCCATCCTTGGTTCGACCTCGTCATGGGCCTTCAGCAGGGCTTCGACAACTTCGAGGACACGGATCTGCGGACCGGGCACTGTTTGCTGGACCGCAGCCAGTGGCAGCGGGAGCTGGCGGTTGCCGGGTTCACCGACACGGCGGTGATCACCACCTCCGGCGGGCCGGGCTCGGTGGGCTTCGACGTGATCGTCGCCCAGGGCCCCGACATCGGCCGCCGGTTCGCCCCCGAGGAGCTGCGCGCCTTCGCCGCCGAGCATCTGGCCAAGTACATGGTGCCGGCCCAGCTTCTCGCGCTGAACGAGCTTCCGCTCAGCAGCACCGGGAAGGTGGACCGCAAGGCCCTGATCAAGGCGGGGGCGCGCAGTTCGATGCGCAACCGGCCGGCCCGACCACCGCGTACCGACCGGCAGTTCAAGCTGGTCGAGATCTGGCGGGAGGTCCTGGGGCTGAAGAGTGTGGACATGGCCGACGACTTCCTGGAAGCGGGCGGCGACTCGCTGCTCGCGGCGCGCCTGGCGGCCAATCTGCAGTCCGCGTTCGACGTCACCGTGCCGGTCGGGACGATTCTGCAGCACACCACGGTGGAGGCGCTCGATACGTATCTGGAGCAACTGCTCGGCCCGTCCGAGCTGATGCCGGAGGAGAAGTGATGACGTCCGCAGGAGAAGTGATGACCGAGAACCCCCCGTTGACCCATGAGCGGATCGTGCGCTGGTTCGTCGATTTCCTGGCGGAGACCCTCGACACCTCACCGGAGTCGATCGACCCGACGGCGCCGCTGGACCAGCTGGGCGCCGACTCGGCGACCGTCCTGGTGATCTGCGCCAGACTCCGTGAGGACCTGGGTGCACGGGTGCGCCCCAAGGACGTCCTCCAGCACTTCACGGCCGACGGGGTGGCCCGGTATCTGGCCGGGTCCGTTCCGGCGAAGGGATGAGGCGATCATGCAAACTGCTGCACTGCCCCGCTGGCTGGTGAGCGGGGCACCGCGGTCGCCCGCCCCCAAGCTCTACTGCTTCGCGCACGGCGGCGGTTCGGCCACGGAGTACCTCCGGTGGGCCCGGAACCTGCCCGGTGCCGAATTGCACGCCGTACAGCTGCCGGGCCGCGGAACGCGCCTCAACGAACCGGTGTTCACGTCGATGGACACGCTCGTCGAGGGCGTACTGGCCAACGTGCCGTTCGGCACGGCCCCCTATGCCTTCTTCGGGCACAGTCTCGGTTCGCTCATCGCGTACGAGATCACCCGGGCGCTGCGCACCGCGGACCGCCCGCTGCCCGCACGGCTCGTGGTCTCCGGCTATCCGGCGCCCCATATGCCGTACGCCTCACAGGAGTTGCACACGCTGCCGGACGACGAGCTGATCGAGGCGGTCTCACGGATCCACGGCGGCATTCCCGAGGAGGTGCTGGCCTCTGAGGAACTGCGGGAACTGACGGCCACCGCGCTGCGCGCGGACTACCGGATCCTGGAGACCTACTCCTGGCGCGCAGACGAGCCGTTGTCGCTGCCGATCACGGTGTTCGGCGGTCTCGCGGACCATGTCACCGCCGAACAGCTCCAGGCATGGCAGGAGCTCACGACGGGCGAGGTCACCGTTCGGCAGTTCCCCGGTGACCACTTCTATCTGCGTGAGCAGCCCGCCCCCGTCCTGCGCTCGCTCGCCGGCGCGCTCCGGACGGTCCCCACGCAGGAGAGGAGGGCACCGTGCTGACCTTCGCCGCCGCTTCCCTGGTCCTGGTCATGATCCCCGGCCCGGACCAGGCCCTGATCACCCGCAACGCCCTCGCGGGTGGCCGGACCGCCGGGCTGCTCACGATGGTAGGTGGAGCGCTCGGGCTGAGCGTTCACGTGGCGGCGGCGGTGCTGGGCGTCTCCGCCCTGCTGGTTGCCTCGGCGACGGCGTTCACCGTCCTGAAGGTCGTGGGCGCCGGGTATCTGGTGTGGATGGGCATCGCGACATTCCTGAGCGCGCGGCGCACCATGGCACAGAAGGCGGAGGACGGTGGCCAGGAGGCTGCGAAGCTGGACACGAAGTATCTGCGGCACGGCTTCCTGTCCAACTCGCTCAATCCCAAGGTCGCCCTGTTCTTCGTGACCTTCCTGCCGCAGTTCCTGCCTGCGGGCCACAACATCTTCCCCAGAGCGCTGTTGCTGTCACTGGCGTTCGCGGTGATCTACCTGTTGTGGTTCAGCCTGTACGTGATCACGGTCGACCAGTTCGGCAAGGTGCTGCGGCGGCCGCGGGTGCGAGCCCGGATCGAGCAGGCCACCGGGATCCTGCTCATCGGCTTCGCGGCGCGGCTGGCCTTCCAGTCGCCCTGACCCGGCAAGGCGGGTCGCCCGGCATGTGGAGAGGCCGCAGACCGTAGCGGTTGCCGCGCCGGGCGCGGAGGGTCTCCAGGGCCGATCCCTGGAGACCCTCTGCCATCTCGCTCGGTTTCGCAGCGGTCAGGAAGCGCTGTCGGGGCGTTCCAAGATCTGCTTGGTCAAACGCAGTTCGCGCTCGACCGACTCGGGCAGCGTGCGTTTCAGGACCGGGTCGAGCATCCAGCTCAGACACGGATGGAAGCCGAGGTCGATCATGCGGGTGACGCAGGTCCCGTCGCTCACCGGCTCGCAGGTGAAGTGTGCGGCGAATTGGGCCATCCGGTGGTTGAACCTGTTGAGCGGCGGGGGCGCCAGCCGGATGTCGATCCGCTCCCCCGGGGTGAGCCGCATCTGAGCAACCGCCTTCGGCTGCGGAAGGGGCACACCGGGCAGCTTGGGCCGGAACGTGAACTCGGTCGAGTTGCCCTCCCTGCGCACGCAGGAGATCGCACTGAGCTTGTCGTCCACTTCGACGTACCGCTCGATGTCCATGACGAAGTCGAGGAAGGCTTCCGGTGTACAGCCGATGGTCAGTCGTTCTTCGACCCTGGTCATTGCTTCTCCCCACTGTCTCGACGCCGGCAGGGCGGGGCCTCACCCCAAGACGCCCGTCGGCGATCTCTCCTCATGGCGTCGGCTCTGCGCGGCATCGCGTACGTCTGTCAGGAACCGTTGAACGGCGCCGACTTCAGCCTCGGTGAAGTCGCCCAGCAGGTTCAAGGTCTGCGTGATCAGAGGGCCGAAGTGCCCCTGTCCCAGGGCAATGGCTTGCTCACCGGCCTTCAGACACACTCGGCGACGGTCGTGGACGTCCGGTAGACGCTCCAGGTGACCGGCGGCGGGGACACCTCGGCCACCTGGTGCGCCAACGCCCCGGAGCGGGCCCGCACTCACCGCGTGCCTGCCGTCGGCCTGCTCAGCGACACGGGCCGCAGCGTCCCGGCCCATGCCCAGAGGCGACCGATGGACAGCGTCGAAGATCTCAACCGACGGCTCGACGCGCTGCTGGATGCCTTGGGCATCGCGCGGGCGGCCCCTCGTCTGAACAGACGTCCGGTACCGCGCTCGAACTCCTGGGCCGGGGTCAGGCCAGCTCTTCCTTGAAGCCCTGGCGCCACGAGGGGTAGCGCAGCTCCCAGCCGAGTTCGCGCTTGGCCTTGGCGTTGGAGAAGCCGCGTCCCTCGGTCATCATCGTCACCACCAACTCCCCGGCCAGCAGTCGGGCCAGCCATGCGGGGGCCCGCATCGGCGGCTTGGCGCCCGCGCACGCGGCGAGGTGAGGCAGCCACTCGGCGGCCGGGGCGGGCTCGTCGTCGACGACGTTGAACACGCCCTTCGCCCGCTGCTCCACGGCCAGGACCGTGGCGCTCGCCGCGTCGTCGAGATGCACCCAGGACATGTAGCCGGCGCCGCCCCCGACGAGCGGGAACTGCCGCTTGCGTACGAGCTCGACCTGGTCGTCGGTTGCGCCCGGCCCGTAGAGGCTGCCGTAGCGCAAGGCCGCGCCGCCGGCCTCGACGACCGCCTTCTCCAGGTGGGCGATCGCCTCCGCCGCCGTACGGAACTTCCCCGTCTCCTCGGGCAGCGGGTCCTCCTCGGTCTTCACCCACCCGCCTTCACGGATGCCGTTCCAGATGCCGGCGCTCTGCGCGACGACATGAGGGACACCGGTCGCCTCCGCGGCGGCCAGGAGGTGGTCCGTCCCCTCGGAGCGCAGCTTGTTGGTGCCGGCGAAGAAGCGATCGAAGTGCCTCATATCGGGCTTGCCCGCGTGCGCCGTGGAAATCGCGGTCATCTCGTTCACCACCGCGTCCGGCCTGGCGGCCGCCACCGCTTCACCGACCGACGCCGCATCCAGCCCGTCCATCACGACGCCCTCTGCGCCCAGCTTCTCCAGCAAGCCCAGCTTGGCCGCGCTCGTCGTCGTAGCCGTCACCTGGTGGCCACGGGCCACGAGCTGCGGCACCAGCCGCCGCCCCAGGACCCCGGTCCCGCCTGCCACGAAAACCCGCATGACCCTCACCTTCCTGATTCCAGAATCTCTCTCTGCCACCTGAGACGCGACAGCACGGCCGTTTGTGACATGGGCGGGGAGACCATCGGAACGTGATGGGGAGGTGCCCCACGGTGACATCTGTCGGGAGGGGCCAGCCGGGCTCGCCTCCCTCCTGGCTCGCTGCTCCTTGCTGGCTCGCCGCCACCCCATCGCGTGAGGCGTGCGGGCAGCGTGATGTAGCGGTCCATTCGCCGGCGGGATGGGCGTTGACGCGCGGCTGTACAACCTTCCGTGGCGTCGGGCGGTCTCTCCCCCGCTGTTACATCGCCTCCGGGAGAAACATGCGCCGTTCCTTCGCCACCGTCGCCACCGTCATCGCTGCCGCCTGCCTCGCACTCGCGGCCTGCACCGCGGAGTCATCCGGCTCTGCACAGTCACCGCAGCGCGCCTCCTCGCCAACGCCCGCCACCGCCACACCCGACACGGAAGCCCCCCTCGGCCCCGAGGAGAAATTCACTCTCGGCAGCGGCAGCGGCAAGGGCAGCAGCAACGGCAATCGCCGTACGAGCGCACCCGTTCCGCACCTCACCGGTCAGCGCCTCCCGGCTGCCCGCGACGAGGCGCGAGCCGCCGGCTTCCGGTCGATCCGCACGTACGACATGCACGGCGAGGGCCGCACTCCATCGTCCGACCGGGGCTGGAAGGTCTGTACACAGACACCGGGAGAGTTCGGGCGGATCGGTACCGACACCACGATCCTGCTCGGTGTCGCCAAGAACGACGAAGGCTGCTACGGCGACAGTTAGAGCGTCGTCCACGTCTCCAGCCCCCGCGACCCTGCGGCGGCGCCACCATCCGGTCAGGGAGTGACGAGGACCTTGAGGGCCTCTCGCCGGTCCATGGCGCGATAGCCCTCCGGGGTCTGCTCCAGAGTGACGGTGCGGTCGAAGACGCGGCCTGGCTCCACCGTGCCGTCCACGACAGAGGGCAGCAGTTCCTCGATGTAGGCGCGCACGGGTGCCGGACCGCCGGTGAGGGTGACATTCGGGCCGAAGAGGCTGCCGAAGCCCACGGGGGCGTCCTCGTACTGGGGGACGCCCACGCGGCTTATGACGCCTCCGGGGCGCACGGCGCCCACGGCCATCTCGTAGGCGGGCATGTGGCCGACGGCTTCCAGTACGGCACGTGTGCCGTGGCCGCCGGTGAGGTCGCGGACCTTGGCGGTGCCCTCCTCGCCGCGTTCGGCGATGACGTCGGTGGCGCCGAAGAAGCGGCCGAGGTCGGTGCGATCCTTGTGCCGGCCCATGAGGACGATGCGTTCCGCGCCGAGTTGCTTGGCGGACAGGACGGCGAGCAGCCCGACGGCGCCATCGCCGATGACGGTGACGGAATCGCCCGGCGTGATGCGCGCTTGGTGGGCGGCGTGATAGTCGGTGCCGTAGACATCGGCGAGGGTGAGCAGGGAGGGCAGCAGCTTCTCGTCGACGTCGTGGGGGATCTTGACCAGGGTGCCCTGGGCCTGAGGAACGCGGACGGCCTCGGCCTGGGCGCCACCCACTCCCACTCCGGCGGCGAAGAAGCCGCCGTTGGGGCAGGAGGTGTGCAGGCCCTCTCGGCAGAACGCGCAGGTGTTGTCGGCGAAGGCGAAGGGTGCCACCACCAGGTCGCCGCGCTGGAGGCCGGAGACCTCGGAGCCCAGTTCCTCGACGGTGCCGAGGAACTCGTGGCCCATGGGCACGGGCCCGTCGGCGGCCGTCAGGGAGTGGTACGGGTGCAGGTCGCTGCCGCATACGCAGGACCGGAGGACCGGAGGACGCGCACGATCGCGTCGGTGGGCTGCTCGATGACCGGGTCGGCCGCGTCCTGGACGCGCACGTCGCCGGCTTCGTACATGAAGGTGGCCCGCATGGAGACAACTCGCATTCTGGGTAAGGGGGGTCTGGTGGTTCGGCCGCCGTGCCGGGTGGGCACGGTGGCTCGTGCCGGGCAGGGCGGGCGGCCGGTCTCAAGGCACGATGAGAATGATCTTTCCCTGGGCCTGGTGAGAGCGAAGCCGTTCGGCGGCCTTGTCGGCGGCGTCGAAGGACAGGGCGGTGTCGATCAGGGGCCGTACGCGGCCGTCGGCGACCGCCGGCAGCAACTCTCGTCCGGCCGTGGCGATGACCGCGCCGAGTTCCGCGGCCCGGGTGAAGCCGAAGGAGACTCCCCGGACGCGCAGATGGCGGTAGGCCAGGGCGTCCAGGTCGATGGTGGAGGAAGTCCGGTCCAAGCGGCCGATGTTGACCACGGCGCCGTCGGTGCGGGTGGCGGGCAGGCAGGCCGCGAAGGTCCGGCCGCCGACGTGGTCCAAGGCCACATCCACGCCCTCCCCACCCGTGGTGTCCAGGACCGTCCCGGTCAGCTCCTGCTCGCCGGTCACCACGACGGTGTCTGCTCCGGCCCTCTTGAGCAGGTCGTGCTTGGCTGCGCTGCGGGTGGTGGCGACGATCCGGCTCGCGCCGAGGGCGCGGGCGATCTGTACGCCGAGCAGACCGATGCCGGAGGTGGCACCGGTGATCAGCACCGACTGCCCGGCCCGGAAACCGGCCAGGGTGAGGGCGCCGTGTTCGGTGAGCAGCCCGGTGGGCAGCGCGCATGCCTCCTCGTGGCCCAGTTCGTCGGGTACGGGCAGGACATGCCGATGATCGGCCAGGACGTACTGGGCGAAGCTGCCCGGCGTCGTGCCCATTACCCGGCTGCCGACGGCGAATCCATCCACGCCGTCGCCGACGGCCGTGACCTCCCCGGCGAACTCGAAGCCGGCTTGGTACTCCTCGCCCGTGCCGCCGGATGTGCGGTCGGCGGCGGCAAGCATCGAGGCGTCCGCGTTGTTGAGCGCCACCGCGCGGGTGCGTACCACGACCTGCCCGGAGCCGGCTTCGGGTACAGGAGTCCGGCGCGGAGTCCATTCGGGGCCTGTCCCACCGAATAGGGCGGTCATCGTGGCAGGCATGAAGCGAATCCCTTCGCGTGCGAGGTCAGTGGCTGCGGGGTCAGTGGCTGCGGGTGCGGGGGCTGCGGTACTGCTCGTCGGTGACGTGCTCCAGCCAGGTGGTCTCGATCCGGTCGTCATCGGGGGCGGTGCCGTCCCACAGTGCGAGGTGCTGCATGAAGCGGTCCTCGGTGGAGCCGTGCCAGTGCTCCTCGCCGGGCGGGCAGGTCACCGTCTCGCCGGGGTGTGTCTCGAAGACGGCGCCGTCGCGGGTGCCGATCAGGGCGATGCCGGCGACGACGTGCAGGGTCTGGCCGACGGCGTGGTGATGCCAGGCGGTGCGGGCGCCCGGAGCGAAGCGCACCATGTTGGCCCGGAGGCGGGAGGGTTCCTGTCCGGCGTATATGACGTCGAACCAGACGTCACCGTTGAACCACTCCGCCGGGCCCTTGCCGGTGGGCCGAGGCATGCTGAATTCCATCTCGCGCTGTTCCTCTCGTCTTCGACGTTGGCCACATTCGAAGTCGGCGTGGCGCCCGGGCCACGCACATGTGCCCCGGGCTGAGGCCGGCCCGACTCAGGCGCTGGTCATGCTGGTGATGTGCTTGAAGCCGGCCCAGGGCATGGCGTTGGGGCGGCCTGCGTAGAAGGCCGGATGCGTCAGCGTCTCGGCCGGCTCGTCGCGTTCGGCCCGTTCTCCAGGGCCAGGCGCAGGTGAATGGTGAGCCGCACCGTCTTCGGCGCCACGTCAGCCAGCGCCTTTTGCGCGGGAGACTCCTTGTCCGTCACGGCCGCTCTTCCCTTTCACGCCGTTTCACTTACGCCGGTGTTTCACCGACCGCATTCCGTCCTTCATGTTCTGATCCCAGGTTTGCATCGAGGTGCCGAGCCGCAAAGAGGAGAGTTTCTTCCTGGGAGGGAGACATCCTGGGAGAGTTCTCTCCCCCTCACACGAAAGGCGCTCGCTGTCACACTGGGAGCATGATCCGACACCGCACCTCAATGAGCTGGGCGAGTTCCTCAAGGCCCGCAGGGCCGAGCTGAGCCCGCGCGCCATGGGTCTGCCCGACACCGCGGGGCCGCGCCGGGTGGCCGGGCTGCGCAGGGAGGAGGTCGCCCGCCTCGCGGCGATTTCCACGGACTACTACACCCGGCTGGAGCAGGGCCGGATGCCCGCCTCGGCGCCTGCTCTCGAGGCGATCGCCCAGGCGCTGCACCTGGACGACGATCAGCGCCGCTACCTTTTCGGCCTGGCGGGAAAGGAGACCGCCAAGCCCCGCCGCCGCGCCCTGCAGAAGGTTCAGCCCCAGCTGCGCAGGGTCCTGGACGACCTCACTTCCACCCCGGCGATCGTGATGGGCCGCCGGATGGACGTCATCGCCTGGAACCCTCTCGCGGCGGCGCTGGTCACCGATTTCTCCGCCGTCCCCGAAAAGCATCGTAATTACGTGCGTATTCTCTTCACGGATCCGGCGATGCGGACGCTTTACGCCGACTGGAAAGGCGTTGCCCGTACCGCGGTCGCGCAATTGCGCATGGAGGCGGCGAAGTGCCCGGACGATCCCCGGCTGACGACTCTGGTCGGGGAGCTGTCGGTGCAGGATACGGACTTCCGGAAGTGGTGGGCCGCCCACCACGTCGCCACCCTGAGTGTGGGCACGAAGGTCCTCAACCACCCGGTCGCCGGTCAACTCTCCCTGGATTGGGACACCCTGACCGCCAGCACCGACCCCGACCAGCAGCTGGTCGTGTGGACCGCCGAAGTCGGGTCAGCCACCCACGACGGGCTGCGCATTCTCGCCTCCTGGGCGGCGGACCGGAATCTCTCGGCCGCTCCGCCGGAGTGAGAACGCCAGTGGCGTCCTGACTGCTCTTCGACGCGCGCGACAGTGCGTGACGCGAGCGCGGAGCCCGCATGTCCTGCCCAGAGGCGACCTACGAGCCGACCGACCGCCTGCGGGCCGGAAGCGAACCGGGACCCTTCCGGGGCGAGCGCACTTTCAACAGGTGCTGCGGAAGGAGGAGTCGGGTAGATATGTGTGCCACTCGTCAGGAGTGAGGCCACCGCCGGCCCGTCGGCAGAGGGTTCGGGTGGCGGCCTCCGGGGCGATCGTGAAGCTCTGCAGGAGGGTACGCCGACCTGCGGCGCGCAGGGTGTCGCCGTCGGGGGTGAAGGCGAGGGCAAGGACGGGATCGCCGGGGGTGGTGGGGAGGGCTTGGCCGAGGGGTTGATTGGAGGCGGTGTCCCACAGCCGTACGGTGCCGTCGTCACCCGCGGTGGCCAGGGTCTTCCCGTCGGGAGAGAAGGCGAGTGCGTTGACGCTCGCGCCTTGTGTGCTGTCTTCAGGGGTGGTTGCGTCGGTGACGGCCAGTTGGCCCAGGCGCCGGTGGCCTTGGCCGTCCCAGAGGGTGACCCGCCCGTGTTCGTCGCCTGCGGCCAGGAGGCTCCCGTCGGGGCTGAAGGCAACTGCCGTGGTCGACTCGCCCGTGAGGGCTTGGCGGCCGACCCGTCCTGTATCCAGGTCGACCAGCCGGCCGATGCTCTCCTCTCCTCCCGAGAAGGCGACGACGGAATGGCCGTCGGGGTGTGCGGCCATGGGGGTGCCGTCGACGTTCCGCAGAGTTCGCACCGTATGTCGGCGGGTATCCCAGATTTCCAGAGCCTCGTCTGTTGTGATCCACAATTCACCGTTCGCGGAGAAGATTCCGCCGGATGCTCGAAGGGCGCGGGGAACGCGAACTCGGTCGCGTGCACCCAGATCCCACATGTGAAAACGCGTCGTGAACGCGACGCGGGAGACGCCCTGGTCCCGGCGGACATAGGACTGCGGGGCCTGGTAGGCGAGACGACGGCCGTCAGGACGAAAGGCCAACTCCGCATTTCTCCGCCGGCAGCCTTCCGGACCCACTTGCACCTGGGCCTTCTGCAGGCAAGGAATGGCAGGCAACTCTGCTGTCAAGGTGCCGTTGTCGGCGTTCAGCACCTGAAACCGTGACCGGCTCCCCGCACGGAAGGAAATCGCCAGTTTCCGTCCGTCAGGGCTGAGTTGCGCCGCATCCGCCGGAGCGTCACGCTGTGTCCCTGTGGACGCGTAGGAGATGCTGCGCACTGCGCCCCCTCCCAAGTACCGGATCACATGGCGGTCGGTGTCCAGCTGCATATCTGTCACGCCCTCATTGGGGATCGTGTAGCGCAGGAACGGTGCCCCGGGCCGACTGGTGTGCCAGAGAAGGATTTCGTCGGCGTCCTGCCCTGCCAGGGTTTTGCCGTCATCGCTCAGGCGAACCTGCGTCAGTCCGGAGTGCTCGATCCCCCACCGCGTGCGTCCTGAGTCCAGGTCACGCACCTGGGCGCCGTGGCCCTCATCCACCGTCAGCAGCCCTCTGCTGTCCGGAGTGAATTGCAGGGTTTCCTCCGGACAGCCGGCCCTGCTCCGCCCCTGCGGGAGGGGCGAGGGCGTGGTTCGGATTCCTGTGGTGTTCCAAACCGTCAGCGGGAAATCATGGGAACAGACCGCTACGTACCGACCGTTCGAACTGACCGCGGACTGGTAGAGCACCTCATCCCCACTCTCCGGCAGTACGGGGAGCGCCTTCTTGAACAGCTCCTGCTGATGCTGCCGGTCCCACAGGCGAACGCCGTCGTCCTTGGTGATCAGCAACGTTCGCCCATCGCTGCTGAACCTTTTCAATCCCCCCTCAGGTGAAGGGATCTCGCGCGCCGTCGTTCTGCCGCCGGCGGTGCTGTAGATGCGTGAACGCGGAGCCTGGTCGATCACCACGGCCCGCCCGTCAGCGGATACATCGGCCATGAAGTTTTCCGACATCGCGGCTTCAGAGGCTTTCAGCGGAGCGAGTTCACGCTGCCTTGGGATGTCCCATCGACGTACTCGGTCCCTTGTCGAATACATGAGCGTTCGTCCGTCGCCACTGAGGTGCACGTTGATGGGGTCGACGTCGTCGGGTAGCGGCATTGCGTCCAGCTCGCGCTGGGAGAGGGCTGCGCCGAGGAGCGCTCCTCGGGTTTCAGGGGTGTGCGCGAGGTTCCACGCGGCGAGGCTCAGCCGCATGGCGCGTACGGGGTCGGTGGTGCGCAGGCTTGAGGCGACGGTGGCGATGCGCCGCGCTTCGGCCTGCGTGTGCTGCGTATCGCTGTGGCGCTTCTGCTCCCAGGCCATGGTGCCCGCCACCAGCGCCAGTGTGCACAGTGCGGCCAGAGCCACCATGGATCGGCGCGAGCGGCGCTTGGCCCGGGCCGTGCGCGTGCGCTCGGCGTCCTGGGCTGCGACCCCCGCTGCGAGGAATGCGGCTTCGAGGGGGTTGAGTTCGCCTCGCTGTGGGCCGGTGAAGGCTTCTTCGGCTCGGGAGAGTCGGGTGCCGCGGTAGACGGCGCCGGGGTCACGGGCAAGTTGCTGCCAGGTGGTGGCGTCGTGGGTGAGTTTGCGGTGGAGGCGGATGCGGTCGCGTTCCTCGTTGATCCAGCCGAGCAGCCGTGGCCAGGCGGTGATGAGGGCTTCGTGGGCGAGGAAGACGTGACCGTCGTCGAGGGTGAGCAGGCGGCTGCGGGCGAGACGGTCGAGGACGGCATCGACGTCATCCCCGTCCGCGCTGTCGGTGGTGGTGAACTCGGTCCGTGGTGTGGGTCGGTGGGTGTCCTGTGTGCCGTCGCCGGGGGCTATCAGGCGCAGCAGGGTGCGGCGGGCGAGGGGAGCTTGGGCAGGGGTCAGTTGGTGGTAGGCGTCCTCGGCGGTGCGGGCGATGGCACCGTGCAGGCCGCCGGCCACCTCATACGCCTGCATCGTCAGCGTCCGTCCACGCCGCCGGCGCCAAGTCTCCATCAGGGCATGGGACATCAGAGGCAGCGCGCCGGGCTCGTCGGCGATCTCCGCGACGATCCGGGCGGTCAGCTCACGCTCCACGTTGAGGCCACAGGCCCCGGCCGGCCCGACGATGGCCGCACGCAGTTCGTCCGGGCCCATGGAGCCGACCAGGAGCGTGGCGTCGTTGAGCGCCGCGGTCAGACCTGGGTGATCGGCGCAGCGCCCGAAGAAGTCCGCCCGTACGGCAAGGACCACCCGCAGCCGGCTGCCGTCCTCCCGGGCGACCAGCAATCGGTCCAGGAATGCCGTGCGTTCGTCGGGGTCGGCGCAGAGGGTGAACAGCTCCTCGAACTGGTCCACCAGCAACCAGGTGTCGCCCGAACCGTCGCCCGGCCGGAGCCGATCGGCGTGCCCCATCGGCTCCGGGCCGGGCGTCAGTACCCGCACCGCGGCCGGCATCCGGCCGGCCTCCTGAACGGGGCGGCGAAGCCGGGGTATGAGGCCGGCACGCAGCAGGGAGGACTTGCCGCTGCCCGAGGCACCCACCACCACGCAGACGCGGTGCCGACGGGCCATCTCCTCCAGCCGCCCGGTCATCTCCTCGCGGCCGAAGAACAACTCCGCATCCCCCGGCTCGAATCGGGCCAGTCCTCGATACGGCGGTTCGCCGTCGTCCTCGTCCGGGCGTGGCTGCGCCGCGATCTCCGCGTCCACCTGCTCCCAGCGGTGCTGCCACTCCTCCTCATCGCCCGCGCACGCACGGACGTAGGCCAGCAGGGCCGGCAGGCTCGGCAGACGCTCCCCGGCAGCCGCCTTCGAGAGTGCCGGCGCCGAGTACCCCACCCGCCGGGCCATCGCCCGGTAGGCCGGGCTGCCGGCCTCGTCCCGGAGCTTGCGCAACTCGTAGGCGAATCGCTCCACCGGGCCGTCCAGCGGATCGATGGCCTTCTCCGGACGCCCCACGCCACACTCCCCCTCCTCGCCCCGACTGTTTCGCCACCCTAAGGATCCGATCACTACCCCCGCAAACAGTGGGCCGCTCCACGGGGCGGATCAAGACGAATTGGTTCCTGCAGGTCAGACCGGGTGCGAATCAACTCTGCGGCGAGTGGACTTGCCTGCGTCGGCTTGCCTCGCTCGGTCGGGCGGGCCAGGGCAAGCCGACGGAGCAGGTAGCTGAAGCAACATTCATGACACCAGGGGGATTTCGTTGCGCTTTCGACGTGCTGCCAGAGCCGCCGCTTCTACGGCCGCGCTCGGCCCGAGCGCGCTGCCCGGAGCGGCACACCTTCGCGACAGCCACCGCCCGTGACGCATACGGCTTCGTCCGGCGCTCCACGTCCAAGCCCGCCGCAGCGCTGAAGAAAGTGTGGGTACGGACGCCCGGGCGCGGTACCGGCACCGCCCCGTCGGCGCGTCCACATCGAACCGCCCGCTCTGCCGTCCAGCGGAGCGACCGGCCACGATGCGTGGTGGACGGAGGACCCATGACATCGCCGCACCGATGAGTTCCGTCGATCCGGGCAGTCTGCATTCTCGACACGTTGACCGCGGCATCCACGGCAAGGAGCAGTGACGATGCGGAAGATCATCGAGCAGGCAGTAGTCACCCTGGACGGGCAGGTGAGCACGCCCCAGGAATGGCTCCCCACCAGGTGGGCCGGGGACTTCGAGCGGCTGTCCGAGGAGCTGCTCCGCTCCGTCGACGCGCTCCTCTACGGGCGGATCAGTTACGAGAACCACGCCGAGGTGTGGCCGACCCTGGAGGAGGCGTTCGGTGACTACGCGGTCCGGATGAACACCATCCCCAAGCACGTGGCGTCACGCACCCTCACCGAGGTGAAGTGGAACGCCACTCTCCTCGGTGAGGATGTCGTCGACGCCGTGCGCAGGCTCAAGGAGCAACCGGGCGGCGACATCCTCAAGGTCGGCACCGGCGGCTCGTTCAGCCGGACGCTTCTCGACCACCGGCTGGTCGACGAGTACCTGTTCTGGCTGTTCCCGGTCATCGCCGGCAGCGGCGAACGGCTCTACGACGGGATCGACACCACGGATTTCGACCTGATCGACGTCAATCGGCTCGACAACGGCATCGTCGGCCTCACCTACGTTCCGGCTGGCGGCTGACACCGCCCACGCACCAGCTCCGGGCCCCGAGTGGTTCGGGAGTCGCGGACCAATGATCCGTGCCCATCACGCCGTGCGCAGGATGGTGTCGGGGCGGCAGACAGGGCAGGGGACGGCGGTCTCGGGGTCCGCGAGAGCCTGGAGCGCTTCGGCGTCGCTCAGGAGCCGGTCGCCGAGGCACTGGGCGCAGTCGTCGCGGTGGATGTAGTAGTCGGCGGGGCTGGTGCGAGGGGCGTCGTAGATCCGCCAACGTCGACGCTCGTGCGGAGGCGCCGGGTTGAGGCTGCTGTAGTCCTCGCCCGGGAGGGGCTGGACGACCGGGTGCGGGGCGCTGAACGTGATCATGCGGGAGGTGAGGGTGGGGCCGTGACGGCGGTCGTCGTCACGGTCGGGTATCTCGATCTCCAGGTCGTACCACCACACGCCGGCGCGGTCGCGGCGCCGGCGTGTGACGGCTGCCTGCAACCGCTGCCCGTCGGGCAGGGAGACCTCGGCCCGCGGGCGGGTATCGATCGCTTGATCTCGGGGCCGTTCCATCGCTATGCCTCAGCCCCGTCGCCGTCGCCCGCCGGCTCATGGGCGTGCTTGAGAGCGGCTCGCGCGTCGACGATGCTGCCGGGGCACGAGACCCAGTAGTCGTGGCACGACAGCGTGACGGTCAGGTCAAGCTGCCTGACGCGCAGCGCTGTGACCTGGGCCTTTTCGTCGTCGGTGTAGCCGGGCGAATCCTCGCGCAGCCTCGGGCGCCAGAAGTCCTCACCCTGCCCCGCCATCGGGTCGACCGACCAGGGAAGCCGCGCGTACAGAGCGTGCAGCTCTGCCTGGACCCGGTGCAGCTCCAGTTGCACGTCCAGCAGGTCTTGAGGGAAGTCGACGAAGTCAGCCACACCCCACAGGATACGCTCACATGTTCGATTCCTGGACCGGGGCGGCCCGCCACCCTGGATTCACCCGGCAGGCCGACAGGCCGACAGGTCCCGCGACACCGCACCCGCACATGGTTCGCCACGCTTACCCACGACCCCTTGTGCTCGATTCTGTTCTACACAACACTCTCCATGCACAGAAACGCGCACCACTGAACATCTTCGAACCTTGAGTGACGGCCGGTCGAGTCGAGGAGAGCAGGCATGACGCAGTTCAGCCGACGTAGGTTTCTGAGCGCGGCCGTGGTGGGGGCCGCGTCCACGGGCATCGCCGTGGGCGGGCGTACAACCCTCGCGCAGGCGGAAAGCCCGCGCGGACTGACCATCCGAGGGAGCGAATTCCTCCTGGACGGCGAGCCGTTCCGGATCCTCGCCGGTGCCTTCCACTACTTCCGGACGCACCCCAAGGACTGGCGCGACCGGTTGCAGCGGATGCGGGCGATGGGCCTGAACACGGTGGAGACCTACATCGCCTGGAACTTCCACCAACCGTACGAGGGCAAGGCCGACTTCACCGGTTGGCGTGATGTCACCGCCTTCGTGCGGACCGCGGACGAGGTCGGGCTCAAGGTGATCGTGAGGCCGGGACCGTATATCTGTGCGGAATGGGACTTCGGCGGTCTGCCGGCCTGGCTCCTCAAGGACAAGGACGCGCCGCTGCGCCGCTCCGATCCCGCCTACGAGCGGGCAGTTGACGCCTGGTTCGCCGAATTGCTGCCCCGGTTCGTCGATCTGCAGGCCACGCGCGGCGGGCCCATCATCGCCATGCAGGTCGAGAACGAGTACGGCAGCTACGGCGACGACCACGCGCACCTGGAACATCTGCGGGACAGCATGCGGGCACAGGGCGTGGACAGCCTGCTGTTCTGCTCCAACGGGGCCACGCAGGAGGCACTGAAGGACGGCAGCCTTCCCGACCTCCTGTCCACCGTCAACTTCGCCGGCGACCCCACCGGCCCTTTCGCGGAGCTGCGTAAATTCCAGCCGGAAAAGCCCCTGTTCTGCACGGAGTTCTGGGACGGCTGGTTCGACCACTGGGGAGAACCGCATCACACCACGGACGCGGTGCAGACCGCCGCCGACGTGGAGAAGATCCTCGAAGCGGGAGCCTCCATCAACTTCTATATGGCGGTGGGCGGATCGAACTTCGGCTGGTCCGCGGGTGCCAACCTGAGCGGCAGCGCCTACCAGCCCACCGTCACCAGCTACGACTACGACTCCCCGATCAGCGAATCCGGCGAACTCACCGACAAATTCCACAAGGTGCGTGAGGTACTGGCCAAATACACCACCCTGCCGAGCACGCCCGTACCGGCCACACCGCGCCGTATGCCGGCCCAGCGGATCGCCGTCGATGAGTCGGTGCCGTTGATGGAGGCTCTCGATGTGCTCAGCACTCCGGTACGGCGCACCGACCCCGTCCACATGGAGGCTCTCGGGCAGCCGCACGGCCTGATCCACTACCGCACCCGGGTGCGCGGCCCGCAGGAAGCCAGGAAAGTGAAGGTCACGGGCCTGGGCGATCGTGCGCTGGTGTTCGGCGACGGCCGGCGCATCGGCACCTTCGACCGCAACCAGCCCGACCACACCGTCGACTTCACGGTGGTCGGCGCGGCCGGCGTCCTCGACCTCCTGGTTGATCCGACCGGGCGGATCAACTTCGGCCAGGGGCTCAACGACCCCAAGGGGATCAGCGGCAAGGTCCTCCTGGACGATGAGGAACTGAGCGACTGGGAGATCCGACGGCTGCCCCTCGACAACCTCGCCGCCCTGAAGTTCGGCAGCGGAGACACGCCGACCGGCCCCGCGTTCCACCGGGCACGGGTCCAGGTCGACGCCCCCGCGGACGCCTTCCTCGCCTTTCCGGGCTGGGACAAGGGCATGGTGTGGCTCAACGGGTTCGCGCTCGGCCGGTACTGGTCCCTCGGGCCGCAGGTCACCCTGTACGCGCCGAGCCACCTGTGGCGGCGGGGGCCGAACGAGCTCGTCGTCCTGGAGATGGAGCGGACGGGGGATCACATCGAGGTGCGGTCCGAGCCCGACATCGGATAGGTTCCACCGCCACCCCGACGGCCGACTGTCGCGCTTCCCGAGACGCCCCGCACCGCGACCGCTCAGGAAATCGGTTCAGATCACCATGAGTTGGATACGCGGGTGCCGGCCTGAGTACCTGTACTCAGGACCTGGGGCTCGAAGTCCTCCACGGTGGGAGCAGACCGAACAACCCACAGGAGACGACCGTGATTCCCCGTACCAGCCGCCCCCGTTACGCCTCTCGACGCCGGGTCCGCACTGCCGCGGCCCTCACGGGAGCCGTCGCGGTCATAGCGCTCACCGGCTGCTCCGGATTCTCCTTCCAGGACGACATCTGTGGCGACGGCGAGTACCCCGTCATGAGCGTCGGGGGCACCGGCTCCGCGTGCGTCAAGGACGGCGAGAAGGTGCCGGAGGGGTACACGCGCTACCCCGAGGGCAAGGTGCCGCAGCAGGTCGACGACAAATGGGATGTGTACTGGCGCACGCACACCGTGGACGAGAAGGGCAACATCGTGAAGGCACCGGAAGAGAAGTAAGCCGCCGCGGCCCGGGGTGCGTTGCCCTCTCCAGGATTCTTCGACGATGTTGCCGGCGGGCTGTTCGCAGACCCCTACATACGTGGTCGGAGTGTCAGCTGCTCCGCCCACGTAGCCCGGATTCGCAGACGAATCGCCGAACTGAGCCCCTTTTCAACCGGGTTCGTGGACGCGCGTAAAGCGGCAACCGATGCTGTTGTCCGGATCGTCCCCCGGAATCTGCAGGAGCATGAGCCCGCTATCGCTCTCGCGCAGCAGCACCGCTTCGGTTGCCTTACCCAGCTTCACTTGGAGTTCCTGCCTGCCCTGGAATGCTTCCAGCATCCAGGTTCCGGTGCCGTTCTTCCGCTGAGAGATGCCCCCCTGGTCGTTCAGGGATATCGGCCATCGCGACACTCGTGCGGAGCCGCCTTCCTCAAGCCTCAGCGACGAATCACACATGCCGCCTGCGTGCCACTCACCCACCAGATCGGAGCGCGTGACGTGTTCCGCCTGCGGCTCCGGTGATCCCGAGCATCCGGAAACAAGGCCCATGCTGAGGCTGAGCAGGACCGTGCCCACCAACCGCTGCTTCACCATCGTGCTCCCCCTTGAATGGGAACACACTGTATGTCCATGCCAGAAGGGTGCTGTCTCCGGCCCCCGGGCAGTAGGAAACGCGGTCAGCCGTCAGCGGTCGGCCCTGGACATCCACGGTCACGCAGTCAGCAACGTGCGCCGGGCCTGCCTCGGGAATTGAGGAGAGATTACGCGGACGCGGCCGCGATGACCGCGCGTACGTTTTCGGCTCTGCCGGGAGCGGATGCCAACTGGTCCCGCCGCGCCTTGACGAAGGCGGCACCGAGTTCCGCCCGCCGCTCGTCGCTGACGTTCTCCCGGGTGTCGTTGATCAGTGACCGCTCCTCCTCGTCCAAGTGGTGCGTCACCGCCTGTACGAGATCCTCCAGCCTTTCGTCCCATTCGTCGCTGCCGGGCTCACCGGCCTCCAACAGCGCGAGCAGAGCCTCGTTGCCCTCGGTGTGCTCTTCCTTTCCGTGCTCCACATCGTGATCGTCCACGTTCTTGAACCGGCGCAGCGCTGGGTAGACCTCGCGCTCCTCGGCCTCGGCGTGAGCGATCAGCAGGTCGGCGAACCGGCGCAGCGCCGCGCTCCGGTCCGCGTCCACGCTTCGCATTTCCCGGAACAGATCCTCCATGGTGCGGTGATCCCGCAGGATCAGCGCCACCACATCCGTTTCCGCCTCGTGCAGCTGGTCGCTCATGTCACCCACCTTTCGTTGACTGGCGGATGCCCCGCAGCGATCAACTCACTCATTTCTCCTCACACGGTCCCCGCCATTGAACAGAAGCCTCGAACAGGCCGTACAGCTAACGGCGGGCCGATCTCCCGAGCCTGGTCCGCCGTGCCACCACCGGCTTCGCACGGAAGGACCATCGGGTGTCCCACACTCCTCGCTCTCACCGGCAGCCGGCCACGGACACAAGTACGGGTACGGCCACGGAAACAGGTACGGGTACTGCCACGCTGAATACGGCAGCAACGGAGAACGCCCGGACGCGGGGCGGACCACCGGAGCCCGGTCCGGACGGCAGCGTCGGCAGTCGGAAGGGCACGGGAGGTGGCCAGGCCGACGGCTGGCGGGGCAAGTACCCGGCGGCGGCACGGGTGTTGTCGTGGACGGCCACCGCTCTGGCCGCCTTGCTTGTGCTCTTCGCCCTCCTGCTGCCCGACGAGTTCGGCGGCCTCACGCCCGGCGCGTTCGCACGGCTCCCGGTGGAGGGGATCTTCGGCGCCGTCGTGCTGCTCCTCCTGCCGTCGAAGGCGAGGCGGCCGGCGGCGATGGCCGCCGGCGTCGGCCTGGGAGTGCTGACCGTCCTGAAGTTCCTCGACATGGGCTTCCACTCGGTGCTCAGCCGCCCCTTCGACCTGGTGCTCGACTGGATCCTGCTCGACGACGCGGAGTCGTTCCTCGCGGACTCGGCCGGCCGGGCCGGTGCGACCGGAGCCGTCATCGCGGTGGTGGTCCTCGTTCTCGCCCTGCTCGTCCTCATGACGCTCGCGGTCGCACGGCTGAGCCGTCTCATGGCCCGGCACAGCGCCGTGGCGACCCCTGCCGTCTTGGTCCTGGGTACGGCATGGATAACCTGCGGCGCGCTGGGACTGCAGATCGCGGGAGCGCCGGTCGCTTCCCGCAGCACCGCCGACCTCGTCCAGGACCGTGCGGACCAGGTGCGTGCGGGCCTGCGGGACAAGCAGGCGTTCGCCAAGGAAGCCGCCGATGACACCTTCCGCGACACCCCGGCCGACCAGTTGCTGACCGGGCTGCGCGGCAAGGACGTCCTCTTCACCTTCATCGAGAGCTACGGCCGCAGCGCGTTCCAGGACCCGGCGACGGCGTCGCCCGTCGACACGGTCCTCGCGGACGGGACCGCTCGGCTGCGCAGGGCGGGATTCTCCTCCCGGAGCGCGTTCCTCACCTCACCGACAGCGGGCGGCGGCAGCTGGTTGGCGCACTCCACCTTCATGTCAGGCTTGTGGATCAAGAACCAGCAGCGCTACCGCAGCGTCACCTCCAGCGACCGCCTGACCCTCACCGGTGCCTTTCGCCGGGCCCGGGCCTGGCGGACGGTCGGCATCATGCCGGGCGTGACCGGTGCCTGGCCGGAGGGGAAGTTCTACGGCCTCGACCACGTCTACGACACACATCATCTCGGCTACAAGGGACCGAAGTTCAGCTGGTCGCGGGTACCCGACCAGTACAGCCTGGCGGCCTTCGAGCGCCTGGAGCACGGCAAGCCGGACCGCAAGCCCCTGATGTCGGAGAACATTCTGGTCTCCAGCCACAACCCGTGGGCGCCCATACCCAGGATGATCGACTGGGGCAGCGTCGGTGACGGCTCGGTCTACGAGGCCATCGAGAAGGACGGCAGGACTCCCGAAGAGGTGTGGAAGGACCCGGCACGGGTGCGCACGGAGTACCGGCGCGCCATCGCGTACTCACTGCGAAGCCTCATCTCGTACGTGGAGAAGTACGGCAACGAGAACACCGTGCTCGTCTTCCTGGGAGACCATCAGCCCGTGGCGACCGCCGCCGGCGAGAACGCCGACCGGGACGTACCGATCACGATCGTCGCCCACGACCCGACGGTGATGCGGCGAATTTCCAGCTGGGGCTGGCAGGACGGTCTGAAGCCGGGCACGAATGCACCGGTCTGGAGGATGGACAAGTTCCGCGACCGCTTTCTGGCCGCCTACAGCTCGCAACCCGGCCTCGCGCTGTCCTCGTCCGCCCACACACCCCACCCCACGCCCTCGCGGGGAGCGCGTTGACAGCCGGGAGGCCATGACAGGCGAAGACGCCATCGGATCGGGCGCGGAACAGCCCGGACCGAACGCCCGACCACAGTCGGAAGACGGCCGTCAGGGCCGGCCGCCCGCAACGCCTCAGCGCTCGGAAGAACCTGACATCGCGTCCTCGGCGTCGTGCTGTGATCGCCAGCCGTGGATCAGTAGGTCGAACACCGTCTCCACGGCCGCGCGTGGATCCTGGCGGCCCTTGGCCAGGGTCGGGAACTGCAGGACGAACCTCGCGAGCGCTGAGCACGCGAGATCGTCCGCCTCCCGGCCGAGTTCCTCCGCGATCACGGTGCCCAGGGTGACCGCATGGCGCATCCACATGCGCTCCGAGTACTCGCGGAGCGCGGGCGTTCGGTCCACCAGCGCGGTGAACTCATGCAGCCGCGGATCCGACGCGATCGGCAGCCAGGACTTCAGCGCGTGGGCGCGGAGCGCCTCCACCACGCTCTGGCCCTCGGGCCGTTCGCGGACGGCGGCTGTCAGCTCCGCCTCGACTGCCTCGTCGCGGTCGAAGACCAGGGCCTCTTTGCTCGGGAAGTGGGCGAAGAGGGTCGTCGTCGACACATCGGCCGTCTCGGCGATATCTCGGACGCTCACCCCCTCGAATCCGTGCTCAAGGAAGAGCTCCAGGGCGGAGTCGGCGATGGCCTGCCGCGTCGCCGCCTTCTTGCGCTCGCGACGACCAACGGTCGGAGAGTCGGGCATGGCTCCATCCTACCCGATAACTGGAATGAAGCAGAAACTGGAACTGTTGCACTTTCTGACTCGCTTCTGCTTTGCTGGCCTCCGCAGGGGTTGCCGCCCCGCGGGGGTCGCGGCACCCGGATCGCCACCCATGGCGTCACCGGGAACCCCACCGACGAAAGGAGTCCGCCGTGGCCTCTCCGACGCCCTCACGTGCGCGGATCAGCATCATCGGCGCCGGACCCGGCGGCCTCACATGCGCTCGCATCCTGCAGCGGCACGGCATCGCCGCGACGGTGTACGACCGCGAGCCGGAGGTGGACGCCCGAAACCAGGGAGGCTCGCTCGACCTCCACGAGGACGACGGTCAGCTCGCACTCCGCGAAGCGGGCCTGCTGGCGGAGTTCTTGGCGCTCGCCAGGGTCGAGGGGCAGGAAATGCGCCAGATGGACCCAGCAGGGCGCGTCCTTGACCACCAGCTGCCGGACGAGGGCGAAACGGCCCGGCCCGAGATCGACCGCGGACAGCTTCGCGATCTCCTGCTGCGTTCGCTCGCCCCGGGGACGGTGCAGTGGGGGCGCACGCTCGAATCGGTGAGCGGACCGGCCAACGGGCCGCGCACGCTGACGTTCACCGACGGGACGACCGTCGAGGCGGATCTCGCGATCGGCGCGGACGGCGCCTTCTCCCGCGTCCGCACCGCCGTGTCGCCCGCGACTCCCCGCTACACCGGGGTCAGCTTCCTCGAGGCGTGGTTCGACGACATGGAGCACGCCCACCCGGAGCTTTCCCAACTGGCCGGGAAGGGCAGTGCCCACATCACCGACGGCGAGCGGGGCCTCTTCGCGCAGCGCAACAGCGGCGGGCACATGCGCGTCTACGTCATGCAGCGCGTCCCCGTGGACTGGATCGCGGCGAACGGGCTTCACCCCGAGGACACCGAGGGCATCCGCAGCCATCTGCTCGGCGAGTACGCGGCCTGGTCACCGCAGATACTCCGACTGATCACCGACAACGACGGCGCCTACGTCGATCGCCCGCTGTTCGCGCTGCCGGTGCCGCACACTTGGGAGCACTCGCCCGGAGTGACGCTCCTGGGAGACGCCGCACACCTCATGCCGCCGCTCGGCGTCGGCGTCAACCTCGCCATGCTCGACGCCTGCGAACTCGCCCTCGCACTCGCCCGGTCCGCCACCATCGACGACGCCGTACACGACTACGAGAAGTCGATGCTCCCGCGCTCGACCGAAATGGCCCGGCTGCTCGAAGGCGGCGCCGAGCATCTCCTGTCCATGCCCGACGCCGACGAGATGTCACGGTTCCAGCAAGCTGCCCAGACCTGACGCCGTGCGGGGGGGCGGTACAGGGCGACTCACCGAGCGGACCGCCCCCGGGACTACCCAGCTGACGACCACGCACCTTGCGACTGCCGGCTCCAGCCCGGGACTTCGGCGCCACCCCGTCCCCCCTAAAGCCTCCCCGCCCATCACTCGGGGAGTGACGGGGACCGAATCCTGCCCCAAGTACCGCTGCGGGCCGTCGCGTTGGGAGTTCCTGCCGCCTTCCGTCAATGATGGGAATGCGCGGCGGGCCCCGACACGCGGATCGCGCTGCCTCCGCCTTCCAGGGCGGAGTCGGCTGCCCGACACCTGCCGCCCGCCACCCGCCGAGCCCTTCGCCCCCACCCCAGCCCCACACGTGACCGACATCACAGTGCGGCGCCTCACATCCTCAGGTCATCATATGACGCGATCGCCGCACGGATTCAGAGCCGGGCCGTGCCCGGACGGGACAGCGAGACGAGGATGGGCATGAACGACCAGGACAGGCCGGCGCGGCCGCGCGTAGGCGTGGTGGGCCTCGGGGCCATGGGGCTCGGCATGGCGCGCAGTCTGCGCAACGCGGGCTTCGAGGTGGGTGTCCACGATCTGCGCCCCGCCGTGACCGCGGCCTTCGCCGAGGACGGCGGCACGGCCTTCGCCTCCGCCGGTGAGCTGGCGGCCACGGTGGACGTCCTGGTCGGCGTCGTGGTCAATGCGGCGCAGGTGGAGTCGGTCCTGTTCGGTGCCGACGGCGCGGCCGAGCGGCTGCGTCCGGGCTCCGTCTACGTCATGTGCTCCACGGCCGACCCCGGCTGGTCCGCCGAGTTGGAGAAGCGCCTCGCCGAGCGTGGTGTGCTCTACCTGGACGCCCCCATCTCCGGTGGCGCCGCACGGGCCGCGAACGGCGAACTCACCATGATGACGTCGGGCGCCCCCGGCGCGTACGCGGTCGCCGACCCGGTGCTGGAGGCCATGAGCGGCACGGTCTACCGCCTGGGCGACGAGGCCGGCATCGGCTCCAAGGTCAAGATCGTCAATCAGCTGCTCGCCGGGGTGCACATCGCCGCTGCGGCCGAGGCGATGGCGCTGGGCATCAAGGCGGGCGTGCCCGCCGAGGCGCTCTACGAGGTCATCACGCACAGCGCGGGCAACTCGTGGATGTTCGAGAACCGCATGGCGCATGTGCTCGCCGGGGACTACACGCCGCTGTCCGCGGTCGACATCTTCGTCAAGGACCTGGGTCTCGTGCTCGACGCGGCCCGGCCGGAGAAGTTCCCGCTCCCCCTGGCGGCCACCGCGCACCAGATGTTCCTCCAGGCGTCGGCGTCCGGCCTGGGAGCCGAGGACGACAGCGCGGTGATCAAGATCTTCCCCGGGATCGAGCTGCCCGAGCAGGGGGAGGTCTGACATGGGAATCCGACTCGGCTGCATCGCCGACGACTTCACCGGAGCCACGGACCTTGCAAACAACCTGGTGCGCGCGGGCATGCGCGTGGTCCAGCTGATCGACGTGCCGCAGGCCGGGGCCGAGGGGCCGGTCGACGCGGACGCCGTGGTCATCGCGCTCAAGTCGCGGACCACCCCGGCGGACGACGCGGTCGCGGCCTCGCTGCGGGCGCTGGACTGGCTGCGGTCGGCGGGGGCGGAGCAGATCTACTTCAAGTACTGCTCGACCTTCGACTCGACGCGTCACGGCAACATCGGGCCCGTCACCGAGGCGCTGATGGACGCGCTGGGCACGGACTTCACGGTCGCGACACCGGCCTTCCCCGACAACGGCCGCACGGTCTTCAAGGGGCACCTCTTCGTCGGCGACGTGCTGCTCAGCGAGAGCGGTATGCGTCATCACCCGCTGACCCCGATGACCGATTCCCACCTGGTGTCCGTGCTCGGCGCGCAGACGGCGCGCCCCGTCGGCCTCATCGACCACACCGTCGTCGCCGCCGGTGCCGACGCGATCCGGGAGCGCGTCGACGAGCTGCGCAAGGAGGGCGTCGGCGCCGCGATCGTGGACGCCGTCTCCAACGAGGATCTCGTACGTCTCGGTGCGGCCGTCAAGGAGCTGCCGCTGGTGACCGCCGGTTCGGGTCTGGCGATCGGCCTGCCCGCGAACTGGGGGTTCGAGCCCTCTCCTGCCGCCGCCCGGCTGCCCCCGCCGGGCGGCCACCAGGCCGTCGTCTCCGGGTCGGTGTCCACCGCCACCAACGGTCAGGTCGTGGAGTTCCTGCGCAGCGGGCGTCCCGCGTTCAGCGTGGACCCGCTGCGGATCGCGGCCGGCGAGGACGTGGCCGGACAGGCGCTGGCCTTCGCCGCCTCGCACCTGGCCGAGGGACCGGTCCTGGTCTACTCGACCGAGGCGCCCGACGCGGTCAGGAACGTCCAGGGCCGGCTCGGCGTCGCCGAGGCCGGTGAGTTGGTCGAGCAGACCATGGCCCGTGTCGCACAGGGCCTCGTGGAGCTCGGCGTCCGTCAGCTCGTCGTCGCCGGAGGTGAGACCTCGGGAGCGGTCGTCCAGGCACTCGGCCTCACCGGCCTGCGCATCGGACCGCAGATCGACCCGGGTGTGCCGTGGTGCGCGGCGGCGCTCCCCGGCGGGGACACGCTCCACATCACGCTGAAGTCGGGCAACTTCGGCGGCCCGGGCTTCTTCACCACGTCCTTCGCCCACCTCGACGGGGAGACCGTATGAGCCCGCCCCCGAACCCTGCCGTGGACGAGGCGCGCGCCGAGATCGTCCGGGTGGGCACCAGCCTGTTCGCCCGCGGCTACGTCCACGCGAGCGCCGGCAACATCAGCGCGCGGGTCGGCGAATCCCACCTGATCACGCCCACCGACGCCGCCCTCGGCTTCCTCAGGCCCGAGCGCCTCGCCCTGGTCGACGCCGGCGGCGAGCAGATCGCGGGCGACCGCGCCAGCAAGACCCTCACCCTCCATCGACGCATCTACGACACCGACCCCACGGCACGGTTCGTCATCCACACCCACTCCACGCATCTCGTCGCGCTCACCCTGGCCGGCGTGTGGAGCCGGGACGACGTGCTGCCGCCCCTCACGCCGTACTACGTCATGAAGGTCGGGCACGTCCCGCTCATCCCCTACCACCGGCCCGGCGACCCGCGTGTCGCCGAGCTGGTGACCGCCCGTATCGCTGACCGCGCCGCGAGTGACACGCCGATCAGGGCCGTGCTGCTCGACCGTCTCGGCCCCGTGGTCTGGGGCCCGGACGCGGCCTCCGCTCTCGCCGTACTCGAAGAACTCGAGGAAACGGCACGCCTCTGGCTCCTGACCGACCGTCGCCCCGAGCCGCTCCCCTCCCCCGCTCTCGACGAACTCAAGGACGTGTTCGGCTCCTCTTGGTGACCGCGCACCACCCGTCGGAGAATCCCCTGAGCCGCAGTAAGGATTCCGCATGTCCACGCCCACCGCGACGGCCGAGACCCCCGGCCTCGCCCGCGAGAACGCCGTCTTCCGCAAGGTCGTTCTCCGTATCGTCCCCTTCCTGGTCCTCTGCTACGTCTTCTCCTACCTGGACCGCGTCAACGTCGGCTTCGCGAAGCTGCAGATGGCCGACGACCTCGGCCTCAGCGAGGCGGCGTACGGCCTCGGCGCCGGCCTGTTCTTCATCGGCTACTTCCTCTTCGAGGTCCCCTCGAACCTGATGCTGCAACGCATCGGGGCCCGCACCTGGATCGCCCGGATCATGATCACCTGGGGGCTGGTCTCGGGGGCGTTCACCTTCGTCACCAACGAGACGACGTTCTATGTGCTCCGCTTCCTCCTCGGAGCGGCGGAAGCCGGCTTCTACCCGGGGGTGATCCTCTACTGCACCTACTGGTTCCCGTCCCACCGTCGCGCCCGCGTGATCGCGATGTTCATGTCGGCGATCCCCGTGGCCGGCATCTTCGGCAACCCGCTCTCCGGCTGGATCATGGACCGCTTCCAGGGGGTCAACGGCTGGCAGGGCTGGCAGTGGATGTTCCTGCTGGAGGCGATCCCGGCGCTCCTCATCGGTGTCGCCACGCTGTTCTACCTGGACAACGGCGTACGCAGCGCCAAGTGGCTCTCCGACGACGAGAAGGACATCGTCGAGGCGGCGATCGCCAAGGACACCGCGCACCAGAAGCACGGGCGGGCCTGGGACGGCTTCCGTGACCCCAAGGTGTGGCTGATGTGTCTCATCTACTTCTGCTTCGTGATGGGCCAGTACGCCCTGACCTTCTGGATGCCCACCTTCGTCAAGTCGACCGGCATCGAGAACAACGTCACGATCGGTGTGCTCAGCGCCGTTCCGTTCCTGGCCGCACTGGTCGCGATGAACCTGTTCGGACGCTCCGCGGACAAGCGCCGCGAGCGCCGCTGGCACCTGGTCATCCCGAGCCTGATGGGGGCCGTCGGTTTCTCCCTCGCCGCCGGCTGGGCCGGCTCCACCGCGCTGTCCCTTGTCGCGCTGTCCTTCGCCGCGGCCGGTGTGCTGACCTGCGCCCCGCTGTTCTGGTCGCTGCCCACCGCGTTCCTCGGCGGCACCGCCGCGGCGGCCGGACTCGCCGTGATCAACTCGGTGGGCAACCTGGCCGGCTTCGTCAGCCCGTACATGATCGGCGCGCTCAAGGACGCCACCGGCTCGGCCTCCATCCCGATGTACGTCCTGGCGTTCAGCCTCGTCGTGGGCGCGGCCGCCGTCCTCACCACCAAGAAGCAGGTCGTCAACCGATGACCGGGTCCGGTCCGCCCGGATCGAATACAGGAGCAAGCATGCCGAGGTTCGCCGCGAACCTGTCCATGATGTACACCGAGCACGACTTCCTCGACCGCTTCGCCGCGGCGTCGGCGGACGGCTTCGAGGCCGTCGAGTACCTCTTCCCGTACGACCACGAGGCCGGCGAGCTGCGCCGTCGGCTCGACGACCACGGTCTGCGGCAGGTGCTGTTCAACGCACCGCCCGGCGCATGGGATTCCGGGGAGCGCGGCATCGCCTCGCTGCCCGGCCGTGAGGCCGAGGTCCGCGCCGGGATCGACCGGGCACTGGAGTACGCGGCGGAGCTCGGCTGCGGCCAGGTGCACGTGATGGCCGGTCTGGTGCCTGCGGACGCGACGGCCGCGCAGCTCGCCGGCCACCGCGACACCTACCTGGCCAACCTGGCCTGGGCCGCGGCGCGGGCCGCCGCCGTGGACGTCGATCTCCTGATCGAGCCGATCAACGGCCGTGACATGCCGGGCTACTTCCTGCCCAGGCAGGCCGAGGCGCACACAGTCGTGCAGGAGGTGGGCGCCCCGAATCTCAAGGTGCAGCTGGACCTGTACCACTGCCAGATCGTGGAGGGCGACCTCACCACGACGCTCCGCCGGGACCTTCCGACCGGCCGCGTCGGCCATCTGCAGATCGCGGGGGTGCCCGACCGTCATGAGCCCGATCGGGGCGAACTCGACATCCGGCACCTCTTCGACGTCGTCGACGAGCTGGGCTTCGACGGCTGGATCGGCTGCGAATACCGCCCCCGCGCCGGTACGAGCGAGGGGCTCGGCTGGATCGCGAACTACCGAGGAGAGAACGCATGAGGATCGTCATCACGGGTGGCTTCGGCTTCCTGGGCCGGCAGGTCGCCGACGCTCTGCTCAGGCGGCGGACCCTGGGCGGTGTATCCATCGACCGTCTGGTGCTCGCCGACCGGTTCGTCCCGGCCGGGTCGCCGGTGGCGGCCGACCTTTCCCCAGGCTCTTCGAGCAGGGGGTACCCCATGGTGGACGTCGTGCAGGGCGACCTGAGCGAGCGCCTCGACGAGATCTTCGCCCGACCGGTGGACGTCGTGATCCACCTGGCCTCCGCGGTCTCGTCCGAGTGCGAGGCGGACTTCGACCTCGGTATGAGCGCCAATCTCGACACCACCCGCGCGCTGCTGGAGGCCGCCCGCGCGCAGTCGGCCGCCGGCGGCCCGACGCCCCGGGTGGTGTTCTCCAGCAGCGTCGCGGTCTACGGCGCCGACCCCGCGCTGCCGCTGCCCCCCGTGGTCGGCGAGTCGACCCTGCCCACACCGCAGTCGAGCTACGGGACGCAGAAGCGCGTCTGCGAGCAGCTGGTCGCGGAGTACACCCGCCGGGGCTTCCTCGACGGACGCGTCGCGCGCCTGATGACCGTCTCGGTGCGGCCGGGCAAGCCGAACGCGGCCGCCTCCGGCTTCCTGTCCGGCGTCATCCGCGAGCCGCTCGCGGGGCTCCCGGCAACCTGCCCGGTCAGCCCCGACCTGAAGGTCGCGCTCGCCTCACCGCGGCGCACCGTCGAGGGCATCCTCCGCATCGCCGAAGCCGAGCGGGGCAGTGGCCCCGGCGAACTCGACGGCGGGCTCCCGGTCAACCTGCCGGCGCTGACGGTGACGGTCGCCGAGATGCTGGACACGCTGCGCCGGGTGGCCGGGGACGCCGTAGCCGACCTGGTGACGGTCGCGCCGGACCCCGCTGTCGAAGCCATCGTGGGCTCGTGGCCCGCCGTCTTCGACAACGGCCGTGCCGCGGCGCTCGGGCTCGAAGCCGACGAGAGCTTCGAGTCGGTCGTACGGGCGTACGCCGAGGACCACCCCGCGGCCCTCGCGGCCGGTGAGCTGCCCACGGCCGGTGCGGCCAGGCCCTGACGGATAGACTGACGAGCATGTTCTCCAAGGTGAGTGGCCCCGTACGGCTCGCGGACCGGGTCGCCGCGATCCTCTCGGAGGAGATCGAGTCCGGGCGTCTGGCCGAGGGCGACAAGCTGCCGACCGAGGTGGAGTTGGTCAAGCAGCTGGGCGTCAGCCGCACCGTGATCCGCGAGGCCGTGTCGCGGCTGCGCAGCGCGGGCCTCGTCGAACCGCGCCAGGGCCGGGGTGTGTTCGTCATGCCCCGGCGCACCCGTCCGCTCGACCTCGAAGCCGATGCCTCCGGCACCAAGTCCAAGGTGCTGCAGATCGTGGAGGTCCGTCGCGCCATGGAGGGCGAGGCCGCCTCGCTCGCGGCCACCCGCGCCACGGCGGACGACATCGCCCGGATGCGGCAGTCCCTTGCCGCGATCGACAAGGCGGTCGCGGCCGGCGGTGACGGTGTGGACGAGGATCTGGCGTTCCACCAGTCGATCGCCGAGTCGACCGGGAACGCCGTGATGGTCTCGACCGTGCGGTACCTCGGTGAGGTGCTGCGCAGCGGCATCCGCGTCACACGGGCCAACGAGGCCCGGCGGAACGACTTCATCGAGGCCGTCAGGGTGGAGCACCACGCGATCCTGGCGGCCATCGAGTCCGGCGACGCGCAAGCGGCCAGCACTGCCGTGCGCCGTCATATGAAGCACGCCGCCTCCCGGCTCCAGGACGCCGACGAAGGCTTCTGGTCGGAGACGGACGACCTGGACGTCGACTTGGACGCAGCGCCCTGATCTGCACATATGCCCGTGGATGCGCCCCGGGGACGGTCCGTGTGGCCCGTGCCCGGGGCGCATCCGTTGCTCTCCGGGTCTCCGGGCGCCGGCTTCCTTCTACGCCGCCATCGACGAGAGCGGACTCCGACTCACCTCCTCTGGTGCCACTTCTGGGCCCGGTCCGGGGTCTCGCACGGTGAGAGTGCTGATCGTTGGTGGTTCCGGGTTCTTGGGTACCGAGCTGGCGCGGCAAGCGTCAGCGGCCGGGCACACGACGGCAGCGACCTACGCGACCAGGCCCGGGAGCATTCGAGAGGTCGCGTGGCACGCCCTCGACCTGCGGGACCCCGGAAGGGTGGCAGCGGTCGTGGCCGACGTCTGCCCTCGTGTCGTCATCAACGCATCGAGCGGCAATGCCGACTGGGCGGTCACGGCCGAGGGCCCGATCCGTCTGGCGATGGCCGCGGCGAAGTCCGGCAGCCGGCTGGTCCACGTCTCCAGCGACGCCGTGTTCTCCGGCGCCCGCGTCCACTACGACGAGTCCTGCCCGCCCGATCCGGTCACCCCGTACGGGGCGGCGAAGGCCGCGGCGGAGACCGGGGTTCTTCTCGTGCGTCCGGACGCCGTGGTCGCCCGCACCTCGCTGATCATCGGCGACGGGCAGTCCGTACACGAACGTGCGGTGCACGAGCTTGCCGCCGGGGCCCGCGCCGGGGCCCTGTTCACGGACGACATCCGTTGCCCGGTGCATGTCGCCGACTTGGCCGCAGCGCTGCTGGAACTCGCGTCGGGAGATACGAGCGGCATCCATCATCTCGGCGGAAGCGAAGCCCTGAGCCGTCACGAACTCGGCGTCCTCATCGCCAGGCGCGACGGACTCGACGACTCCCGACTGCCCACGGGTCTGCGAGCGGACAGTGCGATTCCCGGCGCCCTCGACGTACGCCTCGACAGCCGCGCAACCCAGCGCAAACTGCGCACCACGCTGCGCGGTGCCCACCGGTTCCTCACCCCGGCGGCTTGAACTCCCGCCTTCTGATGGTTTCCGCCCGCGGGTGTCGGCAGATGGGCTCAGGCCGCCATGAAGCGGCCCAGCTCGCGTGACTTCTGCTGAACGGCGGCTGCCCACGCCCTCTCAAGGGAACCCCAGGCCGTCGGGACCTGGACCCGCATGGGTTCCGATGCCGGACGGCAGAGCCCAGTGCCTCATTCCGCGGCCGGGCCCGACCGACCGAACGTCCGCCAGTACTGACGTCGCTTCTCGTCCCGTACGACGACACCGAGACGGGCCAGTTCTTCGCGGAGCTCGCGTACGTCGCCGTCGGACGGCCCTTTCTTCTCCAGGGCCCCTTGGCGGGCGTGGAGGAAGGCGTTCGCGGCTTGCGGCAGTTCGGGGGTGTCCGGGACCCAGCGGCGGAACTCGCTCTTGTGCGGATCGGCGTCCGCCCATGCGTAGCCGTGCCCGGTGAACGCCTCGGCAACCCGGCCGGCGTCCAGCTCGCACAGCTCCCGGCTGAGTTCCCCGCCGTCGTGGCCGAGCAGGACGAGATACTTGCCGTCCCGGCACACCGTGGCGACGGCATCATGCGGCAGTTCCTGGTCCCGGCCCTTGCGGCCGAGCACAACCGACTCGTCCGACAGGCGAACGACCAGCTCCTCGTGTTGCGCGATGAGCCCGACCACCAGACCCGCCACCGAGCCCACAACGGGCAGCACCGGGCCGGGGATCGACGCAAGGAGCCGGGCAGGGCCTTGCAGAGGCGCCCAGGGCAGCGTCACCAGCCAGTCGGCAAGAAGGCCGACGAGCCGGCCGGCGACCGCCCCTGCCAGGACCAGGACGACGTAGACGCCGGCGGTGCCCCACGCCGACCGGCCGAGCACGGTGCGTTGAGCCGCCTTCGGGTCCCGTTCGGGAATCTTGCCCATGTCCATGTGTCCCCCTCGCTGTCCGTCGCCCGCATCATAAACCGAGCGCTCAATCTATTATTGAGGAATGAGCCGAGAGACGACCAGGAAGAGCCCGCGATGAGAACCGTCGACCCGGCCAAGCACCGAGCACGGCGCCGGCACATCATCCACGCCGCAGCCGAGCTCTTCGCCGCCAAGGGCTTCGAGCGCACCACCACAGCAGAGATCTGCAAGGCCGCCGGCATGAGCGCGGGCAATCTGTTCCACTACTTCCCCAACAAGCGCGCGATTTTCCACGCCGTCTTCGAGGACGACGACCACGACGACGGCACCACCAAGTCCGAGCGCCTCGCCGCCGCCCGCGCCGCTGACGACCCTTGGACCGCCCTCTTCGACACCGTCGACCTCCTCGCGGCCCCCGCAACGCAGCCACTGGTCCCGGCCCTCGTCATGGAGGCGATGATCCAGGCCCACCGTGACCCCGAACTCGAAGCGCTGCTGAGCCGGGACAACGACGAGGAACGGTCCACCATCACCGTGCTGCTGCACAATGCAGCCGCGAAAGGTGACATCGACGCCGCTTTGAACCCCAACGACGCCGCGGCCTGGGTCATGGCGCTCATCGCCGCGCTCTACACCAGCGCCGCCACCGAACCGTCGTTCAACCCGGCGGAGCAACTCCCCACTCTGCGACTGATCCTCCACCGTTTCCTACAACCCGACGCCGCCCCGGCCTCGGTACAGCCGAGGCCGTAACAGGGAGCTCGGAACGCAGCGAGGGGTGGAAGTCGAGGGGCCGCAGGACCACAGGCGTGCTCCCGGAAATCCAAAGGAGGCCGGGCAGGCCCTCCTTCACGGTCGTCGGCCGGGCCGCCGCAGTCGGCGAGCACGACCGGCCCCGCTTCCGCGGTTCGCGCTGCCCGCGAGCCGCCGGACCGGGACCTCGTGCGACGACGGGCCTTGCCGGTCGGTGCCGCCTGAGGCCGCGGCAGCACCGTAACGCCGCGCGAGTGGCCCCGCGCTGAGGCCATGCGCCAGGACACTGAGCAACACCGTGCAGACGAGTACGGGAACGACCTGCTCTGTGACAGCGGGGGCGAGGTCCTCGACGGCGAGCAGACCGAAGATGATGGAGGCCAGCCCCCGGGGGCCGAACCAGCCGACGAAGACGACGGTGGCACGGTCCATTCCGCTGCCGAGCAGTGACAGCGCCACAGGGACCATCCGAACCACCGTCAGGCTCAGCAACGCGTAGAGGCCCACCTGCCACGTCATGTGCGGGAAAGCGGCCGGGACCAGGACCGCCCCGAACAGCAGCCACACCAGCAAGGAGAGCACCGATGCCGACTGCTCGGTGAACCGCAGTTGCCAGGGCGGCGCACCACCGTAGGAGGTGCCGAAGGCCAGTCCGGCCACGAACGCGGCGACGAACCCGTTGCCACCGATGGCAACGGCGGACAGATAGGACAGCAGGGCGAGGGCCAGCACGGCCGGGCCCGCGAAATCCTCGCCTGCCCAGCCCTTGCGCAGCGCCCACCGCAGCAGCCCCCCTCCGGCCAGACCGAGCGCCGCGCCGTAGGCGAGACCGATGGCGAGTTCCACGAGTTCCTTGCCGGTGGCGTCCGGACCTGCACCGGCAGCCGCTGCGGCCCCGGTCAGCGCGACCGCCACGACGGGGGTGGCGATGCCGTCGTTGAGGCCGCTCTCGACATTGATCAGGCGCCGGACGCGTTCGGGCACGACGGGGTTGGACATCATCGAGGCCCCGAGCGCCGCGTCGGTGGGGGCGAGAGCGGCCCCCACGAACACGGCTGCCCAGGCGCCGACGCCCGGAAGGAGACCGAGTGCCAAGAGCGCCCCGAGCGCGATGCACAAGGGCAGCCCGATCAGCAGAAGCCTCAGGTAGAGGCCGAGATCCGGCCGCAGGACCCGGAATGACAGCCGGGCCGCGTCGGTGAACAGGATCCAGGTCAGACAGATCTCCGCAAGACTCTTCACCGTCCCCGGCGGCGGGTCCAGGTCCATCGATCCCAGACATGTCGCCAGCACCAACCCCACCAGTACGAACGCCGCCGGAGCTGTCAGCTCGACCCGTTCCACCCGCTGCGAGAACAGCCCCCACAGGAACAACAGCAGCAGTACCAGCGAGAGCGTTCCGTCCATCCAGCAGCTCCAGGTCCCTAACCCTCACCCGGCGGCCGGGGGCCGGCGGTCCGCGCCGGCGCGGACCGAGCGCGATCGTGCCAGCGTGCGGTATTCCGCCACGGCCTGAGTTCATTCGCCGTACGCGCGTGTCGCCTCAATCATTCCCGCAGGCGTCGCAGTGGCTGATGATCTGCACCCCCGCCGCACCGGCTACGGCCGTCTTCCACGGGCTGCCGCGTGTGGCGGTCACGGTTCGGCGCGCCTGTGCCACGGGGCCCGGATGCGTGCATACAGTCGCCGCGTCGGCCGGTCCTGCGGCTCGGTGCGCGCATCCGAGAAGCGGTCAACTGGCGGCCTCGCCCGGCGTGCCGGCCGTCCGGCGTGCCGGCTTCACTGGTCATCTGCCGGTATCTGATCGCAGGTGCTGCGGATCGTGGCCGCGGTCCCGGCCCCATGACCGCTCGCGCGTCCTCGACGACGCCGGCGTACGGCACCGGACGGCCGGAGCGGCACCGAAGGAGGACCACGGCCGTCATGAGTGCGCGTACAGGCAGCATCCCGGGCAGGCGGCGGCGTCCACACCGCCTGCGTCCGCGCGCTCTTGAGGTCCTGACCACCGCCAATGTCCCCGTTCCTGTCGGCCGACCTCAGCACCGGAGCAGCGTCACGCACGACTCTTTCGTCCCCGGTCTCGAAGGGCTGATCCCATGACGGAGCGGAGAGCCCGGTCGGAAACGGCCGAACAGCCCTCGGAAGCGGACCGGTTGCGGGACCTGCTGCGCACCCCCGGGTATCGCAAGGCCCTCGTGTTCAGCGGCCTGATCGGTGTACCGATCTCCCTGGCGGCCTTCTGGTTCCTGGTCGGCCTGCACGAACTCGAACACGTCATGTGGGCGGACCTGCCCGAAGCGCTGGGCTGGGTCACCCCGCCGGCGTGGTGGCCGCTGCCGCTGCTCGCCCTTGCCGGCGTGGTCGTAGGTCTGGTGGTGACCCATCTGCCGGGCGCGGGCGGGCACATTCCCGCAACCGGCCTGCACGCCGGCGGTGCTTCCTCGGCTGCCCTGCCGGGAGTGATCATCGCCGCGATCGCGAGCCTGCCACTCGGTGCGGCCCTGGGCCCCGAGGCCCCGCTGATCGCGCTCGGTGGCGGCCTGGCCCTGCTGTTCCGAGATCTCGTCCGCGCCCCCGCCACCCCTCGGAGCACCGCCCTGCTGGGCGCGGCCGGCGCCTCCGCGGCGATCGCCGCCATCTTCGGCAACCCGCTCATCGCCGCGGTACTCCTGATCGAGGTGGCGGGCGTGGGCGGCCCCCAGCTCTTCGCGGTCATGCTCCCTTCCCTGCTGTCCAGCGGCGTGGGAGGGCTGGTGTTCACCGGCTTCGGACGCTGGACCGGTCTGGAGACCGGCAGCCTCGCCGTCCACTTCCCCGCCCCTCCCGCGAGTCTGGACACCGGGGACGTGGTGTGGTCCGTCCTGTTGGCCGTTGTCATCGGCGTACTGGTGCACCTCGTGATCATCGGTGGTCGGCTGGCCGCCGCGTTCGTCGCGGCAGCCCCGCTCCCGCGGACGGTGATCTGCGCGATCGCCGCCGGGGGCTGCGCAGCCCTGTACGCGGTCATCACCGGCCGCACTCCTGAGGACGTCGCCTCGTCCGGCCAGGGGACGCTGGCGGAACTGGCCGCCCACCCCCATGCGTGGAGTGTGGGCGCGCTGCTGGCGGTCCTGCTGTTCAAGGCCGTCGCCTACGCCCTTTGTCTGGGAACCCTGCGAGGCGGACTTGTCTTCCCTGCCCTGTTCCTGGGCGCGGCGGCCGGTGTGCTGTGCTCGCCGCTGCCCGGGCTCGGGGTCGTCCCCGCCGCGGCCACGGGCATGGCCGCGGCCGCCGCCGCGGCCCTGCGGCTGCCGGTCAGCAGCGTGGCCCTGGTGGTGCTGGTCCTCGGGAACGCCGAGACGATCCCCGTCGTGATCCTGGCGGCCGTGGCCGCGTTCATCACCACCGAGCTGTTGCCCACCGGCCCGTCCGCCGAGCCGCGACGCTCCCGCGAGGATCCTGCGGGCACCACCGCGACGTCCTGACCCCGGGCGTGTGCCTCACACACGCACCGGACGGCGGCCGTCGCGCGCACGGGACCGGCGGTTCCTCGCGTGCCGGTGGCGGCGCCGGAGAACAGGTCGCGATGCTGCTCTTCCCCAGCGCCGTCGCGGATGGTCTCAGCAGGTCAGCGGCCGAGGGCCTTGCGCAGCTCTTCCTTGTTCATGGACGAGCGGCCGTCGATGTGCTTCTTCTTGGCCTCTTCGTACAGCTGGTCCTTGGTGGGGCCCTGCGGCCCCTTGTGTGAGCGTTCGCCACCGCGCTGCGAGGCGGACTTCGGGTCGCGAAGGGACGCCTTGCTCGCCTGCTTCGACTCGCCCGTGCGGGCGCGTTCCTTGTTGACGGTGCGCGCGGCGATCTCCTTCGCGCGCCGCTCGGAGACGCCGTGCTGCTCGGCGTTCTCCTTGATGCGCTCGTACTGTCGCTCACGCTTCTTGCTCGACCCTGCGGGCATGTCAGCTCCTTCGGTCATGGTGCTGTCGCCATCGACGGTTTGCTCCGCGTCCGCCACCCGGCAACGGTCCAGGTCGTGGGCGCGCGCTTCTACTCCACGTCTAACCCCTGCGGAGCGCGACATGAACGAGCCGTCCAGGTAGACCCGAACGGTTCTGCCGTGGCCGGGGCTTTCAGCCGGTGCGGGCGCCTCCCCCTCGGAGAGCTCGCCCGCCTTCGTCTGCTGGTGGGGAGGGCCAACTGCTGGTGGAGAGCGTGCACTCGTCCTTCCGGCCGTTTTCACCCGGATGCAGCTGCCACCGAGGGGCTCCTCGGCGATCGGGGAAGGGGTTCGTCGTGCCGTAAGGAGCCGCCGTGGAGTTCGAGTCCGTCGCCGAAGAGCTGTACACCCTGCACCCTGCCGAGTTCACCGCCGCCCGCGACGCCTACGCCGCCCGGGCCCGAGAGGCCGGCGACCGGGGCCTGACCGCCCGGATCCGCCACTTGCGACGACCGTCCCGTGCCGCCTGGGCCGCCAACCTGCTCGTCCATCGGCAGCCGGACGAGGTGCACGGGCTGCTGGATCTGGGGAAACAACTGCGCGAGGCCCACCAGACCCTGGACACCGAGCAGCTGCGGCAGCTGGGGCGACAGCAGCACCTGGTGACCGCCTCGATGGCCCGGCAGGCACAAGAACTCGCCCGAGAGGCCGGACAGAGCATCAGCGACAGCGTGCTCTGGGAGGTGGAGGCCACCCTCCACGCCGCCGTGGCTGATGCCGATGCCGCCAGCCGGCTCGCCACCGGACGGTTGACCAAAGCACTCACCCACCGACCGACTTCCCCGCGTCCCCCACGGTCAGCAGGAAGTCCGGCGCTCCACCACCACCCACCCGAACCCCCGCTCACCAGGCCGAAGACGCCGCCGGGAGCACTCGGGGCCGAGCGTTGGAGGCAGCGCGCGCAGCGGCGGACGAGAGCGAGTCCGCCGCGCAGGCACGCAGTGCCGATCTGCGCGAGGCCGAAGCGTCCGAGCGAGCCGCGGAAACCGAACGCGACGAGTGCCAGGAGCAGGTGGCCGCCCTGACCGCTCAGCTCGAAGAAGCGAAGCACCGACGACGCGATGCGGAAGACCGTCTCGAAGCGGCCCGCGCCCGTGCACGCGAGGCGGGCAAGGCCGAACACGCAGCGCGCCGGCGGGCTCAGCAGGATCGTGCCGAGGCGGAGAAGCCGGCCCATCGAGAGAAACACCGGTAGGCGTGGGGGCCCTACGTCCTGCCCCCGGCCGAGGCGCGGGCCTGCCTCGGGCATCGGCGCCGGGAGCGGCACGGCTGCGTTCGCCACTCGGTACGAAGAGGCTGCCGACCGCTGCCTCCCTCACTCGGTCCTGATGCGCATGAAGGTCACCGAGTGCGCGGGGAAGCCGTACGAGAAGGTGTTGGTGACTCCGTCGAAGGTCGACGTCGCCGGTTTGACCGGCTGGGTGTCCGCCGTGTTCTCCGCGGCCGGGTCGGCCGCGAGCGTGGTCACCCGCGCGGTGGGTGTCACCTTCACCCGGTCCCCGAGGTCGATCCTCGTACGGGCCGTCGTCGGTTGGTCGTTGACGACCTTGAGGATGAGGTCGCCGGTTGCCTTGTCGCGGGTGACGACCTGCCGGAAGGGCTCGGCCACCTTGTCGTCGGTGAAGGCGCCCCACTTCCTTCCGTCCAGGTAGAGCGTCACCTGGCGACCGCGCACCTCGACGCGGAGGTCATAGGTGCGGCCCGTCTCGACGGTCGTCCCGTCCTGGACCACGGTCTGCTTCTCACCGTCGACGGTCTTCTCCACGCCCGACCGAGTGTTGTTCCAGCCGCCCAGATTCCACCAGTAGTGGTTGCCGGTGTCCTTGACGCCGAAGGCGATGAGGAAGCCTTCCTTTCCGGACCTCTTGGTGGCTTTCACCCTCAGGTCATAGTTCTGCCAGCCCTTGTCGCCGGCGGTGACCAGGGTGTTCTCGGCGGCCTCGTCGGACTGGACGTACGCCCCGTCCCGCACGGCCCACGAGCCGGCGTCCGTGGCCTCGGTCCACCGACCGTCACCGGACGAGAAGTCGTCGGCCAGGAGGGACGTGCCGTCGGCGGCGGTGACCTGGACATCGTCGTAGGCGGCGCTGGTCGCCCAGGTGGACAGGCCGACGGCGCCGGTAATCGGTCCGGAGACGGCAGGGGTCGTCGAGGAGGTGGAAGGAACGACCTCGTCACCGACGTTGGTCATGAACAGCTTCTGCGTCTCATAGTTGGCCGATCCCCAGGACCTGGCGTTGTCGAACCAGATCATGTCGGGCTGCCACTGGACGTCGTCCTTTTTGGCGAGCAGCGGGGCGTACGAGACGAGTTTCACGATGTCGGCATTGCGTTCAAGGCCGGTCATGAACGCCGCTTCCGCGAGGGCGTTGGAGAACTTGTTGCCCTGTGAGGCGTATTCACCGAGGAAGACCTTCGGGCCGCTGCGGTCGTAAGTGTCGTAGCGGTCGTTGTTCTCCAGGAACCACTGCGGGCTGTTGTAGTAGTGCTCGTCGACCATGTCGACGTCCGCTTCCCTGTTGAGCCTCCACGCGGCGTCGAAGACGGTCCCCGCGTCATCGGGTCCGGAGTTCGAAATAACCTTGATGTGCGGGTACTTGGACTGGACGGCGGTCCGGAACTGCTTGAAGCGGGCGATGAACTCGGTCGGCAGGTTCTCCTCGTTGCCGACCTCGATGTGCGTGAGGTGGAAGGGTTCGGGATGCCCCATCGCCGCCCGCTTCCCGCCCCACTCGCTCGTCACGGGTCCGTTGGCGAATTCGATGAGGTCGAGGGTGTCCTGGATGTGCCGCTCCAGCAGCGCGTCGTCCTCGGTGACCGTGTTCTGGCCGCAGCCGGTGACGAGCGCGGGGACGACGGGCAGCGGCATCGCACCGGTGTCCTCGGCGAACTGGAAGTACTCGTAGTACCCGAGCCCGTAACTCTGGTTGTAGCCCCAGAAATTGGCGTTGGTCGCACGTTCCTCGACCGGGCCGACGGTGTCCTTCCACTGGTAGGAGCGCTTGCGCTGCCAGCCGGAATTCTCGTCGTACGCCTCATGGCTGCCGGTGTTGACCAGGCAGCCGCCGGGGAAGCGCAGAAAACCGGGGTCGAGGGCTTCGACGTTCTCCGCGAGGGCCTTGCGCAGGCCGTTCTTGCGGCCCTTGTAGGTGTCTCGGGGAAAGAGGGAAATCATGTCGAGTGCGGCCGACCGGTCCACGGCTACGGTGAGCCGGCCGGTGGTGGAGGTTCGGCGTGCGGTGAACGTCGCCGTGTACTTGGCCCAGCCACCGCGTGCGACGACGCGGCGGGCGGCAGCGAGTTCGCCTCGGGAATCGCGCATGCCGGCAGTCAGGGACGTCGTTCCCTCGGTGCGTGCCCAGAAGGAGAAGTCGTACTGCTTTCCCTTCTCCACCGCGATACCCGCGTGGTAACCGGAGTTCGTGACGGATGATCCGCCGCCGATCGACAGGTAGGTGCGGTTGCGCGAATTGAGCCGGCCGTCGTCGTCCACGGCTTTCGCACTGCCGGAGACGGTCCACGAGGACAGGGGCGTGTAGGCGCTGTTGTCCGCGGCCCGGTACTCGAAGGACCGGTTCTGTACGAGCTCCGCGTAAAGCCCGCCGTCGGCGGCGCGGTTGATGTCCTCGTAGAAGACGCCGTACATCGTCTCGTCGATCGCGGCGCCGGTACGGGCGGAGTCGACGGCGATCGTGTAGTCGGTGGGCTCGGCCGCCACGCCGGGTCCTGCGGCGAGCGTTCCGGCGAGCAGGGCTCCCAAGGCAAGTCCGAGCCGCCATCGTCTGCGGGCCATACGCACATCCTCTAAGGGATTGTTCGAAATATCGGAGGCCGATCAGAACTTCGAACAGCACCCTAGGAACGGACGACATGAGCGTCAACGCCTTGCGCGCGACCGAATTCGGCCACCCGATCGCCGTGCGTGGTATCGAACAGCCCATCTCTTCACGGCAGTTCGCGCGCGGGTGTGGCGAGCCGAGAAGACCCCGCCGGACGTGGCGTCGGACCGACTGCGTCCGCGACGTCGAAGGGGTGCCACTCCGGAAAGTCGGCGCGCCGCCGGAGCGAGCGAGCTCCTACGCCGGGAGGGTGACCGAAAGATCGCGGCAAGGCAGTACCGCCTCAACTCCGCCTCGTCGGCCCAGGTACTGTCTTACTCGCGATTCTCCCTGCTCAGAGGGCGAATTGAAGCCGCGCTGCCTCATATGTCCCACGTCGAGGCCCGTGCGGCAGGTGGCCGGTTGCAGGCGGGAAGGTCCCGTCCGTTCCTCACGTCGCGGCGCGCAGTATGGCCCTTCGAGAGGAGGATCGCCACCCCTATGAGAAAGCTACGCCCATCCCGGTGGTCCACCTGACGCTACGCCACTTTCGCTGTGCATATGCCTATACGCTCCCGCAGGTCTTCGGACGATCGTCTATTCCCATAGGTTGAGGGTGCTCATGGTCCAGGAGAAGTCGCCGTCAAGATTGCCGGCCGTGGCGGTGTATGCGTGGCTCATACCGGTGGTTGCTGCCGTGACGGTGGCGAGCCTGATCGAACCTCCTGTGTTCGCCGCGGCTGTCTGGATCGGCGTGACGGCTGTGGGAGCGGTGGCCGGCGCCGCCGGCGTGGCCGTCCGCCGGAGCCGGCAGGTCGCGCAACTGGAGGCGGACAGCCGGATGCAGGCAACTGCGTCGGTGCGGCAGCAGGAAGCAACCGCGCGGCTGGCCGACAGCCTGGTGCCGGAGATGCTGACGCGTCTGCGCCTGGACGAGGCCCCGGAGGAGGTTCTCAACTGGTTGACGACACGCTGGGCGGGCTCCTACAGGGGCCTGGCGCCCGAATTCCAGCAGGCCCACTGGGCGGTGCTGCGCACCGTTATCGATGCTGTGGCCGCCGAGGAAGGACTGCGGGACTCCGCTCAGCGGGCCCTGGTGAACCTGGCCAGGCGTATGCAGGCGATCGTCCATCAACAGGCGCGTGAACTGCGCGAGATGGAAGACCGGCACGGCAAGGACCCCGCCGTCTTCGGCGACCTCCTGCGGATCGACCACAACACCGCGCTCACCGGCCGGCTCGCCGACTCCATCGCCGTCCTCGGCGGCGCCCGCTCCGGCCGTCAGTGGAACCGGCCGGTGCCGCTGTACAGCGTGCTCCGCGGCGCGATGTCGCGGATCGTGGGCTACGAGCGGGTCGAGCTGAGCACCAGCACGGAGTGCGCCGTCGTGGGGCCTGCCGTCGAGCCGCTCATCCACGTACTGGCAGAATTGCTCGACAACGCGACGCGCTATTCCCCGCCCCACACGAAGGTCCATCTCACGGCCGCGGAGGTACAGTCCGGGGTCGCGGTGGAGATCGAGGACGGCGGTGTGGGCATGAGCGAGCAGGCCCGGCACCTGGCCGAACGGCGCCTTGAACAGGCGCAGCAGGGTATCGACCTGGGTGACCTGGGAGAGACCCCGCGGCTCGGCCTCGCGGTGGTGGGGCGCCTCACCCAGGCGTTCGGTCTGCAGGTATCGCTCCGCAACTCCGCCTACGGCGGCGTGCGGGTGGTGCTGGTGGTTCCTCAACAGTTGATCACCAGCGCGGCCGAGGCCTCCGGAGTCGCGCACGGTATCGGGACGTTCTCCGGTCCGCGGGCAGCGAGTCAACCGGGCCAGGCGGCGTCGCCTCGCCCCACGCCGAAGCCACAGGCGGTCAGGCGAGCCGACGATGCGCCGCCCGTGGTCGAGCGGACAGCGAACGGTCTCCCCCAGCGGCGACGCAGGGAGCGGGTGGCGGAGGCACAGGCGCCCGCGGGCAACACCCGGTCGGCGGAGGGACCGCAGCGGGCGCCGGGAGAGTGGCTGACCGCGTTCAAGACCGGACTGTCGGCGGAGGGCAGCAGTGGTGGCGACGACGCCGCCGCGCCGAGAGGAGAACTGTGAGTCAGCAGACGGCCAGCTTGGACTGGATGCTCAAGGACCTCGCGGAGAGCGTGCCGCAGACCCGTACGGTCCTCGTACTGTCCTCGGACGGACTGCGCATGGGGCACCACGGCGGGACCATCGAGTCGGCCGAGCGGCTGGCCGCGTCCTGCTCGGGTCTGCAGAGCCTCGCCAGTGCGGTCGGCAGCGAACTCCCGCACCAGGCGGGCAAAATGCAACTGGTGGTCATCGAGATGGAGGGCGGCTTCTTCTACCTGATGGCCGCCGGCCCGAGGGCCTACCTCGCGGTGCTGGCCGACGACGGTGTGGACGCCGGCCTCATGGGCCAACGTATGCGGGACCTGATCGCGCGACTCGGAGCTCACATCACCAGCCCGCCCCGCAGTGACGGGCAGGCCAGGTGAGCGACTCCCACCAGGACGGCACGGAGGAAGGGCCGGAGCGCCTCTACGTCATCACCAGCGGCCGTTCCTCCGCAGCCAACGATCTCGACCTGGTCACACTCGTCGTGGCGAGGACAGTCGCCACGGCCGGCATGCAGCCGGAGCATGCCGCGATCCTGAGTCTGTGCCAGGCCCCGCTCTCGGTCGCCGAGATATCCGCCCACACAGGACTGCCGGCGAGTGTCGTCACCGTCCTGATCAGCGACCTGCTGGACGGGCAACAGGTGCTCACGCGCCCGCCCGTACCGCCGGCGGATCTGCCCGACCTTGCCCTCATCGAAAAGGTGATCCATGGCCTTCAAAAGCTCTGAGCCGGCAGAGCCCCTCAACGAGGAGCGGCTCCCCCACACGGCGTCCGCGGCGGTCAAGGTCGTGATCGTGGGCGGATTCGGGGTCGGCAAGACGACCATGGTCGGATCGGTGAGCGAGATCCGGCCGCTGACCACCGAAGAGACCATGACCCAGGCCGGCGCCGCGGTCGACGACCGCGCCGGTGTGGAACACAAGACGGCCACCACCGTCGCCATGGACTTCGGCCGGATCAGCATCAGCGACGAACTCGTCCTCTACCTTTTCGGCACCCCCGGCCAGCAGCGGTTCTGGTTCCTGTGGAACGGTCTCTTCGAAGGTGCCCTCGGCGCGGTGGTACTGGTGGACACCCGGCGACTGGAGGACAGCTTCGACGTCATGGGCCGCCTGGAAGAGAGCGGCGTGCCCTTCGTCGTCGCGGTGAACTCCTTCGTGGGCGCTCCGCCGCACTCGCTGCAGGAACTCCGCAGCGCCCTCGACCTCCCTTCGAACGTCCCCCTGATGACATGCGATGCCCGGCATCGCGACTCCAGCCGTGACGTCCTGATTTCCCTCATGCACTACCTGCATTCGCTCGTCGTAACGGAGTCCTCATGAGCACGCCTCCCCTTCTCCCACCGCCCGGGTGCCCGGCGCACGGCCTCGGCCAGAACGGACCACAGCCGCAGCGCCTCTACGGCCCTGCCGCAGAGCACGACCCCATGGCCCTGTACGAGCAACTGCGCGCCGAACACGGCACGGTGGCGCCGGTGCTGGTGCATGACGACCAGCCGGCCTGGCTCATCCTGGGCCACCGGGAGAATCTGGAGGTGGCCCGGAACCCTGGCCGGTTCTCCCGTGACCCCCGCGAATGGGGTGCTGCGAAGAACGGGACGGTGGTCCCCGAGGAGTACGCACTGTCGCCGATGGTGACCTGGTGGCCGGTGATCAATTTCAACGACGGCCCGGTCTTCGAACGGCTGAGGGGCGCGGTGCTGGAGTCCCTGCAGCGCTTCGACCGCCGCGGGATCCGCCGGTACGTCACCCGGTTCGCCAACCAGCTCATCGACAACTTCGCCTCCAACGGCCAGGCCGATCTCGTGGCGGAGTTCTCCAGTCAGCTGCCGATGCTGGTCATGACGCAGCTGATCGGTGCTCCGGAGGAACACGGCCCCAGGCTCGTACGGGCAGTGCCCGACATGCTGGAGGGCACGGAGACCGCCCTCGAAAGCGACGAGTACGTCACGAAGACGCTGTATCAGCTGGTGGAGAGCAAGAAGGCCAGCCGTGGATACGACCTCACGTCCTGGCTGCTGGACCACCCCGCCGAGCTGACGGATGTCGAGGTTCTGGCGCACGTCCGCGTGATCCTGGTCGCGGCGTACGCAACCACCGCCAACCTGATCGCGAACACCCTGCGCATGGTCCTCACCGATCCTCGCTTCCGCGCGAACCTCTCGGGTGGCCGCATGACGCTGGCCGAGGCCCTGGAGCAGGTGCTGTGGGACCAGACGCCCATCAACACCGTCCTGGGCCGCTGGGCCACGGCGGACACCAAACTGGGCGGCCAGGAGATCAAGTGTGGTGACATGCTCCTGCTGTCCCTCGCCGCGGGCAACGTCGACCCCGCGGTCCGGCCCGACCTGTCCGCGCCGGTCCACGGCAACCGTTCGCACCTGGCGTTCAGCGCGGGCCCCCACGAGTGCCCGGGCCAGGACATCGGTCGGGCCATCGCCGACACCGGCATCGAGGCCCTGTTGGCGCGCTTGCCCGACATCGAGCTGACCGTGCACGACTTCGAGCTGGAGCGCCGGGGCACGCTGATGTCCCAGCACCTCGTGCAGCTGCCGGTGCGCTTCGAGCCCCGGTTCGTCGCCTCCACCGAACCGCGGTCCGCGCCCGATCAGCTGCCGCCGCTCGCTCCGCCGGAGGAGGCGGTGCGAACTGCGCCGGTCCCGCCGCGGCCTGCGCGGGCTCGGCGGTGGTCATGGCTGAAGCGCCTGCTCGGCCGGCGCTAGCCCCCGCAATAAGGGCCCGCAGCACACGCTGCGGGCCCTTTGCGCTGCTCGGACCGGGCGCCGGTGCGCCGAGCCGTCGCCGGCCGGTCACTGCTCCAGCTGCTGCCACCACCAGTTCAAGGACGGGACGTCGGGCGGCTCGGTGCTCGGATCGCTCGGAGAGTCGCTCCGGACCACATCGAATGTCGCCCCCTCCACCGGCCAGGGGTTGCGGTTGCGGGGGCTCGTGTAGCGCGGAGCGACGTTCTGCCACGCGATGCTGCCGGCGATGTAGTTCTGGAGGGAATCCAGGTATCGCTGAAGCGGCTCGTCCGCCCCCCGGGCGAGCTGTGCGCGCAGGCGGAGAAAGAGGGTCATCACCCGGTCCCGCAGGGCGACCGCCTCAGCGACGGCCTCTCCGGGGGCGCATCCTCGCTCGTGGGCCAGCACGTTGATCAGGTTCTGCTCCCAGGGCTCTTGGTCGTCGTCCTTGTTGTACGAGAAGAGATCGTTGTCGGCGGCGACGATCCACCCCGCTGCGTCGGTCACGGCCTGGACCGGGGCCGCGTAGAGGGTGTCCGGCGGCAGGTCGATCCCGTTCGCCGCATCGGCCCAGGTGAGGCTGAACCGGGTGCCGTTCGCGAGAGCGCCGAGACCGGCGTAGTCGGTGAGACTGGGCATGCGGCCCCGCTCGGCCTGCGCCGTGCGCCAGCCCGCGCCGATCAGCCAGTCCCTCGCTCCCTCCGCGAACCTGCGCAGCTGAAACGGCGTGAGCAGGCGGTGTGTCCGCTGCACCAGGTCATCCAGCGCCGAGGTGAGGGGCCCCGGGGGAAGGAGGGCGCAGCCGGGCATCTCCAGGGCCCGGGCGAGTCGGGCGCCGTGGTCGGTGATCGACGCGGTGCTGGTGGCGGCCGGTCCGGAGTCCTGCCAGTCGTCGACCGCGTTCGCCCAGTAGTTCCACAGCGTGAACGTCAGCACGTGGTCGACGCTGCCGTCGGGGATGATCCTGCAGGAGAAGTCGGCGCTGTGCGTGGCAAGACCCCAGGCACGTTCGGTGGCATCGGGGTAGATCCCGAAGGCATCGATCCATGCCTTGGCGCGCTGCTCGATCTCCACTGCCTTGGGGTGCCGTGCGGAGACGAACGGGCAGTAGAGGGGCGGCAGTTGCCAGCCTATTCGGGAGGCGTGGCCGTGTTCGGCGATCACGGTCAGCTGCCTCCGAGCCGGAAGTGCAGCAGGCGGGTTTCCACGGCGTGGTCGCGCCAGATGCGGAACAGCTTGCCGTGGGCGATGGCGCTCTGCTGGAGCCGATCCCGTGACCAGGCCGCCGGTTCGCCGCCCTGTGCCAGGCGCGACAGTTCTGCGGTGTTCCAGGCCATGGACTGGAGCCAGAACTCGCTGACGCCGTCCGTGACGTCCTCGTCCTGCTCCAGCTCGAAGCCGGCGGCCTCAGCAGCGCGGATGTACTCGGTGAGGGTGCCGAGCCGCGTCTTGTAGTAGTCGTCGATCCAGTCGCTCCACTCGGGCCGGCAGATGAAGTGCTCTTGGATGCCGAACCAACCCCCGGGCCGCAGGGCCTTCCCCACCACCTCGAAGAGCCGCCTGCGGTCCATGTAGCCGGAGCTCTCGATGGCGTACGCCGCGTCGTAGCGCCGCTCGTCGGTCATGTCGTGGATGTCGCCGACGCGAGGGGCGACGCGGCCGGAAACCCCTGCCTGCCGGGCGAGTTCCCTGATGACCGGTATGTGGTCGCTCGCGACGGTGAGACCGGTGACCTTCGCGCCGTGTTCCTGCGCCCAGTAGAGGCTGCCGCCGCCAAGGCCGCAGCCGATGTCGAGCAGGTGCGCGGGGAATGACTGGCCGACCGTCCAGGTGCGCGCGGCGCGGTCGAGGATCGCCTCCTGGCTGCTGATGATCCGGCTCTTGAGGACCCGCTGGGAGACCGTCGTGTTGAGCTTGGCCGCCGGATCGAACAGGCCCACGTGGAAGTGAACCCGGGGCCCTGGACCGTACTTGTGAAGTATGTCCTGGGTCTTGCGTGCGTAGTAACGCGGCACTTCCGTGTCATCGAACGCCGGACCTTCTGCGCGCGACTGAGTGACAGGGTGAGCGTTCATCGATTCTCCGGTTTTCATCTGATCCACTCGTGGGCCCGGCCACACTGCCCACGACTGGCTGAAATGATGCCATCGCAGCGCGTGTATCCGGACGTTGGTATTCAGTTGTGATCAGCAACGATCCTCTCTACGTTCCGGTCACGCCACATTGCCGACGAATCTGGCGGATGCGCGGGGACTCGCGTGAAGAGTGCCCCCATCAGCGGCCCGTCGGCCAGACCCATGACGCGTGACCCGACTGCGACCTCGCGGCTTGATGGATGCTGGCACCGGACAGTGCCGTTGACGGCGTTTCATGCCGGCCACCAACTGCTCACGAAACCTGCAACATTGAGCCGAACATGCGTATGGGCGCTTAGCGCCTACATCCCTCGGCGGAGCCGCTCAGCCCTGGCCCGCGACGTGCTCGGCCAGGGCGTGCGCCCAGTTGCGCAAGTCCGCCATCGACAGTCCCACGTTGGCCAGGAAGGGCGCGGGGACGGTGGAGGACACTCCGGTGGTCAGCAGCAGGATTCCCGGTTCCCTCCCCGCGTGCCCGCATCTGCGACAGCACTTGCCCCACGGCCGTCACTGCACCGAGTACGTGCAGATCGATCTGCGCTGCGGCGGATGCGACCGTGGTCTGGGCGGCACCGGTGACCATGACAAGAGTGCTCGCCACCCGACATCCCCTCAACAAGCGGCGCGCCGCCAACGATTGCGACGCACCGCCTCGCCGCCCCGTCGACACGAGCCGGATCACTCGCAGCCCGACGACGAACCGGCAGGTGAGACCGATGACGAGGGTTGCCGCGAGGTTCTGCGGATCCTCGCCCTGATCTGCGACAAGTGGAGCATCCTGGTCATCGGTCAACTGCAGGCGCGGACCCTACGCTTCGGGAACTCCACCGCGCGGTCCGAGGCATCTCGCAACGCATGCTCACCCTGACCCTGCGCCGGCTCGAACGCGACGGACTCCTCACGCGCACCGTGCACGCCGGCGTTCCCCCGCGCGTCGAGTACGCGCTCACCCCGCTCGGCGCCACACTGCTGGACTCCATGGTGGCCCTCGGCGAATGGGCCACCACACCCGGCAGGAGATCAACAGCAACCGCATCCGCTACGACGCCGCCCGCCCACCTCGGGCCCAGCCCTGACCGCGCCCGCGCCGGTCCACAGGTATTGCCTGCGGACCGGCTCCCGTTCGTGACCGGCGCAGGTGAGAGTGCCCCGGGGGCGAAGACTTCGAGAGCCCTCACGCCCCGGGGCAGTTCGGGGTGCTCAGCTCTGGTCGTTGGCGAACCAGGCGGCCAGGTCGGGGGCGATACGTGGCACCGTGACGGGGAGGCCGTCGGCGCGCAGCGACTCCGTCGCCGCAACGCCGGCCGCGACGGCCTCCCGGGCGGCGACCGGGCTGGTGTCCGTCGGGCCACCGGAGCGGACGAAGCGGAGGAACTCGGCCACCAGCATGGGGTCGGAGCCGCCGTGCCCGCCCTCGCCGGGTGAGGGCATCGGGATGACGAGATCGGCGTCGGCACGGTAGCCGCTGCGGCGCTGCCACACCCGGACCTCGGCGCTCTCCCCGTGGTCGCCGAAGTTCTCCAGCCTGCCCTCGGTGCCGATGACCGTGTAGTTGCGCCAGTAGTCGGGCGTGTAGTGGCACTGCTGGTAGCTGGCGTGTACGCCGCCCTCCAGGCGCATGACCATCATCGACAGGTCCTCGACGTCGACGACCGGGTTGAGGCCCGTGTTGGACAGCGGGGGCCAGTTGTTCTCGGGGTCGTACCAGTCGGGCATGACGGCACCGGGCGCCTGTCCCGAGCGGTCGGTGATGTCTCCGTAGACGGTGAGAGCGCCGAGCGCCGTGACGCGCTCGGTGTAGGCGCCGGCCAGCCAGTGGATGACGTCCAGGTCGTGGGCGCCCTTCTGGAGAAGCAGACTTGTGGTGTTGCGGCGGTCGGCGTGCCAGTCCTTGAAGTAGAAGTCCCCGCCGTGACCCACGAAGTGGCGGCACCACACGGCCTTGACCTCGCCGATCTCGCCGCGCTTGATGAGGTCGCGCATGACGCGCACCACCGGCATGTGCCGCATGTTGTGACCCACGTACAGCCGGGCGCCGCCGCTTCGCGCGGCCTCCAGAACGCGGTCGCAGCCCTCTGTGGTGATGGCGAGCGGCTTCTCCACGAAGACCGCGATCCCGGCCTCCAGCAGGTCGACCGCGAGCGCCTCATGGGTGTGGTCCGGGGTGATGACGAAGACCGCGTCCAGTTCTTCGGCGGCCAGCATCTGACGGTGGTCGGGGTAGACGTGGACGTCGTCGCCGAACCACTCGCGGGCCCGGCCGAACATGCCCGGCGCGGTGTCGGCCGCGGCCACCACCGCGGAGCCCTCGCCGGGGTGGTGGGCCTCCCGCGCGAGGGTGGCGCGCAGGCCGAGCCCGATGACGCCCAGCCGCAGGTCACGGGTGTGCGCGCGGTTGTCCGCCGGGGCGACGGAGGTGTCGGTCATGTGTGCTCAGCCCTTCATGCCGGAGAAAGCGATGCCCTGGATGAACTGACGCTGCATCGCGACGAACACCACGATCACCGGGAGCGTGGCGAGGAGAGAGCCGGCCATCAGCACCGGGTACTCGGTCAGGTGGGCTCCCTGGAGGGAGGCCAGCCCGGCCGACAGCGGCATCTTGGCCGGGTCGGTGTTGACGATCAGCGGCCACATCAGGTCGTTCCAGGACCACAGGAACGTGAGGATGCCCAGCGCCAGCAGCCCCGGGCGGGCCAGTGGCAGGGCGATGCGCCAGAAGACGGTGAAGGGATTGGCCCCGTCGAGCCGCGCCGCCTCCTCCAACTCCTCCGGCAGCCCCATGAAGAACTGCCGCAGCAGGAACGTCCCGAAGGCGGAGAACATGCCGGGGATCACCAACGCCTGCATGGAGTCCAGCCAGCCGAGGCTCTGCATGATCTGGTACTGCGGCAGCAGGAAGAGCTGGCCGGGAACCATCAGCACGGCGAGGAATCCGAGGAAGATCGCCCCGCGTCCCGGGAAACGGATGCGCGCGAAGGCGTAGGCCGCCATCGCACACAGCAGCAGTTGGGCCGCGGTCCGCAGCAGCGACATCACGATGGTGTTCACGAACTGCTGCCCGAACGGAATCGCCTCGAAGACCTTCGAGTAGTTCGACCAGTCCCAGTGCGCGGGCAGGATCGTCGGCGGCACCCGGACGGACTCGCCGAAGCTCTTGAAGGAGGTCAGCACCTCCCACAGCAGGGGGAAGACGGTGACCACCGCGCCCAGAACGAGCAGGACGTGGGCGGGCCACAGCCGGCCCGCACGGCTTCCGCGCCGGGAGCGTACGGGGCTCCGGGTGCCCTGCGTCATCTCAGGCATAGTGGACCCACCTCTTCTGCAACCGGAACTGGACGGCGGTCAGGGCCATGATCAGGAAGAACAGCACACAGACGATCGCCGCGCCGTAGCCGCGCTGGTTGTCGAAGAACGCCTTCTGGAAGAAGAGCATCACGACGGTCTGACCGTCGCCGTACGCCGGGTTCTGGAGCGAGTTCTGGGTGTTGGCGCCGATGATCAGGTACACCAGGTCGAAGACCTGAAGGGACTGGATGACGGACAGCACAGTGGTGAAGAACAGCGTGGGGCTCAGCAGCGGCAGGGTGACCGAGAAGAACTGCCGCACACGCCCGGCGCCGTCGAGCGACGCGGCCTCGTAGTAGTCGGCGGGGATGCTCTGGAGGCCGGCCAGCAGCAGGATCATGTTGTAGCCGACGGTCATCCACACGCCGACGATGGCCACCGCGAACCGGATGGTGTCCGGGTCGGACACCCAGTAGGTGCCGTCGATACCGATCGCGGACAGCGCGTGGTTGAGGATGCCGACGTCACCGTTGTAGAGCCAGCGCCAGACCACGGCGACCGCGGCAGGCATCGTGACCACCGGCAGGAAGTAGAACGTGCGGTAGAAGCCGGTGCCGCGCAGGCCCTTGAGGTTGAGCAGGACCGCCAGCACCATCGACAGCGGGATCCCCAGCAGCACCAGCCCGGTGTAGATACCGGTGTTGCCCAGCGACTGCCAGAACTCGGGGTCGTCGAGCAACGTGCGGTAGTTGGAGAGGCCGATCCAGGTCGTCCCGCCGAAGGCACCCCACTGGGTGAAGCTGTAGTACACCGTCTGCACCACGGGCCACAGGTAGAAGACCGCCAGGCCCAGCCCGGCCGGCGCGATCAGCGCGTAGCCCCACCACTTGTCCCGGTGCTGGAAACGGCGCTGACGGCGGCGCAGTTCCCGCTGGTCGAAGGGCGCCGGGCGGGTACGTTGCGCCGGGACCGCGGTCTCGGCACGCACATTGAGGCTCATCAGGACCGGCCCTTCCTCTCCTGCGCGAGAAGCTGATCCATCGCTTCGGTCAGGGAGCCCGTGGCGCCCTTGAGGCTCTCGTCGCCGCTCCACGCCTTGGCGAGCCACATCTGCTCCTTGTGCGACCAGGCGGCGCTGTTGGCGGAGCTGGGGAAGGGCACCGCGTAGTCGAGCGCGTCCAGGTGCACCTTGAGGTCGAAGCGCGGCATACCGGCGGTCCACGGTTCGGCGGTGCCGTTGCGCGCCGGGATGGCGGTGCCGTACTTGCCCTGGATCAACGAGGCGCGCTTCCCGCCGAGGAACCGGACGAAGTCCCGGGCCAGCTCGGGCTGCGGAGTGCGGGCGTAGACAACGTTGGCCAGGCCGTGCAGGACAGTGGCGCGACGCCGGCCCTTGGGCATCGGCGCGACGTCCACCTTGGCCCGCAGCTCGCGGTCGGCATGGAACATCGCCGCGTTGTAGGACGCCTCGTAGGTCATGGCCAGCGTCCCGGACAGGAACATCTGAGTGGGGTCGGTGTCGGTCATCTGCTGCAGGGACGGCGAGGCGCGGTAGCGGTGGATCAGGTCGATCCAGAGCTGGAGCCCCTCCCGGGTGCGCTCGTCGGAGTAGCCGGAGCGCTTCTTGTCCTCGGAGATCACCCAGCCGCCGGCCTGCGGTATCGAGTTGTAGTAGTTCTCCTGGGCGCGCACCGGAGCGCCCACCCCGTAGATGCCTCGCTTGCGGTCGGTGAGCCGCTGAGCGGTGGATATCAGGTCCTGCCAGGTCCAGGTGGCGTCCGGGTAGTCGACCTTGGCCCGGTCGAAAATCTCCTTGTTGAACCACAGCGCGACCGTGTCGAAGTCCTTCGGGACGCCGTACTGGGTGCCCTTCCAGCGGTAGAGGGACATCAGATCGGTCGGGAAGTCGGCGGGCCGCAGCACGGCGTCCGGCCCGTCGGTCTCCAGTGGCAGAAGCTGCCCGGCATCCGCGTAGAGACCGAAGTTGGGCCCGTTCATCCAGAAGACGTCCGGAGCGGCGCCGCCTGTGCACGCCGTGCGCAGCTTGGTCCAGTACGTCCCGTTGGGCGTGAGCTGCACATCGACGGTCACCCCCGGACGGGACCGCTCGAACTCGCGCGCCACCCGCCTCATGGCGGGCACCTGGTAGACGTCCCAGACGCCGTAGGTGAGATGGCCGCGCCGGGAGCCGCCACCGGAGGCCGACGACGATGAGGGGCCGCAGCCGGACGCGAGCGGGACCGCCGCAAGCGTGGTGGCGGCGGCAGCCGTGAGTAGGGAACGTCTACGCACGCGGAGCCTTCCTGAGGGTGGGGCCACCGGCCCCACCGCATGGGAGAGGCCATGAAGTCGGCGGAGAGGCGTCCGTGGGGACGTTGCTTTTCAGCCGAGACACCCGGACGCTAATTGCTCAAAGTTGACGAGGTCAATGCCCTTTCAATCATCTTTACGCATCGACCCTTCCGGCGGACGCCTCGCCGCGACACCTTCGGCCCGCCTCGCGCCCGTCCCACCACCAACCTGAGGAGCGTGGACCCGGCACTGGACAAGCGGCGCGACAAGCGGTCGACACGGGAGCAAACCGGCATGCAACCTGACCGCCGGCGCGGCGCTCCATGCGCGTGGACCGGACCGCGCAAGTACCGCTCGGTCATGGTGAGTTGATCCGCGGCGCGGCGGGCGTTGGGCGGGGTCAGGCAGCCGCAACGTCCCTGCGGGCATGAGTGCCCTCCCGCCGCTCCGGCCGAAAAACTGCCTACTCGTCCAGGCCGATCCACTGCCTCTCGGCGGAGAGCTACGCAGACGGCGACGCCGACCTGTCACCCGGAGGACCCGGTGAGCGGTCGGCGTCGCGGCGTGCGATCAGTCGCACTCGCGAAGATTCACGACGTGGCGTCGTCGTGGGTGACGGTGACGACGATCTTGCCGACCTGGCCGTTGGCCTCCATGTAGGCGTGGGCCTCCGCGATGTCGGTGAGGTCGAAGGTGCGGTCGACGACCGGGGTGAAGGAACCGGAGGCGAGGCCGGCGTTCACGAAGGCGACTGCGCGACGCAGGCGCTCGGGGTCGGATGTGATCTCGAAGAGCGTGTAGGTGCCGCTGGTCAGCGCGGGGAAGGACTGCGCGTTGGGCAGCGGAGTGGTGCGGGGGTCGAGAGCGCCGTAGACGACCAGGTGACCGCCGGGGGCGATGCCCTGGGCGAGGATCTCGACGCCGGGTCCGGCGATCGGGTCGAAGGCCAGACGCACGCCCTCACCACCGGTGATCTCCTTGATTCGCGCGGGGATGTCCTCGTCGTCGGTGACGATGACATCGGCGGCGCCGGCGTCCAGCAGGCGCTGCCGCTTGCTCGCGCCGCGGGTGGTGGCGATCGGGATGGCGCCGATGTGGCGGGCGATCTGGATGGCCGCCAGGCCGACACTGCTGGAGGCCGCGGTGATCAGTACGTGGTCGCCGGGCCGCACCCGGCCGCTCTCGGCGAGCGGTCCGTAGGCGGTGATGTAGGCCATCCACACGGCCGCAGCCGTGGTGGGGTCGACGTTCGCGGGGCGAGGAACCACTGCCGAGGCCGGCAGGGTGACATGATCACCGTAGGTGCCGTACTCGCTCTGCAGGAACGCCGGCACGACGGCGACCAGGTCGCCCTCGGCGAGGTGATCCACGCCGTCACCGACCGCCTCGACGGCGCCCGCGGCCTCGTAGCCCAGCGTCGAGGGGAAGACCGGCTGGTAGAAGTACGCACCCTCGCGGTACATGATCTCGGCCCGGTTCAGGCCGATCGCGTCGACGCGGATACGCACCTCTCCCGCGCCCGGAGCGCCCACCTCGACGTCGCGCAGGGTCAGGACCTCGGCGCCGCCGAGCCGGTCGAACTGTACGAGCTTTGCCATGGTGCACCAGTTCCAGGAGGAGAAGCAGGGAGGGGACGCCGCATCAGCGCGGCGTCCCCTTCACTCTGCCCCAAGGTTCGATGACCGTCAAATTACGAGCGTCATCGAAATATGTACCCGGACACGTACGGGGGTGTGGTGCATCCGGCCGGCCTCAGGACGCACCCGCCTCCGCGGCACAGGCGGCCATGACGGCCGCCAGCAGGCCGGGAAAACGCTCCTCCATCTCCTCCGCGCGCAGCGTGTTCATCTTCGTCGTCCCCACGTAGTACTGACGGATCACGCCCGCCTCGCGCAGCACGTTGAAGTGATGCGTCAACGTCGACGGCGACACCGGCGCCTCGAAAGTGCCGCAGGTCAGGTCCTCCCCCGCCCGATCGAGCTGGGTCAGCACCATCCGGCGCACCGGGTCCACCAGTGCCTCCAGGACCTGCTGCAGAGAGATCTGCTTCATGTCGGGGTGCTCCACCGTTCGGGCGGCGGTACGGGGGCGGGCCACGGTGACTCCTTGGGGCGACGTCGGCACTGCAAACCCATCCTACGACCGCCATCGAAACAAGGTGCCGGCGTCCATCGCCGACCTCGATGCCCCTTGGCCAGTGGCATGACCGCGCCGGCCAAACCCGCGCGGGTGATCACCTCGCCGCCGGGGCGCGGGAGCGGGCGTCGGAGCGGACGCGCGGGCGCCACTGGGACGTACCCGCGGCGGCCAACTCGCCCTCCAGAGCCGCCTCTCCGCGCCGGCCACGTGGATAAATGCCTGGACGTCCGCGGGCGGCACGCTTACGGTAAGCGCGCGCCCGTGACCAAAGAGAAGGAGGCGAGAGCGATGCCCACCACCACATTTCCGCGCTCCCGCCCCGTCCGCCGGGCGTCCCAGGTCTGATCCGGGAGCGCACCCCTCTCCCGAAGGATCTCTTCACCCATGACCGAACTTGTCATCCGTCCGCTCACCGCGGGCGAGACGTCCCTCTTCACCTCCCTGCCCGACACGGGCATCGTCGGGCGCGCCCTGCTCGGCCACACCTACGGCATGATCGCCGACGGCGGCGAGTACCGGCCCGAATGGACCTGGGTCGCCCTTCGCGACGGCGTCGTGGTCGCCCGCGCTGCCTGGTGGGCCCTTCCTGAGGACGAAAACCCCGTCGCCCTCGACTGGTTCGACTTCACCGACGCCGAGGCCGCTGTCCAACTGCTGCGCGCCGCACCCCTGCACGCCGAGTACAGCCTGCTGCTGCCGTCCGGCTGGCGCGAGAAGCCGGACGCGCGGGCCGCCGCCGAGGCCCGGATGGCCGCGGCCGAGGCCGCCGGCCTCCGGAAGCTGGTCGAACGCTACCGCTACACCTGGACCCCCGACTGCCCGCTCCCCGCGCGCACCGGGCGCCTGGAGTGCCGGCCGGAGCCGGACGACAGTGTCATCCGGGGCGTGGTGCGCCGCGTCCAGGAAGGCTCCTTGGACGCTCATGACGTGAACGAGATCGCGGAGTACGGCAGGGACGGTGCCGTCGAGAAGGTCCTCGGGCTCCTCGCCTCGATGCCTTCCCCGCGGAACTGGTGGCGCGTGGCCTACACCCCGACCGGCGAGATGGCGGGCTTCCACATCCCCATCCACAACCCGTCGGGCCCCTGCATCGGCTACATCGGTGTCCTTCCCGAGCAACGCGGTCACGGCTACGCCTACGACCTGTTGGTCGACTGCACACAGGACCTGGTGGAACGGGGCGCGACACGTATCGCGGCCGCCACTGACCAGGGGAACTTCCCGATGGCGGCGCATTTCGCGACGATGGGCTACCCGGTCACCGAGGAGCGCATCGACTTCATCTGACGGCCCTTCGGCGCGCAACAGGCGAGGGGCCCGTCGCGCCTCCCTGCCCCCGTAGACGGCCGCAAGGACCTGCATCAGCCGAACTCCCCCTCCCCGTAAGCGACTTCAGCGATACCCTCGCAGTGGCGACGGCCCCGTAGCGGCCTTCAAGGGGGGCGGCCCAGGGCCGTCGGCCCATGCAGGCGCTCCGGGCGGAGACCTCCGCCTCCGTCAGGTCCGTCTTTCCAGCGCAGCCGGGTGGGTGGCGGGGTCGTCGGCCGGAGCTTCCGTTCCGGGTGTCTTCCTGCGGTCCGGCCCCACGGGCAGCAGGAATGCCGGTACGAAGCCGAGCGCGGCGAGTCCGGCCAGGGCCAGCGATGCGGGGCCCATCGCCGGGGCAGATGTCGCCAGGGGCTCGACGGAGGACGGATGCGTACGCATCATGCCCGCGGCAACGGCGATTCCGAGTGCCGGTCCGATGTTCATGGCGGTCTGCTTGAGTCCACCGACCACCCCGGCGTATCCGGGCGGCGCGTCGCCGACGACCGTCCCGGTAGCGGTGACCATCACGGTGGCGAACCCCGCACCGAGCACGGCGAAGATCGCCCCGGTGACCATCCACGTGCTGGTCACGTCGAGCCGGGACAGGCCCGCGATGCCGAGGGTGACCAGGAGCGTACCCGTGACCGCGGTGCGGCGCGGGCCGTACCTGCGAAGGGCCGCGCCGGCAGCGGGCGCGCCGAGGACCATGAGCACCGTGAGCGGAAGTACCCGCAGGCCGCAGGCGAGCGCATCGAGCCGGAGCAGGTCCTGGAGGAAGAACGTGGCAACGAACAGAGCGCCGAACATCCCCCCGGCGGTTGCCAGTAGGAGCATCATCGATGCCGTCACCGGTACGGACCGCGCCACGGCAGGCGGCACGATCGGGTGGGCGGCCCGGCGTTCGTGCGCGACGAGTGCCCCCGCGAGGCCCGCGACCGCGACCAGGCCGAGCAGTGTCGGCAGGGCGGTCCACCCATGGGACGGTACGTCGGTCAGGGTGTGGACCAGGAGGGCGAGCGCGGAGGCGAGCAGGGCCGCGCCGATGACGTCGGGCGGCTGGGAGCCGTCACGTGCCGGCGTCGGCACCCGGACGGCCAGAGCGAACACGACGATCACGAGCGCGATGGGGAGGTTGATCCAGAACACCGCACGCCAGCCCAGGTGTTCGACGAGAACGCCCCCGAGGACCGGGCCTGATCCTGCGGCAACAGCGATCGCGCTGGTACGGATGGCGACAGGAGTACCGAGCCGGTGCGCCGGATAGGCCAGCCGCAGCAGCGCAAGTGTCGCCGGCTGGAGGAGCGCGCCGAACACGCCTTGGACGGCGCGCAGGCCGATCACCCAGCCGACCTGGGGCGCGAGCGCGATGGCCGCTGAGGCGGCGCCGAAACCGAGGACGCCGACGACCAGCAGCCGCAGGTGCCCGTAGCGATCGCCGAGGCGCCCCGCGATGACCAGAAATGCGGCAACGGCGAGCAGATAGCCGGTACTTGTCCATTGGACCTGCGCCACGCTCGCGCCGAGATCGCGCTGCAGGCTGGGCTGCGCCACGAGCAGTACGGTGCCGTCGAGCGCGACGATCATCGCGCCGGCCGCGCTGACCAGGAGCGCGAAGTGCGGCCGCACAGTTGGGGTCATGCGTCCACCGGGCCGAGGTGGGCGTCAAGGACCGCCGTGACGAGCTGGTCGACCTGGACGCTGACTCGTGCGCCGTCGGATGGCGGTGCACCGAGGGCTAGTTGCAGGCTGTCCCAGGCCCACAACTGGGCGATGCCATGCAGGTTCGACCAGAGCGCGGCGGCGACCACGGGCGGCGTCGGCTCGGCGCCGGCCTTGGTGCCCTGTCGGGCCTTGGCGCCCTTCTCGGTCCGGCACCGGGCGACGAGCCCGACGATGAGGTCGAACAGTGGGAGGGTTGACTCCCGCAGCCTCGGCCGGTCCGACGGGTGCTTTTCGCTGTCGAGCAGATCATGACGGAACATCAGCTCGAACATGCCGCGGTGCTCCAGAGCGTAGGCGACGTACGCCCGGGCGAGGGCATCGAGCTGAGCGCGCGAAGATGCCGTGTCGGCGACGACGGCCTCGAATCGCGCGCCGAGGTCCGCGAAGCCGCGCCGGGCGATCGCGGAGAGCAGGGCGTGATGCGTGGGGAAGTAGCGGCGCGGCGCCCCGTGGGACACCCCCGCCCGGCGGGCGATCTCGCGTAGCCCCAGCGACGCGGACCCCTCTGTGATCACGAGGTCCACGCCGACATCGATCAATCGCTCCCGAAGAGAGCTCTCGGCTTCCATAGACAGTGTCTACCAGGCATCGGTAGACACTGTCTACCCATGCCCGTGTGGCCAATTGGCGCCAGCGGTCCGAGCCTCATGGATGGACCGGTCATGGCCGCAGCCGGAGCCTTCGGGGCCCCGGCGGACGTCGTGGGCTCGCCGCACCATCTCCCACTCGCCAGATGGCCCGAAGCAGGGCGCGCCGCGCCGAAGTTGGAAGCTTGGGAACGACGTGCCCCGGCGATTCAGCACGACGGCGTGACGGCGTGACGGCGTGACGGCGTGACGGCGTGACGGCGTGACGGCGTGACGGCGTGACGGCGTGACGGCGTGACGGCGAATGGTGTCCGGCTCGACGGGCGGCCGGGGGGCCACAGCACCCCCTCCCCCTTGCCCGCCCGGCGCCTCAGATAGCTTCGCGGATGGCCCGTTCGAAGCCTTCGACGTGGCTGCGGGAGAGGTGAGCCGCCTTGTCCGGGTCACCGGCGACGATCGCCTGGATCAGCGGTCCGTGCTCTTCGATGTGGCCGGCCATGTCGGCCATGCGCTCCACGAACAGGCACCAGATGCGGGTGGCCAGGTTGTCGTGGCGGACGAGGGTGTCCTCCAGGTACGGGTTGTGGGTGGCGGCGTAGATGGCGCGGTGGACCTGAAGGTCGAGACGCATCAATTCCGCCGCGTCCTGCCGGCCGGAATCCGCGCTCTCCAGCTCGCGCCGCAGCGCCGTCAGGGCCGCCCGGTCCACGGCCGTGGCGCGCCGCGCGGCCTGGGCGGCGGCCAGCGGCTCCAGCTCCTGGCGCACCTCGGAGATGTGGGCGAGGTCGGTGATGTTGACCTCGGTGGCGAAGGTGCCGCGCCGGGGGAAGGTCGTGATCAGCCGCTCGTACTGGAGCCGCTTGAGTGCCTCGCGCACCGGCGTCCGCCCGACGCCGAGTGACTGCGCCAGCTGATCCTCGTTGATCGGCGCGCCCGGGCGGATCTCGAGCATGACGAGCCGGTCGCGGAGGGCACGGTAGGCGCGCTCGGCGAGGGAGAGTTCCTCACCCTCGGGCTCGGTCGCCGTGTGCTGCATGAGGCCCCCTTGACTTGTTCAACGAGCTCCCATACCTTACCGCACAAGCTGATATATCAGTTGCCCATTAGTTGGCTCTCAGAATGGTGCGCAGATGGCAACGAACCCGTCGATCACCACGGTCATCTCCCCCCTCTCCCTCCCGCTCGGCGAGCTCGACCCGGATGTCGCCGCCGCGGTGGACGCCGAACTGCACCGGCAGCAGTCGACCCTGGAGATGATCGCCTCGGAGAACTTCGCCCCGGCCGCTGTCATGGAGGCCCAGGGCTCAGTGCTAACCAACAAGTACGCCGAGGGCTATCCGGGCCGCCGCTACTACGGGGGCTGTGAACACGTCGATGACATCGAGCGGTTGGCCATCGACCGAATCAAGGCGCTGTTCGGCGCCGAGGCCGCGAACGTGCAGCCGCACTCGGGGGCGCAGGCCAACGCGGCGGCGATGTTCGCCCTGCTCGAGCCCGGCGACACGATCCTCGGCCTCGACCTGGCGCACGGTGGGCACCTGACCCACGGCATGCGTCTGAACTACTCCGGCAAGCTGTACAACGTCGTGCCCTACCACGTGCACGAGTCCGATCTGCGCATCGACATGGACGAGGTCGAACAGCTCGCCCTCGCGCACCGGCCCAAGATGATCGTCGCCGGCTGGTCGGCCTACCCCCGCCGCCTGGACTTCGCCGCGTTCCGGCGCATCGCCGACCAGGTGGGCGCCTACCTGATGGTCGACATGGCGCACTTCGCCGGCCTGGTGGCGGCGGGCCTTCACCCGAACCCGGTGCCGTACGCCGATGTCGTGACGACCACCACGCACAAGACCCTCGGCGGCCCCCGCGGCGGTGTGATCCTCAGCCGCACCGACCTTGCCAAGAAGATCAACTCCGCGGTCTTCCCCGGCCAGCAGGGCGGGCCACTGGAGCACGTCATCGCCGCAAAGGCGGTGGCGTTCAAGGTGGCGGCGAGCGAGGCGTTCAAGGAGCGGCAGCAGCGCACTCTCGACGGCGCCCGCATCCTCGCCGGACGGCTGCTGGCCGACGACGTGGCCGAGGCCGGGATCACCGTGCTGACCGGCGGCACCGAAGTCCACCTGGTCCTGGTCGACCTGCGCAATTCCGCCCTCGACGGGCAGCAGGCCGAGGACCGGCTGCACCGCATCGGCATCACCGTCAACCGCAACGCCGTGCCGTTCGACCCGCGCCCGCCGATGGTCTCCTCGGGGCTGCGGATCGGCACCCCGGCCCTGGCCACCAGGGGCTTCGGCGAGACCGAGTTCCGGGAGGTCGCGGACATCATCGCCCAGGCCCTGAAGGAGGAGCGGCTCGGCGACGAGCGCACGGGCCTGCTGCGCGACCGCGTGGAGAAGCTCGCCGGTGCGTTCCCCCTGTATCCCCACCTGAACGGAGACGCGGCATGACCACGCAGCCGCTGCCGGAGCACCCGGACTTCCTGTGGCGCAACCCCGAGCCGCGCTCCAGCTACGACGTCGTCATCGTGGGCGCCGGCGGCCACGGCCTGGCCACCGCCTACTACCTCGCCAAGGAGCACGGCATCACCAATGTCGCCGTCCTGGAGAAGGGCTGGCTGGCCGGCGGCAACATGGCGCGCAACACCACGATCATCCGCTCCAACTACCTGTGGGACGAGAGCGCAGCGATCTACGAGCACGCTCTCAAACTGTGGGAGCGGCTGCCGGAAGAGCTGGACTACGACTTCCTGTTCAGCCAGCGCGGTGTGCTCAACCTCGCGCACACCCTGCAGGACGTCCGCGAGAGCGTGCGCCGGGTCAACGCCAACCGACTCAACGGCGTCGACGCCGAATGGCTCGCACCGGACGAGATCGCCGAGGTCTGCCCCATCGTCAACGTCTCGTCCGACACCCGCTATCCGGTCCTCGGGGCTACCTTCCAGCCCCGCGCGGGTATCGCCAAGCACGACCATGTCGCCTGGGCACTGGCCCGCCGGGCCGACGAGATGGGCGTCGACCTGATCCAGGGCTGCGAGGTCACCGGCTTCCTCAAGGACGGCGACCGGGTCACCGGCGTCGAGACCAACCGGGGACGTATCCTCGCCGGCCGGGTCGGTCTCTCGGCCGCCGGGCACAGCAGTGTCCTTGCGGAGCGGGCCGGGTTCCGGCTGCCGGTGGAGTCCCACCCCCTTCAGGCGCTGGTCTCCGAACTCCACGAGCCGGTGCACCCCACCGTGGTGATGTCCAACCACGTGCACGTCTACGTCTCCCAGGCCCACAAGGGCGAACTGGTCATGGGCGCGGGCGTGGACCAGTACACCGGCTACGGGCAGCGCGGTTCCTTCCATGTGATTGAGCATCAGATGGCCGCCGCCGTCGAGCTGTTCCCGATCTTCGCCCGTGCCCACGTGCTGCGGACCTGGGGCGGCATCGTCGATGTCACGCCCGACGCGTCCCCGATCATCGGCACCACGCCGATCGAGAACCTGTACGTCAACTGCGGCTGGGGCACCGGCGGTTTCAAGGGGATGCCCGCCGCCGGCCTGACCTTCGCGCACACCATCGCCACGGGCGAGCCGCATCCGCTGAACGCGCCCTTCGCCCTTGAGCGGTTCACCACGGGCGCGTTGGTGGACGAACACGGCGCCGCGGCCGTGGCCCACTGACCGAGTCCCCTCCCAGCCCCCTCGCAGCCCCGGCCGAGCGCCCCGCCGAGAGAAGGACACCCACCGTGCTACTGATCACGTGCCCATGGTGCGGTCCCCGTGAGGAGACCGAGTACCACTACGGGGGGCAGGCCCATGTCCCCTACCCCGAGAACCCCGCGGACCTCGACGACCGGCAGTGGGCCGAGTACGTCTTCTACCGCGACAACCCCAAGGGCCCTTTCGCCGAACGGTGGGCGCACAGCACCGGCTGTCGCCGCTGGTTCAACGTCCTACGCGACACCGCCAGTTACGAGATTCTCGCCGTCTACCGGCTCGACGAACCCCGCCCCGGCCTCCCCGCCCTGAGTGACCGCCGACAGACCATCGAAGCCGAAGCGGCCGGAGGGACCCGATGACCCACCAGACCCACCGGCTGCCGCACGCCGGCCGCGTCGACCGCACCACGACCCTGCGCTTCACCGTCGACGGCCGCGAGCTGACCGGCCACCCCGGTGACACCGTCGCCTCCGCGATGCTCGCCAACGGCATCACCGAAGTGGCGCCGTCCCTCTACCGCGGCCGCTCGCGCGGCATCGTCGCCGCCGGTGTCGAGGAGCCCAACGCACTGCTCCAGATCGCCGGGCCGTGCTCGGAGGGCATGCTGCCGGCCACCGCCGTCGAGCTGTACGACGGACTGTCCGCGACGACCCTGTCCGCGATGGGCCGGCTCGACCCGGCCCCCGACCCCGCCGTCTACGACAAGAAGTACGTACACACCGACGTCCTGGTCGTCGGCGCGGGACCGGCCGGGCTCGCGGCCGCCGCGGCCGCCGCCGACTCCGGCGCCCGCGTGATCCTCGTCGACGACCAGCCCGAGCCCGGTGGTTCGCTGCTCTCCGGACGGACCGAGACGGTCGGCGCGCACACCGCCCTCGAATGGGTCGCCGGGATCCGCGCGGCACTCGACGCCGCCCCCGAGGTCACCGTCCTGCAGCGCACCACGGCTTTCGGCAGTTACGACGACAACTATGTGCTCGCCCTGGAGCGGCGCACCGACCACCTCGGAGCCGACGCGCCCGAGCCGTCGGCGGGCATCTCGCGGCAGCGGCTGTGGCACATCCGCGCCCGCCAGGTGGTTCTGGCGACCGGTGCGCACGAGCGTCCGCCGGTCTTCGCCGGCAACGACCGGCCGGGGGTCATGCTCGCCGCGGCCGTGCGCACGTACGTCAACCGATACGGCGTGGCTCCGGGCTCGCGGGCCGTGGTGAGCACGACCAACGACAGCGCCTATGACACGGTCGCCGATCTCCATGCGGCCGGGATCGGCATCGCCGCCGTCGTGGACGCGCGCCCGGAGCTGTCCCACCGGGCCGCCGAGGTCGCCGAGGCGACCGGGGTGCGGGTGCTGCCGGGCAGCGCGGTGGTCGACACCGAGGGCGGTGGCCGGCTCTCCGCCGTCACCGCCCAGGCCCTCGACGAGAACGGTCAACTCACCGGTGCCCCGGAGTTCTTCGACTGCGACCTGCTTGCCGTCTCGGGCGGGTGGAGCCCGGTGGTGCACCTGCACAGCCAGCGTCAGGGCCGCCTTCGCTGGGACGAGGCCCTGGTCGCCTTCGTCCCCGACGGCCCCGTACGGGACCAGCAGGTCGTCGGCGCGGCCCGCGGGACGTACGACCTCGACTGCTGTCTGGCCGAAGGGACACTGGCCGGTGCCCACGCCGCGACGGACGCGGGCTTCCCGGTGCCCGTGCCCGCGCAGTCGTCGGAGAGCGCGCGTTCCGGGGCCGGAGCCGGCCCGGTGCGTGAACTGTGGCTGGTGCCTGCCCCCGGCGGTGACTCCGGCAGCGGCGCGGACAGCGACCCCGCCACGTGGGACGCGCACTTCGTCGACCTGCAGCGCGACGTCACCGTCGCCGACGTCTGGCGATCCACCGGCGCCGGCATGCGCGGCGTCGAGCACGTCAAGCGCTACACCTCTCTCGGCACCGCCAACGACCAGGGCAAGACGTCCGGCGTCAACGCGATCGGGGTGATCGCCCAGGCCCTCGGCGCGGGCGCGTCCCCCGGAGAGATCGGCACCACGGCCTACCGGGCGCCGTACACACCGGTGGCCTTCGCCGCCCTGGCCGGGCGTGAGCGCGGCGAGCTGTTCGACCCGGAGCGCACGACGTCCGTGCACAGCTGGCACGTCACGCACGGTGCGCTGTTCGAGGACGTCGGACAGTGGAAGCGCCCCTGGTACTACCCCCGGCCCGGCGAGGACATGGACACGGCCGTGCGCCGCGAGTGCCGCGCGGCCCGCGAGGGCGTGGCGTTCATGGATGCCTCCACCCTCGGCAAGATCGAGATCCGGGGCGCGGACGCCGGGGAGTTCCTCAACCGCATCTACACCAACGGCTTCAAGAAGCTCAAGGCCGGTCTCGCCCGCTACGGCGTGATGTGCAAGCCGGACGGCATGATCTTCGACGACGGGGTCACCCTCCGCCTCGCCGAGAACCGCTACTTCATGACCACGACGACCGGTGGCGCCGCCGGGGTCCTGGACTGGCTGGAGGAGTGGCTGCAGACCGAGTGGCCCGAACTCGACGTCCACTGCACCTCGGTGACCGAGCAGTGGTCGACGATCGCCGTCGTCGGGCCCCGCTCCCGCGAGGTCGTCGCCCAACTCGCGCCCGACGTCGATCTGTCCGCCGAAGCGTTCCCGTTCATGGCCTTCCGCGAGACCACGCTGGCCTCCGGTGTCCCGGCCCGCATCTGCCGGATCTCCTTCTCCGGCGAACTCGCCTACGAGATCAACGTCTCCGCGTGGTACGGCCTGGCGGTCTGGGAGGAGGTGGACGCGATCGGCCGGCCGTACGACATCACGCCGTACGGCACCGAGACCATGCACGTCCTGCGGGCCGAGAAGGGCTACATCATCGTCGGGCAGGACACCGACGGCACCGTCACGCCGCAGGACGCGGGCATGTCCTGGGTGGTCTCGAAGGTGAAGGACTTCGTCGGGAAGCGGTCCTACTCCCGCGCCGACACCTCGCGCACCGACCGCAAGCAACTCGTCGGGCTGCTGCCGAGCGACCGCAGGACCCGGCTTCCCGAGGGCACCCAGCTCATCGCTCCGAACGTGCCCCTCACCCCCGAGGCGGGGCCGGTGCCGATGCTCGGCCACGTCACCTCCAGCTACCACAGCGAGGCGCTGGGCCGCCCGTTCGCCCTCGCGCTGGTCGCCGCGGGCCGGGACCGCGTCGGCGACACGCTCTTCGCCCCCGTCGGCGACGACCTCGTGCCCGTCGAGGTCACCGAACCCGTCCTCTACGACCCCGAAGGGACCAAGCGAGATGGCTGAGCCGACGATCGACGCGGGCACCGGTCCGGTGGCACTGCGCAGGAGTCCCCTGGCCCATCTGCAAGGGCGGATACGCGCCGCCGCGGTCACCGGCGCCCGCGGCGTCACGCTGACCGAGTGGCCCTTCCTCACCATGGTCAACCTGCGCGTCGACCCCGCTTCCGAGGCGGCCGCCCGCGTCGAGAAGACCCTGGGGACGCCGCTCCCACGACAGTGCGGGCACACCTCCGCGTCGGGCCCCCATACGGTCGCCTGGCTGGGTCCGGACGAGTGGCTCGTGCTGTCCCCGGACGAAGCGGCCCCCGTGGCCGCCGAGTTGCGGGAGGCACTCGGCGCGGACCCGGGCTCGGTGGTGGACGTCTCGGCGAACCGCACCACGCTGGAACTGCGCGGTCCGGCCGCCCGGCAGGTTCTGGAGAAGGGCTGCTCGCTCGACCTCCATCCCCGGGCCTTCGGACCCGGCCAGGCGGTGTCGACCACGGTCGGCCCGGTCGCCGTACTGCTCTGGCAGGTCGACAGCGCGCCGACGTACCGGCTGTTCCCGCGCTCCTCGTTCGCCGACTACCTGGCGCGCTGGCTGATCGACGCGATGGGCGAATACCGCGGCCCGGAGGTGCCCTGATGGGGCTCAGCGCCTTCGACCTGTACTCGGTCGGCATCGGCCCTTCCTCCTCCCACACGGTGGGGCCGATGCGGGCGGCCCGGCGCTTCGTCAGGCTCCTGGACAGTGAGGGCTTCCTGCCCTCCGTCAGCCGGGTCGGAGCCGAGCTGTTCGGGTCGCTCGGCGCGACCGGCCACGGGCACGGCTCGGACAAGGCGGTCGTGCTCGGCCTGGAGGACGAGGATCCCGCGACCGTGGACACCGACCGGGCCGACGGCAGGGTCGCGCAGGTACGCGAAAGCAGCACCCTGCTCCTCGCCGGCAAGCACCGGATCGGCTTCCACCGCGAGACCGACCTGGTGCTGCACCGGCGCAAGTCGCTACCCGCGCACCCCAACGGAATGGTGTTCCACGCCCTCGCCGACGACGGCCGGGTGCTCGTCAAGCGGACCTACTACTCCGTGGGTGGCGGGTTCGTCGTCGACGAGGCCGCCACCGGCGCCGACCGCGTCGTCGCGGACACCACGCAGGTGCCCTTCCCCTTCGACTCGGCAGCCGAGCTGCTCGCGCACTGCGCTCGGGAAAACCTGGCCATCAGCGACATCATGCTCGCCAACGAGCAGGCCTGGCGCCCCGAGGCCGAGGTGCGGACGGGACTGCTGCACCTGTGGTCGGTCATGCAGGCGTCCGTGGACCGCGGATGCCGACGCGAAGGAGTGCTGCCGGGCGGACTGCGGGTGCCACGCCGGGCACCGGCTCTGTTCCAGGAACTGCAATCGAACACCGGCGACCGGGATCCGCTCCAGGTCATGGACTGGGTGAACCTGTTCGCCCTGGCCGTCAACGAGGAGAACGCCTCCGGCGGCCGCATCGTGACCGCTCCCACCAACGGGGCGGCCGGCATCATCCCCGCTGTACTGCACTACTACGCGCGGTTCGTACCCGGCGCCGACGACGAAGGCGTGGTCCGTTTCCTGCTGACCGCCGCGGCGATCGGCATCCTGTTCAAGCAGAACGCCTCCATCTCCGGCGCGGAGGTCGGCTGCCAGGGCGAGGTCGGTTCGGCCTGCTCGATGGCGGCCGGGGCGCTCTGCGAGGTGCTCGGCGGGACTCCCGCGCAGGTCGAGAACGCCGCCGAGGTCGGTATCGAGCACAACCTGGGCCTCACCTGCGATCCGGTCGGCGGCCTGGTGCAGATCCCCTGCATCGAGCGCAACGCCGTCGCCGGTGTCAAGGCGATCAACGCGGCACGGCTCGCCCTGGCCGGTGACGGCACGCACAAGGTCAGCCTGGACAAGGCCATCAAGACCATGCGCGACACCGGCCGGGACATGAAGGTCAAATACAAGGAGACCGCCCGCGGCGGTCTCGCCGTCAACGTCATCGAATGCTGACACCATGACTGATATCCCGGCTTCCGCCACGCCCCCCGCCCACCCGTCCGCCGACCCCGCCACGGCGCCGGTCGAGCACGTACTCACCCTCGACTGCCCCGAGGCCCCGGGCATCGTCCATGCCGTCTCGCGGTTCCTGGTCGAGCACGGCAGCGACATCATCGACAACCAGCAGTTCGGCGACCGCCGCGACGGCCACTTCTTCATGCGGGTGCACTTCGCCGCCCTCGGAAGCGAGAACACCACGGACACCCTGCGGCAGAACTTCGCCGCCGTGGCCGCTCCCTTCGCCATGGACTGGCGCCTGGAACCGGTCAGCACCCGCCGCCGCGTGCTGGTCATGGTGTCCCGCTACGGCCACTGCCTCAACGATCTGCTCTTCCGTACCCGCAGTGGCGACCTGCCCATCGACGTGGTCGCGGTGGTCTCCAACCACCGCGACCACGAGGCTCTCGTCGCCTGGCACGGCATCCCGTTCTTCCACCTGCCGGTCACCGCCGCGACCAAACCGGATGCCGAGGCCCAACTCCTCGACATCATCGACTCGTTCGACGTCGACCTGATCGTGCTGGCGCGCTACATGCAGGTGCTCTCAGACGGCCTGTGCACCCGCCTGGCCGGCCGGACGATCAACATCCACCACTCCTTCCTGCCGAGCTTCAAGGGCGCCAAGCCCTACCACCAGGCACACGACCGCGGCGTCAAACTCGTCGGCGCGACGGCCCACTACGTCACCGCCGACCTCGACGAAGGCCCGATCATCGCCCAGGAGGTCATCGGCGTCGACCACAGCCACACCCCCGACGACCTGGCCGCCATCGGCCGCGACGCGGAGTCCGCAGCCCTGGCCCGAGCGGTCCGATGGCACTGCGAGGACCGGGTATTCGTCCAGGGCAGGCGCACGGTGGTCCTCCGGTGACGGACTCTCCCGAAGGAAGCAGGCGGGAGGCGCACGACCGTCCTGCGGCGAGCGCCTCGGCCGATGGCTCAGAGTGATCCATCCGCTCCATCGGCTTTTCGATCATCTGTATGGTGAGCGAGAGCTGATGGGGGAACAGCATGGGGGATTTCGGTGCGGGTCAGCGGGGCTATGCGGCTGATCCCGATGCGATCAGGAAGGCCGGCGGCAAGGCGCTCGACATCCGGCAGGATCTGCTGGATGCGGCCAGGCCGACATGCGCCGCGACGAGTCGCGCGGCGACCGGCCTGGAGGGCTGGCAGAGCGCTGACCAGCTGAAGAAGACCGCACGGCGGTGGGAGGAGCAGACCTTCGCCCTCGCCGAGCGAATGGGGCGCACCGGCGGGAATCTGCAGCACAACGCCGAGGGGTACCGGACCGCGGAGGATGTCAACACTGCTGCCGTGACGGCGGTGGACAGCCCGTGGGGATGACGGTGAGGCAGCTCGAACGGGCCGACGCCGACCTGGTCCTCAAGGCGTCGGAGGCATGGGCCGAACAGGTCCGTGCGTTGAAGGGCCTGGTCGACAGTTACCGGACCGAGGTCAAGGACACGGTCGAACGGAGTGGCTGGCAAGGCCCCGCATACGAGGCCGCCCGGAGCAACTGGGTCGAGGAACTCACCCAGCTGGAGAACGCCCGGGCAGAGGCCGACGGCATCAGGCTGGCACTGGACATGGCCGTGGCCGACATCCGGGCAGCACAGCAACTGCTGCGCTCCGGCCTGGAACCCGCCCGCGAGAACGGGGTGCCGGTTGCTCCGGACGGAAGTCTGGAACCGCCTCCGTCCATGCTTGACGATCCGAATCTGATCAGCGGCCCTCTGGGGGACGAGCTGCGAGCAGCGCAGGAGCGGATCCACGACGCGCTCCGGATGGGGAACCGGGCCGACGAGAGGATCGCCTGGGATCTGAAGGACGACGGCGGTCCGCACGAGGACGTCTTCAACGACCGGGTGCACATGGGGCGGAGGCTCAGCCCCGGGGAAATACGGCGTCAGTATCAGGTCACCGACGACCCGGAAGGCATGACCACGTACTTCGGGGAGCAAGTCACCCAGGGCGAGAAGGACATCCTTTCCGAACTCGGTGCCGGCGAAAAGCTCGACTTCATGGAGATCAGGGATCAGGCATGGGAAGAGTGCCAGGCCCGGTTCCCCGACGACGAGCAGGACGGGCACATGGACGCCTTCCGGCACACGTACTGGAACTCCCTGATGGCTCAGCGGTTCGGCGTGGAGTGGGCGGAGCGTTACGGTTCGGCGCACGAGCGGGTGCCGGGCAACCCATCGGACCGTGAGGCGATGGATCTGCACAACAACGATCTGGGGCGCCGCATTGCCGTGGAGAACCCGACCGCCACTCCGGCCCAGCTGGCCGAGAAGGTGCAGGCAGCGGTGCAGCAGGGGAGGACCGTGGTGATGGACCGGGACGGAAGCCTGGTTCCCAGTGACAAGGTGCGAGTTCAAGAGAACGGGCACAGCAACGGGGTCGCGGGCGCGCCTGACCAAGGCAAGGGCCCCCGGTGAACCGCGGCAGGGAGGCCGGGGTGGGGAGGCTGCCGATGCTGCGCACGCGGAAGAGGAAAGTGACTGCCGTGCTGGTGGTGGCCGTCACGCTGGGCGCGGCCTGGTACGTGTTCCGGGAGCCGGCGGTGGTGAGCACGACCGACAAAGCTCTTCAGGAGAAAGTGCATTCAGCGATCGCGGGCCGTCATCCGGCCCCGCTTACGAAGATGACCGGCTTCGCATGGGACCGGCTCCAGGTGTTCGCGCACGACACGAGCGATGGCGATATTTCCGATGCGGTGGGCGACCGGGTCGAGTGGGAACCCGCCGCGTCCTCGTACTCAGGACCTTCGTTGTGGGTTTTCAGCAAGGGCGGCGAGGCGGTGCGGGCCGTGCAGATGGAGACCGGCGTGCCTGATGCAAAGCCGAGTTGGTCGACGAAGGTGAAGGTCTCCGGGGGCGCCTACCGCAACACCTTGCATTTCGTGGAGTGACCGTCCGGCGAGAGGATGAAGCACACCGGCGCCGCGAGTTGTGTCCGGCTCAGTCGTCCGTGTCACCCATCTTCTGGACCCGGGGTCCGGTCGGTGTGCAGGTGATGTCGTACGACCGGTCCTCGGCCTCGTCGGCGTCGGGTTCGGCCTCCAGGTGGGCTACCGCGGACGGTCCCCGTACGACGTCCTCGTCGAAGGCGTAGCCGTTGGCCGGGCTCCAGGAGACGAGGTAGACCGTTCCGTCGGGACGGCACTCCGCGGTGGCGGTGCCGCCGGTGAAGCGGACCGTATCCGTTCGGGGAGCGGCTTCTGTTCGTGATCCGGCGGCGGTGGGAGTGCCCTGCGGGCCCGGGGTCTTCGAGGGTGTGGGAGCGGGGGGTTCGGTGGGTTCCGCCGCGGTGGCCGAGTGCGTGTTGGCCGCCAGGGCGCGTCGGACCGCGGCGTCGTCCAGGGCCCGTCCGTGGGCGTCCGCGCTTGATCCGGCGTCCGCGCTCGCGAGTTGCCACGCGCCGAGCCCGCCTGCGCCGGTTCCGACGGCGATCCAGGCTGCGGTCACCAGCGCGCTGCGCCACCTCACGACGATCTCCTCCACACGCCGGCGTTCCCGCCGGCAGTTTCGTACCGGATGCACCGGCGTCCACCATGAACCCTCCCCCACCCTTTCCTAACGTCGCGTTAAGGCCCGTACAAGGACGGCCCGGGAAGGCATCCGGCATTCACCCTGAGTGCCCCTTGCATCCACTTGGTGGCTACGGTGTTCCCATGGCCCACCTGCTTGTCGTGGAGGACGACGCCGCCCTGCGCAGCGCTCTTGTTCGCGCCCTGCGCGACAAGGGGCACGCCGTCGCGACGGCGGCCGGCGGGATGGCGGGGCTCGACGCGGCGGTGACCAGTCCGCCGGATCTGATCGTGCTGGACCTGGCACTGCCGGACGTGGACGGCGGGCAGGTTCTGCGGATGCTGCGGGCGGTCAGCGACGTACCGGTGATCGTGGCGACCGCGCGGGACGAGGAGTCGGAGATGGTCTCGTTGCTGGAGGGCGGCGCGGACGACTACCTCGTGAAGCCGTTCGGCGCGGCGCAACTCGACGCTCGTATCAAGGCGGTGCTGCGGCGCCTCGGCCCGGCCGAGGCGGAGGAGCCGCTACGGGTGGGCGGACTCGTCGTGGATCCGGCGGCCCGTGAGGTCACCCTCGACGGCTGCGCCCTCGACCTCACGCCCCGGGAGTTCGACCTGCTCACCCACCTCGCCCGCCGCGCCGGTCAGGTCGTCTCGCGCCGCGAACTTCTCGCCGAGGTCTGGCAGCAGCCGCTGGGCGGTGCGGACAAGACGGTCGACGTCCATCTGTCCTGGTTGCGGAGGAAACTGGGCGAGACGGCCCAAACCCCGCGCTATCTGCACACGGTCCGTACGGTCGGGGTGAAGCTGATGGCTCCCGGACAAGGGGTGACATCCGAACTCGGGGCGGAGCCGGGGTCCGGGAACGCGGCGGCGGAGACCGGTGACCGATAGTGCGTCGTCGGCTGCTCCTGCTCACCGGGGCCACCACCGCCCTCGTGCTGGCCGCTCTGCTGGTGCCGCTCACCCTGCTCACGCGGTCGCATGCCGCCGACCGCGCCACTGCCGAGGCGACCGCGCGGGCGCAGTGGGTGGCGGCGACGGCCGGGCCGGTACTGGCCGGCGGGGCGCGGGGGGTTACGGACGTCGGACAGACCATGCAGAGCGTCAACGGGCCCGGGCTGCCCAGGACGTCGCTCATCCTTGTCGACGGCACGGTTGTCGGCGCACCCGCCCGCGTCACGGACGCGGTCCGGCTCGCGCGTACGGGACGGGCCTTCACCTATGAGCCTCCGGACGGCGGCCGAATGGTCCTGGTGCCGGTACATGGAGCGCCGGAGGGCACTGCGGTCGTCCAGGTCGCCCTCGCCGAGCGCCAGTTGTACGCGGGCGTCCTCACCTCCTGGCTGGTGCTCGCCGGCATAGGGGCGGGGCTCGTGGCGCTCGGTCTGGTCCTCGCCGACCGGCTGGGCGCGCGCCTCGTGGGAGCGACACGCGCGCTGGCCGGGACGGCGGTCCGGCTGGCGGCCGGGGATCTCACAGCCCGGGCACAGCCTGCCGGGCCCCCCGAACTCCGTTTGGTGGGAGATGAGTTGAACAGGCTGGCGGCCCGTATCGAACAGCTCCTCGCCGCCGAGCGCGAGAACGCCGCCGACCTCGCCCACCGCCTCCGTACGCCCGTGGCCGCGCTCCGCCTGGACGCGGAGACCCTGCGGGATCCGGCCGAGGCCGAGCGGATCGCCACGAGTGTCGCCGCCCTGGAGCTCGGTGTCGATGAGGTCATCCGCCGGGCCCGACGGCCCTTGAGCGACTCCGCACCCACCGCGGACCTGTCCGCGATCACCCGCGATCGGACCGCTTTCTGGCTCCCGCTGGCCGAGGACCAGGACCGCACCGTCGAGGTGCACACCCCGCCCGGCCCGCTTCCGGTGCGGGTCCCCCGCGACGAACTTGCCGCCGCGCTGGACGCATTGATCGGCAACGTGCTGGACCACACCCCGCACGGCACCCCGTTCCGCGTCACGGTCCGCTCCCGGGGCGACGCCGCCGAGCTCCTGATCCAGGACGACGGCCCTGGCTTCGCCACGTCCGATACCGCCGAACGCGGTATCAGCGGAGCCGGTTCCACGGGCCTCGGGCTGGACATCGCCCGCCGCACGGCGCAGGAGTCGGGTGGCACCTTCACGGCGCAGAGCGCACCGGGGGCGAGGGTGACGTTGACGTTCCCGGCGCACACGGGATGAGCCGTGCACCCCGGGCCGAGGGACCGGCCTGGGCCGGACCAGCGGGAGAGCGCCTGACGCGCAGGCTCTGACCAGCGCGGAGGGCGCCTAACGGGCCCGCGGGGGTTTCGCCGTCAGAGCCGGTCGAGGGCGTTCGTCACGAGTTCGCGCGCGTACGCGGCGTCCAGCCGACCGGGGCGAAAGAGGATGCGGTACATCATCGGCGCCACGACCCGGTCGATCACCCGTTCCGTGTCAGGCACCGCCTCTCCGCGCCGCGTCGCACGGTTCAGGACGGCGTCGATCTGCTCCGCGGCGTAGGCGGAGCACCGGCCGGCATTGGTGCCGTCCGGATCGCCGAGGAGCGCATCTCTGATGTACGCACGCCCTGGCGGAGAGGCCATCTCGTCGAGGAACTGCTCCGCCCATGCGTCGAGGTCGGCCCGCAGGCTGCCGAGATCGACGGGCTCGGTCTCCGGGCGCAGCCGTTCGACTGCGACATCGGACAGGAGTTCCTGCAGGTCGCCCCAGCGGCGGTAGATCGTGGAAGGTGTCACACCGGCCCGGGCCGCCACCAGGGGAACGGTCAGCGCTTCGCGGCCCTTCTCACCGACGAGCTCACGGACCGCGGCATGAACGGACTCCTGCACACGGGCACTGCGCCCGCCGGGGCGCGTCATGGGCTTGGGGCTCATGCGTTCCACCTTAATGCGAATACGTTGCTTCTAGTCGCCCGCCTGCCGGTCCGCGACAGGTGCCCAGGGGCACCGCCCTGGGCACCGCACCATCTGAAGACGGCGGCCCGAGAAGGACCGCCGGGCGCCCCCGGGCAAGCACGGGTCACCCGGGACTTCCGCCGACCCTCAGGCCGCCACCGGGGCGACCCGCCCCACGTCGGCGGCCATCCCCTCGTACGCCCTGCCCACACGCAGCACCGTCGCGTCCCCGAAGGGGCGCGCCATCAGCTGCATACCGATCGGCAGTCCGGCGTGATCGTGTCCGACCGGCAGCGTGAGGGCCGGAACGCCGGTGATGTTGGCCGGGGCGGAGAGGCGGACATAGCTGTCGGACACCGTTTCCACCGTGCCGTCGGCCCATTCGACCGTGTCCTGGTTGGACTTGGCGGCTGTCATCGGCACGGTCGGGGCGGCGAGGACGTCGATCCCGTCGAACATGCGGGTCCAGCCGTCGCGCATCATGGTGCGGGCCCGCTGGGCGCGAAGGTAGTCGCCGGCTGATGTGAGTGCGCCGGCTTCGAGCAGGACGCGTACGTCCGAGGTGTACAGGTCGGGCGCGGCCCGCAAGGACCGCTCGTGGTAGGCCGTGGCCTCGGGAACCATCAGCCCCCACTGGATGGCCTGGATGTAGCGCGCCATCGGGATCTCCACGTCGACGAGCTGCGCGCCGAGCTCCGTCAGCCGCTCGATCGCCCGGCGTACGGCCTCCTCGACTTCGGGCGAGACCCTGTCGAAGTAGTGATTGCGGGGAATGCCGACCCTGAGCCCCTTGAGATCACCGCCGCCGGTGAAGTCCGTCGAGGGGCCGGACACACTCGCCGGATCGTGCGGGTCGTACCCGGCTGTCGCGGCCAGCACCAGAGCCGCGTCCCGCGCACTGCGGGTGATGGGACCGACGTGGTCCAGGGACCAGGACAGCGAGGTCACACCGGAACGGGGGACGAGACCGTAGGTCGGCTTGAGGCCCACCACGCCGTTGAGTGCGGCGGGGACCCTGATGGACCCTCCCGTGTCGGTGCCCAGGGCGAACGTCGCCCCGCCCGCGGCGACCGCCACCGCCGAGCCGCCGCTCGACCCTCCGGCGACGCGGCTCCGGTCCCAGGCGTTGGCGGTCTGTGGGGTGGTCAGGCCGTAGGCGAATTCATGGGTGTGCGTCTTACCCAGGAGAACGGCCCCGGCAGCCTTCAGGCGTGCGGCCACCTGGCTGTCGTGGTCCGCGAGGTGCCCGGCCCGGACGTCCGAACTCGCCGTGGTGGGCAGGCCCGCGGCGTCGATCAGGTCCTTGAGGCCCATGGGGATGCCGTGCAGAGGGCTGCGCGGTCCGGTTGCGGAGATTTCCCGTTCGGCGCGCACCGCTTCGGCCAGAGCGGCGTCCGCCGCGACGGTGACGTAGGCGCGGAGCCGTCCGTCGACCGCGGCAATGCGGGCCAGTACGGATTCGGTGAGCTCGACCGGGGAGAGTTCCCGTGCGCGTACGGCGCGGGCCGCCTCGGCGAGGGACAGCTCAAAGGGTTGCATCGACGTCCCCCTGTCCGGCCCGGTACGACATCGCCGGGGGTGTGTCGGCAAAGTCGAGTTCGCGCAGTGTCGTGATGACGGAGTGGATGTGGTTGGCGGTCGCAGCCACCCCTTCGTGACGCTCGTCCCCGAGGAAGAGCCCTGCCCGCAGCGCGACTTGAGCCGCCTGCTGGGGAGTGAGTTCGCTGGTCATGGGTGTTCCTTCCAGCCCTGTGCGGTGCGCCGGTCCGGGACCTGGTCCACAGCCCCGACCACCTAAAAGCGAATCGTTTGCTTTAGATGACGGTAGGGCCTACGGTTACTTAAAGCAAACCAGTTGCTTTTAGCTCACGTAAGGGAAGATCACCGTGCCCGCGATCCCGCAGCCCAGCACCCCCGCCACCGCGCAGACCCCCACATGGGCCGTGGGCGACCACACCGTGCGACGCATCGACGAAACAGCCCTTCCCGCCGCGACCGGCCCGTGGCTGCTCCCCGGGGCGACCGCGGACGTCGTGAACCGGACGCCTTGGCTGCGCCCCGACTTCGCCGACGAAGAGGGCGTCCTCCGGCTGGCAAGCCACACCTTCGCGGTCGAGGTGGACGGGCTGCGGATCCTGGTCGACACCGGCATCGGAAACGGAAAAGAGCGCACCAACCCCGCCTGGCACCACCTGAACAGCGACTACGAAGCACGACTGACGGCGGCCGGCTTCGCACCGGAGACCGTGGACGTCGTCATCCTGACCCACCTTCACACCGACCACGTGGGCTGGAACACCCGGTTCGAAGGCGGCAGTTGGGTGCCGACCTTCCCCAACGCGCGCTATCTCACCTCGCATGCCGAATGGAACTACTGGGCCGGTGTCGAGATGGAGGAGGCGCGGCAACAGATGTTTCAGGACTCGGTGCACCCCGTCCGGGATGCGGGCCTCCTGGAGATCGTCGATGTCGCGGACGTGGGCACGGACATCGCGCCGGGTGTCCGCCTGCTGCCCAGCCCCGGCCACACTCCGGGCCAGGTGACGGTGGCGCTGAGCAGTCAGGGCGAGAGTGCACTCATCAGCGGCGACAGCATCCACCACCCCGTCCAGATGGGGCATCCAGAGCTCTGCAGCTGCGTGGACATCGCACCCGAACTCGCCGCCAGGACCCGGCACCGGATGCTCAGCGCACTGGCCGGCACCCCGACCCTGCTGCTCGGCAGCCACTTCCCGCCCCCGACCGCCGGTCACGTGCGGCGCGAGGGCAATGCGTACCGGCTGGTGCCCATCGCACCCGGGGGCGCAACGTTGCGTGCCTGAACGGGGTACCAGCGCCGCACCTGCCGCCCCAAGGGCAACGGCGGTGACCGGAGTGCGGAGAATCCGCTGAGGGTTCAGCGGTCGAGGGCGCCCGGGAACACCCGCCGCACCGCCCGGGCCCAGGCGTTCGCCGCGAGCCCCGGCCGTACCGCGGCCAGTCCCCCGCTGTACTTCGTGAACTCGGCCGGCCGTACGCCGTGCCGGTGCAGCACACGGTCCGCCTCCGTCAGATGCCCGCGTGTCTTGGTCTCGACGAGCACGAGCGAACCGTCCGCGACGGCGCACCGCCCGGAGGTCTCGTCCCGCACCAACAGACCGGCGTCACAGGTCACCCGCTGTCCGTCAGCGACGAGGGTCACTCTCCGGTAGTCCGTGCGGAGCGTGGGCAGGAGGCCGTGCGGGACCTCGATGGGCCCGTACGACTGCCTGAGCACCCGGCCCAGGAACGTCCGCCGCGCTCCGTCCAGCGGATCGTCGTGGCCGGACATCCGCTGCCGGTGCTTGACCGTCTCACCGCGCCCGCTCTTGAGCTTGACCTCGAACTGCCGCTCGCCGCTGTCCTCGTACACCCGCTCCCTGATCCGGAAGCGCCGCCGGCGCCCCTGACGGTGGTCGTGGAAGGTGCCCAGCCCCGGAGTGTCGTAGTAGGTGGAGCGGTACCGGAAACAGCGCAGCCCGTCGATCGCGAGGACCCGGAAGGCGTCGGCGCGGCGCGGATCCGTCAGGCGGGCCACGAAGTCCTCGAAAACCGGGACGGGCACGAGATAGCTGTTGTCGTAGCGGGCCAGCAGTTCCGCGCGGGCGTTGAGCTCGGCGAGCGACAAGGGATGTGCGGCGAGCGCGGCCCGCTCAAGGGCGAGCAGCGCCTCCGACGGCGTTCCGCTGCCGCTCACCACGGGGTGGGCTCCTTCGCCTCCGTCGCCGTGAGCCGCGCCGACGCACCGGCGGCCGCCAGGGACTCGTGGGAGACGCGGGACGCCCGCGCGGCGGGCTGCCGGTAGCGCACCTCGACAACTGTCAGGTCCCGCACGTAGTCCACCTGCCGCACGGTCCAGCCGAACGGCTCGCCCAAACGCCGCCGCAGATCGGCGCACAGGGCGTCCTCATCGTCGTACACCGTGTCGAGGGTGACGACCGCCCGCCGCTCACGGGCGTAAAGACGGGGGTGATCGGCGCCGTACACCACGAGCAGGAGCACAGCCGTGAGACCTGCGGCCACGCCCAGGCCCAGGCCGGGCAGCCCGCAGAGCAGCCCCAGGACCAGAGTGGTGAAGTAGTACGCGACTTCCTGGTGCTGCACCGCGTCGGATCGCAGCCGGACGATCGACAGGACGCCGAACAGCCCGAACCCCAGCGCGAGTCCGCCGCTCTTGCCCACCGTGCCGAGGGCCGCGACGACCGCGAACAGCGCGACGTTCAGCGCGAGATACGCGGGCACCAGCTCCCGCCTGCGATGCCGCGGTTGGAAGACGCCGAACGTCAGCAGCGTCACGGCGACGAGATCGAGCCCCAAGTGGGCGGCCATCTGACCAAGAGTTCCTGTGCTGTCCATGACCACGACGCTAGGACCCGGCGAGTTAAGGGGACCGCAGGACCGGGTTAAGGACTTCGCGGCGGCACCCCCTCGACCCGCACCCCGGCTCCATTTGCCGTGTCGGCAAAGATGATTGCCGCATCCGATATGAGCGTCGCATCCTGGTTCGGGCAAGGCCAACGAGATTCAGGAGGCTGCACGATGACTACCCATGAAGGCGCCGGGACCGCGCTCGGGCCTGGTGACGGCTCGCCGCTGAACAACCGTGTCCACCACATCCGGTCCGGCGAGTTGGACGGCTACGCCGCCATCAGCGGCGGCACGGTCGGTTCGAAGAAGCTCTGGATGGGCGTCGTGGAGAATCCGCCGTCGAGCGCCACGGACAACCACCATCATGGCGATTCGGAGGCGGGGATCTACGTGGTCAGCGGTCACCCCGTGTTCGTCTACCACGACGGTACAGAGGAAGTACGCCTCGCCGCCCGGCCGGGCGACTTCTTCCTCGTCCCCCCGTTCGTCCCGCACCGCGAGGAGAACCCCGACCCGGACGAGCCCACGGTCGTCGTGATCGCCCGGACGACGCAAGAGCCGATCAAGGTCTCCGTGCCGGAGCTGTACCGGCTCGAAGAGACAGCCACGCAGTAGAAGACGCAGTAGAAGGAAGAGGCCGCCTGGAAGGAAGCGGTCCGAGGCTGGTGCCGACGAACCAGGGCGGGGGGCGTCGGGGGTGAACTCGGGGGCGTTGCCGGGCTGCTCAACCCGCGTAGGGGTCGGGCACCTTGCCCGGTCGGGCCAGGAAGGCGAAGTCGCAGCCGGTGTCGGCCTGGGTGATCTGCTCGGTGTAGAGCGCGCCGTACCCGCGTTCGTACCGCTCGGGTGGCGCGGTCCAGCCGGCGCGGCGCCGTGCCAGCTCCGCCTCCGGCACGTCGAGCCGCAGCGTCCGCGCGGCGACGTCCAGGCTGATGGGATCGCCGGTACGGACGAGGGCGAGCGGTCCGCCCACGTAGGACTCGGGCGCGACGTGGAGCACGCACGCGCCATAACTCGTGCCGCTCATCCGGGCGTCGGAGATCCGCAGCATGTCCCGGACGCCCTGCTTGAGGAGATGCTCGGGGATCGGCAGCATGCCGTACTCGGGCATTCCAGGGCCCCCCTTGGGACCGGCGTTTCGCAGGACGAGCACATGGTCGGCGGTGATGCCGAGGGCCGGGTCGTTGATCGTGCGCTGCATCTCCCGGTAGTCGTCGAAGACTACGGCGGGGCCGGTGTGCCGGAGCAGGTGCGGTTCGGCGGCTATGTGCTTGATGACCGCTCCGTCCGGGCAGAGGTTGCCGCGCAGCACCGCCACGCCGCCCTCGGCCGCCACCGGGTTCTCGCGGGTGCGGATGACATCGTCGTCGTGGACCAGGGCGCCGGCCAACTGCTCCCGCAGCGTCGGGTGGGCGACGGTCGGGCGGTCCAGGTGCAGCAGGTCGGTGATCCGGGAGAGGAAGCCGGGCAGCCCGCCCGCGAAGTGGAAGTCCTCCATGAGGTACGGACCGCCGCCGGGCCGGACGTTGGCGAGCACCGGTACGGTGCGGGCGATCCGGTCGAAGTCGTCCAGGGTGAGCCGCACTCCGGCGCGTCCGGCCATCGCGATCAGATGGATGACGGCGTTGGTCGAACCGCCGAGCCCGAGGACGGTGGTGACGGCGTCCTCGAACGCCTCCGCGGTCACGATGTGCGACAGCCGCACGTCCCGGCGTACCAGGTCGACGATGCGCAGGCCCGATGCCGCCGCCATCCTGTCGTGTCCGGAGTCGACGGCCGGGATGGAGGAGGCCCCGGGAACGGTGACGCCGAGCGCCTCGGCGGCGGCGGTCAGGGTGGAGGCGGTCCCCATGGTCATGCAGTGGCCGGGCGAGCGGGCCAGGCCGCTCTCCAGCTCGGCCAGTTCGCAGTCGCCGATGAGGCCGGCGCGCTTGTCGTCCCAGTACTTCCACATGTCGGTGCCCGAGCCGAGGGTCGCGCCGCGCCAGTGCCCGGGGAGCATCGGCCCGGCGGGCACGAAGACGGTGGGCAGATCGACGCTGGCGGCGCCCATCAGCAACGCCGGCGTGGACTTGTCGCAGCCGCCGAGCAGCACCGCGCCGTCCACCGGATACGAGCGCAGCAGCTCCTCGGTCTCCATGGCGAGCATGTTGCGGTAGAGCATCGGGGTCGGCTTCTGAAAGGTTTCGCTGAGAGTGGCGACCGGGAATTCGAGCGGGAATCCCCCGGCCTGCCACACCCCGCGCTTCACGGCCTGCGCGCGGTCGCGCAGGTGTTGGTGGCAGGGGTTGATGTCGGACCAGGTGTTGAGGATCGCGATGACGGGCTTGCCGGAGTGTTCCTCGGGCAGGTAGCCGAGCTGCCGGGTGCGGGCACGGTGGCTGAAGGAGCGCAGCCCCTCGGTGCCGTACCACTGATGGCTTCGGTACTCCTCGGGGCGCCTCATATCGACCAGCCGGCGGCGATGGCGGCGACCTCGGCCCGCTCGTCCTCGGGCAGCGTCCGGCTCGGCGGGCGGACATCGCGGCGGCACAGACCGAGCGAGGCCAGGGCCTCCTTGACCACGCTCACGTTGTCGGCGGAGGCATTCGCGCCACGCAGCTCCTCGAAGCGGCGGATCCGCTCCCAGACCTTCATGGCGGCCGGGTGGTCGCCGGACCGGAGCGCTTCGAGCATGTTCAGCGAGACGGCCGGGGCGACGTTCACCAGCCCGGAGGTGAAGCCGGTGGCACCGGCCGAGAAGTACGAGGGGGCGTAGGGTTCGGCGAGCCCGGCGATCCACACGAACCGTTCGAGACCGGCATCGCGGGCGAAGGCGGCGAAGCGTGCCGCGTCCGGGACGGCGTATTTCACACCGATGACGTTCGGGCAGGCGTCGGCGAGTTCCGCGAGCCGGCGGCCGCTCAGCGCCGGGTTGCGGAGGTAGGGGACGACGCCCAGCTCGGGGACGGCCTCGGCGATCGCACGGTGGTAGTCGACCCAGCCGCCCTCCGAGACGTACGGGTGCACGGGCTGATGCACCATCACCATGTGTGCGCCGACGTCGCGGGCGTGCTGCGCGGAGGCGACGGCGGTCGGCACGTCGTGGCCGATCCCCGCCAGGATCGTGGCCCGGTCTCCGGCTGCCTCGATGGTCAGCTCGGTGACGGCGCGCCGCTCGCCGGGGGTGAGGGCGTAGAACTCGCCGGTGTTTCCGTTCGGCGTCAGCGTTCGGACGCCGCCGTCGAGCATGCGGCGCAGCAGCACGCGGTGGGCCTCGGTGTCGAGAGCGTCGTCCGCCGTGAACGGGGTCACCGGGATGGCCACGACATCGGCGAGGGCCGCACGGTGTGTGTCGAATGCGGCCGGTGTCATGCCTGCGCTCCTTCTGCGGTGGGGGCGTCGTCCGGCTCGGGGAAGGCCCGTTCGACGAAGGAGGCGATGTGGGCGTGGACCGCGTCGGCCGCTCCTTCGGCGTCGCCGGCCGTGGCCAGCCGGAGGATCTCCTCGTGTTCGGCGGCCTCCCGCTCCCAGGACGGCACGGCCGCCCAGGCGACGGTCGACACCAGGGCGGCCTGGTCCCGGACCTCGTCGAGCATGCGGGCCAGCAGCGGGTTGCCGCACGGCAGATACAGCGCGCGGTGGAAGTCGCGGTTGGCGAGGGAACGGTCCGCCGGGTCGGCGGCCGCCGCCGCCCGGGCCAGCGCCGTGCGGGCGGCCTCGAAGGAGGCGGCACCGCGCACGGTGCGGCGGACCGCCTCCGGCTCCAGAAGCAGCCGTACGTCATATACCTCGTGAGCCATGGCCGCGTCGACCATCCGCACGGTGACGCCCTTGTACTGGCTCACGACCACGAGTCCGGTGCCCGCGAGGGTCTTCAGCGCCTCGCGTACGGGTGTCTTGGAGACCCCGTACTGGGCGGCGAGTTCGGTCTCGACCAGTGACCTGCCTGGGCTCAACTGGCCGGTGAGGATGCGGTGTTTGATCGCTTCCAGCACATATTGCGTGCGGGAGGGTATCGGGGCGGGGGCGAAAGTCATGGGCGGCCGCTCTCCGTTCTCGTATCTCGCGCATCGCGTCTCATATATGACGCATGAAGTACGACGCGATGAAGCTAGAACGACCGAGGGGGTTCGTCAACGCTTCTGACAGGGGAACCGGAGAGACGGCCGCCGCACGACCAACAGGTGCTGCTGAAGGCTCAGTTGTACGAGATATCGGACGCCGAGTAGCGGCAGTACGTGCCGTCCGGGCCACTGCCGGTCTCGACGGGCTCGTCGCCGTTGTCATTGCCCGTGTAGTGCACGCAGGGCTTGATCTTCTTGCCGCTGTCGCCGTGGATGCGGATGTCCCGCAGCGTCACGGTGTCCCCGTAGTTGGTGTTGATGCCGGTCAGGGACTTCCCCGGAGCCGTCACGTCGACGTCGCTGACGCTGATGGCGCGCTTGTACTGGGTCGAGCAGTTGCCGCAGCTGCGGACGAGCTTGCCGAAGTCGGCGACCTGGAAGCCGCTGATGTTCAGCTTGCCGGCGCCGTTGAACTGGAAGACCTTGTCGGACGCCTTCCTCGCGCCGCCGCCCGTGACCGTGTACGTCGCACCGGCGGAGGTGCCCTTGAAGGAGGCCGCGTCCTCGCCGACGTCCTCCCACCACACGTTCTGCAGCGTGCAGCTGCCCGAGCAGTGGACACCGTCGGCGGCCGGCGAGCCGATGACGACGTTCTTGAGCACCGCGCCGTCCTTGAGTTCGAAGATCGGGTCCTGGCCCTCGCCCTGACCGCCGTCGCCCAGGTCCCCGCTGCCGTAGAAGCGCTTCAACCCGCCGTCGTACGTACCGGAGACCTCGATGGTCTCGGAGACCGGCTGACCGACGCCGGACGCAGGCCGGTCCGCGGCGGCGTTCGCCGTTCCCGCCTGCGTCGTGGTGAGGATGGCGGCGCCGGTCAGCCCGGCTGCGGCGAACCCGCCGAGTACCGCGCGGCGGCGGCCGATGGACCTGCGGTGGCGGCCCGCGGACCGCTGTTCTGCTGACGTCATGTCCCGTCTCCTTCGGTGGGGGTGAGACCTACGTCGTCCTGTCGCCACCGGAGGCGGAAGAGGTTGCCGGGGCCGGGAAGTTTTTCCCTCAGTCGATTCGGGGAGCGAAGTCCCCCCGTACCGCTACCTGTTCATCGCCGGACCGTGCGGTAGCCGCGTAACCGTCCGCGGTCGCGTCCCGGCCGCCGCGCGCATGGTGGTACTGCCCGGCGAAGACATGACTGCCCGCCGGCACCGTGCGGCCTCCCTTCAGCGTCCAGCGGTAGACGAGGAAGCCGTCCTCGGCCTTTGTGGTGAGGACGAAGTCACGGGCGGGCAACGTGCGCCACGCGCCGGCCGGCCGTACGCCCTCGGTGCGTGCGACGCGCAGCTCCACAGCGAGCGAGGTCAGCGGCTGCGTCGTCTTGAGAGTCACATTGCTCTGAGCCCAGAAGTCGTTGCTGTGCGGGTCGACGGAACCGTCGCTCCAGAGCGGGCCGTCCTCCGTGCGCACGCCGCGCGGCGAGGTGCTGGGCGCGGGCGGGGAACTGCGGCTGGGCGGCACGGTGCGTGCGGGAGCCACGGCTTGCGTGGGGGCGCCGCGCGAGTGTTCGTGCAGCAGGACGGACATGCCGTAGCCGCCGGCCACCAGGACACCGGCGGCGGCAGCGGCAGCTCCCGCGATGCGCAGCGACGGCCGGACGGAGCGCCGCGGGGCCGGCTTCCCCTGGGCCGACATGCCACGCTCGACACGGGCCAGCATCCGCTCCCGGTCCGGGCGGTGAGCCGCCGCGCTCTGCCGCAGTTGTCGGCGCAGCTCGTCCATCACGTCCTCCTGCCGACGAGTTCCCCGGTGGCGCCGGTACCCAGCAGCCGTTCCAGCTGGGCCATCCCCTTGGAGGTCTGGCTCTTCACCGTACCCACCGAGACACCGAGGGCGAGCGCGGTCTCCCGCTCGGACAGATCGAAGGCGTGCCGCAGCACGACACAGGCCCGCTTGCGGAACGGCAGTGTGCGCAGGGCCTGTTGCACATCGACGACGGCCGGCACATCCGGCGCGTCGGTGTACTCGGCGCTCTGTGCCCAGAACAGTGCGACCCGGCGGCGCTCCCGCATCGCACTGCGGATGTGGCTGCGGGCCAGGTTTGCCACCACTCCCCTGGCGTACGCCGCGGGACGGTCGGCCGCGCGGACCCGGTCCCAGCGGCGCCAGAGGGCGAGCAGAGCGTCCGCCGCCAGGTCATCAGCACCTTCGGGGTCTCCGGTCAGCAGGCGCGCGAGCCGGGCGAGTTCGGCGTAGTGGCGCTCGAAGAACACACGGAACTCCACGGCGGCATCGTCCCCGGCCGCCAGGGCGTCCGCCGATCGATACGCGGCCGGGGCCGCCCGCCCCGCACCCGGATCGCCGCGGCGGCCAGGCGTCGTCCGACCGTTCACCACGCCCCCCATGTTCGAGATTTCGGCCGACAATCGGAATCGCGAACACAGGCTAGAGGCAGGAGCAACGCCGGGCAACGGGCGGGCCGGGGCCGGCCGGAACGGCGGCACCGACGCCGGCTGTGGCATTTCAGCCTTCGCCGACCTGCCGAACGGTGGGATCACAGCCGGGACGGCGCCGCGAACCGATGCAGGGTCAGTCGGAGGTCCGGCGCAGGACCAGGCAGACGAAGCCCCAGGTGTCCCGGTAGACGCGCAGCCATTCGGAGCGGCGGGTGGCGGCCGTCACGAGGGCTTCGGAACTGTCCGGGTGATCACGATGGTCCAGGGCCCATGAAGCCAGCGATCCCCAGCACGCCCACTCGTAGTCGTCCAGTTCCCGGCGTGTGCTGACGTGACCGTGGACCGGCGTCCACCCGTCGGCGGCCACACGATCCAAGGTGGTTGCCAGGTCGGCGAAGTCGCCGAGCATCTCTACGGCTTCCCGCGACGGCTCTTTCTCCCAGAAACCGTCACCGACCAGGACGCGTCCGCCCGGAGCCAGGTGCTTGCGTGCCGCCGCGAGAGTGGGCAGCAGCCCGCCGAAGGCATGGGCGGCTCCTACGCTGAGCACCAGGTCGAAGGGGTGCGGGGAGGTGAAGTCGGCGGCTGACCGCTGGTGGAGGACCAGGCGCTCCTGGAGGTTGCGGCTGCTCGCGGCTTCACGGGCCTGCGCCAGAGCCTCTTCGGAGATGTCGACACCCTCGGCCCGCACTCGCGGGCCGGTGGACAGGGCACGAAGAAGCCACTCCCCTCCTCCGCAGCCCAGATCGAGCACGCGCGCGTCGGCACGGGAGATCCCACGGTCGAGCAATTGGCGCACCGAATCGTCGTCGAGCGGCGACTTGATCGGGTGATCGACATGAGCGATTCTCGAGATCTGTTCACTGTTCACCGGCGCAGCCTGACACCGGCCGACGACCGCACGCACCTCCATTTTCCTCGGTACGCCGCGGTCCGCTCACGCCCATGCCCCCCTCCTCGCAGCCGTATTCAGCCCCCAGCAGTTCGGCGACGAGGATTCCGGCCGATGACGCGGACGATCCACCGGACAGGCCCTAGGGTGTGTCCGCAAAGTCCCGCCTGACCCGCGACGCCTGGCACGCACGCTCGCTGCGTTGTCGGGATCGCCCACGTAGACCCACTACGAGGACACCCTCCGCCTTGCGATCGCACGCACCAGACGCCGCGGCCCCCGCCCTACGGGCGGACGGCGGACCTTTGCGGAGACGCCCTAGGCGATGCCGACCGGGCGGGGGTTGAGGCGGGCGAAGCCCTCCTGCCGCTCGTAGGGGAAGTACGGGTACGGCGCGGGCTTGGCACTCGCGGCGTCGAGGCGGGCGGCCTGTTCGCCGGTCAGCTCCCACCCGACCGCGTCGATGTTCTGGCGCAACTGCGTCTCGTCGCGGGCGCCGATGATGACGGAGGAAACCGTGGGACGCCGCAGCAGCCAGTTGAGGGCGATCTGTGGAATGGTGCGGCCCGTCTCCTCCGCGATCTCCGCAAGGACGTCGACCACGCGGAAGAGGAGCTCGTCCTCGACCGGCGGGCCGTAGTCGGCGGTGTCGTGCAGACGGCTGCGCTCGGGCAGCGGACGGCCGCGCCGGATCTTGCCGGTGAGCCTGCCCCAGCCCAGCGGGCTCCAGACGACCGCCCCTACGCCCTGGTCGAGCCCGAGGGGCATCAGCTCCCATTCGTAGTCGCGGCCGATGAGGGAGTAGTAGACCTGGTGGGCGACATAGCGCGGGTGGCCGTTCCTGTCCGCCGCGGCGAGGGACTTCATCAGCTGCCAGCCCGAGAAGTTGGAGACACCGGCGTAGCGGATCTTCCCTGCCTGTACGAGCTGGTCCAGCGTGGCGAGCACCTCCTCGACCGGGGTGGCGGCGTCGAAGGCATGGAGCTGGAAGAGGTCGATGTGGTCGGTGCCGAGGCGCCGCAGGGCATCCTCGGTCGCCTTGATCAGCCGCGTACGGGAGGTGCCCGCATCGCCCGGACCGTCACCCATCGGCAGCCCGGCCTTGGTGGAGATGATCACCTCATCCCGGCGGCCCTTGATCGCCTGCCCCAGAACCTCCTCGGAGGCGCCGGCCGAGTACACGTCCGCGGTGTCGAACATGGTGATGCCGGCGTCCAGCGCGATGTCGACGAGTCGGCGCGCCTGCTGGGCGTCCGTGTCGCCCCAGGCCCCGAAGAGCGGACCCTGACCGCCGAAGGTGCCGGTGCCGAAGCTGAGAGCGGGGACCTTGAGCCCGGATGCGCCGAGTTGCCTGTACTCCACGACTGTCCCCTTCCCCAACGAGCTAATGGGTCGCTCGTTCCGTTAAGATGTCTCGACGGTAGCAGAAACTCGACCCCAAATGGAACTGGAGTGCCGTTATGGATTCCGAGAGTGCCGACCCGGGGACGCTGCGCCCGGGCGGACGCACGGCGCGGGTGCGGGCCGCGGTGCTGTCGGCGGCCGGAGACGCACTGGCCGAAGGGGGCTTCGCGCGGCTCGACCTCGCCGACGTCGCACGTCGCGCGGAGGTGGGCAAGACGACCGTCTACCGCCGCTGGGGCACCGTGACCGGCCTGGTGGCCGACCTGCTGGAGGACATGGCCGAGCAATCACTGCCGCGCACCGAGACCGGCTCGCTGCTCGAAGACCTCAAGGCCAACGCCGACCTCGTGTGCCGCACTCTGGCCGACCCCCGCCAGGGCGCGATGTTCAAGGCCGTCCTGGCCGCCGCCACCTGCGACACCAAAACCGCCCAGGCCCTGCACCGCTTCTACGAGATCCGCGTCCGGGAATGGGCACCCTGTGTGCAGCAGGCCGCCGAGCGTGGGGAGGTGCCGGAGAAGACCGACCCGCACGCGGTCATTCGGGCCGTATCCGCGCCCCTCTACTACCAGCTCCTCACCACACACCTGCCGCTCGACGAGGCCGACGCGCAGCGGGCCGCTCAGGCAGCCTTCACGGCGGCACGGGCCGGCGTGTACGTCCGGGACGTACGGACCGGATGACACACGGGGAGCTTGCGCGCGGGGCAGACAGCATGCGGAGTGCTTGTGCGCGGAGCAGTTGGCACGCGGAGCCCTCGTGCGGGGCAGGTGGCACGCGGGCTGATGACCGCGCAGGCGCCTGCACCGGCAGGGGGCGGTGAGTCGGAGGGGGCGCCGTCCGGCGCACTCCCGGTGGGACGGGGGCCGTGACGGAGACGGGTAGGGGACGGAACTGACGTCCCGTAAGGCGCCGCTCTTGTGGGGCCACGACGGCCACGCCGTCAGCCTTCCCCGCGTCGAGGCCCAGCTTCTCCCCGGGTTCACCACCGGGCTGGTCAGCGGACACGAACGCCCTGCCTGGCGAGCCGCAGCGGAGCCACTCGCCATCGGATCATCCGGCCCGGGACGGCGGGCCGGGAGGGTGACTGCCCCTCAGGCGGCAGTCAGGACACCGGTTGCAGCTCCTGGCGCACCACGATCGCGTTGAGCCTCAGCGCGAACCGGGCGACATCGGAGATCTCCAAGGCGCCGACCCGCGCCTTGTCCAGGCCGATGGTGGCATCCACGCAGAAGGCGATGGCGTACACCCCCGCCCCGGTCTCCTCGTCCTGGAGGGCGAAGAACAGGTCCCGGTAGAAGCTGGTGTGTTCCTCGCCTTCCTCGTAGTACGAGAGCCCCGGCTCGCCCTCCTGCGCGGCGAGGCCGGTGAAGGCGCGCACCAACTCCTCCTCGATCGTGTCCCAGAAGGAGGCGTCGGCGAACGAATCCGGCAGTGCCTGACGCACCGCCTCCTTCAAGGAGAGCACCATCACCATGATCGGGGCGTACTCCTGAAGGCCCCAGCCACGAACCGTCTTGACGATGACGCCGTCGGGTATCGCTGCGGCGGCCTCCCGGATGTTGCCGAAGTCGAAGTTGACGGTCGCCGGGGCAATCGCCTCCTGGAACACCCGGTCGATGGCCCGTGCCTGGTCGACGTGGTCCGTGCCCACGTCGATGACGGTTTTGAAATTGCCGGCCAAAGCTCCTCCTGTGTGTCGCGGTAATCAAGAGGGGCAGTATGCCGAGCAGGCTTCGAGCGGTGCAGGGGCGTCCCGGTGTGCGGACGACGCCGGATCGTCACCGGTCGCAGGACGCCGAGGAGAGCACTCCGGCCGAGCCCGGCTCACCGGAGGCGAACCGCCCAACGGCGTTCGCGGCGCGGGAATCAGGAGCGGGCAAGAGCCACCATCCCCTTGTGGCCCACGTTCGGTGCGCTCAGAGCCAGCCATCCGTGCCCACCTATCCGGGTGTTCGCGTCGATGCCGGGGTGCACCGACAGGTACTCGCACGCCGACATGGCGCTCTCCGTGCCCTCATTCGGCTCGGCCTCGTCGAAGTCCGGGTCGAAGTCCTCGTCATCGACGGCCCGCGTCTCCCACGCCAGCGGCTCGCCCACCCACTCCGGATCGCTCTCGCGTGCGTAACGGCGCCGGATGTGCCCCTCCTCGGCGACCACCCAGATGTCGGCACCGCCCGCGATGTCCTCCAGGAACATCTGTGCCTCTCCGCACCGCCGGCTCAGCCGGTGCACGGCGCCCATCATGCCGTCCCAGCTGTGGCCGACGACGGATTCCAGGCCCCCGTAGACCAGCCGCCACCCGTCGAGTTCCGGCGTGACGAAGACTCGGTCCGCTCCCGGACGGGACGGCAGATCCGCGACGTTCACGCCCTCGCGGAGGGTGACCGGTATCCGGTCGTGCAGGTCCAGAGCCTCGAACAGTCCTTCGTAGCTCTCGCCCGGCACCGCGAACCACCAGGCTGTCGGCAGTCCGTGAACCGGCGCCTCCCCCACGGACTTGAGCAGCGCCCGACGCGCAAGCAGCCTCCTGCCTCGCTCCCCGAGACGGTCGGTGAAGCCGTTCTCCAGCAGCGACTCAAGACTGTTCTCCCTCATAGGACCGGAGCATAGGGACAGCCACTGACACCGGCCCGCACGCACCCGCGGTCCGAAGAAGTTCCTTCTCCGAGCAGGAACCGGCGCCCCGGATGGCACCGTTGGTGGCGCGGCCCGGCGTGAGTGCCCGGCGCGCCGCCGGACTGCTCAAAGCCCTGGGACGCGTGCGTTTCGGCAATACCGTGTCGCCATGGTGCCCGCCGGTAGCCCTCAGGCCGATCGACAGAAGGGGCCGGCGGGCTCGGGCCGGCAGGTGGCCCCGCTTCTCGCGGTGTGCGCGGGCTACTTCATGGTCATCCTGGACGTGACGGTCATCAACGTCGCCGTTCCCGTGGTGGGCCGGGAACTGTCCGCCTCGCTCACCGGCATCCAGTGGATCACGGACGGCTACACCCTGGTCTTCGCCGGCCTGCTGCTCACCGGCGGTGCGCTGGGAGACCGGCTGGGCAACCGCCGGATCTTCTGCACCGGCGTGGTGGTCTTCACCCTCGCCTCGGCGGGCTGCGGGCTGGCCGGGAGCACCGGCACCCTGATCGCCGCCCGGCTGCTGGAAGGACTGGGCGCGGCGCTGATCGTGCCCGGCTCCCTCGCCCTCCTCCAGCAGGCCTATCCCGAACCCGCCGAACGTTCCCGGGCCTTCGGCCTGTGGGGCTCCATGGCCGGCATCGCCGCCTCAGCCGGTCCCCTTCTGGGCGGTCTCCTGGTCACCACGGTGGGCTGGCGCTGGGTCTTCTTCATCAATCTGCCCGTGGGCTGCGCCTGCCTGCTGCTGACGCTGCGCCGCGTGGCCGTTTCTCCCCGGCGCACGGACCGTCCCCTGGACTGGCCGGCCCAGTGCGCGCTCGTCACGGCGGTGGCCTTGCTCACCGCCGTCCTCAACGAGGCGGGACGACGGGGCTGGGCCGACCCGCTGATTCTCATCGGGGCCGGTCTGTGCGTGCTGGCAGCGGCCGCGTTCGTCCTGCGCGAGCGCCTTGCCCGCTCCCCCGTGCTACCCCTGCGGCTGCTGCGCTCCCGCCCGATGAGCGGGGCCGCGGCCATCGGCCTGCTGTTCAATTTCGCCTTCTACGGCATGATTTTCACCGCCAGCCTGTACTTCCAGCACTACCGCGGCCTGTCGGCGCTGCGCACCGGTATCGCTCTCTTCCCGGCCGTCGCCATGACGATGTTCGCGTCCGTCCTGTCCGGACGGCTGGCACGCCGCACCGGACACCGCCCACTCGTGATCACCGGCATGACCCTGGGAGCGGCCGGTCTGGCCGGGTGGGCCGCAGCCGGCGCCGATCCGCACTACTTCCTGCTCGTGGGGCCGATGATGGCAGCGGGCTTCGGCACATCCTTCGCCCTCACCGGGGCGACCTCCACCGTGATGTCGGCCGCCCCCGAGAACTACTCCGGCACCGCCTCCGCCCTCTTCAACACCACCCGTCAGATCGGCAGTGCCGCAGGGGTCGCGCTGGGAGGCTCGCTGCTGACCACCACCGCCGGCTTCGCCACCGGCCTGCGCACCAGCATGGCCATCGGCGCGGCCGCGTATGTCACGGCCGCCGTCCTCGCCGTCCTCTGCATCCCCCGGAAGGAACCCCGCCACCTCACCGACTGAACGGTGACGGACCGGCCGGAACGGACGTCGGAATCGGGACCTTCACCGCGGCGGCGCTCCCCTCCCCGCCACGGAGCCCACCCCGGAATCGGCGACCGCGAATCCGCCTGGGCACGGACGTAACCGAGTTCCGCAGCCGAGGGCCCCAACTGATCGCGCCCCTCCATAAGACCGGGCGACCCGGTTGAGCAGGAGCCCCGGACGTAAAGGATCATGCGGGCATGGCTGATCACCCATCCATCTCACCGACGACCGCGGTACGGCTCACGCGATACACCCCGACCGAGCAGAACGAGATCCTCGGTGACGGCGCAGATCCGTTCGGCGTCGCGTCCACGGGCCTCACCTGGTTGCCCAAGGAGGACCACTTCGGCGTCACGCTTGGCGGCCGCCTCGTGGCGCATGCCGGCCTCCGCATCCTGCCCGTCTCGATCGGCGGTGTCGGCACCGAAGTGGTCGGCGTGGGCGGTGTGGCCGTTGCGCCCGATGTGCGGGGGCGCGGCTTGGCTCGGCAGGTCATCACCGCAGCCCTGGACCACGCACGAACCCTGGGACCTCGGCACGGGCTCCTCTTCTGCCGGAACGCTCTCGTCCCCCTCTACGGCCGGCTCGGCTGGCGAGCGCTGGAGCAGGAGGTCCGCGTCGAGCAGACTCAAGGGCCCGTCCTGATGCCGCTGCGGACCATGGTCACGGCGCTCCACGACGGAGCGAACTGGCCGACCGGAGCGGTGCGGCTGCATTCCCTCCCCATGTGACCGGGCTGTCAGCCATGGCATGACGGAGCGCTTCAACCGACGAGCGGTATCAGCGGAAGCGCTCCTCGGGAGGACCGAGTCGAAGGGTGCCGGTCCGCTTCGTCCTGTGCCTCAGCGGTGGGCAGAGGGCGTTCGGTGCTCGCTGTCAGGCTCGGCGGGCGTGGGAGGCGAGGCGGTCGGCGAGCGCGGTGACGAGGTCGCGGAGTTCATCGGGGCGCTCGATGACGAACGGCCGGTCGAGTGAGGCGAGTACCGGAGGCAGCCAGTCGAGCCGCTCCGCCCGCAGTTCGACGCGCAGCCAACGCTCGGCCGCCCCGTCGTCGTCCGCCGTGGGCGCGTGTTCCTCCAGGCTCGCGATGGCGGCCGGAAGGCGGGCGCGGATCTGCTCAACGGTCCCGTGGATCCGCAGGGTCACCTCGTGCCGGTACTCAGCCGTGGCGAACCCCGACAACACGCGCTGCGCGGGATCGAGACCCACGGGCGCCTCGAACGAGCCGGGGAGAGCCCTCGCGTCTGCGATGCGATCGAGCCGAAAGGTCCGGTCCTCGCCGATCTCGGGGTCCATGCCGGTGACGTACCACCGGCCCGCATGGGCGACGATCCCGTACGCGTGCAGTGTGCGTTCGCCGCGTCGGCCGCACCGGTCGGTGTATCGGACCGAGACCGGTCGGCGGTGCCGTACGGCATCGGCGACGGCGAGCAGGACCCCGGCGTCCGGGGTGGCGAACTCACCGGGCTCGTCCGTGAAGGCGAGAGATTCCAGGAGTGTGTCGAGCCGGCGGGCGAGGTGCTTGGGCAGCACCCGTCGGATCTTGGCCGACGCCGTCTCGCCCGCGGTATGACCCGACGTCATCAACCCTGCTCGGCGGCCTGCGACCAGGCCGAGCAGTACGGCCAGCGCCTCGTCGTCGCTGAGCATGAGCGGGGGCAATCGGTACCCGGGGGCGAGTCGGTACCCGCCGTAGCGGCCGCGCACCGACTCCACGGGCACGTCGAGGTCGATCAGCTGTCCCACATACCGCCGCACGGTGCGCCCTTCGACGCCGAGCCGGTCGGCGAGTTCGGCCACGGTCCGGGTGCCGCCCGACTGCAGCAGCTCCAGGAGTGTCAGCACGCGGCCGGTGGGTCGAGACATGCGCCCAGACTAGTGCGAATACAGGACCGATTCTGTCCACTATTTCTCCTAGCCTGCGCCGTGCAGTCACTTCACCGGCCAAGGAGATCACCATGGACTTCGTCTCGATCCGCATCATCACCGGCGACGTGGCACGCCTCGTCGAGTTCTACGAGCGAGCCACCGGAGTGCGGGCGATGTGGGCAACCGAGGACTTCGCCGAACTCAGGACACCCAACGCGACCCTCGCGATCGCCGGGACCCGCACCGTCCCGCTGTTCGCCCCGGGTTCGGCCCGCCCGGCGGACAACCACAGCGTGATCACCGAGTTCCGCGTCGACGACGTGGACCGCGTCCACCGGAACCTGACCGGCTTCGTCACCGACGTCGTCACCGAGCCCACCACGATGCCCTGGGGCAACCGGTCGCTGCTGTTCCGCGACCCCGACGGCAACCTCGTCAACTTCTTCACCCCCGTCACCCCGGCCGCCGTCGAGAAGTTCGCGCGGTGAAGCCAGGGTCGCTCGCCGGGGTCGGCGATCAGACGCTGTCCGACTCCGCGCGGGCGAGGAGGTGGTAGTGGCGAGCCACGCGTCGGTACGGGTCGGCCCTCCCGGCCGCCCACTCCGCTTCCAGCACCCGGTCGAAGTCCTCGCCGACGGGCTCGTCGCCGAGGTGGTCGGTGAACACCCGAACGCCGTACCACTCCAGGAGCTGGATGCGGTGCTCCGCGAGCACCCGCAGGACGGCGGCGCGGTCCACGCTGCGGCTGATCACGCCGAGGTTGCTGTGCTCCGCCGTGCTGTGCAGCGCCTCCAATGCACCGTCCCAGTCCCGTTCCAGCCCCCGTCGCATGGCCAGGGCGGCGGCCTGCTTGGCGAGGATGGAGACCAGGCCGCCGGGCCGCACGCACCTCGCAAGCGCCCGTAGCAGCGGGGCGGGGTCCTCCAGGTACATCAGTACGCCGTGGCACAGCACGACATCCCATCCGGTGCCGGCACGCTGCGGCGCCTGCTCGCCGACGCCGTGGAGGAAGCCGACCGAGCCCGGGACGCCCTCGGAGTAACGCTGCCAGGCCAAGCGCGCCTTGTTCAGCATGTCCTCGTCCGGATCGAGCACGGTGACCTCGTGTCCGCGCTCGGCGAGCATCCGGGCCTGGACGCCGGTGCCGCCCCCGATGTCGAGCACCCGCTGCGGGGGCGCGCCCGGAAGGCGCTCGGCCAGGGCACGGTCCACCAGGTGATGGCGCAGGGCCCCACGCAGCGTGCGGCTGTGGCGGGCATACACGTCGGCAAGATCTTCGCCGTCGTGGGTGGGAGTGATCCAGGTATTCATCGAATGCCCTCCCGCGCGTGCCGCGGACCGCGCCGGCCCTGACCGGGGTGTGCAGCGACCGTAGCGCCGCGGTGTGCCGGGGGCGACGCGGAAGGGCTGTACGGGTGGCGGCCACGGGGGGCTGCACGGGCTGCGCGACGACCTCGAAGCATGAGCCGGAGTCTCCGTGGGCCCGGAACGGCATGTCGCCGGCCTGGGACGCCTGCCGATCTCACGGCTTCCCCGCCGGTTCCGGTTCATGGCTTCCTTGCCGTGCATGCGGTCATCGCGCAGCCCGTCAGCACCTCGGCGGGCTCGGTTCAGCCCGCGAAGTGATGCGTACCCGACGGCGCCGCGTACACGGCGCAGCCGTCCTCGGTCCGCAGGAACTTCGTGCCGCCGTGGGCCGCTTCCGCGGCCTTGTCCGTCGGGACCCACACCTCGGCGGTCGTATTGGCGGGGATCGTCACGGCGAGTCGGAACCCTTCGTCACCCGTCGTCCAGCGCGTGGTGATCGGGCCGCGGACCGAGTCGAACGTCGCCTCGGCGCCGGTGACACCGCCGCCGGGACGCGGCCGGATCAAGACCTTGCCGAAGCCCGGTGCCGCCGGTGCGATGCCCGCGATGTTCGCGTACATCCACTCGCCCACGGAGCCGTACGCGTAGTGGTTGAAGGAGTTCATCGCGGCGTCCTGGAAGCTGCCGTCCGGCTTGATGGAGTCCCAGCGCTCCCACATCGTGGTCGCCCCCCGGTCGATCTGGTAGCCCCAGCTGGGGAAGGTGCGCTGGGTGAGGAGCCGGTACGCGACGTCGGTGTGGCCCGTCGCGGTGAGCACGGGCAGCAGACGGGGCGTACCGAGGAAGCCGGTCGACAGATGCCAGCTCTTGGACTTGATCAGTTCGACGAGGCGGTCGGCGGCCGGGCCTCGGTCCGCGTCCGCCAACAGGTCCATGGACAGGGCCAGGACGTACGCGCTCTGCGTATCGCCCTTCACCCGGCCGCCGCCGGTGACGTACGCCGCGCGGAAGGCGTCGCGCACGCTGCGGAACAGCGACGCGTACGGCGCCGGGTCCTTGCCCAGTGCTTCGGCCGCGCGCCCGACGAGGTCGGCGGCGTGCGCGAAGTAGGCCGTGCCGATGACGTCCTTGGGCGTCTCGTCCTGAATGTTGAGCCAGTCGCCGTACCCCTCGGCGGGACGCAGGAAGCCGCTGCTGTGCTCCTCCAGGTAGGCCAGCCACTTCACCATCGAAGACCAGGACTGTTCGAGGACGCGGGTGTCCCCGTACGCCTGGTACAGCGCCCAGGGCACCGTCACTCCGGCGTCGCCCCAGCCCGCCACGCCCTTCCCGACGGTGCCGATGAAGGGCGCCACGTCGGTGAACGCGCCGTCGTCCGACTGTCCGTCGCGCAGATCCCCGAGCCACTTGGTGAGGAACCTGGCCGATTCCATGGTGTAGGCGGCCGTCGGTGCGAAGACATTGATGTCGCCGGTCCATCCGAGGCGTTCATCGCGCGCGGGGGTGTCGGTGGGAACGGAGACGAAGTTGCTGCGCTGTCCCCACGTGATGTTGCTGTGCAGCTGGTTGAGCATCGGCTGGTTCGTCGAGAAGTCCATGGTGAAGGGCGTCGACGTATGGATGACCCGGCCCGTGACGGCGTCGAGCGGCGGCTTGCCCGGGTAGCCGGTGACCTCGACATAGCGGAAGCCGTGGAACGTGAAGCGCGGCTCGTATGTCTCCCTGCCCTCGCCCTTGAGGGTGTACGTGTCGGTGGCGCGGGCCGTGCGGAGGTTCGTGGTGTAGATCGATCCGTCGGGGTTGAGGACCTCCGCATGACGCAGCCGCACGGTGGTGCCCGCCTTGCCGGAGACGGTGAGCCGCACCGCGCCCACCATGTTCTGGCCGAGGTCGAAGACGAAGACGCCGGGCGTGGGTTCGGTGATCTTGCGGGCGGAGACCTCGCGCTCGACGCGCGTGGGCCCGCCGACCTCGGCCACGACGGCAGCGCCCACCTCGTCGACCGCGTCGGCGGCGACCCACCCCGCGGCGTCGAAACCGGGGCGCGTCCAGCCGGCGGTCTCCAGGCGGGCGTCGTAGTCCTCGCCCGACATCAGGTCGGCGTTCGTGATCGGCCCCGTCGCGGCTCGCCAGTCGGTCCCCGACAGCACGCGCTCGGTCGAGCCGTCGGTGTAGGTGACCTCCAACTGGGCGAGCATCGCGGGCCGTTCACCGTACTGATGCGGTCCGAACCAGGCGATGTTGCCCGCGTACCAGCCGGCGGCGAGGGTGACGCCGAGCGCGTTGGCGCCGGAGGCCACGAGCTTCGTCACGTCGTACGTCTGGTACTGGACGCGCTTGTGGTAGTCCGTCCAGCCCGGCGCGAGCCGGTCGTCGCCGATCCGCACGCCGTTCAGATACGCCTCGTACAGGCCGAGCGCGGTCGAGTACAGGCGGGCGCGCGCGACGCGCTTCGACTTGAGGCGGAACTCGTGTCGCAACTGAGCGGCGGGGGCGTAGGCGGGAGCCACCTTGCCCCAGGGGCCGGCCCCCCACGCGGCGGCCACCTTTGCCGCGGGCCAGGAGGCGTCGTCGTAGTCGGCCGACTCCCAACCGCCCGACGGCTCCTTGTCGAGTGCCTTCCAGCCGGAGTCGGTCGCGACGGTGCTCACGGTGCCGTCCGCCGCCGTCAGTTCGAGCGCGACGAGGAGTCCCGCGGGCCCCTTCGTCTCGTTGGTCGCCGCGGTCGCGATCACCGCGGGGCCGCCGCGCAGCAGGTCCGTCACGTCCACCACGGCGGGCCGGCGCCAGTTGTCCGCGGCGCCGTCCGCGTCCGTGTGCGCGACACGCGTACCGTTCACATACGCCGTGCAGCCGTCGTCGGCGGCCACCACCAGGCGTGCCCGGACCACACCGTCGGGAACGTCGACGCGGCCCCGGAACCAGCGGGTCCCAGCAGGGGCGCTGCTCGCCGGATCGCCCTCGGGGAACCAGATCCAGGAGGCGTCGTCCAGGGCCGGGGCCCCGACCAGCGCGGCGGGTGCGCCGGTCCAGCGGGCCGACCAGTCGGACGCGGCGGTCAGACCGTTCTCCCACCACGACGGCTCGCTCCACCCCGAGGCCCTGCCCGCGGAATTCCAGACGCGGACCGACCAGTAGTAGCGGGCACGCGATGCCAGGGCGGGGCCGGCGTACGGCACGAGGACCGAGTCCGAGGACGTGACCTTGCCGCTGTCCCAGACGTCGGGCTTCGCGAGGCGGTCCGGGGCGGTGGCGACACGTAGCTGGTAGGCACTCTGGGCCTGGCCCTCCGCCTCGGACGACAGATGCCAACTCAGCCGGGGGCGCGGCACGTCGAGACCGAGGGGGTTCTTCGTGTACTCGACGGTGGGTGCGGTGACGCGCAGCGGATCTCCGGCGGTCGCGGGGGCGGAAGGGGCGTCCGATGCGTCGGCTCGCGCGACAGAAGTGGTAAGTGCGGTGGCCAGTGCGGCCGTTGTGGTCGTGCTGAGCAGTCGTCTTCTGCTGATCACGCTCAGGTCTCCGTAAATGAATCGACGGTGAATCGTTTCACATAGGGAAGCTAGAGACGCATGGGTGATCCGTCAAGAGGCCGACCACGGCGTCCGCTTGCCTGGCATATTTCCTTGCAAGAACCGTTGACGGACCTGTCGTTCCGGGCCTAACTTCCATCGAGGGTGACGCTTGAAACCTTTCACAGCGCGGAGGGCGTCACCCACGAGCGAGGTCCTCGGAGCGGAGGCTCCCGTCCCGGCCACACCAGCCGGGTACGTCCTCCGGAACGGTCCAGGCGCTTGCAGGCCGGGCTGCGTATTCCGGATCGCGTACCGAAGGGACACGCGGGCGGGCGTCGTTGCTTTCAGCCGGGCGGAACCGGCCCGATAGGCACCGGGCCGCAGTGGACGTACACGCGCGGGCGGCGGCCCGCGGGCGCTCCCGGGCCGATTCGCCCGGCGCCGGTTACCGGTCGGAAACCTCAGATCTCCCGCAAACCTTGCAGCTCAGCGTTGATCCAGCACTCGTACGATGCCAGGGTTTCGGGAATTCACCGCAAGCTCCACAGCGAAATCCTGGAGGCCGTATGGCTGTCCGTCGTGCCGCTGTCGCCGCCGCGTCCGCGGCTGCGCTCAGTCTTTCCCTGCTGGCCACTTCCTGCAGCGCCGGCGGAGCCTCGCCCGCCGCCGACTCCAAGGCGCAGCCGCCCCCGAAGAAGGCGGTTGCCACCGGCAGCGGAGGCGCGGTCTCCAGCGTCAACCCGTACGCCTCCCGAGCCGGGCTCGACGTGCTCCGCAAGGGCGGAAACGCCGTCGACGCGGCGGTGGCAACGGCCGCGGCACTGGGCGTGGTCGAGCCGTACTCCGCAGGGGTCGGGGGCGGCGGCTACATGGTCTACTACGACGCCAAGGCCAAGAAGGTACGCACCATCGACGGCCGGGAGACCGCGCCGGCCACCATGCGCTCGGACTCGTTCCTGGATCGCTCGACCGGCAAACCGCTGCCCAGCGACGAAGTGATCAACTCAGGACTGTCGGTCGGTGTTCCCGGCACGCCCGCAACATGGGACAAGGCGCTGAAGAACTGGGGCACCGTGCCCTTGGCGAAGGCCCTGCGTCCGGCCACCCGGATCGCCGACGACGGTTTCGTGGTCAACGACGAGTTCCGGGCCCAGACAGCCATGAACGAGAAGCGCTTCCGCGACTTCAAGTCGACCACCGACCTGTTCCTGCCCAAGGGCGAACTCCCCGTGGTCGGCTCACGCTTCCGCAATCCTGACCTTGCCCGGACCTATCGCCAGCTGGCCCGTGAGGGGGTCAAGGCGCTGTACCGCGGCGGAATCGGGCGGGATGTGGTGCGGACCGTGCAGCGGCCGCCGATGGCTTCCGGGGCCGACCACAAGGCACGCCCCGGCCTCATGAAACGCGGCGACCTCGCCGCCTACCGTGCCGTGCACAGGGAACCGACCCGCGCCAACTACCGCGGAATGGACGTCTACTCCATGGGACCGTCCTCGGCGGGCGGCACCACCGTGGGCGAGGCGCTGAACATCCTGGAGAACTTCCACCTCTCGAAGGCCGACAAGGCCCAGGCCCTGCACCACTACCTGGAGGCCAGCCGGATCTCCTTCGCCGATCGCAACCGCTGGGTGGGCGACCCGAAGTTCTCCGACGTCCCCACCGAGCAGCTGCTCTCCAAGGATTTCGCCAAGGACCGGGCCTGCCTGATCCGTTCCGACAAGGCGCTCAAGAGCCCGCTGGCTCCAGGAGACCCGCGCCACCCGGGGGCCGACTGCGACCGCAGGACCGGGAACAAGGAACCGCACGAGGGGCCTTCGACCACTCATCTGGTGACCGCGGACCGCTGGGGCAACGTCGTCTCCTACACCCTGACGATCGAACAGACCGGCGGCTCGGCCATCACCGTGCCCAAGCGCGGCTTCCTCCTCAACAACGAGCTGACCGACTTCGACTTCGCCCCGCTCACCAAGGGAACGCCGGACCCGAACCTGCCGGGGCCCGGCAAGCGTCCGCGGAGCAGCATGTCGCCGACGATCGTCCTGCGTGACGGCAAGCCGATGATCGCCGTCGGCTCGCCCGGTGGTGCCACGATCATCACCACCGTGCTGCAGACCCTGGTCAACCGACTGGACCTCGGCATGTCCCTACCGGCGGCGGTCGCCGCGCCGCGTATCTCGCAACGCAATCAGACCGCGACGGAAGCCGAACCGGGCTTCCTGTCCTCCCCCGAGCGCAAGAAGCTCGACGCCCTGGGCCATGAGTTCGTCCTGGCGCCGAAGACCTTCACACCGGCACCGGAGATCGGGGCGGTCGCCGCGCTGGAGTTCCTGCCACACGGCAAGATCTCGGCAGTGGCCGAACCCGAGCGGCGTGGTGGCGGATCGGCCATGGTGCTCAAGGAATCCCGCTGAAGCCGAGCCCCCTCCGAGCGACGTCTCGGAGGGGGCTCGTCCCGATGGCCCGATGCGTGAGCAGGTGGGCAACGTGATGTGGGCCGGGGTCCGGCTGCCGCTCAGGCGCGGGCGCAGTCGGGGCACACGCCCCGATACGTCACCTCGGCCTCGCGGACGGTGAAGCCGAACCGTTCGGAGGCGGGCAGATCGGCGAGGGGATCGCCACCGGGGTGGACGTCGCGAATGGCCCCGCAGCCGGAGCACACCAGATGCTGGTGGGGGCGGTGGGCGTTCGGGTCGTAGCGCTTGGCACGTCCGTCGGTGGCCACCTCGATCACCTCGCCCAGCGAGACGAGTTCACCGAGGGTGTTGTAGACGGTCGCGCGGGAGATTTCCGGCAGCTTGGCGGTGGCCCGCGCCAGCACCTCATCCGCGGTGAGGTGGATGTGCTCGCCGTCGAGTACCTCGGCCACCACGCGGCGCTGGGCGGTCATCCGCCAGCCGCGCCCGCGAAGCCGGTCCAGCAGGTCACTCATGCCCACCAGCCTAACTGTGACCCGTCCGGGAAATGAATCCGTACGAGTCTGGTTGATGTATTGACTTGGACTTTGTCCATCGTAGGATCGGATCCGGCGACAGCCAAGGGACAGGACAACAGCAGGGAAAACCCGTGACGGTTCAGGAGACGGGTCCGCTCACCACCGCATGCGATGCCCTGGTCGCGGACCACCACAGCAGCGAGCAGGCGGGCGCCGGCGCCCCGGTGCAGATCCACGATCAGGTCCCGCTGGAGAAGCGTGCCCCTTTCCCGCGCAGGCGCCCCGCCGACACGCGGCTCGTCCCCTCGCGCGCCCTCCGCGGCCGCACCGCCCGAGGCCGTAACGCCGGTGCCCGGGCGGTTTCCGTGACGACGTCCAGGAATCGCCCCTGCGGGACGCGAGCCGGCGGACGCCTCCGCGACGGCCTCCGTCTTCGTGTGCCGGTCGTGCGGTGTCGTCGCTGACTTCGACCACACGGCCGGCGTCAGCCCCTGGCCTTCCGCCGCCCGACGTCCTCCGCCTCCTGACCGAGGAGGCCGAGGCCCCTCGCCGGGGCTCCGCCCCGGCTGTTGCACCGCCCAGCAGTTCCGCCAGCACTGTGATCCGCCCCGTCCGGAAGGATTCCCATGTCTGAGAACCACGACGCCATCGTCACAGACCCCGAGCCCGAGGGGGCGGGTGGCTGCCCGGTCGCACACGGCCGTGCCCTCCACCCGACTCAGGGCGGCGGAAACCGCCAATGGTGGCCGGAGCGGCTCAATGTGAAGATCCTCGCCAAGAACCCCGCCGTGGCGAACCCGCTGGGCGAGGACTTCCATTACGGCGAGGCGTTCAAGAGCCTCGATCTGCCGGCCGTGAAGCGCGACATCGCCGAGGTACTGACGACCTCGCAGGACTGGTGGCCCGCCGACTTCGGCCACTACGGCCCGCTCATCATCCGGATGGCCTGGCACAGCGCGGGCACCTACCGCATCAGTGACGGCCGCGGCGGCGCGGGAGCGGGCCAGCAGCGCTTCGCCCCCCTCAACAGCTGGCCCGACAACGCCAACCTCGACAAGGCCCGCCGCCTGCTGTGGCCGGTCAAGAAGAAGTACGGCCAGAGCCTGTCGTGGGCCGACCTGCTCGTCCTCTCCGGCAACGTCGCGCTGGAGTCGATGGGCCTTGAGACCTTCGGTTTCGCCGGCGGCCGTGAGGACGTCTGGGAGCCGGAGGAGGACGTCTACTGGGGCCCCGAGACCACCTGGCTCGACGACCAGCGTTACACCGGCGACCGGGACCTGGAAAACCCCCTCGGTGCCGTCCAGATGGGCCTGATCTACGTCAACCCCGAGGGCCCCAACGGCAACCCCGACCCGATCGCCGCCGCCCGCGACATCCGTGAGACGTTCCGCCGGATGGCGATGAACGACGAGGAGACCGTCGCCCTGATCGCCGGCGGCCACACCTTCGGAAAGACCCACGGCGCGGGCCCCGCGGACAACGTCGGCGACGATCCCGAAGCCGCCACCCTCGAAGAACAGGGCCTGGGCTGGAAGAACGCCTACGGCACCGGTAAGGGCGCCGACGCCATCACCTCCGGCCTGGAGGTGACCTGGACCAGCACTCCCACCCAGTGGGGCAACGGCTTCTTCGACAACCTCTTCGGCTACGACTGGGAGCTCACCAAGAGCCCCGCAGGCGCCAACCAGTGGAAGCCGAAGGACGGCGCGGGCGAGGGCACGGTGCCGCACGCCCACGACTCCTCGAAGAAGATCGCCCCGTCGATGCTCACCACCGACCTGTCGCTGCGCTTCGACCCGATCTACGAGCCGATCTCCCGCCGTTTCCATGAGAACCCGCAGGAGTTCGCGGACGCCTTCGCCCGCGCCTGGTACAAGCTGACCCACCGCGACATGGGCCCGAAGTCGCTGTACCTGGGCCCGGAGGTCCCGGACGAGACCCTGCTCTGGCAGGACCCGCTGCCCGAGGCCGGGGGCGAGATCATCGATGCCTCCGACATCGACGCGCTCAAGGCCAAGCTGCTCGACTCCGACCTGACGGTGTCTCAGCTGGTCAGCACCGCGTGGGCGTCGGCCTCGACGTTCCGTGGCAGCGACAAGCGCGGCGGCGCCAACGGCGCCCGCATCCGCCTCGAACCGCAGCGCGGCTGGGCAGCCAACGACCCCGACCAGCTGGCCCTCGTGCTGCGCTCGCTGGAGAGCGTGCGGCAGGAGTTCAACGCCGCCTCCGGCGCCAAGCAGGTCTCCCTGGCCGACCTCATCGTCCTCGGCGGCGTGGCCGCCGTGGAGAAGGCCGCCAAGGACGCGGGCATCGAGGTACAGGTGCCGTTCACCCCGGGCCGGGTCGACGCGACCGAGGAGCACACCGACGTCGAGTCCTTCGAGGCGCTGGAGCCGACCGCGGACGGGTTCCGCAACTACCAGGGCAAGGGCAACCGCCTGCCGGCCGAGTTCCTGCTGCTCGACCGGGCGAACCTGCTCACCCTGAGCGCGCCCGAGACGACCGCGCTGGTCGGTGGCCTGCGCGTCCTGGGCGCCAACCACCAGCAGTCCTCGCTCGGCGTCCTCACCAGCACCCCTGGGGTGCTGACCAACGACTTCTTCGTCAACCTGCTCGACCTGGGCACGACGTGGAAGGCGGTCTCCGAGGACGCCACCACCTTCGAGGGCCACGACGCCGCCACGGGTGAGGTGAAGTGGACCGGCACCCGTGCCGACCTCGTCTTCGGCTCGAACTCCGAACTGCGCGCGCTCGCGGAGGTCTACGCGAGCGATGACGCCAAGGAGAAGTTCGTGAAGGACTTCGTCGCGGCGTGGGACAAGGTGATGAACCTCGACCGGTTCGACCTCGCCTGATTCGACCTCGTCCGACGGGTCTCGTCCGACACATGACGTCCAGGCCGGCCGCGTATCGGCCGGCCTGGACGCCGTCGCGCGGCCCGTAAGCCCCCGAGTGCACTACCCGCACGATTCCCGCGCGCTCCCGGCCAGGCGTCTTCGTGGTCCGCCGCCGGGTGCGGTCGGCACCGCGCGGCCCCGGTTCGTCAACGCCGCCCGCCGAACTCCCAGTTGTGGACCTCGATGTCGGCGTACCGGTCCTGGGACAGAACCGCTCGTGCCGTGTCCGGGCCTGGCGCCCGGACCAGCGCCGCCGTACCCAGCCAGGCGGTGCCGTCGTCGGAGAGCAGCGGCCCGTAGGCGATCAGCTCGTCCCGGTCGGGCGGCACGTCGAGATCAGCGGTCCCTCCCGTGCCCAGGCCGAGGACCAGGTACCTGTTGCCACCGGCCCGGCCCCCGGGGAAGTCCCACATGGTGCGCCCCAGCACGTTGCGCCACCGCCGCAGCATCACGTCCCGGTACACACCGGCCTGGTAGCCGGGCTCGTCGAACGCGAATGCGCGGGCGGCGGCCGGGCCCGGCAGGTCGACCACGTGCACGCTGCCGGTGGGTGTCTCGTCATCGTCGGCGAAGGTCGGACCGCGGGCGATCAGCTCCTTCTCGTACCGGTCCATGTAGGACCAGTGCGCTTCCAGCAGCTCGTGGCGCAACGGGACGGAGCCGGGCCGATCGCGGTGATAGCAGAAGAACTCCATGGCCACAGGATTTCCGACCCCCGCCGGTATCTCAACAGCGTATTTGCCAATTGAGCGGCGTGCTCGGCCAGTTGGGCGGTCGGCGTGCCTGCGAGACCGTGCGGTGACCGCCGCCGGAAGGGCGACGCACTCCACGACCTGGCACCGCGGCCGTCGCCCGCCCGTTCCCTAGGACTGCCCGCGGACCGCTTTCTCCTCCGAGTCGGCCAGCCAGAAGAACACCGGCGGCAGCACGAGTTCGACCCCCGTCAGCACCACCTGGAACCAGTGCGGCCACCCGTCCACGGCGAGCGACAGCAGCCGCCCGAACGCCCCCAGCAGGAACACACCGGCCAGCCATCGCACCGCCGTCGCGGGGATCGGCGACTGCCGGGCCGTCCGGAGCCAGGCCAGGCCGTACCCGGCGAAGATCGCGCCGAAGAACCGTCCGAGGCTGTCGACCGTCGCACCGGCCGAGCCCGCGCCCGGGATGGAGGCATTCCCGAGCAGGACGTGGAAGAGCCCGATCGCCACGCACGCGTACCCCATGGCCAACACGAGCCCCCGCAGCACCTTCGCCCTGACCATGACCACATCACCCCGTTAATAGACACGTGTCCAATAGACTACCGCCGCCTAATAGACGCGTGTCAAGTAACATGGGCCGATGCCTCCCCGTCAGCGCCTCCGCCCCGCCGAGCGCCGCGCCCAGCTCCTCGCGGTCGCCGCGCAGCTCTTCGCCGCGCATCCGTATGACGAGGTGCTGATGGAAGACGTCGCGGAGCGCGCCGGGGTCTCGCGCGCGCTGCTCTACCAACACTTCGCGAGCAAGCGGGACCTCTTCGCCGCCCTCTACCAGCAGGTCGCCGAGCAACTGCTGGCCAGGACCCGGCTCGACCCCACCGAGACCCTCGTCGAGCAGCTCACCGAAGGCTTGGACGCCCATATCGAGTACTTCGCGGAGAACCGCAACACCGTGCTCGCGGCGAACCGGGTACTGGCCGGCGACCGGATGGTCCAGACGATCATCGACGGTGAACTCGACGCTCTGCGCGAGCGGTTGCTCGGCGTGCTCCCCCTGGCGGACGACGGGACCCGGGAGGCCGTGTCGGGCGTTCTGAAGAGCTGGCTGGTGTTCGTCCAGGTGCTGTGCGTGGACTGGCTCACCAAGGAGACCTGCACCCGTGCCGAACTGCGCGACGTGTGCATCGGCGCCGTGCTGGGCGCCATCCGGCCCCTCCTTGACGAAGACCCCGCCCCGGACTGGCCGTGACGGTCGCGCTCCCGAAAGCTGCCCGCCGCTGCGACCTCGCCTGACCGCGCACCGATCAGCTCAGGGCGCCCCACCTGCCCTCGTGGCCACGGCCGGAGGGCGCGGCCCTACTCCCCGTCACCCCGTACGGCCTTTTCGAGGAGCGTGAACGACTTGGGCGTGCCGCCCAGCTGCGGCTTGCCCTCCTTGCGCCCGACCACCCGATAGCCGGCCTTGAGGTAGTACGCGTGCAGGCGTGCGTTGCCGGCCCAGCAGTCCAGACGGACCAGCTGTCGGCCCGCCTCGGCCACGCGGCGCTCCGCGACGCCCAGCAGCTCCCGCCCCGTCCCGGGCGGGACGCTGCCGTGATCCACCATCAGCCGGTGCACATAGCCGGCCGTCGGCGGCTGCGGCCCCCAGGCGCCCTCGTCCTCCCACCACAGCTCCCAGGCCCCGACGGCACGATCGGCGGCCTCCGCGAGCCATACCTCCCCGCTCTCCATGACCCGGCGGAAGTGGTCCCCGTCCAGCTCACCGGGCCGCCACTGACCGGTGACGCCCTGGGCGAGCATCCAGCGGGCGGCGTTGTCGCGCAGACGCACGAGGGCAGGAAGGTCGGTGTCGTCAGCGAGACGGAAGCGTAGGTCGTTCACGCTGCGATCCTCACACAAGGGTCCGGCGCGGCATCGACCGGTGGCAGGTGCCCTGACGCCCCCTCCACACCCACCCGGTGCGCACCGGGAAGCATCGCCCCCACCCCCCCCGCACCCGAAATGATGCTATTTGTGGCGAATATGAGAGCGGGAGATCTACCGTGTGATCCGAGGTGGTTTCGATCCGGTGACAGCGAAGCTCCGGGGCCATGTGCCCGCCGGGCCGTTGCGCGCCGGCCGTGGAGGCCGTGGAAGGAGCAAGGATGCCCGACCGGCCGGGGCCGGTGCGCCAACTGCGCTACGCCATACGGGCACCGTGGCTCGCCGTGCCGTACGCGCGGCGCCCGGCCCGAGACGCCCGTTTCCTCGACAGTGATGCGGTCGGACACCACTCGCGGCTCTGATGACGCGAGGGACAGCAGGATGCGCGACCGGCAACCGGCGCCGGAGCCACCACCCGGCCCCCGCGCACGACGTGTCGTTCGACTTCCTTGGCGACGCCGCCCGGTGCCGCACGACGCCTCGCCTGCCCAACCCCGCACTCATCGACCTCCTCGACCTCGTTGAGCACTCCCGCGGTCGGGCGACCTCCCCCTGGAGCCTGCTGTGAACACCGACGGCTACGCCGCGACCCCGCAGGCCGGCGGGCTGCCCCACGAGACCTCCGGGAGGGGTGCGGGCCGCGCGCCGGAGGAACGGCGGCGGTGGGCCGGGGTATCTCCGTTGTGGCTGGTCGCGGCGGTGTTCGTCATCGTTCAGCTGATGGTCGTCCCGCTGTGGATGCCGTTGGGCTGGGACGAGGGCGTCTATGTGAGCCAGGTCGGTTCCCGGGTGCCCGCGGCGTACTTCAGTGCTCCCAGGGCGCGGGGCATCAGCTGGCTCGCGGCGCCCGCCGTACTTCTCAGCTCCTCCACCGTGGTGCTGCGCGCGTGGATGCTGGCGTTGTGGACTGCGGGCCTGGTGGCAGCGTACTGGCCGTGGCGGCGCCTGGTGGGTGAAAAGGTCACCGCGGTGGCGGCGGCGATGTTCGCCGGTTTGTGGGTCGTGCAGTTCTATGCGGCCGAGGTGATGCCCAATACGTACGTGGCCTACGGCGCGGTGGCCGCCACGGGATGGTTCCTCCGGGCGGTATCGAGCCACGACCGCAGGGCGGCCGTCGCGCTCGCGCTCGGCATTGCCTTCATCGCCCTGATGCGTCCGGCCGACGCGGTCTTCATCGCCGCTGTCCTGACGGCCGGAACGGTGGTGGTGCGTTCATGGCGTCGTTGGTCCGCGGGCCTGGCGGTCCTCACCGGGCTCGGCGTCGGCCTCCTGCCGTGGCTCGTCGAGGCTTGCGCCAGGTACGGCAGCCCCCTCGCGCGACTGCGGGAGGGCAGCGACGTCCAGGGCGGCATGCACCTGAGTGCGGCGTTCGGCATGCAGCTGCGTGCCCTGAACGGGCCCCTGCTGTGCCGCCCCTGCCGGTCCTCCTGGTCGTACCCGCCCCTGTCCGGTTGGTGGCTTGCCCTGCCGGTTCTGGTTGCCGCGGGCCTGGCGCTCGCCGCCCGCAGGCGCCGCGCCGAGCCGGTCGGGTTCGCCGGGCTCGCCCTGGCCACGGTATGCGCGGCGGCAGTGTCGGTGCAGTACGTGCTCCTGCTGGACTACGCCGCGCCGCGCTTCCTGATCCCCACCTATGCCCTGCTCGCCCTGCCCGTGGCCGTTCTGGTGGTGAGCGGGGTCGGCGCGGTCTCCCGCCGCCGCCGACCCGTCATGGCGGGAGCGCTGGCGGTGCTCTTCGTCATGCACCTGGCCGGCCAGGTGCTGGTGCTGGACCGGCGGACGAACTCCCAGGTACGCAGTCGTACCGCTCTGCTGGACCTCGCTCAGCGACTCCATCAGGCGGGTCTGCGACCGCCGTGCACCCTCGTCGGGTCGGACGTGGTCCCGTTGGCCTTCCACGCCGGCTGCAGATCCGAGGCGCTGACGGGCAACAACGCCTCCATCACCAGGAAGGAGCTGCTGCGGCGGACAGCCCTTGAGCCGGTGGCAGCCGCCGGAAACTCTCGCCACACCCCGCGGTATGCCCGACGATGGGCGCGCTGTTCGCTGATGTCGGCCGACGGGACACCCTGGTACGTGTTCATCGCGCCGTCCCCCGGCGTCCGACCGGAGCGCTGCTGACCCAGCGGCGATCGGCTGCGCATCCGCCGTGTATCGGCTGCGAAGACCGCCTGGAGGGTGCGTGTCCGGGCGTTACGGCATCACGGCGTCACGATGCGCTCGACCGCCGCCGTCACCAGCTGTTCGCGCTCGGCATCCGAGAACACGTCCGGCAGGGTGAGCTGTTCGACGATGATCCAGTTCAGCGCCAGGTACAGCAGCCGGACGGCGGTCGCGTCGCCCGGCAGACCGGATTCCTCGTGGTAGGCCACGTTGGCGTCGATGTCGGCGCGGACGCGCTCGGTCAGCAGAGCCCGCAACTCGGGGCGGCGGGTGGCCTCCAGCCGCAGTTCGAGCAGGGCCAGGTAGCCGGCCCGGAAGGCGCTGATCCGGCCGACCAGCTCGCGCATCAGCGCCGCGTAGGTCTCCCGGTCCGGTGTGCTCGCCCGCTGTCGCGCGATGGTCGCCTCATCGGGCTGCAGCCGTTCGTAGACGCGAACGCCCGCCTGGGTCAGCAGGTGGTCGCGGTTGGTGAAGTAGTTGGACGCCGTACCGGCGGGCACGGCCGCCTCGGCGTCCACCGCCCGGAAGGTCAGACCTCGCGCGCCCTCCTTGGCGAGTACCTCAATGGCCGCGTCCACGAGGGCGCCCCTCCGCTCGTCGTTCCTGCGCACCATTGACACCACTCCATCCGTAGTACTACGTTCAGGCCACTCACGTCAGAGTACTACAGATGGAGTGGTGTTCAATGCGAAAGCTCGTGTACTACGTAGCCGTCACCCTCGACGGCTACATCGCAGGCCCCGGCGGGGAGTTCGACTTCTTCCCGACGGGCGACGAGGAGCAGGCCGCCGCCTACGCCGCATGGACCAACGCGCGTTATCCCGAGACCGTCCCCACCTTCATGCGCCCCGCCCATGGCCTCACGGATACGCCCAACCTTCACTTCGACACGGTGCTGATGGGGTTGGGCACCTACCGTCCCGGTCTGGACGCCGGCATCACCAGCCCGTACGCACACCTACGGCAGTACGTGGTGTCGAGCACGCTCAAGCAGGAGCCTGATGCCGGCGTGACCGTCGTCGACAGCGACCCGCTGGCGCTGGTCCGCGATCTCAAGCAGGAAGAGGGGCAGGACATCTGGCTGTGCGGCGGGGGCCGGCTCGCCGGCGCACTGCTGCCCGAGATCGATGAACTGATCGTCAAGAGCTATCCCGTGGTCGTCGGGTCCGGGATCTCCATGTTCGACGGGGAGTTCGACCCCACCCTGTTCGAGGTGACGGACCGCAGGTCGTTCGCCAACGACGTCACGATCACCTGGTTCACCCGACGGTGATCCGGCCTCCACCGCTCACCACCCTCCGCCACCGCCCCCCATCGGACGGCCGACCAGCGAGACTGCCGTCATGGACCTGCTCTCGCTGCGATACTTCCAAGCCGTGGCCCGCCACCAGCACATCAGCCGGGCCGCGGAGGAACTCCGTGTCGCCCAGCCGTCGGTGAGCCGGAGCATCATCCGGCTCGAATCCGAGCTCGGCATTCCGCTGTTCGATCGCCAGGGGCGCCGGATCCGGTTGAACGAGCACGGTACGGCCTTCCTGCGCCGGGTCGAGCGGACATTGGCCGAACTCGACGATGCCCGCCGGGAGATGGCCGATGCCGTCGGCGCCGGACCCGGCCGGGTCGCCGTCGCGGCCGAGACACTGCTCCAGCTGGCCGGGGTGCTTGCCGCCTTCCGCGCGCAGCGTCCAGGGGTGAGTGTGCGCCTGTTCCAGGCTTCGCTGACGTCGATGCGGCGTCATCTGCGCGCCGCCGAGGTCGACTTCGCGCTCGCCTCCCAACCGTTGGCCGGTCCGGAATTGTGCTCGGTCGAACTGGCTCGGGAGGAGGTGCTGCTGGCCGTGCCGCCCTGGCACCCGCTGGCCGGGCGGGAGAGCGTCGCGGTGACCGAGCTGGCCGACGAGGAGTTCGTCAGCACCCGCGCCGGCCACTGGCAACGCACCCTGCTGGACCGGCTCTTCGTCCGTGAGGGGCTCACGCCGCAGGTGGTCTGCGAGGGCGACGAGGCCGCCGCGACGCCGGAGCTGATCGGCGCCGGACTGGGCATCGGCCTGATGCCGGCCGTCGCACGGCGCGCCCTCGGCGAGAGCGGCCAGGTGGCCTGGCTCCGCCTGGACGCAGCGGACTGCCATCGGACACTGACCCTGGTGTGGCGCCAGGACGCCTATCTCTCCCCCGCCGCCAAGGAGTTCCGTCGGCTGGCCACGGAACGATTTATGCCCCGTGAGTCATGAGTACATGGCGAATTCGGTCGTGGAAGGCATGAACGGACGGCGCTAGCGTCAAGGAATCCGACAGGTTCCGACCAGGGAGACCAGCGATGACGCAGATCAGGCGCCGCCCCACCGCGGAAGGCGCTTTCAGCAGCTACGCAGAGGTTGTCCTCGACGTACTGTCCGCCGAGCCGGCACGACCGGTCATCACCACCGCCGAAGGGCTGGTGATCAGCGCGGGAGAGTTCCGGGACCAGGTCCATCGGCTCGCCGGGGAGCTGGCGGGGCGCGGCGTGGGGCGCGGCACCACCGTCACCCTGCTCACCGGCAACACCGCCGAGGCCCTCGTCGCGCGCTATGCCGCGGGGCTGGCCGGCGGCAGGGTGGTCAGCCTCTACGAGGGCATGAGCCCGTCGATCATGGCTCGCGTCATGGCGAGCGTCGACTGCTCACTGTTGCTGGTGGACGGCCAACGGCACGCCATCGCACAGGAGTTACTGCACATCGCCGGTGTCCCCCGGATGCTCTCCCTGGGTCCGAGCGGCTTCGCCGAAGACGTACTCGCGGTGGCCGCCCGCCGTCCGGCACAGCCGATGAGCGGCATGGTGGGTCCGGAGGACGACTGGTGCATCCGGCACACCGGCGGAACCACCGGAGTCCCCAAGGGCATCCGGATTTCCCATGACTCCTACCGGCAGACCCTGGACCACCGGCTCGCCGGCGCCGGCGACCCGCCCCGCTATCTGGCCTGCACCTCGCTCGCCCACCTCGCCGGAATCTTCGCCGACATGGCCCTCCACCAGGGCGGCCAGGTGATTCTGCGGCACGGATTCGAGCCCCGCGACGTACTGGCCGCGATCGAGCGTGAGCGCATCACCCACACCTGGCTGTTGCCGCCGCTGCTCTACCAGCTGCTGGATCACCCGGACCTGGCCACCACAGATCTCTCCAGCCTGTGCCGGATCACCTATGGCGGCACCGCCGCCTCATCGGTCAGGCTGCGGCAGGCCGCCAAGGCACTGGGACCCGTGCTCTACGGCGTGTACGGGCAGGCCGAGGCGCAGTACATCACCGAAGCCGGTCCCGACGTACAGGAGTTGACCGGGCCTGGCGGTCATCTGACGGTCGGCCGGGCCATGCCCGGCGTGGAGATCGCCATCCGGGCCGTCGACGGCACCGCCCTGCCGCCCGGGGAGCCGGGCGAAGTGCTGGTGCGCTCGCCGTATGTGATGAACGGCTACTGGAAGCAGCCTGAGCTGACCGCGGAGGTGCTGAGGGACGGCTGGGTGCACACCGGCGACGTCGGCTATCTCGATGAGCGCGGATATCTCTACATCGTGGACCGGATCAAGGAGATGATCGTGGTCGTCGGCGGCCACGTCTACCCGGCGGAGCTGGAGGACCTGCTGCTGGGCCATCCCGCCATCGCTCACTGCGCGGTCTTCGGCAGTCGGGACGAGGAGTCGGTGGAGCACGTCCACGCCGCCGTGGTGCCCGCCCCCGGACAGCGGCCCTCACTGGAGGAGATCCGGGACTTCGTCTCCACCCGCAAGGGCCGCCTCTACGCTCCCGAAGCGCTGCACGTCGTCCCCGCCATCCCGCTGACCGCAGCGGGCAAGCCGGACAAGCGGCAGCTGAGGTCCCAGCTGTCCGGCTGAGGACACTGCCTCGCCCGCCGACAGCGCACCGAGGAGCTCGGCGCGGGCGGCCGGGGTCTGCTTTTTGGCAACTGCCCGGCCGGGCTATCGCCCCCCGGGCAGTTGCGCCAGGTGCCGCCGCAGTACCGCCCGGACCGCGTCCGGGCGCAGACGGTCGGGATGCAGAGCCGCGTTCAGGGCAAGGCCGTCCAGGACAGCGGCGAGGTGTTCCGTCGCCACCGGGTCGTCCACACCCAGGCGGTGCAGCAGGCGGCCGGCGACGGTCCGCAGACCGTCGTGCAGTTCGACGGCGATCGGGCCCAGCGCGGGGTCCGTGCGTGCGGCCACCGCGAACTCCAGCCAGACCGCGGTCTCGTCCGCGCGCGCCGCGTCGAGCGGCAGGAATTGGCCCGCGATCTCCTCCGCCACGTCGTGGGGGTCGTCGTCCGGGCCCAGGCGTTCCCGCTGGGCCCGCACCCGGGCCTCCACCCGGTGCACCATCTCGCGGGCCGCTGCGGTGAGCAGTTCCGGGTGGCTTTCGAAGTAGTGACGTACGGAGCCGACGGCGAGCCCCGCCTCGGCTGCCACGTTCTGCAGCGTGGCCTGCTGGATGCCTCCGCGGGCCACGACGCGGAAGACAGCCTCCACCACCTCGCGCCGGCGCTCTTCTCGGTCCACGATCTTCGGCATCCGTTTTTTATAGCACGGTCGTGCTAGATTTTATTTAGCACGATCAAGCTACAAAAATCGCCGAGCCCGCCGCCGCTCCTCCGGCGGCCGGACCAGGACCGGATCAGGAGTCGCCATGGAACCGTCCCGCACACACCGCCTCGGGCGCCTGGCGCGTATGACGCGCCTGGCGCTCGACCTGGGAATCTCATCCCTCGCGTACTACGGCTGCGCCCTCGCAGGCATCGACACGTTGCCCGCCCTGCTGACCGCCGCGGGCGTGGCAGCCGCATGGCTGGCCACGACGACGCTGTACGACCGCCGCGCCGACGGCCTCGCCCTCGGCATGCTGCTCATGTACGCGCTGTCGGCAGCCTTCGCCGCGGCGACCTCGGAGCCCCGGCTGCTGCTCCTGCGCGATCCGCTGGTGAGCGCCCTCGCCGGGCTGGTGTTCCTCGGCAGCTGCCTTGGCGGCACTCCGGCCACCGCCTATCTGGCGCGCAGGCTGCACGGCCACCCGCTCCGCGACCCTCAGCTCCGCCGCGCGCACCGGACGCAGACCCTGGTTCTGGGCACCGGGCTGACCGCCGAAGCGCTCGCGCGCGTTCTGCTCGGGTGCGCGCTACCGGTCACGACAGCCGCCGCGATCACGCCTCCACTGGAATTCGTGGTGCTCATCCCGCTCGTCGTATGGACGATCCGGCAGCGCCGGAAGGTCGTGGCCCGATCCTCCGCCCCGGCAGCCGGGTCCGTGAGCGGGGTCGACGCACCAACGCTCCCGCACCGATCGGGCGTGGCCGCTCCTGAGCAGGCCCGGGGAGGTGCCCGATGAGGACCCTGGACAGCCCGCCCGCCGCGGACGGCTTCCGGATGCCGGCCGAGTGGGAGCGTCACGACGGGTGCTGGATGGTGTGGCCGCAGAACGGATATGTGTGGCGCGAAGGAGCCCGCCCCGCCCAGCGCACATTGGCCTACCTTGCCAACGCCGTTGCGGACACAGGCGAGGACGTCACCGTCACGGTGACCGGCGACCAGTACGCCAACGCCCGGTCCTCGCTGGACTCCCGGGTCCGCGTCGTCGAGGCCACCACCTGGCTGGGCTGGGCCCGTGACATCGCACCCACCTTCGTCGTGGACGACAGCGGGCGACGGCGCGGAGTGGACTTCGCCTTCAACGGCTACGGCAACCGCTACCCGTACTGGGCGACCGACGACCAGTACGCCCGCAAAGTGCTCGACCTCGCGGCCACCGACCGTTACCGCGCCCCGCTGGTGCTGGAAGGCGGAGCCTTCCATGTGGACGGCGAGGGAACCGCCTTGGTCACCGCCGAGACCCTTCTCGACCCCGCCCGCAACGGCAGCCCCTCGCGCACCGCGATGGAAGAACTGCTGGCGTCCTACCTCGGCGTCACCCGGACCCTGTGGATCGAATGGGGCCTCACGCACGACGCGACGCGCGGCCACGTGGACAACATGGCGTGCTTCGCCGCCCCCGGCTTGATCTGCCTGACCTGGACGGACGACACCCGCGACCCCCAGTACGACCGCAGTGCGCGCGCCCTGGAGGAGCTGCGCGGCGCCACCGACGCCCAGGGCCGCGCCCTCCGGGTGGAGAAGCTGCCCCTGCCCGGCCCGCTCCACGCGACCGATGACGAGATACGCGGCCTGGACAGCCACCGCCCGCGGACGAAAGACCCCCAACTGCCCAGGCTCGCCGCCTCGTACGCCAACTTCTACCTCACCGCCGACCACCTCTTCGCCCCGCTGCTCGACCGCGAGCGCGACGACGAGGCACTCGCATGCCTCGCCCGGATCTTCCCGCACCACACCGTCGTAGGGATCCCCACCCGCGAACTCCTCCTCGGCGGCGGCAACATCCACTGCGCCACCCAGCAGATGCCGAGCCGGCGCTCAGGCGGGGCGAAGCCGCCGTCGCTCGAAGCGGCTCACCGGCCACCCGGCGCCCGCTGAGGGACGCATCCGGGGGCGGCGGGCCGCATCCTCAGAACAGTCGTGCCGGGGTCACCTCCCGCACATGCAGGAGGGCGTCGAACCAGTCGGCGAGTGCGCCGCCCGACAGATGGTGATTCCGATCGTCGGCCGGGTCGTAGGCGGGACCCACGAGCCGAGTCCTGGTGGGAGTGTGCAGCCAGTCGCGCACGGGTCCCGGCGGCGGGCCGGTGCGCAGATCGGGCACGTAGTAGGCAGCCGTCGCCACCGCGCCGAGCACGGACTCGGCGAAGTCGGGCGGGGGAACCGGCACGGGTGCGGGGTGCGACAGCCTGCCGTGGTGGAACGTCACCCCCAGAGAGACGTAACCCGCCCCGAAGTGTTCTCTTAAGTAGCTGCCCGCGTTGCGGTGAGTCAGCGGCGGAGAGGCGGCCGGTGCGGGTGAGACGGTGCGGGGACTTCCCACCGCCGTATGCGCGATGCCGCCCAGATAGACGGTCCGGTCCCCGGACTCCGCGTGCCAACGAATGGAGTCCTCGGCCAGGCGGCGCTCGATTCCCGCGAGCCCGTCCGGAGGCAGGGCGGAGAGCGTCAAGGCGGGGGGCATGAAGCGGACCGGGTCGTCCGGGAAGCGTTTGTTGTACGCGCGCATCCACGCCACCAGTGCCAGAACCTCCTCCGTGCGCCAGAACGACCGCGCCGGACCCAGCATTGCGCGCGGATCCCCCTCCCCCGTGAGCACGTAGGTGTCGAGCCCCAGCCGGGCCGGATCGTCCCCCTCCAGGGTCACGGAGCGGAACCCGTGCTCCTCGACCAGCAGCCGCGCCACCCGGTGCTGAAGGACGGCGGGTTCACGCGCCTCCCGCGCCGAGACGCCGACAGCCACGACCTGGGCGTCGCCGATCAGCGGAGCCAGCGGACGTAGATCATCCAGCGGGGAGGCCGGGTCGGAGGGATCGAGCGGGTGGGCGTGCTCCTCGACCCCACGCCTGACCTGTTCGTGCTGCTGCTCGCTCATGGGGCTGCCTCATTCGACGACCGGTGCGGGGCCGTTGCCCCGCGTGACCAGCAGTCTCAATGCTGAAGTCCGGTTGAGGTCAAGGTGATCGCCGAGCTGATCGGACCGGGCCGCCCCGCGGAACTCGACGCCCTCCTCAGCTTGCCGAGCGGTCGTCAGAGGGCCGCTGCGCCTCCTCGCGCAGGCGCTTGCCCCGCCGGCCTGTCATGGTCTTGAGCGGGAGCAGCACCACCCACCACAGTTTCGCGCCCGTTGGGGAGACGAACGCGAGGGGTACCGCGACGAGGAAGACCAGTACCGTCCATGCCAAGTCGGCCACGTCGTTGCGTGCGACGGGGTCCGGCAGTGCCTTGCTGCCGAGCCACGGGCGCTTCCACACCACGATCGTCAGGGCGAGCTGTGCGGCTCCCATGGCGGCCACGGCACCCGAATAGACGGCGACCGACTGGGACTGGTCCCCGTATTCGGCCAGCAGGACGGTGGGAAACGGCATCAGGGCGATCAGGCCCAGGTTCAGCAGCCCGAGCCTGATGATGGTGCCGTCGACCTCCCGGACGTACTGGAAGATCTGGTGGTGGCCCCGCCAGAACGCCCCGATGACCACGAAGCTGAGGGCGTACGCCCAGAGGTTGGGCACCACGGCTGCCAGTGCCCGCTCGAAACCGGCGGTGTCCAGGCCGGAGGGCAGCGTGATGTCCAGCGCCAGCAGCGTCATCGCGATGGCGAACACTCCGTCGGACAGTGCGAGGAGCCGGCCCGCGTCCCCCTCGTCGTCCCGCACTCGCAGGTGGCCGTTCACGGCGCCACCCTAGAGCCAGATGCCCTGAAAAGTTCCGATTGACCTCATCGGCCCCTTGGCCTCTGTTGCCGGAGCCCGGCCCCTCGGCCTGCCGGCGTCAGATCTCCGGGAAGGATTCCGGCACGCCCAGCGTCCCCGCCACGGCACGCCAGATGGCCGCCTGGGCCGTCGGCAGGTCGATGCGCGGGTCGCCCAGCATCAGGCGGATGCCGAAGCCGTCACTCAGTGCGAGCAGCAGCGTGCTGGTCGCCTCGACGTCGCAGTCGGCGAACTCACCGGCCTCGATGCCCCTGCGCAGCGCCTGGCCGATCCAGGCGTGCAGCTGGTCGTAGAGGTCGACGGCGAGGCTCTGGGCCGTCTCGTCGCGCAGGGCCCTGACCCACAGTTCCTGCCACAGCCGCCAGTCCTGCCGGAGCTCGGCGTCCGTGGGCAGCATGTTGTGCAGGATGCGGGCCAGGACGACCGCGGCGGGCACCGTGTCGGCGTCCCGTTCGAGTTCCGTGCCGGTCTGCCCGAAGGAGTGGGTCATCGCCTCGGCGAAGAGCCGCTCACGGTTTTCGAAGTGGTAGTGCAGCAGGGCCGTCGAGACCTTCGCGCGCTCGGCGACCATGCGCATCCGGATCTTTTCGAAGCCGACCTCGGCGATCACTTCGCACGCGGCGGAGAGGATCCGCTCCCGCGTTTCGAGAGTGCGTTCGTCCTTGGTCACGTGACTGCTCCCCGGGATATCGGTACAGGTCCTGCGGGCCCACTGGCCCGTCTCGTGCCATCTTCCCGCATCGCCTTCAGCCGTCCCCCGCCGCAGGGCCGGTCATCGGTAGGTGTGGAAGCCGCGTCCGGACTTGCGGCCGAGCAGGCCCGCCTCGACCATCCGGTCCAGCAGCGGCGGAGGCGCGTAGCGCGGCTCGCGGAACTCCTCGTACAGCGACTCGGCGATGGCCCGTGTCGTGTCGAGGCCGATCAGGTCGGCCAGGGCGAGCGGCCCCAGCGGGTGGGCGCAGCCCAGCCGCATGCCGCGGTCGATGTCGGCCGCGGAGGCCGCGCCGGACTCGGCCATCCGCACCGCGTCCAGCAGATACGGGACGAGGAGCGCGTTGACGATGAATCCGGCGCGGTCCGCGGCCTGTACGACCTCCTTGCCGAGCACGTCGGCGGCGAAGGACCGGGCCCTGCGGGTGGTGTCCTCGCCGGTCAGCAGGGAGGGCACCAGCTCGACGAGCGGCAGCACCGGCACCGGATTGAAGAAGTGCAGGCCGATGACCTGCTGGGGCCGTGCGGTGGCGGCGGCGAGCCGGATGACGGGCAGGGAGGAGGTGTTGGTCGCCAGGATCGCGTCCGGTCGCCGTACCGTCGCGTCCAGTCGTCCGAACACGGCCACCTTCGCCGCCTCGTCCTCCGCGACGGCCTCGACGACCAGGTCGCGGTCGGCCAGCGCCTCCAGGTCCGAGGTGAGGGTGATCTTGGCGAGCGCCGCGTCGCGGTCCTGGGCGGAGAGCTTTCCGGCGGCCGTGGCGCGGTCGAGGGATCCGGTGAGCCGGCGCAGGCCGGCGTTCGCGGCGGCACGTCCGGTCTCGACGACGATCACGTCCCGGCCGGCCCGGGCACACACCTCTGCGATGCCGGAGCCCATCAGGCCGCAACCCACGATCCCGATCCGTTCGACAGCGCTGGTGGGCATCGGTCCTCCTTGGTCGGTGTGCCGGGCGGCCGAGGGGTCTCGGCCGCCGCCCCGTGACACCGGGTGGTGCGTGCGGGGCGGGTCCGGCGTGTCCCGGCCAGGGGGACGGGACACGCCGGAAAGGGTCAGTCGGCGACGGGCATCTGGAGTACGCCCGTGCCCCGCTTGACCAGTTCACCGGCGATGATCAGGCGCTGGATCTCGGAGGTGCCCTCCCAGATCCGGTCCACCCGCAGCTCCCGGTAGAGCCGCTCGACGGCGTAGGAGCGGTCGTAGCCCCGGCCGCCGAAGATCTGCACACAGCGGTCGATGACCCGGCCCGCCGCCTCGCTCGCCGCGAGCTTGGCGATGGCCGCCTTGGCGTGCAGGGTCTTGCGGTCGACGGTGCCCTCGGTCACCTCCCAGGCGACCTGGTGGGTGTACGCGCGGTTGACCGCAATGTCCACCGCGCAGTCCGCCAGCATCCCCTGCACCAGCTGGAAGTCCGCGATCGGCGAGCCGAACTGCCTGCGCTCCACCGCCCAGTCACGAGCCAGCCTCAGGGCCCGCTCGGCGGCGCCCGTCGTACGGGCCGCGATCATCAGCCGCTCCTCGGTGAACCAGGACCGGGTGATGTCGTAGCCCTTGCCGATCCCGCCGAGCACCGCGTCCTCGGGCACCGCGACGTCGGTGAAGGTGAACTCGGGGTGCTCGTAGACGAAGGTGTGCATGAACCGCGGCACCCGGGTCATCTCGATGCCCGGCGTGTCCTTGTCGACGAGGAACAGCGTCGGCTCCCGGTCCGGGCCTGCCGCGGCAAGGACGATCATGAAGTCGGCGTGGTCGCCGACGGTGACGAACCACTTCTCGCCGTTGAGCAGCCAGCCGTCGGCGGTCCTGGTCGCCGTGGTCGCCAGGTTCTGCGGGTCGGAACCGGCGCCGGGCTCGGTCACCGCGTAGCAGTCGCGGCGCTCGCCGCGGATGACCGGTTCGAGGTAGCGCTCGCGCTGTGCGGGTGTGCAGAAGCGCAGGGCGTTGGCGGGGCGCCACACGGTGTCCCACAGTGCTCCGGTGAGCTGCCCCAACTCCTCCTGGACGATGGCCTGTTCCAGGATGGTGAGCCCGGCGCCGCCCCACTCCTGCGGCATGTTGACGGCCTGCAGACCGCTGCCGAGCACGGCGTCGCGGATCTCCGCGTGCGCCTCCGGCGGCAGGCCGTTGTTCTCCTCGCAGTCGACTTCGTACGCGGTGAGGGTTTCGGTGAGCTCGCGCGCGGTGCGCTTGAGGCCCGCCTGGCGGGGGGTGAGACGGAAGTCCATGTCAGTCCTCAAAAGGTGGTGGCGGACCGTGGTCCGGTGGTCGGGCGACGGGTCAGGACAGCGGCAGGTTGAGGGCGCGGGTGCCGCGCTTGATGAGCTCGTTGGCGATGATCAGGCGCTGGATCTCGGAGGTGCCCTCCCAGATCCGGTCCACCCGCAGCTCCCGGTAGAGCCGCTCGACGGGGTAGGAACGGTCGTAGCCCCGGCCGCCGAAGATCTGCACACAGCGGTCGATGACCCGGCCCGCCGCCTCGCTCGCCGCGAGCTTCGCCGTCGATGCCTTGGCGTGCAGTGCCTTGGGGTCGACGCCCGGCTGATCGGCCTCCCAGGCGACCTGGTGGGTGTAGGCGCGGTTGACCGCGATGTCCACCGCGCAGTCCGCCAGCATCCCCTGCACCAGCTGGAAGTCCGCGATCGCGGACCCGAACTGCTTGCGCTCCACCGCCCAGTCGCGGGCCAGTTGAAGGGCCCGCTCGGCGGCGCCCGTCGTACGGGCCGCGATCATCAGCCGCTCGTCGGTGAACCATTCCTTTGTCAGCTCGTAGCCGTTGCCCACGCCGCCGAGGACGTCGTCGTCGGGGACGAAGACATCGGTGAAGGTGAACTCCGGGTGCCCGTTCACGGCGGAGTGCATGAAGCGCGGCACCCGGGTCATCCGTACGCCCGGCGCCTCCTTGTCGACGAAGAAGAGGGTGGCGGCCCGCTCGGGGCCCGCGTCGGCCTGCACCAGCAGGAAGTCGGCGATGTCGCCGCAGGTCACGAACCACTTCTCGCCGTTGAGCAGCCAACCGCCCTCGGTGCGGGTGGCGGTGCTGGTGCCCGACCCCGGGTCCGAGCCGGCGCCCGGCTCGGTCACCGCGAAGGCGTCGAAGCGCTCACCGCGGATGACGGGGAGCAGATACTTCTCCCGCTGGGCCTCGGTGCCGTAGGCCAGTACGTTGGCCGGCCGCCAGGGAATGTCCCACAGGCAGTTGGTGACCTTGCCGAACTCCTCCTCGACGATGACCTGATCGAGCAGGGAGAGTCCGGGGCCGCCCCACTTCTCGGGCATGTTGATGGCGTAGACCCCCGCGTCGATCGCGGCCCGGGTCAGCTCGCGGACGGTTTCGGCGGGCAGCGGTCCGCCGGCCTCCTCGGACTGGTTCTCGTACGGATACAGCAGCTCGGTGTAGGCGGCGGCGCGGGCCTTGAGATCGGCCTGTCGGGGTGTGTAGCGGAAGTCCATGGTGTCCTCCGGGACGGCGGGCGGGGCGGGTGTCAGGCCAGTAGCGCGCGGGCGTCGAGGGCGAGGGCGCCGTCCGGGCGGACGAGCAGCGGATTGACCTCGATCTCCGTGATCTCGGGGTGGGCGGCGGCGAAGGTGGTGATGCGTTCGACGGCGGCCGCCGCGGCCGCGATGTCGACGGCGGGACGTCCCCGAACTCCCTTGAGAAGGGCGGAGGTTCGCAGTCCGGCCAGCAGTTGTTCGGCACGCTCGGCCGGTACGGGCGCCAGGGCGAACGCGACATCGTGCAGTGCCTCGGTGAGCACTCCGCCGAGGCCGACCATGGCGACCGGGCCGAACCGGGGATCGTGGTTGACCCCCACGATCAGCTCGACGCCGTCCGTCGTATCGGCCATCGCCTCCACCGAGTAGGAGGACGCGCCGAGCCGGGCGTGCATCTCCCGGTAGGCCGTGACCAGGGAGGCCCGGTCCGGCAGCCCCAAGGCCACCCCGCCCGCGTCGGACTTGTGCAGGAGGTGCAGGGCCTTGAGGACGTACGGGCCGGGGAACGCGTCGGCGGCGGCGAGCAGTTGGGCCTCGTCGGTGATCTCCCGGGCCTCCGGGAAGGCCACTCCGGCGGCGCTCAGCAGCGCGCGCACTGCGTGGTAGCCGACATCGACGACCGGCGGCGCCGCCGGTGGCAGCAGGCGTACACCGGCCGGTCCGGCGGCCTCGGGCACGGTCATGGCCGCCAGCGCCCTGGCCGCGTCCTCGGTCGACGCGAAGACGGGTATGCCCGCCTCGACGAGCGTCCGGCAGCTGGGAGCGTCCGGGAACATCGACTGCACCACGAAGGGCTTGTCCGCCCTGGCCGCCTGCCCGGCCATCTGGTGTGCCGTCTCCAGCTCACCGGCGGCGAGTGCGCTCCCGCCGCCGCTGGTGCCGCTGTCGGCCGCCGGGCCTCCCAGGCCACCGGTCGCCGCGGAGTAGCCACCGAAGTACCCGGTCAGGAGTACGGAGTCGACCTCGTCCATGCCGAGCAGGGCGGTCACGGTGTCGCCGTAGGAGTGCGGGTTCTGCTCGCCCATCCCGGCCAGATCGACCGGGTTTCCGACCGCGGACTGCTCCCACAGCAGCGTGCTGAGCTGTTCCTGTGCGGCGCCGCCGAGTTCCTGTACGTCCAGCCCGGCCGCCTCGACGGCGTCCGCGGCGATCGCTCCGTGACCGCCGCCGTCGGTGCACACCGCGGTACGGCGCCCGGTGGCGCGCCGTCCCGCGTGCAGTGCGGCGAGGACGACGGTCATCTCGTGGGGAGTGGCGACCAGGTGGACACCCGCGTCCCGGCAGGCCGCGGCGACGACATCGGCCGAGGTGGTCAGGGCACCGGTGTGGGACCGGGCGCTGCGGGCGGAGGCGGTGCCCCGCCCCGCGGTGAGCAGGACCACCGGCTTCCCCGCGGAGGCCGCCGCCTCGGCGAAGGCACGGCCGTCGCCGAAGTCCTCGGCGTAGACGGCGATGGCCCGGGTGTCGTCGTGCCGTGCGGCGTCCTCGACGAGGTCGACGAGGGTGACGTCGGCCTGGTTGCCCAGCGAGACGAAGCGGGAGAAGCCCAGGCCGTGCGGGGCGCACCGGAGTTGGAGTTCGAGGGCGAGGTTGCCGCTCTGGCTCAGCAGCGCGATGCCACCGGGCGCGAAGCGGTCGGAGGCGAGATACAGCTCCGTGGTGTTGTCCGCGATGCCCAGGCAGTTCGGCCCGACGAGCACCGCTCCCGCGGCGCGTACGCGCTCGGCGATCGCCTGTTGGCGGGCCAGCCCCAGCGGGCCGGTCTCGGCGAAGCCCGCGGTGATACCGACGAGAGCACGCGCTCCGCAGGCCAGTGCGTCGTCGACGGCGGCCTCGAAGCCGGGGCCGGGCACGGAGATCACCACGAGGTCGACGGGTTCGCCGATCGCGGCGAGCGAGGGGGCGGTGGTGCGCCCCAGGACCGTGCCGCCACGGCGGTTCACCAGGTGGACGGGGCGGCGGTCGGGTGCCCGCAGCGCCTGGGCGGCGACCGCGTGGCCGTACTTCGCCGGGTCGTCACTGGCTCCGACCACCGCGACCGACTTGGGGTCGAACAGGGCCGACAGATCACGTCCCATGGTTACCTCTCCAACTTGAGCGCGGAGTTGGGGCAGGACTCGGCTGCGGCGCGGGCGGCGTCCTCGGGGGCGCCCGGCGCGGGTTCGGCGACGACGGTGGCGTAGCCCCACTCGTCGAGGTCGATGAGGTCGGGGGCGGGTTCCTGGCAGAGGCCGTAGCCCTGGCAGCGGGTGGAGTCGAGGAGGAGTTTCACGGGTGTTCCTTTCAGCGCGGGCAGGGGGCGGAGGTTCGCCGGTGGGCGACGGCAGGGAGGGCCACCCCGGGGACGGCCACGGTGAGCCGGTCGCCGGATCCGGCGGATGCGGCGCAGGCCGGACAGGGGGCGTCGAGATGGGAGCGGACGAGGTGGGGGAAGGACCGCAGCAGGCTGCCCGCGGTGCCTGCCGCGGCGTCGAGCAGACCGCAGGCGCCGCGGCCGGGCAGCGAGGTGGACCAGCGCTCCAGCCGCACGGTGATGTCGGGGGTCGCGGTGCCTGTGGTGAGGGCGGCCACGGCCTCGCGGATCGCGCCGGTGCCCGCGACGCAGATGCCGCACTGCCGCGCGCTCTCGGCCGCGAGATGACTGAGGGCGGCGGAGGCGAGGGAGACCGGGCACTCGTCAGGGCCGAGGAAGCGGATCGCTCCGCAGCCCAGTGCCGCGCCCGCGGCCGCGAGGGCGTCGGGGTCGAGCACGAGGTCGAGGGAGCCGGGCCCGATCAGCCCGCCGAACAGGCCGCCCAGCAGGGCTCCGGCGGGCTCTGGGGCGCCCTGGGCCTGCGCCAGGGACCGCAGAGTGCGGCCGTAGGGCACCTCCGCGAGCAGCGGGTCCGCGTCGCCGCCGGCGAGCGTCAGCAGGGTGCTGCGTGCCGTGCGGTGCCCGAGGTCAGGTCGTACGGCGAGGAGGGCGATGCGGGCCAGGGTCTCCACGTTGGTGACGAGGGTGGGTGCGCCGCCGACGCCCTGCTCGTACGGCCGGGGCGGCTTGGCGGTGGGGAGGGCGGGGCCGCCGTCGATCCGGCGCACCACGGCGGTCTCCTCCCCCGCGACGTAGGTGTGCGGGGTGTGCACGATCTCCACCGGGAGGTGCGGTGCCCGCTCGGCGAGTGCGCGGCGGACCCGTTCGGCCGCCGTGTCGTCGGAGAGGTAGACGTAGCCGCGTTCGGCGCCGGTGATCCGGGCGGCCTGTGCGAGCCCGTCGAGGACCAGGTGGGGCCGGGCCCGCAGCAGCCAGCGGTCCTTGACCGAACCGGGCTCGCCCTCCTCGCCGTTCGCGACGACGACGGGCCGGCGGCCTGCGTCGCGGACGGCGCGGAGCTTGGCGGCGGTGGGGTAGCAGGCGCCGCCCCGGCCTCGCAGTCCGGCGCCGGCGATCCGGTCGAGGAGTTCGGCCGCGCCGACGGTGTCGCGGTAGCCGCCGGTGGCCGCGTACGCCTCGGCGTCTTCCGTCATGCCCGGTGTGACGCCGAGCGCGGAAGGGGTGCCCTGCGGTATCAGGGAGGCGATGCCGGTCATCCTCGGTCTCCGTCCGGTGGGGCGGCGCGCAGGGCGCGTACCGCGCTTTCGAGGGCTGTGCGGTCGGCTGCCGTGCGGCCGTATCCCGGTCCGGGGAGGCCGATCAGCATGCGGTGGTGGTCGAGCACGACTTCCGCGGCGAGCAGGGCGGCTTGCCGGTCGCCGGGGCGGGTGCCGCCGGCGACCGCTGTGACGAGGCCGGTCACCTCGGCGAGGTAGCGGAGCCAGCCGCGCTGGGTGCCGTGCATGACCAGCCGCTCGACGCGCCGCCGCTCGGCTCGCGTCGCCGCCTCCGGCGCGTCGGCCGCACGCCGTACGGCGGTGCGCAGTGCCGCGACGGTGACGGGCAGTTCCCGTTCGGGTTCGGGGGTGAGCCCGAGCCAGACCAGGCTCCGACGACCGCTCATGCGTGCCTCCGGGAAAGGAGTGGGGGTGGCCGGCACGGCGCGGATCGGGGAGTCGGGGTGCGGGGCATTGCCCGTGGCTCGGTGCCGGAAGGGGTGTGCCGTTGCGGGGTGTCGGCCGGGGGACCGGGACGCACCGCGCCCGCTCACTGCCGGCGTTTCACCGTGGCGGAGCGCCAGGAGCAGCGAGAGCACTAAACTAACTAATCAATTAGTCAGGACACAAGTCTTGACTTCCCCGAAACCCGCCAGCAATCTGACTGACCAATTAGTCAGCACGGGATCCGATACGTCGACGACGGGCCGCCCACCGCGTCCGGGCCGCCTCGTTCCCCTCGCCCCGTGCGGCATGGAGGAGCCACCCGATGCACCCCGAAGCCACCACCGCACCGCCCCCTCAGGACACCCCCGGCCAGGGACTGCCCGGCCGCCTTTACACCGACCCGGCCACCGCCACCGCGGAGACCCGGCACATCTTCGCCAAGTCCTGGCAGCTGGTCTGCCATGAATCCGATCTCCCCGGCCCCGGGGCGCGGCTCGCCGCCGCCGTCGCCGACCGCGAGGTCCTCGTCGTACGCACCGAGGACGGCGGCCTGGCCGCCCACCTCAATGTGTGCAGGCACCGCGGAACCCGCCTGGTCACCGCCCCCGAGCCGGCCGGCAAGGCCATCCGGTGCCCGTACCACGGCTGGACCTACAAGCTCGACGGGCGCCTGGTCGGCGCGCCGGAGGCACGGCAGATCCCCTGCCTGGACAAGCCGTCGCTCGGCCTCTTCCCGGTCCGGGTCGAGTCGTTCCTCGGGTTCGTCTTCTGCAACCTCGCCCCGGACGCCGTACCGCTCGCCGAGCAGTGCGCCGGGCTGGCGGAGGCCGTCGGCCACTACGCCGGGACCGATCTGGTCCCGGTGGGCCGAAGCCGGATCCACGACCTGGCCGGCGCCGAGGTCCAGGAGGCCAACTGGAAGGTCGCGGTCGACAACTACCTGGAGGGCTACCACGTCCCGGTCGCCCACCCCGGGCTGATGCGGCTGCTCGACTACCAGGGCTACACCAGCGAGATCGCCGAGTCCTACGTGCTCTTCGCCTCGCCGCTGCGCGACAAGCCCTCCTCGAACTGGGCCGAGCGGCTCTACCAGCGCGTCGCGTCCCCCATGCCGGGTCTTACCGAGGCCGACCGGCGGATCTGGCGGTACGCGGTGATCTACCCCAACACACTCATCGACTTCTACCCCGACCATGTGCTTGCCTGGACCGCCATCCCGACGGCCGTCGACCGGGTGGCCGTTCCCGGCGCTTTCTACACCCGCCGCGGGACCGGCCCACGGACCCGGCTCGCCCGTCGCCTCAACATCCACATCGGCTGGATCACCAATGACGAAGACGCCGAACTGGTGGCCCGTGTGCAGAAGGGCCTCGGTACGCCGGGCTTCGAGCCGGGCCCCCTGTCCCGCCGGGAGGCCGCCGTCGGCTGGTTCGCCGACCGGGTACGCGCCGACCTGGGCGACGCGGTGCGCTGAACCGCCCCGGTGAGGCGACTGCCCGAGCATCCCCGGCGCGCACCGCACCGCGCCGCGGCCGTCTGGTTCCGCGCGAAGGACAGGGCCTTCCGCGCCCCCGCGACCACCCCCCTGAAGCAGCGCTGACCCCCTACGGAGAGGACACCGATGTCCCCCGAGGCACACCCACCACCGTCCCGACGCGGCTTTCTGCGCGCAGGCGCCACCGCGGCCCTCGGCCTCGGCGTCGCAGGCTGCGGCTTCCTGCCGGAGAGCCGGAACGCCTTCGGAGACCCGGACGCGCCGATCGACGTCAAGCCCGACGGCGACCTGGTGTATTTCAACTGGGCAGATTTCGTCGCCCCGGCCGTCTTCGACGGCTTCGAGAAGGAGTACGGCGTCAAGGTCATCCAGTCGAACTTCGACTCGATGGAGGGCATGACCGCCAAGCTCAACGCCGGCAACCGCTACGACATCATCTTTCCCACCGCGAAGTGGGCGCAGCGGCTGGCCGACGGCGGTCGGCTGCGCCGTATCGACCACTCCCGGCTGCGCCACGCCGATGCCGTCTTCGACAAGTACGACTACTTCGCGGATCCCTGGTACGACCGGCGCTCCGCGCACACGGTCCCGTTCACCATGTACAAGACCGGCATCGGCTGGCGCAAGGACAAGATCGGCGACGGCCTCACCGGATCCTGGGGCGACCTGTGGAACGACCGGGCCAAGGGGCGCGTCTTCGTCCTCGACGACCGCGACGAGGTCCTCGGCATGGCCGCGCTCAAGCTCGGCCTCGACGTCGACACCTCCGACGAACGCGATCTCGGCCGGATCACCAGGACGCTGCAGAGCCTCCGCCCCCGGCTGCGCGGCTTCTCCAGCGACAGCTACAACAACCTGCTGAACGGCAACGCGGCGATGACGCAGGCGTGGAGCGGTGACATGGCCGCCATGCTCGGCCAGGCCAAGGACCCCTCCGTCCTCGGCTTCGAGGTGGCACGGGAGGGCGCGCCGATCAACTCGGACTGCTATGCGATACCCACCAACGCCCGCCACCCCGGGACGGCGATGCTCTTCATCGACTACATGCTCAGACCCGAGAACGTGCGCAAGAACATCCGGTACATCGGCTACCCCATGCCGGTCGGCGGCAGCGAGGACGTCTACGCCGCCCTGGTGAAGCCGTTCCCACAGTGCCTGGTCGCCCCCGACGACCTCAAGGCCGACCTCTTCTTCCGCAATGCCTCCTCGAAGGGCGAACAGGCCCGCGACACCGCCTGGACCCACGTGAAAGCGGGCTGACATGGCACAGCGCTCCCCCTCCGGGTCTCCCCGGCCGCCACGCGGGCCCTCGGCCTCCGGCACACGGCTGTGGACCTGGCTCATGCTCCCCGGCACCCTGTGGATGACCGGCTTCCTGATCGCCTCCCTGATCCTGGTGGCCACCCTGGCCCTGGGCACCACCGACCCCCTCGGCAACCCCCGCTTCGGGCTCAACTTCGACAACATCGCGGCGATGGCCGACCCCGCCTACCGCATCGTGCTGCTGCGCTCCCTGGTCTTCTCGCTGATCGCCTGCGCCGTCTGCCTGGTGGTGGCCTACCCCGTCGCCTACTCCATCGCCCTGCACGGCGGACGGTTCAAGAATCTGCTGATCGCCGCGATCGTCGTGCCGTTCTTCGCCAACTACCTGGTGCGGATGTACGGCTGGTCGGTGGTGCTGTCCGACGGCGGACCCGTGCTGAAGGCACTGCGGGCCGTCGGGCTGGCCGATGACGGCACCAAGATTCTGCAGAGCGGTGTCGGTGTCATCGCCGGACTCGTCTACGGCTTCATCGTCTTCATGATCATCCCGCTGTACGCGGCACTGGAACGGATGGACCTCTCGCTGATCGAGGCGGGTCGCGACCTCTACGGAGGCCCCTTGCGGACCTTCTTCTTCGTCACCCTTCCCGCGACCCGGCAGGGCGCGGCCGCGGGCGCCGTCCTGGTCTTCCTGCCCGCCATGGGGGACTTCGTGAGCGCCCAGCTGATGGGCGGCCCGGACCAGATCATGATCGGCAATCTGATCCAGGACAAGTTCTTCCAGGGCCAGAACTGGCCCCTGGGCTCCGCCCTCACCATGCTCATGATGGCGGTGCTGTTCATCGGGATGCTCGGCTACCTGCGACGCACCCGCAAGGACGAGGCGGAGGCCACCCGATGACGCTGCGCTCCCCGCACCGGCGGCACCGCCGCGGCACCGACCGCAGGCCCCGGCTGGCACTCGCGGTCACCGCCGCCTTCTTCCTCCTCCTCTACCTCCCCATCGGGGTGGTCGTCCTCTTCTCCTTCAACGCCCAGAAGTCCCTCACCGTCTTCAAGGGCCTGAGCTTCCGCTGGTACACGGCCTTCTTCCACGACAACGTGCTGATCGAGTCGCTCGGGATGAGCCTGCGGGTCTCCCTCGTGGCGATGGCGGGTTCGGTGATCCTCGGCGTCGCGCTGGCCCTGGGCCTGGTGCGCAGCCGTACCCGGCTCGGGTCCATGGCCGGCCTGATCATGCTGGTCCCGCTGATCACCCCGGAGATCGTCACCGGCGTCGCCGCGATGCTCCTGTTCAAGGGCATGGACATCACCCTCTCCTCGGGCACGGTGATGCTCGCGGAGATCACCTTCTCCATCTCCTACGTGACGGTGATCCTGCGCTCGCGGATCGCCGCTCTCAACCCGGAGGTCGAGGAGGCGGCCATGGACCTGGGGGCCACCCGCTGGCAGGCCCTGCGCCTGGTCACGCTGCCCGCCCTGCTGCCCACCATCCTCGCCGCCGCGGTGCTCGTCTTCGCCCTCGTCTTCGACGACTTCGTGCTGGCGTACTTCACCACCGGCGTCGACCCCCAGCCGCTGTCCGTCCGCATCTACTCCGCGATCCGGTTCGGCGTGCAGCCCACCATCAACGCCGTCGGCACGCTGATGCTGGCCGGCTCCATCGGCCTGATCGCTCTCGCGCTGGCCATCCCGCGTCTGTTCGGCCGCCGCGGCGGCCTCGACCTGCTCTCCGGGAAGTGACGCCATGACCTCCTCCGACTCCCCCTCCGACGGCATCCCCTCCGACGCGGCGGCCCCGGCCGACGCACCGCCCGCCGTCCGGCTCGACAACGTCAGCAAGAACTACGGTGGATCCTTCGCGGTCAAGGACCTCTCCCTGGACATCGCACCCGGCGAGTTCTTCTCCCTGCTGGGCCCGTCCGGCTGCGGCAAGACCACCTCGCTGCGGATGATCGGCGGCTTCACCGACCCCACCGCCGGCGTCGTCCTGCTGGGCGGTGAGGACGTGACGGCGCTGCCGCCCGACAAGCGCAACGTCAACACCGTCTTCCAGAGCTACGCCCTCTTCGACCACCTGTCGGTGGCCGACAACGTGGCCTTCGGCCTCAAGCGCAAGGGCGTCCCCCGGGCCGAGATCCGCGAACGGGTCGCCACCATGCTGGACCGGGTGCAGCTCGGCGACCTCGGCGGCCGCAAGCCCGGCACGCTCTCGGGCGGGCAGCGCCAGCGGGTCGCCCTGGCGCGCGCCCTCGTCAACCGCCCCCAGGTCCTGCTGCTCGACGAACCGCTGGCGGCGCTCGACCTGAAGCTGCGGCGGCGTATGCAGGTCGAGCTCAAGCAGATTCAGCGCGAGGTCGGCATCACCTTCGTCTTCGTCACGCACGATCAGGACGAGGCGCTGACCATGTCGGACCGGGTGGCGGTGATGAACCAGGGCCGCGTCGAGCAGTGCGGCCCCCCGGAGGATGTCTACGAACGTCCCGCCAACCAGTTCGTGGCGTCCTTCATGGGCACCTCCAACCTCGTGCCCGGCACCTATCGCTCCGGCGAGGTGGTCCTCGACTGCGGCCCCGCGCTGCCGGTGGGTGTGCGCACCGGCGTCCCCGACGGCAGCAGCGTCAGCCTGTCGATCCGGCCCGAGAAGATCTGGCTCTCCGACTTCGAACCGGGCATGGCCCTGGTGAACGGCGTGGTGCGGGAGACCGTCTACTCCGGCCCGACCACCACCTATCTCATCGAACTCGCCCCCGGCGTCACGGTGTCCGTACTGGAGCAGAACACCTACCGCTCCCGCATGGAGGACCGCTGGAGCGGCGGCGAAAGCGTGGAGATCGGCTGGAAGCCCGAGCACTGCCTGGTCCTGGACTGACCGGCGCCCACCTCCAGCCGCCCACCCACAGCGAAGGAACGCCCTCATGAATCACGATGTCATCGTGCTCGGCGCCGGCCTCGCCGGCCTCGCCGCGGCACGGGACCTGCACGCGGCCGGCGCCGACGTCCTCATACTCGAAGCCCGCGACCGGGTGGGCGGACGGGTCGAGCAGACCGTGCTGCCCGACGGCCGGCTGGTACAGCTCGGCGGGGAGGTGGTCGGCCGGGCCCACACCGCCTACCTCGCGCTCGCTGCAGAACTCGGCCTCACCCTCGTCCCCAGCTACGTCGCCGAACCCGGCCGGATGGCCAGGGCCACGGCGGAAGGCGTGTCGGCCGGGGACCCGCCGCACTGGTTCGGCCCCGGCGACGAGGCCGGCCACCGCCGTGCCGCCGCCGCGTTCGTGGCGCTTGCACGCACCGTCGACCCGCAGGACCCCTGGTCCCACCCGCACGCGGAGGCCCTCGACCGCCTGTCGGTCGGAGCCTGGCTGCGCTCCGAAGGAGCGAGCCCCGCGGTCGTACGGCTCTGGGAAATCGGCCAGCTCGCCCTGGCCAGCGGGTCCTGTGAACGCACCTCCCTGCTGGCCGCGCTCCGCAAGCACGCCGCCGTCCCCGGTGACGACGCCTATGCGTACGAGGACTGGGAGGGGCTGCGCGTCGCGGAGGGGTCGGCGACCGTGGCCCTGCGCATGGCCGAGCAACTGGGCCGGCGCATCCGTCTCGAAGCGCCCGTCGACGAAGTGACGGTGCGACCGGGAGGCTGCCGGGTCCGCCTGACCGACGGCCCGACGCTGACCGCGGATGCGGTGGTCAGCGCCCTGCCGGTCGGCCCGCTCCGCTCGGTCGCCGTCACCGGCGTCTCCGCGGCCCGCCTCGCCTCGCTGCACCGCCAGCGGCAGGCCGTCGCCGCCAAGTTCGCGGTGGCCTACGACAAGCCCTTCTGGCGCAGCCTGGACCTCAACGGTCTGTCCGAGTGCGAGGGCGTGCTCGGCAGCACCTGGCCGCAGAGCGAGGGCATCCTCTCCGCCCTGATACCTCCCGAGCGCTACGGGGTGCTGCTGGGCATGCCGGCCGAACTGCGCGACCACGAGCTGCTCAGCGACATCGCCCGCCTCTACGGCGACGAGGCCCACCAGCCGTTCATGTCCGCCCTGCGGATGTGGGGCACCGATCCGTGGACCCAGGGCTACGTCACGCACTGGAACCCCGGTGACGTCATGGGCGTCGGGCCCCTGCACGGCACCCATGAACCGCCCTTCTACGTGTGCGGATCCGACCAGTGGGTGGCCGGCTACATGGAAGGCGCGGTACGCACCGGCCGGGAAGCGGCACAGGCGGTGCTGCGCCATGGCTGAGACGAACGCCCTCCCCCCGGTCCTCAACCACATCGCGGGAGCCGACCGCCCGGCAGCCTCCGGCGCCACGATGGATCTCGTCAACCCCGCCACCGGGGCGGTGCACCGCAGCGCTCCCCGCTCCGGGGCTCCCGACACGGACGCGGCTTGCCGGGCCGCGGAGACGGCCTTCGACCGCTGGTCGCTCACCACCCCCGCGGAGCGGCAGCAGGCCCTGCTGCGGATCGCCGACGCGATCGAGGAGCACGCCGACGCCTTGGTGGCCGCCGAGGTCGGGGACACCGGCAAGCAGCCGGACCAGTTCCGCAACGACGAACTGCCCGCGGTCATCGACACCTTCCGCTTCTTCGCGGGGGCGGCACGCAACCTGCCGGGTGCGGTGGCAGCCGAGTACACCGAGGGCCGTACCTCGCTGCTCCGGCGGGAACCGGTCGGTGTCTGCGCACAGATCACGCCCTGGAACTATCCGCTGATGATGGCGGCGTGGAAGGTCGCACCGGCCCTCGCGGCGGGCAACACCAGCGTCCTCAAGCCCGCGGACAGCACCCCGTCGTCGTCGGGGGTACTGGCCCGGGCAGCCGCGGAACACCTGCCGCCCGGCGTGCTCAACGTGATCTGCGGCGACCGCGACACCGGCCGGTCCCTGACCGCGCATCCGGTGCCCCGCCTCGTCGCCGTCACCGGCAGCGTGCGGGCCGGCCAGGAGATCGCCGCCGCGGCCGCGGCGGACCTCAAGCGCGTGCACCTGGAGCTGGGCGGCAACGCCCCGGTCATCGTCCACGACGACGTGGACGTCGAGGCCACCGCTGCGGAGCTCGCGGCCGTCGCGTACTACAACGCCGGGCAGGACTGCACCGCTCCCACCCGGTTCCTTGTACACCGGCGCGTGCACGACGCGTTCGTGGCCGCGTTCACGGCCTGCGCGCAAGCACTGCGCACCGCGGGTCCCGAGGAACCCGCCGACTACGGCCCGGTCAACAGCGCTACCCAACTCGCCTCCGTAGCAGGGCTGTTGAATCGACTTCCGAGCCACGCCGAGGTGGTGACCGGAGGGAAGTCGCCCGAGCGGCCCGGCTGGTTCCACTCCCCCACCGTGGTGGTCGGGCTGCGCCAGAGCGACGAACCGGTACAGGAGGAGATCTTCGGCCCGGTGGTCACCGTGCAGTCCTTCGACGATGAGGAGGAGGCGCTGCGGCTGGCCAACGGGGTCCGGTTCGGCCTGGCGGCCAGTGTGTGGACCACGCGCCACGACCTGGCGATGCGGGCCACCCGGGCGCTGCACACCGGGATCGTATGGGTGAACACCCACGGCACCACGGTGTCGGAGATGCCGCACGGCGGAGTCAAACACTCCGGCTACGGCAGCGATCTGTCCCTGGCGGGCCTGCTGGACTACACCCAGGCCAAGCATGTGATGCTCTGAAGCCGGGCCTTGCTGCACATGCGTTCAGAGCACCCTGGTCATGAACGTGCTGTTCGGGTCGGGCCGGTAGTCCGCGAAGGGCGCACAGCACCGGAAGCCGAACTTCTCGTACAGCTTTCTGGCTGGCAGGAAGAACTCGGCGGATCCGGTCTCCAGGCTCAGTCTGGTGAACCCCATGCGGGTGGCTTCGCCGATGATGTGTTCCAGCAGCTGGGAGGCGACCCCGCTTCGCTGCCGAGTGGGCCTGGTACGCATCGACTTCAGCTCGGCGTGGCCCGAGTCCAGCCTCTTGATCGCTCCGCAGCCCACCAGGCTGTCGCCCTCCAGGACCGACCAGAACGTGATCCCGGGTGCTCGAAGGCCGTCGAGGTCGAGGGCGTGCTTACTCTCCAACGGCGTGAGGGAGCGCATCTGTGCCACGTGTTCGGTGAGGAACCGGGCGATCTCCGGGCCGGAGAGGTCATCCGCCACGATCTTCAGCATGCCCATCCTTCTCCGAGCTCCCGGTGCCCAGGCATCGCGGCGAGTGGCGCATGTGCCGTGTGAGGTCGTCCGGTTCGCACTCCATCGATCGTGACGACTGAGCAGCCCGACCCGAGGAGAAGACGAGACCGCACCCCGGCCCACTGCCCCACATGTGGACGGTGGACCGGGGTGCCGGTGCCGTGTGGCCGGAGCCGGCTGCCCTACGCCTTACGAAGCCGGGCGAGGATGCCTTCGAGGTCGCCGCGGAACCTCTCGGGCCGGACGAAGTGCCCGCCGGGCTCCTCGTGCCATTCGTGCCGGATACCCGCGTTGTCCAGGAGGCCGCGGAACTCCCGCTGGCCGGCGAGCACTTCGGTCTCGTTGAGCAGGTCGAACGGGTCGACCGGGTTGGGACTGGTACCGGCCACCAGGAAGACCCGCTTGTTGCGGTAGCGCTCGACGTTTTCGGCCGGGTTGTCGGCGCTGACCCTGGCCTCGTCCCACGGCACGCCGTAGATCGTGCCGCCGCCCAGGTCCAGGGCACCGGCGGAGACGTTGGCCCAGTGGACGACCGCGCCGAGGTCGCGGCGCAGGCTCGGCGGGCCGGAGTGGGCGCTCACCGAGGCGAAGTGGCCGTGGTACTTCGCCGCGTACTTCAGGGCGCCGAAGCCGCCCATCGAGAAGCCGGCGACGGCACGGCCGTCGAACTCCGCGTACGTCCGGAAGTTCGACTCGATCCACGGGAGCAGCTGAGCCATGTGGAAGGTCTCCCAGTCCCGGGGCCCCGTGTTGGAGCTGACCGGGTTGGAGTACCAGCCCGCGTGACCGCCGTCGGGCATCACCACGATGACCGGCTTGCCTGCGGTCCAGGCGCGGATGCCTCCCTCGGGAAGCCGGTCCCAGGACATGAAGTCCTGGTCGGTACCGCCCCCGTGGAACAGATAGAGGACCGGGTAGGTGCGTCCGCTGGTGTGGTAGTCGTCGGGGAGCAGGACGTTGACGGCTGGCTGCCAGCCGATCGCGTCGGTCGCGAAGCGGTAGTACCACATGCGGGGATCGTCCTCGTTGTGCTCCACGATGCGCAGCCCGGAGCCGTCGCCGGCCGCAGCGGCGGCGTGGGCGGCCGGCGCCGACGCCAGGACGCCGGCGCCGCCGAGAGCCATCGCCGCGGAGACGCCGCCGACGGCCTTCAGGATGCTTCGGCGGGTGGAGTGGTGCTCGCTCACATGACCTCCTGGTGGGGGGAGTGGTACGAACGGCTCGTGTGCCGCGAAACCCTCGGGTAGGTTCGTCATCGGAGCGTGGGGCGCTCGCCCGCCCCCCGCTACCTGCCATCTCGGTTCCCCTGCTCCCATGCTTCCCAGCGGGGCGCGATGGCGACTTGCCAACCCTTGCGGGAGACGCTGAAATACGGGTGAAATCTCGATGGTGCGCGAGAGCGGGGGGCTTCGGGATGGACGCGGGTGCTTTACAGGGGCTTCGTATCGCGGTCCTCGGACCGGTGCGGGCCTGGCGGGACGGGACGCCTCTGGATCTGGGGCCGCTACGGCGACAGGCGGTGCTGGCCGCGCTGGTGCTGCGTCCGGGCACGCTGGTCAGCCATGAGCAGTTGCTCGATGACGTGTGGGGTACCCGGCCGCCGAAGTCCGGCCGCCGTGTGCTCCCGAGCTACGTCTACCAGCTGCGCAAGGCGCTCGACGTGGAAGGCGCCGGACCATCGGGGTCGGCGATCCGTGGCGGCCGGGAGGGCTACCGGTTCCTCATGGACGGGACCCGGCTCGATGTGGCCGAGCTGACCGAGCGCGTCGGTGAAGCTCAGAGCGCGAGGGCATCCGGTGACCTCGCCACCGCGATGGACCGGTTCACCGAGGCACTCGACCTGGTCCGCGGCGAGCCCCTGGCCGGGCTCTCCGGCCCGCTCGTGCAGACCGAGCGGCAACGGCTGTCCCAGCAGCTGAGCACGTTTCGGCAGGAGAGGCTGGAATGCCTTGTTCTGCTCGGCCGGCCCGCCGAGGCCCTGGACGAACTGGCCACGTTGTCCGCATCCGATCCGTACGACGAATCGCTGGCAGCGCTGCGGATGCGAGCCCTGTACGGCAGCGGGCGCCAGGCGGCGGCGCTGACCGTCTATCAGGACATGTGCGCGCGGCTGCGCGACGAGCTCGGGGTCGATCCCGGTATGGAGCTCCGCCGGGTGCACCAGGCAGTGCTGCGCCGCGATGACGCGCAGCTCCTCGGCCCGGCGGTGGCGCGCTCCGCGGCTCCGCCGCCCGTGCCCCGGCCGCGCCGTGCGGTCGATGAACTGCCGGGCAGTACCGGCCAAGTCATCGGGCGGGAGCGGGAACTGGCGCTGCTGACCGAGCCGTCGCCGTCCGCATTCGTGTCGGTCGTGGCCGTGGACGGCACCGCGGGCGTCGGCAAGACCGCGCTCGTCCTGCGAGCGGCCCACGCGCTTCGCTCCCACTACCCCGACGGCTGCCTCTTCGTGGACCTGCGCGCTCACAGCACCGGACGGCAGCGGCTCTCGCCACAGCGAGTGCTGCGGCGGATGTTGCGCTCGATCGGCACGGCCGAGAGCGAGGTGCCCAGCGACCTCGACGAACTGACCGCGGCCTGGCGGGCCGCCACCAGCTCACTGCGGCTGCTTCTGGTGCTGGACGACGCCCTGAGCACCCAGCAGCTGCGGCCGCTGCTGCCCGCCGGACCGGGCAGCAAGGTGATCGTGGCGGGCCGGCGCCGGCTGGCCGGACTGGACGCCGATCGACGGGTCACCCTGGAGCCCCTGGAGACCGGCAGCGCGGTGTCCCTGCTCAGGCATATCGTCGGCGAGGATCGCGCGGACCGGGAACCCGAGGCGACGCATGAGCTGGTCCGGCTGTGTGACGGGCTGCCGCTCGCGCTGCGCATCGCCGGTACGCGGCTGCAGACCCGTGACGCGTGGACGCTGGCGTATCTGGTGGACCGCATCGCGGGCGACGAGCACCGCCTCGACGAACTGAGGGCCGGGGATCGCAGCGTGGAGGCCGCCTTCCGCCTGTCGTACGACCAGCTCCCGCCGAAGCAGCAGCGCGGATTCCGCACGATGAGCCTGGCGCCGACGGTCGAGTTCGACGCACTCACCGCGGCCGCCATGCTCGACAGCTCGTTCCGCGACGCCGAACAGATCCTGGAAAACCTGGTCGACACGAGTCTGCTGCAGCAGCCTCGTCCCGGCCGCTACCGGTTTCACGACCTGGTTCGCGCGCACGCCCGGCGGCTCGCGGAAGCCGCGCCCGCCGAGGCCGCCGCGGCCCGCGCCTCCGCCTTCCACCTCTATCTGGCCGCCGGCCGGATCAGCAGCGACTGGGGCCCGGAAGGATTTTCCACCGGGCCCTCGACCGCCGGAGCGCCCTTCACCGACTGGCGGGACGCGGACAGGTGGCTGGACGCCGGAAGCGAGGAACTCGTCGACGTCGTGGGACACGCCGCGGCGCTCGGCGAGGCCGACCACGCCTGCTGGATCGCGGAGGCGCTGAGTGACTACTTCGAGCGCCGGGGCCGCTACCACGAACTCCGGACCACCGTGGAGACCGCACTCGCGCACGCGGATGCGGCCGCGGACCGGCGGATGGCCTGCGCGCTGCGGAACTGCATGGGCCTGACCAACATCTACCAGGGCCAATACCAACAGGCGCACAGCTGGTTCAGCGAGGCACTGCACCTCAGCCGGCGTCGCGGGGACCAGCGCGAAGAGGCGCGGGCGCGGACCGGGATGGCCATGGCCGACCTCAGTTCCGGCGGGGACGAGCGGGCCGTGAACCACCTCACCGCGGCGCTGGAGCCCGCTCGGCGGCTCAACGACACCTGGCTCACCGCGATGGTGCTCGCCGCACTGGGCATGCTGCACCACTCGCACGGCCGGAACGAGGAAGCGCTGGGCTACCTCGCCGACGCCTGCACCCACGCCGAGAAGAACGGCAGACCTCGGTTGCTCAGCAGGGCCTTGACCTGCACCGCCGACGTCCGGCTCGCCCTCGGCCACTACGGGGAGGCCAAGAACCTGCTCCGCCGGGCAGCCGATCTGCTGGAGCAGGCCGGGGACATCCTCCTGCACACACTCGTCCTGACCCGCCTGGGTACGGCGGAGGAGGGCGAGGGAAACCTGAGCGCCGCCGTGGCCCTCCATCACGAGGCCCTCGCCCAGCAGGAGAAGCTGTCACCGCTCAACGACCCCAACTGCGTCAGGCTGGAGATGCACATCCGTTGCAGGCTGGGCGGCACCTACTCCGCGGCCGGCAGCACAGCCACGGCACGAGAGCAGTTCCGGACCGCGCTCGCGCTGCCGGGCGCCAGTGCGTACCCCGAGGAGCACGCACTGGCGATCGCGGGACTCAGAGAGTGCTAGGTCGTGTGCGGCGGATGGTCAGGAGGGCCGGCCGCCGTACGGCACGGTGATGAGCTCCATGAAGTGGCCTGCCGGGTCGATGAAGTACACCCCCCGGCCTCCGTCGTTGTGGTTGATCACGCCGGGATGCCGGCGTTGCGGGTCGGCGTAGTGCTCGATGCCGCGCTCCGTGATCTGTGCGTACGCCGCCTCGAACTCCTCCTCGGAGATCAGGAAGGCATAGTGCTGCGGGGCGATGCTTTCCGCGGGGATCGTGGCGAAGTCCAGCGTGACGCCGTTGCTCAGCTCGACCGCGATGAACGGTCCCCACTCCGCGGTGATCTCAAGACCCAGCAGGCCCGCGAAGAACTCGGCGGACTCCCGGTTGTCCCGGGCGTGGATGATCGTGTGGTTCAACTCGACTGACAAGGAATGCCTCCAGGGGCATATCCCGACACCTCCATGCCTCACCCAGCCGGTGACCGACACGCGATGCTGCCGCCGATCTTATCGCCATTCCTTTCGCCGCGTCAGTGGTGGCCGAAGAGGGCTCCCGGCCGCTAGGTCATGCCCCTGGACCGCTGGTCTCCCGCCGGCTGGAGACGGCCACCTGCGCAATCCTGGAAAGGCTCAGGGAGCGTTCGCGATCGACAACCAGCCAGCCCTTTTCGAGGAGGCTCTGGAGCTGCGGCCGTACCTCGTCACCGAGCTCCTGCGCCAGGTCGTCATCTGTCGGGGAGTCGCCGGCCCCCACCCGCTCGGCGATTCGGAAGACGAGGGTCTCCTCTTCCGCCGTGATGTTGAAGTCCATGAGGAGAAGGTACGGGCACAGCGGCAGGATCGCCCCGGCCCGCCTTGGACGGACCGGTCGCGTCGAACCCGCGGCCCGGGCCGCTGCCACAGCTGTCACCAAGGACCTCACGCGGCACGCGGCGGCGGCCGGTATCCCCAGGAAGGCGATGCCCAAAAGGAACTCCGCGTTGCTTCTGAAGCTGAAATATTCCTGGCCCTTCACCCTTCCTTCGCATGATTTGACGCCTCAAGGGCGGGCCGGAATACGGTGACCGACCTTCCCCCCACACGTTTCAGAGGAACAGCTCAATGCCTGAATTCAATCGTCGGCGTTTCCTCCAGGTAGCGGGCGGCACCGCCGGCTTCGCGGCGCTGTCCGCCAGCATCATGCGCGCCGCCGGCATCCCCGCTTCCGGCCGTTCAGGATCGATCGACGATGTCGAGCACATCGTTGTGCTCATGCAGGAAAACCGCTCCTTCGACCACTACTACGGCACCCTCAAGGGCGTCCGTGGGTTCGGAGATCCGCGCCCGCTGACGCTGGAGAGCGGCAAATCCGTATGGCACCAGTCCGGCGGTGGCGAAGAAGTCCTGCCCTACCACCCGGACGCCGACGATCTGGGAATGCAGTTCATCGCCGGGCTCGACCACGACTGGGAAACCGGCCATCAGGCATGGAACAAGGGCAAATACGACGACTGGATCTCGGCCAAGTCGTCAGGCACCATGGCCCACCTGACCAGGGAAGACATACCGTTTCACTACGCCCTGGCGGACGCGTTCACGGTCTGCGACTCCTACCACTGCTCCTTCATGGGAGCCACCGACCCCAACCGCTACTACCTCTACAGCGGCCACGTCGGAAACGACGGCAAGGGCGGCGGACCGGTCCTCGGGAACGAGGAAGCCGGCTACGACTGGACCACCTATCCCGAGCGCCTGGAGAAGGCCGGGGTGTCGTGGAAGGTCTATCAGGACATCGGCGACGGCCTCACCGAGGACGGGCTCTGGGGCGCTCTCGAAGACGCCTACCGCGGAAACTACGCCGACAACTCGCTGATGTTCTTCAACAAGTTCCGCAAGGCCGAACCGGGTGACCCGCTCCACGAAAGGGCGTGCAAGGGAACGAACATCAAGAAGAGCGGCCATCTTCTCGATGACCTCCGGTCGGACGTCAAGGCCGGAACCCTGCCGAAAATATCCTGGGTCGCCGCCCCGGAAGCGTTCTGCGAGCACCCCAACTGGCCGGCGAATTACGGCGCCTGGTACATCTCGCAGGTCTTGGACGCACTGACGTCCAACCCCGAGGTCTGGAGCAGGACCGCCCTGTTCATCACCTACGACGAGAACGACGGCTACTTCGACCACGTACCCCCGCCCTACCCGCCGGCCGACTCCTCCTGGGGAGCCTCCACCGTCGACACCGAGCTCGACATCTTCCCCGGCGACAGCAGCTACAGCGCGGGCCCGTACGGCCTCGGTATGCGCGTCCCCACGCTGGTCGTCTCCCCTTGGTCGACCGGCGGCTACGTCTGCTCCGAGGTCTTCGACCACACCTCCGTCATCCAGTTCATGGAACGCCGCTTCGGAGTCCACGAACCGCACATCTCACCCTGGCGACGCGCCATCTGCGGCGACCTCACCTCCGCCTTCGACTTCACCCTCAAGCACACCAAGCACGCACCGCTGCCCAGCACCGACGGCTACCAGCCGCCGGACAAGGAGCGGCACAACAGCTACACCCACTCGCCGCCGGCCGCCCCGGCCCTGCCCAAGCAGGAAAAGGGCACCAAGCCCACCCGGCCCCTCCCCTACGTGCCCCTCGTCACCGCGGCCGTCAAGCCCTCCAGCGGCAACATCGAACTCACCTTCACCCCGGGTGAGGAAACCGGAGCCTGCTTCCTCGTCACCTCCGGCAACCGCGACGACGGTCCCTGGACCTACACCGCCGAAGCCGGCAAGAAGATCTCCGACACCTGGAGCACCGGCCCGTCCGATGGGACGTACGAGCTGACCGCGCACGGACCCAACGGCTATCTGCGTGTCTTCAAGGGCACCGCCGCCACCGTGAGCCCCGAAATCACCGGCCACCACGACGAGAACACCGGCCGCATCAAACTCGACATCACCAACCCCGCCAAAACTGCCTGCCACCTCACCATCACCAACGCCTACGGCGGCAAGAGCAGCAACCTCACCATCGAGGCGGGCGGCCGGCAGACCCGCTGGGTCGCCCTCGGCCACAGCAAGCGCTGGTACGACCTCCGCGTCCACTCCGACAGCGACAGCACCTACCTGCGCCGGCTCGCCGGACACGTCGAGACGGGCGAGCCCGGCACCAGCGACCCGGCGCTCCACACCGCCTGACCAGGACCACCGAGAGCGGGCCCGGCCGTGCGGACCGGGCCCGAAGGGCGCTTCGCCGGCCGTCGGCGCGAGCCCCTCCGCGTCACGGGGCGGCGTCCTCCGGTGCCCCGTGATACCGGCATGTGGATGAGCCTGGAGCGGCCGGTCCGCCGTCTGCTTGTATTGCCGCCTGGAACGCAGTTCAGGAGGTGACGGACAGATGGTGTCCACGGAGAGCATTCTCGCCTTCGCGGCGATATCCCTCCTGGTGATCGTGATTCCGGGGCCGAGCGTGCTGTTCGTGATCGGTAGAGCCCTTGCACACGGCCGCCGCACGGCGCTCGCGACGGTCCTCGGCAACTTGGTCGGTTCGTACGCCCTGGTCATCGCTGTGGCCTGGGGCCTCGGCGCGCTGGTGGAGAGCTCGGCGGCGATCTTCACGGGCGTGAAGACGGCCGGGGCGGCGTATCTCGTCTACCTGGGCGTGCAGGCGTTCCGGCACCGCAGGGAGATGCGCGCGGCGGACATGGAGGCCCCGGCGGGTGAGCAGCGCGGCGATCTGCGCACGATCCTGGACGGGATTTTCGTCGGCGTCACCAACCCGAAGGGCCTGGTCTTCTTCGCGGCGGTGCTGCCGCAGTTCGTGGACCACTCGGCGGGCCATGTCCCCCTCCAGATGATGACGTTGGGTCTCGTCCCGGTCGCCATCGGCATGATCACGGACACCTTGTGGGGCCTGGGGGCCTCGGCGGCCCGTTCCTGGTTCGCCCGCTCGGACCGTCGCCTTTCGATGGTCGGCGGAGCGGGTGGCTTCGCGATGATCGGTCTGGGCGTAACGGTGGCGGCGACCGGTCGCGCCGACTAGGAGCCGTACGGCGAATCAGCGGCGGAGCGAGAGGTGTCCGACTGCAATGGCGGCCCCGCCATCCGTCGGCAATCCGCCCCGCGTGGGAAAATTTGTTCACGCCGTAGCTCGATGTGCTGAAGTACTTTGACTGTCCCGGAGATTCGGGCCTGCGTGGGTAGGCGCCCTGTGACCACGCCTCGCATGAGGTGCGTTACGGCAGGGAGATTCATCATGAAGCCCTCCACTCCCACCAGGTTCGCCGTGGCCGTCGCAGTGACTTGCGCCTGCCTGGCTCCCGCAGGCGGCGCCCAAGCCGCAGACGACCCGGAAATCCCCCAGACCTCCTTCTCCGCCCCTGCGATCCCCGATGGCTACGCCCACCCCGCCGACGACCAATTCGCCAGGGACGCGGGCGCGATCGCGGAAGCGTTCTGCACCAAGGACAACTTCGAACCGGCAATCCAGACCCAGTTGCTCGAAGACTTCCAGAACCTGCCTGTCGTCTTCGGCAGTTACGACGCCCCCAAAGACCCCCAGGCCGACGCACGCCGCGCGGTAACGGGCACCGACCAGCTCACCGACGAGGCCCGCCACCAACTCTGCACGGATGAGGGCGCGCAGCAGTACCGCGACAAACTCGCCGGCTTCATCGCGGAGTACGGGGTCCTGCCCAACACCGAGGAAGGCGTCAACGGACCCGAGGACACCGATCAGATCGACGCCGTCTGGCGCACCCGGATCGAGGCCTTCCGCGCCACCCTCGTCCTCTGGCTCCCCCCGGACGCGTAATCACGGCGAGCGGCCCGGAACCGGACAGTGCCGCGCGTTGCAGGACGGACGCGCGGCACATCCGGCCACGCCTTGTCCGGTACGCCGGTGGCACGGCGACACCACACGGGCGGCGATGCCCGGACTCGCCTTCCGGACCGCTACAGCCGGTAGATCTGCCCCGTCTGCGCCCCCTCCACCGACCGTACGTACGCCTCGGCGACGCGTTCCAGCGGTACGGAGCCCATGCCGGGGAAGTAGTCGCCGTAGGTGTCCAGGGACTCCGTGAAGACGTTCGGGGACACGGCGTTCACCCGCTGCGGTGCGAGCTCGATGGCGGCGGCGCGGACGAAGGACTCCACGGCGCCGTTGGCCATGGAGGCGGCGGCGCCGGTGACGATGGGCTCGTGCGCGAGAACGCCGGTGATCAGGGTGAAGGAGCCACGCTCGGCGACCTGGGCGAGGCCCTGCCGGACCAGCTCGATCTGGGAGAGGACCTTGCCACTGAAGGCGGCCTGCCAGTCGTCCGGGCCGAGCTCGGCCAGCGGCTTGTACGGCACCGAGCCGGCCGCGCTGACCACCGCGTCCAGCGGTCCGGCCGCCTCGTAGAGTGCGGTGATCTGCGCCGGGTCGCCGATGTCGTGCCGCAGGTCGCCCGAGGTGCGACCGACGGTGCGGACCGTGTGGCCCCGGGAGGCGAGGGTCCGGTGCACGGCGCGACCGAGGGTGCCGCCCGCGCCGATCAGGAGGATGTTCTGCTGCCGGTTCGTCATGGCGGCCACGCTAGGCGCCCCTCCCACGCCCGGGGAAATGCCGTCTGCGCACCGCTTATGCTTGTCAGTTATGAATGTGGAGTTGCGTCACCTGCGGGCCCTGGCGGCGATCGGCGACGAGGGTACGCTGACGGCCGCCGCACGCGCGCTGCGCATCACTCAACCCGCCCTCTCGCGGACCCTCGCCCAGCTCGAACAGCGCCTCGGTGTGCGCCTGGTGGACCGTACGACGCGCAGCCTTCACCTGACCGAGCCGGGTGAGCGGCTGTGGGAGAACGCGCACCGCATTCTTGGCCAGTTCGACGACGCCCTCGCCGACGCTGCCGGGCACGGCACGCCGCGGCCCCTGAGGCTCGCGTTCGCCTGGGCCGCACTGGGCAGCCACACCGTGCCGCTGCTGCGCGCCTGGCGCGAGCGGCACCCGGAGGTGCCGGTGCACATCCGCCGGGCGGACGATCCGGCCGCGCTGCTCCGCCGCGGGGAGGCGGATCTCGCGTTCCTCCGGCTGCGCCCGGCGCCGGATGACCCGCAGGTGGTGCACCGCGCGCTGATCCGCGAGCGCCGCATGGCCGCCGTGCCGGTGAGCCATCCGCTCGCGGACCGCGCGGATGTCGCCCTCGCCGAGCTGGGTACGGAGACGGTGGCGCTGTGCGCGACGGCCGCGACGACCAGCGCCGAGCTGTGGGCGGCGGGGCGGCGGCCGCGCACGATGACCGTCCCGGGCGTGGACGAGTGGCTGACGACCATCGCGACCGGCGCGGCGGTCGGCGTGACCGCGGAGGGGACCGTGCACCAGCACCCGCATCCGGGCGTGCGCTACCTGCCGGTGCGCGACGCCGACCCGGTCACCGTCCATCTGGCCTGGCCCGCGCGCCCTGCCCACCCGGCGACGGACGCCTTCCGCCGCCATACCGAGCTGCACATCGCGGACAACGGCCGGCCCGCCGGTCCGGTCGGCTGACGCCGCTCCAGGCCGTCTACTCCCGTCGAAGGGGATCGATCACAGCGCCGGGGTTCAGGATCCCCGCGGGATCGAGCGCCGCCTTGCCGGCCTGGAGGGCAGCGGCGAAGAGGTCGGGACGCTGCTGGTCGTACCAGGGCCGGTGGTCGCGGCCCACGGCGTGATGGTGGGTGATGGTGCCCCCGCAGGCGATCAGCGCCTCGGAGACCGCCGCCTTGATCTCGTCCCACTGCTCCACCGTCCGGCCCCAGGCGCCGGCGGCGTAGATGCCGAAATAGGGTGCCGGGCCGTCGGGATAGACATGGGTGAACCGGCAGGTCACCACTCCGGTGGCACCGACCTGGCGCATGGCGTCCCGAGCCGCCTCGTCGACGGCTGCGCGAAGCGCGTCGAACCTGTCCCACGTGCAGGCGGTCTCGAAGGTCTCCACGATCATGCCTTGCGCGGCAAGTGCGTCCCGCTGATAGGGCATACGAAGGAAGGAGGAGCGCCAGGAATCTGCCGCTCCACTGCGTGCGGCCCGGTCGGTGTCGGTATCGGTGTATCGCGGCGGCTCGGCCAGGGTGCCACCGTGATCACGGCAGAGTTCCAGCGCGCGTTCCATCCAGGTGTGGACGGGGTGGTCCGCGGATTCGAATCCGAGCAGCAGGACGGCCGTCGGGGAGTCCGCGTTGAGGAACGCCTCCATGGGGTCCAGGAGGCGGCAGTTGGAAGGGTGGAGTCCCGATTGGGACAGTGCGCGGACGGCTTGCACGCCCGCGTCGTGGTCAGCGAAGCCGACCGATGCCGCTGCCCGCCAACGGGGCCGGTCCTGGAGCCGCACCCATGCTTGCGTGATGACGCCCAGCGACCCCTCGGAGCCGAGGAACAACCGGTCGGGGGAAGGGCCCGCGCCCGAGGCCGGGAGCCGGCGGGACTGGATGACGCCGGCGGGGGTGACCACCCGGAGCGACTCGGTGAGGTCGTCGATGTGCGTGAGCAGCGTCGCGAAATGGCCCCCCGCGCGAGTGGCCAGCCAGCCGCCGAGACTGGAGAACTCGAAGGACTGCGGGAAGAAGCGGAGCGTGTAACCACGCGGCCTGAGCTGCTCCTCCAGATGCGGACCGAGAACTCCGGCCTGGACGAGGGCGGCCCGGCTGATGTGGTCGACCTCGATGACCCGGTCCATCGAGGTGAGGTCCAGGCTGACCACCCCGGAGTACGCGCCGTCGACACGAGGCTCCACACCTCCCACCACGGAAGAGCCGCCCCCGAAGGGGATGACGGCGACGTGGGCGTCGCTGCACCAGTCCAGCACCTGGATGACCTCGGCCTCCGAGGTCGGCCGTACGACGAGGTCGGGCACGTGCGGGAGCTTTCCCAGCAGAGCGCGGACGACGTCACGGAAGGCCTGCCCATGGCTGTGCGCCAGCCGGTCGCGCACATCCTCGGAGACGATCGGCGCCAGGGCCGACGGCGCCTGGATCCGGCTCGCGCCCACGTCGAACGCCTCCACCGGCGGAGCCGAGTGCGGCGTCAGATCCGCATCCGGAAGCAGCTGTGAGACCCGTCGGCTGAGCGCCTCACGCTCGGCGCCGACCACCGCGTCCTCGGTATTTCCCCATCCCCACCACGAACGCGTCTTGTGCCGCACTCCCACACCACCGATCTGAACAATGGGTAAGTTACCGGTTGGTCAGCGTGGCATAGGGTGCGGCCATGAGCAAGCAGCTGGACGGGACGCGGGGTGTGGGCACCAAAGGCATGCCCCGCAAGGACCGCGAACGACTGATCTTGGACGCGGCGGCGGCGGAGTTCGGCGACAAGGGCTGGGCACGCGGTTCGATCGCGGCCGTGGCGGCGCAAGCGGGGATCACCAAACCCCTGATCTACGAGTACTTCGGATCCAAGGACGGCCTCTACCTGACCTGCCTCGACCGTGCGGGCTCCGGCCTCGTCGCGGCGGTCGCCTCCGCGCAAGCGGGCCCCTCCGACATCACACGGGCCGAACGCACCCTCGGCGCCATCTTCCGGGCGCTCGAATCACGCTTGCAGGATTGGGAGTTGGTCTACGACTCGACACTTCCGGCCGGCAGCGAGCTCTACGCCGCGGCCGCCGTACACCGGCGGGAACTCAACCGGATGGGAGCGGCGGGCGTGGCCGACTTCCTGGGCTCCTCCCGCGCCGCCGATCCGCTCGATGCCGACCTGGTCACGCACCTCTGGTACGGGACCGTGAGCGCAGCGGTGGCCTGGTGGCGGCATCACCCCGAGCAGACCGCCGACGAGATGACCGCACGCTGCGAGCGGATCTTCGCAGCGCTCTTCACGGAGGCGCACCGGCCGGGCCCCCTCTCGTAACGGGGATGGGCCCAAGCCAACTGCCCCGACCGCCCCCACGAACGCCCCGCCGACGACCGGTGCGACGCGACGCCGGGCTCTGCTAGGCCGGGTTGGAGCGGAGCGCGGCGGCCCGGAGGAAGGCGTCCCGGCACGCGCGGACGGCGGGGTGCGCGCTGCGGCCGCGGCGTACGACGGTGAAGACGCGGCGTGTGCGCCGGCCGCGGGGAAGCTGCCGGAGGGTGACGGTCGGGTGCCGTCCGCTCCAGACGAGGCCGGGCAGGAAGGCGGCGGCGTGATTCTGCTCGACGAGGCGGACGTGCAGCAGAAGGTCGGTGGTCTCGAACCGTACGTCGGGTTCGAAGCCCGCGTCGCGGCAGAGGGTCATGGCCCAGTGCCGGGCGGTGGTGCCCTCGGGTTCCAGCACCCAGGGGTGGTCCGCGAGTGAGCGCAGGGCCGCCATCGGGCTCTCGGCGTCCGATCCGCCGGCCGTTTCCGGCAGTGCGAGGTGGAGGGCGTCGTCGAGCAGGTCCTCCTCTTCGAGTTCGGCGGACCGCGGGTTGGGGGTGCCGGGGTATTCCTCGGCGAGTACCAGGTCGAAGTCGCGGGCTTGGAGAGCGGGGAGGGACCGTTCCGGTTCCCTCTGCGTGACGTGGACGCGCAGTTGCGGGTGGCGGTCGCGGAGCAGGTCCAGCGCCGTCGGGACCAGGGCAAGGGCAGCCGTTTGGAACGAGGCGATACGCAGGGTGCCGGTCAGGTCGGTCAGCGAGGTGGCGATGTCCGCCTCGGCGCGCTCCAAGCGTTCGAGGACCACCTCGGTGTGGGCGACGAGGATCTCGGCCTGCTCGGTCAGCCGCACCCGCCGCCCGACGGGTTCCAGCAGCCGGACGCCGACCTCGGCTTCCAGCTGGGAGAGCTGCTGGGAGACGGAGGAGGGGGCGTAGGACAGGGCGTCCGCTACGGCCGCGAGCGTGCCGCGGTGCTTGAGCTCACGCAGCAGGCGCAGTCGGTGCAGGTCGAACATCGGCGGACCGCCCTCCTCACCGTTGCCCGGCGACCAGGTAATGGTCGGTATTTTCGATGAGTATAGGTCGAAAACATTCGCTGGACCGATGACAGGTGAGCGTCCGACCCTGGTCGGGTGACTGAAAGCGTTCCCTCCCCGCGCACGTTGCCGTGGCCCGTGCGACCGGGCGCCCGCAGGCGCGGCGCACACCCGCCCGCACCGACGCACGGGGCTTCCCTCCCCGCCTGCCCGGCCACCCCCCTACCCCGATGACCTAACTCCCGCTGCGGTATGCGGAGTTGAGCGCGATCAGCCGAGGCGCCGCCGAGCCGGAAGCGGCCCTGCGCGGCTCTCTACGTGCGTCACTCAGCGGCCCGGATCCGACCGAACGCCGCAGACGCTCGGGCTCGGTTCGTCCTCGGCAGCCCCGCTGCTGAGCACCGAGGGCCCGGCTGCCGACCCGCACTCCCCCGCCGCTCACTGAACTCGCCATACCTGAAAGGCCCCTGCGTTGAACCACCGCACCTTCATCGCCTCCACGTATGGCGCTCGGCATGGCAGGGGGACGGCAGGATGCTGACCCACCTCATAGCCGCGGTCGGCGTCCTCGGCCTGCTGACCATCACTCCGGGGCCGGACATGGCAGTGGTGACCCGGCGCACCCTCGCGGCCGGCCCCCGGGACGGGCTGCGGACCGTGGGCGGAATAGCGACCGGGCTGCTGATCTGGGGCGCGCTGACCGTCGCCGGACTATCGGCCGTGCTCGCCTCCTCACCTGCGGCCTACCTCGCGGTCAAGCTCCTGGGCGCCGGCTACCTGGTGTTCCTGGGCGCACAGGCGCTGTGGCACAACCGCCGGGCGGCCCCTGCCTCAGCAGATACCGCGGCCCAACCCACTACCGGCAGCCCGTGGCGGACCGGCCTGGTCAGCAATGTCCTCAACCCGAAGATCGCCGTCTTCTACACGGGTCTGCTCCCCACGCTGGCCCCGCCTCAACTACCCGCCGCCGGAGCCATGACGCTCCTCGCACTCCTCCACACCATGCTCACCCTCACCTGGCTGGGCAGCTACGTGCTCCTGCTGTCCAAGGCCGGGCGCTTCCTCGCCAAGCCGGTGATCCACCGCGCGCTGGGCCGGACCACGGGCGTCGTGCTGGTCGGCCTCGGCCTCGCGGTCGCGACCGCAGCCGGCTGACCCGCACGGATCGCGCAGCTCCCGTGGAGCCGCGTCGCGGATAGGACAGGCCCACCTACGACTCCGCACTCCCCAGGGAAGGGCCATCCCCCGTCGCTGAAGGGGCCAGGACCGCGGCGGCCAAGTGGTCGCGGAACCAACGGTGGCCCGGATCGGTGGAGTTGCGGGGGTGCCAGGCCATTCCGATTTCGAGCGGGGGCAGGTCGAGGGGGACGCGGAAGGTGCGCAGTCCCAGTGCGGAGATCGTCTCGGGAAGCCAGTCAGCCATGGTGAGCGCCACGAGATCAGTGGTCCGGGCGAGCATCATGGCGCTCGTATGGCTGGGTACCACGACCGCGGTCCGGCGCCGTAGCCCGAGTTCCGCGAGCGCGGCGTCAATGGGCCCGAGGCGCTTACCGAGACGGGAGATGCCGATATGGTCCGCCGCCGCGAAACGGCGGGCGTCGATCCGCCCGTCGAAGAGAGGATGGCCGCTGCGCGCGACGGCGACCGGTGTCATCCGGGTGAGCCGTTGGGTGCGGATCTCCGGGTCCAGGTGTCCGAGGACGCCCAGTTCGACGTCGACCCAGCCCTGCCGCAGCGCGGGGCCACCCTCCACCGCCTCCGGGAGGAAGTCCACGTTCACCTGCGGGGCCTCCGCGCGGATCCGGTCGGTCAGGCTCCCGGCGAGCCCCACCAGGAGCAGGTCGGTGGCCTGCACCGTGAAGGTGCGCTGGAGATGGACCGCGTCGAAACCGGCCCCCGGGCGCAGGACGTTGTCGCAGCTTCGCAGCAACGCGCTCACCTCTCCCCGGAGTTCCATGGCTCGCGGGGTGGGGACCATTCCCTGACCGGCGCGGACCAGCAGGGGGTCGCCGACAGCGCGCCGGAGTCGGGCCAGGGTCCGGCTGGCCGCCGCGGGTGAGGTGCCGAGGCGCTCCGCGGCGCGGGTCACGCTGTTCTCCTGGAGCAGGGCGTCCAGGGCCCGCAGCAGGTTGAGATCCATGAACACTCCTGAGCTGCAGTTTTACGCCTGAGTCAACTATTGACTGCCAATCTTTGCATTGTGGCGACATCCTCTCGTGCCCGGAGTGGAGGTGTCCGCGAAGACGCGTGACATCCCTTCGCCTCGTCCGAGGAGATATCCATGCAGCAGTCCCCCCGCACCGGCCGAGACGGCGATGTGCTGGCCGTGGTCAGTCAGAGCGGGCCCACCGTCTCGTTCTTCGACGCCGCCTCCGATCGGCACGTCGGTACGGTGGAAGTCCTCGCCGAGCCACACGAGTTGTGCTTCGACCCGACGCAGCGTCTGCTGTGGTGCACCACGGCGTATCGCTCGGGGTACTACCACGCGAACGGCGGCCGACGCACCGAGCTGACCGTCATCGACCCCGACTCACACCGCGTCGTCGAGGTGATCGACCTCGCCCCGGAACACGGCCCGCACGGACTGGCGTTGGACACGGCGCACCGGCGTCTCTACGTCAGCGTGGAGGGCTCGGCGGACCGGCCCGGCGGCGTCGTGGTGATCGACACCGAGACCCGCCGCCCGCTGGGCAGGATCGACACCCACGCGCCCGGCCCGCACTGGTTCGCCATCGACCCGGCCGGCAGGACGGGTTACGCCACCAACAAGGAGGCGCCGTTCGTATCGGTCGTCGACCTCGAACAGGGAACCCTCACCGCGAAGGTCGAGGTGCCGGGCAGCGAGGGACTCGCCGTATCCGCCGACGGCACGCGCGTCTACGTCGCCGGACCCTACGCCGCCTTCTCCGCCACCGCCGAGGAGGCCCCCGCCACCGGTATCCGGGTCATCGACGCCCGGACGGCATCCGTCGTCGACATCCTGCCCACGGAGAACACCATCCTGCCGGTGCACCTGACGTCGACGGGCAAGCTGCTCGCGGGCGAGCTGCGCATGGAATCCGACCCGGTGTCCCAGCTCGGACGCCATGCGCCTGGCCGCCTCACGGTGTTCTCCGCCGACACCCACAAGCGACTGGGTGAACTGGAGGTGGGGTGCGCCCCGTTGACGATCACCTCCTCGCCCGACGGCCGCATCGCCTACGTGGCCTGCGTCGCCTCCTCCACTGTCAACATCGTCGACCTGGAGACGCTGCAGGAGCTGGCCCGGATCGACATCGCCAAACTCGACGAGCCCGGCGCTCACGGCCTTGCCTACATCCCACGCCCGGCCTGACCAGGACGGGGTACCCGTCCGGTGTCCCGGGGCGACCGGGGCACCGGACGGGTCCCGCCGCGTCTCAGCCCGTGTGGACCTTCAATGCTGTGCGGACGGCGGATTCGAGGGCGCCCTCGATCCACGCGGGCTTGATGGAGGTGTGGTCCCCCGCGAAGTGCAGCGGCCCCTCGGATGTGGGCACGTCGGGAAACAATTCCGTGTGCTGGCCGGGGAAGAGCACGGAGGCTTCACCGTAGGCGTAGTGATCGCGCATCCACGACTGGGTCTTGCACTTGGTCGTGAAGAAGACCTCGCAGCGACGGCCGAAGACAGCCTGCACTCCGGCGAGCGCGCGCAGATAACGCTCCTCGTCGGCGAAGGCATCCCACTTGAGGGCGTCGTCGGACCAGCTGTAGGAGGCGAGCATGACGCCTCCGTCGCTGCCCTCCATGGGCTGCGCGTGCTCGAAGTACATGAAGCGGTTGGCATTGTCGCTCACGGTCCCGCCGCCACGGACATGAGTGGCTTCCGGTTCGCCCCTCATCACGGGCCGGAAGACGGCGAAGCACTTCTTGAATTCGTCGGGGACCGTCACGCCCAGATCCTTGACGGACTTGTGCGCGCCCAGATACTTGCCGTGCTTGACGTGACCCGCCTTGTACTTGTCGTAGAGGTCGTCCTCGATGGAGTTCAGCGCCTCCTTCCACTGCGCCTCCGTGAACTCCCACCAGCGCCGGGAGAATTCCAGCAGCACCTTGGTCGCGGCGTCGTAGTGCAGTTCCGTGACGGCCCGGCGCTTTCCGTAGGTGAGCGGCGGGTCGAAGGCCACATGGCGCAGTCCGGAGAAGGGGACGGTGATGATCGCCTCGTCGCCCTCGAAGACCTCCGTGACTCCGCCGTCGCCGGTCTGGCAGTCCTCGGAAACGGTGTGCACCCGCACCTTTCCGCCGTGCCGTTCGATCCGTACGGCACGCCTGTCGAGCCGCACTTTCCCCTTGACCGGCGCGTACAGCGCGTCGGCGAGCAGCGCGGTGCCGCCCTTGATCTCCCAGAACTTGGTCTTGGGGTCGATCAGCGCGGCGGACAGGAAGCTGTGGGTGAAGGAGAGGTGCAGCCGTGAGGTCAGGTTCTGGATGGTGCCGATGAGGTCGACGGTCCTGGTGTCGAGTCCGGCGGCTTCGGTGAGATACCGGTACATCGACCAGTGGCCGTACTTCTTGAGGATCTCGGCCCATCCGTTGACGAGGGCGGTCCCTTCCTTGCCCCGGATGAGCTGGTGTGCGGGTTCGAGGGCGTTCGCGAGAATGACGGATGCGGTCTTCACGCGGTTGGGGCCCGTGACGCCGAAGCTGTCATTGATCTCTTCGGGGTTCTTGTCGTAGTCGGCCCTGCGCATGCGCACGCCGTTGACGTGGATCCAGGTGCGATTGGCCTGCTTCGACGGATTGTCGACGTCCACATCCACCAGGTAGAACTCCTGGAGCGTGAGGTGGAGCTTCTTGATCAGCGCCATGAGGAGCGGGTGGCTGGCGGGCAGCCGCATGGCCCCGGCCTCGGCGTACTGCGCGGGGTCCGCGAAGGGCTGCTCGGCGCCCTCGTGGCCGCCCTTGCGGAACGTCTTGATCCGGCCGCCGACCCGGTTGCCGTTGGCCTCGATCACGACGACATCATGGCCTGCCCGGTTGAGCAGATCGGCGGCGAGCAGACCGGCGGGCCCGGCCCCGACGATCAGGACCCGTTTCGTCGCCTTCGCCCGGCCGGCGGGCAGACCGCTCTCGACGGCCTTCACGTAGGCCGGGACGAGGGACTTGTCGTTCTCGTCGTAGACGGCGATGGCGCGGGCGACCGTGGTGTACGCCTTCGGATCGGTGCCGGGTGGCGCCGCGGCCGGCACCGTCGAGGGTGCGGTGGCAGGGCTCAACGCGGACGCGGGCGCGACGGAGGCGGCGGTGAGTCCGGCAGCGAGCGCCGAGGCGCCCGTTGCCGTGACGACGGCGCGCCGTGTGGGCTGCCCGCCGTGCGAGGGGGGTAAGGGGTGCGAGGCGGGCGAAGCATCCGCCGCGCGTTCTTCCCCGCTCGATGCGTCCGTGTTCTTCGTGGTCGGAATGCTCACGTCTGGGTTGCTCATGTCGTGTGTACTCATCGCGCAATACACTTGGCGTACCAACGACGGTGAGCCACCGCATTCACGCAGACGGGGACGCTAAACCACTCGAACCGCTACATGACGCGGCTCCCATGACATCTCTCCGTGACCCGCCGGCGGTGCCAACGTCCGGACGGGACTGGGACGTTCGCGCGCCCGGGCCCTCCCTGCCCGGTCGCGGCAGGGAGAGGCGGCCGGCGGCTCAGGCCGTGGTGAGATCGCCGCCCGTGCCGGCGATCTCCTCCGGGCGCAGCAGCGCCGCGAGCCGGTCGGCGGGGAGCAGGCCGTGTTCCAGGACCAGTTCGGCGACGCCGCGTCCGGTGGCGAGGGCCTCCTTGGCGATCGCGGTGGCGGCCGTGTAGCCGATGTGCGGGTTGAGTGCGGTGACCAGGCCGATGGAGTTCTCGACGCTCGCACGGAGAGTTTCGGTGTTGGCGGTGATGCCCACGACACAGCGCTCGGCGAGGGTGCGGCAGGCGGCCCCGAGGTGGGTGATGCTCTCCGAGAGGGAGTGCAGGATGATCGGCTCGAAGGCGTTCAGCTGGAGCTGGCCCGCTTCGGCGGCCATGGTGATGGTGACGTCGTTGCCGATGACTTCGAAGGCGACCTGGTTGACGACCTCGGGGATGACCGGGTTGACCTTGCCGGGCATGATGCTCGAACCGGCCTGCACCGGCGGCAGGTTGATCTCGGCGAGCCCCGCGCGTGGGCCGGAGGAGAGCAGCCGCAGGTCGTTGCAGCTCTTGGACAGCTTGACGGCGATGCGCTTGAGGACACCGGACAGGTGGACGAAGGCCCCGCAGTCCTGGGTGGCCTCGACGAGGTTGGCGGCGGTGACCAGCGGCACGCCGGTGAGCGCGGCAAGGTGTGTGCGCGCCGCTTCGGCGTAGCCCCGGGGGGCGTTGAGGCCGGTGCCGATGGCGGTGGCGCCGAGGTTGATCTCGTGGACGAGGAGGGCTGCCTCCGCCAGCCGGCTCTGGTCCTCCTCCAGCATCACCGCGTAGGTCGAGAACTCCTGGCCGAGGGTCATCGGCACCGCGTCCTGAAGCTGGGTGCGCCCCATCTTGAGGACGTCGCGGAACTCCTCGGCCTTGGCGCCGAAGGCTTCGCGCAGGATGGTCATCGCGTCGAGCAGTTCGCGTACGGCGATGATCGTGGCGAGTTTGACGGCCGTCGGGTAGACGTCGTTCGTCGACTGGCTGAGGTTGACGTGTTCGTTGGGGTGCAGGTGGTGGTAGTCGCCCTTGGTGTGGCCGAGGATCTCCAGCGCGCGGTTGGCGATCACCTCGTTGGCGTTCATGTTCGTCGAGGTTCCGGCGCCGCCCTGGATGACGTCGACGATGAACTGGTCGTGCAGGCGGCCGCCGTCCCGGATCTCCCGGCAGGCGGCCGCGATGGCGTCGGCCCGCTCGGAGTCGAGCAGGGAGAGGTCTTCATTGGCGCGCGCGGCGGCTTCCTTGACGGCGGCGAGCGCGTTGATCAGGTGCGGGTAGGCGGCGATCTGCGTGCCGGTGATGGGGAAATTCTCGACGGCGCGCTGGGTGTGGATGCCCCAGTAGGCGTCGGCGGGGACGTCCCGGTCTCCGAGCAGATCGTGTTCGCGGCGGTGGCCGGCGGCAGTCATGTTGCGGGGGTTCCTTTGCGAGGTGGAGGGGAGGTGTTGGGAGGTCGGGCCGGAGCCGGGCCGGGGAAGGGCCGCGGGGAGGTTGGTGGCGCAAGCCGGTGCGGTGCGTCCCGCGGGGTGAGCGGGTGCCTCGCACCCGGCACATGACGCTGCGTCAGACAGCTTGCCGAGCAAGGGCACCCGCTGCGTGGAGTGTCCCGACCTGTGCCCCGCCGCCCAGGACGGGTGCGGTGGCGAACGGGGCGAGGGCCTCGGGGTCGACGCCGCAGAGCGCCAAGGCGGCCGCCGTCACCGGCATCCGGGCGCGGTCGCCGCCGTCGGCGATCTTCACGCCGACCGCCCGCCCGTCGGGCAGCGCCGCGATCTGCACGCCCTCGAAGCCGTCCTTGGCCAGCAGACCGGGCACTGCCCGCACCAGCCGGGCGACATCACGTCGACTGCCGGAGACCATGTGCGGGTGCTCGCGCATGGCGTGGGCGAGGCGGCCCTCGTCGGTGCCTGGGGCTGCCGTCGCCAGCCGGGCGGCGGCCCGGGTCAGCCCGTGCAGGGAGACGGAGAACAGCGGCGCGCCACAGCCGTCGACCGTGACGTGGGCGATGCCCTGGCCGGTGAGGTCCTCGACCGTCGCGGCCAGTTCCCGCTGCAACGGATGTCCGGGGTCGAGGTAGTCGTCCAGGTCCCACCCCCGGGTGCGCGCCGTCAGCAGCATGGCGGCGTGCTTGCCCGAGCAGTTCTGTGCGAGACGGGTGGGCCCCAGGCCGCGCCGGATCCACTCCTCCCGTACGGCGGGGTCGTAGGGCAGGTCGGGGACGTTGCGCAGCGCGTCCTGGGTCAGTTGGCCGCCGGTCAGGATGCGCCGTGCTGCGGCCAGATGCTGTTCCTCACCGGAGTGGCTGGCCGCGACGAGGGCCAGCTCCGGATCGTCCAGCGACGGCAGTCCCGCGCGCAGCAGGCCGACCGCCTGGAGGGGCTTGAGCGCCGAGCGCGGGTAGAACGCGGCCTCGATGTCGCCCGCCTGGAACTGCACGCTCCCGTCGGCCGCCAACACCACGACCGAACCGTGGTGGATGCCCTCGACGAGACCTGCGCGCACGACATGGGCGAGGGGAACGTGAGCCGGTTCGCGGACGACGGGCGGCTCCCCCGCGGTGCGGTGCGGCCGCAGGGTGGTGGGCTGAGACATAATCAGTTTTCGGTACTTTCCGTGCTGTTGGAGCTGTTGGAGCTGTCAGTGCTGTTGGTGTCTTCGGTGCGCCGCGGGGTGGGTACGGCGGCCGGGTGGCTGCCGCTCTCCCGGGCCGCTGCGGCAGCGTCCTGGAGGGTGCCGACCCGGCCCCGTACCAGGAACCAGCCGGCGACCAGCGCGGCAGCGATCAGGGGGAGGGACATCACGGTGGTGCGGCCGGCGCCGCCGTCGGCCCACATCAGCACCAGGACGCCCGCAAGAAAGACCAGGGTGACGATCTCGGTCCACGGCGAGGCCGGGAGGCGGTAGCCGGGGCGGACGAGCTGCCCGGTCCGGGTCTTCCGCCAGAAGAGCAGGTGGCAGATCATGACCATGGCCCAGGTGCTGAGAATTCCGATCGCCGCGAAATTCAGCACGATCTCGAATGCCTCGCTCGGCACGACGTAGTTCAGGCCCACGCCGAGTACGCAGACGCCCGAGGTGAGCAGAATGCCGCCGTAGGGGACCTGGCTGCGGCTCATCACTCCGGTGAAACGCGGTGCGGATCCCGACATCGCCATCGAGCGCAGAATGCGGCCGGTGGAGTAGAGGCCGGAGTTGAGGCTGGACATGGCGGCGGTGAGGACGACGAGATTCATCACTCCGCCGGCGGCCGGCACCCCGACGTTGGCCAGCACCGTGACGAAGGGGCTCTCGCCGGCCGAATACGCGCTCCAGGGCAGCAGCATCGCCAGCAGGACCACCGAGCCGACGTAGAAGATGCCCACGCGCCACATGATGGAGTTGATCGCCCTCGGCATGATCTTCTCCGGCTCCGCCGTCTCACCTGCGGTGACGCCGACCAGCTCGACCGAGGCGTAGGCGAACACCACGCCCTGAATGACCAGCAGCATCGCCAGCGTCCCGGTCGGGAAGAGGCCGCCGTGGTCGGTGATCATCGAGGGGCCGGGAGTATGGCCGGCCACCGGGTGCTGGGTGACGAGCAGGAAGATGCCGATCAGCATGAAGACGACCAGCGCACCGACCTTGACGATCGCGAACCAGAACTCCAGCTCCCCGAAAATCTTCACGGATATCAAATTCACCGTCAGCACGACCGCGAGGGCTATCAGCGCGATCACCCACTGCGGGACATCGGAGAACATCCCCCAGTAGTGGGTATAGGTCGCCACTGCCGTGATGTCGGCGATTCCGGTGGTCGCCCAGTTCAGGAAGTACATCCAGCCCGCGACGAACGCGCCCTTCTCGCCGAGGAATTCCCGCGCGTAGGAGACGAACGCTCCCGAGGACGGCCGGTGCAGTACCAGCTCCCCCAGAGCACGCACCACGAGAAAGGCGAACAGCCCGCACAGCGCGTACGCCACGGCCAGCGAGGGTCCCGCGTCGGCGAGCCTGCCTCCCGCGCCGAGGAAGAGGCCGGTTCCGATGGCCCCGCCGATGGCGATCATGTTGACGTGCCGGGACTTGAGGGACTTCTGGTATCCGGCGTCGCCGGCGTCCACGTGCCTGCCCGGCTGCTGCGCGGGGCCGCTTCCTTCGTGTTCCTGGGGTGTTCCTTGTTGCCGGTGCCGTTCCGCCTGCTGGAGGGACTGCTCGCTCACGCGTGATCCTCGTCTTCGGTGGAGGGGTCCGTACGGTGTTGTTGCGGCCGCACGATGGTGGTCAGCGTCGTTTCGACGCGTGCGAGGTGGTGCTCCATGGCTGCCACCGCGTCGTGTTCGGAGCGGTCGACCAGTGCTTCGACGATCGCCCGGTGTTCCCGGTTGGACTGCTCGCGGCGTCCGCCGAGCTCGTTGAGGAAGGCCGACTGGCGCGCCAGCGCATCGCGGATCTCTTCGATGACCCGGCGGAAGACCGGATTGCGGGCCGCCTGGGCGATGGCGAGGTGGAAGAGGCTGTCCATCGCCACCCACGCGGTGGTGTCGGTCTCCTGCTCCATCCGCTCCAGCAGATGGAGCAGGTGATCGAGATCCTCCGCCGTACGGCGCAGCGCCGCGTAACCGGCCACCGGAATCTCCACGTGGCGGCGCACCTCCAGGAGGTCGCTCGCCACGTAGTCGCCGAAGGTCGGATCGGCCACGGCGCCGTCGGAGATGACGAAGGTGCCCTTGCCGGTGCGCGAGACCGTGAGCCCCATGGTCTGGAGCGCGCGCAGCGCCTCCCGGAGGACGGGCCGGCTCACCTCCAGCCGCCGGCAGAGCTCGGCCTCGGAGGGGAGCTTGTCCCCGACCGCGTACTCGCCCCGTTCGATGGCGCCGCGCAAATGGTTCAGAACCGCTTCCATCGCGCTGATCCGCCGGGGCACATCGCCAGCTGTCTGGCTGTCTGACAGGTTCACCCCGGGATCGTCGAATCCGACCGGGGGCCATGTCAAGGGTTAAGGCCGGATGAAATCTCCTGGTGGCGACCGTCCGGGCCATCCGACCGCCGTTAACCGCGCATGTCGCCGACCTCGACGGACGTCCTCGCACCCCGCTGCGTCGGCCGCCCGCACGCAGCGTCCGGGACGACCTCAGGGCCGCCGTCCACCCCGCCGGGCCCGGCTGAGCAGGGCCGAAGCGTCTCCGCGGCCCCCCTGGAAGCGGCCGCAGCTCCGGCGAGCACGAGCACCGCGATACGGCTCAGCCCTGCCGCGGCCTCCTGTCCCCGTAGGCGAGGCCCGAGACCTGGATCTTCTCCAGGGCCATCCGCACCCGCGCCGGGGCGGTGATCGAATGCGGCGCGAGGCTCGGCAGCGTCCGGGGCGGCGGCTCCTCGGAACAGCTCGGCGCCGGCGAACTCCGACAGGGCCGTGCCCACGTCGGTGCAGGTCAGCCACAGGATGCCGTCGATGCGGGAGGGAGGGCAGGTTCGGGGCCGCGTGTCCGTGGATGGGTTCGCGGTAGACCGCCTCGGTGCCCTCGCGGGCCCCGAACAGGTCGCAGCGCGCTGGTGGGCCTCCGCCCCGGCTCGCCGCTTTCACCCAGCCCGCCCGGCGTGGACCGCGGCCCCGCCACATCGCCGACCGCACTCGATTCGTCCGGCCTCACGCCAACCAGCCCCATGCGGGCGGACGACCCTGGTGCCCAGAAGCAAGCCCAGCAGCCTCCTGGCCGGGTAGCCGGCGCTCGTCCTACCCGGCATGACCGGGTCAAGCCGCGCCATCGGCTCCGGAGAGGGCATCGGCCCCGACGTCACGCCACGAGCCGGCCGTCCTCACCTCCACCGTGCCCCGCGGCCGTGGCTAGGCAGCGCAGAACTCGTTGCCTTCCGGGTCGCGCATGACCCACCAGTGCCCGGCCGGTCCCTGGTTCACCTCGCCGACGCAGGTCGCGCCCAGTTCCTCCAGCCGTGCCACCAGCTCGTCGAGGCCGCCGGGCTCACCGTGGATGTCGATGTGCAGGCGGTTCTTGCCGGCCTTGCCTTCGGGTACGTCCTGGAAGAGCAGCCGTCGCCCGCGGCCGATGCCGCTGGTCTCGTCGAAGGGGTCCTCGGGGTGGCGGATCGCGGCGTAGCCGCGGAAGATCTTGTGGCCGCGGTGCTCGGTGACCGCTTCCTCCCCGACGTGACCGGCTGCCAGCAGCTGCTCGATGAGCGCGGTGGGGTTCTCCACTTCATAGCCCAGTGCCGCGGCCCAGAAGTCCGCGAGCACGGGCGCGTTCCCGCTGTCGATAACCAGTTTCCAGTTGAGTGTCATGTAGTGGGTTGTATGGGTTGCTCGGACTCCGTCGCAACCTGACGCACGCTGCACTCCCCCACCGGGCCGTTCGCGCACCGCATGCGCACCGGGCGTGGCGGAGGATGTCACCTGATCGGCGCCTCCCGCACCCCCGGGGCAGGTGAGGCAGGGCGGCGGGCGGTGCAGAGCAAGGGCGCCCAGCCGGCGGTGTCCGTGAAGTCGTCGCCGCCGCGTGGCAGTACGTCCAGGACCACGCGGTCGGGTCGCAGCAGGGCCGCGTCGGCACGGCCGTCGCGGAGCCACGCCGCGAGGGTTCCGTCGTCGCCGGTGCGCCGTACGTGGACGATCCGCGCGCCGAGCGCCTCGCCGAGCGCGCGCAGGGAGGGGGTGAGCGGCACCGCGGTCAGGATGGCGAAGGAGTCGCCGAGGACATCGTCCAGGCGCGCCCGGGCGCCGTTGGCGGTCACCCAGGGCTGTGGGCAGAGAGTGCCGGCGAGTCGGCTACGGCGTACGAGCGGGCCCGGGGGCAAGGGCCGGCTGAAGCCGCGGTCCGCCGCACCCGCCACGCCTGCCACCCCGGCGATGCGGCAGACCGCACCCACGGCCGCCCGGCGCAGCGCCGCCAGACGGTCCTGGCCGCCGGTCATGGCCCATCCGGTCGCGACGGCAAGGCGGATCATGTGGCGGGCGTGGGGCTTGCGTTCGCATTCATACGTCCCCAACAGCCGCTCATCAGCGCCCTGTTGCAGGACGTAGGCCAGCTTCCAGGTCAGGTTGTGGGCGTCGCGCAGGCCCGCACACAGCCCCTGCCCCACGAACGGCGGGGTGAGGTGGGCGGCGTCACCGAGCAGGAAGACGCGGCCCTGGCGCCAGCGGTCGGCGATACGGGCCCGGAAGGTGTAAGGAGCCTGCCGGACCACATGGAAGTCGTCGCCGGCGGAGACGTCCACCCAGGGGGCTACCAGCTCGCGCAGTCGCTCGAAGTCGAGCTCTTCCTCCTCCCGCAGCCGGAACTCCCAGCGGTATCGGTCCTCTCCGACGCGCATGAAGGTCGCCGGCCGGTGCGGGTCGCAGACCTGGTCAACGCCCTCCCAGGAGCGGACGTCGGCTCGGGTGCGGACATCGACGACGGTCCAGCGTTCCTCGAAGCGCAGGTCTTCCCAGACCGCGCCGATCGCCCCGCGGACAAGGCTGTTGGCGCCGTCGCAGCCCAGGACGGCATCCGCCCACAGGTGGTCCTCGCCACCGCCCCCTCGGAACGTCACGCGGACCGGGCCTCCGGTGGTCGAGGCGATGCCGGTGACTTCCACCCCGCTGCGCAGCTCGCACTCCGGGCGCCGGTCCAGGGCGTCGCGCAGCAGCCGCTCCAGTTCGGGCTGGTCGAACATGCTGGTCTGGGGGAATCCGTGGTGGCCGTGCGGAGACCGCGGGAACTCGGCGATCGCCCGGTGCCGGCCGTCGAGCAGGCGCAGTCCCTTGGCGGGGCGGGCGAGGCGGGCGAACTCCTCGTGGATTCCGGCGGCCTGGAGAATGCGACGGACCTCGTCATCCATGGCAACGGCACGCGGGAGGGGGTAGAGGTCCCGGTGGCGTTCGAGGACCACGCAGGCGACTCCGCGCCTGGCGAGCAGAAGTGCCGCGGCCGCCCCCACCGGACCGGCTCCGACGATCACGACGGGTACGTGCTGCGCCGATCCGGACGGCGTCTGCCCTGGTCCGGCCTGTTCGGCGGTCACGTGGCCGACCTCGATGACCGGTTCGCGTCGGCCACGGGGGTGCGCTGTTCGCCGAGGTCGATCCGCCCGTCCGGCGTGGCGATCGTGGCGGTGATCAGGTCGCCCTCGTCCAGGTAGCGCGGGTTCTTGGCCTGGCTCTTGAAGAACGACTTCCACTTCACCGCGGCCGGCAGCAGCGCGCCGATCTTCTCCACCGGTTTGGGCGGCGCCTTCAGGGCCGTGCCGCCGGGGGTGCCGGTCAGCAGCAGGTCGCCGGGGTCGAGGGCCTGGAACCGCGCGAGCAGGGTCAGTGCCTGTGCGGGACGGACGATCATGTCGGTGAGGGTGCGGTCCTGCCGCAGCTCGCCGTTGACCGACAACTTCAGCCGCAGGTCGAGGAGATGGTCGAAGTCCGCCGGCTCCAGCAGCGTCAGATACGGGCCGGTGGGTGTGAAGGTCGGGTACGACTTGCTCTCGTAGAACTGGGTCTTGGTCAGCTGTACGTCACGGGCGCTGACGTCGTTGGTGACCACGAGCCCGGCGACGTAGGCCGGCAGGTCCCGCTCCGCCACCGCGGTGCCCACCGGCAGGGGCGCCCCGATGACCAGGCCGAGTTCGATCTCGTAGTCGAGGAGTTTCACATGGGAGGGACGGACGATGGTGTCGGTCGGCCCGCTCACCGACCCGGACGCCTTGCGGAAGAAGGCGGGCGGTATCTCGCCGGTGAATCCCGAATCCCGTGCGTGGCTGCGGTAGTTGACCATCTGGGCGACGACGCGGCAGGGGGTGGTGACCGGGGAGAGCGCCGCCAGGCCGGCGACGGGTGTGCCCGCTTCGCCGGAGGCCGCGGCCTTCGCCACCGCGGCACGGTCGGCGAGCAGATCGGCTGTGGTGGTGGCCGCGGTGTCGACGGGGACGGCTCGGTCCCCGAGGACGACCCACCATCCGTCGGCGGTGCGCAGGACGTCGGTGCTCATGAGGTCATCGCTTTCATCAGGCCCAGCAGGCGTGCGGGGTCGAGTTCGTTGTCGCCGCGCAAGGCCGTGAGGACCTCGCGCAGCTTGGCGGGGGACGGACCGGCGCCGAGGAAGTCACGGGTCACCGGCGGGCCCCATTGCGCGAGACCGCTCGCGGACATGGGTGCCCAGCCGGGTTCGACGTCCCGGGAGAACAGATCGCCGTCGGCGAAGTGCTCCAGCATGAAGCGGTCCGGGTCGCGCCAGTAGTCGAAGAGCTGGCTGCCCTGGATGTGGCGGCCGATGCCCCAGCTGCGCCGGTAGCCGCGTTCGCCCAGATACTCGCCGCCGGCCGCGATCGCGTCCAGGTCGGTGACCTGGTAAGCGGAGTGCACGTATCCGGTGCCGGGCCCCAGGTGCATCGCGAGGGTGTGGTGGTCCACGGCCCGGCTGCCCTCGTCGCAGCGGATGAAGGCCATGGTCGGACCACGGTCGCGCCGCCCGTCCAGGAAGAGGAAGTCGGACACGATCATGCCGAGGGTGTCCAGGTACCAGTCGAGGGCGCGGCCGAACATCCGTGTCTCCAGCACGACATGGCCCAGGCGCTGGATCCGGGAGGGCTCGCGCGGCGGGCGCTGCGGGGCGTTCGTACGGCGCAGGTCCGTGCCGAAGTTCAGGATCCTTGGCTGCTGTTCGGGCAGCGCGGGCAGCGGCGCGGCACAGTGCACGACGCGGACGGGGAAGCCCGAGGGGTCGAGCAGCAGGACCTCCTTGCCGCCGCCGGGGACGTCGGAGTCCCGTACGGCCGTGCCGGTGGCGCGGGCCAGCCGGTCCAGGTCGGTGCGCTCGGCCGCGCGGAAGGCCGGGCCGGCGAACCGGGAGGTGCGCCCCTGCCGGATGACCATGCAGGGCGAGCCCGCGAAGGTGCCGCGCAGCCACAGTTCGCGTGCACCGCGGGCCGCGACCGCGAAGCCGAAGTCACGGGCGAAGACCTCGGCGCGGTCCAGGTCGGGCTTCTCGAACTCCAGCCAGGCCAGGTCCGCCACCTTGATGACGGGGTTCCGGGTCCGGCCCGGGTGCTCACCGCGCAGGGCGCCCCGTTCGCTGTGCAGATCCTGGTGGGGCGTGGCGACGGCGGGCCCGTCGGTGTGGGTTTCGGACATCGTGCCCTCCGAGCGACAGTGTCGTGATGATGAAATCATCAAGTTTGACGGATCGCTCGTCAAGGGCTGAGTCGAGAGAAATGATGGATTCATCAGAACTGCGGTTGGCATCGATACCGCGGCTAGACTTCGCGTATGCCTACGTCAGCCCCGCCCGCGAACCGATTCGAGCGCCGCCGCGCCGAGACCCGCCAGGCGCTCGTCCGCGCCGCCCGGCAGATCCTCGCCGAGACCGGGGACACCAGCGCGAGCATCCAGGCGATCGCCGAGCGCGCGGACGTGGGTTTCGGGTCCTTCTACAACCACTTCGAGTCGAAGACGGACCTGTTCGACGCGGCGGTGGTGGACGCGCTGGAGGAGTTCGGCCAGACCTTCGACGAGCGGCTGCGCGGGATCGACGACCCCGCGGAACTCGTGACGGCGGGCTTCCGGCTCAGCGCCCGGATGGCCGACTCCCACCCGGAACTCATGCAGGTGCTCCGCCACCGGGGGCTCGGCCACCTCCACGCCGACCGCGGCCTCGCCCCCCGGGCGCTGCGGGACCTGGAAGTCGGTGTCGCCTCCGGCCGCTTCTCCCCCGTCGACACGACCGTGGCCCTGTCGGCGCTGGGCGGGACCCTGCTCTCCCTCGTGGAGCTGAGGTTCGCCCGCCCCGACCTGGACGGCGACGAGGCGGCGGCGAACCTGGCCGAGATGGTCGTGCGCATGCTGGGCGTTCCGCCGGACGAGGCCCGCGAGGTCGCCCGGCGTCCGCTGCCCGACCTCGGCTGACGCGGGAAGCTACACGGCGTCGGCGCGATCGGCCTCGCGGACCTCCGCCGGCTCCTCCACCCGGCGCCTGGCGACGGCCCGGCGGCCCGGCAGGACCACCAGGACGATCACCGTGCCGGCGGCCATGATGATTCCGCCGACCAGGCTCGTTCGGGCGACGCCCTGGGCGAACGACTCGTGGACGGCGTCGATCAGGACCTGGGACTGCTGCGCGCCGCCGGCAGGATCCTTCGCGATCCGCTCGGCGACCGCGAGACCACCGCCCACCGAGTCCTCGGCCGCCCGCATGGCCGCGGCCGGCAGCCGGTTGCCCACCAGATCGGTCAGCTCGTCCCGGTAGGCCGTGCCCAGCAGCGAGCCCAGCACCGCGATCCCCAACGACCCGCCCAGCTCCAGCGCGGTGTCGTTGGCACCGCCGCCGACGCCCAGCTCGGACTCCGGGAAGGAACCCATGATGGTGTCGGTGGCAGGAGAAACGCTCAGGCCGATCGCGAACCCGAGCAGCAGCATCGGCGTCAGGAAGTCGGCGTACGACGAGCCCTTGTCGACCATCGTCAGCAGGAAGACGCCCGCGGTCCCGATCACCATGCCGGTCACCACCATCGCCTTCATGCCCAGCTTCGGGGTCAGCTGCCCGGTCACCGCGGCGCCGAGGAAGACGGCCCCGGCAAGCGGCAGCAGGCGGGCACCGGTCTCCAGCGCGTCGTAGCCGAGGACGAACTGCAGGAACTGCGTGGAGTAGTAGATCGCGCCGAACGTGCCGAAGAAGAAGAACAGCACCGCCATCATCGAACCGCTGAAGGGACGGATCCGGAACTTGCGCACGTCGAGCATGGGGTGCGGGTGGCGCAACTCCCAGGCCACGAAGGCCAGTAGACCCACTCCCGCGACGACGGCGGCAGTGACCGGACCGGCACCCCAGCCGAAGTGCGGGCCCTCGATGGTCGCGTAGACAAGGGAGCCGACCGAGACGATGGAGAGCAGCCCGCCCACGTAGTCGATCCGCCCCATCCCGTGCGCCTTCGACGGCGGAACCAGGAACAGTGCGCCGACGACGGCGACGAGGGCGATGGGGACGTTGATCAGGAAGGTCGAACCCCAGGCGTGGTCCGCCAGCAGCCGGCCCGCCACGAGCGGACCGACGGCGATCGCGAGACCGGAGGTCGCGGTCCATGCGGTGATGGCCTTGGCCCGCTCGCGCTTGGGGAAGATCGCGACCAGCAGGGAGAGCGTGGCCGGCATGACGACGGCGGCGCCGATCCCCATGACCGCGCGAGCCCCGATGACCAGCTCGGTCCCGTCGACCAGGCTGCCCATCACCGAACCGCCCGCGAAGATCAGCAGACCCACGAGGAGGGCGCCGCGGCGGCTGTACTTGTCGCCGATCGACCCCAGCACCAGCATCAGCGCGGCATACGGGACGGTGTAGCCGTCGATGACCCACTGCAGATCGCTGCTGGACAGACCGAGATCCCTCGTCATGGCCGGCGCCGCCACGATCAGCGAGGTGTTCGCCATGACGACGATCAGCAGGCTCAGGCACAGCACGAGCAGGGCGTACCAGCGCCGCGGATACGGCCCGGGCATCTTCTCGACGGGTGTGTTGGCGAGGAACGGCATCGGGGGCTCCTAGGGGTACGAGTTAATTGCCCGTCGATGTGCAGACTAGTTTGTTGCACACTCGTGTGCAAATATCGCGAGTGGACCGCCCCACCACTGCCCGAGGTGCCGACGTGACCAGCCGACCAGCCCCGCACGCCTCCCGGAGCCGCGGGGCGCGCACCACCCGCACCCGCATCCTGGAAGCGGCCCGGCGGGAGCTGGGCCGGAACCCGGACAGCGGCCTGGGCGCCATCGCCGAGGCCGCCGGCGTGGCCCGTCGCACCGTGTACGCGCACTTCGCCGGCCGGGCCGCACTCGTCGAGGGACTCGCCACGGACGCCGCGGAAGCGATACGCCTCGCGGTGACGGTCACCCGCGCCCCGGCAGCGGACCCGGCGAGCGCCCTGGCCTGCTTCGTCCTCGCCTTGTGGCCGGTCGGCGACCGCTACCGCACGCTCATCAGGCTCGTCTGCCAGGACATGCGGGAAGATCGGGTGGGTGAGGCCCTGGCACCCGCCCGCGCCACGGTCACCCGGATTCTGGCCTCGGGCCAGCGCCAGGGCGTCTTTCACACCGCCATTGCGCCGGGCCCCCTCGGCAGGGCCCTCGAAGCGCACCTGCTGGCCCTCCTGGACAGCGTCAACGCCGGCACCTGGGCCGGCGACGGCTCAGCCGCCGCCACCGCCGCACTGATCGCCATGGGCGTCGACAGCGGCGTCGCGACCGAAACGGTCCAACGACTGCGCGGCACCGGGCCGACGTCACCACCACAGGGACAGACGTCACCGCATCCGGAAACGGAGCAGGCGTAATTAGTTGCGCGTCGGCGAGTAACTACGCTCGCCCTTCGCTCTCAGCAGATCTCGGGCGCAAGATGTTGTGGGCGGCCGCCCGGGGGACTCAGTCCTCGGCAGCGCGCTCCGCGGTCACCGTCAGGGCGACCTCGTCGACCACGACACGTGCCCGCCGCTCCGGCACACCGGCGGCGACAAGTGTCGCGACGGCGGTGCGGGCGCCATCGTCCTCCAGCGCGCCGGAGTTGACCTCCTCCAGCAGCGCGACCGTCATCGCTTCGAGTCCTGCGCTCAGGACAGCGGGCGGCAGCAGGGTGTGGAAGACGCCGTCCCGCTGCCCTCGCTCCAGGATGGCCGTGCCCTCGTCGCGAGCCGGCTTCAGGATCTCGGCCACGCGGTCCAACCCCAGGTCCCGCCGGGCCAGCGACAGCAGGAAGCGATACCGGTCCCCCAGGTGCCACATCGAGAACGTGAAGTGCGCCAGCGCCCGCTCGGCCGGGTCCTCGGGCCTGGTGGCGGTGGCCAGAGTGTTGCGAAGGGCTTCGGAGGCTTCCTCGGCCAGGGCCTCCAGCAGCGCCGTACGTCCTGGGAAATGGCCGTAGAGGGTGCGTCGCACCACGCCCGAGGCGCGCGCGAGTTCCTCCAGGGTGAGGTCGGGGTTGCGTCCGAGTTCGTGGCGGGCCGTGGCCAGGATGCGCGCCCGGTTGGACCGCGCATTGCGTCGCTGGGGAACGCGGGCCACGGGCTTGGTCACGGAAACCTCGGTGCGTCAGTGCGGGGAACGACGAGCAGGACGAACGGCGCACCCATTCTGACATGCAGGCCATCCCTACCGGCCGGACCAGCGGGCCCGGCCGAGGGCTATGCCGAGGGCTGGACGGAGTCCGCCACCGGCAGTCCCGCTACCGGCAACGCGGCCGACTCGGACAGCTCGGCCCAGACCGTCTTGCCCGCTCTCCCATGGCGCGTTCCCCACCGCTCTGCGAGCTGGGCGACCAGGAGCAGGCCGCGGCCGCCCTCGTCGAAGACGCGGGCCCTGCGCAGATGCGGGGAGGTGCTGCCGCTGTCGGAGACCTCGCACATGAGGGCGCGGTCATGGATGAGGCGCAGGCGGATGGGGGGCTTGCCGTAGCGGAGGGCATTGGTGACGAGTTCACTGACCACCAATTCGGTGGTGAAGGCGAGCTCTTCGAGTCCCCAGGTGGTCAGCTGCCGGGAGGCCCAGGCACGGGACCGGGCCACGGCGGCCGGGTCCGCGTCCAGATCCCGGGTGGCGACCTGCCCGGCCCCGAGGATGCGGGTGCGGGCCAGGAGGAGCGCGACGTCGTCGCGTGGTCGGCCGGCGGGCAGCAGCGCTTCCAGCACGGTGTCGCAGGCCGCGTCCAGGGACGGAGCGGGCTGCTCAAGCGCGTCGCGCAGCAAGGTGAGGCCCGCCTCGACGTCCCGGTCCCGGGCCGAGATCAGGCCGTCGGTGTAGAGCGCAAGGAGGCTGCCTTCGGGCAGTTCGATCTCGGCCGCTTCGAACGGCAGGCCGCCCAGGCCCAGGGGGGCGCCGGCCGGCAGATCGAGGAGTTCGCAGCTGCCGTCCGGGGCCACCACGGAAGGCAGCACATGCCCCGCGCGCGCCACGGTGCAGTACCCGGTGACGGGGTCGTAGACGGCGTACAGGCAGGTGGCGCCGATGTCCCCGACGGATGCGGCATCCGGGCCGGTCGGGGCTTCGGAGGACAGGCGGATGACGACGTCGTCGAGGTGCGTGAGGAGTTCATCGGGCGGCAGGTCGATGTCGGCCAGGGTGCGTACGGCGGTCCGCAGGCGGCCCATGGTGGCGGCGGCGTGGATGCCGTGGCCGACGACGTCACCCACCACGAGGGCGACCCGGGCTCCCGACAGCGGGATGACGTCGTACCAGTCGCCGCCCACACCGGCCCGGGCGCCTGCGGGCAGGTAGCGGGCAGCCACCTCCACGGCGGACTGCGGCGCAGTGCGCCGCGGGAGGAGGCTGCGCTGAAGGGTGAGGGCCGTGGCGCGCGCCTGCGTGTAGCGGCCCGCGTGGTCGACGGCGACCGCCGCTCTGGCGGCGATCTCCTGCGCGAGGAGCAGGTCCTCGTCGTCGAAGAGGCCGGGAGTGCGGTGCCGGAGGAAGTGCGCGACGCCCAGGGTGCGGTCCCTGGCACGCAGCGGCACCACCAGTGTCGAGTGGACGCGGGGGGCGTCGGCGGTGCCGAGGACGTCCGGGGGCGCTGCCGCACCGGCGTCGAGGTGATGCCGGGAGGGCCGACCGGTGGCCAGGGCCCGGGCCGGTGGCGAACCGGCCGGAAAAGTGTGGACGCGCTCCGGCCGGGGCGGCGATTCAGGGGCGTCCTCCCCCGCCGACCGCTGGGCGAACCGGCGCAGCACGAACGGACCTTCCGCGGGAGCGTCATCGCCTCGCAGCACGGCGTCGAACAGGTCGACGGTGACCAGGTCGGCGAAGCGCTCGGTGGCGACGTCCGCGAGTTCCTGGGTGGTGCGCGAGATGTCCAGGGTGGTGCCGATGCGCATGCTCGCCTCGTTCACGATCGACAGCCGCCCTTGCAGGCGATGGTCACGCTCCTCCTGGTAGGCGGCCACGCCGTGCTCCGACATGCGGTCGACGTACCCGGTGGCCGTCGCGATCAGCTTGCGCGTGGCGGCGCTGAGCAGTTCGGCATCGCTGGTCAGCCGGGGCATCTCCTGGAGCAGCCGGTCGAGTATCACCGCCTGCGCGAGCCGGAAGGCCCGCAGCATCACGCTGACCGGCGTGCCGTGCCGGGCGAGCCGACGCGCGCGCTCCAGGTCGCCGGCCGGTGTTTCGATCCGGCTCGGCTCGATGCCGTTCTCCAGGCCCGCCAGGGCGGCGAGAACGTGCTCGGCGACGCTCTCCGCCGTGATCCGGGCGATGTCCGGGTCTCCCCAGACCTCGGGCACGCCACGCCGCAAGGACCGTTCCACGTCATGGATCAGCTGATCCGCTCGCCGGCTGAGTTCACGCGCGCCACGGGACACGAGACCGTCCGCAGTCAAGTCCACACCTATGACGTTACGCCGCGGAGGAGGGCACGTGTCGGGGAGCGTGGATGCCCCTGCTCGCACTCCCCCGGCCCGGGGGCCGGGCTCTCCACGGAGGCATTCGCACGGTGATGGCTCAGTGCCGGGCTCTCCTGGGCCGGGTTCACGTCCACCGAGGTCGAGTCCGGTCCATCGCGCCGAGCCACCTGACGAACCGCCAACCGCCCTGCCCCGCCGCTGGCACCGTCACCGCCGAAGTCACCGTAGGCACTGCCGCGGCGGAGGACGGGGGGCCAAGTGCGCCGCCGTTCAGGTCGGATCGCCGGCACCGGATCGTCGAGGAGCGATGATTTCGCAACTGCGCCGCAGTCTCCCTTTCCGTACATCCGGATTGGAAACAGGAGCAGCTCCCATGCGCATCGTGATCAGCGAGTTCATCAGCCTCGACGGCATCGTGCAGGCACCGGGCGGGCCCGACGAGGACACCGACGGCGGCTTCGCCCACGGCGGCTGGTCACACCCGTTCTTCGATCCGGAGGTGGTGGGCGGGGCCTTTGACGACGCGATGTCGAACGCGGAGGCGCTGCTGTTCGGCCGGCGCACCTGGCAGGCGATGGCCGCGGCCTGGCCCCAACGCGCCGGTGACCCCTTCGCCGACAGAATGAACGCCATCCCCAAGCACGTCGTCTCCCGGGCCCTTGGCGATGACGAACTGACCTGGGCGAACACCACGCGCATCCCCGGCGACAACGCCCTCTCCCACATCCGGCAGCTGCACGGGACGGCCGGCGGTGACCTGCTGGTCATGGGAAGCCCCACCCTGGTACGCGCCCTCCTCGGTGAGGGGCTGTTCGACGAGCTCCGCCTCATGATCATGCCGGTTCTCCTCGGCGGCGGAAAAACGATCTTTCCCGACGACCGGGCACACCGCGCACTCGCACTCGCCTCCACGGCCACCAGCCCCACCGGCGTCCACGTGTGCACCTACCGGCCGGCCGCCGAGTAGTGAGCGGCCGCGAGGCGACCGGCCGTTCACGGGTGAGGTGACCGAGCCCTGACGTCGGGTCAGGTCAGGCAGTCCGCCGGGTGTGGGGCGTGCCGGTCGACGGCTTCCGTGCGGAGCTGCCCGGCTTCGGGGCAACTCTCCGGACCGGGAAGGGGCGGATCCGCAGGCGGCGCCACCCCGTCCTGCCCGGGCCGCCCCGCCTTTGCTTCCGTCGCATGACGGGCGGCGAAGCCGACAGCGACGGTGTTCGCGGTGACGATCGCCCCGATGGCCAGCCACGACGCGAGGTCGAGGCGCTGGCCGAGGACCAGCATGCCGACCAGGGCGGCGAACACCGGATTGACGCTCATGAACGTGCCGAAGAAGTGGGCGGGGACGCGGCGCAGTGCGAGCAGATCGGCCAGGAACGGCACCGCGGACGACAGCACGCCGGCGGCCAGCGCGCACAGCAGGGCCCCGGCAGTGGGCCGGTGCAGCCACAGGACGACGACGCCGACGGGCAGGTAGAGCAGCCCTGAGACGGCTGCGGCGGCGGCCGACCCCTCCAGGCCGGGCAGGCGAGCACCCACCGTGCGGTTCAGCAGGATGTAGCAGCCCCAGCAGACGGCGGCCGTCAGCCCCAGGCCGATGCCCAGATAGTCGGTACTGGGCCGCGGGCGTACGAGCACCACCACCGCAACCGCGGCGGCAAGCGCACACAGCAGATCGACGCGGCGCCGGGAACTCACCAGCGCCACGGTCAGCGGGCCGAGAAACTCCAGGGTGACCGCAAGGCCGAGCCCGATCCGGTCGATCGCCATGTACAGCGTCAGGTTCATCGTCGCGAAGACCACGGCCAGCCCCAGCACCGGACGCCACTGCGCCGCGGTGAACGCCCGCAGCTTGGGGCGGCCCGCGCTCAGCAGCACCGCGGCGGCCACCCACTGCCGTACCGCGACCACGCCCACCGGCCCCAGCACGGGAAAGGCGAAGGCGGCGACCGATGCCCCGATCTGATTGGACATGCCGCTGCCGAGCATCAGCGCCATCCCGGGCCAGCGGGGTGAGGCTGCCTGCTGCGGGGCGGCTTCCGGTATCGGTGCACGGTCTTCGGTCGGCATGGGGCCCACCCTCCGCCGGATCGATCCATGCCCAAAATGCATCCGACGCGCCATCTATACGATGGACGTATGGAGGGAAAGCCCGGGCTGGAGCTGAGGCATCTGCGCTGCCTGGTCGCGATCGTCGACGAGGGCACCTTCACCGACGCCGCGATCGAGCTGGGTACCTCCCAGGCGGCCGTGTCCCGCACCCTGATCGCGCTGGAGCGGATTCTGGGCGTGCGGTTGCTGCATCGCACCAGCCGTACCGTCACCCCCACCACCGCCGGCGTACAGGTGCTCGCCCGCGCCCGCCATCTGCTCACCGAGGCCGATCAACTGGTCCGTGAGGCCACCAGCGGCCACACCCGGCTGCACATCGGCCACGCCTGGTCGGCGATGGGCCGGCACACCGCGGAGTTCCAGCGCCGCTGGCACGACCGCTACCCCGACATCGTCCTGCACCTGATCCGTCACAACACCCCCACCGGCGGTCTCGCCGAGGGCCTGTGCGACCTGGCCGTCATCCGCACCCCCGTCGACACCCACCGCTACGCCCATGCCCTCGTCGGCCACGAACGCCGCTACCTCGCCCTCGCCTCCGACGACCGGTGGGCCAGGCGCCGCTCCATCCGCCTGGAGGAGATCCGCGCGCGCACCCTCGTCGTGGACCATCGCACCGGCACCACCACCCTGGACCTGTGGCCCGAGGACGCCCGCCCGGCCGTGGAGTACACCCACGACATCGATGACTGGCTCGCCGCCATCGCCACCGGCCGCTGCGTGGGCATGACGGCCCAGGCCACCACCGCCCAGTACCGCCGCGACGGCATCACCTACCGTCCCCTGCGCGACGCCGACCCGGTCCCCGTCCACCTCATCTGGCGGCGGCACGACCCCCACCCCGCCATCCACGCCGTCGCCGCCCTCCTCACCGACCTCTACCGCGAGGACGGCTGACGCCCGGGCCGCGGGCGGGTCCGGCGTCGGCGAAGGCGGTGCTTTTTGACCCGTTGGTGCGTTGCGCGCTTTGATCTCGCTGGTCAGCGTGAAATGGGACGACGAGGGCGCGGGCGCGCCGGGCATGGTGGTCAGGCGTGGGCGGAAGATCGCTGGGGCGGCGGTTCGAGTGGCTCTGGGCGGCGTACGCGGTCAGCACGTTCGGGTCCTGGCTCGCGCTCGACGCGTTCCCCCTGATCGCGCTGGTCGTTCTGCACGCCGGGCCGACCGAGGTGTCGGTGATGGCGGCCGCGGGACTGGCGGTGGGGGCGGCGGTCGCGGTGCCGCTCGGCCCGTGGGTGGAGTTCCGCCGCAAGCGGCCGGTGATGGTGACGATGGACCTGATCCGGTTCACCGCGCTGCTCAGCATCCCCGCCGCCTTCGCGCTCGGCGGGCTCGGATTCGTACAGCTGCTGGCCGTGTCGGTCGTCGTCGCCGCGGCCAACATCACCTTCCGGGCGGCGAGCGGCGCCTTCCTCAAGGCGCTCGTGCCACGGGAGGACCTGCTCGTCGCGAACGGGCGGTTCGAGGCCACCACTTGGACGGCCACCGCGCTCGGCCCACCGCTCGGCGGGGCCGCGATCGGGCTGTTCGGCCCGGTGACGACCGTGCTGGCCGACGCGGTCAGCTTCCTGCTGTCGGCGGTGGGGATCCGAGCGATCGGCGGGAAGGAGCCGCGCCCCGCGCGCCCGGACGCACCGCGGCGCCGGGCGGGCGATCTGCTCGAAGGGTGGCGCTACCTTCTCGCCCATCCCGCACTTCGGCCGCTGTTCTTCAACACGCTCCTGGTCAACAGCCTGATCATGGCCGCCTCGCCGGTACTCGCCGTCCTCATGCTCGACCGCCTGGGCTTCGCACCCTGGCAGTACGGCCTGGCGTTCGGCGTGCCCTGCCTCGGGGGTCTGCTCGGCTCACGGCTCGCCCCCCGGCTCGTCGCGCGTTTCGGGCAGTACAAGGTGCTGCTCGCCTCCGGTGCGCTGCGCACGTGCTGGGTGCCCGGGTTGGCCTTCATCCGGCCGGGGGCTGCTGGGCTCGTGCTCGTCATCGTCGTCGAGTTCGGGCTGATCACCAGCATGGGCGTGTTCAACCCGGTGTTCGCCACCTACCGGCTCGAGCGCATCCCGACGGACCGGGTCGCCCGTACCCTCTCCGCGTGGTCGGTCACCAGCAACGCCACCGTCGCCGCCCTGACCGCCCTGTGGGGCCTGCTGGCCGGCGCCACCGGCCCCCGCACCGCGATCGGGGTCGCCGGGCTCCTCATGCTGGCGGCCCCGCTCCTCCTCCCCCTGCACGACCGCGCCCCACAGCAGGAAGACGAACCGGTGCGGGCAGCCCGATCGTTCAAGTGGCCATGGACTCAAGCCAGTTGACGAGGATCTGGTTGACCTCGTCGGGGCGCTCCTGCTGGATCCAGTGGCCGCAGTCGAGGATGTGGGAGGAGACAAGACCGGGGAGCGTGGTGGGGTATGCCGCGATGGCCTCCGCCATCCAGGCCATGGAGGCATCCAGGCTGCCGCCGACAAAGAGGGAGGGCTGGGTGAGCGGGGCGCCTTCGAAGTCACCGAGATCTTCCCAGTCCCGGTCCATGTTCCGGTAGCGGTTGAGCGGCCCGCTCATGCCGGTCCGCTCGAACTCCCCGGCGCAGATGTCGAGATCGTGCTCACTGAGCCAGCCGGGCAGCGGTCCGGTCGGGAACCGCTCGCGCAACGTCCCGCCCCGGCTGACGAAGTACGGGCCGGGCGCATCGGAGGGGAGCATGGTGTCGGCGGAGAGGGCGGCGTAGAAGCCCGCGAGCCAGCCGCGTACGTCGGGCTCGATCTCGGCCTCGGCACGACCGGGCTCCTGGAAGTACGAGACGTAGAACTCCTGGTCCCCACCCATCCGCGCGAAGACCTGACCGGGCCGCGGGCCGCCGGGCGGGGCGTACGGTACGCCGAGCAATCCCACGGCGCGGAAGACATCCGGCCTGATCAGGGCGGAAGTGGCGGCGATGGTGGCCCCCCAGTCATGGCCGACGATCACTGCCTCCCGCTCGCCCAGGGCCTCCACCACCGCGGCGTTGTCCTCGACCAGGTCGAGCATCCGGTACGCGGTGACGTCCCCGGGCTTCGAGGAACGGCCGTAGCCGCGGACATCGATGGCGGCCGCGCGGTACCCGGCATCGGCCAACGCCGTCAGCTGGTGCCGCCAGGAGTACCAGGACTCCGGAAAGCCGTGCACGAGCAACACCAGCGGACCGGTGCCCCTCTCTACCAGGTGGATCCGCCCTGCGGGCCCGGGGACCGTGCGGTGAATGATGTCCGTGGAGTGCTGCGGCATGGAACCTCCAGAGCTCGTGACCTGCCGTACGCGACGGTCGGTGCTCCGATCATCGGCGAGCGCGTGGGCCCGGAGCGAGCCTTGTTGCCGTTTCGGCAACACGACGAGTGTGAGGTGCGGCCGCGGCTCCTGCGTCGCCCGGCTCGCCCTCGAAACCCGGGCCCATGACGGGGACATGACGCATAATCGGCCGAATGAGATCGATCAGAGTGGCCGCCATGGGTGCCGCGCTCGTGCTCACCGTTTCCTCCTGCGGAACGGACGGCGATTCCGGAAGTTCCGGCGCCGGGTGTCGCGCGAGCGCCGAGTCCCGTAAGCCCTCGAAGAGTTGGGACCGGCCGGCGGACTTCGACAACGACGGCTACCCCGACGCGGTGGATGTGGTGACCGGCGAACCGGCCACCGCCAAGGGCACTCCGCCCGTGGCGCTGAGCCGAGGGGCGATCGGACCGCTCGCGGTCTTCATGGGCGGCAGGGACGGACTGCGTCCCACCGGCCGCCCGCTGGCCGACGGCGTGGTCCCGCCGGGCTCCGGCGGGAAGTGGAAGGAGGGTTTCGCCCGCACCTACACCGCCGATCTCGACGCCGACGGCTACACCGACGTGCTCGCCGCGCAGCTGATACCCAAGAACGAGTACGTCGACAAGTACACGAGATCGATGGTGCTCTTCCGGGGCGGCCCGAACGGGCTGGGCGCAGAACCGGTCGTCGTCCCCTACCCGTCGGGCCCGGCGCACACCCAGTCCCCGCCCACCGCGATCGGGGACTTCAACGGGGACGACCGCGCCGATGTGCTCGCCCCCGTCCCGGGCAAGGCACCGGGTGAGATCGGCCAGATCCTCTACGGGCCGTTCGGCTCCGACGGCCGCCCCGCCTCGACCCGCGACCTCACCGTACGAGGCCCCGCCCCCGACCTCGGCTACTACTCCTCGCTGCTGTCCGCCGACATCGACGCCGACGGCCGGACCGACCTGCTGCTGACCGTCGAGACGGACGACCCCGAGGACGACTACGAGGGCGGCACCTACCATCCTCTCCGCTGGTTCCGCGGCACCGCCGAGGAGGGCATGGTGGAAGCCGAGTCGCCCCCGGGCACGTACAGCGCGAACATCACGACGGGCACCGATTTCGACGCGGACGGCTACCCGGACACCCTGCTGACGGGCCCCGGCCCCGGCCCCAAGGGCGGTGGCCTGCCCATGCTGCGCGGCGGCCCGGACGGCTTCCGCCCCGGCGTACGGAGCCTGCGCTCCGACGCTCTGGGCGGGCCGCTGGTCACGGGCGACATCACCGGGGACGGGCGGGCCGAGAGCGTGTCCGCCATCGGGACCGGGAAGTACGCCACCACGAAGAAGATCCTGGTGTCGGAGCTCACGGCGACGAAGGACGGCGCCCGGATGCGCGCCCTGCAGCGCATCGCGCACAACGACAAGGCCCTTCGGGGTGCGGCCTCCAGGACCGCGTTCGGCAGCACCCTGCTACTCCTCGATGCCGAACAGGACGGCTGCGACGACCTGCTGACCGGCTCCGCCTTCACCGGATCCTCCTACCGGCGCGGCGGCTACTGGGTGCTCCGCGGCGGAGCGGACGGGCTGCGCACCAACGGCATCCGTCACTACGGACTGCGGGAGCTCGGCCTGCTGAAGAAGTGAACGCCCTGGCACACACACGGCAGTACACGTCAGGCCGGTTCAGCAACGCCGCACGCCCGTCGGCGGCCCCTGGAGCGGTTCCACCTGTACGCCGATGACCTCGGCCGACCTCGCCGGCCAACTGTGCACGGCCTAGCCCGAGCGCTCGGCGATGAGCAGGCCCAACCCGTCCAGGATGCGTTGCAGCCCGAACTCCAACGCCTGGTCCTCGCCGCCGTGCCGGGCCACAGAGGTCAGCGCGGCGGCGAGGGCGGGGTAGTGCTCGCCGTGCGCCTCCATGAGTTCACCGATGGTGGCGCTGAACTGTGCTTCGGGGTGTCCCATCGGCCCGGCGGCATGGGCCTGTTGGGCGATTCCCCGCACGTGGCCGACCAGCAGGACGACCGCGTCCATCCGTTCCGCTCCTGACAGGCCGGTCCCCTCCAGCGCGGCGATGGCGCGTTCCGTCCAGGCCAGCTCCCTCGGCCCCAGGATCCTCGGGCCGATGGTGGCGTCGAGCAGCCAAGGGTGACGGTGGAAGACGGCCGCCAGTTCGCGGGCCCACGCGCCGAGTTGCTCCCGCCAGCCGGTGCGCGGCCCGTCCGCCGGCGGGCCCTCCCCGATCGCGGCCTCCACCATCAGTGCCACCAGCTCGGACTTGCCGGGCACGTACCGGTAGAGCGCCATTTTGGTGACGTCGAGCAGCCCGGCAACCCGTTGCATGGAGACGGCGGCGAGTCCCTCCGCCTCGGCGACATCGACGCCGGCTCGCGCGATGCGCTCCAGGGTGAGCGTCGGTTTCGGCCCCCGGGAGGGCTTCGGGTGCGGGCCCCACAGCAGCCGCACTCCCGCGCTGCGCTCGTCGCTCATCGTCTCCGCTCCCGTCCTCGGTCTTGCCGGGCAGCAAAACTGTGTCTACGGTACACATAATAAATAGCGTCCATCGGACACAGTTCACGAGAAGTGGAGTGACACCCATGAGGAGAGTTCTGATCTCGGGTGCGAGCATCGCGGGGCCCGCGCTGGCTCATTGGCTCGGCCGCTACGGGTTCGAGCCCACCGTGGTCGAGCTGGCGCCCGCCTTACGCGGAGGCGGTCAGGCCGTCGATTTCCGCGGCGAGACGCATCTGTCCGTGTTGGAGCGGATGGGGGTGCTCACGCAGCTGCGCCGGATACGGACCGGAGGCAGCCCGATGCGGTTCGTCGACGATCGCGGCAGACAACTGCTGTGCCTGCCGGCCGAGTTCGCCGGCGGCGACGTGGAGGTGCCCCGCGGTGACCTGGCCCGGGTGCTCCACGAGCACAGCCTCCCGCACACCGAATACCTCTTCGGCGACTCGATCACCGGCCTCACCGAGACCGCCGGGGGCGTCCGGGTCACCTTCCGGAGCGCGGCGCCTCGGGAGTTCGACCTCGTCATCGGCGCCGACGGGCTGCACTCCCACGTGCGCCGGCTCGCCTTCGGCCCGGAGGAGAGGTTCGTCCGTCATCTCGGCTATTACGCGGCCACCTGGCAGCTGCCCAACTACCTCGATGTCGGGCGGGGTTCGGTCGGCCACAACACGCCGGGCCGGCTCGCGAGCGTGGGCGGCGACCACCGGGACGCGGCGAAGGCCGGCGCGTTCTTCCTCTTCGCCTCGCCTCAACTCACCTACGACCGCCATGACCCCGTCCAGCAGAAAGCCCTGATCACCACGGCCTTCGCAGGGATCGGCTGGGAGGTGCCGCGGCTCCTCGACTCGCTCCGGCAGGCACCGGAGATCTACTTCGACTCGATCAGCCGCGCCGACGTGCCGAGTTGGTCCAAGGGAAGGATCTGCCTCGTTGGCGATGCCTCCTGCGGTGCGACCATCGGCGGTATGGGCACCGGGACCGGGGTGGTGGCCGCCTACGTCCTGGCAGGCGAACTCGCGCTGGCAGCTGGGGACCATCGCGCGGCCTTCACCCGGTACGAGAACACGATGCGCGCGTACGCCCAGGGCTGCCAGAAGGGCGGCGACCGTACGGGCAAGTTCCTCGCCCCCGGCACCGCGACCGGCATCCGCCTCCGCAACGGCCTGATGGGCAGGCGCGCGATCCTGAACCGGATGCTCAAGGAGGGACAGAAGGTCAGCACGCTCGCCCTCCCCGACTACCGGGCCGCGCTTCCCTCTGCGTTCGAGTGAAGAACCCGCCCGGTGCGGACGGCGAACGTGCCTTCGCCGCACGGCCCCGCCGAGGGCCGGGCGCCCCCGCTCACCCTGCCTCGGCGGCGGGCTCCTCCTCCGTGAAGGCCATCTCCGGGGGCGCGGCACGGAAGCCCTTGGTGAGGTAGGCGAGGTAGCCGATGCCCAGCGCCAGCCAGATGGCGCCGAGAGTGAGGGCCTTGCCATCGAGATGGGCGAGGAGCCAGACGTCGACCGCGGCGCCGATGGCGGGTGCGACGACGTAGGTGAGGCGGCGGGGGCGTTCCCCGGCCCGGCGGCGCCGCAGGTAGGTGGCGATGACGCTGACGTTGACGAAGGTGAAGGCCGTGAAGGCACCGAAGTTGATGAAGGAGGTGGAGGTCGCCACGTCCATCCGCACGGCGATCAGCCCCACGACTCCGGTGAGCAGGATGTTCAGGGCGGGGGTGCGGTAGCGGGGGTGGAGGTACCCGAAGACGCGGCGCGGCAGGACGGAGTCCCGGCCCATCGCGTACAGCAGTCGTGAGGCACTGGCCTGAGCCGCGATGCCGGAGGCGAATTGGGCCACGACCAGGCCGGCGAGGAAGACGGACGAGAACACGTCGCCACCGATGGTCCTGGCGATCTCGAACGCCGCCGAGCTGGGGTCGTCGAAGTCGCTTCCCGGGTGCACCAGTTGGGTGGCGTACGCGACGGCCACGAAGACGGCGCCGCCGATGAGCGCCGTCAGCATGATCGCTCGCGGCATGGTCCGCTTCGGGTCGACGGTCTCCTCGGTGAGGGTGGTGACGGCGTCGAACCCCAGGAAGGAGTACGCGGCGAGGGCGGCGCCGGCGGAGATGCCCGCCACGGTCGTGGCGTTGTTGGCGAAGGGTGCGGCGGAGGCGAGGGCACCGGCCCCGCCGAGGTGGAAGACGTGCCGCAGCGAGAGCAGCACGAATATCCCGATCACCAGCAGCTGGAAGACCATCAGCAGGTCGTTGGCCCGCTCCGCGGTCTTGATGCCGCGAAGGTTCAGCCCTGTGGTCACGCCGATGAAGCCGATGATCCACACCCAGAGGGGCACACCCGGGAACTGCGCCTGCAGATAGGCGCCGCCGATCAGCCAGATGACCATGGGGAGGAAGAAGTAGTCCAGCAGCGTCGCCCAGCCGACCAGGAAGCCCACCCGGGAGTCGATGGCCCGCCGGACGTAGGTGTAGGCGGAGCCCGCCACGGGGTGGGCGGCGGCCATCTTGCCGTAGCTGTGCGCGGTGAAGAGCATCGCGAGCAGGGCCAGCAGATACGCCATGGGGACCGCACCACCGGTGTCGGCGGCGACCACACCGAAGGTGCCGAGCACGATCATCGGCGTCATGTACGCCAGGCCGAACAGGACAACGCTTCTGAGCTTGAGCTCCCGTGCCAGCTGCGGGGCGGGGAGGTGATCCATTCGAGGCTCCGGGGGACGAGGAGGGAACGGGGAAGGAGCGGGGCGGCGGGTGGGGCCGCGCCTCAGGAAGGGGGCCGGTCTCCCTGGCCGGGGTGCCAGCGCCGGGGATCGATCCGGCCGCCGTAGAGAGGGAGATCGATCGGGGTGTCGGCGTCGGTGAACTGCGCCCACATGCGGCTTAGCCCGGCCGTGCCGTAGGTCCGTACCCGGGTGACGTGGTCCAGATCCAGCACGTCGGTCAGCACGGTGGCGCCCTCGCCCGGTGCCTCGGTGCGGACCAGGCCCTCCGGGTCGACGACGAGGCTGCGGCCCGTCCCGAGCGGGCCCGCGGTGTTCACACTCACCACGAAGACCTGGTTGACGATGGCGTTGGCGCGGGCCAGGACCAGCTCCTGGGCCCGGTCCGAGGTGGTGGTCATGACCGGGTTGACGATGACCTCCGCGCCCATCCACGCCAGGTGCCGCGCGACTTCCGGGAACCAGGCGTCGTAGCAGATGGAGAACCCGACCCGGCCCGTCCCGGGGATGTCGAAGACCACGAAGCGGTCACCGGGGGCATACGGCTCTCGCGGGCGCCACGGAAACACCTTCCGGTACCACGCCGCCGGCTTACCGTCCGGGGCGAAGGCCAGCGCGGTGTTGAACAGCTCCCCCGCCGGCCCGCGCTCGCAGATACTGCCGGGCAGCAGCCAGACGCCCAGGTCGCGGGCGAGGCTGCCCAGCTCGGCGACGCGGCGGCCGTCCAGCGGCTCAGCGGCCTCCTGGAGCTGCCGGTCCGCGTCCTGCGTCTCGTCGATCCCGCACAGGTGCAGCTCGGGGAAGGCGATCAGCCGGGTCTGCGGAAAGCGCCGCAGAACGGCCTCCACCTCCTCGGCGAAGCCGGACACGGGCGCCCCTGCCGGGCGCGGAGGCGCCTGGACCAGAGCGATGGGGAGGGGACGGGACACGTGCAGCCACCTGCTTCATATCGGGTGCACCGAAATTAGAGCAGGATGAGCAGTTAAACAAGAGTGCTCAAGATGAGCTGTTTTTCCGGGCAGCGGATAGAGTGGCGTCATGCCTGGACCCAGCGACCCGCCCACGCCGGGAACGGCACCGTCTCCGGCGCGTTCGGCGACGGTCGACGCAGCTTCTCCCCCGGCTTCGGAAGACGCCGGTCCCGGGAGTTCCATGCCGCTCAACGCCCCGCCGCTGACGGGCATTCGGCAGCTGTCGGCCCTGGAGACGGTGCGCGCCCGGATAGCCCTGGCGGTCGACCTCGGGCTGCTGGCGCCGGGCGAGCGGCTGCCGGCGAACGGACAGATCGCCGAGGCGCTGGGCGTCAGCGAGATCACGGTGCGCCGCGCGCTGGTCTCCCTCGACAAGGAGGGCGTGCTGGAGCGCCGCCGGGGCCGCAACGGCGGGACCCTCGTCGCCCTCCGCCCTCCCAAGGGCACGGTCGAGGCGACCGCCGCCTACCGGTCCGACGCCACCGCCGTCACGGTCCACCAACTGATCGACCACCGGCTCGCCCTCGAATGCGGCATCGCGCATCTGGCCACCGGCCACGCCGAAGAGGCCGCGCTCGGAAGCCTGGATGCCATGGTCGACGAGATGGACGGCATCGTCGGATGGGCGGAGTTCCACCGCTGCGACGAACGGTTCCACCTCGCACTGGCCGCCGCCACCGGCCTTTCGTCGATCGTGGAGCCCTACACCGCGGTGCTCCACGACCTCTACCGCTACTACCTGCCGTATCCGGTGGAGACCCTCCGCGACTCCAACCGCGAACACCGGGAGCTGATCGCCGCCATCCGCGGGCGCGACGCCACCGCCTCCGCCCGCATCGCCCGGCGCCACGTCGAGGTCCTGCACCGGACGATGTTCGTCGGGCTCATGGACGGCTGAGCGGGCCGCCCGCGAGAGCGAGCGGAGCGCGAACCGCCTGAAGGGAAGGCGGTCCGCGCTATGGCCGGAGAGGCGTCACCGCCTGGCAGGACGTCCCGCCGTTCAGATCAGGCCACAGCCGTGATCAGGCCGCGGCACGTACCCGGGCGGCGAGAGCGTGTCCGATGAGGACGTAGACCACGGCGGGCAGACCGTAGTTGAGCACGGTCCGAAGCCAGCCCGGGTCCATGGTGAACAGGTCGTGGGACCATCCGGCCAGCCAACCGGCTGCCGACTGCACCCAGCTGACCAGGTCGTTCGCGCGATTTGCGTCGAGGAGGGCGAAGAGGATCCAAAGCCCGAGGATCACCGCGGTGAGGTCCGCGATGACGACGATGACCTTCGCTGCTTCGCCTTTGCCACTACGAGTACGTCTGGACATGACAAGCGGATTGCCGTTTCCGGCCGATCGAAACCCGCCACGAGGAGCGGCGGCGTCAAACCTCACCGCGGCCATGGGCCACCGACTGCCGGAGGTGACCGCGCTCAGGCCGTGAAGTGCCCGACGTACCGCCGCTGCCAGGGGGTTTCGACGGCGCGAGGGTGGTAGTTCTCGCGTACGAACTCCACGGCCCGGTCGGCCGGTACGCCGTCCAGCACCGCGAGGCAGGCCAGGGCCGTGCCGGTCCGGCCTCGGCCACCGGCGCAGGCGATCTCGACGCGGTCGGCGTCGGCCCGCTCCCACGCTGCACGGAAGACGGCCGCGGCCTCCGCACGGCTGCTGGGCAGCCAGAAGTCCGGCCAGCGCAGCCACCGGGCCTCCCAGGGGACTTCGGGAGGCTCCCCACCGAGCAGGTAAACGGCGAAGGTGGGCGTCGGCCCCTCCGGCAGCGGTCGCCGCAGCCCCCGCCCCCTCACGAGACGCCCGGAGGGCAGCCGCAGGACACCGGCGTCGGTCGCCTTCCATGGAGGGGTCATCCGCTCACCGTAGCCGCAGCGGGCCGGAAGGGCCGTCGCTTCGGCGGGGCCGGCGGATCCTCGACCATGAGCCGGGCTCCGCGCCCCGGCTCAGTCGACCCACCGCGTCGGCTGGAACGTCCCTCCGTACATGGGCAGTTCGATCCGGTCTCCATAGCGGGCGAGCTGGGACCAGGGACGGTTGATACCGGCGGATCCGTATGTGCGGACGCGGGTGACGGTTTCGAGATCGAGGACGTCGACCAGCACCTCCTCGCCCGAGCCGGCCTGCTGACGGACAGCGCCCTCCGGGTCGACGATGACACTGGCCCCGACGCCTGCCGGGTCGGCGGCGTTGAGGTTCACGACGTAGAGCTGGTTGGTCCAGGCGTTGGCCCGCGCACAGACCAGTTCCATCTCCCGGTCGCGGGTGGTGGTGAGGGTCGGCTGGATGATGACCTCGGCGCCCAGCCAGGCCAGTTGCCTCGCCGTCTCCGGGAACGATCCGTCGTAGCAGATCGCGAGGCCCGCGCGGCCGATGCCGGGCAGGTCGAACACCACGAACTCACCGCCGGGCGCGGTCCGTTCGTAGGGCTGCCACGGGAAGATCTTGCGGTAACGGGCCACGATCTCACCGTCCGGGGAGACCGCGAGGGCGGTGTTGTAGGTGAGCCCGTCGTCGGCCTGCTCGTAGAGGCTGCCGGGGATCAGCCACAGGCCGGTCTCGCGGGCCAGGGCGCAGATCCGGTCGGTGAGCGGGCCCGGGACGGTGACCGCCGCCTTCCGCATCCAGTCAGGCCGCGCCTGCAGCAGGGGCGCCCCGGCGGCGAGCATCAGCTCGGGTACGACGACGAGCTGGACGTGCGGGAAGGTCTCGCGCACCGCCCGTACCCGGTCGGCGAAGCGTTCCCAGGTGGCGTGCAGGTCGTGCGGGACGGGCGTGGTCTGGACGGCGGCGATGGCGAGCGTGCGCATGAGTGATCAGTTCTCCGGGAGGGACAGGGTGGTGACGGGAGGGGTGACGGGTGGGGTGACGGAGGAGGTGGCGACGGACGCGCGACCGTCGCGGAAGAAGCCCGTGTGGCGGGAGCGGACGAGGAGCATCACTGCGCTGCCGAGCACGATCGAGCCGACGCCGAGCAGGAAGGCTCCGCCGACCCCGCCGAGGGAGGTGTGGCCGTAGCCGGGGTCGAGCATGTCGTAGGCACTGCGCACGAAGGCCGCCAGCATCATCAGGCCACCCGCCACCGGCATGACGCCCTTGACCAGCAGGTCGCGCGGTGAGCGGCGCAGGTGCCCGCGGAAGTACCAGGCGCAGGCGAAGCCGGTGATGCCGTAGTAGAAGGCGATCAGCAGGCCGACGGAGAGGACGGCGTCGCCGAGGAAGTCGGCGGAGACCAGCGTGAGCAGGGACAGGACGACGGCGGCCGCGATGCCGAAGAAGACCGTGCCGAAGGCAGGGGTCCGGAAGCGCGGGTGGATGCGCCCGAAGGCGGCGGGCAGGGCGCCGTGCGCGCTCATCGACAAGGTGGTGCGCGGCGTGGAGACGGTGCAGGTCAGCAGGGCACCGACGGCGGAGACGCCGACGGCGAGCCGGACGAGCTTCGCCGGGACGTCGCCGAGGACCGCGGGCGCGAGGTTGCCGAGGACGTCGGCGGCGGCCTCCTCGCCGCCGAGGCCGAGGCCGGTGGTGCCGGTGCCGGCGAAGGAGAGGGCGGCGAAGGCGGTGAACAGGTAGGTGACGACAAGGATCACGGTGGAGGTCACGGCGGCCCTGCCGGGTGTGCGTCCGCTGTCGACCGTCTCCTCGTTGAAGGTGATCAGCGCGTCCCAGCCCCAGTAGATGAACAGGCTGAGCAGCACCGCCTCGGCGAAGGCGCCGAAGCTGTCGAATCCGAAGGGGTTGAGCCAGCTCAGGGACGGGGTCGCCGCCCCGTCGTGGGCGAAGGCCGCGATGCCGAAGGCGAGCAGTGCGACGAGTTGCAGGCCGAGCATCGCGTACTGCACATGCGCGGCGAGCTGAACCCCTCGGTAGGCGACCGTGACGGTCAGCGCGAGCAGCAGCACGGCGAGACCGGTGACGGCGAGGCCGCTGTCCGCCGCCGCGTCCGGGCCCAGCAGGCCCAGGAGCGCCGATGCACCGACCTGAGCGAGCGCGGTCATGGCGATGACGGTGGCGACGAGGACCGTCCAGCCACCCGCGAGCCAGCCGGCGGCGGGACCGAACACGCGGGTGTTCCACACGAAGGTGGTGCCGCAGTCGGGCATCTCGCGGTTGAGCTCCCGGAAGGCGAAGGCGGTGAGCAGGATCGGCACGAAACCGAGCAGCAGGGCGGCCGGCGCGAGGTCACCGGCCACCAGGATCACCAGTCCCAGGGTGATGGCGATGCTGTAGGCGGGCGCCACGGAGGCCAGCCCCAGGGCGACCGTGGCGAGCAGGCCCACCGAGTCGCCGCGCAGACCCTTGGCGGTCAGTGGTGGTGCGGTGGTGGGCCCGGGACCGGCCCCGGTGTCGTCCGTGGTCATGACGGCCTCCAAGAGGAGAGTGCGTGGGCACCCGGATTCATTAAAGAGCGATTTAATGAAACGGTCGTAGCCCGGTCAAGACCTGGACCGGTATCTTTTCGGATCGGTTCAGTCTTTGAAGAAACGAGAGAACGAGGGAACGCGGTGGCACGGACCAAGGACCAGGAGGCGCGGCGGGCCCAGCTGAGCGAGGCCGCCGGGCGGGCACTGCTCAGCAGGGGTCTCGAAGGGCTGCGGCTGCGGGACGTGGCAGAGCAGGCCGGGGTCACCCCCGCGGCGGTCCTTTACTACTACGACGACCTCGACGCCCTGATGTACGAGACCTTCCAGCAGGCCATCGAGCGGTTCTGCCGGGACCGCGAGTCGGCCGCGGAACGCCACACGGACGCGCGGGAACGGCTGCGCAGCTGCATCGCCTCCGGAGTTGCGGACGGCCCGCACGACCAGCTGCCCCGCCTCCTCTTCGAGTACTGGCCCCGCACCCTGCGCGACCCGAAGGCCGCCGCCCTCGACAGCGCTTTGACGGAACGTCAAATCGGCGTCTACCAGGGAATTCTGGTGCTCGGTGAGGCGCAGGGACACTTCGCCCTGACGGACACACCCCGCATGATCGCCTCCAACTTCGTGGCGATGGAGGACGGTTACCAGATGGACGTCCTCGCCGGGCGCCGCACGCGACGCGAGGTCATCACGGCGCTGCACTCGTACGGGCGGGCGGCTGCCGGCGATCGATGGGAGGGCTAGGACGCGCCCTGGGCGAGACGGGGCGAGGCGCTCGGGCGGTGGCTCAGCGGCACTCCGAAGGACGGTGCCCGGGCAGGTCATCAGTCCCAGGCGTTGAAGAGCACGCCGCCCAACGTGGTGATGCCGCGCAGGCGGACCTCGCGCCGTTCGCTCCGGGTGAGTACGGAGGTGTCGATGTTGGCCAGGGGCGTGGCGAGCGTCCCGGCGCCGAGGACCTCGAATCCCGCTTGCGCGAAGGGCGAGGACCACCAGGGCGGGGCGAGGAACCCCTCGCTGTACTCCTGCCGCCGGTCCTGGGCGAAGGCGATCCAGGGGTGATGGGCGTGGCACAGGACGATGGTCTCGCCTGCGTCATCGATGACCGACGCGGTGTGGAAGGTACGGGGGTACGCCCTGTCCTCCACCTCCCCCACCATGCCTCCGGCGAGGCGCGCGGCCGCGTACAGCCCGGCGCGGAAGGCCCGCCGGTCGGTCTCCGGCAGCGGGCCGTCCTCGGGCCGGAAGAAGCCTGTCGCGCCACGCGGCAGGGTGAAGCCGGCGTTCTCGTCCGTACCCATGCGCTCATCCTGCCCGGCGCGGGTGCGCCGGGCAGGTGGCTCACGCTACGGCCGCTTCGCTCTCCTCACGCCTTCCCCCAGTTCGCGTCGCGCCGGCGCAGTTCGCGCAGGGCGATGGTGCGCTTGTGGACCTCGTCCGGGCCGTCCGCCAGGCGCAGGGTGCGCAGGTGGGCGTACATGCTGGCGAGCGGGAAGTCGTCGGAGACGCCGCCGCCCCCATGGACCTGGATGGCGCGGTCGATCACCTTCAGCGCGACCTCGGGAGCGGCGACCTTGATCGCGGCGATCTCGGTGCGGGCCTCCTTGTTGCCGACGGTGTCCATCAAGTAGGCGGCCTTGAGGGTCAGCAGGCGCGCCATGTCGATCTCGATGCGTGCCTCGGCGATCCAGTCCTGGATGTTGGCCCGGTCGGCGAGGGGCGCGCCGAACGTCGTCCGTGCCTGCGCGCGGTCGATCATGAGGTCGAGGGCGCGCTCGGCCATGCCGATGGATCGCATGCAGTGGTGGATCCGGCCCGGCCCGAGCCGAGCCTGGCTGATCATGAAGCCGTCGCCCTCACCGGCCAGCAGGGCCGTCGCCGGTACCCGGACGTTCTCGAAGAGGACCTCGGCATGGCCCTCGCGGTCCTGGTAGCCGAACACCGGCAGATTGCGCAGGAGGGTGACGCCCGGGGTGTCGAGCGGGACCACCATCATGCTCTGCTGCCGGTGGCTCGGGCCCTCGGGGTCGGTCTTGCCCATGACGATGAGGACCTTGCAGTTCTTGTGGAGGGCGTTGGAGGTCCACCACTTGCGCCCGTTCAGGACGTAACTGTCGCCGTCGCGCTCCATCCGCAGCTGGATGTTGCGGGCATCGGAACTGGCGGCCGCCGGCTCGGTCATGGCGAAGGCCGAGGCGATCTCACCGGCGAGCAGGGGCTTCAGCCACTTCTCCTTGTGCTCCTCTGTGCCGAAGAGGGTGAGGACCTCCATGTTGCCGGTGTCCGGGGCGTTGCAGTTGGTGGCCTCGGGTGCCAAGTGCGCGCTGCGTCCCATGATTTCGGCGAGCGGCGCGTATTCGAGGTTGGTGAGACCGGGACCCCACTCGGGGTGCGGGTGGAAGAGGTTCCACAGCCCCTGCTTGCGTGCCTCGGTCTTGAGCTCTTCGAGGATCGGCGGATGGAAGTGCGGGTCCCCCGACGCGGCCATCTGCGCCTCGTAGAGGGGCTCGGCGGGGTAGATGTGCTCGTCCATGAAGGCGAGCAGCTTGTCCTGGTACTCCTTGGCCCTGTCGGACGTTTCGAACACGGGTCCTCCCACGGTCGCGGATCGCTGATTCACTGTTCGGTCGAAGACACCGGCCGGCGGCCCGCCGGGGCAAGCAGCTCCCGCAGCTCGTGTGCGGTCGTGGCCGCTTCCCGGTGGACGACTCCCGCGAGGCCGATGCGGTGCGCGGCCGCGATGTTCTGCCGGAGGTCGTCGACCATCACGGTGTCCTCGGGCCGTACGCCGAGCCGCTCGCACGCCGCCTGGTACGCGCGGCGCGACGGCTTGCGTACACCGATGTCGCGGGAGATGGTCACGGCGTCGAACATGGCGGGCAGGTCGAAGCCCCGGTAGCAGTCGTCGCCGAGGGAGTTGGAGAGCAGACCGACGCGATGGCCGTCGGACCGGAGCTCCGCCACCAGGGCGATCATGTCGACATCCGGGCTCAACAGCTCCTGCAGCCGGCTCACCAGGCCCTCGCCCTCCACCGTCGCGCCGTGCGCACGCAGGCGCGCGGCGAAGCCCTCCTCGAACTCCCGCTCCCCGATGCGCCCTTCCTCGTGCGCTACGAGAAGCGTGCTGCTCTGCTCGTCCGTCCCCAGCAGCCGCAGCGGCAGCCGCGGGTCGGCGCCGAGCTGCCGCCCGACCTCCTCGAAGGCGGTGACCACGCTGGACGTCAGAACGCCGCCGAAGTCGAAGAGGACGGCGTTGCGGGTACCGGTCACTTCACTGCCTCCTGGTAGCGCCGCATGCCGCGTATCCACCGGTCGTAGTCGCTGCCCTTGCGGCGGTAGAAGTCGAGCACCTGCGCGTGCGGCAGGACGAGGAACCGCTCGTCGCCGACCGCGGCCAGCACGCGGTCGGCGACGTCCAGGGGTTGCAGCAGCTCCCCCGAGTCCAGTACGGCGCGCGCACCGGCACGTTCGACGGGGTCGGCCGAACGCGTGCCCGCCATGAGCAGTTCGGTCTCGACGCCTTGCGGGCACAGACAGCTGACGCGCACGCCTTGATCCCCGTACGTCACCGAAAGCCACTCGGCGAAGGCGACCGCGGCGTGCTTGCTGACGGAGTACGTGGCCGAGCCGATCTGCGTGAGCAGCCCCGCGGCCGACGCGGTGCTGAAGAAGTAGCCCCCGCCACGTTCGATCCACCCCGGTACGAGCAGCTTGGCCGCGCGCACATGCGCCATGACGTTGACGTCGAGCGCAGTGGACCATGCCGCCTCGCTCGCATCGAGCCCGGAGCCGCCGCCCACTCCGGCGTTCGCGAAGTAGAGGTCGACGGGGCCGAACTCCGCCTCGGCCACGCCGATCAGGCGCCGCAGGTCCTCCGTCGAAGAGGCGTCCGCGGCCACTCCCGCGGCCCGCCCGGCATGGGCGTCGGCGAGCCGCTTCGCCGTCGCGTCGAGGCGGGCGGCGTCCAGGTCCGTCAGCAGGACACCGCGCGCTCCCTCCTCGAGAAGGCGCTGCGCGATCGCGGCACCGATGCCGCCCGCCGCGCCCGTGACGATCGCGACCTTGCCGTTGATCTGCACGAAGTCTCCGTCCCACACATCCCGTACGGCTGCCCGACGACCGCCTCGGCCGCCGGCTCCGGTCACCGTATTTGAATCTGAGTTCAACTTCAATGGGTGGCGTGTGGGGGCGGGACGTCAGCGGGCGGGAGGGCCGGGGCGGACCGTCACCTCGGCAAGTGAGCGGCGAAGAACGACCGCACGAGGTCGCGCACGGCAGGCACGGCGATGCGCGGATCGCCCCGGCCGACCATGGCGGCGCGCCCGGCGGCGGTCATCAGGCCGGCCCTTTGGAGCTGGGGGACGAGGGACCCGTAGTCGGTGAAGACCCAGTGCTGGGCCTCATCGAGCTGCCGCCGGACAACGGGACCCCCATGGGCGAGGAGCGCACCCCAGGACCGGTCGAGCCGGGCGTCGCGGAACCCGTCGGTGCCGGCCAGGAGCAGCGGCCGGTCCGTCCCCTGCTCGGCCACCGGCAGGAGTTCACCGTCCATCCGGTCGAGATACCCCTCCAGGTTGACCGCGGCGGCGATCCGCCGGTCCTCGTGGAGCGCCTGCGCGACCGCGGTGCCGCCCGCGGAGTGCCCGTAGACGCCGACCCGGTCGACGCCGAAGGCATCGAGGACGAAACGGAGGTCGGCGACCCGGGTGTCGATCATCGTGCGGAAGGCCGCCGCGTCGGGCGGACCGTACAGCGCGGTGGGCCGGACCCGCTTGCGGCCGGGCCGCTGGTCGGGGAACTCCACCTGGCTCGCGTCCCCGGGATGGTCGACGGTGAGGACCGTCCAGCCGTGCGAGGCGAGGTCCACCGCGAGGGAGCTGCCCGTCGTGCGGGCGTCGCCACCACCGGGGCTGTAGAGCAGCACGGGGCGTCGGCCGGGCAGGGACGGGGCCCCGGTCCGGGCATGCGTGAGGGTGGCCGCCCAGTCGACTCCGGACCCCGGGAGCTGCGGGTGGATCCGCTGGGCGATGCCGGCGAAGAGAGCGGCGGCGCCCGGGGTCAGCTGCGGAGCCCGCGGGAAGCCGTGGCCGGGCGCGGCCGGGCGCAGGACGGTGACCATGAGTTCGCGTACGCCGATCTTGGGCTGCCACGGGTCGTTGCGGGAGCCGTCGACGAGGTGGCGGGTCGTCGCACCGACACGGTAGGGCCCGTCAGGAGCCGGCAGACGCAGGAGCGGCGCGGCGGCGGGGGCGGCACTGGCAGCGGCGGCGGCCCGGTCGGTGCCGATCAGCAGGGTGGCGGCCCCGGCGAGGACGCCCTTGGCCAGGGAACGGCGACCGGGTGTGAAGTAATGGGTCATGGACGGCATCGTGGGGGCGAACGCCATGTCGGGGCGAAGCTTGCGCCCTGGTCCGAAAGGCTGGCGCGGAACGGGGGAACGTACATGATCCGGATTCACTTCACGACGGATGATCTCGCGCAGGTGCGGTTCGCGCCGCGGCCCTCGCCCGTACCCGAACTGCACGCCGCCCTGATGATGTTGGGCGCCCCGCACGACCAGCTGTTGTTCGGACGCTGGCGGAGCAGGTTGCTGCGGTCCCTCCCGCGCGCGGTCGAACCGCTCGCGGACCTCGTGCCGGAGGGTGTGGCCCCCGCCTTCCTCGATGTCCTCGGCGACACCCCGGATGAGGGGTTCGCCCTGATCGCAGCGGCCCGCCCGGAGTTCGTGCGGGCCGGGATCGAGGAGGTGTACGCGCGCCGGCCTGCCCCACCCTGGATCCGCGCGCTGCACGCCGGGGACGCCGGCGCCCGGCGGGCACTCGGCCGGGCGCAGCGGGCGGCGTACGAGTCGGTACTCGCGCCGGTGTGGCCCCAGGTCCAGGATCTGCACCGGGCGGAGTTCGCCCGCCATGCCCTCACGGTCTCCGAACAGGGCCTCGGCGCTGCTCTGACCGCCCTGGCCTCTGGCTCACGGTTGCGCGACGGCGTCTGGGAATGGCCCCTACCGGGCATCCCGGGTGTGCGCGACGTACGACTTCGCGGGCGAGGGCTGATGATCCGGCCGACCTTCCACTGGCGGCGTGGCCCGCTCGTCCAGGATCTGCCGGACCGCCCGGTGGCGCTGGCCTATCCGGCGGGCGTGGGGCTGCCGATCGTCCCGGAGGGGGCAGGCCAGGGCGAGCCTCTCGTGGGCGTCTTCGGGCGCACCCGGCTCGCGCTGCTGCGCTGTTTGGACGAAGCCCTGACGACCACGGGTCTGGCGCGCCGCATGGGCGTCAGCAACGCGACGGCCTCCGCCCACGCCTCTGCCCTGCGCGCCGCCGGGCTGCTCACCACCACCCGCACGGGCCGCTCGGTGCACCACGCGCGTACGCCCCTGGCGGAGCTGCTGTTGACCGGCGGACCGGCCGACAGCTGACCTGGGCAGGACGGCTCAACTGCCGCGCTCCCCCGGAACGAACGTCCCCGGCATGCGACGTCACCACTGCCGACTGAGCCGCCGAGCAGCGGCTCCGAAGGTGACATCAGAGGGAACGGCCGAGGCGTTCCACCGCCCACGGCATCAAGTCCTGTGCCAGCGCCAGGCTGTACGGGCGGACCAGGTCGCGCAGTTCCTCGCACGCGTCAGGGCCCAGCGTGGTGTACGGCACGGCGGCGAGCCGGTCGGTGACCCGTTCGACGGCTGCTCGCCGCTCCCGCCCTTCGGAGGTGAGGGCGGGTTCGGCCTCGTCCGTGAGCCATCCCCGTTCACGCAGGCCGTCCGCCGCGCGGGCCCACTCCTGCGGCGCCCAGGACCGGGTGGTCCGCAGGGTCTCGGCGGCGACCGCCCCCGTGGCGGCGTGTGTGACCAGCGCTTCGATGCCGTTCAGCCCTGCCGCGAGCAGCGCCTGGACGTGGCCGTCGCCTCGGAATTCACGGAGCAGGGTCTGCGCGTGCCACAGCACCAGATGAGGCTCGTCCGGCCACGGGAGCGCGGCGTGCGCGGCGAACAGGGGGCGCCCATGGAGGAGTGGCCGCGCGGCTTCGGCGGCCCGTCGGGCCAGTTCGGCGGCACGGCGCAGGCGCTCCGACGTGATGTCCGCGCCGAGGACCCGGCGCAGCGTCGCGTCGATGCCCCGCAGCCGTGCGGCCAGGAACGCCGCCGGCGGAGCCGCGTCCCACGCCGCGGGAAGTGCCGCGTGCACGGCCACGGGGTTGAAGTTGTAGAAGGTGGCGGCCGTGAGTTCCGCGGGCGCCGGCCCGAGAGCCGCGGAGCGCGAGGCGAAGTACGCCGCCTGTCCCGCCGACCCCAGCTCGCCGTAGCGTGCCTGTGCCTCGGGTGAGAAGTAGACGGCTCCGTGGTACGGCTCCAGGGTCCGCCATGTCTCGCGAGCGTAGGGCGGCGTGGCACCGGCCGTAGAGGTGGACGTCATGGGTTCAGTGCCCTCCGGAAGGCGTGCAGTTGCCCGGGGCCGCGGTATCCGAGGGGTCCGTGGCGTCCGCGGGCCCGAGCGCCGCATCCGTCGGCTCCGCCTTCAGTGCGACCGGGTCGATGGCCCGTTTGAGGATCTTTCCTGTCGGGCCCTTGGGGAGTTCGTCGACCACCGCCACCACGTGCGGCACCTTGTACGCGGAGAGGCGTTCCTTGGCCCAGCGGCGGAGGTCGGGCCCGCTCAGACGGGCGCCCGGCCGCAGGGCGACCACCGCCGCCACTTCCTCGCCGTAGTGCGCGTCGGGGATACCGATGACGGCGGCCTCGACGATGTCGGGGTGCTCGTAGAGCACCTCCTCGACCTCGCGCGGGTAGACGTTGTAGCCGCCCCGGATGACGAGGTCCTTCTTGCGGTCGACGATGCGGAGGTCCCCGTCGGCGTCCATCGTGCCCAGGTCGCCGGTCGCCAGCCGGCCGTCGTGCAGCACATCGGCGGTGGCCTCCGGGCGGTTCCAATACCCCTTCATCACCACCGGGCCCTTGACGTACACCTCACCGATCCCGCCCGGCGGCAGCTCCGCGCCGTCGTCACCGCGTACGGACACCTCGCAGCCGGGCAGTGCCCGCCCGACACCGCCGGGTTTCCTCGGGCGTCGCGGGTCCTGGAACGTGGCGGCGCCGGCCGTCTCGGTCAGCCCGTACCCCTCGACGATGGCGCAGCCGAACCGCTCCTCGAAGGCACGCATCACCTCGACGGGCAGCGAGGCCCCGCCGGACGACGCCAGGCGCAGACCGGTGAAGTCCGCTGCGTCGGCGGCATCGGAGGCGCGCAGCAAGGCGTTCCACATCGTGGGTACCCCGGCGGTGAAGGTGGGGCGGTCACGGCGGAGCATGGCCAGCATGGATGGCGCGTCGAAGCGTTCGAGGAGGGACAGGCTCGCGCCCGCGTGCATCGTGGTGGCCATGACGCACACCTGGCCGAAGACGTGGAACAGCGGCAGTCCCGTCACGGCCCGGTCCTCGGCCGTGATCTCGTACACCTCGCAGAAGACCGCGGCGCAGGCGACCAGATTGCCGTGGGTCAGTTGGGCGCCCTTGGGCCGGCCGGTGGTCCCGGAGGTGTAGAGCAGGACGGCCGTGTCGTCGTCCTCCGTGGGGTGGGGCGCGCTGATCGCGGAGTCCGACTCGGTGCCGCGGTCGCCGAGACCGGTGAAGCCCGCAAGCCTTGGGTCCAACTCGCCGTAGGGTACGCCCAGTTCGTCCGCGACCTGCTCGGGAGCCGGGGTGCTCGCGCGCCGTCCCAGGACGAGTGAGACGCCCGCGTCCACGCCGATGTACGTCAACTCCCGTGGCGCTGCCATGGTGTTGGCGGTGACGGCGACGGCTCCGGCCGAGAGGATGCCGTAGTAGGCCGCGGCGAATTCGGGGACGGACGGGGCGACGAGCAGCACCCGGTCGCCGGGCCGTATGCCGTGCTCGCGCAACCGGCCGGCGACGGCGGCGGACCGGGCGCGCAGCGTTCCGTAGGTCCACGGCTCGCCGGTGTCGCCGCGCAGGGCGATGCGCTCGGGCGTGTCCCAGGCGTGCTCCCAGATCGCTTCAGCGGCGTTCGGCATGCGTGCACCTCCGGGGTGTCACTTGGGGTCGAGGGGCTGGAACGCGGGCGGGCGGCTCTCCAGGTAGGAGGCGACGCCCTCGGCGGCATCGGGCCGCCGGAATGCCTCCGGCATCAGCACGTCCGCCCAGTCGACCGCTGCGGCGAAGTCGGTGTCCAGGCCGCGGTACACCTGATCCTTGATCACGCTCATGGCCGTCGGGGAGCACCAGGTCGCCAGCTCGGTGGCGTAGGCGACTGCCTCGTCGAGGAGACGGTCCGCCTCGACGAGCTGGTTGACAAGGCCCATCTCGTGGGCCTCCGCGCCTCGGATCACCCGTGCCGACAGCAGCAGATCCAGGGCCCTGCCCGGTCCTACGAGGCGCGGCAGGAGCCAGGCGATGCCGTACTCGGCGATCAGGCCGCGCCGGGCGAACGCCGTGGTGAACTTTGCGTCCGGTGTGCTGAACCGGACGTCGCAGTACAGGGCCTCGACGAGGCCGAGCCCGGCGACGGCGCCGTTGACCGCCGCCACCATCGGCTTGCGGACCATCAGCGGGAACCACCGGGGCCGGACCCGGCCGGCGCGGTCCGCCAACCGGGCGGCGGCCGACTCCGCCGCCGCGCCCGCCCGTTGCAGATCCGCCATGTCCGCGCCCGCGCAGAATCCGCGGCCGGCGCCGGTGAGGACGATGGCCCGTACGTCGGGGTCCGCCTCCGCCTCGTCGAGCAACGCGAAGTAGCGGTCCTCCAGCTCATCGTTCCAGGCGTTGAGCCGGTCCGGTCTGTTCAGCGTGATCACCATGACCGCGCCGCGCCGCTCGGCGAGAACCGTCTCCCCCTTCTGCACCTGAGCACCCTGAGTCACTCGCGTGACCTCCCCAGCTCGTCCCTGGCCCGGATCCGGATCGTGCGGTGTCGCCGCCCGCAACCTGCGGCGATGAGCCGGACCCTACTGTGAAGGTGAAGCCACATTCAATATTCGTGCGGGCGCCGGCTCGGGCCGCTCCCGTCGGCCGGTTGACCCCTGTCACCACGGCGAAAGAGGTGGTCGGACACCTGTGGAGGGGCAACGCCCGAGGTCAGGAGGCCACCAACTGGTAGCATCCGCTGCCACCCGTACGTGTTCGAACGACAGGGATGGACCACCTTGGCTGCCCAGGCCCCGGCCGCAGACGGCCGGAAGCAACCGATCACCCCGCGGAGCAGCCGCGGCATGCGGACGCGGAACGCGCTCATCGCCGCGGCGCGTGAAGTCTTCGAGCGCGACGGTTTCCTCGACGCCCGGATCACCGACATCACCCAGGCCGCGAACGTGGCGTCGGGGTCGTTCTACACGTACTTCAACAGCAAGGAAGAGATCTTCCAGGCGCTCGTCGAGATGGTGCAGGAGGAGATGCTCCACCCGCACCTGCGCGAGCGGACCGGCATCACCGACACCCGGCTGCTCATCGACGCCTCCAACCGCGAGTATCTGCGCGCGTACCGGCGCAACGCGCGCCTCATGGCGCTGTTCGAGCAGGTCGCCCAGGTCGACGAGAAGTTCCTCGCGCTCCGGGTGGAGCGCGGTAACGCCTTCGTGCGGCGCAACGCCAAGATGATCCGCGCCCTTCAGCAGGACGGCGAGGCCGATCCGAGCCTCGACCCGCTGGTCACCGCGCACGCGCTGTCCGCCATGGTGAGCCGCATGGCCTACCTGGTGTTCGTCCTGGAACACCGCATCCCGTTCGAGCGTCTCGTCACCACGCTCAACAAGATCTGGGAGAACGGCCTTCAGCTGAAGGACGCGCCCCAGGAGGGCGACCGGGAGCCCGCCGCGGAGCCCCCGGCCGACGCCTGACCGGAGCGGGCGTGCCGCACAGCGGTGGCCCGAGGTGAGCCGTGCTCACGGTGCCGGACGGGCAGGCACAGCAGCCAGTTGCGGACGCTTGGCGGTGCGGCCGTCGCCGGACGAGCGACCCCGTATGCGCCGGGCGATCCATGGGCCGAGGAACGCGGCGGCCCAACGCGCCTCCGCCGCCGCGGCGCGCCACCCCGCAGGGAACGGGGCGGCCGGCGGCGGCAGCGGGTGCGTCCACGCCTCGTCGCTGCCCGGCAGTTCGAGGGCGTGCGCGACGGCGGCCGCGATCCGTTCGTGGCCGAGCGGGGCGGCGTGCAGCCGGTCGGGGCTCCAGATCCGCGGGTCGGTGACGACGTCGTGGTGCGAGGTCTCCGCGACGACTACGCCATGGCGCCGCGCCGCGGTGCGGATGCGGTGGTTCAGGGCGACGACACGGGGCCTGATCGGGCGCGCGAGCGGGATGATCCGCCCGACGTCGGGGAAGGTCAGCGTCGCCACGCGCGCCCCTGATGCGGTCAGGGCCTCGAACATCGCTTCCAGGTGGCCTGCCACCTCGTCGGCGTCGAAGCTCGGGCGCAGCAGGTCGTTCATTCCCGCGACGACGGTGGCCAGGTCGGGTCGCAGCGCGAGAGCGGGCGCGAGCTGCTGGGTGCGTACCTGGGCGGCGACGCATCCGCGGACGGCGAGATTGGCGTACCGCACCTCGGGGGTGTGCTGCGCGAGGCGCTCGGCGAGCCGGTCCGCCCAGCCTCTGAGGCCGGTGGTGTCGTCCCCGTCGCCGAGGCCCTCGGTCTGACTGTCCCCGAGGGCGACATAGCGCAGGTATGCGGTGTTCGTCATGGTCGGCGCCTCTCAGGCCCGGTCGGCGGACGCCGTGCGGCGTGCCAGGATTTCCAGGACCTGTTGGCCCCATCGCAGGTTCTCCTCCTCGAAGGAGAAGCCCCGCAGCAGTGTCAGATAGGGGCCGACGCGCTCACCGTCCCGCAGGAACTCCTCCTCGCTCAGGTCGCCGAGGAGATGCCGGCGCAGCCGCTCGTAGCGGGCGAGCTTCCCGCGCGCCCACTCCATCCGCTCCTCGATGTGCGCCCGCACGGCCGCCATGTCTCCGCCGTCGACCGCCTGGACCTTGACCATGAGTTCGTCGCGGGCCGCGGTCGGGCGGGGCTGTTTGGCGGTGAAGGCGGCGAGGTCCTGCCGTCCGGCCTCCGAGAGCGTGAACATCCGCTTGTTGGGCCTGCGTTCCTGCGGAACGACCCGCGCATCGATCAGGCCCTCCCCCGCCAGGCGCTCCAGTTCGCGGTAGAGCTGCTGCGGGGTCGCCGCCCAGAAGTTCGACACCGACACATCGAAGATCTTGGCCAGGTCATAGCCGGAGGCCTCGCCCTCCAGGAGCGCCGCCAGGACCGCGTACTTCAGAGACATATGGACACAGTACATCGATGCGATTACTGTCCTCCACACCTACTCATCAAATTGACTATGAGGTGACCCGCGTGCACGCATTCCGCAAGGCCGTGGAAGCGAACGACCACGAGGCCATGGAAGCGCTCCTGGCCGAGAACGTCGTCTTCACCAGCCCCGTCGCCTTCCGGCCGTACCCCGGCAAGGCCATCACCGCGGCGATCCTGCGCGGCGTGTCCCGCGTCTTCGAGGACTTCCACTACATACGGGAGATCAACGGCGCCGACGGCCGCGACCACGCCCTCGTCTTCGCCGCCCGGGTCGGCGACCGCGAGATCACCGGGTGCGACTTCCTGCACCTCGACGAGAACGGACTCATCGACGACTTCACCGTCATGGTCCGCCCGCTCTCGGCCGCTCAGGCCCTCTCCGAAGCCATGGGCGCGCAGTTCGAGCAGATCAACAAGGAGGCTCAGGCGGCGGCCGGTTGAGCGCACGGCCACCGCGGGCCGCCCTACCAGGCGCGGGCGGACCGCAGCAGGTGGTCGCGCACCAACGCGACGTGCGGATTGTCCGAGGCGCCGGGACGCTGCACGAGAAAGCCGGTGTTGATCGGTGGATCGTCCGGCTCGCCCAGCAGGACCAGGGCTCCGGAGGCGAGTTCCGCCAGGCAGAGGTAGCGGGGCAGCACGCTGAATCCGGAGCCGCCGACGACCGCCGCTTTCACGGCCCGCAGGTCCGGCACGGTGACGGCGGCCCGGCACACCAGCCGCTTGCCGAAGACATGGCGCCAGTAGCGGCGGACGATCGGCAGGTCCTCGGCGTACGCGACCAGGGGGATCCCGTGCAGTGCGGCCGCGCCTTCGGCGGCCACCCGGGCGGGGCCGCCGATCCGCTCCGCCCAGGAGGGCGCCGCGACCAGCACGAACTCCTCGTCCGTCAGCGGCACGGACGTCAGGTGCCGGCCGCGGGGGCGGACCGTGGCGATCACCAGGTCGTGCCGCCCCGCGCGCATCTCCTCAAGGAGAGGCTCCGTCAGGCCGGTGGTGATGCGCAGCCGCACGCCCTTCTCGACCAGCGGTCCGAGAGTGGGTACGACACTGTGGGACAGAAGCTCGGCCGGGCCCGCGAGGTGAACGGGTTCCGCAGCGCCCTCGGCGGCGAATCCCCCCTGGCCGGCAACGGCGGCCAGGGCGTCCAGGGGCTCGACGACCCGGGCTGCCAGCTCGTCCGCGAACGGTGAGGGAGCCGCACCGCGCGGCAACCGGGCGAAGAGTTCCCTGCCCAGCTGCGCCTCCAGGGAGCGCACTTGTGCGGTGACCGTGGGCTGTGACAGACCGAGCAGGCGCGCGGCAGCCGTGAAGGATCCGGAACGGTGGACGGCGAGGAAGGTGCGCAGCAGGTTGAGGTCCGGCGGTGCAGTGCCGCCGACCTGCTCCCTTCCATCCTCGCCATCGGAATTCCTATGCCTCATATGGCCGAGCCTATTGGATTCCGATGGCTGACCGGGCCTACCTTCGGGGAGGTCGGCGCACCGACGGGGTACGAGGCACCGAGTACCGGAGTCCCGGACCCACGAGCCCCGGAGCATGCGTCGCGACGCCCCCGGCCCGGCAGGGCCCGCACCCACAGCGAAAGAGCCTCACCATGTCGAAGATCCTTTTCGTGATGACCGGCGCCGACCACTGGACGCTGGCCGACGGCACCAAGCACCCCACCGGCTACTGGGCCGAGGAGGCCGCCGCCCCGTACGAGGTGTTCAAGGCCGCGGGCCACGAGGTCGTCGTCGCCACCCCGGGCGGCGTCGTACCGCACGTCGACAAGGGCAGCCTGGCCCCCGAGGTGAACGGCGGCGAGGAGGGCGCCGCCAAGGTGTCGCAGACCCTCGCGTCCTTCGCCGAACTCCAGCGCCCCCGCAAGCTGGAGGACGTACGCCTCGACGACTACGACGCGGTCTTCTACCCCGGTGGCCACGGCCCCATGGAGGACCTCGCCGTCAATGCCGACTCCGGCAAGCTGCTGACGCACGCCCTGGAGTCCGGCAAGCCCCTGGCTCTGGTGTGCCACGCCCCGGCCGCCATGCTGGCAGCGACCGGGTCCGACGGCGCCAACTCCTTCGCGGGGTTCCGGCTGACCGGCTTCACCAACGCCGAGGAGGGCCAGGCGGGATTCGCCGACAAGGCGAAGTGGCTGCTCCAGGACCGTCTCGTCGAGGCCGGTGCCGACTTCCGGGAGAGCGAGCCGTGGGCGCCGCACGTGGTCAGCGACCGCAACCTGGTCACCGGACAGAACCCCTCCTCCTCCGGTCCGCTCGCGACCGAGCTCCTCAAGAAGCTGGGCTGAGCACTCCTCGCCCCGCCCTCTTCGCGGACGTGAGCCGGGACGGTGATCCATGAGACGAAGGCCCGTCAGTCACCCTCTCCCCCTTCGAGCAGATCGCGGACCTCGTCCTCGCCGGTCTCCCGCAGTTCCTCTCCGACGAGCAGCCAGCGGGTGATGCCGACCGAGGCGAGGAAGGGCAGGTCGTGGCCGGCGATCACGAGTGCGCCCTGGTAGGAGTCGAGGGCGCTGGTCAGCTGCCGGACGCTTGCCATGTCGAGGTTGTTGGTCGGCTCGTCCAGCAGCAGTAGCTGCGGCGCCGGTGCGGCGAGCATCGTCGCCGCGAGGGCGGCCCGGAAGCGCTCCCCGCCCGAGAGGGTTCCGGCAGGCTGGTCGGCGCGTGCGCCCTTGAACAGGAATCGCGCGAGCTGGGCACGGATGTGGTTGTCCGTGACACCGGGAGCCAGCAGGGTCACGTTGTCGGCGACGCTCAGCTCCTCGTCCAGCACGTCGAGGCGCTGCGGAAGGAACCTCAGCGGCACGAACGTGCGGGCTTCGCCGGACAGCGGTGCGAGTTCTCCCGTCAGGGTGCGCAGCAGCGTGGTCTTGCCGGCTCCGTTACGGCCGACGAGCGCGATGCGTTCGGGGCCGTGCACATGGAGGTTGCCTTCGCGCAGCGTGCCGAACGGAAGGCGCAGTTCGCGCAGGTTCAGGACGGTGCGGCCTGCGGGGACGGCGGTGTGAGGAAGGCTCACACGGATCTCGGCGTCGTTGCGGATCGCCTCCGCGGCCCCCTCGCGTCGCTCGCGCGCCTCGTGCAGACGGTCCTCCTGGAGTCCGCGGAGCTTGTCCGCGGATTCCTGCGCGGACCGCTTGCGTTCGCCGGCGACGATTCTCGGGGCGCGCCGCTCGGCGTCCATCTTCTTGCTGTGCCGCTGTCGTCGGGCCAGCTTGACCTGGGTTTCCTCCAGTTCGCGCTGCTGCCGGCGCACGTCCGCCTCGGCGGCCCGCAGCATCCGCCCGGCCGCTTCCTGCTGGGTCGCCACGGCCTCCTCGTACGCGGACCAGCCGCCTCCGTACCACGTCAGCGAGCCGGATCGCAGATCGGCGATGCGGTCCACGCGCTCCAGGAGGTCGCGGTCGTGGCTGACCACGACCAGCACTCCCGAGCGCCAGGAGTCGACGGCGTCGTAGAGCCTGCGGCGCGCGAACAGGTCGAGGTTGTTGGTCGGTTCGTCGAGCAGCAGCACGTCGGGGCGCTCCAGCAGCAGCGCGGCGAGGCGCAGCAGTACGGTCTCGCCGCCGGACAACTGGCCTACCGTCCGGTCGAGTTCGACATCATCGAGTCCGAGTGAGCCCAGCGTCGCCAGGGCCCGCTCCTCGACGTCCCAGTCGTCGCCGACCGTCTCGAAGTGCGCCTCGCTCACGTCTCCGGCCTCGATGGCGCGCAGCGCGTCGCGCCGTTCGGCGATGCCCAGGGCCCGGTCGACGCGCAGCGTCGTGTCGAGGGTGATGTTCTGTGGCAGGTAGGCGAGGCTGCCGCCGACGGTCACCGAGCCCCGGGAGGGGCGGAGCCGTCCGGCCAGCAGTCGCAGCAGGGTGGATTTTCCCGTGCCGTTGGCGCCGACGAGGCCGGTGCGGCCACGGCCGATGCCGAGGGAGAGCCCGTCGAAGACGGTGGTGCCGTCCGGCCACTGGAAGGACAGGCCGGAGCAGGTCACGGAGGCACTGGGGGTGCTGGGGTGAGCCATGTGGATTCTCGCAGTCGCAAGCGCAGGGAAGGGGACTTCGTTTGCGAGCACCACGCGGCGACCGAACCGGGAAAAGGGGGTGCGGCCCTCCGGAGAAGTGAGGACGGCTCATGCACCGAGGTCGCATCCGCGCGGGGTCACGGGCGGCAGGAATGCCGGCTGCAGCGTGACGGGAGTACGGCGGATGCCGTACCGCGCGATGATCGCGGACCTCAGATGCGCAACGTCCACCTCTATCGGAGACAACAGGACTCCAAAACTGTACCTCACCCCCGGCGCGGGCTGCGAGAGGTTTATGCGCGACGCACCACCCGGCCGAAGAACTGCATCGGACGTGCGAGACGGCTTCCGGGCGGTCCGCCATCGGCACCATCGCCCCGGACAATAACAAAAGGGTCAAAGCCCGCTTGACGCTTCCGCGAGCTTGCGACGATGATTATGCGGCTGTTCGTATTCTGGATTGCTTCGGGGGACATATGAGTGACGGATACGGAGCGGATGCCGCATCGATCGACGGCAGCGCGAATATTCTCGTGGAGATCGCGGGATTGCTCCACGAAGGCCGACTCGACAAAGATATCGGCACGCTTTCGCGAACACCGCACGCACATCGCGAAGTGGCCCATGAGGTCGATGATTTCGCGCGTTTCGCCGCCGACCAGCAGCAGGACCTGGTCCTCCTGCTCACCGCACTGTCCACCGCGCTCAAGACCACCGGAAACAACTACACGAAGGTGGACGAGCAGACACGCGACGATTTTCGGGCCGTCCTCGATTCCTCCCGGTACGAGGCGCCGAAGGAGGCCACCGCGTGACCTACCACGCCGAAGTGGAATTCCTTCAGGATTGCAATCCTGCTCTCATCGAGCGAAATGCCGACGAATTCAAGCGGATGTACGGCCTGCTGCACGCCGCGGCGCCGTCCGTGAAGAAGGCGGAGCGGCTCGACTGGACGAGCGACTCACGCAGCCATTACGAAGCGCGGCTTCGTGACGTCGAGGGTCTCGTCACCGGGTTGACCGAGGGATACCGGAAGGCGTGGAAAGCGCTGCTGGATTATTCGGACGCGGTGACGCACGCCAAGCAGTTCCTCTCGGCAGGCGAGGAGGCACAGTCCGCACTCTCGGACGTCATGTCGCGAGAGGCGACCCCCGTGACGTCCAAGGCCAAGGCCGCGGAACCGATGCGCCAGTGGGAGGACCTCCGGGGGACGACCGGATTTCTGGACGCGCTGGCCGAGCTGCTGGTCGACGTGGACGCCATCCGGGAGGAAGCCGACGGGTGGCACAAGCGCGCGTCCGAGGCGTTCGGCCACGCACTGAAGACCGAGCAGACCGCGCGAAGGTCATGCGTCGCCGAGTTGCGGTCCGCCCGGCGCCTCATCCCGAATTTCCACACGGAATTCAAGGACGCGGCCGGCCTGATGGAACGCGTGGGCGCCTTGCAGGCCGAAGCGCGCCAGGCCCAGGGCAATCCGCTCACGCATCTGGCGGGCAGCGGCAACAAGACGGACCACTTCCCCGGTGTGGCGGCGGACGTGGTGGTGTCTCCGGCGCTGATGCGGATCAAGCGGCTCTGCGCAGGGCTGCCCGAGGGCACGGGCAACAACTACTGGCTGCCCTCCGATTCGGATGACAGCCGCCGGGACTGGATCGGCGCCAACCGGGCGATCCTCAAAGCGGCAGCCGAGGAAAACGGTCTGCCGCCGGACATGATCGCGGGCATCGCCTGGAAGGAAGTCGAAGGGGACCCGGGCATCATCGACGATGTCGCCGACACGGTGCGCGGATTCGGCATCGGCGGAGAGGCCGACAAGACGTCCATGGGGCCGATGTCCATTCAGATCCGTCGCGCCGCCGAGGTGCTCGGCTACGATCCCGGGCACCTCACCGGCATGCAGCGGGACCAGGTCGAGGAAGCGGTCAAGGATCCCGCCCAGAACGCCTTCATCACCTCGGAGTACTTGGCGCAGCTGAAGGCGGAGAGCTCGTTCGCCGACATACCTGCCGACCGGATGTCCCCCGAGCAGTACCAGGAGTTGGCCGCTCGCTACAACGGCGGTCCTTACTGGGAGAGTGATGCCGCGCAGGCCTACGGCGACAGCTTCATGACGCATCTGGGCAACGCACGGCAGGCACTGCGGTGAGTCGTTCCGGGGCATGCCCGGCCGACGGGATTGCGGGCACTTCCGGAGACCGGGACCGAAGCGGGCGCCGGAGCGGGCGCCGGAGCGGAGGCGAAGCGGCCGGGGCCGCGATCAGCGCCGCCGTACTGATCGCGGCGAACGCAGTGGTCCTCTACGTCGTGTTCCTGGCGTCGGCCGTCTCGCCCGACGGCCCCTGGGGCGTGCGCGATTCGGCCGACAAGGTCCAGATCCTGTGCCTCACGGCCGGGGTGCTCGCCTCGGCCGTGGCCCTCCTGACGGTGTTCGTTCTGGCGACCCGATGGCTGCGCAGCAGATGGTGGCTGGCGGCGCCGGCGCTGATGGTTCTGTATGCCGTCGTCAGGTGGCTCCTTCCCTCCTGATTCACCGCTCTCCAGGCGTCGTTGGCCGCCCGCGGCGTCACGGTGGACGCCGCGGGCGGTTCAGCGATCGAACGGGTGGGAGCACCCGGAGGGTGCGGAGGTGCCCCGTTCAGGGCTCAGAAGGTGAGCTTCCAGCTGTCGAGGTAGCCGGTGTCCTGTGCCGCCACGTCCTGCACCCGCAGCTTCCACGTCCCGTTGGCGGTCTCGCCTGAGGCGTTGACGGTGTAGGTCGCCAGGACGTTGTCCGCGGAGTCGTTGGCGCTGGAGTTCTTGAGCCGGTAGGAACTCCCGTCCGGGGCCAGGAGGTCGATGACGAGGTCGCCGCGCCAGGTGTGCTTGATGTCGACGCTCACCTTGAGGGCGTCGGGGGCATTACCTGTGCGCCCGCTGACGGCGACGGACGAGGTCACCGCCGCGCCGGCGTCCGGCACGGGAAGGTCGGCGGCGTTCTCGTAGACGTTTCCTGACGGAGGCGTGCTGCCCGCGCTCAGCGTCCAGACCGCGTGCGCGACGGCATCACTGTTGCGGTCCAACGCGGTGTCGTTGATGTTCGCCGTCGTGTCGCACGAGGAGTGGTAGCAGCGGTCGAAGGAGGTGCCTGCCGTGCCGCCCCACTTCTGCGCCTGGGCGGTGGTCTTGGTGTAGTCGGCGCCGCTGAACAGGCCGCCCACGGGGATGCCGACGTTCTTGAACGGAGCGTGGTCGGAGCGTCCGTCGCCCTCGGTCTCGATCTCGGTGGGGATGTTGAGCGAGGCGAAGTAGTTCTTGAACACCGACTCGATCTGCGGGTCGTCGTCGTAGACGAAGTAGCCCGGGTTGGGCGATCCGATCATGTCGAAGTTCAGGTAGCCGGCGACCTTCGCCCGCTCGGTGGAGGACAGGTTGTTCACGTAGTACTTGGAGCCGAGCAGACCGAGCTCCTCCGCGCCCCACCAGCCGAACCGCAGGTGCTTCGTGGGCTGCAGGCCCTCGCGGGACACCGCCAGGGCCGTCTCCAGTACGGCGGCCGACCCCGAGCCGTTGTCGTTGATGCCGGGGCCCGAGGTGACCGAGTCGAGGTGCGCGCCGGCCATCAGGACCTGTTGGGGGTCGCCGCCCGGCCAGTCGGCGATGAGGTTCCAGCCGGTGGCGCCGCTCGCGGTGAACTGCTGGAGGGTCGTGGTGTAGCCGGCCGCGTCCAGCTTGGCCTTGATGTAGTCGATCGAGGCCCGGTAGCCGGCACGGCCGTGGGCCCGGTTGCCGCCGTTGGCGGTGGCTATCGACTGCAGCTGGCTCAAGTGGGCCTTGACGTTGGCCAAGGGTATGTCGGGGGCGGCCACGGCCGGGGCGGCGGGCCGGTGCGGGGCTGCGGCCGTTGCCGCGGGGGCCGTGGTGAGCAGCCCGAGTACCGCGCCGGCCGCGGTCACCGCCAGGGCAGCCCGGCGCGACCACGATCTTCGGGGGGTGGGCGCGGTGCGTCTTTCGGCGTGCGAGGACATGAGGGGTCTCCGGATTCCGTAAGGGAATGGGACGGACCGTGCATGACGCGAAGCCGATCGTCGGGGCGGCCCGCCCCGACGACAAGCCTGTATTCGGACACGCCACGCCGAATATCGACCCTGGGCGCCGCCCGTGGCGTCGTGGGCGGTGGCATCCGCGGACCCTGGGCACAGCCAAGAGCCGCCGTTCCCGGTCGCATCACCGGCGCCCACGAGGCGTCACCGGCCTCCCCCACGCCCCTTCAGGACGGGCGGCAGCCCAATATCACCCCACAGTCGCCGAGGAGGTCACCAGCAGGCGCTCAGGGGCCGTCTGCGCAGGCGTGGGAAGGCGCAGCCCGCCCGCACCGGGCGTGATCGAGCCCAGGACGCCGGAGTGTCGGGCGCCGGTGCATGAGGGGACCGTGCCGGGCAGGCCGTGTGCGGTGAGGAAGCCGAGGACGGCGAACGCGTACGCCTCCTTGGCGGCAGAGGGCAGGCCGAGGTCGTCGGAGGTGTGGAGCCGGACGGCGCCGAGTTCCGCGCGGAGCATGGCCATCAGGGTCGGGTTCTTCGTCCCGCCGCCCGAGGCGATGACCTCGCTCGCCCCTACGGCGTGCGCCGCGTCGGCGACGGTTCTGGCCGTGAGGAGGGTGACCGTCGCGGTCACGTCCTCGGCGGGCAGCGGCCCGCACTCGGCCAACGCCGCCAGGAGATACGGGAGATGGAAGAGTTCCTTGCCGGTCGTCTTCGGGGCCGGCAGGGCGTAGTACGGCTCGTCGAGGAGCCGGTCGAGCAGACGCTCGCTGACGGAACCCCGCGCGGCCAGTGCCCCGTCCGTGTCGTAGTCCAGGCGCCCGTTGGTGAGGTGGTGGACGGCCGCGTCGACGAGGGCGTTCGCCGGGCCGGTGTCGAAGGCGAGGGGTTCGGCGCCTTCCGGGAGCGCGGTGATGTTGGCGATGCCACCGAGGTTCAGGGCGACGGGGGCTCCCGGCCTGCCACGTAGCCACAGGGTGTCGACGATGCTGACCAGGGGCGCGCCCTGACCGCCGGCGGCGACGTCGCGGGTACGCAGGTCGGAGATCACGGGCCGGCCGGTGGCCTCGGCGATCCAGGCGGGCCGGCCGATCTGGAGGGTGCCGTGGACGCGCCCTTCGTCCGTCCAGTGATAGACGGTCTGCCCATGGGAGACGATCAGTTCGGCGCGGCCTTCGCACAGCTCGCGGTCGGCGCGGACGGCCAGGGACGCGAAGGACTGCCCGATCCGCGTATCGAGCCGGCACACGTCCTCCATGGTGGTCCCCGCCGGGGGCAGCGCGGCGGCGAGCGCGGCGCGCAAACCGTCCGGGTACGGCTCGCTCAGCATGCCGAGCGGGGCCAGTTCGAGGGTGTCACCGACCAGGTGGAGGTCCGCTGCCGCGGCGTCGACCGCGTCGTAGGACGTGCCGGACATCAGGCCGATCACCCGCATGTCATCGTTCTCCTCTCGGGCGTCGGTGCGCCCGTTCGCCGGCGGGCCGGTCGGCACATCGTCAGTCGCGCAGGGACCTGCGGTGGTCGTCGCCACGCAGTGTCAGCAGCGCGGCCACGCTGATGGCGCAGGTCACGGCCACGTAGTAGGCAGGGATGTCGGCGTCACCGGTCCGCTTGATCGTCTCGGTGATGATGAGGCCCGCGCAGCCCGAGAACACGGCGTTGGACAGGGCGTAGGACAGACCGAGGCCGGTGCATCTGACGCGGGTGGGGAACATCTCGGCGAGCATGGCGGGTCCTGGCCCCGCCATGAGACCGACGACGGCACCGGCGGCGAGGACGGCCGCCCCCTTGGCCGTCGTCGGGGCCGCGGGGTCCTGCAGCAGGTTCAGCAGCGGGAAGGCCAGGACGGCCACCAGGGCCGCGCCGGCCGTCATCACCGGGCGCCTGCCGATGCGGTCGCTGAGGACACCTGCCGGGATGATGGCGAGGGCGAAGCCCAGGTTGGCCAGGACGGTCGCGAGGAGTGCCTGCCGGAAGCTCGCGTTCAGCGTGCTCTGCAAGTACGAGGGCAGCACGACGAGGAAGGTGTATCCGGCAGCGGACCAGCCCATCAGCCGTCCGGCGCCGAGGGCGATCGCCCGCGCCACCTCCCCCGGGCGGGGAGCCGCGCCGGGTCCCTCGGCCGGGCCCTTCGTTCCGTGTGCGCGGTCCAGTTGCTCCTGCCGACCGGTTCGGTCCGGTCGGTCGGCACGGGTCGGCGCCTGGACCGTCTCCCCCTTCGTACGGCTGAAGGCGGGTGTCTCCTCCATCCGCAGGCGCAGCCAGAGCGCGGCGAGCCCCATGGGCAGGGTGGACAGGAAGGGCAGGCGCCAGCCCCAGGATTCGAGGTCGGCCTGCGTCAGCGCGACGGTCAGCAGAGCCGCCGCGCCCGCGCCACCGAGCAGCCCCAGGGCCACCGTGAAGGACTGCCACGCACCGTAGAGACCTCGTTTCCCGGGCGGCGCGAACTCCGTCATGATCGACACCGCGCCACCGAACTCACCACCCGCCGACAGCCCCTGTACGACACGCAGCAGCGTGAGCAGCCACGGGGCCGCCGCGCCGAGGGTCGCGTAGGTCGGCAGCAGGCCGATGAGCGTGGTGGCTCCGGTCATCAGCAGGATGACCAGGACGAGCGTCGGGCGACGGCCGATCCGGTCGCCGAGCCGTCCGAAGAGCGCGGCGCCGACGGGGCGGAAGAAGAACGCCAGGGCGAAGGACGCGTACGTCTTGATGAGCGCTTCGACGTCGCCGCCGCCTTCGGGCGTGAAGAAGTTCGCGGCGATGATCGTCGCGAAGTAGCCGTAGACACCGAATTCGTACCACTCGATGAAATTGCCGACGGATCCCGCCACCAGCGCACTGCGGGAGCGGGACGGCTCGACGGTCTCCTGGGTCGTGTGGTGCACAGAGGCGGTCATGGGGCCCTCTCGCGTCGCGGATTCCGGGCGGAGACGGGAGTCCGGGAGGAGAGTCAGTTTCACCGGCCCTTGAGGGGGCGTCAATAACCTTCACCCGCTCGCCGAATGTCGCCTTCCGCGAGGCGGTACGGACGCGGGCGGGGAGCGAGCCGGGTGGCCGCGTCACCGGTGGAGCGGCCCGGCTCTACCAGGAGCTTCTCATTTCACGGGGTGTCACCCGGAAGCGGCACTGTATGCGCGTACACAGAGGCTCGTCAATGGTTCCTGTACGCGCATACATCCCCCTTGACATGGGCTGATGGCGCAGCCGTTTCTGCGCCCAACACCCGCTCCCCGCAAGGCCGTAGAAAGTCTTGACATCCCCGCGGCAAGCCCTTTAACTCCAAGCCAACTTGTGTAACGAGAACCCCGAAAATTGCCGACCTTTGTTAAAAGGATGAACTCATGGCTGGTATTCAACGGCGGACCGTTCTGGCTGCGGTGGGGGGCACGGTCGCCGCGGGCGGCGCCGTCGGCAGCGGGCTGATGGGAAGCGGTACCGCGCATGCCGCGCAATCCGCCGCCGTACCGGCCCCGGCGAAGGCGCACTCAGGGCCTCACGAGGCGAAGGTCAGGTCACTGCTCGCCCGTATGACGGTCGAAGAGAAGCTCGGCCAGTTGCAGCAGTTGCCGTGGTCGTACAACACCGGTCCCGGCGGCGCGGAGACCAAGGACGTCGAGGACGCGGCGCGCAAGGGTCGGCTGGGGTCCGTCCTCAGCATCTTCGGGGCCCGCAGCAGCAACGCCCTGCAGCGGATCGCCGTGGAGGAATCCCGGCTCGGCATCCCGCTGCTGTTCGGGCTGGACGTCATCCACGGCTTCTGGACCACCTTCCCCATCCCCCTCGCCCAGGCGGCCAGTTTCGACCCGGAGGTGAGCAAGCGGGACGGTGAGGTGTCCGCGAAGGAGGCCCGCTCCAACGGGGTCCACTGGACGTTCGCCCCGATGATGGACGTCACGCACGAGCCACGCTGGGGACGCATCGCGGAGAGCTGCGGTGAGGACCCGCACCTCACCTCCGCCTTCGCCGCCGCCAAGGTCCATGGCTACCAGGGCAAGAACGCGGGTGAACTCGACGCGAAGGACCGCCTGGCCGCCTGCGCAAAGCACTTCGTCGCCTATGGGGGCGCCGAGGGCGGGCGCGACTACAACACGGTCGACGTCTCCGAGTCGCGGCTGCGCAACTTCTATCTGCCGCCGTTCAAGGCGGCGCTGGATGCCGGCGTGGCCACCGTGATGGCGTCCTTCAACACCATCGGCGGCGTACCGGCCCACGGCAACACCCACACCCTCACCGAAATCCTCAAGGGCGAGTGGGGCTTCGACGGCATGGTGGTGAGCGACTGGACCGGTGTCCAGGAGCTGATCGCCCACGGCTTCGCCGAGGACGGCGCGGACGCCGCACGGCTCACCCTCAACGCCGGTGTCGACATGGAGATGACCAGTACCAACCTCGTCGCGCACGGCAAGCAGCTGCTCAAGAGCGGGCGGATCAAGGCCGACCGGCTGGACGAGGCGGTGTCACGGATCCTGCGGCTGAAGTTCGCGCTCGGACTCTTCGCGCATCCGTACGTGGAGGAGTCCGCCGAGATCACCGAGCCGTCGAAGCAGGCGCGGGCCGCGGCGCGGGAGACCGGGGCGCGGTCGATGGTGCTGCTGAAGAACGAGGACGACACGCTGCCGCTGAGCGCGTCCGCCTCCTCGATCGCCGTGGTGGGGCCGTTCGGCGACTCCTCGGACCTGCTGGGGACCTGGGTGATGCCCGCAGCGCAGGAGAAGTTCCCCTCGGTGAAGGTGCTGGACGCGGTCCGCAAGGCCGCACCCGGCGCGAAGGTCCGTTACGCCCGGGGCGTGGACGCGGAGGGCAAGGACCTGAGCGGCATCCCCGAGGCCGTCGCGGCGGCCAAGGCTGCGGACGTCACCGTCGTCGTGGTCGGCGAGCCCCCGGCGATCAGCGGGGAGGCGGCCGCGCGCAGCGACATCTCCCTGCCCGGTGCGCAGGAGAAGCTGATCGCCGCGGTCGCGGAGACCGGCAAGCCCTTTGTCGTCGTCCTGGTCAACGGCCGCCCGCTGACCATCGGTGGCTGGCTTGAGCAGGCCCCCGCCGTCCTGGAGGCGTGGCACCCGGGCGTCGAGGCCGGAAACGCCATCGCGGACGTGCTCTTCGGCGCCGTCAATCCGGGCGGCAAACTTCCGGCGACCTTCCCGCGCAGCGCCGGTCAGATCCCGGTCTACTACAACCACGAGAACACCGGCCGCCCGTACGACCCCGACAACAAGTACACCTCCAAGTACCTCGACCTTCCCCACGGGCCGCAGTTCGCCTTCGGATTCGGGCTCAGCTACACCACCTTCGAGGTCGGCGAGCCCCGGCTGAGCGGCAGCCGCATCGCGGCCGGGGCCCTGCGCAAGGGAGACACGGTCGAGGTCGCGGTCCCGGTCACGAACACCGGGGAGCGTGCGGGCGATGAGGTCGTGCAGCTGTACGTGCACGACCGGGCGGCCAGCATCGCCCAGCCCGTACGCAGGCTTGCCGGCTTCCGCCGCGTCGGCCTCGCCGCGGGCAAGAGCCGGACCGTACGCTTCCGGCTCGGCGCCGCGGACCTCGGCTTCTGGAGCAACGATCCGCACGGCGAATTCCGCATCGAGCCGGGCGCGATCGATGTGTACGTCGGCAACAGCTCGCAGGCCGAGGCCAAAGTCACGCTGACGATCGGTTAGAGCGCGGCTGACGGCTCCGGAGGATCTCAGGAGCCGGTGGGTAGGGGGACGGATGTGGGCATCCGTCCCCCTACCCACCACCCCCACCGACTCCGCAGATCCGACGCCCCCGTCCCGTCACCCCGCTGCTCGCGCCACGGCCTACGCAGGGAGGCAACCGCAGCTTTCACGCAGGACGACCTGCACGGGCAGTTGGCGGTGTGCCGGGGCGCGCCGCCCCTGGCTCACCTGATCGGTGAGGAGCTCCACCGCGACCCGCCCGAGGGCATCCATCGGCTGGCGCACGGTGGTCAGGCCCGGCCGCAGAAAGCGGCCCGCGTCGAGGCCGTCGAAGCCGGTGACCGCGACGTCGCCCGGCACCCGCACACCGTTGCGGACCAGCACATCGATGACACCGAGCGCGATCTGATCGCTGCCGCACACGATCGCCTCCGGCAGGCTCCCCCCGCGCAGCATCTCCTCGGCCATCGCACGGGCGTCGACGCGGAAGCCCGTGCCGCGGAGCTGAGGTTCGTCGGGGACGGGCAGCTGCGCGGCCCGCAGGGCCGAGCGGAAGCCCTGGAAACGTTCCGCGCCATCAGCGCTCCGCCGCTCCTGCAGACCGACGAACCACAGATCCCGTAGCCCGTGTGCGTCCAGCAGATGGTCCGTCATCGCCCGCATTCCGCCGACGTTGTCCACCGTCACGTGGCTGAGCGGCGAGCCGGCCCTGGGAGGGTCGGCGAGCACCACGACCGGGATACGGCGGGCTACGTGTTCGAGCACCTCGTCCGGCACCACGCCCGGCAGCACCACGAGTCCGTCGACGCGCCCCGCCACCTCGCTGATCATCGCGTGGCCCGGGTCGTCCTCGCCCCATCCGAGCATGAGCGCGAAACCGCGGACCGTGCACTCCAGCTGGGCGCCGCGCAGCACCTCGTCGGCGAACAAAGGGTAGAGCCGCGGCTCGGCGACATCCCGCGAGATCGAAACGGGCGCGCCCGCCTCCAGCGGGGGAAGGGCGAATTCGTCCGGCTCGTGCCTGCCCCACGTACACAGCCCGAACACGCCCGTCCGACGAGCAGCCAGGCCCCGGGCACTCCCGCTGGGGACGTAGCCCAACGCGACCACGACCGAGCGGATCTTCTCCCGGGTCGCCTCCGCGACCTTCTCGGGCTGCCGGAAATACCGCGAAACCGTCGCGGTCGACACACCCGCGACGGAGGCGACGTCATACACCGTCGGCACCCTGTCCACCTGCACCGCCGCATCCCTCCCCCGCCAGAATACGCGCCCGACCGCGGCCGGCTCCGGTAGGGCGACGGCGGTGCGGACGCGGCTGAATTCCCCATGGCAGAAGGATGTGCGCCCTTCGCGCTGCGAACGGAGGCGGATGGATGTCGTCGGCCTCGACGAGGCCCCCAGCGCCTACGAGCACTCGACGACCGCGACGAGGGCAGGACCTAGATCGTCCCGCACCCCGGCAGCGCGGACTGACGCCAAGTCAGGAAGACCCGCCGCTTCTCCCGGCCTGCCGAGGTGGACCGGGAGAAGCGGCTGTGGGTCGCTGCGTGTGCCGCGCTACTTCGCTTGCGGGGTGTCGGCCTTCCTCAGCATCGCCTTGATCGCGTAGACGTCGCTGTAGTTGGCGGGTCCGCTCATGGTGTCGTTGTATCGCGCGTTGGCGGAGAAGTAGCTCATGTTCACGGCACGCCGGTCCTGACCGAGTTCGATCCGGTAGGTCGTGCCCTTCTTCAGCCGCGCCTTGACGAAGGTCGAGCCGCGCACCGTGGACCAGCTGCCGGTGTTCGGCATGGCGATGACGTCCTCGGTGACCAGCTCGCCGGTGGCGTCGTCGCGGACGCGGAGCATCTTCATGCCGCCGGCCACACCGGTGTTGACGGGGTTGCCGACGGCAGCGTCGGCCTGGAGGAGGTACTCACCGTCGGCCTTCGGGGTGATCCGGGCCGTCAGCTTGTCATCGGGCGCGGTTCCCCAGTCGGCGTAGTAGGTCCCGCGGTCGTTGGTGGTCTTCTTCCCACCGGTCGCCTCGAAGTCCTCACCGGTGACCTTCTGGACACGGTCGTGGTCCGGCCCCCAGTAGCACTCCGGCTCGGCGTGCTGGGAGGTGTTGCCGCTGGAGGAGTACCGCAGGCGGACGCTGTAGCAGTGGGAGACGGAGTCCAGGTCCACCGAGCGGTCGTCCACCCAGGTCTGCCGACCGCCCTTGACGGGCACCCCCTCGGCGATGACGGCGCCGTCCCGCAGGACGTCCATGGTGACCTTCGAGGCGGCCTCGTCGCCGGTGTCGAGCGACAACTGAAGCCTGTTTCCTGCGGAGTTGGGGGCGACGCGGCGCACGTCCGGCGTCCTGGGACCGTACAGCGCCTCCTTGGAGGAGAGGTCCACCGGTTGCCGAGCGGCCTCGCCGGAACCGGCCGCCGGCGCACCCAGTTCGACCCGGAGCCTGGCGGTACCGTCGCCGAGCATGTCCTCGGTGAGAGGCCGGCCCGCCTCGATCCGCCGGCCGTTCAGCGTCATCGAGGAGACCTCGAAGGCACCCTGTGCGGCCTTCCCCGGAGGGAGTTGGAGCGTGATGTCCAGCTTGTGCCCGCGGTAGTTCACACCGTTGAGCGTGGCGCTGCGGCTGTCGGCGAAGTAGGTGTCGCGCAGCTTCGCCGGCAGGAACGGCTCGATGTGCAGGCCGTCTTCCTTTGCGTCGATGCCGAAGATGCTCTGCTGCACCATCGACATCATCCCGGCCACGCTCCACAGCTGCCGGTCCGAGTTGATGGCGGTGTCGGTCTTACCGGTGGTGAGGTTGATGTTCTCCTTGTTGGTGCCGAACAGCGCGGCTCCCCGGACCAGGGAGTCGGCCTGTTGCGTCGCCACACCGTCGTTGCCGGTCCTGGCCGCCGCCCGCATCATGTAGGCGGTGACGAAGGGCCAGATGCCGTTGTTGTGGTACGCCTCGACACCCTGCTGCTGCGGCCACAGCACGGACGGGCCGTACGGCGTCTGCGGGTAGTTCTCGACGGCCTTCGCCGCCTGACCGGGCGTCGCCACGCCGGTGAGCACGGCAAGCGAGGTGCCCAGCGCGTCATAGCGGTCGACCGGGGAGGTGTCCAGTTCGGTGGAGAGCATCTGGGAGAACTGGCCCTTCTCCGGCAGCCAGAACTTCGTGCGGATCGCCTTGAGCAGGTCGCCGGCCCACACGCGGTACTTCCCGGCCGCGGCCCGGTCACCGGCGCCGGCCGCGAGGCGGGCGGCGGTGTCGAGGGCGACCCAGTGGGCGACGTTGGTGGACAGCGAGCGGGACGAGGCGATGGTCGCCACGTCGTCCTTGGTCCAGTCCGGGTAGCTCTGCTCACGCCAGTCGAGGAAGGAGTGCTCGCCCCGGTACAGCCCGTCGCCGGTGTCGAAGACGACCTTCCGGTCGTGCTCGACGGTGTTGCGGATGGCCTCGTAGGCCTTGGCGGCGAACGCCTGGCGCTTGCCGTCCGGCAGCCAGTTGATGATCTCGCCGGCGCCCAGGGCCCATACGACCCGGTCGGTGGAGTTGGGGTAGCTGCCGCCGGTGCCGGTGTCCTGGATGATCTGGGTGTCGCCGGATCCGTCGCGGCGGTCGCTGAGCTTGAAGGCCAGCGTGTTGCGCATCCGTTCCGGGTCGGCCGGGGTCAGGCCCAGATCGGCGGAGTAGGAGACGTCGCGGGTCCAGACGTACGTCCAGGACTTGCCGGTGAGGTAACAGCCGCCAGGGCACTCGACCGGGTCACCGTGGTTGTAGGAACCGTCGCTGACCTCATCGGTCCTGTTGAGCCGTGCGTCGTCGTGGGCCATCGCGTAGAGCCCGTCGAGGAGCACCGACCCGGACCGCAGGGTCGGGGTACCGGGCGCCTCCGTGAAGACCCGTTCTCCGGTGAGCGAGCTGCTCAGCTTGTACGTGCGCCGGCAGTCGTCACCGACCTCGGTCACGGTCAGGGTGGCGGAGCCGGTGCCGTCCTCGAACCGGCCGGGCTCTGCGGGAACATGACATCCCGCAGGGCCCTTCGCGCTGCCGGCTCTCGATGAGGTGGCGGTCGCCGGCTGAACGGTGGAGAGCAGGGCAGCCGTGACAGCGAAGGTGAGGACGGCCTTCGACTTGGGCCTGCCACCGGGGGAAGTACGCGGCGGCTGCGGGCGCGACGAGGTACTCATACTGCTCCTTGGCGGTGTCGCCCGACCAACGAACCGCGGAGGAAGGCGTAGCTGCGTCTACGCCTTCCTCCGCACCGGGTCGGGGGGAAGGGCCGGATTACAGGGGCGGATACGCGGTGCGCGGAGAGGTACGCGGGTGAGTGGGGGCTGCGGGTTCAGCCCATCTCCTCAAGTGACTTGCCCTTGGTCTCCGGCACCCACTTGAGGATGAAGGGGATCGAGAGCGCGGCGAATGCCGTGTAGATGAGGTACGCGCCCGACAGGTTCCAGTCGGAGAGGTTGGGGAAGGTCACGGTGATCAGCCAGTTGGCGACCCACTGGGCCGAAGCGGCGACGCCCAGCGCGGCGGCCCGGATCCGGTTCGGGAACATCTCACCGAGCAGCACCCAGACGACCACGCCCCACGAGAGCGCGAAGAAGAGCACGAAGGAGTGCGCGGCCGCGAGTGCGACGGTGCCCTGGAGATCGGGCATGGCGATGTCCGTGCCGGTACCGGTCTTGTACGAGAAGGCCCAGGCGGCGACGCCCAGGGAGACCGCCATGCCGGCGGAGCCGATGAGCGCCAGCGGCTTGCGGCCGATGCGGTCGACGAAGGCCATCGCGATCACGGTGCCGACGATGTTGATGATCGAGGTCGTGAAGCTGTAGAAGAACGAGCTGCTCGGGTCGATGCCGACGGACTGCCACAGCGACGACGAGTAGTAGAAGATCACGTTGATGCCGACGAGCTGCTGGAAGACCGACAGCCCGATGCCGATCCAGACGACCGGGAGCAGGCCGGCCCGGCCGCCCATCAGGTCCTTGAAGGTCGACTTCCGCTCGCTGCGCAGGGCGGACTCGATCTCGGCGACGCGGACGTCGAGGTCGACCTGCCCGCCCTCGACCTCGGCCAGCACCTGCTTCGCCGCGTCGAGGCGGCCGACGGAGATCAGGAAGCGGGGCGACTCGGGGATCCGGTACGACAGCAGTCCGTAGAGCACGGCCGGCAGGACCATCACGCCGAGCATCCACTGCCAGGCTTCCAGGCCCGCAAGCGTGCCGCGCTGATCGCCGTCGGCGAGACCGAGGATCCCCCAGTTCACCAACTGGGAGACGGCGATGCCGATGACGATCGCGGCCTGCTGGAAGGAGGCGAGGCGACCACGGTAGGCGGGCGGCGCGACCTCGGCGATGTAGGCCGGGCCGATGACCGAGGCCATACCGATGGCGCCGCCACCCAGAATGCGCCACATGGTCAGGTCCCACAGCCCGAACGGCAGTGCCGAGCCGACCGCGCTGACAGTGAACAGGGCCGCGGCTATCTGCATGACACGGATGCGGCCGAGCCGGTCGGCCAGGCGCCCCGCCATGGCGGCTCCCAGGGCGCAGCCGATGAGGGCGGCGGCGATGACCTGGGCGAGCGCGGCGGGGCCGACCCCGAAGCGGCCCCGGATGGCCTCGACCGCACCGTTGATGACGGAACTGTCGTAGCCGAAGAGAAAGCCGCCCATCGCGGCGGCCGCCGTGATGAAGATGACGTGGCCGAGGTGCTCCGGACCGGCCTTACGGCCCTCGGTCGGCGGTGACTGCACGGTGCTGCTCAAGGTGGACTCCTTGACCCCGCCGCGCGGCAGGGCGCGCGGCGACGTTCCGGGACAGGCAGGTAACCCTTCGGACGGCGCACGAGGCGGCCGCTAGGTGAAGGTGAAATCGACGTTGCAGAGACTATGCGTTCGGGTTTCGAAGTCAACAGTCTTCACACGGCCGGATATCTGGATGCAGCCTCAGCTTTGCTTACAAGGTTTGAATGAATGAGCCACGTCGTCAGGGAGGACATCGGGGCGAATTCCCACCAATCGGAGAGCGACGCAAAGGGTGGATTCGGGACACGCCTGCCTCAAGTGCGCGCAGTGGCCGCGCGCCAGGGCGGACGGCGATGACCGAACGGGCGCGACGGCAGCGGCACGGCCGACGAGAGCACGGGCGCGGCCACGCGGCAGCACGCCCGCGACAGCAAGAAGCTGCGCCCCGGCGGATGCCAGGGGCGCAGCTTCTTGAGGCGCAGGCCTTCCGGCCTTGGCCGGGGTCCCCAGTGATTCAACTGTCAGGTGCTTCGACTCGCACACCGTTTGCACGGCGGGAATCGCCGGCCGTGGCCGTCACGCAGTCGGGCCGTCGCGTCGAGGCGATCAGCGAGCGGCGGCGCTCACTCCTCCACGCTCTCCGCCAGCCTGAAGGGCCCCGCGGCGCCGGGGCCGAACATCACCGGGAGGCTGCGCCCGTGCGGCAGAACGACAAGCGGCTCTTCACGATATTCCCTGAGAAAGTTCTCCAGCGGCTCCCAGATGAGGCTCCGGTACCCGGACTCCGATCGCTGCCCCTCGAAGGAGAGGGTCAGCGCAGCATCCATCACCGTGACGCTTATGGAGTCCACCCCCAGCCACTCCCCGCCGATCCACGCTTCGAGCCTTACGTATGACATGGCGTAAGAGTGCCTTGTCCAGCAGGTCAGCCGCAATCGCCTGCGAGCGCGCCGCCGGCGAGGAGGGGTGGGCGGCGAGGCACCAGGGCGTCGGCCTGCCGGTGATCCGGGGGCCGACGGCGCCGGCCCCCGCGTCGAGCGCGCCTCGTCCCGTTGTCCGGGTGGCCCCTCCCCCCGGCTCCGCGCAAAGCGGGCCCGAGCGACCCGACTCCGACAGCACCGGCGCCCCGGGCGACCCAACGCGGTGCGGCTCACGGTGGCCAGTGCGGGGACCGGGGCGCCCTCCCGCCGGGGCTTCGACGCCTGAACGGAACGTCAACGGAAAAGCCACGGAATGCGTCAACCGGCAGACGGCTCCACGCGGGAATTCGACACCACGCCATAAGCCCAACTCGGCGCTGCACGCGCCAACTTCACTGCATCCCACACCCAACTACCGTGATTGTTGTGGGAACCTGACAGTTTTTCAGGCCATCTATGGACCCTTGACACATAGAGTATCCCGGCCCCGCACACGGCACCATTGGTTCACGAGGTGCAGCCAAGTCGCAGCGCGCACCCAGCCCGAGCCACCGCCGCGCGCCTCGTGAAAGGAGGGGAGCCCCGTCAGGTCCGACTCCGGTTCCCAGGCCACGTCGGAAGGGCTCCCCTCGTCACCCCGTCATCGCTGTGGATGAAGGAGCGTCATGCAGGATAGGGGCAACCTCAACGAGACCGATACCGCCGAACCGAAAGTGGTCGAGACCACCCGGCGGCGGCGCATCGCCCGCTGGATCAAGCGCCGGCGCCACGTCGCCGCAACGAGCCTCCTGCGCGGCGTCGCGTACGGCATCGGCGCCGGCGGAATCGGTCTCGTCGTCTGGTGGATCGAGAACCGCTAGATCCCGGACACCCACTCGCCCCGGTACCCGCCAGGTGCCGGGGCCCTGCGCTTTCCCGCCACCGGGGCACCGATACCCGGGCACACCTCCACCGCGACGTCGCAAACCGGCGACGGCGGCCCGCGCAGGACCGGTCCATGCGCCGCCGAGGGCAGGCGCGGGCGATCTCCGCACGGGCCGGCAGACGTACGATGCCCACCAACGGTGTCATGAGTGAGGACACTACGAGTCAGAACGCCGTTCAGCAATACTGAACAGGGAGCTGTTTCATGGTCCAGGCGGTGCACAGGGCTGTCCACGTCCTCCGGGAGCTCGCCACGGCGACCCCGCGCCTCGGGGTGACCGAACTGGCCGACCGCATCGGGATCGCGAAGCCGACCGTCCACGCCCTGCTGCGCACCCTGGAGGCCGAGGGCATGGTCGTCCAGGACCGGGAGACGGGCAAATACCAGCTGGGGCCCGCCCTGGTGACCCTGGGCAATGCCTACCTGGATTCGCACGAACTGCGCACCCGGGCGGTGACCTGGGCAGATCTCCTCGCCACCCAGGCCGGTGCGGCCGTATGGGTGGGCGTGCTGACGGATCATCACATGCTTGTCATCCACCACGCGTTCCGACCCGGCGGGTCGGTCCAGGTGCTGGAGACCGGGGCCAGCCTGCCCTGGAACACCTGTGCCCTGGGAAAGGCCGTCGCGGCCTTCCTCCCCGTCGAACGCCGTACCGAGCTGCTGGCGGGCGAACTGCCGAGGGTCACCGGCTCCAGCATCGACGATCCCGCGGAGCTCTCCGCGCAGCTCGATCAGGTGCGCAAGACCGGATACGCCCTGGACGACCAGGAGTTGACGTTGGGCGACGCGGGTATCGCGGCCCCCGTCTTCGACCGCACGGGTGAGGTGGTGGGCGGCCTCGGCCTGGTGGGTCCGGTCGAGCGCCTCCTGGTGGACAGCGCACGCCAGGAGTGCGCCATCGCGGTGCGCGAGGTGGCGCGGAGCCTGTCGCGGGACCTGGGAGCACCGCGAAACGCGGGGTTGCGGGCCGGCGGCTGACCCTCACCCCGGGGCTACCCACCGGTCGTTGAGCGTTCATCAACTTGTCCGCTTCGGGCGCCAATTGGCCCCGGATATGCCATCGGCCCGATCGCCGTGCAAGAAGTCCTTGACGGAGCCGGGGTCGCTGCGTTTTGCTCTGCGTGGGCATTCGGTAATGCCGAACAGCTTTCGGATCGCGTTCAGCGGTCCGAGTCACCGCTCAACGCTGCGCGGGTCACGGGGGAACGAAGGAGCACCTGGCATGCGGAAGATTGCAGAAAATCCCGACAAGTTATCCGGGGAGCCCCTAGGCACGCCCTCCGCTGCCGGAGGGCCGGGGGTGCCTTCCCCTCCTGCCGACGGCCCTGGACGCACAGCCGTGCGGGAGCCGTGCGCGATCCTCGCCGATGCCGCCGCAGTCGTTGCGCCCAGCGGAAAAGCACCGACACGCAGCGCTGGACGATCCGCACCTGAAGGAGGACCGGTGGATGTCTCACTCGCCCTTGGCTGGATGCAGAACACTGCCGCGGCCATGAGCCGCCATCAGGACTATCTCACCCAACTGGATTCGGCCATCGGGGACGGTGACCACGGTGCCAATATGGCGCGTGGCTTCGGCGCGGTCCGCGACCGGCTCGACGACGCGTCGCGAAGACCCGCCTCGGTCAGCGGAATCCTGGTGATGACCGGGAGCTCCCTGCTGTCCGTGGTCGGGGGCGCCTCCGGGCCGCTGTTCGGCAGCGCGTTCCGGGCCGTCGGCGAGGCGGTCGGCCCCGCGTCGCACATCGACGTCCCGCGCTTCGGGGCAGCACTCGCCGCCGGGCTGGAAAAGGCCCAGCAACTGGGTGCGGCGGTGCCCGGCGACAAGACCATGATCGACGCCTACGCGCCCGCCGTCAGCGCCTTCGGTGACGCGGCAACCGCCGGCGGCGACTTCCGCACGGCCGCCCATGCCGCGGCCGACGCGGCGGAAGCCGGTATGCGCGCCACCGTCCCCTTGCAGGCCAAGAAGGGCCGGGCGGCGTATCTGGGGTTGCGCAGCATCGGTCACATGGACCCGGGTGCGACGTCGACCGCCTATGTCTTCCGCGCTCTCGCCGAAGCGACCGGGACCCGGTGAGCGGCGCCGCCTCGACCACCCCGCGCCTCGACGTCATCTCGCGTACGGGTCCGGAGCGGTCCGGGCCCGGTCGTCCGTAGGACGGCGTCCCGCCACACGGACGGCATCACCACGGCCCGGTAAGGGCCGTCGCCCTCATGAACCAAGCCCCGCGGCCGGGGCTGCCGTCGGGCTGCCCGCCCGCAGCGCCGACGGAGCGCTTCCGGCCGGAAAGCCGGCGCGGCCCCGCGCCGCCCGGATCTCACCCTCAACCACAGATCGGATCAACGTGACCGCCCATTCCATCGACCACGTCGAGTTCTTCGTCGGGGACGTCAACCAGGCCGCCCACTACTACCGCGGCACCTACGGCTTCCGGGTGGTGGCCGAGGCGGGCCCGCGCACCGGGCTCGCCGGGGCACGCTCCCTCGTGCTCGCCCACGGAGGCGTCCGCGTGGTGCTGACGTCCGCCCTGCACGCCGACCACGCCGCGGCACGGTTCGTCCGCAAGCACGGTGACGGCGTACGCGACGTCGCCCTGCGGACCACCGACGCCGCCGGCGACTTCGAGCGGGCGGTGGCCGCCGGGGCCGACGTCGTGGCGGAACCCACCACCTTCGGGGACGACGGCGGCCGGGTCATCCGGGCGACCGTTGCGGCCACCAACGACCTGGTGCACACGTTCGTGCAGCGTGACGATCCGTCAGGCGACTTTCTGCCGGGGAGGTACAACCCCACGTCCGGCGCCGACACGACGGACCCGGGACTGCTCCGCTCGATCGATCACCTGGCCCTGTGCCTGCGCCCCGGTTCGCTGGAGAGCATGGTCGACTTCTACCAGCGCGCACTGGGCCTGCGGCACACCTACGACGAGTACATCGTCGTAGGGGGCCAGGCGATGGCGTCCAAGGTCGTGCAGGACGAGACCAGAGGCGTCACCTTCACCATGGTGGAGCCCGACCCCATCAGTGACCGCGGGCAGCTCAACGACTTTCTCGACGGCTTCGACGGCCCCGGTGTCCAGCACGTCGCGTACGGAACGGACGACATCGTGCGGGCGGCACGTGAACTGCGCTCGACCGGCGTCGAGTTGCTGTCGACACCGGCGGGCTACTACGCCGCGCTGGCCGAGCGGGGCATCGAGGTGGACATCGACACCACGGTGCTCCAGGAACTGGGACTCCTCGCCGACCGCGACGAATGGGGCCAGCTGGTCCAGGTGTTCACCCGCTCCCCCTACGCCCGTCGGACTGTCTTCTTCGAGCTGATCCAGCGGCTCGAGGCCCGCACTTTCGGCAGCGGCAACATCAAGGCCCTCTACGAGGCCGTGGAGCGCGAGCGCTCCGACGGCGCGCAGGCCGCGGTACCGGTCGGCGCCGCGGCGGGGGCCGAGGGATGACCCCGCCACCGACCGTCCGATCCGACGTACCGGAGGAACGCACGCTGCTGTCCCCGCAGGACTACGCGGCGGCGGCGCGTGACCGGCTCGACGGACCGGTGTGGGACTACATCGCCGGCGGCAGCGGTGACGAGGTGACACTGCGCGGCGACCGTGCGGCCTACGACCGCTACCGGCTGCGCCCGCGGGTCCTCGTGGACGTGTCCCACTGCGAGTTGAGCACCACACTGCTCGGCCGGCCGGTGGCTTTCCCCGTGGGCATCGCGCCGATGGCGTACCACCGTCTGGTCCATCCGGAGGGCGAGACCGCCACGGTCCGTGCGGCCGGCGAGGTGGGCGCGCTCACGATCGCCAGCACGTTCGCGAGCAAGACGCTGGAGGAGACCGCCCGCGCCGCGACCGGTCCGCTGTGGCTGCAGCTCTATGTGCTGCGCCGCAGGGAGGTCACCGAGTCCCTGATCCGCCGGGCCGAAGCCGCCGGCTACCGGGCACTGGTCATCACCGTCGACACACCGCGCATGGCGCGCCGCGAGCGCGATCTGCGCAACGGCTTCGGCCTGCCCTCGCACATCCGGCCGGTCAATCTCGACGAGGCCCACACGGCCGGGCTGCACCACGGCCGCGCCGGCAGCTCGACGCTGGCCGAACACTCCGTCCGGCACCATGACGACGCGTTCACCTGGGAGGACCTGGCCTGGGTGCGCTCACTGACCGATCTGCCCCTGGTGCTCAAGGGGGTGCTCACCGCGCAGGACGCCCGCCGGGCTGCCGACCTGGGCGTCGAGGGGCTGATCGTGTCGACCCACGGCGGCCGCCAACTCGACGGCGCGGTGGCCGCGTTGGACGCCCTGCCGGAGGTCGTCGCGGCGGTCGAGGGCCGGTGCGAGGTCCTGGTCGACGGGGGTGTCCGGCGCGGTACGGACGTGCTCAAGGCGCTGGCGCTCGGAGCGCGCGCGGTACTGGTCGGCCGCCCGGTCCTCTGGGGGCTGGCAGTCGACGGTGCCGCCGGCGTCGAGCGGGTGCTCTCCGCCCTCAAGGACGAGTTGGCGGAGGCGATGGCACTGACCGGCCGGCCCCGCCTCGAAACGATCGACCCGGAGCTGCTGAACGGCCCCTCCGGATTCACGCATCACTCCATCACTCACGACAGGGATATGGCATGACGACAAACGATTCCCGCTTCGCGCTGACCGATGCCGAGCAGGAGCTGCTGCCCTCCGACGAGGAGGTGCAGTTCTACCAGGAGCACGGCTGGTACCTGTCGAAGAAGCTGCTGAGCGACGAGGAGGTCGACCTCCTCGACTCCGCGACCGACCGCTTCTACGCCGGGCACCGGGACCGTTCCCTGCCGGCGCGGCCGCCGCGCCTTGCGTACTGGGAGCCCGAGAAGGGCGATGTGCACCGCCACAACGACTACATCTTCTACGAGGACGACACGATCCGCGGCATCCTGTCCAAGCCGATCATCGCGGCAGTCGCGGCTCGTATCGCGGAAACCAGCCGGATACGGCTGTGGAACAGCACCCTCATCCACAAGCCGCAGCGCGCGGACGACGCCCGCAACATCGTGCCCTGGCACTTCGACCGCCACTACTGGCAGACCTGCTCCTCCGACGAGATGCTCACCGCCTTCATCCCCTTCCACGACTGCGGCGAGGAAATGGGGACGATCACGATGGTCGACGGCAGCCACCGGTGGAAGGAGATCGGCGGGGACGACTCCACCAGCCGCCACTTCGCCGAACGCGACCGGTCCGAACTGGAGGAGGTGCTGGAGGAGAACGCCGCCTTCAACCAGGCGGAGGTGCGCAAGGTCCCGGTCACCATCCCCAAGGGACACATCAGCTTCCACCACTGCCGCACCTACCACGGCAGCGGATACAACGTCAGCGACCGTCCGCGCCGGGCCATTTCGCTGCACCTCCAGGACGCCACCAATCAGTGGCGCCCCTTCGAGCTGTCCTCCGGTGACCAGGTCATCTACAACAACGACGTGCTGGTCCGGGCCGACGCGCAGGGCCACCCCGACTACACCGACCCGGACTTCTGCCCCGTCCTGTGGGAGGGCTCCCGGTGAGTGACCGCTCCCCCACCACCGTTCTGCCGTCCGGCGAACTGCACGGTTCGCTCGGTGACCCGCTCATGGAGGTGATGAACTTCCTCAACGAGGTCACCTCCCGCCATTCGGAGGCGATCTCGTTCGGCCCCGGCCGCCCCTACGAAGGGCTTTTCGAGGTGGAGCGGATCGGCCTCTACCTCGACGCCTACAAGCGGCACCTCACCGAGGACCTGGGCCGCACCCCGGACGAGGTCCGGACAATGCTCTTCCAGTACGGGCGCACCAACGGCCAGATCCACGAGCTGGTGGCCCGCACCCTGCTCAATGACGAGGGCATCGACGCGGACCCCGCCTCCCTGGTGGTCACGGTGGGCTGCCAGGAGGGCATGTTCATCACCCTGCGTGCCCTGTTCGCCGAGCCCTCGGACGTCCTGCTCGTGTCCTCACCGTGCTACGTCGGTATCACCGGAGCGGCCCGGCTGCTGGACATCGAGACGGCACACGTCCCCGAGGGCGAGAACGGACTCGACCCCGATGTGCTGCGACGGACCGTCGATGAGCTGCGGGCGGCCGGCAAACGGCCACGGGCGCTCTATGTGGTGCCGGACTTCTCCAACCCGACGGGCACCTGCCTGCCGCTGGACACCCGCCACCGGCTGCTCGGCCTGGCCGAGGAGGAGGATCTGCTCCTCCTGGAGGACAACCCGTACGGCTTCTTCACCCGGACCGGCACCGGTCTGCCCACGCTCAAGGCGCTGGACGGCCGACAGCGAGTGATCTACCTGGGCTCCTTCGCCAAGACCTGCTTCCCCGGAGCCCGTGTCGGCTACGTGGTCGCGGACCAGCAGGTGCAGGCTCCGGACGGCAGCCGGACGCTCCTGGCGGACGAACTGTCCAAGATCAAGGGCATGGTGACGGTCAACACCCCGGCGCTCAGCCAGGCGGTCATCGCAGGGATGCTCCTCACCCACGACTTCCGCCTGCGGGAAGCCAACAAGCCGGCCGCCGACTTCTACCAGGAGAACCTGGCGGTCCTGCTGGACAGTCTTGAGAGCCTGCTTCCCCGGGAGCGGCGCGAGGCGGCGGGCATCCACTGGAACTCGCCGGAAGGTGGCTTCTTTCTGACCCTTACGCTCCCCGTCCCGGCGGACAATGCCCTCCTCGAAGAGTCCGCCCGCGACCACGGAGTGATCTGGACACCTATGAGCTACTTCCATCCCGACGGCGGCGGCACGCACCAGATGAGGCTGTCCCTCAGCTACCTGACGCCCAATCAAGTTCGAGAGGGAGCACGTCGGTTGGCCGGCCTGCTGGAGAGGAGCTGCCTGTGAACGCCGTCCTCTATGTCGTGACGGTGCTGATCTGGGGCTCGACCTGGCTGGCCATCAAGGGCCAGCTCGGGGACGTGCACCCCACGGCTTCCATCGCCTACCGGTTCGCGCTGGCCGCCGTCATCCTGCTGGCTTACGCCCGCCTGCGCGGCCTGCCGCTGCGCTATCCGTTGCGCGTCCACGGGCAGTTCGCCCTGATGGGCCTGCTGATGTTCTCCACCAACTTCGTCTGCTTCTACTTCGCCGAAGGGCACCTGACCACCGGTCTGGTCTCGATCATCTTCGCGATGTCGCTGGTGGTGAACATGGCGTTCGCCCGCCTCTTCTTCCGCCGCAAGATCACCGTGAAGATGCTCATCGGCGCGGGCATCGGGCTGCTGGGGATCGCCACCGTGTTCTGGCCGGAGTTCCGGAACTTCGACCTCTCCTCGGGGTCGGGGCCCGGCATCGTGCTCTCCGCGCTCGGCACCCTGGTCTTCTGCCTGGGCAATGTGGTCTCCGGCAAGACGCAGGCCGCGGGCATCCCCGTGGTCCAGGGCACCGGTTACGCCATGGCGTACGGGGCGGTCCTGATGGCACCGTTCGCCGCCTTCCTCGGTGACGGCGCCCTGTTCGAAGCCACGCCGGAGTACCTCGGCTCGCTGGTCTACCTCGCCGTCTTCGGTTCGGTGATCGGCTTCGGCGCCTATCTCACCCTGCTCGGCCGGATCGGCGGGGAGCGTGCGGCGTACGCGATGGTGCTCTTCCCGATCGTGGCTCTCCTGCTGTCCACGGTGTTCGAGGACTTCCACTGGACGCCGCGGGACGTGCTGGGCGTGGTCCTGATCCTGATCGGCAACGCCGTGATGCTGACCAACCCGGCGCTGCTGCGGCGGCTGACCGGTAACCAGGCACCCGCGGAACCGGCAGCACCCGCGCCGGCCGAACGGTAACGCCTTCCGAGCCCGTACGGCCCCGCCCGGCGGGACCGTACGGGTGCACGCCCACCCCACAGGTCCAGGAGCCCCCCTTGCACACCGCTGCAGTCGTCGGCACCGGTCTCATCGGCACATCGATCGCCCTGGCGCTGACCGGCCGGGGAGTGACCACCCACATCATCGACCGCGACCCCGAAAGCCTGCGTCTCGCCGTCGCACGCGGTGCGGGGACGCCGGAGCCACCGTCGGCGCCCGTGGACATCGCGGTCATCGCCGTGCCTCCGTCCGCCGTCGCCAGAACCCTCGCGGACCACCAGAAAGCCGAGTTGGCCTCGGTGTACACCGATGTGGCGAGCGTCAAGTCGCTTCCTCGCGCCGAGTGCCTCGCCCTCGGATGTGACATCGCCACAGTGGTGGGCGGGCACCCGCTGGCCGGACGGGAGCGCTCCGGGCCGCTGTCGGCCCGCGCCGACCTCTTCCACGACCGGCACTGGGTGCTCACTCCGACCCCGGACACCCGCGAGAGCGCCCTCAACCGTGCCCTGGAGCTGGTGTCGCTGTGCGGAGCGGTACCGGTACTGCTCGACGCGGCAGCCCATGACCGGGCCGTGGCGCTGGTGTCCCATCTCCCCCACCTGATGGCGAGCCTCACCGCCGCCCGGCTGCTGGACGGTGAGGACTTCGCCGTACGGCTCGCGGGCCGCGGCATGCGCGATGTCACCCGGATCGCGGCCGGTGACGCCGGGCTGTGGGCCGACATCCTCGCCGCCAACGCCGCCGCCGTCGGGCCCCTGCTCGTGGAGCTGACCGCGGACCTCCGCAGAACGGCCGAAGCGCTGAGCCTGCTCACCGAAGCGGCACCCGAGGAGCAGGCCGCCGCTCTTTCGGACCTGACCGAGATCCTGCGGCGCGGCAGCGAGGGCAGGGCCCGCATCGCCACCGACCACGGCGACGCGGATGCCCATACCCTCCTCTCCGTCGCCCTCGGCGACCATGGCCGGCAGTTGGACCGGCTGCTCGACGATGTCGGCGAGGCGAGAGTGGACCTGGAGGGCATGGTGCTCCCGGAGGCCGGGGCACCCTCCCACGCGTCGGTCGGCCTGCGGGTCGCCCCGGGCGTCGCCCGCCCGCTGACCGACGCCCTGCGCGACCGGGGCTGGGCGGTCCGCCAGGGCGTGTCCGCGGAGTCCCGTCGCGCCGGGCAGCGAAGCCCTGTTGAGCCGGCCGGGTCCCGGTGCGAGAGTGTCGACGGCTCACGTCGGCCACCGAGACCGGCCCAGCCGGACCGAATCCGACCGCCCGACCAGCCCTGACAAGGAGAAGCAAGGACCATGCCGCACATCACCGTCGAGTACGACAAAGCTCTGGACCGTTCCTTCGACCGCCGCCGCTTCGCACTCGAACTGCACGCGCTGGCGGCCAGGACGGTCGAGGGGATCACGGTCGAAAGCTGCAAGACCCGCTTCCGGCACGCCGAAGAGGTCGTCATCGCGAACGGTGAGCCGGGGCAGGCGCTGATCCACCTCGACTTCGCGATTCTGCCGGGCCGCACGGCCGAGGCGAAGTCGGCCCTGAGCAGCGCGGTACTCGAACTCGTCCGCCGCCACACGGCATCGGTGCCGGGCACGGCGGTACACGCCTCCGTGGACATCTGGGACCTCAGCTCGGCATACGCCAAGCACGTGGAGCCCCCGTCGGCCGAACCGCGTCTTCAGGCATGAGCGCGCCGGTACGCTCGCGCATCTCCGCGTACGCGATCGCCACCGCGGACAGCCAGTTGTTGTTGACGCGGCTCTCCGAGGCGTCAGCGGTCTTCGCGCCCGGGTTGTGGCACCTGCCCGGCGGGGGCGTCGATCCGGGTGAGCAGCCCCCGGAGGCCCTCGCGCGCGAGCTGCACGAGGAGACCGGCCTCGAACTGCTCGACGCCCGCCTGGTCGACGCACGCACCTACACGGCCCATCGACTCGGGGTGCACTGGCATCTGGTGGGACTCTTCTACGCCGTCGAGTTCACCCCGGGCCCACTCCAGGTCACCAAGGCCGATGACTCGACGTCCGAGGTGGCGTGGATGCCGCTGACCGGGCTCCAGGAGTCGTCGCTGTCCCCGGCGACGATCGACGGACTGGCGATGATCCGTGGTGGGCAGGTGCGGCCGGTGCCAGGCGCCTGAACCGGGAGGGCGACGCCGGCTCAGCTATGGCGGACCACGCACGGCCGCGCGATCGGATTTCGACAGGCCCCTGATCGGTCGCCCCGCCCCTCCGCTTCGTCCTCGCCTCCCGCGGCTTCCCATCGTCTCCCTTCCGTGGCTCCGTTCGCACGACTGCCACGCCCCCTTAACGCCACGCCGTTGACCAGGCCCGCAGCGCGCTGCGAGCATCGAGGCATGGTTTCCACGCTGTGTTGTACGGGCTACTGCCACTGATCCTCCCGGGGTCCGGTGGCCGACGCTGTCGTCCTGCCGACCGAGCGAGGAGCCCATGGCCACCGTTGCCGCCCCTGCCCGCCCGCCGCTGCTGATCGCACCCGCGCTGCCGTACCCGCCGCAGGAGGTACGGGCCACGCCGAGGGACGGTGCGGGTGTGGTGCTGCGGGCCGTGCTGCGCGGCGGCCCGCTCGCCCGCACGGCCCTGGCGCGGGCCACCGGTCTCAGCCCGGCCGCCGTCTCCCGGCACACCGCGGAGCTGGTCGGGCTCGGGCTGCTGCGGGAACTGCCGCCGCCGGCCGGGCCACCGCGGGCCGGCCGGCCGCAGATGCCGGTGGAGGTGGACCCCGCGCACCACGCGGCGTGCGGGGTCCACATAGCCGTGGACATGGTGACGTTCACGCTGGTGGATCTGCGCGGGGCGGTGCTGGGCGAGGAACGGATCCGGCACCGCCGGTCGGCGCACGACGTGCTGGGGCGGATCCGGTCGTATCTGCCGGGCTTCCTGGCGCGCCGGTCGCGGCACCGGTCGGTGCTGGGGCTGGGCGTGGTGACCGGCGGCTGGGTGGACAGTGAGCGGGGCACGGTCGTCGAGCACTCCCTGCTGGGGTGGCGCGACGTGCCCGTGCGCCAGGTGCTCTCCGCGTCGACGCGGCTGCCGGTGCACGTGGACGGGCACGCGCGGGCCCTCGCGCGGGCCGAGCTGCTGTTCGGCGCCGGGAGCGGCAGCGCGGAGCTGGTGCAGCTGTTCGTGGGCAATGTGGTGGACGCGGCCATCACGGCGGGCGGCGGGGTGCTGCGCGGCCGCAGCTCCGGTGCCGGGGACATCGCGCATCTGCCACTGGGCGTACCGGGACCGCCGTGCGCGTGCGGCCGCAGCGGATGCCTCCAGGCCACGGTGTCCGAACACACCCTGGGACAACGGGCGTTCGCGGAAGGACTGATCGAGAAGGCGGATTTCGCGCTGCTGCTGGCGCGGGCCCGGGACGGCCACCCGGCGGCGTTGCGCATGTTCCGCGAGCGGTTGCGGATGGTGGGCCGGGCGGCGGCGCTGCTGCTCGACGTGCTCAATCCGGAGCTGCTGGTGGTCGCCGAAGCCGCCGTGGTGCACCTTCCGGGCCTGATGGCCGACCTGCACGAGGAGGTCGCGGCGCATTCCCACCTGTGCACCGACCCCGAGCACGTGGTGGTGCCCACCAGCTTCGGTGAGCAGGTGCTGGCGGTGTCGGCGGGCGCGGTGGTACTGGACGCCGTCCACCGCCGCCCCATGGAGTTGCGTACGGCCGGTTCGGCATGAGGCCGACGACGGGGCGACCGGAGGACACGGGTACTTCGAGGGTGTCCGGGAAGCCGGCGGGGGTTTCTTCCACGGCGTCGCAAATCATTGCCCGGGGCGTGCGGCCCGACAAGAATCGAGGCATGGACGCGACAGTGAGGACCGCGGTGCGCAGCGCCGCCGGGCGACAGGCGGCAGTGGGCCGCCCGGGGCAACCCCTCCGCGTTCGCCTCCCTCAGCGCGCCTCCCGCCCCGGCGGTCGCGGCGGTTGTCGCCGCGGCTGTCCCCCGTGTCCGGGCTGTCCGCGCCCTCCGTACGCGCTGCGCTGACCCCGTCGGGTCCCACACCTCCCGGTATTCGGCCTCAGGCGCCGACGACACCGTCGCCGCAGGTACTTTCTCGCGCCCCGGACTCGCTGCGGCCTGTCCGCGGGCCTCTCCCTCTTCTCTCCCGGCGCTGCTCTCCTGCCCCTTCAGCGCTCCCTTTCCGAGGAATTGTTGATGACCACAAACGACCGGCAACTGCATCTCAACCTCTTCCTGATGGGTGTCGGCCACCACGAGGCCGCGTGGCGGCATCCGCTCACCGATCCCTCGCGGGTGTCCGACATCGCCCATTTCCAGGACTTGGCGCGGAAGGCCGAGGAGGCCGCGTTCGACTCGGTGTTCCTGGCCGACGGCCTGGAGGTGCGCAGCCCCGTCCAGTACGGCCTGGTGAACCACTTCGAGCCGCTGACCCTGCTGTCCGCGATCGCGGCCGTCACCACCCGCATCGGGGTGATCGGCACCGCCTCGACGGGGTTCAGCGAACCGTTCAACCTCGCCCGGCAGTTCGCGTCGCTCGACCATCTCAGCCACGGCCGCGCGGGGTGGAACATCGTCACCTCCGCCGGCGACCGGGCCGCGCAGAACTTCAGCCAAGACGCCAACCAGGCCCACACGGAACGCTACGCACGGGCCGCGGAGTTCCTGGAGGTCACCCGGGCGCTGTGGGACAGCTGGGAGGACGGGGCGCTCGTGCTCGACCGGGAGACCGGTGCGTACGCGGACCCGTCGAAGGTGCACGAGATCAACCACAGCGGGGCGTACTTCCGCGTCCGAGGCCCGCTGAACGTACCGCGCAGTCCGCAGGGCAGGCCGCTGCTGGTGCAGGCCGGGTCGTCGGAGGACGGCAAGGCGTTCGCGGCGCGGTACGCGGAGGCGGTGTTCACCGCGCAGCAGACACGGGAGGACGCGCAAGCCTTCTACCAGGACCTCAAGCGTCGGGCCGCCGCGCACGGCCGTGATCCGGAGGGGTTGAAGGTGCTGCCCGGCATCGTGCCGGTGATCGGGTCCACCGAGGCCGAGGCCCGGGCACTGGACCGGGAGCTGAACGAGCTGATCACTCCGCAGCGCGCGGTGGCCGTGCTCTCCACGACCCTGGGCATCGACCTCACCGACCATCCGCTCGATGCACCGCTGCCGCCGCTGCCGCCGGTCAGCGCCGTCAACGGTGCGAAGAGCCGATTCGAGCTCATCCGGGACCTGGCCGAACGCGAGGGGCTGACGCTGCGGCAGTTGATCGGCCGGCTCGGTGGCGGCCGTGGGCACCAGGTGTTCGCCGGTACGCCGGAGCAGATCGCCGACTTCATCGAGGAGTGGTTCCGCGAGGGCGCGGCCGACGGCTTCAACGTGATGCCTCCGGTGCTGCCGGCGGGCCTCGACGCCTTCGTCGACCATGTCCTGCCCCTGCTGCGCAAGCGCGGGCTGTTCCGCGAGGGCTACACCGGCTCGACGCTGCGCGAGCACTACGGCCTGCCGCTGCCGGCCGAAGAAGCGGTGGCGGCATGAGCCTCACCCGACGCACGCTGGCCGCCGGGATCGGCGGGGCGGTGGTCGCGGCCGGTCTGGGCGCCACCGGGATCGCCACGGCCCGCGAGGACCGGGGCCGCTCGGGCTGCCGGCCGCAGACCCGAACCATTCGCTACCAGGGCTCGGCCGGTGCGGTCACCCCGCTCGAACTCGCCGCCGGACTGGGCTACTTGGAGGACGTGCGGCTGGAGTGGATCGGCAACAGCACCAGCGGCCCGCAGGACATCCAGGCCACGGTCACCGGCGACACCGATATCGGCGGGGCCTTCAACGGCGCCATCATCCGGCTGATCGCGGCGGGCGCCCCCATCACATCGCTGTACAGCTACTACGGGGTCGACGCCACGGTGTGGTCGGGGTACTACGTCCGCGAGGACAGCCCGGTGCGCACCGTGCGGGACCTGGCCGACCGTACGGTGGGCGCCAACACGCTGGGCGGGCAGGCCGAGGACGTGCTGCGGATGCGACTTCGGTCCGCGGGCCTTCCCGCGGCCCGTGCGCGGTCCGCGCAGATCGTGGTGGTCCCACCGGTAAGCGCCGAACAGGCCCTGCGTTCAGGCCAGTTGGACGTAGCCGTGCTCGGCGGCATCCTGCGTGACGCCGCCCTGGAGCGTGGCGGCATCCGGCCGGTCTTCAACGACTACCAGGTGCTGGGTGCCTTCAGCTGCGGGTGCCAGGTGATGCGGGACGGCTTCGTGCACGACAACCCGGACACCGTACGCGCCGTGGTCGGCGCCGTGGCCCGCGCCCTCGCCTGGAGCCAGAGCCGGCCGGCCCCGCAGGTCATCGACCGGTTCCGGCGCATCCTCAAGGCCAGGAAGCGCGCCGAGGACGCCGCGGCGCTGCAGTTCTGGAAGGGCTACGGCGTCGCCGGGCGGGGCGGCGTGATCGCCGCACGAGAACTGTCCGTGTGGCGCGACCGGCTGGTGGACGACGGCATCGTCGACCGCCGCGACGCACCTCTCGACCGGCTGTACACCAACCGGTTCAACCCCTACTCAGGAGCGGCATGAGCAGCTCGATCGTCTTCGAGAACGTCACCAAGACCTTTCCGTCCCGTGAGGGCGAGGAGCTGACCGCGCTGCGGGACGTCGGCCTGGAGATCGCCCCCGGTGAGTTCACCGTGGTGGTCGGCCCGAGCGGATGCGGCAAGTCCACGCTGCTGGACCTGCTGGCCGGGCTGGCCACGCCGAGCAGCGGCCGCGTCCTGGTGGACGGGGTGCCGGTGCTGGGGCCGGGCCTGGACCGGGGCGTGGTCTTCCAGCAGTACGCCTTGCTGCCGTGGCGCGACGCCCGCGGCAATGTCGAGTTCGGCCTGGAGGCGAAGGGCGTACCGCGCCGGGAGCGCCGCGAGCGGGCACAGGAGTACCTCGAACTCGTCGGCCTGACCGGCTTCGGCGACCGCTACCCGCACGAGCTGTCGGGCGGGATGCGGCAGCGGGTGGCCATCGCGCGGTCCCTGGCCTTCGACCCCGATGTGCTGCTGATGGACGAGCCGTTCGCCGCGCTGGACGCCCAGACGCGGGATCTGCTGCAGGAGGAGTTGCTGCGGATCTGGGAGCGGACCGGCAAGACCGTCGTGTTCATCACGCACGGCATCGACGAGGCCGTGTACCTGGGACAGCGGGTGGCCGTGCTCACCTCGCGCCCCGGGCGGATCAAGGAGGTCATCGACGTCGGTCTCGGCGACCGGCGTACCGGCGATGTGCGCTCCAGTCCGGAGTTCGCACAGCTCAGGCACCGCATCTGGGAGCAACTGCAGGACGAGGTCCGGCAGGCGGCCCGCGAGGGAGAGGAGGCGGTGGCGCGTGTCTGAGACATTGCAGCTCGACCGCGAACGGACGGTTGCCGAGCCTGTTGCCGCCGGAGCGCCGGCGCCACCGCGGCCGAGTCCGGCGCGGCGTGCGGCGCGCCTCGCGGGCGCCGTGGCCAAGCGCTCGGTGGCCGTCGTCGCGCTGCTCGCCCTGTGGGAGGTGACGCCCAGGGCGGGTCTGGTCGACAGCGTGTTCCTGCCGCCGTTCTCCGAGGTGGTCGGCGCCTGGCTGGAGGCGGCGGGCAGCGGACTGCTGTGGGACAACCTTCAGGCCAGTGTGGTCCGTTCGGTGGCGGGCCTGGCCATCGCGGTGGTGATAGCGATCCCGCTGGGAGTGCTGATCGGCTGGTACCGGACCGCCGCCGAGCTGCTGGGGCCGCTGCTGGAACTGTTCCGCAACACCGCGGCATTGGCCCTGCTACCGGTCTTCGTCCTGCTGCTGGGCCTCGGCGAGAGCTCCAAGATCTCGCTGGTCGTCTACGCCTCCACCTGGCCCATCCTGCTCAACACCGTCAGCGCGGTGCGCGGGGTGGACGCCCTGCTGGTCAAGTCCGCCCGCTCGCTGGGCTTCTCCTCCCTGCAGCTCTTTCGCAAGGTGGTGCTGCCGGCCGCGCTGCCCACCATCTTCACCGGTATCCGCCTGGCCGGCGCGGCATCCATCCTGGTGCTGGTCGCCGCGGAGATGACCGGGGCGAAAGCGGGCCTCGGATACATGATCAACGCCGCGCAGTTCAACTTCGCGGTGCCGCAGATGTACGCGGGCATCGTGACCATCGCCCTGCTCGGGCTGGCCTTCAACCAGGTCCTGGTGTCGCTGGAGCGCCGTTTCTCCCGCTGGCGCGTCGAGCCCTCCCGGTAGCCCTCCGATCACACGGCCACCGCACCCACCGTCGCCTCACGCTTCACGTCCCGCACCTCAGGTCCCCCACCTCACACTTCACACCTTCGAAAGGACATCCGTCATGACCGCACCCGCTTCCGCCGTCTCCCTCGACATCGTCAAGGTCTCGGGAAACATCGGCGCCGAGATCCACGGCGTCGATCTCTCCGCAGACCTGCCCGCCCCGGCCGTCGAGGCCATCCGGGCCGCCCTGCTGGAGCACAAGGTGATCTTCTTCCGCGGCCAGGACCTGGACGCCGCGGGCCAGGAGCGCTTCGCCCGCCGGTTCGGCAGTCCGACCACGGCGCACCCGACGATCCCCTCGCTGGACGGCTCCCCTGCGGTGCTCGACCTGGACTACGGCCGTACCGCCGGCCGCGCCAACCACTGGCACACGGACGTGACCTTCGTGCAGCGGCCGCCGCTCGGCTCCATCCTGCGCGCGGTGACACTCCCCCCGTACGGCGGCGACACCGTCTGGGCCAACACGGTCACCGCCTACGAGCGGCTGCCGAAGGAACTGCGCACGCTGGCTGACGAATTGTGGGCGGTGCACTCCAACGCGTACGACTACGCCGCCTACAAGCCGTCGGACGACAGCGAGGACGCCCGGCGGCATCGCGAGGTCTTCACCTCGACCGAGTACGTCACGGAGCACCCGGTGGTGCGGGTGCACCCCGAGACCGGTGAACGCTCACTGGTGCTCGGCGGCTTCGTACGGCGTTTCGTCGGCTGGAACGCCGACGACTCCCGTGAGCTGTTCAAGCTGTTCCAGTCCTACGTGACGAGTCTGGAGAACACCGTGCGGTGGCGCTGGGCGCCGGGCGACGTGGCGTTCTGGGACAACCGTGCCACCCAGCACTACGCCGTCGCCGACTACGGCACCCTGGCCCGCCGCGTGCAGCGCATCACGCTTGCGGGCGACACTCCGGTGGCGGTGGACGGCACGGCCAGCCGCTCGGTGACCGGCGACGACACCGCCTACAACACGGCCCTGGCCCAGCCGGGTGACGCCACGCGCTGACCCGCACCCGGTCGGCCACCGCCCATGCCTGTGGGCCCGGCACAGGTGCCGGGCCCACAGGCATGGGCGGACACACGAGAGCCCCGACTGGACGGGGGAGACCAGCCGGGGCGTTTGTGGGAGCTACCAAGGGCGGTCGCCTCTCGGCGAAAGGCTCCACGAGACTTCAGCCGAACGATCTTTCTCGTGGGCAAAAAGTCGGGCCCGGGGACACTGTTCCCTTGGCAGCCTCATTGATAGAACGACGTCCTGTCCCCTTTTGTTCCCCACCACGCCCGCTCGCAGACGTTGTTCCCCCATCTTTCCGCGGGTTGCCCGGCCGTCGGCGTGTGTACGGCCGGCTGCGACCCACCGACGTGCGAAGGACAGTGGGCCGCAGCCTGTTCCCGCCGGGTGGCGGGCCGTAGACCGACGGTATCGGCGAACTGCGGCCGGCGCGACGAAGCCGCCGCCGAACGGAGCCCCGGCCCGTTCTCCCACGAGCCCCGCACACCGCCCATAGCGCCGGTGGGCTGTCCTCCGCCCCGTAGGACCGCCCACCGGGCCTCTTGTCACCCGCCGCCCGTCACCGTCGCGCCACACGCGTCCTGCCGTGCGCCGTGGGACGAATGCGGGATGGTGGATACAGGCTGTTCGTTCGCTGAGGAATTGTGCTGAGGGAGAGTGGCTGCATGAGCGGCACGGGCCTGGGGCCCGCCGACCGGATGCTGGGTGACCTCATCGCCGCCAGCCACGTGATCATGCTGGAGCAGATCCCGGAGGTGGTCGGCCGGCACGCGGAGCGCGTGGGCTGGTCGCAGGTGCTGGTCTATCTGGCCGACCTGCAACAGGAGTCCTTGCACCTGCTGGGCGCCGAAGGTTCGGCCACGGCCCGGGAGAACGCGGACGCGCCCACCGCACTGCAGGTGGAGGGCACACTCGCCGGGCGGGCGTTCCAGACGGGCGCCATCGTCAAGGGCTCGGCGTCCCCGGTGGGCCAATGGTGGGTGCCGCTGCTGGACGGCACGGAACGTCTGGGCGTGCTGCGGGTGTCCGCCGGCGAGGCCGGTGCCCCGGTCGCCGACGATCTGCGCACCGTGGCCGGGCTGGTCGCCTTCATGCTGGTGAGCAAGCGCGCCACCAGCGACACGTACGCGGGCCTGGTGCGGCGCCGCGGGATGAACGTCGCGGCCGAGATGGAGTGGCGGCTGATGCCGCCCCGGACGTGCGCCACCGACCGGGTGCTGATCAGCGCAGTGATGGAACCCGCCTATGAGATCAGCGGTGACGTCTTCGACTACGCGATCGGCACCGACACCGTCTGTTTCGCCCTCTTCGATGCCATGGGCCACGACACGGCCGCAGGGCTGACCGCGGCACTCGCCCTGTCCGCCTACCGCAACAACCGCCGCGACGGCGCCGGCATGCCGGAGACAGCAGCGGCCATCGAAAGGGCCCTGGTCGAACAGTTCAGTGCCGCGCGCTACGCCACCGGTGTCATGGCCGAATTGAACTTCGCGACGGGTCTGCTGAGCTGGACGAGCCTGGGGCACCCCGAACCGGTGCTCATCCGCCGGGGCCGCACGGCCTGGAGCCTGCCCTGCCCGCCCGCACCGCCCGCGGGAACCGATCTGGGCCTGGAACCCACCGTGTGCCAGGAGCAGCTGGAGCCCGGTGATCGTCTGCTCCTGTACAGCGACGGCATCACGGAGGCGCGCAACAGTGACGGCGAGGAGTTCGGCCTGGCGGGCCTGACCGACTTCCTGCTGCGCCACCACGCCGACGGCCTGCCCGTGCCGGAAACCCTGCGCCGCCTCATCCGGCACCATCTGCGCTACCACAACGGCCGCCTCAACGACGACGCGACCGTCCTGCTGCTGGAGTGGAGCGGCCCCGATCCCTACCGCCCCGCCCGGGTCGAGGCGCTCACCGGCCTCCCTCCGCACACCACGCCGGAGGACGTCATGGAAGGGCGCCGCCTGCCACCCGGTGCCGACGCCGAGTGAGGGTGAGACCTCCTGGACGTGCTGGGTCTCGTTTCGAGACCCGCCGTATCCTGGGCACATGAGACGGTCCTCCTTCGCCAACTGGCCCTGCTCGATCGCCCGCACCATGGACCTGCTGGGCGACTGGTGGACGCCTCTGGTGCTGCGGGAGGCGTTCTACGGCGTCCGGCGGTTCGACGAGTTCCAGCACTCGCTGGGCATCGCCCGCAACACCCTCACCGACCGGTTGCGGCGGCTGGTGGACGAGGGGCTGATGGAGAAGCAGCCCTATCAGACCCAGCCGGTGCGCCACGACTACGTCCTGACCGAGATGGGCCGTGACTTCTTCGGCGTGCTCCTGGCCATGAACGCCTGGGGCGACCGCTGGCTCGCCGACGAGCAGGGCCCGCCGATCGTGTTCCACCACGACCGCTGCGGGCACCGCGGGCGCCCCGCGGTGGTCTGCGACGACTGCGGTGAGCCGATGACCGCGGACGACACCCGGCCGCGGCTGGGTCCGGGCTACCCCACGCGGCTGGCCGAGCGCCCTGACGTACGCGAGCGGTTCGCGGACTGACCCGGCACGCCCGCCGATTCGAAGATCCCGCTGTGTCGCGGCACCCCTTGACGAGTGAGTTCATCTACGCAACTTTAGAGGCCAGGCCCTATTTGTAGGGATCTTCGGACGGTCGAGGAGGCTGCACGGTCGTGGAGTGGACGGGCGCGCGCTATGCGGACATGCCGACGGTCGAGGTGTCGATCCGGATCGACGCACCGCCGGCGCGGGTGTGGGAGGTGGTCTCCGACATCGGGACGATGCCGCGGACGAGTCCCGAGCTGGGGTCGGTGGAGTGGCTGGACGGCCGCACCGGGCCGTGCCTCGGGGCCCGCTTCGTCGGGCACAACCGGCACGAGGCGTTCGGGGAGTGGTCCACCACCTCGCACCTCGTGGAGTACGAGCCACCGCGCGTCTTCGCCTGGGCGGTCGAGGACATCGAGCGCCCCTCCGCCGTCTGGCGGTTCACCCTCACCCCGCAGGAAGACGGCGCCACGCTGTTGCGCCAGTGGATGCAGCTGGGCCCCGGCCGCTCCGGACTCTCGTACGCCATCGATCGCATGCCGGAGAAGGAGCAGTCGATCGTCTTTGTGCGCCTGCGGGAATTCGAGGCCAATATCGGCAGGACACTTGCCGCGGTAAAGGAGCTGGCCGAAGGCGGGCCGGATCTGCCCTCTGCCCTCCCGGACGAGACCCCCGGAAAGGCGAGCGAGTAATGCGTACGTCCACCACGATCGAGGCGTCCGGCGGCAAATGGCGGGAATCCGTCGAATTCGTGCGCGAGGCGGAGAAGCTGGGACTGGATATCTGCTGGGTGGCCGAGGCATGGGGCTCCGAGGCGCCCTCGCCCCTCGGCTATCTCGCCGCCCGCACCGAGCGGCTGCTGCTCGGCTCCGGCATCATTCAGCTCGGCACGCGCACCCCAACGGCCATCGCCAGGGCGGCGATCACCCTGTCGAACATTTCCGAGGGACGTTTCCTGCTGGGCCTCGGCCCGTCAGGTCCGCAGGTCATCGAGGGTCTGCACGGCGTCCCGTTCGCCCGGCCGCTCGCGCGCACGCGGGAGACCGTCGAGATCGTGCGGCAGGCCGCGACCGGCGGGAAGATCTCCCACGCCGGGCGGGAGTTCACCATTCCGCTGCCCGACAACGACGCCCGAAGCATGCGCCTTTCGATGCGCTCCGAATACGACGTTCCCATCTACCTCGCGACGCTCTCGCCGAAAATGCTCCGGCTGACCGGGCAGATCGCGGACGGCTGGCTGGGCACCAGTTTCGTACCGGAGGGCGCCGGCGAGGCGTATTTCTCCCACCTGGACAAGGGCCTTGCCGATGCGGGCCGCGCGCGCACCGATCTCGATATCTGCCAGGGCGCGGAGGTCGCGTTCGCCGAGGACGAGGACGCGTTGCGGGAGATGGTCGCCGGCCGGAAGAAAGAGCTGGCGTTCAGCCTGGGCGGAATGGGCTCGGCCACCACGAACTTCTACAACGACGCCTACAGCCGCCAGGGCTGGGCCGAGACCGCGGCCGAGGTACACGAGCGCTGGCAGTCCGGTGACCGGGACGGCGCGGCCGGACTCGTCACCGACGAGATGGTCCTCGGCACGACGCTCATCGGCACCGAGGACATGGTGCGGGAACGCCTGCGGGTGTGGCGCGACGCCGGGGTCGACACCATCCGCTTCTACCCCGCGGGCGAGACCCTCGAAGCCCGGCTCACGACGCTCGGCCGGGCCCTGGACCTGACGCGCGCCATGGAGTCGAAGGCGTCCGGCTAGCGGCCGGGACCGGGGCGCGGGAGGGGCCGCGGTCGCGCGGGACGCCGTCCCGCTACCCGGCGGCGGGCGGGGGCGCGGCCCCACCCAGGCGTACGACGACCAGCGCGATGTCGTCGCGGGCGCCGGCACTGACACCGAGGCGGGCCAGCAGCGCATCGGCGAGCCGCTCGGGACTGAGCCGGCTCAGGCGCGCCAGGCCGTCGGTGAGGCGGGCGAGGCCCGCGTCGATGTCCTCGCCCCGGCGTTCGATGAGCCCGTCGGTGTACAGCACCAGGGTGTCGCCCGCGCCGTAGGTCAGCTGCGCCTCGGGACGGGCGACATGGTCGGGGCGGGCACCCAGTGGCGGATCGGTGGCCCGGTCCAGGAGGTCGTAGCTGCCGTCCGGATGCAGAAGCACGGGCGGCGGGTGGCCGGCGCTGCTGTAGGTGATGCTGTGCACGCCGACGTTGATCATCACCTTGATCGCGGTAGTGGCCAGCGCCCCCTCGACGGAGCGGGCATACAGGCCGAGCACCTCCAGGGCCTTCGCGGGCCCTTCCACGGCGCGGGTGGCGGCGCTCAGCGCGCTGCGCAGCATCCCCATGACGGTGGCGGCTTCCAGCCCGTGGCCGACGACATCGCCGACAGCGACGGCGAAGCCGTTTCCCGGCAGGTCGACGACGTCGTACCAGTCGCCGCACACGTTCAGCGAGCCGATGGCGGGCAGATAGCGCACCGCGATGTCGCGGTGCCCGGCCAGATCCGGCGAGTGGAGCATCGCCTCCTGCAGGGTGACGGCCACCTGACGCTCGCGGGCATGCGCCTGGCGCAGCTCCTCGTTGAGGCGTTGCAGCTCCCGGGCCCGGGCGTAGAGCTCGGTCTCCATCCCCTCCTCCCGCTCGCTCAGGCTGCCGCCGGTCATCCGCAGCTGGGTACGGCGGGCCCGGACGAAGGAGGTCACGTCCTCGACCCGGTGCAGGATCCACGCCACCGAACCGTCCACGCCGAGGACGGGAGTGTTGATCGTGGACCACCAGCGCTCCTCGAACCGGCCGGGCCGGTTCACGAGGGGGATGTCGTACTTCTGCAGCGCCATGGGGTCCTGCGCGCGGGTCGTCAGCACGCGGTGCAGGGAAGCGCTCAGCGTGCGTACCCCGTCGGCGTCCGGGTCCGCCGGATTGTCCGGGAAGGCATCGAATACGTACTGCCCCACGAGGTCGGCGCGGCCGCGCCCGGTGGCTCTGCAGTACGCCCGGTTCGCATCGACGATCACCAGGTCGGGTCCCAGTACCAGGCAGGGGCTGGGGGTGGCCGCGAACAGCGCCGCGTAGTCGATCTGAGATGTTGTCACATGTTCCTGCCAGGTGGCCCGCGGGGTCGAGATCGTCCCAATCTACGAGCCGCACGCCCCCGGCAGCCGCCGCAACACCGCCCGCCGCCGGCTCGGGAGTGCCGCCGTGACGCTGCGATGTGACGGGTGATGAGGAGCGGCGGGAATCGAACCCGCGTCTTCCGGTTCTGGAGACCGGTGCTCTGGCCCTTTGAGCTACGCCCCTCGGCAAGGGAGCTTGGCACCGGTCGGCGTAGGGGTAAAGCCCTTTCTCGCATCCCGGCATTCCGGGCGCGGAAGATCGTCGGAAACAGTCATGGAACGGACGCGCAGCGGGCGGAGGGGCTCGCCGACGAGATGCGCTCGCGACCGGCGGACGTTCGGACCGCTGCGATCACACGGACACCCAAAGTGACGGAATCGCAGCGACGGAGGACTCGTCTTGACGAATTGGCCGTGCCCGATCTTCACTGCCAGAGTCCCCCCACGTTTTCCTCCCACGACGAAGGTTTAGAACACATGCCGGTTGACGTCTCCGCCGCCACTGAAGTCGGGCAGTTCCTGCTCGGCGACTCCTTCGCCTGCCTGGCCGGTCGTTCGGCCTGGCGGCAGGGTGGCATCACCCATCGCCATTACACGTGGCTCGGGGACGATACGGCGGCGCGGGACATGGCTGCGGACCTGGAGGACTACGTGCAGGCCGTGGACTGGGCCGCCAAGCCCTTCACCAGCTTCATCGCCACCTTCTCCGGTCCCCTGAACGTGTCGGAGACCGAGTTCGAGCATCTGCTGTGGCAGCAGCTCCAGGCCGTGCACGACCACGACAGCCTGACGCACCCCTGGGCCGACGGCTACGACCACGACCCGTCGTCCGGCGCCTTCGCCTACAGCGTCGCCGGGCACCCGTTCTTCGTGATCGGCCTGCACGAGTCGCACCGCCGCGTGGGCCGCCGCCCACCCTTCCCGATGCTCGCCTTCAACTCCCACGCGCAGTTCGACCGAATAAAGGCCGCCGGCCTGTGGGACCGCCTGCAGGAGAAGATCCGCAAGCAGGACATCGAGCTGCAGGGCGACATCAACCCCAACCTCCTGGAGTACGAGCAGCTCTCCGAGGCCCGGCGCTACTCGGGTCGGCCGAAGCCGGCCGACTGGGCGTGCCCCTTCAGCGCCCGCACCGACCGCGAGCCGGTCGGCGCACAGCCGGCCGCGGTCGCCCAACCCGTCGGCTGACCGGCCGAGGCCCTACCGGCCCTCTTCCGGACGCGACACCTGAAGCAGGCCGACCGACCGCGCCCGCGCCGCCGGACTGATCCGACGGCGCGGGCGCGGGTGGTAGCGCGCCCGTCGCACGGCCTGCGGCCTGACGTCGGTCCGCCTCCGTGCGGCCTCAGGAGACGATGTCCTGCAGCGGCCTGCCGTCGATGTGGTTCGCGGCGTTCTGCACGGCGGCCAGGGCGATGCGCACCAGGGTTTCGCGGGTGACTCCGGCGACGTGCGGCGAGAGGACGACGTTGGGGGCGCGGAGCAGCCGCAGGTCCGCGGTGGGCGGTTCGGGGTCGAAGACGTCGATGCCCGCGCCGGCGAGCCTGCCGGCCTCCAGCGCCTCCGCGAGGGCGTCCTGGTCGATCAGGGCGCCCCGCGCCGTGTTGATGACGAAGGCGGTCGGCTTGAGGAGCGCCAGCCGCTCGGCGTCGAGGAGGTGGCGGGTCCGGGCGGTGAGCGGAGCGTGCAGGGTGACGTAGTCGGACGTCCGCAGCAGCTCCTCGAATTCCACATGGCGCGCGCCGCCGAGCTGGGCTTCGATCTCGGCGGCGGCGGGCCTCGGACCTGCGTAGACGACGTTCATGTCGAACGCGACGGCACGGCGGGCGACCTCCTGGCCTATGTGGCCGAGCCCCACGACGCCGAGGGTCTTGCCGGACAGCTCGGTGAGGGACTGCTGGAGGCGCGGCAGCGCCCAGTCGGCGACGGCGAGCGCGGTGTGGGCCGGGATCAGTTGCTTGGCGAGGGCGAGCATGAGCGCGAAGGTCTGCTCGGCGACGTTCTGCTTCTCCGCGCCACTGGAGCCGATGCTGCACACGAGGACGCCACGCTCACGCGCCGCGTCCAGGTCGACGTAGTCGAAGCCGTGACTGGCGCACTGGACCAGCTCCAGGGCTGGTGCCGCCGCGATGTGCTCGGCGGTGACCGGCCCCAGGCCCGTGATGATGACGTGGGCCTCGCGCAGAGCCGTGGGGTCCTCGTCGGCGGTCTCCACGACGGTGACGCGGGCCTGCCCCGGGAAGACCTGGGCGAGCGCGCCTCCCGCGGCGCGGCCGCCCACATGGGGCGAGACGACGGCGAGCACGTTCTTCACGGTGTTCGTCGCGGTGGTGGTCATGCGGCTCCTTGGCGAATCGAGCGAGGGGTGACAGGAGGGCGGGGCGTGCCGAAGGGCTATACGACGCGCTGGAGCGCTTCCGGAGTGAGCCCCGACAGGGTCGGGTAGCCGTCGACGGCCATGATCAGGTCGGCTTCCGCCAGCAGGGAGCGGAGCACGTGCACGACGCCCTCGGTGCCGCCGAGGGCGAGCCCGTAGGCGTAGGGCCGGCCGATCCCCACGGCGGTGGCCCCCAGCGCGATGGCCTTGACGATGTCCGCCCCGCTGCGGACGCCGGAGTCGAAGAGCACCGGCAGCCCGTCGGCGGCCTCCACGACGGCGGGGAGCACGTCGAGGGCGGGCAGCCCGCCGTTGGCCTGCCGGCCGCCGTGGTTGGAGCAGTAGATGCCGTCCACGCCCCCGTCCTTGGCGCGGCGTACGTCCTCGGGATGGCAGATGCCCTTGACGATCAGCGGCAGATCGGTCAGCGACCGCAGCCAGGGCAGGTCCGCCCAGGTGAGCGGATTGCCGAAGATCTGTGTCCAGCGCAGCACGGCGGCCTGCGGCGCCTCCTCCGGGGTCTGCTCCAGGCCGGCGCGGAACACCGGATCCGAGGTGTAGTTGGCCAGACAATGTCCGCGCAGCTGCGGGAAGTTGCCGGTCGCCAGGTCCCGCGGGCGCCAGCCGGTCACCCAGGTGTCCAGCGTGACGACGATGCCCTTGAAGCCGGCTTCCTCGGCCCGCCGCACCAGGCTCTGCGCCAGGTCCCGGTCGGTGGGGGTGTAGAGCTGGAAGAAGCCGGGAGTGTCGCCAAGTTCGGCGGCGACCTGCTCCATCGGGTCGACGGACAGCGTGGAGGCCACCATCGGCACCCCGGTGTCGGCGGCGGCCCTGGCGGTGGCCATGTCGCCGTGCCCGTCCTGCGCGCACAGGCCGATGACACCGATCGGTGCCGCGAAGACGGGTGAGGGCAGCGTCATGCCGAACAGCTCGACCGACAGGTCACGCTCCGCGGCGCCGACGAACATCCTCGGGACGAGGCCCCACCGGGTGAACGCGCTGACATTGGCCCGCTGCGTGCGCTCGTCCCCGGCGCCGCCGCAGACGTACGACCACACGGACGGCGGCAGCACCGCCTCCGCTCTGGCCTCCAGTTCCTCGAAGCTCATCGGGAAGCGCGGCATCACGCCGCCGAGCCCGTTGAGGTAGATCTCGTCCTGATAGGAACCGAACGTCCGACGCATCAGCCGTCTCTTCCTTCCCGGGGCACCAGTGACGAGCACGGTGTGCTCGCCCGAACAGGTTGCGATACTGCACTGTGCCCCCCGTCTGATTGCAGGAATCCCGCAGAGGAGCGGTGCAGATGCAGGATCCGGCCACATTGCTGAGCGAGGACGACCTGGCGCTCATCCACGCGCTGCAACTGCGGCCACGCGCCTCATGGACGGAGCTGGGGCGCGCTCTCGGGGTTGATCCCGTCACCGTGGCCCGGCGCTGGAGCCGGCTGTCCGAGCGCGGCGAGGCGTGGGTCGGCCTCTCCCCCGGGCCGCGGCTGTTCGAGCAGGTGTGTACCGCCTTCATCGAGATCGAGTGCGCTCTCGGCGACCCGGCCGCCGTGGCACGTTCCCTGAGCCGGCACCCCCACATGCTCACCATCGAGCGCGCGTCCGGCGCCCACGACCTCCTCGCGACCGTGGCCACCCGCGACCTGCCCGCCCTGTCCCGCTACGCCCTCGACGTCCTGCCCGCCGTGCCCGGTGTGAGCGCCGTCCGCCCGCGGATCGTCAGCCATATGTTCACCGAGGGCGGGCACTGGCGGATCGCGGCACTCGCCCCGGGGCAGCGCGCCCAACTCGCCGCCGGCGCGGAGGAGTTGGAGGCCGACCGGGGTCAGGGCGAGATCACCGCATCCGACCGGGCGATCCTCGGTCACCTGGTGAACGACGGCAGAGCCTCCTACCAGTCCCTGGCGGCCGCGCTGGGCATCAGCGCCTCCACCGTCAAGCGGCGCACCGACCAGCTGATCCGCCTCGGCCTGCTCCGCTTCCGCTGCGACTTCGCCCGCCCGCTCGGCGGCTGGCCCGTCTCCGTCACCTTCTGGGCCAAGGTGCCGCCGTCGGACCTGCCCGACGTGGGGCAGGCCCTCATCCGGCTCCCGGAGACCCGCAACTGCGCGGCGATCAGCGGCACCGAGAACCTCATCCTCCAGGCGACCCTGCACTCCGTCACCGACGTCCTCCGCTTCGAGACCCAACTCGCCGCGACCCACCCCAGTCTCGACATCGCCGAGCGGGTGATCACCCTCCGGCACGAGAAACTCCTGGGCCACCTCCTCGACGAGCACGGCCGCTCGGTGAGCGTCGTCCCGCCCGACGTGTGGAGCGACGTCGGCGCGGGGCCCGGCTCGGAGGTCTGAACCGCCGCGCACGGCGCCGGACGGCGGGTAGCCGCTCCCCGTGCGGGAGTTGGGGCAGGGCCGCGTGGCTCGGGCGCGCGCGGCTGTTGCGATCATGGGTACGTTCGGCCCGCCACAGCCGCGCCGGGCCGATCGGCCGGGCCGGCGCCACGGAGAGGAAGTCGCATCGTGCCACCTGTCATTCCCCCTGACCCGAACGTGGTGCACCCGATGCCCGGCCAGCCGCGGGTGGTGCTGCTGAAGCCGCTGGTCACCTCGCCGCTGATCGAGGTCGGGGAGTTCACCTACTACGACGATCCGGACGACCCCACCGCGTTCGAGACGCGCAACGTGCTGTACCACTACGGGCCGGAGAAGCTGCGCATCGGAAAGTTCTGCGCACTGGGCGAGGGCGTGCGGTTCCTCATGAACGGCGCCAATCACCGCATGGACGGGCCCTCCACCTTCCCGTTCCCGATCATGGGCGGGTCGTGGGCCGAGCACTTCGATCTGATCACCGGTCTCCCCGGACGGGGTGACACGGTGGTCGGCAACGACGTCTGGTTCGGCTACCGGGCCATGGTCATGCCCGGTGTCCGTATCGGCCACGGGGCGATCATCGCGTCCGGTTCCGTCGTGGTCGATGACGTACCGGACTACGGCATCGTCGGAGGCAACCCGGCCAAGCTCGTCCGCCGCCGGTTCGACGACGCGGACATCGCCCGGCTGCTGGCGCTTGCCTGGTGGGACTGGCCGATGGACCACCTGAGCGAGCAGCTGCCGACGATCATGTCCGGCAGCATCGACGACCTGGAAGCCGCGGCTCCGGACAGGCGTTAGCGGCGGGGCGCCCCAGACCGCGTCCGGACGCGGTCGTCCGGACGCCCTTGGGGCGGCGAACGTCCGGGCGGATACTTGACCCATGAACGTCTCGGCGCGAGGGCTCCTCGGTCTGCGCGAGAGGGTGGGCAGCAGCCTCTTCCACCGCGTCGCAGGCCCGGAGGGGCCGGTCAACCGGGCCCGCATCCACGGCGCGCCGGGGCCTCGCTGGTTCGGCCCGGACCGGCCGATCCGTACCGTCCACGGCGACGCCTCGATGTTCATCGGCGGTCTGCGGGCCCTGTTGTTGCAGTCGCTGCACCCCCTGGCGATGGCCGCCGTGGCGGCGCATTCCGGCTACCGCGGCGACCCCTGGGGCCGGCTCCAGCGCACCAGCACGTTCCTCGCCATGACGACGTTCGGCCCCGCCGCGGACGCGCAGCGGACGGTCGACCGGGTACGCGAGGTGCACGAACGCGTGGCCGGGACCACCGCCACCGGGGAGAAGTACCACGCCGCGGATCCGCACCTCCTGGCCTGGGTGCACATCGCGGAGGTCGACAGCTTCCTGTGCGCTCACCGGCTCTACGGCGCGCACCCGCTGGACGCCGCCGGGCGTGACGCGTACATCGCCGACGCCGCACGGGTGGCGGCCGCGCTCGGCGTGGTCGACCCACCGCGCGACCAGGCCGAGCTGGACGACCGGTTCGCCGTCTACCTGCCCGAACTCCGCGCCTCACAAGAGGCTCGGGAGGCGGCGCGCTTCATCCTCCTTCATCCGCCCCTGCCCTGGGCCGCCCGGCTCCCTTACGCCGTCCTCGCCCTGAACGCGGTCGCCTCCCTCCCGCCATGGGCCCGCGGACGCCTCGGGCTGGCGCGTGTCCCGGGGATCGAGAACCGCCTCGTCCGGTTGAGCGGACGCGCGCTGACGGCGGCCATCCGATGGGCCATGACTCCTCCCCCGGGTTCCTCCCGCAGCGATTGACCACGGGGCCTTCCTCGCTCCGCACGCCTGCCGCGGGCGCCCTCCGCGGCGCCGGGCACTCCGCCATCTCCCGCATATGCCCCGCGACGTTCCCGGAGGCAACCCGATTGCCCTCTCCCCTGTTGCGCCATCGCTTTCCGTACCCGCCCCTTGGAAGAGCAGGCCAACAGCAGAACGGCCCCCCACTCGATCACCTCGCCAGGCGGTAGGTTCCCATGCCAGCTACGTCGAAGACCCTCAAGGAACTGGACAAGCAGGCCAGAGCCGCCGCCCGTCGCTACGGCGAAACGAGTGCCCAGCGGCAGGCGACCCGGCGTGAGCTGGACGAAGGGGTGAAGTTCCCGGACTCGCCGGAGGCCCTCGCGGCCCGCGCGACCCGGCTGCTCGACCGGGGCGGCGTACCGGCCGCGGCCGCGGTGGCGAAGATCCACGCGGATCCGCTGGATGTGCCCGTGACGAACGAGCGCATCATCGGCACCTCCAAGGAACTCCAGGCGTGGAACTTCCTGCCGCGCGGCGTACGGGCCGCCGGCACCGTCGCCCGTATCTCGATCCGCGAGGCCGGCCGGGAGCTGCCGCAGGGCACCGGCTTCCTGGTGTCGCCCCGGCTGCTGATGACCAATCACCATGTGCTGCCCGACGAGGCCACCGCGCGAAGCTGCTTCGTGGAGTTCAACGCCCAGGTCACCATCGACAACACCCCGGACGCGGCGACGCGGCTGGAACTCGACCCCGGGGCCTTCTTCCTCGCCGACGAGCGGCTGGACTTCGCGCTCGTGCAGATCGCGCAGCCCGCCGGCACCCCCGCCCCTGGCGAGACGTTCGGCTGGAACAGGCTCAGCGTCCAGCAGGGCAAGCTGGTCGTCGGCGAGCCCGTGAACGTCATCGGCCACCCCAGCGGCCGCTTCAAGGAGATCGCCGTCCGCGACAACGCGCTGCTCGTCCGGCTCGACGACTTCCTGCACTACGAGACCGACACCGAGCCCGGCAACTCCGGCTCCCCGGTCTTCAACGACCAGTGGGAAGTGGTCGCGCTGCACCACTCCGGTGTGCCCAGGACGGACGGCGAGGAGCGCGTTCTGCGCAAGGACGGCCAGGTGTGGCGGCCGGGCGACGGCGACGACGCCGTGGACTACGTCTCCAACGAGGGAGTGCGCATCAGCTCCATCCTGCGGCATCTGGCCGGGCAGCAGCTGGACCCCGCCCGTCGTGCGCTCCTGGCCGAGATGGGCCCGGACTCCGGCCTCCAGCAGGGCACCGAGGCCGCCTCCCCGATGGACAGGGCGCCCACTCCCCCACCGGCCGCGCGCGCCACCACCGAGAGCACCGAGGAGCGCGTCGGCCTCCGGGCCCGTGGCACCGCATTCGGCGGCCGTCGGCATCTGGTCTTCCTGCACGGCAGGAGCCAGGAGAAGAAGGTTCCCGAGGACATGCGGCGCGAGTGGACCGGCGGACTGAACAAGGGACTCACCCTCGCCGGCATCGCCCCGATCGACCCGGCGGATGTCTGGCTGCCGTTCTACGGCACCCGGTTGATGGGCGCTCTCGGGCAGCAGGAATCCCTCCCCCGCCAGTTCGAGGAGCTGACCACCGGCTCCGCCGCGGAGGCGTTCGCGCCCGCCGGTTCCGCCAGGGATACCTACGAGGAGCTGATCGCGGAGGCCGCGGGCAGGGCGGGCATGCCGCAGGACGGCGGGCCCGCCACCGAGGGGTTCGGGAACACGCTGGTGGGCGCCCTGCAGGGACAGTTGAGCTGGCTCGCGGCCAAGACGGACCTGGACGAGTGGGTCATCGCCACCGTCCTCCGGGACGTCGCGGCCTACCTCGACAACCGTGCCGTCCGGCAGGCCGTCCTGGACTGCGTGCTGGAGACGATGCCCACCTCCGGCAGGCTCGTCCTGGTCACCCACAGCCTCGGCACCGTGGTCGGCATGGATCTCATCCCGAAGCTCCCGCCGGAGCTGGAGGTCGACCTGCTGGTCACCGCCGGCAGCCCGTTGGGCATGAACGGCGTGTACGAGCGGCTGCTCGTGCCCGGCGCCAAGCGCCCGCAGGGCATCCGCGAGTGGGTCAACGCCTGGTGCCCGACCGACACCGTGGCGATCGGCTGCCCGCTGGAGGACTCCTGGGGCAAGCTGACCGAGCGGGCCGTCGTCAACCCGCGCGACAAGGCGCACAACATCGACGAGTACCTCGCCCACCAGGAAGTCGCCACGGAGATCGGCCGGGCCCTCACCGCGACCTGACGGACCTCCGCCGCGCATCGTGCCGTCGGCCGGTCACGGCCGAGCGGCGTCCCTTCCGGCCGCGTCCTCGTCGGTCGGCGCCGCCGGGCCTACGGCGGGCGGGACGGACGTGCCCGCCCGCCGTGGCAGACGTCCCTGGGTCGCGGCCAGGACGGCGCCGGACAGCAGGACCAGCGCGCCCACGGCCTGCAACGCCCCGAAGGTCTCGCCGAGGAAGAGCGTGGCGCACACGGTGTTCACGACCGGGACCGTGAACATCATCAGCGACGCCGAGGCGGGCCCGACAGCCCGCACGCCCCGGTAGTACAGGAGGTTGGCGACGGCAGCGGCGCACAGCGCCAGGTACGCCGCGTTCAGCCAGACGCCGGGCGGGAGTTCGCCCCAGCGGACGTCCGGGAGGTCGGGCGTGGCGACGAGGCCGAGGAGGAGGGCCCCGGCGCACGTCGCGTAAGCGGTCGCCCGCAAGGGATCGGTGCCGGCGAGCACTTTGGGGCCCGCGAGGGTGTAGGCGGCCCAGCACACGGCGCTGAGCAGGAAGAGCGCGTCGCCGGCGAGCCGCGTGCCGCCGCCGTGCGTGCCACCGCCCGCCCCCAGGAAGAAGAGCACGGCTCCGGTCAGTCCCAGGCCGAGGCCGGCCAGCCGTGCCCCCGACGCCCGCTCCCGGCGCGTGACCAGCAGGAACAGGCTGGTGAGCACCGGGCTCATGACGGGTATGAGGATGCCCGCGTCCAGGGAAGGGGCGAGCGAGAGGCCCCAGAAGAAGCCCCCGTTGTAGGCGAACACCCCCAGGGTTCCGGCCATCGCCGCCCGTCCGCCGGACCGCCACGGTGCGTCGGGGCGCCGGCCGCCGAAGAACGCCACCGCCACGAGCAGCGCGACGGCGGCGCCCGCGAACCTCATCAGCGCGGCCACGGTGTGCGGGACGTGCTCGACCACCGACTTCGAGCTGGAGAAGGCACTGCCCCACAGCAGCATGGTGATCATCAGGAACAGATACGGGCTGCTCAGGCCCCTTTTCGTTGGCATGCGTCGACTCTGCCGAACAGGAGGCGCCGCGTCTTGAACGTGTGTGCGCACGCCATAATGCGGGGATGGCGACGGCCGGCAGCTGGGTGCGGTACTGGCGGGACGAGGACCGCCCCGTGGAGGCGATGCACGCGCACTTCCGGGACCACGTGTACCCGCCGCACGCTCACGACACGTACTCCCTCGGCATCACCGACGCCGGGGCCCAGCGCTTCCGCTGCCGGGGCGCTGCCCACACCAGCGGCGCCGGCATGGTGATGGCGTTCAACCCGGACGAGGTGCACGACGGCCGGGCCGCGGCGGAGCTGGGCTACCGGTACCGCATCGTGCACCTGGGCCCGTCCGTGGTGCGTGCGGTGCTCACCGACGCGGGCGACGGACGCGCCGGTGCGCTGCCGCTGTTCGCCCTTCCGGTGCTGACCGACCCGGCCCTCGCGGTCGCGCTCACCCGGCTGCACGCCGCCCTGGCCGGCGGCGCCGATCCGCTGGTCCGCGACGAGCGCCTGACGGCGGCCGTCCTGGCGATGGCCCGCCGCGGCGCCTCGTCCGCCCTCCGCGCGGGCCGCACCCCGTCCGACGGCATGCGGCAGCAGGCCGCCCGCCGGGCGCGGGCGCTGCTGGACGAGGCGTATCCGGAGCCGGTGTCCGGCGAGCGCTTGGCGGAGGCGGCCGGATGCAGCCGGTTCGCCCTCTACCGTGCCTTCCGTGCCGAGTTCGGTCTGGCGCCCAGCGACTACCAGCGGCAGCTGCGGCTGCGCCGCGCCCGTTCGCTGCTGATGTCCGGCACCGCGCCCGCCGCCGCGGCGGCCGCCACCGGCTTCGCCGACCAGGCCCACTTCACCCGCTGGTTCCACCGCGTCTACGGCATCACACCCGGCACCTTCAGCCGCGCCTGACCGTGGGTGCCCTCAGCCTGCACTCCCGCCGCTCTTGTGGCCGAGTGCGGTGACATCCGCGGAGCGGCTGCCGGCCGGCTGGAGGTCGGCCCAGGCGTGCAGCGCGGCGCCGGCCGTGCCGTCGACGAGGGTGCGCTGCGGCTGCTGGGCGGGGGTGGGCCGCGGGCCGGTCTCGCCCAGGCGGCGCAGTGTCGCCTCGGGCCCCTGATCGCGGCGGACGGCGGCGAGTTCTTCCAGGTCCCACACCATCGTGCCGACCACGGCCCTGCGGGGCCCGCGGCGTTGGACGACGCCGCGGACGAGCAGGAGCCCGGAGTGGAAGACGGTGTGGGCGCACGCCTCGTGGGAGTCCTCGAAGAAGGCGAGGTCGACCATGCCCGAGCCGTCCTCCAGGGTGACGAAGATGATCCGCCGGCCCGAGCGGATGGGCGGGGTCTGGGTGGAGGCACGCACGCCGGCGACCAGGACGCTCTGCCCCGCGGCCATGCCGGCGAGGTGCCGGGCGTCGGTGGCGCCGATCTCGCGCAGCAGGCGGTGGTGGTGCTCCATGAGGTGCCGGGAGACGTCGATTCCCAGGATCTGCAGCTCGTTGCCGAGTTCTTCGCGGCCGGTCATCTCCGGCAGTCCGCTCGGCTCCGCGGTCACGGTGCTGCCGTCCAGGGGCAGTTGGCCGTCGCCCTGCCGGCCGCGAGCGTGCCGGTGCAGTTCCGCGATCTGCAGGAGGAGGTCACGGCGGGTGAGGTCACCGCGTACGGAGTCGAGGGCGCCGATCTCGACGAGGTGTTCCGCGGTGGGGCGGGCGGGGCGGGCGCGCTCCCAGAAGTCCTGCAGGCTGGTGTAGGGACGGCAGGCGGCGATGCGCTCCACCTGATCGTCGCTGATGCCCTTCACCGCCGACAGGGCGAGGCGGACGCCCCAGGTGCCGTCGGCGCTCTTCTCGACGGTGTGGGTCTGCCGGGAGTGGTTGATGTCGACGGTCAGGACGGGGACGTCGTGGCGGCGGGCGTCGGCGACGATGACGCGCTTGGGCCACATCCCCGGATCGTGCTCCAGCAGACCGGCGTAGAGGGCGGCCGGGTGGTGGGCCTTGAGCCACGCCGACTGCAGCGCCGGGACCGCGAAGGCCACCGCGTGGGCCCGGCAGAATCCGTAGGCGCCGAAGGCTTCGATGATGTCCCAGATGCGCTCGCGGGCCTCGGGGGTGTAGCCGCGTGCGGCTGCCTTCCGGTGGAACCAGTCGCGCAGGGCGGGCAGGCGTGCGGCGTCGCCCAGGGCGCGGCGCGCGACCTCGGCGAGTGCCAGGTCGCAGCCGGTCAGCCGGGCGAGCATGAGGATGATCTGTTCGTGCCAGATGGTGACGCCGTAGGTGTCGCGCAGGATCGGTTCGAGGTGGGGGTGCGGGTAGGCGGGGGCCGCGCCGTGGCGGGCGGCGATGTACTGCTCCGGCATACCGCCGGCCACCGGGCCGGGCCGGAAGAGGCTGATGTCGGCGATGACGTCCTGCGGGTCGCGGGGCTGCAGCCTGCCGAGGAGATCCTGCTGGCCCGGTGATTCGAGCTGGAAGAGGCCGATGGTGTCGCTGGCCTGGATGAGCTTGAAGGAGAAGAAGTCATCGAGGGGCACCTTGCGGCCGTCGTCGAGGTCGATGTCCTGGCCGGTGGTGCGGCGGACCTCGGCGACGGCATGCGCCATGGCCGACTGCATCCGGACGCCCAGCACATCGAGCTTGATCAGGCCGAGGTCCTCGACGTCCTCCTTGTCGGCCTGGACCATGGGGTAGTCGCCGCCGGGGGTGGGCTGCACGGGGAGCCGGTCCAGCAGGGTGGCGTCGGTGAGGATCACCCCGCACGGGTGCATGGCGATGCCGCGCGGCAGGCCGTCGAGGCCCTCGGCCAGCTCCCACAGCGGGCCGTACGCCTCGGCCTCGGCGGCGAGCGGCCGCAGCTCCGGCAGCTCGGCGAGGGCCGCGGTCACGTCGCATGCCCTGATGTGCGGGAACGCCTTGGCGATCTTGTCGACGAGATGCGGGGCGATGCCGAGCGCCATGCCCGTGTCGCGGAGCGCGTGCCGGGCGCGGTAGGTCTCCGGCATGGCGGTGACCGCCACCCGTTCGGTGCCGAACCGCTCGATGATGCGGTCGTAGACGTCCAGCCGGCGGGCGGACTCCACGTCGATGTCGATGTCGGGCAGCGAGGAGCGGCGTTCGGAGAGGAACCGTTCGAAGAGCAGCCGGTGGTCGAGCGGATTCGCCGTGGCGATGTACAGGGCGTGGTTGACCATGCTGCCGGCGCCGGAGCCGCGGGCAGCGACCCGTATCCCCATCTCCCGTACGTCGGCGACGACTTGGGCGACGGTGAGGAAGTAGGTGGCGAAGCCGAGCCGGCCGATCACCGCCAGTTCCTCCTCCATACGCCGGACGGCCTCCGCGTCGCGGTCCAGGCCGCGACGGGCCATACCGGCTTCGCAGCGCTGCCGCAGCAGCCGGTCGGCGTCCCCCGGCGCGGAGCCGGCGCCGACCGTCTCCGGCTCGGGGAAGCGGGCCGTGCCCAGTCCCAGGTCGGCCACGGGGTCGATCCTGCACCGGTCGGCGGTCCGCTCCGTCTCGGCGAGCAGCTGAGCGGCGCGCGCGGAGCCGGCACCCGCAGCCGTGCTGATGCGTTCGGCGACGTCCAGCAGGGCGGCGGGGCCTTTCAGCCACCGCTCCCCCGGATCGAGGCGGCGGCGGTCGATGGGCCGCAGCAGGCGGGCCGCGTCCAGCACATCGGCGAGGCGGTGCCGGTCGGGGTCGGCGTAGCGCACCGCGTTGGTCAGCACGGACGGGATGCCGATCCGGTCGCCCAGGGCGAGGGTGCGGCCGGCGAGCCGTACGGAGCCGGGACCGCTGCCCGCCGCCCCGAAGGAGAGCACCTCCAGCCGCAGCGAAGCCCCCGCGGCCGCCAGCTCACGCCACGGCGCCAGCAGCCGCTCGGCCTCGTCCGGCCGGGCGGCCGAGAGGGCACGCACCGGCTCGGAGACCGGGCCGAGGAGGACGGTCAGCCCCTCCCCCGCGTGGTCGGCCAGCGCGGACCAGGGGATCACCGGCGATCCGCCCGCGGCCTGGTTGTGGGCGGCCGAAACCAGGTGGCACAGCCGTGCCCAGCCCCCCCGGTTCCGGGCGAGGAGGGTGACCCGGAGCGGTGGCTCGGCGACGTGGGCGCCGCCGCGTATCGGGGTGCGCCGACGGCTCGCGGCGGGTGCGGGGGCGTACGGGGCCACCGCGGCGTCGACGCCGAAGATCGGCCGTACGCCGTGGGCGGCACAGGCGTGGGCGAAGCGGACGTGGCCGCTGACGGTGTCCCGGTCGGTGAGCGCCATCGCCGTGATGCCGCGCTCGGCGGCGCGGCGGACCAGGTCCTCGGGATGCGAGGCGCCGTAACGCGCGGAGAAGCCGGAGGCGACGTGCAGGTGTACGGCACTCACCGGGCGCCACCTCCTCGTATCCCTCCATAGCTGGATTTCGCCACCATGGCTTGATATCCACTCTAGACCAAGTTCGAGCAGATGTTCGAATGAGGTTTTCCGTCGCTGCCGGGTCGCGGGCGCGCCATCGAGCTCCGACGGAGCCGCGACGTGGCGCTTGTCGCCCACGGCGCCCGGACCGGCGATCGCGCGCCGCATCCCCCGTGCATTTGTGCGCATCGGCGGTGTGCACGAGGCGGCGGACGCGGGTGCCCACGCGTACACACAGCTGAAAGGAAGCTGTCACACGAGAGCCGGAATGCCCGGCCAACTGCCGCTGGTTGGCGCTGACATGACTGTGGGAGCAGCACTCAACACGACCGGTCCCGACAACCAGATCGACGCCTCCGTGCGGCTCGCCGAGGAGGCCGCGGCCGCGGGCCTGCGCTCCGTCTGGTTCGGGCAGACCTTCGGCGCCGACTCGCCTCAGCTCGCGGCCATCGTCGGGCGCGCGGTACCCGGGCTTCAGGTGGGCACGTCCGCGATCCCCGTGTTCGGACGCCACCCGCTGACCGTCTCCGGTCAGGCGCAGACCGCGCAGGCGGCCACCCACGGCCGCTACCACCTCGGCCTCGCGCTCGGCACCAAGCTCCTGACCGAGGCAGGTTTCGGCATCCCCTTCGAACGGCCGGTCGCCCGCCTGCGTGAATTCCTCATCGCCCTGAGGCAGTTGACCGAGACCGGCAGCGCCGACTTCCATGGCGAGCTGCTCACCGCGACCACACCGATCCCCGCCCGGGTGCCGGGCGCGGAGGCGGGTGTGCCACTGCTCGTCGCCGCGATGGGGCCGCAGGCACTGCGCGCCAGCGGCGAGCTGGCGGACGGGATCCTGCCCTATCTCGCCGGGCCCCGCGCCCTGGCCGAGCACATCGTGCCGGCCGTCACCGCGGCCGCGGAGGCCGCGGGCCGCCAGGCGCCCCGGATCGTGGCGCTGGTGCACGGCGTGGTGACCGACGATGTCGACGCCGTGCGCGAGACGGTCACGGAGCAGCTGGCGTTCTACGAGCAGATCCCCTCCTACGCGCGTGCCGTCGCGCTCTCGGGTGGCACGCGGGCCGCCGACGTGGCCGTGATCGGCGACGAGAAGACGGTGGCAGCCGAGGTGCGGCGCTACCGGGACGCCGGCGCGACGGAGGTGGTCTTCGCGGGCACGGAGGTCGCCGGGGACGCCGACCGCCGCCGTACCTGGGCGCTCCTCGGCGAGCTGGCGGGCTGAGGCCGGGGCGGCTTCCCCCGGGCCTCCGTCAGTCGCGCAGGGACTCGATGCCCTGGGCCAGGATGAGTTCCTGCATCAGGGAACGGCCCTTGTCCGGGTCGTCCGGCCACGGCGTCCAGCCGTGGCCGACCGGACAGATCAGCCGCGCCGGGTCCGTCCAGTGCCCCATGGCCGTCCACCCCCGGTCGGCGTCGCACTCCGGACACCGCAGGGCCGTCACACGGAGGAAGGGGGCGTACTGCCCGTCCGCGGCCCGCTTCTCCTCCCCGGCGTCCTTGCGCGCCACGGCCGCCGGATCCGCCTCATGCACCCGGATCTGGTCCCGCACCTCGATCGACCAGAACGCACCCTCCGGCACCTCGTCCCGATCCCGCTCGTCACTCCCCATACCGGCGCCCTCCTCCGACCACTCCCGTCCCCGACGACGCTAGCCCAGCACCCGCGACGGCATCACCTGCGGTCGGCGCGCCACGCGGGTCATTCCGGTCGAGGGGCGTGCACGGTGACAGGTCACGTCTTCCGGCGTCGGCGGTCATAGGCGTCAGCCCTCTCCGACGGCGTGCGGGCAGCGCCGTCACGGCGGCAGCCGGCCGCCGGTGCAATCCCCGCTCTGCGCCCGGATCGTTGCCTCATCCGCGTGGTTGCCCGGCGAGTCGGTTGTGCGGCCCTTGGCCGTTCGGCACGGTGACAGCGTGCGCCCTCCCCTCCTTCTCGCCACCGCCGCGATCGTGCTGCTCGCCACCACAGGTTGCGTCTCCGTCCCCGACCATGGCTCGCCCCGGGCCCCCGACCGGTCGCCGGAGGTGCACACGGTCGCGCCGGCCCGGCCCTCGGCACAGCTGACGCCGACACAGGAACCGCCCCGCGAACGGCTGGTGACGGTGGCGGATGCCCGCGTGCCCAAGAAACGGGTGCTTCAGGCGAAAGCGCCCGCACGCGAGGCCGCGCCCCGGCAGCGGGTGCAGCAACCGCAGCGTCGGCAGGCGCCGCGCGCTCGCCAGGTGCCACGGCAACACGTCCGGCAGCGGCCGCCCTCCACCCCGGCGCCCGTCCGGCGGCAACAGCCGAAGCGCCGTACGGCCGCCCCTCACCCCCGCGACACAGTCGACTCACGAGTCGTGTGCCGCCTGGCGTCCGGGAATGTCCGCGCGGACCTCATGCGTCTGTGCCGGGGAATGTACGGCCGCTGAGGCTGCCGGTTGCCCGCCGTTCGGACGGCCTGGTGACGGTGCCTGGTTTCGGTGCCGCTGACGCCGCGGGCGATCAGATGCCGGTCAGACCCTCGATCGCCGTCCGGGCCCACTCCTGCGCACCCACCGCCGTACCGGCCGCCACTCCGGTCGCGACCGGGGCGAGCGCCCCCTTGAGCATGCCGAGCGCGCGGCGGAGCTTGCCCTCCTGCGGCGCGTCCTGCTGCGTGATCACCGCGAGGACGTCTCGGGCCGCGGCCTCGGCGTCCTCGCGGTCCCGATCGGCCAGACCGGCCTGCGGCAGCTGGCGGAGCAGTTCGGTGACGCGGTCGGCCAGCGCCTCGAAGCCGGGGGCGACGGGGCCGTTGTTCTGCTGATTCTGGGTGACCGTGTCGTTGTTCCAGGCGAACTGGGAGCCCGAGACCTCGCCGTTGAACACCGGCCCGTCGTAGTTGTTGACGTTCTGTTCGTCGGTCATGTGCGGGAACCGTCCTCGTTGGTCTGCTGCTGGATGACGTTGTTGTTGTTCCACGCCAACTGGGCCCCGTGGACCGCGGCGTTGAAGACCGGGCCGTGGAAGTTGTTGACGATCATCGGCGGACGCTCGACCGGCTTGACGACCTGTTTGACGACCGGCAGCGACGTACGGAGCGAGACAAGGTCGACGAGGCCGTTGTCCTGCACGGCCACGCCCCGCGTGCCGTTCACACCGCAGTCCACCAGACGGCCGTTGCACGTGTCGTCGAAACTCGCGCCCGCGCCCACGCAGTCGGTGAACTCGCTGTCCGCGACGTCCATGTAGGCGGAGCCCTTTCCACAGAGGCCGAATGCCTCCGCGCCGGTCACGGTGAGATTCCGCGCGACGAGGCGCGCCTTGTCGAACCCGATGGCCCCGCCGATGCTCACCGCCTTGACGTCGCAGTCATGGACGAACAGCTGGGCTTCCTCGCCGGCGCCGAAGCCCAGCGCACCGCGCTCCGCCGCCACGCGGGTGAGGGTGACGCGGGACTGGCCGAGAACGGTCACCGCGCCGATGTCGAAGTCACGGATCCCCACGTCGGTGAGGTCCGCCGTGGTGCCGCCGTTGCCCCGGGCCTCCATGCCCGACGGGCAGTTCTCCACCCGGACCTGCTCGAACACGGCCCTGGAACCGTCAAGAACCCGCAGTGCCACACTCGTCAGCTTCTCGATCTCGACCCGGGAGAAGCGGCCTCTCGCGGCGTCCGTGACGGCAATGCCGACGTTGCCTCCCGAGATGCGACAGCCGTGGACCTCCGGGGCGCCGCCCTCGGTCGAGAACACCGCGATGTTGCCCGCGCTGCGGACCTCGCAGTCCTCGAACCTGCCACGGCCCGCGGTCTGGACGTTGATGCCGGTGTCGCGACACTCGATGAACGCGCAGCCGCGCACCACCGGATCGGCGCCACTGGCCACTCCGATCCCGTGTTCCGCATCGGTGACGCGCAAGCCCTCCACCGAGCCCCTCGACTGCTCGATGAACATGACGGCCTCCGCGTGCACGGCATTGACCGTGCAGCCGGACATGACGAGTTCCGCCCGCGCGTCCGCCATGAGCGCGGCCTTGCCGGTGCCGGTCAGTTCGCACCCGGTGACCTCCGCACGCGCGTCGCTGACGCGCATGCCGTGGATCCGGCTGCCCCCGATCCAGCTGTCACGGACCGCGACATGGGCGCCCTCGATCACCGCGACCGCGTTGTCCGCGGCGTCGGTGAACCGGCAGCGTTCGACGAGCCCGGCGGCCCCGGAGAAGAGGGCCCGGCCGTGCAGGATCGCGCTGTCCCGCAGCGTCACGGAGGTGTTCGGCCTCGCGTGCACACTGACGCCGTTGTGCGCCCGGATCTCGCAATGTTCGAGTGTGAGCGTGCCCGCATGGCAGCCGACGACATCGGCCTCGCGGCCGATCAGTACGAGGCCGTGCACGGCGACCGCCCCGAAGGCGTCGAGGACGGCACCGCGCGGCCGGCTCACCACCACCGACCCCGGGCCGTCGATCGCGGCCAACCGGACCTGTCCCCCGACGGTGAGCGCCTCGTCGTAGCGTCCGGCCGCGATCTCGATCAGCGCGGGCCGGCCCCGTCCGGCCGCCGCGGCCAGGGCGGACGAGATGTCGGGGTAGACGCGACGGCCGCCACGCGGCGAAACCACATACCTCGCGACCATTCCCGCTTCCCCCCACGCCGCCCGCTCGGAGGCGTCGATATTACCCGAGCAGGTGAACGACGGCGTCTGCCCGGACATCCGCCCCAGGGCATTCACCGACACAACGCGCCGTGGGGACAGCGCAGTTGTCTCACAGGTCGAGGTCGGCGTACACCGCGGCGTGGTCGGACGCCTGATCGCCCTTCGAGGTCACGGTCGGGAACGACTTGAAGGTGCCGGGCGCGAAGATTCCGCGCCGCTCCACCTTCACGTCCTCCACCAGGTCCCACACCGCGGGCGCGAGCATCAGGTAGTCGAACTTCTGGTGGAGGGAGGTGCCCGTCCCATGGGTACCGGGCGCGCCGGTGTACGTCCGGTGGCTCATCACGTCCCTCAGGCCGGTCTCCAGGAGCAACGCCAGCGGCTCGCTCTCCGGATCGTCATTGAGGTCTCCCGCGACCACGACATTCGCGGACCTCTTGAGCGCCTCCTTGTAGATCTCCCGTACCCGCCCGGCCTGCGCCGTTCGCTTCTTGGTGGTGGCGGCCGGGCTGCCGATCTTGCTCTTGAAGTGGTTGCCGAGGATCCACAGCGGTGCGCCGCCGGTGAGTTCGACCTCGAACTCCGGGCAGTCCCGGCTGAAGATCGGCCGGCCTGCCGCACTGTCGAAGATGTGCGACCGCACCGAGGTGATCGGCCGGCGGCTGTACAGGCCGATGTCGATGCCCCGGCTGTCGTTGCCGTCGATCAGCATGTTGAAGGGGTAGTTCCGCGCCCCCATCATTTCGCTCAGCACCTGCTTCTGGAAACGGTGCAGCGTGAGCCGGTCCTCGACCTCGACCATGAGCAGTACGTCGGCATCGACCTCGGCGATCACCTGACCGGTGTTGTGGACGGCCTCCTCGTCGAGGTCGTCGCGCACGAGTTCGGCCCAACCGACCCAGTGGGCACGGCCCTCGGCGAGGATTTCGATACCGCCACCGCGCTTGGTCCTGAAGAGCTTGGCGCCGCCTCGGGTCTCGTTCAGCAGGATGGAGCGGCTCTTGGACTGGGAGGCGGCGACGTCGTACTTGTCGAGGAACTCCGCGATCTTCTTCTTGTCATCGGCCGTGTAGGTCTCGTGGTCGAGGAGGGAGACGAGGGCGGCGAAGTCCTCCAGCGTCTGCCTGCGCTCCTCCGGATCGGCGAGCGCGAAGACACGTGGCCGGTGAAAGAGGTTCTCTGCGTTGAAGGTGGCGATGCGGAGAGTCATGGCGCCTCCCGTCGCGGCGCGGGTACACGCGGCCGACCGGGCAGGCGCGCCGCCGAGGACACTGCTCGCCGGCACTTCCAATTCTCCGAGCGTGTGCGTTGCCTGTCCAACGGAGCGCGCGACCCTCGTGACCTCTCGCGGCCCCGCTTCGTTAGCACCATTGACGCGTGCATCCTTCCCCCCACGGGAGACGCGCCACGAAGGCCCTGAATCTGCCCGGCTCAGGGCCTTCACCCTGTCGGCTCGGTGAACCAGGCCCTCCGCATGGTGCCGGCGGTGCCTTCGGCGAAACTCCTTTGCGGCGGCGTTCGCAGGCGGCCACGATCTGGGGCATGGCTTCCAGAATCCGACGTATCAACCCGGACGGTCTCCACCCGACGCCGGGCTACCACCACATCAGCGTCGTCGAAGCAGGACGTACCGCCTATCTCTCCGGTCAGTGCCCGCTGGACGTCTCCGGCGCACTCGTCGGCGAGGCGGACCTGGACCGGCAGATCGACCAGGTGGTGGCGAACGCGACGGCCGCCCTGGCAGCGGTCGAAGCCGAGCCCCACCATGTGGTGCGGTCCGTCGTCTACGTGGCAAGCGATGAGAGGGAAGTGCTGGCCGCCGCCTGGCACCGCTTCCACGCATCGGCGCTCGGGCCCGCGCTCAGTACGGCGAGCACCCTTCTCGGCGTCACACGGCTCGGCTTCCCGGGTCAATTGGTGGAGCTGGACCTGACGGCGGCGCTTCCTGGGTGACGGACCGGCGGCATCAGGACCGGCTCCACCCGGCACCCGCGCAGGCATCCCGAGCAGCACCACTCGGCTGAGCGGCACCGCTCGGCTCAGCGCCTCAGCCGAACGGTGCATCCGCTCCGGTCGCTACCCGTTCCGCCGTACCCGGAGGTTGTGCCAGGCGAAGGCCCGGTCGAGCTGACCACGCGTCAGCCCGGTGATCGCCGCCATCTGCTCGAAGGTGAGCCCGTCGGGGTGCCGGTCCAGCGCGCGGGACATCTTTCCCGCCCATTGCTCTTCGTCGATGTAGGGACGCCGCTCGTACTCGTCCCGCAGTTCGGCGAGGTGCGCCGCGGAGCAGGCCGTGAGCGGGCGCCATCCGTCCAGCTCCGGATCGTCCGGGTGGACGACGGAGGAGTCGGGCACCCGGGCGTGCACCTCCGAGTGGTCGGTGATCACGGCGCCGCAGACATCGCACAGTGCAGGCAGCATCCCGCCCGCGTCATCCCGGTCGGCATCCATTCTTCCGGTGTACTCCGGAAACACCTGGCATGCCAGTGCACGCGGAGCCGCCGAGGCCGGGCGCCATCCGGGCGGTCCGGCCCGCGGAGGCGGCTCGGCGCAAGCAGACGGCAGCCGGAGCGGAGAGCGGGTTGACCCTCCCCTCACGTCAGGCTTGAGGCTGTCCACCGACGAGAGGGGAGGGTACATGAGTTACTCCGTGGGGCAGGTCGCGGCTTTTGCCGGAGTGACGGTGCGTACGCTGCACCACTACGACAGGGCGGGGCTGCTCTCGCCCAGCGACCGCAGTCGCGCCGGATACCGCCTCTACAGCGACGCCGACCTGGCACGCCTCCAGCAGATCCTCTTCTACCGCGAACTCCGCTTCTCCCTGGAGGAGATCGCCCAGATCCTCCAGGATCCGCAGGCGAACGCGCTGGAGCGACTACGAGAGCGGCAGCGGCAGTTGGCCGAGGAGATCAGCAGACTTCAGCGGCTGGCCGAGGTCGCGGAACGCGCCATCGAGGTCCAGCAGTCCGGGGTGCCCCTGACTCCCCGGGAACGCTTCGACGTCTTCGGCGAGATCAGCTTCGACCTCAGTTACGCGATGGATGCCGACCTGAAGTGGAGGCATTCGGACGGACACCGGGAGGCGATGGCACGCGCTGCGGCCCACACCAAGGAGGACTGGCAGCGGCTCATGGGCGAGGCCGCCGTCTGGCGCGCGGAGTTGCTCACGGCCTACGACGACGGCGAGCCCGACGACGGCGATCGGGCCATGGACCTCGCCGAGGAGCACCGCCGGCACCTCGCGCGCTGGTTCACCCCCTGCCCGCCCGACATGCACCGGCGCATCGCGGACGACTTCGCCGCCGACCCGCGCGCCTTCGCCCTCGTCGTACCGCTGTCACAGCAACGCCCGGGCCTTGCGGCCTACCTGTGCAGGGCGGTCCACGCCAACGCGGCCCGCAGCGCCGGTTCGCGCACCGAATCCGAGGAAGACCGATGAGAATCATGATCGCCACTGCCGGGTCGCGCGGCGACGTCGCGCCGTACACCGGCCTGGGCTCCGAACTGCGCCTCGCCGGGTACGACGTCGCCCTGGCCACCACGGACTCCTTCGCGCCCCTCGTGCGTGATGCCGGCCTGGAATTCCGCCGCCTGCCCGCCGACACCCGACCGCACGCGGGTGTGCGGGGCAGACGTGAACTGATGCGCGCTGCTGCCGCGTTCCTCACCGAGCTGGGTCAGGGATTCACCGGCGCGGTGGCCGAGGGCACGGACCTGCTCCTGCTGTCGACCACCACGGCCCCGCTCGGCTGGCACCTCTCCGAGGCCACGGGCATCCCGAGCCTCGGCGTTCACCTCCAGCCCACCGCACCGACCGGCGACTTCCCACCCGTCGTCACGGGCTCCCGTTCGCTGGGCCGCGCGGGCAACCGCGCGGCGGGGCGCTTCGCTCTCCGCATGGCCGACCGCGTCTACGAGCCGGCGGTTTCGGAGCTGCGCCATCGTCTTCGACTGCCTCCGCTCTCCGCCTCCGCGATGCGCCGACGGCAGGAGGAGGCCAACTGGCCCGTTCTGCACGGTTTCAGTACGGCGCTGGTGCCGCGCCCCTCCGACTGGCGCTCCGGCATGGAGGTCGGCGGCACCTGGTGGCCGCACCGCGCCGCCAACGGACGACTGCCCGCGGACCTGGAGGACTTCCTCGCGGCCGGGCCCCGTCCGGTCCTGATCGGCTTCGGCAGCATGGCGGCCGGGGAGGGCGAGCGTCTGAGCGAGATCGCCGTACAAGCGCTGCGGCGTGCCGGGCTGCGCGGGATCCTGCAGTCCGGCAGCGCCGGGCTCGCGGCCGACGGGGACGATGTCCTCACCGTCGAGGACGTGCCGCACGCCCTGCTGTTCCCGCGGCTGGCCGCGGTGGTCCACCACGCCGGAGCGGGCACCTCGGCGGCCGCACTGCGTGCCGCGATACCCGCGGTCACCGTTCCGGTGACCGCGGATCAGCCGTTCTGGGCTGCGCGGCTCGCCTCGATCGGCGCCGCACCGACCCCGATCCCTTTCCGGTCCCTCACCGCCGAGCGGCTTGCCGACGCGCTCAGTCATGTCACCGAGGAGCCGCGCTTCGCAGGAGCCGCCGCGACCGCCGCGCGCCACATGGCCACGGAGGACGGAGCGGGGCAGGTCCTCAGGGCCGTTCAGCGGATGACCGGAAGCGTGCTTCGGCCGAGGAACCGTTCATGACCGGGCGGGCTGTGGTGACGGTTCGTCATAGGCCATGTATCCGTCGTGGGTCCGTCGTACGACCGGGAGGCCCGGGGTGCGGGATGTCCCCGGCGACGCGCCTGTGGAACAGAGCCGGGCGCGACCGCCGGTCCCGAGGAATCCTCCTCGGGACCGGCGGTGGCGGAGAGTGCCGTGGTGCACCAGGTACGGCACTCCCTTCGCACGGTGGGTCAGTTCTGGAGCCAGACGGTCGTGTCCGGCGGAAGGTCGTCGCCGGTCAGCGGACCGCTGGCCAGCAGTACCTCGCCAGGCGGGACGGGCACCGGGCTCTCGGAGAAGTTCGTGACGCTGTGCCATCCGCTGCTGCGGCGGAAGTGCAGCACACCGCCGACCGCCGCGTCGTCCGCCCCGACCCACTCCAGGCTCTCGTCGCCCATCATCTTGCGCCGCAGCCGCAGGGCCGCCCGGTACAGCTCCAGGGTCGAGCCCTCGGTCCCGTCCTGCGCCTGGGGGGAGTAGCCGCCGAAGGTCTCCGGCTGGGGCAGCCACGGCGTGCCCGTGCTGAAGCCGAAGGCCGGTCCTTCCACGGTCCAGGGCAGCGGCACCCGGCAGCCGTCCCTGCCCTTGCGCCGGTGTCCGGTGCGCTCCCACACCGGGTCCTGAAGGGTGTCCCGCGCCAGGTCGGCGACCTCGGGCAGGCCGAGTTCCTCGCCCTGGTAGAGGTAGGACGAGCCGGGCAGGGCCAGCATCAGCAGCGTCGCCGCGCGGGCCCGCCGCAGCCCGGCCGCCCTGTCGGGGGCCGGCTCACGGCCGTCGCCGAGCAGCCAGGAGTCCAGGTCGGCGCGGCTCATACCGATGGGCAGGGCATAGCGGGAGGCGTGCCGCACCACATCGTGGTTGGACAGCACCCAGGTCGCCGAGGCGCCTGCCGCGCGCGCCGTGACCAGCGAGGTGTCGATGACGGTACGGAACTCCAGGGCGCTCCAGGGGCATTCGAGGAACTCGAAGTTGAATGCCTGCCCGAGTTCGTCGGGGCGTGCGTAGAGCGTCCGGCGGGCGTTCGCCACCCACGCCTCGGCCACCGCGGTGCGCGGCGGGTCGTACTCGTCGAACACCTGGCGCCACTCGCGGAAGATCTCGTGCACCTCCTCCCGGTCGTACAGCGGGTGGCTGCCGTCGAGCGGGAGTTTGCCCAGGGGGCGGCCCTGGCCGGCGCCGAGGTCGCGCAGGGGCTCGGCGAGATCCTTGGCCAGGCCGTGCGCGACATCCACCCGGAAACCGTCGACGCCTCGGTCGGACCAGAAGCGCAGGGTCGTGAGGAAGTCGGCCCTGACCTCGGGGTTGTCCCAGTTCACGTCCGGCTGCTCGGGGGTGAACAGGTGCAGGTACCACTGTCCGTCGGGGAGCCGTGTCCAGGCGCGGCCGCCGAAGTTGGACTCCCAGTCCGAGGGCGGCTCGTCGCCCTTCTCGCCGCGGCCGTCGCGGAAGATGTAGCGGTCGCGCTCGCGTGAGCCGCGCGGGGCACGCAGCGCCTCCTGGAACCACACGTGCCGGTCGGAGGTGTGGTTGGGGACGATGTCCACCACGACCTTCATGCCGAGCCCGTGCGCCTCGTGGACCAGGTTGTCGAAGTCGGCGAGGGTGCCCAGGCGCGGGTCGACGTCGCGGTAGTCGTCGACGTCGTATCCGCCGTCCGCCAGCGCGGAGGGGTAGAACGGGCTCAGCCAGACGGCGTCCACGCCGAGGTCGGCGAGGTAGGGCAGCCGGGCGGTGATGCCGGGGAGGTCCCCGATGCCGTCGCCGTCGTGGTCCGCGAAGCTGCGCGGATAGATCTGGTAGACGGTGGCCTGGCGCCACCAGTTCGGGTCACAGGTCGCCTGGTCCGCGGGGTGCGGGGTGCTCACAGGGGCTCTCCATGTCTGCGGTGTGCGGTCTGCGGGTGAGGTCCGGATCGGCCGGGCGGGAAGACGTCGGCCGGTCCGCACGGGCCGGGTGCCGGGCGGTGGTGGTCCGCGGGGGCCCGGGTACGCGGTGGGCTTCATCCGGTCACCCCTTGACCGCCCCGGCGGTCAGGCCGGAGGTGATCGAGCGCCGGAAGACCAGGACGAGAATGGCGATGGGCACGGTGGCGGACATCGCCCCGGCGAAGATCGTGCCGTAGGGCACGGTGTACTGGCTGCCGAAGAGTGCGATGCCGACGGGCACCGTGCGGGCGGAGTCCTCGCTGTTGAAGGTGAGTGCCATCAGGAACTCCGTCCAGGTGGCGGTGAAGGTGAACACCCCAGCGGTGAACAGGCCGGGCCGGGCCGGCGGCAGGATCACCGACAGCAGGGTGCGGGTGACCGAGGCGCCGTCGATCTCGGCGGCCTCCTCCAGGCCGCGGGGCAGTCCCAGCAGGGAGTTGCGCATGATCCAGACGGCGAACGGCAGATGGAACGCCACGTACGGGATGATCAGGCCGAGGTGACTGTTGAGGAGCCCCAGGGAGCGTTCGACGAGGTAGAGCGGGGTGACGACGGCAATGGCCGGGAAGACCGAGATCATCAGCAGCGCGACCATGATCGTGCCGTGTCCGCGCATCGGCAGCCGGGCCAGCGCGTACCCCGCGAAGAGCGCGAGCCCCAGGACGACGACGGTGGAAACGACCGCCACCACGCCGCTGTTGAGCAGGTAGTGGCCGAGGCTGTTGCCGCCGAAGGCGTCGGAGTAGTTCGCGAAGGTGGGGTCGGACGGGAAGAGGCTCGGGGGGTTCGCGCCGATGTCGCGTGGGTCCTTGAAGGACGCCGAGGCCATCCAGTAGAGCGGCATCGCGGTGAGGACGACGAGGACGAGCGCCCCCAGGTTCACCGGGTCGAGCCAGCGCCGCCGGCCCCGGCCGCGCGCCTGCGTCAGCCGCCTCATCGCAGCTCTCCTTCCGACGCCTGGGACGTGAACGCCCGCAGGAAGACCAGACAGCAGACCAGCACCAGCAGAGCGGTGGTGGTGGCGATCGCGGCGCCGGGCCCCATGTTCAGGTCCTGGAAAAGGGTCTTGTAGCCGAGGACGGCCAGCGACTGGGTGGCGGTGCCGGGGCCACCCTGCGTCAGGACGAACGGCAGGTCGAAGATGCCGAACGCCTGAAGGATGCGGAACAGCACGGCGATCCCGATGACCGGCCGCAGTTGGGGCAGGGTGACGCGCCAGAAGGTGGACCAGGCGTTCAGGCCGTCGATCTCGGCCGCTTCGAAGACGTCCCGCGACAGCATCACCAGACCGCCGAGGACGATGATCGCCACGAAGGGAGTGGTCTTCCAGATGTCGGCGACCATCATGCCGCCGACGGCAGTGGCGGGCGTGCCCAGGATGACCGGGGAGTGGCCGAGGAAGATCTCGCAGAACCAGGTCGCCAGGCCGTACGAGGCGTCGTAGAGATAGCCCCACAGCTGGGCGGAGACCACCGTGATCAGCGACCAGGGAACGAGCAGCAGCGCCATGATCCAGCCCCGGCCGGCTCCCAGTCTCTCCAGCACCAGCGCGGCCAGCGTTCCCAGCACCAGTTCCACCAGCACCGTGACGACCGTGTAGAAGAGGGTGAGGAGCAGCGCCTCGCGCCATTCCGAACTGTTCAGCAGGGCCGCGTAGTTGGCAGTGGTGAAGGACTCGACGCGGAAGCCGTCGTAGGTGATCCGCACGGTGGTGAAGCTGAGCACCACGGAGAACAGGATGGGAAAGATGGTGACCGCGCCGACGACGAGAAGCGTGGGAGCGGTGTAGCCCCAGCCGACCCGGGCGCGGCGACGGCGTGCGCTTCCGGGTCCGACGTCGGCCCGGCCTTTGCTTCCGTTGCTCACAGCACCGCTCCCTTCAGTGCCGCCCGCACCTCGGATTCCATGGCGGACAGGGACTCCCTCACGGACGCCGAGCCGCCGACGGCGGAATTGGCGCCGGTGTAGAGGGCCTTGCTGACCTTGGGGTAGTACTGCGTGCCCGACGGCCGGGCCACCAGCTCCAACGTCCGGGCGTTGTCGAGGACCGGGCTGCCCAGCTGCCGGGCGGTCCGGCTGTTCAGCGCCGAAGTGAGCGCGGGGATGTAACTGCTCTCCCGCAGCAGCACCTGCTGCCCCTCCTCGGAGAGGAAGCGCGCGAAGGCGAGGGCGCCACCCAGCTCGCGGGTGTGCGGGTTGACGAACACGCTCCAGCCTCCGAGGCCGCTGCGCCCGGAGCCCTCCCGGCCTTCGAATCCCGGGCGGGGCACCACACCGACCCTGCCCGCGGTCTTCGTCCCTTCGGCGTTCGACGCGCCCCAGGCGTAGGCCCAGTTCCGCAGGAACAGGGAGCGGCCGCTGATGAAGGCGTCCAGCGTGTCCTGCTCGATGTAGGTGGTCACCGCGGAGGGGCTGACCTTCGAGGCCACCAACTCGCGCATGAAGGAGAGGGCTTGCGTCCCCGCGGAGCCGCCCACGGTGACGGTGCTTCCGTCGGGACCGACGACCGACCCTCCGGCGTCTGCCAGGAACTCGGTGAAGTTCACCGTCATTCCCTCGTAGACCGATCCCTGCCAGACGAAGCCATGGCCGACGTCACCGGCCCTGCGGACCTTGGCCGCGGTGTGCGCCAGCTCCTCCCAGCTGCGCGGCACCCGCAGCCCGTGCTTGGCCAGCAGATCCTTTCGGTAGTAGAGGAACGACTCGTCGATGAAGAAGGGCAGGGCGTACACGCCGCCCTCTGCCGAGCAGGCGTCGATCAGCGGCTTCGGATATTTCTTCCAATGCCCCTGCGGCACATAGGGATCCAGTGGGAGGGCCAGGCTGTTGTACGCGAACTGGCCCGGCCAGACGACGTCTCCCAGGAAGACGTCGGGCGAGGGCGACCCACTGGCGATCTGGGTGGTGAGCGTGGCGCGGTTGGTGTCCGTGTCGGACGGGGCCTTGAGCAGTCTGACCCTGATCTGCGGGTGCCGTCGTTCGAACGCCGCGATCAGCAACGGCGCGAGTTCCCCGTTGCGGCGGTCGGTGAGGCGGTGGCACCACCAGGTGATGGTGGTGGGTTCGGTGGGCACCGCGGCGCTCTGTCCGGCCACCGGGTCGGTCACTTCGCTTCCACACGCGGTGAGCGCGGCGGCCGTGACCCCTCCGAGGCTTCCGGCGAGCAGGGAACGGCGGCTCAACGGCATAGGCCCTCCTCCTTGGTCCTCCGTGACTGCTGCCGCGAGGTCGTCGGCCTGGCCGGGCTCCCGATGACAGCGTTTGCAAGCTAGGGACGGCGATCGGGCCGCGTCAACCATGGGGACAGGATTCGCCGCTCTCGAATCTCAGTGGTGGCCGGCATATCGGGCGACAACCGCCGGGACCACCCTCAATGGCAACGCTGCCATCCCACTCACCCCGGCCCGGCCGGGGGAGAACAACACCGGCCCCTGCCCACCGCTGTGACGGTGGGGTACGTTGAGCGCATGCGCCCCAGTCGGAGTCCCGCCACCATGCCCGATGTGGCCCGGCGAGCGGGCGTGTCGGTATCAACGGTCTCGCGCACGCTGCGGGGTCTGCCCACGGTCTCCCCCGCGACCCGGCACAGGGTCGAACAGGCCGCCAAGGAACTGTCGTTCAGCATTTCCCGCAGCGCCTCCAGCCTGGTCACCGGCCGCACCGGCCGGGTCGCGGTGATGGTCCCCACGCTGCAGAGCTGGTTCATGGGCGCGATGCTCGCCGGACTCAGCTCGGTCCTGCGGGCCGCCGACCTCGACCTGTTGATCTACGACGTACCGAGCATGGCCGAGCGCGCCGCCTTCTTCGAGCGGCTGCCCGCCCGGCGCAACGCCGATGCCCTGCTGGTCGCCTCGTTCGACCTCTCCGCGACGGAGCGCGAACGGCTCGACGAGCTGGGCATGCCGGTGGTCTTCGTCAGCCAGCAGATGGCGGGGCGGGCCGGGGTGCGCGTCGACGACGTCGAAGGGGCGCGGCACGGCACGCAGTATCTGGTCAACGTCGGCCACCGCCGGATCGCCTTCGTGCAGACGGACAGCGGCAAGGGCTTCTCGTTCAGCGCCCAGGAACGCGTCGAGGGCTACCGGAAAGTGCTCGCGGAGTCGGGGATCCCCGTGGACGAGAGTCTGGTGTTCCGCGGCGGTACGGGCCGGCGCGCGGGCGCGGACGCGGTGGCGCACCTGCTGAGCGAGCCGCAGCCGCCCACGGCCGTCTTCGCGGAGAGCGACGAAGTGGCCATCGGAGTGCTGCAGGCCCTGCGCACCTCACGCATCCGGGTGCCGGAGACCATATCGGTGCTCGGCTTCGACAATCACGAGATGGCCGAGCTGTTCGACCTGAGCACGGTCGCGCAGTCACCCGACGAGGTCGGCCGGGCCGCGGGCGAGCTGGTGCGCTCGATATTGGAGAACGACGAGGCGGACGACGCCCGGCAGGTGGTGCTGCCCACCCGCCTCATCCTGCGCGGGAGTACGGCGCCCCTGGCGGCTTCCGACACCACACCGGCAGGGCGCCCCCGGAAGCCGAAGGCGACGGACCGGCCCCTCAAGGCCAACAAGCAGGGCCCCGCGGCCGGTCGTTCCACCGGAGCGGGAGGTAAAGGCGCCCGGGGGTAACCGCTCGGCGGCCCGACTCGACACCGCTCCGCCGGCTCCTCCCGGCCCCCGCCCCCATCCCCGGAGCCCATCCCGGAGCGCCTTGTCACGCCTGCTCGCGGTGGATCGTATCGCCTTCGATCCGTACACTCCGCCGCATGATCCACGGACCCTCCCCTGCCCCTGACGCGGCCCTGTTCAACTTCGGCAAGCGGCGGATGCTCCAGACCGTGCGCGGCGCGATCGGGGCCTTCGTCCTGGCGCTCGCGATGCCGATCGCCGGCGTCGTCCATGAATACGGGCTCGGCACCTGGGTGTTCGCGGTGATCTGGTTCCTCGTCTTCGGCGGCGCCGGGGTGGGCCTGGCCTGGGTCGGCTGGGCGGACCGCCATGCGTATCTGGCCTTCGACGCGACCGGCGTCTGGCTGCACAAGCAGACTGCGCGCGCCGTCATACCGTGGGCCTCGCTCGAATCGGCCGGTCTGTTCTGGTGCCCCCAGGGGCCGGACAACTCCGGCAAACGCCTGGTGAGCCTCGAACTGTGCCCCGCCGGCGGGGTCGATGAGCACGACCCGGCACTGTCCCCGCTCATCGTCCATGACGAGCCGAACCTTCCGGGCGTGGCCGACCGTCGCTACCGCGTCGGTATCCCGGTGTTCGCCCTCCGCCTGTACGGCCCGAAGCTCGTCGAGGCGGCCCGCTCCCGCGCCGGTCGCCTCTGGTTCGGCGAGCACGAGCGGCCGTCGGGCTACCTCCGCCTCCAGGACCTCTTCAGCTGAGTCCGCCGCCGCAATCAGCGGCTGAGGAGAAACGCCCGCCGGCTTCCTCGTCAGCCGCGAGCGGCCCGGCGCACCGACCCCGCACACGCGACCGGAGCGGCCAACCGGTGTGCTGCTTGCGCTTCATGAGACGTTTTCACGCCGGGACACCTCAGAGGTCCCCGGCTCGGCCGCATCCGACTCGGCAGGCTCCTTCCCGGTCGCCTCCCGGCGCTTCGACCCGTGTACCGCAGTCCCCCGACGTGGCCGTTCACCACGGTGGACGATGGCGACGGCCGCGAGGCCCACGGCGAGCCCGACGGCCGTCTGGGGGCCGAACGGTTCGCCGAACATCACGGCGCCCCACAGGGCGGTGACCGGAGCCATGAGGAACATGAGCGTGTTGACCTTGGTGACCCCGGAACGCCGCAGGATGAGCCAGTAGAGCCCGTAACCGCCGAAGGTGGAAAGGGCCACGAGCCAGCCGATCGCCGCCCAGAACGACAGCTCGGCGGGCGGTGCCGCCGCCCCGGCGGCCATGGCAAGGACGGTGAAGACGACGGCACTTGCCGCGCAGTGCACCGTCATCGCCACGCTCGGCGCGACCCGGGTACGGGAGCGGCTCTCGACGAATGTGGCCGCCACCAGAGAGGCCATGCCGAGGAACGGTACGAGGTACGCCCACCACGCCACACCGGCGGCCGCCGCCGCGTCGGCCGTGGTGACGATGACCACGCCGGTCACTCCGAGGCACAGGCCGAGCCACTGGCGGCGCGAGACGTACTGCCGCAGCAGCGGCCCGGCGAGCGCTCCGGCGACGAGCGGCTGGGTGCCGTCGATCAGTGCAGTGGTACCGCTGGAGACCCCGAGCTGGATCGCGTAGTAGACGGTGAGCAGGTAGCCGCTCTGCGAGAGCAGGCCGACGGCTACCTGCCGGACCACCGTCCGACCGGTGAGACCTCCCCACGACGCCCGGGCGCAGCAGACGGAGACGACGAGCAGCACGACGGCAAGCGGCAGAAACCGCCACATCAGGATCGTGACGGCGGAGGCGGTGCCGGCGCCGAGCTTGGCCCCGATGAATCCCGAGCTCCAACAGACGACGAAGGCGATCGAGAGCAGGAAATTCATGCCACACCTCCAGTAAACAGATCGGTATACTCCTCACTATACAGATCGGTATACACTGGGGCCATGGGCACTGCACACACACCACGGCGGATCGCGATGACGCCCGCCGCGGCCCGCGTCGTGGAGGCCGCCGCGCGCCTGTTCTACGAGCGGGGAATCCACGCCGTCGGGGTGGATCTGATCGCCTCGGAGGCCGGGGTGACAAAGAAGACGATCTACGACCGCTTCGGCTCCAAGGAGCAGGTCGTCGTGGAGTACCTCGCCGACCGCGACGAGCGCTGGCGGGCCTTCCTCGCCGAGCGCCTGGACGCGGTCGGCCCGCGGCCGGCGAAGCGCGTCCTGGCCGTCTTCGACGCCTCACGGGCGTGGTCGGAGGAGTACAGCGCCAAGGGGTGCAGCATGGTCAACGCGCACGCCGAGATCAGCGATCCCGCGCACCCCGCCCACCCGATCATCGTCGGGCAGAAGGCGTGGATGCTCGCCCTGTTCACCGGACTCGCCGAGGAGATCCGCCCGGAGCAGGCCGGTGACCTGGCCAGGACGCTGATGCTGCTCCACGAGGGCGCTCTCGTCGCCCACGGCCTGGCCGTCTTCCCCGAACCCATCACCCACGCACGCGACCAGGCACAAGCTCTCCTGGTCACCGCCGCCGAGGCGACGCGGTAGGGCTGAGGAGCCGCAGGGCGAGCGGAGTTCCTCCATGCGAGGAGCCCGGTCGGCTCCATCAACGCCGACCGGGCTCCCGGCTTTCCCTCGGGCCGTGGGTGCTCAGTCCGTGATCGGGATCTGCCCGTTGAGCGGTGCCCCTTCGGCTGCGGGCGCGGCGGCGGGCTTGGCGGCGGAGCCACGCTGGGTGACGCCCTTGAGCAGCTCGGCCAGGTCGACGCCCGTCGTGGAGTTGAGCAGCTCCATGCCCTGGGCGACGTTGTCGGCGACCGTCCGGGACAGCTGGCTCGCCCCGTCCGTGGAGATCACGGTCATCTTGTCCACGGCGCTCAGCGGTTCGGACGCCTTGGCGACGACCTGCGGGAGCACCTCGACCAGCATCTGAAGGATCGCCGCGTCACCGTACTGCGCGAAGGCATCGGCCTTCTTCTGCATGGCCGCGGCCTCGGCTGCGCCCTTCGCGGCGATCGCGGCGGCTTCGGCCTCACCCTCGATCCGTACGGCCTCGGCGAGCGCCGCGCGGTGCAGCTTCTCGCCCTCACCGGTCAGCCGGGACCGCTGCGCCTCCGCCTCGGCCTCCTTGACGTGGGCGATACGGCGGGCCTCGGCCTCCTGCTCGGCCTGGTAGCGGGCGGCGTCGGCCGGCTTACGGACCTTGGTGTCGAGTTCGCGGTCGGTCAGCGCCGCCTGACGCTCGGCCACCTTCTCCTGTTCGGAGAGGATCTCCTGCCGACGCGCGGCCTCGGCGAGCGGGCCCGCCGCGTCGGCCTGGGCAGCGGCCGCCTCGGTCTCCACCCTGATCTCGGCCTGCTTCAGGCAGAAGGTCCGTTCGGCGATGGCGATCTCCTCGGCCGCCTTGAGCCGGGCCTGCTCCGAGGCCCGCTTGGCGTTCGCCTCGGCGATGTCGGCCTCCTGCCTGGCCCGGGCGGCTTCGGGGCGCCCCAGGTCCTCCAGGTAGGAGCCTTCGGTGGTGATGTCCTGGATCTGGAAGGCGTCCAGGATCAGGCCCTGCCCGGAAAGGCTGGCCTCCGCTTCCTCCGCCACCTGGCCGGCGAACGCCGCACGGTCACGAATGATGTCCTCGACCGACATCCGGCCGACGATGGCGCGCAGTGCACCCGAGAGCACTTCCTGGGTGAAGCCGACGATGCCCTTCTGCTGCTGCAGGAAGCGCTGAGCCGCGGCGCGGATGGCGTCCTCGCTGCCGCCGACCTTGACGATCGCGACGCCGTCGAGGTTGGCCTTCACACCGCGCAGCGTGACTGCGCCCCTGACGGCGACGGGGATGTGCCGGCTGGAAAGGTCCAGGGAGAACCGCTGCTGGACGAACGGGACGACGAACACGCCACCACCGACGACGACCTTCTGGCCGCTGTTGTCGATGCTGACGCGCCCGGTCGCCGGATCGGTGGACTTCTTGCCGCGGCGGCCGGTGATGATGAACGCCTCGTTGGGGCCCGCGACCTTGTAGCGGGTGATGACCGCAAGGGCGAGCAGAACGAGGAGTACGACGACCCCTACAACGGCGACAACTACTGAATTCATGCTGGTTCCCCCGTGCCTCTCGACCGAGGCAATTGGAAGGTGGGCGGTGATGGTGGGCGCCGGGTGGCGCCCAGGACGATGGGTGAGAGGTGGTCGGCTGAGCCTGAATGTGGTGTAAGCGTGGCTATGGGTGTGACAGTGGCCGTGGTCCGTTTCCCGGCCTTCGGGACGACAGGTCGGCCGACCCGGCTGAGGCCGACACGGGCGGTGGTCGGCGGACGGTCCAGGACGCGCCGGAAGGGCCGGTCAGCGCTCCACGGGACGGACGGCGACCGAGGTGGACGACAGCGACGCCTCCACCCAGATCTCGGCGCCCCGGGCGACGGGTTGCTCGCTCTTGGCCGCCAGTTTCACGGGATGACCCGCGAGGCGAAGGAGCACTTCCCCGTACCCGTCGGCGGGAATGGCGGTCACCACCGATCCCGCGGTGCCGACCAGATCCTCGTGCCGGGGCACCGGGTCGGTCTGATCCCGCATCAGGACACGGCTGAACTTCCACGCCAGCCATCCCGCGGCGACCCCGGCCGCCGCGCCGATCACGACGGCAGCGCCCGGACCGAGCCCGGCGCCGCCCCATACGATCGCGCCGCTGAACCCGAACATCGACAGGAAGCCGGCGACGACCGGGAGCGACAGCAGCCCGTCGAACAACCCGCCCAGAAATCCGCCGAAGAGCCCTTCGAGGATTCCGTCGAAGACCAGCGCGAGAAGCAGCAGCGCCACCCCCGCGATACCGAGCCCAAGAAACCAGTTCACCCGGCTGCCCTCCCCCGTTTTCAACAATCGCGTGAACAGAAGGAGCGTCTCATGCGCAGCCGGACATGCACATTGCCTGATCCCGGCAATCTTTATGCGCTTTTGATGCCGCGTTACATCAGCGGGGCCGCTGTGACGTACGGGAGAGCTGTCGGCCGCGACGGATCGGCGCATCGCGCCTCCGCCCGCGTCCCTGAGGCGCCCTCACATCTCCCCGGGGCGAGGGTTCGTCCCGGCCGCGCCTTCCGTAGCGGGGGCTCCGCCCTCACCGCCCACCAAGTCCCGGGCCAGTGCGACACGGGAGAGCAGGACGGCGCCCCAAAGGATCAGCGCCACCCCCGCGCCCTCGACGAGGAGCCACCAGCCGGTCCGTACGCGTTCGTCGAACAGGGTGACGCCCAAGGACAGGCTCACCAGCGCGTCCCCGAGGGTGAGGACCGGCTGCGAGGCGGTCAGCGGGCCCGACTGCATGGCGTTCTCCAGGAGGAAGAGCGCCAGGACTCCGACGAGCGCGAAACCGTAGGTCTGCCAGGACAGGAAGAATCCGGCGGGGCCCCCGACCTCCCAGGCGTACGTGGCGTCCTTCATCAAGGCCGCGGTGAGCGCGTAGGCGATGGCCGTGGCAGCGCCGAAGCAGGCCGCCCGTACTCCCCCGGCGCCTCGGCGCAGCGCCGCACCGACCGCCGCCATGATGACCACCGCGCACACCACGAGCGCGGGCACCCAACGGCTGACCGGCGCATGGTCGTTGCCGACGGTGGGCGCGGCAGCCGTCAGCGCCGAGCCCAGCCCGACGACGATCAGCCCTACGCCCACCCAGCCACCGGGCGATACCGTTCCTCCCAGCAGCACCCGCCCGATGAGCAGGGCGAGCGGCAGTTCGAGGATGAAGAGGGGCTGCACCACCGACAGTGCGCCCTGTGACAACGCCAGCGCCTGGAAGCAGGCGGCGGCGATGACCGCGAGCATGCCTCCCAGCCACACGACCCGGTGCAGCAGATCGACGAGCAGGCCGAGACGCAACTTGGCCGAGACCGGGAGTGTGCGCGCGGCGCGCCGCTGCAGGACCGTGGCCAGCGCGTTGCTGAGCGCCGCGAGCACCGCGAAGAGGGCAGACAGCCAAGCGCTCATGGAACTGCCTCCTCTACCTCCTCGTCAGCGCAGAATCAGCACCGTTCGCCGTCGTCCGGTCCCTCCCCCACGGCCTGCCCCCCGGCCCACTGCACCCGCATCCACGAAGTCGCGGTCGCACCGTCGTCCGATCCACCGGCGTCGTCGCCCCGGGCTCCGGAACCGTCGGTGTCTCCGTCGCGCTCGCTCTGCTCATGCCGTGATCCCTACCAACCCGGACGGGCGAGGGCTCCCGAACACGGCACCAACCACGCGTTCGGCGCCGCCCGGCAGCCGAAGGCAGCGCTGCTCATCACGCGGTAAGGGGGCATCAGGCCGAAGGGCCTCGTGGATGCCTGGGCTTCCTCAGGGCAGCCGATTCCTCAGCGGGCCAGGAGGGAGTCGTCCTTCACCCGAGCTCCGGGCAGCCGGTGACGCGCGGCGATGAGCGCGGCGTCCACATCCCGCGTGCCGGTGGAGACGCACAGGCTGTACTCCACATCGTCCAGCCGCTGTCGTACCTCGACGCTGCCCTCCTCAGCGTGGAGAGCCTTCAGCGCCTCGTACTGCTCGATGAGATTGCGCAGCACTGCGGGGTGAGCCATCAGCACGGTGGAGCCCCTTTCGCCCTTACTCGTGATTCTCCGGTCGGTCACAGACCCGGCTACCCGGCGATCACCGGGGAATTCAGCCCGACCGCCCGCCGCTCATCGGCGCATTCAGGGGCGCCGCCAGGAGCCTTCCACTCACCACGAAGCGCGCAACGGCGCCACCCATCCGGGGCACACGGCAGCTCTGGGCGAGGGGCTCACACGATGAAGCTGGCCGGAGGCAGCGCGGGCTTGGCGGAGTCGGACAGCGTGGCACTGCCCGGCCCGACGGCGTCACCGGCAGGGCTCGTGTGCGTGCGAGGGGCGGCGTTGGGGGGCCTCGTGACGGTCGTCGGACGGGCGGATTCGGTCTGCTTGCGGGGCTTGACGTTGACCTTGACGGACCATGTCCTGTCGTCCGGGCAGGTGCCGTCGATGTGGTACTGCCCGCCGGCCGCCCGAGAGGCGATCCTGGCCTGGCCACGGTAGGTGGCGTTGCCCGTGCCGCCGGTCCTGTGCAGGACGAAGCGGCCCTGGGCCAGCGCCTGGCTGTTACCCGAGATCGTGCTGGTGACCACACCGGAGGGCGCGCATCTTACGGTCACGGTCACGGTGTCGCCCGGGCCGGCCGCCCCGGGTGACACGGAGTCGGCGAGCGCCACGGGAGCTGCCGCGGCCAGCACGCCCGTAAGAACGCCGACAACCGATGTGGCGAGTGCGAGGCGCATCAGGTCTCCTCTTCGCTGAGCCGCTTATGGGGCTCTCGATGTACCCGATGCGGTCATACGTGATGTGCGGTGTCACCCGGACAACACGCGCCACCCCTCTTACGGGTGACCCGCGGTGCCGGGCAGCGCCAGGGGCAGCTGGACAAGGCGGCGAATGCTCATCGACGCCCTACGGCTCGCACGCCGCCCCTCCGTCGGACGGTGGCCTGGCCATGAATGGGGAATGAGTGCCTTAATGCCACAAGTCCGTACGACGGGCCGACCGGGAGATGTACCGACCGTGCGCCGCCCGACGAAGGATCCTTGCCACAACGCCACACCGAGCAGACGAAGCCGGAGAACGATGACCAGGTCCCCCTCATGAACCTCCCCTTGCGCCGACGCCGCGCTCCCGAGGCCCCTTGCCCCTCCTGTGGTGGCAACGACCTCCTGTGGGAGGACGAGGGCGTCTACGGAGGCGGCGAACTGCTGTGGTGGTGCGCCGACTGCCTTCACCAATGGCACGCAAGCGACTACGCCGCGCCGGTGCCGGCCCCGCGCCCTTCGGCGCCCCCGCCCTCCCAGGAGCCGGCCCTCGCACAACACCGGCCCCAGGCGCAGGCACAGCCGCAGCCTCAGGCGCAGCTCCAGCCACAGACACAGCTTCCGGCACAGCCGCAGGCGCCCAGGGGAACGCAGGTGGCGCCCACGCCAAGGCCCGCGCCCGCACCGCCACTCCCCCCGCAGCCGGCCAACCCGCCCTCAGGAGCCGGTCCTGGCACCGTCGCGGAGCGCCTGATGCATACCGCCGGCCTGATTCCCCTCGTGCCGTGCCCCGGTGCCTACGACCCCTGGCCCTGCCGATGCGCGCGCTGCGGCCGCGAGGTCAATCCCACCTACCGTCAGATCCGCGACGGTGCGGCCGGTTGCGCCTGCCGCCGTACGCGTCGGCGCCGTACGTCCCGTTCCGGGTGAGCAGCCGGGGCCCGTGCGCAGGGCGGCTTCCCGGTGCCGGGGCCGCCCCGGTGGCCGGCCGCCGACGGGCGCCCCGCGCAGCCCTGCGCGACACCCCTGCGTAGTAAAGTCTGCGGTCATGTCGAAGCCCGATGTGCTGCTCGTCGACATCGCCTCCAGGGTGGAGTCGGAGCAGAGCACTCAGATGTCCCTGACTGTGGTGGTCCACGGCACCGTCCTCACCGGACGCCTGGCACCGGAGGCCGTGTGGCGGCAACGCGTAGCAGAGGTGCTGCAGGAGTCGGAGCGGCTCGGTTCGTTCTCCGCCCTCTTCACCTCCGGCAGCGAGGACGCCCCCTCCGCAGAACCCGTGACGCCGCCCACGCACCTGCATTTCCATGTCGCGCGCATTCTCCAAGGGACGGTCGGGATTCCCGAGACCGGCGGCATGTACCGCGTCGCCCTCGCGGATGTCAGCGCCTGGACGGTGGGCGACTTCAGCTACTCCGACCGCTGAAGCCCTGCGACGCGGCTCCCGGTTCACGCCCGAACCGGCTGCGCTCTGCCAGTTGCTGACGCTCTCACCACTCTCATCGACTGCTTGCTCACCCGTTGCGCCGTGAACGCCGCCCGGGTGAACGGGCCCCGGCCGCCTACCGGCCGGGGCCCTCATCGCCCCCTCTACTCCACCCGTTCGATCACGGCACGGCGGATGAGGAATTTGCCGGGTTCCCGCACCTGCTCGAATGCGGCGTTGTTGAGGAGCGCGCAGCTTCCCGACGCCGAAGTGACGGACACCGTCGTCGACTTGTTGTTGTCCAGGTTCGTCACCTTCAGTTTGGTACCCGTCGGGAACTCACTGCTGGAGGCCGCCGGTGCGCCGCCCTCGCCGGAGAGCGTCACCGTCGAGCCCTTGCAGACGACTTCGCCGGCGGGCTGCGCCGGGTCCTGCGCCTGGTCGTCCGGCCCGGCGGACGGGTCGGCACCGCCTTGACCGGGCGGCTCGGCCGACGCCGAAGGATCGCCCGAGGCGGGCGGTTCCGCCGATGCGGAAGGTTCCGCCGATGCGGGTGGTGCGTCGGTGGCCGGCGGCGAGGCGGCCTCGTCACCTCCGCCTGCCGAACAGCCCGCTGCCTTCTGCTGCTCACCGATCTGTGCGATCACCGCCTTGCGATTGGCGATACGGGCTTCCGACTGGGCGTCCGGATCGGCCTGCTGCGCGGCGATGAACTGCTCGTTGCGGCTCAGTGCCGCAGCGAGCCCTTCGCAGGCCGCCGACGCGTGGCTGGTGCCCGTCATCGTGATGGCGACACCGCCGACCAGCGCGGCGGCGCTGACACCCACGATGATCTTCTGGGTCCGACCAACTCTTCTCTTCCGGGACATCCACCACTCCTGTCCTCGATCGTGAACCCCCAGGGGCCCGGGGTCGGTCGAGGGGCGGTACGGAGACGAGATGGCGTCACGCTCAGAGGCGGTTCGTAATTGTCCGCGGATGCCAAATCCTGGCGCAGCAGGGGTTGTTGTGGCAGGCGCCGTCGAAGGAGGCTCCGGCATCGGCGCCGATGCCGCAGACGATCGCCGGTCGCGCCGCCGTCATTTCGCGGCGTAGTCGGCGAGCGGGCCGCCGGCCAGCAGCGCGAAAACGCGGTGGGCCGCGCCGGTCACCGTCTCCGCGATCCGCTCGTCGCTTCGACCGTCCAGGGTCAGCTCCAGGATCTGCTGGAACAGGATGCGGTGGGCGCTGCCCAGTTGGGCTGCGGCCGCCCGGGGCGTGATGTCGTCGGGAGCGGCGCCGGTCTCGGCGGCGAGGAGCGCGGCGAGCGCGGCCTCCCGCTGGTCGTGCATGTCGCGCAGGCGGGCGAGCAGAGTGGGGCTGTCCGCGATCATCCGGGCGAACTCCTCTCCGGAGAACCCGATCACCGGATCGCGCCGCTCGACCCCGGCGAGGAACTCGCGAAGCAATGCCTCCAGCGCGGACTCCCCTTGGGCGCGGCGCGAGACGGCGCTGGCGAGGCCCCCGATGAACTCCTCCTGGTGATCGAAGGCCAGGTCCTCCTTGCGGGCGTAGTAGTTGGTGACCGTTTTCTTGGCGACCCGGGAGGCCGCCGCGATATCGGCGATCGTCGTGGCCTCGAAGCCGTTCTCGATGAACAGCCTGGTCGCGCAATCGGAGATGAGCTGCCTGGTCTCCTGCTTCTTGGATTCGCGAAGCCCCGTCGGTTCGATGCCCATACGGCAAGCTTACACCCGACGTAAGTTTCCTCTTGACGTACCTGGCACATTCGACGTAACTTTACGTCGGTAGTAAATTTGGTTTCGCCGCCACAGAAGGGTCCACATGACTGCATTCGACGCCCGTGCGGAGTTCGACCGCCAGGTCAACACCCTGGTCGCCGCGGGGTATCCGGGCCTCGCCGGGATGACGGAGGCCGATTTCCACACGCTCGTCGAGCCGCTGCGTGAGCCCGTGCTCGCCCGGGCGGCGGCGTCCGCGTCGCCGAGCGAGGGACGGGTGCCGTTCCTGTTGGTGGTCACCAGGGCACTCGTCCCCCTGGAGGAAGCCGTCCCGCTGACCACCCTCGCGGGCAAGCGCAGCCCCGGCGTCATCGAGCGCTTCTACGCCCCCGGCGAGCTGGAGCGCTTCGTATCGCTCAAGGAACTGGCGCTCCCCGAAGGCGAGGTGTACGTCGTCTTCGATGTCGAGCGGGGCGAGGAATTCTGCGGTGCCGTCCCGGTGGACGCCCTGGCCACTCTCGTGGAGCGGAAGCGCACCCCGCTCACCATCGAGGAGGGCATTGCCCTTCTCACCCAGTTCCCGCAGGCACTGGCCAAGAACAAGTGCTTCTCGCTCGGCGGCAGCCGCTTCGGGGACCGCCGGGTACCGGCCCTGTGGATCAGCAAGGGTGCCCCTAAGCTCGGCTGGTGCTGGGAGGGCAATCCGCACACCTGGCTCGGCATGGCCTCGGCCGGGGACCGAAGCCGGTGAGACCGGTAAGAGGGGCCCGAAGTCCGGTCACGGTGGCGACCGTTGCCGCCCCGGGCTCCTGTCCGCCGGCACGCGGCCCGGTGGCCTCACATGTCAGGGTCGTTGAGGGGGGCCGGTTCACCGAAGCGTTCCATCAGGTCGTCCAGGTCTTCCGTCCCACCGGGCTCCGCCACGGCATCGAGCGGCAGTTCAGCAGAGATGATCTTGCCTTCGGCGGTGTAACGCGTCCCCCACCGCTGGGCCAACTGGGCGATGAGGAACAGCCCGCGGCCGCCTTCGTCGGTGGCCAGTGCATGACGCAGGTGCGGCGAGGTGCTGCTGTGGTCCGACACCTCGCAGATCAGGTCGCGTGCCCGGATGATCCGCAGCCCGATCGGAGTGGACGCGTGCCGGATGGCGTTGGTGACCAGCTCACTGACGATCAGCTCCACGGAGTAACTCAACTCCTGGAGACCCCACTCGGCGAGCTTGCCTGCGGCCTTCCGCCGGGCATCGGACACCGCGGAGGGTTCCGCCGGGATGTCCCACGTCGCCACCTGCGCCTGCGGCAGGGCCCTGGTACGGGCCACCAGCAGGGCCACGTCGTCGATCGGGCGGGCGCCGGGCAGACTGCTGACGACCGCTTGGCATACGTCGTCCAACGCGACCTGCGGAGCTGCCAGGGCGGTGCGCAGCCGGGTGATGCCTCCGTCGATATCGAGGGCCTTCCCCAGCAGAAGCCCGTTCGTGTAGAGAGCGAGCAGGCTCCCCTCGGGCAGCGCGAGTTCCGTGGATTCGAAGGGGATGCCGCCCAACCCGAGCGGCGGGCCCGCGGGGAGGTCCAGCACCCGGGAAGCGCCCGCCGGAGTGACCACCACCGGCGGCGGGTGGCCGGCACGCGCCAGGGTGCAGCAGCACCGGACCGGGTCGTACACCGCATACAGGCAGGTCGCGCCGATCACGCTGTCGTCGGCGTGCGTGTCACTGGCCACCCGGTTGACCATGTCGTCCAGATGCGCGAGCACTTCCTCCGGAGACAGGTCCATGCCCGCCAGCGCCTGCACCGCGGCCCGCAGCCGGCCCATCGTGGCCGCGGCGTGCAGCCCGTGGCCGACCACGTCACCGACGACCAGGGCAACCCGGGCACCGGAGAGCGGGATCACGTCGAACCAGTCGCCCCCGACGCCGCTGCGCGAGTCGGCGGGAAGATAGCGGTAGGCGGCGTCCACGGCGACCTGCTCCGGCAGTTCGCGCGGCAGCAGGCTGCGTTGGAGAGTCAGTGCGGCGGCGTGCTCCCGCGTATACCTGCGGGCATTGTCGATGGAGATGGCGGCACGATTGACGAACTCCTCGGCAAGGACGAGGTCGTCGGCCTGGAAGGGGCCCACGGCCTGCCGCCGGGCGAACGCGGCCGCGCCCAGGAAGATCCCCCGCGCCTGCAGCGGCACCACCATCAGGGAGTGGAAGCCGAGGCCGCGCAGATGCTCGGACCGCTCGGGGTCTTCCGCCGCCCAGTCGCCCGAGGCGAGGTCGAGGTGCGAATCCAGTGAGGAATTGCCGTTGGTGAGGCCCAGGACGACCGGGGCCGACGGGGAATAGCCGGCCGGCTCCCCGATGGCGACCACCGCTTCCGGGCAGCCCTCACGGACCGACTTCTGCCCCGCACGGCGCAGGGTGAGCAGATCGCCGCCGTCGACCGGGCCGGGAGCCTGCTCGGCGCCGTCCAGCACCGTGCCGAAGAGGTCGACGGTCACGAAGTCGGCGAGGTCCGGCACCGCCACGTCCGCGAGTTCCTGTGCCGTCTGCAGGACGTCGAGGGACCTGCCGATGCGCTCACCGGCGCGGTTCAGCAGGGCCAGCCGCTGCCGCGCCCGATAGCTCTCGGTGACGTCGAGGGTCATGTAGCAGATGCCGAGGGGGTGCCCGGAGGCGTCCTCCAGGCGGAAGAAGTAGGTGGAGTACGCGTGCTCGCGGTCGGGATCGGACTCGGGGCGGCCGAGATACTCGAACCCGGCGGAGGGCGCTCCGGTGTCGAGCACCCGGCGCATCTCCGCCTCGATGGACTCGACGGCGAGCCCGGGCTGCACCTCGCCCAGCCGCCTCCCCAGACGCTCCTCCCGGGGCGTGCCGCCCATTCGCTCCAAGGTGTCGTTCATCCACACGTAGCGCAGCTCGGTGTCCAGCATGCCGACGCCGACGGGCGACAGCCCGAACATCCCGTCCAGCAGCGACTGATTGACCCCCGACCAGGGTGTTTGCGTGATCTCTGCTGCCATGACGAGGCGACGGGAACGCGCATCGGAGTCCAGCACGGGCAGGATCCGGAGCTCCAGGTCGAGGCGTTGCCCGTCCGTGCGGCGCACCGCCTCCAGGCCGCTCCAGCCACCCGCCGCCGCGAGCCGGCCGGTCCAGCGCCCGTCCTGCCCCGGATGCCGGGGCTCGGTCGAGGCGAACAGTTCCTCCATCGACCGGCCGAGCGCCTGGGACGCCGGGTGGCCGAGGAGGTGCTCGGCGCCCTCCGTCCAGCCCCGTACCACCCCGTCCGGGTCGACCATCACCACGGCGGTCCGGGTGAGATCGAAGAAGCCGTCTCCGGAGAGGCGGCCGTCCTGCGAGGTGCCCATACGATCCATCCCACTGCCGGCGCCACAGACGCGGGCGAGCCCTCTGCCGTGCCCGCCTACCACGCGTCACCAGCCAGTACCACGGTACTCTCCGGCCGCAGCGCGAGCCCTGCGCGACGGTCGCGACAAGGCGGCCGGGAGCGCCGCCGGGACGCTGCGGCCCCGCCGCGGGCAGGAAGGCCGCCGCGGCGGAGCCGGGCCCGGCCATGCGTGGATCGGCGGCCGGGCGGACGGCCGTCACAGCGGGCCCGGCCGGACGGCCGTCACACCAGGTCAGGAACCTGGTGTGAACACCAGTGAGGCGTTGTGGCCGCCGAAGCCGAAGGAGTTGGCCAGGGCCGCCGTCAGGGCGCCCGTGCGGGGACGGCCGGAGACGACGTCCAGCTTCACCTCCGGGTCCAGGGAGTCGAGATTCTGCGTCGCGGGGATGACGCCGTCGCGCACCGCGAGGATCGCGGCGATCGCGCCGATCGCGCCCGCCGCGCCGAAGAGATGCCCGGTCATCGACTTGGTGGCGGTGACCGCCGGGTGGGCACCGATGGCCTCGGTGACCGACCGGGTTTCGACGAGGTCTCCCTTGGGGGTGGACGTCGCATGCGCGTGAACGTGTTGGATCTCGAGCGGGGAGAGCCCCGCTGACGCCAGGGAACGGCGCATCGCCCGCACTTGGCCGTCGGCGTGCGCGGCCGTGATGTGGTGCGCGTCCGAGGTGACACCCGCGCCGGCGAGCCTCGCGTGTGCTCGGGCCCTTCGGGCCGCGGCGAACCCGGCGCGCTCCAGGATGACCACGGCGGCCCCCTCGCCGATGACGAAGCCGTCGCGGTCGACATCGAACGGCCGCGATGCCCGCTCGGGCGCGTCATTACGCATGGAGTGCGCCTTGGCCTGCGCGAACCCGGCCATCGGCAGCGGGTGGATGCAGGCTTCGGCGCCACCGGCGACGACCACGTCGGCCCGGCCGAGACGGATCAGATCCATGCCCATCGCGATGGCCTCGGCCCCGGAGGCGCAGGCGCTGACCGGGGTGTGGGCACCGCCACGGGCGCCGAGGTCGATGCTGACCCAGGCGGCGGGGCCGTTCGCCATCAGCATCGGGACGGTATGCGGTGACACCCGGCGCACACCTGAGGCTTCGAGTACGTCGTCCTGGCCGAGCATGGTGAGAGCGCCCCCGGTGCCGGTCCCGATCACCACGGCCAGCCGGTCCGGGTCGACGTCCGGTGTGTCCGCGTCGGCCCACGCCTCGCGGGCGGCCACCAGCGCGACCTGCTCGCAGCGGTCCATACGGCGGGCCTGCACCCGGTCCAGGACCTCGGTCGGTTCGACCTTGAGCCGGCCCGCGATACGCACCGGCAGATCGGCCGCCCATTCCTCCTCGATCGCGCTGATCCCCGACTGCCCGGCCAGCATCGCGGACCAGGTCGAGGCGATGTCGCCGCCGAGCGGTGTGGTGGCCCCGAGACCGGTGATCACCACGTCCTCGTTCTGTGCACTCACCGAAGCAACCCCCTTGTAGTAGTGAGACAACTCCCCCGCACGGTCTGGATGCGGGGGAGATCGCATTGCCCCCAACCCTGACAGGGAAATGACCGCAATCGGAGTGCCATGATCAACGGAGTCGGCGGCACAGGATTTGTGGGGTTCCGACATCACGCTCCCCTCGGGAGCCTGTGATCATTCGCCGTCCCGAGGCGTCGCCGGGGACGCCGCCCCAAGGCGTCGCCGGAGACCCCGGGCCAAGGAGTCCGCCCCTGTCCCCGCCCTCAGCGGAAGTCGTCCGCGTGGTCCTGCGCCCACGAGCGGAAGGTGCGGGCGGGCCGCCCCAGCAGTCGCTGCACGGTGTCGGTCACCCGCTCCGGCGAGTCCACGAACCCCCGCCACGCCTCCAGCCGGGCCTCCACGAACGACGGGTTCCCCCAGGACGCCACCAGCTGCCGCCGCGCTGTCTCGACGGGCAGATCCTCCCAGCGCACCTCACGCCCGATCGCCTCACCGATGATCCTGACCTGCTCGGCATGGGTGATCGATTCGGGCCCCGTGATCACGTATTTGGCCCCGTCGTGCCCCTCTGTGGTGAGCGCGCGCAGTGCCACATCCGCGATGTCGCGCTCGTGGATCAGCGACCTGGCGGCCTGCCCGTACGGCCATCGCACGACGCCCCGCCTGATCTGGTCGGCCCACCCGAGCGTGTTCGTGGCGAAGTCGATGGCCCGCACGAACGTCCAGCTCACACCCGACTTCCTGAGCTGCCGCTCGATGTCCTGGTGAAAGATGGTGGCCGGCTCGCCATCCGCCAGGTCCGGGACGTCGGCCGACAGGTAGACCACGCGCTCGACACGCTTGGCGATCACCTCGACCACACGGGGATCCACCGGGATCCCGGGCCACATCAGATACACATGACTCACCCCGTCCAGCGCGGGTTCCAGCGTCCGCGGGGACGAGAGATCGCCCTGCACCACTTCCACTCCCGCGGGCAGCTCGGACCTGCCCGGTTCGCGCACCAGAGCGCGTACGTCCCGTCCCGACTCCACCAGCGAGGAGACGAGGAGACTGCCTACGGTGCCGGTCGCGCCGGTCACCAAGATCTTGGTCATGAGGCGAACATAGAACCTCAATTGGAGTTGAGGTCAAGGAGTCCTCCCGCACGGCACGAGATATGCCGGCCCCATCCGTCAACTCCCCCGGCTACAGGGCAACTTGACGGGCCAGGCCATTCCGGTCGAAACGACCGAAGAGGCTCGCCCCTTGCGTCCCGGCCGAATCGCTTCACTTCTCCGGCCTCATGGACGACGCCGGCAGCCCCCGGCCTGACATATGGGCTCCCGCGCCCCCACACGAAGCGTGCGGAGCGTGACGTGCTTCACGAGCATGCCGGCCCGAGGTGTGGGTAGCCGGTCCCGAGATCGCCTGGTGGCAGACCTCTATGAAATGGTAGAAAACCGGGGAAACCCATCGCGAGGAGAGGAGACGACATGTCGTCGAAGCGGCGTCGTAAGAAGAAGGCACGTCGTAAGAACGGAGCCAACCACGGTCGGCGTCCTCAGTCCTGACCGAGGAGGGCCCTGCCCTGCTTCTGCCCAAGGCTCCCCGTGGCACTGCGCGCGCCGCGCGCACTGTTGCGGGGAGCCTTCGGGTTGTCTGGATACGTATGAGTGGGGCGGGGGCAGGGAAGCAGCCGCGAAGCGGGAACCGCAACACCGTTGTGTGCACAGCTCCTTGTCCTCACCTGCGGCAGTCCGGCGATCCACTCCGCGCCGGGAGTCCGGTCGCCGGTGAACCGCCGCCGCTCCCCCGGCCCCGGGCAGGCTCGCCCTACAGGCGCACGGGCAGCGCGGCCAACCGCCAGCTGCCGGGCAACGGCACCCGCTCCAGGCTGTCCGCGGCAACTCCCAGGGCGAGGTCGGGGAAGCGCGTGAGCAGAGCGCCGAAGGCGACTTCGCCTTCCTGCCGGGCGAGGGTGGCGCCCAGGCAGTAGTGCATTCCGTGACCGAAGCCGACGTGGTTCTCGGCGTGGCCCACGGGATGCCGGGTCAGATCGAGGCGTTCGGGTTCGTTGTAGTGGCGTGGGTCGAAGTTCGCGGCAACCAGTACGAGTTGGACCGCGTCGCCCTTTCGGATGAGTGTGCCGCCCAGCTCCACGTCCTCGGCGGCGAAGCGCAGCTGGGTCAGGTGCACCGGTCCGCACCAGCGCATCAGCTCATGGACGGCGCGTGGGAGCAGCGCCGGGTCGCCCTGAAGAAGGCGCCGCTGGTCGGGGTGGGTGAGGAGCGCGGCGGTGCCGTTGGCGATGAGGTTGGCGGTGGTCTCGTGGCCGGCCACGACCAGGGTGAGGACCATGGTGACCATCTCGACGTCGCTGAGCTTGCTGCCGTCGTCGTCGTGTGTGCGGATGAGCTCGCTGAGCAGATCGTCGGTGAGTGCCTCGCGCCGGACGCGGATCAGTTCGTGGATGTGCTCGACCAGCGCCGGGAACGTCTTCCCCAGCCGGTCCGGTTGCGGCGAGACGAGGTCGGCGCTCCATGCCCGCCACTGCGGGCGGTCCGCCTCCGGGATGCCCACGAGCTCGCAGATGACCGTGATCGGGAGCGGATAGGCGAAGTGCTCGATGAGGTCGACGACGCCGTTCTCGGCATGGTCGGGGAGCCGGGCCAGCAGTTCGTCGGCGATCTGCTGCACACGCGGTCGCAGGTCGGTGATCTTGCGGGCCGTGAAGGCGCGCGACACCAGGCGGCGCAGGCGGGTGTGGTCCGGGGCGTCGTTGTTGAGGATGGATCCGCGCAGGTAGTCGGCGAGGTGCACGGGAAGGCCGAGCGTCTCCATCAGCCGGCTCAGCGGGTCCTCGGCGGAGTCGCCCCGTGCGGCCGCCCCGTTGTTCACGAAACGCTGGTCGCGTAAGACGTCGCGGACATCGTCGAAGCGGGTGACGAACCAGACCGGTGAGTCGTCGAGGAAGCGTCCGCGGACCACCGGCCCCTCCTCGCGCAGGGCGCCGTAGCCGCTGAAGGGGTCGGCGAGGAGCGCGGGCTCCATCACGTTCGGCTCGCCGGGGTGCTTGCCGACATGCTCGGCGAACGGGTTGGTGGGTGCTGCGGTCATCGTTCGTTCCCTCCTGGTTGAGAGTCAGTGACGCAGCGCCGCCGTATCTCCCGAGCGCTGAGCTGTTCCAAGCGCTCATAAAGCGCGATGATCCCGGGCGCGGCCGCGGTGGCGAGCGCGGTGGCGGAGGCGGCGGAGCTCGCTGGGGTCTCCAGCGTGGTGCGGATGGTGTGGACGAGGATGTCGGTCCGTACGTCCGGGTTGCCCGGGGCACGGTCGGCGAGCAGTACCTCGCTCATGAAGAAGCCGGTGATCACCGCCACCAGCGCGTACTGCTGGTGGGCCGGATCGGTGTCGTCGCGCAGCAGGCCGTGCTCGCGCAGGATTTCCAGGTGGCGGTGCAGCGCCCGGTGGCTCTCCCCCACCAGATCCGACAGCTCGGTGGCTGCCCTTTCGTTGAGGCGGCCGAGGATGTCGGAGTCGTCGGTGTGCATGGCGCGCAGCACCGGATCGCACAGGAAGTCGCGGTAGTAGCCGCGCGCCGTCCGGCTCGGCAGGATCTCCAGCGGGTCGGCGCGCATGCGTTCCAGCTGCCGCCGCAGACTGCGCGTCTTGCTGCTGAGCACGACGGCCAGGAGCAGCGACTCCTTGGTCTTCCAGTGCAGGTAGACGGTGCCCTTGCCGACCTTGGCTCGACGCGCGATCTCATCGATGGTCACGCGCCGGTAGCCCCAGGCGAGCAGCAATTCGCCCGCCGCTGCCAGGATGCGCTCACCGCGCTCCATCTGTTCCGGCACCTAATCCCCCGTATCCGTGACCAGTTTTGAAATCTGGTCACGGAGTCAACGCTAGGCCGGGCAGGCCCTCCGGAGAAGAGGAGGTTTCAGCCAATGGCCTTGTGCCGTAAGGCTTTCCGGCACAGGGAGCGGTGGCGTTCCCCGCCGAGGACGCGCCGTCACGTCCACCGGCAGGTCAGGCGCAGAGTTCGCGGACCACGGCCATGTCGGTGAAGGGAATCAGCCGGTCACCGACGATCTGGTGGGGCTCACTGCCTTTCCCTGCGACCAGCACGATGTCGTCGGGCCGGGCCGCGGACAGGGCGTACGCGATCGCCGAGCGGCGGTCGGCCTCCCGGTGGAAGTGCGTGCCGGTGGCCACGAGACCGGGAGCGATCTGGTCGAGGATGGCTTCCGGGTCCTCGCCGCGCGGGTTGTCCGACGTGAGGACGCACAGGTCGGAACGCTCCCCCGCGATCTTGCCCATGATGGCGCGTTTGGTGATGTCCCGGTCGCCGCCACAGCCGAAGACAGTGATCACCCGGCCGGTGGCGAAGCCCGCGATCGTGGCGAGGACCTTTTCCAGGGAGTCGGGTGAGTGCGCGTAGTCGACGATCACGCAGGCACCCTGCGGGGTGCGGTAGCGCTCGAACCGGCCCGGGGTGGGCGGCATCCGGTCCAGGGCCGCGACGAGCCCTTGGAGGTCGTACCCGAGAAGGTGGCAGGCCGCCAGGGTGGCCAGCGCGTTCGCGACGGAGAACGGGCCCGGAACCGGGATCGCCGCGGGATACTTGCGACCGTCGTGGTGGAGCGTGAACCGGCTGCCCGCCGCGTCCACGACGAGGTCTGTCGCCCGGTAGTCGGCGGGCGCGTCCAGTCCGTAGGTGGTCACCCCTCCGGGCATCCGGGCCTGGATCTCGGCACTGACCGGGTCGTCGGCGTTGACCACCGCGCGGTCGCAGCGCCCTTCGAAGAGGCTGAGTTTGGCGTTCTTGTAGTTCTCCATGGTGCCGTGGTCGTCGAGGTGGTCCTGGGTCAGGTTGGTGAAGACACCGACGTCGACGGCGACGTGATCCAGCCGCCGCTGCAGCAGTCCCATGGACGTGGCCTCCAGCACGACGCTTCCCGTCCGCCGGTCGCGCATATGGCCGAGCAGGTACTGGAGGTCCGGCGCCTCCGGAGTGCTCAGCACCGAGCGGGGCATCGGGATCCGGTCGCCGCCGATCCGGCTTCCGGAGGTGCCGATGACTCCCACCTTCGCGCCTTCGGCGATGCGCAGAGCCGACTCGACCATGTACGAGATGGAGGTCTTGCCGTTGGTTCCGGTGATCGCCACCACGTCCATGGCACGGCTGGGATCGCCGTGATAGCGGGAGGCGGCGACGGCGGCCGCGGCCCGGACGTCGGCCACCAGCACCAGGCAGACGGTGTGCGCCCACTCCGCGGGCAGCGGGGCGTCGTCCTGGGCCAGCACGGCCACCGCGCCGCGCGCCACCGCTTCCGCGATGCCTCCGGGACCGCCCTCCTCGTGGCGCGGCACCGCGATGTAGAGCGCCCCGGGCCTCACCTGGGGGACGTCGAAGGTCATTCCGGCGGTGATCTGCGTTTCCGCGTCCCCCTGGGCCACGTGGTGGGCGTGCGCGTCGAGCAGGGCACTGAGTTTCACAACTGTCTCCTCGGAGGCGGTCGGCTACGCGTGCGGGCCCGGCCGGAGACAGGGAGGACAGCGAAGCGGAGACCGCGTTGATGACCATGAACCGGCGGTGCCGGGGATCGTGCTGACCGGCCGGTGCTCACCGTTCGGCGCTGTGCGGTGCACATGCGGCGCGGGAGCCGGGGCACCGGCTGCGTGACGTGTGACGACGAGCGGGCCCCGCAGGGGGGAGATCTGCGTGCGGCCGGACGGCCGGATCGGCCGAGGATCGCTACCTGTCACCGCGCAATCGGCTGCGGCATGCGGCCGGATCCGGGTCGGACCCGATTCGCCGGCCCGGCGTGTCCGGGCGGCAGAACTTCCGCTCCGGCCGCGGAGGGTGGTGAACAGGTGGTCGGGCGGAGCAGGGACCTGCCCGACACCGTCTCAGTCTACGGCCGGCGCGCAAGGGGGCAGGTCCGGGGCGGCGCGGGCGGAGGCGCGGTCCTCCGGCGTGCGGGAGGACGGAGACGCCACGGCCAACGGGTGCGGTGTGGACGTGCTTCCGGAAGGGGGCATGGGGCCTCACAGGGGCTCCCGGACGGGCGCTACCGGGGCAGGCGACCGTGAGCCCGCCGTGGAGAGCGTCGACGGCGAGTATTCGGAGGCGCCGGTAAGCAGCCGGCTCCCCCAGTCGGCGCACCTCGGCCGCCCGTCGATCAGGGCCACGGACCCAGCCGCCCCGGCTCAACTGCCCCACCCGCGCCACGACATCGGCCTCAAGGATGCGTCGTAGCCGTCGCCAGCAGGAAGGGCCACCTCGGCGCGGGGACCGCTTCGGCGGACGGTGGGCTTCGGCCGGCGGGCAGGCGCGCGGAGAGTCATGCCCGCTCGTCCCGGTGGGCTGAGGTGCCCCGCTCCAGGTGTGCAGGCCGGCGGTCACGCCGGCCTGCAGGGGGGACGGCACGCGCGATTCCGTGCCGGCCGGCCACCACCTCATGCTCCCGCCTGCCCGCGGCCCCGTCCCGCCCGTCAGCGGCTGCTTCGAGACTCCCGCACCGCGCTACCAAGACCTCTTCCGCTCCACCGGCTTCCACACCGCATTCACTCAGCACCACACTGCCGGTGACCGGCGTGCCCGGCTGATGTACAGCGCCCCGGGCTCGCCCTCTGCTGTCCATCCTCGCGATCTGCCCGACCCACCCGCGACGACACCGCGCGACAACCTCCGCGGGCGGGCCGCTCGCCACTCCCCCGCACCGCATCTGCGCCGTGCGCCACCGCCGCGACGCACCCGAAGCGCGGCAGTCTCGCGGCCTTTACGAAGCGGTTTCGGGGGCCGGTTCGCACGGCGCGACACTCACCGGAACGCCGCTGTGACGGCCCCGTGGCCCCGGCAGGGGCTGAAGCCCGCCCCGGCCCTTCGGGGAAGATCCGGGCTTGTTGCGTAGCGAGACGTGATCTCCGGCGTACTCTTTCACCAGCAGTTGTGTTCCGCACCGTTGCCTGAGACACGGCAACCGGCATCGCGGGGCCCACTCGCCTCCGCCGGCACCGCAGACGTCATACCTCCTCCGAGGATGCCGGCCGCGATACGGCACACCCTCACATCCCGAGCCGCGCTGCGGCCGCAACCCCTGGAGAGCCGATGTCCCTGTCCGTGCCCCGCCCGGCCAAGCCCGACTACACGGCGGTGTTCATCGAGCCCGCCTACCCCGAGGGCGATCCGTACGCGGACCTCGACCAGGAGGACGAGGAGATCCCGCTCGCCGTCGTCAACAACCGGAGCCAGCGGGGCGTCACCGCGCCCGGCCGCCCCCGTCGTGCATGACGTGACGCAGTCGGCCGCGGTCGGCCGGCCGGCCCGCCGGTGAAGACCAGCGGACCCGGTACCCGTACTCCGAGGGCGTGTTGACCCGGGCCACCACGCCCTCCGGAGCCGGTCCACGAGCTATCGGCAACCGCTGAACGGCCGGCTCAGTCGGCCCGCAGGGCGGCCCCCGCAAGGCCGGTGCCGTGAACGCCGAGCGGTGAGCTATGAGCGGTGAGCGACCACCGGTGCCCGCTCCCCCGTTACGGCCGAAAGCGGCCGGTGACGGTGCGCCTCCCCGATGCCAGGCGGTTCGTGCGCGGCCCCGGCCCACTGCCGCGGTCCCTGCCACGGGGCTCTGCCCGCCGGGTCACCGCCGCGACCACGGATGCCGTAGCCGGATCCAGACGTCCCTGGCGTGCCGGCCGGCCTCGGCCCGGCTGTCCGCGACCAGGGCCTGGGCTTCCTCCTCGTTCTCGACCATGGGTCCGGAGCCGCGGAGCGGCTTGCCCGCGGTCTCGTGGAGGAAGAAGGCGGCGATCAGGCCGATGACGCCTGCCACCATCAAGTAGTAGGCGGGGACCATATCGCTCCCGGTGGCCTCGACAAGGGCCGAGGCGATGAGGGGCGTGGTGCCGCCGAAGAGGGAGACCGAGATGTTGAAGGAGATCGACAGCGCGCCGTAGCGCAGCCGCGTCGGGAAGAGCGCGGGCAGCGTCGAGGCCGAGGTTCCCGCGAAGCAGACCAGCAGCAGCCCAAGGATCAGGCATCCGAAAGCGGGCAGCAGAATGCCGCCGGCGCGGATGAGGAGAATCGCGGGGGCGGCGAGGACGATCATGGCGATGCTGCCCGCCATGAAGACGGGTCGGCGGCCCCAGCGGTCGGAGGTGCGGCCCACCGTGGTGATGGTGAGCACCACGACGATCATGGTGCCGAGCACCAGCAGTTGGGCGGTGAGATCGTCCTCGCCCAGGGTCTCGGTCATGAAGGTCGGCAGGTAGGAAGTCACCATGTAGTTGGTGACGTTGTAGAGCAGCACCAGGCCCATGCAGATCAGCACGGCCTCCCAGTGGCGGGTGAAGATCTCCTTGAGCCGCCCCTTGCCGGACTGGCGTGCCACGTCCACCGGGTCCTCACCGCCTTCGGTCCGGGCCTGTTCGGCGGCCTGGTGGGCCTGTTCCGCCTCGCGCTGGAAGGCGGGGGTCTCCTCCAGGCGCAGCCGCATGTAGAGGCCGATCAGTCCGAGGGGGCCGGCCACCAGGAAGGGGATGCGCCAGCCCCAGCTCACCATGTCCCCTTCGCCGAGCACGGCCGTGAGCACGGTGACCAGACCGGAGCCGAGGGAGTAGCCGACGAACGTGCCGAAGTCGAGCCAGCTGCCGAGGAATCCGCGTCGCCTGTCCGGTGCATATTCGGCGATATAGGTGGTGGCCCCGGCATATTCACCACCGGTGGAAAATCCTTGTACCAGTCGGCAGACGAGCAGCAGGATCGGCGCGGCGAAGCCGATGGTGTCATAACTCGGCAGGAATCCGACGGCGAATGTACTGACCGCCATCATGATCATGGTTGCGGCGAGTACGCTCTTTCTGCCGATGCGGTCGCCGAGCGGTCCGAATACGAGACCGCCGAGCGGCCGGACGAGGAATGCGGCGGCGAAAGTGGCGAAGGTGGAGACGACCTGGGCACCTGGTGAGCTGGACGGGAAGAACACCTTGCCCAGGGTTCCGGCGAGATAGGCGTACACGCCGAAGTCGAACCATTCCATGGTGTTGCCCAGAGCGGCCGCCGATACCGCCCGACGCACTTCCGGTTTATCGGTGACCGTCACATCCTCGGCGCTCAGCGGCTGTTTGCGGCGGCGCAGCAGAATGCGGAGCAGGCGGTCATTGGTGGTGGTGCGGCCACCTACCGGTTTCCGGCCCCTCCGGGGGTTCGACGGATTTCGGCGTCCAGCGCTCATTCCATCCCGTCCACAGGGCGAAATCGGGTGCCCCATTATTTACCCGCAGGCGTCCGTTATCGGTCGTCAAGCGATCGGAACCGCGTGTCGTTGCCGACGGTGCCGGCGGGCGGGATGGCGGAGCCTGGGGTGCGGGCGCGTCCGGCGGGCCCGTCAGGGGGCGCTGTCGCGCAGCGCCTCCTCGACGATCGCCTCCAGGCGGGCGTGGTGCGCTCCTCGCCAGTAGACCCGTCCGCACGACGTGCACTGCGCGAAGACGTCGTAGCTGCGCTGCGTGCCGTGCCGCAGCTGCTCCTGGACCGAGTCCTTGTCGGCGTCCGCCAGCCGGCCGTTGCAGGCGGTACAGCGGGTCCACGGAACGAGCTCGGGCGCGAAGCGGCCCAGTACGTCGCGCAGTTGGTCGTCGGGCCGGTCGCTGTAGACGTACGCGCCGGCCCAGAGCTCCCGCCGCCGCAGCAGCCCCCGGTCCCGGGAGAGCATGACCCGCCGCTCCTGCGCGGACCGGGTGGCCAGGGCCGCGTCACCGGGGTCCTCGTTGGTGTACGCCGCGTCGACGCCGAGCAGCCGCAGCCTGCGCGCGAGGGTGCCGAGATGGACATCGAGCAGGAAGCGCAGCGGGGCGCCGTGGATGCGCTGCGGGCGCTCGACGGCCCGCACCTCGACGCTCTCGCCCGCCCGGGGCACGTGGGAGACGGGGACCTCGCGGCCGTCCACGACCAGTCGGCCGACCTCGGTGAGCGGGACTCCGAGCGACTCGACGACATGGCCGAGTGTGGACACACCGTCGGTCACCACGGGCGTACGGTCGGCGCTGCGCCCCGTCGTGAGGAAAAGGCTCAGCTCGGCGGCGAAGCTGATGGGGATCTCCGGTCCGTTCACGCCCGCAAGCATGCCATCGGCCGCCTCGGCCGACCACGGGATTCCCGGGCCCGGCAGGCGCCGCGGCCGACCGTGCGTGTCACCACCCCGCGGCCGCGTGCCGCTGTTCCCTCGACCTTGCGCGCCAACACCCGGCAGCCGTGGGTGGCTTGGACGTACCGGCAGGTCGTGGATGCGGCGGGGCGGGAGGTGAATCCCCCGCCCCGCCGCGCGGGATCACCGGGTGGGCTCCGGTGCCACGGGCTCTGACGGGCCGTGAGCGACGGCGCCGCGCACTTCCTGCGGCACGTGAGAGGCGTCGTCGTTCGGCCCCTGCGGGATCTCGGGGCCCTTTGGTGCCTCCGCCGCGCCCTGAAGAGCCCCGGCGCGCCCCTGGGAGACATCGGGCCGGCTCACCAGGACGCTGGAGAGGTCCGTTGCGGCGCCGTCGAGGTCACTGCCCGCGATGCCGCTGCCGAGCTGGAGGTTGTTCGTACGGTCCACCTCCAGCCAGGAGTCCGCGTTCGAGTTGTCGATGAGCACGACGGACCGGTCCGCTGCCTCGGCCGAGGTCGAACCGCCACCCAGGAGGTCCGAGACGATCGCCGCCGCTGCCACAGTCGCACCGCCCACGAGGTACCCCAGGCGTCGCGGCCGGCGGCCGTGGCGGGGGAGGTCCGCCCGGACCCTCATGCGGGAACGGCCGCTCGCTGGGGGTGCGGCCGGTCGATGTTCCTGGCCAGCAGTTCGGTGGCCTCCCGGACCCCGACCTCGCCGCTGTCGCCGGTGGCCGGCAGCCGCCCGTCGGCGAACTTCAGCTCGGCCATCGCCGTCTCCATCGCGCGGTGCGCGGCGAACAGACAGGGGGTGCTGTAGATCGCCACATCGATTCCCAGCTCGGCCAGTTCGGTGAGCGAGAGCCGCGGGGACTTGCCCCCGGCGATCTGGTTGAACAGCAGCGGCTTGTCCCCGACGACCTTCCGGATACGCCGGATCCAGTCGACGCTGCGCACCCCGTCGACCAGCACCACATCGGCGTCGGTCTCGGCCAGCGCCGCGGCCCGGCGCAGGATGTCCGCCTCCTCCGTGGCGTCCGTACGGGCCACGACCAGCAGGTCGCCACGAGTGGCGAGCACCAGGTTCAGCTTCTCCAGGTAGTCCTCCAGCGGCAGCACCAGCTTGCCGTCCGCATGGCCGCATCTTCGTGGTCGCTTCTGGTCCTCCAGGATCACCCCCGAGGCCCCGATCCGCTCCAGCCTCCGCACCACGTGGCAGGCGACCTCGGGGTCGACGTAGCCGTCGTCGATGTCGACCAGGAGGTGGTGGCGCGGGAACGCGCCGCGCAGGCGCTCCGCGAAGGCCACCATGTCGGGCCAGGCGATGAAGCCGATGTCCGGGAGTCCGTAGTGCGACGCGGCGAAACCGAAGCCGGACACGAAGAAGCCGTTGTAGTGCTCGGCGGCGATCGATGCCGAGTACATGTCGTGGACGCCGATCAGGGGCGTCGTGCCGCGGGCCGTTACCTCGTCACGCAGTGCTTGTCCGTAACGCAATGTGCTGCCTCCTCGGAGAACCGGCGGGGACGCCGTCCGTCCGAGGTCAGGGGGGCATCCCGAGGGAGGCCCACGTCCGGCGGCGCGACGCCCCTTCGCATGAAGAACGGGTCAGGGGCATATCTATCCGGCACACGTCACCAGCGCTCTTTAACACGCCATGACTTTTCTTTTACTTCATCCATGCGCCGGTATGGCGCGTTGTTGGGGTTCTGTCAGGTCTGCCGGAATCGGCTCGCGCCCGGGCATCAGCGGCACAACCGGCGCGCACGCAGTCTGTTCCGGCCACCGCTGGACCATCGGGCGAGCGGCTCGCCCCGGTCAGCTTCGGACTGCGCGGCCCGCGGACCTGTCACGCATCCGCGGCGTCCGCCGGGGGCGGCTGCTCGGTCCAGATGACCTTGCCGCCGGCGGTGTAGCGGGTCCCCCACCGCTCGGCGAGCTGGGCGATGAGGAAGAGCCCGCGGCCCCCCTCGTCCGTGGTGGCCGCCTGCCGCAGGTGCGGCGAGGTGCTGCTGCGGTCGGAGACCTCGCAGATCAGCGAGCGGTCGCGGATCAGCCGCACCCTGATGGGGCCGGAGGCGTAGCGGATGGCGTTGGTGACCAGCTCACTGAGGATCAGCTCGGCGGTGAAGGCTTCCTCCGACATGTCCCACTCCGCCAGCTTGCGCACCGCGGCGGCCCGCACGTCGGCGACGGCCGAGGGGTCGGGCGGCACGTCCCAGTCGGCGACGTGCGCGCTGTCCAGCAGGTGGGTGCGGGCGACGAGCAGCGCGATGTCGTCGCTCGGGCGGTCGGGCAGCAGCGCGCGCAGCGCCCTCTCGCCGGTCTCCTCCGGCGTCAGCTCGGGATGACCGGCCAGCGTGTCCTGGAGGAGCGTGAGTCCCTCGTCGATGTCCCGGTCCCGGTCCTCGACGAGCCCGTCCGTGTAGAGCACCAGGCGAGTGCCCTCCGGCAGCCACAGGTCAGCCGTCTCGAAGGGCAGTCCACCGAGCCCGAGCGGCGGGCCGCCGGGCACCTCGACGTACTCGGCGCTGCCGTCCGGCCGCAGGACCAGGGGCTGGGGGTGGCCGGCGCGGGCCATGCTGCAGTGCCCGGACGCCGGGTCGTAGATCGCGTACAGACAGGTGGCGCCGGTGACCGCGCCGTCCCCGTCGTCGACGGCCTCGTCCTGGTCGATCCTGGTGACCAGTTCGTCGAGATGCCAGAGCAGCTCGTCGGGCGGCAGGTCGAGGTTGGCGAAGTTGTGCACCGCCGTGCGAAGCCGGCCCATGGTGGCGGCGGCGTGCAGTCCGTGGCCGACGACATCGCCCACCACGAGCGCCACCCGGGCGCCGGGCAGCGGGATGATGTCGAACCAGTCGCCGCCGACGCCGCCGAGCCCTCCGAGGCCCGCGTGCGCGGGCAGATAGCGGTACGCCGCCTCGACGGCGTTCTGTGCCGGCAGTCCCCGCGGCAGCAGGCTGCGCTGCAGAGTCACCGCCATGTTGTGCTCGCGGGTGTACCGCCGTGCGTTGTCGATGCTCACCGCGGCGCGGGCGCCCAGCTCCTCGGCGAGGGAGAGGTCCTCCTCCTCGAAGGGCTCGGGCTTCTCCGCGCGCCAGAAGAGGACCACGCCCAGGATGACGCCGCGGGCCCGCAGCGGAACGGCGATCATCGAGTGGATGCCGCGTTCGACGACCTTCCGGGCCCGCTCGGGGTCCTGCTGCTGCCAGCCGGAGAAGGCCGCCAGATCCGCCTGCAGCACCGGCTCGCCGCTGACGAGGCCGAGGCCCAGCGGCGTGGTCAGGTCGAAGTTGATGAGCTTGCCCAGCGGATAGAGCGGATTGCCCTCCCGGTCGCCGCTGACCGCGATCCGCCGCATCTCGGCGACCGAGGTGGTGGACGTCGGCTCCTCGCCCCGCAGTACGGCCTCGGACAGGTCGACGGTGACGATGTCGGCGAACCGGGCGGCGCCGAACCCCGCCAGCTCCTCGCAGGTGCGCACCACGTCGAGGGTGGTGCCGATCTCGGTGCCGGCGTCGTAGAGCAGCTTAAGCCGGCCACGCGCCACGTCGGCGCGGCCGGTGACCGCCTGCAGTTCGGTGGTGTCCCGGAGCGTGGTGACGCTGCCCGGCGGCCCGCCGTGCTGGTCCGTCGTCCGCTGGTTGACGGCGAGCAGGCGCTCCCCGACCGGGTGCACCTCGTCGGTCACGATCCGCCCGGAGGCCAGCAGCGAGCCGGTGGCCGGGTCCAGCCCCAGTTCGGAGACCTGGCGTCCTTCGACGTCCGACGGCAGGTCGAGCAACCGGCGCGCCTCGTCGTTGGCGAGGAGCAGACGGCCGTCACCCCCAACGATGATCACGCCCTCGCGCACCGCGTGCAGCACCGCGTCGTGGTGCTCGTACATCCGCGTCATCTCGGCGGGGCCCAGCCCGTGGGTCTGCCGGCGCAGTCGTCTGGAGACCAGTGCCGTACTGCCGGTGGTGAGCAGCAGCACGCCCGCGGCGGAGCCGAAGAGCAACGGGAACTGGTCGTCGACGACCCCGCTCACCCGGTCGATGGTGATGCCGGCGGACACCAGGCCGATGACGCGCCCGTCACCGGCCTTGACGGGGACCACGGCCTGGACGAGTGGGCCGATGGTGCCGGTGATCTTCTCGGTGACGATGTCGCCGGCCAGCGCGGGCCCCAGATTGCCGACGAACTTCTTGCCGATCCGGTCGGGGAACGGGTGGGTATAGCGGATGCCGTCGGTGTTCAGCACGACGATGAAGTCGACCTCGGAGAGCTTCCTGGCGGCTTCGGTCCGCGGTTGGAGGACCGCGGTCGGGTCGGGGCTCTTGAGCGCCGCTTCGATGCCGGGCGCGTTGGCGAAGGTCTCGGCGACGGCGACCGACCTGTTGGTGGCCTCCCGCTCGCCGTCCGTCCTCGACTGCAGCACGAGCGCCGTGATGGCGGCGGCGACGAGCAGCACCACGATCGCCACCTGCAGGAGAAAGACCTGACCTGCGACAGTTCGCATCCTCAGAACCGAACGCGGGCGGCCGTAGCGTCCGGCCATGTCCTCTTTCTACACCTCCCGCATACGGTGGGCGAACCGCGTGATGCGGAGCGCAGCAGCCGGTCGTCGTGCCTGCCGGACCCGGTCCGCGCGTCCGTGAGGCCGACCGCGGGACCGGTCCCTCGCGGGCCCCGTGACCCCGGCCGTCGGGCGAGGGCGTCGCCCGCACCCCGTCGAGATCGTGACGGCCGCGCTCACGGTGGGTCCGCAAGGATGGTCCGATGTTCCCCCAGTCCGGCCTCGTGCACCAGAGGACCGACAAACCCGCGGGTAGGTTTGTGCCCCGGGTGACCCACCGCGGCATCCCGGGAAGCGCCGGACCGGCCCGTATCCCCGGTCCTCCCATGTAACTCTTGCCACAGGTTTGACCTGCGAATAATGCCCGCAGGGCGGTCCGAAGGCCGGAGCTTCGGAAGGAACGTCCCTGGTCAGCCGGGCCGAAGCCGGACCCCGGTGCCGCGCGGGAGCGCGCGATGCACCTCGTTGCCACTCTGACATGCCGCCGAACGGGTGTGAGACGTTCGTGAACATGCATGTTCCAGAGGAGATCCGTGCCGAGGCGGCCGCGCTCATCGACCACCACGCGCTCGGACTGTGGAAGCCGCAGGCCGCTGACCGGCGTGCGGCCATGGCGCTCTTCCGTTTCCTCGAAACGGGCATGCCCCTCTCGGCCGAGCAGATCCGGTCCACACTCGCCACCGCGGAGCAGACGACCGACCCCGCCCCCGTGGAGCCCGCGACGGCGCCCGGCTCCGGCGGCGGGCTGCTGGGCCTGCTGCGCTCCACGGCCGGTCTGCTCGACACCCCGGACGTGGCCGACGACCCCGCCGGGCGGGACGCCATCGACCACGTGTGCCTTCTGCTGGACGCTGTCGCCCTCTCCGGGGCCGCGAACCGCTAGACCCGCCCCCGACGCCCGTCGAGGCCCGGGAAGCCTGCGCCGGGCGCTTCCCACGAGCGTCCGGCGCCCCGGAGCCTCCTGCACCGCCCCTACATGCATACAGGGCCGAGGGGCTCCCGCCGGTTCGGCGGGAGCCCCTCGGCCCCTGTGATGTGTGCGTCCCCTGCGGACTCCGGCCGGGTGCGACGGCCGGGAGCCCCGGAGGTTCGTTACGCGCTCACCGACTCGGGGCGCTCGTCACCGAGAGCGGTCTGCGCACCGGGAGCCTGCTCGTCCTCGGGAACCGTGATGACCCAGTGCGTCTCCTGGCGCGGACGCAGATAGCACGCCCAGTAGACGGCGGCACCGGCGACGATGGCCCCGGTGATCATCAGGCTCTTGACGCTCTGCTGGTAGAGGACCCAGGCCAGCACCATGACGAGCAGCGCCGGAACCACCGGCCAGAGCGGCATCCGCCAGGCCAGGCGGTGCTTGTGGACCCCGCGGCGCGAGACCAGGGCGCCGAGCGCGACGAAGACGTACATCGCGGCGACGGCCACGCCGGTCACCTCGCTCAGGGTGTCGAGGTTGACGAAGCACAGCGCCGCTCCGGGGACACCGACGCCGAGCGTGGCCGCCCACGGCGAGCCGAAGCGCCGGCCGACGTGGGAGAAGACCCGGTTGACGGGGGTCGGCCAGGCCGCGTCGCGTGCCGAGCAGAAGACGACGCGGGAGTTCTGGATGACCATCACGATGGCGGCATTGATGATCGCCAGGGCGATGCAGAGGCTGACGAACGCGCCGACACCGGAGTTGCTCCAGGACTGCACCATGCCCGCGACGTCGCCGGCACCGAGGGTCGCCAGGTCGGGGGCGCCCAGCGTGATCGCGACGACGGGGACGAGGACGACGGCCACGCCGATGCCGAGCGTCCACAGGACGGTGCGCGAGACGTTGCGGCGCGGATTGTCCATCTCCTCGGCCAGATACACGGCGGTGGAGAACCCCTGCAGGATGAAGAGCGCGGTAGCCAGGCCGGTCACGATCAAGCCCGCGGTGATGGCCGTGGTGTGCCCGTGGCCCGAGTCCATCACCGGGTGGACGAGTACCGAGGCCGAGCGGTTGGTGTGGCTGAAGCCGAGGAAGGCGACGACCGCGCAGGCCACGACCTCCAGCACGAGGAAGATGCCGGTGATCCAGGCGTTCGCGCGCAGGTCGAGCAGGCCCATGGCGGTGGCCAGCAGCATCACGCCGGCCGCGGTGTACTGCGGATCGAGCGGGACGATCGGCGCCAGATAGTCGGCGGTGCCCAGCGCGATGATGGGCGGGACGATCATCACCACGATCAGTGACAGCACGAAAACCAGCCACCCGGCGAGCCGGCCCATGAGGGTGCCGACCATGGCGTACTCGCCACCCGAACTCGGTATCAGCGTGCCGAGTTCGGAGTAGGTGAAGGCGACGCCGACACACAGCAGGGCCGCGACGGCGATGGTCAGGGCGGTGCCCGTGCCCAGGGTGGCGAAGGAGTCCGGCACGATCACGAAGAGCGAGGACGCCGGGGTCAGACATGACAGCGTGAGCAGCGTGCCCCCGACCACACCGATCGACCGGGTGAGCCGCGGGGACTTCCCCTCCGTGGAGCCAGGTCCCGCATGCTCCGGAGCGACGGCTGCGGGGGTGTGGTGCGTATCGGTCATGCGTATCCCATCGGTGCTGGCGGCAGGAAGGGGGCACCTTCGGCGGAGAGTGCCTCGAAGGGGAAGAAACCCGGCACATGGCGGGCTCCCGCTTCGGTGACCGAATACAACCCTCGCGTCAGGGCCCCGTCAAGACCTCTTCGACAACGAAATCAGTTGCTGAACGGGCCATGGAGGGCGCTTCTGGACGACCGCACGCCGGTATGCACGCGGATTTCGCGGCCACCCGGGGGTTCGAATTCCACGGTCGACCGGTTACAAGTCAGGGAGGTCCGGTGGACGATCCGCCGCCGCCTCGTCACACGTCGTGAGCGTGCGCACGGGCGATGAGCAGGGCGACATCGTCGTGGTCGTTCGCATGTCGCAGGGCGCCCAGGAGCCGGTCGCAGAGTTGCTCCAGCGGCTCCTCGGGCTCCGCCAGCAGGTCCAGGAGTATGCGCAGCCGGTCGTCGATGGGCTGGTCGCGCGTTTCGACCAGACCGTCGGTGTAGAGCACGAGCTGGTCCCCGTCGGGAAGCGGCACCGTGGTCTGTTCGAAGCGGACGCCGCCGACGCCCAGTGGGGCCCCGGTGGGCAGATCGAGCAGCTCGGGTGACCGGCCGGACCGTACGAGGACGGGCGGCAGATGCCCCGCGACGGCGATGCTGCACTGGCCGAGATACGGGTCGTAGACGGCGTACAGACAGGTCGCGAAGGCCGGGTCGAGGCCGGAGACGATGTGGTCGAGATGCTGGAGCACGTCGGCGGGCTCCAGGTCGAGATCGGCCAGGGCGCGGGTGGTGGTGCGCAACTGCCCCATGGTGGCGGCGGCATTGATTCCGCTGCCCATGACGTCGCCGACCACCAGAGCGGTCTTGTCGCCGGCCACGGGAATCGCGTCGAACCAGTCGCCGCCGACCTCACGCGCCGCCTGGGCGGGCTGGTAGCGGTAGGCGATCTCCATCCCCATGGGCTGCGGCGGCCGGTGGTTCATCAGGTGACGCTGGAGGGTGAGCGCGGTGCGCCGCTCACTCTGATAGGAGCGGGCGTTGTCGATGCACACCGCGGCGCGGGAGGCCAGCTCGACCGCCAGTACGGCGTCGTCCTCGTCGAACGGCTGCGGATTGCGCACGCGGTAGAGCGACAGCGCGCCGAGGACCTCACCGCGGGCGATCAGCGGCACGGCGAGATAGGAGTGCAGTCCGGCCCGCCCCAGCAGTTCGGCGCCCTGGGGATCGGCGGCGATGCGCGGCAGGTCCGCCGGCCCGACGTGCGGTACGAGTACCGGGCGGGCGCTCGTCACGCACCGGGTGATGAGCCGGTCTGCGTCGTAGGAGGCGATCTGGCCGGTCGGGTCGGCGGCGCGGACGGCGTCGGTGGGGTAGGCCGTGGAAACCGCGAGCGCCCGGAAGCGGGCAGCGGCGCCCGGCGAGGGAGATGTCGTGCGCCGGCCTTCCAGCACGGCGTCGAGGACGTCCACCGCGGCCAGGTCGGCCAGCTCGGGCACGATGACGTCGGCCAGTTCGTGCGCGGTCTGGTCGACGTCGAGGGTGGTGCCGACGGTCGCGGAGGCATCCGCGATGACGGCGAGGCGCCTGCGTGCCCGGGCCGCTTCGGTGGCGGCCCGGTGCTGCTCGGTGATGTCGACGACGGAGGTGGCCAGGCCGAGGACTCGGCCATTGGGGTCCTCCAGCCGGTAGTACGACACCGACCAGGCGTGCTCACCGGCGGGGTCGGCGACCGTGCGGCCGACGGTGAACTGATCGAGCAGCGGCCGCCCGCTGTCGAGGACATCCCGCATCCGGGCGGCGATCACCTCGGTGTCGAGAAAGGTCAGCACATCCTGGACCTCGCGGCCGATGTGCTCCTCGGCGGGCAGGTCGTTGATGCGCTCCAGTGCCGGGTTGACCATGACGAACCGCAAACCGGTGTCCAGGACCGCCAGGCCGATCGGCGACTGGGCCACCAGCCGGACGGACAGCGCGAGATCGCGCTCCACCCGCCGCAGCACGGCCTGGTCGGTGGCGATGCCCAGGGCGTACGTCTCGCCGCCTTCGTCCTGAAGGCGCATGTTGCGGAACTCGACCAGGCGCGTGCTGCCGTCCTTGTGCTGGACGGGAAAGACACCGGCCCAGCTCTTGCCCTCGCTCATGACCCGGGAGAACAGGCTGAGCACCTGGTCGAGGTGCTCGGGACCGACCAGCAGTTGGGCGGCGGGCCGGCCGAGCGCCTCCTGCGCGGTCCATCCGAAGAGCTGCTCGGCCTGGGGACTCCACAGGGCGATCCGGCCCTCGGCGTCCAGCATGACCGCGGCCACGCCCAGCACATCGAGCAGCCCGCCCGGCCTGGACGGCCCCTCCCCGACCGGGAAGCCTTCGACGGGGAAGCCCTCGGGGAACGCGTCGGTCGCCATCCCAGGCACTCCTTCCGCCGGTCTTCGCGACCGACAGCCACTGCGCTCTTCGCACACCGGCCGTCTCCCGCCGTGCTTCTGCTGCACTCCATCATCTCTCCACGCGGGACGGACCCGCAGGGAGAGGGAGCGCTCCTTCGCTTCTTTCACCTGATGCGAGCACGTCCCACACCGTCGGTCCACCGGACCGGCACCGCCGTGGTGGCCCGACGGCGGGTGCCCGGCGCCCGCCGGACGGCGGGGCGCGCCGGGCATCGCCCGACTTGGAGAAGTCGATCAACAACCGCTAACCTGACTTTAGTTGCCTCTAGCAACTAAACCTGCACACCGCACCGCCGGCGTACGGCACGAGCACGTCGGCGTCAGGAGGAACCCCCTACATGTCAGCAGATGCCCGGACCTTCCGCACCTACGTGGAGGAGAACCTTGACGCACTGAGCGCCGACCCCGCCCGCGAGATCCAGGTCCACCAGGGCCGGCGGGTCAGCGCGGGCGAGTTCCGTGCGCTGGTCTACCGCATGGCCCGAGCGCTGTGCGCCCAAGGGGTCGACCGGGGACAGACCGTCACCCTGCTGAGCGGCAACCTGCCGGAGACGATCGCCGCCCGCTACGCGGCCAATCTGCTCGGCGCCCGCGTCAACCACCTCTACAACAAGCTCTCCGCGGACTCCCAGGCCGCCATCGTCCGGGACGTCGAGACCCGCGCCCTGATCGTGGACCCGCGCATGGTGGAACGGGCCGAGGAGATAGCGGGCGCGGCAGCGGTTCCGGCCGTTCTCGCACTCGGCCCCTCGAAGACCGGCACCGACCTGCTGGAGCTGGCCGCCGCGGAGAGCGGCGAGCCGTTCCCCGGCCGGGCGCAGCCGCAGGACGTGTGCACCATCCGCCACACCGGAGGCACCACCGGGCACCCCAAGGGCATCTGCACCACCTTCGGGCAGGCCCGCTGGTTCCGCGGCGCGCCGTCCGACCTGCCGGTCGGTGCGCGCCGCCAGCTGGTGTGCACGACCCTCGCGCACGCCGCGGGCATGATCGCGGACAGCACGATCAACTCGGGCGGCACGGTCGTGCTCCTCGACGACTTCGACCCGGCGACGGCACTCGCCGCCATCGAGCGCGAGCGCATCACCGACCTCTTCGTCCTGCCGCCGCTGCTCTACCAGCTGATGGACCACCCGGACGCGCCGCACACCGACACCTCCAGCCTGCGCACCCTCACCTACGGCGGCTGCCAGGCGTCCCCCGCCCGCATCGCCGACGCGGTGCGCGCCTTCGGCCCGGTGCTCGTCCAGGGCTACGGCCAGAACGAGGCGGGCGGCGTCAGCGTGCTGGCTCCCGAGGACCACGACCCGCTTCGGCCGGACCGCCTGCGGTCCGCGGGGAAGGTCCTGCCCGGGGTCGAGGTGGCGATCCGCGATGCCTCGGGGCACGACCTCCCGACGGGTGAGCACGGCGAGATCTGCGTGCGCTCCCCCATGGTCATGCAGGGCTACTGGAAGCAGCCCGAACTGACCGCCGAAGTCCTGCGGGACGGCTGGCTGCACACCGGAGACGTCGGACACCTCGACGGCGAGGGGTACTTGACCATCGTCGACCGGCTCAAGGACATGATCGTCGTGGTCGGCGGCCATGTTTACACCACCGAACTCGAAGACCTGCTGAACACCCACCCGGACGTCCTGCAGAGTGCCGTCTTCGGCGTACGCGACGCCGACCGCACCGAACGGGTGCACGCGGTGGTGGTACGCGCGCCCGGCAGCGAGGTCGACGACCGGGAACTCTGCGCCATGGTCCGCTCGGCGCGCGGCGCGATGTACGAGCCGGCGCGCGTGACGTTCACCGACGCGCTGCCGCTCACCGATGCCGGAAAGCCGGACAAGAAGGAACTGCGCAGGCAGGCCGAGCGGGAGTTCGCCGACGCCCGCTGAGGACGCCTATGCGCCCCATTCCTCGGGGCCGCCGCCTTGCCAGTCGATGAGGTCGGTCTCCTCGACCTCCACCTCGTCCAGCCCGACGTGCCGGAGGAGCGACACCACGTCCTCGATGCGGTGGGCGACGCCAAGGCGGCGATCACCGGCCATCACCCGCCGCGCCCCGCCCGGCTCTGGCGGGTGCACGGTCACCTGCGGTGGCTGCTCTTCCATGTCACCAGGCTGCGGCCAGGTCCCCCGGGGCGCACGTCGCGAGCACCCCGGCCGGCCTGCGCCCCGCCACCGCCGGGCGCCGGACGGCCGGCGGCCATGCCGAGGGCACGAGGTCAGCGCCACCGGCGGTGCACTCGGCGCACCAGGGGGTCGTCAGCCGCCTCGACGAGCCAGTTCAGCTCGGACGGGTCGGCGGTGACGGAGTTGGTGAGCGAGCCGACGCCGTCGATGGCGATCTCCACGACGTCCCCCGTGTTGAGGGTGAAGTCGAGGTCGGGCACGATTCCGGTCCCGGTGGAGAGCGCCACTCCGTCGGGGAAAGGCTGGCAGCGCCGCAGGTACCCGACCAGTTCCTCCGGCGTCCGGTGGAAGGCGGCCGTGGAGGTGGCCGCCTTGTACGCCACGGTGCCTCCCCTGCGCACGGTGAGCGCGATCCCCAGCGCCTCGGCGTCGGGTATCTCCCAGGCCGGAACGATGCCGGAGGACACCGCGCAGCTGCCGGCGTAGATCTTGGCCTGCGGGAGGTAGAGAGGGTTCTCCCCTTCGATGGAGCGCGAACTGACGTCGTCGACGACCACATAGCCGACGGTCTCGCCGTGCCGGTTGACCATCAGGCCCAGCTCGGGCTCCGGCACATCGAGCGCGGAGTCGTCCCGCACCGCGATCGGTTCACCGTCCGTGACGACCCGCCAGGGCACGGCCTTGAGGAAGAGTTCGGGGCGCTCGGCGTCGTAGATCCGTTCGTAGACGGTCTGCTCCGTGCTCTCGGCGACGCGGGCCTCGCGGGAGCGCTCATAGGTGACACCCGCGGCCCACAGCTCCATCCGCCCGTCCAGTGGCGGCAGGAGGAGGACCTCCCGCTCGGTGTGGGAGGCGTCGCCGGCCGCGGTGGTTTCGGAAAGTTCGCGGAGTTCGGCGGCGCGCAGCCGGAGCAGATCGGCGATGCGGGTCCCCGCGGGGAAGGCCCGGATGCCGCCGCGGTCGTCGGCGATGCCGGTGTGCACGGTGGCGGTGTCGTCGGTGAAGCGCACGATGCGCGTCATGGCTCTCCTTCTCGAAGTCTCTGCTGTCGGGGCCCGGCCGAGGCCGAGGGGGCTAGTCGGCGACGTCGGCCGTGGGCCGGCCGGCTCGCGGGGCGGGTCGTCCCGCGTCTCGGCCCACCCAACGGAAGCCGGTCACGACCACCGCACCGGCGGCGACCACCGCCCCGATGACGTACAGGCCGGCGGCGCCGGACCCGGTGGCGGTCTCGACGAGGCCCATCAGATACGGCCCGAGGAACCCGCCGAGGTTGCCGAAGCCGGAGATCAGCGCGATGGTGCCGGCCATCTGGGCACCGGTGAGGATCGTGGGCGGCACCTGCCAGAACACCGGCTGGGCGCCCAGGAATCCGAAGGCGGCGACACCGAGCGCGCCGATCGCGGCGACCGGCGGCAGGACCACCGCGCCGATCAGCCCGGCGACGGTGAGCACCAGGGCCAGCCGGAGCGGTCCACGCCGGTCGCCCGTACGGTCCGAGATCCATGGCAGCAGGAGCACGCCGAGCAGTGCGAACACCCAGGGCAGCGCCGAGACGAAGCCGATGCCCAGGTCGGAGAGGCCGTCGATGCGGCCGACCAGCGCGGGCAGCCAGAAGGTCACACCGTAGACGCCGATCTGGATGGCGAAGTACACGAACATCAGGCGCAGTACGCGGCTGTCGGAGAGGATCTGGCGGATGGCGCGGGGTGGTCTGGCGTCGGCTCCCGGCCGGTCGGCGGCGATCCGGTCGGACAACAGCCGCCGTTCCTCGGGCGTCAGCCACTTCGCCTGTTCCGGACGGTCCGTCAGCAGCCACGGGATGGCCATCGCGAGCAGGACGGTGGGCAGGCCCTCCAGGAGGAACATCCACTGCCAGCCGGCGAGTCCGCCCAGGCCGTGCAGGCCGATGAGGTAGCCGCCGACGGGGTTGCCGATGAGGCTGGCGACGGCCACCGCCGACTGGAATACGCCGGTGGCCTTGCCGCGGTCGGCCCCGGGGAACCAGTAGGTGAGGTAGAGGATCACCCCGGGGAAGAACCCGGCCTCGGCCGAGCCGAGCAGGAAGCGCAGGACGTAGAAGCTGGTCGGGCTGCTGACCAGGGCCATCGCGCAGGACAGCACGCCCCAGGCCAGCATCATCACCGACAGCCAGCGGCGGGCTCCGATGCGGTGGAGTACGAGGTTGGACGGAACGCCGAGCAGCGCGTAGCCGACGAAGAAGATGCCGGCGCCGAAGCCGTAGGCGGCCGCGGAGACCCCTACGTCCGTGGCGAGATGGGTTTTGACCAGGGCGACATTGGTGCGGTCGAGGAAGCTCAGCACGAACATGACGAACAGCGGCGGGAGCAGGCGCCGGGACACTTTCCGGCGCACGCTCTCCGCGGTGATGACGGCCGTGGTCATCGAACCTCCCTGCGGGACAGGCTGACGGGTGGGCGGTCGGGTGACGGGGTCGGTGGGGAGTCGGCGGCTGCGTGACATCCGGCCGGGTCGGAAGGGGTCGGAGAAGGCTTTCACCGAGCTGTTCCGGCCTGACGGGTGGCCGTGACGCCGGGACGGGACACCGAACGGCAATCCCCGAGACATCTGACCGGTGCACCGTAGCCGCCCCCTCTTACCCCTACAAGGGGCCGGTGAATGGCCTTTTTCTTTGATGTGTCGTCTGGCGACCGACGCAGACATCTGACATGTTGGCTTCCCGGGGCGCACTCCGACGCGGAGTCCGCTCCTCGTTCGCTCTGCGCAGGACACCCGTTCGCTGTCACAGGAGAGTGCAGATGACCGCTCGTATCGTCGGCGTCGAGACCATCGACGTCCGCTTCCCGACCTCGCGCGACCTCGACGGATCCGACGCGATGAACGAGGCGCCGGACTACTCCGCCGCGTACGTGGTGCTGCATGTCGCCGGCGGCGACAAGCACACGTCCGAGGTGACCGAGGGGCACGGCTTCACCTTCACCATCGGCCGGGGCAACGACCTCGCGGTAGCGGCCGCCCGCGCCATCGGCGAGCGTGCCGTCGGAATGTCCGTCGCGGAGATCGTCGGCGACCTGGGCGGCTTCTCCCGGCATCTGCTGGGCGACAGCCAACTGCGCTGGCTGGGCCCGGACAAGGGCGCGATCCACCTCGGCACCGCCGCGGTGGTCAATGCCGCCTGGGACCTGGCGGGCAAGCTCGCGGGCAAGCCGGTGTGGAAGCTGCTCTCCGATCTCTCACCGCGGCAGCTGGTCGACCTGGTCGACTGGCGCTACCTCAAGGACGCGCTGACGCCGGACGCCGCGCTGGAGATGCTGGAGGCCAGGGCCCCGGGCCGCGCCGAACGCGAGGCCCTGGTCCGCCGGCAGGGCTACCCCGCGTACACCACGAGCGCCGGCTGGCTGGGCTACGACGACGCCAAACTGACCCGGCTCTGCCAGGAGGCGGTCGAGCAGGGCTGGGACGCCGTCAAGCTGAAGGTCGGCGCCGATCTGGCCGACGACGTACGCCGGTGCCGCATCGCCCGCAAGATCATCGGTCCTGGCAGGCGGCTGATGATCGACGCCAACCAGACGCTGGGTGTCGAGGAGGCGATCGCGTGGATGGACGCACTGGCGGAGTGCGACATCTGGTGGTTCGAGGAGCCCACCAGCCCCGACGACATCCTGGGGCACGCGGCGATCGCCCGGAGCATCGCTCCCACCCATGTGGCGACCGGGGAGCACGCCCACAACGCCGTGATGTTCAAGCAGTTCCTGCAGGCCGAGGCGATCGGCATCTGCCAGATCGACGCCTGCCGGCTGGGCGGCGTCAACGAGGCCGTCGCCGCCCTGCTGCTGGCCGCCGCGCACGGGGTACCGGTCTGCCCGCACGCCGGCGGGGTGGGCCTGTGCGAGCTGGTCCAGCACCTGTCGATCTTCGACTACATCGCCGTCAGCGCGAGCATGGAGGACCGCGTCATCGAGTACGTCGACCATCTGCACGAGCACTTCCACGACCCGGTACGCATCCGCGGCTCGCGCTATCTGGTGCCCGAGGCCCCCGGATACAGCGCGCAGATCCGCCGCGAGACCCTGCGCGATCACCGCTACCCCGACGGTCCGGTATGGGCCGGGATGACATCCTGAGGCCATGGCATCGAGAAAAGAGGGCGGCGGGGTGGGGAGCGTCGTCGACGAGGCGATCGGGCTGCTCAAGCGCCGTATCGAGACCGGCGAGTTCGCCCCCGGCCACCGGCTGCCTCCGGAGGCCACGCTCGCCGCGGAGCTTCAGCTCTCCCGCCCCTCGCTCCGCGAGGCGGTACGCGCGCTCGCCATGGCCGGAGTGCTCGAAGTGCGCCGCGGCGACGGCACCTTCGTCACCGACCTGCGGCCGGACCGCCTGCTCAACGCCATCGGCAGCTTCCTCGAACTCGCCCAGGACACCGGCATCGGCGAGATGTTCGAGTGCCGCAAGGTGCTGGAGCCGGGTGCGACCGCGCTGGCCGCCACCCGGATCGACGACCGGGCGCTGGCCGGTCTGCGGGAGCGGATCGAGCGGATGCGCACACTCCAGGACCCCGAGGAGCTGGTCCGTGAGGACCTGGCCTTCCATGCCGACATCGTGGCGGCGACGGGAAACCTCACCCTGCAGTCCCTGGTGTCCTCGGTCAGTCAGCTGACGGCCAGGGCCCGTATCTGGCGGGCCCTGGTCAAGAGCGACGTGCTGTCCTGGACCCATCAGCAGCACATGGACATCTACACCGCGCTCAGCGCGCACGACAGCCTGGCCGCCTTCACCGCGGCGACCCGCCATGTCAGCGATGTGGAGAGCTGGGTGCGCGAACGGCTGGACGCGGTGCGGGAACACGAGGAGAACCTGCCGGACCGCTAGTCACGCGCCGGAAAGGACCGGGGCGGCCGACTTCCTGGAGCGTCTTCCCCCAGGCGTCATCAGGGCAACTGCATCGGCCGGGCCCGACCCCGGCCCGACCCGTACAGTGCGGTGCCATGACCGACACATACGGCCAGGGCGGCCCGAACTCCTTCTGCGTACCGAGCGCGACGCCCTGATACCGCTCCTGAGGGACCGTCCGGACGCGGACTTCGCCCTGCGCACCGCCTGCCCCGGCTGGACCGTCCGTCATGTGCTCGCGCACTGCGGAGCGGCGCTGACCCGCATCGTGGAGAACCGCGTCGAAAAGGGCGTCTTCACGCCCGAGGGAAACGACCGCGACATTGCCGAGCGCGCCGGCTGGTCGAACGCCGAGGTCGTCGACGAGCTGGAGCGCGGTATGACCGAGGCGGGCGCCGTCATCGCCCGGTCCGGCGGGCGCCTCGACGGGGTGGCGCTGGGCGAGTGGGTCCACGCCGGGGACGTACGCGATGCGTTCGGGGAGCCAGGAGCGTACGGGGGTGCCGGGCTGGAGCACGCACTGGGGATCCTGGCCCACGTATCCCGGCAGCGCGCCGCCCTGCCGTTGCGGGCCGACATCGACGGCCGCGACGACCCGCTGGTGCTCGGGGCCGCAGGCGGCGGCCGGTCACCAGCGCACTACGTCGGCGATGCACCGAGCCTCATCCGGCTCTACACGGGACGGTCACTCACCGGTACACGCTATGAGCTGGTGGGCGCGAAGGAGAGCGAACCGAACCTCTTCGGCTAGGGGTGCGGGCGGGAGCGGGGAGCGCTCATTTCTTCTTGGCACGGCTCGGCTGTACCCGGGACGGCTCCCCCGGCATCTTCGGGTGGTCGGGCGGATACGGCATCTCCCCCAGCCCGTCGTCCGCCGCCTGCCGGTCGGCGAGTTCCAGGATCGTTTCCAGACCGAAGGCGTGGTCGCTCATCTCGGCGTGCAGGTCGCCGAGTTCGGCGAACCGCGGCGGGACGGTGCGCAGGTCGAAGTCCTCCGGCTCGACGTCGGACAGCTCCTCCCAGTGCAGCGGGGTGGAGACCGTCGCCCGCGGCCTGGAGCGCAGGGAGTAGGGCGAGGCGATGGTCCGGTCCCGGGCCATCTGGTTGTAGTCCACGAACACCTTCTCGCCGCGCTCCTCCTTCCACCAGGCCGACGTCACCAGGTCCGGCAGCCGGCGCTCCAGGGCCCGGGCGAGGGCGATCGCCGACCGCCTGACCTCGGTGAACGTCCACTCGGGCCGGATCGGTACATAGACGTGCACCCCGCGGCCGCCGGATGTCTTGGGCCAGCCACGCAGCCCGAGCTCGGTCAGCAGCGCACGCAGTTCGTGGGCGGCCCGTGCGGCGTCGGCGAAGCCGGTGCCGGGCTGCGGGTCGAGGTCGATCCGCAGCTCGTCGGGGTGCTCGGTGTCGCCACGGCGCACCGGCCAGGGGTGGAACGTCAGACAGCCCAGGTTGGCCGCCCAGAGCACCGCGGCGGGCTCCGTGGGGCACATCTCGTCGGCGAACCGTCCGCTGGGGAACGCGATACGTGCCGTGGGCAGCCACTCCGGCAGCCCCTTCGGCGCCCTCTTCTGGTAGAAGAACTCGCCCTCGACGCCGTCCGGGAAGCGCTGCATGGTGGTGGGCCGGTCGCGCACCCCGCGCAGCACCCCGTCCGCGACGGCGATGTAGTACTGCGCGACGTCCATCTTGGTGAAGCCACGCTCGGGGTAGTACGTCTTGTCGGGGTGCGAAAGGCGCACCTTGCGTCCGGCGACGTCCAGCTCAACAGCTCCTGCGGCCATGCCTCAACGCTAAATTGCGCGGGCCGGGGCCGCGCGCCGGGAGCGGATGGCGCCCCGCCGGGAGCGGTCGCCGGCGCACCGGCCCAGCGCGCGGGAACGCGGCACTCCGCGCAGGATCGGAAGCATGGATCTGCCTGTCATGCCCCCGGTCTCCCCCATGCTCGCGAAGCTGGTGGCCGACATCCCCGCCGGCATGCAGTACGAGGCCAAGTGGGACGGCTTCCGCGTCATCGTCTTCCGGGACGGCGACGACATCGAGATCGCCAGCCGCACGACGAAGTCGCTGACCCGCTACTTCCCCGAGGTGGTGACCGCGGCACGGGCCGAGCTGCCGCCCCGCTGCGTCGTCGACGGTGAGATCGTCATCGCCCATGACGGCCGGCTGCACTTCGAGGAGCTGCTGGAGCGCATCCATCCGGCCGACTCGCGGGTCCGTACGCTCGCCGAGCGGACGCCCGCCTCGCTCGTGGCCTTCGACCTGCTCGCCCTCGGTTCGCGGTCGCTGCTGGACGAGCCGCAGTCGGACCGCAGGGAAGCGCTGGTGGCGGCGCTCGCGTCGGCCGGGCCACCGGTGTACACCGCGCCCGCCACCACCGATCAGGAGCTGGCGCGTACCTGGTTCGACCAGTTCGAAGGAGCGGGTCTTGACGGTGTGGTCGCCAAGCCGCTGCACCTGCCCTACCGGCCGGGCGACCGGGCCATGTACAAGATCAAGCACGCTCGTACCGCGGACTGCGTCGTCGCGGGCTACCGCCTCCACAAGAGCGGCCCCGTCGTCGGCTCCCTGCTGCTGGGGCTGCACGACAGTGACGGGCGGTTGCAGCACGTCGGGGTGTGCGCGTCGTTCCCGATGGCGAAGCGGCGCGCGCTGGTCGAGGAGCTGGAGCCGCTGCGGATGGACGAGGTGGCGGGCCACCCCTGGGGCGACTGGGCCGACGAGGCGGCACACGCGTCGAAGCGGATGCCCGGCGGCCCCAGCCGGTGGAGCGGCGGCAAGGACCTGTCCTGGGTGCCGCTGCGCCCGGAGCGGGTCTGCGAGGTCGCCTACGACCACATGGAGGGCGACCGGTTCCGCCACACGGCCCAGTTCCGCAACTGGCGCCCGGACCGGACCCCGGAGAGCTGCACCTACGCGCAGCTGGAGGAGCCGGTCAACTACGACCTCGGGGAACTGCTCGACGGCTGACGCCCCGGGGCGCTCGTACGCAACCGGCGAGCGGCCGTCCGTACGTCATCGTTCGTCGCCGTCCGGGGGCGGCCACCGTCGCATGGTCTCCCCCGGCGCGAGCCGTTCCACCACCTCCGCAAGGTCCCTGCACGCCTGTTCGATCTTCCGCCGGACGCTGTTCTGCTCGGTGACGATCGCCGACAGCAGCAGGGCGGTGAGTGCCGCGGAGCCGTTGAGAGCCTGGAGATTGACCATCGCCTCCAGCAGGCTCTGGCCGGAGAAGGGCCCGCTGCGGCTCTTGGCCGCCGAGATGGCCAGTACGGACACCAGGAGCACGCACGGAGCCGCGCCCGCGAGCTGGAATCGCAGGGCGGCCCACACGATCAGCGGAAAGACCAGGAAGAGCACCGCCAGCGGGCTCTGCGTCGCCAGGACCGCGACGGCCGCGGAGCAGACCGCCAGCAGGCTCGCCTCGATCCACCGGTAGGGGCGCAGGTCACGGGGCCTTCTGACGGTACGGAAGACGAGCAGGAGCGGGGTGATCACGAGCACGCCCATGGCGTCGCCGACCCACCACGCCGCCCACGTCGGCCAGAAGCCGCTCGACGGCAGCGATCCCGCCAGCCATTGCACACCGCTGCCCAGGGTCGCGCTGATCAGCATGCCGCCGAAGGCGCCCAGGGTCACCAGCGCGATGCCGTCCCGCAGCCGGTCCAGTGCGAGGTGGAAGTCCACCGCCCTGAGCATCAGGCAGGCGCACACGGGCGCGAGGGTGTTCCCCGCGATGACCCCCAGGGTCGCGTAGGAGAGGGGGCCCAGACTCAGGATGACGAAGAGCGTGCCGAGCGCGATACCCGGCCAGGTCGCGAGTCCCAGGTAGAGCAGGCAGCTCAGCGCGATGCCGGTAGGCGGCCACAGGGGAGTCACCACCACCCCGTCGATCACCACCTGCTCCAGCAGGCCGACCCGTGCGGACGCGAAATAGACGGCGGCGAGGGCGAGGATCTTCAGCACTGCTGGAGCGAGACGCCGGACTTCCTCGGTGCGCACCACGTCAGCCATCAGACAATGCCGACGCCCCGCCACCGGCCGCGACACGCGCGCCCGGCCCCGGCTTCACCCCGCCCTGTCCGCCCCGTCGTAGCGCAGGACGATCACCGCGGCGTCATCGGTGTGCCCGGTGAACTCCGCGACGCTCATCACCGCGTCGGCCACCGCGCCCGGGGATTCGCCGGCCCGGGCGCTGACCAGGCGGCTCACCTGCTCCAGCCCCGCCTCGATCGGGAAGGACGGGCCCTCGATCACGCCGTCGGTGAGGAGTACGAAGGCTCCGGCGGTGGTGAGCCGCCGACGCGTCACGGGGTACCGCTCACCCGGCACGATGCCGAGCGGCAGGCCCCCGGCGTCCTCGGCGAGGCCGTACCGGCCGTCGGTCGTGGCCCAGACGCCGGGCACATGCCCGGCACGGGCGCTCGACACCTCCCAGGCGACCGGGTCGAAGCGCACGAACGTGCAGGTGGCGAAGAGGCCGCAGTCCACCGACAGCAGCAGGTCGTTGGCCCGGCTCAGCACTTCTCCCGGATCGGCGGCGTGGGCGGCCACGGCGCGCAGTCCGATGCGGATCTGTCCCATGAAGGCGGCGGCCTCGACGTCGTGTCCCTGGACATCGCCGATGGAGAAGGCGAGCGCCCCGTCGGGCAGCGGGAAACCGTCGAACCAGTCGCCGCCGATGTCCAGGCCGCTGCGGGCCGGCGCATAGGTGGCGGCGGTCCGCAGCCCCGGCAGCTCCGGCAGCGCGGCCGGCAGCATCTCGCGTTGCAGGGCCTCGGCGAGTTCCACCCGGGCCTGCTGGAGCTCGGCCCCCTCCCGCGCCCGGGCGGTCAGCTGCCCGAGCGTGGTCAGCAGGTCGTCGGCACTCGCCGACCGCGGGGGACGACGCCGAGCCATGGACCGCTCCCAGGTGCATCGCTTCGTGGGCCACTGCGGGGGTGCGCCGCGCGGCATATCCGAGTCCGCCCTCCTCACCGGACGCCGGAGCCGCCGGAAGCGACCGGGCCCGGCCGCGACCGACACATCCGCTCCGATGGGCCCTCGGAAGCCCACCATTGCCGCATTCATCATATTTCTGGCACGTGGCTCGCGCTTCACGACACCGACCGGCCGGCCGGTCAGCCGCACGTCCAGCAGCCCGACCAGCAGGCGGTGTGCGCCGCCCGCTGCCGCCCGGCGGTCCCCTCGGCACGGTCGTACCAGTCGGCCGCGGCGTACGACAGGGCGAGGCGGGCGCACAGCACGACGGTGAGCGCGGCGAGTTCCTCGGGCTCGGCACGGCCCTTCTCGACGCGCAGCAGGTCGGGAGGCGCTTCAGCGGGTTGGCTCATGTCAGGGTCCGTCGGGCTCGATGGCATGCCGTGCTCAGGGGGTCGGCCGGCCCCGGGTGTTCTTCCGCGACGCATTCGGGCAGGTCACAGGCCGACCATAGGAGCGCGTGGGCGGGCTGTCGCGTGGAGGCGGGGCCCGTCTGCGCCATCCGTGCGGGCGCCGGTCAAGTGCCGCACCGTGAACCGCCGCGGCGCCGGCCGGGGGCCGATCGGGGTAGCGGGAGGGGCATCCGGGCGTGATATCGGGCGGCGAGGCCGTGTTGCTCCCGCCCTTCCCGCCGGCCGTGGGGACCATCGCGCTGAGGTACACAGGCGGCTGGGTGCCCGATGACGCAGTCAGGGATGGCGGGACCATGAGACGTGACCGGGCCGGCGAAGGCCGCACCCCAGCGCGGGACGAAGGGCGTCGGGAGTTCCTCAAGTGCGCGGCGGGAATCGCCGGTGTGGCGGCCGCCACCGGCCTGGGCGGGGAGGCACACGCCGCCGCGGCGGGGGCGCCCTCCGCCGGGCCGCGGGCGGGCCGGCGGGTGCCGCCCGACAGGATTCCCTTCCACGGACGCCATCAGGCCGGCATCGTGACCCCGCAGCAGCTCTTCGCCGCCTTTCTCGCCTTCGATGTGCAGGCGGAGAACCTCTCGCAGCTCACCGAGCTGTTCAAGAAGATCACCGAGCGGGCTCGCGTCCTGGTGGCGGGGGAACTGCCCGAGGACGAGGCACCGGCGGCGGACCGGCCGGGGCCCGACTCGCTGAGCATCACGCTCGGCGTGGGCACGTCCCTCTTCGACGACCGGTTCGGCCTGACCGCGCAACGTCCCCGGCACCTCAAGCCGATGCCGGCCTTCCCCGACGACCGGCTGGTTCCGTCGCGCAGCCACGGTGACCTGTCCCTGCAGATCTGTGCGCAGCACCGTGACACCGTCGTGCGGGTCATGCGCGATCTGGCCCGGGAGACCGCCGGCCGGATGCGGCTGCGCTGGCGGGCGGACGGATTCCTCAACCCGTCCGGGGCCTCGGGAACGCCGCGTGACTTCGCCGGCTTCAAGCAGGGGATCGCCACCACGGACTTCTCCTCGGACGCCGGGAGGGACCGGCTGCTGTGGGTGACGCCGCCGTGCGGCGAGCCCGACTGGGCGATCGGCGGCTCCTACCAGGTGCTGCGTCTGATCCGCATCCACGTCGAGGCGTGGGACCGGCTGCCGGTCACCGCGCAGGAGCGGATCTTCGGGCGGCACAAGGCGAGCGGAGCGCCGCTGGGCGGTCGCGTCGAGACGGAGGTGCCCGACTTCCACGACGACCCGCAGGGCACGAGGATCCCGGTCGACTCCCATATCCGGCGCGCCAATCCACGGACCCCCGAGACCGCCGACTCGCTCTTCCTGCGGCGGAACTACAGCTACGACGGCGGGTTCGACACCGACGGGCGGATGGATCTCGGACTGGTCTTCTGCGGCTACCAGCAGAACCTGGAGCGGCAGTTCGCCGCCGTGCAGCAGCGGCTGGAGCACGAGTCGCTGGCGGAGTACGTCACGCCGGTCGGCGGCGGCTACTTCTTCGCCCTGCCCGGCGTACGGACCGACGACGACTGGTTCGGTTCCGACCTGCTGCAGAAGCGCTGACGGACCCGGCAGAGCCGGACTCGCGCCCGACCCGCGCGGCAGGCGCGAATCGGGCGCGGGTCAGGCTCGGCTCATGAGCGGTCCGGGCGCGGCTCAGGCGCAGTTGCCCTGCGTCCGCTTGCCGGCGAAGCGGTCCGCGAGCCAGTTGGCGGCCGGTGTGGAGCCCACCATCGCGCCGACGACGTGCTCGCCGAGCGGGATCGGCGCCCAGTGGACGTCGGCGCCCTTGCCGCACCAGTCGGCCCGCAGCTGTGCGCCGACCTCGTACGGAATGAGCTCGTCGGCCGTGCCGTGGTAGAGGTACACGGGCGCGTCCGGCTTCTTCGTGCCGAGGCGGGAGGCGAGCAGCCGCCGCTGCCAGTCCGGCTCGTGCAGCGGGTTCTGGACCGTCACATCCGAGATCCTTTTGAAGAGCCCCGCGACGGTGTCGACGGCCACACAGTTCTTCCGCATGAAGTCGACGTAGTGGCGGCCCTTGTCGTTGAGGTACTTCTCCAGGTTCAGCTCGGGATGGGCGGCGTTCTGGCCCGAGGCGGCCATCAGCACCAGACCGGCTCCGATGTTGCCGTCGTTGGCTTCGGCGACCTTCATCAGATCGGCGGGGACGCCGCCGGTCGCGGTGCCTTTGACGTTCAGTTCGGGCGCGTAGGTCGCGTGCAGTTCGGCCGCCCAGCTGGTGGCCTGGCCGCCTTGGGAGTAGCCCATGATGCCGACCGGGGAGTCCTCGGTCAGGCCGGCCGCACCCGCTTCCGGCAGTCGCTGCGCGGCACGGGCGGCGTCCAGGACGGCTTGGCCCTCGGCGCGGCCCACGGTGTAGGTGTGCTCGCCCGGGGTGCCCAGACCTTCGTAGTCGGTGACCGCGACGGCCCAGCCGCGGGCCGTCAGCTGCTGGATGAGGTTGGCCTCGACGGTGGTGCCCTGGGGAAAACCTGCCGAGGGGGCGCAGGAGTCCGCGAGCCCGACCGTTCCGACGGCGTAGGTGATGAGCGGACGCGGGCCCGTTCGGCCGTCCTTGGGCACGATGACCGTCCCGGAGACGGTGTTGGGGGTGCCCTTGGCGGTGGTGGAGCGGTAGGTGATGTGCCAGGCCCGGGTGGCGGTGGGTTGGCCTGGCAGGGGGTGGAAGGACGTGGCCGAGGAGGTCACGAGGTCGCCGGGGGCGCCGTTCGCCGTCGGCCGGTCCGGCGCGGCGCTCGCACCGGTGAGGCCCAGGGACAGGGACAGGGACAGGGCGGCGGCGAAGGCGAGCGCGGTGGACCGTGGGTTCATACGGCTCTCCCAACTGACGTGTGTGCCGGGGTGGTTGGGGTGACCGTAGTGACTCGCGGGTAAGGAAGGCGCTGACCGGGACGCTCAGCTTCGTTGACCGAGGACCTCAGGACCGCTGTGGACCGGGCACGACGGCCCGGAGGGCTTCGGCCCGTCCGGCGGCCCGTTCGACCGGTACGCGCCGGGAGTCGTCCCCGTCCAGCGGCGGAACGCACGGAGGAAGGCGGTGTCCTGCGAGAAGCCGATCCGCGCCGCCAGCTCGGCGATCGGCTCCTGCCCGGCGGCGAGCGAGGCGATCGCCGCGTCCCGCCGTACCGCGTCCTTCAGCTGCTGGTACGAGGTCGCCTCGGCCCGCAGCCTGCGCCGCAGCGTCGCCGGGCTGACCGCGAGCCGCGCCGCGACCGCGGAGACGTCCGGCAAAGGCGCCGCCGACTCGGCCCGCAGCGCCTGGACGAGCGTCCTGCGCACCTGGTCGGCGACCGTGGTGCCGTAGTCGCGCCGACTGAGCAGGTCCGCCGGCGCCCGGCGCAGCATCCGCGTCAGCGCGTCCTCGTCCCGGACGACGGGGGCGGCCAGCCAACGCGCGTCCCAGCCGGCGGCGGTGTACCGGGCGCCGAAGCGCACCGGGCAGCCGAAGAGCACGTCGTATTCCCGGGCGTGCGCCGGGGCCGGGTAGGCGAACCGGGCCCAGCGCAGCGGGATACGTCGCCCGATCAGCCAGCTGGAGAGCCGGTGCCAGATGATCAGGAGGCATTCGGAGAGGAAGTGGCCTTCGTCGTACGGGCGCAGGTCGCTGCGCACCGAGAAGACCGCCTCGTCCGTGCCGTCCCCGCCCGTGACCGTCTGGATCGCCAGGTCGGGCCCACCGGGGAAGAGCCCGTAGAAGCGTGCCGCGCGGTCGAGCACCGCACCGAGGTCGGGACAGCCCAGGCAGGCATGGCACATCATCGCGAAGGTACCGCGGCGGCTGGGCGTGGGGCCGAGGCCGAGGAATTCGTCGTCCGTGGCGTGGTGCAGCGCCTTGATCAGGCGGGTGAACTGGTCGGGTGTGACACGGGCCCGGTCGTCGCCCAGCAGGAGCGGCGGGATGTGTGCCGCCTGCAGCAGCGGCAGAGTGTCGATACCGAGCCGCCGCGCGCCGCTCAACGCGGCCCGGACATGGTGCATCGCGATCGTCAACCGGCTCATGTCCCGCCCCTTCGATGCCTGGTGAACGCGGCTCCGTGCTCCAGGATCGACCGCTGCACCCGGCTTCGTACAGGGTCGGGCGGCCGGCATCGAGGCGAACGGCGGGCAGCGGAAAACTGTGCGACGCGGAAGGGTGCACGGAAAGGGAATCCCGGTTCATTGAATTCCCCGGAAATACTTCGGGCGCCACTGCATTCACCGTTGAAACCCTGCACCGCATAGCCCAGTTGAAGACACCACGCCGAATACGCTCCGGGCCGCGCACTCCTCGCGTGCACACGCCATGGAGCACCAGGGGACGGGGTCGCGCCTCCTCCCCATTCGTGATCACGCCTCGGCCGCCCGTCATGGAGCGGTCGACGCACAGCCGGCACCGAGCGCCACGCGGGGACAGGAAGCCCGCACGCTTGGTGATCAACGCATTCCACCGCACCGTCGCCCCCTGAACTGGGCCGGAGGGAAAAGCAGTTGATTACTTGACGAAAACCTTCCGGAAAGCGGAAAAACTGCCGGGCGCCTGGCGACGCATATGTTCGATCCGGTGGGGCACTCGGACTTCCATCGCCAACAGAACGGCCGAGATCACTTCGCAAACACCCCTACAACGCACGACAGGCGGGATCATGGCGACAACGGAGAGCAAGGAAGACAAGAGCCGCCCGGAGCGCATCGCCGCCCCCACGGCCATGCGGCAGGCCGCCGGGCAGCTCGCGGAGTTGCTGGGTTCCGAGCCCGCTTCGGTGTCCGCGCTCAAGGCCACGCCGGACGGCTGGTCGGCGGACGTGGAAGTGGTGGAGATCGAGAGAATTCCCGACACCTCCAGCGTCATGGCCTCCTATCGCGTCTCGCTCGACTCCCAGGGGCAGCTCCTGGAATACGAGCGAATACGCCGCTATGCGCGGGGCCAGGTGGACCGGTGACCGGCAGGCTCCTGCCAGATCCCCCAACCGTGCCCCATGTCCCGCTCAGGTCAACCGGAAGGGAAAACCGATCATGACCGTCGTTCAGCAATCCAACGCACCGAACACCGGTGGCGGCTCGGGCAATCTTTACGATGTGCTGGAGCTCATCCTCGACCGCGGACTCGTCATTGACGCCTTTGTGCGCGTCTCTCTCGTCGGCATCGAAATTCTCAAGATCGATGTCCGCGTCGTCGTCGCGAGCGTCGACACCTATCTGCGATTCGCCGAGGCGTGCAACCGCCTCGACCTGGAATCGGGCCGCAAGGCACCCACCCAGCTCACCGACATCGTCGGGGAGGCAACCGAAAGCGGCGCCAAGGGGAAGTCGAAAGGCGCGCTGACGGGAGCCGTCGAGGCATTCAGCGAGTCCTTCCAAAAGGGCCGCGACGAGTCCGCCGAGGAGACCGAGCGCCCGGCGCGCAAGTCCTCCTCGTCCAGCAGCCGCCGCACCGCCCGCAGCAGGGAGGAATAACACATGTCGACCTATATATACGCGATCACCGACAGCGGGCACCCGCTGCGTCTGGACGGCATCGACGGGGTCGGCGACCCCGCTGCGCAGCTGCGCACCATCCGGACGAAGGAGCTGAGCGCGGTGGTCAGCGACGCGCCGGCGGACCTGCGGGCCAAGCGCCGCGATCTGGTCGCACACCAGGCCGTCCAGGAACGGCTGCTGTCCGACGGAGCCGCGCTGCCGATGCGATTCGGCCTGGTGGGCCCGGACGACGACCAGGTGGCCGCCGTCCTTGAGGAGCACCGCGCCACCTACGCCGAGCGCCTCGAAGAGGTCGACGGCTGCCTGGAGTACAACCTCAAGGTCGCCCGGGACGAGGACGACCTGCTGCGGGAGATCATGAAGGAGTCCGCCGAGGTACGCAGGCTCAACGAACGCACCCGGGACAATCCCGCCGCGCAGGACGACAAGATGGCGCTCGGCGAAATGGTCTCGCAGGAGGTCCAGGCCCGGCAGGACCGCGTGGGCAAGGACATCGCCGCACACCTCGACGAGGGCGCGGTGCGCACCGCGGTCGCCGACCCGACGAAGAGCCACTTCCTCAATGTGTCGTTCCTCGTCCGGCGCGAGGAGGCCGGCGCCTTCTCCGAGGCCGTCCACGCGGAGGCCGAGCGACTGGGCGAGTCCTACACGCTCAACCTGCACGGACCGCTGCCCCCGTACAGCTTCGTCTGACACGCCGAGCGGAGGACTCATGGGTCTCCTCACACAGATCCTCACCCTGCCGCTGGCCCCCGTACGGGGCACGGTCTGGGTTCTCGACCAAGTGCTGCTCACCGCGGAACGGGAGTACTACGACCCCGAGCCCGTGCGGGCGGAACTCGCCGAACTGGAACAGCAGTTGCTGTCCGGGGTCATCGGGGACGAGGAGTTCGACCGCCGCGAGGACGAACTGCTGGACCGCCTGGAGTGGCTGGAGGCCAACCAGCAGCGGCTACGTGACCACTCCTGACCTAGGAGAACGAGGTGTACGAGAGATGATCAGCAACGCCAAGATAGGTGCCGCCGTAGTCGGTGGCTACCTGCTGGGACGCACGAAGAAAGCCAAGATGGCCATCGGCCTGGGCATGTTCCTGGCCGGCCGGAAACTCAGCCTGAACCCGCGGGAGCTGGGCAAACTGGTGGCCAACTCGCCGGTCCTCGGCCCCCTCAACGACCAGGTGCGCGCCGAACTCGTCGACGCCACGAAGTCCGCGGCCACGTCCGCCATGACACAGCGCATGTCGCATCTCGCCGACTCGCTGCACGAGCGGACGCTGGGCCTCGGCGAGTCGGACGAACCGCAGGACCGCGCCGACGAGCCTGCGGACGACGCGGACCAGGACGCTGACGTGGACGCGGAGTCCGACACGGACACCGCACCGCATGGCGACCGGGACGACGGGGACGACCAGGGCTCCGCGGACAGCCGGGGCGGCTCCGGAGCCGAGACCGCGCGTCGTAAGAAGCCCGCCAGGACGGCCAAGTCGACCGCGGACAAGGCGTCCTCCGGCGCGCGACGGGGCGGATCGGGCGCAGCCGGCGCGGCCCGCAAGAGTGCTTCCACAGGTGCGCGCAAGACGGCGTCGGGAACCGCCCGCAAGACCACTTCCGGGGCGCGCAAGACGGCCTCGGCCGCGCGCCGCACCGCTGAGCGGGGAGGCCGCAATGACTGACTCCACGCTGAGCAGGATGAAGGACGAGGTGGCGCAGAGCCCGGCCGCCGAACAGCTCAAGGAAGAACTGCGGAACTACCTCCAGGCGCGTGCTCAGCACACCGTCACCCATCTCGGGCAGAAGCTGGGCGAGAGCGTCACCAAGCTCGCCGAACCCGGTCAGGGGCCGAGCGGGCTGGTGAGCGGCCTGGCGAAGGGCGGCAAGGCGCTCAGCGAGGGCAAATCTCCCGCGCAGGCCGCACTGACCGCCGGCGCCTCGCACGTCAAGGACACCCTCAAGGACAAGGTCAAGGGCCTGTTCGGCAAGGGCCGCAAGGGCGGTGGTGGCAAGTCCAAGAGCGTCACCATCACCGAGGACATCGATGTGGGCGTTCCGGTGCGCGAGGCGTACGACCAGTGGACGCAGTTCCAGGAGTTCAGCACCTTCGCCAAGGGTGTCGTCAGCGTCGAGAAGGCGGATGACACCACCAGCAACTGGAAGGTGAAGGTCGCCAAGTCCACCCGCAGCTGGCGGGCGAACGTCACCGAGCAGGTGCCCGACGAACGCATCACCTGGACCACCGAAGGCGCCAAGGGCACGGTCAAGGGGGTGGTGACCTTCCACCGCCTCGCGGACAACCTGACGCGTGTGCTGCTGGTTCTCGAATACTTCCCGAAGGGGCTGTTCGAGAAGACGGGCAACATCTGGCGCGCCCAGGGGCGCCGGGCCCGGCTGGACCTCAAGCTCTACCGCAAGTTCCTCATGATGCGCGGTGAGGCCACCGATGGGTGGCGCGGCGAGATCCAGGACGGTGAGGTCGTCGTCGAGCACGAGGACGCCGTCGAGGAAGAGGAGCGCCGCGCGGAGGAGGAACGTGCCGCGGACGGCGAGCGGGAGCATCCGGAGGACCGTGACGATTCCGGGGCCGATGCCGACGCCGACGATGCCGTGGACGACGAACCGGACGACGACCGCGATGCGGAAGGCGACCTCGACCCGGAGGACGACCTCGACGACGAGTACGACGCGGAAGACGAGGAAGAACCCGCGGACGAGGACCCCGAGTTCGCGGACGAGCCGGACGCCGGCGACGGCTACGACGACGGCGACGGCGACGACGATGTAGAGGACGAGCAGCCGGTCTCCCGGCGCCGCCGGGCTGTCGCGGCCCGCGGCTGACCCGTCCCGACCGCACAGATAGGGATGATCACGTGTCCGACTCACTCGCCGGCCGTATGGGGCCGTCCTCCGGGGCGTCCCCGTACGGCCAGCAGGGATCCTCCGCCAACCTGGCCGACATCCTGGAGCGCGTCCTCGACAAGGGCGTGGTCATCGCGGGCGACATCCAGATCAATCTGCTCGACATCGAGCTGCTGACGATCAAACTCCGTCTGCTCGTGGCCTCCGTGGACAAGGCCAAGGAGATGGGCATCGACTGGTGGGAGCACGATCCGTCGCTCTCCTCCCGGGCACGTGCACCGCAGCAGGTCTCCGACGCGCGGGCGCCGGCCGCCGGCGGTGACGCGCTGGCCGAGGAGAACGCGCAGCTGCGGGCCGAACTCGCCGAGCTGCGCACGGTGGCCGGACTCCCGCCGGGACCCGGAAAGGCCGCCGAGGCCGCCAAGGCCGCCGCCCCGGATCGGCCGGCCGCGGGCCGGGCGGAGGCAGCAGAGGCGAACCGCGAGGAGAACCAGTGAGCATCGACGCACACACCGCCGAACCCGCCACCGCGCCGCTGGGGGAGCCGGTCGGTCAGCCCCGCAGCTCCTACGTCTACGCCATCAGCCGCGCCGGCACCGACCTCGACGCCGCGGCACCCCGGCTGATGGGGCTGGAGGGCTGCACCCTGCGTACGGTCACCGCCGCCGGGCTCGCCGCCCTCGTGTCCTCCGTTCCGGCCGACGGCTACAGCGCCGAGGGCATGACGGCACGCATGGAGGACCTCGCTGAGCTGGAGGCGATCGCCCGCACGCACCACGCGATGGTGGAGGCGGCGTACGCGAGCACGACCGTCCTCCCCATGCGGCTTGCCACGGTGTATCTGGACGACACCCGTGTGGTGTCGATGCTCCACGAGCGGGCCGCGGACTTCGGCGAGCTGCTCTCCTGGCTCGAAGGCCATGTCGAGTTGGGGGTGAAGGTCTACGCGGATCCGCGGGCGGCGGCCGAGCCGCCGGCCGGGTCGACCGCCTCCGCCGGTACGGCCTCGCCGACGACGACCCCCGGCCGGGCGTATCTGCAGCAGCGCCGGGCGCAGCGCCGTACCCATCGCGACGCCTACCGCGCGGCGGGTGCGGTGGCCGCCCGTATACCGGAGGCCGTGGCGGGCCTCGGCCGGGCCAGGGTCGTGCACCGTCCGCAGCAAGGGGAACTGGCCTCCGGCGCGGGCGAGAACATCGCCAACGAGGCATACCTGGTCCCCGCCGACAGCGTGCCGGAGTTCCGGCAGGCGGTGGTCGGGCTCGCCGAGGACGCCCCTGGGGTGCGCATCGAGGTCACCGGGCCCTGGGCGCCGTACTCCTTCGCCACGCCGCCCGCGGCGGGCGAGCGGTCATGACGGGCGGTGAGGTGCCGGTGGGCGGCTTCGCCGGCGTCGCCGACCTGACCGAGGAGGAATCGCTCGCCGGGCGGCAGGTGGCCCTCATCGACCTGTTGGACCGCCTCCTGAACGGCGGCGCGGTGCTCACCGGAGACCTTGTGCTCTCCGTCGCCGACGTCGACCTGGTCCGGATCAATCTGCGCGCGGTCATTCACTCGATCACGCCGGACGACCCGGCACCCTGGTGACGTCCGGTCCAACTCCCCTACTCAGCAGCGTGTTTCCCCGCAGCGGTGAGGAATTTCCATGATGGACGAGCCCGCAGAGCCCGCGTTCGCGGAAGTGGCCCGGGCAGCGGCACGGGCCTTCGACCTGGTCCCTGCCGGGCCCGCCGAGCAGCGGTCGGGCGGCGGCGACATCGCCCAGCGGCTGAAGACCGATCCGGAGACCGTGGAACGCGATCTCATCAAATTGGTGCTGACGATCGTCGAGTTGCTGCGCCAGCTCATGGAACGCACCGCACTGCACCGCGTCGACCAGGGCGACCTGAGCGAGGACCAGGAGGAGCGGGTCGGGATGACGCTCATGATTCTTCAGGACCGCATGGCCGAACTGTGCGACCGCTACGGACTCACCATGAGCGATCTCAACTTGGATCTCGGCCCACTGGGTTCACTGCTTCCCACTGATAACGCGGAATGACAATTGCCGAACTCCCGGTGTTTACAACGGATTCGAGCGGAAAGGCGAACGGTATGACTCAGCAGCGGAAGAATTCTGACGGGCCCGACAGTAAGCCGCAGCGGGATTCGGCCCGCGCCGCCACGAAGGCCAAATCGTCGGCACATGTCGCCGAGGAGGCAGCGGAATCCGGCGCGCGGTCGGCCAGGACGGCGACCGGACAGGCCGGACGGGCCGCCGCGGCCGGAATCGAAACCGGCCGGCAGGCAGCCGTGGCCGCCACCGGGAAGGTCGCCGCCACGGCGGGCGCCACCTGGCTGGCCGTCAAGAAGCGCAAGGCCGTCGCGGCCGGCGCGGGAGCCGGACTGCTCGGTGTGGCCGGCGCCGCCTTCGCCGCGGGCCGCGCCACGGCGAAGCCGCATTTCGGGCCCGTGACGCGACTGACCCACGGCCGCATCTGAGCGGCTTCCCCACTCTCGGATGATCACCGTCATGCACATCACCCGTCCCCTCCCGTCACTGCGGCGCACGCCCGACCCATGGCGGGAAAGACCCCGATTCGGAGGTTGACAATGGTCCCCCTGCTTCTCGTCCTGCTTCTCGCCCTGCTTCTCTTCGGTGCCGGATTCGCACTGAAGGCCCTGTGGATCGTCGCCGTCGTGGTACTGGCGTTCTGGCTGCTCGGCTTCCTCATGCGCTCGACCACCGCGGGCGGCTCGCGCGGCCGTTGGTACCGCTGGTAGTCGCATCCATATCGCCCGACCGGGGGCCCCGCCGCAAGAATGCGGTGGGGCCCCGGCGCCTTTTCGGATCACCCGCACGCCGCTCCCCCGAATATCTACCGGATTTCCCCGGCGGCATGCGTATCGGGAGATCCACCGGGCATCAGAAAACCGAACGCGAATGCAATGATCAGCGAATTCCGCGCGCTACGGCGTGCGACTGATACGTGCACTGCACACCGTGCCGGGCCGGTATCGCCCTCACCCGCGCACCGCAAGGAAGGATCCCTCTCGTGACGGACAGCATCTGGGGTTTCCACGACGCCGCCGGCTACCCGGAAGGCACCGATCTGACGGGCTTCAAGGTCGAGGCGATCGACGGCGCGATCGGAAAGGTCGACAAGCACTCCGTAGAGGTCGGCGCCGCCTACCTCGTCGTCGACACCGGGGTGTGGATCTTCGGCAAGCATGTCCTGCTGCCGGCCGGGACGATCTCGTCCATCGACCTCGACGAGACCACGATCTACCTCTCCCGCACCAAGGACGACATCAAGCACGCGCCGGAGTTCGACAAGGAAAAGCACATCGGCGACAAGGACTACCACGAGCAGCTGGCCGGCCACTACGGCGCTCCGCACTCCTGACCACGCCGGGCCGCGGTGCCGCACGCCGCCGCGACCACGGCGGGTACCGGGCTCCGGAGTGCCGGGACCGATCGGGGGTAGCCGTTGTCAGCAGCGGCGGGCGCGGGCCCGCCGCAGTGGGGAGGGAGGCACAATGGCCGTGGCCAAGACCAGTGTCCTGGTACTCGATTGCACCGAACCGGAGAAGCTGGCGGACTTTTACGCGCGTTTCCTCGGCGGCGAGCCGAGGACCGGGGCAGGCCCCGACTACATCGAAATCGTCGAGCCCCAGGGCATCCGCCTCGCGATCCGCCGGGACCACGGGGCCGCACCGGCCAGCTGGCCGCGTCCGGACGACTCCCAGCAGGCGCATCTGCACTTCCTGGTGCCCGAGGACGACATGGACGCCGCGGAGCGCGAGGCGATCAGCCTGGGCGCCCGCCCGCTGGAGACCAAGGACAACGGCGGCCCGTTCGACGTCCGCCGCTACGCGGACCCGGCCGGCCACCCCTTCGTGCTGGCCGCGCGCGAGGGCCACGGAGTGACCTGAGCGGCGCCGCCGACGGGGTGAAGCCCCCGGTCGCCCCCCGCGAGGCCCGCGCCGTACACGACCGCCCGGGACACCCGGCCCATGGCCACTTCGGTGGCGGGCCCGGCGCCCCGGGCGGTCGTGCGCGCGAGGCGCTGCCTCAGCAGATCCGCGGCAGCTGTTCGCCCAGCGGCAGGTCGACCACCCGGGTCCCGCCGAGCGGCGTCCGGGCCACCACCATCCCGGGGTGTGCCTCGACGGCCTCACCGATCACCGCCGCCTCGGCGCCGAGCGGATGGGCGCGCATCGCATCGAGCACCGCGTCGGCGTGCTCACGCGGCACAAAGGCCACCAGCTTGCCCTCGTTGGCGACGTACATCGGGTCGAGGCCGAGGATCGCGCAGGCGTTGGCCACGGTGGGCGGGACCGGGACCGCCCGCTCCTGGAGGACGACGCCGGTGCCCGAGGCGCTCGCGATCTCGTTGAGGGCCGCGGCCAGGCCGCCGCGGGTGGGATCGCGCAGCACATGCAGGTCAGGGGTGACGGCGAGCATCGTCTCGACGAGGCCGCCGAGGGCCGCGCAGTCACTTTCGATCTCGACGCCGAACTCCAGGCCCTCGCGGACGCTCATGATCGCCACGCCGTGCACGCCGATGGCACCGCTGACGATGACCACATCGCCGGGGACGACCCGCTGCGGGCGCAGATCGACCCCTGCCGGGATCAGTCCGATGCCCGCGGTGTTGATGTAGACGCCGTCGCCGTGCCCGGCCTCGACGACCTTGGTGTCGCCGGTCGCCACCTCGACGCCGGCGGCCCGCGCCGCCGCTCCCATGGCGTCCGCCACGGCGGCCACCACCGGCATCTCGACGCCCTCCTCCAGGATGTAACCGCAGGAGAGGTAGGCGGCCCGCGCGCCGCTCATGGCCAGGTCGTTGACGGTTCCGTTGACGGCCAGGTCGCCGATGCTGCCGCCGGGGAAGAAGAGCGGCCGTACGACATAGGAGTCGGTGGAGAAGGCGAGGCGTACGCCACCCAGGGAGACCGTCGCGGAGTCGCCGAGCTGACCGAGCACCTCGCCGCCGAAGGCGGGGGCGAAGATCTGCTGGACCAGTTCGGCGGACAGCGCGCCGCCGCCACCGTGCCCCATCACGACCCGCGGCTGGTCGCGCAGCGGGGCCGGGCAGGTCCAGCCGGTGATGTCCACGGTGGGCAGGTCGCGGGCGGCCGGCGCGGCGTTCTCGGTACCGGAGGACGGCACGGTGGTGTCAGGCAACGGGACTCGCCTCCATCGGAGTGGGCGTGACGCCGAGACGGCGGTAGAGGTAATAGGCGGCACAGGCGCCCTCGCTGGAGACCATGGTGGCGCCCAGCGGGGTGCGCGGGGTGCAGGTGGTGCCGAACGCCTCGCATTCGTGGGGCTTGAGCAGCCCCTGCAGGACCTCGCCGCTGCGGCATTCGGCGGGCTCACGGGTGGTGATGTCGCCCACGGAGAAGCGGTGTTCGGCGTCGTATTCGCGGTAGCGGGAGGACAGCCGCCAGCCGCTTCGGGGGATGACCCCGATGCCGCGCCAGGCGCGGTCGGTGACTTCGAAGACGTCCGCAAGCATCGCCTGGGCCGCCGGGTTGCCCTCCGCGCGCACGGCCCGCGGGTAGGCGTTTTCCACGGTGTGCTCACCGCGCTCCAACTGCTGGACGGTGCGGCGGATGCCTTCGAGGATGTCCAGCGGCTCGAAGCCGGTCACCACGATCGGCACCTCGAACCGCTCGGCCAGCTCCGGGTACTCGCCCATGCCCATCACACTGCACACGTGCCCGGCGGCCAGGAACGCCTGGACCCGGCAGCTCGGCGAGGTCATGATCGCCTCGATGGCCGGTGGCACCCGGACGTGCGAGACCAGCAGGCTGAAGTTGGGAATGCCGAGCTTGCGTGCCTGATACACCGTCATGGCGTTGGGCGGTGCGGTCGTCTCGAAGCCGATGCCGAAGAACACCACCTCCCGCCGGGGGTTCTGCTGGGCGATCTTCAGCGCGTCGAGGGGCGAGTAGACGACCCGTACGTCGCCTCCCTCGCTGCGGACCCGGAACAGGTCGCGGTCGGTGCCGGGGACGCGCAGCATGTCGCCGAACGAACAGAAGATCACGTCGGGCCGGGAGGCGATCTCCAGTGCCTTGTCGATGACCTCCAGCGGCGTCACACAGACCGGGCATCCCGGTCCGTGGATCAACTCCACCTTTTCCGGCAGCAGTTGGTCGATGCCGTGCCGGATGATGGTGTGTGTCTGGCCGCCGCAGACCTCCATCAGGGACCAGGGCCGCGTCACCGTGGCGTGGATGTCGTCGAGCAGGCGGCGGGCCAGCTCGGGGTCCTGGAACTCGTCGATGTACTTCACTGCCGCGCCTCCTGCGCTCCGTCACCCATGGCGGCCACCGGCATGCCGACCGCCTCCGCGGCCGCCTCCCAGGGGTCGCCGAACTCCTCCTGCAGCAAGCCCATTTCCTCGAACAGCGCGAGGGTCTGCCGGGCCGACTCCTCGTCGAGTCGCTGGAGCGCGAAGCCCACATGGACGATCGCGTACTCGCCCACCGCGAGGTCGGGGACGTACTCCAGGCACACCTCCTTGACCACCCCGCCGAAGTCGACGGTGGCCATGCGGGTGCCGTCCCGCTCCTCGATGTCCAGAACTTTTCCGGGTACCGCCAGGCACATGGGGGGTTTCTCCTCGTCGTGGATACGTTCCGTGAACTCGCCGCGGGGCGCCGCCTCAGGGGGCGGACGCACCGCCGTACGCGTGCGCGGTGCGCGCGGCGACCGCGATCTGGCCGAGGGCAAGTCCCCCGTCGTTGGGCGGGACCCGACGGTGCCGCAGGACGGTGAAGCCGTCCTGCCGCAGCAGGCGGGAGGCGGCCTCCGCCAGCAGGGTGTTGGCGAAGACACCGCCGGTCAGGGCGGCCGTCCGCACCCCGGCCCGCTCGCGGGCCAGGACACAGCAGCGGCTGACGAGTTCGGCGACCGCGGTGTGGAAGCGGGCCGCGATCAGCGCCGGGGCGACGCCCGCGCGCAGATCCTCGATGACCGAGGCGAACACCGGCGCCGGGTCGGCGATCGTCTCTGCGCCCGGCTCCCCGGGCGCCGCGGTGCGCAGCGCGAAGGAGTAGCCCGATGCCGGCTCCTGCTCGACGGCCAGCGCCGCGGCCTCCAGTTCGACGGCGGCCTGTGCCTCGTAGCCGGCGTGGTGACACACACCGGCCAGGGAGGAGACGGCGTCGAAGAGCCGGCCCATGCTGGAGGTCGGCACGCAGTTGAGGTCGCGTTCGAGCTGTCGTGCCAGCAGCCGCCGCTCGTCGGGCGGGCAGGCCGCCACCGGGGGCAGGTCCTCGTCCCAGGCGATGCCCGCGGCACGCAGATGGGCGAGCGCCATGCGGTACGGACGCCGGACGGTGGCGTCGCCGCCGGGCAGCGGCACGTACGCGAGCTGCCCGAAACGGCGGTAGCCGTCGTAGTCGGCGAACAGGATCTCGCCGCCCCAGACCGCTCCGTCGTCGCCGTAGCCGGTGCCGTCGAACGCCACACCGATCACCGGGCGGCTGCCGTCGAGGCCGTGCTCGGCCATGGCGGCGGCGATATGCGCGTGGTGGTGCTGGACCCGCACCAACGGCCTTCCCCCGGTGTGCCGTTGGGCCCATTGACCGGAGCGGTAGCCGGGGTGCCTGTCGGCGGCCAGGAGCTGCGGACCTACCCCGGTGACCGTCTCCAGGTGCGCCTCGGCCCGCTCGAACGCGAGTTGCGTCTCCAGGTCGTCCATGTCACCGATGTGCGCGGACAGCCACGCGCGCCGCCCTTCGGCCAGGCAGAGCACGTTCTTGAGGTCGCCCCCGACGGCCAGCGCGGGCCGCACCGGCAGCGGGAGCGTGACCGGGAACGGCGCATAGCCGCGGGAGCGGCGCACGAACAGCGGTTCCCCGTCGCACACACGGAGCACCGAGTCGTCGCACGGGACCTGGATGGGCCGGTCGTGGCCGAGCCAGGCGTCGGCCAGATGCGCGAGCCGCCGCACGGCCTCCGCGTCGTCGGTGACGATCGGCTCTCCGGCGACGTTTCCGCTGGTCATCACGAGCAGCCGGGGCCCCGGCGGGTCGCCGGGGAGACCGAGCAGCAAGTGGTGCAGGGGGGTGTAGGGGAGCATGACGCCCAGGTCCGGGCTGCCGGGGGCCACCGCGTGGGACAGCCCCGGCGCTCCGGCGGCGGCCCCGGTGGCGCGGGTGCGGCGCAGCAGGACGATGGGGCGGCTGACGCCGGTGAGCAGCGCCCGCTCCTCGGCTCCGACGCGCACCAGGTGCGCGAGGTCGGTGAGGTCCCGGGCCATCAGGGCGAAGGGCTTGTCGCCGCGGGCCTTGCGGCGCCGCAGCAGCGTGACCGCCCCGTCGTCGGAGGCGTCGCAGACCAGGTGGTAGCCGCCGAGGCCCTTGACGGCCACGATCGCTCCGCGGGCGAGCAGCCGGCGTGCCCCGGCGACGGGGTCGGCGTCGGGTGCGGGGCGGGGCGGGCGGGTGCGGTCGTCGGGGTCCGCGATCAGCAGACTCAGCCGGGGGCCGCAGTCGTGGCAGGCGATCGGCTGGGCGTGGAAGCGCCGGTCGGCGGGGTCCGCGTACTCCGCGGCGCACGCGGCGCACATCGGGAAACCGGCCATGGTGGTCTGCGCCCGGTCGTAGGGCAGTCCGGTGACGATGGTGAAGCGCGGCCCGCAGTGCGTGCAGGTGAGGAAGGGGTGCCGGTGGCGGCGGTCCTGCGGGTCCCTCAGCTCGGCGAGGCAGGCGTCGCAGGTGGCGGCGTCCGGGGAGACGAGGGTGCGGCAGGTCTCCGCGGCGTGAGAGGCCAGGATGGTGAAGCCGGCGCCACCCGTCGCGGGGACGTCCTCCCCTTCGACGGCCTCGACGACGGCCAGGGGCGGGGCGTCGCGGCGGATCCGGACACCGAAGCGGTCGACCGCGGCCGGGGCGCCCTCGACCTCGATGAGCACGCCTTCGCCGGTGTTGGTGACGTGGCCGGTCAGGCCGAGTTCGGAGGCGAGGGTGTGGACGAACGGGCGGAAGCCGACGCCCTGGACGACTCCGCGCACCGTGATCCGGCGTCGTACGGCGGCCGTCGCGGGGGCCGCGCCGACCTGCCCCGTGGTCATCGGCGGCTCGACGCCACGGTGCCGGGGTCGGTCGTGTGGGAGCGGGCCCCCGGAGAGTCCGGTCCACCGGCCGGCGCGTGCGAGTGGCCCTCGCCGTGGGTGTGGCCTTCGCCGTGGGCGTGGCCCTCGCCGTGCGAGTGGCCCACCGCATGGGCATGCCCCTCGCCGTGCGTGTGACCGGCGTCGTGGGCGTGGTGGGACTGTCGGCTCATGACCGGGAGGTGGACCGGGGCGCCGTCCCGCGCCGCGAGCGCCCGGTCGAGCAGGACGCCGTCCCCCTCGCCGCGGCGTGCCGAGGTGAGGACGATCTCGACACCGGGGTTGATGCGTTCGACGTTGGCGCGGAACGCCTTCTCGTCGAAGTCGACGGCCTCGGCGATGTCGGTCTTCGTGACCACGACGAGATGGGCGAGTCCGAAGGCGGTGGGGTACTTCAGCGGTTTGTCCTCGCCCTCGGTCACGGATGCCAGCACGACCCGCAGGGTCTCCCCCAGGTCGTAGGAGGCCGGGCAGACGAGGTTGCCGACGTTCTCGATGAAGAGCAGCCGGGTGTCGGCCGGGAGCCACCCGTCGAGATGGCCGCCCAGCATCTCCGCTTCCAGATGGCACAGCCCGTCGGTGAGGACCTGCTTGACGGGCACCCGGGACCGGGCGAGCCGTACCGCGTCGTTCTCCGTGGCCAGGTCCGCGGTCAGCGCCGCCACCGGTACGCCACGGCGGTGCGCGAGGGCGAGTTCGCGCTCCAGCAGGGCTGTCTTGCCGCTGCCCGGGCTGGAGAGCAGGTTGATCACGGAGGTGCCCCGGGCCGCCAGGTCCTCGCGCAGCGTGTGGGCGCAGGCGTCGTTCTTGGCGAGGACCGCCTGCTGCAGGTCGACGACACGGCACATGGTTCAGCGCTCCTAGTGGGTCGGTAGGTGCGGTGGTGGGTGCGGCGACGCGGGCACCGGGGCGTCGTTCCAGCAGACGCTGACGATCTGAAGTTCGCGGCCCGACATCAGTTCCGCGGTCGTTCCGCCGCAGCGTGGGCACACCAGGTGCGGCGGCATGCCCACCGCCCAGCTGTCCGCGCAGGGACCGCAGCGGGCGCGGGCCGACACCTTTTCGGTGACCAGCTCCGCGCCCTCCAACAGCGTGCCCGCGCAGGCGAGTTCGAAGGAGAAGGCCAAGGCGTCGGGAACCACCCCGGCCAGTTCGCCGACCTGCAGCCGGACGCGGGTGACCGCGGTTGCCCCGGCGGGCCGTTCCGCGCTCGCGACCTGGTCCACGACCGCGAGCGCGATGGACATCTCGTGCATCGGTCTCTCTCTGGTGCGGGGACGACCGGGTGCCGCTCGGCTTCATTACACGGCGCTGGCGGAGCCCGGCCGGGATGCCTCGCCGGGGCGGCGTTCTCGCGTACGCCGGTCGGCGCAGCGGGCCGTCACATGGACCGGATGCGGAGGTAGCGCCTGAGGTCCGGCAGAACACTCTTCAAGGCGAGGGCGAACACGGCCGCGGCCGCTCCGCCGAGGGCGAGCTTCAGCATGGTGTGGAATTCCTCTCGATGGTGTGGGGCCGGGCGGGGGCCGCCGTCGGCTCCTCCGGTTCGACCAGTCGCAGGATCAGGCTCACGGCCTCGTCGACCGCGGCGCTGACCGGCTCGCTGAGTCCGATGCCCTCCTCGACGTCGGCCGGTTCGCAACCGACGACGAGGACGCGCTCCGGACGGCACCCGCCGGTGCCCGCGCTGAGCGTGTCGAGCAGCGCGAGCACGGTGTCCGGCGTCATGTGGTGGCCGTCCAGGGCGGTGCTCTGCGGGCGGGCGGTGGCCGGGTCCGTGGCGTCCAGCAGGTAGACGGTGCCGGGCTCGCCACCGCGCGCGGAGGCGTCGACGAGCAGCACCGTGTGATAGCCGTCCAGCATCTGGTAGGCCAGGTGCACACCGCGTACGCCGGCGTCGACGACCTCGACCCCGTCCGGGAGCGGGTGTTCGCCCAGCCTGCGGACGGCCTCGACGCCGAAACCGTCGTCGCCGAGGAAGATGTTGCCCACGCCGGCGATCAGCGTCTTCCCGGACGCGTCGGCGAGGGGGGCGTCGGTGCTCACGCGTCCTCCAAGGGGGCCACTTCGTCGGGTTGGAAGTACAGGAACCGGCCCTGGGCGCGCCGGATGTCGACACCGGGGTCGCCGTCGACGGTCACCGCGAGATGCACCCCGCCGTCCACGTCGTGCAGGACCGCTTCGACGTGCGCGCTGCGTCCCTGGAGGAACAGGTCCTGGGCGTCGGTGCGGCGCAGCCCGGGGCGCAGCAGCACCCGGCTGCCCGCGCCGATGGACTGTCCGTCCACGATGATCCGGTCGGTCACCGGGTCGACGCTGCGGTCGCTCTCCGGGTCCCACCAGGGCGTGCCGGGGCGCAGGCCCGGTACGTCGGGGGTGAGGTCGTCCGGTTCCGCCGGGCCGGGGCCGGTCACCTCGCGCAGCGAGCGGACGGCGCCGTGCAGGCGTTCCAGCACCTCGGGGGGCATCGAGTCGGCGAGGTCGATGACCTCCGCCGCGCGGCGGTCGGTGCCGCGTGCCTCGCGCTTCTCCTGGTCGGTGAGGGCGGCGGTGCGCAGGGCGAGGATCTCGTCGATCTCCAGGGCGTCGTAGAGGGCGCCGGGGCTCTCGGGGGCGATGGCGGGGTGGTCCTCCAGGATGATCGGGGAGGACAGGATCACGTCGCTGCGTCCGGGCTCGCCGGCGAGGACGGGCCAGGCGTGCTCGTTCCGGCAGCCCGCCACGGCGCCACTCGCCCATTCGGGCGGATCCGTCATCGACAGGAAGGAGCCCGGGGCGAGGCCGAGCAGAAGGTGCGCCGCGACCAGGGAGCGGGGCAGCACCGCCTCGCGGTCGGCGGCGCCCTCGTCCGGTGTCCAGGGGCTGGTGTTCTCGACGGTGGCGGTCAGCCGCATCGCCGCGTACGGGCCGTCGAGCGGGCTCGTGGTCAGCCGCACCCGGCCGTTGATCTCCTCGCAGCGGCGCACCAGGCGGCCGACGAGCACACCGTCCGCGTCGTGCACCAGCTCGGTCTCCTCGCGTGCGGGCCGCGAGAACGGCACGGTGACGCCGTCGCCCTGGAGTTTGTCGACGGCCACGACGTGCGTGACGCGTTCCTCGGCGCCCTCGTCCCAGGGCACCAGCACCCGGTCGGGGAGTTCGAGTTCGACGACCGTCTCGAACTCGCCGTCCGGGCACAGGCGTTGGACGACGCGCCGTTGGGCGTGCAGGAACCGCAGTTCGACCGAGAGATGCGCGCCGGACCTGGGCTCCATCAGGCATTCGGTGCGCTGGAAGGAGTGCTCCTCGCTCTCGGCGCCCCAGCCGGGCGGGACCAGCACGCCGAACTGCCAGCGCAGCTTGTTCTTCGCCGCGGATGCCCGGTACGGGTAGAGCACATAGCCCTCGAAGAGCACGGCGTCCGCGACCTGCCGGGCGACGGCGAACCGTGCCTCCATCTCGTCGGGCAGCACGCTGGTCGTCACGGCGCGGTCCTCTCGGTGACGGGACGGGCGACGGCGCCGGGGAAGACCCGCGCGCGTGGGGCGGGTTCCTCGGCGTCGACGGTGGCCAGGAGGGCCTCGACGGTCGCTTCCCAGGACGGCAGGGCCCGGCGGGAGCGGAAGGCGAGCAGCGCGTCGAGGGTTTCGCGCGGCAGCCGGAGCCAGCCGCAGCCCGGGAAGTGCTGTTCGGTCATCTCCTGCCAGACGGGCACCGGCATCCGGAAGGCGGCTTCCTTGTGCCAGGGCACCGGTGCTACGCGGAACCCTCCGGCGCCGGCGAACACCGTGCCGGAGAACAGCAGGAGCAGCGGGACCTCGCCGTCGCGCAGCGCGCGGAAGTAGCGGGACGCGGCGACATCCATGTCGTAGGTGCACGGTACGGGGAGGTCCACCTCCGTCTCGCCGGTGAAGCCGGGGACGACGAGGGAGACCTGGGCGAACTGCAGCGGCTGCAGGGTGCTGCCCCAGCGGGACCGCTCGCCGAAGAGGTCGGCCAGCGCGGCGGCCTCCTCGGGCTCGTAGCTGCGGCGGGCCGGCTCGATGCGGAACTGGCAGCGCAGGGCGATGGCGTGCACCCGTGCGTCGTCGGCGGCCGTGATGCGCAGCCGGAAGACGAGGGTGGGGCCGGCGGCGTACTTGTCGGCCCGTACGCCGGTGCAGACGAAGGAGAGGTCGGTCACGGCCGGGTGTCCTCCTTCGGCGGGCGGGCCCGCCGGGCCACCTGGGTGAAGAAGTCGGCCAGCGCGGTGCGCGCCTGTGGCCCGCCGTCGAAGCCCTGCCACAGCAGGCGCATCCGGCCGACCAGTTCGTAGCAGATGTCGACGGGCACCAGGTAGCACTCGATGCGGCCCTCGGTACGGCGTACCAACAGGGCTTCCACGTCGGGTGCGAGGAGCTGCGCGAGCCGGCTGGCGCCGACGACCGTCTGCCAGGTGGACGGGTCGAGCTCGCTCTCGGTGGCGCCCGCCGGGCTGGGGTAGAGCGCCACCAGCCGGTCCAGATCGGCGTTGCGCAGGAAGAAGGCGACGCCGACCGGGATCTGGAGCTGCTCCCAGGCCGCGTCGTCGAGGGTGTGGCCGGCGTCGACGAGGTAGCGGTCGGGGACGGTACGGAACTGACCGGTGCCCTCCCCCGGCCGGTCGAAGAGCAGCGCGCAGGGCGTACAGGCACAGGCCAGCGCGCGCTTCTTCGTGTCGACGAGATGGCGGTGGTTGTGCTCCGAGAGGACCGCGGAGCACAGCTCACAGCGTTCCGGGGCCTGCGGTCGGGGCGCGCGGAACCGGCGCAGGCCGCGGTGGGCCGGTGGTGCGGGACGCGTGGGCGCCGTCTGCGGGCCGGTCACGACGGTGTGGCGGCGGTCGGCGGACGGCTGGAGATCTGCAGCAGCGTCGGCTCCTTCGTCGCCTTCGCGGACTCCATCTGCACCGACGTCACCTCGGGCGCGAAGCACGACAGGGCGTCCTCGATGGCCTGCTGGGCCCCCTGTGCGGTGCTCGGGCAGCCGCAGCCGCCGGAGTCGGCCGAGCGCAGGCGCAGCACACCGGCGTCCTCGTCGAAGCCGGCCACCTCGGCGGGGTGCTGTCGTCGGACGCTCTCCAGCGCCCGTTCGATGCGGGCGGCGACATCCTCCGGATGCAGGTCGTGCAGCACCAGCAGGCTCGCGACGAGTTCGTCGCGCAACAGGGCGGCGCGCGGGCCGCCGTCGCCCTCGCGGTTCCCGCCGCGGTCGAGGAGATGCACGATCCGCGCCAGTCCCGCGCCGTAGAAGTCCATCAGGACGCTGACGAGTTCCTCGGCGGACGCGGTGATCTCGGGATCGTCGCGCTGCGCGATGCGATCCAGGACCTCCTCGACGCGCCGGCCGGTCGCCTCCGCGTTCGGCGCGGTGTTCCGGGGCGGTGCGGTGTCCACGGGGGCGCTCATCCGCCGAGCCCGCTCAGACCGGTGGGCACGTGCATCTTCTGCACGGACTTGCCGCCGCCGACGTACATGTGGACGCCGCAGGGCAGGCAGGGGTCGAAGCTGCGGACGGCGCGCATGATGTCGATGCCCTTGAAGTTCTCCGGGGAGTTCTCCTCGAAGATGGGGGTGTTCTGGACGGCGTCCTCGTACGGGCCGGGGGTGCCGTAGGTGTCACGGGTGCTGGCGTTCCACGGGGTGGGCGGGTAGGGGTGGTAGTTGGCGATCTTCCCGTCCCGGATGACCATGTGGTGCGAGAGGACGCCGCGGACCGCCTCGGTGAATCCGACACCGATGGACTCGTCCGGCACCTCGAACTTCTCCCAGGTCTGGGTGCGTCCGGCGCGGACCTCCTCCAGCCCCTTCTCGGCGAAGTGCAGTGCCATGGCGGCCGCGTACGCCTGGAAGTACGTGCGGGCGCGGTTGCGCTCCAGCGCGTTGCTCCACTTGGGGATCTTCCACTCGAAGCGGGCCTCGGGCTTCGTCATGCTGCGCGGCAGGTCGATGACCACGCTCTGGCCGGTGGACTTGACGTAGGGCGTGTCGACGAGGCCGGACAGCGCGGTCGACCACAGGCGGGCGATGGGGCCGCCACCGGTGTCCAGCGCCAGGTAGTCCTTGCCGTCGAACCACCGCGGGGACATCACCCAGCTGTACTTGTCACCGAAGTCCCGCTTCTGCGGAGCGGGGATGGTGTGCTGGTTCCACGGGTGGCGCGGGTCGACGGGGTTGCCGAGCGGGTCGTGGGTGACGAACTGCTCCTGGCCCTCCCAGTCCTGGTAGTAGGAGCTGCCCAGCAGGATCCGGATGCCGAGGTTGATCTCGGTGAGGTCGTTGGTGACCAGCTTGCCGTCGACGATGATGCCGGGGGTGACGAACATCCGCCGGCCCCAGTCGGTCATGTTGCGGTACGTGAAGTCGCAGTGGTCCGGGTCGTTGAGGGCGCCCCAGCAGCCGAGCAGCACGCGCCGCCGGCCGACTTCCTCGTAACCGGGCAGCGCCTCGTAGAAGAAGTCGAACAGGTCGTCGTGGAGCGGGACGACGCGCTTCATGAATTCGACGTAGCGCATCAGCCGGCTGAGGTAGTCGGTGAACAGCTGCACGCTGGCGATGGTCCCGACGCCGCCCGGGTAGAGCGTGGAGGGGTGCACATGGCGGCCCTCCATGAGACAGAACATCTCGCGGGTGTAGCGGCTGACCTGGAGCGCCTCGCGGTAGAACTCGCCCTCCAGGGGGTTGAGCGAGCGCATGATGTCGGCGATGGTGCGGTAGCCGTGTTCGCCGGCGTGCGGGGCCTCGGTGCGTTCGGCCAGTTCCAGGACGCCGGGGTTGGTCTCGCGGACCATCTTTTCGCAGTAGTCGACCCCGACCAGGTTCTCCTGGAAGATGTTGTGGTCGAACATGTACTCGGCGGACTCACCGAGGTTGATGATCCACTCCGCGAGGTGCGGAGGCTTCACGCCGTAGGCCATGTTCTGCGCGTACACCGAGCAGGTCGCGTGGTTGTCGCCGCAGATACCGCAGATGCGGCTGGTGATGAAGTGCGCGTCCCGCGGGTCCTTGCCGCGCATGAACACGCTGTAGCCACGGAAGACCGACGAGGTGCTGTAGCACTCCGCCACCCGCTTCTGCTTGAAGTCGATCTTGGTGTGGATGCCGAGGCTGCCCACGATCCGGGTGATCGGATCCCAGGCCATCTCCGTCAGACCGCTGCCGTCACCGGCCGCCTTTGTCTTCGGTGCCATCGTGTGTGCCGTGCCCTTCTTCGTGCGCGGGAGGTGGGGTCGGACGGAGAGGCCGGACGCTCAGGCGGCTCCGGTTCCTGCTGTTACCAAGGGGACCGGTAACCGGTGGTCAGCTTGTCGCCGCGGTGGCGCCACTTGGGCTCGCTGTCGACGGTCTTCGCGGTGACCTGTCGCAGGCGGCGGATGACGCTGCCGTACGCGGCACTGGCGGTGCTGGAGACCTTGCCGCCGGGCGGCTCGTCCATGAACGGCATGAATTTGTCGGGGAAGCCGGGCATGGTGCAGGCGATACAGATGCCGCCGACATTCGGGCAGCCGCCGATGCCGTCCATCCAGCCCCGCTTGGGCACGTTGCATTTCACCACGGGGCCCCAGCATCCGAGCTTCACCAGACACTTGGGCGAGTCGTAGGTGGTGGCGAACTGACCCTGCTCGTAATATCCGGCCCGGTCGCAGCCCTCGTGGACCGTCGCGCCGAAGAGCCAAGTGGGCCGCAGCTGGTCGTCCAGCGGGATCATCGGAGCCGAGCCCACCGCCTGGTAGAGCAGGTAGGTAAGGGTCTCCGAGAAGTTGTCGGGCTGGATCGGGCAGCCGGGCACGCACACGATCGGGATGCCGGCCTTGGACGTCCAGTCCCAGCCCAGGTAGTCGGGCACGCCCATGGCGCCCGTCGGGTTACCGGACATCGCGTGGATGCCGCCGTACGTGGCGCAGGTGCCGATGGCGACCACGGCCAGCGCCTTGGGGGCGAGACGGTCGATCCACTCACTGGTGGTGATCGGCTGGCCGGTCTCGGGGTCGTCACCGAAGCCGCACCAATAGCCTTCCGGCTTGATCGACTCGTTCGGGATGGACCCCTCGATGACAAGGACGAACGGGTCGATCTCGCCGCGTTCGCCCTTGAAGAACCACTCGATGAAGTTGTCGGCACCCTGCACGGGCCCGCATTCGAAATCGATCAGCGGCCAGTGCACGGCCACCTTGGGAAGGCCCGGCAGCACACTGAGCGCGATCTCCTCAATGCTCGGCTGGGTCGCGGCGGTGAGCGAAACGGAGTCGCCATCACAGCTCAGCCCCGCGTTGATCCAGAGAACGTGGATCGGGGACTCGTCCTCGGCGGACGGCTTTCCGGCCGTATCCGCACTGTCGGCCACGGTCGAAGATGCTGCATCCATAGGGATGCCTCCTTGGGGAGGTATGCAACGAAAGCGCACATTTCACGGCTTCCGTACACAGTGGTAGCACCGAACCCGTCGACCGGAACCACAACGGGGGCCGTTCCAGTGACGCACCGGCGTCGCGTGCCCCGCGCCCCCTCACACGCCTGAGCGGGCCGGTCCATGACCGGCCCGCTCAGGCCCTGCTCACCCCGGAAATCGTCAGGCAGTGGCGCCCGTTTCCATCGTCGTGACGGTGAACCGTCCGCCGCACACCCGCAGCCCGCGACTCTGCGTGGTCATCGAGTCCTTCGAGCCGGGCGGGTAGACGTAGACGAGTTGCGACGAGGACCAGCACGGGGTGTCCGAGACCCCGTCGTTGACGGTGTGCAGCACGGCGTGGGCGCTCTGCCCCGGCCGCAGCGTGACGGAACCGCCGGCGCCGCCCTCGCGGGAGGCGGGCTTGCCGATGACCGAACCGTCACGGGACATGAGGGAGACGCCGGGGTAGCCCCGCAGCGAACAGGCGTTCTTACCCTTGTTGGTGAAGACCAGCGGGTAGTGAATGTTGCCCGCGCCGATGTCGGAGGGGCCCAGGCGCAGCGACATCTGCGGGGCGGTGCAGCGCCCCGCGGGCGACTTGGTCGCGTTCTTGCTCCGCGACGGGCTGGGGCTGCCGGCATCAGGTGACTTGTGCCCGGACGGCTTCGACGCACCCGCGGAGGGCTCCGTCTCCGCGGAGGGCGCCTGCGTCCCCGACGGCTTGAGGGCGTCGCCGGACGGCGTCGCACTGTGGTCGCCCTCGGAGGTGCGCGCCGCGTCCGGCGAGGAGGCGGACGGCGGACCGGCCGCGGAGTTGCTCCCCTCCTGGCAGGCGGTGAGCGTGAGCGCCGCGATGGCGATCAGCGAACCGGCGGCGGCACGACGGCCGCGGCCGAGGGTCTTGGCGGTGAGCGACATGAGTGTCCCCCTCGTCTTGTGCGTCCGTACCCTCTTGGTGCGGGTGCGTATGGTCCGTCCGTTGCTTCCAGCGTGGCCCAGGGCGCTGCCGGTCCGCTAACGCAGCGCTAACGCACCGCTAACGGGCCGGGCACCCCGGCCCGCGGTGCCTCCGCTGGTCTGTGTGACCAGCCGGAACGTCGGGTGTTACACCAGGCTCGCAGAAGTTTGGGAGTTTCGAACGCGGCACCACGGTGTTCAGCCGCACCTCCCACCGGACGCCGTAACCTCCTCGGCCTCGACAGCCCCACCGGCCCCGCCGACGAGGACCGGTCGGGCCCCGCCCCGCCCGCCCGGCCGCGCTACCTCCCACTCCCCTGGTCCGCCCCGATGTTCGGCGGGTCGGGGACCGGGTTGCCGTAGAAGTCCCGGTCGCCCGAGCCGGGCACGACCACGCCCGCACCGAGGGCCGGGGAACCGGCACGCAGGCGGACGTCACCCGGGGAGACGAACCGCGGGTCGGCGCGTACCGCCGCGCTGTCGCCCGGGATGCCGGAAATGCGGGCGTAGAGGTTGTGGTCGTAGACGTTGTGCGGGTCGGCGATCGGGGAGGTCGTCCCGGCACCGGCGAAGATGTTGTTGCGGAAGGTGACGCCTCCGGGGCCGTTGCTGCTGACCATGACTGTGCCGGAGGAGGCTGTGGTGATGGTGTTGTTGTGCACCAAGGTGTTGGTCGCAGGGCCGCAGACGACCGAAATGACGCCGTAGGGCGCGGACTTGTTCTCGTCGTTGACGCTGACGTTGTAGCGGACGGTGTTGCGGTCCGACGTCATCCCCTCACCGTTGCAGATGAGCAGGAAGCCGCCTTCGTTGTCGTGGCTGTAGTTGTACTGGTAGATGTTGCCGTTGTTGCCTCCGTCGATGTCGTACGCCATCGAGTCGCGGGTGCCGTGACCGCCGGTGACCTCGTTGAACTGGTAGACGACGCGGTCGGAGTTCCAGGCCCAGATGCCTGCGTTGTAGCCCGCCGAGCGGGTGTTGAAGCCGGCGACCAGGTTGTGTTCCACCCGCGCCCCGACGGCGTTCTGCACGACGATGCCGTCACCGCCGACATCCCGCACGGTGTTGTGGTGCACCGAGAGTCCCGTGATCGGCGCGAAGGACGTCCCCGGCCCCTGGGGGTGCTCCGGCCTGCGGCCCCAGGTGGAAGAGGTGCCGATGCCCGTGCGGTCGGTGTGCTCCACTGTTGAGTGACGCACCGTCACCTCCGCGAAGCGGGTGGCCACGGCTGAGCCCTGTACGGCGAAGAGGATGCCGCCCGAGGGGTCGGGGTCTTTGAAATCGGCCCCGTTGACGTCGTGCACATCGACGCCGTCCACCAGGTAGTGGTGACCGGTGCCGAAGTCGTGCAGCCGGACGAGTATCCCGGCGCGGCGGTCGGTCGTGGTGGCCGGGCCGGTGTTGGTGACGTCGAGGTCGCGCAGCTCCCAGCGCTGGACGTTGTCGAGAAGGATCGCGGCACGCGCGCCGGCCCCCGCGATGCGCGGCTTCGCGCCGCTCCCGTACGCCCCGGCGCCGAGCGGCGCACCGGATGCCCCCGATGCCGTGGGGGCGAAGGTGCCGGTACAGGTGACGCCACGCTTGAAGAGGATTCGGTCACCCGGGCGGAGGGCCGCGGCGCTTGCCTTCTTCAGGGTGCGCCAGGCGGTGGCGGGGCTGGTTCCGAGAGCGGAGTCCGACCCCTCGGCGCAGTCGACGTGGTAAGTGGCCGATTTTACAGAGGTGTTCGCGGATGCCGCGGGCCCGGCCTCCGCCTGCGCAGGCGGCGCGGAGAGCGTGGCGAGGCCGGCGAGGACGGCAGTGCTGAACAGAGCGGCCAAGACCGTTCGGGCCATCACGGGTGCCGTTGGGCGGAGAGCCGGCAAGGCTCCATGCGGCCGGCGGCGGGTGCGGTGGGGCATCGTCTCTCCTGGTTCCGGTGACCGTCCTCTTCCGGCCGCCGGACGCCTGCGGCGTGGGATCCGCTGAAGAGACGGTGACGGAAGGCGGACCGGGCGGACGTCGTGCCGCCGGGCAGCGGCAGGGTCGCCATATCGTCGAGCCCCGCGCGGAAGGGTGACAAGGCTTGCCGAGGAAAGTGCAAGCCCTCAGACGAAAAGTGCAACTGAGCTTGAATGCAGGCGAGTTGATGCCGAAGGACGTATCCCCGATTGCCGCCCCGGGGAACGAGCGGGTGGTGCGCGATGGTGACGCGCCGGGCGCGGCTCATGGGGGTGGCTCAGGGGGGGGTGGCTCAGGGGGGGGGGGCTCAGGGGGGGGGGGCGCATGGGGGGGGGCTCATGGGGGGGGGCCCATGGGGGGGGGGGCAGGGGGGGTGGCTCGTGGGGGGTGGCTCATGGGGGGGGGGCGGGGCCTGGCCCCGCCCACCACTCGGCGTGCTTCCCGGCGGCGCACCGCTCTGAAGGCGAGGGCCCCGTCGGTCGGCGGCGCGCGCCGGGGCCCTCGCCATCAGAGCGAAAACTCTCCGGAAAATGGCGACGGGGCATTGCGCCATTCGGCGGCATCGGCTCCAGAAGGGGCGCAGGGGAAACGTGGACATCGGCCTCACCTCGTGCACGCCGCCCCGCCGATTACCACTCCCGCCCCGCATTCGACAGGATGGGCGACATGACCGAGATCCACACGCCCCGCCTCCTCCTCCGCCGCTGGCACGACGACGACCTCGCCCCGATGGCGGACATCAACGCGGACCCGCTGGTCATGCGCTGGGTCGGGGACGGGTCGGTCCTCGACCTGGACCAGACCGCGGAGGCCATCGAGCGGTGGGAGGAGGAATGGGACGACGAGGGGTTCGGCCTCTTCGCCGTCGAGCTCCTGGCCTCGGGCGAACTGGCCGGGTTCGCGGGTCTGTCCCTGCCCGAGTACCTGCCGGAGGCGATGCCCGACGTCGAGATCTCCTGGCGCCTCGGGCGGCAGTTCTGGGGGCAGGGCTACGCATCGGAGGCAGCGCAGGCCGTGCTGGAGTTCGCCCTCCAGGACCGCGGACTCGAACGCGTCATCGCCGTCGACCGGCTGGGCAACGAGGCGTCGGAGAATGTGATGCGCAAGCTCGGCCTGGCCTTCGAGCGGGAAACCGCCCACCCCGAATACGGCCACGCCCTGACCGTGCACAGCATCGACCTGACCGAATACCAGGCCTGAGCCCACTCCCGGACAGCGGCGGACCCATCGGGCCCCCGGAGCGGTGCGGCACGGACCAGCGGCGGTCACGACGCGGTTCAGCGCCGTCGCCGGGTCGATGCGGTGCAGCGCCGTCTCCGGGAGCGCGCCAATCAGCGCCATCCAGGCCGTGCGCAGCAGCGCCCTCTCCGGGTCGGCGCGCAGCAGGGATGCTCCGGACGGCGCGCCATCAGCATCGTCGGGCCACGCGCAGCAGCGACCTCGCCGAGGCGGCGCGCACCAGCGACATCTCGCGTCGATGCGGTGCAGCGCCGTCGCCGGGGCGGTGCGCCAATCAGCACCGTCGCAAGGCCGGCACTTCAGCACCATCTCCGGGGCGGCCGGTTCAACGACGTCTCCGGGATGGCGCGCCATCAGCACCATCTCCAAGCCCCGCGCATCAGGGATGTCTCCGGGACGGCGCGCCATCAGCATCGTCCCGGGCCACGCGCAGCAGCGACTCGCCGGGGCGGCGCGGTGCAGCCGTCTCTGGGCGCCACCGCCAGCCAGGGCCGGCTCAGGCCCAGCGAGCATCGCGGGGCAAGGGTTGGGCGAGGTGAGGCGGGGGCGTTAGGCGAGGGCGGCGCGAGGTGATGCGGCGTAGGGGTACGCCGGACGACGGCCCGACGGGGGCGACGGGCGCCGACGGGGTGACGGCACAACGGGGCGAGGCCGTCGCCCAGGCTGGAGGGGCGACGCTCCGACGGGGCGTGATCCCCCGCCCCCCTGTCGAGGCGAGGGGTGCGGCCGCCGAGGAGCCGCGCCATCTGCCCGGCGCCGGCCGCGCCCAGGCCGCGGACCCGCCATCCACCGCCCGCCTCGGCACCAACGCCGCTCCCGCCCCTCCCCCACCACTCCCTCTCGCCGCCCGTGTCCCTCCCCTCGGTTCCGGAGGGAGGGACACGGACGGCACCGTGGCGGACGCGAGCATCATCGCGAACGTCAGCGGGCGGCCCCGGACGGCTGGACCAGGTCCAGGTCGAGAACCTCGGTGGCGCCGCCTGCGACGGATATCGGTGCGGCGTGCGGCGGATAACCGGCCGCCGACAGCGTGTAGTGACGTCCGCTCAGTTCGGAGAACGCGAAGGCGCCATCCGGGCCCGTGACCGTGTGGGCGGCGACCGTACCGTCCTCGACAAGGGTCACGGCGGCATCGGCCAGTGGCCGTCCGTCCGGGCCCCGCACCGTTCCACGAACGGTTGCGGCAGGCTGCAGACGTACCTCCTGGCGCGCCGGCTCGCCGCCGGACAGCTCGACGGCGCGGGCCTCCGGTCGGTATCCGTCGGCGCTCATGACCACGGTGTAGCTGCCAGGCAGGAGCCTGGAGACCTCCCAGTTCCCGTCACTGCCCGACGTCGTCGTGGTCACCACGTCGCCACCGCTGTCGGTGACCACGACGCCCGCACCCGCCAACGGGAGGCCGTCCGGCCCGCCGAGCAGGGTGCCCGTCAGCCTGCCGGAGGCGGTCAGAATCAGGTCCACCTCGACCGGGGCCGTCCCGGCGCGGTACGTGGCCGATGCCGCGTGCGGGGTGCGCCCGGCCGCGGCGCCGGTGAGGACGTAGGTGCCGTCGGCGGGTGCGGTCAGGGCATATCGGCCGTCCGCACCTGCCGTCGTGACGCCGGCCTGCCGGCCCTGCCGGTCGATCAGGGTGATGCTCGCCCGCGGCACGGGCGCACCGGATGCGTCCAGCACCCGGCCACGGAAGCCCGTGGAGGAGTCGTCGTGCGCGACAACGCCGACCGTCTCCGGCACCGCCGGGTCGGCCTGCGGCACGGGGGTGGAAGCGGGCCGTGCCCAGGAAGGCGCTGGCTTCACGAGCGCGTCGGGACGCTCGGCCGTCAGGGGCGGGGTGACCGGAACAGGCTCCGTGCCCGCGGAGAGGAACGGCGCCGGCGCCGCCGCATCGCCGTACGCATCGCCCGCACCGGCGACATCGGAAGTTCCGGCAGCTCCCGCCGCCTCCTCCGAACTGTCCGTGCTCTGTGCGACCAGGGTCGGCCGTGACGTCTTGCTCTGCGACGGCAGGAACGCGGCCACGGCCACGCCGACGATTACCGCGCCCGTGGCGATCAGGAAGGAGACCCGGAAGCCGCCCATGGTGGGCACCGTGACCGACCCGACCCGCGTGGACATATGGGCGAGGACCATGCCGATGACGGCGCTGGAAACGGACGTGCCGATGGAGCGCATGAGGGTGTTGAGGCCGTTTGCCGCACCGGTCTCGGACGGGTCGACGGCGCCGATGATCAGGGCGGGCAGCGAGGAGTACGCGAGCCCGATACCGGCGCCGACGGTGACCGCGATGATGACGGTCTGCCAGGGCGCGTTCATGAGTCCGATGCCGGCGCCGTAGCCGATCGCGATCACCAGCATGCCGAGCAGCAGCGTGATCTTGGGGCCGCGCCGTGCGGCGAGGCGCGCGTAGAGCGGCGCCACCAGCATCATCGTCAGTCCCAGCGGCGCCACGCACAGTCCGGCCACCACCATGGACTGGCCGAGACCGTAGCCGGTGGACGTCGGCAGCTGGAGCAGCTGCGGCAGCACCAGGGAGATCGCGTAGAAGGCCACGCCGACGGTGATCGAGGCGAGGTTGGTGAGCAGCACCTCACGCCGGGCGCTGGTGCGGAGGTCGACGAGCGGGTCGGGGATCCTCAGCTCCATCACGCCCCACAGCACCAGAATCACGGCGGCGAGACCGAACATCCCGAGGGTCAGGGGCGAGCCCCAGCCCCAGTCGCTGCCCTTGGTGATGGGGAGCAGCAGGGCGACCAGTCCGGCCGAGAGTCCGATGGCGCCGGCCACGTCGAAGCGGCCGCGCGCCCGTACCTTCGTCTCGGGGACCACCAGGGCGGTGAGCAGCATCGACAGCACGCCGAGACCCGCTGCGGCGAAGAACAGGGCGTGCCAATCGGCGTGCTGGGCCACCAGGGCCGCGGCGGGCAGGGCGAGTCCGCCGCCGACGCCTATGGAAGAGCTCATCAGGGCCATCGCCGAGCCGAGCCGCTCGCGCGGCAGCTCGTCGCGCATGATGCCGATGCCGAGCGGGATGGCACCCATGGCGAAGCCCTGGAGTGCCCGGCCGACGATCATGGTGAGCAGGTCGTCGGTGAATCCGCAGACCAGGGAGCCGATGACCATCACGGCGAGGCTGGACAGCAGCATCCGACGCTTGCCGTAGAGGTCACCGAGGCGGCCCATGATCGGCGTCGACACCGCGCCCGCGAGGAGGGTTGCCGTCATGACCCAGGTGGCGTTGCCGGGCGCGGTGTTGAGCAGCGTCGGCAGGTCCTTGATGACCGGCACCAGCAGGGTCTGCATGACCGCGACGACGATGCCGGAGAAGGCGAGGACCGGGACGATGCCGCCAGGGCTTCTCCGGGGTCCGGCCTCGGTCGGGTCGGGCCCCGGGCGCACGGCGGACAGGTCCGCCGTCGCCCTCTCGGATAGCTGATCGGTCGTCGTCCGGGTCATGCGTGCGGCCTCCAGGGCGGCAGAAAGGGAATACAGGAAGAATGAGGTCAGCAGTGATTGATTGCGGTCGGTAGGGACTAAAGCGGTCAGTGGTACTGCGAACGACCCGGTTCGTCGGGACCGACGGCTTGCGACGGCGCGCGACGGCCAACAGTCAATGGCCCGTGAAGCCGCGAAGGGCAGCGTCAGCAGGCCGGGTGACGTTCGTTGGGGCGGCTGGGTCGTGGAGCTGTGAAGTCGTGGGAGCGGCTTTCGATACGACTGGGACGGGTGCGGCAGGGGCGTTGGGGGACGGACATCGGAACGGCGGGCATGGGCGCGGTCGAACCGACTGAACACCCGTTACTTGCATAGCGAACATATTATTTCGATGCCGTATTCCGGTACGCGGGCAGTCATCTCATGCCGCGCGACGTGATCTGCCTCACGCGCACCGCGTCCATTCCGGCCGTTCTCCCACAAAGGGCCTCCCCGTCCCCGACGCCCACCCAAAAGACCAATTCCCCAAGGCACTTAGCCGACTTCTCGACACCGCCCCAGCCAACAACCCCAGTGAACCGCACGGCACTGACAACGCCCGTCGCACGCTCGACCGCACCGCGCACGCACCGGCCCCCTCAGCAACCGAAGCCACCCCACCCCGCCAACGACAAAGGCGCCGCGAACCCGCGACGCCCCCGACCCCGACACCGACTGTGCGGTATTTTTCAGCCCGCCACCAACCGGCCCAACTCCCCCATATCCCCGGCCCCCTCAGCCCGCCACCCCGGCCACGTCGCCCATCTCCTCCCCCTCTCTCCCCTCGTCCGACTCGTCCACCTCATCGGCCAGGGCTTTCCCTCTAAGCGCGGCGTCGAGCTTCGCACCGCGCTCCGGATCGAGGATCAGCCTCCCCAGGACCACGGGCGCGGCGATGCTGGGCAGAGTGTGCTGGAAGAAAACGGCCAACCGGTGGCCGAGGTCGGCCTGGTTCGAGATGGCATTCGACATCAACTGGAGCCCGGCGAAGGCGCCGACGAACAGCTCCGCGGCGTCCCGAAGATCAACACTCTCCAGAATCTCACCGCGCTCCCTCGCCTCCAGGAACAGCGCCTCGACAAAGTGCGTCCAGGAGATCATCGACTGCTTGCGATCAAGGTGATTGGAGCCCTGCTCGACCGCCAGGCGCGCCGCACCGCGCTGGATCGGGTCGCTCCGCAGCCGGTACGCGAGGACCTGGCCGGAGTCCACGAACTCCTGCAGCTTGATCTTCTGGGGCTCGACGGCGATGTCCACCACGTGCTCCCTCAGCACGGCGAGGGCCAATTGCTCCTTGGAAGCGAAGTGGAAATACAGGGCACCCTTCGTCACGCCGGCACGCTCAAGGACTTCGGCGATGGTCGCACGGTCGTAGCCGAGGTCGTCGAAAACCGCGGCGGCCGCCTCCAGGATCATTCGGCGGGTCCGGATCGCGCGGTCCTGTTGCGCCACAGGACGCCTCCTGTCTTTCGAAGATTTTCCATTCAGCAACAGTTAGCTACAACTTCAAGTCGCCCGCAGACCAGCCACTTGTCCTCTTTTTCACACGGCATTGAAAATAAAACCGGATGGTACGTATCTTAACAGCGTTCGACACCATCCCGTTGAGACGCCTGGGGGCAGTCATGAGCGACACGATGCACGTCGAAAGCCCAGTTCATCCCAGCACTACGCGCGTTGTGGCACCCGCCAGGAACCGGGCCGCCGCACCGCGCACCCGGCGCGATGCCGCCACCACCGTTCCCAGGGAGTTCGTGCACCGCCCCACCCCCGAGGACATCCTGATCACCTCGTGGCGCCGGCTGGACGAGACGCACTTCTCGCTGACCGCCCAGTGGCCCCACAACCATGGGTACTTCACCCCGAGCCACGGCCGCCATCACCTCATCCTCACCGGCGAGACCATCCGGCAGGCGGGGCTGCTGATCTCGCACACCGAACTCGGCGTCCCCGTCGGCCACCATTTTGTCCTGGGCGACCTGGCGTACACCACGCACCCCGAGCACCTCGCCGTCGGCGACGGGCCCACGGAGCTGACCATCGACGTGACCTGCAGCAAAATGCGGATGCGGGCCGGCGCGATGGCCGGCGGCCACTTCGACATGACCATCCGCAAGGAGAACGGAATCGTCGCCACCGGCCACTCCGGCGTCACCGTCACCTCCCCCGCCGTCTACCGCCGGATCCGCGGCGCGCAGCTGACGGCACGCCACGTCCAGGGGCCGCTTCCGGAGCCCGTTCCGCACGGACTGACCGGCAGCACGAAGAGCGAGGACGTCCTGATCGCGCCCACCGACCGGCCGGGCCGGTGGCTGCTGCGCGTCGCCCCCGGCCATGCCGCCGTCGTGAATCCGGCGAACGATCACGTTCCGGGGATGGTGCTGCTCGACGCGGCGCAGCAGGCCGCCCGCGCCCTCACCTCCCCGGCCACCTTCGTTCCGTACGCCTTCGGCACCGAATTCCGCCGCTACGCCGAGCGCGACGTGCCCTGCGTGATCGAGGCACACCTCGTGCCGTCGGCGATGCCCAGCACCACGACGGTCCGGGTGACCGGCTTCCAGGACGGCGAGCCGGTCTTCGTCTCCACGCTCACGGCGCTGGACGAGCGCCACTGAGGCACCTGCCCGCACATGGGCAGCGCCTCCCTGCTCCGACGGCGGACGCCAGGACGGCCACCGATCGCCTGATGCCGACGGCACGGCTGCCGCGGTCACGCGTCGTGGAAGACCAGGCCCAAGGAGTGCCGATGGCCGGAGCGGACGGTGCTCACGCCATGGCGCACCGGCCCCGCCGCCCACCCGCGGGTGGACCGCACGGGGCGGTCGCGGGTGGTGAAGACGAGGCCATGGCCCTGCCGAAGGACGGTCGTGGTGCCACGGGACTGCGCCCGCGGGCGCTGCTCGACGAGAAGGAACTCGCCACCCGTGTAATCGGTGCCCTGTTCGTCGAGCCCGATGACGACCTGGAGCGGGAAGACCAAGTCGCCGAAGAGATCGCGGTGCAGCGCGTTCCAGTCACCCGCCCCGTAACGCAGCAGGATCTGGGAGGACTTGCTCTGACCTGCCGCGTGACACATCGCCAGCCACTCCCCCAGCTGATCGGGCCACGGCGACGGCCTGCCCAGCTTGCCCCACCAGTCGCGCGCGATCTCCAGCAGATACGGATAGAACGCCTCGCGCAGGGCCTGGACGGGGTCGGGGAGCGGCTGGGCGAAGTAGCGGTACTGGCCGGATCCGAAGCGGTGCCGGGCCATGTCGATCGTCGACCGGAAGCGGGCGGTGTCGTCGTACAGCGCGATGAGGTCGCGGCAGTCGGAGGGCGTGAGCAGCTGCGGGGTCAACGCGCAGCCCAGGGCGTCGAGTTCCTCGGTCAAGGCCGGCCAGTCGCAGGCGGCGACCCGGTCACCGAGTGCGGTCGGCCGGGAGCCCCTGGCGCCGCGCGCTCGCCGGGTGGTATGCGTAGACATGGAGTGCTCCATTGGCGTGGTGCGGGGTCTCACCGATGTCGGGGCGCGCGGAAGAGGTTCAGAGCTTCCCCGGGTTCACGCCCGCCGGGCCCGCGAGCCCCTCCAGGCCGAGGAGTTGGCTCTTGCGGTCCAGACCGCCCGCGTAACCGGTGAGCGATCCGTCGGCACCGATGACGCGGTGGCAGGGCCGGACGATGAGCAGCGGGTTGGCGCCGATGGCCGATCCGAGGGCGCGCACGGCACCGGGCGCCGCACCGATGTCGGCGGCGAGCCGGCCGTACGTCGTCGTGGTGCCGTACGGAATGGCCTCCAGGGCCTTCCACACCCGCTGCTGGAACGCCGTGCCGCGGGTGGTGACGCACTCGATGTCGAAGTGCGTCAGCGTCCCGTCGAAGTACGCGCGCAGCTGGCGGATGATCTCGTCGAACGCGGCGGCGTCCTCGTGCCAGCTGTCCTGGACGACCGCGCCGCCCTTCTGCCCGGGAACGGACAGCGAGGCGAGCGTGGTGCCGCCGTGCGCGGAGTCGGATTTCCGGCCCACCAGGAGAAGTTCACCCAACGGGCTCTCGCAGGTGGTGTACAGCATCGCGGACGACGCGGAGGAGGCGGGCGATGCGGGCTGCGGCGTGGTCATCGAAGTCCTGGGCAGGTTGTCGGGCCGGTTCGGGGCGCTGGGTACGTGTGTAGTCACGGGTGCTGTCATGAGTCTGCTCTTTCCTTGAAGCCCGGATCCTTGAAGCCCGGTTCCTTGAAGCCCGGTTCCTTGAAGCCCGGTTCCTTGAAGCCCGAGAGGATCGGACGGCGTCTCCCGCGCGATCAGGGGCGCGGGGTCCACCGCACCGGGGCCCGGCTCGCGCAACGAGCGGGCAAGGGCGACGACACGTCCTTGGCGGAGCGGGCACCGTCCGTCAATCGATCCGGCCATCGTGACCGGCTGGAGCTCGGGCGGGACGGGGGTGGGCCCTGAGGCGTCCAGCCGTCCTCTTTCATCATCACGGTCACCACTCTGCGGCAGGGGGGACGGCGATGCTGGCGGGAATCGGACAGAGCATTTCGAGGCCGACCGTACCTCTGGAGCCGCACCGTGGTCGCCCCTTGTAAGCGCCGGACAGTGAGTCGACATGTCCACCCGTGACTGCGGGCAAGCCGGGCGCGGTGCGCCTGCAGCCGCCGTAGCGTGCAGGCCGGCGATCAGCCCGACGTTCAGGCCGGTGGCATCGGCCAGTCGTTGAGGCTGCCACCGCGCCATTCCACGAGGCGGGGATCATCCAGCTCGATGTCCTCGGCCGGTTCGGCGACTCCGGCACGGCGGAGGAATTCGGCGACATCACCACGCCCGTGGGCCAGGCCGACGATCTGTCCGCGCACGGTGACCCGCCGCCCGCCGGAGGGCGTGGGGGGATGCACGATGACAGGCGGATGCTCGGTCATGCCTACAGCCTGCGCCGGGCTCCGCTCGCGCGCACGTCGAAGAGCGCCCCCTTCCACCGCGGGTGAGACGGGGAGACCATGGACGAAGTGATCCGTGACCCTGTGGATGTCTCCTACACGTCCACCGGATGGCGGGCTAGGGTTTTCCCTGTCGCGCCGGAGCGCAGCCCGCCTCCCCGCGCCGGCGAACTTCGAGACTCAAAGCACTCCTCGGTAGACTGGACATGTGGTGCCATCGACACAGGCCGAACTGACGCGAGAGCTGCTCACCGCCATGCACGAGGTCGTGAGCTGGTCCCAGGTGCAGCTCCGGACGACCCTGGACCGGCTGGAGCTGACCGCACCGCTCTCGGAAGCACTCTGGGCGCTCGATCCGGAACTGCCGGCTCCGTCGATGAAGGTGCTGGCGGGCCGGCTGCACTGCGACCCGTCCAGCGCGACCTTCCTGGTCACCCGCCTTGAGCGGCAGGGCTTCATCGAGCGGGTCCCCGATCCTGCGGACCGGCGCTCCAAGACGGTCGAGCTCACCGACAAGGGGACGAAGGTACGCCATGAGCTGATCGAGGCGATGATCGACCAGTCTCCGCTCACGGCGCTGGGCGTTCCGGATCAGCAGGACGCCCTGCGGCTGCTCCGCAAGGCACTGTCCCAGGCTTCCGCCGCGTGGGAGAGCCTGCCGGAGGACAACAGGTAGCGCGGCGTCCGGGCTCGCGCCCGCCCGCACTCCGCCGAAACCACGCCCCACGCCCCACGCCCCGGTGAGGATGGAGTCGACGTGCCCGACCCCCTGGACTCGGCAGAGTTCTCCCAAGACCCCTATCCCCTGCTCGCCGCGCTGCGTGAGCGCGGCCCCGTCCAGCAGGTGCGCACGGCCAACGGCCGTACGACGTGGGTCGTCACCGGATGGGCGCAGGCACGCTCGGCGATGGCCGACGCACGGCTGTCGAAGGACACCGCCCGTTACTTCGCCGGACGGCCGTCCACGCGCGATCTCGCCCCTGCCGTCAGCCGCACCATGCTCGCCACGGACCCTCCGGACCACGGCCGGCTGCGGAAGCTGGCGATGCAGGCGTTCACGCCGGCGGCCGTGGCGCGCCTGGAGCCGCGTATCCGCGAGATCGCCGAGGGGCTGGCCGACTCGTTGGCCGATGGCGGCTCCGCGGACCTGGTGGAGGAATTCGCCGTCCCCCTGCCCATCGCCGTGATCAGCGAGCTGCTCGGCGTGCCCGAACACGACCGCGCGGCGGTCCGCCGGTGGTCCGACGATCTGTTCTCCGCCGCGGACCCGGACACCGTCGACCGCGCGTCACACGCCATCAGCGACTACATGACGGCGCTGATCGCGGCGCGGCGCGACGCTCTCGACGACGACGTACTGAGCGCTCTGATCGCCGCCAGGGACGACGAGGACCGGCTCACCGAGCCCGAACTGGTCTCCCTGGCCGTGCTGTTGGTGGTCGCCGGTCACGAGACGACGGCGAACCTGATCGGCAACGGCATGCTGGCCCTGCTCGACGACGACGCGCTCCTCGCCCGTCTCCGGGCCGATCTCTCGCTGCTGCCCGCGGCCGTCGAGGAATTCCTTCGCCACGACTCGCCGCTCACCCTCGCGACCTTCCGGTACGCCCGCGAGCCGCTCGATCTCGGCGGCGTCCGGATCGCGGCGGGGGACGTCGTCCTGGTCTCCCCCGGCGGCGCCAACCGCGATCCCGCACGGTTCCCCGACCCCGACGCCGTACGTCTGGACGGCCCGGCCGGGCACCTCTCGTTCGGTCACGGCCCGCACCACTGCCTGGGCGCAGCGCTGGCCCGCACCGAGGCCCGGATCGCCTTCGAGGTGCTGCTGACCCGCTTCCCCGACATGCGGCCGACGGCGGACCCGGGCGCCCTCAACTGGCGGCGCACACGGCTGATGCGCGGCCTCGCCACTCTCCCGGTGACTCTCGCGCCGTAGAAAAGCCGACGCCGCGACTGCAGTGCGGCAGTCGCGGCGTCGGCCGGTCTCTGATCGGTCACGGCAGGAAGCCGTGGACCGGGTCAGCTTTCGGTGGTGGTTCCGGAGAGGCGTTCGACGCCGCGCAGGAGGGCGGAGTGGTCGAGGTTGCCGTCGCCCTGGGCGCGCAGGGAGGCGACCAGGCTCGCGACGACGGCGCCGACGGGCAGGGCCGCCCCGACGGTGCGGGCGGCGTCGGTGACGATGCCCATGTCCTTGTGGTGCAGGTCGATGCGGAAGCCGGGCTTGAAGTCCCGGTTTTTGAAGTTGTCCTTCTTGCGGGTCAGGACGGTGGAGCCGGCCAGACCGCCGTTGAGGACGTCCAGGGCCGCAGCGAGGTCGACGCCGGACTTCTCCAGGAACACCACCGCTTCGGCGCAGGCCTGGATGTTGACCGCGACGATGAGCTGGTTGGCGGCCTTGACCGTCTGGCCCGCGCCGTGCGGACCGCACAGCACGATGGTCTTGCCCAGCGCCTCCAGGATCGGCTTGGCGGCGTCGAAGTCGGACTGCTCACCACCGACCATGATCGACAGCACCGCCTCGATCGCACCCGCCTCACCACCGGAAACCGGCGCGTCCAGCACCCGGATGCCCTTGGCACCGGCAGCCTTCGCCAGGTCGATGGAGGTCTGCGGGGTGATCGAGGACATGTCGATCAGCAGCGCACCGGACCTGGCGTTGTCGACGATGCCGTCCGGGCCGTAGGCGATGGCCTCCACCTGCGGCGAGGCCGGCACCATCGTGATCACGACGTCGGCGTCCTTGACCGCCTCCGCGATCGAACCGGCCGCCGTGCCGCCGGCCGCCGCCAGCCGCTCCAGCTTGTCGGCCTCCAGGGTGTAGCCGGTCACCTCGTACCCGGCCTTGATCAGGTTCTCGGCCATGGGCGACCCCATGATCCCCAGCCCGACCCACGCAATCTTGGGCAGCTTGCTCATACCAAAGCCTCTTTCACACTCAAACGTTCAGACAGATCAGCGGGCAACCGTCAACGGCAGGCGTCAACGGGCCGGGCGCAGCTCGGCCGGCAGCCAGGCGAAGGACTGCGCGCTGGGCGCGTCACCGGGCTTGTACTCCAGACCCACCCAGCCCTGGTAGCCGTTCTTCCTCAGCCGGCCCAGCAGCCCGGCCAGGTCCAGCGCACCGGTACCGGGCGCGCCGCGGCCGGGATTGTCGGCGATCTGCACATGCGCGGTCTTGGCCGTGCAGCGGTCGATGACCTCCTCGAGGTCCTCACCGTTCATCGACAGGTGGTACAGGTCCATCAGGAACCGCGCATTGTCCAGACCCGTCGCCGCGTTCACCGCATCGACGACCTCGATGGCCTTCGGCGCCGAAACGATCGGACAGGCCGGCGACTCCGGCGCATTGAGCGCCTCGATCAGCAGCGTCCCGCCCACCTCGCCCACCGCACGGGCCGCCAGCGTCAGGTTCTCCAGCGCCAGCGCGTCCTGCTCCGCCGCCGCCACACCCTCCACACGATTGCCGTACAGGGCATTGAACGTCACACAGCCCAGCGACCGCCCGAACTCCACCGCCACCGGCACATTCGCCCGGAACCGCTCCGACTCCACACCCGGCACCGACAACGCACCACGGTCCGGACCCGGCAACTGCCCCGCATAGAAGTTCAGCCCCACCAACTGCGTCCCCGCGTCATTGAGCGCGTCCCGCAGTGCATCCAGCTCCGACTGCTCCGGCACCGCGGCATCCACCCACGGCCACCACAGCTCCACCGCCGTGAAACCCGCCGCCGCCGCGGCCGCCGGCCGCTCCAGCAACGGAAGCTCGGTGAACAAAATCGACAGATTGACGTTGAAGCGCGTGTCCGTGAAACCCATAAGGGCCGGCGCTCCTTCCGGATAGCGGATTTCTATTTCTGTTCTACGAGATGGTGGTACTGCCGGGCGGGGCGGTCAAGCCCTCGCCCGGCACACCTGTCCCGACGGGTCCGAGGTCGGACCCCGAGCCCGGACGGGGACCTTCGGTCCCTGCGTCAGCCCTTCAGCGGCTTGATCGCGGTGGGCGCGTGGCCCGGCTCGGTCGCGATCTCTTCCCACTCGTTCACGCTGGCGATGTCGGAACCGCTCATCGAGATGTTGGTGATCCGCTCCAGGATCGCCTCGACGACCACCGGGACGCGGTGCTCGGCGGCGAGCTTCTTGGCCTCCTCGAAGGCGGCCAGCAGCTGGTCGGGCTCGGTGACCCGGATCGCCTTGCAGCCCAGGCCCTCGGCGACCTTGACGTGGTCCACGCCGTAGACACCCAGCTCGGGGCTGTTGATGTTCTCGAACTCCAGGTTGACCTGGAAGTTGATGTCGAGGTTGCGCTGCGCCTGGCGGATCAGGCCCAGGTACGCGTTGTTCACCAGGACGTGGACGTACGGGATCCGGTGCTGCGCACCGACGGCCAGCTCTTCGATCATGAACTGGAAGTCGTAGTCACCGGAGAGGGCGACGACCGGGGTCTCGGGGTCGGCGGTGGCCACACCCAGCGCGGCGGGGATGGTCCAGCCGAGCGGGCCGGCCTGGCCGCAGTTGATCCAGTGACGCGGCTTGTAGACGTGCAGCATCTGCGCGCCGGCGATCTGGGAGAGGCCAATGGTGGTGACGTAGCGCGTCTCCGGGCCGAAGGCCTTGTTCATCTCCTCGTACACGCGCTGCGGCTTCATCGGCACGTTGTCGAAGTGCGTACGGCGCTGCAGCTGAGCCTTGCGCTCCTGGGTGGAGGCGGCCCAGTCGCTGCGGTCGGGCAGCTTGCCTGCGGCCTTGAGCTCCTTGGCCACCTCGACGAACAGCTCCAGCGCGGCCTTGGCGTCGGAGGCGATGCCGTAGTCCGGGGCGAAGATCTTGCCGATCTGCGTCGGCTCGATGTCGACGTGGACGAACTTGCGGCCCTGGGTGTAGACGTCCAGCTTGCCGGTGTGGCGGTTGGCCCAGCGGTTGCCGATGCCGAGGACGAAGTCGGACTCCAGGAAGTTCGCGTTGCCGTAGCGGTGCGAGGTCTGCAGACCGACCATGCCCGCGTTCAGCTCGTGGTCGTCGGCGAGGATGCCCCAGCCCATCAGGGTCGGGATGACCGGGGTGCCGGTCAGCTCGGCGAACTCGACCAGCAGCTCGGAGGCGTCGGCGTTGATGATGCCGCCACCGGCGACGATCAGCGGCCGCTCGGACTCGTTGAGCAGCGTGATGGCCTTCTCGACCTGCGCGCGGGTCGCGGTCGGCTTGAATGCCTGCAGCGGCTCGTACGTCTCGGGGTCGAACTCGATCTCGGTCAGCTGGACGTCGATCGGCAGGTCGATCAGGACCGGGCCGGGACGACCGGAGCGCATCAGGTGGAAGGCCTGCTGGAAGACGCCGGGGACCTGGGCGGCCTCCATGACGGTGGTCGCGGCCTTGGCGACCGGCTTGGCGATCGAGGCGATGTCGACGGCCTGGAAGTCCTCCTTCTGGATCACCGCGGTCGGAGCCTGACCGGTGATGCACAGGATCGGGATGGAGTCACCGATCGCGGAGTAGAGGCCGGTGATCATGTCCGTGCCGGCCGGGCCGGACGTACCGATGCAGACACCGATATTGCCCGGGTTGGCCCGGGTGTAGCCCTCGGCCATGTGCGAGGCGCCCTCGACGTGACGGGCGAGCGTGTGGTCGATCCCACCGGCGCCCTTGAGTGCCGCGTAGAACGGGTTGATCGCCGCTCCCGGCACTCCGAAGGCGTTGGTCACGCCCTCGCGCTTGAGGATCTCCACCGCAGCGCGGGCGGCTGTCATTCGAGGCATCGAGTACTCCTGCGTCGACCTGTCAGGGGCAGTTCCGGCCGAAAGGCCAGGTTCTTAATTCCGCATCATGGAATCAATGTTTTGCTTTATGGAAGGAACGTAGAACGAGACGATCCGCTCGTCAAGGGGATGCCGACCACGCGACGCCGAAATGTCCGCGATGCGGGCGCGCGGGAGGACACGGGCGCGAGAGCGCGTGCGAGAGGGAAGGGAGGCCCGGGCGCGATGGCGCGGGCGCCATGCGCGCGGGCGCGCGATGAGGGCGCGTGGGGAGATGGCGGCGAACCGGCTCGCAGGCGCCGGCGGCTACCCCCCTTAGGCACAGGGGTGCCGAAACGTGCGCATGCCGACGCCGGCCGCCCGTCATGGGAGCGCCGGCGTCAGCAATGCGCGCGATCTGAGGCAGGCCGTCGCAGTCGTACGCCCCAGAGCTCACCCGGCCCGGAGGAGCTGCGCCCCGGACCGCTTCATCCGGGGTCCGCGATCTCCATCACGGGCAGGGCGACACTCGCGGCGCGCGGGTTCACGAGCGCGACAGCGGCGGTCGGCACCCGCCGCCGCCCGGTGAGGCGCGAACTCGCCGCAACCCTCGCCGCCGGGCGAGCGCGCCTTGAGACACGTCCCGACCCGCGCGGGAACGCCGCATTCAGAGGCCGGCGGCTACCGCCCCCTGTCATGCCGACGAACGAACTACTTGATCAGCCAGACCACGAACGCGACGGCTGTAAAGAGCAGCACCGCGCCCTCGATCCAGTCCGTGAACGTGAACTGGCTCTTCTTCTTCGCGTCGGTCTCTCGATCACCGGTCATGTCTGGCTGCCTTTCCCCGCGTTGGCCGAGCCTCAAGATCTACAGCATCACAGAACCATGGCGGCGAGCCCCCCTCGCAGCTCCGACCAGGAACGGCCCTATCCAAGAAGGGCTCTTGCCCAACTCCGTTGCAAGGTAGGCATGTTGAGGGTGGTGACAGACGGCCGACACATCCCCGCAGGCCGCTCCCCGCAGCCCGTACTCGCGGCGCGCCGGCGCTCACTGCGGCATCCCCCGGCTCTCGACGCACCGAAGGCCCCACTCCGCGCCGACATGGGGCCTTTCACGCGGCCCGCTCTACCCGCGTCCTACTGCGGACAGGTCAAGCGGTTCGGCCTACCCGGCCGTCCGCCCGACCGAGCGACGACAAGGTCGTGGATAGCTTGGGCCGTGTACTGCAGGGCATAGAGGGCGTTACCCGCAGGTGACGCTGCCCATGGAACTGAGGATCGCCGATCAGCCGCAGGGCTCGTGGAAGGACTCCCCCGCCCGATCTGGATCGTCGCGAGTACGGCCGCTCCCCGGGTTCGCACCTCCCCGTCGGAAACGATCTCCCAAATATCTCCCACAGCCGTTCGAGGCGCCCGGGAGACCACCGAAGGCCCCACTCCGGCAGGAGTGGGGCCCTACTTCATTCACGGCGGACTACGCGCGTCCTACAGGGGGTTGGACCTAGCGGATCGGCATGCCCGACAACGTCCGCGCGATGACCAGGCGCTGGATCTCGCTGGTGCCTTCGAAGATGGTGTAGATCGCCGCGTCGCGGTGCATCCGCTCGACCGGGTACTCGCGGGTGAAGCCGTTGCCGCCGAGGATCTGTACGGCCTGGGCGGTGACCTTCTTGGCGACCTCGCTCGCGTAGAGCTTCGACATCGAGCCCTCCGCGGAGGTGAAGGGCTTGCCGGTCGTCGCCATCCAGGAAGCGCGCCACACCAGGAGGCGGGCGGCGTCGACCTGGGTGCGCATGTCGGCAAGCTGGAAGGCCACGCCCTGGTTGTCGATGATCGGCCGGCCGAACTGCGAGCGGGTCTTGGCGTACTCCAGCGCCTCCTCGTAGGCGGCGCGGGCGGTGCCGACCGCCATGGCGCCGACGGCCGGGCGGGACGCCTCGAAGGTGGCCATCGCCGCGTTCTTCACGCGCTCGCCGCCGTTCTTCGCCCGCTCACGGGCACGGGCGAGGCGCTCGTCGAGCTTCTCCTTGCCGCCGAGCAGGCAGTGGCCGGGGATACGTACGTCCTCCAGGACGACCTCGGCGGTGTGCGAGGCGCGGATGCCGTGCTTCTTGAACTTCTGGCCCTGGGACAGACCGGGGGTGTTCGGCGGGATGATGAAGGAGGCGTGGCCCTTGGAGCCGACGTCCGGGTCGACCACCGCGACGACGACGTGGACGTTGGCGATGCCGCCGTTCGTCGCCCAGGTCTTGGTGCCGTTGAGCACCCACTCGTCCTTGGCCTCGTCGTAGACCGCGCGGGTGCGCATCGCGCCGACGTCGGACCCCGCATCCGGCTCCGACGAGCAGAAGGCGGCGACCTTCACGTCGTTCGCGTCGCCGTACATCTGCGGCACCCAGGTGCCGATCTGCTCCTGCGTGCCGTTCGCCAGCACCCCGACCGCGGCGAGGCCGGTGCCCACGATGGACAGACCTATTCCGGCGTCCCCCCAGAACAGCTCCTCCATCGCCATCGGGATGCCCAGGCCCGTCGGGTCGAAGAACTGCTGGGCGTAGAAGTCCAGCGAGTACAGGCCGATTTTGGCCGCCTCCTGGATGACCGGCCAGGGAGTCTCCTCGCGCTCGTCCCACTCGGCGGCGGCGGGGCGCATGACGTCGGCGGCGAAGCCGTGAATCCAGTCACGGACTTCCTTCTGCTCGTCGTTGAGCTCCATGGTGAACTCGGCCATGACCCCTCCAGCGCTACGTTCTCAACTGTTGTTACTTGCGGTAACCCAGAGTGTGTTACTCGCCGGTAAGGAATGTCAACTCCCCAAGGTCCGATTTCGCCGTGGAGTGTGGGTGTTACGTTGCGCAAACGCCACGGATTCACAAGGGTGGGGAGCACGACCATGGAGAAGACACAGCACCTCGGTCGCCAGCAGGCGGCGACCGAAAAGCGGCGGCGGGAGCTCTTGGAGGCCGCCGAACGCATCGTGCTGCGCGACGGCCCGGAAGCGTCGATGAACGCCATCGCCGCGGAGGCCGGCATCACCAAGCCGATCCTGTACCGGCACTTCGGCGACAAGGGCGGGCTGTACCGCGCGCTGGCCGTGCGGCACACCGACGCCCTGCTCGACAGCCTTCGGGCGGCGCTGGACGCGCCGGTGCTGCGCCGGGACCGCGTCGAGGCCACCCTCGACACCTATCTCGTCGCGATCGAGACCCGGCCGCAGGTCTACCGGTTCCTGATGCACCCGGCCGACGACGCGAACCAGGCAGAGTCCGGTTTCGATGTCGGACGGCACTCCGCTCCCCTGCTCCGCCGGCTCGGCGAGGAGCTCGCCAAGGTCATCGGCGACCGGCTCGACCTCGGGCCGGCCGGCGAGGAGATGGCCCGCGTGTGGGGGCACGGGATAGTCGGCATGATGCACGCGGCCGGCGACTGGTGGCTACGCGAACGCCCCTGCTCGCGCGAGCAGTTGGTCCAACACCTGACCGACCTGTTGTGGGGTCAGCTGGCCCTCGTCAAGGACCGTGCGAGCGGCCCCGGCTTCTGATACGACGCCGGAGGGCGCGGGTCCGCCGTTCAGCGGGCGGACTCCGCCGCCCAGGGCGCCTTGGCCGCCGCGCGCAGCGCCCACCGGCGCCGCAGCCCGGTGAGGTGGTCGACGTACAGACCGCCGTCGAGGTGATCGCACTCGTGCTGGAGGCAGCGGGCGAAGAAACCGGTGCCGGCGACCTTCCTGGGCTCGCCGCCGACGTCGAAGCCCGTCACCACGGCCTCGTCGTGCCGCGGGGTCCCGGCCTCGATACCGGGCAGCGAGAGGCAGCCTTCCGGGCCGCGCACGAGAGGACCGCCGGTTTCGAGGAGGCGGGGGTTGACGAGATGTCCGAGATGGCGGCGGTCCTCGTCGTCGGGGCAGTCATAGACGAATACCCGCAGCGGCACGCCGATCTGGTTGGCTGCCAGCCCCACGCCGCGGGCGGCGTACATCGTCGCGAACATGTCCTCGATCAGCCGGGCGAGTTCACCGTCGAAGGCGGTGACCTCCCGACAGGGTTCGGCGAGGACCGGATCGCCCAGAAGGCGCAGGGGGCGCGGGCGGCCTGAACTGCCCGGGATGGTGCGGGGACGCATGGGGGTAAGCGTACGGTCCTGCTCATACCGGATGCCGCGGCACGGGTGGCGGGGTTCGGGCTCACGCCCGGATCTCGATAGGCTGCTCCCCGACCGAAGCCTCCGGCCGGTCGTCGGCTGCGGAGGAGGCGTTCCACCGGCAGCCCACAGGGCAGGAGGGCGCCGGATGCAAGGAGGATCAAGGACGATGGCAGGCAACACGGAGCCGCTGTCGCCGCGGGCCAAGCTGGCCGTGACGGCGGGCAAGGCCGCGGCGGCGGTATCGCGCGCGGCGGGCCGCGGCAGCGGATCGGTGATCGGTGGCCGGGTGGCACTCAAGCTCGACCCCGACCTGCTGGCCCGGCTGGCCCGGCATTTGGACGTCATCCTGGTGTCGGCGACCAACGGCAAGACGACCACGACGCGGCTGATCGCGGAAGCGCTGCGGGCCAGCGGTCCGGTGGTCTCCAACGCGCTCGGCGCCAACATGCCGGCGGGCATCACGTCCGCACTGGCCGGTGGCTCCGACGCCCGTTTCGGCGTCATCGAGGTGGACGAGAAGTACCTCTCCAACGTGGCGCGGGATGTGACGCCGAAGGCCATAGCGCTGCTGAACCTCTCGCGCGACCAGCTCGACCGTGCCGCGGAGACGCGGATGCTGGCCGAGCACTGGCGCGAGGGCCTGGCCGGCTCCAAGGCTCTGATCATCGCCAACGCGGACGACCCGTTGATCGTCTGGGCGGCCTCGTCGTCCGCGAACGTCGTGTGGGTCGCCGCCGGCCAGGAGTGGAAGGACGACGCCTGGTCGTGCCCCTCCTGCGGTGGCGTGATGCAGCGCCCGGGCGAGGACTGGTTCTGCGGGGAGTGCGGCTTCCGCCGCCCGACCCCCAGCTGGGCGCTGTCCGGCGACCACGTCCTGGACCCGCACGGCAGCGCGTGGCCGATCAAGCTGCAGCTCCCCGGGCGGGCCAACAAGGCCAACGCCACGACGTCCGCCGCGGTCGCGGCCGCGTTCGGGGTGCCGCCGCAGGTCGCGCTGGAGCGGATGTACTCCGTGCAGGCGGTGGCCGGCCGCTACGACGTCGTCACCTTCATGGAGCGGGAGCTGCGGCTGCTGCTGGCGAAGAACCCGGCCGGCTGGCTGGAGACGTTCTCGCTGATCGACCCGCCGCCGACGCCGGTGATCATGTCGGTGAACGCCCGCGGCGCGGACGGCACGGACACCTCCTGGCTGTGGGACGTCGACTACACCCGGCTCGCCGGGCACCCGATCTTCGTGCTCGGTGACCGCAAGCTGGACCTCGCCGTACGACTGGAGGTCGCCGGACTCGACTTCCACGTGTGCGAGAGCCTTGACGAGGCGGTGCGGATGGCACCGCCCGGCCGGATCGAGGTCATCGCCAACTACACGGCCTTCCAGGACCTGCGCCGTCGCGTGGGCAACTGAGCATGATGCGCGGACAAGGACGAGCGAGCATGAGTGACAACAGCCTGCGGCTGGTGTGGATCTACCCGGACCTGCTGAGCACCTACGGCGACCAGGGCAACGCCCTCGTCGTCGAGCGGCGGGCACGTCAGCGCGGCCTGGATGTGCAGCGCCTGGACGTGCGGTCCGACCAGCAGATCCCCACCTCCGGCGACATCTACCTGATCGGCGGCGGTGAGGACCGGCCGCAGCGGCTGGCCGCCGAGCGCCTGATCCGCGACGGCGGTCTGGACCGTGCGGTCTCCAACGGCGCGATCGTCTTCTCGGTGTGCGCCGGCTACCAGATCCTGGGCCACGAGTTCATCAACGACCTCGGTGAGCAGCAGCAGGGCCTGGGCCTGCTGGACGTGGTGAGCACCCGCGGTGAGGCGGAGCGCTGCGTCGGCGACGTCCTCGCCGACATCGATCCGCAGTTGGGGCTGCCGCCGCTGACCGGCTTCGAGAACCACCAGGGCGTGACGCACCTGGGCCAGACGGCCCGGCCGTTCGCCAAGGTGCGGTTCGGCAAGGGAAACGGCGTCGGCGACGGCTACGAGGGCGCGTGGAACGACACCGTCTTCGGCACGTACATGCACGGCCCGGTGATGGCCCGCAATCCGCACATCGCCGATCTGCTGATCAAGCTCGCGCTGGACGTCAACGCGCTGCCGCCGGCCGACGACCGCTGGTACGAGGCACTGCGGCAGGAGCGGATCGCCGCGGCGACCCAGCCCGCCTGAGGCACCGAGGCCCTCTCGTCCTCATTTCTCCCGCATTGCTCCCGTTTCGTACGCCCGCAGTCCGCACTGCGGGCGTACGTGTGCCCAGGGTCTCCGCGCTTGTAGGGTGTGCGGGATCCAACCGGACGACGGGGTCCGGGCCTCCGGTTGAGTTGCAGAGGGTTTTCGAGCAATGCGTATTGGTGTACTCACCTCCGGCGGCGACTGCCCCGGTCTGAACGCCGTCATCCGGTCCGTCGTCCACCGCGCCACCGCCGATCACGGCGATGAGGTGATCGGTTTCCGGGACGGCTGGAAGGGCCTGCTGGAGGCTGATTACCGCAAGCTCGACCTCGATGCCGTCGGCGGCATCCTGGCGCGCGGCGGCACCATCCTCGGGTCGTCCCGGGTGCAGCCCGCCCATCTGCGCGACGGCGTCGAGCGTGCCCGCGGCCATGTCGCGGAGCTGGGCCTGGACGCGATCATCCCGATCGGCGGCGAGGGCACGCTGAAGGCGGCCCGGCTGCTGTCCGACGCGGGGCTGCCCATCGTCGGCGTCCCGAAGACGATCGACAACGACATCGCCGTCACCGACGTGACGTTCGGTTTCGACACCGCGGTGGGTGTCGCCACCGAGGCGCTCGACCGGCTGAAGACGACCGCCGAGTCGCACCAGCGGGTCATGATCGTCGAGGTCATGGGACGCCACACCGGCTGGATCGCGCTGCACTCGGGAATGGCGGCCGGTGCGCACGCGATCGTGGTGCCCGAGCGCCCCTTCGACATCGACGAGCTGACCGCCCGGGTCGCCGCGCGGTTCGACGCCGGCAAGAAGTTCGCGATCGTGGTCGTCGCCGAGGGCGCCAAGCCGCGCGAGGGCACGATGCCGTTCGACATCGGCGGCAAGGACATGTACGGCCACGAGCGGTTCGCCGGGGTCGCGCGCCAGCTCTCCGTCGAGCTGGAGAACCGCCTCGGCAAGGAGGCCCGCCCGGTCATCCTCGGCCACGTCCAGCGCGGCGGCACCCCGACCGCCTACGACCGGGTCCTCGCCACCCGCTTCGGCTGGCACGCCGTCGAGGCCGCGCACCGGGGCGACTTCGGCATGATGACCGCGCTGCGCGGCACGGACATCACGCTGGTGTCGCTCGCGGAGGCGGTGGAGACGCTCAAGACCGTGCCCGTGGAGCGCTACGCCGAGGCCGAGTGCGTGCTGTGACTTCCGCGCGATAGTTCCGCGCTGTACGAACCGCCCCCGGCCGAGGCATCGGCCGGGGGCGGTTCTAGTCTGGTCGCCGGAGTATCGGTACGAATCAGGAGCGAGCGGATGGATCACAGCGGGCACGGCATGAACATGGATCTGCCGCCGTTCACGCTGGGACGCGGCCTGGAGTTCGGCGGCGACGCGTTCTTCCTCGTCGGCTGCCTGCTGGGGCTGGTGTTGTACGGCTGGGCGGTGGTGCGTCTGCGGAGGCGCGGTGACGCCTGGCCGGTGAGCCGGATCGTCGCCTGGGTCGTGGGTGTCCTGACGGTCGCTCTGGTGATGTGCACCAAGCTCAACGACTACGGCATGGCGATGTTCAGCGTGCACATGGTCCAGCACATGGTGATCAGCATGCTGTCGCCGATCCTGCTGCTGCTGGGAGCGCCGGTCACGCTGACGCTGCGCGCGCTGCCCACCGCCGGGCGCGGCAACAAGGGCCCCCGGGAACTGCTGGTGGCGCTGCTGCACAGCCGCTACATGCGCATCATCACGCACCCGGCCTTCACCATCCCGCTGTTCATCGCGAGCCTCTACGCGCTGTACTTCTCGCCGCTCTTCGACTTCCTGATGGGCTCGCGGACCGGGCACATCGCGATGATGGTGCACTTCCTGGCGGTCGGCCTGATCTTCTTCTGGCCGATCATGGGCGTCGACCCGGGGCCGCACCGGCCGGGCTATGTGATGCGGATGCTGGAGCTGTTCGCGGGCATGCCGTTCCACGCGTTCTTCGGTATCGCGCTGATGATGGCCTCGGAGCCGATGGTCGGCACGTACACACACCCGCCGGCCTCGCTCGGCATCGAAGCGCTGGCCGACCAGACGGCGGCGGGCGGCATCGCCTGGGCCTTCAGCGAGATCCCGTCCGTGGTGGTGCTGATCGCGCTGGTCTTCCAGTGGTACAAGTCCGAGGAGCGCCAGTCCCAGCGCTCGGACCGGGCCGCCGACCGCAACGGGGACAAGGATCTGGCGGACTACAACGCCTATCTCGCCTCGCTCCACGCCCGGGGGCAGTGACGCCGGGGACGGAGGACACCTAGCGGTACGGGCCGCGGCCGGGGACGATGGGTCCCAAGGCCGCGGCCCGTGGCGTGGATGCCCGGGCCGGCAGGAGGAGGTTACGGGTATGCCCGGATCTGCTAAGACGATGGCCGTGTGCACGGTGGGGGGCCTGGTGGTCGCGACCGCCTACACCGTGGCGCTGGGCGGCAATGGCTGGCTCTGGTTCTCCTGGGTGGTGTTGGCCCTGGTGACGATCGGTGTGGTGGCGGCGCGGCAGGCATGAGCAGCCGAAGGGGCCCGCGCCAAAGCCGCTGACCAGCGGTGATGCGACTGCGCAGCCGACGGGGCGGCTCGCGTCGCCCGGTCGGCGCGCGCCGTCAGAAGCGGAAGACCGGCCCCGTCGCGGAGTCCATCGTGCAGGCGCTGGGGAAGTCCCTGTGCCAGTCGATGGAGCCGCCACGCCAGGTCCCGGTGGCGGTGACGGTGACCGGGTCGTACTCCTTGGTGCATGCGTGCGGCTCCCCGCGCAGCGCGTTCAGATCGCCTCGTGCCCAGGTCAGCGCGTCGCAGGCGGCCGTGCCGTGCGGATGGTCGCCGCGGGTGTCGGGGCAGACCAGCCGGATGCCGCGGACCCAGGTGTGCTGGGCGTCGGACACGGTCAGGAACAGGCCGCCGTCGCTCGTCGGCCGGGCCGCGCCGGCCGGGGTGGCCGTCGCGCCCCACACGGTCAGCGCCGCCACGGCGGTGGGGACGGCGGCTCGGGCGAACAGACGTGAACGGCTCTCGGGCATCACGGGCTCCTGAAAGGCACGGCGGGATCGACTGCGGGAGCGTGGGCTCGGGCACCGCGGCGCCCGGCCGCCCCAGGGCACCCCGCCGGACGCCCCCGGACAAGCGGCCACGCCGTGGGGTCGCCCGGACGGAGCTTCCACAAGCCGGTCCTCGGCCGGAGCCGTACGGAACCGTGCGGCGCCGGCCGAGGTGGCGGGACCCACTGCCGTGACCCCGCCACCGAATGCGGCGCCCGGCACTGTCCGCCCAAGCCCCTTGGTGGAGCGGGTCATTGAGCGCTTGCAGGGCGAGAACGACTGCGGCGACTGGCTCGTGGGCACCAAGCTGCCCAGCGAGACCGCCCTTTCCAAGGAGCTCGGTGTCGGCCGCTCGACGGTCCGCGAGGCATTGCGCGCGCTCTCCAGCTTGGGACTGGTCCGGGCCCGTCAGGGCGCCGGCGTCTTCGTCATCGCCACCCGGCCGGTGGAGGAATGGCCGGACCGACTGCGCCGCGCGGCCCTCGCCGACGTCTACGAGGTGCGCATGCTGATCGAGGTGCAGGCCGCCCGGCTGGCCGCCGAACGGCGGACCGACGAGGACTGCGCCACGCCGGCGAGGGCGCTGGAAGCCCGGCGGACGGCGGCAGGCGGCAGGCGGCAGGCGGCAGGCGGCAGGCGCGGACAACGCCGCCTTCGTCGACGCGGACATCGCGCTGCACGCCGCCGTCGTGGCCGCCGCGCACAACCCCGTACTCACCGACCCGTTCACCGAATTCGTGCCGGCGCTCCGGCGCGGGCCGGTCGAGCTGCTCGGCCTGACCGCCTTGCGTGAGGACGAGCCCCACCACGGCGACGCCTCGCACGCGGCACTCGTGGACGCCGTCCGGCGCGGCGACGAGCAGGCGGCGGCCGGCACGCTGCAAGAGGAACTGGCAGCCACGCCGGCCCTGTTCCGCACGCCGGGCACCGCCGCGGACTCCCGGTGAGTGAACCCGGCATCCACGCCGAACGGCCGTCCCCCGCCGTGCCCCCTCACACCTCGGCCACGGGGAGCGTCTGCTCGGCCCAGATGGTCTTGCCCGTCGGGGTCTGCCGGGTCCCCCAGCGCCGGGCGAGCTGGGCCACCAGCAGCAGTCCGCGTCCGCCCTCGTCGTAGACGCGGGCGCGCCGCAGGTGCGGGGCGGTGCTGCTGGCGTCGGAGACCTCGATGATCAGCGTGCGGCCATGGATCAGCCGCAGCTGTACGGGGTGCTGGCCGTAGCGGATGGCATTGGTGACCAGTTCGCTGACCACCAGGCCGGTGACGAAGGCGGCATCGTCCAGGCCCCAGGCCGTCAGCTGGTCGGTGGCGAGCCGCCGCGCGCGGGCCACGACGGACGGTTCGGAGGGGATGTCCCAGGTGGCGACCTGGTCGTCGCGCAGGGCGCGGGTGCGGGCGAGAAGCAGGGCGATGTCGTCCTCGGGGCGTTCGGGCAGCAGCTCGTCGAGCACGCTGTCGCAGAGGGCGTCCAGCGTCGGGGCGGAACGGGCCAGCGCGGTGTGCAGGCTGTCGAGTCGGCGCTGCTTCTCGTCACCCGCGTCACCCGCGTCGGCTGGGTCGGCTGCGTTTGGGGAGTCTGCGGCGTCTTCGGCGTCGTCGCGCACACCGAGCAGACCATCCGTGTAAAGGGCAAGCAGGCTTCCCTCGGGCAGTTCGACCTCCACGGCCTCGAAGGGCAGGCCGCCCAGCCCCAGGGCCGGGCCCGCGGGAACGTCGAGGACGCCGACGGTGCCGTCCGGGGCGACCGTGGAGGGCTGTGGGCGGCCGGCCCGCGCGAGGGAGCAGCGGCGGGTGATCGGGTCGTAGACCGCGTACAGGCAGCCGGCCCCGATGACCCCGGCCGCGGCCGGATCCGCGCCGTCCTCCTCGGCGGACAGGCGCGTGACCAGGTCGTCGAGGTGGGTGATCAGCTCTTCGGGCGGCAGGTCGACATCGGCCAGGGTGTGCACCGCGGTACGCAGTCTGCCCATGCTGGCCGACGCCTGGATGCCGTGGCCGACCACATCACCGACGACCAGGGCGACCCGTTCGCCGGACAGCGGGATCACGTCGAACCAGTCACCGCCCACCCCGGCCCCGTGGACGGCGGGCAGATAGCGGGAGGCGACCTCCAGGGCGGCCTGCCGGGCGAGTTTCTGCGGCAGCAGGCTTTGCTGCAGGGTCACCGCGGTGGTGCGCTCGCGGGTGTACCTACGGGCGTTGTCGATGCAGACGGCCGCCCGGGCGGTGATTTCCTCGGCCAGCAGCATGTCCTCCTCCACGAAGGGCTGCGGGCTCCTGTGGCGTGCGAAGAGGGCCATTCCGAACGTGATGCCGCGTGCCTGCATCGGCACGATGATCGCCGAGTGCATGCCGTGGTCGCGCACCATCGAGGCGCGGGCCGGGTCCTGGGCCGCCCAGCGGGCCATCGAGAAGTCGGTGATCTGGTAGACGGCGGCCCGGCCCGCGCTCACGCACTCGGCCGGGGGTGAGAACTCCGGGTAGGTGGCCACCTCGCCCACCCCGACCAGGGCCTCGATGTTCCCGATGACGGACTGCATGCCGGTGCGCCGCATGGTGATCGGACCGGTCAGCCGGCCCGAGGGCGGTTCGTCGCCGCGGTGGAGGAAGGTCAGCAGGTCGACGGTGGCGAAGTCGGCGAACTGCGGTACGGCCACGTCGGCCAGCTCCTGAGCGGTGCCGGCGATGTCGAGGGTGGTTCCGATGCGGCGGCCGGCCTCGTTGATCAGCAGCAGCCGCTGCCGGGTGACGTGCTCCTCGGTCGTGTCACGCGCCGCGAAGCACACACCGCGTATACGGCCGCCCGGGTCCTTCAGCGGAGCGAGCGAGACCGCCCGGACATGGTCGCGGTCCTCGCCCGGGGCACGCAGGCGGTTCTCCAGAAACTGCCGCTCGCCGCTCTCCAGCACGCGGCGCATGGCTTCCTCGTTCTTCTCGGCGTCGGGGTGCGCCATGATCTCGGTCAGCCGCCGACCGCGCATCTGCGCGTCCGTCATGGCGACCGCGTGTTCCATGTCGGCGTTCGCCCGCACCGACCGCAGCTCCGTGTCGTAGATCGCCAGAGCCCTGGGGGACTGGGCGAACGCCCACTGCGCGAGGGTGTCCGCGAACGCCGAGCGCGGATCCTCCGCTCCGGCGCACACCAGCAGCCACTCGACACCGCCGCCGTCGGCCGCCCCGCGGTACGCGAGCACCTCCGCTGCAACCCGGCCGCCGTCCCGGTGCCGCAGCTCCATCCGCCGGCTCCCACCGGACCGGCGGTCGGCGGTACACCCTTCGGCGTCCTCCTCGTCGGCGAGCAGATCCTTCGCCGGGCGGCCCACCACGTCGTCCTCCCGGGCGCCCAGAAGCCGCTCGGCGCCCTCGCTCCACCCCGTGACGATGCCGCGCCCATCGATGGTGGCCGTGGCGGTGTACGCCCCACCCAAGGGGCCCTCCGGCCGGTCTCCGTGTGCCGCGCGGCGTCGCGTCACCCCGGCTCATCTCCTCTCGATGAGACCGCCGCGCGGGTCGGGCCGACGGGAGGCGGAAGTCCGTCCGTCCCGGCCGTCCCGGCGCGGCGAGCACGGGCGCCCGCCGCAGCGGCACGCGGGCCGGTCTCCTGCGCCACAGCACCCAGCGTATGACCTCCCTGCCCGATCAGACAGTCGGTGCGGGCCCCGGAGCGCCCGCCGTGCGAGGCGCCCGGAGCGCGCCCCCGCCCCCACCCATCTCGCGGCACCGGCAGGCTCAGATGCACCCCTGCCCCTCGGTGACACCGTGATGAGTGCCGTTCGGGTGACGAAGGGCATGGGAAGGCCGAGGGACGCCCCTGAACGTTCCGGGGACGGTGGGCCGTGCCGGGTGATGGGATGGGCGAGGGGGTATCCGGTGAGACGTGGCAGAGGCGGGGGTCGACGGCGGGCCCACAGCAAGGCGCGATCCCGGAGCGGCGGAGCGGGACGGAGCTGACGAGCCGTCACCATGGCTGGCACGCACGGGCATCAGTCCGTCGCGGGTGGTTACCCCGGTCCGCACCGCCACGTACACTTCCCCCTCGCGCACCCAGCTGACCTGGACAAACGCCGCCGTTGAGCCGATCCGGGCGAGTAAGGAGAGCTCCGTGTTCTACCAGGTACTCAAGTACGTACTCCTAGGGCCCTTGTTGCGGCTGTTCTTCCGGCCGCGGATCGAGGGGCTCGAGCATGTGCCGGAGGAGGGCGCGGCGATCATCGCGGGCAATCATCTGTCGTTCGCCGATCACTTCGTGATGCCGGCGATCGTGCCGCGACGGATCACCTTTCTCGCCAAGGCCGAGTACTTCACCGGCCCCGGGCTGAAAGGGCGGCTGACCGCGGCGTTCTTCCGGGGCGTCGGACAGATCCCGGTGGACCGGTCCGGCGGCCGGGCGTCCGAGGCGGCCCTCTCGTCGGGTCTCGCCGTCCTGCGCAAGGGCCGGCTGCTGGGCATCTACCCGGAAGGCACCCGCTCGCACGACGGCCGGCTCTACAAGGGGCGCACCGGAGTCGCCGCGATGGCCGTCAAGGCCGGGGTGCCGGTGGTGCCGTGCGCGATGATCGGGACGTTCGAGGCACAGCCGACCGGGCGGCGGCTGCCGCGTGCGATGCGGATCACCATCCGCTTCGGCGCACCGCTGGACTTCTCCCGCTTTGCCGGCATGGCGGACGAGCGCACCGCGCTGCGCACGGTCACCGACGAGATCATGTACGCCATCCTCGCCCTCTCCGGCCAGGAGTACGTCGACACATACGCGGGCGAGGCGAAGGCGGAGGCCCAGGCCAAGGCGAAGGCCGAGGCGAAGGCGCGCGGGCACGGCCTGCGCGGGCACAAGAACTGACGGACGGCAGGCGCCCGCGATATCCCCTCGCGGGGCATGCCGCCGGCCCGTACCTTGATCGCCATGGACGATCACATACGGGGGTGTCCGCGATGAGCGCCCGGCTGCGCGGGATGGCGCACGAGACGGAACGGATCGTGGCGGCAGGGGCATATCGCGCCCCGAGCGGCCGGCTGGTGGAGATCGCGGCGTCGGTGGAGCGCGCGCGTGCGGGCACCCGGCTTCACGGGCCGGAGCCCGTCGACCTCGCCGCCGGGGAGGCCGCTCCGGCGGGGCGGACCGTGTTCGAGGTGACGGGGGAAGGCAGTCTCACGGCCGGCGGCCGGCTGGCCGCGGACGGCGGCGGCCCGCTCGCGGTGCTGAACTTCGCCTCGGCGCGCAATCCGGGCGGCGGCTATCTCAACGGCGCGCAGGCCCAGGAGGAGGCGCTGTGCCGGGGTTCCGCGCTGTACTCGTGTGTGCGCGAGGCGCCGGACTTCTACGCCGCGCATCGCGCCGAACCGAGCCCGTTCTACAGCGACCGGGTGATCCTCTCCCCCGGAGTGCCCGTCTTCCGCGACGACCGGGGGAAGCTGCGCGAAGTGCCGTACGAGGCGGGGTTCTTGACTGCCGCGGCACCCAATGCCGGAGTCATCGCCCGGCAGCGGCCTGACGAGACGGGCCGGGTGGCCGCCGCGCTGACGGCCCGCGCGGAACGTGTGCTGGAGGTGGCCGCGGTGGGCGGACACCGCCAACTGGTGCTCGGCGCCTGGGGCTGCGGTGTCTTCCGCAACGAGCCGGCCGAGGTGGCACGGGCGTTCGCGACGCATCTGCTGGACGGCGGCCGGTTCGCCGGCCGGTTCGACCGCGTGGTCTTCGCTGTGCCGGACCGCCGGGAGGACTCCCCCACCCGGGCCGCGTTCACCAGGGTGTTCGCGGCCTGAACCATCGGAAACGCCGTACGGGCGGCCGGGAGGGATCCCGGCCGCCCGTACGGTTGCGGACAGCTCCGGCGGCGGTGGCAGCAGGCTCAGGGCGCAGGCGCCCCGGCCCGGTGTGCCCTCCGCGCGCTCAGGGAGTCAGCAGGTCGGAGACGAGGTTGGTGGCGGTCTTCACCGCCGAGGTGGTCGGCTTGGGCGTGGCGTGCGGGGCGCACGTCACATCCGCGGCGTCGACCTTGCCCGTCAGGAAGTAGGAGTCCACCCGGTCGTTGATGCAGGGGTTGACCTGACCGGTGACACCGTGCGATCCGGCGTCCCGCTCGGTGATCAGGCGGGAGCCCTTGAGCCGCTTGTGCAGCTCGACGGCGCCGCCGTAGGGCGTGGCCGCGTCACGGGTGCTCTGCACGATCAGGACGTTGGGCAGGCCCTTGCCGGACGTGACGTCGACGGGGCGCTGCTGCTTGGCCGACCAGCTGGCGCACGGCAGGTTCATCCAGGCGTTCGACCAGGTCATGAACGGTGCCTTGGCGTGCACGCGGGTGTTGTCGCGGTCCCACTTCTGCCAGCTGGTGGGCCACTTGGCGTCGGTGCACTCGACAGCGGTGTAGACGGCGTTGCCGTTCTCGGAGGCGATGTTGCCGGCCTTGTCCGAGAGGTCGGGACCGGCGTTCTCGATCAGCGGCTTCTCGTTGCCGTCGAGGTACGCGCTCCACGCCTCGGCGACCGGGGCCCACATGGAGTCGTAGTACGGCGCGTTCTGGAAGAAGCCGGTCAGCTCGGCGGGGCCGACGACGCCGCCCAGCGGGTTCTTCTTGGCGGTCGCGCGGAGCTTCTCCCACGCCGCCTGGACCTTCTTCGGCGTGTTGCCGATGTGGTAGGTCTTGTCGTTCTTGGCGACCCACTCCTTCCAGTCGCCCCAGCGGGTCTCGAAGGCGACGTCCTGGTCGAGGTTGGCCTCGTACCAGATCTTCGAGCGCGAGGGATTGACGACGCTGTCGACGAGCATCCGGCGCACGTGGTCGGGGAAGAGCGTCGCGTAGACGGCGCCCAGGTAGGTGCCGTAGGAGACGCCGAGGAAGTTGAGCTTCTTCTCACCGAGAGCGGCGCGGATCACGTCCAGGTCGCGGGCGGTGTTGGGCGTCGTCATGTACGGCAGGAGGTCGCCGCTGCGCTCGGCGCAGCCGTCGGCGTACTCCTTGGCGAGCTTGCGCTGGGCGGTCTTGTCCGCCTCGCTGTCCGGCACCGGGTCGGCCTTGGGTGCCTTGACGAACTCCTGCGGGTCCTCGCAGGAGATCGGGGCGGAATGGCCGACGCCCCGGGGGTCGAAGCCCACGAAGTCGTATGCCTTCGCGGTCTTGGCCCACAGGGCGCTCTTGGTGGTGATCCGGGTGGGGAACTTCATGCCCGAACCGCCGGGGCCGCCGGGGTTGTAGAGGAGGGAGCCCTGTCGCTCCTTGTCGCTGCCGGTGCTCACGGCCCGGTCGACGGCGATGTCGATGGTGCGCCCGTTGGGCTTGGCGTAGTCCACGGGCACGGTGACGTACCCGCACTGGATGGGGGCTTTCAGGCCCCAATCGGCGGGACAGTCCTTCCAGTCGATGCCCTTCTTGGCCGCCTGTGCTGCGGCGGTCTGCACGCCGCGCGCTTCGGCCGAACCGCCGGGGTGGTGTCCGCCCGCGGTGGCGGGCGTGGCGACTATCGCTCCGGCGATGAGCGTGCCGGTCACCAGGGTGCCGGCGGCGCCGAGCGCTGCTGTTCTTCTCACGTGGTGGTTCCCCCTGCATGGTGCGCCGTTGCGGCGGAGGTGATCACTGAGCTACAGAAGGATCCTGTCTCTTCCTGTCCCTTCCTGAATAGGTTTGATCGCGGTTTCTTTACCAACCCGTAGGATTTTCTCGGCTGTCGAAGGTCTGTGCGAGGTCAGACCCCCGAACAGCAGGAGGATTCCTCCCGTTACCGTGCTGCCGGGCCGTTACGCCCGAGACGCCGCAGACGCCCATACCGGGTGACAACGGGCCGCCGAGGGGCGATAACTCGTCAATTGCCTTACACATGCTCTTCAGGCATGTGCCAGCCGCATTGGGTTCAGTAACCTTCCGTGCAGGCTCTCCCACACACCGCACAGGGAGGGCTTCGGCGTTTTCCCTCGGCGCAGGCAGTCCCGTGCGAGTTGCCCTGCCCGAGCAGCCCCGTCCGCGCGCGTGCCCGAAGGAGACCCAAGTGCCGGGTATCGATCAGGTGTTGGCCACTGCCATGGAGGTGCCCGGGGTGCAGGGCGCCGGACTGGTCGACTGGACCAGCGGCCTGACGCTCGGCACTGCCGGGCGGGGGCCGCACGCCGATCACGACGCGGCCGCCGCGGACACCGCCGAGGTGGTCCAGGCCGTGGCGCGCAACGCCACGTTCGACACCGCGGGCACCGACGGGTCGTCCCTGGAGGACCTCATCATCACCACGGCGGACAGCTACCACCTCATCCGCTTCGTCCACCCGGCCTTCGACAGCCAGACCTATCTCTACCTCTGGCTGGACCGCGCGCAGGCCAATCTCGCCGTCGCCCGGTTACGGCTGCGCGATCTGGCGGCCGGGCTGGTGGCCGACTGACGCCCCGTGCCCGGAGCGCGGCCCGGCCGCACAGCGCCCCCGTTACGGGCAGCCGCCGTCGCCGCGCGGCCCGTACGGCGTCACACAGCACCAACGGTGAGGGAACCAGCCATGGGCCTGCCCATACCCCGCCCGCCCACGTCGGCCGGCCCGCTCGATCAGCTGGCCGCCGCACGCGCCACGGGCGCCCTGCGCGGCCCGCACGGGTGCTTCTACCTCGTCGACGGCGCCGTCTCCTGCGTCGAGAGCGCCACCGCCCCCGGACTCGGGGCCCGGCTCGCCGCCGCCGGCCGGGTGCCCCCGGAACGCTGGCAGGACGCGCGCGACGCCGCGGATGCACAGCACACAGGCGCCCGCCATCTCGTCGACGCCGGGCTTCTGACCCAGGGCGAACTGGAGATCTGCCATCTCGGCGCCCTCCTGGACGCCGCCTTTTTCGCCCTGCCCCTGCTGGAGGCGGACGACGTGTCCTTCACTCCGGGCGCCGGGCACTGGCTGGGCGTCGTCCGCCGCGTCGGTGCCGACGCCCTCCAGCGGGCGACGGCACGCCGCCACGCGCTGCTCGGACGGCTGGCCCCGTGGGCGGCGGTCGACGCCTCCCCCGTCGTGCCGCTGGACCCTCCGGTCCGGCCCGTCACCATGCGTCCCACCGGCCCGCAGCGCCGGCTGCTCGCACACGCCGACGGCCGGCGCACCCCGCACGAACTCGCCCTGGCGCTGGGCCGGTCGGCGTTCGTGACGCTGCTCGATGTCCGCCGCCTCGCCGCCGGCGGCCTCGTCCTCGTACCCGACGCAACCAAGGCACTGCCCCGCAGGCGCCCCGGCGCATGCCTGGACGAGAGCCCGGCGCCCGCCGCCGGAGCGGCCCGTACCCCCACCTGGCAACCACCGGTTCCGCGCCTCCCCGAGACCGCCGACCCGGATATTGCCCTCCTTGTCCGACTGCGCACGGCGTTGGAGGAGAACCTGTGACCCCCTGCGGCCCCCGGCCATGAAGCACGCACTCAGAAGACGTGCGGTGAAAAGGAGACTGATGACGATCGAGCCCCTCGTACGGGACGAACTGCACGCGTTACGGGATCAGATACGCCATTTCCAAGGCGGAATGGTGGCCAGCGCGGACGGCATGGTCATCGCCCACGACCTCCGGGACATCGAGCCGGACGGCCTCGCCGCGCTCACCGCGGCCGCCATCGGGGTCGCCAAGCGCCTCACCGAGGCGACCGGGCAGGGGCCGTTCGAGGAGTCCCTCACCCGCGGCACCAGCGGTTACATCGCGGCCTACTCCGCGGGGAGCAGCGCGGTCCTCACCGCGGTCGCCGGCCCCGACACCAACGTCGGCCGGCTGCACCTCCAGGCCCGCAGGGCCGCCGCACGCATCGGCGCCCTCGTCGACACCGCGCCGCGGCGCTGACGCCCGCCTCCTGACCACCCGCCTTCCCGCGCATCAGCGGGGACATCCGCAACCCACCGAAAGGTCCGAACAGTCATGGCTCAGATGGAATCCGCACTCGCCGACGCGATGTCGAACATCGAGGGCGCCGTCGGCGTCGCCCTGGTCGACTACACCAGCGGAATGGCGCTCGCCACGCTCGGCGACAACGCAACCTTCGACCTCAACATCGCCGCGGCGGGGAACACCGACGTGGTCCGCGCCAAGCTCCGCACCATGGAAATGCTCGAACTCCAGGGCGCCATCGAGGACATGCTCATCACGCTGACCTCGCAGTACCACCTCATCCGCCCGGTCACCGGCAAGGGCGGCAACGGTCTCTTCCTCTACCTGGTCCTGGACCGCAAGCGCGCGAACCTGGCACTGGCCCGCCATCGGCTCGCCCGGCTGGAAAACGACCTGGAGGTGTGACGGGGGTGAGGGCGTCGGTCCGGCGCCCTCACCCAGCCGCGACGCTCCCGGCGGCCTCGTCCAGCAGGCGTCGCAGCAGCAGCGCGTCGGGGGCGACGGCGGTGGCGAGCGCCGCCGGACCGGCGAGCGGCGCCAGCACTCCCTGTCCGGCACCCTCCCCACCGCCCGCCGCATCGCCCAGCAGCCGCACCTCGATGGGCTTGTCATCGAACTCCGGCGCCACGAGCAGCAGTTGACCGACGGAACGATTGCCGTCCAGCACCGCCGACGCGTCCCAGCCCGGGGCGCCGGGCCCGTATGCCGTCTCCTGGTCCAGCAGGGTGCGCCCGGCACGGCGGACCGTCAGCCTGCTGCGCAGCGCACCCGGCCGCTCGCCGCTGCGCCCGAGGACCTGTTCCTCGCGGAGGACGAGCCGTGCGGTGGGGGCCAGTTCGACGGTCGTGGTCATCCGCAGTTCGCTGCCCTCGGCGGAGATCAGCGGCTCGGGAAGCCAGTCCAGCCGCGCCCCCTCCCCCACCGTCAGCCGAACGTCGTAGGTGGCGTGCCCGGCGGTGCGGCCGGGCAGCGCGACGGTCGCCGCGGCGGTCGTCAGGCGCAGGGCGGTGCCCGCCTCGGCGACCACCTCGATACCCAGCCGGTCTCCGCCGAGCGGTGCGCTCATCGCGCCCACCACGCACACCCTGACCTGATCGCCGTGCGCACGGATGCGGCGCAGCGCGAACGGGCCCGCGCCGTCCAGGACGGGCAGCCGGGTGGTGCCCCGCGCGTCGGTGCGGGCGGTGATGCGGGCGGTGGCGCGCAGACCGGTCACCGTGGCGGTGGCCTGCGTATCCGAGGGGCCGGGGGTCACGAGGCTCATTCCGGTCCCGCGGTCCAGTCGGCCAGGCGCTCGCGGACCCAGTCCGCCACCGGCTTGACGCCGTTCGGCGACTTCAGGGCGGTGAAGGCGACCGGCAGTTCGCCGCGCTGCGCCTTGGCGTCCCGCGCCATCCCTTCCAGGTCGACACCGACGTACGGCGCGAGGTCGGTCTTGTTGATGACGAGCAGGTCGGCGGTGGTGACACCGGGCCCGCCCTTGCGGGGGATGTCGTCGCCGCCCGCGACGTCGATGACGAAGATCTGCGCGTCGACCAGGCCCTTGGAGAAGGTCGCGGTGAGGTTGTCACCACCGGATTCGACCAGGACCAGATCCAGCGGGCCCACCTCCTCCTCCAGGTCCTCGACGGCTTCGAGGTTGGCGGAGATGTCGTCGCGGATGGCGGTGTGCGGGCAGGCGCCGGTCTCCACCGCGGCGATCCGCTCGGCGGGCAGGACCGCTTCGCGGAGCAGGAATTCGGCGTCCTCACGGGTGTAGATGTCGTTGGTGACGACGGCGATGGAAAGCTCGTCACGCAGCTCCCGGCAGAGCGCCGCCACGGTCGCCGTCTTGCCGGTGCCCACCGGTCCCCCCAGCCCCAGCCGTAGCGCGCGGCGCTTGCCGTCGGGGCGGCGGACGCTCGCGGCGCTGTAGGTGTGGCGCTGGGGGAAGGTGTCCTGATGGTCGAGGTGCATGGTCACTCCGGAGTGTTCGTGCGGCCACGGGCTGCGCGGCCCGGGGGCGGGCGTGAGGTCAGGAGGCGAAGAGGCGTACCGGCCAGGCCGCGTGCTGTTCGGCGGTGATGTCGAGCAGCGGCGCGGAGGCGGCGGGCAGCGCGTCGACTCCCTCATGGGGAACGCGCTGCGCCGCTTCCGCGCCCCGCGCCGCGACCCGGTCGAGGTCGGCGGCGAGACGGGCCAGGACGGCGGTGGCGTCGAACGGGTCGAGGCTCAGCAGGCGGACGGCGGCGGTGGCCGGTCCGCTGACGTTCTCGTAGGCCACGGCGTACGCCGCGTCGAGCGGTTCCAGGCCGGCGGAGCGGGCGGCGAGACCGAGCACCACCGGCTGGTGCGCGCCGCGCGGCCGGGCCGCGGCGAGGGCATCGAGGTCGGCGCTCGGCCAGGTGGCGCGGGCGGCCCGCATCATCTGCCGGCCGAGGCGCCGGGCGACCTGCCGCAGCGCCGGCACGGGCGTACGGGCGTCGGCCGCGTCGTCCAGGGCGAGTGGGTCGGCGCCGGCGGCCGCCGCGGCGGCGATGCCGGCGGCGACCAGGCCCGCGGTGTGCAGCCGCCCTCGGCAGAACGCCTCCAGGGTGGCGGCGTCCTTGATGCGGCCCGCCGTGACGGCCGGTTCTGCGCCGCCCGAGTGGGCGTGCCCACCGGCCGGGAACCGGCCGTCGGCGAGGACCAGCAGCGCTGCGCGGCTCATCGGCGGTCCTCCGGGTGGGTCATGGGCAACCGCATCAGAAGAGGAAGTACCGCTGGGCCATGGGCAGTTCGGCGGCCGGCGCCGGCTCGACCGGCTCGCCGTCGATGGTCACCGTGAACGTGTCCGGGTCGACCTGGACCCGCGGCAGGGCATCGTTGTTGCGCATGTCCGCCTTGGTGACGCCTCGGGTGCTGCGGATGGCCTCGAAGGACTTCGCCAGCGGCAGCCGCTCGGGCAGCGCGTCGTCGAGTGCCTGCTGGGAGACGAAGTTGACCGAGTTGCTGCCCGGGGCCCGGCCGGTCGCACCGAACATCGGACGTGGCAGCACCGGCTGCGGGGTGGGGATGGAGGCGTTGGCGTCGCCCATCTGCGCATACGCGATCTGGCCGCCCTTGATGACGAGTTGCGGCTTGACGCCGAAGAACGCCGGGTCCCACAGGACCAGGTCGGCGAGCTTGCCGTCCTCGACCGAGCCGACGACATGGTCGATGCCCTGCGCGATGGCGGCGTTGACGGTGTACTTCGCGACGTATCTGCGGGCCCGGTGGTTGTCGGCGCCGCCGTCGCCCGGCAGGCTCCCCCGGCGCCGCTTCATGACGTGCGCGCTCTGCCACGTGCGCAGTACGACCTCGCCGATGCGGCCCATCGCCTGGGCGTCCGAAGCCATGATCGAGATGGCGCCGAGGTCGTGCAGGATGTCCTCGGCCGCGATGGTGGAGGGCCGGATCCGGGACTCGGCGAAGGCGAGGTCCTCGGGGACGGCCGGGTTGAGGTGGTGACAGACCATCAGCATGTCGAGGTGCTCCTCGACGGTGTTGACGGTGTGCGGCCGCGTCGGGTTGGTGGACGCGGCGAGCACATTGGGCTCGGAGACCATCGCGATCATGTCGGGGGCGTGGCCGCCACCCGCGCCCTCGACATGGAACGCGTGGACCGAGCGCCCGGCGATGGCGGCGAGGGTGTCACCGAGGAAGCCGGCCTCGTTCAGCGTGTCGGTGTGGATCGCGAGCTGGGCGCCGCTCTCCTCGCAGACGCCCAGACAGGCGTCGAGGACGGCGGGGGTCGCACCCCAGTCCTCGTGAATCTTGAAGCCGAGGACGCCGGCACGCAGTTGGTCGCGCATCGAGGCGACGGACGTGGTGTTGCCCTTGCCGAGCAGTCCGACGTTGACGGGCAGGGAGTCCATCGACTCCAGGAGCCGGGCGATGTGCCAGGCCCCGGGGGTGATCGTGGTGGCCTTGCTGCCCTCGGCGGGCCCGGTGCCGCCGCCGACGAGCGTGGTGACGCCCGAGGCCAGCGCCTCGTCGACCTGCTGGGGGCAGATGAAGTGGACGTGGGTGTCGATGGCGCCGGCCGTGAGGATCTTGCCGTTGCCCGCGATGATCTCGGTTTCCGGGCCGATGAAGAGGTCGGGGTGGACCCCGTCCATCGTGTCGGGGTTACCCGCCTTGCCCAGGGCGGTGATCCGGCCGTCGCGGATGCCGACGTCGGCCTTGACGATGCCCCAGTGGTCGAGCACGACCGCGCCGGTGATCACGGTGTCGGGGGCGCCCTCGGCGCGGGTGGCGCGGGACTGCCCCATCGATTCGCGGATCACCTTGCCGCCGCCGAAGACGGCCTCGTCGCCGGCCCGTCCGGGGCCGCCCGAGCGGTCCTCGGTGATCTCGATGACCAGGTCGGTGTCGGCGAGGCGGATGCGGTCGCCGACGGTCGGGCCGAAGAGGTCGGCGTACTCCTGGCGGGTCAGCTCAGCCATCGAGGGTGCCTCCGGTCTCGCCGCGCAGGCCCATGACGATCCGCTTGCCCCCGATGGGGACGAGTTCGACTTCGGTGGGGATGCCGGGCTCGAAGCGCACGGCGGAGCCGGCCGCGACGTTCAGCCGCTTGCCGTGCGCGGCCGCGCGGTCGAAGTCGAGGCCGGGATTGGCCTCGGCGAAGTGGTAGTGGGAGCCGACCTGGACGGGGCGGTCGGCGGCGTTGAGAACGGTCAGGCGGGTGCGCGGGAGGCCCTCGTTGAGGCGGACCGGCTCCTCGGCGGGAAAGATCTGTCCCGGGATCATTGTCTGTTCTCCCGCGGTCAGTTGATCGGCTCGTGGACGGTGACGAGCTTGGTCCCGTCCGGGAAGGTCGCCTCGACCTGCACGTCGTGGATCATCTCGGGGACCCCTTCCATGACGTCGTCGCGGCCGAGCACCTTGCGCCCCGAGGACATCAGCTCGGCGACCGTACGACCGTCCCGCGCGCCTTCGAGGATGTGGGAGGTCAGCAGCGCGATGGCTTCCGGATGGTTCAGCCTCAACCCCCGAGACCGTCGCTTTTCAGCCACGTCCGCCGCCACATGGATCATCAGGCGTTCCTGCTCATGCGGGGTCAGTTGCATACGGTTCACCTCACAATTCTTCCCGCCCGGACGCGTTTGCCCAGGTCACGGGCGTGGGCACACCCGTATCGATAGATGTATCACGCAGTGGTTAAAGGAGGAGCAAACCGGTTGCCAGCGCCTGGCCATCAATCGCCTCCACAACCGGAGGCTAGTTCGGCGGGATTTCAACGGCGTTACATCCAGGGACCGCCGCGCACCTCTTCTTACGCCCGCCGTAACACGGCGTCCATCACCGCCCGTTACGGCGCGCCGGGCCCGATCTCCGCCCCAGGGCCCCGGAGCCGGCACGGTGGCGCATTCCGCTCCACGACGGGCCGTCACCTCCCGGGCGCGAGCGGGAGTGCGGGCCACCCGGGGGGACCTGTCCCCGCAATCCGGACATGCCCCGCTCTGCGAACGCCGCTGTCCGGTATCCGCTCTTGACGAGGCCGGACACGGTCGGAATTCTCATGTGCGCGTCAAATCACGCTCCGCACCACCCCCCACACCAGTATCGGAGCCCCACCGTGATTCGCTCACTTCGTCCTGCCCGCCGCGTGGTCATCGCCGCCGGCGCCTGCACGGCCGTGGCCGCCCTGCTGGGCACCGCCGCCGTGGCCCAGGCCGACAACAACCAGCCGCTCGCCGCACCGGACATCCCGATAGCCGGCGTCAAGGGACACCTTGACAAGCTGCAGTCCATAGCCGACGCCAACGGCGGCAACCGCGCCCACGGCCAGCCCGGTTACAAGGCATCCATCGACTACATCAAGGGCAAGCTGGACGCGGCCGGCTTCACCACCAAGGTCCAGGAGTTCGACTACAGCGGCAGCAAGGGCTACAACCTCATCGCCGACTGGCCGGGCGGCGCCGAGGACAAGACCGTCATGGCCGGCGCGCACCTGGACTCCGTCGAGGACGGGCCCGGCATCAACGACAACGGGTCCGGCTCCGCCGGCATCCTGGAGACCGCGCTCGCCGTCTCCCGCGAGGGCCTCAAGCCCACCAAGCACCTGCGGTTCGGCTGGTGGGGTGCCGAGGAGTACGGCATGGTCGGCTCCAAGAACTACGTCGACAGCCTCGGCGCCGACACCTCGAAGATCGACTCCTACCTGAACTTCGACATGATCGGCTCGCCCAACCCCGGCTACTTCGTCTACGACGACGAACCCCGCCTGGAGAAGGTCTTCAAGGACTGGTACGCGACCAAGAACATCACCACGGAGATCGAGACCGAGGGCGACGGACGCTCCGACCACGCCTCCTTCAAGGACGCCGGCGTCCCCGTCGGCGGGCTCTTCTCGGGCGCCGACTACATCAAGACCGAGAAGCAGGCGAAGGCGTGGGGCGGCACGGCGGGCAAGGCATTCGACGCCTGCTACCACGCCTCCTGCGACACGACGAAGAACATCGACGACACCGCGCTGGACAACAACAGCGACGCCATCGCCAACGCCCTCTGGGAGCTCAGCTCCTGACCCGCACTCCGCACTGAACGGTCAGCTCTCGCGACCCGGCCGCCGATCCCCGGCGGCCGGGTCGCGGTGTTCTGCCGCGATGCCGAACCGCCGCCGTTCGCCCGGAGCGGACGGCAGCTGCCGCACGGTGGAGACCGTGCTGATCACCTGCTCCTCCTCCGCGCCCTCCTCGCGCTTCCCCAATTCCTCGAGCAGCTGCAGGTCAGCGGCCGATACCAGCGCCACCAGAGGCTTGCCGTGGCGCGTGACGACCACGCGCTCGCTGCCGTAGACGACGCGGTTGATCAGATCCGCGAGCTCTGCCCGGGCTTGCGTCACCGGAATTTCGTAGGCCATGCTCCCATTCTAACGGGATGTACATCCTGTACATTTTTTACGGAAGAGAAGGAGCAGACATGCTGCGACCGACGGCCCGCTATGTCCTTCCGGAGTTCACCGAACGCACCTCCGCCGGAACCCGCACCCTCGACCCGTACTCCAAGCTGCTCGACGAACGCATCGTCTTCCTGGGCACTCCGGTCGACGACGCCTCCGCCAACGACGTCATGGCGCAGTTGATGCATCTCGAACACGCCGCGCCGGAGCAGGACATCTCGCTCTACATCAACTCCCCCGGCGGCTCCTTCACCGCGATGACCGCCATCTACGACACGATGCAGTTCGTCTCCTGCGACATCGAGACCGTGTGCCTGGGGCAGGCCGCCTCCGCCGCCGCGGTATTGCTTGCCGCCGGCGCCCCCGGCAAGCGTCTGGCGCTGCCCGGCGCCCGGGTGCTGATCCATCAGCCGGCGTTCAGCGAGCCGGTCCAGGGGCAGGCGACCGACCTCCGGATCCAGGCGGATGAACTGCTGCGCACCCGCGACCTGCTGGAGGAGATGCTGGCGCGGCACACCGGGCAGCCGCGGACGCGGATCGCCGCGGACATCGAACGCGACAAGATCTTCGACGCCCCGGCCGCCGTGGAATACGGCCTGATCGACGCCCTCACCCGCAACCGCAAGCAGTCGTCCGCCCCTCTCGGCGCACGGTGAGCGGTCGTGCTCCCACCCGAACTCCCTCCACTGCCCGCGCTGACACGGGCCGAGGGTGAACTGATCGACCGGTACCTGGAGGTCGTGGACCTGCTGGGCCGCATCAACCCGGCGCGCGGCGACTCCACCTACAGCGGCCTGCGCGCCGCCCAGGCGCTGGTCGGCAAGAGCGCCGAACTGCGGGACGCGCTCACCCTGATGCACCAGCGCGGGGAGAGCGAACTGCATCAGGAGACGCTCACCCGGGCGCTGCGCGTCCTGGACGGCGAGCGACGCGCACGACTCGTCACCGTGCCGCCGCCACCCCCTTCTTGACGCGAACGGCCCCTCTTCCGGCGTTCGCAGCTCCCCCCTCCGACGACGGCCGGGCCCTCCTGTGACGTGTGCAGGACGCCGTCGGCGCGACACGTGCCGGTCTCGGCTCGCACGTACGGCTCAGCGTCGACACCTCTCGCGGGGAGGCGACGAATTGCGCCGGGCACCGCCTCCTTGCAGCGGCGCTCGGCGCTTTCCCCTGGTCCCGCCCCTGCCGGCCGCCACGACACTCCCGACAAACACACCTAAATAACCATTTAGCCGGTATGTGGCGAATGTCACATACGGCATTTTCAACTCGGAATTCTGCCGGTGGATGCGTGACGATCCCTTCGACGACAAGACCCCGCCACAGTGACGGGGCGGTTCGGGCGGGCGCCTAATCCTGCCGCCGTCCGGATGTCCGGTCGACGCTGCTTGGATCGGCAGGAGCGGAGGACCCGAGCACGACGGGGTCCCGGCCATCACGGCCGCGGATCCCTTGGGGTGAAGCCGTACGCACGGCCGGGCATCTTCGCCTGCCCGAACCCGACAGGTCTTCCTTCGCAGGCGGCTGACGAAGGGTTGCGCATGAACATGCGCAGGAATGGATCGAACCTGCCGGTACGTGCCGGCATCATCTGCGCCCTTGCTCTGATCACCGTCGGAGGAACGACGCTGGTACCAGGAGCGGCCGAGGACGCCGCGGCCGCGCAACGCTCCACAAAAGCGTTGCGCGTCGCCGCCTCGAAGCAGGGGTCCCCCTACCAGTACGGCGCTCAAGGTCCCTACCGCTTCGACTGCTCGGGCCTGACGCGCTATTCGTTCAAGCGTGCGGGCAAGGCCCTGCCCCGTACCGCCGCGGAGCAGTACCGCCACACCGAGCGGGTCCCCGCGGGCGTCCGCAGAACCGGTGACCTGGTCTTCTTCCACTCCTCACGGGGCATCTACCACGTCGGCATCTACGCGGGCCGCGGCAGGATCTGGCACGCCCCCAAGGCAGGGGCCGTGGTACGGCTGGAGAAGATCTGGAGCCGCGCCGTCCGGTATGGGCGGGTGGGCTGACCTCGGCCGATACACGACAGAGGGTCAACTGTCGATGGCCGACGGGCAGGTGATCGGCTGATGCGCCGTCAGGCGGCCAGCGCCACCTCGACGAGCAGGATGCCGCCCAACGCGGTCAGCAGCGCTCCCGTGGCGACCTCCAGGGCGCGCGTCACCCGCGGACGGCGCAGCCAGCTGCCGAGGCGGTCGACGAGCAGTGCCACGGCCGGGAACCACACCAGCGCGAGGCCGACGACCATGGTCGCGAGCAGCAGGGTGCGGGGCAGGGCCGGTTCGCCCGCGGGAACGAACTGCGGGAGCAGGCTGAGGAACAGCACGGGCGCCTTCGGATTGAGGGCGTTCGTCAGGAAGCCCTGGCGCAGGCTGCGCACGGTGCCGGGGCGGGCAGCCGTGCCCCGGGCTGCCTCCTCGGTCGCAGCCGGGTCCGCCGAAGCGCCCGCCTCGCCTGCCCCGGCGGGACGGCGGAAGGCCGCCACGAGCGCGCGGGCACCCAGATAGAGCAGGTAGCCGCCGCCGAGGAGCTGAACGGACTCGAAGAGCGCGGGAACGGCGACGAGCACCGCCGCGAGTCCGGCCACCGCGAGCGTGGTGTGCACCAGCAGCCCGCCCGCGACTCCGACCGCGGTCGCCACCCCCGCCCGGCGCGAGGCGAGTGCGTTGCGCACCACGACCGCGAAGTCCGCGCCCGGCATGGCGACCATGCCCGCGGCGACGCCGGTGAAGGTGATCAGCTGTCCGTCCATGGTGCCAGCTTCACCCGTCCGGGCCTTTAATAGGTATTGGCAATCTTCTCTGCCTGCCTTAAGAGGTTCTTTATGTACGACCCGACGCGGCTGGCCGCGCTGGTGGCGGTGGCGGAAGCCGGTTCGATCACCGGGGCGGCCGCCCGCCTCGGCTACACCGCGCCCGCTCTCTCCCAGCAGCTCGCCAAGCTGGAGCGGGAGGCGGGTGCGGCGCTGCTGGTGCGCCACCACCGCGGGGCGCGGCTGACCGCGGCCGGCGAGCTGCTGCTCGTACGGGCCCGGCGGGTGCTCGACGAGCTGGATCTGGCGCGGCACGAGCTGGCCCGGCTGACGGGGCTTTCCGGCGGCCGACTGCGGATCGGCACGTTCATGACGGCGGGCACGCATCTGCTGCCGCCCGCGCTCAGCTCCTTCCGGCGCGCCCACCCCGATGTGGAGCTGAGCGTCACGGAGTATCTGCCGCCCCAGGGGATGGCGGCGGTGGCGCTCGGCGAGGTGGATCTGGCGCTGACGCACGCGTATGTGCCGGGCGATCCGATGCCGGCGCCGGACGGCGTGAGCCTGGAGCCGCTGCTGACCGAGGAGCTGGTGCTCGTCACCGCGCCCGGCCATGCGCTGTCGTCCGCCACCGGGCGGCTGCCGCTGGCCGAGCTGGCCGGGCAGCCGCTGGTCAGCATGGCGCCGGCCAACCCCAACCGGCGCGGGGTCGAGGCGGCTCTGTTGGCGGCCGGGGCGAGCGTCGCGGTGCGCTGCGAGTCGCCCAGCTATGCGGTGGTGTGCGCGCTGGTGAGCGCGGGCCTGGGGGTCGCGGTGGTGCCGGAGATGATGGCGGCCGGTTCGGTGACTCCGCTGGGGGTCCGCCGGCTGGAGCCCGCCGACCTGCGGCGCACGATCTCGGCGGCCTACCGGACCGGCGGCGGCGCACCGGCCGCGGACACCCTGCGGGCGTTGCTGCGCGGGGCCTTCACCCGGCATTCGGGGGCTCCCGCGCAGGCCGCGCCGCCGTCCTGAGGGGATGGCTCCTCAGGCGACGGCGACCGTCCACGGCATGCTGATCCACACGGTCTTGCCGCCGGATTCGGTGGGCACGACCGTGAGCCTGCCGCCCGCCTCCGCGGCGAGGTAGCGGATGATGACCAAGCCGCGGCCGTTGTCCTGCTGTACCGCGGCCGGCAGACGGCGCGGCCGGCGAGGATGACTGTCGGTGACACCGACGCGCAGTCGTTCGTCGCGGTCCAGCCGCATCTCGACGGTGAACGTCGGCGACTGGCCGAAGGTGTGCTGAACGGCGTTGGTCGCCAGTTCGGAGACGATCAGGCGGACGGAGTCGGCGATCACCGCGTCGGCGGGGACTCCCCATCCGGCGAGCACTTCCAGGACGAATCCGCGGGCGGCGGTGACCGAGGCCGGGTCGCTCGGCAGGGTCAGTGAGGATTCCTGGTGGTCTGCCATGCGCGACGCCGTCCTTCTTCCCACCGAGGCCCGGCTCCGGCGCACCGGCCGGGGAGCCGGGATGCCCACCGGGATACCGATGGGCCTCGGGCTGCTGCTTGCGACAGCCTGCCATCCGCCATGGGGTGCAGTGGGCGATCCACCAAGATCTGGATATATCTGTCGCTCGAAGCAGTGAACTCTGCTAAGTGAGAACGTATTTGAGCGACATGACGGGGCTTCAGCACACCCTCTTCCGCCCCCCCCCGGGCGGTCGCCGACCAGCGACGGAGCCGGCAGCACCCGCCGCGCTCGCACGCCGGACCGCCGCGCGGGGGAAGGTGGCACCGTGGGGCGGTTCACCTCGCCACGGCGCTTCGGGCCCGGTCCTCGCTCAGGCGACCGGAGCGGTCGCCACGATCGTGTCGACCGCCCTGGTGATCTGTGCGTCCGTCAGGTCGCCACGGGCGGTGAGCCGGAGGCGGGAGATCCCGTCGGGCACGGACGGCGGGCGGAAGCAGCCGACCGCGAGTCCGGCCGCGCGGCAGTCCGCCGCCCACCGGACCGCCAGTTCCGGCGAAGGAGCCCGTACGGAGACCACCGCGGCGTCCGGCCGTACGGCCGCGAGCCCGGCCGCGGTGAGCCGTCCGTGCAGCTCCGCGGCGACCTGCCCGGCGCGGGCGGCGCGGCCCGGCTCGCGGCGCAGCAGCTGCAGTGCGGCGAGGGCGCCGCCGACTGCCGCCGGTGCCAGTCCGGTGTCGAAGATGAACGACCGGGCGGTGTTGACCAGATGCTCGATGACCCGGGCGGGGCCGAGGACCGCGCCGCCCTGGGAGCCGAGCGACTTGGAGAGCGTCACCGTGGCGACCACATCGGCGTCGCCCGCGAGCCCGGCGGCGGCCGCCGCGCCCCGGCCGCCCTCGCCCAGCACTCCCAGTCCGTGCGCGTCGTCGACGAGAAGACCGGCGCCGTACGTCCGGCATGCCTCCGCGAGCCCCGGCAGCGGTGCGGCGTCGCCGTCGACGGAGAACACCGAGTCGGTGATCGCCAGGGCCCTGCCGTCGTGGCCGGCCAGGGCGGCCCGAACGGCCTGCGGATCGGCGTGCGGGACGACGGTGGTGCGGGCGCGGGAGAGCCGGCAGCCGTCGATGAGAGAGGCGTGATTGCCGGCGTCGGAGACGAGCAGGGCGCCGGGGCCGCTGAGGGCGGTGACGGCGGCGAGGTTCGCGGCGTAACCGGAGGAAAGGACCAGGGCCGCCTCGAACCCGCAGAAATCGGCGAGTTCCCTCTCCAGTCGGGCGTGCAGCTCGGTGCTGCCGGTGACCAGTCGGGAGCCGGTGGCGCCGGCGCCCCAGAGCCGCGCCGCGCGGGCGGCGCCGTCCGTGATCTCGGGGTGCCGGGCGAGCCCGAGGTAGTCGTTGCTCGCCAGGTCGAGCAGCGGGGAGTCGGCGGGGCGGGGCCGCAGGGTGCGGACGAGCCCGGCGCGCCGGCGTTCGTCGCGCGCCGCGTCGATCCAGTCGAAGGTCGCGTCGCCCGCCGGCCGCGGGTCCGGGACGGACAACACTTCGGCGGGTGCGGCCGGCGCGGTGTGGCGCGGCAGCGGCGGCGCGGAATCCTGCGGCATCGTCGTCCTTCTCGATTGTCGGCTGTCGATAGACGTTAGCGGTCGTTCCGCCCGCACACGGTGTGGCGATACACACACCCCGATCGGCCCTCGTTGTGGGAATCCTCCTTGGCCGGGGGCGGTGGCGTACGTCAGGATCAACGCCATGGACCTGCTGAACACACTGGTGGACAAGGGACTGCGGCGCGAGTTGCCGACCCGCGAAGAGGCACTCGCCGTGCTGGCGACCTCCGATGACGAACTGCTCGATGTGGTGGCCGCGGCCGGGAAGGTTCGCCGCCAGTGGTTCGGGCGGCGGGTCAAGCTCAACTACCTCGTCAACCTCAAGTCGGGCCTGTGCCCCGAGGACTGCTCGTACTGCTCGCAGCGCCTGGGCTCCAAGGCCGAGATCCTCAAGTACACCTGGCTCAAGCCCGACGACGCCTCCAAGGCGGCCGCCGCCGGGGTGGCCGGCGGCGCCAAGCGGGTGTGCCTGGTGGCCAGTGGCCGCGGGCCCACCGACAAGGACGTCGACCGCGTCTCGGAGACCATCTCGGCCATCAAGGAGCAGAACGAGGGCGTCGAGGTGTGCGCCTGTCTCGGGCTGCTCTCCGACGGCCAGGCCGGCCGGCTGCGCGACGCGGGCGCGGACGCGTACAACCACAACCTCAATACCTCGGAAGCCACATACGGCGACATCTGCACCACTCACGACTTCTCCGACCGGGTCTCCACCGTCCAGCAGGCCCAGGCGGCCGGCATGTCGGCGTGCTCCGGGCTGATCGCCGGGATGGGCGAGAGCGACGCCGACCTCGTCGATGTCGTCTACGCGCTGCGTGACCTCGACCCCGACTCGGTGCCCGTCAACTTCCTGATCCCGTTCGAGGGCACCCCGCTCGCCAAGGAGTGGAACCTCACCCCCCAGCGCGCGCTGCGCATCCTCGCGATGGTCCGGTTCGTCTGCCCGGACGTCGAGGTACGCCTGGCCGGCGGACGCGAGGTGCACCTCCGCAGCATGCAGCCGCTCGCCCTGCACCTGGTCAACTCCATCTTCCTCGGCGACTACCTGACCAGCGAGGGCCAGGCCGGCAAGGACGACCTCGCGATGATCGCGGACGCCGGTTTCGAGGTCGAGGGAACGGACACCACCACCCTGCCGGAGCACCGCACGTGCGCCGAGGCGGAGGCCCCGGCCGAGGCCGGCCAGGACATCCCGGCCGCCGAAGCCACCGCGACCGTGCCCGCGCCCGTCGACGAGACCCGCCGGGACCTGGTCTCGGTGCGCCGCCGCGGCGCCGGCACCGACCTCCCGCCCAATGCCTGAGCCGCTCACTCCCGACGCACTGCTCGCGCTCGACCGGCAGCATGTCTGGCATCCGTACGGGCCGATGCCCGGCCGCGCCGAACCGCTGCTGGTCGAGTCGGCGTCCGGCGTACGCCTGCGGCTGGCCCAACCGGTCGAGGGCAGCACCGAGTTGGTGGACGGCATGTCGTCCTGGTGGTCGGCGGTGCACGGCTACAACCACCCGGTGCTCAACGACGCCGCGCGCGGCCAGCTGGACCGGATGAGCCATGTGATGTTCGGCGGGCTCACCCACGAGCCCGCCGTACGGCTGGCGAAGCGCCTGGTCGACATCACCCCCGAGCCGCTCCAGCACGTCTTCCTCGCCGACTCCGGTTCGGTGTCGGTCGAGGTCGCCGTCAAGATGTGCCTGCAGTACTGGCGCTCGCTGGGACAGCCGCGCAAGCAGCGGCTGTTGACCTGGCGGGGCGGCTACCACGGCGACACCTGGCAGCCGATGTCGGTCTGCGACCCCGAGGGCGGGATGCACGAGCTGTGGCAGGGGGTGCTGCCGCGCCAGATCTTCGCGGACGCGCCGCCGGCCGGCTTCGACGCCGCGCCCGACGAAGCGTATGCGGCGCACCTGCGCGAGCTGGTCGCCCGGCACGCCGAGGAGCTGGCCGCGGTGATCGTCGAGCCCGTGGTGCAGGGCGCGGGCGGTATGTCCTTCCACTCCCCCGCGTATCTGCGGGTACTGCGGGAGGCGTGCGACGACCACGGCGTGCTGCTCGTCTTCGACGAGATCGCGACCGGGTTCGGCCGCACCGGCGCGCTGTTCGCCGCCGAACACGCCGGCGTCGCACCCGACGTCATGTGCCTGGGCAAGGCCCTGACCGGCGGTTATCTCACGCTGGCGGCGACGCTGTGCACCGCGGCCGTCGCGGACGGCATCTCGCGGGGTGAGCTGCCGGTGCTGGCGCACGGGCCCACCTTCATGGGCAATCCGCTCGCCGCGGCCGTGGCCGACGCCTCGATCGATCTGCTCCTGTCCCAGGACTGGGCGCAGGAGGTCAAGCGGATCGAGGGCGGTCTGCGGACCGGCCTTGCCGCCGCGCGGGACCTCCCCGGCGTACGCGACGTCCGTGTGCTCGGCGCGATCGGCGTGGTCCAGCTGGACCACGAGGTCGACATGGCGGCCGCGACCCGGGCGGCGGTCCGGGAGGGCGTCTGGCTGCGCCCGTTCCGGGATCTGCTGTACACCATGCCGCCGTACATCACCGGCGACCACGACGTGGCACGCATCTGCGCCGCGGTGTGCGCCGCCGCCCGCGAGGGCTGAGCACGGAGTGTCCGGGGCGGGCCGGTCCGGTCCGCCCCCTTCACCATCACAGGTCCACATCTTTTGACGCGCCGTATCGGGCGCGGAGTTCGGAGGCACACCATGTCGGTGCTGTTCGTGACGGGCACGGGCACGGAGATCGGCAAGACCGTCGCCACGGCCGCCATCGCCGCGGCGGCGCTCGCCCGGGGCCGTTCGGTCGCGGTGCTCAAGCCGGCGCAGACCGGGGTCGGTGCGCGGGAGCCGGGCGACGCGGCGGAGGTCCAGCGGCTGGCCGGTCCGGTCACCACCGCCGAACTCGCCCGTTACCCGGAGCCGTTGGCGCCCGCGACCGCCGCACGCCGGGCGGGCCTGCCGCCGGTGCTGCCGCACGACATCGCGGAGGCCGCGGCCAAGCTCGACGCCTCGCACGACCTGGTGCTGGTCGAGGGCGCGGGCGGCCTGCTCGTGCGCTTCGACGCGGACGGCCACACCCTCGCCGACGCCGCCCGGCTCGCGGACGCTCCCGTCCTGGTGGTCGCCCAGGCCGGTCTCGGCACCCTCAACGCCACCGCGCTGACCGCTCTCGCGCTGCGCTCGTACGGCCTCCGCTCACCCGGCGTCGTCGTCGGCAGCTGGCCCGCCGCGCCGGATCTGGCGGCCCGCTGCAACCTCGCGGAGTTCGCGGACATAGCGGGCGCGCCGCTCCTGGGCCTGGTACCGGAGGGCTCGGGCGCGCTGCCGCCGAGCACCTTCCGCGCCACGGCCCCCGACTGGCTGGCCGAAGAACTCGGCGGCACGGGAGCCTTCGGCATTCCGGGCTGACGCCCGACGCGGGTGCCGCCGTCAGCGGCGGCCGTACGCAGAGGGCATGAACAGGACGGCGGCCGCGGCGGGCGGCGTCAGGTCCTCGCGACCAGTGTGGAGTAAGCCCACTCCAGGCCCTGCGTGTACCCGGTCCCCAACTCGACGTAGACATGGCCGCCGGCCGCACACGCTTCACGCAGGGCAGCGCTCTGGTCCCTGACCCACGCGGCGATCTCCCCGTAGGTGGCGTCATCGGCTCCCTCGAGCCAGTCCGGGGCGGCCCGCAGGTGTTCGGGGGTCAGCTTCGTGTTTCCGAGGAACACGGCGGTCAGGGGCAGCCCGAGACCGGCGGCGGCCGTGGCCGCCGCCGGTGTGACGATGTCGCCCTCGACCACGTAGCCGTCTTCGGGGTCGGAGTCATCGAGAGCCTCCGCAGCCGCGCGGATGAACTCGACCAGGAACGGCTGGGCGGGCACGGCCTTGTCCGGATGCGTGCCATGCCGCACGCCGTGCTCAGGGGCAGCGCGCTGCAGCATCGACACCAGAGCGTCGGTCGGGCATCCCGGGAGGCCCGCTCGGTCCAGCAGCATCCACGCGAGGGTGCTCTTGCCCACCCGTGGCGGGCCACCGATCAGGTAGATCACCTGAAGACCGTATCTCGGGCGACGAGTTGGGTCGCCGGAATATCACCGGAGATCATCACGGACGCCGGGCCGCGCCCCGCTCCGTGAGCCGCGCGGAGGCGGGCGCGGAGTCGTGAGGCGCGGGGCCTGCGGCGTCAGACCGTCCAGGTGCGCAATTCCTCCGCGATGGCGTGGACATCGGCCTCGCCTTCCTTGACGAGGCGGGCGAGGTCGCGGACCTGCTCGGGCGAGGTGGCGATCTTCAGCCCGCTCGCGACGAGGTAGCCGTAGGCCACGGCGGTGGCGAACATCGCGTTCGAGCGCTCCAGGGCCGGTACCCGGAGCAGCAGTTGGAGGAGCGCCGCGGCGCGGTCCTGGGGCTCGGTGTAGACGGGTACGCCGAATATCTCCGCTTCGTGGCGGCCCACGGCGGCCACCAGCGCGCCCCAGTCGGTGACCTGGGGGTCTCCGGGGGTGTGGTGTTCGGCGATCAGAAGGAGCCAGGCGAGATCGATGCGCAGTGTCACGTGGTGCCCGGCTGTCCTTCCCGGTCCGTGGGGGCGGCTCGGCCGCCGCCCGGATCCGCACCGAATTCCTCGGCGAAGACCCGTTCGTACTGCTTCATGAAGTCGGAGGCGGCCTCGACGAAGGTCTGGCCGACCTCTCCTGCGTCCTTCAGGACGAGCTCCTCGATATAGCGGTTCACGCTGACTCCCCGCTGCAGGGCGCGCTCCCGCGCCGTCTCGGCGGTGGCTTCGTCCACACGGACGTTCAACTGTGTCTTCGCCACCCCTCCACGCTAGCGCGCAATCGCTAGCACCGGCAAGCGCCACCGTCCGCTTCATCCCTTTCGCCCGGCCAGTGCCGCAGCCCGCGCAGCAGGTCGAGAAAGGCACGCTCCGCGGGCGAGAGCAGACGGTCCCGGCGACGCACGAGGCTGATGGGGCGGGGCTGCGGGGCCGGTGCGGCGGGCAGGGTCAGCAGGGTCCCGGCCCGCACCTCGTGGACCACGGCGTGCTCGGAGATCAGGGCGAGGCCCATACCCGCGGCCACACACTGCTTGACCGCCTCGGGACCCCAGATGTCTGCCCGCGACGCACCCGCGAGGCCCCAGTCCGCCAGCACCTGTTCCTGCAGCTCACGCGTCTGCGAGCCGGGCTCGCGCAACAGGAACCGGGCGCCGCCGAGGTCGTCCGGGCCGATCGTGGCGCGCTCGGCGAGCGGGTGCCCCGGGGCGGCGATCAGGACCAGCCGCTCGTCCAGGACGGATTCGACGACGAACCGGTCGCCGTGCGGCGAGCCGGCCACCACCGCGACGCCGATACCGCCGCCGAGCAGCTGTTCCTGCACGGTCTCGTAGTTGCCGACGAAGACATCGCAGTCGATCCCCGGATACCGGCGCTGGTAGCGGGCCAGCAGTGCCGGCAGGAGGTAGGTCCCGACGGTGGTGGAGCCGCCGATCAGCAGCCGGCCGGCGACCAGGCCGCCGACCTGCTGGACGGCGGCGACGGCCTCTTCGGCGAGCAGGAAGACCCGCTTGCCGTACTCGGCCAGGACCTCCCCCTCGGCGGTCGGTCTGGCGCGGGTGCCGGAGCGGTCGATGAGGGTGACCCGCAGCGACTGCTCCAGCCTGCGCACCTGGTTGGAGACCGAGGGCTGGCTCATGTACAGCTTCTGCGCCGCCGCGGAGAAGCCCTGGTGCTCGACGACCTGCATGAAGATCCACAGTCGGTGGAGGTTGAGTTCCACGGCCCTCCCGCGATGGTCGGCGGCCGGCAGCCCGCACCGCACGGCATCCCATGATCGACAGCGCGGCGAGCCTAGCCGGGTACGTCCTCGATGGACAGGGGTCGGAGGGCCTCCCCCGACCCAGGGGCCTGCTGCACCGCTGCCGGGTCCGTCGAAGCAACTCCCTCGTGGTCCCCGTGTGCCTCCGTGCTCCCGATCCCGCGCGAGCGTGCCCAGAGGTAGTACAGCGGCGCGGTCACGATCAGCCCGACGAGCCAGGACAGATCGGCGCCTCCGAGGTGGGCGGCGATCGGGCCGGTGTAGAGATCGGTGGCGAGGAACGGGATCTGGACGGCGATACCGAGGGCGTAACTGCCGAGCGCGACGGCGTTGAAGCGCCCGTAGCGGCCCCCATCCGGAGCGAACAGGGCGTCGAAGTCGTACCGGCCGCGGTGCAGCAGATAGAAGTCGATGAGGTTGATCGCGGTCCACGGCACCAGGACGACGAGCAGCACCAGTACCAGATTGACGAAGCGGGCCACGAAGTCGGTGGACAGGCCGAGCGCGAAGGCCAGCGCTCCGGCCAGGACCAGCGCCGACACCGCTCCGCGGGCCATCAGCCTCGGCTGCCAGCGCGCCCGGAAGGTCTGCCCGATGGTGATCATCGACAGCACCGCGCCGTAGAGGTTGAGCGCATTGTGGTTGATCACGCTGAAGAGGAACAGGAGCAGCAGGACCGGCCCGAAGGACCCGGCCGCGGCGTCGAATCCCGCGACGGTGTCCGGGTCCGGGCTGACCAGCGCGACGACGGTGCCGGCCAGGAACGGCAGCATGGAGCCCAGGCACGATCCCCAGTAGGTGGCCCAGAAGGTGCGCGAGGTGCGGACCGTGCGCGGCAGGTAGCGCGAGTAGTCGGAGACGTACGGGGCGAATGCCAGTTGCCACAGGGCGCTGAGCGAGACCGTCGCGAGCCAGCCGGCGAAGGTGAAGCCGCCGCGGGTGAAGAAGTCCGCCGGCAGGCCCCGGGCGACGACGACCGCCACGCCGGCGACGATGCCGAGGCCAAGGACCACCGTCGCCACCTTGTTCAGGGCGTGGATCAGGCGGTAGCCGATCAGGCAGATCACCGCGGAGCCGGCGGCGCCGAGCAGGATGCCGGCGCCGACCGGCACCGCGGGCACGAGGCCGTGCAGCGACTTGCCGGCGAGCACGATGTTGGAGGCGAAGAAGCCGACGTACATCGCGGCCGCGACCACGACGATCAGCAACGCACCGAGCGAGCCGAACTGCGCCCGGCTCTGGATCATTTGCGGCACCCCGAGCTGCGGTCCTTGCGCTGAGTGCAGCGCCATGAAGACACCGCCGAGGAGCTGGCCGACCAGGACCGCGAGGACGCCCGACCACAGCGACTGGTGGAAGACCTGGACGCCCATCGCGCCGGTGACCAGCGGGAGTGGAGCGATGTTGGTGCCGAACCACATGGTGAACAGATCGCGGGTACGCCCGTGGCGCTCGCTGTCGGGGACGTGGTCGATGGTGTGGCGTTCGACCGCGGCGGGTTGCGCGGCTCCTCCGGGACCGGTCACAAAGACCTCCTCGGGGCTGGCCCGCGCAGGTCCGCGGGCTGACGGATGACGGGACGGCCGACCGGGACGGGCAGCGGGAAGCTGCCGGGTGACCGGCGGGGCTGCGGCCGACGGGGGGTTGCCCGGGAGTCTCGGCCACCCCGCGACATCCGGTCAATCAGAGAAATCCGCCGTGCTCCATCGCTTTTGCCGATGCAGCCGATGGGCGAGGATCACCCGCATGGCCAAGGACGCGAACTTCACGCTCGTACAGCTGCGGTACTTCCTCGCCGCCGCCGAACTGGGCAGCATGACCGCCGCCGCCCAGCACATCAGCGTCTCCCAGTCGGCGATCTCCACGGCGGTCACCCACCTGGAGCGCGAGCTCGGTGTGCAACTGCTGATCCGCCGGCACGCCAAGGGGCTCTCGCTGACCCGGGCCGGCGAGCGCTTCCTCAACGAGCTGCGCGGCTTCCTCACGCACGCGGACGACCTCACGGAGGCCGCGCGCAGCCTGGGCACCGAGCTGGTGGGCGAGCTGGCGGTGGGGTGCTTCCAGACGCTGGCGCCGTTCTGCCTTCCGCAGGTGCTGCGGGAGTTCGGCAGATCGCACCCTGCGGTGCGGGTCGAGGTGACGGAGGGCGACATCCGGTCGGTGCAGGACGCGTTGCGCGGCGGGGCCTGCGAGGTCGCGCTCCTGTACGACCTGGGCCTGGATGCCGACATCGAGCGCGAGGTGCTGGCGGTGGCGCCGCCCTACGCCCTGGTGCCGCCGGACCACCCGCTCGCCGGGGCGGGCGCCGTACGGCTGGCCGACCTGGCGCAGGATCCGATGATCCTGCTCGATCTGCCGCTCAGCCGCGACTACTTCCGTTCCCTCGCGCTGAAGTCGGGCATCGAGCCGCGGGTGCGGCACCGCAGCACCAGCTACGAGACCGTCCGGGCGCTGGTCGCCGCCGGCCACGGCTACGCGATCCTCAACCAGCGGCCGGTGCACGAGACGACCTATGACGGTGGCCGGGCGGTGGCACTTCGGCTGACCGATCCGCTGCCGGCGCTGCCGGTCGTGCTGGCCCGGCTCGCCGGGGTGCGGCCCACCGCACGGGCGCAGGCGTTCGCCGCGGTGTGCCGCGAGGCCATGGGCGCCTGACGCGGAGCCCGCCCCTCCCCGGCGCAGGCAGCCCCCCTTGGGCAAGCATCGGAAAAACCGATGCAGTTGCTCGAAAAGATCTGCTTTACGGATGTCGAGGACGCCTTCCATAGTGGTCGCTCAGCAGAGCCCGCACCCTTTGGGAGGCTGATGATGACTCTCGCCCCGGACCACATGCTCGACCCGCGCCCGATCCGAGCGGACTTCGTCGCGGCCATGGGCAATGCCGCCACCGGCGTCACCGTGGTCGCCACCGACGGCCCGGCCGGACGCTTCGCCCAGACCGTCAGCGCCATGAGTTCGGTATCGGCCGATCCGCCCTCGCTGCTGGTGTGCGTCAACCGGCGCAGCCCCTTGGCGGACGCGGCCGCCCGCAACGGCGTCTTCGCCGTCAGCGTCCTGGCAGTGGAACAGGCCCATGTCTCCGACGTGTTCGCCGGCCGTCCCGCGGGCGGCGAGCCGTACGACTTCGGCTGCGCCCACTGGCGGGAGCTGGCCACCGGCGCCCCCGCGCTGACCGGAGCGGCCGCCGTATTCGACTGCCGGCTGGACGCCTGTCACGAGTACGGCACCCACCGCATCCTGCTCGGCGAGGTACTCGCCAGCGCCGTCACCGCGGCCCGTCCGCTGGTGCACCACGCCCGCGGCTACGGCTCGCCCCGCCCGCTGTGAGTCACGGCCCCGCCGCGCCCGTCCCCCGATCCACGTCACCACAAGGAGCGTTCGAATGATCCGTACCGGGGAGCAGTACCGGGAGTCGATCCGCGACGGGCGGGAGGTGTGGATCAACGGGGAGAAGGTCGCCGACGTCACCACCCACCCCGCCTTCAAGCCGCTGGTCGACATCCGAGCCCGGATCCACGACATGGCGCACGACCCGGACACCCGCGGGGTGATGACGTACACCGAACCGGGTGGCGACGAGGTCAACGCGATACAGCAGAAGCCGCCGCGCACCGTCGCCGACTGGGAGGCCAAGCGGGCGGCGACCGATGCCGTGCTCAACGATGTCGGCGGTGTGGTCACGCGGGTCGGGGACGAGACCATCGGCGAGGTGTGGTCGCTGATCGACGGCCAGGACATGCTGGACGCGATCAACCCCGCCTACAGCGGCAACGTCCGCCGCCATATCGACCAGGCGTGCTTCGGCGACCCGTTCCACGTCTCGGCCAACACCGATCCCAAGGGCGACCGTTCCAAGCGTCCGCAGGACCAGGATCCCGACATGCTGCTGCATGTCGTCAAGGAGACCGACCGGGGCATCGTCGTACGGGGCGCCAAGTACGAGACCGCGGCGGCCTACGCCAACCAGGCGTTCACCAAGCCGACCATCGCCAACTGGGGCGACTCCGAACTCTCCGACTACGCCCTGGGTTTCATGCTCGACATGGGCTCGCCGGGGCTGAAGTACATCTGCCGTACGGGCTTCGCCGGGCGGGCGCCCGCCGAGGACTATCCGCTGGCCAACCGGTTCGACGAGGTGGACACCCTCGTGGTCTTCGACGACGTGGAGATCCCCTGGGAGAACGTGCTGTTCTACCGGGACACCAAGGCGGCGACCTTCATCCGGGCGACCCTGCACCGCTACAGCGCGTTCGCCTTCACCCAGCGCAACCTCCGGCTCGCGGACCTGATGATCGGTGCCGCGCTGTGGAACGTGAAGCAGACCGGCCTGGAGCGCCAGCAGGCGGTGCAGGAGAAGCTCGCGACCCTCGCCTGTTACCGAGAAGGCATCAACGCCCACCTCACCGCGGCGGTGGCGATGGCCGAGCCGAGCCCCGGGGGGCTGCTGATGCCCCAGCAGTCGCTGCTCTACACCGGCCGCGTACTGGCCTGTTCGCAGCTGCACGAGATGATGCACATCGCCCGCGAGCTGTGCGGCGGGCAGATCTGCATCACGCCCGACAAGGCCTCGTTCGCGCACCCGGAGACCGCCCCGTGGCTGGAGAAGTTCTACTCCGTCAATGAGCACTGGGTCGCCGAGGACCGCCGCAAGCTGCTCGCCTACGCCCGTGACCTGCTCAACTCCGACTACGCCGGGCACCGGCTCACATTCCAGCTCTTCGCCCAGTCACCGCCGTTCGCCCATCTCGGCGCGGTCTACCGCAACTTCGACTGGGACGGCCCGCTGGACCTGGTCAAGGACGCCGCGGGTCTGTCCGACCGGGTGCTCGGCACCCTGGGGCGGACCAAGTGACCGCCCCGGCAGGGGAGGCGGCCCACACCCGCGTCAGGCGCTTCAACACCGCCGACACCTACCCCGAGCAGAGCCTCTCCAACGATCTGGCGCAGGCGGTCGTCGCCGAGGGAACGGTGTATCTGCGCGGCCAGATCGGTCAGGACCTGGACACCCGGGAGAGTGTCGGCGTCGGTGACGTGGCCGCCCAGACGGAACGCGCGATGACCAACATCGCGCTGCTGCTGGCGGAGTGCGGCAGCCGGCCGGAGGAGATCGTCAAGATCACGGTCTATCTGACCGATGTCCGGCACCGCGAGACGGTGTACCGCACGATGGGCCGGTGGCTGGCGGGCGTGCACTACGTCTCCACCGGGCTGGTCGTCTCGGCGCTCGCACGCCCCGAGTGGCTGGTGGAGATCGACGCCACGGCGGTGATCCCACGGGAGCGGCGGGCCGAGGCGGAGAGCGAGCGGCTGCGGCACGCACAGGAGCGGGGTGAGGCGCTGTGACGTTCTCGATCGCCGCCCGCTGCCCGCGCACCGGGGAGTTCGGCGTCGCCGTGGCCTCCTCCAGTCCCGCGGTCGCGGCCCGCTGCGCACACGTCCGCGCCGGGGTCGGCGCCGCCTGCTCGCAGAACGTCACCGATCCGCGGCTCGGCCCCGCCCTGTTGGACGCCTTGGCCGGCCGACCGGGGGCCGAGGGCGCCGTCGCACATGTCGTCGACGGTCAACTTCAAGCGTCCTGGAGGCAGTTGACCCTCATCGGTGCGGTCGGTGGGCCCGCACAGTACTCCGGTGAGCGCACCTTGGGCCGGCACGCCCATGCCCTGGGCGAGGACGCAGTGGCCGCCGGGAACCTGCTCGCTCACGAAGGCGTGCCACGTGCCATGACCGAGGCGTTCGCCGGCTCGCCGGACGCCCCGCTGGGCCGCCGGCTGGTGGACGCGCTCGCCGCGGGCGCGGCGGCCGGCGGTGAGGCCGGGCCGGTGCACTCCGCCGGGCTGCTGGTCGCGGCGCAGGTGGCGTGGCCGGTCACCGATCTGCGGGTGGACTGGACGGAGGGCGATCCGGTGGCGGAACTCGACGGGCTGTGGCGGCTGTGGGAGCCGCAGGGCGCGGACTACGTGCGCCGTGCGCTGGATCCGTCCGCGGCCCCCGGATACGGCGTGCCGGGTGATCCGGCATGACCGGCGCGCACGCCACGGTGCGGGCCTCGGTCGCCACGGCGTCCGAGGGGCTGCTCGCGCTCAGCCACCGGCTGCACGCCCATCCGGAAGTGGCCTGGGAGGAGGAGCGCGCCGCACGCTGGACCGCGTCGGCGCTGGACGAGCTGGGCTACCAGGTCACGCCGGGCATCTGCGACCTGCCCACCGCGTTCGCGGCGACGATCGGTTCCGGCCCGCTGCATCTCGCGCTGTGCGCGGAGTACGACGCGCTGCCGGGTCTCGGCCACGCCTGTGGCCACAACATCATCGCCGCGTCGGCGGTCGGCGCGGCCGCCGCGCTCGCCCCGCTGGCCGACGATCTGGGGATGACCGTGACCGTGCTGGGCACGCCCGCGGAGGAGGGCGGCGGCGGCAAGATCCTGATGCTGGAGCGGGGCGCCTTCGCCGGGATGCACGCCGCGATGATGGTGCATCCGGGGCCGGTGGACGTCGCGGAGGCCGAGCCCTTCGCGGTGGCGCATCTGGAGGTCGGCTACCGGGGCAAGGCCGCGCACGCCGCCGCCTATCCCGAACAGGGCCGCAACGCCGCCGACGCGTTCACCCTCGCCCAGGTGGCCATCGGGCTGCTGCGCCAGCAACTGCCGCCCACCGTACGGGTGCACGGCATGGTCACCCGCGGCGGCGAGGCGCCCAACGCCATTCCGGAGCAGACCCTGGGCCGGTGGTACGTACGGGCCGGGACACTGGAGGAGCTCGGGCAGGTGCGGCCGCGTGTCGAGCGGTGCTTCGAGGCCGGGGCGCTGGCGTCCGGCTGCGAGCTGAGCATCGCGGACGAGAGCCCGCCGTACGCGGAGTTCCGTACCGACACCGGGCTGCAGGAGCTCTACCGGGGGCATGCCGCGGATCTGGGACGCCGGTTCGCGGCGCCGGGTGCACCGGAGGCCCGGATGAACCGGGCCTCCACCGACATGGGCAATGTCTCGCGGGTGCTGCCCGCCATCCACCCGTACATCGGCATCGGCTCCCTGCCGGCGGTCAACCACCAGATGGAGTTCGCGACGCACTGTGTGCGGCCCGACGCCGACCGCGCGGTACTGGACGGGGCGGCGGCGCTGGCGCTCACCGCGGTGTCGGCGGCCGCCGATCCCCGGCAGCGTGAGCGGCTCACAGCCGCGGGCAGCCGGTGACCGTACGGGCGTGGCCGAGGACCGCGTCGCGCGCAGCGGCGTGGTCCACGGCCGGGTTGCGGCTGACGATGTGCAGGCCGTAGCCGTCCTCCAGCGCCACCAGGTCGCGGGCCAATGCCGCGACGGGCGCGGAGAGGGTGAACTCCCCCTCTGCCGCGCCGACTTCGAGGATCGTTGTGTAGAGCGCGACCTCGCGTGCGAAGAGTGACGCCATCAGCGTGGCGTGCGGCCTGCTGCGGTCGGCGAGGCCGTGGAGTTCGTAGAGGAGCCGGTGGACGGGGTCCTCGGCATCCCGCGGCAGCCCGCTGTCGACCGCCGCGCGCAGACGTTCCGCGGTGTCCTTGACGCTGTCCGTACGGGTGTGGCGCAGGCTCACATAGCGTTCCACGGCGTCCTGATGGACCTCGAAGACGAGGTCGTCCAGCTCCGGGTAGTAGTAGAGCACCGAGCCGGCGGAGACCCCGGCCTCGGCGGCGATGTCCTTGATGCGCAGTCCCGCGAGGCCGCGGCCGGTGATCGCGCGCCCGGCCGCCTCGATGAGCGCCTCGCGCCGCGCGCCTTGGTTCTTCGGTCGTGCCACGACGTTGATTCCCCGCTTCTGAGGTCAATGAATTCCCCATTCTGCCGTGCGATGTATTGACACGCCACGTCCTCATAGTTTGAATTTCAGTTCAAAGAACGCGGGGTGTGAGCTCCCGGCTCCCGCAGGGCGCCGGCACCGCTCCCCCGCCCCACCACCCACCCTCGAAGGAGGCGGCGTGGATCCCGAGGCGACACCCTCCCCGATGCGGCACAGCATCGATGTCATCCCCGACCGCGAACGGCACGGGCGTACCCGCGATCTGTTCACGGTCCGGTTCTCCGCCGCAGACCTCCTCGCTGCCCGGCGCGGCGATCGCGCACGCCGCCGGGCCGCGACCGCCGCCACGACGCCTGCCACGGCGCTCGCCGGGACCGACCGAACCGCCGGTCCCGTTCCCCTGCCCACCCGGCCCTCCGCTGGCCGCCTTCCCTGGAGCCGCTCGGAATGACCGCTCTCACCCACACCGCATGGCAGCAACTCGCCGACCGGCTCCGCCCGGAGACCCGCGCCTTCGTCGGCGGCGAATGGCGCGATGCCGCGGACGGCCGGACCTTCGCCACGGTCGCCCCCGCCAACCACAAGACGCTCGCGGAGGTCGCCGCCTGCGGGCCACCTGAGGTCGACGCGGCGGTACGGGCGGCCCGTGCCGCCTTCGACGACGGGCGCTGGTCACGGCTCGCGCCCGCCGAGCGCAAACGCCGGCTGCTGCGGCTCGCGGACCTCATCGAGTCGGACGGCGACCGGCTCGCGCTGCTGGACAGCCTGGACATGGGCAAGCCGATCACCGACGCGCGCACCGTCGACGTACCCGGTGCGGCCGGGTGCTTCGCCTGGCACGCCGAGGCGGTCGACAAGGTCTACGACGAGGTGGCGCCCACCGCACCGGGTCAGCTGGCCCTGGTCCGCCGGGTCCCGCTCGGTGTCGTCGGCGCCGTCGTGCCCTGGAACTTCCCGCTCGACATCGCCTCCTGGAAGCTTGCGCCCGCACTCGCCGCGGGGAACAGCGTGGTCCTCAAACCGGCCGAGCAGTCCCCCTTGTCGGCCCTGCGGCTGGCGGCCCTGGCCGCCGAGGCGGGCCTGCCGGACGGCGTGCTGAACGTCGTCCCCGGCCTCGGGGAGGAGGCGGGCCGGGCACTCGGCCGCCACCCGGACGTCGACGTCCTGGCCTTCACCGGCTCCACGGACGTCGGCCGACGTTTCCTCTCCTACGCCGCCGAGTCCAACGGCAAGCAGGTCTGGCTCGAATGCGGCGGCAAGAGCCCCTGCCTGGTCTTCGCCGACGCCGACCTGGACGCCGCGGCCGAGCGTGCGGCCCGGGGTTTTCTGTACAACGCCGGTCAGGTGTGCTCGGCGAACACCCGGCTGCTCGTCCAGGCCGATATCGCCGAGGAGTTCACCGCCCGGGTCGTCGCGCACGCCACGGCGTGCCGCCCCGGCGATCCACTCGACCCGGCAACCCGCCTCGGACCGCTGGTGGACGAGGCCCAGGCGGTACGGCTCGCCGCCGCCGTCGCATCCGCCTGCGCCGACCACGGCGGGAGCATCGCCTGCGGTGGCACCCGACCCGCGCGGGAGGGCGCGTATCTCGACCCGACCGTACTCACCGGGCTCGCACCGGACGCTCCGCCGGCCCGGGAGGAACTCTTCGGACCGGTGCTGACGGTGCTGCCCTTCCGGGACGAGGCCGAAGCGGTCCGGCTCGCCAACGACTCGCCGTACGGGCTTGCCGCCTCGGTGTGGACCACCGACCTCGGCCGCGCCCACCGCATGAGTGACGCGCTGCACGCCGGGACCGTCTCGGTCAACACCGTCGACGCCCTCGACCCGGTCACCCCCTTCGGCGGCTTCAAGCAGTCCGGGTACGGCCGCGACCTCTCCCTGCACTCCTTCGCGAAGTACACCGGCCTCAAGACGGCATGGATCTCCTACTCATGACGGCGCCTCGGATGCCAAGCACCAGCGCGGCGGAGGTCCTCGACGCGATCGCCTGCCGGGCGGGTGACCTGGTGGACCTCACCACCACCCGTGGGTGGCTGGGCGGGCGTGGTACGCGCGACGATCGAGGAAGCGGTCCGGCGCGCGACGTCCGCCGACGGCCGGCTCGCCGCGCATCCGCCGGTCTTCACCTGGGAGACCGAGCTGCCGCCGGCCGAGGCATCGGCGGACCACCGGCTCGTACGGGAGCTGACCGCGGCCGGCCAACAGCCGGGAAAAGCACCGCGGTTGCGGGGCGAGCCCTCCTGGACGGATGCCGCGACACTCACCCGGCCCGGAGGCACGCCCCCGTGTGTCTGGGGCCGACGGCCACCCGCCCGGACGGTTCACGGACCCTGCACACCGTCGACGAATACATCGAGATCGACGACCTGGTGGCCACGGCGCAGACGCTCACCCTGGCCGCCCTGCGCCTGACCACCGCGCCGGACCGCTGAGCCCCCGCCGCCCGCCGGAGGGTGCCCGACCTCCGCCACCTCCGGCGCCCGCGCACCCGCACCCGCACCCGCACCCGCACCCGCACCCGCACCCGCACCGAAAGGACGCCACCATGGACCACACCGCACTCGCCGAGGCCGACCGCGCCCGGATCATCCACCCCTATCTGCCCGGCAGCGTGACCGAGCGCGTCATCATGACCGAAGGGTCCGGCTGCCGACTCACCGACGCCGAGGGCCGCAGCTATCTGGACGCCACCGGCGGGCTCTGGCTCGCGCAGATCGGCCACGGCCGCGCGGAGGTCGCCCGCGCCGCCCAGGAGCAGATGGCACGGCTCGAATACTTCACCAGCTTCTGGGAGTTCTCCAACGACCGCGCCATCGAACTCGCGAGTCGGCTGACGTCCCTCGCGCCCGACGGCCTCGGCCACGTCTACTTCACCTCGGGCGGCTCCGAGGGCAACGAGGCCGCGATCAAGATGGCCCGCTACTACCACCACCGGCGCGGCGAGGGCTCGCGCACCTGGATCCTGGCGCGCGACAAGGCCTACCACGGCATCGGCTACGGCGGCGGTTCGGCCACCGGATTCCCCCTCTACCACGAGGGGTTCGCGCCGATGATGCCGCACGTCTCGCACCTGACGCCGCCGTGGCCCTACCGCACCGAGCTGTACGGCGGCGAGGACCCGACGGAGTTCCTGATCCGCGAGCTGGAGGAGCGGATCGCCGAGATCGGGCCGTCCCGCATCGCCGCGATGATCGGCGAGCCGATCATGGGGGTGGGCGGCATGCTGGTGCCGCCGGCCGACTACTGGCCGCGGGTGCGCGAGGTCCTCGACCGGCACGGCATCCTGCTGATCTTCGACGAGGTGGTCACCGCGTACGGGCGGGTCGGCGAGTGGTTCGCCGCCCAGCACTTCGGCGTCACCCCCGACATCATCGTCACCGCCAAGGGCATCACCTCCGGCTACACCCCGCTGGGCGCGCTGCTGGTCGGCGACCGGGTCGCGGAGCAACTGCTGCGCGAGCACGGATTCCCGATGGGCTACACCTACAACGGCCACCCGGTCGCCGCAGCCGTCGCACTGGCCAATCTCGACATCATCGAGCGGGAGGGCCTGCTCGCCCGGGCCCTGCACATCGGCGACTACCTGCACCGTGAACTCCGTTCGCAGTTGGGCGGGTTGGAGATCGTGGGCGAGGTTCGTTCGGTCGGCATGATGCTGGCCGTCGAGCTGGTCGCCGACCGCGACACCCGCGCGCCGCTACCGATGCTGCCGGAGCGGATGCCGCACGATGTGATCCGGCGTGAGACCGGAGTGATCGTGCGGGACTCGGCACACAGCATCGTGCTCTCACCACCGCTGGTGATGACCGAGGCGGAAGCGAAGGAGACCGTCGGCGCGCTGCGGTCCGTTCTGGCCCGCACCCGCCCCACCGGCGAGATCAGCGACTGACCGGACCGCTCGCCCCCGACCGCTTTCGCCCTCAGGAGGCTCACTGCCGTGTCCGTCCCAGCCCCCGTCCCCCACCTGAAGCGCAGCCTGCGCCGCTTCGACATCATGGCGATGGGCGTCGCCGCCGTGATCTCCTTCGACGTGATCGGGCAGATCGCCACCGGCGGCGGCGAGGCCGTCACCTGGATCGCCGTCGTCGCGGTGACCTTTCTGCTGCCGTACGCCCTGATCTTCGCCGAGACCGGCGCCGCCTTCCCGCAGGAGGGCGGCCCGTACGTCTGGGTGGAGCTGGCCTTCGGCCGGCTCGCGGCGGCCCTGACCACGCTGTTCTACTGGGTCACCAACCCGGTCTGGCTCGGCGGCTCCCTGGTGTTCATCGCCGCCGAGGCATGGGACGGCTTCGTCTCTCCGCTCGGCTCCGGCACGGTGGCCGACTACGCCTTCAAGCTGATCTTCATCTGGGCCGCCATCCTCACCGCCGTCGTCTCGCTGCGCCGCGGCAAATGGATCACCACGGCCGGCGCCGGGGCCAAGGTCCTCTCCCTGGCCTTCTTCACCGGCACCGCCGTCGCGTACGGCGTCCAGCACGGCTTCCCGGGCCTGGACGACGCCGGGTTCTCCCCCACCGGCGCCGGATTCCTGGCGCTGGTGCCGGTGCTGCTCTTCGCCTTCGTCGGATTCGAGGCGCCCAACGCGGCGGGCGACGAGATGCACGACCCGCAGCACGACGTCCCCGTCTCGATCGGCGCCTCCGGCCTCATCGCCACCTGCTGCTACCTGCTGCCGGTGCTGGCGATCCTGTCCGCGGCGCCGGCCGGCCGGGTCACCGGCATCGGCGGCTTCCTGGACGCCTCCCGGCTGGTCTTCGGGGTGTTCGGGGACTGGCGGGCGCCGCTGCTGACGACTATCGCGGTGCTCTTCGTCTTCGGACTGCTGACCCAGGGCAGCGCCTGGATGATCGTCGCGGACCGGATGCAGGCGATGGCCGCCGCGGACGGCGGATTCTTCAGCCGGCGGCTCGGCGAGTTCCATGCCCGGCTGGGCACGCCGGTGCTGATGAATCTCGTCTCCGGGGTCACCGCGACCGTCTTCATGCTCGCCGCGATGCAGCTGGCGAGCGGGGACACCGGCGCCATCTTCGGTGTGGTGCTGACCGTCGCGATCACCACGCTGCTGCTCTCCTACCTCGCCGTCGTGCCGTCGCTCCTCGCACTGCGGCTGCGGCGCCCCGAGGTGCACCGGCCCTACCGCGTCCCCTTCGGCTCCCGGGGATTCACGGTCGCCACGCTGCTGGTCTACGCCTGGATCCTGCTCGGCTCCTGGGTGGCGCTGTTCCCCGGCACCCTGGAGCCGCTGGTCGGCATCGAGTACGACTTCCGGGACACCTGGGGCGTCTCCCGGACGGCCTTCGAATCGTTCACGCTCGGCACCGTCGTCCTGCTGCTGGCCGTGGGCGCGGTCGGCTATCTCACACAGCACCGGCGCCACCGACTCGACGCCGGGCGCGGCAGCGGGCCGACGGGCTGAGTCGATCCCCGCCCCCGCCTGTCCGAGGGGCCGGAGCACCGCCGGTGCTCCGGCCGCCCCTCGGCGCGCGCTTGCGCCCCCGCAAGCCGCGCCGGGCACGGCCGACGACACGGCGAGCCTAGCCCCCTGCCGGTGCGCGGGCAGGGAGCAGGGCGACGTGCAAAAAGCTATGGCCGGTATAGCGATTTCGGTGGTTCTGCGGCGCTGACGGCCGGTGCTACCCATGAGGGGCAGGGCGGATCGGACCGCCCGGCGACATCGACCTCAGGGGTGGATCCGTACATGAACCGAGCCGGTGCCGAGCAACTGCGGGTGAACGGCCGCGACTACGCCTGGCCGCGGCGCCCGGTCGTCGTGGTGTGCATCGACGGCAGCGAGGACGCCTACCACGAACGGGCCGTCGCGGACGGCCGGATGCCCTTCCTGGAGCGGATGCTCGACGAGGGCAGCGATCTGCGCGCGGACTGCACCATGCCGTCCTTCACCAACCCCAACAACCTCTCGATCGCGACGGGCGTGCCGCCCTCCGTGCACGGCATCTGCGGCAACTACTTCTACGACCCGGCGGCGGACGCCGAGGTCATGATGAACGACCCCGCGCTGCTGCGCGCCCCGACCCTCTTCTCGGCGTTCTCCCAGCAGGGCGCGCGGGTCGCGGTCATCACCGCGAAGGACAAGCTGCGGCGGCTGCTGGGCCAGGGGCTCGAAGGCGGGATCTGCTTCTCGGCGGAGAAGGCCGACCAGGTCACGGAGGCCGACCACGGCATCGACAAGGTGCTGGAGCGCGTCGGGATGGAGCTGCCCTCGGTCTACAGCGCCGAGCTGAGCGAACTGGTGCTGGCCGCCGGCGTCGACGTCCTGGAGCGGGACCGCCCGGAGCTGATGTACCTGTCGCTGACGGACTACATCCAGCACAAGCACGCGCCCGGATCGCCCGTCGCCAACGACTTCTACGCCATGCTCGACCGCTACTTCGCGCGGATCGACGCGCTCGGCGCCGTCCTGGTGGTCACCGCCGACCACGGGATGAACGCCAAGAGCGACGGCGCGGGCGAGGCCCAAGTGGTGTTTCTTCAGGCCCTGTTGGACGGTGCGCTGGGCGCGGGCGCCGCGCGGGTGGTGCTGCCGATCACCGACCCGTACACGGTCCACCACGGGGCACTGGGCTCGTACGCCACGGTGCACCTGCCGGCGGCGACCGACGTCGCGGCCACCGCCGCGCTGATCGCCGAGCTGGCCGCCGTACCGGGCGTGGCGACGGTGCTGACCCGGGACGAGGCATGCGCACGCTTCGAGCTGCCGGGCGACCGGATCGGCGAACTCGTCGTGATCTCCGAGCGGAACACCGCACTGGGCACCACCCCCGACCGGCACGACATCTCCGGCTTCACCGAGCCGCTGCGCTCGCACGGCGGGCTGACGGAGCAACGGGTGCCGTTCCTGGTGAACGAACCGACCGGGCCGCTGCCCGAAGGGCACCGGCTGCGCAACTTCGACAGCTACTGGGTGGGGACGGCGCTGGCGGCGGGACGGCCGCTGACCGGCTGACGTCTCCGGCGACGGCTCCTCCCCGCGCTTCTCCCTCCTTTCCCTCCTTCCCCTTCCCCCGCTCCCCCGGCCCCGGCGTGCCGCCGAGGCGCGCGCCGGGGCCGCCCCATGTCCCCTTCCGTACCGAAGAACCGCTGTACCGGTGAACCACTGACCGCTGAACCGCTCCACCCAACCCCCCGCGCTGCCTCCCCGACCCTTCACGCCGAGGACAGGACGCCACGATGGCCGACCTCGCACAGCAGCCCGTTCCGCACGGCCCACCACCGCCCACCAGCACCCGCGACGCCCTCAGAAGAACCCTCCACTGGCGCCGCCGAATCTTCGCGATCACCTGGCTCGCGTATGCGGGCTTCTACTTCGTCCGGCAGGCGTTCTCCGTCGCCAAACTGGGGATCCTGGACGACCCCGCCGTCCACGGCGTGCTGACCGAGCAGGTGCTCGGGGTGATCGACGCGGTGTATCTCGCCGCCTATGCCGTCGGGCAGTTCCTGTGGGGAATGTGGGCCGACCGGTTCGGTCCGCGGGTGGTGGTGGTCGGCGGCATGATCGGCGCGATCGCCGCTTCCTGCCTGATGGGAGTCAGCAGCGCGCTGCTGGTGTTCGGCGGTGCCATGGCCGTCCAGGGGCTCGCCCAGTCGGCGGGGTGGGCGCCGTTGTGCAAGAACATGGGCAACTTCTTCCCGGTGCGTGAACGCGGCCGGGTGCTCGGCGTCTGGAGCAGCAACTACGCCTTCGGCGGCCTGGCCGCGCCGCCCTTCCTCGGCTGGTGGGCCTACTCGGTCTTCGACAGCTGGCATGCCGCGTTCCTGGCCGGGGCGGCGACACTGGCCGTGGTGCTCGCCGCCTTCCTGGTCTTCCAGCGCGATACGCCACCGGACGCCGGCCCTGAGGCCCCCCGTCCGGCGGACGCGGCGGGCCGGCCGCGGGAGACTCCGGCCGGCCCCGCGGAGTCAGGCTCTGCCGAAGTGGAGCCCCCGGATCCCAAGGGCCCGGCAGCACCCTCAGGCCCTGTCGGGAACACCGCTGCCGGGCGGCCGGACGCGAGGCGGTCACCGCTCGCGCTCTACCGGGAGACGCTCCAGGACCGGATGGTGCTGACCCTCGGCGCCGCCTACTTCCTGCTCAAACCGGCCCGTTACGCGATTCTGCTCTGGGGCCCGGTGATCGTCAGCCGCCAGCTGCCCGAGGTCGGCAACCTGGGCGCCACGCTCATCCCCGTCGCCTTCGGCGTGGCCGGAGTGCTGGCCCCGGTCCTGATCGGATGGCTCTCCGACACCGTCTTCCGGTCGCGGCGGGTACCGCCGTGTGTACTGGCGCTCGGGCTGCTGACCGCGGCGCTCATCCTGTTCATGCCGCTGACGTCGACCGGCAGCGCGGGCGTGATGATCGCCGTGCTCGCCGTGATCGGCCTGTCCGTCTACGCCGCCGACGCGATGATCTCGTGCGTCGCCGCTGTCGACTTCGGCAGCGCCGGCGGTGCCGGGACGGCCGCCGGGCTGGTCAACGGCTGCGGCTCCGTCGGCGCGATCCTCGGCGGTCTGCTGCCCGGCTTCCTCTCCGGCACCGCCCTCTTCTACGGCTTCGCGGGCGCCGCCCTCCTGGCCGGTCTGCTGATGCTCCCGCAGTGGAACCGCGTACCGTCCGCCGCCTGACGCCCGGCGGCCATCCCCGTGCCACCCCTCCCTCGCTCCTGGAGTGGCATCTCTTCGTGACCACCTGCCCGTGTTTCAGAGAGAGGTACTCCCCATGGCGATCACCCACGTGGACACCGCAGTCGTCGGCGGCGGCATCGTCGGCCTGGCGCATGCCCTGGCCGCCGCCCGGCGCGGCGACCGGGTCGTACTTTTCGAACGCGACGAGCATGCCGTCGGCGCGTCGATACGCAACTTCGGCATGATCTGGGCGGTCGGGCAGCAGCGCGGCGCGATCTACCGGCGGGCACTGCGCAGCCGCGAGATCTGGCAGGAGATCAGCGCCAAGACCGGGCTGTGGGCGGCGCCCACCGGTTCCCTGCATCTGGCGCGGCACCCCGACGAGTTGGCGGTCCTGGAGGAGTTCGTCGCGACGACCGCACCGGCCCGCGACCGGGGCACCGTCATGATCACCGCCGCGGAGGCGGCCGAGCGCGGCCCGGCGGTGCGCGAGGAGGGCCTGCTCGGGGCGATGTGGAGTCCCACCGAGATCAATGTCGATCCCCGGCGGGCGATCCCGGCGGTCGCCGGCCACCTCGCCGAGGAGTACGGCGTGGACGTCCGGTTCGGCACGACCGTGCGCGACATCGCGGCGCCGCACCTGTCCACCACCGCGGGGCAGTGGCGCGCGGAGCGCATCCTGGTGTGCAGCGGCAACGACTTCGCGACGCTGTATCCGCAGGTCTTCGCGGAGAGCGGGCTGGTGCGCTGCAAGCTGCAGATGCTGCGGACCGGGGTGCAGCCGGACGGCTGGCAGCTCGGGCCGATGCTGTGCGGCGGGCTGACGCTGCTGCACTACGCCGCGTTCGCGGACTGTACGTCACGGGCCGCGCTGGAGGCCCGGATGCGTGCGGAGCTGCCGTTCCACCGCGAGCACGGGATCCATGTCCTGCTGTCGCAGACCGCGGACGGCCGTCTGACGATCGGCGACAGCCACGCCTACGCCGCCACCCACGATCCGTTCGCCGGGGAGGACATCAACGAGGCGATCCTCGGCTATCTGCGGACCTTCGCGCGGCTGCCCGCCCCGCGGATCACCGAACGGTGGACCGGCTGCTACCCGTCGCTGCCGGACGGCCGCACCGAACTCGTCGTCGATCCGGAGCCCGGTGTGACGGTCGTCAACGGCGTGGGAGGCGCGGGCATGACCTTGTCGTTCGGGCTTGCGGAGGAGGTGCTCGCACGCTGACCGGCTCCGCGCAACGGGCCCCGGCCGCCGTTCGGCAGCCGGGGCCCGTTCGCTTGCGGGATCAGTAGCTGATGCAGGCCGAGTGCCACTGGGTGTAGAAGTCCCAGACCTGCGGGGAGCATTCGGGCGGGCCGTACTGGGATGCCTTGGCGCCGACGTGCGGCAGATGCGCGTACGCCCCCACCCCTGGGCGGTTGACGTGCAGCATGCCCGCCTCGAAGCGGTCCACGGCCTCGAACGCGCGGGCCTGGGAGGCGGTGAAGACGGTCCCGGACATCCCGTACCGGACGGAGTTCGCGATCCGCATGGCGTCGTCGAAGCCGTCCGCGTCCACGACCGCGAGGACCGGGCCGAAGACCTCTTCCTGTGCCAGCTCGCTGTCCCAGGGCACATCGCGGATGACGGTCGGCCGGACGTAACAGCCCTCCGGCAGCCCGGGGTCGTCCGCGCGCTCCCCACCGCACAGCACCTTCCCGCCGTCCCGCCGCGCACCGGCGACGGCGTGCAGCGCCGCCTCCATCCGTGCGGTGTCGACCACCGGGCAGATCTGCGACGCGGGATCGTCACCCGGCCCCACGCGCATCGCCGCCACCCGGTCGACCAGCCGGTCCAGGAAGGCGTCCCGCACCCGGTGGTCGACGACGGCGCGGCTGGTGGCACTGCAGCGCTGCCCGGCCTGCCCGAAGGCACCGAGCACCACCGCGTCCGCCGCCCGGTCCAGATCGGCGTCGTCGAGCACGATGACCGCGTTCTTGCCGCCGAGTTCGAGCTGGGTGCGCAACAGCCGAGGGGCGCCGCCGGTGTGGATGGCGGTACCGACGGCGAGCGAGCCGGTGAAGCTGATGCCCGCCACGTCCGGGTGCGCGACCAGCGCCTCACCGGCCGCCGCGTCGCCCTGGACGAGGTTGAGCACGCCCTCGGGGAGGTCCGCCCGCCGTGCGGCGTCGACGAGCAGCGCCGAGGTCAGCGGCGTGAGCGGGGACGGCTTGAGGACCGCGGTGCAGCCGGAGAGCAGGGCCGGTGCGACCTTCCACACCGGAATGGCGAGCGGGAAGTTCCACGGCGAGACCAGTCCGACGACGCCGATCGGGCGGCGGAAGGTGTAGGCGAAGGTACGGTCCTCCTCGGCGGGCGCGGTGACCCCGCCGAGGAGCCGGGCCTGGCCCGCGGTGAAGTCGAGCACCGCTCGGGCGCGAGCCACCTCGCCACGCGCCTCGCTCAGCAGCTTCCCCTGCTCGCGTGTGATCGCCGCGGCGAACTCCTCGCTTCTCTCGGCGAGTTGACGGCCGATCTCGGTGAGGTACGCGGCCCGGCGGATCGGCCCCAGCGCCCGCCAGCCGGGCAGGGCAGCCGAGGCGGCGGTCACCGCCCGGTCGGCGTCCTCCCCTCCGGACTCGGCGAACTCCCCGAGGTGGTCGTGGACATCGGCCGGGTTGATGTTGGTCCGGGTCTGCCCCGACTCGGCCGGCGTCCACCGGCCGTCGATGAAGTTCAGCAGATGGTGCGGCGCCACTGGTGGCCGCTGCGGAACGTAGGCCATGTCCTGCCCCTTCGCCGGTCGACTCGGTCCCGGCCAGGCTCGCCCAGGCGGTCGGCGGACACCATCCACTGATTGCGAATGCGGGCGATAGCCGGCGGCTATCGGAGCCCGCCGGCTCGTCGTTGCACGGCAGCCCGGGACCCCGGAGCCCCGGGCCCTGCGCCTTCAGAGGCCGATCGCCCCGTCGATCCGCTCACGGAGCAGGTCCGCGTGTCCGTTGTGCCGGGCGTACTCCTCGACCATGTGGAGGAGCACCCAGCGCAGCGACACCGTCCCGCGCCACGAGTCCTGGCCCACGATGTCGAGGTCGGGTGCCCCGGCGACGAAACGCTCGGCGAAGGCCACCTCGGCATGCCAGGCCCGCCATGCCGCGGCGACGACCGAGGGGTCGGGGACCGCACCATCGAAGTCAGCGTCGGGCTGCGCCTTCGACGAGAACAGCGGCGGTGCGTCCCGCCCGGCCAGCACCTTCCGGAACCAGCGCCGCTCCACATCGGCGAGGTGCCGGATCAGGCCGAGGAGGGAGAGGGTGGAGGGCTCGACGGACCGTCGGGACAGCTCCCCTTCCAGGCCGGTGCACTTCCTGGCGAGCGTCGTGCGCTGGGCGCCCAGGAAGTCGACGAGCATGCGCCGCTCGCCGCCGGTCGCGGAGCCGGTGAACCGGGGATCGCGCTCGGCGCCGACGAACATTTCGGCTCTTCTACCGGGACCGGTCATATCCACCATCCTGAACCACCGCGCCGCAGGGCGGAATCCGCAGGGCGCGACCACCGCTGTCGTTCACATCGGAGCCGGCCGCGACCCAGGGATGCCGCCAAGTCCGGCAGCCGTCCGGGATTCGTGCTGACATGTCCGGAGTGGGACCTTGGCCGGAAAACTCTTCACGGAAGCGTCACAAGTTTTTCTCGCCGCCTGCGGTGTGTGTCGTTAGCGTTACTGGCCGCTCGGTATTGCGTGCGAATGTGAACAGGTCTCCGGCGCCCCTGGCGGCGCAGTCAGCAGAAAGATCACCGATGGACTACTGCTCGTCGTGCCGCCGGAACCTCAACGGGGCGCTGATGTGTCCGGGATGTGGTGCTTACGCACCGGACATAGCCCCGCCCGGCTTCCGCTCCGATGCCCCGTCGGATGCCACCACGGCGCCGTGGGAGGCGCAGCACGCCCAGGAGGCAACGGCTACCGCGCCCCATCACGACCCCTTCGGCTTCGATTTCGCGCCGGTCGGCGTCAGCGCCGTACCCGCGGACGCCACGGCCGACACGGCGGACGCGCCCGCCTTCGCGGACGGCAGCTCGGCCGACGGCTTCACGACTCCTTCCCCCACCGGCCAGGGCCGCGCGGCCCGGCGCCGGCAGCTGGCGCGCTGGAAGAAGCACCGGCGTCGGGCCGCGGCCGCGGCGACCTTCGCGATCGCCGGCGGCGCCCTGACCGCCTCCCTGCTGCCGGGCAAGCCGTCCGCCGGCCACACCCAAGCAGCCGCGGCGTCGCCGGACCCGGAGCGTACGGTCGCCGACTCGATGCCGGAGCGGCCGGACTCCCGGGCCTCGCGGCACAGCGATACCCGCAAGCCCACGTCCGACGACCGTGCGCAGCACACCGATGTCGCCACGACGTCCCCGGCGACAACGAGCCGGCCGTCCACCGCGGCCACCGGACATCCCCAGGCGGACCCGAGCACGGCGCCGCACACCGCGTCCACGATGTCCAAGAAGACACACACCGCGAGCGCACGCCCCGAAGCGACGCCGACGACGAGCGCGCCCGCCGCCTCGGAGCCCTCCGACACGAGCACCCCGTCCGGGGGCCAGGACACGACGCAGCCGGCACCCTCCTCGCCGTCGACGACATCGCCTTCGACGACCGAGCCCACCTCGCCGGCGCACCTGTGCCTGCTGGGGCTGGTCTGCGTCGAGTGACGGCTGTTCCGTCACCCGGCGGCCCCGCGTGGCCGCCGCACCGTGCAGCAGGGGGATGAGGGCGTGCGGCCCCCGCCCGGGCCGATGCCCGGGCGGGGGCCCGTCGGTTCAGCCGCCGCTACGGGTGCGGGCGCGCCTCAGAGGAAGCTGACGTTCTGGGCGAGTGCCAGGCTGCTGGAGTAGTTGATGGTGTTGGTGGCCGGCCGCATGTAGGCGCGCCAGGCGTCGGAGCCGGACTCGCGTCCGCCGCCGGTCTCCTTCTCGCCGCCGAACGCGCCGCCGATCTCGGCGCCGGAGGTGCCGATGTTGACGTTGGCGATCCCACAGTCCGACCCCTCGGCGGACAGGAAGCGTTCGGCTTCCTGCTGGTCGCGGGTGAAGATGCTGGAGGACAGCCCCTGCGGGACGTCGTTGTGCAGGGCGATGGCCTCCTCCCACGTGTCGTAGGTCTGTACGTACAGGATCGGGGCGAAGGTCTCCTCGCGGACGACGTCGTTCTGTGCGTCGACCCGCACGAGGGCCGGCTCGACGTAACCGGCCTGCGGAGCGGCGTCGGCCAGACGGCGGTTGCCACCGACCAGGACCTTGCCGCCCTCGGCCTGGACCCGGGTGAGGGCGTCCTGCATGGCGTCGAGGGCCTTCGGCGAGATGAGCGGGCCGACGAGGGTCCCCTCGTCGAACGGGTCGCCGATGGGGAGCTTGCGGTAGGCGGCGGTGAGCCGCTCGACGAGGGTGTCGGCGATGTCGCGGTGGACGATGAGGCGGCGCAGGGTCGTGCAGCGCTGGCCGGCCGTACCGGCCGCGGCGAAGACGATGCCCTGGACGGCCAGGTCGAGATCGGCCGATGGCGCGACGACGGCGGCGTTGTTCCCGCCGAGTTCCAGCAGGGTGCGTCCGAACCGCGCGGCGACGCGGGGGCCGACCTCCCGGCCCATCCGGGTGGAGCCGGTCGCGCTGATCAGGGCGACGCGCGGGTCGTCGACGAGCTTCTCGCCGACCGTGCGGTCCCCGAGCAGCAGACGGTGCACGTCCCGGGGGGCTCCGACCTCTTCCGCGGCCCTGGCCAGGAGCCGGTCGCAGGCCAGGGAGATCAGCGGGGTGAGTTCGGAGGGCTTCCAGACCACGGTGTCGCCGCAGGCGAGGGCGACCGCGGTGTTCCAGGACCACACGGCGGCGGGGAAGTTGAAGGCGGAGATGACGCCGACCACGCCGAGCGGGTGCCAGGTCTCCGCGAGACGGTGACCGGGACGCTCGGAGGCGATCGTGCGGCCGTAGAGCTGGCGCGACAGGCCCACGGCGAAGTCGCAGATGTCGATCATCTCCTGCACCTCACCGAGCGCCTCGGAGCGGATCTTGCCCGCTTCGATGGTGATGAGGTCGGCCAGGTCGCTCTTGTGGTCGCGCAGCAACTCGCCCAGCCTGCGCACCAGTTCACCCCGGCGGGGCGCGGGGGTGGTGCGCCAGACGAGGAAGGCCGCGCGGGCCGCGTCGAGGGCTTCGTCGGTGTCGGTGGCGGTGGCGGCCCGCAGGCCGAAGAGGTCTTCGCCGGTGAGGGGGGTACGGGCCCGGAAGTCGGCACCTTCTTCGACGGTGACGCCGATGCGCTCCAGGCCGGCCCGGGCGCGGGCACGCAGTTCCTCGGTCGTGGGCAGGGTGGTGTCGGTCATGATGCTGTGCTCCTTGGCGATTCAGGAGGCGGATGGGGTGTCAGTCGCGTCCGTCGGCGAGGTGCAGCTCACGGGCGACCTGGGCGAGGGAGCGGTTCTGCTGCTGCTCGTAGAGGGTGAAGGGGTCCAGGACCTCACGGCCGATGGCCCGCGAGAGCCATGCGCTGTCGTAGGCGGTGCCCTCGTGTGCGGTGTTCCTCGATCCCTCGCCGCTGAGGTTGGACTGGAAGATGCCGGCGGCGGAGCGGGGCAGGAAGTCCTCGTAGACGATGGGGTCGGCCCGGACCCATCCCTGCCGCAGGAGATCGGCGATATCGGTCGGCGGCCTGCTTCCGTCACCCGGCCGGTCGGGCGCGAGACGGTAGGTGAAGAAGGCCAGGCCCTGAAGGGCCAGTTCGTGTTCGCTGTCCGGGAAGTGCTCGTCCCACAGGGCACCGGCGAGTTCGGCGCGGTCGGCGTGCGGCAGTGAACCCGCCTGCTCGTCGAGACGGGTGAGCAGGTCGTCGTGGAGAGCGCGGCCCTTGCGGGTGAGGGCGATACCGCGGGCTTCGACCTCGCCGAAGCGCACCCGCAGCTCCCCGCCGGTGACGCTGCCGTCCCTGGTGCGCAGGGCCCGGGGCTCGGCGAGCGCGCGGAAGGACGTCTGACGCAGCAGCACGTCGGGGCCCTGCCGGCGGGGTGGGCCCTGGATGGCGTCGATCATCTCGATGCCCCGGTCGGTCATGCGCCGGTAGAGGTCGTCGATGTCGAGAACGCGTGGCGTGAGGTGGTTGACGTGGGTGCTGCGGACGCCGCCGATGTCGGCCGCGACGGCGGACACCTCCTCCAGGGTCTCGTACCACTCCTGGTCGACCGGCTCGGGGGACAGCTCGAAGGCGTGCACGGCGAGTTGGAGGAAGCGTTCGGCGTCGGTGTCGGACAGTCCCTGGTCCGCCTCGGCGCGGTCGGCGAGCGTCAGCAGTTCGGCGGGGAACAACTCCCGTTCGGCGAGGAAGGCTTCCAGGCGGGCGCGGAGTGCGGGTTCGAAGAACCGCGGGTCCGCGGGAGTGAGCAGGGAGGTGAAGACACGGAAGGGGTTGCGTGCCAGCTCCTCGCTCTCGACGGGGCGGAAGGCGGTGGAGACGACGGGGACGGCGCTGGCGGCCGCTTCCCTCAGATCGTAGAAGCCGACCGGGTACATGCCCAGGGCCCCGAAGATCCGGGCGACCTGCTGCAGTTCGCCGGGTGTGCCGACACGGATGGCCCCGTGGCGTTCGGCGGTGACGCGGCCGATGGAGCCGAGGCGTTCCGCGTCGGCGCCCCGCGCGCGCAGGACGCGTTCGTTGACCTCGCGGGACACCTCCACCAGCGTGGTGTAGGCGGGCACTTCCTTTCCGTACATGTCCGAGAGGCGTTGCGCGAAGGAGGCTCGCAGTTGCCATGGGCTGATCATTTCCGGCCTGCCTTTCCGGTCGGGGTGTTCACACCACGTGGGCTTCGGGTCGGATGTCGGCGCCGGCCGTGAAGCGGTCGGCGCTGAAGGGGGTGACATCGACGAAGGGTGCCCGCCCGAGATACAGGTCGCGCACGATCTCGCCGACGGCCGGGGCCTGGAGGAAGCCGTGGCCGGAGAACCCGGTGGCGTACAGGAAGTTGTCCAGTTCTGCGGAGCGCCCGATGAGCGCGTTGTGGTCCGGGGTGACCTCGTAGAGCCCGGCCCACCCGGTGGCTATCTCCATGTCGGCGAGGTCCGGGGCCCTGCGCCGTGCCGCGGTACGGAAGAGGTCCAGCCACTGCGGGGTCCAGGTGGTGTCGAAGCCGGTCTCCTCGGCGGGGTCCGCAAGGCCGAAGAGCAGTCCGTCGTCGCTGTTGTGGAAGTACCCCGACGAGGAGAAGTCGATGGTGAAGGGGATACGCGGGGCGGGAGGGTGCAACGGCTCGGTGAAAGCGAGCTGGCGCCGGACGGGGCGTACGGGCAGGTTGACGCCCACCATGTCGCCGATCGTGGCGGACCAGGCGCCCGCGGCGCAGATGACCGTGGAACAGGAGATCGTGCCGCTGTCGGTGTGCACGGCGGTGACCCGGTCGGACGCCGCGTCGATGCCGGTGACCGTGGTACGGGTGGCGAGGACGACCCCGGCCTCCTCCGCAGAGTGCGCATAGCCCTGGACCACCAGCTTGGGACGGGCGTGCCCGTCGGTGGGTGAGTACACGGCGGCCGCCAGGCCCTCGGTGCTGACGTAGGGGCACAGCGCGCGAGCCTCCTGGGGGCTGATCATCCTGCTGGGCACGTCCAGGCTGTTCTGGAGGGCGACACTGCGCTCGAAGCCCGCGGCCTGCTCCTCGCTGTCCAGCAGGAAGAGATATCCGACGGTGTCGAGGCGGATGTCCGCGCCGGGCCGGTGCGGGAAGTTCTCGTAGGCGCGCAGGCTCCTGCTGCCCAGTTCGATGTTGAGCGGGTCGGAGAAGTGAGCACGCACCCCACCGATCGGTTTCCCGGAGCTGCCGCAGGCAAGATCGCCGCGCTCCACGACGACGATGTCCCGCACTCCCGCCTCGGCGAGGTGGAAGGCGATACCGGTGCCCATCACGCCGCCGCCGATGATCACGACATCGGCGGTCGGCGGCACGGTGCGGAAGAACGGAGAGGTGGACAAGAGGCCGATCCCTTCCAGAAGCCGACGCCGGAGCCGGGGAGTGATCCCCGGGGCTCGGGCCGGGCCGTCCTTGCGTGGGAGACGCTGATCAGCTGTCTGGTCCGTCATCGTGCAGCAGATCACCATTGACGTCCATGAACAGTTCCTGGCCTCGATTAATTAGGATCTCTATATGGACTGGACGAGTGCGCAGCTGCGATCCCTGGTGGAGCTGACCAGGCGTGGCACGGTCACCGCCGTCGCGGCTGCGCTCGGATACACGCCCGGCGGGGTCTCACAGCAGATCACCGCGCTGGAGCGAGCCACCGGCATGGAGCTGCTGCGGCGGGTCGGACGGCGGGTGGAGATGACCGATGCCGGCATGACGCTGGCCCGTCACGCCGAGCGGATCCTGGCCACCGAGGCCGAAGCGGTCGAGGCCCTGGAACGCAGCCGGGACGAGGTCTCCGGTGTACTGCGGGTGGGGCTCTTCGCCACCGCCGCCGTCGAGATCCTTCCCCTGGCCCTGCAGCAGGTACGGCTGCGTCATCCGCAGCTCGCCGTGCGCAGCCAGGACATGGACGTCGACGACATCTACGACGCGGTGGCCACCGGCGATGTGGATCTTGCCCTGGGGCTGGACTATCCGGACGTGCCCATCCCCCGCGACCCGTCGCTGTGTGTGCGCAAGCTGTACGGCGAGCGCTTCTCCCTGGCGGTGCCGACCGGGACGATGGACGGCCGCGATGCGGTCGCTCTGGCCGACACCCGGGATCTGACCTGGATCCTTCCGTCGGCCGAGAGCTACTACGGCCGCGCCGTGCGGACCGCGTGCCGACGGGCCGGCCTCGAACCCGACGTCCAGCACGTGGTGACGGACACGGCCACGACACTGGGCCTGGTGGAAGCGGGCATCGGTGTGAGCACCGTGACGGATCTGATGCTCAAACTGCGCTCCTCGCGCTTCGACGTGGTGGCACTGCGGGAGACCATCGAGCGGCACATCGTCGTCGTCTTCCGCGCCTCCGCGGAACGCCGCCCCTCGATGCGGGCACTGGTCGACATCCTGCAGACCGCCCCGGGCACCGGGCAGGGCACTCCCGCGTAGGTACGCCGCCCCGCGCCGGGCACCAGCTCCGCTTGCCCTCAGAGCGGCAACTTGTCGTGGTCGGGAGTCTTCTGCCGACCACGCTCGTGAGCGAGGGTTCCGAGCCAGTGGTGACCCCCACCACGGCGGCAGCCCCGACGTTCCTGCCGTTCGCAGACAGGGAGCGATGCGATGTCCCCCACCCCTTCGGCCACATCCCGCCTGACCGCGCTGCTGGGCAGAGGCCCGCAGGGAGTCTTCCGGCGAACCCTTCCGCACGAACAGCCGTCCGGCGCGCGCATGGTGCGCACCCTCGGCCTCACCCAGCTGACGATGATCGGCATCGGCGCCATCATCGGAGCCGGCATCTTCAGCCTGGCCGCGGCGGTCGCCCGCGACGTCGCAGGTCCTGCGGTGCTCATCTCGTTCCTCGTGGCCGGCGCGGCGTCGCTGTGCGCGGCGTTCGCCTACGCCGAGTTCGCGGGCATGGTGCCGAAGGCCGGATCCTCCTACACCTACTGCGCCGCGGTCCTGGGGGAGGTCGTGGGCTGGATCGTCGGCTGGGACCTGCTCCTGGAGTACACGGCCATCGTCGCGGTCGTGGCGATCGGCATGTCGGGCTACCTGGACTTCCTGCTGAACGCGGTCGGACTGCACCTGCCCACGTGGGCGCTGGGAGCCCCGGGCACGGGTCCTGGCCACCGCATCGACCTGCTCGCCGTGGCGATCTGCCTGGGAGTGGCCTGGCTGCTGAACCGGGGCACCCGCACGTCGGCCCGGGTGGAGACCGTCCTCACCGTCATCAAGATCGCGATCGTGCTGCTCGTGATCGTGGTCGGATTCACCAAGGTCGACACCGGCAACCTCCAGCCCTTCGCCCCCTTCGGCCTGGGCGGGGCGTTCACCGGCGCCGCGACGGTCTTCTTCGCCGTCTTCGGCTACGACGCGCTGAGCACCGCGGCGGAGGAGTCGATGGAGGCACGGCGCAAGCTGCCCAAGGCCATGATGATCTCCCTGGGCGTGTCCATGGTGCTGTACGCCCTGGTGTGCGTGGTGCTCACGGGGATGCAGCACTACAGCGAACTCAACCCGAAGAGCGGCATATCCAGCGCCTTCCAGAACGCGGGACTGAGCGGACTGGCCAACGTCATCGCACTGGGCGCGGTCATCGGCATCGTCACCGTGACGTTCTCGTTCATGATGGGCGCATCCCGTCTGTGGTACGCCCTCAGCCGTGACGGTCTGATGCCCACGTGGTTCGGTGCGATCCACCCCGAGCGCAAGGTTCCGCACCGCGCCACCTGGCTGATCGGCATCGTGGCCGCCGTGATGGCGGGGCTCATGCCCATCAACGCGGTCGCCGAACTCACCAACATCGGGGTCCTGCTGGCGTTCGTGGTGGTCTCCGCCTCCGTGCTGATCCTGCGCTACCGCAAGCCCGGCCTCAAGCGCGGCTTCCGGTGTCCGGGAATGCCCGTCGTTCCGGTCCTCGGCATGGTCTTCTCGGTGTGGCTCATGTCGTTCCTGGCGTGGCAGACCTGGGTGCGCCTCGGCGGGTGGCTCGTGGTGGGGATGCTGATCTACGGCTGCTACGGCTACCGCCGCACACGGCAGGTCATGCCGGGCGGCTCCGTGGAACTCGACGCCCTGGATCAGATGTCGGACTCCGACGAGCCCGAGCCGGAGGCTGCGCCCGCCACCGGCCGCTGAGCGGAAGCGGCAGGGTGCAGGTACGGCTGGTCGCCGGGCACCGCGGCGCGCAGTGTGCGCAGCATCGCCCCGAGCAGTGGATTGCTGTTCTCTCTGCGGTGCAGGGCCATGACCGTGCGGTGGGCCGAGGGCCGGTTTAGGCGGACGGCGTCGATGCGGTCACCGGGCTCGTGCCCGAGGGCCGGCACGACGGCCACCCCCAGACCGGTGCCGACCAGTTCCCGCACCACGTCGTAGTTGTTGCTGCGGAAGGCGACCTGGGCGGCGAATCCCGCGGCGGCGCACAGTCTCGTCAGGGACAGGGCGCCCGCGGTGCCCTCCCGGCTCGTGATCCAGCGCTGCCCCGCAAGGCCGGGCAGTTCCGCGCCGATACCGCTGCCGACGGCACGCAGCAGGACCAGGTCCTCCCGCAACAGGGGGTACTGGGCGAGACTTTCGGGCCACTGCCGGGGGCTGAGCCCGTACTCGTACACCAGAGCCACGTCCAGCTCCCCCTCGGAGAGCGCCGAGAGGAGTTCGTCCGGCTCCCCTTCCTCCAGCTGGATCCGCGCCCGCGGATGCGTCGAGGCGAAGGCCGACAGCGCCGAAGGCACCAGGCGCACACCGGCGGTGGGAAAGCTGCCGAGCGCCAGCCTGCCGGTGGTGCCCGTCGCGAGTTCCCGGACCTGGTGGTCCAGGTCGTCCAGTGCGGTCAGCACCCGGGTGCTCAGGTCGACCAGATGGCGGGCCGCGGCGGTGGCGCGGATGCCGTGTGCCTCCCGCTCGAACAGCACCAGCCCGGTGTCCTTCTCCAGGGCGGAGATCTGCTGCGAGATGGCGGACGCGGTGTAGCCGAGATCGCGGGCCGCGAGAGCGAACGAGCCCGTGTGCACCACGGCTTTCAGGGTGAGCAGATGCGGAGGTTTCAGCATGGCCGGCTCCTGTCGTCGCCACAGGCGGGGAGCATAAGCAGCGCTTGCCCTGAAGTGTCAAATGTTTCGTCCTGCTGGCCCTTGTTGGGCCCCCGAGCAGCGCACATCGTGGACACGGCCAGGTCGCACCTGACCGGTGACCCGAAGGAGCGAGCAGAGTGACCACGACAGCACAGGGCAACAGCGCGCTCGACGCGGCAGCGGTGACCGATGCCCTGAGCCGGGAGGACTGCGGAGAGGTCGCCGGCGACGCCGGGCGCCGGGCGCAGTATTCGGCCGACGCGTCCAACTACCGTCAGGTTCCGCTGTCGGTCGTCTTCCCCCGCGAGCGGCGGCACGTCCTCAACGCGCTGAAGGTGTGCCGCCGCCTGGGCGTGCCCCTCACCTCACGGGGCGCCGGCACCAGCACTTCGGGGCAGGCCGTCGGCTCCGGTGTCGTCCTCGACTTCTCCCGCTACTTCAACCGCCTGATCGCGCTCGATCCGCAGGCACGGACCGCGACCGTCCAGCCCGGCATCGTGCTGGACGACCTGCAGTCGGCCGCCTCCGAGCACGGCCTGCTGTTCGGGGCGGACCCCTCCACCCACAGCCGCTGCACGCTGGGCGGCATGATCGGCAACAACGCGTGCGGAACGCACTCCGTCGCCTGGGGACGCACCGCCGACAACGTCACCGCACTCGAAGTGGTCACCTACCGCGGCACCGTCGTACGCCTCGGCGAGATGACACAGAACGAGATCGATGAGGCCGTCGCCGCGGACGACGAACGCGCAGAGCTGATCGCGTCCCTCCACCGGCTCGCACAGGCGAACTTGCGGACGCTGCGCACCGAGTTGGGCCGATTCCCGCGGCAGGTCTCCGGCTACGCGCTGGAACACCTGCTGCCGGAGAACCGCTTCAATCTGGCCAAGGCGTTCGTCGGAGGCGAGGGAACCCTCGCGGTGATCCTCTCCGCGACCGTCCGCCTCATCACCCCGCCACCGGCGCGCGCCCTGGTCGTCCTCGGCTTCCAGGACGCCTGCGCCGCCGCGGACGCGGTACCCGCACTGCTGCGGCACCGGCTGCTGGCTCTCGAAGGGCTCGACCACGCCCTGACCGACATCGTCACCCGCCCCGAGACCAGGGCCGCCATCGACACCCTGCCCGCGGCACGGGCATGGCTGTTCGCCGAACTCGGCGGTGAGCGCGAGGAACTCCCCGAAGCTGCCGCTGCCCTGTCCCGCTGCGCTGAGCAGGCCCCGGGGTTCACCGGCGGCAATGTCATCACCGACCCGGCACACGCACGCCGGCTGTGGCGGATCCGCGAGGACGGAGCAGGGCTGGCCACGCGCCTGCCGGACGGCTCCGAGGCGTGGCCGGGCTGGGAGGACGCCGCCGTCCCTCCGGAGCAGCTGGGCTCCTACCTCAGGGGGTTCACCCGGCTCCTCGAAGAGCACCGACTGCGGGGAGCCGTCTACGGGCACTTCGGCGAGGGCTGTCTGCACGTACGCATCAACTTCGACTTCACCACGGAGCAGGGCACCGGCGTCTTCCGCGCCTTCGTCACCGAGGCCGCCGAGCTCATCGCCGCACACGGCGGTTCCCTCTCCGGCGAACACGGCGACGGACAGGCCCGGTCCGAGCTGCTGCCGCTGATGTACGGGCCCGAGGTCATCGCCCTGTTCGAGCAGTTCAAGAGCATCTGGGACCCGGACAACGGCCTCAACCCGGGCATGATCGTGCACCCGCTGCCCGTCGACGAGAACCTGCGGGTCAGCCCCGGCCGCACGGTTCTTCCCCTGGAAACCGTCCTCCCCTTCCACGCAGACGGCGGGGACTTCGCCAAGGCCACCCGCCGGTGCGTCGGCGTCGGCAAGTGCCGCTCCGCCGGGAACCGCGGGGACGTGATGTGCCCGAGCTACCGCGTCACCCTGGACGAGAAGGACTCCACCCGAGGGCGCGCACGGCTCCTGTACGAGATGACCCAGGGGGACGTCATCACCGACGGCTGGCGGTCCACCGAGGTTCGCGACGCCCTCGACCTGTGTCTGTCGTGCAAGGGGTGCAGCGCGGACTGTCCCGTGGGGGTCGATGTGGCCACGTACAAGTCGGAGTTCCTCCACCACCACTACAAGTGGCGCATCCGGCCGGCCTCGCACTACACCATGGGCTGGCTGCCGCTGCTCGCACGTCTCGCGGCCCGGATGCCACGGCTGACCAACCGCGTCACCGGCTCACGGCTCGCCTCCCTCCTCAAACGCCTCGGCGGGATCGCCCCGCAGCGGGACATCCCCCGCTTCAGCGACCGGACCTTCCTCAGCTGGTTCCGCGACCGCACCCCCTCGGGCCCGGGCAGCCGCGGCCCCGTCCTGCTGTGGGTCGACTCCTTCAACAACCACTTCACCCCCGAGGTCCTCCAGGCCGGTGTCACCGTCCTGGAAGACGCCGGCTACCAAGTGCGGGTACCCGACGGCACCCAGTGCTGCGGACTCACCTGGATCACCACCGGGCAGCTGGGTATCGCCCGCCGTATCGCCGAGCGGACCGTCGCCGCGCTGGAGCCCGCCGTCCGCGACGGCATACCGGTCGTCGGCCTCGAACCCAGCTGTACCGCGGCACTCAAGAGCGACCTGCCCGAACTCCTCGACGGCAACGAAACCGCCCGCGCGCTGGCCCGCGCCACGGTCACACTCGCCGAACTCCTCACCGGCGACGCCCCCGACTGGCAGCCCCCGCGCGTCGAGGCCCGCGCCCTCAGCCAGACCCACTGCCATCAGCACGCCACCTCCGGATTCGGCGCGGACAGCGCCCTCCTCCACCGCATGGGCGTCGACAACGACAGCCTGGATTCCGGCTGTTGCGGGCTGGCGGGCAATTTCGGATTCGAACGTGGCCACTACGACGTCTCCGTCGCCGCCGGCGAGCAGGTGCTGCTGCCGGCGGTACGGGCAGCGGCGCCCGACACGGTCGTCCTCGCCGACGGCTTCAGCTGCCGCACCCAGATCGCCCAGCGGACCGAGCGCCGCGGCACCCACCTCGCCGAGCTGATCGCCCGCGCTCTTCCTTCCCGTCCCCGCGCCTGAACGCTCCGACAGACAAGGACACACCGTGACTGACGCACTCGCCCTCGTGGACGACTGGGGCCCCGAAAAGATCGTCGTCGTCTCCCACCGGCGGTCCGGTATGAAGGGCGTCCTGGTCATCGACAACACGGCCCGCGGCATCGGCAAGGGCGGGACCCGCATGAGCCCTGGCGTCTCGGTGGGGGAAATCGCCCGCCTGGCCCGGGTCATGACGTGGAAGTGGGCGAGCGTCGACCTCTTCTACGGCGGCGCGAAGGCCGGAATCGTCGCGGACCCGACATCCCCCGACAAGGAAGCCGTCCTCCGGGCCTTCGCCCGCGCCCTGTCCAACGAGGTGCCCCGCGAATACGTGATGGGCCTGGACATGGGGCTGACCGAGAACGACGCCGCGATCATCCAGGACGAGCTCGGCGACCGCGGTGCCGCGGTCGGCACCCCCGAACACCTCGGCGGCGTCGCCTACGACAAGCTCGGGGTCACCGGCTACGGCGTCGCCGAGGCCACCGACGCCGCCGCACAGAGCCTGGGACGGCCGACGGCCGGATCCCGCATCGCCATCCAGGGCTTCGGCGCGGTGGGGAACGCCGCGGCCGCGCGGTTCGCCGAACTCGGCGCCACGGTCGTCGCCGTCTCCACCGCGAAAGGCGCGTTGCACGATCCCAGCGGCCTGGACGTCCCCGCCCTCCTCGCCGCCCGCGAGGCGCACGGCGACGACTTCGTGAACCACTGCGCGGGGTCCCGCCTCGGCCCCGGCGAGGAACTGACCGTCGACTGCGACATCCTGGTCCCCGCCGCGCTCCAGGACGTCGTCGACGACGAGACGGCCCACCGGATCAAGGCCGGACTCGTCGTGGAGGGTGCGAACCTTCCCACGTCCCCCCGGGCGCAGAGCATCCTCGCGCAGCGGGGCATCGCCGTACTGCCGGACTTCGTCGCCAACGCGGGCGGGGTCGTCGCCGCCGCGTTCGCCATGGATGCCCGCTATTCGGGATTCCGGCCCGGCACCGCCACCATCTTCGAGACCATCTCCACCCGGCTGCGCACCAACGCCGTCACCGTCCTCGAAGAGGCACAGCGCCGCGGCACCACCCCCCACGCCGCGGGCCGCGGCCTCGCCGAGGAGCGGGTCCGCGCCGCCATGCTCAGCAAGGGGCGCATCCCCCTCTGACCCGCGGCTCCAGGAGCCGTCCGGCGGCCGCACGCCTCGGACGGCACCGTCAGACGTCGTATTCGTCGGGCAGGCGCATGCCGGGGCCGCCGACCTGGAGGCCGAGCGGGACCGCGCGGCCCTTCGGCTCCTCCCACTCCTCCTGGCGGCCGAGCGCGGTGAGGTCGAGGTAGCGGTAGCCGTTGTGGAACTCCTCGATGCCCCGGCCGAACGTGGAGTAGGTGTGGAAGACCTCGTCCCCGACCCGCAGGAAGGTGCTGATGCCGGGCCAGTCACCGCGCAGGTCCTGCGACCACGGTGTTCCGGCCTCGGCGAGATCGGCCTCGGTGCGGTGGAAGATCTGCACGGGCGCGCGGCGTTCGTCGACGGTCGCGTGGAAGTCGTAGTTGAAGTCGCTGCCGTCCGAGGAGTACCAGGGGAACGTCCAGCCCATCCGCTCGCGGTACGCGGCGAGTTTCGCGTACGGCGCCCGGGTCACCGCGACCAGCGTCGTGTTGCGGACATGCAGCTGCCGGAGTCCGCTGATCCCGTCGGCCGCTGAGGAGCAGCTGGGGCAGCCGGTGTCGCGGGGGTGCTCGGTGCCGTCGTCGTCGATGTCGAAGATCCACATGAAGTGGTGCACGACCAGCTGGGACCGCCCGTCGAACAGGTCCGGCAGGCCGACTCTCCCGTTCGGTCCATCGAAGGTGTACGGCTTGTCGATGCGGACCATCGGCAGCTGTCGGCGGAGGGCGTTGACCCGGTCGCGCGCCCGGGTGAGCTGCTTCGCCTCCGCCAGAAGCTCCTTGCGGGCGGCGAACCACTCCTCCGGCGACGCCACATCGGGCAGGTTCGGCTTCGTCATCCTCACGCTCCCGGCCGTTTTCGTTGTGCCATCGGGCGAAGCAGGCCACACGTCCAGTCTGCACCGCCACCGCTGACACCTCTTGGCGAAAAGCGCTGGCCGCGATCATCGGGGCTCTGCTTGGCTCGTGCCATGAGTGATCTTCATATTCGCTGCGCCACCCCTTCGGACATCGACGCCGTGCTGCGTTTCTGGCGTGAAGCCGCGGAGGGGACGAGCATCAGCGACGACCACGACGGGGTGGCCCGGCTCATCGCGAGGGACCCCGAAGCCCTGCTCCTCGCGGAGCGTGAGGGCGTCCTCGTGGGGAGCGTGATAGCCGGCTTCGACGGATGGCGATGCTCCGCCTACCGGCTGGCCGTCCACCCGGACCGCCGCCGGCAAGGCGTCGCCACCGCACTGATGGAAGCCGTGGAGCAGCGATTCCTCTCCCTGGGCGGGCGACGGGTGGACGCCATGGTCCTGGAGGCCAACGAACGCGCACACCACACCTGGGCTTCGGCCGGCTACCACCGCGAGGACCACTGGCGACGCTGGGTCAAGGCGCTCTGAGGCCGGTTCACCCTTTGCCGGTCCTTTACCATGGTGGTTCCCTCCATCCCAGTGAAAGGTGTGTGAGCGTCCAGCCATGGGCGAGCCCCCCAGTAGTCGAGCACCCTCCCGACATAGCGCGAACCTCCCGATCATGTTCGATCATGGGACGGAGGTGACCCGATGACCGAGCTGCTCCTGCTGGCCGTAGCCCTCTGCCTGACCCTGGCCTGCGGTGTCTTCGTCGCTGCCGAGTTCTCCTTGACCACCGTCGAGCGCAGCGATCTGGAGCGCGCCGTCGAGCGCGGTGACCGCGGCGCGGACAGCGCCCTCAGGGCCGTGCGGAGTCTCACCTTCCAGCTCTCCGGCGCACAGCTCGGCATCACCGTCACCGGCCTGGTCATCGGCATGCTGTCCAAGCCGGCCATCGCCACCCTGCTCGCCGGGCCGCTGGACGCGATCGGCCTGCCGCGCTCCGGCGCCGAGTCGGTGGCCCTGGTCCTCGGTACGGCGATCTCCACCATCGTCCTGATGGTCGTCGGCGAGCTGGTCCCGAAGAACTGGGCGATCTCCAGTCCGCTGACCATCGCCAGGAAGGTCGCCACCGCGCAGCGCGGATTCAGCGCCGCCTTCAAGCCGCTCATCGGGCATCTGAACACCACCGCGAACCACATGGTCCGCCGGATGGGTCTGGAGCCGGCCGAGGAGCTGGCGTCCGCACGCGGACCGCAGGAGCTGGTGGCGCTGGCGCGGCACTCCGCCAAGGAGGGCTCGCTGGAGCCGGACACCGCCGAGCTCTTCGTCCGTACCCTCACGCTCTCCGAGCTGACGGCGGAGAACGTCATGACGCCGCGGGTCCAGGTGATCGCCCTGGACGTGCAGTCCACCGCGGAGGACGTCGCCAACGCGACCCGGGCGACCGGGCTGTCCCGCTTCCCCGTCTACCGCGGCAGCCTGGACAGCGTCGTGGGCGTCGCGCACATCAAGGACGTCCTGCGGATCCCCGCCGAGCGCCGCCCCCGGCACCCCGTCTCCGAGCTGCTGCGGGAGCCGCTGCTCGTGCCGGAGACGCTGCCCGTCAACCACCTGCTGGACCGGCTGTCCGGCAAGCGCACCATGGCCGTGGTCATCGACGAGTACGGCGGCACGGCCGGCGTGGTCACGCTGGAGGACATCGTCGAGGAAGTCGTCGGCGAGGTCCGCGACGAACACGACCCGCAGGAGACCCCCGACCTCGCGCCGGCCGGTGTCGACGCGGACGGCCGCAGCGTCTACCAGGCCGACGGCGCCGCCCGCACCGACCAGCTGCAGCGGATCGGCCTGCACCTGCCGGAGGGCCCGTACGAGACCCTCGCGGGCCTGATCGCCACGGAACTGGGGCGGATCCCCGTGGACGACGACACCCTGGAGGTCGAGGGCTGGTCGATGGATGTGCTGGACGCCACCGGCCACCGCGCGGCGCGTGTCCTGCTGCACGCTCCGCTGCCCGGCAGCTCCCAGGACTCCGCTGCGGAGGCCGGCCGATGACCGCACTGCAGCTTTTCGTGGGCCTGCTGACCCTGGTGGTCAACGCCTTCTTCGTGGGGGCCGAATTCGCTCTGATCTCGGTGCGCCGCAGCCAGATCGAACCGCACGCCGAGAGCGGCGACCGCCGCGCGAACAGCGTGCTGTGGGGCCTGCAGCACGTCTCCGCGCTGCTGGCGGCCGCCCAGCTGGGCATCACCCTGTGCACGCTGGTGCTGGGCGCGGTCGCCGAGCCGGCCATCGCCCATCTCCTGGAGCCGGTCTTCCAGGCCATGGGGATCTCGCACACGCTGATCCACCCGATCTCGTTCGTCATCGCGCTGTCCCTGGCGACCTATCTGCACATGCTCTTCGGCGAGATGGTGCCGAAGAACGTGGCGCTGGCGGAGCCGGTACGCACCGCCTTGGCGCTGGGGCCGCCGCTGGTCGCCCTGACCCGCGCGCTGCGCCCGGCCATCTTCGCGATCAACGCCCTGGCCAACGGGCTGCTGAAGCTGCTGCGGGTGGAGACCAGGGACGAGGTGGCCGCGACCTTCTCGGACGACCAGCTCGCGAAGATGGTCGAGGACTCCCGGGACGCCGGACTGCTCGACGACCGGGCCAAGGAACGGCTGCGGGACGCCCTGGAGCTGGGCCGCCGCCCGGTCAGGGACGTGGTGCTGCCGGCCGAGAAGGTGGTCTCGGCGCGAATAGGGGTCACCCCGGAGGGCCTGGAGCGACTGGCCTCCGAGTCCGGCTTCTCCCGGTTCCCGGTCGTCGACGACACCCGCCGCATCCTCGGCTACCTGCACGTCAAGGACGCCCTGGACGCCGCCCCGCGCGATGTGCCGTTCCCGGTCTCCGCGCTGCGCCCGATCGCGCGGGTCAAGGCCGCGACGCTGCTCGACGACGTCCTGACGGCGATGCGCGGCTCCCGGACCCACCTGGCCGCGGTGATCGGCGCGGACGGGACGCTGGCCGGACTGGTGAGCATGGAGGATGTCCTGCGGGAGCTGGTGTTGCAGCGGCCGCCCGCGGCGTGATGTGCGCACCCGACGGCGACGACTGAGGCCGTGCGCGGCGGCCGGTGGTCCCACGGGGGTCCACCGGCCGCCGTCGTTCGCCGCACGGGCGCGGCTCCGTGCCGGTACTCCGGCCGACGCGGCTTCCGGGCCACGGGATAAGATCTCCGCGCCATGGAGATAAATGCCCGTTACACCAGTTTCGTCGCGGTCGGCGACAGCTTCACCGAAGGCATGTCGGACGCCCTGCCGGACGGCTCGTACCGCGGCTGGGCCGATCTGCTCGCCGCCCGCCTCGCGGCCCGGCAGCGCAGCCGCACCGACGAGCCGTCGCCCGCGTTCCACTACGCCAATCTCGCGGTGCGCGGCAAACTCATCGGGCAGATCCTGGACGAGCAGTGCGATCCCGCGGCAGCGATGGGCGCCGACCTCGTGACACTGGTCGGCGGGCTCAACGACGTACTGCGCCCCAAATGCGATGTGGACCGGGTCTGCGCTCAGCTGGCGGAGGCCGCCGAGCGGCTGTCCCAGGGGCCCGGACAGCTGGTGCTGATGCGCAGCCCCGGCCGGCAGGGGCCGGTCATGGAGCGGTTCCGGTCGCGGATGGAACAGCTGTTCGCGCACATCGACGCGCTGGCGGAGCGGCACGGCGCGGTGGTCGTCGATCTCTACGCCTCGCAAGCGCTGTCCGACCCCCGGCTGTGGGCGGACGACCGGCTGCATCTGGGCGACGAAGGCCACCGCCGGGTCGCGGAGGCCGTCTGGCAGGCGCTCGGCCTCGACGCCGAGTCCGACTGGGACGCGCCGCTGCCCGCCGCCGTGCCCCCGGGCTGGGGCGCGCGGCGCGCCGCCGACCTGCGGTTCGCGCGCGAGCACCTGGTCCCGTGGATAGGCCGCAGGCTCACCGGGCGCTCCTCCGGCGACGGCCGGCCGGCCAAGCGCCCCGAGCTGCTGCCGTACGGGGACTGACGCCGGGGCGCCTGCCGCGGGTCGGCGGCTTGGAGGAAAGCACAGCCGGGGCCGGGGCGCTGGCCTGCGTAAATCGCCAGTAGACTCTGGCCACGTGACTGCCGTGTCTGCGAAGCCTCGCATCCCCAATGTTCTTGCCGGCCGCTACGCCTCCGCGGAGCTGGCCGTGCTGTGGTCCCCCGAGTACAAGGTCAAGCTGGAGCGCAAGCTGTGGCTTGCCGTGCTGCGCGCGCAGAAGGACCTGGGGGTGGAGGTCCCCGAGCAGGCACTGGCCGATTACGAGCGGGTCCTGGAGAACGTCGACCTGGCCTCCATCGCCGAGCGTGAGAAGGTCACCCGGCACGACGTCAAGGCCCGGATCGAGGAGTTCAACGCCCTCGCCGGCCACGAGCAGGTCCACAAGGGCATGACCTCCCGCGACCTGACGGAGAACGTCGAGCAGCTGCAGGTGCGGCTGTCGCTGGAGCTGATGAGGGACCGCGCGGTCGCCGTGCTGGCCCGGCTCGGGTCCCTGGCCTCCCAGAACGCCGAGCTCGTCATGGCCGGCCGTTCGCACAACGTCGCCGCGCAGGCCACCACGCTCGGCAAGCGCTTCGCGACCGCCGCGGACGAGCTGCTGGTCGCGTACGGGCGACTCGAGGACCTGCTGTCGCGCTACCCCCTGCGCGGCATCAAGGGCCCGGTCGGCACCTCGCAGGACATGCTCGACCTGCTGGGCGGGGACGCCTCGAAGCTCGACGAGCTGGAACAGCGGATCGCCGGCCACCTCGGCTTCGCGCGCGCCTTCACCTCCGTCGGCCAGGTCTACCCGCGCTCGCTCGACTACGACGTCGTCACCGCGCTGGTGCAGCTCGCCGCGGCCCCCTCCTCGCTCGCCAAGACCATCCGGCTGATGGCGGGACACGAGCTGGTGACCGAGGGCTTCAAGCCCGGCCAGGTCGGCTCCTCCGCCATGCCGCACAAGATGAACACCCGCTCCTGCGAGCGCGTCAACGGCCTGATGGTGATCCTGCGCGGATACGCCTCCATGGCCGGCGAGCTCTCCGGTGACCAGTGGAACGAGGGCGATGTGTCCTGCTCCGTGGTGCGCCGGGTCGCCCTGCCGGACTCGTTCTTCGCGCTGGACGGCCTGCTGGAGACGTTCCTGACGGTCCTCGACGAGTTCGGTGCCTTCCCGGCCGTCGTCGCCCGCGAGCTGGACCGCTACCTGCCGTTCCTCGCCACGACCAAGGTGCTGATGGGTGCCGTGCGCGCGGGCGTGGGTCGCGAGGAGGCCCACGAGGCGATCAAGGAGAACGCGGTCGCGTCGGCGCTGGCCATGCGGGAGCAGGGAGCCGAGCGCAACGAACTGCTCGACAAGCTGGCCGCCGACGCCCGGATCCCCCTGGACAAGGCGCAGTTGGATGCCCTGATGGCGGACAAGCTGTCCTTCACGGGCGCCGCGGCCGACCAGGTGACGTCCGTCGTCGGCCGCATCGAGGAGATCACCAAGCAGCACCCGGAGGCCGCGGCGTACACGCCGGGCTCGATCCTCTGACGTGGGTTTCACACCGGAGGAACTGCAGGCCGCTCGCGACCGCCTCGTCCCTGACGTCGCGGCGAGCGGCCTGCGGGTGCTCTTCTGCGGGATCAATCCCGGGCTGCTGTCGGCGGCCACCGGCCATCACTTCGCCCGGCCGGGGAACCGGTTCTGGCCGGTCCTGTACGCCTCCGGATTCACGCCGCGGGTGTTCAGGCCCGCCGAGCAGGAAGAGCTGCTCGCGCACGGAGTCGGTATCACCAATGTCGTGGCGCGGGCGACCGCGAAGGCCGACGAGCTGACGGCGGAGGAGCTCCGCGAAGGCGGCCGGCTGCTGGCCGAGAAGGTCGCCCGGCTGCGCCCGCGCCGGCTGGCCGTCGCCGGTATCACCGCCTATCGCATCGCCTTCGACGACAAGCACGCCACGATCGGGCCCCAGGAACGCACCCTGGGCGACACCCGTATCTGGGCACTGCCCAACCCCAGCGGCCTCAACGCGCATTGGACGCCCGCCGCCATGGCGGAGGAATACGGCCGGCTGCGCGAGGCAGCCTTCGCCGAGCACTGAGGCGGCCTTCGCCGAGCACTCCTGAACCCGGCGCCGACCCGCCACACCCTGCGGCGCGTCCATCACCGTCGTACCCGGCGTCCCTTCGCCTCCCCTCGCCTGCCCCAGGCATCGGTCAGCCTCCCGGCACCGCCCCCGCCCCGATCGCCACCACCACTTGGTACGGCAGCTCCGGGCCGCCCTGACCTGCACCGATGCCCAGCCAGCGGTCCCCCGCGCGCCAGGTGTGCAGCCGCGGCACCACGCCGCACAGCAGGTCCAGCGGCGGCCCGACCGGCAGGCCCATCGCCACCCGCTCCAGCCGGCCCGCGAGGTCCAGGACGGCGGGCTCGCCCCACCGTAAGGACAGCACGGTGGTCAGCGCCGCCAGCGCGGCGGCGCAGTCCTCGCCCGCCTCCTGCGCGTCCGCCGCATCCGCCTCCCAGAGCGCGGCGCTCTCCCACAGCTGTGCCACATGGAACTCCGGTCCGCTCCCGCCTCTGGCGAAGCGCTCCCTGCGCACCGGGAACGCACGCGCGAGCAAGGCATCGATCAGCGCCACCTGTTGCGCGGTCGTGGCCAGGGCGGTGCCGGTCGCGGGGGTGGTGCGCGCCGCCGCACTCATGGGCTGCTCTCCTGACGTCATACCGTCAGTAAACCGCCGGGGTCTGACAATTGGCCGCCCGTCAGTCGCCGACGATCACCGACGGCGCCCGCACACCTGGCGCCGCCCGCCGACCGCTCCGCCCGCGCCGCCTCTCGGGGCTCGCCGCACACCCGCTGACCGGCTACGATCCGCCAGACACGCAACGCGAGGGAGACGGACGTTGGGGCGGCTCACCGGTGGGGATCCCTCCCTGCTGCGACGTATCAACTCCGCGGTGGTGCTGCACGCTCTGCGCGCCGCGGACTCCCCCACGCTCACCCACCTCGTCCAGGTGACGGGCCTGTCCCGGCCGACCGTCGAGGGCGTGGTCGAGGGGCTCATCGAGACCGGCCTCGTGGTCGAAGCCGCCGTGGAGGAGGGCGAAGCGCGCCGCCAGGGCCGGCCGGCCCGCCGGTACCGCTTCCGCACGGAGGCCGGGCATCTGCTGGGCATCGAGATCGGACCGCACCGTGTCTCGGCCCTGCTCTCCGATCTCGGCGGGCAGGTGCTGGGCTCCGCGCAACGCGCCGTGGCGGAGACCGCCCCCGCCGACGAACGGCTGGAGCGCGTACGGACCGTGGTGGCCGACCTGCTGCGCCGTGCGGGAGTGGCGCGTGGTTCCCTGCGGGCCGTCGGTGTGGCCGGACCGGGCATCGTCGAGGCGGACGGCACCGTACGGCTGAGCACCGCACTGCCCGGCTGGACCGGCCTCCCCCTGGGTGACCGGCTGCGGCGTTCCTTCCGCTGTCCGGTGCTGGTCGAGAACGACGCCAACGCCGCCGCGGTGGCCGAGCACTGGAAGGGCGCGGCCACCCGGTCCGATGACATCGTTTTCGTGCTCGCGGGGCTGAGCCCGGGGGCCGGTTCGCTGATCGGGGGACGGCTGCACCGAGGGTTCGGCGGGGCGGCCGGGGAGATCGGCGCACTGCATCTGCTGGGCCGCGAGGCGACCCCGGAGACGCTGCTTTCGACGACGGGCGAGCCGCTGCACCCGCTGGACGAGGCACAGGTGGCCAAGGTCTTCGCCTTGGCGCGCGACGGGGACGAACAGGCACGTCAGGCCGTGGACCGCTTCATCCAGCGGCTGGTGCACGACGTCGCGGCGCTGGTGCTCGCGCTCGACCCGGAACTGGTGGTGGTCGGCGGGTGGGCGGCGGGGCTGGCCGGTGTGCTGGAGCCGCTGCGCGAGGAGCTGGCGCGCTACTGCCTGCGCCCGCCTCAGGTCGCGCTCTCGATGCTGGGCGAGGCCGCGGTGGCGACCGGCGCGCTGCGGCTCGCGCTGGATCACGTCGAGGCCGAACTCTTCGCGGTGGAGGGCACGGTGACGGGCCGCCGCTGACGCGCGCCCACTTCACCGGCGGAGAGACCCGCGCCCCCTCCCGGACACGGGCCCCGGAGCGGCGTCGGCTCAGCCGGCGAGCAGGGACACCGCGTCGCTCTCCCCGAAGGTGAGGCGGCAGGTGTCCGCGCGGTAGGTGGCGACCGCGACCGCGGTGGTCCGGCCCTCGGAGACATAGCGGGTGGTGACGACGAGCACGGGCGCGCCCGGCAGCCGGTCCAACTGCTTGGCGTCCTCCGCGCGGGCCGACCCCAGCTCCACGGTGCGGTCCCGGCCCTCCAGTTCGCGCGCCTGGAGCTCGTGCAGTACGGCGCGGGCATGGGCAGCGGCGCTGACCGGCGCCACTCCGGAGCAGCCGGGGACCGCCGATGCGAGGACGTACAGCAGCTCGGCGGCGACCGGCTGGCCGCCCGTGACCCGGCTGCGGCGCACCAGGTGGATGCGGTCACCGGAGGCGGTCTCAAGGAGGGCCGCCACCGCGGCGGGCACCGCGTCGGTCTCGACGGCGTCGACCGGCTGCCAGTCGTCCCCGGGGGCACCGGGCCAGGTGTCGCTGGCGGGGTCGACGGCGACGCCGACCCGCGGCGGTGCGACGGTCGTGCCCACGCCGCGCCGGCGCTGCAGCCTGCCTTCCAGCTCCAGTTGTTCCAGCGCCTGCCGGAGCGTGGCACGGGCGACGCCGAACCGCGCCGCCAGGTCACGTTCGTTGGGCAGGATCTCGCCGACCGTGAACTCGGAGTCCAATGCCTCGCTGAGCACGGTCTTGAGGTGCCAGTACTTCGGCTCCGGCACCGTTTCGAGCTGCGTGGTCCCCACCCTGTCCTCCGCACTGGCCATTGCCCCGCGGGGCTCTGCCGTCAACCGGACACGGGCTCGCCCGGAGCCCGGAATATGAGCACTTCTTTATTAAAGGTTGTTGCAGTATCCCGACGATATGGCCGCCCCCACCCTTGGTCAAGACCAATGCCCCATCCGGTGGACCGCCCGCCCCCGTCGCACCCCGGACACCCCGCACGACCTGCGGCGACTCTCGCTACCCTCACCGTCATGCTCACCCTGCTGCACACCTCGCCCGTCCACGTCCCGGTTTTCGACGCGCTGCGCGACGAGGATGCCCCGGGGTTCGCGCTCCGCCACCTCGTCCACCCCGAACTGCTCGCCCGGGCACGGGAAGAGGGCCCCGAAGCGGTGGCGGGGCAGGTCGCCGACGTACTCGGGCGTGCCGTGCGGGACGGCGCGCGGGCGGGGCTGTGCACCTGCTCGACGATCGGGTCGGTCGCCGAGAAGGCCGGCGTGGCGCTCGGCCTGCCGGTTCTGCGGGTGGACCGGCCGATGGCCGCGGCCGCCGTCGCCGCCGGCCCGCAGGTCACGGTGCTCGCCTCGGTGTCGAGCACGCTGGGGCCCACCGCGGACCTGATCGCGGAGGAAGCGGAGCGGGCCGGGCGCGTGGTGAGCGTGCGCGAGGTACTCGTGCCGGACGCCTGGGAGCGCTTCGAAGCCGGCGACGAGGACGGCTATCTGACGGCGGTGGCCACCGCCGCGCAAGGGGAACGGGACACCGACGCCATCGTGCTGGCGCAGGCGTCGATGGCGTCGGCCGCCGCACTGATGACGGACGCCGGCGGGAGCGGTGTGCCGGTGCTGTCGAGCCCGCGCTCGGGCCTGCGGGCCGCCGTACGGGAGGCCGCCCACCCGGGGGCGGGCCGAGCGGCGCCCACGCGGTGACCCGGGGCGGGCCCTTCCGCGCCGGGCCGGTCAGCTCTTCGCGAGCGAGGCGAGCTTGTCGGGGTTGCGCACGATGTAGACCGTCGCGACCCGGCCGTCGACGACGTCGAGCTGGATGACGGAGTCCGGCACTCCGCCGTAGTGGGCCAACAGCGCCACCCCGCCGTTGAGTTCCAGGATGCTGAACTCCATGCCGGGCGGCGGCGAACCCGCGGCGCCCACCAGGAAGCGGGCGATCTTGTCCGCCGAATGGATGATCCGCAGCGGCGCCTTGGCCTTCCCTCCGCTGTCCCCGACCAGCCGCGCGTCGGCGGCGAGCAGGCGCAGCAGGCCGTTCAGGTCCTCGCCCGTCGCCGCGGCGAGGAATCGCTCGGTCAGCTCGCGCTGCCGCTCGGCGTTGACCTCGAAGCGGGGCCTGCCCTCCTCCACATGCCTGCGGGCGCGTGCCGCCAGCTGCCGTACCGCCGCCTCGCCGCGGTCCAGGACGGTGGCGATCTCGCCGTACGGGTAGCCGAACGCCTCGCGCAGCACGAAGACGGCCCGCTCCAACGGGGAGAGGGATTCCATGACGACGAGCATCGCGAGCGTGACGGTCTCGGTGAACACCGCCCGCTCCGAGGTGTCGGGGGCGCTGCCGGCCGTGTCGGTCGCGAGGGGTTCCGGCAGCCAGGGGCCCACGTAGGACTCGCGGCGCGCCTGGACCTGCCGGAGGCGGTCGATGGCCAGCCGGGTGGTCACGCGCACCAGGTAGGCGCGCGGTTCGCGGACCTCGCTGCGGTCGGCCGCCGACCAGCGCAGCCATGCCTCCTGGACGACGTCCTCGGCGTCGGCGACGCGGCCCAGCATGCGGTAGGCCACGGCGTGCAGCACCGGTCGGTGCTCTTCGAAGACTTCGGTCGCAAGATCCGTCAGCACTGCTCCATCCCACCGGTCCGCCGTCGCCTTGTCCAGCCGGAACGGCGGAGTGCGGGCCGCCCGCGGCGTGGTGTGCGGCACAGCGCCGGGTGCGGCCCGGGCCCCGGGCGGCCTCGGATCCCCCCCCTCCCCGTACCGCTCGGTAGCCATTACTGGCATCGTGGCTGCGCACATCCGGCAACAACGCACGTCACGCGAACTCTTGAGGAGTCCCCATGGCCGCCTCGGTCTCCTTCGCCCGCATCACCTCCGCAGACCGGCCGCCGTGCACGCTGGCCTACGAGCGCAAGGGCGCGGGTGAGCCCCTCGTCCTGCTGCACGGCATCGGCCATCACCTCCAGGCGTGGCGCCCGGTCTGCGACATCCTCGCCGCCTCGCACGAGGTCATCGCCATGGACCTGCCCGGTTTCGGCGCCTCCCCTGGCCTTCCCGGCGGTTGCTCCTACGACATTCCGACGGTGGTCTCGCTGCTCGCCGAGGCGTTCACGGAACTGGGCATCGAGCGGCCCCACGTGGCCGGGAACTCGCTGGGCGGGCTGCTCGCCCTGGAGCTGGGCCGCCGCAACGCCGTACGGTCCGTCACCGCCCTTTCGCCGGGCGGCTTCTGGACGCCGGCGGAGCGCCGCTACGCGTTCGGTGTGCTGCGCGGCATGTACGCGGGGGCGCAGGCGCTGCCGGAGCCGGTCGTGGAGTCGCTGGCCCGGTCCGCCCTGGGGCGCGCCTCGCTGACCGGCACCATCTACGCCCACCCCGGGCGTCGATCGGCCGACGCGGTCGTCGCGGAGACCCGGGCGTTGCGTACCGCCCCCGGGTTCGCGCCCACGCTGGAGGCCGGCCGCGCGGTCCAGTTCACCGCCGATGTGCCGGACATCCCGGTCACCATCGCCTGGGGCAGCCGGGACCGGCTGCTGCTGCGCCGCCAGGGGGTGCGCGCGAAGCAGACGATCCCGGGCGCCCGGCTGGTGCGGCTGCCGGGCTGCGGGCATGTGCCGATGAACGACGATCCGGCGCTGGTCGCCCGGGTCATCCTCGACACGATGGGCTGACGGCCGGATCCGGCCACGACGGCCCGGACGTCCGGGTGCGGTCCGTCGCGGCGGCCCGCCCGCACTGCTTCCCGCGCGGCGGGCGGCGGCGGCCCCGCCTGCGACGCGAAACAGGAACCGCCGGGGCCGGAACGACGTCTAGGCGATCGGCCCGCGCGCTTGCGACCATGGGCCCGGCCGGTGGCCGCCGTACACGAGCACCGGCAGGTGTTCACCGCATGTTCGGCCGCGGGGCATCGGGCAGCGGTACGAACGGGACGTCACCGAGGTCGATCGAGCGATGGAGGTTCATATGGCGCCGGGATCCGGCAGGGGCTTCGGACGGCGGTCACTGCTGCACGGCACGGCGGCCGGGTCCGCGGCGCTGGCGCTGCCCGCCCTGTCCTGTGCCGCACCGGCACAGGCGCGCAGTGGCCGGCCGACCGCCGAGTGGGGAGTACAGGTCGGGGATGTCACGACGTCCTCCGGGCTGGTCTGGGTACGCTCGGACCGACCGGCCCGGATGGTGGTGCAGACGGCGGCCACCGAGTCCTTCCGCAACGCCAGGACCTGGCACGGCCCGGTGATCGGAGCAGGCACCGACTTCACCGGCGTCACCTCGCTGCACGGGCTGCCGTCCGGTGAGCAGATCCACTACCGGGTGCTGCTCGCGGACCCCGACGACCCGCGGCACACCGGTGAACCGGCCACCGGCACCTTCCGTACCGCGCCCCGGCAGCGCCGCCAGGACGTCCGCTTCCACTGGTCGGGGGACCTGGCCGGCCAGGGCTGGGGGATCAATCCGGACCGCGGCGGCTACCGCATCTATGAGGAGATGCGCCGCCGCAACCCGGACTTCTTCCTGTGCAGCGGCGACAACATCTACGCCGACAGCCCGATCACCTCCCGGGTCACGCTGCCGGACGGCCGTATCTGGCGGAATGTCACGACCGAGGAGAAGTCGAAGGTCGCCGAGACCCTCGCGGAGTTCCGCGGCGCGTTCCGCTACAACCTGCTGGACGACAACCTGCGCCGCTTCAACGCCCAGGTGCCCACGATCGTGCAGTGGGACGACCACGAGGTCCACAACAACTGGTATCCGGGGCAACTGCTCGACGACGCCCGGTACACCGAGAAGGACGCGGACGTGCTCGCCGCGCGCTCGCTGCGCGCGTTCGGCGAGTACTTCCCCGTCCGTACGCTGCGCGCGGACGGGGACGGGCGGGTCTACCGGGTGGTGCGGCACGGCCCGCTGCTGGATGTGTTCGTGCTGGACATGCGGCGCTACCGCAACGCCAATTCGCCCGGACGGCAGACGGACGACCCGCAGGGCATCCTCGGCGCCGATCAGCTGCGCTGGCTCAAGCGTGAGCTGTCCCGGTCGCAGGCGGTCTGGAAGGTGATCGCCTCGGATATGCCGCTGGGCCTCGTCGTCCCGGACGGCAAGACGAACTTCGAGGCCGTCGCGCAGGGCGATCCGGGCGCTCCGCTGGGCCGCGAGCTGCAGCTGGCGGAGCTGCTGCGGCACATCAAGCACCACCGGGTGACCGGGACGGTGTGGCTCACGACCGACGTCCACTACACCTCGGCGCAGCACTACGCGCCGGAGCGGGCGGCGTTCAAGGACTTCGCGCCGTTCTGGGAGTTCGTCTCCGGGCCGCTGAACGCCGGCGGCTTCCAGGCGCTCAAGCTGGACGGAACCTTCGGGCCCACTCAGGCGTTCATCAAGGCGCCGGACCGTGCCAACACCTCCCCCGCGGAGAGTCCGCAGTACTTCGGCGAGATCGACATCGACGGGGGCAGCGGGGAGCTGACGGTGCGGCTGCGGCAGGAGGGTGGCGAGGTGCTGTTCAGCAAGGTACTTCAACCTGGACAGGTGGGGCAGTAAAGGCCAATGCGTCGATTACGTCTTTTACCCGTCCGACACAATGTGTTGGCGATCAGGCAACACCGGTCGGCGAGGCTGTCTGCATGACTGAAGCATCCTCTGCCAACAGCTCCCGTCGCCACCACTGGCGCCGGGGCGTCGTCGAACTGGCCGCCCTGTTCACCACCGCAGCGGTCGCGGACGCCCTCGCCGATGCCCTCGGCTTCTCGGGCCCGGCTCTGCTGTGCGCCGCGGCCCTCGCCGTCTCGGGCTTCCACATCCGGTGGTCACGCCGCCACGAAAACGCCCCGCCGCCGACCGATACCGGCGCCGCGGCGTCGTCCTCCACCGCCGGGCCCGAAGCCCGCGGTCCCGAGACGACGCTGTGGCGGATGCGGACCACGGTCCGGGACGAGCCGGGCAGCCTGGCCGCCCTGTGCACGGCACTCGCCGCGTGGCGGGTGGACATCCTCAGCCTGCAGACCCACCCGCTGTCCGACGGCACGGTCGACGAGTTCCTGCTGCGCGCGCCGACCGCGGTCCAGCCCGAGGAGCTGACCCGTGCGGTGTCCGGCGCCGGCGGCGCGCGCACCTGGCTGGAGCGTGCCGACGCCCACGACCTCGTCGACGCACCGACCAGAATGCTGGGGCTGGCGACACGCACCGCGCTGGACTCGGCCGAACTGCCGCTGGCCCTGCGGCAGTTGCTGGGCCGCTGCACCATCCATTCGGTGCCCGCCCGGTCGTTGAGCGGCCAGCCGCTCGCCGAGCAGGTGCCCGTCGAGGGCGTGCTGGAGGAGCACCTCATGAAGTTCCGCGACCCCTCCGGGGGGTCTCTCACCATCGAAAGGCCGCAGTTGCCGTTCACCCCCACCGAGTTCGCCCGGGTGCGCGCGCTGACCGAGCTGGACAACCGGCTCGGTCAGCGGGTCCCGCCGCGGCGGGATGTGCTGACGCTGCCCGAGGGCAACGAGATCACCATCCGCCGCGCCGGCCCCTCCGACCAGGTCGCCGCCCGCGAGATGCACGACCGTTGCTCCTCCGGCACCCTCGACCTGCGCTACCACGGCCCGGTCTCCGACGCGGACCGCTACCTCGGGCACCTGCTCAGCCCGCGGTTCGGCCGCACCCTGGCGGTGGAGACCGCGTCCGGCCGCCTGGTGGCGCTCGGCCATCTGCTGTGGGACGGCGACGAGACCGAGGTCGCCCTGCTGGTCGAGGACGCCTGGCAGCAGCGGGGCATCGGCGCGGAGCTGCTGCGGCGGCTGGTGGCGATGGCGGCCGAGGCTGGCTGCGACAGCGTGTACGCCATCACCCAGGCGTCCAACACCGGCATGGTGGCGGCGATGCGTGGCCTCGGGCTGCCGCTGGACTACCAGATCGAGGAGGGCACGCTCGTGATCACCGCTCGTCCGGCGCCTCTCCCGGCCCGCCATGAGGCCCGGGAGATCATCCGGGTGCGGGACGGCTCCGGCCGCCGCTGAGCCGCCGTCCCACCGTCCGGCCCCGGTGCCGGGCGGCAGGATCGACGCGAGCCGACCGCCGGGGTGCCGAGCGCACCCCGGCGGTCGGCGCATACGGGCCACCGCGCGCCGCGGGGCCCGCAAGGCCCCCTCGATCGGGCCACCGTTTCGAAAACTGACAGGAACGTCCGGCGGAATGATGGTGACGCGGTGGGGGCATCCGTACGAGGATGGCCCGCATGTCCAACACCACTCCTTCCGGCGGCGGCCCGCTGCCCCGCCAGGTCGCCGATGCCTATGTCGACGCGCTCGTCGACCTGGACCCGATCACCGGCACCTTCCTCGGCATCGCCGAGAGTTCCGGTCAGCTCCCCGACTTCTCGCCGACGGGCCAGGAGGCGGTGGCGCAGCTCGCGCGTACGACGCTGGAGCGGCTCACCGAGGCCGAGACCCGGCCGGGCGCCGACAGCGCCGCGGAAAAGGTCTGCGCCCGGCTGCTGCGCGAGCGACTGACCGCCGAACTCGCCGTACACGAGGCGGGTGAGGGCCTGCGCACCGTCAGCAACCTCAGCTCGCCGCTGCACCACGTCCGCGAGGTCTTCACCGTCACCCCCGCCGAGACCGACGAGGACTGGGCGGCGATCGCCCGGCGTCTGCGGGCGGTGCCCGCAGCGCTGGAAGGCTACCGGGCCTCGCTCGAAGCCGGCCTCAAGCGGGATCTGCCTGCCGGACCGCTGCAAGTGGTCACCGTCGTGGGGCAGTTGACCGAGTGGATCGGTACGGACCGCAGCTGGTTCGCCGAGTTCACCGGTGCCGGCCCGGAGGCGCTGCGCGCGGAGCTGACCGCGGCCGCCGAGGTGGCGACCGGGGCGCTGGTGGAGCTGCGTGACTGGTTCCGTGACGACTACGCCCCCGCGGTCGCGACCGCGCCGGACGTCGTCGGCCGGGAGCGCTATGCCCGGCTGGCGCGCTACTTCAACGGCGCCGACCTCGACCTGGACGAGGCGTACACGTACGGCTGGTCGGAATTCCACCGGCTGCTGGCCGAGATGGAGACCGAGGCCGAAAAGATCCTGCCGGGCGCCAAGACCCCGTGGGAGGCGCTGGCCTGGCTCGACGACAACGGCGAGGCCGTCGAGGGCGTCGAGGAGACCCGGCAGTGGCTCCAGTCGCTCATGGACGAGGCCATCGACGCCCTGGACGGCACCCACTTCGAGCTCGCCGAGCGGGTGCGCCGGGTGGAGTCGCGGATCGCGCCGGTGGGCAGCGCCGCGGCCCCGTACTACACCCAGCCGTCGCTGGACTTCTCCCGTCCCGGCCGCACCTGGCTGCCGACGATGGGCGAGACCCGCTTCCCCGCGTACGACCTGGTGTCCACCTGGTACCACGAGGGCGTGCCCGGCCATCACCTCCAGCTGGCCCAGTGGGCTCATGTCGCCGAGGACCTCTCGCGCTACCAGACGACCGTGGGCATCGTCAGCGCCAACGCCGAGGGCTGGGCGCTGTACGCCGAGCGCCTGATGGACGAGCTGGGCTTCCTCAGCAACGCCGAGCGGCGGCTGGGGTATCTGGACGCGCAGATGATGCGGGCGGTCCGCGTCATCATCGACATCGGCATGCATCTGGAGCTGGAGATCCCGGCGGACTCGCCCTTCCACCCGGGTGAGCGCTGGACGCCCGAGCTGGCGCACGCGTTCCTGGCGAGCCATTGCAGCAGGCCCGCCGACTTCGTCCAGAGCGAGATCATCCGCTACCAGGGCATGGCCGGGCAGGCGATCGGCTACAAGCTCGGCGAGCGGATCTGGCTCAAGGGCCGGGAGGCGGCCCGCGCCCGCCGGGGCGCGGACTTCGACCTCAAGGCATGGCACATGGCCGCGCTCTCACAGGGCTCCCTCGGCCTGGACGATCTGCTGAGCGAGCTGTCGGCGCTCTGACGTCCCACCGGTGACCGGCGGACGGCCGGCGGCAGGGCGGCACGCCGGCCCGGCCCGCCGGACACCCGCCGGCCACCGGTCCCGCGCGAACGGCCGGCCCGCCTCGTGTTGTGGCCGGCCGTCACCGTAGGGTCCGCTGACATGACAGTGGGCTCCGCGGCGGACAGGCCGCTCTTTCTGCTCCCCGGCGATCCGCTTCGTGCCCGGCGTACCGACCCGCACTTCGCGCCGGAGGCGGCGGCAGCGCAGGCGGCCGGAGCGGCGACCGCGGTGCTGGATCACGAGGCGCTGCTCGCCGGGGACGACGAGCGTGCCGTCGCACGGGTGCCACGCGACGCCGGCCCCGTCTGGTACCGCGGCTGGATGCTGCCGGCGGAGCGCTACGCCACGCTGGCCGCTGCCCTTTCGGCGCGGGGCTGTCGCCTCCTGACCCCGCCCGGCGCGTACCGCACCGCCCATGAACTCCCCGGCTGGTACGCGACGTTCCAGACCCTTACGCCCGCCAGCGCGTGGCAGCCGTGTTCACCGGGCCGGCCTCCCGGGGAAGCGGAACTGGCGCAGCTGGCCGAGCCGTTCGGCGGGCATCCCCTCGTCGTCAAGGACTGGGTGAAGTCCCGCAAGCACGAGTGGGCGGAGGCGACCTTCGTCCCCGATGCGGCCGACACCGCCCGGCTGTCCGCGGTCGTCGAACGGTTCGTGACGCTCCAGGAGGACTCCTTGACCGGGGGCGTGGTGCTGCGCGCCTTCGAGTCGTTCGACGCGGCGGGCGAGGCCCGGGTGTGGTGGGTGGACGGCGAGCCGGTCCTCGTCGGCGCGCATCCGGACACTCCGCGGCTTTGCCCGGTGCCCGATCTGGCCCGGGTGGCCGATGCCGTACGGGAGTTGGGCTGCCGCTTCGTCACCACGGATGTGGTGCGGCGCTCCGACGGTGCCTGGCGGGTGGTGGAGGTCGGCGACGGCCAGGTCAGCGGGCTGCCCGAAGGAGCTGATGCGGGTCCGCTGTTCGAGGCCCTGGTCGCCGTCGGAGCGGGCTTCCCGCTGACGCTCGCGGCGGGCCGGCTCGCCCTGCGCGCCTTGCTGCCGACCGCGGCGGCACAGGTCGCGGACGGCGAGCCCGCGGGGTACGACTGGGTGGACGGCACACCGCCCCGGTCCACCTCCGCAGGCGCCGAGATCGCCGTACGCGAAGCCATCGCGGCCGGTCTGAAGCGCCCCGGCTGGAGCGGCTACGTCCTCACCGACGCCGGGACCGGCACCGCTCTGGGCAGCATCGGCTTCCACGGCCCGCCCGACGCGGAGGGCCGGGTGGAGATCGGCTACGACCTCTCGCCCTCCGCACGCGGCGCCGGGTGGGCGACCGACGCGGTGCGACTGCTGACCGGATGGGCGGCGGAGCGCCCGGAGGTGGCAACGATCTGCGCTGTGACCGAGCCGGAGAACGCGCCCTCGCAGCGTGTGCTGGCACGCGCCGGGTTCCGCTTCGCCGGCGAACGCGACGGCCTGCGGGCGTACGAGTTGCGGACGGGGGCCGCCGTTGCCGCAGGTGGATGCGGCGAAGGAACCACCTGACGCGGACGCTTCCCCGCCGCGCGTCAGCAGCCGCAGTCCTCTGCGGCGACGGGTGCCGTCAAGGGGTCGGCCGGGAGGCGTCGCGGCCCCTGCCGGGTGGTCACCTCGTAGCCCTCCCGGATCCAGTACTCGATGCCGCCGAGCATCTCCTTGACGCGGTAGCCGAGCCGGGCCAAGGCGAGGGCCGCGCGGGTGGCACCGTCGCAGCCCGGGCCCCAGCAGTGGACGACGACCGGGACCGCCGGATCGAGGATCTCCCGCGCGTCCTGGGCCATGCGGGCAGTGGGGAGATGGACGGCGCCGGGGATGTGCCCCTGGTCCCATGCCTCGGCGCTTCGGGAGTCGACGACCACCAGATCGCGGGCGCCGGCCGCCACAGCGTGCTGCACCTCGGCGACGTCGGTATGGAAGGCGAGGCGCGCGGCGAAGTACGCGGCGGCGTCTGCGGGCGCGGCGGGCGGGACGTCGAGCACGCGGTGCGGAAGCGAGCCGCTGGGGGTGCCGACGGTGACTGTGGTGCCCTGAGGTGTCCGTGTGGTCATGGCCGATAATTTATGGTTCGCCGATCGGCCCGAGAAGTGATGATCACCGGCAGAACCCTTGATCTACCGCTGATTTCACTGCTAGACAGCGGAGATGACCGGCTATTCCCCCGACGCCACCGACTGGCGCATCCTCGACGTCCTGCAGCGCAACGGCCGCGCCGGCTACGCCGAGCTGGCGCGCGCCGTGAACATGTCCGCGAGCGCCGTCACGGAGCGGGTGCGGCGGCTGGAGGAGGCCGGAGTGATCTCCGGTTACGCGGCGGTGATCGACCCGGAGCGGATCGGCCTTTCCGTCCTCGCGTTCGTGCGGCTGCGCTATCCGAACGGCAACTACAAGCCGTTCCACGATCTGCTGGACACCACGCCGGAGATATTGGAGGCGCACCACGTCACGGGTGACGACTGCTTCGTCATCAAGGTCGCCGCCCGTTCGATGAAGCACCTGGAGGAGGTGTCGGGCCGCATCGGAGCGCTCGGCGCGGTGACCACCAGCGTCGTCTACTCCTCGCCGCTCCCCCGCCGTCCCGTCGGCCACTGACCGGGCCGTCGCGAGGCGGACGGGACTTTGCGGACACGACCTGGCTAGTGCCGGATGTGGTGCCGCACGGTCGATCCCGACCGGTCCTTGAGGACTTCCAGTTGCGCCGGGATGCGCGCCCTGAGATCCGCGACATGGCTGACGATGCCGACGCTGCGGTCCCGTTCGCGCAAGGAGTCCAGGACGTCGAGCACCTCGTCCAGGGTCTGTTCGTCGAGGCTGCCGAAGCCCTCGTCGATGAACAGGGTGTCGAGCCGGGTGCCGCCGGCCTCGTCGGTGACGACGTCGGCGAGGCCGAGCGCCAGCGCGAGCGAGGCGAAGAACGTCTCGCCTCCGGAGAGGCTGGAGGTGTCCCGTTCATGGCCGGTCCAGGCGTCGATGACGTGCAGACCGAGCCCGGAGCGCCGGGCGCCGCCCGCCCGCTCGTCGGAGTGCACCAGGGTGTAGCGGCCCGCCGACATCCGGTGCAGCCGGGCGCTGGCGGCTGACGCGACCTGTTCCAGCCGGGCGGCGAGGACGTAGGACTCCAGGCGCATCCGGCGTTCGTTCTCCGTGGACGTGCCCGAGGCGAGCGAGGCGAGGCGGGCGATCCGGTCGTGGTCGGCGCGCAGCGGGGCCAGCTCGCGGGCGTCGGAGGCGGCGCGGGCCGACAGCCGGTCGAGTTCCGTGCAGCGTTCGCGGGCCGCGGCGTGGGTCGCGAAAGCGGTCCGCAGCCGCTGCTCCGCGGTGTCCAGGGCGGCGCGTGCGGCCTGCGGGGCCGCGGGCGGCAGGGCCGCTGCCGCCGCGCCCGCCGGGTCGGCCAGTTCCGCGGCCACCGCTGCGGCCTCGGCCTGCCACTCGTCGAGCCGCTGCTGCAGCGCGCGCCACTCACCGTCCCGCAGCAGCGCCTCGGCGGCGGCCTGCGGGGTGTCGAACCCGGCGCGGTGGGCGGCGTCCGTCAGTCCGGCGGCGGCTTCCTCGAACCGTCCGGCGCAGGAGGCCGCCGTGCGGGACGCCTCGGCCGCGGCGGCGAGCAGGGTGACCTGACGCTCCAGTCGCCGTGCCCGGTCGGCGACGCTGGCGCTGCCACCCCGAGCACGGTCCAACTCCTCTTCCAGCGCGCCGTGTTCACGCTCCAGCGCCTCGCGGTGCGACGTACGCGCGGCGACCCGGCGCTCGGCCTGCTGCTGCGCGGTACGGCGCCGTTCGTACTCCCGCTCGGCACGGTCCAGGGCCTCGCGGGCGGCATGCAGATCCGCCGCGGCCGTACGGTCGCGCGCGTGATCCTCCCGCAACTGCTCGACATGTGCGGCGAGTTCACCGGTCGGCGTGTCCCCTGCCGTGGCGGCAGCCCCGGCCAGCGCCTCCTTGACGGACTGGCCGCGGTGCTCCGCGTCCTGGCGCTGCTGATCGGCGCTCCGGTAGGCGGCCAGCGCGCGCTCCTCGGTCGCCCGGTCGATGTGACCGGCGTCCGCCTCGGCCGGGCCGGGGTGCTCGGTCGCGCCGCACACCGCACACGGCCTGCCCTCCTCCAGGCCCTCCGCGAGTTCGGCGGCGATGCCGCGCAGCCGCCGGTCCTTGAGGTCGAGCCAGTGCTCCTGGGCCGCGGCGGCCCGCTCCCGGGCGGCGAGCAACTGCTCTTCGGCCGCCCGCACTTCGGCGCCGATACGGTCCCGGAGTCGGGCCGCGTCCAGGCGCTCGGCCGCGGGGGAGATCAGCGCGCCGAGCTGTTCGGCCCGGGTCGCGGCGTCCTGGGCCGTCTCGATCCGCTGCTGGTGGGCCTTGCGGGCCGTCTCCCAACCGGCCAGCCACTCCGCCGTGTCCAGCAGCGTCTGGTCGTCGGCGCGTGCCTCACGGTCCAGCGCCGCGCGCTCCAGGGCGATGTCGGCCGCCCGGCTTTCGGCGCGCCGTGCCGCGGCGAGCGCTCCCAGCTCCTCCCGCACTTCGCGCTCGCGGGCGGCGAGCCGCTCGCCCGCGGCTTCGGCGAGGTCCGGCGGGAGCTGCGTCCGGTGTCGGTGCTCGTCGCGCCGCGCGGCGTCCAGCTCGTTCCGGGCGGCGTCGCGCAGCGCGAGGGCGGGGGCCACCTCCGCGGCCGCGCGGGCCCGTTCCAGTCGGCGACGGGTCCTCTCCCGCTCCTCGGCGTCGGCGTCGAGCCGGGCAGCGCGCCGGCGGGCGTCGGCGTGCCGCTGTTGCAGGCGGTCGCGCTCGCGGGCCTCCTCCAGCCGGCCGGCGGCGCCCCGTTCCGCCTCTTCCGCGGCGGACACCGCGGACGCCGCGACATCCAGCCGCTCCCGTGCGCCCGCCCGCGCCACGGCGGCTCTGACCAGCACGGCTTCGGCGAATCCCGGCTCGGAGGGCCCGGGGGCGTCCGGTTGTCCCGCGGGCGGCTCGGCGGCGGCTGCCCGGGCGCGGTTCGCGCGGCCGGCGGGCCCGCCCTGGCCGGGCACGGTGACCCGTCCCCGTCCGGCGCCGCCTCGGCCGGGGGCCGGCACGGGCTGCGCGGCGCTCGCGGGTGCGGGAACCGTGGGATCGGCGAGGTCCGCGCACTCACCGGCCGCCTGCCCCATTCGGTGTGCCAGCGCGAGCAGTTGCTCGTCGCCCGCGGCGACCCGGTCGGCCGCACTCTTGCGGCGTGCGTTCAGCTGCTCTTCGAGGGCGGCGAACCTGCGGGTGTCGAAGAGGCGTCCGAGCAGCCGCGCGCGGGCCTCGGCATCCGCGCGCAGAAAGCGCGCGAAGTCGCCCTGCGGCAGCAGGACGACCTGGCAGAACTGCTCCTTGCTCATGCCGAGGAGCTGGCCGATCTCCTCGCCGATCTCCTGGTGGGAGCGGCTGAGCGCCTTCCAGTGACCGGCGCCGTCGACACCGTTCCCGGGCTCGGCCCCGCCTGCCGAGGGCACGTACTCCCGCAGCCGGCTCTGCGCCTTCTCCCGGGTCGTGCCGCTGCCCCGCTTCTTGGGGCGCGGCTGCTCGGGGAGCCGGTTGATCTCCAACCGCCGGTCACCGACGGTCAGTTCGAGGACGACCTCGGTCAGGGTCAGCGGATCGGCGAGATCGCTGCGCAGCGCCTGCCCGCTCTGCCGGGCCCCGGGCACGGAGCCGTAGAGCGCGAAGCAGACGGCGTCCAGGACGGAGGTCTTGCCCGCGCCGGTCGGCCCGTGCAGCAGGAAGAGCCCCTCGCGCGAGAGGCGGTCGAAGTCGACGGTCTGGGTGCGGCCGAACGGCCCGAAGGCAGTCAGCGTCATCCGGTGCAGCCTCATCGCGCCACCTCGCGCACGGTGTCATCCACGCGTACGTCGTCGATCGCCGACCGCAGTTCGGCCCGCTCGTCCGCATCCGCCACGCGCCCGGCCCGCACATGTTCCACGAAGTCCTCGGCGATCTCCTGGTCGCTGCGGCCGCGCAGCCGCTGGGCGTACGAGGCGAGTGAGCGGGTGGGTCCCTCGTCGGGGTCGAAGACCAGGCTGACGATGTGCGGGAAGCGCTTGGCGAGGCGGGCCATCGGCTCGTGGGGGCGGGAGGCGTCGGTGAGGGTCGCCTCGACCCACGATTCCTCGTCCCCGGCGCACGCCGGATCGTCGAGGAGCTGCTCCAGCGTTCCGCGGAGCCGTGCCAGAGGCCGCGGCACGGGGCAGTCCACCCGCTCGGCTTGGACCTCACCCGCCGCGTCGAGGTCGACCAGCCACGACGACTTGCGGTGACCGGCCTCGGAGAAGGAGTAGGCGAGCGGCGATCCGGAGTAGCGGACCCGCGGGGAGAGCGTCTGCGCGCCGTGCAGATGCCCGAGGGCCGCGTAGTCGACGCCGTCGAAGACCGCCGCGGGGACGGACGCGACCCCGCCCACGGTGATGTCGCGCTCGCTGTCGCTGACGGCGCCCCCGGTGACGAAGGCGTGCGCCAGCACCACCGAGCGGGTGCCCGCGGGCCGGTCCGCGAGGTCGGCGCGCACCCGGTCCATCGCCGCCCCCAGCACCTCGGCGTGATCGGCGCGCCGGGCGCCGAGTTCCTCGCGCACCATGGCCGGTTCGAGGTACGGCAGTCCGTAGAGCGCGACCGGGCCGTGCGCGTCGTCGAGGAGTACGGGCGTGGCACACGCCGCCGGGTCCGTCCGCAGATGGATGCCGGCCCGCCGCATCAGCCCGGAGCCGACGCCGAGCCGGCGGGCGGAGTCGTGGTTGCCGGAGATCATGACGGTGGGGACGCCGAGGTCGGCGAGGCGGTGCAGGACGTCGTCGAAGAGTTCCACGGCCGCGAGCGGCGGCACGGCCCGGTCGTAGATGTCCCCGGCGACGAGCACCGCGTCGACCTGCCGGCCGCGGACCGTGTCGACGAGATGGTCGAGGAACATCCGCTGGGCGGTGAGCAGGCTCACGCGGTGGAACGACCGGCCGAGGTGCCAGTCCGAGGTGTGCAGGATCCTCACGACAGAGCCCCCACCCGCACCGCTACCTCTCCACCTGCTTCGTGACCGCGCCGGCCTCGTACCGGACTCCTGCTGCACCGGACACTCTAGCCGCGGCCGGCGCTCCGCCCGGCCGTGCCCCCGGGGCGCACGCCGTCGACGGGCCAGGTCGTCATCGACACACCCGGGCCGCATCCCTGGGGTTCCCGGGGGTTGCTCCCACCGGTGCAGAGGTGGGCGGCCCCGGTGGTCGTGACGCGGTAGCCGCGCAGGTGGTGGCGGACCCGGACCGTTCCAGGTCCGCACTGCGTGGCGTGCTTCCGGGGCGGTTCGCCGGCGAAGTCGTGGGTCCATGTCAGCCAGAGCGAAGAGCAGCCCCGGCCGGTGTTCGTCAGGCGTCCTTCGATCACCAGTTCGTCGGGCGAACCGGCGCTCCTCAGCTGCCACCGGGTTCCCGAGGCCGAGGCCGCGCCGTGCCGCGCCGACCATTCCACGGGGGCCGTCGGCTCACCGGCCGTTGCCTGCGTCCGCGGCTGCGGCGCTCGCGCGGAGGGCGCGACCCCGACGGCGGACGAGGAGAGCAGGGCCAGCAGCGGCACTACCGTGGCCAGCGTGGCGGCTCCGGAGATGCGCCCGGATAAGTGCATCGTGTTCCCCTTCGTCGGACGCGCCGGATTCAGGGTGATCCCGCGCGCGACGATGGAAGCACCGAGGCAGCCCGTCCCGATATGACGCGCCTCACTAAGACTTCACAGCGAGAACGGCTAAATACCCATTTCGCAGCGTTCGGGGAGAGGAACCTGCCGAGCAGGTGACGAAGGACATATCGCGTTCAGCTCTCAAATCGGCTTCGGTGCAGCGCAGTTGACGTCCCGTCGGCGGAGACGGACGCCTGATCCCTCCCGGTCACGCCGCACTCCCTCGCGGTCACCCGGCGGCCTTCTCCTCCTCCGCAGGGTCCGGCCCGTGCAGATACTCCTCGCTGATGCGCTTCGGCCCGAACGGCCACTCCTTCTCGTGGCGCGCCCAGAGCAGGAAGGCCACGACGCCCGCCGCCACCCACGCCAGCGACCACTCGACGGGGTGCCTGCCGGGCGAGTTGAGGTCCGCGTAGCCGTAGATCACCAGCCAGCCGACCAGGGCGACGATGCTCGGCAGCGGGTAGAGCCACATCCGGTACGGGCGGCGCAGTTGCGGCTGGCGGCGGCGCAGCACGCTCACCGCGGCGATCTGGGCCAGCGCCTGCACGATCACCATGACGGTGGTCAGCAGCTGGATGATCGTCGTCAGGTCGGTGTGGCGCCCGATCAGGAAACCGACGGCCATGATGCCGCCCATCGTGAGCAGCCCCAGGACGGGAAAGCGGTGGCGTGGGTGGAGCGTGCCGTACGCGCGGAAGAAGACCCGGTCGCGGGCGGCGTCGTACGGGACCCGGGAGCCGCCGAGCAGTCCGGCGAGGACGGAGGCGACGGCGGTGAGGAGGATGAGCACCGTTACGGCGTCCGCGGCGCCCTTGCCCCATGACTTCTCCAGCACGGCGGACGCGACGGAGGAGGACGCCGCGTTGTCCGGGTCGGACATGTCCTGCCAGGGGATGACGCCCAGGGTGCCGACCTGGAGCAGCAGGTAGATGGCCATGATGCCGAGGATGGAGAAGAGGATGGCGCGCGGGAGGGTGCGGCCGGGGCGTTTGATCTCGGCGCCCAGGTAGGCGGCGGTGTTGTAGCCGAGGTAGTCGTAGATCCCGATGGTCAGGCCGGCCGCGAAGCCGATCCAGAAGTGATGCGAGGTCAGCTCGAAGGCGTGCGCGGGATAGGTGAAGGCCCGCTCCGGGCTGAAGTGGGTGAAGGCCGCCACGATGACGAGGACGACGGAGGCGATCATCACCGTCCACAGCACGACGGTGAGCCTGGCGATGTTCTCCACCCGCCGCCACAGCACGACGAGCACCCCGGCGGTGACGACGAGGCCGACGATGTCGCCCTGCGCCTGGCTCATGCCCGGCCACAGATAGCCGAGGTACTGCACGAAGCCGATGACGCCGGTGGCCATGCCGAGCGGGATGAACAGCATCGCCGTCCACACGAACAGAAACGGCATCAGTTTTCCGGTGCGGTACTGGAACGCCTGCCGCAGATAGACGTAGCTGCCCCCGGCGCCCGGCAGCGAGGCACCCAGCTCCGCCCAGACCAGCCCGTCGGCGAGGGCGAGCACCGCGCCCGCGAGGAAGCCGATGACGGCCTGCGGCCCGCCGAACGCCCCGACCATCAGCGGAATGGTCACGAAGGGGCCGATGCCGCACATCTGGCTCATGTTGATCGCGGTGGCCTGGAAGAGGCCGATGCGGCGGACGAAACCCGTGCGCTCGTCGAGCAGGTCAGGCATCGGTGTCGGCCCCTTCTCGCGCCCGCTCACCCACCCGGCCAGCGGCCCGTTCCCGGCTCCCACAGGCTGGCACCCTCGGCGGCCCGCCGGCACGTCCGGCCGCGAAAACGCCCGGCGGCTCCCCCGGAATGGCCGGGATGCGACGCCCGCCCGCCGTCCGGTCAGAGGTCCCCGTATGCCTCGCCGCCGAGCTCCAGCCGCGCCGTGCCGGCGGTGACGTCGGCCAGCCACGCGGTGAAGGACTCCACGTCGGCTTCCGGCAGCCCGACCTCGATGCGCACCTCGGCTCCGTAGGAGACCTCGCGCACCGCCCGGCCGGTCGTGCGCAGGTCGTTCTCCACCCGGCCGGCCCGCTGGTGGTCGACGGTGATCGTCGCAAGGCGGAACCGCTGCCGGGTCACGGTGCCCAGCACGTCCAGCGCCTCGCCGACGACGCCTCCGTAGGCCCGGATGAGGCCCCCGGCGCCGAGCTTCACACCGCCGAACCAGCGCGTGACGACGGCGACGACGTAGCGCATCTCGCGGCGCACCAGCATCTGCAGCATCGGTACCCCGGCGGTGCCCCCCGGCTCGCCGTCGTCGCTCGCCTTCTGGATGCCGCCGTCGGCACCGAGGACGTACGCGAAGCAGTGGTGCCGGGCGCCCGGGTGCTCCTTGCGGATGCGCGCGATGAAGTCCTGGGCCTCGGCCTCGGTGGCGACGGGTGCCAGCGCGCAGAGGAAGCGGGACTTGTTGATCTCGATCTCGTGGACACCCTCGCGCGCGAGAGTCCGGTACTGCTCCTGCATCGCACCAGCCTATGCGGCCCCGCCGGCGGGCGGGCACCGGGCGCCGACCGGGCCCACGCCGCGCCCCGGTGTCCGCCGTACGGGCTCTCTCGCACGGCCAGGCGGCGTACGCGCGAGGCGCGCACGGTGCGTCGGGAAGACGTTCGGGCCGCCCGTGGGCACTGTGAGCCCCAGGGCGAGGGCCTCGTGTTTCCGGGGCCGGCTCGTACACGCAGGAACCGGAACGGCGGGTTGGCGGAGGCTTCATGGACAAGGACACACAGTCGGCGATGACGGCGGGCGATCCCGTGACGGGCAAGGACATGCCCGAACCACCCCCGGAGGTCGTCGAGGCGGCACGCAACGCACCCGATCACTGGCTGGCGATGATCGACCTGACCTGGTCGGGCGAGGGGCCACCGCCCCTCTGGGCGCTCATCGGACAGTGGCGGTCGGGACCGACCGGCGAGATCGAGGAGTGGCGGGACAACCCGGAGTACCGGCCGTCGCCGCAGATGCTGGACTGGCCGGACCCGGCCGACGCGGTCGACAGCGCGGTGCAGCTGGCCGCGACCGGCTACGGACCGGCCGAGGACGTCCCGGCGGCACTGGCCCGCGCGGAGGTCTCCGTCCTGGTCACCGCGACCGGCACACCGCTGGCCGCGGCCTCTCCCGAGGGCACGCCGGTGATCCCCGTCTACACCTCTTCGGTGTACCTGGAATCGGTGGGCCGGCTGCTCTACGACCGGCGGCCGGTGGCCGAACTGGCCGAACAGCTGCCGCCTGGCCACTCCCTCTACATCAACCCCACCGGCCCGGTGAGCATGCTGCTGGACACCGAGCAGCTGCGCGCGGCGCTGGCCGCGGCCGGCGGCGGCATCGCGCAGGACGCCGACGAGGCTCCCGAGCCGGTCGGCGCCGGGGCGCTGCGTCCCGGTACCGGGGCCGGCGGGATCGAGCCGGTGGGCGCCGGGATGGCGATCGGCAAGCCGGCGCGTGCCGGCGAGGAGAGCACGGTGGGCGCCGGGATGGCCGGTAGTGGGGCGGCCGGCGGAGCGAGCTGACCGTCGGCACACGGACCCGCCCCGCCCGTCTTCCCCTTCGGGCGGGGCGGCCGTGTGCCCGGAACCCACGGCCGGCTGCGCGCCCGGGCCCCCGACCGGGGACGTCACCGGCCGCGGTCGGGAATCTCCGGGCGGCGGCGTCCGTTGTCCGCACAGGACCTTTCCGATGTGCAGGAGGCAGTGCGTGTACGGCGACACCGACACGATCCGCAGGATCCTCACCGAGCTCGGTGACACCTGGGCGGTGGTGGGTCTGTCCCGAAACGAACAGCGCGCGGCCTACGGCGTCGCGCAGGTGCTGCAGGGCTACGGCAAGCGGATCGTGCCCGTCCACCCGAAGGCCGAGACGGTGCACGGCGAGCGGGGATACGCCTCCTTGGAGGCGATTCCGTTCCCGGTCGACGTCGTGGACGTCTTCGTCAACAGCGACCTGGCGGGAGAGGTCGCTGACGAGGCCGTCGCGATCGGCGCGAAGGCCGTGTGGTTCCAGCTCGGGGTGGTCGACGAGGGGGCGTGGGACCGGGTGCGCGAGGCGGGCCTGGAGATGGTCATGGATCGCTGTCCTGCCATCGAAATACCACGTGTGGGCTGAGCGCCGCCCGGGTTACCGTCCGGGCATGATCTCGCCACGTGCCGCTCTCCCCCAGGACGCCGCCGAACTGGTCCGGCTGCGCCGCTTGATGTTCTGCGCCATGAACGGCCGGGACGAGCCCGGCAGTTGGGAGCGGGACGCCGAGGCGGTGGCCCGTCGGCAGCTGACCGGGCCGGACGCCGCGCTGGGCGGGTTCGTGGTGGACGGTGACGGTGGCGGCTCGCCACATCTCGCGGCGTGCGCGGTGGGTCGGATCGAGGAACGGCTGCCGGCGCCCGGCCACCCTTCGGGGAGGTTCGCCTTCATCTTCAACGTCTGCACCGACTCCAGGTACCGGGGCCGCGGCTATGCGCGTGCCACGACGGAGGCGCTGCTGGACTGGTTCGCCGAGCGGGGCGTCACCCGCGTCGACCTGCACGCCACGGACGGCGCCGAGCCGCTGTACCGCAGCCTGGGTTTCGCCGAGCACTCCACCGCGCTCTCCCTGGATCTGCGCTCCCGCACTCCGGCCGGGTGGCCCGCGGCCGGCACCCGCTAGCCGACGCCGAGCCCGTCCAGGACCGTGGCGCCCGGCAGTTCGGCCAGGGCCTTGCCCGGCACGATGAGCTTGCCGCGGCGGCTGCCGCTGCCGATCAGCGCGTACGGGATGTCGGCGACGGCGGCGTCCACCAGGATCGGCCATGCGTCGGGCAGACCGATCGGGGTGATGCCGCCGTACTCCATCCCACTGTCGCCGACCGCGGTGTCCATCGGCGCGAACGACGCCTTGCGGGCGCCCAGTTGGCGTCGCACCACACCGTTGACGTCGACGCGGGTGTGCGAGAGGACGAGGCAGGCGGCCAGCGTGACCTCGCCACCCCTCTTGCCGGCGACCACCACGCAGTTCGCGGACTGCTCGAGCAGCCAGGGGCCGTGGTGCCGTACGAGGGTCTCGGTGTCCGCGATGGCCGGGTCGGTGTCGACGAACCGGACTTCCTCGACGGGCACGGAGCCGCTCCACACGCGCAGTGCGGCGGCAACCGGCTCGGTCAGCAGGTCCAGGCACTCGATGGCGGGCCGGACATCGTCGAATGCATCCATCGGAACGGGCATATCAGCCAAGCTAGCAGCCTCGCGGGGCCGCCGGTCGCGTCGTCCCAGGGCGCGAACGGGCCGCCGCTCCGGGACCGCGGCCCCGGCTGCGCGGCTCCTTGCCCCGCGACTCAGCGGGCCGGCGGAATGATCACCGCCATGGTCATCTCCACCGGCTCCGTGCCGTCGTTGCGGTATCCGTGCGGCACCTTGGCCTCGAAGGTCGCCGACGCACCCTCGGCGACCGTGTGCTCCACTCCGTCCACGACCAGCGTCAGGGTGCCCGCGCGGACATGGAGCAGTTCGAAGGTGCCGGGCGGGTGCGGATCGGAGTTGCTGTCCTCACCGGGCATCAGGCGCCAGCCCCAGAGCTCGAAGGGGCCGGGGGCCTCGGCGCCGACGAGCAGCGAGGTGTGGCTGCCGGCGTCGGTGGACCACATCCGTACGGCGTTCTCCGGTGCCACGATCCGCACCTGCGGTCCCTGCTCGTAGTCCAGCAGCGTGGTGATGCTCACCCCGAGGGCATCGGCGATCTTGACGGTGGTCCCCACACTCGGGTTCGTCCTGGCCTGCTCGATCTGGATGATCATGCCCCGGCTGACGCCCGCCCGAGCCGCCAACGCATCGAGGGTGTAGCCGCGTTCGGTGCGCCAGCGTTTGAGGTTGCGGGCGAGTGACTGCGTGAGCTGATCGAGGTCGGTCACGGTCCATCCCGGTCGGAGGTCAATATATTGAATTCCGCAGTCGCTTTTCTTGTACTACGGTGAGCTGCACTTCATCGTTCAGCACACTGTACTGCGAGGTTCACCATGACAGCGGTCTTCGCCCTGGCCACCAGCCTGCTCTGGGGGCTCGCCGACTTCGGCGGCGGCCTGCTCACCCGACGGCTGCACGCGCTGACCGTCGTGGTCGTCTCGCAGACCCTTGCCGCGCTGGTGCTGGGCGTCATCGTGGTGGCGACGAGTGGCTGGCGGGAGGCCGGGCCGCAGCTGTGGTTCGCGGTCGCCGCCGGCGTCGTGGGCCCCGCCGCGATGCTCTGCTTCTACCGGGCCCTGGCGCTCGGCCCGATGGGTGTGGTCTCCCCGCTCGGTTCGATCGGCACCGTCCTGGTGCCCCTCGGCGTCGGATTCGTGGCGGGTGAGCGGCCGGGGCTCCTGCAGGCCGCGGGCATGGCCGTCGCCGTGATCGGCGTCCTGCTGGCCGGCGGACCGCAGGTCGGCGGGGCCTCGGTGGCCCGCCGGACGATCGCGCTCACCCTGGTCTCCGCGCTCGGCTTCGGTGCGGTGATGGCCCTCATCGCAGAGGCGTCCACGACCCTCACCGGGCTCTTCCTCGCCCTGTTCGTCCAGCGGCTGTGCAACGTCGCCGTCGGCGGCGCCGCCCTCTACGCCTCGGTCCGGCGCGGCACACAGGCGCTGCCCGAGGGAGGCATCGGGGCGCTGCGCGACGCACTGCCCGCGCTGGGCTTCATCGGTATCGCCGATGTCGCCGCCAACGGCACCTACGCCCTCGCCGCCCAGAACGGCCCGGTCACCATGGCGGCGGTGCTCGCCTCCCTGTACCCGGTCGTGACCGCGCTCGCCGCACTGGGCGTACTGAAGGAGCGGATGCGGGCGATCCAGACCGCGGGCGCCTCGCTGGCCCTGGTCGGCACGGTCCTGCTCGCCTCAGGCGGGTGACCACGGGCGCGCCATCGCACCAGCGAACACGAACCGGGCATGCTCCGCCGGTCGCCTGACCGCCCCTCAAACGGCCCGCGGCACCTTGCCACGGCGCCGTCAAGCGCGGTCCGTGCACGGCACCCCGCCGATCCGTGCGCCTGCCTACGGCGCGTCCGCCGACGACCGGACCTGGACGGCCTCGCCCACCGGCGTCCGGGGCGGCGAAGGTTCCCCCGTCTCCGCGCCCTCCCCCGCCTGCGGCACCGCGTCCGACTCTTCCGTCTCGTCCGTCTCACCGGCCTCGGCCTGCCACTCCGCCACGGCGACCAGCTGTTCCGAGGTGACGCCGTCGGGGATCGGCCGGGGCGTCGGCGTACGCAGGGGCGGCTGCCAGCCCTCCTGCGGATCCCACCTGCGGACGACCTTCGCCGGGGCGCCCGCGACCACCGCGTGGTCGGGGACCTCACCGCGGACGACGGCTCCGGCCGCGACCACGACGTTCCTTCCCAGGCGCGCGCCCGGCAGGATCACCGCCCCGGTACCGATCCAGCTGCCCGAGCCGATGCTCACCGGGGCGCTGCGCGGCCACTGCTTACCGATCGGCACGTCGGGATCGTCGTAGCTGTGGTTGGTGGTGGTGAGGTAGACACCGGGACCGAAGAAGCAGTCGTCGCCGATCGTCAGCCGGACGTCCGCGATCACATGGCTGCCGCGGCCCAGGACGACGCCGTTGCCCAGGGTGAGGATCGGGTCCGGCCCCAGGTCGAGGTCCGGCATCATGCCCGCCGTCAGGGTCACGTCCTGGGCGATGATGCAGTACTCGCCGATCTCGATCCACGGATCACCGAAGACCGTGCCCTGCGGGAACGCCAGCCGGGCACCGGAGCCGATGCGGCGGAAGCGGTACGGCCCGGGCCGCTCGGACGTGACGGCCCCGGCCTGCCTCACCCACCGCGCGCCGCGGTGGACGGCGCGCGACACGGCCCGGCGCCGCCAGGCCGCCACGGATGAGAACACGTTCTGCTTTATCGGCACGGGGATACCGTACTCAGCGCCCCGGACCACCCACCGCGCACTGCGCTGTGATCTTCACCCCACCGGCCGCCGCCACCGCCGAACGCCCGCCCCGTCCTCTACGGTGCTCAAGGCGCGGCGTAGCACTGGCAAGGAGGCCGGAATGACAGGACGGGCACTGATCTCAGCGGTGGGCGGCAAGGAACCGGAGCTCGATCCGGGGGCCTTCACCGCCCCGACGTCCGTCGTACTCGGTGAGGTCACCATGGCCGCGGGCGCGAGCGTCTGGTACCACGCGGTGCTCCGCGCCGACTGCGGCCCGATCGTCCTCGGCGCCGACAGCAACATCCAGGACAACTGCACCGTGCATGTCGACCCGGGCTTCCCGGTGACCGTGGGCGAGCGGGTCTCGGTCGGACACAACGCCGTCCTGCACGGCTGCACCGTCGAGGACGATGTGCTGGTCGGCATGGGCGCCACCGTCCTGAACGGCGCCCACATCGGCGCCGGCTCCCTGATCGCCGCACAGGCGCTGGTGCCGCAGGGGATGCAGGTGCCGCCCGGCTCGCTGGTGGCGGGGGTGCCGGCGAAGGTCAAGCGGGAGCTGACCGACGAGGAGCGCGAGGTCATCAAGCTCAACGCGACGATGTACGTGGAGCTGGCGGCACAGCACCGGGACGCGGTGAGCGACGGGAAGAGCTGAGCCGGATCGCGCTGCCGACCGGTCCGTCACTTGACGCTTCGGCACAAGGGCGGACCGGTACGCCACTTGGCGCCCCCCGGGGGGGCGCCCTGACGCGTCAGGCGGAGGGAACCGGCCCCTGCATCTGCTCGCTGATCCAGTGCAGGGACTCCGCCATGCGCCGGAGGTAGGTGTGGCCGCTGTGCACGCCATGCGGTGTCTCGAAGAGCGTGGTGTGAATCGGCCCGCCGGTGTGGTCGCGGATGAAGCTCTTCACGTCGGGCACCGCCGCCTCGTCGGAGCCGAGTTCGAAGGCCAGGTAGATCTCGGGACCGTGCCGTTCGACCAGCTGCCGCGCCAGCCGCCGGGGGTCGTTCGCCCGCTTCGCGGCGCGATGCCCCCGCCACATCGGCGAATCCGGGGCGGTGTCGGGGCCGTTGACAACCGCCGCCTTGAACTTCTGCGGATACTTGAGCACCGCCTTCAGCGCGGCGAACCCCCCGGACGACGAGCCCATGAACGCCCAGCCCTCCCGGCCGTCATAGGTGCGGAAGTTGGCGCGCGCGAAGGCCGGGACATCCTCGGTCAGCCAGGTGCCCATCTTCGGCCGGCCCGGGATGTCGCTGCCGTCGTGGTACTTCTTGCCCGGGTTCAGCACCGGCATCACGACGATGAACGGCAGCGTCCTGCCCTGCCGCGACCACCGCGCGATCCGCTCCTCCAGCGCGAAGCCCTTCCCCGCCCAGTAGTTGAACGGGTAGCCCCAGGCTCCGGGCAGCGCGATCAGCACCGGAAAGCCGCTCCTGGCGTACTCCGGCCGCTGGTACTGCGGCGGCACCCAGGCCCAGATGTCGCCGGTGAAACCGGACTTGCGGCCGTGCCACCGGGTCGTGACGACCTCGGTTCCGTCCTCCCCGGTCGAGCGGAACGGCAGGAACGCGGAGCGCGGGCCGAGGGGCGCCACCATGCGGAGCCTGCCGTTGCCGCCGTCCACGGTCCGCGCAGGCGGCCGTGCGGTACCCGAAGCGCCTGCGGTGTGCGCGCCGAGGCTGCCGCACCCGGCAAGGAGCAACGCCACCGCGACCGCACCCACCACAGCCCAGACACGCAGGCCCTTCATCGGACGTTCTCCTCGTGCACGGCCCGGCCCCGTGACAGCCCGCTCTGCCGCCGCGGTACCGGACGAAAGGCTCCAGAATAAGAGCGGCGGGCCGGCACGGAGCGCCGCCACGATCTCGCCGCCGACCAGGCGATTCCGCGTCACCAGCGGCCGAGGCGACCGCTCCGTGCGTCAACGGCACCGGCGACGCTTCGCCCGATCGATAATCTCCGCGCGCTGTTTGCCCGACCGTCGGCTCCAGCGTGGGCAAGAGCTTCCTTGCTGCCGCGGGGGTGGTGACGGAGCCGGACCCGGACGTGGTCCTGACCGGGGCGGACGGGTCGACGGCACCCGGCATCCGACATCCAGCAGCCGACAGTCCCGACAGCCAAGGGCCCGCGGCGAACCGGCTCTCCCCCCCCCCGCAACCTGCCCATGTTACAGACTGTTATCACCCGAATGCTGTCGGCATGCGGCTGCGCCGGGGCGGCGGCATGCTGGGCTCATGAACCGTGCACCTGTGATCGTGCATCCGCCCTCGACCGGCGGCCGTCGCGTCACGCTCTACGGCCAGGACCTCGGGCGGGCGCGCCGCACCGGTGACGTGGCCGCGATCCTGCGCCGAGCCGGCTTCGCCGACACGAAGTTCATCTGGGAGGACGCCGGCGTATTCGAATGGCGCGACGGCGGGCCCGACATCTGGACCATGTCCTGACGGAGTCACACCACCTGTACGGCCGGGCGCCTTCCGCGCGCCCGGCCGTCCGCGTTGCCCGCCCCCGCCGCGTTCGCCCGGTCCACCAGCTGCTGCCCTCCGGTCCGAGTGCACCACTCCAAACGCTCAAAACAATCAACTACGTTGAACTACTTGAGCGTTTGACGAGTCGTGTGTACAAACCGTTCAGGACGTGCGGACCGCCGTCGGCCCACAACGGGCCCGGTCGGCCGAAGCACCAGGACTCTCGACCGAAGGGAACGGCAATGCGCATCCGCGCGGGCGTCTTCGGCGCCCTCCCCGTCATCGGCTCGGCACTGACCCTCCTTCTGGCCTCCCCCGCCGTCGCCTCCGTCATCTGGAACGGTGATGCCGCCGGAGGCACCGCGGTGTTCTCCTCGGTCCTGTGCGACGCGCCGGGCAGCGTCACCGCGCAGGACAACCACGACGGACGCGGCATGGTCTTCAAGTTCAACAAGCCGCTGGGGCTTGAGCGTTGCGAGGCGCACGGCCTCTCGGTCGGCGGCTCGCGCTACACCTTCCACAACGACCGGACGTACTACCTCGGCTGGGACACCTCCACCAACACCGCGGACGCGGCGACCATCTTCCAGTGGAAGTCGTACGGCACCGGGGACCAGCAACAGCAGAACTACCCGGTGCTGATGAAGGTGGAGGGCGGTGTCCTGAAGCTGTTCCACATCGAGGCCGGGGAGAAGTGGACCCTGAAGTGGAGCAGGCCCGTGGAGACCGGCACATACAAGCGCATCGTGCTCGGGATCCACACCTCCGACGACGCGTCGACCGGCTGGGTCGAGGCGTACTACAACGGCTCCAAGGTGGCCTCGTTCTCCGGACGGACCTGGGACGACCTCGGCAACGACACCCGGTGGGGCACCTACGGATCCGAGGTCACGAGCAAGCGGGTCATCAACTGGATCGACGGTCTGAAGGTCGGCACGAGCTACGCGGACGTCGCCTAGGTCACCTCGCATCGGGTCTCTCCCCCCCCCCCCGTCCGATGTGCTGAACCACCGCTCCTTCACTGCCGCGCAGGTGGGAGGGTGTGAGGGCTCGCACCCACTGAGGGGGGACCTTCGTCATGGCCGTCATCCACCACACCGTGCTCAAGCCGACCAAGCTGGAGCTGCTCGCCGCCTGGCTGCCCACACGCCCCTGGTACCGCGGCGGGGCGGGGGAACCGAAGTTGGCCAAGGCCGGCGGGTTCCGGTTGGACGACCCGCAGGGCGCGGTCGGGATCGAGTTCCTCGTGGTCACCGATGCCTCCGGACCTCGCCCGACCGCATACTTGGCACCGCTCACCTATCGCGGTGCCCCGCTCGCCGGGGCGGAGCACGCACTCGTCGGCGTGATGGAGCACGGGGTGCTGGGGCGGCGCTGGGCATACGACGGCTGCCACGACCCGGTGCTGGTCGCCCAGTTGCTGGCCCTGGTCGAGGGCCGGGTCCAGGCCCAGGACCAGAACACCAGTGACGCCCCCGACCGGGAGGTCACCCGCTCGTACACGGGCGAAGGAGCCCTCTTCACGGACGTCGTCGCCACGGCCGCCGACAGCCCCGAGGGCACCGAGATGTCCGCGCCGCATGGCATGACTCTCCGCCTGCACCGGCTCCTGCACCCCACCCCGGACGGCCGTCCGCTCCTTCCGCGAGGGGCGATCGGCCATGTCGGCGGCGCCTGGCAGCTGCCGGACGGCGTCCGCGCTTCGGGACTCTTCGCCACCTTGGACGCGCCCTAGCCGTGCTGCCCGGCACGATCGGAGCCGGATGGGGAGCACGGCGGCCGTGACCGGCCCGGGCGGGCCGCAACCGCGCCGGCTCCTGGTGCCTGGCCGACAACGGCGACGGCCCGGCAGCATGTGCTGCCGGGCCGTGTGGGGATCGTCCGTCCTGCGACCGGTCCCGCCGCAGGGGTCGGAAGGCGTGTCAGTCGACCGCGGCCGGAACCGGCGCCTCCGCCTCGCGCTCGGCGGCGGCCTTCTGCGCGCGGCGCTTCATGACGATGAAGGACCCGACGCCGAAGAGCAGGGCGGCGACCAGACCCAGCCAGGAGAAGCGCTTGAGCCACGGCTCGGCGACGATGCCCACGCTGTAGATGAGGGCGGTGGTGCCGCCGGCCCAGACGATGCCGCCGAGCACGTTGGCGATGAGGAACTTCCAGTACGGCATCTTCAGCACACCGGCCAGCGGGCCGGCGAAGATGCGCAGCAGGGCGACGAAGCGGCCGAAGAAGACCGCCCACATCCCCCACTTGTCGAACTTCGCCTCGGCCATGGCGACATGATCGGGACCGAAGTGCTTGGGGAACTTCCGGCCGGCCCAGGTCAGCAGGGGCTGGCCCCCCTTGCGCCCGATGATGTAGCCGATGGAGTCACCGATGATGGCTCCGGCGGAGGCGCAGGCACCCAGCACGAACGGGTCGATGTGATCCTGGGTGGCGGCGAGGATCGCCGCGCTCACCAGGACGATCTCGCCGGGCAGCGGAATGCCCAGGCTCTCCAGTCCGATGACCACCCCCACCAGGAGGTAGACGCTCACGGCCGGTACGGTCTCGAGCCACTCCTGGATGTGCAACGCCGATTCCTCCGCATGCTGTGGGGCCCCCGTGGGCCGCTGACCGGAGTCGATGACACCGGTGCCGGTCGATACCCTGACGCGCCGCACAGGGCGCCCGCGAAGCGTACTCGATCGCCTTGGGCGCGGGCCGGTTCATGCGCCGTCCAGCAACGCCTACCAGGGCGGTCCGCCGTCCGGCAAACCTCGTCCGGGCGGCCCGCCGGTTGTCGCGGGCACGACGACGGCCCGTCGTGCGTCGCACGACGGGCCGTCGAAGAAGGGCGGGCCGGCTGACGTCCCCGTCCAAGCGGCCGGGGCGCGCTCAGCCGTACCGAAGCGCCCCGTGGCCGGTCCCGACGAAGAAGGACGTCACCCGGCCGGGGACCTCACTTGTTGGGGCGCAGGGTCCACACGATGGTCATCTCGCCGGTGACCGCGCCGTCCTCGCGCGTGATGGCGACGTTCACCGGGAACTCCGGGCGTCCGCCGGCGTCGAGCTCGGCGACCACCTCGGCCGCCGGCCGGCCCAGCTCCGCGGTCGCGGTGACCGCGCCCATGGCGAGCTTCTTGTAGCCGATCTCGGCGCGCACGGCCAGCGGCACGGCACGGCCCAGCTGATCGCCGAAGGCCGCCATCACGATCGCCCCGCTCGCCGACTCGGCGAGCGTGAACATCGCTCCGGCGTGCGGGCCGCCGACGTGGTTGTGGTAATCGGGCTGGTCGGGCATGCGGACCACGGCACGCTCGGTGGTGGTCTCCGCGAAGTCGAGGTTCAGGGTGCGGGCCATCGGCACGGATGCCGCCATCATTTCGCCGATCGACGGCAGGGTCTCGGAGGACATGGCGGCATGTTACCTGCCAGTAGCTTGTGCTGGGAAGAGCCGGCCGCGATCCGGGGCCGCGGTCCCGCCCGCAGGCGCTGTTCCGGCGTGTCCGGGCCCCGCATATCGTTGACATCCATGTGGCCAGGACTGCGAGACACCGGGGGCGAGCGGGCGACGGACCCGGCCCACCGTGCACCGACGACCCCGCCCCCCGCCGCGGCCCGCCGGCCGGTGCGGTCTTGGTGACAGCCCGCCCCGCCTGGGCGGGGCGCAACTACACACTCCTCACCGCCGCCACCGTGATGTCGAGCCTGGGCAGCTCCGGGGCGCTCATCGCGGGCGCCTTCGCGGTCCTCGAATCCGGCGGTACGGCCACCGACGTCGGTCTGGTCGCCACCGCCCGCACCATCCCGCTCGTCCTCTTCCTGCTGATCGGCGGCGCGCTCGCCGACCGGGTCCCCCGGCACCGCGTCATGGTCGCCGCGAACGCCCTGAGCTGCCTCTCCCAAGGGCTGTTCGCCCTGCTCGTGCTGGCCGGGGATCCGCAGCTGTGGCAGATGGCGGTGCTGGCCGCGCTCGGTGGCACCGGGCAGGCATTCTTCGCGCCGGCGTCCGAGGGCATGGTGCTCGCCAGCGTCTCGGGCGAGCACTCCGGCCGGGCCTTCGCCGTCTTCCGCATGGGGATGAACGGGGCGAACATCGGCGGCGCGGCCATCGGCGGCGCGCTGGTCGCCGCGGTCGGCCCCGGCTGGGTGCTGGCCGTGGACGCGCTCTCCTTCGCCGTCGCGGGTGGTCTGCGCGCATTCCTCGACGTCAGCAAGGTGCCCACGCGTGCGCCGGGCGGCGGGATCCTGCACGATCTGCGCGACGGCTGGCGCGAGGTGGTCTCGCGGCCCTGGCTGTGGGCGGTCGTGGTGCAGTTCGCCCTCGTCAACGCGGTCATCGCGGCGGCCGAGGCGGTCTACGGGCCGCTGGTCGCCGAGGAGCATCTGGGCGGCGCCGGCCCCTGGGGACTGGCACTCGGCGCCTTCGGCGCGGGCACCGTGGTCGGCGCGCTGGCGATGACCCGCTTCAAGCCCCGGCGCATGCTCCTGGTCGGCGTGCTCTGCATCTTCCCGCTCGCGCTGCCTTCCGCGGCGCTGGCCGTGCCGCTGCCGGCCGCGTGGCTCACGGCGATCATGTTCGGCACGGGGGTCTCGGTCGAGATCTTCTCTGTGACGTGGATGACGGCACTGCACCAGGAGATCCCCGAGGAGAAGTTCTCCCGGGTCTCCTCCTACGACTGGTTCGGCTCCCTGGCCGTCGTGCCGATGGCCACGGCGCTGGCCGGCCCCGTACAGGACCTCATCGGCCGGCCCGCCGCCCTGTGGGGCTGCTCCGCACTGGTCGCCCTGCTCACGGTGGGGGTGCTTTGCGTCCCCGACGTACGACGGCTGACGCGGCGCGCGACGCCGCCGGTCACGGATGGGCCGGTCGCGGTGCCGCCGCCGGCCCAGGAGCCGGTCACGGGTGCCATGCCGAGTGCGGTCCTGCCGCCCGTTCCTCCGCGGGACGGCGCCGCCGCCGGGGAGTGAGGTCCGCACCGCGGGCACGCGCGGACGCGGCTCAGCCGATGCTGAAGGCGCCGTCCGGCGGTACCGGGGACGCCACCGCGTCGACGTCCCGTACGGGTTCGGCGCCCGCGATCAGCCGCCGGAGCGCCGGGCCGTGCTCGACCCTCGCCGGGAAGGCGTCGCCGGCCGTCCGGCGGGCCAGCGAGGCGAGGGGGAGGTCGGCCCGCGAGGCGATCAGCACCGCGTTGCCGAAGCGCCTGCCGCGCAGCACCGACGGCTCGGCGATCAGCGCGAGGTGGTCGAAGACGGTCGCGGAGTTGGCAAGTTGGCCCCGCAGGAACCCGAAGGGTGCGCTGTCGGCGAGGTTCGCGGCGTAGATGCCGTGCGGGCGCAGCGCCCGGGCGGCGGCGTGCGCGTACTCGACGGAGGTGAGGTGCGCCGGCACCCGCGAGCCGCCGAAGACGTCCGCGACGATGACATCGGCGCTGTCCTCCGGCGCCGCTTCCAGCGCCGTACGGGCGTCCTGCGCCCGCACCGCGATGCCGGAGCCGTCGGGCAGCGGCAGGTGTTCCGTCACCAGGCGCAGCAGCCCACCGTCCGCGTCGACGACGTCCTGGCGGGAGGCCGGGCGGGTGGCGGCGACATAGCGCGGGAGGGTCAGCGCGCCACCGCCCAGATGCAGCACGTCGAGCGGGCTGCCGGGCGCCCCGGCTTCGTCCAGGACGTGAGCCATCCTGCGGACGTACTCGAACTCCAGGTGCGTGGGCGCATCGAGGTCGACGTAGGACTGCGGCGCGTCGTCCACCGTCAGCAGCCACGCGCGGGCGCGGTCCACGTCCGGCATCAGCTTGGCGGTGCCGCAGTCCACGGTCCGGGTGACGGGTATCGGCTCGGCTGTCTCGTCCACGGTCTCATTGTGCCGGTCGGATCAGGGCCCCGATTCCGACCGGCTCCGGGGCCCGGCCTCAGGCGTGTCAAGGGCGGTTCGTCCGCGCACCACGCGCATCCGGTCCGGGCGCGTGCCGCGCGCTCAGTCCGACCAGACCTGACGGATCTCGGCGGTGTGGCGGGCGGACTGGCGGCGTCCCGCGCGGGCCGCGTCCGCGCGCTTGGCCGGGTCCAGGACGTTACGGCCGAACGCCGCCCTGGCCTCGCGGTCAGGGGTGACCACGCACACCCGGGCCCCTTGGCGGGCGAGTGCTTCCCCCTGGGTCCGGGGTGCGGCGATCGGCCCGCCGCTGACCGCCATCGGCGCGATCACGACGACCCGGGCGTAGCCCGCCGCCAGATCGACGTTGGCGCTGGAGTGCACACCTCCGTCGATCCACCGCTTTCCGTCGAGGGTGACCGGCGGATAGACACCCGGCACCGCGCAGCTCGCCGCGACCGCGTCGACCAGGGAGACACCGCTGGTGTCGTCGAAGGTGGACCGCTGCCCCGTCGCGGAGTCCACCACGGTGACCACCAGCCGCCGCGCGGGCCAGTCGTCGAAGTCCAGGGTCCGGGCGATCACCGAGCGCTGTTCCGCCTCCGGGACGGTACGGGCGGCCACCGCGAGGCGTCCCATGCGCGCGCCGAAGGAGACCACGTCCCGGGAGCGCAGCGCGATGGCGGCGAAGCGCGCCATCGCGGCGGGCCCCATCCTGGCGCCGGAACGGCCTTCGGGCACCGCGAGCTGGCGCTGGTACATCTCCTCCAGGGACAGCCGCTCCGCCGTGAGGTGCGCGCCGACGATCGATCCGGCCGAGGTGCCGATGACGACATCGGCGGCGGCGAGGTCGATGCCCGCCTCCGCGAGACCGGTGAGCATGCCGATCTCCCAGCCGATGCCGGTGATCCCGCCGCCGCCGAGGACCAGTGCCGTGCCCGCCATGCGATGTCCCTTCTCTCCCCCCGGCCCTCCCCCCGGAGCGCGTGGCCTGTGTCCGGGCCGCCCGGTCCGGGCAAGCAGTCTCGCACCCAGCCCGTCGGCTGGACAGCACGCGACTGCGCCCCGCACCTGTCGGGGTGCGGGGCGCAGCCGGCCCTCCGCTCGTCAGGACACGGGCCGTCCGCTCAGTCCTCGACGGTGCGCACGGTGCCCGCGCCGACGGTCCTGCCGCCCTCACGGATGGCGAAACCGAGCCCCTTCTCCAGCGGCACGTCCCGGCCCAGCTCGACGGAGACGGTCACGGTCTCCCCGGGGCGCGCCACCGCCCGCTCGCCGAGGTCGAGGTCCCCGACCACGTCCGCGGTGCGGAGGTAGAACTGCGGCCGGTAGCCGGTGGCCAGCGGCGTACGGCGTCCGCCCTCCTCCGCCGACAGCACATAGACCTCGGCGGTGAAGCGGCGCCGCAGGGTGACGCTGCCCGGCGCGGCGACGACGTGTCCGCGGCGTACCTGGTCGCGGTGGAGACCGCGCAGCAGCAGCGCGACGTTGTCCCCGGCCTCGGCGGACTCCATCGGCTTGCCGAACGTCTCCAGCCCGGTGACCGTGGTCTCGGCGTCCGCGCCCAGCACCGCCACCCGGTCGCCGACCCGCACCGTGCCGCGCTCGACGGCCCCGGTGACGACCGTGCCGCGCCCGGTGATCGTCAGCACGTTCTCCACCGGCAGCAGGAACGGCGCGTCGACGTACCGCTCGGGCATCGGCACATAGGTGTCCACCGCGTCCAGCAGCGCGTCGATCGCCTGCGTCCAGCGCGGGTCGCCCTCCAGCGCCCGCAGCCCGGACACGCGGACGACCGGGACGTGCTCCCCGTCGTAGCCGTGCGCGCCCAGCAGCTCCCGCACCTCCAGCTCCACCAGGTCGGTGAGCTCGGGGTCGCCGGCGTCGGCCTTGTTGAGGGCCACCACGATGTGCCGTACGCCGACCTGCTTGGCGAGCAGCACATGCTCGGCGGTCTGCGGCATGATCCCGTCGAGCGCGGAGACGACGAGGATCGCGCCGTCGAGCTGGGCGGCGCCGGTGACCATGTTCTTGATGAAGTCGGCGTGCCCCGGCATGTCGACATGGGCGTAGTGGCGGGTGCCGGTCTCGTACTCGACGTGCGAGATGTTGATGGTGATGCCGCGGGCGGCCTCCTCCGGGGCCCGGTCGATCCGGTCGAACGGCACGAAGGTGCCGCTCCCCCGGTCGCTGAGGACCTTGGTGATGGCAGCGGTCAGCGTGGTCTTGCCGTGGTCGACGTGGCCCATGGTGCCGATGTTCAGGTGCGGCTTGGTGCGCACGTATGCCGTCTTGGGCATGGTGTTCTTCCTCGCAACAATGCGGTGAGGACGGCGACTTCGCGCCGTGGGGACCCCCGGGCCGATCCGACCCTCCCCCTGTGGGGTCCGCCGGACGATCCGGGGAGGGTCAGCTTCGTGCGCCGTCGGTCGCCGCTGCGGCCGGGACGGCTGCGGTGGCGACGGGCGCGGCGGCGGCCACGGAGGCGGCGGCCGCGGCCGCGCACTCCGCGGCCGCGAGGGCCGCGAGGATGTGGAAGGCAGCCTTCGGCGCGTCCGCGACTGCGGACGGGAGCGGAAGGAAGGCGTGCCGGAACATGCGTCATATGGTGCCGGGCCGTCGCTGCGGCGTCGAACGATTAAATGGAGCGGAGGACGCACGCCGACGAGCCCGGCGAGGCCGACGCCCTGTCACCTTCCCTTCCGCGCAACGCCGTACGAGTGGTGCAACGGCCCGACGGATGGCCGTACCGCCGCACGGCGGCCGGGCGGGCAGAGCAGCGGAGCCGTTTTCACGACCAGGAGCCACCACCCGCAGGAAACCGGCACCACCACGAGCCGGACCGGCAGTCGTCACCCGGCCGAGTGGTGACCTTCGCCACTGTGGAAGCGGTGTCGGGCCCATCCGTCCCGCATTCGGCTCCTTGTCACCCCTGTCGGTTACGCTCCCCGAATGTTCGAACCCGCCGCAACGCCCGACGGCCTCGCCGCGCGCTGCACGCGTGTGCTCTTCTCCTCCTGGGCGCGCCTGGGCCTGCTGCTCGTCCTGCTGGCCTGCGCCGCGACCGCGATGCTGCTCTGGCAGCCGCAGCGCCTGCTGGCCGACGGCTGGCCGCCACAGCTGACAGGTCCGATCGCCGCCGTGGTCTTCGCGCTGGCCTACGGCGTGTGCACCACCGCTTTCGTCCCCCGCCCGATTCTCAACCTCGCCGCGGGCGCCCTCTTCGCCGACCGGCTCGGCCTCGCCGCCGCGCTCGCCGGCACGGTGCTGGGCGCCGGGCTGGCTTTCGGACTCGGCCGGCTGCTAGGGCAGGACGCGCTGCGCCCGTTGCTGCGAGCCCGCTGGCTGGCGGCCGCCGACCGGCAGTTGAGCGAGCACGGCTTCCGCTCGATGCTGGCGATCCGTCTCTTCCCCGGCCTGCCGTTCTGCGCCAGCAACTACTGCGCCGCCGTGTCCCGCATGGGCTGGCTCCCCTACCTCCTCGCGACGGCGCTCGGCAGCATCCCCAACACCGCCGCGTACGTGGTCGCCGGGGCGCGAGCCGCCGCGCCGACCTCCCCGGCGTTCCTCACCTCCATGGGCTTCATCGCGGTCAGCGGGCTCGGCGGACTGATCGTGGCCTGGTGCAAACGCAAGGCGCTGCGCGGACGCTGAGGCCACGCGCTCCTGGCCCACGCGCAGTTCCTCCCCGTCCCACGCGCGATCCTCCGATTCACCGCACGCTCCTCCCGCCACCGGCCTCCGCCTCACGGCTCGTCAACGGACACGGGGGGGTGCGTCCGGGAGCCCCGGTGCGCGGGGCCCTTTGGCCGCCCGGACATCTTCGGGCGTTACGCTGCCCTCCGTCGGCCGATGATCCGCATCCGCCGTCGCCGCCCGCTTTCTCCCCGCCCGCGCCGGTAAGCGCTTGATCACCCCTGGATAGCGTAGTTTCCATGACCTGGTTTGAATCTTTCGTCCTCGGGCTCGTCCAAGGGTTGACCGAGTTCCTGCCCATCTCCTCCAGCGCGCATCTCCGACTGACCGCGGCCTTCGCCGGCTGGCACGACCCCGGTGCGGCGTTCACCGCCATCACCCAGATCGGCACCGAAGCCGCCGTCATCATCTACTTCCGCAAGGACATCGGGCGGATCATCTCGACGTGGGCACGCTCCCTCTTCAACCGGGAACTGCGGCACGACCATGACGCCCAGATGGGCTGGCTGGTGATCGTCGGCTCGATCCCGATCGGCGTGCTGGGCATCACGCTCAAGGACGCCATCGAGGGACCGTTCCGCGATCTGCGACTGATCGCGACCACCCTGATCGTCATGGGTGTGGTCCTCGGCATCGCCGACCGGCTGGCCGCCCGCGACGAGGTCGGCGGCCGGCACCGCGCCATCAAGCAGCGCAAGTCGCTCGACGATCTGAACATCAGGGACGGCCTGCTCTACGGCGTGTGCCAGGCCATGGCCCTCATCCCCGGCGTCTCCCGGTCCGGCGCCACCATCAGCGGCGGCCTGCTCATGGGCTACACCCGCGAATCCGCTGCCCGCTACTCCTTCCTGCTCGCCATCCCCGCGGTCCTGGCCTCGGGTGCCTACGAGCTCAAGGACGCCGGCGAAGGACATGTCTCCTGGGGCCCCACGATCTTCGCCACGATCATCGCGTTCGTCGTGGGCTACGTGGTGATCGCCTGGTTCATGAAGTTCATCTCCAGCAAGAGCTTCATGCCCTTCGTGATCTACCGCATCCTGCTGGGCATCGTCCTCTTCGCCCTGGTCGCCGCGGGAACGCTGAGCCCGCACGCGGGCGAATCGGCGGGCTGAGAGGCACTGAAAGCGGCCTTCAGTGGGCAAAGGGCGGTGCGAAGCAGCCGGTCTCCAGGTAGGGCCCGTTGACCTGCACCTGGTAGTTGGCCTTCTGCACGAAAGCGGTGACGCAGGCGTCCTTGTGGACGTGGAGGCCGATCCGGGCACCCTGGGGTGTGACGTAGTGATCGGTTTCGAAGCGGCGTTCCATGCCACGCACTTCGAGGTTCCCTCCGAGTTGCTCACCCTTGGGGCCGGTGCGTAGGTCTCTGTAGCCGAGCGCGAGCATCGCCGAGCGAACGCTCTTGGGGTCCCACTTGCCCTGCTTCCACAGGCGTTCGAGGACGGGCTCGATGCGGTTGGCCTCTCGCTGTGCGTCTTCCTCGCTCGCGGAGGACATTTCGCGGGGTCGGCGGCCGGCGTTGTTCTCGTTGTGGTGCGGGGCCCCGTCGTTCGCTCCCGGTTCGACATAGGGAGAGGCACCGGGGTGGGAAGGGCTTGGGCTGGACGGGCTCGGGTTGGAGGATGCGCTGGGCGGCGCACCGGCCGCGACGCGCTGCTGACCGCAGGCAGTCAGGGGGATCACGGCGCCCAGGAGGAGCGCTGCGGCAACGTGTCTTCGTCGCCGATGCGTTGAGAGAGTCATACCGGTCACTCTGCCATGACGGCACAAGCTGCGCGCCGATTGTCATTTCGCCGTGATCAGACGCCAAGCCGGCCCCCATCGGCGGGATCCCCCGGCTTGAGCTGCGGGCCTAGCCGCTCTTCAAAAGCGTTGCTCCTGCGGACGGTGGCTGCCCGGTGTGTGACCGAAGGTGCGGCGGAAGACATCGATGAACGCGCTGGCCGAGGACCAGCCGCACAGGTGGGCCACGGTGGTCACCGGCGTGTGCTCCGCCAGCAGCACCAGGGCGTGATGGAGGCGCAGTTGGGTGCGCCACTGCGGGAAGGTCATGCCGACGTCGCTTCGCACGAGGCGGGAGAGAGTGCGGTCGCTGGCGCCGACCTCTCTGCCCAGCGCGGCCAGTGTGCGGTTGTCGGCCGGGTCCGCATGCAGGATCTCGCGCAGTGCCTTCAGCTGGGGTGCAGTTGGTGTGGGCAGGTGCAGAGGCTGCTGCGGTGAGGCCCTCAGTTGGTCGAGCATGACGGCGCGCAGCCGGGCACGTTCGGGACTGTCGTCGTCGGGGGTGCGCGTGTGGGCGAGGATGAGTTCGCGCAGCAGGGGGCTGACGGCCAGGACGGTCGGCGTGTCCAGGCCGAGCGGGTTTTCGCTCCTGGGGAGCCCGACCACGTGCAGATCGAGTTCGCCGTGGGCCTTGTGGGCGTGGACCGTGCCGGCCGGTACCCAGATGGCGCGGGTGCCCGGTGCGACCCAGGAGCCCGCGCTGGTGGTGACGGCCAGGACTCCGCGGCCGGCGTAGACGATCTGGTGATCGTCGTGCCGGTGGGCGTCGATCGCAGCGCCGGGGGCCAGCTGCCGGGTGTGGGTCGGCGCAATCGGTTCGTGGCGGATTTCCTGCATTGGTTGGCAGTTTATCGGAAGCACGACATCCCGCTCGGTGCAGACCATGGCCAGGTGGCAAAAAACAAATCGATCACCCTGCTTGCCGTCGGGCATGCCTGCGTCGACGTCTATCAGGGCGCCGTGGCGTCCCTCGTCCCGTTCTTCGTCGCCGAGCGCGCCTACAGCTACGCCGCCGTCTCGGGCATCGTGCTCGCCGCCTCCCTGCTGTCCTCCGTCGCACAGCCGGTGTTCGGCCTGCTCACCGACCGCTGGGCGATGCCCTGGCTGCTGCCGGCGAGCACCGTCCTGGGCGGTGTGGGCATCGCACTCAGCGGCGTGAGCGGCTCGTACGCGCTGACGCTGGCGTTCGTGGCGGTGTCCGGGGTCGGCGTCGCCGCCTACCACCCCGAGTCCGCCCGGGTCGCCCGGCTCGCGAGCAGGGGCAGTCACAGCGCGATGGGCTGGTTCTCGGTGGGAGGCAACATCGGTTTCGCTCTGGCACCCCTCATGGTCGCCGCGGTCGTCACCCCCGGGGGCCTGCGACTGACGCCCTTGCTGGCGGTGCCCGCGCTCGTCGGCAGCGTGCTGTGCCTGCCGGTGCTGCGGGAACTGGAGCGGCGGCGTTCCACCGGCTCCTCCTCGACGGCGGTGGCCGGGCACGACGACAAGGCGTCGTTCGTGAAGCTGTCGCTGGCCGTGGTGTTCCGGTCGATCGTCTTCATCGGCCTGAGCACCTTCATCTCGCTGTACGCCCAGGAGCGCATGGACGGCAGCGAGGCGGCGGGCACCGCGGCGCTGTTCGTGCTCTACGCCGGCGGCGCGGTGGGCTCCGTCCTCGGCGGTTGGCTGGCCGGCCGCCGGGACCGCGTCACCGTCACCCGCTGGTCGTACCTGATCTCCATCCCCTCGATCGCGGGGGTCGTGTTCGTACCCGGCCCGGCGCTGTACCTGTTCGTGGCACTGACCTCGGCAACCCTCTACGTCCCCTTCTCCCTCCAGGTCACCCTCGGGCAGGACTACCTGCCCACCCGCGTCGGCACCGCCCGCGGAATCACCCTCGGGCTGACCGTCAGCATCGGCGGCCTGGCCAGCCCCCTCATCGGCAGCATCGCCGACGCCACGTCCCTGCGGACCGCGCTGGCACCGCTCATCCTCCTGCCGGCCCTGAGCTGGCTGCTGTTCCGCAGCCTGCCGGAGCCGACCGTGCCGCACGCCGCAGCGGCAGCCCCGGAGAAGGAGGGCGACGACGACGCCGTCGCGCCCGGTCGGGCGCCGGGCGCCAGGGCCCCCGCCGACGGATCGGCGGGCTGAGGGACGAGCCGGAGGCCGGCCGTCAGCGGGCCGAGTCCTCCGCGCCGGAGTCCGCAGTCGTCCGCACGGGGGCGGCGACGACCAGCGATACGGCGAGCGCGAGGGACGCCGCCGCCTGGTAGCCGAGCCACATCTCGCCCCCGGCGCCCGTCCCTTGCCAGGTCACCAGCAGGCCGGCAAGCGTGACCAGTGCCCAGCCGCTGTCGTAGGCGACCATGAGCCGCGTGTAGGTGCGCATGGCACGGCTGCGCACGTACCTGATCTCGGCGCCACCGCCGATCAGCAGGCTCACGCCGGAGACGACCATCAGCCAGGCGGGCGCGCCGAGCAGTTGGCCGAGCCGGGCGGCTCCGACGATGAACGCGGCGCCGATCAGCACCTTGACGACGCCGTCGGCGACGACTCCAACCATCCGGCCGGTCAATGCCCTTGCCTCGGTCCGGCGTCGGGTCTGGGTCTGGGTCATGAGCCTTCCCCCTGATGCCGACCTGCCGGCCGGCTGTCGCTTCCATAACTTGATTACTATAATAATGAGATTATGAGAATGACGAGAGCGGAGACCAAGGAACGCAACCGCCGCGCCCTGCTGGACGCCGCGTTCCAGGTCGTCTCGCGAGACGGGTACCGCGCCAGGCTCGAGGAGATCGCCGAGCGCGCCGGCCTGACCACCGGCGCCGTCTACTCGCTGTTCGGCAGCAAGAGCGGCCTGGTGACAGCCCTGGTCACCGACCACCTGCGGCCGCATTACCAAGAGATCGAGCAGGCGGTTCCCGCCGGGGCGGACCTGCTGGAAGCGGTCGAGGCCTTTGCCCGGTACTACCGGCGCAGCTGCGACTCCCCCGACGCATTGCCCGCCATGTCGCTGCAGATCACCTTGCTGGACATGGCCCTGCACGACCCCGAGTTGGGTTCCCGGATCGCCGAGTCCGTCCTGGCGCAGGAGAGCCATCTGATCGCGTTGTTCACCGGACGAGCGCACAAGGGGGGCGTTGTGACGTCGCATCAGTCGCAACGCCTGGTCACCGCGCTCAGAGCACTGTTCGTCGGCCTCGGTCAGGGCGTCGTGCTGGGGCTGGCCCGCGGTGCCGACGAACAGTACTTCGCCGACACCGCCCGCGCCCTGGCATCGAGCGTGACCCTCGTCGATCGCGATGCGGACGCTTCCGCGCCGTGCGATGCGGACTGACGGCGGCGCCGCGAATCCCTCCCGTCAGGCCGTGACCACCGGCTCCTGGAGTTCGGTCACCCACTCGTCCCGGTCTTCCGGGCACTCCAGATTGATCTCCCTGGGGTAGCCCGCCGAGCGGTAGCCGTTGGCGTCGATCCAGCGGCCCAGGCTCTGGATCGTGGGCAGGACCGCTTCCATCGACCCGCGGTGCACGACCGTCGCGGCCCGCTCGATGGGCGGCAGGTCCACGATTCGCAGCCCGTCATCCTCCCCGAGGGCCGCCGCGACCTCGACGCCCGCGTGGATGAGGACCCCGCCGTCCGGGGCGTCCTCGTAGTACGCGACACCCGGACCGGTCAGGGCGACCCCAGCCACCCGGAGGCGCTTCATCAGCTCCTCGTACAGCGGCTGGATGACCGGCCCGATCGTGTCGAAGTCCGGTGCCACCGCGGTCAGTTCGGCCACCCGCACGCTCGGCAGGCTCTTCACTACGACGTCGTTGACGGGCATGCGCCCCTCGCTCTCGATCGACCGGAGCCTCGCCTCGACCCGGGTCAGCCGGGCCGCCTCGGCCGTCACCGTGGCCTCCAGTTCGGCCCGTCGCAGCCGCAGCATGGCGCGCAGTTCCTCGGAGGAGACCTTCTCGTCGAGGATCTCCTGGACCTGCCGGAGGGTGAAGCCGAGGTCCTTGAGTGCGATGACGCGGTTGAGGCGGGCGAGCTGGCCGGCCGTGTAGGAGCGGTAGCCGGTGGCAGGGTCGACCCGGGCCGGGCGCAGCAGGCCGGTCGCGTCGTAGTGACGCAGCATCCGGACCGATACGCGGCCGTGGCGGGCGAAGTCTCCGATGGTGAACATGATGGTCTCCGAGTTGACCGCCTGACACGGTGTGAGGGTCAAGAACCTACGTGCAGCCGGGCCCGGCCTCAGCGTGGGCCAAGGGCAGCACGTGAAGGGCCCGCCCGGCTTCGTGGCCCTCGCCGTGTCCGTGCTCGGGGTGGGGCGGCGTGGCGCCTGAGCCCATCAGATCGCACCATTAGCATGGAAAAGCCGCATATCGCGGCGCATCTGTGCTGCCTCAGCCGCTCGGGCGACTCCGTTCGCGGCGCGGTCTCGAAGATCCGCTCGTCGTGCGGAGCGGACCGATGAGTTCTGCCGCATCCGGGCGTCTATCTCTTCGACAGCACAGCACCCGCCCGGAAGGTGAGAATCATGCAGTACATGATCCAGTTGAACGTCCCGGCCCCCCAGTGGGAATCGATGATGTCCGCGTATTCCGAGGAGGACACCAAGGCGATGTTCGCCCACATGAACGCGCTCAACGAGGAGCTGACCTCCGCCGGGGAGCTCGTGGAGGCGCGGGGACTGGGCGGACCCGCGCTGGCCAAGACCGTACGGGCCGGGGACGACGGGCGCCCGGTGGTGAGCGAGGGACCGGCCGAGGCGGACCGCATCCTCGCCGGTTACTGGGTCGTCGACGTCAAGAGCGAGGACCGCGCCCTGGCGATCGCCGCTCGGGCGTCGGCCTGTCCCGGCCCCGGTGGCGCGCCGAGCAACGAGCCGGTCGAGGTACACCCGGTCCCCGCCGACCCGACAGCGGGCTGATCCCGGGCCCACGGCAGGGCGGCCGCCACCCGAGACACTCGGGTGGCGGGCAGGGCGGCCCGTACGTGTGACCAAACTCCGACAGCGGTCGTTCACCGGTAAACAAGATCATCACCGTCGTAGGAGTCCTCGCGGCATCCGCGCTGGGCCTGGCCGGCCAGGCCCAGGCAGGCCCCGCCCCCATGCCGAGCTTCAAGGACCGGCCCCTCATGACCGTCTACCGGACCGTCGACGCGGGCACGAGGGTCGACGTCCGGGACGTGAGCGGGTTCAAGAGGCACGTCCTGTGGCCCGCGAACTGGAAGACCTGCACCCAGGTACCGGCCCCTGGCGCGCCCATGAGCGGCCCGGTCAAGATCGGCGTGGTCAAGAAGACGGAGCGATGCCCGTGACGTAGGCGGCGCCGGGCGCCTGCGGCTGAGCCCGCCAGGTGGCCCGACGGGCGCCACGGTTGGCCGCGTGTGCACGGGGCGTGGACGCCGGGCACCCGTGCACGCCGGGCATCCGTGCACGTCGGTCGGGCCGTGGCGCTCCGCTCAGACGACCGGCTCGCCGATGCCCAGCATGTTTCCCTCGCTGTCACGGAACCAGGCGGCGCGTTCGCCCCGTGCGCCCTTGCTCGGGTAGTTCCCCTCGATGTCGGCGATCCCGTCCTTCGTGCGCAGGCCGGGCACGTCGACCTCTTCGAACGTCACACCGCGCTGCTTGAGTTCCGACACGACGGTCTCCAGGTCGTCGACCACCCAGCCCATCTGAGTGAAGGTTCCCGGCGACGCGCCGACCGACTTGAACAGTGCGAACTCCGTGTCTGCGCACCGGTACAGGAGCCCACCCGGGCGTTCGTCCACGGGCTCAAGACCGAGTACGTCCGCGTAGAAGCGCCGCGCCCGGTCCAGGTCCTGGGCGGGCAGCCTGGTCGCCACGCGTCCCCGGGCCAGAATGTTTCTGTCGTCTGCGTTCATGCCGCCACTGTGCCGTGAGCCGTGGCCGAAGCGGACAGGCGAAGGGCGCGTGTCACGGTTCGGGGTCCCGTCGCCCTCCGCCCTTCCCGAGCGGACGGCGGACAGCGGACGGCCTCGCGATACCGGCGACGCGATCGCCGTGGGCCCGAGCGCCCGGGAAGGAGGCGTCGGCCCGGTCCTTCCGGCCGCGCCCTCCCCTACTCCAGCCCGCCACGCTTGACCAGCTGGGCGGCGATGACGTTGCGCTGGATCTCGTTCGTTCCCTCACCGACGATCATCAGTGGCGCGTCGCGGAAGTAGCGTTCGACGTCGTACTCGGTGGAATAGCCGTAACCCCCGTGGATGCGGACCGCGTTGAGGGCGATCTCCATCGCGGTCTCGGAGGCGAAGAGCTTGGCCATGCCGGCTTCCATGTCCACCCTGCGGCCCGCGTCGGCCTCACGGGCGGCGTGCAGGGTGAGCTGCCGGGCCGCGGTCAGCTTGGTCGCCATGTCGGCGAGGTAGTTGCCGACGGACTGGTGCTTCCAGATGGGCTTGCCGAACGACTCGCGTTCCTGGGCATAACCGAGCGAGTCCTCCAGGGCGGCGCGCCCGACGCCCAGTGCGCGGGCGGCGACCTGGAGGCGGCCGGTCTCCAGGCCCTTCATCATCTGGGGGAAGCCCTGGCCTTCCACACCCCCGAGCAACGCGTCCGGTGCGGCCCGGTAGTTGTCGAAGGCGACCTCGCAGCTCTCGACGCCCTTGTAGCCGAGCTTGGGGAGGTCGCGGGAGACGGTGAGGCCGGGGCCGTGCTCCACGAGGAGGATGGAGATGCCGCGGTGGGCGGGGGCCGCGGCCGGGTCGGTCTTGCAGAGCAGGGCGATCAGCTGGGAGCGGCGGGAGTTGGTGATCCAGGTCTTGGTGCCGTTGACGAGATAGCCTCCGCCGCGCCCGGCTTCGTCAGGTCCGTCGGGTCCGTCGGCTCCGGAGTGGTCTGCACCGTCCCTGTGGGCGGTGGTGCGCATGGCCTGGAGGTCGGAGCCGCCGCCGGGCTCGGTGAGGGCCATGGTCGCGCGGATCTCGCCGGTGGCCATCTTCGGCAGGTAGCGGCGCTTCTGCTCCTCCGTCCCGAAGTGCAGCAGCAGCTTGGCGACGACGGTGTGGCCACCCATCGCGCCGGCCAGGCTCATCCAGCCGCGGGCCAGTTCCTCGGTGACCAGGACGTAGCAGGAGGTGGAGACCGCGGTGCCGCCGTACTCCTCGGGGATGGCGAGCCCGTAGATCCCGAGGGCCTTCATCTTCCCGATGAGCTGCTCGGGGTAGGTGTTGGCGTGCTCCAGCTCCTGGACGACGGGTTTGACGTCCTTGTTGACGAAGTCGTGCACGGTCTCGACGACGAAGCGTTCGTCGTCGGTGAGGGTGTCCAGCGTGCTCATGCGGGTTCCTTGGGTGCGGGCGGCAGGAAAGGGCGGTGGACCGGCGTCAGATGGTGCCGTCGGCGCGCAGCGCGGCGAGCGACTCGGGGCTGTGTCCCAGGGCGGTGAGGACCGCTTCGGTGTGTTCGCCGACGCTCGGTACGGGGTCCATGCGGGCGGTGACTCCGGCGAGGTCCGCGGGCGGCAGCAGGGCCTGCACGGTGGCGCCCGGTACGGCGACGTCGCGCCAGCGGTCGCGGCCTTCCAGCACGGGGTGTTCGAGGAATTCCGTGAGGGAGTTGACCCCGGCGCAGGCGACACCGATCTCGTCGAGGGACTTCAGGACGTCGGCGGCCGCGCTGTGGGCGAACCGCTCGGCGATGACGGCGTTGAGCGCGTCGCGGTGGACGACGCGGTCGGAGCCGGTGGCGAAGCGCGGGTCGTCGGTCAGTTCGGGCCGGCCGAGGAAACCGGCGCACAGCGCGGCCCATTCGCGCTCGTTCTGGATGGAGAAGAGGACGTCCTTGCCGTCGGCCGCGGTGTAGGCGCCGTACGGGGCGATGGTGGCGTGCTGGGTGCCGATCCGTGGCGGCTGGGTGCCGCTGTGCCGGGTGTAGTAGGCGGGCTGGCTCATCCATTCCGCGAGCGCCTCGAAGAGCGAGACCTCCACCGGGTGCACCACGCCGCTGGTGGCGCGGGCGAAGAGGGCGGTGAGGATGCCGCTGTAGGCGTACATACCGGCGGAGATGTCGGCGACGGAGATGCCGACCCGGGCCGTTTCCTCGGCGGTGCCGGTGAGGGAGACCAGGCCGGTCTGGCACTGGATGAGCAGGTCGTACGCCTTGCGGTCGGCCCAGGGGCCGCTGGTGCCGTAGCCGGAGACCGTGCACGGGATCAGCCGGGGATAGCGGGCGGTGAGCGCGTCGGGGCCGAGGCCGAGTCGGTCGGCGGCGCCGGGGGCGAGGTTCTGGACGAACACATCCGCCTCGGCCAGGAGTTGGTGCAGGATCTCCCGGCCCCGCTCGTCCTTGAGGTCGAGCGTGACGGATTCCTTGGAGCGGTTGAGCCAGACGAAGTAGCTGGACTGGCCGTGCACGGTCCGGTCGTAGCGGCGGGCGAAGTCGCCGTCGCCGGGGCGTTCGATCTTGATGACGCGGGCGCCGAGGTCGGCGAGCTGGCGGGTGGCGAAGGGGGCGGCCACCGCCTGTTCGATGCTGACGACGGTGATGCCTTCGAGCGGGAGCTGCTGCTGCACGGTCCTCACGCCTCCTGGTCGGGGTTCGGGGCGGGATCGGCGTCCGCCGCCGGGAACGCCGCATGCATCAGTGTCGCGGCGCCCGTCCAGCTGATGCCCGCCGTCATCCCGGGAACATCCGCTCCGCAGGCGGCGAACTTCTCGCGCAGGTCGCTCGCGGTGGGCGGACGTCCTGGCGAGCCGGGCGGCAGGGCCATCTCGGCGTGGACCGCGGTGCCGTCGGCGAGGTCGACGCGCAGGGCGACCGTGCCGTCGAGGAGGGTGCTGGTCTCGCCGGGCAGCCGGTCGACGGTCACCAGGTCGATGATCCGCTGCGCCTCGGGCCGGTTCACCGCCTCGTCCGTGAAGCTCTCGAAGCCGGGATAGCCGTCGAGCAGCGCGGTGGCGATCGCGTACGGCATGGAGAACTTCGCCGCGAGGCCGGTCACGGGCCGGTCGTGGAGGAGCGGGTGCACGGTACCCGCGGGGGTGGTGACGGTGATGCCGGTGATCCCGCCGCCGGTGTGACCGCCGATCAGCCGGTCGCGGATCTCGCGCAGGGCGGCGATCGGCCGCTGCATGGCGTAGCAGCAGGGGAACAGCTTGATGGCGAGGCCGCCCGGGACGGCGGGGCCCTCGGCGCCTTCCGTCGTGGGCGTGCCGCCGACCCGCTCCAGCCAGGCGTCCAGGGCACGGGGGTCGGCGGTGGCGCCGGCCCGGGCGAGGCGGGCGGCTCGCACTCCGGCGTCCGCGGCGAAGCCGACCTGCAGGGACTTGCTGTGCGTCCCGAAGGCTTCCTGGACGCCGCCGGCCGCGGGTACGGCGAGCGCCATCGCGGTGGCCAGCCGGGGGACGTCCAGCCCGAGGGCGATGCCGGCCGCCACGGCGGCTGCCGGGGCGCCCGCGGTGCAGGTCGCGTGCCAGCCGGCCGCGTAGTGGCGCCAGCCGAGCATCGCGCCGAGCCTGGCCATGACGCCGGCGCCCGCCAGGTAGGCGCGGGCGTCACCGCCGACGGCGAGTACGGCGGGGACGGTGACCACCGAGATGTGCGTGGTGGTGTCGGTGTGCAGGTCGTCGAAGTCCAGCACATGGGCCATCGCCGCCCAGCGCGCCGCGTCGGGCAGCGGCGCGGCGACCGGGCGCAGCGGGTGGGCGCGGGCGGCGAGCGCGACGGCGAGGGTGTCGGCGAGGGCGCGGTCGGCGAGCGCGAGGTCGTCGGGGTCGGGCCGGTGGTCGTGGGCCCACTGCGCGAGGGCTCGGGCGGCGGTCATGCGGGTCCCCTCCGATGTTCGGCGTCCGCCGGGCGTGCCGTCGGCGGCTCAGCGCAATTTGTACGGCCATATTCTGGCGGTGTCAACGAGGCGAAATCCAGTCGCCAGCAGAGAAATTCGGCGCACCCTTGACGGCAGAGTGAGGCGCACCACAGAATGCCGGTGCTTTGTACGTAGCAATACATCAAATGGCTTCATCAATGGCCCGCCAGGACGGCGGGCGGCCTGTGAGCGCCGCGGGACGCGTCGCCTCCGCACCCCTCACCCGATGAGCCGCCGCCCGTATGCCGGGACCCCTTGGAGGTAGGTCAGTGTCGACCCCGTCCCCCGCCCTCGCCGCACTGAGCAAAGCGCCCATCGGCCGTATGCACCGCAGGGTGCTGCTGACCGTGAGCGCGATGTTCCTGTTCGATCTCGCCGATCTCAACACGTTCGCCTACGCCGCCCCGGCGATCCGGGCCGCGCACCTGTTCACCGTGCACGACGTGGCCGTGGTGACCGCGATGAGCTTCGCGGGCATGGCGGTGGGCGCGGTCCTCGGCGGACGCGCCGCCGACCTGCGGGGCCGCCGGGCCGGCATGTCCGCCGCCGTCCTGATCTTCTCGGCCGCCTCACTGCTCAACGCCGTGGTCTCCACCCCCGGCCTGATGGCCGCGGCCCGCGCGCTGACCGGCTTCGGTCTCGGCGCGATGACCGCGGTGGCGATCTCGTACCTCTCCGAAGTCACCCCGGCCACCCACCGCGGCCGTTTCCAGGCCGTCGCGCTCGGTGTCGGCCTCGTCGGCATCCCGCTGGTCGCCTTCTCGGCCCGCGCGGTCACCGTCTCCCACCCCGCCGCATGGCGCTGGCTGTTCGTCGCGGGCGCGCTCGGCTTCCTGCTGCTCCCACTGGTCCGGCGGCTGCCGGAGTCGCCACGCTGGCTGCTCTCCCGGGGCCGGACCGAAGAGGCCGAGGAGACGGTCCGCCGCTTCGTTCCGGACTTCCGCCCGGAGGCCGCGCAGCCGCACGACGAGGTGCCCGCGGCGGAGCCTCTCCTGCCGCCGAAGGCCCGCTTCGCCGACCTCTTCGCGCCGGGCCAGCGACGCAACTCCCTTGTCATGATGGTCGTGTGGATCTTCGCGCTGACCGGCTTCTACGGTTTCGCCTCCTGGGTGCCGACCCTCCTGGCCGACCGCGGCCAGGACTTCGCCCGGTCCATGACGATGTCGGCGATCACCACGATCGGCGCGGTGCCCGGCGCCTTCCTCGCCGCGCCGTTCATCGACCGGTTCTCGCGCAAGCACCTCTCGGTCGTCCTCGGGCTTCTGGTCGCGGTGGTCGGCATCAGCTACGGGCTCAGCACGGGCACCGCGGCCGTCGTCGTCTTCGGTGTGCTGGTCGCCGCGCTCAGCCAGAGCTATATCGCCGTGCTGTACTCCTACACGCCCGAGTACTTCCCGACCGCCCTGCGGACCGCGGGTTCGGGGCTGGGCAACGGCGCCGGGCGCGCCGCGAACATCGTCGCCCCGCTGATCATCGCGGCCATCTACACCTCACCCGGGCTCGGTTACGTCGGCGTGTTCGCCTTCGTGGCCGGGGCCTGGCTCGTCGCCGCCCTCACCGTGGCATTCTTCGGCCTCGACACCCGCGACGCGGCACTGGAGGCACTGCACGCCCGCCCCGCGCAGGAGGAGGTGCCCACCCCGCCCACCACCCGCACCGCAGACGTCAGCTGACTCCAGGCCGGCGACCGGCCCGGCCGCCCGGAAGCCGGCCCCGCTCCCCCTCCCTTCCGCCCCTCGCACGACAGGAGCCGCCTTGTCCCCCGCCGACGCCTCCGCCGCCGACTTCAGCGTTCTCGAAGAGACCGCCCGTACCTGGCACCCGGCCGGCACCCACGCCACCGACGCGCTGGACCCGGCGCCGGTCGCGGCGCTCTCCGCCGTACTCGACCTGCCCGAGACGGTGGCCACGGCAGGCCGGCCGCTGCCGCCGCTGTGGCACTGGATGCACTTCCTGACCTGGCCGCGGCAGAGCGACCTGGGCCCGGACGGGCACGTGCGCGACGGGCACTTCCTGCCACCGCTTCCGGAGCGGCGGCGCATGTTCGCCGGCGGCCGACTGGAGATCCGTACGCCGCTGACCACCGGGCACCCGGCCGAGCAGTCCGGTCGCGTGGTGAAGGTGCAGGCGAAGAAGGGGCGCAGCGGCGGACTGCTGTTCGTCACCGTACGCAACGAGTTCAGCCAGGACGGCGAGCTGCGGGTGGCGGAGGAGCAGGACATCGTCTACCGCAGCGGCGGCGGCGCCCCGGTGCCGGCCGCCGTCACCCTGGCCCCCGCCGCCGAACCGCGGAGCGACGCACCCTGGCAGCTGCCGTGGACCGCCGATCCGGCCGTCCTCTTCCGCATCAGCGCGCTCACCGCGAACACCCACCGCATCCACTACGACGCCACCTACGTCACCGACGTCGAGGGGTATCCGGGGCTGGTCGTGCACGGCCCGCTGCTGGCGCTGATGATGCTGGAGGTGGTCCGCAGGCAGGCCCCCGAGCGCACCGTCCGCACGCTGTCCTACCGGCTGCACAAGCCGGCGTTCTGCCGGGAACAGCTGCTGGCCTGCGGCGAGCCGTCCGACGAGGGCGTTCGGCTGCGGATCACCGGGCCGCGCGAGAGCGAACACGCCACGGCGGAGGTGACCTTCGCATGAGCAGCGCCGACACGGACGCGTGGGCCACGACCCTGGCGGCCGCCCGCAGCCTGTTGTTCGTCCCCGGGCACCGTCCCGACCGCTACGACAAGGCGGTCGCCGCGGGTGCCGACGGCGTGATCATCGATCTGGAGGACGCGGTCGCCCCCGAGGCGAAGGACGCGGCCCGCGACGACGTGGCCGCGTGGCTGACCGAGGGCGGCCGGGCCGTGGTCCGGATCAACGCGCCCGGAACGCCGTGGTTCGAGGCCGACCTGGAGATGGCCGCCGCGCACGGCGTCCCCCTCATGCTGCCCAAGGCCGAGGACCCGGCCGTACCGGAGGCGGTCGCCCTGGAGACGCGCGGGCGGTCACCGGTGCTGGCGCTGATGGAGACCGCCGCCGGGGTCGAGAACGCCGCGTCGCTCTGCCGGGCACCGAACGTGCTGCGGGCCGCCTTCGGCAACGTCGACCTCTCGGCGCAGCTCGGCGTGGACCCCACCGATCATCAGGCGTTGGCGTACGCGCGCTCGCGGGTGGTGTGTGCCTCGGCAGCCGCCGGGCTCGTGCCGCCTCTGGACGGCGTCACGACCGACCTCGACGACACAGGCCCCTTGTCGGGGGACATCGCGCACGCCCGCCGGATGGGATTCACCGGAAAACTGTGCATCCACCCACGCCAACTGGACGCCGTGCACGAGGGGTTCGCGCCATCAAGCGCCGAGCGGGAGTGGGCGCGCCGGGTGCTGGGCGCCGGTGAAGCGGTCACCGTCGTCGACGGTCACATGGTGGACCGCCCGGTCCTGGAGCGGGCGCGCCGCATCCTGGAGGCCGCTGCGCGCGGCTGAGCCGACTCGGCGGACGGCTCGTGACCGCAAGGGCCGGGATGCCCCTCGCGGAACAGGCCGTCCGCCGGATCCGGACACGAAGGGCCGCCCCGCATCCCTGCGGGTGACCTGCTCCTTCGGGGGCGGATAGGCTGGCCGTCCTTCCCGGATGTGAACGGCGACGAGGATGTGATGGCCAACAAGCCGGCCCGTGGGCAGAGCGCGTACCAGCAGTTGGCGAACGATCTGCGCGCGGACCTCGCGGACGACCGCTACCCCGAAGGGGTGCGGCTGCCGACGGAGGCCGAGCTGGCCGAGACCTACCGGGTCAGCCGCCAGACCGTACGCCGTGCCTTCCACGACCTGGTCGCCGAGGGCCTGGTCTACCGGGTCCCGGGGCGCGGGACGTTCGCCGCCCCGCGCGACGGCCGCTACCTGCGCAAGTTCGGCTCGGTGGACGACCTGATGGGGCTGTCCATCGACACCACCATGCAGCTGACCGGCCCATTGCGGCGGCGCGTGGACATCGACGCCGCCGGGCGGCTGCGACTGGACAGCGACATGGTGCACACGCTCGCCTTCCGGCGGCTGCACGACGAGGTGCCGTTCTGTCACACCACGGTGTGGCTGCCGACGGACGTCGGCGAGACCCTGGCCTCCGTCGACCAGCTGACGGAAACGGGCGCGACCAGCACCTTCACCATCATCGGCCTTCTCGACGACCGGCTGGAGCAGCCCATCACCGGGGCCGAGCAGAGCATCACGGTCGCCCCGGCCCCGGACGTCGTCGCCGAGCAGCTGAAATGCGAGCCACAGCATCCGCTGCTGCGGATCGACCGCCTCTACACGACCTCCGAGGGCCGCCGCGTCGAGCTGGCGATCAGCTACTTCCTGCCCGAGCTGTACTCCTACCGCGTCCGGCTGACCCGCTGACCCCGGCACCGCCGCACGCGGTCGATCCCCCCAACCGCCTTGCCACCGAAGGACGGTGGGCAGCGTCCGGACCCGAGAGCGACAACGCCACCGCGAGCGGGAGCCCCGCGGCCCAGACACCACAGCCGTGAGACTCCCGCGAGCCCGGCGCCCAGGGTCTGCGCAGCCGGAACCATCATGCGCCCAGCCTTTCCCGCGGCATGACACCACGTCAGCCCGAGGTCACTCCGGCTCTTCCGCCGCAAGGGCCGCCGCGATCGCTTCGGAGATACGGTCCCCGGTCGCCGCCTTGTCGAGGCCGAGACCGGCGAGGACGCCCTCGCCCCCTTCGAGCTCCAGCAGCGCCAGCAGGACGTGCTCCGTGCCGACGTAGTTGTGCCCCATCCGCAGGGCCTCCCGGAACGTGAGCTCCAGCGCCTTGCGCGCCTGGGTGTCGTACGGGATGAGCTCGGGCACCGTCCCGGCCGCCGGCGGCAGCGTCTCCGTCACGGCCTCCCGCGCCGTCTCCAGGGGCACGCCCTGCGCGACCATCAACTTGGCGGCGAGCGCGTTCGGCTCGTTCAGCAGCCCCAGCACCAGGTGCGCCGGGCGGATCTCGTTGTCACCCGCCGCCCGGGCCTCGTCCTGCGCGGCCACCACGACGTTCCGCGCCCGTGGCGTGAACCGGCTGAAGCCCTGGCTCGGGTCGAGGTCCGAGGGGCCGCCGGGGTCCTTGGGGACAAACCGCTTCTGAGCTGCCTGCTTGGTCACGCCCATGCTCCGGCCGATCTCGGTCCAGGAGGCACCGGAGCGCCGCGCCTGATCGACGAAGTGGCCGATCAGATGGTCGGCGACGTCGCCGAGATGGTCCGCGGCGAGGACCGCGTCGGAGAGCTGGTCGAGGGCGTCGGGGTGGACCTTCTTGATCGCCTCGATCAGATCGTCGAGGCGCACCTGAGGGTTCATGGGAAGAGGATTCGTCATGCGTCAACCGTAGGTTGTCGATCCGCGGTCGTCAACCACGCGTTGACGCTATCCGTGGGTGAAGGGAGGATCCGACCCATGCCCCCTCCACCCCTCCCCCGCCTCCGTCCCTACGGTCGCCGCGCCGCAGGCACTACGGCTCCTGCCGGGCCCTGCGGTACATCAGGAGCTGAGGTGGTACTGGGTCCAAGGCTGGGGGGAGGCCGCGGCCTCCTCGTAAGGGGAAGCGATCGTGCCCCACGGAGCGAGGGCGTTGTCCCAGTCCGGGGCGAGCGCCACGTCCTGGACCGTCTCCCCCGCCGGCACCGTGCCCTGGTACCAGGCGGACTGCATCGCGTGCGCAGCGGGCGCCGCATTCCATGCCGCCGTCTGCTGGGCAGGGATGGCGTATTCGGCTTCGTGCATCTCACCGGGGCCGCGGCGATGACGTCCCGCGTGACCCTCATGACCGGGGAATCGGCCCTGGGCGGACAACTGCTGGGCGCGGCTGACCAAGCGGGTCAGGTCCAGGCCGAGTTCGGTGGCCAATTCACGCAGATCCACCCCGGTCTGCCAACTACCGATCAGCACCGCATCCATCGCCGCGGACCACCCCTGCTCCTGAGGGCTGCTCGCCGGCTCGCGCGGCGGAGCCGACTGCCGGGTCCCGGACGTCTGCGTAGGCGCGGCGGCGGCGGGCGGAACCTCGGAAGAGTAATCAGGCGTCTCGGGCATCTCCGGTTCCCGGATCAGCGCCGTCGGCCCCCCGGCCAGCAACTCCTCGGCAACGGCGCGGGCATCGTCCTTGCCCACCGTGCGCCGGGCGACCCGCACTTCCCGCTCGTTCAATCCGAAGAGGCCGGCCACCGCGCCGGCGCTGCCCACGGTCACCGCAAACGCCGCCAGCACCCGCGATCGGTCGGCCTGCGCCTCATCAAGCCTGGCCTGCGCCTCGCGCACCCGCTCGTCTCCCAGACAAAACGCTTCCGCCAGCACGGCGTTGCGGTCCCACAACTCTCTAGGCTCCATACCCGGACAACGTTTCAACAACGCGGTTGAACCGTTTTGGCGCAATAAAGCACCCCAAAGCACGCATACACCCACGAAATGACAATATCGTCACGGGTGCGTGCGCCGCCTCGGGGCGCTTCACGACTGAGGCGCCCAGGCTTACCGATCGAGCGCCTCGTGGAGCGCGCGACACACCCCGAGCTGCCGATCGTGTGACACCACGCCCGCCATTCGGCCCTATCCGCCGGCCGTTCCGGCGCCGCTCGGCGGCTCGCGCGTACCCCGGCGACGAACGGCGGGCCGACGGGCCGGCCATGTCGACGCCGTCGAACGTCCCGCACGCGCCGGTCCATCAGCGGCCCCTTTACCGCACAACGGCGCCGACACCGTGGAAGCGCGCGCCGCTCAACGGGTGATTATCGGCCCCTTATCCACCCGAAGAGCCCAGCGTGTCGCCCGAATGCGGCGTTCTCCGGTGGTGGCGCGCCGCGATCCGGCTGACGGTGATCACGCCGCACCTGCGATCCCGTGTGCCGATGACGCGTCGGCCTTCGCAGACGCAGCGAAAGGAAAATGCCCTCATGCGCACTGCTCGCACCCTGTTCGCCTCGGCCGCCATCACCGCGGCCTTCGCGATATCCGCTCCGGCCGCGTACGCCCTGACCACGGCCGAGGACCGGACCCCGGACAGCACGTCCTCTTCCAGCAGCGACCACGACAAGTCCGGGAAGGGCGATCACGACAAGTCCGGGAAGCACCACAAGGGCCACAAGCACGACCACGACAAGTCACGGGACGGCCGCAAGCCGCACGGCGGTATGCGCACCGGCGGCGGCGCCCTGGCCAAGTCGCTGACGCAGGACTGGGACCAGGACGACTACCCCTCCGGTGACGACCGCGAAGAGGGCTGGAAGGGCGACCGCGAGGGCGGTTGGAAGGGCGACCACGACAAGTGGAAGGGCGAGCACAACAAGTCGTGGGAGGGCAAGAAGCCGCGCGGTGGCGTCCACACCGGTGGCGGCGCCCTGGCCATGTCCGGTAGCGGCCTGGCCGCCGGCTCGGTGCTGCTGATCGGTGGACTCGGCGCCGGCGCGTACATGCTGCGCCGCCGCAACGCGTCAGGTGCCGCGGCGGCCTGATCGGGCCGCATCCGCCACAGGTCGCTGCGCTGTCGCGGCCACCGTCCGGCCGGGCGGTGGCCGCGGCGATGCGCTTCCCGTCACCGGCCCCGGCCTGCGGCCCGCAGGCGACGGCGCCCGGACGCCGCACCGCTCCGTTCACGAAAGGCCCGTTCATGTCCGCGCAGCAGAACTCCCCCCGGACCACGACAGCCCATCGTCCGCCCGGCCGTTCCCTGATGTGGCCCGCCGTGGCCGTCGGACTGGGCGCCCTCCTCGTCTACAACTCGTTCGAGACCACCGCGGACCCCAAGCCGCAGTCCCGGCCCCCGGCGGTCGCCTCGGCCACCCCCGGGCCGACGCTGCCGCGCTCCGCGCCCACGCGGCTCTCGATTCCGGAGATCGCGGTCGACGCGCCGTTCACTCCGCTGGCCATCGAGGAGTCGGGCCAACTCGCGGCGCCTCCGTCGGACAACAACAACCTGGTCGGCTGGTTCGAGGACGGTGCGTCGCCCGGCGAGCGGGGCGCCTCCATCGTCGCGGGCCACGTCGACACCAAGACCGGTCCCGCGGTCTTCCTCCAGCTCAGCATGCTCAAGCCCGGCAGTACGGTGGACATCGCCCGGGAGGACGGCACCGTCGCGACGTTCAAGGTCGACACTGTGGAGACCTTCAGCAAGGCCGACTTCCCCAACGACCGGGTCTACGCCGACACGCCGTCCGCGCAACTGCGCCTGATCACCTGCGGTGGGGCCTACGACCGCAAGGCCAAGGACTACGCCGACAACGTGGTCGTCTTCGCCCACCTCGCGTCGTCCAAGGACGCCTGAATCCATAGGCGTTGAGCACGGCGGGCCCAAGATCCTCATGGACGGCAGCGATCTCGCGCGCCGTATGGTCGAGCACGCCGCCGAGCGTGCGGCGGAGATCTCCCGGCGGACCGGGCAACGCCCGTGCCTGGCCACAGTGTTGGTGGGTGTCGACCCGGCCTCGGTGACCTACGTCCGGATGAAGCGGAACCGCTGCGAGCGCGCCGGGCTACGATCCCGGCATGTCGCACTGCCCGCCTCGGTCACCCAGGCCGAACTCAGCGGCACCATTGCCTCGTTGTCGCAGGATCCCGAGGTGCACGGCATCCTGCTCCAGCATCCGGTCGGCCCGCACCTCGACGAGCGCGCGGCGTTCGAGGCCATCGCCCCGGAGAAGGACGTCGACGGTGTCACCACCCACTCGTTCGCCGCGATGAGCTTCGGCCTGGACGGCTTCGCCTCGTGCACACCCGGCGGCATCATGCGGCTGCTGGAGCACTACGACGTCGATCCGGCCGGCGTGCCGTCGTGGTCGGCCGCAGCGCGATCCTGGGGAAGCCGGTCGGGATGCTGCTGCTCGCCCGCGACGCCACGGTGACCTACAGCTCCCGCACCACGGATCTCCCCTCTGTCACCAGGGAGGCCGATGTATTGATCGTCGCGGTCGGCCGGCCGCGGTTCCTGCGCGGTGACCACATCAGGCCCGGTGCGGTAGTGATCGATGCCGGGTATCACCCCGGCAATGTCGGGGACGTCGACTTCGACAGTGCGCAGCGTCGCGCCGGTCTCCTCACCCCCGTGCCCGGCGGTGGGCCTCATGGCCATCGCCACCCGGCTCACCCAGACCGTCGAGGCGGCGGCCCGGCAGCTGGGCGTCGCCGGAGCGGAGGCGTTCACCCGGGCCGGGTGATGCCGTTCAACTCTCAACCCGGGGAGAGGGGTTATGTCGGGCCGCTGTGCCCGGCCGCGATCAGCTCGACGACCGGCCGGCCGCACCGAAGCCCGACTGCCAGGCCCACAGGTGCGTGCAGTTGGGGCATTGCAGGTGCAGCGTGCTGCCCTTGTTCGTCAGGAGGTAGCGCCAGTGATCGCCGCAGGTGCGGCCGTCCAGGCAGGTCGCGCAGTCCTGATGATCCTCGCACCGGGGGCAGGGCACCCAGGCCCGGCGGCCGATGTCGGCGGTGGGATCGAGCGGCAGCACGGTCAGTCCCGCCCGGACGCCGGCAGGACTCCGGCGGCGACCAGCATGTCGTAGGTGGCCTGCTGCTCCGCGTCGAGGCCGGAGTAGAGGAGTCGGTTGGCCTCGTCCTCGGACTCCATCACCGCGAGCGGGTCCCAGCTGTCCCCCAGCGCCGCCACCACTTCGGTTCGGCGCCTGGACTCGTGGTCGGCCAGATCGAACTCAAATATGTGCTGGTCAGAGGCATTGCGGTCGGTCATGGTGCGCTTCCCGTGCACGTGCGGATGATGCGAACGTGTCTACCAAGGGGCGCGGGCTTGAGGAAGCGTCAGGCAACGAGGGGCGGCCGCCAGGCCACTGCGGCTTCGTTGCGTGACGACATGAATCGCATTAAATCGGCTGAAAAGGGAGCGTCGGAACTGCACTTTTGTGTATTTTGCACCATTTTAGTCCGCCATTGGCGGTGTGACGCAATTCATCCGGCGCCAAAGGCTTGATCCAATGACGGTTCGGCGACCTTGTTGACGCACCCCGTCGGCCAGGCCACTCTCGGAGCCCTCATCCTTCTTCCAGGAGGTCCTCATGCTCCGACGTACGGCCGCGACCGCCTTCGGCGTTGTCATGCTCGCGGCGGGTTCTCTCATGGGCGCCGCCCCCACCTCGTACGCCGCCTCCCCCGCCTCCGACGCCACCCGCGGCTCCGGTCAGCCCGATGCCGGCCTGCTCGCCAAGCTCACCCACGCGCAGGCCACCGGGAAGTTCCGCACCGCCGGCATCACCTGGTCCTCCAGCGGCGGCTGCTCGGACCGGAACAACTCCACCTGCACCTCGTTCGACCAGATCAACTCGGCCACGGTGGACGGGGTGATCACCCTCAGGGGCGCCACCGGCTGCGCGATCAACCTCACCGGAGGCACCGAAACCGGCCATGCCGACGGCACCTACAGCCACTGGAACGGCTACAAGGTCGACTTCAGCCTCTCCACCTGCCTGACCAAGTACATCACCGGGACGTTCTCCTCCATCGGCGGTTCCAAGTGGAAGTCGGCCAGTGGGAACGTCTACTACAAGGAGGGTGATCACTGGGACGTCACGTACTACAACTGCGGGGGCTGCGTGGCGGGCGTGCGGCAGTAGCGCGGCGGGGGGACGGCCACAAGCGGGTGGCAGGAGCGGGCGGACAACCGGAGGGGGCCGGTCACGGCGTCGGCCCGCTCTTGCCGCCTCTGCGGGGCCACCCACAGCCAAGGGCTCATTTCCCCCGCTCCGGAGGGAGTTGCCCCGGAGACCGCGGATGAGGTGAAAGAGCGGGAACCCTGAGAAACGGAGCCCGCTGAGGGAGTTCCTGGGGGCGTCGGTGTCGTCACGGTGGGTGAACCACACCGTGCAGAGCAAAGGGTGAACCGACCGGTGCAAGTCCAGGAGCGGCTTGCGGATCGTGGGCGGCAGGCTCGTCTCTTCAGCGCGCAGGAGCGCGGACGGAGGGCTTGGCCGCGAAGCCCCATCGCCCGCTCGCCGTCAGGCGGAGAGTTGTGCTTCCAGAGGGTCTACGTGGACGATCCCGGCAACGCGGCCGGGCCCCTCCGAGGATGCGTGCCTGGGGCTCCTCCCAGAGGTAGCCGGGAGGAGCGTCGCGGACCAGGCGGGACTCTGCGGACACGCGCCGGCGCCATGGGGCAACCGGCATGCCGCCGTACCGGATGCCGACGGCGTGGAGCTACGCGCGGGTCAGCCGGGTCCGCTCCCTCGGGGCGGCCCGCTGGGCGCCGAGGAGGAGGCCGCTGCGTCGGAGGCAGGAGAGGTAGCCGTCGAGCAGCTTGTCGTCGACGGGCGGGCACGAGTCCCGCCAGGCCGGCCAGACCTGGTCGGTGCGGGTGCGCCCGACTTCGGGGAAGACGGTGTCGAAGTACATCTCCTTGACGCTGTGCTCGGCCTGGTTCGCCGGCGTGACGAAGAGCGGCACGAACGGCGCGATGGGGGCTTCGGGGTTGCGGCGCACATGACCGACGAGAGCGGCGGTCCACTCCTCGTAGCTGACGTCCTCGACGGCGTACCCGGCCGCACGCATGCGGTCGACCATGTCGCTGAGCAGCGCAGGCCGGGGGTTGGTCAGATGGACCACTCCCCCGAGATGCGGGAGCCGGGTGGCGATGCCGACGATCGCGTCGGTGACGGTGTCGACGGGCACGAGGTCGAGGGGCAGCGGGACGGCGGGGGCCGACCCCATGTGTGCGATGGCGTCGAAGACCGCGCAGATGGCGCTGGAGGTGTTCCAGGCGCCGGTGCGGCTGTGGCCGGTGATCTCGTAGGGCCGGTGGATGGTGACCGGCAGCCCCGCCGCCGCCGCGTGGCCGAGCATGCGCTCGGCCACCCACTTGGATTCCGGGTAGCCCATGCTGATCAGCTCGGGATGGCTGAGCGGAGTGCTCTCGTCGACATACCGGATGCCCCCGGCGCCGCTTCCTGAGAGCACCGCGGTGGTCGAGACGTAGTGGACGGGAATCCGTCTCCCTGCCGCCAAGTGGAGGAGGGAGCGGACGGCCGCCACGTTCGCCTCCCTCAACTGGTGGTACGGGTAAAGGAAGTTGACGTGGGCGGCGTTGTGCACGATCAGGTCGACCGCGTCCGCCAAGCCGTCGAGGACACCGGGAGCCATCCCCAGCCCGGGGCGGCCGAGTTCGGCGGGCAGCGGGCGGACCCGCCCGGGTTCACCGAGACGGAGACCGAACCGCTGCATCGTGGCGTGGATCCGCCGCATCGCCTGCGGGCGGTCTGCGGCGCGCACCGGGCAGTGGATGGTGGCGTCGGTGTCCCGCAGCAGCCGTTCGAGCAGGAACGCGCCGACGAAGCCGGTGGCTCCGGTGAGCAGGATGTGGCGGGCCCGGGTGGGCTGCGGAGCGGCGGACCGACCGGTGCCGACGTTCAGCTCGATGCGGGCCTCGGCTTCGAAGTCCGGCTGCGCCCGGTCGTCCGGCCCCGACGGCGGGGTGCGGGTCGCCGCGCGGTACGCGGACAGCGCCGGTGCCGCCAGCAGGCGTTGCAGCAGCGGCGCGAAGTCCTCGGCGGTCAGGCCGAGGGCGGCGATGGTGCGGGTGACGGCCTGGGCCGCGAGGAGGGAGTTGCCTCCCTCGGCGAAGAAGTCCGTGCTGTCGGACACCGGTGTGCCGAGCACCTCCGCCCAGATCTCCGCGACCGGGTCGCCCGGCCGGTCGGGTGCCGGTCGCGCCGCGCCGTGTGCCGCGGGCGGGGCGGTCGCCCGGTCCCGCAGCACCGCGTAGTCCGTCTTGCCGTTGCCGGTGAGCGGCATCCGTTCCAGCGGGGTGATGGGGGCGGGTATCGCGTGCACGGGCAGCCGGCTCGCCAGGTGATCGCGGAGTTCTTCGGACCGCACCGGCCGGGTGGCGTCGGCAGAGGTGACGAAGGCGCTGAGCCCTTTGCCTATGCCGTCGTTCCCCCGGACGATCACCGCGGCGTCGGCCACGCCGGGGTGCGTACGCAACAGGGCCTCCACGGCGTCGAGTTCGACGCGGAAGCCGCGGACCTTGACCTGCCGGTCCACCCGGCCGCGGAATTCCAGCAGCCCGTCGCTGCCCCGGCGGGCCAGGTCACCGCTGCGGTAGAGACGTACGCGTTCGCCGGCACTCGTGCGCAGTGTGAAGAAGGCGCGGGCGGTCTCCTCGGGCCGGTTGAGATAGCCAAGGGCCAGGCCCTCCCCGCCGATGCAGATCTCGCCCTCCTCCCCCGGGCCCGCCGGGCTGCCGTCGGCCCGCAGCAGGTGGCAGCTGCTGGCGGCCACCTGCCATCCGATCGGCACCGAGGAGGCGTCGGGCGTCAGATGGCCGACGTCGTAGGCGCTCACCATGATGCCGCCCTCGGTCGGGCCGTACCCGTTGATGAGATGCCGCGGCCGCCCCGCCGCGCATACCGCCGCCACCAGCCCCGGGTCCATGGCCTCACCGCCTACCAGCACCATGTCCAGGGAGCCGAAGACCGCGGCCTTGGTCCGCGCCGAGTGGTGGAACAGGCTGGTGGTCATGAAGGCGTGCGTGATGCGTTCGGCGCGGAGCAGGGAGCTCAGCGCCTCCGTATCCAGGAGTACGTCCCTGTCCGCCACGACGAGGCAGCCGCCGTTGAGCAGGGTGGCCCACATCTCGAAGAGGGAGCCGTCGAAGGAGAGGCCGAAGGTCTGCAGTACGCGCTTCCCGGAGCCGGGGCACCAGGGGGCTCCGCCCTCGGCCAGTCGCGCCACGGCGCGGTGCGGGAACGCCACCGGCTTGGGGCGTCCAGTGGTGCCGGAGGTGAAGAGCACATAGGCGCAGTTCTCCGCCGAACGTTCCGTGAAGGACGCGAAATCCGGGTCGTGATCCTCGGTGGGCCGCGTCTGCAGCAGTGCGTCGAAGTCGTCCCAGCACGCCTGCTCGCCGCCCGCCGCCGCCACCGGCTCGTGGCCCGGCAGTGCGATGGCCAGTCGCACACCGGCATCGGTGAGCATCTCTGCGGCACGGGCCGACGGGTACTGCGCGTCCACGGGGACACACACCGCGCCGGCCCGCAGGATGCCGGCGATGGCGACCGTCGCCTCCCAGGAGCGCGTGCCGAGGACCGCTACGGCGTCCCCAGGGCGTATGGAACGGCTCAGGAGGGCTTGGGATATGGACCGTGACCAGTCGTCAAGCTCTTGATACGAATAGGTTCTGCCGCCGTCCTGCACCGCCGGAGCGTCGGGTCCGCGCACCACCTGCCGGGCCAGCAGACCGGGAAGCGAAGCACTCCGTGGGGTAACAGAAGCGGCGTCCTGTCGGCTCTCGCGGGGGTGTGTACTCGTATGCATGGTCGCTCCACAGAGGTCGGCCTGGGGCATGGGGGTGCGTCAGGGCGCGAGGGGATTGGAGGGGGGTCGGGCGCTGAGAGCGTCTCCCCGTCCCGGTGCACGGGCCGTGGGGGGGTCGGTGCGTGCCGATCAGTGGCCGCGCGGGGGGCGCGGCCTGTGGCTGGGGGCGGTGGTTCAGGAGGAGACGGCGGACGGGATCAGCGCGGTCCGGCGGTCCATCGGCGAAGCCGACATGCCCGGGCATCGCCGGGGTGCGTCGCCCTTGCCCGGCATAACCCTTCACCCGAACCGGCGCTGCGTGCGCTGAATCGATGGGCGGCGTACTCCGGGTGCTGTTGGACCGTCAAGGAACTCGACGCCTTCCCGTGTGGGGGCCGGTGAGGATGCCCGCCACACACGCCCTTCTGTAGTCCTGAGCATCATTGCCCACATCAGCATCAGTTGAAGACAGGACTTGGACGTGCTGAAGACCACACCATGAGGGCTTGGCCAACGTTCCGCCTCGCCGGCTGTCGGAAACTCGCCCCCGTACACGCGAACAGGGGCACCACAGCCGCCGGTTGTCCGCCGGAGTGTGGTGCCCCTGGTATCGCTCGGGCCGGACGAGGGCCCGGCCCGAGCGTCAGTCGGTTGTGCGGCGCTCCCCGCTACGCCGCCAGGACAGCCAGGACCGGCCGGCAGGCGCCGAGGGGGCGGTCGGGAAGGCGGGCCTGGTCTCGGGCTCCGCCGTGGGGAGTTCGGTACGCAGCGTCGTTGGGGGCATCAGATCCGGCACGCGCGACACCCGGCGGCCGGGGCTGAACTCGACCGGCAGGGCTTCGAGGTGGCGGTACATCAGCGAGGAGTTCCACTCCAGTTCGTCCTTCGGGACGGACAGCTGAAGATCGGGCAGGCGGGTGAGGAGGGTGTCGATGGCCGTGTCGGCGATCGCCCGGCCGATGTGCTGGCCGGGGCATTCGTGCGGGCCGCCGCTGAAGGCCAGATGGGAGCGGTTGCCGCGCACGGAGGCCGCCAGATCGGGACGGATCGCCGGGTCGACGTTCGCCGCGCCGAGTCCGAGGAGGACCATGTCCCCTGCCGCGATGGGCTGTTCGGCCAGCACGGTGTCGCTGGTGGCCCACCGCCCCAGGAGAGTCATCATCGGCGGCTCGTCCCACATCACCTGCTCCATCGCGTCCGGCAGCGTCATGTGACCGCCGGCCAGATTCGCGCGGAAGCGGTCGTCGGTGAGGACCATCCGCAGTGCGTTCGCGATCAGGTTGACGGTGGTCTCGTTGGCAGCGGTGAGGATGAGGCGCAGATGCTCGCGGATCTCTTCGTCACTCAGGCCGGAGGGATGCTCGATCAGCTTGGAGGGGAAGTCATGACCGGGGTCGGTGCGCTTGCGCTCGACCAGTTGCGTCAGGGTACGGGTGATGTAGTCGTTGCTCGCCGCCGCGGTGTCCGTACCGGTGAGCACGTCCTGAACGGCGGCGGCCAGGGCGGGCCCGTACTCGTCCGGCATACCGAAGAGCTGTGTCATGACCCGCAGCGGAAGCTCGGCGGCGAACTGGCTCACCAGGTCGGCCCGTCCGGCGGCCTCGAACCCGTCGACGAGCTGATGGGTGAAGCGCGTGACATGACGCCGGATACCGCGCGCCTCGAAGCGGCCCAGGCTGTCGGTGACCGCCCCGCGCAGCCGCTCGTGCTCCTCACCGTCGACGAAGACGCACAGAGGCTGCCAGGCCGTGATGGGCGCCAGCGGATGATCCGCCGCCACCCGCCCCTCGGACATGTCCCGCCAATACCGTGAATCACGGGTGAAGACAGTGGGGTTGCGCAGCACATCGAGGTTCTCGCGATGGCCCAGGACCAGCCAGGCCGGCAGGTCGCCGTGGACGAGGACGGGGGCGACGGGCCCGTGCGCGGCCCGCAGTTTCTCGTACACGCCCATCGGATCGGCCTGGGCCTCGGCGCCGTAGAGGCGGTGCAGCGTGTCCGAAGCCATTCCGTGGGCCGGGCAGCCGGGCGGCGGAGTCGCCGGGCGGCCGGTCGCGGGCTCGGGAGTGTTGGCGGTCACGTGGACTCCGAGGTCGTTGCGGAGGTTCGCAGGTAGCGCATCAGGGAAATCAGCACGTCCCGGCTCGACGGTCGCTCGCGGGCGTCGCACAGCACGATCGGCACGCTCTCGGGAAGGTCGAGTGCGCCGCGCACTTCCTCGGTGAGATAGGAGGTCGCGTCGGGGAAGGAGTTGACGGCGATCACGAAGGGCACGTCGGCCTCCTCCAGACGCCCGATCACGTCGAAGCTGACCTCCAGGCGCCGGGTGTCGACGAGCACGATCGCCCCCAGCGCGCCCTCGAACAAGCCGTTCCACAGGAACCAGAAGCGCTGCTGGCCGGGTGTACCGAAGAGGTAGAGCACCAGCTCTTCGTTGAGCGTGATCCGGCCGAAGTCCATCGCCACGGTGGTCGCGGTCTTGCGCTCCACCCCGGCGATGTCGTCGACCTCGGCACTGGCCTGCGTCATCGTCTCTTCTGTGGTCAGCGGCCTGATCTCGCTCACCGAGCGGACGAAGGTGGTCTTGCCGACGCCGAATCCGCCCACGATAACGATCTTGACTGCGGAGGAGGCTGATGACGGCAGCCGGTCCTCGCTCCGAGGCTCCGTGACAGTGTCAGAGCTTCTGGAGACCATCGATAACCGCCTCAATCAGTGCGATGTCGGTACGCGACGGGGCGGGCCTGCGGGCCTCGACCCGTCCGTCGGCGAGCAGATCGGCGAGGAGCACGCTGATCACACTGGCCGGCAGAGTTAAATGAGCGGAGATTTCCGCGACGGACACCGGTGACCGGCACACCCGGAGGATGGCGGCGAGCTCCGGCTGGATGCCGGCCTGCGGCTCCTCCCGGGACACGATCAGGGTGACCAGGTCCAGGTCCGCCTGCTCCGATGAATCCGCCCGGCCCCCCGTGATGACGTAGAGCCGCTCGGGCCCGCCCTCATCCCAGTCCCGGTCGGATGTGCTCACTGCACCTGCCCGTCGCTTCGCGGCGGGCTGGTGAGATGCGCGCCGATCCGGGCGACGAGGTCACGCATGCACTGACCGACCAGCCCGGCGTCCACCCCCTCGTCGGCGAGGACCGCCAGATGGGCACCGGCGCCCGCGGCCATCAAGTACATGAAGCCGCCGCTGACTTCGATGACGACCATCCGCATCCGCCCGTCGCTGTGCGGGAACTCGGAGGCGACGGCCACGGACAGGCTCTGCAGGCCCGAACCGACTGCGGCGAGGCGGTCCGCGGTGTCCATGTCCGTGTCGTAGCGGGCCATGCACAGGCCGTCCGACGACAGGACCACGATGTGGCGAGTCTGGGGGACGCTCTCCGCGAGATCCTTGAGCATCCAGTCCATGTCCGCGCGCTGCTGCATCGGTTACTCACCCTTGTCTGACGTGTCGCTGTTGGCCCGGGAAGGTGCCGCCCTGGGCTTGTCGGCTGAGAGACCGCTCTGCAACTCGGCCATCCAGACGCCGGGCGCAGGTTCCTCGTGCGCCGTCTCCGCCGGTCCCGGCAGGGCCGTGGTCCGCGCCGCTTGGCCGGACGACGGACGACGGCGGCGCCGCTGGGGCAGCCCACTGGCCGTCCGCTCGGCCTGGGCCGGCGCCTCTTCCTCGGTACGGTGTGCGCGTGCCGGGGCGGGCTGTTCCGCGTCCATGGCCTCGTGCGTGTCCACTGTCGCAGCGGCGTTCCGGTACGCGTGCGGGGACGCGGAGCGCGGTGCGAAAACTTCGGTTGCCGCCCGGGACGGCGCGCTCTGTTCGGCCTCCCGCCGCTCCGGCCGGGGCCCGGACGAGGCGCCGATGCCGTGCGCCCGCCCGGTCGCGGGTGCGGTGGTGAGCAGCGTCTTCGGCACGGTCAGCACCGCGCGCACGCCACCGTAGGCGGACGGGGGGAGCGCGACCTTGAAGTCGTAAGCCTGCGCGAGGCGGCCGACCACGGCGAGTCCCAGCCGCGGCGACTCCCCCAGGTCGTTCAGGTCGATGCCGGCCCGTGCTTCCTTGAGCATCCCCTCGGCCCGCGACCGCGCCTCCTCGCTGAGGCCGATACCGCCGTCCTCCACCTCGATGGCGATGCCCATGTGCACCTCCACCGCGGTCAGATGGACGCGGGTCTTGGGCGGCGAGTACCGGGTGGCGTTGTCCAGCAGTTCCGCCAGAGCGTGGATGAGCGGCTCGACGGCGGTGCCGACGACGGCGACCTCGGCGACGGTGTGCAGCTCAACCCGCTTGTAGTCGAGGATCCGGGACATGGCGCCGCGCAGCACGCTGTAGAGGGGCACGGCCTTGCCCCACTGACGGCCCGGCCGCGCCCCGCCGAGTACGGCGATGCTGTCGGCCAGCCGGCCGATCAGGGCGGTGCCGTGGTCGAGCCGGAGCAGGTCGGCGAAGAACGCCGGCTCCTGGCCGTGCCGGTCTTCCATCCCTCGCAGGTCCGTCGCCTGCTGGTGCACGATGGCCTGGACCCGGCGGGCGATGTTGACCACACCGCGCTGCGCCGAGTCACGCATGCTCTCCTCGGCCTGCACGGCCTCGACGACGGACCGGAGCAGCGCCTGGTGCGCCGCACGGGACTGCGGGCTGAGCCCCTCGTCCTGCGCGGCGACGGACAGCAGGACGTCCTCGGCGAACTCGCCTTCCTGGAGCTGCGCGACGGCCGCCGGCAGATGCTGCTCGGCCAGCCGGATCGTCGCGGCCTCCTGCCGCCGCAGGTCCTGCAGCAGGGCGGCCTCACGCGCGGCGTGCTCGGCCCGCAGCGCGGCGACCGCACGGCCGCGGCGGGCCACCTCGGCGGAGACGAGGGCGACGATCACCGTGGCGACGACTCCGCACCAGATGGCCGGCGCCCTGCCTCCCGCGGGCGCGATCGTCGCGATGACGGCCGTGGCCACGGCCATCAGGGCAGCGGGAACCGACCACGCCGCGGAAAGGCCTGTCGAGGGGCCTCCGGGTGACGACGCAGTACGAACCATCAGCATCCTCAATCATGGAGAAATCCAGAACCAGCGGGATGCGCGGCGCAGGCGACAACAGTCGAACTCATTGCACCGACCAGGGCCTAATTACTGCTCCGGGTTCGCGCAATGAGTTCGCACCCCAATGCATTCAACTAATAACACTATAACCATACTTGATCTCCAGTCACACACAGCCTCTGACCTGGTCGGCAGATTCTGCACGACTGCTCGGAGGGCTGTTCTCGCCCCGACCCGCAGGGCGGAGAGCGACGGCAGCCAAGGTGGTGTTGCGCGTCGCGGAGATACCCGTGGCGGCGATCTCCTGCATTGTGTGGTGAATAGCGGCCGGATGAGCAGTGTGTCCGCTTGGCGGCGAAGTATTCGCCAACAATTGCCCGGCCGGAGGGCGCGCGTTCGGAAGGCCGTTGAGCCGACGCGGGCACGCACGGCGCCCCTCAGCCTTCGATCCGGTCGACCCTCGGTGGTCCCGGATCCCGTCGAGAACCCGCCTACGGCCCGGAACGGTGCACTCCAACGGGCCGCGGACGCGGGGGCCGTGGCGCATCGAGGGTCGCATCAGGGCGGGGCAGGGGATCAACGCGCCGGACCCGGCCGTCACTTCCGCCGGTCACCCGCTTCGCGGCGCAGCGCGGCGATGAGGAGGTCGAGCGCGGGCTCGACCGCCGAGCCCGCCATGAGCGGGAGGTGGTCCCGTACGCGGCGCACGCTGGGGAATCCGTCCGCCGGCAGACTGCCGTACGCCGCCTGCCAGGCCGCTTCGTCCGCAGCGCGCTGGGCAGGGGCCAGCCGGAGCACCCCGGCGTCCAGGGCGGCGTGACCGAGGGCCGTGTCCACCAGTGCGTGGTAGTGGCGGACGGCCGTGGCCTCGTCGAAACCGGCCTGGAGGAGCAGGCCGATGCCGGTGTCGACGGCGCGCTGCTCATGCGGCCGGCCCGTCACACGGACCGTGCTGAAGACTGCGATCTGCGGGTGCCGCAGCGCGGAGCGGTAGGCGCGGAGACCGAAATCGCGCAGGTCGGCGGCCCAGTCACCGCTCGGTGCGTAGTCCGCCATGGACTCGCCGATGAGGCGGTCGGCCAGTGCGAGGAAGAGATCCTCGGCGTTGCGGAAGTAGCGGTAGACGGCGGACGGATCGGCGCCGAGGGCCGCGCCGAGCTTGCGCATGGTGAACGCCTGCGCCCCTTGGGCGTCTATCAGGTCCCGTGCCGCGTCGACGATGAGATCGACGGACAGCACCACACCTGAACCGGTCGGCCGGCGCCGCTTGCGCTCGGCCGGCACCCGCTCGCTGTCCGACACCGTTCCCCTCCGCTCCATGCTGCTCACGCTCCGGCTCCCGCCGGCTCCCCCGCTCCGCGAGGACGCCGGGGCGGACCCCCGGGACCACCGGGTCCCACCGGCGGGAACAGTGCCCGGGGCCTTGAGCCGCCACGTGGTCCAGTTAATCACCAAGTTAAGACAACACCGTTGACACAAGCTCGCACCGGGCTGTTTCATCGGCGGACACGGACCGCGGCGCCACATCCCGCACGACGCGGTCCGTCCTGCCGAGGCCGTGCGAGCAAAGGGCAGTCGGCGCTCGGCGCAGCGGTATCCACCCCGGCGACGCCCACCCCTGCCCGTCACCTCCGCCATCCCGTGCCTCCTTCATCCCGCGCCTCCGAACCCCTATGGCCCGGCCCGACCGGTGCCCGTCAAGGAGTGAGTGCCATGCCCTCCGAAGTGCAGCAGGACCCCGGTACGGTGCGCATGCGCCGCTCACTGGGAGTGAAGGACGGGGTGGCGATTGCCGCGTCGAGCACCGCAGCGACCACCAGCATCGGCATCGGCATGGGCGCGCTCGCCGCGTACGCCGGCCGGCAGACGCCCGGCCTGCTGCTTCTCGCCGCCCTCCCCATCCTGGGCATCGCGCTGTCGTACGCCCGGCTCAATCGCACCGAGCCGAACTGCGGCAGCGGCTACACCTGGGTGGGCCGCTCCATAGGCCCCTGGCCCGGCTTCCTGACCGGCTGGGTGGTGCTGGTGGGCAACGTCGTCTTCATGGCGTACACCGGTGCGGTCACGGGTTCTGTGGTGCTGCAGTTCCTCAACAAGCTCGGGCTGCACAACGTGCTCGGATTCCGGCTCGATCCCACCTCGACCGGGGTGAGCACGGCGGTCGGCCTGGTCGCGCTGGTCGTCGTCACGGCCACCGCCATCACCGGCGTGCGGTCGGCGACCCGGCTCCAGATGGCGCTGCTGATCTTCGAGTACGCGGTACTGCTGGTGTTCTGCGGCTGGGCCCTGATCGTGGGCGACCAGCCCTTCTCACTGTCATGGCTCAACCCCTTCGCCATCGGATCCCCGCAGGCACTGGCGCAGGGACTGGTGCTCGCGGTGTTCATCTACTGGGGGTGGGACGCGGCGTTCAGCGTCAACGAGGAGACCCGTAGCTCCTCCGACGCATCGCGGGGCGGACTGATCGCCCTGGCGGCGATGACGGGCCTCTTCCTCTTCGGCGCGGTCGCCTTCCAGCGGGTGATGAGCACGGACGAGCTGCTGCGCAACGGCCCGCAGGCGCTCACCTACCTGGGTGGCCGGCTGGCGCCCGAGCCCTGGGCATCCCTGCCGCTGGCGGCTCTGATGTGCTCCGCCTTCGCCTCCCTCCAGTCCAGCGTCATCCCCACCGCCCGCGGCGCGCTGGCCATGGCGCGCGACCGGACGCTCGGCGCCGTGTGGCAGCGCGTGCACCCGCGCTACGGGTCGCCCGCCGTCGGCACGCTCCTGATCATGGCCGTCGCCGCGCTGCTCGCCGTGCTCGCCGTCGGCATCCCCGAGCTCAACGACATGATCCTCACCGCCGTCAACTCCATCGGCCTGACGGTGGCGCTCTACTACGGACTCACCGCTCTCGCCTGCGCGGTGCGCTTCCGCGGCAGCCTGCGCGACGGGCCGGTCCGCGCGCTGCGGGACGTACTCGTCCCGGCGGTGAGCGCGCTGACGCTGTTCGGCCTCGGCGGCTTTCTCCTCTGGAACTACGCGACCATGAGCGATCACTTCGAGGCGAGCCCCGACAACGGCTGGTTCATGCTGATGCTGCCCACCCTCTTCGTGCTGGTGGGCCTGGGCGTCGCCGCCTGGGCCAAGTGGGTGCGCCGCTCCCCGTACTTCCGTACCGGGCGCGGTACGGACGCCGACGCGATCGCCTTGCCGATGGACGGCGCGGCGGCCGGCACCCCCGGATCTCCATGACCGCCTGGTCGACGGGCCACAGCCGGTGAGCTAGGCCGGCCATCTCGCCAACCTGCTTCCACCGAAGCTCAGTTCACGATCAGCAAGCCCCATCCCAAGTATCGAACAAGGAGTCACAGCACGATGCACGTCAGCACCCCCGAAGGAGACCCGGCGACCCCTGCCACGGCCCCGGCCCGGATCCCGGCCCCGGCCGGTGAGGAGCCCGCCGCCGCGGCCGGCCCGCGCGGTGGACGGAGCGGGTCGCCCGGACGGCACGCCGCCGACCTCGTGTTCCTCTCCGGCCCTGTCCACACCGTCGACCCCGCCCGCACCCGGGCGAGCGCCATCGCCGTACGAGGCGACCGCATCCTCGCCGTCGGCCACGAAGCGGACGTCACGGACCTGATCGGGCCCGCTACCGAGGTCGTCGACCTGAACGGCAAGCTGCTCCTGCCCGGCTTTCAGGACGCCCATGTCCATCCCGTCGGCGGGGGGATGGAGTTGGGTCAGTGCGATCTCAGCGCGGCGGTCACCGCCGACGCCTACCGCGACCTCATCCGCTCCTACGCCGGCGCCCACCCCGAGGCGCCGTGGATCATCGGCGGCGGCTGGTCCATGGAGGCGTTCCCCGGCGGGATGCCGACGCGGGACTTCCTGGATGCCATCGTGCCCGATCGTCCCGTTTTCCTGGTCAACCGCGACCACCACGGCGGCTGGGCCAACTCCCGTGCGCTGGAACGCGCCGGGCTCACCGCGCGTACACCCGACCCGGTCGACGGGCGCATCGAACGCGACGCCACCGGCGAGCCGACCGGCATGCTCCAGGAAGGTGCCATGCGGCTGGTCGCCGACCTCCTTCCCGAACCGACCCTCACCGAGCTGACGGAGGGGCTGCTCCGGGCGCAGCGGCTTCTCCACTCCTACGGCGTGACCGCCTGGCAGGACGCGATGCTGGGCCGTGGCCCCGGTACGGCCGACCCGATCCCCGCCTACCTGGCAGCCCGCCTGGAGGGGAAACTGACCGCGCGGGTGACCGGCGCGCTGTGGTGGGACCGCTCACGCGGCAGCGAGCAGATCCCTGAACTCCTTGCGCGCCGGGAGGAGTTGAGCGGTGGTCTGTTCCGGGCCACGAGCGTGAAGATCATGCAGGACGGGATCGCCGAGAACCATACGGCGGCCATGCTGACTCCCTATCTCACCGCGTGCGGCTGCGCCTCGGACAACAGCGGCATCTCGTTCATCGAGCCCGGGGACCTTCGGAAGTACGTCACCGAGCTGGACGCCGAGGGATTCCAGGTGCATTTCCACGCCTTGGGCGACCGGGCGGTACGAGAGGCCCTGGACGCCGTCGAGGCGGCTCGGCGGGCGAACGGCATGCAGGACACCCGCCCCCACCTCGCACACCTCCAGGTGGTGCACCCCGACGACGTACCGCGCTTTCGCAAGCTCGGTGCCACCGCCAACATCCAGGCACTGTGGGCCGCCCACGAGCCGCAGATGGACGAGCTGACGATTCCCTTCCTCGGGCCCCGGCGGGCGGCGTGGCAGTACCCGTTCGGTGACCTGCTGCGCTCCGGCGCCACCCTCGCGGCGGGCAGTGACTGGCCTGTCAGTTCCCCCGATCCGATCGCCGCGCTGCACGTGGCCGTCAATCGCCGGGCACCGGACGGCCCGCCGTCGGCGCCGGTCTTCCTGCCGGAGCAGCGCATCGACCTCGGCTCGGCGCTCGCCGCGTACACGGCGGGCAGCGCGTACGCCAACCACCTGGACGGCACGGGCAGCATCCAACCCGGAAAGCTGGCGGACCTGGTCGTCCTCGACCGGGACCCGTTCGACGGGCCCGATGAGGAGATCGCCGCGACCCGCGTGCTGCAGACGTTCGTCGGAGGACGGCGGGTGTACGCGGCGGACGACGCGTAGAGAGCGGGTGCCGGGGCAGGCGGGACGGCGGAGGAGCATGCCGCAAGGCGAGAGCCCCCGCCCGCCAGCGGCCCACCGCCACCACCACGTCGGGCTACCCCTTCCGCACGGCGGTCCCGCCCGGCCCCGTTCCCCATGACACTCCAGCACGGTTCGCGCCCGGTCCGCCCGCACGCTGCGCGCGGCTCCCCAGGGCGGAGCGCCGGCCCTCCGACAGCGGCGGCACACCTTCTTCGGTGGCCGGCGCGGCGCGTCGGCCACCGTGGGCGAAGAAGTCCGCGAGCGGGAGAGTCGCGGCGCCGACCGTGACGGCGTCGGGGCCCAGCAGACCCAGGTCGATGGTGACGCGCCCGGCGGGGTGGGCCAGGGAGTAGTCAGCGGCGTAGGACCGTACGGCGGGGAGGATGTGCGGGCCCAGCTGGAGACCGGCCCAGCCGCCGATGAGGACGCGTTCGGGGCTGAAGAGGTTGATCAGGTCGGAGATGCCTGCGCCCAGGTACTCCGCCGTCTCGTCCAGGACGGCGGCCGCCACGGGGTCGGGGACGGTGCCGGGGTCCTGCGGATGGGCCGCGGCGATCAGTGCGGTCACCCCCGACTCCTCGTCCGCGCCCTCGGGAAGGCGCCCGCCGGCCTCCTGCCAGCGCTCCAGCAGCGCCTCCGACCCGGTGTACGCCTCCAGGCAGCCCCGCGCACCGCAACGGCAGCGCCGGCCGCGGACGCTGACGGTCAGATGGCCCCACTCGCCGGCGCTGTCGCGCTCGCCCCCATGGATGACACCGTCGGTGACGATGCAGGCACCGACTCCGGACCCGAACAGCACGATGACCGCGTCCTTGACGCCCCGGCCGCCGCCGAACCACATCTCGGCCTGACCGAGCGCCTTCGCCCCGTTGTTGATGAAGAAGCGGACACCGGCGGGGAGTTCGACGGCCGCGCGCAGCAGGGCTTCCAGGGGGACGGCGTGCCAGCCGATGGTCTGGCCGTGGACGACGGCGCCGTCCGGTCCGCCCCTGTCGAGGATTCCGGGGACCCCGACCCCGACGCCGAGCAGCCGGGCCGGATCGACGCGCCCCGCCCGCAGCACGGTGGCGATCCCGTCGGCGATATGGCGCACGATCAGGCCGACGTCGTAACCCTGGTGCGTCAACGGCAGTTCGGCACGGGCGAGTTCGCCGAGGGCGAGGTCGAACAGCTCGATCCTCACCCGGGTCTCGCCGACGTCCACGCCGATCAGGCAGCCGCTCGTGGGCGCCACCCGCAGCAGGGTGCGTGGCCTGCCGCCGTCGGACTCGACGACTCCGGCCTCCTCCAGCAGCCCGTCCTCGGCGAGTTCGGCGACGACGTTGCTGACGGATCCTGAACTGAGGCCCGTCGTGGGACCCAGCGCCTGCCGGCTCATGGGCCCGTCGAAATACAACCGTTGCAGAACCGCGGCGCGGTTGGCCCTCCGCAGGTCACGCACCGTCCGTCTGTTGCGCTCGGTCATGTGGCTCCCTCCCTGCCCGCAACATACCCTTGCCCGATCCCTTGACGCGCCCTTCTCTCGGGCTTTAACTCACACCCTAAGTTAAGCCATGAGGCCGTTCAGGAACTGAACATGGCCGACCTCCGGACTCCTCAGAGAGAGGCGTATCCGTCATGCGCATACTCCGAGCCGCGACCGTCACCGCCACCGTCACCGTGCTCGCCGCAGCGGCGGCCGGGTGCGGCGGCGGATCGGCTCCCAGCGGCGGGGGCAGCAACAACTCCCCCAGGACACTGACGTATTGGGCGTCCAACCAGGGGCCGAACGTCGAGGCGGACAAGAAGATCCTCGGGCCCGAGCTGAGGAAGTTCGAGAAGCGGACCGGGATCAAGGTGAAGCTGGAAGTCGTGCCGTGGCCGGATCTGCTCAACCGGATCCTCGCCGCGACCACCTCCGGCCAGGGGCCCGACGTCCTGAACATCGGCAACACCTGGTCCGCCTCGCTCCAGGCCACCGGCGCTCTGCTGCCCTGGGACAAGGCGAACTTCGACGAGATCGGGGGCCGCGACCGGTTCGTCGCCCCGGCGCTGGGCGCCACCGGCGCCGAGGGCAAGGACCCGGCCGCCGTGCCGCTCTACTCGCTCACCTACGCGCTCTACTACAACAAGCAGATGTTCAAAGAAGCCGGCATCAGCCAGCCACCCTCCACCTGGGAGGAGTTGGTGGCGGACGGCAAGAAGATCTCCAAGAACGGCAAGTGGGCCCTGGGAGCCGAGGGCGGAAACCTCTCCAACAACATCCACCAGGCATTCGTCCTCGCCAAGCAGCACGGAGCCGACTTCTTCGATTCCTCCGGGAAGCCCACCTTCACCTCACCGGGGGCGGTGGCAGCGGTGAAGCAGTACGTCGACTTCATGGCCGAGGACGGCATCATCGCGCCCGGCAACGCCGAGTACGGTCAGAACCAGTCACTCCAGGACTTCGCCAAGGGCAGGACCGCGATGGTGCTGTGGCAGGCCGCGGCCGGCACCTTCACCGCGCACGGGATGAAGGCCGAGGACTGGGGCGTGGTGCCGGTGCCCGTACCCTCCGGCGCCCCGGGCACCGGTCGCCGGACGAACTCGATGATCGCCGGCATCAACATCGCCGTCTTCAAGAACACCGACAATCTCGACGGCGCCCGGAAGTTCGTGAAGTTCATGACGAGCGATGCCGAGCAGACACTGCTCAACAAGACCTACGGCGCCATCCCGCCGGTGAAGGCCGCCCAGGCCGACCCGGCGTTCAGCCGGCCGGACACCAAGGTGCTGCGCGAGACGCTCACCAGGAGTGCCGCGCCGCTCCCGCAGATCGCCGACGAATCACAGTTCGAGACGTCCGTCGGCACCGCCGTCAAGGACCTGTTCGCCGATGCTGCCGCCGGGCACCCGGTGACCACCGCGTCGGTCAGGGCCCGGCTCGCCGAGGCCGAGCAGCAGATGGCGAAGTGAGCGGCCCGCGATGACCACCACCGTGACCGCTCGCGAGGAGGCACCGCCGGGCCGCGGCCGGCGGCCGGACGGCGGGAAGCCCACCGCGCGCCGCCGGCCGCGCCTCCCCGCACGGCTGCGCCGCATCGGCCTGCCCTATCTGTTGCTGCTGCCCGCACTGCTGCTGGAGCTGCTGATCCACCTGGCGCCGATGGTGATCGGCATCGTCATGAGCTTCAAGGAGCTGACCCACCTCTTCATCGGCAACTGGGGTGCGGCCCCCTGGAACGCGCTGGACAACTACCGGGTCGCCGTCGACCTGGACGCACCGATCGGCGCCGCGCTGCTGCGCTCCTTCCTGGTCACCTGCGCCTTCAGCGTGCTCACGGTCGGGCTGTGCTGGCTCCTGGGCACCGCCGCGGCGATCTGCATGCAGGAGAACTTCCGGGGCCGCGGTCTCCTGCGCGCCGTCTTCCTCACGCCGTACGCCCTGCCCGTCTACGCCGCCGTGATCACCTGGGCGTTCATGTTCCAGCGGGACAACGGCCTGGTCAATCACGTACTGCACGACCAGCTCGGGCTCACCGACGGCCGGCCCTTCTGGCTGCTGGGCGACAACAGCTTCGTCGCGCTGACCGTCGTCGCCGTCTGGAAGACCTGGCCGTTCGCGTTCCTCATCGTGATGGCCGCCCTGCAGAACATTCCCAAGGATCTCTACGAGGCCGCGGCCCTCGACGGCGCGGGCATCCGCCAGCAGATCCGGCGGATCACCCTGCCCGCGCTGCGGCCCGTCAACCAGGTGCTCGTCCTGGTGCTGTTCCTGTGGACGTTCAACGACTTCAACACGCCCTATGTGCTGTTCGGGAAGGCCGCGCCGAAGGCCGCCGACCTGATCTCCGTCCACATCTACCAGTCCTCGTTCGTCACCTGGAACTTCGGCACCGGCTCCGCCATGTCCGTCCTGCTGTTGCTGTTCCTGCTCATGGTGACGGCCGGCTACCTCCTGGTGACCTCACGGGGAAGGAAGCACGCCGATGGCTAGCCCCTCCGTCCGCGAACCGGGCGGGGCCGCCGCCCGACGGCGCTCCCCCACCGCCCCGCCCCGCTCCTTCGTCTGGACCCGCCGGATCTTCCTCACCGCGCTTGCCTGCTTCGTGCTGCTGCCGGTGTACGTCATGGTCAGCAGTTCGCTGAAGCCGCTGGAGGATGTCTCGGGCTCCTTCCACTGGCTGCCCGAGGCCCTGACCGTCCGCCCCTACCTCGACATCTGGCGGACCGTGCCGCTGGCCCACTACTTCGCCAACTCGCTGATCGTGGCGGGCTCGGCGACGGTCTGCTCGGTGGTCATCGCGGTGTTCGCCGCCTACGCGGTGAGCCGCTACCGCTTCCGCGGCAAGCGGCTCTTCACCGTCACGGTGCTGTCCACGCAGATGTTCCCGGGCATCCTGTTCCTGCTGCCCCTGTTCCTGATCTTCGTCAACATCGGGAACTCCACCGGGCTCGCCCTCTACGGCTCCCGGGGCGGTCTCATCCTGACCTATCTGACCTTCTCGCTGCCGTTCTCCATCTGGATGCTGATCGGCTACTTCGAGTCGGTGCCGCGCGAGTTGGACGAGGCCGCCGCGGTGGACGGCTGCGGCCCACTCGGGGCGCTCTTCCGGGTGGTGGTGCCCGCAGCGGTGCCCGGGATCGTCGCGGTCGCCGTGTACGCGTTCATGACCGCCTGGGGCGAAGTGCTGTTCGCCTCCGTCATGACCAACGACACCACCCGCACCCTGTCCGTCGGCCTCCAGGGCTACGCCACGCAGAACGACGTCTACTGGAACCAGGTCATGGCCGCGTCGCTGGTCGTCAGCGTCCCCGTGGTCGCGGGGTTCCTGCTCCTCCAGCGCTATCTGGTCGCCGGGCTCACCGCCGGGGCCGTCAAATGACCCAGCCGGAAAGGACTTCCGTGAGCGACCGGATCGACTACACCGCCCTGCCGGACGACTTCGTCTGGGGCGTGGCCACCTCCGCCTACCAGATCGAGGGGGCGGTATCCGAGGACGGCCGCGGCCCGTCCATCTGGGACACCTTCTCGCACACCCCGGGGAAGATCGACAACGCCGAGAACGGGGATCTGGCCTGCGACCACTACCACCGATGGCGCGAGGACATCGATCTGATGCGGCGGCTCGGCGTCGGCGCCTACCGGTTCTCGCTGGCCTGGCCGCGGATCGTGCCGGACGGCGACGGCCACGTCAACGCCAAGGGCCTGGCCTTCTACGACCGGCTGGTCGACGGTCTCCTCGACGCGGGCATCTCCCCCTCCGCCACCCTCTACCACTGGGATCTGCCGCAGGCACTCCAGGACCGCGGCGGCTGGCCCGTACGGGAGACCGCCGAGCATCTCGCGGCCTACGCGCAGGTCGTCGCCGAGAAGCTCGGCGACCGCGTGCACCACTGGGCCACGCTCAACGAGCCGCTGTGCTCGGCCTGGATCGGCCACCTCGAAGGCCGGATGGCCCCCGGCCTCACTGACCTCACCGCGGCGGTGCGCGCCTCCTACCACCTGCTGCTCGGGCACGGCCTGGCCGCCCAGGCGATCCGGGCCGCCGCGCCGGACGCCGAGGTGGGCATCGTCAACAACCTCAGCACCGTCGAGCCCGCCACCGGGTCCGAGGCCGACGCCGCGGCGGCACGGCGGATGGACGGGCACACCAACCGCTGGTGGCTCGACCCCGTGCACGGCCGCGGGTTCCCCACGGACATGCGGGAGCTGTACGCCGTGGAGCTGCCCGAGCGGGCCGGCGATCCGCAGATCATCGCGCAGCCGCTGGACTGGCTCGGCCTGAACTACTACTTCCCCGCGGTCGTCACCGCCGAGCCGTCCGGCCCGCCGCCGCACGCCCGCCAGGTGCGCCGGCTGCACGTACCGCGGACGGGGATGGACTGGGAGATAGACGCCGACGGCATCGAGACCTTGCTGCTGCGGCTCACGCACGAGTACGCGCCGCGCAAGATCTACGTCACCGAGAACGGCTCCGCCTACCCCGACATCGTGCGCCCCGAAGGCACGGTCGCGGACCCCGAGCGGACGCGGTATCTGCACGACCATGTGGCGGCGTGCGCCCGCGCCGCCCGCAAGGGAGCCCCCTTGGCGGGGTATTTCGCCTGGTCCCTGATGGACAACTTCGAGTGGGCGTACGGCTACGACAAGCGCTTCGGCCTCTTTCACGTCGACTACGCCACCCAGCGCCGCACGATCAAGGACAGCGGCCGGCACTACGCCGAGCTGATCCGCGGCCATCCGCGCCGCAGCAGCCCGCACGCGGCTTGAACCACGGGCGCAGGAGAGGGCCGGCCCCCGCGACGGCATCGCGGAGGCCGGCCCTCTCCCATGGCTCGGGGCGTTACTCGATGACGAGTTCGACCTCGATGTTGCCGCGGGTGGCCTTCGAGTACGGGCAGAAGTCGTGGGTCGCCTCCACCAGCCGGCGCCCGGTCTCACCGGCCAGGGCGTCCGGCAGCTCCACGCGCATGACCACGGCGAGACCGAAGCCGGTGTCGTCCTTGCCTATGGAGACCTCCGCGGTCACCGAGACGTCCTTGGTGTCGATCTTCATCTGCCGGCCGACGTTGCTCATCGCGCTGGCGAAGCAGGCCGCGTACCCCGCGGCGAAGAGCTGCTCCGGGTTGGTGCCGGCGCCGTTGCCGCCGAGGGCCGGGGGCATGGCCAGGGCCAGGTCGATCTGCCCGTCGGAGCTGACGGCCCGGCCCTCTCGGCCATTGGCGGTGGCGACAGCGGTGTACAGCGCGTCCATCTCGGTTCCCTTCGAAAGCCGGCGGCCGTTCCCCGGCCGCCCGATGAGCCCCACAGTGGCACATTTTTAAATTGAGCACAACTTAGTTGTGCACAATCCAATCGACCGCGACGCGTTAACCTGGACACATGGCCACGCTCCCGGTACCCGAGTCCGAACTCCTCCGCCTCGACCATCAGGTCTGCTTCTCGCTGCACGCCGCCTCGCGCGCATTCGGCGGCGTCTACCGGGACGCCCTCAAGGACCTGGGCCTGACCTACCCCCAGTACCTCGTCATGCTCGTCCTCTGGGAGCACGGCCCGCAGCCCGTCAAGACCATCGGCGAACAGCTGCGGCTGGACTCCGGAACCCTCTCCCCGCTCCTGAAGCGCCTGGAAACGGCCGGCCTGGTACGCCGCGAGCGCAGCAGCGAGGACGAGCGGTCGGTCACCATCCACCTCACCACCGCGGGCGAGGACCTCCGCGAACAGGCGCTGCCGGTACCGCGCAGGATGCTGGCCGCCACCGGCCTGACGGTCGACGAGCTCCGCACCCTGCGGGGCTTGTTGAGCCGGGTCACCACCGCACTCGACGAGTCCTGACAGGCGCGGCCGCCCCCTCCGCCACCGCCGCACCCGGCGCAACCCGGGACGCATGAAGCCCCGCCCGGACGTGCCTCTTTCCCGGTCCATAGGCGTCCGCCCCGTACCTTCTCGCAGGCCCGGGGCGTTAGGACGGGCAGATGCCTTCCGCGGTGCGCGCCCCAGTTGTGCGCCTCTCGTACACCCCGGCGCACTCATCACCCCATTGAGCTACCACGGTTGGGGAGTCTTCGGGGACGAAGGTGCACAAGAAGGCGTATAAAGGGTGGCCGAACCAGCCGGATCCGCCTGCGAGCACCCCAGGACGCGGTTGGCAGCATCGCCTACGACAAGCGGAGGAGCGCCACGTGAACGCGGCAGAAGTTGTCAACACCTTGCTGGTCCAACGATTCGGAGTCGCACCGGTCGACATCACCGACGAAACCCCGCTGCGCAACCTGCGCATGGACTCCCTGGCGCTGGAGGAACTCCGGGTGCTCATCGAGGAAGAGCTGGACATCGACCTCGACGCGGTGGCGCTGACCTCGCGGGACAGCGTGGGTCAGCTGGTGGCGGCCGTCGACGGCGAACTCGTCGCGTGACGGGCCGCCGAGAGCCGTTCTCCGCGGCGGTGACCGGCCTGGGGCTGGTGACCGCCGCCGGGGTGGGCGCGAAGGCCACCTGGCATTCCGTCACCCAGGACAGCACGCCGAGCGGAGTGCTGCGGCAGGAGGAACTCGCCGATCTGCCCTGCGACTTCATGTACACCGTCGCGGGCCTGGACACCACCGAGGTGCTGGGAGTCGCCGCGCAGCGACTGATGGACCGTTTCTCCCAGCTCGCGGTGATCGCCGCCCGCGAGGCCCTGGCGGATGCCGGGCTCGACCCGGAGACCTGGGACAGCGACCGCGTCGCCGTCGTCATCGGCTCCGCCCACGGCGGGCTGGCCTTCTACGACGAGCAGCACGTCGCCATGTCCGGCCGCGGCGCCCGTCGCGTCTCCCCCAAGCTCGCCCCCCTCACGGTCGTCAACAGTGCCGCGAGCAGCGTCTGCATGGACATCGGCGCGCGCGGCCCCAGCCTGGGCGTGGCGACCGCCTGCTCCTCCGGAACGGTCGCCCTGGGCACCGCGCATCAGTTGCTGCGCACCGGGGCCTGCGACATCGCCATCGCCGGTGGCGCCGAGTCGCCCCTCTCCCGGCTGCTGATCGCCAGCGCCTGCCAGATGAAGGCCGTCTCCACCCGCCGCGACGACCCGTCGGCAGCCTGCCGCCCGTTCGACGCGGCCCGTGACGGTTTCGTCGTCGGCGAGGGTGCGGGCCTGCTGGTCCTGGAGCGCCCCGAGCACGCCAGGGCCCGCCGGGCCCCCCTCCGCGCCCATGTCTCCGGGTACGGCGCGTCCAGCGACGCATACGCAGCGGTGGCGCCGGATCCCGACGGCAACGGCATCGAGCGCGCCCTGCGGACGGCGATGGCCGACGCGGAGGTGTCGGCCGGCGACATCGGCCATGTCAACGCCCACGGCACGTCGACGGTGGTCAACGACCTCATCGAGGCCACCATGCTGCGGCGGGTGCTCGGCGACCACCCCTTGGTGACGTCGACCAAGGCGATGACCGGGCACACCCTGGGCGCCGCCGGCGGCATCGAGACCGCGCTCACCGTGCTCGCCCTGGAGCATCAGCTGGTGCCGCCGACGGCCAACCTCGACGAGCCCGATCCGCAGATCCCGATCGAGATCGTGCGCGCGGAGGCCCGGCGATCGACGTTCGACTGCGCGGTCAAGACGTCGCTCGGTTTCGGCGGGCACAACGCCGCGCTCGTCCTCACCCGCGCTTGACGCCCCACCCGCGTACCGGTCCCCCACGATCGCCGCCGGCCGTGTGCGCGCCCTGCGGGCCGCCACGGTGCCGACCGGCGGCGGCCCGCGCCCCCCGTCCCCTGCCGACCGAGGCGGCCGGGCCGGGCTCACCGCTCGGCGCCGCCTGTCCCCGCCGGTCTCCCCGAGAAGGAATCAGCCATGTCCGAGGAAACCATCCGCTCTCTGTCGGTGGGCGGGTTGCCGTATTCCTACCGGCTGCTGCGCCAGCCGGACCGGATCACCGAACCCGTCATGGTGCTCGGTGGCGCGCTGCAGGGGATGTTCGGCTGGCCGCAGATGGAAGACCATGTCGGGCCGGTCGCGGACGTCGTCACGGCCGACCTGCCCGGCATGGGGAGCGCCGACCCGCTGCCGCCGGGGCCGAGCATCGACGTCATGTGCGCGGCGATCGGGGGCATCATCGAGGATCTGGGCGTCCCGCGGATCAACATCTTCGGCTTCTCCTACGGCGCGGGCCTCGCCTACGGCTACGCCCAGCGCCATCCGCGACATGTCGCGCGGCTGGCCCTCGGCGGAGTGCCTGCGCACATCAGCGTCGCGCAGCTGGACTACTGGCGACGCGCCGCGGACCATCTCGCGCGGGGTGACATCGAGACCTTCGCCACCCTGGTCGCGGAGGGCCTGATGTGCCTGGACGAGGCCCGGCACGTCACCCGGCGCAGGCTGGCCTTCCGCTACGTCCGGCGGTCGATGCTGCACGCGGCCCGTCACTCCCCGCACGCCGTCGACGCGCTGGGGCGCGCGCTGTCGGACCGCCCGGACTTCTCCGGCGGACTCATCGGCGTACCGACCCTCGTCTTCAGCGGCGAACACGACACGGTGACCTCTCCGGCCCGGCAGCGCGAGTTCGCCGCCACCATCGAGGGCAGCCGCTTTCTGACGATCCCGGACGCCGATCACTGGGTGGTGCTCGAACGCCCCCAGGAGGTGGCCGACCTGGCGGCGCGCTTCTTCACCGACGGACCGCTCAGCTCGGCGCCGTGCCTCACACCGATCGGGCCCGAGCGGTGTCCCCGTCCGTCCCGGCCCACCCATGACCATGCTCAACTCAGCGTCTGAGCAACGGACTTGAGCGATGGGCGTCGGGTCCACCGGCGCCCATCGAACGAGCACGGGGTGCGGGGCGCGCCGCTCGGCAATTCGATCGCCTCGGGCACACGGTCGGCACCGGCTCCGGCTCCCGAGCCGCCATATGCTCTTGCGGTTATATAACCGTCGAGCAATACTGAGTCCATGCCCATACCGTTCGACGTCCTCGCGGAACCGAGCCGGCGCAGAATCCTCGACCTGCTCCTGGAGCGTCCCCATCTGGTCGGCGAGCTGACCGACCAGCTCGGCCTGAGCCAGCCCGGGACGTCCAAGCATCTGCGGGTGCTACGCGAGGCCGGGCTCGTGCGGGTACGACAGGAGGCACAGCGCCGCTGGTACGAGCTGCGCCCCGAACCGCTCGCGGAACTCGACGCATGGCTCGCGCACTACCGGCACCTGTGGACCGGAAGCCTCGACGCGCTCGAACGGCATCTCGACGCGACGGAGGACGACCCGCGATGAATCCGCACTCCGACACCCTCACCACCGCCGATGGACGGACCGCACTGCGCATGGTGCGCCGGCTCGCCCATCCCCCCGGGAAGGTCTGGGCCGCGATCACGGACCCGGCCCGCATCGGCCAGTGGTTCCCCTCCGAGGTCGCCGTGGACCTCACCCCCGGCGGGGCGATGACCTTCTTCATGCCCGGAGTGAGCGGGCCCGCCATGACCGGCACGGTCACCGACGTCGACCCGCCCCGGCTGTTCGCCTTCACCTGGGGCGAGGACCATCTGAGCTGGGAGATCACCCCCGACGGGGAGGGCTCGCTACTCACCCTGGTGCACACCTTCGGCGACCGCTTCGGCGGTGCCAGCTTCGCTTCCGGCTGGCACCTGTGCCTCACCGGCCTGTCGCAGCTGCTGGACGGCGACGCGCCGGCCGTGCAGCCCGACACCGGCGAACTGCACGAGGCGTACCTCGAACAGTTCGACCTCGGCCGAGGCGTGGTGGAGGACACCGCGGACGGCCCGCGGATCCGCTTCGAGCGGCAGCTCGTACGCCCCGCCGAGGCGGTCTGGGCGGAACTGACCGAGGGCCGCGAACCGGTGACCGGCACACCCGCCCCGAAAGGCTTCACCGCGGAGGGCGCGCCCGCCGGGCCCGTCAGCGAGGTGCGGGCGCCGACGACGCTGGCGTACGCCTGCCCACCGGGCGGGACGGTGCGCTGGGAGCTGGGAAGCGGGACCGGCCACGGCGCCCGCCTCGTTCTCACCCGGACCGGACCGCCGGGATTCGACACGGATGCCGCCCTGGCCGCATGGCATGACCGGATCGAGCACCTCGCGGCCCGACTGATGGACGGCTGACCAGGCCCGGGACCGCGTTCCGGCGGTCCGGCGACTCACCTCACGCCCCCTGCCCACGGGCAGGGGGCGCTTCTTCGGGACCGGTGCGGGAGACGGGACCGAAAGGGCTCTCGCCCGTGTGAGCCAGGCAACTTCGGGCGGGGGGTCACAGGGGCTCCGAGGTGATGCCGGGCACAGGACGTGCGTCACGTACGAGGAGGGGTAGTGGCGTGGCTTCCGGCCCCGCACCACCAAATGCGGCCTCATTCGGGCATCTCACCCCATCTCACGAAGAGGGGTAGTACAAGGCATCTTTGCCTGCATCCAGGACGGGCGCTACCAATGTTTCCGGTAGCGCCGAGAACGAGCCGACGACCTCATCCAGTGAGGCGAGCACGGCAGTCTCCCTCGGTCGCACAAGCGCCGCCGAAGGCCGCCACCCGCCACCCGCACCTGGAAGAGGTCACTCCGCATGCCGAACTTCACGCTGCTCCGCTCCGCCCGCATCACCCGCACCCACAAGATCGCCACCGCCGTCCTGGCCGGCGCGGCCGCCACCACGGGCCTGGCGTTCACCGCGGCGCCGAGCGACGCCGACACCTCCGCCTCGCACGCACCGGCCGCGGTCCAGCCGGTCAGCGCCGACGGCCAGCCGACCACGCCGAAGGACAAGGCCGAGGACGCCAAGAAGAAGGCGGCCGCCGAGCACACCGCCCAGCAGGCCGCGAACCGTTCCACCGAGCGCAAGCCGATGGCGGCCCCGAAGGCCGCCCCCAAGGCCGCGCCCAAGGCAGCTCCGAAGGCCGCCCCCAAGGCTGCTCCGAAGCCCGCCCCCAAGACCTACGCGAACAACCTCGACGGCTGGATCCGTGAGTCCCTGGACATCATGAAGGCCAAGGGCATCCCCGGCAGCTACGAGGGCCTGCACCGCAACATCATCCGTGAGTCCGGCGGCGACCCCAACGCGGTCAACGACTGGGACATCAACGCCATCAACGGCGTCCCCTCCAAGGGCCTGCTCCAGGTGATCCAGCCCACGTTCGACACGTACCACGTGTCCGGCACGCCCGATAAGCTGACCGACCCGATCGCGAACATCACCGCCGCCGCCAACTACGCGGCCGACCGCTACGGCTCCATCGACAACGTCGACTCCGCCTACTGAGCCGAGTTCGCACACCTGGACGGCGCCCTCCGGGGCGTCGCCCGCCCCTGGCAACTCCAATGGCCCTGACCGCCTTCCGCGGTCAGGGCCATTGGAGTTCTGCCGTTTTGAGCGGGCGTCAGTTCGCTCCGCCCAGCGGAAGCAGGCTCCCGACGACCTCACGCAGCACCTGACCCGCGACGCGGAGGCTCGCCCGCTCCCTCGCGGTGAGCGGCTCCGAGTCCTTGACCGTCCGCCCGTTGACGGTGATGCGCCTCTCCTTGGTGGTGACGTGCTTCTCCCTGTCGGTGACGTGCCTCGGGCTGTCGCCGGACCGCTGCTTGATGCTGATGTGCAGGGGGCCATCGGCGGGCGCGGCAGCGGTGGCGACCCCGGTGGCGAGGGATCCGGCGAGGACGATGCCGGAGAGGACGACGGGCAGACGACGACGGAGCATGAGCGGTTCCTTACGGTGAGTGGTGACGGTGTGCGCTCTCACCTTCCGCGACGTCGGCCCGGGCGGCCATTCGACAGCGCCCGCGCTGATACGAACGGACCATCGGCACCGCTGTATCGCCGTAACGAGGCGCACGAACGGCCGACCCCTGCGCCCGCCCTCCTCCCGCGCACCGGGCGTGAATCGCCCGAACTGGCCTCCGGTGAAGTGCTCCACGCCACTTCCGGGCGTCCCGAGGACCGCCACCGGGGTTCTCGCCCACCCTTTTCCGGGTCTCCTCGTGGGTGCGAAAGCCCGTCGCGGAACCGCAGTTCGCTGTGAGCCAGGCAACTTCGAGGCCCCGCGAAAAGGGCCCGCGAAGCCCCCTCCAGGTGATGCCCGGCACAGGACTTAGGTCACGTACGACCGCGCGTAGTTCCGGCCCGCCGGGGCCCACGCCGCCCGAGCAGCGCCGATCCCGGGTCCTTCGGTCCTGCGCACGAAGAGCGGTAGTACAAGGCACCTTTGCCACCGTCCGGGGCCCGCGTTAACCATGGATTCCGGACGCACCGAGAAGAGCTTGCGACCTCCGCCCCGATGGGCGAGCGCGGCGAAGACACTCGGTCTCCCTGAGCCACAAAGGCCACCTCCCCGTCCCCATACCTGGAAGAGGTCACTCTGCATGCCTAGCTTCACCCTGCCCCGCGCTGCCCGCATCACCCGCACCCAGAAGATCGCCACCGCCCTGCTGGCCGGCGTAGCCGCCACCACGGGCCTGGCAGTCACCGCAGCGCCCGGCGCCCAGGCAGCCTCCAAGCCGGCGACTTCCGCCACGGACCACGTCAAGGTCACGGCCGTCGCCAAGCAGGAGGCCGTCGCCAAGCAGGCTGCCAAGGCCGCCAAGGCCGCCAAGGCCGACACCCCCAAGACCTACGCGAACAACCTCGACGGCTGGATCCGTGAGTCCCTGGACATCATGAAGGCCAAGGGCATCCCCGGCAGCTACGAGGGCCTGCACCGCAACATCATGCGCGAGTCCGGCGGCGACCCGAACATCTCGAACGACTGGGACATCAACGCCGTCAACGGCACTCCCTCCAAGGGTCTGCTGCAGGTGATCCAGCCCACGTTCGACGCCTACCACGTGTCCGGCACGCCCGATAAGCTCACCGACCCCGTCGCCAACATCACCGCCGCCGCCAACTACGCGGCCGACCGCTACGGCTCCATCGACAACGTCGACTCCGCCTACTGAGCCAGGTCGAACGCACGCGACGGAACAGGGGGACGTTCCAACGCGGCAGTGACATGACGTGAAAACCGCAGTGACAACAGAAGGAGCCGACACGGTCGGCCGGGCAGTGGCAACGCGGCGACACGGCGCGTTGCCACTGCGCCCAGCGAAGCGGGTCCCGGCACATGCCGGGGCCCGCTTTCGTGTCTCCCGGCACGCGGGCTCCGACGGGCACGGGCGGCCGGGCACCCCGACCGCGAGGGCCTGTCGGTCACACCGGCGGGGCCGCCCGCGGCCGCACGGATACGGGCCGGGACCGCGGTACATGACGGCCACACGAGTGAGATGGCAAGGCCGGTCGCCGGCCTGACGGCCTGTTGGCCCAGGAGTCCGGCCCTCGCGGCGTAGAAAGTCTTCTTATCGGCAGGATTCTGCTCAAATGCTGTCGAACCTGACCACCCGAAGGCCTTCGGAGGCATGCGATGCCCTTGCGCAGATCCGGTCCGGCCCGCCGCACACGCACCGTTGCGGCCGGAACACTCGTTTCCTTCCTCTCCGTGCTCGCTCTGCCACTCGCGCTGTCGGGCTCCGCCGAGGCGTCACAGGCGGGGCAGGGTCCCGCCCATCCCGAGCAGGACTGGATGGGCTCCACCATCGCTGCCCACGAGGGCATCGACCGCGCCGCCGACACCGAGCCGCAGACGTCGTCCAGTTCCGTGGCCGGTGTGGACGTCTCCAGCCACAACGGCAATGTCGGGTGGGCGGCACTGCACAAGACCGGGGTGCGCTTCGCGTACGTCAAGGCCACCGAGGGGACCGCCTACAAGAATCCGTACTTCCATCAGCAGTACCGGGGCGCGTACGACGCCGGGATGATCCACGGCGCCTACCACTTCGCGCTGCCGAACCACTCCAGCGGCGCGACCCAGGCGAAGTACTTCGCCTCCCACGGCGGCGGCTGGTCGAAGGACGGCAAGACCCTGCCCGGTGCGCTCGACATGGAGTACAACCCCTACGGCGCGACCTGCTACGGCAAGAGCCACGCGGGGATGGTCAGCTGGATCGCGGACTTCTTCCGTACCTACCGGGCGCAGACCGGCCGCGACGCGGTGATCTACACCTCGGCCAACTGGTGGAAGACGTGCACCGGCAACTCCAGCCGGTTCGGCAAGACCAACCCGCTGTGGATCCCCCGGTACGCCTCGTCCGTCGGCACGCTGCCGGCCGGCTGGCGCATCCACACCATCTGGCAGCACACCTCCTCCGGGAAGCCGGTCGGCGACCGCAACCGCTTCAACGGCGCGTACAGCCGCCTCAAGGCTCTCGCGAACGGCTGAACCCCACGGCCCGGCGCACGACTACGGCCGGCCCCTGACGCCTCCTCGGGCGTCGGGAGCCGGCCGTAGTCGTGCGCCGGGCAGCGGTTCGCCCGCGATCCCGCGCCGGCTTTCATCATCATTTTCCCGCCGCGCACAACGCCGTTCGAGGCGCGGTGAATTCACTCTGAAGTGCGAGGACGCGGTTATCCGGAAGGGCTCTGTGCACTTGCGTGCGGGGGGGTGTTCGAAGGCCGGTGGAAAAGTTTATCGGCCCGAGGTACAACCATTCCTGACCGATCCCTGTCCAACACTGTGAAATGACCACGCGACGCCCACCATCCAACGGGGGGATTCCCATGAAGCGTTCACGTGCCATAGCAGGATCCGCAGTGCTGGCCGTGGCCGGCCTCGCCACCATGGCCACCGCCACCACCGCATCCGCAGCTCCGGCAGCCGCCGCCTACAACGGAGCCTGCGGAAGCGGCTACAGCGTAGTGAATTCCGTGCCGATCACCGGTAAGGGAAAGGTGTATCTCACGTACAACTCGAAAACCGGAAAGAACTGTGTGGTGACGGTTCGGAACAGCCCCGGATCGCCGGTATACATGTACACCTATCTCGCGGCGAGCGACGGAAGTTCCGACGCGGTTTGGGACAGCGGCCTTTACACCTCCTACGCGGGTCCGGTTTACCTGTCGGCAAAGGGCCTGTGTGTGGACTGGGGCGGCACGATCGAGACCGTCAGCGTCAGCGTCTCGGGTTCCAACTGCGGCCGTATGGCGGCCGGGGTCGTGACACACAGCTGACACCACCGCGCCACGCGGCGCAGTAGCTGTCGACGACGGGTCCCGGGCAACGCGCCCAGGGGCCCGTCGTGCGTACCCCGCATTCGCACACGGCGCGCACGCCTGCCGGTTCCGGGCCTACCGCCTCATCTAGGCGGTGCCCGGCCGGCGAAGGCCGGATCGTATCCGATGGCGCTCAAGCGATGCCCGCCTTTGCGCATCATCGCTGAATCGAATCGTTTGCCCCATGCAAAGATTAGCGTGGCTCATGCCCCAGCAGTCCGCCGTGACGCAGCGCTCGCAGGCGAATTGTCCCGCATTCCAGGAGGCATGATGAAGTCTCACGCTCGGAATCCAAGGCAACGAGCCGGCCGAGGTCGCGTGCTCACCCTCACGGTCGCCGTCGTGGCGGCCATCGCCGCCGTCTCCGTCTGGCTGTCCCAGAGAGAGAGCTCCGGCGACCAGTCGGTCTCCGCCAACCTCCCGGCGGCAGCGGCGGCGGCCGGGCCGACTGCCCGTCAGGCCGGTGGCACAGGAGCGGTCACCGAGTTGGACAAGACCTTCCTCGTCAAGGTGCGGCAGGCCGGCCTGTGGGAGATACCGGCCGCCCGGCTCGCCCAGACGCACGCATCGAGCGAAGCCATCAAACGCGCCGGCATGCATATGCTCGACGGCCACAGCAAACTCGACCAACTGGTCCGTGAGGACTCCGAGGCGTTGAGCGCGCCCATCCCCGACCAGGCCACTCCAGAGCAGCAAGGGTGGGTCGACCAGCTCAAGGATGTCCGGGGCCGGGCCTTCGACCAGCTCTTCGTCGACCTGCTGCGGGCCTCCCACGGCAAGGTGTTCATCACCATCGGCGAGGTCCGCGCCACCACCAAGAACGCCCTGATACGGCGGCTGGCGACGCAGACCAACAACACCGTCCAGGACCACATGGACGTGCTGGAGGACACCGGCCTGGTCAAGGACGCGACGCTGGACGACGTCGCCTCCACCATTCCCAAGTGAGCGCCCGCGCCGCTCCCCGCTGAACGAACCCCGTCGGTGACGTCCCCGGTTTCGCCGGCTCAGGCACCACGCGGCGCTGCGGCGTCGGCCCACCCCAGCGGGTGCAGCTCCTGGTCTTCCGCGGGCGGCTCACCGCCCGCCTCGTTGAGGGCGGTCAACGCCTTGACGAGAGCCGTGCGCTGGCCGGGGGCGAGGCGCTCGACGATCGCGCTGATCTCGGCGCGGCGGCGGCTGGTGACGTCCTCCACGGTGCGACGTCCCTCGTCCGTGGGCCGCAGCAGGTTTTCGCGGCGGTTGTCGGGGTTGGTCTGCCGGTCCGCCAGGCCCGCGGCGATCAGCCGGTCCACCATGCGCATCGCCGTCGAGGGGGCGACCTGGAGGAGTTCGGCGAGGTCGACCAGCTTGGTGACGCCGCGCGTGGAGAGCACCACCAGCATCCGGAACTGCGGAAGCGTCACCCGCTCCTCGACCTCCGCGAGCGAGCGCGCAGACACCGCGACCAGCAGTCGTGAGGCCGTGAGCACCGCACGGGTCACCGCGTCCACATCATCCACGTCCCGCACAGGGGCTTCAGGCTCGCTCATTCCCCCTTTCTATCGCCCTGCGCACCCCGCACGCTCACTCGACCAACGGGAGGTGGTCGCGTAAGAGCGGACAGGCGGCTCGCTCAGCTGGACGATCGCGTCCGGATTCGGGCCCGCCGCGGCCTGGTACCAGAATCTGCGCCACGTCCCGCGGACCACGGTCCGGTTCGGCATTCGCCGCTGCACTGCCACCGCGCCCACCGGGAGACGGTGGCGCCCTGATGGCCCGTTACGCTTCCCGGCGCCCGCGGCTCGCCCGCCGCGTGCGCTCTTTCATGGGCGTCGACGTCGACGGCAGCGAGGCCGGGCGGTCCCTCCCGTTCGTACGCCTGGAGGCGACCGCCGGGGAGCGGCTCGCTTGATCAGTCGTCGCCACCGCTCATGGCGCGGGAGCTTCGGGTCACCACGGAACGGTCGCTTCCAGCGCTGTCGCGGCCTGGCGTTCAGTGGCCGCCGGTGAGTTCGCCGCTGAGCGTCTTGTGGAGGCGGGCGCTGGTCTCGTTCAGGCCGACGATCTCCACGCTCTTGCCGCGCTGTACGTACTTGGCCTCGATGGCGTCGAGGGCCGCGACGGACGAGGCGTCCCAGATCCGGGCGGCGGTCAGATCGATCACGACCTTCTCCGGGTCCTCCGCGTAACGGAACTGCGACGCCAGGTCGTTGACGGAGGCGAAGAACAGCTCGCCGGTGACGGAGTAGACGACCTGGGTGCCGTCGGGGTCGGTGACCGCGGTGACATGCGCGAGGTGGGCGACACGGCGCGCGAAGACGACCATGGCGCTGACGCTGCCGACGACCACGCCGATGCCCAGGTTGTCGGTGGCCAGCACGACGGCCACGGTGATCACCATGACCGCGGTCTCGCCGACCGGCAGCCGCTTGAGGGTGGCCGGTTTGATGGAGTGCCAGTCGAACGTACCGACCGACACCAGGATCATCACGGCGACCAGGGCCGCCATCGGGATCCTGGAGACCACCGGGCCCAGGACGATGCACAGGATGAGCAGGAAGAACCCGGCGAGGAAGGTGGAGAGCCTGGTACGCGCGCCGTTCTTGACGTTGATCATCGTCTGGCCGATCATCGCGCAGCCGCCCATCCCCCCGAGGAATCCGGTGACGATGTTGGCGATGCCCTGACCCACACATTCGCGGGTCTTGTCGGAGTGCGTGTCGGTGATCTCGTCCACCAGCTTGGCGGTCATCAACGACTCCATCAGTCCGACCAGGGCCATCGCCAGCGCGTAGGGCGCGATGACGGCCAGGGTGTGGAGAGTGAAGGGGACGTCCGGCAGTCCGGGCACGGGCAGCGAGGAGGGCAGCTTGCCCTTGTCGCCCACGGTGGGGACGGCGATTCCGGCCGCCACGGTGACGACGGTCAGCACGGCGATGGACACCAGCGGCGCCGGCACCGCCCTGGTGATGCGGGGGAAGAACACCATGAGCGTCAAACCCGCGATGACCAGGGGATACACCGGCCAGGGAACGTCGAGCAGATTGGGTATCTGGGCCGTGAACAGCAGGATGCCCAGGGCGTTGACGAAGCCCACCATCACCGACCGCGGCACGAACCGCATCAGTTCGGCCACCCCCAGCAGGCCGAGCACGATCTGGAAAACGCCGGCCAGGACGACCGTGGCGATCAGGAAGCCGAGGCCGTACTGACGGACCACGGGGGCGACGACCAGGGCCACCGCACCGGTGGAGGCGGAGATCATCGCGGGCCGGCCGCCGACGAAGGCGATCACCATGGCCATGCTGCAGGCCGCGAACAGTCCCACCTTGGGGTCGACTCCCGCGATGACCGAGAACGAGATCGCCTCGGGAATCAGCGCCAGCCCGACGACCAGACCGGCCAGGGCCTCGGTGCGAAAGACCTTCGGGGACAGCCATGGCGGGCGTGAGCCGGGGAGCCAGGAGGCACGGAAGAGGGCGGAGGTGGACAACGGAAGCGGTACCTGTCGTGCTCGGGCACACCTGACATCGCTGTGCGGCGTGCTGGGGAGCGCAGACGGCCGGGCCGGCAATCTGCGGAGCCCGCGCACGGCGGGCCGATGTCACGGGGGTGCGCAGGGAACGACCGCGCCCCGGCGTGCTCAGGAGTGAGGGGTCACGGCGGGCAGGCGGCAGCGCTGGGCATCAGCGACATGCGGACGCTTCCTCCTGCGGAGATCGGACCTGGTCAGCCGGACCGACCATCTCAATACCCAGCAACTCTACCCTAACGTTAGAGTAGAGATGGACGTCCGATCGCCCGGACGCCTCGGCGCGGGACACGAAGGGTGCACACGTGAGCAGCGAGCACATGCAGATCGGCGAGGTCGCGGTGCGCACCGAACTGTCGCTGCGCACGATCCGGCACTACGAGGAGACCGGGCTGGTCATCCCTTCCGCCCGTTCCCAGGGCGGCTTTCGGCTCTACACGGAGGCCGACGTCACGCGCCTGATGGTGATCCGCCGGATGAAGCCGCTCGGATTCACCCTGGACGAGATGCGCGACCTGCTGCGGGCGACCGACCGGCTCGACTCCGGCGACGCACTGCCGGACGACGAACGGGCCGAAGCCCTGGACCGGGTACGCGACTTCGAGCGGAGGGCCGCGGAGCGGGTGGCGGACCTGCGGACCCAGCTGGTCCGCGCCGAGGAGTTCGCCGGCACACTGCGCGAGCGCCTCACCCCGGTGCCGTCTTCCTGATCACCGCGGACCGGCGTCCTGCCGGGTCACGGCGTTACGCCGTCGTGGGTGGGAGGGTGAGCGCCGCCCGGGTGACGGCTTCCGGCAGGCTCTCGCGCCCGAGCAGTCCGGCGACGGAGCGCGTCGTCAGGTCGTGCCAGGCCCCGGCTCCGCGCAGCATCGCGTGGTCGCCGCCCGGCATCGTCAGGGCGTACGCCTCGGCGCCGGCCGTCCGTGCGCGGCCCGCGAACCGGGCCGTTGCCCGCGGGTCGGTGACGCGGTCCCGGTCCCCGTGCAGCAGGACGACGCGCTTGCCCGTCAGGTGGTCGACGGGTTCCTCGTCGGGACACCAGGGTGCCAGCCCGACGACGCCGCCGACGGACGGATGACGGGCGGCCCGCAGTGCCGCCCGGCCGCCCATGGAGTGCCCCACCAGCACCACGGGCACCTCGCCGAGGAGCGCGATGAGGTCGTCGAGGGCGCGCTGCGCGTCCGCCGCGGCGTCGGCGCGCGTGCCGTTCCAGCCACGGTGGCGGTAGCGCACCGACCCGAGTGCCACGTCCGCGTCCCGGGTGGCGCGGGCGATCGCCCTGGTGAACGGCACCATCCGCCGCCCCGGCAGGTTCCACCGCGTGGGCGCCTCCAGTCCGTCGGCGCGACCGCCGTGCAGCAGCAGGACGGCCGCTCGCGGTGTTTCCGGGCGCCGGCTCAGCACGAGCGGGGACATCGGCCGGTCCTGCCGCCCGGACCGCGCCTGCGTTTCGTCACCCGTCATCGCACTTCCTTCATCGTCCCGGATCGCTCGCCGACCGTCGGTCCCGGTGGGTCGCCGCAGGGCGGCGTGAACTCCCACTTCTACATTCGGAGCGTAGACGGCGGTGGATTGCTCGCGTGGGGAAGGGGACGGAAGGAGCGGGAGGCTCGGCCGGCGCTCTCCCGGGCCCGCGGCGGTGTTAGCGGCGTGTTAGTGGATCATCAGCGCCGCCGGAGAGTGTGGTTTCCGCGGAACGGAGGGGCCCCGGGGCCCGGCTTCGGAACGTACACAGGAAGCAAACCAGGGGGACTCATGTCGCATCACACCACGCTCCACCTCGCTCGCAAGACCGCAGTAGCCACCCTGATCGCCGCCGCCGCGCTCGCGTTCACCGCCTGCCAGGATGCCGAGGCCGATGCGGCAGGTGCTTCGTCGTCGCACTCGGCGACGGCCTCTCCGTCGGCGTCCTCCGCTGACCACGGGCACGAGGTCGAGCGGAACGGGCCGTCCGCAGCGCGCCGTTGAAGCGCCCGGCCGGCGCTCCGTTCGTCCGGGCCGGGAAGAGGAGGCGGGTGGCCCGCGCGTAGGCTCCTTCCGTGGTTCCTTCTCCCTCCCGCACCGTCGGCCTCGTCGCACTCGTCCTGGCCCCGGTCCTGGCGCTCGGCACGGCCTGTTCCGCCTCCGGCCCGCAACGCGCCGACAGCGGTCCGGCATCCCCGTCCGCATCCGCCGACGGCACCGGGTCCGGCGCGCCGGAGAAGGTGCGGGCACCCGCAGCCAACGCGGAGTTCGACTACCAGCTCGGCGCCCCCTACCCGCCGGCCGGCACGGTCCAGGCGGTCTCCCGCGACCGCACCGCCGAACCCGCCGAGGGCCTCTACAACATCTGCTACGTCAACGCCTTCCAGACGCAGCCCGGCGAGGCCGTCACCTGGTGGGAGAAGCACCACCCGGACCTGCTCCTGAAGGACGACGACGGAGGCACGGTCACCGACGAGGACTGGGACGAGCCCTTGCTCGACATCTCCACCCCGGCACGGCGCGCGGCCCTCATGGACATCGTCGGGCCGTGGATCGATGGCTGCGCCGCAGCGGGATACGACGCGGTGGAACCGGACAATCTCGACTCCTACGAGCGGTCCGAAGGCAAGCTGACCCGTCATCACGCCGCCGCCTTCGCACGGCTGTTGGCCGATCGCGCACACCGCCGCCACCTGGCGGTCGCGCAGAAGAACACCGCCGACCTCCTGCCCCGGCGCGAGCACATCGGCTTCGATTTCGCCGTCGTCGAGGAATGCGCCCGCTACCAGGAGTGCGCCGACTTCAGCGACGCCTACGACGGCAGGATCTTCGACATCGAGTACGTGAACAAGGACTTCACCGCCGCCTGCCGGTCCTGGGGGAAGTCCCTGTCGGTCACCTTGCGCGACCGCGACGTCCGGCCCGCCGGCACCGAAGGCCACGTCCGCAGGTCCTGCTGACGGCTACGCCCCCGGCTTCCCCGGCTCCCCCGTGCTCTCCCGGGCCTCCAGGTGGGGAAGTTCGCCTTGCACGGTGCGCACGGGTCCGCCGTCGAGTACGGCGAGCAGTTCCTGGGCGGCGAGCCGGCCGAATCCCGGGGTGTCGCGGACGAGCGCGGTCAGCCGGGGGTGGGTGACGCGGCACAGCGCGGAGTCGTCCCAGGCCACGATCGACAGCTCGCCCGGGACGGCGATGCTGCGCCCCGCCGCGACCGACGCACCGGCCACCGCCATCACGTCGTTGTCGTAGATGATCGCCGTGGGCGGCGTCGCCGCGTCGAGGATGCGGCGGGTGGCCTCGGCTCCCTCGGCGTCGGAGTAGTCGGTGGTCACCGACCGGACGTGGTCCGTGTCGAGGCCGCGCAGTTCCGCTTCGGCGCGCAGGGATCGGATCCGGCGTTCGGTGTGGGCGAGCCCCGGCAGCCCGGCGACATGCCCGATCCGGCGGTGCCCGAGGCCGTGCAGGTGGTCGAGGATCCGGGCCATGGCCTTGGAGTCGTCGGCCCAGACGGTGGACAGCGGCGCATGCGCGGTGTCCGGCCGCGGAGCGCCCAGGCCGCCGACGACGACCGCGGGAAGCCCGAGGGAGGCGAGGAGTTCGGGCCGCGGATCCTCGGTGCGCGGGTCGACGACGAGGACGCCGTCCACGCGCCGTTCGGCCCACCAGCGGCGATAGAGCGCGCATTCGGCGTCGAGGTCCTCCACGACCTGGAAGAGCAGCGCGCTCTTCCGCGCCGAGAGCACCTCCTGGATACCGGAGACGAGTTGGAGGAAGAACGACTCCACGCCGAGTGTCCGCGCGGGGCGGGCGAGCACCAGGCCCGTGCAGCCGGCGCGTTCGCCGGACAGGGCGCGGGCGGCGCTGTTGGCCTGCCAGCCGAGTTCCTCGGCGACGCGGCGTACCCGGGCACGGGTGTCCTGGGAGACGCCCGGCCGGTCGTTGAGCGCGAAGGAGACCGCGCTCTCCGACACCCCGGCCCGGCGTGCGATGTCCTTGATCGTCGGCCGGCGCACCGGCTTACGGCGGGCGGCCTCACCGGGCGCTGTCATGACGGGCTCTCCTCGTGCGGCGGGCGTGCGCATCCCGTGCGGTGGCAGGGCGCGAGCGGGTCCGTCCCGGCCCAACTCCCTAAACCGCATTAGTGCGCTCAGTCTGATCAGCGCATGGACGCCTGTCAAACGTCCGGGTGAAGAGTTCGAGAGGCCGGGGCGTACGGCCTGACCAGCGCGGCGGATGCCTTCCGACCGAGGTCCGGCGCGACCGGTGGCGGCGGGGGTGTTGACACTCACTAAAACGCATTAGTACCGTCTGCCGCGTCGTCATCCGAGAGCCGTTGAAAGGTGCACTCGGGTTCACTCGGCAAGGTCATGGCCGGCATTCGGCCCTGTGCGTCATTTCCCGGTCAGCGGATTCATCACGGCTTCGCCCAACAGGAATACGACAGGTCCGTCCCGATTTCCTCGGCGGCCGGCGCGCAACATTTCCATATGTTTCCGGTTCGAGCAAAGGAGCCAGCCGGCCATGCGCATATCCCGCCGAACAGCAGCCGCCACCGCGGTCCTGATCACCTCGGCACTCGCCCTGTCCGCGTGTGGGGCCTCGGGTGACTCCGGCGGTTCGGACAGCGCCTCGGGCAAGGTCGAGGGGAAGGTCACCTTCCAGACCTGGAACCTCAAGGCCAATTTCAAGGACTATTTCGAGGGCGTCATCGCGGACTTCGAGAAGAAGTATCCGGACGCCGAGGTGACCTGGGTGGACCAGCCTGCCGAGGGCTATCCGGAGAAACTCAGCGCCGACGCCGCGGGCGGTACCCTGCCGGATGTCGTCAACGTCTCCCCCGACCTGCTATATCCGCTGGCGAAAGCCGGTATCGCGCTGGACCTGGAAAAAGCCGCGGGTAAATACCGCGGCGAGTATCTGGACGGCGCCTGGAAGAGCCATGCGATGCCGGGCATGAAAGGCGTCTACGCCTTCCCGTGGTATCTGAACACCGGCCCCATGTTCTACAACAAGGATCTTTTCCGGCAGGCAGGTCTGGATCCGCGGAAGCCGCCGACCACGTACGACCAGCTCTTCGAGGATGCCGTGTCGATGGCGAAGAAGAGCGACCGGCGGATAGCGATGCTCGCGAGCACCCCGTCGATCGAGGACTTCGGACGCTACGGCGTGCGGCTGATGAACGCGTCCGGCACGGAGTTCACCTTCAACGAGCCCAAGGGCGTCGAGCTGGTGCAGCACTACAAGGAGCTGTACGCGGCAGGTGCGCTGGACTCGCAGGCGCTCACCGCTCAGGCCGAGTCGGCCGGCCGAAAGTTCCAGCAGCAGTCCGTAGCCATGAACCCGGGCAGCGCGCACGACCTGGAGAACTTCAAGAAGGAAGCGCCCGGTCTCTACAAGAACATCGGAATCACCGACGCGGTCAACAACACCGGCAAGGCCAATATGTACGTGCAGGGCCTGATGGTGAACGCGCAGAGCGAGGTCAAGCCGGCGGCCGTCGCCTTCGCGCACTTCGTCACCGACAAGAAGAACCAGATGGCGTTCGCCAAGGAAGTGACGATCTTCCCGAGCACCAAGGGCTCGCTGAGCGATCCGTACTTCACCAAGGAGGACGGCACCGACGCGACCCGGGTCCGGGTGGCCTCGGCGGCCTCCCTCAAGGATGCGGTGAACTACACCCCGGTGCTGCTCAGCGACCAGATGAAGACCGTGCTGCGCAATGCCGTCGCCAAGGCGGTACAGGGCGACAAGTCCCCCAAGGCCGCGCTGGACGACGCGGTCGCCGACTGCAACCGCCTGCTCGCGGCCGGCTGAGGCCGGACGCCGTGCAGACCGACACGACACCGCGGAGCGGGCCCGCCGAGGCCCCCGCTCCGTCACCCGCTCCCCCACCGCCCCGGGCACACCGTCGGCGCCGCGGAATCCGTACGCATCTGCCCTCCAGCCCCTGGCTGTTCCTCGCCCCGGGCATGCTGATCGTCGCCGGATTCAGCCTGTATCCGTTCCTGAGCACCGTGGTGCACTCCTTCACCGACGCGCGCACCCTCACCGAGGGGCAGTTCGTCGGTGGCGCCAACTACCGCGAGCTGATCCACGACGCGATGTTCTGGACCGGCCTGCGCAACAGCCTGCTGTACGTCCTGGGCGTCGTCCCGCTGCTGGTGGTGCTGCCGTTGCTGCTCGCCCTGCTCGTGCAGCGGCACCTCCCCGGGATCACGTTCTTCCGGGCCGCGTTCTACACCCCGGTCGTCGCCTCGGTGGTCGTGGTGGGGTTGATCTGGGTGTGGCTGCTGGACGACCGCGGGCTGATCAACGCGGTCCTGGAGACCTTCGGGTTCGGCAAGGTCGGCTTCCTCAGCGACCCCTGGCTGCTGTTGCTCAGCGCGATGGCGGTCACGGTCTGGAAGGGCCTCGGCTACTACATGATCATTTATCTGGCCGCGCTTGCCGGTGTCCCCCGCGAGCTGCACGAGGCCTGCGCGGTCGACGGCGCGGGAGCGGTACGCCGCTTCCTGACCGTCACCGTGCCCGCCGTGCGCTCCACGATGGTGTTGGTGGCCGCCCTCTCCTCGGTCGGCGCCTTCAAGGTGTTCTCCGAGGTCTATCTGATGGCCGGGCCGACCGGGGGCCCCGGAGGCGCGGACACCACCCTGGTGATGCTCGTGCAGCAGGTCGGTACCGGCCTCAGCGGCCGGGTGGGGTACGCCTCCGCGCTGTCCGTCGTGGTCTTCGCCCTCACCCTCGGCCTGATGCTGCTGGTGCTGCGCGCCAACCGCAAGGAGGACGCATGACTGCCGCGGCCGCACGCGACCGGGCGGAGCGGCGACGGATGCCGGCGTGGCAGCTGGTGCTGCGCTATCTGCTGCTGCTCGCCGTGCTGGCGCTGACCGTCGGACCGTTCCTGTGGCAGCTGTCGACGTCCCTCAAGGGCGCCGGCGAGGACATCTACCGCTACCCGCCCGACCTGATCCCCCAGCACCTCACGCTCGACAACTACGCCGGGGTCGCGGAGATCATTCCGGTCTGGGACTTCGCGCTGAACTCCCTCCGGGTCGCCGCCGCGAACGTGCTGACCAACTGCGTGGGCGCCGCGCTCGCCGGCTACGCGCTTGCCCGGATGCGCTTCAGGGGACGGCGCGCCGCCCTGATCGTCTTCGTCATGGCGATGCTGGTACCGGTGGAGAGCATCATGATCGCCCAGTTCGTGACGATGCGTGAACTCCAGCTGAACAACACCCTGATCGGGGTGCTGCTGCCCGGCTGCATCGGCGCGATGAACGTCCTGCTGATGCGCAACGCGTTCGCGGGTCTGCCGTACGAGGTGGACGAGGCCGCGTTCGTCGACGGCGCAAACGCCTGGCACCGGTTCGTCCGGATCGCGCTGCCGTCGGTCAAGGGCACACTCGCCGTCGTCGCCATCTTCGCCTTCATGGGCGCCTGGGACGACTTCCTGTGGCCGCTGATCGTGCTGAGCGACCAGTCGAAGTTCACCCTGACCATCGGCCTGAACTTCCTGCACGGCACCTTCGCGGACAACCAGCGGCTCGTCGCGGCCGGCACCGTCATCGCCGTCCTGCCGCTGATCGTGATGTTCGCCTGTCTTCAGCGCTACTTCTTCCGGGGTGTGGGCGAAGGTGCCGTCAAGGGCTGACCGAGGCCCCGCACCGCCACCGCACCCCGACCGCCCGGCGCCCGAACGTGGCCCTCACCGACAGGAACGCCCATGCCCGTGCTGGACACCGCCCGCCGCTCGCCGCGCTTCGGCGCCAACTACACCCCCACTCAGGGGTGGTTCCATCACTGGCTGGACTTCGATCCGGACGCGGTCCGCGCCGACCTCGACTCCCTCGCCGCCCTCGGTCTCGACCACATCCGCGTCTTCCCCCTCTGGCCGCTCTTCCAGCCCAACCGCACGCTGATCCGGCCGCGCGCCGTGGAGCAGCTGGTGCAGTTGGCGGACGCGGCAGCCGAGCGGGGGCTGGATGTCAACGTCGACGGGCTGCAGGGTCATCTGTCGAGTTTCGACTTCCTGCCCGCCTGGACGCAGACCTGGCACCGCCGCAACCTCTTCACCGACCCCGACGTGCTCGCCGGGCAGGAGGAATATCTGCGGACGCTGGCCGCCGCGCTGGCCGACCGGCCCAACTTCCTCGGGATGACACTCGGCAACGAGATCAACCAGTTCTCCGACGGACCGCACCCCGATCCGGACCGGATCACCACCGGCCAGGCCGCGGCATGGCTGGAGCGGATGCTGGCGGCCTGCGAACGCGGTGCGCCCGGGCGGATGCACCTGCACGCCGAGTACGACGCGGCGTGGTACCGCGACGGCCATCCGTTCACGCCCGCCCAGGCCGCCCGGCTGGGGAGCGTGACGGCCGTGCACTCCTGGGTGTTCAACGGCACCGCGCAGCGGCACGGTCCGGCCGGCACCGCCACCGAGCACCACGCCGCCTATCTGATCGAGCTGTCCAAGGCGTGGGCGGCCGACCCGCACCGCCCGGTGTGGCTCCAGGAGGTCGGCGCCCCCGCCCCGCACATCCCCGCCGAGCGGGCGGCGGACTTCACCGAGGCGACCGTCGTCAACGCCCTGGACTGCCCGGACGTGTGGGGTGTCACCTGGTGGTGTTCGCACGACGTCTCGCGGTCCCTCGCCGACTTTCCCGAGCTGGAGTACGGGCTGGGTCTGCTCGGCAACGACCGTACGGTCAAGCCCGCGGGCAAGGCGATCGCGGCGCTGGTCGAGGAGTGGCGCGGCCGCGAGCACCGGCCACCGGTACGCGGTACCGCGCTGGTCGTCGACACCGGTGGCGCGCAGGACGCGCCGCGCCGTTCGGTGTGCGCGCCCGGTGGCGCGGTCTTCGAAGCGTGGGCGCAGCTCACCGCGGAGGGCGAGCGTCCGGCCCTCGTTCTCGCCGAACTCGCGCAGGACACGGACCACTTGGCATCGCGCGGGATCACCGAGGTCCGCACCCCCGACGAGGTGCTCCAGGGCCGCCCGCCGGTACCGGGCACCCCCTAGAAGCCGCAGGCGCCCGTCCCCCACACCGTCCGTCATCGGAGGAGTTCCCCATGCCCCGGCAACCCCGCCCGTTGTCCCGCCGGCGTGCGCTGTACGCCGGGGCGGGCGCCGCGGCCGCCCTGCTCGAAGTCCGCGCGGTGGACGAGCTGTTCACCGTCTCGCCACCCGCCCTGACCCGGCACCACTGGTAACGCAGCCCCGGGCGGACCCTGTTGCCGTCCGCCACCCTCCCCGATCCGACGGAGCGACCTCTCATGCATGACGATCGCGCACTGGTCGAAGCCCGCCTCCAGCGTGTGCTGGACGAGCGCATCCGGCCCGCCCTCTATCCCCGATCGGTCCCCCTGGAGGTCGCGGCATGGGTCGCGCCCGGTGAGCCGGTGCCCGTCGCCGAGGGCCTGGCCGCCCGGCACAGCCCCGTCGCGGTGGGGGACGCCTGGGGCGCTCCCTGGGCGACCACCTGGTTCAAGGTGGTCGGGACGGTGCCGGAGGAATGGGCCGGCCGCACCGTGGAGGCGGTGCTCGACCTCGGTTTCGACGAACGGATGCCGGGCTTCCAGTGCGAGGCGCTGGTCTACACCCCCGACGGCACTCCCGTGAAGGCCATCAATCCGCGCAACCAGTGGGTGCGGGTGGGCGCACCGGTCCGGGGCGGCGAGCAGGTCACCTGGCACGTGGAGGCCGCGTCCAACCCCGTCATCCTTGATGTGCACCCGTTCCTGCCGACGCCCTTGGGCGACCCCGAGACCGCGGGCAGCGAGCCGCGCTACCGCCTGGCCCGCATGGACCTGGCGGTGTTCGACACCACGGTCTGGGAACTCGTCCAGGACCTCGAGGTGCTCGGCGAGCTGATGGTGGAGCTCCCGGTGGACGCCCCGCGGCGCTGGGAGGTGCTGCGGGCGGTGGGGCGCGCGCTGGACGCGATCGACCTCCAGGACGTCAACGGCACTGCGGAGGCGGCCCGTTCGCAGCTGCGGGAGGTGCTGGCGTCGCCCGCCGGAGCGTCCGCGCACCGGATCAGCGCGGTGGGGCACGCGCATATCGACTCGGCGTGGCTGTGGCCGCTGCGCGAGACCGTCCGCAAGGTGGCCAGGACGGCATCGAACATGACGGCGCTGCTGGAGGACGAGCCCGAGTTCGTCTTCGCGATGTCGCAGGCCCAGCAGTACGCCTGGCTCAAGGAGCACCGGCCCGAGGTCTACGCCAAGGTCAAGAAGGCGGTCGCGGACGGACGGTTCGTGCCGGCGGGCGGTATGTGGGTGGAGTCGGACACCAACATGCCCGGCTCGGAGGCGATGGCCCGGCAGTTCGTGCACGGCAAGCGGTTCTTCCTGGAGGAGTTCGGCGTCGAGAACGACGAGGCGTGGCTGCCGGACACCTTCGGGTTCGCCGCGGGCCTGCCGCAGATCATCAAGGCCGCGGGCGCGAAGTGGCTGCTGACGCAGAAGATCTCCTGGAGCCAGATCAATGCGTTCCCCCACCACACCTTCCGCTGGGAGGGCATCGACGGGACGCGGATCTTCACCCACTTCCCGCCGGTGGACACCTACAACTGCCAGATGGCCGGGCGGGAGATCGCCCATGCGGCACGGAACTTTAAGGACAAGGGGGTGGCACGGCATTCGCTGGCGCCGACCGGCTGGGGCGACGGCGGGGGCGGCACCACCCGCGAGATGATCGCCAAGGCCCGCCGGCTGCGTGACCTGGACGGCTCACCGGTGGTGGTGTGGGAGAAGCCCGCCGAATTCTTCGCCAAGGCCGAGGCGGAGTATCCGCAGGCACCGGTGTGGGTGGGCGAGTTGTATCTGGAACTGCACCGCGCGACGCTCACCAGTCAGGCGAAGACGAAGCGGGGCAACCGCCGCAGCGAGCAGTTGCTGCGGGAGGCCGAACTCTGGTCGGCCACGGCGGCGGTGGCGGCCGGGCACCCGTATCCGTACGCCGCGCTCGACCGCATCTGGAAGACGGTGCTGCTGCACCAGTTCCACGACATCCTGCCCGGCTCCTCCATCGCCTGGGTGCACCGCGAGGCGGAGCGGACCTACGCGGCGGTGGCCGCGGAACTCGAAGAGCTCATCGCCGCCGCACTGACCGCGCTCGCCGGCAGCGGGGATGCCGAGCTGGTGGCGAACTCGGCGCCGCACACCCGCGAGGGAGTGGCCGCGGGCGCCGTCGCCGCCTCGTCGCGGGAGGGCGCGGCGGTACGCGCCGAGGACCGCGAGGGCGGCGGATTCACCCTCACCAACGGCCTGTTGCGCATCGAGATCGACGATCACGGCCTGGTCGTCTCCGCCTACGACCTCACAGCCGAACGGGAGACCGTAGCGCCCGGCGAAGCGGCGAACCTGCTGCAGATCCACCCGGACTTCCCGAACATGTGGGACGCCTGGGACGTCGACTCCTTCTACCGCAACGTCGTGACCGACCTGACCTGCGCCGACGAGGTGGCGCTCGGCGAGGTGTCGCAGAGCGCCGCGACGGTACGCGTCGCCCGCTCCTTCGGCGACTCCCGGGTGGTGCAGTCACTGACCCTGGCGCGGGGGCAGCGGCGCCTCGACATCGACACCGAGGTCGACTGGCACGAGACGGAGAAGTTCCTCAAGGCGTCCTTCCCCTTGGACGTCCACGCCGAACGGTACGCCGCGGAGACCCAGTTCGGGCATCTGTACCGGCCCACCCACACCAACACCAGTTGGGAGGCAGCCAAGTTCGAGGCATGCGCCCACAGGTTCGTGCACGTCGAGGAGCCGGGCTGGGGCGTCGCCCTGGTCAACGACGCCACCTACGGCCACGACGTCACCCGCACCGTCCGGGAGGACGGCGACCGCGGCACCACCACGACCGTCCGGCTCTCCCTTCTGCGCGCCCCGCGCTTCCCCGACCCGCAGACCGACCAGGGGCTGCACCGCTTCCGCTACGCGCTCGCACCGGGCGCCGCGATCGGTGACGCGGTCCGCGAGGGGCACCGCATCAACCTGCCGGAGCGCCGGATCACCGGAACCGGCGCGGTGGCACCGCTGATCGCCGTCGACAACGACGCGACGGTGGTCACCGCGGTCAAGCTTGCCGACGACGGCAGCGGTGACGTGGTCGTCCGCCTCCACGAGGCGCACGGAGGGCGGGCCAGGGCCGTCCTGACGGCGGGATTCGACCTGGCCGGCGCCGTCACCACCGACCTCCTCGAACGGGCCACGGCCGACGGCCCGGCGATCGAGCGGCACGGCAGGACCGTACGGATGGCGCTGCGCCCCTTCCAGATCGTCACCCTGCGGCTGACCGTGGCGGGACCCCGCACGGACAGCTGAAGGGCCGAGGACGGCGCGGCGTCAGCCGGGCCCCGGTGACCACGAGCGCGCGTCGCGGCAGGTGTCGCGGCGCGACTCGTGGCGGCGCTCGCGACCGCCACCGCGCCCGGCATCCTGGCCGCGCGCCGCCTTGTGGCGGGCGTCCTGAGACGGGTCCAGGTCCAGCATGTCCATCAGCAGGGACAGTTCTTCCGCATCCCGCGCCCGGCCGGCCACCGCCTTCCTGGCCAGCCTTCGCTCCTCGTCACACGGCGTGGAGCGCGGCGTGATGTCGTCGGCACTGCGGTGTTCATCGCTCACCGCTGCATTCTCGGCCGGACCGCGGCACCCTGCCCGTCGAGCGGGCCCGCGGGCGCCCGCGGGCGGAGCGGGCGCTGATCCGATCGGGTGAGCACGGCGGCGTTACGGGCCTTCCGCGCCGGTGCCCGCGGCAGGCACCGGCTACGTCGGCGCGGATGCGGCGCAAGCGGCGCCGGGGCGGCCGTCCCGGCGCGCGGATGCATATCGTGCGACCAGGGGTGATGCTGGAACGTGCGGGGGAACCCGGCGAGGAGGATCACCTATGTCCATGATGGACAAGCTCAAGAACATGCTGAAGGGCCACGAGGCCCAGACCTCCAAGGGCATCGACAAGGCCGGCGACTTCGTCGACAGCAAGACCGACGGCAAATACAGGAGTCAGGTCGACTCAACGCAGGAGAAGCTCCGCAAGCAGTACGGCACGCCGGGCGACCAGGACCAGCCGCCGCAGTCCTGATCACGTCGAGTCGCCGGGGGCGAGCCGACCGGGCTCGCCCCGCTCTCCCGTTTCCGCTCGGGCGGGCCCCGTGGCGGCCGTCGGAGCTGCACCCGACCACTCAGGCCCCACCCCGGCTGCCCGTCATTAGGCTGAGCGGATGACGCGCGCGCCCATCCAGATCGCCCCCGATGTTTTCCTGCGGCACCCGACACCGGAGGACGCGGAGGGCCTCGCCCGTGCCTATCTCCGCAGCCGCGACCATCTCCGGCAGTGGGAACCGGACCGGGACGAGGCTTTCTTCACGCCCGCCGGACAAGCTGAGCGGCTGCGCACGTATCTGGCCGAGACGAGGGCCGGGCGGATGATGCCTTGGCTGATGGTCAGCGAGAGCCAGGAAGCCGCCGGGCAGTCCGGCATCATCGGAACCGTCATGCTCACCAACATCACGCTGGGACCCTTGCGGAGTTCCCCCGTCGGCTACTGGATCGACCCGGGCCACGTCGGCCGCGGGCTCGCCACGGCCGCCCTGAAGGCGGTGTGTACGGTGGCCGACACACAACTGGGTCTGCACCGGCTCGAGGCGGGCACCCTGCTGGAGAACACGGCCTCGCAGCGAGTGCTGGCCAAGTGCGGTTTCGTGCCCTTCGGCCTCGCCGAGAAGTACCTGCACATCCACGGTGCCTGGCGCGACCACCGGCTCTTCCAGAAGATCCTCAACGACCGGCGCCCATGACCTGCGGGTGAGCACCGCACGTCCGGCGCCGGTGCCTTCGCACGCGACGGCGCCCGCCCCCGTGCGGGAGCGGGCGCCGTTCGTGGGCGGCGATTACGCCGGGCGGATGTTCTCCGCCTGGGGGCCCTTCTGGCCCTGGGTGACGTCGAAGCTCACCTTCTGGCCCTCCTGCAGCTCGCGGAAGCCCTGGGCGTCGATGTTCGAGTAGTGCGCGAAGACGTCGGCGCCGCCGCCGTCCTGCGCGATGAAACCGAAGCCCTTTTCCGCGTTGAACCACTTCACCGTGCCGGTAGCCATACCTGTCTCCTTCGTTCAATGGGCTTGAATCGGCTCCCGCGTACTGCGGAACCCGGAGGTGATCGCCCTGGTCCGGAGAAGGCACAGCACAACAAGAACGCCCGTGAATGCGACACGGGCGCCCGGCACTTCGGAACCACGACAGCTGATCAGGACGCTACACCGAGCGGCGCCCGGCAGTCACCACAACAGCGACAGACGCGTCGCCGTTCACCGGGCGGGGCGGGCGCGCCGTCCCCGGTTCCCTGAACGTTCATACAGTTGTGCGACGGAAGAACCGCTCCGGTCACGCCGGCGGCTTCATGACGCACCGGTGCCGGCGCGGACAGGGGATCAGATCGGCGGCGCGGGAGGGGCGTTGCGCTGCTTGCGCCGGCGCCACCACAGTCCGACACCGGCGAGGGCGGACGCTCCGGCCACCGACAGGGCCCACACGTACAGCGTGCGCCGCTGGGTGTCCCGCTCTCCGGCCAGGGCCATCCCGGGCGCCGCGTCGGCGTGCTCGGCCTTCTCGTTCAGCAGTGCGGCGTGCTGGGAATCGCGCACCGCACCGTCCGTGTCGAGTTGCGGCTCGACGGGGGCCGTCTCGGGCAGGGTGCCGACCCCCGCGGCTCGGGGCGCGGCGGCGAATCCCCAGTCCAGCAGGGCGCGCGTCTCCTCGTAGACGGCGTTCTCCGAGCCGGTCTGCGGGTTCATGACAGTGACCAGCAGGGTCCGCCCGTCGCGCTCGGCGGCGGCGACCAGAGTGTTGCCCGCGTTCGTCGTGTAGCCGTTCTTCACGCCGATCAGCCCGGGGTAGGGGACCACGCCGTGCGAGCCGACCAGCAGCCGGTTGGTGTTCTGGATGCCGAAGGCCCGCTCGCCCCCGGCCTCGGGGAATTTCGCCGTCTTGGTGGAGGCCAGGCGGGCGAAGTCGGGGTTGGCCAGGCCGGCCCGGCCGAAGACGGACAGGTCGAAGGCGGAGGAGAACTGCCCCTCGCTGTCGAAGCCGTCCGCGGAGCGCACCGTGGTGTCGTTGGCGCCGAGGCGGCGCGCCATCGCACCCATGTCGGCGACGGTCTTGTCCCAGCCGCCGTTCATCGTGGCGAGGGTCCGCACCGCGTCACTGCCCGAACTGAGGAAGACGCCGCGCCAGAGGTCGGCGACGCTGTAGCGCACGTCCTCCTTGATGCCGACGAGCGCGCTGCCCGGCAGGATGCCGGCCAGGTCGGCGTCGGTGACGGTGTGGGCGGCCCGCTGCGGGAACTTCGGGAGCACCGTCAACGCGAACAGGGTCTTGAGGGTGCTGGCGGGAGGCAGCCGGCGGTGGGCGTCCTTGGCCGCGAGGATCCTTCCGCTCCGCGCGTCCGTCACGGCCCAGGACAGCGCCGTGACATCGGGTGGACCGGGTACCCCCGATCTGGGGAGGAACTGCACTCCGGGCTGGTGCAGCCGGCTTCCGGTGGCGGGACCCGAGCCGACGCTTCGCGCGTCGTCGATGCCGTGCGGACCATCGGCGACGGCCGGTCCGCACGTGACCAGCAGGCTCGCGGCACACACCACCATGGCGGTACCGACTCTGACGGGGGGCCAACTTGCTGACGACATGCGTCCACGCTAAAAACGTCGGCGCCCGCGCGCCGGTTGACCTACTCCATCCGGTGTGTCCGCCGTTCCGCGGTCGCCGCCGGCACCCGGCCGCCCACCCGCACGCGGGCGGCCGGGGCCGTGTCGGGCCGGGCGCTACGGGCGCGCCTCAGTGGCCTGAGTTGGCGTCAGTTACCAGATCTCGTTGACCCATTCGGGGTGGTCGATGAACGGGTTCCTGTTGTGCTGGTACTTGTCGAATATCACCTGGTTGCGGTGTTTCTCGAAGGCGTCCGGAGCGTCCTGCCGGCTCCACTCCTTCAGGACGGAGAGCCGGCCGATGTTCGGCGCGGAGCCGTTGTCGACCTTGTCGTTGGGCTCCAGGTCTGCGACCCCGTCCTCGCCGTCGTAGCGGACGGCCATGTAGAGGATCATGCGGGCGACGTCGCCCTTGACCGCGTCGCGGGGCTCGAAGGAGTCGTCGTCGGTGCGGTTGCCCGGCGCCTCCTCGACCTCCGTGCCGCCGTTGTCGAAGTCCTTGCTGCCGCGGGTGCTGTTGACGGACACGTCCGTCGGACGCAGGTGATGGATATCGGTGCCCGGTCCGGTGGCGGTGCCGAAATCGCCGTGGGATTTCGCCCAGACGTGCTCGCGGTTCCAGTCGTCCGGATTGCCGCCGTTGGTGTCCTTGCCCTGCGAACGGCCGGTGTAGAGCAGGATGACGTTCGCGCTGTTGTCCGGGTCCTCGTCGGTCTCCTTGAGGGCGTCCCAGACCTGGTCGTACGACAGGTTCCCGGTCTGGGTGGTGCTGATGATCCGGTGCAGCGAATCCTTCAGCTCCTGACCGGTCTTGCCGATGGCGTCCTTGTAATACGTGTCGTCGTACGCGCCGACGGACGGGGACGAATGCCGGGCGGCCGACGCGGCACCGGATCCGGAGTGGGCGGCAGGATCGGTCGTGGCGGTGGCAGGGATCTGTGCGCCGACGGCGACCAGAATCGTTCCTGCGGCCACGGCCAGCGCGGTCCTGCCGCGACGGGTCACGCGGGTGTTGTCCACGGATGGTGTCCTCTCCCCGAAATGTGGCACTCGGCCGCGAGATGTGGGGCACGGCCGGTACCGGCCGTTGGGTGTACGGCCGCAGGCAGCTTTCCACCGCGGTAATCACCACAGTGTGTACGTCGGGAAACGATTGTGTGTTCACTCCGTGGCGACGCCCGAATCAGCGCCCGGAAAGCCTGTCCCGGCCGACCTCTTGCCCGCTCCTTTCCAGTATTTCCCGTTCAATAACCACTATGCGATGCCAGGTGCACGTAAAGGCATTGAATGCCCGTCAGAATCCGTGAGAGTTCCGCGAGAACGGCCAATCGGTAGGAATGGGCATGGAATGCCGGATTCCCTTTTGCGGGCTCGCGCTGCGCATGACCGTCCGTCAGCGCACCTGTCCATCGCCTCCGTGGCGCGGTTTGTCCCACACCACCGAGTAGCGCCACAGCAGATGACGGCGGAAGCGGCAGCCAGGCAGCTGGTCCCGAGCGGCCCGGCGCACCTCGCCCCAGTCCATCTCGGGGTCTTGCACGGGCATCCCCGACGGGTCGTGCTTGCCTCCGTTCCGCAGGGCGAGGAGGCGCGCCGCGGGGACGCCTGCGCCGTTGACGAGCCGGTCCCAGGGCGTCCGGTTGTTCGCCAGCCCGACGAGGACGAGGCGGCCACCGGGCGCCAGCAGCCCGGTCATCCGGTCCACCGCGACGGCGAAGTCCAGGTGGTGGACGACGGCGACGGCAGTGAGGAAGTCGTATCCCCCCATGGCGGTGGCTGCTCGGGGTTCGCCGGATCCGTCGCCACGGCCGGCACGGCCGTCGTCCACGGCCATGAAGTCCGCCTCGACGAACGCGACGTTGCCGATCCCGGCGCTCTGCTCGCGGGCCAGGGCGACCATCTCGGCCGACCGGTCCACTCCTGTCACCGTGCGCGCGCGTCCGGCCAGTTTGCGGACCAGCAGCCCGTCCCCACGGCCGACGTCCAGCGCCCGCCCGCAGCCTTCCGGCACCGCGTCCAGCACCAGTCGGTGGTGGTGCACATTGTGATTCCAGTAGGGGTCCGCAGATCGGCCGGAGTGCGCCATCGGGTCACCGTAACGAAGGGGCATAGGCCGGGGCGGGCCGCCCCTCCGCGACCGCCGCGGGCCCACCGCTGCTCCCTTCGGGTGAAACCCCGCAGCTCACGCAACCGCGAGGGGCGCACCACGCCTCCGGACAAGCAGGACCGCTTGCGGGTGTGGCGACCGCTTCGGTTCTTCGGATCTTTCGGATTCCCCGGATCACGAGTGGTGGAGGCCCTGATGTCGACGTACTGCGAGCAGACCCCCTGGGGCGCGAGCCCCTGGACCGACGACGGTCCCGCCCGGCCCGCGCCCGCGGCGTACCGCGCCGCGACGGACTACACCCTCGCTCCCCCGCGTGCCGAGGACCGCCTCGCGACGGCCTCGTTCCCGGCCGGGTTCCTCGTGCCGCCCGCGTACCCGGACCACCTTCTCCCGCCGCCGCGCCCCGAGGACCGCGTGGCGGCCGCCCGGCACACGGAGGCCGTCGGACGGGCCTCCCAACCGGAGACGCGCGGTCAGAGCGGCCCGCCTCCGGCCGACCACCGGTACGCGTATCCGGAGTACCGGCAGCAGCCTCCGTGTCGCGACGACTTCGCTCCCCCGCGCCCCGGAGCCCCGTTCCAGTCCCCGGTGAGCACGCCCGACCGCCGCCGGCTGGAGCTGCAGGCCGCCCTCACGGCGGCCGGTGTCGCCCCGATGGCGGGGGACGGCGCCGCCGTCCGCAAGCTCGCCCAGCTCGACGACGCGACGGTCGACGCGGTCATCGACTGGATCGGCGCCGCCGCCCAGCGCCCGTAGCGGCCCGCCCGCGGACGGTGTGAGCCGCGCGCCCGCCGTCACCGCAGACCGGGCAGGCTCCGCAGCTCCCCTGTCCTCAGAACGCGGGCCGACAGCACGAAGACCAGCGCCATGGTGAGTCCGCCGGCAGCCAGGGTCGGAGCCGGGGTCCGCAGCACTGCGGTGGACACGCCGGCGCAGGCCCGGGCGACGACCCAGCCGAGGATGCCGGCCGTGGCGGCGGACGCGGTCAGCTTGCCGTAGGTGCGGCACAGCCGACGGCCGTCGAGCCGTCCGGCGAGCCGGCGGCGCAGCAGCAGCGCGGTGGCGAGCAGGCCGATGCCGTACGCGACGGTGTACGCGGCCGCCATTCCGGTGACCGACCAGCGCGCCGGCAGCAGGAGATGGCACGCGGTTGCGAGGGCGACGTTCACGGCCGCGATCGCGGTGGCCATCCAGAACGGCGTACGGGTGTCCTCGAAGGCGTAGAAGCCCCGCAGCAGGAGGTACTGCGCGGAGAACGGAATGAGGCCGAGGCCGAACGCCTGGAGCATGTGCCCGGCGGGTTCGGCCGACGCGGCGTCGACCGTGCCGTGGGCGAAGAGCAGTTGTGCGGTCTGCGGGCCGAAGACGAGGAAGAAGAAGGCGGCCGGGACGATGACGACGCCGCTCACGCGCAGCACGCGGGAGAGATCGGCGCGCAGGTCGTCCAGACGGTGTGCGGCGGCCGCCCGGCTCATCCTCGGCAGCAGGGCCGTCACCAGGGAGACGGTGACGATCGACTGCGGGAGCATCCAGATCGTCTGGGCGTAGGAGTAGGCGGTGTAGCCGACGCCCGCCGTGGGGAGCCGCTGGTCCGCGGCGTTGGCGTAGTGCGTGACGACGGTCATCGCGGCCAGGTTGGCGAGGACGAAGAGCAGGGTCCAGCGGGCCGCCGCGATGCTCTTGCGCAGGCCCGTGCCGCGCCAGTCGAAACGGGGCCGGAAACGGAAGCCGGCGGCGCGGACGAACGGGATGAGCGCGACACCCTGGAGGGCGATGCCCAGGGTGGTGGTGATGCCGAGCAGGTGGATCTGTCCGCGAGTGATGTCCTCGATCCGGTCGGGCCCCGCCAGCAGACCGATATAGACGCCGAACATCGCGATCAGAACGATGTTGTTGAGGACGGGGGTCCACATCATCGCGCCGAACTTGTCGCGTGCGTTGAGGACTTGGCCGAGGACGAAGAACAGCCCGTAGAAGAAGATCTGCGGAAGGAGGAAGCGGGCGAAGACGACGGTGAGTTCGAAGGCGGCGTGCGTGCGCGGGGTGTCCGGCGTGTAGACGGCGACGATCTGCGGCGCGGCCCACACCGCGAGCAGTGTGCCGACGGCGAGCACGCTCAGGACGAGGGTGACCAGCCGCTGTTCGTACGCCCGTCCCCCGTCCGCGTGCTCCGCCCTCGCCCGGACGAGCTGCGGCACCAGCACCGAGTTGAGCGCGCCGCCGATCAGCAGGGTGTAGAGGCTCATCGGGACGACGTTGGCGGTGTTGTACGTACTCGCCAGCAGCCCGGTGCCCAGCGCGCCGGCCTGGAGCACCTGCCGGATGAGCCCGGTTCCCCGCGAGGCGACGGTGCCCAGCGCCATCAGCAGCGACGCTCGCAGCATGCCGCCCCGGCCGCGCCCCTTCGGCGCGGCATGCCGGCGCCGCCGTGGGGCCGGCCCGCCCTCCGGCGGCCCGACGCGGCCGGGAGTCGCCCCGGATAAGCGCCGGTCCGGCGGTCGCAGCGGCATCGTGTCATCCGTCGCCTTCTCCACCATGGTGGTCAACCTACGGCGTGTCCCGGTGGGGTTCGGGCCCGTCGGGCGGCGCTCCGGTGCGGGAAAGATCACCTGGGTGCGGTGGAACCTCAGGCCGCCGGGAGCGGGCGGGCCCGTCGGGGGTCGAGGAGCGGCGCCATCAGATCGCCGTGGCTTTCGAGTCGCGGGGCGATATCGCTGAACAGGAAGGACAGTTGACCGGGTGCGGTGCAGTCGGCGACCTCGTCCCAGGTGACGGGGGTGGAGACGGTGGGGGTGGCGCGGGCGCGCAGCGTGTAGGCGACCGCGGTCGTCTTGGCGGCGGCGTTCTGCGAGAAGTCGATGAAGACCTTGCCGGGGCGGAGCGCCTTGGTCATCTTGTGCACGACGAGATCCGGCAGCGCCGCCCGCCCCTCGACGGCGAGGGTTTTGGCGTAGGCGGTGGTGTGTAGGGAGGACGTGCGCTCGATGGGGACGACGAGGTGCAGGCCCTTGGACCCGCTGGTCTTGGCGTAGGCGTGCAGTCCGTCGGCCGCCAGGCGGTCGCGCAGCCACCGGGCGGCGGCGCAGCACTCCACGATGGTGGCCGGTTCGCCGGGGTCCAGGTCGAAGACGAGCCGGTCCGCCGAGCCCGGGTCGTCGCAGGTCCACTGGGGGGCGTGCAACTCGACCACCAGGTTCGCCGCCCAGACCAGTGCGGAGAGATCCGGCAGCAGGACCTGCCGGGTGGTCTCCCCACTCGTATGGGGCACCTCGCAGGTCGTCACCCAGGAGGGCGTCCCGGGCGGCAGATTCTTGGTGAAGAAGCGCAGGCCGTCGGGCCCGTCGGGGAAGCGCAGGAAGGAGAGCGGCCGGTCGCGGAGGTGCGGGAGGATCACGTCCGCGGTGGTGGTCCAGTAGTGCAGCACCTCGCCCTTGGTGGTGCCGGTCTGCGGATAGAGGACCTTGTCCAGGTTGGTCAGCGAGAGGCGCCGCCCCTCCACGACGGTGATCGGCGACATACGATGAGAATCCCACACAAGGGATGAAGTATGCGATCTATCTGGAATGGGTCCATCTCGTTCGGCCTGGTCACCATCCCCGTCAAGACCTACAGCGCCACCGACCGCACGTCGTCGGTGTCCTTCGTGCGCATCCACGAGAAGGACGGCGCGCAGGTCCGGTACCGGAAGATCTGTGAGCTGGACGGGAACGAGGTCCTCAACGAAGAGGTCGGCAAGGGCTATCAGGTCCCCGGGGACGACACCATCGTGCCGATCACCGACGAGGACCTGTCCCGGCTGCCGATGCCGACCTCGAAGACCCTGACGATCCTGTCGTTCGCCGACCCCGACGAGATCGATCCCCTCCAGATGGACAAGGCCTACTACCTGGGCCCCAACGGCGCGGCCGCGGCCAAGCCGTACACGCTGCTGCGGGAGGCCCTGGAGCAGCACGGGAAGGTGGCGATCGGCAAGGTGGCGATGCGGGGGCGGGAGACGCTGGCGATGCTGCGGCCGCACGACGGGGCGATCGTGATGCACGCGCTGCTGTGGCCGGACCAGATCCGGCCGGCGACCGGGATCGGGCCCGAGGAGGTGGCCATCCGGGAGAACGAGATGAAGCTCGCCGAGACCCTGATGGACTCCTTGGGCGAACTGGACCCCGCCGAACTCCACGACGACTACCGCGAAGCCGTGGAGCAACTGGTCAGCGCGAAGCTGGAGGGCGGGGAGCCGGTCGCGCCCGAGAGTCCGGCCGGCGGGCAGGTCATCGACCTGATGGCGGCGCTGGAGAAGAGTGTCCGGGCGGCTCAGGGCGGGGTGGACGGCGACGAGGCGGGCCCGGCCGGCGGCGGAAAGGCGGCGTCGGCATCCGTGACGTCCCTGAAGGGCCGCAAGGCGGCGAAGAAGGGCACGGCGGACGCGGCGGGGAAGAGCGGGGCGAAGAAGACCGCCGCGAAGCGGACGACCTCGGATTCGGGACCGGCCCGCAAGACCACCGGTTCCACGGCGAAGAAGGCGGCGTCCTCCCCCAAGGCGTCCGGCGGCCGGGCGAAGGCCACCTCCTCCGCGGGCGGCGCGTCCGGGGCCTCCGGCGCCAAGAAGAGCACGGCCAAGAGCTCGGCCAAGAGCACTGCCAGGAGCACCGGCACGAAATCGGCGGCGAAGAAAACCACGGCAAAGAAGACCGGGGGGAAGACGTCCGCCTGACCCACCGGCGCCGCACGGGCTCGATGCCGAACGGCCTGGAGCCGAACGGCCTAGAGTCGTGTCATGGCTTCAGACGAGGGGATCCCCCGCATCGACAGCTGGATCTGGTCGGTGCGGCTCACCAAGACGCGCTCGGCCGCCGCCACGGCCTGCCGCGGGGGGCACGTACGCGTCAACGGCGAGCGGGTGAAGCCGGCCCACGGTGTGCGGGTCGGCGACGAGGTCCGGCTGCGGCACGCCGGCCGGGAGCGGATCGTGGTCGTCACGCGCCTGGTGCGCAAGCGGGTGGGCGCGCCGGTCGCCGCCGAGTGCTTCGTCGACAACAGCCCGCCGCCCCCGCCGCGCGAGGAGGTGCCGGTCATCGCGCACCGCGACCGCGGCGCGGGCCGCCCCACCAAGCGCGACCGGCGCGAGATCGAGCAGTTGCGCGGCCGGTAGCGGCCGCGTTACGCCTCCGGCAGCGCGTCCACGTACACCCACCGCCCGCCCTCGCGGACGAAGCGGCTGTTCTCGTGCTGGCTGCCGGTGTCGCCGTGCAGGGTGTAGTGCGCGCGGAATTCGACGGTTCCCTCGGCGTGGAAGGCGCTGCCGCCCGTGGTGCCGAGGATGTCCAGTCCGGTCCAGCGCTGCGCGGGCTCGAAGTCGAGGCCGTCGGGGCGGGTGGAGGGGTGCCAGGTGCGCAAGAGGTATCCGGCGTCGCCGACGGCGAAGGCGCTGTAGCGCGAACGCATCAGACGCTCCGCGGTGGGCGCTGGGGCACTTCCCCGGTGGAAGGGGGCGCAGCACTCGCGGTAGGTCTCCGCGCGTCCGCAGGGGCAGGGCGAGGCGGGTGTGACAGCGGCCGGGCGGCGCGTTTTCTTCTTCGACACCCCCCGATTGTGCCGGGTCGGAGAGGTGGGGCCGCGACACGCGGAGCACAAGGGGAGGACAGGGTGCCTCACCACAGCGCCCGTTTGGGGGGTTTCAACGATAAATCACCCAAATGCAGCTTTTGAGGGCTTGATACTTGCTGTGAGGCTGGAAGAACTCATGGTGACCGTCCCCACCACCCAGGAGAGAACCCCCCATGATTCTGTCCATTTCCGGCGTGATCCTGCTCGGCGTCATCGTCTTCCTGTTCTTCCGCAAAGACGGCCTCAAGATGTCCCACGCGCTGGTCTGCGCGCTGTTCGGGTTCTATCTCGCCGGCTCGGCCATCGCGCCCAGCATCAAGGCCGGCGGCGCGAGCCTGGCGAGTCTCCTCGGAGGTCTCAAGATCTAGCGCGGTGTGAGGGGTAACGGCCGGCCGGGCCACGCCAGGTCCCGGCCGGTCCGTTCCCCCGGCCGCACCCACCCGGCTCGCATCCCACGCCGAGCCACTCACGATCACCGCACGAACAACAGGAGACAGATGTGGCCCGGCGCCCCCTGCCCCGCATCCTGACCAACAGCGCACCGCTCGCGCGCAGCCGCGAACTCGCGCGTACCGCCGCCGACAGCGCCTCCGACGTCTTCCATCCGCTGATCACGATCAGCCGTGGAGTGCGCCGGCTGGCCGTCGCCGCCGGGCGGCGCTGGACCGAGACGCCCAAGGATCGTCGCGGACCGCTGTTGTTCTTCGTTGCCGCGTGCGTCCTGGTCGTGGCCCTCGCGCCCTTCGGGCCGCTGCTCGCACTCATCGCGGTGATGGGAGCAGCGGCCTGGGCGGGGCGGGACCGCAACACCGCCCCCACCGGCCCCACCGAGGCGGAGACGAACCGGCTGCGGGCCCTCTACGAAGCGCTCGTGCCGTACTTCACCATCGAAGGCGACCCGGTCCCCCTCTACACCCACAACGGCGAGTGGGAAGAGGTCTTCTCCGAGTACGGCTTCGACGAGGACGGGCGCCTCGCCCGCCTCCACCTGAAGTACCCGGCGTATTTCACCGACGGCGAGGAGCCGTCCCGGGCCCGCATCGAACAGGTACTGCACGCGAAGTCCGGCCGGGGCCGGGAGTACCACTTCGACTGGGACGAGGAGGCCAACCAGCTCGTCCTGACCGTCCTCGGCCCCCTGCCCACCGACATCGCGGCGCAGCGCTTCGTCGCCGCACCGGGTGAGACCGTCCTCGGCTTCACCGACCCCGACTCCGTACGGCGGACCGTGCCCGTCGTCGCCGACGAGGAGTCGCGGGACGCGCCGCCGGTGCTCTGGCGCACCGGCCGGCGGTCCACCGAACCTCACCTGCTCGCCCTGGGGCAGCCCGGGTCGGGCACCACCACCCTGCTGCGCTCGCTGGCGCTCCAGGCGCTGGACGACGGCGATGTGCTGATCATCGACGGCAGCGGGACCGGTGAGTACGCCTGCCTGGCCGGGCGCCGGGGTGTGCTGGGCGTCGAGAGCGGCCTGTCGGGCGCGACGGCGACGCTGCAGTGGGCCTCGCACGAGACGGAACGCCGGCTGATCTCGGCGAACCGGGCGCGGCAGGCCGGCCGGTCCGCGCCGGAGGACACCCGGCGTCCGCTCTGGATCATCGCGGACCGCCCCACGGCGCTGACACATCTGGCGACCGCGGAAGGGCGTGACGATCCGCAGCGCCTGCTCCAGGTACCACTGCGGCACGGCCGGGCGGCCTGCGTCACGGTGATCGTGGCCGATCAGTTCGAGGGCGCGGAGCTGTTGAGCGAACCGGTGCGGGCGCACACCAAGGCCCGTGTGGTGCTCGGCCCCGCCACGGCGGAGGAGGTGCGGGCGGTGCTCGGGGCGCCGCCGCACACCACACCCCCCTTCGAGGTGCCGCCGGGGCGGGGTTACGCGCGGCTGGGCACGGGCCCTGTCCTGCGGCTGCAGGTACCGGCCACTCCCGACCCGTTCGACGAGGCCGCGAGCGACGCGCACCGGCAGGCGGTCCAGGCGCTGCTGCCCGAGCACACCGTTCCGGCCGGCGGGCTCGCGCTCGGCACCGTGCCCGTCGCCAAACCCGCTGCCCCCGCGGAGCAGACCGCGGTCGGCGAGCCCGCCCCCTCCCCCGGAGCCGGCCACCGCTGACCGGACGACCGGCACCCCGGCCGGCGCCACCACGTGCGCCACGCTGCTGTGCGAAGGCCGCCCCGGGCGGGCCGGGCGCCCGTCAGGCGACGAACGTGTGCCGCGCCTCGGTCGCGACCGGGGCGCCGGTCGCCACCAGGCGGGCGGCGCCGGCCAGCCGGACGGCGGCCTCGTCCGCGACCGCACCACTGACGGTGAACGGCAGCCGCACGAACCCCTCGAAGGCGCCGTCGACCCCGAACCGCGGACCGGAGGGGACCCGTACGCCGAGCCGCTCCCCCGCCTCGGCGATACGGGAACCGGAGAGTCCGCCCGTACGCGCCCAGAGGGTCAGGCCGCCGCGGGGAACGCTGAACTCCCAGTCGGGCAGGTGCCGGCGCAGGGCGCCGACGATCGCGTCGCGGTTCTCCCTGGCCTGCTCCCGGCGGATCCCGACGGCCTGCTCCCAGCCGCCGGTCTCCAGGAGCGAGGCGATGGCGAGCTGTTCGAGCACCGGTGAGCCGAGGTCGGAGTAGGCGCGGGCGGCGACCAGGCTGCGGATGATGTCCGGTGCGGCCCGCACCCAGCCGATCCGCATCCCGGCCCAGAACGCCTTGCTCGCCGAGCCGACGGTGATCACGGCGCTGCCCGCCGGGTCGAACGCGCAGACGGGGCGGGGCGGTTCGGCGTCGGCGTCCAGCTGGAGTTCGGTCATCGTCTCGTCGACGACGAGCAGCGTGCCGGCCGAGCGCGCGGCGTCGACGAGCCTGCGGCGCTGATCCTCGGTGGCGAGGGTGCCGGTGGGGTTGTGGAAGTCGGCGACGACGTACGCCATGCGGGGGGCGGCGTCGCGCATCACCTGACGCCAGACCGGGATGTCCCAGCCGGCCAGCCGCTCGCCGAGCGCCACCGGGACGAGCCGGGCACCGGCGTCCCGCATCAGCTGGAGGATGTTGGCGTAGGACGGGGAGTCGACGGCAACCCGCTCGCCGGGGCTCGTACACAGCCGGCAGATCGCGGCGACGGCGCCCATCGCCCCGGTGGTGACCATGATCTGTTCGGGCATGGTGGGGATGCCGCGGGCGGAGTAGCGGTCCGCGAGGGCCTGGCGCAGGACGGGGAGGCCCGCCGGGTAGTCGCCGTGGGTGTGGGCGTAGAGCGGCAGGTCGGCCATGGCGCCCTGGACGGCGCGGGTCAGCCAGGGCTCGGGGGCCGGAAGGGCGGCACAGCCGAGGTCGATCATCGAGCCGGCGGCCTCCGGCGGCAGCGGCTCCAGGCCGCGGGTGGGCAGGGGGTTCCCCGCCGGGACGGCGGTCCAACTTCCCGAGCCGCGCCGGGACTCCAGGAACCCTTCGGCCCGCAGGGCTTCGTAGGCCGCGGCGACGGTGGTGCGGCTGACCCCGAACGCGGCGGCCAGCTCCCGCTCCGCGGGCAGCCGGGCCGCGACCGGCACCCGGCCCTCCAGGACGAGCAGGCGTACGCCGTCGGCGAGGCTGCGGTAGGCGGGCAACCGCCGCCCGCCGCCGAGGGGTTCGGCGTCCCCCGTGTCCTGCGACCGGAGCAGCCGGGCGAGTTGGGGCGCGCCTACCGCCGAAGTCCACTGAGCCATGAAGATCAGTCCACCTTCCCCGAATTGGCTCTACTTCGTAAGCCGGAACATGCCACATGGTGTCATGCGTCAGTCCAATCGTGCCAGGAGGGGGACGCGTCATGTCCATCACCGAGGAATCCGCCGCCCGACGCGGGCTGCTGCCGCGCCGGCTGATCCAGCTCTATCTGGGGCTGGTGCTCTACGGCGTCAGCATGGGGCTGATGCTCAGGGCCGAGCTGGGGCTGGAACCCTGGAGCGTGCTGAACCAGGGCATATCCCGGCATACGGGGTTGTCGATCGGCACGGTGACGGTGGTGTCCGGCGCGCTGATCCTGCTGCTCTGGATCCCCCTGCGCCAGCGTCCCGGGCTCGGCACGGTCTCGAACGTGGTGATCCTCGGGGTGGTCATGGACGCGACGCTCGCCGTGGTGCCCGAGCTGCACGGGCTCGGCGCCCGGATCCCGCTGCTGGCCTTCGCCGTCCTCCTCAACGGCGCCGCGACCGGCCTGTACATCTCGACCCGCTTCGGCCCCGGCCCGCGCGACGGCCTGATGACCGGACTGCATCTGCGCACCGGCCGCCCGGTGCGCCTGGTGCGGACCCTGATCGAGGTGGCGGTGCTGGCGGCCGGGTTCCTGCTCGGTGGCTCCATAGGGGTGGGCACCGTGGTCTACGCGCTGGCCATCGGGCCGCTCGCCCAGTTCTTCCTCCGCCGCTTCGCGATCGGGGGCCTGTCCGGCCCGCCGTCGCCCGTGGTGGCCCGTGGTCCGGCGCGCACGGAGCACGCGATACTTCCCGAGTGATCCGGAAGCCAGGCATACGCCACCCCTACCTCGACCACCCCGCCCCGCTCCCCTTCGCCCACCGGGGCGGGGCGGCGGACGGCCTGGAGAACACCGCCGCCGCCTTCCGGCGGGCGGTGGACCGCGGCTACCGCTACCTGGAGACCGATGTGCACGCCACCTCGGACGGGAAGCTGGTCGCCTTCCACGACGCGACCCTGGACCGGGTCACCGACAGCCGCGGCAAGATCCGCGCCCTCCCCTGGCGTGCGGTGCGCCGGGCCCGGGTGGCAGGCCGGGAGGCGCTGCCGCTGTTCGAAGACCTTCTGGAGGAGTTCCCGCAGGCCCGCTGGAACGTCGACCTCAAGGCCGAGGCCGCTCTGGTGCCCCTGCTCGACCTGCTGCGCCGCACCGATGCCTGGGACCGTGTGTGCGTCGGCTCGTTCTCCGAGGCCCGGGTCGGCCGGGCACAGCGGCTGGCGGGCCGGCGGATGGCGACCTCGCTCGGCACGGGCGGTGTGGCGGGCCTGCGCATGCGGTCCTACGGGCGCGGGGCGCTGCCGCTGGACCGGCTGCTGGGCGCGGCGGTGCGGCGCAGCGCCGTGTGCGTGCAGGTCCCCGAGCGGCATTCCGGCATCCCCGTCGTCGACCGGCTGTTCCTGCGTGCCGCGCACGCGCTCGGCATGCAGGTCCATGTCTGGACGGTCAACGACGGGGATCGGATGGCGGCCCTTCTGGACCTCGGGGTGGATGGCATCATGACCGATCAGATCGACACCCTGCGCACGGTGCTCACCGGGCGGGGCTGCTGGGTCTGAGGGTCGGCGGCTGTCCGCCGCGCCCCGGGGAGAGGGATACGGGGGTGTGCCGGTGAGCGCGCAGGCTGTGGCGGGGAGCGTGGCTGAGGCGGCTTCCCGGCGCCGCGAACAACGCGGCTGGTATTGGTACGACTGGGCCAACAGCGTCTACTCGACGAGCGTCCTGACGGTCTTCCTCGGGCCCTATCTGACGTCGGTGGCGAAGGCCGCGGCGGACGCCGACGGTTTTGTGCATCCGCTGGGTGTGCCGGTGCGCGCGGGCTCGTTCTTCGCGTACACGGTCTCGGCGTCGCTGCTGCTGGCCGTGCTGGCGATGCCGCTCGCCGCGGCGCTGGTCGACCGCACCGGCCGGAAGAAGCCCCTGCTGGGCTTCTGCGCGTACGCGGGCGCCGCGGCCACGACCGGGATGTTCTTCCTGGGCGGCGAGCGCTATCTGCTGGGCGGAGCGCTGCTGATCATCGCGAACATGTCGTTCGTGGTGGCGATGATGCTCTACAACTCCTTCCTGCCGCAGATAGCCGAGCCCGAGGAACGCGACGCGGTGTCCTCCCGGGGCTGGGCGTTCGGCTACGCGTCCGGGGCGCTGGTGCTCGTCGCCGATCTGGCGCTGTTCGCCGGGCACGATTCCTTCGGCGTCACCGAGGGCACCGCGGTGCGCATCTGTCTGGCCACCGCCGGCCTGTGGTGGGGCATCTTCACCCTGATACCGCTGCGCCGCCTGCGCGACCGGTACGCGGCGGGCAGCGGCCTGCCGGGCGAGGCACCCACCGTGATCCAGGCGGGCGAGACCCCGCAGCGCGGCCGGAGCCGGCAGCAGCTGCGGGAGACGCTGCGCGATATGCGCCGCCACCCCCTCACGCTGTCCTTCCTGCTGGCCTACCTCGTCTACAACGACGGGGTGCAGACGGTGATCACCCAGGCGTCGGTGTACGGCTCCGAGGAGCTGCGCCTGGACCAGACGACGCTGATCGTGGCGATCCTGCTGGTGCAGGTGCTGGCCGCCGCGGGCGCGCTGGTGATGGGCCGGCTGGCCCGGCGGTACGGCGCCAAGCGGACGATCCTGGGCTCCCTGGTGGCCTGGACCCTCACCATCGCGGCCGGCTACTTCCTCCCCGCGAAGGCACCGGGCTGGTTCTTCGCCCTGGCCGTCGGGATCGGTCTGGTGCTCGGCGGCAGCCAGGCGCTCTCGCGGTCGCTGTTCTCCCATCTGATCCCGCGCGGCAAGGAAGCGGAGTACTTTTCCGCGTACGAGATCAGCGATCGCGGCGTGAGCTGGCTGGGTCCCCTGGCGTTCGGTGTGGCCTATCAGCTGACCGGAAGCTACCGGGTGGCGATCCTGTCGCTGGTGGCGTTCTTCGCGATCGGCTTCGCGCTCCTGGCGAGGGTGCCGATGCGGCGCGCGATCGCCGAGGCGGGTAATCCCGTCCCGGACCGGATTTAGGTTCGGGGCGCGCGGGGCGGTAGTGTACGCCTTTGGCTCACCAGGCGGACCGTTACTGCGCGCTCAACGAAACAAGGCGCTGGGTGACATCTGCTGCCAGATGTGACAAACCGGGCGCTGGTGGGTACAACAAGGGGCGGCACGAAGGAAGGCAGCGGCGCACAGCGCCTCCGTCACGGGCGGTGGTGGGCGACGGGTGGGCGCATGTCCCGTTTTCGGGAATCTTCACCGCCGACCGGACGTTGACCGGATGACGACGACAGCGACACCTGTCCTGTGGGCGACAAGCCCGGGAGGCACGATTCATGAGTGAGCGAGCTCTTCGCGGCACGCGACTCGTGGTGACCAGCTACGAGACCGACCGCGGCATCGACCTGGCTCCGCGCCAGGCGGTGGAGTACGCATGCCAGAACGGCCATCGATTTGAGATGCCGTTCTCGGTTGAGGCCGAGATTCCGCCGGAGTGGGAGTGCAAGGTGTGCGGTGCACCCTCCCTCCTGGTGGATGGCGATGGCCCTGAGGAAAAGAAGGGTAAGCCCGCGCGTACGCACTGGGACATGCTCATGGAGCGGCGCACCCGCGAGGAGCTGGAGGAAGTGCTGGCCGAAAGGCTGGCCGTCCTGCGCTCCGGCACCATGAACATTGCCGTGCATCCGCGCGACAGCAACCGCAAGTCCGCCTGACAACCGGACTTCCTTAGGCACGACAGCACGTACAAGGGCCGGGGTCACCGCACAGCGCGGTGGCCCCGGCCCTTGCCTGTTCTCACGGCTGCCGGTTCGCTGCCCTCAGCCGGTCAGCGGCGGGTCCTGGCGCCGGGGGGCCGGAGGCTCGTCGTCGTGGATGACCTCGCCCTGGACGACCTTGCCGTCCGGGCGGTGCATGCGTGCCTGCTGGAAGGCGTCACCGAACGTTCCCGGGCTGTGGGCCGCCCGCCGGTTGAGGACCTTCTCCGCACGGTGGTGGATCAGCTTTCCCGTCGGCGGGAAGAGGCAGAGCAGGCCCAGCGCGTCGGACACCAGACCCGGCACCATCAGCAGCAGACCGCCGAGCATCGGCAGGGTGTTGCCGCTGCCGGACGCCGGGTCCTTGGGCGGCACGGCGGGATCACGGCCGGCCTGCAGGCTCTCGGTGAGGTTCTTCCAGGCGCGGCGGCCGGCCCGCTTGATCACATACGCACCGGCGATCACGCCTGCCAGGAGCAGCAGGAAGACCGTCAGACCGTTGGTGGCATCGGCGACCACGATCAGCAGCCAGATCTCCAGCACCATCCAGGCGGCGATGCCCAACGGGACGAACCTGCGGGCGCGTGAACGCCTGGGTGGGCGGGGACCGGGCGGCGATGGCGTGGCTCCGAACGTCATGCCTCAAGTGTGCCTGGCCCGGCGCGCGGCGACCCCTGAGGGGCGCGCGTTGTCGAGCATCCGCTCACTGCGTCGCTCCCGGTCCGCGCCCGGAAGAGACCGGCGGACCGCCGTCAGCGGCTGTCAGCGGCTGTCAGCGGCCGCGGATCTTGCCCACGCGGGAGCCGATGCCCCAGGCCGTGACCCGCCACAGCGCCTCGACGACGATGTCCCGGCTCATCTTGCTGTCGCCCAGCTCCCGCTCGACGAAGGTGATCGGCACCTCGACGACGTGGCAGCCGGCCTGGACGGCACGGCGGGCCAGGTCGACCTGGAAGCAGTAGCCCTGGGAGGCGATCTCGTCCAGGCCGAGGCCCTTGAGGCTCTCGGCGCGAAAGGCCCGGAAACCACCGGTCACATCGCGGATCGGGACGTCCAGCAGGATGCGGGAGTAGGTGCTGCCGCCGCGGGAGAGCATCTCGCGGGTCTTGGGCCAGTTCACGACGCGGCCGCCGGGCACCCAGCGGGAGCCGAGGACGAGGTCGGCGCCCTTGAGGGCGGTGAGCAGCCGGGGCAGTTCCTCGGGCTGGTGGGAGCCGTCTGCGTCCATCTCCACCAGCACGCCGTAGCCGTTGTCGATGCCCCACCGGAAGCCCGCGAGGTAGGCGGCGCCGAGTCCTTCCTTGCCCTTGCGGTGCAGGACGTGGACCTGCTCGTCGGAGGCGGCCAGCTCATCGGCGAACTTGCCGGTGCCGTCAGGGCTGTTGTCGTCGGCGACGAGCACATGCGCCTCGGGGACGGCGGACCGCACCCGCGAGACGATCGGCTTGATGTTCTCCGCCTCGTTGTACGTCGGAATGATCACCAAGGTGGTGCCGAGCGGACCGTACTGCCGCTGACCGCCGTCTGTCACTGCTGCCCCTTCTCGTCCTTCGAACGCCCGCGCCGGCCGATGACTGTCGCGGCGGCGCAGGACAGAAGCCCAACGATAGCGAGCGCCCACTCGGGTGCGGCACCGACGCGGTCGGCGAGCGTCGTTTCGTCGCGCAGCGGGATGCGCGCGGACACCACGCCCCGGGTGAATTCCGGGATCTGGTGCGTGACGGTGCCGTCCGGGGCGACGACGGCGCTGATGCCGCTGGTGGCGGCGGTGACGACGGCCCGGCCGTGCTCGACGGCGCGGAGCTTGGACATGGCCAGCTGCTGTTCCGGCTGGCCGGTACGGCCGTAGGTGGCGTTGTTGGTCTGGATGACCAGGGCGCGGGCTCCGGCGTCGACCGTCTCGTGGACGATCTCGTCGTAGGCGACCTCGAAGCAGATGACATCACCGAGCTCGGCGGGTCCGATCTTCAGCACGCCGGTGTGGTCACCGGGGTAGAAGTCGCGGGGCACCCGCTGGAAACGCGTGATGATCTTGCTGAGCTGCTCGCGGAACGGCACGTACTCGCCGAACGGCACCGGGTGCTGCTTGGTGTACGAGGCGCCCGGGCCCTTCTTCGGGTCCCAGACGATGCCCTCGTTGAAGACATAGCCCTGCCGGGACGGGTGGTCGACCAGGGCGCCGACGAGCACGGGGACGCCGATCGCCTTCACCGCCTCGTCGATCCGGTCGTATGCCTGTGGGTACTGGAACGGGTCGAGGTCGGAGGAGTTCTCCGGCCAGATGACCAGATCGGGCTTCGTCGCCCTGCCCGCCTTGATGTCGGCCGCGAGCTTCTCGGTGGCCGTGGCGTGGTTGTCGAGGATCTTCATCGGGCGGCCAAGGAAGTCCATACCGGCTTGCTGGACGTTGCCCTGGACGACGGCGATGTCGACGGTGTCGTCGGCCTTGGTGGGGACGGGCACGGCCGCGCCGGCCACGGTGAGGGCCGCGGCCAGCCCGAACGCCTCCAGGGCCGGGACCGCGCGGCGCAGCGTGCCCGAGCCCCGCAGGCCCCACAGGATGGCGGCGCAGGCGGCCAGCAGGGTGCCGGTCAGGGCGACCGCGAAGGCGACCAGCGGGGCGCCGCCCAGCGCGGCGAGCGGCGTGAACGGCGAGGCGGTGTTGGCGAAGGCGAGCCGTCCCCAGGGGAAGCCGCCGAACGGCAGGCGGTCGCGGGCCCACTCCTCCGCGACCCAGAGGCAGGCGGCCCACAGCGGCCAGGCCGGCAGCCGCGAGGTGCCGGCCAGCGCGGCCCCCAGGAGGGTCACGAAGAGCGCCTGGACGACGGAGAGTCCGATCACCGCGTCCCAGCCGATGACATGCAGCCACTTCAACAGGATCAGGAAGAAGGGCACGCCGAAGGCAAAGCCCGTCCAGGCGCCCTGACGGACGCTCCGGCCGCGGGTCAGCAGCGAGAGCGCGGCCACGGCCACCAGGGACAGCGGCCACAGGTCGTACGGCGGGAAGGCGAAGCCCAGCGCCACCCCGGAGACGACGGCCACGCCGGTGCGCGGTGCCGTACGGCGGGCGAGCGCGAGGAGCCGACGGGCGCGGCCGGGACGGCTCCGCGCGTCGGCCGAGCCCGTCTCTGTGGGCGGCACCGGGCCGTCGGGCGAGGTGCCGCTGACGGCTTCTACGGTGGTGTCGGAACCCGATGGCACGGTCGCGCCTTCCTTCAGGTCGTGCGGTGGTGAGCTGACCGTACATCGGGTGGCCGCGGTTGCGGGTGCGGGGTGCGCGCGGTAGAGGGCGCAGCGGGAGGGTGCGGATCGGGGCCCGGCGCCCTTCGGGCCGACCTGGGGCCCGCTGGCTGCGGGTCGACCGAAAGCCGTTGTCTACTGAGCATCCGGGCCCCACCCGGGTCGCACCTTCCCCCACGCTCTGAAGGAGCAGGGAGGGACCCCCATCCGGCCGAAACCAATCCGGCGCGTCGGGCCGCTGATGCTGGACCTGGCTCCCAGCGGCGGTGTGCCGGTTGGCACCCCGCCCCATGGCCCAGCTGCGTTCGACGACTGCGCGGAGGTCTCCCGATCGGACGTCCTGGTGGTGGACTCGGCCGAACCTACCGGCCGCCGACCGCCTGCTGTCAACAGGTGCCCCGCCTGCGTCGTTTTCGCGTCGCGCCAGGTCAGTGGCGCGCCTTCGCAGGTCGGGCGAGTAGCCGCACGGACGTCCTCGGGCGGCACGTGCCCGCGCGATGTCACTCGTTCGGCCGCCCGAAGACCGTCCGGCCGCCGACGACGGTGGTCAGGCATTCCGGGAGGGCGCTGCCGGGGGTGAGATCGGGCAGGCCAGGGGTGCCGGAGCGGGGGTCGGTCGACCACCGCTGGACACGCTCGTCGGGGGCCTGGACGAGGAGGTCTCCGGTGCGCCAGACCGCGTAGTCGGCGGGGGCGCCGGGGACCAGGATGCCCGCGTCGTCCCGGCCGATGGCGCGCCAGCCGCCGCGGGTGTGCGCGGTGAACGCGGCGCGGGCGGAGATGCCGTGGTCGCGGGTGCGGTGGAAGACGGCGGCGCGCAGCGTGCCCCAGGGGCCGAGCGGGGTGACCGGGCTGTCAGACCCGAGGGCGAGCGGCACTCCGGCCTTGAGCATGGCGGCGTACGGGTTGAGGGTGCGTGCGCGGTCGGCGCCCAGGCGGGCGGCGTACATGCCGCTTCCGCCGCCCCAGGCCGCGTCGAAGGCGGGCTGGACGGAGGCGGTCAGGGCCAGATCGGCGAAGGCGGCGAGGGTGGCGTCGGTGAGCATCTCGGCGTGTTCGACGCGGTGCCGGGCGGCGCGCACACGCTGCAGGCCGACGCGGTCGGCGGCGGCACGTACGCCGTCGACGACGGTGGTCAGGGCGGCGTCGCCGATGGCGTGGAACCCGGCCTGGAGGCCGGCTTCGGTGCAGGCGGCGACGTGCGCGGCGACCTCCTCGGCGGTGAGGTGCGCGCTGCCGGTGTGCGGGGCGTCGGCGTACGGGGCGTGGAGGTGGGCGGTGTGCGAGCCGAGGGAGCCGTCGACGAAGAGGTCTCCGGCGGCACCGACGGCGCCCAGCTCACGGATCCGGTCGGCTTCCTTTGCGGTTGCGATCTTTTCGGCCCAGTAGCCGACGACCCGCGGGCCGTGCCCCTCCGCGGCCAGGGCGAGCAGGGCGGTGAAGTCGTCCTCACCGGAGATGTCCGGGCCGGCGCACTCGTGGAGGGTGCCGATGCCGAGGGAGGCGGCGCGGGCGAGGGCGGCGGCCTGGGCGTCGGCGCGCTGGGCGGGGGTGAGCGTGGCGTACGCGGTCTGCCGCACCGCGTGGTGGGCGTCGCCGGTCAGCGGGGCGTCCGGGCGGAAGCCGGTGCGCTCCCGGATGCCCGGGACGAGGTCGAGCAGGGCGGTGGTGACGACGGCGGAGTGCACGTCGACCCGGGTGAGGTAGAGGGGACGGCCGCCGGCGGCGTCGTCCAGTTCGGCTCGGGACGGCGGGCGGCCCTCGGGCCAGGCGGTGGTGTCCCAGCCGTGGCCGAGGAGGATCCTGTCCGCCGGGCGGGCCGTGGCGTGGGCACGGATCCGGGCCAGCGCGTCGGGCAGCGTGGCGGCGCCGGAGAGGTCGAGGCCGGTGAGCGCGAGGCCGGTCGCCGTGGTGTGCACATGTGCGTCCGTGAACGCGGGGGTGACCAGTGCGCCATCGAGGTGAACGGTCTCGTCGACGCCGTCGGCGAAGGAGTCGGCGGCGCCCTCCTCGCCGACCCAGGCGATGCTGCCGCCCTCCACGACCATGGCGGTGGCGAACGGGTCCGCGGGACTGTGCACCTCACCGCCGCGCAGCAGAACGGTTCGGGGACGGGCCGGGTCGGGGGTGCGCTCGCTCATACCGGACAGTTTGCCGCCTGCGCACGCGGGGGCCGCGCGCGGGGTCGGATGCCCGGTCAGATGCGGGGCGGCCGGGCCTCGTACGGGGTGGAGAGCACGACCGTGGTGCGGGTGGAGACACCGGCCAGGGTGCGGATGCGGGTGAGCAGGTGCTCAAGCTCCAGCGGGGTGGCGACCCTGACCTTGAGGATGTAGTTCTCGTCGCCGGCGACGCTGTGGCATGCCTCCAGCTCGGGGACCTCGGCGAGCCGATCGGCGATGTCGTCCGGCGCGCTGGGGTCGAAGGGTTTGACCGAGATGAAGGCGGTGAGCGGCAGCCCCACGGCTTCGGGGTCCACGATGGCCGCATAGCCCCGGATGACACCGCGCTGTTCGAGGCGGCGCACACGCTGATGCACCGCCGAGGTCGAAAGGCCGGTCGCCTTGCCCAGGTCGGTGTAGCTCATCCGCCCGTCCTTGACGAGAAGATCCACGATTTGTCGGTCCAGCTCCTCCACCCGCTCAACTTACTGCGCCCGGGCGCATGCGCGCACCGCGCGCCGGATCGTGGACGCCCCCGCACCGACCAGTGTGACGAATGCCACACGTGCGCCCCCGTGTCCGTCGGGCGGCGGCGATTATGCGTGCGGCATGAGGGGAATTGCTGGTGGTGGCCGGGGCCGCCCGTCACAGGAAGTCAGCGGTCCGACCGGCCCACCCGAGGGGGATGGACATCATGCGACGCCTGAAGCAGGAATCCGCTGCGGCGAACGTCGGCGCCCAGGAGGGCGACAGTCCCGGTTCCACCGGCGACGACGACACGTACGAAGCATTCGAGACCTTTGAGATCTACCGGGTGACCTGCCCGGACTGCGCGCAGCCGATCGCGCTGCTCGCGGACGAGGACACGCTTCCCGAGCACGCGCTGTGCCCCTCGCCGTGGAACCCCTTCGGCCTGACGGTGTGCCAGGGGTCGGGGCGGCCGGTGGCCGAGGCCCCGTCGACCGACGACACCCTGGACACCCAGGAGCAGGACGCGGCCATGCTGCTGACGCTCCCGGAGGGCCTGGACTGGCGCCGTCAGCCCTTCTCGCACGTCGGAGGGCCCGGCACCCGGCCGGCCCGGGTCGAGCCCCAGGTGCGCCGCCAGGTCTGAGCCGGACCGGTGCCGGCGGCCTCACCAGTAACGGCCGGCGAGCATGGCCTCCAGCGTGTCCCGGTGCAGGATCAGCGCATCGGGCTCGTCGGGGGCGGCCGCCTCGCCGAAGTGGATCCGCCGGTAGGCCACCCTCAGCATGACGATCGCGTGCCGCAGCGCCGCGTAAAGGGTGTGGAACTCCATGTCGCGGGGCGGATGCCCGGTGAGCCGGGCGTAGCGCCCCTCGACGCCGTCGCGCCGCAGGAGGCCGGGAAGCCCGCGCTGTCCTGCGGCGACGGTGAGGTCCTGGAAGAAGCGGTGCAGATACACCATCCAGCCCAGGTCGAGCTCGCGGGGCCCGAGGGCGGCCATCTCCCAGTCCAGTACGGCCGCCGGTGTGAAACCGTCGTAGACGATATTGCCGATCCTGGCGTCTCCCCAGGTCAGTACCGTCTCGCCGGGATCGGACGGCCAGTGGTCCGCGAGCCATCGGAAGCCGCGCTCGATCAGTGGTGAGCGGGGGCGTCCCTGCACGACCCAGGCGTAGTACGCATGTTGGGCCTCGACGTGACGGCGCAAGGCCGTTCCCGGGCCGGGCGTGGCGAGGAAGTCGGCCGCTCCGGAAGGCACTTGATCGTGCAGGCGGGCGAGGACCGAGACGCTGGCACCCTCCAGGTGCTCCCGTTCGGCGTCGGTGGCCGCGTGCAGCCAACTCCCCTCGTACGTATAGGGCATGACGTCCGGCGGGACGCGGCCGGCGGCACGCGCCATGACGAAGAACGGCGCGCCGAGGTGCGCCGGATCCTCCTCCAGCCACAGGGTGCGGGGCACCGGGAGGTCGGTGTGCTCGGCGACCAGGCGCATGGTGCGGTACTGCCGGGCCATGTCGTAGCGGGGGAAGACGGTGTACGCCGTGGGGTCGGCGGCCAGCCGTAGGGCGCAGGAGCGGACCGGCGCGCCCGGGTGGTCGATGTCGAAGAGCAGCGTTTCGCTTGACATGCCGTTGGAGTCGGGGACGGTCGCCCCGACGGCGCGGGCGCCGGGCAGGCGGGTTCCGAGCCAGGTGGTGAGGCGGCGGGTGAGCGCCTCGGGGTCGCGGGTGGTGGTCCGGGGGCGGGGCGCGGTGGTCATCGGCCGGTCTCCTCCTGCGCGGAGGGCCGCGATGCGTCGGGAGCGGCTCCGGGGGCCACGGAGTCGTAGCCGGTGAAGCCGCTGGGGTCGTGCCGCCCGAAGCTGCCGTGCTCGAAGATGCCGTACCCGGTACGGCCGTCGAGGGTGAAGCGGGCCGCGTGGTCGGTGACGCCGTAGGCAGCGAGCGGGTGGGCCGCGGGGTCGGAGAGGTCGTAGTCGCGGCGGTCGGTCCAGCCGCGCCCTCGCCAGGTGCCGTGCTGCCAGTCGTCGGCCGGCGGGTAGCCGGCGCCGACCGCGAGGGGCGAGGCGGTGAGGATCTCCGCGGTGAGGGTGAGGGGTTTGCGGGCCGGGTCGGTGAGGTGGATGACGGCGCGCTCGGGGTGGCGGGTGCCGGGCCGGTAGGTGATGTCCGTGTGCGGCCAGCCGAGTTGGGTGTCGCGCGCCCCCTCGCGGACGGATACGGCCTCGTTGAGCGTGCGGTGGCCGTCGGCGTCCTCCTGGACGATGACCATGAGGAAGCGGTCGTCGAAGCGCACCGGGCACCACACCCAGTGGAAGCCCTCGGGCCGCAGTTCCTCGGCGGCGCGGCCGCCGTCCTCACCGGGGATGGGGCGCACGCCCCAGCTGCGGTCCCTGGTGCCGGTCCACTCCCCCGTCGTGACGGCGATCTCCTGTCCGCCGACGCGGATCGTGCCCTCGCAGGTGCCCGCCTGCACGAAGCGGCGGCCTTCGAGCATCAGGCGGTCGCCGCGGTACTGGGTGTGGTGGGGCTCCCAGGTGGCGGGGAAGGCCGCCGACCACGTCAGGTCGTAGGCGAGGCCGTCCGGGTCGTCAGGGTCGGCGGCGCAGGTCAGGCGCAGCCGCCGGAGCGGCTCCTCGACGGTGATGCCGAGCGGGCCGACGGTGAGCGCCATGCGATCGTCGCTGAGCGCGTCGGAGGCCCGTACGGCGTGCAGCCGGTCGCCGAGACGGAGGGTGGCGTAGGCGTCGATGACACCGGTGTTGGGGTAGACGCCGAGGCCGACGATGAGCAGGGCGCGGCCCGAGTGGTCCATGACGTGGAAGATGCACCGGTCGTAGGCGTTGCGGTCGCCGGTGGCGACGTGCCGCATGGACAGCGGAGCCTGGTGGATCGGGTATTCGTCGAGCGCGATCGGGCGGTCGGACACGGTCTCCTCCTGGACGCGCGGTCAGCACGGTCGTCGCCCGGAGTGCGGTTCGGGCAGCGGGAGTTGACGGTACGTCAGGAAGTGGTGAGCGGCCATAGCCGCGGCGGGAGCCAAGCCGCCATGAGCCGGCCGGAACCCTCTCGCCGCTTGGCGCTTTGTGGCTGAAGAATGGCGCAAATACGCCCGGCTCCCCCCACGGGAGCCGGGCGTACGACTGGGGGACGCCGACCGGCGTCGAAGCGCCCCGGCCGGCGCGAACGGGCCGGGGCGGCGGTGGCACGCCGGCCTGCCGTCAGCGCACCTCTGCCGGCGATGTCGACTCTGGCGGCCACTGCCGGCAGAGCCGCTCCGGCGGCTCCGTCAGCGCGATTCGGGGCCCGCCAGATGGCGGGCGATGACCATCCGCTGGATCTGGTTGGTGCCCTCGACGATCTGCAGGACCTTGGCCTCGCGCATGTAGCGCTCGGCCGGGAAGTCCAGCGTGTAGCCGTAGCCGCCGAGGAGCTGGACGGCGTCGGTGGTCACCCGCATCGCGGTGTCGGTGCAGAAGAGCTTGGCCATCGCCGCCTCCTTGGAGAACGGCAATCCGGCATCGCGCAGCCGGGCGGCACTGAGATAGAGCGCTCGGCCCGCCTCCACCTGGGTGGCCATATCGGCCAGCATGAAGCGCAGGCCCTGGAAGTCGGCGATCGGACGGCCGAACTGGCGGCGCGTGGCGGTGTAGGCCAGCGCTTCGTCCAGCGCCGCCTGGGCGACGCCGATGGCGCATGCCGCGATCCCCAGCCGGCCGGACTCCAGGGCGGAGAGGGCGATGGGGAAGCCCTGCCCCTCCTCACCGAGGCGGCGGGAGTCGGGGACGCGGACGCCGTCGAAGTGCAGCTGGGCGGTCGGCGAGCCCTTCATGCCCATCTTCCGCTCGGGCTGGGCGGCGCTCAGGCCCTCGGCGTCGCCGGGGACCAGGAACGCCGTGATGCCGTGGGAGCCGCTGCTGCCGGTGCGGGCCAGGACGGTATAGAAATCGGCCACGCCGCCGTGGGTGATCCACGCCTTGGTGCCGTTCAGCGTCCAGGTGTCGCCGTCCCGGGTGGCGCGCGTGGTCAGGGAGGCCGCGTCGGAGCCCGAAGCGGGTTCGGAGAGGCAGTACGCGCCCAGGAGCCCGCCGCCGAGCATGGCCGGAAGGTGCTCGGCGCGCTGCTCCTTGCTGCCGTATCCGGCCAGCGCGTGACAGGAGAGGGTGTGCACGCTGACGCCGAGGCCGACGGTGAGGCGGGCGGCCGCGAGCTCCTCCAGGACCTGGAGGTACACCTCGTAGGGCTGGTCGCCGCCGCCGAATTCCTCGGCGAAGGGGAGGGACAGCAGACCGGCTTCCGACAGCAGCCGGAAGGTCTCGCGCGGGAAGTGCCCGGCGTCCTCCTCCTCGGCGGCCAGCGGCCGGATCTCGCGCTCGGTGAGCTCGCGTACGAGCGTCATCAGAGCGTGGGCTTCCTCCGTGGGCAGCCTGCGGTCCACCGGCTGGATGCCGTACTCGGTCATGGCGGCGCTCTCCTCCCTGTCGGGCGCTGCGGCGACGCTCGCGCGGGGTGAGGCGGCGACGCCGGGTTTCCGTGGTGCCGAGCCGATGATCGCCTTCCGGGTCGCGGACGGCGGTGACCTGCAGCTGTGGCGCTAGGAGTATGCCCGATCGGCGGCCCCACGTCACGGGTTGATCTTCAGCCGTTGGCCGAAGGACACCGGGACGCACCCCGTCACCAAATTGGTCCGAACCATTGACCCCAGTGGTCTAGTCCTTCTACCTTCTGCTCCAACGTTCAACGCGTTCATGCCAATTCGGAACGCAGGTCAGGCTCCACCCTCGATCCCCCTCCGAGGAGACGACATGCTCAGACCGCACCGGAAGCGATCACCGCGCAGGCTGATCGCCGCCGCCACCACACTGTGTACGGCGGCGCTGGCCGGCGCCCTGCTCGCCGGATCGGCCACCGCCCTCCCGGCCGGCGCCCCCACCGCCGCGCGGCCCGCTGCCGCGACCGCCGCGCAGCCGACCGCCGCACAGCCGACCGCCGCGGGCAACAAGGTCGTCGGATACTTCACCAACTGGGGTGTCTACGACCGCAATTACCACGTCAAGAACATCGAGACGTCGGGGTCCGCCGCCAAGCTGACCCACATCAACTACGCCTTCGGCAACGTCCAGGGCGGCAAGTGCGCGATCGGCGACTCCTACGCCGACTACGACAAGGCGTACACCGCCGACCAGAGCGTCGACGGCAAGGCCGACACCTGGGACGCCGGTGCGCTGCGCGGCAACTTCAACCAGCTGCGCAAGCTCAAGAAGCTGCACCCCGACCTCAAGGTGATCTGGTCGTTCGGCGGCTGGACCTGGTCCGGAGGGTTCACCGAGGCGGCCAAGAACCCCGACGCCTTCGCCCAGTCCTGCCTGGACCTGGTCGAGGACAAGCGCTGGGCGGATGTCTTCGACGGCATCGACATCGACTGGGAGTACCCCAACGCCTGCGGTCTGACCTGCGACAGCAGCGGCAGGGACGCCTTCACCAAGGTCATGAAGTCGCTGCGCGCGAAGTTCGGGACGGGCAACCTCGTGACCGCGGCGATCACCGCGGACGCGTCCGCCGGGGGCAAGATCGAAGCCACCGACTACGCGGGCGCGGCGCAGTACGTCGACTGGTACAACCCGATGACGTACGACTACTTCGGTGCGTGGGACGCCAAGGGGCCGACGGCGCCGCATTCCCCGCTGGCGTCGTACAGCGGCATCCCCAAGGCCGGGTTCAACACCACCGACACCACCAAGAAGCTCAAGGACCTCGGCGTTCCGGCCGGGAAGCTGCTGCTGGGCATCGGCTTCTACGGGCGCGGCTGGAGCGGCGTCACCCAGGACGCACCGGGTGGTACGGCCACCGGCGCGGCGCCGGGCAAGTACGAGGCCGGCATCGAGGACTACAAGGACCTCAAGGGACGCTGCCCGGCCACCGGCAAGGTGGGCGGCACGGCCTACGCCAAGTGCGGTGACCAGTGGTGGAGTTACGACACTCCCGAGACCATCGGCACGAAGATGGCCTTCAAGGACGCGCAGGGCATGGGCGGCACGTTCTTCTGGGAGCTGAGCGGTGACACCTCCAACGGCGAGCTGATCAAGGCGATCCGCTAGCCGCGGCGGTACACCTACGACGAGGGCGGGAGGCTGCGGCCTCCCGCCCTTGCGTGTGCCCACCGGGCCGGGGCCGCCCCCTTACGCCGTGGTCTCACAGCTGCGGGCGGTGCGGCGCCGGCCAGCTCGGTTCGTACTCCTCGACGAGCCGGAGCGTGTCCCCCAGGCCGCGCACCAGCAGCGCCACCACCGTCTCGCGCGGCACCTGGCGTTCGGCGATCCAGTCCAGGGTGACGCCCTCGACGCCGGCGAGCCAGCCGACCAGCGCGGTACGGGCCAGCGGCGGGATGTCCTCCCGCCCCCAGGCGCCCCGCGCGATGGTGGCGAGCAACTCGGCGCGGACGGTTTCCCGGATCGCCAGCACCTCCGCGTCGAACCCCACGCCACCGCTGATGATGGCGCGGTAGGCGGCCTGGTGGTGCTCGGCGTAGCGCAGATAGCCGTCGACGGTGCGCTGGACGCGTTCCACGGGCGGCAGGTCGTGGGTGCTGCCCGCCCGCTCGACCAACTCGGCCACCGCGTCCTCGATGATGGCGAGGTAGTAGCCGCGCTTGTTGGTGAAGTAGTAGTAGATCAAGCCCTTGGCGACCCCGGCCTGCCGCGCGATGTCGTCCATGGACAGCGCGTCGTAGGACGTGTCGGCGAACAACTTCCGCCCAGTGGTTATCAGTTCGGCGCGCCGCGCCTGGGAGCGTTCGGTGGCGCGGGCGCCTCGGGGAGCGACCCTGCCACCCTGTTGACTATTATTCAAAATCCGCCCTACTCTCCAACTGCCAAGAGTTTTGCGCAGTATGACAGCCCATCACACCTGCGGAGCAGGTCTCGCAGGGGCTCGGTGAAGCACTTCCCTCGCGCACCCGTACGTGTCCGCGGCTGCGCGTGCCCCACGGTTCGCGGCGGCCTTCGCCCGCGGCCGTCGGCACGCCCGGAGCCGGTCGATCGCTGCCCCGGGGAGGACGCAGTGAGCACGGATCCCACAACGCCCGAAGGGCGAACCGCCTGGAAGAAGAGCGCCGTGGTGGCGCTGCCCGCCGTGCTCGCCGTGGGCGCGCTGGCGACGGTGATGGCGCAGGGCGCACTGGCCGCGTCCTTCGCCGTGTCCGGCACCCACTTCCAGGTCTCGTCGGGGAAGCTGACCAGCAGCGGTCTCTCCTCCTACGTCCACACCGACCGGGACGCGGACGGCCGGGGCCACTCCGTCGCCCTGCTCGGCATCGGGAAGGCCACCCTCGCCGATATCTGCCAGTCCGCCCAGGTCAAGACCCCGGTCGGCACGGTCGTGTTCAAGCTGACCGCCGGCGGCGAAGCGGGGGCGGTGACCGCCGACAGCCTGGTCATCGACGGCGAGGACCTGGTGGGCGACGCCCGCTTCGGTACCGCCCAGATCGGCCGGGACGCCGCCTCGCTCGACGCCGTACCGGGCGTGCGCGGTCCGAAGGGCGCGTTCGGTCTGCAGGCCGGTGACATCGAGGTCGCCGGCGTGAAGTCGCACGCTTGGTCCGCCACCGGAGGCAACTTCCGCCTCAAGGGGCTGCGGGTGAGTGTGAGTCTGGACGGCTCGAAGTGCTTCTGAGCGCCGGACGTGCCCGGTGGGGCGCCCGGCTCGAACGGAAGCTGCCGTGGCCGCGGCGGCGCGCGGTGTTCCGGCGTTGGCGGCGGACCCGGCCGTTCTGGGCCGGGCTCCTGCTCGTGCTCGGCGGGGCCGAGTTGCTGCTGGTCCCGCTGTCGCCGCTGACCGTCCTGGTGAGCCTGGGGCTCGGCGGGCTCGCCGCCCTGGGCATCGGGCTGGCCCTGATGGTCGCGGGAGTGTTCCTGTGGTGCACCCCATCCGCCCGCCATTACGTCAGCGTCAACGCGCTGATTCTGTCGGTGCTCTCCTTCGCCGCGACCAACCTCGGCGGCTTCCTGGTGGGGATGGGCCTGGGGATCGCCGGCAGCGCCATGGGGTTCGGCTGGAAGCCGGGGCGGGCCCCCGACCGCGACGCGCCCGCACACCGGCCGTCCGCCCGCGACGGCACGGGCAGCAAGGTGCTCGCCGTCGCGCTGCCCCTCGCGCTGCTCACCTCCCTCGGCGGCCCGGCCCCGAGGGCGGCGGCGGACGGGATCCCCGCGCCTCCGACACCACCGACCGTGAGCACGACGCTGTTCGCGCCGAAGGGCTTCCTGCTGGCGGGCGTCACGACCGTGCCGACGGCCGACGGGCCGCTCTCCGCGATGGTGCTGAAGATGCAGGCCGCCTCGCTCACCGATTACCGCCTCACCACGAGGGACGGCGGGCCCCCGCTGCACCTGAGCGCCGACGCGCTGAACCTCAGCGGCGAGGTGACGCTCTACCTCACCAGGTTCAGCGGCTGCCTCGAGGGCGTGATCTGCCTGACCTTCACCCCCGACACCCTGCCGGTGCCACCGGTCGTACCCCCCTTCGTCTTCATGACGGACGTACAGGCGGAACAGGCGCTCGTGACCTCGGACCTGATCACCGCGGACGGGCTGAGGCTGGGCGCCGGGGGCCGGTCGGCGAGGGCGTCCTGACGACCTGCGGACTGCCCTCATGCCGCCTCCTCCCGGTTCCGCCCGAGGCCCTGTGCCGGCCGCCCGCTCACCCTCCCGGTGCCCGGCCGCATGCGGTCAACAGCAGCATCACGGCGGCAGGTTGAGGTCGGCGGGGTTTACGGGCCCGCCCGCTGCGAGCACCATCGGCGGTAACGGGGCAGGCAGCAGCACCGGAGAGGTGACACGTGGTCAACCCTTGGCTGGCGATGGAGGCGGGCACCGATCCCGTCGAGCGCACGCGCACGGTACGGCGGGCGCATGAGGCGTTCCTGGCCGGCGAGGCCGTCGCACCACCCGTCCGCCGGGTGGTCGCGGAGTCCTGGCGCCGCTCGGCCGACGCCCGGGCCACCTCCGACGGCGCCGCCCCCATCGAACTGGACGGCACCGCACTGCACAGCTACCGCGACGCGCACCCCCTCGCCCGCGCGATGCCCGTCTTCCGCGACCTGCTCGGTGCCATCGCCGAGGACGGCGCGCATCTGCTGGCCGTCTGCGACCCGCTGGGCCGCCTGCTGTGGGTCGAGGGGCACCAGGGGGTTCTGCGCAAGGCGGAGCAGATGAACTTCGTCGTCGGCGCCCGCTGGGACGAGCGGCACGCCGGCACCAACGCGCCGGGGACGGCGCTCGCCTCCGACCACGCCGTGCAGATCTTCGCGGCGGAGCACTACAACCGGCAGGTCCAGCGCTGGACCTGCGCCGCGGCGCCCCTGCACGACCTGCGGACCGGACGCCTGCTGGGCGCCGTCGACATCACCGGCGGCGACCACCTCGCGAGCCCGCACAGCCTGGCCCTGGTGCAGGCCACCGCGCGCGCCGCGGAAGCCCACCTCGCCGCGTCGGCGCGCGAGCCGGGCGTCTTCCTGACGGCGCTGGGGCGGGACGAGGCGCTGCTGGTCGTCGACGGTGAGCGGCTGCGGCTCGGCCGCCGGCACAGCGAGATCATGGTGCTGCTCGCCCAGCACCCCGAGGGGCTGACGGGAGATCAGCTCTCGGTGTCCCTGTACGGCGAACGCGAGATGCGCCCGGTGACGCTGCGGGCCGAGATGTCCCGGCTGCGGCATCTGGTGGGCCCGCTGATCAGCTCCCGTCCGTATCGCCTCGGCCGTCCCGTGGAGACCGATCTCGCCGCGGCCGAGCGGGAAGTGTCCGACGGCCTGCTCGATGCCGCCCTGGACACCTATCGCGGGCCGCTGCTGCCGCTGTCCGAGGCACCCGGTGTACGGCGGCTGCGCGACGGCCTGGCGGATCGGATGCGTCGCGCGCTGCTCGGCACGCGGGACCCCGGCCGGCTGTGCCGGTGGTCCCACACTCCCTGGGGAGAGGACGACCTGGAGATCTGGGAGGCCCTGGTCGACGCCCTCCCCGAGCGCTCGCCGGCACGCTCCGCGCCGAGCGCCACCGCCCGCAGGCTGCGCGCCGCGTACGGCCTGACCGCCGGTCCGGCCACCCCGCGGACCCGGCCCGCGCGGCGCGCAACGTTCGCGCAACCTCCGCCGCCCTAGCGTGCCGCGCAACGCCCGCCGCACGGGAGCGGCGGGCACCGCGTCGAATGCGATTGGGAGGCCGCCCCATGGCCCGCTACGCCAGCCCGGGTTCCGCCGATGCCGTGATGAACTACCAGGCCCGCTACGACCACTGGATCGGCGGCGAGTACGTGGCGCCCGCACTGGGCCGGTACTTCGAGAACCCGACCCCGGTCAACGGCCGGCCGTTCACCGAGATCGCGCGCGGCACGGCGGAGGACGTCGAACGCGCGCTGGACGCGGCGCACGCGGCCGCGCCCGGCTGGGCCCGCACCGCGGCGGCCGAGCGGGCCGCCGTCCTCAACAAGATCGCGGACCGGATGGAGCAGAACCTCGAAGCGCTCGCGGTCGCCGAGAGCTGGGAGAACGGCAAGCCCGTACGGGAGACCCTGGCGGCCGACCTCCCGCTCGCCATCGACCACTTCCGGTACTTCGCGGGTGCCGTGCGGGCGCAGGAGGGCACCCTTTCGGAGATCGACGAGGACACCGTCGCGTACCACTTCCACGAACCGCTGGGCGTCGTCGCGCAGATCATCCCCTGGAACTTCCCCATCCTCATGGCGACGTGGAAGCTCGCCCCGGCGCTGGCCGCGGGCAATGCGGTGGTCCTCAAGCCGGCCGAACAGACCCCGGCGTCGGTGCACTACCTGATGAGTCTGATCGCGGACCTGCTGCCGCCCGGCGTGGTCAACATCGTCAACGGCTTCGGCGCCGAGGCGGGCAAGCCACTCGCCTCCAGCCCGCGCGTCGCCAAGGTCGCCTTCACCGGGGAGACCACCACCGGGCGCCTGATCATGCAGTACGCCTCCGAGCACCTGCGGCCGGTCACGCTCGAACTCGGCGGCAAGAGCCCCAACATCTTCTTCGACGACGTCTCGTCGTCGGTGGACGACTTCCACGACAAGGCGCTGGAAGGCTTCACCATGTTCGCCCTCAACCAGGGCGAGGTCTGTACCTGCCCGTCCCGGGCGCTCATCCAGCGCGGTCACTACCAGGACTTCCTGGCGGCGGGAGTCGCCCGTACCGAGAAGATCGTCCAGGGACATCCGCTGGACACCGACACCATGATCGGCGCCCAGGCGTCCAACGACCAGCTGGAGAAGATCCTCTCCTACCTCGACATCGGACAGAAGGAGGGCGCCCGCATCCTCACCGGCGGCTCCCGCGCCGAACTGGGCGGCGAGCTGGAGGGCGGCTACTACGTCCGGCCCACGATCTTCGAGGGCAGCAACGACATGCGGGTCTTCCAGGAGGAGATCTTCGGCCCCGTGGTGGCCGTCGCCCCCTTCACCGACTTCGACGACGCGATCGGCATCGCCAACGACACGCTGTACGGCCTGGGCGCCGGCGTGTGGACCAGGGACGGCTCCACCGCCTACCGCGCCGGCCGCGCCATCCAGGCGGGCCGCGTGTGGACCAACTGCTACCACGCCTACCCGGCCCACGCCGCCTTCGGCGGCTACAAGCAGTCCGGCATCGGCCGCGAGAACCACAAGATGATGCTGGACCACTACCAGCAGACGAAGAACCTGCTGGTGAGCTACTCGGCCAAGAAGTTGGGGTTCTTCTAAAGGCATGAGGAAGGGCGCCTGACCTGGGTTTTCACCCGTCAGGGCCGTTCGCTCAGCCCGCCTGGAGCGAGGGCCGGTTCACGTGCCCCTGCCCTTACCCGGACACGCCTGCCCGGCCCGGCACCGACAACGCGCCGTCGCCGGGCCGGCGGTCGGCTCGGCGTGAGCAGGGCACCCCGGTCAGCGCGCTCTCTGCCCTGATGAGGCAGGCCCCCGGCCCGGGACAGCAACTGCGGCTCGGGGCGCACAAAAAAGTGAAGGGTCACCCCGCACCGCGCTCCCGACATCGTTGTCGAAAGCGCGGCCTGCACGGATCGCGGTCCTAGGGGATGCGGCGAACTCCGAGGGAGTACCGCGCACCGGGGCGTGCGGTCGCCTCAGGGCGTGTGGACGGCGTCACTGCCGTACAGCTCTCTGGTGAAGGCAGAGACATCGGCGCTGCGGTCGGAGCCGTCGAGGTTGTACGTCAGATAGACGCCGTACCCCTCGCTGACGGTGCGGCGGGCGAGGTCGGTGACCGTGCTCTGCGAGGTCCCGCCGATCTCAACGGCCGCCGGCGACAGCTTCGACTTGGGCAGTGCGATGCCGGGGACCTGCCAGGTGCCGTAGTACGGGTTCCAGGCGTAGTCGAACGTGGACGAGACGTCGACGCCGCCGTAGGAGAGGCGCGACGCGGCCGGGCCGATGTTGTAGAGGCTGATGATCTTGTCCGGCATGTTCGCGCGCAGCGCCGTCACCAGGTGCACGAACGAGCTGTCGTTGGGCTGTCCGGTGCCGTTGTTGCCGTACTCGGCGTACTCGTCGTCGAAGTCGATGCCGTCGAGACCGTACTTGGTCACGGTGTCCGACATCTCCTTCGCAAACACCGAAGCCGCCTGCTGGGACGGGAAGTTGGCGAAGCCCGCGCCCTGGTGGTTGCCGAGCACGGAGAGGACGACCTTGATGCCCTTCTGCTGCAACGGTCTTATCTCCGTGGCGGCGTTGTCGAGGACACGCTGCACGTTCTCGTTGAAGTGCACATACGCCTCCTTCTTGCCCGTGTCGTAGTTGATGTTCGCCGCGAAGATCACGGCAACGTCGAAAACGTTGTCGCCGCTGTCGGCGAGGGTGTACTTGCCGACGTTCAGCATGCTGTTGTTGTTCACCTCGACGTATGCCACCGAGGTCGGTCCCTGTTTCGCGGGAGCCGGGCCAGGGGCCGGGGCCGCTGCCGCGCCGGTCGTGGCGGTCGCGCCGAAGGTGAGGGCCGCGACGGCCGAGAGCGCGAGCGCGGCCTTCCGCACTCCGCTCCGTACCAGAGTGAACATCGTTGATCGGTCTCCCATCGCTTGGGGCGGCGCCCGACCTGTTCGAAAGCGCCGAGTGGGCCCTCCGAGTTTCCGCTCCCGTGACCGAATCCGAGAGTCACGGCAGAACTCTTCACGGCCCCCACGCACGTTGCGCCACAACCCCGGTCCAAGGCAAGGGAGTTGACGCGTCCAGTGGTGACTGCGGTACGCGCAGGAACGCACGGCCGGCCCGGTGGTCGAGGGTGCTGTCTCGGATCGATCACCGCACGCCGCGCAAGGGACGGCGCGCTGACGGACCACCACGAAACCGTCGCCCTCCAGGGGGCCGCTGCAGCGGAGCGCCGACGCCCTTGTCAGTGCCTGCTGTCACACTCGGCATCACCTCAACATCGCCGTCTGGAGCACAGCATGAGTGCCGACCTCGGTCCGCTGGTCATCACACGCCGCAGCGGCGAAGAGCCGATACGGGCCAATGGTGAGACGGTGGGCAAGCTCGGCGCCTTCTGGAGCTGGGCCTGCTCCGACCTCGCCAACAACACGATGCGTGGTGTTCTCGCGGAGTACCTCGTGGCCACCGCCCTCGGAGCGGCCACCGGTACCCGCACCGAATGGGACACCGTCGACATCCATACGCCCGAGGAGTGGCGCGTAGAGGTGAAGTCTGCGGCCTACCTGCAGTCATGGGCGCAGTCCCAGCCATCGAAGATCTCATTCTCCATCGCACCGGCCTCCGGCTGGGACGCCCGGACCGGCACTGCCTCGGCCGAAGTCCTCCGGCGCTCGGACGTGTACGTCTTCTGCCTGTTGCACCACCCGGACAAGCAGACCCTGGACCCTCTGGACCTCGACCAGTGGACCTTCTACGTCCTGCCGACCCCTGTCCTGGACGAACAGTGCCCTTCCCAGAAGACCATCAGGCTCGCCTGCCTCGAGCGCCTCGGCCCGATGAGGACCGACTTCAGCGGTCTGGCGAAGGCGGTCGCCGCGTGCGCCGAAGGCACACGGTAGCCCCACGTCAGCGAGCTCAGCCCGGGCGGTGACCTTGTCGACGGCCGTCACCGCAGCCGTTTCCGCAGGTCGGCACTGCTGGTAGCGCTGCACCACCAGCAGACGAGGAACCTGTTGGTGAGCTACTCGGCGAAGAAGCTGGAGTTCTTCCAGCAGCCGGGCTAAGGCGCCTGCTGTGCGGCCGTGTTCAGCGACGAACCGTGGCCAGGGCTACCACCGTGGTCGGCGCGGACGCCGCCGTCACCACTCCTCGTCGGTCCACTGGTCCAGCAGTTCGTCCGTGGTGGCCGCGTCCGGTTCGGTCGCGGTGGCGTGCAGGGACTGTTCGGTCCAGATGACCTTGCCGTGGGGGGTGTATCTGGTGCCCCAGCGTTGGGAGCTCTGGGCCACCAGGAACAGTCCGCGTCCACCCTCGTCGGTGGTGGCGGCACGGCGCAGACGCGGGGACGTACTGCTGGCGTCGGAGACTTCGCAGATCAGGTTGTCGGTGTCGTGCAGCAGCCGCAGCCGGATGGGCGGGGTGCCGTAGCGGATGGCGTTGGTGACCAGTTCACTGACGATCAGCTCCGTACCGAAGGCGCTCTCCTCCAGGCCCCAGGTCTCCAGCTGCCGGGTGGCTTCGGCGCGGACGCGGGAGACGGCGGCGGGGTCGTCCGGCACGTCCCAGTCGGCGACGTGTTCCGGGTCGACCAGGCGGGTGCGGGCCACCAGCAGCGCGACGTCGTCGCCGGGGTGCTCGGGCAGCAGTGCCTCCACGACGGCGTCGCAGGTCGCCTCGGGAGCCCGGCCGGGGTGGTCGGCCAGGACGCCGCGCAGGATCGCGAGGCCGGTGTCGAGGTCGCGGTCGCGGTCCTCGATGAGTCCGTCGGTGAACAGGACCAGGCGGCTGTCGGCGGGCAGTTGCAGAGTGGCGGTCTCGACCGGCAGGCCGGCGCCCACGCCCAGAGGCGGTGAAACGGGGACGTCGGGGAAGGTGACGGCCCCGTCGGGATGGACGAGAGCGGGGCCGGGGTGCCCGGCCCGCGCGACGGTGCACACCCCGCCGACCGGGTCGTAGATCGCGTACAGGCAGGTGGCGCCGGTGATGCCCGTCCCGTCGGTGTCCATGGCCTCCGCGGCGTCGATAGTGGCCACCAGCTCATCGACGTGGGCCAGGAGTTCGTCGGGGGGCAGGTCCAGGGCGGAGAAGTTGTGCACGGCGGTGCGCAGCCGCCCCATGGTGGCCGCCGCGTGCAGACCGTGGCCGACCACATCGCCCACGACCAGGGCGACACGCGCGCCGGGCAGCGGGATGACGTCGAACCAGTCGCCGCCCACCCCCGCCTCCGCGGGAAGGTAGCGGTGGGCGACCTCAAGGGCGGACTGCGCGGGCAGGTCGCGCGGCAACAGGCTGCGCTGCAGGGTGTCGGCCAGGGTGTGTTCGCGGGTGTAGCGGCGGGCGTTGTCGATACAGACCGCAGCCCTTGCGGCCAGCTCTTCGGCGAAGGACTGGTCGTCCTCCTCGAACGGTGGGGAGTCACCGGTCCGCCAGAAGTTCGCCACCCCGAGCACCACTCCCCGGGCCCACAACGGCACCGCGACCCACGAATGGAAGCCGTGGTCCAGGATCTCCTGCGCGTGTTCCGGGTCCTGGGCGCGCCAGCCGTCGGAGGCGGCCAGGTCCGGCTCAAGGGCGGCGTGTCCGTGCGCGATACCGGCGGCCACGGGGGTGGTGGGCACGAAATGAATCAGCTCGCCCACGGGGTGGAGGGGGTGCCGCCCCTCCTGGCCAACTATGGCCGTGCGGCGCATCTCGGTGCTCGCTCCGTCCGGCTCCTCACCGCGCAGGACCGGCTCCAGCAGCTCCACGGTGACCACGTCGGCGAACCGGGGCACCGCCATCCGCGCCAACTCCTCGGTGGTGCGCACCACATCCAGAGTGGTGCCGACCCGCATCCCGGCGTCGTAGAGGAGTTGCAGCCGCTCGCGGGCCACCTCGGCCCGCCCCGCCAGCGCCTGGAGTTCGGTGGTGTCCCGCAGCGTGGCCACACTGCCCGCCGGGCCTCCGTGGCGGTCGACGGACCGTACGTTGACGGCCAGCAGCCGGTCGCCGGCCCGGTGTACCTCGTCGGTGACCGGCCGCCCGCCGGCCAGCAGCTCACCGACGCCCGGGGCCAGGTCGAGGTCGGTGACCGGCTGCTGCTCCGCGTCCTCGGGCAGGTCCAGCAGCCGCCGGGCCTCGTCGTTGGCCAGCAGCAGCCGCCCGTCGCCCCCGACGATGAGCACCCCTTCACGGACGGCGTGCAGCACCGCGTTGTGGTGCTCGTACATCCGGGTCATCTCGGCGGGGCCGAGGCCCGAGGTCTGCCGCCGCAGCCGCCTGCTCACCAGTGCCGACCCACCCGCGGCGAGCAGGAGTGCGCCGCCCGCGGCGCCGAAGAGCACCGGCAGCTGCTCCTCCACCCCGTCGTTCACGTTCTCGACCGTGACCTCCGGATACACGATCCCGGCGACCGAGCCGTCCGGCCGGAAGACCGGCACCGCCGCGTACACGGACAGGCCCAGCGGGTCCTTCACGATCTCGGTGAAGGGCTTGCCCTGCGCGGCCTCCTTGTACGGACCGATGACGCGCTTGCCGATCTGCGCCGGGTCGCGGTGGGTGATGCGGATGCCGGACGTAGTCGACAGCACGATGTTGTCGATACCCGCCCGCTTCCGGGCAGCTTCGGCGCGCGGCTGCAGGACCGCGGTCGGGTCGGGGCCGTCGAGGGCCTCGACCACGCCCGGCGCGTTCGCGAACGCCTCGCCCGCGATCAGCATCTCCTCGCGCGCCGAATCCGTGGCCTGATGGCGGGCCTGCAGCACCAGCGCCACCAAGGTCGCGGCGACGAGCAGCACGACCACCCCCAGCTGGAGGAGGAATACCTGGCCGGCCACGCTCCGCGGGCTCAGCAGGGACCGCGCGCGCTGCCCCGGCGAGCGCGGCGGGACGTCAGGACCGCCCTGGGGCCGCGTCGGTCGTCCGCATTCTGATCCCGCGCGCGGTTCGGCCCGCCTGTCCCGCATTCGGAACAGACGGATGCGGGCCGAGGGGCGGCGGAAGCGTCTCATCCCGTCCATTTTTCCACTTGCCGCCGGCGGGTCCCGACCGCCCCGGGCGTGGCGCCGCGCGCCGGCGGATCCGTCCGGGGTGATGCGGCGTCGGACCGAGGTCGTCGCGCCGGGGCGTGGGAGGTGTCCTCGGCCTCGAAGCAGCGAAGCTCCACGACGGGCGGGTCAGTCGAAAGGCGGCCCCGACCGGGAGATCTCGTGCTTGAGCACCTGAACGTCCTTGATCTCGGCAGCGGCCGACGGGCTCGGCGCGACCGCACGCCAGGCGTCCAACGTCTGCTGCGACTCCCAGTACTCGAAGATGTTCACCCGTCCCGCCTCGATGGAATCGGGAGAGATCGACACATCAAGGCACCCGGGCTGCCGACGGCACTGCTCCACGAGCTCGCGAAACCCCTCGACGTACCTGTCACGCTCCCCCGGGTCGACGTACGCCTTCCCGGCAACAATCACCGTCATGGTGCTCTCCCTCTGCCTCGTGCCTCCGCGGCCCCTGCTGAGGCCGGCTGAACGGCTCTCTTGAAGTACCGACTCCTCGCGGGGCCGGAACTCATCGGCTCCCGCGTCGGCGGCACAGCTCGGCCGGTCGCATCGCGAGGCAACTGGTGACGTCAGGGCGGCGCACGACCTCGCCCTCACCCACCGCAGGACGGGCCGATGCGGCGGCCCGGTCGCCGCGGGGAGGCACCGGGCCGCCGCTCTCGGTCTCACGGATTCGGCTTACGCGCTGCCCGTGAGACTGGCGAACACCACCACGTTGTCCGGGTAGTAGTGCTTGCCCTCGTCGTACTCGCCGCCGCAGGTGATCAGGCGGAGACCGGCGTGGTCGAGGTTCTTGTACACCTCGACCGTGGGGAACTTGTTCTTCGGGTACTGGGCGACGCGGTCGACGGTGAACTTCGCGGTCTTCCCGTCCTGCCGGGCCACCTCGATGGTGTCACCCGTCTTCATCGTCGACAGCTTCTCGAACACCGACGGCTCGCCGTTCCAGGAGACATGGCCGGCGATCACGGCCGGCCCCTGGGATCCCGGCGTCGGCCCCGGCTTGTACCAGCCCGCCTTGTCCGGATCGCGCGGGGTCTGCATGACGCCGTTCTTGCCCTGTCCCAGCGTCTCCAGCGTGGAGGAGACCTGAAGCGAGGGGATGGAGAGCCGCTCCGGAACCGACTTCGGCATGTCTGCCGCAGCTCCGGCCCCGGACCCTCCGTCCGGTGCCGGGTCCCCGCCCTGGGCCGGCGGCTGCCCGGCCGGGAAGGGCTGTGACGAGGCGGCTTCCTGCCCTCCGCACCCGGCGACGAGTACGGTCGCCAACGCCGCGGCGACCGCACAGCCGAGGACGCGGCGGCTCCGGCGACGTACGGCGATCATGCCGTCCGCGCTCCGGGGGCTCATGCGGCGGCCCCGTTTCCCCCGGTGCGCCCGGCGCCGAGCACGCCCTTGCGCCGTCGCGCGAGGGCCAGGGCGCCGGTCACCGCCACGAAGCCGGCGCCGCCCGCGCCCAGTGCCGCGAGCGGGACCCCCTGCTCCTCGGCGGGCCCGGTTCCGGTCTCGACCCCGCCGACCGGTATGGACCCCACCGCGGCGCCCTGGACCTCGCCGCAGTTGGTCGGGGCAGTGGCCTCCTGGGGGAGCTTGGGATCGAGTTCGCTCTTGCCCGCGCCGTCGAAGTCGTACTTCTTGTTGCTGTTGCGGTCGATGCCGTGCTGGACGATGTGCAGATCCCTGATGTGGTCGACCACGTCCTGGGAGACGGTCAGTGTGCGCTGGTAGGAGAGCTTGCCCTCGGCGTCCGCCACGGGCATGCGGTCAACGGCCAGGCCGCTCGCCATGTCCGTGGGTCCCTTGGTGGTGAGGGAGATATTGATGTCGCCGTAGTCGACCGTGGCTTCGGTGTTGTTGAGCACACCGTCGCCGTTCGTATCGTCGCTCGCGTCCGGGCAGTGGAAGTCGTGCCCATCGGTGGAGCCGTGGAGGTGCTGGGCGGAGGGCTGTCCGGGTACGAGTCCCTCGGACTCGATTTTCACGGTCAGCCGGTTGCCCTGGAGACCGAGCATCGCCGTGCCCTTGGAACCGGAGTCGTTCAGCTGGTCCAGATTGATCTGGAACGCTCCGGTGCCCTCGGCGACGGCCAGGGACGAGACGCCCACGGTGAGGGCCAGGGCGGCGGGCAGAGCGACGAGTACGGCGAGGCGGCTGGTGCGCTTGGCTATCACGTTCGTTCCTTATCCGGCGGCCTCCGCGGGGAGGGAAGGGGGAGGACCGCACGTCGTCCGGCTTCGAGAGCAGCACCTCGGCGAGGTGCCAACGGTTATTCGGAGCCGCAACACCCTTGGATTGGTGACGTGTTGAGAAAATCCTGACGGACGGCTCCATGGCACCGAAGGAGCGCCGCCGGGCGCACCCGGGGGCGCACTCGTGAGCCTCGGCCGAGCCCTTCCGGATCCGGCCGCTGGGCAGTGGCAAGGGCGCATAATCCAACCGGCCCTGGGCCGGGGCCGGGATGGTGACGCCACCGCAGCCGGCTCGTTGGCACGACATGACACACATGCGACGTGTACTCGCCGGTCTCGCCCTCTCGACCACGCTTCTCGGCCTTGCCGGTTCGGCCCAGGCAGTGGCCGCTCCCACGGACGAGGCCCCGCTCACGCCCCACCTCCAGACGCCGTTGAACGGCCTCCTGACGGGCCGTGGGACCCCGGTCGACTGGAGCGTCCTCGACATCGGCCTCTGAGCGGGGAACGCCCTGCGACTGAAGCCTCCGCATCGCCCTCAGCTTCGGCTGGGGGCGATGCGGCGTTCGGGGCCGGCGCCACACCCACTCAGCACTTGGGTTTCCCAAGTAATCGCTTGGAAAACCCAAGCACCCTCGCTACCATCTTCCGCATGACCACCACCAGGGAAGACGGCTACGAGCTCTCGACGGACCCCGCACGCCTCGATGTCGACCTCGTGCACCACTGGCTGTCGACCGACGCGTACTGGGCGCTGGACCGCAGCAGGGAGACCACCGAGCGGTCGGTCCGCTCCTCCCTCAACTTCGCCGTCCATCACGCCTCCGGCTCCCAGGTCGCCTACGCGCGCGTCGTCACCGACCGGGCAACCTTTGCCTGGCTGTGCGATGTCTACGTCGCTCCCGCGCACCGCGGCAAGGGTCTGGGTACGTGGATGGTCGGCGCCGTCCGCGGCCACCTGGCCCCCTACGGGATCAAGCGCGTCCTGCTCGCCACTCTCGACGCCCACGAGATCTACGCGAAGAACGGCTTCACGCCGCTCCCGGACCCCGAACACCTGATGATCCTGAACCCGTCGGCCTGAAGCGGCCCGACCGGGCAGCACCGGCCGGATCCTGACGCCGCATCCCCGCCGCCGATCACAGGACCACTACGCCGACGGCTCCCTGGCGGGGCTCAACGGCGCGGCCACGGGCGTCCGCCGATGCGCTCGATGTCGGTGTTGAAGCGCCTCAGGTAGGAGGCGAAGGCGGCGATGTCCTCGTCCGCCCAGTCGACCAGGATCTGATCCAGGGATCGGACGATGCCCTCGCGCTCCTCGTCGAGAATGTCCGCACCCTTGTCGGTGATACGGAATTTGCGGGCCATGCCGCCGTCGGGGTCGGGGATGCGCTCCGCGAGTCCCGCGCGTACCGCCGCGGCCGTCTGGCGGTTGAGGGTGGAGGCATCGAGCCCGAAGGCGTCACTCAGCTCACCGATCGACATCGGCCCCTGCATGCGGATGCGGCTGAGGAGGATGTAGGCGCTGCGCTCCAGAGTGCCGTCCTTGCGGCGCCCACCTCGCTGATGCAGGAACGTGTGACGGCTGAGCAGCATCTGCTCGTACTCGACGTCGCGCGTCGGCCTCTCCATGCGTCCCACCGCCTCCCGCTCTCCTGCTCCTTGCCGTGCCGACGCCCCGCATCGCGTCGCGGGCCGGCTCCTGGGCCGCCGTCCCCTCATCCTCTCACGCAGATGCATCACCCACACGATGTGCTTGATACATGCGATGTGTACGATGCACATGCTCCACGAGCCAGGCCGCACGAACCAGCGACACGTACGCCCCGCATCGGGACCCGGCCCGCCATCGGGGCCTCACCGGCAGCGTCACCCTCCGATCACCTCACCAAGTCCGCTCGCGCAGACGCGTGTTGCCCGCAGCAAGCCTCGCGCCGGCGCTACCGCTCGGCCCACGAAGGAAGCACGAAGAGAGGGACATCCATGCCCGGCCCCCACAGTTCGCCCGACGCCACGTCCCCTGCCGGCCCGTCCGAGCTCGGATTCGACCCGGAGGCTCTCCGGGCCCGTTACCGGGCCGAGCGGGACCGCAGGATCCGGCCGGAGGGCGGCAGCCAGTACCAGCGCGTCACCGGCCGGTTCGGGTACTACGACGAGGACCCGTACGCCGAAGTCGCGCCCCCGCGTGAGCCGTTGCACGACCGGGTCGAGGTGGTCGTCATCGGGGGCGGGTTCGGCGGCCTGCTCGCGGGCGCCCGCATGCGGCAGGCGGGTGTGGACTCGATCCGGGTGATCGAGAAGGGCGGGGACTTCGGGGGCACCTGGTACTGGAACCGGTATCCCGGGATCCACTGCGACATCGAGTCCTACATCTATCTGCCGCTGCTGGAGGAGGTCGGCTACGTCCCGAAGTGGAAGTACGCGCCGGGTGAGGAGATCCGGCAGCACGCCAGGGCCATCGGGCGGACCTTCGACCTCTACCGCGATGCCGTCTTCCGGACGCAGGTCACCGCACTGCGCTGGGACGAGGACGCGTCGGAGTGGCTGGTGACCACCGACCGGGGCGACCGGATGCGGGCGCGGTACGTGGTGACGGCCAGTGGCACGCTGAGCGAGGCCAAGCTCCCGGGCATCGCGGGCATCGAGACCTTCCAGGGACACACGTTCCACACCAGCCGCTGGGACTACGGCTACACCGGGGGCGACGCGGACGGGAACCTGCACAAGCTCGCCGACAAGCGCGTCGCCCTGATCGGCACGGGCGCGACAGCCATCCAGTGCGTACCCCACCTCGGCGCGGCCGCCCACCAGCTGTACGTGTTCCAGCGCACGCCCTCCTCGGTCGACGTACGCGGCAACCGCCCCACGGATCCCGACTGGGCCGCCACCCTCTCCCCCGGCTGGCAACAGCGCCGCAGGGACAACTTCCTCGCCCTCGTCACCGGCGGCCACGTGGCCGAGGACCTGGTCGACGACGGCTGGACCAGCAGCGCCCGCCTCCAGCAGAAGCTCATCCCGAGCGACGGCTACCGGGCCCTGCCGCCCGAGGAGCGCGAGCGCGCCTACGAGATGGCCGACTTCCAGAAGATGAACGAGATCCGCGCCCGGGTCGACGCCCTCGTCACGGATCCCCGGACGGCCGAATTGCTCAAGCCCTGGTACCGCTACATGTGCAAGCGGCCCACGTTCAGCGACAGTTACCTGGAGACCTTCAACCGCACCGACGTCACCCTCGTCGACACCGCCGACAGCCACGGCGTGGAGCGGATCACCGAGAACGCCGTGGTGGTCGGGGGCGCCGCGTACGAGGTCGACTGCATCATCTTCGGAACAGGGTTCGAGGTCGGCCGCTCGGGGATCACCTCCGGACGCCTGCCCGGTGCACGGCAGAGGAGGCGTCGCCCTGACCGACGCGTGGAAGGAGGGCCCCCGCACGCTCCACGGCTTCTACAGTCACGGCTTCCCCAATCTCTTCCAGCTCGGCCCGCTGCAGAACGCGAGCGCCGTCAACTTCGTCCATGTCCTCGACGAGCAGGCGACCCACGTCGCCGAGGTCGTCGCGGAGGCGCGCGCCAGGCAGACGCGGTATGTGGAGCCGGCCCCGGAGGCCGAGGCCGCGTGGGTCGGGACGATCCGTGAGAAGGCTGCCGACCTGTACGCGTTCCAGGCCGAGTGCACGCCCGGCTATTACAACAACGAGGGCATGCCCAGGAAGCGCAGTGAGACGTACGGGGACGGGCCCGTCGCGTTCCACACCCTGCTCCGGGAGTGGCGCGCGAACGGCGGCATGGGCGAGGTCCTCGTCGACGCCGAGCGGGACCGGGTTTGAGAAGTCCGCGGGACTCAAGGGGAGGGAAGACGATGGCGGAGCGCTCCAGCCGCTACGGCACGACCGCGCCCGAGCCGAGGTCACGCACCCGTTGGGAGGTGTCCAGGCTCAACACCCCCAATGCGCTGTGGGGTTCGAACGGTGTCGCGTTCGGCCCGGACGGGCGGCTGTACACCGCGCAGTTCCTGGCCGGCCGGATCAGTGCGGTGGACCCCGCCACCGGGGACGTCGAGACGGTGGTGCCCATCGACGGTCCGGTCCAGTCCCCGGACGACCTCGCCTTCGCGGCGGACGGCTCGATGTACATCACGGATCTGGTGCCGGGGAGGGTGTGGCGCCGCAGCCCTCAGGGGGCGTACACCCTGGTCTGCGACCAGGTGAAAGTGCCCAACGGCATCGCCTGCGTCGGCGACCGGCTGTTCGTGAACGAGATGAGGATGAACGGCCGGCTGCTGGAGCTGTTCCCCGACGGCGGCGTCTCCCCCCGGGTGCTCACCGAGGGGCTGGCCCTCGGCAACGCGATGCAACTCGGCCCGGACGGTCATCTGTACTACCCGCACATGGTGACGGGCCAGGTCTGGCGCATCTCTCCCGACGGCGGCGAGCCCGCACTCGTCGCGGAGGACCTGCACGAACCGGTCGCGGTCCGCTTCGACCAGGGCGGCGTCATGCTGGTGCTGTCCCGGGGACAGGCCGGCATCGTGACCCGCGTCGATCTGCACGCAACGGGCTCCCGGTCCGTCGTCACCAGCGGTCTTGCGGGGCTCGACAACGCGGCGTTCGACGCGGAGAACAGGATGTTCGTCTCCAGTTTCGCCAGCGGCGGCATCACGGAGCTGCACCCCGACGGCCGGACGCGGGAGATCGTGCCCCGCGGACTGGACGGCCCCTTCGGAGTGACCGTCGACCTGGCGGGCACGGTGTACGCCGCGGACCACTATCGCGTGGCCGGGCCCGAGAGCGGCGCGGCGGACGCTCCGGACGGGATCACCACGCACGTCCTGCGGCCCTTCGCCCACGGCATCAGCGCCGACGGCGGACTTCTGCACCTCACCTCGCAGTACGGCGAGGTCACCACCTACGACCCCGAGCACGGGACCACGCGCGTCCGGGCGAGCGGTCTGCGGCAGCCCACGGGCATCGCCGCGCGGCCGGGCGGCGGGCTGGTCGTCGCCGAGACGGGGGCGGGCCGGCTGCTGGCCCTGGCGGAGGACGACACCGTCACCGTGCTCGCAGAGGGACTCGTCCACCCTGTGGACGTGGCCCTCGATGCCGAGGGGCGCTGCTATGTGAGCGACGATCAGCTCGGTGCGGTCCTCAGGATCGAGGAGGGGCACGCGTTCACGGTCGCGGACGGGCTCGACGCCCCGCAGGGTCTGGCGGTGCTGGGTGAGGAGGTGTTCACCGTGGAGACGGGCTCGCGGAGGCTGCGGGCCATCTCGCTCACCACGGGGCGGCAGCGGATCGACGCCGAGGATCTGCCGGTCGGCCTTCCCCCGGACGCCGTCCGCCGCACCCGCCCCGCGCTGTTCACCCACGGCATGCCCGGCGTGCCGGACATGTTCGCCGGTCTCACCGCGGCTCCCGACGGCTGCCTGCTCCTCTCGGCAAACGGCGAGGGGACCGTCCTGCGACTGATGCCCCGACCCCCGAGCGGTCGCAGTCCGCAGCACGCCCATTGACGATCGCGCTCCACGGAAGGGATTCACCATGACCAGCAAGGGTTTGGCGGGACGCAGTGTCGTCGTCACCGGGGCCGCCTCCGGCATCGGCAGGGCCACGGCCCTGCAATTCGCGGCGGAGGGCGCCCGGGTGCTCGTCGCCGACCTGAACGGGGACGGCGCCGAAGAGGTCGTCCGGGAGATCGGGAAGGCAGGGGGGACGGCCCTCTCCGTCACCGGCGACCTGAGCGACCAGCAGGTGGTGGACGCGGTCGTCGAACGGGCCGTCGCGGCCTTCGGCGGTCTGGACGTCCTGGTGAACAACGCCGGGGTCATGGACCGGATGTCCGCCTTGGCCGAGACCGATGACGCGGAGTGGGAGCGCGTCATGCGCATCAACCTGACCGCGCCTTTCCTGCTGACCCGGGCCGCGCTGCCGCACATGCTCGCCGCCGGGCGCGGCTCGATCGTCTTCACCGCCTCGGAGGCCGGCCTGCGCGGAGGCGCGGCCGGCGCCGCCTACACCGCGTCCAAGCACGGCGTGACCGGCCTCGTGAAGAACCTCGCCGTGATGTACCGGAAGCAGGGCATCCGCGCCAACGCCATAGCCCCCGGCCCCACCCTGACCAACATCCAGGTGGACGCGGCGCCGGAGGCGCACGGCCCCGCCCTGATAGGCCGGCTGATCGGCGCGAACATCGGCCGGCTGGGCAGCGCCGAGGAACAGGCCGCCGCCATCGTCTTCCTGGCGTCCGACGCCGCCGCGTTCGTCAACGGCGCCGTCCTCCCCGTCGACGACGGCTGGGCAGCGGTCTGAGCACGCAAACGGCCCCGGTCCCTCACGGATGAGGGACCGGGACCGAGATGGAGCGCCGGGCAGGCCTTGCACCTGCATCTCCCCGCAGGAAGCGGGGCGTCTTTCCTTGGACAACCGACGCCGGACACACCGTCAACCGGTGAACGGCGCGTTCAAGATCAATAGTACCGCAGCCGACCGCCCGTTGGCCACACACCTGCCCGGAACACGCTGCGGCGGTGGACGGCCGCCCCTGAAAATCCACGCGCGCCGCGGGATCCGGCGGCGGTACGGTCCTGGGATGCATGACGAGGACGGCTTCTTCGGAGCGGATGTCGCGTCCAGCTATGACGAGAGCGCCGCCGAGATGTTCCGGCCGGACGTGGTGGACCCGGCGGTCGAGGTGCTGGCCCAGCTCGCCGGTGACGGTGGCGCCCTGGAACTCGGCATCGGCACCGGCCGGATCGCGCTGCCCCTGGCCGACCGCGGCGTTCCGGTGCACGGTATCGACATGTCCCGGGCCATGGTGGCCCGGCTGCGCGCCAAGCCGGGCGGCGAGGCCATCGGGGCGACCATCGGCGACTTCGCGACGACGCGGGTGGCCGGCACGTTCGCGGTCGCCTATCTGGTGTTCAACACCATCAACAATCCGACGTCGCAGGACGCCCAGGTGGACTGCTTCCGTAACGCCGCCGCCCACCTCGCGCCGGGCGGCTGCTTCGTCGTCGAGGTGGGAGTGCCGGACCTGCGCCGCCTGCCACCGGGACAGTCCGCCGTACCGTTCCACATCGGCCCGACGGGGTGCGCCTTCGACACCTACGACACGGTCAGCCAGGCCATGAGTTCGCACTACGTCACGATCGTCGACGGGTGCGCCGAGTACCGGGCCGTGCCGTTCCGGTACGTGTGGCCGTCGGAGCTGGACCTGATGGCGCGGCTCGCGGGACTCCGGCTGCGCCACCGGTGGGAGGACTGGAACCGGGCGCCCTTCACCCACGAGAGCACCCGGCACGTCTCGGTCTGGGAGAAGCCGGCCGACTGACCGAGCCGAGGGAACCGCCCGGCCTGTGGAATCGGCAAAGATCCGATCCCCCTCTGCCCTGCGGGGCTCCGGGACGGTGCGGTCGCGTTACGAGCGACGGCGCGGTTTGCCCCGTTTGCCACCCTTGGGGGCCCCTGAGGCGCGCCGCGGATTCTTGCCCGTCGGCTTGCCGCCCGCGGGCTTGCGCTGCGCACCGCCGACATCGGGACGCTTGCGCTTCGGCTGCGCCGGGGTCGGGGGCCGGCCCCGTGTGCTGTTGACCGTCCGCCCGCGCACGATCCCGATGAACTGCTCCACCAGGTCGGTGGTGGCGTCCTGTGGCCACGACAGGGCGACGCGCGACTCGGGGGCGTCCGGGACGGGCCGGTAGGTGAGGTCCTTGCGGTGGTGCAGCCGGGCGAGCGACTGCGGCACGACCAGCAGGCCCACCCCTGCCGCCACCAGCTCGATGGCGTCCGCCGTCGTGGCGGGGCGATCGTTCGCCGGCAGGCCGGGCCGGGCCTCCCAGACGAGGGTGTCGTCGAGGGGGTGCAGCATGATCTCGTCGGCCAGATCCTCCGCGGAGACCTCGTCGACCGCCGCGACGAGGTGGTCCTTCGGGACCACGACCACCGTCGTCTCGGTGTAGAGGGGGATCGCGCTGAGATCCTCGCCGTCGACCGGAAGCCGTACGAATCCGGCGTCGGCCTCACCGCCCCGCAAGGCTTCGCAGGCCGCGGCGGCGGGCACCGCGACGAGGGTCAGGGGGACGTCGGGCAGCCGCTCGTTCCAGATCCGCACCCACTTGGTGGGCGTCACCCCGGGGACGTACGCGAGCCGGAATGAAGGGGTTACTTCCGAGCCTGTCACTCAGCCAGGTTACCGGTCCGTGGTCGGAGGTAGCGCACACGGTCGATAGTCTTGACACCATGACGTCGCACCAATCCACCCAGACGATGAAGCCCGCCACCGCGGCGAAGAAGCTGGGTGTGTACCTCGAGGCCACCCCCGCCGAGTTCCAGGAGGGTGTGGTCTCGCGCGCCGAGCTGAACGCCCTCCAGTCCGACCCGCCCGAGTGGCTGGTGGAGCTGCGGCGCAACGGCCCGCACCCCCGGCCGGTGGTCGCGGCGAAGCTGGGCATCTCCATCTCGGGCCTCGCCCGCGGCGGCATCACCGACCCGCTCACCACGGAGCAGATCGAGGCGCTGAAGCAGGAGGGCCCCGAGTGGCTGGAGCGCGAGCGCGCCACCCAGGCCGAGGTGCGCAAGGAAGCCGCGCGCATCAAGGAGAAGGCCAAGGAGAAGAGCAAGGACAAGGAGGCGGAGCGCGGCGATCAGCCGGGCCGTCCGCGTTCCTGATCTTTCCGCCGAAGGCGTCCGAGGGCGCCCGAAGGGGCTGAGGCCCGTCGGGCGCCTTCGCCGTACCGGGAGCCGGGCGCCCGGCGCCGGGATCCCGAGCGAAGATCCCTTCGGAGTGCGCGCCGGTTCTGCTGGTGTCGCGGGCCGCGCGCATGATCATCGGCTGGGCCGTCGGGGAGTGGGGCATCCAGCGTGTGGAGTGGCGGCTCCGCGTAGGCAATGAGCCCGGCGTCGCCGGGGCCCGGCGGCTGCGGGTGAGTCGGGAAGACGCGCTGCGGAAGAGCTGCCTCACGGGGAGGGCGGCGCGGCGAGGAGATCCGGGCCGTGCTTGCCTCCGAGAGGCGGGCAGGCCGGCCGTCGCCTGCGTGAGCAACGCGCACCGCGGCACCGAACAGCGCGGCAACCGAGCAGCGGAGTCATCGCCCCGCCGGCATCGTCAACACCGTCAGGACCTGCGACGCACAGCGACAGCCGCGCGCATGACGGGCTTTCAGGATCCCCTGGGCGCCGCCCTTTCCCGCACCGGGGCCCGCGGCACAGGAGGCTGCCTCCCCTTCAATTCCCCCATAGCATCTGTTTCGTCATCAACTACAACTTTGCTGAACTTTGGTGTAGTTGAACGAATTTTCACTCCAGTCTCGACGGCAACAGGCGGCGCACGCGGCACTCGCGAACCGCCGCTTCCGCAATGCCAGGCGAGAGGTATGAGCACTATGGCAAGAACCCGCAGGACCCGGTACGGACGTCGGGCGGTCGCACTGTCGACGGCAGCCCTGGGCATGGTCGGAGCGATGGCACTGCCCGCTGCCGCCGCCTCCACCGAAGAGCCCACCCGGGAGCAGCTGATAGCCGACTGCGCCTCCGGAGAGGGAAAGTGCACCTTCAACGAGCCGACCCTCGGCAAGGCGTACCTCGGTGACTTCCGGCAGGTCTCCGACTCGCTCTACAACTGCAGCACCTCGGACGCCAGCCAGTCGATGGGCTGGGCCGACACCGTGGGCGCCACGGACTCGGTGGGGGTCTCGGTCACCGCGGGAGGCAAGATCGCCGGCATCATCGATCTGAGCGTGACGGCCACCTACAGCCACACCTGGACGAGTTCGCACACCGAGAACAGCTCCCTCAACATGACGGTGAAGCCGGGTGAGGTGGGCTGGATCTCCCGCGCGCAGGTGATGCAGAAGGTGTCGGGCACCTGGCAGACGCACTACGACAGCCCGAAGTGGGACCACTACTACTGGTTCGTGCCCGAGACCGTCACCGGCCCGGCGCCGAACGGCACGGACGGGCAGAGCAACGCGGTGATCGTGAAGTCGCGGAAGATGACCGCCGAGGAGAAGGCGTCGTGCAGCGCCGACTCCAAGCAGGGCCGTTCCTTCGTGGTCAAGCGCTGAGAGAACGAACGGCGGGCCCGGCCGGCATTGTTGAATGCCGGCCGGGCCCGCCCCCGGTCACTCCGTGGCTACGGAGCCATCTCGTAGGCACCGGCCAGCGCTTCGACGCGCTCCCAGACGCGCGCCGAGCGGGCGTCGTCGACGACCGGACGCCGGACCGCGCCGAGTGCCCAGCTCTGCTGCGCCTCGTTGGCGGAGTCCTTGCCGTGCAGCTCGACGGCGTGCGTGGAGAAGTCGCGTACGAGAACGGCGAAGAGCTCGTCGAGCACGTCCTCCTCCAGACCGGTCAGCCGCGCCTGCTCCAGGATCAGCTGACCGTGCACGACCAGCGCGAACAGCTGGCCGACGGCGAGCAGCAGGTCCAGGTCACGGGCCTGCTCCGCGTCCGGCGCGGCGGTGGTGACGAACTCGCACAGCGCGTCCGCCTGCTCCCGGAAACGGCCGACGTTGGGCACGTCGGCGTACGCGTCGTAGGCGGTGCGCCAGTCATGGAAGCGCACCGAACCCAGGCCGCGGGCCGGCCCCTGCCGGAAGAGGAAGGCGTCGTCGGCCGCGTCGAGGCGGGTCGGCACCGCTTCGTACTCGGCCGGGTTCAGCAGGTGGTTGCCCATGAACTTGAGGATCAGGGCGAGGTTGACGTGGACCGTGCCCTCCAGCTTCGGCAGGCCGCGGATCTCGGTGGCGGCCTGCGAGAAGTAGGTGTCCTTCTCGAAGCCCTTGGCCGCGATGACGTCCCACATCAGGTCGATGACCTTCTCGCCCTCGGTGGTCACCTTCATCTTCGTCATCGGGTTGAAGAGGAGGTAGCGGCGGTCGTCGGGGCCGGCCGAGCGGAAGTAGTCGACGGCCCGGTCGCTGAACAGCTTCATCCCGACGAGGCGGACGTAGGCGTCGGTCAGCTCGCGGCGCACGTGCGGGAAGGCGGTGACGGGACGGCCGTAGAGGATGCGGTTCTGGGCGTGGGTGACGGCCTCGTACATCGCGTGCTCGCAGATGCCGATCGAGGCGGTGCAGAGGTTGAACTTGCCGACGTTGACGGTGTTCAGCGCGGCGTCGAAGGCGGCGCGGCCGGTGTGCAGGACGTCGTCCGGACCGACCGGGTAGTTGTCGAGGCGGAACTCGCTGACGTACTTCGAGGAGTCGACGACGTTCTTCACCAGGTGGTAGGCCGGGTGGCGGCTGTCGGCGGCGAAGAAGACATAGCCGTCGGGGCCCTCGACGTCGGTGCGGCGACCGAAGACGGACACGAGTCCGGCCTCGTTGCCGTTGCCGATGTAGTACTTGGAGCCGCTCGCCGTGAAGCGGCCGTCGCCGTCCGGCTCCAACAGCATGTCGGTGGAGTAGATGTCGGCGCCGTGAGCCTTCTCGGAGAGGCCGAAGGCGAACACCTCGCCCTGGTCGAGGAGTTCGGCCGCGCGGGTGCGGGCGGCGGCGTTGTCGCTCTGCCAGACCGGGCCGAGTCCGAGGATGGTGACCTGCCACGCGTACCAGTAGTCCAGGCCGTAGAAGCCGAAGATCTCGTTGAGGGCCGCGATCCGGGCGGTGTCCCAGCGCTTGTCCTGGTGCCCCTCGCCGGCGGACTCCGGGGTGAGGAAGGCCGCGAACAGCCCTTCCTTGGCGGAGAACGCGAGGAAGTCCGCCAGCCACGCACGGGAGCGGTAGTCCTCGATCAGCCGGCGCTTGCCGCGGGCCTCGAACCAGTCGACGGTGGCGCGCAGCAGCCGGCGGGTCTCGGGGTCGAAGTGCGCCGGGTCGTAGGTGCTCGGGTTGAACAGCAGCGGGTCGGCCATGGATGTTCGCCTTTCCGGCTCGGGTTGAGGGGTGAGGGTTGAGGTGTGAGAGCTACGGGCTGGGTGGCGCGTCGACCCGGATTCAGTGCCCGGGTCCGAGTCGGCGGAGCGTGGCGAGGACGTCGTCCAGCCAGGCGATCGTCATCCGCTCGTAGGCGATACCGCCGCGCAGCACGACATGCTGGAGCTCCCGGCCCGCGTCGGGCGGCCCGTGGGCCTCGGGGTCGGGGAAGTCGCGCCGCTCTCCCGCGAGATAGTGCGCGAGCCGGTCGCTGTGGGCCCGGTGATGCCGCTCGACCTCGCGGATCAGCGCGGCCGGGTCGTCGAAGGCCGCGCCGCGGATCTTCACGGCGAGGTCGTGCCGGACACTCTCCGGTTCGATCGGCGCGTGCAGCCAGTCGGAGAGCGCGGCCCGGCCGAGGTCGGCGACGGAGTACTCCTTCTTGTCCGGCCGGCCCTGCTGCGGCACCTCGCGCACATCGATCCAGCCGTCGCTCTCCATCCGCTTGAGAACGCGGTAGATCTGCTGGTGGGTGGCGGTCCAGAAGTATCCGATGGACCGCTCGAACCGCCGGGCCAGCTCATAGCCGGAGCCCGGTTTCTCCAGCAGGGAGACGAGGATCGCGTGGTCGAGCGCCATACCCCGATCCTTCTATGCAACTCGTTGCATAGACAAGGGGCAGCGGCCGGGTGAGACACGGCTCACCCGGCGGGCCCGTCCGGGCGGGCGCGGCCCCGGGACGTGCGGGCGTGCAACCTCCGCGCAACCTTGGGCGGCGTTAGCTGGGTAGTCCTGTCCTGGTGGGCATTCGGGCGAACGGCATGCGGGCGGCTCCGGCCGTTCGGTGCCGTGGCCCGTACCGGCGCTCCCGACGCCGCCAGGGCGGGACCACCGGCCGGCGGCCAGGCGAAAGGACGAGGCGTGTACCGATACGAGAAGAAGCTGCGGGTCAGCCGCTCGGCGAAGAGGCCGGTGCGCCGATGACGGCGCCGGAAGCCGCTGCCGGCGGCACCGCCCCGGACGCCCGGCACGCCGGCGGCGGCCCGGATGCCGCGGTCGCGGAGGGCACCTCGCGGATCGCGCTCAGCATGGCGGCCGTCGAGCTGCTGCGCCTGCTGCGCGAGCAGCACGGGCCGCTGATGTTCCACCAGTCCGGCGGCTGCTGCGACGGCAGCGCGCCCATGTGCTACCCGGCCGGGGAGTTCCGTACGGGATCCTCGGATGTGCTGCTGGCCCGGCTGGCCGTGGAGGGGGTCCCGGAGCGGGTCGGCTTCTGGATGTCGGCCGACCAGTTCGCGCGCTGGCGGCACACCCATCTGACGGTGGACGTCGTGCCCGGGCGCGGCAGCGGCTTCTCCTTGGAGGCGCCGGAGGGGGTGCGGTTCCTGATCCGCTCCCGGCTGTTCACCGACGAGGAGCGCGAGCGGCTCGTCGACTGAAGCGGGGTGCGCGGGGGCTCACAGGTGCCGTGACGGCGGCGGGTGCGCGGTCACGGCCGCGGTTGCGGAAGCTGGTGAGGCCCCGCGCACGGGGGATGACGCGGGGCCTCACCACGGACAACGGGCAGGCAGGGGAGGGAGTTCCCCGGTCGTGAAGATTTCGCGAAGGAACTTTCCCGCGCCCAGCTTCAGACGTCGTCTCCCACCAATCGCTCCAGCATGTCCTGGAAGTCGAGGTCGACCACCACGCGCAAGCCCTCGCCGTCCGGCTCGCTCAGCGGCGTCATCACGCCTCGACGCCACCAGAAGACGTTGGGGCTGATCGCCCCCGCCGCGTCCTCGTGACCGGCGGCCGCGAACTGCGCCATGGCCTGAAGCGCCGGGATGACCTGGGCGTCCTGGATGCGGTGGAACGCCAGCTGGTGCCGGAAGGGCATCGCGACCAGGGCCCCGTCCGGGGTGAGTTCGCAGCCCATGATCCGCTGTACCAGTTCGTCGAGCACCAGCACGCGGCTCGCGGTGAAGAAGGAGTCGCCGAGCAGCACCTCGAAGGCCGATCCGTCGCCGCGCCGGACCGTCTCGTGCCCCTCGACCGGCAGCGCCCGCAGATTGTTCATCGCGCGAATCCGCAGTTCGGCGACGTCCCCGAGGTCGGTCAGGGAATCCTCGCTCAGCATCTGCACCGCCTCGGGCAGGTCGAGAGCGAGCACTTCGCGCAGCCCGGGGGCCGGCTCCTTGCCGTACCGGAAGGAGTCCGAGGCGGGCAGCGTCTCCTGGGCGACCACGCGGGGGTAGAGGCAGGCTCGGATCTCGTCCTCGGAGAGGATCTCCAGCGGCTGCGGCCCGTCCATCGTGCGCAGGACCTTGCCGACGTGATCGCGGATCAGGCCGGGCCAGCTGCGTTCACCGCGCCGGTCGCGGTGGCACACCGCGGCGAGGTTGCCGAGACCGAACTGGCGGCCCGCGGAGTCCGTGACGACGCCCGCGTAGGCGGTGACTTCGAGTCCCTGTTCGGCGAAGGCCTGCCGGACCTGCGATCTGAAGACGCCGCCCTCACGCTCGGAGAAGAAGGTGAATTCCTCATCGCGTGCGAGGTCACGGGAATCCCGCTTCGGTCCTCGGCGGAACAGGCCCATCTCTTCCTCCCGGCGACGGCCTCGGCGACGGCCACGAATGGGGCGATCGTAACGGGTGCGTATGACGCAACCGGCACGCTCCACCTGGCCGGTGCCGGGCCCGGCACCCGCGGCGCACCGGACACGCGGACACCTACAAGGCACCGCCCGGCCCGCTCCCCGTCCGCATCCGGCCCCTTCCGCCGCACCCGGCACGCACCGCTCCGACCATGAAACCGCCCACCGTCTCTCCGTACCCGCCCGTGCTTCCGTCCATCCGAGCGCCGCGCCGGCGCCATGAGCCCCGGACTCCTCAACTCCTGGGCGGTGCGGTCCGCTTGTGAGTTCGGGCACGGCTCCGGCGGGAGGGCCTGGCCGTGGGACCGGGCCGGGTGACCCGCCGTCGCGGGGTTGTCGGGCGGTGGGTCAGGAGGCCGGTCACGGGCATGCGGACAGGCTTGACGCCCCGTTGCCCGGGAGCGGCAACGGGGCGACGAGCGGTGTCCTGCGGTCAGCCGCCGATGTTGACGTCGATGCAGGCGTAGAAGGCGTTGGCGGTGTCGGCGATGTTCCAGACCGCCAGGATCTTCTGCTTGCCGGTCGCCCCGCCGAAGTTGACGTTGTGGGAGACCGTCTCCGGCGGCTGCGCGCCGCCGTCGTTGAATTCGGCGACCTTCCGGCCGCCTACGTAGTACTGCCAGGTACTGGTGGAGTGACGGGCGGTCAGCTTCCAGTTGAAGGTCGCGGACGAGCCGACCGGGGTGACCCGCCACCCCTTGGAGTCATCGTCGAGCTCGGCGAACTGACTGTTGCCGCCACTGCAGCTCGTCAGCCCCTTGGGTCCCTCGACGCTCTGCGGCTCCCACTTGATCGGGCCGCATTCGATGGTGCCCGCCGCACACTGCGCCTGCCTGCTGGGCGGTGAGGACACATAGCCGTGCGCGCTCGCCGGGCTCGCGGGCATGGTCACGACGAGGAGCGGAGCGATACCCGCGCCGATGGTGAGCGCCAGCCTTCTCTTCCTGTTCATGTCAACCCTTTCGCGAAGGGAGGCCGCCGCGCGGGAACAGGGGACCTGACGCCACCGATGGGCGCCGAACGTCCGCCCCGGGAAGCCTCGTTGGGGGGTGGATGTGACGCGAAGGTGTTCCTCGGCGACCGCTTCGCGCAGCTCCCCACCCGGCGCCGACACCGGGCGTGAACGGATGCTGACGGTCCGCCAATTGGTCTAGACTTTACCGGCTGATGGCGCACGGTCAAGAGGACGGTCACGCTCCGCACCCCACCACTCGCGCCACCCGCGAGAGCGCAGCCAATAGGCCGCGAGAGGCAGAACCTCCCCCTCCCGGGCGCCGCCTGCGCCGGTGCGCGTCAGCTCTGCGGAAAGATCTCCGGAGCCGGGCGGGCGTCAGCCGCCCGGGCCGATCGTCCGGGAGGAGGTGCGGTGCGCGACGCGGACATCGTGATCGTGGGAGCGGGTGCGGCAGGTCTGTCTCTCGCGCACCGCCTGTGCACGGCGGCCGCCGGATCCGCCCGCCCCTCCGTCCTCCTCGTCGACGCGCCGCACGGGCCGCTCAGACCGCCGGAGCGCACCTGGTGCTTCTGGGAAGGCCCCGGCGGCGAGTACGACGCCGCGCTGTCCGCGTCGTGGGAGCAGCTGCGGGTACGGGGCAGGGACGGCGGCTGCACCGTGGGGCGGCCGGAGCCCCTGCGGTACAAGATGCTCCGATCGAGGGCTTTCGAGACCCTGACCGGGGAGCGGCTGTCGGACGTGGACGGCTTCCGCCGCATCGAGGCCACGGTGCGGAGCATCCGCGACACGCCGGACGGCGCGGAGGTCCACGGACAGGGCGCGGCGGGCAACCCGGTGCGTTTCAGGGCCCGGTGGGCCTTCGACTCCCGCCCGCCGCCCCATCTGCCGGCCGCGCGCACGACGTTGCTCCAGCACTTTCGGGGCTGGTTCCTGCGCACCGCCCGCCCGGCCTTCGATCCGCGGGTCGCGGACCTGATGGACTTCCGTACCCGGCAGCCCGCGCACGGCCTGTCCTTCGGCTACGTCCTGCCGCTGGGCCCCCGGGAAGCGCTGGTGGAATACACCGAGTTCTCGCGCGCGGTGAGCGGCGACGACGCCTACGACCGGGCACTGCGCCACTACACGGGCGATGTCCTGGGGCTCGGCGAGTTCCGCGTCACGGCCGTGGAACAGGGCGTGATCCCGATGACGGACGCCCGCTTCCCGCGCCGCGCGGGCCGCTCGGTGCTGCGGATCGGCACGGCGGGCGGCGCCACCCGGCCCTCGACCGGCTACACGTTCGCCGCCGTGCAGCGCCAGACCGCGGCGATCGCGGACGATCTCCTGGCCGGGCGAGCGCCGTCGCCACCGCCCCCGCACGCGTGGCGGTCCCGGGCGATGGACGCGGTGCTGCTGCGGGCGCTGGACAGCGGGCGGGTGGACGGGGCGGAGTTCTTCACCGGGCTGTTCCGCGCCCTGCCGATGGAGCGGATGCTGCGCTTCCTCGACGGCAGGTCCCGGGTGTGGGAGGACCTCCTCGTCGGACTGCACACGCCCATGGCGCCGATGGTGCGTACCGCCCTCGAAGTCCCGTGGCTGGCCCGGCGGCCGCCCCCGGCACGATCCGCGTCCGGCCGTCCGGAACGGCCCTTCGACCAGGAAGAGAGCGTCAGATGACCCTGCTACGCGATGACGAGCTGTCCGCGGCCTTCGACCACGCCTCCCGCGCCTACGACCGGCTGGTGGCGGTGAATCCCGGATACCACCACGATCTGCGGCGCTCCGCCCGCCGGCTGCGGCTGCCCGACGGCGGCGCGGGCCTGCGCCTGCTCGATCTGGGCTGCGGCACCGGCGCCTCCACCGCCGCGCTGCTCGCCGCGGCTCCCGGCGCCGAGATCGTGGCGGTGGACGCGTCGGCCGGGATGCTGGAGCGGGCGGCCGCCAAGTCCTGGCCGCGCGAGGTGTCGTTCGTGCACGCCGCGGTGGAGGAGCTGGGCGCGGCCGGCGTGGCGGGGCCGTTCGACGCCGCGTTCGCGGCGTATCTGTTCCGCAATGTCACCGACCCCGACGGGGCTCTCACCGCGGTACGCGAGCTGCTCACGCCCGGCGGCCGACTGGCCGTTCACGAGTACTCCCTCGGCGGGAGCGCCGGTCACCGCGCGCTGTGGACGGCGGTGTGTCGCGGCATCGTGATGCCGGCCGGGCGACTCGCCGGGGACGCGGAGCTGTACCGGCATCTGTGGCGCAGTGTCGTCGAGTTCGACACCGCAACGGAGTTCGGCGAGCGGGTGGCCCGAGCCGGGTTCGAGGCCGTACGGGTCCTGCCGATGCCGGGGTGGCAGACCGGCATCACCCACACCTTCGTGGCCCGCGCGCCGGCGCCGGCGGAGGGGCGGCGGTGAGCGGCCGCGAGGTCGGGGCGGGCGCCGCGATCCCGGCGCGCGGCAGGGACCGACGGGCGCGGGTGGTGTGGCCGGCGCCGGGCAGCCGCCGGTTCGCTGCCGAAAGCGCACCCGGCGTCGCCGTGATCGGCGGCGGCATCGCCGGACTCGCCGCCGCCACGGCCCTGGCCGAACGCGGCGCGCGCGTCACGCTGTACGAGCGTGAGCGGCAGCTCGGCGGCCGGCTCGCGGGCTGGCCGGTGGAGCTCGCGGACGGCTCCCGGGCGACCATGAGCCGTGGCTTCCACGCGTTCTTCCGCCAGTACTACAACCTGCGGGGGCTGCTGCGCCGCGCGGACCCGGCGCTCCGCATGCTCACCGCGCTGCCCGACTATCCGCTGCGGCACAGCGGCGGGATGTACGACAGCTTCGCGCGGGTGCCCCGGACCCCGCCGTGGAGCGCGCTCGGTTTTGTCGCGCGCAGTCCCGCGTTCGGCTGGCAGGACCTGCTGCGGCTGAATCCGGGGGCGGCGCTGCCGCTGCTCGACGTCCGGGTGCCGCAGGTGTACGAGCGGTTCGACGACCTGAGCGCACGGGAGTTCCTGGCCCGCATCCGCTTCCCGGAGGCCGCTCACCATCTGGCGTTCGAGGTGTTCTCCCGGAGCTTCTTCGCCGATCCGCGGAAACTGTCCGCCGCCGAGCTGGTGTTGATGTTCCACATCTACTTTCTCGGCTCCAGCGAGGGACTGCTCTTCGACGTGCCGGGCGAGCCGTTTCCCCAGGCGCTGTGGGAACCGCTTGCCCGCTATCTGACCGGGCACGGCACACAGGTGCGTACCGGCGTGGAGGTGGGGAGCGTACAGCCGGCGGTGGGCGGCGGGCTGGTCGTCGAAGCGGAGGGCCGCACCCGGCACCACGACGCGGTGGTGCTCGCGCTGGACACCGGCGGGCTGCGGCAGTTGGCCGGCGCGTCGCCGCGGCTGGGCGACGCGCCGTGGCGCGCCCGCCTGGCACGGCTGCGCACCGCGCCCCCGTTCCTGGTGTCCCGGCTGTGGCTGGACCGCCCGGTGGCGGCGCACCGGCCCGGGTTCCTGGGCACCAGCGGCTACGGACCGCTAGACAACGTCAGCGTGCTGGAGCGTTGGGAGGGCGAAGCCGCCCGCTGGGCCGCGCGCACCGGCGGTTCGGTGGTGGAACTGCACGCCTACGCGGTCGATCCAAGAGCCGACCGCACCGCCGAACAGGACCTTCTGACAACGCAGTTGGCCCGGGTGTACCCGGAGACGCGCAAGGCGAGGGTCATCGACGCCCGGCACGAATGGCGTGCCGACTGCCCGCTGTTCTCCGTGGGCGGCTTCTCCGACCGGCCCACGGTGCGCACACCCGACCCGGCCGTGGTGATGGCGGGGGATCTGGTGCACACGCCGTATCCGGTGGCGCTGATGGAGCGTGCGGCCACCACCGGGTTCCTGGCCGCGAACACGTTGCTGGAACGGTGGGGCGTACGCGGCCAGGTCCTGTGGACCGTGCCGGACAAGGGCCGGTCCGCGGCGCTGCGGGCCGTGGCCCGACTGGGAGCCGGCTGACCTCGGCCGGCCGGGCACACGGCACGGGCGGGCGGGTCAGCCCGGGAAGCGGCCGCTGCTGCGCAAGGCCCAGCGCCGTTCCGCGTAGGCCAGGTCGTCCCGCCACAAGCGCCCGGCGGCCGCCCGCATCAACGGGCGGAGCACGGGCGCGGCGGCGCGGGCCACGGCGAATCCGGGCCGGTCGGAGGAGGCGACGACCGCCTCGACGACCGCGGTGCGCGGCCTGCCCCGAACGTCCGGCCCGAGGGGAGTGGCATGGGTCTCCACCACCGATCCACGCCCCTCCCCCTCGGTGATGTGCATGACGACCGTGCGGGGTTCGGGCGCGGTGAAGACCGCCCGGACCGGCACCACGGCCCGTCCTGCGACCTTGAAGGAGACGTCCAGCACGAAGCCGTCCCGGCCCGCGCCCTCGGCGGGCACGTCCACCACGCTGAGATCGACGAACGAGTACGGGTGGAGCCACGCTCCGTGCCAGGGATCGAGCCGGTTGGCGACCACGTCCTGCGGTTCGCACACGCCGATCCCGGTGTAGACCGCCGCGACGGCTCCAGCGGGGTGCGGACGCTCGGGGAGAACCGGCCGCCCCAGGGGTTCCTCCGCCCCTGCCTCGTCCAGGCGCACCCAGGCCAGGACACCGTCGTCGTAGGCGGGGAAGGGTTCCCAGCCCGCGAACGGCGCGCCGTCCAGGGCGAGTCCGTGCCAGTGGCAGATGAGGGTGCCGCAGCGCACCGTGCTGTCCTTGAGCGGCGCGCCCAGATGTGGACAGGCCCCCGGTCCCGCGATCAGCCGCCCTCCCGCGTCACGCCAGAGCACCACTTCCGTGCCGGCGACGGTACGGCCGATGGGACGGCCGGGCGTGAGGTCGCGCGCGGCGCAGACCACGTACCAGTTCCCGGAAGGACGGGCCGTCGCGCGCTTCAGAGCGGCGGCGATCAGGCCGGGCTTGGCGTCCTGCCAGGTGGGCCGCTGCCGCTCCCACGGGACGGGGCGGCGACGCAGCCGCAGGGGATAGCGCCCCCGCCACGCGCGGTCCGCGCCGCTCATGCCGCCTCCCCGTGGATGCGCCCGGGAGCCGGGAGCCGGTGCGCCGGCTCCGGCCGGGGGAAGCCGGCCGCGCGCAGGCGGGCGGCGGCGACGCGCGTCAGCCCGTCGAGTGCCACGGCGACGCGGCGCCGGCGGGGCACTGCCGCGCGGCGGTGCAGTACGGCGTAGCCGTCGTCGCGTACGGCGTCGAGGATGCCGCCGTAGAGGACGAACGCGGTACGGATGCAGGGGCGGGAGACCGGGTCCAGCATGGCGAGGCCGGGGGCCGCCTCGCGGTAGATGCCGCGGGTGAGGTCGGCGGCGGCTTCGAGGGAGGCGGTGATGCGGCGGTCCCTGGCGCCCGTCGCCCGGCTCCAGTGCAGGAGTTCGCGGTCGGCGCCGTGGGCGGCGAGCAGGTCCGCGGGCAGGTAGACACGGCCGCGGTCGAGGTCCTCGCCGACGTCCCGCAGGAAGTTGGTGAGCTGGAAGGCGACGCCGAGGGCTGCCGCGTGCGGCGCCGCTTCCTCGCGGGGGACGACGGTGCCGAGGACCGGCAGCATCTGGAGGCCGATCACCGCGGCCGACCCGTGCATGTAGCGGCTCAGGTCCTCGAAGGTCGGATAGTCCGTCACTTCCAGGTCGCTGCGCATGGACGCCATGAAGTCCGCGAAGTGGCGGTGGTCGATGCCGTACTCGCGTGCGGTGTGGGTCAGTGCCCTGACCACCGGCTCGACGCTGTCGCCGTGGCGCAGCCCGGACTCCAGCCGCTGTTGCAGGACGGCGAGGGCGCGGCCGCGTTCCGCGGTGGTCGTGTCGCCGTCGAGGTCGTCGACGATGTCGTCGGCCCAGCGTGCGAAGCCGTAGAGGGCGTGCACGGCGGGGCGCCGCGCGACGGGGAGCAGCCGGGTGGCGAGGAAGTAGGTCTTGCCGTGCCGGGCGTTGAGGCGACGGCACCGCGCGTAGGCGGCGCGCAGGGCCGGGTCGGTGATGCCCGCTGCGTCCAGTTCGCGGTCGGTCATGCCGGGACGCCCTTCGCCGCCGGCCGTGGTGCTCGGGGCGCGACGCGTCGGGGCCGGGGGCCGGTGACGCGGGCGGCGGCGAGCTTGCCGGAGAGGAGGACCGTCGGCACGCCCACGCCCGGGGTGGTGCCACAGCCCGCGAGCACGGCGTTCTCGGTGCCGTTCACCAGATTGCGCGGGCGGAAGGGGCCGGTCTGCGCGAAGGTGTGCGCGGTGGCGAACGGGCTGCCCGCGGCATGCCCGGCCGCGGTCCAGTCCGCCGGGGTGACCAGGCACTCCTCCTCGATGGCGGAGCTGAAGCCGTCGAGGCCGCGGCGGTCGAGCGTCGCGAGCAGCCGGTCGCGGTAGCGGGGCGCGAGGTCCCGCCACTCGCGGGCGTCGGGCCCGATGTCGGTGTTGGGGCAGGGGGCCAGGACGTAGTGCAGGTGTCGGCCGGGCGGTGCGAGCCCCGGGTCGGTGGCCGTGGGGCGGGTGATGAGCAGCGAAGGGTCCGTCATCAGGCGTCCGGAACGGGTCAGTTCGTGGAACGTGCTTCGCCAGGCGGAGCCGAACGAGAGGGTGTGGTGGGCCAGTTGGGGCCAGGTGCGGTCGGTGCCGGCGTGCAGGACCACCGCCGAAGGCGAATGCCGCAGGGCGAGGGGGCGGCGCGGCTGCCGTCCGAGGAGGCCGTAGCTGACCGGCAGGTCCGGGGTGAGGACCACCGCGTCGCAGGGCAGCCGTGCCTGGTCGGTGATGACGGCGGTGATCCGGTCGCCGGTGCGCTCCAGCCGGGTGACGGGGCGGCCGAAGCGGAAGTCGGCGCCCGCGTCGGCGGCCGCGTCGGCCATGGCCTGCGGCAGCGCGTGCATGCCGCCGCGGGGGAAGTACACCCCGGCGACCGTGTCCATGTAGGCGATGACGGCGTAGGCGGCGAGGGCGCGTGCGGGCGGCACGCCGGCGTACAGCGCCTGGAAGGTGAAGACCCGGCGCAGCCGTTCGTCGGGGAGGAAGCGGCCGACGCGGGCGTCCAGGCGGCCGAAGCCCCCGAGGGCCGCGAGCCGGGCGAGATCGGGGTGGAGCAGTTGGAGCGGCGAGTCGAAGTTGGCGTCGATGAAGCGGCGCATCTGAACGCGGTGCAGCTTCTCCAGCCAGTCGCGCAGCCGCCGGTAGCCGGCCGCCGCGGCGGGCCCGGCGAACCGCTCGACCTCGGCCTCCATCGCCTCGGCGTCGGTGTGCACGTCCAGCTGGGTGCCGTCGGCGAAGCGGGCGCGGTAGGCGGGGTGCAGGCCGATGAGTTCCATGCGGTCGCCGAGCCGTTCGCCGACCGCCGCGAAGGCCTCCTCGACGAGGTCCGGCATGGTGAGCACGGTCGGCCCCGCGTCCATGCGGTAGCCGTTGCGTTCGATGCGGCCCGCACGGCCGCCGGGCAGTGCGTCGCGCTCGACGACGGTCACCCGGCGCCCGGCACCGAGCAGATGCAGGGCCGCCGACAGCCCGGCGAGCCCGGCCCCGACGACCACGACATGGTCCGTGGGCCCGCTGAGTACCTTCATCGGCTGCCTCCTCCGGCGGTGCGGGTGTCGGTCGCTTCACCGCCGGGGCCTCCACCACCGCCCGCCGTGCCCGGGCCGCACGGCCGGCCGGCGGCGGCCCGCTCGCCGGCGATGGCGCCCACCAGGTCGCGCAGTCGGCCGCCCGCGCCGGGCTCCACGCCCGCCTCGTCCAGGTGGCGTGCGCTGTCCGCGGCGAGACGGCCGATCTCGGCTTCGACGGCGGCCCGAGCGCCGGTCGTCACGAGCACTTCGCGCACCCGGTCCACGTCGTCGTCCGACAGGCCGGCGTCTCCCAGGGAGCGGTCGAGCAGGGCCCCCGCCGCCTCGTCCCCGGCGTCCTCGGCACGCGCCCGGGCGACGGCGACCAGGTAGGTCAGCTTGCCTTCCCGGATGTCGTCGCCGGACGGTTTGCCGGTGCGGTCCGGATCGCCGAAGACCCCGAGCAGGTCGTCGCCGAGCTGGAAGGCGATCCCCGCGCAGCGGCCCGCGGCGCCCAGGGCGCGGCCGGTGGGCTCATCGGCCCCTGCCAGCGCGGCGCCGAGAGTCAGCGGTCGCTCGACGGAGTACCGCCCGCTCTTCAAGGACGCGGTGCGGATCGCCTGCTCCCGCGAACGGGAGCGCGTGACCTGGTTGTGCAGGTCGAGGTACTGGCCGGCGACCATCTCCGTGCGCATGGCCCGCCAGATCCCGTCCACCCGGCGGCGCGGGTCGGGGGCCAGGTCGGTCTCGGTGACGGTGTCGTCGGCCCAGGCCAGCGCGAGGTCCCCGGCGAGGATGGCGGCCGCCCTGCCGAACGGCTCCGTGGCGCCGTCGTCGCTCCCGGCACCGTATTGCGCCGTCAGGTCGGCGTGCACGGCCGGCCGGCCACGGCGCAGTGGGGAGCCGTCCATGACGTCGTCGTGCACCAGGGCGCAGGTCTGGAGGAGTTCCAGCCCGGCGGCGATGCGCAGGGCGGCCGCCACCTCCGCCGCGGTGGTGCCGCCGGCGCACGCCCGCATCCCCCACCACAGGAACTGCGAGCGCGTACGTTTCCCGCCGCTCAGGGTGAAGCGGGCGACACGTTCGGCGAGGTCCGTCGCGAAGGTGTGGTCGATCGCCACCGCGTCGGCGGCCCGCTCGCGCAGTACGGCCGCGAGGGCCCCGTCGACGGCGCCCGGGACATCGGCGTCCACCGCCTCGGGGTCCAAGGTGCCGAAGAGCGCTGCGCCGGTACGTGCCGAGCCCGGTCCCGGGCCGGACGGAGCCGTGCCGGGGCCGGGAGGAGCCGTGCCGAAGCCGGACCGCTCAGTCGCACTGCACAGGGAAGCGAGGGACTCGTTCGCCCGGGTGCGCATCGCACGTCCTCTCCTGGCGTCGATCTCTCATGGCGTCGATCGATCGAGGTCGCAGATGTTCCCGGTTCGGCGCGCCATCGGAAATAGCAGGTGAACGGCGCCGTGCCGTGGGCCCCCGGCCGGCGCGGTCACCGCCGGTTCAGTCCATCACGGGCCCTCCCGCCCGCTTCGACGCCACGGCCGGGAGGCCGCCCGTTCGGCGGAGGCGACAGCCCTCCGTCGCACGCCTGGTGACGACTGCTCACGTGACGCAGCACCAGAAGCCGTGCGATACGCGTTTGCCGGAGTGTCGCTGACGCACAGGGCCCCGTGGCCCGGCACGAAGCGCGGCGCCCCGCAGCAGGCCGTGAGAACGGGGAACTCCGCCCGGGGCGGAGCCCACCAGGCCACAGCAGCTCATCCCCCGCTCACAGAGCCGCCGTTCGTTCTCCGCGAGGGGCACTCCTCAGAGCCGCGCCCCCGTTCGGATACGGCGAGCCAGATCTCCCCGCTCAGCGCACCCGTCCCCGTGACTGGCCCTCTTCCTCCTCGTCCTCCTCGTCGGGCAGGTGGATGTCGTCGACGGCGATGTTCACCTCGACGACTTCCAGGCCCGCCATGCGCTCCACCGCGGCGATGACGTTCTCGCGGGTCTCCGCGGCGATCTCGGCAATGGGCGTGCCGTACTCGACGACAACGTCGAGGTCGACGGCCGTCTGGCGCTCACCGACCTCCACATTCACTCCGCGGGTCACCTGTCCGCCCCGACCGGGAACCCGGTCGCGTACGGCACCCATGGTGCGGGCGAGTCCGCCGCCCAGTGCGTGGATGCCCGGCACCTCCCGTGCCGCGGTACCGACGATCTTCGCCACCACGCCGTCGGAGAGGGTTGTCCTCCCCCGGCTCCCCGGCGGCGTGCCGGGCCCGGTCTCGCCGGACTGCAACGTCGCGTCTCCCTTTCGTCCGGCACCGGACGAGCTGCTTCTGGTCTGCTCCGCCATGGACGGCCACCTCCTCAACAAGACGGGGCCCACCGGATCCGAGAGCTCGGGGAACACGGTGAATGCACCCGTTCACTCCAGTTTCCTGCGACGTGCCCGACGCGGCGACCGCACCGCTGTGAACAGGCATCGCGCCCGCTTGCGCCGTCGGTCCTGCCCGCTCACGGACGGCACGACGGCTGGTCCGCGAGGCACATTGCGGCCGGTCACCTCGCCCCGCCCGCGAGGGCGCCCGCGGACGGGACCGCCGGCGGCAGGCGGCCTCCGCGCTGTCCGCCTGCCTGCGAGCCGGCGGCACCCCAGGAGGGGGCACCACGCGCCCGAGCAGGCTCCCGTACCTCGCCGGACGCGGTGGTCGAGGCGTTGCGCCGGGGTCGGAGAAGGAGCGGCGGCCAAGGGGCGCAGGACGGCCACGACAACGCGACACGAATGTGTCTGATGCCGCATCAGATGCGGACGGCCGACTCCCGCGCTCCCCGGTGCGGCTCCCGCGGAGCGCGCCCGCTTCCGTCCTAAGCTCGGCCGGGTGACGTGGCTGCGGGCGCTGAGGGAGATCGTGCGCTCCGGGCTGACGATCGAGCGGACCCGGCTCGAACCCCTGGTCGCGCTGCGCGCGGCGGCCGGCGTGGCGATCGTGATCGGCCTCGCGCTGTCGCTGGTCTCCCCGGCGTTCGCCGCGTCCGCCGCGTTCGGCGCCTTCTCGGCGGGCACCGCCACGTTCCAGCGGAGCTGGCGCCCGCGAAAGGTCGTCGCGCTCGCCGCCGGTGCGGGACTGGCTCTCAGTACGTTCCTGGGCTATCTCGCGGCGGCGTACACCGTGCCGTTCCTGCTGGTGCTCGCCCTCTGGGCCTTCCTCGCCGGAATGGCGTGGTCCGTCGGTCCGACCGCCGGGATCGTGTCCGCGACGACGGTGGCCATGATGCTGGTGACGGTCACCCTGCCCACCAGCGTCGCCGACGCGCTGGAGCACGCCGCGGTCATCGCGTTCGGCGGAGTGGTGCAGGCGACGCTCATCCTCCTGTTCCCGATCCGCAGATGGGGCCGGCACCGCGACGCGCTCGCCGACGCGTTCGCCGCGGTGGCGGACTACGCCAGGCGGCTGCGCCACGACCCGGTGGCGCCCTTCGACCCGGAACCGATGATGACGGCCCGCAGCGCCGCCACCGTCACGCCGTCGCAGGCACGCCGACGGCCTGCCGCGCTGCACGGCCCCCGGGCACTGGCCGAGCGCATCCGGCCGGTCCTCGCCTCCCTGGCCGACCCCCGGGTGGGAGCCCCGGAGGAAGGGCCGGGGCGTGACCGGGCCCGGGAAGTGCTGCATACGGCCGCGGACATCCTGGACGGCGCGGCCCGCTCGATCCGTCGCGACGGCCCGGCCCGGGTGCCCTCGGAGGGCGTACGCGTCACGGAGGACGACGCGCTGGAGGGGCCGGCACGGCAGGCCGCGGTCCGGCTGGCCGGTCAGCTCGACGAGGTAGCGGAGATCGCCGGCAGCGGACGGACCCACGACACCTCCGACGGCGACCACGACGCGGCAACCTCCCCGGCCCTGCTGCGGCCGACGCTGTTCCGGCTGGTACCGGTCATCCTTCGGGCGCTGCGCCGCGAACTCGACCGCGACTCCCCCGTACTCCGGCACGCCGTACGCCTCGCGGCGGTGGCGTCGCTCGGCTACCTGCTCGGCACCGCGCTCCCCCTCGGCCACGGCTACTGGGTGCCCATCACCTCGGTGCTGGTGATGCGGCCGGACTTCCACCAGACGTACTCGCGCGCCGTGGCACGGTTCGCCGGCACCCTGGTGGGCGTGGCGCTGGCCACCGGGGTGGTGCAGCTGGCCCACCCGGATGCCTCGCTCTCCGGGTGCCTGGCGGTGCTGTCCGCCGCGCTGATGTACCTCCTGATGCGGACCGGCTACGCGGTCTCCCAGTCCTTCGCCGCGGCGTATGTGGTCTTTCTGCTCGGGATGGGCGGCGCGGAGTGGCACCAGACGGTGCGGGACCGGGTCCTGCTCACGATGCTCGGCGGTGTGCTGGCGATGGTCGCCTACCTGGTGTTCCCGGCCTGGGAGACTCCGCGGCTGCTGGACCGGCTCGCGGACTGGCTCACCGCGAGCGGGCGGTACGCGGCGGCGGTGGTCGGCAGCTACGCGGACCCCACGGGCCGGCACCGCAAGGACGTGCGCGGGGCGCTGCTGGCCGCCCGCGAGGACCAGGCCGCGTGGGAGGAAGCCTTCGAGCGGGCCAAGCAGGAGCCCGTACGGCACCGTGGCGGGCTGACGCGCGAGGCGGCTCAGGGGGCCCAGGATGCGCTCACGGCGCTGGGGCGTGCGGCGATGCTCCTGGAGGCGCATCTGCCGGAACGCGGAACGCGGCCCGTCCCGGAGGCCGAGGAGTTCGCCGAATCGCTCCAGGCGGACACCGAGCGCGGGGCACGGGATCTGCGGGGGTGGCGGGCCCCGGTCTGGGGCCGGACCGAGAAGGCTCTCGACGCCTGGGAGAGAGCCGGCTCCGGCATGGATCCGGTGGTGCGACGCGGAGCGGAGCTCCTGCTGCGGGGGATGCAGGATCTGACGGCCGCCATGGACACATCGCCGCTGGAGCGGGACATCGAGTCCTCCCGGCAGGAGCGGCACGCGCGTGCGGAGCGGGAGGCGCAGCCCGGGGAGGGCACGGCGGGGACGGGCGGCGAGGAGGGCTCGCGGCGGGGCGGCGGTACGGGTCCGCCCGCGCCGCCCACGGAAGCCGACTGAACCGCCCGGCAGGTCAGGACACATGCGACGCGCCACTCATGTGTGCGGCAGACGCTTCGATCTGATGTGCCGTCACCAGGGGTCGGGGGGAGGGTGTCAGTTACCGGCCGGCCGGCGGGTCGCCTCCTGCGGTCTGCGGCGTCGGCGTCCGCGTCCGACCGCGTCAGCCTCGGCCTCGGCATCCCTCAGACGATCGCTTCGTCGATGTAGCACCAGCGCCAGTCCTCACCCGGCTCCAGCGACTGCACGATGGGGTGGGCGTCGTCGTTGGCGTGCTGACTGGCGTGCTTGAGCGGCGAGGAGTCGCAGCAGCCCACGTGCCCGCAGGTCAGGCACAGTCGCAGATGCACCCAGGGAGAGCCCAGGCGCAGGCACTCCTCGCAGCCGTCGGGGGTCCGCGGCATCACCGGCTTCACCATCGCGAGGTGCGGGTCGGATTGTGTGGACATGGTGATCGTCCTTCCGTTTCCGATTCCGACGCCGTCGCTGCCCTGCGACCAGGGCGGCAGCCGGTCGACATCGACCTTCACCAACGTAACCCTCGTCCCCTCGGGCGGCGACCTCGTCGGTGCGGAGCCGACCGGGCCGCAGGACCGGGTGACGTCGCAGGTCGTTGAACTGCGGGACGTGCACCTAGACTCTGCGGATGGCGAAGTATTTCGACGTGCACCCCGAAAATCCCCAGCGGCGCACCATCAGCACGGTTGCTGAAAGCATCCGCTCCGGTGCGCTCGTCGTGTACCCGACGGACTCCTGCTACGCGCTGGGATGCCGGCTGGGCAGCCGTGACGGCATCGGCCGGATCCGGTCGATCCGCAACCTCGACGACCGCCACCACTTCACGCTGGTGTGTCAGGACTTCTCGCAGCTCGGGCAGTTCGTGCACATCGACAACGACGTGTTCCGCGCGATCAAGGCAGCGACGCCCGGCAGCTACACCTTCATCCTTCCCGCGACGAAGGAGGTGCCCCGGCAGCTGATGCACCCCAAGAAGAAGACGGTGGGCGTCCGGATCCCCGACCACCCCGTCGCCCAGGCGCTGCTCACCGAGCTCGGTGAGCCGCTGCTCTCCAGCACCCTGCTCCTGCCCGACGAGGAGGAGCCGATGACCCAGGGCTGGGAGATCAAGGAGCGGCTCGACCACGTCGTGGACTCGGTGGTCGACTCCGGCGACTGCGGCACCGAGCCGACCACGGTCATCGACTTCTCCGGCGACACACTGGAAATCGTCCGCCGAGGAGCCGGCGACCCCTCGCGCTTCGAGTAGCCGCCGACGTCTCCGCACATCGGGCACGGGTCGCGCAGGCGCCCGTGCCCGTTTCCGTGCCTGCGCGCGGGAGAGGGGAGCCGCCTTGCGACGGCGGTCCGTCAGTCCCAGACGACGACGTTGCGGCGGACCGGCACCGACCCTGTGTCCTTGGCGAACAGCTCGGGCGAGCGCGTCCGGACGCGCTCGACGTCATCGAACACCGCCCGGAGGTGGGCGCGCATGGCCGAGCGGGCCTGTGCGGCTTCGCCCGCGAGCACCGCGTCGAAGATCTCGACGTGCTGGGCGGCGAAGCCCGCCGGTGACGCGGTGTCGTAGAGGCCGAGCCGGCGCGCCCGGTCGAGATGCCCCTTGGCCGAGACCACGGTCGCCCAGGCACTGCCGTGTCCACTCAGCCGCAGCAGGGCGTGGTGGAACGCCTCGTCCAGCGCGAAGAACTCCTCGAGATCCAGGCCCGGCCGCTGCTGCTCGGCGAGGTTGCGGCGCAGTTCCTCGACCTGCTCGGGGTCGAGCTCGGCGGGGAGGTCGTCGAGTGCGGCGAGTTCCACGGCCTCCCGCAGGAACTGCGCGTCGGCCACCCTGGCCGGATCGACGCGCGAGACGAACGACCCGACCTGCGGAAAGATCTGCACCAGCCCCTCCTGCGACAGGAGGATGAGGCTCTCCCGGACCGGGGTGCGACTCACCCCGAGGGACGCCGCGAGCTCGTTCTCCGAGAGCGCCGCGCCCGGTGGGAGTTCCAGGGCCAAAACCTTGCGGCGCAGCGTCTCGTAGACGGCCAGGCGGCTGGTTCGTTGCCGGTTCGATCGAGCCATGCGCTCATCGTATCGGGGCCCGCAGGCCGCACTGCCCATGCTGGTCAATCGATGTTTCGAAAGTATTGCGCACCTGTACGACCAATGCTTGTATACCAGTGCTGGTCGACCAGTGGTCCGGGTCTGCCGCACACCGTCCACCGGCACGGTGCGTATACCGAAGGAGCAAGATTTCCGTGAGCAAGATCGAACGTGCCGAGGTGTTCGTCGCCTCCCCCGGCCGGACATTCGTCACCCTGCGCATCACCACCTCGGACGGCGTGGTCGGGCTGGGCGACGCCACCTTGAACGGGCGCGAGCTGGCCGTGGCGAGCTACCTGCGAGACCACCTCGTACCGCTGCTGATCGGCAAGGACCCGGCGCGTATCGAGGACCTGTGGCAGTACCTGTACCGCGGCGCGTACTGGCGCCGCGGACCGGTGACGATGACCGCCATCGCCGCCGTGGACACGGCCCTGTGGGACATCAAGGGCAAGGTCGCGGGGCTGCCGCTCTACCAGTTGCTCGGCGGCCGCTCCCGCGACGGCGTCATGGTCTACGGGCATGCCAGCGGCACGGACACCGCGTCACTGCTCGACGATGTCGAGCGCTATCTGGACCTCGGCTACCGTGCCGTGCGCGCGCAGGCCGCCGTCCCGGATGTCGGCGGCACCTACGGCGTACGCAAGGGCAAGGTCTACGAACCGGCCGCCACCTCGCTGCCCGACGAGCAGCCCTGGGACACCGAGGCGTATCTGCGGTTCGCGCCCACGTATCTGGAGGCGGTCCGGGAGCGCTTCGGCTTCGGCTTCCACCTCCTGCACGACGTGCACCACCGGCTCACCCCCATCGAGGCGGCCCGCTTCGGCAAGCAGGTCGAGGACTGCCGGCTGTTCTGGATGGAGGACCCGACGCCGGCCGAGAACCAGGAGGCGTTCCGGCTCATCCGGCAGCACACGACGACGCCGGTCGCCGTGGGCGAGGTACTGACGTCGATCTGGGACGTCCAGCACCTGATCACCGAGCAGCTCATCGACTACGTCCGCACCAGCGTCGTGCACGCCGGCGGCATCACGCACCTGCGCCGCATCTTCGACCTGGCCGCGCTCTACCAGGTCAGGACCGGCTCGCACGGGGCGACGGACCTCTCCCCGGTCACCCTCGCCGCCGCCGTCCACCTCGACACCACGGTCCCCAACTTCGGCATCCAGGAGTACATGGAGCACGCGGACGAGACCGCCGAGGTCTTCCGCAGCGGGGTGACGTTCGCCGACGGCATGCTGCACCCGTCCGAGGAGCCCGGTCTCGGCGTCGAGTACGACGAGGAGGCCGCCGAACGCTTTCCGTACCAGGCGCGGTACCTGCCCGTGGCGCGCCGCCTGGACGGCTCGGTGCACGACTGGTGACCCGCATGAACCTGCCCTCGTCCCCGGCCGCTCCCCTGCTGGGCCGCCGCACCCTCGACCGGGTGCCCCCGGCCCTGCGCCCCGCCGTCGACCCCGGCGACCTGCGTCCGCGCGTCGTCCACTTCGGCCTCGGCGCCTTCCACCGGGCGCACCAGGCCCGCTACACGGAGACCGCCGCCGCCCGCTCCGGCGAGCCCTGGGGGACCGTCGTCGTCGCCCCGCGCTCGACCGGAACGGCGGATGCGCTGCGGTCGCAGGACTGCCTCTACTCGATCACCGAGCTGCGTCCGGAAGGCACCGTCACCCGGGTGTCCGGTGCGATCGTGGACGCCCTGGGAATGCGGCCGGACGCGGCGCGGATCGACGGGCTGCTCGCCTCCCCCGATGTCTGCGTGGTGAGCCTGACCATCACCGAGAAGGGCTACCACCGCCGCCCGGACTCAGGCGCGCTGGACACCGCGGCTCCGGGCGTCGCCGCCGACCTCGCGGCCGGCGGGACCGGTGTGCTCACCACCGTCATCGGGCGCGTCGCCGCGGGACTCGCCGCGCGGATGCGCTCCGGCGGCGCCCCCGTCAGCGTCGTCTCCTGCGACAACATGGCGGCCAACGGCGCCGCGCTCGGCCGGGTCGTGCGCGACTTCGTCGAGGCCGCGCCGTGGCCGGACCGGCAGGCCGTCCTCGACTGGATGGCCACGTCGGTGACGTTCCCGTCGACGATCGTGGACCGCATCGTGCCCGCCACCACCGACGCGGACCGGCGGGCGGCGCAGGCTGCGCTCGGCGTGCACGACGCGCTGCCCGTCGTCGGCGAACCGTACCGGCAGTGGGTGCTGGAGGATTCCTTCGCCGGGCCGCGGCCCCCGTGGCAGCTGGACGGTGCCCTGTTCGTCCCCGACGTCGTGCCGTACCAGCTCACCAAGCTGCGGATGCTCAACGGCTGTCATTCGGCGCTGGCCTACGCGGGCGCCGCGGCGGGCTGTACGACCATCGCCGACACCCTGGCGACCGACTGGGGCGAGCGGCTGGTGCGTGCCCTGTGCACCGAGATCGCCCCGACGCTGCCCGCCGGCGGCCCCGCCCCGGCGGCCTACGCCGAGGGGCTGGTGCAGCGGTTCCGCAATCCCGGCGTGCGGCACCTGCTCCGGCAGATCGGCTCCGACGGATCCCTGAAGATCCCCGAGCGGTGGCTCGACGCGTTGCGTGAGCTGCGGGCCGCCTCCGCCGCCACCCCCGTACTGGAACTCGCGCTGGCCGCCTGGGCGAACGCCACGCGGCCCGGCGGTGACGGCGGGCAGCTGTTCGGTACGACGGACCCCGCCGCCGCGGCCCTGCACCGCTGCTGGCGCGACGGTACGGGCTCCGCGGCGGAGGACACCGTCCGCCGGCTACTCCACGCGCTCGGTGCCGCGGATCTGGCCGAGGACAACGCCCTGACCACCGCCGTCGCGGCCCGACTACCCGCCCTGCGGGCCGGCCGCATCGAGGTCTGACCCGCACCGAGGTCCGGCCCGGACCGGCCCCTCCCCAAGGACCGCCACACCCAGGGAGCCACTCCCCCGTCCCACCGCTCCCGCACGGCCAGAGAACAATGGAGTTCCTCATGACGGAAACGCAAGCGACGGAGCCGATGAGCGCCGCGAGAAGAACGACCCGCGATCTCACCAGAGCAGCAGTCTCCGGCTGGCTCGGCACCGCCATGGAATTCATGGACTTCCAGCTCTACTCGCTGGCCGCCGCCATCGTCTTCAACAAGATCTTCTTCCCCGATGTCAGCCCCGCGATCGGCCTGATCGCCGCCATGGCGACCTACGGGGTCGGATACGTCGCGCGGCTCGCCGGCGCCCTCTACTTCGGCCGGATGGGCGACCGCATCGGACGCAAGAAGGTCCTGTTCCTCACCATCTTGCTGATGGGCGCCTCGACCACGCTGATAGGCGTGCTGCCCACGTACGGGGCGATCGGCATCCTCGCGCCGATCCTGCTGGTCGTCCTGCGCCTGGTGCAGGGCTTCGGCGCCGGCGCCGAGATCGCCGGCGCCACCGTCATGCTCGCCGAGTACGCCCCCGCCCGGCGCCGCGGCCTGATCTCCTCGCTGGTCTCCCTCGGCACCAACTCCGGCACCCTCGCCGCCTCGGGCCTGTGGGCGGTGCTGCTCGCCACGCTGAGCGAGGAGCAGCTGGTCACCTGGGGCTGGCGGCTGCCGTTCCTGCTGAGCTTCGCGCTCATGGTCTTCGCGGTCTGGCTGCGCCGGAACCTCAAGGAGAGCCCGGTGTTCGAGGACCGGGCGGACGTCGTGGACGGGGTGGCGATGTCCCGCGCGGAGGTCGCCACCGCGGTCGCGAGCAAGACCACCGACGCGCAGCAGGAGAGCGTCCTGGAAGCCGGCATCCGGCAGCGCAAGGGCAAGGCGTTCTTCCTCGCGCTCGGCCTCCGCTTCGGGCAGGCCGGCAACTCGGGCCTGATGCAGACGTTCCTCGTCGGCTATATCGCCACCACGCTGGGCGCCGACCGGTCCGTCCCCACCGACGCCATCGTGTACGGCTCGCTGCTGGGCTTCGCCACCGTGCCGCTGATCGGCCTGCTCGGCGACCGCTTCGGCCGCCGTCCCCTCTACCTCGCCCTCACCGTGCTGACCATCGTCCTCGCGTTCCCCGTGATGATGCTCATCGCCTCCGGCAGCACGGCCGGCGTGATGGCCGGCATGATCGTCGGGCTCAATGTGGGTGTCCTGGGTCTGTTCTCGCTGGAGAGCGTCACGATGGCCGAACTGTTCGGGGCGCGCACCCGCTTCACCCAGCTGGCGCTGGCCAAGGAGATCGGGGGCATCCTCGCCACCGCCGTCGGCCCGGTCGTCGCGGCCACCCTCACCGCCGTCACCGGCAGCTGGTGGCCCGTCGCGGCGATGCTGGTCGTCTACTCACTCATCACCCTGGTGGCCATCATCCTCTCGCCCGAGACGCGCGGACGTGACCTGGTGCGTCTGGAGGACGCGGCATGAAGGCAGTCGTCGCCCACGGCCCCGGCGACCTCCGGATCGACGAGCGCCCCGTACCGGTGCCGGGCCCGCAGGAGGTCCTCCTGGCCATGGAGTGGGGCGGGATCTGCGGTTCCGACGTCGCCTACTTCAAGCACGGGACGTCCGGTACGGCCGCCCTCAAGGATCCGCTGGTGCTCGGCCACGAGGTCGCCGGCCGGATCGCCGCCGTCGGCAAGGAGGTCACCGGACTGGCGGAGGGGCAGCCGGTCACCGTCCACCCGGCGGAGCCGGTGGGGAACGACCCGCTGCCCGACCGGATCGCCGGCCGTACGAACCTCCACCCCTGTATCCGCTACTTCGGTTCGGCAGCCCTCCATCCGCACACCGACGGCGGTTTCAGCGAGTACCGGGTGGTCCGCGCGGCCCAGATACGGCCGCTGCCGGAGAACGTCTCCACCGAGCACGGCGCGCTCGCCGAACCCCTCGCGGTGGCCCTGCACGCCGTGCACCGCGCCGGGGACCTGAGCGGGAAGACGGTCCTGGTCAACGGTGCCGGCCCGATCGGGTCGCTGGTGGTGGCCGCCGCCAGGCACCGAGGGGCCGCCTCGGTGATCGCCGCGGACCTCTCGGCGTCGTCGCTCGCGGTCGCCAAGGCCATGGGCGCGGACGAGACGGTCGACCTCGGCCAGGGCGCGACTCTCCCGCAGGACGTGGAGCTGGCCTTCGAGGCATCGGGCGCACCGCCCGCACTGGGGCCGGTGCTGCGGGCAACCGCGCGCGGCGGCACCCTCGTACAGGTCGGCAACCTGCCCGGCACGGCCGTCACCGCCGCCCTCGGGGATCTCGTCACGCGCGAGATCACCTGGATCGGCTCGTACCGCTTCGTCGAGGAGATCGATGACGCGCTCCTGGCCATGCACCAGGGCCTCGACGTCTCGCCGGTCATCAGCCACCGCTTCGCCCTGGACCGGGCCGCCGAGGCACTGGCAGTCGCCGCCGATCCCACCAGCGGCAGCAGCAAGGTCATGCTGCGCCTCGGCACGGCACCGCCCGGGCCGGCCGGCGGCGGCGACCGGCCATCCGGCTGAGGGCCACGGACGCCCCTCCTTGCGGCACGAACGCCCGCTCCACCGAGTTCGGACTCGGCGGGGCGGGCGTTGTCACGCGGCGCGGGGGCGGGGGCGGGGGCGTTCTGTTGCCGATCAGGGCAGAATGGCCTGATGAGGGTGTTGCCAGTGTGGTCACGGGTACGCCGTTGGATTCCGGCGGTAGTGATCGCGCTCGCGGCCCTGGTAGATCTGCTGACACCTACCACGGTGTCCTCGGCTCCCCTGCTGGCCGTGGCGCCGGTGACGGCCGTTTCGCTGCTCAGCCCGGCCGGCATCGTCGGCATCGGCCTCACGGCGATGCTGGTGCAGGCGGGCCTGGGCTACGTCGACGGAACCTACGGCTGGCAGGACGACGCCGCGGTTCAGATCACCCTGGCGGCCGTCACCGCGCTGGCCATCGGTCTGAACCGGTCGCTGCGCACACAGCACGTCAGCGCCAGCCGGGCACGCTACGCCGCGGAAGTGGCCCAGCGAGCCGTTCTCCCCCGCCCGCCCAGCCGGCTGGGCAGCCTGCGGATCGCCGCCCGCTACGTGCCGGCCGAGGACATGGCCCTGATCGGCGGCGATCTCTACGTGGTGCAGGAGACACCCTTCGGGGTGCGTGCCATGGTCGGCGACGTCAGGGGCAAGGGGCTGTCCGCCGTGACGGCGGTCAGCGTCGACATCGGGGTCTTCCGCTACGCCGCCGACCACGAGCCCGACCTGCCGAGCCTCGTGGAGTGCATGGAGGGCGCGCTGCTGCGGGAGAGCCAGCGCCGCGAGGGGCTGGACTCGATCGAAGGGTTCACCACTGCCCTCATCGTGCAGTTCGCGAGTGACCTCAGCCGGTTCCACCTCATCAACCGCGGCCACCCCGCACCGCTCCTGCTGCACAGGGACGGCACCGCCCGCGTACTGGAGCCGTCGGAGGAAGCTCCGCCGCTGGGCATCACCGCTCTGGGGAGCTGGAAATCACCGGTGGAAACCCACCCTTTCCCACCCGGGGCGACGCTGTTGTGCTTCACCGACGGCGTCACCGAGGCCCGCGACCGCGCAGGCGTTTTCTTCGACCCCGCCGACCGCGTCCCCCGCATGATGCAGTCCTACCTGCGCCAGACCGGCCATCTCCCGGACCTGACCACCGTCCTCGACTTCCTCGTCCGTGACGTGAGCCGCCACAGCGACGGCGCCCCCCAGGACGACCAGGCCCTCCTCGCCCTTCACCGGCCCCTGCCGCGAAAGGACCTGCTCGCGCATCCGCGCTGACCTCGGCGGCCCCACGACCAAGATCCTCCCGCGGGCCGACGGCCACAGCTCTAGGCGCGGAATGCCTTCCGCAGGAGTTCCCCGAACTCGGCGGGGTGGGTGGTCAAGCCGGTATGCCCGCCGGGGAAGTGCCGGAATCCCGTGCCGAGCAGGTCGGCAAGGAAGGCGGCCGACCGGTAGGGCAGCTCGCCTCGTGAGTCCTGGCCGCCGGCGAGGACGAGCCGGTCCGAGAGCGCCCGCAGCCGGTGGACATCGGGGGCGTAGGACATGAACCGGGGCACGATGCGCCCGACGAAGTACGGCAGGTTGGCCATCGTCGCCTCGGCCCGCGCCGCCGCCTGCGGCGGAAGCCTCCTCGCGGCCTCCGGTTCGACGGTGTCGCCGGCCTTCTTCAGACCGGCGGCGAAGACGGCCATCGCCGGCATGAGCCCCTCGGTGCGGAACGCCTCCTGCACCCGCGCGATGAGCGCGCGATGCTCGGAGGCGTCCGGCAGGACCTCCACGACCGGGGGCTCGTGCGCCACGAGGCGTTCGACGCGTCCGGGGTGGGCGGTGAGCAGATGCAGGGCGGTGATCGCGCCCGAGCTGATGCCGCACACCCGAGCGGGCTCGCCGGGCGACAGCAGATCCAGTATCCGCAGTGCGTCGGTGGCGTGCTCGGCCACGCTTTGCTCGGCCTCGGTGTCGTCCAGGGTGCTTCGGGACATGCCGCGCGGGTCGTAGGTCGCGACGGTGTATTCGGCGGCCAGGTCGTCGGCTATGCCATCGAAGGAGGCCGCGCCGCCCGCCCCTCCGGGGATCAGCAGCAGGAGCGGGCCCTGGCCGCGCACCACGTGGTGCAGCGTCGCGCCATCCACACGCAGCCTTCCGATGGTCGGGACGGTCATGAGGGGTCTCCTTCTCGGGACGTGGGCCAGTGCTCCAGGAGGACGTGCAGGGCGTCGAGGGCGCGGACCCAGGAGTGCTGCGGCGAACGCTCGTGCGCGAACCCTCCGGCGGCCTCCAGGGCGACGAAGCCGTGAAACGTGCTGCGCAGCAACCGGACCGCGTCGGTCAGGTCGGGCTCGGCCAGGCCGTAGCCGCGCAGCATGCCGTAGGTCAGCTCGACCGCGCGCCGGGGTCCGCGTGCCTCGGCGGCCAGCTCGGGGGCGATCTGGAGGGGGGTCTGCGTCGCCGTGTAGCGGCCCGGATGGGTGCGGGCGTACTCCCGCCAGGCGTCGGCGAACGCGACCAGCGCGTCCTTGCCCGCCCGTCCGGCGGTCGCCTCGGCGATGCGGATGGTCTTCTCGTCCGCCGCCAGCAGCGCGATCCGTCCGCGCAGATCCTCCAGGCCGCGCACATGCGTGTAGAGGCTGGCGTCCTTCACCCCGAGCCGCCGCGCCACCTGCGACATCGTCACATGGTCGAGCCCGACCTCGTCCGCCAGCTCGGCGCCCGCGACCGTCACCCGCTCCGCCGTCAGCCCTGCCCGCACCATGCGCTCTCCTCGGTTTCCTAGGGGGTCTAGATATAAACTAGGATCCCTAGGAGACGCAAGCGCAGGCGCCGAGTGCACGCGCAGGCTCAGGCGCAGGCTCAGGCGCACTCGAAGCGAGGAGTTCGCGTTTCGGGCGCTGCAATGAGAGCTCCACGATTCGTCCGCCGCGATTCAGGCAGGACACGACCCCCGGGGGTGGGGGGATGGCGACGGCGTACGGCAGCGGCGGCCCAGCGGCGCGGGCGGCTCGGGCGGCGGCGAGGGCGCGCCGGGTGCGGTTCCGGACGAAAGAGCGCACGCGGGCGGCGATGGTGGACTTCCGCATAAGCGCCCGGAAGGCGGCCGGAACGGGATCCGCCCGAAGGTCAGCGGCAAAACCGCAGGTCAGAAAGGCAAAGACCCCCGACTCGGGCGATCCCCCGCGTCGCCCGAATCAGGGGCTCCTACCGGCTCTCGCCGCCGAAGGCAGGCGGACATCCGGAGGTCCGCTGAGTATATTGGCTCTCAGCCAGTCAACGCAGGAGTTACAGCATGTCCCCCCGCAGCGCATCGGTCAATGAAGAGTTGCGGCGGCGTTCTCGCGAGCGGCTGCTGCAGGCTGCGGTCGAGTTGGTGGGCGAGCGCGGGTACGAGGCGACGACGCTCGGTGACATCGCGCAGCGTGCGGGCGCGGCCCGCGGGCTGGTCTCGTACTACTTCCCCGGTAAGCGTCAGCTGCTGCAGTCGGCGGTCCACCGCCTGATGCATCTGACCCTTGAGGCGGCGCTGCTGCGCGAGCCACGGCCGACGGGGCCGGATGCGGGGAACGAGCTGATGGCCCGCGCCATCGACGCGATCTTGGGGCTGGCGCACGACCACCCACTGCTGATGCGCACCCACATGGCCGGCATTCTGACGGCCGAGGGCTTCATCCAGTGCCCCGAGCAGCAGCGGCTGGCCCAGTTGCTGCGCGAGACGGTCACGGCGTACGGGTCGCCGGATCCGGACGCCGACTATCCGCTGCTCCGCGCGCTGCTGATGGGCTCGGTGGTGCCCCTGCTCCTGCCAGGGGCACCGATGCCGCAGGCCCGGCTCCGCGCCGAGCTGTTCCAACGATACGGATTGCCATGGGAGTTGGGTGTCCCGCCGGCCGAGAAGCCGCCCGGCGGGACACGGGCGCCGAGCGCGACGCCGCTGTAGCCGGCGCCGGCCGCGGCGTGACCGGTGCCGGGCTCAGCGGTAGTCGGGCTGGGTCTGGACGTTGAGCTCGCGCATCCGGACCGACTCGGCACTGTCCGTCAGGCGGTCGTCGATCGCCAGGACGTCGAAGCCCTTGGCGATGTCGTTCGAGTAGATGTGGCCGTTGTAGTAGTACGCCGACCAGGAACCACCGGTGACCAGCGAGTCCGTGGAGATCGGGCCGCGCTCGAAGTAGCCGATCTCCTTCGGGTGCGCGGAGTCGGTGAAGTCCCAGATCGAGACGCCGCCCTGGTACCACGCCTGGACCATGATGTCGCGGTTCTTGGAGGGGATCAGCGAACCGTTGTGCGCGACGCAGTTCTCGGTGTCGGCCTGGTGGCGCGGAATCTTGTAGTAGCCCTTGAAGACGAGCTTGCGCTTGTCGCCCTTGCCGACGATGTCGTAGATGCCGTCCGCGCCGCGGGTCGAACCGGTCGCCTCGTTGCAGGTGGCCGCGCCGCCGCCGCCCAGTTCGTCGGTGAACACGACCTTGTTCCCGCGCTCGTTGAACGTCGCGGAGTGCCAGAACGAGAAGTTGACGTTGTCCTGGACCCGGTCGATGACCTTCGGCGCGGCGGGGTTGGAGATGTCCATCAAGATGCCGTCACCCATGCACGAGCCCGCGGCCAGCTTCAGCTTCGGGAAGGTGGTGATGTCGTGGCACCCGGTGGTCTTCGAGACACTGGGGTTGGGGTTGCCCCCGGGGTTGCCACCGTCCGGGAAGAGGACCGGGAAGTCGATGACGGCGGCCTTCTCGGGCGCCGATCGCGGCACCTTGATGACCGAGATGCCGTCGTGCGGCGGCCGGCAGTCGGGGAAGGTCTCGCTGGGCGAGTACGACGAGACGTAGATGTAGACGTTGCGGCGATCGGGGGCCAGCGTGTGGGTGTGCGAGCCGCAGGCGGTCTCGACGGCGGCGACGTACTTCGGGTTCTTCTTGTCGCTGATGTCGAAGACCTTCATGCCCTCCCACGAGGACTTCTCCGTGGCGGGCTGGCTGGTGCTGCTGCAGGAGTCGTCGCTGCGCGAGGAGTCCGTGGAGAGAAACAGCAGGTCTCCGGAGACGCTGATGTCGTTCTGCCCGCCGGGGCAGAGCACCTGGGTCACGGTCTTGGGCGCCTTGGGCCGGGAGACGTCGTAGATGACGAAGCCGTCGTAGTTGCCTGCGAAGGCGTACTTGCCCTGGAAGGCGAGGTCGGAATTGGTGCCCTGGAGCGCCTGCTTGGGGATGTTGGTCAGGTGGCGGACGTTGTCGCTGTGCACGACCTCGTCCACACCGGGTATGTCGCCGTCTTCCATCGCGGCCTTGGTGTCGGTCCGCTGACCGGGGCTCACCTCCTTGGCTGCGGAGGGGCTGTCGCCGGGGTCGGGGGTCGCGGCCGCGGGTCCGGCCGCGAGGAGTGCGGCCACGAGCCCGAAGGTCCCGGCCACCGCTCCGAGGTATCTGCGCCGCACGCGGGGTCTGTGCAACGACGTCACGAGGTCCTCCCTAGTGTCCGTTCGGAAGTGAACGGCTCCTGGACCCGGTGATATCGCGCTGCTCATGTACATATCAATAGAGGGGATTGAAGATGTAACACCGAATTCCGTTCAGATCCCCTCGTGGACAGGAGTACGCGCGTTGAAGCGTCCCAGGAGAGTCATCGCCCGCACCGTGGCCGGCCTCGGTCTGGTCACCTCCCTCGCGTTGAGCGGATGTTCGTCCGATGAGACGCCCGAGGCGAGCGATGCCGGCGGCCCGAGGGTGGTGGCGCCGGGCAAGCCGGGCGAGCCGGCGAAGACCCTCACCGCCGACGAGGCCAAGAAGGCCAGGAGCGACGACTCCCCCAACTCCGCGGACTTCGCTTACGTCCAGATGATGATCGTTCACCATCGGCAGGCACTGGTGATGACCGGCCTGGCCGCCCGGCACGCGGACGACGAGCAGGTCAGCCGGGTGGCGGAGCGGATCGCCGCTGCCCAGCGGCCCGAAATCGGCGCGATGGAGGGCTGGTTGAGCCGCAATGGCGGTCCGCGTAAGCAGCCGGGGCACCAGCATGCGGAGATGCCGGGCATGGCCACCGCATCCGAGCTGGATCGGCTGCGGGAGGCGCGCGGAAAACAGTTCGACGCGCTCTTCCTGAAGCTCATGATCGCCCACCACAACGGCGCGGTCACCATGGCCACCGATGCACTCTCGGAGGGCAACAACGTCCTCGTCGAGGAGATGGCGAACGACGTCATCGCGCAGCAGAGCACCGAGATCGCCCGGATGCAGAAGATGCGTGCGGGCAAGGGGGATTGATGGACCATCGCCGGTCGGGCGGCTGGTCCTGTGTGTCGGTCGGTCGGTCGGTCGCTTGTGCCGGTAGGTCAGCAGTGCCGGTGGGTCAGCTGTGCGGTTGGTCGCGCCGTCGGTCATGGCCGGTCGGGGGACGCGGCGGCACCCGACGTCAACGCTTGTGACGCGGCGTCAGGAACCCCTCGTCGCGTGCCCCGGCGATCAGCCTCAAGGATCTTCGGCGGTTGCGCCCGGTGGCCTGCATGACGGCCTCCACCGGGTCCCGGCCCTGCCGTTGCGCCTCCCGGTAGACGTCCGCGGCGAGCCTGCGGCGTTCCGTGGCCCGCGACCGGGCCAGGAGCGCGGGCGAGGCGTTCGGCTCGGATGGGTCGGAAGAGTCGGACAGGCCGGAGGGGTCGGACGGGCCGGACGCGAGCGAAGCGTGGGAAGCGCCCACCGGGTCGGAAGGTTCGGACGGGGCTTCGGAGATGGGGCCGGAGGTCGTGACGCGGGGGTCGGAGGCCGGCTCGACCGCCCGGTCGGACGAAGCGTCGCCAACGGATACGGGGCCTGACGCCGGCCCGTTCGACGCGAGCGGCTCGATGACCTCCGGGGCCCCGCCGTAGCGGTCTCCCTGGGCTCCTGCCGCCTCGGGGTCGGCAGCGAAATGAGCCTGAGTGTCGGTGGGGGCATGCGGGGTGTCGAGTCCGATGCCACCTCGGCCGTCGGTCCCGTCGCCGTCCCGGGTGCCGTATCCGTCGCCCTCGGCAGCCGCACCGGCAGCGCCGGCCGCACCCGCCACCTCCGTCATCGCGACGCCCGCACCACCCGCCGCGTCCGGCACACCCGCCCCGGTCGCGTCCGACGCGCCCGTCCCACAGAGCGGCCCATCGCCGCGGACGACGCTCCCGGAAGGTGCCGAGGTCGCCCGCCCTTGCGGCCGCGGCGCACAGCCCTCCCGCCGGGCAGGCGGCTCCACCTCGGACCGCGCCTGCCACGGGTTCACCAAGGGGTGGGCGTCCTCGTCCGGCCGTGCCTTTCGAGGCCGGCCGGTGGCGGTCCGGCAGGCGTCGTCGAGCGGCCCGTCGATCCAGCGGGCCAGCGCGGCGAGCCCGTCGAGCGTCAGCGGCGGATCCGCGCGTACGTCCTCGACGGCGATGCGGTCGTTGAAGACCGCCACCAGGACGTCGACCCTGGCGCCGTCGGCGAAGGAGAGCCGGGCGCTGAACCAAGGACCCAGCGGATCGAGCCGGGGCGGCAGGGCCCCGGGGCCCTGATCCCCGACCGGATCGTCGAGGGAGGCAGGCTCAGGGGCGGGCGCGGCGGAGCCGTAACCCTGCAGCTCCCAGACAGGCCATTCCGCGGCCACACCCTGAGCCCTATATCGGTCATTAACGGTATAAAAGTCACTTTCCGACACAAGGGAAACGTAGCCCCTACCTCACCGGGCCCCGCCTCGCGGCACGCTTGGCACACCGCGAGCAACCCCGATAGCGCATCTCCCCTCCCACGCCCGCCGGTGGGATGCTGGGGGTACTTCGCGGAAGGAGCCACCCGTGCTTCGTGTCGCAGTGATCGGTTCGGGACCCAGCGGCGTCTACACCGCCCAGTCCCTGGTCGAACAACAGGCCGTACCGGACATGGAGGTCTACGTCCTGGACCGGCTGCCCTGCCCGTACGGCCTGGTCCGCTACGGCGTCGCACCGGACCACGAGAAGATCAAATCACTGCAGGGCACTCTGCGGCGGGTCCTGGAGCACCCTCGCGTGCGTTTCCTCGGCAATGTCGAGGTGGGCACCGCGGATTTGGGTCTTGAGAAGTTGCGGGAGATCTTCCACGCGGTGGTGTTCTGCGTGGGTGCCGCCACCGACCGGCACCTCGGAGTCCCCGGCGAGGAGCTCCCCGGCAGTCACCCGGCGACGGAGTTCGTCGCTTGGTACAGCGCGCATCCGGATGCCGCGGCCATCCGCTTCACCCTTGCCGCACGCTCCGCACTGGTGGTCGGCGTGGGCAATGTGGCCGTCGACGTGGCACGCATTCTGGCCCGCGGCGCCGCGGAACTCGCCGCCACCGACATGCCGGACGGGCCTCTCGGCGCACTGGCGGACAGCCGCGTCGAGGATGTCTGGATGATCGGCAGGCGCGGCCCTTCGCAGGCCAAGTTCACGACGAAGGAACTACGGGAACTCGCCACGCTGCCGGGGGCGGAGGTCCGGGTGCTGCCGGAGGAGCTCGCCCTGGACCCCGCGTATCGCGACCCCGGGGCGCTGCCGGCCGCCGCACGGCGCAATGTCGAGGTACTGCGCGGCTGGGCGGAACCACCGGCATCGGAGCCGACCGCGACGGCCGCGGCGGCATCGGAGCCGACCGCGGCGGCCGAGGCGAGCCGTCGGCGCCGCATCCACCTGCGGTTCTTCCTGCGCCCCGTCGAAATGCTGGGAGATGCCGCCTCCGGCGTGCGGGCGGTCCGCTTCGAGCGGACGACTCCCGACGGGCTCGGCGGAGTGGTGGGCACCGGCGTATTCGAGGACATCGAGGCGCAGTTGGTACTGCGTTCGGTCGGCTACCGGGGCACTCCGCAAGCCGGGCTGCCGTTCGACGAGAAGCGCGGGACGGTGCCGCATCTGGCGGGGCGGGTACTGCTGCCGGACGGGACGCCGTACCCGGGAGCGTATGTGGCGGGCTGGATCAAGCGGGGCCCCACCGGCGTGATCGGCACCAACCGGCCGTGCGCCAAGGAGACCGCGATGTCGCTGCTGGAGGATGCCGCCGCACTGGCCGGACGCGAGGTGGCCGACGACCCCGTGGAGGCGCTGCGGCAGGCCGGGCAGCAGCCGGTCCCGTGGACGGGCTGGCTGGGTATCGAGGCGGCCGAGGCGGCGTGGGGGCATCAGCTCGGACGCGGGACGGTCAAACTCCCGGACTGGGAAAGGCTGTTGGGCGCCGCGGGCTCAACGGGCGCCGCGGGTACGCCCTCTACGGGCGCTCCGGACGGCAGGTCTGAGGGCGCGGCCCGGTGAGTCGCCCTGGGCGCCGAAAGGCAACGGGCGCCGCGTGCCGTCGCCGGAATCCGCCGAGCAGGCGGAGCCGCGTCGCAGATCCGGCCGGGTCGGCGGTTCGGCGTCAGGCGTCGCCGAGGCGGCCGGTCTCCAGCTCGGCCGCCCTGAGGACGCCGTCGATGAGACCGGGGAAGAGAGCGTCCAGATCCGCGCGGCGCAGCCCGTTCATCTTGGCCGTGCCCCGGTAGTTCTGCTGGATGACGCCGCACTCCCGCAGCACCCGGAAGTGGTGGGTGCAGGTCGACTTGCTGACCGGGAGCTCGACGTCCACACAGTTCAGCTCCCCCTCGGCGGCGGCGAGCACGCGGACGATCCGCATCCGCACCGGGTCGGCCAGCGCATGCAGAACGTCGGCGAGGCGGATGTCCCCACGGGCCGGGTGCTCCAGCGCCCGGGAGCCGGGCGCGGCGACCACGGACGTCGTATCGGTCGGCATGAGGGCTCCTGACGTACGGCTCGGTCGGCATCCGCGTCGATCGTCCCGGCCTCTCGGCTGCTACCGCGAGGGCCAGCTCGACGCGTGGCGGGGCGCCGCCCGCAGCGCCATTGTACGAGACCCGTCGTATCTTTCCATGCGCCCGCGACCCGACCGCCGGCCGGCTACCGAGATCCGCCGCCCATGGGGGGCCCGGCCGACCGTCAGCGACGGCACCAGCCCCGGCCGCGCCGCCGCCCGCACCCCCGCCCGCGCCGGGACCTGCCCGCGCAGCCCCACCGCGCCCCGGAGGCCAGCAGGCCCAGACCGATGCCCAGCATCCAGGAGTCCTTGGCCAGCGCGACACCGTCCTGGGTGGGGCGCACACTTCCGGGTTCCCGCATTCCGGGCGTCCGCAGATACAGGCCCACCAGGCCGCCGGAGAAGCCGGTGAGCGCCAGCCCGGCGACGGGTGTCGGTACGAAGGGGGCGAGGAGCGCTCCCCCGACCGTGATCTCCGTCAACGCCAGCAGCCGCGTGAAGCGTTCGGCCTCCAGCTTGCGAAGGAAGGGGTACGCCCCGCAGGCCATGCCGTGCAGGCCCTGCGCGGTCGCCTCGTCCGCCTTCAACTTGCTCAGTCCGGAATTGAGAATGAACGCGCCGGTGACGAGACGCGGGGGCACGTCTCGCGGTTCGGGGACCTGCGTCATCAACGTCTCCTGAGGTCAGGTGGCCGGCCCCCTCGGCGAGCGTAGCCAGTGGCCCCTTGACCTGCCACGCCACCGGCGCAGACGAGGGAACCGCGACGGTCCGGGGCCGCTTCCGCCCCACCCGCCGCGGTAGTACGAAGGTTTTCGTAGTTTGACATCCACCGTAGTACGACTCCTATCGTATGAGCGTGGGTCCGTCCGGAGCCCGCCCCGCCGTCACGTACAGGAGCCTGCCGTGAGCGCACTGTTCGAGCCCATCACCCTTCGCTCGCTGACCATCCCGAACCGCCTCTGGATGGCACCCATGTGCCAGTACTCGGCGGCGCCGGAGGGGCCCGCGGAGGGCGCGCCCGGCGACTGGCACTTCCAGCATCTGGCCGCACGCGCGGCGGGCGGGACGGGGCTGATCCTCGCCGAGGCCACCGCGGTGAGCCCGGAAGGCCGGATCAGCCCCTACGACCTCGGGCTCTGGAACGACACCCAGACCGAGGCGTTCCGGCGCATCACCGGCTTCCTCAAGTCCCAGGGCACGGTGCCCGGCATTCAGATCGCGCACGCCGGCCGCAAGGCGTCGACCGAGCGGACCTGGGTCGACCGCGGCGCCGCGCTCGCGCCGGGCCAGGACCACGGCTGGACGCCCGTGGGCCCGAGCCCGGTGCCGTTCGACGAGAAGTCCACGACTCCCGCGGAGCTCTCGACGGCACAGATCGGCGAGATCGTCGAGCAGTTCGCCGCCACCGCCCGCCGCGCGCGGGCGGCCGGCTTCGAGGTGGTCGAGATCCACGGCGCGCACGGCTACCTCATCAACGAGTTCCTCTCCCCGTTCACCAACCGGCGCACCGACGAGTACGGCGGTTCGTACGAGAACCGGACCCGCTTCGCGCTGGAGGTCGTGGACGCCGTCCGCGCGGTGTGGCCCGAGGACCTTCCGGTGTTCTTCCGGATCTCGGCGACGGACTGGCTCAGCGAGAACGAGGCCGACGAGCGGGAGGGCTGGACCGCCGAGGACACCGTGCGCTTCGCCGGCGAACTCAAGGCCCACGGCATCGACCTGCTCGACACCTCCACCGGCGGCAACGCACCGGACGCCAAGATCGAGGCAGCGCCCGGATTCCAGGTGCCGTTCGCCGAGCGCGTCAAGCGGGAAGCCGGTCTCGCGGTGGGCGCCGTCGGTCTGATCACCGAGGCGCGGCAGGCCGAGAAGATCATCGCCGACGGTCAGGCCGACGCGGTGCTGATCGGGCGGGAGCTGCTGCGCTCCCCCAGCTTCGCCCAGCAGGCGGCGCGCGAGCTGGGCGCCGGCACGCATGTGCCCAATCCGTACCACCGGGCCGTCTGACCTGCACGAATATCATCCGGGACGCCATTGTCAGTGGTCGGGTGCAGACTGACGACTGTCTGAGACAACGGCGTCCCGGAGGTGTCCGGCATGACTGACGTACTACTCGCGGTGGGCACGCGCAAAGGGCTGTTCATCGGCCGGAGGCGGCGCGGCGACTGGCGCTGGGGCGGCCCGCATTTCCCCGCGCAGGCGGTCTACTCCCTCGGGATCGACACCCGCCGCGCGACGACCCGGCTGCTTGCCGGAGCCGACAGCGCACACTGGGGCCCTTCGGTCTTCCACTCCGACGACCTAGGCGACACCTGGCACGAACCGGCCAGGCCCGCCGTCAAGTACCCGCCCTATACCGGGACTTCGCTGGAGCGGGTGTGGCAGCTGCATCCGGCGGGCCCCGCGGCCCCGGATGTGGTGTACGCCGGCACCGAGCCCGGCGGCCTCTTCCGGTCCGAGGACCGCGGCGAGACCTTCGACCTGGTGCGGGCGCTCTGGGACCACCCGAGCCGGGAGAAGTGGGTCCCCGGTGGCGGCGGGCTCGCCGTCCATACGGTGATCACCGATCCGCGGGACGCCGATGCGGTGACCGTCGCGGTCTCGACCGCCGGTGTGTTCCGCAGCGTGGACGGCGGGGCGGACTGGTCCCCGTCGAACAACGGCGTGAAGGCGGTCTTCCTGCCGGATCAACATCCCGAGTTCGGCCAGTGCGTCCACAAGATCGCCCAGGACCCGGTGGACCGCGACCGGCTGTATCTGCAGAACCACTGGGGCGTCTACCGCAGCGACGACGCCGGCGCACGGTGGACGGACATCGGCGGCGGCCTCCCCTCGGACTTCGGATTCGCCGTGGCGGCCCACCCGCGGAGGGGGGACGTCGCCTATCTCTTCCCCATCACCGCCGATATGGACCGGGTGCCGGCGGACCACCGCTGCCGGGTGTACCGCACCGACGACGCGGGAGAGTCCTGGGAACCCCTCGACGCCGGCCTGCCCGATGAGGACCACTACGGCACGGTGCTCAGAGACGCGCTGACCGTGGACGACGCCGACCCCGCGGGCGTCTATTTCGGCAATCGCAACGGCGAGGTGTACGCGAGCGCGAACGACGGCGACAGCTGGCAGCAGCTCGCCTCCCATCTGCCGGACGTGCTGTGTGTGCGAGCCGCCGTGGTGGGGTGAGCGCGCGAGACCGCCGCGCACGGCCCTCGGGTGGGGCGGAGCCGCGACGCGAACCGGTTCACCAGGTCGCGATCGAGCGACACCTCGCGACCTGGAATGCCGCTCACCACAGATGAGTTGGGGATCAGCACTGCCGGCCGGGCAACGGCTGGGAGGGCGACGCGGAAAGATCCCCTCCGCGGTCCGGAGCACGACCCCACGGAAGGCCCGGGCCATCGATTGAAGGAGGGCGGTGTACGGCCAGTAGGGTGATCCCGTGGCTGCACGACCTCTTCAAGACATCGTCGAACCCGGCTGGGCCAAGGCACTTGAGCCCGTCGCCGGACGGATCGCCGCGATGGGCGACTTCCTGCGGGCGGAGATCGCCGCGGGACGGACATATCTCCCGTCCGGCAGCAATGTGCTGCGGGCCTTTCAACAACCCTTCGACGAGGTGCGGGTACTCGTCGTCGGCCAGGATCCGTACCCGACCCCAGGGCATGCGGTCGGCCTCAGCTTCTCCGTGGCGCCCGATGTGCGTCCGCTGCCGGGGAGCCTGGAGAACATCTTCCGGGAACTGCACTCCGACCTGGGCCTGCCGCGGCCGTCCAATGGCGACCTCACCCCATGGACGCACCAGGGGGTGCTGCTGCTGAACAGGGCGCTGACGACGGCACCCCGCAAGCCCGCCGCGCACCGCGGGAAGGGCTGGGAAGAGGTCACCGAACAGGCCATCCGGGCGCTGGTGGCGCGTGGCCGGCCCCTGGTGGCGGTGCTGTGGGGACGCGATGCGCGCAATCTGCGGCCGCTGCTCGGCGACCTCCCGTCGGTCGAGTCGGCGCACCCCTCCCCCATGTCGGCCGATCGGGGCTTCTTCGGCTCCCGGCCGTTCAGCCGAGTGAACGATCTCTTGGCGCGGCAGGGCGCCCGCCCCGTGGACTGGAGGCTGCCCTGACCCCGGGAGATAGTGTTCCCGCATGACACAAGCGAACATCCCTGCGGGTTGGTACGCCGACCCTCAGGGCACCCCCCACCAACTGCGCTGGTGGGACGGGGCACGGTGGACCGAGCACACCCACCCGGGGCAGCAGGCACCCTCGCCCGCCCCGAACCAGGCGCCCCAGCAGGCGCCCCATCAGCAACCGGCTCAGCAACAGTCGGCCCCGCAGCAATCCGCACCTCAGCAACAGGCACCGCAGCAAGCCGCCCAGCAGTACGCGCAGCAGCAGGCGCCGCAGCAGATGTCCCCGCAGTACGCGCCCCAGCAGCAGCCGGCACAGGCCCCGCAGCAGGGCGGGATGCCGTACGGACAGCAGAGCTACGGCTACCCCCAACAGGCGCCCGGTCAGCCTGCGCAGCAGCCGTATCCCCAGCAGATGACGGGGCAGCCCGGCATGCCTCCGGCCGGTGTGCCGCAGCAGACGCAGCAGCCTGCCGGTGCGGCTCCCGGGGGCCCGGGGGGCGGCAGCCTGTTCACCGAGCCGGTGCTGGTGGTGAACCAGAAGGCCAAGCTCATCGAGGTCACCAACGAGTACGGCGTCTTCGACCAGCACGGCAACGCCCTCGGCGCGGTCGTGCAGGTCGGCCAGAGCACCGCGAAGAAGGTGCTGCGCGTGGTCTCCAGCCTCGATCAGTACATGACCCACAAGCTGGAGATCCGGGACGCGTACGGTCAGCCGCAGCTGGTGCTGACCCGGCCCGCGAAGATCATCAAGTCGAAGGTGATCGTGGAGCGCCCGGACGGTCAGCCGGTGGGCGAGATCGTGCAGCAGAACGCCATCGGCAAGATCAACTTTGCGATCATGGTCAACGGCCGGCAGATCGGCGCCATCAAGGCGGAGAACTGGCGCGCCTGGAACTTCGCGATCGTGGACCACACCGACGCCGAGGTCGCCCGTATCACCAAGACCTGGGAGGGCCTGGCGAAGACGATGTTCACCACCGCGGACAACTACGTCCTGCAGATCCACCGGCAGCTGCCCGACCCCCTGTTGAGTCTGGTCGTGGCCACGGCACTGACCGTCGACACCGCCCTGAAGCAGGATGCCCGCGGCTTTGGGTGAGCCCGAGTCCGCCGGCCGCGGCCGGCTCGTCGTGGGCGTCGACTCGGGCGGTTCCGGGCTGCGCTTCGCCGTCGCCCGCGCCGACGACCCCGATGCCCGGCCGGTGGCCACGCGCGTCTGCGACCAGCCGGTCCGCACCGGCCCGACGGGCATCGACGCCGGACATCTGCTGGAGCAACTCCTGCCCGCCGTCGAGGAGTTGACGCGTACGGCGGGCGGCGGGGACGTGGCCGCGGTCTGCGTGGGCGCGGCCGGGATGGCCACGTTGGGCGACGATCTGCGCACCCGGCTGCCCGGGGCGCTGGCCTCCGCGTTCGGCGTACGGCATCTCGCCCTGGCGGCGGACGCGGTCACCGCGTACGCGGGCGCACTGGGCCAGCGGCCGGGGGCCGTGGTCGCCGCGGGCACCGGCATGATCGCGATGGGCACGGACCTGACGCCGGCGGGCGGTTGGCGCCGCGCCGACGGCTGGGGGCACCTCCTGGGCGACTGCGGCAGCGGTGCCTGGATCGGCCGTGCCGGGCTGGAGGCGGCGATGCGCGCGCACGACGGGAGGCCGGGCGGTTCCGACACCCTGCTGGCGCGTGCGCAAGCCGTGTTCGGTCCCGTCACCGGACTGCCGAGCCGGCTCTACCCGCGGTCCGACCGGCCGGCCGTGCTGGCTTCCTTCGCACCCGAGGTGGCCCGGTGCGCGACCGAGGGGGACGCGGTGGCCGAGAGCATCCTGGGCGACGCAGCGCGCCATGTCGCCGATGCGGCGGCCGCGGTCTGCCCGCCGGGGCCGAGCAGGGTGGCGCTCACGGGAGGTCTGTTCCGCATGGGGGAAGTGCTGCTCTCCCCGCTGCGTGCGGCGCTCGCCGAGCGGCTGCCGGAAGCCGTCCGGACGGAGGCGGCGGGCAGCCCGCTCGACGGAGCCCTGGTCATCGCCTCGGCGCTGGCGGGCGGACGGCTGGTTTTGCCCTCGGACGCGAGGTTGTTGCAGATCACATGCCCTGTGGGGTGAACGCACCACCGTGACGCGCGGGATAAATCGGGACGGATACCGCTCGACGGAACCCTCCCTCGGCGCCGGGTGGGTCGGAGGCATTAGCATGCGGCGCCATGAGTTCCCCCACTGGGCCCGCACCTGGCACGCCCCATTTTGACGCCGATTCCCCGAGCCCGGGAGCCGCACCCGGTCTGCCTGTACGGATGCCGCGCGCGCGGCAGTCCGGCCGTCACCGCAAGCCGGAGCCCCTCGCCGCACCCGAGGGCGCACCCGCCCTGGTGCTGGCCGTACCCGGCACCCCCTCCGCCGCGACGCGCGGCCTGGCGGAGGAGGTCTCCAGCATCGCCCGCTCCGAGCTGCCCGGCCTCGACGCCCGGATCGGCTACATCGACGGTGGCGACGAGGAGTTCCCGTCGCTGGAGGCGGTGCTCTCCCGCGCCGCCGCCGAGCAGCGGGCGCGGATCGGCAACGACGGACAGCACGCGGACCCCGGCCCCGCCGCCGTGGTCGTACCGCTGCTGGCCGGCCCCGAAAGCGCCCTGCTGCGGCGGATACGCCAGGCCATGATGAACAGCGGCTCCGGCGCCGAGCTGACCGATGTCCTCGGCCCGCACCCGCTGCTCGCCGAGGCGCTGCACGTCCGGCTCTCCGAGGCCGGCCTGGCCCGCGCCGACCGCGCGCGGCTGTTCACCGTCGCCACGGCGGCGGACGGCATCATCCTGGCCACCGTCGGTGGCGAGGAGGCCGTGCAGGCCGCCGGGATCACCGGCATGCTGCTCTCGGCGCGGCTCGCCGTGCCGGTGCTGGCCGCCGCCCTGGACGAGGAGGGCGCCATCTCGCGCACGGCGGAGCAGCTGCGCGGCTCCGGTTCGCAGCAGCTGGCGCTGGCCCCGTACCTGATCGGTCCGGAGATCGCCGACGGCCTTGTGGGGGCGGCCGCGGCGGAGGCGGGCTGCGCCGCGGCGGAGCCGCTCGGGGCGTACGGCACGGTGGGCCGGCTGGTGCTGTCGAACTACGCGGCGGCGCTGGGCATCACGCTGCAGCCGCCCGGGCAGGCGGCACCCGCCCGCTAGGACACGGGAGCGAACGCACATCGAGCAAGGGCCGCCTCGCGCCGACGCGCGGGGCGGCCCTTGCGTGTTCACCGGCGGCGTCCAGCTCGCTCGATACCCTTGAGCGGCACATACGCCCCTCTGCCGCCTCGGGACGCCCACGGACGGGGTGAATGTGCCCGGAGGTCCGCGCGCCCGTGTGCGGCGCCCCCAGGGGGTTGCGTCCCTCCTGCCGAACCGACCGATGAGTTCCCATGCCGGCCGGAGTCCACGTTCGAGGCCGGGCCGCAGGCGCCCGGCGCTCCGTACACGGCCCTGCGGCCCCACGAGAGGACACGCCATGTCGTCCAGCGCCGATGTCGTCCGCGCCTGTTTCGCCGCCTATCTCGCCCAGGACCGGGCGGCGATGGAGCGCCTGCTCGCCGAGGACTTCGTCTTCACCAGTCCGCAGGACGACCACATCGACAAGGCCGCGTTCCTCGAAAGGTGCTTCCCCACCGCGGACCGCCTGCGCTCCCAGGAGCTGCTCGACGTCGTCCCGTCCGGCGACGGTGCCGACAACGTCTTCATCCGCTACGAGTACGAGCTGAAGACCGGCGCGCGGCACCGCAATGTCGAGGTGCTGACGGTGCGCGGGAGCCGGATCACCGAGACCCAGGTCTACTTCGGAGGCCGCTTTCCGCAGTCATGAGGATGCGGGGTGCCTGAGCCTCGGACGGGGAACTCCCGGGCAATGTCAGGTGAACACCACGCAGGACGCGGCGGGGGCGGTCACGGATCCGGCCGGGGTCGGAATGCCGGCCTCCTGGTCGACGGTGAACCAACTGACGTCGCCGGAGCGCTCATTGGCGACGTAAAGATGCCGGCCGCCGGGGTGCAGGGCCAGGTCCCGCGGCCAGTGGCCGCCGCACGGCACCGTCGTGACGAGCGTGGCGGTGTCCCCGGACGCCCCGAGGGCGAGCACGGAGATGCTGTCGTGCCCCCGGTTGGCGACCCAGAGGAACCGGCCGTCCGGGGAGACCACCAGCTCCGAGGGATAGGTGCCGACGGCCGAGGCCCCGTCGGGCAGCAGCCAGGTCTCGCCCAGCGGGGTGAGCGAGCCCCGGCCTGCGTCCCAGCGGCAGACCGTGACCGTCGGGTCGAGTTCGTTGACGACGTAGGCGCGGGCGCCGCGCGGGTGGAAGGCGAGGTGGCGCGGGCCGCTCCCGGGGCGCAGCGGGACCTCCTCGCGGACGGTCAGTGCCCCCCTCGCGGTGTCGAGGGCGCAGACCCGGACCGAGTCGGTGCCCAGGTCGACGCTCAGCACCCAGCGGCCGGTGGGGTCGGGCAGCACCGCGTGCGCGTGCGGGCCCTCCTGACGGTCGGTCCGCGGGCCGCTTCCTTCGTGCCGGAGGACGGTGGCGCGGTCGCCGAGCGTGCCGTCCGCGCGCAGGGGCACGGTGCTGACGCTGCCGGAGCTGTAGTTGGCGGAGACGAGGTGCCCCGCGGTGAGGGTGAGGTGGGTGGGGTCGGCGCCGTCCACCGGGGTGGCCGGAGCGAGCAGCGCCGGTCCTTCGGGGGTGAGGGCGAACGCGGCGGCGGCTCCGTCGGGCATCTCGCTGACCGCGTAGAGGTACCTGCCGTCGGGGCTCGGCGCCAGGTAGGAGGGGTTGGGAAGAGCGTCGGTGGAGCGCAGCGCGGTCAGCGCACCGGACCTCGGGTCGACGGACGCGGCGGTGACACCGCGGCCGCCTGCCGTCGTGAACGATCCGATGTACGCCCGTCGGCCACTGTCCGTCGCCCCCACCAGGTCCGCCCTTCGCCCGTTGCCGGTTGAGCTGCTCGGGCGACGCTAACAGCCGGGAGCGGGACTCCTCGGGCGATGGCTGACACCCGCACCCAAGGGGGCGTGTCGGCGCCTGCTTCAGGAGGCGGCGAAGGGTGCCCGGGGGGAGCTGCGGACCGGGTGGGCGAGGGCGGTGAGGGCGGACTCCAGGCTGTGCAGATGAGCCAGGGCGCGCTCGGCGCCCGGGTGGTGGTGCGGAGCGGGTCCGAGCGCGGTGGGCGCCGCGGCGGGCTCCGCTCCCGGTGCGAAGAGGGCGCCGACGACGGCCTCGACGCGCTGGCAGGCGGCGGTCAGCCGGGCGTCGTGCGAGGCGGCCGGGTCGGCGGCGACCTCGGCGAGTCCCCTGACCTGCGCGGCGCAGTCGTCGAGGCAGCTCATGACCTGGCGGGCACGCGCCTTGCGGTGCCGCAACGGGCTGAGCGGGTGCAGCAGCGGGACCAGGGAGAGCCGGACCCGGCCCAGCAGCAGTTCGAGTTCTGCGACGTGCGGAGACGGGTCGGCGGCCGCGTCCCCGGCCAGCCGGCGGGCGGAGGCGGCGGTGCAGTCCCGTACGCAGTGCACGGCGCGCTGGATCCAGGCGTCGGTGGCGGAGTGCGTGGTGATCGGCAGGACGAGGACGACGGCGAGCGCGGCGCCGAGCGCGCCGACGGCGGTCTCCTCGAAGCGGAGCGCGAGCAGGCCGGGGTGCAGCACACCGAGCAGGCCGTAGAGCAGTCCTGCCATGACGGTGACGAAGAACATCATCCAGGAGTACGAGACGGCGGCCGTGTAGAAGATCCCGAAGACGCATACCGCGACGATCACGGCCGTCGGTGCCGGGGCGCTGTGCAGCGGGATCGCGATGAGCAGCCCGGCGGCGATTCCGGCGACCGTGCCGAGGACCCGGCGGAAGCCGCGGACCAGGGTCTCGCCGCGGGAGGCGGTGTTCACGAAGATCCACCAGACGGCGCCGACGGCCCAGTACCAGCGGTCCTGGGACAGCATCTGGCCGGCGCCCAGGGCGAAGGCGCAGGCGGCGGTCGCCTGGATCGCCTGGCGGGTGGTGGTGCGTGCCAGACCTCGTCCGGGGTGCGGCGCGGGGACGGCGGGCGGCGGCAGACGCCGTTCGTAGCACCAGGCGCCGAAGCGGACCGCGGAGGAGGCGATCAGCGACAGCGCCACGGCGGCGTAGAGCTCGGGCAGCCGGGCAGGCGCGGGCTGGAGGAACTGCGCCATGAAGAAGGTCATGAACGCGAACACGCCCAGGGCGTGCCCCCGGGGGCCCCAGCGGCGCGCGTACACGCCGGCGCACACGACGGCGAGGAACGCGGCATCCCGCAGCAGCGGATGCGCGTGCAGGACCGTCGCCACGGCGAGCACAGGGAAGCCGACGGCGGGCAGCAGTGCGGTGGTGACCGCCTGTCCCCGGACGGTGGCGTCGGTGACCGTGAAGAGCGCGAGCAGCGCGGAGAGCCCGCCCGCGATCGCGGCGACGAGCGAGTGGGCGGCAAGACCCGAGACGGTCACGGCCAGCGCGATGCCCAGCACGGCGCGGGCGGAGCTGCGCAGCCGCAGCCGCCCCGGGTCCGGCGCCACGAACATCCTCTTCAGCACGGCCTCCGCGCCCCCTCGTCTTCCGCATGAAAAAGGCGCCGCGGGGATCCGCAGCGCCATCGACGGGAACATCAGACCATCCGGGCGTCCCTTGGCTCAAGGGACGCCCGGATGGCTGGGCCATTGGTACAGCATCTTCCCCATGGGGTGGGCCAAGGGAAGGCCAACGGACCACCGCCGCGGGCGGCGGCGGGACGGCGGCGGGCGGCGGCGTGGCGTCGCGGTGCGGCGCCGCCTCGCCTGCCGCGCAGGTCAGCCGATCTGCGCCCCGGTCTTCTCCAGGACCTCGGGCACCGGCTGGTAGAAGGTCTCGCCGCCGCTGGAGCAGTTGCCACTGCCGCCGGAGGTCAGGCCCAGGGCGGTGTCGCCCTCGAAGAGGGGGCCGCCGCTGTCGCCGGGCTCGGCACAGACGCTGGTCTGGATGAGTCCGTCGACGGTGCCCTGCTGGTAGTTGACGGTCGCGTTGAGCGCGGTGACGTTGCCTGCGTGCACCTGGGTGGTGCTGCCGCTGCGCTGCACCATCTGGCCCACGATCGCCTCGCCCGCCCTCGCGATGGGCTGCGTGCCGCCGTTGTAGAGGTTCACCTCGCTGGGGTGCGAGGTGTTGGCGGTGAACTTCACGAGCCCGTAGTCGTCCCCGGGGAATCTGCTGGATTCCGTCGAGGCGATCTCGCCGCCGCCCTGGGTGGCGGCCCAGGTGCGCGACTCGTTGGTGCAGTGCCCGGCGGTCAGGAAGTACGGCTCGCCGCCCTTGGTGACGTTGAATCCGAGGGAGCAGCGCGCGCCGCCGCCCCAGATGGCGTCGCCACCGGCGATCAGCGGCTTGATGGTGCCGGTGGACTTCTTGATGGCGGTCCGGTCGCCCAGCGAGGACGCGACCTTGGTGAGCTTCGCCAGGTCGGCGCTCTTGACCGTGCGGTCGACGACGATGACCACCTTGTTGGTCCTCGGGTCCATCGCCCAGGACGTGCCGGGGACCGCCGCCTTCTGCTTCAGGGTCGCCTGGGCCTGCTCCAGCGTGGCGAGGGAGTGCTTGACGACCTTCGCCTCGGCGCCGGCCGCGCGGGCCTTGCCCGCGGCCTTCTCGTTGGTGACGTTGACGACCAGCTTGTGGCGGGTGGCGTCGTAGTAGGAGCCCGCGTGGTCGGCGCCGAGGGTGGTGCCGATGGCCTTGGCGCGCTGGGCGGCCGCGGTGGCCGACGACGGGTCGGGGGCGGGAGGCGGAGTGGCGTGGGCACTCTGCAGGGTGAAGGCGGCAGTGATCACAGCCGCCACACCCGTACCGATGATGACGGAGTGACGCGTGGGTGCGCTCGTGTGCTTCAACTCGGAACCTCTTGTGGGGGTGGGCGGGCAGTGGGGGTGAGCGGACCTGGAGGAGGCACGAGCGCCCGCCCTGGCCGAAGTCGCGTGCACGCCACGTCCCTCGGCAGGGCGCCCGGACCCCCGCGCGGCGCAGAGCATCGCGCGAGGGCCGTGCGCCACCTTCACGGCCCGTCAGTTGCTTCGTGATGCGCCCGGCCCACAAGGGGCTTCGGCGCCCGCCAGGACAGGAAACCTGCGGGCGTGGCGCGGCAGAGCGCAGTTATTCTTGCCGTCACCTGCTGCGCGCTACACCCGTGCGGCCACATATCCGTATGAATCACCTGGACGGCCGGTGCGTTCGGCCGCAGGTGCCGTATCGCCCGCCGGGCGGCACGGCCCGGACCCGACGGGCCCGATCCCTTCCGCACCGGCCGTTCGAGGCGCCGCCGCCCGCCGGCCGCCCCCTGTCACCCGAGCGCGCCACCGCCGCTCCCCCGGCGATCGGCGCGACGCTCGCATCGAGGGCGTCGCCTCCGCGCGACGGGCGGAACCGGTGGCTCACCCGAGCTGCCGCACGATGGGCCATTGGTACAGTGAGCAGCGGATTTGCCGACCGTGAGGAGGCCGCCGGGCCATGGCCGTGGACGCCCTCGACGCGAAGATTCTCCGGCTGCTGCTGGATCAGCCGCGCACCAGCGTGCGGGAGTACGCACGCGTCCTCGGCGTCGCCCGGGGCACCGTCCAGGCACGGCTGGACCGGCTGGAGCGGGACGGCGTGATCACTGCCTACAGCCCCCGGCTGTCGCCCGCCGCCCTCGGCCATCCCGTACTGGCCTTTGTGCACATCGAGGTGACGCAGGGCCATCTGGAGGAGATGGCCGACGCGCTGGCGGAGGTGCCGCAGATCATCGAGGCGTTCTCGACGACCGGCGGCGGGGATCTGCTCGCCCGGGTCGTGGCGCGGGACGCGGCACATCTGGAGGACCTGATCCAGCGGCTGATCAGCCTGCCGGGGGTGGTGCGCACCCGCACGGAGGTGGCGCTGCGGGAGCGGGTGCCGCACCGGATGCTGCCGCTGGTCGAGGACGTGGGCGGCACCGCGCAACAGCGGTGAGCAGGCCCTTGGCATCCTGGAGGGCATGAGCACTTCGCCCGCCTCCCCGGTCGCACCCGCCACGCCCGCCCCGCCCACACCGGTGATCTTCGACCTCGACGGCACCCTGGTGGACAGCGAGCCGAACTACTACGAGGCGGGCCGGCGGCTGCTGGCCGCGTACGGGGTGGCCGACTTCAGCTGGGAGCAGCACACCCGCTTCATCGGTATCGGCACCCGCGAGACGCTGGAGGTTCTCGCCCGGGAGTTCGGCATCGATGCGCCGCTCGACGAGTTGCTCGCCGGCAAGAACCGGGCCTACCTGGAGCTGGCGCGGGCGCACACCGAGGTCTTCCCGGAGATGCGGGCCCTCGTGGAGCGGCTGCACGCGGCGGGGCATCCGATGGCGGTCGCCTCGGGGTCGTCCCGGGCCGCGATCGAGGCGGTGCTCACCGGTACCGGGCTCGACGCGCTGCTGACCACGCTCGTGTCGGCCGAGGAGGTCGCGCACGGCAAGCCGGAGCCCGATGTGTTCCTGGAGGCCGCCCGCCGGATGGGTGTCGCACCGGCGGACTGCGTGGTGCTGGAGGACGCACCGCCCGGTGCGCTGGCGGCGCACCGGGCGGGGATGCGGTGCATCGCGGTCCCGTATGTGGCGGCGACGGCGCAGGACCCGGCCTTCGCGAGCGCCGGGCTGCTGTTCCGGGGCGGCCAGGACGAGTTCACGGCGCGGGCCGCGTACGACTGGCTCGGGCGGCCAGTTCGGTCTTCCTGATCTTTCCGGTGGCGGTCGTCGGCAGCGCGTCGACGAGTTCGACGTGCGGCAGTTTGTAGCTCGCCATGGTGCCGCTCGCCCAGTCCCGCAGGGCGTCGGCGGTGAGCGGGCTGCCGGGGACGGTGCACACGTAGGCGTACGGGCGCTGACCGCGTCGTTCGTCCTCGACGGCGACGACGGCCGCCGCGCGCACCTCGGGGTGCCGGCCGAGGAGCGTTTCGACCTCGGTGGGGAACACGCTCATCCCGCTGACCTTGATCATGTCCTTGTCGCGGCCGTGGTAGTGCAGCGCGCCGTCCGCGTCCAGGCTTCCGATGTCACCGGTGTGCAGCCAGCCGTCGCGCAGCGCCCGGGCGGTGGCGTCGGGAGCGGACCAGTAGCGGGTGAGGACGGACGGGCCCCGGACGGTGATCTCGCCGCGCTCGCCGAGCGGCAGCGGTTCGCCGGTCGCGAAGTCCACCACGAGGATGTCCGTTCCCGGGACCGGCAGACCGCAGAAGACCGGGGCGGTGGTCAGGTCGTGGTCGTCGTCCTGGAAGCCGAGGGTGTGGGTGTCGCTGGTGTGTGTCTCGGTCATGCCGTACGACGCCTCGCGCAGCACACCGCCCGCCGCGGCGCGCCAGCGCCGGCGAATCTCCGGGGTGAGCTTGCGGATGAAGGAGACGGTGAGCGGCGCGGTAAGGGTGGACAGGTCGCGGCGCGGCAGGTCGGGGTGGCCGAGGAGTTCGAGGTAGTTCTCGACGGTGCCGGCCATGGTGGTGACGCGGTGCCGCTCGACGGCCGCCAGGACCACGCCGGCGTCCCAGCGGGGCAGCAGCACACCGGTGCCGCCGGAGACGAGCGGGGCGAGGATGCCGAGGTTCTCCCCCGCTATCCAGAAGACCGGCAGGAAGCAGAGCGAGACCAGGGGCCGGACGCGCTCGTCGGGTGCGCGGCCCGCCTCGATGGCGTTCGCGGTGTAGACCATGTGGCGCTGGGTGTGTTCGCAGCCCTTGGGCATGCCCGTGGTGCCGCCGGTGTAGTTGAGGGCGGCGAGCGCGTCCGGGTCATCGGCGATGCGGCCGAGCGGGGCGTGCGCGAGCGCGGAGTGCCAGTCGTCGGTGTGGGTGACGAGGACGTCCCGTACGGCGGTGCCGGTGCGGGCGTCGTCGAGCGCGGGCGCGAGGTCGGCTGCGGTGATGACCAGCACGGCGCCGGAGTCGGCCAGTTCGTGGCGCAGTTCGTCGGTCTTGAACATCGGGTTGACCGGCACATGGACGGCGCCGAGGCGGAGCACGGCGAGCATCGCGAGCAGGAACTGCGGGCAGTTGGGGAGGTGCACGCCGACGCGGTCGCCCGGGCGGACGCCGCGGGCGTCGAGCGCGCCCGCCAGCCGGTCCGCGGCGTCGTCGAGAGCTCCGTAGCTGTAGATCTCCTCGCCGTACGGGCCGCCGGCGAAGACCAGGGCGGCGCGGCCGGGGTCGGTGCGCGCCCAGTGGTGGACGAGTCCGGGGACGGTCGCCGGGCCGGCCGGGCCGGGGACGGTGTCCAGTCGGCGGATCTCCCGGGCGCGGGCCTGGCGGGCGCGCAGATCGTGCAGGTGCTCCTCGATGCGGGTGCGGCGGCTCACGGCTACTCCTTCGGTATCGCGTCGATTCCGAGCAGGTGCAGATACATGGCGGTGACATCGCGGACGGCGGGCTCCAGTTCGCCGGGAGCGGCGGCCACCTGCCGGGCGAACTGGACGCTCATCCCGCCGACCGCGCGGGCGACCGCGAGCGGGGCGGCGACCGGGGCGAGTGCACCGGCGGCGGTCATCCGGCGGATGTAGCGGGCGGTGCGGTGCACGGGCCGTTCGGTGATCTCCTCCCACAGCGTGCGCACCTCTGCGTCCGCCTGGGCCTGCTGCTCCAACAGCCGTAGCAGGGGCAGGTGTCGGGCGTAGGCGGCGATGAAGGCGGCGGTGGAGGCCGCGGCGACGGCGCGCACGTCCTCCGGGGCGGTGCCGGGGACGTCCTGCGCGGCGAGGAACGCGTCCCGTACGCGCACCGCGAGGACGCGGAAGATCTCCTCCTTGGACGCGAAGTAGACGTAGAAGCTCGCCCGGGACAGATCCGCCTCGGCGGCGATGTCGGCGATGGTGGCGGGGCCGTGGCCGCGCCGCGCGAAGACCGTCTCCGCGGCGTCCAGCAGCCGGCCGCGGACCGCCGTCTCGGTGCGGTCGCGTGCGGTGCGGGTCGCCCAGGGCTCTTGTCTGCGTGCCACGCCCCGACCTTATTGACGTTGACGCCAATGTCAATGAGCATGACCGTGCCGTCTTCTCGGCCTGCCCGGGCCGTTCGGGAACGTGGAGGTTGTCCATGGGGCCAGCTGCCGTACTCGTCGCCAACCGTGGGGAGATCGCCGTACGGGTGCTGCGCGCCGCGGCCGGGGCCGGGTGGCGGACGGCCGCCGTGCATGCCGAGGACGACGCGGACACGGCCGCCGTCCGGCTCGCCGACGCGGCGTACCCGCTGCCCGGCTCCGGCCCCGCGGCCTATCTCGACGCCGGAGCCGTCATCGCGGCGGCACGGCAGGCCGACTGCGGCTTCGTGCACCCCGGTTACGGATTCCTGAGCGAGGACGCCGACTTCGCGCGAGCCTGTGCCGCGGCCGGCCTCACCTTCGTCGGCCCCTCCCCCGAGGTGCTGGATCTGTTCGGCGACAAGGTCGCGGCGCGCGCGCTCGCCCGATCGCTGGGAGTCCCGGTGGCGCCCGGTACGGAGGGCCCGACGACCCTGGCGCAGGCACGGGACTTCCTCGCCGGACTCGACGAGGGCGGGGCGGTGATGGTCAAGGCGCTCGGCGGGGGCGGCGGGCGCGGCATGCGAGCGGTGCACGATCCGGGCGAGCTGCAGGCGGCATGGGAACGGTGCAGGTCGGAGGCGCTCCAGGGCTTCGGCCGGGGTGAGTTGTACGTGGAGCAACTGGTGCGCGGAGCCCGGCACATCGAGGTGCAGACAGCGGGGGACGCGACGGGCGCGGCGACCCACCTGTGGGAGCGGGACTGCAGCGCACAGCGCCGCCACCAGAAGCTCATCGAGATCGCTCCCGCGCCGGACCTGCCGGAGACCGTGCGCGAGGACCTGGTGAAGTGCGCGCTGCGGATGGCACGCGAGGCGGACTGCACCGGCCTGGTGACCTTCGAATTCCTCGTGGACGGGCCGGAGTTCCACTTCATGGAGGCCAACCCGCGCCTCCAGGTCGAGCACACCGTCACGGAGGAGGTGACGGGCGTGGACCTGGTCGATGTCCAACTGCGGCTGGCGGCAGGCGCGACGCTGGCGGAGCTGGGGCTGGCCGAACCGCCGCCCCGGCCGCGCACCTTCGCGGTGCAGGCACGGGTGAACGCCGAGGTGACGGGCGCGGACGGGGAAGTGCGCCCGGCCACCGGCACCCTGACCCGCTTCGAGGTGCCCACCGGCCCCGGGGTCCGGGTGGACACCGCGGCGGGCGCCGGCCTGGAGATCGGCGCGCGCTACGACCCGCTGCTCGCGAAGGTCGTGGCGCGGGCGCCGGGTCCGGACGTCGCGGCGGCCTGCGCGCGGGCCCACCGGGCACTGGGCGAGTTCGCGGTCGAGGGGGTGCGGACGGGAATTCCGCTGCTGCGCGCGGTACTGGCCCATCCGGCGTTCACGGCGGGCGGAATCCGCACCTCCTGGGTCGAGGAGCGATGGACCGAACTCACCGCGGCCGAGGACGACTTGGCGAGCGAAGCACCGACGGATGCCGACGCCGGAGAGGTGGTCGCGCCGATGAGCGGCACGGTCGTCGCCGTCGAGGTCGACACCGGCCGGACCGTACGGGCCGGACAGCAGTTGCTCGTCCTGGAGGCCATGAAGATGGAGCACGTGGTGCGTGCCCCCGCCGCCGGAACGGTGCTGTCCGTGGGCGTGGCGGTGGGCGAGACCGTGGACGAGGGCCGGCCGCTGGTGGCGCTGACCCCGGCGGACGTGAGCGCGCGGGAGGAGCAGGCGGCGCAGCCGGCTGACCCGGACGCGATACGCCCCGACCTCGCCGAGGCGCTCCGGCGGCAGGCGATCGGGCTGGACGCCCAGCGGCCCGAGGCCGTCGCCAAGCGCCGCGCGCTGGGCCGCCGTACGGCCCGGGAGAACATCGACGACCTGTGCGATCCGGGGAGCTTCACCGAGTTCGGAGCACTCGCGGTGGCGGCCCAGCGGCGGCGACGCCCGCTGGCGGAGCTGATCGTCGCCACTCCCGCCGACGGCATGGTCACCGGCACCGGGACGGTCAACGGCGCGCCCTGTGTGGCCATGTCCTACGACTACACGGTGCTGGCCGGGACCCAGGGGCACCAGAACCACCGCAAGACCGACCGGATGCTGACCGTGGCGGAGCAACGACGGCTGCCCGTCGTGCTGTTCGCCGAGGGCGGCGGGGGCAGGCCCGGCGACACCGATACCGCTTCGGTCGCGGGGCTGGACGTGATGACGTTCCGTCAGATGGGCCGCCTGAGCGGGCTGGTGCCACTGGTGGGCATCGCCTCCGGACGCTGCTTCGCGGGCAACGCGGCGCTGCTGGGCTGCTGTGATCTGGTGATCGCCACTCCGGAGGCGTCGATCGGCATGGGCGGCCCGGCCATGATCGAGGGCGGCGGGCTGGGCACGTACCGCCCGGAGGAGGTGGGGCCGCTCTCCGTCCAGGTGCCGAACGGCGTGGTGGATGTGGCGGTGCCGGACGAGGCGGCGGCGGTGCGCGTCGCCCGGCGCTATCTCTCGTACTTCCAGGGCCCACGGGCGACCTGGGAGGCGCCCGATCAGCGGCTGCTGCGCCATGCGGTGCCGGAGAACCGGCGGCGCGCGTATCCGGTGCGGACGGTGATCGAGGGACTCGCGGACACCGGCTCGGTGCTGGAGCTGCGGGCCGGCTTCGGGGCCGGGGTGGTCACCGCGCTGGTGCGCGTCGAGGGCCGGCCGATGGGTCTGCTCGCGAACAACCCGGAGCACCTGGGCGGCGCCGTCGACCGGGACGCCGCGGACAAGGCGGCGCGCTTCCTGCAGCTGTGCGACGCGTTCGGCCTGCCGGTGCTGTCCCTGTGCGACACCCCGGGGTTCATGGTCGGCCCGGACGCCGAACGCACCGCGACCGTACGGCACTTCTCCCGGCTCTTCGTCACCGGCGCGAACCTGTCCGTGCCGCTGGTGTCGGTGATCGTGCGCAAGGCATACGGGCTGGGCGCGATGGCGATGATGGGCGGCTCCACCCGGGCGCCGCTGGCCACCGCGGCCTGGCCGAGCGGCGAGCTGGGCGGCATGGGCCTGGAGGGAGCGGTGCGGCTCGGCTACCGCAAGGAACTGGCGGCGGTGGCGGATCCGGAGGAACGGCGGCGGGAGTTCGAGGCGCGGGTGGCCGAGCTGTACGAACACGGCAAGGCGGTGAACGCCGCGGCCGCGCTGGAGATCGATGCGGTCATCGACCCTGCGGGGACCCGGAGTTGGGTCGTGTCGGCGCTGGCCGGGCACGATCCGTCAGTGCCCGCCGCGGCGGCCGAGCGCCGGCCGTTCGTCGACACCTGGTAGCGGTCGACCGGGTCGGCGGGCCCCGGAGGCGGCCGGACACCGCCGAGGGGAAACGGCCCGGTGATTGGCCGTCAGGTCCCGTCAGGCGCCGTCCCGGTCCTCCGGTACGCCGATCCGGACCAGCGATCCGGTCTCCAGCGCGGCCCACAGGGCGCCGTCGGGGCCCAGGGTGATGCCGTGCGGTTCCGAGGCGCGGTCCGGCAGGTCGTAGCCGTCGATCCGCCCGTCGGTGGTGATCCGGCCGATGCGTCCGGCACCCCACTCGGTGAACCACAGGGCACCGTCCGGGCCTGCGACGATGGCGTGCGGACGGGAATCCGCCTCCGGGAGCGGGAACTCCTCGACGGTGCCGTCGGTGGCGATCCGCGCGATCCGGCCTGCGGCGATCTCCACACACCACAGCGCGCCGTCCGGGCCGGGCGCGATGCCGACCGGCCCGGCCTCCGGGGTGGGCAGCGGGTGGAGGGTGACGTCCCCGTCCACGGTGATCCGGCCGATGCGCCCGCCGGCCTGGTTGACGGTGAACCAGAGCGCCCCGTCGGGCCCGGGCGCCATGACCGAGGCGAAGCCGCCACGGAAGGGCAGCGGATACTCGCTGACCTCCCCTTCGGTGGTGATCCGGCCGATCCGGTCGGTCGCGGACTGGGTGAACCACAGCGCGCCGTCGGAGCCGGCGGCGATGCCCAAGGGCCCGGCCGCCGTGCCGGGCAGCGGGAACGACCGGATCTCACCGGCGGTGGTGATCCGGCCGATCCGGTGCGCCTTGAACTCGGTGAACCACAGGGCGCCGTCGGGCCCCGCGGTGATCATCGTCGGCCCGCTCGATGCCGAGGGCAGGTCATATGTGGTGACGTCGCCGTCCGTCGTGACCCGGGCGATGCCTCCGCCGTGCACCAACGTGCACCACAGCGCGCCGTCGGGTCCTGCGGTCAGCGCGTAGGGGCCCGCCTCGGGCCCGGCGATGGTGAACTCCTGGAGTACGAGGTCATGGTGCGACATCAGCGTGGGCAGTCCTCTCCGCGGTGGGCAGGGGGAGGCTATGCCATCGCGGTCGGAAGCACGCAGGCAATTTCCGGAGGGGCGGGCGGCCGCACACGGTGCCGGGCAGCTCTCCCCGCGGTGCGGGGAGGCCCCGGTCACTCCGCACCGGTCACTCCAGGTCGAGTGCCTTGCAGGCCGCGGTGAGGTCCTTGCACAGCCAGTCGGTGCGCACGACGCCGTCCCGCACGACCGTGTCCTCCAAATTCTTCCTGGTCACGATCTGCGCCTCGAACAGCTTTGCGGGGATTCCCGACTTGCTCTTGCTGTCCGCAGTCGTCGGGGTAAGGGACTTGATGCTCTTCCCCTGGAGGAGGCGGACGGCGATCTCCGCGGCGGTTTGCGCCTCCGGCCTGACCTCCTTGTAGATGGTGAAGGTCTGACTGCCGCTTACCAGCCGTCGCAGAGCGGGGAGTTCGGCGTCCTGGCCGCCGAGCGGCACATTCTGGATGCCGGACGACTCCAGGGCTTCGGCAATGCCGCCCGCCATGCCGTCGTTGGCCGAGTAGACCGCGTCGAAACCGGCCGGCCCGAGGTCGTCGATGACGTCGGCCATCTTCTTCTTGGCCTCCGCCGCGGACCAGCCCTGGATGTCCTTCTCGTAAACGATCTTGCGGACCTTGCGGTCGAGGATCTCGTGCGCGCCCTTCTTGAAGGACGGTGCGTTCGGGTCGCCCGGCGAGCCGTTCAACATGACGACGTCGGAGGTGGCCGCGCGGGAGCCCAGGACAGAGGTCAGGCCCTTGGCCTGGAGGCGGCCGATCTCCTCGTTGTCGTAGGACACGTAGGCCGCGACGTCGCCCTCGGCGAGCCGGTCGTAGGCGACGACCTTGACGCCCTTCTTGGCGGCCTTGTCCACCCAGCTCCGGCTGGCGGCGGCGTCCACCGGATCGAGGATGATGACCCGCACGCCCTTGTTCACCAAGGCGTCGAACTGCTTTTTCTGCGTGGCCACATCCGACTTGGCGTTGCGGTAATCCAATTCGCATTCGAGACACAGGGAGGCGACCCGGGAGGAAATAATGCGGCGGTCGAATTCCTCGTAACGCGATGCATTGTTCTCCGGCAGAAGCAGTCCAATGGACCGGTTATCCACCGCTGCGCCGTCATCGTCATTTCCGCAGGCCGCAAGGGGCGCTACGAGCGAAAGTGCCATTGCACCCATGGCGACACGGCGCAGTATTGCATGCATTTCAGGTACCTCCAAAGGGGCCGTCCCTGACCGGCCCGTGAACGGCTGAAGTGAACGTCAATCACGCTCCGCAGTCAAGAATCGAAGCAATAACGATCCGAAAGCGACTTGTGCCTTGACGACCCGAAACGAGGCGATTGGGGTGTTCGTCGTCCGCGCCGGATCGCGCCCGTCACGGGCGGGACGGCCCGGGGTCCGCGGATCGGCCGGCGCGGACGTGGCGATCGTCACCCCCGCCGGCGGCGGCGCGGCGGGCGTCCCCACCCACCCGCGCGCCCCCGCGGACGGGCGTGCGATCCACTGCCACACGACGTCCACACATTCACCACATTTACGCGACGGTCGAATGCGCACCGCCCGTGGCCATTCCGTCACGCCTTCCCCGACCGGCACGGACGACTTTCTCCGAGGGCGGCCACGGAAACATACCGATGGGGTCATAGGGAGCGGAGCCATGAGAAACAGCCGCTTTGCCGATCAACTCACCGGCGTCCGTCCGTGCCGCTCGCTCCGCACCCCGACCGGCACGTCGGATTTCCGCCGCCTCTCCCTGCTGCGCAGGGCCAGCTGGACGGTGGCCATCACCACGGCGGTCACGATCGCGCTGTGCCACAGCAGCGCGTCGAGCCGGTCCGCGGACAGGTAGGCACCGGCCGCCACGGCCGCCAGCGCGCACACCCCTCGGTCGACGATGCTCTCGACGGAGAGCAGGGTGGCGCGCGGGGCGAGAGCCGGGATGGCGTCGTTGACCAGCTTGCGTTGGACGGGATAGGCGAAGCCGGTGACCGCCGCGAACACACACAGCAGCGCTACCACGGTCCATGGCCCGCCGAGGGTGATGCCGGCCAGCGTGCCCGCCAGCGCGACGCTGAGCAGGGACACCCATGTCGCCGGCGTCAGCTTGCGGCCGAGCCACTGCGGACGGGCCGAGGCCACGGCCTCCGCCACGGTCATCGCCGCCAACACCCCGCCGTGCGCGCTCTCGCCGATGCCGTGGTCCAGCAGGATCGGCTGGAAGAGGTTGACCTGGCAGATGCGGGAGAGAGTGAACACGGCCACCCCCTGCACCATGAGCAGTGCGAGCCAGGGCGTGGCCCGCACCCAGCGCAGTGCCACGGCCGCGTCGCGCAGGAGCCCGGAACGGCGTCTGTCCTCACGGCCGAGGGCGCGGGCTTCCGGCTCCGCCTCCCTGCGGGAGGGGGCGAGGCGCGGCAGTGCGACGGCGCACGCCAGGGAGCCCGCCGCGCTCACGGCGCTCAGCACGTACGGCGCCGGGTGGGCGAGGGCCATCAGCGGGCCGACCAGGGGCCAGCACATCACCTTCGCGGCGAGCCCCAGGGCGCGTGCGGTGCCCTCGGCCTTCAGATAGTGCTCCTCGCAACCCTCCGCCGCCAGGGCGTCGTACAGGTAGGCGCTGGCGGCGCCGGAGGTCAGGGAACGGCCGGCGGCGATCGCCAGGAAGTGCACGAGGAAGCCCGTGTACGAGGGGGTGAGCACCGGGACGAGGTTCGCCGCGGTCATCACCACCGCCCCGGCCCGCAGGCAGTTGCGGGCCCCGATGCGGTCGGCCACCATCCCGGTCGGGATCTCGCACAGGCAGAACGCGATGTAGTAGATGCTCTGGATCCCGAAGATCTGCCCGTCCGAGAGTCCCGCCTGCCGTTGGTAGGCGTAGAACACCGGCATCCACCACAGCAGATTGAACAGCAGTTGGAAGCCGTTGTTGAGCCGGATGACCTGACGCGCCACGGGGGTCGGGGGCGGGCCCGTCGGGCCCTTGCGGGTGGTGCGCCGGGTCCCTGGAAGCCGGCGGATCACAGCGCGTAGGGGCGGATCTGGACCAGCCGGAAGTCGCCCTGATCGGTCATCAGCCACTCGATGTCGAGCGGGCTTTCGGTGTCCTCCGCGCTGAAGTGGGACTGCAGCAGCCGCCCGGTGAGCGCCAGGTCGGCGAGCCGTCCGCGGGTCACGGCGGGCAGGTCCGCGCCGGACGAGCCGAGCGCCACCGTACGGCCGCCGCCCTCCACGGTGTTGTAGAGGTACTGCTGCGGCAGCGTCGTCCCGTCGACGACCGTCTCGGGAGAGCCCGGTGAGCAGTTGAGGTAGACGTTGCGGAAGTCCTCGCGGCGGGTCGGGTTGCAGGTCACCAGCACGCCTCCGAGGTCCGCGGGGACGTACTGCTGGATGATCACTCCCATGTAGGTGTCGTCCAGCGAGATGCCGACCTGGTGGCGCAGGCGCACGCTGCGCGGCGACAGCAGGGAGGCCCATACCTGGCGTACCGCGTCCAGGAGTTCGCCGGCGCCGCGGACGGTGGTGACCGAGTCGTAGACGCCGGCCGCGGAGAAGCCGGGCAGGTCCTCGGCGTTGGAGGAGGAGCGCACCACCAGGCGGCTGCCCGCGGCGAGCGGCTCGGGAAACGCCTGAGTGATCTGCCGGGTCACCTCGTCCGGCATCGGGGTGTTGCGGACGACGTGCTGCAGGTGCAGACAGAGCGGGTCGAGCGCGTCCACCGCGTCGAGTTCCAGCGCCATCTTGAGCTTGCCGATGCCCTGTTGGAGGGCCGGCGAGGAGATGAGGAAGCGGTGTTGCAGCGCGAACGGCAGGGCGACTCCGTCGGGGGCCGCGACGGTGCGGGCGGCGAACGCGGCCGCCGTCCGCTGCAGCTCGGCGGCGGTGGCGTCGGTGGTGCCGAGGCGGGCCGCGAGGTGGCCGTACAGGTCGGTGCGGGGCGGCCGCGGCCGGCCGTAGAACGCGGTGAGGTCGGCGCTGCGGCTGTCGAGGACGTGGTGCAGCTCCCCGAGGTTGGCCGCCTTGGTCCCGTAGCGGTCCCGGTCGGCGCGGCGCAGCCGGTGCAGGGACAGGGCGGGGACGTCCTCCAGCAGCGGCGGTTCCATCCGGATCCGCTGCTGGTGCCACGTCGGGGCCTGCAGGGCGGGGGCGTTCGCCAGCGGCGCGAGCGTGATCTCGTCGTCCCGCACCCGGTAGCGGACCCAGGCGCCGTTCAGGTCGTCCTTCGCTACGAGCTGCGGCAGGTCCCGGACGATCGCGTTGGGTATGCCCCAGCCGGAGGCGAGGACGTTGGTGTGGGAGAGCGGTGTGATGGGCGCGGTGTTGACGAATCCGGCGACGCGCGGCACGTCGTCGGGCAGGCAGGCCATGGCGACGATGTCCGACCAGCCCAGGCCGGCGGCGGCCGCCTCGTACTCCTCGGTGGTCGCGAAGAAGCGCAGCCGGCCGGTGGCGTCGCCGGGGTTGAGCGGAGTGCGGGTGCGGTTGCCGAAGAGCTGGTGGCTGAGGATCCGGGGCACCCGGACCTCGCTGATGGCGGTCAGTTCGTGTTCCTGACCGTGGTTCGCGGGCTTCAGCAGCAGCGGCAGCCGGCCGTCGACCCGGCTGCGGACGAACGTGTAGAAGTCTTCGAGCAGGGCGCCGTGCATGGTGTCGGCCTCGGTCGTCTCCAGGACGAGGAAGGGCCGTTCGCGGCCGTCGAAGTCCTCGTCGGTGTGCAGGGAGAGCACGCCGAGGAGGAAGCGGCGCTCGGGATCGGTGTACACCGAGGCGTTGAAGGCGTCCAACGTCGCGTCCAGTGCCGACAGTTCCATGCCGAGGATCCGGGTGGCGACGTAGTTGACGTGGAACGGGTGGACCGCGGTGTCGAGAAGGTGCCAGGTGTTCTCGGCACGGTCGACGACGACTTTCAGATAGGGGTGGCCGGCCAGCACTCCGGAGAGGGTGCGGAACAGCGGCAGCGAGAGGTTCTCACCGACGACGGTGCGGTCGGTGTGCGGGCAGGGCGCGCCGAGCGGGAGCAGGTCGGTGGTCATGACGGGTCCTTCTCGGGGACGGCGGCGGGGAGGACGTGCGGCAGGGCGTCGACCAGGGTGCGGAAGTCGGCGAGGACGGTCTGCGGGTCGGCGGCGGAGAGCAGGCAGAGCGCCGCCATGGTGTTGGCGCCGGCGGCCGGGTCGTAGACCGGGACGGTGTCGCCGTCGGGGAGGGAGTTCTCGGCCACCACGGACAGCCGGCTGCCGTCGCCGAGGGGGACGGCGCGGGCAACCGCGGGGAAGTCCCAGACGCGCCGGTCCGGCCAGGGCTCACCGGCACCGTCGACGGCCAGGACCACGAGTGAACCCGCCGCGCCCCGCGCCTCCTGCGGCGTACGGGCCCGCGTCGGCCAGAGCACCGGGCGCCCCAGCAGGTGGTCGACGAGCATGCCGATGAGGTCGAGGCCGAAGACCTCCTCGATCTGCGGGATGGTCATCGCGCCGCCGAACCGGGCGGCCGTCTCGATCACCCACATCCGGCCGTCGGCGCCGAGCTTGATCTCGGTGTGCGTACCGCAGTTCACCAGGTCCAGCGCGTCCACGGCCTCGCGTGCGAGGGCCACCACCCGTTCCTGGGCCTCCTGCGGGAGCAGGGCCGGGGTGATGCCGGCGCGTTCGGTGAAGGGCGCGACGGTCGGCATGCGTCCGCTGAGGCACACCGGCCGGAATTCGCCGTCGACGACCACGCCTTCGACGCTCACGTAGTCGCCCCACCCGGGATCGTCGAACCAGTCCTCGGCGGAGCCCGTCACGATCTCCTCGACGAGGAAGTCCGCGCCGGCGCCCGCCACATGCAGTTCGGCGTAGCCCAGCTGTGCGGATTCGGCCATCACCGCACGCGAGCGCTCCCAGGCCGCGCGCACCTCCCGCGGGGAGCGGATGATCTGGTGGGCGGTGGATCCGGCGCTCCAGGCCGCCTTCAGCAGCAGGGGGAAGTCGAGGGCGGAGGCCGCGTCGTGCAGGTCCTGTTCGCAGGCGACCGGCCGGAACCGGGGCTGGGATATGCCCTGTTCCCGCCAGGTGCGCCGCATCATCCGCTTGTCGCGGGCGAGCACGCAGGAGGAGCCCGCGCCGGCGAGGCCGAGCTTCTCGCACGCCTCGGCGACGGCCACGACCGCGTACTCGGAGAAGGTGACGACCGCGTCCGCGCCGACCGCCTGGGCACGGGCGACGATCAGCGACACCAGGTCGTGCTGCTCCTGCGCGGTGGGGGCCAGGACCGAGGCGCAGCGGCGCTCCGCGGTCGCGGCCAGGGTGGGAGGAAGTGCGCTGAGTGCCAGCAGGTGCACTGCCGACCTCGCGGCGACCCGTGACAGGGCATGGCCGAGCGGCGGGCCGCCCTTGGCATGCACGTACAGCACCTTGCTCACAGAAATGCATCTCCTTCACGGAAAAAGGGGTGGGGCGTCAGAGGTGGACGGCGTCACCGGCGGACGGCGCGTCAAGGTGGCGCGAGGGGCGCCTCCAACGGGCGCCTGCCACCCCTCAAGCGAAGCAGCCCCGAGGCGCCCGGGAAACCGCTTCGTGCGCCAGAAGGTCAGGCAAGTGCCAGAGTTGTGGGTGCCGTTGGGCAGGTGTGAAGGATCCGTGATGACGTATGGCGGGGAGGGGCGGCACGGCGCCGGCACCGGAGACCTCCCAGGTCGGCCGAGAACCGGGCTTGCGCGGGAACCGGACGGGATACGCATCGCGGTGTCACATCGCGCCAACCGGTTGAAACTTGATGGAAAGGTCGTCGTGGACGAGACCAGTCTCAAAGCGCTGCTCACACACCTCCCCGTGTCCTGGTGGGAGACCGACGGGCAGCTGCACGTCATCGACAGCGGCGGCGGCGCCTTCGGCGACACGCGGACGGCACAGCGGTTCCTCGACACGCTGCGGCCCGATCTCGCGGCGAACACCGCCGGTCCCCGGCAGTGGCACGCCCGGTTCGACGGCCGGGTCTTCGAGGTGAGCTGGCCCCTCGACGGCACCGCGGGCCGCGGCCGCACGCGCGGGCTCGCGGTGGAGGTCGACGCCGGGGCAGCCCCCGGGCGCCGCTACGACGCGTTCGCCGACCTGGCCCCCGCCGCGGCCTTCATACGGGACCGCAACGGACGCTACCTGTGGACCAACCACGCCTACGCCCACCTCTACGGCGCCACTCCCCCGGACATCATCGGCAAGCACCTCCAGGACCTCGACACCCCCGACGACGCCGCGCAGTTCCTCGCGCTCGACCGGGAGATCCTCGCCCACGGCAGACCGGTGCGGCACACCCTGACGTACCACCGCTCCGACGGCACCGACGGACACGCGGCGGGCCACCGCTTCCCCGTCCTGGAGGGCTCGCAGACCTGCGTGGCGGGCATCTATGTGGACATCACCGACTCCACGCGCGCGCTGCGCCAGCGCCGCGAGGCCGAGGAGAGCCTGCACGCGCTGCGCGACCACAGCGGGCTGCCCTGCGCCCTGATCTCGGCCGGCGGACGGATCAGACAGGCGAGCGCCGCGGCCGCGGAACTGCTCCAGACCAGGCTCTCGGACCTCATCGGCCGCCGCGCCGACACCCTGCTGGCCCCGGCCCCGGAGCTCGACCTGCTGCATCACAGATGGAACGACCTGATAGCCCGCCGAAGCAGGAGGGTCGAGACCACGGCGGTGTTCCTGGACGCTCTCGGCCGGCAGCGCAGGGCCCGGCTGCATCTGACGACGGTGGGCCGGACCTCCACCCGGGCGGCGCACGTCTGGGCGGTCGTCACCCACCAGGGGCTCGCGCACGACGTCCAACCGCCGCTCACGGCAAGCCAGATCCGCATCCTGTCCCTGCTCGCCGTGGGGCGCAGCAACGGGGAGATCGCCACCTCGCTGCGGCTCTCCCGGCAGACCGTCGACTACCACCTGCGACGGCTGCGCGATCTCCTCGGCGCCGCGACCCGGCCCGCCCTGGTCGCCCGCGCGTACGTCCTGGGCATCCTCGCCCCCCAGGCATGGCCGCCGCGTTCCGCCACGGCCACCCATCCCCTCAGCCCCACCTGAGCGCGGCCCGGGCGGGCGCCGCCCACCTGCGGGGACGGTGGACGGGCGGCGGCGCTCCCGCCGGCCCCCGGTCCACGTAAACTCACCCGGGACGGGGCAGGGGCACGGACGGCGCAACGGACGCGAGTGACCCGCCCGGTCTTCCGAGGGTCCGCGGGACCAGTGCCCGTGAGCCCGACGCCGCTCGCATCGCTGGAGGTTTCCGCCCGATGGCACCGTCCGTGGGTATCAAGGACGTCGCCCGCGCCGCCGGGGTTTCCGTGGGCACGGTCTCGAATGTCATCAACCGCCCGGAGGCCGTCGCCTCGGGCACCCGGGAGCGGGTCCTGTCGGCCATCGAACGCCTCGGCTACGTCCGCAGCGAGTCCGCGCGGCAGCTGCGCGCGGGGCACAGCCGCATCATGGGGCTGCTCGTCCTGGACATGGGCAACCCCTTCTTCGTCGATGTCGCGCGCGGCGCGGAGCGGGCCGCGCGCGCGGCCGGGCTCGGTGTGATGGTGTGCACCAGCGCCCAGAGCCCGACCGAGGAGGCCGAGTACCTGTCGCTCTTCGCCGAGCAGCGGGTCCGCGGCGTCCTCCTGACCCCGGCCGACGCGACCGGCCGCAACATCACGGCCTTCCGCCGGCACCACATCCCCTTCGTGCTGCTCGACCGGGTCGCCGAGGGCACCTCCGAATGCTCCGTCTCCGTCGACGATGTCACCGGCGGCGCCCTCGCCGTACGCCATCTCGTCACCGCGGGGCACCGCAGCATCGCCTATGTGAGCGGCCCGTCCACGCTGCAGCAGGTCAAGGACCGGCGCACCGGCGCGCTCCAGGCCCTGGCCGAGGCCGGGCTCCCCGCCGAGTCGCTGCGCGAGCTGCCCAGCAAACGCCTCGACGTGGCCGCCGGGCGGGACGCGGGTGCCCGGCTCCTGGGCCTCACGGAACGGCCCACCGCCGTCTTCTGCGCCAACGATCTGCTGGCGCTCGGCGTCCTCCAGGAGATGTACGCGGCGGGCATCCGGGTCCCCGAGGACATCGCGCTCGTCGGCTACGACGACATCGAATTCGCGGCCGCGGCTGCCGTCCCGCTCACGTCCGTACGACAGCCCGCCGTCACCATGGGTGCCATGGCGGCCGAACTCCTCCTGGAGGAGATCGAGACGGCGGACGAGGGCGGCCACGCGCACCGGCGTGAGGTTCTCCAGCCGGAACTGGTCGTGCGGCGCTCCAGCCTGGCACCGCACTGACCGTTTCCGGCCGGGGTCGTTGGCGCCTCCGGGCGGGTCAGCCCTCGCTCACCAGCACCACCTCCAGGGTGCGCGGACCGTGTACCCCCTCGACCCGGTCCAGTTCGATGTCGCTGGTGGCCGAAGGGCCGGAGATCCAGGTCAGGGGGCGCCCGGGGTCGAGGAGTTCCATCGCGAGCGGGAGCGAGGCGACGACCTGGTCCGGGACCCGCACCACGCAGAGGTGATGGTCGGGGACGAGCGTGATCCGGCGCCGCCCCTGGTCCGGGCCGCCGTCCAGGACGAGCGTGCCGGTCTCGGCGATCGCCACGGCGCAGCCCGTCACCACGCTGTCCGTGCCGTCGAGCTGAGCGGGGCTGAGCGAAGCCGCGTCGTGGACGCGCGTCGGGCCGTCCTCGGGCAGCCATCCGGGCGGCAGACCGGGTGGCACCACCACGGTCCGCGACCCGCGCTCGGCGAGCAGCCGCGCCAGGAGTGCGGGCAGCCCGCGGAGGTCCGTACGGTGCACCAGGGCCCGGTATTCCGCCAGGTTCTCGGCGAGCAGCGCGACGGTCTGCTCGGGGCTGCGCGTACCGTGCTCACGCAGATAGCGGCGGTCCACCGCCGACGAGTCATTCTGCGGTTCGCGCTCCGGTCCCAGCGCCCGGCGCACCCGGCCGAGGACCCTTTCCCTGCTGCTCATGTGCTGTCCTTCCCCTCGGCCTGCCGGGTGCGTCGCCACCAGTCGCGGAACGGCTCCGCGGGCACCGGCGGCAGATCGCGGGTCGCGCTCCACGCCCGGCCGGGGCCCGGCAGCGTCCGGGGGTGGAGGCGGCGGGTGCGCGCTGCGAGCCGCTGGCCGGCCCGCAGCGCCGCGGGATGGCTGAAGGCCCAGCGCGCGGCCCGCATCGCGGCACGCTCGGCGGCGTGTCCCTTCGCCGGCTTCAAGGTGACCTTCGCCCCGTGACGGGTGACCTCGCCGCCCTGCACCACGCGTTCGCGGAGGTGCACCAGGACCTCGGGGATGTCGATGGCCACGGGGCAGACCTCGTAGCAGGCCCCGCAGAGGCTGGACGCGTACGGCAACGAGGCGTCGATCTCGCTCTGGGTGCCGCGCAGTTGTGGACTGAGGATGGCACCGATCGGGCCGGGGTAGACGGAGCCGTACGCGTGTCCGCCCGCCCGCTCGTACACCGGGCACACGTTGAGGCACGCCGAGCAGCGGATGCAGCGCAGGGCCTGGCGTCCGACCTCGTCGGCCAGTGTGTCGGTGCGCCCGTTGTCGAGGAGAACGAGGTGGAAGGCCCGCGGGCCGTCCCCCGCCGCGGCGGCGGTGGTCCCGGTCCACATCGATGTGTAGGGGTTCATCCGCTCCGCCGTCGAGGAGCGGGGCAGCGTCTGGAGGAACACCTCCAGGTCGCGCCAGCTCGGCACGGTCTTCTCGATGCCGACGACGGAGATCAGCGTCTCCGGGAGAGTCAGGCACATCCGGCCGTTGCCCTCGGACTCGACGACGACCAGCGTGCCGGTCTCGGCGACCATGAAGTTGGCGCCGGAGATGCCGACCTTGGCGCGCAGGAACTTCTCGCGGAGGTGGAGCCGGGCGGCCTCGGCGAGTTCGGCGGGACTGTCGGTCAGCGCTTCGGGCGCCGAGCGGCCCCACGCGCTCATCTCCCGGCGGAAGATGTCGCGGATCTCGCCGCGGTTGCGGTGGATGGCCGGGACGAGCAGGTGCGAGGGCCGGTCCTTGCCGAGCTGCACGATGAGTTCGGCGAGGTCGGTCTCGTAGGCACGGATGCCCTCGGCCTCCAGCGCCTCGTTCAGACCGGTCTCCTGGGTGGCCATCGACTTGACCTTGACGACCTCCGTCTCGCCGGTCGCGCGCACCAGGCGGGTCACGATGCGGTTGGCCTCGGCCGCGTCGGCCGCCCAGTGCACGGTGCCGCCGGCGGCGGTGACCGACTCCTCCAACTGCACGAGGTAGCGGTCCAGATGGCGCAGGGTGTGGTCCTTGATCTGCTTGCCCGCCTCGCGCAGCTCCGCCCAGTCCGCCAGCTCGGCGACGGCCTGGGCGCGCTTGTCGCGGATGGTGTGCGTGGCATGCCGCAGATTGCCGCGCAGCGTACGGTCGCGCACGGCGTCGTGCGCGGCGTCGGGAAAGGCGGGCATGCCCAGATACGTGCCGCTCATGACAGGGGCTCCTCTTCCGTGCTCGCCAGGATCTCCGCGAGGTGGACCGGGCGCAGCGACGTACGCAGCCGCGTCATGGTGCCGCCGAGGTGCATCAGGCAGGAGTTGTCCGCGGCGCACAGGACGCCCGCGCCGGTCGACTCGGCGTTGCGGACCTTGTCGGTGCCCATCGCGGCCGAGACATCGGAGTTCTTGACGGCGAAGGTGCCGCCGAATCCGCAGCACTCCTCGGCGCCGGGAAGCTCCACGAGTTCGAGCCCGCGGACGGCTTCGAGCAGCCGGCGCGGCCGGTCGCCGAGCCCGAGGGACCGCAGCCCGTGGCAGGTGGGGTGGTAGGTCACGGTGTGCGGGAACCAGGCGCCGACATCGGTCACGCCGAGCACGTCCACCAGGAACTCGGTGAGTTCGTACGTCTTGTGGACCACCGGTGCCAGCGCCGCCGCCAGGCCCTCGCCACGGCCCTCCGCACGGGCCCGTTCGCCCATCCGCGGATAGAGCTCGCGCACCATCGCCCCGCACGACCCGGAGGGCGTGACGATCGCGTCGTACTCCGCGAACACCTCGGCGAAATGCCGGGCGAGCGGCTCCGCCTGGTGGCGGTAGCCGGTGTTGTAGTGGGCCTGCCCGCAGCAGGTCTGGCCCATGGGGAAGTCCACCTCGACCCCGAGCCTGGACAGCAGGTTCACCACCGCCCGGCCGGTGCCCGGATACAACGTGTCGTTGACACAGGTCAGAAACAGGGCGGCACGCACCGCGGCCCCTTCGGTTCGTTCGGTTCGTTCGGTCCGTTCGGTCCGTTCAGTCCGTTCGCGGCGGGAAGGTGCCGCATCACGCCGCGAGCCTGCGCTCGGCCGCGCGCCATGCGGCGGCGTCGCCCCGCGGCTCGTACCGCGCCAGTGGCTGCGTCCGCGCGAGGAGCGCGCGCATCGCCGCCCGGTCGTCGACCAGACCGTGCGCCCGTGCCTGCACGAGGACATTGCCGAGCGCGGCGGCCTCGGCCGGGCCGGCGACGACCGGCAGGCCGCAGGCGTCGGCCGTCAGCTGGCACAGAAGCGCGTTGCGCGCGCCGCCGCCGACGATGTGCACGACGTCGACGGGGCGGTCGGCGAGCCGGGCCGCGTCGGCGAGGGTGCGGCGGTGCGCGAGCGCCAGCGAATCCAGGATGCAGCGGACCGTCGCGGCCCGGGTCTCCGGTACCGGCTGGCCGGTGGCCCGGCAGGCGGCGGCGATCCGCTCGGGCATCCGACCGGGCGGGAGGAAGGCGGCGTCGCCCGCGTCGACGACGGACCGCAGCGCCGGTTCCTCGGCCGCCTCCCTCAGCAGGGGGGCGAGGTCCGGTCCGCCCCAGGCCCGCAGGCATTCCTGGAGGAGCCAGAGGCCCATGATGTTGCGCAGGTAGCGGACGGTGCCGTCGAGGCCGAGTTCGTTGGTGAAGTTGGCCGTGCGGCTCGCCTCGCTCAGGACGGGCGCGTCCAGCTCAAGACCGGCGAGCGACCAGGTGCCGGTGCAGATGTACCCGAAGCGGTCGGCGGGCCCCGCGGGCACGGCGGCCACCGCGGACGCGGTGTCGTGCGAGCCCACCGCGGTCACCGGCACCGGGCCGGTCAGCCCCGTCTCCTCCAGCACGTGCGGCAGCAGCTCCCCCGCCGGGTCGCCGGGGCGGCGCAGCGGCGCGAACAGGCCGAGGTCGATGCCCAGCCGCTCGGCGACGCCGTACGCCCAGTCGCCGGTGCGCGGATCGATCAGCTGGGTGGTGGAGGCGTTGGTCAGCTCGGTGCCGGGACGGCCGGTCAGCCAGTACGTCAGCAGGTCGGGGATGAGCAACAGGCGCCCGGCAGCGGCGAGTTGAGGAGTTCCGCGAGCCGCCGTCAGCTGGTAGAGCGTGTTGAAGGGCGCGTACTGCAGGCCGGTCGCCGCGTACAGCTCGTCGGCCGGCACCCGCGCCCACACCTTCTCCGCGGCGCCTTCCGTACGGCTGTCGCGGTAGTGCACCGGGTTGCCGAGCAGCGCCCCGTCCGCGTCGAGCAGGCCGTAGTCGACGGCCCAGCTGTCGATGCCGACGGAGGCCACCTGCCCGGCGGCCCGCAGCCCGTCGAGGACGCCCGCGTACAGCGCGAGCACGTCCCAGTGCAACGTGCCGCCGGTGCGCACGGCCCGGTTGGGGAAGCGGTGGACCTCGGCCAGGTCCAGGACGTCCGGGCCGGCCCGGACCGTCATCACGCGCCCACTGGAGGCGCCGAGGTCGACGGCGGCGAACGGGAGGGGGTCGGTGGGTGGCACAGGGTCCTCGCGGGGGTCGTTGGTGCGGGCGGCGGCCGCGCCGTGGTGCGCGGCCGCCGTGACGGGGAACTGGCGGTGTCAGCGCAGGAACGCCGCCGCGACGCCCGCGTCCACGGGAACGTGCAGCCCGGTCGTGTGCGTCAGATCGCCGCCGGTCAGGGCGAACACCGCGTTCGCGACGTGCTCCGGCAGGACCTCGCGCTTGAGGAGGGTGCGCTGGGCGTAGAACTCGCCGAGCTTGTCCTCCTCGATGCCGTACGTCGCCGCGCGCTGCGCTCCCCAGCCGCCCGCGAAGATCCCGGAGCCGCGCACCACACCGTCCGGATTGACGCCGTTCACACGGATCCCGTCCGCACCCAACTCCACTGCCAGCAGGCGCACTTGGTGTGCCTGGTCGGCCTTCGCGGCGGAGTAGGCGATGTTGTTCGGGCCGGCGAACACCGCGTTCTTGGACGCGATGTAGACGAGGTCGCCGCCGAGCTCCTGCGCCCGCATCAGCCGTGCCGCCTCGCGCGAGACGAGGAACGATCCGCGCGCCATGATGTCGTGCTGGAGGTCCCAGTCCCGCGCCGTCGTCTCCAAGAGCGGCTTCGACAGCGAGATACCCGCGTTGTTGACCACCAGGTCGACACCGCCGAACGCCAGCGCCGCGGCCCGGAACGCCTCGGCGATCTGCTCCTCGGACGTCACGTCCACGGCCACCGCGACGGCCTTGTCCGCGCCGCCCAGCTCCTCGGCGACGGTGGCCGCGCTGTCCGCGTTCAGGTCCGCGATCACCACACACGCGCCCTCGGCGACCAGTCGGTGCGCGACGGCCCTGCCGATGCCGCTGCCCGCACCCGTCACCAGCGCCACGCGGGTGGCCAGCGGCCTCGGCTTCGGCATTCGACGGAGCTTGGCCTCCTCCAACGCCCAGTACTCGATGCGGAACTTCTCGGACTCCTCGATCGGCGCGTACGTCGAGACCGCCTCGGCGCCGCGCATCACGTTGACGGCGTTGAGGTAGAACTCCCCCGCCACCCGCGCCGTCTGCTTGTCCTTGCCGAAGGAGAACATCCCGACGCCCGGGACGAGCACGATCGCCGGGTCCGCGCCGCGCATCGGCGGCGAGTCGGGCTCGGCGTGCCGGGCGTAGTAGGCGGCGTACGCGTCGCGGTACTCGGCGTGCAGTTCCTCGATGCGCGCGACGGCCTCGTCGAGCGGTGCGGACGGCGGCAGGTCGAGGACCAGCGGCCTGACCTTCGTCCGCAGGAAGTGGTCCGGGCAGGACGTGCCCAGGGCCGCGAGCCGCGGGTGCTCGGCGCGTGCGAGGAAGTCGAGGACGGCCTCGGAGTCGTCGAAGTGGCCGACCTGCGGCCGGTCGCGGGAGGCCAGCCCCCGGATCACCGGCGCGAGCGCCGCCGCCCGCTCCCGGCGTGCGGCGGCGTCGAGAGGCGCGTACCCGTCCAGCAACGGACCGAACGGCTCGGCCTTGCCGCGCTCGGCGAGGAACGTCTCCGCCGTGCGGATGAGGTGCAGGGCGTTGCGCTCGCACCCCTCGGACGTGTCGCCCCAGGCGGTGATGCCGTGACCGCCGAGTACGCAGCCGATGGCCTGCGGGTTGTCCCGCTTGACCGCCGCGATGTCCAGGCCGAGCTGGAAGCCCGGTCGCCGCCACGGCACCCAGGCCACCCGGTCGCCGAAGCACTCGGCCGTCAGCTTCTCGCCGTCCGCCGCGCAGGCGAGGGCGATTCCCGAGTCGGGGTGCAGATGGTCGACGTGTGCCGCGTCCACCAGGCCGTGCATCGCGGTGTCGATGGACGGCGCCGCGCCCCCCTTGCCGTGCAGGCAGTAGTCGAAGGCCGCGACCATCTCGTCCTCGCGCTCCACACCCGGATACACCTCCGTCAGCGCGCGGAGCCGGTCCAGACGCAGCACGGCGAGCCCGTCGGCGGTGAGCGTGCCGAGGTCGCCGCCCGAGCCCTTGACCCACATCAGCTCGATGTCGCCGCCGGTCACCGGGTCGGCGGCGTTGCCCTTCGCGGAGGCGTTGCCGCCCGCGTAGTTGGTGTTGCGGGGATCGGCGCCGAGTCGGTGCGCCCGCGCGAGCAGCGCGGCCGCCGCCTCGGGGATCCGCGCGGAACCGGCGCCCTTCGGAGGGTCTTGGGGGTGGATGGCGGAAGCCATGAGCAAAGTCCTTAGGGGAAGGGAGAGGTGCGTACGGGGGCGGGTCAGGCGCCCCAGCCCGCCTGCTGTCCGTCGGCGCGCTCGGCGGCGAGGTGCGCGGCCCAGCCGGAGCGGTGGTAGGCGGCGACCGGGTCGGGGTCCAGGCCCTGCTCCTCGCGGACCTCGGCGAGCAGCGGGCGTACGTCGGTGTTGAAGGCGTCCATCAGGACGGCGTTGGCCGCGAGGACGTCACCGGAGCGCTGTGCGCCGGCCAGCGCGTCGCGGTCGACGAGCAGCGCCTTGGCCGTGGCCTCCTGGACGTTCATCACCGAGCGGATGACCGCGGGGATCTTCGCCTCGATGTTGTGGCACTGGTCGAGCATGAAGGCGATGCCCGAGCCCTCGTCCAGCCCCCCTCCGCGCCGTACCTCGTACATGATCCGGAACAGCTGGAACGGGTCGGCCGCGCCCGCCATCAGGTCGTCGTCGGCGAAGAAGCGGGAGTTGAAGTCGAACGCTCCGAGTTTCCGCTCGCGCAGCAGCAGCGCGACGATGAACTCGATGTTGGTGCCCGGCGCATGGTGCCCGGTGTCCACACACACCTGCGCCTTCTCGCCGAGCTTGAGGCAGTGCCCGTACGCCGTGCCCCAGTCGGGCACATCGGTCGCGTAGAAGGCCGGCTCGAAGAACTTGTACTCCAGGACCATCCGCTGGTCGTCGCCGAGGCGCTCGTAGACGGCCTGCAGCGCTTCCGCCAGCCGGTCCTGGCGGTCGCGGATGTCGTCCTGTCCGGGATAGTTGGTGCCGTCGGAGAACCAGAGCTTCAGGTCGCGCGAGCCGGTCTCGTCCATGATGTCGACGCACTCCAGCAGGTGGCCGAGCGCCTTGCGCCGGACCGCCGGGTCCGGGTTGGTGACACTGCCCAGCTTGTAGTCGTCGTCCTGGAAGACATTGGAGTTAATGGTGCCGAGCTTCACGCCGCGCTCTTCGGCGTACCGGGCGAGGCCCGCGTAGCCCTTTGGTCCTTCGACCCGGTCCCAGGGGATGTGCAGCGCCACGGTCGGTGCGGCGCCGGTGAAGTGGTGCACCTTCGCGGCGTCGTCCAGCTTTTCGTGCGGGGTGCGCGGCACGCCCGGCTGGGCGAACACCTTGAAGCGGGTGCCGGAGTTCCCGTAGCCCCAGGACGGCGTCTCGATCGCCTGGCGCTTCAGGACGGCCTTGGCCCGCGCCGTCCGTGCCTCGTCTGCGGTGGGCTCGGTCATGTCTCTCCTGTGGTGACTCATCGCTGCGATGAAACGATTCAATACTGGACGCTAAAGGGCGTTCGCAGGGCCTGTCAACGGCCCCGCCCGGGTCAGGCCACGGCCCGCTCCGCCTCCAGCCGGTCGAGGGACTTACCGGTGGTGTTCGGCATGAACATCCCGATCACCCCGCACACGAACAGGCAGAAGGTGAGGAACCCGGCGACCGCCGTGATGCCGGTCTCGGCGAGGGTCGGCACGAAGAAGGACCAGATACCGAGGAAGACCCGGGCGACCCCGAAGGAGATGCCCTGCGCCGTGCCGCGCAGGGTGGTCGGGAAGAGCTCCTGGCTGACCGTCTTGTAGAAGCCCTCGCCCGCCATGGTCTGGCCGATGCCGAACAGGACGACGTTGAAGATGATCGTCGAGATGGTGAACGGCAGGACGAGGAAGAGGCCGTACGCCGCTATCTGCATCACAGAACCGGTGATCCACATCGCCTTGCGGTACTTGTGCCCCTTGTCGGCAAGACGCATGTAGAGGGCGACGGTGCCGACGATGGCGAGCGCGAAACTCGCGCAGGACAGCAGCACGCTGGTGGCCTGGCTGCCCGCACCGAGGGTCTTGACCATGTACGGGGTGAAGATCCCGTTCGTGCCGGCCGCGAGGTTCCAGAACAGGTAGATGCCGCCGGTGTAGAGAAGGGCCCGCAGATTCGGCCCGCTCAGCAGGTCGCGGACCCGCGCCCTGGCCACCTTGCCGGACTGCGCCGCGAGCCTCCAGGCCACCGATTCCGTCATACCGCGGCGCAGCGCGTAGGTGACGAGGGCGACCACGAACAGCTGGAGGAAGACCAGCCGGATGCCGAGCAGCCCCAGATCGGACAGCGCCCAGGCGAGCAGGAGGACGACCACCGGGCCGAGATTCCACGTCACCTGGGTGAGCCCCATCAGCTTGCCACGCGCCTTCGCCGGCGAGAACTCACCGACCAGCGCCAGCGAGGTCGGGACGTCCGCGCCGACCGCGAGGCCCACGATGAAGGTGCCCACGAACAGCATCAGCGGGTTGACCGCGAAGGCGATGAGCAGCATGGCGCCCGCATAGACGAGCAGGTCGTACTGGTAGATCCGCTTGCGTCCGAGCTTGTCGCCCAGCCGGCCACCGATGAAGGCGCCGATTGCCGCGCCGACGGCGTTCGGGCCGATGGCGGTCAGGGTGCCGACGGCATCGCTGGACAGCCCCATGCTGTCCTGGAAGAGCGACAGGCCCGAGCCGAGCGCGACGATCGAGCCGGCGTCCAGATAGGAAGCCATACCGGCCAGGGCCGTCCACTTCCACTGCTGTTTGGTGACGGCGCCGTCGCCGGCATCGGCCGTGGTGTCCTGGGTGGTCTCCACCGACATCACGGAGCCTCCTTCGTCCTGTTTCGGGGCGGGGGGAGAGACGGCCGGAACGGGCCCGGCCGTCGGTATGAAGCACGTCGCCCCAGGTGGACCGAGGGTCCGACCGAGCCACGGCCATCACCCTCAGGGCTCACGGAATCGCGACGCGCTGATTGAAACGACTCAAACATGGCCTCAGGTGGAGGTGACCGTCAAGACATGTGGCCGTAACTTTTCCGCCGCCGGCACCACTCCGCGCACCACCGCCCGCTCCGAAGGGCAGTAGGGCAGTCCGGGCACGACCGGGACGCCGCGTCCGGGGATTGACTCCGCCTCCGCACCGCCCGTAGCTTCCGGAGAACCGGATTGAAACATTTCAATCAGACTCTCCCTGACCCTCACCTCACTCCCGGGTACCCCCGTGCCCCGTGCTCGCCAAGAGAAGGAGCCGCCCCGTGCAGCGCGTCTGTTTCCTGTTGAAGGTCCGCCCCGACCGGATCGACGAGTACCGCGAACGCCATGAGCAGGTCTGGCCGGAGATGCTGGCGGCGCTCTCCGGCGCCGGCTGGCGCAACTACTCCCTCTTCCTCCACGAAGACGGACTGCTCGTCGGCTATTTGGAGACCGAGGACTTCGCGGCGTCACAGGCCGCGATGGCGGCGACCGAGGTCAACGCCCGCTGGCAGGCCCACATGGCCGACTTCTTCGAGGAGTTGGACGGGCGGGGCCCCGACGAGGCGATGCGCCCGCTCACGGAGGTGTTCCACTTGGCCTGAGCGCGCGGCCTCTCCGAGCGCCGACAGGCGAGCCATGGGGGCGCGCGGGGAAGGCGCGGCGGACCGCGTGGAGGGGGATTTCGCGGACCTCCGAGGAAGGCCCGGCCCCGACCACCCATCGTCCGGCTTCGATCACCCAGCGACCGGCCCCGACCAGCTGTTGTTCGGAGTTGTCGCCGTGCGATGCTGTGGCGTCCGTGGACCAGGTCGGGACGAGGAGAGTTCAGCAGCGTGAGGGCAGTGACACGACGGGTCGGAACCGGCACGTGGGATCGCTTCGTCGCGTCCGACCCTGGACTGCTGCGACTGATGGCGGGGCTGCGGACGGTCGCGGCGATCGCGCTCACCCTCGTCGCCCTCGCCCTGCTCGACACCGACGTCACCCACATGGTCGCCGGTGCCATGGCCGCGATGGTCTCCACCTTCGCGATCAAGGAAAAGCAGGTCGGCGGCCAGGCGATCACGCTCGCCCTCGGCCTTCCGGTCGCACTCGCGGCGATGTCCCTGGCAGCGCTGCTGCACAGCCGGATCATCGCCGGTGACCTGTTCTTCGTCGCGCTGATCTTCGCCGCCGTCTACTCCCGCCGCTTCGGCGACCGCGGGACCGCGCTGGGCCTCATCGGCTTCCAGATCTACTTCGTCTCCCTCTTCGTGGGCGTGACGGTCTCCTCGCTGCCCGATCTCTGCGGGACCCTGGCCATCGCCTTCGCCTGCAGTGCGGTCGTGCGCTTCGCCGTCGTACCGGAGACTCCCCAACGCATCCTGCGGCGGCTGCGCGACGCCTTCCGCGCGCGGCTCGCGCAGCTCGTCGCCAGCCAGATCGAACTGCTCGACGCGCCCCCTGAGCAGCTGGACAAGGTCCTCGACGACCTGCGGCGGCACACCGCCCGGCTGCACGAGGCGGCGCTGATGATCCAGGGCCGCCTGGAGGAGGGAACCCGGGACGCGGCCACGGCCGCGCTGCTGCAACGACGGGTCGCGGACGCCGAGATCGCCACGGAGCGGCTGGGCGTGCTCCTGCTGAACGCCCGCAGTGCCGAGCGCGCGGACACCCTCACCCTCCATCTGCCGCATGCGCCCGTACCGGCCACCGGAACCCTCATCACCACGCACGACGACGCGACCGTCACCCTGCGCCGGGACCTGAAGGCGCTGCACCTGCTGGTGGCACGGCCGGTCTCCGACGACCGGGGCACCGCCGTCGCCCATGTGCGCAACCGGCTGCTGGGCTACCGCGACGAGGACAAGCTGCCGCCCGGCTCGACCGCCGTCCAGGACGTCTTCCGCGGTATCGGTGAGGCCGCCCGCTCCGTCCTGGGTCTGCGCCTCGCGCTGGACGGGCCGCAGGACGAGTCCAACGACACGCCGGCGACGACCCGTTCTCGTGAGGAGTTCGACGCCGAGGACGTCGCGATCGGGGCCGAGGAAGAGGAGGACGAGGGCGACGACCGGACGGGGTTGCAGCGTCCCACCACCCGGGCCGCGTTCCAGGTCTCGGTGGGGTCGGTGCTGGCCATCATCGGCGGTGAGTTCCTCTCCACCCAGCGCTGGTACTGGGCGGTGCTGACCTGCTGGGTGGTCTTCCTCAACACCGCGTCCACCGGCGAGATCCTGGTCAAGGGCTACCGCAGGCTGCTCGGCACGGTCGTCGGAGTGGTGGCCGGTGTCGGGCTGGCGGGGCTGGTCGGCAACCACACCTGGATCGCCTTCGCCCTCGTCCTGCTCTTCATCTTCGCGATGTTCTTCACCGCCCCGCTGTCGTACGCGCTGATGTCCTTCTTCGTCACCGCGATGCTGGGCCTGCTCTACACGCTGCTCAACACCTACAGCTTCTCGGTGCTGGTGCTGCGCATCGAGGAGACGGCGCTGGGTGCGGTCTGCGGCATCATCGCGGCGGTACTGGTGCTGCCGGTGCATACCGACCGCCGCACCGACGAGCTGCTGGGCACCGTGCTGGACCGGCTGGGCGACGTGGTCTCGGCCGCGGTGGAGCAGCTCAGCGGCGGCCCGGCGTCCGACCTGCTGGGCAAGGCGCGGGACCTGGACACGGCGCTGGACGACCTGCGCGCCTCCACCAGGCCGCTGACGCACCCGATCACGCCGCTGCGCGGCCGCCGGCGGACCGCCCGCTATCTGGTGGCGCTGCTGGAGACCTGCGCCTATCACGCGCGTTCCCTGGCGGCGACCGCCGAACTCGTACCGCACAGCAAGAACATCGCGGCCGATCCCCGCCTGGAGCGGGCCGGGCGGCGCATCGCCCACAACATCGCGGTGATCGCCGCGTACGTCGAGGACGAGAAGACCGACGGCGAGGTCACCTCCGGCGCGAGCATCGCCTCGATGCTCAAGCACGACGGTCCGGGCGCGCTGCCGTCGGGCACCGTCGCCTTCCGTGTCCTGCGGCATCTGCAGCGTCTCGACGAAGGAGTGGTCGGCCTCGCCCGGCCCCTCGACGTGCCGGTCGCCGACCGCGGCGACAAGAAGGGCGCGCGGGGCTGACGCTCCAGGGGGCGCGTCGAACCGAGGCGCCCCCTGCCCGCGCGGTGGCGGCCCGACGTCAGTCGGCCGACCGGCGCGGCCGACCGGGTGGGCTCGCAGCCCGCCCGCCCAGAACTCCCATCAGTACCGCCGGCAGCACGCATCCGCCCGCACCGGTGACCAGCACGCCCCAGGGGACGCTTCCCCCCAGCAACACGGCGATGAAGAACATCGCATGCCAGGCGGTGACGACGGCCGCGATGCCTGCGGAGATCAGCAGGGGGACGGTCAGGTGCCACAGGGTGGCCGACCTGACCGCATTCTGACGGCTGGTCAGATCAGCCAATGGCGCAAGGGATTGCCGCGTTCTCACGAACTCCGCGGCCGCGCCCAGGCAGGCGGCCAGCAACAGCAGGGCCAGCCCCAGGGAACCGAACAGGGCGAGCCAGTTGTTCAGCCGGGCGTTGGTCGCGGCGCCCACCAGCCAGCCTTCGCCAAGGGTCTCGACGTTCACGGCGGGCAGCTGCGCATACGCCGCTGCCTCCACCTGGTCACGCAGACCAGACGTCTCGGTGATCACCAGGAGAGATCCGTGCAGCCTGTCGAGACGCAGCGCGGACGGAGCGACCTGGACGCGCAGGCTCGGGCCGTACCAGTGGCGGATCTCGGTCACCCGCCTGTCGCCTTCCGTGACCGTTTCCGGCGTGGTGGGACACCCCAGACCCAGCGTCTTCAGCGCACGGCAGGAGCCCTGGAGCAGTGTGGCCCGCTGCTCGGAATCCGTGTTCAGGGCGACGAGCACGGCCCCCGCCGGGAGTGAGCGGGCGAGCTTCTCGATCAGCGGTGGCGTCAGGTCACGGCTCTGGACGCTGATCACGCTGTCGCCGACGCCCGCCTGGGAGACGCGTGCCGCGAGGGCCTGCTCGCCGACCCGGCTGTTCCATACCTGAAGCTGGCAGACCAGCCCCAGGCCGATGACGATGGCGAGGGCGGGACGGACCACGACAGCCGGGTGGGCGATCGTCCAACGCCCTCCGATCAGTTGCCCGGGACTGCCGGTGCGGAGTCCGCGCGCCGCGATCTTCTCCCCCACCCGGCGGACGGCCACGACGGCCGCGGACGGCAGCAGCGCCCACATGACGAGCGTGCCACCGGCGAAGGTCACGAGGCCGGGCGTAGCGCTGAGGTACTGGCTGAACGCGACGGTGGCCACGCCGACACCGCACCCGATGAGCCGCCATCGCGGCACCCGGCCGGACGACGCGCGGATTCCGGCAGCACCTCCCCTGCGTTCCCCGCGGGCGAGCAGGGCCACCACCACCAGGGTGAAGGCGAAGGACAGCACGATGGCGGTGAGCAGCATCGGCCAAGCCGTACGCAGGTCACTGCTGTTCAGCAGATAACCGGTGGGCGGAATCCTGACGTTCGTCGACAGCGCGGCGAGCATCGGGAGAAGCGCCAGAGCGGTTCCGGCTGCGGCGGGCGGAACCGCTGCGCCCATGCTGACGAGCACACGGTGCCGCCAGGTCCCGGCATGTTCCTGCGGCGGCAGGCCGAGGAGGCGGTCGAGAGCACGCGAGCGGACGCGAGCAGCGACGACCAGCAGCCCGAGCGCCGGAAGACCCGTCAATACCCCGAGTGCGAGCAGCACTTGCCCGAGCGGGCGGGAGTTCAAGACCTCGCCCATCGGGTAGCTCTCCCCGAATCCCCGCACCGGCCACCAGGACTCCCGCTCCCGGGCTTCAGGAGCTCGCGAGGAGCCGACGTACGCCAGACGCTCGGAGGGGGAGACCAGGCCGGATGTGCCGATCGTTCCGGCGTAACGGCCGTAGCGGCTCTTGATGCCGTCGCGCTGCCCCTCGCGGGCCAGCTCCGGGGACAGCATCACCTCCCCGGGGGCGGGCCACCGGGTCAGCCCGGGCGGGGGTTGCGCGCCGGCCTTCAGCGGATGGAGGTGGACAACCGTGTGCTGGACCTCGCCGACCGCGTCGAACCCCTCTCGCCACAGCGCGACGGCGTCCTGCTGCCGCTCGGTGATCACCGGTCCGCGCGCCTGATTCCGCGCCGCGCGCCCGTCGTAGGTGGCGACGGCGGTGACGGCCCCCAGGACCACGAGGGCGACCGCGGCCGCGGCCGCGAACACCGCCCAGAACCTCAGCCGGTCCCCGTACCTTCGGCGCCCGGCAGAGAATCCGGCGCGGAGCAGCCGCCACCACTGCCAACCGCCGCGTGGCGCCTCCGGGGTGGAGCCCTCGGTCTCCGCTGTTCTCTCGGCGACGGCGCTCACGCGGCCACCTCTTCCGGGACGTCCGTGAGCATCCCGTTCCGCAACCGAAGCGTCCGGTCGGCCCGCGCGGCCACCGACAGATCGTGGGTGGCAACCAGCAGGGCACAGCCCCGTTCCCGGGCCACCGCGAACAGCAGGTCGGCCACGTCCTCCCGGGTCTCCGGGCCGAGCGCCCCGGTCGGTTCGTCCGCGAGGAGGATGTCCGGGCCGGCGATGAGGGCGCGGGCCACGGCGACGCGTTGGCGTGCGCCCTCGGAGAGCGCCCCGACCGGCGTACCCTCCCCCGGCGCACCCACCTCGGTCAGCAGTTCCGCGGCGCGCTTGTACGCAGCACGGTGATCGCCGCCCGAGAGCAGTACGGGCAGGGCCACGTTCTCCACCGGCGTGAGTTCGGGCAGCAGTTCACCGAACTGCGGGACCACACCGATACGTTGGCCGCGCAACCGCGTCACCTCGTCCTCCCGCAACCCAGTCAGCTCCCGGCCGTCGACCCTGACCGTTCCACTGTCCGGCTCGGTCAGGCCGAGGACGCACCTCAGCAGCGTCGACTTCCCGCAGCCGCTCGGGCCGGTGACCGCCACCGACTCCCCCGGGCCGACCGCCAGGCCGACACCGTCCAGCAGCACGCGTTCGCCCAGCCGGTAGCGGAGACCCTCCACCTGCAGGCCGGTCAGCTCTCCGGCTGTCACCGTCGTTCGCCCCTTCATCCTCGCCGCGGCCCACCCCGGGGCCGCGGTCACTCCGATCGGAAAATGAGCCCGCCGGGCCGGCCGTCGTACGGCCGACCCGGCGGTGAGACCCGGATCAGGTCTCAGGGTTGTTCTCAGGGAGCGACCCAGCCGGAGCAGTCGTCCGCGGAACCGTAGTTCTCGTCGCAGGCCTGGAACTTGATGATCTTGGACCCGCCGCCGGAGTAGACGGTCGTGCCGGGACCGCTGTGGTTCCACAGGGTCCTCTTGGTGCCCGCGCTGGCCTGGCGGTAGTACTCCGCCTTGCCGGGGTCGCCGTCCTTGCTCTCGTCCTTGACGGCGATCTTGCCGGAGTCGCTCTGCGCCGGCGACCACGCGCTGACGCCTCCGCCCTTGGCGGTGAGCGCGAACGCGCTGGTGGTGGGCAGCACGAGACCGGCGGCGACGATCACCCCGGCGATGAGCTTGAGTCTGGACACGCAGTTTCCCCTCTTTGGTCATGTGGCTGAAGATCAGCGGTTGTTGACGGATTTGATAGTTGATGACAGCGCATTTCCGATCAAGAGGAAGGGGGCAGGTGTGCCCCAGGTCACAGAACAGGTGTACACACCTGGACGGGTGTGGCGTGTGGTGCCCGAGAGGTCGGTGGGGCCGGATGGGACCTCGCGGAACGCGGGCCCACCAGCCTCATGACTCCCGCCACTTTCCGAGATCGAGTGGTTAGGATTGGCAGTCCTGTTGGGAGGCCCGCGAGGGGCCGCACACCCGAGGGAGGGGGCGCAAGGGTGCAGGTCGACATCGTCATGGAAGGTGACAGCGACGACCGGTCCGCTGCGTCGACGGCCTCCTTGACGTCCTTGTACCGCTGGCTGGTCCAGGATCCCGATGTGGCACAGCAAGCCGATGTCTCGCTGGGATCCGAGCAGGCGGCGTCGGGCGAGATGAGCGGCGCGTTCGACGTGATCAACGCCGTGGTCGCCAACGGCATCGCCCTCGGCAGCCTGGCGATCGCATGCGCCACGTGGCGGGCAGCGCGTCCTTCCGCCCCTGCCGTACGGATCGAACGGAACGGAGTCACCGTCACCGTCGAGGACGCCTCTCCGGAGACGGTACGGCGGATCGTCGACGCCCTGGGTGAACCGCAGGCGCCGGCCGGCGGAGCGGGGGCGGATCAGCAGCAGTGACGGCGTTATCCGACCCGGCCGCGTCGCGGGCGCTGCTCATCGGCGTCCACCGCTACGACAGGCTGGACGAACTGCCCGCGGTCGAGCGCAACCTGAGCGGGCTGAAGCGCGCCTTCATGGATGAGGCGCTGTGGGGGCTGCCGGAGGCGCACTGCACCGAGCTGTCCCAACCGGAGAGCGCGCAGGCGGTGCTCGACACTCTCCACTCCGTCGCCCTGCAGACCACCGACACCCTGGTCGTCTACTACGCAGGCCATGGACTCACCGACCCCTACAGCGACGAGCTGTATCTGGCGCTGCCCGGTTCGGACCAGAACCGCATGTACAGCGCCCTGCCGTACGAGTGGGTGCGCCGGGCGATGCTCGATCCGCACATCAAGGCCCGGCGCAAGGTGGTGATTCTGGACTGCTGCTACAGCGGACGAGCCCTGCTGGGCGGTATGAGCGGCGTCGATCAGGTCGCCGACCGCGCCCTCATCGAGGGGACCTGCCTGATGGCGGCCGCGGCGGAGACCCGCAAGGCCCTGTCCCCTCCTGGTGAGGAGTTCACCGCGTTCACCGGCGAACTCATCACGGTCCTGGGCGAGGGCATCGCCGGCGGCCCGCCCCTGCTGGACATGCACACACTGTTCCGCCACCTGCACTCCACCCTGGCGGCCAAGAGCAGGCCGATCCCGCAGCAACGCAACCGCAACACGGGCGGGTTGATCGCGCTGGCCCGCAACCGCTTGTACGCCCCCGTTGTTCCGGACACGGCGCTCCCCCAGGCACCTGCCTTTCCGCCGCCACCCCCGCCAGAGCCGCCGACCACGGAGGTGGAGTGGCGCGCGGAGGTTGAGGAGCCCGCGGAGGTGGAGGAGCCTGCTACGGCGGATGTCCCTGCCGAGGAATCCGTGGAGACGGACCGGCCCGCAGAAGGGGACGAGCAGGCCGAAGCGGACCAGCCCCTGGGAACCGACCAGCCCACGGAGACCGACGAACCCGGTGAGGCGGAGGAGCGCGCCGATGCCGGAGAGCCCACGGAGGCAGAGGAGCGCGGCAAGGCAGAAGCTCCAGCGGAGGCAGAGAAGCCCGACGAGGCAGAAGCTCCAGTGGAGGCAGAGGCTCCTGCGGCGGCGGAGGAATCCGCCGAGACCGGCGAACCCGCCCGCCCCCGGCCCGTCGAACACCTCCCAGCGCCGCCCCACCAGGACGCGCTGCGGAGCGCCACCACCAACCCTGCCACCGTCTCGCCCACCCACCCCACGCGCATCAGCTCCCCGCGCCTCAAGATCGGTGTGGCATCGCTGGCGGTACTCCTGGCCGCGGGCATCCCCGCCGTCATCAGCTGGCTTCCTGACCCGCCCGACGATGCCGGCGGCCCCTCCCCGGCCAAATACAACGACGCGATCAGAAATGTCGTCAGCGAATCGACGGCCAGAGGCAACACGCTCAACTTCGTCGGCAGCGATGCCGACTCCTGGGATCCGCAGCGCAGCTACTACGGCTACGCCTGGAACTTCGCCCGCTACTACACCCGCCAACTCGTCACGTACGCGCCCAAGCCGGGCGCCGAGGGCACGGCACTGACGCCGGACCTGGCCACCGGCAGGGCAAAGATCTCCGACGGCGGCAAGACGTACACGTACACCCTGCGCAAGGGGATCGCCTGGGAGGACGGCTCCCCCATCACGGCCCAGGACATCAAGTACGGAATCGAGCGGATCTGGGCTCAGGACGTCGTTTCCGGTGGTCCGACCTACCTCCAGGAGGCCCTCGATCCGCACCAGACCTACAAGGGCCCGTACAAGGACAAGTCCGCGGACAAGCTGGGCCTGAAGGCCATCGAAACGCGTGGCACGAGGACCATCGTCTTCAAACTTCCCGAACCCAACGCCGAATTCGAGCAGTTGCTGGCCATGCCCGCGGCCTCTCCGGTGAAGCGGGCAAAGGACACCAGGGCCAAGTACGGTCTCGATCCGTTTTCCAGCGGCCCCTACACCTTCCATTCCTACGCACCGAACAATTCCCTGGAGCTGGTACGCAACAAGCACTGGGAGAAATCCACCGACCGGATCCGCAACGCCTTGCCGGACAAGATCAAGGTCACCTTTTCCCCCAATCAGGAGGCCAACGAAAAGGCCCTGACCACAGGCAAGTTCGACCTGATGCTCGGTGGGCGGGGCCTGAGCCGTCCGGCCCAGGCAAATGCGTTCCAGAGCTCAGACCTCAAGAGGAACCTCGACACCCCCCTCACCGGCACCGTGCGCTACGCCGCCTTTCCGCAGAAGGTCGCGCCGATGAACGACCTCCATTGCCGCATGGCCGTCTTCTACGCCGCCGACCGCCAGTCGCTGCAGACGGCGCTCGGGGGGCCGACGGCCGGGGACGTCACCGCCGATATGCTTCCCCGGTACCTCAAGGGATCGGACGCCGAGTACGACCCGTACGGCGTGCGGAAGAACGGCGGCCGGCCGGATGTGGACAAGGCCAGAGCCGCATTGAAGAAGTGTGGGCGACCGAACGGCTTCACCACGAACATGGCCGTGCGCAACACCGCGCCGGAGGTGGAAGCCGCCGAATCCCTCGCGGATTCACTGAAAAGGGCGGGCATCAGGGCGGAGATCCATCGGATCGATCGTGAAGACGTCCCCAACATTTTGGCCTCGCCGCTCGCCGTGAGGAAGGCGGCGTACGGCATCGTCCTCGGGAGCTGGAAGGCCGACTTCCCCACCGCGCAGGCATTCTGGAAGTCACTGGTCGACAGCAGGTTCATCTCCCTCAAGGGCAATTACAACGTCACCGAGGTCGACGACCCGGCCATCGACAAAGCCCTCGACAAGGCCGTCGACTCCACAGGCCCTGCCGGGGCACCCGGCGTCGACCCGGACAAGGCCGGTACGTACTACGAACAGATCAACCGGGCGGTCGCGGAGGGGGCCTACTACCTTCCCTTTCTTCAGGAAAGGATGGTCAACTGGCGCAGCCCGCGCCTGACCAATGTGTACGTGTCCGAAGCCTACGGCGACTACGACTTCGCCCGACTGGGCGTCAGCGGAAAGTAGCCCCGGCCTTCCGCAGAATGAGATCCGTACCGGAAAATCCCGCCCATCGCTCGCTGTTGGCCTGAACACGTAGCCATATTTCACCCGTTACGGCATTGTGCGCGCACGCACCGCGCTCAGCCCCTTACCTTGCGCAAGTGGCTGCCTGCTCAGGTATGTCATCGATCATTCAGAGCGCAAGGAGACTCCTGAGTGAAGCGAACCCGCACCCTCCGCACGCTACTTGCCGCCCTTGGTGTCGCCATGACCATGGCGGCAGCCCCCGCCGCGGCCGCCGGCCCGCACGAGCAGGACCGGGGCCGCCGGTCCGCCGCGGCGCCGCCCGCACCCTGCACCGGGGAGTACCACGGAGAGGCCCGGCTGGGGCCGAAGGCGCTCCCGGAGAAGTGGCACGCACCGGTGGGCCCGCTCCTGAACGGGTGGAAGCGGACAGGAAAGTTGTCGCCCTCGGCCTTCCTGTCGAAGTACTGGCAGGGCCCCGCGGAGAGCGGCAGCTGGAAGTACCCGCCCAACGACGGGTTCGCCGAGGTCAACGGTGAGATCGACAAGGAGCCCACGAAGCTCCGCACGGGCCTGCGCCTCGACCGCTTCGGATCGGAGTACGGTGCGTATCTGGCCCCGGCCGGCGACCGCTACGCCGAGCGGGCGCTCCCTCCGCAGAACCTCAACACGCGCGATGCGGCGACGCCGTGCGACTACCACGTCTACAAGGTCACCAAGGCGTTCTGGGTGTGGGAGGGCAGCATCGCGCCCTGGTTCGAGCAGCCCGGCGGGGGCCGGCAGATCAAGCTCGACCCGGTCTTCCTCGACCCGAGCGAAGGACAGCGGCTGAATGTGAAATGGCTGCTGGAGCACGACTACCTCGCCTCGGTGGAACCGTAGTACGCCGATGGACCGCCACGATCTGCGTGCCGCACTGCGTGCGGCGGGTGTGGCCGACGGCTACTACCGCATCGAGGGGGTCCATGAACCCGGCCCCACGCCCCCCGACTTCCTGTTCCTGCGGAGCACAGGGGACGGGGCGTGGGAGACCGGGGCCTACGAACGCGGCGTGTACCAGACCATTTCGCGCCACCCGAGCGAAGAGGCGGCGTGCGCACACCTCTGGCAGCTGCTGAGGTGACCGAGCCCCACTGAGTCTCCGATCGAACCGCTGAGAGACCCAACTGCGCCTCACTACAGTCATCCTGGGAACGACATCGACGGTGTGCGTGGATGAGCGGCGTGCCACCGCTGTGCGAGGTAGGGAGGCGCGGCCATGAAGCCGAGGAACTGGCTGTGGCGCTGGCGGAGCAACCCGGTCAAGCGACCGTCCGACGTCCTGGAGTCGGCGGTGCTGCTCGTCGCCCTGGTGCTCGTATGCCTCGGCGGACCCGCGGTCGCCGTCATGGCGGGCCGCGCTGCCCAGGGCACCTTCCGAGAACAGCGTCAAGAGCGTTACCCGGCTACCGCTGTCCTGGTCGACGACGCGCCCGACCGAACGTCGCCCGCCTACAGCAGCGGCGGTGACGACAAGGTGCGCGCCCCCATCCGCTGGCGCGATGCGCAGAACACGGTCCACCGAGGAAGCACCCAGGTCGAGCCGGGCCGTCCGTCGGGGTCGAAAGTCCCTGTCTGGCTGGACGGCCGCGGCCGGCTCACCCATCAGCCGCTCGACCCGGCCGGCGGTACTGCCGCGGCAACGCTGGTCGGCGGCCTGGCGGCGGGAGGTTGGTGCGCCGCGGTGTCCCTCGTCACCTACGGGTTACGGCGGTTACTGAAATACCGGCGCGCCCGGCAATGGGACGAGGAATGGGCCGACGTCGCCGCACGCTGGGGACACAAGAGCATCTGACGTTCGCGGCCTGCCCAACTGCCCCGGCGCTCCCGGTCAGCGGCCCGGCTCTGCCGGGCCCGCGCCCCACACCAGCGAGGCGGCGTCCGATGTCGGCTGCAGCACCGCCTCCGTCACCGCCGAGGTGCGCAGATGCGTACCCCGCTGGTAGTCCTCGTCGCGGACCATCTCGGAGAAGGCGCGGCGCGACGGATAGGACACCAGCAGGACCGCGTCCCACTCCTGGCCCGGCTCCGCGACGACCGGGGAGGCGCCGAGCCCGTAGTAGAGAATCGTGCCGCCCACCCGCTCGGCGTGCGGGCGGAAGTGCCGGAGGTAGTCGGCATAGCCCTCCTTCCCGCCTCCCGGCGCGAAGCGGAGAAGGTTCAGCATCACCACCGGAGTATCGGGGTTCTCCAGGAGGAATTGCTTCAGGCTCTTTCCCGTGGGGTCCACCGCCATGGCGCACACTCTCCCATCTGTCGTCATCGATCTCGTCGGGGTCGTCAAGGTCGTCAAGGGCTTCGCCGGCGTCAGGCGCGCTGCGGCAATGTCACCGCCCCCACCGAAGCGCAGGACACCAACGCCCGGTACTTCCCCAGCACGCCCGCCTCGTAACGCGGAGGCGGTGGGGTCCAGGCGGCGAGTCGGTCCGCCAGTTCGGACGGAGACAGGGCCACCGACAGCTCACGCCGCTCCAGGTCGATCGTCACGCGGTCGCCGTCCTGCAGCGCTGCCAGCGGTCCGCCGGCGGCCGCCTCCGGCGCCACATGACCGGCCATCAGCCCCCGCGACGCTCCCGAGAAGCGGCCGTCGGTCACCAGGCCGACGTGCGGGCCCAGGCCACGGCCCACCAGCGCCGCCGTCACGCCCAGCATCTCCCGCATGCCCGGACCGCCGCGCGGGCCCTCGTACCGAATGACCACGACATCGCCCCGGCGGATGCGACCGGCCTGCACCGCCGCCATCGCGTCCTCCTCGCGGTCGAAGACCACCGCGGGTCCCGTGAGCCGCGGCGTCACCGCGGCAGATGCCTTCACCACCGACCCCAGAGGCGCGAGATTGCCCTTGAGGACCAGCAGTCCGCCGGTCGGGCTCAGAGCGCGCTCGGCCGGCACGACGACCCGCTGTCCGGGCGTCTCCCGGGCCTGGTGCACTTCCTCGGTCACCGTCCGCCCCGTCACCGTCAGAGCGTCACCGCTCAGCAGTCCGGCCTCGTCCAGGACGCGGCCCACCAGCCGGGTGCCCCCCGCACGGTCCAGGTCCACCGCCGTGAAACGCCCGCTGGGGCGCAGGTCGGCGATGACCGGGGTGCGGGAGCTGATCGCGTCGAAGTCCGTCAGGTCCAGCGGGATCCCGGCCTCGTGGGCGATGGCCAGCAGGTGGAGAACCAGGTTGGTGGAGCCGCCCGTTGCCGTTCCCGCGGTGATCGCGTTGCGGAACGCGTCCGGGGAGAGGATCTTCTCGGGGGTCAGTCCCTGCTCGACCAGCCGCATGGCCAGCGCGCCCGCGCTCTCGCAGACCGCCGTCCGCCGCGGGTCGGTGGCGGGCGAATCCATCGAACCGAACGGGCTCAGCCCCAGGAACTCCAGCGCCATCGCCATCGTGTTGGCCGTGTAGTGGCCCGCGCAGGCACCCGCGCCGGGGCAGGCGGCACGTTCCAGTTCCCCGAGCCCGGCGTCGTCCAGGTCTCCTGCCGCGTTGCGCCCGACGGCCTCGAAGACGTCCTGGAGCGTGACCTCGGAGCCGCGGAAGTTGCCCGGCTGCATCGTGCCGGAGTACAGGACCAGCCCCGGAAGGCCGAGGCGGACATGGGCCAGCGCGGCCGCCGGGAGGGTCTTGTCGCAGCCCGCGATGGTGACCAGGCCGTCCAGCGCATGCCCGCGGCCCACGAGTTCGATGGAGTCGGCAATCACTTCACGGCTGACCAGGGACGTGCGCATCCCCTCCGTCCCCATCGTGATCACATCGGAGATCGCGATGGTGTTGATCTCCATCGGCGTACCGCCCGCGTCGCGGATGCCCCGCATCACGGACTCCGCCAGACGACGGTGGTTCAAGTTGCACGGCATGGTGCCGATCCAGCTGTGGGCCACGCCGATCATCGGCCGGGACAGGTCCTCGCTCGACAGCCCGGTCGCGCGCAACGCCGCACGCGCCGGAGCACGGTCACGGCCACTCAGAAACGGATTTGCTGGCATCGCCCCTCCGGGACTTTCCGCGGGTGACTGGAAAACGGGCCTGCTCGCCCATCGATTCCCTTTTTTTGCGTCTTCCTTTCGATGGAGGATAGGAATGCCGCGCGAAGGCGGACAGCGCGGAAACGAGAATGTGGCGGATGCCGGGACGTTGGCCCCGGATCCCTACCACCTTCGTGGCAGTGCGGTACGCCGTGCGGCACAGCGGGTTGCACCGGCCGTGAATTACGCACGGTCCGGGGCGCCGGTAGCGTCCGAGGGGGAAAGTCATGTGTCGCTACCGCGGCGAATCTGAAGGGAGTGTGCGGCATGGCAGCCGAATGGCACGAGGACGCTGTCCAGGTGGGAATCATCGGCGGCAGCGGGTTGTACGACCTGGAGGCGCTGACCGATGTGCGCGAAGTCAGGGTGACGACTCCGTACGGCGATCCCAGCGATGCGCTGGTGGTCGGCTCGCTGGGCGGGATTCGGGTGGCGTTCTTGCCACGGCACGGTCGCCGGCACCAGATCGTGCCCACGAATGTGCCGGCGCGCGCGAACATCTATGCGCTCAAGAGCCTGGGTGTGCGCCAGCTGATCAGCGTCAGCGCGGTGGGCAGCCTGCGCGAGGACTTCCGGCCCGGCGATCTGGTGACGCCTGATCAGATCGTGGACCGTACCCGCAACCGCAACGGCACGACCTTCTTCGACGAGAACCTCGTCGTGCATGTGCCGTTCGGGGAGCCGTTCTGCGGCCGGCTGCGCGAGCTGCTGGGCTCGGCGGCGCGGCACGCCACGGACACGGCCGTCCACGCCGCCGGTACGTACTGCTGCATGGAGGGGCCGCAGTTCTCCACGCGGGCCGAATCCGAGCTCTACCGGTCCTGGGGGCTGGACATCATCGGGATGACGGCGGTGCCGGAGGCCAAGCTCGCCCGCGAGGCGGAGCTCTGCTACGCCGGGCTCGCGCTGGTGACGGACTACGACTGCTGGCGCGCCGATTCCGAGGACGTCAGCGCGAGCGCGGTGACGGAGGTGATGCGGCGCAACAGTGCGGCTGCCAAGGCAAGCATGGCCACGCTGCTGGCATCGCTGGATCCCGAGCCGAAGTGCGGCTGCCAGGACGCGCTGGCGACCTCGGTGATCACTCCGCTGGATGCCGTTTCGGAGACGACCCGGGACCGTAACAGGCTGCTGGTGGGCAGGTACTTCGCGGCGCAGGAGCCGAAGCCCGCGGCGTAGGGAGCGAATGAGGGCCCGGCTCCGCATCTCGCGGAGCCGGGCCCCTTCGTGTACCGGCCGTACGTCCCGGATCAGGGGATCGGACTGTCAGCCGTCGGTCGTCAGAAGGGAGAAGACCCGGGCCGGGGCCAATCGGGCAGCGCCGTTCAGACCGCCGATACCGGCGGCGACGGCGTAGCCGGCTATCTCCCCTCCGCCGTCGGTGACGAGCGCGCCTGCCGCCGCGAACGTGCCGCCGGTGGCGAGGACATCGTCGACCACCAGGACGCGGGCGCCCGGTGCGAGGGCGTCGCGCTGGATCTCCAGGGTCGCGGTTCCGTACTCCAGCTCGTACTCGGCACGGTGTACCGGGCCGGGGAGCTTGCCTTTCTTGCGGGCGAGGACGAGCGGGCGGTCCGCGGCGGCAGCCACGGCGGTGCCGAGGATGAAGCCGCGGGCCTCGATCGCAAGTACCCGGTCGAACTCGCCGGCGAAGACCTCGGTGAAGGCCGCGGCCAGCCGCCGTACGAGTGCCGGGTCCCCGAAGACCGGGGTGAGGTCCTGAAACCGGATCCCGGGCTCGGGGAAGTCGGGGAAGACACGGATCTGTTGCCGTACGGCCGCGCGGAGGGCGGCCGCGCCGGACGGGTCGGTCGGCGTGATTTCGGGGGGCATCGTGGGCTGGGGTGTCATCTCTCCTGCTCTCGTGGTGGGGTGACCGCCCTGTGGCCGAACTGCCGGGCGGTGCGGTTTTCGGGTCACTGGGCCAGATAGCCGCCGTCGACCGGGAGGATCGCGCCGGTGATGAAGGAGGCGTCGTCCGAGGCGAGGAAGCAGATCGCGGCGGCGACCTCACCCGGCTCGCCGATCCGGCCGAGCGGATGGCGCCGGGCGATGTCGGCGAGGTACTCGGCACCGCCCGGCTCCTCGGGGAGCCGTCGCACGCGGTCGGTCCTGATGGTGCCGGGCGCAACGGCGTTGACGCGGATGCCGTGCGCGGCCCACTCCACCGCCAGGTGGAGCGTCAGCCCGGAGGCGACGAACTTGGCCGGACCGTAGGTGCTCTGCGACTCCTGGCCCGCGAGTCCGGAGATGGAGGACAGACAGACGATGGAGCCGCCGCGGTTCGGCAGCATCGCCTCGATCGCGTACTTGCAGGACAGGAACATGCCGCGGCCGTCGACGGCCATGACGTGATCCCAGTCCTGCGGGGTGGCCTCGGTGATTCTCTGCAGGGGCAGGACTCCGGCGTTGGCGACCAGGACGTCCAGACGTCCGTAAGCCTCCATGGCCGCGTCGGTCATCCGGTAGGCGGCACCGGGGTCGGAGACATCGCCCGTGACGGTGCGGACGTCGGTGCCCGTGGCGGTCAGCTCGGCGGCGAGCTTGTCGAGCGCCTCGCCGTCGACGTCACCGAGCACGAGGCGGGCGCCTTCCGCGGCGAAGCGCTCGGCCGTGGCCCGGCCGATGCCCTGGGCACCGCCGGTGATCAGACAGGTCTTGCCGCTGAGGCGGGCGGCTGTCGGTGGCGCTGTCATGGAACCTCCTGGGGTATCGAGGCCGTAGCCGTACGGTCCGGCTGCGGTGCGGTGAGCGGACCGGGCGGCCTGGTGGCGGCCGGCCCGGAGGCAGGTGCGTCGCGGCGGCAGGAGCGGTCCAGCCAGAAGCCGGCCAGCTGGCAGGTCACGATCGACATCAGGACCAGTGCGGCGAAGAAGTGGGCGTTGATGATGCCGGCGCCGTAGGTGACGCTCGCCAGCAGGACTCCGGGCGTTCCGCGGGCGTTGAGCGCGACCGCGAGGCGGGTGGACACGCCGCGCCCCTCCCCCGCCAGCCTTCCGGCCAGCCAGACGCTGCCGCCCTTCACGACGCACGCCATGGCGAGGAACCAGGCGAAGAACAGCGGGTCGAGCTGGTTGGCCAGGTCCAGGCGGAGGCCGACGAGCGCGAAGTAGACCGGGACGAAGAACGCCAGGGAGAAGTGCCTGATCGCCTCCCACGCGTGCAGGGCCCGGCCTTCCGCCTGCAGATCGCCGCTGCCGGAGTCACTGCGGGCGGCGCAGATCCCGGCCATCAGCGCGCCGAAGACGGTATTGATGCCCAGGACCGCGCACACGGCGACGCCGGCGAAGAGGGCGGACAGGCGGAAGGCGGTGGGGCTCTGGCGCTCCACCGGATTCCAGCGACGGCTCGCCAGCCAACGGAAGAACCGCGGCCCCCAGGCCATGCAGACGGTGAAGAACAGCAGGGTGACGGCGATGTAGTACGCCATGGTCGCGAGCGGCGCATCGGAGCCGATCGCGGCCCACACGCCGACGGCGTCATCGGACCGGACGGCGGCGAGACCGAGCACGACGGACAGGGCGATGTAGAGGACGGCGTCCTCGGCGACGGCAACCATGAGGACGATGCGGGCGAACGGGGTGCCCTGAATGCCGAGGTCCATGATGATCCGGGAGATCACCGGGATCGCGGCGACCGCGGTGGCGATGCCGAAGACGAGGGCGAGGGACAGGGCGGTGCCGTTGGGCCCCGCGAAGTCGCGGTGGCCGACCAGGCGTACGACGAGGACGCCGGCCATGAACGGCAGGACGAGTCCCGCGGCAGCGATGACGGCGGCGGTACGGCGCTCCTTCGCGCCCGCGCGGACGCGAAGCTCGACGCCGGCAAGGAACATCAGCAGGAGCAGGCCGATCTGGTTCACGGTGTCCAGTCCGGTGGCGACCGGTCCCGTGGTGGGGAACAGCCGCGCGGTGAAGTGCGGTGCGAGGGCACCCAGGACGGTCGGCCCGAGCAGCAGACCGCCCACGATCTCGCCGATCACCGGTGGCTGCCGGAACCGGGCGAACAGCCGGCCCACGGCATGCGCGGTGACGACGAGAACCAGAAGAGCGATCAGCAAATGGGCGACATCGGCTGTTGACAGCGACATACGACCTCCGGAATTCATTCACTGCTGGACATGAATGTCCGGAAGCGTAATGACGGGAGGCGTCTTTCCGTATCGACGTAAAGGCCGCAGGCATATGGCCTTTGGGAGTGCCCGGCTACCGCGAAATTCGCGTACCGATGTAGCGGATTCATCGGGCGGCCGAGCGCATGCGCCCGTGTTGACGGCACCTAGGTCGCAGGAATCGTACGACGCGTGGTCGATGCCGCCGGGCAGCGCGGGCCGAAAGACTCGGTGCGCACGCGCTGTGCTTGTCATGTGCCCGAATTCGACCGGATGAGGAGTAGCCCATGATCGTCCTTTTCTGCGGAGACGTCGTCGGAGAACGCGCCGGCGAGCGGCTGGCGGAGAGCCTGCCCGAGCTGCGCCGAAGGCACCGGGTCGACCTGGTGGTGGTGAATGCGGAGAACTGTGCGCCCAACGGCCTCGGTATGGGCGCCAAACAGGTCGACCAATTGCTGGAGGCCGGCACCGATGTCATCACCGGCGGCAATCACTCCTGGGACAGCGAGGAGTCCGTCGCGCTGCTGGACCTCCCCGAGGTGATCCGGCCGGCCAATCTCGCGCCCGGGGTGCCGGGCCGGGGGGTGCTGCATGCCGAGGCTGCCGGCGAAACGCTGACGGTGGTCAATCTGGCCGATCACTGCGCCATGAAGTCCGTCAAGGCCACCGCGGGCAAGTTCCTTCCCGCGTATGACGGCTGGCGAGCCGCGGACAAGCGGGGTGCCGTGCTGGTCGACTACCACGGTGATCATGTGCTGGAGAAGCAGATCTTCGCGCATGCGGTGGACGGCGAGGCCGCCGCCGTACTCGGCAGCCACACCCATGAGGCCACCGGGCCGTTGCATCTGCTGCCCGGTGGCACCGCGTTCGTCACCGAGGTCGGCATGACCGGCCCCGGCGACGGAGTTCAGGGGTTTGCGCCCACGAACCTCGTCTCGGGGCTGCGTGGGACGGGGAATCCCTTCTCCGGCGAGATGCCGTCAGTGAGCCTGGGCCCGCTCGTGCTGGGCGCCGTGGTCCTGGAGATCCGTGACGGACGCACCGAACGCCTGGAGCGGGTCTCCTGGCCCGAGGACGAAGCGGCCCACGCTCCTCCCGCGAAGCCCGTCGGACGGGGAGCAAAGATATGACGTTGCATCAGGTGCCGGCTTCCGCACCGGCTCACCCCGCGCCCCAAGGGCGCGAAGTGCTCGATCTCTCCCTGTCGTTGGCGGAGGACCTGCCCTGCCACTGGCCTGCCCATCAGCCCTTTCAGCACAAGGTCTGGAGCTGGTTCGCCACCCGGAGCAACGGGGCCCAGACGACGTACAACCGCAGCGGCGCCCCCTACTCCACGCGCTGGATGGCGATCGACGAGCACACGGGAACCCACTTCGACGCCCCCAGCCACTTCGTCCCTCCCCCGGACTCCGGCCTGCCCGACGCAGGCCCCGCCGGTGAGATCACCGCCGAACGGGTGCCGGTCAGCCGGCTGATGGGGCCCGCGGCCGTGGTGGACGTGACGGAACTCGCGGCCACCGACGGCCAGGGCGAAGGCGGGGTCAGTCCGTTCATCACCGCGGACCATCTCCTCGCGTGGGAGCGCCGGTACGGACGGCTCGCCCCCGGCGAGGTGGTGCTGCTGCACACCGGCTGGGACACGCGGTACCGGCGCGGCCCCGAAGGCGATGCGTATCTCCACGACGTGATCGTGACCGGGCGTGCGCCCGGGTGGCCAGCGCCCGCTGTGTCCGCCATGGAGTTGCTGCTGGAGCGCGGCGTGGGGTGCGTCGGCATCGACGCGCCGTCGATGGGCGCCGCTCACGACGGCGTCCCGGTCCATGTCCTCGGGCTGAGCGCCGGCGCGGTGTACGTGGAGTGCCTGACCGGACTGGCCCGACTACCGGCGCGCGGAGCGTGGTTCTGCTTTCTGCCGCTGAAGGTCGAGGGCGGTACGGGCGCGCCCGGACGCGCGGTGGCGTTCCTGCCGCCCGCGGCCGGCTGAAGGTCATCAACAGGAATCCTGAAGGAGTGTCACCATGCGTTCCACCATGCGCCGTTCCGTCCGGCTGTCCGGTGCGCTGTTGCTCGCCGTGTCCGGCAGCACGCTGGCCGCACCGCAGGCGCAGGCCGCCGGTGCGGCCGAGCCGCGCGTCCTCACCTGTTCGGGCACCATGGCGGAGACGTTCTCGCCGGGGCTCACCGTCAAGAAGCGGCCCACCAAGGTCGTTGCGCACAGCGAGCTGTCCTGCACGGGCGGGGCGGTCACCTCGGTCACCTTCTCCTCCAGCTACACCGTGGAGGCCAGCTGTGTGTCCAATCAGGTGATCACCGTGGGCTCGCCGAAGTTCCGCTGGAACACCGGCGGAAACTCCACGGCCACCTTCACCTACGCCGTCGGGCGCCCGGCGGGGCAGACGGTCGCGGCCGGCGTGGGACAGGTGACCGAGGGCCGGTTCGCGGGCTACGCCGCGACCCGCGTGCTCGCCGCACCGTCCCCCGATGCCCTCAAGTGCCTGGGCGAGGGCATTCCGTCGGCCAAGGGAGTCGACCATGTGACGCTGGTGGCCCAGCCGTAGACGTACCACCTGGCAGCGGATGCGGCGTGCCGGACAGGGCTCTTCGGAGTCCCTTCCCCGGCACGCCGCATCCGTGTGTGTCCACGCCCACGGTCACACGGTCCGCGGCCCGGCCCAGAAGGCGTCCAGCGGTTGCGGGGTCGCGGCCGCGATGAGCTGACGGGCCGTGGCATGGGCCCGGTCCGCGGCGTTGTCGACGGTGCCGACGGTGTACTGGGCGATGACGCCTTCGTACAACAACAGGAGCTGATCGGCCAGCAGATCGGGGTCGGGGGTGCCGGTGGCCTCCGCGAGTTCCCGGACCTGATCGCGCAGGGCCCGCTTCTGGCGGGCGACGACCCTGCGGCCCGGGTGCTCGGGAGCGGCGAGTTCGACCTGGGCGTGGACGAATGCGCAGCTGCGGAAGCCGGACGGGGAGGTGTCCCACTCCTTCAGTGCGTCGAAGACGGCGAGGAGCCGGGCGCGCGGGTCCTCGCCGGCGTCGTCGATGCAGTCGTCGAGGACGAGCCGCCAGCGGGTCTGCCGGCCGTCGAGATAGGCGAGGAAGGCGACGGTATCCATGGGTTCTCCCTTTGGAGGGCCGGCCGGTGCGCCGGCCGGCGAGTCAGATCGCGCGGCGCGACCGGCCGCGCACGGGCTGCATGGGTGCGGTGCGGAGCGTCCGGGCTTCCGGACGGGCCGGCGCCGCCGGCTCCGCCGGTGTGTGTACCGGGGTCTGCGGATCGGGCGTGCGGCGTGCGGAGCGGCGCACGGGCAGCGGGGCGCCATGGCGGATGGCATGGCCCGCGTTGATTCCGTAGGCCACGTCCTGGACGAGCCGTAGCAGGGAGCGGAGAAGTGCCTTCATGAGCGTCGGTTCCTTTCCGGTGTTGAGCCGGCGGGCCCGAGGAGGCAACCGGCTGTCAGTCGCGGGGCAGCATCAGTCGTGCCAGCAGGGTGGTTGCGCACAGCAGAGCGGCAGCGAGGGCAAGGCTGAGGTGGAGGCCGCCGACGGAGAAGCCACCGTCGGCAGGTCGGGCGAGCAGGGTGCCGAAGAGGGCGACGGCCAGGGCGCCGCCGGTCTGCCGCATGGCGTTGAGCAGTCCGGAGGCGGTGCCTGCGCGGTGGCCCGGCACGCTGTCCATAAGCAGGGCGGTCAGCGCGGGCACCGTCACCGCGCTGATCCCGAACGGCAGCAGGAGCACCAGGACGAGCCAGGCGGGCGTGCCGGGACCGAGCACCAGCAGCGCCGCCATGGCCAGGGCGAGCAGGGCTTGGCCCCAGACGATGACGGGGCGGCGCCCGTAGCGGTCGGCGAGCCGCGGCGAGAGGATGTTGACGGCGGTGATCACAGCGGCGGTGGGCACGAACATCAGCCCGGCGACGGTGCCGGACATGCCGCGCAGTTGCTGGTAGTAGAGGCCGAGCAGGAAAATCGTGCCGTAGTAGGCGGCGTTGACGGCGAAGCCGACGGTGAGGGTGACGACGACCTCGCGCTGCCGGAGCATCTCCAACGGCACCATCGGCGCGGAGTGCCGGGCCTCGGCGGTGCGGAAGGCCAGGGCCGCGGCCAGGGCGACGCCGAGCGCGATGCCGGACTGCCAGGTCAGGCGCCCCGCATGGCCGCCCTCGATGACCGCGTAGGCCAGGGCGGCGAGGGCGAGCACGGCGGAAGCCTGGCCTGCCGGGTCGAAGGGGACATGGCGGCGTGCCGAGGCAGGGACCCGGGTGAGGAGGGCGAGGATGAGCGCGCCGACGGGGAGGTTGAGGAGGAAGACGGCGCGCCATCCTGCCGTTTCCGTGAGGACACCGCCGAGTACGGGGCCGATGGCCATGGCGAGCGAGCCGCCGACCGACCAGAGGGCGATCGCGCGGGCCCGGCGGCCGGGGTCGTCGTAGGTCTGCCGGATGAGGGCGAGAGAGGCGGGCATGACGACGGCGGCCGCGCTGCCCTGGACGACACGGGCGGCGATCAGGGTGCCGATGCCGGGCGCGAGGGCACAGGCGACGGAGGCGACGGTGAAGAAGGCGACTCCGATGGCGTAGGCGCGGCGAGCCCCGGAGCGGTCGGCGAAGGAACCGGCGGAGAGCATCAGGGCGGCGAACATCAAGGTGTAGGCGTCGACGACCCACTGCAGGTCTGCCATGCCGCCGTGCAGGGTCGAACGGATCGCGGGGAGCGCGATGTTGACGCCGGAGACGTCGACGGTGATGACGAGGAAGCCGAGGAGCCCGGCGAGGAGGGCGAAGGCCGGAGGCGCGTCGGCCGCTTTCCGCGGCCCTGGTAAGGGGGCGGACGCGTCACCGGCGGCGGGCGGGGAGCCCGGCGCGGGTATGGGTGGGGTGGGGGCCGACATGGCGAATCCTCCAGGCAGTGGCGGGAGAGGACGACGAGGCGGGCGCGTTGCGGGGTGCGGGTTCGCGGGCCGGGTGGGGACGGAGGGCGGATGCGTCGGCGCGCCTGCGGATCGGCGCGCCGGCCCGGGGAGGCGTTCAGTCGCGCTCCCGCCCGAAGAACTCCACCAGCGCCTTGGCCGTCTCCTCGGGCTGGTCCTCGGCGAGGAAGTGGCCGGCACCGGGGATGTCGGCGCGTTCGGCACCGGGGATGGCGGCGGCGAGCTGGTCGCCCGTGGCGGTCGGCAGCCACTGGTCCTCGGCGCCCCACAGGACGAGGGTGGGCACGGTGACATCGCCCAGCCGGTCCACGGCTTCGCGCGTGTCCTCGAAGCTGACGGCGCAGACCTGGTCGATCCAGCGCTGCTGCCCTTCGGGCCCCGCCCAGGGCGCCCGGTAGGCCGCCGCGGCGTCGTCGGACATCGGTCGGTGCGCCGCGGTGTGGAAACGGGCGGCGACGATGTCGTCGAAGATCTGTGCCGGCATCGTGCGGTATGCCTCGGCGTAGGTCTGCTGGTGTTCGGTGAACGGGGTGTTCCAGGGGCCGAGGACGGCGGCATCGAGAAGGGCGATGTGGGAGGCCGGCACCCCGTCGAGGAGGTGGGCGCGCATGACGATGCCGCCACCGATGTCGTGTCCGACGAGCGCGGGCGCGGTGAGGCCCCAGTGGTCGACGAGCTCGGCGAGGGTGCCGGCCTGCTGGGCGATGGAGGGGGTGGCTCCGGGAGCGATGCGGGAGGCGCCGAAGCCGAGGAGGTCCCATACGTAGACGGTGTGCTGGCGGGCCAGGGCGGGGACGGTGTTCCGCCAGAGGTACGAGGAGGCAGGGGTGCCGTGGACGAGGACGACGGGCGGGCCGTCGCCGAAGACGCCGGTGGCGGCCTCGCCCGCGGCGACCGGTACGCGCTGGTGGAGCTTCCACGGGGTGGGCTGGGCATGCGTGCTCATGCCGATCCCTCCAGACCTAAGGGGTATAGTTGGTGTTCTCCGATTACCTTAGCATGGAGTAAGGCTTGAAGATTCCTTTTTCCGATTACGCACTGGGGGCCGGTGTCGCGACCGACCTGGTCAACACGTCCGCCCTGGTCCGCAGAAGCACGGGCGAAATGCTCGTGGACCCCACCGCGCTCGACCGCTTCCTGAGCGAGTTCGAGATCCCCGTGGACACCGCGGCCCCCGGCCGCAGGCTGACCCCGGAGGATCTGGATCAGGTGCTCGCGCTGCGCGACGAGCTGCGCGAGCTGCTGGAGTCCGACAGCGAGGACCGGGTGGCAGAGGGCGCGAATGCGCTGGTCAGACGGTCAGGATTGGGTACGTCCCTCGAACGGGACCCGGAAGGGCTCTGGCAGTGGTACGTCAGCACCACTGCGGGGGCCTCCCTCGCCCAGGAGCTGGCCGCCATGATCGGTACCGGCCTGCTGGGTGTGCTGCGGACGCTCAACCACGACCGCATCCGCCACTGCGCCTCGCCGGTGTGCGACGGGATGTTCGTCGACACCAGCAAGGCGGGGCGGCGTCGGTACTGCATGCCCGACCTGTGCGGGAACCGCCTCAACGTCGCCAAGCACCGCGCCCGCCGGCTCGCGGCCTCGGATTCGGCCTCGGGTTCGGGTTCGGGTTCGGGTTCGGCCGGAACGGCAGAGGGCGGCGGGACCGGACGGGCGGCGGGGCGTCGCGCTACGTCGGGCCCGGCCGATCCGCCGGACGCGGCGGACCTCCGAGACTGAGCCCCGGGGTGCTCCCCGGGGACACGATGGCACCCAGGAGAGCCCACCAGGCCCGGGTGAGCTGAACCGCGGCCACGGTGCCGGCACAGGCGCAGACCGCCTGGAGCGCGGCGGTCTCCGCCGCCGCGACGAGGCTGACCGCCAGCACGGTCACCGTCGCCGGGTCCACCCCTGCCTGCAGCGTGCCCTCGCGGTCGGCGCGCGTGCTCACCGCGTGCAGGCTCGGCAGCCATGCCGTGTACCAGCCGTCCCGCTCCCCCGCCTCGCCGCCGAGCCGGCTGGCCGCCCGCACGAGGTCGTCCTCGCCGAGCAGACGCACCAGTGCATGGGTGATGTCGACGACCGCCTGCAGCGCGCAGGTCGCGTCCGCGGCGCTGCGTGCCACGGCCTCGCGGGTGACCCGGTGGCCCTGCGCGCAGACCTCGTCGGCCAGTGCCCGTTTCGATGCGAAGTGAAAGGTGATCGATCCCATCGTCACCCCCGCCGTCCGCGTGATGTGGGTGAGGGTGGTGGCGGCGTAGCCCCGCCGGGCGAACTCCGCCGCGCCCGCCTGCAGGACACGCCGGCGGGTCCGTTCGGCTCGTTGCTGGGTCACCAAGTGCCCTTCTTCCTCGGCTGCCTGCCCCGCCCCGGCGCCGGTTCGCCGCAAGCGGCGCACAGAGCAGTCGGGCGGGCTCGGCCCTACGCTCCGTACGCCGCTCGTCGGCAGCTCCGTACGCGCATGACCGCCGGGTCGGTGCAAGTGCGTACATCGGGTGGTGTCGTTCTTCGGGGCCTTCGGCCCTGCCGCGAAGCGGCCGTCGGTTCAGCGGCCGCCCTCCGGCAGGATCGCGTCGGCCTCGATCTCCACCAGCAGAGCGGGGTTGGCCAGCGCCGAGATGCCGACGAAGGTGGCGGCGGGGCGCGCCTCCCCGAACACCGCGGCATGCGCACGGGCCACGGTGTCGAAGTCCGCGATATCGGTGAGGTAGACACGGGTGCGGACGACGTCGCCGACATCGCCGCCGGCCTCCTTCAGCGCCGCGGCGATACGGTTCAGCACCTCGGCGGCCTGCTTGCCCGCGTCGTCGCCGCCGACCGGGCCGTCGGGACCCGAGGCCGTCGTACCGGAGACGGAGACGAACGGGCCGACGCGTACGGCTCGAGAGAAGCCGACGAGGGACTCGAACGGCGAGCCGGAGCTGAAGAGCTGACGCTCATTGGTGGTGCTGGTCATGGGAGTTCCTCCAAAACGGTGCGGGTTCAGCAGTGGATCGGGATGTGCGGTGGGTCGGGGCGTGTGGTGGGTTGGGCATGGGGTGATCCGGTGGTGTCGGCGCCCTCCGCTCAGGACGTGACCGCCGCCGGGTGGTCCGGCACGGCTGCCGGTATCGGCGTCCGCCACTCCGGATGGGGCGCGTGGCCCGTCACCGTCGCCCGGAACGCCGCCGCGATCGCGTCGAACACCGGGCGTTCCCGGGCGTACGGGCGGCCTTCCAGCGACGCGACCGGGACCAGTTCGCTGGCGGTCCCGGTGAGGAACACCTCCTGTGCCGCACGCATGTCGGAAACCTCCACCGGCCCCTCCGTCACCTCCAGACCCAGGTCGCGGGCGAGGGTCAGCACGGTGTCCCGGGTGATGCCGGCAAGCAGGCTGTCGGTGAGCCAGGGGGTGCGCAGCCGCCCATCGGTGACGAGGAAGACGTTGGAGACGGTGGCCTCGGCGATCCGGCCGGTGACGCAGTCGAGCTGCAGTGCGTCATCGAAGCCGGCGGTCAGCGCCGCGGTCTTGGCCAGGGCCGAGGTGACATACGTGCCGACGGCCTTGGCGCGCGGCGGGAAGGTCTCCGGCGAGGGGCGACGCCATGGCGAGACGGTGAGCCGCACGCCCGGCACCGGGGCGTCCGCCGAGGTACGCCCGTCACCGGAAGGCGGCGCCTGCACCGGCCAGACCTCGATGCCCAGGGTGAAGGGCACCGTGGACAGGTCGATGCTCAGGATCGGGTCCGCGGCGAAGAGTCCGGGGCGCACGTAGGCGTCGGCGAAGCCGCTCCCGGCCGCCGCGCGCAGCGTCGCCTCGCGCAGCCGGAGCAGGTCGTGGTCGTGGTGGATGCCGAGCAGGCGGGCCGAGTTCAGCAGCCGGAGCAGATGGTCGTCGAGGCGGAAGAGCGCCGGCCCTTCCGGTGTGGCGTAGCAGCGGATTCCTTCGAAGACGGCGGTGCCGTGCTGGACGCTGCTGCTGCCGAAGGGGATGCCGCGTCCGGGCGCGGTGCGCTGTGCGCCGGGTCCGTCCCAGTAGGTGTAGGCCGAGGTGGGCGGGTTCATCTCGTACGCTCGCCTCCTTCACAGGGCCGCGAGCACGGCGCGGGTGGTGTCGTCGGTGGTGGCGGTGCCGCCGAGGTCGGGGGTGCGCAGTCCTGCGTCCAGGGCGCGTTCGACGGCGGTCTCGACCGCGTCGGCGGCTTCCGGCCGCCCCAGTCCGTGACGGAGCATCAGGGCGACGGACAGGACGGTGCCGAGGGGGCTGGCGTGGCCGCGGCCCGCGATGTCGGGGGCGGAGCCGTGTACGGGTTCGAAGAGCCCGCCGCGGACGCCGCCGGCGGGGTCGGGTGCGCCGGGCAGGGAGGCGCTGGGCAGCAGTCCCAGGGAGCCGGCGATGGCTGCGGTCTCGTCGCTGAGGATGTCGCCGAACATGTTCTCGGTAAGGACGACGTCGAAGGATGCGGGGTCGGTGACCAGGCGCATCGCGGCGGTGTCGACGAGGAGGTGGCCGAGGGCCAGCTGCGGGTACTCACGCGCGGCGACGCGGGTGACCGTGTCGCGCCACAGCCGGGAGGTGTCCAGGACATTCGCCTTGTCGACGGAGGTGACACGGGCGCGGCGGCCGGTTCGGGAGGCGAGTTCGCAGGCGACACGGGTGACGCGCTCGATCTCGGCGACGGTGTAGGTGCAGGTGTCGTACGCCTCGTCGGCGGCGCGGGCGCGCGGACCGAAGTAGAGACCTCCGGTGAGCTCGCGGACCACGATCAGGTCGACACCCTTGGTCCGCTCCGGCTTGAGGGGGCCCGCATCGCCGAGGGCCGGAAAGGGCCGCACGGGACGCAGGTTGGCATACAGGCCGAGGGCCTTGCGCAGTTCGAGGACGCCCTGTTCGGGTCGGGGCGCCTCGGGGTCGTCGTTCTGGGTCCCGGTGCCGACGGCCCCGAGCAGGACGGCGTCCGCCCGGGCGCAGGCCGCGAGCGTCTTCCGGGGCAGCGGCTGTCCCGTACGGTCGATGGCGGCGGCGCCGATGGGGTGCTCGTCCACCTCGAAGTCCCCCACCGCGTGCAGGACTTGCAGGGCGGAGGCGACGACCTCGGGTCCGATGCCGTCGCCGGGGAGGGCGACGATACGCGGCCGTGCGACGGCCGCCGGCGGTGCGCTGGGCGTGGTCACAGATCCTCCGGGGAGGCGAGGCGGCCAAGGACTGCGGTGGCCGCGGCGACGGGCGGGGAGACCAGATGGGTGCGGGCGCGGTCGCCCTGGCGGCCCTCGAAGTTGCGGTTGGAGGTGGAGGCACTGCGCTGGGCCGCCTGGAGGCGGTCGGGGTTGACGCCGATGCACATCGAGCAGCCGGCCGAGCGCCATTCGGCACCGGCGTCGCGGAAGACCTTGTCCAGTCCCTCGGCCTCTGCGTCCAGGCGTACGCGGGTCGAGCCGGGGACGACGAGAGCCCGCACGCCGGGGGCGACGCGGCGGCCGCGCAGGACCTCGGCGGCGGCCCGCAGGTCTTCGATCCGGCCGTTGGTGCAGGAGCCGACGAAGACGGTGTCGACGGGGATGGACCGCAGCGGGGTGCCGGGGGCGAGGTCCATATAGACCTGGGCGGCGCGCGCCGCCTCGCGTTCGCCCCTGTCGGCGAAGGCGTCCGGGTCGGGGACGGTGCCGTTGAGCGGTCCGCCCTGGCCGGGGTTGGTGCCCCAAGTGACGTAGGGGCTCAGCTCCGTGGCGTCGAGGGTGATCTCCTTGTCGAAGGCCGCGTCGCCGTCGGTGGCGAGGGTGCGCCAGTGGGCGACGGCGGCATCCCAGGCGCCGCCCTTGGGCGCGTGGGGGCGGCCCTTGAGGTAGGCGACGGTGGTGTCGTCGGGGGCGATCAGACCGGCCCTCGCACCCGCTTCGATGGACATGTTGCACACGGTCATCCGGGCTTCCATCGACAGGCCGCGGACGGCCTCGCCACGGTATTCGATGACGTATCCCTGACCGCCGCCGGTGCCGATGCGGGCGATGACGGCGAGGATGAGGTCCTTGGCGGTGACGCCCGCGGGCAGGGTGCCTTCGATGGTGACGGCCATCGTGCGAAACGGCGGCGTGGCCAGCGTCTGGGTGGCCAGGACGTGTTCGACCTCGCTGGTGCCGATGCCGAAGGCCAGGGCGCCGAGTGCGCCATGGGTGCTGGTGTGACTGTCGCCGCAGACGATGGTCATGCCGGGCTGGGTGAGGCCCAGTTGGGGTCCGATGACGTGGACGATGCCCTGGTCCTCGTGGTCGAGGTCGAAGAGCTCCACGCCGAACTCCGCGCAGTTCTCACGCAGGGCGTCGACCTGGGCGCGGGAGACGGGGTCGGCGATGGTGCGGCGTCCGGCGGTCAGCTCGGTGGGGACGTTGTGGTCCGCGGTGGCGACGGTCAGGTCGGGGCGGCGCACGCCGCGGCCCGCGGTACGCAGCCCGTCGAAGGCCTGCGGACTGGTCATCTCGTGCATGAGATGCAGATCGATGTAGATCAGGTCGGGCAGATTCTCGGCCCGGTCGACGGTATGTTCCTGCCATATCTTCTCCGCCAATGTAAGACCCATGGCCGTGGACGGTACCGCTCGGCATTCCCCCTTTTGAAGGCGAATCGGCGGCGAATTCCATTCGGGGCACATGAGCGCAGCGCGCCTACGACGAAAGTCACATGCCACTTCCGCCCGACCGGCTCCGGAAATTCAACCAAGGTCGGGCGCGGTGACCGTGGCGCCGGGGTAACACTCGGGACGTGACTTATTCTCCCGGAAATAATGCATCGGACCGTATACCGGCCCCCGAATCGCCCCGCGCCACCGACCGTACGCAGCGGCACGCCGGCGGCATGCCCGTGCACAAGTACCGCCGGTACGAGCCGTTCAGGCTTCCCGACCGGACCTGGCCGGACCGTGTGGCGGAGCGGGCACCGACGTGGTGCAGCGTCGATCTGCGGGACGGCAACCAGGCTCTGCTGGAGCCGATGGACATCGAGCGCAAGCGGGTGATGTACGACCTGCTGGTGCGGCTCGGTTTCAAGGAGATCGAGCTGGGCTTCCCGATGTCCAGCCGCGCCGACCTGGAATTCACCCGCGATGTGATCGAGCGGGGCGCCATTCCCGACGACGTGACCATCCAGGTGATGTCGCCCATCCGCGACGGGATGATCGAGGACACCGTCAAGGCGATCGAGGGTGCGCCGCGCGCCATCGTGCAGATCTTCAATCCGACGTCGGTGACGCAGCGGCGCGCGGTGTTCCGGATGAGTCGTGCGGAGGTCAAGGCCCTTGCCCTGCGGGGCGCGGAGCGGGCGCTGAAACTGCGTGACTCGCTGCCGGGCACCGAGATCTATCTGCAGTACGGCACGGAGTCCTTCACGCAGACCGAGCCGGAGTTCGCGCTGGAGGTGCACAACGCGGTCCTGGACCTGTGGCGCCCGGAGCCGAAGGAGCAGGTGCGGATCGTGCTGCCCGCGTCCGTCGAGGCCTATCCGCCGCACGAGTTCGCCGACCGCATCGAGTGGATGCACCGCAATCTGGCCTACCGCGACGCGATCTCGCTGACCCTGCACACCCACAACGACCGCGGCTCGGCGGTCGCCGCGACCGAGATGGCGGTGCTGGCCGGCGCCGACCGGGTGGAGGGCACCCTGTTCGGCAACGGTGAGCGGGCCGGCAACGTCTGCCTGATCACACTGGCGATGAATCTGTACTCGCAGGGCATCGACCCCGGCCTGGACCTCGGCGATCTGGACGAGGCGCGGCGAGTGGTCGAGCACTGCAACCGCATGCCGGTCTCGCCACGCCACCCCTGGGTGGGCGACTTCGTCTACACCTCCTTCGCCGGTTCCCACCAGGACGCGATAGCCAAGGGGCTCCGGGCGCTGGAGGAGAGCGGGTCGCCGGTGTGGGACGTGCCGTACCTGCCGATCGATCCGCGTGACGTGGGCCGTGACTACCAGGCGCTGATCCGGATCAACGGCCAGTCGGGCAAGGGCGGTGTGTCACACCTCATGCGGACCGCGCACGCCTTCGAGCTGCCGCGCAGGCAGCAGATCGAGTTCGCCTCGATCGTGCAGACCAAGGCCGAGAACGGCGGCGAGGTGACGGCTGATCAGCTCCTGACGTGGTTCAGGGAGGCGTATCTGCACGAGGCGGACGGCGCCGCTCTGCCCGGTCATGTGGAGGACCGGTCGTCGCCACAGGCCGTGCTGGACGCGCTGTTGTCCCGGCACGCGCTGGAGGGCTCGGTGAGCGAGACGCAGGTGCAGGCGCCGCGGGCCGGCGAGCAGCGGTGCGTGGCGTACGCCGAGGCCTCGGTGGGAACGACCACCCGCTGGGGCGTCGGCGTCGCGGCGACGGAGGAGGAGAGCCTGGCCAGGGCGCTGCGCTCGGTGGCACGGCGACTGGTTGCGGAGGTGACGTCATGAGTCCGGTACCCGTGGTGCGGCACACCGGAACGGCGGCACCGCTGCGCCGCCGCGACGTGGACACCGATCAGATCATCCCGGCCGAGTTCTGCAAGCGCCTGGGGCGTACGGGATACGAGGACACGCTGTTCCACCGCTGGCGGCAGGATGCGGACTTCGTACTGAACCTGCCGCGGTACGCCGGGGCGAGCGTGCTGGTGGCGGGACCGGACTTCGGCATCGGGTCCTCACGCGAGCACGCGGTGTGGGCGCTGCGTGACTTCGGCTTCCGTGCGGTGATCGCCTCGTCCTTCGGCGACATCTTCCGCGCCAACGCGGCCAAGAACCAGCTGGTGACGCCGCGGGTGCCGGAGGAGGCGGTACAGCGGCTGTGGGAGCTGGTCGAGGCGGACCCGGCCACGGAGGTCACGGTGGATCTGCGGGAGCGAGTCGTGCTGGCCGGAAGCATGCGCGTACCGTTCGAGATCGGTGAGCACAGCCGCTGGCAGCTGATGAACGGGCTGGACGACATCGAGATCACCCTGCGGCGCGGCGGCGGCATCGACGCGCACGAGCAGCGGCGCCCTGCGTGGCTGCCGCGGGTCGTGGCCTCAAGTGTGGCCGCCGGTACGGCGGGTGGTGCGTCAGACCCCGCGGAAACAGGGTGACCCTGCCGTCCCCTCCCGCCACCGTCCCCGTGCAGGAAGGCCGCCCCGGATTCCGGGGCGGCCTTCCTGCGCTCCGTCAGCGCGCGGCGGCGCCCGGCTCCGCGGCGGGGAGCAGCCGCATGGCCATGGCCTTGTTGATGGCGTTCATGCGGGAGCGCACTTCGAGCTTGAGATAGATGTTGGTCAGATGGCGTTTGACGGTGCCTTCGGAGATGTAGAGCTCGCCGGCGATCTGCGCGTTGCTCAGCCCGTGCGCCACCAGGCCGAGTACCTCCAACTCGCGTGCGGAGAGCGGGCCTTGGGCCGGTCGCTCCAGGCGGCTGACCGTCCCCTTGGCGACGGAGAGCACCACTCGGTCGGAGTCGTTGCGTACGGCGCGGATCGCGGCGAGCAGCTCCTCGCGCGTGGAACTCTTGGAGATGTATGCCTGGGCACCGATCGCGATGAGTCTGCTGACCATGCGGGCGTCGTCGTGCATGGTCAGGACCGCGACGCGGGGCGGCTCCGGGACCCTCAGCACCTGTTCGAGGGTCTCCTCGGCGCCCGGGCCCGGCATCTCCACGTCCAGCAGGAGGACATCGGGGTTCGTGCTGCGCACCTGCGCGACGGCCGCCTCGCCGTGGGCGGCCTCGCCGACGACGTGCAGATCGCTCTCGTTGTCGCATATCTCGACGATGCCCTCCCGGAAGAGCGTGTGGTCGTCGGCGATGACGACGCGGGCCGGAGCGCCCGTCCCCGTCGTCACCGTGCCGCCAGCGGTACCGTGACGGTGATCCGGGTGCCGCCGCGGGGGCCCGGGCCGGTACGCAGCGAGCCTCCCAGTAACGCGGCACGCTCCTGCATCGACGAGAGGCCGAGCCCCGGCGAGCGTTCCCGTCCGCCGCACTGAAGGCCCGAACCGTCGTCCGCGACCTCCGCGACCATGGTGCCGTCCCGGGTGTGCAGGGAGATGGTGATGTCGTCGGCGCCCGCGTGGGCAAGGGCGTTGCCCACGGCCTCGCGCAGGATGAGGTAGATCTCGCCGACGTCCGCGGTGCCGGCGGGAGCCGTGTGCGGGGGTTGCTCGGCGGTCCGCTGATCGGCCCCGGGGGTACGCAGGCGGGCGGACAGCTCCTTGGCGGTGTGCAGGGCCTGGTGGAGGAACCGTACGGCGTCGGTCCGCTTGTCGCGGGCGCGCTCGGGGCGGCCGTCGTCGGCGTAGAACTCGCTGAGTTCCAGGGAGTTGAGGCCGACGACGATGGCATGGGCGACGCGGTCGTGGAGTTCCCGGCTGAGCCCCTGCCGGTCGGAGGGGGCCAGGGCGGCGTCGGCCTCGATCGCCTCGCTCCCGTCAGCGGGCGCGGCGCGGCCATCCCTCGAAGTACCCCGCTCCGCGGCGCTGTCCGGTCCCGCGTCCCGGCCAGGGGGCCCGTCGTCCGCCGCTGTCGGGGGGCGGTCCAGTACGCCGGTGCAGCGCGGCAGTGTCATCGCATTGCGTGTCATCACACACACTTCCTCAAGCATCGTCCGCGGTCGGGGGATGTTCGGAGATGAACGCACCGAATGCGCACACCTGGGGCTGAGCGCGAATTCATCGCGGCGCGGCGGGGGGAATCCGGGTCGGCAGACCGAGTTTTTACCCGGCATACCCACGGGAGTTGGCGGTGGTTGCCGTGCGCCTTCCACGGAAGCTGCGGCCATTTGCTCTCGGTACAGAATCCGGCCACCGGTCACACGCCTCCCTTCAGGCGCTCACAGAACAAAAGATAGCGCTCTTTATGTAACTTGGGTAGGCCCGCTGACGGGCAATCACACTCCCTTCGGCGCCCCGCTCTGCCCCTCTGCGCGCCGGCCGTGCTTCCCGGTCGCCAAGCCCGCTGCCCCCAAAGCACAGTGCCCGCTGTCACCTTCGCCGGATGTGGCCGCACGGTCGCCACGACGATGCTGGGGCCCATGACACACGGTACGAACACTCATGCCGGAGTCGCCGTCGTCACGGGCGCTCGCCAGGGCATCGGCCGCTGCATCGCCGAAGTCCTCGCCGCCCGGGGCTACTCGCTGGCCCTGATCGATCTGGAACATCCCAAGGAAACCCTCGACGCCCTCGGGCCCGTTCAAGCCGCGGGCACCGAGGCATTCGGGATCACCGCGGACGTCTCCGACGAGGCCGCAGTGGCCGCCGCCAAGGACGAGGTCCTCGCCCGCTTCGGCCGGGTCGATGTCCTGGTCAACAACGCCGGCATCGGCTTGATCGCCCCGGCCGAGACCACCCCGGCCGCACAGTGGCGCCGGGTGCTGGACGTCAACCTCACCGGCCCCTTCCTGCTCTGCCAGGCCTTCGGCACGGCCATGCTCGACTCCGGCGTACCCGGCACGATCGTCAACATCGCCTCCATCGCGGGCCTGGGTGGCATCCCCGACCGCGTGGCCTACAACGCCAGCAAGCACGGCGTGCTCGGCCTCACCCGCACCCTCGCCGTGGAGTGGGGCGGTCGCGGCATCCGCGTCAACGCCGTCTGCCCCGGCTTCGTCAAGACCGAGATGGACGAGGCCGACCTCGCCTCGGGCGCCTACGCCCCGGAGGACATCATCGACCGCGTACCGCTCGCCCGCTTCGCCTCACCCACCGACATCGCCGAAGCCGTCGCCTACCTCGCCGACCCGCGGCACAGCGCGTATGTCAACGGCACGGCCCTGCCGGTGGACGGCGGTTGGACCGCGGACGCAACCTGGCGCGCGCTACGGCTTCGCAAGCGCGCGACGGCCTGAGGACACGGCCGGCGCGGCCTGCCCCGGCACGCGTCACGGCAGCGCCCGGCACCTCGTCAGGCCCGGCTCGCCGTCCTCCCCACGTCCTGCTCACCGTTCCACCCAAGGAGACCTCATGGCTTCAACGCTGTTCACCTCGGAGTCCGTGACCGAGGGCCATCCCGACAAGATCGCCGACCAGATCAGCGACACCATCCTCGACGCACTGCTGCGCGAGGACCCCGGCTCCCGTGTCGCCGTGGAGACGCTGATCACCACCGGACTGGTCCACGTAGCCGGTGAGGTCACCACCACGGCCTACGCGCCCATCGCCCAGCTCGTACGCGACAAGATCCTCGAAATCGGCTACGACTCCTCCGCCAAGGGCTTCGACGGGGCCTCCTGCGGAGTGTCGATCTCCATCGGCGCCCAGTCCTCCGACATCGCGCAGGGGGTGGACACCGCGTACGAGCAGCGCGTCGAGGGATCCTCCGACGCCCGGGGCGACGACGATCTGGACCGCCAGGGCGCCGGCGACCAGGGCCTGATGTTCGGCTACGCGACGGACGAGACCCCGGAGTTGATGCCGCTGCCCATCAGCCTCGCGCACCGTCTCTCCCGCCGGCTGTCCGAGGTCCGCAGGAACGGCAAGCTCCCCTACCTGCGGCCCGACGGCAAGACGCAGGTCACCATCGAGTACGACGGAGAGCGCGCGGTCCGCCTGGACACCGTCGTCGTCTCCTCGCAGCACGCCTCCGACGTCGACCTCGATGCCCTGCTCACGCCCGACATCCGCGAGTTCGTCGTCGAGCACGTCCTCAACCAGCTGACCGAGGACGGCATCAAGCTCGACACCGGCGACTACCGCCTGCTGGTCAACCCCACCGGCCGCTTCGAGATCGGCGGCCCGATGGGCGACGCGGGCCTGACCGGCCGCAAGATCATCATCGACACCTACGGCGGCATGGCCCGCCACGGTGGCGGCGCCTTCTCCGGCAAGGACCCGTCCAAGGTCGACCGCTCGGCCGCGTACGCCATGCGCTGGGTCGCCAAGAACGTCGTGGCCGCCGGCCTGGCCTCCCGTTGCGAGGTCCAGGTGGCCTACGCCATCGGCAAGGCCGAGCCCGTCGGCCTGTTCGTGGAGACCTTCGGCACCGCCACCGTCGACGTCGAGAAGATCGAGCGGGCCATCTCCGAGGTCTTCGACCTCCGCCCCGCCGCGATCATCCGCGATCTGGACCTCCTGCGCCCCATCTACGCCGCCACGGCCGCCTACGGTCACTTCGGCCGCGAAGTGGACGCCTTCACCTGGGAGCGCACCGACCGTGTCGGCGCCCTCCGGGCAGCGGCCGGGGTGACCGCCTGAGCGGCGCTCCGGTCACGCCCGGGAAGCATTCGTCGAACGGGGCCGGCACCGCTGCCCGGGCCGGCCCTCCCGGGGCCCGCGCCGGACGCGCCGGCCGGGACAGCCCGGGGCCGGACGCACCACCCGTCCCCGAGCATCCCGCGAGCCCGGCCCGGTATCCAGAGAGCCCGGCCCCACCACGCAGGCAAGGCAAGGAGAGAACACCGTGCAGATCGCCATCGCCGGCTCGATCGCCACCGACCATCTGATGGCCTTCCCCGGCCGCTTCACCGACCAGCTCGTCGCCGACCGGCTGGACCGGGTTTCGCTGTCCTTCCTCGCCGACCACCTGGAGGTCCGCCAGGGCGGGGTGGCGGCCAACATCGCGTGCGGCCTGGGCCGGCTGGGTCTGCGGCCCTTCCTGGTGGGCGCGGCCGGCACGGACTTCGCCGACTACGCGGCACGGCTGGCGGCCGACGGGGTCGACACCGGTTCCGTACGCATCAGCGAGACCCTGCACACCGCCCGCTTCATGTGCACGACCGACACCGATCAGAACCAGATCGCCACCTTCTACGCCGGAGCCATGGCCGAGGCGCGCAAGATCGACCTCGCCGTGGTCGCCGACCGCACCGGCGGCCTCGACCTCGTCCTCATCGGCGCGGACGACCCCGAGGCGATGCTCCGGCACACCGCCGCCGCCCGGGCCGAGGGCTTCGCGGTGGCCGCGGACCCCTCCCAGCAGCTGGCCCGCCTGACGCCGGAGCAGGCCCGCTCCCTGGTCGACGGCGCGCGCCTGCTGTTCACCAACGAGTACGAGGCCGGTCTGCTGCAACAGCTCACCGGCTGGGACACCGCCGACGTACTCGACCGCGTCGGCACCTGGATCACCACACTCGGAGCGGACGGCGTACGGATCGCACACGCGGGCCAACCGCCCCTGCGCGTACCGGCCGTACCCGCGCACGACATCGCCGACCCCACGGGTGCGGGCGACGCGTTCCGCGCCGGCTTCCTCGCCGGCCTCGCCTGGCAATGGCCGCAGCAGCGCGCCGCTCAGCTGGGCTGCGCGCTCGCCACCACGGCCCTGGAGTCGGTCGGCACCCAGGAGTACAAGCTGATTCCCGCGGAGCTGCTGGAGCGGATCGCCGAGGCATACGGTCAGCAGACGGCAGCGGAGTGCGCTCCGAGGCTCGGGGATATCTCGTGACCGGCCGGGACGAGGAGATCCAGCCCGTCCGACTCCTCAAGGCTCTGGCCTATCGCGTCGAGTTCACCGCCGGAGGCCCCTCATGACCGCCCTCCGCGAGATCATCGCCGGTCCGGAGCCGTCGTTCTCGTTCGAGTTCTTCCCGCCCAGGACGGAGGCAGGGGACCGCACCCTGTGGCGCACCATCCGCCGCGTCGAGGCGCTGGCCCCTGCCTTCGTCTCGGTCACCTACGGCGCGGGCGGCTCCTCCCGGGACCGCACGATCGCGCTCACCGAGCGGATCGCCGCCGACACCACCCTGCGCCCGGTCGCCCATCTGACCGCCGTCGGCCACTCGGTCGCCGAGCTGCGGCACATCGTCGGCCGGTATGCCGATGCGGGAGTACGCGACGTGCTCGCCCTGCGGGGCGATCCGCCGGGCGATCCGAACGGGGAGTGGATCGCGCACCCGGACGGGCTCACCCACGCCCATGAGCTGGTGTCCCTCGTCAGGGAGTCGGGCGCGTTCACCGTGGGCGTCGCCGCGTTTCCCGAAAACCATCCCCGCTCCCCGGACCGGGAGTCCGACCTCCGGAACTTCGTCGCCAAGTGCCGGGCCGGCGCCGACTACGCCATCACGCAGATGTTCTTCCACCCCGAGGACTACCTGCGGATGCGGGACCGGGCGGCCGCGGCCGGCTGCGACACCCCCATCATCCCGGAGATCATGCCCGCCACGGACGTACGGCAGATCCGCCGCTTCGCCGAACTCAGCGGCGCAGCCTTCCCCGAGGAGCTGGCGCAGCGGCTGGAGGCGGCGCGCGACCGCCCGGAGGAAGGCCACCGCATCGGCGTCGATCACGCGACGCGGATGGCGGACCGGCTGCTCGCCGAGGGCGCACCGGGGCTGCACTACATCACGCTCAACCGGTCGACCGCCGCCCTCGACATCCATCGCCACGTATCCGGGACAAGGAGTCTTCATGCCTGCTGAGTTCACCGATTTCAAGGTCGCCGATCTTTCTCTTGCGGCTTTCGGCCGCAAGGAGATCACTCTTGCCGAGCATGAGATGCCCGGTCTGATGTCGATCCGTAAGGAGTACGCCGCGGCGCAGCCGCTGGCCGGTGCCCGGGTGACCGGTTCGCTGCACATGACCGTGCAGACGGCCGTGTTGATCGAGACCCTGGTCGCCCTGGGTGCGGAGGTCCGTTGGGCCTCGTGCAACATCTTCTCCACGCAGGATCACGCCGCCGCGGCGATCGCGGTGGGTCCCGAGGGCACGCCGGAGGCGCCGCGGGGTGTGCCGGTCTTCGCCTGGAAGGGCGAGAGCCTGGAGGAGTACTGGTGGTGCACCGAGCAGGCCCTGACGTGGCCGAACTCGCCCACCGGCGGTCCGAACATGATTCTTGACGACGGCGGCGACGCCACGCTGCTGGTGCACAAGGGTGTGGAGTACGAGAAGGCCGGCAAGGTTCCGGCGGTGGAGACCGCGGAGAGCGAGGAGCACCGCGCGATCCTGGAGCTGCTGCACCGCACGCTGGGTGAGGCTCCGCAGAAGTGGACCCGTCTGGCTTCGGAGATCCGCGGTGTGACGGAGGAGACCACGACCGGTGTGCACCGTCTGTATGAGATGCACCGCGATGGTGAGCTGCTCTTCCCGGCGATCAATGTGAACGACGCCGTGACGAAGTCGAAGTTCGACAACAAGTACGGCTGCCGCCACTCGCTGATCGACGGCATCAACCGTGCGACCGATGTGCTGATCGGTGGCAAGACCGCGGTGGTCTGCGGCTACGGCGATGTCGGCAAGGGCTGTGCGGAGTCGCTGCGCGGCCAGGGTGCGCGGGTGATCATCACCGAGATCGACCCGATCTGTGCGCTGCAGGCGGCGATGGACGGCTACCAGGTCACCACCCTGGAAGAGGTCGTCGAGAGTGCTGACATCTTCGTGACGACCACGGGTAACAAGGACATCATCCTTGCCGAGCACATGGCGCGGATGAAGCACCAGGCCATCGTCGGCAACATCGGTCACTTCGACAACGAGATCGACATGGCCGGCTTCGCCAAGATCGACGGCATCGTCAAGGACGAGGTCAAGCCTCAGGTCCACACCTGGACCCACCCGGACGGCAAGGTGTTGATCGTGCTGTCCGAGGGCCGTCTGCTCAATCTGGGCAACGCCACCGGTCACCCGTCGTTCGTGATGTCCAACTCCTTCGCGGACCAGACGCTGGCCCAGATCGAACTGTTCACCAAGCCGGAGGAATACCCCACCGACGTCTACGTGCTCCCCAAGCACCTCGACGAGAAGGTCGCCCGCCTCCACCTCGACGCCCTCGGCGTCAAGCTCACCGAGCTGCGCCCGGAGCAGGCCGCCTACATCGGCGTCCAGGTCGAGGGCCCCTACAAGTCCGACCACTACCGCTACTGAGCCGCCCAGGGCGCGCGTAACGCAGGGCAGGAGGGGGTCTTCAGACCGCCGAGCAGCCCCCGTCCACCGGCACCACTCCCCCGGTGACGAAGGATGACTGGTCGCTGCAGAGCCAAGCGGCGGCGCGGGCGACCTCGACGGGGTCGGCCAGCCGGCGCTGGATGGCACGGGCGACGAGGTCCGACTCCTGCACGCCGTCCGCCTCTTCCAGGGCGGCGGTGAGCATTTCGGTACGGGTGGCGCCCACGACGAGGGCGTTGACGCGGATGCCGTGGCCGCCGTACTCGGCGGCCGCGGTCTTCGTCAGTCCCAGGACGGCGTGCTTGGCGGCCACGTACGGGGCGATGGCGCCGGTCGCGAACAGCCCCGCCGTACTGGAGGTGTTGACGATCGCACCGCCGGTGTCCTGGGTGAGCATCGCGCGGATCTGGGCGCGCAGGCAGTTCCACACGCCGCGGACGTTGACGTCCATGATCCGGTCGAAGACCGCCTGGTCCGTCTCGTGCAGGGGGGAGCCGAGCGTGCCCTGTCCTGCGTTGTTGAAGGCAGCGTCGAGAGCTCCGAAGTCGGCAACCGCCACCTCGACGGCGCGCTCGACGTCGTCCTGGCTGGTGACATCGCCGGTGACCACGGCGGCGTGCCCGCCGGCCTCCTCGATCTCACAGGCGAGGAGGCGCAGCCGGTCCTCGCGGCGGGCCATGAGGACCACGGCGGCGCCCTCCTCGGCGAAACAGCGTGCGGCGGCGGCACCGATGCCGCTGGACGCACCGGTGATCATTACGGTCTTTCCGTCCAGCGTTCCCGGGTCACGGTCCCTGCCGCTGCCCTTCTGCACCGCCCGCCGCCTCGGGGCGGCGGGCCGACCCTGCCGTACGCTCCCCGCGCTCGTCGTGGTCCCTGCCGCCTGTACCGGAATCGCCGGCGTCATCCCATGCCCCCGTATGTGGACAGCCACTGCATCGGATTATAGAAATCTCGGTTCGTCACCGTGGTGCACTTGTGTCACACCATCCAGGGAGACACAACCCCGCACGGAATCTGACGCAACGTCAAATAGCTTTCCCACGCGAGGAGTCGAGGTCGATCGTGGCCACCGCCTCCGGTGTGGCCATGCCCGGCAGGAGGCAGCCCCACATCTCGGCCACCCGCTCGGGCAGGTCACGACGCCCGGTTGCCATCTGCGCGTGCATCTGCGCACCCGTACAGGCGTTGACGATCAGGCGGGCGAGCGCCGCCTGATCGCAGCCGGCCAGGAGTTCGCCGCGCTCCCGGGCCTCCGCCAGATCCTCCGCCAGTATCCGGGCCCACTGCTGGTGGGAGTTCTGCTCCTGGCTCAAGAACTCCTCCTGCTCCATCACCAGCCGTGCGCCGGCGAGCAGTACGGGGTCCTCCAGGAGCTGGTGGGCCCAGGTCAGGGTGACGTCGACGGCGCGCTGGAGGCCGGCGGAGTGATGTTGCGGCAGGACCCTTCCCGGCTGGTTCAGCACGATCTCGCGGGCCAACGCCGCCTTGTTCTTGAAGTGGAAGTACATCGCCCCCAGGGTCAGGCCCGCGCGTTCAGTGATCTTGGTGACGCTCGCGCCCGCATAGCCCTGCTCGGCGAAGACCTCGGCCGCCGCCCACACGAGGGTGGCGCGGGTCCGGAGGGCACGGTCCTGTGGCTGTCTTGACATGCATCTTTCCGGTCAGCTCTCGACAGAATAAATAACGTTCTCTATGTTACCGCACACCGGTTGACTCAACTCCCCCTCCAAACACATCAGTTACTGCACACGACGTTCCACCGTCCATGAGGAGAAGTCGTATGCCTACCCCCCTTGCCGTCCCTGTCTCCGGTGCCCCCACGGCGGCGCCGGTTCCCGGCCACCTGGTCCGCAAGCACTTCGCCGATCAGGTCCTGATCACCGACTGGCACCTCGTCTCCGGTACCACCCACAGCGTCACCGCCCACTGGCCGCAGCAGCACAGCTTCTACACCCCCCATCCCGGCCGCTACAGCCCGCTGCTGCTGATCGAGACCGTGCGCCAGGCCCTCGCCCTGCTCTCCAACACCGCCTACGAGGTACCGCTGGAGTACCGACTGGGCTGGGACTACTGCTCCAGCACCCTCACCCCCGCCATGCTCGACATCCGCCCCGGTGACGGCGGGGCGGATATCGAGCTGACCATCACGCACGCCGTGCCCACCCCTCACCGCAAGGGCGGCTCCGTACGCCTGGAGGCCCAGATCACCGCGGTTCGTGAGGGGCAGCTGCTGGGGGCCATGCACCTGCGCTACACCGGCCATCCGCCCGCCATCTACGACCGGCTGCGGGGCGGGCACGCCGACGCCCGGAAGGCCACCTCGCTGGCACCGTCACCCGGCATGCCGGTGCCGCCAGGACACGTGGGCCGCACGCGCGAGAAGGATGTCGTGCTCTGCCCGACGGACAACCCGAGGCGCTGGCAGCTGCGGGTCGACACGGAGCACTCCGTGCTCTTCGACCACGCCCACGACCACCTTCCCGGCATGGTGCTGCTGGAGGCCGCCGGGCAGGCCGTGCAGTGTCTCGCGGGGCCCGAGCCCACCACACCGGTGACGCTGCGCACGCACTTCTCGCGCTACACCGAGCTGGACGCGCCCTGCTGGATCGAGGCAGCGCCGCTGGAATGGCCGCAACCCGACCTCGCCCGAACCGACATCACCGGCACCCAGAACGGACAGGTCACCTTCACGACGCATGTGGTGACCCGGAACTGAGGGGATCCGTCCCGGACATGGCGTGAGGGGCGGCCGGCGGCCGCCCCTCACCCACCTCCGACGCGCGGTCACCACATGAACTGTCCGCCATCGACGATGAGCTTCTGCCCCGTGATGTATTCGGCCCCGTCACCGACGAGGAACTCCAGCGCCGCGGCCATCTCCTCGACCGTGCCGATGCGGTCCTGGGGGATGCTCGTCAGCATGCTCGCGCGGTGCTCGGGCGCCGCTGTCCGCACGCGCATCTGCATGTCCTCGGTGTCGATCATGCCGGGGATCAAGGCGTTCACCCGTACGTGCGGCGCGAGTTCCAGCGCCAGGCACTTCGTCAGATGCAGCAGACCGGCCTTGCTCGCCGCGTAGTTGACACCGTTGAAACGGGGCCTGATACCGGTCGTGGCGGCGATGTTGACGATGGACCCCTGGCCGGCCTCACGCATCGCGGGGGCGAAGGCGCGCGCCATGTAGAACGGTCCCGAGAGGTTGGTGTCGAGGACGGTGTGCCATTCCTCGTCCGACATCTCGGCGAACGGGCGGTCGATGTTCCGTCCGGCGTTGTTGACCAGCACATGCGGTGTGCCGAGGCCGGTGAGCACGCGGTCCGCGAGGCGGTTGACCTCGGCGCTGTCGGAGACATCCGCCTGGAGCGCCGTACAGGCGTCGCCGAGCTCCGCGGTGGCCACCCGCGCGGCCTCGGGGTCGTGCCGGTACAAGGCCACGACCTGGTAGCCGAGTTTCACGAGTTTCCGGCTGAAAGCCAGCCCTATTCCCTTGGTACCACCGGTGACGACGGCAATCCGACCGACGCTCCGGCCCGTTTCGCGAACACTCATGCAAACCGATCCTTTCTCCTCCGGGATTCCTCCGAGCTTCCTACGAGAACTCCTCTGCAGCGTGCGGCAATTCATGGGAGAAGTCCAGCTCCTCAGGGGAGGGGGAGCGCACCTACGACGCCCCGGAACGGTCATGGTTCACTCCGTTCCGCTCCGCCTGCTTTCCGCCGGAGCCCGCCCATGTCCGCACGTCAGCGCGGCATTCGAGGGATCCCTTCGGCGAGCACGCCGCCTCGCCGGCGGCCCCGCGATCGAGCCGGGGTCGCAAACGGCAATGTCCCTAAGGTGGCATCGGGATTTACCACCATCGCCGAATGGTGCCGGGCCGCCGCCACGAATCATGATGGTGAAACCAGCCGGAAGCCCGGACCGAAACCGGATCCGTCCCGGACAGAACCCGGAACATTCCCGGACCACGGAAGGTCGAATTGGTGAACACGCCCATCATTGCTTACCTGTCGGACATCGGTAACCACGACGAGGCGCACGCACTCGGCAAGGGCCTTATCAAGACCATTGCCCCGGGTGCGGAAATCGTCGACATCACCCACCAGGTCACGCCGTTCGATGTGCGGGAGGGCGGCCTGTATCTGCAGGACGTACCGGCATCGTTCCCCGCGAACACCGTGATCTCCGCCTACGTCTACCCCGAGACCGGCACCTCGACCCGCACCGTCGTGGTCCGCAACGAGAAGGGACAGCTGCTGGTCGCCCCCAACAACGGGCTGCTGACCTGGGCCCTGCAGGCGATACCGGCCGTCGAGGCATGGGAGGTGACCTCGCCCGACGTGATGAACCAGCCGGTCACGCCCACCTGGTACGGCAAGGATGTCGTGGTGGCCTGTGGTGCGCATCTGGCCGCCGGTGTCGAGCCGTCCGCCGTCGGCCCCAAGATCGACGTGGCCGACCTCGTGACTCTTCCCTCGACTCCCGCCGTCCAGCAGAAGGACGGTTCGGTACACGGCGAAGTGGTCCGGATCGACAAGGCGTTCGGCAACGTCTGGACGAACATCTCCCTGGACGCGCTGTCCGGCGGCGGCGAGCTGGAGGGCAAGACCCTGCGGGTGACCGCGGAGGGGGTCTCCGTGGAGATCCCGTACTACTCCACCTTCGGCGAGGTGCCGGTCGGCGAGCCGCTGGTCTACAACAACAGCCGCGGCAAGGTCGCGCTCGGCCTCAACCAGGGCAGCTTCCTGAAGAAGTACGGAGTGGGCGCCGGCACCGCCCTCACCATCGGCCTCGTCTGAACCCGCCGGGTACGCGAGCCATCCGTCCCACCTGATGCACCCTGCGCCTGGCCCGGTAGCGGTACCGGGCCAGGCGCCATTGCGTGGAGGAGAAGCACATGGACAGCCAGGAGATCGTCGACCGGTCGCACAGCCTCGACGGCCGGCCCGACCTGCTCAGCGCCTTCTACGGCGACTGGGCCACCACGTATGAGGCCGACGCGAACAACATGGGGTACGAGGGGCCGCTCAGGATGGCCGACTTCTATCTCTCGCTCGCACCCCGGATGCTGCCCGAACCCGCCGGGACGACCGCGCTCGACGCAGGGTGCGGTACGGGCCTGATCGGCCCCGTTTTCAGGAAACTCGGCATCGGCACGCTCGACGGCATGGATCTCAACCACGGGATGGTCACCCAGGCGGCCGGGACCGGCGCCTACCGCCACCTCACCAGCGGCACGGATCTCAACCTCGGCCTGACCGAGTTCGCACCCGACACCTATGACCTCACCATCAGCTGCGGCGTGTTCACCACCGGCCATGTGGCGCCGCACGCACTCGACGCACTCCTTCGCGTCACCCGCCCCGGCGGCCTGGTACTGCTCACCACCAGCGCCCACTACCTGACCATCACGGACTTCCACGGCTATCTGACATCCCGGCAGGCCGAACATCGCCTGACCCTGATCGACTGCCTCCCCGACCACCCGTACCTGACGGACGAACGCGCACACTACTGGGCGGTGTCACCCACGGAGTGAACCGGAGGGGGGCCGCATCGGCTCCGGCAGCACCGCTGCGCGGGGTCAAGCGGTAGCGCGTCTCCACTGGTTCAAGGGCGGCCCGCTTCGTGCGGGCGGCCGCCCGCTCCTGGTTGCCATCCCGCAGGCGACGTTCCTCCTCCGCTCGGCGCGCGGGGTGCACCGCGTTGAACGGTCATGCTGCCGGGCCGTGCGGCTACGCTTCGGGGCCGGCCCTCGGGCCTTCTTCAATGGGCCTTGTTCCGGCCGGACCGGACCGTGGCGAATGTCGGCGCGAGCCCAAGCCCCCGGAACAGCATCCAGTGACCGCATTGAGAACCTGAGCGACCTCGATGCCGGAGCGGCACCCGGTCGGCCGGCGGTGTCGGTGCTTCGTATGCTCGCGGTGCGGGGAACCGGAAGCGACCATCTTCGGAGGCGAACGACCATGTCGGAGCAGCGTGTTGTCCTGGTGACGGGTGGAGGAACGGGAATCGGGGCCGCCACTGCCCGACTGCTGCGCACCGCCGGGCACCAGGTCGTGATCTCCGGGCGGCGGCCCGAGCCACTGCGCCGGGTGGCCGAGGAGACCGGAGCGCTGGCCCATCCTTCCGACGCCGCCGACCCCGAAGCCGTGCGCGAGCTCGTCGAGACGACGGTGACGGCCTACGGGAGACTCGACGGCGTGGTGCTCAACGCCGGAATCGGGCGGGGCGGCGCGATCGGCGACACCACGGCCGAGGACTGGGAAGAGCTGATGCGGACCAACCTCACCGGCCCGTTCCTGCTGATGCGTGCCGCGCTGCCGCATCTGCTGGCGGCCCGTGGCGCGGTGGTCGCGGTCGCCTCGGTCGCCGCGCTCCGCAACAGCTTCGGCAACGCCGCCTATGCGACGTCCAAGGCGGGTTTGCTCCACCTCTGCCGCTCCCTCGCCGTCGACTACGGGCCGCAGGGGCTGCGGGCGAACTCGGTGTGCCCGGGCTGGGTGCGTACGGAGATGGCCGACCAGCGGATGGCGCGGTTCGCGGCGGAGGCGGGGCTGGCGGGCGGTGCCGAGGAGGCGTACGAGGAGGCGAACCGGTTGACTCCCGCCGGGCGGCCGGGTGATCCGGAGGAGGTCGCCGAGGCGATCGACTGGCTGCTGTCGCCCGCCGCGTCCTACGTCAACGGGGCCGTCCTCACCGTCGACGGCGGGGTGACCACGGTCGGCGTCGGCGGTGCGGCCTTCGACCACCGGATCGAGGCGCGCACCCCACGCCTGTAGCGGACTGCCGGACAGCCTCGCTCCACAGGCCCCGTGGAGCGAGGCAAGAACCCCTGGCGGGGCCAGGTCCCCGGAAAGAGGCTGAGCACGCCCGACTGCCCCCGAGGCAGCCGGGCTCGTCTATGGGGGACGAAGCCGAGGGGCGGCCAGCCAACCTAGCGTCCGGGCCGAGACACCATGCCGACGGTGGCGGCCAGGGTACGCAGGACGGTCGTGCCGGCGACCATGACCGAGGAGACCGGCCATGCCACCCATCGCGCCAGATCGTCTCGCAGGTCGGGATCCACCTCGACGGTCACCCGGAGGTATCTGTTCTGCAGCGTGGTGACTTTGGTGGACCGGGTTACGGAATCGTCCTGTCCGCGCTGCAGTGCCGCGCGGTAGCTTTCCTTGCGCTGACTCATACCTCATCCTGACGCTTGATCAGTTCCTCCGCGAAGTCCATGTACGCCGAACCCTTGGCCTGGACCGCGTTCCCGAATGACTGGGAGTACAGGTCGAGCCGCGCGATCTGGGTGTCCAGCACCTCGAAACCCCGCTCGGTGAGGGCCTCACGAGCGTCGGCATCGGGCCCGGTGCGCGTGGCATCCGGACGGTTGGTGCGATTGAGCAGGACCGCCGTGCGGGCCGGCTCGGCACGCAGGGACTGCACGTCCGCCATCTCGCCGAGGATGGGTGCCATCCGGTCCAGTTCGATGGGGGCGGGGGTCACGGGCACGATCCACTCACCGGCGTACCTCATGATGCTGCGGGTGATGCGGGGATGGTCCTCCAGCTGGGGCGCATCGAGCACGACGGCCTGCCGGTTGCCGAGGAAGTCGTTCACGCGCCGGTGCACGTCCCCCACCGGCAGGGCGATCACCGGAAACGGAAAGCCACCGGCCAGCTCGCTCCAGCGCAGCGCGGAAGAGGCCGGGTCACCGTCGACCAGCAGCGGCGACAGTCCCGACTCATGCAGCGCGTGGGCCAGCCACACGGCGCTCGTCGTCTTTCCGACGCCGGGCTTGAGGTTCACAAACGCACAACTCAATGGCACAAGAGCTGACCATAGCGGGCACAATCGTCCGGTTTCGGTCGGTACGAGGGCGTGGCTTCGTGGTTCACCCGCAAGCGGTGAAAAACAGCGGGCACCCGTTGTGGTCCCGGCCGTCTCCGACGGCGCCGCTGGTCGCCCTTCCCCGCTCCCTCACCGGATGGCATACGGCACCCGCCCGTCGGCACCGACTACTCCGCTCGGCCCCGCCGGCCCATGAGACCGAGGACCAGCGTGAAGGGCGGACGGCGCGGCCTTGCCCATCCGTTCGCGATCCTTCGATCTGCTCACCGAGGAGACGGTGACCCGCATGGACAAGCTGTTCTACTCCGAATGCCGGACCTCCTGAGGGGCCGCATGCGCCGCCTTGCACCCGGCCCACGTGCCCTGCCGCAGAGGGCGGGGCTGCCGGCCGGCCCCGGCGAAGGCGCGTGCCACATCCGTCGCGTCGCGAGGCGGCGTGTCAGCAGGAAGGACCCTCACCGCCAACCCTCGCTATCCGAGGAAGCTCAGCCGCACCGTGCGGTCGGGGTTGTCCCGGTTCGTGTCGACCAGGCACACCGACTGCCAGGTGCCCAGGGCCATGCGGCCATCGATGACCGGGAGGGTGGCGTGGGGCGGGACGAAGGCGGGGAGGACGTGGTCGCGGCCGTGGCCGGGGGTGCCGTGGCGGTGGCGCCAGCGGTTGTCGGCGGGGAGGAGATCGTGCAGGGCGGCCAGCAGGTCGTCGTCGCTGCCGGCGCCGGTTTCGAGGATGGCGATGCCCGCGGTGGCGTGCGGGACGAACAGGTTCAGCAGTCCGTCGCGGGCGTCGACGTCCCGGAGGAATGCCGCGCAGTCGGAGGTGAGGTCGGCAACGGTTTCGGCCGAGCCGGTGGTGATGTCCAGGGTGCGGGTGGTGAAGGTGCTCATGGCCTCATTTTGGTACGGCGGCCAGGGGCGGTGACGCAACCGGGCGGCCCCGGCCGCAATACTGCCGCAACAAAGGTCCAGCAGCCGAGACGACGTTTGACCCTCCACGGGGGCACCGCTACGTTCAACGGCATGTCTACGTCAGCCCTGCTCACGACGCGCGGTCACATCGACCTGCTGCGAGTGGCCTCCGCCGCATGTCGCCGCGGCTGCTGACGACCCCTCAGCTCATTTAGCCTTCCGGGTTCCTGGACCGTCCGGCTCCTTTGACCTGCTGGCCTCATGGCCATTCGAGCATTCGGGCAGTCGACCCGTTCACCGCTTCGCCTCTTCGCCCGCTCGCCTCTTCCGCCCGCCCAGGGCCTCCCCTCTGCCGCTGCGCGCTGCCCGTGCGTGTCCGCGGTACGCCCCTCCCCTGCCTGTGGAGTCTTGATGTCCCTCGACCAGGCCGTCCAGCACGGCCATTCTCCGCCCGATATATCTGATTCATCGCCATCTGACCCCTCGCGCTCTCTCGCGCTCTCGAAGGGCGCCGACGCCTCCGAGGGGTCCGTCGCACCCCCGCTCGACCGCGTCGTGCCCGTGTCGAGCCGCAACCGCTCGGTGCCACGGTGGGTGCGACGGACGGCGGGCCCCGTGACGCTGCTGGTGCTGTGGCAGGTGCTGAGCGCGACGGGCGCGCTGCCGGCCGAGATCCTGGCCTCGCCGGGGACCATCGCCGCGACCGCCGGCGACCTCGTGTCGGACGGGACGCTGCCGTCGGCGATGGGGGTATCGCTCCAACGCGTCGCCGTCGGCCTGGTGTTGGGCGGTCTCATCGGTGTCACCCTGGCGCTCGTGTCGGGCCTCTCCCGGCTCGGCGAGGATCTGGTCGACGCGACGGTGCAGATGCTGCGTTCCGTCCCCTGGGTCGGCGTCATCCCGCTGTTCATCATCTGGCTGGGGATCGGCGAGGCACCCAAGATCGCACTGATCTCGCTCGGCGTCGCCTTCCACCTCTACCTCAACGTCTATGCCGGAATCCGCGGCGTGGACGCCCAGCTGGTCGAGGCGGGGACCTCACTCGGACTGAGCCGCTGGGGCCAGATCCGGCACGTCGTGCTGCCCGGTGCGCTGCCGGGCGCGATGACCGGGCTGCGGTATTCGCTGGCGACCGCCTGGCTCGCGCTGGTCTTCGGTGAGCAGGTGAACGCCGATGACGGTCTCGGGTTCCTGATGAACCAGGCCCGGGAGTTCTTCCGCACCGACGTGATCGTGGTCTGCCTGGTGGTCTACGCGCTGCTCGGGCTCATCGCCGACTTCCTCGTCCGCACTCTCGAAAGGCTGCTGCTGCAATGGCGACCGACCTTCACGGGCCAGTGACCGACACCGCCCCGGACGTGACCGAAGCACCGGCCCCCGCGCGGGCGGCGGACGGTGCGGGAGCCGTCCCCGGCGTCGCCGTACAGGTCGAGGGGCTGGTCCGGGCGTTCGACGGCCGGGCCGTCATCGACGACCTGCAACTCAACGTCAGGCCGGGCGAGTTCGTGGCCCTGCTCGGCCGCAGCGGCTGCGGCAAGTCGACGCTGCTGCGGGTCCTGGCCGGACTCGACCGGGAGATCGAGGGCGAGGTGCTGGTGCCGCGCCGCAAGGCCGTGGCGTTCCAGGCACCGCGGCTGATGCCCTGGAAGCGGGTCTGGCGCAATGTCCTGCTGGGACTGCCGGGCCGCCCCGAACGCGCCGCCGCGGTGCGGGCGTTGGACGAGGTGGGCCTCGGTCACCGCGCCGACGCCTGGCCCAAGACGCTCTCCGGTGGTGAGGCGCAGCGCGCCTCGCTGGCCCGAGCGCTGGTACGTGAGCCCGATCTGCTGCTGCTGGACGAGCCGTTCGGGGCCCTCGACGCGCTCACGCGGATCAAGGCCCAGCGGCTCGTGGCCGACCTGTGGCAGGAGCGTGGCTGCGCGGTCCTGCTGGTCACCCACGACGTCGAGGAGGCGCTGCTGCTCGCCGACCGCGCGCTGGTGATGGAGGACGGCCGCATCGCGTACGAGACCGAGGTGGATCTGCCGCGGCCGCGTGACATCTCCGATCCCCACTTCGCCGCGCTGCGTGCCGAGCTGCTCGACCGGCTGGGCGTCGAGGGACCGGACGACGCCGCGGCGGACCCGGCCGCGGACGACGAGGAGACCTCCGGCGCCGACGCCACGCCCGCCGCCACCACCGAGGCCGAGGACGCGGCTTCCGCCACCACCCACCTTCCTGCCACAGCCGCCTGACTGCCACTCACTCACCCACACCCGCACCCGCACCCGCACAGCGAGTACTGCGCCCGAGCGGCAAACCCCGCCCACGGCGCGCTTCACGAATGGAACGGAATCTCATGAGACCACGGCACACCGCCCCGGCCCTGCTGCTCCCGCTCGCCCTGCTGCTGGCCGCCTGCGGTGGTTCGCCGCGGGGGGACGGCGCGGGAGGGACCGGCAGCGGTACCGACGGGAAGGGCTCGCTGACGCTCAACGTCGGTGACCAGAAGGGTGGTTCGGAGGCCGTACTGCGTGCCGCCGGCGAACTGGACGACCTCCCGTACAAGATCAAGTGGTCGACCTTCACCTCGGGGCCGCCACTGCTGGAGGCGATCAACGCCGGAGCGGTCGACGTCGGCGGGGTCGGGAACACGCCGCCGGTGTTCGCCGCCGCCGCGAATTCCAAGATCAAGGTGATTGCCGGGTCGCACAGCAGGTCCGACGGCGAGGCGATCCTGGTGAAGAAGGGCTCACCGCTCAAGCGGCCGTCCCAGCTGAAGGGCAAGTCCATCGCGGTGGCGCAGGGCAGCTCCGCGCATTACCAGCTCATCGCCCAGCTGAAGAAGACCGGGCTGACCCCGAAGGACGTCACCCTCAACTATCTGCAGCCGGCCGACGCGCTCGCCGCGTTCTCCCGCGGCAAGGTGGATGCCTGGGCGGTGTGGGACCCCTACACCTCGCAGGCGCTCGACCAGGCCGACGCCCGGGTGCTGGCGACCGGGCAGGGTGTGGTCAACGGTCTGAGCTTCCAGGTCGCCGCGCCCGCGGCGCTGGACGACAAGAAGAAGTCCGCCGCCCTCAAGGACTACACCGACCGGCTGCGCCGCGCGCAGAACTGGGTCTTCAAGCACCCCGACGCCTGGGCGAAGGCATGGTCGCAGGAGACCGGGCTGCCGCGGAAGGTGGCACGGGACGCGGTCGAGCGCACCCGGGGCACGGCGGTGGCGGTGGCCGTCGACAAGGCGGCGATCGCCTCCGAGCAGCAGATCGTCGACACGTTCGCCGGGCTCAAGCTCATCCCCCGCAAGTACGACTTCGGATCGTTCGTCGATCCCCGCTTCAACGGTGACCTGCCGCCTTCGAGCACGCCGCCGCGCACCTATGGAAAGGCCAAGTGACATGTCCGTACACCTGCATTGGTTCCTGCCGACCGGCGGCGACGGACGGACCCTGGTCGACCGCCACGCCTACACCGACGGCGGCATCAAGCGGGACCGCATCACGCCCGTGAGCGGGGTGCGCGCACCCGACATCGAGTACCTGGCCCAGATCGCGAAGGCGGCCGAGCAGCTCGGGTTCGAGGCGGTGCTGACGCCGACCGGCACGTGGTGCGAGGACGCCTGGCTGACGACGGTGGCGCTCACCCAGGTCACCGAGCGGCTGAAGTTCCTGGTCGCGTTCCGTCCCGGTGTGATCTCGCCGGTGCTGGCCGCCCAGATGGCCGCGACCTATCAGCGCATCTCGCGTGGGCGGCTGCTGCTGAACGTGGTGACCGGTGGCGACTCGACCGAGCAGCGCCGCTTCGGTGACGCGCTCGACCACGACCGGCGCTATGCCCGTACCGACGAGTTCCTGCAGATCGTGCGGGGTGTCTGGGGCGGCAAGCCGTTCGACTTCCAGGGCGAGCACTACCAGGTCGAGGGCGGGCTGACCGCGCTGCCGCCGGACCCGCTGCCGGAGATCTTCTTCGGTGGTTCCTCCGCGGCGGCCGGTCCGGTCGCCGCCCGGAACGTGGATGTGTACCTCACCTGGGGCGAGCCGCCCGAGCAGGTGAAGCAGAAGATCGACTGGATCCGCGGGCTGGCCGAGCAGCAGGGCCGCACGGTCCGCTTCGGCATCCGGCTGCACACGATCTCGCGGGACTCCTCGAAGGAGGCGTGGGCGACCGCGAACCGTCTGCTCGACGACCTCGACCCGGAAACCGTGGCCGCCGCACAACAGGCCCTGGGCAAGAGCGAGTCGGTGGGCCAGCAGCGGATGCTCGCGCTGCACGGCGGTTCGCGCGACAAGCTGGAGATCTCGCCCAACCTGTGGGCCGGGGTCGGGCTGGTGCGCGGCGGCGCGGGTACCGCGCTGGTCGGCAGCCACGCCGAGGTCGCCGACCGGATCGAGGAGTACCACGCCCTGGGTGTCGAGCACTTCGTGCTGTCGGGCTACCCCCACCTGGAGGAGGCGTACTGGTTCGGCGAGGGTGTCCGGCCCGAGCTGGCCGCGCGCGGGCTGCTGGACGAGCTCTCGTCACCGCCGGCGGGGGTGCCGGCCGCCAACGGGCGGCCGGCGTCCGCTCCCGGCGGCGCTCCCCTGCTGGTGGCGGGCGGCCGCTGACGCGGGCGTGCCGCTGAGCGGCGCCGAGTCCCCCGCCGTCCCATCGGCAGGGGACTCGGCGCGCTTCCCCCGCCCGGGACCGTGCCGCATCGGCGCGGGACGTGATCCGGGAGGTGCGACCGCAGGACGCCCCCGGGAAGGGCACGGCGTCCGGGAAGACATCCGGCCCTCCCCGGGTTGGTAGAAACATGAACCACAGCGGGGTGCGGCATATCGACGTCGTGGTGATCGGCGCCGGCCAGGCGGGCCTGGCCGCGGCCTTCCACCTGCGGCGGGCGGGCTACGTGCCGGACCGGGACTTCGTCGTCCTCGACCACTCGCCGCGCCCCGGCGGTGCCTGGCAGTTCCGCTGGCCCACGCTCACCTACGACAAGGTGCACGGCATGCACGCGCTGCCGGGCATGGAGCTGACCGGCGCCGACGGGGACCGCCCTTCCTCCGAGGTGATCGGCGGATACTTCGCGCACTACGAGCAGACCTTCGGGCTGCGGGTGCACCGGCCCGTGAGTGTCCTTGCCGTGCGCGAGGGCGACGGGGACACACCCTGGACCGAGCCTGTCGGAGCCGTCGGGGGCGGCCGGCTGCTCGTCGAGACGTCCGAGGGCACGTACGCGGCCAGGGCACTGATCAACGCGACGGGGACCTGGGACCGGCCGTTCTGGCCGCGCTTCCCCGGGCAGGACGTCTTCGCCGGGCGTCAGCTGCACAGCGCGCAGTACCCCGGCCCGGAGGAGTTCCGGGGCGCGCGGGTCGTCGTGGTCGGCGGGGGCACCTCGGCCGTGCAGCAGCTCCTGGAGATCGCCTCGGTGGCGGATGCCACGACATGGGTGACCCGCAGGCCGCCGGTCTTCCGCGAGGGCCCCTTCGGCGAGGAGCAGGGCCGGGCCGCCGTCGCGCTTGTCGAGCAGCGGGTCCGGCAGGGGCTGCCGCCGCGCAGTGTGGTGAGCGTGACCGGGCTGCCGATGACCGAGGCGGTCCTGCGGGGCCGCGAGAGCGGCGTCCTGGAGCGGCTGCCGCTCTTCGAGCGGCTCACACCGACCGGCGTGGCCTGGGCCGACGGCCGTACGGTCACCGCGGACACGGTGCTCTACGCCACCGGCTTCCGCGCCGCCATCGACCATCTCGCGCCGCTGAAGCTGCGCGAGCCCGGCGGCGGCATCGCCATGGAGGGCACCCGTACGCTGCGCGACGCACGGGTGCACCTCGTCGGCTACGGGCCGTCGGCCAGCACCATCGGCGCCAACCGCGCGGGGCGCGCCGCGGTCCGCGACATCCGCCGCCTGCTCGCCGGCGGGCCCCGCGCCGGCTACACCGCCCCTGACGCGGCCGGCAGTCTCGCCTCGTAGGAGGAGGCGGCGTGCTCGACGAGACCGATCAGCACCTCCTTGCAGGACGTGCGGTCCCGGGCGTCGCACAGCAGCACCGGGGTCCCCGGATCGAGGTCGAGGGCCCGCGAGACCTCCCCGGCCCGGTGGGCGCGGGCGCCCTCGAAACAGTTCACGGCGACGACGAACGGGATGCCGCGGTGCTCGAAGTAGTCGATGGCCGCGAAACTGTCGGCCAGGCGCCGGGTGTCGGCCAGCACCACCGCGCCGAGCGCACCCTGGGCCAGCTCGTCCCACAGGAACCAGAACCGGTCCTGTCCTGGGGTGCCGAAGAGGTAGAGGGCCAGGTCGTCGTGGATGGTGATCCGGCCGAAGTCCATGGCCACGGTCGTGGTGGTCTTCTGCTGGACCCCGTCGAGGCGGTCGACGGGCCGGCCGGCCTCGGTCAGCCGCTCCTCCGTGCTGAGCGGCCTGATCTCGCTGACGGAGCCGACGAGCGTCGTCTTGCCGACGCCGAACCCTCCGGCCACCAGGATCTTGAGGGCCATGAAGGAGTCAGAGCGCGCGGAGTCCATCGATCACTTCCCTGAGAATGTGCGCGTGGGGCAACTGGGCGGGCGGTACGGGACGGTTGACGCGGAGCAGTCCTTCGGCCAGCAGATCGCTCAGCAGCACCCGGACGACGCCGAGCGGCAGTCCGGAGTCGGAGGCGATGTCGGCCACCGGGCGGGGGCGTTCACCGCACAGCGCCAGGATCGACCGCTGCTCGGGCGACAGCACGGGGAACTCGCCGGGCGGGTCCTCGGCCTGCACGACGGCCATCAGGTCGAAGGCCTCGCTGCTCGGCCGGGCCCGCCCCGCGGTCATCGCGTAGAGCCGGACCATCGGCCCCGCTTCGTCGTCGTACCAGTGCGGGGTGGAATCGGTCATGGGCGGCCGGTCACTCCGCCCCGGCGCGCACCGGGGTCCCGAGGTGCTCGCCGACCCGCTTGACCAGCCGGGCCATCTCGTAGGCGACCAGGCCGACATCGGCCTCCGCGTCGCCGAAGACCGACAGGCAGGAACCGTCTCCCGCCGCCACCACGAAGAGGAAACCGCCCTCCAGCTCGACCATGGTCTGGATCACCTGGCCGGCGGCGAAGTGGCGGCTCGCTCCCTTGGCGAGGCTGTGGAAGCCGGACGCGATCGCCGCGAAGCGCTCACTGTCGTCGCGGGTCAGCCCGGTGGACGTCCCGACCGCCAAACCGTCGCCGGAGAGCACCACCGCGTAGCGGAGCTCCAGTACGCGGGACACCAAGTCGTCGAGAAGCCAGTTGAGTTCGCCGGAAAGGTGCTGTTCGCCGGTCATCGTGTCTCTTCTCCTCGTGACGGATCATCGTTCGTCCCGTGCGGCCGCCCGGCGTCCTGCGGGTGCCGTGGTCGCTGCGGTGGGGACGGCTCCTGCGCGTGTGGGTGAGCGGCCCCGGAGGGCGGTGTCTGCTCAGCAGGCCGCGTGTGCTCGGCCTGCGGTGACTGCCCCAAGGGCCGGGGCGAAGTGGTGGCGCCACGGCCGCGTGCCCAGCCCGCGCGGAGGGACGCCATGGTCGCCCGCGCCTGCTCCGGGGAGCGGCGCGGGGCGGGCGTGCCCTCGGTGCGCGGAACCCACTCGGGGTGCTCCTGCGGACTGCTCCGCAGTGCCGGTGCGAGGTTGGCCTGCCGCACCCGGCGCGGGAGACCGCCGTCGGTCTCCGCCGGCGCGGGCGCCTGCCCGGTGTCCGGCCCGTCCGCGGCAACGGAGGGGACGGACGCCGGATCGGCTCCGGGCGTGCCCTCCCCCGCGGGAGCGGGAGCGTTCGCGCGTAGGGGCAGGGGCTGCTCGGGCATGGCGTCACCGGGTGCCGGGTCGTCGGGGGTTCGGTGCTCGGGCGGCTGCTCCCGCGGGCTCGGGCTCGGGTCGGCGTGCGACGCCGCACCGGCCGGGGCTGCGGGGAGGGCGCGCGGGTGGCGGGGAAGGGAGGCCAAGGCGCGCCCTGTGCCCGGGTGGCGCCGGTGCAGCAGCGACGCCCGCTCCTGCGCGGCCGATTCGCCCTCGGCGGCCGGGGGTTCCCCGCCGGTCCCGTCGGAGAGCAGCGCTTCGGGCAGCAACACGACGGCGGTGACGCCGCCGTAGCCCGATGGCTGCAGGGTGACCCGGACGTGCTGTCGGTGCGCGAGCCGGTTCACCACGAACAGACCGAGCTGTTCGGTGTCCAGCAGGTCGATCTCGTCGGCGTCCTGGATGCGGCGGTTGGCCTCGTCGAGCGCCTCCTTGCCCATGCCGAGCCCGCGGTCCTGGATCTCCACGGCGATGCCGCTGCCCACCCGCTCGGCACGTACCTGCACCTTGGTGTGCGGCGGCGAGAACATCACCGCGTTCTCGACCAGTTCGGCCAGCAGATGGGTGAGGTCGGCGACGGCGCCGCCGACGAGCCGCGTCTCGGCGACGGTGTGCACCTCGACCCGCGGGAAGTCCTCGACCTCGGCGACCGCCGCGCGCACCACGTCCAGCAGCGGCACCGGGTGGCGCCAGCCGCGTCCGGGGGCGGCGCCGGAGAGGATGATCAGGCTCTCGGCGTGCCGGCGCATGCGGGTGGTGAGGTGGTCGAGCCGGAAGAGGTCCTCCAGTTCTGCCGGGTCCTCGGTACGGCGTTCCATGGTGTCCAGAAGAGCGAGCTGGCGGTGCAGCAGCAGCTGGCTGCGGCGCGCGAGGCTCACATAGACACCGGAGATGCCGCTGAGTGCGGCCGCGCGGTCGGCGGCGGCTTCGAGCGCGGCGCGGTGCACCGCGACCAGGGCCTCGCCGACCTGGCCGACCTCGTCCCGACCGGTGCCGCGCTCCCCGCGCGGCGCCACGGCATCGATGTCCACCGGCTTGCCCGCGTGCAGCCGCCGCATCGACTCGGGCAGGTCGCGGCCCGCGACCCGCAGCGCGGAGTTGCGCAGGTCCTCCAGCTCGACGACGAGCCGGCGGCCGATCTTGACCGAGATGAGCAGCGAGAGCAGCACACCGCAGAGCCCCATGACCACGGCGACACCCGATCCGCCGAGGGTCTCCAGGGACAACGGGTCGGCGTCGCGGGCGGCCCCGGTGGTCGCGCCCTTCTGGGCCGCGCGCAGTTCGCGCAGGACCGCGTCGTTCGCCTGGGTCCAGTGGGCGGCCGGCACGGCCAGGGCCGCGGGGGTGCCGGCGCCGGCGTCGCGTACGGCGTTCTCCGCCGAGTGCAGTTCGCGGTACCCCGCGCCGTTCAGGACGTGGCGGTAGGCGGCGGCATCGTGGGGCCGCAGGTCGTCGACTGCGGCGGCGAACAGCGTGCGCTGCGTGTGCACGGCGCCCGCGAAGGCGTCGAGCCGGGAGGCGGACATCCGTCCGGTCGCCTGGGCGGCGCCGAGGATCGCGTCCTCGCGGGAGATCTCCTCCCGCGCCCGGGAGAGTTCGAGGACGACGCGGACCTCCGAGACGACCGCGGTCTTCTCCAGGCCGCTCAGCGCCCCGACCGTGGCGAGGCCGTGGTCGACGACCTCGGTGTAGCCGCCGATCGTACGGTCGGTGGCCTCCTCGCCCGGTGCGTCCCGCTCCCGCAGGGCGGTCAGACCGTCGGCGTCGTCCATGAGCCTGTCGATGCGGCCGGGCAGGGCGGGGTCGATGGCTTCCGCGTCGGCACTACCCGCGTTGACGCCGTCCCGCAGGGCGGCCGCGGCGGCGTCGGTCGCCCGCTGCCGGTCACGCAGCGCCTGGTGGCGGCCGGCGTCCGGCGCGGCCTGGGCGCGGGCAGCGGCGCTGCGCTCCTCCTGCACCGCCGCGACGAAGTCGCCGACGGGCGCGACGAGGGTGGCGTCGATCTGCTGGAGGCGGTCGAGCTCGGAGACGTTCTGCGCGGTGGTGACCGTGGCGAAGGCCCACAGGGCGATCAGCGACACGACAGGCACCATGAGCAGGGCGACGATCTTCGCACGCACCGACCGGGGCATCAGCCGGATACGGCGATCCCCTTTCCCCTTACGGGATTTGGGCGCTGCGGTCACCGCATGCCGCGGGCCGTTGGCGGGCGACTGCTTATCCCCTTCGGCCCCGGGATGATCCGGGTTCTGTCGTACGTGCATGAATTCCTCGATAGGTCAGGCAGAGGTGGGGAGTTCGGCTTCGCGAAGCGAATCGGCAGAAGCGGATTCGGCACGCTCCCGCGCGGTCGGGGACAATGCGACAAAGGCCACCGTGAGGAAGAGGAATGAGCCGAGAGCGACTGCCAGCGGAAAGATGAATTCCATTGCGGTGGCGCCCGGGAGCGGCGCCCGACTGGGCGTCAGTTCCAGGCGTACGGCGGCCATTCCGGTGTAGTGCATGCTGCTGACGGCGAGCCCCATGACCAAGGAGGCGATGGCCGCACCGGTCGCGCCGCGCACCCTGAGCGCCGCCCACAGGGCGGCCGTGGCCGCGGCGACGGCGATGCCGACGGAGAGTGCGACGAGACCCGGGTCGTAGCCCACCTGCCCGTGCAGGCGCAGGGCGCTCATGCCCAGGTAGTGCATGGCCGCCACGCCGAGTCCGGTGCCCAGGCCGCCGAGCAGCAGCGAGCGCAGCCGGGCCGGGCTGTAGCCGACGGTGAACACACCCGCGCCGACGACCAGGACCGCGACCAGCAGGCTGACCACGGTCAGCGGGACGTCGTAGCGGATCGGGCTGCCGGTGACGCCGAAGCCGAGCATCGCGATGAAGTGCATGGTCCAGATGCCCGAGCCGATGGCGACCGAGGCGGTCAGCAGCCAGTTGCGCCGCGAGCGCCCCTCGGCGGTCAGCGCCCTGACGGTGCAGCGCAGGCCGAGAGCGGAGCCCACGCACGCCATCGCATAGGCGAGGACGGGAGATATCCAGCCCGCACTGAAGTGGTGCATATGGCCCACGGATTTTCCTTTCACGTGTTCGGTTCGCGGCGACGGACGCTAACACGTGATCGACTTGTGAAATTCGGACACGAACGGAGAACGATTCGGGCAGGATTACCGGGTTTTTGACGCAGCGTTTCGCTACCGGTGAGTTCCGTGAGTCATGCATCGACCAAATGTCCGCCATTGCCCGACCGTCACATTCCTGACCGCTTGTCAATTGCGCGCGAACAAGGGGCGGCCCGGCCTGACGCAATGAGAAAGGTCACGCAAAGCTCAATTACCGGAACTCCACAAGGCGCACCGGTCACGCCGAAAAGGGCGAATGGCGCCATACGGACGGCGCGGACGGCGCCGAGAGCGAGGGTCGAGTCCGGTGGGAACAAACGAACGCGGGAGCGAGTGTTCGCCAGAAAGCGTGGTCGAGTCCGACGGGGCTTCCGAGGGGAGGGCGGGCCGGGTGATGCTTACGGGGCGCGAGCGACGGGCTGCAGACCGTTACGGCGCCTCCGGTCGACATCCCTTGCTGGGCCGGAGAGTTGGTCCCACAACGCATCACTTGCACAAGGAGAAAGACCAGATGAACTTCCTCACCAACCTGCTTGCCGGCGTCGTCCACTTCGTGGGTTGGCTCGTCTGACGGACCTCGCACCACCGGCGCCGCCCCTCCCCGTCCCTGGGAGGGGCGGCGCCTCCGTGTGTGCCTCTTGTGCGTGCGCCTCCGTGCACGCGCCCCGTGCACACCTGTGGTCGGGTGCCTCGGCGCCCCGTGCGGCACAGCCCGGTAGGACGTAGGGCGCTCCGGCCGGGCGCGGGCTACTTCTCCAGCGGCTGCCGAGAGGTCTCCGGCAGCGTGAGATAGACACAGAACGACACCAGGCAGAGCACGGCCACGTACCAGGGGAACAGCCCCGCGTGCCCGGCCTGCTGGAACCACGTACCGACATACGGGGCGGTACCACCGAAGAGGGCCACGGTGAGGGAGTACGGGAAGCCGATGCCGGCCGCCCGCACACGCGCCGGGAACACCTCGGCGTTCACGGCCGCGGCGACCGCGGTGTAGCCGGTCAGCAGCACCATGCCCGCGCACTGCACCAGCAGCAGCGAGAGGAAGGCGTCGGTCACCAGGTGCAGCAGCGGCACGGCGAGGACGGCGAACCCCAGCGAGAAGCCGAGCAGCAGCGGTTTGCGGCCGATCCGGTCCGAGAGCATCCCGCCGAGCGGCTGGAGCAGCGCGAAGAAGGCCAGCGAGATGGTCCCGACGGTGAGCGAGGCGCCCTTGTCGAAGCCCGCGTTGACCTGCGCGTACGTGGGCAGGTAGGTGGTCCAGGTGTAGTAGGCGATGGTGCCGCCGGCGGTGATGCCGCAGATCAGCAGGGACTGGCGGGGGTGGCGCCGCAGCGCTTCGAAGAGGCCGGGGCGCGCGGCGGCCTGCTGAGCGGCACTGCGGGTTTCCTGGGCGCCGCGGCGGATCCACAGGCCGAGCAGGCTCAGCAGCGCGCCGACGAAGAACGCCACCCGCCAGCCCCACTGCCCCATCTGCCCCTCGGTGAGCAGAGCGGCGAGCAGCGCCGCGGTTCCCGAGGCCAGCAGCTGGCCGACCGTCGTGGAGACGTACTGGAAGCTGGAGAAGAGCCCGCGCCGGCCGGGGCCGGCGGATTCGACGAGGAACGTCGTGGAGGCGGCGAACTCGCCGCCCACCGACAACCCTTGCACCAGGCGCGCGACGACCAGCACCACGGGGGCCAGCACACCGCCGCTCGCGTAGGTCGGGGTGAGTGCGACGAGGAGACTGCCGCCGCCCATCAGCAGGATGGTGACGGTCAGCGCCGCCCGGCGGCCGCGCCGGTCGGCGACGGCACCCATCAGCAGTCCGCCGACCGGCCGCATGAAGAAGCCGACCGCGAAGACCGCGAAGGTCGACAGCAGTGGCACCAGGGAGTTGCCGGTCCCCGGGGGGAAGACCTGATCCGCGAAGTAGACCGCGAGGAAGGAGTAGGCGTACCAGTCGTACCACTCCACGGCGTTGCCGACGGAGGCGGCCGCCAGCTGGCGCAGCTGAGAGGGCGGTTGTATTCCGCCGGTCGCCCGGTCCTTTGCCACGTGTTCCGCGCTGGGCATGTGTCCCCCGCTCCCGGTTCTTCTCCTGAGCCTGCCGCTGGGGCAGGATGGCCATCAGGTGATCATGTACCGGCGGGCCGTCCGGCCGCCAGGGGCCGGGCCGGGCGGAACTGCGCCGGGCCAGAGGCCGGCGGGCGCTTCCCGGGGCCGCGGCGGCCGAAAGGAGGGCGCGACGTGCGTGTGGCACTGTTCGTCACCTGCATCAACGACACACTCCACCCGCGGACGGGACAGGCGGTGGTGGCGCTGCTGGAACGGCTGGGGGTGACGGTCGACTTCCCCGCCGAGCAGACCTGCTGTGGTCAGCCTCAGTTCAACACCGGCTACCGGCACGCCACCGAGCCGCTGGTGCACCGCTTCGACCGCGCCTTCGCGGAGTACGACCACGTCGTGACCCCATCCGGTTCCTGCGCGGCGATGGTGCGGGACAACTACCCGCGGATCGGGTCGAAAGCGGCAGCGGAGGGCCGGGGCACGCAGCTCGCAGACGCCGCCGCGGCCGCGGTGCCCAAGATGTACGAACTGACCGAATTCCTGGTGGATGTACTGAAGGTGACCGATGTCGGCGCCTACTACCCGCACACCGTCACCTACCACCCGACCTGTCACGGCCTGCGGATGCTGGGCCTCGGGGACCGTCCCCGGCGGCTCCTGGAGCACGTCAAGGGCCTGGAGCTGCGGGAGCTGCCGGGCGCCGAGGAGTGCTGCGGCTTCGGGGGCACTTTCGCGGTGAAGAATCCGGCGGTCTCCGCCGCGATGGGCGCCGACAAGGTCCGCAACGTCGTCGGGACCGGCGCCGAGGCGGTCTGCACCGTCGACAATTCCTGCCTGCTGCACATCGGCGGCACCCTCGCCCGGCAGGGTGCGAAGGTCCGCCCCGTCCATATCGCCGAGATCCTTGCGAGCACCGAAGGGAGCGTGCTGTGAGCGGCACCTATCTGGGCATGCCGGCCTTCCCCCGCGCCGCTGCCGTCTCCACCCGCGACACCCAGCTGCGCGCCAACCTCACCCATGCCACCCACACCATCCGCGACAAGCGGGCGAACGCCGTCGCCGAGCTGGACGACTGGGCGCAGCTGCGGGCCGCGGGCGCCGCGATCAAGGACCGTACGCTGCGCCATCTCGACCACTACCTGGAGCAGTTGGAGGCAGCGGTGACCGCCGCGGGCGGTCAGGTGCACTGGGCCGCGGACGCCGAGGAGGCCAACCGCATCGTCACCCGGCTGGTGGCGGAGACCGGTGAGCGGGAGGTCGTCAAGGTCAAGTCGATGGCCACTCAGGAGATCGGGCTCAACGAGGCGCTGGCCGAGGCGGGGATCAGCGCCTACGAGACGGATCTGGCCGAACTGATCGTGCAGCTCGGCGACGATCTGCCGTCCCACATCCTGGTCCCGGCGATCCACCGCAACCGCTCCGAGATCCGTGACATCTTCCGCCGCGAGATGGCCGCGTGGGGCCGCCCGGCCCCCGACGGGCTGTCCGACTCCCCCGCCGAACTCGCCGAGGCCGCGCGGCTGCATCTGCGGGAGAAGTTCCTGACCGCCAAGGTGGGCGTGTCCGGCGCCAACTTCATGGTGGCCGAGTCCGGCACGCTGGTCGTCGTCGAGTCCGAGGGCAACGGCCGGATGTGCCTGACCCTGCCCGAGACGCTGATCTCCGTCGTCGGTATCGAGAAGGTCGTACCGACCTGGCAGGACCTGGAGGTCTTCCTCCAACTGCTGCCACGCTCCTCGACGGCCGAGCGGATGAACCCCTACACCTCGACCTGGACGGGAACGACGGACGGCGACGGCCCGCAGACCTTCCATCTCGTACTGCTCGACAACGGCCGGGCGGACACCCTCGCCGACACCGTGGGGCGGCAGGCGCTGCGCTGCATCCGCTGCTCGGCGTGCCTGAACGTCTGCCCGGTCTACGAGCGGGCCGGCGGGCATGCCTACGGATCGCCCTACCCGGGCCCGATCGGCGCCATCCTCACTCCTCAACTGCGCGGCACGGAAGGCTCGTTGGAGGCGTCACTGCCCTACGCCTCATCGCTGTGCGGAGCCTGCTACGAGGTGTGCCCGGTGGCCATCGACATCCCCGAGGTGCTGGTGCACCTGCGGGAGCGGGTGGTCGAGGGCGGGCCGGTGACACGGCACGGCGTGCGCACGGTCCTCAAACCGGCCAAGGGGCACGCGGCGGAGCGGGCCGCGATGCGCGCGGCGGGCTGGGCGTTCGACCACCCGGGCGCGCTGCGCACCGGTATGCGTCTGGCGGCCCGGACCAGGCGGCTGCACCCCCGGCGGCTGCCGGGGCCGGGGCGCGCCTGGTCCGACACCCGCGATCTGCCGCCGGTGCCCGCGGAGTCCTTCCGCGACTGGTGGCAGCGCACCCGGGGCACGTCCGAGCAGCGAGGGAGCAGCCAGTGAGCAGCCGCGAGGTGGTGTTGGCGCGGATTCGCCGCGCCCTGGACGACGTACCGCGCGGCGAGGGGCCCGAGGATCCGCCGGTCAAGCGCGACTACCACCGGGTGCACGGTTCGCGTACGACGGCGCAGACCGTCGATCTGCTCGCCGAGAACCTCGCGGACTACCGGGCGGTCGTGCACCGCAGTGACGCGGCCGGATTGCCGGCGCTGATCGGCCGGCTCCTGGCGGAGCGGGGGGCCAGGACGGTGCTCGTACCGCCGGGTCTGGACGCCGGGTGGCTGGCCGAGGCGGATGTCATCCCCGTTCCCGATCGTGCGGAGAGCACGGCGCAGGAACTCGACGCCGTGGACAGCGTGGTGACGGGCTGCGCGGTCGCCGTCGCGGAGACCGGCACCCTCGTCCTGGACGCGGGCCCCGATCAGGGCAGGCGCCGGATCACGCTGGTGCCGGACCATCACCTCTGCGTCGTCCGCGTCCCGGACCAGGTCGTCGGCTCGGTCCCCGAGGGGTTGCCGCGCCTGTCGCCCGACCGCCCGCTCACCTGGATCTCCGGCCCCTCCGCGACCAGCGACATCGAGCTCGACCGGGTCGAGGGGGTGCACGGGCCGCGCACACTGGAGGTGATTTTGCTGGCGGAGTGAGCGAGGGCCGTGATGGGCGCGGCATGTGGTGCCCGAAGTGCTCGCAGGTGGGGTGTGCGGGGCGGGACGCGTGCGGCGAAGTGGCGTGCGAGGGGCTTGTCTTACGCCTCCACCGTGTTCGATCCTGAGGCTTCCTGTTGCCTTGCGTTCGGAGTTGTCGCATGAGCGTACGCCGTCTGAGCCGCCGGTCGTTCCTCGCCACCAGCACGGCACTGGCCGGCTGGGCGGCCTTCGCCGCGCAGAAGCAGGCATTCGCGGCGGGGGCGGCCGGCGCGGGCAGCGCGGACGGCGAGTGGAACGCCCGGCCCGGCGTCTTCCAGGTGAACCGCGAGGCGGCCCGCGCCCGCCTCGTGCCGTACCCCGACACCCGGGCCGCCCTCGCGGGCCGGATGCGTGAATCGCCCTACTACCGTTCCCTGAACGGGAGTTGGCGATTCCACTGGTCGAAGAATCCGGACGAGCGGCCGACCGAATTCCACCGACCCGGCTACGACGACAGCGGCTGGGACCGCATCCCCGTCCCCTCCAACTGGGAGATCGAGGGCTACCCGGAGCCCATCTACCTCAACATCAAATATCCCTGGACCGGCTACGAGACACCCGAACCCCCGCACGTCCCCGCGGGCTTCAACCCCGTCGGCTCCTACCGCCGCACCTTCACCGTGCCCGGGGACTGGGGCGGCCGCCGCACACTGATCTCCTTCCAGGGCGTGAAGTCCGCGTTCTTCGTGTGGGTCAACGGGCAGCGGGTCGGCTACAGCGAGGACAGCTACACGCCCGCGGAATTCGACATCACCGACCACCTGGAACCCGGCACGAACCACCTGGCCGTCGAGGTCTACCGCTGGTCCGACGGCAGTTGGCTGGAGGACCAGGACATGATCGACCTGTCCGGCATCTTCCGCGAGGTGTACCTCTACTCCATCCCCCGCGTCCATCTGCAGGACCTGGAGGTGCGCACCGACCTGGACGGTGCGCAGCGGGACGCCGAGCTGACGGTCACCGCGACCGTGCGCGACCGTGGCGGAAAGGGCGGCGGGCCGAGCTCCGGTGCGCACCGGCTGACCGCCATCCTGTACGACGCCGCCGGCGAGCCGGTCCTGCCCGAGCCGCTCAGCGCGGCCGTCACCCCGGGCGCGGGCAAGGACGTCACCGTCACGCCGAGGGCCACGGTCGAGGCACCCGATCTGTGGTCGGCGGAGGCCCCGCATCTCTACACGCTGGTGGTCACCCTCACCGACCCGGCAGGCCGGACCGTCGACGTCCAGCGCACCCGGGTCGGCTTCCGCAGCGTCGCCTGCGGGCCGCACACCTTCACCGTGAACGGCAAACCGATCGTCTTCCGCGGCGTCAACCGCCATGAGTCCGACCCGGACCACGGCCAGGCCGTCACCGAGGAGCGGATGCTCCAGGACATCCTGATCATGAAGCGGCACAACATCAACGCGGTGCGCACCTCCCACTACCCCAACCATCCGCACTGGCTGGACCTGTGCGACGAGTACGGCCTGTACGTCATCGGCGAGGCCAACCTGGAGTCGCACGGCATCCGCGACCGGCTGCCCGCGAGCCTGCCGGAGTGGACCGCCGCCTGTCTGGACCGGATGCGTTCGCTGGTGGAGCGGGACAAGAACCATCCGAGCGTGGTGGTGTGGTCGCTGGGCAACGAGGCGGGCGAGGGCGGCAACTTCCGGGCCATGGCCGACTGGACGCATGACCGCGACCCGTCCCGGCCGGTGCACTACGAAGGCATGAACGACGTCGCGGATGTGCACAGCGAGATGTACACCAAGCCCGCCGACGTCGAGAAGTACGGCAGGTCGGGCAACCCCAAGCCGTACATCCTGTGCGAGTACGCCCACTCGATGGGCAACAGCACCGGCAACTTCCAGGAGTACTGGGACGTCTTCGAACGCTATCCCAACCTGCACGGCGGCTTCATCTGGGACTTCGTCGACCAGTCGATCCGCCGCCCGGTGCCCGGCGACCCCCGGCACACCTACTTCTCCTACGGCGGCGACTGGAAGCCCGGCTACCCCACCGACGGCAACTTCTCCTGCAACGGCATCGTCTCCTCCGACCGGACGCCCCACCCGGCCATCCACGAGGTCAAGAAGGTCTACCAGGCCGTGCGGATGGCGGCGGCCGACCCCGCGGTGTTCAAGGTCAAGGTCACCAACCGCCAGCTGTTCCTGGGACTGGACGCCTACGAGCTGCGCTGGGAGGTCACCCGCGACGGTGAGCGGATCCAGCACGGCACGCTGCCCGCTCCCGAGGCGGGACCCGGCGCGGACGCCACGGTCACGCTGCCGACCCGGCGCCCGCTGCACCCCGAGCCCGGCGCCGCCTACTGGCTCAACCTCTCCTTCGTGCTGCGCCGCGACACCACCTGGGCGGCGGCCGGACACAGCGTCGCCGCCGAGCAGTTCGCCCTGCCCTGGCATGCCCCGGCCCCCGCGGACCCGGTACCCGCCGAGCTTCCGCCGCTGACCTTCTCCGAGACCGCCAAGAGCGTCACCGTCAGCGGCCGCGACCTCGAACTCGTCCTGGACAAGGCCGCCGGCACACTCGCGTCCTTCCGCCACCGGGGACGGACGCTGCTCTCCGGCGGCCCGGTGCCCAACTTCTGGCGCGGCCCCACCGACAACGACATCGGCCGCGGCGCCCAGGACTCACTGCGCACCTGGCGCGAGGCGGGGACCGGGCGCACGGTGACCGGTGTGCGGGCGGCGCAGCCGTCCGCCGGTGAGGTCACCATCGAGGTCACCGCCACGCTGCCCACCTCCCCCACGAGTTCCCACTGGGACACCGTCTTCACCGTGCGCGGCGACGGCGAGGTACGCGTCGCCCACACGCTCCGGCCGGGCGCCGGACTGCCCGACCTGCCGATGGTGGGCGCGTTGCTCACCGTTCCCGAGGGGCTGAACACCTTCGAGTGGTACGGACGCGGGCCTCAGGAGAACTACCGGGACCGGCGCACCGCGGCGTTCGTCGGCCGCTACCGCACCACCGTCGACGCGCAGTTCGCTCCGTATGTGCGCCCCCAGCAGACCGGCAATGTGACCGATGTGCGCACCGCCTCGCTCACCGGCCGGGACGGAACGGGCCTGCGGGTGCGCGCCGAGCCGGGCGAGGACGCGCCGCTGCTGGAACTCAGCGCGCTGCACCACACACCGGCGGATCTGGACGGGCCGCGCCATCCGTACGAGGTGAAGCGGCGGGGCGAGACGCACCTGGGCGTCAATCACCGGCAGATGGGGGTGGGCGGCAACGATTCGTGGGGCGCGCCGCCGCTGGAGGAATACCTGCTGCACGCGGACCGGACCTACCGCTACGCGTACCGGCTGTCGCCCGCGTAGCCGGCATCCGGTCTCCTGTGGACCGCCCCGGCCGGCGCCTACGGGCGCGGCTGCGGGGCGGTCTCGCCGGCGGTGCGGGCGGTGTGCAGCGCCCAGGCGATCAGCGGCACCTGGCCGGGCAGCCGCCCGTAGGCGAGGGCCTTCAGGGGCGCCGGGCGATCGCGCCAGTCGTAGGCCATCTTCACGTTGGCGGGGAAGACCGCGGCGAAGAGTCCCGCGGCGGCCAGGGCGCCCGCGCGGCGGGTGCGGGGTGCGGCGATCGCGGCGGCCACCGCGATTTCGGCGACGCCGCTGGCGTACGTCCAGGCGCGGGCGCTGCCGGGGAGCCGCTCGGGCACCATCGCGTCGAACGGCTTCGGTGCGAGGAAGTGCACGACCCCGGCTCCGGCGAGGAGGCGGGCCAGGAGACGGGCGGAACGGTCGTTGGCCACGGATGCTCCCGGTGAGGTCGGTCCGGCGGACGCGGGCGATGCGGAAGGGTGGGTGCGGCGGCCGCCCCGACCATTGAACTGGCCGCCGCGATCTCGACCTTACCCGCGGGTCACTTACTGGGTCATCATCTGATCGTCGGCAGTGGTGAGGCGTGCGTCACGATCAACGGGCGGCAGCGCGGCCGCGGCGGCAGGGGCCGGTCCTCCCCGGTGCGCGTCACGCCGCACCAGCGCCGCGTAGCGCCCGTCCGCGGCAAGCAGCTCGTCGTGGGTGCCCCGCTCGGCGATCCGGCCCGCGTCCAGGACCACGATCTGGTCGGCGTCGCGGACCGTGGACAGGCGGTGCGCGATGGTCACGGTGGTGCGTCCCCGGGACAGCGCGTCGATGGCCTGCTGGACCGCGTGCTCGGTGCGGGTGTCGAGGGCACTGGTCGCCTCGTCGAGGACGAGGACCGGCGGGTCGCGCAGGATGGTGCGGGCGATGGCCAGGCGCTGCTTCTCGCCGCCGGAGAAGCGGTAGCCGCGTTCGCCGACGAGGGTGTCGTAGCCGTCGGGCAGGGCGGCGATGTGGTCGTGGATCTGGGCGGCCACGGCGGCCCGCTCGATCTCGTCGTCGGTCGCGTCCGGCTTGGCGAAGCGGAGGTTGTCGGCGACCGAGGCGTGGAAGAGGTAGGTCTCCTGGGAGACCACGCCGACGGAGCGGGCGAGCGTGTCGAAGTCGAGGTCGCGCACGTCCGTGCCGTCCAGGGTGACCCGGCCCCCGGTGACGTCGTAGAGCCGTGGCACGAGATAGCTCAGGGTGCTCTTGCCGCTGCCGGTCGGGCCGACGACGGCGAGGCTGCCGCCCGCCGGGACCGTCAGGTCGATGCCGCGGAGCGTGTCGCCCGCGCCGGGGTCGTAGGAGAACGTGACGTTCTCGAAGCGGACCTCGCCGCGCGGGGTGGCCAGGCGGACCGGCTCGGCCGGCTCGGTGATGGCGACGGGCAGATCGAGGTATTCGAAGATGCGCTGGAAGAGCGCGAGGGAGGTCTGCATCTGCACGCCGGTGGACAGCAGCGAGACGGTGGGCCGCAGCAGTCCCTGCTGGAGCGTCACGAAGGCGACGAGCGTGCCGATGGAGAAGGTGGGCCCGCCGAACCGGAGGACGAGGCCGGCCGCCCAGTAGATCAGTGCGGGCATCGCGGCCATGACGATGCCGATGGTGGCCAGCCGCCAGCGTCCGGCCATGTTGGAGCGGATCTCCAGGTCGACCAGGCGCTCGGACTCGGTGACGAAGCCCCGCGTCAGCGAGTCGGCTCGGCCCATGGTGCGGCCGAGCAGGATGCCGCTGACGGACAGCGACTCGGTGACCATCGCGGACATCGACGCCATCTGCTTCTGCCGCTGGGTGGTGATCCGCTTGCGCTCGTTGCCGACCCGCCGGCTGATCCACACGAAGAGCGGGAGCAGCAGCAGCGAGACCACGGTCAGCCGCCAGTCGAGGGCCAGCATCGCGACGACGGTGGCGATGACGGAGGTCAGGTTGGACACCAGGGAGGTCGCGGTGGAGGTGACCGTCGCCTGCATGCCGCCGATGTCGTTGGCGATCCGGGACTGGACCTCGCCGGTGCGGGTGCGGGTGAAGAAGGCCAGCGGCATCCGCTGGAGCTTGGCGTAGACGGCGGTGCGCAGGTCGTGCATGACGCGCTGGCCGACGGTGGTGGACAGCAGGGTCTGCAGCACACCGAAGACGCTGGTGGTCACGGCGGTGACGATCATGCCCAGGGCCAGCAGGGTGAGCAGGCCCGTACGGCGGTCGGGAATCGCCACGTCGAGAATCTCGCGCAGCAGGAACGGCGAGGCGACCGAGACCAGCGAGGAGGCGCCGACCAGCAGGCCGACGAGGGCCAGCCGGCCGCGGTAGGGGCGGAAGAGAGCGAGGATCCGCCGCAGCTGGACCGGCTGGTCCGGATCCTTGGGCGGTGGCGTCCACTCCGGTTCGTCGCTGCGCATGGGCTCCTTCGAGGGGGTGCGGTGGGTTCCACGGACGGAAAGACAAGAGTCGGTTTCAGGGAGCCTAGCTCATTGTTACCTAGACTCACAATGAACTTGGTCCTGTATCCTTCGCCGCATGCCCTCCCCCGAGCCGACGGTCAGCACCTCCCATGTCGCAGAGCAGCTGGTGCGGCTGACCCGCCGGATGCACCGCGCCCAAAAGCATCACCTGGAGCATCTGGACATCGCCTTCACTCCCGCACAGTCCCGGCTGCTGCGCATCGTCGACCACTGCCGTGACGCCCCGCCGCGGATGGCCGACCTCGCCGAGCGCCTCGAAGTGGTGCCCCGCGCGGTGACCACGCTGGTGGACGCGCTGGAGGCGAACGGCGCGGTGCGCCGCGTGCCCGATCCGGACAACCGCCGGGTGGTGCGGATCGAGCTCACCGACACCGGCCGGTCGACACTCCGCGCGTTGCGCAGCGCACGCCGGGCCGCCGCGGAGGACATCCTGGCTCCACTGACCGCCGAGCAGCGCGAGGTCCTCGGCGAGCTGCTGTCCACTCTGGTCGACGGACCGGGGACGCACCACTGAACCGCGGCCGACCGGCTTCCGCGCCGCCGGCCGAGAGCTGAACCGACCGCACGGCGCCGGGCGGACCGGCGCCGGCCGACCGGAGGAGTGCGCCATGCCCCTGCTGGAGCCGAAGCCGGATGCCCTGCGGCCCGCCGTCACGACGAGCCCCGCGCACGACCGGGTGCCCGAAGCACGCGCCTCGGGCACCCCCGAACCGCTGCGCAGTGACCTCATCGCGCTGCTCGGCGCGGAAAAAGTGCTCCACACGATCTCCGACCTGGTCGCCTACGCCTCGGACGCCAGCCCCTACCGCTTCGTCCCGCAGGTCGTGGTGCTGGCCGAGGACGTCGACGACATCTCCGCCGTCTTCTCCTACGCCCACGGCAAGGGCCGCAACGTCGTCTTCCGGGCCGCCGGCACCTCCCTGAACGGCCAGGCGCAGGGCGAGGACATCCTGGTGGACGTACGGCGCCACTGGGCCGGCATCGAGGTGCTCGACGGCGGCGCGCGCGCCAGGATCCTCCCGGGCACCACGGTCTGGCGGGCCAACACCACTCTCGCCCGCCACGGCCGGCTGCTCGGCCCCGACCCGGCGAGCGCCCTCGCCTGCACCCTCGGCGGGGTCGTCGCCAACAACGCCTCCGGGATGACGGCCGGCACCACCCGCAACTCCTACCGGACGCTGGCCTCGCTGACCCTCGTCCTGCCCTCGGGCACGATCGTGGACACCGCGGACCCGGCGGCGGACGGCGAGCTGGCGCGGGCCGAGCCCGCACTGTGCGCGGGACTGCTCGCCCTCAAGGCCGAGATCGAGGCGGAGCCGGAGCTGGTGGCCCGGATCCGCGCCAAGTACCGGATCAAGAACACCAACGGCTACCGGCTCGACGCCTTCCTCGACGGCGCGACGCCCGCGCAGATCCTGCGCGGGCTGATCGTCGGCTCCCAGGGCACCCTCGGCTTCATCGCCGAGACGGTCTTCGACACCCTGCCCCTGGAGCGGTGCACCTCCACCGCCCTGCTCTTCTTCCCCACACTGCGGGAGGCTGCCGCCGCCGTACCGCGGTTCAACGAAGCAGGGGCGCGGGCCGTGGAGTTGATGGACGGCAACACGCTGCGGGCCTCGGTGAGCGTCCCAGGGGTGCCCGCCGACTGGGCGGAGCTGCCGAAGGAGACCGCTGCCCTGCTGGTGGAGTTCCGCGCGGCCGACGAGTCCGCGCTGCGGGCGTACGAGAAGGCCGCGGCACAGGCGCTGGCGGGCCGGCCGCTGATCGCGCCGGTGGCGTCCGTCAGCAATGCCTTCACCCGGGACGCCGCCGCCATCAGCGGTTACTGGAAGGCGCGCAAGGCGTTCGTGACCGCGGTCGGCGGCTCCCGGCCGCCCGGCACGACGCTGATCACCGAGGACTTCGCGGTGCCGCCTGCCCGGCTGGCCGACGCCTGCGCCGCGCTGCTGGAACTCCAGGCCCGGCACGGCTTCGACGCGGCCGTCGCGGGCCACGCCGCGCACGGCAATCTGCACTTCCTGCTCGCCTTCGACGCCGCCGAGGCGGCCGATGTGGCGCGCTACGCCGCGTTCATGGACGAGTTCTGCCGGCTGACCGTCGAGCGGTTCGACGGCTCGCTCAAGGCCGAGCACGCCACCGGTCGGAACATCGCGCCCTTCGTGGAACTCGAATGGGGCCCGCGGGCAACGGAGTTGATGTGGCGGATCAAGGCACTGGTCGATCCGCACGGCATCCTGGCCCCGCGCGTCCTGCTCGACCGCGATCCGCAGGCGCACCTGCGCGGCCTGAAGACCATTCCCGAGGTCGAGGCGGTCGCCGACCCGTGCATCGAGTGCGGCTTCTGCGAACCGACCTGCCCCAGCGGGGACCTGACCACCACCCCACGGCAGCGGATCGTGCTGCGCCGCGAGATGACGCGCCAGCCGGCCGGTTCCCCGGTCGAGCGCGAACTGCTGGCGGCGTACGGCTACGACGCGGTGGACACCTGCGCGGGCGACGCGACCTGCGCACTGGCCTGCCCGGTGGGCATCGACACCGGCGCGCTGATGAAGGATCTGCGCAGCCGCCGGCACTCCCCGCGCGAGGAGTGGGCGGCGGCGCAGGCGGCCCGGCGGTTCAAGGCCGTCGAGCGGTCGGCGCGGCTGGCGGTGGCGGCCGCGGACCGGATCGGCGACCGGCTGACCGCGTCGGTGACCGGCGCCGTCCGCAAGGCCGTACGCCCTGATCTGGTACCGCAGTGGCTGCCGCACCTGCCCGGCGCCGCGGCCCGTAAGCTGCCCGCCACCCACAAGGCGGACGCCGTCGCCGTCTACTACCCGGCGTGCGTGAACCGGATCTTCGGCGGGCCCGCCGGGCACCGCGGACCGTCCCTTCCGGAGGCCGTGGTGGCGGTGTCGCGGCGCGCCGGCCGGCCGGTGTGGATCCCGGCGGACGTCACCGGCACCTGCTGCGCCACCATCTGGCACTCCAAGGGCTACGAGCGGGGCAACGTCCTGATGGCCAACCGCATCGTCGAGGCGGCCTGGGGGTGGACGGCGGGCGGCCGACTGCCGCTGATCGTGGACGCCTCCTCCTGCACGCTCGGCATCGGCCAGGAGGTCGTGCCGTACCTGACGGACGGCAACCGCGCGCTGCACGCCGAACTGACGGTCCTCGACTCCGTCGTCTGGGCCGCGCGGGACCTGCTCCCGCATCTGCGGATCCTGCGCACGGTCGACTCCGCGGTGCTCCATCCCACCTGCTCCATGCGGCACTTGGGGGACCAGGACCGGCTGCGGGAGGTCGCCGAGGCGTGCGCGCGGGAGGTCGTGGTCCCGGACGACACGGGCTGCTGCGCCTTCGCCGGCGACCGGGGCATGCTGCACCGGGAACTGACGGAATCGGCCACCGCCCGCGAGGCGGCGGAGGTCACCGTCCGGGAGTTCGACGCCTACCTCTCCGCGAACCGGATGTGCGAGGTCGGCATGGATCACGCGACGGGCGGACGCGGCTACCGGTCGGTCCTCCTGGAACTGGAGCGCGCCACCCGCCCGGAGGCGGAGCGGGGGTGAGCAGGCGCGCGTGCCGACCGGCACCGCGGCCCGCCGTCGTACGTGCGGGCCGCGGTGACCGGTCCGCGGTTCAGCTCTTGGCGCCGATGTGGAGGGCGACGGCGCCCTTGGCCGGGACATCCAGCTTCGCCTTGCCGTCGTCGCCGACGGTGACGGTGTTGCCCGCGCAGTCGTCCGGGGCGGCCTTGGCCACGTTGCAGTAGGTGCCGGCGGGCAGCGGGGTCGCGAACTCCTCGGAGAGGGCCCCGTCACCGCCGTTGAGGGCGACGAAGCCGGCCTTGCCGCGTCCGAAGGCGATGGCGCTGCCGCCGTTGTCCCACCAGTCGGTCAGTTCTGCGGAGCCCACGGCGTTGCGGAAGCCGACCAGCCCGGTGATCTCCTGCGCGGCGTGCACCCGGGTCCAGCCGTCGCTGCCACCGGGCGGCCCGGCGTCCTTGTCGGACCACTCGTAGCCGGAGAAGACGTTCGGCGAGCCGTAGGGCGAGGCGAGCATGAAGACGTTGGCGAGGGTGTGGGTCGCGCCGTCCTTGTAGGTGAGCGTCGAGCCGTTGCGCTCGGTGTCCCAGTTGTCGACGAAGGTCCTGGCCTTGTCGCCGGCCAGCTTGCCGTCCGCCACGGACTTCAGCTGGGCGAGGTTGCCGCCCTGGAAGGCGCTCTTGAGGTGCCCGCCGTAGCGGAACTCGTCGACGTCGCCGATGCCGGTGTACTCCTCCGGCTGGACCGCCTCGCCACCGCCGTGGATCACCTCCTGGACCCAGTAGCCGGGGTCGCTCATCTTCCCCTTGATGGCGGCGATGTCGGTGGCGGAGACGTGCTTTGCGGCGTCCACCCGGAATCCGTCGACGCCCAGCGACCGCAGGTCGTCCAGGTACCCCGCGATGGTGGTGCGCACCGCGTCGCTGCCGGTGTCCAGGTCCGCCAGGCCGACCAGTTCGCAGTTCTGGACGTCGTCCCGGTCGCCGTAGTCGGAGATGGGCTTGCGGCAGCTGTGGAAGTCCTGGTCCTGGTAGGAGCCCGGATAGCTGTACTTGCCGTACTGCGTCCCGCCGGTGCCGGTACCGGATCCGGCCGCCATGTGGTTGATCACCGCGTCGGCGACGACCTTCACACCCGCTCCGTGGCAGGCGCTCACCATCGCGGCGAAGGCGTCGCGGTCACCGAGGCGTCCGGCGATCTTGTAGCTGACGGGCTGATAGGAGGTCCACCACTGGTCACCCTGGATGTGCTCCGATGCGGGCGAGACCTCGACGTAGCCGTAACCGGCCGGTCCCAGTTCATCGGTGCACGCCGTGGCCACGTCCGCGAACTTCCACTCGAACAGGGTGGCGGTGACGGTCTTCTCGCCGGGTGGGGTGGCCTGCGAGGACCAGGGGGCGTAGGTGGCGAGGCCGGCCGCGGCCAGCACTCCGGCCAGCGCCCCGCCCAGCACACGGGAACGATGCTGCATCTTGCGGCTCCTTCGTCATGGGGCACGGCAGGGCACACCGCGCCCACGAAAGCAGCCACGCGCCAGGCCGCCATGGGGGGGATTCCGCAGGGGAGCCTGCCGTTCGACTCGTGTACACGTCAAGGTTTTCCGCAAGACATTTCAGCGACTTGCGAAAGTTGCTGCCAACGGCGGGTCACCTCCAGCAAGTTGGCGACAACGCCGCGATCGGCGACGCCGCGGTATCCGCACAAGAGTCCAAGCGCGCCGTGCCAAGAGTCCAACTGGCCCTCTTGTGCCTCAGGCCGCTCTACCGTCAGGGTCCTGACCGAGGTTCACGTATGCCCCGCGCGTAGCATCCGCTTGCTTCCTGGAGGACCTATGAACGAGGAACACCCCCACGACCACGCCCCCGAAGAGCCGGGGCCGAGCCGCCGCTCCGTCCTGTGGACCGCCGGCGCGGCGGGCGCCGGCCTGGGTCTCGGCGGGCTGACGGCCGGTCACGCCGCCGCGGCCGCACCCGCGTCGGCGTCCGGCGCGGCGAGCACCGCTGCGGCCCCGATGGCCAAGGGCAAGACGATGATCGGGGTGCCGTTCGAACGGCGCAGCACCGTACGCGTGGGCATCATCGGCCTCGGCAATCGCGGCGGCAGCATGATCGACCTCTTTCTCGCGGTGCCGGGGGTGCGCGTCGTCGCCCTGTGCGACCCGGTGAAGGAGAAGACGGCCAAGGCCGCCAAGAAGGTCACCGACGCCGGACAGCCCGCGCCGGCCGTCTACACCAACGGCGACCACGACTTCGAAAACCTCTGCAAGCGCGGGGACATCGACTTCGTGTACGCGGCCACGCCGTGGGACTGGCACTACGACATGGCCAAGACCGCCATGAGCAACGGCAAGCACGTCGGCATCGAGTGTCCGCTCGCGCTGCGTCTGGACCAGCTGTGGGAGCTGGTCGACCTCTCCGAGCGCACCCGCAGACACTGCATGCAGCTGGAGAACTGCTGTTACGGCAGGAACGAGATGCGGGTGCTGCGGATGGCGCACGCCGGGCTGTTCGGGGATCTGCTGCACGGCGCCGGCGCCTACAACCACGATCTGCGCGGCCTGATGTTCGACCCGGACTACTACGAGGGCCCGTGGCGCCGGCTCTGGCACACCCGGCTGCGCGGCGATCTGTACCCCAACCACGGCTTCGGCCCGGTCGCCAACTACATGGACGTCAACCGGGGTGACCGCGCCGTACGGATCTCCAGCTTCGGCACCCCCGCGCTGGGCCTGGCCGCCTATCGCAAGGAGCACATGCCGGCGGGCGACCCGAGCTGGAAGGAGTCGTACATCGAGAGCGACCGGACGATCAGCCTCGTGCAGACGGCCAAGGGGCGGGTGATCCGGCTGGAGCACGATGTCTCCACCCCGCATCCCTACAGCCGCATCAACAGCCTCGGCGGCACCAAGGGCGTCTTCGAGGACTATCCGGAGCGGATCTACCTCGAACCCGACCAGAGCAATGACGAGTGGGGCGACTTCGGGAAGTACGCGGAGTGGGACCACTGGCTCTGGAAGGAGCACGCCAACCCGCCCGGCGGCCACGGCGGTATGGACTACATGCTGGTCTTCCGGCTGATGCAGTGCATGCGGCTCGGCCTCGTACCGGACTTCGACGTCTACGACGCGGCGACCTGGACCGCGCCGGTGCCGCTGAGCGATCTCTCGATCAAGGCCAAGGGCGCTCCGCAGGAGATCCCCGACTTCACGCGCGGGCTGTGGAAGAAGGAGCGGCCCGGAATGGACTCGGAGAAGCCGGCCGAGTAGCCGGTACGCCGGCCGGATCCGCACGAAGGGACCCACAGCAGGAACGGACCGCACCGCCAAGAGCCCCCGGATCGGACGCATCCGGCGGATCGAGCAGGTTCGGGGCCCCGGTGGCGGCCACGCCGCCCGGGGCCCCGTACGTCACTTCTCCGAGGTGGTGACCGACGCGCCGTCCGGCTCGGGCGGCGCCGCGGGCCCGGCCGGCTCCTCCGCCTCCGTGCGCTCCTCCGGTCCGGCCTTCGCGAGCCGGTCGGACGGCGGGGCGGCCGGCGCCTCTCCGTTGAGCACCTTCTTCGCCGTCACCCGGTCCAGCGCGCCCTCCCAGCGCGACACCGCGAAGACCGCGACGCAGTTGCCGAGCAGGTTGGTCGCCACCCGCATGGAGTCCATGATCCGGTCCACGCCGAGCAGCAGGGCGACCGCGGCGGCCGGGATGACCCCGAGCGCGGAGGCGGTCGCGGACAGCGCGAGGAACGCCGAACCCGGCACGCCCGCCATGCCCTTGCTGGTGAGCATGAGCACCAGGACGACGGTGATCTGCTGGCCGAGCGAGAGGTCGACGCCGATGGCCTGCGCGATGAAGAGCGTCCCGATGGAGAGATAGATCGAGGCACCGTCGAGGTTGAAGGAGTAGCCGGTCGGCAGGACCAGACCCACCGCGTCGTCCCGGCAGCCCGCGGCCCGCAGCTTCTGCATCATCCGCGGCATGACCGTCTCGCTGGAGCCGGTGCCGAGGGCCAGCAGCAGCTCCTCGCGGGTGTACCGCACGAACTTCCACAGGCTCAGCCCCGTGACGGCCTTCAGGGCGAACCCGAGCAGGATCAGGAAGAGCAGGGCGACGCCGTAACAGACCGCGATCAGCTTGCCGTACGTCGACATCGCACCCAGCCCGTACTCCCCGACGAGATGGGCGGTGGCACCGAAGACCGCGAGCGGGGCGAGCTTCATGATGTAGCCGACGATGGTGAACACGACGTCCTGGGCCTGCTCGATGAGCGGCAGGATCTGCGGCGCCTTGCGCTGTCCGAGGTGCAGCAGCGCCGCACCCACCAGACAGGCCAGGACGAGGACCTGGAGCAGCGAGTTGTCGGCGAAGGCGCCGACCGCGCTGTCCGGCAGCGACTCCAGGATGAACTGGGCGGTCGAGGGCAGATGGCCGCCGCCGGTCTTGGCGTCGACGGCCCCCTTGTCGAGGGAGGCGGGGTCGACGTTCATCCCGGCGCCGGGCGCGAAGACGTTGCCGGCCAGCAGACCGATGACGAGGGCGAGGCTGGTCGCGACCTCGAACCAGATCAGGGCCTTCACCCCGATCCGGCCGAAGGCCTTGAGGTCACCGGCCTTGGCGATGCCGGCGACGACGACACAGAAGACCAGCGGGGCGATCACGGCCTTGATCAGGCGTACGAAGCCGTCACCGAGCGGCTGGAGCGAGGCTCCGACGCCGGGCCACAGGCGACCTACGACAACACCGAGGAGCAGAGCGAGCAACACCTGGGCGAACAGACTGGTGCGCAGGAAACGTCCTGCGCGACGGGGGAGAGTTCCGGCGGCGTGCGGCACGAGCACTCCTACATGGACGGTTTCTGTTATGTGGAAGTGGACTTCCACGGTCCGTCACTATCGTCGCTTGTCGTTCCCCACGAAAGAGCCCTGTGTAACTTCCGGGAAAATCTTGGAGCTTGGTCCAACTACTCGCGGGTCACCCACCCGACTTCGCGCGGAAATATCTCGAATAAACGACATATCCGTAAAATCCGGACGTGCGCGACCCGGCCGTCCGCCCCGCCCGGCCCTTCCTGCTCAGGCCCCGTTCAGGCCGAAAGGCGCGCCTTGTCCCCCATGACCACGACGGGGTGCCGCGCGGGATCGAGAGCCCGCAGCAGTGAGGTCATGCCGGACTTTGAGATGCTCACGCATCCGGAGGTCCCGCTTCCGTGGTCCAGGTGCAGCCAGATCCCGCCACCCTTGGACTGACCCTCGGGGCGCGTCGGATCCAGCGGGGACGTCCCCTTGACGCGGTTGTAGTCGACCGCGATGACGTGGTCGAAGTCGTGGCGGGTGCTCTTCGCCCAGTACGAGGGCGGGGTGAATGCCGACGTGTGCGTGTACGGCAGCTTGGCGCCGGGGTCCGCGAGGACACCGCCCGCGTCGGTCAGCGTGAAGACGCCCACGGGGCTGCGCTTGTCACCCTCGTGGTGGCCGGTCGTCCAGCCGCGGCGCCCGTTGTGGGCCGCCCAACGCCCCTTCTGATCCCATCCCTTGGCCCCCTTTTCGAAGAGGACGAGGGTCGCGTCGGCGGAGTCCGCCCCCTTGCCGTACACCGCGACGACCTGCCGGGCGGCGGCCGGGACGCGCGCCCGGAAGGCGGCGCCCAGCTGCGGAATGTTCTTCAGGTGCGTGGTCGCCGGAGCGCCGGAGGGCGCCTCACCGTGACGCCCCTTCTTGCCCGCGCCGTCGGAGCTGCCCCGCGCGCCGTCGCTCGCACCACCGCAGCCCGCCAGTAGGAAGAGCCCCGCCACGGCCACCGCCGCCGTTCGCCTCGCACCGCCCGCTATTCGCATGTCCCCATGGTCGCACCGCCCAAGAGCCGGCCGGCCGCCGCCCGTCCGTTGCGTACACGTCCCACACCATTGGCCCGAAATCCACGGCTGCGACGGAAAACCGTTTGAAATCGGCACTGCCGGGGCGCCAACCTTCCTTCACCCCACCGACGACGGGACAGCCGTCGGACGCCGTCCGCCCGCCCGAGCGACCGACGCCGGCTACCCGGCCCACGACGACCGGCCCCACCACCCACGCGCGCCCCTCCCCCACCGCCCTCTCCTTCTTCCTCTCTCGCCGTGCGCCCGGCCGGCCCGCGGTCCGCTCACCCGCCCGCCACGACCACGCCTTTGGACATCATGCGCATTCGCGACCTGCCCCACCCCGACCCCGGCACCCCGGACGTCCGTACGGGCGGCACCTTCCTCCGGTGGCTCTACAGACAGCAGCTCGGCGGGCAGACCAAGGCTCTTCTGTGGGGCTTGGTGCACACCGGATCCGTGGCGGCCTTTCCCCTGCCCGTGGGCATCGCCGTGCAGGCCGTGGTGGACCGCTCCGGCGGCAAACTGATGCTGGCCGGCGGACTGATGGCGCTCCTGGGAGTACTCGTCTCGCTCGGCGACACCATGCTGCACCGCTCGGCCGTCACCAACTGGATCACCTCCGTCGCCCGGGTGCAGCAACTGCTCGCCCGCAAGACGACGGAACTGGGTGCGGCCATGACCCGGCGCGTGGCGGCCGGCGAGATCGTCGCCGTCAGCACCGGCGACCTGGAGAAGATCGGCTGGTTCGTCGAGGCGATCTCCCGCTGCGGTGCGGCGGCCCTGACCTCGGTCGGCGTCTGCGTGGCCCTGGTCCTCTACCAGCCGGCGCTGGGCATCGTCGTGGCCATCGGCGTACCGGTCCTTGCGCTCGCCGTGCTCCCGCTGCTGCCGCCGGCCACCCGCCGCGCCGACGCCCAGCGGGAGAAGGCCGGCCGGGCCACCGAGCTGGCCTCCGACACCGTCGCCGGACTGCGCGTACTGCGCGGCATCGGGGGCGAGGAGCTGTTCCTCGGCCGCTACCGCAGCGCCTCCCAAGAGGTCCGCAAGGCCGCCGTCCGCAGCGCGCGGATGTGGTCATTGATCTCGGCGGTGCAGGTGGCGCTGCCGGGCCTGCTGCTCATCGTGGTGGTCTGGTACGGCGCCCGGCTCGCTCTCGACGGCCGGATCGCGGTCGGCGAACTCGTCACCGTCTACAGCGCGGTCGTCTTCCTGCTCTACCCGATTCGGCACATCGAAGAGATCGCCATGGCCTACTCCTTCTCCAGGCCGTCGGCGAAGCGTGCGGCCCGGGTGCTGGCGCTGAGCCGGCCGGCCGGCGGCCGGCTCCACGACCACGGGCCGCCGGCCGGCGACCTGCACGACCCGGTCAGCGGACTCACCGCCGTCTCGGGCCGGCTGACCGCCGTGGTCTGCGGGGACCCCGACGCGGCGGGCCGGCTCGCCGAACGCCTCGGCGGCCACCCCGCGGACCAGGAGGGGGACGAGACCGTCACGACCACGGCGGCCGCCGACTCCGCCGAGCCCGCCGAGAACCGCACGTCCGCGCGCAGGGCCCGCGGGACACCCACGGCCCGCGCGATCCCCAGGGTTCGTAGTGGGGCAGATGCGGCGGCGGCCACCGGTCCGTGCACTGAAAGTGAAGGGGACAAGCCCGCGGAACCGGCGGACCTCTGCGCCGCGATGCCGTCCGTCCTCCTTGGCGGCACTCCGCTGGACGACCTCCCGCGCGATGCCGCCCGGGCCGCCGTGCTCGTGCAGGACAAGGACCCGGTGCTGCTCTCCGGCACCCTCCACGAACTCCTCGACGTCCCGGCCTCCGGGCGCGTGGAGGCCGCGGAGGCGCTGGCCGCTGCCCAATGCGGCGATGTGCTGGCCTCGTTGGCGCAGGCGTCCGTCGACGACTCCGGCGACCCGATGCGCACCCGCATCACCGAGCGCGGCCGGTCGCTCTCCGGCGGCCAGCGCCAGCGGCTGGCGCTGGCCCGTTCGCTCGTCACCGATCCCGAGGTCCTGGTGCTGGACGAGCCGACCAGCGCCGTCGACTCGCACACGGAGGCCCGGATCGCCGACGGTCTGCGCCGGATCCGCGCGGGCCGTACGACGGTGGTGCTCAGCTCCAGTCCCCTGCTCCTGGACCGCGCGGATCAGGTGGTCTTCCTCCAGGACGGCAAGGTCGCCGCCGAAGCCCCGCACCGCGAACTGCTGCGCACGCACCCCGGCTACCGCGCCGTCGTCACCCGCGAAACGGAAGAGGACGCCCCGAACGGCGCCACCGGGGCGACGGGCACCGGCACGACGGGCCTGGAGGAAGAGGCCGAAGGCAGCCACGCCGGCAAGGGCATCGACGGCATCAACCGTACTCAGCACATCGAGGAGATCGCATGATCGGCCTGGCGCCGCCGGAGCACGATCCGGATGCCCCGCAGACCGCCACGACACTGCCCGTCGGTTCACCGGAGACCGTCCGCGCGTACGTCGGTGGCCTGATCCGCCGGCACCGGCGGGCGTTCGCGCTGCTGGTCGGCGTGAACGCCGCGGCGGTCATCGCTTCGATGGTCGGCCCCTACCTCCTCGGCGGCCTGGTCGAGGACCTGTCCGCGGGCGCCCGCAGCCTTCAACTGGGCAGCACCGTCGCCCTGTTCGCCGTCGCACTGGCCCTGCAGACACTGTTCGTCCGCATGGTGCGGCTGCGGGGCGCGATGCTCGGCGAGCGGATGCTGGCGGACCTCCGCGAGGACTTCCTCGTACGGTCCGTGGCACTGCCGCCGGGCATCCTGGAGCGGGCCGGCACCGGCGATCTGCTGTCGCGGATCACCACCGACATCGACCGGCTGTCCAACGCGATGCGCGAGGCGGTGCCGCAGCTGTCCATCGCGGTGGTGTGGGTCGCGCTGCTGACCGGCGGCCTCGCCGTGACCGCGCCGCCACTCGCGCTGTCCCTGCTGATCGCGCTGCCGCTGCTGATCGTCGGCTGCCGCTGGTACTTCCGGCGGGCGCCGAGCGCCTACCGCTCGGAGGCGGCGGGCTATGCCGCGGTGTCCGCGGCGCTCACCGAGACGGTGGACGCGGGCCGCACCATCGAGGCCCACCGGCTCGGTGCCCGCCGGGTCGCCCAGTCCGAGCGCCGGGTGCGGGAATGGACCCAGTGGGAGCGGTACACGCTGTATCTGCGCTCGGTGCTCTTCCCCGTGATCAATGTGACGCATGTGCTGATGCTCGGGTCGGTGCTGATGCTCGGCGGCGCGTTCGTGCTCCACGGCTGGCTCACGCCGGGGCAGTTGACGACCGGTGCGCTGCTGACGCAGATGATGACCGAGCCGATCGGCATGATCCTGCGGTGGTACGACGAGTTGCAGGTGGCCCAGGTGTCCATCGCGCGCCTCGTCGGCGTCCGTGAGATCGAGCCGGAGGCGGCCGACGAGGAGACCGACCCGGTCGGCCGGGACGTACGCGCCGAGGACGTGCGCTTCGGCTACCGCGCGGGTGTCGATGTCCTGCACCAGGTCTCGCTGCATGTCCGTCCCGGCAGCCGGCTGGCGCTGGTCGGCCCGTCAGGTGCCGGAAAGTCGACGCTCGGACGGCTGCTGGCGGGCATCTACGGCCCACGGACGGGCACGGTCACGCTCGGCGGGGCGGCGCTCGCCGAGATGCCCGCCGAGCGGGTCCGCGGTCATGTGGCGCTGGTCAACCAGGAGCACCACGTCTTCGTCGGGTCGCTCCGCGACAATCTGCTGCTGGCGCGGACCGGTGCGGCCGACGCCGAACTGTGGGCGGCACTGGGCGCGGTGGACGCCGAGGAGTGGGCCGGGGCCCTGGAGAAGGGGCTGGACACCGAGGTCGGCTCGGGTGGTCATGCGCTCACGCCGGCGCAGGCTCAGCAGATCGCGCTGGCGCGGCTGGTGCTCGCCGATCCGCACACCCTGGTGCTGGACGAGGCGACGTCCCTGCTGGACCCGCGGGCGGCCCGCCATCTGGAACGTTCGCTGGGCAAGGTGCTGGACGGACGCACGGTCGTGGCCATCGCGCACCGCCTGCACACGGCGCATGACGCCGATGTGATCGCGGTGGTCGAGGAGGGCCGCATCACCGAACTGGGCAGCCACCGTGACCTGGTGGCCGCCGACGGTGCCTACGCCGCGCTCTGGCGTTCCTGGCACGGCTGACCTCCCGGGGCGAACTCGGCCGGCTCCTGGGCCTTTCGGCGCCCGGTGCCGGCTGAGGGTGCTCCGTGCCCGCCCTGCCAGGGCGCGGTGCCCGCAGAGGGCTCGGGGCGGCAACGACCGGTTGCCGCCCTCCGGATGCTCGATAATGGGCCGATGACCGACTCCCTTCTGCGTGTTGTCCTGGCCGAGGATTCCGTCATCCTGCGTGAGGGCATGGTGGAGCTGCTCGGGGCGAGAGGATGCGAGGTCGCCGCCACGGCCGGGACTCCGGGAGAGCTGCTGGCGGCCGTGGCCGAGCACCGCCCCGACGTGGCCGTGGTCGACGTCCGGATGCCTCCCACGTTCACCGATGAGGGCATCCGCGCTGCCGTCGAACTGCGGGCGACCCGGCCGGAGGTCGGCATCCTGGTGTTCTCCCAGCATGTCGAGACCGCCTGGGCCGAGCGGCTGCTGGAGGCAGGTGCGGGCGGGGTCGGCTATCTGCTGAAGGAGCGTGTCGCCCGCACGTCGGAACTGGTCGAGGCACTGCACCGGGTGGCCGGGGGCGGTACCGCGCTCGACCCGGAGATCGTCACCCGGCTGATGCGGCGCGGGCGGCGCCGCGGCCGGGTCGAGTCGCTCACGCCACGGGAGCGGGAGACGCTGGAGCTGATGGCGCAGGGCCACTCCAACCGGTCCATCGCCGCGCGGCTGGTGGTGTCGGAGCGGGCCGTGGAGAAGCATGTGGCCGCGGTCTTCGCCAAGTTCGGCCTGTCGGCGAGCGAGACGGACAACCGCCGGGTGAAGGCGGTGCTGGCGTATCTCGCCGAGACCGGCGGCGCTGCGGTCTGACCCCTGCGCGAACGGTCAGATGCGCGACGGCAGTTCGGCGGTGACGGTGGTCGGCCCACCGGCCGGGCTGACGATCCGCAGGGTGCCGTCCACCGCGGCGAGCCGCTCGCGCAGGCCGGTCAGGCCGCTGCCGCCGCCGAGGCGGGCTCCGCCCCGGCCGTTGTCGCTCACCACCATCCGTACCCGGCCCCGCTCGGCGAGGATTTCGACCGCGGCGGCGTCCGCTCCGCTGTGCTTGGTCATGTTGGTCAGGAGTTCGGCGAGACAGAAGTAGACGGCCCGCTCGATCGCCGGGTCGGGGCGTTCCCGCAGTTCCAGGCGGGTGGCGACGGGGACGGGACCGGCGTCGGTCAGGGTGGGCAGTGCGTCGCCGAGCCCCGCGTCGAGGCCCACGGGGTGGATGCCGCGGGTGAGCCTCCGCAGGCTCACGATGGCGTCGTCGGTCTGCCCGCGTGCACGGGTGACGAGGGTGCGCAGGCGGTCGAGGTCGGCGCTGTCCCCGGTGGTGAACGCGTCGTCGGCAAGCGACAGGGTGATGGCGATGGCGACCAGCTCCGCCTGCGTGCCGTCGTGCAGATCGCGCTCCAGCCGGCGCAGGTTCTCGGTGCTCTCCGCGACCAGAGTGCTGCGGGCCCGTTCGAGCGCCTGAAGGCGCTGCTGCGTCCCGGCGGGGCCGAGCAGCAGCCGGGCGAGGTAGCGGTTCAGCCGGGCCATCCCCCGGATCACGGCAGGATTGACGAGGAGCGTGGCGATGCCGAGCAGCGCGCCGGTTGCGCTGAGCCACCACTCGGGCGACTCGTCCGGCGCCAGGATCCGGAGCCAGAGGGGAAAGGCGATCAGCCATCCGCAGGCGAGCGGCAGGACGACGGCGACGGCGAAGGTCAGCACGCCGACTGGCAGCCGCAGGCCCAGATAGAGCATGGCCCGCCAGCCCACCGGGTCGGTCAGCAGCACACGGGCCCGGGCGATCACCCCCTGGGCCGCGGGCAGGGGCGCCGGTTTCTCGACGGCCTCCCCGAGCAGCCGGCCCGCCAACCTCCTGTGCAGCTCGCCCAGTCCGCGCGCTCCGCGCACCGCGACGGCGGCCAGGGGCAGCCCGAGCACGGTGAGGGACAGGAGGGTGCCCGCGTAGAGGGCCGCGAGTACGTAACCGCAGCCGATGATCGCGAGCGGCAGCCCGACCACCGCGTAGGCGATGTCGCCGGGGCGTACGGCGGGCCGGAGGCGGCGGGCCGGGCCGCGCTCGCGGTCAGCCACGCTGCCCTCCGACCAGCTCCGTGGCGGGGCCCGACGCGGCGCGCAGGCCCGCGCCGAGGATGCCCGGCGCGATCAGCGCGGCCGCGCCCACCGCGATCCACGCGTAGTCGCCCAACGGCACGGACGGCAGCGCGGATCCGGTCACGGTCAGGTGGAACGCGCCGCCCACGAGTCCGGCGACCGCGGTACCCAGCACCACACCCACCGCCGCGATCAGCAGCGTCTCGGTGCAGAGCATGCGCAACAGTTGACGGCGCGTCGCCCCGATCAGGCGGAGCAGGGCGAACTCCCGGCGGCGGTCGGCGGTGAGGGCGGCCAGGGTGTTGACCGTCGAGACGGCGGCGAAGCAGACCAGCAGGGCCAGCTCGACCTGGCGGAGCCACACGTCGCTCGCCGAAGTGACGGTCGTCAGGCTCGTCCCCCGCAACCGCTGGGCCGCCTGTTCGACGGTACTGGTCATGGACACCATGGTGCAGGACAGTCCCACCAGGAGGGCCACCGGTGTCACGGCAGCGGCCAGCCGGTGGGTGTAGCCCCGCAGGTTGCCGTCGGCCAGCCATCCCGAACGCCGGGCCACGGCCCGGATCGGGGCGCCCAGCACCACCACGAGCGCGCCGGCGAGCAGGGGCCCCAGCAACGCGACCGCCACCAGCAGGACCAGAGCCGTCAGCAGCGCCGCCTGACCGGCCTTCTCCGGCGGCTGCGTCGCGACGAGCCGGCACAGCATGCCCCCGCCTGCCAGCACGATCAGTCCGCCCACCACCCGCAGCGGGCCTGTCCGTCCGTGCTCCACCGTGCTCGCCGTCATGGCCGCGGCCGGTGCGATCCGCGAGATCCGGCGTGCGGCGAACGCGGCGGACAGCAGGCCGATGCCGAGAGCGGCCGCGACCGCCGCCAGCATCGGCACGGGCGAGCGGGGGATGGTGCTCCCAGGAGCGGCCATTTCGCGTGCCAGCAGCGCGTCCAGGAACCGGCCGGCCCCCACCGCGCCCGCCGCACACCCGGCCGGAGAGACCAGCAGCACCGTCACCAGCACCTGCCGGCGCACCAGCCGCCGGACCTGCCGGGGCGTGGCCGCCACGGTGCGCAACAAGGCCAGCTCCCGGTGCTGCTGGCGGACCGCGAAGCCGAGGGTGTTCGCCACGACAAAGAAGGCCACCAGCACGGCGATCTCCCCGAAGGCCCCGGCGATCAGCCCCAGGCCGGGCCCCACCGCCGCCCGTTCCCGGCCGGCGGGCGCGGTCAACGCGGCGGCCATCAGCTCGCCGAACAGCGTCACCGCGCCGACCGCCAGGAACAGCGCCATGGCGAGCCCGACGAACGCCGCCGGCCGCAGCCTTATCTGCCCGAAGGCCAAGGTCAGCACGGTCATGCTCCCATCCGGCTCAGCCGGTCGGTGATGACCTGCGCGGTCGGCCTGTCGAGGTCGTCGACGATCCGGCCGTCCGCCAGCACCACCACCCGGTCCGCGTAGCCGGCCGCCACCGGATCATGGGTCACCATGACGCAGGTCTGCCCCAGCCGGTCCACCCCGTCGCGCAGCAGGCCGAGGATCTCCTGCCCGGTGGTGCGATCCAGCGCGCCGGTGGGCTCGTCCGCGAACAACACCGACGGCCGCGATACCAGTGCCCTGGCGATGGCGACCCGCTGCTGCTGGCCGCCGGACAGCTGTCCTGGCCTGTTCCGCTCGCGACCGGCCAGGCCCACCTGCGCCAGCGCCGCCCGTACGGCCGCCGGGCCGACCCGCTCGCCCGCCAGCCGGCCGGGCAGCTCGACGTTCTGAGCCACCGTCATGGCCGGCATCAGGTTGAACGCCTGGAACACGAAGCCGACCTGGCTGCGCCGCAGCTCGGCAAGCCGCCGCTCCGGCAGCCGGGACACCTCCACACCGCCCCACCGGACCGACCCGCGAGTCGGCCGGTCCATCCCGGCGAGGCAGTGCAGCAGCGTGGTCTTGCCCGAGCCGGAAGGCCCCATCACCGCGGTGAAGGTGCCCGGGCGCAGCTCCAACGTCACCCCGCGCAACGCGCGTACGGCGCCGGCCCCTCGGCCGTACTCCCGATGCAGATCCTCTGCCCGCGCGGCTGCTTCGGAGCCCACCGCTTCCATGATTCCCGTGCTGTCAGCCATGACGTCATCCTCGGCGGCCGCGGGGAGGGAAACGACCGTGCTCACCCCCGAATGCTCGGTACGGAAACCCGCACCACGCCTGCCCGCCAACGGCTTCTGGCGACGCCGGCAGTGAACTCGGCGGTGAGACGCGCGAAGGCGCCGCGGCCATGGGACCGCGGCGCCTTCGTTCGGAGGCTGCCGCCGCGAGGGCGTCGGAGAGCCTCTCCGACGCTCCTGCCGGAGGTGGCTGTCAGAGGTAGCCGAGGGCGCTCAGCCCGCCGACGCCGCCCAGCAGCATGAAGACCGGCATCAGCACCTTCAGCTCCACCCAGCTGCCGGCCTTGAACCGCATGCCCTTGGGCGGACCCAGCGGGTACCAGCGCTTGCGGCCTATCGGGATGGGCCACAGGACCGGGCAGCCGGAGACGGTCAGGGCGTCGCCGATGTCGTGGACCAGCGCACCGAGCACGACGGGCAGTCCCAGCCAGAGGTACTGCTGCCCCGGCGCCTCGAACAGCCAGCTCGCCCCGTTGCCCGGCTGGTCGAGGACGCCGGCCAGGATCCAGGCCGTGGCGGCGCCCAGCAGCCACACCAGAACGTCGCTGGAGACCCTCGCCGCCCGCCAGAGCAGCCCTTCGATGGCGAGCACCATGTGGACGAAGAGAATGGCGAGCACCGCCCAACGGCCGCCCTGGGTCGCCAGCAGCGACATGCCGCCGCCGACCAGTACCGCCCACACCCAGGTATGGGTGAGCGTGCGGTGGCCCCCGGAACGGTTGACGTCACCGCGCATCTTGGTGGCCTTGTAGACCGCGTGCGAGAGGGTGTCGACCACCTCGCAGAGCCCCTTCGACAGCGGCCCGAAGGCGCGTGAGATGGTCGCGGACTTGTGGTCGAGGTCGGGGGCGAGCGCAGCTCCGGCGCAGATCAGAGCTCCGCAGACGAGCACGGGCCAGGGCATCGGGTGCCCGGCCGCAGCGGTCGCCGCGCCCACCCCCAGCCAGGCCGCAGCCCCGGACAGCGAGTGCGCCGGTCCCATCATTGTCGTTCCCCACCCCTTGTGTGCGTCGGTTCGCCGGGGTTCCTCGACAGCGCGTGGCTGACGCCCGGTCGGCGACACAGCGTAGCGTCAGATGATCTCCGTACGATGCGCGGGGCTCCCGGCGTCCGCGCCGCTCCCTGGGACGACCCCGACCCGCACGGTGGCCCCAAGGCGAATGCCACGGTGGCCGGTTGCCGTGAACCGGACGTCGGCCTCCCGGCCATCTACCGGCCCGTTCCCGGGCAGTTGGCTCACGAAGCGCCAAGGGCTGCGGCGACGGCAGCAGTTCGTCGGCAGGCGCCGGGCAACCGGTCTCGAAGGCCCAGCCGCGCATCGGCCGGTGTCACACCGCTCCCGGAGTCCCTGCACCGCCGTCGCATGTCCGCCCGCAAGCCCTCAGGGGCCCCACGCCCGCGGTGCTTCAGCACTCCCGTGCCCGCGAGCCGTCGCGCGGTCGCCACCATGGGATAATCTACGCACATCAGACAATCAGGGCGCTCGGCGGAATGGCGGCCGCCCGTGGAAGACGAGGCGTGGGTGGCGAGGCGTGGATGACGAGGTGTGGGCCGACGGCGCGGCCTACGAGCCGTACGCGGGACGGTGGAGCCGGGTGGTGGCACCTTCCTTCGTGCGCTGGCTGAACCTTCCCCCCGGTGAACGCTGGTCCGACATCGGGTGCGGCACGGGGGCGTTGACACAGGCGGTGCTGGACCTCGCGTTCCCGGAAGAAGTGGCCGGTGTCGACACCTCGGAGGGCTATGTGCGCTACGCCCGCCACACCATCACGACCCCTCGGGCGCACTTCGCGGCCGCGGACGCCACGCGGCTGCCGTTCCCGGACGCCGCGGCCGACGTGGTCGTCAGCGGCCTGGTCCTGAACTTCCTGCCCGATCCGGCCCGCGCGGTGACGGAGATGGCACGCACCACCCGCCCCGGCGGCACGGTCGGCGCCTATGTCTGGGACTACGCCGAGGGCATGCAGCTCATCCGCTGCTTCTGGGACGCCGCCGGCGCACTCGACCGCCGCGCCCGCGAGCTGGACGAAGGGGCACGGTTCCCGATGTGCCGGCCCGAGCCGCTGCGCACGCTGTTCGGCGACGCCGGCCTGCGGGACGTACAGGTCGAAGCGGTCGATGTGCCGACGTCGTTCGAGGACTTCGGGGACTACTGGGCGCCGTTCCTCGGCGGACAGGGCCCGGCGCCCGCCTACGTGAAGTCCCTGGCGGAAGAACCGCGCGCCGAGCTGCGCGACCACCTCCGCGCCGGCCTCCCGCGCGCCGCCGACGGCACCGTCCCGCTCACCGCCCGTGCCTGGGCCGTACGCGGCCGGCGCCCGATCCGGTAACGCGAACCGGCACCCGCCCCCGCCTCCGCAGCGGCAGCCGCTAGCGCACGTCCACGGGCGCGTCGGCGAGTTTGCCGCGGGCCGCCCGGGCCGCCGGCAGCACCGAAGCGGCCGCCGCGACCACGACCGAGACGCCGCCGACCAGCAGCAGGACGCTCAGCGGGGGCCGCTGGGCGATACCCGACCCCCAGCCGCTGCTGCGCCCCTGGAGGTCGATGAGCCACTCCGAGGCGAAGACTCCCAGCAGCGAGCCGACGGACGCGGCGGCCAGCACCACGAACACGGTGGCGGACACGATCACCGCAATGATCTGACGCGGCGTCAGCCCGACGGCCTTGAGGGCGAGCAGGTCGCGGCCGCGGTCGCGCACCGCGGCGCCGACCGTCGTCGACAGCTCCGCGAGGCCGATCAGGACGAGCACCGCGATCAGTCCGGCGATCACCGCACGGACCGGCGCGAAGCCGCCCGCCGGGTTGGGGATCTCCCGCACTTCGAGCCGGCCGGCCGACGCCTCGACGAGGGCGTCACGCACCGCGTCCGGGTCGGCACCCTGCTTGAGGACCAGGTGGTAGAAATCCGGACGCAGCGCGGTGTCCCCCTCGCGCAGGGTGTCGAGCCCGGTGGAGATCACCCGCCCGCCGTCGGCGGGCTCGATGCCTCGGCCGACGATATGCAGGACGTGCGGCTGTCCGGCGACCGTCATCCGCACCCAGTCGCCGACGCGGGCGTCCAGCAGGTCGAGCAGTCCCTGCCCGGCGATGGCCTCGTCCGGGCCGCGGGCGGCGCGTCCCTCCGCAAGGGCGTAGGGATAGGGCTGCCGGTCGGTGCCCAGCCCGCGCAGGGTGATGGTGCCGGTCTGCCCCGGCACCAGGGCCTGGACCTCCGCACCCGGGTGGGCGGTGATGTCCGGCCGGCCATCGAGCAGTTGACGCAGCTCCCGGTCGCCGAGGCTGTCGGAACGCACGGTGAGCGCGGCGGGCAGACCCACCTTCTCCGGGTGGGAGGCGAAGCGGTCGAGGGTGGCCCAGGCGCCGAGCGCGATGGTGATGATCAACAGGGGCACCGTCAGCCGCCCGACGGCCGCCGCGGAGCGGAGCGGGCGGTGGAAGGCGCCGCGCCAGCCGAGGACCAGGGCCGGTGGGACCCGGAGACCGAGCGCCCTGCGCACGGTGCCGGACATCCGGCGGCCGGGGGGCACGGCGGCGCGGGCCACGGGCACCGGGGGGACCCGCCCCGCCCGCCAGGCGGCCAGGCAGGTGGCCGAGCCGATGAAGGCGACCACGCCCCCGGAGATGGCGAACGGCGCCCAGGCGTGCTCGGGGAGCTCCTGCCACAGGGCCATCGCCTCCCCGATCCGGCCCGGGACGAGGCTGCCGAGCACCTCGGTCAGGACGGCCCCGGACGCGACGCCCAGCAGCGCGAAGCCGAGATGCAGGGCGAGGAACATCCGCACCACCTGGCCCGGGGTGAACCCGATGGCCTTGAGGATCGCGATGTCCCTGAGGTGTCCGCGGATCCGGGTGCTGATGGCGCCGCCCACCGCGAGTGCCGCCGCGAGCAGCGCGCCGAGCCCGAAGAGGCCGAGCAGCCGCCCCAGGAGCTGGTTGTCCCGCTCGGCTTCGGCCTTGGCCTGCCGCCAGGTCGAGACGCCGGTGATCTGGTCGGAGCCGAGCCGGGTGACGGCGCGCTGGACGACGTAGTCGGTGTCCTCGGCGTCGGTGAGCTGGAGTCCGACGGTGCGGCCGCGTTGCTCCCGGCCGGCGTCCGACGCGACGAGCGTTCCCGGCAGCACCCAGGCCGTCCCCGGCGTCTCCCCCGCGCGGAACCCCGCCTCGGCGGTCTCCGCGATGCCCACCACGCGCAACGGCTGGTCGAAGCCGCTGAGGGCGAGGCGGTCCCCCGGCTTCGCCCACATGGCACGGGCCACCGAGCTTTCCAGGACGATGCCCGCCCCTCGTCCCCCGGCGGTGCCGCCGTCCAGCCAGCGGCCCGCGGTGAGGCGCGGGCCCGCGGTCCGGGGACGGTCCGGGGCGCCGCGGAGTTCCAGGGCCGCTTTGGCCCCGCCCGGCTGCAGGCTCGCCGTGGTGCGGACGGTGGGGAAGGGCCCGGAGGCGGCCCGCACCTCGTCCAGCGCGGTCAGCGATCCCGCGGGCGCGCCGGCTTGGGTGTGGATCCAGACATGCGCGCCGGAGGTCTGGGTGAAGACCCGCTGCCAGGGGTCGGCCGCGTAGCCGAAGAGTGCGGTGGCAAGCAGCAGCGAGACGGTGATCCCGGCTGTCGCCAGCACGATGAGCACCGCCGCGCCGCGGTGGGCCCTGAGGTGGGCGTGACTCCAGCGTGCCGCTGCGCGCATGCCGGTCAGCCCTTGAGCTTGAGTACGTCGGCCACCCCGGCGCGCGGACGGTCGCCGCTTCCGCCGAGGTGGGCGTCGTCGACGACCTGGCCGTCGAAGAAGCTGATCACCCGGTCCGCGGCGCTCGCCATCCGGGCGTCGTGGGTGACCAGCAGAATCGTCTGGCCGCGCCGGTGGAAGCGGGCGAGCAGCCGCAGCACCTCCCGGGTGCCCTTGCTGTCCAGGCTGCCGGCGGGCTCGTCGGCGAGCAGCAGACCGGGGGCGTTGATCAGGGCGCGGGCCAGTGCGACGCGCTGCTGCTCACCGCCGGACAGCTCGCCGGGCGTGCGGTTCTCCATGCCCTTCAGCCCCAGCTCGTCGAGCAGCTCCGCGCGGTCGGCGCGGGCCCGCCGCGGGGAACTGCCGGCCAGCAGGGCGGGCAGCTCGACGTTGTCGGCGACGCTGAGGTTGGAGACCAGGTTGAAGAACTGGAAGACGATACCGATGTGCTTGCGGCGCAGTACCGCCCAGCGGGCCTCGCTGCAGGAGTCGACCTGGCGGCCGTCGAGCCAGAGGGAACCGCTGTCGGGTCGGTCGAGGCCGCCGAGCAGATGCAGCAGGGTGGACTTCCCGGCGCCCGAGGGCCCGGTGACGGCGACGAATTCGCCCCGCTCGATGGTCAGGTCGACACCCCGCACGGCGTGGACCGGGGCGGCCCCTTCCGGCCGGTGGGTCTTGACCAGGCCGGCTGCCCGAAGTATCGGGCCGGACGGCTCGTCCCGGTTCATTCCAGCTCCTCCTGACAGCGCTCCAACCAGTCGAGATCCGCTTGAAGATGCAGCATCGCGCCCTCGATCAGCAGGTGCGCCACCCGGTTGTCCGGGTCCTCGCCCACGGAGAGCTTCGACAGATCCCGCATGGTGTTGAGGTAGTGGCGGCGCTGCTTGTTGATCAGGGCGATCTGATGTGCGGCCCCGGTGCGGGGGGCGAGGGCGAGCTTCATGAAGAACTCGTCCCGCACCCGTGGTTCCGCGGTGGATTCCTCGAACCACGCGTCGACCGTCTCGCGGCCCGCCTCGGTGATCCGGTAGGTGCGCTTGTTGGGGCGGTCCGACTGCTCGACGTCCTCTCCCTCGATCAGGCCCGCCTTCTCCAGCCTGCCGAGGGTGACGTAGATCTGGCCGACGTTCGGCTGAGGGTATGCCGCGCCCAGGAGGTTCTCAAGAGCCTGCTTGAGTTCGTAGCCATGTGCGGGTCCGCTGACCAACAGCGCCAGGAGTGGCAGCCGCACGCTCTCCCTCTCCCTCACCGCCGTAGTTGCCGGTTAACTGCGCTCTTCCGGCTGTGATCCGGATCGCCGTCGTATCTTCCTGCGGGTCTAGTATCCCGCATGTCCAACAGGTATACAGGGGGCCGGCTGTCGAGTACGTGTCCGGCGACGCCTGGTGCGAGGAGGATCCCATGCGGTGGAAGCGTGCCGCGGGGAGGGCTCTCCTGGTCTGCTCCCTGTTGTTCGCGGGGCATGCCGGCGCGCAGGCGGGAGAGCCGGCCGGCGGCGCGGACGGCCGCGGTCCGATCACGCTGGTGACGGGCGGGGACCTCACGGGCTACCTCCGGGGCATCCTCGACGGCTGGAACGGCCGGCACCCCCGGGAGAAGGTGACCCTGGTCGAGCTGCCGGACGCCGCCGATGAGGTCCGGGCCCAGATGATCTCCGAGCTGCGCTCCGGCAGTGACCGCTTCGACGTCCTGAACATCGACGTGGCATGGACATCGGAGTTCGCGGCGCACGGGTGGATCACTCCCGTCGACGCCGGGCGGCTCCCGTTGGGCCGCTTCCTCCCTCCCGTGGTGGACACCGCCACCTTCCGGGGCCGGCTCTATGCCGTCCCCTACGTGACCAACGCGGGCCTGCTCTACTACCGCAAGGACGTACTGGACCGGGAAGGGGAGCAACCACCGCGTACGTGGGACGAGTTGAAGCGCCTCGCCAAAACCGTCGCGCCCCGACACGGCCTGGAGGGGTACGCGGGCCAGCTCCTGCCGTACGAGGGGCTGACCGCCAACGTCGTCGAGGCCGTGCAGTCCGCGGGCGGCACGGTGCTCGCGGACGAGGGTGCACGGGTCACGGTGGACTCCCCCGCGGCACGCCGTGGACTGTCGTTCCTTCTCGACGGGGTGCGCGAGGGCTGGATCCCGCGGCGCGCTCTGGCGTTCAAGGAGGAGGAGTCCCGCCGGGCGTTCCAGGACGGCCGGCTGCTGTTCCTCCGCAACTGGCCGTACGCGTACGCGCTGGCCGGCGGGAAGTCGTCGCACGTGGCGGGCAAGTTCGGCGCGGTGCCGCTGCCCGGTCCCGACGGCCAGGGCTCCAGCGTGCTCGGCGGCTCCAACCTGGCGGTCAACGCCCGGTCGCGGCACCGGAAGACGGCTGCCGACCTGATCTCGTATCTGACGAGCGAGCCGGTCCAGCGACGGGTGCTCTCCGAGGGGTCCCTGCCGCCGGTGTGGGCCTCGCTGTACGACGATCCGGCGCTGGTACGGCGGTTCCCCTACCTGCCGACCCTGCAACGGAGCGTGCTGGCGGCCAGGCCGCGCCTGAAGAGCCCGCGGTACGACCAGGTGAGCCTCGCGGTGCAGGCCGTGATGCATGACGCGCTCACCCATGGCCGGAGCACGGACGCGACCGTCGCGCGCCTGACGCGCGAGCTCCGGGCCATCGCCGGCGGCGGCTGACCGCACCCGGCGGCGGACCGTCCGAGGGACCGTCCGCCGCCACGCACCGATCGCGGTGCACGGCCGACGCTCGTCGTCGGAGCTCGCGGCCGGAGCTCGGGTCCTCTCGCAGAGCCGGCATTTCTAGTTACTCGTTAGGTAAACGAGCTCTGCGCATCTCCACGCAAATACGGGCAATACCGGGCCACTTTTGACAGATTCGTTGACACCCAAAAGTCACGCCTACTTAACATGCATGCATAACAGCGATCCCGCAGGCCGCACCGGCATGCTCAGGTAAGAACGGATCTCGGCAGATGCTCACAGCCACGGCAGGGAACGGCTACTCGGCCCTCCCCGCTCCCTCCCCCTCCCCGGCCCCCGCCGTGACCGCGCAGGCCACCGAGACCGCGGCACAGCGCTGGTGGCGTGATGCGGTCATCTACCAGGTGTACGTCCGCAGCTTCCTGGACAGCACCGGCGACGGCATCGGTGACCTGGCGGGCGTCCGCGCCGGGCTGCCCTACCTCAGGAAGCTGGGCGTGGACGGCATCTGGCTCAGCCCGTTCTACCCCTCGCCCCAGCACGACCACGGCTACGACGTCGCCGACTACCGCGACGTCGACCCCGTCTACGGCGACCTCGCGGAATTCGACCGCCTGGTGGCCGACGCCCACCGGCTGGGCCTGAAGGTCCTCCTCGACATCGTGCCCAACCACTGCTCCAGCGACCACCCGTGGTTCCGCGCCGCCCTGGCGGAAGGGCCGGGCAGCGCCGCGCGGGACCTCTTCCACTTCGCCGACGGGCGCGGTGAGCACGGCGAGCTGCCGCCCAACAACTGGCGGGCCATGTTCGGCGGCCCCGCCTGGTCCCGCGTCGAGGAGGCCGGCCCCGCCTCCGAGGACCCGGAGCAGAGCGGAGGCGAAGCGAAGCGCCCCGGGCAGTGGTACCTCCACATGTTCACCCCCGAACAGCCCGACCTGAACTGGCGCAACCCCGCCGTGGGCGCCGACTTCGAGGAGGTGCTGCGCTTCTGGCTGGACCGCGGCGTCGACGGATTCCGCATCGACGTCGCCGCCGGGCTCTTCAAGCACCCCGAGCTGCCCGACTCCCCCGACCCCGAGGCCGACGAGCGCACCCGGGACTCGGTCAACCCGCTGGCCTGGAACCAGCCCGAGGTGCACCAGGTGTGGCGCGACTGGCGTGCGCTGTGCGAGGAGTACACCGCCCAGGACGGCCGCGACCGGCTCCTCGTCGGCGAGGTCTCGGTTCGCACGCCGAGCGAACAGGCCGCCTACGTCCGGCCCGACGAGCTGCACCAGGCGTTCTTCTTCCACCTGCTGACCGCGCGCTGGGACATCGACACCTTCCGCAAGGTGATCTCCGAGGCCCTGACCGACATCGCGGGAACCGGCTCCACCGTCACCTGGGTGCTCAACAACCACGACCAGGTCAGGACGGTGACCCGGTACGCGACGGAGCCCGGCGGCCACGCCGGCGCACACGGCCCGGCCCGCGCCCGCGCCGCCGCCCTGCTGATGCTGGCACTCCCCGGCGCCGCCTACGTCTACCAGGGCGAGGAACTGGGCCTGCCCGAGGTCGTCGACCTCCCCGACGAGGTCCTCACCGACCCGATCTTCCACCGCACGGGCAGCCGTCAGCACATCCGCGACGGCTGCCGGGTGCCGCTGCCGTGGTCCGGGCACGCCTCACCGTTCGGCTTCACCGCGGGCGCCGAGACGGCCCAGCCCTGGCTGCCCCAGCCCACATGGTTCGCCGAACACGCCACGGACCGGGCCCTGGCCGACACCCGGTCGTTCTGGCACCTCTACCGCGAGGGGCTGCACCTGCGCCGCAGCCTGCCCCAGCTCGGCGAGGGCTCCCTGCGCTGGCTGGAGTCGCCCCCGCAGGTGCTGGCCTTCGTCCGCGGCGACGGACTGGTCTGCGCCATCAACTTCGGCAGCGACCCCGCGCCCGCCCCCGTCTCCGGTGCCCCCCTGCTGGCCAGCGGCGACTGCCCCGCCGGGACCCTCCCCGGATCGACCGCCGCCTGGTGGATGCACAGCCCCGACGCCCACTAGCCCGACCGAAGGAAACCTCACGATGAGACACACCGCAGCACGCCACACCCGCACCGCCGCCTCCTGCGCAACTGTCCTCGGCCTGGCGCTCACCGCCACCGCCTGTGGCGGCGGCGCAGTCACCCCCGGAGGAGGCGAACAGAAGCTCAGCGGCCAGACACTGACCGTCGCCGGCGTCTGGACCGGTGTGGAACAGCAGAGCTTCAAGAAGGTCCTGGACGGCTTCTCCGAGAAGACCGGCGCGAAGATCACCTTCTCCTCCACCGGCGACAACGTCTCCACCGTCGTCGGCAGCCAGATCGAGGGCGGCAACGCTCCCGACGTCGTGATGGTTCCGCAGGTCGGCGTGCTCCGGCAGTTCGCGAAGAAGGGCTGGCTCGCCCCGCTGTCCAAGGAGATCGGCACCACCGCCGGCACGAACTACGCCCAGGTCTGGAAGGACTACGGCACCGTCGACAACACCTACTACGGCCTGTACTTCAAGGCGTCCCACAAGTCGACGGTCTGGTACAGCCCCGAAGCGTTCGAGCAGGCCGGGGTCGGCCCCGCGAAGACGTACAAGGAGCTGCTGTCCTCCGGCCGGACGCTGTCCGACTCGGGCGTACCGGCATTCTCCGTCGCGGGCGAGGCCGGCTGGCCGCTCACCGACTGGTTCGAGAACGTCTACCTCTCCCAGGCCGGGCCCGAGAACTACGACAAGCTCGCCGACCACAAGATCCCCTGGACACACCCCACCGTCGTCAAGGCCCTGAGCACCCTCGGACAGCTCTTCAAGGACAAGAACCTCGTCGCCGGCGGCGGCGCGGGCGCCCTGCGCACCGACTTCCCCGAGTCCGTCCAGCAGGTCTTCGGCCCGGATCCCGAGGCGGCGATGGTCTACGAGGGCGACTTCGTCGGCGCTCTGGTCACCGACGAACTCCACAAGGAAGTCGGCAAGGACGCCAAGTTCTTCCCCTTCCCCTCGGTCGACGACGGCAAGCCGCCGACGGTCAGCGGCGGTGACGCCGCGGTGGTGCTCAAGGCCGGCAAGAACAAGAAGGCCGCGATGGAGCTGGTGAAGTACCTCGCCACTCCCGAGGCGGCCGGCATATGGGCCCAGGCCGGCGGCTTCATCTCGCCCAACAAGAAGGTGCCCGCGGGCGATTACCACGACGAGGTGTCCCGCAAGGCCGCCAAGTCCCTGACCGACGCCGGCAACTCCGTCCGGTTCGACATGTCCGACCAGGCCCCCGCCGCGTTCGGCGGCACCCAGGGAGCCGGCGAATGGAAGCTCCTCCAGGACTTCCTGCGCGACCCCTCCGCCCCCGAGGACACGGCCCGCAAGCTCGAGGCCGCCGCGGCCAAGGCCTTCCGGAACTAAGGACCAAGGGGCCCCGATCCATGCCAGTCACCACCTCCGAGGTGCCGCCCGCAGCGACGGGCGGCACCCCGGCTCCCCCGCCGCCCGGCGCACACGGCAAGAACGGCAAGCACGGCAGGGCCGGCACCCCCGGGCGGCGCGCCGTCCGGCGGCGCCGGCGCACCGCCGCACTGTTCCTGCTCCCGGCCTTGCTGCTGCTGGGCGCGCTCGTCGCGTACCCCATCGTGTTCTCGGTCATCCGCAGCATGTACGACGCCTCCGGCGACACCTTCGTCGGCGCCGACAACTACACCGAGATGTTCCAGGACCCGGCGACCGTCCGGGCCATCCGCAACAGCGCGATCTGGGTCGTCTTCGCGCCCGCCCTGCTGACCGGGCTGGGCCTGATCCTCGCCGTGCTGACCGAGAAGATCCGCTGGAAGACGGCGTTCAAGCTGCTGATGTTCATGCCCATGGCGATCTCCTTCCTCGCCGCGGGCATCATCTTCCGCCTCGCCTACGAGCAGGACCCGGAACGCGGTGTGCTCAACGCGGTCGTCGTCGGCGTCCACGACAACCTCCACGACACCCCCTCCTTCCCCACCGCCAAGGCACGCCTCGGCGACAAGCAGCTCGTCCACGGCGACGACGGCTCCTACCGCACGGCACGGACCGCCGAACCCGGACGGACCGTCAATCTCGGCCTGGTCGGCGTCCCGCCCAAGGAGATGCCGGCCGCGGCGAAGCCCGCCGCGCCGGCCTCCAGGACAGCGGCGGGCGCCGGCGAACTCCGGGGCGTGGTCTACCTCGACTTCACCCCCGGCGGGCACGGCAAGCCCGGCAGGGTGGACCCGGGCGAACGCGGGCTGCCGCAACTGGCCGTCGAGGCCGTCGACTCGCACGGCAAGGTCGTCGCCGACGCCACCACCGGGCCGGACGGCTCGTACCGCCTGACCGGTCTGAAGGCGGGCTCCTACACCGTCCAGCTCCCCGCGAAGGACTTCGCCCCGCCGTACGAGGGCGTCTCCTGGCTCGGCCCGGCCCTCATCACCCCCGCCATCATCGGCGCCTACCTGTGGATCTGGACCGGCTTCGCGCTCGTACTCATCGGCGCGGGACTCTCCGCGATGCCACGCGAGGTCCTGGAGGCCGCCCGGATGGACGGCGCGAACGAATGGCAGGTGTTCCGCAGGATCACCGTGCCGCTGCTCGGACCCGTCCTGGGCGTCGTGTTCGTGACGATGGTGATCAACGTGATGAAGGTCTTCGACCTCGTCTACATCATCGCGCCCGGCCCCGTACAGCAGGACGCCAATGTGCTGGCGCTGCAGATGTGGCTGGTCTCCTTCGGAGGCGGCAACAACCAGGGGCTCGGCAGTGCCCTCGGTGTCCTGCTGCTGCTCCTGGTGGTCCCGGCCATGATCCTCAACATCCGACGCTTCCGCAGGAGCCAGTCATGACCACCACCCACGCTGCCTCGGCACCCGGCGGAAAGGGCAACGCCCCGCAGGGCACAGCGCAGCCGGGCACAGCGCTGCCGGGAAAGACGCGGTCGGGGAAGAACCGGACGACGCACGCCCGGCCCGGGAAGAACCCTCCTGGGAAGACGCGACCGGGGAAGCGGCTCAGCCGCAGCGTGATCCAGGTGGGGCTGCTGATCATCGGCCTCGTCTGGCTCGCCCCCGCCGCCGGCCTCTTCGTCTCCTCGCTGCGCTCCGAGGAGGACAACGCCGGCAGCGGCTGGTGGCAGGCCCTCGCCGCTCCCGGCCAACTGTCGCTCGACAACTACACCGCACTGCTGCAGGACTCGGGCATCACCCAGGCTTTCTGGAACACCGTGCTGATCTCGGTGCCCACCACCATCGCCGTCGTGGTGATCGCCGCGCTGGCCGGATACGCCTTCGCCTGGCTGGAGTTCCCCGGCCGCGACTGGATCTTCCTGCTGGTCGTCGCCATGCTGGTGGTGCCGGTCCAGATCGGACTGCTGCCGGTGGCCAAGATGTTCGGCGCACTCGGACTGTTCGGCTCCATCCCGGGCGTGATCCTCTTCCACACCGCCTACGGCCTCCCCTTCGCCATCTTCCTGCTCCGCAACTACTTCGCGGAGATCCCCAAGGAGATGCTGGAGGCCGCACGCATGGACGGCGGCGGGGAGTGGCGGATCTTCTCCCAGCTCATCCTGCCGCTGGGGCGTCCGGCCATCGCCAGCCTGGCCATCTTCCAATTCCTCTGGGTCTGGAACGACATGCTCGTCGCGCTGCTCTTCGCCGACAACGAATCGCAGCCACTGACCGTGGCCCTGCAGTCCCAGATGCGCCAGTTCGGCAGCAACATCGGCGTCCTGGCCCCCGGCGCCTTCCTGTCCCTCATCGTCCCCGTCATCGTCTTCTTCGCCTTCCAACGCCACTTCGTCCAGGGCGTCATGGCGGGCTCGGTGAAGTGAGGGGCCGGAAGTCTCGGGGGGGGGGACGCGACCGGTGCGGCGCGGGGGTAGGGCGGGAGCCCCGATCGGTGCGCCTACGGGAACGGCCGGGGCCGGTGGGATCAGCCACTGACGGCGGGAACGGCGCGCACAAGGCGTCGTGGTCGGTTCGGCGCCCGTGTGGACAGCGCTGAGTGCCTCACCACGATCGGGCCGATGCGGTGCCGTGCGGCCCGGCAGGGCGGGGATGGGTGCGGGACGAGCCGGTCGTGGACTGCCCGGCTCGGCTGCCAACGAACCGGGCGTGTCTGCAACTCCGTTACGCCCGTGGAACAGCCAGGTCCGGACGGCGTAGCTCCTAGCCATCCCCCCACTACTGGCGAATGTGCGGAGTCCAGGGAACCCCTCGACACGAGCCAGTGAGTGCCCGTCAGCAGTGTCTGCTGACGGGCACTGTCTTCAGCAGGTGCTGTACTTGGTGGTTCCTGCGGACTGGGAGAAGGTGCCGCCCCAGTGGCTGGTGCCCTTGTAGCTGTAGCCGAGCCTGGCCATGATGGTGCCGCCGCCCTCCTTCACGTAGGAGTTGGTGATCGTGACGCTTGCGGCCAGGATCTTTGAGTGGAAGACGGCGCCGCTGCTCAACGAGGTGCAGGCACCGCCGCCGAGCTTGCCGTCGCCGGGGCAGCCGGCGCTCTGCACGCCTGCAGGGCTTCCCGGCGCCGTGGTAGCTGCCTGGGCTGTGGTGGTGAGGGCCGCGATGACCAGCGGTGGCTTGATCGGTGCCGGAGGGCTGCTCAGTTCTGCGTGGTTTCCACGCTGCCGCCACCGTTCTCTTCCGGGTTGTCGATCTTCTCCTTCCTGCTCGCGCGGGTGTCGACCTTCCCGGTGTTCGCATCGACGTAGACAGGGTCGAGCACCACGCTGGGGTCGTCGGTCTCAAAGCCGGTCAGCCACTGGGCACGCCACTTGCCCTCGCGTTGCACGGCCAGCAGCTCGCTGTCGGCGACCCGCACCTTGTGGCCCTTTGGCTGATGCAGTGCCTGAAGAGCCGTACGCTGCGCCGTCGCCTTATCGACATTCAGCGCGGGCAGGTCATGAGGGTCCTTGTCGTTGCGGACGAGCAGTTGAGAGACGCGGCCGGCAGTGTTGATCTGGACGTCCAGACGCATCGGCATCAGAACGCCGCCGCCGTTACGGCGCCGCCAGCTGACGATCCAGCCGAGTTCCGCCCGGTCACCGACCGGGTAAACACGTGGCTCGGCGCCGCGCAACTCGCGCGGGAAGTGCTGCTGTGCATATCGGCGTGCGATGGGGAGTGCGTCCTCTTTGCCAGCCGGACGTTTGGTGACCCCGGGGATCGCGAAACTGGAGGGCGTCGTCTGGCTTGAGCTTTCCAGACTGACGTTGAGCTGAGAGGCATCGGGCCAGGTGAGCTCAGCGGATCCCTCATCGAGAGCGATGAGCAGGAGGTCAGGGCTGTCGTCGACACCTGCCTGCAGTTGAACGTTGCTGATCTCGTATCGGTCACCGAAGGCTTGGCGGATTGCCCGCTGCGCTGAGGCTTCTTCCTTCTCGCCGGTGAACTGCAGACTCGTGGCGTCCACGGCGACAGGCGTGATCCATGTTGCTGCGGCGATACCCGCAACGACGAGGACCACAGCGGAGGCAATCGCGGTGGCTCGAGCATGACGCCGAGGAGGGATGGCAGGACGCTTGGCCAGCCGTAGGACGACCCAGGCAACAGCGATGCCCAAGAGTCCGCCCAGCGCGTTCATCTGCAGGTCACTGCTGTCACATCCCCGGCTGACACCGGGGACCAGCGTCTGCAGAAGCTCGGTGGCCAGGGAAAGCAGAATGCTGCCGGCCACCGCGGGCAACAACGAGCGCAGCGCCATGAGGCCGAAGAAGCCGATGGGTGCGAAGAGCAGCAGGTTGAGAAGTCCCTGCTGGGTGGCGAACGGCTCGGCGTAGTTGCGGTTGATGACACAGACACGACTGGCCTCGGCTGCTGCTCCGCCGCTGGGGAGGAACAAAGTGAGGGCGATCTCGGCCGTGACAGCTGCGCCGAGCGCGGCGTGGGACCAAGGGCGCCTGCCCGCCCGTTGGGCAAGCCAGAAGCACAAGACGGCGACCGCCGGCACCGCTAGGGCCGCGAAGATGATGAAGCCCGTTTTATTCTGGAAAATCGCGGAGAACACGGAACACGGTGTCCTAATCCTCAAGTGAACTGCCAGGGGGCTGCCTGTGCCCGGCCGTCTCGCAGCGGCCGGGCACAGACCGACGGTCAGCCGCTGCAGTTGGCCAAGGGCGTCTGGTAGGTCTGCTGGCCGCGGACCTCAAGAAGGCCCACGGTGCCGGCGCAGTACGTCACGTTGCTCCAGCTGCCGGTCTTGGTCGTGCCGCTGGACTGACTGAACCAGCCGCTCCAGGCCGTCGACCCCGACCGGTTATATCCGACGCGGGCCGTGATGCTGCCGCCGCCGGTCTTCTTGTACCAGGTGGAAGCCCTGTTGTTGGTGTACTTCTGGTGATACAGCTCTCCGCTGCCCAGCGTGGTGCAGGTGTAGTTGCGGCTGATGTGCCCGTCCCCGGGACAGCTCGCCATAAGCGCCTTCGTGGTGCCCGAAGCGCCCTCCGCGTGGGCAATGGGCATCACGCCGATTGCCGCCAGCGTCATCCCCGCCACTGCGGTCGCCCGCGTGATTTTCCGAATCCTCATGACTGTTGCCTCCCTCGACAACCACAGACCTGCTGTGGATGGACCTTCAGTCGGGGGAATCAGCACGGCGCAGCCCAAGGCAGCACGCTGAACGCCCGTCCCCCCACGGACGCCCTCGAACGAAAGCCAAGCGTCCGTTCGATGCGGGCCTGAACCTAAGGAGGGAAAAACCCGGACGCAAACAAGATCGGAGATTTGAGCCAATCTCCTGGCATCCGGCTACGCGTGAGCCGACGCAGCTGACATCGGCACCCGATGAGTGTGATGCGGACACCTCTAGGGCCGCTCGGGCCCCAGGGCCTCCCTCAACGCCAACGCCCATAACTCCGGCAGCACTTCCCGACCTTGTCCGTAAACAGGCAATACACTGCCGTGACGGCTGCTTGGCCTAGAACGGCTTGCCGCATCTCAGAGCAATGCGCGTTCGGACGCCGGCTCACCCCAAGAGCAAATAGGGTCAACCCCCACAATCACGCACCCGATCGCCTTTTCGCCACGGGGAATTACCAGATGCCGGGCCCTCGCAAAGAAGGCTCGCCGCGCCTGCGCTCAAGAAGATCAGACAACTGCCCGTTCCACTGCCCTTCACACCTACAAGCGGCTGGGCGACGCCTCGGACGGAGGGCGCCGGGAGGGCATCACCTCCGGGTGCCGGCGGGAACGGCCGTCGACCCCAGCGCCTGGTCTCGGCGAGCACGTCCGCTATCCGTGGGAACGGCTGGCAGCGACCGGAACGTCTGATGTTGGGCGGACGCGCCAACTCCGACCGGAGCTTCCGGTCTGCAAGCACATCCAGCGCCGATGGGATCAGCCACGGCGGGCCGGCAACGGTGCGCAGGGCTACGTGGTCGGTTCGGTTCAACCGCGTGGGTCGGGTCCGGTTGCGGCCATACGACCACGGCCCAGTGCGGTCAGTGACGTCCGGGGTGGAGTGCGGCCCGGTGCGGTCGCTAGGCGCTGGGACCTCTCCGTACGGCGCCGACCGCGCCCCGAAGGACACCCGCGCCCTACGGAGCGACTCGGGACGGCCCCCGACAAGCGGGCCGGTGCATTTTCGTAGCGGCCCACTTCACGTAGGTCCGCGAGGCCGCCGGACCCGGTCCGACGTGAGGTGACGAGCGGGTCTATGGGGTGACGCGCGAGCCGGCAGGGGCAGGGGTGACAGGGGTGGGGTGTGGGGGTTAGCCGGCCATCCCGAATCGGCTCGGGGGCCTGGACCGGCCACGCCGGGAGGGGCCCTCCCCCTCCCCACCCCACCCCCGCGGCTGCTTCTCGCTCTGGTCGGCGATCTCCTTTCCATCGAAGGCAGTGATCTCCGACTTCATCGAAGGCGGTGATCTCCGACACGTCTCCCCATGGATGCCTGACCAGTGAGTGCCCGACCAGCCAGGCGCCGCGCTCGCGCCGTGGCGCGCTACCCCTGGCTCGCCACTCCCTCGGTGATCATCAAGGGCCGTGCCCGAGGATCAACGGAACCCCGGCAGTGACCGGGATGAGCCCGTGGCATCAGCCCACCGCAGCCTCAGCGGGCGCCCCATCCGAATGGCCAGTCGCCCGCCGACCGCCTCCTCCTCTCCCCCGGCGCGCACGTCTTCGCAGGTCAGGCCATTGGCTTTCCTTGCACTGGAGCACACCGACCCTCGCCAGATCCCCGACTTCTCCCTCCCCACGACTCCCTGCATCGCCTGCGGGCTGCCCCCCGATCGCTGCGGGGCCTCCGCGCCAAACACTCGACCGCTACTGCCACGAATCGGCGCAAATCGGCATCTTCGCAGCTCAGAGGTCGTGCGCAGTGATCGCCTCGGAATGGTGGGGCGTGGGGTCCCGGCCCCGGGCAATGCACCGCCGGTTCCCTGATACGGGCCGAAGGCAGGCAGTATGGGGGGTGTGACCCTCATCGATCATTTGCCGAAAGACGCCGACCCCGATGCCCTCTTCGAAGCCTTTTCGAACTGGGCCGAGCAGCAGGGCATCGCGCTCTACCCTGCCCAGGAGGAGGCGCTGATCGAGGTGGTCTCGGGGGCGAACGTCGTCCTGTCGACCCCCACCGGCTCGGGAAAGAGCCTCGTCGCCGCCGGCGCGCACTTCACCGCCCTCGCCCGCGACCAGGTGACGTTCTACACCGCTCCGATCAAGGCCCTGGTGTCGGAGAAGTTCTTCGACCTGTGCAAGCTGTTCGGCACCGAGAACGTCGGCATGCTCACCGGTGACGCCTCCGTCAACTCCGACGCACCCGTCATCTGCTGTACGGCCGAGGTGCTCGCCTCCATCGCGCTGCGCGACGGCAAGCACGCCGACATCGGCCAGGTCGTGATGGACGAGTTCCACTTCTATGCCGAGCCGGACCGTGGCTGGGCCTGGCAGATTCCGTTGCTGGAACTGCCGCAGGCGCAGTTCATCCTGATGTCGGCGACGCTCGGCGACATGTCGCGGTTCGAAGAGGACCTGACCCGCCGCACCGGCAAGCCGACGTCGGTGGTGCGCTCCGCGACGCGGCCCGTTCCACTGTCGTACGAGTACCGCACGACGCCGATGACGGAGACGCTCACCGAACTGCTGGAGACCCACCAGTCCCCGGTGTACATCGTGCACTTCACGCAGGCCGCCGCCGTTGAACGGGCGCAGGCTCTGATGAGTATCAACATGTGTACGCGCGCCGAGAAGGACCAGATCGCCGAGCTCATCGGGAACTTCCGGTTCACCACCAAGTTCGGTAAGAACCTGTCGCGTTACGTCCGCCATGGCATCGGCGTGCACCACGCCGGCATGCTGCCGAAGTACCGCCGACTGGTGGAGAAGCTGGCGCAGGCGGGCCTGCTGAAGGTCATCTGCGGTACGGACACACTCGGCGTCGGCGTCAACGTCCCCATTCGCACCGTGCTGTTCACCGCGCTGACGAAGTACGACGGCACCAGGGTGCGGACGCTTCGGGCGCGGGAGTTCCACCAGATCGCGGGCCGGGCCGGGCGGGCCGGCTTCGACACCGCGGGCTTTGTCGTCGCGCAGGCGCCCGAGCATGTCGTGGAGAACGAGAAGGCCCTGGCGAAGGCCGGCGACGACCCGAAGAAGCGGCGGAAGGTCGTCCGCAAGAAGGCGCCGGAGGGTTTCGTCAACTGGGGAGAGAACACCTTCGAGAAGCTCATCGCCTCCGATCCGGAGCCGCTGACCTCCCGTTTCCGGGTCACTCACGCCATGCTGCTGTCCGTGATCGCGCGGCCGGGCAACGCCTTCGCGGCAATGCGCCATCTGCTGGAGGACAACCACGAGCCGCGCAGGAATCAGCTGCGGCACATCCGTCGCGCGATCGCGATCTACCGGTCGCTGCTGGACGGCGGGATCGTGGAGCGGCTGGAGGAGCCCGACGCGGAGGGCCGGATCGTCCGGCTGACCGTCGACCTTCAGCAGGACTTCGCGCTGAACCAGCCGCTGTCGACGTTCGCGCTGGCCGCATTCGACCTTCTCGATCCGGAGTCGCCGTCCTACGCGCTGGACATGGTGTCGGTGGTGGAGTCGACGCTGGACGATCCGCGGCAGATCCTCGCCGCCCAGCAGAACAAGGCCCGGGGCGAAGCGGTCGCGCAGATGAAGGCCGACGGCGTGGAGTATGAGGACCGCATGGAGCGGCTCATGGACGTCGAGTACCCAAAGCCGCTGGATGAACTGCTCTCCCACGCCTACAACCTGTACCGCAAGAGCCACCCGTGGGTCGGCGACCATCCGCTGTCGCCGAAATCGGTCATCCGCGATATGTACGAACGCGCCATGACCTTCACGGAGTTCACCTCCTTCTACGAGCTGGCCCGCACCGAGGGCATTGTGCTGCGCTACCTGGCGAGCGCCTTCAAGGCGCTCGACCACACGGTGCCGGACGATCTGAAGTCCGAGGACTTCCAGGACATCATCGCCTGGCTCGGCGAGATGGTGCGGCAGGTGGACTCCAGCCTGTTGGACGAGTGGGAACAGCTCGCCAATCCGGAGGTGGAGACGGCGGAACAGGCCGCGGAGCGGGCGGACCAGGTGCGGCCGGTGACCGCGAACGCGCGGGCGTTCCGGGTGCTGGTGCGCAATGCGATGTTCCGGCGGGTGGAGCTGGCGGCGCTGGACAAGGTCGAGGAGTTGGGCGAGCTGGATGCCGAGTCCGGCTGGGACGTGGATGCCTGGGGCGACGCTATGGACGCCTACTGGGAGGAATACGACGAGCTGGGCACCGGTCCGGACGCGCGCGGCCCGAAGCTTCTGCAGATCGAGGAGGATGCCGCGCACGGGCTGTGGAAGGTGCGGCAGACTTTCGCCGACCCGAACGGTGATCACGACTGGGGCATCTCGGCCGAGGTGGACCTGGCCGCCTCCGACGAGGAGGGGCGTGCGGTGGTGCGCGTCACCGACGTGGGTCAGCTGTGAGCGGACGGCTTCACCCGAGGCCGTCCACGGATGTGACGGAGGGCCACCGGTCATGACCAATCCGGCCGAGAAGTTGGTCGATCTGCTGGACCTGGAGCAGATCGAGGTGAACATTTTCCGGGGCCGCAGCCCACAGGAGTCCCTGCAGCGGGTCTTCGGCGGCCAGGTCGCGGGCCAGGCGTTGGTGGCGGCCGGGCGGACGACGGAAGGTGACCGCCCGGTCCACTCGCTGCATGCGTACTTTCTGCGGCCGGGGCGGCCCGGGGTGCCGATTGTGTACCAGGTGGAGCGGGTGCGTGACGGGCGGTCGTTCACCACACGCCGCGTCGTCGCGGTCCAGCAGGGTCGGACGATCTTCAATCTGACCGCTTCCTTTCACAAGCCGGAACCCGGCTTCGATCATCAGTTGCCGATGCGCCGGGCGGTGCCCGACCCGGAGGAGCTGCCGACGGTCGTGGACGAGGTCAGCGCGCACCTGGGCGGTCTGCCCGAGGGGTTGGAGCGGATGGCGCGCCGGCAGCCCTTCGACATCCGCTATGTCGACCGGCTGCGCTGGACGCCGGACGAGATCGAGGCTGCGGAGCCGCGCAGCGCGGTGTGGATGCGCGCGGTCGGGCCGCTTGGTGACGATCCGCTCGTCCACACCTGCGCGCTCACCTACGCCAGCGATATGACGCTGCTGGACGCGGTCCGCATCCCCATCGAGCCGCTCTGGGGTCCGCGCGGCTTCGACATGGCCTCGCTGGACCATGCGATGTGGTTCCACCGGCCGTTCCGCGCCGACGAGTGGTTTCTCTACGACCAGGAGTCGCCGATCGCCACCGGCGGTCGGGGCCTGGCGCGCGGCCGGATCTACGACCGCGCGGGCAGGCTGCTGGTCTCGGTCGTCCAGGAAGGGCTGTTCAGGAAGATCGGCGACTGACCTCCGCGGGCGCCGGCCGTCACAACGGCCGGTGTCCGGATGCGGCCCGGTTCTTCGCGGCGAGCCGCTTCCAGGGCCCTGGAGAGGTTGACGCGGTACCACATCACTTCGTCGAACTCCTCGGCCGTCAGGACCCGTGCGAACGCTTCCCGGGCGGCGGCCGTCGCGGTGATGACGGAGGCGAACGCGGGCCGGAGCCTGCGCATCAGGGAGCGTTCCAGGGGGTCCTCGGCGACGGAGGCCAGCTCCTCCGGAGGCAGCACGGCGGCGATGACCGCGGCGGACTCCCAGGGGTCGTCGGTCTCCGCCATGAGCTGGGCGACCCTGCGGCTGCGCCACTGCCGCGCCCGCCAGTCCTGTCCCCCGTCGAGCATCACCCGCATGGCGGCCGGGGTGTTGCCGCGCATCAGCTCGGGTTCGCGGTCGGCGAAGGCCGCGACCTCGGCGGCGAGGTAGAGCCAGACCACCGCGCCGAAGCGGTTGACGTAGAACCGGACGGGGCCGAAGCAGCCGGCTCGGGTCAGGCGCAGGAACCGGCCCGGGCCGATGCCCATCAGCTCGGCGGCCTCGGTCGTGCCGACCGTGCGGACACGTTCGCGGAGGGCGTCGGGAAAGCCAGGCTCTGCCTGCAGCCGGGCGATCTCCTCCGCCGGTACGCGGCGCCTGGCGGGCGGGCCCGGGCGTCCCGGCCGGCCGTCCTGACCGGCCGGGACCGTCCGTACTTCACCGAGCTGGGCGGCCAGCTCGAACTCGCCGGTCCTCAGCTCCAGTTCACGAGCCGCGCGCCCCGTCGTGAGCGCCTGCTGCCCGTCGCACATCACTGTCATGTCTGTTCCCCCGCAACCATCGGTCGATCACTGACAGTGATGACGATAGTCGGGGGTCGTGACAGCGCGTCAACCGATGCCTCAGACCTGTGGATAACTCTCCGGCTGCCGGACCGCGACCCCCAGATGCTCACCGACGCGATTGACCAGCAGCGTCATCTCGTAGGCGATCTGACCGACATCGCCGTCCGCGCCGGCCAGCACACAGAGGCAACTGCCGTCCCCCGCCGCCGTGACGAACAGCATGCCGTCGTCGAACTCGATCATGGTCTGACGTACCCGTCCGACCTGGAAGTGGAGCCCTGATCCCTTGGCGAGGCTGTGCAGTCCCGAGGCGACCGCCGCGAGATGTTCCGCGTCCGCCCGCTCCAGCCCCTCGCTCACGCCGGTGACCAGCCCGTCGTTGGAGAGCACCAGCGCGTGCCGTACCTTCTCCACCCGTTTGGTCAGATCGTCCAGCAGCCAGTCGAGTCCGCTGCTCAATGCCATGCCGCATCCTCCCCGTATCCCCGTCCGCGCACTTGGCCGGTCGGCAGCCCGCAGTCCGTCCGCGGCTGCCGTGCCAGCCTGTCCCACCTCCGCCGCATCGGCAAGCGGCCCCACAGCCCGGCGTGCCACGGCCGCTCGATCGCGCCGGACGGAGAGGATGGCGGCATGGCACGAAAAATGACCAAGGACGAGTGGCACACGTTCGTTTCGGAAGGCACCCGCACCGGAAAGGTGTCGACCGTGCAGGCCGACGGCGGCCCGCACATCGCACCCGTGTGGTTCGTGATGGATGGCGACGAGCTGGTGTTCAACACCGGGAAGGAGACGGTCAAGGGCCGCAATCTCGCACGCGATCACAGAGTCGCCGTCTGCGTCGACGACGAGCGGCCGCCGTTCTCCTTCGTGGTGCTGCACGGCAGGGCGGAGATCAGCGAGGACCTCGCAGCTCTGCGCCACTGGGCGACCCGGATCGCGGCCCGTTATATGGGCGAGGAGCAGGCGGAGGAGTTCGGGGCCCGCAACGGCGTGCCCGGAGAACTGCTGGTGCGGGTCCGCATCGACAAGGCCGTGGCCATGGCGGATCTCACGAGCTGACGGATACGTGGCGCAGGGCGCCGGGCTCCCGTGCGACTCCGTGCGCCGGCGCTCCGCCCGCGTCGCCCCCGCGCCCCACGCACCGGGCGCCAAACGCCTCGACAGCGGTCCTGATCCTCGGCGTTGGCGCACGCGCCCACGCGGGAGACGCACGTCACACCCACCCATGTCACACCGCCCCGGGCCGCCCCGTCATATCGGTGTACGCATCGACGACGACGGAGGAGCTCACCATGGGTGCGCGTTTGAACATGTTCGGCAGCCCGACCGCGGTCAAGACCTGGAAGCACATCATCGCCGCGAACAAGGCGCTCGCCGACTCGTCCCTGCCTGCCGCGACGCAGGAGCTGGTGAAGATCCGCGCCAGCCAGATCAACGGGTGCGGTGGCTGCCTCGACATGCACACCAAGGACGCCGCAGCCGCCGGGGAGACCTCGACGCGCCTCCACCTGGTCGCGGCATGGCGGGAGGCCACGGTCTTCACCGAGGCCGAGCGCGCCGCGCTGGAGCTGACGGAGCAGGGCACCCGCATCGCCGACGCCGCCGGTGGCGTCACGGACGAGGCATGGGCGAACGCCGCCAAGCACTACGACGAGGAGCAACTCGCCGCGCTGGTATCGCAGATCGCCCTCATCAACGCCTTCAACCGCGTGAACGTCATCGTCCAGCAGCCCGCCGGCGACTACCAGCCCGGCCAGTTCGCGTAGCCCGGTTCGGGTGGACGAGGAGTGTCTGACCGGGGTCGGACGCTGTCCGGCCACAGCGGCCCTCAGCCACCTCTGAAAGGAAGCAGGAGGTCGGGCCCGGGCTTCGGTCGGCCATTTCACCGCCCGAACTCTCCGGGAGGCAGGCCGCGCGCTGCCCTCTTCGTCCAAGCGAAGGCGGCGTGCCCGTAGTTCGGGTCCCGGAGTCGATGGAGCAGTGCGGGTCGAGTGTCGTCGTCGCCGATTGGCCGGATGCGGCGAGCCGCGCCGGGCAGGTGTCCAGCGGTGCGCCCGCCACTGGGACAGCCGCGCCACCCACCCGGCGCTGCGGCACCTCGACGGCTCGACTGTTCCGTCGCCCCCTCCGTGGCCGGCGCGCGCCCTCGAACGAGGTGCGTGGCCGGTCGGGAGGGGTGGCGCGCCCCACGATTCCCCGCCGTGCGGCAGCGCCGATGAGCGACGGGTGTTACCAGACCTCGCTGGTGGTGAGGCCGTTGTGGGTGATGGTCTGCTCAATTCGGCCGCTGCTGAACTGGTCGGCGTCGTCCGCCGGGGCCATGCCGGCGCTGCCGAGTACGGCGGTGGCGGCAATGGCGACTGCGGCGAAGAGGGTGCGGATACGCATGCTGTGCTCCTGTATTCGGGGATGTCTGAGCCCGTGATCAGCAGAAGGCATGCGCCGGGGAGCCTTGCGTTATTCCACATCGGGAGAGTGCCACCCGATCGATGGATTTGACGCGCCCTCCTGGCGCAGCCCGTCGCCCGGCGTCCACGACTATCAGCACATCACCACAAGAAGCGCGCTAGCCGACGGAGTCCAACAGGCGGGCGGTGTGCATCCGTCCGGCATGCTCGACCAGTCGTATCAGCACCTCTTTGCCCGAGTCGCGGTCCCGCGCGTCGCAGAGCACCACCGGGGTGCCGCGGTCCAGGTCCAGGGCGCGGGATACCTCGGCGGCCCCGTAGGACCGGGATTCCGCAAAGCAGTTGACGGCCACGAGGAACGGGATCGCGCGCCGCTCGAAGTAGTCCACGGCCGGGAAGCAGTCCTCCAGCCGTCGGGTGTCGGCCAGCACGACGGCACCGAGCGCGCCCTCCGAAAGGTCGTCCCACAGGAACCAGAAACGATCCTGCCCGGGGGTGCCGAACAGGTAGAGGGAGAGCCCCTGCCTGATGGTGATGCGTCCGAAATCCATCGCCACCGTGGTACTGGTCTTGTGGTGCACGGCCCCGGTGTCGTCCACCGTCTCGCCCGCTTCGGTGAGCTGTTCCTCGGTGCGCAGGGGGCGGATCTCGCTGACCGAGCCCACCAGAGTCGTCTTGCCCACCCCGAAGCCGCCCGCGACTAAAATTTTCAGGGCCAGATCGGGGTCAGGGTCCAGGGTCGTGCCCTCCGGGGCCCCTTGTGCGGCAGTCATCAGCCGTCTCCTCCAGGATGCAGATCCCGTACGTCACGGGTGCGGTCGGATCCATGGCTCGGCGAGAGGAGCCCCGCGGCAGAGCGCCGTCCGGAATCCATGGCGAGGACCGTACCCCCCGCTGATCGCGATGTCCTTGGATTGGGGAAAGCCGCGAGGCTTGGATCAAAGATCCCCACGGGGCCTTGCTGCCACGGTAGTTGGGGATGCGGACCGTGATCCTCGGTGCGGTGGTCACAGGGAGCGGAGGCCATGGATCACCTCGCGCAAAAACCTTTCACCGGAGAGCTTGGCCGGCGGCACCGGAAGCGTCACCCGGAGCTGCCCGCTGCACAGCAGATCGCCGAGCAGCACCCGCACCACCGCGATCGGCAGCTCGGCGGCCGCGGCGAGCTCGGCGACCGACCGGCTTCCGGACCGGCACAGCGCGAGCAAGGTGCGGTGTTCCGGGCCGAGTTCGGACTCGTCGCCTTCGGGGTCCTCCGGCCCCTGGGGTCCCGCCGAGATCAGCGCGATGACGTCCAGCCTGGCCGCCGGGTCCGGGGCGGCGTGTGTGCCGATCACCGCGTAGGGGCGGACGACCGGTCCGGCCTCCCCGTCGTACCACCCTCTGTCCTGAGCCATATCGGCCCGCCCCCATCCCCCAGCACCTGTGCACCGCTCGCCGTCCTCCGGCATGGGCGGTCGGCGAGGTCCTCGTGATCGCGGACGCTAGCGACAGCCGGCCGCGGTATCCGCGGACAGACCGGAAGACACGGGTATTTGGCGTGGTGGCGCTCCCGGACGATCGCGCTGTGACCGAACATGTTCGCCACGCGGGCGCTCCGCACATCCCGCACACCCGCGCCCTCGCCGGCCGACGACCCCACCCCATCACCGCTCAGCCACCCGGTCCGCCGGGAACCCGCGCACCCGCACCCGTGGGAGATCATGGCGTACGGCCCTGTATGCGCCCCGCCCTGAAGGAGCCCGATGACCGACCACGACGACCCGCACGATGTCCGAGCGTTCTTCGCCGCCCGCGCCGCGGACTGGGACGACCGGTTTCCCGACGACGCGCCCGCCTACGCCGCCGCCATCGCCGAAATCGGCCTGCACAGTGGCGATCGGGTGCTGGATGCCGGATGCGGCACGGGGCGCGCTCTGCCCGCCCTGCGGGAGGCGGTGGGCCCGCGCGGGGCGGTACTGGGAGCGGATCTCACGCCCGAGATGCTGCGGGCGGCCGTCGGCGCGGGCCGCGACGGCAGCGCGGGGCTGGTGCTCGCGGACGTGACCCGCCTGCCGCTGCGCGACGCCTGCCTGGACGCCGTGTTCGGCGCCGGGCTGGTCTCCCACCTGCCGGACCCCGCCGGCGGTCTCGCGGAACTGGCCAGGACGGTACGCCCCGGTGGGCGGCTGGCCCTCTTCCACCCCGTGGGCCGCGCGGCCCTCGCCGCTCGCAAGGGCCGCGCGCTGACTTCTGACGACCTCCGGGCGGAGCCGAATCTGCGGCCGCTGCTCGGCGGCAGCGGTTGGGACCTCGTTCGGTACGTGGACGAGGACTCCCGTTATCTGGCGCTGGCGGTTCGCAAGGGGTGAGAGGCGTTTCCGTGCCCGGGAAGGGGCAACGGCGTGCGCCGGTCCCGCCCCGAGCCGTATCCGCCAACTCGCCCTGCCCGGGGCCCGGTCAGGGCTCCGTCGTGCCCTCCACATGAGGGACGGGGCAGCCTCCCGCGCGGTGCGGTGGGGGGAACGTCCCCAGGTCGGCGATGCGGAAGCCGTCGGGGTAGCCCTTGATCTCGGGGTTCTGGCGGGCGTAGTGGGGAGTGCGCCGGGGCGGGAGCAGGCGCACTGCCCTGGCCCGCAGTTTCAGGGCGCCGCGTACCACTGCCCGGACCGCGGGCTTGGGGTGTTCGTAGCGGAAGACATCCAGGAGGGCGTCGTCCAGGAGGGCCATGCTGCCCTTCTTCACCACGGGGGCGAGAGGGCCGTACCACCCTGCCATGAGGTCCAAGGTGGCGTCCGAGACGCGCCGGGCGCCCTCGTCCCAGCCGAAGTGGGCCGCTTCGTAGTCGTCGAGGCAGCGTGCGAAATCCTGGTGGGTCTCGGGGATTTCGGTGATGCCCATGTGGCGGCCGAGGGTGCGGTAGTAGGCGGCGATGGCGCGCTTCTCGTGCTCGCTCAGCGGGCGCCAGCCGTACTGGTCGATCCAGCGGGTGGGCACGACCACGAAGGTGCACAGGACGTAGCGCATGTCGTCGTTGCTGATGTCGTAGCCGCGGTGCATCTGGTTGATGCGGCGGATCGCCGTCCGGCCTTCCGTGCCGTCGAAGCCGTGCTCGACGACGGCGTCCAGGAGGAGGGCGGTGTCGTCGTAGCGTTTTTGCGTACGGTCCGTCAGTTCGGCTGTCCTGGCGAGCAGTCGCCCGATGCTGGGTACGGCGTAGGTGCGGTAGAGCGCCAGTTCCAGGGCTCTGGTCATGTCCCAGGGAAATTCGTGGGTCGCGGTGATGCGGTAGATCCGCAGGAAGTCGTGTTCGGGGTCGAGCCGCAGGATCTCTCCGAGCCAGTCGTAGCGCCGCACCGGGCATCGTCCCTTCGTTCGCCGAAGTTCCAACTCTAGGCGGCACGGGCACACTTCATCGACGGCGACGGGCGCCGATCAGGAGTCGACATGGCCGGATTCTTGCGCGGTTTCGACGGGCTCTTCCGTGGTGTCGGACGATCCTCGGGCGAGGGCGGTGACGGCACCGTCCGGACGCGGCGGGGTGCCGCGGGAACGCCCCGGCAGCGGCGTACGCACAATCTCTTCGAAGCGGCCGCGGTCCATGTGGCGGCGAACGCCGAGGGCGACGAGGAGCGCGGCGCGGAGGCGGCGGCCTGGGTGTCGCCGGAGGCACTGGCGTTCGGCGTGAACGAGCTTGCCTGCCGTGCGGTGATCGCGCTGGCGCGGGAGCGGGGGCAGTCCCCGGAAACGGTCGCCCATGAGCTGCTCGGTCTGCCGGTCACCTGACCCGGCACGAGGGGGCCAGGGGCCGGAGTCAGCCGTTCCGCCGCCCGGTGTTGCGGGCTCGTGGTCCAGAGCCCGGTGCGCTCACGCCGTAGCGGTCGGTGACCGTGGGGTCCGCCACGGCCAGGGCGTCCTTGACGGGCATACCGGTGCGTCCGGCGAGGGCCAGCCGCTCCCTCACCTCGCGCGGGGTCCGGGGGCGAAAGCCCGGCCCCGTGCCGCAGCAGCCGCCGTGGAAGGTCAGCCCGGCGCGCAGTACGGCGTCGAGCGCGCGCCAGCCGGCCTCGTCACGGCGCTTGGGCACGGCGAGGTCCGCACCGGCGTCGATCAGGGGGCGGCGGCAGCGCGGACAGGGGATGTCGCCCGGTGCCTGGGCGCCCGCGGTCCTCTTGACGGCGGTCCGGCAGTCGAGGCAGATGAAGTGCATCCGGCGGCTGTAGAAACACATGAGCGCAGCGTAGAGCTGGTGACAAGGTCATGCCGAGCCAATTAAGGTGCGCCGACATACTCCGGATGGATCGGATGGGAGGCCCCGCGTGCCCGCGACCGAGAGCGCCGACAACGATCAGTTGCTCGTGCTGACGGCGGTGCTGCTGACGCCCGCGCAGTTCCCGAGCGTGCTCGGGGACGATTACCCCGAAGTGTGCGCGGGCCTCGGCCTGGAACCGTACGAAGAGGGGTACGGGCTGGTCCTCGGGCAGGACGGCGGCGGGGCGCGCTGGACGGTGGTGACCGAGGACGTGTCGCTGGTGGCCTGTGCGATCGCGGCCTGGGACTGCGGTATGGAGTACGACCTCTCGCCCGGGGAGGGCAGCATCGTGGGCGCGCTGCCGGGCTGGCCGGTCGCCCTCGCCGTGTCGGCTCCGGGAGTGCCGCAGCCGCACGACCCGGAGCCGCAGGACGGCGATCCGGCGCCCCTCGTGCCTCCTGACGGCGAGGAGTGGGGACCTGCTCAGCGGCGGCTCGGCGCGGACGAGATCGCCCTGCAGTGGGCGGCGTGGCGCGAGCAGGTCGATGGTGAGGTGGCCTTCGCGGAGCCGGGCGAGGAGCAGCACACGGGGGTGCGGCGGGTGTTGGCGGAGGCGCGCCGGTATGTGACCGAGCCGCCGCCGCCCGGCCGGGTGCGGTCGTCGTTCGCTGCGGGCGAGGCCCGTACGCTGCGTGTCGACGGCCCCGGCTGGAGCATGGTCGCGCGCACCGATGACATCGCCTTCGTGCTGCTGGACGAGGAGCCGGGTGAGGTGCATCCGGTGGGGCGGGGCCCCGAGCTGCCGGGTTTGCTGACCTCCTTGGACAAACTGGCGGTACGTCCCCTCTGAGCCGCGCCGGGCCGCGGGCGCTCGGTCGGCGCACATGCCGGCGGGCCGGGGGGTGTGGGGCGGGTCCATGGCGGGTGGTGCGGTGACCGCGCACGATGGGGCGCCGCGGCCGCCTCGGGCCGCCCGCTTCTGGAGGCCGGAATGCGCCTGGCGTACGCCCGTTCGCGACGCACCGCTGTCGTGTGTGCCGCGTCCCTGCTCGTGTTGGCCACGGTCGGAGCGGCGGGGCCGGTGCCCGCGCCCGGTCGCGCCTGCGGAGCGAGTACGCCCGCAGCGGGCGTCGTCCTCCCGGGGGTCTCGGTCCCGGGCGCCGAGCGGCAGCAGGCGGTCTGCCTGCCCGATCTGACGACGACCGCGCTGGCGGGCACGCCGTATACGGATACCACCGATCAGGCCGGGCTGGCGGCACAGGGGACCCGGCTGCCCAGCGGTGTGCCCGGGGTCCAGGTGGACGGCTACTTCCCCGACAGTTCCACCTTCAACGCCACACACGGCCGGCGGCACGACGCCCAGTTCGTGATCCGTATGCCGGAGCGCTGGAACGGCGGGCTCGTGGTCACGGGCGCGCCCGGCACACGCAAGCAGTACGCCACCGACGCGCTGATCTCCGACCGGGTGCTGGCCGCAGGCTTCGCCTACGCCGCGACCGACAAGGGCAACAACGGCGTGGACTTCTACCGCGACGGGCGGCGCCCCGGTGATGCCATCGCCGAGTGGAACCGCCGTACGACGGAGCTGACGCGTGCCGCGCGGCGGACCGTGGCGGGCTTCTACGGCCGAGCCCCGCGCCGGACGTACATGACGGGTATCTCCAACGGCGGCTATCTGACCCGCTGGCAGCTGGAGAACCATCCCGAGCTGTACGACGGCGGCGTCGACTGGGAGGGCGCACTGTGGACCGCGAACGGACCGAGCCTGCTGACCTCCTTGCCGACGGCGGTGGCCTACGGGCAGGGGGCGGCCGGGGTGCGGGAGATGACCGCGGCGGGGTTCGCGCCCGGGTCGCGGTTCCTGTGGCCGTACCACCAGCGCGCGTACTGGGGCGTGACGCAGAAGACCTACCGCGCCGAACTGGACCCCGGCTACGACCCGGGCTGTCCCGGTCCCTCGGCCGGTTCGACACCGGAGGAGATCTTGGCGGCGTGCGCCGCGGACGGGGCGTACGACTACGCCGGCCGTCCCGCGGCCGTGCACCGCGCGGTCGGGCGGATCGCGCTGACGGGGCGCATCGGGCGGCCGTTGATCACGCTGCACGGCGATCTGGACGCGCTGCTGCCGATCGCGACGGACTCCGACGTCTATGACCGGATGGTGTCGGGGCAGCGGCGGCAGGCCCTGCACCGCTACTACACCGTGGCAGGCGGCACGCACGTGGACGGCCTGTACGACAGCCATCCCGACCGGCTACGGCCGATCCTGCCCTGCTACCGGGCAGCGTTCGACGCCCTGACGGCCTGGGTGGAGCGTGGGGTGCGGCCTCCCGCGGACCACACGATCGACCGCCCTGCCTCGGGGGACGTCGTCAATACCTGCCGTGTCGATTCCTGACCCACGGGCCGAGCAGCCGGTCGCCGGCCGGGACGGTGGGCGCGGCGCCCGCCGGGCGCCGGGCCACCGTGGCCGGCCCGGGGCCCCCGCATCCGGCCGGGGGCCCGTCGTTCAACGGCCGATCTGCTTGCGGCTGACGCGGCGCAGCCGCCGTCGCTGAGAGGAGTCGAGGGTCAGATACGCGACGGCCGGGACCCCGACCATGACCAGTACGGCCGCCCAGAACGGCAGCAGCCACAGCAGGATCACTCCCACCGCGACGCCCCCGATCGCGACCTTCGCCTGTGTGGACATCCTTCACGCCCCTTCCGCGGCGCCTGCCGCGCTCTGTGTATCCCATTGAACGCCGTTTTCGCGCCGCGGGTTCCCTGAGGGGCCGAAGCGTGCTGTACCCTCGGGCGCTTCAGAGATCAGTAGTCAAACTTGAGGAGTACGCGGCCCCGTGGCATCACTCCCCGCGGTCACCCCCGCTCACGTCGCCGAGCTCTCCCGCTGCGCGGCCGTCTTCCTGCCGTCGGATCCGCCACGAGCCGGGCAGGTGGCGTTCTGGCGCCCGGACGGTGAGCCAGTCGCCGACGGCGGCACGTCGGCGCCCGACAGGCCCGCCACGGACCCGCCCGGCGCGGACGACCTGCCCCGCGTGAACGAGCTGCCCGTCGCACTGCCGGACGAGGACGGCGGGATCACGGTCCTCGGGGTCCCCGCCGTGGTGCTGCCGGTCGCCGCCGCGGTGCCCGTCCTCACCAGGTCCCGGGCCGCCCGCGGCGCCGATCCGGCCGCGGCGTTCTGGGGTGCCGCGGCCGTGCTGGCCCTCCAGCTCGCCGCCCGGGGCCGGCTGCTGCCGGGCGTCAGCCCCGCCGACCACGACGCCTGGCGGCTCGGCCCCCTCGACCCCGCCGACATCGAGCGGCTGCGTGACCTGGCCGCCGCGATGCCGCCGTACGCGCATGCCACGCCGCTCCCCGACACCGACCCCGTCGCACTGCCCGAGCCCGAGCGTCATCTGCGCGCGTTCCTCGACGCGGTGGCCGACGGGCTGCCCCGCTCCCCGGCCGCTGCGCTGGCCACCGGCGCCCCGGCCTTCGCGGCGCAGCCCCCGCAGCGCGTCCCCGAGCAGCGCACCTGGGCCGCCGATGTCGCCGCGGGCCACGACGCGGGCGTACGGATCTCGCTGCGGGTGGAGGTGCACGGAGCGGATGTGCCGGACGGGCGGAGGGGTTCGGCGGATGCGGAGGGAGCAGGGGGCGGGCCTGCCGATGCTTCCGGCAGCCTCGGCGTAGGCCCCGAATGCGGCGCCGCCGATGCCGACGGCGTCACCTTCACCGCCGTCCTCCAGTTGCACAGCCTCAGGGACCCGGCGCTGGTGGCCGATGCCGCCGCGGTCTGGGCCGGGACCTCGCCCGCGGCGAAGGCGTTCGGTCCACGGGCGCGGATGGACACCCTGCGCACGTTGCGCAGGGCCGCCGACGCCTGGGCACCGCTCGCCCCGTTGCTCTCGGCCGCCGTGCCCGACGCGCTGGAACTCGACGACGAGGAGATCGCCGAACTGCTCGGTCCGGCCGCGCGGACGCTGGCGGCCGCGGGCGTGCGGGTGCACTGGCCCAAGGAGCTGGCCCGCAAGCTGACCAGCCGCGCTGTCGTGGGCCCGCCGGACCCGCTCGATCCGCGGGACTCCCGGCTGCCTTCCCTCCTGTCGGCCGACGCGCTGCTCTCCTTCAGCTGGCGGTTCGCGGTGGACGGCCAGGAGGTCGACAGGGCGGAACTCGACCGGCTCGCCGAGGCCGGCCGGCCCCTGGTGCGGCTGCACGACCAGTGGGTGCTGATCGACCCCGAGGCGGTGCGTGCCGCCCGGCAACGCCAGGACCGCAAGATCACACCGCTCGACGCGCTCGGCGCCGCCCTGACCGGCACCGCCGAGGGCGACGACGGGCGACCGGTGGAGGTGGCAGCCTCCGGCTGGCTCGCCCGGCTGCGCGACCGGCTCGCCGACCCGGACCGGGCGGAGACCGAGCCGCCGCGCCAACCCGCCGCCCTGACCGCGACGTTGCGCGACTATCAGCTGCGCGGGCTCGCCTGGCTGCACCGGATGACCTCGCTGGGGCTCGGCTGCTGTCTGGCCGACGACATGGGCCTGGGCAAGACGATCACGCTCATCTCACTGCATCTGCACCGGCAGACCGACCCGGACTCGGCCGGCCCCACGCTCGTCGTCTGCCCCACCTCCCTCCTGGGCAACTGGCAGCGGGAGATCGAGAAGTTCGCACCCGGCACCCCGGTCCGCCGCTTCCACGCCGGGCGGCGCAGCCTGGCGGACCTGGCCGACGGCGAGTTCGTGCTCACCACGTACGGCACGATGCGGCTGCACGCCGACAAGCTGGCGGACGCCGGCTGGGGGCTGGTCGTCGCGGACGAGGCGCAGCACGTCAAGAATCCGTTCTCCGCGACCGCCAAGGCGCTGCGCACGGTCCCGGCGAAGGCGCGGGTGGCACTGACCGGCACCCCGGTGGAGAACAACCTGTCGGAGCTGTGGGCGATTCTGGACTGGACGACGCCGGGGCTGCTGGGGCCGCTCGGCCGGTTCCGTACGCGCTACGCGCAGGCCATCGAGGGCGGCGCGGCGACGTCGGCCGAGGCCCGGGCGGCGGCCGGGCAACTGACCCGGCTGGTACGGCCGTTCCTGCTGCGGCGGCGCAAGTCCGATCCGGGGATCGCGCCGGAGCTGCCGCCGAAGACGGAGACGGATCGCGCGGTGGCGCTCACCAAGGAACAGGCCGCCCTGTACGAGGCCGTGGTGCGCGAGGGACTCAGTGACATCGCCGGGACGGACGGGTTCGCCCGCCGCGGGCTGGTGGTCAAGCTGCTCACCGCCCTGAAGCAGATCTGCAATCACCCCGCGCAGTACCTGAAGGAGCTCGACTCACAGGACGGCCTCCCGCGGATCGGCGGGCGTTCGGGGAAGGTCGAGCTGCTCGACGAGCTGTTGGACACGCTTCTCGCCGAGGACGCGAGCGTCCTGGTGTTCACGCAGTACGTGCAGATGGCCCGACTGCTGGAGGGCCATCTGGCCGCGCGCGGCGTCCCCACCGCGTTCCTCCACGGCGGCACACCGGTGGCCCGTCGCGAGGAGATGGTCCGGCAGTTCCAGGACGGAGCGGTGCCGGTGTTCCTGCTGTCGCTGAAGGCGGCGGGTACCGGCCTGAACCTCACCCGGGCCGCGCATGTCGTGCACTTCGACCGCTGGTGGAATCCGGCGGTCGAGGCGCAGGCCACCGATCGCGCGTACCGCATCGGGCAGACCCAGCCGGTTCAGGTGCACCGCATGATCACGGAGGGCACGGTCGAGGACCGGATCGCCGAAATGCTGTCCAGGAAGCAGCAGTTGGCCGATGCGGTGCTGGGCTCCGGCGAGGCCGCCCTGACCGAACTCACCGACGCCGAACTGGCGGACCTGGTCGCACTGCGAGGGAGCGAGCGATGAACACGCCCGACGACGACACGGCAGGCGCCACCTCGCGGGACGCCGCAGCGGGCCCGCCGGCACCACCCGGGGAAGGTGCCGGCCCCGAGCGCACCTTCGCGGCCCTGCCGGTGGAGCGCGGCCGTGCCTTCGCGCGCAGTTGGTGGGGGCTGGCCTGGCTCAAGGCGCTGGAGGACACCGCCCTGGACGGGGCGCAGCTCAAGCTGGGCCGCCGGCACGCGCGGGCCGGCGCGGTCGGCGCGGTGTCGGTGCGCCCCGGCCGGATCACCGCGGTCGTGCAGGACCGCGACGGCAGTCGGCACCGCTCCGACGTCCTGCTGCAGCAGCTGAGCGCGGCGGACTGGGACCGGTTGCTGGACCTGGTCGCCGACCGGTCCGGGCACATCGCCGCGCTGCTGCACCGGGACATGCCGCCGGTGCTCGTCGAGGACGCGGCCGCCGCGGGGATCGACCTGCTGCCGGGGATAGGCGACCTGGAGCCGGAGTGCAGCTGCGAGGCGTGGGACCACTGCGCGCATTCGGCCGCGCTCTGCTACCAGTTGGCGCGGCTGCTGGACCAGGACCCTTTCGTGTTGCTGCTGTTGCGCGGACGCGGTGAGCAGGCGCTGCTGGATGAGTTGCAGGCGCGCAGCGCGGCCCGAGCGCCGTCCGCCGAGGTGGCGGACACCGCGGAGGCGCACGGTGCGGGGGTGCCGGCCACCGAGGTGTACGCGGCCCGGGACATCCTGCCGCCGCTGCCCGGTCCGCCCCCGCCCGTCGAGGCGCCGGGCCCCGCGCCGGTGCTGGGCGGCGGCTCCCCGCCCGCGCCCGGAGTGGACGTCGCCGCGCTGGAGTTCCTGATCGCCGACGCGGCGGCGCGCGCCCAGCAGCTGCTGGCGGACGCGCTGTCCGCCTGGCACCCGGACAATCCGCCGCCGCAGGGGCTGACGGTCTCCCAGGACGCGGTGCGGCTGGCCGCTGCGCGTCCCGACGGGGCCATATCGCGGCGGCTCGCGGCCGGTTCCGGACGCGATGTGCGGTCTCTTGGGCCGGCGGTTCGGGCCTGGGAGGTGGGTGGCCCGGCCGGGCTCGCCGTCCTGGAGGAGGACCGGTGTCCGGAGCCGGACGAGCTGGCCCGTGCGACCGACCGCCTCGCGGCCGCCTGGCAGGAGGGCGACGCACGGCCGCGGCTGCGGGCCGACCGCAACCGCTGGACCGTGGTCGGCGGGGATGCGCAGCTGCGCTACGGGCGGGACGGTCGCTGGTGGCCGTTCCGCAAGGAGGGCGGTCAGTGGGCCCCGGCAGGGCCGCCCAGTGACGACCCGGCGGGCGCGCTCGCGGCGCTGTCGGCCGAGGGCTGAGCGCCGGCGGGGCTGCGGGGCGGGCAGGCGGCCTGCCTCGTCAGCCCACTGAGCCCTCCGTCGCCGCCCGGTGCGCTGCCGCTCGCCGTACGAAGATGTCGTGCAGGTCGCGGGCGGCCCGGGGGACCGAGCCGGAGCGGCGGCGCTGGATCACCAGGAGGACCTCGGTGCGGTCGGCCGCCAGCGGACGCCAGGTGATGGCGCCGCTGCGCTCCAAGGGGTCGCCGACGATGCTGAAGTCGGGCAGGACGGTGGCGCCGAGGCCCTCGGCGACCATCAGCTTGCCCATCTCGGCGCCGTCGGTGGAGTAGGAGAAGGTCGGCGCCCGGCCCTTGAGGAGCCGGTGGACGAAGCGGTGCATGACGTATCCGGCGCGCATCACGATCAGCGGCTGCTCCAGCAGGTCCGTCACCCGCACCTCGCTCAGCTCCGCCAGGGGGCTGTCCGGCCGCACGCACACCACGGGCCGGCCGCGCAGGAGTTCGGTGGTGTGGAAGTCCGGTGGGACGTCGTCGCCCCGCAGGTAGTTGACGAGTCCGAGGTCGAGGCTGCCCTCCAGCAGGGAGCGGTGGATCTCGGCCTGCTGGGCGCCGATCACCTCGGCCTGGGTCAGCGGATGGTCGGCGTGGAATTCCCGGAGGGTGGGCACCAGCAGCGGCACGGTCGCGGCGTTGACGGTGCCCAGGCGCACCATGCGGCTGATGTGGTGCTGGTCGTCCGCGGCGCGGCGGAGCTTGTCGACCGCGTCGAGCACGCCCGTGATGTGCGGCAGCAGCTCCCGGCCGTCGTCGCTGATCTTCGCCCCGGAGCGCTTGCGGTCGAGGAGGTCCACGCCCAGTTCGCGTTCGAGATTGCGGACGGTCTCGCTCAGTGCGGGCTGCGAGAGATGCAGTTCCTCGGCGGCCCGGCGCAGGGAGCCCAGGCGGGTGACGGCCGCGATGTATTCGAGTTGCTCGATTCGCACGGAATGCACATCCCCGGCTCCGGCAGTGGCGTGATCCCGTTTCCTTGATCACCGCTTCAAGGGAAACCCTATCACCACCTCACGGATGCCGTATCGACCGCCGGCGAACCGGTCGCTAAACTCGTCGAAGACGCGGCCGCCTTGATGCGAAAATGCCTCGGAAAGCGGCCGCGGGACCGCTACCGATGCCCCGGTACGGCGAATTGTTGCGAGGAGGTGACGCGTTCATGAACGAGCAACAGCAGCTCACCCAGCGGCGTCACATCGACCTCGTGCGGGTCTCCAGCTCGCTCTGTCCTCCGGTGCGCTGAGAGCGATACCGCGAACGGGCGCCCCGTTCGTACGGGCCGCCGACGCCCCTTGCGCCGCGCGGAAGCCGGCCCTCCCGCGCGCTCGTACGCGTCGCGGGACGCGCCGGAAAGACCGAACGGAAAGCGGCTTCGAATGGCGCCCTGCCGACGCGGCGGATTCCGGTCCGCAAGGCCGCCCGGGTAAACGGGAATTCCCTGCGCCGATCGCCCACCGGCGGTATCGCTACCGGCCTGACAGATCACCAGCAATTTCCCTCTCGTTCCGTCCGCACGCCTTCGGGCGATCGCCGGAACGCCATTCGCCATTCCTTCATTCAGCACACCGGGAGTTTCGATGTCCGACCTGCCCGCCACCGGGCCCGCGCGTTTCGCGTATTGGGTGCCCAACGTCAGCGGCGGCCTGGTGACCAGCACCATCGAGCAGCGCACCGACTGGGGTTACGACTACAACCGCGAGCTGGCCGTGCTCGCCGAGAACAACGGCTTCGAGTACGCGCTGAGCCAGGTCCGCTACATGGCCAGCTACGGCGCGGAGTACCAGCACGAGTCCACGAGCTTCAGCCTCGCCCTGCTGCTCGCCACCGAGCGGCTGAAGGTCATCGCGGCCGTGCATCCGGGGCTGTGGCACCCGGGTGTGCTGGCGAAGCTGGGGGCCACCGCCGACCAGCTCTCCGGCGGCCGGTTCGCGGTGAACGTGGTCAGCGGCTGGTTCAAGGGCGAGTTCACCGCGCTCGGGGAACCATGGCTGGAGCACGACGAGCGCTACCGCCGCGCCGAGGAGTTCATCCGGGCACTGCGCGCCGTGTGGACCGAGGACCACGCCGAACTGGCCGGGGACTTCTACCGGATCCGGGACTTCTCGCTGAAGCCGAAGCCGCTCAACTCCCCGGAGCGGCCCCACCCGGAGATCTTCCAGGGCGGCAACTCCACCGCGGCACGGGCGATGGCCGGCCGGGTCTCCGACTGGTACTTCAGCAACGGCAAGGACTTCGACGGCGTCACCGAGCAGATCAGGGACGTGCACGCCTCGGCGGCGGCCGCGGGCCGGCCGGCGCCCCGCTTCGGGCTGAACGGCTTCCTCATCGCACGCGACACCGAGGCCGAGGCCCGCGAGGTGCTGCGGGAGATCGTCGCCAAGGCGGACACCGAGGCGGTGCACGGCTTCGGCGCCGCGGTGAAGCAGGCCGGGCAGTCCACGGCGGACGGCACCGGCATGTGGCAGGACTCCTCGTTCGAGGACCTCGTCCAGTACAACGACGGCTTCCGTACCGGCCTGATCGGCACCCCGGAGCAGATCGCCGAACGCATCGTCGCCTACAAGCGGCTCGGCGTGGATCTCTTCCTGCTCGGATTCCTGCACTACCTGGAAGACGTCGAGTACTTCGGCAAGCGCGTGCTGCCGCTGGTGCGCGAGCTGGAGGCGCAGGAGGCGGAATCCGCGCCCTCGGGCGCGCCGATCGCCGCCACCGCCCACAGCTGAGCGCCCCCGGGCGGAGCAGTCCCGCCACCCCTTACTCACTTTTCGTCCCCTCACCCAGGGAGATTTCCATGAGCACCGTCGCACCGACCGCATGGCAGACCCGTCCCGCGCCCGACAGCCCGCAAGGCTGGGTCGAGCGGGCCGCCGAGGTGTCCGCCGTACTCGCCACCGACGCCGCCGCCCGTGACCACGCGGGCGCCACCCCGCACGCCGAGATCCAACTGCTGAAGGACTCCGGGCTGGTCACCCTCCTCGGCCCGGTCGAGCACGGTGGCGGGGGCCAGGACTGGCCGACCGCGTACCGGGTGATCCGCGAGGTCGCCAAGGCCGACGGGTCCATCGGCCAGCTGCTGGGCTACCACTACCTGTGGAACTGGGCTGCCCGGCTCGTCGGGACCCCCGAGCAGTGGCAGCAGGTGGAGGCGGAAGCCGCCCGCAGCCAGTGGTTCTTCGGCGGGGCGGTCAACCCGCGGGACAACGACGTGGTGGTGCGGGACGAGGGCGAGCACCTCCTCTTCAGCGGCCGCAAGACGTTCTCCACCGGGAGCAATGTCTCCGACGTCACCGTGCTGGAAGGCGTCCTGGAGGGCACCGACGACCATGTGTTCGCCATCGTCCCGTCGGACAGTGCGGGCCTGACCTTCCACGACGACTGGGACAACATCGGCCAGCGGCTGACCGAGAGCGGCAGCGTCACCCTGGACGAGGTGCGGGTTCCGTGGGCAGCGGCCGCCGGATACGTGGACAAGGCGTTCCGGCCGCGCGTCTACAACACCCTCAACGTGCCGACGATCCAATTGGTCTTCGCACACTTCTACCTCGGGATCGCCGCGGGTGCGCTGGAGACCGCCGCGACCTACACGCGCACCAAGGCGCGGTCGTGGCTGCACGGCGGCCACGAGCGGGCGGTGGACGAGCCGTACGTCATCGACACCTACGGCGATCTGACCGGGAAGCTGTGGGCCGCCGAGGCATTGGCCGACCGGGTCGCCGAGGAGGGGCAGCGGCTGCACGACGCCCCGGACGAGGTGACCGAGCAGGACCGCGGTGAGTTCGAGATCCGGGTGGCGGCGGTCAAGGCCCGTGCCACGGAGGTGGCGTTGGAGGTCACGAACCGGATCTTCGAGGTGACCGGTGCCCGGTCGACCGCGAGCGCCGAGGGCCTGGACCGCTTCTGGCGCAACGTCCGCACCCACACCCTGCACGACCCGGTGGCGTACAAGCGCCGCGAGGTCGGGCGGTTCGTGCTCACCGGCGATCTGCCGGAACCCACCTGGTACTCCTGACCGGTTGCCGCCGGGGTGCCCGCCGCCGCCGCGCGCCGAGCACCCCGGCCCCTGCCGTCCCCCTGCGTTCTCCATCTTCTTCGGCCTCTTCTGCTTCTTCCACCACCCCGTTCCGAGGTGATCGTGCATGTCCACCGTCCTGTCCGTCTCCGGCAGTCCGTCCGCGACCTCGCGGACCGCGCGTCTGCTGCGCCATCTGGACGCCCGGCTCACCGCCGAGGGGCACCGCGTCGTCCCCCTGGACGTCCGTACGCTGCCCGCCGAGGCCCTGCTGGGCGCCGACTTCGGCCATCCGGCGATCGTCGAGGCCACCGAACTGTTCGCGCAGGCGGACGGCATCATCGTCGGCACCCCGGTCTACAAAGCCGCTTACTCCGGGCTGCTCAAGTCGCTGCTGGACCTGCTGCCGCAGTACGCCCTGCGGGACAAGACCGTCCTGCCGCTGGCGACCGGCGGCAGCACCGCACATGTCCTGGCCATCGACTACGCACTGCGGCCGGTGCTCTCGTCGATGGGCGCGGGCCACATCGTGCAGGGCTGGTTCGTCCTCGACCGTCATCTGGCGGTACGCGAAGACGGCTCACTGACCGTCGACCCCGCCGCGCAGGAAGGACTGCACCAGGTTCTGCACCAGTTCTCCGGCGCGCTCGGAGGCAGTCCGCTGCTGTCCGTCGCCGGCTGACCGCCGCTCGCCGTTCCGTCCCACACGCCCTCAGGAGGCAGCACCGTGACCGCTCCCGCGCGGCCCGTCCCCGCCCATGTCATCACCGACGACGCCGAGGCCCTGGCGGTCGCCGCGGAACTGGCCGAGGAGTTCCGCGCCGGTGCGGCCGGGCGCGATGCCGGCCGGCGGCTGCCGCACGCCGAACTGGAACGGCTCTCGGCGAGCGGGCTGCTGGGCGTCACCGTGCCGCGCGGCCACGGCGGTGCGCAGGTGCGGACGACGACGCTGGCCGAGGTCTTCCGGCTGCTGGCGTCGGCGGACGCCAGCCTGTCGCAGATCCCGCAGAGCCACTTCGTCTATCTCAATGTGCTGCGCCGTCAGGGGGACGCGGCACAGCAGAAGTTCTTCTTCGGTGAGGTGCTCGCCGGGCGTCGCTTCGGCAACGCGCAGTCGGAGGCGGGCACCCGGCACGTCCAGGACATCCGCACCCGGCTGCGGCCCGCGGCGGACGGCTCGTATCTGCTGAGCGGGGTCAAGCACTATGCGACGGGGGCGCTGTTCGCGGACTGGATTCCGGTGCTGGCACGGGGTGGGGACGACGCGCTGCATGTGGCGTACGTGCCGCGGGACGCTCCGGGCGTTCAGGTCGTCGACGACTGGGACGGCATGGGGCAGCGGACGACGGCCGGCGGCACGGTGCGCCTGACGGAGGTCGCGGTGCCGGCGGATCGCGTCCTGCCCCATCACCTCACCTTCCAGGGGCCTCAACTGCACGGTGCGGTAGCGCAATTGCTGCATGCCGCGATCGATGTCGGGATCGCCTCCGGCGCACTTGCGGAGGCCGTGGCGTTCGTCCGGTCCAAGAGCCGGCCCTGGTTCGAGAGCGGTTTCGAGACCGCGGCCGAGGACCCGCTGCTCATCCAGCGCTTCGGCGAACTTGCCGTCCGGGTGCGGGCCGCGGAGGCGCTGCTGGCCGAGGCGGCGCGGACGGTGGACACCGCGGAGGCCGCCCTGACCGACGACTCCGCCGCCGAGGCGTCCATCGCGGTGGCCGCGGCGAAGGTGCTGGCCGCGGAGGCGGCGGTGGAAACCGGCAGCGCGCTGTTCGAGGTGGCCGGCACCAGGGCCGCGCTGGACGGCCTCAACCTGCACCGGCACTGGCGCGACGCTCGCACCCACACGCTGCACGATCCGGTCCGCTGGAAGGTCCAGCACATCGGCCGATACGTCCTCAACGGCGTCCGGCCGCCGCGCCACGGCCTGTTGTGAGACCCACCGCTCCCCGCGTCAGCCGGCTTCTTTGCCGCCCTGGTCACCCTTGTCATCGGAGTACCGCATGTCCCTCACGTTCCACTGGTTCCTCCCCACCTACGGCGACAGCCGTCATGTCGTCGGCGGCGGTCACGGTCTGCCCGCAGGGGCGGCCGGCGGGGAGCGGCCGGCCACCCTCGGCTACCTCACCCAGATCGCCCGCGCCGCCGAGGACCTCGGGTTCGAAGGAGCCCTCACGCCCACCGGCGCCTGGTGTGAGGACGCCTGGCTGACCACCGCCATGCTGGCCCGGGAGACCGAGCGGCTGAAGTTCCTGGTGGCCTTCCGGCCCGGCATCGTGTCACCCACCCTGGCCGCCCAGATGGCGGCCACCTTCCAGCGGCACTCCGGCGGGCGGCTGCTGCTGAACGTCGTCACCGGCGGGGAGAGCCACGAACAGCGCGCGTACGGGGACTTCCTGGACAAGGATGCCCGGTATGCGCGGACCGGCGAATTCCTGCGTATCGTGCGGGAGTTGTGGCAGGGCAGGACGGTGGACTTCGCCGGCGAACAGCTGCGGGTGGAGGGCGCCCGGCTCGCGCGGGTGCCCGACCCGGTCCCGCCGGTGTATTTCGGCGGGTCCTCCCCCGCCGCGGGCGAGGTCGCGGCGCGGTCCGCCGACGTCTATCTGACCTGGGGCGAACCGCCGGCCCAGGTCGAGCGGAAGATCGCCTGGATCCGGGAGGCGGCGGAGCGCGCCGGCCGTACGGTGCGGTTCGGCATCCGCCTGCACGTCATCACCCGCGACACCGCGGACGCGGCCTGGGCCGAGGCACGGCGGCTGCTGGACGGCTTCACCCCGGAGGCGATCAGCGCGGTGCAGGCGGGGCTGGCCCGCAGCGAGTCCGAGGGCCAGCGCCGGATGCTGGCGCTGCACGGCGGCAGCACCGACGGGCTGGAGATCGCGCCCAACCTGTGGGCGGGCATCGGGCTCGTGCGGGGTGGCGCGGGCACCGCGCTGGTGGGCAGCCACACCGAGGTGGCGGAGCGGATCGCCGAATACCACCGGCTGGGCATCGACGAGTTCATCCTCTCCGGGCACCCGCACGTCGAGGAGGCCTACTGGTTCGGTGAGGGCGTGCTGCCGCTGCTGCGGGAGGCGGATCTGTGGCGGCATCCGACGGCCGGGGACACCGGCGAGCAGCCCGCCGCGGTCCCGTTCGCGGCGGAACTCGCCCGCTGAGGCATCGCGCGCGGCAGCCGTGACGGGATTCCGGGCCGCCGTCCGGAACCCGTCACGGCCGCCGCGGCGTCGCCGGGCCAATCCTCCCCATCCGGCTGCGGTGCGCGTCCGGTCGTGATTCGCTGAGCTGATCCCCCACCGCATGGCCGTCGCCCCGCAGCGAGGAGGACCAGTGACCGGCACGTCGCCGCACAGGCCGCACCACAGGTCGGACGGGCAGTCGCCGCAGGATGCCGCCGGAGTGCCCGCACCGGGCACCCCGGCGTACTTCGAGGACCGTTCACCGGGCAGCGGTTGTCTGCCGCCGCGCGCGTGGTACGCCGGGTCCGACGCCGCGCGGATCTCGCTGCACGGCACCTGGCGCTTCCGGCTCTCGCCCACCGCCACGGCCCACGACGATTCCTTCGCCCGCCCCGATTTCGACGATGCGTACTGGCAGGACCTGCGGGTCCCGGGCCACTGGGTGCTCAGGGACAGCTTCGCCTCTGACGGCTCGTACGAGGACGCGGGCGAACTGCCGCACAGCGGCTCGCCCGTGTACACCAACACCGCCTACCCCTTCCCGGTCGATCCCCCGCGAGTGCCGGACGAGAATCCGACGGGCGACCACCGCCATGTCTTCGACCTGCCCGACGGGTGGGGCGAAGGGCCCGCGGTGCTGCACTTCGGCGGGGTGGAGTCCTGCGCGAGGGTCTGGCTCAACGGGCAGGAGCTGGGGCATTTCCAGGGCAGCAGACTGCCGCACGAGTTCGCGGTGGGACATCTGCTGCGGCCGCGGCGCAACGTCCTCGCCGTGCGCGTCCACCAGTGGTCCGCGGGCAGCTATCTGGAGGATCAGGACCAGTGGTGGCTGCCGGGCATCTTCCGCGATGTCGCGCTCCACCGCCGCCCGGCAGGCTCCGTCGTGGACCACTTCGTGCACGCCGGGTTCGACGACGTCACCGGCCACGGCACGCTCCGCGTGGACTGCGAGCCGGCCGGCCGGATCACCGTCCCTGCCCTGGGCCTCGACCTGCCCACCGGCCGCAGCGCCACGCTCCCGGTCCGCCCGTGGAGCGCGGAGCGGCCCCATCTCTACGCCGGAGAGCTGATCACCGCGGGCGAGCGGATCCCGCTGCGCATCGGCTTCCGCACGGTCCGGGTGGAGGGCGGCCTCCTCAAGGTCAACGGCCGCCGCATCCTGCTGCGCGGCGTCAACCGCCATGAGTTCCACCCCCGTTACGGCCGCACTCTCGGCCCGGAGGCGATGCGCCGCGATCTGCTGCTGATGAAGCAGCACAACATCAACGCGGTACGCACCAGCCACTACCCGCCGCACCCCGACTTCCTCGGCCTCTGCGACGAACTGGGCCTGTGGGTCATCGACGAGTGCGACCTGGAGACACACGGCTTCGCGCAACAGGGCTGGCGGGACAACCCGGTCGACGATCCACGCTGGGAGCCGGCGATGCTGGACCGCGCACGGCGGATGGTCGAGCGGGACAAGAACCATCCCGCAGTCATCCTGTGGTCCCTGGGCAACGAGTGCGGCACGGGCCGTGGACTGTCCGCCATGGCCGACTGGATGCGGGAGCGCGATCCGTCCCGCCCGCTGCACTACGAGGGCGACCCCAGCTGCGCCGACACCGACGTCTACTCCCGGATGTACGCCGACCACGCCGAGGTCGAACGCATCGGCCGACGCGCGGAAGAGCCCCTTCCCGACCCGGAGGCGGACGCCCGGCGACGCGGACTGCCCTTCATCCTCTGCGAGTACGCGCACGCCATGGGCAACGGTCCCGGCGGGCTGAGCGAGTACCAGCGCCTCTTCGAGACGTACGAGAGGTGCCAGGGCGGCTTCGTCTGGGAGTGGATCGACCACGGGCTGCGGCAGACCACGCCCGGCGGCGAGGTGTTCCACGCCTACGGCGGCGACTTCGGCGAGGAGCTGCACGACGGCAACTTCGTCTGCGACGGTCTGGTCTTCCCCGACCGGACGCCGTCGCCGGGGCTGGTCGAGTTCAAGAAGGTCATCGAGCCGGTACGGATCGAAGGGGCCGGCGCCGCGGGCACCGTCCGGATCACCAACCTCCACGACTTCACCGACCTCGGGCACCTCGCGTTCCCCTGGGCCTACGAGGTCGAGGGCGAGGCACGCGCGGACGGCAGGCTCGCCGTACCGGTACTGGCGCCCGGCGAGTCGGCGGAGGTGAGGCTCCCCGCACCGCCCGGCGGGCCGGACGACGAGGGCGGGGAAGCACATTGGACGGTGCGGGCCGTCCTGGCGGAGGACACCGCGTGGGCGCGGGCGGGGCACGAGGTCGCGTGGGGGCAGCTGCCCGCCGCCGCGCGTCGCGCCACCCCTCCCCCGGCGGCCACCGCGGTGCCACGCCGCGGAGTGGGCAATGTGATCGTCCTCGGTCCCGGAACCTTCGACGCCGCCACCGGCGCGCTCTGCTACATGGACGGTGTGCGGATCGGCGGCCCCCGGCTGGAGGTGTGGCGGGCGCCCACCGACAACGACGAGGCCGCTCCCTGGCAGCCGGAGCCGCGGCCCGCCACCGAGTGGCGGCGGATCGGGCTGCACCGGATGCGCCACCGCGTCGACACGGTCGAGCTCGGCCCGCACGCCCTGGAGGTGCGGTGCCGGATCGCGCCGGCCGGCACGGACCTGGCGCTGCGCACGGTCTACCGCTGGACGGCGGACCAGGGCCGGCTGCGGCTGGAGACCGCCGTCGACCCGGAGGGCGACTGGCCGGGCCCGCTCCCCCGGCTGGGTGTGCGGATGGCGGTGTGCGGCAGCCTCGGGCTCGCGCAGTGGTTCGGTGGCGGCCCGGGTGAGGGCTACCCCGACACCCGGGCCGCCGCGCGGGTGGGCCGCTGGACGATGCCGGTGGACGCCCTTCAGACGCCGTACGTCCGGCCGCAGGAGAACGGCGCGCGGCCCGGGGTCCGCTGGGCGCAGCTGACCCGCACCGACGGTTCGGGGCTGCGGATCGAGGGCGATCCGGACTTCTTCCTCACCGCCCGCCGCTGGTCGGTCGAGGAGCTGGACGCGGCCCGGCACACCACGGACCTCAAGGCCGGCGAACGGCTGTGGCTGCATCTCGATCATGCGCAGCACGGCATCGGCAGCCAGTCGTGCGGGCCGGGTGTGCTGCCGCAGCACCGGCTGGAGGTGGCGCCGGCCCGCTTCTCCTTCGTCTTCTCCTCGCTGCGCTGACCGCCCCGGCGAAGGCTGCGGCGAGGGCTGTCCCGACCTCGGAAATCCGCAGGTCAGGACAGCTGCCCGCCCGGTGGCCCAGGGGCGTTCGACGATACGATCCGAGGGGGGCAGGTCATCGGGACCGCCCCGCAGCGACGAGAGGTACCGCACCATGCCCAGCACCCTCCGGACGCTCACCGAAGCACTCGCGTCGGGTCCGGTCGTCCTGGACGGCGGGCTGTCCAACCAGTTGGAGTCCACCGGTCACGACCTGAGCGACGCCCTGTGGTCGGCCCGGCTGCTCGCCGAGGAGCCGGCAGCCATCGTCGCGGCGCACCGCGCCTACTACGAGGCGGGTGCGCAGGTCGCGATCACCTCCAGCTACCAGGCGACGTACGAGGGGTTCGCGCAGCGCGGTATCGGCGCGCAGGAGGCCACCGCCCTGCTCGGCCGCAGTGTGGAACTGGCGCGGGAGGCGGCCCGGCAAGCCCGGGACGGCGGCGTGAGCGGCCCCCTGTACGTCGCCGCGTCGGCGGGGCCGTACGGCGCGATGCTGGCGGACGGCTCGGAGTACCGCGGCCGCTACGGGCTGTCGGTGGACGAGCTGGAACGGTTCCACCGTCCGCGCCTGGAGGTGCTGGCCGAGGCGCGGCCCGATGTGCTGGCCCTGGAGACGGTGCCGGACGCCGAGGAGGCCCGCGCGCTGCTGCGGGCGGTGCGCGGCCTCGGCGTACCGGCCTATCTGTCGTACAGCGTCGCGGGTGACCGCACCCGGGCCGGGCAGCCGCTGGAGGGGGCGTTCGCCCTGGCCGCGGACGCCGACGAGGTGATCGCGGTCGGCGTGAACTGCTGCGCCCCGCAGGACGCGGACCGGGCGGTCGCGACGGCGGCCCGGGTCACCGGAAAGCCGGTGGTGGTGTATCCGAACAGCGGCGAGAGCTGGGACGCACAGGCGCGCGCCTGGTGCGGCAGCCCGGCCTTCAGCGGGGACCGGGTCGCCGGGTGGGCCGCCGACGGGGCCCGGCTCATCGGCGGCTGCTGCCGGGTCGGACCGGCCGCGATCGCCGAGCTGGCCGCGGGCCTGGGCCGCTGAGGGAGCGGTCTTTCGGAAGGGCGCGGTCCGCGGACGCGGGCCGGAGGCGTTACACAGACGCAACCCGCACAGCGGCGACAGAGGCCCTGGCCGGTGGCAGGATGCAGCGCAACTCTCAGCACCGCACGGCTTTTGGATCTTGAATCTGCCCTGGAGGACCCGTGTCCGCTCGCTCCTCGTTGCCTGTCATAGCCGTCGCCGCGGCCGTCGTCGTACTGGCGGGATGCACCAGCACCAAGTCCGACGGGAAGCAGGGTTCCGGCCTGGAGCTGGTCTCCTCCGGGACCCTCAAGACCTGCACCCACCTTCCGTACGCGCCGTTCCAGGTGAAGAAGGAGGGCAAGGTCGTCGGATTCGATGTCGACCTGGTGGACCTGGTGGCCAAGGAACTCAAGGTCGAGCAGGAGATCGTCAACACGCCGTTCGAGGGCATCGAGACCGGCCAGGACTTCAACATCCGCAAATGCGACCTGGCCGCCGCGGGCATGACGATCACGCCCGCGCGGGACAAGGTCATGGATTTCTCCGACCCCTACTTCAACGCCACCCAGGCACTCCTGACGAAGAAGGGCAAGCCCTTCAAGAAGGCCGAGGATCTCAAGGGCAAGAAGCTCGGCTATCAGAAGGCCACCACCGGCGAGATCTACGCCAAGGAGCACGGCAAGGGCGCCGAGCTGGTGGAGTTCGAGGATCTGGGGTTGCTGCTGACGGCCGTGAAGTCCGGTCAGATCGATGCCGGTGTCAACGACAACGGCGTGCTTTTCGACTATGTGAAGAAGAACCCGGACACCGAGGTGACCGCGGAGTTCAACACCGGTGAGCACTACGGCATCGGCGTGCGCACCGGCAACGACGCGCTCCGCAAGAAGGTCAACGAGGTCATCAAGCAGGCCAAGTCCGACGGGAGTTACGACCGGATCTACAAGAAGTGGTTCGGTACCACCCCGCAGAGCTGACACCGCCGCACAACGAATCGGAGAAGGTCGGCTCTCATGCCCCTGTCCAAACGACAGCGCGCGCGGATAACCCGCGGCGCGCAGTACGGCGTCCTGGCCATCGTTGTCGTGGTCTTCGCCCTGCTCGCCGACTGGCAGCAGTTGCGGGAAGCGTTCTTCGACGTAGAAGTCGTCAAGGCGCTCTTCCCCGAGATCATCACCGTCGCCCTGGTCAACACCGTCATCTACACCCTGCTCGGATTCGGCTTCGGTCTGGCACTCGGACTGGTGCTGGCGCTGATGCGGCTGTCGTCCGTACCGCCGTACCGCTGGATCGCCGTCACCTATATCGAGTTCTTCCGCGGAATTCCGTGTCTGCTGGTGTTCATCGCGCTCGGCTTCGGCGTGCCACTCGCCTTCGAAGTGGCGCTCGACATGAACATCACGGTCATGCTGTCCCTCGGCCTGGTCGGCGCCGCCTACATGGCGGAGACCATCCGGGCGGGCATCCAGGCCGTCCCCAAGGGACAGACGGAGGCGGCACGTTCGCTGGGAATGTCGCACGGCCGGGCGATGATCTCGATTGTCATTCCGCAGGCGTTCCGCATCGTTCTGCCGCCGCTGACCAACGAACTGATCCTGTTGACCAAGGATTCCTCTCTCGTCTATCTGCTGGGGCTCTCGCTCGGCCAGTTCGAGCTGGCCAACTTCGGCCGGGACGCGCTCACCGAGCACAAGAGCCTGACCCCGATCCTGATCGCCGGACTGCTCTATCTCGTGATCACCCTCCCGCTCGGCCAGCTGGTCCGGCGGCTAGAGGCCCGTACGGCGAAGGCCAGGTGACCGGCATGAAGCAGGACAAGGCTCCGCAGGAATCCGGCGACGCGAAGGCCATCGATGTGCAAGGACTGCACAAGGCCTTCGGCGAGCTGGAGGTGCTGCGCGGGATCGACTTCTCGGTGGCGCGGGGTGAGGTGGTGTGTGTCATCGGGCCCTCGGGCTCGGGCAAGTCGACGCTGCTGCGCTGCGTGAATCTGCTGGAGGAGCCGAGCGCGGGCCGGGTCACGGTGGCCGGCACCGACGTCACCGACCCGGACGTGGACATCGATCGGGTCCGCCGCCGGATCGGCATGGTCTTCCAGTCCTTCAACCTCTTCCCGCACCTGACCGCGCTGGAGAACCTGACGATCGCCCAGCGGCGGGTGCTGCGGCGGGACCGCTCGGAGGCGGAGCGCATCGCCCGCACCAACCTCGAACGGGTGGGCCTGAGCGAGAAGGAGGCGTCCTACCCCGCGCAGCTGTCCGGCGGGCAGCAGCAGCGGGTGGCCATCGCCCGTGCGCTGTCCATGGACCCGCAGCTGATGCTCTTCGACGAGCCGACCTCGGCGCTGGACCCGGAGCTGGTCGGCGATGTGCTGGCGGTGATGCGGTCCCTGGCGGACGAGGGCATGACCATGCTCGTCGTCACGCACGAGATGAGCTTCGCGCGGGAGGTCGCCGACCGCGTGGTCTTCATGGACGGCGGAGTGATCGTCGAGGAAGGCACCCCGGAGCAGGTGGTGGGCGACCCGCAGCACGAGCGCACCAGGACGTTCCTCGCCCGCGTCCTCGACCCGGCGGCAGCCGAGGTCGGCGAGGTCGCGGACCCCGGAGCAGCCGGCAAACGCGTCGACCGCTGAGCGCGAATCGCATTCGACAGAACCAACATAGAGGTGTGCGGCGGGAGTTGCACGGATCGAGCAAGGGGTAGGTCGCCCCGGCCACCCGACCGTCGACGGCCCCGCCGCACACCCTGCTTCGGCGCACCGCAACCAGGTGGAGGCTGTCGGCCCCGGCTGTCGAGTGGGACTAATGGAGCATCTGACGATGTGGTGAATGCCGGCGCACGGCGGACGGCGACGTGATCGACTCCCCTCGTTCGTACTCACGTTCTTTCGTGCGAGGTGAAAACAACTTTGTCGAAACACACCTACGGGCTGACCACCGTAGCGATCTTCGGCGCCGTGCTTGCGGTGCTGCTGACCAGCACATCAGCGCAGGCCGGAACCGCGAGCAAAACGCTCAAGTGGCGGTGGAGCGCACAGGCCGATGGCGCTGTGTGCATGCTGAAGGCCGATGTCGCCGCGAAGCCCGTCAAGATCAAGGGGAAGTGGAAAGTCAGGGTCCGCGGGGGCTGGCTGGGCTGCAGCAAGGGCGTCGCGGTCGGCGGCGCCGACGGAAACCTGTCCGTCACTGCGAAGGGCCCCAACGGCAAGCGGTACGGCGGCACCACGGGGATCTGCCTGGACACGACGTGCGGCAAGACCGTCTATGTCCCGTACACCGGCCAGGGCACCTACCGCGCGATGGCCTACGTCACCAACGGCGGCTACCTGGTCAAGTACGGCCACGATCCGCAGGTCCGCCCCTACCGCAGCGTAAAGCGGTAACGACCGTCAGAGCGGCCCTGACCTTCGAGCGGTCAGGGCCGCCTCACGGGCGGAACGGGTGCCGACGCGGATCACGACAGCGGCTTGGTGAGCTTCTTCGTGGCGGTGCTGTTGCCCGCGAGGCTGCAGCTGACGGTCTTGATGCCGAGCTTGTAGCCGCTGATGTTGGGGAACTGGACGTAGGTCCCCTCCGCGGTGCCGGCGGGCTGGCGGGCCGCCTTGCTCTCCAGCTCCCGCTTGCACAGCGACGACGCCTCCGCCTTGATGGCGGCGCTGGTGGTGAAGCCGGAGCCCAGTCGGTGGGTGGTGACGACCTCGGCGTCGTGCGGGCCGTTGCAGGACGCCCGGTCGTTGTTGCCACCGCCGTCCGCCGGGCGGTCGAAGCAGTCGCCCACCTTCAGCTGGAAGAAGGGGATCTTGCCGTTGGACGGCGACGGCATCAGGCTCTCCATGTCCGTGCCGGTCGGCGTCGCGGACGCGGAGGGGTATCCGGACGGCGAGTTGGTGGCGCTCTCGGACGGGGTGGCGCCGGTGCTCGTACTGGCCACGGGCTGCGCGCGGTTCTTGCTGTCGTCGTCACCGCCGTTGGCGACCACCACGGCGACGATGACGGCGGCCACGACAACGACGCCGCCGCCGATGATCGCCGCGATCGTCTTGCCGCTGCCCCCACCGCCGGGCGGGGTGGGCGGCTGCTGCCAGCCACCGGGGCCGGCGGGTCCCGACGGTCCGCTGGGACCGTAGCCGCCTCCCGGGGGCGGGCCGTAGCCCCCGGCGGGCGGGCTGCCGGCCGGCGGGCCGTAGCCGCCCTGGCCGTAGCCCCCCTGGCCCTGACCGCTCTGGCCGTAGCCGCCGGCAGGCGGGCCGAAGCCACCCGAATTGTCGTGAGGTGGCTGGTTCGGCGGCGGGGGCGGAGGAAAGCTCATGGCAGAAATAATCGCTTCTTTATGGGGAGTCGGGAGGCACGGTGACCAACCTGGAACATTCACCGTCCGAAATATTCGGTATACGGGCGCGGTTGGCGTCAGTCGGTAAGTAACACTACGGCCCGGAGGAATTTCGTGTTCACCGACCTGCCCCTGGACGAGTTGCGCCGCTACCACCCACCGCTTCCCGAGCCGGCCGGATTCGACGCGTTCTGGCAGCGGACCCTCGCCGAGGCCCGCAGCCACGATCTGGCCCCGCGGTTCACCGAGGTCGATGCGGGGCTCGCCCTGCAGCGCACGTACGACGTGGAGTTCTCCGGCTTCGGCGGCCACCGCATCCGGGGCTGGTTCCTGCTCCCGCGGGAGGCGACGGAGCCGCTGCCATGCGTCGTGCAGTACATCGGCTACGGCGGCGGCCGGCTGCTGCCGCACGACTGGCTGCTGTGGCCGTCCGCGGGGTACGCGGCGCTGGTCATGGACACCCGCGGACAGAGCGGCCCCAACCGGCCCGGTGACACCCCCGATCCGGTCGGCTCCACCAACCCGGGCGTTCCCGGCAAAATGACCCAGGGGCTGCTGGACCCCCATGACTACTACTACCGCCGGTTGTTCACCGACGCGGTACGCGCCGTCGAGGTGGCCCGCGGGCACGCCGCGGTCGACCCAGGACGGATCGTGGTCGCCGGCGGCAGCCAGGGCGGCGCGTCCGCGCTCGCGGTGACGGGCCTGGTGCCGGACCTGGCGGGCGCGCTGATCGACGTGCCGTTCCTGACGGACATCCGGCGCGCGCTCGACGTCACCGACGAGGGGCCCTACGGCGAACTCGCCCGCTATTTCGCGGGCGAGCGCACCCGCATCGACACCGCACTGGACACCCTGGACCACTTCGACGGACTGAACTTCGCGACCCGCGCGAGCGCTCCCGCGCTGTTCGCGACGGCGCTGCGCGACCCGATCGTGCCGCCCTCCACCGGTTTCGCCGCCTACCACCACTACGCGGGCGAGAAGGACCTGCGGGTCTGGCGGTTCAACGCCCACGAGAGCGGCGGCGGGCAGCAGCGGGCGGCCGAGATCCGGTTCCTGCGCGAGCTGCTCGCCTGAGCGCACCGCAGGGGCTCAGGCGGCTCCCAGCAGGTGGTCGAGGGCCAGCTGGTCCAGATGCTCGAAGGCCATTCCCCGGGCGGCCGCCGCCTCGACGTCGAAGGACGCGAAGGCGGCGTCGTCCGCGAGCAGCCCGGCCAGTCCGTCGGCGGCGGTGGGGCGGCTCAGCTCGTCCAGACGCGCCGCGCGCAGCGCTTCCTGGACGGCCGGGTCGGCCCGGAAGGCCGCCGCGCGCTCCTTGAGCATCAGGTAGTTGCGCATGCAGCCGGCCGCCGAGGCCCAGACGCCGTCCAGGTCCTCGGTGCGCGGCGGCTTGAAGTCGAAGTGCCGCGGACCGTCGTACCCGGCCGTCTCCAGCAGGTCGACCAGCCAGAACGCGGACCTGAGGTCGCCGGCGCCGAAGCGCAGGTCCTGGTCGTACTTGATCCCGGTCTGGCCGTTGAGGTCGATGTGGAAGAGCTTGCCGGACCAGAGCGCCTGGGCGATGCCGTGCGGGAAGTTGAGCCCGGCCATCTGCTCGTGCCCGACCTCGGGGTTGACGCCGTAGAGCTCGGGGCGCTCCAGCCGCTCGATGAAGGCCAGGGCGTGGCCGACCGTGGGCAGCAGGATGTCGCCGCGCGGCTCGTTGGGCTTGGGCTCGATGGCGAACCTCAGGTCGTAGCCCTGCTCGACGACGTACTGGCCGAGGAGGTCGAACGCCTCCTTCATCCGGTCCAGGGCGGCCCGCACGTCCTTGGCCGCGCCCGACTCCGAGCCCTCCCTCCCGCCCCAGGCGACGTAGGTGTGGGCGCCCAGCTCGACGGCGAGGTCGATGTTGCGGATCGTCTTGCGCAGGGCGTAGCGGCGGACGTCGCGGTCGTTGGCGGTGAAGGCGCCGTCCTTGAAGACCGGGTGGGTGAAGAGGTTGGTCGTCGCCATCGGCACGACCATGCCGGTGGTGTCCAGGGCCTGCCGGAAGCGCTTGACCACGGCCTCGCGGTCGATGTCGCCGGAGCCGAACGGGATCAGGTCGTCGTCGTGGAAGGTCACCCCGTAGGCGCCCAGTTCGGCGAGCCGCTGGACGGACTCGACGGGGTCCAGGGCGCGGCGGGTGGCGTCCCCGAAGGGGTCCCGGCCCTGCCAGCCGACCGTCCACAGACCGAAGCTGAACTTGTCCTCGGGCGTGGGCTGATGACTCATCGCGGGCTCCCTCGGTCATTTCGTCAACGCTCTTTACAAATTCTGTCGCGGCCAAACTAATATGCGGCAGCACACCGGGGAACCCCCTGGGAGCGAGAGCGTGGAACAGCACCCGGCAAGGGAGAGCGCGATGGGCGCACAGTCAGCGGGACCGCTCGTCGTCGGCGTGGACAGCTCCACCCAGTCCACCAAGACGCTGGTCGTCGATGCGGAGACCGGGGAGGTGATCGCCCGGGGCCAGGCGCGGCACACCGTCAGCGGCGGCGACGGCAAGGAGAGCGACCCCCGCCAGTGGTGGCGGGCGCTGGGTGAGGCGCTGGACCAGTGCGGCGACGCCGCGCGCCAGGTCTCCGCCCTGTCCGTCGGCGGCCAGCAGCACGGCCTGGTCGCGCTGGACGCGGCGGGCGAGCCGGTGCGGCCCGCGCTGCTGTGGAACGACGTGCGGCCGGCCCCGCAGAGCGAGCGGCTGATCGAGGAGCTGGGCGGCGCCACGGCGTGGGCGGAGCGGGTCGGGAGCGTGCCGGGTCCCGCCTTCACGGTGGCCAAATGGGCCTGGCTGCGGGCCAACGAGCCAGCCGCGGCCGCCGCCACCGCCGCGGTACGGCTGCCGCACGACTACCTCACCCAGCGCCTCACCGGCCAGGGCGTCACCGACCGCGGTGACGCGTCGGGGACCGGCTGGTGGGCGTCATCGAGCGAGTCCTACGACGCGGAGATCCTGGAGCATGTGGGGCTGGCCCCGGGAGCGCTGCCCCGGGTCGCGCTCCCCGGCGAGGCCGCCGGCACCGTGCGGACCGACGAGCTGCCGCTCCCCCGGGGCGCGCTGGTGGCCGCCGGCACCGGCGACAACATGGCCGCCGCCCTGGGCCTGGGGCTGCGCCCCGGACAGCCGGTGCTGAGCCTGGGCACCTCCGGCACCGTCTACGCGGTCTCCGCACACCGGCCCGCCGACCCGACCGGCACCGTCGCGGGCTTCGCCGACGCGCGCGGCGACTGGCTGCCGCTGGCCTGCACCCTGAACTGCACGCTCGCCGTGGACCGGGTGGCGGCGCTCCTCGGCCGTGACCGCGAGGCGGTCGAGGCCGGTGGCGGCGCCGTGATGCTGCCCTTCCTCGACGGCGAGCGCACGCCGAACCTGCCCGGGGCGTCGGGCCTGCTGCACGGGCTCCGGCACGACACCACCGCCGGCCAGTTGCTCCAAGCGGCGTACGACGGCGCGGTGTTCACCCTGCTGCGGGCCCTGGACCGGGTGCTGGACGCGGACGCGGCGGCGGACACCCCACTGCTGCTGATCGGCGGCGGGGCGAAGGGCCGCGCCTGGCGGGAGACCGTACTGCGGCTGTCCGGCCGCCCGGTGCTGGTGCCCGACGCGCAGGAGCTGGTCGCGCTCGGCGCCGCGGCACAGGCGGCGGGCCTGCTGCTGGGCGAGGACCCGGCGGCGGTGGCGCGCCGTTGGGGAACGGCCAGGGGCGAGGAGTACGAGGCACGGGAGCGCGACGACGCGGCCCGCGACCGGCTGGCCGCGACCCTCGCCGACGGCGAGGCGCTCCTGCGGCGGTGACGCGCGCCCCTCCCCGTCGAGAACGCCACTCCCCCCCAAGCGATCCGATATCCGTCCTGCAGGCGAGCCTGCGCCGTCCGCCCGAGGAGACCACTGTGACCGCGTCCGGCGGCGACACCCAGCACGGCATACGCCGGCGCAATCTGGCGAGAGTGCTGCAGGCGGTGGCAGCCGAGGGCCCGCTCTCCCGGGCGGGCGCCGCGGCGCGGATCGGGGTGACCCGGGCCGGGGTCGCGCCGCTCGTGGACGAGTTGCTGCGGGCCGGTCTGCTGGTGGAGACCGGGCGGGCGGCTCCGAGCGGACGGGGCAGGCCGGGCAGCGAACTCGCGGTCAGCGACCGCGGGCCGGCCGGGATCGGGGCCGAGATCGGCGTCGACCACCTTGCCGTGTGCGCGGTCGACCTGCGCGGCCGGGTACGGGCGAGAGCGGCTACCGACGCCGCCAACCGGCACAGCGCGCCCGGTCCGGTGCTGCAGGAGCTGTCCGCGCTGCTCGCCGGAGTGGCGGCGCGGATCGCGGCGGAGGGTCTGTACCCGGCCGGTCTGACGGTGGCGGTACCCGGCCTGGTCGCCCGCGGAACGGCGACCGTCGTGCACGCCCCCAACCTCGGCTGGCGCGAGGTCGACCTCGCCCCGGCCCTCGCCACCGCGCTCACCCCGCCGCCCGTTCCGGCACCGGCCGATTCCCCCGGCGCCCCGGGCGGCTCCGGAGCGTCCATCCCGCTCGGCGTCGAGAACGAGGCGAATCTCGGCGCCCTGGCGGAACTGCGGCTGGGCGGCGGCCCGGACGGCCTCGCCCCGCCGCCGGACTTCGTGCATGTGTCGGCCGAGATCGGCATCGGCGCCGCGGTGGTGGTGGACGGCCAACTCCTGCGCGGCGCACGAGGGTTCGCGGGCGAACTGGGCCATGTGCCGGTCTACCCGGACGGCCTGCCCTGCGACTGCGGCGGCCGCGGCTGCCTGGAGCAGTACGCGGGCGAGGAGGCGGTGCTGCGCGCCGGGGGGCTCACCTCGGCGCGGGCGGCGGCCGAGCATCCCGGCCCCGGGGCGCGGGGCGCCCTGCTCGCGCGCCGGGCCGCCGCCGGAGACTCCGCGACCGTGAACGCACTGGCCGACGCGGGCACGGCACTGGGCATCGCGCTCGCCGGTACGGTGAACCTGCTCGACCCCCGGGCGGTGGTGCTCGGCGGCGCACTGACCCGGCTGGCGCCGTGGGTACTGCCTTCGCTGGAGCGGGAGTTGACACTCCGCACGACCGTCGCGACGACTCCCGACCGGCCCGGCCGCCCCGCGGTCGAGGTGTCCCGGCTGGGCGCCGACGGCCCGCTGCTCGGGGCCGCGCACACCGCGCTCCGGGCCGTTCTGGACGATCCGATCGATGCGTGCGCCCCGCCTCACTCTCCCCACGTCCGATTCCGCTAAACCTTTCCATGGAATGCTAATTCCATGCCACTCCATCGAGTGATTGTGTCGATAAAAAGAACACCACTATCTTCGGTTGAGCGGGCTGTCGCCGAACACCCTTGAAATGGGCCTTCGCGCCGGCTGCCCCGCACCGTTCGACGAGATAGGCGGAGCACTGTGACGATTGCCGAAGAGACGTTATCCGGAAGCGCTGAAGAGGCCTCTCAATCGAGTCTGAGCACCACCGCAGCGCGGAATTTGGCGACCACCACCAAAACCGCGCCGCAGATGCAGGGCATTTCTTCTCGCTGGCTGCTGCGGCTGCTGCCCTGGGTTCAGGTCTCCGGCGGCACCTATCGCGTCAACCGCCGGCTCACCCACACCGTCGGCGACGGGCGGATCGATTTCGACATCTCCGGCACCGACGTCGCGATCATCCCCGAGGAGCTCCGAGAGCTGCCCGCGCTGCGGGACTTCACCGACACCGAGGTGCTCGGCGCGCTCGCCGGGCGCTTCACCCAGCACGAGTACGCGCCGGGCGAGCTGATCACCGAGGCCGGCGCGGCCGGCGACCGGCTGGTGCTGATCGCCCACGGCAGGGTGGACCGCATCGGCACCGGCAAGTACGGCGACAACACCGCGCTGGAGGCGCTGGCCGGCGGCGACCACCTCGGTGACGAGGCGCTCACCAGCTCGGACGCGACCTGGCAGTACAGCTACCGCGCGGTGACGCGGGTGACCGTGATGTCGCTGCCGCGGCAAGCCGCGCGGGAGATCGCCGACCGGTCCCCCGAGCTGCGCGAGCACCTCGCCACGGCCGGCCGGGGGCCCGTGCTGCCGACGAACGCGAGCGGGGAATCGGCGGTCTCCGTCGCCTCGGGGCACCACGGCGAGGCCTCCCTCCCCGGGACGTTCGTCGACTACGACCTGGCTCCGCGCGAGTACGAACTCAGCGTCGCGCAAACGGTGCTGCGGACCCACACCAGGGTCGGCGACCTGTTCAACGACCCGATGAACCAGGTCGAGGAACAGCTCAAGCTGACCATCCAGGCGCTGCGCGAGCGCCAGGAACACGAAATGATCAACAACCGCGAGTTCGGGCTGCTGAACAACGTCGATCTCAAGCAGCGCATCCGTACCCGCTCCGGTCCTCCCACCCCCGACGACCTCGACGATCTGCTCGCGACGGTCTGGAAGGACCCGGGCTTCCTGCTCGCCCACCCCAAGGCGATCGCGGCGATCGGCCGGCAGTTCAGCGCCCACGGCCTGTACCCGACGGCGGTCGACTTCATGGGGCACTCGCTGCCGTCGTGGCGCGGCGTACCGATCTTCCCCTGCAACAAGATTCCGGTGACGCAGGAGCAGACGAGTTCCATTCTGCTGCTGCGCACCGGCGAGGAGAAGCAGGGCGTGGTCGGGCTGCACCAAGCCGGAATTCCCGATGAGTACGAGCCGAGCCTCTCGGTGCGTTACATGGGAATCGACGAGCGGGCAGTCATCAAATATCTGGTCAGCGCCTACTATTCGGCGGCCGTTCTGGTGCCGGACGCCATGGGTGTCCTCGAAGACGTGGAAATCGGCCACTGAATCGAACGCACGGGAAGGCACCTCGCCCAGCAGCCCGTGCGTCCACCGCCCCGGCCTCGGGATGCGGCGGTGCTCCGCCGGCACCGCCGCATCCCGGGCCCGGGCGGGGAGCCATCAGCCCCACCTTGAACGGGCTCCGCCCCTCGTGACTGCGGGCCCCTGCCCGCATCCGGCCACAGCAGCACCGTCGATCAGCGTGCCCGCGGACTCCGGCACGCCCCGGCCGAGTCCGCAACGCCCCTGGCACGCACAGCACTTCAGCACCTCAGCACCTCCAGCACTGACAAGAACAGGTGAACTTCTTCATGACCACATCGGTGGACCCGACGTCCGGCCCGCAGGCCTCCGACATCGAGCAGAACCGTTCCAGTCTGGACACCGCGGCGGCGCGGAAGCTCGCGACGACGACCAAGACCCCGCCACAGATGCAGGGGATCTCGTCCCGCTGGCTGCTGCGCGTCCTGCCCTGGACGCAGGTCTCCGGCGGTACGTACCGCGTCAACCGCCGCCTGACCCACACACTCGGCGACGGCCGGGTGGAGTTCGTCACGACCGGCGCCGAGGTCCGCGTGATCCCCGTGGAGCTGCGGGAGATCCCGCCGCTGCGCAGCTTCGAGGACACCGCGACGCTGGAAGCTCTGGCCGACCGGTTCGAGCAGGTGGAGTTCGCCCCCGGTGACGTCCTCGCCGAGCAGGGGCAGCCGACGGACCGCGTGCTGCTGATCGCGCACGGCAAGCTGAACCGGGTCGGCACGGGCAAGTACGGCAACGAGACGGTGCTGGGCGTGGTGGCCGACGGTGCCGCGCTCGGCGAGGCGGCTCTGCTCGGCTCGGACGCGGAGTGGGAGCAGACGATCCGGGCGGTCACCCGGGGCACGGCTCTGGCGCTGCCGCGCAGCGAGGTCGAGGAGGTCCTCGGCCGCTCGGAGGCGCTGCGCGACCATCTCGAAAGCTACCGCTCCGCGCAGGTGCCGGCGCAGAACAAGCACGGCGAGGCGGCCATCGACCTGTCCGCGGGCCATGTGGGCGAGACGGCCCTGCCGGGCACCTTCGTCGACTACGAGCGGGCGCCGCGCGAGTACGAACTCAGCGTCGCGCAGACCGTGTTGAAGATCCACTCGCGGGTCGCCGACCTTTACAACGACCCGATGAACCAGCTGGATCAGCAGCTGAGGCTGACCGTGGAGGCGCTGCGCGAGCGCCAGGAACACGAGATGATCAACAACCGCGAGTTCGGACTGCTGCACAACACCGATCTCAAGCAGCGCATCCACACCCGCAACGGCCCGCCCACCCCGGACGACCTCGACGAGCTGATCTCCAGGCGCCGCAAGACGCAGTTCCTGCTGGCCCACCCGAGGACGATCGCCGCGATCGGGCGGGAGTGGAACGCCCGCGGTATCTACCCGAGCGGCATGGAGATCGAGGGCACGCCGGTCCGCGCCTGGCGAGGCATTCCGCTGCTGCCGTGCAACAAGATCCCGATCAACCCGGACCAGACCAGCTCGATTCTCGCGATGCGTGTCGGCGAGGAGAACCAGGGCGTGATCGGCCTGCACCAGGTCGGCCTCCCGGACGAGTACCAGCCCGGCCTCTCGGTGCGCTTCATGGGCATCAACGAGCAGGCCGTCATCAACTACCTGGTCAGCGCCTACTACTCCGCGGCGGTGCTGGTGCCCGACGCGCTCGGCGTCCTGGAGGACGTGGAGATCGGTCACTGACCGGCGCGTGCCCCCTCCGGCGCACCCCGCGGCCCCCGCTCGGATTCCGAGCGGGGGCCGCGGTACCCGGGTGACGCCCGATCAGGTGTCTTTCGTTTCTGACCTGCGCCGTTCCGTCTTTGGTCGAGCCCATTGGCAGATCGCCCATTCCCTTGGCAGGGCCTGTCCGGTTGCGCATCATGAACGCATCGATGTGCGTGACATGTACGCGACCACCTACGGTCCTTGTCAGGAGTTCACATGGAGCCCGACCGCCATCACCCGGCCCGCCGGCGCCTGCTCACCGGTGCCGCCGCCCTCGCCGCGTCCACCGCGCTCGCCCCGCTCACGGCGGCCACCGCCCACGCCACCCCGTCCGGTACCTCGGGCTATCCCCCCACCCACTGGACTCCGGCCAGCACCTCCAACTACACCGCCGCCAACCGACCGACGCAGTACCCGGTCGATCTCGTCGTGGTGCATGTGACGCAGGAGACCTACGCCGACACCATCAAGCTCTTCCAGGACCCCGGCCACAAGGCCGCCGCGCACTACGTCGTGCGGTCCGACGACGGCTACATCGCCCAGTGCGTACGGGAGAAGGACGTCGCCTGGCACGCCGGCAACTGGGACCACAACACCCGGAGCATCGGCATCGAGCACGAGGGCTGGATCGACGACCCGACGTGGTTCACCGACACCCTGTACGAGCAGTCCGCGCTGCTGACCGCCGCCATCTGCAAGCGCTACGGCATCCCCAAGGACCGCGCGCACATCATCGGGCACGTCGAGGTGCCCGGCTCCGACCACACCGACCCCGGCCAGTTCTGGGACTGGGCGCACTACATGCAGCTGGTGACCGCCGCTCCCTGACGGGACGCCGGTCGGCTTCGCTCGCATACCGCGCACGCTGCGCGCCCCGCCGGCGGCGGCGCCCCTGCCGACGGCACCCGGCCGGGACGGCGGCAGGGGGCTTCAGCCCGTGGCGCGCAGGAAGCTCGCAAGGCCCGGCAGATCATCCGAGTTGAGGTGGTCGACCCCGGCGTCGAGCAGCGCCCGCCACACCGCCTCGCGCTCAGGTCCCGCCGTGTCCGGCGTCGCCCAGAAGCGCAGCCGGCGGCGCTCGGCGTGCGCGGCCGCCGCAAGCTGCCGCAGCCGGGCCCGTTCGTCCTGCGGCATCGGCCCGGCACCCTGCCAGCGAAAGGTATCGGTCCAGGACACGGAGACCAGCGGGAGGAAGGAGGCGGGCGCCGCGGCCCCCAAGTCCTCCGGCCGGCCGTCGTAGAAGGCATGGCGCACCCGCTCGGCCTCCATCGGGGCGCGAGCGGCGCGGTCACCTGAGACCACCGCGGTGACCGGCCCGCCGTGGACCCGGCCGGCGGTGCATCCGCTCAGCAGGTCGCGGTAGCGGTGCAACACCCGCGCCAGGGCGCGGTAGGTCGCGGCCCCGGCGGTCTTGATGTCGATCAGCAGCTGAAGCGAGAGGCGGTGCCCCCGGTAGACCGACCCGCCATTGGCGTGAATCCGCCGGCGAAGTGGGTCGAGATAGAGCGACTCCAAGGTGCGCGCGGGGTCGAGATCTGACTGCTCGTGGGCGACCAGAAGGTGGCCGCCGACGAGCCAGATGTCCGCCTCCACGCTGCCGAAGCCGTGGTCGAGGGCGTCCAGCAAGGGGCGGGGGTGCGCGTAGTCGTTGTGCGCGTGGGCGAGCCGCAGCGGCGTGGTACCGGCCGCGGCCGCGGCGCCGCGATCACGGGCGACGGCGGGCGCGGGCAGGCCCGCCGCGAGGGCGGACGCGATCGACACGACGACTGTACGGCGGGTGTGCAGATTCATGACATCTCCGGGCCATAGTGAATGACTTCGACACATGGGACAGTTGGCATGACGTCAGGGGGGCTCGTGAAGCTTCGATTCGGCCGGGTTCGCGCGGTACTGACAGTGCTGGTGGCGTGGGGCGTCGTGGTCGGCGGGGTGGCGGGCGGAGCGCCCGCCACCGCCGCGCCGGACACCCTCGACCGCTCGGATGCCGTGCCGGTGGCGCCCGGTGTGGAGTACGACGAATTCTGGATGACGGTGCCGCGCGGCACGGCGCACGGGCATCTGCTGACGGTCGATCTGGCCGATCCCCGGGTCTCGACGGACCTGCTGTATCCGGGGGCGGTCGGCGCGCGGTCGCCGGTGTCCGAACTGGCCGAGGCGCGAGACGCGGTGGGCGCGGTCAACGGCGACTTCTTCCACATCACCGAGACCCAGCACCCGGGCGTCGAACCGACCGGCGCCCCGGTCGGCCCCGCCGTCGCCTCCGGGCGGCGGCTGAAGGGCGCGGTGCCGAACGGCCAGCGGTTCGGTCCCGCGATGCCGCCCGGGGCCACCACCGAGGACGTCATCGGGGTGGGCCAGGACGGCCGGGCGCGGCTGGACCGGCTGGCGCTGCGCGGTGCGGTACGGACCCCCGAGGGGCAGCTGCCGCTGCGCGGGCTCAACCAGTACGCCCTGCCGGTGAACGGCATCGGGGCGTACACGGAGCGGTGGGGCCCGGCGTCGCGGGTGCGGGCGACCTGTGGCACGGACACGGACCGGGCGGCGCCGTGCAGCACACGGACCGCCGAGGTCACGGTCCGCAACGGACGGGTCGCGAGCGTCGAGGAACGGCCGGGCGGCGGCGGTGTCGAGGCGGGGAGCGTGGTGCTGGTGGGCCGCGAGGAAGGGGCGCGGCGGCTGAGCAAGCTACGTGTGGGTGAGCCGGTGGGTGTCAGCCACCGGCTCGTGGGCCGGAGCCCCGTACCGCTGCGGTTCGCGGTCGGCGGCTTCCCGATCGTCCGGGACGGGCAGCCGGTGTCCGGACTGGACACGGTCACCGCGACCGTCCGCACGGCCGCGGGCACCGGCGAGGGCGGCCGGGTGCTGTACCTCATGGCGCTCGACGGAGCGGTCGGTCAGGCCGGTCTGACCGTGCGGGAACTGGCCGAGCTGATGGCCCGGTTGGGGGCGCGGAACGCGCTGGACCTGGACGGCGGCGGCTCCTCCACGCTGGTCACCCGCGAGCCGTACGACCCGGAGGTCACCGTGCGCAACCATCCCTCGGGAGGAATCGAGCGGCCGGTGCCCAACGCGATCGGCGTCTTCTCGCACGACGACTGACGGGCCGCCCCGGGGCCACGACTGTCCGGTTCCCCTGAGCGGAGCGGTGTTCCCGAGAAGTTCGGCCGCGGTGGCGTCTGCCGTCCGTACGGCCTCAACTGCCGCAGATACGACGTAAACCGACGGATCCCGTACGCCCGCCGGCGCGCACGGTGCGGACTGGGGCGCAGAGCCGACGAGTTCGCCGCCGACTCCCGATCGGCGGCGGCACCCCCGGCCCGGTCGCGCCGCGACGCGACAGCGGACTCCGGAGCCACCAGGGTGCCGCCCCCATTGCCGACCTCTGCGAGCGTGCCGGACGGTGGCGGCCCGGCCCGCCGTTCCGGTACGCCGGGGTCGTCACGGGCGGACGCTGCTCACCACGTCCGCGGCGCCGGACAGCCCGTTGTGGATGTCGGGCGCGAGGCTGCTGCTCGCCAGGTAGAAGCCCAGCAGCCCGCACACCAGGGCATGCGAGAACTTCAGCTTCCCGCTGCGCAGAAAGATGACGGTCAAGATCACCAGCAGCACGACGACCGAAATGGAAATAGCCATGGCACACCCTCCTCGACCGCCGCCCGAACGGGCGGCAATGGGCGGCCAGTTTGGCGTATTTCAGGGTATGTCCGTTTGGAGTCCGGGTAGTCCGATCAGGTGATCACTGCGGGTCACCGGGTGGAGGGCGCCGTATTCCTGCGGCCACCGGCCGGCCGCCGGCAGCGCCGATGCGTCCTCGGCCGATGCCGACCCGGCCGCTCCGGCTCCGCGCACCCCGAACCGAAGTGGCGTGGATCACATCACTCCCTGCAACGAGGCATCGGGATCGGCCGTCTTAGCGAGCGACATCACCGCCGCATGTGTACTGCCGACCGAGAGCCGCCCATGATCTTGCTCCCCGCACTCCGCCCTTCGCGGCCCACCCCCCGGCTGCGCGCCACGCTCGCGCTGGTACCGCTGGCAGGTCTCGGCGCGCTCACGGCCTGCGGCGGCAGTGCGGCGTCGGCGTCCACGGGGCACACGGTGCAGGTGGGACTGGGTGCGGCGAGCGGCGCCAGGACGGTGCAGGCCGGGGACAGGCTCCGGGTGACCGCGGGCGGCGGGGTGCTGACGGACGTGACGGTGACCGACCCGAAGGGCCGGCAGCTGACCGGCCGGTTCGCGGAGCACGCGACGGTCTGGACCTCGGACGCCAGGACCGCGGCGGGCACCAAGTACTCCGTACTCGCCCGCACCAGGAACGACCGGGGCGACACCGGCGAGGCCAAGGAGTCGGTGACCACGGCCAGGACGGCGAGGTCCGAGGGGCAGCTGAGCGGCGTCGTCACCGGCGACCGGCACAGCACAGCGGTCCGCCGTCCGACGCCGGACGGGTCCGAGGGGCAGATCGGGCCATGAACACCGCGAGGGCAGCGCCCAGGGCACCCTGCGAGGTGAACTCCACCCGTCGCACCGATGGCCGCCGCCCGTGCACCGGCACGACCGATGCGGGCCCGCGGCGGCTGTATGGCAAAGTCCACGTGGGTGATCCGTACGGGGTCACCGGATCCTCCGTACGAGGGAAAGCCGGCGCGGCCACCGGGATCGGAGACTGGATGGTCGACCGGTTCCGATGGCGGAGCAAGAGCGCCCTCTCGTCGACCAGCTGACCGCTTTCAAAGCCTAATGTGACGGAATGAGCACCGTGCAGGACCAGGATCAACTTACGGGGTGGCCGCGCTTCCGGCGTCGTGTCCCCAATGGCTTCGCCATCGTCTTCAGCGTGTTGGGGCTCTTCTGCGCCCTGACGGCGCTGATCGGGCCTCTGCGGCGCGGCCTCCACCCGGTGATCTACTGGCTGGACACCCTTACCATCCCGGTGGCACCGAACTTCGCCTACGCGGCGTTCCTCTTCCTGCTCGCCGCGGCGATGACCGCGCGCAAACGGGTCGCCCTGTGGTTCGTCGTGGCCTACATGCTGCTGGTCTCGCTCGCCGACGCGCTGTTCCTGGCCGCGGGGTACTGGGAGTTCGCGTTCTCGCTGGTGCTCTGCGCCGGGGCGCTCCTGCTGCTGCTCGTCTCGCATCGTGAGTTCTACGCGATCACCCGGCGCGGGGCGTTCCTTCGGGCCACGCTGGTGCTGGCCGCCGGTCTGGTCGCCGCGGTGCTGATCGGCTGGGGCCTGGTGGCGCTGGCGCCCGGCTCGTTGGAGTCCGGCGGCGCCAACCGCCTGCTGTGGGCCGCCAACCGCGTCTGCGGCGGGCTGGTCGGCGGCCGGCTGATCGAGGGCCACCCGCCGCACTGGATCGTCACCGTGCTCGGTCTGCTCGGTGCGCTCGCACTGCTGAACGCCGCCGCCGCGCTGTTTCGTTCGCAGCGGATGGAGGCGGCGCTGCACGGCGACGAGGAGTCCCGGATCCGGGCGCTGCTGGCCCGGTACGGCAGCCAGGACTCCCTGGGCTACTTCGCCAGCCGTCGCGACAAGGCCGTGGTGTTCTCCCCCAGCGGCAAGGCCGCCGTCACCTACCGCGTCGAGGCCGGCGTCTGCCTGGCCAGCGGTGACCCGGTCGGTGACCGGGAAGCGTGGACACCCGCCATCGAGGCCTGGTTGGAGGTCGCAGGTCGTTACGGCTGGCAGCCCGCCGTGATGGGAGCGAGCGAGGACGGCGCCAAGGCGTTCGCGCGCAGCGGTCTGGGCGCGCTCCAACTCGGCGACGAGGCGATCCTGCACGTAGCGGGCTTCGACCTGGACGGCCGGGAGATGCGGGTGACCCGTCAGGCCGTGAACCGCGTGGAGCGCAGCGGCGCGACGTTCCGGGTGCGCCGCCACTCCGCGCTCTCCGACGAGGAGATGCAGGAGGTCATCCACCGCGCGGACGCCTGGCGCGACACCGAGACCGAGCGCGGCTTCTCGATGGCGCTGGACCGGCTGGGCGACCCGGAGGACGGCGACTGCCTGCTGGCCGAGGCGTTCGACGGCGACGGCAACATGATCGCGCTGCTGTCGTTCGTGCCGTGGGGCACCGACGGCATCTCGCTGGATGTGATGCGCCGCGACCGCAGCGCGCCCAACGGCGTCATGGAGTTCATGGTCGCCCGGCTGTGCGCCCAGGCGGGGCAGCTCGGCGTGCGGCGGATCTCGCTGAACTTCGCCGTCTTCAGGTCCGCCTTCGAGGAGGGCGCCCGGATCGGTGCGGGGCCGGTGCTGAAGTTCTGGCGCAAGCTGCTGCTGTTCTTCTCCAAGTGGTGGCAGCTGGAGGCCCTCTACCGCTCCAACGCGAAGTACAACCCCGAGTGGTACCCGCGGTTCCTGTGCTATGCCGACGCCGGTGCGCTCGCCCGGATCGGTCTGGCCTCCGGTATCGCCGAGGGCTTCGTGGCCGTACCGAGCCTGGGCAAGTTGTGGGGCAAGGGGCACAAGAAGCGGATGCTGGCCCCGGCGAGCACCGCGGGTCTGCCGTCGCTGCACGAACTGGGCCTGGTGCACACCCCCGCCACCGAGGAGGAGCAGCGGGCGCAGGAGCTGGCCGCGCTGCCCGAGCAGGTGCGGGTGCGCCACCGCAAGCTGGAGCGGCTGCGCGAGGACGGCACCGACCCGTATCCGGTCGGCGTGCAGCGCACGCACACGCTCGGTGAGGTGCGCGGGGAGCACCCGGACGTCGCGGCCGGTGACCGTACCGGGAAGACGGTGAGCGTCGCGGGACGGGTGCTGCTCACCCGTGACCACGGTGGTGTGCTCTTCGCGGTGCTGCGCGACTGGTCAGGCGATCTGCAGATCGCGCTGACCCGCGACGGCAGCGGCAGCGAACTGCTGGACCGCTTCGGGACGGACATCGACCTCGGTGACCACGTCGAGGCCGAGGGCGAGGTCGGCGCGAGCGATCGCGGTGAGCTGACGGTGTTCGTGACGGGGTGGCGGCTGACGGCGAAGTGCCTGCGCCCGCTGCCGGACAAGCGGCGCGGCCTGTCCGACCCCGAGGCCAAGGTCCGGCAGCGCTACGTGGACCTGGTGGTCTCGCCGGACGCGCGGGAGACGGTGCGGGCCCGCAGCACGGCGGTCCAGGCGCTGCGCCAGGGGCTGATCGACCGCGGGTATCTGGAGGTCGAGACGCCGATGCTCCAGCAGGTGCACGGCGGCGCCAACGCCCGGCCGTTCCACACCCATATCAATGCCTACGACCTGGATCTGTATCTGCGGATCGCGCCGGAGCTGTATCTCAAGCGGCTGTGCGTGGGCGGTATGGAGAAGGTCTTCGAGATGGGGCGGACGTTCCGCAACGAGGGCATCTCCTACAAGCACAACCCCGAGTTCACGATGCTGGAGGCGTACCAGGCGTTCGCCGACTACGACGTGATGCTCGATCTGACCCGTGAGCTGATCCAGAGCGCGGCGGTCGCGGCGTTCGGCAGTGCCACCGCCCGCAAGGCGGACGACAACGGGCGGCTCGTCGAGCACGACATCTCGGGGATCTGGCCGGTGAAGACCGTCTACGGCGCGATCTCGGAGGCGCTCGGCGAGGAGGTCGACGCGGACACCGACCCGCGGGTGCTGCGGCGGCTGTGCCACGCCTCCTCGGTGCCGGTGAAGCCGGAGATGAGCCGCGGTGACCTGGTGCTGGAGATGTACGAGCGGCTGGTGGAGGAGCGCACCACGCTGCCGACCTTCTACAAGGACTTCCCCACCGAGGTCTCCCCGCTGACCCGTCAGCACCGGCTCGACCCGCGGCTCGCCGAGCGCTGGGACCTGGTCGCCTTCGGCACCGAACTGGGCACCGCCTACTCGGAGTTGACCGACCCGGTGGAGCAGCGCCGACGGCTGACCGCGCAGTCGCTGCTGGCGGCCGGCGGTGACGTGGAGGCGATGGAGCTGGACGAGGACTTCCTCCAGGCCCTGGAGTACGCGATGCCGCCGACCGGTGGTCTGGGGATCGGCGTGGACCGGCTGGTCATGTTCCTCACCGGCCTGTCGATCCGCGAGACGCTGCCGTTCCCGCTGGTGCGGCGCCGCTGAGAGCGCGACCGGTGACGACCGCCCGCGGCCCCTCGAAGACGGGGCCGCGGGCGGTCGGCGTTCGCGGCGGGTGGCCGCGAGGCGATCCGACCGGCAACGGACGGAGGTGACGTGGCGTCAGTCGGCGGTGGCCGTGCGCCGGTCCAGTACCTCGGGGTTGGCGCAGTGCGTCAGCGGTTCGCCGCGCAGGTAGCGGCCGACCTCTTCGGCGACGATCCGTGCGGCCTTGTGCGCGACCTCCTGGCTGCCGCCCGCGATGTGCGGGGTGAGGACCACCCCGGGGACGGTCAGCAGCCGGGATCCGGCCGGCAGCGGCTCCTCGGGGAAGACGTCGAAGCCCGCTCCGGCGAGCTGCCCCGATTCCAGCGCGTCGCAGGCGGCGTCGTAGTCGAGCAGGGCACCCCGGGCGCAGTTGACCAGGACGGAGCCGCGCGGCATCGCGGCGATCTGCGCGCGGCCGATCATGCCCTTGGTCTCGTCGGTGACGCGGGCGTGCAGGGAGACGATGCGGGAGCGGCGGAGCAGGTCGTCGAGGGTGACCTGCTCGGCGATGCCGGCCAGTGCCTCGGGCCGCACGTAGGGGTCGTGGACGAGGACGTGGGCGCCCATGGCCGTGAGGACCTTGGCGACGCGGCTGCCGATGGCGCCGAATCCGATGAGCCCGACGGTGGCGCCGTCGATCTCGATGCCACAGTTGTCGTAGTCGTAGTAGTCGCCGCGCCAAGTGCCGCGGCGCAGGTCGGTGTGGGTGTCACCGACGCCGCGAGCGGCGGCGAGGAGCAGGGTGAGGGTGTGCTCCGCGGTGGCGGTGGCGTTGCGTCCCGGGGCGTTGCAGACCGCGACACCGTGCCGCGTGGCGGCGTGGAGGTTGGCGTTGACCGGGCCGCCGCGGCTGGTGCAGAACAGCTTCAGGTCGGGGCAGTGGGCGAGGATGCGCTCGGTGAGCGGGCCGTGCTCGGTGACGCAGATCTCGACGCCCTGGAGGGCCTCGATCATCTCGTCCTCGCTGCCGGATGCCTCGATGACCTCGCCGACCGGGCCGAACGGCGTGTGCGGCCAGGGGAATTGCAGCTCGCGGATGTCGAGTGGGGCGTCCCCGGCCGCGGTGCGCACGGCCTCGGCGAAGAGGCTCGGGCGGATGAAGTGGTTGCCGGCGGCGAGGACGGGGGTGCTCATGCGTGTTTCTCCTGAGGTGGCGGTGCCGGGTGGGCGGGAAGGTCAGCGGAGTGCCGGGCTCTGCGCCATGGCGGGAACGTTGAAGCGCAGCAGCGCGGTCCGCCCCTCCTCGACCCGGATCTCGGTGAGGGCGCCGTTGTGCAGTTGGGGGAAGACCCGGCGGTAGTCGGCGAGCGGGATGCCGAGCAGGTGGCAGAGCAACAGGCGCACCAGGGTGGAGTGGGCGACGAGCAGGACCCTGCCGTGGGGCTGCTCGCGTGCGATGTCGTGCAGGGCGGCGGCCGCGCGCTCGGCGGCCAGGCGCGGGTGTTCTCCGCCGGGCAGATGACTGTCGACCGGGTCGGCGAGGAAGGCCGCGAGCTGCTGCGGGAACCGCCGGCGCATCTCGTCCCTGGTCAAGCCCTCGCCCTCGCCGAAGTCGACCTCGCACAGCCGCTCGTCGATGCGTGCGGCGAGGCCGCAGCCGAGGGCCGCGGGCTCGGCGGTGAGCCGTGCCCGGGACAGCGGGGAGCTCCAGATCGCGGTGAGCCCGGCGGTGGTGGCCCATTCGGCGAGCGTCGCCGCCTGCTCGCGGCCGTGCGCGGTGAGGGGCACGTCGCTGCGCCCGGCGTAGCGGTTCTCCGCATGCCAGACGGTCTCACCGTGGCGTACGAGGATGAAGTCGGTCACTGCGTGGCCCTCCTGCGGGCGTGTGCGGCCACGGCGTGGTCGAGGTGGCCGCGGCGGGTGAGTTCGTCGATGAAGCGGAGATAGGCGGGCAGGTAGCGGGCGGTGCGGGCCGGCGAGGGCTGGATCTCCTCGCCGATGCGGACCATGGCGGCGGCCGCGTCCTGGAGGTTGGTGCCTGAGGAGGTGGCGGCGAGAACCGCCATACCGATGGCGCCCTCCGCTTGTGCGGGCAGGCGTACCGGCCGTCCGAGGACGTCGGCGCGCAGCCGGCACCAGTAGGCGTTGCGGGCGCCGCCGCCGGTGTAGGTGAGCGGCCCGTCCACCGGGGCGCCGAGGTGGTGGAGGTAGTCGAAGCAGAGGCGCTCCAGGCAGGCGACGCCCAGCAGGTGGGCGTGGAACTCGGCGGCGCGGTCGGGTACGTCGCCGAGCACGAACGGCTCGGCGTCGGGCGCGCGGAAGGGGAAGCGTTCGCCGCCCGAGGAGACCAGGGGGTAGGCCACCGCGTCCGCGTCCAGGGCGGCGGCCCGCTCGGTGAGCGCGTCGAGGTCCTCGCCGGGGAAGTGCCGGGAGAGGGCGCCCGCGCCGCTGCTGGAGGCGCCGCCCGGCAGCCAGTTCCCGTCCGGCCCGCGGTGACAGTAGACCACTCCCGCCGGGTCGCGGATCAGGTGCGGGCTGCTGCCCTTGAAGACGAGGGTGGTGCCGAGGACCACGTTCCAGGCGCCGGGGGCGAGTGCTCCGGCACCGATCTGGGCGGCGCAGCCGTCGGTCATGCCGGCGACGATGGCGGTGCCGGCCGGGATGCCGGTGGCCTCCGCGGCCGCGGCGCAGACGGAGCCGAGGACCGTGCCGGGGCGTACGACGTCCGGCAACAGCCCTTCGGGAATGTCGAGTTGCTTCATGACCTGGTGCGGCCAGCGTTCCTCGACGAGGTGGTAGCCGGTCTTCAGGGCGTGACTGGCGTCGCTCGGGACCTGGTGGCCGGCCAGCCGCCAGGTGATCAGGTCGACCTGGTGCAGCAGCCGCGGGCCCGCGCCGGCCGCCGGGTCGCGCTCGGGGGCGTGGTCCAGGAGCCGGCGGAGTTTGGGCAGTGCCCAGGACGGCTGCATGGTGCGGTAACCCAGCTCCCGCCAGACCGCTTCGCCGGCCTCGTTGACGGCTGCGGCCTGCTCGGCGGCGCGCCCGTCGTCGTACATCTGGCCCGGCGTCAACGGGGTGCCGGCCGCGTCCGCGAGGAGGATCGTCCCGGAGGTGCCGTCGACGGCCAGCCCTCGGACCCGGCGGGCGTCGATGCCGTCCAGGGCCTCGCGGCAGGCGGCTGCCAGGGCGGTCCACCACTGCTCGGGGTCCTGCTCGTGGCGCGTGCCCTCACGGTGGCTGGTCAGCGGCCGTGAGGCGGCGGCGAGGAGGCGGCCGGTGCCGTCGACGGCGACGCAGCGGGCGCTCTGGGTGCCGAGGTCGAGGCCGAGCCAGACGCCGTCGAGGGTGGGGCCGTCGGGGCGGGGGTCAGACACGGGGGCCTCCGGGGGCGGTGCCGGTGGGGCGGGGGTGCGTGGGGGCGTCGGCGGGTGCGGCGGCGGGCGTGCCGGGGTCGGCGCCCGACGCCGGCTCGCCGGCGGGCTCCGCTCCCCCGCCGCCCCTCCACACCGCGCCGCCGCGCCAGCCGGACTCCCGGACCAGCGCCCGCCGGTCGAGGAAGTCTTCGTAGAGCGCGGTGTAGAACGCGGCGCGTTCCGGATCGGGCTGCCAACTGCGCTGCATACGGACGTATTTGGCGGCCGCCCGGTGCATGCTGCTCTCGGCGCCGGAGCGGACGAGCCCGGTCAGGAAGGCGCCCTTGGCGCCCAGTTCGGTGTCGCCGGAGCGTGCGGTGGGCACTCCCGTGGCGTCGGCGATCAGCGCGCACCAGGCGTCGCTGTTGGCACCGCCCCCGCACAGCCGCAGCTCGCTGATGTCCGTACGGGCGGCGGCCAGCGAGTCACGCAGGACCAGGGAGAGCCCGTCGAAGACGGCGCGGGCCATGTCGTCACGCGAGTGTTCCAGGGACAGGCCCCAGAACGATCCGCGGGCGCCCGGGTCGAGGAACGGCGCGCGCTCGCCCGCCGGGGACAGATAGGGCAGGAACAGCAGCCCGCGGGCGCCCGGTTCCGACCGGAAGGCCGACTCCGCCAGCTCGGGTGGCCCGGACAGGCCGAGCATGCGTGCCGCCCAGCCGAGCACCTCGGCTCCGTTGAGGGTGGGGAAGGCGCGCAGTACCCGCTCGCGGCCGCGGTAGGCGATGTTGATGCCGGACGGCTCCCCGCCGGTGTCGACCTCGGTGCGGACGATCTCGGTGCACAGCGTGGTTCCGAGGATGCTGCATGCCTGGCCGGGGTTGACCACGCCGACACCGCGGGCGGTGGCGGCGATGTCGTACGGCGACATCACGACGGGCAGCCCGGCCGGCAGCCCCAGTTGGCCCGCCGCCTCGCCGGTGATCTCGGCGATCCGCTCCGACTCCCCCAGCACGGTGGGCAGCAGCCGTTCGTACGCGGACAGGCCGAACAGGTCGAGGATCTGCGGGTCGTAGTCGCCGGTCGCGTGGTCGAGGAACGGCGCGGACGCGTCGGACTCGTCGCTCGCGCGGACCCCGGTCAGACGCAGGAAGAGCCAGCCGGCGGCGGTCAGGGAGGTGCGGGAGCGGGCCAGGCGGTCCGGATCGTGGCCGGCGAGCCAGCTGAACAGCGCGTTGGGCATGCCGGCGCAGGTGAGGGAGCCGTTGCGGCGGAAGGCCGCTTCCAGGATGCCGTCGCGCTGCCAGGCGGCGACCAGCTCGCCGGCCCGTCCGTCGTTCCACAGGATGGCGGGACCGGTCGGGCGGCCGCGGTCGTCGACGAGCCAGGCGCCGTCGCCCTGTGCGGTGAAGGACACCAGCCAGACCGGGTCGGCGCGCTCGGCCAGTTCAGCCAGCACGCTGCGGACGGTGAAGACGACGGCGTTCCAGACCGCTTCCATGTCCTGCTCGGCCCAGCCGGGGTGCGGTCGCAGCACCTCGGTGGCCTGGCGGGAGACCGCGATCTCGGCGCCCCGGTCGTCGAAGACGACCGACTTGATCATCGAGGTCCCGACGTCAATGGTCAGTACGGACATCAGTGAGGTCCTTTCACGCCGGGGCCGAGGCGGGGGCGGGATCGCCGTCCGGCCGGGCGTCGCCGGACCGGACACCACTGCCGTCCGCGTCCGCCGGATCCGACTCGTCGGGCAGCTTCAGGACGAAGGAGAGCACGGTGCTCACGGCATACATCCCCGCGAAGATCCAGACGACCCCTTCGAGGCCGAGCGGGCCGGCGAAGGCCGCGACGACGGCGGGACCGACGAAGGTGCTCGCTCCCGCGCCCAGGTTGAGCGCGGCCAGCGCCTGCCCCTTGTGCCGCGGCTCCAGCGACGGAACCAGCGCCGAAAGCGGTACATATCCTGCCAGCGTAGCCCCGTAGAAAGCGGCCACCACGAGCGCCAGCGGAAAGTTGGCGCCGGCCGCGTTCGGTACGTAGAAGAGCAGCAGGGTGCTGAGGGTGCAGCCGGCGCCGCCGAACCAGCCGATGGTGCGGCGCCAGCCGAGCCGGTCGCCGACGACGCCGAACAGCAGGTTGGCGAAGATGTTGGTCGCGAACATCGCGCTCAGCAGGTGCAGCCACTCGGTGAGGGTGAAGCCGACGGTCCGGGTGAAGTGCAGCGGCATGATCACGAAGAAGCCGAACTGCGAGGCCGTGTTGATGACCCGCACCAGCGAGCCCACCCCGACCCGCGGGTTGCGCCACAGGATGGTGACGCTGCCAAGGAGGGTGGCGAGCGGCCCCGCGTCCGCACTCCGCGGCTGCTTACCGCCCCGGTCGTCGCGGACGAGCAGCAGGGCGATCAGGCCGCCGGCGGCGACCAGCGCCAGCGCGGCCCACAGGGTGGCGTAGGCACCGATGTGCGGGATGAGGCCACTGGCGACCAGCGAGCCGAGAGTGGGCAGACCGCCGGTGAAGGCGAACCAGAACCAGCCCATGGCCGTACCGAGGCGGGCCCGCGGCGCCACGCCGGCGACCCAGACCAGGAACCCGTAGGCGAACAACGGGTATCCCAGGCCGCGCAGACCGTACCCGAGCATCATCAGCGGATAGCTGCTCATGGGGATGGCCGCGGTGAGGAAGAGCAGCTGGAAGAGCGCCCAGATGCCCAGACCGGCCCACATGACGCGGCGCGGGCCCCACAGGTCGGACAGGACTCCGGAGAGCCAGGCGGCGACGGCGGCCGCGACTCCGTAGACGGTGAAGAGCAGCGCGACCCGGGAGTCCGAGACGCCCTCGTCGCTCAGGTAGGGCGAGAGATAGCCCGACTCGACACCGTCCCCGATCATGAAGAGGAGCAGCCCGAGGTATCCCCAGGCGAGGGTCGGTGGAATCCCGAGTCGTGTGATCAACGAACGCGGAGGGTTCTTCATCGAATCTCCCGTGTGTGCGGCGGCGGGCCGGTGGGATGGATGCTGCGAGGGAACAGCTCGGCCGAAAGCGGAGTCAATGGCCGGGATTTTCTTCCCATCGCGGCGGCGACCTGCCGTGTTGCGTCCGCCGGGAGCCGCACGCGGGCGCCGCGGCGACGGGCCGCGGTACGTTAAATCCGTGCGAACATAACGCGGCGAATTCACACGCCGTGCCGCGCACACTCGGGGCGCGGACGCCGGAGGGAGCGGTTTCCATGGACCGGGTCGAGGCCCAGGAGGAGCGGCGGCGACACATGCGTGAGGCCGTCATCGCCCGCGGCTTCGTACGCACCGCCGACCTCGCGGAGGAGTTCGCCGTCAGCCTGATGACCGCGCACCGTGATCTGGACGCCCTGCAGGCGCAGGGCTGGCTGCGCAAGGTCCGCGGCGGGGCGACGGGGCTGCCGTCGGCGCACTTCCACGGCAGCGTCGCGGAGCGGATGGCCACGATGGCGCAGACCAAGCAGTTGCTGGCGCGGGCCGCCGCGACACTGCTGGTCCCCGGGCAGACGGTGCTGCTCGACGACAGCACGACGTGTCTGCTGCTGGCGCACCAGGTCGCCGAGCACACCCCGCTGACCGTGATCACCAACTCGCTGCCGGCCATCACCACGCTGGCGAAGGAGCCGGGCATCTCCCTGATCACCCTGGGCGGTGCGTACTTCCCGGCGTACGACGCCTTCATGGGGCTGCACACCGCGGACGCCGTCCGGGCCTTTCGCGCCGACGTCCTGTTCCTGTCCACCACCGCCGTCACCAACGGCCGCTGCTATCACACGTCGCCCGAGACGGTGCAGGTCAAGCGGGCGATGATGGAGAGCGCGGCGCGGCGCGTGCTGGTCGCGGACCATACGAAGTTCACCAAGGACGGGCTGTACGCCCTCGCGCCGCTGACCGACTTCGATCTGCTGATCGTGGACGACGGGCTGCCGCCCGACCAGGTGCGGGCGGTGCGGGCGGGCGGCACCGAGGTGATGGTGGTGCCCGCCCGCGGCCAAGGGTGACGGGCGCGCGACCTGCGGCGCCCGCCCGGCCGGTCAGCGGCTCACAGCTGATGGAGCCATGACACGAGCAGCACCGCTCCGGCCGCGACGACGAGGAGGGACAGCGGCAGGTACCGGTTGCGGGGCGGGGAGCCCGCGGACGACGGCCGGTTCCGGGCGCCCAGCGCGACCAGTCCACGCAGCAGCCACACGGCAGCCACGACGATCGGCACCGCGAGCGCGGCATGTGCCGCCCAGGCGCCCACCGGTGTCGGCCCGCCCCAGGAATGCCGGTAGTCGTGTGCGTCCAGCAGCGGGTACAGCGCGCCGTTCACGGCCGCCTGGGCGCTGATCAGCACGATGAACCAGGCGACGAGTCCGAGGCCGGCGCCCAGAAGGGACGACAGCGCGTCGGTGCACCGCCCCTTGGACAGCTCACGGAGGAACCGGCCGGCGGACACCGGAAGCAGGATGACTGCCCGCCCGACTGCCGCCAGGCCGGGCCTGCCCACCGTCTTCGCGACGAACTCCCGGACGGGCGTGCTCGGTAACTGCTGCGTACTCTCCATGCCTTCACGATCACAGCGACCGGGCGGCGGATCGATGGTGTCAGCACGAGGGTCGGGGGTGGGGTTGTCCCCCGCGACGGGGTGCCGCGCCGTTCGCGCTCGGTGCGGTCCGGCCGAACCCGCGGTGTGCGCCGGGCGGTCCGCGGTGAGCGGTGCGCGTCAGTCGTCGGTGAGGCCCAGCAGCGTCGGGTCGGCGGCCAGTTCGCGGAAGGTCCGCCGCGGGTCCGTGAGCAGCTTGCGCGCGGTCAGGTCCAGCAGTCCGCAGACGGCGCTCACCTCGGCTGCGACCGTCCCGTCCGTCTTGCGCACGGTCTGCTCGATCCGGAAGGTCCTGCCCTCGCCCCACACGAACGCGCAGCTCACCTCCACCTCGTCACCGGCCCGCAGCTCCCTGCGGTAGCGGATGGTCGTCTCGACCGTGACCGGGCCGACCCGGCGGTCGACCAAGGTGCTCTGCCGGATGCCGCTCGCCTGGAGCAGCGACCAGCGGGCGTGCTCGGCGTACTGCAGATACACGCTCTGGTTGAGGTGGCCCTGGGTGTCCGTCTCGTAGCCGCGGACGGTGACGGGCACCGCGAAGGGCTGCGCCGCGTCCGCCGCGGTCCTGGGCACGTCTGCCACGATCTCTCCCGCTCCCCGTGGGCGTGCCGCAGGCGGGCACACCGGACCGAATGGATCTCCGGCCGCCCATCGTAGGCGCAGACGATCACCGGCGGGGCGGCCGCTGCGCCCCTCGCCCCCGGGCCGCTCGCCCGGCGAGGGCGCGGCCGCCAGGGACGGGCTCGCTCAGGTGCCGGTCCGCAGGGTCAGGTCCCACTCGGACAGGGCCTCCTCGACCGGCTGGAAGATGGTGAGGGTGTCGGAGCTCTCGCTGTCGCAGGTGGCGCTGCCGCCGCCGGAGTGCAGCCCGACGGCCTTGGGGGCGCCGGGCTGGGTGACGTACGAGCCGCCGGAATCGCCCGGCGCGGAGCAGGCGTTGGTGTACGAGAGCCCGTCGATGGTCACCGAGCCGTAGTCCACGGTCTGGTCGACCCGGGTGATCTCACCGCACCGCCAGCCGCTGGCCTGCCCGGAGCGGCAGACGGAAGTACCCTCCACGCCCTCCTGCGAGCCGGTGACGGCGACCGGTGTGCCACCCTGTCCGGCCACGTTCGGACTCAGGGTCCAGCCCGGCCGGTCCACGGTGACCAGGCCGAAGTCGCCGTCCGGCCCGTTGACGCTGTGCCGCCCGCCCTCGTTGGACGTGCCGAGGCGGGTGTCGTCCTTGCCGTACGCGGGCTGGTCGGGGTCGTCGGTGCAGTGACCTGCCGTCAGGAAGCCGCGGCCGCCGTCCGCGTCGGTCACCGAGAAGCCGATCGAGCAGACCCCTTCCTTGCCTGGCATCCACTTCTCCCCGCCGACGATCTTCCCGCCCTGCTGGCGCGGCGACTGGTCGCTGCGTTCGATCCGGACCGGGATCCCCGCGCGTGCGCCGAGGGAGCGGACCTCTTTCTCGAAGGCGTCGGTCTTCGCGGTACGGGCCCTGCGGTCGACGCGGACGACGACCCCGTTGGCGCGCCCGTCCACACCCCAGCCGGTGACGCCCGGCACGCCGTTGCCGGCCCTCCGGTCGATCTGCGCCGCCAGCGCGATCAGTTCGGCCCTGCTGTGCTTGACCCTCCGGGGCAGCGCGCCGGCGGTCCGTACCCGGTCCGCGTCGGCTGCCGCCGTGACGGCGACGACGAGCTTGCCGGACGCCTTGTCGAACCACATCCCGGCGGCCGGTGCGCTGAGGACCCGGCGTACCGCGTCGGCCGTGCGCTGCGCCTCGGCCTCCTGCGCGAGCCGCCGCCGTGCCTGCTCCGGTGTCAGCCCCAGGTCCCGCCGCATCGCGTCGAGCATGCCGCGGGACGACGGCTGGGGCGTCGGGTCGGGCTGCGGCGCGGCATGCGCCTGGGGGAACGGGCCGACGGCAGCCAAGAGGGCGGCCACCGCCACGCCCCAGAGAGGTGCCTTGCGAAAACGGCGTTGCATCGGGGGTCTCCTCGCGGGTCGAGAACACGTCGGATCCGGCGTGTTGAGCCTGCTCGACCTCGCCGTGTGCGGCATGAGGGAGATTCCTTGCATGATGACCCGGTGACCACCGACACCCCGGGCCAAGTCCCGGGCTCCCCGGGCCCGGACGTCCTCGGCCGGCTCCCGGAGGCGCTCCGCGGTGTCGCCTACTCGGCCGCCCGCCATCCGGTAGCCGGGGCACCCGAATGCCCCTCGCCCGCCGCGGCCGGTGCGGGAGCCGGTCCGGCGGGCCTGGCGGAGGGCGCGAACTGCCAGCTCTACGCGTACGCGGTACTCGGTCACTTCGGCCTGGCGGTCCCCCCGCTGCGGTCGTCCGAGCTGTGGGCGGAGGACCGCGCCACCCGGCGTGTGGAGCGGCCGCGGCCGCTGGACCTGGTGCTCTTCGACGGCGGCCCGGCCGACGGCCGCCCGGCGGGGTACGGCGCGCACGTCGGTGTCCACGTGGGCGATGACGCGGTCCTGCACCTGTGCCGGGAGGTCGGCCGTCCGGCCGTGTGGAGCTACGCCGACTTCGCGGCACGGCCGCGCTACAGCCGGTTGCTGGGCGCCAAACGGGTGGTCGGCAGGGCGGCGGAGGACGGGGCGACGCCGGACGGCTGAGGGGCACCCCCGTGGGGGGCCGCGAACCTGATCCGGCACCGCTCAGCAGCGGGAAACCGACCCCCGGCCGTGCGGAAAACCGCACCGCACGACGGGTGGATGCCCCATGGTCCCTGCCTGGTCCCGGCCGTCACGCTGATCACCGTCCGAAGCGAAAGGTGTGCTCACGTCCGGCTGATCGGCGCGTACGGCGGCTGCGGTCCGGCTCGCGTGCGGGGCGGCGGCGACACCGTGCGCACCCGAGGCACAGCGGCGGCGCGGGCTCACCCGGCCGGCCCCGCCGCGCCATGTGCACACCTTCCGCGGCCCGAGCCCACACCACGAGGTATCTCCATGCATCACCGCGGCACCCTGCCCCGGGACTCCCACCGCCCCCGCGGCGGACCGGCGTTACTGCTCACCGCCCTCACGGCCGCCACCGCCCTCACGGCCGCCACCGTCCTGGCCGCGGCCACCGGCTGCGCCGGTCCGGCCCGCGCCGAGCGCTCCGGGCCACCGGCCCCCTCCGCCTCGACGGACCCCGCGGCGGTCCGGTCCGCACGGCCCCCGGCCGACTCCCTGCAGGGCGTCTGGCGGATGGACGGCTACGGCACCCTCGTCACCCTCAAGGGCCGCGGCCTGCGGACCTACGAGACCACCGGCATCAGCTGCCTGCCCGGCTCCGTCACGGGCACCCGCACCGGCCCTCCCGGAGCACACGGCAGCCTCCGCTTCGCGGTCCCGGGCTCGGCCCCGATCACCGTGGCACCGGCCGGCGCCGGCCGCGCCCGGCTGGTCGTCGAGGACAACGTCGGCCGGCGCACCCTGCGCCGCATCGACGCCCTTCCCGACCGCTGCACCCGGCGCACGCCCCGCGATCCACGGACGGTCTTCGACGTCTTCTGGCGGACCTACGCCGAGAACTACCCGTTCTTCCGTGCCAAGAAGATCGACTGGGCGGCGGTCCGCGACCGGTTCCGGCCGCGGATCACGTCGCGGACCACCGATGACGAACTCTTCGCGGTGCTCCGCCGGATGATCGAGCCGCTGCACGACGCCCACACCCGCGTGGTCGTCGACGAGGACACCTGGTTCGCGGGCATGCGTCCCGGCACGGTCCTGCCCACCGACGAGTCCACGGCCCGCATCGACCGGGCCATCGCCGCGAACCTGGGCCCTGGAGCCACCCTGATGCGGTGGGCCGGCGGCCGGCTCGGCTACGCGGATCTGCCGGGCCGTATCGGCTACTTCCGCGTCACCTCCTTCGCGCAATACACGAAGAAGGGCGACTACGCGGGCGACGTCGCCGCACTCGACCGCGCCCTGGACGCCGTGTTCACCAAGGCCCGTACCCAGGGCCCGGCGTCCCTGCGCGGCCTGATCATCGACCTCCGGCTCAACGGCGGCGGCGCGGACCCCCTCGGGCTGCGCATCGCCTCCCGGCTCACCGACCGCCCCTACCTGGCCTACCGCAAGGTGGCGCGGAACGACCGCCGCGACCCGGCCCGGTTCACCACGCCCCAGCCGATCCGGATCAGCCCGCACCGGGGCCCCGTCCACACAGGACCGGTCGCCGTGCTCACCGGCCGCCTCACGATCAGCGCGGGCGAGACCTTCACCCAGGCCCTGATGGGCCGCTCCCCCGCCCCGCTGCGCATCGGCGAGAGCACACAGGGCGTGTTCTCGGACGTCCTGGGCCGCACCCTCCCCAACGGCTGGACCTTCGGCCTGCCCAACGAAAAGTTCCTGACCGCCGACGGCCGCACCTTCGACGGCCCCGGCATTCCGCCCGCCGTCCGCACCCCGGTCTTCACCGACGCGGAACTCTCCGCAGGGCACGACTCCGCCCTCACCCGCGCCAGGGAACTCCTCACCCGCGGGGCACCGGGGGAAGCCCGCCAGCCCCGGCCGCAGGCCGGTACGGGATCAGGCCGGCGGGCGGGCTGTTCCGGGGGCTGCGGCGGACGTCAGAAGCCGCCGCCGAAATCGCCACCGCCGCCGAAGCCCCCGCCGTCGCCGAAGCCGCCACCGTCACCGAAACCGCCGCCACCGCCGAAGTCACCGGAGTCGAAGTCGGAGCCGGAGGCGTCGCCGCCCTCCGCACCGGTGAAGCCATCGGCCGCGAAGGCGTGCGAGGACATCATCATGTTGCCGAGCAAGGTGCCCACCAGGAGACCGGGAAGCACACCGCCGCCGAAGTATCCGCCGGCCCAGGGGCCGTAGACGGGGCCCGCCTCCCAGTACGGCCGGTCGCCGCCGGCCGTCCTGACCGTGCGGGACATCGGCTCCCGGCCCTCGTCGAGCCGGGCCTGATCCGCCGCGCAGACCGGTACGGTGCGCTCCGCCCCGCCGGCCGGCGCCCACTGCACATCGCTGACGGACGGGCCGTGGCGCGGGTCGAAGAAGCACGGCAGTCTGCGCTCCGGACGCGGCTCGCCCGCACGCCGGGCGGCGAGAGCGGCCAGCGAGAACCTGCCGTCCTCCAGGGCCTCGGTCACCGCGCGCACGTCTCCGGGGTGCTCGGCCTTCGCCATCGCCGACTTGGCGCTCTCGTAGGAGTCCAGCGCGTTGCCGTAGTCGGCGCGCATCGCGTCGTCGGCGCCGGGCTCACCGGGGCTGAAGTCGAGCCGGTCCAGCTCCTCGCCGAAGGCCGTGATGTCCTCGTCGACGACGACCCGCAGCTCCTCCAGCGCGGCACGCTCCTCCTCGGCCTTCCTCCTGCGGTTGCGGCGGGCGATGGCGTACGCGCCGCCGCCCCCGACCACGACCAGCACGCCGAGGCCGATGGCCGCGCCGCTGCCGATGCCGGCGTCGTCCGTGCCGCCCCAGGCGCTGGGAGCATGGCCGTTCGCCTGGTCGACGGCACCGTCGACGAAGCTGTTGAGGCGCTGCTCGACCGTGGGGTAGTCGGAGCGGTTGACCGACCCGACGAGGTTCTGGACGGAATTCTGGGACATCACCCGGGCGTCGGCCCCGGCGTCGAAGCGGTCACCGAGCTCCACGGCGTAGACACCGCTGATGCCGACCTTCGTCCGCAGGTCCTGCAGCAGGGTGCCGGGCGGGTACTCCGCGGCCTGCGGCAGCACGGCGACGAAGATCGGCTTGCCGGAATCCTTGATCTTCTTCTCCAGCACGTCGGCTTCCCCGGCGGAGAGCTTGTCCGACGCACGGGGATCGACGTAGACGGGGCCCTGCTTCAGGCTCCCCGCGGCCTCGTCGAGGCCGCCGGCGGCCTGCGCGCCGGATGCCAGCGCGGCGACCACCGCCAGCATCGCGGCCACCAGCAGCAGCACCGGCCCGAACAGCACACGACGAGTTGCGGTTTTCATACTTACGACGCTACCGCGAACAGGCGTTTCCGGACATAAGTGGCGACGGGATCGGCTACGCCCCGCGGCGAAAGCCCGGTCCGGGCACCTCGGGCAACCGGTGGGATCGCGCGGCCCGGGGGGTGCGGACGGTGGCGCGCGGCCCGTGGTGCGGCACTCGGGTGATGGCCATCCAGGTGATCACTTCGCGTGCCGTTTTTGATGATCGAGCGGCCGGGGATGTTCCGCCACGTCCCCTCCCCCCGAGGAATCGAGGACACGATGCGCAGGGCCATCTCGATGGCCACCTCCGTGGCCATCGCCGTTTCCGCCGGTGCGATCGGCTATTTGTTGGTGCTCGTACGGACCCCGCCGGACGGCAGCGCCACGCCGGGCGGGCCGTCGGCCGTCACCTCGTTCGCCCCCCTGCCCGGACAGCCGGGCGCGCCCGGCCCGACGAAGGGATCCGCGGCCCGCGCCGTCACCACGGGCCTGGGTGCGGTGCCTCAGCACACCGCCGTTCCCTCACCGGTTCCCGCCGCCGACCCCCAGGCCGGGCGGATCGAGGTGCTGGCACCACCGCGCGGACTCACCTTCCGGGTCAACGGCAGCTTCAGCGTCAGCTGGAAGAACACCACGGGCGAGAACGTCAACGTGTGGCTGCACACGCCGAGCAAGACGCGCCCGCAGCGGCTGGTGATGGTGGCCCCCCGAGCGGGCAGCAAACCTCTCGACGAGGCCATCGTGACGCTGCCCCGGGTGCCGGCCGGGCCCACCTACCGGCTGGAGGTGACGGCCGCCTACGGTCCGGCGAGCGGCTTCAGCAACACCTTCGCCATCACCGGCTGACCGGCCGCGTCCGGCCGCCCCCCTCGTGCGGCCGGACGCGGCCGTCCTACGGGGCGCTCAGCCCGGCCAGTTCCGCCAGGGCATCGCGGTGCCGCCCCGGGGTCCCGAGAGCGACCTCGTCGCTCTTCGCCCGCTTGAGGAACAGATGCGCCGGGTGTTCCCACGTCATGCCGATGCCGCCGTGCAGCTGCACGCACTCCTCGGCCGCCCGTACCGCCACCGGGGCGCAGTACGCCTGGGCAACGGCCACCGCCACCGCGGCGTCCGGACTGTCACCGGCCAGCGCGTCCGCGGCGTTGCGGGCGGCGGCGCGGGCCGAGGCGACCTCCAGCCAGAGGGCGGCCATCCGGTGCTTGAGCGCCTGGAACGAGCCCACCGGGCGGCCGAACTGGGTGCGCTCCGCCGTGTACCGCACGGTTTCGTCCAGGCACCGTTCGGCGACGCCGAGCTGCTCCGACGCGAGCAGCCCCGCGCCGGTCAGCACGGCACGCTCGACGGCGGCGCGGGCGCGGTCGCCGGTGGCCAGGAGGCGCCCGCGGGCGCCCTCGAAGGTGAGGTGGCCCAGGCGGCGGGTGAGGTCGAGGGAGGTCACCGGCTCGGTGCGTACGCCGTCCGCCGCCGCCTCGACCGCGTGCAGGGCGGGCCCGTCGGGGCCCTGTGCCAGGACGACCAGGACATCGGCCGCCGAGGCGTCCGCGACCGAGGTGACGCGTCCGGTCAGCGCACCGTCCGCGTCGGCCCGCACGGTCGCCTCGGGCACCGCGCCGGGGGCGGTGGGCAGGGGGAGCGCGAGGACGCCCACCTTGCGGCCCTCGGCGAGCGCGCCGAGCAGCGTCGCCACGTCCTCCTGGGCGGTGTCGCAGCCCAGCAGCGCGGTCACCGCGAGGACGCCGCTGGTCAGGTAGGGCACGGGGGTGACGAAGCGCCCCAGCTCCTCCAGGACGACGGCGGCCTCGCGGGCGCTCGCGCCCTGCCCGCCCAGCTTCTCCGGCACCAGCAGGCCCGCGGCACCGATGTCCGTGGCGAGCGCGCGCCACAGGGCGGAGTCGTACGGAGCGTCCGTTTCCAGGCCGGCGATGACGGTGGGGGCGTCGCCGCGGGCGGTGAGAAGGGCCCGTACGGCGGCGCGCAGTGCGTCCTCGTCCTCGGAGTAGAGGAGGTCGGGGTCGGGCGTCGGAGCGGTCGGCCCGGGGGTCGAGGCGGTCATCGGGGGAGGTCCTTCCACGCGACGTCCTTGTCGGTGCGTGGCTCGGGCGGCAGCCCCAGCACGCGTTCGGCGACGATGTTGAGCAGCACTTCCGAGGTGCCTCCCTCGATGGAGTTCCCCTTGGCGCGCAGGTAGCGGTAGCCGGCCTGCCGGCCGGTGAAGTCGACGCCCTCGGGGCGGCGCAGCGTCCAGTCGTCGTAGGTCAGGCCGTCCTCGGCGAGGAACTCCACCTCCCAGCCGCTGATCTCCTGGGCGAGCCGGGCGAAGGCGAGCTTCATGCCCGATCCCTCCGGACCCGGCTGGCCCTTGGTGAGCTGCTGGCGCAGCCGTTCGCCGGTGAGCCGGGCGACCTCGGATTCCACCCACAGCTTCAGCAGCCGCTGGTGGAGGTCGTGGGTGCGCAGTTCGGGACGCGTGCGCCAGTCGTCGGCGGCGACGCCGATCATGCCGCCCTCGCGGGGCATGCGGGCGCCGCCGATGGCGACCCGCTCGTTCATCAGCGTGGTCTGGGCGACCCGCCAGCCCTCGCCCACCTCGCCCAGACGGTGGGCGTCGGGGATGGTGACGGCGGTCAGGAAGACCTCGTTGAACTCGGCCTCGCCGGTGATCTGACGCAGCGGCCTGACCTCGACGCCAGGGTCGGTCATGTCGCACACGAAGTAGCTGATGCCGCGGTGCTTGGGCAGGTCCGGGTCGGTGCGGGCGATCAGGATCGCCCAGCGGGCGAGGTGCGCGCTGGAGGTCCAGACCTTCTGTCCATCGACGACCCAGCGGTCGCCGTCGCGCACCGCGCGGGTGCCGAGCGCGGCGAGGTCGGAGCCGGCGCCCGGCTCGCTGAACAGCTGGCACCACACCTCCTCGCCGGTCCACAGCGGGCGCAGGAAGCGCTGCTTCTGCTCGTCGGTGCCGAAGCGCAGGATGGTCGGCGCGGCCATGCCCAGGCCGATACCGATGCGTCCGGGGTCGTTGCCCGGGGCGCCTGCGGCGTCCAGCTCGGCGTCCACGACGGCCTGCAGGGCGCGCGGCGCGTCCAGGCCGCCGAGCCCTTCGGGGAAGTGGACCCAGGCGAGCCCCGCGTCGAAGCGGGCACGCAGGAAGGCCAGGCGTTCGGTGGTGGCGGGCGGGTGCGCGGCGAGCAGCTCCGCGGTGCGCCGGCGCAGGTCCTCGGTGTCGGTCATCGTGCCTCCCCGGCGCCGGGAAGGACGACCAGCCGGCCGGTGGACGTGCCGTCCGCGACGCGCTGTACGGCCTCGGCGGCGCCCTCCAGCGGGACGCGCCCGCCGATCAGCGGCTTGATGACGCCCTGCGCGGCGAGCTTGGTGAGCTCCTCGTGGCAGGCGTCTATCGCGGCCGGGTCCTTGGTGTTGTACAGGCCCCAGTGCAGCCCCAGGATCGCGTAGTTCTTCACCAGGGCGTGGTTGAGGGCGGGCGTGGGGATCGCGCCACCGGCGAAGCCGACGACGACAATGCGGCCCTCGAAGGCGATGCACTTGACGGACTTGGCGTAGGCGTCGCCGCCGACCGGGTCGTAGACCACGTCGGCGCCGCGTCCCCCGGTCGCCTCCTTGACGGCGGCGATGATGTCGTCGGTGCGCCGGTCGAGGACGACGTCGCAGCCCAGTTCGCGGGCGATGCGGTCCTTCTCCTCGGCGCCGACCACGCCGATGACCTGCGCGCCCGCGGCCTTGCCGAGCTGGACGGCGGCGCTGCCGACGCCGCCCGCCGCGGCGTGGACCAGCAGCGTCTCGCCGGCCTGGAGCCGGGCCCGGCGGTGCAGCCCGAACCAGCCCGTCTGGTAGCCGATGTGCAGGGCGGCGGCCTCCGCGTCGTCGAGGGCCTCGGGCGCCGGGCGCACGGTGGCCGCGTCGACGACGGCGAACTCGGCGAATCCCCCGTCGGGCAGCGGCGGCTGGGCCAGGACACGCTGTCCGACCTCTCCTGCCGCACCCTCACCCACGGCCAGGACCTCGCCGCAGATCTCCACGCCCGGGGTGAACGGCAGCGGAGGCCGCACCTGGTACTGGCCGCGGCACAGCAGCGCGTCCGGGAAGTTGATGTTGGCGGCCCGTACCCGCAGCAGCAGCTGCCCCGGGCCCGCCTGCGGATCCGGCACCTCTTCCAGCCGCATCACCTCACGCGGCTCGCCGTTCGCGTGTACGCGCCATGCCTTCACCTGGTGCCTCCACAGACCTCGGATACGCGGGTGGCGTGGGGGCTCGCCGGCCCTCTCGCCACCGGCATACTAAGCGGTCGGTATCCCAGAGGGAACAGTCTCCGGCAGTCCGTGACCCCGGCCACCGCCGGTCGGCACCCGGACCCGGCCCCCGCCGACCGGGCACCGGGCCTCCCCCACGCTAAGGGCGGACGCGGGGCGGCACGCCGAAGAGCGACAACTCGCCGCATGGAACGGCGAGTTGTCGCTTCGCAATGATTGCTTCCGGGGCGCTCGGCTACTCTCCCCGGAGCGCGGCCCAGGTGTCCGGGTCCTCGAACCCGAGCGCCCACAGACCGGTACCTTGCACGCCGTACTTCTCCAGCAGCGGCATGTGCGCGCGGACGCCGCGGGCGTCCTGGTACCAGACCTCGTGCGTGCGGCCCCCCTTCTGGTAGGTGAAGTACGGGGTGCCCGACGCGTCGTCGAAGTGGTAGCCGACGCCTTCCTGCCTGCGCAGCGCGTCTGCTTCCTTCCAGGTCAGATGGTGCGCGCGCGCCTTGACGCCGGTGGTCCAGTCCCAGCCGTAGCCGGGGAAGGACACCTCGATCCGGTTCCTGGGGATGGTGTCGGTGGCGTAGCGAAGGAAGTCCTCGTACCAGTCCGTCGCGGACAACGGCCCGGCCTCGCCGCCCGCCCAGTGCAGGTCGTAGCCCATGATGCGGATGCGGTCGGCGACCTTGCCGAGCTCCTCGTAGTCGAACGCCTTGCCGTTGCCGCGGGCGCGGGCCATGACGGTGATCACGCACTGCTTACCGCGCGCGTGCAGCCGCGCGCACAGGTCCTTCGCCAGCGCGTTGTAGCCGGTCCTGACCCGATCGCGGGCCGCGCTGTCACCGGTGACGGCCATCCGTTCGTAGTCCAGGTCGAGACCGTCGTACGCGCGGCTCTGCACGAGTTCCATCAAGGCGTCGACATGCGCGGTGCGACGCTCGGGGTCGTGCATCAGATCGGCCATCTCATCGGCCGCGAGGGTCTCGGTGACCGTGGGCACCACCTTGATGCCGGCTTCGTGCAGTCCGTCGATCATGCGGATCGACCCGGCGCCGGGATGGCTCTTGACGGTGGCGGCGGACGCCTCGTACCAGAAGGGGCTGACGGTGTGCAGCTGGTCGGCATGCTGCAGCGCGTCCTGGAACGCCTCCTCGGTGTCGCCCCAATAGGGGAGCCAGGCCGAGCCGGTGCGCCGGGTGCCGTCCGGGTCGGCGGCGCCGTGGGCGGGTGACGGCACCGGGGACGTGGCCCCGACGGCCGCCGGGGTCGCGGCGGCCAGCGTCACCGCGGCCAGCAGAAGAGTGAGTCCGGTTCTTATTCGGGAAACTGATGCGTGGTCCATTTCCCGAGCTTCACCCGCCGTTGCCGTACCCGCCCCGTCTGATCGGCCGAACGGAGGGACGGCGCCCGGCGTGCTGCCGGACGGGTGACGGGGCCTGACGACGCGTAGGGCGGCGCCGCGGATCCCGCAGCGCCCGGGGCGCCGACCCGGACGGACCGGCTGCGGGGACGCGTGTGGTGCCTGCGGTGCATGGAGTACCTGCGGTGCCTGTGCCACGAACGGCGGTACGCATCACCCGCGGCCGGTCGGGGCTGCCCCGTAGGCGCGTTCGCCCCGTGCTCAGCCGGCTGGCTACGTACGCCCCGTGCGCTCCTGGGCGTCCCGTACGGCCTCCGAGGGCACGGCCCACCGGGCGCGTATCACGGGGAAGCCGGCCTGCTCGCAGGCGTCGCAGACCAGTTCGTCGTCGTCGACGAGCCACCGGACCTCGCGATCGTGGGCGATCTGGCGCAGGGTCTCCAGCTTGGTCTGCCGGGCCGGGCGACGGTCGTTGCCCGGGCGCATCCACAGCCGGCCCTCCGGGAGGCCGTGCCGGGCCAGCCAGTCGAGGGTGTCCCGCCGGCACTGCTCGGGGCGGCCGGTGAGGTAGACGACCTCGCAGTCCTCGGCGCTCCGAAGCGCCAGGTCCACGCCCTCGGGCAGCGGCGGGTCCTCGGGAGCCGCCGCGAAGAAGCCCTTCCAGTCGCGCGGGGTGCGCTCCAGCAGATGCTGGCGGTGGCGGGCGTCGGAGAGGGTGCCGTCGAGGTCGAAGACCGCCAGGGGCCGCGTCGTCATACCGTTGTCGTCCTCAGTGTCGTGGCGGGGCGGCCGCGCGGTTCAGGCCGTGACCTGCCCGTCGAGCGGCTCGTCCACCGGCCCCGCGGGCAGGGTGAGGGCGATCCGGCCGGACGCGATGCCGTCGGCGAGCGAGAGCCGATCGTACGCGACGTCCGCGCAGGTGGCGGTGTCCATCCGCAGACGGGCGTCGGGGCGCTCGGCCGGCCCGTCGGCATAGGCGGGACCGTCCGCGCCGAGGACGACGTGGAACTCGCCTTCGTCCAGGGCGATGCCGACGACCCTGACGGCGTCGGCGCCATCGGCGTCCGCGCCGAAGTGGTGGGCGAGCCGGGCGAGGAGCGGCACGGCGAACCAGTGGGCCCGCACCGCGTCCGTGGGGCGCCGCTCGCCGAGCGCGGGAGCGCCCCAGTCGGCGAGCGCCGCGAGGGCCGGGAGCAGGGCATGCCCGCGGGGGGTGAGTTCGTAGACGAAGGCGGCCCCGGGCGGGGCGAGGCGGCGGCGGCGGACGAGGCCGTCGCGTTCCATGTCCTTCAGCCGGGAGGCGAGCATGTCGGTGCTGACACCCGGCAGGTCGGCGTGCAGGTCGGTGTAGCGCCGGGATCCGCCCAGCAGCTCCCGGACGATCAGGAGGGTCCAGCGGTCGCCCACGGCGTCCAGGGCCCGGGCGACGGCGCAGTACTGGTCATAACTTCGGCGCGGCATACCCCCAGCATAGACAAGTGGTTGGACTTTCCAAGTCGCTACTTGGTAAAACCAAGTACGGTAGAACGAATGCTGCCGCGCCGCGCGGTGAGCGAAGGACCGGGAGGCCGCCGCATGCAGTTCAAGCAGTCGAACAAGTTGGCCGACGTCTGCTACGAGATCCGGGGACCGGTCATCCGGCACGCGGACGCGCTGGAGGAGGCGGGCCACAGCGTGCTGCGGCTGAACACCGGCAACCCGGCGCTGTTCGGCTTCGAGGCTCCCGAAGAGATCCTCCAGGACGTGATCCGCAACCTCTCGCAGGCGCACGGCTACACCGATGCGCGGGGCATCCTCTCGGCCCGCCGCGCGGTGGCCCAGCACTACCAGCAGAGCGGGCTCGCGGATGTCGGTGTCGATGACGTCTACCTCGGCAACGGCGTCTCCGAACTGGTCTCCATGGCGGTCCAGGCGCTCCTCGACGACGGCGACGAAGTGCTCATCCCCGCTCCCGACTTCCCGCTCTGGTCCGCCGTCACCACCCTGGCCGGCGGCAAGGCGGTGCACTACCTGTGCGACGAGTCCGCGGACTGGCTCCCGGACCTCGACGACCTCGCCTCGAAGATCACCGACCGGACCCGGGCGCTGGTGATCATCAACCCCAACAACCCCACCGGCGCCGTCTACCCGAAGGAACTGCTGGAGGGCATGCTCGACCTCGCCCGGCGCCACCAGCTGATGGTCTTCGCCGACGAGATCTACGACCGCATCCTGTACGACGACGAGGTCCACCACCACGCCGCGGTGCTCGCGCCGGACCTGGTGTGCCTGACCTTCAGCGGCCTGTCGAAGTCCTACCGCGTCGCCGGTTTCCGCTCCGGCTGGCTCGTCGTCTCCGGCCCCCGGCAGCACGCCGCCGACTATCTGGAGGGTCTGGGCATCCTGGCGTCCATGCGGCTGTGCCCGAACGCGCCCGCGCAGTACGCGATCCAGGCGGCACTGGGCGGGCGCCAGAGCATCAAGGATCTCGTGCTGCCCGGCGGCAGGCTGCGCGAGCAGCGCGACCGCGCCTGGGAACGGCTGAACGAGATCCCGGGCGTCTCCTGCGTCAAGCCCAAGGGCGCGCTGTACGCGTTCCCCCGGCTGGACCCGGCCGTGCACAAGATCCACGACGACGAGAAGTTCGTCCTCGACCTGTTGCTGCGGGAGAAGATCCAGGTCGTCCAGGGCACCGGCTTCAACTGGCCGCGCCCCGACCACTTCCGCATCCTCACCCTCCCCCATGCCGACGATCTCGACGCGGCGATCAGCCGGATCGGCCGCTTCCTGGCCGGGTACCGGCAGTGACCAGGGGGCTCACCACCGGCGGAGCACCCGGGCGGCTCCGCGTTGCGCCACTTTGCGCCACTTTTCCCGCACCGGACTTCCCTCGTCTCACCACACTCATCTCGTCCCAGCACCCACATACGTCACTCGAACGGGTGTAGCCCCTCTCTCGGTCTTGTCCGGGCTCCCCGGGCCTCTCCCCCGGCTTCCGGTCCGGGTCCACGGATGTGGGGGCGGGCCGCAGGGCCGTCCCCGTCGCCGAGCGGGCGCCCGGGCCCCGGGCCCGGGTCCCCTCCCTCGGCCCGCCCGCTCGTCCGCAGGCGGCCCGTCCCTGCCGCCCGCGTCCCGAATGCGCCCTTGAGCCCGCCGCCCGCAGCCGCTTAGGTGGAGGGCGGCAAACCTGCCGCCATCCCGGAGGGGAGAGGGAACGATGCCCGTACGGCCCGCGGTGACCGAGGCGGATCTTGAAGCGCATCTGCGCGGAATATGCTTCAAGACCGGCCCGCCACGCCGCATCGGCGTCGAGATCGAATGGCTGGTTCACGACGCACGCAACCCCCGATGTCCGGTCGAACCGTCCCGGCTGCGCGCCGCCCAAGCCGCTCTGCGCGCGCTGCCCCTCGATTCGCTCCTGACCTTCGAACCCGGCGGCCAGCTGGAGCTCAGCTCGCTCCCCGCCACCTCCCTCAACGCCTGCATCGAGGCCGTCTCGGCCGATCTCGCGCTGGTCAGGCCCGCCATGCTCGACATGGGCCTGGGCATGGCCGGCCACGGCCACAACCCCTGGCACGCCCCGCAGCGCGTGCTGACCGAACCGCGCTACAACGCCATGGAGGCGTACTTCGACCGCTGGGGCGCGGCCGGCCGGTCGATGATGTGCTCCACCGCGTCCGTACAGGTGTGTGTGGACGCGGGCCACGAGGAGCCCGGACCGCTCGGCTTCGGGCGGCGCTGGCTGCTGGCTCATCTGCTGGGCGCGGTGCTCGCCGCGGCCTTCGCGAATTCGCCGACCAGCGAGGGCTGCCCGACGGGCTACCGCACCACCCGCCAGGTCGTCTGGTCCCAGCTCGACCCGGAGCGTACGCTCGCGCCGCCGCAGGACCCCGACCCCCGCACGGGCTGGGCGCGCTACGTCCTGGACGCCCCGGTCATGTGCATCCGCTCCGAGGACGGACCCTGGGACGCGCCGCAGGGGCTCACCTTCCGCGAATGGGTCCGTACGGGCGTGCCCAGACCCCCCACCCAGGAGGATCTCGACTACCACGTCTCCACCCTTTTCCCGCCCGTGCGGCCGCGCGGGCACCTGGAACTGCGGATGATCGACGCACAGCCGGGCGACGCCGGCTGGGTCGTGCCGCTGGCGGTCACCGCCGCCCTCTTCGACGACCCGGAGGCCGCGGAGCGCGCCTATCGGATCGTCAAACCCCTCGCGGAGACGGCGGGTGCCCGTCCCGCGCCGCGCAACCCGCTGTGGCGGCACGCCGCCCGCGGGGCACTGACCGACCCGGAGCTGCACGCCGCGGCGGTGGCCTGCTTCGCCGCCGCGCAGGAGGCGCTGCCGCGGCTCGGCGCCTCGCCCGGAGTGCTCGCGGCCGTCGCGGACTTCACCGAGCGCTATGTCGCGCGCGGCCGCTGCCCGGCCGATGACCACCTCGACGCCGTGTACGCCGCGGACCCGGCGTACGCGCCCGCCGCTCCGGACCCCGCGGACCCGCCGGGCGACGGCCCGGATCGCGCCACGGACATCACCGACCCCACAGGCTTCGCGGCCGAGGGCGAGCTCACCCTTGGGAAGGACAGCCAGTGACCATCGACCCCGAGTCGCTCAGGGAGCGCGCGGCCACGGCGCTGCTCGCGGCCCGCGACCGCACCCGTCTGCTGACCACCTGCGTCGAGGAGCCGGACCTGCTCGCACAGCACTCGCCGCTGATGTCCCCCCTGGTGTGGGACCTCGCGCACATCGGCAACCAGGAGGAGCAGTGGCTGCTGCGCGCCGTCGGCGGCCGCGATCCGCTGCGCCCCGACATCGACTCCGTGTACGACGCGTTCGAGCACCCGCGCGCCGAGCGTCCCTCGCTGCCGCTGCTGGCACCCGCCGAGGCGCACGGCTACGTCGCCGAGGTGCGCGGCCGGGTGCTGGACATCCTGGAGCGCACCCCGCTGCGCGGCGGTCCGCTGCTCGACTCCGGGTTCGCCTTCGGCATGATCGCGCAGCATGAGCAGCAGCACGACGAGACCATGCTCATCACCCATCAGCTGCGACGCGGTCCCGCGGTGCTGACCGCGCCCGAGCCTCCGGTCACCTCCGACGGGATCCTGCCCGCCGAGGTCCTCGTCCCCGGGGGCCCCTTCACGATGGGCACCTCCACCGAGCCGTGGGCACTGGACAACGAACGGCCCGCGCACCGGCGCCTGGTGCCGTCCTTCCTCATCGACACCACACCGGTCAGCAACGGCGCCTACCTGCGGTTCATCGAGGACGGCGGCTATGACGAGCCGCGGTGGTGGGCCGAGGAGGGCTGGGCCCAGGTCCGCGAGCACGGGCTGCGCGCACCGCTGTTCTGGCGGCAGGAAGGCGGCCGGTGGCTGCGCCTGCGGTTCGGGGTGACCGAGCCGGTCCCGCCGGACGAGCCCGTGCTGCACGTCAGCTGGTACGAGGCGGACGCCTACGCGCGCTGGGCGGGACGCCGGCTGCCGACGGAGGCCGAGTGGGAGAAGGCCGCCCGGCACGACCCGGCCGGAGGGCGGGCGCTGCGCTACCCGTGGGGCGACGAGGAGCCGACACCGGCGCACGCCAATCTCGGCCAGCGGCACCTGCGCCCGGCCCCGGTCGGCAGCTACCCGGACGGCCAGTCGCCACTGGGCGTACGGCAGTTGATCGGCGATGTGTGGGAGTGGACATCGAGCGACTTCCTGCCGTATCCGGGCTTCGTCGCGTTCCCCTACCGCGAGTACTCGGAGGTGTTCTTCGGCGGGCCGTACAAGGTGCTGCGCGGCGGCTCCTTCGCGGTCGACGCGGTGGCCTGCCGGGGCACGTTCCGCAACTGGGACCTGCCGGTGCGGCGGCAGATCTTCTCCGGTTTCCGCACTGCCCGGGACGCCGACCCGGCGGCGGGCGCGTGAGGCCGGCGGCCCCGCCGCGGCAGACCACCGGGCGCCCCCGCGGGCGAGCTGCCGCGGGGCGCTGCCCGGCCGCGCCGGGGGGCGATCGCTGATGTGCCGTCATATTGCTTACGTGGGACCCGAGATACCCTTCGCCGATGTGGTGCTGAGCCCGCCCGACGGCCTGTACCGGCAGTCGTGGGCACCGCGCCGCCAGGTGCACGGCACGGTCAACGCGGACGGTTTCGGCGTGGGCTGGTACGCATCGGGCGATCCGGTGCCCGCCCGCTACCGCCGGGCCGGGCCCATCTGGGCCGACGAGCTGCTGCCCGACCTGGGGCGGGTGATTCGCACCGGCGCGCTGCTGGCCGCCGTGCGCGACGCCACCGAGTCGGGCGCGGATGCCGAGGCCGCGGCCGCGCCGTTCGCCGCCGGCCGGTACCTCTTCAGCCACAACGGCGCGGTGACCGGCTGGCCCGGCTCCATGGCCGACCTGGCCGCCGAGCTGCCGCCGGAGGAGCTGCTGCGGTTGCAGGCCCGGTGCGACGCGGCGTTCCTGTGGGCCCTGGTCCGGCACCGGCTGGCGCAGGGCGACGACCCCGGCGAGGCGCTGGCCGCGACCGTCACGGCGGTGGCCGGAGCCGCACCGGGCTCCCGCCTCAACCTGCTGCTCACCGACGGCCTCTCCATAGCCGCCACCACCTGGGGCGACACCCTCTTCCATCACTCCGTTCCGGGAGGCGGCACGGTCGTCGCCTCCGAACCCTACGACCGTTCCCCCCACTGGACCGAGGTCCCCGAAGGCACTCTGCTCCGCGCCACCGGGACCGACGTCCATCTCTCCCCGCTCAAGGAGCCCGAAGCGTGAGCCCCCTCAGCATCACCCGCACCCTCCCCGCCGACGCCACCGCGGCCGCCCTGCGTGCCGATGTCACCCGGGGTCTGACCAGTACGCCCAAACAACTGCCGCCCAAGTGGTTCTACGACGCGCGGGGCAGCGAGCTGTTCGAGGAGATCACCAGACTCCCCGAGTACTACCCCACCCGCGCCGAGCGGGAGATCCTGCTCACCCGCGCCGACCACATCGCCGCCGCGACCGGGGCCCGCACCCTCGTCGAGCTGGGCTCGGGGTCCTCCGACAAGACACGCCACCTGCTCGGCGCGCTCTCCGAGCTGCACACCTATGTGCCGGTGGACGTCAGCGAGTCCGCCCTGGCCGCGGCCGGCGAGGCGCTGCTCACCGAGCACCCCGGCCTGACCGTGCACGCGCTGGTGGCCGACTTCCAGCGGGGCCTCACCCTGCCCGACTCCCCCGGCCCGCGCCTGCTCGCCTTCCTCGGCGGCACCGTCGGCAACCTGCTGCCCGAGGAGCGGTCCGCGTTCCTGCGGTCGGTCCACGACATGCTGTCCCCGGGCGACGCCCTGCTGCTCGGCACGGACCTGGTCAAGGACGAGGCCACGCTCGTCGCGGCCTACGACGACGAGCGCGGCGTGACGGCCGAGTTCAACAAGAACGTGCTCCATGTCATCAACCGCGAGCTGGGCGGTGACTTCGACCCGGACGACTTCGACCATGTCGCCGTGTGGAACGCCGAACGCGAGTGGATCGAGATGCGGCTGCGGGCCCGCAAGGAGCTGACGGCGAAGATCCCCGGCGTGGACCTGGCCGTGCCCTTCGCCGCGGGCGAGGAACTGCGGACCGAGATCTCCGCCAAGTTCCGCGAGGACGGCGTGCGCGCCGAACTCGCCGCGGCAGGGCTTGAGTTGACGCAGTGGTGGACGGACAGCGCGGAGCGTTTCGCGCTGTCGCTGTCCGTGCGCGGCTGACCCGGGCGACCGGCACAGGTCCGGTTTCCGCCATCCTCGGCCGGTGGGCCCTCGCGGCCCGCCGGCCGGGTGCCGCATTCACCCCGCATATGGTTCGATGCCCCGAACATGCGTGCGCACCGGTGCGGCCGGGCGGCGCGCCGGGTCGACGGGCAGGGGTGGCGGGATGGGGCTGGACCGGCGGGGTTTCCTCAGGGGCGCGGCGGCGCTCTCCGCGGCGGGTGTGCTGGCAGGCGCCGGCAGCGGGCAGTTCACGGCCACCGCGGCACAGCGCAGGACGTCCGTACTGTCGGCGCAGGACTGGATGTCGGCGCTGGGCGACGGCACGCCCCTCCAGCGGTTGACGATCCCGGGCACCCATGACTCCGGCGCCCGCGTCGGCGGCCCCTGGGTCGCCTGCCAGAACACCCCGATCGATGCCCAACTCGCCTCCGGTGTCCGCTTCCTGGATGTCCGCTGCCGCGCCATCGACGGCGTGTTCGCGATTCACCACGGCGCCTTCTACCAGCAGCTGATGTTCGGCGATGTGCTCAACGCCTGCCGGGCGTTCCTCCAGGCGCACCCGTCGGAGACGGTGCTGATGCGCGTCAAGCAGGAGTACTCCGAGGTCGCGGCCGAGGAGTTCCGCAGGATCTTCGACATCTACCTCGACGACAAGGGCTACCGCTCGCTGTTCCGGCTCGACGGCGGCCTGCCGTCCCTGGGGCAGGCGCGGGGCAAGGTCGTCCTGCTGGCCGACGCGGACGGCCTGCCCGGCGTCCGCTACGGCGACCCGCAGCTTTTCGACATCCAGGACGACTACATGGCGGAGCCGTTCGCGAAGTACCCGAAGGTCGAGGCGCAGTTCCGCAAGGCCGTCGCCGAGCCCGGCAAGCTGTTCGTCAACTACGTCAGCACCGCCGCCCTGCTGCCGCCGCGCTCCAACGCCGACCGGCTCAACCCGCAGGTCAAGAGCCTGCTGACGGGGTCGGAGGCGAGCGACTGGACGGGCCTTGGCATCGTGGCGATGGACTTCCCGAACGAGGCCGGCCTGGCCGACACCCTGATCCGGCACAACCTGGCGCTATAGCGCGGGAGGGGACACCGAACCGTCGGCGCCGGGGGGGAACGGCCCCGCCGGCGCACCTCGCACCGCCGCGCCGTCCCGCCGATCGGGTTCCGGTCCCCGCCGATCGGGTTCCGGTCCGGCGGGGTTTCGGTGACCTCGGACGGCGCTCCGCCGTGGCATCGGGCGACGGCGGGCGAGCATGCCGCAAACTGGGCGAAATGTCTGGTTCTGCTGTCGCCCGGTCCCCCGGCCGGGTGCTGCGGCTGATGCGACGAGGCGGCACGGGTGGAGACGAGCGAAGGCGGTCCGACCGCGGCGGACACGGCGGGAGTCGGCGCGGCGGGAGCGGGCTCCGCGACGTCGCCACCGTCCGGCCGGCCGGGCCGCCCTGCCCGTGCCCGCAGGCGCCTTCGCCTCTCTCTCCGGCTGCGGGTGATGTCGGCGCTGATGCTGCTGACCGCAGCCGCGGGCGGCACCGCGCTCGCACTGCGCTCCGGGCCGGACGATCCGTTCCTGGCCGGCGGGGACGCCGCCGCGGGGGCGTACGTCGCGGACCGGGCGGGCGGGGACACGGCCGCCGCCGCGGTACTGGCAGGCCCGTACACCGAGCGGCCCGGCCCGCCGGTGGCGGCACGCCGCGGCGGCACTCCCGGCACGGGACCGGCGTCCCGGCCGGTGGCCGCGTCGTCGACCGCTCCCTCGCCGCAGATCGGCGCGCTCTTCTCACCCGGCGACGACGGCGACCCCACCCACCACTGCACCGCGAGTGTGGTGCACTCACCGGCCGGGGACCTCGTCGCCACCGCCGCGCACTGCGTGCACGACGGCGGGTTCCGTACCCGGCTGGTGTTCGCGCCCGGACTGGACGGCCGGTTCGTGCCGTACGGCCTGTGGGTGCCCACCCGGGTCCTCGTCCACCCGCGCTGGATCAGCGACCGGGACCCCGACCACGACGTGGCGTTCCTGCGGGTGCGGCGGGCAGGGGCCGCGGGCGGCCGGATCGAGGACGTCACCGGGGCCGAGCGCATCCGGTTCGACGCCTCCGCCGGCCGGCCGGCGCTGCTGACCGGCTATCCCGATAACTGGGACACACCGGTCAGCTGCCGGCACACCGTGGAGGCCCAAGGGCCGTCCCAACTCCGCTTCCCCTGCCCGGGATTCCCCAACGGTACGAGCGGCGGGCCGATGCTCACCGACCTCGATCCGGCCACGGGGACCGGGGCATTGATCGGAGTGATCGGCGGGCTGGACGAGGGCGGTGACGACGCCACCTCCTACAGCAGCCGCTTCGGGCCGGACACCGCCGCGCTCTACCGGCGCGCGACCTCAGGCCCCGCGAGGGACCACGGCCTTGAGGACGGACGGCAGCGGGTACCAGTCGGCGGTCGCGAAGCTGGCGTGTGACGACGCGAGTTGGCCGACCCGCCCTTGTGCCTCGGCCTCGGTGGGCCGGGTGGCATCGATCTCCGGCGCGACCTTGTGGGCGTCGGTCATGACGAGGAGATAGTGGCGGGTGTCGTACCAGGCGGTGTCGATGCTGCCGTTGAGGTACGTCGCGGCGTCACCGTCGAAGACCACGAAGTAGGGCCGCAGCGCCGGGTCGGCGTAGCGCGTGCGAGGGTCGCCGGCCGTGGCGCCGTGCACCGCGGGGAAGGCGGTGGACCGCGCCAGAGCGCCCTGGCCCGCGAGGTCCTTGAGGTGGGTGGCGTACTCGACGTCGGTCCACAGCTTGTCGAACGGATTGTCCTCCTCGACGGTGCCGGGGATCAGCTCGAAGAGGAACTTCCCGGCCAGGTCGGCGCGCGTGGGCCAGCCGCCGGCGCGTACCGCCTCGTCGGGGTTGGCGTGTCCCGCGGTCAGCTCGCCGGGCCCGTAGACCGCGTCACCGAGCTTCTCCCGCACCAGTGAGTCGAACTCGGCCGGGCCGCGGCCGCCCTTGGCGTTGAAGCCGTCCTTCATCTCGATCTTGACGAGTATCGGGCGGTGCCCGGGGTTGGCGTCATGCCAGGCCCGCATGTCGGCGAGGCAGCCGCCGAAGCTCTGGTTGCGGCTCTTGGTGCGCAGCTCGGCGGCGTTCGCTGCGTTCTCGCAGTTGTTGTCGTTGCCGAGCGGGTTGCTGTGCGAGACGCGGAAGGAGGAGCCGAAGCCGTTGGACCAGAGGTCCAGTTCCAGGAGCGCGGCCCCGGAGTCCAGCGCGTCCGCGAAGTACGGGTACTTGTCCTTCTCGTAGGCGTTGTGGACGCCCACCGACGTGCTGGTGTCGTATGTCGTGGCGGCCGTCCCGGCACCTGCCGGTCCGGCCGCCACGAGTACCGCCGCCGTCGCGACGGCTACCGCTCCCACGCACCGGGTCCTGTTCATGCGCCCCGCTTTCCCCTGAGATCATCGGCCGTTCGGCCATTCGTCGCCCGGTCGGTCATCCGGTCGAATGGGCAGCAGCGTACGGGAGTTGGGTACGCCGGTGACCAGGGGGCAGGTGGCGAACGGGGAAATGTATGACGTCCGGTCAATGATCGATGGAGGGTGTAATGACCGACAGGAAACAGACCACGGCACTGCCACTCGCGGCAGTCGTGCTCACCGCGACCATCGCGCTGCACATGGCGCTCATAGCCTTCGGCAATATCACCGACTTCGACACCAACCGGGAGTTCGTCCGCCATGTCCTGGCGATGGACACCACGTTCCGGGACCCGGAGATGATGTGGCGGGCCGTCACCTCGAAGGCCGCGCAGGACGCCGCCTATCTGGCGATCATCGCCTGGGAGACGGTGGCCGCGGCGGTCCTGCTGGCGGCCACCGCCCTGTGGACCCTCGGTCTGCGGCGGGGCCGCACGGAGCGGGCGCGACGATTCGCCACCGTCGGCCTGCTGATGGTGCTGCTGCTGTTCGGCGCCGGCTTCCTCGCGGTGGGCGGCGAGTGGTTCGCGATGTGGCAGTCGAAGGACTGGAACGGCCTGGACGCCGCCACCCGCAATCTGACCCTCGCCGGGATCGTGCTGCTGGTCATCCATCTCCCGGGTGCCGTGGGGCGGCAGGGCGACACGGAGTAGGCGGCCGGACGGCTCGCCTCACCAGGTGATGCGGTAGTCCGTCAGCCAGTTCTCGCCGCCGTCGCCGTCGCCGCCGCCGCCGCCGCGTGGGGCGCCCGGCTCGGGCCGCTGTCGTCCGGCCGGGCCCATGGCGGTGCGGCGGGCCATGACGGCGCTGGCCGCGACGACCTTCTCCACCCGCTCCCGGCGCAGTTCCTCGTACGCGGTGAAGGCGCTGCGCGGATCCGGTCGGTCCCGCAGGCACCGGGCGAGCACGACGCCGTCCTCGATGGCCATGGACGCGCCCTGGGCGGCGTTGGGTGCGGCCGCGTGGGCGGCGTCGCCGATGACGACCATGGTGTCGGTGTGCCAGTTAGGGATGGTGGCGAGGTCATAGGAGTTGGAGGCGATGACGCGGTCGCCGCTCGCCCCGACGAGGGCGGCGGCCGGGGTGTCGTCCTCCTCGAAGAGCCCGGCGACCCGGCGGCGCCACCCGGCGGGGCTGCCGGGGTCCGACCGGTCGAACTCGGGCCCCGGGGCGTTGGCGAACCACCAGACCTCGCCGTCGGGGGCGCGGGTGCAGCCGAAGAACGCCTGCTTGCCGAAGATCATGGTGTAGGTCTCCGGGGCGGGCGGCCGGCCGGCGTCCCCGGCGTGGCCGGTATAGCCGCAGACGGTGTTCTGCCCGGTGTAGCGCGGGCGCGGCGCGTCCGGGTCGATCAGCGAGCGGGTGACGGAGTGCAGGCCGTCCGCACCGATGAGGAGATCCCCTTCGGCGCGGCTGCCGTCGGCGAAGACCGCCGCCACGCCCGTGCCGTCCGCGCGGCGCACCGGCTCGGTGGCGACTAGGCGCTTGCCGTGCCGGACGGTGACACCGCGGCGGGCGGCCTCGGCGTGCAGCACGCGATAGAGCGTGGCCCGCCGCAGGGTGCGCGGCCCGGGGCCGTTGCCGGTACCGGCGATCGGCCGCTCCCCCAGCAGGTCACCGCGGTCGCCGAAGAGCTGCACCTGCCGTGCGGGGAAGGAGTTCTCCAGGACGGGGCCGTGGGCGTCGATCACCCGGAGGGCTTCGAGGCCGTTGGCGAAGACGACGAGGAAGGCGCCGGCGTCGTCCGCGCCGGTCGGGTAGGACTCGAAGATCTCCGCTTCGATGCCCGCCTTGTGCAGCGCCATCGCGGTCACCGCGCCCGCGATGCCGCCTCCGATGATCAGAGCCTTGGTCATACCGCATGTCCCCCCGGTCGGGCCTTCGGCCGCACCCCGCGGCCGTCGAACGGCGCGGCCCCGAGGGGCCGCACCCCCCACCCTGGCCCCGGCGGGCCACGAGATCCAGTCCGTGTGCCCGCCGGGGGACGAGGAGTTCCTCAGCCGGCCGCGTAGACGTCCTCGATGTAGCGCCCCGAGGCGGTCAGTTCCCGCAGCCACCCCTCGGACTCCTGTGCCGAGGCGCCGGTACGGGCACCGTGCAGATCGCGGAAGGCGGCCCGGACCCCCGGCGCCATCCTGCTGCCGTCACCGCAGACGTACACCCGCGCGCCGGCCTCCAGCAGGTGCCACACCTCGTCGGCCTCGGCGGCTATCCGGTGCTGGACGAAGCGGTGGCCGTTCTCGGGCCGGGCGCTGAACACCGGGCGTACGGACACCGCTCCGGCCTCCTGCGCGGCGGCGAACTCCGCGGCGTGCAGGAAGTCCGCGTCGGGGTCGTCGCAGCCGAAGTAGAGCCGCGCCGGGGAGGTCCGGCCCGCCGCGACACGGTCCACGACGGCGCCGCGGAAGGGGGCGAGCCCGGTGCCGGCGGCGATCATGATGACGGGAGTGGGATCGGCCGGATCGAGGCGGAACGCCTCGCGGCAGGGCTGCACGCGGGCCAGGACCGTGTCACCGGGCCGCAGGGTGTGCAGATAGGTCGAGCCGGTGCCGCCGGGCAGCAAGGAGACCATCAGGTCGGCGTGCCGCGGGTCGGCCGCGGGCGAGGACGACAGGGAGTAGTGCCGGGTGCGCAGCGGCGGGAGCAGCTCCAGGATGACGGGCCACGGCAGTGCGCCGCGCAACGCGGGGTGTGCCTCGATCAGTTCGATCAGAGTGCGCGGATCGTCGTCGGCGAGGGCTTCCAGCGCCGCGCGCTCGGGCGGGCACGGGTTGTGCGCGGCGAGCAGCGCCGCCTGTCCGGGCGCCGGGCGCGTTCCCAGCTCCAGGTGCTCGGTCAGCAATTGACGAACCGTCAGCGGACGGTCGATGGGGAGGGTGTCACGACCGGGCCGCCCCGCGTGCAGCGCGAGGACGGTTTCCGGGTCGACGCCGAGGGCGCGGGCCGCCCGCTCGACCACGGCCGGGGCGTTGACCGGCAGCACGGCGAGGTGGTCGGCCGTGCGGTAGCCGACGCCTTCGGGGAGCGCGATGCGCAGGAACCGCTTGGGCCGCGGCCACCCTTCGGCGGTGAGGTCGTGAGCCTGGGTGACGGTCATCGCCACGACGTCGTGCCGGGCCGCGAGGGCGTCCAACGGTCCGCCGGTGATCTCGGTGACGGTGTATCCGGCGTCCTCGGCGGCCGGTGCGCCCGCTCCGACGCTCGCGGGATCGCCGTAGCGCTCCAGCAGCCGGGTGCACAGCTCCGCGGTGAACTCCTTGACGGCGCCGCCCAGATCGCCGGAGGCGTCGGCCTCGGCGCGCGGCAGCAGCCGCTCCCCGCCGAGCGCGGCCAGCCGGTCGTCCAGGCGCATCGGCACATGCTGGTAGGTCGCGGCCCAGTTGCGGTCGCCGACGCCCAGAACGGCGTAGGGCACGCCCGCGGCGGCGCCGTCGGGTGCGGTGTCGAGCCACCGGACGAAGTCGGCGGCGTCGTCGGTGGGCTGGCCGTTGTAGGATGCGGCGACGATGACGACGGGCCGGTCTGCGGGCAGCGCTCCGGCGTACGCGTCCAGCGGCGCCACGTCGGCACCGAAACCGAGTGCGGTGGCCTCGTCGGCGAGCCGCTCGGCGAACTCCCGGCAGGTGCCGTAGTTGGTGCCGTGCAGGAGCAGCAGGCCGGTGCCCTGGGGGACGCGGGTGGGCAGCCCCTCCGCGCGGGCGGCCGCCGCGCCGTCCGCGGCACCGGCGGCCGCGCCGGGCAGCACCGCCAGTGCGCCGCGGACCGCCGCCCTGTCCTCCGGCGTGCGGGCCGCCAGGGTCATCGTGAACCCGTCGGGCTTGAGGGTCAGCGTCTCCTTGATCCGCAGCCGGTAGTCGGTGTGGTCGATCAGGCGGTAGCGGTGCACCAGGAGAGCGAGCAGCATGGTCGCCTCGTGCAGTGCGAACTGCCGCCCGATGCAGGCGCGTTCACCGGTTCCGAACGGCTTGTAGGCGTGCGGCGAGCGCGCCGCCTCGGCCTCGGGGCCGAAGCGGGCGGGGTCGAACAGCTCGGGGTTGTCGCCCCAGACCGGGTCGCGGTGCAGCATCGGGGTGAGGACGGTGACCAGTTCGCCCGCCCGCACCGAGTAGCGGCCGCCGATCAGGGTGTCCTCGCGGGCCTGGCGGCTGAAGGCGGCGGCGGTCGGCCACAGCCGGAGCGCCTCGTTGAGGACCTGCCGGGTGAACGGCAGCCGGCCGATGTCCTCGAAGGACGGGTCGGGGTCCGCCTCGTCTCCCCACAGCTCGTCGGCCTCGCGCTGGGCCAGGCGCAGCGCGACCGGGTCCTTCAGCAGGTGGTGCAGGGCGAAGGAGAGGGCACCCGAGGTGGTCTCGTGGCCGGCGATCAGGAAGGTGATGACCTGGTTGCGGATGTTGGCGAGGTCGAGGCGGGGGCCCTCCTCTCCCTCCGCGGTGCCGCCGAGCATCAGGCCAAGCAGATCGTCGTCGCCGCTCTCGCCGCTCGCGGTGCGGGCGGCGATGACCTCGTCTACGACGGACGCGAGGTAGTCCGCGTCGGCACGGAACGCCGCGTCCTCCGCGGTGTGATCGGCGCCGGGGTCACGGGCGAACTTGGTCATGCTCCACTGCAGGCAGCGCACCATCGACTCGACGAACGGGTGCGGGGTGTCGCGGGAGAACGAGGAGAAGTCGAAGCCGAAGCCGGCGAGCCCAATGGTGTCCAGCGTCATCCGGGTCATGTCCTCGGCGACGTCGACGGGGGTGCCGTCGGCCACCCGCCCGTCCCAGCTGTCCATCACCCGGCGGGCGACCTTGAGCATCGCCGGGTGGTAGGTGCGCATCGAACCGAGCGCGAAGGCCGGCATCAGGACCTCGTGCGCCCTGGCCCAGTTCGGCTCATCGTTGTAGGCGGTGAACAGACCGTCCCCGGCGAACTCTCTGACGTTCTCCAGGACGACCGACACGCCCTTGGCGAAGCGGGTCTCGTCGGCGACCTCGGTGACCAGGTCCAGCGAGGAGATGAACAGCGTCTCGCGGTCGCCCAGCTTGCGCTTGAAGGCCGGGCCGTGGATCCGGGCGAGGTCCATGGCCTGCTGGATGGGCGTGCTGGTGAGGCCCGCCGCCGTGAGGTCGGCGACCGGGGTGCCGTCGTCGGCGGCGGCGCGTTCGTCGGTGTGCAGCGCGATGGTGTCGGTCATGTCTCCAGCGTGACCGGCCCGGTGTGCGGGACATGACCGGGCAACTGCATGATTGTGCAGTGGTTTTTTGCTGCCCGCTCTTGCGGGCGGACGGAGAAGAGGCAATGGACAACGGGACAGCCGACGGCCCGGCGGGCGAGGGCGCCATCGGACCGCGCCCGCCCGGCGGGTCGCTCGACCCGGCCGGCCCGTACGCTGCCGGACCCTGGCGCAACTATTTCCTGATCCTGCTGGACCGTATCCCCACCCCGATCGCGGTGTGCCACGCCGACGGCGAGGTGCTGATCGCCAATCCGGCGATGGCAGCGGAGTGGGGCGCAGCCCCGGGGCAGCTGCGCGGCCGCAATCTGCTGGACCTGTTCAGGCCCCGGGCGAAGGCGCAGCTCGACCGGCTGGCCGAGGCGCTGCGGCTGGGCCACCGGTCGCGCTATCCGGTGGAGGTGCACTGGCAGGCCGGGGCCGAGGGCGCGCCGAGGGAAGGGGAACTGACGGTCGATCCGGTCGGCGACCCGTCCGTCCGCCCGCCGGCGCTGCTGGCCCTGCTGCGGGTCCGCGACACGAGTCCGCCGCCCCGGCCGCGTGGTTCGGCGAGCCCGGTGGAGGCCCGCATCCTGGCGCTCGCCGCGGGCGGCGCCACCACCGCGTCGATCGGTACGACTCTGGGCCTGACGGTGGACGGCGTCAACTACCACCTGACCCGGCTGGCCCGGCGCTGGCGGGTACAGGGACGCACCGCGCTCGTCGCCAAGGCGTACGTGCTGGGCGTCCTCTCCGCGGACAGCTGGCCGCCGGCCCCTGCCTGAGCCGCCGGGAGGACGGCGGCGCGCGGGACGCGGCCCCCGGTCCCGACAGCACGCGTGTACGGATAACCTCCCGGGTGTGGAGGAGAACACTCCCGCGCCTTTCGAGCGCGGAACGGACGGCCCGAAGGTCATCGTCGTCGGCGTCGACGGCTCCGACTCGTCGTGGCGCGCCGCCGCCTATGCGGCCGGGCTGGCCCGGCGCCAGTTGTCGAAGCTGGTCCTGGTCTACGTCCAGCCGGTGATGCCGGCCGGCGCGGTGATGGGCGCCCCCGTCGTCGACGCCACGAACGAGGTGGCCGAGGAGCTGATGGCCGAGATCCGCAAGGCGACGGACCGGCTGCAGGGGATATACAACGTCCGCTGGGAGTTCCACACGCTGCGGGGCGACCCGTTCAACGGCATGGTGCAGATGGCCGACGAGCTGAAGGCGGACGCGGTGGTGGTGGGCGCCTCGGAGTCGGCCGGGCACCGCATCATGGGGTCGGTCGCGGTCCGCCTGGTCAAGGCCGGGCGCTGGCCGGTCACCGTCGTGCCCTAGCGCGGCTCCCGGCCGCTCCGCTGGTGAGGTGGGCCGGGCTGAGGCACGGTGGAAGATGGACGGGCGGAGCGCCGCCCCGACGAGGGAGACCACCGTGACCGACCGCACCTATCGCGTGACGGAGATCGTGGGCACGTCCCAGACGAGTGTGGACGCCGCGATCCGCAATGGCATCAAGCGCGCCTCCGAGACGCTGCGCAATCTGGACTGGTTCGAGATCACCCAGGTCCGCGGACATCTCGTCGACGGCGAGATCGACCACTACCAGGTCGGCCTGAAGGTCGGATTCCGGCTGGAAGAGGCCGAGTGACACCTCTCCCGTGTGTCTTCGCCGGGAAGAATCGGAAGAACGCGGGAGTCGCCTTCCGTAGAGGCCGCTGAGGGACCATGATGATCCGCCGTCGGACCACGACGGAGCGTATGGAGGATCACGCATGGGGCTGCGCGCGGGACAGGGCGTATTGCGCCGCAAACCGATCGACCACATCACGGAGACGGAAGGCGGTTCCGGCCAGCAACTCACCCGGGCGCTGGGCCTGTGGCAGCTGACGGCCATCGGCGTCGGCGGCATCATCGGCGCGGGAATCTTCACCCTCGCCGGCACCGTCGCGAACGGGAAGGCCGGACCCGCGGTCCTGATCTCCTTCCTCGTCGCGGGTGTGGCGAGCGCGGCGGCCGCCTTCTCGTACGCCGAATTCGCCGGGCTGATCCCGAAGGCGGGCTCGGCCTACACCTACGGCTACGCGGTACTGGGCGAGTTGGCGGGCTGGTTCATCGGCTGGGACCTGCTGCTGGAGTACACCGCGATCGTGGCGGTGGTCGCCATCGGCATCTCCGGCTACTTCAGCTTTCTGCTGGGAGAGACGGGTGCGGAGCTGCCCGCCTGGATGCTGGGCGCGCCGGGAACCGGCGAGGGGCACCGCGTGGACCTGTTCGCGGCGGTGCTGTGCCTGCTGATCGCCTATCTGCTGACCCTGGGCATCAAGAACGCCGCCCGGTTCGAGACGGTCGTGGTGGGCCTGAAGGTCCTGGTGGTCCTGCTGGTGATCGGGGTCGGCTTCTTCCACATCGAGACCGGGAACTACGAGCCGTTCTTCCCCTTCGGGGTGAGCGGCGCGTTCACGGGCGCCGCGACCGTCTTCTTCGCGGTGTTCGGCTATGACGCGATGAGCACGGCGGCCGAGGAGTCGAAGGACTCGCAGCGCCACATGCCGAAGGCGATCATGTATTCGCTGGCGATCTCGATGGTGCTGTATGTGCTGGCCTGCCTGGTGCTGACGGGTATGCAGGACTACAAGGACATCGACCCCGAGAGCGGCTTCTCGACGGCGTTCAAGTCGGTGGGCCTGAGCGGCCTCGCGGATGTCATCGCGGTCGGCGCGATCATCGGCATCCTGACCGTGATGTTCACCTTCATGCTCGGTGTGACCCGCGTGTGGTTCTCCATGAGCCGGGACGGGCTGCTGCCGAAGTGGTTCGCGAAGACCAGCCCCAAGCACCATGTGCCGACCCGGGTGACCTGGATCGTGGGTGTCGCGTCCGCGGCCATCGCGGGCTTCGTACCGATCGGTGAGGCCGCGGAACTGACCAACATCGGCATCCTGCTGGCCTTCGTGGTCGTGTGCTCCGCGGTGATCGTGCTCCGCTACAAGCGCCCCGACCTGCCGCGTACGTTCCGTACGCCGGGGATGCCGGTGGTGCCGGCGCTCGGCGTGGCCTTCTCGATCTGGCTGATCACCTTCCTGGAGTGGCAGACCTGGGTGCGGTTCGCCGTCTGGCTGCTGGTCGGCCTGGTCATCTACTTCGGCTACTCCTACAAGCGCTCGGAAATGGCCAAGACGGAGCAGACGGGATCTGCCGCCCCGGGCGGCAAGGAGAAGCCGTGAGCGGCAGCCGCTGAGCGGACAACGGTTCAGACGCGGGGCCGTCGGGGAGTACCTCCGACGGCCCCCGCGTCTGTCGCTGATGAGCCGTCAGGGTCGCCATGGCCCCCGCCCGCCGGGCCTCGCGCTACCCGCGCCACCTGTCGCACAGCAGCCATCGCACCCGCTCGCCCACGCCGTATCGCCACATCCACAGCGGTAGCCGGCGGTGCGCCACATAGGCCCAGATGTCCGTGTCGGCCTCGTTACCGCGAGGGCAGCCGCGCAGCAGGTCCAGGCAGCGGGCGTCGACGGTGCCGTGCAGCCGGGCGGTGTGGGCGAGGGCGACGATGCCCTGGTGCCGGAGCCCGCTGTCCGCCGTATCACGGGCACGTTCGAGCGTCCGTGCGACACGGGGCAGGATCGCCGTGGCGTCGGGGTGGGTGAGAGCGAGCCCGATGACGGCCACGCCCACGAGTTCCTCGTCCCGCTCGAACGCGGCATCGACCTCCTCGGGGCGGTCCGTGCCCAGCAGCGCGGAGCTGTTCCGCCAGTTCATGCCCCGGCCGGCAGCGGCCCGATCGAGCAGGAACTCCCGTCTGCCCAGGTCGAGTTGATCCGCGTCCGGCGTGGCGCCGCCGAGTTCGGGGCGCGCCGCGCGCCATGCCGCGGCGAGGTGGTCCCAGACCCGCCCGGCGGCGTCCACCTGCCCCGCGTCCCCGTCGAGGAGTTCCCGGCACACGGCACCGAGCGCCGAGGCGTCCGGCCCCTGCCGGTGGATCCGGGTGAAGCCCGCGGCGGACGGACGGAGGTCGCAGGTGCGCAGGAAGGCGAGCCGGACCGTGTCCTCGGGGGTCAGCCGGCCGTGCAGATATCCCCAGGCGAGTTCGGTCTCCTCCAGGGCCACGGCGTACCGGACGAACTCGGCGGGGAGGTGGTGGGGCGGGGCGGGAGAGTCGTCCGGGAGCACGTCGTGAGCCTACCGAGCGGGCCGGCGGGCGGGACCGGCGGAGTGCCTGCCGCGCCGCGGGCGGTCCGCGGGTGCCGCCGGCGCCCGCGGACCGTCCCGCCTCGGTGGCGCTAGCGTCGCGACCGCCGCCCCAGCCACGTCTGGGCGACCACCACCAGCACCAGGAAGCCGCCGCTGACGACCTGTTGGTAGGCCGAGTCCAGCGAGCCGATCTGGTTGATGACGTTCTGAATGACCTTCAGCAGCAGCACGCCGACCAGGGAGCCGCTGACGAAGCCGAAGCCACCGGTGAGCAGGGTCCCGCCGATCACGACGGCGGAGATCGCCTCCAGCTCCATGCCGGTGCCCAGGATGGTGACACCGGAGGCCAGCCAGGCGGCGTTCAGGGCGCCGGCCAGACCGGCGAGCACCCCCGACATCGTGTAGACGAGGATCTTGGTGCGGGCAACCGGGGTCCCCATCAGCGCGGCCGCGTCCTCGTTGCCGCCGACCGCGTAGACGTGCTGACCGAAGCGGGTGCGGCGGAGCAGCACGGCGCCCGCGACGAAGAGGGCAAGGGTGATCCACGCCGGGACGCCGAGGCCGAGCAGGGTGCCCTGCCCGAGCCGGGCGAGAACCGAGTCCTTCGCGACGAGGTAGGTCGTGGCGCCCTCGTCGGTGACGGTGAGCAGCAGGCCCCGGGCGGCGAGCATGGCGGCCAGCGTCACGATGAACGGAGCCAGCCGGGAGCGGGCGATCAGCAGGCCGTTGACCAGACCGAACAGTGCGCACACGACGAGCGGCAGCAGCAGCGCGACGAGGGTGCCGTGTCGCGAGCCCCAGGCCGCGAGGACACCGCCGAGGGCGAACAGCGAGCCGACGGACAGATCGATCCCGCCGGTGACGATCACGAAGGTCATACCGAGCGCGATCACCGCGAGAAAGGCCGAGGAGACCGCCATGTTCCGCAGGTTGTCGGGAGTGGCGAAGGAGTCGAAGGAGAACGTCGCCACCAGGCCGATGACGACCAGCGCGGCCAGGGCGCCGTGTTGCCGGGCGAGGGCGCTCAGGCGCTCGCCGCGGGTCCGTCCGCGGCGTGCCGTGGGCGGCGCCGTGGCCCCCGGCGGCGCGGGTGTGCGCAGTGACGTCATCGCTTCCCCCGCTCCCGTGCCGCGTGGACCGCGAGCACGATGACGACCGCCTGCGCGATCTGGGTCCAGGACGGTGGCAGATCGTGTTTGATCAGGGAGGCGGTCAGCAGCTGGATCAGGACGGCGCCGGCGACCGTCCCGCCGATCCGGACCCGGCCGCCGCTGAGCGGGGTGCCGCCGACCACCACCGCGGTGATGGCGGACAGTTCCATGAGGGTGCCGAGCGAGGTCGGGTCGCTCGCCGTCAGCCGTGCCGTGGCGAGCACCCCGGCGAGGGCCGCGAGGGCGCCCGAGCCGACGTAGACCAGCAGCAGTACCCGGCGGACGGGCAGTCCGGCCAGCGCCGCGGCCGGGCGGCTGTCGCCGATGGCCAGCAGCCGCCGGCCGAAGAGCGTGTGCCGTACGACGAAGCCGACCAGCAGGGCGAGACCCGCGGCGATCAGCACCAGGTAGGGGATGCCGGCCAGGGTGCCGGAGCCCAGGGCGGCCATGCCCCGGTCACGGACGTCCTTGAGCTGCGGCAACAGCACCAGCGCCAGCCCACGGACACCGACCATGAGAGCGAGGGTGGCGACGATCGGCTGCACACCGACCCAGGCGACCAGTGCGCCGTTGGCGACGCCGACGGCGGCTCCGCCGAGGACGGCGACGAGCAGGGCGATCCACGGCCCGTAGCCGAGATAGAGCGAGACCAGCGAGGTGGCCAGCGCCATCACGGAGCCCACGGACAGGTCGATGCCCTCGCTGCCGATGGCCAGCGCCATGCCCAGCGCGACGATGATGACGGGGGCGACCTGGACGGCCTGGGTGCGGAAGTTCTCGCCGGTCAGGAAGTTCGGTGTGATGAGGGTGTTGACCAGCACCAGGACCGCGACCCCGGCGTAGACGCCGTAGTCCTGCAGGCCGCGCAGCAGGGCGGCCCGGTCGGTGGGCAGGCGCCGCAGCGCCGGATCAGCCATGGTCGGCGGCCTCCTCGGCGGACGGCGGTACGGGGCCGGCGGGTGCCCGGGGCGGGGCCCCCTCGGGTGGTGCGGGGAGGTGCCGCGAAACCGGCGCGTCGGCCGCACGCCGGTCCTCCGCGGCTTCGGCGATGGCACGCATCAGGTCGTCCTCGGTGACGTCCCCACCGGTCAGTTCCCCCACCACCGCACCGTCCTTGAGGACCACCACCCGGTCCGAGCCCTCGATCAGCTCCTCCACGTCGGAGGAGATCAGCAGCACGCCGAGACCGTCCTCGGCGAGTTCGTCGATCAGCCGCTGCACCTCCGCCTTCGCGCCGATGTCGATGCCGCGGGTCGGCTCGTCCAGCAGCAGCACCCTGGGGTGCATGGCGAGCCAGCGGGCGAGCAGCACCTTCTGCTGGTTGCCGCCGGAGAGTTCACCGACCTTCTGGTCGGGTCCGGACGCCTTGATGTTCAGACGCCGGACGAAGGTGTCCACCACGCGGTCGATCCGGGGGCGGGAGACCAGGCCGAAGCGGGAGAGCCGCGGCAGTGCGGCCAGCGCGATGTTCTCGCGCACCGAGAGGCCGGGCAGGATGCCCTCGGCCTTGCGGTCCTCCGGCAGCAGGCTGATCCCGGCGCGCAGCGCGGCGGCGGTGGAGCCGGTGCGTACCGGGAGCCCGGCGACGGTGACCCGACCGCCGGCCGGCAGTGCGCCGGCGATGGCCTTGGCGGTCTCGCTGCGCCCGGAGCCGAGCAGCCCTCCCAGCCCCACGACCTCGCCGGGGCGGACCGAGAGCGAGATGCCGTGCAACCGGCGGGGGACCGTCAACTCCTCTACCGCCAGCACGGGTTCGGCCCCGGCGGCCTCGTGCGCGCCGCTGAACCGGGTGACGCCTTCGCGGCGCACCTCCCCCATCTCGCGGCCCAGCATCAAGGAGACCAGTCGCAGCCGGTCCAGGCCGGCGAGCTGTCCGGTGTGCACGCTCCGGCCGTCGCGGAGCACGGTGACGGCGTCGCAGACGGCGTAGAGCTCGTCGAGGCGGTGGCTGACGTAGACCACCGCGACGCCCCGCTCGCGCAGCGTGCGGATGACGCCGAAGAGGGTCGCCACCTCACGCGGCTCGAGGGAGGAGGTCGGCTCGTCCATGATGACCACGCGGGCGTCCACCGACCGGGCGCGGGCCAGCGCCACCATCTGCTGTGCCCCGACGCCCAGTTCGTGCAGGGGCCGGCGCACGTCGACGCGGACGCCGAGGTCGGCCAGGGCCGTCCCGGCCTCGCGGTGCATCCGGCCGAAGTCGATCAGGCCGAGGCGGGTGCGCTGTTCCCGGCCGAGGAAGAGATTGCGGGCCACGCTCATCAGGGGGATGAGGTTGACCTCTTGGTAGATGGTGGAGATGCCCGCGTGCTGGGCGTGCAGCGGCGTCTGGAAGCGGACCGGCCTGCCGTGGTGGCGCAGCTCGCCGGCGTCGGGCCGGTGCACGCCGGTGAGGACCTTGATGAGGGTGGATTTCCCGGCGCCGTTCTCCCCCACCAGGGCGTGCACCTCACCGGCCCGTACCGCGAAGTCGACGCCGTCCAGGGCGAGTACACCGGGGAAGCTCTTGGTCAGGCCCTGTACGGCGAGCACCTCGGCCGCGCGCCCTGCAGGCGCGGCGGGCGCGGCGGGCGCGGTGCTGCGGCCGGCTTGCGCGGCGCCGGGTGTGCCGGCCGCTTTGCCGCCGCCCGGCGCGTGCGGCGGCGACCCGTCCGGTTCACCGGGAGACACTGAGCGACGCGCCGGGCGTGGCGGACGCATCGTCAGAAGGCCTTTCCGAGGTCGGCCTCGGCGTTGGCTTCGGTGTACGCGCTGTCGCGGATGACGATGTCCTGGGAGACCTTCTTGCCCTGGGTGAAGGAGTCCAGCGTCGCGAAGGCGAGCGGGCCGAAGCGGGGGTTGGATTCGATCACGCCGTCGATCCAGCCGTCGATGATGCCCTGGACGGCGCTCCGAGTGCCGTCGACGGTGACGATCTTCACCGAGCCGGGCTTCTTGCCCGCGCCCTTGAGCGCGTTCACCGCCCCCAGGCCCATCTCGTCGTTCTCGGCGTAGATGCCGTCGATCCCGGGCCGGGACTGGATCAGCTGCTCCGTGACCTGCTGGCCCTTCTCGCGGGCGAAGTCGCCGGTCTGCTGGAAGACCACCTTCAGCTTCGGCGCCTTGGCCCGGATACGGTCCTTGAAGCCCTTGGTGCGCTCGGTGGTGACGTTGTTGCCGGCCGCGCCGAGCAGGATGGCGATCTCCCCCTTGCCGCCGGTCGCCTCGATCATCCGGTCGGCGGCCCGCTCGCCCTGCGCGACGAAGTCGGAGCCGATGAAGCTCACGTAGTCCTTGCAGGGCTTGGCGTTGATCTTGCGGTCGATGGTGACGACGGGGATGTGCCGGGCGGCCGCCGCGCTGAGCACCGGGTCCCAGCCGTCGGAGTTCAGCGGCGCGATGACCAGCAGGTCCACGCCCTTGGCGATCAGGTCCTGGACGTCGCTGATCTGCTTGGAGAACTGCGACTGGGCGTTGGCGGCCAGCAGCCGGATGCCGCGCTTCTCGGCCTCGGCCTTGATCGAGGCGGTCTCGGCGATCCGGAACGGGTTGGCTTCCTTCTCCGACTGGGAGAAGCCCACCGTGGCGTTCTTCAGGTCGAGTTTCTCGGCGCCGTAGGCGTCGAGGGTGCAGCCGGCCCTGCTGCCCGCGGACGGTCCCTCGACCGCCTGCTCGCCGCCGGAGCCGGCCCCACCGGCCGGTTTCGCGCCGTCGTCCTCGGACTTGGCGCAGGAGGTGACGGTCAGGGCCAGGCTCAGGGCGAGCCCCGCGACCAGGGCGGAACGGTGTCGACGAGCGTACGGATGCATGGCAGAACCCCATCTCGGGCGATCAAGTCCGTTGTCCGCAGCGATATTTATAACGTTGGAAGGGCGCTGTAAACCCTTCGCGCAAGGACTCGTACGGCGCGGTTCACCGCCGGCCGAGCGTGCTCTCCCGCGCCACCAGGGCGAATTCCGGCTGGAGTTGGCGCGGGCGGCTCTCCTCACCCGCCAGACTCGCGATGATCGACTCCACCGCGAGACGGGCGATGGCCTGCTTGTCCGGCGCGATGGTGGTCAGCGTGACGGCGCCGAACCGCCCCTCGGTGATGTCGTCGAAGCCCACCACCGCCACGTCCTCCGGCACCCGCAGCCCGCGCTCGAACAGCACCCGCATCGCCCCGATCGCGATCAGGTCGTTGTAGGCGAACACCGCGTCCGGCCGCTGCCCGGAGTCCAGCAGCGCCGCCATCGCGCCGGCGCCGTCCGACCGCTCCCAACCCTGCGTGGGTCCGATCAGGCACGCCTCCTCGGCGATGCCGGACGCCGCCAACTCCGCCTGCCAGCCCAGTTGTCGCAGATGGGCGGGCTGGTGCGTGCGGTCCCTGCGGGCGCCGAGGAAGGCGATCCGGCGCCGTCCGAGGTCGAGCAGATGACGCACGGCGGCCCGCGCCCCGGCGATGTTGTCGATGGCGATGTGGTCGTGCGGCAGGTCGTAGCGCCGCTCGCCGAGCAGGACCAGGGGGGCGTCGTCGCTGCGGGCGCGCAGATCCTCGGTCTCCAGCTCGATGGGGCTGAGGATCAGCCCGTCGATGACCCGGGCGCTGAAGCCCTGGCTGACCAGGATCTCGCGCTCGCGCAGCCCGCCGGTGTGGTCGAGCAGCACCGTGTAGTCGTGCCGGGCCGCCGCGTCGATCACCGCGCCGGCCAGTTCGGCGAAGTAGGGGTTGCCCAGCTCCGGCAGCGCCAGGGCGATGATGCCGGTACGCCCTTTGCGCAGGTGGCGGGCGGTGAGGTTGGGGCGGTAGCCGAGCTCGTCGATGGCCTGCTGGACGCGCGCCCGCATCGCGGGGGTGACGTGCTGATAGTTGTTCACGACGTTCGACACGGTCTTGATCGAGACACCGGCGCGCTGCGCCACATCCTTGAGGCTGACCCTCATCGGACTTCCTCCCGTGCCGATCCGGCGCCCCGGAACCGGCCGTTGTCATGGCCCTGGACAGAGTGCAGACGGCGTGCTGTCATGCCAACTGCCCTTGTTTCCAACGTTATACAAGATGGCGGAAGCAAGGGGCAGAGCCGGAAGGAACCGACCTCGGAGGTCCTGTGCGTTCTCCGTTCCTGCCCACCCGTCCCGGTCGCGCACGTGGAAGACGTGCGCGCCGCGGAAAATTCAGCCACCGCCCCCTCGGCGCGGCGCTGGCGGCCACGCTCGCCGCCGCGCTGCTCTCCCTCACCCCCGGCGGCGCCGACGCGTCCGCCGCGCCCGCCGCGCCCGCCGCGGATCGCGACGACGCCCCCGCGGCCGTCCACGGCCTGAAGGGCGACTACTTCACCCAATCCGCCCCGGGCGCCTTCGACTTCGACGAACTCAAGGCGACCGCCGTCGACCCCCTGATCGACTTCGCGAACCTGGACTCCCGGCTGGAGCAGGCCACCGGCCGGGCCGACGACGCGACGGTCCGCTGGACGGGCAAGCTCACGCCCGCCACCAGCGGCGCGTACACCTTCGCGATGACCGGCGACAACGGCTTCCGGCTCTGGGTCGACGGCAAACCGGCCATCGACCACTGGGTCGACGACTGGGACAAGGAGCAGACCTCGCCCGCCGTGGACCTGGCAGCCGGCCACGCCTACGACATCAAGATCGAGTACTTCGAGCACATCGGCGGCTCCAACCTCCACCTGAACTGGATTCCGCCCGGAGGCACGAAGACCCCGGTCCCGCAGAGCGCCTTCACCCTCCCCGACGGCTTCGACTACGACGGCCCGACCGCCGTCTCCGTCCGGCCCGACGGCCGCACCCTCCGCCTGGACTTCCCCCAGGACCTGGCCGCTCCCCCCGCAGCCTTCACCGCCCACCTCGACGCGGTGATCGGCGGCGCACGTTGGCCGCTGGGCAAGGCCAGGCTGGACTCCGCCGACCCGTCCAGGCTGCTGATCGCGCTGGACGAACCGGTCGTCGGCCAGGGCGGCCAGGCCGACCTGCACTACGACGGCGAGGGCGGCCTGGCCACCGCGCAGGGCGAGGACATCGCCGCCTACTGGGCCGGCGGCACCAACGAGTCGACCTACCAGCTGCGCACCGAGTGGGCCGACGACGTCAGCAAGGACAACGCCCTCCCGGAGTACCCGCGCCCGCAGCTCACCCGGGACAAGTGGCGCAACCTCAACGGCGAGTGGCAGTTCGCGGCGGCGGACAAGGGTGACGCACCGCCCGTCGGCAAGCAGCTGGCGGAGAAGATCCTGGTCCCCTACCCGGTGGAGTCGCAGCTCTCCGGGATCGAACGGCACGAGGACCGGATGTGGTACCGCAGGACCTTCACCGTCCCCGCGGACTGGAGGATCGGCAGCTCCCGGCGGCTCGACCTCAACTTCGGCGCGGTGGACTGGCAGGCCGAGGTGTACGTCAACGGCAGGAAGGTCACCGCGCACAAGGGCGGCTACGACCGGTTCTCCGTGGACATCACCGACGCGCTGCGGCCGGGCCGCACACAGGAGTTGATCGTCGGGGTCTACGACCCGACCGACGCCGCGGACGGCGAGAGCCCGCCCATCGGCAAGCAGCGGCTGGACCCCAGCGGCATCTGGTACACCGCCTCCTCCGGCATCTGGCAGACGGTCTGGATGGAACCGGTCGCCGCCGACCACGCCGACAGCCTCGCACTCACCCCCGACGTCCCCGGCGGCACGGTGTCCGTCGAGGCCCACGGGGTACGCGACGGCGTTCCGGTGACCGCGGTCGCCTACGACGGCAAGCGCGAGGTCGGCCGGGCGAGCGGCACCGGCGACGGCCCGATCGAGGTGCCGGTCCCCGACGCACACCTGTGGTCGCCGGACGATCCGCATCTGTACGACCTGAAGGTGACCGTCGGCTCCGGCTCCCGCGCCGACCGGATCGGCAGCTACTTCGGCATGCGCTCGATCGGCGTCGAGAAGGTCGACGGCGTCCCGCGGACCGTCCTCAACGGCAAGCCGGTCTTCTCGATGGCCACCCTGGACCAGGGCTTCTGGCCGGACGGCCTGCACACCGCGCCGACCGACGAGGCGCTGGCGTACGACCTGAAGATGCACAAGGCCATGGGCTTCAACTCGGTGCGCAAGCACATCAAGGTCGAGCCGGACCGCTGGTTCTACTGGGCGGACAAGCTGGGCCTGATGGTGTGGCAGGACATGCCGGCGATGAACACCGTCGAGCCGTCCCAGCCGGCCCGCGCGCAGTACGAGCGCGAGATGAAGCAGATGATCGACGAGCACGTCAGCAGCCCTTCGGTCATCATGTGGGTCACCTTCAACGAGGGCTGGGGGCAGTACGACCAAGCCCGCGTCGCCGACCAGGCCAAGGCGTGGGACCCGACCCGGCTGGTGAACAACATGAGCGGCCTCAACTGCTGCGGCGCCCAGGACGGCGGGAACGGTGACGTGGCCGACGCCCATGGCTATCCCCGCGCCCAACTGCCCGCACCGGACGGCAGACGCGCCCTGGTCAGCGGCGAGTACGGCGGCCTCGGTCTGGCCGTACCGGGCCACGCCTGGCCGGTGCAGCACACCTACGTCGGGGTGGACCAGGCCGCGTACACGGACGACTATCTCGCGGAGCTCGCACATGTCCGCACGCTGGCCTGCCAGGGCGGCAACGGCGCCGTCTACACGCAGATCAGCGATGTGGAGGGCGAGTTGAACGGGCTGCTGACGTACGACCGCAAGGTGGTCAAGCCGGATGTGAAGCGTCTGGCGGCGGCGCATCGCGCGCTCATCAAGGACGCGTCCGACCCGGCATCGATGCCCTGCGGCACGTCCTGACGGTGGGGGCCGCACCGGCCCGTGGTGTCCGGCGGCGCGGCGTCGCCCCCGGACACCGCTCCGGCGCCCCGCGCACCGGTGCGTGCCTTCCCACAACCGCCTGACCCACGCCTCCCCTTCGGCTGTCCGGACCACCCGCGTTCCCGTGGTCCGGACACGCCGGAGTTCCCCCGACGCCGACCCTTGACGCCCGCCGGGCCGGCACCAAGAATGAGCGCGCCCTGACAACGTTGTCTGCCGACCGGGCCCGCTGAACTCCCGGCCGGCCGGCCACGCGGCCACGATCCCGGAGGTCCGACCCATGCCATGGCTCAGTCGCACCCGGCTGCGCACCGCCGGCGCGGTGCTGGCGGCCGCGCTCATCGGGGGCGCTCTCGCGGCCCCCGCCGCGCGGGCCGAGCCGCCCGCCGGCCCGCTCACCGACCTGGTCAACCCCTTCATCGGCAGCCGGCACGACGGCAACACCTATCCGGGCGCAGCCGTGCCGTTCGGCATGGTGCAGCTCTCCCCCGACACCGGCCACACCACCGGCTACGGCTACGACGACGACCACATCCGCGGCTTCGGTTCGGTGCACATCTCCGGCGTCGGCTGCGGCCTCGGCGGTGATCTGCCGGTGCTGCCCACGACCGGCGACATCACCGAGACCGACAACGCCGAGTACGCCGCCTCCTACACCCACGACGACGAATCCGCCCGCCCCGGTTATTACCGGGTGGGCCTGAAGTCGTACGGCGGGATCACCGCCGAGCTGACCGCCACCGCGCGAACCGGCAAGCAGCGCTACACCTTCCCGGCCACCGACAAGGCCAACGTGCTGCTCAACACGGGCCAGTCGCTGCACAGCACGGTCTCCACCCGGGTCGAGGTGCTCGACTCGCGCACCATCCGCACCAGCATCACCGGCCGAGGCTTCTGCCAGGACACCGAGCCGTACACCCTGCACACCCTCACCCACTTCGACCGGCCGTTCACGTCGTACGGCACCTGGGACGGCGACAAGGTGACGGCCGGCTCCCGCGACTCGACGGCCACCGGCCGGCACGGCGCCTACGCGCGCTTCGACACCCGCGCCGACCGCACCGTCGAGGCGACCACCGCCATCAGCTACGTCGACGCCCCGGGCGCGGCCCGCAACCTACGGGCCGAGGGCGGCCGTTCCTTCGACCGGACGAAGGCCGCGGCGAACGCCGAGTGGGAGCGGCGGCTCGGGCTGGTCCGGGCCCGGGGCGGCGACACCACGCTGCGCCGGACCTTCTACTCCTCCCTCTACCGGTCCTTCCTCGCGCCGAACATCGGCAGCGACGTGGACGGCCGCTACACCGGATGGGACCGCAGGACCCACCGCGCCACCGAGGACGGAGGGTTCACCTACTACCAGAACTGGTCACTGTGGGACACCTACCGCACCCAGGCGCAACTGCTGGCGCTCCTGGCACCGCGGGAGTCGCGCGACATGGCGTTGTCGGTGCTGCGGATCGACAAGGAGAGCGGCTGGCTTCCGAAGTGGGGCTACGGAACGGTCGAGACGAACATCATGACGGGCGACCCGGTCACGCCGTTCCTCACCAACGCCTATCAGCAGGGGCTGTTGCGGGGGCATGAGGAAGAGGCGTACGCGGCCCTGAAGAAGAACGCGGACGGCGTCCCGCCGGCCGACTCGCCGGCCGTCGGCCGCGAGGGCAACGCGGAGTACCTCAAGGACGGATTCGTGCCGTACCTCAAGGGCCGCGAGCACGCCAAGCCCGGCGACTCCGATTTCGACCACGGCGCGTCGGCGACCCTCGAATACGCGCTGTCGGACGCCATGCTGGCCCAGATGGCGCGCGACCTGGGGCACGACGCCGACGCCGACCGCTATGCCGCCCGCGCCCAGAACTACCGCAGGATCTTCGATCCCTCGACCGGCTTCTTCCGGGCCCGCGACGCGGAAGGCGCCTTCACCGGCCCCGCGGATCCGGCCAAGAGCGAGGGCTTCCACGAGGGCACGTCCTGGCAGTACCAGTGGCTGGTGCCGCAGGACCTGCCGGGGACGCTGGCCCTGATCGGCGGCAAGGAGAAGGCCGACCAGCGGCTCGACTCCTTCTTCGCCTACCAGGACCTGTTGAAGGACCCGGCGAAGACGGCGCGCGAGGTGTGGGTCAACGGCCCGTACGACTACTACAACGCGGACAAGTACAACCCGCAGAACGAGCCCGATCTGATCGCGCCCTACACCTATCTGTCCACCGGCCGGCCGTGGAAGACCACGGACGTGGTGCACGCCGCGCTGACCCTCTTCACCGACACTCCGAGCGGTATGACCGGGAACGACGACCTGGGGACCATGTCGGCGTGGATGGTGCTCTCGTCGATCGGGATCTTCCCGGTGCAACCGGGCACCGACACCTGGGGGCTGAGCACACCGGTCTTCGACCGGGTCGACCTGACGCTGGACCGGCGGTACTTCCCGGCCGGCCACTTCACCGTCACCGCGCCCGGCACCTCCACCGACCTGCGCTACGTGCGGTCGGTCCGACTCGACGGCGCCGAGCGGGAGCGGACGTATCTGACCACAGGCGATCTGCGCTCGGGGCGTGAGCTGGCCTTCACCCTGGGAGCGAAGCCGTCCGACTGGGGCACGGGCGAGGACGCGGCGCCGCCGCCGGTGGGCGCCTCGGAGAAGTAGCGGACCCCCGGGCTGCCACCGTGGGCCCCGGGGAGCAGGAATCGAGCCGCGGACGGGCGAGCGGTACCCGCCGTCCGCGGTTCGCCGCGTCCGGGCCGGCCGGCGCGGACGGGCACGCCGGGGCCGCCCGCCTCCGGGCCGGCCGGCATCGCGGCCGGCCCGAAGGCGGCACAGGTACCCGAGGAGCGGACGTCAGGGGGCGGGCGTCACTTCTCCAGGGCCTGCCAGAACTCGTCGAAGGACAGCCGGCCGTCGCTGTTGCTGTCCTTGGACTTGATGACCGCCTCGGCGATCGGGCCGGTGACGAACGGGTCGCCCATCTCGGCCATCGCCCGCTTGAACTCGTCCGCCGTGACCAGGCCGTCCTTGTCCGCGTCGAACCGGTCGAACTCCGCCCTGGCCTTCTCGATGTCTGCCACGAGAGGTGCCCCCTTCGTCTTGCTGCACGGTGATGTGACCTGCGTAGATTATCCGACCCTCAAGAACGCCCGGGCCTGGCCCTGTCCCGGGCCAGATAGGGCGCGGTACGGCTGCCCGGCGCAGCCGCCACCTCCTCGGGCGTGCCCTCGGCCACGATCCTGCCGCCCTCGGCCCCGCCGCCCGGCCCCAGGTCGATGACGTGGTCGGCGCCCGCGACGACCGTCATGTCGTGCTCGACGACGACCACGGTGTTGCCGGCGTCCACCAGGCCGTGCAACTGCCGCAGCAGCACCTCGGTGTCGGCCGGGTGCAGGCCGGTGGTGGGTTCGTCGAGGAGGTAGAGGGTGTGGCCGCGCCGGGCGCGCTGGAGTTCGGCGGCGAGCTTGATGCGCTGGGCCTCGCCGCCGGACAGCTCCGTCGCGGGCTGGCCCAGGCGGAGGTAGCCCAGGCCGACGTCCTGGAGGGTGCGCAGGCTGCGGGCGGCCGCGGGGATGTCGGCGAGGAAGTCCGCGGCGGTGTCGACGGTCATCCCCAGGACGTCGGCGACGTTCCGGCCGCGGTAGGTGATCCGGAGCGTCTCGGGGTTGTAGCGGGCGCCGTGGCAGTCGGTGCAGGGCGCGTAGGTGCCGGGCAGGAAGAGCAGTTCGACGGCGACGAACCCCTCGCCCTGGCAGGTCTCGCACCGGCCGCCGGTGACGTTGAAGGAGAACCGCCCCGCGGTGTACCCGAGCGCGCGGGCCTCGTCGGTGGCCGCGAACACCTTGCGGACGGCGTCGAACATCCCGGTGTAGGTGGCGAGGTTGGACCGGGGGGTGCGGCCGATCGGCCTCTGGTCGACGCGCACCAGCCGGCCGATCGCCTCCAGGCCGTGGACGGCGGTGAGTTGGGCGGTGGCCATGGGCCCGGCGTCCGGCTCCGCCGCGTCACCGGCGTCCTGCCTGCCCTGCTCCGCGCCCAGGTGCTCGCGGACCGCTTCGGCGAGGACACGGGTGACCAGCGTCGACTTGCCGGATCCGGAGACGCCGGTGACGGCGGTGAAGACGCCGAGCGGGAAGGCGGCGTCCACACCCCGGAGGTTGTGCAGGGTGACGCCGCGCAGCGCCAGGGTGCCCGAGGGGCTGCGGGGTGTGCGGGACGCGGGCGGCTCGGTGTCGAAGAGGAACCGGCGGGTCGCGGAGCCGGTGACGTCGGCGAGCGCGTCCACCGGCCCGCTGTGCAGCACCTGTCCGCCGTGCTCCCCGGCCCGGGGGCCGACGTCCACGATCCAGTCGGCACGCCGTACGACGTCCATGTCGTGCTCGACGACGAACAGCGAGTTGCCGGCTTCCTTGAGCCGGCCCAGCACCGTGAGCAGGGACTCGGTGTCGGCGGGGTGGAGGCCGGCGGACGGCTCGTCGAGGACGTAGACGACACCGAAGAGGCCGGAGCGCAGCTGGGTGGCCAGCCTCAGCCGCTGGAGTTCGCCGGCGGAGAGGGTCGGCGCGGGCCGGTCGGTGCTCAGATAGCCGAGGCCGAGTTCGGTGAGGATCTCGATGCGGGCCACCAGGTCGCGGGCCAGGGTCGGCGCCACCCCCTCCTCCGGCGCCTGCGCGGTGGGGCGCAGCAGCTCGGCCAGGGCGCTCAGCGGCAGGCCCGCGAGGGCGGCGATGTCACGGCCTGCGAAGGTGACGGCCAGGGCTTCGGGGCGCAGCCGCCGTCCGGCGCACACCGGGCAGGGCTCGGCGACCATGAAGCCCTGGACCCGCTTGCGCAGCGTCTCGCTCTTGGAGTCGGCGAAGGTGTGCAGGACGTAGCGCTTGGCGCTCATGTACTGGCCCTGGTAGGGGCGTTGGATGCGCCCGACGTCGCGCACCGGGTGGACGGTGACGACCGGCTGTTCCTCGGTGAACAGGATCCAGTCGCGGTCGGCCTGCGGCAGTTCCCTCCAGGGCCGGTCGACGTCATGGCCCAGGGCGTCGAGGATGTCGCGGAGGTTCTTGCCCTGCCAGGCGCCGGGCCAGGCGGCGATGGCGCCGTCGCGGACGGACAGCGCGGGGTCGGGGACGAGGGATTCCTCGGTGACCCGGTGGACCCGGCCCAGGCCGTGGCACTCGGGGCAGGCGCCGACGGCGGTGTTGGGTGAGAAGGCGTCGGAGTCGAGCCGCTCGGCGCCCGCCGGGTAGTCGCCCGCCCGCGAGAACAGCATCCGCAGCGTGTTGGAGAGCGTCGTGACGGTGCCGACCGAGGAGCGTGAGGTGGGCGCGGAGCGCCGCTGTTCCAGGGCGATCGCGGGCGGCAGACCGGTGATGTCCTCGACCTTCGGGGCGCCGACCTGGTGGATCAGCCGCCGGGCGTAGGGGGCGACCGACTCGAAGTAGCGTCGCTGGGCCTCGGCGTAGAGGGTGCCGAACGCCAGCGAGGACTTGCCCGATCCGGACACCCCGGTGAACGCGACCAGGGCGTCCCTCGGGATGTCCACATCGACGGTGCGGAGGTTGTGCTCACGGGCGCCGCGCACCCGTACGTACGAGTCGGTCATCCCTCCATGATCCGGCACGGTCAGCCGGGAGCGGTGGCGGCGCCGACGCGCTCGCGCGCCTCCTCCCAGGGAAGGGGGGTGGCGATGACCGCGCGCAGTGCCCGCACCTGCCGGGGCGGCAGCCCGGTCGCGACGATGCCGGTGGCGGCGCCGTCGCTGCCGTAGAGGGTGACGGTACGGCGGGTGCCGTGGTCCAGGACGGTGGTCTCCGCACGGTCGGCGTCCGCGGTCAGGCCGTACGCCTGGATCTTGATGTCGTACTGGTCGGACCAGAAGTACGGCACGGGGGCGAACGGGCGGCGCTGCTGTGCCGAGCCGTCGGCCTCCGGGTCCGAGGGCTCGGCCGGGGCGGTCTCGGCGGCCAGTTCGGCCAGCAGGTTGCGGGCGGCGGCCATGCCCTGCTCGGTGGCGTTGGTCCGGTGCTCGAAGCGCAGCGGACGGCCGTGGACCGGATGGTCCCAGCGGGCCACGTCGCCCGCGGCGTAGATGCCGGGGGCGGCGGCGCAGTACGCGTCGCAGCGCAGCCCGTCGCCGGTGTCGAGAGCCGGGTCGTCCAGCCACTGCACGGCGGGCTCAGAGCCGATGGCGAGCAGCACGCTGTCGGCGGGGATACGCGTCCCGTCGGCCGGCCGCACGGCGGTGACGTGTGCGGCCTCCGCACCGGCGGAGGCCGCCGTGTCGAACCCGGCCACGTCGGCGGTGAGCAGGCGCACCCCGTGGGCGCGGTGCTCCTCGGCGAGCAGGGTGCCGACCTCGGCGCCGAGGGCACGCGCCATCGGTACCGGGTCGCGGCCGACGAGGGTGACCTCGTGGCCCAGTTCACGTGCCACCGCGGCCGCTTCGCAGCCCAGGACGCCGTTGCCGACGATCACCAGGCGCCGCTCGGCGCCGGTCAGCCGGGCGCGCAGTGCGAGAGCGTCGTCGAGCGTGCGCAGGGTGTGCACCCCGGCGAGGTGCTCCGCCCCGGGCAGCGAGCGGGCGGCGACGCCGGTCGCGATGATGACGCCGGCGCAGATGAGCCGTTCGCCGCCGTCCAGAGTGAGCGTCCTGGTGGCCGCGTCCAGGCCGGTGGCCCGGGTGCCGAGCCGCAGGTCGAGGCCGAGCGGGTCCAGTTGGCCTGCGGTGCGCAGCAGCAGCCGCTCGGGCTCCCACGCGCCGTGCAGCAACTGCTTGGACAGGGGAGGCCGGTCGTACGGGAGGTGGGGTTCGTCGCCGATGAGGGTGAGCGGTCCGGTCCAGCCGAACCGGCGCAGCGCCTCCGCCGCGGCGAGACCCGCCGCGGAGGCACCGACGACGGCGATGGGCCGGGTGGTCACGCGTGGACCTCGATCACGGCGGCCGGGCAGATGGCGGCGGCCTCGCGGACCGCGTCGTGCTGCTCGGCGGGGGGCGCGGCGTCGAGAAGCACGACCACGCCGTCCTCGTCGCGCTGGTCGAAGACCTCGGGGGCGATCAGCACGCACTGGCCGGCGGCGCAGCACTTGTCGGCGTCAAGGGTGATCTTCATGGGGAACTCCGTGGTGGTGAGGGGTGCGTGGGGGGGTGGGTCGGGGCGGCGGCCGCCCGGTGTCACCAGGTGACGGGCAGGGCGTGGCAGCCGTAGATGGCCATGTCGCTGCGGAAGGGGATGTCCTCGACCGGCACGGCCGGGCGCATGGCGGGGAAGCGGCGCAGCAGCGTGGCGATGACGACCTGGAGTTCGACGCGGGCCAGTGCCTGGCCCAGGCACTGGTGGACGCCGTACCCGAAGGCGACGTGGTGCTGGGCGTTGGGGCGGCACACGTCGAGCCGGTCGGCGTCGGCGAAGACGCTCTCGTCGCGGTTGGCGGACGGCACGGCCACCACGACGCCCTCACCGGCCCGGATGAGGTGGCCGTCGATCTCGATGTCGGCGGTGGCGACCCGGCGCGGGCCGTTGCGGATGATGCTGTGGAAGCGCAGCAGTTCCTCGACGGCGCCGCGGATCAGCGCGGGCTCCTCACGCAGCCGGTCGGCGGACTCCCGGTCGCGCATCAGGGTGAGCGCGCTGAGGCCGATCATGTTGGCCGTGGTCTCGTGCCCGGCGATCAGGAGCAGGGCGGCGAAGGCGGCCACCTCGTCGTGGGTGATCTCGCCGGTGCGCTGCTGCTCGACGATGAGGCGGCCGAGGATGTCGTCGCCCGGGTCGGCCTCCTTCGTGGTGACCAACCGGTCGAGGTAGTCGCGCAGTTCGATGCGGGCGGCCTCCCGCTCGTCGTCGGGGACGACACGGGAGAGCAGCTTGCCGGTGAGCCCCTGGAAGACGTCGTGGTCGTCGTAGGGGACGCCGAGGAGCAGGCTGATGACCAGCGAGGGGACGGGCAGCGCGAGCGCCTCGACGAGGTCCACTCCCCCGTTGCCGCGCCCCTGCGCCCGCTCCATCGCGTCGCACAGCTCGTCGGTGATGCGCTGGATCTCCGGGCGCAGCGCCTCGACGCGTTTGACCATGAACTCCCGGGTGACCATCCGGCGCAGCCGGGTGTGCTCGGGCGGGTCAATGCGGATGAAGCCGCGGTTGTCGGTGTTGGTGCCGCCGGTCATGCCGCTGAGGGGGTAGCCGGGGACGGTGGTGTCGGAGCTGAAGCGGGTGTCCCCGAGGATGGCGCGGATGTCGGCGTAGCGGGTGGCGAGCCAGGCCCAACTGCCGTCCGGGAGAGCGACCTTGGAGAGCGTCTCCTCGGCGCGGAGGGCGGCGAAGGCGGCGTGCGGGTCGTCCCCCTGGTCGAGGAGATCCGAGAGCGGGGGCGGGTCGAAGGGGCAGCCGCTCGACGGCTGGGCGGTCCGGGACGCCGGGGCGGTGGAAAGTGTCATCTCGCTCATCTCGCTTCTCGCGCGCACGCCGACAGCGGCGTGCTCAGAGTCGAACGTTCGCCTAACAGCCGTAAACTTACATGTGTAATGGCCACGCAAACAGACCGGGGCACCGGAAGTGACGGGAAATCAGGAAGGGACGGCGCCGGACTCCCGGTCAACGGCGGGGGGCTGCGGCAGGTCGGCAACGGCGAAACGGCGGGGCGTCAGCCGTTTCCGGAGCGAGGCGCGGCGGCAGCCGGAAACGGCAAGGACGGCACGACGGGTGCCCGCCGCTGATGAGCCGGCCTCACTGCCCGCCCGCTCACCACACCGGCCGCCCGCGGGCGGCCGCGCTCAGTCCTCCAGCAGCAGCTGAAGGATCTCGTCCACGAAGCGGTCGAGCCGGCTGGCGTCCTTGCGGCTCGGCATGACCTGCCAGAGCATCACCCGGCCGTGCACGGACGACCACAGCATGTACGGCGCCTCCGAGCGCGAGCACCGCACCCGCCGGCCCGCTTCCTCGCACGCCGTGAGCGCGTCGTTCCAGCTGCGCACCAGCAGTCCGGCCGGATGCCCGGCCAGCCGCTCGGGGCCGACGGGGGTCTGCCGGGTCTCGTAGAGCAGCCGGTAGGTGGCCGGGTGCGCGACGGCATACCGGCAGTAGGCCCGCAGCTGGGCACGCAGCCGGGCGACCGGATCGTCGCCGTCCGCCTTCGCGGCGGCCTCGGCCATCGCGCGGGCCAGCCGCTCGTAGCTGATCTCCAGGGTCGCCCAGACCAGCTCGGTCTTGTCGGCGAAGTGCCGGTAGATGCTGGGGGCGGCGACACCGGCCTCGCGGGCGACGGCGCGCAACGACAGGGCGTCCTCGCTGCCGACCTGCTCCAGGAGGCGTTCGGTGGCCCGCAGCAGCTCCTCGCGCAGCCGCTCACCCTGTCCGCGCGGGTTACGGGGCCGGACGGCCGCACTCTCGCTCACTGCCCTCCGGTCCTTCCCTGGCCTCGCCGATGTGGTCCGACCAGGGTTTCACATCCGCCCGCCACGGTTCGCGGGAGTGCCGCGCGGCGTGCGGTGAGTGGTCCGGCTCACCACCCCGGCGGTCGGCCCGTCGGCCGCCGCGCCCCGGCTGAGGACGGCCGCGGCGATCGCCTGGCGCGCCCTCTCGGGCGCGCCCGGCCGCGGCGGCACCGACACCCGCGACCGCGGCCCGTGCGCCCCCGGCGGCCGGACGAGCTGACGCCGCCCATGGCCGTCCCGGCACCGCCTAAGCTGCCCGGATGGCGCGCACCCCGCACGACGACCGCTTCCCCGCCGACCTGCCCGTGATCACGCAGATGGGGCGAACGCCCTCCGGGCGGGCCTGGCTCGACCGGCTGCCGGGCATCGTCCGCGAGATCGAGGAGCGGTGGGAGCTGCGGCTGGGCACCCCGTTCCACGGCGGCAGCTGCTCCTGGGTGGCGCCCGCGGTACAACCCGGCGGCGAGCCCGCGGTGCTCAAGGTGACCTGGCCGCACCGCGAAGCCGAGGGCGAGGCACCCGGGCTGCACGCCTGGGACGGCAACGGAGCCGTCCGGCTGCACCGTTGGGACCGCGAGCGGGGCGCGCTGCTGATCGAGCGCTGCACCCCCGGCACCCCGCTCACCGACGCCGCGCTGCCGCCCGCCGAGCGGCTCGCCCTCGCCGCCGGTCTGCTGCGCGACCTGTGGACCGCGCCCATGCCGCCCGACGGCATGCTGGAGCGGGTCGACGCGGTGTGCGCGGAGTGGGCGGACGTGCTCCAGGAGCGGATGTTCCGGCTGCGGCCGGGCTACGACCCGGGGCTGGTGGCGCTCGGCGCCGACCTGCTGCGCAAGCTGCCCGTGACGGCCGCCCGGGAGGTCGTGGTGCACGGCGACTTCAACCCGGGCAACGTGCTGGCGGCGCGGCGGCAGCCCTGGCTCGCCATCGACCCCAAGCCGATGGTGGGTGACCCGGCGTACGACCCGTGGCCCCTGCTGACGCAGGTCGACGACCCCTTCACGCACCCCGACCCGCGACCGGTGCTGCAAGAGCGCTGCACGCTCGTCGGCGAGGTCCTGGGCGAGGACCCCGCGCGGCTGCTCGCCTGGTCGGTGGCGCGTGCCGTGGAGAGCGCGCTGTGGAGCGCCGACCACGACGATGTCGAGGGCGGGGCAACGGAGTTGGCCGAGGCGCGGGTGCTGGCGGAGCTGGCCGGATTGTGACCTTCCACGGGACGCGGCGGGTGCTCCGCGGGGGTCTCCCACGGCCTAGGGTGGGGGCGTATGAACCGTGAACCACTTCATGTGACGGTGTGGGACGAGGCGACGCCCGGCGCGCCGCGGGCGGTGCTGGTGCACGGCACGATGAGCTGGGGCACGGAGTGCTTCGCCGGGCAGCGTCCGCTGGCCGAAATGTTCCGCCTGGAGCTGGTCGACCGGCGCGGTTTCGGCGACAGCCCGGACATCGACCGCAGCGACTACGCCGTCGACGCCGAGGACGTCCGCCAACTGCTGGGAAACGGCGCGCATCTGGTCGGTCACTCCTACGGCGCGGTGGCCGCGATGCTGGCCGCGTCCGCCCGCCCCCAGGCCGTCCACTCGCTCACCCTCATCGAGCCGTCACCACTGCGCACCGCGGCCGGCCACCCCGTCGTGGCGGCGGCGCTGGAGCGGATCCGCGCCGCCTTCGGGGGCGACGAAGCGGAGTCGAGCCCGGCGGACTTCCTGCGGCGGGCCACCGAGCCCTACGGCCTGCCGGTGCCGCGGCCTACACCGCGGCTGCTGCGCGCGGCGCGGTCCGCGATGCGCGAACGCCCGGCCTGGGACGCGCAGATCCCGCTCGGTCCGCTGGCCAAGGCCGGGATGCCCAAGGTCGTCATCAACGGGTCGTGGGAGGAAGCCCACCCCGACTACCGCGACTTCACCGGAGCGGCGCTGGCCGCCTGCGGTGAGTACCTCGCCGACGCGATCGGCGCACGCCACGTACGGGTGCAGGGCGCCGACCACACCCCGCACCAGGACCGCCCGGACGCGGTGAACGCCGTGCTCACCCGGATGTGGCAGAGCTGACGGCCGGCCGGCGGGCGTCGGCGGGACCAGGATGTGACCGGACGCGTCACGGGCCCGGCGGCGTGCTGCCCACCGCGCGGGCCGCCGGGGTCACTTGCGTGCGGGCCTGGCCCGCACGTGAAGGCGCTCCCCCTGCGCCCCGAAGAGGCTGAGGAACTCGACCGGCTCCGGGCCGGCACTCGCCCACCCGTGCGGAGTGCGGGTGTCGAACTCGGCGACCTCCCCTGCGGTGAGCACGACATCGTGCTCACCCAGCAGCAGCCTCAGACGGCCGGCCAGCACGTAGAGCCACTCATAGCCCTCGTGCGCCCGCTGCTCCGGATCCGCCGCCCCCGGTTGCGCGCCGGGCACCACCATCTTGTAGGCGTGCAGCCCGCCGAGGTGCCGGGTCAGCGGGATGAACGTCACGCCGTCGCGGGTGAAGGGGCGGGGATGCAGACGCGGGTCGCCGGTGGCCGGCGCGTCCACCAGTTCGTCCAGCTGCACGGCGTACGCCTTCGCCAGCGGCAGCAGCAGTTCCAGGGTGGGTTTGCGCAGACCGGATTCCAGGCGGGAGAGGGTACTGAGCGAGATCCCGGTGGTCTCGCTCAATTGGGCCAGGGTCGTGCCGCGCTCGCGGCGCAGCGCCCTCAGTCGCGGGCCCACAGCGGTCAGTACGTGTGCGAGATCGTCGTCTGCCATCTGTTCCATTGCCGACCCGGCAAGACATTTTGTCAAGCGCGCGGCACCCCGGCTTTGTGCCGCGGCACGGCGGGGACCCGCGACCCCCGGGGCGCACGGGCCCGGCGCCCCCACGAGGGCTGTGCCGGGCCCGCACCGGACACGGAGTCAGGAGCCGGCCACTTTCGCCAGCTCCGCACCCGCCATCAGGAAGCCGCCGACACCGAAGTCCGCCGTGGTGCCGTACCCGACCGGCTGGCTGGACTCCGGGCGGTCACCCACGTTCTGCACGTATCCGAGGAAGCCGTCGGGGTGCACCGCGGTGGCGACCATCCCGTTCCAGGCACGGGCGGCGACCGGCCGGAACGTCTCCCGCGGGACCAGCCCGGCGCGCAGCGCGTACGCCGTGCCGTACGTGAAGAAGGCGGTGCCGCTGGTCTCCGGGCCCGGCAGGTGCTCCGGATCGGCGAGGTTCACGTTCCAGAACCCGTCGGCGCGCTGGACGGCGCGCAGCGCGGTGAGTTCACCGACGAGTGCGGCGCGGTATTCCGGGACGTGCGGATGTGAGGCCGGCAGGACGCCGAGCACCTTGGTGTGGGCACCGGCGACCCAGCCGTTTCCCCGCGACCAGAGCACCGGCCGGCCGTTCGGCGAGGCGATACCGCCGGGCAGGAACCGCTTGTCGCGATACCAGAGCCCGACGGCGGGGTCGTACAGGCCCGGCCCGCCCTCCGCGCTCTTGGTGTGGGTGTAGAGGGCGTGCATCGCGTCCCAGTACGCGGGGTCCTGACGCAATGCGCCGAGCCGGGCGAACGGCGGCATCGCCATGTGCAGCGCGTCGTCCCACCACCAGTCGTCGTGCTTCTCGGCGGAGGTCCGGACCATGCGCTGCAGGGAGTCCTCGATGGCGGCGATCTTCGCCGGGTCCGGCGTGGCGTCCAGCGCGTGCAGATCGAGGTAGGTCTGCCCCGCGCAGTGGTCGTCGGCGTGCCGGGTGGTGACGCCGTTGTGCAGCCCGTAGGCGTGCTTCTCGGCCCAGCCGCGGGCGTGGGCGAGATAGCGCGGCTCGCGGGTGAGGCGGTGCAGGGCCATCAGCCCGCTGAAGAAGGTGGCACGGGCCCACTGGTTGTCCCCGGGGTCGGCGTGCGCGCCGATCCAGTGGTCGGCGACCCGGCGCAGTACGGCGACGATCTCGGCCCGGGGCGGCAGCCGGTCGGCGGGACGGGCGCCCGCGGCGGCGCGGGCGGCACCGGCCGTGAGGGCGGGCAGTGCGGCGCCGGCCGCCAGCGTGGCGCCCGTGGTGAGGAATTGCCGACGTTCCATGAACACACCTCTCCGATACGGAAGTTCAGGCATGCAGGGTCAGGTACGTGAACAACGTTCGTTCATGTGATGCGCATCGTGGGCCATCGTGGCAGCCAACCAGGCGCCTGGGAAGGGGAGTTCAGCGATCCGAACGGCGGCCTCGTACGCGCCTCAGGCGGTGCCACCGCTCGACAGGAAGCGCTCGACGGGCAGCGTCGCCGCCCCGAGAGCCACCGCGTCCGGGCCGAGTCGGCACAGTTCGACGGTGCAGCGCTCGTACGGGTGGCGCAGGGCCGGCCCGGCCACCGCCTCGCGGATCTGCGGCAGGAGGTGATCGCCGAGCATCGACCCGGCCCAGCCGCCGAGGACGATCCGACGGGGGTTGAAGAGGTTCACCAGGTTGGCGATGCCCGCACCGAGATAGACGCAGGTCTCGTCCAGGACCCGGCGGGCCGCGGGGCTGCTGCCGGCACCGGCGATCAGCGCGGCCAGGGCGGACTCCTCATCGGCGCCGGGCGCCGGCCGGCCCCGGCGTGCCTGGTGGTAGCGGTCCAGGATCGCCTCGGCGCCCACGTACGCCTCCAGGCACCCCCGCGCCCCGCACCGGCAGCGCCTGCCGCCGACCTGCACGACGGTGTGCCCCCACTCCCCCGCGCTGCTGGTGGCGCCGTGGTAGAAGCTGCCGTTGGCGACGACGGCGGCACCGACGCCGGACCCGATCAGCGCGATCACGGCGTGATCGGCCCCGCGCACGGCGCCGAACCACATCTCCGCCTGACCCAGGGTCCTGGCACCGTTCTCGATGTACAGCGGCAGGTCGGTGCCCGGGTACGCCGCGGTGCCGGCGCGCAGCAGACGGCCGAGCGGCACCGCGTCCCAGTCGAAGGTCTGGCCGTGCACGAGCGCGCCGCCCTCGCTCGCGCCCGCCTGCTCGACGATCCCGGAGACGGCGACGCCGACACCGAGGATGTCGGCGCGGTCGACCGCGGCGGCCGCGACGACCTCCCACAGACCCGCGAGGATCCGCTCGACCACCGGCCCGACGTCGTGGCAGCCGCTCTCCAGCGGGTGGTCTGCCCTCGCCCGCTCGTTCATGGCCAGGTCGTACAGCGCGACCCGCACCCGGGTCTCCCCCACGTCCACGCCGACGGCAAAGCGCCGGCCGGGGTCGACGCGCAGCAGGATCCGCGGCCGCCCGCCGTCGGAGTCGACCGCGCCGGCCTCCACCACGACGCCCTCACCGAGGAGTTCACCGACGACCGTGGAGACGGTGGTGACGCTCAGGCCCGTACGGGCACTGATGTCCTGACGGCTGAGCGGCCCGTCGAAGTACAGGGTCCACAGCAGCACGGACCGGTTCCCGCGCCGCATGTCCCGGGTCGTCGTACGCCGCTGGGCCGCCATGGGCGCCTCCTGTGCCTCGGTCCCCGGCGCCACATAATTCGAGACTTGTTATAAGCATGTCAAGTAGTGCGCAGGGGCCGGACACGGCGACGTCCGCATCCGGCCCCGTGCTCAGATCGTGCCGTCCCGCCCGGCCCAATAGGGGTCCCGCAGCCGCCGCTTGAAGAGCTTGCCCGACTCGTCGCGCGGCAGGAGTTCCTCGAAGACCACGGCCCTGGGCACCTTGTACCCGGCCAGCCGCTCCGCGACGTGGGAGCGCACCGCCTCGGCACGCAGCAGCACACCGGGCTCCGTCTGCACGTGCGCCGCCAGCACCTCGCCGAACTCCTCGTCGGGTATGCCGAACACCGCCGCGTCCCGCACCCCTTCGAGGGAGAGCAGGCAGCCCTCCACCTCCGCCGGGTAGATGTTGACGCCGCCGGAGATGACCATGTCGTTGCGGCGGTCGCTGAGGTAGAGATAACCGTCCGCGTCGAGATGGCCGATGTCGCCGATCGTGACGTGGCCCGGCAGGCCGGGCGCCTCCATCGCGGCGCGCTTGGCGGCGTCGCCGAGGTAGGTGAACTGCGGCCAGTTGTCGGAGGGTTTGAGGTAGATCTCGCCGGTGGCGCCGGTCGGCAGCACCTCCCCGCCGGGCCCGAGGACCGCGACAGCGCAGGTACCGTCCGCCCGGCCGACCGTGCCGGGGTGGGCGAGCCACTCCGCGCTGTCGCACCATGTCACCGCGCCGGTCTCGCTGCCCCCGTAGTACTCGCGCAGCACCGGTCCCAGCCAGTCGATCATGGCGTGCTTGACGTGCGGCGGGCAGGGCGCCGCGGCGTGCACGACCGAGGTGAGCGACGACAGGTCGTACCGCTCGCGCACGTCCTTGGGCAGCCGCAGCAGCCGGACGAACATCGTGGGCACCACCTGCACCTGCTCGATGCGGTGGCACTCGATCAGCCGCAGGAACTCCTCGGCGTCGAAGTGCGGCATCAAGGTGATGTCCAGGCCCGCGGCGAGGGCGAGGACGGCGTGCTGACTGGGCGACGCGTGGTAGAGCGGGGCGGGGATCAGGGTCCGGCCGCCGGGCGCGACCGCGAAGTACTCCAGGAACGACCGCACCCCTTCCTCCAGCAGGTCCTGGGGCACCGGTTCGCGCAGAACCCCCTTGGGGCGCCCGGTCGTTCCGGAGCTGTAGATGACGGTGGGCGGGCGTTCCTCGGCCGGCCGCGCCAGCGGGGCGTAGCCGGCCAGCCAGCTGTCCAGGAGGGGATGGTCACCGGTTGCGGGCGGCGCGGCGAAGCCGCAGGCGGCCGCGACGCCGGCGGGCACGGGCACCTCGATGATCCGTACGCCGTCGGGGAGTGCGGCGCGCACCGCGTCCAGCAGGTCCGTGTGCGCGAAGACGACCTTGCTGCCGCTGTCGGTCAGCACATGCCGCAGCTCGTCGTGTTTGAAGTGCCAGTTGACCGGCACCGCGGAGGCGCCGAGCTGAGCGGCCGCGGCGGTGATCTCCAAGTGGGCGGGTTCGTTGCGCATGACGATGGCGATCCGGTCGCCGGGCTCGACTCCCGTCTCGGATAAGCCGGTTGCTATGCGCGCTGCCCGGTCGAGGAAGTCGGGATAGCTCCGTTCGTGTCCCGCGGCGCGGAGGGCGGGTGCGGGGCGTGGCACCTCGGCGGGGCCGCCGCTGTGTGCGACGGCGGATGGCTCGGCGGATCCGGTGCCGTTGGCGGCGGATGGGGCGACGGCGTTCATGGTGCCTCCAGTGAGTGCGGCCCGCGCCCATTGAACAGCCCTCTTCCCGGGTTCGCCAGAGCGCTGATGCGCAGTCGGCGCGTACCGCGCACCGTCCGGTGCGCCTGATCACGCCGTCCACCTCTCCTCACGCCAACTCTCTTTGATCGGACGTCTATTGAGGTCAGCAGCCGCAACTCCGCTATTTCATCGACTCGTTGACCACTGTCCTCCGATGTTTATCGTGTCCGACGTCTTCCGGTCCGGCACGGCGCGCGCCACCATGCGGGGTGGCACGGAAGGACCGTCGGCACGAACCGACCGGAGGAGCGAGCCATGCGCAGAAGCACACGACCGGCCAGGGCGCTGGGAGTTCTGGGGCTGCTGGGAGCACTGCTGCTGACCGGCGGCAGCCCCGCGGCGTCCGCGAAGCCCCCGCCACGCGACACCGCGGGCCCCGGCACCAACCACGCGATCGACGACCCCTTCACCTCGGAGCGCACCTCCTGGTGGCGGCAGGACCGCTTCGGGATGTTCATCCACTTCGGCGCCTACTCGAACCTGGAGGGTGAGTACACCCGGCCCGACGGGACCGTCTGCCGCAACGCCGAGTGGATCAAGCGCGAGTGCGCGATCCCCACCGCGGAGTACGAGAAACAGGCCGCGACCTTCAACCCCGCTGACTTCGACGCCGAGGCGGTCGTCAAGGCCGCCAAGGACGCGGGCCAGCGCTACATCGTCATCACGTCCAAGCACCATGACGGGTACGCGATGTGGCCAACGAAGCAGAACTCCTGGAACCTGCGGGACCACTCGTCCTTCGACCCCCGCCGCGACCTCCTCGCCGAGCTGAAGAAGGCCGCGGACGCCGCCGGTATCAAGCTGGGCTTCTACTACTCGATCTGGGACTGGCACGATCCCGACTTCGCCGACCCGGCGACCTTCCCGCGCTACAAGAAGCGGATGTACGCGCAGCTCAAGGAACTGGTGGACGGCTACGACCCGGCACTGCTGTGGTTCGACGGGGAGTGGGACGCCGACAACCCCACCAACACCTGGTCACGCCGCGACGGCGCCGACCTGCAGGCGTATCTGCACGACCTGGACCCCGGCCTGATCGTCAACAACCGGGTGGGCAAGCGCGAGGTGGTAGACGGCGATTTCGGCACCCCGGAGCAGGAGATCCCCGACGAGCCGGTGGCCGGACAGCTGTGGGAGAGCTGCATGACCCTCAACGACCACTGGGGCTTCGCGAAGTACGACACGCACTGGAAGTCGTCCACCACCGTCGTCCGCAATCTCCTGGACGTCGCGAGCCGCGGCGGCAACTACCTGCTGAACGTCGGACCCGACCGGCGCGGCCGCATCCCGCAGCCGTCCGTGGACCGGCTCCGCGAGGCCGGCCGGTGGCTCGGCGCGCACGGCCAGGGCGGCGCGGTGTACGGGGCCGGGCACACCGGCCTCGTCGCGGATCCCTCCTGGGGCGCGGTCTCCCGCCGGGGCGACACCCTGTACGCCTCCGTGACGTCCTGGCCCGCGGCCGGCAGCGCGCTGCACCTCACGGCGAAGGAGGCGTTCAAGGTCACCTCCGCGAGGGTCCTGGGCAGCTCGCAGGGGGTGCGGGTCACACCGTCCGGCGACGGCTTCGACCTCACCCCTTCGGGCGCCGCCACCGGCCCCGTCGCGAGTGTCATCCGGCTCACCATCGAACCCCCGGCGGCGTCCCCGCCCGGCACCGGTACGGGGCTGACCGCCCGGAGCTGGGCCAATGACTCCTTCAACGGACCGCCGGCGGTGACCACCGTCGACCCCACCGTCAACAAGTCCTACCGCTTCGACGGGTCCCCCGATCCGCGCATCCCCTCGGACCACTTCAGCACCCGTTGGACGGGGAGCATCCAACCGCGAACGGGCGGGACCTACACCTTCACCACCGTCTCCGACGACACCGTGCGCCTGTGGATCGACGGCGAACCGGTCATCGACAGCAGCACACCGCACGGACCGAAGGCCGACCAGGGGACCGTCACGCTCACCGCAGGTCACCGGCACAGCATCCGCATCGACTACACGGAGGGCACGGGCGAGGCACACATGAAACTCCTGTGGGCCGGGCCGGACCAGAGCCTCCAGGTCGTGCCCCGGAGCCGGCTGTACGCCGACTGACCCCGCGGCCTGCCGCGCCTCCCGGTGGACTTCCCCCCGCCGGGAGGCACCGCCGTTCACGCCGCTCCTCGCGCCGATCTCCGCGCTGCTCCCGGCCCGGGAAAATTCCCCGGCCGGGCTGGACCGAACGGGTCATCGAGGGGCGGCGGAACGCCCCCGCACCGGGGGACGGAAGGCACAGGGGCCGCGGGGCGGCGGGCGCCCGCCCGATCGCGGTACGCCGGGGGGCCGTTGTCAGTGGCCGCTCCTATCCTCGGGAACCATGAACAAGGACGAGATCCTGCGGACGCACGGCGAGGCGATCGAACTCTTCGGGACCCGGGTCCACGCCGTCCGCGACGACCAGTGGGACGCCCCGACGCCGTGCACGCAGTGGTCGGTGCGCGATCTGGTCAATCACCTCACCGTCGAGCAGCTGTGGGTGCCTCGTCTGGTGCGGGACGGCGCCACGGTCGCGGACGTGGGCGCGGACTTCGACGGCGACCGATTGGGCGAGGACCCTGCCGCGGTCTGGGACCGCGCGGCGGTGGCCGCCGTGGCGGCGTTCAGCGAACCGGGCGCGCTGGACCGCACCGTGCACCTGTCCTACGGCACCAGCGGAGCCGCTGCCTACTGCACGCAGATGATGGCCGACGCGGTGGTCCACGCCTGGGACCTCTCCCGGGCCGTGGGCGCGGAGGAGCGGCTGCCGGGGCACCTGGCGACGGCGGCGCTGCGCGAGGTCGAACCGTACGCCGCGGAACTCGGTGGGTCCGGGCTGTTCGCCGAGCCCGTGGAGCCCCCGGCGGGCGCCGATGACCTCACCCGGCTGCTCTGCCTGCTGGGTCGCCGGCCCTGACCCGGCCGGGCCCCTCGCTTGCGGACGGGAGCGACTGCCCAGGGCAGCCGCTCCCATCGGTTCCGGGCGGCGCCGGGGGCGCTTCGAGGGGAAGCGGCGGCCCGGCGCCCGGCGGTCAGTCGATGCCGCGGAAGATGTTCGACTCGGCGGGGTCGTCGTCGCAGCCGGCGAGGTGCACGGGGACGCAGCGGTCCCAGACCTCCAGATTGCGGACTTCCTTGATACGGCCCGGCCGGTCGCCCTGCTGGGGGCGAGGCTGCTCGTAGTGAGCCTTGTGCAATGCCACCACGCACTCCTTCATCGAGGTATTGGTTCCGACGCGGTGGCGCCTCGTTCACAAACCGGGAGTTCGGCCAGGGTTTGTGGCGTTCCCGCGACGGGCCAATGGTGTTGGCGTCTTCCCGAAAAGGTCGTCCGTCGTCCTCCAGCGTAACGATGTCACTCGCGGCTCGCTCGACTTTTTGCGGTGAAATCGGCATGTCACCGGAAGGCGGTGACACCGCCCGGCGCGCACGGAGGAAACAACGCGGCCGGGGTCCGGCACGGCGGCCCGCCCAGCGCTCCGGTTGCCGGTGGCGGCGAGGTCCGTACGCTGGAGGTGAGCGAGTGGGGAGCATTCACTCGGTCTCCGTTTGCGCGGGGCCGCGCTCCCGGCGAGCGATCCACTCACCAGTGTGCCGAAAGGGTCGGTGTCCGCACCGGCCCTTTCGGCGCGCCGTGCCGGACTCCGCTTTCGGTGCCGCCCCACGGGCCGCTGTCCGGAGACCGGCGACACCCCCGTGTGGCCGCGCGCCTCCCCGCCGGGCCCACGGCCGGAGTGCTACCCATGGGCGGGTGGAATGGTTCTCGGATCCCGACTACTGGCTCGGCCGGCTCATCTACCAGCGGATGCTGGCCGTCCTCTACCTGATCGCCTTCATCGCCGCGGCGCGGCACTTCCGGGCGCTCATCGGGGCCCGCGGCATGCTGCCGATCCCCGCGTTCGTGGCGCGGGTGCCGTTCCGCGACGCGCCGTCGGTCTTCCAGCTGCACTACTCCGACCGGTTCTTCGCGGCCTGGTCGTGGTGCGGGGCGCTGCTGGCGGCGGCCGTCGCGGCGGGCGCCGCGGACGCGGTTCCGCTCTGGGCGGCGATGGTGCTGTGGGCCGCGCTGTGGGTGATGTATCTGTCCATCGTGAACGTGGGGCAGACCTGGTACGGCTTCGGCTGGGAGTCGCTGCTGCTGGAGGCCGGGCTGCTCGCGGTCTTCCTCGGCAACGACCGGACCGCTCCCCCGGTGCTGGTGATGTGGTTGCTGCGCTGGCTGCTGTTCCGGGTGGAGTTCGGGGCCGGGCTGATCAAGATGCGCGGCGACAGCTGCTGGCGGGACCTGACCTGCCTGTACTACCACCACGAGACCCAGCCGATGCCGGGCCCGCTGAGCTGGTTCTTCCACCATCTGCCCAAGCCGCTGCACCGGGCGGAGGTGGCCGCCAACCACGTGGCGCAACTCCTGCTGCCCGTGCTGCTGTTCACCCCGCAGCCGATCGCCGGGTGGGCCGCCATCGCGATGGCGGTCACCCAGCTGTGGCTGGTGCTGTCCGGCAACTTCGCCTGGCTGAACTGGGTCACCATCGCGCTGGCCCTCTCGGCCGTGCCCTCCTGGGCCGGCCCGCCCTCGTCCCTGCCGGCTCCCCCGGTCTGGTTCGAGGTCCTGGTCATCGCCATGACCGCGCTCGTCCTCGTGCTCAGCTACCGGCCGGTCCGCAACCTCCTGGCCCGGCAGCAGCGCATGAACACCTCCTACGACTCGCTGCACCTGGTCAATTCCTACGGAGCGTTCGGCAGCATCACCCGGGTCCGCCGGGAGATCGTCGTCGAGGGCACCGCGGACGCGGTGAACGGGCCGGAAACGACCTGGCTGGCATACGAGTTCCACGGCAAGCCGGGGGATGTGCGGCGGCTGCCGCGCCAGTTCGCGCCGTACCACCTGCGTCTGGACTGGCTGATGTGGTTCGCGGCGCTCTCGCCGGCCTCTGCGCGGGCGTGGTTCGTGCCGTTCGTGGAGCGCCTGCTGGAGAACGACCGCGACACGCTGCGGCTGCTGCGGGTCAATCCCTTCCCGGACGTACCGCCCGCGCGGGTGCGGGCGCGGGTCTTCCGCTACCGCTTCACGACCTGGCGGGAACGGCGGCAGACCGGTGCGTGGTGGCATCGCAGTGCGGAGCGGGACCTGCTGGCGCCGATGTCGCGCTCTCCTCGTCCCGGAAGGCGATGACCGCGTCGCGGGCCTGCCGCAGTCCGATCCGGGTGAAGTCCCGCTCCAGCTCGGCGAGTTCGTCGAGGGTCTCCTGCGGGTCGCGGCCCAGGCGGGCACGGGACTTGGCCAGCCCCAGCCGGGACAGGGCGGTGCCCCGGGGCTCGTGCATCTCGCGGAATTCGCCCAGCGCCACGGAGTAGGTGTCGCGGGCCGCGGCGTAGCGCCCCGCACGGTAGAGGACGTTCCCGCGCATCTTGTGGTTGTAGGCGAGCGCGCCGGCCAGGTCCATGGCGCGGCAGATGACTTCGGCCTCGGACAGCAGCTCCAGTGCACGGTCCGGTTCGCCCTGGACCGAGAGGACGTCGGCGACACCGCGCAGCGACCAGGCGCGGCCCCGCGTGTCATCGGCCTCGGTGGCTATTCGGACGGACTCCTCGAACAGCTCCAGGGCCTTGGCGTATTCGCCGGTGTTGCGGTGCATCTGCGCGATGCCGGACATCGCCCAGACCATGTGCCGGGCCTCGCCGTGCGCCCGGCCCTGTTCGAGCAGCTGCTCGTGGAGTTCGGCGACCGCGGCGTAGTCACCCTGGATGCGGCCGGTCTCGGCGAGCCCGGCGAGGGAGTAGCCGTGGGCGAGGCGGTCCCCGCTTCCCGCGCCCAGCGTCACGGCGTGGGTGAGCAGCCGGCGGGCGAGCGGCAGCGTCCCGCACTGGCGGGCGAGGGTGCCGCCGCTCCACAGGGCCCAGGCCATGGCACCGGCGTCGCCCGCGGTGCGCGCACTGCGGTAGCTCTCCCGCCAGGCGTCGCCGGCGTCCGTCACCCGGCCGAGGCGCCGGTTGGCCTCCGCGACGGCGAGCGCGGCGCGCGCCCGCTCCAGGGGCCCGCTCGCGCGGGAGCGAGCCAGTCTCGCGGTCGCCAGCACCTCCTCGTAGGAGGAGTTCACGCCCAGCGCCGAGCCCAGCTCACCCTGGTATTCCGGGGCGAATGCCTTGCCGTACATATATCCGTGGCCTCTCGATCATCTCCGTGCCTTGATCAAGAAACTACGAGCCGGACACGGGGCGGCGAATCAGTCCGCGTATGTGTTGTGCTGTACGACTCGAGTGCTACGGGTGGGGTTGATGGTCATCACCGGGATGTACGACCATGTCGGGGTAACGGTCCGGCACAGCGCCGTTGACCTGCGCAAACGCCGCCCGCCCCGACCCTGACTCCGCCCCGGCGGCCGCGCCTGCCCGCCTCCCGCCGTCATGCGGCCCCCGGGTCGTCGGCACGTGGACCTACTCGAAGTGGCGTTGCACGCTACGCAATTCGGGTTGCAGCCCTTGCCGGGAGGCGGGGCGACGGGTCACGCTGACTGCCGTATCCGGGGCACCCGCAGCACAGCACGCAGCACGGCACGCTGATCCCCCACAGATCCCCGAACGCCGAGGTGTGACATGAGCTCAGCACGGCCAGGCACCACGACGGGAAGCGGCCTCGCCCGCCGGCGGTTCGCCGGCGCGGTCGCGGGGCTGGCCGCGACGGCCGCGGTCTCGGCACTGAACGTCAAGGACACCGGCCCCGGCCACGCCAGGCCCCGCCCCGAGCCGCACCCGCGCGCCGACCGGCCGCTGTTCCTGGGGACCTACACCTCCACGGAGGGCGGCGGCACCGGCATCGGCCTGGGCACCTACGACGCCGGCGGCCGGATCACCGCCACCGGGGTGGTCGCGGGCGTCGCGGATCCGTCGTATCTGACGCTCGCGCCGGGCGGGCACACCCTCTACGCGGTCGATGAACAGCAGCAGGGCGGCGTGACCGCCATCGCGCTGCCGTCGGGCGGCGCGCCCGTGGTGCTGGGCACCCGGTCCACCGGCGGGGCCGGGCCCTGCCATCTGTCGGTGCACCCCGGCGGTCGCTGGCTGCTCAGTGCCAACTACCTCTCCGGCAGTGTGGCGGTCCATCCCATCGCGCCGGACAGCGGCGCCCTGGGCGAGCGGACCGACCTCGTCACCCACGACAGCCCGCCGCCCGGCCCCGGCCAGGACGGGCCGCACGCGCACCAGATCATCACAGCCCCGGACGGCCGGCGCGTACTCGCCGTGGACCTCGGCAACGACACCGTCTACACCTACCGGCTGGACGAGACCGCGGGAAAGCTCACGGAGGTGTCGCGCGCGGCGCTGCGCCCCGGCGCCGGCCCACGGCATCTGACCTTCCATCCGTCCGGCCGCTTCGCCTACCTCGCCAACGAGGTCGACAACACCGTCGTGGTCTGCGGGTACGACGCCGGCAGCGGCCGGTTGACACCCGGCGCACCGCAGTCCACAGGCACCGGGGCGGGCACCAGCTACCCCGCACAGCTGCTGGTCACCCGGGGCGGCGGCTTCGCGTATCTCGCCAATCGCGGCCACAACAGCCTCACCCGTTACGCCGTGGAGGACGGCGGGGCGCGACTGCGGCTGCTGGACACCGTGCCGGTGGGCGGTGACTTCCCGCGGCATCTCGCGTTCTCCCCCGACGAGCGGCTGCTGTTCGCGGCGAACCAGAAGTCGGGCACGGTGACGGTGTTCTCGGTGGATTCAGGGAGCGGAGGGCTGACCCGCACGGGCGAACCCTTCGCCGCGCCCGTCCCGGTCTGTGTCCTGCCGCTGTGACCTGTGCGGGCGCCGCGCCCTGAGGAAGCAGCGCGGCGACGCGCCGGGCTTGGAGCAGCGTCGCCTCCGCCTCGCCTGGGAGTTCAACCGCGCCGGGCCGCCCGCGGTGACACGTACTGCAGGAGCAGCTCGCGCAGCTCGGCCGCGAACGCGTCGTAGCGCAGCCGGAGTTCGCCGCCGGGCCAGCCGGGCGGCAGCAGTGCATCGGGCAGCAGCGGGTCCGACAGCAGATGGCGCAGCGCGGCGGCCGCGACCGTGAAGCGGTCGGCCAGGGCGTCGGCGCGGTCCAGCGCGGCCATCAGGGCGCGGGCCTCCTGTGCCCAGCCGGTCAGGTCCCACAGGCGGCCGGCGAGTGCGACCGGGTCGTCGTCGGGGGTGCCGGTGAGCCAGGTGCACTGTGCGGTGGCGACAACCGGGCGGGGACGGTCGAGGTTGGCGGGGCGCAGCCAGCTGCCCTCGCGGAGCTCGGCCAGGCGCAGCCCGGACATGGCCTGGCGCAGCGCGGTGCGCTCCGCGGCGGGCCGGCGTTCGGCCGTGGTGACCACGGCGATCTCCCAGTCCCCCCGCCAGGGCAGGGTCCTGGGCGACCGGCTCTCGTCCTGCCGTGCCTGGCGCTCCAGCAGCCGGGCGGTGAGACCGTACGAGCCGTCGCTCTGCCGCAGGTCTCCGGCGGCCACCATCCGGGAGAGCGCGACCCGGACGGTGCCTTCGGCGATGCCGAAGAGCTCGCCGACCCGCACCAGGGCGCGTGCGGGCAGCTGCGGCGGGTGGTGCCCGAGGAGGGTGCTCAGCACGATCGAGCGGGCCGTGAGAGGGCGCAGCGCGGGGGCGTCCTGCGCGGTCGGCGGGCGCTCGCCGGAGCGCTGCGGGGCGTGGTCGCGGAGGGGCCGGGTGTCGTCGTTCATGAGTGCGGGAATTCTAGCTCCGCCGATCGTGGGTATTACAGCCTTCTCACGGCTGTTCGGATTCTGTAACGTCGAGCCATGACCGTCACCCATGAAGTCGCGAATCAGGCCCCGCCACTGACCGGATTCAGCACGGCCGACGAACCGGCCCTGCTGGAGGCCCTGCGCCGCGAGGGCGCCGGCTGGGGCGAGCCGGAGGTCGCCGAGCTGGGCGCGCTGGCCGGCTCGGCGGCCGTGCAGGACCAGGCCCGGTGGGCGGAGGAACAGCCGCCCAGGCTGCGCACCCACGACCGCTTCGGTCATCGCGTCGACGAGGTGGAGTTCCACCCGGCCTGGCATCAGCTGATGACCGTCGCGGTGGAACACGGCCTGCATGCCGCGCCCTGGGCCGACGACCGCCCGGGAGCACATCTGGTGCGCGCGGCGAAGTTCTACGTCTGGTCGCAGGCCGAGGCCGGACACGGCTGCCCGGTATCGATGACGTACGCCGCCGTGCCGGCGCTGCGAGCCGCCCCGGACCTCGCCGCCCGGTACGAACCCCTGCTCACCTCCCGCACCTACGACTTCGGGCTGCGCGCGCCGCTGAGCAAGGCGGGGCTGATCGCGGGCATGTCGATGACGGAGAAGCAGGGCGGCAGCGACGTACGGGCCAACACCACACGCGCGGTGCCGGCCGGTGACGGCACCTACCGCATCACCGGCCACAAGTGGTTCACCTCGGCTCCCATGAGCGATGTGTTCCTGGCACTGGCGCAGACCGACGAGGGACTGACCTGCTTCCTGCTGCCGCGGGTACTGCCGGACGGCTCCCTCAACGGGATGCGGCTGATGCGGCTCAAGGACAAGCTGGGCAACCGCTCGAACGCCTCCTCGGAGATCGAGTACGACCAGGCGGTGGCCTGGCCGGTCGGCGAGCCGGGCCGCGGGGTGCGCACCATCGTCGAGATGGTGAACATGACACGGCTGGACTGCGTGCTCGGCTCCGCGGCGGGCATGCGGGCCGGGCTACGGCAGGCGCTGCACCACACCGCCCACCGGCGGGCGTTCGGGCGGGAGTTGGACCGGCAGCCGCTGATGCGGTCGGTGCTGGCCGACCTCGCCGTCGAGTCGGAGGCAGCGACGCTGCTGGGCATGCGGCTCGCCGCGGCGGTGGACCGGTCCCGGGCCGGGGACGCAACGGAGGGTGCGCTGCGCCGGCTGGCGCTCGCGGCCGGCAAGTACTGGGTATGCAAGCGCGGCAGCACGCACGCGGCGGAGGCACTGGAGTGCCTGGGCGGCAACGGCTACGTCGAGGAGTCGGGCATGCCGCGGCTCTACCGGGAGGCGCCGCTGCTGTCGATCTGGGAGGGCTCGGGGAACGTGGCGGCACTCGACGTCCTGCGGGCGCTGAGCAAGGAACCTGCCGCGCTGGACGCGTTCCTTGCCGAGGTCGAGACGGCCGCGGGTGCCGACCGGCGGCTGGACGCCGCGGTGGCCGGGGTCCGCAAGATGCTCGGCGGCCTGGCCGACCCGGAGCACGCACAGCTGATGGCCCGTTCGCTCGCCGAGCGGATGGCGCTGGTGCTTCAGGGGTCGCTGCTCGTCCGGTTCTCTCACCCCGCGGTCGCCGACGCGTTCTGCGCGTCGCGCCTGGACGGCGAATGGGGCAACGCCTTCGGCACGCTGCCCGCCGGCGCCGATCTCGCCGCGATCCTGGAGCGCGCCCGCCCCGCGTCCCCGGCCGGGGACGCCGCGCCGGGTGCCGCCTGATGTCCGTACGGGTGGAGCGCTCGGGGCCGGTCACGACGGTGGTGCTGTCGCGGCCGGCGTCCCGTAACGCCGTGGACGGCGCCACGGCAGCCCAACTGGCGGACGCCTTCCGCGCGTTCGAGGCCGACGACGGTGCGCATGCCGCGGTGCTGTGGGGCGAGGGCGGCACGTTCTGCTCCGGCGCCGACCTCAAGGCGGCCGGTACCGAGCACGGCAACCGCGTCGCACCGGACGGCGACGGGCCGATGGGGCCGACCCGGATGCGGCTGAGCAAGCCGGTGATCGCGGCGGTCGCCGGCCACGCGGTCGCGGGCGGGCTGGAGCTCGCGCTCTGGTGCGACCTGCGGATCGCGGAGGAGGACGCGGTCTTCGGGGTGTTCTGCCGACGCTGGGGCGTGCCGCTGATCGACGGCGGGACGGTGCGGCTGCCGCGGCTGATCGGGGCGAGCCGGGCGAGGGACCTGGTGCTGACGGGCCGTCCGGTACCGGCGGCGGAGGCGCTGGACATCGGCCTGGCCAACCGGCTCGTGCCGACCGGGACGGCGCGCACGGCGGCGGAGAGCCTGGCAGCCGAGATCGCGAGCCTGCCGCAGGCGTGTCTGCGCAGCGACCGCGCCTCGCTGCTCGACCAGGAGGGCGAGCCGGAAGCGAAGGCCATGGCACGCGAACTGCTCTATGGCCAGGCGGTGTTGGCGGAGGGGCTGGCGGGCGCGGCGCGGTTCGCGGCGGGAGCGGGACGGCACGGCGAGCCGGAGAGCTAGACCCCCGAGGCTCGGGTCCTCGCCGTCGGCGGCCTCGGTCCCGCCGACGACGAGGACCCACCCGGCCGGGGCCCTCCGGGAGGGGCGGAGAGACGAACACCTCACGAGCGAACGATCGTTTGGATCGTTTGTCGCGAACCTCTTGAGCGTTTGGTGCCGCTCGTGTTTCATACGGGCACGCCGCACCGTCGGCACCCCCGCCCTCCCGGCTACGGAGACCCCATGACGCACCCATGGACCCGCCGTTCCCTGCTCCTCACGGCGGGCGGTGCCTCGCTCACCGCCGGGCTGACCGGCACCTCCGCCCTGGCCCGGCCCCACGGCGCCGACGGCGCCACGGCAGGTCGCTCCGCCGCCTCCGCCGAGGACTTCGCGGCGCTGCGCACGACCTGGCGCGAACTGCTGCTCGGTACCGGCTTCAGCCCCACCGCGCAGCCGTTCAAGGACCGGCTCACCGCACTCGGCGCCACCGCGGGGAAGCTGCTGTCGACGATGGCGCCGGCCGACGGCTCGCTGTGGCCGGACGCGGTCTTCGCCGACCCCGAGCCGGACACCGATCCCGAGTCGTACGGCTTCTCGGGCCAGATCCAGACCAGTTACACGCGCCTGCAGACGATGGCGCAGGCCCTCGCGCAGCCGGGCACGGGCGTCACCGGCGACCCGGACCTCGCCACGGCCCTGCTGACCGGCCTCGACCATCTCTCCGAGCAGGTCTACAACGAGCGGACCACCCGCTACGGCAACTGGTACAGCTGGCAGATCGGCGCCCCGCAGCCGCTGCTGGACATCTGCGTCCTGCTCCACGACCGGCTGTCCGAGGAGCGCAGAGCGCGCTACCTCGCCGCGGTCGACCACTTCGTACCGGATGAGGCCGTCGGCTCGTACACGGGCACCAGCACCGGAGCCAACCGCGTGGACCTGTGCCGGGTGCTGGCCCTGCGCGGCATCGTCGGGGAGAACGCCGCCAAGATCGCGCTGGCCCGCGACGCCCTCACCCCCGTCTTCCCCTACGTCACCTCGGGCGACGGCATCTACGCCGACGGCTCGGTCGTCCAGCACACCTGGGTGCCCTACACCGGCTCCTACGGCGCGGTGCTGATCGACGGCCTCAGCAAGCTCTTCGCGCTGCTGGGCGGCTCCCCCTGGGCAGTGGTCGATCCGAAACGGCAGCTGTTCCTCGACGCGGTCGAGCACGCCTACGCGCCGTTCCTCTTCAACGGCCTGATGATGGACGGGGTTTCGGGTCGCGCGATCAGCCGCGGGGTGGCCGCGGGCGACGCGACGGGGACGCAGGCCGACGACCATCTGCGGGGCCATCCCGTGATCGCCTCGATCCTCCTGCTGGGGGAGGGCGCGAGCGCGGCGGAGCGGACCCGCTGGCGCGGCCTGGCCAAGGGCTGGTGCCGTCGCGACCATTACTCCCCCGCGATGAGCGATCCGAGCCTGTCGATCGGTGCGCTCTCCCGGCTCAAGGAGGTCCTGGACGACTCCGCGGTGCAGCCCGTCCCCGAGCCGACCGGGCACCGGCAGTTCCCGGGCATGGACCGCGTGGTGCACCGCCGCCCCGGCTGGGCCGCCTCCCTCTCCATGGCCTCCCGTCGCATCACCCACTACGAGAACGGCAACGGCGAGAACGTCCGCGGCTGGCACACCGGCTCCGGCATGCTCTATTGGTGGGGCGACACCTACGGCAACGGTCAGTACAGCGACGCTTTCTGGCCCACCGTCGACCCGATGCGGCTGCCCGGCACGACCGCGTCCGGCAAGCAGCTCGCGGACGGGGAGGGCGGCGTGTGGGGCGCGGCGCGCCCGGACGTGTCATGGGTGGGTGGCAGCGAGGCCGGGCCCTACGCCGCGGTCGGCCAGTACCTCAAGGGACTGGCGTCCACCCTCGTGGCCAAGAAGTCCTGGTTCTTCCTCGATGACGCGGTGGTCTGCCTCGGGGCGGGCATCACCGCGCGGGACGGCCGAAGGGTCGAAACGATCGTCGACAACCGCAATCTGGGGCCGACAGGCGGTTCCGCGCTCACCGTGGACGGCCGGCCGCAGCCCACCTCGTATCCCTGGTCGGCGACGCTGACCGGCACCCGCTGGGCGCACCTCGCCGGCCACGCCGGCTACGTCTTCCCCGGCGGCACGACCCTCAAGGCTCTTCGCGAGGCGCGCTCCGGAGCCTGGAAGGACATCAACGCGGGCGGCTCACCGACCTCGTTGGAGCGCCGCTACCTCACGCTGCTCGCCGATCACGGCACGGATCCGTCCGGCGCCCGCTACTCCTACGTCCTGCTGCCCGGCGCCTCCGCGGCGCGTACCGCGGCCCGGTCCGCGGACACCGCCTGGCTGCGGATCCTGGCCAACACCGACGACCTCCAGGCGGTCGCGGTGCCCTCGCTCGGGTTCCTCGGCGCCAACTTCTGGTTCGGCGGCACCGCGGGTCCGCTCACCACCGACGCACCGGCGAGCGTCACGGTGCACGAGCGCTCCGACGGCACCGCCGTCATCGGCGTCAGCGACCCGATGCGCGCCCGGACCTCGCTGAAGGTGACCTGGCGCCGGCGGGTCGGCGCGGTGCTCTCCAAGCCCTCGACGGTCACCGCGGCCGCCACGGGCGCCTCGCTGACGCTGACCTTCGGCGACCTGACCGGGACCGGCGGCGTCAGCCAGAAGGTCACGGTGCGGCTCGGGTGACGGGCTCAGGGCCTCAGGTCCGCTCGGCGCCGCCGCACGAGGACCGCACCCGCAACTCCGGTAGCAGATCGACGTGTTGGCGGGGAAGGGCCTCGCTCGCACGGTCGGCGTCCTCGGCGATCCGGGTCAGCAGCAGCTGCGCCGCCATCGCCCCGACCGCGCGCTTGGGAGGGGCCACGGCGGTCAGCGGCACCTCCGCGAGCGAGGCCACCTCGTCGTCGTACGCCACCACCGCCAGGTCCTCGGGCACCCGCACGCCGCGCTCACGCAGGCGGGCCACCAGCGCGATGGCGTCCGCGTCGCTGTGCACCAGGGCGGCCGTGACCCCGTCGCGGGCCACCGCGTCGACCAGGCGCTCCAGGGCGGCCTCCAGTCGCTGGGCGCCCGTCGACGCCGGATGGCCCTCCGGTGGTGGCACCGGGACGGACGTGAGCCCCAACGACCTCACCGCGTCGTCGAAACCGTCCCGGATCGGGCCCGCGTGCACACTCTCCTGGACGGCGAGGGCGATGTTCCGGTGGCCGAGGTCCGCGAGATGCCGGACCGCCATCGCCGCACCGTGCGCCCGGTCCGTACGCACCCGGTCCAGCTCGGCCGCGGGGCTTCCCGCAGGCGCCCACCGCTCGACGAGCACCACCGGCGCGGCGCTCTCCCGCAGCCGCTGCTGCTGGTCCGCCGAGGGCAGTCCGTCCTGCCAACTGGGCGCCAGCAACAGCCCGTTGGCGCCACCTTCCAGCATCCGCCCGATCTGCGCGGTGTCCTCCTCGGGCTGATAGGACGTCAGCCCGAGCAGCAGTCGGCCGCCGCGCGCCTCCACCGTCTCGCGGGCGCCGCGCACCATGTCACCGAAGAAGCGGTCGACGGTCGGTACCACCATGCCGACGACCGGCCCGGGCCGCTCCGGCGCGCTCCCCGCCCGGCCCGCTTCCCGCTCGCCACGGTCCGCCGCGGTGCCGGGCCACAGCACCGCGCCGTGCCGGCGGACCAACCTGCCCTGCTCGGACAGCGCCTCGACATCCCGCCGCACCGTGACAACGGACACGCCCAGCTCCCCCGCCAGGTCCGTCACACGCAGGCTTCCGCGCTCCTGGACCAGCGCGAGCACCCGCTCATGACGCCGGTCGACATGCATCCGCATGGTGCCCCCAGGGCTCGCCCGTTCCGCTTCTTTCACCGCTGCCGTCCTGGTCAGGGAGTGTACGCAGCGGCCGGGAAGCGCGACGCGCGGGTGCTCCGGCGCCCCGTGACACCCGCCTCCGCGGACCTCCGAGCGCCTGCCGGGTGACGGCAGACATGGCGATCCCGCCCCCGGGGAGCCATTCTTGAACACGTTCAATTCTGCGCGTACTGTCGGCGCCGTACCGGAACGCAGGTCACGAAAGGGGGGCGTGGTGACCGTATTGGTCCACTTCATCGTCATGCTCGGAATGTTCGTGGTGATCCCGCTCGGGATCTCGCTCATCGAAGGACCGGGCCTGGCCCGCCTCCGGCATTGGTGGCCGCTCGCCGCCACCGCGGGCACAGCGGCCCTCTGGCTGCCGCGCGGGCCCCTCGCCGTTCCCTGCGCCGCCGGTTACGCCGTGGCCACCCTCGCGCTCGCCGTCCAGGCACCGCGGCGGCTCGCCCGCACCCGTTCCCTGGCGGCGTCCGAGGTCGCCGTGCTGACCGCGCTCACCACCCCGGCCGTCGCCGGTAGCGCCCTGGTCGCCGAGCGCGGCGGGTACCGGCTGTTCGGCTTCGACCTCGACATCCTGGCGCTGACCGTGCCGCACTTCCACTTCGCAGGATTCGCCGCGGCACTGATCGCGGGCCTGGTGTGCCGCGGCAGCGGCGGCGGCCGGGCGGGCCGGGCCGCCGCGCTCAGCGTCCCGGTGGGCACCCTGCTGGTGCTCGCCGGGTACTTCGTCGACGACTGGGCGGAGCTGGCCGGCGCCCTGGTCCTGACGGCCGGTATGTGGCTGGTGGGCCTGCTGACCTGGCGCGATCTCAGGACGACGGGTCCCGACCGGACGACCCGGGCGCTGCTCGCCTGCTCCGCGACGGTCCTGGTGGCCACCATGCTGCTGGCCCTGAGCTGGGCGCTCGGCGAGGCGACCGGCCTGCCGCACCCCTCGCTCACCTGGATGGCCGCCACGCACGGCCTGGGCAACGCCCTCGGATTCGCCCTCTGCGCGCTCCTCGCCCAGCGACGGCTGCGCGCCGTGCAGGTGCCGGTTCCGGCTCCGGCTCCTGGCGAAACCCTTGCACGGACCGACGGCAGCACGACCGAACCCGACATCCGCACGCTGAAGGAGCGCACCGCATGAGCGACCTCAACTACCCCGAGGAGGGCGGCACCCGGCACCGTCCGCTGCCGTCCGGCTACCACCACCTGCACGAGGAGCGGAAGATCGGCCACGGCCCCGAGGTGCTGGCGGCGGCAGGCGAGGCGATCACCACCTTCCGGATGCACCGCGCTTCGGGCGCCCAGGTCCAGGCCGACGCCCCGCGCGCCGCCCCCGGGGTGGCCGTCGAGATCGCGCTCGGCATCGGCCCGCTGTGGCTGCGGGCGCCCTGCCGCGTGGTGTGGACGGCGGATGAGGAGAACCGCGTCGGCTTCGCGTACGGCACCCGGGACGGCCACCCGGAGCGCGGCGAGGAGGCGTTCGTCGCGGAGCTGCGCGCGGACGGCTCCGTCTGGTTCACCGTGACCGCCTTCAGCCGCCCGGCCCGCCTCTACAGCCGTCTCGTGGGGCCCGTGGTCCCCCTCTTCCAGCGCCTGTACGCCCGGCGCCTCGGCCGGACCCTGCGCCGCCTGGCGAACCGGCCCCGTGACCGCATCTGAACCACCGGGGCCCACGGGCCCGGCATCCGGCAGAAGGAACCGGTGGAGCACATTCCGGCACCACGACGCGCCGGAATCCTCATACATCCACTCCCCGTTCATCAATTCGTCACCACCGCCCCCGGCGCACGTGAGAGAAACCAGGCATGTGTGAAGACGAACTGATCCCGCCGCAGGCGGACATGACCGAGAGCCAGTGGCTGCGCACCGGCTCGGACGCCGCGGCCGGGGGGCCGCCGATGCGGACGACGGGGCGCGTCCCGCAGTTCGTGAACCGGCGGACGCTGCTGGGCGGCGCGGTGGCCGGCGCGGCGCTCGCCGTACTCCCCACAGGCGCGCAGTCGTCCGCGTCCGCCACCTCGCGCACCGGCGCCTCGGGCGCCGCCGACGCGTTCCCCTTCCCCGAACACCCCAACGGAAACGGCGAGTTCGCCGTCCTGGTCACCGGGGACGCGGGGACCGGGGACGAGGCGCAGTACGCGGTGGCCGCCGCCGCCCGCGACATCTGCCGGTCCGAGGGGGTGGGCCTGGCCGTCGGCCTCGGCGACAACATCTACGAGAACGGGCCCGAGTCCGACCATGATTCGGAGTTCCAGGACAAGTTCGAGAAGCCGAACAACGGCATCGACGTGCCCTGGCTGATGGTGCTGGGCAACCACGACTGCTCGGGCCTGATACCCGGCAGCGGCGGCGACCCCTCGCGAGGTGACCGCGAGGTGGCCTACGCCGCGACCTCGCGGCGCTGGCACATGCCCGCCCGTTACTACAGCGTGCCGCTGCCGGCCGCGGATCCACTGGTGGAGTTCTTCGCCATCGACACGATTCCGTGGTCGTCGTACGTCGCGCAGCTCGACCCGCACTACTGGTGGAACGGCCCGTACATGCGCGAGCAGCGGCAGTGGCTGGACGGCGCGCTGAGCGCGTCACGGGCCCGCTGGAAGATCGTGATCGGCCACCATCCGTACCTCAACAACGGCAAGCACGGCAGCGCGGGCTCCTACGACGGATTCGAGATCGGGAACTACACCAGCGGCGTCCACCTCAAGGAGATGTACGAGGAGGTGGTGTGCGGACGGGCCGATCTGATCCTTTCCGGCCACGACCACACCCTCCAGGTGCTGGAGCCGACGGCCCGGACGGGCGGCACCCGTCAGGTGGTCTGCGGCGCGTCGGCCAAGACCGAGGACGGCAAGGCCCACTTCGGGCACCCGGCGGCCTGGCAGAACTTCGCCGACCACGGGTTCATGGTGCTGAAGGTGTCCGGGGCGCGGCTGACCATCGACGCCTACACCGTCGACGTGGCCACGCGGAAAGCCACCCTGGCGCACCGGACGCGGACCGCGGCGCCGGTCGCGGCCGGGGCGCGGGTGCACGCCTGACGCCGCGTGTCGTCCCCCGGCGGGGAAACACCGGGGGACGACGCGTCTCCGGCTCAGCGCGAGGGAACGCAGTGCGGCGGGTGCCTCCTCGTCGCGCTCACTCCCGCTCTCGCTGGTAGGCGGCGGTGACGGGCCCGCGGTCCGCGGTCAGGGCGCCGCGGGAGGAGCTGCCGGAGGGGTTGCCGCTCCAGGTGAAGGTCGCCGACGCGCCGGCCGGCAGGTCGTAGGTGAGGTGCTCGCCGCCCCAGTTGATGTCGGCCTTCCGGGTCCCGGTGGTGTCGTTGTAGGCGATCAGCGCCTTGGAGCCGTCGGGGTTCTTCCAGGCCACGTTGGGGACCGTGGCGGAGGCGGTGGAGGCGATCCGCCGGGCGCCGGGCCGCACGAACTTGGTGAGGTGCCCCATCGTGTAGTACTCGACGGTGTAGTCGACGGTCCCGTGCTGGCCGTCGCCGTTGTGCACCGTGACCAGCCCGGTGCAGGTGCCGCATCCGCCGTAGTGCGGACCGCCGTTCTGGTCCACCGCGAGGGACCACTTGACCCAGCTGCTGCCCCAGTTGCGGGTGTAGTCGATCAGGTTGTGCATGTCCTCCTTCTGCTGGTTGGCGATCCACCGGCCGCCGGAGTGCTCGGTGTCGTAGGCGACCAGGCCGGGGTAGCGGTCGTGCACCCGGGTCTGCTCGGTGACGTCGCCGCCGTAGCCGTGCCAGGCCATTCCGCCGAAGTTGGGGTGGCTGCGCACCGCCGCGTCGTCGACGGTGGGCGCGGCGAAGTCGGCGTACTTGTCCCAGTTCCAGTCCAGCGCCAGGACCTTGGTGGGCAGTCCGGCGTCCTTCAGGGCGGGCAGCAGGTTGTTCTTGGTGAAGTAGGCGAGGCCGGAGCCGTTCCACTGCATGGACGGGTAGCCGGAGCAGCAGGTCGGCTCGTTCTGGACGGACACGTAGTCGACGGGCACGCCCTTGTCGCGGTACGCCTGGAGATACTTCACGAAGTACCGGGCGTAGGCCCCGTAGTACTGCGCCTCCAGCCAGCCCTGGTCGAGCTTGTCGTTGTCCTTCATCCAGGCGGGCGCGGTCCACGGCGAGGCCATCACCTTGACGGCCGGGTTGAGCGCACGCGCCTGGGCGGTCAGCGGCAGCACGTCGGCGAGGTCGTGCTCGATGGAGAAGGCGTCCAGTGCGGGGTCGGTCCGCCCGGCGGGCATGTCGTCGTAGGTGTAGCCGAAACGGGCGAGGTCGGAGGCGCCCATGGGGTTGCGGACGAAGCCGAGGCCGATGCCTTCGACAGGGTCGAAGAGCTTCTTCATGGTCGCGTTGCGGGTGGCCTCGCTGATCGCCCCGCTGCTCTTCAGCAGCCAGCCGGCGGTGTCGGTGAAGGACGCGCCACCGCCTTCGAACGTCTGGTAGGCCGTCGACTCGTCGACGGTGATGTCTCCTCCGCCGCCGGGGACGAAGGCCACCGGGTCCTGCTTCTCCAGTCCCTTGGCGACCTGCCGGCCACCGGGGTCGGATGTGGTGGTGAGGTGGACCTGGACCTGCGTCCGCGCGGCGGCCTCGGGGGCGGCCTGCGCTCCGGCGGCCACGCACACCGGTACGAGGGCGGCTGCGGCCGCCCCGACCGCGCCGGTCACGGCCCGGCGGAATCTGCGGGATCTCATGGGGGGTGCCTTCCTGTGGCAGGGCAGGCAGGCGCGTAGGCCGGTCCGCCCGGCGGGCCGGTGCGGTCACGGCCCTGCTGCTGCTTCCGGCCGGTGTGGTCACGGCCGACGGCTCGGGCACATGGTTCGGGAGTTGAACGTGCCACGTCAAGAGTCGCGGAGAAAACCGGGGTTGACCGGTCGCGCGGCGCACGGCGCGTTCACTGCGTGAAGATGGGCTCGCGGACGGCCCGGCCGGTCTGCCGCGCCCGGCGCCGCGCGCGGACCCGGCAGCGCGTCCGCAGGGCCTCACCCGACTTCCGTAACGCCGCACGGCACCCGGAGCACCGGAAATGCGGGCGGTCGGACCCCCGCCTAGGGTGAGCGCATGGCCGCGTTCCGGTGGAGATCGGCCCCGGTCAACGGCCCGCGACCGAGGGCGTGGGGCGTGCGTGCCCCGGCAGGGGTGGAGGCGCCACCGCCATGACGAGCCGGAAAGGACCGCGACGCGGGAGCTACGACCCCCGGGCCGACCGGTCCCCGCGGCGTGTCGAGGAAGACGTGCCCGGAGTGTCGCACCACGAGCCCGTCGACCTGCGCGGCCGGCTCGCGCTCAACCGCATGGGCACCTTCGACTGGGACCTCGACAGCGGCTTCATGAACCTGGACGACGGCGCGCTCGACGTGTTCGACCTGGGGGCCGACGAATTCGACGGGGACCCGATGTCGCTGGCCACCCGGGTGCCGCCGGACGACGGCCTGCGGCTGGACACGGCGCTGTCCGAAGCCCTCCAGCACGGCAACTCCTCCTACGGCGCGTACTTCCGCATCCGGTGCCGTGACGGGACCCCGCGCTGGACGCACTCCCAGGGCCGGATCCTGCACGACGCGGAAGGACTCCCCTACCGGGTCATCGGCATCGTCCGGGAGGCGTCGGGCGAGCTGGCCGACTCGGCGCTGCTGCGCTCCCTCCAGCGGGAACGGCAGCGGCAGACGGTCATGGTGCAGCAGACCACCACCGCGTTGTCCCGTGCCCTGTCCGTCGCGGATGTGACCCGGGTGCTCACCGGCACCGGCGCGGCCCTTCGCTTCGGTGCGGACGCACTCGTCCTCGGGCTGGTCGACGGCGACACCTTCGAGGTGATCGCCGCCACCGGGCTGCGGGGCGAGGTCCCTCAGGACCTGATGAACGCGCCGCTGGACGACACCCTGCCGCTGTCGGACACGGTGCGCTCGCGGCGGCCCAGTTTCCTGGGCACCCGCGGCGAGCTGATCGCCCGCTATCCCCGGCTGCGCCCCTACACCGAGATGCTGCCGACGGGCAGCGCGGCCTTCCTGCCGCTGATCGCGCAGGACACCGTCATCGGGGCGCTGGCCCTGCTCAACGCCGAGCCGTCGGTGCAGTCGACCGATTCGCGGAACCTGGCCCTGGCGCTGGCCGGCGTCGTCGCCCAGTCGCTGCAGCGGGCCACCCTCTTCGACCAGGAGCGGGAGTTCGCGACGGGGCTCCAGGCGACGATGCTGCCGCGCCGGGTCCCGCCCATCCCGGGCGGCGAGGTGGCCGTGCGCTACCACCCGGCGAGCGTCGGACGGGACATCGGCGGCGACTGGTACGACGTGGTCCCGCTGCCCCAAGGGCGCACCGGCCTGGTGGTGGGGGACGTGCAGGGCCACGACACCCACGCGGCCGCGGTGATGGGCCAGTTGCGCATCGCCCTGCGCGCCTACGCCAGCGAGGGCCACTCGCCGGAGACGGTGCTGGTGCGTGCCTCCCGCTTTCTGTCCGAGCTGGAGACCGAACGGTTCGCGACGTGTACGTACGTCCAGGCCGACCTGGAGTCCGGGGCGCTGCGGGTGGCGCGCGCCGGCCATCTCGGACCGCTGATCAGCGACAGCTCCCGGCACATCGACTGGCCCGAGATCCGCGGCGGGCTCCCCCTGGGCCTCGCCACGGCCTTCGGGCACGACCACTTTCCGGAGACCCGGCTGTTCCTGGAGCCCGGGTCCACCCTGCTGCTGTGCACCGACGGTCTCGTCGAGCAGCCGGGCCGGGACATCGCCATGGGCATCGAGGAGCTGTCCGCCGCGGTCCGCGCCGGGCCGGGGGACCTGGAGTCGCTCGCCGACCGGCTCGCGGACCAGCTGTGGGCCAGCCCCGGCTCGGAGGACGACATGGCGCTCCTGCTGCTGCACCGGCTGCCCGGCACGGCCGCCGCCCTCACGCCGCGGTTGCGGCTGCACGTCCATCAGGCCGACCCGTCGGGGGCCGCGGAGGTCCGCTCGGCGCTGCGCCGGACCCTGGACCAGTGGCGTGCCGGGAGCGTCTCGCACGATGTCGAGGTCGCCGCCTCCGAGCTGATCGCCAACGCCCTGACCCACACCGAGAGCGGCGCCCTGATCGCCATGGAGCTGCTGCCCGGCACACCGCAGCGGATCCGGCTGGAGGTCGAGGACCGCTCCAGCCAGTGGCCGCGGCGCCGCAGCCCCGGCGAGACCGCGACCTCCGGCCGCGGGCTGATGCTCGTCGAGGCCCTCGCACACCGCTGGGGCGCGGAGCCGCGGGGCTCCGGCAAGGCGCTGTGGTGCGAGTTCGTCCTGCCGGACACCACCGGCTCGGCCTACTGAAGATCCGCGCCGCAGTGCTGCGGTGACGTCCCGTGGGGCGCTGCGGCGGCCGTCCCCCGGCCCCTGCGGCGCCCCCGCGGCGCGGTCCGGACGCAACATGGCCGAGCCGACCAACCTGGCCGTTGGCCGACTCGCCCTGATCGGAACGTACACCCTCACACCGCTGAGGAAAACTGCTCCGGCGCACGCGCCTCCCGAGGCTCCGTACACGCCGTTTCGCCCTCGCCCCGCCACCCCTCTCCGGGAGCGGCAACCGGGCCGGACGGAGCGGTTCCGGGCGACCGCGCGCGGACCGCCCGGAACACCCTGGCGGGGCTCAGTCCTCGGGCCCGTACCAGACCGTCGTCATGTTGCAGAACTCCCGCATGCCGTGCCCCGAGAGCTCCCGTCCGTAGCCGGAACGCTTGGCTCCGCCGAACGGCAGGCCCGGGTGCGAGGCGGTCATACCGTTGAAGAAGACGCCGCCCGCCTGCAAGTCCCGTGCCAGCCGGGCCTGTTCGTCCGCGTCCCGGGTCCAGGCGTTGGAACCGAGGCCGAAGGGCGTGTCGTTGGCCAGCGCGATCGCCTCGTCCAGGTCCTCGACGCGGTAGAGCGTGGCGACCGGCCCGAATGCCTCCTCCCGGTGGATCCGCATGGCGGGGGTGATGCCCGACAGCACGGTGGGCTCGTAGTACCAGCCCACCCGGTGCTCCGGCGGGCGCCGGCCGCCGCACAGTGCGGTCGCCCCCTGGTGCAGCGCGTCGTCGACCAGCTCCTCCAGGTCCGAGCGGCCCTGCTCGCTGGAGAGCGGACCGACGTCCGTGGACTCCTCCATCGGGTCGCCGACCGTCAGCGCGGCCATCCGCTCGGTGAACCGCGCCGCGAACGTGTCGTGGACGTCGGTGTGCACCAGGAACCGCTTGGCCGCGATGCAGGACTGCCCGTTGTTCTGCACCCGGGCGGTGACCGCCGTACGGACGGCCTTGTCGAGGTCGGCGGACGGCATGACGAGGTAGGGGTCGCTGCCGCCGAGTTCGAGGACCGTCTTCTTGATCTCGTCACCGGCGATGGCGGCGACCGAGCGGCCGGCGGGCTCGCTGCCGGTCAGCGTCGCGGCGGCGACCCGCGGGTCCCGCAGGACGTCCTCGACGGCGCCGGACCCGATCAGCAGGGTCTGGAAGCAGCCCTCCGCGAAGCCCGCCCCGCGGAACAGCTCCTCCAGATAGAGGGCGGTCTGCGGGACGTTCGACGCGTGCTTGAGCAGGCCGGTGTTGCCCGCCATCAGGGCGGGCGCGGCGAACCGGACGACCTGCCAGAGCGGGAAGTTCCACGGCATGACCGCCAGGACCGTGCCCAGCGGGCGGTAGCGCACGACGGCACGCATCGCGCCGGAGTCGTGGACGTCGGCCGGGTCGGGGTGCTCGTCGGCGAGAAGTTCCTCGGCGTGCGTCGCGTACCAGCGCATCGTCTTGGCGCACTTGGCGGCCTCGGCGCGCGCCTGGGCCAGCGGCTTGCCCATCTCGGTGGTCATCGTGCGGGCGACGGAGTCCTGGTCGGCGTCGAGCAGATCGGCCGCCTTGAGCATGCGCCCGGCCCGGTGGGCGAACGACGTCAGGCGGTGCTCCTGGAAGGCCCGCTCGGCCCTGACCAGGCAGTCCTCGATCTCGCCCGCGTTGAGCGCGTCGAAGGTCTTCAGCGTCTCGCCGGTGGCCGGGTTGACCGTGGCGATGGCCATGATCAGCACCTCCTTGGGGGTACGGGGTGGTGATGCGCGTAAGGGGTGGTGGTGGTCCGCGGCGTCCTAGGAAAGCGGCGAGGGCGCCGGGGACGGTTCCGGGACCGGGTCGGGATCGGGGCCGGGCGGCCGTGGCACCGGGGACGGCGGTACGGGGTCCGGCGGCCCGGGTGGTCCCGGCGGGGCCGGGGGTACGGGGGGCGGCTCCGGCACCGGACCGGGGCCGGGTTCCGGGGGCGGCACAGGGCCGGGGCCCGGCTCGGGTGGCGGCACGGGATCAGGATCGCGGTCCGTGGTGCGGACCCGCCGCGTCTTCGCTTGCCGCTGCACTTCTGGCCTCCAGCATCGGACGGCTAAGGGCACATGAATGCCCGTACCCGAGTCTCGCCCGTCCATGGCCCCGCCGCAGCGCGGATTGCCGGGGGACGGCGCCGAGCCCCCGGTGAATGACCTGTTCGGACGACGCCGGGCGGCCCCGGCCCGCTCTACATTGCGCAGATGTCCCTGACGCGTACGACCACAGCCGCGGCCGGCGGCGGGCCCGGGAGGTTCGCCGGCGGTCCCGGGATCCGGGCCGCCGTCCTGGCGTCGGCGCTCTGCGCGGCCCTGCTCGCGCCCGCCGCGCCGGCCCCGGCAGCGCCCGTCCCGCTCCCCCTGCGCATGGCCGACACCGGGGGCGGCGATCAGCTCATCACCGCCGTCGCGTCCGGTACGCGCGCCACGACCGGGACGGTGGCCTGGTGGCAGCGGCGCAACGGCGGCTGGCGAAAGGCCGGTTCCGCACCGGCCCGCTTCGGCTCCGGGGGCCTCGCCGAGGGCCGCACCCGGGTACAGGGCACCTCCACCACGCCGACCGGGCTGTACGACCTGCCGTTCGCGTTCGGGACGGCCCCCGCGCCGGCCGGCACCAGGACCCCGTACCGCCGGGTCGGCGCGGGCTCCTGGTGGTGCCAGGACAACGCGTCCTCGTCCTACAACCGCTGGGTTGACCCCCGGCCACGGGACTGCGCGGCCGCCGAGTCCGAGCGGCTCGCGGCATATCCGGTCCAGTACAGCCGGGCCCTGGTGATCGGGTTCAACTACCGCCTTCCGGTACGCGGCCGCGGCGCCGCCATCTTCCTGCACGTCAACGGCAAGGGGCCGACGGCCGGTTGTGTGTCCGTACCGGCCGGGGCGATGGCGCGGATCCTGGCCTGGGTGCGGCCGGCCCGGAACCCGCACATCGCCATCGGCACGGCATACGGGGCCACGACGATCACCCGTTACTGATCGGGCCCGGACGCCGGCGACGGGCCGCGGGCCCCGATGGCCCGCCGGAGGTCACGGCTGCGGATCGCGGGCGTCGTAGCGGGCGAAAGCGCGGCGGCCGAGGCCGAGGCCGGTCACCACCAGGACGCAGGCGAGGCCGCCGCCGATCACCGCGACGGCCGGAGAGGTCAGGTCGGCAGCGGAGCCGGCGAGGAAGTCGCCCAGGCGCGGCCCGCCAGCGACCACCACGATGAAGACGCCCTGCAGCCGCCCCCGCATCGCGTCGGGAGTGGCGGCCTGCAGCATGGTGCTGCGGAAGACCATCGAGATGGTGTCCGCGCAGCCCGCGACGGCCAGGAAGAACAGCCCGAGCCACAGGTTCCGGGAGAGCCCGAAGCAGGCGATGGCGGCGCCCCAGGAGGCCACGGCGAGCAGGATGGCCAGCCCGTGCCGCCGGATCCCGCCGAGCCAGCCGGAGAACAGCCCGCCCAGGACCGCGCCCACCGCGGGCGCGGCGACCAGCAGGCCGACGGTCTTGGCGTCCCCGCCGAACCACAGCACCGCGATCGCCGGGAACAGCGCCCGGGGCTGTGCGAGCACCATGGCCGCGAGGTCGGAGAAGAACGTCATGCGCAGGTTGGGCCGGGTGGCCAGGAAGCGCAGCCCGTCCAGGACGGAGGCCCGGCGGCTGCCCGCGGTGCCCTCCTCGCCCCGATCGGGGCGCATGGAGGGCAGCCGCCACATCGCGTAGAGCGAGCCGCTGAAGGCGACGACGTCGATCAGATACGCGGCCTGGTAGCCCCACAGGCCCACGATGACGCCGCCCAGCATCGGCCCGCCCATCAACCCGAGGTTGCTGGTCAGCGAGTTGAGAGCGTTGGCGGCCGGCAGCTGCTCGGTGGGCAGCAGCCGGGGGATCATCGACGAACGGGCCGGCGAGTTCATCGCGAAGCAGACGGCCTGGAGCGCGACGACACCGTAGAGCAGCCAGACGCGGTGATAGCCGGCCAGTGCCGCGGTGGCGAGCACGACCGACATCACGGTCGCGCCCCCGGCACTGAACAGGCCCAGTTTGCGGCGGTCGACGGTGTCGGCGATGGCGCCGCCGTAGAGCCCGAAGACGACCAGTGGCACCAGGGAGCACAGGCCCACCAGGCCGACCGAGAAGGTGGAGCCGGTGATGGCATAGACCTGGAGCGAGACCGCAAGCGCGGTCATCTGCTGGCCCATCCAGGAGATGGTGTTGCCGCACCACAGCCTGCGGTAGTCGGCGGAGCTGCGCAGCGGCGTGAGGTCGGCGAATATCCGGGAGCGCAGCGGTATGTCGCCGGATTTCGAAGTAGTTGCAGGAGGCACGCGGAAGTAAAGCACGAGGCCCGGAATCCGGGTACGGCAGGGCGGTGCGGGCCCGGCGCGGGCACCGGGCAGCTCTCGGCAGCTCTCAGCCTCCGGGGAGGCCGTACACCCGCCGCGCGTTGTCCGCCGCGAGCATCGCGCCGACCCGCCGGGCGTCCGCCGCCGACCAGTCCCCGGAGGCGGTCCAGTCGCCGAGCACCGAGGCGAGGGCCGTACGGAACAGGGCGCTGCCGACGGTGTACAGCTCCGGCAGGCCGTAGGCGTCGGTGGAGAAGAGCAGTTTGCCGAAGGGGGCGAGTTCCAGGAATTCCGCGAGGACGGCGGTGGCGCGGGTCCCGGTGTGCGTCAGGGTCAGGCCGAAGTCGGCGTAGACGTGCGGGAAGACGCTCGCCAGGTAGGCGGCCTGCCGGTGGTAGGGGTAGCAGTGCAGGAGCACCAGGTCGGTGCCGGTGTCGGCGGTGGCCCGGACGAAGTCGGTGAACAGGGCCGGGTCGGCGTCGTGCAGGCGCAGGTCGGGGTCGCCGAAGCCGGTGTGCAGCTGGAGGGGGCGGCCGGTGGCGACGGCCAGTTGGACGAGGTGGCGCAGCAGTACCGGGTCGGTGACGCGGGTCGCCGCGCCGGCCCTCCAGCGGCGGGCGGCGCCGTGCAGTGCGGCGGGGGCGGGCGGCCGGGGGTCGAGGGCGAGTCCGTGCCGGTACGCGGCGACCGATTTGAAGGCCACGGCGGTGCGCGCCGCATCCCGTACGGCGCTCTCCAGGGCGTGCAGGAACTCCTCGGCGTCATGGGTGGCGGCCGCGACACGCTCGGCCAGCGTCTCCAGCCGGACGATCTCGTGTCCGGTGCCGCCGCCGGCCGCCGCGGTCTCGTCCGGCCCCGTGAGGTCGCCGGGCAGCCCGGTGTCGAGGAGGTAGGCGCCGATGCCGGTGGCGCCCAGCAGCCGGCGGCGGGTCTCGTCCGGGCCGAGTTCGGCGCGTCGCGCCAGATAGCGGTCGGGCGGGCAGTGGGCCGGTAGGTCCAGCAGCGGCGGGCACCAGCGGCGTACCGCGAAGCCGGTCTGGGTGTCGAAGAAGGTGGTGCCGGCCGCGGCGGGCCGGTCCGATTCGGTGAGGAGCGCGGCGAACGTCCCGGGGTCGGGCTCGCGCCGGAGCACGCCGTGGCAGTGGTGGTCCACCAGCGGCGGCAGGCTCACGCCGTCGCCGGGCCCCGGGGCGTCCGCGGCCATCACCAGCGCCAGCGGGTGGCGGCGGCGATCTCCTCGGCGTCGCTCTCGGCGAACCGCGCCTCCTCGGCCCGCCGGACGGCGAGCACCGCGCCGTGCAGGACGTCGCCGAGCGCTTCGGACAGCGGCGCCGACTTCTCCAGCCGGTCGGTGGCCTCGCCGAGGGTGGACGGCAGCCGGACGATGCCGCGCCGGGCGCGCTCGCGGACGCCGAGGACGCCCGGGTCGCCGACCGTCGGCGCGGGGAGCGAGGCCCCGGTCTCCATGCCGTGCAGTCCCGCGGCGATGACCGTGCCGACGGCGAGGTAGGGGTTGGCGGCGGCGTCGAAGGTCTTGACCTCGGCGTGGCCGCCGTCGAGGTCGTCGGGGGCACCGGTGATCAGGCGCAGCGCCGCCTCGCGGTTCTCCACTCCCCAGCACTGGTAGACGCCCGCCCAGTGGGAGGGCTGCAGCCGGAGGTAGCTGGCGGGGGACGGGCAGCCGATGGCGAGGAGGGCGGGCAGCGCGCCCAGGATGCCGGCCAGGAATGCCTGCGCGTCGGGTGCCAGGCCCCATTCGGCGTCCGCGGCGCGGTGCAGGCTCTCGCCGTCGCGGTGCAGGCTGAGGTGGAGGTGGCAGCCGTTGCCGACCTCTCCGGCGACGACCGAGGGCGCGAACGAGGCGCGCAGGCCGTGCCGTTGGGAGACCGCGCGGATGGTCTCGCGCACCAGCACCACGTCGTCGGCGGCGCGGACCGGGTCGCCGGGCGCGGTGGTCACCTCGAACTGCCCCGGGGCGTACTCGGGATGGAGCTGGAGCACCTCGACGCCCTGGACGGTCAGCGCCTCGGAGACATCGCGGAGGTAGTCGGAGAGTTCGACGACGCGGGTCATGCCGTACGCGGGCCCGGCGCAGGGGTAGTCGAGTGCCTCGTAGGTGTCGGCCGCTGCCGGGGGCGGGCCGGCCGGGGCGCGGGTGACCACCCACTCGGTCTCGAAGCCCGTGCGCAGGTCGAGGCCGGCCGCGGTGGCCCGCTCGGCCATCCGGCGGGCGAACTGGCGCTGGCAGGCGGGGTGCGGCAGGCCCAGCTGGTCGTAGCGGTCCGCCGGGGCCCAGGCCCAGCCGGGCTGGGCTGCGAGGGTGGTGACCCGGTCGAGGTCGGGGAAGAGCCGCAGGTCGCCGTCCGGCCCGCCGAGATGCTCGGAGGGGGAGATCTGGTCCTCGGAGGTGAAGACGTCGAAGACGGGCGACATCCCGACGCCGCGCTCCGCGGCCTGCACCAGGCGCTGCGCCGGAATGGCCTTGACGCGCGCGATGCCCGCATTGTCCACCCAGGTCAGGGCCAGGTTCCGGACACCTTCCGCGTCCAGTCGCGCCGCCAACTGGCGGGCGTCCCCGCGCTGTTCCGCAGGCCGCGATGCCATATGCCGTCCTCACTCCGCCGTGCCGATCCCTCGGCGCCCGATCCCCCCGTCACCGGCGGCGGGCACAGGCCCGTCCCGGTCAGGGGCAGTTGAACTCGCACCATACGCACTTTCCGCCTCCGCGCGGTTCCACACCCCAGACATCGGCCAGCCGGTCCACCAGCAGCAGGCCGCGCCCGGACACCCCCGCCTCGCCCGGTTCGCGGCGCCGCGGGAGGCTGCTGGAGTTGTCCTCGACCTCCAGCCGCAGGCGCCGCTGCACGCTGTGCGGCATCCGGATGTTGACCACCGCCTCACCGTCGGTGTGCAGCAGGGCGTTGGTGATCAGCTCGTCGGCCACCAGCTCGATCTCCTCGGAGCGCTCCCGCGCTCCCCACGCCCGGACAGCCGCCCGGATCATGTGCCGGGCGGCGGAGAGCCCTTGGGGGTCGGCGGGCGCGATGTGCTGCCGGAACCGTCCCGCGATGTCGTGCTCCGGGGCGCCGAGGCGCCGGAGCAGCAGCAGCGCCATGTCGTCCTCGCCGCTGCGCTCGGCCGCCGACTCGCAGAGCCGGTCGGCGAGCCGCTGGACGTCCTGGGGGCCCTCGCGGACCTCGCGGGCCAGCTGCCGCAGCCCGTCGTCGAGGTCGGCTCCCGGCTGCTCGACGAGCCCGTCGGTGCACAGCACCAGGGTGTCGCCGGCGGCGAGGTGGATGGTGGTGACGGGGTAGTCCAGGCGCTTGAACTCGGAGGAGATGCCCAGCGGGAGGCCGCCGGCCACCGGCAGCCGGCGGCAGATGCCCTCGGCGTGCCGCAGCAGCGGATCGATGTGCCCGGCGCGGACGAAGCGGGCCGCGCCGGTGCTCAGGTCCGCGTCGACGTAGACGCAGGTGGCGAAGCGGTCGGTGTCGAGTTCGTTCAGGAAGGCCGAGGCGCGGGCCATGACCGTGGCGGGCGCGTGCCCTTCGGCCGCGTAGGCGCGCAGCACGATCCGCAGCTGGCCCATCAGGGCGGCGGCCTGGGTGTCGTGGCCCTGGACGTCCCCCACGACGGCGGCCACCCTGCCGTTGGGCAGCGGGATCACGTCGTACCAGTCGCCGCCGATGTCCCGGCCGAGCCGGGCGGAGCGGTAGCGGACCGCGACCTGGGCGTCGGGGACGCCGGGGATCCGGCGCGGCAGCATGGCCTGTTGCAGGCCCGCGGCGAGGTCGTGTTCCTGGTCGTAGAGCATGGCGCGGGCCAGGCTCTGGGCGATGCTGCTGCCGAGTGCGACCAGCACGTTGCGCTCCTGGTCACGGAATTCGCTCTCCCGCCGGTAGAACAGCCCGATCACGCCGATCGGCCGGCCCTGGGCGATGAGCGGCAGGTAGGCGGCGGAGCCGACGTCCAGCGGTTCGATGGCCGGCCACAGGTGGGGGTAGTCGCGGGCGAACTCCTCGCGGCTGCGGAGGTAGCGCGGGGTGAGGGTGCGCACGACCTCGCTCATCGGGAATTCGTCGCCGACCCGCGTCAGCTCGTGGTCGGGGACGAAGCTGCCGGCCTTTCCCTCGGAGACCAGGCGGATCCGGCCGGCCTCGACCAGGCCGAGGATGACGTTCTCCGCGCCCAGCCGGCTCAGCCCCTGTTCGTCGGCGAGCACGGCGATCACGTCGCGCACCGTTCTGGCGTGTGCCAGGGCGGCGGTGGTGCGCTCGACGACGCTGGTGTGCCGGCGGCGCTCCTCGTCGACCGCGACCCGCTCGGCCGCCTGGGTGTACTCGTCGCTGGCGTCCCGGACGACGCCGATGATCCGGCGGGGCCTGCCGGTCTCGTCCCGGCGGATGCTGCCCTGGGTGTGTGTCCAGCGCAGTCCGCCGTCGCGCAGCCGGATCCGGAAGTAGGCGCCGTAGGAGTGGCTGCCGTCCTTGAGGGCCGCGGCGACCACGGCGTCCAGGCGGGCCGACTCGGTGGGCGGTACCCGGCAGCCGAGGGTCTCCGGGCGGTTGTCGTACTCGGCGAGCGGCATGTCGAAGACCTCGAGGGCGGGCGGGTCCATGTGCATCAGCCCGCTGTCGAGATCCCAGTCGAAGCCGCCCATGCCGTTGAGTGCCAGGGTCAGGTCCGGGTGGGCGGGCCAATCGTCCGGCACCGACACGGTGGGGCGCTTCGGTCCCCGGTCAGCCATGTCGTCACTTTGCCACATTCACCCGGATTACGGCGGATGGAGGCATTTCGCCTTGCGCACCCTCCACAATGCTGACTCCATCATCAGTTCTTGCTCATCACAACACCGCCGAACCCCGAATAACTGGCCTTTGCCGCCTCCGCCCGCGCCGCTGTCGTTGCGATGTTCTCAACACGCTGTTACGGTCCCGGACCATGAAGGAAGACCCCGGAGCCCGGGTGGGCGACGACGCCGGCGAGGTCACGGACCGTGTCCGCGAGGTGATCGACCGGCTCGGCTGCAGCCACCGGGAGTTCGCCCGCCGCATCGTGATGGACCCCTCGAAGCTGTCCAGGTCACTGGGCGGCACCCGGCGCTTCACGTTGGCCGAGATCGTGCGCATCGCCGATATCGGCGGGGTGGAGGTCGGCCGGCTGCTCGGCTCCCCGGAGCGGCCCGCGCCACCGGCGGACCGGGCACCGGCTCCCCTGCCCGAGGGCGGCCGGCCGCTGCAGATCGTGCGGGAGACCGTCCGGCTCATCGCCGAGCACGGCTTCCACGGCGTACGGGTCGCCGACATCGCGGCGGCCTGCGGCACGAGCACCGCCGCCGTCCACTACCACTTCCCCGGCCGTGACGAGCTGCTGGAGGCGGCCGTCCGCTGGTGCATGGACGAGGACACCGACCGCCGGGCCGCGGGCCTGGCCGAGGCGTCCGACGCCCACGAGGAGCTGCTGCACCTGATCGCCCTGCAGACCCCGCGCACCGGGCAGCAGCGCAGGCAGTGGCTGGTCTGGCTGGACCTGTGGGCACAGGCGGCCCGCTCCACGGCCGTCGGGCGGCTGCACGAGCACTACTACCGGCAGTGGCGCACCACCGTCGCCGATGTCCTGCGCCGCGGCGTCGAGCAGGGCGTCTTCCGTCCGGTGGACCCCGAGTTCACCGCGCTGCGGCTGACCGCGCTCATCGACGGCCTGGCCACCCAGGTACTCGCCACCGCTCCCGACAGCACCGGCCCCGACACGATGCACGCCGCGCTCCTGGCCTTCGTGGAGGGCGAGCTCACGGCCGGCTGAGGCACGACGCCCGGCGCCGCGACCCGCTGCGCCTCCTCCGGCTTGCGCCCATGGCCTCCCCTCCCTCCGCTCTCGTCCTCCCCTCCGCTCTCGTCTTTCCCCCCGCTCTCGCCTTTCCCCCCGTCTCACCGAAGGGATCACCATGAACAACGAGGTCATCATCACCTGCGCGCTGACCGGCGCGGGCGACACCGTGGGCCGCTCCCCGCACGTGCCCGTCACCCCGGAGCAGATCGCCGCGTCGGCCGTCGAGGCGGCGTCCGCCGGCGCCGCGGTGGTCCACATCCACGTGCGCGACCCCGAGACCGGCGCCCCCTCGCGCGACCCGCGGCTGTACGCGGAGGTGGTCGAGCGGGTCAAGGAGACCGGCACCGACGTCGTCATCAACCTCACCGCCGGCATGGGCGGCGACCTGGTGATCGACCCGGAGAACCCGCTGCGCAGCCTGCCCGGCACCGACCTGGTCAGCGGCCTGGAGCGGCTGCCGCACGTCGAGGAACTGCTGCCCGACATCTGCACCCTGGACTGCGGCTCGCTCAACTTCGGCGACGGGTCCAACCTCTACGTCTCCACCCCCGACATGCTGCGGGTGGGTGCCAAGCGCATCCAGGAGCTCGGCGTCCGACCGGAGCTGGAGATCTTCGACACCGGTCAGCTGTGGTTCGCCAAGCAGTTGCTCGCCGAGGGCCTGCTGGACGACCCGACGATCTTCCAGCTGTGCATGGGCATCCCGTGGGGCGCGCCGGCCGACCCGGGCGTACTGCAGTCGATGGTGAACATGCTGCCCGAGGGCGCGCAGTGGGCCAGCTTCGCGCTCGGCCGGATGCAGATGCCCTGGGTCGCCCAGTCGATCCTGCTCGGCGGGAACGTGCGCGTCGGCCTGGAGGACAACCTCTACCTCAGCAAGGGCGTCAAGGCCACCAACGGTCAGCTCGTCGAACGCGCCGTCCAGATCACCGAGTTGCTCGGCGCCTCGGTCGCCACCCCCGCACAGGCGCGCGCCCGCCTGGGCATCAAGCCGCGCGGCTGATCCGCCGCAGCCTTCCCCGTCCACCCTCTTCCTGGAGCCGTTCCCCCATGCCCGAGACCACCCCTGCCCCGACCCCTGCCCCCTGTTCGCCCGAGGCCGTACGCCGTGTCGCCTGCATCGGCGCCGGAGTGATAGGCGGCGGCTGGGTCGCCCACTTCCTGGCCCGCGGCTACGACGTCACCGCCTGGGACCCGGCCGCCGACGGCGAGGACAAGCTCCGCCGCCTGGTCGCCGCGGCCTGGCCCGCTCTGGAGCGCATCGGCCTCGCCGAGGGCGCCTCCCAGGACCGCCTCACCGTCGCGCCCACCCTCGCCGCAGCCGTCGCCGAGGCGGACTTCGTCCAGGAAAGCGCCCCGGAGAAGCTGGAGTTGAAGCGCTCCCTGCTGGCCGAACTCGCCGCGGCAACCCGTCCGGGTGTGGTCATCGCCTCCTCCACCTCCGGCTACCCGATGACCGATATGCAGACGGACGCCGAGGACGCGGGCCGGCTGGTGGTCGGCCACCCCTTCAACCCGCCCTACCTCATCCCCCTCGTCGAGGTCGTCGGCGGCGAGCGGACCGACCGCGGGGCCGTCGAGTGGGCCTCCCGTTTCTACGACGTGGCGGGCAAGTCCGTGATCACCATGGACCGCGAGCTGCCCGGCTTCATCGCCAACCGCCTCCAGGAGGCGCTGTGGCGCGAGGCGCTGCACATGGTCGCCAACGGCGAGGCGTCGGTCGAGGACATCGACGCCTCGATAACCGAGGGACCGGGCCTGCGCTGGGCGTTCATGGGCCCGTGCCTGACCTTCGCGCTGGCCGGGGGCGAGGGCGGCATGGCCCATATGCTCGACCACTTCGGCCCGTCGCTGAAGTCCCCGTGGACCCGCCTGGAGGCACCCGAGCTGGACCGCGAGCTGCGCGACGCGATGGTCGACGGCTGCGCGGAGGCCGCGGGTGACCGCAGCTACGCGGATCTGGTCGCCGAACGCGACCGAGGCGTCATCGACGTGCTGCGGGCCACCGGCCGGCTGGGGGAGAACCGCCGATGAGCGCCCCGCTCCCCCTCTTCCGGCAGACCGTCCAGGACGCCTGGATCGACTACAACGGCCACCTCAGCGAGGCGTACTACGTCCTGGTCTTCGGCTTCGCGACGGACGCCCTGATGGACGGCGCGGGCCTCGACGCCGACTACCGCGCACGCACCGGCTGCTCCCTCTACACGGTCGAGGCACACGTCCGCTATCTGCGCGAGGTCGCCCGGGGCAGCGAACTCACCGTCCGCACCACGGTGTTGGGGGTGGACGGGAAGAAGCTCCGCGTCCTGCACGAGATGTTCGTCGGCGAACCGTCCGGGGACCCGGTCGCGACCGAGGAGCTCTTCACCCTGCACGTCGACCAGGGCACCGGGCGCGCGGCCCCGCTGCCGGACGCGACGCGCGAGCATTTCACCGCGCTCACCGCTCCCGCGCCCGAGTGGGCCGGCCGCGGCATTCGCGAGGTGTAGCGGAAGGGTTCCCCGGGTGAGGACGGGCGGTCGGCGGCGCCGACCGCCCGTCCGGTGCGATCCTGGGGAGCGAGCCTTTCACCGACCGGCGAGGAGCGACGATTGTGGCAGCCGACCGAGGACACCGCATCGAGATCACGCAAGGCACCGACCACCTCCGCATCGAGATCGACGGCCGGCTGCTCGCGGAGAGTTCCCGCCCGCTCCTGCTGGCCGAGACCGGCTATCCGGTGCGGTACTACCTGCCGCCGCAGGACGTGAGGACCGAGCTGCTGACGCCGTCCGAGACGCACACGTTCTGCCCCTTCAAGGGCACCGCCTCCTACTGGTCACTCGCCGGTGGCCCGCAGGACATCGCGTGGGCCTACCCTGAGCCGCGTCCCGAGGTGGCGCAGATCAAGGATCACTTCTGCTTCTACGCCGCCCCCGAGGCGTAGGAACCCGGCAGCGCGACAGGACGGGACGTCAGGTTAGGAAAGTTTCCTAACCATGACATCACCCGTTCTTGACGCGTACATGATCGCCCGTCAGGATTCCTCGGGACGGCTCCCCACGCCGACCCAGGAGACGGACATGACGCCCACCCCCCGCGCCAAGAAGGCTCTGCTCACCCCTCGCTTAGCACTACCCGCCGCGGGCGCGACCCTCGCGCTCGTCGGCGGCGTGCTGCTCTGGTCGCCGGCCGGCCGCGCGGACGCCACCCCCGACCGCGCACGCGGCGCCGGTTTCACCGTCGTGGCCGCGGGCGACATCGCCGAGCGGTGCACCGCCGACGACAGCGACTGCGAGCACCCCCGAACGGCCGCGCTGGTGCGGCAGATCAACCCCGCGTTCGTCCTGACCATGGGCGACAACCAGTACGACGACGCCCGCCTCAAGGACTTCACGAAGTACTACGACAAGAGCTGGGGCGCGTTCAAGAGCAAGACGCACCCCGCCCCGGGCAACCACGAGACCTACGACCCGGCCGGTGAACTCGCGGGCTACAAGGCGTACTTCGGCTCCGTCGCCTTCCCCGACGGCAAGAGCTACTACAGCTTCGACCAGGGCAACTGGCACTTCGTCGCACTGGACTCCAACTCCCTGGACACCACGCAGCTCAACTGGCTCAAGGCCGACCTGGCCGCCAACTCCGGGAAGTGCGTGGCCGCCTACTGGCACCACCCCCTGTTCTCCTCGGGCGAGCACGGCAACGACCCCGTCAGCCGCCCGGCCTGGAAGCTCCTGCACGACGCCAAGGCCGAGCTGGTCCTCAACGGCCACGACCACCATTACGAGCGCTTCGCGCCGCAGGACCCGGACGGCAACGCCGACCCTGCAGGGCTGGTCGAGCTCCTCGGCGGCATGGGCGGCGCCAACCCGTACAAGATCGAAGAGGTCCAGCCGCACAGCGAGAAGAGGCTGACCGACACCTTCGGCGTGGTGAAGCTGAACTTCACCGACACCGGCTTCTCCTGGGACCTGGTGGGCGTCGACGGCAGCACGAAGGACAGCAGCCCGTCCTACGAGTGCCACTGAGCGCGGCGGAACGGGACCCACGGGCCTGACCGATGTATCTCGCGACCACCGACGCGGCCGCGACGGCGACACGGGTGACGCGCGGCCGCGTCGGGGGGCCGGTCCTGGCCCTCGGCGCGGTCAGCCTCGTCACCGACATCTCCTCGGAGATGGTCACCGCCGTGCTGCCGCTCTACTTCGTCCTCCAACTCGGCCTCTCGCCACTCCAGTTCGGCTTTCTCGACGGCCTCTACAACGGCGTCACCGCGCTGGTACGGCTGCTCGGCGGGCATGCGGCGGACCGTGGCGGACGGCACAAGCTCGTCGCCGGGTCCGGCTACGCGCTCTCCGCGCTGTCCCGCCTCGGCCTGCTGCTCGCGGGCGGCGGCACCGTCGGCATCGGCGCCTCGCTCGCCGCGGACCGTATCGGCAAGGGCGTGCGCACCGCCCCGCGCGACGCCCTCATCTCGCTCAGCGCACCGCCGGACGCCCTCGGCCGGGCCTTCGGCGTGCACCGCGCCATGGACACCACGGGCGCCCTGCTCGGGCCGCTCGCCGCCTTCGCCCTGCTGTGGCTCACCGCGGACGCCTACGACGCGGTGTTCGTCGTGAGCTTCTGCGTCGGGCTGCTCGGCGTCCTGCTGCTGGTCGCCTTCGTGCCCGGCCGGTCCGCGCTCCCCGCCCACCCGCCGGCACCGCCCGCTCCCGGCCCGCGCGTAGGGCTGCTCGCGCCGCTGCGCGATCCCGCGTTCCGCCGCCTCTTCTCCGCGGCGGCGCTGCTCGGCGCGGCGACCATCGGCGACGCCTTCCTCTATCTGCTGCTGCAACGCCGGCTGGACTTCGCGGTGAGCTGGTTCCCGCTGCTCCCGCTCGGCGCCGCCGCGGTCTATCTGCTGCTCGCGGTGCCCGCCGGGCGGCTCGGTGACCGCATCGGCCGCCGGGTGCCCTTCCTGTGCGGGCACGCGGCTCTGCTGACGGGCTACCTCCTGCTGGCGACGACCGGCGCGGGCCCCGTTCTCTTGGTGGGCGTCCTGGTGTTGCTCGGGGTGTTCTACGCAGCCACCGACGGCGTGCTGATGGCGCTCGCCGGACCGGTGCTGCCCGCCGCGCGGCGCGCGAGCGGCATGGCGCTGCTCCAGACGGGCCAGGCGCTGTGCCGGCTGCTGGCAGCCGCCGGCTTCGGCGCCGCCTGGACGCTCTGGGGCACCCGCCCGGCGCTGATCGCGGCCGTCGTCGCCCTGTCCGCTGCGCTGACCGCTGCCGTCGTCCTCCTCCCCCGAACGGAAAGGCCGTCCGCCCGCCCATGACTCCGCCGACCGAACCGCCCCACCCCGTCCCTGCTGCGGCGACGCGGCCCGACGAGGCACCGGGCCCGCCCCGGATCGCCAGGCTGTCGCTGCGCGCCCGGATCGCCGCCGTGGCCGTCGCCGCCGTGGTCCTGACCACCGTCGCCGTCGGCTACACCGTGCGCGCCGCCCGGCACGCCGAGCCCGCCGACACCGCCTCCGCCTTCGGACTCGACCATGGCGCGCTGTACTTCCGCAGCACCGGCGCCGGCGCGGGCAAGGTGGCGCGGCTGCCCGCACCCGCCGGCGGAGCCCATGCGCCTGCCGACGCTCCCGGGGCGGTCCGCCGGACCACCGGCGGCCCGGTCTGCGAGCGCTTCCACGCGGCGGGCGGCACCGGACTGTGTCTGCAGCGCCGCCCCGGCATCCCGCCGAAGTCGTACGCCGTCGTCCTGGACCGGCGGCTGCGCGAGAAGCGGCGCATCGCCCTCACCGGCATCCCCAACCGGGCCCGGGTCTCGGCCTCCGGCCGGATGCTGTCCTGGACGATGTTCGCCACCGGCGACTCGTACGCCACGACCGCCTTCTCCACCCGCACCTCGATCCTGGACACCCGGACCGGCTACCTCGTCAAGAACATGGAGGAGATCCCGCTGACCCTCGGCGGCAGGCGCTACCACTCGCCGGACGTCAACTACTGGGGTGTCAGCTTCGCCCGCGACGACAACCGCTTCTACGCGACCGTCTCGACGAAGGGGAAGACCTATCTCGTCGAGGGCGATATGCGGGCCTGGTCGGCGCACACCGTCCGCGAGAACGTCGAATGCCCGTCCCTCTCCCCCGACAACACCCGCCTCGCGTTCAAGAAACGGGTCCGCGGCGGCACCTCCGCTCCTTGGCGGCTGTACGTCCTGGACCTGCGCACCCTGCGCGAGCACCCGCTCGCCGAGACCCGCAGCGTCGACGACCAGGCCGCCTGGCTGGACGACCACACCCTTGCCTACGCCCTGCCGGGACGCGAGAACAGGACCTCGGACATCTGGACCGTCCCGGCGGACGGCGCCGGCGCCCCGTCCCTGCGTGTCCCGGACGCCTCCTCGCCGGTTCGCCTCCCGTAGCGGAGCGGGCCCGAATTCGCCCCCCTTACGACACCGGAACCGCCCGCGGCGCACAATCGAGGAGTGAACGACGCGGAGGAAGCCCAGGGCAAGGCCGGTGCGCACGACGCAGCGGCGGAGGACACACAGCGCGCCCGGGTGGCGCCGGGCCGGGAGGAGGGCGGCGACCCGGCCTGCTGGCTGGACCAGGTGTGCGACGCCTGCGGCAAGATCCGCGAGCGGCCCGCCGGCGAGGTGTGCGAGCACTGCGGCGCGGTCGGCACCGACGCAGCGGGCGCCGCCCCGGCCCCCGACAGGGAGGCCGGGCCCGCTCCCGCCCGCAGCGGCGCCGGCCGGGCCGCGGGCCGCAGGGACCGTGACGAGGAGGGACGGGCCCGAAACGCCCGTCCGCGCGACGGACTCGGCCGCCCGCTGCCGTACGGCTCCCCCGGCGTGGCGCGGCAGCCGGAGGGTGTGTCGCGTACGCCCGGGGAGTCGCTGACCGAGGCGCAGCGGCTGCTCGACGAGGGAATGCCGTTCCACGCGCACGAGGTGCTGGAGGATGCCTGGAAGGCGGCACCCGAGGAAGAGCGCGAGCTGTGGCGCGGCCTCGCGCAGCTGGCGGTGGGCCTCACCCATGCGGCGCGCGGCAATGTCTCCGGCGCCGTGGCCCTGCTCGACCGGGGCGCGGCGGCGCTCGGGCCCTACGCCGAGGAACCGCCGTACGGCATCGGAATCCGCGAACTGACCTCCTGGGCAAGCGAGTTGACCGGACGCCTGAGCGGTCCGGTACCGGCGGCCGAGACGGCGCCACGGCTGCGCCCCGCGGGCGCCGGAGCCGGCCCCGGCGCCCGCGGGTGAGGTCCGGCTCCGCGCCCGCGGAGCCGTCCGCCTACGAGGTTCCTCCCGGCGGTGTGGTGCGGCCACGGCCACGAAGCCGCAGCAGGAAGACGGCACCCGCCGCCAGAGCCGCGGAGCCCGCTCCGTAGGCCCACGGCGCGAGGGCCGAGTACCAGGTCGAGTTGCCGCGGGAGCCGAGGTCGGTGGCCCCGGCGTTCACCTGGCCGGCCCCGTGGGAAAAGGCGGCGTGCTGGGCGTGCACGATGTGCAGCGAGTCGACGGGCCGGGCCTTCTTGGCGCTGCTGAATCCCCAGTCGAGCAGCGAACGGGCCTCGGTGTAGACGGCGTTGGGCGCATTGGACTGCGGATTGAGCACGGTCACCACCAGGGTGCGGCCGCCCCTGCGGGCTGCCGCGATCAGCGTGTTGCCGGCGTTGGTGGTGTAGCCGTTCTTGACGCCGATGATGCCGGGGTAGCGGGTCAGGCCGTGGGAGCCGACCAGCAGGCGGTTGGTGTTCTCGATCTCGGTGGTGCCGTTCGGGCCCGGGAACTGGGCACGTGCGGTGGAGCAGTAGGTGGCGAAGTCCTCGTTGGTGAGCCCCGCCCGCGCGAAGATGGTCAGGTCGTGCGCCGAGGACACCTGGCCCGGGGCGTCGTAGCCGTCCGGCGACTTCACGGTGGTGTCCCGGGCGCCCAGCTTGCGGGCGGTCCGCTGCATTTCCCGGGCGGTGGCGTCCCAGCCGCCGTTCATCGCGGCCAGTACGTGCACCGCGTCGTTGCCGGAGCGCAGGAAGACCCCCTGCCAGAGGTCGGCGACCTTGTAGCGCTTGCCCTTGCGGATACCGACCAGGCTGCTGCCCGCGCCGATGCCCTCCAGGTCACCCGCGGTGACCTGACGGACCGAGCCGGCCGCGAACTTCGGCAGCACGGTGACCGCGAACAGCGTCTTGAGGGTGCTGGCAGGGGCCAGCTTGCGGTGGGCGTCCTTGGCCGCCAGCACATCGCCGCTGTCGGCGTCGGCCACGGTCCAGGCCCGGGCGGACAGGCCCTGGGGCAGCTCGGGCGCGTCGGGGGTGCTCTGCACCTCGGCCCGGACCGGGGTGGCCTGACGGGCCGCCCGCCCTTCCGGCTGGGCCGCGGCTGGTATGGAGGTCAGGGAGACAGCGGCGGTGGCGATCAGGGCGAGCGCACCGGCCTTCTTGGACGAGAGAGCGTCAATTGCCATGCCGTCACGCTAAGAAGGCCGACCGCCGCCCGCAGCGCAGGTGCGCCAGACGGACGAAGCGCCTCGCTCCGCCCCGGCGTGTCGCGTCTGCAAAGAAGGACCCGCCCGGTGCGACGGGGGATGCACACCGGGCGGGCTCAATGACCTTTCTACCGCATGAGGGAGGGGTTATGCCTCAAATCTTTGTTCGTTTTCCGATTACCAGGCCACGGGGAGCGAAATCAGGCCACGCGCGCGCAGGGTCCGCCGGTGCCGCAGATCCGCTCGTGGGACGTCCAGCCGCAGGCCGGGGAACCGCCTGATGAGGGCGCCGAGCGCGATCTCGACCTCCATACGGGCCAGGGCCGCACCGAGGCAGCGGTGGATGCCGTGGCCCAGCGCGAGGTGCCCGGAGACGTCCCGGCCGGGGTCCAGGGTGCCCGGCTCGGGGAAGCGCTCCGGGTCACGGTTCGCGGAAGCGATCGAAAGCAGCACGGCCTCCCCGGCCGGGATGCGCACGCCGCCGATGCTCAGATCCTCCGTGGGGAAACGCCGGATGGCCAGCGGGGCCGGGCCGTCGTGACGCATGAACTCCTCGATGAAGGGGGGGAGTTCGGCCGGATCGTGCCGCAGCAGGTCGCACAGCTCCGGCTGGTCGAGCAGGGCGAGCGTGGCCTTGCCGATGAGGTGGACGGTGTTCTCGTATCCCCCGAAAAGGATGAGGAACGCCAGAGAGGTCAGCTCGTCCTCGGTGAGCCGGTCACCGGGCCCGGCGGTGCCGGAGAAGTCTTGATCCATTCCCTCCCGCTCCGCTGCCGATTCCTCACGCACCGCGATCAGATCCGAGAGCAGGTCGTTGCCCGGCTCCGCGCGCTTGGTGGCGATCAGCGTGGTGAAGAACGCCAGCATGGCCCCGACCGCCTCCTTCATCAGGTGCGGCCGGGTGGGGTCCGGAGTGATCAGGGCGTCCGTCCAGGCCCGGAAGTCGCGCCGGTCACGCTCCGGGACACCGAGCAGATCGCAGATCACCGCGATCGGCAGCGGCCCCGCGTAGTCGGCGATCACATCGGCGCGGCCGTGCGCCTCCATGGCGTCCAGCAGCGCGTCGGTGGTACGCCCGACGGGCTCACGCAGGGCCTCCACCCGCCTCGGTGTGAAGGCCCTGACCACCAGGCGCCGCACCCGCGTGTGGTCCGGCGGGTCCATGTTCAGCAGGTTGGCCTCCAGCGCGGGCGGCAGCGAGAAGCCGCGGTAACTCCCCGCTACCGCATGGCGCTTGTCCAGTGAGAGCCGTGGGTCGGCGAAGGCGCTGCGGACGTCGTCATAGCGGGTGACCAGCCAGGCGGGCTGTCCGTCGGGGCCGGTGATGCGGTGGACGGGGCCGGACTCGCGGAGCTCCGCGTACGCGCTGTGGGGGTCGTCGAGGAGGGGCGTCACGTCGATGGGGGCGTCGGGGCCGGACTCGGCGGTGTTCTGCATGAGGTCCGACTCTAGACGCGCCCCGCACCGGCCAGGGTGCGCGGGGCCGGGCCCGGATCGGCGCGGGGAGGGACTTTCGGAACGGGGCGGTGCCCACCCTCATGGGCAGGCACCGCCCCGGAAAACGCGGGTGGCCCGGACCCCCGTGCCGGGCCACCCCCGTCCGTGCAGCGGCTGTTCAGCCGCGGACCATGGCGCTGCGCTGCCGCAGCTCGGTGAGCACCGTTTCCACCAGCGGCGAGTGGTAGACGTCCGCCACCAGCGCCAAGTGCTCGTATTCGTCGGCCGGTTCGACCGGCTCGCCGCCCTTGTCGACCACCACGCTGTCGGCGCCGAGGGCCGGAACGTGGCCCACCGAGCGGTTCTCCAGCCCGCGTCGCAACGCGGCGGCCTCGGCGACGGCCGCCAGCTGCCGGTCGTCCAGCGAGACCGTGCGGGCCCGCTCCCGGGCGATGTCGACGGCGTCACTCTCCACGAAGCTGCGGATGCCGCGCTGGACGTCACGGATCTCCGCCATCTGCCGGTTGGCCCGCCACTCCAGGTCGGCGAACGGCCACCGCACCGACCACGACGAGCTCTCGATGGTGACCTCGGGGCTCTGGGCGGTGACGGTCCGCCAGAGCGGGGAGAGCCGGCGCAGCCGCCGCCAGGCGGCGACGCGGGGCCCGGCGGCCGGCAGTGCGAATCCGGCGAGGACCAGGAGCGCGGCAACCGAAGCGCTCAGCGGGGCCACGCCGTTGGAGAGCCAGAGCGCTTCGTGGCCCGCCCAGGACAGCACGAAGCCGATCACCTTGCAGGCGCAGTAGACCAGGCCGAGCCAGCAGCCCGCTGCCAGGATCCGCAGACCGCGCGCCAGCCACGAGCCGCCGAGCCGGGCGGCGTAGCGAGGGCACAGGGTGCCCAGGCCCGCCAGGGCGGCGCCGAAGATGGCCAGATACAGCACGAGGAAGAGCATGACTCCGGGTGAGTCGGTGTAGGCGGTGCTGAAGTCGCGGGGGTGTTCGACGGCGTCCGGCCGTCCCACCGCGAAGCCGGTGATGGCCACCGCCCACAGGGCGGCGACCCCGCCGACGGCGGCGCGTGCCCGGGAGCGGGCGCGGGCGCGCGCGGCCTCGCCGTCGCCGGCCGTCCAGCGCAGCAGCAGCACCAGGGCTCCCGCGGCGAACACCACGACGGAGGAGTAGAGGAAGACCATGGCGAGGTTGGCCACGCCGGCCAGCCGGTCGAACCCGCGGTAGAGGCTGGGCGCGGAGAAGAGGAAGACCGTCGCGACGCCGGCGGTCATCACACAGGCGAGCCCCAGGTCGGCGTTGCCGCGGTCCTTGAACCACGCGACGGCCTTGTACGCGACGATCGCCCACGCGGCCGCCCCGAACCCGAGATAGATGAGGTCAAACACGCGGTCCCCCGTCCCCGACCGGGCCGGCACCGCCGTCGCCCTCACCGTCAGCAGCGCCCTCCGCGCCGGCGGTGTCCGCCGCGCCGGCACCGCTTGCCGCGCTCTCCGCGCTCTCCGCTTCCGCGGGAGCATCCGGTCCGCCGCCCTGCCGGCGCCGGATGTGCCGCAGCGCGGGGCCCAGGGCGGCCGCGAGCTCGGCCGCCTGCCCCTCCAGGGGGAGTTCACGTTCCCCGGCCGACGGCACCACCCGCTCCATCAGCAGCGTGCCCAGCACCTCGGTCTCCCGCTCGGCGAGCTTGTCGTAACCGTGGTGGCGGGCGAAGCCCATGGTCAGGCCCATCCGTCGCATCGCGGTGGCGACATCGACCGACGGCGTCCACATCCGCAGCGCGTCCTCGGTGACGGCCGGGTCCTGGCCGTGTCCGAGCAGCAGGTGACTCAACTCGTGCAGCACGATGTGCGCCTGATGCCACGGAGAGGTCCGCAGTTCGAAGAAGACCCAGTAGGCGTCGTCGGTGGCCGCCGTCATACCGGAGACCACGCCGCCCAGACTCATCGGCACCATGTGGACGGGCCGTTCGACGCGCGTCGCGACGATGTCGCACATCCCCCGCAGATCGGTCGAGGCGGGCAGCTCCAGCTCCTTGATGAGCTGCTTGCACCGCCTGCGTATCTGCCCCACTCGCATGCTCGTTCCGCCCTCGTCCTCGTTCCGCCGCCACGCGTAGAAAAGCTGATCGCGCTCGGCGGTCCCCACCAGCTCACTCGCCACGCTGATCACCGCCGTGCTCCGGCAGCTCGGCCGGCAGATTCATCTGCTGCCGGAACTGGGAGATGATCGTCGTCAGACTGTCCTGCACCTCCGGCGGCAGCCCGACCGAGCGCAGCGCGATGGCGCGCACCCGCGAGTCCCGCATGGCGGCGAGGAAGCGGACCTCCTCCTCCACCCGCGCCGCCTGCGGCTGCGAGAGGTCCCCCAGCAGATAACCGACCGGTACCGCGAAGAACTTGGCGAGCGCGCGCAGCAGCTCCGGACTCGGATTCGTCCGCCGGCCGTTGCGCAGCATCGACAGATACTGCTCGGTCACCTTGGCCCCGCCGTACTCCTGCGTCCCGCCGCTGATCTCCTCGGCCACAAAGGCGTTGGTGTACGGAGCACCGGGCGGGTGCATGTTCGCGAAGAGGTGATTGAGCCGTTCCGCGAGCGCGCTGCCCGTCGTCCCGGGCCCGCCCTCGCCCCCCAAAGTCATGCCCACCGTCCCTCGGACTCCCACGCTTCGAACCGGCGCCGCGCCCCTGGTCCCCAGGACACCCGCCGGATGGCGGCCCGTCGGTCGCGCCCAACGCACAGTTAAGGCAACCGGAACCGCCTCACTCATCCTTTCATGTGAGGAACGCGCTGCACCAGTCCACATACGGACAGTGAGAGAGAGCGAACTTAACCGGGAGTTGAGCGCCCGTCGGACGCCCACACGACCCAACAGCAGCCGCCCACCGGACAATTCCCCCGGCGGGCGACGGGAGGCCCGGCCTCGGATTGCGCCGGATCAAGGCACGGCCCGTCGGCCCAGGTGACGTCACCGGCTCGGCAAACACCGACCGCCTTGCGGGACCCCTCGCCATCCCGGGCGGAGCCGACGCCGCAGCGGTCGTCGCAGTCGATGTTGTCGTGAACGCGCCACATAGCGGGCCCGTGGCCCAATCCCGGCACTGCGGATCCCTCGGGCCGGGCAGTGCGTCCGGCGGGGGGAGGCAAGTACGGCGAGGCGAGGTCGCCGCCGGCAGCGTCGACCGGCTCAGGCGACGGGGCATCGGGGGGATCGTCCTACGCCAAAGGCCGCTTCCCGTGAAGGGAAGCGGCCTTTGACCTACAGAAGCAACGTCGGGACGACAGGATTTGAACCTGCGACCCCTTGACCCCCAGTCAAGTGCGCTACCAAGCTGCGCCACGTCCCGTTGCCCGCTTTCGGCCGGGAAATCCCGGACCGACCGCGCACGAGAACAATACCGCATGTCAGAGGGTGGGTGCTGCCATATCCGGACGGAGCGCGGCGTCGGGGGCCGGCGAGGATGAGTACCTGTACTCATGCGGCGCAGTCACCGCCCCGCCACGCTACGCGCATGACTACTCCATCGATTCAGCGGCCGACGACCACGGCCTTCTTCGTCCAGGCCGCGATCTCCTTCGGGCTGTCGCTGGCGGCACTGATGATCGGGATCATGAAACTTCCGGTGGGGCCCTGGGAGCGCGGGTTCCTCGCGCTGGGTCTGGTCTTCGTGGTGTCCTCGGCGTTCACGCTGGCCAAGTGCGTACGCGACCGGCAGGAGGTCGAAGAGGTGACCAACCGGGTCGACAAGGCGCGGATCGACAAGATCCTCATCGAGCAGGACGTCTTCAAGCCCGGCCAGATCTGACCGGGCGGGCCGGGAGCACGGCGCACGCCGGGGCCGTGGCGCACGTCGGGGCAAGGCACCGGCAGCCTTCTCGGCAGAGCCCGCTCGGCCCCCGGAGCGGCCGCGAGAAGCCTCGGCCCCCGTGACGGCGGCCGTACGGCGGTGCTTCAGACGTGCTTGTCGAGCCAGGCGCGCAGGTCCTCCTGGACCTCGTCGCGATTGGTCTCGTTGAGGATCTCGTGGCGGGCCTCCGGATAGCCCTTCCAGGTCAGGTCGCGGGTGCCGAGGTAGCGGAAGTCCTCCAGCAGTTCGTAGACCAGGGTCATCCCCTGGTGGCAGGGATCCTGGTCGCCGACGGCGATGTGGACGGGCAGGCCGCGGGGGATGCGGGCGAGGTGGGCGGGGTCGTTGAGCTTGCGGATGGCGCGTACCCAGTCGATGACCAGGCCCGCGCAGAACGGGAAGCCGCAGGCGTCGTCCGCGGCATAGCGGTCCACCTCCGCCGGATCGCGGGAGAGCCATTCGAAACCGGTGCGAGGGGTGAACGCGTCGTTGAAGGAGCTGAAGGTGCGCGGGATGAAGCCGGACAGGGCGGTGCGGCCCCGCTCGGCGATCTCCGCCTCCAGCTCGGCGACAGCCGTGTCGATCTCCGTGCCGGGCAGCGTGCGGAAGGTGCCGGTGAGGATGAGCCCGGCGAGGTCGGCGCCGTATTCCTGCGCGTAGTCGCGGGCCAGCATCGAGCCCATGCTGTGGCCGAGGAGCACGAGCGGCACGCCGGGGTGGGCAGCCGCCGCATGGTCGCCGATCGCCTTGAGGTCGGCGACGATCGCGCGCCAGGCGTCCGCTCCGACCACGCCGCGGCCGCCGGTGGACGCCGCGGTGGCACCGTGGCCGCGGTGGTCGGAGGCGATCACGCCGTAGCCGTGGCCGGCCAGGAAGCGCGCGAAGCGGTCGTAGCGCCTGCCGTGCTCCGCGGCGCCGTGCGCGATCTGCACCAGGGCGCGCGGCCGGCCGGACTCCGGAAGCCAGGTGTAGGTGGCGATGCCGGCCCCGTCGGGGGCCTGGTGGAAGTCCTGCTGCATGGCCTGCATGACGTCGGTCTCCTGACTGCCGGGCGTGGCTGACTGGTCGTCGATGGCGTCCGCGCCCACTCTCTCCTTCCCGGCGATGGTGCGCCAAGGGGCGCGCTCGGCGATGTCCGCCCCCGACGGCGCCCGACATGACACGATCGGGCCGCTCAATCCTGGCGCCCATGCCGCAACCCCCTGTCGCAGGAGGATCGTTGGACTCCACGGACCGCTCCCCCTCGTCCCGCATCCCGTCGCCGCTGTCCCGTCGCAGTTTCCTGCAAGGCACCGCCTCGGCCGCGGCCGCCGCGGGGCTGACCGGCATCACCGTTCCCACCGCGTCCGCGCAGCCGGCCGGGACGCCCGGCGCCCTGTCCTTCACCGCCGCCACCAACGGCGCGGGGTCGCTCTCCCCGGCGGGTGACCGCCTGGTCGCAGAGATCCAGAACGTGCTGTGGTCGATGCCGCGCACCGGTGGCGATGCGGTGGCCCTCACCCCGCCCGACCTGGAGCCGACCCGCCCGGTGCACTCCCCCGACGGCCGGCTGATCGCCGTCTGCGCCTATCGCGGGGGCGGCTTCCACCTGTGGACGCTGCGCCCCGACGGCTCCGGGCTCCGGCAGCTGACCGACGGCCCGTGGGACGACCGAGGGCCCGCGTGGTCTCCCGACGGCACCCGCCTGGCGTTCGCCTCCGAGCGGGGTGGCGACGCGGTGAGCGGCAGCCCCGTACCGGATCTGGGTGCTGGAACTGCGGACCGCGCGGCTGACGCGGGTGACCGGGCTGCCCGGTCAGGACGGGCCCCACCAGGACGGCGCCTGGGAGGACTTCGACCCCTGCTGGTCGCCGGACGGCACCCGCATCACCTTCGTCAGGGGGAAGGCGGCGGCCGCGGGCGGCACCCCCGCCGCGCTGGTCTCGCGGACCGTGGCGTCCGTGCCCGCCGACGGCGGTGGCCCGGTGCGCACCGAGCACACCGAGGCGGCCGCCGCACAGGTGATGGTGCCCGCCCTCTCCCCCACCGGGCGGCTCGCCTACCTGCGCACCACCGACTACCCGAGCCCCACCTGCGCCCTCGTGGTGGACGGTGAGCGCGTCGCGGTCGACGGCGATGTGGAGCCGGTGCCGCCGCGCTGGGTGTCCCGGGACGAGCTGCTGCTGACGGTCGGCGGGCAGTTCTCGGTGGTGCGGGTGAACGCGCCGGAGAGGACCGAGACGATCCCGTTCACGGCACGGCTGCCGCTGGAGCGCCCCCGCTACCGCGTCAAGGACTACGGCTTCGAAGGCACTGCGGTCCGGCCGGTGCGCGGTGTGCATCTGCCCGCGCTCTCCCCGGACGGCCGCACGGTGGCCTTCGCGGCCCTCAACTCGCTCTGGGTGCAACCGGCTTCCGGTGGTGGTGCGCCGCGCAGGATCGTCCGTGCCGACGCCACCCGCTATGTCCTCGCGCCGAGCTGGTCACGCGATGGCCGGTCGCTGCTGTACGCGGACGACCGGGACGGGCTGTTCGCGGTCCGCCGCCGCGACATGGCTTCGGGCGAGGAGACGGTACTGGCCACCGGCGGCCGGGTGCACCCGGCGCTGTCGCCCGACGGCAGGCGGCTGGCCGCGCTCGACATGTCGGGCAATCTCGTCGTACGGAATCCGGCCGCGGGGACCGAGAAGATACTGGCCGCGCCGCTGGGCGGCGGCGGCCTGCCGGGCCGCCCGAGCTGGTCGCCCGACGGCCGCCACCTCGCGTTCTGCGACCGCAATCGGCTCAACCGCCGCTTCCGCGAGGGCTACAACGTCATCCGGGTCGTGGACAGCGAGACCGGCAAGAGCCGGCTGCACGCACTCGCCGAGCATGTCTCGCTCGCCGACCGCTACGACTCCGGGCCCGTCTGGTCGCCCGACGGCCGCTGGATGGCGGTGATCGCCGAGTCCGCGCTGTGGGTGCTGCCGGTTCGGCCCGACGGCACCCCGGACGGTGCCCCGCGCCGGCTGACCGACGAGAGCGCCGACCACCCGTCCTGGTCGGGCGACTCCCGGACGCTGCTGTATCTCTCGGCCGAGAAGCTGCGGCTGATCGAGCTGTCCGACGGCGCGACCCGTACCGTGCCGGTGGCCCTCGACCACCGCGGGACCCGCGCCCGGGACACCGTCGTGCACGCCGGACGGTTCTGGGACGGCACGGGCGACGCGGTGCGCGAGGACGTCGACGTGGTGGTGCGGGACGGGCGGATCACCGCCGTCACCCCGCACCGGGCCGGCCGGTCCGGCGCCGGGACGGCCCGCCGGGTGGACGCCTCCGGGCAGACCGTGCTGCCCGGCCTTTGGGACGCGCACACCCACCCCTGGCAGACGACCTACGGCGGGCGGCAGACCGCCCTGCAACTGGCGTACGGCATCACCACCGCGGTCTCCTGCGGTGGTTTCTCCTATGAACAGGCCCGCATCCGCGAGGCCGTGGCGGCCGGTGCGCTCGCCGGGCCGCGTCTGCTGACCTGCGGAGAGCTGCTGGACGGCGGACGGGTCGCGTACAGCATGGGGCGGGCGCACCGCACCCGCGCCGGACTGCGGCGTTCGCTGGAGCGTGGCGCGGCGCTGGATTGGGACTTCGTCAAGACCTACGTCCGTGCTCCGGGCTGGGTGATGGAGGAGGCCGCCCGTTTCGCCCACCACGAGCTGGGAGTGCGGGCCGGCAGCCATCTGCTCACCCCTGGAGTCCAGTTGGGGCAGGACCTGACGACCCACCTGCAGGCGACCCAGCGGGTGGAGTTCGGGCACGCGGTGTCCTCGTCGGGGCATGCCTATCAGGACGTGCAGGAGGTCTACGCCGCGACCGACTTCAGCCTGGTCGCCACCCCGTTCTCGGCCGCAGCCCTGCTCGGCGACGATCCGGCACTGGCCGAGGACGACCGGGTGGGGACCCTGATGCCGCCCTGGGATGCCGCCTTCGTGAAGGAGGGCGCCGGGCACCGGCCGACCCCCGCGCAACTGGCCGACATCATGACGGAAGTGGCCGTCTACCGGCGGGTGCTCTCCGGCGGCGGGGTGGTCGCGCTCGGCACGGACCAGCCGCTGTCGCCGGTGGGCCTGGGGCTGCACCTGTGCCTGCGGGCGCTGCACCGGGGCGGCCTCGGCGTGCCCGCGACGCTGCGCACCGCGACCGCGCTGCCCGCCAGGATGTTCGGTGCGGAACGGGACCTCGGCACCCTGGAGGTCGGCAAGCTCGGCGATATGACCCTGGTCGACGGCGATCCGTTCACCGACTTCGACTCGCTGGTGCGCACCTCGGCGGTGCTGCGGGGCGGACGGCTCGTCACCCAGCGGGAGTTGGTCGGCTCCTTCCCGGCGCCCTCCGGGCGCCGGGAGGCTCCGAGGTCCACTCGAGCTGCCGGGCGCCCGGAGGCGTCCGTCGACTGGCTGGAGGTGGGGCGGCAGCAGCGCCGCGAGACCTGCTGCGATGCCGCGCACTGATGTCGAGGGCGCGCCGTCGACCGCCGGGGAGGCGCGGGGTGGCGCGACTTCGGTGCCGTTCCGGAACGCTCTCCGCCCTCGCTGAGCAGGGGGGTTGTGCGCGGGGCCGGCACGCTTCAACTCCGCGTATGAATGCGACCAGTTGATGTTTTATGCGCCCCGCAGTAGGTATGCCAACGGGTATTGCGCGCGGTGAGCACCTGATCACAGACCGGAAAGAGCGGCGGGCGGCACCACGGTGGTGCCGCCCGGGGACGGGGAGCGGCCGGCGCGGGAGAAACGCGAAGGAGGGCTCGTCTTGCATCGCTATTTCACCGACCAGCGGCATGAAGCGCTCCGGCAGCGGGTGCGGGACTTCGCCGAGAGCGAGGTCCGCCCCCGCATTGCGGAGATGGAGGCGAGCCGAACCGTTTGCCATGACCTTTCGCGCCGCATCGCGCGTCAGGGGTGGATCGGCGCGACCGTGCACCGCGCCTACGGCGGGATGGGCGCGGGACACGTCGCCAAGACCCTCATCATCGAGGAGATCTCGCGGGTCAGCGCCGCGATGGGCGCCATGGTGCAGGCGTCCCAGCTGGGCGTCGCCAAGATAATCCACTTCGGGAGCGAGGAGCAGAAGAAGACCTGGCTGCCGGCCATGGCGTCCGGCGACTGCCTGCCGACCATCGCCGTGACCGAACCGCAGTCCGGCGGCCATGTGCTGGGCATGGCGAGCACCGCCGTCCGGGACGGCGACGACTACGTCCTCAACGGCCGCAAGATCTACGTCGGCAACAGCCATGTCGGCGATCTGCACGGCGTGGTCGTCCGCACCGGCGAGGGCTCCAACGGACTGTCGGCGTTCCTGGTGGAGTCCGACCGGCCGGGCTTCCGCGTCGGGGAGCAGCAGCCGGCGATGGGGCTGCACGGCTTCAGCTTCGGTGAGCTGTTCTTCGACAACTGCCGTGTCCCCGCGGCCAATCTGCTGGGCAGGGAGGGCGACGGTCTCTCCGTCGCCTACTCCTCCAGCGTGCTGTACGGCCGGCCGAACCTGACCGCCGTGTCACTGGGGATTCACCAGGCGGTACTGGAGGAGACCACGCGGTTCTGCGCCGAGCGGCAGCGCTACGACAAGCCGCTCGCGGACCTGGGCACCATCAAGCTCAAGCTCGGGCGGATCCAGTCGCGGCTGCTGCTCGCCCGCCTCGCCGCGTACCACGCGGTCCATCTGCTGGACCGGGGCGAGCCGTGCGACGCCGAGTTGATGAACGCCAAGCTGGTCAACGTGGAGTCGGCGCTGGAATCGGCGCAGGACGCGATGGACATCCATGCCGCGTGCGGCCTGTTCACCGACCGGCCCGTGGAGCGCTTCCTCCGCGACGCGCACCACATCTTCGCGCCGGCGGGTACCTCCGACATCCAGCTGCTGCGGCTGGGCGAGCTGGCGCTCGGCCGTGCGAAGGGCGAGTGGTCCAGCCGCCTGGCGGACGTGCTGCGCCTGGAGCCGTCGGAGCGCCCCGAGGAGGAGCCCCCGGCCACGGTGCCCGCCCAGCGCACCGCGCCGACGCAGAAGAGTTCGTGGTTCGCCCGTCTGCGGTGAGCGAACCGGTCCGGAACGGCCCGCAGGCCGCCGGCTCGGTGCCGGCGGCCTGCGGGGCATGGTCACCCGGCCCGGTTCCGCGCCCCCTCGGCGCGGGCCGGGCGGTCAGGGCACGTCGGCCTGCTGCTCCATGTGATGGATCTGCTCGACGAGTTCGGCGGCCATCGACTTGATGGTCTCCAGCCCCTCCCGCCCCCACGGGCGCGGTTCGAGGTCCACGACGCAGACGGTGCCCAGCGCCATGCCGGTACGGTCGATGAGCGGGGCGCCCAGGTAGGAGCGGATACCGATCTCGTCCACGACGGGGTTGCCCGCGAACCGCGGGTAGTCGCAGACGTCCTCCAGCACCAGCGCCTTGCGCCGGACGACGACATGCGGGCAGTAGCCGTGGTCGCGTGCCATCACCCGGCCCGGCTGCGCACTTGCGGGCGCCGGCCCCAGTTCGATGGCCTGGTCCTGTGCGGGCGTGTAGAGCCCGGCGAAGTACTGCCGCTCCTCGTCGATGAAGTTGACCATGGAGTACGGCGCCCGGGTGGTGCGCGCGAGCTTGCGTGCGAACTCGTCGAACGCGGGCAGCGGCGACTCACCGATCCCCAGCGCGCGCAGCCGCGCCACCCGCGCCGGCGCCTCGTCGTCCTGCGGCGTCAGCAGCAGATGGCGCGTCGGATCGTAGGCGGTGTACGGGACGCGGGAGGCAGGGTGGTTCATGGCAGCTCCGGGGTCGCGGCGAGGACGGGAGTGAGCAGATGCTGGACGAGCGAGACCAGGATGTGCGTGGCCGAGCTGCACCGGCGGGCGTCGCACATCACGACGGGGACGTCCGGGGAGAGGTCCATGGCGCTGCGGACCTCGTCGGGGTCGTAGTGGTAGGAGCCGTCGAACTCGTTGACCGCGACGATGAATTGGATGCCGCGTCGCTCGAAGAAGTCGACGGCCGCGAAGCACTGGTCCAGCCGGCGGGTGTCGGCGAGGATGACCGCGCCGAGCGCGCCGTTGGACAGCTCGTCCCACATGAACCAGAAGCGTTCCTGTCCCGGCGTCCCGAAGAGGTAGAGGACGTGCGCGGGGCTGAGGGTGATCCGCCCGAAGTCCATGGCGACGGTCGTGGTGTTCTTGTCCTCGACACCCGCCAGATCGTCGGTGCCGACGCTGATCTGGGTGAGGAGTTCCTCCGTGCTGAGCGGTTCGATCTCGCTCACCGCTCCGACGAAGGTGGTCTTGCCGACCCCGAAGCCGCCCGCGATGAGGATCTTGAGTGCGGTCGGGAACGGGTCGTGCGTGGTGTCCCCCGGGGTCACGGGGTCACAGTCGTTTGCGAAGTCCATTCAGCACCGCCTCCAGCAGGGCTCGGTCGGTCCGGGACGCGGGCCCTGCCGAAACGGCCGCGGGAGCCCGCGCGGTGAGCGCTCCGCAGTCGACGAGGTCGGCGAGGAGCACCTTGGTGACCACGGCGGGCAGCCGTATGTGTGCGGCGATCTCGGCCACCGAGACCGGACCGCCGCACAGTCCTAACACCTGCGCGTAGTCCGGCCCCTGGCAGGAAGCGGGCCGTCGTCCGGTGGCCATCACCATGGTCAGCAGGTCGAAGTGCGCCGTGGGGCGGGTCCGGCCGTTGCTGATGGTGTACGGGCGGACCAGCCGGCCCGCCGCGTCGTCGTACCACGGTGACTCCTGGCCGCCCTGCCGCCGTCGGCGACGCAACCCCATGGTCAGCGACCGCCTGCCGATGCCTGGTGGCGCGCGGGGGTGGACAGGTACGGCCGGACGCTCTTGACGAGCATTCCCATCTCGTAGCCCAGCACCGCCACGTCGGCCTCCCGCCCGGCGAGCACGGCCAGACAGGCACCCGAGCCCGCGGTGGAGACGAACAGGAACGTCGTCTCCAGCTCGACGACGACCTGCAGAACGTCGTCGCCCTCCCCGAAGCGCGCTCCGGCACTGCGGGCGAGGGAGTACAGGCCGGAGGAGAGGGCCGCCATGTGGTCGGCGCTGTCCTGGTCGAAGCCATGGGCGGCCTTGACCAGGCCGTCGGACGACAGCAGGAGCGCACTGCGGGCATGCGGCACGCGCTGCACGAGCCCGGTCAGCAGCCAGGACAGGTCCGTGTGCTGGCTTCCCGGCAGCTGCGCCTGGGACTGCGTGTGCACATCACTCACCATGGTTGTGGTCGTCTCCTCGTGGGCGGGCCATCGGGGCGTCTCGGTCACGGTCATAGAGCAGGTCGTTGCCGCCAAGGCTGCTGAAGTCAACGCCCTGGCCTGCGGTGTTTCCGGCTTCGTAGGTTTCGTCGGCGAGGCTCACACCGCGCCGGAAGGCGGCCATCAGACCGGGGTCGTGCTCGGGCTCGGGCCCCGAGCGGCGTTCCGCGGACGGCAGGATCGGGTCGCCGCGCAGCTCGGGGACGAGGTGCTCCTGCCTGCGCCGGCGCGGCAGCCGCGGCCGGGCCGCGTTGTCCGCCGGGGGCGCGGGCGGGAGCAGCACCGGGCCGAGGTCGGCGGGGCGGTCGTCCTGGGCGGGGAGGGCGGTGCTCGCCGCCGGGTGGGCGGGTACGGAGCCGGCCTCCACGGCATCGCGGGGACAGGGCTCCTGGTGGGGTGCGGCGGGTGTCCTGGCGTGGCTCCCGGTGGCGGTGGCGGTGCTCCCGGTGTGGGCGTGGCCCGCCGTGCGGTCGACGGAGCGGGTGGGCAGGGGCGGCAGCTGCTGCTCGGTGGCGTACCGATCGGGGGCCGGTTCGGCCGACGGGGCGGGGGCCGCCGCAGGGGAGGCCACAGGGGCCGGTCGGCGCCGGGTGAGCTCGCTCTCGATCCCACCGCCGGCAGGGTCGCCGAAGTCGCGCAGCGGCCCATCGAGCGACGGATCGGGGGCCGGTCCGGAGAGCGCGTCGCGGTCCCGGCTCGCCTCGTGGCGGAGGCCGTACGCCTCCTGGTACCCACCGTCGTGCTCGCGGGCCGGGTCGGCGTCCTGCGCCCCCGCGCGAAGGCCCTCCTGATCCGCCGACTCCGTGCCGAGCAGGCCCGAGGGCAGGATCAGCACGGCCTGCACACCGCCGTAGATGTTGCTCTGCAGGCGCACCACGATGCCGTGCCGGCGGGCGAGGGAGGAGACCACGAAGAGGCCGATCCGCCCGTCGCTCAACAGCTCGGCGACGTCGACGTGTTCGGGGTCGGCGAGCAGCGCGTTCATGCGCGCCTGCTCCTCGCCGGACATGCCGAGGCCGCGGTCCTCGACCTCCACCGCGAGGCCGGCGGTGACCAGTTGCGCGCGCAGCAGGACGGGCGTCTGCGGGGCGGAGTAGAGGGAGGCGTTCTCGACGAGTTCGGCGAGCAGGTGGATGACGTCGGCGACGGCGTGCCCGCGCAGGGTGCCCTCGATGGGCGGCACGAGCTTGATCCGCGGGTACTGCTCGACCTCGGCGATCGCGGAGCGCAGCACCTCGGTCATGGTGACCGGGCGGCTCCACTGGCGCCGGGAGATGGCGCCGCCGAGGACCGCGAGGTTCTCCGCGTGCCGTCGGATGCGGGTGGCCAGGTGGTCGACGTGGAAGAGGCCCTTGAGCAGGTCCGGGTCCTCGACCTGGTTCTCCAACTCGTCGAGCAGCTCGATCTCGCGGTGCACGAGGGACTGCAGCCGCCGGGCGAGGTTCACGAAGACCTCGACCTTCTGCTCGCTGCCGGTGGCGTTGCTGCGCGCGATGGCGACGGCGTCGATCACGGCGGACTCGGCCGCCCGGCCCGCGGCGGCCACCTCGTGCGCGAGCAGGTCGAGGGTGTCGCCGGTGGGTGCGAGCGTCGGGTCCGGCTCGCGGTGCTGGAGCCATTCGCCCTGGCGTACCCGGTCCAGCAGCTCGTACAGGTCGGCCTGGCTGCGGGCGCAGACCTGCCGCAGCCGGGCGTAGCGCGCGACGGTGGCGCGTGCCTCGGAGTTGGCGGCGGCGCCGGCGCTGAGCACGATGACGCAGATCATCGCCAGGCCGCCGAGCAGCACCGCCCACTCACGGCTGGTGAGCGTGGCACCGCCGGCCTGCACGACGAAGGCGGTGACGGCGGTGCAGGTGGCGGCGACCAGGAGGGCGGGGACGGCGGCGAGCCGGATCAGGCGGGACCGTATCGCCGAGTCGGCGGCCGACTCGGGGAAGGATGCCCGGCCGTGCCGTCCGCCTTCACGCTCCCGTCGCCGCGGCGAAGTGGGTACGGGAGCGGCCCCCGGGGAACCCTGAGCTCCGTGGGACCTCTGAGTCTCCTGGGACAGCTGGGTCCCCTGGGGAAATGCGGTAGGCATCGGCGCCCTCCGGATCGGCCGTTGGCAGTCGCGGAGCACGCACGCTAGTTGTTGCCCGGGTGGTATTCGGACCCACTTCGAGGTTTCGCTACCCCTCGCCACCTCCTTGGGTGGGCGCCACCCGTACTGCCGTACGACTCAATCCGAACCTCCGTTCAAACGGAGGGAGTTGATGCCTCTTCCACCGTGTTCGGCAGGGTGACGCGCACCGGCGGCCAGCTCGGCCAGCCGTGCACCGGCGGCACCGCGACCGCCCGCCACCACGGCTCCAACACCGGCTCCGCCGCGGGCTCGAACGGCTTGCCCGGCAGCGGCGCGACCACCGCCGCACCCACCTCGCGCGCCGCCGCGACCGTGCGCTCCACGGGCTCGGCCCAGGGGTGCGGGGCGAGGTTGAAGGTGCCCCAGTGGATCGGCAGCATGGCACCGGCGGGACTGCCCCCGGAGAGGTCGGTGTGGGCCTGCATCCCCTCCTCCGGCGTCATGTGGATGTCCGGCCAGAACTCGCTGTACGCGCCGATCTGGATCATCGTCGCGTCGAACGGGCCGTACTGTGCGCCGATCTCCGCGAAGCCGGTGAAGTACCCGGTGTCGCCGCTGTGGAAGATCCGGTGCTCCGGCCCCGCGACCACCCAGGACGCCCACAGGGTGTGCTGCGGACCGCGCAGCCCGCGCCCGCAGAAGTGCTGGGCGGGGGTGGCGGTCAGGGTCAGCCCCCCGAGGCGGGTGGACTCGTGCCAGTCGAGCTCGGTGATCCGCTCCTCGGGCACACCCCAGAACTCCAGGTCGGCACCGATGCCAAGCGGCACGACGAAGGCGGCGCCGGAGCCGATCAGGCCCTGGATCGTCACCATGTCCAAGTGGTCGTAGTGGTCGTGCGAGATCACCACGACGTCGACCGGGGCGAGCTCCGCCAGCTCGATCGGCACCGGGTGCATCCGCTTGGGGCCCACCCAGGTGAACGGCGAGCAGCGCTCGCCCCAGACCGGGTCGAAGAGCACCCGCCGGCCGTCGATCTCGGCGAGCACGCTCGAATGCCCCATCCAGGTGAGCCGCAGGCCGGAGGCCGGGGGCTCACCCCACTCCTCGGCGGTGGGCCGGTGCACCGGGATCCGCCCCACCGGCGCGCGGCGCAGCCGCCCGTCACGGCTCAGCTGGGTGCGGGCCATGGGCAGGGCGGAGCCGTTGAGCAGCTGCCTGGTCGCTATCGGGTTGCGGAACTGACCGTCCACGAACTGCGGCGACCTGCGCATTCTGGCCAGCCGCTCCCCGGTGGGCTCGGCGCCGAAACTCGCGGGGCGAAGCGCGCTGAGTCCAGCGCGGCGGGGTCGGGAACCGGTCACGGTACCTCCATGGTCGGGGCAGTCGCGAAGTGAACGGGCCGCGCGAGCGGCAGGTTCCGGCGCACCTGGGCCTCGCGGCACCGCCCTGCTGCGGCACCACGACACCCTGACGTGAACACCATCACCCGCAGACGCAAACCGCGCGACCGGCCGTGCCATTCCGGGTGGCGGTGTGACGTTGCCCGCGCGTCGCGATCACGGCCGCGGCCCCGGCGGCCCGGTCGTCGGCCCGCAGGGCGCGGAGGGCCAGGAGCGGTCGTTTCCAGCCACTCATACCGGGCCCGGGCCCGGGCGCCTTGGGCTCGGGCCGTCGGGCCGTCCGCCCCACGTCAGTCCGTCCCGGCAGGTACGAATTCCAGGACGACGTGGTCCTCGACCGGCCGGTAGCCGATCCGCCGGTAGAGGGCGTTGCTGGTCGCGTTGGCGAGGTCGGTGAAGAGCAGCACCTCCTGGGCGCCGGAGTCCCGTGCGGCCCGCGAGAGAGCACTGGTCACTCCCGCCGCGTAGCCGCGTCCGCGCAGCTCGGGCGGGGTGTAGACGGGGGCCACCCGGGCCGAGCCGGCGACCGTGCGGGTGATCCCGGCGAGCGAGACCGGGCGGCCTTCGACCTCCCACAGGGTGCAGCGGCCGTCGGCGAGCCGGTCGTCGACCGCGCGGGCGTCCCGGGGCGGCGGGCCGCCGATGTCCGCGGCGAAGGCGGCGAACCAGTCGAGCAGCAGGTCCCGGTCGGCGAAGGTGGCGGGGCGGGCCGCGCCCGGCGGTGCGGGCTCGGGCGGGGTGAGCGTGCCGAGGCAGTAGAGGCGCCGGCGTCCGGCGGTTTCGACGCTGCCGCCGTGCCGCCGCTGCCAGGCAGCGGCGTACGCCTCGGCCGCGGGCCGGCAGGCGTTCACCCCGGGCACCGCGAGGCCCCCGTCGGCCAGCGCGTCCACCAGCGCCGTGGCCGCGTCCTCCCCCATCGGCGAGAGCAGGGCCGGGCGCGGCGGGGTCCGCACCACGGCGGCCTCCACCGGCCGCCCCGCCGGCTGCCACCACCCGAACCACGGGGCCCGGTCGCCGTACGCGTCCGGTCCGACGGCCCGCAGCGAGGCCGCGACGGACAGCAGCACGGTGTGCTCCGTGGGCCGCGCCCGCAGGAACGCTCCGGCGGCCTCCTCGAAGCGGTCGATGTCGCCTGTCAGCGTCCACGTCATGCCCCACCTTCCCGCGGGGGATCCGGCGCGCGCATCCGATTTCCGCGCCTGGGGCCTGAGGGCGTCGGCCCGCCCGTCACACCGTCTCGACGGCCTCCGGCGGGGCGGCGAGCCCCGGCCTGCGCGGCAGGAAGACGGTGCGCAGGACGATGCGCGGCGCGACGAGCCGGGAGAGCGGTGCGGTCAGGCAGAAGACGTCCCGGTAGGCGGCCCCGACAACGGGGTCGATGGCGGCGCGGGCGGCCAGGCGGTCGAAGTACCAGGTGGCCAGCCGCTCACCGCGGCCCGCTCCGGCGTCGCCATCGGTGGTGTAGGGGCGGTCCGCGCCGACGGCCGCCATCCATGCCGGATCCACCGCGCGGGACACCGCCTGCTGGGCCTCGACGGTGAATCCCTGGACCGGGCCGCCGGTTCGCTCCAGGGTGCCGCGCACGGCGAGCGCGCCGAGCGTGGCCACCGACATGCCCTGCCCGTAGACGGGGTTGAAGGTGCAGTAGGCGTCCCCCAGAGCGAGGAAGCCCTCGGGCGCCGCGTCGGTGCGTTCGAAGTACCGACGGCGGTTGCAGGTGTCCCGGAAGCCGTGCACCGGCGAGACCGGCTCGGCGCGGGCGAGGAGTTCATGGACGTACGGGTCGCCGATGGTGGCGCTGAAGCCGAGGAACCCCTGCGCGTCGGTGGGCGGGTGGTGTCCGCGCACACCGGACAGCGTCAGCAGCCACTTGCCGTCCTCGACCGGTACGTACGCGCCGCCGCGCGGGCACTGCGGCCAACCGGGGATGTTCACCCCCGCGTCCGGCGCGGTGTCCGGGTCGCTGGGGCGGTACTCCCGGGTGGCGTAGGCGATTCCGGCGTCGACGGTCTCCTCGTGCGGCGCGGGCCTGCCGAGTTCGGCGTACCACTGCGGGGCCCGGGAGCCGCGGCCGGACGCGTCCACGACCAGCGCGGCGGAGAGCGCGCGTCCCGAGCGGTCGGCCTGGTCGCCTCCCCGGGACCGCACGCGGACGCCGGTCACCCGCCCCGCGTCACCGGTCAGGCCCACCACCTCGGTGGCCTCCAGCACCTCGACGTGGGTGGGCGAGGCCGCGGCCGCCAGGAGCGTGCGCTCCCGTACCACCGCGTCGAGCAGTGGCCGGGTGACGCTCAGCGTCGGGTGCCGGCGCTCGTCGAAGCGGCGCTGCCACCCGGTGGGCGTGCGGGTCAGCAGATCGCGCGGGAGGTACAGGCTGCGCGCCCCCGCGTCGGTGAGCGCCGCGACGGTGCCCGGCAGCAGGTCGTCCAGCGCACGTTGGCCACCGCTCAGGAGGATGTGCAGGTGACGCGCCTGCGGGACGCCCTTGCGGAACGCCGGGCCGTCGGGGTAGCGGTCGCGTTCGACGACGGTGACCGTCTCGACGTGCCCCAGCAGGGCGGTGACGGCGAGCATCCCGGCGAGCCCTCCGCCGATCACGATCGCGGTGTGCCCGCTCCCGGCGTGCGCTGCCATGTCTACCCGCTCCCCACCCGGCACGCCCGACGCGCGCCAACCGATCACCGGCGCCCCAGACTTCATCGCGCGCACAGCGATGTCAACGCTCGCTCCGGCCTGCCCGATCATGGTCATCGCGGCCGGCGCCGAGGGGCGCCGCCGTCGCCCGAAACGCCCTGGAACCGCTTCTCAGCTGCTCTTTCCTCCCGCGCGTCACGGCAGTCCCTGACATCCCGTTGTGCGGTGGCCCTGCGTCTACACTCCCGTCAGCGGACGGGAACGTCCGCAAACGGTCTCACCAGCAAGGGATTCAAGGACGCTTGTGACATTCCAGCAGGTAACTGAGCCGTACGACGTCCTCGTCATCGGCGGATCGGGCGTGGACACCACCGTGCAGGTCGGCGCGCTCCCCGTGCCGGCCGTCGACGCGTACCCGGTGCCGCCCATCCGTGAAGGGGCGGGGCACACCGGCACCGGGGTCGCGCTCGGCTGCGCGGCACTCGGACTCACCACCGGATTCGTGGACTTCATCGGCGATGACCACCAAGGCACCCTGGTCCGGGAGCGTCTCGCCGGTACCGGCGTCGACTTCCGGCCACTGATCTCTCCGCACGGCACCCGACGGGCCGTCAACCTCGTCTCCCCCGACGGGCGCCGGATGTCCTTCTACGACGCCCGCGACCCCCTCGACCTGCGGATGCCGCCCGAGCACTACCTTCCGGCGCTGCGCCGCGCCCGCCACGTCCATCTGTCGATCACGCACTTCGCGCGCTATCTGTACGACGACATCGAGGCCCTCGGCGTCCCCGTCTCCACGGACCTGCACGACTGGGACGGCCTGACCGGCCATCACCGGGACTTCGCGCTCCGCTCGGACGTGGTGTTCCTCAGCACGGCCGGGGCGGGCGAACGGATCGGCCCCGTCATGCGGGAGATCCTCCGGGAGGGCCGGGCCGAGGTGGTCGTCGCGACGGCGGGCGCGGGCGGCGCCTACCTCCTCACCCCCGACGACCGCACTCCCCGGCACGTCCCCGCCGCGGTACCGCCCGGCCCCGTCGTCGACAGCAACGGCGCCGGCGACGCCTTCGCCAGCGGTTTCCTCTACGGTCTGCGGGCGGGCCTGGACCTGGAGGAATGTGCGCGGCTCGGCGCCGTGGCGGGCGCGTACGCCTGCACCTCGCCGGGCACCCACACCGCCCTCGCCGACCCGGAAATGCTCCGCCCCCGCGGCCCCGCCGTCGGCGAACCGCCCGTCGACGCCGTTCCCGGCCCACCGGACGCCGCGGTCTCCCACGCCGTGACCTAGCCCATGCCGTGACCCAGGGCGTGGCCTGCGGGCCACCCTGGCGGCCCGCTCCCAGGGGCGGGCCGCCACGGGACGGGTCAGCCGTTCAGGTGCGCGAGGACGGACCCCACCGCGTGTTCCACGGCGTGGCGCGCCTCCTCCGTGTGGTCGATCGTCTCGAAGCCGTGGTGCCCGAGCGGCAGATCGATCACCTCCACATCGGCACGGCACTCCTCGGCGGCGGTCAGGAACTCCTCGACGGTCGCCGCGATTTCGGCGAGCTCCTGCCCCACCCGGGTCAGCACGATCGGCAGCCGACCCGCGGTACGCACCGCCGCCGCGGGGCGGAAACGGGAAGCGGCGAGGCCCCAGTTCGGCAGGGGCGCCATGACGGGATAGTTCGCCGCCACACAGCGCAGCCAGGGCGGGGGCGCCGCGAGCCAGTCCGCCGACAGCAGGCCGCCGGCGGAGAAGAACCAGAGCGCGACGCGGTCTTCGTCGACCCGCGGATCGGCTCGTACGCGCTCGACCGCTGCGGCGAGGTCCTCGGCGGCGCGCCCGTAGTCGGCGAGGTCGTGCAGCCCGTGGTCCAGCGTCACGCCCACCACTCCCCGATGCGCCAGGTGTCGGCCGTGGCCGACGAAGGCCGGCCAGTCCCGCGGCGTCGGCCGCACGCCGGTTGGAACGGGGCCGCCGTGGACGAACACCACCGCCGGACGGGGCCGGTCCGCGTCGGGCAGGTAGAGATCGATCCGCCCCACCCGCTCACGGGGCCGCTCCGGAACGTCCATGAGGAAGGGCCGGAGGTGCGCGGGCTGCTCGCTCGCCGCCGCGGAGAGATGGTGCCCCTCTCCCGCGGCGGCCCGCAGGAGTACATCGGTCAGTTCGTCAGGGGAGGAGAGCATCGGCCAGTGCCCGGTGGGGAGATCGAAGAAGCTCACCCGGGGGTCGGTGAGCGCCTTGAGGCGGGGATCCCCCAGCCCCACCAGGGTCTGGACCAGGGCGATGCTCGACCCGTTGGCGGTGCAGAGAACACCGGTCACCGGGAACTCGGCCTCGGGTCGCTTGAGTTGAAGCGGCTGGGTGAGCGTCGCCCGCGGCTGCGGTGCGGCGCGCCGGGCAAGCTCCGCCAGGGACTCCGCCGGGACTCCGGTGGTGCTGCCCCAGCGCTCCCACTCGTCGGGCGACGGCGGGGCGATCCGCCAGTCGTCCCCGGCCGGGTCGGCCTGCGTCAGCAGCCGCTCGCGGAGCTCCTGGTCGGGCACCAGCCCCAGGGCCGGGTCACCGTCCTGGGGCACCCCGACATCCAGATGGACGACCCGGGCGATCCGCTGCGGGCGCCGGTCGGCGGCGCCCAGCACCGGGTGGATGCCGTAGCAGTGCCCGACGAGCACCACCTCCGGCGCCTCCAGCCCGTCGATCAGCCGCACCAGATCCGCGATGTGCGTCTCCAGGTCGGTGTCCGGGCCCGCCGGACCACCCCCGTCCCCCATGCCGGAGAGCGTCACCGGGTACGCCTCGGCCCCCGACTCCCGCAGCCCGGCGGCCACTTCCCGCCACACCCAGCCGCCGGTGTGGGCGCCCGCCACCAATACGAATGCCGTCATGTAGCTCTCCTCGCCTGCCATGGTCCGCGGGACCGGACGCACCGGCCCTCCGCGCTCGCCGATACGCTAGGAACTCCCCCTGAGGGAGGTTCAAGCCGTGTCCGCTGACAGCATGTGGAGCATCGGGGAGCTCGCCGCGCAGGCGGGCGTCACCGTCAAGACAGTCCGTTTCTACTCCGACCGCGGTCTGCTGCCCGAAGCCGCGCGCAGCGCCGGTGGCCACCGGCGGTACGGCCCCGAGGCACTCGACCGGCTCCGCATGATCCGCTCCCTGCGCACTCTCGACCTCCCCGTCCCGGATGTGGGCAGGGTCCTCGACGAGGAGGGGGCCTTGGAAGACGTCATCGCGGGACAACTGCGGGAACTCGGTACGCGGATGGCGGCCCTGCGCTGGCGGGAGGCCGCCCTCCACCTCCTCCAGGACTGCGCCCCCGAGGACCGCGCCGCCCGGCTGCGCCTCATCGGCGGCATGTCGACTCCCCCCAGCACGGCCCCGCTGGCGCGATTCTGGAGGCAGTGGCTGCCCCCGCGGCTCCCGGCCCGGCTGACCTCCACGATCATCGAACACGCCGTGCCGCAGCCCCCCGCGGACCCGACCCCCGCGCAGGTACTGACCTTCGCCCGCCTGCACGCCTTCGTCTCCGGCCCCTGCCACGGCGGCCGCGGGCAACACCAGCCCACGGCGCACCGGCGCGACGAGGGCTACCGGCCGACCGTGCTCTACGACGGTCTCATCGAGGCGTACGCGCTGGCCTCGCCCCCGCTCCTCACGCACCGGGCGCCGCACGAGGGTCAGGCCCTCGACTGCTTCGTCGCCGCCTACGCCCACTCGGCCGGCACGCGCGACACCCCGGCCTTCCGGCGCCGGCTCAGCGGGATGCTGGCCGCGGACCCGCGTATCGACCGCTATTGGCACCTCACCGCCGAACTGACCGACCCCTCGCAGCCGACCGCAGGCGCGGCCCACGACTGGCTCTGCGCGGCCCTGGACGCGCAGGTCGCCGAGCCGGCCGCCTGAGGCGCCCGTCGTCGGGGCGCCGGCCGGTCAGTCCTTGCGGCCCACCGCGCCGTAGAAGATGGTGTCGTTGAGTTCCTTCGCGCCGGGCACCGCACCGTCGGGCCGCCACAGCGACACCCGTACGATCCCCGGGTCCAGCACCGTGAACGGCCCGAGGAGCGGCTCGATCTCGGCCTTCGACCGCAGGTTGAGGCTGGCGGTGGCGCTGCGGTAGACGTTCACCACGCCGTCGCGCGCCTGGACGTCGGTCCGGCCCGGGGCGTAGTCCTCGTAGGGCTCGCCGGTGGCGTGCGACAGGACGATGTGGCTGCCCGCGGGCAGCGCGTCGGCGAGGGTGGCGACGATCGCCGCGGGGTCCTCGTCGTCCCGGACGAAGTGCAGGACGGCGACGAGCAGCAGCGCCACCGGCTGATCGAAGTCGATCAGCTCCCGGACGACCGGGTGGTCGAGGATCGCCTTCGGGTCGCGGACGTCACCGAGCACGAATCCGGTGCGTTCGGTGTTGGTGAGCCGCGCCCCGGCGTGGGTGGCCACGATGGGGTCGTTGTCGACATAGACCACGCGGGTGTCGGGCGCGACCTCGCGGGCCACCTCATGGGTGTTGGGCGAGGTCGGGATGCCGGTGCCGATGTCGATGATCTGGCGGATGCCGCCGGCTATCAGGGCACGCACGGCCCGCTGCAGGAAGGCCCGGTTGGCGCGGGCGCTGAGCCGTATCTGGGGGTGCACCTCGATAACGCGCTCGGCGGCCACCCGGTCGACCTCGTAGTTGTCCCAGCCGTCGAGGTAGTAGTCGTACATCCGGGCGGGGTGCGGCCGGCTGGTGTCGATGTCCGCCACGGAGAACCCCGAGTGCTCCGCTCCCGGTGAGCCCTGCGGGCCGGTGGCCTGCCGGGCGCTGTCCTGTTCGCTCACGCCGTCCTCCGTTCGGGGCGCCGACACGGCGCGGAGAGCAGGAAGTCGGCTTCGCCGGCCTTCGCGCCCTCGATGAAACTCACGATTTCACGGTGGGTGTAGATCAGCGCCGGACCGTCCGGGTCGGTCGACTGCCGCAGCGCCACCCGGCCGTCCCCCAGTCTCATGGCCTCGACGCACTCGCCGCCGTTCCCCCCGCTCCACGGCTTGTGCCAGCCGTCGTTGCCCAGTTCCTTGGCGGGCATGCCGTTGTAGATGCGTATGCGATCCATGGTTCAGATCTCCTTGCGAAAGCCACCCAGAAGGGCCTCGGTGGTGTGTGCCGGCGCGGCCTGCGCACACATCCGGTCCAGGGCCTCCAGAAACTGCGAGACGTCGTTGCGCTGGTCGAAGTACACGGCTCCGACGAGGCTTTCCGCGTACGCGATGTCCGGGAGCTCCGGGATCGGGAAACGGAAGAGGTGGAAGGGCCCGTACATGGCGGGGTGCGGGCCGGCGGCGAACGGCACGATCTGCAGCCGGACGTTGGGCAGGGCCGTGGCGTCCATCAGCCGGGTGATCTGGTCGCGCATGACCGCGGAGCCGCCGATGGGACGCCGCAGGACGGTCTCGTCCATGACCACCCACAGCATCGGCGCGTTCTCGCGGGTGAGCAGGGCCTGCCGCTCCAGGCGCAGCGCGACGATGCGGTCGATGTCCGCGGCGGGAGCGTGCGGCATGCCGGCCCGCAGCACGGCGGCGGCGTAGTCCTCGGTCTGCAACAGGCCCGGTACGTAGTGGGGTTGGTAGGCCCGGATGAGGTTGGCCTCGCTCTCCAGGCTGACGAACGCGCTGAACCACTCGGGCAGGACGTCCCGGAAGTTGTGCCACCAGCCGGGGCGGTTGGCCTCCCGCGCGAGGGAGAGGAAGCCCTCGATCTCGTCCTGGTCGCGTACGCCGTAGGTCGCCAGCAGCTTCTCGACGTACGGAAGCTTGAGACCGACCTCGGCCTTCTCCATGCGCCGAATCGTGGCGTGGGTGACATCGAGGGCCTCCGCGGCCCGTTCGAAGGACAGTCCCGCCTTTTCGCGCAGGTCCTGCAGTCGCTTCCCGAGCACCACCCGCAGGACGGTCGGCGCACCCGCCGACCGTGGATCCGCCACGTCCGATCTCCTCCAACCAGCTTCAGGAATCAGCAGTGTGTCATGTCGTCAGCACCGGCGACAGACTGCGTTCTGCGATTCTGCAAATTACAGAATGATCCTTGCCATCGGCGACCGACATCGCACATAGTTACGGAGTGGCTTCCTCCGACAACGCTTCTTCGTTAGGGCGCTGTGGCGGCTCCGTCGCCGAGCACCCCCAGGACGCGTTCCATCTCCCGGCGCGACGCACGTCCGTACCCGAGGCGCGCAGACGCGTCACGGCCCTGCTGCGCGCCTGGGGCGCGCGCCAACAGGTCCGTGACGATGTGGAGTTGGTCGTTTCGGAGCTGATCACCAACGCGATTCGGCACACCGACAGCGAGAAGGTCGGATGTGAACTGAGGCTGGCCGGTGCGCACATACGCATAGAGATCACCGACCAGGGCGGCCCGCAGGCTTCGGCGCCGCACGCACAGCCCGGCAGCGTGGACAAGGAGTGCGGGCGCGGCCTGTTCCTCGTCGGCGCGCTGTCCGAGCGCTGGGGCACCCGGCTCGACGCGACAGGCCCCGGCCGGGTCGTCTGGGCCGACCTGCCCTACACCTCAGACGTGGACTGAACTGCTTCTTGCCCCCTGCGAGGCTCACGTGGAGACCTCCCCCACGGGCCGGCAGGCCGCCCTCGGGGCGAAGGCTGGGGCAACGGCACGCGGCACGCCGCCGGACAGTGCGCGACCTCCGCGCGCCCTACCCATGCCATCGGTGACGAGCGACGACCAGCCGACGTGTGCCGGTGCGCCTCGCCCGTGAGGACGTCGATCCCCGCCTCCGTGAGATGCGTGAGGCGATGACCGACGTCCCGGTACGCAGCGATCTCCGCTTCGTCGGGTCCGCCGGACGGCCGGGCCCCGAGCGCTCAGCGGCCCGGAAGCCACCCCGCCCGATCAGGCGACGTCGAGGAAGCCGGGCAGCGTCAGCCCGGCCGGCGCCCTCGGACCTCGCGATCGCGGCCGCGGCCGTCTCCGTCGCCGTGGCCGCCCTAGAGCGGCAGCAGGTCGGGCCGCTTGGGCTCCACATGGTCACCGGAGGACACGCCCCGCAGCCGGCGCCCGATCCAGGGCACGAGATACTCCCGCGCCCAGTGGATGTTGTCGCGCCGCGCCGCGGCGGGCGACCGCTCCGCCTCCGGGGGCCAGGGCTGGTCCGGATCGGCGGGCACCTGGAGACCGAGCACCTGCCCCGCGCGCAGCGCGACACGGGTATGGCCGTCGGCGGACAGGTGCAGCCGGTCATTGCTCCACGCCCGCCGGTCCTGGACGGACTTCAGCGACCACAGGTCGAGCACCGGACTGTCGTGACGGTCCGCGATGGCCCTGACATGCGCCGTGTAGGTCGCGATCTTGCCCCGCAGGTGCTTGAGCACGGGGATGTCGCGGGTGTCGAAGCCGGTGCAGAGCAGGACCGTGCCGACGGTCTCCCGCAGATCGGCGACCGCGGCCTCATAGCGCTCGGCGACCGCGTCGGGATCGGAACCGGGCCGCAGGATGTCATTACCACCGGCACAGAACGTCACCAGGGCGGGAGCCAGCTCCTTCGCCCGGGGCACCTGCTCCTCGACTATCTGGTCGAGGAGCCTCCCCCGGACGGCGAGGTTCGCGTAGCGGAAGTCCCCCTCGTCCCGCTGGTCCGACAGCAGGACCGCTAGCCGGTCCGCCCAACCGATGTACGCCCCGTCAGGCCCGGGATCCCCGACCCCCTCGGTAAAGCTGTCCCCGACGGCTGCGTACGACCCGATGGCGCCGTGCGCGCCGTTGCTGGTGTTCTTCGAATCGTCTGCCACGTCAGGACATACTTCACCCAAAGAAGTGACTTACGCCACCGTAACCAGGGGTTGACGTGGGGTGATTAATGCCACCCGGTCAAATTCTTCTCAAGTCGGAATAACGATCGATCAGCTGGTGCCCACCGATCGGGCGGAAATCTGTCGCCGCGCGACCAGGCGTCGCATTTAGCGCCCATCGTGTCCTGATTGCCTATTGCATGAATGTCGTATCGTCGAAGTTGCCCCGCCTCGTCGACGAGCAGCGTCGGCGGCCGACCCCGAGGAGCGCCCGTGACGCAGCAGACGCCGCAGGTCCCGTCGACCGAGACCGAACTCACGGAGGTGCGCAACTTCCGCGACGTGGGCGGGCTCCCGACCAAGGACGGGCGTCGCATCCGCGAGGGCCGGCTGTTCCGCAGCGGCCACCTCGCGCACGCCACGGAAGAGGACGCCGCGTTTCTCGCCGGCCTCGGTCTGCACACCGTCTTCGACTTCCGCAATGCCGCGGACATCAAGCTGGAGGGCCCGGACGTCGCCCTCCCCGGCGTGCGGAACGTGAACATTCCGCTGACGGACCCGGCTGACGGCGCCGAATTCTGGACGATGGTGCGCGACGGCGAGCTGGACCAGCTGCGGACCGCACTCGGTGACGGCAAGGCCGCGGCACGTATGGCGCAGACCTACCGCCACATCATCACCACCCGCACCGAGGACCACAGTCGGCTGCTGCACGCCCTGGCCGAGGACAGCCTGCCCGCACTGATGCACTGCGCGGCCGGCAAGGACCGCGCCGGCCTGTCGGTCGCCGTGACGCTGCTGGCGGTCGGCGTGGAGCGGGACGCCATCGAGGCGGACTACCTCAAGTCCAACGACCCCCACCGGCGCTACAAGATCCGTCGCTCCGACAGCTCCGCGGTCGGGATGTCCCCGGAGGTCATGGAGCTGCTCTCGCCGCTCTTCGGGGCGCACACCGACTACCTGGCGGCCGCCTTCGACGCGATCCACCAGACCTGGGGCTCCACGGAGGAGTACCTCACCGACGGCCTGAAGCTGACCGAAACGACGCGCGACCGGCTGCGTGCCCAGCTGCTGACCGGCTGATCCGGTGAGCTCTTGACCTCCTGACCGGGTGAGCCGCGCGGCGAGCGCCGGGGGACGACGGAGCTGTCCGGCCCGTCACCAGGCCGCCGCGAACCCCGGCCACAGGTCGGGGTCCGTCACCCATCCCGCGACGAGCACCAGCCCGGACGCCCGGTGCACCGCGAGGAAGCCGAAGGGCCTGTCGTAGCGGGCCGACACGCACAGCGCCCGGTGCGGCGGCGTCCGCGGCACCGACCCCGCGGCGGCGGGCACCACCGTGACGGCGGCCGCCCGGAAACCGAGCGGGCCGAAGGTCGCGGTAGCGCTCTGCCGTGCGGCCGACACCGCCAGCGGCTGCTCGCTGATCCCGGGGAAGTGCCCCCGGGAGGTGTCGGAGGCGGCGGCGAGCCCGAAGAGCTCCGCCCTCTCCAGGAGATCGTGTTCCGCGTCCACGGTGAAGCGTGCCGCGGTCAGCTGCACCCGTGCCACGCCGTCCTCACTCGGCACGGTCGTCACGCCGAGCCCCGGCCCGGCCCCTTCGGCGAGCCCGGCTCCCGAGACCGTCGCATAGGCCCCGGCCAGCGCCGCCACACCATGGGACAGCACCGCACCGCCCGACATGTCCGGGGGCCCCAGCAGGAGATGCACGTCCAGACCGCTGTCCCCCGCGACCTCCACCGCGGTCAGCGGACCGGCCGGTGTGGTGTGGACGCGCACCTGTTCGGCGTTCGTGCCGGAGCGGCCGAGACCCGTCAACTCCCGCCCTGCCCATGGCCCTTCGACGACCCTGAGCGGATACTCGCCGAACGGTTCCTGCCAGGTCGTACGCACCAGCAGGGCGCTCGCCAGCACGAGCAGCGTCTCCGGGTCGACGCGCGCCGGCATCCGCTCGATCAGCCCGTCGGTGTGCCGCCGCGCCCATGCGTGCATCGCTTCCTCGTCCGCGCCGGCGTCCCCGGTCAGCTCGCCGTGCGAGCCCGGCGGCAGTCCGGCCAACCAGTCCGGGCGCAGCGCCAGGGACCGCCGGGTCCAGAGCCCCACCGCCGCGTCGACGCCCTCCGCCGCCCGGCACGCGGCCAGCAGATCGCGGCCTTCGCGCGGGGCGTGCTCCGCGTCGAGGCCGAGCGCGGCGGCGAGTTCGGCGCGTGCCGGTCCGGCCGCCGGTCCCGCGAGCAGCGCCTGCAACGGCCACACACCGGCCGCCGTCAGAACGGTGCCGCGCTCCCCCACCGCCGCCCGTGCCCAGCGCCCCGTGATGTCGTTGACGGCCCGCACCGTCGTCGCGGCGACCATCCGTCCCCCCGCAGCCTCGTCACCGGTTGGCGACCGCCTGCTTGACCAGCGTCCGCCCGAAGTCCCACATCAGGCCGCCGCCACCGTGGGCGTCGTCCATGACGGCGGTGAACGCCTCGACGAACCGGTCTACTTCACGCTCACCGATGGTCAGCGGCGGGATCAGCTTAATGACCTCCAGATGGTCTCCGGAGACCTGGGTCAGGATGTGGTGCCGCTGGAGCAGCGGCACCACGACCATCTGCGCGAACAGGCCCTTGCGGGCCGCCTGCAGCATCGTCCAGCGGCTGCGCAGGCCCAGCGACGAGGGCCGGCCGAACTCGATGCCGATCATCAGGCCGCGGCCGCGGACGTCGTGCAGCAGCTCGTACTTGTCGGTGAGGGCCGCCAGTCGGGTGCGCAGCAGGTCGCCGGTGTGCCGGGCGTTGGCAACGATCTCCTCGTCCTCCATGACGCCGAGCACCGCGAGGCCGGCCGCCATCGCCTGGGCGTTGGAGCCGAAGCTGGCGGAGTGCACCAGGACCCGGTCCATGGAGGAGTAGACCTTCTTGAAGATCCAGTCCTTGCCGAGCGTCGCGCTGACCGGGACGTAGCCGCCGGACAGCGCCTTCGCCACACACACCAGATCCGGTTCGACGCCGTCCTCGTGCTGGTAGGCGAAGAAGTCGCCGGTGCGGCCGAGGCCGGTCTGCACCTCGTCGGCGATCAGCAGGCCCTTGTGCCGGTGCAGCAACTCCTGGGCGGCGCGCAGGTATCCGGGCGGGGCGGGCAGCACGCCCTTGCCCTGGATCGGCTCGACGATCAGCGCCGCCACATCGCCGCGCCTGACCTCCCGCTCCAGCGCGTCCAGGTCACCCATCTCGACGGCGGTGTCCGGCAGCAGCGGGGCGAAGCCGTCGCGGAAGCCGTCCTCGCCGTTGACGGACAGCGAGCCGGTGGTCAGGCCGTGGAAGGCGTGGGTGCAGTACAGAACGCGCGGTCTGCCCGTGGCGAAGCGGGCGAACTTCAGGGCGGTCTCCACCGCTTCGGTCCCGCTGTTGCCGAAGAAAACCCGGTCGAGGTGCGGCGCGTAGGACAGCAGCTTCTCGGCGAGCAGGCCGGGCAGCGGCTGGCAGTCGAAGCGGGTGAGGTCGGCCAGGCCGGCGTCCAGCACGTCGTGCAGCGCCTTCCGGACGACCGGGTGGTGCCGCCCGAGTCCCATCACGCCGAAGCCCGCGAGCATGTCCAGGTAGTCCTGGCCGTCGGTGTCCCAGAAGTAGGCGCCCTCGCCGCGCTCGTAGACCTTGTCGAAGCCGATGGTGTGCAGCATGCGCGGGAGTTGGTGGTTGAGGTGGCGGGCATGCAGGTCGTAGCGCTCGCCGCCGCGCGCGGCGAGCAGTTCGGCGAGGTCGAATCCGGTCACGGCTGCTTCTCCTTAGGGGCCGGCTTCGCCTTGGGGGCCGGCACGGCGCTGATCCGATGCAGGGCCGGTACGGCGCCGATCCCGGCGGCGATCTCGGCCGGGGTCAGCCCGATGTCGGCCAGCAGTTCGCCGCGCTTGCCGTGCGCCAGGAACTGCTCGGGGATACCGAAGGTGCGCAGCGGCACATCCAGCTCGGCGTCGCGCAGCGCGCTGCCGATCGCGGAACCCACGCCGCCGTTGCGGCTGTTGTCCTCCACGACGGCCACCACTGTGTGTGCGGCGGCGAGTTGGGGGATGGCGGGGTCCACCGGCTTCACCCAGCGCGGGTCGACGACCGTCGCGCCGATGCCGCGCGCCGCGAGCAGGTCGGCGACGTCGAGGCATACCGGCGCCATCACGCCGACGGCGACCAGCAGCACATCCGGCCGGTCGGCGCGGCGCAGGACGTCGACGCCCCCGATCCGGTCGACCGCCGCGATCGGCTCGCCCACCGACTCCTTGGGGAACCGGATGACGGTCGGCGCGTCGTCGACGTCCAGGGATTCCCGCAGCTCGGCGCGGAGCTGCTCGGCGTCACGGGGCGCGGCGATCCGCAGCCCGGGGACGACACCCAGCATCGACATGTCCCACATGCCGTTGTGGGAGGCGCCGTCGGTGCCCGTGACACCGGCCCGGTCCAGAACGAAGGTGACACCGCACCGGTGCAGCGCGACGTCCATCAGGACCTGGTCGAAGGCGCGGTTGAGGAAGGTCGCGTAGACCGCGACGACGGGGTGCAGCCCGCCGGTGGCCAGCCCCGCCGCGGACACCGCGGCGTGCTGTTCGGCGATCCCGACGTCCCACACCCGGTCCGGGTACGCCGCGGCGAACTTCCCGAGTCCGACCGGCTGCAGCATCGCCGCGGTCAGTGCGACGACGTCCGCACGCTCGGCACCGATGCGGACCATTTCGTCACCGAAGACGGAGGTCCAGGTGGGTGCCGCGGGCGGCGCGACGGGCTCGCAGGTGAGCGGGTCCATCTTGCCGACGGTGTGGAAGCGGTCCGCCTCGTCCTCCAGGGCCGGGCGGTAGCCGCGGCCCTTCTCGGTGAGGCAGTGCACCAGCACCGGGCCGTGGAAGCCGGCCGCGCGGTGCAGCGCCGACTCGACGGCGGCGATATCGTGGCCGTCGATCGGGCCGATGTACTTCAGGCCGAGGTCCTCGAACATGCCCTGCGGGGCGATGAAGTCCTTCAGACCCTTCTTGGCGCCGTGCAGGCTTCCGTAGAGCGGCTTGCCGACGACCGGGGTGCGCTCCAGGATGTCCTTGCCGCGGGCCAGGAAACGCTCGTAGCCATCGGTGGTGCGCAGCGTGGCGAGGTGGTCGGCCAGACCGCCGATGGTCGGCGCGTAGGAGCGCTCGTTGTCGTTGACCACGATGATCAGCGGGCGGTCCTTGGCGACGGCGATGTTGTTCAGCGCCTCCCAGGCCATGCCGCCGGTCAGCGCACCGTCCCCGATCACCGCCACGACGTGGTCGTCCTTGCCGCGCACCTGATTGGCCTTGGCCAGACCGTCAGCCCAGCCCAGCACCGTCGAGGCATGGCTGTTCTCGATGACGTCGTGCTCGGACTCCGCACGCGACGGGTAGCCCGACAGACCGCCCTTCGCCCGCAGCTTCGAGAAATCCTGACGCCCCGTGAGCAGCTTGTGCACATACGACTGATGGCCGGTGTCGAAGAGAATGCGGTCGGCCGGCGAGTCGAAGACACGGTGCAGGGCGATGGTCAGCTCGACCACACCCAGGTTGGGGCCCAGATGGCCGCCGGTACGCGCGACCGCTTGCACCAGGAACGTGCGGATCTCGTGGGCCAGTTCGTCCAGCCGGTCCACCGCGAGCGCCTTGAGGTCACGCGGCTGCCGGATGTGCTCCAGCATGGTCATGGATCACTCCCCCTCTACTGGTTCAGCTGACGAGCGCCCCGCCCGCGCCGGTGGACGACGCGATCGCGGCCGCGTCGCCACCGGCAGGTCCGGGGCGCCGGTGGGTCCGCCACCGGAGCCCACCCGCTTCTCACCTCATGTGCGGTTTCCTCCGACGGTGTCCCGGGCGGCCCGCAGGGACTCCTTCAGGGATCCCATCGTGGCCAGTACGGCGGTCGGCTCGTAGCCGCAGTGCGCCATGCAGTTGGCGCAGCGCGGGTCCTTGCCCCGGCCGTACTTGCTCCAGTCCGTCTCCTCGATGAGTTCCTTGTACGTCGGGACGTACCCGTCGCTCATCAGGTAGCAGGGCCGCTGCCAGCCGAAGAGCGAGTAGTTGGGGATCGCCCAGGCCGTGCACGGGAAGTCCGCCTTGCCCTCCAGGAAGTCGAGGAAGAGCGGGCTGTGGTTGAGCCGCCAGCGGCGCCGGTTGCCGCCGGCGAACGCCTTCTTGAACAGCTCCCGGGTCTGCTCGACGCCCAGGAAGTGCTCCTGGTCGGGGGCCTTTTCGTAGGCGTAGGCGGGCGACAGCATCATTTCGTCGACCTGGAGGTCGTCATTGAGGAAGTTGAGGACCTCGATGATGGTCTGCGGGGTGTCGGTGTTGAAGAAGGTGGAGTTCGTGGTGACCCGGAATCCGCGGCGCTTGGCTTCCTTGATCGCCGCCACCGCCTCGTCGAAGACGCCTTCCTTCGCGACGGATTCGTCGTGCCGCTCACGCATTCCGTCGATGTGCACCGCGAAAGCGAAATACCGCGACGGCGTGAACTTCTCCATCTTTTTGCGCAGCAGCATCGCGTTGGTGCACAGGAAGACATATTTCCGCTTGGCGACGAGCTGGCGGACGATCTCGTCGATCTGCGGGTGCATCAACGGTTCGCCACCTGCGATGGACACCATCGGGGCGCCGGACTCCAGCACCGCGCCCACCGCCTGCGCCACCGGCATGCGCTGCTTCAGCACCCCCGCCGGGTGCTGGATCTTCCCGCATCCCTCGCAGGCGAGATTGCACGCGAAGAGCGGTTCGAGTTCGACGATGAGCGGAAACTTCTCGCGCTTCCTGAGCACCTTCTGTTCAAAAAGGTAAGTCCCGACCCGGATGGTCTGGCGGAGCGGCATAGCCATCTAGCTCACCTCCTGGGGAGCAGCAAAGAACGGTGCCATTCGAAGAGAACAGGAATAACGGAGCGCAGCACACGGAAGGCCGATATTCCACCGCGCACGGTGCCGATGCGCATGAGTTCATGTTCTGGAGCGTCCACGACCACCCGGACGGCCGCAACCGGACGGATTCCCGAGCGCACCGCCGCGCGGAGCGTGGCGGCGGATTCCATGTCCACCGCGACGGCTCCCGCGGCGTGCAGCTCGGCCCGCTCGGCGCCGCGGACGACGTGGTCGGAGCCGCTCAGCAACCCGGTGTGCACCGTCAGCCCGCGCTGCCGCAGGGCCCGAAGCAGCGGGCCGTTGTCGCGGCAGAGCACCTCCGGGGCGTCCGGCCGGTGGTCGCGGGTGGTCCCGGCGACGACGACATCGCCGGGCCGCATGCCCGGGGCGAGGCCGGCGCAGAAGCCGCTGGCGACGACCGGTGAAAGCGCGGTGGCGGAGCCGTCGCGCAGTGCCTTCGTGACCGCCCGCTCCGCCGCCTGGGGGCCCATGCCCGTGCGGAGCGTGACCAGCTGCGGGCCCGCACCGGAGCGACTGCCGCCCCGCAGCGCGAACCGCTCGATGCCGAGCGCGCAGGCGACCAGCAGCGGGGGATCCACGTCCGTCGGGGGGCGTCCCGGCATCAGGCCCCCAAGGGCGCACCGGCCGGTCCGCCGTTGACGTAGCGGCCGAGGGCCGTCAGCGGGAAGACCTGGCGGTACAGGTGGTAGTTGATGGAGAAGTCCCAGGGGAAGCCGGTGCCGGTGAAGTACGGCTCGTCCCATGAGCCGTCCTCGCGCTGGGTGCCGGCCAGCCAGCGCACCCCGCGCCGTACGGCGTCGCTGTCCCGCTCGCCGGCCGCGAGCAGCGCCATCAGCGCCCACCCGGTCTGCGAGGCGGTCGAGGCACCGCGCCCGGCCCACTCCTTGTCCTGGTAGGACCGCTGGTCCTCGCCCCACCCGCCGTCGTCGTTCTGGACGCGCCGGAGCCAGCCGACGGCCCGGCGGACCGCGGGGTGCGAGCCGGGGATGCCGGCCGCGGCGAGCGCCGGGAGCACCGATCCCGTGCCGTAGACGTAGTTGGTGCCCCAGCGGCCGAACCAGGCGCCGCTGGGCTCCTGCTCGGCCAGCAGCCAGTCGATTCCGCGGCGGGTGCGCGGATCGTGCGTCCTGCCGACATCTGCGAACATTTCGACGACATGGGCGGTCACGTCGGCCGACGGCGGATCGATGACCTCGCCGAAGTCGCAGAACGGCAGGCGGTCGGGCAGCGGGCTGGTGTTGTCCGCGTCGAAGGCGCCCCAGGCTCCGTTCCTGGACTGCATGCCGAAGGTCCAGCGGACCGCCCTGCGGACGGCCGCATCGACGCGCCGGGGGTCGGGGTGGGCGACGCGGCGCAGCGCCAGCACCACCTCGGCGGTGTCGTCGATGTCGGGGTAGTTGTCGTTCTCGAACTCGAACGCCCAGCCACCGGGGCGGAGCCGGGGTCGGCGCACCTGCCAGTCCCCGGGGCGGTCGATCTCCTCGGCCAGTATCCAGTCGGCCGCCTTGACCAACTGCGGGTGGTCGGGCGGCAGTCCGGCGTCGGCGAGGGCGATGGTGGCCAGGCAGGTGTCCCACACCGGGGACTGGCATGCCTCGATCATCCGCACGGGCGCGCCGTCGGGCTCGTCCTTGCGCCAGACGGTGAAGCGGTCCAGCGACTCCAGGCCGGTGCGCAGCACCGGGTGGTCGAGGTCGTAGCCCAGGAGGTGCAGGGCGATGACGGAGTAGACGGCGGGCGGCTGGATACCGCCCCAGCAGCCGTCGTTCTCCTGGCGTTCGATGATCCAGCGGGCGGCGGCGCGCATCGCGGCGCCGCGCAGCTTGCGCACCGCGACCTTGCGGTAGAGGTGCAGGGCCTTGTCCAGGCGCTGGAAGACGCCGTCCCAGCTGGTCGCGGGAGCGAGCGGCTGCGGCGGGTTGGGGCGGCGCGGGTCGGTGTGCAGCTCGTCGAGGGCGAAGGGCGCCGGGCGCACCGGGCGCTTGGCCGAGACGACGGTCAGGGGCACGATCGTCTGCCGCGCCCAGCAGCCGAAGTCGTAGATGTTGAGCGGGAACCACTTGGGGAAATAGATCAGTTCCGGCGGCAGCTCGGGGAGGTCGTCCCACTTCCACCAGCCGAAGAGGGCCAGCCAGATGCGGGTGAAGACCCGGGCGGCGGCGATCCCGCCGCGCTCGCGCACCCAGGCCGAGGCGAGGGCCATGTGCGGTGCGTCCGGGGCGTCGCCCGCGAGCCGCAGGGCCACATAGCCCTCGATGGTGGTGGAGAGTTCGCCGGGCCCGCCGTAGAAGGTGGCCCAGGTGCCGTCCGCGCGCTGCTCACCGCGGATGAAGCGGGCCGCCGCCTCGGTCACCTCGGGGTCCTGGATGCCCAGGAACTGACGGAGCAGCAGGTCCTCGGCGTCCATCGTCACATTGGTGTCGAGGTCGCCCTTCCACCAACCGGCGGGATCCTGTTGGGAGAGCAGGAGCTCGGTGGCGCGGGCGGTCGCGCGCCGTGCGGCGTTCGCCGTGTCGCGTAAGGCCGTGTCGTGCGCCGCGGCGCCCTGCTGGTGTTCGGTTGTCTCGGCGGTGGCATCGCTGGCCGAAGGGGGCCGGGGCGGCAGCGCCCCGGTACTTCCGTCGGTCGTCGCTGTCATGGCTTCCCCTTCTGCAGTGAACTGTGAAGCGTGCTCAGGGATAGCGTCGGCCCGCGCCCGGCTGGCACCGGCCGGCGACTGCGATCTAATACGTCACGATCGTGATCATCTCTCTCGTACGACGACGAAGTCCGCGAGGGCGACGAGCTGCGCGCGGATGCGCTCGGGCATCTCGACCTCGTCCAGCGCGGCGATGGCGGTGGCGTGCTGGCGGCGGGCCTCCTGGGAGGTCCAGTCCCGGCCGCCGGCCTGCTCGATCAGGGCGGCACGGGAGGCGAACTCCTCCTCGGTGAAGTCCGCGATCTCGGTCTCGCTCTTCTTGGCGTCCGCCGCAAGGATCCGGGCGAGGCGTTCGGAGGCGGTGCCGCCGGCGTCCAGGGCGGCGACGACCGGCAGTGACTTCTTGCGCTGCCGCAGATCGCTCCACGTCTGCTTGCCGGTGGATTCCGGGTCGCCCCAGATGCCCAGCAGGTCGTCGATGGCCTGGAAGGCGAGGCCGAGGTGGTAGCCGTACTTCTCCAGGACATCGGCGGTGTGGTCGTCGGCGCCGCCGAGGACCGCGCCGATGGAGACGGCGCAGGCGAGCAGCGCCCCCGTCTTGTTGCCCTCCATCTCCAGGCACTCCTCGACGGTGACCCGCTCGCGGTGCTCGTAGGAGATGTCCTGGGCCTGACCGTCGATCAGCTTGCGCGTGGCCAGGGTGAGTCGGCGGGTCGCCCGGCCGGCCTCGACCGTGCCGAGCTCCAGCAGTATTTCGTTGGCGAGGGCGAACAGCGCGTCGCCGACGAGGATGGCCTGCGCGGGACCGTGCACCTTCCAGACGGTGTCGCGGTGCCTGCGCTGCTCGTCGCCGTCCATCAGGTCGTCGTGCAGCAGCGAGAAGTTGTGCACCAGCTCGACGGCGACGGCGCCCGGGATGCCGACCTCGGGAGCCTGCCCCGCGGCCTCCGCGGACAGCAGGGCGAGCGCGGGCCGTACGGCCTTGCCGCTGTCGCCCGTGGTGGGGCGGCCCTCGGCGTCGATCCAGCCGAAGTGGTAGGCGGCGACGGTGTCCATGGGGGGAGCGAGCCGTTCCACGGCGGCACGCAGCACGGGAGTGGCAAGCGTCCGCCCGCGCTCCAGCAGCGCGGTGACGCTCTCGGTGTCGATAGCTGGGGAAGCCGGATTCACGGTTTCTCCTCTGTTTCCGATACTCGTGCTCGTGCGAGCGCTCGTACTCGTAGTCATGCCGCCTCCTTGGGCAACCGGCCCTGAGGCAAGCCGAGTTCGTTGAGTGCCTCGCGAGCGGCGACAGTGCCGCTGCGCACAGCGCTTTCCATGGTCGCGGGCCACCCGGTGGCGGTCCACGCACCGGCCAGGAACAGGCCGGGGGCTTGGGTGCGGGCGGCGGGGCGGAGCCTGCCGACGCCCGGTGCGGGCGCGAAGGTCGCGGTGCGCTCGCGGGTGACGAAGAAGTCGCGGACGCCCGCGCCCCGGGCGGCGGGCAGCAGCCGCTCCAGCTCGGGCAGATAGCGGGCACGGAGCGCGGCGACCGGCTGGTCGATCTCCTCCTGCGCGGCGGACTGCGAGACGGCCAGATACTGGCTGCCCTCACCGCCGGGGACGCGCGCGAGACCCGAGGTGTCCGTGCGGTCGAAGACCCACTGCACCGGGGAGCCGACGGCGGCGAAGAAGGGGCGGCGCAGCACCTTGCGGTCGTAGACGACATGGAGGTTGAGGATCGGCGCGGTGCCGATCCCCAGCAGCCGGTCCTTGTCGGCCAGGGCTCCGTCCGGGAGCAGCGCGTGCGTCTCGCGCTGCGGTACGGCGAGGACGACGGTGTCCGCCGCGAGCTGCTCGCGGTCGTGCGGGCCGTTCTCCACGGTGACCTGCCAGCCGCCCGCGTCGGTGCGGGTCACGGCGCCGGCACGGGTGCGCAGGGCGACGCGCACCCCGGCCTTGTCCAGTGCGGTGCGGGCGAGGGTGTCGTGGACGTCGCCGAGCGGCACCCGGGACCAGCCGATGTCGGCGGCGCCGGGAGCGGAGAGCAGCCCGGTCTTGAAGACCTTGGCCGCAAGCCCCATCGAGGCCGCGTCGGCGGTGGCGTTGAGGGTGGCCACTCCGACGAGGTCCCACAGGGCCTCGACCGCGCGGGCCGACTGGCCGTGCCGGCGCAGCCAGCTGCCGAAGTCCACGCCGTCCAGGGCGGGGTCGGCCGGGTCGAGCCCCTTCAGGGCGAGGGTGGCGCGCACGACGCCGGCCCGCTCGGCGGGCGAGAGGTGCGGATAGCCGGCCAGGCTCGCGGCCAGATGCAGCGGGACCGGCAGGGCCGTACGCCGCAGCCGGCCGAGCCGCATCCCTCCGCCGGGCTTCGAGCGGGGGGTGCCTCCGGGGTCGAGGACCGGGACGTCCATGCGGTCCTGGAGGGGCACCAGGTGGTCGGCGTCGAGCCGTTCCAGGAAGCCGCGGTAGGCGGTGCAGCAGCGCAGGTAGACATGCTGGCCGTTGTCGACGCTCAGCTCGCCCGCGGCGGAGTTCCGACGGAAGGAGAAGACCAGCCCGCCCAGCCTGGGCCGGCCCTCCACGAGGGTGACCCGCAGCCCGGCGTCGGCCAGCGCGAGGGCCGCCGTGGTGCCCGCGAGGCCGCCCCCGACGACCACCGCGGTGCGCCCGGCCCCGTCCGACGACCGGACGCGGCGCAGGTCGGCGTGCGTGGCTCCCGATGTCATGCGTCATCCCCCCTCACACCTGCCTGGGACGCAGCCGCCCCGGGAAGGGTTGCGCACCGCGCTGACGCGGGGTCGCCGCTGTCGTTCGTGGCCGGGCACGTCATCCGCGCCTCCTGACCGCCTGGCGGCGCCCGATGGCGCGGGCGTCGAGCCCGGACAGACCGCGCACGGCGACGAACGCCTTCTCCCGGCCGGGCAGCGAGACCCGGCCGCGCAGCACGGCCTCGGGGTCGGCGGCGATCCGCGTCAGCAGCCGGTGGTAGATGCCCGCCATCGCGGCCACGCAGGCGCCGCTGCGCCGGTCGAGCATCGGCAGCAGCTGGAAGCCGTCGGCGAACAGGGCGCGGGCGCGGCTGACCTCGAAGTGCACCAGCCCGGTGAAGTCGGCGCCGGGCGGCGGGACCGGACCGTGAAACCCCTCCGCACAGCCGAACTTGGCGAGATCCTCGGCGGGCAGGTAGGTGCGGCCGTTGCCGGCGTCCTCGCGAACATCCCTGAGAATATTGGTCAGTTGCAGGGCGAGCCCCAAGGTGTCGGCGTACTCCGCGGCGCGCTCGGTGTCCTGCGCTCCGGGCACGGTGCCGAACACGCCCAGCGAGAGCCGGCCGATGGCTCCGGCGACGCAGCGGCAGTAGTCCTTGAGGTCGTCCCAGGTCTCGTAGGTCTGGCCGTGCACGTCCATCAGGACGCCGTCGATGAGCTCGTCGAGACCTTCCAGCGGCAGCGGGAAACGACGGGCGGCGTCGGCGAGCGCGACGGCCACCGGGTCGGTGTCGTCCTCGTCGACCAGGCCGTCCTTGATGCGCGCCAGCAGGGCCCGGGTGTCCTCCAGCCGCTGGTGCTTGGCGGCGGGCTCCAGGGTGCCGTCGCCGATGTCGTCGACCCGTCGCGAAAAGGCGTAGAGCGCCGACATCGCCTGCCGCTTGTCGTTCGGCAGCAGCCGGATGCCGTAAGCGAAGTTTCGTGCCTGCTGCCCGGTGACGGTCTCGCAGTAGCGGTATGCAGCGAGCACCGGCGCGGACGCGTGTGCGGTTGCCTCCACGGTCCTGCTCACCCCTCTCTTCGCAATGTCGCCCCCACCTCGCGCAGCAGGCTGAGCTTGGTCGGCTTGGGTGGTCCAGGGAGTACGTCGTGATCGGCGGCGGCCACCGCCCGGAGTGCGGCACGTCCGCCGGCCACGAAACCGGCCAGCAGCAGCTTGAGTCTGCCGTGGACGCTACCCACCAGCGGGGCGCCTTCATTCAGCAGCTCACGGGCGCGTTCGGCCTCGAAGGCGATCAGTGCGCGCACCGATGCGCCCCCTCTGGGGGCCCGCAGATCGTCTTCCGTGACGGCAAAACGTTTCAGATCCTCGGCGGGGAGATAGATGCGGTCGCGGCCGAGGTCCTCGGCGACGTCCTGGAGGTGCTCGACGATCTGCAGGGCGGTGCAGATGGCGTCGGATCGCCGGACGCGTTCGGGGGTGGTGGTGCCGGTGATGCCGAGGACGAGCCGGCCGACGGGATTGGCGGACAGCTCGCAGTAGGCGAGCAGATCGTCGTAGGTGCCGTAGCGGGCCACCCGCTGGTCCTGCCGGTTCGCCTCGATCAGGCCGAGGAAGGGCTCGGGGGTCAGCCGGCAGCGGCGCACCGTCGGGCCGAGCCGCCGCATCAGCGGATGGCGGGGGCCGGGGGCCAGGTCGCTGAAGACGCGGTCGAGGTCGGCCTGGAGCGCGTCCAGCATCGCGGGGCGGTCGTCGCTCTGCTCACGGTCGAGGCCCAGCAGCACGGCGTCGCCGCCTCCGGGGGCGAGATCACCGTCGCCGATGTCGTCGACGAGCCGGGCGAAGCCGTAGACGGCCATCAGGTCGGTGCGCCAGGCGCGGGGCAGGAAGAACGGCGCCACCGGGAAGTTCTCGTGGGCGGCCTGGTCCAGGACGGTGCGCGACTGGGCGTCGGCCGCCCCGCCGGAGGCCACCGTCCGCGGTGTGACGCCGGGCGTCGCCTCCCGTTCGCTCATCGGGGGCTGCCCGGCGCGTTGGGGAGCCGGAGCGAACCAGTAGCCATTGCCGTCACGTCTCCCGTTCTACACCGCCAAGTCAAAACATCCCATTTCGGACACGCCGCAGTCCGCGACACGCCCGATCATGCCGCCCAGGCCCATGAGGTAACTTTTGCCCGACTTATACCACTTGTGCTGTTCAGTACCCGTACAGCTTACGCCGTACAGCTCGCCCGCGTACGAGGGGGTACCGGGGCGGGCGGGCAAACTTCCGGTCAATTGTGAGCGGCGTTCAACTATGGTGCGCGCCCCAGGAGTTGCCCCCTCCCGCACAGTCGAAGGCCCCCGCGAGGCGGACTCGCGGAGGCCTTCGCACAGCGCGCGGGACTACTTGCCCGTCTCCTTCTCGTAAGCCTTGATCACTTCGTCCGTCGGGCCGTCCATCAGCAGCTCGCCCCGCTCCAGCCACAGCACCCGGTCGCAGGTGTCCCTGATCGACTTGTTGTTGTGGCTGACCAGGAAGACCGTACCGGCCTCCTTGCGCAGCTCGCGGATGCGGGCCTCGGAGCGCTTCTGGAAGCTGCGGTCACCGGTGGCGAGCGCCTCGTCGATCATCAGCACGTCGTGGTCCTTGGCCGCCGCGATGGAGAACCGCAGACGGGCCGCCATCCCGGAGGAGTAGGTCCGCATCGGCAGCGAGATGAAGTCGCCCTTCTCGTTGATGCCGGAGAAGTCGACGATGCCGTCGTAGCGCTCGCGGACCTGGTCGCGGGACATGCCCATGGCCAGGCCGCCGAGGATGACGTTCCGCTCGCCGGTCAGGTCGTTCATCAGGGCCGCGTTGACGCCGAGCAACGAGGGCTGACCGTGCGTGTAGACCTTGCCGCGCTCGGCCGGGAGCAGTCCGGCGACCGCCTTGAGCAGCGTCGACTTGCCGGAGCCGTTCGAACCGATCAGGCCGATCGACTCACCCCGGTACGCGGTGAAGGAGACGCCCTTGACCGCGTGCACCTCGCGCACACCGGCCGACGGCTTGCGCCGGATGATGCGGTTCAGCGCCGCCGTGGCGCCGCCCTTGCCCGCGCCGGTGCCGTAGACGCGGTAGACGATGTGCAGATCGTCCGCGATCACCGTCGGGATGCGGGCCTCCGCCGCCTTGGTCGGCTGGACGCCGTTCTCTTTCTCAGCCACGTCCGTACCGCTCCTCAGCCTTCCAGAAGTACACAAAGCCGACGACGCCCATCACCAGCGCCCAGCCGCCGGCGAACGCCCAGACGTGCGGCGGAAGCTTCTCCGCGGTGAAGCTGTCGATCAGCGCGAACCGCATCAGGTCGATGTAGATGGCGGCCGGGTTGGCGTTGAGCAGCCACTCGACGAAGCCGGGGACGTTCTTGCCCTTGAGGATCACGTCGATGCTGAACATCACGCCGGACGCGTACATCCACGTGCGCATGATGAACGGCATCAGCTGCGCCAGGTCGGGCGTCTTGCTGCCCAGCCGGGCCATGACCATCGCCAGGCCGGTGTTGAACGTGAACTGCAGCAGCAGTGCGGGGAAGACCAGCAGCCACGACCAGGTGGGCATCTGCCCGAACCCGAGCAGGATGACCAGCAGCACACCCATCGAGAACACCAGCTGCTGCAACTGCATCAGGCAGAAGGAGACCGGCAGGCAGGCGCGCGGGAAGTGCAGCGCGCGCACCAGCCCGAGATTGCCCGAGATCGACTTCGTGCCCGCCATCACCGAGCTCTGCGTGAAGGTGAAGATGAAGACGCCGGTGACCAGGAACGGGACGAAGTCCGGGACGCCGTTCCGGGTGCCGATCAGCAGACCGAAGATGAGGTAGTAGACGAGCGCGTTCAGCAGCGGCGTCGCCACCTGCCAGACCTGGCCCAGCTTCGCCTGGCTGTACTGCGCCGTCATCTTGGCGCTGGCGAAGGCGGAGATGAAATGCCGCCGGTCCCACAGCTCCCGGATGTACTGCGGGAGGGTGGGGCGGGCACCGCTCTGCGAGAGCCCGTACTTCTGGGCACGCTGGGCAGGGGTGAGCCCCTCGTCGGAAGCTGGCGGGGCACTCATGGCGACCGCACTGTCGTGCGTGGTCTCGCTCACAGTTGACACTTTCGTCCTCAAGGTGCGCTGCCGGGGCCACGCCCCGGTTCGCGGCTGATGCTCTCAGATACGAGCTTGTCAGATGACGGGAGGGCGGCCCAGTCGGGTCAGTCGCCAAACGGTAGCCCACTTCATGGGGCGCCTGGGACCGCACGGTGTGGCCCAGCCCTCCTTGAAGCCGCCCAGCCATACCCGCAGCGCGGGCCACGAGGGGCGCCGGGCGAGCGTGAGCAGGAACCAGACACCGAGATAGACCGGAACCAGCGGCGCGGGGAGGTTGCGGCGGGCCAGCCAGACCCGGTTGCGGGCCACCATGCGGTGGTAGACCGCGTGCCTGCTGGGAGCCATCGTCGGATGCAGCAGCAGCATGTCCGACCGGTAGTCGATCATCCAGCCCGCGTCCAGGGCCCGCCAGGCCAGGTCCGTCTCCTCGTGGGCGTAGAAGAAGTCGTCGGGCAGCCCGCCGACCTCTTCGAGCACCTTGGTGCGCACCGCGTTGGCGCCGCCGAGGAAGGTCGTGACCCGGGAGGACCGCATCGGGTCCGCGGCACGCAGTCGCGGCACGTGCCGGCGCTGGGTCTCCCCGGTGTCCGGGTCGGCGATCCGGAAGCTGATGATGCCGAGCTCGGGGTCCTTGGCGAAGGCCTCCCGGCAGAGCTTCGCGGTGTCCTCCGTGGCGAGCAGACCGTCGTCGTCGAGGAAGAGCAGGATGTCGACCTCGCGGCCGCCGGGCCCGAACGCCTCGATGCCGACGTTGCGTCCCGCCGGGATGCCGACGTTCTCCGGCAGCTCGACGGTCCGTACGCCCTCGGGGAGCTCGGGCAGCGGCGAGCCGTTGCCCACGACAACCACCTCGACCGGGTCGCCGTCCTGCTTGGCGACCGAGTCGAGCAGCGCGCGCAGTTCCTCGGGGCGGTTGCCCATGGTCAGGACGACCGCGCCGACCCTGCCCGGGTACGGGGACTGCTGCATGCCGGGCGCCCCCGTCACTTGAGCCTGCTGGAGGCGAGGATGGACACGAGGTGGAGCAGCGTCTGGAGGATCGCGATGCCGGCGAGCACGGCGACGCCCAGGCGGGTGAAGAAGAGGTCCCCCCGCATCTGATCGAGGACCGCCAGGACCAGGATCAGCAGGGACGCCTCGATGCCGAGGACCAGACGGTGGAACTTCAGCGCAGCGGCGGCCTTGCGGGCCAGCGCCACACCGGACGACCGCGGCTCCGACGCGGCCTCCTTGACGGGCGGCAGCCCGCCCTGGTGACGGGCGACCCCGACGAGGTCGGTCTCCGCCTTGATCAGGATGGCGCCGAGCGCGGCGAGCGTACCGAGGAAGGCCCACAGCCAGTCGATCCGCCCGCTGCCCCACAGGTCGGCCGCGCGCAGACCGAAGCCGACCAGGACCGCCGCGTCGCACAGGTAGGCGCCGACACGGTCCAGGTACACGCCGCCGAGCGAGAACTGCTTCCGCCAGCGGGCGATCTCCCCGTCGACGCAGTCCAACAGCAGGTAGAGCTGAACCATCACCACACCGAGGACGGCACCCCAGATCCCCGGCACCAGGAGGGCCGGGGCCGCCAGGACACCCGCGACGGTCATCAGGTACGTGAGCTGGTTGGGCGTGATCCTGGTGTTCACCAGGTACCTGTCGCAGCGCAGGGAGATTTCCCGCATGTAGAGGCGACCGGCCCAGTGCTCACCGCTCCGCCGGTCCTTCACACCCTCGGGGTGAACGACCGGGCGGAGTTCAGCTACCGATGGTTTTGGCATAGTCAGCGTATGCGTCCCTGATCTCGTCGGCGGACAGGTCCAGGTGCTCCAGGATCGTGTAACGACCGGGGCGGGTCTTCGGGGCGAACTCCACGACCTGCACGAACTCCTCGTCCGTGAAGCCGATCTCACCCGGCGTGACCGGCAGCCCGTGCCGCTTGAGCACCTCGACCATCAGGCGGGACATCTCCTTGTCCCCGCGCAGATGCGTGGCGAAGGCGGCACCGAGGCCGCACTGCTCGCCATGGCTCGCCGCCCGCTTGGGGAAGAGGATGTCGAAGGCGTGGTTGATCTCGTGGCAGGCGCCGGAGGCCGGGCGGCTGTCGCCCGCGACCGACATCGAGATGCCGGTGAGGACCAGGCCCTCGGCCAGCACCTGCAGGAAGGCGTCGTCGCCCACGCCACCGGGGTGGCGCAGCACGGCCTCGCCGGCCTGGCGGGCCATGGCGGCCGCCAGCCCGTCGATGTCCTCGCCCCGCTCGCGGTGCGAGAGCTCCCAGTCCGCGACCGCGGAGATGTTGGAGATCGCGTCACCGATGCCCGAGCGGACGAAGCGGACCGGGGCCTCACGGATGATGTCGAGGTCGATCACCACGGCGATCGGGTTCGGCACGCCGTAGGAGCCGCGGCCCGCGTCGTTGTCGAGGGTCGCGACCGGCGAGCACAGGCCGTCGTGCGAGAGGTTCGTCGCGACGGCGACGAGCGGCAGCCCGATGCGCGCGGCGGCGTACTTCGCACAGTCGATGATCTTGCCACCGCCGAGGCCCACGACCGCGTCGTAGTGCCCCTTCTTCATGGCGTCACCGAGCTTGATCGCGTCGTCGAGGGTGCCGCCGCCGACCTCGTACCAGTCGGCGCCGGGCAGCGCGGGGGACAGCCGCTCGCGCAGCCGTGCCCCCGAGCCCCCGCTGATCGCGATGGCGAGCTTGCCCGACGCGGAGATGCGCTGATCGGCCAGCAGGCCCGCCAAGTCGTCCAGGGCGCCGGCGTTGATGTCGACGACGACCGGGGACGGGATGAGGCGGGTCAGTACTGGCATGCGATGTCACGGCCCTTCGCCAGGTCGTCGTGGTTGTCGATCTCGACCCACTTGACGTCGCCGATCGGGGCCACATCCACCTTGAAGCCGCGGTTGACGAGCTCCTGGTAGCCGTCCTCGTAGTAGAGGTCGGGGTCCCGCTCGAAGGTGGTCTTCAGGGCGTCGGCCAGCTCGTCGGCGGCCTCGCCCTCGATGAGCGTGACGCCGATGTACTCGCCGGTGGCGGTCGCCGGGTCCATCAGCTTCGTGATCTTCTGGACGCCCTTGTCGGCGTCGACGATGACCTTCATCTCCTCGTCGGCGAGGTTCTTCACCGTGTCGAGGGCGAGGATGATCTTCTTGCCGTCGCCGCGGGCGGCGAGCAGCGTCTTCTCGACGGAGACCGGGTGCACGGTGTCGCCGTTGGCGAGGATCACGGTGTGCTTGATCGAGTCACGGCCGCACCACAGGGAGTAGGCGTTGTTCCACTCCTCGGCCTTGTCGTTGTCGATCAGCGTGAGCTTGAGGCCGTACTTCGCCTCCAGGGCGGCCTTGCGCTCGTAGACCGCTTCCTTGCGGTAACCGACGATGATCGCGACCTCGGTCAGGCCGATCTCAGCGAAGTTGCCGAGGGTCAGGTCCAGGATGGTCGTGTCCCCGTCGACCGGCACCAGAGCCTTGGGCAGGGTGTCGGTGTAGGGGCGCAGACGCCGTCCGGCGCCGGCTGCCAGCACGAGGCCGATCATGCGGGTTCTCCTTCATCGTGTACGGCGGGTGCACCGTGGTTATGAGCGGTCACCCAGAAGCGGATGCTCTCGATGAGCACCAGCAGCGCCAGGGCCCCGGCAAGGGCCGTCAGCGCGATTGTGAAACCTGCGGGCGACAGCAGGGCGGCGAGGACCGTGATCACGAGGATCCGTCCTTCATGTCCGCCGGCCGCCCGGACGAGCCACCGCGGAGGGGCTCCGGTGCCACCGCGGATGCGGTAGACCGTGTCGTAGTGATGGTAGGCGACCGCAGCGACCAGCCCGAATGCCGCGGGCAGCGCACCGGGGTCGTCGGTGCGGGCCGCCAGCACCAGGATCGTGGTGTATTCGCCGGCCCGGAAGAGGGGCGGCACCAGCCAGTCGAGCACGCCCTTGAGCGGGCGGGCCACGGCCGCGCCGGCCAGCACCGCGGAGCAGACCGCGACGCCGACCGTCAGCCAGGAAGCGGGGTCGTCCTGGAAGATCACCCAGACCAGCAGCACGGCGGCGGACAGGAACGCCATGACCGGGGCCAGGAACGAACCGGCGCGGCTGCGGCCGCGCGCCTTCCCGGCGATCAGCTCGGCGAGCGGACCGGAGTCGGCCAGATCGGCCAGTGCCCGGGCGGCGCGGTCGGTGCGCCGCGCGCGGCGGGTCAGCGAGCGCAGGACCCGGCCGGCCGTGGTGTAGCACGCGGCCAGCGCACAGCCCACGAGCAGGACGTAAAAGACGATCCGCGGGGTGGTGAGCGCGGTGAGGACCGCGATCAGGGCCCAGCGTTCGCCGATCGGCAGCACGATCATCCGGCGTACCCAGACCGTCCAGCCGACGCTGTCGAGCTTGTCGGAGAGCGCGGCGGTGGGGCTGGTGTTCGCGGTGGCGTCGTGGTTCGCCTCGTTGAAGGAGAAGTCGACGATGTGGCGGCAGGTCTGCAGCACCATCGCGCCGAGTGCCAGCGCCCAGACGTCGTCGGTGCCGCCGCCTCGGCTCGCGCCCACGGCGAGGCCCGCGTAGTAGGCGTACTCCTTGGCCCGGTCGAAGGTCGCGTCGAGCCAGGCGCCCATCGTCGAGTACTGCAGGGAGTAACGGGCGAGCTGCCCGTCGGTGCAGTCCAGGACGAAGGAGAACAGCAGCAGGGCGCCGGCGGCGATGAAGCCGCCGCGGGTGCCGGTGGCCGCGCAGCCGGCCGCGATGAGCGCGGTGAGCAGCGACGCGGTGGTGACCTGGTTGGGGGTGAGCCCCCGGCGCGCGCACCAGCGCGCGAGGTAGCGGGAGTACGGGCTGATGCAGTAGGTCGTGAAGAAGCCGTCACGGGACTTCACGGCGGTACGCAGCCGGACGGCCTCGTCATCGACGGCCGCGACGGCCTCCTGCGCGTCCTCGCGCTGGGCCGGGGTCAGCGGGATGGCCGCGACGAGGCTGCCCAGCTCGACGCGGTGCAGGCCGATGTCCTCGCGGTCGAGGAAGTCGGTCAGGGTGTCGGTCAGCACGTCGGTGAGGTGGGCGGTGCCGGCCCCGACCGGAATCGAGGCGGCCGCGCGGGCGAGCACGGGCCGCGCCTCGGGCTTGGCGGTGACCGCCCCGGGCACGGCCGCGGCCGGGAAGCGGGGGTCGGTCAGTGCCAGCCGCAGGCTGTGCAGATGCCCGACGAAGCGGGGGTCCACCACGGCCACCCGCTCCTGGGCGGGGACTGCGGCGATCAGTTCGGCCGTCGACGCGGCGTCGTGGGCCGTGCGCACGTCGAAGCCCAGCGCGCGCAGGTCGCCTTCGAGCGGCGACCCGGCGACCGGCGGACCGGTGAGGATGGCGGTCGACAGACGAACTCACTCCTTGGATGCTGACAAGGCAGCGCAGGCCGTCCGCATTCGATACGAACTACCCGGGCAGCGGGCGTGGCACACCTCGCCCCGGGGAGGGGTGGGTGGCACGTCGGCAGAGGCTATCGGATCGCCGGATGCGGCCGTTCACCGCGCATTCACCGCACGATCGAGTGACCGACGGCTGCGCCTGCCGCGATCATCATGGTGGATCGGACGGCCCATGAACAACTGCCGCCGGCCACCGCGGCAGATCCGGTGCCGGTTATGAGAGGGCTGGTCACAGGTGGGGTGGGTTGTGCCCGGGGGTGCTGTGGCGAGATCCGTGCCGCGGGCCCGGACGCCCCCGCGGCATCCGCCCGGAACCCGGTCCTTCCTCGCCCCGTAAGCCTCTGCACGGTGGACTCAGGGGCGGCAAGAGGTGTGGACCATCTCACGGACCGGAGGCTGGAGAGCCCGGCGACGGTCACGCGAGCGCGTGACCGTCGCACTACGGACGGTGCTTGCCGTGCCACCCCGCACACCGCCGTGCCGCGCTGATCGTTTCGCTATCGAACACAGCAACGCCGCGCACCACCTTGCACCACTCTGCGACTGATGCGCACCCGGCTAGGGCAGACTTGGCGTCGAAGACCGACGACAAGGATGGGCATGCCGATCACACCTGCCAACGGACAGACCGCCGGGCTCTCGGCGGTGAGCACACCGGACGGCGCCGCCGAACCGATCATGCTGGAGCTGGTCGACGAGGACGGTACGACGATCGGCACCGCGGAGAAGCTCGCGGCCCATCAGCCCCCGGGGCAACTGCACCGGGCCTTCTCGGTCTTCCTCTTCGACGAGACGGGGCGGCTGCTGCTCCAGCGCCGGGCACTGTCGAAGTACCACTCCCCCGGTGTGTGGTCCAACACCTGCTGCGGCCACCCCTACCCGGGCGAGACGCCGTTCGCCGCGGCGGCCCGCCGCACCGCCGAGGAGCTGGGCCTGGCGCCCGCGCTGCTGGCCGAGGCGGGCACCGTGCGCTACAACCACCCCGACCCGGCCTCCGGCCTGGTGGAGCAGGAGTTCAACCACCTCTTCGTCGGGCTGGTGCGGGCCGAGCCCGCACCGGACCCCGAGGAGATCGGCGAGATCGCGTTCGTCACGGCGCAGGAACTGGCCGAGCGGCACGCCCAGGCGCCGTTCTCCGCATGGTTCATGACCGTGCTGGACGCGGCGCGCCCGGCGGTGCGGGAGCTCACAGGGAACGCGGCGGGCTGGTAGCGAGCGGAGCGAGCGGCAGCTCGGCCCAGATGGCCTTGCCGCCGCTCGCGATGTGCTCGACATCGCATTTGCCGCCCGCTTCCGCGGTGAGCATCTTGACCAGCCACAGCCCGCGGCCGCCGAGGTCGCTCTCGTCCGCCACCAGTGCCTTGGGGCGGTAGGGGTGGTTGTCCTCGACCGCGACCCGCAGCCAGTTCGCGCCGATGGTGACCTGCACGGCGATCTGCGGCGAGAGCAGCGCGGCGTGCTGCACGGCGTTGGTGACCAGCTCGGAGACGATCAGCAGCAGGCCGTCCATGATGGCGGCGGCCACGGGCACGCGCTGTTCGTCGAGCAGATCCCGGACCGCGTGGCGCGCGTGCGGCACCGACGACTCCAGTGCGGGGGCGGTGAACCGCCACACACCTTCGTACGCGAGCGGGGAGGTCAGCTCCTCGGGGGGTTCTGCGGGGGGTCCGGAAGGCATCCTCACAGGAAGAGTGTTGAGAATGTATTGGTCCGGACCGGCCTGCTGAACACAAGTCAGCTTCTATCGACGCCTTTTGACCGATTCAGCGATGCCTGATCAGCCCGGCGACCGGTCTTGTTCCTTTTGTTCCCGGTTCACGGACTTCGAGAAAAGGGCACCGTACGGTCCACGCCATTTCGCCGGTCCTGTGGCCGGGAAAGCGGGCAACACCGCAGCAGGCCCGGTGCCTGGGGCACCGGGCCTGCTGTGAGAGTAGCGGGGACAGGATTTGAACCTGCGACCTCTGGGTTATGAGCCCAGCGAGCTACCGAGCTGCTCCACCCCGCGTCGGTGAACCCCACACTACGGGTCGCCCGCGCCGGAGCCAAATCGCTTTCCGGCCGCGGGGCCCGCGGGCCCCGGGCCGGCCCTCCGCCGCGGGCACGGGCTTCCGGACCTCACACCGCCCGGTCGGCGATCCGCCCGCCGTCGACCTCGACACGGCGCGTGGTGTGGACCGCGTCCAGCATCCGGCGGTCGTGCGTGACCAGCAGCAGCGTGCCCGCGTACGAGGCGAGCGCGGACTCCAGCTGCTCGATGGCCGGCAGGTCGAGGTGGTTGGTGGGCTCATCCAGGACGAGGAGATTGACGCCACGGCCCTGCAGGAGTGCCAGCGCGGCGCGGGTCCGCTCCCCCGGCGACAGCGTGCCGGCCGGGCGCAGCACATGCGCCGCCTTCAGGCCGAACTTGGCCAGCAGCGTCCGCACGTCGGCGGGCGACAGGTCCGGTACGGACGCCCGGAAGGCGTCCATCAGCGGCTCGTCGCCGACGAAAAGGCCGCGCGCCTGGTCGACCTCGCCGACGACCACGCCGGGTCCGAGCGAGGCATGCCCGGCGTCCAGCGGGAGCCTGCCCAAAAGGGCGGCGAGCAGGGTGGACTTGCCGGAGCCGTTGGGGCCGGTGATGGCGACCCGGTCCGCCCAGTCGATCTGGAGGTCCACCGGCCCGAAGCGGAAGTCGCCCCGGCGTACCTCGGCGCCGCGGAGGGTCGCCACCACCGCGCCGGCCCGTGGCGCCGCGGCGATCTCCATCCGCAGCTCCCACTCCTTGCGGGGCTCCTCGACGACTTCGAGACGCTCGATGAGGCGCTGCGTCTGCTTGGCCTTGGCGGCCTGCTTCTCGGTCGACTCCACCCGCGCCTTGCGGCCGATCTTGTCGTTGTCGGGCGCCTTGCGGCGGGCGTTCTTGACGCCCTTCTCCATCCAGTTGCGCTGCTGGTGCCCGCGGGCCTCCAGGGCGGCCTTGGTGTCGGCGTACTCCTCGAATTCCTCACGGGCGTGGCGGCGGGCCCGCTCGCGCTCCTCCAGGTAGGACGCGTAGCCGCCGCCGAAGGCGTTGACCTGCTGCTGGGCGAGGTCGAGCTCGACGACGCGGTTGACCGTGCGGGTCAGGAACTCGCGGTCGTGGCTGACCAGGACCGTGCCGGCGCGCAGGCCGGTGACGAAGGCCTCCAGCCGGTGCAGACCGTCCAGGTCGAGGTCGTTGGTCGGCTCGTCCAGCAGGAAGACGTCGTAGCGGGAGAGCAGCAGTGAGGCGAGGGAGGCGCGGGCCGCCTGGCCGCCGGACAGCGACGTCATGGGCTGGTCCAGGCCGACGGTGAGGCCGAGCTGGGCGGCGGTCTCCTCGGCGCGTTCGTCGAGGTCGGCGGCGCCCAGCGCGAGCCAGCGCTCCAGGGCGGTGGCGTAGGCGTCGTCGGCGCCCGGCCGCTCGTCGACCAGTGCCTGGGTCGTGGCGTCCAGGGCGAGCTGGGCGTCGGCGACGCCCGTGCGGCGGGCGAGAAAGGCCCGTACGGACTCCCCGGGGCGCCGGTCGGGCTCCTGCGGGAGGTGGCCCACGGTCGCGTTGGGCGGGCTGATCGCGAGCTTGCCCTCCTCCGGCGTGTCGAGGCCGGCCAGCAGGCGCAGCAGGGTGGATTTGCCCGCGCCGTTGGCGCCGACGAGGCCGATCACATCCCCCGGGGCGACGACCAGATCGAGGCCGGAGAACAGGACGCGCTCGCCGTGGCCGGCGGCGAGGTCTTTGGCGACAAGGGTGGCTGACATCAGGCCGCCGATCGTATCGGGCCCTCCCGGGGGCGTCGCTCTAATATCCGGGGCATGGAACCGGCCCTGAAGACGCATGTCAGCAACGGCACAGCGACCGTCGTGATCAGCAACCCCGAGAAGCGGAACGCCATGGCCGTGGGGATGTGGCGAGATCTGCCACCGCTCCTGGAGCGGCTGGCGGCGGACCGCTCGGTGCGGTCACTGGTGCTGACCGGCGAGGGCGGGACGTTCTGCGCCGGGGCGGACATCGGGTCGCTGCGGGCCGGGGCGGCGGAGTCGCAGGGGCTCGCGGTGGCGGCCGAGGAGGCGCTGGCGGCGTTTCCCGGGCCGACGCTGGCGGCGATACGCGGGTACTGCGTGGGCGGCGGCTGCCAGTTGGCGGCCGCCTGCGATCTGCGGTTCGCGGAGGAGGGCACGCTGTTCGGCGTGACGCCCGCCAAGCTGGCCCTGGTCTATCCGGCGTCCTCGACCCGGCGGCTGGTCCGGCTGGTCGGCCCGGCCGCGGCGAAGTACCTGCTGTTCTCCGGGGAGTTGATCGACTGCGGGCGGGCGTTGCGTACCGGTCTGGTGGACGAGGTGCTCGCCGGCGGCGAGCTGGACCAGCGGGTGGCGGAGTTCACGGCGGTGCTGGCGAGCCGGTCGCTGCTGACCCAGACCGCGGCGAAGGAGCTGGCCGACGGGACGTGGGACATGCCGCCGTCGCAGGCGGAGGAGCGGGGTGCGTTCTGGGTCGAGCAGGGCCGCGGGAGCGGCGACGCCGCGGAGGGCGCCGCCGCCTTCCTGGAGCGCCGGGCCCCGCGTTTCACCTGGCCCGCGGGCTGACGCCGCGGCCGGGGGCCGTCGGGCGCGGGGGCCGGACGGCCCCCGGCGCCGCTACTCCTCCCCCGTCAGCACGAAGCGGCTGCGCTCCCGCAGCAGCGCGGTGACCTCGGCCGGTGCCTTGTCCGGGGAGCCCGCGTCGTAGGGCGGCTGCGGGTCGTACTCCACACCGAGCTGGATGGCCTGCGCCACGGTGTCCCCGGCGATCCGGCCGGCCAGGGCAAGGCCCATGTCGATGCCGGAGGAGACGCCGGCGGCGGTGACGTATTTGCCGTCGAAGACCACCCGCTCGCCGGTGGGCTCGGCGCCGAGGGCGGGGAGCTGGTCCAGGGCGAGCCAGTGGGACGTCGCCCGGCGGCCCTTGAGGAGGCCGGCGGCGGCGAGGATCAGCGAGCCGGTGCACACCGAGGTGGTCCAGGTGGTGCCGGCGTCCACCGCGCGGATCCACTCGTGCAGCGGGCCGTTCTCCATGAGGGCGATCTGGCCGGGGCCGCCCGGCACGACGAGGACGTCGGGGGCGGGTGCGTCGCTCAGCTCGGCGTCCGCCACGAGCGCGAGGGAGCCGGAGTCGTTGCGGTAGGGGCCGGTCCGCTCGCCGACGAACAGCGCCTGCGCGCCCGGGATCCGGCCGAGGGTCTCGTAGGGTCCGACGGCGTCGAGGGCGGTGAAGCGGTCGTAGAGAAGGATCGCGATCTGCATGGCGTGCTCCTGTCGGGTGTGCGGTGAGGATGCGGGTGCGGGATGGCCCGGGGTGTCGGCTCGCACGCCGCTCACCGGGCCTGATGTGCGGGCTGGAAGCGGCGGCGGTACTCGGCCGGGGATGCGCCGAGGACGCGGAGGAAGGCGCGGCGCATCGCCTCGGGGGTGCCGTAGCCGCAGTGGCGGGACACCTGCTCGATGCCGTCGGCGGTGTCCTCCAGGCGCCGGCGGGCGGCTTCGAGGCGGACCCGGTCGACGTAGCGCCCCGGCGTCATACCGACCTCGTCGCGGAAGGCACGGGCGAAGTGCCGGGCCGAGAGCCGCGCGCGGCCGGCGAGGGCTTCGACGGACAGGTCCGCCGCAGGATTCTCGGTGATCCACTGCTGGACGTCGCGCAGCGGGCGCCGGTCGGCGGTCTGGGCGGCGAGCTGGGCGCTGAACTGCGTCTGGTTGCCCGGGCGGCGCAGGAAGACGACCAGATGCCGGGCGACGGTCAGCGCGAGGTCCCGGCCGAGGTCCTCCTCCACCAGCGCGAGCGCGAGGTCGATACCGGCGGTGACGCCGGCGGAGGTCGCCAGATCGCCGTCGCGTACGTAGATCGGCTCCGGCTCGACCCGGACTGCGGGGAAGCGCTCGGCGAGGGTGCCGCACAGCGCCCAGTGGGTCGTCGCCCGGCGGCCGTCCAGCAGCCCCGCCTCGGCCAGTAGCAGCGCCCCGCTGCACACCGACACCTTCCGGCGGGCACGCGGTGCGTGCGTGCGCAGCCAGTCGATCAGCCGCGGGTCGGGGGCGCGGGTTCCCTCGCCGCCGGGGACGAGGAGGGTGTGCGGTGCCTCGGTGTCGTCGAGCGGCAGGTCGGGGGTGAGCGTCAGGCCGCTGGAGGTGCGGACGGGACGGCCGTCGAGCCCCGCCGTGCGGATCCGGTAGGCGCCGGGGACGCCGCGGCTCGCGCCGGCGAAGACCTCGACCGGCCCGCTGACGTCGAGGCTCTGGAGGCCGTCGAAGAGGACGACCAGCACATCGCGTTGCTCCATGTCTCCATCCTGGGCAGCGGCGCCTTTGGCCGCAATGACGAATAACCCACCTTTCCTGCCAGAGGCCGATGCGGGGCGGCCCGGACCGCGCCGGGATCCGGGCGGTGCGCGACCTCACGTACCACCCATACCGACGGGTCGGTAACCTGCTGGCATGACCTCCTTGAGCGCACTGCCCGAGCACGCCGGCCGTCACTGCCACAACGTCATCAACCCGCTGCACTCCACCCACTACTTCTCGCCGGACCTGCCGGCCGAACTGGCCAAGGTGGGGATCGACAACCGCAGTGCCGCCTACTTCGCGGCGCGCGGCGCGGCCATGGGCGCGGTGGGCCCCGGCACCATCACGGCGACCTTCTACAACTTCAAGCACGAGCTCGTCGCGCAGCACGTCCCGCAGGTCTGGTCGGCCGCCTCCCCGGAGGCCGTGCTGGAGGCCCGGCTGCGCGCGGCCGACAGCACGCTGCGCCGGCTGCTCGGCGCGGAAGCCCTGGAGTCGCCCGAGATGGCCGAGGCCGCGAAGCTGGCGCTGCGCGCCGCCGAGGCGGGCAGCCGCCACGCCCGGCCGCTGTTCGCCGCCCACGCCGATCTGCCCGTGCCGGACGCCCCGCACCTCGCCTACTGGCACGCCGCCACGCTGCTGCGCGAGCACCGCGGCGACGGCCACCTGATGGCTCTGCTGGACGCCGAACTGGACGGCATCGAAGCGCTGGTCACGCACAACGCCAGCGGCCGCGGGATGAGCTACAAGGGCGTCATGCAGACGCGCGGCTGGTCGCAGGAGGAGTGGACCGAGGCGCAGGAGCGGCTGCGTGCGCGCGGACTCCTGGACGCCGAGGGCGAGTTGACCGAGACCGGCGTGCAGCTGCGCAAGGAACTGGAGTACACCACCGACCGCCTGGACCGCGCCCCCTACGAGCACCTGGGCGCCGAGGGCGTGGCCCGGCTGACCGACCTGGCGGCCGGTTTCGCCACCACCGCCATGAACGCCGGGGCCTTCCCCGCGTCGATGTTCGGCAAGGGCTGAGCCTTCCGCCGGGGTGTGGGTGCACGTCCCACACCCCGGCCCCCCGGCTGGGCGGCGCGACAGCCCGGCCCGCCACCCGGCACAATGCAAGGCTCAAGCAAGCGCTGGAAGGCGGGTCAGGATCAACGTGACGGCATCCACTGTGTCCACCGGGTCTCTCGGGTCCCTCGAAGCGAGGATCGCCGAGGAGCTCGGCGTCAAGGAGCGGCAGGTGAAGGCCGCGGTCGAACTGCTCGACGGCGGCTCGACGGTGCCCTTCATCGCGCGCTACCGCAAGGAAGCCACCGAAACGCTCGACGACGCGCAGCTGCGCGCGCTCGAGGAACGGCTGCGCTATCTGCGGGAGCTGGAGGAGCGGCGGACCTCGATCCTGGAGTCCGTACGGTCCCAGGGGAAGCTGGACGCAGCGCTGGAGGCCCAGATCCGCGGCGCGGACTCCAAGGCCCGGCTGGAGGACATCTACCTGCCCTACAAGCCCAAGCGGCGCACCAAGGCCCAGATCGCCCGGGAGGCGGGCCTGGAGCCGCTGGCCGAGCGGCTGCTGGGCGATCCCACGGCGGAGCCGGCCGCGGCCGCCGCCGCGTTCGTGGACGCGGACAAGGGAGTCGCCGACCCGGCCGCGGCCCTGGAGGGCGCGCGGGCGATCCTCACCGAGCGGTTCGGGGAGGACGCGGACCTGATCGGCGAGCTGCGCGAGCGGATGTGGTCGCGCGGGCGGGTGGCGGCGAAGGTGCGCGAGGGCAAGGAGGAGGCCGGCGCGAAGTTCGCCGACTACTTCGACTTCGCCGAGCCGTTCACCGAACTGCCCTCGCACCGGGTGCTGGCGATGCTCCGCGGCGAGAAGGAGGAGATCCTCGACCTCGCGCTGGAGCCGGAGGACCCGTCGTCCGTGACGGAGGGGCCGAGCGCCTACGAGCAGGCGATCGCGCACCGCTTCGGTGTCGCCGACCGCGGCAGGCCCGGCGACAAGTGGCTCCAGGACACGGTGCGCTGGGCGTGGCGCACCCGGGTGCTGGTGCACCTCGGGATCGATCTGCGGCTGCGGCTGCGGCAGGCGGCCGAGGACGAGGCGGTGCGGGTCTTCGCGTCGAACCTCCGCGATCTGCTGCTGGCGGCGCCCGCCGGGACGCGCGCGACGATGGGCCTGGACCCCGGTTTCCGTACCGGTGTGAAGGTCGCGGTCGTGGACGCGACGGGCAAGGTGGCCGCCACCGAGACGATCTACCCGCACGTCCCGCAGCAGAAGTGGGACGCGTCGCTGGCGACCCTGGCCCGGCTGGCGCGCGAGCACGACGTCGAGCTGATCGCGATCGGCAACGGCACCGCCTCCCGCGAGACCGACAAGCTGGCTGCCGATCTGATCGCCGCTCAGCCGGAGCTGAAGCTGACGAAGGTGATGGTGTCCGAGGCCGGTGCCTCGGTGTACTCCGCCTCCGCGTTCGCCTCGCAGGAGCTGCCCGAGATGGACGTGTCGCTGCGCGGCGCGGTGTCCATCGCACGGCGGCTGCAGGACCCGCTGGCCGAGCTGGTCAAGATCGACCCGAAGTCGATCGGGGTGGGCCAGTACCAGCACGACCTGTCCGAGGTGAAGCTGTCGCGCTCCCTGGACGCGGTCGTCGAGGACTGCGTGAACGGCGTCGGCGTCGACGTCAACACCGCCTCCGCGCCGCTGCTTTCGCGGGTCTCGGGCATCGGGTCGGGGCTGGCGGAGAACATCGTCGCGCACCGCGACAGCAACGGCCCGTTCCGCTCCCGCAAGGCCCTCAAGGACGTGGCGCGGCTCGGCCCGAAGGCGTACGAGCAGTGCGCGGGCTTCCTGCGGATCCGGGGCGGCGACGACCCCCTGGACGCCTCCAGCGTGCACCCGGAGGCCTACCCGGTGGTGCGCCGGATGGGCGCGTCCGCGGGCGGTGAGGTGGCCACGCTGATCGGCAACGCCTCGGTGCTGCGGTCGCTGCGCGCCGAGGACTTCGTCGACGACTCCTTCGGCCTGCCGACGGTCACCGACATCCTCCAGGAGCTGGAGAAGCCGGGCCGTGACCCGCGTCCGGTGTTCAAGACCGCGACCTTCAAGGAGGGCGTGGAGAAGATCGGCGATCTGCAGCCGGGGATGCTGCTGGAGGGCGTGGTGACGAATGTCGCCGCCTTCGGGGCGTTCGTGGACGTGGGTGTCCATCAGGACGGTCTGGTCCATGTGTCGGCGATGTCGAAGACCTTCGTCAAGGACCCGCGGGACGTGGTGAAGCCCGGCGACATCGTGCGCGTCAAGGTGCTCGATGTGGACATTCCGCGCAAGCGGATCTCGCTGACGCTGCGGCTGGACGACGAGCACGGCAAGGGCGCGTCGGCCGGCGGCGGCGAGCGCCGGGGCGGCTCGGGCGGCGAGCGGCGCGGCGGCGGCAGTGGCGGCAGTGGCGGCGAAGGGCAGCGTCCCGGCGGCCGTGGCGGTGCGCCTCGGCAGCGGCAGGGCGGCGCGGCACGTGGCGGGGAGCGCCGCGGCGGCCGCGATGCCGCACCGGCGAACGACGCGATGGCCGACGCGCTGCGGCGTGCCGGACTGCTGGGCAAGGAGCGCGGCGGCCGCTGACGGTTCGCTCCGCCGACGACGCCCCCGGGGACAGCGGGCCAACGCCCGCTGCCCCCGGGGGCGTTCGTCCCCGTTTCGTCGGGGCTGCTGCCGTCCCCGCGTCAGACCGCGCCCGCGTAGCCGCGCAGCTGCTCCAGCTCGGCGGCCACGTCCGTGAGCGTGGCGCAGTCAGGAACCGGCCGTGGGCGCGGGACCGGTGTGCGGGGAGTCCCGCTCGGGTCCTCCAGGGCGTCGGCCATCGCGGACAGCGCCTGGCACAGCCGCCACGCCTCGTCGGCGCTGGGGCGGCGGGCACCGTGGTCGAGGCGTACCGCGCAGGCGGTCGCGGCGTCCGCGATGCGTTCTGCGGCGGTCACCACGGCCGGCCAGTCGGGGTTGCGGTCGCGGGCCGCGAGGAGTTCGGCCGCGGCGGTCTCCGCCGCCGCACGGGCCTCGCCCAGCGCTCGGTAGGCGGCCCGGCGCAGCGCCGGGCGCTCGCCGGCGTCCTGCCCCGGTTCCGACGTCAGGACGTGCCCCAGGAACCGCTCGGTGGCGCGCAGCGCGGCGGTGACCCGCTGGCCGACCCGGCGGCGCGGATCCGCCAGCCGCGGCAGATGACCGACGACGAGGACGATGCCGCAGGCGATCGAGGTGTCCACGATCCGCTCGCCGGCCGCCCGCGGGTCGCCGCCGACGTACACGAAGGACAGCACCATGAGCGTGATGGCGCCGGTCTGCAGGGCGAAGTGACGGGTGGCGAACGGCAGCAGCGCCCCGCCCAGGCCGGCCATCAGCAGGGGCCACGCCCACCCGGGCAGCAGCAGGCCCGCCCCGGCGAAGACCAGGACGCCGGCGACCGTGCCGGCGAAACGGTTGACCGTACGGGAGAAGAGCGGCCCCAGGTCGGGCTTGACGAGGAAGGTGACGGTCACCGGAAGCCAGTACCAGTGGTGGGGGTTCAGCAGCAGCGCCACCGCGGTGCTCGCCGCGATGCAGACCGCGACCCGCAGCCCGTAGTCGCGCCCGGCGGGCCCGAGGAGGCTGCGGCCCCGCCGCGTCCGCCGGCCGATGACTCCCAGCGCCCGACGCGCCGCGGTCCCGCCCCCTGGGCGGCCGGCCACGGACTGCTCCTCGGCCGCCCGGGTGCGCGCCGGGCCGGTGGCCGCCGCGTCCTCGGCCGCACCGCCGCCCGGGGAGTCCGCTGCCGGTGCGGTGCCCGGCGACGGCTGCGCCGACGGCCAGGGACGGGCGAAGATGACCGCGGCGTCGAGCAGCGCGCGGTCGAAGGCGCCGCGCCCGGCCGAACTGGACTCGGGGGCGGACAGCCGCCCCGGCGGTCGCCCGGTGCGCAGGGCGTCGGCGAACTGCCGGGGGCTCGCCGCGACCCGCGACGGCAGCGGCCGTGCCTCCCACAGCAGCGCGACGCTGGCCTCGCACAGGGCCGTCGCCGCGGCGAACCGTTCGGCCAGGAGCAGCTCTTCGGTACGGGTGCGGCGCAACAGCAGCCTGCCGGTCAGGTGCCGCAGCCGCAGGGCCTCGTCGGCGCGGTCGAGAGCGGCGGTGAGCCGGCGCCTTGCGGGCTCGGCGCCTGGTCCGCCGGCCGCGCCCAAGGCGTCGGCGAGCGCGTCGAAGACCTTGGCCACCGCCGCACGCTCGCCGCCGAGCGCACCACCCGCGGGGCGCGGTGGACGCAGCACGAGGCGCAGCAGCAGGAGCCACAGGCACCCGGCGAGGACATGGAACGCTTTCACCCCGGGCGTTCCGGGCAGCGGCATCCCCGCGCCGAGGATGGTGGTGGCCAGCATCTGCATGCCGGCACTGGAGCGCACGGGCCCCGCGACGCTGCCGGCGCCGGAGACGAATCCGACGGCGAAGAGCGCCGGGACCAGCCACCACCCGGCGCCGGTGGCCTGCAGCGAGGCACCGAGCAGCATGCCCAGGGCGGAGCCGAGGGCGGGCAGACCGATGTGGACGATGCCGGTGCGGCGGGTGCCCGGACGGTCGTTGACCCCCGCCAGCATCGAACCGAGGCCCGCGAGGACGCCGGCCTCGGGGTGCCCGACGGCGGTCCCCGCGGCAAGCAGCGGTCCGGCGCAGAGAGCGCCGCGGGCAACGCCCGCCCACGGCACGGGCAGACGCTGCCAGCGGAAGGGGTGGGCGAGCCAGGCGGGCACGGCGCGCGGCGCGCGGGGCATGGGCCTCCTCGGACGACGGCAGATACGGATTGTGGAACATCCGAGGGGCGTCATCGGCCAACGGAGCTGACTCCAGCCTAAGGTCCGGGTTTGTCCGGGTGGCTGCCTGAGGGTTACGCGAACATCACACGAAGACGGCAGAAGGGCGGCGGGCTCCGCGGCCTGGCAGGCGATCGGCCGGGCTCGGCCCTCCGCCGGAGGGCGGACGCCGTGGTGCGCCGACCTCGCAACTCCGCGCCGCCCTCGACCAGGTCCCCGCCGCCCGCGACCGGCTCCTCCGGGACCGCCTCACAGCGGCCCGCAAGCTTGTGGGGCACCAGGGCCCTCGCGACCGCGACATCGAGGCCGGCGCCGGTGCCGACCATCGGGATTTCCACCACCTCGGCCAGCAGGTCCAGCGCCTCGGGCGGGATGCCGTGCCGTTCGTGGCCAAGGACCGTCACCATCGGTGTACGGGCCGCCGGCAGGTCGGCGAGCCCTACCGCTTCCCCCGCCCACTACCCGCAACCCGCGTGTCCGCTGCCGCTCCAGCCGAGCCACCGGCTCACCGGGCCAGTGCCCCCAGGCGGGTCTGCGGTGCGTGTTGCCGCGCTCCAGCGCCTCGGGCCCAGGAGAGTCGCGGCACGGTCAGCCAGGCCGACCGCGTTGGTGGTCCCGGCAGGAGTGCGCGCGAGGGGCCCGGGTGCGGCGGAGTGCGTCGCGGTGCGGGGGCGGAAGGCGGGAGTGGGCGCCCGGGCGAGCCTCGGAGTGCGGCGGTGCCGCCGCGCGCGCCTCATGTCAGGACGTCGCCCGGCTTGCCGTCGTCGCCTTTTCCGCGCCCGCTCCGCCTGCCCGGCCGTGCCATGCGCGTCACCAGCACGCCGCCCGTGGTCCGCGCCACCACGAACGTCTCCCCGGCATCCATCGCGCTGTCCATCCGCAATGTGTGGGCGCCTGGGGTGAGTTGAGCGTCGTGCAGCACGGCCGTGCGGGTGCGGCGGAGCCTGTCGACGCAGTATCCGGTCAGCCGGACCCGGCAGGGGTGGGCGACGGCGAGGGTGACCTCGCCGCCCTCCGCCGCGAGCCGCAGCAGCCGGCGCTCGCCCTGCGGACTGCGGTCCAGTGCCTGTTCGACCTGCGCGACCAGCAGTGGAACGGTGGGCGCCGGGGCCTCGACGAAGACCGCCGCGGACCCGGCCGCCGCGAAAGCCCTCCGCACGGCCGCGCGTTCCCCTTCCCCCAGCGCCCGCCCGATCACGACCACGCCGTACGAGCGCAGCTCACCGGGCACCGTTGCGCCCGCATCGCGGGCGATGTCCACCCCGAGGCCGATGCCCCGCAGTGTCGCGGCCGGTTTCGCCAGAGCGGCCGCCCGCCGGCCGATGAGCAGCACCCGGCGGCCGGGCGGCTCCGCGGGCCGGGCATCGGACGCCAGCAGCCGCCCCAGGACGGCGCGGTACTGCGTGCCCTCGAACCGGAACGGCCCGATGCCGGGGTAGCCGCTGAGCCGGAGATCCACGGCCTCGTCGGTCTGCCAGGCGAAATCACGCCAGATGAAGTCGGCTCCGTCGCGTGCGATGAACGCGGTGACCGCTCCGCAGCCCAGCCCCTCGCACTCGGGGCAGCCGTAGATGATCCGCCGCCCGCCGCCGAGCGGCGGTTCGGCCTCCAGGAGCAGGCGCCGCACCCGTGCCGCGAAGAGGGACGGGCCGACGTCGGCGGCGAGCGGGGAGACCGCGTCGAGGTCGGCCAGGCGGAGCAGCAGCGGTCTGCCGTCGATGCTGAAGTCCAGGAACTCCCGGTGCTGTTGGTACGCGCCGTCGGTCAGCACGCCACCGGGACGGATGGCGGGGGCCAACCCGAAGGACACATAGGGCGCGGGCTCGGCAGACATATCCCGAGTATCCCCACATAGCTGCCCGGTGGAACGTTCACATGTTCGTAACGGCGAGGGGGCGGACGGCGCCGGGCCGGTCCGTTTCGAGGGGCGGAAACACGCCGCGGAGGGCCGGTGGCTCCGGCCCTCCGCGTCAGGGTTTCGTCAGCTGCCCGGTCCCTCAGTCGGTTGATTCACCGCGCTTCCCGGCCGCGGTGTCCGAAGGACCGCTGCCCTCGGCGGTGGCGCCCGACGTCTCGTCGGTGGGGCCGATACGGAACTCGAAGTCACCGTCGTACTGTTCGTGCCCGGCGATGACGGCCATCTCGACGGCCTCCTCACCCATCTGTCCACGCACGATGAGCGGATCGCTGCGCAGGTCCCGCATGAGAGCCCAACACATGACGATCATGACGACCAGGAAGGGCACCGCGACCAGGATCGTCAGATTCTGCAATCCGGTCAGGGCGTCGCCCGAACCGCCTCCGATCAGCAGCATGATGGCGGCGACCGCGCCGGTCACCACGCCCCAGAAGATGACCACGGGCCGGGTCGGCTCGAACGATCCCTTCTGCGACAGGGTGCCCATGACGATGGACGCGGCATCGGCGCCGGAGACGAAGAAGATGCCGACCAGGACCATGACCAGGACGCTGGTGGCGGTGGCCACCGGGTACTGGTGCAGCACGTCGAAGAGCTGCCCCTCCGGGGTGCTGGAGCCGCTGAGCTTCTTGGAGTCCTGCAGCTTCATGGCCGAGCCGCCGAACACCGCGAACCACACCAGGCTGACCACGCTCGGGACGAGGATGACGCCGCCGATGAACTGCCGGATCGTGCGGCCACGGCTGATGCGGGCGATGAACATGCCGACGAAGGGCGTCCAGGAGATCCACCACGCCCAGTAGAAGACCGTCCAGCTGCGCAGCCATCCGCCGAGGTCGTCACCGCTGCTGGCCTCCGTCCGGCCGGCCAGCTGCGGCAGCTCCCCGATGTAGGACCCGATGGACGTCGGGATCAGGTCGAGGATGAGGATGGTCGGCCCCACCACGAAGACGAAGACCGCCAGGATCAGCGCCAGCACCATGTTGATGTTGGACAGCATCTGGACGCCCTTGGCGATACCGGACACCGCGGACAGGATGAACGCGATGGTCAGTACGGTGATGACGAGGACCAGCAGGGTGGTGCTGACGCTGTCCATCCAGCCCAGCACCTTGATGCCGCTGCCGATCTGCAGCGCCCCGAGGCCGAGCGAGGCCGCGGAGCCGAAGAGGGTGGCGAAGATGGCCAGGATGTCGATGACCCGGCCGCCCCAGCCGTTCGCCCGCCGCTTGCCGATCAATGGCGTGAACACTGCGCTGATCGTTTGCCGCCTCCCCCGCCGGAAGCAACTGTAGGCAATGGCCAGGCCCACCACCGCGTAGATGGCCCAGGGGTGCAGCGTCCAGTGGAACAGCGTGGTGGCCATCGCCGTGTCCATCGCCTGGGCGGCGTCCTTGGGGTCGGTGCCCGGCGGCGGCGTCATGAAGTGGCCGAGCGGCTCACTGACGCCGTAGAACATCAGGCCGATGCCCATGCCCGCGCTGAACATCATCGCGACCCAGGACACCGTCCGGAATTCGGGGTCCTCGCCCTCCTTGCCGAGGGTGATGCGGCCGTACTTGCTGATCGCCAGCCAGATCGCGAAGATCACGAACGCGGAGGCCGACAGCACGAAGGCCCAGCCGAGGTTGTCGATGACCCAGTTCAGCATCGACGTCGAAACGCTCTTGAGCGAATCGGTGCTGCTCGCCCCCCAGACGATGAACGCGAGGGTGAGCAGCGCGGTCACGCCGAAGACCACACGGTCGGTCTGCGGGGGCCCTGTGAGGTGCGGGTCGCCGGGGAGATCCGCCAGGAGCGGCGTACCGCCCCCGTCCCCCTCTTCCTTGTCTCTTTCCGACACGAGTCGACCTTTCAATTGGGCATATTTTCCCTACGGGTTACCCCCTACCACACCGCGGCAGCCATTCATGTGCGCCGCGACCGTAAGGTGATAATCGGCCCTTTCGTCAAGCAGCAGCGGAACGAGCCCCCGCAGCGGCTGGCGCAAAGGTACGACGGCCCCGCTACCCAGCTTCCGCCAATTCACTCCGTGGAGCGCCAATTCATCCTTGACCTGTGCGAACTGCGTCGCGTCGAGGCGGTAGGCGCAGGGCGGATCGGCCAGGGTCTGCGCGTCGGTGGCAGGGTCGTTGTCCGCACCACCGAGATAGACCGGGCCACGGTCGGCGTATCCGGCGAGCCGGGCCGCGGTGGTGGCCGCCTCCACCCGGCCGCGGTGCCGGTCGAGGAAGGAGAACGCCCCGTCCAGGGCGGCCAGCTGCGATGTCACCCGGCGCCGGTTGTTGCGGGCCGGATCGGCCCGCTCCGCGTCGGTGAGCGCGTCGACGCGGGTTTCGACGAGCAGACCGACAGAACCCTTGACGCCGGCGGTGTTGCGCAGTATGCGCTCCTGACCGTCGCCCGCGACCTGCTTGAGGGGTTCTCCGGTCTCCGGGTCGGTCCAGATGCCGTAGACGCCGGTGCTGAAGCCCGCCCGGTGCACGGCGGGCTCGACGAAGTCCTCGGAGAGCGAGGTGGCTTCGCGGTGCACCGCGTCCGCCGTGTTGAGGTTGCGCGGCCAGAGCGAGAGCAGGTCCTTCATGTAGTACGGCACGGTGGGTCCGTACTCGTGCAGGTCGTAGATGGTGTCAGGGCGGTAGTCGCGGATGACGGCGGCCATCGCCCGGCCCTCGGCGGTCTTGAGGGCGAGATGGTCGCGGTTGATGTCCACTCCGTCGGAGTTGCCGCGGGTGTCCGCGGCCCGGCCGTCGGGGTTGGCGGTCGGGACGACCAGCACGCTGGTGCGCTGCAGGAAGCGTTCGGTCGCCCGGTCCTCGGCGAAGGCGAGGTCGCGGACGGTGCTCAGGCACGCCTCGCGGCCGGAGGGCTCGTCGCCGTGCTGCGAGCAGATCAGCAGGACGGAGTTGCCGCGGCGTACGTCCCGGGCTTTCTCCGGGGCCGGTGCGCCCAGGCGTACCAGCTGGACGGGGCGGCCCTGCTCCGTGGTGCCGATCCGGTCGACCTCCGCCCGGGGTCCGGCGCGGTCGACGGCGGCGAGGAGGCGCTGCTCCTCCGGCTGGGTGGTCCAGCGGGCGCCGTGGCTTTCCTCGAATCCGGTGCGCGGCGGTCGGGACCCCGTCGCGTCGGCGGGCGAGGCCGGCAGCGTGGCGGCGAGCGTGGCCGTCAGAGCGACGGCCAGGGCGCCGAGGGCGAGGCTTCGGGAGCGACGTATCACGGGATGGTGCCTCCCTTGCGTGGAGCGGTGGGGGGACGTTCCGGCACGAGCACGGGCGGAGGTGCTCACCGGGCCGGCCCGCGGGGGCGGGTCGGCCCGGCCGGTCATCGGGCGGACGGCAGCGGGGTCGCCGTCCGTGGCGGGGCGATTCCCCGGAGCGGCGCCGGCTCCGGGGCGGGGTGCGGGGCGCCGGCCGTGGCCCTGGCGAGAGCGGGCGCCCCGCCGGTCAGTGGCAGTTCGGCGATGGTGCGGGACAGGTCGAGGGTGAGCCGCGGCCTGGAAGGCGGCGGGTCGATCAGTCCGGCGTCGGTGCCGGCCACGATGAGGGCGAGGCGGTGCCCCGCGGGCACGATGTGATCGCTCGCGGCCAGGTCCAGGGTGATCGTGTAGGGCTTGCCGGGGGTGAGCGGCCGGCCCTTGTGGTCGTCGGCGTGGTTGCCGAGGTCGGCCCAGCCGCGGCTGAAGACGGTGTGCGCCACCTTACGGGTGTCGGCCGCGGTCTCCTTGAAGCAGCCGGTGTCGCCGGTGGTGCCCGCGCCCCAACAGGTGCGCGTGCCGAGGGTCGTGATGCCCTCACCCTCCGCGGCGTAGTTGCGGATCGTGTCGGGGCCGACGTCCACCAGGACAGCGGAGAGGTGCGCGGTCGAGGTGCTGGGGGTCGCGGTCACCGTGACCTTGCCGGCGCCGGACAGCCGCAGGGGTGCGCGCAGGGGGCCGGTGGTGAACCCGGCCTTGGCAGGTGTCGATTCGTCGATATGGGCCGCCCAGTCGGCCTCGCTCAGCTCCGGGTCGTCGGTGAACGCCGCGGTCGACCCGTGCGGCGCGGGCTCGGTGCCCAGGACGCCGACGCCGGGTGAGGTGCCGTTGCGCGGCCGCAGGGTGGTGGCCGTGGTGCCCGCCGCGGGCCACCGGGCATCGGTCGTCCAGCTGTCGGGGGCGCGTTCGACGTCCGCCATCGGGGCGCGTTCGATGCCGTTGTCGTAGCCCATCAGGTAGTGGTCGAACCACTGGTGGAGGGTGCGCACCCAGTCCGTGCGGCGGAAGTCGAAGGGGTCGACGTGCCCCGTCTGCGAGAGCCAGATCTTGCGCTCGACGCCGTGCCGGGCGAGGGCGTCCCACCACCGGCCGGCGTGCCGGGTGCGCACGTTGAGGTCCTGCAGCCCGTGGACGAGGAAGACGCTGGCGCGCACCTTGCCCGCGTCGGGGACGTAGTCGCGCTCGGTCCACAGGCCGGTCCAGTCGCCGGTGCGCGGTGCGCCGTCGGCGAGCCGCTGCTGTACGGCGGCGCAGCGTTCGCGGGCCTCGGGGCTGTCGACGTAGTCCGCGAGACCGTCCGGGCCGGAGTCGTAGAGCGGGGCTCCCTTGGCGAAGTAGTAGTCGTACCAGGAGGAGATGCCGGCGATCGGGACGATGGTTTTCAGCCCTTTGACGCCGGTGGCGGCGACGCCGTTGGCGATGGTCGCGTCCCAGCTCTTGCCGATCATGCCGGTACGGCCGTTGGACCAGTCGGCGGCGACCGGATGTCCCGCGGTGCGGGCGTCGTAGGCGCGGCCCCTGCCGTTCAGCCAGTCGATGACGGCCTTCGCCGACCGGATGTCGGAGCGGCCGCCGACGTCGACGCAGCCGTCCGAGCGGTTCGTGCCCGCGAGGTCGACGAGGACCGTCGCATAGCCGCGCGGCACGAAGTAGTTGTCGTAGTAGAGCGGGAACCCGACCGGCCTGCCGCGGTCGTCGTAGGTCTTCTTCTGGCTCTCGTTGCCGCGCCCGCAGCAGGAGTAGTACGGGCTGGCGTCCATGATCACGGGTATTTTGCGGCCCTGCTGCGCGGGTTCGGCCGGGCGCACTATGTCGACGGCGACCCGGTCGGTCCTCCCGTCCGCGTCGCCGTCGAGCCGTGTGTCCACCCAGACCGACTCGCGTATCGCGCCGTCGTAGGAGTAGACCGGGGTGCTTTCGCCGGGGGACGCCTGTGCGCCGCTCGGGCTCACCAGAGCGGACAGCAGGGCGACGACCGCCGCCACCGCGAGGGCCTTCCAGGGGATGCGGGGGACCCGCGCACGAATCGTCACGGGCGGACGGTAGCGCGGCTCAACTCCCGCGCGTAAGGGTGCGTGTGACGAGGAATGTGCGGATGGTGACAGACGGCCGGGGTGGGGCGGGAGGGACACCGGCGACATCGGACGCTTCATGTCGGTCATGTGTCAGATGTGGCCATGTGCATGACGGTGGACCACTGAGTACATAGGGTCTGAAGCGATCCATCTCCCCTACGAGTTGGAGGACTCGTGCGTCACAGACTCCTCGTCCCGGGCGCGGCCGCGCTCAGCCTGCTGCTGGCGATCCCGGCATCGGCGGCCGGCCATGCTGATCTGCACAGCACGCCCGGCGCTCCGGGTGTGGGCGACACCTACTACCCCGAGAGCGGAAACGGCGGATACGACGTTTCCCACTACGACCTGCGTCTGAAGTACCAGCCGAAGACGGACCTCCTGGAGGGCACGGCGACGCTGCTCGCCCGCACCACCCAGGATCTCTCCCGCTTCAACCTGGACTTCGGCCTGAAGGTCAGCGAGATCCGGGTCAACGGCAAGAAGGCGGCCTTCACCACCTCCGGCAAGCACGAGTTGGAGGTCACTCCGGCCACACCGCTGGCGAAGGACGCACAGATCAGTGTCGTCGTGCGCTACGCCGGCAAGCCCTCGGAGCTGAAGATCGACGGCTACAGCGCCTGGGCCCGTACGCCGGACGGCGGTGTGGTGGCGCAGGAGCCGGACGCCGCCGTGTGGTGGTTCCCCAGCAACGACCACCCCACCGACAAGGCGACGTACGACATCTCGGTCGCCGTCCCCGACGGCACCCAGGCGCTCAGCAACGGCGTGCTGGCCTCGCAGTCCTCCAAGCTCGGCTGGACGCGCTACAACTGGCGCTCGGACAAGCCGCAGGCGACGTATCTGACCACGCTCGCGGTCGGCAAGTTCGATGTCACCACCGACAAGACCGCGAACGGCCTGCCGGTGATCAACGCCGTCAGCAAGGACCTGGGCGCCAACACCGGGTCGGCGTGGGCGAGCATCGAGCGCACCACCGAGATCACCGAGTGGCTGGAGAGCGTCTTCGGCGCCTACCCGTTCAACGCGGTGGGCGGCTATGTGCCGAACGTGCCGGCGGGGTACGCCCTGGAGACCCAGACCCGCCCCTTCTACGGGAAGAAGGCCTTCGACCGGGGCACGAACGTCTCCGTCGTGGTCCATGAGCTGGCGCACCAGTGGTACGGCGACAGCGTGTCCCTCAAGGACTGGAAGGACATCTGGATCAACGAGGGCTTCGCCGCCTACAGCCAGTGGCTGTGGTCGGAGAAGGAGGGCGAGGGCACCGCTCAGGAACTCGCCGACTACGTCTACGCCCAGCACCCGGCCGACGACGCGTTCTGGACCGTCAAGCCGGGCGACCCCGGGGCGGAGAACCAGTTCGACGGCGCGGTCTACGACCGTGGCGCGCTGACGCTCCAGGCGCTCCGCAACAAGGTCGGTGACAAGGTCTTCTTCGACCTCCTGAAGTCCTGGCCGACGGAGAACAAGTACGGCAACGCCTCGGTGGCCGACTTCGTCCGGTTCGCGGAGAAGAAGTCCGGCAAGTCGCTGACCGCGTTCTTCGACACCTGGCTGTTCCAGCCGTCGAAGCCGTCCGCGGGGGCGGCGAAGCAGGCGTTCGGCACGCCGGCGAAGCAGGTCGCCGAGCCCGCGTCCTGGCGGAAGATCGCGGCCACGCACGACATCCACGCCCACGGCCACTGACCCGGTAGCCGGCACGGCTCCCTAGGGTGCGCGAGGCGTACACACCGCCGCCGCGGAGGATCCCTCCTCCGCGGCGGCGGTCGTCGTACGGTGCGGCGCCCGGACGGCGGTCATCGAGCGGCGTCGCGCTCGCGCCGCGCCGCTCGACGGGCCCGGCGCGCCACGGGCAGGAACCGCAGCCGCTCCGGCAGTACGGGGACCACGGCGCGCACGACCCGGCCGAGGAGACGCAGCCGGCGCTCCTGACTGCCGGTCCACTCCAGGCCGATCGCTTCGCGCGCGTCCGGCGGCATCAGGCCGATCGTGACGAAGCGCCGGAAGCGGACCAGCAACGGAAGGAGCACCGGCCAGATCGCCCTGAGCAGCCTCCGCAGCGCCGCCGGCCCGCGGTCAGGGACCGGCAGCGGCAGGTCCGTGGCGATCAACTCCCGCACCACGACGGTCTTTTCGAGTTCGTTGTCCAGGACGCCGCGGTAGTACGGCCAGAACGCCTCGATCGTCTGCGGCATGTCGCGGTCGTGAATCCCGAGCACCCTGCCGACCCGCAGCCACTCCGCGTACAGCTGCCGCTCCTGCGCCTGGGTGAAGGGGCGGCCCAGGTAGTGCTGGGCGTGCCGGAAGACCGGGTAACCGGTGGCGTGGACCCAGGCGTAGTGGGCCGGGGTGAGCGCGTGGTACTTCCTGCCGTGCGCGTCGGTCCCCCGGATCCTCCGGTGCAGCCGCCGCAGCCGCTGCCCCTCCTCGATGGCGCCCGGACCGCCGTACACCCACAGCTGGAGCGAGAGCAGCGAACGCTCACCGCGGCCCCACGGGTCCGTGCGGAACACGGAGTGCTCGTCCACCCCCGCGCTCACCGCCGGATGCGCGACCTGCATCGTCAGCGCGGCGGGCAGGGTCAGCAGGGTGCGGATGTCCCCGACCAGGGACCAGAGCACGCCCCCGGGCGGCGGGGGAACAGGTCCCGGACCCCGGGCCATCGGCGCACTTTCCACCACTTTCATTACATAGGCCATGATACGGCTGCTCCAGGTCGCGCAGCGTGAGCCCCGTACGGAACGCCCGGGTTCCCGACGGTGCGAAAGGAGCCGCACCGTCCATCCCGCCACCACCCGGTGGTTACCCTGAGGTAACCACAGCTGGTTTGATGAGCGTCGCCGGATCACACCCCAACCCCCATCGGGAGATTCAGTGTCGCTCTCCGCGTCGCGCACGACCCGGGCCGCCGGGATAGCCGCGGCCCTCGCCGCCGTCACCCTCGCCGGGTGCCCCACCGCGTCGGCCGCCACGGCCCCCCACCTGAAGGTGCTGACGTACAACGCCTTCCTCATGAGCAAGAACCTCTACCCCAACTGGGGCCAGGACCACCGTGCGCAGGCGATTCCCGCCGCGGACTTCTTCCAGGGCAACGACGTCGTCGTGCTCCAGGAGGCGTTCGACAACTCCTCCTCCGAGGCGCTGAAGTCCCGCGCCGCGGCGCAGTACCCGCACCAGACCCCGGTGGTGGGCCGGAGCAAGGACGGCTGGGACGCCACCGGCGGCGCCTACTCCGCCCTCACCCCCGAGGACGGCGGGGTGACGCTGCTGAGCAAGTGGCCGGTCCTGCGCAAGGAGCAGTACATCTACAAGGACGCCTGCGGGTCGGACTCCTACTCCAACAAGGGCTTCGTATATGCCGTGTTGGACGTGCACGGCACCAAGGTGCACGTCGTCGGCACGCACACCCAGTCCACCGACTCGGGGTGCGGGACGGGTGAGGCGGCCGCGGACCGCGCCAAGCAGCTCAAGGAGGTGGATGCCTTCCTGGACGCCAAGAACATCCCGGCGGACGAGGAGGTCATGGTCGCGGGCGACCTGAACATCGACTCCCGCAGCAGCGAGTACGACGCCCTGCTGACCAATGCCGACCTGGCTCCGGCCGACACCCGCACCGGCCACCCGTACTCCTTCGACACCCAGGACAACTCGGTGGCGAAGGACCGCTACCCGACCGACCCGCGCGAGGACCTCGACTACGTCCTGCACCGCAACGGCCATGCTCGGCCCGCCTCTTGGCAGAACGACGTGGTCAAGGAGGAGTCCGCACCCTGGACGGTCTCCAGCTGGGGCAAGGACTACACCTACACCAACCTCTCCGACCACTACCCGCTGATCGGCGGCTGACCGACCGAGGGTCCATACCGAAAGGCGGCCGCGGACGCCCCTGTGGGCATCCGCGGCCGCCCTGGTGACTCAGGCGTCCGCCGCTGGGCGGCTACTTCGTCAGGCGGCGCTCCTCGGCGATACGGCTCACCCGGCCGCGCACCGCGAACCAGCCGCCGATCAGCGCCAGGGCGAGGACCGGGATCAGCAGCACGGTCTGCCGGCCGACGCCGTCGTCGAACCACATCAGCACGATCACGCCGAGCAGGAACGCGATGGTGGCGATGTCGGTGACCGGGGTGCCCGGGAGCCGGAAGCGCGGGCGCTCGACCCGGCCTTCCTTCGAGCGCCGCACGAAGACCATGTGACAGATCATGATCGTGCACCAGGTGCTGATGATGCCCAGCGCGGCGATGTTCAGGACGATCTCGAACGCCTTGCCCGGGACGACGTAGTTGAGCGCGACGCCCAGCACGCACACCGCGGAGGTGAGCATGATGCCGCCGTACGGCACCTGACTGCGGTTCATCAGGCCGGCGAACTTGGGCGCCGAGCCCGCCATGGACATGGAGCGCAGGATGCGGCCCGTCGAGTACAGGCCCGAGTTCAGGCTCGACATCGCCGCGGTCAGCACGACGAGGTTCATCACGTCGCCCGCCGCCGGCACACCGACATTGGACAGCACGGTGACGAAGGGGCTCTGGCCGTCGACGTACTTGTTCCACGGCAGCAGCAGCGTCAGCAGCAGCACCGAACCGACGTAGAAGACGCCGACCCGCCACATGATGGAGTTGACGGCCTTCGGCACGACCTTCTCCGGCTCGCTGGTCTCGCCCGCGGTCACACCGACCAGCTCGACGGCGGAGTAGGCGAAGACCACGCCTTGGAGCACGATCACCACCGGCAGCAGACCGGTCGGGAAGATGCCGCCGTTGTCGGTCAGCAGATCCAGCCCCGGCGTGTGTCCGCCGACCGGGTGCTGGGTCGCGAGAAGGAAGATGCCGATGAACATGAAGACGACCAGCGCCGCGACCTTGATGATCGCGAACCAGAACTCCAGCTCGCCGAAGATCTTCACCGAGATCAGGTTGACCGTGAGCACGACCGCCAGGGCGATCAGCGCCATCACCCACTGCGGGATGTCGGTGAACAGGCTCCAGTAGTGGGTGTAGAGCGCGATCGCGGTGATGTCGGCGATGCCGGTGGTCGACCAGTTGACCACGTACATCCAGCCGGCGACGTAGGCGCCCTTCTCCCCCAGGAACTCACGGGCGTAGGAGACGAAGGATCCGGAGGACGGGCGGTGCAGTACCAGCTCGCCCAGGGCCCGCACGACGAAGAAGGCGAAGAGGCCGCAGACCGCGTAGGCGACGGCCAGCGCGGGACCGGCGGAGTGCAGTCGGCCGCCGGCGCCGAGGAACAGGCCGGTTCCGATCGCGCCGCCGATGGCGATCATGTTGACGTGCCGACCCTTGAGGCCCTTGCTGTAGCCCGCGTCGCCCGCATCCTGCGACCCGTTCCCCCCGTCCGGTGGCCTGTGGGCTTCCTCGGTGAGGGTTTCTGTGCTCACTGCTGGTTCATCTCGCTTTCGGGCAGGCGCTGGTGCCAGGGCCGGATTCCGCGGATCGCGCGAGTCGGCCGACGGCACACCTTCCCCGAAGAGTGCTCCCCCGTCTGTGGGCAAGATCACAGGGCGCCCATACCCGCTGTGAGGTGGGTATGTTTGTCCGTATTTGGTCCGTAGATCGGTGTCGGTCGCCGGAAAGATCATGGCATATCCGGATACCACGATTCGCCCCGGACGGGGCAGCGCGGAAGGTTTCACAGAAGTGGTGAGACAGCAATACTGTTGAACATGATGGAGTCCGCCACCGACCTGACGGTCGACGAACTGGCCGCCCGCGCCGGAGTCACCGTCCGCACCATCCGCTTCTACAGCACGCGCGGGCTGCTGCCGCCGCCCGAGATCGGCCCGAGGCGCGTCGGCCGCTACGGCGCCGACCACCTCTCCCGCCTCGCCCTCATCGAGGAACTCCAGCACCAGGGCATGACGCTCTCCGCCATCGAGCGCTACCTGCAGCAACTGCCGCCCGATCTGAGCGCGCAGGACCTGGCCATCCATCGCGCGCTGGTGGCCGGCTGGATCCCCGACAAGGCCGAGGACGCCACCCTCGACCAGCTGGAGCGGCGGGTCGGCCGGGAGCTGACCGAGGAGGACCTGGACCGGCTGGCGGCCATGAGCGTGCTCGTACGGACCGACGACCCGCAGGTCTTCCAGGTCGATCCGGGGCTGCTGCATCTGGGGACGCGGCTGCTGGACGTGCCCATCGCGCTGGAGACGATCCTGGCCGCGCGCACCGTGGTCATCGAGCACACCCGCTCCGCGGCGCGCGAGCTGGGACGGCTCTTCAAGGACGAGGTGTGGGAGCCGTCCCGTGACGGCGCCCCGGACGCGGAGGAGAGGGCTCGGATGAAGTCGCTCTCCGCCGACATGCAGCCGATGGTGGTGCAGGCGCTGGTCACGGCGTTCCAGCGCTCGATGAAGGAGGAGCTGCGGGAGTGGTTCGGCACCGGGGAGGGGTGAGCGGGGCGGGCCGCCTCGGCCCGCCCCGGCACACGGTCAGTCGCTGAACTTCTCGCCCTTCTCGGCCTTCTCCACCAGCAGCGCGGACGGCGCGAAGCGCTCGCCGTAGGCCGCCTGCAGCTCCCGGGCGCGCGCGACGAAGCCGGGCAGCCCGCCTTCGTAGCCGTTGATGTACTGGATCACGCCGCCGGTCCAGCCGGGGAAGCCGATCCCGAAGATGGACCCGATGTTGGCGTCGGCGACGGAGGTGAGGACGCCCTCCTCGAAGCAGCGGACGGTGTCCAGCGCCTCGGAGAACAGCATCCGCTCCTGCATGTCGCGGAACGGGATGCCGGCGTCGGGCCGGGTGAAGTGCTCGCGCAGGCCCGGCCAGAGCCCGGCCCGCTTGCCGTCCTCGTCGTACTCGTAGAACCCGGCGCCGCCGCTGCGGCCGGGGCGCTCGAACTCGTCCACCATCCGGTCGATGACGGCGTCGGCCGGATGCGGCTGCCAGCTGCCGCCGGCCTCCTCGACCGCCCGCCGGCTCTCCAGGCGGATCTTGCGCGGCAGGGTGAGGGTGAGTTCATCCATCAGGGACAGCACCTTGGCCGGGTAGCCGGCCTGGGCGGCGGCCTGCTCGACGGAGACCGGGTCGAGTCCCTCGCCGATCATCGCCACGCCTTCGTTGATGAAGTGGCCGATGACGCGGGAGGTGAAGAAGCCGCGCGAGTCGTTGACCACGATCGGCGTCTTGCGGATCTGGCGGACCAGGTCGAAGGCGCGGGCCAGCGCCGCGTCGCCGGTCCGCTCGCCCTTGATGATCTCCACCAGCGGCATCTTGTCGACCGGCGAGAAGAAGTGCAGCCCGATGAAGTCGTCCTGGCGCTCGACCCCCTCGGCGAGCGCGGTGATGGGCAGGGTGGAGGTGTTGGAGCACAGCAGGGCGTCGGGGCCGACGATCTGCTCGATCTCTTGGAACACCTTGTGCTTGAGGGAGACGTCCTCGAAGACCGCCTCGATGACGGCGTCACAGCCGGCGAGGTCCTGCGGGTCGGCGGTGGGCGTGATGCGGGCCAGCAGCTCGTCACGCTTCTGCTCGGTCGTCCGCCCGCGGCTGAGTGCCTTCGCGAGGAGGCCCTCCGAATACGCCTTGCCCTTCTGCGCCGCCTCGGCGGTGACGTCCTTGAGGACGACCTGCATCCCGGCCTTGGCGCAGGAGTAGGCGATGCCCGCGCCCATCATGCCCGCGCCGAGGACGGCGACCTTCTCGACCGGGCGGGGCTCGATGCCCTTGGGGCGATTGGCCCCGGAGTTGACGGCCTGGAGGTCGAAGAAGAACGCCTGGATCATGTTCTTGGAGATCTGGCCGGTCACCAGCTCGACGAAGTACCGCGCCTCGATGATCTGGGCGTTCTCGAAGTCGACCTGGGAGCCCTCGACGGCCGCGGCGAGGATGTTGCGCGGCGCGGGGTACGGCGCGCCGTTGACCTGCTTCTTGAGGTTGGCGGGGAACGCCGGGAGGTTGGCCGCGAACTTCGGCTGGGCGGGGGTGCCGCCGGGGATGCGGTAGCCCTTGACGTCCCAGGGCTGCTGCGACTCGGGGTGCTCGTCGACGAAGGCGCGGGCCTTGGCGAGCAGTTCTTCCGGGGTGGCCGCGACGTCGTGGACGAGGCCGGCGTCCTTGGCGCGGGTGGCGTTGTACTGCGTGCCCTGGAGGAGCACCTTCAGCAGCGCGTCGGCGATGCCCAGCAGCCGGACGGTGCGGGTGACGCCGCCGCTGGCGGGCAGCAGTCCGAGGGTGACCTCGGGCAGGCCGATCTTGGTGGCCGGGGTGTCGAGGGCGACGCGGTGGTGACAGGCCAGGGCGATCTCGTAACCGCCGCCCAGCGCCGCGCCGTTGATGGCGGCGACGACCGGCACGCCGAGGGTTTCGATGCGGCGCAGGTCGCGCTTGATGCCGTTGCCCGTCTCGAAGACCTGCTGGGCCTGGGCGGGGGTGACGGCGATCAGGTCGCGCAGGTCGCCGCCGGCGAAGAAGGTCTTCTTGGCGGAGGTGAAGATGACGCCGCGGACGCTGTCCTTCTCGGCCTCCAGGCGGTCGGCGACTGCGGTGAGGGAAGCCTTGAAGGCGCTGTTCATGGTGTTGGCGGACTGGTCGGGGTCGTCCAGGACCAGGGTGACGACGCCGGTCTCGTCCTGTTCCCAGCGAATGGTCGACGGTGCAGTGGGCTCGCTCACTGTGGCTTCTCCGTAAGGGGGTGGGGCGGGGCGGTCAGAGGCGCTCGATGACGGTGGCGATTCCCATGCCGCCGCCGACGCAGAGGGTGACCAGGCCGTAGCGCTTGTCCTGCCGCTCCAGCTCGTCGATGAGGGTGCCGAGGATCATCGCGCCGGTGGCGCCGAGGGGGTGGCCCATGGCGATGGCGCCACCGTTGACGTTGATCTTGTCGAGCGGGAGCCCCATGTCCTTGGCGAAGCGCAGCACGACCGCCGCGAAGGCTTCGTTGATCTCGACCAGGTCGATGTCGTCGATGGTCAGGCCCGCCTTGGCCAGGGCCTTGCGGGCGGCCGGTGCGGGCCCGGTGAGCATGATCGTCGGGTCGGAGCCGGAGACCGCGGCCGCGGCGATCCTGGCCCGGGGGGCGAGGCCGTAGCGCTTGCCGACCTCGGCGTTGCCGATGGCGACGAGGGCGGAACCGTCCACGATGCCGGAGGAGTTGCCGGCGTGGTGGACGTGGTCGATCTTCTCGACCCAGTGGTACTTCTGCAGGGCGACCGCGTCGAAGCCGCCGGCCTCGCCGATCATCGCGAAGGACGGCTTGAGGCCGGCCAGCGATTCGGCGGTGGTGCCGGGCCTGATGTGCTCGTCGCGGTCGAGGACGACCAGACCGTTGCGGTCGCGCACGGGCACGACCGAGCGCTCGAAGCGGTTGTCCTTCCATGCCTCGACGGCTCGCTCCTGGGAGAGCGCGGCGAAGGAGTCGACGTCGTGCCGGGAGAAGCCCTCGATGGTGGCGATGAGGTCGGCGCCGATGCCCTGCGGGACGAAGTTGGTCTCGAAGTTGGTCATCGGGTCCATCGCCCAGGCGCCGCCGTCGGAAGCCATCGCGACGCGGGACATCGACTCGACGCCGCCCGCCAGGACGAGGTCCTCCCAGCCGGAACGGACCTTGGCTGCGGCCATGTTGACGGCTTCGAGGCCCGAGGCACAGAAGCGGTTCTCCTGGACGCCGGCGACGGTGTCGGGCAGCCCGGCGGCGATCGCGGCGACCTTGGCGATGTCCGAGCCCTGGTCCCCGACCGGGCTGACCACGCCGAGCACGACGTCGTCGATGGCGGCCGGGTCCAGCTCGGGGAAGCGGCGGCGGAGTTCGTGGATGAGGCCGACGACGAGGTCGACGGGCTTGGTGCCGTGCAGCGCGCCATTGGCCTTGCCGCGGCCGCGAGGGGTGCGGATCGCGTCGTATACGTACGCTTCGGTACTCAAGTCAAGCAGCCTTTCGCATGAGGGTGGGGCATTCGCAGCGGGTGGGGCCGGCCTGGGCGGGTCAGCCGAGGAGCGAGCGGCCGATGATCTCCTTCATGATCTCGGTCGTCCCGCCGTAGATCGTCTGGATGCGGCCGTCGGTGAAGGCCCTGGCCACGCGGTACTCGGCCATGTAGCCGTAGCCGCCGTGGAGTTGCAGACACCGGTCGGCGACGCGCTTTTGCAGTTCGGTGGCCCACCACTTGGCCATCGAGGCGTGCACCGCGTCCAGTTCGCCGGCGGAGTGGTCGGCGATGCAGCGGTCGAGGAAGGCCCGGGTGACGGCGCATTCGGTGGCCATCTCGGCTATCTCGAACCGGATGTGCTGGAGCTTGGCCAGCGGCCGCCCGAACGCCTCGCGCTCCTTGACGTATGCGCTGGTGATCTCCAGGAGGTACTCCGCGCCGGCGATGGCGGCCACCGCGATGCCCATCCGCTCCTGCGCGAGATGGGTCATCAGATGGACGAACGCGCCGTTGAGCTCACCGAGCAGATTCTCCTTGGGGACCCGCACGTCCTGGAAGAACAGCTCCGCGGTGTCCTGCGACTTCTGACCGATCTTGTCGAGGTTGCGGCCCCGCTCGAAGCCGTCCATACCGCGCTCCACGGCCAGCAGGCTCAGGCCGTGGGCCCCGCCCTCCGGCGTCGTCCTGGCGACGACGATGACGAGGTCGGCGAGGATGCCGTTGGATATGAAGGTCTTGGAGCCGTTGAGCAGCCAGTGGTCGCCGCGGTCCTCGGCGGCGGTGCGGATGCCCTGGAGGTCGGAGCCCGCGCCCGGTTCGGTCATCGCGATGGCGGTGACGATCTCGCCGCTGCAGAAGCCGGGCAGCCAGCGGCGCTTCTGCTCGTCGGTCCCCAGGGTCGTCAGATACGGGCCGATGATGTCGTTGTGCAGGCCGACGGCGAGCCCCGCGGCGCCGGCCCGGGTGAACTCCTCGGCGAGCACGGCGCTGTAGCGGAAGTCCTGCTCCCCGCCGCCGCCGTACTCCTCGGGCACCGCCAGGCCCAGCAGCCCCTGCCGGCCGGCCGCCCGCCAGGCGTCCCGGCTGACGATGCCGTCCTTCTCCCACTGTTCGTAGTGCGGCGTCACCTCCTTGGCGAGGAAGGTGCGTACGGTTTCACGGAAGGCCGCGTGGTCCTCGGTGAAGATCTGGCGCTTCATGGGTACGGGCCCTCCTCAGAGCCAGTTCTTGACGGTCTCGATCAGCTTCGCGGGCTCGGGCCCGACCGGGTGGACGTTGAGCATCGTCACGCCCGCCTCCCGGAAGGCGGCGATGCGGTCGCGGACGTAGCCCTCGGGCCCGCACAGCGACATCAGCTCGCAGAGCTCGTCCGGTACGGCGGCCTCGGCCTCCCGCTTCTTCCCGGCGAGGTAGAGCTCCTGGATGGTGTCCGCGGCACGCTCGTAGCCGTAGGCCGCGGCCAGGTCGTGGTAGAAGTTCTTGCCCTTGGCGCCCATGCCGCCGACGTACAGGGCGATGGTCGGACGGGCGAGGTCCCGCGCGGCCGCGGCGTCCTCCCCGATGGCCAGCAGGCCGCCGGCGACGGTCTGCAGGGGCCCGAGCGCCGGATCGCGCCGGGCCGTGCCCTCGGCGAGCGGGCCGCCCCACACCTCGGCGGCCTTCTCCGGGATGAAGAGGGTGGGCAGCCAGCCGTCGGCGACCTCGGCCGTCATCCGGACGTTGGCGGGCCCGAGCGCGGCGACGTACACCGGGATGTCGGGGCGCACCGGCCGGGTGAGGATCTTCAGCGGCTTGCCGAGCCGGCCGCCCTTCTCCGCCGGCAGCGGCATGTCCGTGATGCCGTGGTGGTCGATAACCTCGCGGCGCCAGATGCGGCGGCACAGCTCGATGGTCTCGCGGGTGCGGCCCAGCGGCTTGTCGTACGGCTTGCCGTGCCAGCCCTCGACCACCTGCGGGCCGGAGGCCCCCAGGCCCAGCAGGGCCCGGCCGCCGGAGACCGCGTCGAGCCCGGCGGCGGTCTGCGCGATCAGTGCGGGTGTGCGGGAGTAGACGTTGAGGATCGCCGAGCCGATCTTGGCGTGCTCGGTGCGGGCGGCGAGGAATCCCATGATCGTCGGTGAGTCGAAGCCATATGCCTCGGCGACCCAGATGGCGTCAAGGCCGGCCCCTTCCAGGGCCGCCACCTGGAGTGCCGCCTCGCGCGGGTCCGCCGCGTACTGGAGTGTCGTGGCGAGTTCCATCAGCTGCCTGTGTCCTTCCGGTGGCCGGGCTCGGCGGTGAGAGCGGGGACCTGCCAGTCGCGTGCGACCTCGGCGGTGTCGGCGCCGGGCTGTGCGGGCGGTGTGCGCACCGCGCCGGGGGTGAGCGAGAAGCGGGGTGCCGGGGCGGGCTGGGTGATCCCCCCGTGGTCGACGAAGGTGCCGCGGGCCGCGAGATGGGGGTGCGCGGGCGCCTCGCGCAGGGAGAGGACGGGGGCCACGCAGGCGTCGGAGTCCTGGAAGAGCGCGGTCCACTCCTCGCGGGTACGGGTCTTGAAGCGGGCGGCGATGGCGGTGCGCAGGTCGCTCCAGGCGGCGAGGTCGTCGCGGCCCGGGACCTCGCCCTCGATACCGAGCAGCCGGACGAATTCGGCGTAGAAGCGCTGCTCCAGTGCGCCGACCGCCATGTGGCCGCCGTCGGCGGTCTCGTAGGTGCCGTAGAACGGCGCGCCGCCGTCCAGGAGGTTGGCGCCGCGCCGGTCCTGCCAGCCGCCGGCCGACAGCATGCCGTGGATCATCGCCGTCAGATGGGCGGTGCCGTCGACGATGGCGGCGTCCACGACCTGGCCCCGGCCGCCGTCGGTGCGGGCGTGCTGGAGCGCGGCGAGGACGCCGATGACGAGGTAGAGCGAGCCGCCGGCGTAGTCGCCGAGGAGGTTGGCGGGGATGGCGGGCGGGCCGTCGGCCGGGCCGATCATGCCCAGCGCGCCCGTGATGGCGATGTAGCCGATGTCGTGTCCCGCGGTGTCGGCGAGCGGTCCCTGCTGCCCCCAGCCGGTCATCCGGCCGTAGACCAGCCGGGGATTGCGCGCCAGGCACTCCTCGGGGCCGACGCCGAGCCGTTCCGCCACGCCGGGCCGGTACCCCTCGATCAGCACATCCGCCCGCGCGGCCAGATCGAGGACCTGCGCCACGCCGTGGGGGCTCTTGAGGTCCACCAGCACCGAGCGCTTGTTGCGGTTGGTGACGTCGTGGTCCGGATCGATGCCCAGGCCGGCGCCCCCGGGCCGGTCGACGCGGACGACATCGGCGCCGAGATCGGCCAGCAGCATGGCGGCGAAGGGGCCGGGGCCGATCCCCGCGAGCTCCACGACGCGCACACCGCTCAGCGGGCCGTTCCCTGACTCTGCCATCGCGCCCCCTGCGGTCGCCGCACTGTGACACTTCTGATGTAACACTCGTGATGTTAAGAACGTGTTCCACTTTCCACAAGCCCCCCTCGCCAAGTGGCGGCCACCGGAAAAGGCCCGTGACGGCGAGGCACAACTGCCATCGCCGTCACGGGCCTTCGCGCACCTCTACCGGCGCGCCTGCGGGCGTCCTGCCGGGCGCCCTACCTCCCGTCGAGTTCGGCGACGAGCTTCTTCGGGGCTATGACGCGGTAGGACTCCTCGACCCAGTCGCAGAGCAGGTCCGCCCGCGGGGCGTCCGCCACCTCCAGCGGAATCCGCACCCACCCCGACCTGCCCAGGCCATATCCGGCCGGCTCGGCCCCGGGCGAGGACAGCGCATGCGCGTGCGCCTCCGGGCTCACCAGCTTCATGGTGAGCCCCAGTGGATAGCTGCCGTCACCGACGCCGAGGAAGACGAAGACCTTCTTGTTGACCTTGATGACGCTCTCGCCCCAGGGGAACTCCTCCACGGCGCCCGGAAGTCCCAGCGCGAACGTCCGCACGCGCTCGCGCACCGCCGCCGGACCCGTTGCCTTCGCCATGAGCTCCTCCACGTCCGTCCCCCGACGGCACCGTGCGCGGTGCCACCGTGCGCCGCGCGCTGCTCCCGCCTCGCACCGGCTCCCTCGCATCCCACGCTAACGGCGACCACCGACAACGGCCCCCGCAGCGCGGGATACCGGGCCGACGGAGGGACAATGCGCCCATGTCACCTCCGCAACTCGCCGCCGCACTGTTCGATTTCCAGCACGGTCAGGGACTGCGTCAGTTCACCGAGCTGGGGATCGCGCTGCTGCTTTCCTCGCTCATCGGGCTGGAGCGCGAGGCCCGGCAGAAGAGTGCCGGGCTGCGCACCCACACGCTCGTCGGGGTGGGCAGCGCGCTGTTCATGGAGGTGTCGATCCACGGCTTCGGCGCGCTGATGGGCATGGACGACGTCTCCCTCGACCCGTCCCGCGTCGCCGCCCAGGTGGTGTCGGGCATCGGCTTCATCGGCGGCGGCCTGATCTTCGTCAAGAAGGACGCCGTCCGTGGACTGACGACGGCCGCCACCATCTGGCTGACCTGCGCCATCGGTATGGCGTGCGGGGGCGGCCTGCCGCTGCTCGCGGCCGGCGCGACGGCGGTGCACTTCCTCATCGTCCGCGGCTTCTCGAAGGTGTCCGAGCGGATGTCCGCGGTGCCGTCCTTCACCGAGGTGGAGCTGCGCCTGACCTACCGCGCCCAACACGGACTGCTGGGCCGCATATTGCAGATGTGCACCAGCGGCGGCTTCCGGGTGACCGACGTACAGGTGCAGACGGGCGGGGGTGAGCGGGTCTCGGCAGAGGTGCTGCTCCGCCTGGAAGGGTCCGGTTCGGCGCATCCCCTGGTCGAGGCGCTGACGGAGCTGGACGGGGTGCGCGGGGTGTCCCTGGGACGGCGCGACGACAGGACCGAGTGAGGACGCCGCCCCGGCCGGATGCGGCACCGCCGCGAGGCGCTCGGCCATGGCAGGATCGGCTTCCTCACGGACCCGGCGCCTCACCTGCTCCGCCCCGTGCCCCGGCGGCCCCTGCCCCGGTGGCCGGTGGCTCCGTCCGGCCGGGCCCTGCGGCGTCCGGCACGAGGTGGTCCTCCGGCACCGCGGGGTCGAGCAGCCGCGCCAGGCGCCGGGGGACGTCGCCGCCCACCAGGAGGATGACGAGCAGCGTCAGGCCGAAGGTGAGGACGGCCAGCGCCCGCCCCAGGGGCATCCCCTCGGCCAGCCGGGCGCCGAGGACGGGGGCCACGGCACCGCCGAGCGCCCCGACGTTGTAGACGAACCCGAGGGAGGCGGCGCGGGACGCGGTCGGGAAGTGGCTCGCGATGTACTTCGGCAGGATTCCCGAGATGCCCTGGCCGAGTGCGAGCAGCCCGAAGAGCAGCACCCCCAGTGAGACCAGGTTGTCCCGTACCGCGAAGACGGGGAAGACGAAGGCCAGCGAGGCGAGCAGGGTGCAGGCGTAGGCACGGCGGGTACCGAACCGGTCGCCGACGAATCCCGCCAGCCAGCAGCCCGCCATGGTGCCGAAGCCCGCGTAGAACATCACGTCGGTGACCTGCGCGGGTGCGTAGCCCAGCTCGGTCTTGAGGTAGGTGGGCAGCAGGGCCTGGATGGGCCAGCTGTAGAGGAAGGCGCAGAACACCGTGGCCATCAGGGACACGTACAGCAGCCATCCGCGGCGGCCGCCGAGTTGGACGGCGAAGGCGGTCAGGCACAGCGCCGCGGCGGCGGACAGCCAGGGGACGTGGCCCGCGCCTGCCGGGGTGAAGACGCAGAACAGGGCGGCGGAGGCGGCCGCGGCGAGGGCGGCGTTGAGCCAGGGGCGGAGGTGGCCGGTGAACAAGGGGCGGAAGGGGTGGGGGCGTTGCGTGCCGCGGGCCGCGGCGTCGCCGATCTCGGCCTGCCAGTCGTCGGCCTCCGGTAGCGCCCTGCGCACCCAGAGGGCGACCAGGACGGGCAGCACACCGATCCAGAACATCCAGCGCCAGCCCCAGTGCGGGACCACCCACTTGTAGAGCTCGGCCGCGAGGACGGTGCCGCCCGCGTAGCCGGAGATCAGGAATCCGGAGGCGCGGTTGCGCAGCCGGGTGGGCCAGCTCTCCAGCACATACGTCACGCTGGCGCTGTACTCCCCCGCCATCCCCAGGCCGATCACCAGGCGGGCGAGGAACAGACTGCCGTACCCCCAGGCGAATCCGCAGGCGAAGGTGCCCAGCGAGTACAGCAGGATGCTGGTGATCATGGCGGCCTTGCGGCCGTAGCGGTCCCCCAGGGCGCCCAGGACCGCGCCGCCCAGCCAGCGGGTGATGAAGGCGCCGGAGATGAGCGAGGCGGCGGTGGCGGTGTCGAGCCGGAACTCGTCGGCGATCTCGGTGAGGACGAGGGTGATCAGGACGAAGTCGAAGCCGTCCAGGAGGTAGCCGATCCAGGCCGCGAACATGGCCTTCCACTGGCGCGGGGTGGCCTCCCGGTACCAGGGGGTGCCTTTGGCGGGGGTGGCCGTGGGGTGGATCGTCACAGCAGTCCTGCCTCCTCGATCAGTCGGCGTACGGTGCGGCGTGCGGCGTCGTCGAGGGGCGGCCGTGGGGCAGCGCCGGCCGGTGTTCCGATGACGCCGGGCAGGGGAAGCACGGCTTCGGCGGGGAGCCGTGCGGGAGGGGCATACGGGCCGGCTTTCTGCCGTGCCGGGCCGTACCGCTGGGGCAGTCGGCCCGGCAATCCGGACATTGGACGTCCTATGTCTTGGGTGAATGTGGCGCCGCGCCGACGCGGCGTCAAGGGTGTCTGCCGCCCGCCGGGCCCAATCGACATGCCGGTTCCGTCATTGACGGGGCGACAGCCACTGCCTAAGGTCCCGACTCCAGGTCGAGAGGACGCGCAATGCGACGGCAGGACACCTCAGGACGAGCTCACGACCTCGTCCTCTACGGCGCCACCGGCTTCGCCGGGGCGCTCACCGCCGAGTATCTGGCCCGGCACGCTCCCGCGGACTGCCGCTGGGCGCTGGCGGGCCGCAACACCGAGAAGCTGGGGCGGCTGCGCGACCGGCTGGCCGCGATCGATCCGGCCTGCGCCGACGTTCCGCTGCTGCGGGCGGACAGCGCCGACGCGGAGTCGCTGCGCGCGCTGGCCGAGGGCACCCGCGTGCTGGCCACGACCGTCGGACCGTATCTGCTGCACGGTGAGCCGCTGGTCGCCGCCTGTGCCGCCGCGGGTACCGACTACGTCGATCTGACCGGTGAGCCGGAGTTCATCGACCGCATGTTCCTGCGGTACGACGCCAAGGCGCGGGCTTCGGGGGCGCGTCTGGTGCACGCCTGCGGCTTCGATTCCGTCCCGCCCGACCTGGGTGTGCACTTCACCGTGGGGCTGCTGCCCTCGGACGTGCCGCTGCGCATCGACGGTTTCGTACGGACCAACGCGACGTTCTCCGGCGGCACTCTGGCGTCCGCGCTGACCGTCGCGTCGCGTCCGGTGGCCATGGCGCGGGCCGCCCGCGAGCGGCGCCGGGCCGAGCCGGGGCCGGACGGGCGTACGGTGCGGGCGCCGTTCGGGCCACCGGTCAGGAACGCGGAGGCGAAGGTGTGGGGAGTGCCGCTGCCGACCCTCGATCCGCAGGTCGTCGCGCGCTCGGCCGCAGCGCTGGACGCTTACGGTCCGGACTTCCGCTACCGCCACTTCGCTGGGGTGCGGTGGCTGCCGATCGCGGTGGGCGGGGCGTTGGGGGCCGGGGCGCTGGCCGCGGTCGCCCAGGTGCCGCCGGCGCGCCGCTGGCTGTCGGGGCGGTTGGAGCCGGGTGACGGGCCGAGCCCGGAGCGGCGGGCGAAGAGCTGGTTCTCGGTGCGCTTCGTGGCCACGGGAGGCGGCAGGAAGCTGGTCACCGAGGTGTCCGGCGGCGACCCCGGATACGACGAGACGGCGAAGATGCTCGCCGAGTCGGCGCTGAGCCTGGCCTTCGACGATCTGCCGGAGCGGTCGGGCCAGCTGACGACCGCGGTCGCGATGGGCGACGCCCTGACGGCGCGTCTGCAGAAGGCGGGTATGTCCTTCCGGGTCGTCGGGGAGTAGCCCACCGCCCCCGGGATGCTCAGGCGGCCGCGAGCGCCTTGCGGCAGAGCGCGTCGGCCGCCCGGGTCGTCTCCGGGAGGCGGTAGCGGGGTGCCAGGTGGAGGGTGTGTGCGCAGGCCCGGTCGAGGTCGACGCGGTGGCCCACGGAGACGAAGACCGGTTTGACGCCCTTCTGGGTGCGCAGGGCTCGGCCCACCTCCTCCCCACTGCCCGCTCCGGTGTCGTCCAGGAGCGGGGAGGCCGCGCCGCGCTCCCCGCCCGGGGCCGCGTAGCGGAAGGTGAACGGGTTCTTGGCGACACCGATGGAGGGCAGGCCGGTGAGCACGCCCAGGTGGCTGGCGAGCCCGAAGCGCCGCGGGTGCGCGAGCCCGTAGCCGTCGCAGACGACGAGGCCGGGGGTGCGGGTGAGGCGGGCGAGGGCGTCGAGGACGGTCGGTATCTCCCGGAAGGCGAGCAGGCCGGGCACATAGGGGAAGGAGACCCGGCCGACGGCGGTGGCTTCGTCGACGACGGCGAGCGTGCGGGCGTCCAGGGCGACGGCGGCCGCGGCGACGACGTCCCGCTCGTCGTCGTAGGCGACGTCCACTCCCACGACGGTGCCGTCGAAGCCCGGCTCCGGGCCGCACTCGTCTAGGCGTACGTGGGGCCGCAACCGGTCCTGGACGGCACGGGCCTGGGCTTCGTCGGCGGGCCAGTGCCGCAGTTCGTCGTCGCGGGAGATCGTTGCGGGAGTGTCCATGGTGGGCGTCACGCTACCGAACCCGTGACCGGCCGGTCCCGCCCGTCGCGGGGCCCGGACCGCTTCGGCCCGGGTCGCTGTCGGTGGCACTCGGTACGGTGGGGGCGTGAATCCAGCCGCTGTTGACGTGGACGCTCTCGACCGCCGCATTATCGCCGCCCTCCAGGTCGACGGGCGCGCTTCGTGGCGCCGGATCGCCTCGGTGCTCGGCGAGCGGGAGCGTACGGTCGCGCGTCGGGCGCAGCGGCTGCTCGGCAGCGGGCTGGTCACGGTGACCGGCCTGGTGGCGCGCGGGGACACGGTCATCGTGCGGCTGCGGTGCCGTCCGAAGATGGTGCGCAGGACGGCGGCGGCGGTGGCCCGGTTGGAGCACGCCGTCTTCAGTTATGTGCTGGCGGGGCCGCTCGATGTGGTGGCCGAGGTGCAGTGCCCGCCCGAGCGGCTGGCGTCGTTGATGATGGAGGAGCTGCCCGCGCTTCCGGGGGTGGTCTCGCAGCATGTGTCGCCGGTGTTGCGGTACTTCCGCACGGTGCACGAGTGGCACCCGGGAATTCTGGACGCGGACGAGACCGCCGCACTGGACCGTTTTCCCGCTCCGGTCGGGCCCGTTGCGGCGCCGGAGACCGAGTTGGGGCCGGAGGAGCAGAGCATTCTGCAGGCGCTGGCCGAGGACGGCCGGCGTACGCACGAGGAGTTGGCCGCCCTCGCCGGGGTGTCGGAGGCGACCGCCCGCCGGCGGGTCGATGCCCTGTCGCGTTCGGGGATGGTGAGCATCCGCGCCTCCGTGGAGCCCGCGGTTCTGGGCCTCCCGGTGGAGGCGCTGCTGTGGATCAGGACCCGGCCCGACGAGGTCGAGGAGGTCGGGCGGCTGCTCCTGGAGTCGCCGCTGGTGCGGTATGTGGCGGTGGTGATGGGTGAGTATCAGCTGCTGGTGGACGTCACCCAGCCGTCCAAGGACGCGCTGCACGCGTTCTTGACGTCCTCGGCGTGGGTGGCGCGCGCCGAGGCGGTCCAGTCCCACCTCGTCGTCGAGGCGCTCAAGCGCAGCGCCGCCGCGACCCCGGTGCTGCGGGAAATCCTCGACGAACAGGGGATCGACGGCGGCGAGTTGCACCCGGCCGTCTGAGCGTCGGCGCGGCATCGTGCGCCGGTCGCCCGACGCGCCCGCCATTCCTCGGACAGGGCGTCATCCGGGCGTGCGGCCAGGGCTCGCGGGTGCGTCCCCGTTCATGCGATCGGAGTGCGCCCGTGCGGCCAGGAGTCGCGACGCGTCCGGTACGAGGTACCCCGCCGGCGAGCCCGATCCGGGCGTTCCCTTGCTCTGGCATGACACTCCAAGCGCCCTAGGCGTCTGAATCCGTCACCAGAAGAGCATGTGAGGCGTACATCCGTCTACGCCTCAGGCTCTTCAAAGTTTTCCGTCAGACCAAAAGCCCAGTTCAGCGCGCCAGTCAGCCGCACAGGCCACCATGTCTACTTTCGTCAGCCTGAGCGTCACCCTTGACGTTTTTCGTCAGCAACCTCAAGATGAGGCCGCTCGCACTCCCTGACACCACCCGAGGCCCTTCATGACCGACGCCCTCCATCAGCTCGACGCCACCGACCTCGCGGCCCGGCTGCGCACCCGCGAGATCTCCGCGAGGGACGTGGTGCAGGCCCACCTGGACCGCATCGGACAGGTCAATCCGGCTGTGAACGCCATCGTGACCCTGGACCCCGAGGGAGCGCTCGCCGACGCCGCGCTCGCCGACGAACGTCTGGCCCGGGGCGCCGACGTCCCTCCGCTGCACGGCCTGCCGATCGCCTTCAAGGACACCCACCTCACCCGTGGCATGCGCACCACCCACGGCTCGCCCCTCTACGCCGACCACATCCCCGACGAGGACGACCTGCTGGTCGACCGGGTGCAGAAGGCCGGTGCCATCCGTCTGGGCAAGACCAACGTCCCCGAGTTCGCCGCCGGTTCGCACACCTTCAACACCGTCTTCGGCACCACCCGCAACCCGTACGACACCACGCGCTCGGCGGGCGGCAGCAGCGGCGGAGCCGCCGCCGCGCTCGCGGCCGGGATGCAGCCCCTCGCCGACGGCAGCGACATGGGTGGCTCCCTCCGCAATCCCGCGTCCTTCTGCAATGTGGTCGGGCTTCGGCCGACTCCCGGACGGGTCCCCGCCCCTGGCGCGGGCGACCTCTGGGACACGCTGTCCGTAGCGGGGCCGATGGGGCGCACGGTCGCCGACACCGCGCTGCTGCTTTCGGTGATGGCCGGCCCGGACCCCCGGTGTCCCGTCAGCCTGGAGACCCCGGGCGCCGCGTTCCGCGTCCTGCTCGACCGCGACCTGCGCGGGCTGCGCGTCGGATGGGCGCCGGACCTGGCCGGACGTGCGCCGGCCGACGCGGACGTGACGGCCGTGCTCGAACCGCAGCTGAAGGTCTTCGAGGAGCTCGGCTGCCACGTCGAGGCTGCCTGCCCGGACCTCACGGACGCCGACGAAACGTTCCGCACCCTGCGGGCGCACAGCTTCGACCTGGCCTTCGGCGGCCTGCTGGAGACCGAGGGCGAGGCCCTCAAGCCCAGCCTCCGCCGGAACATCGAGCAGGGCCGCCGGCTGACCACCGACGACCTCCACAGGGCCACCGCGGCACGCGGCCGGCTCCACCTCGCCGCGCTCGACTACTTCTCCCGCTACGACCTCCTGCTCGCGCCGGTCAGCCAGGTCACGCCGTTCGACGCGGAGTGGGAGTATCCGCCGTCGGTCGCCGGGCAGCCCACCCGGACGTATCTCGACTGGATGCGCTCCGCCTACCTGATCTCCGTCCTCGGCGTACCCGCTCTCTCGGTGCCCGCGGGCTTCACCGCGGGCGGCCTGCCGGTGGGCCTGCAGATCATCGGCCCGCCGCGGGCGGATCTCGACGTCCTCCGAGCCGGCCACGTCTACGAGGCCGCGACGCGTCACGGGCGGCGCCGCCCGGACCTTCCGACGTCCTGACCTCGCCGACCGCCCCATGACCGGAGCACCCATGAGCCTCATCAGATCCGCGCGCGTCCCGCACAAACGCCATACGGCATGGGCCGCCCTGCCGGTGGCCGGATTCCTCTCGACTCCGTTCCTGCCGTTCGTCAACGGCCCGCATCTGTGGTTCGGCCTGCCGTCCGTCCTGGTCTGGACCGTTCTGTGGACGGTCGGCACCACCGCCGCGCTGGCCGCCGTGGAGCACCTGTCCCCCCATCACGACGAATCCGAGGAGGAGGCCCGATGACCACCACCATGCTCATCACGCTTCTCGGCATGCTCGCCGTCGCGGGTGTCGGCATCAGTGGCCGTCGCCGGAGCTCCCGCGCGGAGCTCGGCGAGTGGACCGTGGGCGAGCGGCGCTTCTCCACCGCCACCTCATGGTTCCTGCAGGCCGGCGAGGCCTTCACCACCTTCAGCTTTCTGGGGCTCGCGGGGCTCGCCTTCAGCGGCGGCGTCGGCGCCACGTACGCACTCGGCTATCTGGCGCTCTCCCTGATCGGCCAGTACTTCACGGGTCCGCGGATCTGGCGGCTGGGCCGGGACCACGGCTATCTGACGCAGGCCGACATGTTCGCGCACCGCTTCGGCAGCCCGCTGCTGGGGAAGGTGGTGGCGGTGATCGGCGCGGTGTTCCTCCTTCCGTATCTGCAGTTGCAGATCACCGGCCTGGGCCTCATCGTCCAGCTCGCCACCGGAAGCAGCGCCGGCGCCGATCTGAGCATGATCCTTGCGACCACGCTGACCGTCACCTTCGTCCTGTGGTCCGGCATCCGCGGTATCGCCCGCGCCGCCTACCTCAAGGACGTCCTGATGGTGCTCGCCCTGATCGTGCTGCTCATCGCGGTCCCGGCGGCCGCGGGCGGCGGCGTCGGCCATCTCTTCAGCGTCGTCCAGGACCTCCATCCGGACCTGCTGACGCTTCACCACGGCGATTTCGACGGGACGTGGTTCACCACCGCGATGCTCATCAGCGGGATCGGCGCGGGCTTCAACACCATGCCGCATCTGTGGCCGGCGGTACTGTCCGCGCGCGGCAGCCGGGCATTGCGTTCGAACTACGTCTGGCTGCCGCTCTACCAGGTGGCGCTGGCGGTGCCGGTCATCGTCGGCTTCGCCGGAGTTCTGGCCCTCTCCCCCGGCGCCGCCGGGAACAGCGTGCTCCTCACCCTCGCCCACCACACGCTTCCCGGCTGGCTCGTGGGGCTGGTGGCGGTCGCCGCCGCGGCGGCGGCCATGGTGCCGTCCGCGGCGATCGTCATGGGCATCTCCACCCTCGTCTCGCACAACCTCGTCCCGGCTCGGGGAGAGCGCGCCCGGCTGCGGGTGAACCACCTGTGCGTCGTGTTCGCCTCCGGGCTGGCGCTCGTCCTCGGCCTGGCGCGCCCCGACCTCCTCGCCAATCTGCTGCTGCTCACCTACGGGGGCCTGTCGCAACTGGCCCCGGCGACGGTCATGGCGCTGGCCGCACGGAACCGCCTCGCCGCCGGTCCGGCGCTGCTCGGCCTCCTGACGGGCGTCGGCACGCTCGCCTGGCTGACCTTCGGCGGTCCGGACGTCGGCACCGTCGATACGGGGCTCATCGCCCTGATTCCCAACCTCGTCGTCACGTTCGGCGCGCAGGCCGTGCTGCGAGTGCGTCGTGGGCGGGCGCCGGCGGAACCGTCGCCGAAGCCGGCGGAACAGAGCGTTCCGGCGGATCGTGCCGTCGGCTGACAAGTCCGGTGCGGTGCGCGGAACATGGCCGCCTGGAGGGCACCAGAACCGCTCTGGCCTGCGACTTCCCACCGTCGAGGTGAACCGGCGGCCACTGCGGGCTCCTCTATATTGCCTTTATGTTCGTACTGGAGCTGACCTACACCGCGCCCATTGAACGCGTCGAAGCCGCCCTTCAGGAGCACGTGGAGTGGCTGAAAAAGGAGTTCGCCACGGGGCGCTTCATCGCCGCCGGGCGCAAGGTGCCGCGGGACGGCGGCGTGATCCTGGCCACCGGTGCGGACCGGGCAGCCGTCGAGCAGCTCGTGGCCGAGGACCCCTTCAGCGTGGCGGGGGTGTGCACCTACCGGATCACCGAATTCGCGGCGACCACGACCGCGCCGCCGCTGGAGACGTACCGGGAGACGCCTCCGTCCTGACGTGGCAACACAGGGCCCGGGCCGCCGTCACAGGGCGGCCCGGGCCGTTGCCGTGGGCGGTCGGACACAACCTGGGGCCTAGGGGGCGGTCTCCGGTGCCGGGGTGGGCCACCGGCCCCCGTTGCGCCAGTAGCCCTGGACCTCTTCCAGGTGGCGGCCCTTGGTCTCGGGCGCCGTGACGGAGGCGAAGACCAGGGCGGCGAGAGCGAGCGCCCCGAGGCCGGCGAACGTCCAGGCAGCGCCCGCCCAGGCCATCAGGGACGGGAAGAACTGGGCGATGAGCAGATTGGCGACGAGGTCGGCGGTGAGCATCACCGACGCCCCCGTGGAGCGCAGCTGGGCCGGGAAGGCCTCGCCGGCGTAGACCCAGATCAGCGAGCCGAAGCCGAAATTGAACGCCGCGGTGAACAGCAGGATCGCGCCGAAGCCGACCCAGATCGTGGCGCCGCTCAGCTCACCCCTGCCGAAGACGACGGTCAGGACGGCGAGCATCACCACCATCGTGCCGATGCCGGACAGCAGAACGGCACGCCGCCCGAGCCGGTCGATGATGAGGATGGCGAGGACCGTCGCGGCCAGTGAGGCCAGCTGGACGAAGGACGGCAGCAGGAAGTTCTGCCCGTCCCCGGTGAAGCCCATCTCCTCGAAGATCTGCGGGCTGTAGTACGTCACGGCGTTGATGCCGGTGATCTGGCAGAAGAAGCCCAGGCCGACGACGAAGAGCGTGGCGCGGACGTAGGGCTTGTGCAGCAGCGCACGGCCACCGCCCCCGCTCTCCTGGGCCAGCGCGGCGCTGACGGCCGCGACCTCCGCACGCGGATCGACATCCGGGTCGGTCATCGCCATGACCTCGACGGCGCGTTCCGTTCGGCCTTTGAGGACGTACCAGCGGGGCGTGTCGGGCAGGCGGAACAGCGGGATCAGCACCAGGGCGGCGGGGATCGCCGAGAGGCCCAGCATCCAACGCCAGTGGCCGCCGTCCGACAGGCCCCAGTTCACGAAGTAGGTGAGGACGATGCCGGCGACCGTGGCCACCTGGTAGGCGGCGACGGAGGCGCCGCGGATGCGCGCCGGGGTCGATTCGGCGATGTAGAGCGGCGCGGCGACGATCGAGATGCCGATGGCGACACCGAGCAGGAATCGGACGGCGTCGAGCACCACGACGTTGGGGGCGAGCGCGGACAGCGCGACGAATACGGCGTAGGAAGCGGCCACGATGAGCATCGCCGCCTTGCGTCCGAGGGCGTCCGCGAGCTTGCCGCCGATCAGCGCACCGAGGATGGAACCACCCACCAGAATGCTGTTGACCAGTCCTTTTTCCGCCTCGGTGAGCTGGAAGTCCTGACTCAGGAACACCAGCGCACCGGAGATGCTGCCGGTGTCGTAGCCATAGATGACGCCGACCACGGCACCGGTGAGCGCGAACAGCTTGCCGGTGTGGCGTGACGTCTTGGACGGCGGTGTGGGGGGCGTCGTGGACAGCGTGGCAGTGGACATGGGGGTCCTTTGTGCGGCGAGCGGCCTTGCTTCATGACTGATCTTGCGAGTATTCGGCCTCTTTCACGCAGGTGTCAACAGTTTCCTTGCACGCCGCTCGATCACCCCAACCCCCTCCCCCGGACGGCTCAACGCGCCTACATCACCCCTCCCCTCTGCTCCCCTCTGCTCCCCTCTGCCGCATACACCCCCACGAGGGATGGATGCGCTGCACAAAACTGCGTAGAGTCGTCTGCAACAAAGCGCAATCTTGCAGATCTACGCAGTACAGATACACGCAGAACAGTTCACGCGCACCCGGCCACCAGGCATCGGGGCCGCGCATCGGAGTGACGCCTCACGGGAGGGTGTGCCATGACCGGGACCTCATACATGGAGCAGGAGCTGCACAGTCAGCCGGAGACCTGGCAGGAGGCGGCCAGGATCGGGGCTGCGGGCGGACCACTGCCCAAGGCGGGGGCTCGGGTGGCCGTCGTCGGCTGCGGCACCTCGTGGTTCATGGCCCAGTCGTATGCGGCGCTGCGCGAGGGGGCCGGCCTCGGCGTGACGGACCCGTTCGCCGCCTCCGAGGCGTTCCTGGGCAGCGACCGGGCCTACGACGCGGTGGTGGCGATCACCCGCTCGGGCACCACGACCGAGGTGCTGCGGGTGCTGGACGCGGTCAAGGGGCGCATCCCAACCGTGACGATCATCGGTGATCCCGGGACACCTGCCGTAGAGCTCTCCGACGAGACGGTGGCGCTGCCCTTCGCCGACGAGAAGTCGGTGGTACAGACCCGGTTCGCGACGACGGCCCTGACGCTGCTGCGCGCGCACCTGGGCGAGGACATCACCGGGTCGGTGCGGGACGCGCAGGAGGCCCTGTCGGCGCGACTGGAGCCGGAATGGGTGGAGGCGGAGCAGTTCTCCTTCCTCGGCTCGGGCTGGACGTACGGGCTGGCCAATGAGGCGGCCCTCAAGATGCGGGAGGCGTCGCAGAGTTGGACGGAGTCCTACCCCGCGATGGAGTACCGCCACGGCCCGATCGCGATAGCGGCACCGGGCCGGGTGACGTGGGTGTTCGGACCGGCGCCTGAAGGGCTGGAGGCCGATGTGGCGCGGACCGGCGCGCGATTCGTGTGCCATGCGCGCGATCCGCTGGCCGATCTGGTGCTGGTGCAGCGGGTGGCTCTGGAGCGGGCCCGTGCGCGCGGCCTCGACCCGGACAACCCCCGCAGCCTGACCCGCTCGGTGATGCTCAAGGAGCCGGCCGCGACGTGAGGCGCCCGCTCCCCCTACGTCAACCCGCCCCGCTCGCAAGGGAGTCAGGACCCCATGGCCCTCGTTTCGACCTCATCGATCGTCGATGCCGCGCGTGAGGCGCGGATCGGTGCCGCGGCCTTCAACGTCATCCACCTGGAAACCGCCGAGGCACTGGTCACCGCCGCGGAGCGCACGGACACTCCGCTGATCCTGCAGCTCAGCGAGAACTGCATCCGCTACCACGGCAGCCTGCTGCCCATCACCCGGGCGACATTGGCCCTCGCGGAGACCTCCAGCGCCCCGATCGCCGTCCACCTCGACCACATCACCGATGCCACGCTCGTACACCAGGGCGTCGCCGCGGGGGTGGGATCGGTCATGGTGGACGCCTCGGCCCTCCCCTACACCGACAACGTCGCCGCCACCGCCGAACTCACGGCCTGGTGCCATGAGCGGGACGCCTATGTGGAGGCAGAACTCGGCGAGGTCGGCGGCAAGGACGGCGTGCACGCGCCGGGAGTGCGCACGGACCCGGACGAGGCCCTCGCCTTCGTCCGCTCGACGGGGGTGGACGCTCTCGCCGTTGCCGTCGGCTCCTCGCACGCCATGCACCGACGCACCGCGGTCCTGGACAAGGACCTGATCGCGGCACTGCGGGCGACCTTGCCGGTGCCGCTGGTGCTGCACGGCTCCTCGGGAGTGCCGGACGACGAGCTGGGCCGCGCGATCGCCGCCGGCATGACGAAGATCAACATCTCGACGCACCTGGTCTCGGTGTTCACCCAGTCCATCCGGGAGACGTTGACGGAGAACCCCGCGCTCGTCGACTCCCGCAAGTACGTCAAACCGGCCCGCGAGGCAGTGGCCGAGGAGGCGGCGAGACTCCTGGGCGTACTGACCACTCCGGCTACGGTCCCGGACCAGCTCACCGTCCAGGCTCCGGCCCGGGGGTAGCCGGCGACGGCCGCGGTCGGGCGAGAGCCGACGAGGGAGCCTGTGGCGCCGGGCGCTGTCGAGAGGGATTGACCCAGGTGGCAGCTGGGCTGGGTGGCGGGCTTGGCGGGCTCGGTTTGTTGCTGCGGGGTGCCTGGACGGGTGGGATCCGTTGGCCGGAGGGGCTCCCTTGGGCTGGTGAGCTCCGTGGCCTGGTGGGTTCCGTTGGGCTGGTGGACTCCGTGGCCTGGTGGGCTGGGCGCTGTTGGGCTGGTGGGCTCTGTTGTGGGTGCGGTGAGGGGCCGGCCCGGCGTGGGGGCGATGCGGGGTCGGCGTGGGTCGGCGTGGGTCGGCGTGGGTCGGCGTGGGTCGGCGTGGGTCGGCGTGGGTCGGCGTGGGTCGACCGGACTGGGGGTGGGTGGGGCGGGGGGGGGAGGGCCCCCGGGGAGCAAAGGGAGCGGATGGATTGCTGAGGTGGTTGGTGGGCGCCAGGCCGTGCCGGGTCCCGCCGGGACGAATTAGGCTCGCTGCATGAAGCGCCATGAACGGATGAACGCACTGCTCGAGCTGCTCGGCGAGAGAGGCCGAGTGGATGTCGAGGAGGCAGCGACCGAGCTGGAGGTCTCGGCCGCGACGATGCGGCGCGACATGGATGCCCTGGCCGAACAGCAGTTGCTGACCCGAACGCGGGGCGGCGCGGTGCTCAGCTCGGTGGCGTACGACCTGCCGATCCGCTACAAGCACGCGCATCGGTCCGGCGAGAAAGAAGCCGTGGCGAAGGCCGCGGCCAAGCTGGTCGAGCGCGGAGACGTGGTCGGGCTGAGTGGCGGCACGACGACCACCGCCATCGCCCGCGTGCTCGCCACCCGCCCGGATTTCGCCGAGGCCGGCCCTCAGCCGCATCTGACGATCGTCACCAACTCCCTCAACATCGCCAACGAGCTGGCCGTGCGGCCGCAGATCAAGATCGTGCTCACCGGCGGTGTCGCGCACTCACGATCGTTCGAACTGGTCGGCCCCTTCAGCGAGTTGGTGCTCCAGCAGATCTCCATCGACACCGCCTTCATCGGCGCCAACGGCATGGACCCGGTGATGGGCGCGACGGTGCACGACGAGGCCGAAGCCCGGGTCAACCGACTCATGGCGGAGCGCGCCCGGCGAGCCGTGGTCGTCGCCGACTCCTCGAAGATCGGCGAGCGTTGCTTCGCCAGGGTCGGTGACGCGGATGTCTTCGACACCTTCATCACGGACAGCGGCGCGAAGGAGGCAACCCGCCGCGAGTTCGCGGATCGTGGGCTGAAGGTCGTCACCGCACTCCCGGCCGGCGCCGACGACTGACTTGCCGACGACTGACTCGCGGACTGCTGGCCTGCGGACGGCTGACCTGGGGACATGCGCCCTGATGGCGATTGACCTGAGGACGTACATCCTGCGGGCGTCCATCCCGGGGGCGTCCGTCTTGAAGGGGTCCGTCCTGAAGGGGTCCGTTCCGAGGGCGCCCACCCTGCGGCGTCCGCCCTAGGGGTGCATCCCTCCCACGCTCCCCCTCCCGGACCCCCGGGCCCCCGGGCCCCCTGCCGGTCACGCATCTTCAGTCGGCTGAGCGCCATGGACCGGTTGCGGAGGACGGGCGGTGGCGAGGAGTTCGCGGGCGGTTCGGCCCGCCTGGGCGGGGGTCCAGCGGGCAGCCTTGTCGAGGGTCGGGCCGGGTCGCCAGCCCTCCATCACGGTGATCCGGCCCCCCTCCGCCTCGAAGACCTGTCCCGTTACGCCCTCCGAAGCGGCCGACCCGAGCCACACCACCAGGGGCGAGACGTTCTCGGGAGCCATCGCGTCGAAGGCCCCCGCCTCCGGAGCTGCCATGGTCTCGGCGAAGGCTTGCTCGGTCATTCGGGTGCGAGCGGCCGGGGCGATGGCGTTGACCTGGATGCCGTAGCGGCCCAGCTCAGCTGCGGCTACCAGGGTCAGGCCGAGGATTCCGGCCTTGGCGGCGGAGTAGTTGCCCTGACCCACGCTGCCGGACAGGCCCGCGCCTGAGCTGGTGTTGATGACTCTGGCCTCCGGCATCCGGCCCTCCTTCGCCTCCGTCCGCCAGTGGGTCGCGGCATGCTTCAGGGGAAGGAAGTGGCCCTTGAGGTGGACCCGCAGCACGGCGTCCCACTCGTCCTCCTCCAGGTTGACGAGCATGCGGTCACGCAGGAAGCCGGCGTTGTTGACCAGCGTGTCGAGGCGTCCGTAGGTGCCGAGTGCGGTGGAGATGAGGGATGCGGCGCCTTGGCTCGTGGCGATATCGCCGCCGTGCGCCACGGCGTCGCCGCCCGCGGCACGGATCTCCGCGACGACGCCGGCTGCGGGCGTGTCGTCGCCTCGCGTACCGTCCAGCCCCACACCGAAGTCGTTGACCACCACTCGGGCGCCCTCCGCGGCGAAGGCAAGGGCATGGGCGCGGCCCAACCCCCGTCCGGCACCCGTGACGACCACAACGCGCCCGTCGCAGATGCCGCCACCGCCACCGCCGCCTCCATCGCCACGATCACTGCTACCGCTGGTTCGGCTCATCTCAGCTCTCCTTGTGGGTAATTGACGAGGTCAGGCAGTCGGAGACAGGGGGACGTAGGGAGGGAGTGGTGAGGCGTGTGAGCAAGGAATGGAAGTGCGCGAGCTGGGTCAGGCGGTGCCGGGGGCGGGCGGTGTAGGGGGCAGCGGCCGGATGCCGGGGTCGGCCGGGGGTTGGGGGGTGGTCTGCGCGGCGTCGAGGAATGCCGGGCGTTCGCCGCCTCCGTGGACGAGCAGGCTCGCACCGGTGACGTAGCGCGACAGGTCGGAGGCGAGGAACGCGCATGCCTCGCCGACCTCGGTCGGCGTGGCCAGCCTGCCGAGCGGCACGGTGCGGGCCACGGCGGCGAGACCCGCGTCGTCGCCGTAATGAAGGTGGGACAGTTCGGTACGGACCATGCCGAGGACGAGGGTGTTGACGCGGATCGCCGGAGCCCATTCGACCGCCATGGAGCGGGCGAGGTGGTCAAGGCCGGCCTTGGCCGCCCCGTAAGCGGCTGTGCCGGGTGAAGGGCGGGACCCACTGACGCTGCCGATCATGATGATGGAACCGCCGCTCCGCTGGTCCGCCATGACCTCGCGTGCCGCGAGTGAGGCCGTCACCGCCGTGATGAGGTTCAACTCGATTGCTCTGGCTGCTTGTTGGGGTGTGGATCGGGTGAGAAGGCGGTACGGCGTGCCGCCGGCGTTGTTGACGAGGACGTCGAGGCGGCCGCGTTCCTCGCGTACCTGCCGGAAAAATGTGCTGACCGCGTCGGGGTCTCGCAGGTCCAGTGTGGCGTGCTCCGCGGTCCGGCCCGCGGCCTCCAGTGGCCGGTCGGGGGGCCTGCGTGCACAGGCGATGACCTGCGCGCCGGCCGCGAGCAGCGTGGTGGTGATGCCTGCGCCGACACCGCGTGTGCCGCCCGTGACGACTGCGACGCGGCCCGACAGGTCGATCGTGAGCGCCATCCGACACCTCCCGCAGCGCGCATTGCGCTGCTACCTTCTCCATCGACAGCACCTAACAAACGTTTGGTGGAAAGGTAGCTGATCTGCTGATGGGTGTCTCCACCTCTCACCCCGTCCATCCCTCGGGCGACGGTGGCGTTGCTTCGGGCGTCGCGCTGGTGACGGTCGACTTTCCGCCGGTCAACGCGCTGCCGGTGCAGGGGTGGTACGACCTGGCCGAGGCCGTACGGGCCGCCGGGCGGGATGCCACGGTCCGGTGCGTGGTGCTCGCTGCCGAGGGGCGCGGGTTCAACGCCGGTGTCGACATCAAGGAGATGCAACGGACGGAGGGCCACTCGGCGTTGGTCGGTGCCAACCGCGGTTGCTATGAGGCGTTCGCGGCGGTCTACGACTGCGAGGTGCCGGTCGTGGCGGCGGTACACGGCTTCTGTCTGGGCGGTGGCATCGGGCTGGTGGGCAACGCGGACGCGATCGTGGCGAGCGATGACGCGACGTTCGGGCTGCCCGAGCTGGACCGTGGCGCCTTGGGTGCGGCCACCCATCTCGCCCGGCTGGTGCCGCCGCACCTGATGCGCACGCTCTACTACACCTCGCGCACCGTCACCGCGCGCGAACTCCAGCACCACGGGTCGGTGTGGGAAGTGGTGCCGCGGGAGCGCGTGCGGGACGCGGCGCTGGCGCTCGCGGGGGAAATCGCGGCGAAGGACGGGCAGTTGGTCCGGCTGGCGAAGGCTGCGATCAACGGGATCGATCCGGTCGACGTACGGCGCAGTTACCGCTTCGAGCAGGGCTTCACGTTCGAGGCCAATCTGAGCGGTATCGGCGACCGGCATCGCGAAGCCTTCGTCGGCGGGGCCTCCCACACGCGCGAGGGTTCTGCGGGGGACACTCGTGAGGCGTCTGCCACAGGCGACATGCGTCAGGGGCCTGCCGGGGGCGTCACGAGTGAGGGGTCTACTGAGCGCGACACACCTGAGGGTTCCGCCGGGGGCGGCACACGCCAGGGGGCCGTGACCGCCGCCCGCCAGGAACCAGGGGGCCGTACTCCCCCGGCCACCGAACCCCGCGCACGCACGAGCTCGCAGTCGTACGCCCCTCGCCAGCAGCACGAGCCCCCGCCACCGCACGAACCTCCGCAGCCGCACGCGCCCCCGCAGCCCAACGGGCCTCCGCAGGCGGGCGCATCCGATTCCGCCCGGCCCGGCCGTCAAGATCCGTCATCCGCCAACACCGTGCCATTGGAGGAGAGTTGAGCGACAAGACCATGACCGCCGACGACGTTGTCGGTCGGCTGGCGAGCGGTATGACGATCGGGATCGGCGGCTGGGGGTCCCGTCGTAAGCCGATGGCGCTGGTGCGGGCCCTGTTGCGGTCCGAGCTGACCGATCTCACGGTTGTCGCGTACGGCGGGCCGGACGTCGGGCTGCTGGCTGCCGCGGGCAAGATCCGGCGCCTGATCGCGCCCTTCGCCACCCTCGATTCCATTCCCCTCGAACCGCACTTCCGTGCCGCCCGCCAGAACGGCACCCTGCAACTGACCGAGCTGGACGAGGCCATGTTCATGTGGGGTCTGATCGCGGCCGGTCAGCGTTTGCCGTTCCTGCCGGTGCGCGCCGGGCTCGGATCGGACGTGCTGCGGGTCAACCCCGAGCTTCGGACGGTCCGATCGCCGTACGGGGACGGGGAGGAGCTGGTCGCGGTTCCCGCCCTGCGTCTGGACGCGGCGCTGGTCCACATGCATCGGGCGGATGTCCGGGGCAACGGCCAGTATCTGGGACCCGATCCGTACTTCGACGATCTGTTCTGCGAGGCCGCGGACGCCGCGTACGTCTCGTGTGAACGGGTGGTGGCCGGTGCGGAGTTGATGTCCGCGGGCGGTCCGCAGACGTTGCTGGTGAAGCGTGCGTTCGTCACCGGGGTGGTGGCCGCGCCGAATGGTGCGCACTTCACCGCGTGCGATCCCGATTACGGGCGGGACGAGGCGTTCCAGCGGGCGTATGCGTCGGAGGCGGCTGATCCCGAGCGGTGGGCGGCGTTCGTCAAGCGCTACCTCGATGGTGACGAGGATGCGTACCGGGCCGCCGTGGCCGCCTTCCACCGTGAGGAGAGGGGCGGGGAGAAAGAGGAAGGGAACGTCGGGGAGAGCGTGGGCGGGAAATCGGTGCCTGTGACGGAGCGGATGAGGGACCAGAAGGGGACGAGCGCATGAATGCCACCCCGGCTTCCGGGTCCGTGGAGGGGCCTGCGGTTACCCGCGCCGAGTACTGCGTGCTGGCCTGTGCGGAGGCGTGGCGGGACGCCGGTGAGGTGCTCGCCAGCCCGATGGGCACCGTTCCTTCGATCGGGGCGCGGCTGGCCCGTCTGACCTTCTCCCCCGACCTGTTGCTGACCGATGGTGCCGCGCTGCTGATGGGTGATGTACCGGCGATCGGCGCCGAGGCCGAGGTCGTCGAGGGCTGGCTGCCGTACCGGCAGCACTTGGCCTTGGTGGCGACCGGCCGCCGGCACGTCATGATGGGCGCGAGCCAGATCGACCGGTTCGGCAATCAGAACATCTCCTGCATCGGCGAGTGGTCCCGGCCGGAGCGTCAGCTGCTCGGGGTGCGCGGCGCTCCCGTCAACACCGCGAACAATCCGACGAGCTACTGGGTTCCGCGGCACTCCCCCAGGACTTTCGTGGAGCGGGTGGACATGGTCTGCGGTGTCGGTCACGACCGGGCCGCGTCCGCCGGTCCCGCCGCGACCCGGTATCACCGTATCCCTGAAGTCATCAGCGATCTGGGTGTGTTCGACTTCGCCACGGCGGACCGTTCCATGCGGCTTCGGTCCCTGCATCCCGGCGTGACCGTCGAGCAGGTGAGGGAGGCCACCGGGTTCGCTCTGGCGGTGACTGCCGACCCGGCGGACGTGCCCCTCACCCGTGAACCGACGGCGGCGGAGCTGCGGCTGATCCGCGAGGTGATCGACCCCCGTGGGCTGCGTGACCGTGAGGTACGCGCATGACGGCCGACGGGGATGGCAACCGCTCCTCCCGCACCTCGGGCTCATCAGCCACCTCGTCCGAACCCGCCGGCGTCTCCACAGCCGGTGGCGAACCCGCTGCCCCCTCCCCGCGGACAAGGCAGGCCGCCCCTGCGCCGTCGCCGTCCCTGCGGACCGCGTTCACCGATCTTGTCGGTGTGCGGCATCCGCTCGTCCAGACCGGAATGGGCTGGGTGGCCGGGCCGCGGTTGGTCTCGGCCACCGCGAACGCCGGAGCGCTGGGGATCCTGGCGTCCGCCACGATGACCGTCCCGGAGCTGCGGGCGGCCGTCCGCGAGGTCGCGTCCCGTACGGAGGCGCCGTTCGGGGTGAATCTGCGGGCGGACGCGGGCGACGCGGCGGAGCGGGTGCGCGTGATCATCGAGGAGGGGGTGCGGGTGGCTTCGTTCGCGCTGGCTCCGTCCCGCGAGCTGATCGCGCGGCTCAAGGAGGCGGGCGTCGTCGTGATGCCGTCGATCGGGGCGCGTCGACATGCCGAGAAGGTGGCGGCGTGGGGCGCCGACGCCGTCCTCGTGCAGGGGGGTGAGGGCGGTGGGCACACCGGTGAGGTGGCCACGAGTGTGCTGCTGCCGCAGGTCGTGGACGCGGTCGATATTCCCGTGATCGCGGCGGGTGGCTTTCGTGACGGCCGGGGGCTGATTGCCGCGCTTGCTTTCGGTGCGTCCGGGGTCGCCATGGGCACCCGGTTTCTGCTCACTTCGGACAGCACCGTTCCCGACGCGGTCAAGGAGCGCTATCTGGCGGCGTCGGTCAAGGACATCGTCGTCACCACGAAGGTGGACGGTCTCCCGCACCGGATGCTGCGCACGGATCTCGTCAACTCGCTGGAGCAAAGCGGTCGTTCGGCTGGTCTGCTGAGGGCCGTCCGGCATGCCGTGGCCTTCCGCGAGCAGTCGGGAATGAGCTGGTCGCAGCTGCTGCGCGACGCGCTCGCCATGAAGCGGGGCAAGGATCTGACGTGGGGGCAGGTCCTTCTGGCGGCCAATACGCCGATGCTGCTGCGGGCCGCCATGGTCGAGGGCAGGCCGGATCTCGGAGTGATGGCCTCGGGGCAGATCGCCGGGCTGATCGAGGATCTGCCGTCGTGCGCCGAGCTGGTGGACCGGATCATGACCGAGGCGTACGGGACGTTGGCCGGTCTCCCCGGGGCGGGGGCACCGGGGAGACCACCTGTCGGCGCGCCGGGTGGTGGGTGAGGGTGAGGTCGTTGCGCGGGCTGGCGGCCCTGCCCAGCACGCGCCCCCGCCCAGCACACGGCCCGTCCAGCACGCGGCGAAGCCGGCCCGGCTGCCGGACGAACGTCGACCTGGAGCGCTCCGGCGACCACGCCGGGCCACCCGCACGGACTGCCACGCTCCGGCGGACCGCCGCGGGGCGTCGCCGCGAGACGGCACCCTGGTCGCCGCGGGACGGCCCCCATGGTCGCGTTGTGGCACCACGGCCCGCCCCTCACCGGCTCTCCCTGCGGGGAACTGCGCGGGCTACCGGGCCCCGGGCACGCAATGGCTACCGGGCCCCGCGCTCCCGGGCCCCCGGCCCCCGACGGCTACCGGGCCTCCCGGGCTCGCTCCAGGTAGTGGACCAGGTCGCGCATCCGGTCGACGGGCCACGGCAGGGAGTTGCCGATCTTTTCGCTGTTCTCGTCCCACATCCGCTGCGCCGCGGCCTTGGTCCGCTCGCCGTCGGCGCCTTCGGCGTGAAAGCGGTCCGCCAGCGCGTCCCACCGGCCGGTGAGGTCCTGCACCCGCGGGTCATCGACGGGAGTGCCGTCCTGTACGTGCCGCAGAAGCTGCACGACGAGTCCGGCCCATTCGGTCTTGGCCGCCTCGATGGCCTGCGGGCCGAGTTCCGCTCTGCGCTCGGCGAGCTGCTCCCTCTGCTCCGGCGTGAAGGAGGTCTCGAACACCGACATCATCTCCAAGGTCGTCATGAACTGGTCAGGATCGGGCATCGACGTCTTGTCCAGCTGTCCCACCAGCCCGCGGATCCGGTGGGTGAGCTGCTGGATGCGACCGGCGTGGGCCTCCAGACCGCGGAGCTGGGCGTTGAGCAGGTCGCGCATGGCCCCCAGGTCGTCGGCGGAATCCGTCAGGACGTTCGCGATCTCCTCCAGCGACAGCCCGAGCGAGCGCAGGGCCCGCACCCGGTACAGCCGCCGCACATCGCGTTCGGTGTAGCGGCGGTGCCCCGAGGCGGTGCGTTCGCTCGCGCGCAGCAGTCCGATCTCGTCGTAGTGGTGCAGCGCGCGCACGGTCATCCCGCTCGCCTGTGCCACCTCGCCGATGCTCCAGCGGCGGCCGGCGTCGTGTTTCCCGGTCATGCCGGCAACGCTAGAACCTCCCGTCACGGCAGGTTCAAGCCCCGCATTCGCCGCCGGGCGTCCCTCCGCGTCCACCCGGTGCTGCCCGCGCCCACCTGCGGCTTCCGGGGAAATCGGTCGCGGTCTCGATCTTGAACGAGCTCCGTGGCGCGGCTGCGGGGTGCCCCGGGGCTGAATTTCCCGGGGCCGGTATGGAGAATGGGGCATGAACGTGCGAATGCCGGACGGCCTTCGCAGGGGGAGTTACCACCGGGGGAGAGATCACGTGCGGAAGATCATGGCCATAGTGATGGCAGCGGTGGCGTTCGGCGCCTCATTGACGCTGGCCACAGGCTCGGAAGCGGCGGCGGCCGGCCGGTCGCCGCAGTGCGTCAAGGTGCGCAAGTACTTCGACAAGGGCAATCACCGTTATGTGCGGCTGACCAATCTGTGCGCCCAGCGCACGTCCTGCTTCACCATCGTCATCCCGCATCAGCGCGACCCGCGCGGCCGTCTGGCGAAGAGCGCGACCAAGGACGTTCGGTACGGCAAGACGTCGGGTCCGCGTGCCCTGTACGTCAAGAACACCCACTGCTGAACGCCTCCGCACCGGCCGCCGCCCGTCGCGGCGGCCCTGTGTGACCGACCGGCCGTGCCGCCCGCCTCTGCGCCGGGCGGCACGGCCGTCCCGGAGAGTGGCCCTTCCGGCCCTCCCGGAAATCGCCGGCTCAGAGGCGTTCGATGATCGTGACGTTGGCCTGGCCGCCGCCCTCGCACATGGTCTGCAGGCCGTAGCGGCCGTTGGTGCGTTCCAGCTCGTGCAGGAGCGTGGTCATCAGTTTGACGCCCGTCGCGCCCAGGGGGTGGCCGAGGGCGATGGCACCGCCGTTGACGTTGACCTTGTCCGGGTCCGCGCCGGTCTCCTTGATCCAGGCCAGGACCACCGAGGCGAACGCTTCGTTGATCTCGATCAGGTCGATCGCGTCGAGGGTGAGGCCGGTCTTCTTCAGCGCGTGCGCGGTGGCGGGGATGGGGGCGGAGAGCATCCTGATGGGGTCCTCGCCGCGGACGGACAGATGGTGGATGCGGGCGCGCGGGGTGAGGCCGTGTTCGCGGACCGCGCGTTCACCGGCCAGCAGCATCGCGGCGGCGCCGTCGGAGACCTGCGAGGAGACGCCGGCGGTCAGCCGGCCGCCCTCGACGAGGGGCTTGAGGGCGGCCATCTTCTCCAGGGAGGTGTCGCGGCGCGGTCCCTCGTCCAGGGCGATGTTTCCGTAGGGGACGGTCTCGCGGGTGAAGCGGCCCTCGTCGAGGGCGCGGATCGCCCGCCGGTGGGAGCGCAGCGCGTACTCCTCCATGTCGCGGCGCGAGATGCCCCACTTCTCGGCGATGAGTTCGGCGCCGTGGAACTGGTTCACCGGGCGGTCGCCGTAGCGTGCGCGCCATCCCTCGCTGCCGGCGAACGGGCCCTCGGTCAGGCCGAGTGGTTCGGCGGCCTGCCGGCCGGCGAAGGCGATCGGGATCATCGACATGTTCTGGGTGCCGCCGGCGACGACCAGATCCTGGGTGCCGGAGAGCACGCCCTGCGCCGCGAAGTGCACGGCTTGCTGGGAGGAGCCGCACTGCCGGTCGATGGTGACGCCGGGCACCTCTTCTGGCAGCCCGGCCGCGAGCCAGGCGGTGCGGGCGATGTCCCCGGCCTGCGGCCCGACGGTGTCCAGGCAGCCGAAGACGACATCCTCGACGGCGGCCGGGTCCACGTCCGTCCGGTCCATCAGTGCCTTGAGGACGTGCGCGCCGAGGTCGGCGGGGTGCACGGAGGCCAGTCCGCCGTTGCGTTTGCCGACCGGGGTGCGCAGCGCGTCGACGATGTAGGCCTCACGTCGCTCGTAGGGCGCGGCCATGACGGGCTCCTTCGGGTCGTGGGTGGGTGGTTCCCGGGGCTGGAGCGCTCTGGCATCCGCGGGGCGCTCATTCCCGTAGGGCGGTCTCGTTCCGCAGGGCGATGCCGTCCAGGACCATCGAGAGGTACTGGCGGGCGATCTCCTCGGGGCTGTGGTGGCCTCCCGGCCGGTACCAGCTCGCCGCCACCCAGACGGTGTCGCGGACGAAGCGGTAGGTGAGCCGGATGTCGAGGTCGGCGCGGAAGACGCCGTCGCTGACGCCTCGCTCCAGGGTGCCCAGCCAGGCTCTTTCGAACTTCCGCTGGGAGTCGGTGAGGTAGCCGAAGCGGGGCTGGGCGGCGAGGTGCGGGGACTCCTTCTGGTAGATGGCGACGGCCGCGCGGTGCCGGTCGATCTCCCGGAAGGATTCGGTGACGAGGGCTTCGATGGTCTCGCGGGGGTCGAGGCCGGCGGCGAGTACGGCGTCGTAGCCGTCCCACAGTTCGGTCAGGAAGGTGGAGAGGATCTCGTCCACCATCGATTCCTTGGAATCGAAGTGGTAGTAGAGGCTGCCGGCGAGCATGCCGGCCTCGTCCGCGATACGGCGGACGGTCGTGGCGTTGTAGCCCTGGGCGGCGAAGACCTCCGCCGCGGTGTCGAGCAGTTCGCGGCGGCGCTCCGGGGACGCGCTCACGGCGGTCGTCTTCTTCTTGGCGGTTGGCACCTGCCCATTGTCGCTCCGCATCGGGCCGGTCTCAGGCGTGCTGGCTGCTGACCGGGACGACCTCGCCGGTCATGTAGGAGGAGTAGTCGCTGGCGAGGAAGACGATGACGTTGGCGACTTCCCAGGGCTCGGCGAAGCGCCCGAACGCCTCTCGGGAGGTGAGCTCGGTCAGCAGCTCGTCGGTGGTGACCTTGGCGAGGTGGGGGTGCATGGCGAGGCTCGGGGAGACGGCGTTGACCCGGATTCCGTAGGCGGCGGCCTCGACCGCGGCGCAGCGGGTCAGCGCCATGACGCCGGCTTTGGCGGCGGCGTAGTGGGCCTGTCCGCGCTGTGCGCGCCAGCCGACGACGGAGGCGTTGTTGACGATGACGCCGCCCGCGGAGCTGCTGACCCCGGGAGCCGCGCCGGTCCCGGGCACGGTGCCGACCCCGGGCGCGGTGCCGGTGCGGGTCTGCCCCGGGGTGGCGCGCATCCGGCGCAGTGCGGCGCGGGTGCAGCGGAAGGTGCCGCCCAGGGTGACGTCGAGGACCTTGTCCCATTGGTCGTCGGTCATGTCGACGAGGTCGGCGGTGCCGCCGAGGCCGGCGTTGTTGACGACGATGTCGAGCCGCCCGTGGCGCTGTTCCACGAAGTCGAAGAGCGCTCCGACCTGCTCTTCGTCGGTGACGTCGCAGGGCAGGGCGGCGACCCGCCGGGCCCCGAACTCGTCGGCGAGCAGCTCCGCGGACTGCGTGAGCCTGCGGGAATGGGCGTCGGAGAGGACGACGTCCGCGCCTTCCTCCAGGAGTTTGCGGGCGGTGGCGCCACCGATGCCGGCGCCCGCCGCGGCCGTGACGACGGCGCTCCGGCCGGCCAGCAGCCCGTGTCCGGGGACGTACGAAGGCTTCTCGGGCGTCATGGCCGTACGTTAACCTACCAAACACTTGTTAGGGAACAGTCGGACGGCACCACGGAGTCCCAGGCCCGGAGATCTCCGGGGCCGCGTCACGAGAGAGGCCGCTCCCCGATGGATCTCGCGCACACGCCGGAGGACGAGGAGTTCAGGCGGACGGCCCGCGCCTGGCTCTCCGCGCACGTACCGGCCGTCCCCCTCCCCTCCCTGGAGACCGCGGACGGGTTCGCCGCCCACCGGGAGTGGGAGCGCACGCTCGCCGCGGACCGCTGGTCGGCGGTTTCCTGGCCCGAGGAGTTCGGCGGCCGGGGGGCTTCCGTGCAGCGCCGGCTGATCTTCGAGGAGGAGTACTACGCCGCGGGCGCGCCGGGCCGGGTGTCCCAGAACGGCATCAGCCTCCTCGCCCCGACGCTCTTCGAGCACGGCTCCCCCGCCCAACTCGCCCGCCTGCTGCCGCCGATGGCGCGTGGCGAGGTCATCTGGGCGCAGGCATGGTCCGAGCCGGAGGCGGGATCCGACCTCGCGTCGCTGCGCTCGACGGCCGTGCGGGTCGACGGCGGCTGGCTGCTCAACGGGCAGAAGACCTGGTCCTCGCGGGCCGCTTTCGCCGATCGCGCGTTCGGCCTGTTCCGCAGCCATCCGGACGCCGAGCGCCCGCACCGCGGGCTGACCTATCTCATGTTCGACCTCGCCGCACCGGGCGTGGCGGTGCGGCCCATCGGCCGGCTGGACGGCAAGCCGGCTTTCGCCGAACTCTTCCTCGACGACGTCTTCGTCGCCGACGCGGACGTCATCGGCGAGCCGAGCCGGGGGTGGCAGGTCGCGATGAGCACGGCGGGCAACGAACGCGGTCTCACGCTGCGCAGCCCCGGCCGTTTCACGGCGGCCGCCGACCGGCTGGCCGCGCTGTGGCGGCAGTGCGCCGATCCGGCCGATACGGCGCTGCGCGATCGCGTCGCCGACGCCGTCATCGGCGCCCGCGCCTACCACCTCTTCACCCGCGCCAATGCGGCACGGCTCGCGGCGGGCGGGCAGTTGGGGGCCGAGTCCAGTCTCAACAAGATCTACTGGTCGGAGCTGGACATCGCTCTGCACGAGACCGCGCTCGACCTCCTCGGCGCCGAGGGCGAGCTCGCCGACCATGCCGAAGAAGCGCCGGAGCACGGCAGTTGGGCCGAGGGCTGGACCTTCGCGCTGGCCGGCCCGATCTACGCGGGCACCAACGAGATCCAGCGCGACATCATCGCCGAGCGACTGCTCGGACTGCCCAGGGGCAGGCGGTGACGGCCGCTCCGCCCGGCCACGACGAGAGGACTCGACCCGGTGGCTTTTCTTCTTGACGACGAGCAGATCGAGTTCGGCCGGACCCTCGACCGGATGCTGGGCGCGGCGGGCAGCGCTTCCGCGGTGCGGGCGTGGGCGGCGGAGGACACCGCGCCGGGCCGGAAGATATGGCAACAGCTGGCGGATGCGGGCCTGTTCGCGCTGGCGGTACCGCAGGAGTACGACGGGATGGACTTCCTGCCCGTCGAACTGGTCACCGCTTTCGTGGAGTTGGGGCGTCACGCGGCCCCTGGCCCGATGGTGGAGACGGTCGCCGCCGCGGTCCTGCTGCAACGGCTGGGCGACCCCGCGCTCCGCGGGCGGTGGCTGCCGGGGATCGCGGCAGGCGGGCTGGTCGTGTCGTACGCGGACGCGGCGTACGGGCCGTACGCGCTGGACGCCGCCACCGCCGACGCGACGTTCGCCGTCGACGGGGATCAGCTGCTGCGTACGGCCGCGGGCGGGCCCGTCCAGCCCTCGATCGATCCGGCGCGGCGACTGGCCCGCCCCGCCCCGGACGGCGAGACGGTGGCGAGCGGGCCGGCGGTCCGGGCGGCCGCCGCGTACGCCGGTGATGTCGCGTCGCTGCTCACGGCCGCACAGGCGCTCGGCGTCGGACGCCGACTGCTGGCGGACACCGTGACGTATGTACAGCAGCGGCGGCAGTTCGGCGTAGCCGTCGGCACGTTCCAGGCGGTGAAGCACCGGCTGGCCGACGCGCTGCTGGCCTTGGAATTCGCGCAGCCGCTGGTGTTCGCGGCGGCGGTGGGGACAGCGGGGCGGGGAGAGGAGGGAGACGGGCGCGGCTCGGCGTCCGAGGATGCCTCCCGGGACGTGGCCGCGGCGAAGGTGGCCGCGGGCGAAGCGGCATACGGGGCGGCGCGGACCGCGCTCCAGCTCCACGGCGCCATCGGCTACACCGAGGAGCTGGACCTGTCGCTGTGGATCCGCAAGGCGCGCGCACTGCGGAGCGCCTGGGGGACGCCGTCGCAATGCCGGGCCCGGGTACTCACCGGGGCGGAGTGAGCGGGGTGAGCGGGGTGAGCGGGGCGGGTGGGGCGGGTGGGACGAGGTGAGCCATCCCCTGCCCTCCCGCTTCCCCGCCGGGGGACATCGTTCACGAGTAAAACACCTGCTAATCTTCAAGCCATGGGGAAGCATGCCAAGCCGCCGGAGCGGTCCGCGACCACCGCGCGCAAGAGCGCGATGCGCGCCCGCCCACCGCGCGCGCTGCCGGTCAGGAGCACCGTGCGGTTGCGCCGCCCCGTCGACATCTGGCACAAGCCGGCGCTCAGCGCGGTCGTGGCGCTCGCCATCCCCGATCTCACGCTGCTCGCCCTCGGACGGCTTGACCTGATCCTCTACACCTCCGCCGGGGCGATGTGCGCGCTGTACGCACACGGTCTGCCGTACGCGGCCCGCGCCCGCACACTGCCGTGGGTGGTGCTCGGCATGGTCGCGAGCCTCGCCGTCGCGCTGACCGCCGCATCGCTGACCACCTCGACCGCTCTGCTCGTGGTGCTGGCCTCGCTGGTCGCCGCGGTCCACAAGATGGTGTGCGACGCGACGCGCATCGGCCCGCCGGGGAACCTGATCCTGACGTTCATCGCCGCCTCGGCGTTCTTCGTGCCGCAGCGGCCGGGGCAGGTTCCGCTGCACGTGGCCTTGGCGCTCGGCACCGGCGCCATCGCGTGGCTGGTGTGCATGGCGCCCGCGCTGGTACGGCCCCAGGGGCCGGAACGGATCGCCGCCGCTCGTGCCCTGGAGGCCGCGGCCGGACTGTTGCGCTCTGCCCCGGAGACCGGCGGCGCGGAACCGGCAGGGACGGCGCAAGCCCGGCACGCCACCGCGGCCGCCGTGAACGCCGCGTGGCACGCCGTCTTCCTCGTCCCCGTCCGCGCACCGGGCAGGGCAGCGGCCCGCGCCCGCCTCGAGCGGCTGCTGGTACGCGCCGAGTCGGCGCTCGGAGACCGCGATCCCGTAGGCGCGCAACCCACAGGACGGGCCGCGGAGGCTGACCGGCTCAGCGGCTGGGCGCGTGAGCTGCGAGGTGGGCGGCCCCTCCCCGAAGTGCCGCTCTCCCCTGCCCAGGCCGAGGAACTCGCCGGCATCACGGCGGAGACGACAGCGGCGGCGCGGACGACGGCCGCGGGGGCACGCGGGACCGTGACGAAGAGCCACGCTCCGGACGACGACGGCTCCGGCCCGCTCGTGCTGCGGCACCCGGCGCCCGGCCTCCCGCGCGGACTGCGGGCGGTGGCGGCGCGTCTCGCGCCCGGGTCGCCGCTGCTGCCCATAGGCGCGCGGGTCGCCGCCGGTTGCGTGCTCGCGGGATGGGCCTCGATGGCCATCGGCGTCGGGCACCCGTACTGGGCCGTGGTGACCGCGGCCTCCATCTACCAGGCCAACACCACGCTCTCCTGGCAGCGCGCGCTCCAGCGCACCCTGGGCAATCTGCTGGGCCTGCTGCTCTTCACCGCGCTGCTGCCGCTGATCCACACGGGACACCTGGCGATGATCGCGCTCGCGTTGGCGTTCCAGCTCGGCGCCGAGGCATGGATCACCCGGAACTACTGGCTCGGCTCCGTATGCGTGACGCCCGTGGCGCTGCTGCTGACCGGGTTCGGCGGCCATCTGCCGGCGAGAACCCTCGTCACCGACCGCTGGATCGACACCGTGGTGGGTGCGGCGGTGGGCCTGGCCTGCTGCGTGCTGGTCACCAACCGGCGGGCCGCCGACCGCATCGACATCGCCCTGGAGCGGCTGGCGGCCGCCGAGGCCGCGGCCCATCGCCGGCTCGCGGCGCGCGAGCCGGCGGGGCGGGACGACACTCCCGAGGCCGGCTGGACCCGCGACCGGCTCGCCGGGTGTCTGATCGAGCTGCGTGAGGCCGTCGATGTCGCGGCAGGCGAGTGGTGGCAGCGGCCCCTGCCGCAGGAGCGGATCGCTCTCGCCGAGCAGCAGGGCCACCGCGTACTGGCGGTGCTCGTCCGCAGGCTCTCGACGCCCGTGGCCGCCGCCTGACCGGTGCGTCCGCGGGCCCCGGCGGCAGGCACAATTAGGGCTTGTACGGCAGTGTGGCCGAGAGGAGTGCGGGTGACCGAGGACATCGTCGCGGGGGTGCTGCGCCAGTGGCAGCAGGTGCACCCAGGGCTGGACACCGGCCCGATGGCGGTGATCGGGCGGCTCAACCGCTGCTCCGCACTGTTGCAGCAGGCGGCCGACGCGCCCCTGCGGCGGGCCGGGCTCACCCGCCCCGAGTTCGACATCCTCGGCACGCTGCGCCGGATGGACCGCGAGCTGACCCCCGGGCGGATCGCCCGCGAGACCTTCGCTTCCGGGGCCGCGGTGACCAAACGCGTGCGGCAACTGGAGGACCGTGGGCTGGTCTCCCGCCGGCCCGACGAACGGGACCGCCGCGTCACCCACCTCTCCCTCACCGACGAGGGCCGCGACACCATCGACCGGCTCCTGCCGGAGCAGCTGCGCTACGAGGCGGCCCTGCTCGACGGCATCGGCGACGAGCGGCAGGAGGAACTCTCCGACGCGTTGGGCGAGTTGCTGGTCGTCCTGGAGGGCCGGCTCGGCAGCTTGATGGACTGAGGGACGACCGGACGAAGCGGCGAGCGGGCACGGGGACGGCTACCGGAACCCGGTCCCGCACGTGATCGGCTGCCGGACCCGGTACCGCAGGGCCCCACACGAAGACGTCGGGGCACGGAGGAGTCCGGACGAAGGCGAACAGGTCGCCGCCGCCGTTGTCGCCGAAGAAGAGCAGCGGGTCGAACGGCATATAGGTTCGGCGAAGGTGCGATCGGACCGGAAGTGAAGGTTCTCCTCGACGATCCGGCTCAGAGGCCAGACCGTATCCACTCCGTCGTGGGCCACGATGCCGCCCGTCTCCCGCAGCAGGCCGACGAGTTCGCGCGGTAGCGCACATCCCAGGCGCCGCTCGGCGGTGGCCACCCTCTCCGGATCGGCGGGCTCGCTCAACTCGACCGCGGGAAACGCCTGGCGGGCGATCTCTCTCCACATGCGGGCAGCGTAGGCACTGCCTGACGGGTCGTGTGACCAGGCCGTCATGCACAACGCTCCGGTCGGTATCAGGCGGGGTGGTCTGACGGGTCGTGAGTGGACGCGGCCGGAGCGGCACTTGCCGAAGAACGCCGGACGCGGCGCCGGGCCGCGTAGCCCGGGACGGCCGTTGCCGCCATTCGCCTCCGGCCTTCGCCCGTGACGCGCCGGGCAGTCCTCAAGGGCGGGTGGCCTCCCAGGCCGCCTCGATCATCCGGAAGATCTCGTCCACCGCGGCCTCCGGATCGGCCGCCTCACGGGCCAGCGAATAGGCGTCGATCACGAACCTCGCGATCGCCCGGGCGGCCGTGGTGCTCGACGACAGGTCGGGGTCGGCGGCGATGGCCGCTGCCAGCGACTCCGCATGACGCAGCCGCATCGACTCCTCGTACTCCCGCAGGGCGGGTGAGGCGTCGATCATGCGCCAGATCGGGGCTGCGCCGTCCGCCGTGCAATGCCGCACCAGGGCCTGGATCTCGCGGCGCAGCGCAGGGATGAGCGGCTCGTGCGGCGCCCGGCGGGTGACCGCCTGCGCAAGGCGCTGCTCGAAGTCTTCGTCCTGCTCGAACACCAGGGCCTCTTTCGAGGCGAAGTGGGAGAAGAGCGTGGTGACGGCCACGTCGGCCTCGGCGGCCACGTCACGGATGCCCACCGCGTCGTATCCGCGTTCCAGGAAGAGCCGCAGGGCGGCGTCGGCGATCTTCTGGCGGGTCGCGGCCTTCTTGCGCTCACGGCGTCCGGACGGCATGTTCACGCGCTGACGCTATCAGATACAAATTCCTAACCGTTCCAAAACACTAACCGTTAGTGTTACGTTCGGCCGCATGAGAAAAGTGAGCTTCGCCGAGTTCGGCGGTCCGGACGTGCTGCAACTCAAAGACGCCGAGGAGCCCCACGCGGGCCCCGGTCAGGTGCGCGTCGCCGTGCGGGCGGCGGGCGTGAACCCCGTCGACTGGAGGGTCCGTGAGGGCCAGGTCCTGGGGGCCCATCCGATCGCGTTGCCCGCCGGGGTCGGGCTGGACGCCGCCGGGGTGGTGGACGAGGTCGGCGACGGTGTCAGCGGGGTCGAGGCCGGCGACCACGTGTTCGGCGAAGGGTCGAGCACGTATGCCGAGTTCGCCGTGCTGTCGGCCTGGGCCCGTATGCCCGAGGGGCTGACCTTCGAAGAGGCGGCCGGGTACCCCTCCGTGGTGGAGACCGCGCTGCGCGTCATCCGTGAGGTCGGTGTGCAGTCCGGGCAGACGCTGCTGGTCAGCGGGGCTTCCGGAGGAGTCGGATCGGCGGTGTTGCAGATCGCCCGCGACCGCGGCATCACGGTGATCGGTACGGCCGGCGCCGCGAACCAGGACTATCTGCGCGGTCTGGGTGCCCTCGCCACGACGTACGGCGAAGGCTGGGTCGAGCGGGTGCGGCAGCTCGGCCGTGTCGACGCGGCTCTCGATCTGGCGGGCTCGGGCGTGATCGGCGAACTCGTCGAGCTGACCGGGGATCCGCAGAAGGTGCTCTCCATCGCCGATCTCGCCGCGCCGGAACTCGGTGTCCGGTTCTCCGGCGTGGCCGGGAGCGTGCCGGAAGCGCTCGCCGAGGCCGCCGTCCTCATCTCGCGGGGGAAGCTGCACATCCCGGTCGAGAAGTCGTACACCCTCGCCGAGGCCGCGGCGGCGCACATCGACAGCCAGGCCGGCCATACGCGCGGGCGCCGGGTCATAGTCGTCTGAGCCGTTTCCTGCGAGGTTGCACGGCCCGGCAGGCTGCTTTCCTCGACGGCGGCGAACATGCTTCCCGTCGCCGAGCCCGCCGGGCCGGCCTTACCGGTCGGCGTCGGCCTGGACAGCTCAACAGAGCTCTCCCGTGTGCCGTCCGCCGGCCGGCGGACGGCACACGGGACGGCCGTAAGAGGTCTACCGGCTGCCGGACCTCGCGGCAGGCCACCCGCCTCGGGATACCGGTCCGTCGCCGGATCCCGTTGATGACCTGCCGGTGTTTTCCCTACGCCGGCCTCGACGCCGTCCCGACGTCCTCAGTGCGCGAGACGCGCGATGCGTCCGTTTTCCCCTGCGGCCCAGCAGCCGAGGTCCGGGGCGCAGTCGACGGTGTCGTACGAGCCGTTGTCGAAAGCTTGCCAGGTGCGGCCGGCATCGAACGTCACGTCGCTGCCGGTCGGTCCCACGGTGACGGCGATGTGCCGCGAATGCGGGAGCCAGGACACTCCGGAGCGGTATGCGCTCGGCGGTTCGGCCGCGCCCTTCCAGGTGGCACCGCCGTCGGTACTGACCGCGGCGGCCCGGGGCGACGGCATGCCCGGGCGGTAATCGCCACCGACCGCGAGGCCGTGCGCGCGGTCACGGAAGGCGAGCGCGAAGACCCCACGGGCCGGGTCACCGGCCGGGACGGGGGCATCGGTGACCGTCCAGGTACGCCCGCGTTCGGCGGTGTGCAGCACACGGGCGGTGGCCGCGCCCCCGGTCGCGATCCAGGCGTCGTGGCTGCCGGAGGAGACCAGGCACTGGCCACTGGCGGCGAACGCGGCCTCGCCCGGCTGGGCCTGCGGCATCCCGTCCGACGGCAGCACACGCCAGCTGCGGCCGCCGTCGCCGGTCGACAGGATGCGGTACCTGCCGTCGACCGGATCGCTGAGTGCGATGCCGTGCCGCCGGTCGAAGAAGGTCAGGCAGTCGTAGAAGGCCCGCGGGTCGGTGTTGCGGAAGCTCTCACTCCAAGTGGCCCCTCCGTCGTCGGTGCGCAGGACCCGTGAGGCATCCCCCTCGCCGATCGCGAGAACCACCGCACGGCGCGCATCGAACGCCTCGACATCGCGGAACTCCAGCGCACCCGCGCCCGGCGGTGAGACATCGCTCCACCGCCGCCCGCCGTCGTGCGTCCGGAGCACGGTGCCGTTGGTGCCGGCCACCCACGCCGTCGACCTGCTGACGGCCGCGAGGCCGCGGAAACGGGCGTTGCTGCCACTGTCCTTGAGCCGCCAGCCGACGTGCAGGGCATCGGGCCGGGACGTGGTGGCCGACGCCGGCAGGTCCATGCGCGCAGCTGACTGCTCCCCGGCGGAGGATGCCGACGGCGGCCGGCCGACGTCGGCCGGCTGTGCCGCGGCCACCGGTCCTGCGGCTGCGGCGATCGTGCCGAGCAGCGCCGCGCCGGCCACCGCCGACGCGATCCGGCGCACCGATCGCCCACTGCGGGGCCCCGGCTCCGTGCCCGTGCCCCTGCCTGCGCGCGCTGTGCCGTGTCCGCCGTACGACCTGTGTTCCGAACGCCGCATCCGCGCCCCACCCCGATCGTGATCCCCACGGGCCTCAGGAACCTCCGGGCCCTCGTTGCGCTGGAAGCTAGCCCAGCCCGAGGGCCCCGTCCAGGGTGCGGCGGGCCGTCACCGGTCCCGGTGTTCGCGCTCCGTCGGGGTGGGCGTGGGTTCCGTCGGCTGCGCGGAGGCGGAGCTGGTGCCCGGCTCGGAGGAGGGGGCGGAGCTGTCCGAGGGGGGCGGGGTCGTGCCGGGCGCGGTCGTGGAAGGCGATCCGCTGCTCGGCCCGGCCGTCGGCGAGGTGGGCCCGGTGCTGGGGCTGGAAGGCGCGGGGCTGGAGGGGGCCGGGCTCGAAGGCGCAGGACTCGACGGGGCCGGGCTGGAGGGCGGCGGGCCGGAGGGCTGCGTCGGGGACCCCGTGGCCGGCGGCGGGGTGGGCGAGCCGGGAGTCGGGGAGCCGGTGGTCGGCGGCGCGGTCGTGCTCGGCGCCGGGGTCCCGGACGCGGGCCCCGTGCCCGGCAGCGAGGACGAGGGCGGCGCGGATATCGAAGCGGCGGTGCGCGGCGGCAACGGCTGACCCGGCGTGGACCCGCCGGGCGTCCCCGGAGCCGGGATCCCGCCGTTCGACGGCGCGGTCGATCCGGCGGCGGGGCTCGTGCTGCTCGCGCCGCCGGTCCCGGACGGTGCCTCCTCGGTCGGCGCACCGCCCTGCGGCAGGCTCTGCTCCGACGTACCGCCCGTGGTCCGCGAGGCCGCCTCGACCTGGTGCGGGGCGGCCGCGGAGTCGTCACCGGCCAGTACGAACCCGGCGGCGACCGCCGCCCCGGCGACCGCGGCCGCGGCCACACCCGCTGCCGTCGCGGCCACCGGCCCGGTCATGCCGACCCGGCCGCGCAGGAGACGCCGCATCGGCGAGGGCGTCGGCTCGGGTGCGCCGGTCTTGGCCGCGGCGTCTGCGGCGCCGACGCCGACCAGGGGCCGCAGGAACGTCGCGGAGCCGCCCGCCAGGAACGTCAGCAGCGCGGGGCCGATCAGCGCGGACAGCCGGTCGTCGGAGCGGGTCAGCAGGGCCATCCGGTCCTGGCAGTCCGGGCAGTGCGGCAGATGGCCTTCGACCTCGCGCACCTGGTCGCCGGTGGCCTCGCCCCGGATGACGGCGGGCATCCGCTCCCGGTAGGCGAAGCACAGCGGATCGTCGGGCGCGCCGGGTATCTCGCTCAGGAACGCCTGCCGCAGACCGCCCCGGGCCCGGTTGAGGAGCACGGTCGCGGTGTCTTCCTTGCCACCCACCGTCTTGGCGATCGCGGCCGGCGTCTGCTTCTCGGCCTCGGCGAGCCACAGGGCCTGCACCCAGCGCTGCGGCAGCTGGTCCAGGATGCGGGCGAGCAGATCGACGTAGCCGCCGGGCTCCGGCGCCTCGGCGCCGTCCGTGGAGGCAGGGGTGCCGGCGCGCGGCCGGTCGTCCTGCGGGTCGCGCGGGATCAGGCGTGCGGGGTCCGCCTCCGCCGTCGTCGCGAGGTCGCGAATGGTGGTCCGCAGATAGGCGCGGATGTCGTCGATCCGGGCGCCGCCGTGGATCCGCTGCCGGACGTGGAAGTGCGCCTCGGCGACAAGGTCGGCGGCGAGGGCGGGGTCGGCGGTCCGGAGCCGGGCATAGCCGATCAGGTGCGGGTACTCCCGCGCGTGGAGCGCGGTGTAGGCGTCCACCGCCGACTCCTCGGACATCGCGAAGTCATCTGACATGGAGGTACGGCCCCTGACGTAGTGCGCACCCCGGCGGCGGCTCCGCGACTGCCCGGTGGTCGGTCGCGGCGCGGTGGGGGCATGGCTTGAACGGCAAGAGTAAGGAGGACGCAACGTTGGCTCAAAGTTTCGTGACGGAGGTCACGGAGGCATGCGGCGCAACGGAGCACCGACGGAACCGGGGTCGATCTTCAGCCATATTCCGTCGGGGGCACCGCCCAGAGATCGTTTGTCGCGCGAGACGCACGGAAGGCGACGGGAGACGCACAAGGGGCAAGGGAAGGGCGGCGAAATCAGCCGCGGCTTCCGCTCGCTCCGGCCAGGGTGTGTCCGACCTAGGCGTGGCCGGCCTGGGCGCCCCCGAAGAGGTTTTCCAGATGCCGGTCCAGCAGCCGCAGCGCCTGCTCGGGGCCGTGCACGTCCAGCAGGACGTATGTGGCGAGGCCGTCGGTCACGCTGATCAGCAGCATCGCCTCGTCCTCGGTGGCCCGCTCCGGCGGGAGTTCACCGCGGTCCGCGGCCCGGCGCAGCTGGTCGGCGAAGAAGGCGCGCAGCTCGGGGGTCCCCTCCCTGGCCTCGGCCCGGAGGGACTCGTCGTGAACGGCGCGGGCGAAGTAGGCGGCGCCGACCAGCGCGCCGATCCGGCTCTTCTCGTCCAGCGGCAGCATGCCCGCCAGGCAGGCGCGCAGCACCGTACGGGGCGACGGCTCCTCGGGCAGCTTCTCGATGCGCTCGCGGATGCGCCGCTCGGCCAGCTGGTTGATGTGGCGCAGGGCGAAGCGGAGCATCTCGTCCTTGCTGCCGAAGTAGTGCTGCAGCCGGCCGAGGGAGATGCCGGCCTCGGCGGCGACGTCGCGCAGACTCGCCCCGTCCAGGCCCCGGGTGCTCGCGATGCGCCAGAGCGCCTCGGAGATCTCCTGCCGCCTGGCTTCGTGATCCACCTTCTTGGGCACACAGGCCCCTTTCTCTGTTCCCTGTTCTCTGTCCGCTGTGCGCAGGGGTTCGGCAACGACCACGCGGCAACGCATTGGCGGGAATACCCGGGCGGCAGCCGGCGTGCCGCGCCGCGCCCGAGTCTCCCGAATCGGCCCGGCTCGCCCGTGATTCACCCCTGCCCGACCGGGCCGCCGCGGCGACTTCGCCTTTTACAAGTCACTCGTATCGTTATAGCGTACGGGACTCAATACAGTTGACTTGAAACCCGGAGTGATCCCTGATGTCCGAGTGCGCCGCCCCGCGCCTGCGCCCACCCCGCCATCGCGTCGACCCGCGCGCCCGCCACTGGTGGACCGTCCAGGCGTGGCTGACGCTCAGCGGCCCGATGCTGCTGACGGCGCTCGCACTGGCCGTCCTGAGCCTGCTCTTCTTCCCCGGCGCGCTGCCCTGGCTCGGCCCGCTGCTGCTGGTCACCCTGGTGCTGCCGGCGGTCTGGTACGTCGCCGTCATGCCGCGCCGGCGGTACGCGGTGCACGCGTGGGAGCTGGGTGACCGCGCGGTCTACGCGGCCGGGGGCTGGTTCTGGCAGAAGCGGCGGATCGCGCCGCTGTCGCGGGTGCAGACCGTCGACACCCTGCGCGGCCCCGTGCAGCGGCGCTACGGCCTGGCCACCGTCACCGTCACCACCGCCTCCACCGCGGGCGACATAAAGATCGCCGGGCTCTGCGACGCCGACGCCGAGGAGCTGGCCCGTCGGATCGGCGAGGCCGCCCAGGACGTACCGGGTGACGCGGCATGAGCGCCCCGACCGGAACCCCCGGCCTCACCGCTCCCCCCGGTACCCCGCAGTGGCGACGGCTGGACCCGCGCACGCTCCTGGTGCACTGCGGCTGGATGGCCGCGCCGCTCGGCTCACTGGCCCTGACGGCCCTGGCGACCGGCGGGCGGATCAGCTCCAGGGCCTGGATCAGCCTGGCCGCCATCGCCGCGTCCTTCGCCGTGATCACCGCCATCGGCCTGGTGCGCTGGGGCCGCACGGCCTTCCGCGTGACCCCCGACTCCTTCGAGGTCCGCACCGGACTGCTGACCCGACGGCTGCGCAGCGTGCCGCTGCACCGCATCCGCACCGTCGACCTGACGGCCTCCCCGCTGCACCGGCTGCTGGGCGTGACCGTGCTGCGGGCCGGCACGGCGGGCTCCGGCGACACCGGCGGCGAGCTGCGCCTCGACTCCCTGACGCGTAATCAAGCACATTTGCTGCAGGCCGAGTTGCTCGCACGTGCCGATGTGGAGGCGGGCACCGCGGATCCGGTACTTGCCCGCGTCAGCCGTCGCTGGCTGCGGTACGCGCCGCTGACCTTCTGGGTCGTCGGTGGCGTGTTCGTGGCGGTCGGCTCGCTCTACCGCGCGCTCGACGGGATGGGTATCGAGCCGTGGAAAATCGGCTTCGTCCAGCGGGCGTTCAGCGAATTCGGCGCCGGCATACTGTGGCTGACCATTCCGGCCGCGCTGCTCGGCGTCCTCGTGCTCGGTTCGGTCGGCGCGGTCGCCCTCTACATCGAGAACTGGTGGAACTACCGCCTGGAGTGGGCCGATGCCCGCACACTGCGGGTGCACCGGGGCCTGTTCACCACCCGCTCGGTCACCATCGAGCAGGACCGGCTGCGCGGCGTGCTGCTCCGCGAACCGCTGCTGCTGCGAGCCGGCGGTGGCGCCACGGTCCGCGCCGTCGCGGGTGGCCTCGGCAACCGTGAGGAGAACCGCCGGCGCAGCGTGATGCTGCCGCCCGCGCCCCGGCCACAGGCACTGCGTGTGGCGCGCGGCGCCCTGCGCATGCCGCTCCCCGACACGGAGTTGACGTCACCGGCCCCGCTCACGCCGCACCCGCGCGCCGCGCTCCGCCGACGCCGGGTGCGTGGCGTGCTGTACGCGGTGCTGCCCGGCACGGCCCTGCTCGCGGGGACGGGGGTGGCGTTCACCCCCGTACTTCTGCACTGCGCTTGGATCTACGCGGTGGTCAGCACGCCGCTCGTGCTGTGGCTGGCCCGGGACGCGTACCGCAATCTGGGCCACGGAATACGCGGCGGCCTGCTGGTGACCCGCTCCGGCACCTTCAGCCGGGACACCCTCGCCCTTGAGCGCAAGGCCGTCGTGGCGTGGACGTTCACCACCTCGCCCGCGACTCGCCGGGCCGGACTCGTCACGCTCACCGCTGCGGTCGCGGCCGGTGAGGACGGCTACCGCATCCCGGACCTCTCGGCCGCCGAGGCACCGGCCTTCGCGGCTGCGGCCGCCCCGGGAATCATCGAGGAGTTCCTGGAGCAGCCACGCCCTTGACCGCCCCTTGACTGAAGAGCGATGCCCGTTACCCGATGCCAGGTGGGGGCACCAGGGGCCGGCCGACGGAGGGGCTCCAGCCGTCGGCCGGCCCAGTGCGTTACCCCGGATCGGCCCGAGGATGCCTTTCATGACATAGATCACACACCCGTCGCGTGCACGGCGAGAGCGGGCACTGCGTCCTACTGGATGAGTCACGCCCAAGACCCGACCGCCGTGAGGGAGCAGCCGCGATGCCCAGTGCCATCGACCAAGCCGTCCAGGTCCGTCTCATCGCGACCGCGCCAGGCCCGCACGCGGTGCCCGCGGTGCTGCGCTACGAGCCGTCCGATCCGCTCGCGGTGCGGATGTCCTTCCCGCCGGAGATCTCCCTGGACGGCGCCGCGGTGAACTGGGCGTTCGCCCGCGAGTTGCTCGCCGAGGGGCTGAGAGGCCCGGCCGGGCGGGGCGATGTCCGGGTACGGCCGGCCGGCCAGGAGCGCACCGTGATGGAGTTCCACGCCGAGGAGGGCGTCGCCATGGTCCAGATGCGCACGGCGGACGTCCGGCGGTTCCTGGCCCGCTCCTACGAGGCCGTGCCCGAGGGGTCCGAGCAGATGCAGCTCGATGTCGACCGCGGCCTGGCGGAACTCTTCGGCGCGGCGTGACCGGGACCGGCGTGACACCGCGACGCACGTCCGGGCAACTGCTCGCAGTACGGGCATTCCACCCCTGTTACGGATCCATCATGTATCTCTCCGATACTTGTTCCCATGCCACGGGTACTTCTGATCGAGGATGACGCTGCCGTACGCGACGGGGTGAGCCTCGCGCTCCGACGGCGCGGCCATGACGTGGCTGCCGCGGCCAGCGGCGAGGAGGGGATGGAGGTCCTGCCGGGCTTCCGCCCCGACATCGTCCTGCTGGACCTGATGCTGCCCGGCAAGGACGGCTTCGAGATCTGCCGGCTGATCCGCGCCGACCGGCAGCTGCCGATCATCATGCTCACCGCGCGCGGTGACGACCTCGATGTGGTGCTCGGGCTGGAGGCCGGCGCCGACGACTACATCGTCAAGCCCGCCCGCGGCGAGGTTCTCGAAGCGCGGATCCGCGCGGTGCTGCGCCGCACCGCGCTGCCCGCCGACGGCGGTCCCGCCGCCGACCCGGGGCCCGCCCCGGTCGAGACGTACGGCGAACTGGCCGTCGACCGGGCCGGCCTGGTCGTCACCAAGGCGGGCCAGGACCTGGCACTGGCGCCTTCGGAGATGAAGCTGCTGCTGTTCCTGTCCGCCACGCCCGGCCAGGTCTTCAGCCGCCAGCAGCTCCTCGAACACGTCTGGGAGCACAGCTACCACGGCGATGCCCGGCTGGTCGACGCGTGTGTGATGCGGCTGCGCACGAAGATAGAGGACACCCCGCGCAGCCCCCGGTACGTCCAGACCGTGCGCGGTTTCGGCTACCGCTTCGGACCGCTGTGAACCACGTCGGCCGCCTGGCGCCGGCCCTCCCCCGTCTGCGGCGGGGCGGCCCCCAGCTCCTGCGGGGGCTGCGGGCGCGGCTCGTGGTCGCCTTTCTGCTGGTGGCGGCCGTCAGCGCGCTGACCACCGCCGGGCTGACCTACCGCGAGGCACGCAACGCCATCCTTCAACGCTCCCAGGACATCGCCGTCAACGATCTGCGGGAGCAGATCAATTCGCTCGCGCCCGAGCTGCCGGTCCCGCCGTCGCAGTCGGATCTGGACTTCTTCCGGGTCCAGCTGGAGCGCTCCGGCAAGTCCCGGGACTGGGACATCTCCGTCCACTACAGCGGTGTGTCGGACAGCGGCGGTGGCCTGCGGCGGGACGTGGTGGTGCCGGCCGAGCTGAAGGAGTCGGTCGAGAAGCGCCATGTCCCGGCCTTTCAGCGGGTCGAGCGGGACGGCGCACCGTGGCTGCTGATCGGGATGCCGGTCCGGCAGTCCGACGGTGACGCCTCCGCCCTGTCCGTCTACGCCCAGCTTCCGCTGAACGCCGAGGAGTCCAATGTCGAGGCGTTGGTGAGCGCGGCACAGCGGGGCGCGCTGCCGGTGCTGGCGCTCGCGGTGATCCCCGCGCTGTTCGCGGCGCGCGGTGTGCTGCGTCCCGTGCGGGGTCTGCGGCAGGCCGCCGGGCGACTCGCGGAGGGCAGGCTGGACACCCGGCTGGAGGTGAAGGGGGCCGACGAACTCGCCGATCTGTCACGGTCGTTCAACGACATGGCCGCGCGGCTGGAGGAGAGCATGGCGGAGCTGCGGCGGCTGGAGGCCAACGCCCGGCGCTTCGCGGCGGATGTGTCGCACGAGCTGCGGACGCCGCTCGCGGCGATGTCCGCGGTGACCGATGTCCTCGACGAGGACGCGGAATCGCTGGACCCGGACACCGCCTCCGCGGTCCGGCTGATCAGCCAGGAGACCGGCAAGCTGGCGCGGATGGTGGAGGACCTCATGGAGGTCTCGCGCTTCGACGCCGGGGCCGCGTCGCTGCATCTCGACGAGGTGGACGTCGCCGAGACGATCCGTAAGACACTGCAGGCCAGGGCCTGGCGGGAGCGGGTGTCCACGGAACTTCCGGACGGGGTACGGGCGCGGCTGGACCCGCGCCGGCTGGATGTGGTGGTCGCCAACCTGGTGGGCAACGCCCTGCACCACGGCGGCGAGCCGGTGCGGGTGCTGCTGCGCACGCCGGAGGCCGGCGCGGACCGGCTGCTCATCGAGATCCGTGACAGCGGTCCCGGCATCGATCCCGAGGTTCTGCCGCATGTCTTCGACCGCTTCTACAAGGCGGACTCCGCGCGTGCCCGGTCGGAGGGCAGCGGCCTGGGGCTGGCCATCGCGCTGGAGAACGTCCGGCTGCACGGCGGGGCGGTCCGTGCCGCCAACTCCCCCGAGGGCGGAGCGGTGTTCACCGTGGAACTGCCGCTGCGCCATGACGTCGGAAACGGCGAGCCCTCCGGCGATCGGGCCGATGCCCACGAGGACGCGGGCGAGGACGGGACCGGACCCGCCGCCGTGGCGTCCGGTGACAGCCCCGAGGCGGTGGGCAGCGCCGTGGTCGGCGGCCCGGATGCCGCGGGCCCCCCGGCCGGGAAGGAGAGCGACGGATGAACGCCCTCGACGCCCTGACCTCCGTACGGGCCCGGCGGATCGTGCTCAGCGGGCTGCTGGGTGCCGCGCTGTCGGGCTGCGGGGTGGCGACCACGGACGTCATCGACGCGGGTGCGCCCGCGGTCGGTGTGAAGGATCCGGGCCAGCCCGAGGCGGACGTCCAGTTGTTCTTCTACGGGCAGTCCGGGCTGCGCTCCGCGACCCGCCCGGCGAAGGCACCTGCCGACCCGGAGGAGGCGATCCGGTTGCTGATGGACGGGCCGAACCACGCCGAGCGTCAGCGTGGCCTGTCCAGCGTGCTGCCGGAGTTCCCGGGACGGCTGACCGCCGGCACACGCCAGGGCACCGTCGAGATCACGCTGCCGATGAACGCGAAGCTGCTGGACTCCGCTTCCCTCAGTCAGTTGGTGTGCACGGCGGCCAACGCCCACGTGCCCGGAGACAAGCCGCCCGGCCAGGTCACGGTGACGCTCGTGGGCGCGGGCGTCCGCGTCGGCCCCATGGTGTGCGGCGGCAACAACGCCTTCCCCGTCGTCCAGCCGACCCCCACGGAGACGCGGCCCGGGTGATCCGGGGCCGGGCCGAGGCGTGGAGCCGACGGAAGCCCGACCTCGCGACGGTGGCGCGGTGCCGGGCGGGAGCCGTCGATCCGCCCGCCCGCGCTACGGTGAAAGCAGGCACCCGCGGGCCAAGAGGATCGGACGGCCCTGAACCTCGGGAGAATCACGCGATGACCGAGCGCAAACCCCCCGGCGTCGACTTCGAGACCTGGGTCGACAGGCAGATCCGCGAGGCGACGGAGCGGGGCGACTTCGCCGACCTGCCCGGCGCCGGAAAGCCGCTCCCCCAGCTCGACCGGCCGTACGACGAGCTGTGGTGGGTCAAGGACAAGATGAGCCGCGAGAACCTCTCGTACCTCCCGCCGACGCTCGTCCTGCGCAAGGAGGCCGAGGACGCGCTGGAAACGGCGTCCCGAGCCCCCACCGAGACCGCGCTGCGCCGCATCCTGTCGCCGGTCAACGAGCGGATCCGCGCGGCGCTGCGCACCCCCCCTCGAAGGCCCGCCGCTGAACCTCACACCGTTCGACATCGACGAGGTGGCCCGCGTCTGGCGGGAGCGGCACGGGCAGCAGGATTCCGGCTGATCGCAATCGGGGCCGCCGCGCTTCACGGCCCGGCCGGCCCCAGCCGCACGCGCAAGAACCTCGGCCGGTAGAGACCGACGTCGCCGTTCAGCCGGGCATCGGTCGGCACGCCGGGCGGGCCGAGCACGTTGACGTCGTAGCTGAGCAGGAGCCTGCCCGAGGCGGTGAACTCTGGGTGGACCTGCGGGTTGTAGACGGCGACATCATCGCCACCGTGCGGGCTGTCGGCGGACGGGCGCGGCGGCGTGAGGCGGCCCCGGGGACCGTGCCAGGGGCCCTGCGGTGAGCAGGACCAGTAGCTGGTGAGCGAGGCCAGGCCGGCTGCGCCCCCGCTGCCGGTGTCCATGGTGAACAGCACCCAGGTCGGGCCGTCGCGGACGACGGTGAAGGAGCTGCCCACGCCGCGCCGGCCGCCGGCCCGCAGCACCGGCGCGGCGCGCGCGGCCTGCCGCTGCCAGCGGGCGCCGTCCCAGAACCGCCAGCGGTCGCGCTCGGCGAGCCGCCCGGCCGGGACCCGGGCGAGATAGGCGCTGGAGGCGGGTGATGCCTGCGGGTCGTCGCTGCCGAGGACATAGCGCCACGCACCGTCGCGTACCGACGCCGCGCCGTAGAGGACGCGCCGGTCCGGGTCGGTGACGGATGTCTGGTCCACGGCCTCGGTGATGCTCTCCAGGCGCAGGCCGGGGAGGGAGAGGGTGGCGACCTCGGTGCTGCGCGGTACGCCGAAGATCCAGGGGCCGGACCCCGGGGCGCGGTTCCACAGCAGGACGCGGACGACCTTCTCGCGCGCGCCCGGCGTGCGTGGCTCCACGCTCGCGCGGACCGGCCACCGCCAGCCGCCCGGCGGATCGGGGAAGAACGGCCCGGCGCCCCCGCTGCCGCCGGTCAGGGTCCGCTCCAGGCGGCCGGAAGGCGACATCAGCACGGCGGAGTTGCGCCGGAGGACGGGCGTGCCGCCGTGGTCGGCGGTACGCCAACGGTGCAGCAGTCCCTGGGGATTGGGCGGCGGCTGGATCCGGTCGAGGAAGGTGTCGGAGAACAGCCAGAGGGTCCGGCCGTCGGGGAGCCGTACGGAGTGGGTGCCGTCGCCGCCGGTCCAGTCGTCCACCCGGGTGTTGTCGTCGCCGTAACGGGAGAAGGCGGTGGTGTGCGCGGTGTCCGCCGACCAGGACGCCACCGCACGTCCGGCGCAGGCCGGGCCGCGCTCCGGGGCGGCGTCCGGCAGAGCCCACACCACGGCGGCTGCCATCAACAGGATCAGGAGCGCGGCGGTCGCGGGGCGGGCGATCGGCCTGGACATACCGCTCCTCCGTCGGGTGCCGCGCCCAATATCCGGAGCCGGCCGGCCCCAGCCGGTTACGCGCGCCGAGCGGCGAGACGCGGGCCGGCGCCTGGCTTCACGGCGCTCGCGCAACGGTGGCACAGGGGCGCCAACATCCGTGCGGGACACGCCCGTTACCCGGTCGTGCGCCCACCGCCGACGTATTCGGGCCGCGCCGACACAGCGTGACGGATCGACCGTAGGGGTAACCCAGCGTGACCACTCGAGGCAGCCGAGACGTCACTCCGACGATCACGGCGGGAGCGAACCGACCGCATTGGGCACGATGTGACCTTAGGTGGCTTTTATGAGCAATGTCGATCCCCGCATCACTCAGGCGGCACCCTCGCTCCCGCCACACGATCGGGTGGCCGGGCCCGCCCCGCCGGCCCCTCGGTTCGAATGTCCACCCGAATACGGACAAGCGCGAGGTCAAAGAGTGCAAGGTCACAGCTGGAGCCCCTGCTCCAGCTAACGGTCGTTCGCCTAGCCTGCTGCCATGACCGCCGAGTCCCCCGAACTCCCCCTGGCCGCAGCATTCCCGGACGCGGACCGAGAACAGTGGCAGCGCCTCGTCGAAGGCGTGCTGCGCAAATCGGGCGTCACCGATGCCGCGGGCGACGCCGCCGAGGACGCGCTCGCCACCGAGCTCCAGGACGGGATCCGCATCCGCCCGCTGTACACCGCCGAGCCCTCCGGGTCCGCCGAGCAGACGGCCGCCGTGGGCCTCCCCGGCTTCCCGCCGTTCGTAAGGGCCGGCCGTCCGGAGGGCACAACCGTGGCCGGCTGGGACGTACGCCAGCGCCACGAGCACACCGACCCGCGCCGCGCCAACGAAACCGTGCTCGCCGATCTGGAGAACGGCGTCACCTCCCTCTGGCTGACCGCCGGGGCCGGTGGCGTGCCGGTCGCCGGCCTCTCCGAGGCGCTGCAGGGCGTCTACCTGGACCTTGCCGCCGTCGTACTGGACGCCGGCGCCGACTTCGAAGCGGCCGCCGAGGAGTTGCTTCGCCTCTACACCGCGGCAGGTGTACCCCTCGGCGCGGCGTCCGGCAATCTCGGCGCCGACCCGCTGGGCCTGCTGGCCCGCTCGGGCGACGACAGCGCGCTGCGCACCCACCTCGCCGCGGCCGCCGAGCTGGCCGCGCGCTGCGCCGCGGAAGCGCCGGGCCTGCGGACCCTGGCCGTGGACGCGCTGCCGTACCACGAGGCCGGCGGCTCGACGGCCGAGGAGCTCGGCGCGTCGCTGGCCACCGGCGTCGCCTACCTGCGGGAGTTGACCGCGGCGGGCCTGGACGTCGACACGGCCTGCCGGCAGCTGGAGTTCCGCTATGCCGCCACGGCCGACCAGTTCCTGACGATCGCCAAGCTGCGCGCGGCCCGCCGGCTGTGGGCGCGGGTCGCCGAGGTGTGCGGCGCGTCGCCCGAAGCCTCCGCACAGCGCCAGCACGCGGTCACGTCCACGGTGATGATGACCCGTCGGGACCCGTGGGTGAACATGCTGCGCACGACGGTGGCGGGGCTGTCCGCCGGCGTCGGCGGCGCGGACGCGGTGACGGTGTTGCCGTTCGACTCCGCGCTCGGCGTGTCCGACGCGTTCGCCCGACGCATCGCCCGGAACACCCAGTCCGTACTGCTGGAGGAGTCGCACCTGTCGAAGGTGATCGACCCGGCGGGCGGCTCCTGGTACGTGGAGAGCCTCACCGACGAACTGGCCGGCGCCGCCTGGGCGTTCTTCCAGGAGATCGAGGGCGTCGGCGGCCAGGCCGCGGCGCTGCGCTCGGGGATGGTCGCCGAGCGTCTGGCGCGCACCTGGCAGCAGCGCTCCGAGAAGCTCGCCCGCCGCCGAGAACCGATCACCGGAGTCAGCGAGTTCCCGCATCTCGCCGAGCCCGCCGTGCACCGCGAGCCCGCCCCCGCTCCGGCGGGCGGCGGACTGCCTCGGGTGCGCAGGGACGACGCGTACGAGACCCTGCGGGCCCGGTCGGACGCGCATCTGGCGGCCACCGGCGCCCGCCCGAAGGTCTTCCTCGCCGCCCTGGGACCGGCCGCGGTGCACACCGCGCGGGTGGCCTTCGCCGCCAACCTCTTCCAGGCGGGCGGCATCGAGACGGTGCAGGAGCCCGCCTCGGTGGACGCGGAGTCGGTGGCCGAGGCGTTCCGGCGCAGCGGCGCGGGCATCGCATGCGTGTGTTCGAGTGACGCGGTGTACGCCGAGCAGGCCGGCCCGGTGGCGGCCGCGCTGAAGTCGGCGGGAGCGCTGCGGGTGCACCTGGCGGGCAAGCCGGGCGAGCGCCGGGAGGAATTCGTGGAGGCCGGTGTGGACGCCTTCGTCTTCGCGGGCTGCGACGCGGTCGAGGTGCTGTCCTCGGCCCTGGATGTCATGGAGGTGGCGTGATGGACGACGCGACGCAACAGGCGGGCGCCATCCCGGACTTCAGCACGGTCGAGCTGACGGACGCGGCAACTGTCGCTGCCGGCGCAGCGGGCCCGGGCGACGCCGGGCAGTGGGCGGCGGCCGTCGAGGAGGCCACCGGCAAGGGCGTCGAGGACCTGACGTGGGAGACGCCGGAGGGCATCGACGTCAAGCCGCTCTACACCGAGGCGGATCTGGCGGACGTGGACTTCCTGGGCACCTACCCGGGCATCACCCCGTATCTGCGCGGCCCGTACCCGACGATGTACGTCAACCAGCCGTGGACGATCCGGCAGTACGCCGGCTTCTCCACCGCCGAGGAGTCCAACGCCTTCTACCGCCGCAACCTGGCGGCCGGCCAGAAGGGCCTCTCGGTCGCCTTCGACCTGCCCACCCACCGCGGTTACGACAGCGACCACCCGCGGGTGACCGGCGATGTCGGTATGGCGGGCGTGGCGATCGACTCGATCTACGACATGCGTCAGCTCTTCGAGGGCATCCCGCTCGACAAGATGACCGTGTCGATGACGATGAACGGCGCGGTGCTGCCCGTGCTCGCCCTCTACATCGTGGCGGCCGAGGAGCAGGGCGTACCGCCCGAGAAGCTGGCCGGGACCATCCAGAACGACATCCTCAAGGAGTTCATGGTCCGCAACACCTACATCTATCCGCCGCAGCCCTCGATGCGGATCATCTCCGACATCTTCGCGTACACCTCGCAGAAGATGCCGCGCTACAACTCCATCTCGATCTCCGGCTACCACATCCAAGAGGCGGGCGCGACGGCCGACCTGGAGCTGGCGTACACCCTCGCCGACGGGGTGGAGTACCTGCGCGCGGGCATGGCGGCCGGCATGGACGTGGACTCCTTCGCGCCGCGGCTGTCCTTCTTCTGGGCCATCGGCATGAACTTCTTCATGGAGATCGCCAAGCTGCGCGCGGCCCGGCTGCTGTGGGCGCGCCTTGTCCAGCAGTTCGAGCCGACGAACCCCAAGTCCCTTTCTCTGCGCACCCATTCGCAGACATCGGGCTGGTCGCTGACCGCCCAGGACGTGTTCAACAACGTCACCCGTACCTGCGTCGAGGCGATGGCCGCCACCCAGGGCCACACCCAGTCGCTGCACACCAACGCCCTCGACGAGGCGCTGGCCCTGCCCACCGACTTCTCCGCCCGTATCGCCCGCAACACCCAGCTGTTCCTCCAGCAGGAGTCGGGCACCTGCCGGGTCATCGACCCGTGGGGCGGCAGCGCGTACGTCGAGAAGCTCACGCAGGATCTGGCGCGGCGGGCCTGGCAGCACATCGAGGAGGTCGAGGCGGCCGGCGGCATGGCCAAGGCGATCGACGCGGGCATCCCGAAGCTGCGCGTCGAGGAGGCCGCGGCCCGCACCCAGGCCCGGATCGACTCGGGACGCCAGGCACTGATCGGTGTCAACAAGTACCGCGTGGAGACCGACGAGGAGATCGACGTCCTCAAGGTCGACAACTCCTCGGTGCGCACGCAGCAGGTCGAGAAGCTGAAGCGGCTGCGCGCCGAGCGCGACGAGGGTGCCTGCCAGGACGCGCTGCGGGCGCTGACCGAGGCGGCGAAGGCGGGCCCCGGTGAGGGCCTGGAGGGCAATCTCCTCGCCCTGGCCGTGGACGCGGCCCGCGCGATGGCGACCGTCGGTGAGATCTCGGACGCACTGGAGTCGGTGTACGGGCGCCACTCCGGCCAGATCCGTACGATCTCCGGTGTGTACCGAGACGAAGCGGGCCCCTCCTCCGGTGTGGAGCGCACCCGGGCGCTGGTGGCCGAGTTCGAGCGGGCCGAGGGGCGCAGGCCGCGCATCCTGGTGGCCAAGATGGGCCAGGACGGCCACGACCGCGGCCAGAAGGTGATCGCCACGGCCTTCGCCGACCTGGGCTTCGACGTCGATGTCGGCCCGCTGTTCCAGACGCCGGCCGAGGTCGCCCGCCAGGCGGTGGAGGCGGACGTGCACATCGTGGGCGTGTCCTCCCTCGCGGCCGGCCATCTGACGCTGGTGCCCGCGCTGCGTGAGGCGCTGGCGGCGGAGGACCGCGAGGACATCACCGTCGTGGTCGGCGGGGTGATCCCGCCGCAGGACGTGCAGACGCTGCGCGACATGGGTGCCGCCGCGGTCTTCCCGCCCGGCACGGTCATCCCCGATGCGGCCCACGATCTGGTGAAGGACCTGGCGTCGGTCCTCGGCCACGAACTGTGAGCCGGTGCCGTTGATGCCTGCGAGGATCGATGTCGAACGCTACGCCGAGGGTGTCCGCGCGGGCTCCAGGGCTTGGATCGCCCGCGCCGTCACGTTGGTGGAGTCCACCCGCGCCGACCACCGGGCGGCGGCCCAGCGGCTGTTGGTCGAGCTGCTGCCGCACTCCGGTGCGGCCCGCCGGGTGGGCATCAGCGGTGTGCCGGGTGTCGGCAAGTCGACGTTCATCGACGCGCTGGGGTCGCTGCTGACCGGGCTGGGACACCGGGTGGCGGTGCTCGCCGTCGACCCGTCGTCCAGCCGTACCGGCGGCTCCATCCTGGGCGACAAGACCCGGATGGAGCGGCTGGCGACCGACCCGGCGGCGTTCGTCCGCCCGTCGCCCACGTCCGGGACGCTGGGCGGGGTGGCGCGGGCGACCCGCGAATCCATCGTGGTGATGGAGGCGGCGGGCTACGACGTCGTCCTGGTCGAGACGGTGGGCGTGGGGCAGTCCGAGACCACCGTCGCCAACATGGTCGACACCTTCCTGCTGCTGACCCTGGCCCGCACCGGCGACCAGTTGCAGGGCATCAAGAAGGGCGTGCTGGAGCTGGCGGACCTCGTGTCGGTCAACAAGGCGGACGGCCCGCACGAACGGGACGCACGCTCGGCGGCCCGTGAACTCTCCGGCGCCCTGCGGCTGTTGCAGCCGCCGGACGCCGCGTGGACGCCGCCCGTACTGACCTGCAGCGCCCGCGAGGGCACCGGCCTCAAGGCGCTGTGGGAGCGGATCGAGCAGCACCGCACGCTGTTGGAGTCCACCGGCGCGCTCGCCGAGCGCCGTCGCGCGCAACAGGTCGACTGGACCTGGTCGATGGTCCGCGAGCGCCTGATCGACCGCCTCCAGGACCATCCGGAGGTACGCCGCGTGGGCCCCGAGATCGAGCACGAGGTCCGCGAGGGCCGGATCACCGCGACACTCGCCGCCGAGCAGCTCCTGTCGGCCTTCGGGCTGCCGGATGCCGCGCCCGACGGAGCCTAGGCGGCATCTTCCGAGGAGGCGGCGCGGCGGCCGGGCGACGCTCGGCCGCCGCGCCGTTTCGGTTCCACCACCTTCGGCACGTTCCCGCTGAGGGGCGCCGGACTCCGCGATCCCCGCGCGGATCGCCGATGCCGGCGCCTCTCGGCCCGCAGCGGTGCATCCGAAAAACCGCGTTGCCGCCGCCGGTACTGATCACTACAGTCGCTCGGGTGACTACCGGGTCGGCCATGAGCCATGCACGAGTGAGGTTCCCGGCCCCGGCGTGAGCGCGCGGCGGGCAAGAGCCCCGCCCTTCCTTCCGAGTCGTTCTGCCCGGCGCCCGACGGCGCCCTTCCCAGCGGATCCCGAGACCCGGAGAGACACCACACATGCCGAATGAACCGTATGACCGCCGAGGCAGGTCCGAACTCCCCACTACCGCAGTTCAGTTGAACCACACTGTCGTCCTCACCAGGGACCGGCAGCTGTCGGCCGAGTTCCTTGCCGCCATCCTGGGGTTGCCGGTCGGGGCGCCCTTCGGGCCGTTCCTGCCCGTCGATCTCGGCAACGGCGTGACCCTCGACTACTACGAGAAGCGTGACGAGCCGATCCAGTCGCAGCACTACGCGTTCCTCGTGCCCGACGAGCAGTTCGAGCACATGATCGCCCGCCTGGAAACCGTCGGGGTCACCTACTACGCCGATCCCGGCCACACCGAACCGGGGCAGATCAACCGCCTGTTCGGTGGTCGCGGCGCCTACTTCGCCGATCCGGACGGCCACAACATGGAGATCCTGACCCGGCCCTACGTCCGCCCCTAGGGGCGTAGGGCGGGATGGCCGGTCGCCCCGACAACTCCCCTTCGTGGGTGATCAGGTCGGTCGGGGCCCGGCCGCTCCGGACGATGGCGCTCCCCCGGCATCCGACCTGACGCGTTCCGGTCCGCCCGGGGCGCCGACGCGCGCAGCCGCCAACACCCTTACCCAGAACTTCAGTTGCCACGAAGCGTCAGCCGCGCGCCGAGGACACCGTGGCCCACACCGTCTTCCCCGACCGGTCCGGCGGTGTCCAGCCCCAGGCATCGCTCAGCTGGTCGACGATGTGCAGGCCACGGCCCGACTCGGCGAGATGGTCGGGCACCTTGACGACCGGCGCGGTGGTGCCGGCATCCGAGACCGCGCACAGCACCGTGCTGTCCTGCCGCGTCAGCGCGAGCCAGGCCGGACAGACCGCGGCCGAGTCGTCGCCCCCGCCGGCGCCGTACCGCAGGGCGTTGCTGACGAGTTCGGAGACGACCAGGGCCGCGTCCTCGGCGAGCGCGGAGCACAGTCTCCAGCTTTCGAGCGTCGCCCGGGTGAAGCGGCGGGCCTCCGCCACGGTGCGGGCGGAACTGCTCAAGGCGCAGGCGGCGAAGCCGTCGGGGCCCGGCATCCACCAGGCGTCCTCACACGGTTCCTCCCGAAGGGCGTCGTGCACGGTCTCTGCCGGATGTGTCGTCATCACGATCTCCGCGAAGGGCATTCGGGGCTGGGCGGGATTGCCCTGGAGGGCTAATATCCTCGTCAGCCGTCCCTCGCTGCAAGTGCATCTGCAATTACATCGGTAAGGACGGTCGCACAGGGGCTTGTTCACGCCACCGTGATCGCGAGCTCGAAACAGGGGCGGAGGACCGTCCTCCAGCAAGGAGAAGCTGTTATGAAGCCGGTGACCAACGGCATGCAGGCGACCAGCATCGAGCGCGCCGTGTGGCGCAAGAGCCGCCGCAGCAACCCCAGCGGCAACTGCGTTGAGCTGGCTGTTCTTTCGGACGGCGGAGTCGCGGTACGCAACTCGCGGTTCGCTGCGGGGCCGGCCCTGATCTACACGCGCGACGAGATGGCGGCCTTCGTCCAGGGCGCCAAGGACGGCGACTTCGACGACCTCATCCCCCGCAACTGACGCATATGTCGACCGGATAGTCAGCACGGCTGTACGTACGCACCGGGCGATGGGACACTGGGCGTTCGCCCGACCACTCAGGGGAGTCTGCATGATCGCCGCGCAGCCGAGCAGCGAACCGTCTCTGCGCCGCTACCTTGAGCACCCGCGGGGCGGCCCGACCGTCCTGCGCATCGTGCTGGGCACGCAGCTGCGCAGGCTGCGTGAGTCGGCCGGCATCACCCGCGAGGCCGCCGGTGACGCCATCCGCGGCTCACACGCGAAGATCAGCCGTCTCGAACTGGGACGGGTGGGCTGCAAGGAACGGGATGTCGCCGACCTGTTGACGCTCTACCACGTCACGGACGAGTCCGACCGCGAGGTCTTCCTCACGCTCGCCCGCCGGACCAGTACCCCCGGCTGGTGGCACCAGTACGGAGACGTGCTGCCCACCTGGTTCGAGACCCACATCGGTCTCGAAGAGGCCGCCTCCGTCATCCGTACGTATGAAGTGCAGTTCGTACCGGGCCTGTTGCAGACCGAGGACTACGCCCGCGCGGTGACGCGGCTCGGTCATCCGCGCGCCTCCGCGGAGGAGATCGAGCGCCGGGTCGCGCTGCGCGTCCAGCGGCAGGCCCTGCTGACCATCCCCGACGCGCCCCGGGTGTGGGCCGTGATCGACGAGGCGTCGCTCCGTCGCCCGCTCGGCGGCCCGGAGGTGATGGAGGGACAGCTGCGGCATCTGATGGCGATGGCTGAACTGCCGAACGTCACCCTCCAGATCGCCCCGTTCAGTCTCGGCGGGCTCGCGGCCGCCGGTGGGCCGATCACCATCCTGCGGTTCCTGGAGCCGGATCTGCCGGACATCGTCTATCTGGAGCAGCTGACCAGCGCGCTCTACCTGGACAAGCGGGATGACGTCGATCACTACCTCGCCGTGATGGACCGGCTCAGCGCGCAGGCCGAGTCGCCCCGCGAGTCGATGGCGATGCTGGAGCGACTGCTGAAGCAGGACACCTGAGCCGCGCGCCGGCGGCAGCGCGGTGCGGGCGGCAAGAGCCCGAAGACCGTCACAGGACCAAAGAGAGGCGGGCCCCTCGGGGGCCCGCCTCTTCTTCGTCTTGGTCTCTTTCGTCCCGCTCCGCCCTCGGGGGCGAGGTCCTACGACTTGCGGGCGACGCCGCCGAACTCGATCCACTCCTTGGTGGCCTGCTTGGGCCCGAGGTCCGCGTCCGGCCGCCAGGTGGAGACCTCCACCAGGCCCGGCTCCACGATCTCCAGACCGTCGAGGAAGCCCGCCAGCTCGTGCGCCTGGCGCACCCGGCCCCACCGGCCCTCCGTGCTGACGCGCATGAACTCCGTGACGAAGTCGCGGGTCGCCGCATCCTCGCTGACCAGCTGACACACCACCAGGAAGCTGCCCGGGGCGAGCCGGTCGGCGACCCGCTTTATGAGTCCGGCCGGGTCGTCGGCGTCGGAGATGCAGTGCAGGACGGAGACGAACAGCGCGGCGACGGGCTTGTCGAAGTCGATCAGCCGCTTGACCTCGGAGCTGCCGAAGATGCCGTCGGTGTCCCGCATATCGGCCTGGATGACCGCGGTGTTGGCGTTCTCCTCCAGCAGCGCGCGGCCGTGCGCCAGCACGATGGGGTCGTTGTCGACGTACACCACGCGGGACTGCGGGTCGATCTGCTGCGCGACCTGGTGGACGTTGTCCTGGGTCGGCAGACCTGATCCGTGGTCGATGAACTGCCGGATGCCGTGCTCGCGAGCGAGCCAGCGCACCACGCGTTGCAGGAATCGCCGGTTGTTGATGGCGAGCACCTGGGTGCTCGGCACCACCTTGTTGAGCTCTTCGCAGGCCTCGCGGTCAACCGCGTAGTTGTCCTTGCCGCCGAGGTAGTAGTCGTACATCCGCGCCACGCTCGGGACGCTGACATCGACGGTGCTGGACTGCGGTTGGGTTTCTTGGCTCATTCGACACTTTCCCGTCGCTTCGACATCCACCGCCTTGAGGCAGCCGCTTGCCGCGCCACGACGGGGGCTGCGGCTCCTCCGGTGCAGCCCCCAACATACCCACCGAATGGCGGTTGTTGCAGGCGAGCGGCACAGTCATTTGCTCAGTTCGGCGGCTCTGCGGACGACTTCGCCGGGACGCTCGAACACCCGCTCCAATAAGGGGTGTTCACCCGGTGCTGTGGTGGGACGCGTGGTTCTCGTGACCATCATGGCCGGGAATCGACCCATCGGCCTCGGCGATCAGAAGGTGGCCCGCCATCCCCATGTCGGAGTGGCTCTGGACGTGGCAGTGGTACATCCAGGCGCCGGCGCCGACGCCCTCCCCTGCGACGATCTGAAAGCCGAAGGAGTCGGCCGGGCCGGTGATCTTGTTGTCGATGATCCGGCTCGGGTCGTCGGGTCCCTGGAGGAGCCCGGTGCGGTTGTCGGCCCAGCGGTGACCGTGCACGTGGAAGGTGTGGTAGTACTCGCCGTGCGTGATCATGATGATCTCGACGCGTTCGCCCACGGTCGCCTTGAAGTCGGGACCGGCCTTCAGGTTGTTGATGGTCATGTCGTTGAAGACGATGGTGAACTGCTTGTCCGGCAGGGTGTCACCGGCGCGGCGCACCACGACCGGCCCGTACATCCCCGCACGGATGCCCCCCGTGCCGTGCTCGGTGCCCACGGCGTGGTCGTGGTAGTGCCAGTAGCCCGCGCTGCCCGGACGCCAGCTGCCGTCCTTGCGCCTGCCCGGGGCGTGGGTGCGCCAGGTGTAGGTGCGGGTGCCGCCCGGCTCGACGGTGCTGTGGCTCATCTTGGTGCCGTCGTTCGCCAGGTCGTAGTCGAGGCCGTGGACGTGCAGGCCGGTCTCGACCTCCATGGTGTTCTCGAACTCGATGTGCAGGGTGTCGCCCTCGTTGAGTTCGATCAGCGGGCCGGGGACCGACGCCTTGCCCTTCTCCAGGCCGTAGCCGCGCTTCCCGTCGGGCAGCTTCTCGGCGTACAGCTTCAGGTGCTTCACCGTGCCCGCGGCTGCCGTCCGCGTGTCGGCGGCTGCCGCGCCAGGGGCGGGGCCTGCGGCCGCGGCGGTGGGGCCGAGTGCCGCCACGGCGGCGCCGCCGGCCAGGAAGCGGCGATTGAAGAGTCGTCTCGGCAGGGCGGGCGGCGGGGTGGCTTCGGCTGCCTCGGTCATCGTGCTCCCATCGGCGAGTGCGCGGCACAGGGGTGCGAGGGGCGAGGGATGTGCGAGTGAAGTGGCGCGAAGTGAGCTGTCTGGACGGTAGCCGCCCACCTCAAGTTTATCCACACCCAGGACAAAGTTCGTCGTGTCACGGTCATAGCTCTTGGCGAGTCGCCGAAAGAGGTCTAGCTTCATCGGCTGTTGTGTGACCGATGAGGGATGGGTGGACCATGCGACGCACACCGCGTCAGGAACCCTCGCACCACAGAGGGTTGAACACCGGCAGACCGAAGCCCCGACATGGCTGGGTGGCAGGGATGATCGCCACGGCCGTCACCGCGGCCCTGCTCGGCGGTTCGCCCGCCGTGGCCGGGACCGCCCCCGAGCGGTCCGCCGCCCGGCTGAGCCTGCCGTCCCCACCGGGCGGCGAGAACGTACGCGTCCTGGTCTTCCACGCGTCGGCGGGCGACGAGCCGCCCACCGTGGACGCCGGTATCGCGGCCATCGAGAAGATCGGCCGGCAGGGACCCGCCGCCGAGCACTTCACCATCGAGGCGACCGCGGACGCCTCGGTGTTCACCGCACCGCGGCTGGGGAAGTTCAACGCCGTCGTGTTCCTCACCGGTGGCGGCGACGTCCTCGACCCCGACCAGGAGGCCGGACTCCAACGCTACATGGAGGCCGGCGGCGGCTTCCTTGGCATCCATGACGCGGCCCGCGCGGAACCGTATTCGGACTGGTTCACCGGTCTGATCGGGGCCCGGCCCACGGGCTCCGGCCAGGCCGCGGCGCAACGCGCGACCGTCGAGGTCGGCGACCGCGCCCATCCCGCCACGAAGGACCTGCCCGTCGAGTGGAAACGCCCCGACCGGTGGCTCAACTGGTCCACCAACCCCAGCGGCACGGTGCACACCGTGGCCCGGGTGCGGGAGAACACCTACCAGCCGGGCACCGGCGCCAACGGCTGGGACCACCCCGTGTCGTGGTGCCGTGACTACGACGGCGGCCGCTCCTTCTACACGGCCATGGGCGGTACCGCGGACAGCTTCCAGGAGACGGACTTCCGCAGCCACCTGCGGGGCGCCCTGCTGTGGACCACCCGGCTCGCGCGCGCCGACTGCCAGGCGACCATCACCACCAACTACAAGGCGGAGCGGGTCACTTCACCCAACAAGCCGGGCAGCTCCGACCAGATCGGCGAGCCGCACGGGCTGGTGACGGCCAAGGACGGCCGGGTGTTCTACATCGGCCGCGGCGGCGGCGACGCGAGCACGCCGGTGGTCACCGACTGGAACAACCCCGAGGTCGGCAAGGGCGAAGGCACCGTCCACATCTGGGATCCCAAGACCGGCAAGGCGACCCTCGCGGGCTCGGTGACCGTCTTCGGGAACAAGGGCGGCGGCGATGAACTGGTCAAGAACGAGGAGGGGTTGCTGGGCATCGAGCTCGATCCGGACTTCCTCTCCAACGGCTGGATCTACCTCCACTACACCCCGCACTCCCGCATCGACCGCGACAAGCAGATGGCCGAACGCCGGGTCTCCCGCTTCACCGTGAACCCCACCACGAACAGACTGGACCTGTCCTCGGAGAAGGTTCTCCTCAAGTGGCCCGTGCAGGTCCACAGTTGCTGCCACGCGGGCGGCGGCATGGCGTGGGACTCCGCGCGCAACCTCTACATCGCCACCGGCGACAACAACTCCTCGCAGTTCAGCGACGGTTACTCCGGTAACAACCCGGAGCCCACCTACAAGGGCGTCGCGTTCGCCGATGCCCGGCGCACCGCGGGCAACACCAACAACCTCAACGGCAAGATCCTGCGGATCCACCCCGAGCAGGACGGCACCTACACCCTGCCCGAAGGGAACCTCTTCACCGGCAAGGAGACCGACGAGGGGGGTGGCAAGACCCGCGGCGAGATCTATGTGATGGGCGTACGCAACCCCTCCCGGATCTCCGTCGACAAGAAGACCGACACCCTGTACGCGGGCTGGGTCGGCCCGGACGCCGGTGCGCCGAGCCCGACCTGGGGCCCGGCGAAGTACGACACCTTCGCCGTCATCACCCACGCCTCCAACCGCGGCTGGCCGTTCTGCATGGGCAACGAGCAGCCCTACCGCGACCGCAATCTGCCCGATCCCACCAAGCCCCTGGGCTGGTACGACTGCGACCACCTCAAGAACGAGTCGCCGCACAACGACGGCCTGGTCGACATCCCGCCCGCCGAGTCCAACAACATCTGGTACTCCCCGCAGGGCGGCGGCCCCGACTTCCCGCGGAACGCCAACGGCGTCCCCAGCTACGAGCTGTCGCAGCAGAAGCTGCTGCTCCCCTGGCTCAAGGGCGGCGGGCAGGCCGCGATGGACGGCCCGGTCTACCGCCATGACCCGGACAGCGCGAGCAAGGACGCCTGGCCCGCCTATTGGGACGGCAAGTGGTTCGTCGGGGACTTCTACGACGGCGAGCAGCCTCGGCACGCCGTCGTGATGGACCCGAAGACCGCGGGCGGCGGCGGTCTGCCGGCGCACGCGGAGAGCCTCGACAAGATCATTCCGGTGGGCGCGGACGGCATCCGCAACCTCATGGGCTGGACGTTCGGGCCCGACGGTGCGCTCTACGTCCTGGACTACGGGCGCGGCTTCTTCACCTCCGACCCCAAGTCCGCGCTCTGGCGCATCGCCTACAAGGGCGGCGAGCCCACCCCGTTGCCGCAGCAACTGGCCAGGAAGGCATCCTGATGAACCGGGGACACAGGAGATACCGGGAGTTCCGGAAGTACTGCAAGCGCCGCAGGACATGGACGGCGCTGCTGTCCGCGCTGGTCCTCGTCCTCGGCCTGGCCTCGGCGACCGCGTACGGTCAGCCCGCCCCGCAGCAGGCCGAGCAGATCCTGACCTGGACCGCGGGCGACGACATCACGAAGTACGCCTCGGCACCCGCCACGGCGGTCGCGGGCAAGGCCACCATCGTCTTCGAGAACAGCGCGGCCACCGGCAACACCATGGGGATGCCGCACACGCTGACCTTCGTCACCTCCGACTCCGAGTACAACCAGGACGTCACCCTCAACATCCTTGCCAATCCGGGCGACGCGGAGGGCGGGAAGCACACCGCGGAGGTCACCCTCACTCCGGGCAGGTACCGCTACCACTGCACCATTCCGGGGCATGAGGGGATGCAGGGCGTGCTCGTCGTCACCGACGGCGGGGGCTCGGACACCACCGCGCCGGAGACGTCGCTGAAGCTCGAAGGCCAGCAGAACGCCGACGGCGCGTACATCGGCAGCGCGACCGCCACGGTCACGGCGTCCGACGCCGGCTCCGGCGTCGACACCGTGGAGTACGCCCTCGACGACGGCGCCTACCAGCCGTACACCGCGCCCGTCGTGATCGACAAGGTCGGCGCCCACACCCTGCGCTACCGCGCCACCGACAAGGCCGGCAACGCCGCGGCGGAGAAGTCCACGGCGTTCACCGTGGCCTCACCGCCGACGGACGACACCACCCCGCCCGAGACATCGGTGAAGCTCGAAGGCGAGCAGGACGCGGACGGCGCCTATATCGGGAGCGCGACGGCCACCGTCTCGGCGTCCGACACCGGCTCCGGCGTCAACACCATCGAGTACGCCCTCGACGACGGCGCCTATCAGGCGTACACGACCCCGGTCATGGTCCACGACGCCGGCGCCCACACCGTCCGCTACCGCGCCGCCGACAAGGCCGGCAACGCCGCGCCGGAGAAGTCCGCGGACTTCACCGTCGTCAGCCCGCCGGCCGAGGACACCACACCGCCCGAGACCACGGCCGAGGTCACCGGCGACAAGAACTCCGACGGCAACTACCTCGACCGGGCCACCGTCACCCTCGCCGCCACCGACGGCGAGTCCGGCGTGGCGAAGACCGAGTACGCCATGGACGGCGGCCCCTTCCTGGCCTACTCCACGCCGGTCGTCGTGGACCGCGCCGGCCGGCACACCGTCGCCCACCGCGCCACCGACGAGGCCGGCAACACCTCGGAGGCCCGGACGGTGTCGTTCACCGTCGCCCAGGGCGGCGGCGTGCCCGCGCCCAACTGCCCCGAATGGGACGAGCGGCTGACCGTCATCGTGGGCACCGTCAACACCGGCATCCCCAACCGTATGACCGGCAACCGATGCACCGTCAACGAGCTGATCGAGGACGAGAAGGACTGGTCCTCCCAGGCCCTCTTCCTCAAACACGTCCGCGCCGTCACCGACCGTCTGCGCACCGCCGGGGTCCTCGACGACCGCGAGTACAAGGCCGTCAACCGGGCCGCCAAGCAGTCCGGCATCGGCACCCCGGGGCAGCACACCGGCTACCGCGACCTCTTCGACGGCACCCGGAAGTCCTTCGACCGGTGGCAGCAGGTCGGCGGCGGCTCCTTCGCGCTCGGCGAGGACGGCACCATGACCAGTTCCTCCACCGTCCCGGGCATGGGCATGCTCTGGCTCCCGCAGCGCACCTACGACGACTTCTCGCTCAAGCTCCAGTTCCGGGACGACGCCCCCGGTACGGGCAACGCCAACAGCGGAGTGTTCGTGCGCTTCCCGAACGTGCACGACCATCCCGAGGAGCCCCGCCCCGAGTGGGTCGCCATCAAATACGGGCACGAGGTCCAGATCCTCGACCGCCCCGACTGCGACATGTACAAGACCGGATCGCTCTACGGCTTCGACCGTGTGGGACTCGGCGGCGCCGGCGTCACTCCCAAGGGCACCTGGAACGACTACGAGATCCGGGTGACCGGCCAGCACTACGCCGTCTACCGCAACGGCGTCCTGCTCAACGAGTTCGACAACACCGGCGGCCAGGAGTTCAGCCCGCCGCGCGGCGACGACCCGGGCACCGACGGCCGCCGCTACGCCTCCGGCTACATCGGCCTCCAGGTCCACAGCGAAACCGACGTCATCTCCTACCGCAACATCCGCATCCAGGAGCTGTAGACCCCGACCCTCCCATCACCACGCCGCAGGCCGGGCTGCCTCATCCGCAGCCCGGCCTGCGGCGCGCTCGGTTGCCGGGCGGGGCGCGGGGCCAGACCCCACGCCCCGCCGGCCGCGCTTCTCATCGCGCTCTCACGCGGCGCTCAGCGAGCCGTCACACCGTGTCCGTACGGTCGTCCCACGTCCCAGGCCCACCCGGTCCTCCCCGGCCGGCGCCCGACAGCACCCCGTACCACTGCCGCTCGGCCCGCCCGGCCGACGGAGCAAGAGGAGACCCGTGTACCACCTGACCGGCGTGACCAAGTCCTATCGGAGCGCGCAGGGCCCGGTACGGGCACTGGACGGAGTCGGGCTCTGGATCGAGGCAGGGGACACGCTGGTCGTGCAGGGGCCGGCCGGGGCGGGCAAGTCGACGCTGCTACGCGTTCTGGGCGGGGTGGAACGGCCCACCCGCGGCAGCGTCGAACTGGACGGCACGGACCTTGCCACGGTGACCGAGGCGCGGCTGGCCCGCATCCGTGCCGAGTCGATCGGGACCGTGCCGCACGGCGGCGGTCTCACGCCGGGTCTCTCCGCCCGGGAGAACGTGGCCGGCGCCCTGGTGCCGCTGCGGCTTCGCCCCGCGGACCGTGGGGAACTGGCCGACGAGGCGTTGGAGAAGGTGGGTCTCGGCGCCCGACGGAACTGCCCGCCATCGGAGCTGGGCGAAGGAGACCGGCGCCGTGTGGCGTTGGCGCGGGCCTTGGTGAAGCGGCCGGCCGTGTTGCTGTTGGATCAGCCGACGGCCGGACTGGGAGCCGGCGAGCGCGACGGCCTGGCCGCGCTGCTCGAAGGACTGTGGGACGAGCACCGGCTGACGTGCGTCGTGGTCACCGAGGACGAGGTGCTCGCCCGGCGGGCGCCCCGGCTCGCGACGATGAGCCGAGGGCGGGTGACCGCGATCGCCCGTTGCGCCGGCTGAGGGGCGCTCGGGGCCGGGTACGGGCCGCCACCTCGCCACTCAGGGGCGGCGGCCCGTACCGTCCCCGGCGACACCCGGCGCCGGACACGCACCGCGGGAACGGGCCCGGCCCACCGAGAGGTGGTGGACCGCTCCCGTACCGCCTCCGGACCGGTGGTCACCCGACCAACAGCTCTGGCGGAGCGGAGCGTTGTTCCGGTTCACCTACCACGTCCGCCTCGCTTTACACCTGTCCGCTCCACGAGCCCTTCGCGACCGCACACCGGAGTGGCGCGAACCGAGGGGCACCGGAGCGGCCGGAACCACGGACGCACTCCGCGGTCGGGCGCCCGCGATTCCGGCCGCGAAGGGCGAATATCCCCCTCCGGGGCAATCGGATGCACCATGGAGGAAGGGGTGGCCGCGTCTGTCAGTCGGAGGAGTGAGACCGATGGCCAAATTCATGGACATCCACCGCGGGATGAAGGACATCACGGCCGCGCAGCTCAAAGAGGCGCACGAGGCCGATCTCGCCATCGAGAACGAGGAGAACGTCCACTTCGAGCGCGCCTGGGCCGACCCGGCCTCCGGCGATGTCTTCTGCCTGTCCGAGGCTCCCTCGGCAGAAGCGGTGCAGCGCATCCACACCCGCACGGGCCATACGGCGGACGAGATACACCCGGTGCCGCTCTCGATCTGAGCCCGGCGTCCCGCGGAGGCGAGCGGACCCCCGTACGGCCCGGCGCCCGACCCGTCCGGCTGCGTGGGTTGGCCCGGCACCCGGCAGGGCCCGCGGGCGGATCCGCCCGTCCGGCTGCGGTGCGGGCGGCTACCGAGCAGGCTGGGGGCATGCGCGGCCAAGCTCCGATCGTGGTCCACCGCCCCTCCCCCACCGGTGGGCGCCGGGTCACTGTGCGTGAACAGATCCTCGGCCTCGCCCATGACGACCAGGACCTGATCGAGTTCCTGCGCCGGGCAGGGGTGGCCGAACCGGGAGAGATCCTCGACGACCCGCTCTGGGTGGAGTGGCGGGACGGGCCCGCCCACGAGTACGGGCGAGCGCCCCACATCAGGTGAGCGACCCGCGCGGCACCGCCCGCCGCCTGTCGCGGGCGTGCCCGCGCGCGCCGTCCTCAGGCTTTCGGGATGTCGAAGTAGCGGTTCAGCGCGGCGGCCAGGGCGAGGTCACCCGACACCTTGAGCCTGCGGGTGAGGAGCATCGTCATCGGGTTGCCGTTGCCGGAGACGAGCTTGAGGAACTCGACGTCCCCCATGGTCAGCGTCAGCCGCGGCTCGGTGTCCGTACGGCCCTTGCGCACGGTGCACTCCCCGTCCGCGATGGTGGTCTCGTACACCACCTCGGACTCGCCGGTGATGCACCACCGGATGACGGCGGTCACCGTCCCCGCGGCTTCCGGCCGGAACTGACGGCTCATCCGTCCGAAGACCTCGGCGAGCACCCGGGCCCGCAGCTCGCCCTCGGCCAGCTCGGAGATCTGGCGGGTGGTCAGCCCCTTGACGATGCTCGCGAACTCCTGCGGGGTGACGCTCGCGAAGTCCAGCGCGGCCAGCCGCGCACGCACGTCGTCGGCCACGGAAACCTCCTTGCTCGACGGCCTGGGTCGACCTCGCCCACCCAACCGTTAACTTACTAAAGAGTAAGTTTACGCGGGTGGTGGATAGGCTGGCAAGGATGAGCGATACACGCAGGCGACGCATCCCCAGGCCGGTCCGGGAACAACAGATCATCGACGCGGCGATCCAGGTCTTCGCCAAACGCGGCTACCACGCCGCCGCGGTCGACGAGATCGCCGAGCAGGCCGGCATCTCCAAGCCGATGGTCTACCTCTACCTCGACTCCAAGGAAGGACTGTTCCTCGCCTGCCTGCGGCGCGAGGCGGGCCGCCTGGTGGCCGCCTTCCAGGCCGCGGCAGGTGAGGCGCACTCCCCCGAACTCCGGCTGCGGGCCGGGCTGCTGGCGTTCTTCACCTTCGTCACCGAGCACCGCGGCAGCTGGGTGATACTGCACCGCCAGGCGGCGGAACTGAGCCCGGCCATCGCCGCGGAGGTCGCGTGCGGACGCCGGGCGGTCATGGCGGAGGTCGCCGGGCTGATCCAGGACGGCGTCGCGGACAGCGCCGCCCGCCCGGCCGCCGAGGAGGCCGACTTCGTGGCGCACGCCCTGGTCGGCGCCGCGGACACGCTCACCGACTGGATGGCGCGGCACCCCGAGGAGTCCCCCGAGCGAATCACCCTGCGCCTGATGAACATGGTGTGGGTCGGGATGCGCAATGTGCTCGACGGCGAGGTCTGGACCCCGGCCGAGAGCTGACCCGAGGTCGTACTGGGTTCCGGGGCGTCGCGGCGACGGGACTCGCCGGCCGTCGGCCATGCGGTCTGGTGTACGCGGCGGGCGGGCCGGTAGAAGGAAGGATGACCACAGAGAAGAGTGAGCCGTTGGCCGGGGCCGCGCCGGGGGCTGCGGCAATGCCCCCGACCTGTACGCCGCCGGGGACCGGAACGGCGCCGACCGCCGTGCAGCCGCCGACCACCGAGGACATGCTGCGGGCCAATCAGGCCAACTGGGATGCCCGTACCCCCGTCCATGTGGCCAGCGAGTTCTACGGCCTGGACGGATCCAGGACCGCCGACGACTGGTTCGCGCCGTTCGAGTGGACCGATCTGGGCGACCTGTCGGGGCGGGACGTCCTGCATCTGCAATGCCATCTGGGCACCGAGACGGCGGCGTTCGCGGAACGGGGCGCGCGCGCCGTGGGCCTGGACTTCTCCGCGGCTGCGGTGGCGGAGGCGCGGCGGCTCGCCGACGAGGCGGGCCGGGACGTGGAGTTCGTCCGGTGCGACGTCCACCGGGCCGCCGACGCGCTCGGGGACCGCCGGTTCGACGTGATCTACACCGGCAAGGGCGCGCTGTGCTACCTGCCCGACCTGGCCGCCTGGGCCGGCGTCGTCAGCTCCCTCCTGCGGCCGGGCGGGGCCCTCTACCTCGTGGAGTTCCACCCGCTGCTGGACGCGCTGGGCCCGACGCCCGGCCCGGAGCGTGAAGATCTCCTGCTGCGTCACGACTACTCGGGCGGACGCGGCCCCCTCCGGAGCGACACGCCGTGCACGTACACCGACGGCCCACCCGTGAGAGGTGCGACGACGAGCTACGAGTGGCGGCACGGCATCGGCGAGGTCATCTCGGCCGTGGTCGGCGCGGGTCTCACCGTCCAGGTCGTACGGGAGACCGAGCTGCTGCCCTGGAAGCGCTTCTCGTCGATGGTCCCGTCGGACAACGGCTGGTGGCGTCTGCCTCCGTCGGAGCCGATCATCCCGATGCTGTACGCGGTGCGCGCGGTGAAGGACTGACCCCAGCAGTGTCCCCCGCCTCCGCACCTGAGCGGAGACGCGGGACAGCAGTACGCGACATCCCGGTGCGTCAGTCGCCCTCGCGCCGGTAGACCGACCGCAGCAACTGGTCCTTGGCCGGGCCGCCGACCCGCCACCGCAGGTGCCACTCGTCCGGCGCGACCACGGTGAACGTCCCCTCGTAGCGGTCCGCGGCACAGGGGTGGACGGCGATCCAGCTGCCGGTGCGCAGGTCCAGGTCGTGGAAGGGCCGCCCGTCGGCGAAGTCGACCTCCGCGGTGCCGTCCGGCAGCGGGCGCACCCGGAGGGTCCGGCTCGCCGGATTCACCACACCGCCCCAGGTCAGCTCGCCTTCCTCCAGGTGGAGCAGTGCGTCACCCGCCGGGGCGGGCCGGAATTCGGCCGTGCCGCGGAAGCGGCCCTCGGTGCCCCCGCGCAGGTCGTACACGGCGCGGTCGATGCGCCAGCGGCCGGTGAGGTAGGCCGCGGCGTCGGGGACCGGGAGGGCAGGGGCGGGGCCGGGCGCGGTGGACATGCCTTCCATTGTCCCGGCCGGGCGGAGCCGCCTCGCAGCCCCCCGACCGGCGGCCGGCCGCGATCACCGGAAGACGTCACCGTGCCCCCGCCGTGGCCGGGGCGCCGCCCTCAGGCCGTTCCCGTCACCCGCGCCGACCTGCGCGGTTACGGGCCACCCCCCGCCCGGCCCTTCGTATCGTGCGGCCCCGCGGGACCCGTCTTACTGTCGGTGCAGACATCGTCACCGAGGTCCGCATCGCCGGGCCGGCCGGCGTCCCGGCGGCAGCGTGCCGCCGGTCGGGCCCCGCGCCCGCCGCAGGCTCCTACAAGACCGGATACCGGAGGCCCCACATGCCGGAGCTGTTCATCGGCGGTCAGTGGACCGCAGCCGCCGACGGGCAGGTGCGCGAGATCCGCTGCCCGGCGGACGGCACGCTGGTCGCGACCGTCGACGAAGGCGGGCCGAAGGACGCCGCCGCGGCGATCACCGCGGCCCGTACGGCCTTCGACGACGGGCCCTGGCCACGGACACCGGTCGCCGAACGCGGCCGATTGGTCCTGCGTGTCGCGGACCTGCTGCAGCGTGACAAAGCCGCTCTGGCCAGGGAGGAATCGCTGGACACCGGGAAGCGTCTGGTCGAGAGCGCGTACGACATGGACGACATCGCCAACTGCTTCCGCCACTTCGGCAACCTCGCCGCGGCCGGCGGCACCGACCGGGTCGTGGACACGGGCATCGGCGAGGTCGAGAGCACGGTGCAGCACGAACCGGTCGGCGTCTGCTCGCTGATCACGCCGTGGAACTATCCGCTGCTCCAGACCGCCTGGAAGGTGGCCCCGGCCCTCGCCGCAGGCAACACCATCATCCTCAAGCCCAGCGAGCTGACGCCCCACACGGCCATCCACCTCATGCGCCTGCTGGCCGAGGCGGGGCTGCCGGACGGGGCCGCCAACCTGGTCCTCGGCACCGGGCCCGCCGTGGGCGCCCCGCTCACCACCGACCCGCTGGTGGACATGGTGTCCTTCACCGGCGGTCTGCTGACCGGCCGCCGCATCATGGCCGCGGCCGCGCCGACGGTGAAAAAGATCGCCCTCGAACTGGGCGGCAAGAACCCCAACATCGTCTTCGCGGACGCCGAGTTCGAGACCGCCATCGACTACGCCCTCATGGCGGTGTTCCTGCACTCCGGCCAGGTCTGCTCGGCCGGGGCCCGGCTGCTCGTGCAGAACGAGCTGCACGACGCGTTCGTCGACGAGCTGGTCTCCCGGGCCCGGCGCATCCGGCTGGGCGGGCCGTTCGACGAGAACGCCCGCACCGGTCCGCTGATCTCCGCCGCGCACCGGGCGAAGATCGAGGCGTATGTGGCCGCGGGGCTGGAGGAGGGCGCCGTACTGCTGTGCGGCGGCTCGGCGCCCGACGACCCGTCACTGGCCGACGGCTTCTACTACCTGCCGACGGTGCTCGACGAGTGCACCCCGGACATGTCCGTCGTACGCGATGAATCGTTCGGCCCGGTACTGACCGTCGAACGGTTCCGCGACGAGGAAGAGGCGATCTCCCTCGCCAACGACACCATCTACGGCCTGGCCGGTGCCGTCTGGACGCAGGACAGCGGACGCGCCCGGCGGGTCGCCTCCCGGCTGCGCGCCGGAACGGTGTGGATCAACGACTTCCACCCGTACGTCCCGCAGGCCGAATGGGGCGGCATGAAGCAGTCCGGCGTGGGCCGCGAGCTGGGCCCGGCGGGCCTTGCGGAATACCAGGAAGCCAAGCACGTCTGGCGCAATACCGCGCCGCAGCCGCAGAGGTGGTTCGAGTGAACGACCCAGGATCCGAACCCGTCCGCCCGGGCACCCGGGCGGACGGGACACACGACGACGACTCGCTCGCCGAACTCGGCTACAAACCCGAACTCAAGCGCACCCTGGGCAACTTCCACACCTTCGCCGCGGGGATCAGCTACATCTCGATCCTCACCGGCACCTTCCAGCTCTTCTACTTCGGTGTGAGCTTCGGCGGCCCGGCGTACTGGTGGTCGTGGCCGATGGTCTTCGTCGGCCAGCTGATGGTGGCCCTGTGCTTCTGCGAGCTGGCCGCCCGGTACCCGGTGGCCGGGTCGATCTACAACTGGTCCAAGAAACTGGGCGGGCCACACATCGGCTGGCTCGGCGGCTGGATGATGCTGACCGCCACCATGGTCTCGCTGTCCGCCGTCGCCCTCGCCTACCAGGTGACGCTGCCGCAGATCTCCTCGTGGTTCCAGTTCATCGGCGACGGCACCGGCAAGACCGACGCCGCGGCCAACGCCGTGCTGCTGGGCTCCGTGCTCGTCGCGTTCACCACGCTGGTCAACGCGTTCGGCGTGAAGCTGATGGCGCGGATCAATTCGGCGGGCGTGGCGATCGAGCTGATCGCCGCCGTCATCCTGATCATTCTCCTCGCCGCGCACGTCACCCGCGGCCCCAGCGCGCTTCTCGAGACCAACGGCCTGGGCAAGGGCGACCAGCTGGGCTACTTCGGTGCCTTCCTCACCGCCGCCCTGGCCTCCGCCTACGTCATGTACGGCTTCGACACGGCCTCGTCGCTCGGTGAGGAGTCCAAGAACCCGGGCCGCAACGCGCCGCGGGCGATCCTGCGGGCGCTGATCGCCTCCTTCATCATCGGCGGCCTCATCCTGCTCTTCGCGCTGCTCGCGGTGCCCGATCTGCAGGCCAAGGAACTGTCGGTGGACGGCCTGCAGTACGTGGTGCTCTCCACGCTCGGCTCGACGATCGGACAGATCGTCCTGTGGTGCGTGGTCATCGCCATCACCGTGTGCGAACTGGCGGTGCACACGGCCGGCATCCGGCTGGCGTTCGCGATGGCACGGGACAACAACCTGCCCGCGGCGTCCCTGCTCGCCAAGGTCAGCCCGCGCTTCCAGACACCGGTGCTGCCCGCCGTCGTGATCGGCCTGGTGGCGGTCGGCATCCTCGTCATCAACATCAACCAGCCGCAGATCTTCTCCGTCATCACCAGCATCGCGATCATCATGATCTATCTGGCGTATCTGCTGGTCACGCTGCCGATGCTGTACCAGCGGCTGCGCGGCAACTGGACCCCGGTCGAAGGGAAGTTCTCCCTCGGCAAGTTCGGGCTCCCGGTGAACATCCTCGCCGTGCTGTGGGGCGCCGCGATGTCCCTCAACCTCGCCTGGCCGCGCGCCACCGTCTACAACGCGACCGGCCCGCAGCACTGGTACCTGCGCTGGGGCGCCTTCCTCTTCATCGGCGTCGTGGGCCTCGGGGGGTTCGCCTACTACTGGTTCATCCAGCGCAAGCGCACGGGAGTTCTGGCCGGCCACGCCGCCGACGTCCCCGACCCCACCACCCCCAAGAAGCCCTGAGCTGGCGACAGCACCAAGCCCCGAGAGGCCCCCGTGGACGACAACCGTACGGACAACGAACCGCTGGACACGTTCGACTACGTCGTCGTCGGCGGTGGAACGGCAGGCGCCGTCGTGGCGGCCCGGCTCAGCGAGGACCCCTCCGTCACCGTCTGCCTCCTGGAAGCCGGCCCTTCCGATGTCGACGACCCGAACGTCCTGCGTCTCGACAAGTGGATGGGACTGCTCGAATCGGGCTACGACTGGGACTACCCGGTCGAACCGCAGGCGAACGGCAACAGCTTCATGCGGCACGCCCGTGCCAAGGTGCTGGGCGGCTGCTCGTCGCACAACTCCTGCATCGCCTTCTGGGCACCGGCCGAGGACCTCGACGAGTGGGCCGCTTCGGGCTGTACGGGCTGGAGCGCGGCCGAATGCTTCCCGCTCTACCAGCGCCTGGAGACCAACGACGCCCCGGGCGATCACCACGGGCGCAGCGGCCCGGTGACGCTGCGCAGCGTCCCGCCCCGCGACCCCTGCGGCGTCGCCCTCCTGGAGGCGTGCGCGGCGTCCGGCATTCCGACCACTGCCTTCAACACCGGCCGCACCGTCGTCCGCGGCGCCAACTGGTTTCAGATCAACTGCCGCCCCGACGGCACCCGCTCCTCCGCGTCCGTCTCCTATCTGCACCCCGTCATGGGCAGCCGGCCGAACCTGGACGTACGCACCGGCCTCCAGGCGAAGCGGCTGGTCTTCGACGACGACCGGCGCTGCACCGGCGTCGACTACCTCGCCGCCGACCTGATCCACACCCGGCGCGTCGGTGCCCGCCGCGAGGTCGTCGTCTCCTGCGGCGCCATCGACTCCCCCAAGCTGCTGATGCTGTCGGGGATCGGCCCGGCCGGGCATCTGCGCGAGATGGGCATCGAGACGCTCGTCGACTCCCCCGGCGTCGGCTCCTACCTCCAGGACCACCCGGAGGGCGTGATCATGTGGGACGCGAAGCAGCCCATGGTCACCTCCTCCACCCAGTGGTGGGAGATCGGCATCTTCGCCGACACCGAGCCCGGCCTGGACCGGCCGGACCTGATGTTCCACTACGGGTCGGTGCCCTTCGACATGAACACCTACCGCCGGGGCTACCCCACCTCGGAGAACGCCTTCTGCCTCACCCCGAACGTCACCCGGGCCCGTTCGCTGGGCACCGTCCGGCTGCGCACCCGCGACTTCCGCGACAAGCCCAAGGTCGACCCGCGCTACTTCACCGACGAGCACGACGTCCGCGTGATGACCTACGGGCTGCGGCTGGCCCGCGAGATCGCCGCCCAGCCCCCGATGGCGGACTGGGCCGGCGCCGAACTGGCCCCCGGCCCCGATGTCCGCTCCGACGCTGAACTGCTCGACTACATCCGCACCACCCACAACACCGTCTACCACCCCGCCTGCACCGTCCGGATGGGCGCCGCGGACGACCTGGGCGTCCCGCTCGACCCGCATCTGCGGGTCAAGGGCGTCAGCGGACTGCGGGTGGCCGACGGTTCGGTGATGCCGTTCCTGCCGGCGGTGAACCCCTGCATCACCACGATGATGATCGGCGAGAAATGCTCGGACCTCATCCGCGGGGGCTGACGGTCGGCCTGACATATCTTCACGCGCGGCCATGGCCCCTACCATCCGGACATGACCAACTCCCCCCGGACCGCGTGGACATGAGGATCTCCGACCCCGTCGCCGCGGCCCGCGACATCGTGCGCGCGCACCACCCGCAGGCCCGCGCCGCGTTCCTCGGCGGCAGCGCTCCCACCGAGCGGCGCACGGCCACATCCGACCTCGACATCGTCGTCGTGCTGGAGGGCGAACCGGCCCCGTCCCGGCACAGCTTCCGGCACGCCGGATGGCCGGTCGAGCTGTTCGCCCACACGGAGCGGAGCTGGCGCGCGTTCATCGAGCGCGAGACCGCCGCACGGCGCTCGCCGCTGCTGTGGATGTGCGCGGCGGGCGTGCTGCTCCTCGACCGGGACGGCGTGGGCGAGCTGTTGGCCGGGGAGGCACGCACCCGGGCCGCGGCCGGTCCGCCCCCCGTGACCACCACGGAGCTGGACGACCGCCGCTACGCCCTCAGCGACCTCCTCGACGATCTCGAAGGCTGCGAGGAGGCCACCGAGCGGCTGTTCGTCGTCACGGAGCTGGCCCGCCGTACCGGCGAACTCGTGCTGCTGCGGCACGGCGCCTGGCTCGGCGGCGGCAAATGGCTGGCCCGTCGGCTGGAGGACGTCGACCCCGGCTTTCCGGAGCGCCTGCGCGCCGCGGTCCGCGCCGCCCTGGACGGCGGGTCCGGCCCCCTGGTCGCGCTGATCGACGAGGTACTCGAGCCGGTCGGCGGCCGTCTCTGGGCGGGCTACCACCGGCAGGGAACGCCCTGATCACGGCCGTGCGGCGCGCGTGCCGCGGTTCCGACTGTCGTCGCCGGACGCCCTGCCGCCAAAAACAGAAAAACCCCAGATCAACTGGGGTTTTTCGCTGGTGTCCGAGGGGGGACTTGAACCCCCACGCCCGATAAAGGGCACTAGCACCTCAAGCTAGCGCGTCTGCCATTCCGCCACCCGGACTAGGTGTCATCGACGCGGGGCGTTCCCCGCGGCGACGTGGACAACAATACCAAGCTTTCGGAGTGCCCTTCACCTGCGTATCCGCGCGCCACATAACCCCGATTTATGGCTGATGAGGGGCAAATCCTACTTCGCCGCGCGCTCGCGGGCACGGCGTGGCGGTTCCCGTCGGAATCGACGGGCCGCCCGCTCGGTCGGCGGCCGTCGGCCGGCGCGGCACCGTGCGCTCCTGATCCAGGCGCTGGAGCGCACGGTGCCGACGAGCGGCGGCGCGGACCGGACCCGCTAGGGCATGAGGTGGTAGTCGGGGAAGTTGCCCGGCAGCCGTTCGGTCGCCGGGCCCTCGGTCACCGCTTTGACCAGGAGTTCACCGCCGACGAAGGCGCCGCTCCAGGAGTTGCCGAAGCCGCCGAACAACTCCTCGCGGTCGCCTCGGGAGCGGGGCTTGCCATGACCGACCTTGAAGGCGCGGATCTGTGGCGCGAGGCGCGCGTAGGTCTCCTCGTCGTCGCAGGAGAGGCTGGCCACCAGGGCGCCGTTGCTGGCGTTCATGGCGGCGAGGAGTTCGGCCTCGGTGTCGACGAGAACGATGGTGTCGACCGGGCCGAAGGGCTCGGCATGGTGCAGGGGTGAGGCCGGCGGCGGGGCCAGCAGGGTGGTCGGGGGGAAGTAGGCGGAGGTGTCCTGGGAGGGCAGGAAGCGCCCTTCGGCCAGGCTGCCCCGGTGGAGGGGGACGGCGCCGCGGGAGATCGCCTCGGTGGTGAGGTCGGCGAGTTCCTTGGCCTTGGCGGCGTTGATCAGCGGGCCGAAGTCGAGTTCCGGGAGCGGGTCGTCAGGGGCGCTGACGGCCAGTGGGTGGCCGAATCGGACGCTGCGGACGGCCGGGAGGTATGCGGTGAGGAAATCGGCGAAGGCGGCGCGCTGGACGACGAAGCGGGGATAGGCGGTGCAGCGCTGTTTGGCGTAGTCGAAGGTCTTACGGATCAAGGGGGTCAGCGCGGGCCAGTCGGTGTGGTTCCAGATGCCCCAGGTGTTGAGGCCCTCTTGTTCGAGGATGTGGCGCTTGCCCAGGTCGGCGACGGCGGTGGCGACGCGGGCGCCGGTGTCGCGGCCGCCGACGAAGGAGACGCAGCCGATCTCCGGCGAGCGGACCAGGGCCGGGGACAGCTCCCGGCCGCTGCCGCTGACCAGCGTGGCCGGGACACCCTCGCGGGCGGCCAGCGCGCAGGCCAGGGTCAGGCAGGACACGCCGCCGTCGGTCGGGGTCTTGGCGATCACGGCGTTGCCGGCCAGGGCCTGGACGAGCATCGCGTGAATGAGGACCGACATCGGGTAGTTCCAGCTGGCGATGTTGCTGACCGGGCCCGGCAGCGGGGTGCGGCCGGTGAGCATCCGGTCGATCTCGGACACGTACCAGCGGACACCGTCGATGGCGCGGTCGACGTCGGCCTGCGCGAGCTTCCAGGGCTTGCCGATCTCCCAGACGAGGAGGAGGGCGAGCAGTTCGCGGTGTTCGGAGAGGGCGTCGAGGGTCGCGGAGATGCGCGCCTTGCGTTCGGGCAGGGGGACCTGGCGCCAGGCCCGGTGCTGGTCGAGGGAGGCGCGGACGGCGTTCAGCGCGGCGTCCGCGTCGAGCCGGGGCGGGCCGGCGATGGGGGTGCCGTCCACGGGGCTGGTGGCGGGCAACGGGTGGCCGTCCGGCTGCCATTGCCCGTCCCAGAGGTTGCGGACGTGGTCGCCGAAGGCCTCGGGGGCGGCGGCGAGACTGCGCTCCCAGGCGTCCCGCCAGGAGGTGCCGGGTTTCAGGATGCGGGGCTGGTCCGCGGGTGGCGTGTTCCCCGGGTCGGGGGTCGTACTGCGGGTGGGTGCCATCGTTCTTCTCCGCTCTCGGTGCACGGCCGGAGGGGCAGGGTGGTGGCGCTCGGTCGGCTCCCCGGTGGAACCGTGTGTTACCGGACGGTAGTGGTCCGTGTCGGCCCTGCGGGACGGTCCGGCATCAGATATGGCGAGTGTCACTCGGGCCGGTCGGCACGACCACCCGGGAGCGGCGGTCGGCGGGCAAGGTGCTCCCTGGCGGGCCGCGCCACTCGGTGGGCGTGCGGCCGACGCGCACCGTCGCCGCTTCAAGGGCCGCCTTCTTCGCCTGATGCTGATGCCCTGTCTGCGGCCCCGGAGGCGATCGTGCCGGCGTGGCCCGGGGGCACCGAGCGGGACGATGAGTTCGGGGTCGGGTCCACCCTCGAAGGCGGTGAGGCAGCGAGGCGTCGGTGGGGCCGTGGAACTCGGCCTGGACGGCGCCGGGTTCGGCCACCTCACCCGAACGAGGGTGGGCGGTTCCGCGACGGCACCGCCCACCCTCGTGGTGTCTGGGGAGGTCAGCCGGCGGACGGCCGGCCGGGCTCCTCCAGGGTCCGGTCGGCGATCGCGCGGTGGTGGCGGACGACCTCGTCGATGATGAAGTTCAGGAACTTCTCGGCGAACGCGGGATCGAGCCTGGCGTCCGCGGCCAGGGTGCGCAGCCGGGCGATCTGCGCGGCCTCACGGGCCGGGTCGGCGGGCGGCAGGCTGTGCCGGGCCTTGAGCTCACCGACCTGCTGGGTGCACTTGAAGCGCTCGGCGAGCAGATGCACCAGGGCGGCGTCGAGGTTGTCGATGCTGCCGCGCAGATAGCGCAGCTGCTCGCGGGCCGCCTCGTCGGCGACGGTGGCCGTGTCGCCGGCCGCCGGTGCTGTCCCCTCGCTCATGTGCGTCTCGCCATTCGTCATCGGGTGGTGCGTGATCGCCTGCACATTACCCGGACCCGGGGGGCGCCCTCGGCACGGTCTCGCGGATCGGACCGGATCCGGCCGGAAGGCACCCCTGGGGCTCGACCACGCTCGTGGTCGGTGTCCTATCGGCGCAGGCTGCGAAGGTGGCGGGCGGAGCGGTCGGCGGTGGACAGCGAGCCGGCCGGGTTGGCGGCCGGGTCGACGGCGTCGTCGCGTTCGACGATCCAGTGGTGGTCGCGGGGGTCGCACCCCTTGCGCCGGTTCACGGTGGCCAGAAAGCGCCGGTAGTCGATGTCGCCGTCGCCGACGTCGACCATGCGGTAGCCGTCCTGTTCGGCGGTGTCGTGTTCGCCGTCCTTGACGTGGAAGAGCGGATAGCGGTTGGGGGCCTTGAGCACGTAGTCGAGGGGTTCGAAGGGGGCGGGGGTGCCGTCGGGCCGCCGGGAGAAGCGGTATTGCGCGCAATAGGCCCAGTAGATGTCCATTTCGAGGAAGACCAGGTCGGGGTCGGTCTCGGCGAGCAGCACGTCGTAGAGCCGTACGCGTGGGTCGTCGGTGGCGAAGGAGAATTCCTCGGCGTGGTTGTGGTGGTAGAAGCGCAGCCCGCGGGCCTTGGCGGCGGCCCCGTAGGTGTTGAACTCCTCGGCGGCGCGCTTCCAGGCGTCGACGGTGTCGCCGTAGCGGTTGGGGCTGGAGGGCGTCCCGACGTACGGCAGACCGAGCGCTTCCGCGTCGTCGAGAACCTGGGTCAGATTGGTGGCAAAGGTGTACGCCTTGGGGTCGTCGGAGGAGTAGCCGACATGGCTGCCGACGCCCCGCAGGCCGTTGTCCCGCAGCAGGCGCTTGAGTTGCGCGAGGTTGATGGGGCCCGCGCTGCCCTGTGTGTAACCCGCGAACTCGACCTCGTCGTAGTCGTAGCGGGCGAGCTCCTCGAAGACCCGGGCGAAGCCGAGCGAGCCGGTCTGGTCGCGCAGGGTGTAGAGCTGGATGCCGAGACGGCCGGGCGGCACCAGCCTGCGGCGGCCTTGCGACGCGGGAGCTGCCGCCGGAACGGCCGCGGTCGCGGTGTGGGCACCGAGGAGGGCGGCCGCCGTGGTGCCGGCCGCGACGCCGAGGAATCTGCGCCGGGCGAGGGTACGGGCGAGGTCGCGGGTGCGTTCGGGGTCGTGGGTCATGGTCGGCTCCTGAAGGTGGGTGGCGTGCGGTGGGCTGCCGGTGCGGCCGGGGGCTCGGGCGGCCGGCGACCTGGCCCGGCACGGGCCGGTCAGGTGAGTCGGGCGAGGCGGAGCAGCAGCGGCTTGATGTCGGTGGCCTCGGGGGCGTCCGGCAGGGTGTCCGGCTGCGAGCAGATGAGGACCGGGCCGTCGGCGGCATCGGCCGGCAGCAGGCCGTGGCTGCCGCGGACCGGCTCGGGGTCGAGCGGGACGACGGCCATGCGGTAGCGCATCCCGGTCTTCTTGCGGGCCAGCGCTGTCGCGGCGCGCAGGCGGACGTACGGGTCCCGCGGGTCCATGAAGAGTTCCGCCGGGTCGTAGCCCGGCTTGCGGTGGATCTCGACGAGCCGGGCGAAGTCGGGGGCGTGGGCGTCGTCGAGCCAGTAGTAGTACGTGAACCAGGCGTCCCGCTCGGCCAGCGCGACGAGTTCGCCGGCGCGTGGGTGATCGATGCCGTACTCCTTCTTGCCCTCGTCGTCCAGGAGTTGGGCGAGGCCGGGGAGGTCGGCGAGCGCCGCGCGCGTGGCGGCGAGGTCTTCGGGGCGGCGGACGTAGACGTGCGCGATCTGGTGGTCGGCGACGGCGAAGGCGCGGGACGCGGTGGGGTCGAGGTACTCCATGCCGTCCTGGGTGTGTACCTCCAGCAGTCCGGCCGTGCGCAGCGCCCGGTTGATGTCGACCGGGCGGCGCACCCGCGTGATGCCGTACTCGGAGAGCGCGACGACGGTGGTGCCGGCGTTGCGCGCGTCGTCGAGGAGGGGCGCGAGGACGGTGTCCAGGGCGCTCGCCGCGGCGTGGGCGCGGGGGTCGTCGGGACCGTAGCGCTGGAGGTCGTAGTCCAGGTGCGGCAGGTAGGCGAGGGTGAGGTCGGGGCGGCGGGTGCGGTGGAGGTGCCGGGTGGCATCGGTGATCCACTGCGACGAGGCGAGCGAGGCGGTCGGGCCCCAGTAGGTGAAGAGGGGGAACGGGCCGAGCAGATCGGTCAGTTCGTCGTGCAGGGCGGGCGGCCGGGTGTAGCAGTCGGGTTCCTTGCGGCCGTCGGCGTAGTAGATGGGGCGCGGGGTCACGGTCCAGTCGGTGTCGGCTCCCATGGCGTACCACCAGCAGACGTTGGCGACGGTGTAGCCGGGGTGCGCGCGGCGGGCGGCGTCCCAGACCTTGTCGCCGCCCACGAGGGCGTTGTGCTGCCGCCAGAGGTGGACCTCGCCGACGTCGCGGAAGTACCAGCCGTTGCCGACGATGCCGTGCTCGGCGGGGGTCGTGCCGGTGAGGAAGGTCGACTGGACGCTGCAGGTGACGGCGGGCAGGACGGTGCCCAAGGGGCGCCGCTCGCCGGCCTCGGCGAGGGCGGACAGATGTGGCATGTGGCGCAGGAGGCGCGGGGTGAGGCCGACGACGTCGAGGACGAGCAGCCGCTGCACGCCGTCGGCGCCGGGTGCGGTGGGGTCGGTCACGGCAGCTCCTTGAGGCCGAGGTCGGTCAACAGGTCGCGAGCCAGGGACAGTTCGGCGGCGATACCGTCGATCAGCCGGGCGCGGCTGCGGGGGCGCAGCGCGGCCGGCAGCGCCTGCCAGGTGTACGTCTCGACCTCCAGGTGATGCGTACGCGGCGCCGGTTCGCCGACCAGGAGGGCGAGGGTGTCCTGGAGGACGGCCATGGTGGAGGTGAGCGGCGGCTCGGGCGGGGCGTGCAGCGGCACGTGGAAGTGGGCGCGCCAGGGGGCGGTGGTGGGCAGGCCGCCTCCGTCGGCGAGCGCTTCGTCGAGGTCGTCGGTGGCCCGCAGCGTGCCCTGCGGACTGCGGGTCCTGGTCTGGTGCAGGAACCGCGGTTCGGCGAACGCGCCGAGGGCCGCGCGCACTTCGGGCCGGTCGGGGTGTTCGGCGTGCAGCGCGGCGGACAGCTGGGACTTGACGATGGGCACCGCCGCCCGCTGCAGCGCGTCGAGGGCGCTCGCCGGGTCCTCGAAGGAGGTGGCGAGGTGGCAGGTGTCGACGCAGATGCCGATGCGGGGTTGCCGGGCAGGGGGCTGTCCCGCGGCGTGCGGGGTGCCGTCGGCGCGGTCCCGGTTGACGGCACCGAGGGGACCGATCGCGTCCGCGGTGGTCTCGACGGTGCAGCCGGGTTCGGGCTCCAGGCCGACGCGGACGGAACGGCCGGTGAGCTCGTGCAGCGCGTCCAGCCGCTCGGCGAGGAGACGCAGCGCGTCGAGGGCGGTGTCCTGCCGTTCGGTGGCGCCGCGGACCGGGTCGAAGTCGGTGCGCCAGCCGAGGGGGAGGGTGGAGATGGTGCCTTCGGTGGCGTCGTCGGGGAGCAGGGCGGTCAGCAGCCGCGCCAGGTCGGTGGTGTGGTCCAGCCGTTCGGGTTCGGTCCAATCGGGCCGGTAGACACGGTATTTGACGTGCTGGTCGCCGAATCCCTGGTAGGGGAAGCCGTTGAGGGTGACCACTTCGAGGCCGCGGCCGTCCAGCTCACCGCGGAGCCGGCGCAGCGCCACGGGGTCGGCGGTCAGTGCGCGGGCGGCGTCCCTGGCGAGCCAGAGCCCGATGCCCAGTCGGTCGCGGCCCAGGCGCTTGCGGACCGGTTCGCAGTGGTCGCGGAGCTGGGTGAGCACGCCGTCGAGGGTCTCGGCGGGGTGGACGTTGGTGCAGTAGGCCAGGTGGACGGTGGAGCCGTCGGGGTGGCGGAAGCGCATGCCGGTGCCCTCCTCATTCCCCGCCGCGCAGGATGGAGTTGCCCTCGTACAGCGCGCCGGGTGGCGCGGTGTGCAGGTCGAGGCGGCCGCTCTGTCCGTAGAAGGCGGCGGGGTTGCGCCACAGCACCTTGTCGACGTCGTCCTCGGTGAAGCCGGCCGCGAGCATGGCGTCACCGGCCTGCCGGGTGGTGAGCGGATCACTGCGGCCCCAGTCCGCCGCGGAGTTGACCATGATCCGGTCGGTGCCGTGCAGGCGCAGGATCCGCACCATGCGCTCGGCGTCCATCTTGGTGTCGGGGTAGAGGGAGAAGCCCAGCCAGCAGCCGCTGTCGGCGGCCTCGCCCACGGTGGTCTCGTTGAGATGGTCGAGGACCACCCGCTCGGGGGCGAGGGCGGACTCGCGCAGCACGTCGAGGGTCCGGCGGAGCCCGGCGGCCTTGTCCCGGTGGGGGGTGTGGACGAGCGCCGGCAGGCCGTGCTCGGCGGCGAGCTGGAGCTGGGTGGCGAGGGCGGTGTCCTCGGCCGGGGTCATGGAGTCGTAGCCGATCTCGCCGACGGCGACGACGGAGTCCTTCGCGAGGTAGCGGGGCAGCGCGTCCAGGACGGGCGTGCAGCGCGGGTCGTTGGCCTCTTTGGGGTTCAGCGCCAGCGTGCAGTGGTGGGCGATGCCGTACTGCGCGGCGCGGAAGGGCTCCCAGCCGAGGAGGGAGTCGAAGTAGTCGAAGAAGGCGGCGGCCGAGGTACGGGGCTGCCCCAGCCAGAAGGACGGTTCGACGACGGCCCGGACGCCGACGGCGTGCATGGCCTCGTAGTCGTCGGTGGTGCGGGAGGTCATGTGGATGTGCGGGTCGAAGATGCGCATCGGGACTCCTCGCGTGGTGGGGGTCAGGCCGTTGCCGGTGGTACGGCGGGGAGCCGGGGCGGCTCGGTGGGCGGGGCGGGCCGGTCGGCGGTGCGGGCCGGGCGGGTGAGGGAAAGGACGTGGTGGAGGTCGTCGGGTACGGCGCGGCCCGCGGCGGTGCGTTCGCGGGCGTAGTCGCCCAGCATCCGGGCCAGTTCGGTGTCGCCCCCGGCCCGCTGCGCGAGCCCGGCGACGGCGCGCACCGGTACACCGGTGAACAGGCACTTCAGGACGGCGTGCCGCCAGGCGTGCGCGTCGAGGTGGAGTGCGGCGTACGGCCCGACGGCCGCCGCGACCAGCCGGGTGTCGTTGGTGCGCAGGGCGTCCTCGACCAGTGGCCGGGCTCCCGGGCCGAGCCCCAGGTGGGGCAGGGCGGCGAGGACGGCGCGGCGCTCGGCGGCCGTGCCGTGCGCGTACAGCCGGGTCACCGTCGGGACGTCGGCCCGGGCGGCACACAGGATGAGGACGCGGGCGGCCTCGGCCGCTTCGGGGTCGGCGGCGTGCGGCGGCTCCCGCCGGGTGCAGTGCCGCCCCGCCTCGGCGAACCGCTTCTCCCAGGGCGGGAACTCCCCTGCGGGCGGCTCGGGCGCCCCAAGGTCGGGAGAGGGGCCGGTGGGGTGGTCCGCGTCGGCGGCCGGCCGGGCGGAGGTGGCGGTGTGGCCGGCTTCGGTCAGGGAGGCGGTGAGCCAGACACGGGCCGTGGTGTGCAGGCGGGTGTGCAGGGCGGTGTACAGCCGGGGGATCCGGCCGTCCGCGGTGGTCAGCATGAGGGGGCTCCGGCGGGGCCGACGAGAAGGGCGGTGGGCTGCTCCGGTGCGGTGCCGCCGGCGGCCGCGGCCGCCCGGAGGAAGCGCAGTGAGGATTCGGCGAGCCGGGGGCCGGCGTGGGAGTGGCGGGGCAGTTCGACCCCCACGAGGCCCCGGTAGCCGATGTCCTGGAGTGCCTGGAGGACCGGCGGGAAGTCGATCTCGCCCGTGCCGAACGGCAGGTGCTCGTGCACACCTCGCCGCATGTCCTCGATCTGGACGTGCCGGAGCCAGGGCGCGGCGGCCCGTACGCACGCGGCGGGCGGATCGGGTTCCAGGCACTGGCAGTGGCCGATGTCGAGGGTCAGGCCCAGGAGCGCGGCGGGCGGGTCGCCGAGGTCGGTGCGCAGCCTGTGGAACCCGGCGAGGTCACCGACGAGGTGGCCCGGCTCGGGTTCGACGGCGAGCGGCACCCCGGCTTCCGAAGCCGCGTCGAGGACGGGGCCGAGGGCGTCGACGAGCCGGTGCCGGGCGGTGTCCTCGGGGGTGTCGTCGGGCCGCACGCCGCTGAAGCAGTGAACCGCCGTTGCACCCAGGTCGGCGGCTACGCGTACCGCGGTGCGCAGCAGTCCGGTGCGTTGCGCGCGGGCGTCCGGGTCGGGGTCGAGGAGCGTGGGGTGGTGTTTGCGGTACGGGTCCAGGACGTAGCGTGCGCCTGTCTCGATGGCCACGGAGAGGCCCAACGCGTCGAGCCTGCGGGCGACATGGGCGGTCCTGGCCTGCAGGTCGGGGGCGAGCGGGTCGAGGTGCATGTGGTCGAGGGTCAGCGAGACACCGTCGTAGCCGAGGTCGGCGAGAAGGGCGAGGGCGTCGGTGAGGCGGAGGTCGGTGAGGCCGTTGGTTCCGTAGGCCAGCCGCAGGGCGGGCGTCGTCGTCATGTCGGGCTGACCTTCCTCGACAGCCGCCGTGCGGCGGGGATGAGCGCCAGCAGCGCGGCGCCGGTACCGGGTGCTCCGGCTCGGGCGGTGAGCGCCGCCTGGAGCGGGATCATGGCGCGGATGCCGCCGCCGACGGCGCGTTGGAGGAAGTACGGCGAGGGGTTGAGGGCCGCCTGGAGGAGCGGGCGGGCGGCCGTGGCGGTATAGCCGGCGACCAGGGCGGCGGTGACGGCGGTGGTCGCGGGTGTGTCGCGGACCGCGCGGGGCAGGGCGGCCGACACCGCCCGGGAGAGACGGCGCACGGTCCCGGCGGGGCGCGACGTGGCGAGTACGGTCCCGGTGCGCCGGGGAACGGGCGTCGAGGACGGCGCGGCCGTCCTGCTCCGGCCGGCACCGGCCCGCGCGACGGCGGCGACGGCGGCCAGACCGGTGAGCGGCAGACCGGCGGAACTGCCGTGCGCCTCGCGGCGCGAGACGGTGGTGACGGCCAGGGTGTGGGCCCCGAGCAGCGCCGCGGAGGGCAGGGCCGCGAAGGCTCGCCGCCGTGCCCCGGCAGCCTGCCGGAGCGGACCGGCCGTGGTCGGCGCTCCCGCAATGTGGCGCGGGCCGGTGGCAACGGCTCCCTGGAGGAGGTCCAGCGCGCGGGCGCAGGCCATCGCGGCGGGTCCCGCCGGGGTGTTCTTGAGGTACAGGTCGTAGGCCCAGACCGTGCCGGCGAGGGCGGTGCCGGTGAGCAGGGCGGGGCGGCCGGCCGCCGCGGCGAGGGCGAGGCCGGCGGCGGTCAGTCCGGAGGCCGCGGCGAACGCGGCGGCCGGGCGGATCCGGCCGGACGGAAGGGGCCGGCCGGGGCGTTCGACGGCGTCGATGCCGCGGTCGGCCCAGTCGTTGAGCGCCATCCCGGCCTCGTAGAGGCAGAGCGACGAGCAGGTGGCGAGAAGGGTGCGGTGGTCGGGCCGGTGGCCGCCGGCCGCGGCACCCGCCAGCAGGTCGCCTGGGACGGTGAAGAGGGCGGAGACGCGCAGCAGTTCGGCCCAGGCGCGCCCCGTCGCGCGGACGGAGGAGGCACCGGCGGGAACGGGAGCGGCAACGGGGACTGACCGGCGGGCGGTGCGGGCCGGGCCTTCTTCCAGAGGCCCGGCCGCGCCCGTGCGCCCGGTGACGGAATCCCCCACAGAGCCCGCCACCGGGCCGCTCATGACAGGCGGCGTCCGCGCACCGCCCCGGGGCGCCGCACTGCCCGAACCGGCCGGAAAGCCACCCGGGCGGACGCCCTGCCTGTCTCCGGCTTCCCCTTGCTCCGCCGGTTCATGCCTCCGGCGGCCGGCTCCTTGCGACGCATCAGTGGCACCCACCGCCCGTGGCCCTCGCGCCGCGTCCGGCCCGTTCATCTCTCGCTCACCCGCCACCTCACCAGCCCCTTTCGCCTCACGTCCACCTGTCGGCACACCGGTCTCCGCGTCGCCCCCGACCGCCCCGCTCACGGGCGCCGCCCCGCGCGCAGCCGGTCGGCGAAGGCGACGAGGTCCGCGTACTGGTCGGAGAGGGCGGACGGGCCGCCGTCCGGGTCCTTGAAGTAGAAGCCGAGTGCGGGTTGCGGTCCGGACATGCCGACGGCGTGGGCGGCGGCAAGCAGCCGGGCCAGGTCCAGGATGAGGGGCGCGGCGAGTGCCGAGTCGCAGCCCTGCCAGATGGTCTGCAAAATCATCCGGTTGCCGAGGAACCCGTCGAAGGCGATGTGGTCCCAGGCGGTTTTCCAGTCGCCGAGTGCCGGGACGTTGTCGATGTGCACCTCACCCGCGGGCAGCTCACCGAGGGTGTCGGACAGCACGCGCGCCTTCCCCGCGTTCTTCGCGGCCGCGGCACCGGGCTCCTGGAGGGTCGCGCCGTCGCCGCCACCGAGCAGGTTGGTGCCGGACCAGGCGCGTACGGCGAGCACCCGCTGGCTGAACATCGGGGCGAGCACACTGCGCAGCAGGGTCTGGCCCGTCTTGCCGTCGCGGCCCGCGTACGGCAGCCCGCTCACGGCCGCCATCTCCTGGAGGAGGGGGTGGTGCAGGCCCGTGGAGGGGGTGAAGTTGAGGTAGGGGCAGCCGGCGCGCAGCGCGGCGTGCGCGTAGAGCGAGCTGGTCGGCAGCCGGTCCGCACGGGGGTCCTGGGGGGCCGGCTCGGTGGCGGCGACGTTGATCACGACGGTGCGGTCGAGGCCGTGGTCGCGGCGGAACGCGCGCAGATCGGCGGCGAAGGCCGCGACCAGCTCGGCGTCGTCGCGGGTGTCGCCGCTCTGCGGGCCGCCGGGACGGATCGCGGCGTCCGCGGCGGCGAGTTCGGCGTGCACGGCACGCGGCAGGCCGGGCGGCAGGACGCCGCCCGCGGCCAGTTCCTCGGCGCGTTTGGGGAGCGGGCAGGAGGCGATGTCGTGACCGCCGAAGACGAGGGAGGCCAGCGGCGGCAGGGCCGGGACGGGCGGCTCGGTGAACGGGCCGGTCTCGGTGACCATGCCGGTGGGCGGGTGCAGGCCCGCGGTGAGCGCGGCGCAGCCGGCGATCACGGTGGTGGCGACCGAGCCGCGGGCGCCGATCAGCCAGACCCCGGTGCGGCCGGGCGGCGCGCCCTGCTCCCCCGCGGTGACGTCCCCGGCCCGGTCCGCTGCCGCCGCCCCGGGGGCCGGGGCCTGCTCCGCGGGCGTTCCGTCAGAATGCCGTCGGGCCATCACTTGCCACCCTTCCCCCGTGTCCCGCCCGCCGGGGTGTCCGGCAGTTCCTTCACCCGGATGTTGCGGAAGGACACCTCGTCGTCGGCACCGTGGTTCTGGATGCCGATGTGTCCCTGGCGCAGGCTGCGGGCGGGGTCGGTGTTGGTGAAATCGTTGATCTTGCGGCCGTTGAGCCGGATCTGCAGGCGTTCGCCCTGCACACGGATCTCGTAGGTGTTCCAGGCGCCCGGCGGGTTCAGCGCGGCGTCGCGGGCCGCGATGTCGGCGGCCTGGAAGGTGTAGACGGAGCCGGTCGTCCGGTCGGGGGCGTCACTCGCGTCGATCTGGATCTCGTAGCCGTTGTCGACGGCGATCCAGGGGTCGTCCGAGGGCGGGAAGCCCACGAAGATCCCGGAGTTGTCGTCCCCGGTCATCTTCCAGTCGAGCTTGAGGGAGTAGGCGCCGAACTCCTCGGCCTCGTACCAGAGGAGGCCCATGCCGCCGGAGGACGTCAGGGTGCCGTCGTCGAGGGTGAAGGATCCGGGCCCGGCCTGTTTCCAGCCGTCCGTCGAGGTGCCGTCGAAGAGCGGGCGGTAGCCCTGTTCGGGGCGGCAGTCGGCCTGCGCGGCGCCGGTGGCGTAGCGGATGCCGCCCAGCAGGTGGGTGCGGAACGCCGGTTCCGCGTAGGACTCCTTGGTGTGGCCCGCGCCGGTGTAGAAGGCACGTCCGCCTCGGTATTCCTGGCACCAGGAGAGCGGGTGGTCGCCGTTCATGTTCCCGCCGCTGTATGTCGACTCGTCGAGGGTGGCGAGGACATGGGCGCGCTCACGCGGATTGGTGCGGTAGTTGTACCACTCGTCCGTGCGGTTCCAGGCGCCGTCCAGGTGGGCGGTGGCGGGGTGGGCGCGGTCCTCGACACGGACGGTGGCGGGCTGGATGGCCGGGTGGGAGTCGAAGTAGGCGCCGGCGAGACCGCCGTAGAAGGGCCAGTCGTATTCGGTGTCGGCGGCGGCGTGCACCCCGACGTACCCTCCCCCGTCGGCTATGTAGCGCTCGAAGGCGTCCTGCTGGCCGCTGTCGAGGACATCGCCGGTGGTGGAGAGGAAGACGACGGCGTCGTAGCGCGCGAGGTCGGTGTCGTTGAAGGTGGCGGCGTCCTCGGTGGCGTCGACGGCGAAGCCGTTCTGGTTGCCGAGTTCCTCGACGGCGGCGATTGCGTCGGGAATGGAGTCGTGGCGGAAGCCCGCGGTCTTGGAGAAGACCAGGACGCGGCTCTCGTCGTCGCCGGGGACGGGTGCGGCGGCGCCGGGGAGGGCCATGGCGGCGAGGAGGGTGGCGGCCGCGGCGGCCGTGACGCCCAGGCGTGCGGAGGGGTGCATCGGGTGTCCTTCCTCCGGGCGGGGCGTACGGAGCGGTGGGCCCGCCGGTTGCGGCGGGTGGGTCCGGTCCGTACGCCCCGGTCGGCGGGTGTCAGCCGTGGGACGGCTGTCGGCGGTGGTGCGGGTCAGCCGTGCTGCGGGGCGGCGGGGTCGGCGCCGTGGGCCTCACCCGGTGGTGAAGGTGAAGTCGTCCACGTCGTAGAGGGCCTCGCTGCCGCTGCCCTTGAAGACGAGGTAGAGCGTCGTGGTGCCGTCCCGTGGTGCCTTGAGATCGGCGCTGACGTCGGCGTAGGTCTCCCAGCCGCCGGTCACCGGGACCTCGGCGGAGCCGATGAGTTTGCCGTCGGCCGAACCGGTACGGATCTCCAGGGTGCCGCCGGTGCCCGCCGAGGCGATCCGCGCGGTGATCTTCTTGGCGTTGCCGACGATGTACGGCGTGAAGGCGATCCAGTCGCCGTTGTGGATCTCGCCGACGGTCCGGCCGCCGTGTGCCGGGGTGTGCGAGACGATCTTGACGCCCTCGGAGGTGTCGAAGTGCTCGGCCTGCCGGTGCTTGGGCTGGACGATGTTCTGATCGTGCGTGGTCAGCGCGGGCTGGCCGTTGGCACCCTTGTCGGTGTACTCCGCGTCGAAGACTCCGAAGATGTTGGCGTTGGGGTCGTGCTCGCCGTCCGCGAGGGTCTGCAGGGTGCCTTCGCAGCCGTTGGCCGACGTGACGGGGTGCCCGTGGCTGTCGTGGCCGAGGATGTGGGTCACCTTGACCTTGCTGCAGTCGATCTCGCCGTCCTCGGGGTCACTGACCTTCACCTTGAACGGCACCTTGTCACCGAAGGTGAACAGCTGCCCGTCACCGGGGAGTTCGAGGGTCACCTTGGGCGCGGTGTTGCCGACGGTCAGGTGCACACTGGCCGACCCGGTGCGGCCGGTACCGTCCTTGGCGGTGACGGTCGCGGTGTAGGTCCCGTTCTTGGTGTACGTGTGCGCCGGGTTCTGTCCGGTGGCGGTGGCGCCGTCCCCGAAGTCCCAGCTGTAGCTGAGGGCTCCGCCGTCCGCGTCGGTGGCCGAGGCGGTGAACTTCGCGGCCAGCGGCGCCTGCCCCGAGGTCTTGTCGACCTTGGCCGCGGCGACCGGTGAGTGGCCGTCGGTGGCGTTCTCGATGCGGTACAGCGCGGAGTTCTCGTCGCCGTTGAAGTAGCCGGTGCCGTAGTCCAGGACGTACAGCGCGCCGTCGGGGCCGAAGGCCATGTCCATGACCTGGGTGCCGGCCCAGGGGAAGGCGTTGATGGACGACACGGTGCCGTCGTCGGTCTTGTCGATGCGCTTGATCCAGGCCCGGCCGAACTCCCCGGCGAAGAAGTTGTTGTCGTAGGACTCGGGGAACTTCACCTTGGAGTCGGACGCGGCGTCGTAGTGGTAGACCGGGCCGCCCATGGGCGATTCCGAGCCGGTGCCGAACTCGGGCACCGAGCCGCCGTCGTAGGGGATCCAGGCGGGCTGGGCGGCCGGCAGGTCGGTGAGGCCGGTATTGAGCGCCGAGGTGTTCTTGGGGGCCGCGCAGTCGAAGGCCGCTCCCGAGGTGCCGGTGGCGAAGTCGTAGTCGATGTACGCGTCGTTCTTGCCGGTGCAGAACGGCCAGCCGAAGTTGCCGGGCTTGGTGATGCGGGCGAACTCGACCTGCCCTGCCGGGCCGCGCTTGGGGTCGGCGGAGCCGGCGTCCGGGCCGTAGTCGCCGACGTAGACGATGCCGGTGGGCTTGTCGACGCTCATCCGGAACGGGTTGCGGAAGCCCATGGCGTAGATCTCGGGCCGCGTCTTCTCGGTCCCCTGCGGGAAGAGGTTGCCGTCCGGGACGGTGTACGAGCCGTCGTCCGCCACCTTGATGCGCAGGATCTTGCCGCGCAGGTCGTTGGTGTTGCCGGCGCTGCGCCGCGCGTCGTACGCGGGGTTGCGGCCGGCGCGTTCGTCGATGGGGGTGAAGCCGTCGGAGGCGAACGGGTTGGAGTCGTCGCCGGTCGAGAGGTAGAGGTTGCCCTGCGCGTCGAAGTCGATGTCACCGCCGACGTGACAGCAGATGCCGCGGCTGGCGGGGACGTCGAGGATCTTCTTCTCGCTGGCGGTGTCCAGGGTGCCGTCGGTCTTCAGCACGAAGCGGGAGAGGCGGTTGACGCCGTCGAACTTGGCGAAGTCGGCGGCCGTCCCGTCGTTGGGGGCATCGCCCGCGGGGGTGTCCAACTGCGGCGCGTAGTAGAGGTAGATGAAACGGTTGTCGGTGAATCCGGGGTCGACACCGACGCCCTGCAGGCCCTCTTCGTCGTGGGAGTAGACCGGAAGCCTGCCGGCCACGGTGGTGTCGCCGCCGGCGTCGGTCAGCCGCAGCGTGCCGTCCCGTGCGGTGTGCAGCACCGAGCGGTCGGGCAGGACGGCGAGCGTCATCGGCTCGCCCATCTCGGTCTCGCCCTTGGCGAGGGTGACCTGCTGGAAGTCCTCCGCGGCGGCCGAGGCCGCGGCCTTGTCACCGGCCGGGGCGGCGCCGGCGGCCGTCACCCCGGTCAGGGAGAGCGATCCGGCTGCCAGCAGACCGCCGGCGAAGAGAGCGAGGGCCGGGCGGATTCTGCGAAGTCGGTGCCGTTTGCGGTACACGCGGTGCCTCCCGTGCGGGTTGTCGGTGGGGGGAGTTCGCTGTGTTGCGCTGATCTCGCTGCGCTGCGCTTCGGGTACGGGTTCCGCGGCAGCGGAACCGGCCGGGCCGGCGCTCTCGCTGCGTGGGCGGTGCGTCTGCGTCGGTGTGGCGTCGTGGCGGTGCGTCGAGCGGTGCGCGGAGCCGGATGGTGACATGGCGTCAAATATGCAGGTTGGTCACCTGATGTCGGCGTCGTGACGTGGTATCAGCATTCGTGTCATGCGCACGACACGAGGTCGACATCGTCTGGGACGGTAGCCTCATTCGCCGGATCCGGGAAGCCTTCACACAGCAACGACATCGCCTTTTTCTCCGGAGAGGACAAAGACTGGGCCGGCCGGGCCTGACACGGCCTAGTCGGCGCCGCCGAATGCCGCGTCGAAGGAGGCCGTGGGCGGCTCGAAGTCGAACGCCCGCAGCCGGGCCAGCGCCTCGGGGGCGCCCTGCAGCCGGTCCATCCCGGCGTCCTCCCACTCCACCGACACCGGCCCGTCGTAGCCGATCGAGCGGAGCATCCGGAAGACGTCCTCCCACGGCACGTCCCCGTGTCCGGCGGAGACGAAGTCCCAGCCACGGCGCGGGTCGCCCCAGGGCAGGTGGGAGCCGAGCCGCCCGTTGCGGCCGTCCAGGCGGCGCCTGGCCTCCTTGCAGTCCACGTGGTAGATCCGGTCGCGGAAGTCGTAGAGGAAGCCCACCGGGTCCAGGTCCTGCCAGACGAAGTGGCTGGGGTCGAAGTTGAGCCCGAAGGCCGGGCGGTGGCCGACCGCCTCCAGGGCGCGGTGCGTGGTCCAGTAGTCGTAGGCGATCTCGCCGGGGTGCACCTCGTGGGCGAACCGCACGCCCTCGGCGTCGAAGACGTCCAGGACCGGATTCCAGCGGTCGGCGAAGTCCTGGTAGCCGCGCTCGATCATGCCGGGCGGCACCGGGGGGAACATCGCGACCAGGTGCCAGATGGCCGAGCCGGTGAAGCCGATGACGGTGCGCACGCCGAAGGCGGCGGCGGCCCGCGCGGTGTCGGCGATCTCGGCCGCCGCTCGCTGCCGAACCCCTTCGGGCTCGCCGTCGCCCCAGATCCGGGCGGGCAGGATGGCCTGGTGGCGTTCGTCGATCAGCGCGTCGCAGACCGCCTGCCCCACCAGGTGGTTGGAGATCGCCCAGCAGGTGAGTCCGTACTTCTCCAGGAGCTGGTGTCGGCCGGCGAGATATCCCGGCTCCGTCAGCGCCCGGTCGACCTCGAAGTGGTCGCCCCAGCAGGCGAGTTCCAGTCCTTCGTAGCCGAAGTCGCGGGCGAGCCGGCAGACCTCTTCCAGCGGCAGATCGGCCCACTGCCCGGTGAAGAGCGTGAACGGTCTCGGCATTCGAGCCTCCTTGGAGCGGTCGGACACATACGGGGTGCGCGGGAGCACAGCAGGTACAACGAGGACGCGAGGCGCGGGGAGTGCGGGGAGTGCGGGAGATCCGGGGGACTCAGACCGGCACCGGCACCACCGAGGTGAACGCGCAGTTCTTGGCCGCGCTGTCCTCCACCGCCGCCAGTACCCGCTGGACCTGCAGCCCGTCCGCGAAGGACGGCTCCGGCGGCTGCCCGGTGGCGATGGCGTGCACGAGGTCGCGCGCCTGGTGGACGAAGGTGTGCTCGTAGCCGAGGCCGTGACCGGGCGGCCACCACGCCTTCAGGTAGGGGTGTTCCGGCTCGGTGACCAGGATGCGGCGGAACCCGGCGGCGTCGGCCGGTTCGGTCTGGTCGTGGAAGGACAACTCGTTGAGCCGCTCCAGGTCGAAGGCCAGCGAACCGTGCTCACCGTTGAGTTCGATGCGCAGGGAGTTCTTGCGGCCGGCCGCGACCCGGCTGGCCTCGAACGAGGCCAGCGCGCCGGAGGCGAAGCGGCCGGTGAACAGCGCCGCGTCGTCCACGGTGACCCGGCCGCGCCCGCCCCCGGGCAGCGGGCGCTCGGGAACGAAGGTCTCGGTGAGGGCGGAGACACCGGTCAGCCGCTCCCCCGCCAGGTGCTGGGCGAGGTCGACGATATGCGCGCCGAGGTCGCCGAGCGCGCCGGACCCGGCGTGCTCGCGCCGCAGCCGCCAGCCCATCGGCGCCGCGGGGTCCACCAGCCAGTCCTGGAGATAGGCCGCACGGACGTGCCGCAGGCGCCCGATGCGGCCCGCCGTGACCATCCGGCGGGCCAGCGCCAGCGCGGGCGTACGGCGGTAGTTGAAGCCCACCATGGCGATCTGGCCGCGGCCGCGGGCCGCCTCGGCAGCCGCGGTCATCGCCTCCGCCTCGGCGACCGAGTTGGCGAGCGGCTTCTCGCACAGCACGTGCTTGCCCGCCTCCAGGGCGGCGACGGCGATCTCGGCGTGGCTGTCGCCGGGTGTGCAGATGTCGACCAGTTGCACGTCGTCACGGGCGATCAACCGCCGCCAGTCGGTCTCCGTGGCGGCCCAGCCGAGCTTGTCGGCGGCGGCGCGTACGGCGGACGGGTCACGCCCGCAGACGGCGTTCATCGCCGGGCGCAGCGGCAGGTCGAAGACGCGTCCCGCGGTGCGCCACCCCTGGGAGTGGGCGGCGCCCATGAAGGCGTACCCGACCATGCCGACGCCGAGTGCGGGTGCCTGACGGGAGTCCTGCGCGTTGTCTTCCATGAATCACCTCGTCTGTCGACGGTGGGAGGTCGCTCTCCTGCGGCGCGCGGCCGGGCGGCCGCCGCCGGTGCACGGCGGCACCGGGCGGTCCGCGGCCGGTCACCCCGGCCGGTCAGTTGAAGCCGGTGGAGAGGTAGTCGTCGACGTTGTCCTTGGTGACGACGGCGGAGTAGAGGGTGAGGGAGGCCGGGATCTCCAGCTCGGCCATGCCGCCGATGCCCTTGCCCTGGGCGAGGGCGCGCGCCAGGTCGATGGCGGAGGCGGACATCGTCGGCGGGTAGAGCACGGTCGCCTTCAGCACCGAGCCACCGGCCTTGATGGTGTCCATGGCCTTGCGGGAGCCGGCGCCGCCGACCATCAGGAAGCCGTCGCGGCCGGCCTGCTTGATCGCGCGTTCCGCGCCGACCCCCTGGTCGTCGTCGTGGTTCCACAGCGCGTCGAAGTCGGGGTGCGCCTGCAGCAGGCCCGCCATCTTCGACTGGCCGGACTCGACGGTGAAGTCCGCCGCCTGCCGCCCCACCTTCTCGATGTTCGGGTAGTTCTTCAGGGCGTCGTCGAAGCCCTTGGTGCGCTGCCGGGTCAGCTCCAGGTTGTCGATGCCGGCCAGCTCGACGACCTTGGCGCGCTTCTTGCCCTTGAGCTGTTCGCCGATGTAGCGGCCGGCGTTGAGGCCCATGCCGTAGTTGTCACCGCCGATCCAGCAGCGGTATGCCTGCGGCGAGGCGAAGACCCGGTCGAGGTTGACGACGGGGATGCCCGCCCGCATGGCCTTGAGGCCGACCTGGGTGAGGGCCTTGCCGTCGGCCGGGAGGATCACCAGGACGTCGACCTTCTTGTTGATGAGGGTCTCGATCTGGCCGATCTGCTGGGCGGTGTCGTTGGACCCCTCGGTGATCTCCAGGGTGACGTCCTTGTAGCGCGCCGCCCGGGACTTGGCGTTCTCGTTGATGGCGTTGAGCCAGCCGTGGTCGGCCTGCGGCCCGGCGAAGCCGAGGGTGACGTGCCGGCCCGGCTTGTCGTCGATGCCTCCCGCCTGCTGCTCGCTGCTCCCGGCCGCCTTGGCGTTGCTCTCGTTGCTGGTGCAGGCGGTGAGGAAGGCGCCCGCGGACACCGCGGCGGCCCCGAAGAGCATGCCTCTGCGGCTGGTGCGTGGCCCGGTGCCCGGTGCGTGCTCGGTGTGTTCGGTCATGACGTACGGCCCTTCCTCTGGATCAGTACGGCGGCGACGATGATCGCGCCCTTGGCGATCTGCTGGACTGCGGTCTCCAGGTTGTTCAGCGCGAACAGGTTGGTGATGGTGGTGAAGACGAGGACGCCGAGCACGGAGCCGGTGATGGTGCCGCGGCCGCCGCTGAGCAGGGTCCCGCCGATGATCGCGGCGGCGATGGCGTCGAGTTCGTAGAGGTTTCCGTTGGTGTTCTGGCCGGAGCCGGTGAGCACGATGAGCAGGAAGGCCGCGATGCCGCAGCACAGGCCGGACAGCAGATACAGCATCAGCCGCTGGCGCCGGACATCGATCCCGGCGAGCCGGGCGGCCTCGGGGTTGCCGCCGACGGCGACGGTGCGGCGGCCGAAGGTGGTGCGGTTCAGCACCAGCCAGCCGATGGCGGTGACGGCCGCGAAGACCAGCACGATCGGTGGCACGCCGAGCACATAGGCGTCCCGCTGGCCCAGTTCGAGCACCGGCTCGACGGTGACGATCTGGGTGCGGCCCTCACTGATCTGCAGGGCCAGGCCGCGGGCCGAGGCGAGCATGGCGAGGGTGGCGATGAACGGCACCATGCTGCCGAAGCTGACCAGTAGGCCGTTGACGAGTCCGCAGGCCAGGCCGACGGCCAGGGCGCAGAAGAGGATGCCGGCCGCCCCGTACTCCTGGGTGGCCAGGGTCGTCGCCCAGACGGTGGCCAGGGCGACCATCGCGCCGACGGACAGGTCGATGCCGCCGCCGATGATGACGAAGGTGACCCCGACGGTGACCACACCGATGACCGACGCCTGGGTGAGCACGAGTTGGAGGTTCTGCACGCTCAGGAACTGCTCGGGCTCGGTGAGCGCGCCGACCACGACGAGTGCGGCGAGCACCCCCAGCAGCGACAGGTTGCGCAGGTCGAGGCGGGCCCCGAGGCGGCCGCCGGGACGGGCCGAGGCGTGCCGGCTCGGCCGCTCCTTGCGCGGGCCGGACGCGCCGGGCGTCGTTGCGCCCTGCGGGTCGCCCGGCCCGGCCGTGTCGCCGCGGGCGCTCTTGGCGAGGGGGACTCGCCCTTCGGAGGTGTTCACGGTCGATCTCCTCGCAGTGTCGGCGACGGCGCGGCCGGCCGTACGGGTCGCGGATCGCGGGGCGGGGCGTCGGCAGTCCGGTGGGGCGCGGTGGCCGAGCGGCACGGGTGCGGGACGTGCGTGAGATGTCGCGCCGTCATGACCGGCTCCCGGGATGCGCCCCGGACGGCGTCGGGCCACCGGCCATGACCAGGTCCAGCACCCGGTGCTCGTCCAGCGCGGCGGCGGCGCCCTCGTGGACCACCCGCCCCTCACGCAGCACCAGCACCCGGTCGGCGAGGCCGAGCACTTCCGGGATCTCGCTGGAGACCAGCAGCACCGCCACTCCGTCGTCGGCCAGCCGCCGGATCACCGCGTACAACTCGGCCCGTGCGCCGACATCCACGCCGCGCGTCGGCTCGTCGAGCAGCAGCACCCGGCAGCCGCGCAGCAGCCAGCGGGCCAGCACCGCCTTCTGCTGGTTGCCGCCGGAGAGCGTGCGGACCGGGCGGTCGGGATCGTCGGGCCGCAGGCTGAGGTCGCGGGTGGCGGCCCGGGTCGCGGTCTTCTCCGCCGTACGGTTCAGCCAGCCCCCGCGGGCGAACCGTGCCAGGGAGGAGACCGAGACATTGCGGTTGACGGATTCCAGGAGCAGCAGCGCCTGGGACTTGCGCTCCTCGGGGGCGAGGCCGAGGCCGGCGCGTACCGCGGCGGGTACGCTGCCGGGCCGCAGTGGCCGCCCGTCGACGAGGACGCGCCCGGCGGTGGGCCGGCGCGCTCCGAAGACCGTCTCCAGGATCTCCGAACGGCCCGAGCCGACGAGCCCGGCGAGGCCGAGGATCTCGCCGGGGTGCAGGACGAGGTCCAGGGGGGCGAACTCGCCCTGGCGGGACAGCCCTTCGACGGTCAGCACCGGCGCGTGCACGGGTGCGACGGGTGGCGGTCGTCGGGGGAAGGCGTGTTCCACGGTGCGGCCGGTCATCAGGGCGACGACATCGCGGGTGGGCGTGGTGCGGGCGTCGAGTCCGCGGGCGGCGGCCCGGCCGTCCTTGAGGACGGTGACGCGGTCGCCGATCCGCCGGATCTCCTCCAGCCGGTGCGAGATGTGGACGACGGCGACCCCGGCGGCGGTCAGGTCGGCGACGATGCGGAAGAGGTTGTCGACCTCGTCCGGGTCCAGTGCCGCGGAGGGTTCGTCCATCACGATCAGCCGGACGTCGTGGGAGAGCGCCCGCGCCATCGACGCGATCTGCTGCCCGGCCGCGGAGAGACCGCCGACGAGCGCGCCGGGCGCGATCTCCGGGTGACCGAGGCGGGCGAGGAGCGCGGCCGTACGCGCCCTGGCCTCGCCGGAGCGGACGAATCCACCGGTGGCGACCTCGTGGCCGAGGAAGACGTTCTCCGCGACGGACAGGTGCTCCACCAGGTCGAGTTCCTGGTAGATGGTGGCGATGCCCAGGCGCATGGCGGCGATCGGCGATTTGAGGGTGACCGGCTCGCCCTGCCAGCGGATCTCGCCGCCGTCGGGCTGGTGGGCACCGGCCAGCACCTTGATCAGGGTGGACTTGCCGGCGCCGTTCTGGCCGAGGAGGCAGTGCACTTCCCCGGCGGCGACATCGAGGTCCACGCCGTCCAGGGCCCGGACGCCCGGGAAGGACTTGGTGATGCCTCGCATGGTGAGCAGGGGTGCGGGCGGGCCGGGTGGAGCGGCGGGTCGTTCGGGGCGGTGCTCTGGTGCCATGGCGGGCCTCCTCGGCGGGGCGCCGGTGAGCGGGCAGGGCAAACGGGCAGGGCGGAGCGGTGCGCGGCGTGACGGTGGGCCGGGTGTGCGATGCGGCGGCGGTGCGCGGGCGGCTCGGTACGGGGGCGGCGCGGACGGTGCGAGGTGCGGAGCGAGACGGCGGGCGAAGCGGGCGGTGCCTGCGGAACAGCGGTACGTGCGCGGTCGGTTCCGGCTCGTGCGGGTGCGTGCTGCTGAGCTGTCGCCGCGTCGGACTGCCGCGGCGCCGAACTGTCGGGCGTTGAACTGTCGCGGTGCTTGCGACTGCGCTGCGCTGAACTCTCGTGGTGCTGCGTGCGGTCGGCGTCCTGGCGGTGCGTACGTCCGGTGCGGGATGCGGCCGGGGTGGCCCCGGGGGGCCCGCCCGGTGGCGTCCGGAGCGGGTCAGGCGGGTGAGAACAGGTGGTCGCTGATCAGACGGGCGGCGCCGGTCACCCCGGCGGCCTGCCCCAACTCCCCCAGGACGATGGGGAGGTTGCCCGTCGCCAGGGGCAGCGACTGGCGGTAGACCTGGGTGCGGATGGCGGCCAGCAGGGTGTGGCCGAGGCCGGTGACCCCGCCGCCGATGACCACGAGCCCGGGGTTGAAGAAGCTGACCAGGCCGGCGATGACCTGGCCGGTGCGGGTGCCGCCGGAGCGGATCAGCTCCAGTGCCGCGGCGTCGCCGGAGGCCGCCGCGGCGGCCACGTCGGACGCGGTGAGCGGGCCGCCCGCCTCCAGCCGTGCGGCGAGTTCCGCGGACGTGCCGTCGCGGGCGGCGTCCGTGGCGTCCCGGGCGAGCGCGGAGCCGCCGAAGTACGCCTCCAGGCAGCCGCGGTTGCCGCAGGCGCACGGCCGTCCGTCCGGCTCGACCTGGATGTGGCCGATGTCGCCCGCGCTGCCCGTCGTACCGCGGTAGACCTCGCCGCCGACGACGATCCCGCAGCCGATACCCGTGCCGATCTTGACGAAGAGGAAGTCCTGCGAGGTGCGGGCGACGCCGGCGTGCTGCTCCCCCATCGCCATCAGGTTCACGTCGTTGTCGACCATGACCGGGCAGCCCAGCTCCTGGCTGAGTGCCTCACGGACGGGGAAGCCGTCCCAGCCGGGCATGATCGGCGGGGCGACCGGCACCCCTTCGGGGAAGCGGACCGGGCCGGGGACGCCGATCCCGGCGCCGTCGAACCCCTCCGCGACCCCGCCGGCCTTCAACTTGGCCGCCAGCGCCAGGACCTGCTCGAAGACCGCGACCGGCCCCTCGCGTACGTCCATGGGCTGGGTCAGATGTCCGAGCACCTCCAGCTCGGCGTTGGTGACGGCCACGTCGACCGAGGTGGCGCCGATGTCCACGCCGAGGAAGCGCAGCGTGGGGGCGAGCCGGATGTTGTGGGAGCGGCGGCCGCCGCGCGAGGCGGCGAGTCCGTCGGCGACCACGAGTCCGGTCTCCAGCAGCCGGTCGACCTCCACCGCCAGCTTGGAGCGGGAGAGGTCGACCTGATCGCCCAGTTGGGCACGGGAGTTGGGGCCGCCGTCGCGCAACAGGCGGAGCAGCCGCGCCTGGTGCGCGTTCGCGGGCCTGGCCGTCATGCGCCTCACGCCACCCCTCCAGCCGTACTCGGCATCGACGGACCGGTGTCGCCGGCGCCTTCGTTCGGCGTCGGCTCCGGGCTTTCGAGGGGAACGTAGCAGCGCTTGTCCGCACGGGGAAGGACTACGGACAGAATCCAGACCTACTTTCTCCTGTCCGAGGACAAAGCGTGGGACGGCACGGTGAGAACGGGCGGTGCGCCAGGGGACGCTCCGGCGTCCTGGCGCCCTTGGTACGTGCGGCGGGTGTGCCGAGTTCCGCTCTCCGCCCGCCCCGACTCCTGCGACAATGAGCGTGTTTGCACCGGTCCGACCGGCCGGGAGACGCAGTGGCACGGAGAGCGGCCGGCGGACGCGCGAGCGCCGGCCGGAATGGGGGCGGATCGGATGGGCACGCACAGCTCGGCGCTCGCGGGGGCCGATGTCGCCGTGGTGGGCGGCAGTATCGCCGGCTGCGCCGCGGCGCTGGCCGCACACCGGGCGGGGGCGGGCCGGATCACGGTCCACGAACGCACCGCCGGCCGCCTCGCGGAGCGCGGCGTCGGCCTGGCCGTGCACAACGACCGGTACGCCGAGCTGGCGGCCGCCGGATATCTGGACGCGGCCATGCCCTGGGTGCAACTGACCACCCGCCGCTGGTACGTCCGCGACGGAGCCGCACCGCTCGGCCGCCAGATCGCCGTCCAGCCCTTCCCGTTCCGCGCGTACTCCTGGGGCCCGCTCTGGCGCGCACTCCGCGCCAGGCTGCCGTCAACGGTCGGATATCGCACGGGCATCACCGTCCGCGGCGTGACCGGGTCCGCGGACGGCGCCACACTGCACCACGACGGCGGCGCGGGCACCGGCACCGGCACCGGCACCGGGACGAAGGGCATTGCCCGCTTCGACCTGGTGATCGGCGCCGACGGCTACCGCTCGGTGGTCCGCGACGCCGCCTTCCCCGATGTCCGGCCCGGCTACGCCGGCTATCTCGCCTGGCGCGGCACCGTACCGGCCGACCGGCTGGCCGGCCTCGACCTCCCGGGCCTGCCGAAAGACCCCTGGGCGCAGGAGGACTGCGTCTACGGCGCGTTCCCCGGTGGCCATGTCATCATCTACCGCATTCCGGACGGCCACGGCGGCCACCGCGCCAACTGGGTCCTCTACACCGCGCCGCCCGCGGGCCTCGCACTGCGGCTGGACAGCCCCGGCAGCCTGCCGCCCGGCACTCTCACAGAGCCCCTGCACGCCCGCTTCCGGCAGGTCGCCGACGAGCTGCTGCCGCCCTACTGGGGCGGACTGATCCGGCTGACACCGGCACCGGAGCGCTTCATCCAGCCGATCTACGACGTCACCGCGCCGCGCTACAGCCAGGGACGGCTCGTCCTGCTCGGGGACGCGGCGACCGTCGCCCGCCCGCACACCGGCGCCGGCGCGGTCAAGGCGCTCCAGGACGCGGTCGCGCTGGAATCCGCGCTGCGGGCTCTGCCGAAGCGGCCCGATGCGCTGACGTCGTACGGCACGGAGCGCGGCGCGGCCGGGCGGGAGATGGTCGAGCTGGGCCGCCGCCTCGGCCGCGCCTTCGTCCAGGACACCCCCGACTGGCGGCGATCGACCCGAGCTGAGCTGGAGACGGCCTGGGCCGCGGCGGACGGCTCGGGCGTCTTCGGCGGCGGCGAACTGCGCGACTGATCCGGCGGTGGCCGAGGCCCGCACCACGGCCCTGCGTCCGGACGCTCGTGGCGGACCGGCCCTGACCCGCTTGCAACGGGCAGGCGCGGAGCGGGCCGGGTATCGCCGCAGCCTGGTGCCGGACCCCACACTGCATGTGCAGGAGAATGAGAGCGTCGAGGTCACCTCACCGCACGACAGCCCGGTGGCCCACGGCACTCTCTGCGTCAAGGGCCGCTTCGGCCGCCAACACATACAGAACCGGGGCTGCGCGCGACCGGTGAGGACGGGACTGATCAGACATGGGACGGGTCACCGAGCGACGCCGCGTCATCCGTATCCGCGACGGGGCGGTCAGCACCCGCCCGGACACCCTCGTCGTCGAGGAGCCCCTGGAGATCCGCCTCGGCGGCAAGCCGCTGGCGATCACCATGCGCACACCGGGCGACGACTTCGCGCTCGCGGCGGGCTTTCTCGTCAGCGAGGGCGTCCTGGCGAGCGCGGACGACCTGGCGAACATCGTCTACTGCGCCGGTGCCACCGAGGGGGCCGGTGAGGCCGGAGGCCGGGGCGCCAACACCTACAACATCGTCGACGTCCGGCTCGCGGAGGGCGTCCCCGTCCCGGACATCTCCCTGGAGCGCAACGTCTACACGACGTCGTCCTGCGGGCTGTGCGGCAAGGCCAGCCTGGACGCGGTCCGCACCACCGCGCGCTTCACCCTCGACCGCTCCCCCGACACCCCGGTCCGCATCGAGCTGGCGACCCTGGCCGCGCTCCCCGACCGGCTCCGGGCCGCCCAGCAGGTCTTCGACCGGACCGGGGGCCTGCACGCCGCGGCCCTGTTCACCACGGACGGTGAGCTGCTGGACATCCGCGAGGACGTGGGACGCCACAACGCGGTCGACAAGATCGTCGGGCGGGCGCTGCAACAGGGACTGCTGCCGCTGTCGTCGTGTGTGCTGATGGTCTCCGGCCGGGCCTCCTTCGAGCTGGCCCAGAAGGCCGTGATGGCGGGCATCCCGGCGCTCGCGGCCGTCTCCGCCCCCTCCTCGCTGGCCGTGGACCTGGCGGCGGAAACCGGGCTGACCCTCGTCGGGTTCCTGCGCGGCACCTCCATGAACGTGTACGCCGGCGAGCACCGGCTGGCTCTGCCGGCAGAGGCCGGCACGGGCTGAGCCGAAGGCCCGCCCGTCACACGGGCCGTCGGACCGGCCGGGGCCCACCTTCCGCGCCTGCCCCCTGCCACCCGCGCACTCAGCGGCCGGACATCCCGGGACGTTCACCGCTCCGGCGTGACGATGCGCGTCAGCAGCGCGATCAGCTGCTCACGCTCCTGCGGGCTCAGGGCCGCGGTCAGTTCGGCGTTGGCCTCGTCGCCGAGACGCCGGGTACGGCGCAGCCGGCGCCGGCCTCCGGCCGAGATCCCGATGGCGTTCTTTCGCCGGTCGTCCGGGTCGGGGGTACGGGTGACCAGCTCCTCCTTCTGGAGGTCGTTGACGAGGGCGACCATGTCCTTGGGGTCGATGCCCAGGATGCGGCCGAGCTCCGCCTGGGAGACCGGGCCGAGTTCGGCGACCGCCGAGAGCACGGCGTGGTGCATCATCCGCAGGCCCTCGGAGGCGAGGGCGTCGGCGACGAGGCGGTGGCCGCGGGCGGCGGCGCGCCCCAGCAGCCAGCTGGGGAGGCCCCGGATACTGCCGGGTGCGTAGGGGAGATCGGTCATGGGACCACGGTATCGGCAATTCATTGGACCCCCCAACGGAAATCCATTGGCAACCCCAACGACTCTGCATCTATCGTTGGGGAACCCAATGAATGTCGGCCGGTGACCCGGCCGGTCCACGACCCGGAGGTGTCCGCCCTTGCGCCAGATCCGATTCCATACCTACGGAGGCCCCGAAGTGCTGCGTGTCGAGGAGGTCGGGACGCCCGAGCCGGGCCCCGGCGAACTCCTGGTGCGCGCCGAGGCGATCGGCGTGACGCTGCCGGTCGTGCGGCGGGTGCGCGGCGACGGCAAGGGCGGCGGAGTCCCGCTGCCCTGCGTGCCCGGCGACGAGATCGCCGGTGAGGTCGTCGCGCTCGGACCGGAGGTCACCGGCTTCGCCGTCGGTGACCGCGTCACCTCGCTCACCTTCAGCGGCGCCTATGGCGAACTCGCCCTCGCTCCCGCCTTCATGGCCGGCCGCCTTCCCGCCGGCATGAGCGCGGCACGGGCGGTGGCGCTGGTGCGCCCGGGGCATGTCGCGCTCGCCGCACTGAGCACCGCCGCGCCCATCGGCGCCGAGTCCGTACTGATCACCGGAGCGGCGGGCGCCACCGGACACCTCGCCGTCCAACTGGCCAAGATCCAGGGCGTGCCACGAGTGGTGGCCGCCGTCGGCTCGGCGGCCAAGGCCGAGTTCCTGTACGGGCTGGGGGCCGACGAGGTCGTCACCTACGACCAGGAGTCCTGGGGCGAGCCGGTCGACATCGTCCTGGACGGCGTCGGCGGCGATCTGCTGCCGCGCGCGCTCGGCGCGCTCGCCCACGGCGGGCGGTTGATCTTCTTCAACTCCGGTGGCGGCACGGTCCCGGCGTTCGAGCTGCTGGCGGGCTCCAAGACCGTCACCGGTCTGACGATGCGGCGGTTCGCCGCCGTCCACCAGGATCTGTACCAGCGGCACCGTGCCCAGCTGTGGGAGCTGGCCGGCGCCGGGCGGGTGCGGGCCGTCGTCCACGCCGAACTGCCGCTGGCCGACGCCGCGAAGGCGCACGAGATCATCGAGGCGCGGGCCAACCTCGGCAAGGTGGTGCTCGTGCCGTGACGCCACGTCACCGAGGGCCCGTGCGGCGCACGCGGTCCCCTGCGCAGCGTGCGCCGCACGGGGCACGGCAGGCTCGCCCGGCCCATCCGGCACTTCCGCTGCGAGCCGGGCGAGTGAATTCCGGCCCCGGCGCGGAGAACCAGCGCACGCTCCTTGTCGCGCCCCCCGTGCAGCAGTACGTTCCGTCGCACCGCACCTAGGACGTGGGATGTCCTGATGACCCGACGCCGATGCCTCGAAGGGCAGGCCGGACATGACGTCAGTTCTCCGCGCACACCCCAGCACCCGCAGCAGACCCCGGCGAAACCGTGCCGCGGTCGCCCTGGCCGCCGCAGCCCTCACGCTCCTCCCGACCGCCCCCGCGCAGGCGGCGCCTGACGCGGCGTCGGAAGGGAGCGCGTCCGCCGCCCCCGCCCCGGCGAGCGGGTTCGATCAGCAGGTGCTCTTCAAGTCCACGCAGGACCAGGGTTACGCCTGCTTCCGCATACCGGCGATCGTGAAGTCCGTACGCGGCACCCTCCTCGCGTTCGCCGAGGGCCGGGCGCACGACTGCGGCGACTCGGGAGATATCGACCTCGTCCTCAAGCGCTCCACCGACGGCGGCCGCACCTGGGGACCGCTCCAGATCATCAACCACGGCGACGGCGACACCCACGGCAACCCCGCCCCCATCGTGGACCGCCGCACCGGACGGATCGTCCTCGCCGAGACCTACAACAAGGGCCGCGACGACGGCCGGAGCTGCGACGTCCCGTGTGACCGGACCCCGCACCTGCAGTACAGCGACGACGACGGCGCGACCTGGTCCGCGCCCCGGGATCTGACCCCCACCATCCGCCCCCCGCAGTGGAACTCCTGGTACGCGACGGGACCCGTGCACGGCATCCAGCTCGCCCGGGGCCGGCACGCCGGCCGGCTGGTCTTCGGCATCAACGCCGAGAGCTACGCGGACGGCCGGGTCACCGCCAACCACGCGGCCCTGGTCCACAGCGACGACGGCGGCCGCTCCTGGCGGGTCGGCGCCCTGGACACCTGGCCGATCGCCGCGGACGGCACCTTCCGCCAGAAGCCGTCCGAGATGACGCTCCTGGAACGCTCCGACGGCTCGATCTACGTCAACGGCCGCGAGCAGGACGGTACGGACCTGGGGCATCGCGACCATGCCGTCAGCCGCGACGGCGGCGCTTCCTTCACCGCCCCGTTCCGCGCGATCCCCGACCTCTACACCCCGATGGTGCAGGGCTCGGCACTGCGCCTGCCCACCTCCCCGGCAGCCGGCGGTCGCAGCCGCACCCTGCTCGCGGCACCCGCCGACCCCGACCGGCGCCGGACGATGACCATCCGCTCCTCCTACGACGAGGGGCGCACCTGGGAGGGCGCCGACCGGGGCGCCCGGGTCTCCACCGACTGGGCCGGCTACTCCGACCTGGTCGCCGTCTCCCCCGAGGTCACCGGCCTGCTCTACGAGGGCGGCGCGGTCGACGCCCGCGACGAGATCCGCTTCGCCCGCTTCACCGAGGACTGGCTCGGCCCGCGCCGCGCCGCGGATCCGACGACGCGGGACGGCGCACCCGGTGCCCGGCCGGCCCTCGTACTGGGCGGCGCCCGCACCACCGACGGTGTGCTCGGCCGCGCACTGTCCTTCGACGGCAGGGACGACGCGGTCCGTCTCCCCTACCGCGGCTCGCTCCCCCTCGGCACCCGCGACTTCACCTGCGCCCTGTGGTTCCGCTACGACGCCGCGACCGGCGAACAGCCGCTGCTGTGGATGGGCGGCGTGGGCAGCAGGTCACCGCAGGTCACTCTCGGCGCCGAGCCCTCGGCCGGGCGGATCACCGCGCGGGTCACCGCCGTTGACGGCGCCAAGCCGGCCGCCACGGCCCAGGTCGTGACCGACGGGGCGTACAACGACGGCCGCTGGCACCATCTGGCGCTGCGCCGCACCGGGGGCCGGCTCCTCCTGACCGTGGACGCCCTGCCGCCCGTCACCGCGCCCGATGTCCCGGGGACGGTCAGCCGCGGCTCGGTCTTCGGCGTACACCTGGGGCAGCGGGCCGACAGCCGCGCGCAGTTCACCGGCGCGCTGGACGAGGTGGGCGTCTACCGGCGCGCACTGACCGACGCCGAACTGTCCGGCGTACGCGCGGGCAAGGTGCCCCTCTCCGCACCCCCGGTGTTCCGGCTGGCGCTGGACAGGGTGCGCGACGGCGGGTTGAGCTGAGACGAGCAGATCACCGGGCGAGGACAGCGCGCCGAAGGCATGTCAGCTGCCGCCGCCGGCGCGCCCGTTCCGGCAACACCGTCGGGTGCCGCGCTGTCCACCACCGGCCGCTATCGCCGGGCGCCGCCCACGACGACACCGGCCTTCGTTTCCGTCTGCTCACCGGCAGCCGCGCGGGCGTCGGGGCCCTCCGCCGCCCCGGCCTCGCCGACGGCCTCCGCGCCGGAGCGGGCGTACCGCTTCGCCAGGACCGCGCAGACCATCAGCTGCATCTGGTGGAACAGCATCAGCGGCAGCACCGCCAGTCCGGCCTGCGCGCCGAAGAGCACGCTGGCCATCGGCAGGCCGGCCGCCAAGCTCTTCTTGGAACCGGCGAAGGTGATGGCGATCCGGTCCTCGCGCACGAACCCGAGCTTCTTCGAGCCGAACGAGGTGCCGGTGAGCATCACCGCGAGCAGCACGGCCTCCACACCCAGCAGGCAGAGCAGGCGCAGCGGCGAGACCTGGTGCCAGATGCCCTGGACCATTCCGGCGCTGAACGCGGTGTAGACGACGAGCAGGATCGAGGAGCGGTCGACGTAGCCGAGGACCTTCTTGTGCCGGGTGAGGAAGCCGCCGATCCAGCGCCGCAGCAGCTGGCCGGCCACGAACGGCAGCAGGAGCTGGCCGCCGATGGAGAGCAGCGCGCCCGCCGCGAACCCGGCGCCTCCGCTGCGCAGGACGAGCGCCGCGAGCAGCGGGGTGGCCACGATGCCGACGATGCTGGAGAACGAGCCCGCGCAGATCGCCGCCGCGACGTTGCCGCGCGCCAGCGAGGTGAACGCGATCGACGACTGGACGGTGGACGGCACCAGGCACAGGAACAGCAGCCCGGTGTAGAGGGCCGGCGGCAGAACGTACGGGACGAGCCCGCGGGCCGCCAGGCCGAGCAGCGGGAAGATCACGAACGTGCAGGCCAGGACGGTCAGGTGGAGCCGCCAGTGGCGCAGCCCCGCCATCGCCTCGCCGGTGGAGAGCCGGGCGCCGTAGAGGAAGAACAGCAGCGCGACGGCGCCCGTCGAGGTGCCCTCCGCCGCGGTCGTGACCGGCCCGCGGGCGGGCAGCACGGCCGCCAGCGCGATGGTGCCCACCAGCGCCAGGATGTAGCCGTCCACGGGCAGCCAGGAGGGCGGACGGAGCGAAGGGCGGCGCATGGTCTCTCTTCAGGTCGTTCGGGGGCTCAAGGGCAACGGCACCGACGGTGACGTCCCCAGCGTGCCGTGAGCACCGGCAATCGGGAACCCCGCTTACCGTGGTGACTGTTATTCCCTGTTGTGATGACGGTCGCTCGCTGATCCTGCCCGGACGACCGTCGAAACGCGCTCGCGGACCCGCGTCGCCGTGCCCGCGGGCCATGAGGTGAGCGCCCGTGTTCGAGCCATCCCAACTGCGTACCTTCCTCACCGTGGCGCAGACGCTGAGCTTCACTCAGGCCGCGCACCGCCTGGGCCTGCGCCAGTCGACGGTGAGCCAGCACGTACGCAAGCTGGAGGAGTCCGCCGGGCGGCGGCTGTTCGTCCGGGACACGCACGCCGTCGAGCTGACCGAGGACGGCGAGGCGATGCTCGGCTTCGCCCGCACGATCCTGGAGGCGAACGAGCGGGCGGCCGGCTTCTTCGCGGGCACCCGGCTGCGCGGCAGGCTGCGGTTCGGCGCCTCGGAGGACTTCGTCCTGACCCGGATGCCGGAGGTTCTCGAAGGGTTCCGGCGCGAGCATCCCGAAGTCGATCTGGAGCTGACCGTCGAGCTGTCGGGAACGCTGCACGAGCTGCTGGCAGCCGGCCGGCTTGATCTGGTTCTCGCCAAACGCCGCCCACAGGAATCGCGCGGCCGGCTGGTGTGGCACGACCGGCTGGTGTGGGTCGGCACCGAACGGCTGCGCCTCGATCCGCAGCGTCCGGTCCCGCTGGTCGTCTATCCGCCTCCCGCGCTGACCCGTGCCCGCGCGCTGGAGGCCCTGGAGCGCCAGGGCCGGGAGTGGCGGATCGCCTGCACCAGCGGAAGCCTGAACGGCCTGATCGCCGCGACCCGCGCGGGTCTGGGCGTCATGGCCCACACCCTCGGCATGATCCCGCCCGGGCTGGTGCGGATCCCGCCGCGGGCGGGGCTGCCGGAGCTCGGCGGGGTGGACTTCGTCCTGCTCCACGGGCAGCGCGACGCCGCGGCGCGGGGTCCGGCGGAGGCGCTGGCCGACGCGATCCTGGCCGGCGGGGACCGGCTGCACCTCCCCTAGCCACGGCCCGGCGTGCACGCCCCCCGGGCGCCCCCGTCGCAGGTCACCCGTTCGTGGCGGACGCGTGCAGAGATTTGGTGCAGATAACGTCCCGATGCCGTGATCGTTCGACGCCCACCGGGCCGGATCATGTCCACGCTTCTCCGAAGTAGCCCGATTTCGCCGTTGGCCACTTCCCGCTCCTGTCCGTTCGCGACGTGGTACGGGACTCCCGCTGACCGCCACCGTGGGGTACGGTCGCGGCCCTGTGAGGAGCACCACGAGGAGCTGGGTCATTGCGCGAGTTCACCGTCCCGCCTTTGGCGACCGCGCCCCGGGTCGGCGGGCTGGCGGACGCCGTCTACGATCACGCCGACTCCGAACCCGGGCGGATCGCGCTCGCCCGTAAGGACGACGACGGCCACTGGCAAGACGTCAGCGCGGCGCAGTTCCGGGACGAGGTCCTCGCCCTTGCCAAGGGCCTGCTCGCGCAGGGCGTGCGGTTCGGCGACCGGGTGGGCATCATGTCGCGCACCCGCTACGAGTGGACCCTGTTCGACTTCGCGCTGTGGTCCGTCGGCGCCCAGTCCGTACCGCTGTATCCGACCTCGTCGGCCGAGCAGGTCTGCTGGATGCTGCACGACGCCGACGTCTCGGCCTGTCTGGTCGAGCACGAGGACCACGCGATGACCATCGGCTCGGTCATCGACCGGCTCCCCCATCTGCGCAAGCTGTGGCAGCTGGACGCCGATCCGGTGGCGGAGCTGACCGCCGCGGGGGCGCACATCGACGACGACGTCGTGCACCGCCACCGGCTGGCCGTCACGCCGGACGCGGTCGCGACGATCATCTACACGTCGGGCACCACCGGCCGCCCCAAGGGCTGCGTCATCACGCACGCCAACTTCATGGCCGAGGCCGACAACATGGTCATGCGCTACGAGACGGTCTTCACCTCGAAGCCGGGCGACGAGGCGGCCACCCTGCTCTTCCTCCCGCTGGCGCATGTCTTCGGGCGGATGGTCCAGGTCTCCGCCATCCGCGGGCAGGTGAAACTGGCCCACCAGCCGGAACTTGCCGCCCGCGCCCTCCTGCCGGACCTGCAGTCCTTCCAGCCCACCTTCATCCTCGCGGTGCCGTACATCTTCGAGAAGGTGTTCGCGGCGTCTCGGCGGAAGGCGGAGGCGGAGGGCAAGGAAGGGCCGTTCGACAAGGCCGTGGAGATCGCGGTGCGGTACGCCGAGGCGCAGGAGAACAAGGCGTTCGGTACCGGCCCCGGCCCCGGCGCCGCTCTGCGGATGCAGCATCAGCTCTTCGACAAGCTCGTCTACAGCAAGGTCCGTACGGCGATGGGCGGCCGGGTGCGGCACGCGATGTCCGGCGGCTCGGCGATGGAGCGCCGGCTGGGGCTGTTCTTCGCCGGCGCCGGAGTGCGGATCTTCGAGGGCTACGGCCTGACGGAGAGCACCGCGGCCGCCACCGCCAACCCGCCCGAACGGACCCGCTTCGGCACCGTCGGCACCCCTGTCCCCGGCACCACGGTGCACATCGCGGAGGACAGTGAGGTCTGGCTGTACGGCGGACAGGTCTTCCAGGGCTACCACAACGACCCCAAGTCGACCGACGCGGTGCTGCACGACGGCTGGTTCGCCACCGGTGACCTGGGCGCCCTCGACGAGGACGGCTATCTGACGATCACCGGCCGGAAGAAGGAGATCCTGGTCACCTCGGGCGGTAAGTCCGTCTCGCCGGTGGGCCTCGAGGAGCGGGTCCGGGCGCATCCGCTGGTGGCGCAGTGCATCGTCGTGGGCAACGACCGGCCGTTCGTCGCCGCGCTGGTGACCCTGGACCCCGAGGCGGTCGCCCACTGGCTGGCCATGCGCGGCAAGCCGGAACTGCCGCCGACCGACCTGGTGCGCGATCCGGATCTGGAGACCGAGATCCGGCGCGCCGTGGTCGCCGCCAACACGCTGGTCTCCCAGGCGGAGTCGATCCGTACATTCCGGATACTGGCTCACCAGTTCAGCGAGGAGCACGGACTGCTGACGCCGTCCCTGAAGCTCAAGCGCAAGGCGATCGAGACGGCGTACTCGGCCGAGGTGGACGCGCTGTACCGGTCCTGAGGTCGGGCGCGGCGCGCGGCCGGGGCCCGCCCCCGGCGTCCGCCGCGGCCCCCGACCGAGGGCATTCGCACACAGATCCGGGTACCAGGTTTTCCGTATCCCGTGGAGATGCACGGGAATGCGCCACGGCCGATGATCGTTGACACGGGGGAACACGAAAGTCGACGTAAGGATCGAATCCCCCGTGAGCAAGGTCCCCTCCATCACGCTCAACAACGGCATCGCGATGCCGCAGCTCGGTTTCGGCGTCTGGCAGATCCCCGACGACGAGGCGTTCACCTCCGTCGGTCATGCCCTGGAGGCCGGCTACCGCAGCATCGACACCGCGGCGATCTACGGCAACGAAGAGGGCACGGGGAAGGCCCTCGCCGCTTCCGGCATCGCGCGTGACGAACTGTTCGTCACGACGAAGCTGTGGAACGCGGAACAGGGCTATGACTCCACCCTCCGCGCCTTCGACACCTCCCTCGGCAAGCTGGGCCTGGAGTACGTGGATCTGTATCTGATCCACTGGCCGCTGCCCTCCAAGGACGCGTACGTCGACACGTACAAGGCGTTCGAGAAGATCCTCGCGGACGGCCGCGCCAAGTCCATCGGCGTCTCCAACTTCCAGCCCGCCCACCTGGAGCGGCTGCTGGGCGAGACGTCCGTGGTCCCGGTGGTGAACCAGATCGAGCTGCACCCGCAGTTCCAGCAGGCCGAGTCGCGCGCCTTCCATGCCCGGCACGGCATCGCCACCGAGGCATGGTCGCCGCTGGGCCAGGGCAAGGGTCTGCTGGCGGACCCGACGATCGCCGAACTCGCCGCGAAGCACGGCAAGACGCCCGCCCAGGTCGTCCTGCGCTGGCACCTCCAGCTGGGCAACGTCGTCATCCCCAAGTCCGTGACCCCGTCCCGGATCCAGGAGAACCTCGACGTCTTCGACTTCACGCTGGACGAGGCCGACCTCGCCGCCGTCGCCGGCCTCGACGCCGGCAACCGGCTGGGCCCGGACCCGGCCACCTTCGACGTGGCCTGACCCGCACGACACACAGCGCCGCCCGGCCGTGCCGGGCGGCGCTGTGCGGTGTCCGGGGCCCCGCCGGGAGCCGCGCGGTTACTGCGCCCGGGCCGTGTGCACGGTCTGAGCTGCCAGGAGGAAGAGGTCGGGGCGGCGGGTGACGCCCGCGGGGTCCTCCGGGTCGATGAGCCGGGTGAGGACGCCGAGGTCGTCCGCGTCCAGCCGGTCGGCGAACGCCTCACTGCTGCGGGTGAGATTGGCCGAAATGAACTCCCGCGCGGCGTCGGAGAGCGGAGCCGGCAGGTCCAGCAGGAAGCTGCGGGTCAGCGGCGCGCGCAGACCGGCGTCCGCGAGGAAGGCCGGCCAGTCCTCGACGTCGTCGGTGGCGTCGGGCAGCTCCGCCCGCATCTGCGTGAACCACTCCTCCGCGACGGCGTCGAGGCGTGCCTGCAGTCCCGGTCGGCCGATCCCGATGTCGCGCGGCAGGAAACGCGGGGACAGGCCGCCCTCGGAGACGGCCAGCAGACCGCCGGGCCGCAGATGTCCGGCGAGGGCGGCCACCGCGCCGCGCTGGTCACCGACGTGGTGCAGCGCCTTGCTCGACCAGATGAGGTCCGCCCCGCCGAGCGCGTCGAGGCCGTCGGGGACCTCGGCGAGATGCGTACGCACCCGGTCGGCGAGCCCGAGGCGGTCGGCGCGGGCCCGGGCACGCTCCAGGAGTCCCTCGGTGGCGTCCACCGCGACCACCTCGGCGTCGGGGAAGGCCCGTGCCAGCAGACAGGTCACGACACCCGGCCCGCTGCCCACGTCGAGGACCCTTCGCACGGCGTCGGGGCCGGTGCCGCCGGCGGCGGTCATCAGCTCGCGCAGCCAGGCCGCGGCCTGCTCGTGGAGCGGTGTGTGCAGCTCGGCGCCGCGTTCCAGGAAGGGACCGAGGGTCTCCCAGTCCACGAGCATGTCTTCGGAGGTGTGGGTGTGTGCCGCGGGGGTGTTGCCGCCCGGCGGGCGGTGGGTGTGCGTGTGCTGCCGGGCGGCCTGCCCGTGTCCGGGGTGGGGGTGATTGCTCATGGGACCGAGCCTCCGTGACGGGTCGTTCTCGGGCAAATTTTCTTGCCGTACCAGCAATGTCCCCCCGACTCCCGCCGGGCTGCCGGCTCACCGTAGGGTCTGGCTGTGGGTACTCCGGGATGGATGCCGCCGACCGATACGGAGCGGCGGCTGTGCGAAGCGACAGCGCGTGGTGACTGGGACGGACAGGTCGCGGCGATCGCCGGCGAGGACCTGTATCTGGCGGTACCGCAGCAGGGTCAGGACCCGCTGCCCGTCTACGACGACCCCGCGACGGGCGGTAAGTGCATTCCCGTCCTGACGCGCGGCATGCTGCCGCCCTGGCAGCCACAGCAGTTTTTCGACCGGGTGTCGGTCGAGGACCTGGCACAGGACTGGCCCCACGACAAGTGGCGGCTGGCGGTCAATCCGGGTACGCCGTGCGCCGCGTATCTGGCGGCCTCGCAAGCCCACCGCGCCGGCTGGATGCGTATCCGCGGGCAGGTGGGCGTGCGGCCCGGCGGGCTGCTCGCCACCCACTTCGGCGGCCCCCTGCACGGTCCGACCGCACAGGGGCTGGCCTGCGGCGCGCCCCTCGCGGTGCACCACAGCGTGCCGTGGAACGAGCTCGGTACGGCCTTCCTCGACCACGCCACGGACGCGGAAACCCTGCGCACACAGTGGTCGGTGACCGATCCGGCCGGTTGGCAGCAGCGGCTTGAGCAGCTGCTCGGCGGCGGCTTCGTCCCGGTGGACACCGAGGCCGCGCTGCGTGCCCGTGCCGGCCGGCGGCGTACGGCCGGCGAGATCGCCGACGGCGGCAGCCGGGGTGAGAAGGCGGAGGCCACGTCCGAGGAAGCGGCCTCGCCGGAGGTCCCCGAGCTGGTGGGCCGGTACGAGGAGCGGTTCCGCGCCGACGGGCTGCTGCCCGCCGACGGCCAGGTGGTCTCGCTCGTCGCGCTCGACCACGCCCACGCGGTGAATCTCGTCCGCTGGGGCCTGGGCGCGCGCCTGTGCGACCCGCAGCGGGCCGAGCAGGCCGTGCAGCGGGCCGGCGCGCAGGCCAGGGAGGTGTACTCCTCGTGGGAGGAGTTCGCCGCGGGCTACGCGCTGGGCCGGATGCTGGCGTTCGACAACGGCTGGTTCGGGCCGCAGTACGCCGAGACCGTGCACATCCACCGCGTCCTCACGCAGGACCCCGGCTCCCCGTGGCGGGGCCTGCCCTTCGCCTGACGCCCGGTTATCCCCGCGGCCTCCGTCCGGCCCGCCCCCGTCGCAGGAGTTGCGGGCTGCGGGCTGCGGGCTGCCCTCGCCATCGGCTCGTCCTGCGCAAATCTTTGTGCTTTTCGAAAGAAAACCCGGCAACCGGCCCATCCATCCACCTGTCCGCTCCGAATCATGGCAAGGACCTCGTCGGCGCCCTCCGCGCGCGGAGGGGACGGACGGCGCAGACGGCATCCAGGAGGACGGCTCGGTGAGAGAACCCGTATGGATCGGTGGGCCGGCCCGGCGCGGGCCCGACCTGGAGGAGCTGCTGGGCCGGGTGGCCCGTGGCGACCAGGGGGCCTTCGGGCCCGTGTACGACGCCCTGGCCGGGCCGGTGCTCGGCCTGGTGCGGTCGGTCCTGCGGGATCCGGCGCAGTCGGAGGAAGTGGCGCAGGAGGTCCTGGTGGAGGTGTGGCGCACCGCGGCGCGCTTCCGCCCCGAGCGGGGCTCGGCGACCAACTGGGTGCTGACACTGGCCCACCGCAGGGCGGTCGACCGGGTGCGTTCGGCGCAGGCGGCGGCCGACCGGGAGCACCGGGCGGCGCTGCTGGACCACACCCCGGCGTTCGACGAGGTGACCGAGCAGGTGGAGAACCGGCTGGAGCGCGAGCAGGTGCGCCGCTGTCTGCGTACGCTCACCGAACTCCAGCGCCAGTCCGTCACGCTCGCGTACTACAAGGGCCTGACCTACCGCGAGGTGGCGGGACTGCTGACCGTGCCGCTCGGCACGGTCAAGACGCGGCTGAGGGACGGCCTGATCCGGCTCCGTGACTGCCTGGGGGTGAGCGTATGACCGGCGCCGATCTGCACACGATGACGGGCGCGTACGCCGTCAACGCGCTGCCCGAGGAGGAGGCGCGCGAGTTCGAGCGGCATCTGCTGGTCTGCGAGGCCTGCGCACAGGAGGTGCGCGAACTCGCCGCGACCGCGGAGCGGCTGGGGCGGGCGATGGCCGTGGTGCCGCCGCCCGAGATGAGGGAACGGGTGCTGCACAGTATTTCCACGGTCCGCCAGGAGCCGCCGAGGGTGGCGCGTGGGGGCCGTAGAGCCGCGGGCCCGGCGGCCCGTGCGCGCCGCCTGCCCCGGTGGGCCCTCGCGGCGTGCCTTGCCGCGGCAGCCGCGTTCGGTGGTGTCGCCGTGTGGCAGCACGACCAGGCGGAGGACGCCCGTGCGCAGGCCCAACGCATCGAGCAGCGCGCCGAGTCGGTGGCCCGGGTGCTGACCGCCCCGGACGCGGTGGTGACGAACGGGAAGGTCGGCGACGCCGGCACCGGCACGGTGGTGGTCTCCCCCGGCCGGAACCGGGCCGCGTTCCTGGCGTCCGGCCTGCCACGCCCCGCGGAAGGCCGGGTCTACCAGCTGTGGTTCAACGACGGGGGCACGATGCGGCCCGCCGGTCTGCTCGACCCCGGCCGTGCGGACGCGGCGGTGCTGATGGACGGTGGGGTGGACGGGGCCTCGGGGATGGGCGTGACCGTCGAGCCGGCCGGCGGCTCACCGCAACCCACGACGAAGCCGATCGCGCTGATGGACTTCTCCAGGGCGTAGGGCCGGGGCGCCCCTTGGGGGGAGCAAGGGGCGCCCGGCCGCCGGGCGGTCAGCGTCCTCCCGCGCCACCGCGGCGCGGCGGCAGCGGGAAGAACCCGCTGGTACGGGCCCGGTACGCGGCGAAGCCCGGCCGGTCGGCCATATGGGCCTCCAGCAGGCGCTTTCCGCTGCCGACGGTCAGCAGGGCGGTCATCACCAGCGGTGCGACGGCGGCGACCGCCGCGGCCTGCCACTGGTCGCAGGCGAGCAGATAGAGCCCCCACCAGACGCAGAAGTCACCGAAGTAGTTGGGGTGCCGGGTCCAGGCCCACAGACCCCGGTCCATGATCCGGCCCTTGTTCGCCGGGTCGGCCTTGAAGCGCGCGAGCTGGTGGTCGCCGACGGCTTCGCAACCGAAGCCGAGCAGCCAGAGCGCCACGCCGGCCAGAGCGAGCGGGCCGGGTGCGCCGGTGACGTAACAGGCGGCCTGGACGGGCAGCGAGACCAGCCACACCAGGGCCCCTTGGAGGAGGTAGATCTTCCGCAGTGCGTACCAGGCGGGGTTGCCGGGTGCGCGGGCCAGCATCCTGGCGTAGCGCGGATCCTCGCCGTGGCCGCGGCCGCGGCGGGCGATGTGCCAGGCGAGCCGCAGTCCCCAGAGGAGCGTCAGAGCGAGGGTCAGCGCGCGCCGTCCCGCGTCCGGTCCTTCGGCCGCGCCGGACAGCACGTAGGAGACCAGCGCCACCGCGCAGAAGCCGATCCCCCAGGCCACATCCACGATCCGGTGCAGGCCCCGTGACCGTGCCACCGCGAAGGTCACCAGCATGACGGCGAGTGCCGCCCCCGCTGCCACGGCGAGGTTGACCGCGAAGGGGCCCCACAGGAAGCCGTTCACGAGGCACCGTCCGGTGCGGCCGCGTCTCTCCGGAGGAGAAGCTGGTGGACGTCGAGATAGCGCGCGCGGAAGCCCGCCTCGGAGTACGCGAGGTAGAAGGTCCACATCCGGCGGAAGGTCGCGTCGAACCCCAGCTCGTCGACCTCGTCGGTGTGTTGGGTGAAGCGGTCGCGCCACAGCCGCAGGGTCTCCGCGTAGTGCGCGCCGAAGCCGGCGCGGTCGGTGACGCGGAGCGTTGTGTGCGCGCGGGCGCAGTCCTCGATCGCGGTGACGGAGGGGAGGAAGCCGCCGGGAAAGATGTACTTCTGGATCCAGGTGTAGGTGCGGCGGGTGGCCAGCATCCGGTCGTGCGGCATGGTGATCGCCTGGAGTGCGATCCGGCCGCCGGGGGCGAGCAGGCGTTCCAGGGCGGTGAAGTACGCCGGCCAGTAGGCGGCTCCGACGGCTTCGATCATCTCGACGCTGACAACGGCGTCGTAGCGGCCCTCGATCTGCCGGTAGTCGCGCAGCTGGACGGTGATCCGGTCCTGCAGGCCGGCCCGGCGGACGCGCTGTTCGGCAAGAGCGCGCTGTTCCTCGGAGAGGGTGACGGTCACGACGTGGGCGCCGCGGCGGGCGGCTCGCAGCGCGAGTTCGCCCCAGCCGGTGCCGATCTCCAGCAGCCGGGTGCCGGGGCCGGTCTCGGCCAGGTCCAGCAGCCGGTCGATCTTCCGGTGCTGACCCGCCACGAAGTCGGCCTGACGCGCGGGGAGTTGAGGGAAGAGCGCCGAGGAGTAGCTGAGTGTCTCGTCGAGGAAGAGGGCGAAGAGGTCGTTGGACAGGTCGTAGTGGTGCGCGATGTTGGTGCGCGAGGTGCCGGGCGTGTTGTGCCCGCCGTCGGGCTGCCGGCGCGCCCAGGCGCCCCGCAGCCGCTGGAGGGGTGCGGGGATGAGGGTGGCGGCGTGCTCGGCGAGCACCGTCAGCACGCCCACCAGGTCCTCGGCCTCCCACTCGCGCGCCATGTACGACTCACCGAATCCGATCAGCCCGTCCGCGCCGATCCGGCGGTAGAAGTCCTCGGGCGCCCGCAGTTCGAGCAGCGGGCCACCGGCGCCGAGTATCCGGCCGGAGGGCAGCCGGACGCTCAGCGGCAGCCGCGCCAGGGCGTGCCGCAGGACCCGTTCGGCCACGGCCGCGCGCAGCGCCGAGCACCGGGGAACCGCCGCCACATCGGGCCATCGGGCGGCGTCCACCCCCGCCGGAGCGGGGGCGGACACGGCGTCTTGACGGGAAACGGAGGTAGTCACTCCATGCCTTCCTGGGGTCGGTGGCGGGGACGCGGCTGCACGGGCAGACCGCGCAGGAACAAGCGGATGCCCTGGGTGCGGATGCGGGCCGAGACGACGGCGGTGGACCACGGGTGGCTGGCGGCCGCGGCACAGAGGGTGCGCAGGGCCGCCGGGCGCCGTACGCCCCGCACGGTGGCGGTGAACGGCCGGCCCCCCGCCCGCTCCAACCGGACGGTCAGGCTGAGCCGGTCGCCCGGTTCGGGCAGCCGCATCCGGTAGTCGCCGTCCACGGGGAAGAACGGCGAGACGTAGAACTCCTTGGCGGTGCGGGCGGTGCCGTCGGCGTCGGGGCGCATCAGGTAGCAGTGCCGCTCGCCGTAGGTGTTGTGCACTTCGGCGACCACGCAGCGCAGGGTGCCGTCGCGGTCGTGGCACCAGTAGAGGGTGAGCGGGTTGAAGACGTACCCCAGCACGCGGGCGTGCGCGAGCATGCGGACCCGGCCGCCGTCGAGCTCGATGTCCCGGGCGGCGAGCCAGCGCTCCAGGCCGGCGCGCAGGGTGGGGGCGGTTCCGGCGAAGTGGTCCCGGGGGTCGAAGTGGGCCAACCACCGCAGCGGGAGCGGGAGTCGGGGCGTGTGGTCGAGGTCGATCAGCCAGAGGTAGGTGCGGTGACGGAAGGCGTGGCGGACAGGGGCCGTGCGCACATGGGTGACCTCGCAGGCGTACAGCGACGCGCCCCGGAGGCCGACTCGGCTCCGGCGCACGGGAGTCCCGGACCTCCCGGGGCTCACCACCGCACCCCCAGCCTGGCCGCGGCCGCCACCCCGGAGCGGGCGCCGTCCTCGTGGAATCCCCAGCCGTGATACGCGCCGGCGAAGGCGATGACGGTGTCGTCCAGGGCCGGCAGGCGCGCCTGGGCCGCCACCGATTCCGGGGTGAACACGGGGTGTTCGTAGACCATGCGGGCCAGCACCTTCGCCGGGTCCACCCGCTCGGCCGCGTTGAGGGTGACGACGTAGTCCTCGGCCGCGTCCAGCCGCTGCAGCCGGTTCATGTGGTAGCTGACCAGCACCTGGCCGGCGTCCGCGGAACACGACGGCATCAGGTAGTTCCAGGAGGCGGCGGCGCCCCGACGGCGCGGCAGGGGCGCGGTGTCGGTGTGCAGGAGCGTGGGATTGCGGGAGTAGCCGAAGGCGCCGAGCACCTCGCGCTCGGTGTCGGTGGCGTCGGGCAGCAGCCGCAGCGCCTGGTCGGGGTGCACGGCGATCACGGCGGCCCCGTGGCGGTCGACGCCGCCGTCCGCCGCGACGACCTCGACACCGCCCCCGGCCGCCCGGCGCACGGCCCGCACGGGTGTGCCCGTCCGGACGGCATGCAGCTGCTTGGCGACCCGGTCGACATAGGTGCGCGAGCCGCCGGTGACGGTGCGCCAGGTGGGCGAGCCGCCGACGGCCAGCATGCCGTGGTGGTCGAGGAAGCGGAACAGGTACCGGGCAGGGTAGCGCAGGGCGGTGGCCGGGCCGCAGGACCAGACCGCGGAGACCAGCGGGGTCATGTAGTGGGCGGTGAAGTACGCGGAGAACCGGCCGCGCCGCAGGAACTCGCCGAGAGTGAGTTCGGGGTCCGCCTGCGGCTCCGGGGCCACGCCGGCGCCCTCGTCCGCGGCAGGTCCGGGCGCCGCGGCGCCCACCCGCGCACCGCCGCCGGCGTCCGCCGCCGCCCCGGCGGCCAGCAGCGCGCGTGCCGCACGGCGGAAGGCGACCACCTCGGTCAGCATCCGCAGATAGCGCGGGCGCAGCGCGTTGCCCGGCCGGGCGAACAGCCCGGCGGGACCGCGGGCGCCCGCGTACTCCAGCCCGCAGCCCTCGCACCGCACGGACATGCTCATCTCCGACTCCTGCGTCGGCACGTCCAACTCGTCGAAGAGGCGCAGCAGGTGGGGGTAGGTGCGGCGGTTGTGCACGATGAAGCCGCTGTCGACGGGCACCACCCGGCCGTCGGGGGCGCGGACGTCGTGAGTGTGGGCGTGCCCGCCGAGCCGGCCGTCCGCCTCGTAGAGCGTGACGTCGCGTGCGGTGCTCAGGACGTACGCGGCGGTCAGTCCCGCCACTCCACTGCCGATCACGGCGACGCTGCGCTGCCGCATCCCTCGCCCTCCTCACGCCGGTGAGCGGCACCCGGTGCACCGCCCTTCACCCGCTATTCGGAGCCGACGGGCGAAGGGATTGGCCCGGTCCGGAAGATCGGCCTCCGACCGACGCCTCCACCAGCGGGAAAGGGGCGAGCCGGTCATGTCGGACGCGGTCGCGCACCTCCGCGGGCGGGATACGGAGGGAGTGCCTCCGGGGCGCCGGTGCGGGCGCGCCGGAGGACGGCGTGCGGCGAGGTGTCCGATGCCGTTTACCGGGGCGGTGCGAGGGCAGATACTCCCGCCGCCTCGCGGCGACGCGGGCGCACGCCGGCGGCCCGGCCGGCCGCGGTTCTCGCCTCCCCGCCATGCGGCCGGAACGCGGTCACCCCATACCATCCGGCATCATGCGGCCGCGCGAACCGTGCCGATCCGGGAGATCGGTCGGCGATACGGCGGGACCGTGGGACGGTGGGACACGTGAAGCGGCGGTTGGCGAGGAAGACGACGACGGAGGCGGGCGGCGATGTGGCGTAGGAGCAGCGGGCAGAGGGCGGAGCCCGGCAGGCGAGGGGTGGAGCGCGGGCGCTCCACGGCGTGGCCGGTGGGCCTCGGGCTGCTGGGCTGTGCGGTACTGCTCGGACCTGCCGCGGCCGTTCTGCTGTCGCGTGAGCTGCCGGCCTGGATCAGCACGTGGACCGGGCACCTCGCGCTCCTGGCGACGGACGGCTGGGCGATCGGCGGCGTCGCGCTCCTCGCGCTGGCCGGGGCGGCCATGGTGGTCACGGCACTCATACCCGGCACTCACCGGGAGCTGACGAGGGGCCCGTTGATTCCCGGGGTGCGCGCGTCGCTGGACCGGCGCGGCGTCGGCAGCGTGCTGCGCGACACGGCCCTGCGGGTCCCCGGAGTGGCCGGCGTCCGCGTGCGCGTGCACCGCCGGCGCGCAGTCGTACGGGCGGTACTGGCCTTCGGTGACCCCGCCGAGGCCCGCGAGACCCTGGTCGCCGCCCTGGCAGCCCACCGGGACCGGCTGGGCCTCTCCCGCCCGCCGCGGTTGGTCGTACGCATCGCGCCGCTCGTGTGCCCCGCGCCGTGACACGCGCTCCGGCGCGGAGACCCGGGAGCCGAGGGGCACGGGAGGGGGGAGCGCGAGCGGGGCTCCGGCGCAAGGGATGATGGCGGTAGCGGCCTGACGGCCGACAGCGAGGGCGTACCGACGGCACCACCGCCGTACGCCCACGGCACGGAGCGCAGGGCACGCCACCCTTGAGCGCGGGGAGATGAGCCGGTCGCGGTATCCGGCTCGCAGGAGAGGACGAAGTGGACATGGGTGGGAGCGGTGTGCGCCGCGGGCCGGGCCGGACGCGGCCGGCTCCGACGGGACCGGCAGCGCGGGCGGGCCGGGCGCCCGCCCGCGGCCTGCCGGCGCGCCGTGAGCCGGCGTCGGCGGGAGCGCGGCACTGCTCCGGGCCGAACCGGCCGGTCGAAGAGCCGCGGCTGCGCACCCTCGCTCCGGGAGACCTTCGTGTCCGCTGACGCCACCCGGCCCGACGGACCCGAGCAGCCCGACACGCCGCCTTCGAGCCTGCCCACCTGGGCCCAGTGCCGCACCGCACTGCGCCGTACACCGGTGTCCGTCTGGAACGACGATGTGACGGACTGGGCGGCGAGCCTGACCTACTACTCGGTCCTGGCGCTGCTGCCCGCGCTGATCGTCACGGTGTCGCTGATCGGGCTGGCCGATCCCCCGGCCACCGAGCAGCTCATCAACCACCTGACCTCCCTCGCCCCGGCCGACTCCGGGCCGACCGTGCGCCGGGCGCTGGTGACCATGGCGCATCAGCGCGCCGCGGCGTGGGTGGTGGTGGGCGGCGCCATGATCAGCGCCCTGTGGTCGTCGTGCAGCTATCTCGCGGTGTTCCGCCGGGCCCTGCACGCCATGCACCGTACGAAGGACGACCGCCCGCCGTGGCGCAAGGCGCCGCGCATCCTGGCGACGGCGCTGCTGCTCATGGCCCTGCTGATCATCAGCGCGGTGGCGCTGCTGGTGAGCGGGCCGATCGCCAGCGCCCTCGGCCGGGCACTCGGACTGGGCACGGCGGGCGAGGCCACGTGGAACATTCTGAAGTGGCCCCTGTTGCTGCTGCTCGCCATCGTGCTGGTGATGGTGCTCTTCCGGTCCGGGCCGCCCCGCTCCCGCGGTGTGCGGCGGGCGGCTCCCGGCGGACTGGTCTCCGTGCTGATGTGGCTGGTGTCCTCGGCGGGCTTCGCGATCTACGCCTCGTACGTGGGCACCTTCAACCGGCTCTACGGTTCGCTCGCGGGCCCGGTGGTCTTCCTGATCTGGCTGTGGTTCTCCCACCTGTCGCTGCTGTCCGGCGCCCAGTTCAACGCCGAACTGGCCCGCGCGAGGCGTCCCATGGAGCTTCCGGAGAACCGCTGACGGCGGCCCGGCGCGCGGCGGCGGGCACGTCCCGGCACCCGCCCGCGGTCAGTGCGCGCCGTGGCCCGGGGCGACCTTCTCGACGCGGCGCGCGAGGTCGAAGTCGAGGTCGGTGACCCGGCCGCCCGCGCTGTGCGTGTTCACCGCCACGCGCAGCCGGCGGTAGCTGAGCGTGAGAACGGCGTGATGGCCCAGCTCCTCCTGGATCGCCGCGACATGCAGCAGCGCCGCGGCAGCCGCGAAGTTCTCGTCGAAGGAGTAGCTGCGGCGCAGCAGGTCGTCCTCGACGGACCAGCCCGGCAGCTGCGCCAGACGCTCCTGGATCTCCTCTTCGCCGAGCGGTTGCCCTTGAGCTGTCATGGCGCTCGCCTCTCCGCTGTGTGCCGGTGACTGCCGCAGCTCCTGCGGCACCTTCAGCCTGGCACGCCGGCAGGCCCGTCGCGACGGGACACGAGGGACGACGCCGGCAGAGGCGCACCGCGCGCGTCCCGGCGAGGCGCCGTCCAGTACGGTCCCTCCCATGACGACTGCCGCGGCGCTCTCCACGAAGACCACGGGCGTGGGAGCCCTGTTGCGCGCATGGCGCGATCGCCGCCGGATCAGCCAGCTGGAGCTGGCACTGCGCGCCGACTCCTCGGCGCGGCACATCAGCTTCATCGAGACGGGCCGCTCCCGGCCCAGCGCGGACCTGGTGCTCCGGCTCGCCGAACACCTCGACGTCCCGGTCCGCGAGCGCAACGCCCTGCTGGTCGCGGCCGGTTACGCGCCACGGTTCCCCGAGACCCCCATGGACGACCCGTCGATGGAAGCCCTGCGCACGGGCATGGAACGGATGCTGACCGCCTACGAGCCGTTCCCCGCGCTGGTGATGGACGGTACCTACGACGTGCAGGCCGCGAACCGGGGAATCACCGTGCTCCTGGAAGGCGTCGACCCGTCCTTGCTGCGTCCGCCGCTGAACGCCATGCGGATCACCCTCCACCCGCGAGGACTGGCACCGCGTATCCGCAATTTCCTGGAATGGCGCGCGCACCTCTTCGCGCAGATGGAGCGGCAGCTCGCCCTGCTGCGCTCCGCGCCGCTGCGGGCGCTCCACGACGAGGTGCGCGGCTATCCACTGCCCGACGGCGGCCGGGAGGACGCGGACCTCGGGGAGCACCCGCCGTTCGCGCTCCCCCTGAGGATCGAGCACCGGGGCGCGGTGCTGTCCTTCATCTCCACCCTCGCGACCTTCAACACCCCCATGGATGTCACGGTCTCCGAACTCGCGGTGGAAACCTTCCTCCCGGCCGATCCGCAGACAGCCGCCGCGCTCCGTACCTGGTCGCTGTAGGAGCGCCCGGCGGCTCGCGCTGCCCACCGGCCCGTGGGGCTCAGGCTGCCGGTACCCGGTCGAGGAATCCGAGAACGGAGCGGATCCGGCCGTCCTCGGCCAGCCGCACCACATCGAAGCCCGCGACCGGCGCGCTGCCGTCCGCGACCGCGACCAGTTCCCAGCCGAAGCGTGCGATGTCGTGATGGCCCTCGACGTCGCCCAACGGCCGGAAGACGAACCCCGGGAACTGCTCGTGCGCGCCCGCGATCACCGCCGCGATCCCCTCGTGGCCGGCCACGTCCGCCAGCGGATCGGTGTACCGCCCCTCCTCGGTGAAGGCCCCGGCGACCGCCTTGCCGAGGGCGTCCTCGCCGGTCGCGTTCCACGCCTCGAAGTACCGCGCGACGGCGTCCGCGTAGCGGGACGGTTCGGGAGTCGGACGGCCTGCCTGCTGCTCGTGCGGTGTCATGACACGCTCCTTGGATGTCCGGAGGGGACGGCTGACGGAAACCGATTCACGGGCCGGAGTGCGCCGGCCCGTGAACCGATGCCCTCACCCTGCCGGGGCGGGGAGCGGTGGTCGATTACGCGAGAGGTAATGGCAAGGAACGCGGGGCAGCGGGAATGGCCGGTCGGTGGACTGTCCCGTCCCGCCGTCCGCTCGCCCCGAGGGGGCGGCGCCTACCGGGCGTCCGTGCCCGTCGGCGAACCCTCGACCGACGCGGCAGCCACGGCGTTGGGCGCCGCGGGCTGCTCGGGCCGACCGGACTCGTCGGGGATCGCGTCGTCGGACCCGTCCACCGCCACGTCGGCGGTCCCGGGAGCCCCGGTCGCCGCCGGCTGCCGGCCCGTGCGTCGGGCCGCCATCCACACGTAGACCAGGATTCCGGCGAAGAGGAACAGCACGCCCTGGTAGATGGCGGCGTAGCCGGCGCCCGCGACGAGCCAGAAGGTGAAGCCGAACGCGGCCAGCGCCAGGGTCAGGTCGCGGGCGAAGCGGGCCGGGCGGACCCGGTCGCGGCGGCCGGACAGCAGGAAGTAGATCTGGGCGCCGGCCGCGAGCAGATACGGGACGGTGGCCGAGAAGGTGGTGATCAGCACCAGGATCTCGAAGACGCCACCGGTGCCTGCCAGGTAGTTGATCACCGTCAGGGCGGTGGCCAGCAGGGCGGCCGTCAGGACGCCGAAGGTCGGCACGCCGCGCCGCTTGGTCAGGAAGGCGGCCGGGAACAGGCCGTCCTTGGCGGCGGCGTACGGGGACTGGGCACTCATCAGCGTCCAGCCGTTGAGCGCGCCGACGATCGAGATGACCGCCGCGCCGGCGACGAGGGTGCCGCCCCACTGTCCGCCGAACATCGCGTTCACCGCGTCCGAGAACGGCGCCTTGGACGCCACCAGCTTGTCGTGGGAGACGGTGCCGAACACGGCGAGGGTGCCGAGCAGGTAGACGACGGCGGCGCCGATGGTGCCCAGGACGGTGGCGCGGCCGACGTTGCGCTCCGGGTCACGGACCTCGCCCGCGCTCATCGCGGCGGACTCCACCCCGACGTAGCTGTAGAGCAGTATCGCGGCCGCCGCGGACATCCCGCCGACCGCGCTGCCGCCGCCCTCGTGGAAGGAGCCGAGGTTGTCCGGGTCGAAGAAGAACAGGCCGACGACGGCGATGAAGAGCAGCGGGACGAACTTCAGGACGGTGGAGACCATCTGGACGGCGCCGACGTAGCGGGTGCCCGCGAAGTTCGCGAGAGCCGGCAGCCACAGTGCGCACAGCGCCACCACGAGGTCGATGCCGCCGGACTCGTGTCCGGGGACGAGGACGTGGACGTAGCCGACCGCGGCGACCGCGAGCGCCGCGTTGCTGACCCAGGTCATGGTCCAGTAGGACCAGGCGGAGAGGAAGCCGGCGAAGTCGCCGAACGCCTCGCGCGCGTAGACGTAGGGCCCACCGGTGTCCGGGTGCCGCTCGGCGAGCCGTCCGAAGACCAGGGCGAGAGCGAGGGCGCCGATCGTCAGCACGCCGAAGGCGACCAGGCTGACGGTGCCGAAGGGGGCCACCGAGGCGGGCAGCAGGAAGATGCCGCCGCCGATGATGTTGCCCATCACCAGGGCGGTGGCGGTTCCGAGACCGAAGCGGCGGGTGTGCCGGTCGTGCATGGCGTGGTGGCCTCTCGTCGTGCGCGGTGCACCCGGGATTGCCGGGCGGTTGATTATCGTCGGCGAACGGCGGGCGTCGGCCCAAATCAGCGGGTTTTGTCCTGCGGAGTGTGGCCCTCGGGTGAAAAACCTTCGGGTGGACCCACCGCGCGCCGCAGTTCGTCCTCACCCTCGGTGACCTGGGGCTGTTGTCCGTGTTCCGCCGGCATGGCCCGTGACCTGCGGCCGTCCGCCGAGGATGCCCTGCCCGGCCGTGGCGTGTCCGTGCCGGTCGTGACCGGCAGCTGCGGCCCGTCGGCCTCCACCAGCCAGCGCCGCAGCACCCGGTGGACGTGCTCCGCGCCGACCAGCGGCTCCCCGTCGGCGGTCGGCGCGGTCAGCTCCAGCGGCCAGAGCAGGAACGGGTGGCTCTGGGCGCCGCCCAGGCCGCCGTGCGAGCCGATCTGCTCCTCGAAGGCGTGCACCGACCCGGTCACCGGATCGTGGGCGGAGTTGACCATGAGGTCGGCGGTGTGGCGGAAGCGGTCGGTGCGGCGCACCGCTTCGGCCGCCCCCTCCCCGAACGGCGCCAGTGGATCGGCGCCGACGATGTGCCCGGTGTCGAGGTGGTGTTCGGTGCCCGCGGGGCCGAGCACCACCGCTCCGTGCTGCGCGGAACGCACGAGGACGAAGCCGATCCCGGGGTGGTTGGCGAGGGTGGGGAGCAGCGCGGGGTGGCGGCGTTCCAGTTCCTCCCGGGTGATCCGGCCGGGCACGTCGGGGAAGGACACCAGCCCCAGATTCCCGGAGGCCAGCACGACCGGGCGGGAGGAGCTGTGCCCCTCGGTCTCCTCCGGCCGGTGCAGGGCGGCGCGCGCCGCCTCCCTGGCCTCGGCGCCGCTCGGCGTGCGCCCCACGCGCCGTGACACCGGCAGCCCGCACCCTGCGCGTACGAGGTCGCCCAGGCTCAGCCCGTAGCACTCCAGGAAGGTCGCGCCGTGGCTCTGCCCGTGGTCGGAGAGCAGCACGATGCGGTACGGGCGCGGCGCGTACCGGGCGGCGGCGCCGATCAGCGCGATCGACCGGTCGAGGCTGCGCAGCACCTGGTGGGTGTCGCGGTGGCCCGGCCCGGAGTGGTGCGCGACCTCGTCGTAGGCGACGAGGTCGGCGTAGACCGCGCTGCGGCCGGCGAGCATGTCACCGACGACGGCGGCCACCACGACATCGCGTTCGACGACGGTCGCGAAGGCCCGGATGACGGGGTAGAGGCCGCCGCGCTTGACCCTGGGCCGCTCATGGCGGAAGCGGGTGCGCAGCGACTGGACGATCTCGCGGACCACCTCGGCGACGAAGGAGACGGCGGTGCGGGTGGCGTTGGCCGGGTCGGAGAAGTACGCGAAGTAGCCGGCCCGGGAGCGGTTGTGCCTGCCCCGGCGGGCCGCCACCGACATCACCAGGGCGACCTGGTCGGCGCCGCCGCTGAAGAGGTTGCCGCGGCTGGCGCCGTCGTAGGCGAGCAGGCCGCCGTACCCGGTGCGCTCGACGGCGCGCCGCTGGAGTTCGGCGGCGCCGGTGGGCCTGTTGCAGACGAGGAGTTGGCCGGTCTCCTTCTCGTACCAGCGGAAGGCGGGCAGGTCGTCGTTGCTGCCGTGCAGGATGGCGAGCTGGCTGGCGCCGGTCTGGCTGGACCAGTCGGTGCGCCACGGGGTGAGGCGGTGACTGCTGCCGGCCCAGCGGGCGACGGTCTCCATCAGCGGCCGGTCGCCGCTGATGGCCTCGCGCAGCAGGTCGTGGCCCAGGCCGTCGAGCTGGAGGAAGACCGTGCCGGGGGTCCGCGGGCGGCGGGCCGGGCCGGCTCGGCGTAGGCGGCGCCCGGCGAGCCGCACCAGCCGCCGGCGGTAGGCCGCGTCGTTGCGTACCGCGAGGAAGGCGGACGTCGCGGAGGAGGTCGCGGACATCACCGCCGCGACGATCACGGCGGTCTCCGGCGCGGCCTGCCCGCGTCCCTCGGGGATCAGGCCGAGCGCGAGCAGCAGGAGGGAGCCGTTGAGGAAGAAGACCAGCAGCCCGAGCACGAGGGCGGGCACCAGCAGCAGGGCCCGCACGAGCAGCGGCCAGACCAGTGCGCTGAGCAGGCCGAACGCGCCGGCGCCGAGAGCGGCGGTGGCGGCGGTGCGGGTGAGGCTGTCGCCACCCGGGGACTGCAGCCGGAAGTCGGGCAGCAGCGCGGCGAGGACGAGCAGGGTGAGGCTGGAGACCGCCCAGACGGCGAGCACCCGCAGCAGCGCGCCGCTCAGGCTCCGCCACCTCGCTGTCCGCACGTCCTGCCACCTCACACGCTCGGCCCACGCCGGCTGCGCGGGCGTGCGGCCAGCGTGTCACAGACCGCCGGAGCGACGAGCGGCCACCGCTGGTGCTCCGCGAGCGGTTCGGGCGCCCGGCCACCGTTTCCGGGTGCATGGTGGAGGATCGGGAGAGAACGGAGCAGACGGGAGGTCATCGATGGCGGTGGAGGTCACCTGGTGGGGGCACGCCACCGTGACGGTCGAGGACTCCGGGGTGCGGGTGCTGACCGACCCGCTGTTCGTGCGCCGGCTGGCACATCTGCGGCGCCGGCGCGGCGCCCTGCCCCCACCGGAGGCCGCGCGGGCGGATCTGGTCGTGGTCTCCCATCTGCATGCCGACCACCTGCACCCGGCGTCGCTCGCCCGTCTCTCCCCCGGTACCCGGCTGGTGGTGCCGCGCGGGGCGATGGCGGCGGTGGCGGGTCTGCGGCGGGTGGCCGCCGAACGGCACCTGCGGGTCACCGAGGTGCTGCCCGGTGAGGAGGTCGTGGCCGGGCCGGTGACGGTGCGGGCGGTGCGCGCGGCGCACGACGGGCGGCGGCTGCCCTACGGACCGCAGCGGGTGCCCGCGCTCGGCTATGTCGTGCAGGGCGCGGCCCGGACGTACTTCGCCGGGGACACCGGGCTGTTCGACGAGATGGCCGACGAGGTCGGGGCGTGCGAGGTGGCACTGCTTCCGGTGGGCGGCTGGGGCCCGTTCCTCGGTCACGGCCATCTGAACGCGCGGCGCGCGGCGGAGGCGGCGGCCCGACTGGCGCCGTGCAGCGCCGTCCCGGTGCACTACGGCACGTACTGGCCGATCGGGATGGACGCTGTACGGCCGCACGAATTCCACTCGCCGGGCCAGGAGTTCGAGCGGCAGAGCGCTCTGGTCGCTCCGGAGGTACGGGTGCACCGCCTCGGTCACGGCGAACGCATTCGGCCGGTGGTCGCCCGATGACGCTCCTCGGTGACCTGGCGCGGAGTGTGCCGCCGGAGTCCACGCAGCAGGCGGTGACCTATCCGTCGCTGTTTCTGCTGGTGGTGCTGGGGTCGTTGGTGCCGGTGGTGCCGACCGGCGCGCTGGTCAGTTCGGCGGCGGTGGTGGCCTTCCACCACACCTCGCCGTTCTCCCTGCTGATCGTCTTCGGTGTGGCGGCGAGCGCCGCGCTGCTCGGCGACATCGGGCTGTACTGGCTCGGGCAGCGCGGCGTCCACTCCGCCAACGGCTCCCGCTGGCTGGAGCGGCTCCGCGCCCGCGCCGCGCCGGAGCGGCTCGCCCAGGCCCGGCACCGGCTTCAGGAGCACGGCGTGCTGGTGCTGGTGCTGTCGCGGCTGGTCCCGGCGGGGCGGATTCCGGTCATGCTCGCGTGTCTGCTGTCCGCGATGCCGCTGCGGCGGTTCGTCCGGGGTGACATCCCGGCCTGTCTGGCCTGGGCGGCGACGTACCAGCTCATCGGCCTGCTGGGCGGCTCACTGTTCAGCGAGCCCTGGGAGGGCGTGGCCGCGGCCGTCGGCCTCACGCTCGCGCTCGGCGCGGGGCCGGCGCTCTGGCGGCGCGTCAGGCCGGCGGACGGGCCGGACAGACACAGCGGGCACCGCGACGGCACCTCGGACTGAGGAACTTCCGCAGGTCGGCGACATCATCAGCGCTCGTCGAGGACCCGCGACCCGCCCACCGGCAGGTCCCAAAGGTCTTCCCTGGCACGGCCGGTGGCGGCCCACGCGGCACGCACGCGGTGCAGCGGTTCCAGCGGCGGCTCGGCGGAGAGCAGGAACGTCGACCAGTGCATCGGCACCAGGCTCCGGGCGCCGAGGTCCTGGCACGCCCGGACGGCCTCCTCCGGGTCGGTGTGCACCGGTCGCAGCATCCAGCGCGGGTCGTAGGCGCCGATGGGCAGCAGCGCCAGATCGATGCCCGGGTAGCGGTGGCCGATCTGCTCGAACCAGTGGCCGTAGCCGGTGTCCCCGGCGAAGTGGATCCGCCGTCCGTCGGGCGCGGTGAGCACCCAACCGCCCCACAGGGAGCGGCAGGTGTCGGTGAGGGTCCGTTTGCTCCAGTGGTGTGCCGGGACGAAGTCGGCGCGTACGGCGCCCCCGGGGGCGGGCAGTTCGACGCCCTCCCACCAGTCGAGGTCGGTGACCTGGGTGAAACCGCGCCGCCTTGCCCAGGGGGCCAGTCCGGCGGGGAGCAGGAGCGGGGTCTCGCGCGGCAGGCGTTTCAGCGTCGGGGCGTCGAGATGGTCGTAGTGGTTGTGGCTGATGACGACCGCGTCGACGGGTGGCAGATCCTCCCAGCGGACGCCGACAGGGGTGACCCTGGCCGGGGTGCCGAGGATCTTGCGGGACCAGACCGGGTCGGTCAGGACGGTCAGGCCGCCGATCCTGATGACCCAACTGGCGTGCCCGGCCCAGGTGAGAGCGACGGTCGTGGGGCCGGCGGCCGGCAACGAACCAGGTGCGAAGGGGAGTTCGGTGATCTGGCGGAGCGCTTCGGGGGCCGGCCGCAGCTTGCCCTCCCGGGCGATCCTGGCGAGCGCGCGGACGCCTGGCAGCGGTGCCGTCAGCCGGTCGGTGAAGTCGCGCGGCCAGCTGCGGGGCTCCCCCAGAGGGCGGGGCTCGGGCAACGGCGGCGGGAGGACCGGGGCGGCGGGGCCCGCAGGCGGGTACGCGGTGGCCGGACCTGCCACGCCCTCGGCGGGTAGCGTGGGCTCGACGAGGTGCACCGGCCCGCCGTGGCGCACGCCCTCGACACCGTGCGGCGTCTCGACACCGTGCGTCATCTCGAAGCCGACGGCCGTCGCGGTGGCCTCGGCGTCCAGGCCGCTCGCGCCCGTACCGCCGTCGGCCGCGGCTGCCGTATCGGCCGCTGCCACCGCGGCCGCAGGCCGCATTTCCCCGGAAGGACCGTCCAGCGCGCTCCGTTCGACGGCCGGGCGGCTCTCGCCCGGTGTGGAACCCGCGCTGGAGCGCTCGGTCTGTTCGGTCATCGACGGCTCCAATTCGGTGGGCACCAGGGCTGATACGGAACGGGCTGGGGCTGGGCTGATGCGTGCCGCGGCGGGCCGCGGGTGCTCAGCCCTCCGGGGCCGCGAGCCCGGCCAGGGCGCGGGACAGGGAGGTCAACGTCTGCTCGACATGCGGTAGTCGCAGGGGGTCAGCCGCGTCCAGAGCACGTTGCCGCAGGTCCATGTCCGCACCGAGGAGCGCCTCGGCTCCCAGCCGCACCCGCAGGGCGCCCGGGTCGTCCCCGAACCGGTGGCCTCCGCGGCCCGCCCAGGGCGCCAACTCCCGCTCCAGTGCCACGGAATCGGTGATGCCGCGAGCGGCCAGGGGCGGGCGCAGCGGGTCGAGTTCGGCGTACACATGGCTGCCGGCGTGCGGAGGACGGCACACGGCGCCGGCGTCGGCGAGGGCCCGGTGGAGCGCCGCGGTCAGCGTGCCGTACACCCGGGCGGCGGTGGCGGTCCTGGTGCGTACGGGCTCGGGTTCGCCGAGCGCGTGGGTGACGGCGCAGGCGATCGGGCCGGCCAGCGTGCCGCCGAGGCCGGACAGTGCGTGGTGCGCCGCCGTCCGCAGCGCGGCGCCGCTGTCGGTGGCCGGGAACCGGGCCAGCGCCGCGGGCCAGGACGCGGGCACGAGGGTGGCCCGCAGGTCGGTCAGCACCACGACCTCGGCGGGCAGCATCTCGGCGGGGCTGAGCACGACCGTGTCGTGCGGATCGTGCAGCAGGTCGCGGCGCGACTCGTCACTGATGACCCACAATCCCTCCTCGGCCGCCGCCTCGCAGACCTCGTGCAGCTGCTCGGGCGGCGGGCAGGTGCCGGTCGGATCGTCGGCGACGGAGAGCACCAGGACACGGGGGCTGTCGCCGTGCATCCGGGCCCGCCGTACGGTCTCCAGCAGCGCGAACGGGTCGGGCACGCCGCCGGATTCGGCGGGCACGGGCGCGAGGTGCACCGGCCTGCCCAGCAGCCGGGCGGGCGGCGCGTACCACTGCGAGCAGGGCCGCGGCAGCACCACGGCGCCGCCCGCCGCGGCGAACAACGCGAGGAGCATGGTCGGCGCCCCCGGGGCGGCGAGCACGTGGTCGGGGGCGGTTACCAGGCCGCGGCGTTCCCAGTAGCCGCAGCCGGCAGTACGCAGCGGCAGGGCGCCGCCGGGGGGTTCGGGTTCGGTGCGGCCGGCGGCAGCGGAGAGATGCGCGGCGAGGTCCGGAAGGACCGGCAGGCCCACCGGCGGGTCCGGGTCCGGCTCCCGCTGCGGATCATGGACGGTCCGCTGCATCCGTACCTCCACACTCCACGACGGCAGGTCGATCGTGGGCCCTCGTATGAGGGACGGGCCCCGTCCACCTTTGCAGATCGGGGCCGTGGCGGTGGGGGGCGACACGTCAGCCGGGGGTGGCGCCGGGCGCCACGGCGGAGGGCCGGGGCCGTATGGGGCAACCGTTCGCTCGCGCGTACGACAGCCGGCGGGCCCCGGACGGGAACAGTCGCGGGGCGCCACCGGACGCCTCAGGGGCCCCAGGGGTCAGCCGTCCGGGGCCGCGCGGTCCGGCGCTTCGTACCGGTGGACCTCGACGGTCTCCCCCGCTCCCCAGTCCTGCCGCTCGGTGGCCCGGCGGACCCAGCCCTGCCGCTCGTAGAGGGCGATGGCCGAGGTGTCGGTGGTCTTCACATCCAGGACGGGCCGCAGCCCGCGCGCCGCCGCTTCCTGTTCGACGCCGCGCAGAAGGCTCCTGCCCAGGCAGTGCCCCCGGGCCGCCGGGGCGACGTACAGCCGGCTGATCTCCCGTCCGCAGAGCGCCGCGTGGCCGACGATCGCACCGTCCGCCTCGGCGACCCAGGCGGCGGTCAGGTCTCCCGGGGTCAGCCAGCTCGCCGGATCGGCGGGCCAGTGGTGCGGGTAGCCGCTGTGGGTGTGCACCTCGGCCAGGACGGCCACCAGGGCGTCGAGGTCGCCGTCGTCACGTCTCCTGATCACCGGGGCATGCAAGCACGGCCGGGCCGGACCCGTCACCCGGTTTCCGCCCCCGTCCGGGCCGGGGAAGCCCGCCGGTGTGAGACAGACGACGCCGCGAGCGGCGCTTTCATGGCCTGCGGCGCCCCGGCTGGGGTACAAGGTGGCGCATGCGAACGCTTCTGACCAACCTCGACCGGCGGACCTTCGAACGGGTCGCCTCGCGCGAGTGGCCCGGCGCCCAGCGGGTGCTGCCCAGGCTGACCCGCAGCGCCAACCACGGACTGCTGTGGTTCGGCATCGCGGCCGGCGCCGCCGCGCTCGGCGGCCGGCCCGCCCGCCGGGCCGCTCTGCGCGGGGTGGCCTCACTGGCGGTGGCATCGGCGACGGTGAACACCTTCGGCAAGCGCTCCGTACGGCGTGACCGGCCGCTGCTGCACACCGTGCCCGTCATACGGCAGCTCGGCCGCCAGCCCTTCACCTCCTCCTTCCCCTCCGGACACTCGGCATCGGCGGTCGCCTTCGCCACCGGTGTCGCCTTCGAGAACAAGTGGTGGGGCCTGGCGCTGGCACCGGTCGCCGCGTCGGTGGCGTTCTCCCGCGTCTACACGGGCGTCCACTATCCGGGCGATGTGCTGGCAGGTGCGGCTCTTGGAGCCGGTGCGGCGTTCGCGGTGCGCGGCCTGGCCCCCACCCGTGCGCAGCTGGCGCCGCCCGCCCGGCCGCGGGCGGACGCCCCCGCACTGCCCGAGGGGCGCGGCCTGGTCGTGGTGGCGAATTCGGGCTCGGGGCAGCGTGGCGGCCCGCGCCCCGACCGCGCCCAGGAGGTGCACGGGGTGCTGCCGAAGGCCGAGGTGCGCGAGTGCGGCGGGCCGGACGCGCAGCCGCTGGAGAAGCTCCTCGAGGACGCCGCGGATCGGGCCAGGCAGCTGAACGGCGCCCTGGGTGTGCTCGGTGGGGACGGCACCATCAACGCCGCGGCGGCGGTCGCGCTGCGGCACGGGCTCCCGCTGGCGGTGCTGCCCGGCGGCACCCACAACCACTTCGCCTACGACCTGGGGATCGAGACCTACGGCGACGCGGCGCGCGCCGTGGAGACGGGCGAGGCGGTCGCGGTGGACGTGGCGCGATTCCGCGCCGGCCCGCACCGCGAGGCGCAGATCTTTCTCAACACCTTCTCGATCGGCGCCTATCCGGAACTGGTGCGGATCCGGGAGAAATGGGCGGGCCGCATCGGCGCCTGGCCGGCCGGCGTGCTCGCCGCCTGGGAGGTGCTGCGCACCGCGGAGCCGCTCACGATGCAGGTGAACGGCAAGCGGCGCGCCGTATGGATGCTGTTCGTCGGCAACTGCCAGTACCGGGGTCTCGGCCTCGCGCCGGTGCGCCGGCACGACCTGGCGGACGGGGTGCTCGACGTGCGGGTGGTGCACGGCGGCCGGCTGGCCCGCACCAGGCTGCTGGCCGCGGCGCTGATGGGCACCCCGCGGCACTCCCCGGTGCTCAGCGAGGCCCGGCTGCGCGGATTGCGGATCGAGGATCTGCCCCCGGGCACGGACCTCGCCTTCGACGGTGAAGTGGGCTCCGCACCAACCCGGTTGACTCTGGAGAAGCAGAACGAGGCGCTGACGGTCTACCGCCTCCTGCCCGAATGGTGAGATCCGACTCTCATAATGCGAGATCCCGGCGTACGGTGTGAGCACCACACCGAAAGGCGTGCCCGGTAGGCCCCCGCGCACGCCGAGCGGCGGTCGGCGGCGTGTCCTCACGCACGCCGTCCGCCGCTCCCGGGAACGCGAAGGAGTCGGCCATGTCGCAGGAATCCGCCGTCTACACACACGGCCACCACGAGTCCGTACTGCGCTCACACACCTGGCGCACCGCCGCCAACTCGGCCGCATACCTGCTGGATTCGCTCCTGCCGCACATGCAGATCCTGGACATCGGCTGCGGCCCCGGTACCATCACCGCCGACCTGGCCGCGCTGGTACCGGACGGACAGGTCACCGGACTGGAGCACGCCCCCGCCGTGCTGGAGCAGGCGCGCGCCACCGCCGACGCGCACGGAGTCGACAATGTCCGCTTCGCGGTCGGGGACGTCCACGCACTGGACTTCCCGGACAACTCCTTCTGCGTGACACACGCCCATCAGGTCCTGCAGCACGTGGGCGACCCCGTGCAGGCGCTGCGCGAGATGCGCCGCGTCACCAAACCCGGCGGAATCGTCGCCGTCCGCGATGCGGACTACTCGGCCATGACCTGGTATCCGGAGGTCGAGGGGATGGCGGACTGGCAGCAGCTGTATCTGCGGGTGGCCCGCGCCAACGGCGGCGAGCCGGACGCCGGACGCCGGCTGCACGCCTGGGCCCGCCAGGCAGGTTTCGACCCTGCCGCGGTCACCGTGACCACCGGCACCTGGTGCTACCGCACCCCCGAGGAACGCTCCTGGTGGGGCGAGCTGTGGGCGGACCGCACGGTCGCCTCGTCCTACGCGCGGAACGCGGTGGACGGCGGCCACGCCACACCGGACGAGCTGGACCGGATCGCCCGTTCGTGGCGCGAGTGGGCCGCCCAGGAGGACGGCTGGTTCGCGGTACTGCACGGCGAGATCCTGTGCCGCGTCTGAAGCTGTGCGGCCACCGCCGTAGCCACTTCAGGGCGGAAGGGGTGCGCGCTGTCCAACTGACGGCGCAACCCTCTCCCCCGCTCGGCATATAATCCTATTTATCCCGGTATAGGTCAGTCGTGACTCCACAGCGACTGGCCGCGATGGCGGCACTCACCCTGCTCGCGGCGGGCTGCGGAACGCAGCAGTCCGCCGGTCCCGCACGCTCCTCCGACCCGGCCCCGCCGCATCTCGCCCGGGCCGCGAGAGGGCCCGGCTTCACTCTTCTGGCCACCGGGGACGTCCTCCCGCACACCGAGATAATCAAGCAGTCCCACACGGACGCCGGCGGCGACGGCCACGACTTCCGCCCCATGCTCGCCGGGGTCAGGCCCGTGGTCAGCCGCGCCGACCTGGCGATATGCCATATGGAGACGGTGTACGGCAAGGACGGCGGGCCGTTCACCGGCTACCCCGCCTTCAAGTCTCCGCCGCAGGTCGCCGCCGCCCTCAAGCACACCGGCTACGACTCCTGCTCCACCGCCTCCAACCACACCCTCGACGACGGTGCGGACGGGGTGCGGCGCACGCTCGGCGCGATGGACGCCGCAGGGCTGCGTCACGCGGGCTCGGCCCGCTCCGCCGCCGAAGCCCATCGGATATCCCTGATGTGGGCCGGCCCCGCCAAGGTCGCGCAGCTCTCCTACACCTACGCCACCAACGGCATACCGCTGCCCCAAGGACAGCCGTGGGCGGTCAATCTGATCGACCGGAAGAAGATCATCGCCGATGCCCGGTCCGCCCGTGCGGCCGGTGCGGATGTCGTCGTGGTCAGCGTCCACTGGGGCACGGAATGGCAGCAGGAGCCCGACGAACAGCAGCGCACCCTGGCGCGCGCCCTGACCGCCTCCCGCAGCGCGGGACGGCCCGACATCGACCTGATCCTCGGCACCCACGCACATGTCCCGCAGGCCTACGAGAAGGTCAACGGCACCTGGGTCGTCTACGGCATGGGCGACCAGCTGGCGGGCTACATGTACAACCCGCCGGACGTGGTCGACGGGCGCGGCAACCAGAGTTCGATGGCCCGCTTCACCTTCGCCCGCCCGGCCAGGACCGGGGACCGCTGGCCCGTCCGCAAGGCCGAGTTCATACCCCAGCTCACCGACCTGAAGGACCGATTCCGGGTGGTGAACCTCCCCGACGCCCTGGCCCGGGAGCCCGGCCGCACCGACTACTCCGCGGCCCGCGACAGCATCCGGGACATCGTGTTCTCCCGGGGCGCGGCGAAGGACGGTCTGATCATGTCCAAGTGATCGCGCTCCCCGAGGCACGCCAACTAGGCTTGCCCGTATGGACATTCTGGGGACCTCATTGCGGGTGTGCGTCAGCGATCTCGAAGCCGCGGTCGGCGTCTACGAACGGCTGACCGGCGCCGAGGCGGTCCGCTTCCAGCGCGGCGGCGTCGCGGTCGCGGCCGTGGGGTGCTTCTTCCTGATGAGCGGCCCCGAGGCGGAGTTGTCGGTACTGCGGAAGATCACGGCGACTCTCGCCGTCAAGGATGTGGACGAGGCGGTCGCCGATCTGTCGGCGGTCGGCGCCGACATCATCGCGGGCCCGCTGTCCACCCCCATCGGCCGCAACCTGGTGGCCCGCCACCCTGACGGTTCGGTCTTCGAGTACGTCGACCGGCGGCAGGACGCCTGAACGACTCCCCCGGCGGTGCGCCCACGTGCCGTCGCCGGGCGCAGTGGATCGCCGCGCGACTCGGCCGCTCTCCTCAAGCGGCCGGGTCGCCCGCGTCGCCTGCCTCTCGGCAACCGTGGGCCCACGGGCCCGTGATCAGGACACGTCCAGGACGATCTTGCCGCGGGTGCGGCCCGCCATACTGCGGCGGAATGCCTCCGCGGCCTCGGACAGCGGGAACGTCGCGTCGACCGGCACGGTGAGCTTGCCGGCCTCCGCGAGGTCGCCGAGCGCGGTCAGATCCGCGCTGTCGGGGCGCACCCACACCATGTGCCCGCCCTTCGCCTTGACCTCGCCGTCCGCGACGGACACCACCCGGGTGCGGTCCTTGAGGACCTCCTGCGAGACGTCCACGGCACCGCCGCCGACGAAGTCGACCGCCACGTCCACCCCTTCGGGAGCCAGCTCCCGCACCCGCCCGGCGAGGCCGTCGCCGTAGGTCACCGGCTCGGCGCCGAGGGAGCGCAGGAACTCGTGGTTGCGTTCACTGGCCGTGCCGATGACGCGGGCTCCCTGGGCCACCGCGATCTGCACCGCGAGCGAGCCGACGCCGCCCGCGGCGGCGTGCACCAGGACCGTCTCGCCCTGCCGGGTACCGACCCGCTTGAGCGCCTGATAGGCGGTGAGCCCGGCGAGCGGCAGGCCCGCCGCCTGCTGCCAGTTGAGCGAGGCCGGCTTGCGCGCGAGGGTGCGGACCGGCGCGGAGACCAGTTCCGCGAAGGTGCCGTGCTGGACCTCGTCCTTGCGGACGTAGCCCATGACCTCGTCGCCGACGGCGTACTCGGTGGCGTCAACGCCGACCGCCTCGACCACGCCCGAGACGTCCCAGCCGGGGATGAGGGGGAAGTGCATGTGCATCAACGCGTCCAGATAGCCCGCGACGATCTTCCAGTCCACGGGATTGACGCCGGCCGCCTTCACCCGGACCAGGACCGCGTCGGGAGCCACCTTCGGGTCCGGCTGGTCGGTGTATTCGAGGACCTCGGGTCCGCCATAGCTGTTGGTGATGATCGCCTTCATGATCGTGACAACGAGTGACGGTCCTGAATCATTCCCTCACGGCCGGGACGGTCACCGAATGGCGTACGCGTCAGCAGGGCGGCAGGGTGGGCGCGTTGGAGGTTCATCCCCCGTCGGCAGCGGTGGACGCGCCCAGCGCGCGCAGCAGGAACGGGAGCAGTTCCCGTGCCATCGCCTCGCCGGACGAGGGGGCGCGGGGCGCCGGGGGCTGAGCGTCCGGGGTGAGGAAGAGGCGGCTGACCATCGAACCGACGACGAGGTCGGCGAGGACATGCGCGTCGTCCAGCGGCGGGATGTCGCCGCGGGCCACCGCGCGCCGGACCACGGTGGCGGCGCGGTCGCGGACGGGCTGGACGATGGCGGTGTCCAGCACCCGGGCCAGCGCCTCGTTGTGCGCGGCCTCCCCGATCAGCACATGCAGCAGCCGGCCGCCCGGCCCTTCCAGGGTGTCGGCCTTGTCCCGCAGCAGTGCGGCGAGGTCGCCTTCGAGGCTGCCGGTGTCCGGCTGGGGGCCGAGATCGGCCGCCCAGCGGACGGCGGTGCCCACGACCAGATCCTCCTTGGAGCGCCAGCGGCGGTAGAGCGTCGCGGTGGACACCCCGGCCCGCTTGGCCACCGCCGCGGTGGTCAGCCCGCCGTAGCCGCTCTCCTGGAGGACCTGGACGGTGGCCTCCAGCAGGGCCCGGTCACGGCCGGCGTCGCGCGGCCGGCCGCGGGCGGGCTGCCGCTCGGCGGTCGCGGTGTCGTTGCTCTCGGTGCGTTCGGCCACACGGGGAGTCTAGCCACTTCAATACGAAACGAAACACTTTCGTTTCATGTAGCCTCGGGGGCATGGCACCTCACACCCCCACCACGCCCCTGGACGTCGCCGCCGTCGTGGCCCGGCTCCGCGCCACCTTCGCCACCCACCGCACCAGGTCGACGGCCTGGCGGCGCGGACAGCTGGAGGCGCTGCGCACCCTGCTCACCGAGCACGCCGACGAACTCGTCGCGGCGCTCCACGAGGACCTGGGAAAGGGCCCCAAGGAGGCATACCGCACCGAGGTCGGCTTCACGATCAACGAGATCGATCACACCCTCGCCCATCTCGACGACTGGCTGGCCTCCCGGCCCGCGGACCTGCCCGAGCGGCTGCTCCCGGCCACCGGCCATGTCGTCCGCGAGCCCCTCGGCGTCGTCCTGGTGATCGCCCCCTGGAACTACCCGCTGCAGCTGGCCCTCGCCCCGCTGGTCGGGGCGCTGGCCGCGGGCAACTGCGCCGTCGTCAAGCCCAGTGAACTCGCCCCCGCCACCTCCACAGCCCTCGCCCGCCTGCTGCCGCGCCATCTGGACGACGAGGCGGTGGCCGTCGTCGAGGGCGCCGTCCCGGAGACCACCGCACTGCTGGAGCAGCGGTTCGACCACCTCTTCTACACCGGTAACGGCACCGTCGGGCGGATCGTGATGGCGGCCGCCGCCAAGCACCTGACGCCGGTCACGCTCGAACTCGGCGGCAAGAGCCCGACCGTCGTCGACCTCGGCACCGACCTGGCCGTGGCGGCACAGCGCATCGTGTCGGGAAAGTTCCTCAACGCCGGCCAGACCTGCGTCGCACCCGACTACGTCCTGGCCGTCGGCGACACCGCGGAGGGCCTGGAGGAGCACCTCGCCGAGGCCGTGCGCGAACGGTTCGGGGCCGACCCGGCCGCCGCCCCGGAGTACGGACGGATCGTCAACGAGCGGCACTTCGACCGGCTGACCGCCCTCCTCGGCAGCGGCCGCACGGTCGTCGGCGGTATCCACGACCGCGCCACGCGCTATCTGGCGCCCACCGTGCTCGCCGATGTCACCCCCGACGCCCCGGTGATGCGGGAGGAGATCTTCGGCCCGATCCTGCCGATCGTGCGGGTGCCCGACCTGGACGCGGCGATCGCGTTCATCAACGAGCGCGACAAGCCGCTCGCGCTGTACGCGTTCACCGCGTCCGACGACACCAGGCACCGGCTGCTGACCGAGACCTCCTCCGGCGCGCTCACCTTCGGGCTGCCGGTGGCCCATCTCACCGCTCCGGACCTGCCGTTCGGCGGCGTGGGCGAGAGCGGCATGGGCCGCTACCACGGCGAGTACTCCCTCGACACCTTCAGCCACAGCAAGGCCGTGCTGGACAAGCCGGCCTGAGGAAGGACCGGCCGGGACGACGCGGCCCGGTAGGCCGGGCCGGCCTACCGGTAGTCGTCACACCGGCCGCATCCGGTACTCGTACCGCTCCGGCAGCGGGTGCTCGGCACGGGCCGTGGCGCGCACCTCGTCGGTGACCGGACCCTCGCCGGCCACCAGGCGTTCCGCGATGGCGTACCAGGTGTCGCTCAACGCCTCGTCGCCCTCCCGCAGATCGGCGATCTCGAAGCCCGCGTCGAAGATCTCGCGGGCCTCGGCGGTCCGTCCCCGGTCGAGCAGCACCTGGGCGGTCAGCAACCGGAACCGGCCGTCGGCCGACACCTCCTCGGGCAGCCGCCCGAGGAGGTCCGCCGCCTCCTCGCTCCGCCGCGCCGCGCGCAGCGCCGGGACCGCCTCCCTGGCCAGGGCGGGCAGGGCCGCTCGCCAGACACGGGCGGCCGGGCCGGGCGTGGCGGAGTGCGCGGCCCGGTCGGCGCAGGCGAACGCCTCCGCGAAGCGGTCGGCGGCCCGCGCCGTGTCGCCCGCCTCCCACTCCGCCACCGCCAGGCAGTACAGCGGCAGGCAGCCCGCGCCGTGCGACAGTGCGCGCTCCCAGCTGCGGACGGCCTGCGCGCGGTCACCGGCGTGCCACTGGGCGAGGCCGAGGTGGTAGTCGGTCGCCGGCCCCGGCCGGGCCGACTCCAGCAGATCGCGCCAGGCGGGGGCGACCTGCGTGGCGCCGGGCACCGGAGCATCGGCGGGCAGGTCGCCGGAGGTGAGGAGGGTCAGCCACGGCTGCTGTTCCTCGCCCATGGTGCCCCCTTCGAAGGGGGTGCCGGGCAAGTCGTGGCCGGCCCGTGCGACTTCGAGCGCGCCCCAGCCGGAGCCGGTGGCGAGCTGCTCCTTCGGTTCCGCGTCGGCGTACGGCCGCCAGGCGGCGAGGGCGGCCTCGACGTCGGCCCGCGGCAGGGCCGCCTCCAGCCGGGCCGCGACCTCACCGCGGGCGGCGCCCCAGTCGTCGCCGTGCACCACCGCCGGGTCCGCGGCCAGCGGCCCGTACGCCTCCAGCCAGCTGAACTCGCCGCCGCCGTCGAGCGCCACATGCTCCAGCTGGGTACGGGCCAGACCTGCCTGGATCTCGGCGTAGCCGCCGGTTCCGGGCTCGGTGAGCCAGCGTTGCCAGCGCCGCCCGGCCCGCTGGGCACCCCAGACGAAGAGCTTGCGGCCGCGGAGCGCGTCGGTGGAGGTCTGCACCAGGCCGCGGCCGCCCTCGTCGAGGGAGCTGATCCAGCGGCGGGCGCCGTCGGGGACCTCGTAGAAGTAGTCGGCGGGGACGTCGCTGCGCAGCGGGTAGCTGCGGTCGGCGCCGTTGAACTCCGGGGAAGGGACCCGGCGCAGGGCGTGCTCGTAGCCGAAGTGCCACGCCTCGTCGGCAGGGGCGACGACGCGGGTCCCCTCGGCTTCGGGAACGGCGATGTTGGACCACCAGTAGACGGGCGCGGTGTGGTGGTGCGGATTGCGGATGCGGACGCCGACGTACAGGAAGTCCGAGCCCTCCGGCAGCCAGAGGTCCACCTGGAAGGGCAGGTCGCGCAGTCGTTCCCACTCCCACAGCCGGAGCATCTCGCCGCCGTCGGGGGCCGGGACCCGGGCGGCGTGCAGCGGTGCACAGGAGAGGGTGGTATGGCCCGTGGCACCGATGTTCCACTCGATGCCGCCGGAGAACCAGGCGCCGTTGAGGGCGAAGTTGGCGGGTTGCAGCACGGGGTTGCGGTAGAGCAGTTCCCGGTCGGTGGGCTTGTGGTGCAGGGAGTACACCCGGCCGCCGAGGCCCGGCAGGACGGTGGCGCGCAGCCGGTCGTTCTCGATGACGAGCGCCTCGACGTCGGTGCCGACGCGGTGACGGCCGTAGCCGTCGCGCAGCCGCGTCGGCAGGATCGTGCGCAGCGGCTGGTAGCGGATCTGGCGCGCCATGTCGGCGGGCAGACCGGCGTCCTCGGGGATGCGGATGCGGTGCGGGTCGTCGGAGGCGCGCAGGGCGGGCAAGGGGTTGTCGGGGCCGATGGGCGCTGCGGGAAGGGTCAAGGTCGTGCGTCGCACACTCGTGGCCACGGCTGCCTCGCATGGTTGGACCGGGCCACCTCTGCTGCGGTGGCCGCCTGTTGACCATGGAACATCGTCTCGGCCGGTCTGCACAGGGCGTGTTGCGCACAGGTGAGGTCAGGGTTGCGCAAAGACGCTCTCCAGGAGGTCGGCGAGCAGCGCCGCGCCGGCTCCTTCGGGGTCGCGGTCCGGGTCGTAGATGGTGACGTCGACGCCGACGCACCGCGGCGAGGCGGCCAGGGGGCCGAGCAGGGCGCGCAGTTCGTCCGTGTGGAGGCCGTCGGGGTCGGGGCTGTCGACGGCCGGCATGACGGAGGGGTCCAGGACATCGGCGTCGAGGTGGAGCCAGAAGCCGTCGAGCGGCGGGTGCTGGAGGTGTCGGAGCGTCTCGCGCGCCACCGTCCCGGCTCCGCGTCGGCGGATCACACCGACCGGGGCGTGGCGGATGCCGAGGCCGGTCAGCTCCGGCTGGTCCTCGTCGGCGTCGCGGATGCCGAGGACGCTGATGTCGGTGTCCCGTACGTAGGGCCGCAGTCCGTCGATATCCGTCAGATCCGGCTGTCCGCGTCCGGTGATCTGCGCGACGCCCTCACCGGCGGCGGCACCCACCGGGCCGGCCACCTCGGTGTTGCCGGGGTGGCGGAAGTCGCCGTGGCCGTCGAGATACGCCACGCCGTACCGGCCCAGGCGGCGCAGCGCGAGGACGGCGCCGAGCAGGATGCTGCAGTCGCCGCCGAGCAGCACCGGGAACGCGCCGTCGCGCACATGCTTCCCGACGCGCTCGGCGAGCCTTCGGGTGTAGCCGGCGATGGCCTCGGCGTGGAAGTCGCCGTCGCCCTCCTGCCACCGTCCGAGGTCGTAGCGCGGCGGCACCACCACTCCCCCCTCCTGGGCACCGAGGCGCCGTAGCAGCCCCTGGTCGCGCAGGGCACCGGCGAGCTTGTGGCAGCCGGGGACGGCGCCGGGCGCGGGCGGGCGAAGTCCGAGGTTGGAGGGAGCGTCCATGAGTACGGTGCGGCGCATGCCGGGATCGTAACGGGCCCGGGGAGTAGGGCCGTTGGCTTTCCGCCAGGCGCCCGGCACGGTGCGGTCCGGCTCCGGCCCCGGCACTGCGGCGGTGGAGCCGCCTCGGGCGAGGTGGCTCCACCGCCGCGGTCGGGCGGGCGTTCACTCGTGGGCGCTGATCACGCCGCCGGCGCTGAGCACGATGTACACGCCGTTGGCGTCGACCCCGACGTCGTGCCCGTTCGTCTCCAGCGTGGCGGCCACGCCCTCGGAGCCGATGATCTTCGCGCGGTACCGCAGCTCGCCGACCTTCGTGACCTCGGCCTTCCAGCCGCCGGCGAGCTTGAAGGTGCCCGGTCCCTGGTGCTCGCCGCCCATCCAGGAGTGGATCTCGCCGCCCATCGTGAGCACGACGTACATGCCGTTGGCGTCGAGCCCGGCGTCGGCGTCCTGCCCTGTCGTCTCCATCGTGGCCACGACCGCACCGTCGCTGACGATCTTGGCGCGGTAGCGCTGGGAGCCGAGGTCGTAGATCTCGGCCTTGCTGCCGTCCACCAGGGTCTCGGTGCGGACCGGGGAGGCCTTCTTGCCGACGCCGGTGGCCTGCGTGGCACCCGACGACTTGCCCGCGGCGCCCGGCTCGGCGCCGGTCTTGGCATCGGGGCTCGCCTTGCCGTCGGAGTTCTGCGCTCCGGAACGGTCCGAAGCGGTGGACTGTGCGTCGGGCGCGCTCGCGTGGGCCGCGGGCTTCGCGTCGGCGGCGTCCGAGCCGGAGCAGGCGGTCAGGGTGAGGCCGGCCACTGCGGTCAGGGCCGCGGCGGCAACGCGCAGGGTGCGGCGGCGCGCGGTGCGGGCAGTGGTGCTGGAGCTCATCGGGTCCCCCGGGTCGGGTCGGTGTCGGTGTTTCCTCGGTACGTCACCCACTCTGGTCGGCGCCGCTATTGCCCCGCTGCCGCTCCGCTAACACCCCACTAACACCCGTGTGAGCAGCGGAAAAAGCCACCCGCCCGTCGGAATCGCCCTGCGGACACGCCCTAGGACTCCGGCTCGTCGGGGTGCCGCTCGTGGAAGCGCAGCCGGTTGCCGAACGGGTCGGTCAGGGTGAGTGACGTACCCGTCCCGTCCTCCTCCAGGCCGGGCCGCAGGTTGGGATAGTCCTTGCCGGCCAGCTCGGCGTGCAGGTCGCGTACCCCGCTCAGTTCCAGGAGGACGGTCGAGCCGGGCGTCGCGTCGCCGTGGTGCTCGGACAGATGCAGGACCAGGCCGCCGCGCGAGACCTGGGTGTAGAGCGGCATACCGGGCTCGTAGCGGTGTTCCCAGTCGACGGTGCAGCCGAGATAGCCGAGGTAGAACGCGTGCGCTGTGGCCAGGTCGAAGATGCGGAAGACGGGCACGGTACGGCGGAAGTCGATTCCCATGATCCCACTCTGCCCGGCCGGCGCCGCGAGGGTCACTCCTTGCCCGCCCCTACGCGCCTTCCGCGGGCGCCATCTCGCTGGTGATCGCCCAGCGCTCGTGGTCGCGCCACGCGCCGTCGATGAGGAGGAAGTCCGGCGAGAACCCCTCCAGCCGGAAGCCGGCGCGCTCGACCAGGGCGATCGACCGGGTGTTGGCGGGCTGGATGTTGGCCTCCAGCCGGTGCAGGCCCATCTCGTCGAAGGCGTGGCGCAGGACCAGCCGGAGCCCCTCGGCCATGAGCCCGCGCCCGCCCGCGTGCGCGAAGGCGCCGTAGCCGATCGCACCGCACCGGAACGCGCCGTGCACGATGTTGTTGATCGTCAGGAATCCCGCGATCCGGCCGTCGGAGCGGTCCCGGAACAGGAAGCCCTCGCGCACCGGTTCCGCCAGCCTGCTCAGGTAGCTGTCGTACGCGGCGGGGGTCTCCGGCGGGAACAGCCACGGGTGGTGCAGGGACCTGCTCTCCCGGGCCAGGGCGGTGAACTCCTGCTGGTCGTCGGCGGTGAAGGGCAGGAGCTCCACACGGGGGCCGCGGGCAGGCGGGCGAGGGTTGGTCGTCATCGGCAGATCCTATGAAGGCGTGTGGACGCCTGGCCAGGAAGGTGCCCCACGGCGCCGCCCGCCGGGCGCTGCCGAGCCACTGACGCGGCATCACCGGGCCGGATCGAGCGGCCCGCCGCTTCTCGTCCGCCGCCACTGCCGCTCCCCCGCCGCGGGGGCCGCGAGTGCGAGGCGACGGCGGGTCCTGCGCAGCATCGTCCGGGCCATGACGAGGTGGGCGAGGCGAACCTGTCCGCACCGCACGGAAGTTGGCCGAACTGCCCGTAGACATCCGCCGGGACACAGGCATGAGGTGAGACCGGGTGCGTCGCACAGGCGCGCTTGTCTGTCGACATGCCGCGCAGGGGACCCGGGCCCCTGCGTACGGGAGGCGTCCATGACCGAAGCCATCTCCTTCCCCCAGGACCGCACCTGTCCCTACCACCCCCCGGCCGGCTACGACCCGCTGCGCGCACAGGGCCCGCTGGCCCGCGTCTCCCTCTACGACGGCCGCTCGGTGTGGGCGGTGACCGGCCACACCGAGGCGCGTGAACTGCTCACCGACCAGCGGTTGTCCTCCGACCGGCTGAACCCGTCCTTCCCGATCCCGAGCGAGCGCTTCTCGGCGGTCCGGCGGACCAGGGCGCCGCTCCTGGGCGTGGACGACCCCGTGCACAACACCCAGCGCCGGATGCTGATCCCCAGCTTCGGCGTCAAGCGGATCGCCGCGATGCGCCCCGAGATCCAGCGGATCGTCGATGGCCTCCTCGACCGGATGCTGGCGCAGGGCCCGCCCGCCGAGCTGGTCTCCGCCTTCGCGCTGCCGGTGCCCTCCATGGTGATCTGCTCGCTCCTCGGCGTGCCGTACGCCGATCACGAGTTCTTCGAGGAACAGTCCCACCGCATCCTGCGCGGCCGCAGCGGCGAGGAGGCGGAGACCGCCCGGCAGAATCTGGAGACCTACTTCGCCGGTCTGATCGCCCGGAAGGAGAAGGATCCGGGCGACGGGCTGCTGGACGATCTGATCGAGGACCGGCTGCGAGCCGGCGCGCTGGAGCACGACGAACTGACCCGGATGGCGATGATCCTGCTGATCGCCGGCCACGAGACCACCGCCAACATGATCTCGCTGAGCACCCTCACGCTGCTGGAACACCCCGAACAGCTGGCGCAGTTGCGCTCCCGGGAAGACCTCATGCCCAGCGCGGTGGAGGAGTTGCTGCGCTTCCTGTCGATCCTCGACGGCATCCTGCGGGTGGCGAAGGAGGACATCGAGTGGGGCGGGCGGACCATCCGGGCCGGCGAGGGCGTGATCTTCCCGGCTTCCCTGATCAACCGTGACGACACCGTGTACCCGGCCCCGGACACCCTGGACCTCGGCCGAGCCGCCCGTCACCATGTGGCCTTCGGATTCGGGATCCACCAGTGCCTGGGCCAGAACCTCGCGCGGGCGGAGATGGAGATCGCGCTGCGTTCCCTCTTCACGAGGATCCCGGGACTGCGGCTCGCCGTACCGGCCGGCGACCTCCCCATCAACCCCGGGGACACCCTGCAGGGCATGATCGAACTGCCGCTGGCCTGGTGAGCCGGATGGCGACAGCATCGGGAAAGGAGTCCGCCGTGCGGATCACCGTCGACCAGGACATCTGCATCGGCGCCGGTCAGTGCGCCCTGACCGCGCCCCGGGTCTTCACCCAGGACGACGACGGCTTCGGCACGGTGCTGCCCGGCCGGGAGGACGGCGCGGGCGACCCGCTGCTGCGGGAAGCCGCCCGCGCCTGCCCGGTAGGAGCCATCGAGGTCGCGGGCGGCTGACCGGCAGCCCTACCCCACCTGGCCCCGCATGACGGGCAGTTCGAGCACTCCGGTGTCGCCGGGGGCGCTGGTGATCGTCACCGGCTTGATACCGCGGTTGCCCGTGTAGGCGGAGTCGCTCGCCGCGACGACGAAGCGCAGCCGGTGCCCCGGCTGGTAGCGGTGCACGATGCCCGGGAGTTCCACGGTGAAGCTCCGCGTCACATCGGGCACCCGGGCCGGGGCCACCAGTCGGTGCACCAGCGTCTTGCTGCCGTCCGGCGCGACGTCGTAGAGCTTGGCGAACAGCACCAGCTTGTCCGCCGCGTCCGAGGAGTTCTGGGTCCGCTCGGCCGCCGGCGAGGAGACCTTGAGCGTCACCTTCGGGGTGCCCACGAGATCGGCCGGCCCGCCCGTCACCGGCTCGGACGTCCACGCCAGGTGGGTGCCCGCACCGTCGAACGGCGCGGAGTCCGGCAGCCCGAGCAGGCCGGCCAGCGAACTCTCCGAGTGGCTGCTGGCCACCGGGAGGTTGCGGTAGTGCCGGCTGCCGCGCGCGACCTTCGTCCGGTTGTCGACGAGCTTGCCGTCACCGGAGAGATACAGCCGCTGACTGCCGCTCGTGGGATAGCCCGAGGCGGTCGCGTAGCTGGAGCCCTCGGGCGCCCAGTCCTGGTAGTACGCGAAGGCGGGCCCGGTGTCGGTGTCCGTCCTGCGGTGCAGATAGCGGTCGAACCACGCGAGGATCCGCCGTCCGACGTAGCTGGTCTCCAGATTCCCCTGTTTGAGGTCGAGTTCGCCCGCGGCCGACTTCTTCATCCCCCCGCTGTGACCCCATGCCTGCCAGATCATCTTGGTCTCGGTGCCCTGGGCGGACAGGGTGCGGTAGGTCGCGGCGGCCTCGTTGAGGTTGAACAGGCTGTCGGCCTGGCCCTGGACGAGGAGCGTCGGCGCGCTGACCGACTTGAGATAGGAGACGGGGGAGACGCTGCGGGCGTAGCGGAGCATCGTGGCGGTGTCCTGGGCCGGGTACCGACCGGAGTCCAGCAGCCGCTTGGTCTGGCAGGCCGACGCGACGAAGTGCAGGCAGCCGGCGCCGCCGGTCCGTGAGCGGTCGAGACCCGGGTGCGCCAGCCCCTGGGCCTCGCCGATCAGGAAGAAGCCGTTCGTCCACTGGTACTTGTACGCGCCGGGCACCGGGCCGGGTGCACTGCTGTCCCGGTCGGCGTTGTTCGGGGCGAGGGAGTACGCCAGGTCGTGCCAGGTGATGAGCGGGACCAGCGCGTCCACCCGGTGGTCGACGGCGGCGGTCGCCATCTGGATGGCGCCGCCGTAGGACCCGCCGATCATGCCGACCCGCGGGTCCCTCGCACCGTCCTTCGTGACGTAGTCGACCCGGGTGCCGTCGTCCGCCGCCCGGGCGCCCGCCAGGAAGTCGAGGAGCTGGGAGGCCGCCTTGCCGTCGGCCGTCGGGTCGTCCAGGGAGATCGGACAGCCGGTCTTGCCGAAGCCGAGACCCGAGTAGGCCATGGCCACATAGCCGCGGGCGGCGAAGGATTTGGCGGTGACATCGGTCGAACCGTCCGCCTTGCTTCCGCCGAAGCCGTTGGTGGTCAGCACTGCGGGTGCCGGGTGCGCGGCGTCGGCTCCGGCCGGGCGGTAGAGGTCCGCGTCCACGGTGCAGCTGCGGTCGCCCGCGCGGACGGTCAGCTTCAGGGCGGTGACGGAATACGGCGCGGCTGCGGTCGCGGGGGCGGCGGTCAGGGCCAGCGGCACGGTGAGGGCGGCCCCGGCCAGCAGGGCGATCGACCTGCGCGGTGCGGGGCGGGAGACGGCTCGGGACACGCTGGGCACGCAGACCTCCACAAGGACACGTCGTACCAACCAGTCGGTAACGGCGGGCTCATGCTGTGACACGAGTAACCCGCATGTCAACGCTTTCGACACGCGTCGCTGTTAGGACGTCAGTTCAGCGACCGACTACGCCACTCACCATGATGGACACAGCATCCGGCGTGTATTTCATGAGACATGACGGGGCGTCACTCAAGTGGAGGTGTCCGGGCGGGAAGGGCCCGCGCGCACGTGGTCGGCCACATGGTCAGCTCAGTGCCGGGATCTCCAAGGTCAGCGTCCCGGCCGTCGCGTCCAGCTCCGCGGGGACGCCGAGCGGCAGGGTCAGCGCGGAGTCACCGTGACCGAAGCCGAACTCCTCCACCACCGGCACCCCGAGACCGCACAGCCGGTCCCTGAGCACCTCCCGCACCTGTGCGTACGGGCCGCAGCGGGCCCAGGAGCCGAGGACGATCCCGGCGACGCCGTCGAGCCAGCCGGCACGCGACAGCTGCGTCAGCGCCCGGTCGATGCGGTAGGGCGGCTCCCCCACGTCCTCCAGGAGCAGCAGTCCGCCGGGGACGCCGCGCCGGGCCTGGGCGGTGCCGACCTCGCTGGCGAGCATCGCCAGGCAGCCGCCGACGGTGACCCCGCGGGCCCGGCCAGGCACCAGCGGCCGGGCCGTCCCGGAGGCCAGCGTGCGGACCGTCTCCGGCGCGAAGAGGGTGCGCCGCAGATGCTCGCGGGTGGCCTCGTCCTTGAGGAAGACCTCACCGGCCACGGCCGGTCCGTGCAGCGAGGACACTCCGGCCCGCACCGCGAACGCCTCGTGCAGCACCGTCACATCGCTGAAGCCGACCAGCGGCTTGGGGGCCGCGGCGCGCAGGACGTCCCAGTCCAGCAGGTCGACCATCCGCTGGGCGCCGTAGCCGCCGCGCGCGGCGAACACCGCGGCGACGGACGGATCACACCACGCCTGCTGGAGTTCGCGGGCGCGGTCCTCGTCCGAGGCGGCGAGATAGCCCAGCGTGTCATGCGAGCCCCTGGTGCCGGGCGAGGTGACGGGGTCGAGGTCCCAGCCGCGCAGGATGTCCAGGCCGCAGTCCATCCGCTCCGGCGCGATCGGGCCGCTGGGGGCGACGACCGCCACCCGGTCGCCGGGCCGCAGCCGCGGCGGCCGGATCAGCCGCGCCGCCGTCATGTGCGCAGCTCCAGCTCCGGGATGTCGTCGCGGACGAAACAGAACGTCCGGGCGTAGAGGGAGAGTTCGGCCTCGACGGCGCGGACCATGGTGTCCTCCCGGCGGAAGCCGTGTCCTTCGCCGGGGAAGGCCAGATAGGCGTGCGGTATGCCGCGCCCGGCGACCTCGGCGAGGAACCGTTCGCACTGCGCGGGCGGGCAGATGACATCGTCCAGGCCCTGGAGCAGCAGGAACGGCGCCGCGATACGGTCCGCGCGGTGCAGCGGCGAGCGGGCGCGGTAGCGGTCGGGGACCTCCGCGAGCGGGCCGACCAGGGACTCCAGATACCGCGACTCGAAGTCATGGGTCTCGTCCGTCGCCCAGCCCGCCAGATCCAGGATCGGATACTTGATGGTGCCGCAGGCGTAGAGGTCCGTGGAGGTCAGCGAGGCGGCGGTGGTCCAGCCGCCGGCGCTGCCGCCGCGGATGGCCAGCCGGGCGCCGTCGGCGGTGCCCTCGTCGGCCAGCGCGCGGGCGACGGCGGCGCAGTCCTCGACGTCCACGATGCCCCACTGACCGCGCAGCCGTTCGCGGTATTCGCGGCCGTACCCCGTCGAGCCGCCGTAGTTGACCTCGGCGACGCCTATGCCGCGGGAGGTGAAGTAGGCGATTTCCAGGTCGAGGACCAGCGGGGCGCGGGTGGTGGGGCCACCGTGCACCCACACCACGAAGGGCGGGAGTTCGTCGTCGGGGCCGGTGTGGTCGGGGCTGTGCGGCGGATAGATGTGGGCGTGGACGTCCCGGCCGCCGGGTCCGGTGAAGGTGCGGGCCCGCGGGCGGGGGTAGTAGGCGGGGTCCACGACGTCGGTGTGGCGGGCGGCGATCGCCCGGGAGCGGCCGGTGCAGGTGTCGAGTTCGACGACCTCGTAGGAGCTGTGCGGTCCTGCGGCGATGCCGAAGGCGCGGCTGCCGTGGGCGGTGAGGGTGGGCGCCCATTCCGTCCAGGGGCCGGCCGAGTCGACCAGGTCACCGGTGACCGGGTCGAGGATTCCCAGGTTGGTGTCGCCGAGGCCGTGCAGGACCGCGATGGTGCCGTTGTCCAGCGGCAGGAACCAGCGCTCGCCGACGTTCCACAGCGGGCCGCCGAACTCCTCCTGGCGGGCGGGGCACAGGCTGCGGCGGGCGGCCGTGCCGGGCGGCGCCGCGGGGTCGACGCACTCCAGCTGCCACCAGCCGCTGAGGTCGGAGACGAAGAGCAGCGAGCCGTCGGCGGCCCACTCGATCTGTGCGATGGCCTCGCCCCGCTCGCCCCCGCCGGGCGAGGTGGGGCCGAGGTCGCCCACGAGTGGCCGGATGTCCTTGAACTCGCCCTCGTCGGTGACGTCGGCGAGCATCACCAGGGTGCCGTCCCAGGGCATCTGCGGATGGTCCCAGGCGATCCAGGCGGCGCGCCGGCCGTCCGGGGAGAGCCGCGGGCCGGTGACGAAGCGGTGCCGGTCGTCGCTCAACTCCCGGACGGCGCGGCGGTCTTCGGAGGCGGAGCCGTCTAGCGGCACGGCGGCGAGCACCCGGCGGACGTCGGTGGGGCGGTCGCCGGTGAACTCCTCCAGGACGCACCACACCTCCCCCAGTTCCGGGCGCAGCACCGGGTCGACCCACCGCAGGCCGCCCCCGACGGCGGACAGCGGGGTGAGCGGGCGCGGGGCCTCACCGCCCTCGGGTGCGCAGGCGTACAGCCGCTGGTCGGTGAACTCGCTGAAGACGATCAGCGGTCCGCGGTCGGTGAGGGTGCCCGCCCAGGGCTGGCCACCGTATTCCAGCACCCGGCTGCGGACGTCCCACGGGGCGGGGAGTACCGCCTCCTCGGTGCCGTCGGGCCGCCTGCGGACCAGTGCCCGGCGGCCGCGCTCGGCGGGTCGCGGCTCGGTCCACCAGACCTCGTCACCGACCCCGCCGATGAACGCCGGACGGCCGTCGTGCGCGGCGACCGTCCGGGCGTCCATCGGGGATGGCCAGGCTCCGTAGGGGGCGGTGGTCACCATGCGGGAAGTCCTCCTCTGCCGGGCCGGCCGGCGGGCCGTGCCGTCATACCTGTCGCAGGAAATGGTCGAGCACCCGGACGCCGAAGTGCAGCGCCTCGACGGGTACGCGCTCGTCGACGCCGTGGAAGAGTGCCTGGTAGTCGAAGCCCTCGGGCAGTTTCAGCGGCGAGAAGCCGTAGCCGGCGATGCCCAGCCGGGAGAACTGCTTGGCGTCCGTGCCTCCGGACATGCAGTAGGGGACGACGTGCCCCTGCGGGTCGAAGAGTTCGACGGCGTCGCGCATCGCGGTGAAGGTCGGGGAGTCGACCGGTGCCTGCAGGGCGACCTCGCCGTGGTGGTAGTCCCAGCTGACGTCGGGGCCGGTGAGTTCGTCCATCGTCGTGCGGAACTCCGCCTCGCCGCCGGGTACCACCCGGCCGTCCACGTAGGCGACGGCGCTGCCGGGGATCACATTGACCTTGTAACCGGCTTCCAGCATCGTCGGGTTGGAGCTGTTGCGGATCGTCGGCCGGACCAGCTCGGCGGACGGGCCGAGCTTGCTCAGCAGGGTGTCGACGTCGAAGCCGGGGGCGTCGACATCGACGTCGACGACGTGCAGCACGGCGAGTTCGCGCAGCGCGGCCCGCACGGTCGGGGTGAGGCGGACGGGCCATTCATGGGCGCCGATGCGGGCCACCGCGGCGGCCAGCCGGCTGACGGCGTTGGCGTCGTTGACCTTCGAGCCGTGGCCCGCGCGGCCCTGGGCGGACAGCTTCAGCCAGGCCGTACCGCGCTCCCCCGCCGCGATGGGATACAGCTGCATCCCGCCGCCGGCGTGGAAGGTGTAGGCCCCGGACTCGCTGATGCCTTCGGTGCAGCCCTCGAAGAGGTCGCGGTGGTGGTCGGCGAGGAAGCCCGAGCCGTCGTCGGCGCTGGCCTCCTCGTCGGCGGTGAAGGCCAGCACGATGTCGCGACGGGGCCGCACGCCGGTGCGGGCCCAGCGGCGGACGGCGGCGAGCACCATCGCGTCCATGTTCTTCATGTCGATGGCGCCGCGGCCCCAGACCACGCCGTCGCGGACCTCCCCGGAGAAGGGATGCACGGTCCAGTCGGCGGGCTCGGCGGGCACCACGTCCAGGTGGCCGTGGACCAGCAGGGCGTCGGCTGCGGGGTCGGTGCCCGGGATGCGGGCGACGACGTTCGTACGGCCCTTGGTGCGCTCCAGGAGCGTCGGTTCGATACCGGCCTCGGCCAGCAGCTCCGCGACGTACTCGGCGGCGGGGCGCTCCTGGCAGGTGCCGTCGCCCGTGTTGGTGGTGTCGATGCGGATCAGGTCGGAGGTGAACCGCACGACCTCGTCGAGGGCCTGCTGGTCGACCGGCCCGGTGAAGTCAGCCATATTGTTCCTCCACGGCGGACGAGACGACGGTGGTGACCGCCTTGAAGCACCGGATGGCTTCGTACATGTTCTGACTGGTATACGCGACGCGGCGCTCTCCCGTGCGCTCCACGCCGGGCACGCAGGTCGCCGCGCCCACCAAATGCTCCGCGTCGAACTCCATCTCGACGTGGAAGGGGCCGGCGCCGACCGGTTCGTGGCGCACCGCGAGGGACGCCGCTTCCCGGGCGGCGGCCCGGATGTCGGCCGCCGTACGGGCCGGGGGGCGGCATACCGCGGCGTAGCGCGAGACATAGTCCTTGACGGCCACCGCGGGTGCCTGCGGGGCGTACCCCTGGGCGTCCTGGCAGGTGCGGTCGTCGCCGGTGACCAGGACCACCGGCACGCCGTACTCGGCGACGACGAGGGAGTTGAGCAGGCCCTCGCTCGCCCGGGCGCCGTCGACCCAGACGCCGGTGAGGGAATTGGCGAGGTAGGTGTGCGCGAGGACGCCCTCGGTGCCGGCGCCGGTGTGGTAGCCGACGAAGGCGATGCCGTCCACGTCGCCGTGCTGGACGCCCTCGACCATGCTCAGCGACTTGTGGCGTCCGGTGAGCATCTGCGCGCGCTCGTCGAGCTGCTCCAGCAGCAGATTGCGCATCGTCCAGTGCGCTTCGTTGACCAGCACCTCATCGGCTCCGCCGGCGAAGAATCCGGCGATCGCCGCATTGACGTCGGAGGTGAACATATGGCGGCAGCGCTCCCACTGCGGCGTGCCGGGCAGCACATCGGCGGGCCAGGTCACGCCGGTGGCGCCCTCCATGTCGGCCGAGATGAGGATCTTCATGCCGCGTCACGTTACGCGTTCCGCCCCGCGCCCGACAGGGCTGTGGATAAGTACAGAGGTCTACTCCACTGACGGCCTACAGCGGTCCCCCGACCGGCCCTGACGTGGGCCCGCGACACCCCCGCGTCCCCGCGGCCGCGCCCGGCGGCGGAGGACGGGCGGAACGGGTGGGCGCGGGAGAAGGTGGACGCAACGGTACGACGCGAGGTGGAGGCTCCCATGACGAGCGAGGACCCGGCAGGCGGGCCGCGCTGCCTGGTGACCGGAGCGACGGGGTACATCGGGGGCCGGCTGGTGCCCGAGCTGCTGGACGCCGGCTACCGGGTGCGGTGCCTGGCCAGATCGCCGGGCAAGCTGCGGGACCACCCGTGGGCCGGGCGGGCCGAGGTGGTGCGGGGCGACGTCACGGACGCGGAGTCGGTCGGCGCGGCGATGCGGGACATCGACATCGCCTACTACCTGGTGCACGCGCTCGGCACCGGCGCGGGCTTCGAGCGGACCGACCGCGACTCCGCCCGCATCTTCGGCGAGCAGGCGCGCGCCGCCGGCGTCCGGCGCATCGTCTACCTGGGCGGTCTCACCCCGGCGGAGGTCGACGAACGCGACCTCTCCCCGCATCTGCGCTCGCGGGCCGAGGTGGGCAGAACCCTGCTGGCGTCGGGGGTCCCGACCGCCGTGCTGCGTGCGGCGGTCATCATCGGCTCCGGATCGGCGTCCTTCGAGATGCTGCGCTATCTCACCGAGCGGCTGCCGGTGATGGTCACCCCGAGCTGGGTCCGCACCCGCATCCAGCCGATCGCCGTCCGCGACGTGCTGCGCTATCTCGTCGGCAGCGCCGAGCTGCCCCGGGAGGTGAGCCGCACCTTCGACATCGGCGGCCCCGACGTGGTGACCTACCTGGACATGATGCGGCAGTACGCGTCGATCTCCGGGCTGCCGCGGCGGCTGATCGTGCCCGTTCCCGTGCTCACCCCCCGGCTCTCCAGCCACTGGATCGGGCTGGTGACGCCCGTGCCGCCGGCCATCGCCCGGCCGCTGACCGAGTCGCTGCGCCACGAGGTGGTGTGCCACGAGCACGACATCGCCCGGTACGTCCCCGACCGGCCGAGGTCACCGGTGGACCTGGCCACCGCGCTGTCGCTGGCGCTCCAGCGGGTGCGGGAGGCCAACGTCACCACCCGGTGGTCCTCCGCCTCGGTACCGGGCGCGCCGAGCGACCCGCTGCCGACCGACCCCGACTGGGCGGGCGGCAGCCTCTACACCGACCGGCGTGAACTGCCGGTCGGCGCCTCGCGGTCGGCGCTGTGGCGGGTCATCGAGGGCATCGGCGGGGACAACGGCTGGTACTCCTTCCCGCTCGCGTGGGCGATTCGCGGCCGGCTGGACAGGCTGGTGGGCGGGGTGGGGCTGCGGCGCGGCCGCCGCGACGCCGCACATCTGCGGGCCGGGGACTCGCTCGACTTCTGGCGGGTCGAGGAGATCGAGCCCGGCAGACTGCTGCGGTTGCGCGCCGAGATGCGGATCCCGGGCCTCGCGTGGCTGGAGATGTACGCCGACCAGGACGGTTGGGGGCGGACCCGCTACCGGCAGCGGGCGATCTTCCATCCGCGCGGGCTGCTGGGGCACTTGTACTGGTGGAGCGTTTCGCCGTTCCACTCCATCGTCTTCGGCGGAATGGCCCGTAACATCGCCAGGACCGCCGCCGAGGAGGAGGCCGCCCGCCCCCCGGAGCGGCAGCCGGCGCCGTGAGAGCCGCCCCGCCGTACACGTCACCGTTCGCCCTGGAGTGACGCCATGACAGTCGCCGTCGTCCTGTTCACCTCCGATCTGCGCCTGCACGACCATCCCCCGCTGCGCGCGGCGCTGCAGGCGGGCGACCAGGTGGTGCCGCTGTTCGTGCGCGATGAGGCCATCGCCTCCGGTGGCTTCGCCGCGCCCAACCGCCGGGCGTTCCTCGCCGACTGCCTCACCGGCCTCGACGCGGGGCTGCGCGAGCGCGGCGGGCGGCTCGTCGTGCGGTCCGGGGACGTGGTGGAGCAGGTGTGCAAGGTGGCCGCGGAGGCCGATGCCGACGAGGTGCACCTGGCGGCCGGTGTCAGTGGCTACGCGCACCGCAGGGAGGAGCGGCTGCGTGCGGCGCTGGAGGCCGAAGGCCGGCAGCTGCACGTCCACGACGCCGTCGTCACCGCCGTCCCGCCCGGTGCCCTGACACCGGCCTCCTCGGACCACTTCGCGGTCTTCACGCCGTACTTCCGGCACTGGTCGCGAGAGCGTCTGCGCGATCCGCTGGGCGCCCCCCGCACGGTGCGGGTACCGGACCGGGTCTCCTCGGAGCCGGTGCCGTCCCGCAAGGACGTCCCGGGGGTCTCGGCGGGGCTCGCCGCGGGAGGCGAGAAGGAGGGCCGGGCGCGCCTGTCGGCCTGGGCGCGCGGCGGACTGGCGGACTACGAGGAGCGGCACGACGACCTGCCGGGCGACGCGACCTCCCGGCTCTCCCCGCATCTGCACTTCGGCACCCTTTCCGCGGTCGAGGCCGTCCACCGGGCACGCAGGAGCGGCGGCCCCGGCGCCGAGGCCTTCGTCCGGCAGGTGTGCTGGCGCGACTTCCATCACCAGGTGCTCGCCGCCAGGCCCACCGCGGCCGCTGACGACTACCGCACCCACCACGACCGTTGGCGCGGGGAGCGGTCGGCCGCGGAGGAGATCGCGGCGTGGAAGGAGGGCCGTACGGGCTATCCGGTGGTCGACGCGGCCATGCGGCAGCTGGCGCACGAGGGCTGGATGCACAACCGCGGCAGGCTGCTGACCGCGAGCTTCCTGGCCAAGACGCTGTACGTGGACTGGCGGATCGGCGCCCGGCACTTCCTGGAGCTCCTGGTGGACGGCGATCTCGCCAACAACCAGCTCAACTGGCAGTGGGTGGCCGGGACGGGCACCGACACCCGGCCCAACCGGGTCCTCAACCCGGTGACCCAGGGCAAGCGCTTCGACCCGGACGGGACCTACGTCCGCCGCTGGGTGCCCGAGCTGCGGGGCATCGAAGGGCGCGCGGTGCACGAGCCGTGGAAGCTGCCGGACACCGAGCGCGCCGCGTACGACTACCCCGAGCCGCTCATCGAACTCTCCGACGGCCTGGCCCGCTTCAAACGGGCCCGCGGCAAGGACTGAGGAGACGGGTTTGGGCACCGCGCACTGGCTGTTCGGCGACCAGCTCGGCCCGCACTTCCTCGCCCCGGGGGACGGCGGCCCGGGCCGCGACACGCCCCTGGTGATGATCGAGGCCCGCTCGGTCTTCCGACGCCGCCGCTTCCACCGCGCCAAGGCACACCTCGTGCTCAGCGCGATGCGCCACCGCGCCGCCGAGCTGGGCGACCGGGTGCGCTACGTCCGTGCCGACACCTATCGGGAGGGACTGCGGGAAGCCGTCGGGGACGGCGAGGTGACGGTGCATCACCCCACGTCCCGGGCGGCGCTGGCGCTGACCTCCTCGCTCGGCAACGTCACGGTGCTGCCGGCCCGCGGCTTCCTCGTGCCGCAGGAGGACTTCCGGGCCTGGGCCGAGGCCAGGAGCACCGGCACACTGCGCCAGGAGGACTTCTACCGCTGGGTCAGACAGGGCCACGACCTCCTCATGGACGGGGGCCGGCCGGCCGGCGGCCGCTGGAACCACGACCACGACAACCGCGAGCCACCGCCCCGGGACGCCCGCACCCTCGGCGTCCCCGCGCCGTACCGGCCGCGTGAGGACGCGATCGACGAGGAGGTACGGCGCGACCTCGACCGCTGGGAACGCGACGGGGACGTCGCCTTCGTCGGCCGGGACGGGCCCCGGCGCTTTCCCGCGAGCCGCCGCGAGGCCCTCACGGCGCTGCGCCGCTTCCTCGCGCACCGGCTGGCCGCCTTCGGGCCGTACGAGGACGCCGTGCTGGCCGGCGATCCGGTCATGAGCCACAGCCTGCTCTCCTCCTCGCTCAATCTCGGCCTGCTGCATCCGGCCGAGTGCGTGGAGCGCGCGGAGGCCGCCTGGCGGGCGGGCGAGGCACCGCTGAACAGTGTGGAAGGGTTCATCCGGCAGATCGCCGGCTGGCGTGAGTACGTCTGGCAGCTGTACTGGCACTTCGGCGCGGACTACCGGCGGCGCAACGCACTGCGTCACCACGCGCCGCTGCCCGGCTGGTTCGTGGAACTGGACGCCGACGCGGTCACCGCGCGCTGTCTGGCCACCGTGCTGCGGCAGGTGCGCGACACCGGCTGGACCCACCACATCCCGCGCCTGATGGTCCTCGGCAGCTACGCCCTCCAGCGCGGCTGGGACCCCGCGGAGGTCACCGACTGGTTCCACCGCTCCTTCGTCGACGGCTACGACTGGGTGATGCTCCCCAACGTCGTCGGCATGTCGCAGTACGCCGACGGGGGCCTGATGACCACCAAGCCGTACACCTCCGGAGGCGCGTACCTGCATCGCATGAGCGACCTGTGCGGCCCGTGCGCCTACCGGCCGACCGAGCGTGTCGGGGAGCACGCCTGCCCCTACACGGCGGGCTACTGGGCCTTTCTCGACCGGCACCGGGATCGGCTGGAGGGCAACGGCCGGATGCTCCGAGCGGTGCGGGGCCTGGACCGCCTGGCGGACCTGCCGGAGCTGCTGCGCGAGGAGAAGCGCCGCGGGGACGGGCCGCCCTGAGGGCGGGCGTGGTCGGCAGGGACGCAGGACGGCGCGGTCAACGGGGCGGTCGGCCCAGGTCGCGGAGCACTTCGCGGGCGGCCCTGGCGCCGGAGGCCAGCGCGCCCTGTACGGACCCGGTCGCCCGGTGGTCACCGCAGACGTAGCGGCCGGGACCGATCCGGGACGGCCGGCTCAGCGGGTGCGGCGGCGGCATGGCCGGCAGCGCGTCACGGATGGTCCGCACCGCCACCCGCTCCCACCCCGAGGCGTCCGCGGCGTACGCCTCGGTCAGCGCGGCACGCAGGACGCCCTCCCGCCCCGGGCCGTCCGTGCCGAGGACCGAGGTGGCCACCAGCGCGGTGCCGGCGGGTGCGTGGCCGGGCACCACTTCGCTCAGCACGCAGGAGTTCAGGAACCGCAGCCGCACGTCGGTGAGCAGTGTCGGCTCGGTCAAGGGGGACGCCGGGGCCGCGTGGTAGTACGTCGTGACGGTGCGGTGCGGGGGTACCGGGAGACCGGGCAGCAGGGAGCCGGCCGCGGCGGCGCCGGTGGCCACGACGACGGTGCGGGCCCTCAGGGTGCCGCCGCCGTCGGACAGCCGGGCGCCGTCGTCGGTGAGGCGGTCGACGGGACAGCCGAGCCGCACGGCGCCCTCGGGCAGCCGGTCCGCGAGCTGCCGCGGCACCGCCCCGATGCCCTCGCCCGGCAGGCAGAGGGTGCCGCGCAGCATGCTGCGCCAGACGAGGTGGAAGAACCGGCTGGAGGTCTCCAGTTCGTCCTCCAGGAACACGCCCGACAGGAAGGGACGGAAGAACCGCTCGACGAACTCCTCGGACACTCCGGCCGCGGCGAGCGCCGTCCGGGTGGTGCGGTCCGCGCCGCGGGTGAGCAGCCGGGCCGGGGCCAGCATGTCGCGGGCGGACAGGGCGCCCAGGGCGAGCAGGTCGCGGGAGCCCGCCAGCCTGCCAGGCAGCAGATCGGCCGCCCTGCGGGGCACGCGGGTGGGGTCGGTGAAGCGCAGCCGCCGCCCCTCGTCGGTGTGCACCAGCACGCCCGGGGTGAACGGACGCAGCCGCAGCGCACGAAGGTCCAGGCGCTTTCGCACCTGCGGATAGGAGGTGTTGAACACCTGGAAGCCCCGGTCGACGACGAACCCGTCCACCCGGTCGGTGCGCATCCGGCCCCCGACCTCGTCGGAAGCCTCCGCGACCCGGACCGTCAGCCCGGCCGACAGCAGGTCCCGAGCGCACGCGAGACCCGCCGGGCCCGCACCGATCACCAGGACATCGACGGTGCCGCGGTCGGGGGCCATCGGGGCACCGCCCTTTCCTCCGGGAGCGCGCCCGCGCCGGCCGGCGGACGCGGCTGATGAGCCGTCTCCTCATCCTTCCGGTTGTCCCCGGGCGGCGGAGGCCGCGGACCGCTCGGCGCCGACGCCGGACACCGGCTCCGGGGCCGTGGAGCTGGGCGAACGGCGTTCCGATCCGGCGCGGCGGCGACAGGGGCAGACGGGTGACGGCACGGGGCGCGTGCTCCGGGGTGACCGCCGCGCTCCGGCGCGGTCAGCGGGCCAGGACCGCGATGACGGCCTTGCCGCCGTGCGGGTGCGGGCGGACCGTCACCGTTCGGGCGAGGCTGCGCACCATGGACAGGCCGAACCCTCCGGTGCCGCCGGTCAGGTCCGGGCTGCGTTCGCGCGGCCGGTCGGGGCTGGGGTCCTCGACGGCCACCCGCAACGCGTCGTCCTCGACCGTCAGGCGCAGGGCCGTGACCTCGCCGGCGTACCGAAGGGCGTTCGTCACCAATTCGGAGACGACGAGGAGGACGTTCTGGGTGGTCTCCGAAGAGGCCGGTGGCCGGAGCCCGGAGAGGAACGCTGCCACCGCGTGGCGCGCGTCCGCGGCCTGGCGTGGCCGAGCGGTGTACGCGTCGGTGTCGCCGTCCGCGCGGCCCGCGCCGGAGGGGCGGCCGGTGTCCTTCACTCCGTGGTCCATGCTGTTCACCCCGTCAGATCTCTCCTCGGCTTGTTCATTCCACTCCTCGCTTACCCGGAGTTCACCGGCTGAAAAGGCCGATGCCCCTCCGCGGATACGCAATGGCGGAGGCCGGCCCCGTTTGCCACCGAGGGGGTGCCTGCCGGTTTGTCGCCGATACCTTCGGGCACGCGTTCTCTCGTCAAGGAAACGGCTCAACAGTAAGGGAGCGCGACCATGACCCCGGACAAGAAGATGTCCACCAAGGCCGAGCAGATCACGGGTGCGGTGAAGGAAACCGTGGGCCGCGCCGTCGGTAACGAGCGGCTGACCGCGGAGGGCCGGGCCCAGCGCGCCGATGCCGACATGCGTGAGGCCGGGCACAAGGCCCGCGAAGCGTTCCGGCGCTGACCGCGCCCGACGCGGAAGCGATGGCGCCATCAGGCGGCATACCGCCGGAGTGACGTACCGCGCCGAGGGGCGAGCAGCAGCCCCGGCGACGTCGTTCCGGCCGCCCTCCCTTTCGCCCCGGAGCATTTCACTTCGAGCAATCCGTTCACGGGACTCGGTTCCGAAGCTCCGTTCACGAGCTTCCGTTCCGGAGCGTTGCGGAACGAAGTATTTCGTTACCGGTCACGGCCGTGCAGAACATTCCGTGGCGGCAGTCCGTCGCAGTGCAGTCCGACACACTGCGCTTCGTCGCGGCGCGGGATTCGCCGTGCATTCCCTTGCGGAGCACGGCGAATACGGCGAGGAAGCGTTGTGGCGTCGAAGCACAGGAACTGGAGCAGCAATGAGTGGCAGCATCTGGGATTACCGGCCGTCGGTCGGCGATGCGGCGGGCGCCGATCTCGTCGGGTTCGCCGTGGAGGCAACGGACGGGCATATCGGCAAGGTTGACAAGCATTCCGACGAGGTCGACGCGGCTCATCTCGTCGTCGACACCGGAGTGTGGATCTTCGGCAAGGAGGTCCTGCTGCCCGCGGGCACCATCACGCGGATCGACAGGGCGGCGGAGACCGTCCATGTGAACCGCACCAAGGCCGAGATCAAGGACGCGCCCGAGTACAGCACTTCGGGAGCCGACGGCAGCGCCGGATCCCGGCAGCAGGTCGGCGCGTACTACGAGGGCTTCCCCCTCATATGAGGCGCGCCCCCGCATGAGGGGATGCCGCGCCGTCAGGGGAATCCTGAGACTTTCCCGTGTGTGGCGGGCACCGATCCGGGTGCCCGCCACACGCGCGCTGTGATCCATCCCACCTTCCCGTTCAGGTGTTTGGCGGGCCCCGCAGGCATGAGTGGCCGATTCGGGGGAAGGCGCGCTTCCCAGCACTGTTACCTGGGGAGGGTGAAGTCATGGCGGGGTTGATCGCACGGACCACCGGTGTGGAAGAGCACGGGATCGCGCAGCCGTCCGGCAGGTGCGCGCCGGTCACGGCGGAGGGCCTGCCGCGGCTGGAGGACGCGTCGAAGGTCACGCCGAAGGATGCCCGCGAGCTGTCACGGCTGTTCTTCGAGCGCCTTCAGGTCCTGGAGGAGGGCACCCACGCCTACCAGTACGCCCGCAACACGCTGGTCGAGTTGAACCTCTCCCTCGTGCGCTTCGCCGCGAACCGGTTCCGGCACCGCGGCGTCGAGGAGCGGGAAGACATCATCCAGGTCGGCACGATCGGGCTCATCAAGGCGATCGACCGCTTCGAGCTCTCCCGTGAAGTGGAATTCGCCACCTTCGCGGTCCCCTACATCCTGGGGGAGATCAAGCGCTTCTTCCGCGACACCAGCTGGGCCGTGCACGTTCCCCGGCGCCTCCAGGAACTGCGCGTCGAGATCGCCAAGGCCAAGGAGCACTTCGCCGGCGCGTCCGAGCGCGAACCGACGGTCCGTGAGCTGGCCGCCCACCTCCGGCTGACCGAGGAGGAGGTCATCGAGGGCATCGTCGCGTCCAACGGCTACACCGCGGGCTCCCTCGACATGCCCACCGACCCTGCCGACGACGGTCAGTCCGCCCACAGCGGCCGAAGCTACGCCGATGTCCTGGGCGAGCCGGACCCCGCGATGGAGGCGGTCGAGAACCTGCACTCCCTGGCGCCCCTGCTGGCGCAGCTCGACGAGCGCGAGCGCCGCATCATCGCCATGCGCTTCGGCGAGGAGCTGACCCAGTCGCAGATCGGCGCCGAACTCGGCATCTCGCAGATGCACGTGTCCCGGCTGCTGTCGCGCACCCTGGCCAAGCTGCGCACCGGGCTGCTCAGCAACGCCTGACCCCGCTCCTCGCCACGGGCCGCGGTACCCTCAGTCGCCCCCCGCGGCCGTCAGCGGCACCCCGCAATCCACCGCCTCACGTTAGCGAAAGACATGAACACCACCTCGAACCCACCGATCTACGACCAGCTGATACAAGAGCACGGCGACGTCGTCTCCCAGGCCCGCGAGGCCGCCGACCACACCCGCCGGGAAGCGGAAGACGCCCTGGACTGGAGCAGTCTTCGGCCGTACCGCTCCGAGGAGTAACTGCCGGGCCCCCGGGTGGAGGCGCGGCGCGAGCGCCTCCACCGGGCCGGGATCCTCCTCGGCGGGACGGCGTGGACGCCGAACGGACGCCTGGAGAACGGGCGTTGAGCGGCCCGAGCCGGCCTCCTTGCCACCGCCCCGTGACACCGGCAGCTGCGTGGCCGCACCGACGTCGTCGGACCGCCCCGGCACCCGCACCGCTCGACCTGCGTGGCACCGGATACTCCGATGCCCCCGCCGACCAGGGCTCCTACCGCTGCGACCGCCAGGTCGCCGACCTGGAAGCCCTCCGTGCACACCTGGGCCCGGACCGCGTCGACGCCGTCGCCCACTCCGCGAGCGATGACCGCGCCCTCCTGTAGGCGGCCCGCCACCCGCAGCGCCTCCGTACCCTCACTCTGCTCACGGCCCATGCGCGCCCTGGGCGTCGACTTCACCGAGGAGCACCGCCGGGAGGCCGCCGCGATCCGCACCGCCGAGCCGTGGTTCATCGCCGGGCACGCGGCGTACGAACGGGTCCGGGCCGGCTCCGGGAGCAACGCCGACCGGGGCGCCATCACCCCCTTCTTCTACGGCCGTTGGGACACCGCAGCGCAGACCCATGCGTTCGTCCGACGTGGCCTCGCAGGTGGCGCCGCGAGGCGTACGCCGCACCCGGCGGTCAGCCGGGCAGCATCGCGCCGCGCGTGCTGGAGGCACGGACGACGAGTTCGGGTGCGAGACGGACGGAGTGCCGGGCTCCGGGGTGCGCGGCGGGTGGGCGGGCGAGCAACCGGGCGGCCTCGGCGGCCAGTTCGGCGACGGGCTGCCGGACGGTGGTCAGCGCGGGGTCGGCGAGACCCGCGAGCGGGATGTCGTCGAATCCGGTGACGGCGACCTCGCCGGGGACGTCCGCGCCCAGCTGGCGCAGCCGTTGCAGTGCGCCGACCGCGATGAGGTCGTTCGCGCAGACGAAGGCGTCCGGCCGCGAAGGCCAGAGCCGGTCCACGGCGGCGCGCCCCCACTCCACCGAGAAGTCGCCGAGTTCCACGCGCCCGGGTGCCGCGGGGTCCAGGCCGCCGGCCCCGGCCTCGTACGCCGCGCGGCGCTCCACCGCCGCCGAAGCGGTGCCGGCCGCCCCCACGAAGCACGGCCGACGGCGGCCCTCCGCGGCCAGATGTGCCAGCACGAGGGCCATACCGGCCCCGTTGTCGACGGCCACCGAGTCGGCGACGCCGGGTCCGCACCCGCGGTCCAGCAGGACCAGCGGCACCCGGGCGGCCGCGTCGGCCACCGCGTCCCGGCTGCGGTGTTCGTCCACCGGTATCAGCAGCAGGGCGTCGATCTGCCGGTCGAGGAGCGCGCTGATGCGGGCCGCCTCGGTCACCGGGTCGTCGTCGCAGTCGGCGAGCAGCACGGCCCGCCCCTCGGCGTGCAGCGCGTGCTCCAGCTCCCGTACGAGGGAGGGGAAGAAGGGGTTGGTGATCTGCGGGAGGACCAGGCCGACGGTGCCGGTGGAGCGGCTGCGCAGGGCACGGGCCACCTGGTTGGGCCGGTACCCCAGGCGCGCGGCGGCCTCCCGCACCGTGCGCGCGGTCTCGGCGCCGACGGGGCGGGTGCCGGCCAGGACGCGGGACACCGTGGCGATGGAGCAGCCCGATGCGTGGGCCACCTCTCGCAACGTGACTTCTGCCACCGTCTCCCAGCCCCCTTCGTTCGGCTCGGCTGCGCCGGAGGGAGCATACGCCCCGGCAAATGTGCGGTAAACGTTGTCCCTTCGCGGTGGCCACTGCGGGCCGGTGAACCGATGTGGCGCTCCCGTTACGCGCGGAAGGCCGGATATCGAACCATTGACAACGGCCGGTTCCGTGGGCGAAGTTTCCGGAGAACGTTTTCCAAGATGTGTTCCGAGGGAGGTGTGCGGTGGTCTTCGCACCGGCACGCGGCCACGGCCGCGCCGGTCCCTGAGCGCCGTCACCGCGCGCTAGAGACCACCACCGCCGCGCCCGGCCCGTCACCACCGTGACGACCGGTGCCGCCCGCCTCGCGGGCCCAGGGCTCCCCCGTGCCCCGGGTCCGTCGTCGGTGTGCGCGGCGCCGGGCCGTCCGCGGCATGCCGCGCGCCCACCTCACCCGATCCACAGCACAGCAGAGCAAAGGGGCTCTTCCGTTGGCCAGAAAGATCATCCTCGACTGCGACCCGGGGCACGACGACGCGATCGCCATGCTCCTGGCCCACGGCAATCCCGAGATCGACCTGCTCGCCGTCACCACCGTGGTCGGGAACCAGACGCTGGAGAAGGTGACCCGCAACGCCCTGTCCGTGGCGCGCATCGCCGGCATCACCGGTGTGCCGTTCGCGGCCGGCTGCCCGCGGCCGCTGGTGCGGACCGTCGAGACGGCCGTGGAGATCCACGGGGAGAGCGGCCTGGACGGTCCGGTGCTGCCCGAGCCGACCCTCGAACTGGACCGCCGGCACGCCGTCGACCTGATCATCGACACGGTGATGTCCCACGAGCCCGGCGAGATCACCATCGTCCCCACGGCGGGGCTGACGAATATCGCGATGGCCGTCCGCAAGGAGCCGCGGATCGCCGAGCGCGTGCGTGAGGTCGTGCTGATGGGCGGCGGCTACCACGAGGGCAACTGGAGCGCGGTCGCCGAGTTCAACATCATCATCGACCCCGAGGCCGCGCACATCGTCTTCAACGAGCGCTGGCCGGTGACCATGGTCGGTCTGGACCTCACCCACCAGGCGCTGGCGACCCCCGAGGTCGCCGCGAAGATCGCCGCGGTCGGCACCCGCCCCGCCGTGTTCGTCGGCGAACTGCTGGACTTCTTCCGCGAGGCCTACCGCGAGAACCAGGGCTTCGACCACCCGCCGGTGCACGACCCGTGCGCGGTCGCCTACGTCATCGACCCGGACGTGATGACGGTGCGCAGGGCGCCGGTGGACATCGAGCTGACCGGCGGCCTGACCCGCGGGATGACCGTGACCGACTTCCGGGCGCCCGCGCCGGCCGACTGCACCACCCAGGTCGCGGTCGAGCTCGACCACGAGCGGTTCTGGAACCTCGTGGTCGACGCCCTCGAACGGATCGGTGACATCACGCCATGAGTGTTTCCACCAACAGCCGCCCCACCGGGGCGGCGGACGGCTCCCGCGTGCGGGTCGGCGTACTGCTCACCGCGCTGCTCGCGGCCTGCTTCGCCTTCCAGCTCAACGCCAGCATGCTCAGCCCCGCGCTGAAGAGCATCCAGGACACCCTCGGCGCCGACTCCGCGGAGATCGGTCTGACCCAGACCGCCTTCTTCACCTCGGCGGCGCTGTTCTCGCTCTTCCTGCCGAGGCTGGGCGATGTCATCGGGCGCCGCCGGGTGCTGACCGGGATGCTGGCCCTGATGGTCCTCGGGTGTGTGGTCGCCGCGCTGGCGACGAGCGTGCCGATGCTGTTCGTCGGCCGCGTCATCCAGGGAGTGAGCGGTCCCGTCGTCCCGCTGTGCCTGATCATGCTGCGGGTGGAGGTGAAGGAGCCGAAGCGGTACGGCACCCTGCTGGGTGTGATCACCGCCGTCAACGGCGGAATCGCCGGTGTCGACTCCCTCGCCGGCGGCTACCTCGCCGACAACCACGGCTTCGCGTCCGTCTTCTGGGCGATGGCCGCCGTCGCGGCGGTGGCCGCCGTCCTGGTCGCCACGCTCACCCCCGAGTCCACGGCCGGCGCCGCGTCCCGGATGGACTGGCCCGGTGTCGCGCTGCTCGTCGTGTCGGTCGGCTCGCTGCTGATCGCGCTGAACGAGGCGGGGAAGCTGGCCGCCGCCAACTGGCCGCTCATCGCCGGTCTCGTGGTCCTGGCCGCGGCCGCCTTCGCGCTGTTCTGGCGTACCGAGAACCGCAGCGGGCATCCGCTGGTCGCCACCCGGCACCTCAAGCGGCGCGCGACCTGGGCGACGCTGCTGACCACGGTGCTCACCATGACCGGTGTGTTCGCCGTCATGAACGGCCTGATCCCGGCGTTCGCCCAGGACGCCGAGGCGGGGCTCGGCATGTCCGCGCAGCAGGCCGCCTGGTGGACGCTGACGCCGTACGCCCTCGCCGGTCTGGCGATGGGGCCGCTGGCCGGGCGCCTGGCCGCCACCTTCGGCTACGGCCGGATCCTGCGGCTCGGCCTGGCCGGTTCCGCGGCGACCGTCGTGCTGATGCTCTGGACGGTCCACAGTCAGTCGCACGCGCTGATGCTGGTGACGTCCCTCCTGGTGGGCGTGGCCTACGCGGGTGTGGCGAACATCGTGCTCAACGGGCTCGGCATCGTGCTCTCCCCGGCCGAGAACCCGGGCTTCCTGCCGGGCCTGAACGCGGGCGCGTTCAACCTCGGCGCGGGACTGAGCTTCGCGCTGCTCTACGCGGTGCAGACCGCGGCCCTGCCCACGGATCCGGCCTCGCCCGCCGGCTACGCCGCCGGCATGATCGCCGGTGTCGTCATCCTGGCCGCCGCCTTCGCGGCGTCCTTCCTGATCCCGAAGCCGGTGGCCGCCGAAGCGCAGAGCTGAGCGCGACCCGCTCCGCACGAGTCCGCCCGCCGCCCGGATACCGATCCGGACGGCGGGCGGACCCGTACGGTCAGTCGGTGGCCCGGACCGGCTCGGGGCTTTCCGCGTCGGGCCGGCCGGACGGCTCCTGGGCCGCGTGCTCGGCCAGTACTCCGGTGCGGTGGCGCTGGATGAACCAGTAGTAGGCGAAGCCGCCGAGCGCGACCGCGCCGACGAACAGCACGGCGCCCCAGCGCAGGTACCAGTGGTGGGGCGGGGTGGCGTTGTAGACCTCCTCGCGCGGCCAGGCGAGGTTGACGATCATTCCGGCGCCCCAGAGGACGCCGAGGATGTTGACCGGCAGGCCCCAGCGCCCCAGCGAGAACCTTCCGCCGTCGGCCGGGGTCCACTTCCCGCGCAGCCTGGCCACCAGCATCGGCGCGGTGACCAGCAGATAGGCCGCGTAGATCATGATGATGCCGATGCTGGTGACCACCGAGAAGATCTGCGGCTGACGGATGTTGAGACCCAGCACGCCGAGCGAGAGCACGCCGACGACGACGGCGGGCAGCACCGGCGTCTGGAAGCGGGGGCTGACCTTGGCGAGCAGGGACGCCGCGGGCAGGTTGTTGTCCCGTGCCATGGCGAACGCGAGCCGGATGGCGGCGGTGTGCACGGCCAGGGCGCACACGGTGACCGCGATGAGCACGCACCAGAGCATGGCCTTGCCGACCGTGTCGCCGAGGACGTCCAGGACGATGTACTGCAGGCCGTCGGTGGTCAGCCCTTCCCCGGTCAGACTGCGCACGCTCATCATCGCGAGCAGCAAAATCAGGCCGCCGATGATGAACGACGCGATCAGCGCCCGCAGGATCGCCCGCGGCGCGTTGCGCGAGGGATCCAGGGACTCCTCGCTGAGCGAGGCCGCGGTGTCGAAGCCGTACATGACGTAGGCGGAGGCCAGCGAGGCGGTGAGGAAGGCCCCGAGGTAGCCGAGGTTCTGTCCGGCGCCGGTGTGGTGGGTCTCCAGCACCACGTCCGGGCCGCGCACCACGTGCACGGCGAAGAGCACGATCAGCACGACGGTGGCGACCAGTTCGATGAACACGCCCGCGGTGTTGATCCGGGCCATGAGCTTGACCCCGAAGGCGTTGACGAGGGTGGTGAAGACGATCAGCACGCCGGCGAGCAGTACGCCGTTGGTCGCGGTGTCGTACGGTCCGCTGCCGTCGCCGATGATCTGGAAGGACGCGGAGATCTGCGGGAGCGTCAGCTGGTAGGCGAGGGCCACCGCGGCCAGGGACACGATCGAGGCGACCAGCATCATCCAGCCGGCCAGCCAGCCGATGTGCGGATTGCCTATCTTCTTGGCCCAGTTGTAGACGGAGCCGGCCACGGGGTGGCGGGCGGCCAGTTCGGCGAAGCACAGCGCGATCATCAGCTGGCCGACGAAGACCATCGGCCAGGACCACCAGTAGGCCGGGCCGCCGGCCCCGTAGCCGAAGTAGAAGAGCTGGAAGGTGCCGGTGAGGATGGAGATGTAGCTGATGCCGGCAGCGAAGGTGTGGAAGTTGCCGAGGGTGCGTTTGAGTTCGGGGCGGTAGCCGAACTCCGCGAGTTGGGCGTCGTCCTGCGGTGGCGATGCCTCGTCGGTCTCTGCCATGAGCGGCCTCCTGGGCAAGGGGCTGTGTGCGCCTCGCGCGAGGAGGGGATCGGGGGTGCACGAGGCCAGGTCCCGGCTCGGATGTGGTGGACAGGTATGGGCTTCGGTAGGGCGGCGGGTGTCCTTTTCGAGCGAGTGCGGTGCCGTGGAGCGCGGGGTAACTCCGGGCGTGTTCGACCACGTGGTGTTACGCCGGGCCACCGGTCAGGCGCTCCCGGCCGGTCCCCGACGGTGTGAATCCGCCGCATCCGCCTGCGGCAGGCTTGGGATGGTAGTCGTTGATCCACGCGGTGCCCACCCCCGGGGCGGGCGCGGTGCGACCGGCCCTGACCTGGCCGGTGTTCCGGCACCGCGCCGCCCGGCTCACGCCGTCGGCGACCGGGAGCGGGCGGGGTCGCCGTCGGGTCGGGGGTCATCGGGCCGCGCTCCACCGCGGTCAGGCCCCCTCGTCCGCCAGGCACTCGGTCACCCATTGATGGAAGGCGCCGATGTGGTGCTCGCTGGGTACCAGCACCCCGCCGTGGCGGTAGGCGCGGGAGTCCATGGCCGGCTGGGTGCGCTCGCAGGCGTCGAAGTCCTGGGCGTTGACCCGGTGGAAGAGCTCGACGGACGTGGAGAGGTCCGCGCCGGAGTCGACGACCTCCGGCAGGTACAGCCAGTCGCACTCGACGACGGTGCGGTCGGCGGCCATCGGGAACATCCGGTGGACGATGACGTGGTCGGGGACGAGGTTGACGAAGACCTGCGGCCGGACGGTCATCGCGTAGTAGCGGCGGTCCTGGGTGTCCTCGATCCCCGGCAGCCGGCCGAAGCCCCCGCGGCCGTCGACGGTGAAACCCTCGGCCTCCTCGGCGAACTGCGCACCGTGCCCCACGTAGTACTGAGCGGCGAACCCATCGGCGAACTCCGGCAGTACATCGGTCAGTTCGGGGTGGATCGTCGCGCAGTGGTAGCACTCCATGAAGTTCTCGATGATGAGCTTCCAGTTGGCCCGCACGTCGTAGGTGATGCGTTTGCCCAGGGCGAGGCCCTCGGTGCGGTAGCGCTCGATGGACGCCGTGTCGCCCAGCCGCTCGACGGCCGCGCCGATCACCGTCTCCTCGAAGGACGGCGGCTCATCGGCCAGGCACACCCACGCGTAGCCGAGCCACTCGCGCAGTTCGACCTGGACCAGTCCGCGCTCGGTGCGGTCGATGTCCGGCATCTTCTGCAGGTTGGGCGCGGCGACGAGCCGGCCGTCGAGGTCGTAGGTCCAGGCGTGGTAGGGGCATTGCAGGTTGCGGCGGACCTCGCCGGACTCCTCGGTGCACAGCTGCGCGCCGCGGTGCCGGCAGATGTTGAGGAAGGCGCGCAGCCGGCCGGCGCGGTTCCGGGTGATCAGGACGCTCTCCCGGCCGACCTGCACCGTACGGAAGGCGCCCGGCTTTTCCAGGTCCGCGCTGCGCACCGCGCAGAACCACAGCCGCTCGAAGATCTTCTCCTGCTCCTGCCGGAAGATGTCGGGGTCGGTGTAGGAGGGGCCGGGCAGGGTCGTGATCAGGCTCGTGCCGGGGGCCGGCGCGGATTCCGCCGGGGCGGTGGCGGTGGCGGTGGTGGACGAGGGTGTGGTCGTCATGTGCGGTCTCCTCAAGCAGCCGCGGCGGCGGGCCGGCTAGGGGTCTCCCCGGCGAAGCGAGGGGAAGGGGCGAACAGCTCGATGGGGTGCTCGGTGGCGCCGGTCGGCGCGAGATCGGCGAGCTTCTCGCCGACCGGCGCCGGCGGGAAGCCGTGTGCTCGGGCTGCGGTGACGCGCCGGTTCGCGGGCGGCTACCTGCGGATGCGCGTCATCTTCGGGTCGAAGAGCGGTTCCTCCGCCACGGTGGCGGGGACCTTCTCGCCGAAGTACTCCAGGTGGACGGCGGTGCCCGGGACCGCGGCCGAGGCCGGCAGCCAGGCGTAGGCGATGCACCGGCCGATGGTGTAGCCGTAGGAGGCGGAGGTGACGTAGCCGGCGGGGGCGCCGTCGACGAACACCGGCTCCTTGCCGAGGACGACGGCGGCCGGGTCGTCGAGGGTGAGACAGGTGAGCTTGCGCCGGACGTTCTGCTCGCTGATCCCTTCGAGGGCGGCGCGGCCGGTGAACTCGCCCTTGGCGGGACGGACGGCGAAGCCGACCCCGGCCTCGTACGGGTTGTGTTCCGTGGTCATGTCGTGGCCCCAGGAGCGGTAACCCTTCTCCAGGCGCAGGCTGTTGAAGGCGCTGCGCCCGGCGGCGATCACCCCGTGCTCCCGGCCGGCCTCCCAGAGTGTGTCCCACAGCCGCAGGCCGAGGTCCGCGGTGGTGTACAGCTCCCAGCCCAGCTCGCCGACGTAGCTCAGCCGCATGGCGGTGACCGGAACATGGCCGAGGTAGGTCTGCTTCGCCTTGAAGAAGCCGAAGCCCTGGTGGGAGAAGTCGTCGCGGGTGAGCGGCTGGACGAGGTCGCGGGCCAGCGGGCCCCAGAGCCCGATGCAGCAGGTGCCGGAGGTGACGTCGCGGATCTGCACCCCGGCCGGTGCGTGCCGCAGCAGCAGGTCCATGTCGGCTCCGCTGTTGGCGCCGACCTGGAAGTGGTCGGGTGCGAGACGCGCCACGGTGAGGTCGGAGCGGACGCCACCGGCCTCGTCCAGGAGGAGGGTGTAGGTGACCGCACCGGGCTTCTTGTCCAGCTGGTTGGTGGTCATCCGCTGGAGGAAACCGAGGGCGCCAGGGCCGGTGACCTCCAGGCGGCGCAGCGGGGTCATGTCGTAGAGCGCGACCTTCTCGCGGGTCGCCGCGGCCTCCGCGGCGGCGATCGGTGACCAGTAGCGGGCCGACCAGGGGTCGCGTTCGGGGAGGGCGAGCCCTTCGGCGAGCGGGGCGTTGGCCTCGTACCAGTGGGGGCGCTCCCAGCCGCCGGCCTCCAGGAAGTACGCGCCGAGTTCCTGCTGCCGGGCGTGGAAGGGGCTGACGCGGAGGGGGCGGGGGGCCTCGATGGGCTGGAGCGGGTGGATGACGTCGTAGACCTCGACGAAGCTCTGGGCGCCGCGGTCCTCGATGTAGGCGGGTGAGCGCTGGGCGTCCTCGAAGCGGTAGAGGTCGCATTCGTGGAGGTCGAGGGAGGGCCGCCCGTCGGTCATCCACTCGGCGAGGGCCTTGGCGACGCCGGCGGAGTGGGTGACCCAGACGGCCTCGGCGAGCCAGAAGCCACGCAGGTCCCGGGATTCGCCGAGCACCGGCATCCCGTCGGGGGTGAAGGAGAAGACGCCGTTGAAGCCCTCGGCCACCCGGGAGGCACGGAGTGCGGGGATCAGTCCGATGCTGTCCTGCCAGCTCGGGGCGAAGTCCTCCTCGGTGAAGGGCAGGGAGGACGGCATGACCGGCGCTTCGTCGAAGGCGGGGACGGCGAAGGGGTCGACGGGCATCGGGCGGTGGGCGTAGGAGCCGATGCCGAGCCGGCTCCCGGCGGCGTCCGTGTGCTCGCGGTAGTACAGGTCGCGGTCCTGGAACCGCAGGATCGGGCGCCCCGCTCCGGCGCCGTCGGGCCCGTCGAGTTCGGGCAGCGGTTCGGTCGTGGCGTACTGGTGGGCCAGCGGCAGCAGCGGTACGTCCACCCCGGCCATCGCGCCGATCACCGGGCCCCAGAAGCCGGCGGCCGAGACGACGTGGTCGGCGGGGAAGGTGCCCTGGTCGGTGACGACGCCGGTGACCCGGCCGTCCGCCCGCTCGATGCCCGTGACGGTGTGCCGCTCCAGGAAGCGGGCGCCCCGCCCCTCGGCCCGTGTCATCTGCGCCCGGCAGGCGAGCAGGGCCCGGGCCAATCCGTCGTCGGGGGTGTGGAAGCCGCCGAGGATGGTGTCCTCGTCCAGCAGGGACCACAGCTGCTTGCACTGCTGCGGGGTGAGCAGCTCCCCGCTGACGCCCCAGGAGGCGGCGAGTCCGGCCTTGCGGTGCAGGTCGGCCCAGCGGGCCTCGGTGGTGGCGATCTCCAGGCCGCCGAGGGGGTCGAAGCAGGGCAGCCCGTCGACCTCCAGGGCGCCGAACTTCTGGACGGTGTACTTCGCGAACTCGGTCATGGTCTTCGACGGGCCGGTCCGGAAGACCAGCCCCGGCGCATGCGAGGTGGAGCCGCCGGGGGCCGGCAGCGGCCCCTGCTCCAGGACGGTGACGTCGCTCCAGCCCCGGGCGGTGAGTTCATCGGCGAGCGAGCAGCCGACGATGCCGGCACCGATGACGACCACCCGGGCGTCGGTGGCGAGTGCAGAGGACATGTCCCTCCTTCGGGTTCAGGCGCGTGCGGGGAGCGGGGGAGAATCCGGCCGGTGGTGCGCTCTGTTGCCGAGCGCTTCAGGTGGTGGGGAGGTGCGGCCGCCCGGCCGCGATGCCGGTGTGCGAGGACGGTTCGCCGAACTCCCTTGAGACGGCGGTCCGTTGGCTCCTCACAGGACCACGACCGAGCGCAGCACCGTGCCGTCGCGCATCTTGTCGAACGCGGCCTCCACCTCGTCCAGGGCGATGGTCTCGGTGACGAAGCCGTCAAGGTCGAGGCGCCCGCTGAGGTAGCGGTCGATGAGGACGGGGAAGTCGCGGCTGGGCAGGCAGTCGCCGTACCAGGAGGATTTCAGGGCGCCGCCGCGGGAGAAGAGTTCGATCAGCGGCAGTTCGATGCGCATGTCGGGGTCGGGGACGCCGACCTGGACGAGGGTGCCGGCCAGGTCGCGCATGAAGAAGCCCTGCCGGTAGGTCTCCGGGCGGCCCACCGCGTCGATCACCACATCCGCGCCGTGTCCGCCGGTCAGGCCGCGCACCGCCTCGATCGGGTCCGTGCCACGGGAGTTGACGGTGTGGGTGGCGCCGAAGCGGGTGGCGCCGTCCAGTTTCCGGTCGTCGATGTCGACGGCGATGATCCGGCGGGCGCCGGCGATCGAGGCGCCGGCGATGGCGGCGTTGCCGACGCCGCCGCAGCCGATGACGGCGACGGTGTCGCCGCTGCCGACGGCGCCGGTGTGCACGGCCGCGCCGTAGCCGGCCATCACCCCGCAGCCGATGAGACCGGCCGCCTCCGGCCGGGCCGAGGGGTCGACCTTCACCGCCTGCCCCGCGGCGACCAGGGTCTTCTCCGCGAACGCACCGATGCCCAGGGCCGCGGTCAGCGCGGTGCCGTCCAGCAGGGTCATCGACTGGGTGGCGTTGCGCGAGTCGAAGCAGTACCAGGGACGGCCCCGGCGGCAGGACCGGCAACTCCCGCACGGCGCACGCCAGGCGAGCACCACATAGTCACCCGGCGCCAGATCGGCCACCCCCGCACCGACCGCCTCCACCACACCGGCCGCCTCATGCCCCAGCAGATAAGGGAAATCCTCCCCGATCGCCCCCTCCCGATAGTGCAGATCGGTGTGGCAGACCCCGCACGCCTGGACGGCGACCAGCACCTCTCCCGGGCCGGGATCCGGCACCACGATCGTCTGCACCTCGACGGGTGCGCCCCTTTTCGCCGCGACGACGGCACGGACCTCGTGTGGCATGCCCTACCCCTCAGTGTTGCGCAGTGCACGACTGGTTGCGCGATGAGAGACATACTGGGAACGCCACCTCGTCAGCGTCAAGGGGTGGGAGTTAGCTCTTGGTAAAGCACCGGTTACGGCCCCGGACACACGAAAGCGGGGCCGGATCGCTCCGGCCCCGCACCCTTCCCCGCTCGCACGGAGGTCAACAGGCGTACCCCATCCGCCGCGAGAGCTCCCGGGCCGCCTCGACGGTGCGCTCGGCCACTTCGGGAAGCCGTTCCTCGTCCAGCCGGTAGACCGGGATCGACACACTGATCGCCCCGATCACCGCGCCGTCGTGCGCCCGCACCGGGGCCGCGACGGCGTGCAGGCCCAGTTCGAGTTCCTCGGCGGCCACCGCGAAGCCCTTCCGCACCACCTCCGCCAGCTGCTCGCGCAACGCCGGCGCCGAGGTGATCGTCCGCTCCGTCAGCCGCGGGAGCTTCCGCGCCAGGACCATGTCCTGGACCGGGGCCGGCTGGTACGCGAGCAGCGCCTTGCCGCTGGAGGTGGCGTGCAGCGGTGTGCGCCTGCCGAGCCAGTTCTGCGCGGTGACCGAGGCCGGGCCGCGTGCCTGCATGATGTTGACCGCGGCGTTGTGGTCGAGCACCGCGATGTTGACCGTCTCCCCCAGCTCGTCGGCGAGCATCCGGCACAGCGCCGCGCCCTCCTGGGAGATGTCCAGCCGCACGGCCGCCGCGCCGGCCAGGCGCAACACCCCGGCTCCGAGGTAGTACTTGCCGCGCTCCTGCTCCTGGGCGACCAGCCCGCGATTCTCCAGGACGCCCAGCAGCCGGAACGCCGTGGACTTGTGGACGCCCAGCTCCTCGGCGACCTCGGTCACCCCGACATCGCCGTGCCGGGCCAGGATCTCCAGCACGGTCACGGCCCGGTCCACCGACTGCACTCCGCCGGCCGGCCCCCTGGGCGGCTTCTCCGCCGCCCCTGCCTCCGCCTTGTCGGTCATCTGCGATCTCACCACCTGGCGGCCCGATCGGGCCGACATTGAGGGGAGCGCTTGACGCGCGGGCTCCCCATCTGGATTCTGTTGCGCATAGCGACGTGCCGTGCGTATTAAGAAACTCGACTATACCGAACAGTAACAGGGGGGCTCCGTGATTCCCGTCTGCCACCTGGCCGAACTGCCCGCCGGCGAGTCCGTTCGTCTCGACACCGCACCTCCGATCGCCGTCTTCAACGCCGACGGTGAGCTGTACGCCATCGACGACACCTGCACCCACCAGGACGCCTCGCTCGCCGACGGCTGGCTGGAGGGATGCCTGGTCGAATGCCCGCTGCACGCCGCGTCCTTCGACCTGCGCACCGGAGCACCCACCTGCCTGCCGGCGCGGCGGGCCGTGCGCACCCATCCCGTCACGGTGGAAGACGGCATGGTCTACGTCCACCACGCAGCCGAGGAGGGCACTGCCGCATGAAAGCGATCGCAGTCATCGGCGCCTCGCTGGCGGGACTGTACGCCGCGCGGGCGCTGCGCTCACAGGGGTTCGACGGGCGCCTGACGATCGTGGGGGACGAGCACCACCGCCCCTACGACCGGCCGCCGCTGTCCAAAAACTTCCTCACCGGCGCCGCGAGCCCGGACCAACTCGCCCTGGCCGACGCCGAAGAGGTCGCCGAACTCGACGCCGAGTGGCTGCTGGGCACCCGCGCCACCGGGCTCGACACCGGCGGGCGCACCGTGGCCCTGGAAAGCGGCCGGCGGCTGGCGGCCGACGGCGTGGTCGTCGCCACCGGCGCCACACCGCGCCGCCTGCCGGGCCCCGCGCGCAGCGGGGTGCACACGCTGCGCACCCTGGACGACGCCCAGGCACTGCGCGACGATCTGGGCCGCGGCCCGGCCCGGGTCGTGGTGATCGGCGGTGGCTTCATCGGGGCAGAAGTGGCCTCGTCCTGCGCCACGTTGGGGCATGACGTCACCGTGGTCGAGGCGGCCCCGCTCCCCCTCGTCCCCCAGCTCGGCGACGAGATGGCGCTGATCTGCTCCGCCCTGCACGCGGACCACGGCGTCACCCTCCTGACCGGCACCGGCGTGGCGGGCCTGCACGGCGGCGGCACCGACCGGGTGGCCGGCGTCGAACTGCGCGACGGCCGGATGCTCCTCGCCGATGTGGTCGTCGTGGGCATCGGGGTGCGGCCCAACACCGGCTGGCTGGAAGGGTCCGGGCTGTCGCTCGACGACGGGGTGCAGTGCGACGAGGGCTGTGTGACCGCGGTCCCGCACATCGTGGCCGTCGGCGATGTCGCCCGGGTGGGCGGCTCGCGCGCAGAGCACTGGACCAGCGCGACGGAACAGGCCGCCATCGCCGCGCGGAACCTCCTCGCGGGAAGCACCGTGGCCACCCACGGCGGCCTGCCCTACTTCTGGTCCGACCAGTACGGCGTCCGCATCCAGTTCGCCGGCCGGCGGCTGCCGGGCGACATACCCCGGATCGTCGAGGGCTCGCCCGACGACCGCAGCTTCCTCGCCTGTTACGAGCGCGACGGGGCCACCACCGCGGTCCTCGCCCTGAACCGCCCCCGTCCCTTCATGCGTCGGCGCCGTGAACTCGCGCGCGCCACACAGCCGGCCATCACCTGAAGCGCCGCGCGAGCAGGGCGCCGAGGAGATGGCGGCCTGCGGATTCGCGTCGAGGCCGTCGCCTGCCGAGGCAGTAGAGGTACAGGGCCCGGGCCGCACCCGGGCGTCCGGTCAGCCGGCCTCGGCCAGATCCCGGTGGATGACCTCGGCGGCTTCCTCCACGGTGTCGACGCCGTAGTCCATGGTGCGGTTTCCCTGCGAGAGGACGGCCATGCCGTAGTCGTGCCCACCGCCGGTGAAGGCGCCGACACTGTGCACCCGCCAGCCGTTGTCCTCGCGCGGCAGCCAGCCGTTCTTCACATGCGTCGTGGTGCCGCCGGGCACTCCGGCGGGCGTGCCCCAGCGCTGGTCGGGGGCGACCCGCTCCATGAGGTCGAGCGCGAAGCCGCGGGCGTGCGCGCTGAGCACCGTGTTCTTCCGGGTGAGCAGTTCCATCAGCTTGAGCTCGTCGCTCGCGGTGACCTGGGTGAGGCCCCAGGCTCCGTCGGCGCCGGGGACGGTGTGCCGCATTCCGGCCAGGGAAAGGAACCGGTTGATCCCGTCCTCCCCGATCTGCCGCCAGAGCGCGGAGGTGGCCTCGTTGTCCGACTTGGTGATCATGGCGGTGGCCAGCTCCACCTCCTTGGGCGTGAGCTTGCGGTGCTCCTCGTCGGCCTGCCGGAGCAGCGCGCCGAGCACCGTGACCTTCACCACGCTCGCGGAGTCGAAGGCGGTGCCGGCCTGGTAGTCGCAGGTGGTGCCGGTGTCCCGGTCGTAGACGGCCAGCGCCGCCGCGCCCTGCCGCCCGTGCAGGGCGTGGGCGATGTCCCGGGAGAGTTCGGGCGCCAGGCCCGGCTTCTTCGACGTGCACTCGACCTTCGCGCCGCCCACCGTGGCACTGGCGGTGGTCGGTGCGGCCGGGGCCGGGGCGGCCGAGGAGCGCGTCATGGTGAAGACGGTGCCGAGGGCCGCGAGCAGGGCGGCGGCAGCCACCAGCGCGGCCAGCCCGCGGCGCGTGCCGCGGCTCATCCGTGATGCGTGCATGATCCGTCCGTTTCCGTCCCGAGGGGTGTCGCCAGGTCCGGTGCGGGCCTCGCGCGACCGGTGACGGGCCGGCGTTGCGCGCCGTACCTGCCGTCCTCTGCCGCCTTCGCGCCGCACTTCATCGCGCTTCGTCGCGCGGTGTTCCGCGAAGTGGGGTGCGGCGGACCGATCGATCCGGGCGCCTGTGCAGGGCCTCGGAAGTCGCTGAACGCGGGCCGGCCTCGATCTGCTCCGGGCTCACGGCTGCGTTCATCGCCACCGACGACCCTACGCGGCCGCTTCGCGAACACCCCCGAAAACGAGGTAGAAATGTCCGTTTTGCCCGGCCTGTTGGGCTGTGACATTCGCCAACCCCGACAGGGGAAGGCCGAGGTGGGAAGCCCTGCACAGCGGCCCGCGCGGCCGGTGGCTCAGTCGTGCGGCGGGAGGTGGCCCAGCTGATGGTCGGCGACGCTCAGCGCCTCCTCCACCAGGCGGCGCAGATGCCCGTGGCGCAGGGCGTAGACGACCCGACGGCCTTCCTTGCGGTGGGTCACCAGACCGGCCAGGCGGAGCCGGCCGAGGTGCTGGCTGACGGAAGGGCGCGCCGCTCCGCACGCCTCGGTGAGCGTGCTCACATCCGCCTCCCCCTCCGCGAGGCGCCGCAGGAGGGCCAGCCGGGTGCGGTCGGCGAGCAGGCCCAGCACCTCGGCGGCCACGGCCAGCCGAGCGCCTTCGTCTCGCTCTTGCGGACCGTGCGCATCTGATAGGTGCATGCGTGCGCTCATACGCACATAATGGTCCGAGGAGCGGGCCGGTGTCCACCACCGGCGCCCCTGGAGCGGAAGGTGGGAGCTGCTGTGAACGACGCGAGTGACCTGCACGACGTACCGGAGAAGCACCCGTCCGGCGAGGCGAACGGCCGCCTCGCCGCCGACGGACACCACTACGGCGGGGCCGCCCCTCACTCCCATGGACCCCACGAGCACCGGCACGGGCACGGCACCCCGCACGGGGAGCACGCTCCCGTGCGGGGCCGCTGGTCACGCTGGTCCCACCAGCTCCGGCACCTGGTCACGCCGCACAGCCACGAGGCGTCCGACAAGGTCGACGCCGCCCTGGAGACCTCGGCCGAGGGCATGCGCACCCTGTGGATCTCCCTCGTCGTCCTGGGCCTGACCACCGTGGCGCAGGCGCTGGTCGTGACGCTGTCCGGATCGGTGGCGCTGCTCGGCGACACCGTGCACAACGCGGCGGACGCACTGACCGCCGTGCCCCTGGGCATCGCGTTCCTGCTGGGGCGGCGGACCGCGACGCGTCGGTTCACCTACGGATTCGGCCGGGCCGAGGACCTCGCGGGCCTGGTCATCCTCCTGACCATCGCCGCGTCCGCGGTGTTCACGGCCTGGACCGCGATCGACCGCCTGCTGCACCCGCGCGAGATCGGCCACCTCCCGGCCGTCGCCGTCGCCGCGGTGATCGGCTTCCTCGGCAACGAAGGGGTGGCGCGCTACCGCATCCGCACCGGCCGCAGGATCGGCTCGGCCGCGCTGGTCGCCGACGGGCTGCACGCCCGCACCGACGGCTTCACCTCACTGGCCGTACTGCTGGGCGCGGGCGGGGCCGCCATCGGCTGGCGCCTGGCCGACCCGGTCGTCGGCCTGCTCATCACCGGCGCGATCCTGCTGGTTCTCGGCTGCGCGGCCAAGGAGGTCTTCCGCCGCCTCATGGACGCGGTGGATCCCGCCCTGGTCGACACCGCCGAGCAGACCCTGCGTCAGGTCCCGGGTGTGCTGGCGGTGGGCGAGTTGCGGATGCGGTGGATAGGCCACCGGCTGCGGGCCGAGGCCGCGGTCGTCATCGACGGCACACTGCCGCTGGCCGCCGCCCATCACGTCGCCGTGGCCGCCGAGCACGCCCTGCTGCACGCCGTCCCCCGGCTGGCCGGGGCACTCATCCATCCCGACCCCGCCCGCACCGGCGGCGGCGATCCACACGCCGAACTCGCCCACCACGGGCGAGCTTTCACCACCTGACCGGCCGGGCGCGAGACCGCCGGCCGGGCACACCCCGGGCACGGGCATTCCTCCGCGCCCGGGGCGATACGTCAGTCCTCGTGCCCCAACTGCAGGTCGCGCTCGGTGCGTCCGCCGCCCGCGACCTGCAGGACGGTGGCGACCGGCGGGTATCCGGCGGCGATGACGGTGTACTCACCGGCCGAGAGATCCACGAAACGGAAGAGTCCGTCGGGGCCCGTCGTCGCGGTGTCGACGACGTTGCCCGCCGCGTCCAGCAGCGTGACCCGGGCGTCCTCGACCGGCCGGCCGCCGCCGGCGCGTACCGTGCCGCGCAGCACCGCGCCGCCGGCGAGTTCGATGTCCTGGCGGGTCTCGCGGGAAGCCTGGACGGTCACCGGCAGGGCCGCGGGCCGGAAGGCCGGGGCGCTGGAGGCGAGGGTGTACTCCCCGGCCACCAACTCCCCGATGACGTAACCGCCTTCGCGTCCGCTGCGGGTGCCGGCCACCACCTCGCCGCGCACATCGGTGAGGGTCACCATGGCGTCGCGTACCGGAGTGCCGTCGCCCGTGGTCACGGTGCCGGCGAGGCGGCCGGCACCGCCGAGGACGACGTCCAGGTCGACCGGCCGCTCGCCGACGGTGACGCTGACCGCCTGCGGCTGATGCCCGCCCGCCGCGGCGATCAGGACGTACGCCCCCGCGCCCGGCGTGCTCAGCGCGTACCGCCCGTCCTCACCGGTGGCGCCGCGGCCGATCTGCCGGCCCGCGACGTCGATGAGCGTGAGCGCGGCGCGCGGGACGATGGTGCCGTCGTGGTGTTGGACGGTGCCGCACACCGGGATGCCGGCCATCGCCGGGGGCTGCCCGGTCGCGGCGTAGGCGTTGGCGTGCGTGTAGGTGGTCGCCGAGCCGTAGGAGTCCGGCGCGGGGCCGTACCCGCCGGAGGCGTGGGCCGAATCGGCCCCCGGGGCGGAACGCGCCGGCGGCACGGCGGGGGCGTCCGGGTCGGCGTAGGGGGCCTGCGAGGTCTGCGGGGCGTGGGACACCAGGGGTTTCTCTTTCAGGAAGAGGGCGAGCAGGAAGCCGAGGACGAGCACCGGCACGAGGTAGAGGAAGATCCGCGGCATGGCCTGCGCGTATGCGGTGATGTAGCCCTCACGCAGCGCGGCCGGCAGCTCGTGCACCAGTTGCGGGGTGATCGACTCGGGGTCGGGCAGCCGCGCGTTGCGCGGCAGTTCGCGGCCGAGCCCGTCCGCGAGCCGGTTGGCGAAGAGGGTGCCGAAGACGGCCGCGCCGACGCTGCCGCCGATCTGCCGGAAGTAGTTGTTGGCGCTGGTCGCGGTGCCGAGGTCGGCGGGGCGCGCGGAATTCTGCACGGCCAGTACGAGCACCGGCATGACGAAGCCGATGCCGAGGCCCAGGATGCCCATCCAGAGGCTGTAGACGCCCCGCGAGGTGTCCTCCTCCATCCGCGACAGCAGCCACATGCCCTCCGCGGCCACCGCACAGCCGAGGAGCGGAAAGACCTTGTAGTGACCGGTGCGGCTGATGAGCTGGCCGGAGACGATCGAGGCGATCACCACGCCGCCCATCATCGGCAGCATCAGCAGCCCCGACTCGGTGGCGGTCGCGCCGTCGACCATCTGGAGGAAGGTCGGCAGATAGCTCGCGGCCCCGAAGAGCGCGACGCCGACGACCGCGCCGATCAGTCCGGTGAGGTTGAAGATCGAGTCGCGGAACAGCCGTAGCGGGATGAGCGGTTCGGCGGCGAAGCGCTCGACGACGAGGAAGAGCAGAGCCGAGGCGAGCGCGCCGGCGCCGAGCCCGAGGACCACCCGGGAGCCCCACGCGTACTGCGTACCTCCCCAACTGGTCAGCAGCACAAGGCAGGTGGAGAAGGCTGCGAGCAGCAGCGCACCGGCGATGTCCAGTTTGGGCCGGCCGACGGGCTTGGGCAGCTTCAGGACGACGGCGATGACGAGGAGCGTCAGGGCGCCGAACGGGACGTTGATGTAGAAGCACCAGCGCCAGGAGGCGTGGTCGGTGAAGAAGCCGCCGAGCAGCGGCCCGGCGACGGAGGCCAGTCCGAAGGCGGCGCCGATCAGGCCCATGTAGCGGCCGCGCTCCCGGGGCGGTACGACATCGGCCATGATCGCCTGGACGCCGATCATGAGACCGCCGCCGCCGACGCCCTGGACGGCGCGGAAGACGATCAGTTCGTCCATCGAGCGCGACCAGCCGGCCAGCGCCGATCCGACGATGAAGACGAGGATCGCGAAGACGAAGATGGGCTTGCGGCCGAAGAGGTCGCCGAGCTTGCCGTAGAGGGGCAGGCCGATGGTCGAGGCCAGCAGGTAGGACGTCACCGCCCAGGACATCTTGTCCAGACCGTGCAGTTCGCCGACGACCTTCGGCAGGGCGGTGGCGACGATGGTCTGGTCGAGCGCCGCGAGCAGCAGCGTCAGCATCAGGCCGACGAAGACCAACCGCACCCGGCGGGGGCTGAGTTGGACCGCGGCGCCGCCGGGGGCAGGCGCCGCGGATGCGTCGCCCGTCGCGGCCGGTGCGGCGTCCGCGCGGGCCGGGGCGTGCGCCCGTGCCGCGATCTCCCCGGTATCGGGATCCCGTTCGCGCACCGCGTCCGCCGGGGTCTCGGAGGCGGGCGGATCGGCCCGCTCGTCCCGCTCGGTCAGGGTGGTCCCGCCCACGTACTGCTCCCCTCGTCACGCCTGCTGCCGCCGCCCATTTCTCGCATCGGGCGACAACAGGGATCAAGCGCGGCGAATCGGAGCGTGCGGGGCGGGACGGGCACCAAGTACGTTGCCCGGGGCGCCTATTGGGCCCCCATCAGGGGTTTCTGCCGAACGGGCCTGACGCGGTCAGGACACCCTGGCGCATCGGAAACCACCCGAACCGGTGAGCAGGCCGAAACCCCGAAAGGGTGACGGAGCGGCCGGCGTGACGCTCACTTCTCCATGTGGGTGGCGAGATTGGCGAGAATCGCGTCATAGATCCGGCCAAGGCCCTTGGGTGCGAACGTCCTCTCGAAGAAGCCGCCGACACCGCCGGCGCCCTGCCAGGTGGTGGTCACGACGACCTGGGCGCGCTTCTCGCCGGCCGGGGTGACGACCCAGGTGGTCACCATGGAGGAATTGCGGTCCTTCTCCACGAGCTGGCCGTCGGTCGGCTCGTCGACCTCCAGCAGGCAGTCGCGCACCCGCTTGCTCGTCGCCTGGAGCTTCCAGTGGACGACGGTGCCCTTGCCGTCGCCACCCTCGCGGACCTCGTACTCGCTGAAGTGCTCGGGCAGCAGCTGCCGGCGCGTGCCGTTGTAGTCGGCGAGCGCGTCGAACACGTCCTCCGGGTCCGCCGCGATCTCGCGCTGCGTGGTGGCCTCGACCTGACCCATGTGTGTCTTCCTCCAGTATCGGCTGCCGGTCCTGCGGTGCGCCGCCAAGCCAACCACCACCGGGCGGCACGCCCAAATTCCGGGTCGGCGGACCCTGAAGGGAACACCTGTTCTAATATGGGTACGGGGGCTCGGCAGGACTCAGGAGGAGGCCCGATGCGCTGGGACAATCTGGGCGACAGCCCGTCCGCGCTGTTCGGCACGGACATCGTCAGCCGGACGATCGACAGCCCCGAATTCCGTGGGATCACCTTCCATGAAGTGCGGGCCCGCTCGATCGTGAACCGCGTGCCGGGAGCCTCCCGGATGCCGTTCGAATGGACGGTGAACCCCTACCGGGGCTGCTCGCACGCCTGCGTCTACTGCTTCGCCCGCAAGACCCACAGCTACCTCGACCTGGACACCGGGCTCGGCTTCGACTCCCAGATCGTGGTGAAGGTCAACGCCCCGGACCTGCTGCGCCGCGAGCTGACCGCGCGCCGCTGGCGCGGCGAGCACATAGCCATGGGCACCAATGTCGACTGCTACCAGCGCGCAGAGGGCCGCTACCGCCTGATGCCCGGCATCATCGGCGCGCTGCGCGACCATGCCAACCCCTTCTCGATCCTCACCAAGGGCACGCTGATCCTGCGCGACCTCGAACTGCTGCGGCAGGCCGCCGAGGTCACCGACGTCGGCATCTCGGTCTCCGTCGGCTTCGTCGACCGCGAGCTGTGGCGCACGGTCGAGCCCGGCACACCCGCCCCTGAGCGCCGCCTCGACGTGGTGCGCACGCTCACCGCACACGGCATTCCGTGCGGCGTGCTGATGGCGCCGGTGATCCCCTTCCTCGGCGACGCGCCGGACCAGCTGCGCGCCACGGTCCGGGCCATCGCGGAGTCGGGCGCCGGCTCCGTCACCCCGCTCGTGCTCCATCTGCGGCCCGGCGCCCGGGAGTGGTTCATGGAGTGGCTGGGTCACCACCACCCCCGGCTGGTGCCGCGCTACGAGCGGATGTACGCGGGCGGCTCGTACGCCCCGAAGTGGTATCAGCGCCGGATCACCCGCCAGGTCCACGAACTCGCCACGGAGTACGGCATCGGCCCCGCCCGCTCCGGTGAAGCCCGTCGCATTCCGCCGCCGGAGCCGGCCGGCGGGGATGAGCATGCGGCGGGGCCGACCCAACTGACCCTGCTCTGAGCGCCGTTGGCCGCTCTCCGGGCGTCCGCCGGGCCTACGCCGATGCGGTCGGGGCGGCGTCCAGGGCGCGCGCCAGACGATCGCGCGCCTCGGTCTGGGCGGCGATCCGCGCGTCGATGACGGCGAGCCGGTCGCGGGCGATCCGCAGTCCCTCGGCCGAGGGCGGGGCGGTGGCCATGTCACCGTCCAGGCAGGTGGCGAAGCAGTGGACGTCGGCGAGGGTGAGCCCGGCCGCCAGCAGGTGCCGGATGTTCCGCACGCGGACGGCCGCGCGGCCGTCGTAGACGCGATAGCCGTTCGCCGCCCGCTCCGACCGGATCAGGCCGTCGTCCTCGTACCGGCGCAGCGCCCGCGGCGACGCACCCGTGATCCGGGCCAGTTCCCCGATCCGCAACCCGACCACCTCCCCTCCGGCACCGTTTCTACCAGGGAGGTGGCGGGTCGTGGCGGCGTCCTGCCGTCGCCGGTCGTGGCCGGCCGCCCGCTCAGCCGACCACCGCTCCCCCGTCGACCGGAAGGACCACCCCGGTCACGAACGACGCGGACGGCGCGGCCAGCCCGGTGATTGCCCAGGCGACCTCCTCGGGACGGCCCACCCGCCCCATGGGCGTGTGCGCGATCTGCCAGTCGCGGACCGCCGCCCGCTGCTCGGCCGACCAGCCCTGGTGGAGTGCGATCGGGGTCTCGATCGCTCCGGGGGCGACCGCCACCACCCGTACGCCGCGCGGTGCCAGCTCCACCGCCCAGCTGCGGGTGAGGAGTTCGAGGCCGGTCTTGGTGGCGGCGTAGACCGCGTTGCCGGGCCAGCCCCGTTGGCCGACCGAGGTGCTGATGTTGACCACCACGCCACCGGTCCGCTCCAGGTGCGGCACGGCGGCCTGGGTCAGCAGGACCGGCGCGACGAGGTTCGTCGCCAGGAGCGGGGCCAACCCCTCCTTGCGGTAGGCGCCGAGGGACCCGCTGCCCACCACCGCGGCGTTGTTGACCAGCACGTCCAGCCGCCCATAGGTCTCGACGGCGTGGCGCACGATCTCCTCGGGCGCGCCGTCCGCGGTGATGTCGGCGGCGTACGGAACGATCTCGCCGTCCCCGGTGCCGTTCGCCGCGGTCTCGGCCAGCGGCGCGGCCCGGCGGCCGACCGCCAGCACGCACGCTCCCCCGTCGGCGAAGGCGCGGGCGGTGGCGCGTCCGATGCCGGTGCCGGCACCCGTGACGATGACGACTCTGCGCTGGGTTCGGGTCGCGTCGGGCGCGGCCTGCGAGGTGCTGTCCATGCCGGGAGTGTCGAACCCTGACCCCTGGGGCAAGGTCAAGTGCCGCCCTGGCGGAGCACGGAAAAGCCCTTGACCCGCCTCCTACGCTCTCGGACATGACGGGGTCTGTGGAGCGGATGCCGGCGCGGCCGCCGGACGGGGTACGGATACGCGAGATGACCGAGGCGGACATCGACACCGTCTCGGCGGTCCGGGTACGGGGCTGGCAGGCGGCCTACCGCGGGCTGATGCCGCAGGCGTATCTGGACGCCATGAGCGTGGCGGCCGACGCCGAGCGGCGGCGCTCGTGGTTCGGGCGACGGCCGCCGGAGGTGTCCGACCTGGTGGCGGAGCGGGACGGCGAGGTCGTCGGCTGGGCCTGTGTCGGGCCCGCCCGTGATTCCGATATCGCCCCGCCCGAGGGCGCGTTGACCGGGGGCGTGCCGGCGGGGGAACTCCTCGCCCTCTACGTCTCGCCGGCCCTGATCGGCACCGGGGTGGGACGCAGCCTGCTGACCGCGGCCGTGGACCGGGCCCGCGCCGCCGGTTTCGGCACCCTGTATCTGTGGGTGGTCCGCGGCAATACGCGCGCCCGGCGCTTCTACGAACGGGCCGGATTCGTGCCGGACGGTTCGGAGGAGGCGTACGAGGTCGGAGGCAGGAGCGTCCCCGAGCTGCGCTACCGGCGCCCGTCGGCGGCCGGCCCGCCGTCCGCCGGGCCGCCGGGCACCGCTTCGCCGTCGCCCCTCCGGGGGGCGTGAATCCGGCCGTCCCCGCCGCCTGCGTCGCCCGGCCCGGCGGGCGCCGCGTCCTCCTGGACCCCCAGCCGCGCCAGCGACGCCGCCGCGGCGGCCGCCAGCCGCGGATGTCCGGCGGCGGCCGCGAGGGTGGGGACGGCCCGCCGGTCGCCCAGCGCACCGAGGCCCTCGACGCAGGCGAGCGCCACCCGCCAGTACGGGTTGTGCGGGGTGAGCAGCCGCTCCAGCGTCGCGACCAACGCGGGTACCGACTGCGGCGCACGCAGCTCGGCCAGCAGCCGCACGGGATGCAGGGCGTACGCGGTGCGCAGCGGATTGGTGGCCAGGGCGGCGGCCGCACGGGCGGTACGGGGGTCGCCGAGCCGCCCCAGGGCGTGGGCGGCGGTGGCGCAGCGCACCGGATCGCGGTAGTTCAGCAGCAGCACCAGCGTCTCGAAGGCGCGCTTGTCGCCCGCGCAGCCGAGCACGAAGGCGGCGATCTCCCTGGCCCACAGGGGGCGTTCGACCACGACCAGCACCCTGGCCAGCTCCTCCCGGGCGGCGGGGGTGTTCTTGCGGGCCAGCCCCAGCAGCCGCTCGTAGGCGACCAGATCCTGTGGGGAGCGGAGTTCGGCCCGCACCCGGTCCGTCAACTCGTGGAATTCCTCTTCCATTTGTCGCTCCCCTCCCGCCGGGCCGCCCCGGTCCGTGCGACGTGGCCTGCGCCACAGCCTAATGACCCCGACTACCCCTGGCGCTCCGGTTACCCACGGGTTAACCTGCTGGGACGAGCGGCACCCCTGCTCGGGCGGCCTGGTGACGCAGCCGCCATGAGTGACATCGGTTCGGCACCGCACAGCACGACACCTGTACGGAGAACACGGCACGGCCCCGGGACAGGGCTTGCCCGATCTCCCTTCCCGCCGGCGCTGCCCACAGTGCTGCGGCCCCGCGGCCCACCGCCGCCTCCCGCCGTTGCGCCTTGCTGCCCGCGCTCGCGGACTCAACCCCTCAGTCGTCACCTCTCCCCTGCCTCAGGGGAACACTCTCTGGAGTCTCGCGATGGGCCCTCAGTCCACACCGGACCTCTCAACTGAAGTCTCCCCCTCGTCCCTTTCCACCGTGGCCGTCGTCGGTCTCGGCACCATGGGCACCGGTATCGCCGAGGTGCTCACCCGGGCCGGCCGCGAGGTCATCGGCATCGACACCGACGAAGCCGCGGCCCGGCACGCCGTCGCCTCCCTCGCGGCCTCCACCGCCCGCGGCGTCGAGCGCGAGCGGATCACCGAGCGCGAGCGGCAGGACGTCCTCGCCCGCTTCCGCACCTTCTCGGACCTGCAGGCCGCCGCGGACGCCGACCTCGTCATCGAGGTGGTGCCGGAGGACTACGAGCTCAAGCGCCAGGTGATCACCGCGCTGGACGACATCGTGCGTCCGGAGGCCATCCTGGCCACCGGCACCAACGCGCTGTCGGTGACCCGGCTGGCCGCCGACTCCCTGCGCCCCGAGCGGGTGCTCGGCGTGCACTTCTTCAACCCCGCGCCGGCGATGAAGCTGGTCGAGGTGGTGTCCTCGGTGCTCACCGCGCCGACCGCGGTCGCCGCCGTCACCGAGCTGGCCCGCGACCTGGGCAAGAACCCCATCGCGGTCGGCGACCGCCCGGGATTCGTCGCCGACGGCCTGCTGTTCGGCTACCTCAACCAGGCCGCCGCGATGTACGAGTCCAAGTACGCCACCCGCGAGGACATCGACGCCGCGATGCGGCTCGGCTGCGGGCTGCCGATGGGCCCGCTGGCGCTGCTCGACCTGATCGGCGTGGACACCGCGCGGACGGTCCTGGAGGCGATGTACGCCGATTCCCGCGACCGGCTGCACGCCCCGGCGCCCATCCTGGGGCAGCTGGCCGAGGCCGGGCTGACCGGCCGCAAGGCGGGCCGCGGCTTCTACAGCTACGCCGAGCCGGGCAGCGGCGAGGTCGTGCCGGACGCGGAGACCCCCGAGGCCGCCGACGAGGCAGCGGCCGGCCGGAGCGTGCGCAGCGTCGGCGTGGCCGGCTCCGGAACCATGGCGAGCGGCATCGCCGAGGTGTTCGCGAAGGCGGGCTTCGAGGTCGTGCTGGCCGCCCGCAGCCTGGAGAAGGCGGAGAAGGCCAAGGCGAGGATCACCAAGTCGCTGGGCCGCTCGGTGGACAAGGGCCGGCTCGCCCCGGAGGCCCGGGACGCCGCCCTGGCGGCGATCACCCCGGCCGGTTCGCTCGACGCCTTCGCGGACGTCGATCTCGCCGTCGAGGCGGTCGCCGAGGACCTGGAGGTCAAGCAGCAGCTGTTCGGCACGCTGGACAAGGTCTGCAAGCCGGGCGCCGTCCTCGCCACCACCACCTCCTCGCTGCCTGTGGTGGCCTGTGCCCGCGCCACCTCGCGGCCGCAGGACGTCATCGGGATGCACTTCTTCAACCCGGCGCCCGCGATGAAGCTGGTGGAGGTCGTGCGCACGGTCCTGACCGCGGATGACGTGCACGCCACGGTGCGGGCGGTCTGCACGAAGGTCCGCAAGCACCCGGTGGACTGCGGCGACCGTGCCGGATTCATCGTGAACGCGCTGCTGTTCCCGTACCTCAACAACGCGATCAAGATGGTCCAGGAGCACTACGCGACCCTGGACGACATCGACGCGGCGATGAAGCTCGGCGGCGGGTACCCGATGGGACCCTTCGAGCTCCTGGACGTCGTCGGGCTCGACGTCTCGCTGGCCATCGAGAAGGTGCTGCACGCGGAGTTCCGCGACCCCGGGCTGGCCCCGGCGCCACTGCTGGAGCACCTCGTCGCCGCGGGCTGCCTCGGCCGCAAGACCGGCCGCGGCTTCCGTGAGTACGCCCGGCGCTGACGGGTGGGGACATCCCCGGTCGAAAGACGGGGGAACGTGGGGCGGGCTGCTGGCACCATCCGGCGGCCCGCCCCAGGTCAGGGGGGCGCGGACGGCAGCCGATGCCGCAGGCCGCGTAAACATGCAGTACCGTCCCCACATGTCCCAGCCCGCTCGCACGCCATCGACCGACACACCCGAGACCAGCACTCCCGGCACCCGCCGCGCAGCCGCCCAACGGCTGAAAATGCGCCGCGAATTGTCCGCTGCGGCGATGGAACTGTTCGCGACCAAGGGCTACGAGGCGACGACGGTCGACGAGATCGCGGCCGCCGCGGGCGTCGCCCGCCGCACCTTCTTCCGCCACTTCCGCTCCAAGGAAGAGGCGATCTTCCCCGACCACGACGACACCCTCGTACGTGCCGAGGCCGTCCTGGACGCCGCCCCGCAGCACGAGCACCCGCTCGACACGGTCTGCCGCGGCATCAAGGAAGTCATGCGGATGTACGCGGCCTCCCCGGCCGTGGCCGTCGCCCGCTACCGCCTCACCCGCGAGGTGCCCACCCTTCGCGAGGCGGAGATCGCCTCGGTGGCCCGCTACGAGCGGCTGTTCACCCGCTACCTCCTGGGCCACTTCGACGAGGGCGCGCACCGCGAGGGCGACGACGATCCGCTGCTCGCCGAGGTCGCCGCGTCCGCGGTGGTCACCGCGCACAACCACGTGCTGCGGCGCTGGCTGCGGGCGGGCGCCGAGGGCGATGTGGAGGCCCAGCTCGACCACGCCTTCGAGATCGTCCGGGAGACGTTCGGCTCGGGCATCGGCGCGGGCCGCACCTCGGCCGGCGAGAGCCCTCCGGCGGCCGTCTCGCGGGAGGGCGAGGTCCTGGTCGCGGTGGCGCGGACCGACGCCCCGCTGGACGAGGTCATGCGCACCATCCGCAAGGCCATCAAGGACCGCAACTGAGCACTGATCCGGTGACGCGCTGACGCACCCGATCCGCTCGCGTTCTTCACCACGGGGGAGAACGCGAGCGACGCGGGCCGGGACGGCCCGCACCACCGCCCCACGGCCGCTGCCGGACCCCCGCGGCCCCTCGCAAGACCCGCGGCGCCTCCCGAGAGCCCGCTCGCGCCCTTCTCCGGCCGGGCGCGCCGGCCGCATCCCTCGCCGAGCCGAATCCACTCCATCGCGACCCGCATGGGCTAACCCACCCATGCCCACCCAACGCATGCACGACGACGCGAAGAGTGAGGAATACCCCCCACAAGGCAGCCTCTGTTGCTCATGCGTGCCCGCCGGATGACATCTGAGAGAAATTGCTGGCACTCAGTGTCTTGTCGAGTGGCACGCGGTGTCATACGTTGAGTGTGTCCGGGCGGCCGGCGCGCAGTGCACCTTCGTGCGCCGGCTGTCCCAGCAAGCCACCCGTGGCTGCTCGCCCGGATGCCTGCGTCACCAGGCGACCCCGCGCTCACCCAGCGCTGCCAGGCGCCGCGACCGACGCCCCGCGACAACCGCGGGAGCCGAGGAAACGGAGCCACCCGGCCGAACCGACGGCACCACCTCCGCACCACCCCCGACGTTCCACCCAAGCGTTTCCCTCAACGCTTCCCCGAGCTCCCGGATCCGCCCCACGCTCTCGGCCTCCCGCCGAGCAGGTGGATCCCCGAGCAGGGGAGATCACACTCGCCGGAGGCACACCGTGAACGAAATCCTGGACGCAATCCTCGCGACCGACACCACCAGCGACGACTTCGCCGCGCTGACCATCCCCGAGTCCTACCGCGCGGTGACCGTGCACAAGGACGAGGCCGAGATGTTCACCGGCGTGCCGTCCAAGGAGAAGGACCCCCGCAAGTCGCTGCACGTCGAAGACGTGCCGGTGCCCGAGCTCGGCCCCGGTGAGGCGCTGGTGGCCGTGATGGCCTCCTCCGTCAACTACAACTCCGTGTGGACCTCGATCTTCGAGCCGGTGTCGACGTTCGGGTTCCTGGAGCGCTACGGCCGCCTCTCCCCGCTCACCAAGCGCCACGACCTGCCGTATCACGTCATCGGCTCCGACCTCGCCGGTGTCGTGCTGCGCACCGGCCCGGGCGTCAACGCCTGGGGCCCGGGTGACGAGGTCGTCGCGCACTGCCTGTCCGTGGAGCTGGAGTCCTCCGACGGCCACAACGACACGATGCTCGACCCCGAGCAGCGGATCTGGGGCTTCGAGACGAACTTCGGCGGCCTCGCCGAGATCGCTCTGGTCAAGTCCAACCAGCTGATGCCCAAGCCCCAGCACCTGAGCTGGGAGGAGGCGGCGTCGCCCGGTCTGGTCAACTCGACCGCGTACCGCCAGCTGGTCTCCCGCAACGGCGCCGGGATGAAGCAGGGCGACAACGTCCTGATCTGGGGCGCCAGCGGCGGCCTCGGCAGCTACGCCACCCAGTTCGCGCTGGCCGGCGGCGCCAACCCGATCTGCGTGGTCTCCAGCGACCAGAAGGCGGAGATCTGCCGGAAGATGGGCGCCGAGGCGATCATCGACCGCAACGCCGAGGGCTACAAGTTCTGGAAGGACGAGCACAACCAGGACCCGCGCGAGTGGAAGCGCTTCGGCAAGCGCATCCGCGAGCTGACCGGCGGCGAGGACGTGGACATCGTCTTCGAGCACCCCGGCCGGGAGACCTTCGGCGCGTCCGTGTACGTCACCCGCAAGGGCGGCACCATCGTGACCTGTGCCTCGACCTCCGGCTACAACCACGAGTACGACAACCGCTACCTGTGGATGTCGCTGAAGCGGATCGTCGGCTCGCACTTCGCCAACTACCGCGAGGCGTGGGAGGCCAACCGACTGATCGCAAAGGGCAAGATCCACCCGACCCTGTCGCGTACGTACACTCTCGAAGAAACCGGCCAGGCCGCCTACGACGTGCACCGCAACCTCCATCAGGGCAAGGTCGGCGTGCTGGCGCTGGCACCCGAGGAGGGGATGGGTGTGCGCGACGAGGAGATGCGCGCCAAGCACCTCGACGCCATCAACCGGTTCCGGAACGTCTGAAGCGTCTGAACCACGAAGATACGGGTCGCAAATGACTGAGCGTCAGAAGGATCGTCCGTGGCTGATGCGGACGTACGCCGGACACTCCACCGCCGAGGCGTCCAACGAGCTGTACCGGCGCAACCTCGCCAAGGGCCAGACCGGTCTGTCGGTCGCGTTCGATCTTCCGACGCAGACCGGTTACGACCCCGACCACATTCTCGCCCGCGGCGAGGTCGGCCGGGTCGGGGTTCCGGTGTCCCATCTCGGTGACATGCGGCGGCTGTTCCAGGACATCCCGCTGGACCAGATGAACACCTCGATGACCATCAACGCCACGGCCATGTGGCTGCTGGCGATGTACGAGGTGGTGGCCGAGGAGCAGGGCGCCGACATCTCCAAGCTGTCGGGGACGACGCAGAACGACATCGTCAAGGAGTACCTGTCGCGGGGGACGCACGTCTTCCCGCCGGGCCCCAGCCTGCGCCTGACCACCGACATGATCACGTACACGGTGGCCCACATCCCCAAGTGGAACCCGATCAACATCTGCAGCTACCACCTGCAGGAAGCGGGCGCCACGCCGGTCCAGGAGATCGCGTACGCGATGAGCACCGCGATCGCGGTGCTGGACGCGGTACGCGACTCCGGGCAGGTGCCGGCGGAGAAGTTCGGCGATGTCGTCGCCCGGATCTCCTTCTTCGTCAACGCCGGCGTCCGCTTCGTCGAGGAGATGTGCAAGATGCGCGCCTTCGGCCGCATCTGGGACCGCATCACGCGTGAGCGCTACGGCATCGAGAACGACAAGCAGCGCCGCTTCCGCTACGGCGTGCAGGTCAACTCGCTCGGCCTGACAGAGGCGCAGCCGGAGAACAACGTCCAGCGCATCGTGCTGGAGATGCTCGCCGTCACGCTCTCCAAGGACGCCCGCGCCCGCGCCGTCCAGCTCCCCGCCTGGAACGAGGCGCTGGGACTGCCGCGGCCGTGGGACCAGCAGTGGTCGCTGCGCATCCAGCAGGTGCTGGCCCATGAGAGCGACCTGCTGGAGTACGAGGACATCTTCGCCGGCTCGCACGTCATCGAGGCCAAGGTCGACGCCCTGGTCGACGAGTGCCTGACCGAGATCGAGCGGATCCAGGAGATGGGCGGCGCGATGGCCGCCGTGGAGTCCGGCTACCTCAAGTCGCAGCTGGTCTCCGCGCACGCCGAGCGGCGGGCCAGGATCGAGGCCGGCGAGGAGAAGATCGTCGGCGTCAACTGCTACGAGTCGACCGAGCCCAACCCGCTCACCGCGGACCTCGACACCGCGATCATGACCGTCGACCCCGCCAACGAGGCGCGCGTCGTCAAGGCCCTGCACGACTGGCGGGACAACCGCGACGAGGCACGCGCCCAGGAGGCGCTGTCGACGCTCAAGAAGACCGCGGCGGGCGACGGCAACCTCTTCGCGGCCACCCTGGAGTGCGCCCGCGCCGGCGTCACGACCGGCGAGTGGGCCTGGGCGCTGCGGGACGTGTTCGGCGAGTTCCGGGCCCCCACGGGCGTCTCCAGCGCGCCGGTGGCGGTCGCCGCCGAGACGGGCACCCCGCTCGCGGCCGTCCGCGAGAAGGTCGCCAGGACCGCCGAGGACCTCGGCAGCGGCAAGCTGCGCCTGCTGGTCGGCAAGCCCGGCCTGGACGGGCACAGCAACGGCGCCGAGCAGATCGCCGTACGGGCCCGTGACGCGGGCTTCGAGGTGATCTACCAAGGCATCCGGCTCACGCCGGAGCAGATCGTCTCGGCGGCGGTCGCCGAGGACGTGCACTGCGTCGGGCTGTCGATCCTCTCCGGCTCGCACGCCGAGCTGGTGCCGGACGTACTGGCCCGGCTGCACCGCACCGGCGTCGACGACATGCCGGTCATCGTCGGCGGGATCATCCCGTCCGCCGACGCCACCGCCCTCCGCGAAGCCGGAGTCGCGGCGGTATTCACACCCAAGGACTTCGGTATCACGGAGATCATCGGCCGTATCGTCGACGAGATCCGGAAGGCGAACAAGCTCGACCCCCTGGAGGTCCCCGCATGAGCACCCCCGTCAACCGTCTGCGCCCGCGCCGCTCCTGCCTCGCGGTCCCCGGCAGCAACCCCCGTTTCCTGGAGAAGGCCCAGGGCCTGCCGGCCGACCAGGTCTTCCTGGACCTGGAGGACGCCTGCGCGCCGCTCGCCAAGGAAGGCGCCCGCCACACCATCGTGGACGCGCTGAACAACGGTGACTGGACCGGCAAGACGCGGGTCGTGCGGGTCAACGACTGGACCACGCACTGGACGTACCGGGACGTCATCACGGTCGTCGAGGGCGCGGGCCCCAACCTCGACTGCATCATGCTGCCGAAGGTCCAGGACGCCCAGCAGATCGTCGCGCTCGACCTGCTGCTGACGCAGATCGAGAAGACCATGGGCTTCGAGGTCGGCAAGATCGGCATCGAGGCGCAGATCGAGAACGCCAAGGGCCTGGTGAACGTCGACGCGATCGCCGGCGCCTCGCCGCGCCTGGAGACCATCATCTTCGGCCCGGCCGACTTCATGGCCTCCATCAACATGAAGTCCCTGGTGGTCGGCGAGCAGCCGCCCGGCTACGGCGCCGACGCCTACCACTACATTCTGATGCGCATTCTGATGGCCGCCCGCACCTACGATCTGCAGGCTATCGATGGCCCCTACCTTCAGATCAAGAATGTTGACGGGTACCGCGAGGTCGCCGGCCGCGCCGCCGCGCTCGGCTTCGACGGCAAGTGGGTGCTGCACCCCGGCCAGGTCGACGCCGCGAACGAGGTCTTCTCCCCCTCCCAGGAGGACTACGACCACGCCGAGCTGATCCTGGACGCCTACGAGTGGCACACCTCCGAGGCGGGCGGCGCCAAGGGTTCGGCGATGCTCGGCGACGAGATGATCGACGAGGCGAGCCGCAAGATGGCGCTGGTCATCTCCGGCAAGGGCCGGGCCGCCGGCATGACCCGCACGTCCAAGTTCGAGGCCCCGGAGGCGTGAGCGCGATGCAGTTCGGCCGTACCTACGAAGAGTTCACCGTCGGCGATGTCTACAAGCACTGGCCGGGGAAAACCGTCACGGAATACGACGACCACCTCTTCTGTCTGCTGACGATGAACCATCACCCGCTGCACATGGACAGCAACTACGCGGAGAAGACCACCGACTTCGGAAAGAATGTCGTGGTCGGCAATTACATCTACTCCCTGCTGCTGGGCATGTCGGTGCCGGACGTCTCCGGAAAGGCCATCGCCAACCTGGAGATCGAGTCCCTCAAGCACGTCGCGCCGACCTTCCACGGCGACACGATCTACGGCGAGACGACGGTGCTGGACAAGACGCCGTCGAAGTCCAAGACGGACCGCGGCATCGTGTACGTCGAGACCAAGGGCTACAAGCAGGACGGCACCCTGGTCTGCGTCTTCCGGCGCAAGGTGATGGTCCCCACCGAGACCTACATCAAGGAGCGCGGCGGCGAGCAGCCCGGCCGCCCCGAGCTGCAGGCCCCTCCGGCAAAGAAGGAGAAGTAGCGATGAGCCGTCTTTCGCAGACCGAGGGCCTGACCGACATTCAGCGGGAAATCCTCTCCACCGTCCGCGATTTCGTGGACAAGGAGATCATTCCGGTCGCCACGGAGCTGGAGCACCGGGACGAGTACCCCACGCAGATCGTCGAGGGCCTCAAGGAACTCGGTGTCTTCGGCCTGATGATTCCCGAGGAGTACGGCGGCCTCGGGGAGTCCCTGCTCACCTACGCGCTGACGGTCGAGGAGATCGCGCGCGGCTGGATGAGCGTCTCGGGCATCATCAACACCCACTTCATCGTGGCGTACATGCTCAAGCAGCACGGCACGCAGGAGCAGAAGGACCACTTCCTGCCGAAGATGGCGGCGGGCGAAATCCGCGGCGCCTTCTCGATGTCGGAGCCGGCACTGGGCTCGGACGTCTCGGCGATTTCCTCCAAGGGCGTGCGGGACGGCGACGAGTACGTCCTCAACGGCCAGAAGATGTGGCTCACCAACGGTGGCACGTCCACCCTCGTCGCGGTGCTGTGCAAGACGGACGAGGGCCACCCGGAGGGCACCGCGCCGCACAAGTCGATGACGACCTTCCTGGTGGAGAAGGAGCCGGGCTTCGGCGAGGTGCGGCCCGGCCTGACCATTCCGGGCAAGATCGACAAGATGGGCTACAAGGGGGTCGACACCACCGAGCTGATCATGGACGGCCTGCGGATCCCGGCCGACCGGGTGCTCGGCGGCGAGACCGGACGTGGCTTCTATCACATGATGGACGGCGTCGAGGTCGGCCGCGTGAATGTGGCCGCGCGCGGCTGCGGTGTCGCGCAGCGCGCCTTCGAGCTGGGGGTTTCCTACGCCCAGCAGCGACACACCTTCGGCAAGCCCATCGCCCAGCATCAGGCCATCCAGTTCAAACTGGCCGAAATGGCCACAAAGGTCGAAGCGGCCCATGCAATGATGGTGAACGCCGCTCGCAAGAAGGACTCGGGTCAGCGCAACGACCTCGAGGCGGGCATGGCGAAGTACCTGGCCTCCGAGTACTGCAAGGAGGTCGTCGAAGACGCCTTCCGCATCCACGGCGGCTACGGCTTCTCCAAGGAGTACGAGATCGAGCGTCTCTACCGCGAGGCCCCGATGCTCCTGATCGGTGAAGGTACCGCCGAGATCCAGAAAATGATCATTGGTCGCCGGCTACTGGAGGAGTACCGAATCCAGGGGTGAACGCCCTGTTTGGGGCGCTTTCGTCTTGACGAAGATCACACCCCGTCATCGTTCTTCGGCCATGGATTGGCTCTGGCTCTTGGCCAGTTGCCGCCCGCAACCGATAGCATCCCCGGAAAGCCGCCGTCCCCCGTACCCCTACGCGGCATCCTCCGCTACGAAGGTCATCCATGCCCCACAGCCAATCCTCTGCACAACGCGGTCGTGTCCGCCTCGCGCGCGGAGCGTCGCCGTGGCTCCTGCCGACCGTCGCCACGGCAGCGGTCAGCCTCGCCCGGTCCCGCCGGTCGGGCCGCTGGGCTGCTGTCGCCGTGCCCACCACCGCGCTGGCGGCGGGCATGCTGTGGTTCTTCCGCGACCCGGAGCGGGAGATCGCTCAGGGCCGCGTCATCTCCCCGGCCGACGGCGTGGTGCAGAGCATCATGCCGTGGAAGGACGGACGCACCCGCGTCGCGATCTTCATGAGCCCGTTGAACGTGCATGTCAACCGCGCGCCGCTGGCCGGCACGGTGACGTCCGTGGAGCACATCCCCGGTGGATTCGTTCCGGCGTTCAACAAGGAGAGCGAGAACAACGAGCGGGTCGTCTGGCACTTCGACACCGAGCTCGGCGACATCGAGATGGTGCAGATCGCCGGCGCGGTCGCGCGCCGCATCGTCCCGTACGTGCCCCAGGGCACCAAGGTCGAGCAGGGCGACCGCATCGGCTTGATCCGCTTCGGCTCGCGGGTCGACGTCTACCTCCCGGAGGGCGTCGAGGCCGCGGTCGAGGTCGGCCAGACCACCACCGCGGGGGTGACTCGTCTTGACCGTGATTGATCCCGAGACGCAGGCGGGCTGGGCACCCGAGACCGAGGAAGAGGACGACATGCCGCTGTCCACGCGGCTGTCAATAGCGGACACCCTCACCCTCGGCAACGCGATCTGCGGCTTCATGGCCGTGTACTTCACGACCACCGGCGTCCTCATCCCGCACCTGACGGGGACCGAGGACGGCGGCATGGCCCGGCACAGCGCGGCCATGGCCGTGATCCTGATGCTGCTCGCTTCGGTGTTCGACCTCTTCGACGGACTGGTGGCCCGCAAGCTGCGCAGCTCCGCGATGGGGGCCGAGCTGGACAACCTCTCCGACCTGATCAGCTTCGGCCTCGCACCCGCCTACTTCGTCGTGACCTGGGGCATGGTCGCCCAGGACGCGCACCAGCGGGTGTCGGTGGTCGCGGCGGTCGTGGTGCTGCTGGCGGTGGTGCTGCGGCTCGCGCGGTTCTCCTGCGTCACGCTGCGCGACGGAATCTTCCAGGGCATGCCGAGTCCGTTCGGCGCCCTGACCGTCGTCGCCATCGTGCTGCTGGAGCTGCCGTTCCTGCCGACGCTGCTGGCGATCATCGGGGTGGCCTGGCTGATGGTGAGCCGGGTCGAGTACCCCAAGCCGCGGGGGCGGCTCGCGGTGGCGATGCTCAGCTGGATCGTGCTCAGCATGGGCATGCTCGCTGCCTGGGCGCTGGACGCCCCCGGCGGCCAGCTGCTGCTGCAGACCGGCTGCGCCCTGCAGGTGGTGATGGGCGCGATGATCCCGCTGTTCGCCACTGCCCGGCGGGTCAACACCTTCCGCGACAACCGTCGCGAGGCGCGTGCCGCGCAGCTTCCGTAGCGCACACGCACCACAACGCCGAGAGCCCCGAGCGCATCCGCGCTCGGGGCTCTCGCGTTTCATTCAGGATCCTGTGGGCCTGTGGCAGCCCGTGTGTGGGCGGAGAGGGCCTTGTGGGGCCCTGAGCCGTGTGCGGGGCTGCGCGAGCCTCTGCGGGCGCCTGGAGAGGCCCGCGCAGGCAAGTCCCTGAAGGCTTCTCCCGGCCGAGGAGTTCGGGGAGGCCGGTGCCCGGCTCTTCCCGTCCACAAGGAGCAGGGAGGGCCGGTGCCGGGCGAAGGCGCCCGGTGCCGGCCCTCCCTGCCGCTCGCTCAGAGCAGGAAGTCGCGGGCCAGGCTCTCCGCCGCCCGCTCCAGCAGCGGGCCGGCCTCGGCCATGCAGCGCGCGGGGTCGGGCTCCAGCTCCGTCAGCGCGTAGGCGCGCCGGATGCCTGCCGCGACCAGCGCGTCCTGGGACAGCGCGAGCCGGCCGCAGACCGCGACCACGTCGATGCCCGCGGCCCGCGCGGCGGCGGCCACCCCCGCGGGCGCCTTGCCGTGCAGCGTCTGCTGGTCGAGCGAGCCCTCGCCGGTGATGACGAAGGTGGCGCGGGCCAGGGCGGGCGCGAAGCCCAGCACATCGAGCATGACGTCGATACCCGGGCGGAACGCCGCGTCGAGGCCGACCAGCGCGCCGTACCCGATACCGCCCGCCGCGCCCGCTCCGGGCGCCAGGGCGTGCTCCGCGGCCTTGGTGCCGACGGCGCGCTCCAGTACCTCGGCGTAGTGCGCGAGGGCGGCGTCCAGCGCCGCGACGTCCTCCTCGCTCGCGCCCTTCTGCGGGCCGTAGACCGCGGGCGCGCCCTTCGGGCCGGTGAGCGGGTTGTCGACGTCGCTGGCGAGCACGATCTCGGTGTGCTCCAGCCGGGGGTCGAGGCCCGACAGATCCGCCGTGGCGAGATCCTTGAGCGGGCCGCCGCCGGGCGCCACCGGCACGCCGTCCGCGTCCAGGAACCGGGCGCCGAGCGCCGCGAGCATCCCCGCGCCGCCATCGGTCGTGGCGCTGCCGCCGACGCCGAAGACGATCGAGGTCGCGCCCGCGTCGAGCGCCGCGAGGAGCAGCTCGCCGGTGCCGAACGTGGTCGCCGTGAGGGGGGCGAAGACGCCCTCCGGGAGGTGTTGCAGTCCGGATGCCTCCGCCATCTCCACCACCGCGGTGCCGTCGGCGCGCAGCGCGAAGGTGGCCGTCACCGGACTTCCGGTGGGGCCGGTGACCCGGGCCTGGTGCCGGGTGAAGCCGGCCGCCAGCGCCGCGGCGACCGTGCCGTCGCCGCCGTCCGCGACCGGGATGGCCGCCACGTCCAACGTGGGGATCACGCGTCGCAGACCGGCCGTGACGTGCTCGGCGACCTCGACGGCCGTGAGCGAACCCTTGAACTTGTCCGCGGCGATCAGCACATGTGCTGTGTTGGTCCTTGCTGCGTCCGCCACCGTGTTTCCCCTTGCTTTCGAACTGGCAGTCGCGCCGCTGTGACCTTATCCGGGTTGCGGCCCGGCGAACAGGGCACACCGGTCCCGGGCGAGGTCGGACGCGTCCTCGTGCGCGCTCGAAGATCCGTCGGACACGCTCTAGGCTCGCGCCGTGACGACCTTGGATTACGCCACTTACCTCGCCGGACTGCCCCGTGTGCTCGCGGGTGCGGGCGCCGTCTTCCGGGATGCGGAGGGCCGCATCCTGCTGGTGGAGCCCAACTATCGCGACACCTGGCTCGTGCCGGGCGGGACCGTCGAGTCGGACGCCGGGGAGTCGCCCCGGCAGGCCGCCCGCCGCGAGACCGCCGAGGAGATCGGCCTGGACGTCGAGCTGGGCGCGCTGCTCACCGTCGACTGGGTCCGGGGGGAGGGCCGGCCGCCGCTGGTGTCGTACCTCTTCGACGGTGGGGTGCTGGACGCGGACCGGCTCGCCGCCGTCCGGCTCCAGGAGGAGGAGCTGCTGTCCTGGCGGCTGGTGCACTTCGACGAGGCGCAGACCCTCGTGAGCGCGCAGATGGCGCTGCGCCTCGGTGTCGCCCTCAAGGTCCTCGCGGAGGGCGGCGGCCCCGCGGAGCTGGAGGACGGCGTGCCGCCCGCGGGTGCTTCCGGCGCGTCGGCGTGAGGTGCGCTGTTCCGCGGCCGCTGCGCGCAGGGGCCGCGGAGCCCTTTCGCCGCGGGGCGTAACGCGGCTCGGGCTCCCGGCTGCCCGGCCTCAGCCGCAGGTCTCCGCGGGGAACAGGCCACTGTCCTCGCGCTCGAAGTCGAGCAGGCGGCGCTTGCGGTCCAGGCCGCCGCCGTAACCGGTGAGGCTGCCGTTGGCGCCGACGACGCGGTGGCAGGGGACGATGATCCCCACCGGGTTGCGTCCGTTGGCCAGCCCTACCGCGCGGGCTGCCGACGGGGCGCCGAGACGTGCGGCGAGCTGTCCGTAGCTGAGCGTCTCGCCGTACGGGATGGTGCACAGGGCCGCCCAGACGCGCCGCTGGAACGGGGTGCCGCGCAGCGCCAGGGGCAGGTCGAAGGTGGTCAACTCACCGCGGAAATATGCCGTGAGCTGGGCGATGGTCGCGGCGTAGGGCTCCTCGCGGGGGTCCGCGGGGAGACCGAAGTTCTCCTGGGGCGGGCGGTGGCGCTGGTCGGTCATGTAGAGGCCGGTGAGGGCGGAGCCTTCGGCGACGAGGGTCAGCGGGCCCACCGGTGTGTCGTCCACGACGGTGTGGGTGCGGGCCTGATCGCCTGCGCTCCGATCGGGGTCCTCGGGGCGATGGGATGGCTCGGGGTGCCCGTCGAGGTCGGAGTGCCGGGGCATGGGAAGGGTCATGGCAGCGGGTCTCAGTTCGTGGGGAGACGGTTGATGGGGTGGTCGTCCGTGGCCCAGAGGTACTGGACGGCGTAGGCACGCCAGGGACTCCAGATCGCGGAGTGCTTGACGAGGGCCGCGGGGGTGTCGGGCAGACCGAGCCGTGCGGCGGCGCGGCGCAGACCGAGGTCGGTGGGGGTGAAGGCGTCGGGATCGCCGAGGGCGCGCATCGCGATGCATTCGACGGTCCACGGCCCGACGCCCGGCAGCTCCGCGAGCCGGGCGCGGGCCTCCTCCCGGTCACTGCCCACACCGAGGTGCAGGCCGCCGGAGGCCAGGCCCGCGATGACGCCGGTGAGCGTGGCGCGGCGGGTGCGGGGCATGGCCAGGGACTCCGGATCCAGCTCGGCGAGTGCCGCGGCGGACGGGAAGAGGTGGCTGAGGCCGCCGCTCGCGTCGTCGATCCTCTCGCCGTGGGCGAGGACCAGCCGGGCCGCGTGGGTGCGGGCGGCCGCGGTGGAGACCTGCTGGCCGAGGACGGCGCGGACCGCGAACTCGTCGGCGTCGACGGTGCGCGGGACGCGCCGGCCCGGCGCCTTGTTGACGAGCGGGGCCAGCTGCGGATCCTCGCGCAGCAGCCCGTCGACGGCCTCCGGGTCCGCGTCGAGGTCGAGCATCCGGCGGCAGCGGGCGATGGCGCCCGCCAGGTCGCGCAGATCGGTGAGGGACAGCCGGCAGTCGATGTGGTCGGGGCGGGGCGAGAGGGCGACGATGCCGTGGCCGTAGGGCAGCGCCAGGGTGCGGCGGTAGGCGCCGTCCCGCCACTCCTCGACGCCGGGGACTGCGGTGGCCGCGAGATGCCCGAAGAGGTTGTCGGGGTTCAGCGGCTGTCGAAAGGGGAGCCGCAGTGCGAGCGTGCCGGGGGCGGCGGTGCGCGGGCCGGGCCTGGCCCGCTCGCGCAGCGCGGTCGGGGCGAGCGCGAAGACCTCGCGCACGGTCTCGTTGAAGGTACGGATGCTGGCGAAGCCGGCGGCGAAGGCGATTTCGGCCATCGGCAGTGCGGTGGTTTCCACCAGCAGCCGGGCGGTCTGGGCGCGCTGGGCGCGGGCCAGGGCGAGTGGTCCCGCGCCGAGTTCGGCGAGGAGCTGGCGCTCTATCTGGCGGGGGCTGTAGCCGAGCCTGCCGGCCAGGCCCGGGACGCCCTCGCGGTCGACGACACCGTCCGCGATCAGCCGCATGGCGCGGGCGACGAGGTCGGCCCGCTCGTCCCACTGCGGCGAGCCGGGGCTGGCGTCCGGGCGGCAGCGCTTGCAGGCACGGAACCCGGCCTGCTGGGCGGCGGCGGCGCTCGGGTAGAAGCTCATGTTCTCGGGCTTGGGCGGCACCACCGGGCAGCTGGGGCGGCAGTAGATACGGGTCGTGAGCACGGCGGTGTAGAACCAGCCGTCGAAGCGGGCGTCCTTGGACTGCACGGCGCGCACGCAGCGCTCGGTGTCGGTGTGCATGACCTCAGGATTCCTCAGTCGCCACCTCTCCGGCTGGCGAGAATCCGACATCGAGGTCGCGGTGCCGGAGACCGGACGCACCCGCCCCCGGGGCGCCCGGCGGGTCAGGTCCCGGCATACCGGTCGAGCGCCGCGATCACCTGCGCCTGCGTGGTGTCGCTCCCCTTGTGCCCGGCGTCGTCGAGGACGATCAGCCGGGCGTCGGGCCAGGCCCGGGACAGCTCCCAGGCGGTGCCGAGGGGGCCGGCCATGTCCTGACGGCCGTGGATGAGCATTCCGGGGATGCCGGCGAGCCGCCCGGCGCCGCGCAGCAGGGCGCCTTCCTCCAGCCATGCGCCGTGGGAGAAGTAGTGCGAGCAGATCCGGACCAGCGCCATCCGGGCCGCGGACGGCCGGTCGCCGTACGGATGGGCGCTGCCGGACGGCTCCAGGGAGAGGACCGCGTCCTCCCAGGCGCACCAGTCGGCGGTCGCCCGCTCCCGGACGGCGGGGTCGGGGTCGGCCACCAGGCGGGCGTACGCCCCGAGGAGGTCGCCGTCGCGGGGCGCGCCGCGGGCGCCGGCGGCGAAGCGCTCCCACTCCTCGGGGAAGAACCGGCCGACGCCCCGGTAGAGCCAGTCGATCTCCGAGCGCCGGGTCGTCGTGACGCCGGGGATGACGATCTCCGACACGCGGTGCGGGTGGCGCTCCGCGTACGCCAGGAGCAGGGTCGAACCCCACGAACCGCCGAACAGCAGCCAGCGTTCGATACCGAGGTGCTCCCGCAGCCGCTCCATGTCGGCGAGCAGATGGCCGGTGGTGTTGTACCGCATGTCGGTGGCCGGGTCGCTCGCGTGCGGGGTGCTCCGTCCGCAGCCTCGTTGGTCGAACAGGACGGTGCGGTAGCGGCCGGGGTCGAAGTGCCGGCGTGCGCCGGCCGTGCAGCCGGACCCCGGTCCGCCGTGGACGACCAGGGCGGGCTTGCCGCCGGGATTGCCGCAGACCTCCCAGTACACGAGGTTGCCGTCGCCGACGTCGAGCATCCCCGTGTCGTACGGCTCGATCGCCGGATAGCGCTGCTCGGTCACCTTCGCTTCTCCTCCCGCTCAACGGACCGGTCGACCGCTGACGTCCCGGCGCCGGCTGCCGACCCCGCTCCGCCGATGTGCCTACCGCTGACCACTGGTATCGAACAACAGCCAGACGTCCGGAGGAAGTTCGGGGTGGCCGAGGACCGGACGCCGTTCCTCGTGCCAGGCCGGGCCGACGGCCGCGGTGGCTACCTTCCGCCAGAACGGCGCGGCCGCCGGGTTGTCCTCCTGAAAGGCGATCGCCCAGGGGCCGGGCTGCCGGCGCAGCAGTTCCAGGGCGGCCCGATGCCCGACCCGGCGCCGGCGCAGGGCCCGGACGACGAAGAACGCGCTGAGGGAGGTGGCGGCGTCGAGGCGCCGGGTCAGCGCGAATCCGGCGAGCCGGGAGCCGTGGTGGATGAGGTGGGCGGCGCGGCCCGGCCCGGTGAAGAACAGGGGCAGCTCGCCGACGTGGAACCGGCCGTCGGCGTACGGCCCGGTCCCTCGGAATTCGGACAGGTCATGGCGCTCCAACTGCGCCAGCCGTTCCACCACGGGCTGCAGGTCGCCGGTGGCGGCGCGAACGGTGACCTCGGCGGAGTCCTCGACGGCGTTCACCCTGCCATCGTGACAGCCGTGCAGCTGGTTCGGCCGCTGCCCGCGCACCGCCGCGGTGGCCCGCCCGATGCGGCGCAAGTGGCAGATCTTGCCGTCGGCACGGCAAAGCAGCAGGTCAAAGGGGTGACCGGGGAACGTCAGGTGGCGCAACACTTCAGCAACACCATGTGCGCCCTCGCGTCGGTATGGTCCACCGCATGCCAGCCGAACGCATCCGCCAGCACACGAGCCAGGTCCCGGCCACCCGCCGTGGCCGGCTCCGCGCCGACCGCGCCCGGCAGCTCGCCGACCCGGCGCCGCGCGGGCGCCTGGCCGGGTGTACCGGCAGCCGGCCGCCGTACGGCTGTCCCGACGCGGGCGCGCAGCAGGGACCCTGCCGACCTGCCCGCAGGCTCGAACTCCGCACTCCCCCAAGGCCGTAGGGACAAGCGAGCAACCCGCAAGGGGCCGGGAGAGGGGTCGGGAGAGCAGGGCCCCGGTAGGGGGACCGCAGTACCACCCGGGAACGCGCCGATTCGCACCCGAGTCCTGCCGACGAAGCGCGCCCGCCGATGGTGGACAGCGCGCTGCTTTCGCCCTGTCCGCTCCCGACTCACCGCCGGTCCGCCGGTCTTCGCCGCACCCGCCGCCGCTCCGGATTGCTCCGGACCGCTCCGGACTGTTCCGCCCTGTTGTGCCCCGCTGCGCCCACTCGCAGCACTCTCATCCGCCCACCCGCACCGTGTTCTGGAGACCGCCATGCCTCTCGCACCCCAACGCGCCGACGTGCCCGTGACCATCGACGAGTCCAAGTGCATCGACGGCTGCACGCTCTGCGTCGACATGTGTCCGCTCGACTCGCTCGCCATCGACCCGGCAAGCGACAAGGCGTACATGCACGTCGACGAGTGCTGGTACTGCGGCCCGTGCGCCGCCCGCTGCCCGACCGGCGCGGTCACGGTCAACATGCCCTACCTGTTGCGATGAAAGGTCTCCCGCTCATGCTGCCGCCCCCGTCCGCGCCCCCGCGGGCCGGCCGCCCGGCCCGCCGTGCCGCGCTCGCCGCCGCCCTGTCCACGGCCCTGCTGTCCTCGCTGACCGCCTGTGGCACCGCAGCGGACGCCTCGGACGGCAACACGGTGACCGTGACCGTCGGCTACCAGTCCAAGACCATCAACACCGTCACCGCCGGCACCCTGCTGCGCTCCCTCGGCTCCTTCGAACGCGAGCTGCGCGCCCAGGGCCGCCGCGACGGCAAGACGTACAAGGTCGTCTGGCAGGACTACGCCACCGGTGCGCCGATCACGGCGCAGATGGTCGCGGGGAAGGTCGACATCGGTTCGATGGGCGACTTCCCGCTGCTGCTCAACGCGGCCCGCGGCAAGCAGCTGGACTCCCCCACCAGGCTGATCTCCACCACCGGCTACAACCTGCGCGGCGCGCTCAACACCGTCGTCACCGCGCCCGGCTCCCGGCTGCGCTCGCTCGCGGACCTGCGCGGCAAGAAGGTCTCCACCAGCGTCGGTTCGGCCGCCGACGGCACCCTCGTACGGGCTCTCCAGCAGGCCGGGATCGACCCCGAGCGCGGTATCCACAAGCTCAACCAGCAGCCGGCGGTGGGTGCTTCGGCCCTGCAGTCGGGCAGCGCGGACGCCCTCTCGCAGTTCGTGGCCTGGCCGGGCCTGCTCGCCTTCCAGGGCAAGGCGAAGGCGCTGTACGACGGTGGCGCGCTGAAGCTGCCCACGTTCCACGGCGTCACCGTGCGCGACGCGTTCGCCGACCAGCGGCCTGCCGTGGTCAAGGCGTTCCTGACGGCGCAGCGTGCGGCGACGCGGTATCTGCAGGACCATCCCGTCGATGCCGCCCAGCGGGTGGCGAAGTCCACCGGACTGCCGCCCGAGGTGGTCTACCTCTACAACGGCGCGGGCGGCATCGCGACCTTCGACCCCACCCTCAAGCCGGCCCTCGTCGCGGCCCTGAAGAAGGACGTCGCGGTGCTCCGGGCGGCCAAGCTGACCGGCCCCGTCGACGTGGACGCGTTCGTCGACGACCAGTACGTCAAGCAGTCGTACGGCAGCGGCTACGCCAAGGCGCGGCGCTCCACCGCCCATCCGTCGGCGCACGAGGTGTGGTTGCGCGGCGAGGACCGGACGCACTCCTTCGCCTCGCCGGCGGACCTGCTGCGGTTCGCCGCCGCGCACCCGGGCCGGGTCCGGGCCGCGTACGTCGCCGACGCGACGACCGGCACCCGCTGGTTCGCGAACCGGTCGGTCTGGGTCCGCGACGGCGAGCGGCTTCTGCCCTTCGCCACCGGTGCGGCCGCCCGGCACTGGGTGGAGGGCCATCCGGGCGCCCGCACCGTCACTTACGCCGCCGCGCTGGAGCGTGCCGAGTGAGCGCCCCGGCCGAGCAGGCGGCACCCGTGGCGGGTGCCCCGAAGACCGGCGCTCCGGCCCGGAACGGGCGGCGCAGGCCCTGGGGCCGCCACGCCCGCCGCGCCGCCTCGATCCTCACCGCACTGGCCCTGTGGCAGCTACTCACACACTTCGGTGTCAACGGGTGGCTGCGCTTCTCGCAGCTGCCGACCGTCACCGAGACCGCCCACGAGTTCGGCCTGCGGCTCGCCCGTGCCACCTACTGGCAGGACCTCACCGACAGCCTCACACGCATCCTCAGCGGCTTCGCCCTCGCGGCGGCCCTCGGCATCGCCGTCGGCACCGCCGTCGCCCGGTCGCCGCTCGCCGCCGATCTGCTCGGCCCGCTGCTCGAAGTCCTGCGCCCCATACCGGCGATCGCGCTGGTGCCGGTCGCGATCCTGCTCTTCCCCGGCAATGAGCAGGGCATCGTCTTCATCACCTTCGCCGCCGCGTTCTTCCCGGTCACCGTCTCCACCCGGCACGCCGTACGGGCCCTGACGCCGGTCTGGGAGGAAGCGGTGCGCACCATGGGCGGCGGGCGGTGGCGCGTCCTGTGGTCGGTGGTGCTGCCCGGTGCTCTGCCCGGCATCCTCGGCGGACTCTCGGTGGGCATCGGCGTCGCCTGGATCTGTGTGATCTCCGCCGAGATGATCTCCGGCGAGTACGGCGTGGGCTACCGCACCTGGCAGGACTACACGATCGTCGACTATCCGGGCGTCTTCGTCGGCATGGCCACCATCGGTCTGCTCGGCTGGCTCACCTCCACGGCGGTGGAGGTGCTGGGCCGCCGGGTGACCCGCTGGCTGCCGCGCACCACCGCCGCCCGTCCCGAGCCGTCCACCGGCAGCGCCCGGTGGCGGCCCGGCCGCGCCGCCCCTACCCGTGGAGAGCGAGCACCGTCGTGACCAGTACCGACGTCACCACTTCCGTCCCCTCCCCGGCGCCGGTCCGCGGCGTGCGGCTGACGCTCCGTGACGCCGCACTCGGCCGCCCCGGCAGTCCCGTACTGCGCGGCCTGGACCTCGATGTCGCCCCCGGCGAGATCCTGACCGTCGTCGGACCGTCCGGCTGCGGCAAGTCCACCCTGCTGCGGACCCTCGCCGGTCTGCTGCCGCCGCTCGGCGGGCAGGTCGGGCAGGAGGGGGAGCCGATCGACCGGCCCGCCGCCGACCGGGCGCTGGTCTTCCAGGAGGACGCGCTGCTGCCCTGGCGCAGCCTGCGGGCCAACGTCGTCCTGCCGCTGGCCATCCGGGGCGTACCGCGCGCGGAGCGCCGTGCGCGGGCGGACGACTGGCTGGGGCGGGTAGGGCTCGCCGAGCACGCCGGCCGGCTGCCGCACCAAGTATCCGGCGGTCAGCGGCAACGCGCGCAGCTCGCCCGCGCCCTGGCGGGGGATCCGCGTGCCGTCCTGATGGACGAGCCGTTCGGCGCCCTCGACGCGCAAACCCGCGCCGGGATGCAGGAGTTGCTGGTGTCGGTGCTGCGCGGCACGCACTCCACCGTCGTCTTCGTCACCCATGACGTGGACGAGGCGCTGTTCCTCGGCGACCGGGTCGCGCTGCTCGGCACCGGGCGGATGCGGGCGGTCCCCCGGCCACGGGAGCGCGCCGCACACCGTGACGCCGCGACGGTCGCGCTGCGCCGCGAGATCCTCGCCTCGCTCGGCGACCGTACGACGGACTGAACGGCGCACCCGACCGGCGCGCCACGGACGCCCCCACCGGCATGCCCGCCGGCACCGGCCTCGGCCGCCTCGCGGCCGGGCCGGTGGACGGTACGGCCCCTGCCCCGCCACCGACCTGCCCCCTTGACGGCCCGTCAACGGCTCACCACCTCCGCCACCCGGCTCCCGCGCCCGTCAACGGGCCGGCTCGTCACTCCCCCTGACCGGCGTGACACGGCAACTGAAAGGCACCGCCATGGAGATCCCCGCCCTCGAAAGCGCCGAGGAACTGTCCTGTGACGTCCTCGTCATCGGCGGTGGCACCGCCGGCACCATGGCGGCCCTCACCGCCGCCGAACACGGCTCGTCCGTACTGCTGTTGGAGAAGGCACACGTCCGCCACTCCGGCGCGCTGGCCATGGGCATGGACGGCGTCAACAACGCGGTCATCCCCGGCCGTGCCGAGCCGGACGACTACGTCGCGGAGATCACCCGCGCCAACGACGGCATCGTCGACCAGTCCACCGTCCGGCAGACCGCGACCCGCGGCTTCGCGATGGTGCAGCGGCTGGAGTCGTACGGCGTGAAGTTCGAGAAGGACGAGCACGGCGAGTACGCGGTGCGCCAGGTGCACCGCTCCGGGTCGTACGTCCTGCCCATGCCCGAGGGCAAGGACGTCAAGAAGGTCCTCTACCGGCAGCTGCGCCGCCGCGAGATGCGCGAGCGGATCCGCATCGAGAACCGCGTCATGCCGGTACGGGTGCTGACCGCCGGCGGCCGGGCGGTGGGCGCGGCGGGATTCAACACCCGCACCGGACAGTTCGTCACCGTCCGCGCGGGCGCGGTGATCCTCGCGACCGGCGCCTGCGGACGGCTCGGCCTGCCCGCCAGCGGATACCTCTACGGCACCTACGAGAACCCCACGAACGCCGGCGACGGCTACGCCATGGCCTACCACGCGGGGGCCGATCTCACCGGCATCGAGTGCTTCCAGATCAACCCGCTGATCAAGGACTACAACGGCCCGGCCTGCGCCTACGTCGCCAATCCCTTCGGCGGCTACCAGGTCAACCGGCACGGCGAGCGGTTCGTCGACTCCGACTACTGGTCGGGCCGGATGATGGCCGAGTTCGCCGCCGAGGTCGCCTCCGAACGCGGCCCGGTCTACCTCAAGCTCAGCCACCTCCCGGAGGAATCCGTCGCGGCTCTCGAAGGGATCCTGCACACCACCGAACGCCCCACCCGGGGCACGTTCCACTCCGGGCGCGGGCACGACTACCGCACCCACGACATCGAGATGCACATCTCCGAGATCGGGCTGTGCGGCGGGCATTCGGCCTCCGGCGTACGCGTCGACGAGCACGCCCGCACCACGGTGCCCGGTCTGTACGCGGCGGGCGACCTGGCCTGCGTGCCGCACAACTACATGATCGGCGCCTTCGTCTTCGGTGACCTGGCGGGCGCCGACGCGGCCCGGTGCACGCCGTACGAGGGCGCGTTGCCCGCCGGCCAGCTGCGCGCCGCCCACGAGCTGATCTACCGTCCGCTGCGCCACCCCGACGGCCCGCCGCAGCCGCAGGTCGAGTACAAGCTCCGCCGCTTCGTCAACGACTACGTCGCACCGCCCAAGAGCGGCGCCCGGCTGTCGCTCGCCGTCGAGCACTTCGAGCGGATGCGGGACGACATCGACGGCATGGGCGCCCGCACACCGCACGAGCTGATGCGGTGCGCCGAGGTCAGCTTCATCCGCGACTGCGCCGAGATGGCCGCGCGGTCGTCCCTGGCACGTACCGAGTCCCGCTGGGGCCTCTACCACGAGCGCACCGACCACCCGCACAGCGACGACACCGACTGGCTGCACCACCTGGACCTGCGCAAGTCGGCGTCAGGAGCCATGGAGTTCACCGCGCGGCCGGTCGATCCCTACCTCGTCCCGGTCGAGGAGTACACCCCGGTGGGCGGCGCCGCCCGTTTCATCGGCGAGGTCCACCCCGAACAGGTCGCCACCGCCGGGCGCCGCGACATCCCTCCGGTGGGATCCGGCGCGCGGACGCCCGGCGATTCCGGCACAGCGGCGCCGGGCGGCGACGCGGGACCTCCGGCAGGCGCGGACGGCGAGATCGAGGCGGCGCACGTCCCCGGCCGCTCGCCGCGCATCCTGGAGCTGCTCGCCCTCACCGAGGAGCAGCCCGGTCTCGCGGCGCTGCGCGGCTACCTCGACGACGCCGACCCGGCGGTCCGCCGGGCCGCCGTCGCCGCACTGACCGAGAGCCTCCCGGACGGCACAGGGCCGGTGCTGGCCGCGCTCCTCGCCGACGCCGATCCGGCGGTCCGCGCAGCCGCCGCCGCGTCCCTGCGGGAGCTGGTGGAGGTGCTGCCGGCGGAGGCGGCGCTGCGCGAACCGCTCGCCGCCGCCCTCGGCCGGGACGACCCGCGCGTCAGCTCGGCGGCTCTTGAGGTGCTGCGCGCCCTGCGCCTCGGCGACGCGGCCCTCTTCACGACCGCGCTCGACGACCCCGCCGTGGAGGTGCGCGTCCAGGCCGTGCGCGCCCTGGTCTCCGTCGACGCGGCCGGCGCCCTGGCCCGCGCAGCCGCCGACCCCGCACGCGAGGTACGGGTGGCCGTGGCCCACGGTCTTGGCACCCTCGGCGGGCCGGAGGGGCTGAAGGATCTGGTGGGCGACGGCGACATCCTCGTACGGGCCGCGGCCCTCACCGCCCTGGCGACCACCGGCTGCCCGCCGCCCTTCGACGCGGCCGCGGTGACCGCGCTCGGCGACCCGGCCTGGCAGGTCCGCACGGGTGCGGCCACCGCCCTGGCGGCCGCGGACGCCGACCCGGCCGTGCCCGCGCTGCTGTCCGCGCTGACGGACCGGCACGCCGACGTGCGCAAGGCCGCGGTACGCGCCCTCGCGGCCCACGCCGGGCGGCCGGGCGTGCGCGAGGCCCTCGCGGGGATGGCGTCCGACGCGGACGCGGACGTCCGCGCCTACGCGCTGCGGGCGGCCGGCTGACGGATGCGGGGCGGGGCCGTGTGGGGCGGGGCGGAGCGAGCGGTTCGCCCACGCCCCGTCACCTGGCCGTGCCCTTCCCCAGGTTGCCGCTGATGGTTTCCAGCTGGGCCCGGATGCCGGTCAGCTCGCGCAGCATCTCCCGCTGGTGGAGCGCCTGGGCGATCTGCGTCAGCGCCGCCGCCTTCGCCCCCGGGTCCGTGATCTTGGCCGCCAGTTCCTTGGCGTCGTCGAGCAACTCGCTGGTCTCCGCGCTCCAGTGCTGTTCGGACATGTCGCTCTCCTGCCGTTGCGGATCTTCGGCCCGTTGCGGATCTTCTGCGTCACCTCTGCCCACCCCTTGGGCCGCGGAACCACGACGGGGCCCCGCCCCTTGGATTCGGACCGCATCGGACCAGGGCGCCACGGCGCGGGCCGGCGAGGGACACGTCCGGCGTCAGCGCACCTGCGTGGCGAAAGCCGCGTACGCGCGCTCGTCGAAGAGGACGAAGCGCACCTCCTCCACCGCCGTCCTCGCGGCCCGCACGGTTTCCACCGCGATCCGGGCGGCGTCGTCCAGCGGCCAGCCGTAGATGCCCGCGGAGATGGCGGGGAAGGCGACGGTGCGGGCGCTCAGCTTGTCGGCGACGCGTAGCGACTCGCGGTAGCAGGAGGCCAGCAGGTCGCTGCGGTCCTCGGAGGCCGCGTACACCGGGCCCACGGTGTGGATCACCCAGCGGGCCGGGAGCCGGCCGGCGGTGGTGGCGACGGCCGCGCCGGTGGCCAGGCCGCGGCCGTAGTGGGAGGCGCGCAGGGCACGGCAGGCGGCGAGGATCTCGGGACCGCCGCGGCGGTGGATCGCGCCGTCCACTCCCCCGCCGCCCAGGAGGGAGGAGTTGGCGGCGTTGACCACGGCGTCCACGGTCTGTTCGGTGATGTCACCCTGGACGAGGGTGAGGGCGACGGCGGAGTCGTGACCGGAGTCGGAGGCGCTCATGTGCCGAGCCTAGGGCGTGTCCCGCGGAGTTGCCGGTGGACGACGCGGGCCGGGCCGACGACCCGGCCCGCCGCGTCTACCGGCCCGCCGCACGCAGGCGGCGCCACACCGCCTTGGCGGCGTGGTGCCCCGACATGCCATGGACCCCGGGGCCGGGCGGTACGGCCTGCGAGCAGAGGAACACGGCGGGGTGGGCGGTCTCGTAGGGGACCCGGGTCAGCTTGGGCCGGACGAGCAGGCGCAGGCCGGCCGCGGAGCCGGTGGCGGTGTCGCCGCCGACGTAGTTGGCGTTGCGGGAGGCGAGTTGGGGCGGCCCGGCGACCGCGCGGGCCAGGACGAGGTCGCGGAAGCCCGGGGCGAAGCGCTCGATCTGCCGCTCGACGACGGCCGTGGCGTCGCCTTCCCAGCCGTTGGGGACATGGCCGTAGGCCCAGAAGACGTGCTTGCCCTCGGGGGCGCGGGTGGCGTCGGTCAGGCTGGGCTGAGCGGTGATCAGGAACGGCACGGACGGGTCCCGGCCCTGGGTGGCGGCGTCCAGCGCGGCGCCGATCTCCCCGCTGGTGGGGCCGATGTGGACGGTGCCGGCCCGGTGGGCGTCCTTCGCCGTCCACGGCACGGGACCCGAAAGCGCGTAGTCGATCTTGAAGACACTGGCGCCGTACTGCACGTCGCGGTAGGCGTTGCCCAGGCCGGCGATCCTGGCGAGGGCGGTCGGCGAGGTGTCGAAGACATAGGCGCGGGCCGGCGGCAGATCGTCGAGCCGCTTGACCTCGAAGTCGGTGTGCACCACACCGCCGTGGGCGCGCAGCAGACCGGCGAGCGCGTCGGAGATGGCCTGGGAGCCGCCGCGCGGGATCGGCCAGCCGTGCGAGTGCGCGGCGAGCGCGAACATCAGGGCGATGCCGGAGGTGCCGAGACCGCCGAGCGGAGCCATGGAGTGCGCCGCGAGGCCGGCCAGCAGGCCGCGCGCCTTCTCGTCGTGGAAGCGGCGGTTGAGGAGCGGGACCGGCTGCATCGCGACCAGCCCGAAGCGGGCGTAGGTCAGCGGGTCGCCGGGGAGGCCGAGCCACTGGGTGCGCAGGAAGTCGCGCGCCATGGCGTCCCACTTGCCGATGAACGGCGCGACGAGCCTGCGGTAGGTCCCGGCGTCGCGCGGGCCGAAGGACATCGCGGTCTCGCCCACCGACCGGCTCAGTATGGCGGCCGTGCCGTCCGGGAACGGGTGGGCCATCGGGAGGTCGGGCTGCAGCCACTCCAGGCCGTAGCGCTCCAGCGGCATGGTGGCGAAGGCGGGCGAGCCCAGCCCGAGCGGGTGCACGGCCGAGCAGGGGTCGTGGCGGAAACCGGGGAGGGTCAGCTCCTCGGTGCGGGCTCCGCCGCCGATGGTGTCGCGGGCCTCGAAGACTTCGACGGACATTCCGCGGCGGGCCAGTTCGACCGCCGCCGTCAGCCCGTTGGGCCCCGCCCCGATCACCACGGCATCGAGCATCCTCGGCACCTGCGCCACTCCCCTCACGTCCGGCCCTCGCCGTCGAGGGTCAGTTGGCGGCTGCCAGCAGTCCGAGGATACGCCGCGCGGTCTCCTCGTCCCTCGCCGCGGTGAAGGGCAGCGCGTTGTCGCCCTCGATGCGGAACGGCTCACCGGCGACCGTGCCGCTCGCGCCGCCGGCCTCGTGCACCAGGAGCAGCCCGGCGGCGTGGTCCCAGCAGTTCTCCCAGCTGAAGGCGGTGGCGTCGATCTCGCCGCGGGCGACGTGCAGATACTCCAGGCCGGCCGAACCGCAGGGGCGCGGGGCGATGCCGCCGGTGTCCAGGGCGGCGAGCACCCGCTTCTGGTCGTCGTCGGTGAAGTCGTAGTGGGAGATGGCCACATCGAGGACCGCGCCGGAGGCGGCGGTGCCGGTGCGCAGCGGGACGCCGTTCAGCTCGGCGCCGGCGCCGAGGCGGGCGATGGCCATCAACTCCAGTGCGGGGGCGTACGTCCACGAGGCCAGCACCTCACCGCGGTGGGCGAGGGCGACCAGCGTCGCGAAGCCGGGGTCGCCGTGGACGAACTGGCGGGTGCCGTCGACGGGGTCGACGATCCAGACCGGGGCGTCGCCGTGCAGCGCCTGGAGGACGGTGGGGTCGGCGTGGACCGACTCCTCGCCGACGACCAGGGAACCGGGGAGCAGAGCGGTCAGCGCGGCGGTGAGGTGCTCCTCCGCCAGCCGGTCGGCGCTGGTGACCAGGTCATGCGGGCCGTTCTTCTCGACGATGTCGTCGGCGGCGAGCCGCCGGAAGCGCGGCATGATCTCGTCGGCCGCGGCCCGGCGGATCGCGGTCTCCACGGCGGCGAAATCGAGCGCCGAAAGGTCGGGGGCGGCGGACCGGGGAACGGCGGGACCGGCGGCGGTCGGGGTGACGGCGGCCACATCGGCGGTATTCGCGGTTTCTCCCGAAGGTTGGGTACGAAGTGCATCGATCATGTATCCATCGAACCACGCCCCACTGACACGAGGGCTGGACGGCAGGTGAACTCCGGATGCCGCGGACGGCACGGCCGGACGCCGCCGGGGCCCGCAGGGCGGGGCGTGCCACCGACCGCCCCGGCCCCCTTTACCCGCTTCCGTTCCTGGTCAGCGCCCCACCGCGTACCCCTGCATGCCCCGCGGATTCGCCCCGGCGGAGAGCACGCCCGTCTCCGGATCCCTCAGCACGGCGCACAGCCGCCCTTCCGACCAGGCGTCACCGACCGTCACGAGGTGACCACGCCGGCGCAGCGCCTCGATGGCCGGCACGCCGATGCGGGACTCCACGGTGACGCTGCCGGGCCGCATGGCGCGGGGGAAGAAGGAGCCGGGGAAGGAGTCGTTGTGCCAGTTCGGGGCGTCGATGGCGCCTTGCAGGTCGAGGCCGCCGCGGACCTCGCGGCGGAGTACGGCGGCCAGGAAGAAGTGCACCTGCCACTGGTCCTGCTGGTCGCCGCCGGGTGTGCCGAAGGCCATGACCGGGATCCCGTCACGCAGCGCGAGGGAGGGTGTGAGGGTGGTGCGGGGGCGGCGCCCAGGGGTGAGGGAGTTCGGCAGCCCGTCCTCCAGCCAGGCCATCTGCAGCCGGGTGCCGAGAGGGAAGCCCAGGGCCGGGATGACCGGGTTGGACTGGAGCCAGCCGCCGGAGGGCGTCGCGGAGACGAGGTTGCCCCAGCGGTCCACGACGTCGATGTGGCAGGTGTCACCGCGGGTGGCGCCGTCCCGGTCGATCTCAGGGGCCACCTCGGAGGGCACGCCGCGGGCGACGGTCGGCTCCCCCGCCCCGCTGCCGGCGGCCCCCGTGGCGTCGAACGCGTCCTCGCCCGCCGCGACCGCCAGCGCGTGCTTGCTCAGCCTGGGGGTACGGCCGTCGGGGCTGCCCGGCCGCAGCGCGTACGAGGCGCGCTCACCGATAAGGGCTCGGCGGGCGGCGTTGTAGTCGGCGCCGAGCAGGGTGTCGAGCGGCACGTCGTCGGCGTCGCCGTACCAGGCCTCGCGGTCGGCCATCGCGAGCTTGGTGCCCTCGATCAGCAGATGGACGTAGTCGGGGCTGCCGTACTCGGGCAACTCATCGGGCAGCAGGGCGAGTTGCTGGAGGAAGGACGGGCCCTGGGACCAGCCGCCGGCCTTGGCGACGGTCCAGCCGTTCCAGTCGTGGGTGACGGGCTCCTCGTAGGTGGCGGAGAAGGCGGCCAGGTCGTCGCCGGAGAGGGTGCCCGCGTGGCGTTCCCCCGAGGTGTCCTTGGCCGGCCGGGCGGCGAAGTCGGCGAGGGCCTCGCCGATGAAGCCCTCGCGCCATACCCGGCGGGCGGCGTCGATCTGCGCCTCACGGGCCGCCGAAGCCGCCTCCGCCTCGGCGATCAGCCGGCGCCAGGTCGCGGCCATCGGCCGGTTCCTCAGCAGGCCGCCCGGGGCGACGGACCTGCCACCCGGGAGGTAGATCTCCGCGGAGGTGGTCCACTCCGTCTCGAACAGCTCGCGGACCGTCTCGACCGTCTCACCGATGCGTTCGACGGCGGGGTGCCCGTGCTCGGCGTAGCCGATCGCGTACCGCAGCACCTCGGCGAGGGTCTTGGTGCCGTGGTCGCGCAGCAGCAGCATCCAGGCGTCGAAGGCGCCGGGCACGGCGGCGGCGAGCGGCCCGGTGCCGGGGACGAGGTCCAGGCCGAGTGCCGTGTAGTGCGCCACGCTCGCCCCGGCCGGGGCCGGGCCCTGGCCGCACAGCACCCGCACCGGTCCGCCGACCGGTGCCAGGATGATCGGCACCTCGCCCGCCGGCCCGTTCAGATGCGGCTCCACGACGTGCAGCACGAACCCCGCGGCGACCGCGGCGTCGTAGGCGTTGCCGCCGTCCTCCAGGACGGCCATCGCGGACTGGGACGCCAGCCAGTGCGTCGTGGAGGCCATCCCGAAGGTGCCTTGGAGAGTCGGGCGGGTGGTGAACACGGGGCTCCTCGTTCTGTGTGCGGGCGGGCGGGTCGGGCGGTCACCGTGCGCGGGGGCGGTCGCGGAGAGCGGCGGGGAGGGTGGCCGTCGGGCCGCCCGCACCCCCGTCGGCCACCTCCCCGGGACGGCCGGATCGTATGCACGCCGACGAGTCGCTGACGCCCTGCACCGGGCCCGGCGCCGTGGTTCGGCGGTGGGCACCTCCCCGAAGATCCGCCCGGCGTCGGACGGTGGACCCGCCGCAACCGGCCCCGCCGCTCCCCCCTCCCGGGCGTCCACGACACCGAGGAGCGAGCAGAAGTGACAGGACGGCAGGCGCACCGGCTGCGTACGCTCGCGGCATGACCGGCACCGACCCGACTCCCGACCAGCCGTCGTCCCCGCAGCCGTCCCACCGCCCGCTGGTGGCGATCCTGAGCGGGGCGGGCATCTCCACCGACTCCGGGATCCCCGACTACCGCGGCCCGAACGGGGTGTGGCGCCGGGACCCGGAGGCGGAGAAGCTCGTCACCTACGACGCGTACATGGCCGATCCGGAGATCCGCCGCCGCTCCTGGCGGATGCGGCAGGACAGCCCGGCGTTCCGGGCGCGGCCGAACGCCGGCCACGAGGCCGTCGCCCGGCTGGAGCGGTCCGGGACGCCGGTGCGTGTCCTCACCCAGAACGTCGACGGGCTGCACCAGCTGGCGGGGGTGCCCCCGCGCAAGGTCCTGGAGCTGCACGGCACCATCCGTGCCGTGACCTGTACCCGCTGCCATGCCCGGTCCTCGATGGAGGAGGCGCTGGCCCGGGTGGCGGCGGGCGATCCCGACCCCGCGTGCCTGGTGTGCGGCGGCATCCTGAAGTCGGCGACGGTGATGTTCGGCGAGCATCTCGACCCGCAGGTGCTGGGCACGGCGCTGGGCGTGGCGAAGGCCGCCGATGTATTCCTGGCGGTCGGCACGACGCTCCAGGTGCAGCCCGCGGCCTCCCTGGCCGGGGTGGCGGCCGAGCACGGCGCCCGGCTGATCATCATCAACGCCGAGCCGACGCCGTACGACGCACTCGCCGACGAGGTGGTCCGCGAGCCGATCGGCAGCGCGCTCCCGGAGCTGCTGGCGGACCTCGCCTGACGCGGCCCGCCCGGCTCCGTCGCCCGGCACGGCGGCGCGGCGGTACGGCGGCGTGACCCGCCGCACCGCCGCGCCCGTTGCGGGCGCGGGCGTGTGCGCCGGGCGGCTCAGTGCGGCCCGGCGGTCCGCGTGGCCGGCCTGCGGTGGGCGCGCGCCGTGGGCAGCATCAGCAGGGTGTAGAGGAGCAGCGAGGCGGTCAGCCCCACGGCCCAGCCGTAGTCGGCGAGCGGCTTGAGGACGGGGACGAGCCCGTCGGCCGGGAAAGGCCCCTTCCCCGGCTGGGAGTACGAGCCGCCGACGGCGAGCAGCCCGCCGACGCCGAAGGCGGCAACCGCCCGCCAGTTCCAGCCGTGCGCGTACCAGTAGCGGCCGTCGGGCCGGTAGAGGTCGGCGAGGTCGAGCAGGGTGCGGCGGACGATCCAGTAGTCGGCGATGAGGATGCCGGCGACGGCGCCGAGCAGACCGCCGACCACACCGAGCCACAGGAAGATGTACAGCTCGGGGGTGGCGGTGAGCTTCCACGGAAGGATGAGGACGCCGACGACGCCGGTGATCAGGGCGCCCCGGCGGAAGGTGAGGAAGCGCGGGGCGAGATGGGCGAGGTCGTAGGCGGGCGAGACGACGTTGGCCGCGATGTTCACCGAGATCGTCGCGATGAGGACGGTCACCAGTGCGAAGACCAGGCCGAAGACGTTGTCGGTCTTGCCGGCCAGGGCGACCGGGTCCCAGATCGGGGCGCCGTAGACGGCCTGCGAGCCGGAGGTGACGAAGACCGACAGCAGCGCGAAGGCGGTCATGGTGGTGGGCAGGCCGAGCGTCTGGCCCCAGATCTGGGCCCGCTGCCCGGCGCCGAAGCGGGTGAAGTCCGGGATGTTGAGGGAGAGCGTCGCCCAGAAGCCGATCATGCCCATCAGGGACGGGAAGAAGACCGGCCAGAAGTCGCGGTCCCAGCCGAGGGTGCCGGGCTGATCCAGGAGCGGGCCGAGGCCGCCGGCCTTGCCGGCCATCCAGATCAGCAGCACCACGGCGCCGATGAGGACGAAGGGGGCCGCCCAGTTCTCGAAGCGCCGGAGGGTCTCCATCCCCCGGTGGATGATGGCGAGTTCGAGGGCCCAGAAGGCGAGGAAGCAGAGCCACAGTGTCCACGGGTAGCCACCGATGACCGCCGCGTCGGCCCAGCTCCCGCCGGTTATCTTGCCCAGCAGGATGTAGATGCCCTGACCGCCGATCCAGGTCTGGATGCCGAACCAGCAGCAGGCGACCGCCGCCCGGATCAGTGCCGGGAGGTTGGCGCCGCGCAGTCCGAACGACGCACGGGCCAGAACGGGGAACGGTATGCCGTACTTCGGCCCGGCGTGGCCGGTGAGCAGCATCGGCCCGAGGACGACGACATTGGCCAGCGCGATCGTGAAGACGGCCTGCTTCCAGTCCATGCCGAGCGCGACCAGGCCGGAGGCGAGCGTCCAGGACGGGATGTTGTGGGCCATCCCGATCCAGAGGGCCGCGAAGTTGTAGGTGGTCCAGCGGCGTTCGGCCAGGGGCACCGGGCGCAGGTCGGCGTTGACGTACCGGCCGTGCGGCTCGATCGCGCCGGGCGACGGCTCGACGCGGCCGTCCGCGGTGCGCGGGTGGGTGGACGGCTCGGGGACTTCCGGCGGGACGGGTGGCGAGGTGGCGGTCATGCGGAGACCTTTCGTCCGGACACGGGCCGCCGGCCGCCGGGCGCGGCGGCCCTGCGCGCGACGGCCGGGGTCTCCCCGGCCACCGCGGCGCAGTTCCGCAACTGCCCCCGGTCCAGCGCCTGTTCAGTCGGCGAGTGCGGGAATGATCCGTTCTCCGTACGCGTCGAGGGTGGATTCCTTGGCGTCGTGCATGGCGTAGACCGCGAACTGGTCCACGCCCAGATCCTTCAGCGCCCGGAGCTTGTCGATGTGCGCCTCGGGCGGGCCCAGCAGGCAGAACCGGTCGATGATCGCGTCCGGGACGAAGGCGGTGTCCGGGTTGCCCGCCCTGCCGTGGTGGGAGTAGTCGTAGCCCGCGCGGGCCTTGATGTAGTCGGTCAGCTCCTCGGGCACCATGCCGGAGTGCTCGCCGTAGCGGCTGACGAGATCGGCGACGTGGTTGCCGACCATCCCGCCGAACCAGCGGCACTGCTCGCGGGCGTGCGCGAGATCGTCGCCGACGTAGGCGGGCGCGGCCACGCAGATGGTGACGTCGGCGGGGTCGCGTCCGGCGTCCGCGGCGGCCTTGCGGACCGCTTTGATCATCCATTCGGTGAGGAAGGGGTCGGCGAGCTGGAGGATGAAGCCGTCCGCCAGCCGGCCGGTCATCTCCAGGGCCTTGGGGCCGTAGGCGCCCATCCAGACCGGCAGTTTGCCGTCCTTGATCCAGGGGATCCGGATCCGGTGCCCGCCCACCTCCGCCTCCCGGCCCTCGGCCAGGTCGCGGATGACGCCGATCGCCTCGCCGAGCCGGGCGAGGGTGTTCGGTGGCCGGCCGGCCACCCGCATCGCGGAGTCGCCACGCCCGATGCCGCAGACGGTGCGGTTGCCGTACATCTCGTTGAGGGTGGCGAAGGTGGAGGCGGTGACCTCCGGGGCCCGGGTGGAGGGGTTGGTGACCATGGGGCCGACGATCAGGCGCTCGGTGTGTTCCAGGATGCGGCTGTAGATGACGAACGGCTCCTGCCACAGCACCACCGAGTCGAAGGTCCAGCCGTAGCGGAAGCCGTTACGCTCGGCGCGGCGCATCAGGGAGACGACAGCGGATGCGGGCGGGTCGGCCTGCAGGACAACTCCGAAGTCCACGGCGGCGCTCCTTAGATGAGGTACTGGCAGGTGCCGCGCGGGATGTACTGCCCGTGTCCCGCGCGCCCGGCGAACTCTCGGCGGTCGATGACGAGTTCACCGCGTGAGAGGACCGACTCGACCTGTCCGGTGAGGTGCTTGCCCTCGTAGGCGGAGTAGTCGACGTTCATGTGATGGGTGTCGACGGAGAGGGTCTGTTCGGCCGTGGGGTCGTAGATGACGATGTCGGCGTCGGTGCCGGGGGCGATGGTGCCCTTCTTCGGATAGAGGCCGAACATCCGGGCCGGGGTGGCGCAGGCGATCTCGATCCAGCGGCGGCGGCTGATCCGGCCCTCCACCACGCCCTGGTGGAGGAGGTCCATGCGGTGCTCCACGCCGGGCATACCGTTGGGGATCTTGGAGAAGTCTCCGCGGCCGAGTTCCTTCTGCCCCTGGAAGCAGAAGGGGCAGTGGTCGGTGGAGACGACCTGGAGGTCGTTGGTACGCAGTCCCCGCCACAGCGCCGCCTGGTGCTCCCGGGGCCGCAGCGGCGTGCTGCACACGTACTTGGCGCCCTCGAAGTCCGGTTCCGCGAGATTGTCCGTCGACAGGAACAGGTACTGCGGGCAGGTCTCGCCGAAGACGTTCAGCCCCTTGTCCCGGGCCTGGGCGATCTCCGCGAGGGCTTCCTCCGCGGAGACGTGCACGACGTACAGCGGCGCGTCGGCGACCCGCGCCAGCTGGATCGTGCGGTGGGTGGCCTCGGCCTCCAGCAGCACTCGCCGGACCTCGCCGTGGTAGCGCGGATCGGTCTTGCCCGCGGCCAGCGCCTGTTCGACGAGCACGTCGATGGCGATGCCGTTCTCGGCATGCATCATGATCAGCCCGCCGTTTCCCGCGGCGCGTTGCATCGCGCGCAGGATCTGGCCGTCGTCGCTGTAGAAGACGCCGGGGTAGGCGGTGAACAGCTTGAAGGACGTGACGCCCTCGGCGACGAGCAGGTCCATCTCCTTGAGCGTGTGCTCGTTCACGTCGGAGAGGATCATGTGGAAGCCGTAGTCGATGGCGCACTGCGCGTCCGACTTGGCGTGCCAGAGATCCAGGCCCTCACGCAGCGCCTGGCCGCGGGACTGGACGGCGAAGTCGACGAGGGTGGTCGTACCGCCCCACGCCGCGGCCCGGGTGCCGGTCTCGAAGGTGTCCGAGGAGAACGTCCCGCCGAAGGGGAAGTCGAGGTGGGTGTGGGCGTCGACGCCGCCCGGGATGACGTATCTGCCCGTGGCGTCGATGTGGCGGTCCGCGGACTCCCGCCAGCTCTCGGCCGCCGCGCTGCCCTCGGCCGCGAGGGCGGCGACCCGGCCGTCCTCCACCAGGACGTCGGCGTGGACCTCGTCGGCGGCGGTGATGACCAGACCACCGCTGATGACCGTACGGCTCACAATCCCTGCTCCCTTCCACACGAGCAACATCGGCGGCACCGGGAGGCGAAGCTCGACGCGCACCATCCCCTCGGCATGCCTGCTCCGCTGACGCCGCGCCACAACCGGTCTACACCCGTAGATTCCGGTCGAGAAGGAGACCGTAGAAGCATGTCACCCACGGTGGCAATACCGTGACCGTTAATCAGCGGAGACGTTCGTGTTGCCCGGATGATCGGCTGGACGGTTGAACCGCGCGCGGGGCGGGACGTGCCGGCCGGGCGCCCCCGGGCCGTCCGCGGAGGGGTGCGAGGGCGCCGCACTGGGCAGGTAATCGCCGAAGCCGGCCGAGCCCTCGACGGGAGCGGGGATCGACGGACGGCACCGGCGGGCGCGAGTGGCGCCGCACCACCGGGCCCACGGCCGCGCGACGGGGGCCGGCGCCGGCAGCACGGACCGAGCCGGCCGACGGCGCCGGGGAGGTCTTCGGGACGAGGACCACAGGACGTCAGAGAGGCGACACGTCATGGAGCAGAGCACACCGTGGGAGTTCTCCGACGACCGCGGGCGCCTGGCGGTGGCCGGCGAGCGACCGTTACGGATCGTGGCGTACATACAGGCGGGGGCGACGCTGTGGGACCACGGCATCCGCCCCGTGGGGCTGTTCGGGTCCCAGCACGACGGCGCCGCCCCCGATCCCGCCAAGGGCGGAGAGCTGCCGCTGGCGGAGATCCCCTACCTCGGATCGGGCGGCGCGCTGCATCCGGACACCCTGCTGGAGGCGGAACCCGACCTCGTGGTGGCCGTCACCTACGACGGCGACCAGGTCTACGGGCTGGAGCAGAAGACCGCGCTGGAGCTGGAGACGCATGTCCCGGTGGCCTGCGTCGCGGTGGGCCCGGGGCGCGGGCTCGCCGAGGTGCGCGAGCGGTTCGCCGCGCTCGCCGGCTCCCTGGGGCAGGGTGAACCGATGCCGGTGGCAAGGGAGTTGGACGCGTCGGAGGACGACCTCCGGCAGGTCTGCGCAGGCCCGGTGCGGCCGCGGGTGGTGGCACTCTCCCCCGCGGGCCCGGATCGCGTGCACCTGGCAAGGCCCGGCGCCTGGCCGGACCTGCGGGCGCTCACCGAGCACGGCGTCGGCCTGGTGGAGCCGGCGGCCGGGTCGGGCGCGAACTGGTCCACGGTCGGCTGGGCGGAGGCCGCGGCGATGGACCCCGACATCGTGCTGATGGACGTCCGGGTCAACGCCGCCCGCCCCGAGCAGCTGCGGACCGACGCGCACTGGAGGGCGATCGAGGCCAGGGCCCGGGTCCTGCCGTGGAACCCCGAGGCACCGTGCAGCCGGCGCGCGCACACCCGGTTCTTCACCCTGGTGGCGGAGACCGTGCGGGAAGCGGCCGGCACGGCGTGAGACCGCCGGCGGTCCCTGGCGGGCCGTCAGCCGACGGTTCGTGGGACGGTTCCCGGCCGCGGCCGCGGCCAGGACAACTCCCTCGCCCCGGCCGCGGTCACGCCCCGCACCGCTACGACGCGGTCGACTTCACCTGCGCCTCCTGCAACGCCTCGGCGAGCAGCTCCGCGCCCTCCTCGGCCTCGGCGACGTTCAGCGACATCGGGGGCGCGATCCGGAGCGACGCCCCGCCCTGACCGCCCTTGCCGATGAGCAGGCCGCGCTCCCTGGCTGCCTCCAGCGCCAGGTTCGCCGCCTCCGGCGACCGCTCGTCGGTGCCCGGCCGGACCATCTCGACGCCGATCATCAGACCCCGGCCGCGCACCTCCCGTACGACGTCGAGCCGGGCGGTGATCGCCCGCAGTCGTTCGATGAGGAGGCCGCCGACCCGCCGGGCGTTGCCCTGCAGGTCGTGCTCCAGGAGGTAGTTGAGGTTGGCGAGGCCGGCGGCCATGGTGACCGGGCTGCCGCCGAAGGTCGAGATGGAGTTCGCGCTGAGCGAGTCCATCACCTCGGCGCGGGCCACCACGCCGCCGATGGACATGCCGTTGCCGATGCCCTTCGCGAAGGTCAGCAGGTCGGGCGGGCCGTTGTCGGCGTGCGCCTGCCAGCCCCAGAAGTGCTCACCGGTGCGGCCCCAGCCGGTCTGCACCTCGTCGCTGATCCATAGGATGCCGCGCCGGGCGAGGACCTCGCGGAACGCCGCGTAGAGGCCGTCCGGCGGCGCGGTGAACCCGCCGACCCCCTGGATCGGTTCGGCGATCAGCGCGGCCACACCGCCCGCGGTCTGGTCGAGCATGTCCTCCAGGTCCGCGACGCAGGCGGCGATGTACTCGCCGTCGCCCAGGTGCGCGTACGGGCCGCGGCTGCGCACCCCGCCGTGGACGTAGAGCGTCTGCAGCGGCGAGAGGCTGGTCGGGGACCAACTGGCGTTGCCCGTGATGCCGATGGAGGAGAACGACCTGCCGTGATAGCTGTTGCGCATCGCCAGGATCTGGTTGGAGCGGCGGTGCGTGGTGGCCAGCAGCAGGGCCGCGTCGTTGGCCTCCGTACCGGAGGTGGTGAAGAAGACGCGGGCGTCGGGGATCCCGGAGAGCGCGGCGATCCGCTCCGCCAGGTCCACCATGGGGCGCGAGAGGTAGAGCGTCGAGGTGTGGATGATGCGGCCGGCCTGTTCGCTGACCGCCTTGGTGACCTCGGGCAGCGCGTGCGCCGTCATGGTGGTGAGGATGCCGCCGAAGAAGTCGAGGTAGCGGTTGCCCTCGGCGTCCCAGACGTAGCGGCCCTCGCCGTGGGTGATCTCCAGGGGCCGCTCGTAGTAGAGGCTGAGCCAGGAGGGCAGCACGGCGCGGTGCCTGCTGTGCAGGGTCGGGGAGTCGTGCGTCACGGCTGCACCAGTCCTTCGTACGCGTCGGGGCGGCGATCGCGGTAGAACGCCCATTGCCTGCGCACCTCGTCGATCAGCGAGAAGTCGAGGTCGCGGACGATCAGCTCCTCCTTGGAGTCGCTGGCCACCTCGCCGACGAACTGACCGCGCGGGTCGACGAAGTAGCTGCTCCCGTAGAAGTCGTTGTCGCCGTACTCCTCCACACCGACCCGGTTGATCGCCGCGATGAAGTATTCGTTGGCGACCGCGGCGGCGGGCTGCTCCAGCTGCCACAGATAGGCCGACAGACCGCGGGAGGTGGCGGAGGGGTTGTAGACGAGCTGGGCGCCGTTGAGACCCAACTGGCGCCAGCCCTCGGGGAAATGGCGGTCGTAGCAGATGTAGACGCCGACCTTGCCGACGGCGGTGTCGAAGACCGGCCAGCCGGCGTTCCCCGGCTTGAAGTAGAACTTCTCCCAGAAGCCCTTGACCTGCGGGATGTGGTGTTTGCGGTACGTCCCGAGGACGGTGCCGTCGGCGTCGATGACGGCCGCGGTGTTGTAGTAGAAGCCGGCCTGCTCGATCTCGAAGACCGGGACCACGATCACCATGCCGGTCTCCCGGGCGAGGTCCTGCATCCTGCGTACGGTCGGCCCGTCCGGCACCGGCTCGGCCCAGCGGTAGTGCTCCGGATCCTGCACCTGGCAGAAGTACGGAGCGTTGAAGACCTCTTGGAAGCCGATCACCTTCGCGCCCTGCGCGGCCGCCGCCCGGGCGTACTCCTCGTGCTTCGCGATCATCGATTCGGTGTCGCCGGTCCAGGTCGCCTGGACCAGTGCGGCACGCACAACATCGGCCATGAGCTGCTCCTTTGTCGGTGCGTCAGCCTGCAGGCCACGCGGGTCTACGCGTGTGGAGGTGACCGTAAGCCCCGTCACGCACGGTGGCAAGACCATCTCTCGCTGCGGCGCGTCCGCGGTGGCGCGGTCAGGCGGGGCCGTCGTGACCCGTCGCGCGCAGCGCGTGCGCGATATCGCTGTGCCGGTGCGGCGAGACGTCGGTGGCCGCGTCCAGGAGCAGGGGCCCGAGTGTGTCGGGGGCGACCGCGGCCATGGCGGCGGACTCCTCGGGCGTACGGGCACGGACGAGCGCGGCGAGCAGTTCGCGGGCCTGTGCCGTGCGGTTCCGTGCCAGCAGTTCCAGCGCAGCCCTGCCCACCTCGGCGACGGGGCGGGCCACCCCTTGCCGGAGCAGCTTCGCGCTGTCCTCCGTGCGGCCCGCGCCGGCCAGCGCGTCGGCTGCGGCGGCGAGCCCGTCGGGCGGCAGGCACGCCGCTTCCCAGAGCAGGGTGGGCACGTCGGAGCCGAGGCCGGCGCGCTCCAGTTCGCCGATGAGGTGCGGGAGTTCGCGGGCCGGGCGGTTCGCGGCGGCGCACAGTTCGGCGTGCGCGAGGCCGCCGTCGCCGGCCGCGCGCAGGTGCGCGAGGCGCGCCACGGCGTCGGCGGCGGCCCGGTGCGCGACGGGATCGACGACGGCGGGGGCGGCATCCTCGGCCGGGGGGACATCGTCGTAGGCACCGGCGAACCGGGCTCCGCGCGGGGTGGCGGCAGCGGGCACGCCCTGCCGGTCATCCGCCGCGTCCGGCGCCGGTACCGGCGGGGTGAACGGGCCGATGGCCGGGAGCAGCGGCGCGGCGTCCGCCGCATCCGCCGCATCCTCGGTCGGCTCCAGCCCCGCAAAGCGTGCGCCACGAGGCCGTCCTGCCCCCTTGCCCTTGGGGGGCTTCTTCCCCTTGCCCTTGGCCTTGGTCCGCGCGCCCCGCTCGGGCGCCTGCTGCGGTGCGGCCTCCACGGCGGCGCCCGCGGAAGCCGCCACGGCGGTCTCCGCTGCCGCGACCGGCCCCACCGCCCGCAGCGGAGCCGGGAACTCCGTCGGCAGGGCCGTAGCGTCCGTCGTCTCCGCCTCGGCCCTGCCGAGCGCCTCCAGCCGGGCGCCGAGCTCGCGGACCCGCACGCCCGCGCGGGTGCAGTCGTCCTCGGCCCAGGCCAGTTCCTCGGCCAGCCGCTCGCCTTCCGGCGTACCCGTCGCCGCCCACACCGCTCCCTGGAGTTCGCGGGCGCGGAGGGCCGCCTGCTGGTGCTCGGCCCGCATGATGTCCAGCCGCTCGCGCAGCGCGTACCGGCCGCCCGGCGTGGCGTCATGGTCCGCGACCGCCCGTGCGTGCAGCTGCCGGGCCCTCGGTACCGCGTCCCCCAGGGGCTGGTCGCCACGCGGCCCGGCAAGGTCGTGCAGCATCGACTCCACCACGTCCCACGGGGGCACGTCGCGGCCCTCCAGGCAGGCGCGCATGCCCTCCGGGTCACGGTGCACGAAGACTCCGTACCATCCGGCCGCCGGGTCGAGCCGATGCGCGAGATCGGTCAGAAAGTGCGCGAACTCCGCCACCGGCCGACGGAGTTGAGTCTCCGACATGCCTGCACCCCTCCCCTGCGACCGGACTCCCCCATCCGCCCGCATTCGACACCAGGGATGTTTCCGCGAGGGTGACCGCCGTGCTACAGGGAGTTTTCCTGCGCCGCACACAGCAGCCAGCCTAAAAGTTCAACTGTTGAACTTTTAGGCTGGCGGCATGCCGGAAAACGAGCCGGAAGAGCTTGCCGCCGACCTGGGCGCCACCGTGGCCCAGCTGATGCGGCATCTTCGCGCTGCGTCCCCCCAGGGCGAGTTCACCCCCACCCAGCGCTCGGTCCTCTCCCGCATCGACACCCGGGGGCCGGCCACCACCGCGGCGCTCGCCCGCGCGGAGCTGGTCCGCCCGCAGTCGATGCGGGTGACCCTCGCTGCGCTGGAGGAGCGCGGTGTTCTCGCCCGCAGCCCGCACCCGACCGACGGACGGCAGGTCGTCTTCTCCCTCACCGACGAGGGCCGCCGGACGCTCGCCGCCGTACGGCGGGCCAAGCACGACTGGCTGACCGTGGCCATCACCGACCGGCTGACCGCGGAGGAACGCCGCACACTCGCCGCGGCGGCCGGGCTGATGCGCCGGCTGACACAGGGTTGACCGCCCGCCGTCGCCCACGCCCCACGGACCGGCCCGCCGGTCCGGGAGGCTGACCGACGGGGGCTGTTCCGCGCCGCCCCCACCCCTACGAGGAGCCACCATGCCCGCCACCACGCTCGATGCCACGTCCGCGCTGGTCCTGATAGACCTGCAGAAGGGCATCGCCGCGTTGCCCACCGTCCACCCCGCCGACGAGGTCATCGCACGCGGCGCCCGGCTGGCCGCCGCCTTCCGCGCGCAGGGGCTGCCCGTCGTCCTGGTGAACGTCACCGGCGGCGCCCCGGGCCGTACGGAGACGGCGGCGCGCGGCGGCACCCCGCCGGCCGACTGGGCCGAGCTGGTCGACGCACTCGACCGCCGGCCCGAGGACATCCTGGTCACCAAGAAGCAGTGGGGCGCCTTCCACGGCACCGGCCTCGACCTGGAGCTGCGCCGCCGCGGCGTGACGCAGGTGGTGTTCGCCGGCATCGCCACCAGCATCGGAGTGGAGTCCAGCGCCCGCGCCGCCCACGAGCACGGCTACCACGTCACCGTCGCCACCGACGCGGTCACCGACCTGGACGAGGGCTCACACCGCCACGCCCTGGAGAAGATCTTCCCCCGGCTGGGCGAGACCGACACGACGGACGCGATCCTCGCCCTCCTCGACGGCGACCGATGAGGCGCTGAGGCTGCCGGCCCGACGGCGGATCAGCGCCGTCCGGCGGTGCACCCGCGTCACCGCGCCGGATGCACCGCCGGACGGCGCTCGTGCCAGCGCATGTCGTCCTGGAGCTGCGCGGCCAGGGAGATCAGGTGCGGTTCACTGTGCGCGGGACCGAGCAGTTGCGCGCCCAGGGGCAGCCCGTCCGCGCTGAACCCGGCGGGCACGCTCATGCCCGGCCAGCCCAGGACGTTCCACGGCCAGGCGTACGGGCACGCCGCGATCATGGCCTGGTCCGTACGCCATCCGCTGAGCTTGGCGAGGGTGCCGATGCGCGGCGGCGGCGTGGCGGTGGTCGGCGTCAGCAAAACGTCGTAGGACCCGAACAGGGCGCCGATACGCCCCTGTTGACGCCTCTCCACGGCCCGCGCCCGGCGCAGCACCGGCCCGCCGAGCAGCCGCCCCAGGCGCACCGCACCGCGGGTGCGCCGGTCGAGCAGGGAGCGGTCGGGAACCCTGGCTGCCCACTCCCCCACGCCGGCCGTGGCGCGGGGGACGAACGCCAGGCCCACCAGCCCGTAGTCCGGTTCGGCCTCCTCGACGAAGTGGCCGAGCCGGGCCAGGGTGCGCGCCAGCGCGGTGACCGCCGTCCGGACGTCGGGGTGCAGCGGCTTGGGTGTTCCGGTGAAGGCCGGCTTCCAGGACAGCGCGATGCGCAGCCGCCCCGGGTCCCGGCCGGCGGCCTCACGGGCCGCGACCGCGGGCGGCCGGTGCAGATCGCCGTCGTGGTTGCCGCTCGCCGCGTCGAGCAGCAGGGCCGCGTCCTCGACCGTGCGGGCCAGCGGGCCGATGCCCGTGATGCCCTGGAACGCCTCCGCGTCCGGCCAGGTGGAGATGCGGCCGCGCTGCGGCTTGATGCCGACCAGATGGGACCAGGCGGCGGGGATACGGACCGAGCCGGCGCCGTCGGTGCCCAGCGCGGCGGGCACCAGACCCGCGGCGACCGCGGCGGCCGAGCCGCCGGAGGAGCCTCCCGGTGTGTGGCCGAGGTTCCACGGGTTGCGCGTCTCGCCGAAGGCCGGGCCCTCGGTGAACGGCCACTGGCCCAGCTCGCAGGCGTTGGTCTTGCCGACGATGACCGCGCCGGCGGCACGCAGCCGCCGGACCACCTCGGCGTCCCGCTGCTTGGGCGGGAACTCCCCGGCACAGCCGAACGCGGTCGGCTCACCCGCCACATCGGTGTCGTCCTTGACCGCGACCGGCACGCCGAGCAGCGGCAGCCGCTCGCCGGCCGCGAGCCGGCGGTCGGCCTCCTCGGCCTCCGCCATCGCCTCCTCGGCCCGTACCCGCCGGAAGGCGTTGACGCTGCCCTGGGTGGCCTCGATGCGGTCCAGTGACCGCAGGACCAGCGCGGCCGAACTCACCTGACCGTCGGCCAGGGCCCGCGCCTGCTCGGCGAGGCCCTCGCACTCCCCGGCCCGCGGTGGGCCCGCCGACGCTGCTCCGGCCTTGCTGTCACGGCTGTCGTCAACGCTCACGGTGCGTGCCCTCCCTGGGACCGTCGCTGTTCGAACGAACGGTCCCAGGAGGCTAGTCGCCGCGGTGAGGGCCAGCAATGACGCCGCGCGGCGGGTACGTCGACGACACACGGACGCCGCACACGGTGTGCGGGAGGAGCACTTTCCGGCTACGACGCGCGGACCACCATGGCCGATCCGCCGCCGCGCCGCACCTTCTCGGCCGCGGCCAGCCAACGGCCGTCGGGCAGTCGCTGGACACCGGTCGCCGCGCCGATCTCCGGATTCTGCTTGAACGCGTGCCCGAGCGCTTCGAGTTGGCCGCGCACCTTGCTGTTCCACAGGCCCGGTTCGACTTCGGTGGCCGCGGCGTTGCGCTGGCTGGCACGCGGTGCGGCGATGGCGTCGACCAGCGGCATTCCGCGGTCCAGGTGGTTGAGGAGGGTCTGCAGGACCGTGGTGATGATGGTCGCGCCGCCCGGCGAGCCGAGGGCCACCACCGGCCGGCCGTCGCGCAGCACGATCGTCGGCGACATCGACGAGCGGGGCCGCTTGCCGGGGCCGGGCAGGTTGGGGTCGTGCACGGCGGGGCTCGCGGGCGCGAAGGAGAAGTCCGTGAGTTCGTTGTTGAGCAGGAAGCCGCGGCCGGGAACGACCATGCCGCTGCCGCCGGTCTGCTCGATGGTCAGCGTGTAGGCGACGACGTTGCCCCACTTGTCGGCGACGGTCAGATGCGTGGTGTTCTCGCCCTCGTACGTCGTCGGCGCGGCCTCGCCCGCGCTGCCGCAACGCGCGGGGTGACGCGGGTCGCCGGGTGCGAGCGGGCTGGTCAGCGCCTTGCCGTCGTCGATCAGGCACTCCCGCGAGTCGGCGAACCGCTGCCCGGTGAGGCCCTTGGTCGGCACATCCTCGTGCGCCGGGTCGCCGACCCAGCGGCCGCGGTCGGCGAACGCGATCCGGCCGGCCTCGATGTACCGGTGCAGATACTGCTTCTCGCTCAGCCGCGAAACGTCGCTCCGCTCCAGGATGTTGAGCGCCTCGGCGACGCTGGTGCCGCCCGAGGAGGACGGCGCCATGCCGTATACGTCCAGGCCGCGGTAGCCGGTGCGGGTCGGCGCCTGGCTGAGTGCCTCGTAGGTCCGCAGGTCGTTCGCGGTCAGGTCGCCGGGCCGCACCGTGCGCTCGGCGCCGTCCCGTACCGGGGGCTTCCGGACGGTCCGCACGACGTCCTTGCCGAGCTCTCCCTCGTAGAGCGCTTCGACGCCACGGTGCGCCAACTGTCCGTAGGTGCGGGCCAGATCGGGGTTCTTGAGAGTCGAGCCGACCACCGGCAGTTCGCCGCCGGGGAGGAAGAGGCCGGCGCTGGCGGGGAAGTCGCGGAAGCGGTCCTCGTTGTCCGCGGTCTGCCGCCGGAAGGTCTCATCGACGGTGAATCCCTGCCGGGCCAACTTCTGCGCCGGCCGCAGCACCTGGCCGAGGGAGCGGCTGCCCCACTTGTCCAGGGCGGCGTCCCAGGTGGCCGGGGTGCCCGGCGTGCCGACGCCCAGGCCGCTGGTGACCGCGTCGTCGAACGGGATGGGCTTGCCGTTCTCCAGGAAGAGGTCCTTGCCCGCCGAGCGCGGCGCGGTCTCCCGCCCGTCGATGGTCCGTACGCCGCGCGACTTCGCGTCGTAGTAGACCAGGTAGCCACCGCCGCCGACGCCCGCGGAGTAGGGCTCGGTGACGCCGAGGGCGGCCGCCGTGGCGACCGCCGCGTCCACGGCGTTGCCGCCCTTCTCCAGCACCTCGATGCCGGCGGCCGAGGCGTCCGGGTCGACGCTGGACACCGCCCCGCCGCGGCCGACGGCGACCGGGGTCTTCGCCGGTGTGGCGGTGGTGGAGCGGTCGGACGCCGAGGGGCCGGGGTGCGGGGACACCGTCCGGGCACTGGCCGGAACCGCGACCAGGGAGCCGGCCAGCGCTGCGGCCGCTCCAAGGACGGTGAGACGACGGGCTTTCGCCATACCGGAATGTCCTCCAGGGCGCGAGCGCGGCGGCGGCAGGGGCCGGAGCCTACTCGCGGGAACTGCGCGACGACAGAGGGCATCGCGGCGCCCGTTCCGCAGGCGCGTACGGATATGCCCGCATGGATCAGGACAAGGCAACCCAGGGCCCTCCCCGCAGTCCGCCCCACCCTCGAACACACACCCGTACAGCCGCTACGCTCCCCCGCCATGGACGACACCCTGCTGCTCCTGACCGCGGCCGGCGTGGCCCTCATCGTGGGCCTCGCGGCCGGCTGGGCCGCGCAATCGGCGGCGGCCCGCCGGAAGCTGACCCGCGAGCAGAGCTTCTTCGGACTGCCGTCCGGTTCGGAGTGTGTGCTGGTCACCCACCGGGACAGCACCTCGGCCCACTGGAGCATCCCGCGGCACGACGCGCTGGCGCTGCTGGGCCTGGCCGCGGTCATCGAGAACTGCGGGGCGCACCCGGAGGTCGCCCCGCACGACACCGGACTGCAGGGCTTCGGTGCGCGCACCGAGTTCTGCGTCGGGGACCCGACGGCGCACCGCCGGCTGGCGGCCCACCTCGCGAACCTGCTGCCGGGCGTCGCGGTGCAGCCGGGCGAGGAGTCCGGCACCGACCGCGGCACCTTCGCCATCGGCGGCTCGACGTACCGGATGGAGCCCGGCGCGGTCGAATACGTCCTGCTGGCGCGGCTGAGGGCGGGCGAGGGGGACCGACCGGTGTTCCTGGCGGCCGGCCAGCGCCCGGTCACCCACCGGGCCGCGGTCCGCCACCTGGTGCGCAACCGGGCCCGGCTGGCCCGGAAGCACGGGGCCGACGGCCAGTTCTGCCTGCTGCTGAAGGTGGTCAACTCCCAGGCGTACGGACCCGATGTCGTCGAGCTGGTCGCGGACGTCACCAAGGCCGCGCTCACGCCGGTGGAGTCGAAGGGCCACCGGGCCGGGTCCTGAGACAAGGGCGGCGGCGCCGGGCGCCGGCCACGCGTCGGCCGGGCGCGCCCCTTCGCCTCACCCATCCCAGCGAGAATGTCATCTATGTCTCTTTTGGCCTGATTTACTTCTGTCTGTCCGCTCGGCCGCTCTAGGCTGGTGATCCAGCGGCACCACCACCCACGGTGCCCGGAGCAGGACGGAAGGACACCCCTTGACCGCCACCCCCGTGAACCACGACGGCCCGGCCATCGTCACGCTGGAGGGGGAGCAGGATGTCCTCACCGCCCCGCGCGTCTGCGCGACCCTCGCCGCGGCCACCGCCACCCGGGACCGCATCCTGGTCGACCTGCGCGACGTGACCTTCATGGACACCACCGGCCTCGACCCGCTGGTCACGACCGCCCGTCGACTGCTGGCGACCGGCGGCAGCGTCACCCTCGTGATCACCGACCAGCGGCTGCGCAGGCTCCTGAGCCAGACCCGCGTCGAGAACCTCTTCCGCCAGGTGAGCTCACCGGCCCAGGCCTGACGGCGGCGCGAGCGGCGCCCCGGGAGGGGCCACCCCCTTCGGCCCGCCCGCCTCCGCGTGAGAGGGGCCACCCCCTTCGCTGGAGCGCCGCTCAATGGTTTATCGTTCAATTGGAAGCGGGTGCCGTAACGCCGGTACCTATGGGCCGCACCGTTCCCCCGCGGTATGCCGGCCCGCAGGGCCTCCACCCCGAGGCCACCGCGACAGCGCCCGCACCCCGGGAACCGCCCCGGCCGAATTCCCCCGTTCGGCCGGGGCTTCCCCTTTTTTCCCGTGTCCCCGTGTCCCCGTGTCCCCGTGTCCCCGTGTCCCGGTGTTCCGACTTCCGGTGTCCGGTCCTCCCGCCGCCGTCACCTCAGGTGGGACGCCCCGTTGACGTCGAGGACCGTCCCGGAGGACCAGACCGCTTCGGGCGAGGCGAGGTAGTGCACGGCGGCCGCCACGTCCCCGGGGGAGGCCACCCGTCCGAACGGGCTCTGCTGCCGGACCCCGTCCGTGATGCGGTCCGCCACCCGCTCCGTCGCGACGAACCCGGGGGCCACCGACGCGACCGCGATGCCGTGCGGCGCGAGATGGACCGCCAACGACTGGCCCATGGCGTGCAGCGCCGCCTTGGTCGCGCCGTAGGCCGGGTGATCCGGCTCGCCGCGATACGCGCCGCGCGACCCGATGTGGATGATCCGGCCCTCGACCGCGCGCTCGATCATGTTGCGGGCCGCCCCGTAGCTCACGTGGGCCGCGCCCAGCAGATTGACGTCCACGATCTGCCGCCAGGCGAGCTGCCAGTCCTCGAAGGACGTCCGGTCCAAGGGGTGCGCCACATTCATGGCGGCGTTGTTGACCAGCACGTCGATCCCGCCGAGACCGGTCACGGCCGCCTCGACGACGGCCGCCGCACCCTCCGGGGTTCCCACGTCGCCCTGAACCAGGACGTGTCCGCTCCCCTCCAGCGCGGCGAAGGCCTCCTCCGCCGCCTCGCGCCGGGAGCCGTAGTGCAGCGCGACCCGGTCGCCGTGCGCGGCGAACCGCTCGGCGACCGCCCGTCCGATGCCGCGCGAGGCACCGGTCACCAGCACCGCCCGGCTCACAGGACGACCTCCGGCCCACCGTAGGAAGCGTGTCGATAGCTCACGAATATGCCTGCCTCACGTCGCGTCAGATCATCCGGTGCCGCCTCATGCCGCGGGCGCACGCGCTGAGCGGCTCCCCCCGAGGCGATCCCCATGATCGTAAGGAACCGTGGAAAGGCCGCGGCGACCGAGGCCCAGGGGCAGGAAGACCGGGCTGTGTTCGGGCGCGGACCGGCCCGCCGCCCGGCGGGGCACCACCACCCGTCTCACCGCGTGGGCGTGCCGCGCACCCCGAACGGGCTTTGAATGCAGAGTGTCCGATGCGCTCATGCCGGACGCTCCCACCCGGGAGGCGCCCGCACGAGCACCACCAGACCGCGGCGGCCCGTCGAGCGCCGGTCCTCGTCGGGAGCCCCCATGCCGTTGCCGCAGACTCCGACCAGCCCCACACCGCCCGGCGGCGCGCGCTCCGGGGGCCGACTGCGACGCCTGGGCGAGTGGTGTGCGCGGCACTGCGTGATCGTCATCGCGCTGTGGCTGGCCGCCCTGGCCGGGCTTCAGATTCTCCAGCACGCCTACGGGGGCGGCTACTCCGACAACTTCACGCTCCCCGGCACCCAGTCGGAAAAGGGCCTGGACGTACTCCAGGCGCACGACCCCAAGGCCGGCGGCTACAACAGCCAGGTCGTGCTGCACGACACCGCGCAGCCGCTCACCGCCTTCAGCAGCCAGATCTCCGGCGCGGTCACCTCCTTGGGCAAACTGCCGGACGTCCTGTCGGCGCAGAGCCCGCTGCCCCCGCCCGGCACCAAGCCGCCGGCGCTGCCGCCCGGCACGCCGAACGTCGGCCCGCTCTCCTCGGACGGCAAAACCGGCTACATCACCGTCCGATTCGACAAACAGCCCTCCACCCTGGGATCCGGCTACCTCGACGGCGTCGACCGGGCCGTGCAGCCGCTGCGCTCCGCCGGTGTCGACGTGGAGTACGGCGGAACGCTGGGCGAACTGGCCCGCCCGAAGGCCAACGACCGGATCAGCGAGCTGATCGGCTTCGCGGTGGCGATCCTGGTCCTGCTGATCGGCTTCGGCAGTGTCCTCGCCGCCGCGGTACCCCTGGTGACCGCGCTGCTCAGCGTCGTCTGCGGGCTGGGGGCGCTGGGACTGGTGGCCGCCGCGTTCACCTTCGCCACCGTCTCGCCGACCCTGGCCACGATGATCGGCCTCGGCGTGGGCATCGACTACGCGCTGTTCCTGATCACCCGGTACCGGCAGCACGTCATCGACGGCGTCGATCCGGTCGGCGCCGCCGGACGGGCGGTCTCCACCAGCGGCCGGGCCGTCCTGGTCTCCGGCTGCACGGTCATCGTCGCGCTGGCCGGTCTTTCGGTCTCCGGCGTCAGCTTCATCTCCAAGCTGGGTGTGGCGGCGGCCGTGACCGTCATCTCCGCGGTGCTCGGCGCGCTCACCCTGGTGCCTGCGCTGCTCGGGCTGATCGGCCGGCACATCGACAGCCTCCGGGTCCGCAGGCCCGTCGCGGAGACGGGGACCGCGGCGGGCGCCCCCGAGAGCGGCACCTGGCACCGCTACGCGCAGCGGGTGGAGCGGCGCCCGTGGTGGTTCCTGGCGGGCGGGGTGGCCGTCGTGGCCGTCCTGGCCATTCCGCTCTTCTCCATCCAGCTGGGCCACATCGGCGACGGCGCCGATCCGAAGTCGTTCACCGACCGCCGGGCCTTCGACCTGATGTCGTCCGCCTTCGGCCCCGGCTCCAACGGGCCGCTGACGCTGGTCATCGACCAGTCCGGGGTGCCGCAGGCGGACCGTGCCGCGCTGGCGACGCAGGCCGGCAAGGCGCTCACGAACGTGCCGGGTGCGGACACCATCACCCCGCTCAAGGCGACCCCTGACGGCGACGCGCTCGTCGGGACCGCGTACTCCACGCAGGCGCCGCAGGACGAGACGACCACCCACCTGACCAACCACCTGGTCGACGACGTACTGCCGCAGGCCGTGCGGGGCACCGACGCGCACGGCTATGTGACCGGCACGACCGCGGCCCAGGTGGACTTCCTGGACATCGTCTCCAGCAGGCTCCCGCTGATCATCGCCGTGGTCGTCGCCCTCGCCTTCCTCATCATCCTGATCGTCTTCCGCGGTCTGCTGGTCGCCCTGAAGGCGGCGGTGCTCAACGTCCTGTCGATCGCCGCCTCGTACGGGGTGGTCGTGGCCGTCTTCCAGTGGGGCTGGGGCGGACCCGAACTCGGGGTCTCCGGGACGGTGCCGATCGAGAGCTACGTCCCGATGATGATGTTCGCGATCGTCTTCGGGCTGAGCATGGACTACGAGATCTTCCTGCTGTCGCGGGTGCACGAGGCGTGGCTGCGTACCGGCGACGCGAAGGCGAGCGTGGCCCATGCCCTGGAGATCACCGCGCGGGTCATCACCTGCGCCGCGCTGATCATGGTGAGCGTCTTCGCGGCCTTCATCATCAGCGAGAACATCGTGGTGAAGATGCTGGGTCTGGGCCTGGCAGTGAGCGTGCTGATCGACGCCACCGTGGTCCGGCTGCTGATGGTCCCCGCGGTGATGACGCTGCTCGGCCGGGCCGCGTGGTGGACCCCCCGCACGCTGGACCGGATCCTGCCGCACATCAACACCGAGGGCGAGGAGGCCCACGCGCCGGCCGCCGGGAAGCGCACCGGCGAGCGATGAGCCGCGGGCCTCCCGAACCGGGGGCGTCCCGACCGGCTTCCGCCGAACTGCGCCCGCCCGTGCCGCGCCCGATCATGGAAATATGGCTCCGACCGCCGAGGGTGGTTTTGCCCCCTACCCCGTGATCCGGCCGATGCTGGCCACCGTCGCGCCGCTGCCGGCCGGGAGCGAGGAGGCGGCCTGGGCGTTCGAGGCCAAATGGGACGGCGCCCGCTGCGTCGTCAACACCCCCGGAGACGGCACGGTGCGGCTGGTCACCCGCGCGGGCAACGACGCGACCTCGACCTATCCCGAGCTGGGGCCCCTCGGCGCACAGCTGCGCGGGCGCCCCGCGGTGCTCGACGGCGAGGTGGTGGTGCTGGACGCCCGGGGACGCCCCGACTTCGGGCTGCTGCAGCGCCGGATGGGCGTGGTCAACCCGCGCCGTACCGCCCGGCTGGCGATGGAGCACCCCGTGCATCTGGTGCTGTTCGACATCATGTACCTGGGCGGGTCGCTGCTCGGCGCGCCGTACCACGAGCGCCGCGCCGTGCTGTCCGGGCTGGGGCTTCGCGGCAAGAACTGGTCGGTGCCCGCCCACGTCGTGGGACGCGGGCAGGAGGCGTGGGAGGCGTCGCTGCGGGGCGGCATCGAGGGCGTGGTGGCGAAGCGGCTGACGTCCCTCTACTCACCGGGGGTCCGCTCACCCGACTGGCGCAAGACCAAGCATGTGATGACGCTCGATGTGGTCATCGGCGGCTGGGTGGCGGGCCACGGCGCCCTCGGCGGGCTGCCGGGCGCGGTGCTGGCCGGCGTCGAGGAGCCGACCGGACTGCGCTACGTGGGGTCCGTCGGATCGGGCATGTCCGACCGGGAACGGCGGGACCTCGCGGACTATCTGGGTGTCCTCGCGCGTCCCCGCTCGCCCTTCGGCAACTCCGTCGACCTGCCGGACGCGCACTGGGTCGAGCCCCGGCTCGTCGCCGAGATCACCCTGTCGGGCTGGACATCGGCCGGCCGGCTGCGGCACCCGGTCTGGCACCGGCTGCGCCCCGATCTGACCCGTCTCGGCTGAGGCGGGCGGCGGCACGGGCCGAGTCGTGCGCACAGGTGCCGGCGCGCACGCGCAGCCGTGAGGCAGGGACGGCTGCCCCTCGGCTGCTCCGGCTCACGGGCGGCAGAACGCCGTGGAGGTGAGCGATCCCCCGTCGTTCTCGTCATCGGTGCCGAGGATCCCCTCGCGGGACCGGGGCAGGCAGAGCACCGCCTCGATCTTGTGCCCGGGGAAGGTGGCGAGCCGGTGCGGCGCGGCGGACAGCGACAGGCGGACGTCGCCGTGACGGCCGACCAGGACCCGGCCGGCGTCGTAGAGCGCGGAGTCGTACGGTCCGTCGTCGCCCGGGTCGGAGGCCGAGGAGACCGTCAGCGCGCCGGAGCCGGATACCTTCACATCGGAAATGTGCCGGACGTCCTTGGTGGGGTAGGGCACCCGGAATTCCTTGGAATCCCGCTTCCCGAATGTGTGGGTAGTCGGATTCCATTCGGCCGCCGTGAGTTTACCGGGGCGGTCATCCTGCCCGCGATCCGCCCAGACCGCGGCAATAGTGCCCTGTACGGCGATCAGGGCGAATCCCTCGTAATTGTCGTCCGCGGCGACGCCGGGCAGACGGGTCGCGCGCAGCACGCGCACCGTGTCACCTTCCGCGCCTTCCCCTCGGATTTCCCGTTGGATGTGATACGCCGTACCGCTGCTGGAGACGGCGACATAGGAACCGTCGTGGCCCGGTACCGCGTCGATCGCCTCCAGGTCCACCGGCTGCTCACCGCGCCAGGTCACCTCGTGCACCCGCGGCTTCGCGTCCGGGCTGTACCGCACGGCCACCAGGCGGTTCTCGCCGGGCTTCTTGTTGTCGCGCACGGCGAGCGTGTCGACGGCGGCGCCGTGCCGCCCGGCTGCCGCCAGGCCACTGATTCCCGCGGTGATCCCGTCACCCACGCGCTGCCATTTCGCGTCCTGCGAAGCGGCCTTCGACCGGGCCGGACTTTCGGCTGACGGAATTCCGGATGCCGGAATGCCGGAGGGTCCGGGGTTGGCGGTTGCCGTAACACTCACGGCCGGTATGAGGAGCGCGGCGCCGGCGAGGGCCGCACCGAATACTTTCTTGATCATCGGTCGATTGTAGGGCCGCCCGCGCGGTTACCGGCCGGTGGCGATTATTGCCTTCGTAAAGACTCGCGTCCGGCGCCCACCGCGCCCGGAAATGCCGCGGCGATATCCCGCGCTGCGGGCACATCCCCGTCCCCGCGGAGCCGCACCCCGCCGTCGGCCCGGTGGCATACCCCCGCGTGTCCGGGAAGGCTCACAGGGAACAGCTCACGAGGAACACGTCCCGCAGCACGCGTCGAGCATCCGCACTCGGGAAAGGAGCGGGCGATGGGCCGGCCCACCGACAGCGACACCAGGACGGACGGCAACACGGAGTACGGCCGCAAGCCGTTCAAGCGGTCCAAGAGCCACTTCGCCGACCGCGTCACCGCTGACGGCCGCGACGGCTGGCCGGTCGAGGCGGGGCGCTACCGGCTGGCGGTCAGCCGCGCCTGCCCCTGGGCGAGCCGCGCCGTCATCTCCCGGCGGCTGCTCGGCCTGGAGGACGCCCTCTCCCTCGCCATCGCCGACCCGGTCCAGGACGACCGCAGCTGGCGCTTCACCCTGGACCCGGACGGCCGGGACCCGGTCCTCGGCATCCGCTTCCTGAGCGAGGCGTACGCCGCGCGCGAGAAGGACTATCCGGGCGGGGTCAGTGTGCCCGCCCTCGTGGACGTCCCCAGCGGGAAACTGGTCACCAACGACTACCACCGGATGACCCTGGACTTCGCGACCGAATGGACGGCCCTGCACCGGCCGGGGGCGCCCGACCTGTATCCGGAGCCGCTGCGCGAGGAGATCGACGAGGTCATGGCCGGGGTCTACCGGGACGTCAACAACGGGGTGTACCGCGCCGGGTTCGCCACCGGGCAGAGCGAGTACGAGGAAGCCTGCCGGGAGGTGTTCACGCGCCTTGAACTGCTCTCCGACCGGCTGGCGCAGCGCCGTTACCTGGTGGGCGACACCATCACCGAGGCCGACATCCGGCTGTTCACCACGCTGGTCCGCTTCGACGCGGTCTACCACGGCCACTTCAAGTGCAACCGCTTCAAGCTGGCCGAGGACCCGGTGCTGTGGGCGTACACCAAGGACCTGTACCAGACGCCGGGATTCGGCGACACGGTCGACTTCCACCACATCAAGCAGCACTACTACCGGGTGCACACCGGCATCAATCCGAACGGCCTCGTCCCTCTCGGGCCGGACATGTACGGCTGGCTGACCCCGCACTACCGCGAGGAGTTGGGCGGCAGGCCCTTCGGCGACGGCACTCCCCCCGGCCCGGTGCCGGCGGGCGAGGAGGTCCCGCCGTCGGGACGCCCCTGACCCCGATCACCTCCCCGGCGCCCGCGCGGAACGCCGCGGGAGGAGCGGCCAGGGCGGGCGGAGGATTATCCGGCGCGTCCGGGCCGTGAGATCCTGGGACTGGTGCGACCGGTCCCTTCCCGCGAGCGCGCCGAGCGCCCCGAGCTCCGGTTGACCGCGACTGCGCGAGGAGTGAGCTCGATGAGGATGGTTCTCAAAGCGCGGATACCGACCGATGCGGGCAATGAAGCGATCAAGGGCGGCAATCTCCAGAAGGTCCTGGAGTCCGCCTTGGCCGCGCTCAACCCGGAGGCGGCCTATTTCACCGTCGACGACGGCGACCGCTCCGCGTACTTCTACTTCGACATGCAGGAGGCGTCGCAGATGCCGGTCCTGCTCGAATCGTTCTTCATGGAGCTGAACGCGAAGATCTCGCTCCAGCCGGTGATGAACGTCGAGGATCTGCGCTCGGGTCTGCGGAACCTGATGAGCGGCAGCTGACTCCCGCGCCCACCGCCGCACACCCCACTCACCGCCGCCGGACCTCAACCGCCCTGTCCCGCCGACCACTTCGACGCGTCGCACGGCCGCCCCGGCGGGCCCGGCGGGCCCGAACCGGGCCCTGTACGGGAACTGCCGATGCCCCGGCGACAGAGCACGTCGCCGGGGCATCGGCAGTTTCGCCGGTTATCTCGCCCGCGTTCGCGCGTCAGCCCGGCCAGGTGCCCGTCACCCGGCGCACGCCCACGGCACCCCCGCGGCCCACGGCGGCCTTCACCGCGGCGAAGATCGCGCCTTGCAGCGCGGCCGCCGCCAGCACCTCGCGCCATCGGCGGTCCTCGTCGGTGGCGTCCGGCGCGTCGTCCTCACCGGCCACGAGCTTCCACACCTGCTTGAAGACGGCGCCCGCCGCCACACCACCGAGCACCCCGAACAGCAGGGAGAACGGTTTGTACAGCAGCTTCACCATGGATCAGCACCTCTTCCCGCCGCGGTGCCCCCGCAGCCACAGGAACGCCACCAGGACCGCCGCACCTGCCGCGAGGGCCGCCGAGGACCTGCGTGGCCCCGTGCGCTCGGCGGCCACCCGCACCTGCTCCGGAGTCTTCTCCTGGACGGTCTGCGAGACGTGCGCGGTCTTCTCCTGGACCGCATGCGCGGCCCGGGACGCCTTCTGCTGCACCCGGTCCCGCACCTCCGCGGCCTTGTGCTTGGCCTGACCGGCCACATCCGCCTTGGCGGCCAGCTCCTCGACCGTGTCGCCGAGATGTTCCCGGGTGCGTTGCACCTGCTCGCGCAGTTCCTCCGGGCTCCGCGCGTCGGGACCGCCTGAGTCAGGAGTGCTCGTCATCGTCGTGCCCTTCCCTTGATCTCCTCGACATCGGCTTTCACACTGCTCATCGCCTGCTTCGGAGTCGGCGGAACCGCCCGGCCGACCTCCTTCTTGCCTGCCAGCGCAAGGACGCCCGCCACGACGAGCAGAGCCCCGGCAACGATCAGAGCGGCGCCCCACACCGGCACCACCAGCGCGAGGCCCGCGATGGCGGCAGCTGCCAGCGCCTGCAGCGCAACGAAGCCGACCACTCCCGCGCCGCCGAGCATGCCGCCGCCGATCCCGGCGCGCTTGCCCTTCTGCGTCAGCTCGGCCTGCGCCAGCCGCATTTCCTGGCGGACGAGGGTGGAGAGCTGCTCGGAGGCTTGCTGGACCAACTCACCCACTGAGTGCGTACCTGTGCCGTTCGGGTGGTGGTGAGTGGAGTGGCTCACGGTTCTCACCTCTCTACCGTTCCTGGGAAACACCCGAGTACCCGTAATCGGGCCGGTAACCCCGCGCCCGGCAGGGATCGTCACCTGCCCGCTGCCGCGGCAAGCCCTCGGCACGAGGGTCTCCCGCCGCGTCCGCACCGGCCAGCGCACCCGGCCGGTTCCCGGTGCGCGGGTCGGCGCTCCCACCGGTCCCGACGGGCCCGCGGCCGTCCGGGTGGCTACGGCCGAACGGGTGGACGCGCACGCCACGGCCACCTTGGGTCGACACTTGTCAACTCTGCCGGGGAGAGTTGTCCACGTGGTCGCCATGTGCATCGCGCATCCGCGAGGGGGTGACCGATGCTGCGCACGCGAGCCGAGCCCTTCGGCGAACTCGACCGGCTGACGCCGCGGATGCCGGGCTCCGCCGCGAGACCTGCGGCCGGAAGCTGATTACAGAGCGCCCCGGGGTTCGATCGCCCGCTCTTCCTCGGCCGGCCTTGGGGCCCGGGCGCGACGACCCCGGCCGGCCGGGCAACGGCGCCCGCCGCCTGCCACGGGCCGGCACGCCCCCTCGCACCGTGCAGTGTCCGCAAGACCAAGGGGAGCCGAGATGGTGATGAAGTGGGAAGCGTTCCTGTCGGCCGTCCAGGAGCGCGGCGAATACCCCTCACAGCAGGAGGCCGAGCGGGCGGCCCGCGTGGTCATCGCGCTCCTGGGAGCGCATGTGGTGGGTTCCGAGAGGTCCGAGCTCGCCGCCCGGCTCCCGGAGACCTGCACCCCGATACTGCTCGACCCGCTGCCGGCCGCCGAGCCGCTCGACGCACGAGGGTTCGTGCGGGCGACGGCCGCGTGGGTCGACGGAGCCACCGAGGAGACGGCCGAGTGGGATGTCGGCGCGGTGCTGAGCGTCGTGGCCGACGCCGCGGACGAGGAGCTGATGGGGCGCCTTCTGCTCCAGCTCCCACCGGGCTACGACCTGCTCTTCGGCCGGCCGGAACCGACCTGACCGCGGCCGCGCGCGCCACCGCGCGACGACGGCGTCCGGGGGGCATCTCGCCCCCGGCCAACACCTCCGCCGCCAACACCTCCGCGGTGTCCGTCAGCGCACCCGCCCGGAGGCCAGCAGCGCCGCGTGCGGCAGCACCAGACGGCCGTCGGGCCCGGTGAACTCGCGGCTCAGGTCGACCAAGTGGCCTCTGATCCGCTCGATCACCTCCGGCCGCTGAGCGGTCACGATCCTGCCGATCGTCGCCACACCCGCGGCCGGCCCGCGCCACCACTCCTCCGGCGTGACGTGGTGGTCCCAGCGCAGCGGAAGGCAGTGCACGTCGGTGAGGCCCGCGGCGCGCAGCAGCCGGGCGAAGCCGTCGGCGGTGCGCGGGAAGTCGTCCTCGGCTGCCAGGGCGGGCAGGTCCGGCGGGCGGGTCACCCCGGCCGCTTGCAGGGCGCGGCCGAGCAGCGCCTGCCCCGGTGCGCCCGGGGCGGCCCAGATGGTCAGTGCGATCCGGCCGCCCGGCCGCGTCACCCGCCGCAGTTCGCCGAGGGCCGCCAAGGGGCGCCCTACGTGATTGAGGACGAAATTGCCCACCGCGGCCCCGAACACGCCGTCCCGGAAAGGCAGCTGGGGCAGGGCGGCGACCAAGGCCGCGGCCTCCGGGAGCGCATGCGCGACGCCGGCGGCCATGCCGGGCTCCGCGTCCACCGCGGTCACCCGCGCGCCGCGGGCACCGGCCGCCTCCGCAGCGGTCCCGGTGCCCGTCCCGATGTCCAGCAGGCGGGTCCCGGCGACGATCCCCGCTGCGTCCAGCAGCCGCGGCACCGGGTGGGCGCAGAGCCTGCCGAACCCGGCCGCGTACGCCTCGGCGCTGCCCGCCCAGATGCGGCGCTCACTGTCGTCGAACGGCGTCTGCGGCACCGCTCCCCCTTCCGGCCGCCCCTGGTCCCTTGCCCCAGGGAGGATGAGCGGGCAGCCGGCCCGGTTCCGCCGAAGCCCTCAGCCGCCGACGGAGCGCGGCGCCAACTCGGCGCGTCATGACCTCACTCGCGGGCCGACAGCGCCGACTCACCCTCGCCGCAACGACGTTACCCACCCGTAACCTACCGACGGGTTACCTCGGGTAAGGGGCGGACTTTACTCTCCATTCACATCGAGTTGACGGATGCCCCTCCTGTCTCCGGACAGCGTCCGGCGATTCGCATCGAGATCTGGAGCAGAAGATGACGCCCTCCCGCACGACTCTGCGCGCCGCCGTCGGCACCGTCTCCGCGGCAGTGCTCGCCACCACGGTGCTCACCACGGCGCCCGCGACCGCCGACACGGCGACGGTGGCGTCGGCACCCGCCTCCGCCGCGTCAGCCGCCACCTCGTCCGTGAAGTTCGTCGACATCACGGGTGACGGCGGCACCACCCTCAAGGCCAATGTCTTCACGCCGGCCGGTGCGGACGGCACCCGGCGCTACCCGGTCATCGTGCTGCCCACCAGCTGGGCGATGCCGCAGGTCGAATACATGGCGCAGGCCAAGAAGCTGGCGGACGCCGGCTATGTGGTCGTCGGATACAACTCACGCGGGTTCTGGCAGTCCGGTGGAAAGATCGAGACGGCCGGGCCGCAGGACATCGCCGACGCCTCTAAGGTCATCGACTGGGCGCTGGCCAACACTCCGGCCGACCCGCAGAAGGTCGGCATGGGCGGGGTCTCCTACGGCGCCGGGATAAGCCTGCTGGCCGCCGCGTTCGACAAGCGCATCAAGGCGGTCGCGGCCCTCAGCGGCTGGGCCGACCTGATCGGCTCCATCTACAGCGGCCGTACCCAGCACCTCCAGGCCACCGCGATGCTCGGCGGCGCCGGCGCGCTCACCGGGCGTCCCAGCGAGGAACTCCAGACCGTCCTCAAGGACTTCCTGGCCTCCCGCCTCGACAAGGAAGAGGACATGATCGCGTGGGGGAAGAAGCGCTCCCCCGCCACCTACCTCGACCGCCTCAACGACAACGGCGCCGCCATCATGATGGGCAACGCCTGGGGCGACTCGCTCTTCCCGCCCAACCAGTACGCCGACTTCTTCGAGAAGCTCAAGGGACCCAAGCGGCTGGAGTTCCGCCCGGGGGACCACGCCACCGCGGAGGGACTCGGCCTGCTGGGGCTGCCCAACGACACCTGGACCAACACCAAGCGCTGGTTCGACCACTACCTCAAGGGCGCGGACAACGGCATCGACCGGGAGTCGCCGGTGCTGCTCAAGTCCCGCTCGACCGGGGCGTACGAGGGCTACCCGAGCTGGAAGGAGGTACCGTCGGCGCAGCGGAGGATCGAGCTGAACGGCACCAAGCGGATCAGCGCCAACCTCGACTCCGGCGCCAACGGCGGGCTGATCTTCCTGTCCAGCATGCTGGATCAGTTCCTCAAGCTGCCGCCGATGGCGTCGATCCCGCTGCTGCCCCGCTCGCTCGCCGCGGTCTGGCAGTCCGATCGCTACGAGAGCGAGCAGCGGGTGCGCGGGACCACGAAGCTGCACACCACCGTGTCCAGCACCGCGGAGAGCGGCACCGGCATCGCCTACCTCTACGACGTCGGCCCGCTCGGCGTCGGCAAGCTGGTCACGCACGCGCCGTTCACCTTCCACGGCGAGACCCCGAACCAGCCCTTCGGCGTCGACCTGGAGCTGTTCTCCACCGCGTACGACGTGCCGGCCGGGCACCGGCTCGCGGTCGTCGTGGACACCGTCGACCCGCTCTACATCGAGCACAACCCGAGCGGCGCCCGGCTGTCGTTCTCCTCCCCGGCGAGCGACCCGTCGTATGTGACGGTGCCGGTTCGCGGCTGACCGCGCCGCGCCTGCCCTCCGACGAGTGCCGGCCCCGACCTCTGCGGTCGGGGCCGGCACTCGCGCGTGCGGCGTCTCAGGCGGCGGGCCGCTTGTGGCCGCCCGGCAGCAGCGAGCCCGGCTCCGGCGCGCCCACGTCGGTGCCCTCCACCTTCGGGTTGCGCTTCTGCCGCCTGGAGACCCAGTTGGCGAGCCAGGAGAGCAGCATGCACATGCCGATGTAGATCGGCGAGATGATCATGACGACCGGGATGAACGGCAGGTCGTAGTCGAGATTGGAGGCGATGAGCTTGCCGGCGTGCAGGAACTCCTCGTAGGTGATCAGGAATCCGAGCGAGGTGTCCTTCAGGGCCACCACCAGCTGACTGATGATCGTCGGCAGCATCGCCCGCACCGCCTGCGGCACCAGGACGTGCGTCATGACCTGGGTCTTGCGCATACCCAGCGCGTAGGACGCCTCGTGCTGGCCGCGGTCGACTGAGTTGACGCCGGTGCGGAAGACCTCGGCGAGCACCGAGCCGTTGTAGAGGGTCAGTCCGGCGACCAGCGCGGGCAGCGGCTCGACCTTCAGCGCCACATAGACGAAGAAGATCATGACCAGTACCGGCATCGCGCGGAAGAACTCCACCAGCAGGGTGCACACCCAGCGCAGGGCCCGGTGCTCGGAGAGCCGGCCGGCCGCGAGAACCGCGCCGAGGGCCAGCGACAGCACCGCCGCGAGGCCGAACGCCTTGAGCGTATTGGCCAGGCCCTTGAGCAGCAGGTCCTGAATTCCCTTGTAGGTGAAGGGAGTCCACTTCTCGGCGACGAACTGGCCGGTGTCGAAGAGAAGGTAGATGATCCAGCCGATGAGGGCGAGGATCACCACGGTCGACGCGAGACCGTAGAACAGGTGCCGCCGCTTGGTCCTCGGCCCCGGGACGTCGTAGAGGGCAGTGGTCATCGGGCGACTCCGAAGCGCTTCTCCAGCACGTTGAACAGCGCGCTGATGGTCAGGGTCACGATCAGATAGCCGACGGCGATCCAGATGAAGGTCCAGATGATGCTGTATCCCAGCTCGTTGAGCGGCTTGTAGACGCCGAGCAGCTCGACGACGCTGAACGATCCGGCGATCGCCGAGTTCTTCGCCAGCGCGATGAGGGTGGAGCCGATGGGCGGGATGACCGACCGGAACGCCTGCGGGAGCACCACCTCCCCGAGGGTCTGCGGAAAGGTCATGCCCAGGCTGCGGGCCGCCTCGCCCTGTCCGACCGGCACGGTGTTGATGCCGGAGCGCACCGCCTCGCAGATGAAGGCCGAGGTGTAGCAGCCCAGCGCGAGGATGGCGAACAGCTTGAAGGGCAGCACCAGCCCGAAGCGCGGCAGGCCCAGCACCACCGCGAAGAACAGCAGCGTCAGCGGCGTGTTGCGCAGCACCGTCACCCACGCCGTGCCGAAGACCCGCAGCGAGCCGACGGGCGCGACGCGGAAGGCCGCCATGAGGAAGCCGAGGACGAGCGCGAGCAGGGAGGCGAAGACGGTGAGTTCGACGGTGCCCAGCAGGCCCTCCCCGTAGAGGGACCAATTGTCGAAGAGAACGTTCATCGGTTAGGTCCTTGCTCCTCAGCTCGCCGGGTAGCGGTCGACCGGCGGCGGCTTCGGTGCGGGAACCCCGGACAGCCCCAGAGTCGCGTCGTACGCCTTGTTCCAGTCGCCGTTCTTCTCGGACGCGACGAGCGCGTCGTCCAGGGCGAACCGCAGCGCGTTGTCGCCGCGCGGGACCCCGATGCCGTAGGGCTCCTCCGAGAAGGGCTTTCCGACCACCTTCAGTTCGTCGGGCACCTTGGCGGCGTAGCCCAGCAGGATGGCGTCGTCGGTGGTGACCGCGTCGACCTGGAAGGTCAGCAGGTTGTCCACACACACCGAGTAGGTGTCGTAGGCGATCAGATCGGCCCGGGGGTAGTCGGCCTGGATGCGCTGGTACGGGGTCGAGCCGGCCGCCGAGCAGACCCGTTTGCCGGCCAGGTCCTGCGGCCCCTTGATGTCGTTCTCGTCCGTACGGACCAGCAGCGACTGCCCGGCCATGTAGTAGGGGCCGGCGAAGCCCACCAGCTTCTTGCGCATGTCGTTGATGGTGTAGGTGCCGACGTAGAAGTCGATCTGGCCGTTCTGCAGGGCCGTTTCGCGGTTGGCGGAGGCGATCGTCTTGAACTCGATCGTCTTCGGAGGGAAGCCGAGGGCCGCGGACATCATCTTGGCGATCTCGATGTCGAAGCCGGTGTAGAGGCCGGAGGCGGGGTCCTTCTCCCCCATGTACGGCTGGTCCTCCTTGGCGCCGATGACGAGGTGGCCACGGCGCTTGGCCTTCTCCCAGGTCGGGGAATCGGGCAACTGGAAGTTCTTCGCGACCTTGTACTGGGGCAGTTCGCTGCCCTCGGGGCCCTTGACCGGCGGGCTGCCTTCCTTGCCGCAGGCGCCGGTGGCCAGCGCGAGGGCGGTGAGCGCCACCGCGGCCAGGGCGCGGCGCAGGCGCGGTCGCAGGGAGTGGATGTGCATCGCAGCGCCCCCGTTCAGTGCTTGAGGATCTTGGAGAGGAAGTCCTTCGCCCGGTCGCTCTCGGGCGCGGTGAAGAACGCTTCGGGGGTGCGGTCCTCGACGATGCGGCCGTCGTCCATGAACACCACGCGGTTGGCCGCGGAGCGGGCGAAGCCCATCTCGTGGGTGACGACCACCATCGTCATGCCGTCCCGGGCGAGCTGCCGCATGACCTCCAGCACCTCGTTGATCATCTCCGGGTCCAGCGCCGAGGTCGGCTCGTCGAAGAGCAGCGCCTTGGGGTCCATGGCGAGCGCGCGGGCGATGGCGACGCGCTGCTGCTGGCCGCCGGAGAGCTGCGCCGGATACTTGTCGGCCTGGGAGGCGAGACCGACCCGGTCGAGGAGTTCGCGGGCCCGTGCGGCGGCCTCGTCCTTGCCCTTCCTGCGGACCTTGATCGGCGCCAGCATCACATTGGCCAGCACCGTCTTGTGCGCGAAGAGGTTGAAGGACTGGAAGACCATACCGACTTCGGCGCGCAATTGGGCCAGCGCGCGGCCTTCCTCGGGCAGCGCCGTACCGTCCAGCGTGATGCTGCCCGACTCGATCGGCTCCAGGCGGTTGATGACCCGGCACAGGGTGGACTTCCCGGACCCGGAGGGCCCGATGACCACCACCACCTCCCCGCGGCCGACGGTGAGGTCGATGTCCCGGAGGACATGCAGTTTCCCGAAGTGTTTGTTGACCCCGCGCAGCTCAATCAGCGCATCACCGGCCATATGCAGACCTGCCCACTCTCATCCGTACAGCGGAGAGCCCGCAACCTACCGGGATGAAAGGGGCGTTTTCCTACTGACACGCACGGAGGAGCGGAGACAGGGGGAGAAACCAGGGCGACGAATGAACCTGTTGGGGCGGATGGACGACCGGTCCGGTGCCTGGACGTACGCACCACGCCCGCCGCACCGCCGCCGCCCCCCGGCGCGGCTCAGCTCTCCGCGACCTCGGCATAGACCTGGGACAGCTCGGGCGCCCCGACATCGGCCCACGCGTGCCCCGTCGCCACCACATCGATCTCCCGCCCCGACGCCAGCCGGACCACCGGCTGCCCGTCCGACCGCACCTCCCAGACCGCGCCGTGCACCGTGCGCACGAGGACGGTGCCGAGGTAGAGGCCGGCGTCGTTGCCGAGCCAGGGCACCACCTCCGGATCGTCCCGCCAGACCGGCTGCAGCTGGTCGAGCGCTTCCAACGACCCCGCGGAGTCGTCCAGTTCCACCCCCGCGCTGTCGGCCTGGGCACGCAGCAGCTCGCACTCGGACAGCAGCTCGACCACGCTGCCCGGGTCGGCGCGCACCGAGTCGGCGAGGGGCACCGGATGCTCCACGTGCAGGCGCTTGCGCCACTTGTCCAGGAAAGACATGTTCATGGTCTGCAGGGTCCCACCGCCACAGGGGCCCCGGCCACAGGCGCGCGGCATGACAGTGACCTGACCGTCATCTTGACGCCCCCTCCCGGCCTCCCTACTTTCATGGCACTCGTATCGGATCAGCTGGATCCGCAGGAGTCCCCCTGCCCCTCGCGGAATGGCCGGATCGCACTACTGCATCTGCCTGTTGGCGCCACCCGGAGGGAACCCAGAGATGCGCGTACGACTATGGGGCACCGCCCTGACACTCCTGCTCACCGCGACCGCGCTGCCGGCCGGTACCGCCGTCGCCACGACGGCGGGGCGGGCACCACGGCCGCCCGCTCCTCTGCCGCTGGCGAGGCTCTTCGACAATACGGCGATCAGTGACAACTCCGGACCCGGCGAGGCCGACTTCGACGGGGCGGGGCACTCCCTGTCCGCACAGGACCTGGCCGCGGCCGGCTGGCCGCCCGGGAGCGCCCTGACGATCGACGGCGCACGGCTGGAGTGGCCGCGCGGGACGTCCGGGGCCGCGGACAACGTGATCGCGGACGGCCAGACGGTGTCGCTGCGCGGACGCGGTGACGCACTCACCTTCCTGGTCGCCGGCACCGGCGGGAACGGCGAGGGCGTCACCGGCAACGGGACCGTCCGCTACCGCGACGGATCACGCAGCGGCTTCGAACTCACCGCGCCCGACTGGCGGTCGGGCCTGCTGAGCACCAAGGTGGTCGCGCTGCCGCACATCAACGGCCCGGACGGACAGCTGGGCGGGCCGGCGCGGCTGTACGCGGTGAGCGTGCCGCTGCGGGCCGGCCAGGAGGTCGCCTCGGTGGTGCTGCCGCGGCGCGCCGAGGGGGCCGGCGCCCTCCATGTGTTCGCGGTGTCCGTGCGGGACACCGGGCAGGGCAGGACCGGCAGTTGGGCGGCGAGCACCGCCGGCTACCGGGCCGTCGGACCGTGGCAGGACCGTACGCTGCGGCTCGTGGTGCACGCCGGCGCCGGTGGGCCCAGGGCCCGGATACGGCTGGCGAACACCTTCGCGGCGGCCCCGGTGGACATAGGCGCGGCGAGCGTGGCGGTGCGGGGCTCGGGCGCCGCGGCGGATGCCGCGCCGGTGCCGCTGACCTTCCGCCGCGGGCACACCGGGACGCGGATACCGGCCGGGGCGGAGGCCTTCAGCGACCCGGTGGACTTCACCGTGCCGGCCGACACCGACCTGCTGGTGAGCATCCACCTTCCGGGGACGGTGGCGGCTGCTCCGGTGCACCAGGAAGCCACCCAGCAGTCCTATCTGAGCGCGCCGGGCAGCGGGAATCTGACCGGGGACCGGGACGGCGGCGCCTTCCCGGGGACCATGAGCATCTGGCCGTTCCTGACGGGCGTCGATGTCGGCTCGGGGCCCGGATCGATCGTGGCGCTGGGCGACTCGATCACCGACGGGGTCAAGTCGACGAGCGGCACCAACCGGCGGTGGCCCGATGTGCTCGCCCGGCGCTTCCAGGCGCAGGACCGGTATCCCCGCTACGGCGTGATCAACCACGGCATCTCCGCGAACCGCATCGTCACCGACCGCTATCAGGGCGACGGGGTCAGCACGGACACCGGAGGTGTGAGTGCCCAGCACCGGCTGGAGCGCGATGTGCTGGCGCAGCCGTCGGCGCGCACGGTCGTGGTGTTCGAGGGCATCAACGATGTGCGCTGGGGCACCTCGGCGGACGAGGTGATCGCGGGGCTGCGGGCGATCGCCCGCCGGGCGCACGAGCGCGGCCTGCAGGTCGTCGCGGCCACCATCGCCCCGTGCGAGGGCTACACCGACTGCTTGCCGGCGGTCGACGAGCGGCGGCAGGCCGTCAACGCCTTCCTGCGCGGTCACGACGGGGTCTTCGACGCCGTACTGGACTTCGACGCCGTACTCCGCGATCCGCAACGACCGCAGCGGATGCTGCCGGTCTACGACAGCGGCGACCATCTCCACCCCGGCGACGCGGGACTGAAGGCGCTGGGCGACTCGGTGGATCTCGCCGCGCTGGTGCCCGTACGGCGCTGAGGCGGGGCGGGCAGCCGGGGGCTCGTCCGGCGGATTTCGCGGGACGGGCCCCGGGCCTGTCGCCGACGTCCGGATCAGGTCTGCTGCTCGCTGATGTTGACCATCCACGTGATGCCGAACCTGTCCGTGCACATGCCGAACACGTCGCCCCACATCTGTCTTTCCAGCGGGACGGAGACGGTGCCGGCGTCGGACAGCTTGCTCCAGTAGCCACGCAGCTCGTCCGCGTCGTCGCCGCTCAGGCTCACCGCGAAGTTGTTCCCGGCATCGTGCTCGGTTCCGGGCGGGTTGTCGGCGCACATCAGGGTGAAGCCGCTCGCGGATTCGAGCTGGCCGTGCATGACCTTGTCGGCGAATCCGGGGGGCGCCTCGCTGCCGAAGTCGCCGTAGGTGTTGACGTTGAGCGTGCCGCCCAGGACCTCCTTGTAGAACTCCAGGGCTTGCTTGGCTTCCCCGGAAAAGGTGATGTACGGGTTGAGGCGAGAGGCCACAATCTTCTCCTTTCGTGACGAATGGTCAGCGCGGGCAGCCTACGCGCGGAAAGGGTGAAGTCGGATGAACCGAGGGTGGTGGTCGCTCGCCCGGCCGGATGCGGGCGTGAGCCGCGCCCTTCCTGTCGGGACCTGGGCCCCCCTGGCCGGGGCGTCTTGCGGGAGCCCTCACCGGCCAGGTCCGGCGGCGTCCCTGCCGACCGGGGGATTCCCGCTCGTCAGGCCCGGCCCGGGAACGCCGTGACGGCCTCGTCCGGGCAGGGGATCCGGCCTGGCCCTCATCCGGCCCGGCCCCTCATCCGGGCCGGGCGGGAGAAGCGGGGGGGGCCGATCCGGGCCGGGCGGGGTGGAGTGCGGCGGGCGAGCCCAGGCGGACCCGGGCCGGTGCGGTGCGGCGCAGGCCGGACCCAGCCCAGCCCAGGCAAGCCGCGCGGTGGCAGGCCCTAGACGTCCAGGTCCACGACGACCGGCGCATGGTCCGACGCGCCCTTGCCCTTGCGCTCCTCGCGGTCGACATGGGCGTCCGAGACGGCCTTGGCGAACGGGGCGTTGCCGTAGACCAGGTCGATCCGCATACCGCGGTTCTTGGGGAACGCTAGCTGCCGGTAGTCCCAGTAGGTGTACGGCCGGTCGTACTTCAGGGGGCGCGGCACGATGTCGGACAGGCCCGCCTCACGCAGCCCGGCCAGCGCCGCACGCTCGGCCGGCGTGACATGGGTCGCGCCCTCGAAGGCGGTGGTGTCCCAGACGTCCTCGTCGGTCGGTGCGACGTTGTAGTCGCCGAGGATCGCGAAGGGGCGGTCCCCCGCCGCGTCCTCGGCGACCGCCGCCTTCAGCGCCTCGAACCAGCTGAGCTTGTAGGCGTAGTGCGCATGATCGACTTCCCGGCCGTTGGGGACGTACACCGACCAGACGCGGGCCGGGCCGCAGGTCGCGGAGATGGCACGGGGCTCCTGAACGCCCTCGTACCCGGGGCCGCCGGTGAGGCCCATGACGACGTCCTCCAGGCCCACCTTCGACAACAGGGCCACGCCGTTCCACCGGCCGTCGGCGTTGACCGCCGACTCGTATCCGAGGTCGCGCAGGGCCTCGCTCGGAAACTGCTCGGCCGAGCACTTGGTCTCCTGGATGCACAGCACGTCCGTGCCGGTGCGCTCCAGCCAGGCCAGCAGCCTCGGGAGGCGGGCGGTGATCGAATTGACGTTCCAGGTCGCGATGCGCATATCCGTAACCTACAGCGAGGCACTGACAGTCAGACCGGACCGGTGCGGGCGCCAGGGGTGAGGCGGCCGTGGTCGGTGCCGCCCAGCTTGTCGATCATGGAATCGTAGATCGGCCTGGCGTGGTCCTGGAGCAGGCTGTCGTGGATGTCGATGGCCCGCCGGGGCGCGACCTCGCGCAGATAGTCGATGATCTCGGCGACCTTGTTCCAGGGGGCGTGCACCGGCAGCAGCAGCGTGTCGACGCTGCGGCCGTGCGGCACGGTCAGCGCGTCTCCGGGGTGGAAGACCGAGCCGTCCAGCAGGAAGCCGACGTTGGTGACGCGCGGGATCTCGGGGTGGATGACGGCGTGCAGCTGCCCGTGCACCTCCACGTCGAAGCCGGCGGCCGAGAAGGCGTCGCCCTCCCCCACCGTGTGCACCCGGCCTGGGAAGGCGGCGGACAGCTGGTCGGCGACGCTCGCCAGGGTCCAGATCTCGGCCGCGGGGTTGGCTTCCATGCCCGCCCGCAGCCGGCCCTCGTGGAAGTGGTCCGGATGCTCATGGGTGACCATGATCGCGTCCGCGCCGACGGCCGCGTCCTCCTCGCTGAACACACCGGGGTCGATGACCAGCGTCCGCCCGTCCTTCTCCAGCCGGACACAGGCATGAGTCTTCTTCGTGAGTTCCATACCTGCCATCTTGCCGCGCACGGCTGCCGGACCGCCTGCCGACAGCTCGGCCCGTCCTCGACTCCCCGTGCGGACCCGGACCGCCCGGGGAGGGGACGTCGCCGGCCCTTCGCGGCAGGTCACCCAACTACCCCCAGCCGGTGCGCAGTTGCCCGTCGCCTATAGGCTCGTGGCATGGTCACAGACAGCCGTCCGGCGACCCCGGAGAACTCGTCCGTCACATTCATCAACGTCTTCGAAGTAGCCGCGGAACACGTCGACGCGTTCGTCGCCCGGTGGGAGCGGCGGGCCGCGCTCATGAGCACCAAGCCCGGCTTCCTCGACACCCGGCTGCACCGCGCGCGTGCGTCGGACAGCCGGTTCCAGCTCGTCAACGTCGCCCACTGGGAGAGCCAGGAGGCGTGGGAGGCCGCCACCGCGGACCCCGATTTCCGCGAGCGCACCCGCGCGGCGCGGGAGGACGAGCGGCTGCCGGTCACGGCGAGCCCGAGCCTGTACGACGTCGCCGTCGAGTTCGTCGCCGAAGCAGGCGGTCCGGGCCGGCGGACCTAGGCCGCCTCCGCGGCCTAGCCCTCCGGCGTGGTCTCTTCCCGAATCACCTGCTGGGCGACCCGGAAGGCGGAATTCGCGGCCGGCACGCCGCAGTAGACGGCGGTGTGCAGCAGCACTTCCTTGATCTCCGACGGGGTGAGGCCGTTGCGCAGCGCGGCGCGGGTGTGCAGCGCCACCTCGTCCTGATGGCCGCGGGCGACCAGCGCGGTGAGCGTGATGACGCTGCGGGTGCGTCGGTCGAGGCCCGGTCTGCTCCAGGTCTCACCCCAGGCGTAGCGGGTGAGGAGGTCCTGGAAGTCGCCGGTGAAGTCGTCGGTCGCGGCTTCGACCCGGTCGACGTGCGCGTCGCCGAGCACCTCGCGGCGGACCTTGATGCCCTGCTCGTACGTACCGCCGCGGACCTGGGCCGGCTGGGCGAGGCCGGACTCTATCGCCGCGGGCGGCGCCATCGGCGGCGGCGGGGGCGCTATCTGCGGCTTGGGGGCGGCGGCACCTATCGCGGCCTGACCTGCGGCGCTCGGCTTGTCGTGCCAGGCGGTGGTGAAGTGCCGGATGAGCAGGTCGGTGACGGCCGCGGGCTGCTCGACGGGCGCGAGGTGGGAGGTGCCGGGCACCAGCGCGAGGCTCGCGTCGGGTATGCCTGCGACCAGCGTGCGGGCGTCGGTGGTCGGCGTGACCTGGTCCTCGGAGCCCGCGACGACGAGCGTGGGCACCCCGACCCGGCTGAGGGAGGAGCGCACGTCGTAGGCGGCAAGGGCCTCGCAGGAGGCGATGTAGCAGCCGGGGTCGGTGGTGCGCACCATCTGGACGGCCCACTCGACGATGGCGGGCTGGGCGCCCGCGAAGCCGGCCGTGAACCAGTGCTCGGGGGCGGTGCGGGCGATCGGGTCGAGCCCGTTCGTCCGGATGACCACTCCGCGCTGGCGCCAGGCGTCGGCCGTGCCGTAGCGGGCGGAGGAGGACACCAGCGCGAGGGAGGTGACCCGGTGCGGGCGGGTGAGGGCCAGCTGGGTGCCGATCGCGCCGCCGATGGAACAGCCGGCATAGCCGAAGCGGTCCACTCCCAGGGCGTCGAGGGTGGCGACCAGGCGGTCGGCCAGCTCGGCGATGGAGGAGGCCGGGTGGGCGGGCGAGCCGCCGTGACCGGGCAGGTCGAAACGGATGACGCGCCAGTGGCGGGTCAGTTCGGGGATCTGCCGGTCCCACATGTGCCATGTGGTACCAAGCGAGGCACCCAGGACGAGTACGGGGGCGTCGTCGGGACCATCAATCCGGTGCTGCAGGGTCTTCTCGCTCACCGGGCCACGCTATCGAACTCGCTGACGCGGTCCTGACACCCGGGTCAGGAAGAGTCGTCGGAGTGTGCCCGCCAACCACGCCCGAAGCGGAGTTTGCGCAGGTCAGGACCTCGCCGTCTAGACGACGCAGACAACCCGATGACCCGGCTCGTCGTAGCTCACCATGAGCCGCTGGTACGGACGCGGGTGCCTTGCACGTGATCACGACGGGGATGGCTTCTGGCCCGTCAAAGCGGCCTTGCAGGGTGTGTCGATATCTCACTCACCCCCTTCACGCTCTCAGATCTCACCATTCATCCAGCCCGGCGGGTGGATGATCCGGGGCGAGGCCGCGAAAGGGCAGCCGGCCTGGCACGTGACCCTGGGCCGTCAGACCCCGGTGGAAATCGTCGCCGGATTCACCGACGCCGTCGCCCAACCCCGCTCCGCCCACGCGCCCAACCCCTGGGCTCCCCTCCAGCAGCAAGGCTGGCAAACCAAGCAAAGCAAGCACCCCACCGCAACCAGTCCGGACAGCAGCAGCTGGATGCAGTTCCACCAGACCGCCCCCGGCGAGGCGTACTGGTGGGCCGGAGCCCGCACCGAACACGGCACAACGTGGCAGGCCCACTTCGCCCCCACCACACCCATGCATCTCGTCCAGGCGTTCACCACCGCCCTGGCTGATCCGCAGCCGGTAATGCGCCCTCTCGGAAACGTTCCGCCCTCCCGCCGAATCCGCACCACCTCCGTCTCCGTCCTGCCCTCCCAGCTCAGCGCCTGGCAGCAGACCCGCATCACCGCCGCCCGCGCCGCCACCTGGGCCCGCAACACCGCCCGAAGCGCCCGGCCCGGCGCCACGGCCCGCCCTCACGCCCACGCGGGCGGCACCCACACCCGCCGCTGACCCCGACGCCCACCACCCGAGGAGCCCTGTGCCCGCTCTCACCCCGGACACCATCCGCACCGCGACCGAGACCCTCTCCCACCTCACCGACTACCTGCGCGACGACCCCGCGCCGGGCGAGGCACTCGCCCTCGTCGAGCCGCTGCTCGACGAGTACACGGGCCTCCCCGTCCAGATCGCCGACGCCCTACGCGCACTCGCCCGCGCCGTACAGGACCACCCCGACACCCCGCGCAGCGCCGAAGTCGACGTCCTGATCATGAAGTTGCGCACCGCCGCGTGGGAGCAGGCCGACCAGCACACCCTCCACTACGTCCTCGATGACCTCCGCGCCCTGTACGACAGCGCCTCTGGCACCGAATCGGGGTGCGACTGATGCCGGTGAGCGAACGGCAGCTCGCCGCCTTCGCCGACAAGCACGCCTGGCGGATCCCCTTCGACACCAGCCCCCGTCATCTCGCCGGCCCCGGTGACGCCCGCCACGTCACCCACGGACTCGCCACCGCCGGATGGACTCGTACATCCGACCCTCTCAGTCCCGAAATCGTCCTGCGCAGCCCAGGCCGCCGGCTCACCCTCCAGCTCGACCCGCAGTCCGCCACCTCCGCATGGTGGCGGCTGCGGGCCAAGCCCACCGACACCGAGCCGGGCTGGTACGCCGAATTCGGCGAACTCGTACCCGCAGAGGTTCTCGGCCACCTCACCGACGCGCTCATCGCCCCGCCACCCACCCAGCGACCAGGCCCCTTTCAGGTCCTGGAGTCGGCGGGATGGCTGCTCGGGGCAGCGACCGCGGCCCACTCCGCCGACGGTATGTGCCATGCAGAGCGGCGTGCCCGGGGTGGCTGGCACATCGAGACGGGCGAGCCGGGACACGGCTCACCGATGGGCCCCTGCATCTGGCACGCCTGGTTCGACGATCAGGCTCCCGACCACCTCGTGGGTGCCTTCATCACCGCACTCGCCGACCCCGCCCCGCTCCAGCGCGGCATGTTCGACCGCACCGCCCACCACAGCGTCGTTCAGCAACCGAGCCCGCTCGCTCCCGAGCAAGTCGTCGACGCACACACCTCCCGGCTCGACGCCCTCCGCGCGCAGGCCCGTGCCGCCCGCCGGCGGCCTACGGCTACCACCAAAGCTCCAGCCCCGCCGACGAGCACGACGGCGCCCCTGCGGCGCTGACCAACCGATCACCACCAGCCGAAGCCGACCACCGCATGGGCTGGTGAACTCCGCTCCGAAGGATGCTCTTTGCCCTCATCCCCCCAAGAGATCCACCGACATCGGCTGGGACAACTGGCCCTCTTCGTGCGTGAACGAGACCAGATCCTCGCCGACTGGGATGCCTACAGGGATCAGCACACCCACCTCGATGGCCTGCCCCACGACGTGGGCCACTACGTGCGGCGCGCCGGCCGCCGCGATGCCGACATCTGGCGGGCATTCAACCGGGTCCGGCCCGGTGCCAAGGACCTCGTCGCCACCGCCGAGACGCAACTGCAGCGCCTTCCGGCTCAAGCCATCCAGTCCCGGTGGGCCTGGCAGCTCGGTGTCCTGGGCACCGCTCTCGACCAACTCGCCGTCCTCCAGAAGGAATGGCTGGCCATCCGCGACATCCTGCACCCGTCCGCCCGCCCGGGAACCACGCAATACGAGGAAGAACGGTTCTACCGGAACGCCGAAGCCGGACATTACCTCGACGAGTGGGCAACCCATGGCTACGCGCTCCACGACATCAACTCCGCAGCGCTCCACTGTTCCTCGCCTCTGGCTCCGCCGCCGACCATGACCGCCGTGCCTGCGCCCGGCCGAACCGCCCCGGTGCGCAGGTGACCCTGCCCCGGCGCCCGAGACTCGAGGTCGGTTTCGCCGTGGAGCGCCGCGGCACAGCCCCCGCGAACCGGTTCACGCAATCAGTGTCCGCCCCGTGCCGACGAGCGCCCCGGCGCACCCGCTGACGCCAACCGCGCACACCGACACCCCTGGAATCCACCCTTTGCCCAACCCCACTTCCCCGTCACCGAGTCCGAACGACGGCTACGACATAGCCTTCAAGGTCCTCCTCGGCGTTCTCGCCATTGCCCTCCCCCTGTCTCATCTCGCCTGGCTCTGCGGCAACATCACCGCCTGCTTCGCCGGAGGCACCTGGGCGCCGTACCAGCCGACCGCCGCCCTGCTCCACCCCGAGCGGTTGTGGCCCGAGGCGGGGGAAACGTCCCTGCTGATCGGCACCCGCATCGTTCCCGTTCTCCTCCTGCTGGCCCTCGGGGCAGCGGCTGGTCTCCTGTGGGCCCGGTACAAGAACCGCAGCGGTGGCCGGATGAAGATCACCGACATGGCCAAGGCCCGGGACATCGAGCCACTGATGGCCAAGGCGATCACCGACAAGGCCCGTTCCCTGCGCCCGAGCCTGAAGGACGCCAAGCGCATCGACGCGAAGGACACCGGCATCCTGCTCGGCAACCTCCAAGGGTCTCGCCATGAGGTACGCATGGGGTTCGAGGACGTTGCTGTCGCGATCATGGCCCCCCGGTCCGGCAAGACCACATCGCTCGCCATCCCCTCCGTTCTCGCCGCGCCCGGCCCGGTCCTGCTGACCTCGAACAAGGCCGCTGGAGACGCCTTCACCACCGCCTACGACGCCCGGGCCGAGGTGGGGCAGGTGTGGACCATGGACCCGCAGCAGATCGCCCACGCTGCCCGCGAGATGTGGTGGAACCCCCTCGCCAGCGCGAAGACCTTGGACGGCGCGAACAGGCTGGCCGGGCACTTCCTGGCCGCGAGCGTCGACGCGAGCCAGCAGGGCGATTTCTGGTCCAAGGCCGGCAGCAACATCCTGAGCCAACTGCTCCTGGCCGCAGCCCTCGACGAGCGGCCGATCACCGACATCATGGCCTGGCTCGCCTTTCCGGCCGACCGCACCCCGCTCGACATCCTCCGCGACCATGACTTCGCCGCCGTCGCCGCCCAGCTCAAGGGGACCGTGGAGGGACCGCCGGAGACGAGGGACGGGATCTACGAGACCGCCCGCCAGTACGCCTCCGCCCTGCTCAACGCCGAGATCGCTGCATGGGTGACACCGCAGAAGGATGTCCCCGAGTTCCGGCCGGCGCAGTTCGTCACCTCCACCGACACGCTCTTCCTGCTCAGCAAGGACGGCGGCGGCGGAGCGAGCGCGCTCATCGCAGCGTGCGCGGATTCGGTGATGCGGGCCGCAACCGCACAGGCCGAGCGCGCGGGGGGACGTCTCGATCCGCCGATGCTGGCGATCTTGGACGAGGCCGCCAACGTGTGCAAAATCAGCGACCTGCCGGACCTGTACTCCCACCTCGGCAGCCGCGGCGTCATCCCGATCACGATCCTCCAGAGCTACCGCCAGGGCCAGAAAGTCTGGGGAGACGCGGGCATGGACGCCATGTGGTCGGCCTCCACCGTGAAGGTGATCGGGTCCGGCATCGACGACCCGGACTTCGCCGACAAACTGTCCCGCTTGATCGGCGACCACGACGTGCAGACCACGTCCACCTCGCACTCCGAGTCCGGCAAGTCCACTTCCGTCAGTATGCGGCAGGAGCGGATCCTGCCCGCCGACGCGATCCGCGCCCTCCCCAAGGGCACCGCCTTGTGCTTCGCCACCGGCATGCGCGCCGCGATGCTCGATCTAAGGCCCTGGTATCTGGAGCCCGGCGCCGACGAGCTGTCCGCTGCCTCGGCCCGCGCGTCGAAGGCCATCACCACCCGTGCCGTCGCCAAGTACGCTCCCCAGCCAGACGACTACGGCACCGCCGCATAGCCCTCTGCCCGCTCCCCCGCGTCATCCCGGCGCCTTCGCCCTTCCCCTTTCCCTCTTGGAGTTCGGATTGCAGTTCCTCGACCTGTCAGAGCAGACCCGCCTCCTCGGCCAGGTGGCGCCCACTTTGGAGTCGCTGCGAGCAGACGTGGAACAGGTCCATGCCGGAGAGATCTCCAAGCCTGTCCGCGAGCTGGCCCCGATCGCCGTCCGGGCCCAGGAGCTGGCAATGCGGTGCACGCAGCAGCTCGCGGATCTGTCCACCAGCCAGTACGCGTTCACGAAGGACGGACACGAGAACCTCGCCGAACTCGCCGAAGCCTCAGCCCAGGTGTCGCTCGCCGCCGCCATGTGCACCCTTGCCATCCATACCCGCACCGAAGTGCTGCTGTACGAGGACGCCGATGAGACCCCGAAGGCGAGCCGACGCGTCCTGAACGACGCCGCCGAGAGGATGGATGCCTCCGCCAAGGCGTACCGCGCGCTGGCACAGCGGCTCTCCCGTCGCCTGGCCTCCGCCGCCGCGCAACGTGAGGACAAGCAGCTCATCGACCGCGCCCTCGTCAGCCCCGGCATCACGACCACTTCAGCCGCAGCGGCCCCTACAGCGGTGCACGCACCGTGCCCGAGCCCCGCAACGCGCGCAGCTGCACCAAGGGCACGCTGACCGCGCCCGGTTCGACGCCTCCCCCCTTACCTCGCAGCCTCACCCGGAGAAGTATGTCCTTCGTGGATCTGCCCGATGTGTTCATCGGGTCGACGGACGACGCGCACACCTTCGTCGTTTTCAACCGCCCCCGTCGCGGCGCCGACCACATCCTGACCGTCGCGGGCTTCACTGCGCGCGAGCACAACGGCCGCACCATCTACCTGGTCCCTCCGGGGATGCCCCAGGACGCCAACGAACGAGCCGTTTGGGCCCTGCACGGGTTTCTGGTCGGCGACAAGGAGTTCGTCGACCTGTCCTGGACGACCCACAGGATCCCCACGGTCCCCTGGCCGGATCCCATCTCCGCTTCCGCTTCGCCGACGGCACCGTGACCGCAACCGCCGAGACAGACACGGCCCGATGGATCCTGGAACAGCACGGCTTCACCCCTTCCCCGGACGGCTCCTACCATCCGACGAGCGGGCTGGGCGAACTCGGCCTCCTGGACGCCGTCGAATTTGCACACCTGCACGCCTGCATCGAAGGGCTCGGCTCACGCGTCGACCTCGGCATCCCCACGCCCGACGCGATCCCGATCGCACCGCGCCAGAAGCCTGCCCGTGCCCAGGCAGCGTCGCCGGGCCCATTGCCCTCTCCCGGCAACGCAGGCAGGAGGCACCGTTGAACGGATTAGAGCGCTTCGCGCCGGGCCCGCACCAACAGCCACGGCGGTTGCGGTGACGCGGGAGGTGCGCCGATGAAGCCGTACGCACACGACGACCGGGTCATGGTTTCGCCTCGGTACATGGCCGGCGCCGGCGACCGGATCGCCGACGTCATCGGCCCCCTCATCCGCCTCTTCGAGTGGAACCATCAGCGCGATGCCGCTACCGGGCACGTCGCAATCGACAGCCCCGACAGCAGCCTGTTCGTCGACTTCGCCCCGCTGCACCCGCTCGGTCGGTGGCTCACCGTGGCCCACCACGAACCGTACTGGGAGGTGACGTTCAGCAGGCAAGCGCCCCTGGAGGCGGTCGCTGCCGTCACCCAGGCGCTACCCCAGCTGCTCGGCGATCCCCGTCACGCCGACCGCATCCCGATCACGGACATGCCGCTGGACCAGATCGCCGAGCTGAACGGCTGGTCCACCGAGGACAGCGCCCTCACCTCCCCGACCTGTACTGCCGACTGCAGCAATCGCCCGCCGAGGAGATCACCTGGCAGGTCGAGCACCTCTACTACGAGGGGGCACCGCTGGCACCTTCACGCAAGGCACCCCGGAGTGTGGCTCTGTTCACAAGAACGGGCAGCACTTCGACACCGGTTCGGGAGGCGGTAAGCCGTCGCGGGCTGGCCGGAATGTTCACGAGTTTCGACAGCACCGAGGCTTGCTGGAGGGTCCCCGTGACCCTGACGCGGGGCCGGTAGAAGCCCACGGCCGGTCCGCCTCAACACCTATGGCGCTGCCGGGTGCGAACCAGCCTGCTACCCGCAGTTGTCCGGCCGGAGCGAGTGGACCTTCGCCCGCGTGAGCGTGGTGCGCCTGAGTACCTGAGCCCGGATGAGCCGGACCGTGGGCGGGATCGGCAGAGTGACGGGGGCGCGGCTCCACCGAAGCCACAGCGCCAGGTGGCCAAGCTCGACGGCCTGGACGAGCTTCTCGAGGGACCACTCCTTCGTACCCCGATCCACCTCGATGCTGATCAGCCGTCCCTTACCCGAACGGTGCCGCAGTTGCAGGTCGAGGCGCCCGGTCCGGTTCTGCCGAGTGGCGGTGGGCAGCTTTACCTCCCGCTGGACTTCGTATCCCTGGTCGGTCGCCCAGTCGGCCACCGAGTCGGTGAAGAAGGCGGTCACCTCGGAGGTAGACAGGTCACTGAACTGCTGTCGATTGAGCCAGGCCCGCAGGGAGCGGGCGGCGGCGTCGAGCCCGGCTTCTGTCATGAGCGACAGTCTGCCCTGCGGGCCTGACAGCTCGTCACACCCCCCTCGCCCCGGCCATCCTGCGGATGGGTACACGAGGTGCCTCCCGTTCTCGTGAACATCAACCACGGCCCGGACGGTGCGCCTCCCGAAGCGGTGAACATCTGCTGCCAGAACTCGTGAACAAAACCACCGGAGTGCCTCGTCCGCAACTTCTCCTCCCACCTGGCCACGCCCATGGCGGTGGAGCGAGTCTTCGCCGACATCCCCCTCAGCACGCGCCATGAGCAGACCGCCTTGATCACACCGGTCCGCGGCGCCGCAGTAAATCCACACGTCCATCACGCCCTCGCACAGCTCGACCGCCCCGGCCGCCGTCGCTGACTCCCCACCTTCCCGGAGCCGCCCCTGACCGAGAAGACCGCCTCCCTTGAGCCCGCCGAGCAACTCCTCACGTTGGCAGCCGACTTCACTCGCTTCACCGACGCCCACCTGCGGCACTCGCTCAACGGGCCAACCCCCACCACCCTGCTGAACGCCCAGACGCAATCTGCACAACACCTGGCCCGGTCCGCGCTCACCATCGTGGACGCCCTCAACGCCCAGCCGATGCACCACAGCCCCGCGATCCACGCGGTGTACGCACGCGTGCGCCAACTCGCCCATCTCGCGTCCGACGCAGCCGACCATCTCATCGATGCCGTCGACATCCTCGACAACACCCGCGCGGGACTGCCCGTTGAGCTGGGCGACGGCTTCCTGGCGGTCGTGACCGACCAGGAGGCCCGCCGGGGAGTCGGCCGGTGCTTCAGCCTCGTTGCGAGCCTCACCGCACTGGGCGCCTCAGATGCCCTGGCGACCGCTGAACTCTTCGTTGCCGAACGCCGGCACCGGGGCTTCGTACCCGAATACCGGCCGCCCGCCCTGTCCCGCACCCAGGACTCCGCGCTGCGCGCGATAGCGCGGCGACGTGGCGATCACCAGCGGCAAGCCCTATCTGCGCCGCGAGGACCTCCGCGTCAGCATCAGCACCATCCGCGCCCTGGAGAGCCGCGGCCTGGTGATGCGCGAAGAATGCCCGGACTGGTTCCGCGACGAGCGCGTCCACCTCACCGCAGCCGGGCGCCGCGACCTCGCCGCCTCCTTCGCCCGGCCCCGCTCCACCGCACCCACCGCAACGCGACCACCAGCCCGACCAGCCGCGACCGCGGCACGAGCCGCGGCCCGCTGACCTCAACTCCCGGAGTTCCACGACGCCTTCCGACACCCCGACAGCACACGATCTGGCCCGGGCCCTCGCCGACCAGATATGCCCCGGCGCCGCACCCCGCGACGTGACCGTGCACTTCAGCGTCCGCCGACAGGCCCCAGCCGAGTACCGCCATCGCGGCCGAGGCGGGGCCCGTGACGGTCTTCGCCCAGGCACTGCATGCCGACCTCTTCGGCCTCCCCGCGGAGGACGAGCCGCTGCCCACCGCACTGGACGCGCTCCTGCAGGCCACGCACACCGCGACCGCACCCGAGCAGCAGACCGCGATCCTGCGGCAGGTCGTCGACCAGCTGCGCAACGGTGCCGAGATCATCCAGCGCTACCAGTACCGGGCCCAGTGGGATCGGCTCCCTGCCGACGTCGCCGGGCATCTGCGTGACGCTCACGACCAGGCCCAGCAGGTCGCCCAGAGCCTCGACCTCGTCGCACCCGCCCTCAGCATCCCTCCCGCCGCGCCCGAGCCGCCCGGCCCGCAACCGCGACACAGCGCAGGCCCGCCCGCGCCCCCGACTCCACCGGCAGGGCGCCGCCGCTGACCTCCGGCGACAGCCCTCGCCGGGAAAGGCCCCACCCTGACCACTGCCGATCCCCTCCACACCCTCCTCACCCAACCCCGTTGTTCGCTTGGCGTGTTCGTCCCGGCCGGCCTCCATCCGGTGACCGCCGAGCGCCGTCACCTCGACCAGCTCGCGCAGGCAGGTGCCGAGCTATTCGAGGTCGGCCTGGCCACCGAGGACGCCTTCCTCGACGGGCCCGTCATCCAGGCCGCCTACCACCGTGCCCTGCGAAGCGGAAACGTCCTCGATGCCGCCGTCCGCGCCGTCGGGCATGCCGCCGGCCTCCGGCAGACCGTCGTCATGACCTACTGGGAGCCCGTCCTCCGCCACGGGCCCGAGCACCTGGCCCGCCTGTTCGCCGACGCCGGTGCCGCCGGCGTGATGGTCGTCGACCTGCCCGCCGACCAGACGGGCCGGTGGCACGACGCCGCGGCGGAAGCGGGTCTTCGCACTCCACGCCTCATCCCGCGCACGACCCCCACCCCCGACCTCCCGACTGCGGTCGCCGGCGCGTCCGGATGGCTCTACGCACCCGCCAGCACGGGCACCACCGGCTACCGGGGCCCGCTCGACATCCCGGCACTCGCCGACTTCACCCAACGCCTTCGCGCCGCGAGCCCGCTGCCAGTGGTGGCGGGAGTGGGGATCTCCACCCCGGCCCTCGCCACACGCGTCGCCCCGCTGGTGGACGCCGTCGTCATCGGTACCCCCGTCGTCCGCGCACTGACCACCGACCCGGGCCAAGCCCCGTCCCTGACCGCCGCGTTCGCCCAAGCCCTGCGCACCAGCCACCTCGCGGAGATCCGTGCCTGATCACCCCACCCCGGCGCAGACCCTCGACCGGATCACGGCCGACGCCCTTGCCCTGCGCTTGGCCCTGCGCAGCCACGATGGCGATCACTCGCAGGCGCTGGCTGCGCGGATCATCGACGCCCAGGCTCTTGCCGGCAGTTGTCTGGGGCTCATCCGCGACCTCGCCTCGCACACGCCGCGCACCACGTCCGCGGACCTGATGCTCCTCGACCGCGTCGCGCACATCGCCAAGGCCGCCCAGGACGCGGGCGCCGAACTGGCCGCAGCCCTTGCCCGAGCCGTGGAGAACCAACGCCGCCGAGCCGACGCCACATCCAAGCCGGTCGTCTTCATCGGCCCCTCACCGCAGCAGTTCATCGAGTCGGCCTCCGACCTCCTCGACCGCATCCCCGCCCTCTCCCACGCGATACACCGCGACCAGCTGCTGCCGCCAACCCCGCGCACACACCAGCCGCATTGAGGGCGTGCCCCGTTTCCCCATCCCAGGACATGCCATTTCAGACCAGCCCCGATTCCGCGCCCTTTCTCTGGGCGCGGGAGTCCAGTCCAGCACTCTCCTCGCCCTGTCAGCCGAGGGAATCCTCTCGAAGGTCGACTACGCGATATTCGCCGAAACCGGCTGGGAACCCGAAGCCGTTTACGCCCACCTGGACCGTCTGGAACAGGAGATCGCCAAGCCCGCCGGAATACCGGTCCTCCGCGTCGCTGCCGGAAACATCCGCAACGACGCCCTGAACCCGGACCACCGCTTCGCCTCCATGCCCCTCCACATCCTGAACAAGGACGGGCGCCCTGGAATGACCCGCAGGCAGTGCACCGGCGAATACAAGGTAAAGCCGATCAAGCAGAAGGTCCGCGAGCTGCTCGGACACCCGTACCCATCGCGCGTCCCCGAGGGGGTGTTCGTCGAGCAGTGGGTGGGAATCTCCACCGATGAGTTCCACCGGGCCAAGGACGCCGACGTGCAGTACATGCGCAATCGGCACCCTCTTTTGGACCTGGGGTGGAGCAGGTCCGACTGCCTTCGGTACCTGACCTCGCTCGGGCTGGCCGAAACACCGAAATCGAGCTGCCTGGGCTGCCCGTTCCACGGAAATGCGCAGTGGAGGCACATCAGGGACACATCCCCATCCGAGTGGGCGGACGTCATCGAATTCGACGCGGCCATCCGGCAAGGCAATGCCCGCGCCAACGCATCCGGTAACCACCTGCTCGGCGAGGCGTTCTTGCACCGCTCCCGCGTCCCGCTCAGCCAGGCGCCGATCGACCACGTCACCGCTGCCGAACGGGCAGCCATGCGCATCGGCGCGGGCGAGGCCGACGAGCTGGAGAACGGCGTCGCGGACGGCTGCTCGCCCTGGGCATGCCGCGGCGATACGGACGCGCCGACGCAGGACGACTTCGGACTGGCCACGTGATACTCGACCTCTTCGCGGGACCAGGCGGCTGGAGCAGGGCACTGAGCGTCCTCGGCATACGCGACGTCGGCCTGGAATGGGACGCGTGGGCCTGCAAAACCCGTGCTGCCGCTGGCCAGTTGACGATTCGCACCGACGCGGCGCTTTATCCGACATGGCCCTTCGTCGGCCGGACGCGCGGGCTGATCGCGTCCCCTCCGTGCCAGGCATGGTCGATGGCCGGCAAACGCCTCGGGCTGATCGACCAGCCCCTGGTCCACCAGGCGGTCTCAGACCTCGCCGCTGGTCGCGACACCCGCGAAGCGCTCCTCGGCGCCTGCCGGGATGTGCGTTCCTTGTTGGCCGCCGAGCCCATGCGCTACCTCCACGACCTCAATTCGGTCGGAGAACCGGAGTGGGTCGCCATGGAGGAAGTGCCGGACGTCCTCCCGCTGTGGAAGCAGTACGCGGTGATCCTGCGCCGCTGGGGGTTCTCCGTCTGGACCGGCATCCTTAACGCCGCGGACTACGGGGTGCCTCAGACAAGGAGGCGAGCAATCCTCCTCGCCTCCCGGATCCGCATGGCCCAACCACCCGCGCCGACGCACGCCCAAGTGGCCGAGCCCGAGTCACTGTTCGGGCCGGGCCGCGCCCGCTGGGTCAGCATGGCCCAGGCGCTGGGCTGGGGTGCCACCGACCGGCCCGTCCCCACCGTCTGCGCCGGCGGCGGGCCCGGCGGCGGACCCGAACCGTTTCCGTCCGGCTCCCGGAAAACTCTCGTCAACGCCCGCGACCGCGGTACGTGGACACCTCGGCCGGGCGGTGTCGCCCTGCTGGACGACCGTGAGAACCGAGCGGCCTCCGCCCCTCAGCTCACCGCCAATGCACACCGCTGGTCTTGGTCCCTGCGGAGCAACAACCAGGCCAACGCCACCGTCAGATCCATCCAGGAGCCAGCGGGGACTCTGTTCTTCGGGCACCGCTCGAATGAATGCACCTGGGTCGCCGAACCCGCCGCCACACCGCCGGAGAACGCGGAGCCACCGGCCGTCCCGGAGCCCATCCGGATCACCGCCCGCGAGGCCGGCCTCCTCCAGACCTTCCCCGCCAACTACCCCTGGGCCGGCAACAAAGGCCAGCAGTTCTCCCAGATCGGCAACGCCGTCCCCCCACTGCTCGCCGGCCACCTCCTCGCCCCACACCTCGGCGTTTCCCTCAACCCCAACGACTTCACCCTGGCCGCCTGATGCCCCGCACCCCCGACGACGACCTCGACACCGTCCCGCCACCGCAACCGGTGTTCCACGTCGAGCAGGCCCTCCTCGGCGCTCTCCTCCTCGAACCACATCGCCTCAGCGACGTCACCGGGATTGCCTCCGAGGCGTTCTCCACCGCCGAGCACGCCGCGCTGTTCGCCTCGATCCGCTCCCTGCCCGCCCCCGACCCACTCCAGCACACGAAGAACACAAAGTGGCTCGACAAGGTACTCGCAGCCGCCCGCGAACAGGCACGCGGGCTGTCCGCCCCCTACCTGCACCACCTGATTCAGGTCTGCCCGTGGCCCCGGCACGCCCCCGCGTACGCCCGAATGATCGAGGCAGAACACTCACGGCGCCGACTGTGCGCCGCCGCCCAGCGGCTCACGCAAACCGCGCGCGACACCTTGCTCCCCCAGCGCGTGACCACCACCCTCGCCGAAGCCGAGGCCCTCGCCACCGTGGTGGACGACATCGCCGCCCGTTTCCCACCGCACTCCGGCTCCCTGCCCCGCACCCCTGCTCCATCACCAGCCACACCCCACGACGAGGAAGCGGTCGACGAGGAACGGCTGCTGCTCGCGACCGCGACCGCGCATCCCAGCAGCGTCGAGCACATGCGGTGGCTGACCCCCGACGACTTCACTCACCCACTGCACGCCGGGCTGTGGCAGTGCCTGATCACCCTGACGCGGCGCGGCACCCCCGTCGACCCCGTGACGGTTCTCTGGGAGGCACAGCACCGTGGCCTCCTCGGCGCCGTGGCCGAGCCGCGAGAGCTGCTGGACCTCCTCGCCAGACCGGTCGGCTCCCCGGAGTCCTGGGGCGAGCGCATCCTCCAGCGCTCCCTCCTCCAGATCGCCCACCACATCGGCCGGCGCATCGAGGCGTTCACCGAGGATCCGGCCACCACGCCGTACCAGCTCGTCGTCGGCAGCCGCCGCGCGCTCTCCGACCTGTCCGCCGTGCGTACCCGGTGGCAGCACGCCACCTCACCCGCGCCCGAGAGCAGGCCCACGCCAAACAGGGCCCCGGCGGCGCCCCGAGCCGTTCCACCGCAGACCACGGCTCCGCCCGCGGCACGCATCTCCCGCTGACCCAAGCCTGCCGGTGTCCGGCCCTTGGGCCCGGACACCGGCAGAAAGAGCACTCCTTGGTCGACCAGCGCGGCTACATCTTCCACGGCACCGTCACGGTTGCCTCGATCCGACTTTGGCTCCGCCTGAGACCTTCGAACGTACTGGTGCCACCGCTCCCGCCTAGGACTTGTCCGGGCGATCACGAAGGAGCTGTCGTCGGCAGGTTCTTCATGAGAACGACGCTGTCGTAATTGGTGACGTCCCACCGCCACGTGCCGATCGGTGCGTAGCCACGTCGGCGGTACCAGTCGACGAGGTCTGCCGCCTGTGCGGAGGTATCGATGATGACCTGTGTCGATCCGAGAGCAGCGATACGTGACTCTGCCAATGCCAGCAGTCGCTGTCCGAGGCCAGTGCCTCGTTGCGATGGCTCGACAGCCAGTTGCCAGAACGAGCCCCCTCCTGCCGGCGCCGGATATCCAAGCGGAGTGGTGTGAGGAGCTGACACGGTAACGGTGCCGACCAGTGCGTTCCCGTTCATCGCGACCCAGCACTCGCCTTTGCTCAGGCGGTGCTGTGTGTCCTGCGGACTTTGGTAGGAGGCGAAGAAGACCCGCCCGGCAGCGGTGTGGTCTGCGTAGGCGCGGTGGAGCAAGAAAGTCAGCTGTTCCACCGAATCACCAGTGCGGAAACGCCTGACCTGCACGGTTTCAGACGGACTTACTTCTGCCGAGTTGATGTTCATCTGCGCAGTCAAGCGCACTTCTGGGATCTGTCCAGATCAGTCAGGTGACTTGCCTTTGGGATGGGACGTTGTTCCGGGTATGGGGCGGGGTGATCTGACGGATGCCGAGTGGGAACGGCTGCGGCCATTCCTGCCGGTCAGCAACAGGCGTTGCGGCAGCGACGCTACGGACCTCCGCTCGCCGGAGTTCGCCGGACGCGAAGAGCACATCCTGGCCTGGCTCCAGTACCGTGCCGAAGAAGGCGCGGACTTCATCCATAACTCCTCCTCCTTTCAGCGGCCAGTGGGGCGCCAGAAGGTTGCCCCCGCACATCGGCCAACAGGAGGCCCCCACTGGATGGCTTCACGGCCGCGCTCCTGCCTCAGAGAGTCTCTGAACTGGGGTTCCAGTGGAGCCGCATTGGTGACACGACCGAGACCTGCGCATTGCGAGTTGTCGGGTCTTGGTCCAGGCTCGTCCACACTCGTACGGAGGCGCAGGGCAGCGGCGGCTTTGGATCGTTAGGGAGCGATGCGGACAACTGCGGAAAATCGGCAACCGAGACCACGAGCGAGACCTGCTCAACCACCTGGCGTCGGAGCACCTTGGCTTCGGAGCTACGAGCCTTCACGCTGGCTCGGAACGGCGATGTGTAGCTGCTGGAGACCGTACATAGCAGCGTGGAACGCAGCCCCGATCTCGCGCGCCCTCTTCTCGGTCTCGATCGGCCACATGGAGATGTAGTCAGCCCCAATGTTGGCCTGCTCCACGGTTCCATCCAATACCAACGCTTCAGCTGCGGACTGCAGGACTGTCATCGTTTGGTCCGGGACGTAGGGCTTGCTGCTGGCCATAGCGTCAAGCTCTACCTTCCAGCGGCGCCCATGGCGAGCGATGCAAACAAAGATCGCGTCGTTGGCCTTGGCGCTTCTATAGGCCGCACGGTGGGCTTCCAGCTCGGTGCAGTCGGGGATGAGTGCAGCTTGGAGAGGCATTCCAGGCATCGGCATGCTCACATGATCGCAGGCACTCACGCCGTTAATCAGGCGAACAGCCATCATCACAGCCAACCCCGCATCGCCTGCCAGAGCACGTTGTCATCACCTAGAGCGTGAGGTGCCCGCCAGGAGGGCGAGGCGGGCGATGGGGCATGCCCTGCCCGCCGGCCACGCACGAAACGGCCGAAGTTCGTGCGCGCGTACAGTCAATGAAGGGACCGCCGAGACAGGCGGGGTCTTCGACCCATATGCACTTGATCGACCGGACGGCCCCTAGGCCGCGGCATAGCTGAGGCGGAACAGCTCCTGGGCCATCTCCAGATCGTGCTCGTCCCGCAGCTGCACCTCCAGGCCGCCCGTGCCGTGGTGGCCGATGCCTGTCACATCCCGGGTGAAACCGGGGACAAGGTCGATTCCCTTCGGGTCGGCCTTGAGGTAGACGAGGAGCTTGGTCTGCTGCGGCGGGCAGACGCACGCGAAGTTCCGCAGCCGCTGGTAAGCGCGGTACTGCTTGCGCTGGACCCGGGTGATGCCGTCCCCGAGGCCGAGCAATGCCTCGTCGACCGCCGCAGCCAGCTCCGTCAGCGCTCCATCCTGCCTCCGCATGCTCGGCACCCCGGCCGCGCGACGGCGGGCCGCCGCGGGGGCAGTCTTCTGTCCGGTGTACGAAGCCACGGTCTCAAGGCCGATGTGGTCGTCGCCGAAGAGGCGGTAGCGGACCAGGTCGATGCTGCGCCGGTGCTCGCGCACGGCGTGGATGTCGTAGCGGGTGAAGTCACCGGCCACGCAGATCAGCCTCGGTGCACTCCACAACACCTGGGACGCGGCCGTCGCCCCGATCCGATCGCGGACCAGGTGCCCGAACTCAGCCCGGTGATCCACCAACCAGGACAGGTAGAAGAGCCCCTGGTTGATCACGCCTGCATCGGTGCCGCGCTTGTACTCCACGACGACGGGTGCCCCGTTCTCGTCGATGCCCAGCGAGTCGATGCGCCCGCCGTGGACGGGCCCGGTGCTGTACTCGCTCGCCAGGAACCGGACTCCCAACATCGTCTCCATGTGCGCCTCAATGAGGCCCTGCACGTCCGCCTCGACCTCAGCAAGACACGGCACGACCTCAGTCACGCCGCCCTTCGTGTTGAACAGCTTCAGACCCGACACCTCCCCTCCTCGACTCTGCAGTCCGCAACACCGAGGAGAGCAAGATTGTTTCCGCGAAGGTCTTCGGTCCTGAGGATGGTGTGAGAGGCCACGCACAGCTCGCCGAGGGCGCCCGCCTCCCACGGCCACCAGGAATCGCGCATCCCACTCCTCAGTCGGACCAGCACTGGGAAGCCGCGTTATAGGTCAGCCCCGTAGCTCAGGGGATGGAGCAGGCCCTTCTAAGCGCCCACTTCGCCCACACGTCGCAGGGGGCACTGATGCCCGGCGCGGTGTGATGGGCCCTTGAGCGAACCCATGAAGTCCCGTCATATGGCAGCGGATTCATAGCGGCTGCCGAGCCGGGTGCAGCGGTAGGTGCGGTGCAGGGCGGACCACAGGCCAGATGTGCAGTATGGCGTCATCCCAGCGGCCGGCGGTTAGCCAGGTGTCCGCCGGGGGCGGCGTCGTGATGGTGGCGGTTAGTTCGCGGGCAACCACATCCCGGTCGAAGGTGATGACGGTGGTTGCTTCGCAGCGACGCAACATAGCCCGGGATCGCCGGTTAGCCAAACCGGCGATCCCGCGGATCATTAATAGTCCACCGCCACTTCTTGACCACGCGTCGAAGCGACACCATTCGCACACCGGAGAACCCGAAATGCACGAACAAACAAACGAGGCGCAAGGTGCTCGGTATAGCCCTACGAGCATCCGCGCCACCTGGGACGGAACGGGAAGCGTGGAGGACGCTTCCAGAGCGTTGGGGTTCTCGCGTGCGAAGGGGTACGACCTGGCTCGTCGCGGGGAGTTCCCATGCCGTGTGCTGCGTATCGGCCGTAGCACACGTGTCGTCACCGCATCCCTGCTCCGCGTCCTCGAAAGCGGGGAGCCGGAGTACAACAGTGCCCGAGCTGACACTGCACCGTCCTAGTCGGTGCCAGCGTCCTGTCTGACGACGCTGCGGAGCCGCTGGTTCGCCGGTCGATTCGCACCACGAGTGGGTCGGGCGTCTCGACGGAGTGAGGTTCCCCTCCCATCATCCGTTCGTGAGGTGCAACATCCCGGCATGGGCCGCGCGGTTGCAGAGACTTGCCGCCAGGTTCAGGTATCCGCACATGCTGACCGAGCCAGCGCAGCATGAACTCGATCAGTTCATCGCTCAATTGCAGTCTCTCGGTGTCACGGTCACGCGTCCGGACACGGTCGAGCACGGACGGTGCTTCGGCACGCCAGACTGGTCCTCACGCGGGTTTTGCAACGCCTGCCCGCGTGAGAGCACGGACGTGAAGGGCCACCGCTACCGCCTCCCGCCACTGCCGCAAGAGTGTGCCGGCAGCACTTGGACGCTGAAGGATCCCGCTCACCCCACCGACTGATTGCACAGCCCTGCTGCGCGGGGCGCCCCATCTCGGCGAGAGTGATCAAGGGAACTGACAGGACGGTCTGCCCGACGGGCATCGGGCGAGGGCCAATTCGACGCCTTCGCCGCCCAGCATCCGACCCACGACCTCCTCACCTGGACCGTCTGGGCCGGTCCGAGTCTCGACCCACGTGGTCCGCCACAGCGTCCCCGCACATCCAGCTCGCTGCTGGCCGCCCTCTCTGAAATCCTCACCTACCGGGCCGGCGCCCGCCAGCCCCGGGCTACTGCCCCTCAGCACCATGCCGTCGGCTCTCGCGGCGGCCAAGACCCGCCCCGCAGTCAGTCGCACGCGCTGATTACCGGCACGTCGGGCAACACGGGAACCTCACAGATGGACCACACCAATAGTCCACAGGGGATTTCGCGGGAATGTGCAAGCATCCCACCTCGGGGATCCGGACGTATGAGCGATCTTCAGCCATTCGGAGAGCGTCAAATTGATGCACCGTTAGTCATATTGATGTTTTCCTTCCTTTTGAGAATACCCATTCGAGGGACGCCGGGGGCGGTGTTCGCCGTCTAGGATTTCACCCGTTCTCACGGCTCATGCAAATTGCAAGGCGACGTGAAAACGGGATGAGGGAGGCGGGCAGTGACGGATCGCGGCTTGCCGGCAGGGTCAGCAACAGGAAGGTGGGTTCGCGATGATGGGGGTTCACAACGGCATGGCGGCCGGTTCGGTGCCGGACGCACAGTGGGTAAAGGCGTCCGCGTGTGACGCGATCAACTCCTGCGTGGAGGTTGCAAGGGTTGGTGAGAACGAGATCGCGATGCAGAACTCGCGATTCCCCGACGGCCCCGCGCTCGTGTTCACGCGCGACGAGATTGTGGCATTCTTCGGCGGGGTCGTGCAGGGCGACTTCCACAGCATGACTGTCTGAAAAACGTCGGCCAAGGTTTGCCTGTGGCCAGCGGAGTGCTATTTCCTGGCGCGGGCGGGAGATTCCCGTCCGCGCTAGGAGTGTTCATGTCAGGTCGAATTTTGGCGCTGGTGGGTGGGCATGGGCAAGCGCCCCCGTCCACCCCGGAGGCCGCGGCGAAGCTCGTCGGTGCCCTCCTGCGGCACCTGCGGGACGAGAAGAAGCTCGATCAGCGCGAGGTCGTCGAGGCAGTCCCGGAGTTCAATTCGATCTCCACGCTCAGCCGCTACGAGAACGCCAAAACCCCGCTCAAGCCGGAGAACGTCAACGCGCTCCTTCGCTTCTACCGGGCATCGGAAGACGTTTTCGAAGACGCGGAGGCACTTCTGCAGTGGCGTGCGGAACAGCGCTGGTGGTCGGCGTTCTCCGACGTCGCAGACCACACCCTGACATCCCTGTTCGCGCTGGAATCCACGTCCAAGGTGGTCCAGGTGTACCAGGAGAACAACGTCCCCGGGATGCTCCAGACCGCGGGCTACGCCCGGGCTCTGATGGATGACTACGCCAAAGTGCAGTTCGACCCCGAGAAGCGGCGTGAGGCTTACGCGGCCATCGAGCGGCGCCTGCAGATGCGGATGCGCCGACAGCATCTCCTCGACCAGCCCCACGCTCCCGTCTTCCGGGCCCTGGTCGCGGAATGTGTACTGGACAAGCAGTTGGGCGGCGTAATGGTCATGCGGGAGCAGCTGAGGTCCCTGCTGAACGTGGCGGAGAACAAGCCTGACGTGCACATCAGGATCCTGCCCGGGAGCGCTCTGCGGACCGGCTCACCGCTGCACCCCGCGATAACCCTGTTCAAGCCACACGAGGGGGCGGAGAACCGCTCCGTTTACCTGGAGAACAAGAACGTCAGCGGCGAACTCCTCACCGACGTGGCGCAGATCGAGACGTTCATGGCGTCGATGGACTACTGGTGGCAGCAGGCTCTGCCCAAGTCCGCCACAATGGAGCGTATCCAGCACTACATCGACAAGCTCGCCAACGAGGCATCCGAATAGTCTTAAGGTCACCCGATGCGGGCGACGCCACCAAACTCGATCCACTCCTCGGATCGCTGCCGTGGGGCGATGTCGCTGTCGGGGTGCCAGCGCGAGACTTCAACCGGCTCCGGTTCCTCCAATAGCTCCAGGTCCTCGAAGAAGCGCTTGATCTCGCTCTTCGAGCGGACCTGCCCCCAGGAGTTGTTGGTGATTTCACTCATGAAGTCGGTGATACTTTTGCGGAGTTCCGCGTCGTCGCTGGCGAGTTGTGAGATGACCAGATAGCTGCCGCGCGGTAGCTGCTCGATGACGTTCCGCACGAGGCGCCAGGGGCCATCCTCGTCGGGAATGCAGTGGAGGACCGAGACGAAGAGGGCTGCAACCGGCTTGTCATCGCGCAGCAGTCGCCGGACCGCGCGGCTGTCGAAGATGCCGGCGGTGTCGCGCATGTCGGCTTGCAGGACGGCCGTGGTGGTCGGATCCTCCGCCAGCATCATCTCCCCGTGGGCCAGGACGATGGGGTCGTTGTCGATGTACACGACCTCGCTGCTGGGATCGACCTGCTGGGCGACCTGGTGCACGTTGGGCCGTGTCGGCAGCCCCGATCCGTGGTCGAGGAATCGGCGCACTCCGTGCTCCTGTGCGAGATAGCGCACGGCTCTCACCAGAAATGCACGGTTGACGAGCGCGAGTTCACGGGTGCTGGGTGCGAGCTGGAGTAGTTCCGCACAGGCGTCCCGGTCGACTTGGTAGTTGTCCGTGCCGCCGAGAAGGTGATCGTACATTCTGGCAACGCTGGGCTTGCTGAGATCGATGATGAGCCGCTCCCCACACTCTCGGACGCAAACGTCCCCGTAGACGCTGCGCATCTCCGACAGCAGGGGCCCCATGCTAGGAGGGCCGGTCGACGCAGGGCTACCCGCATCCACCAACGGGGCACGCCATTTGATGGCATTTCAAGCAGAGGTGTGACCCATCGAACTTGCCGCACATGGTGCCTCTGACCAGGGCATTCGCCAGCAGCATATTCACCTGGCGAGACTGGGGAGCAGGGCGAGCAGGGCGCGGTGTCGGAGCATCTCGAAGTCGGCCGGCATCATGCCCATCGCGTGGCCTGCTTCCAGGGGTGAGAGACCGAGCTTGTACCGCAGAACCAGCGCGTCGGCCTCGTTGCGAGCGAGCAAGCGATGCAGTCCGCTCTCTGGGCGGCGCTCGCAGACTCGGCGGGAGAGAAGATTCCAGGCGTAGGCTGCAGGAGAGCAAGTGCGCAGTGCGGCGTCCCATCGGCCGCCAAGGTCGTGCAGCACTGCCCGGGCGATGGTGGTGCCGACGCGGGCGGATCCCACCGTGAAAGCGGAGAAACTCTGGTAGACGGCCCATTGGTCGCGGCAGAAGGCGGAGTAGGAGACCGGCAGCCCCCGCGGCAGTGGCGGGCCACTGTGGAAGGGGTCGCGCTGGTCGTCGAGTTCGGCGTCAGCGCGCAGCCCGCATGGACCGTTGCGCATCAGCATGCTCTGCTCCTCGCTGAGTTGAGGATTGGGCAAGGAAGTGCAGACGCGGGCAGCCAGCCTTAAGACCAATGCACAACAGCACTTCGGCTGCTGTCCGCCCTCGGGAATGCCGGATCGGCGCGTCGGCGGGTAGGCCCTCGCCCGCGTTGGCGGGCGAGGGCGATGTTTCGGGCAGCGACGGCCTCAGACGGTGCGGCGGCGTACCTTCAGGTAGACGATGCAGCTGCGGTCGGAGACGGTGACGGCCGCCATGCCGACGAGCGCTTCCACCGGAAGAGGCTCCTGGCGGACCGCAGCAGCCGCGAGAACGCCGATCAGCAGAACGGAACTGAACCGGAGCGTCAGCAAGAGAATGCTGGAAATCCCGGTTTGTACGACGGCGGACAGCGGAATGCTAATCTCTGGCCCCGCCGGAAGGACACTTGCGAGCTTCCGGCGGACGACGTGCTGAATCAATGTTCGCGCTCCTCGGTGCGTAGTTGAGAAGGCACGAGGGAGAGGGCCTCGAGTTGGTTGACGTCAGCCTCGGGGTCCTCTTTCGTGCCGCCTCGGACGCTAGTCGCACAATCCACTTGCCGGCGCCCTTGACCGCCGTGAAAACGGAGTCGGGCACTCCTGATCGTACGGTGGCGAATCGTGGCGTTGACAGCGATTAGGCACATGAGTAACCACGCCTCGAAGCTGGTGCGTCACATTCTCAACGAGGTCGATCGAAATTGATCAGCGCATCCTGCAAACCGCTCGCGCAGCATGCGAGTCGCACCACTCGTTTGGGTGAATAAGGCTTTCTCAGGCCGGACTCCCTTGCAATCCGCAGCCCGCGCGCTGCTTAACCCTGGTCCTGGATAATGCCCCTGGCCACGCCGGGCGGCGCCTCCGGCAGCCGTCGATGCGGCTGCAGGGAGCGTTCAGTCCCTCAGATAGTGCGATGAATCAGGACGATCGCCGAGGCATCATCGCGGTGTGCATCGTCGTCGTGCCAGCCGCGTCCACCAGGGCGCTAACCAGGGTCTGTGGATCCGCTGCTCGTCCTGACCTGCATGGGCACAGCAGAACAAGGCGAGGGAGACCTGGGCACCGCCGGGGCCCCTCCATAACCGGCCTCTCACCCAGCAGGAGAAGCTGTCGTCGCTCAACGGCCCCAATAGCTACCGTCGATCAACTTGCAGTTCTCACCCTGCCGCGGCTTCTTCACCGCCTCCGCAACGAGGACCTCCCGGCGCCTGTCGCAGCCGTCACGATCGGCGTCAACCCATAGATGAACCTCCCGCTCATAGCCGGAGCGCGACTCGGCCGCCGTCTGGAGCCGGGCCACCCCGGCAGCCAGGCGGCGGGTTCGGTTCTCAGCTCCCCAGGTCTACCCGCGGTGCCAGGGACACCAACACGCGGGAGCTGCCAGCTACACCCGGTGGGATACACGTCGCGCTCGTCTCGCCTGGTTGCCAGCGCCCGCAGCAGGACGACAACGCCCATATAGAAAACGAGCGTGACCAAGGGGAAAGCGAGGCGTTGGGCCGTCCATGAGTGACATGGACGATCGACTGCTGGCTCTGGTGGACGGTGTGGTCGACTCTGACGAGGCGCGTCTGCCGCTACTGACCCTGCGGGAAGCTCGAGCTGCCGTGGAGCTGCTTCAGCGGTTGGCCGCCCACGAGGGAGACGGAGCCTACGCAGCCCGGCACCTGGCCGGCAACCTGGCACGCAGACTGCCGGCAGAGAGCTGAACTGGCGCCGCCGTCCTCTGCGTTCCCGGGCTTGGTCGTCGTGCGGCGGTACCCCTCGGCGGGCGATGGCTCTCCAGCGACCCTCCGCCCCTTGCACACTCCCGGACCGCACGGCGTCACCGTCCGCGCCTACGCGGACCTGCGCCGCCCACCCCTGATCGGCGGCAGCTTCGGTCCCGGCACCGACCCACCAGGCACCGCGCATAGCGCGATCCGCCGCGTGAGGTTTGGCGGCCCCGGTACGACTAGCCACTCCCCCGAGTGACCGTCCCACGCATTCCTGCGCGGCCAGGGGCGGTGCGGCGCTATCAACACACCATGATCAAGACGACTGTCCGCGCCTTTGCGATCGCGGCCCTCGCCCTGCTGCCCCTCACCGCAGCTACCACTACACCAGCACACGCCGAGGAGACGCTCAGTCTTCACGACGCCATCGAAGCCCTCCCCCAAGCCGCCGAGTCCCGCGAAGGCTACGAGCGCACCAAGTTCAAGCACTGGATCGACGAAGACAAGGACGGCTGCAATACCCGGGCCGAAGTCCTTCTGGCCGAAGCCGTCACCGAACCCACCATCAACGCAGGCTGCAAACTCACCGGCGGCACCTGGCTCAGCTACTACGACGAGACCGTCGTCGAAGGACCCTCCGGTCTCGACATCGACCACATGGTCCCGCTTGCCGAAGCCTGGGACTCCGGCGCCTCCCAGTGGACTCCAGAGCGCCGCCAGGCCTACGCCAACGACCTCGGCGCCGAGCGTTCCCTGGTAGCCGTCACCGCCAAGACCAACCGGTCCAAGTCCGACCAGGATCCCGCCGAGTGGATGCCACCGGCCCCGGCCGCACGGTGCACGTACCTGTCCGACTGGGTGGGCACCAAACTGCGCTGGCTGCTGACCGTCGACCGCAGCGAGCGCGACACCCTGCGCGAACTCGCCGCCCCCTGCGAGGACACCGACGTGGAGTACGAGCAGGCGTAACAAACCGCCGACGCGGCGGGAGGATCTGGCAACGCTGCGCCAACAGGGCCGCAGCCATGACGGCAACGGACCGTGCATCCGATCCCCCGCCGCCCACCCAGCTACTGCTGCTCGCCCGCGTGACTGCCCATCATTACCTTGCGATTCACCGATATTTCACCGCGCAACATCTACCCGCATAGATGCCCTCACGCCACTATGAGCCCGCACCCCCCTCATCACCCCTTGAGTACGGGAGTCGACTCATGCGCACCCACCCTCGCCGCAGCCTCCTCGTCACCACGGTGGCGGCAGCCACCGCCGCCCTCACGCTCCTCGGCACCACCCCCGCCCAGGCCGCCCTCCCCACCCCCGTGAGCGCCAGCACCGCACGGTCCTACCTGGCCTCCCTCACCGTCGCCAGCGAGCACTCCAGAACCGGCTACAGCCGCGACCTCTTCCCCCACTGGATCACCATCAGCGGCGCCTGCAACACCCGCGAGACCATCCTCAAACGCGACGGCTCCGGCGTCACCACCGACTCTTCCTGCGCCGCCACCAGCGGCAGCTGGTACTCCCCCTACGACGGCGCCACCTGGAGTGCCGCCTCCGACGTCGACATCGACCACCTCATCCCCCTCGCCGAAGCCTGGGACTCCGGCGCCTACAACTGGACCACCAGCAAGCGCCAGGCCCTCGCCAACGACCTCACCCGCCCCCAACTCCTCGCCGTCACCGACAACGTCAACCAGTCCAAAGGCGACCAAGACCCCGGCACCTGGTGGCCCTCACGCACCACCTACCGCTGCACCTACGCACGCGCCTGGGTCCAGGTAAAGCACTACTACGCCATGACCATCGACACAGCAGAGAAGAGCGCCCTCTCCTCTGTGCTCAACGGCTGCTGACCGCCGGCCGCCCAGCTCAGCATCGGAGCTGGGCGGCCCCACCGAACCGCGCCCCGCACCAGGCACTACGGCGAAACAGTCCACGCATCTGCGAGTGAGCGAGAAGAGTGCCAGGGAGCGGCCCGTCCCCAGTCCAGGGCTCGCCCCCCTTCCCCAGGCTCACCCCCTCCCACGACGGACTCCGGTATCGGAGGTGCCCGTAGGCTCACCAGCCGCCCCCAGAGCAGTCGAGGAAGTGGCCCCATCAGCGCCTCGGACTGCTCCTCTGATGCTGCTGGTCAGGGAGCCCCGCTCCTGCTCGTCGACGACGTCTTCACCAGCGGATCGCAGCTCCAGCACGTCGCGCTCCGACTCCGGGAGTCTGGAGCCGCGGACGTCCGCGGACTCGTCCTCGCGCGCGTTCCTTGGAGCGGATGAGCCCGAAGTCCGACATCGACGCCCCGGGTCGTCTACCTGGCCGGATACGCCGGTGAGGGCCGGGCCGTCGGCCACCTAGGGCAGACGGCCCCGACGGGCACCGTGCCCTCCGGCTGATCTGGTAGCCGACCGGGGACCTGCTCGCCCTCCTAGACGCATCGGTCCGATCCGTGCAATGGCGCCCGCTGAAGCGGCTGGCGTTGCACGCCACGGTCAGGTCCATGTCGCGCGCGGCGGTCGTCGTGATCAGTCCGATTTGGCGGCCAGGGCATTGAACGCTGTTACGTACTTGTTGGCCTTACCCACTGCCGGACCTGGTTTGACGGTGTAGCTCTTGGCCGTACCGTCCGCGAAGGTGATGTTGATGGCTGCGGCGCCCTTATTCTTGCGACCGAACGGCAGGGACAGGCCGCTGCTTGCCACGCCGCCGATGAGCCGGGTAGCGGTCCACGCCTTGTGTGCGTCGGCGAAAAAGAACTCCGCGTGTGCGCCCTTGATCGGCGTGCCGTTGCTGAGAACACCGTCGTGGAGCTTCGGCCACCGGTGCCCCGTGGCGGCCATGTTCAATGCCATCTCACTGATCATCGCTTTCGCCACGGCCAGCTGAGGCTCAGCGCGCTCCCTGTGCGCTTCTCGTTTGGCGCGGCGTGCGGCGCGCTTCGGGTTACTCAGGGCCTGCTCCGCACGCCGACGGAGGATGAACTCTGGGGTACCGGCAGCGGTCCTGGCTCGCTCGACCTCGATGGCTTCGGCCAGGTCACGGTCGTCGTCGCGGGCGCCTTTCATGATCATTCGCATCTCCGAGGGCCACGCGTATCTGCCTTCGCCAGCCTCAGCGACCCCTACATCCAGGCTACGCCGCAGCGTCAAGGGCGTCCGCCCGGTGGCCACGGTGCGTTTGGCTTGAGGAGCTTCGCCGAGGCCCGGTGCATCGCCACGATGCCCGGCGGCTGGTTCGAGGTGACTCGCCGCTGTTACCAGTGCACCTCATGGGCGACGCCGGCCCTGCGCACGGACTGGAACTGCACCGAATGCCGCACCTGGCACGGGCCGACGCACTGCCTCACCGCGGAGGGCCTTCCCATCGAGGGACTGACCCCTCGGGGGTGAGGTGACCTCGTAAGGGCCGTTGACGCTCGGTGACCCTCGAGCGCGCCCGATGGTGAGGGGCCCGTTGCCCTGGGTAGACGCGATGCATATACGTCGCCTCACCCGAACACCACGGAGCTGTATGCGCCCCGCTCACCGCCTCACCACCCTGGCATGCCCACTCCTGCTGCTGTCGATGGCCGCATGCACTGGCGATGCTTCAGCAACCTACGACCCCAAGCCGCCCTCGGCGACGGCGCCCACAGCGTCCGCCCCCGCCGGCGGAAGCCTGCGACTGTCCGACGCCATCGGGCAGTTGAAAGTCGCGGACGAATCTCGCACCGGATACGAGCGGGACAAGTTCCATCTGTGGATCGATGCAGACCACGACGGCTGCGACACCCGCAAGGAAGTCCTTCTGTCGGAAGCCGTGACCAAGCCCCGCCAAGGCGAGAGCTGCAAACTGACCGGCGGCACCTGGCGCTCCTACTACGACGACAAAACCGTCACTGATGCCTCCCGCCTCGACATCGACCACCTCGTCCCCCTCGCCGAAGCATGGGACTCCGGCGCCTCCAATTGGTCGGACGAACGCCGTGAGAAGTACGCCAACGACCTCGACGCCCAACGCAGCCTCGTAGCCGTCAGCTCCGGCCCCAACCGCTCCAAAGGCGACCAAGACCCCGCCGAATGGATGCCACCCGCCAAGGACGCCTCCTGCACCTACGCAACCGACTGGGTAACCGCCAAACTCCGCTGGAATCTCACCATCGACCACGCCGAAAACCGGGCCCTGGCCAAGCTCGCCGCCAGCTGCACCGAAGCCACCGTGAAGGTCACGCCCGCCCTCTGACCGCGAACGCCCGGCGGCGAACTGTCCATGGCCTCCGGGCGAGGCCCGCTACGAGTGGTAGCCACCAGCAGACTGGGCTGTGCGTTCTCGTGGACAAGCCACCGCCCTCTGGACCTCGCTCTTCCTGACGCTCCCCGGAGGGTAGTGACCTCCTGAGCGGACTCAGAATGATGCGGTCTATAGACCCGGCACATCAATTCGCCGTGGCGCCCGTGCGCATGCCGGGGCTCTCGTTGTGTCGTTGAGCAGCTGGACAACGACACCTAGAGAGAGGGATCTCGTGCTTCGTCGCATCGCAATGACGTTCGCTGCCGCTGCCGGGCTGATGGCAACCAGCCCGGCAGCGGCACTCGCCCCTGGAGACGGCGAAGACCCGCACGGTGTTACATACAGCGGCGCCACGGACTCGGGATACAAGACGGGTGCGTCCTACCACCACAACCGCTGGTTCGACCTCGACGACTGAGCGCCTGTGCACGCCCGGTCTCGTCGCCATGTCGCAGGAATTGCACTCGTGCCCGTGGTGGTCTCAGCGCCGGAGGCTGTAATGGGTCAGACGTGACCGGACGTCCTTCTCGCTGAGCCCGAGGGCCTTACCGATCACGGCCCCGGACAGCTCTTCGGCCTCCGCGGCATAGACGGCTTCCCGTCCGATGCGCCCGGTGACGCGTTCCAGGGCCGCCACCGCCTTCAGTGCCGCCAGTGGCGCTTCGGTGGTGAGGGCGTCGAGCTGGTTCGTCAGCCGCTCCAGTAGGTCGTTCAGTTCGCTGGGGAGCGGTAGGAAGCGTGCTTCGACGTCGACGATGTGCTGGGCCCAGTCGTCGCGTGGGCCGGAGGTGTCGAGATCGTGGAGGCCGTCGTAGTCCCGCTGGGTCCAGTCGATGGGGTAGCGGGTCGTGCCGCGCCAGCCGCACGAACACGACCCCCGTACCTCCTCCGCCCGTGGCCGGCTCAGCTTGCCGTCGTAGGCCCACCACTCGGTGGTCTGGTGCATGTGACCACCGCTCCCGGTGTCCAGAAACACCGGCTTGGGTTCGCTACCGTCGGCGAGCACGGCCCCTGCCAACCCTTCGTGCGACGACCCGAACTCCTCAGTCCGCCAACCCATTGCTGTTCCTCCCCGAACGTCACAAAGGCCTGTCCCTGCCGACAATGCCCAAGTAGCCGCTCGACGACGGCAATTCCTCAAAACCGTCACTCACGGGAGTGGTGATGAGGCGCCAGTGAAGCGGGCGCTGGGCGCCAGCGACGGGCATGGCTTCCCGCTGGTAGCGAGCCAGCGGCGACCGCTGCCGTACCCCTGGCATCACCGAGGTCCGAGCGCTTAGTGCGCGCGGCGAAGGTTCTCCTGCGGAGTCAGCAGCCCGAGCACCGCGTGGTCCTTGCGGTGCTCACGCCACCGCTGGGCCAGTGCACGATCCGCGAACATCCCATGCCCGGCAGCTGACGACGAGTTCAGCTCGATCGCGTCCCACCCGCCGACCTCATTGGCGAATGCCGTGGCGATGTCGACGAACGCAGGGCCCTGGAAGTAGCTGACGTGGGCACCTGCGACGTCCAGCGGCGTGCCGGACAGGTCGGATTTCAGGGAGTTGGCCGCCACCCGGGAGTTGAAGTAGTCGGTGATGTCCTCCACGGCCTCGGCGCGCATCGCGCTGAGAACCTGCTGGCGATAGCTCGGCGGTGCCAGGCAGGCGTGGAAGGAGAAGTCCTCATCAGACCCGTCGGTCCGCACGATTCTGAAGCCCGAGTGCTTGCCCTGCAGGGGCTTGTCGATGACGAAGGCCTCGATGCCGCAGCCGATCTTTTCGTCGGCTTCCGCATGAAGGTCCAGGAGATCCCGCAGCAGCTCCTGGTCCTCTAGTCGGTCGACTGTCTGCCCGACCGAATACCGGTCCCGCACGGCGATCACTGCTTCGCGCGCAGCCTTCTTCGTGGGGTACCGGCGCTGTCCAATTAAGAATCCAGGCACGCTGCTCACTCTTCCCCTCGGTCTTCCCGGACGCCTCGGCGAGACTGACCACGACGGCCGGGCCGCGTACGAATCACCAATGATGTCTCCGCTGCGATGTCCCGACCGCATGGCTCACCGCCGCCTGCCCGCTCGCGCACCGTGCGAGCGGCGATCACCACACCGAGTGGAACCCTGGCTGCGTCATGTGCGTACTGGCTATCCACCTCATCTAACCATCCTGCACCCACGCCGATGTTGGGCCACCCGCCTGGCTGCGCATTCCCGTCGTCTTACAACTTCTCCGACCGCGTCTGAGGGTCGGCGCTGGCGACAGCGTCGATCTCGGTGAGAGCGTCCCGCCATGCTTGGCGCCATGCCTCCCGGCTGAGGTCTTCGACCATGGCCGCATCGACGCCTATATCCCCGTCCAAGGGCCACAACGGAGTATCGCTGGCGGCGAGGCAGACTCGGGCAAGCAGGCTGCGGCGAACGAGGTCTCGCAACCGTTCAACGGCGTATGCGATCGCTGTTCCATCGGGCAGGCCATTGGGAACGGTCGAGATCTTTCGAACCTCCTTGAGGAGAGCTTTCTCCCTCATGGCACCGCCGTGGACGAGTGCGGATCTGAGCCCGTAGATCACGCCCACGTCTTTGAAGATCTGCTCTGCTGGATCAAGGTGGGTGGAAAGCAGCGTCGACGCGCGGACCTTCAACCGCAGCGTGACGTCGTCCTTCTCCTTTCCGGACAACGTCGCTTCGAAGGCGGTCGCCAGGTCAACGATCTGCTCGGACCAGCCGTACGCGTGGAACGACAGAAGGAACTTCTCCAGCGCCATTCCAAACGAGGTGAACGCCATACCTGTTCGCGGTTGCTCTGCAGCAGCAAGCAGCCGTCCGAGGCCGTCGACACGGCAGACATCCTCCGCGCCGAGGGTGATCACGTGGGCGGCCCGTTGCGTTGGAGATCCGAACCCGGGCCCCGCACCTCGGAAGCGGAGCACCATGGGCTTGAACTCACGAACCGTGTGAGTTGCCCCTTGAACCTCTGCCATCGACTCGCTGGTGCCCGGCTTCAACAGCCGTACCAACAACATGAACCGCTCGATCCTTCGCGATAGCGGCTTCGCCAGATCAAAGGGCTCTGCGCTGCTGCTTCGCACGGTGATCACGCTCTCCGGGGGTGCAAAATCATGCAGTTGGTCTCCGCCGAAGGCGCTCGCCGCCCCCGGAATTGTCGTCGATATGATCCGCTGCAGCTCGCGCTCGTGATCGGCTGCTTGCGCGTTAACCGGCTCAACACGGACGTTGGTGAACTCGACTGGATTACCGTCCGAGGTGGTCAGGTGGGAGACCCTTCGGCAGCACGCCACCTCGAAGGTGTCTGCGTGAACTGCCCCGATCAGGTCATTGAGTGACTGCTCGGCGACTGGTGCGTCAGGAGAAAACTCCTCCTGCGCATGAGTCAGCCGCGCGATGAAGGTCTCGAGGAAGCTGAATATCAACCCACCGGGGAACTTGCGCTCATGCAGTGGCTGGTCAGCACCGAACCGAGGATGAGAAGCGGCGATCGCATCTTCAAGCACTCTGTACTCGGTCAGATGCATGACAGAGTCGCCGAAGTAGTCACGCCCGACCACCAGGTAGGGGCGAAAGGCTGGCGGCGGAACTACCCGCTCCTCCAGAAGCCGGTCCCATGCCGCAGCCAGGAATGCTCGCCCGGCGTCTTTGAGGCGGTTGTCGGTGTCGTCCACTCACCTAGCATGGACCACCGCTCAACCGTCTGCACTGCTGTTTCGCCTCGGCCCCCGAGCCTCCCCTCGCGCCAGAGCCGCGCTCTGGTACCTCTCACGGCGTCAGGGCCGTACTCCCCGTGCGAGCCGCACCATCCCCCCGTCTGTTGGCTCCGCTGAAGCTCTGCTGTACCCGGCGGCAAACCAGACCTCTCCTTCCGTCCTCCCGCGCGGCCCGACGTTCCGTGGGCGGACAGGTGCTGACGAACTTGCTTGGTCCACTCCGTGATTTCCTTGGAGGAAGGCACCATCCTGTTTGGCACAGCGCCGTGGTGGAGATCGTGTCAGGGGGCACACCGCTCGCCGCCGCGCCCTGTGCCGCCGCGGCCCTGAGCGCAACCGGCCGGCCCCGCCCTGACCGCCTGCTCCGGCTCGGATGCCACCGGCACGAAGCCCGCGGGCCACACGGCCGGCGAGTCCAGCGCCGCGGGATCCGCCGCCGGAGTTCAGAGCTCCGCTGCCAAGGCGGGCACCGGCGCGAAGGCCGACACCAAGGTGGATGCCGGGGCAAGCAGTCGGGCGGCACGCAGTCCGCCACGACCAATGCGGCATCCCCGGTCCGCACCCAGACCCTGGGGACGGCAGCACGGCCAAGATCTACCTCAGCTCCTAGCGCTACCGCGCCAAGATCGGCAGCCACGGATCGGCTCCGCCCTGTTCTGGGTACACAGCGCCTTCGCAGATCACTCTAGGTAACGAAAGGGCGTAGCGCCTTGTCGCCTACACCAACCCAGCGACACGTTCACGAGCACCAGACTTCAGCACTCAGGCCGCGGTGTCGTACCCGTGGGGGCCCTGCGGAGCCTCGGGTCGCATGGCCTTCTGCATGATGGCGCGGCAGCGGTCCCACGCCTCCGGGACGAGGTGGCCATCGATGTCGACCGTGGTCTTGATCGACTTGTGGCCGAGCCAGCGGGAGACCTCGTGGATCGGGACACCGTTCGCCAGCGCGGTGGAGGCGAAGAAGTGACGGAGGCTGTGCGGGATGTACTTCGCTGATCCATCCGGGTGGACCAGGCCGGCCGCCTTGCACGCCTTCCGGAAGTGGCACCCGTAGGTGTTTTGCCGTGGGCATGATGCGCTTGCCCCGACCGCAGGCACCGACCGGTGCGGGTTGAGTCGTTCGGAGAACTCCTTCAGCCGGTCCAGTGCCCGCACCGAGCTGACCTTATCTTCGAGCAGCTCGGACCCGTAGTTCGCGGCACCAAGTACTCCGTCCAGGTCGTTACCAGCGAGTCGGGCCTCGGCCAGGCCGCCTGGCACCACGAAATTCCCGGCAACCTGCCACCCCCGCATTGCCAGCAGACCATCTGACCAGTGACAAACGGCGCCTGATACCCAGTCAAAACCAGTGTCACGAGCGTCATTTCAGCGTCAAGGTATCGCCCGTATCGCTCACACCGCACATAATGCGCATCGACAAAACAGCAGGTCAGGCGCCCTTCGAGGTCCGTCCAAGGATCGCGACGCACTCCACATGGTGGGTCCTCGGGGAAACGGTCGAATGCCTGCTCCGGCCGCGAGGCGCACCCGCCGTCTCGGCGAAGTACTTCAGGTGCCGCTTCCGGATCACCCGCAAAGCGGGCTTGCAGCGCCATGAGAGCAGTGCTGAACGAGAAGTCGATCGCGTCCGCGGACCTCTCCAGGCGGTCGACTCTAGCGGCCGCTTGTTCGCTGAGCCGCTCGGCGAACCGCCCCGGTGTCGAGGCTCGTATTGTTGACTGTGTCGCCGCCCGGGAGATCGCGGCCGTCGCTGATGGTCTACCTGCTTACGTGGGGAACTCGCCGCACCAGTTGCGCCCCAGGAGGGTAGCGGGCAGGTATTCAGACTCAACCTCGATGGGGATGCCCGCGTCGTGCGCGAGGCAGGCCATGGCTAGCGGGGCGAGGGCGACGAGTCCCGAAGCCTGGAACGCCCGTGTCTCTTCGCTCCAGTATTCCTTGTGCCACTGGAGGGCGTTGGTGAGCGCCCTGTTGAAGCCGGCGTTGTCCTTGCGAATGATGCGATGGAACATCTCCATCGGCGGGTACAGCAGCTTGCCCACCGTCTCCGGATCCGAGACGACTTGCGGCTCGGTGCCGTCGACCGCGGCAACCAGCTTAGGGCCGAGGTCGGGGCCGCCGAGCCAGTACGTCTGGAGCGTGTCGATCCAGGCGTAGTGGTACTCCTGGAATTGCGAACCGTTCTCCCGAAGCAGGGACAGAGGCACTTGGCACAGAGCGGTGATCCTATTCCGCTCTCGGCAGACCAAGGCCAGGTAGAAGGCGCTGATCCAGGAGCCCGGGTTCACGTACCACTGCGGGCCCGTGGCCTCAAGTATGCGGTCCTTGTGCGCGATGCGGCACTGCACATGGTCCTCGGTCGTGGTCGCGGCGGCAAACACAGCGGAACCGACCTGCATAGCGTTGACCCAGGCATCCCATGTAGGGAAGATCGATGCCCGTGGGTCCAACAGGCAGCGCGACTGGGCCAGGGTGAGTGTGATGCGCTGGGTGTCGCCCAGCCTCGTGGAGCGTTCCTCCAGACCGTCGATTAGCTCCTGCGAGTTCTCCTGGAGCACGGCGAGTCCCTCTTCCGCATTCTCCGTGGGCAAGGGAGGGCGGGGGATGATCGAGACCAACGCGTTTCTCCTTAGAAGAGCTTGAAGTGCTTGAGCTCGGCCCCAGCATAACTACCGGTGTTTTCATTAGCATGGACGAGGACGTACTGCAAAGTCTTGTTGTCGATGGCAGCTCGGATTTCCTTGGCGTACTTGGCGTCTTTTGGCGAGAAGACGGCGCGTTCGTCCATGTCGGCCAGGATTGTACGGACGTACTCGATGGTTCCCTGCTTCACCATGGTGCCGCTGTCCTGTGCACCGTTGCCCTGACGCCAGTCGAGCCTCGCGTTGGGGCCCTTCGCCTCGACGATGATGGGGCTGCCGTCCTTGTCACGCCAGAGCTGGTCGAATCTCTTCGATCCGTTGGCCGTCTCCGGAAGGTCGGTGATCTCCCGAGCCCCATCGAACTCCTGCTGCAGTAGCAGGTGCCGGCGTGCGGCCTCCTCGCCGAGGGCCTCGCCGAGCTTGCTGTTGTTGGAGACACCCTCACCGACCGTCGCGTTGAAGTGCTGCTGTGCGTCGGCGAGCGCCTTCGCTGTGTCATCGGTCGGGGTGGCCTCGTAGGCCCTCTCGGCGTTGGCCAGGTCCATGCCTGCCGCGCGCCTGGCCGAGACGTCATCGAGGTGATTGAGGTCAGGGGGGCCAACCGTCTCCCGGCCCCGCTCCAAGGGAGTGAGGTGGAACTGCTCCGGGTTGGCGTACGGCAGGTTGTCGGCGGCCATCCAGCCGCCGCCCGGCTTCTCGACGAGCTTCGGCAGAAGCTGACCATCGACCATGGCGTCGGCGCTGTTGCGATAGCCGGGCCCCCACTTGTCATAGTGCTGCGCGCGCCAGACCGGATCCTCGTTGGCAAGCCGGACATGTTCCCGGGTGATTGCCTCTCGTTCTGCGGGTCTCCGCTCGCTGGCTGGCTTGTCACGGGCTGCCTCGTACTCCGCTCTGCGGGCTGCGTCGTCGACGCCGTGGGCCGTGCCATCCAGGCCGTCTGAGTGGGCGCCGCCCGTCGGCGGGGTCTCTGGGTGGCTGCCGCCCGGGACGCCATCGCCCGTGGAGGAGCCCCCCGGGGTGGTATGGCCGTGCGTAGAGCCACCAGGTACGTCGCGGCCGCTGCCTGCCGACGGAGCGTCCGTGGGGCCCACGCCGCCCCTGGAGTTGTTGCCGCCCGTATGACCGGTGCCGCCTGCTCCGCTGTCCAGGTCGTTCGTTGGCATGTGGTTGCCCGCGTGGCCGCCCGGGGCGTCCCCCGCGGTGCCGCCCAGAGTCGTGTCACCGCGGCCGAGCGGCAGGTCGTCCGCGGCACGGCCCGGATCGGGTATGTCCGAGCCAGCGCGTGTGACGTCGTCGCCTCGCCCGCCGACGCCAGCCAGGACCGGCTGTTCCTGGCGGGCCGGGGCCTCGATCCGAGGGCTGTCCGCGCCCGTCGTCGGGGTCGGGGTCTTCTCGGTCTTGGCCTGGTCGCCCTTCTGCAGGAGACTCCCGTCCTCCTTGTAGAGGGAGCCTTCGCCGTCCATGTACTTCCCCGGGCCATCGAACGGCGACTTCACCGTGTTCGGCGGCAGCGTGACCGTGCCCTTGGGCAGCTTGATGCTGCCGTCGGGGAGTTTGATCGCGCCGTCCGGGACAGCGGCGCCCTTGGGCAACTGCACCGTGCCGTCCGGCATCTTGACGGCGCCCTCGGGCAGGCTGAAGGCACCCTCGGAGATCTTCGGGACCTCGATGTGGCCGAGGCCCTTGAGGGCGGCCATCACGTCGCGGATCTTCGACACACCCGCGGCTGCGCCCTTGAAGGCATAGGTCATCGGATCGATGGCCTGGCCCACCTTGCCTGCGAAGGACACTGCCCTGGCCGCCGCGCCGGCCTTGCCCGCGCCCGACACGGCCGCGCCACCGCCACGGGTGAAGATGGCGGTGATGACGTTGAAAGTGACTGCGCCGGCGGCTCGGGAGCCGTTCGACTCCCACTGGTCCCAGGCCACGAGCGCCTTGCCGGTGTCCTTCATCGCGGTACGCGAGTCCCGCAGCCAGGAGGGGAGCTTGTCCCCCGGTGCCGTCAGGTAGGCGGGGCCCAAGACGGGCAGGGTGCTGATCGTTATTCCGGTGGAGAGCTTGGCCAGACCGGCCCATGCCTGGCCGGCGGCGTCCCCGCCGTCGAACCCGAGCAAGGTCCCCAAGCCCTCGATGGTGCCCCATACACCGTCGACGATGACGCCCTTGCCGAAGTCGTAGGCGTGCTCCCACACCTGCCACCAAGGCACCGATTCCTCGACCGCGTCGCCCCAGGGCAGGCTCTTGGAGTGCTTGAGCGCTTCGGCGTCGTAGCCGTAGCCGTTCTTGTGAGCACCGTCGACCGTATGGAGTGCCTTGCCGCCCACCAGCGCGACGATCTTGGCGTGGCAGTCGCGTTCAGCTTCCTGGAACGCCGCCCAGACTTCAGCGATCTTGTTGCGGCGATTGAGGTTCTCCTCGACGAGGTCGCCGTCTTCGCTCCAATCGTCTTCGGCGGCGTCGTTGCTACTGAAATCGGCAGCGTCCTGCTTCAGCTGCTTCAGCTGGTGGATCAGCGGCCTGACCTCATGGGCGTAGCTGCCCAGCGCCCTGGAGATGACACGCATGTCCTCGCTGAGGTCGTGCGCCTTGTCCGCCACCGGCTTGGTGACGCCGAACAGTTGCTCCGCCTCGGGCGCCTTGTAGAAGGCGGCCAGTCCGCCGAAAGACTTGTGGACGTCCGAGCCGATGGTTTCGACCTGGGAGCCGCCGCGGGACAGCGCCTTGACCTTGGTTTCGAGTAAGTCCAGATCGCCGGTGAAGACGGGTACCTCGGCCGGATCGACCGGTGCGTCGCTCACTTCGTCTTCCCCTCGACATCCCTGAGAGCACTCAGCCGCACGACTCGGGCGGCGTTCTGGGCGTTCCTGGCTGCCTCGAGATCGCCCTCGACGTACTCATTGGTGGCTTTGACCGCCCCCAGGACCGCGGCCTGGCACCGATCGGCCATCGCCTTGAAGTCCGTACCGCGCTTTTTCGCGTACTCGGCCAGCGCCGCACCTACCGGTCCCGTCGACCTTTGTGCCGACCACGACGGAGCCTTCTGCGGCATCACCGGCCCGTGCGGTAGCGTCAGGGCCTGCGAGCCCGGCACGGCCGTACCCGCCGCCTGAGCAGCCTCTTTCATGTCTGCGAGCAGAGTGTTGAGGGCCTCTCCCAGATCTTCGGCGTGCGTGCCGACGACCTTCAACTGTCCCTGCACTCCCTGCGGCTGGATGTCCCATGACGTCATGAACGCCCCCCTGCGTACACACTTCTTGCACCGCCGCCGAGACCCTCACGGCGCCGCACGGCCGACAGTTTGTCGGCGCACTCCGAAGGACGGGTCCTTCACCCGGTGCGCCGGCCGGACTCAGCCGATGTTGTCGACCGCTGTCTTGGCTCGAGCGAGCGTCTGGTGCGCGGTTCCGTCGTTCTTCTCCAGTGTCGTCTTCAGCAACTGGATGATGTTCTTGACCTCTTGAGACGCGCGGTTCCAGCGCAGTTCCTTGCCGTGGTACTCGTCCGCGACACCGTCCGCCGCGAAGTCGGACATCGCCGCCTTCACCTGCGAATCGCGCGCCGCGATGACCTGCTCCAGACGCGCGATCACCGCCTGGATGTTGCCCTGCGCCTCCGCCGACGCAGCCGTGTCGTACGAACGACGGTCACTACCAGCAGCCATCACAATCACTCCCCCTGAGATTTGGACACGTTGCCGCGAGCCGGCGTCAGCGGCCCGAGAAGCGGGCGGCGTCGAAGTTCGCCGCGGACATCTGCGACCGCGCGGTATCGGCCTGCTCCTGGTCACCCGAGCTGAATGCCGATTCCATACCGGACTGACCGCCCACGATCGCGGCCAGCGCACTGTTCAACTCCGCCGCGATCTCGTCCGAGTGGGACTTGAACGAGTCGAAGGCCGCCTTGCCCGCCCCGTTGAACTTGCTCTCCAACGGTTGGGCTGCCTGCACGAGCTGGCGGATCAAGGTCCCCAGTTCCGCGCTCGACCCCTGCGACTGCGACCTCAGGGTCGAGAGCGTCTGCGCCCCCATGTCGAACTTCATCGGGCTCCCCCTTGCCAGACTTGACGATCGTATGTGCGGTCATGCCTATCAACCGGGGCGTGACCAGTGCAATTCACATTCCCGATGCTACGGGCACGGTCTGACAATGGCTCAAAGCGAGCAGGTGGCCACCCACCACTGCCTGCTGTGTGCTGGGCGTGGGGGTCCACGCCGCAGCTCAGCCGGTCCGGGCGCTCTCACACGCCTTTCAGATGCCGCATCAGGCGCTCGAAGTCCTGCCAGCCCGACAGGTTCGAGGGGTCTCCGGGCAACGGGTAGTACAGCGCGGGGCGGGTCTTCGGGCCGAGGGGGACCGGCTGCTCGGACAGCGGCGTGCGCCGGGCACGGTCACCGGGCATCTGGCGGACCTCCTCCGCGCCGAGGACGAAGGCGAGTGGGACGCCGGGGCCCTCGAAGCGGGGCGGCACCGCCAGGCCACGGCGGGCTTTGCGGAGCTGTACGAGCATCGACTGGAGGTGGTGGCGGGTGGCGAGCAGCTCCGCGGCCTGGGGCAGGGAGGCGACCGGGGGCTCCTCGTCAGGGCCGTAGCCGAACATCAGCGTGACGTGTTCTTCCACGCCCGCCTTCGTACGGCTGATGCGCATGGTGGCGAGGCCGGGCCGGTCCGGGGTACCGACCACCACGGTCCAAGTCGGCTCGGGCGCCCTCTCGTAGGCGAGGTCGGTGATCTGGCGCGGTGACCAGGGGAGGTTGGCGGGCTCCGCGGTTCCCCAGCCCGCCGGGGGTGCGCCGGTGAGTTCGCGCCATATCGACTCCAGGGCGCCGCCGAGCACCAGACGCTCGTCTGCGGGGTGGACGGTGCGGAACGTGATAGCAAGCTGACGGTCGTCGGTGGGTGTGACCTCCTGGTAGGAGGCGGCCACCGGGGTGCGGGGGGCGTCGGCTGTCGCGTCGGCGGCGGCTACCGGGGCGAACATGCCTTCCTGCCATCGCAGTACGGCTCCGGACAGTCCGTCGTAGTAGCCGTCCCGCTCGTCGCGCACGACCCAGCGGGACGGCCAGCTGCTGAGGCTGTCGCGTACGGCCGGGGAGAGCATGATTCCTGACGGGGTGACGATCTGGAGGCCCAGCTCAGCGTTGGCAGCCACCCGGAGTGCGTGCGAGAGCCAGGCCGTCATAGCGACCACCGGACGGTCCTGGATGACGACAGCAACCTTGTCGGTGAGGACGTCGACGGCGGGCTGCTCCGCGGCGGGCGTGGGTGCGACACTCACGCCTTCGGTCTTCACCACAGCCAGGGAGTGCGCGGCCTCGGGCGGCCAGGCGGAGCCCTCGCCCAGAGCCGCCAGCCGGGCTGCGAAGGTGCCCGCGAGACACTCGGCATCATCGACGCCGGTGGTGGCCCGGGCCTCCGTCCACCAGTACGGAACCGGCGGAGGGGTAGCTCCGAGCAGCCGCTCGGCCTCACCGGGAACCTGTATGAGCAGCGGGGCCTCGACGGAGACGAGCGGTCGGCCCTCACTGTCACAGAGGCGCATGACGGCGCCCTCACCCGCCGTGTCCACCAGCTTGTCGGGGCCTCCGGAGAGCAGGCCCGCGAGCATGCTCCACGGGTCGGGCATGCGCTGGGTGAGGGCGATGACGTCCTTGGTCATGCGATCGTCCGGTCCTTCGTCGTTCGTGGCATGGATGCCGTGTGTCTCGCGGCCGGAGTGCGCGGAAGAACTCGCTTGTGGTGCGGGAAGCTCCCCGGGCTGTCACGCGGGCGAGTACACGGTCTGGATCAGGCGGTTGGACTGTCCCCTGCGCATGAGTACCCCGCGTCCCGCTGGCTGCTGGGAGGCGTATACGCCGGGGAACAGCTGGCCCTCACTGCGGTCCCCCGCCATGAGGAGGGCTGAGGATCCCGATTCGCGCAGGCCCTGGACGAGGGGCTCGTAGATGCCGCGTGAGGCGCCCGCGACGCGGCGCGTCAGGACGAAATGGAGGCCGATGTCCACCCCGGACGGGATGTACGGAAGGAACGGGGCCAGCGGTTCCTGGCCGGCGGTGGTGAGTACGTCGTAGTCGTCGATGAGGACCACGATCCGCGGACCACCGCCCCAGCTGCCGGGTTCCAGATCCTCGAGGTGCGCGCTGTCGTCGGGCAGCCGCTTGTCCAATACGGTGGCGATGCCGGCGGCGAGGCCGGCACACAGCTTGGGGTTGTAGGCGTAGCCGCCGTTGAATTCTTCGGGGACCGCGCCGCGCAGACTGCGCCTGGGGTCCATGACGGCGAAGACCAGCTCGTCCTCGCTGTAGCGCTCGATGAGGCCGCCGGCGATGGTTTTCAGCAGATTCGTCTTGCCGCACTCGCTGTCACCCATGACCAGCAGGTGCTGATCGTGCTGGAACAGGTCAAGCAGCACCGGTTCTAGCGCTGTCTGATCCAGGCCGATCGGTACCCGCTGGGGTTGCTCGACCGGGCCCGGCAGAAGCCGCGGCTCCAGAATGTGCGGCAGCACCCGTACCGGCTGGGCGACCTCACCGCTCCAGGTCGCGCGGATCGTCCGCGTCACTCGCTCCAGGACCGACCCCATGTCCGCGGTGTCGGCGAGTGAGTCCGTACGGGGCAGCGCGACCTGCGCGAAGAGCTTGCCGTCGGTGAGAACACGGCCGGGCTCGTCGGGCGAAAGCGTCGCGGCGAGCTTGTGGTCGATGCTGGACTCGCTGGGGTCGTTCAGCCGCAGTTCAACGCGGGTGCCGAAGTTCGACTGGACGGCGATGCGTGCGTCGTTCCAGCGGAGCATGCTGGCGACGACGTGGATGCCGTAACCGCCGCCGCGTTTGAGGATGTCGGCGATGTCGTCGTCCAGGTCCTCGAAGTCGTCGCGCAGCGCGCCGAAGCCGTCGATGACGAGCACGATCTCGGCGGAGGCCAGCTGGGGCAGCCGGCCCGCCGCGTGCAGGTCGCGCAGCTGTGAGAGGGAGTCGATGCCGTGCTCGCGAAAGAGGTTCTCCCGGGCCACGAGCATGGTGCGTACTTCTTCAACGGTTCGTGCCACGCGCTCGCGGTCGGCGCGGCCCGCGATGCCGCCGACGTGCGGCAGGCCGGACAGGGCCTGGAGGCCGCCGCCGACCAGGTCGATGCCGTAGATGCCGACCTCCCGCGGAGTGTGGGTCAACGCGAGCGAGAGGAGGAGGGTGCGCAGCAGCGTGGTCTTGCCGGACTGCGGTCCGCCGATGACCGCGGCGTGGCCGCCCGCCACCGTGAGGTCCAGGTACCACTGGCCCTGCCACTGCTTGGCCGGGTCATCGAGCAGGCCAAGCGGTACTTCAAGCGGCCCTCGGCGCTTGGCCAGTTGCATACCGCGCACACCGACATCCACCGGTCCGGCGACCGTGTCCAGGGCGATCGCGTCGGGCAGCGGGGGCAGCCAGATACGGCGCACCGCACCGGCGGCGTTCACCAGCTGCTCGACCATGACGCCCAGCTCGGTCGGCCCGGTTTCGCGACGCCTCATTGTTGGCTCCTGGGCGCCCGCGTCCTCCGTGCCTGAGCTGGTGTTGAAGGTCGAGTACGGAAGTGCGAGGGGGCCGGCGTCCTCTTCTTCCGAGCGCTGTACGGGGCCGCGGTAGGCGCCCGAGACATAGCTCGCCTTGAAGCGGTTGTAGTGGCTGGTGTCGACCTTGAGGTAGCCGAATCCGGGCAGCGGAGGCAGGTGGAAGGCGTCCGTGGTGTCCAGGACGGTGCGGGATTCGTCGGCGGAGAAGGTGCGCAGGCCGAGCCGGTAGGAGAGGTAGGTGTCCAGGCCCTTGAGTTTGCCGCCCTCGATGCGTTGGCTGGACAGCAGCAGGTGCACCCCGATGGAGCGGCCGATGCGGCCGATGGACAGAAACAGGTCGATGAAGTCCGGCTTGGCGGTGAGCAGTTCGCCGAACTCGTCGATGACGACGAACAGGTGCGGCAGCGCCTCCAGGTCGGGCCGCCGGTTGGCGCGCAGTGCGGCGTAGTGGCCGATGTCGGCTATGTTGCCCGCGTCCTTGAGGACCTGCTGGCGGCGTTTGACCTCGCCGGCGAGCGAGGCGTGGACGCGTTCGACGAGGCCGGCCTGGTTCTCCAGGTTGGTGATGACACCGGCGACGTGCGGCAGGTCCGCGAACGGCGCGAAAGTCGCACCGCCCTTGTAGTCGACGAGGACCAAGGCGAGGTCCTCCGGCGGGTGTGTGGCCACCAGAGCGAGAACGAGGGTGCGCAGGAGTTCCGACTTCCCGGAGCCGGTGGCACCGACGCACAGGCCGTGCGGGCCCATGCCGAGCTCGGAGGATTCCTTCAGGTCCAGGAGCACCGGCTCGCGGGAGTCGTTGACGCCGATGGGTACACGCAGGAAGGCACGCTCGCCGCGCGGCCCCCAAAGGCGCGACACATCGAGTTGTGCCACGTCGTCGATGCCGAGCAGGTCGGCGAAGTCAACGGGGCCGGACAGGGGCGCGTCGACGAGCGACTCGGCGGAAAGGCGCAGCGGCGCCTGCATCCGGGCCAGGCCCTCGGCGAACGGGATGCTGACGTCGTCCACGGTGCCGTGGGCACGGACCGGCTCGTGCTCGCGCAGGTCCTCGATGATCACCTGGTCCCCTTCTACGGTGATCCGGACGCCGACGTGTCCTGGCTCCTGGACTCGCTGCTGGAGCAGGTGCAGGACGGTGACGCCCATCTCCCGCAGGCCGACCGCCTCGTCGGGACGCGGCAGGTCGACGGCGTCCTGGCCGTGTCCGTCGGCGACGACGAGCAGCCGGGACGTCATCGACAGGGCGTCGTTGCCGGAAAGGCCGCGCCGCACCTCGGCCGCGTAGGAGGCGCGGCGGCGCAGTTCGGGGCCGAGCTGCCGGGCGAGCTGGGGTGCGGAGGGGGCGATACGGCGAGCGGCGACGGGGCCGTCGAACTGCTCGGTGTCGAGCAGATGCGGCATCCACTTGGCCCACTCCCAGTCGGCGAGCCGGTCACCGGGCACAGCGAGAGCCATCACCACATCATCGGGAGCATGCAGGGCGGCCGCCTGAACGAGCAGGGCGCGTGCCACACGGAGGCAGTCCTCGCGGGGGCCGATGATGCTGACGTTGCCGATGCGGTCGAGCGGGATGGTGAGAGGGAGTTCGGTGCCGGTGCGGAAGCGGGTCATCAGCGCCGACGCCTCGTTGAGCATGAAGCGGTCGGGCGGGGTGAGGGCTGAGGAGCCCTGCTGAGCGATCTGCAGATCGCGTACGGGCATCTCGCCGGTGCCGACGCGCACGCGCAGGAAGTCGGCGTCGACGCGGCGGCGCTCCCACATGCGGGCCGGGTCGCGCACGATGTCGTAGAGGGCGGGTGGCGGCGGGTTGAGGACGTCGGCGCGCTCGCGCCGCGTGCGCTCTTCGGCAGAGAGTTCCTCTCGCAGGTCCTCGAGATAGGCGAGGTATGCCTCGCGCTGTGTGCGCCGGGTGCGCTGGGCTTTGCCGCGTTGTGAGAGGACGAGCACGACGGAGCCGATGACGGTGACGACGAGGATGATCGCTCCGAGCGCGGCGAACTGGCTGTTGCGTACAACCGTCATCATCACCACGGACGACATGACGCCGGCGACGGGCAGCAGCGACATCGCGATGTTGCCCGACTTCCCCTCGGGGAGGTTGGGCGGCGCCTCGATGCTGCGCGCCTCAGAAGCCGCCGGGGGCCGGGTGGTCCTGGCAGGGCGGTGGATCAGTCGGGTACTCATCGTCGTCGTCCGTCATTCACAGTCGGGCTCGGCATCTGGTCAGTGACCCCGGGGGGAGAGGGAGAGCTGGAAGACGTCCGCGGCGATGCGGGCGGCGGCTTCCCTGGTCTGGTGAGCGAGCAGTTCGGTATGGATGGGGCCACCGGCTGCCAAGTGCCGGTCGTACGGCAGGACCTGGACTCTCGCCCCGGTGGACGTGAGTTGCCGAGCCGTCTGCTCAAGGTCGAGCCCCGCATGTGGCGCCAATTCGGTGAGCACCACGACCGTGCCCGCGATCACCTGCCGGGGCAGCCCTCGCATCCACCGGAGCACCGAGTAGGTGCTGGTGATCCCATCTGGTGTGGCGGGGGCGGTCAGCACACGGCCGTGGGCAGCGGCGAGTGCGACCCGGGCGACTTCGGCGGGCAGCGTCTCGCAGTCGATGACCATCACACCGAAGTAGCGGCGCAGCGCGACTACGGCTCGCTCGTACGCTCGGCTGTCCAGCATCACGCCGATCTGGCCCTGGCTCGCGGGCAGAAGCCAGGCGTTGTCGGGGAGTTGGATGAGATAGCCGGTGATGTCGAGCAGCGACATGTCCGGCTTGACGATGTCCGCGAGATCGCTGGTGGTCCAGCGAGACGACTTGGCACCGAGCCGCAGCGGCAGCGAGCCGAGTGCTGGGTCGGCCTCCAGGAAGAGGACAGGGTCCTGCCGGTAGTGCGCGTAGGTGGTGCCGAGCAGCGCGGCGACCGTGGACTTGCCGGATCCGCCCCGGATGGAGGTGATGGCGATCTGTCGGCCGGTCGTCACGGGCTGCTGGAGCATCGCCGCGGTGCGGGTGATCTCGGCGACCTCGCGCGCGGCGGACGAGGCCAGGGTGCGGCGCAGGGAGCGCAGGGCACGCGTGGCGAAGGGCTCGCCGTGCTGCGGCTTGCTGCGTAGGGCGGCGGCCAGGCCCTCGTCGACGACGGGGCGGGAGTCCGGACTGCGTTGGGGGTGGCTGTCCAGTGGGGAGGTGGCCGGTGCCGGTTCCTGCCGCTGAGACGGGTAGCCGGCTTCCAGTGGTGCGCCACTTCCAGGGCCGGTCTCGGGCTCCTGGGCGCCCCGCGCGGGGAGGACGGGGCCCGGTGCGGGAGCGCCGAATGTCTGACCAGCGGCGGCCTGCGAACCGGGGCCCTGCGCATCCAGCTGGGTGTCGCCTCTCAGGTCACGCAGCACATCACTCTGCCAGCTGCTTTCTCCGTTCGGCATGCCTGTTCCACTCCCCCTTCCTCTTGCTGCCCCGCCCAGAGCGCCTGCGGGTCCTCTCAGAACTGGTCGAGCAGCTGCCCGTACACGCCGAACACACCGAAGGCGAGCGGGAAGAGCCCCACCATGCCGACGGACTCGACCAGATCCGCGATGCGCCGCAACCGCACCTGCACATGCTCGGGCGGTTGCACCGCCAAGACAAGCAGCGGCAACACCGCGGCCGCACACAGCACCGCGAGCGCCCCGCCTCCCCCTGCATGCTGCATCCACAGCATCACGAGGCGCACAACGAGGCACGACGCCGCGGCGAAGAGCGCGACCACCTCGGCAACCAGTGGGTAGGCCCGCGCCCTCGACACGATCACCACAGCAACGAGTGAGGTCAGCGCCACCGTCCATACAGTGGGCTTCGGGGCCAGGGTGATCAGCCAGCCGGCCGAGGTTGCCGAGACCGCAGTGACAATCGTCGAGAGGGCGAGGCTGCGGTGCGTTGCCGAGAGTGCGGTGCCCACTTGGTGGCGGCTAACGGACTCGCCGCCCGAGCGCCGGTCGTCCAGTGCGGTGAGCCCCGACGACATTAGGGCAAGCCTTGGCAGGACACCGAGCAGCACCAGAGAGAACACGGCCATGACGGCGCCCAGCCGTGCCGGATCACTCTGCACGGCGGCGACGACCTCCCACACGGCGGCGATCGTGGCGGTGGCCACGGCGCCGACAAGCCCGCCCTTGCCGAGCGGCGAGAAGTATCCGAGGAAGACGAAGGTCAAGACCAGCGCGCCCGCGACGGCGGCGAGCCGCGCGGTGCCCGGCCAGTCGTACGCGTCGGCGGCGGTCCACGCGGTCAGAACGCCCAACCCGCCGGCGGCGAGCAGCAGCGCGGTCGCCAGCCCCCGGTTTCCCCGCCCGACCTTGGCGACAAGCGCCCCTGCCACCAGGAGCACGAGCGTGACGACCGAAAGACCACCAACCAGGGCTCCGAGCGGGAACTCACCGCGAGCGAGTAGCGCGGCAGTCGCCGTGAAGGCGACGGTCGCCACACCCGCGCTGGCCCGGCGTGCGGCAGGACGCCAGCGCCAAGCCCGAAGGTCGAGATCATCAGCCACAAGGTCGGTGACGTCGTGCACCACAGGGGCAGGCGGCGCAGAGTGCGTCCTGACGAGCCGGAGCACGGCGCCGTCGACAATTCCGGACGCCGCCAGCGTGCTGTCGTGCGACAGAACGGAACCGTCGGAGGTAATCAACTGCCGCGACACTGGGAGGGAGGCGGGCCGGTCGTCCAGCAACTCCAAGATATCCGGGAGAAGTTGCCCAATCGGTGTGTCGGCAAGCAGGACGATGTCGGCTCGGCGTCGCTCGCCGACCAATGTCACTCGACTCAGTTGCGCTTGGGAAGTCGCTGCTCTGCTCACCACTTACGGGAACCTATCATCGCGGCGTTGGCGCTTCCTGAGGCGACCGGCATACCTATCCGGCCCCGCCCAGCCCCCGCCTCAGGCAGCCCTTCTCCCATCGCGGGGAGCGCTTCGTGCGCTTTTCGAGAATGCAGCAAAATCTGTCCGAATCCGACCCATGGTCCTCTAGGATTTCGCCGGCCTCGCCGGCTGCTCGTACTGCTGCACCTGGCGCTGCTGCTTCTCCTGCTCCGCCTTCTGGTTCGCCAGGGTGTGCTGTAGGAAGGACCACCCGACGCACCCCGCGCACAGGACGGCCGTGACGGCGATCCCTGCGAATACCTTCCCGAGCCGCTCGTCCGCCGTGCGCCGCCCCCGCTGCGCGCCGAACAACAGGGCGTCGCGCATCCTGCGTCGCCGTACTGCCACCGACTCCAGCAGCTGACTGTCGTAATCCCGCGCCATTCCCTCGTCCGTCGTCTCAGTCGTCCGTCGCTTCACTCACGACCGTTGGTCGCTCGCCCATCGGCGGTCCGGCTCAGACCGCCATCTCCAAGGCGCTCCCGCATGACAGCACACTTCCGCATACGCCGCCGCGCAACCGGCATGGCCAGCCCGTTCGGTTGCCTGCCAGCGGCACTCCCTCACCGTGGCAGCGCTCATCCCGCGGTTGAGGGAGCACTTCAGACGACGTCCTGCGCACCGAGCGCGCTACGACAGCCACAAGTTCGGGCACCTACTTGTAGATCGTGGTGCGGGAGACGCCGAGCAGCTTCGCGATCGACCGGCGGCTATCCTCCCTGGGCGAACGCGAGAGCGCGAACACCGGGGGGCGGACGACCATGGGTACGGCAGGGCCGTCGGAGATTTTTTAGCCGCTTTAGGCCAACAGCCCGGCCCCGGTAGGGGCCTATGAGTTAGTGGCGCGGCTCCGGGCCGGCGGCTGGGGCAAGGTCTACGTGTCCTACACGCCGGCCGGTCGCCCCTTGGCCGTCAAGGTGATCAGGCCAGAGCTCGCCGACGCCCCTGAGTTCCGGCGGCGGTTCCGCCAGGAAGCGGCCGCCCGCACAATGGGTCCACGCTGTACGCGTCCACGGCTAGTTAGTGGAGGAAGACCCCCCGAGCGACAATGTCCCATGTTGCGTCACGAAGCGACCGTAGCCACTCCGGGGAGTGCCGTCTGGCGTGCACGGTGACGTAGTGGGGGCCGTTGAGCCTGGATCCGCTGCTCGGTTGAGCGCACGCCCGTATCCTGGCGCCAGGAACACATGCCCGCACACTCGGGCTTGGCCCCTCGATCAGGGACCGACGCGCAAGACAGCGTCCTTGCTCCCCGCCACTGCGGGGCTTCCCAGCCCTCGGCCCGTCGCCCGTACGCACAGGCGACGGGCCGAGGTCTCTCCGACCACTGGCTAGGGATGCGTTAACTCGATGAGGGACCGGCGAAGGCTGGCGGTTCTGAACATAAAGATGGGAAAAGCCTGCGGCAGCACCAGTTGGCCCCCTACGCTCGCCCAAGAGGTGACCGAGCCGGCCGCGATCCTTGCCCGGAAGCAGCCGGCTCAGCCTGGTTTCCTCTGCCATGTATCCACATGAGGAGGCGCGTAGATGTTATCGAAACCGTTAGGCCATAGGCACAGCGGCGTCGGCATGCCTGGAGCGATGGAGGTGCTGCTGGCGCTCATCGCTGCCGCAGGCAGTGCGCCCTCAGCCATCGACCTTTGGGTCCGGGGTACGGCACTGGTTGTGGTGATCTGGGTAGTTGTGGTCCAGGTGGCGCGACCTGGTCGTCCGTGGCCGACGTGGCGCGGATTGAATGCTCGCCGCCGGCGGCTGTGCATCCGGAGCGCGTGACGCTTAGCCGCCCGATATGCGGGCCGGGGATCCCTTCTGCGATTGCCGGCCCGCGCTCGCGGCGGGCGTCTACGCCGCGTGTAGATCGCCGCGGGGTGATCAACTGACTCCCTGAGTTGGTCCTCGCTCGATCGAGATCCGTGAACACCTGCCGGATTTTCGGACGGACCTCACAGACAGGGATTCGCTATGTTCAATACTGCAATGACGCCTGATCAACCAGACCCGGCTCAAGCCTTCAGAGAGTTATCCTTGCCCGCGAGAAAAGCCTGGGGCAAACATGATCGGAACACAGACGCCTGGCTCCCGCTGTGGCGGCACATGGCGGACAGCGCGGCGGTCGCAGGCAAGCTATGGGACGAGTGGCTACCAAGCAACGTCAAGCATCTGCTAGCCGAAGCCCTGCCTGGTGGCGCTGACGACGCCCGCCGACTCGTAGTCTGGCTCGCGGCTGGTCATGACATCGGCAAGGCCACGGTCGCCTTTTCTTGCCAGGTGGATTCGCTTGCCGAGAATATGCGGGACGCAGGTCTGAAGATGCCATACGAGGGGCAGCTCAGGGCAGAAAGGAAACGTGCTCCACACGGCCTAGCCGGGCAAATACTTCTCCAGGAATGGCTGGCCGATCGGTACGGGTGGTCTGGTCGCATTTCCGGACAGTTCGCGGTAGTGGCCGGTGGCCACCACGGCGTGCCCCCAGCACATCAGGACATCCATGATGTCGATCTCCATCCGGAATTGCTGCGGACTCCCGGAGCGAGCGAAAGCACCTGGCGCGCCGTGCAGTTTGAGCTGTTGGATGCCTGCGCTCGGGGGGCTGGCGTTGAAGACAGGCTTGGTGTCTGGAAGTCGGTCAAGCTGCCTCAGCCCGTACAGGTGGTATTGACTGCTGTGGTGATCCTTTCTGACTGGATCGCCAGCTCAACTGAACTGTTTCCATACGAAGCGGCCTCCTCGTCAGACAAAAGGAAGCAAGAGAGTAGCTCGCGCTTGGAAGCGGCCTGGCGGGGCCTTGACCTGCCGGGCCCTTGGGCACCTGATGAGCCGCAGGGGACGGCTGCTGAGCTGTTCGCCTCTCGGTTCGATCTCCCGCCGGGGGCGGGGATCCGATCAGTTCAGGAAGAGGCAGTGCGGATGGCTCGGGAGATGGCGGCTTCGGGGCTGCTGATCATCGAGGCGCCCATGGGCGAGGGGAAGACGGAGGCAGCCCTGGCCGCCGCGGAGGTGCTCGCCGCGCGGACGGGGGCGGGGGGGTGCCTCGTGGCACTGCCGACCCGCGCCACCGGTGATGCGATGTTCTCCCGGCTCTTGACCTGGCTTGATCACTTGCCGAGCGCTGAGGGGCGTTCCGTCTTCCTCGCCCACGCAAAGGCTGCCCTCAACGACGAGTGGTCAGGTCTCGTGCGGGCCGGAAGTCGCCCGATTGCGGCGATTGATCTCGACGGAGGGCAGTCCGTTCCGTCTCCCGGTTCGACAACTCGTCGAAGCCCCTGCAGTCTTCAGGCCCACCAGTGGCTGCGCGGTCGCAAGAAAGGGCTGCTGGCTTCCTTCACCGTCGGCACGATCGACCAGGTCCTGTTCGGAGGGCTCAAAAGCCGGCACCTCGCGCTCCGGCACCTGGCGTTGGCAGGGAAGGTCGTCATTATCGACGAAGTCCACGCATACGACGCCTATATGAGTACCTATCTCGAGCGTGTTCTGGAGTGGCTTGCGGCCTACAAGGTTCCCGTCATCCTGCTCTCCGCTACATTGCCCGCGGCTCGCCGACATGCCCTTACCGAAGCCTACGCCGGTACAGGTGCCGGAGCCGGGATGGAGCTCCGGGCGGACTCGTACCCTCTCCTCACTGCGGTAGCTCCTGGCAGAGAGCCTCTGACCGCGCAGCCTCCGGCCGCATCCGGCCGAGGTACGGACATCGTCCTTGAGCCGCTGGACGACGACCTGTTGTCGCTGACGGACCGGCTCGAAAGGGAGCTGGCCGGCGGGGGCTGCGCCCTGGTCGTTCGCAATACGGTGGACCGGGTTCTGGAAACAGCGGAGCGGCTGCGGGAGAGATTCGGGGCGGACAGGGTTACCGTGGCCCACTCCCGATTCGTTGCCGCCGACCGCGCATCCAAGGACAGGGACCTGCGGGAACGGTTCGGGCCGGAAGGCGCGCGGCCCACCGGCCCTCATGTGGTGGTCGCGAGCCAAGTCGTTGAGCAGTCGCTCGATATCGACTTCGATCTCCTGGTCACAGATCTAGCTCCCGTCGACCTGATGCTACAGCGAATGGGGCGACTCCACCGCCACCCTCGCCACCGTCCCGCCCAACTGTGCAGCGCCCGTTGCCTCGTGACGGGCGTCGACTGGCGCAGCGACCCACCCGAGCCAATACGTGGTTCGCTCGGGGTGTACGAGGGGCACTACACACTGCTGCGTGCGTTGGCCGTGCTTCGTCCGTATCTCGAAGGGGCGCCGCTGAGCTTGCCGGCGGACATCAGCCCCCTTGTTCAAGGCGCGTACGGGGATGCGCCAGTCGGACCGGAGCACTGGGCGGAGGCCCTGGACGAGGCTCACAAGAAGTACCGGGCCAAGCTCGCTGACAAGCAGGCACGGGCCGAAGCCTTCCGCCTCGGTCCGGTCCGCAGGGCAGGACGGGCGGTCATCGGCTGGGTCGACGCAGGTATAGGTGACGCCGATGAAACCCGCGGTGGCCAGGCACAGGTGCGGGACAGCGAGGAAAGCGTCGAAGTGCTTGTTGTCCAACGCCGCAGGGACGGCATGCTCACCACTCTCCCAGGGCTGGACCGTGGGCGGGGCGGTCTGGAGCTCCCCGAGCACGCTGTGCCGCCGCGTGGGGCCGCTGAGGCGGTGGCCGCGAGCGCACTCTCCCTGCCATGGCATTTCTCCAAGCCGTGGGTCATTGACCGGACCATTGCCGAACTGGAGAAGTTCCAGGTGGGCGCCTGGCAAGCGAAGGAATGCCCTTGGTTGGCAGGGGAGTTGATTCTGGTTCTCGATGAGGATTGTCAGACCCGTCTGTCAGGCTTCGACCTCCGATACAGCCGCGCTGACGGATTGCTTGTGACACCCGCCGGTGCACGCGACACAAGAGTGGTGGACCTCGTGCCCTCGTTCGATCTGGTCTCCCGGCCATGGCTGCCCGTCCAGCTTCTCGACGGGACGACGACCCAGTTGTCCTTGCGGGACGCCTTCGCTCGGGCATCCGACATCCGCCGCCTGATCGGCGACGTCCCCACGCAGGAATTCGCCCTGCTCAGACTGATGTTGGCTCTCCTGCACGATGCGGTGGACGGGCCCGAGGACCTGGATGCATGGGAAGAGTTGTGGGAGGCCGAGGACTCTTTCGCCGCCGTACCCGGCTACCTCGACCGGCATCGGGATCGATTCGACCTTCTCCATCCCCAGCAGCCGTTCTTCCAAGTCGCCGGCCTTCGGACGGAGAAGGACGAGGTGGCCTCACTCAACCGCATCGTCGCCGACGTCCCGAACGGGGATGCCTTCTTCTCCATGCGCCAACCCCGAGTCGAATCACTGACCTTCGCAGAGGCGGCCCGTTGGCTGGTCCACGCTCAGGGATTCGACCCCTCCGGAATCAAGTCCGGACTGGTGGGCGACCCTCGCGTCAAAGGCGGCAAGGGCTACCCCCAGGGCGTGGCATGGGCGGGCAACCTCGGCGGCGTCTTCGCCCAGGGCAAGAACCTGCGCGAGACACTGCTGCTCAACCTCATCCCCGCGGACAACGACTTCCTCCAGACGGAGAAGGACGACCTGCCCGCCTGGCGCCGGGAAGCCCCCAGCGCGGCCCCCTGGGACCCGGACCCGGACACTCCCCGCCCCTCCGGACCCCGCGACCTCTACACCTGGCAGTCGCGGCGCCTGCGCCTGCACTGCACCAAGGACGCCGTGACTGGCGTCGTCCTCGGCTACGGTGACCCGCTCCCCCCACAGAACATGCACCATCGCGAGCCTATGACCGGCTGGCGACGCAGCGCCCCCCAGGAGAAGAAGCTCGGCCGCCCGGTCGTTTACATGCCGCGTGAGCACGACCCCAGCCGCGCAGCGTGGCGCGGGCTGGCAAGCCTGCTCTTCGCACAGCCCGGCCGCCGTGACCTTGGGGTGCAGCGTCAGGACGCTGCTGCAGGACTTGTCCCAGGAGTGGTCCAGTGGCTGGCACGGCTCGCCACCGAGGAGGTCCTCGACCGCCGCAGCCTCATCCGGACCAGAGTCGTCGGAGCGAAGTACGGTACCCAGCAGTCCGTGGTCGAAGAGATGGTCGACGACGGTGTCACCCTCTCCGTCGTCCTGCTGCACGGGGAGCGCCCGGACTACGGCAAGACGGCCATCGACGCGGTCGACGACGCGGATGCCGCCGTGAAAGCGTTGGGTCACCTCGCCCGCAACCTGGCACTGGCCGCCGGCTCCGATCCGGGGTCCGTGACGGAGACCGCTCTCGACATGGGATTCGGTTCACTGGACGGTCCCTACCGACGGTGGCTGCGGGACCTGGGCAAGAGCCCCGATCCACGCCTGGCCCGGGCCGAATGGCAGCACGAGGCGCACCGGATCGTCGGCGAACTCGGGCGCAGCCTGCTCGACTCCGCAGGTCCCGCGACGTGGGAGGGCCGTCTCGTCGAGACCCGCGAAGGCGGCACCCGCTGGATTGACGACTCCCAGGCCGAGTTGTGGTTCCGGCGCCGTCTGAACACGGTTCTGCCCGGCGCCTCATCCCGGGCAGACGGCACCCCGCAGGACCGCGTCACGCAGACGGCGGCTACCGGTGACAGCCCTACTCCCACGGACGAATCCCTGTGCGGCCCCACCAGCGATGACACCACGGAATGGATCACATGACCACGAACGACATGCTCACGTCACCTTCTCAGCCTCATGCGTGGCGCAAGCGCGGTCCGGTTGGCGCCGCCGCCGACCGCCACATCCGGAAGCTGCAGCGCGGCTATCGCATGGACCACCCGGTTGCGGTAGGTGCCCTGGCTCGCCTGCGGCGGGGCGTCGGCCGACCAGCACTCGACCTGGCGGACCTCTGGGGCCTGACCGGCTCGGAAGAGCTCCTCAACCCGCCGGACGAAGCACCCGACCAACAGCATCAATTCATCGACCACGATCGCGCGGAGCTCGCTCTGCACGTTGCTGTGACCCTGTGGGCACTGCACCAACAGTCCCACCACGAGGCAGATATGCATGTCGCTGACCACGGCCTGGGCCGGGCAGTCCGCGAGCTGATGCGCCGCAAGGCCGCCGCACCGGGCGACTCTGCTTCGACCGGGGAAGCCAGTGCCTCGTCGGGCAACGACGAAATCGATGAGCCCCTGCGCAAGCGATTCGTGCGAGTGAGCACCGCCCACACCGTCGACATTCTTGCCGCACGACTGCGCGAGGTCGTCCTCCTACTGCGCGCCGGTGGAACGCCCCTCGACTACGGCCTGCTGGCTGATCAGCTCTACGCATGGCAGCGGCCTTCCAATCGAGCCCAGGTACACCGGGCCTGGGGGCGGGACTTCCACCTCGCCGCGTCAGCTTCCAAGCGACGAGAGCCGGCCCCAGGCGGCCAGGGCAGCGTGCCCGGTCAGCGCGAACCATCCGATCCGTACCAGCCCTACGGCCCCCTCACCCCTGGGGACTGACGTTCACCGGCTTTCGGCTCTGCACCTCTGCGACGTAGCCACCACATCACCAGCGATAAGGACCTGATTCCCGTGCCTCGGACCATCCTCGACATTCACATCCTCCAGACCGTTCCGCCGAGCAACCTCAACCGCGACGACACCGGCTCTCCGAAGACCGCCGTCTACGGCGGTGTGCGACGGGCCCGGGTTTCCAGCCAGGCGTGGAAGCGCGCCACACGAGCTGCATTCCACTCGCTGCTCGATCCGTCGGAGCTGGGTGTCCGGACCAAGAAGGTCGCCGAGGCGGTGGCCGATCGGCTTTCCGCGCTGGAACCGGAGCTGCCGAAGTCGGCAGCATTGGAGTTGGCCGCCGAGACTCTACGAACGGCGACCGGATCCAAGATTGAGGTTCCGGCGCGAAAGGCAAAGGACGGCGAGGGAAAGCCTGCCCCCGAGTCCTCGTACCTGATGTTTCTGAGCGGGCGCCAGCTCAACGGCCTGGCAGAGCTGGCGATCGAGGGCAGCAAGGGCACGGACGACGTCAAACTGCTGAAAGACTTCCTCAAGGCCAAGGAGAACAAGGCACGCGCCCGTCAGCTGGTCGACAGCAAGCACTCCGTGGACATCGCCTTGTTCGGTCGTATGGTCGCAGACGCCGCTGACCTCAACGTCGACGCGGCCACACAGGTAGCGCATGCGCTCAGCGTCCACACCATCGACATCGAGTCGGACTACTACACCGCCGTCGATGACAAGAACTCCGACTCGGAGTCCGGCGCAGGCATGATCGGCACCGTCGACTTCAACTCCGCAACTCTCTACCGTTACGCGGCGCTCGACGTGAACACTCTGCACCACAACCTCGGCACGGGCCTGCAAGAGGACAAGCCGACCACCGCACCGACCCGACGAGCCGTCGAAGCCTTTCTCGAAGGGTTCGTTACCTCCCTGCCCACCGGCAAGATCAACAGCTTCGGCAACCACACCCTCCCCGCCGTCGTCATGGTCAAGCTCCGCACCAAGCGCCCTATCAGCTTCGTCTCCTCCTTCGAGAGGCCAGTGCCCCAAGGCGACACAGGCGGCTTTCTTCACGCGAGCTGTGCTCGCCTGGCAAAAGAAGTACCCGACCTGGAAAAGGCATACGGCGTCGCGGACAGCGAAAAAACCTGGATCATGCGCGTCGGCGAGGACACCGAGCCGCTCGCCGGCCTCGGCTCGACGGTGACCCTCGACGAGCTCATCAAGGCCGCCGCAACAGCCGCCATCGTTCGACTGGAGCCGAGTGCATGAGCGTGCTGCTCCTGCGGCTGGCGGGCCCCCTCCAGGCGTGGGGATCTGCTGCTCGCTTCCCCCGCCGCACCACGGAGAATGCGCCGACCAAGAGCGGTGTCATCGGCCTTCTTGCCGGAGCTCAGGGTCGCAGCCGCGAGGCCGACCTATCGGACCTCTCCTCGCTTCGGTTCGGGGTGCGCATCGACCAGCCCGGCACCCGGCTGCGCGACTTTCAGACCGCACATCACGCAGGTTCAGGCAAGGCCATGCCCTTGTCGGAGCGTTTCTACCTGGCAGACGCCGTCTTCGTAGCCGGCGTGGAAGGCGATGCTGGACTCGTCGAGGAGTTGCACGCCGCCGTGCGGGAGCCGACCTTCCTGCCCTATCTGGGCCGCCGTTCCTGCCCCCCGGCACGGCCGATCGATCTGGGTATTCGCGCCAATACCGACCTGAAGAGCGCCCTTTTGCAGACCAATTGGCAGGCATCCGATTGGCACCAGAGACGCGCACGAGCCGCAGCCATGACTGCGGCCTCCCGATCGACCCAAGCCCGGCCCCCCACCATCCGGCTCGACCTGCTGATCGACTGCGCTCCCGACGAGGACCCCGACATTACCCAGCGCGACCAACCGGTCAGCTTCGACCCCCGCCACCGCCGCTACGGGCTGCGTGACGTCACATCGCTCGCCGTGCACCTCCCGGTAGCACAAGCCCCCGAGCCTCCGCATCACGACCCCATCGCCGCACTGAGGAATGCCTGATGTACCTGACCCGCTTCCGTGTCAACACTGCGCGCCGCGAGGCCCGGCAGCTCCTCGGTTCGCCACACCGTATGCACGGAGCGGTGAACATGTCCTTTCCACAGTCACCGTCCAGCGATGGCACCGGGCCACGGTTGCTGTGGCGTGTCGATCACAACTCCCGTGCCGAATGCTTCCTGTTCCTCGTCAGCCCCGACCGCCCAGATCTGACACATCTCGTCGAGCAAGCCGGGTGGCCGGCAGCCGACCAGCCAGGTTGGCAATCGCACGAGTACGGAAGCTTCCTGAACGCGCTCAGCGAAGGCGACACGTGGGCATTCCGGCTCACCGCCAACCCTGTGCACAGTATCCGCCTCAAAGAAGGGCAGCCCACCAAGCGCACCGCGCACCGCACCCCTCTCCATCAGGCCAAGTGGCTGCTGAGCAGACAGAAGGGTGCTGGCTTCGAGGTCGTGGAGAAGCCTGTGGAACGCAGGCTTCTGGAGCACGGAGACGACTACGAACTCACCGTCCGCGACCCGCAAGACCTGCAATTCGCCAAAGCCATGAACGAGGGCGGCCGGCGGATGAACGTGAGCCTGACCAGGGCCACCTACGACGGACAAATTCGCGTGACTGACGCCGCCGCTCTGCGCCGGACTCTCACGCATGGCCTGGGCAAGGCCAAGGCATACGGCTGCGGCCTGATGACACTCGCACCGGTGCGGTGATCCATGACCACCGTCAGCCGACGGGGCGTCTCTTCGCCCCATGAACTCGCGCGCATCGGTGACCGGCTCTCCTTCATCTACCTGGAGCGGTGCACCGTGCATCGCGACGCCAACGCGATCACGGCCGAAGATGCGGAGGGCGTCACGCACATCCCGTCCGCCACCATCGGCACTCTTTTGCTCGGTCCGGGTACCCGCGTCACCCATCAGGCCATGGCCGTCCTCGGCGAGTCCGGAGCAGGAGTGGTGTGGGTCGGTGAGCAGGGAGTGCGCTTCTACGCAGGAGGTCGCGCCCTGACCCGCTCCTCCGCACTGGTCGAGGCCCAGGCCACCGCATGGGCCAACCGGCGTACCCGACTGGACGTCGCCCGCGCCATGTATCGGCTTCGGTTCCCGGACGAAGACCCGGCAGGGCGCACCCGGCAGGAACTCCTGAGCATGGAAGGCCGACGCCTCAAGGACTGCTACCGACGCGAATCCGCACGCACCGGCGTTCCATGGCGCCGCCGCGAGTACCACCGTGACGACTTCTCGGCCGGGGACGCACCGAACCAAGGGGTCACTGCAGCAGCCCAGTGCATGTACGGAATCGCCCATGCCGTCGTCGCGGCACTCGGATGCTCACCCGGCCTGGGTTTCGTTCACTCCGGTCACGAACGCTCCTTCGTCCTAGACGTAGCCGACCTCTACAAAACGGAGATCGCCATCCCAGCCGCGTTCGACGCGGCGGCCGAAGGACCTGAGGACATCGCCGCCCGCACCCGACGCGCGCTTCGCGACCGCATCAACAAGACCCGACTCCTTGACAGGTGTGTCCGCGACATTAAGAACCTGCTCGGGCACGGCAACGACCGGGACACAACAGACAGCTCTCCTTCTCAGGACATCGTCACCCTCCAGTCCGACCACGACACCCATGTCGGCGGAGGCCGCAATTACGACGACGAGATCGTCTGGTGACCATCATCATCCTCACCAATTGCCCAGCCGGCCTGCGCGGCTTCCTCACCCGCTGGCTCCTGGAAATCTCTCCAGGTGTCTTCCTCGGTGCCCCATCAGCTCGCGTACGACAAGCCCTGTGGGCAGAAGTCCGCCAGTACGCAGGCCAAGGGCGCGCCCTAATCGCCTATCAGACCAACAGCGAACAGGGCTACACCTTCGAAACCCATGACCACGCATGGCACCCCAACGACCACGAGGGCCTGACCTTGATCCACCGCCCCAACCCCCAGGCTCAGCGTAAGGACAGGAAGCCAACTGACGGTCCTCGTCACGGCTGGAGCAAGGCGTCCAAGCGCAGAAGATACGGCAGCCGATGAGCCTAGAGGACCACGAGTCGCCCCTTGGCGGAGCAACAAGGATCTGTTGCTGCCTCGCTGGACTTGGGCCCACCCACCAGAAGGCCGAAATGCCCGAATCGATGAAGGTAAACAAAATCACGTCTCTCTCCGCCTGAACCCGCAGGTCGCGGGCTGTGGTCCCCGCGCATGCGGGGTTGGTCCCTGGAGTCCGCTACGCCCGATTTGGGCGAGAAGGTGGTCCCCGCGCATGCGGGGTTGGTCCCGGGGGTGTGGGCTACGCGGCGGCCACCGTGTTGTGGTCCCCGCGCATGCGGGGTTGGTCCCATATTGAAGATCGTCGAATGCCCTGAGAACCAGTGGTCCCCGCGCATGCGGGGTTGGTCCCGGTCGTGCCGATCGACCCGAAGATGGTCAGCAGTGGTCCCCGCGCATGCGGGGTTGGTCCCTAAAAACAGGTCGATATTCGCTGAGAAAGGGTGTGGTCCCCGCGCATGCGGGGTTGGTCCCAGTGCCGAGCCCCAGATGCGGCCGACGCCGTAGTGGTCCCCGCGCATGCGGGGTTGGTCCCGACCACACCGCGGCGACCGGCCACATGAGGGCGTGGTCCCCGCGCATGCGGGGTTGGTCCCCCCATGGCCATACCCAGGAGTCCGGCAGACGTGTGGTCCCCGCGCATGCGGGGTTGGTCCCTTCGAGCCGACCTCGTACTCACCAGCGTGGATGTGGTCCCCGCGCATGCGGGGTTGGTCCCGTCGACATGTTCCTGCTCGACAAGGGCCTCTAGTGGTCCCCGCGCATGCGGGGTTGGTCCCAACAAGGGCGGGGCCAAGAAGACCACGTTGACGTGGTCCCCGCGCATGCGGGGTTGGTCCCTGCTCAGCCCCCGCCACCGGCGCCAGCTCCAGGTGGTTCCCGCGCATGCGGGGTTGGTCCCGACCGGGACAGTGTCCCTTTCCCCCACCGGTCGTGGTCCCCGCGCATGCGGGGTTGGTCCCGACAGCGGGTACGCCACCCGCACCGCCGCCACGTGGTCCCCGCGCATGCGGGGTTGGTCCCTGCCTTTCCAGCCGCTCCACCTCGGCCGCTTCGTGGTCCCCGCGCATGCGGGGTTGGTCCCGCGGGCCTTCATCGCCGCATTGGGGGCGGGGTGTGGTCCCCGCGCATGCGGGGTTGGTCCCGGCAACCTCGGCGGCATCTCGGTCCTCGACGTGTGGTCCCCGCGCATGCGGGGTTGGTCCCTACCCGACATCGGCTAGCACCGGAAACTTGGTGTGGTCCCCGCGCATGCGGGGTTGGTCCCGTCTACGGCAAAAACGCAGACTGGGTCACCTTGTGGTCCCCGCGCATGCGGGGTTGGTCCCTACCCACCGGAGAGGTTCAGTACCCAGCGCTTGTGGTCCCCGCGCATGCGGGGTTGGTCCCTGCGCCGGGCCGCCGCCGCATCCGGCCACCGCGTGGTCCCCGCGCATGCGGGGTTGGTCCCCGCTCCTGACGCAGCTCCCCTTTCCCGAGAAGGTGGTCCCCGCGCATGCGGGGTTGGTCCCGACCGCCGCACCGGGGCGCACACCTTGCGGCCGTGGTCCCCGCGCATGCGGGGTTGGTCCCGTCCACCTCGGCCGAAATCTTCGCGGCTTTGAGTGGTCCCCGCGCATGCGGGGTTGGTCCCGGCGTGATCGGCGGCGGAGGGGCGGCCGCGGGGTGGTCCCCGCGCATGCGGGGTTGGTCCCCGGGACAAGGCCGGTGGCCTGGGGATCGGCTTGTGGTCCCCGCGCATGCGGGGTTGGTCCCTACGTGCAGCGTCGCCCCGGCGAGCTGATCGAGTGGTCCCCGCGCATGCGGGGTTGGTCCCGACGAGATGCGGCAGGCCGCCTGATGAAGGTCGTGGTCCCCGCGCATGCGGGGTTGGTCCCAGCCGCAAGAAGGCCCTCCAGGAGAACGCGGAGTGGTCCCCGCGCATGCGGGGTTGGTCCCGCGGCCCTCCGACAGTCCGGAAAGGCCGCCTGGTGGTCCCCGCGCATGCGGGGTTGGTCCCGTCACTCACGCTGAGGCGGAACGGGCGCTGGCGTGGTCCCCGCGCATGCGGGGTTGGTCCCCCCTTCTGGGCGCGGGCCAGGTCGGACATGAAGTGGTCCCCGCGCATGCGGGGTTGGTCCCTGCCGCCGGCCGGCTGGCTACGTCGCCACCGTGTGGTCCCCGCGCATGCGGGGTTGGTCCCAGCATCGCTGCGATCGCTGACCATTGCGGTCGGTGGTCCCCGCGCATGCGGGGTTGGTCCCTGTTCGGCGCCCCCAGCCCCACCTGATCTTTTGTGGTCCCCGCGCATGCGGGGTTGGTCCCGGCTCGCATTCGTCGGGGCCGGCGTGGTCCCCGCGCATGCGGGGTTGGTCCCTTCGCCGCACTGCGCGGACAGCTCAGGGTCTCGTGGTCCCCGCGCATGCGGGGTTGGTCCCTCCTCGGCCACGGCCCGCACCACCCTCCCAGCGTGGTCCCCGCGCATGCGGGGTTGGTCCCGTCCATGTCGATGACGCTGTGCACCTCCGCGGGTGGTCCCCGCGCATGCGGGGTTGGTCCCCAGTACGACGAGGCCCGTGAGGTAGCCGGGACGTGGTCCCCGCGCATGCGGGGTTGGTCCCGGCACCGAGCGCGACGGAGAATAGGAGCCAGAGTGGTCCCCGCGCATGCGGGGTTGGTCCCGCCGCCGGATTCGTCGACACTCTCCTCAACGGGTGGTCCCCGCGCATGCGGGGTTGGTCCCATCGAGGTCATCCGGCATCAGTTCGACACCCTGTGGTCCCCGCGCATGCGGGGTTGGTCCCTAGCCGATCCTCTCTGGCTGGCGGACCCTCCGGTGGTCCCCGCGCATGTGGGGTTGGTCCCCCACGAAGGTGAGACCGTCCGCATCGCCGCTGGTGGTCCCCGCGCATGCGGGGTTGGTCCCTCGAGCTGGGTCAGCTCGCGGTCCTCGCGCAGGTGGTCCCCGCGCATGCGGGGTTGGTCCCTACTGCAACATGGTCCGCGCGCTGATGATCCAGTGGTCCCCGCGCATGCGGGGTTGGTCCCGACGCGGCCCTGGGCACGCAGCTCCTGGACATGTGGTCCCCGCGCATGCGGGGTTGGTCCCCAACCGGCTGCGGGCCCCCGCCAAGGGGCTCTGTGGTCCCCGCGCATGCGGGGTTGGTCCCATCCGGGAGGCCGTGCCCATGACCTGGTGGTCGTGGTCCCCGCGCATGCGGGGTTGGTCCCTGCGCCACCTCGGGGCCCTCATCGTCGTCGGGTGGTCCCCGCGCATGCGGGGTTGGTCCCTCCTAGGGCGGCGTGTTCCGGTCGTTGTGATGGTGGTCCCCGCGCATGCGGGGTTGGTCCCGCAGACGCTAAGTCGCGCCCACCTCTTCCCTGGTGGTCCCCGCGCATGCGGGGTTGGTCCCACCTGGGCTGGGAGGGCCGCCACCACCGCGTCGTGGTCCCCGCGCATGCGGGGTTGGTCCCACCTGGGCTGGGAGGGCCGCCACCACCGCGTCGTGGTCCCCGCGCATGCGGGGTTGGTCCCCTGGAGCGGGACGGCGTCCCGCCCGGAAGCCAGTGGTCCCCGCGCATGGCGGGGTTGGTCCCAAGCGCAAGGGCTACGTGTACCTGGTCTCCGCGTGGTCCCCGCGCATGCGGGGTTGGTCCCTCTCGGCGCTCATGGGGCGTCCCCTCTGCCCTGTGGTCCCCGCGCATGCGGGTTGGTCCCTCCATTCCACCCACCGGAATATGGAGGAATCGGTGGTCCCCGCGCATGCGGGGTTGGTCCCTCGACAGGATCGTTCATGAGCACGGGATCAAGGTGGTCCCCGCGCATGCGGGGTTGGTCCCACCCGCGCCCCGGCGGTCTGTCAGGACGAGGTGTGGTCCCCGCGCATGCGGGGTTGGTCCCAGCGCCGCCCAGACCGCCAGGTCCCAGAACGCGTGGTCCCCGCGCATGCGGGGTTGGTCCCGTCGTTGACGGCCGTCCACGCGGGGTTCCACGGTGGTCCCCGCGCATGCGGGGTTGGTCCCCCTCGTACCTTTGCACTCATCGGGGTACGAACGTGGTCCCCGCGCATGCGGGGTTGGTCCCGTCACGCCGGCGTGGGCTGGGTCTGGTACACGTGGTCCCCGCGCATGCGGGGTTGGTCCCACGGCCAGGACAGCACCGGTCAGGCGGGCGAAGTGGTCCCCGCGCATGCGGGGTTGGTCCCGGGTCCGCTCGGCCGTCGGGGTTCGGGGTGCCGTGGTCCCCGCGCATGCGGGGTTGGCCCCGACCCTCAGGCCGGAGATGGTGCCGAGTACGAGTGGTCCCCGCGCATGCGGGGTTGGCCCCTGATTGCGGATGAAGGTGACGGACGGACAGCCGTGGTCCCCGCGCATGCGGGGTTGGTCCCCACACGATGCCCGTCCTTCTCCAGATTTGCCCCTGTCTCATGAGACATCGTTGGGCTCAGCCCGCTGGGCGCCAAACGATGGGCGGCCCGAGGCGATGCGGCGTAGGGTGATCACAGGGTGCCGTGCTGGGGGAGCACGTGCAAGGAGTTCCTGGCCAGGTAGGGGGCGCTTTGACTTTCTTGACGGATGCTGAGCTGTGCTTGGGGCTCTCCCGGCATCTTTCGGCCTATCAGATGAGCCCAGAGCGGGCGGCCCTCGAACAGCTTGAGTTCGCTGGCTGGACTCTGGACATGGCCTTCCGGCTCCAGGGAAGCACCAGCAGTAGCGCTCGTCGAGTGCAAGCGATTGGGTTTGACGTTGGCGTAGGGAATCGCAATCTCAACGCTGTGCTCGTCACGATGGAGAGCCTTGGGTGGGTTTCCGTCGAGAGGGACGACAATGGAGTGGCGGTTTCGATCACAGAGCGGATTCCCACTCGTGGTGATCTCGTTCTGGCTGCTCCGGTGTTGCTGCAGACGGTCATGGCTACTGCAGTGGAACGTGCCGCACTGGCGCTCCTTCGTGCAACGGCACTGCAGCCGCTTCTCGTACACGCCGCTTTGCAGATGGCGGCGACGGCCGAAGGGGTTGGTGGCAGCGCGGAGAGTGCGGAGGCGGCTTTGCGGCACCTCACTCACACCGGTCTAATCCGCCGCGTGGTCGCCGCTGATGGCCGCGAGGTTCTGTATAACCCCAACATCTGGGTTCAGGGCGACTCGATCGCCCAGGCCGCGCTTCGAGCCACGGACGCTAGGGGGACGTCGGAAGTCACCGCGCTGCTTGAGGAGCTGGCGGAGAATCCCGGCATGCCTGAAGAGCGCGTCACGTCGACTGAGCGTAGATGGATTGACTTTGCTGTATCGCAGAACCTTGTACAGCGGTCAGTGGTGCAGACATCCGATGGCGGGGTGGAGCGAGGATTCCTCTTCACTCCCCATCTTGGGCGCGACCCGTTCGGCGGAAGCGTGGCCGACGTATCCGGTCATGTCCGTCAGCTGGTTGGCTCCATGGTCTACGCCGCCACGTATGCCCAGTTCAAGCTTCATTCGCCCGACGTCTTTCTGCGTTCGTTGATCAACCGCGGTATCGCCGGCAACGTCTCGTCTATCGGCACTGACTACCCGATGCTGGAGAAGGCCGGCGTGGTGAAGGTCGTCGATGGAATGACGCCTGGAAAGTATAGCCTTCAGCTCCTGCAGCCTGATGTTGCTAGGGACGCACTCAAGATGCTCGATACCCGTGAAGGGACAGAGGGCGAGAGTTCTGACATTGCAGCACTGCGTGCTCAGCGCTCCTACGTTCATGTGGACAAAGAACGTGCTCGCCTGGCGCTGACGGCGGGTATCGATGAAGTAGAGCAGGCCAGGCTCATCGCAGCCCTTAGAGAGGTCCCAGTGAAGCGCATGTTTGGTGGGCAGCCGTGACCGATGACGGCTCACCCGAGCGTGCACCGTCCAAGTCGGTGAGTGGTAGCCAGGCGAGAGGGGGCGACGGACGCCGCCGCTCAGCCCGCGCTTCAAGCAGGCGAACCGAAGCTGGAACGCGGCCTTCGGAGACTCCGGGGGGGCAGCTGGAGAGGCGCGTGGCGCGGCTGGAATTCGCTGAAGGCGCTCACGCGCGCCTCCGTGTTCCAGTGCCGGCAGAAGATGCGGATAGCGGCCGCGATGTACTCACAGACATCGACATTCTTTCGCTCGATGTCGATTCGCGGCTGCGCATTTCGCGCTCAAGCCTTGAATGCAAGAGCGGAAAGGGGCAGAGCGGCGAACCCGACACCATTCTCTGGCTCGCCGGTTTTAGGGAACTGCTGAACCTGGATCGAGTGACCCTGGTTCGTCAGGTCGTAAGTCCGCGCGGTCAAAGTCTTGCACGCAAGCTGCAGATTGTTGTGATGGACGAAGCCATGGTTGCCAGGCGCGAGAAAGCCCACGCCTGGCTCCCGGAGAGGTTTGCGCATCTCGACGGACCTGCTTGTAGTAATGCTGAGTCGAGGACCACGACTCAACTTAAAGGGCTTCCTGGGATTCCCAGTGGCCTCGCGCGCTTCTTGCGAGGAGATGCGCTTCTAGCTGATTCGGCTAGCCTGGTTGGTGCCGTTCAGGCTTTCGGTGCTGCTGTTGAAAAGCAAGGGGTTCTTCCCGAACCAGCGGCACTCGTGCTTGCCGGACACAGTTTGATGGCAGTACTTCTGGCAGGAATCCAAGATGCAGGACGTCTGGACGCTGTGCCGCGGAATATGCTTCGCACTCGCCTGGAGAGCGCGCTGACTGTCGGTGACTCCGACGATGTCTATGTGCTGCCAATGCTGGAGAAGGCAGACGCGCTTTTCCGCTTCGTTCAAGATAGAACCCACAAAGCTTATGTCGAAGCGGGTGCCGAACCAATTCGTGTCGAAGTTCCCTCGTTGAGGGATGCCATTGCTTCGCCCCCTCAGTATATCGACTACTATCTGGACTTCGTTGAGCGCCTTCGCGAGAATCCCCAAGTGGCCAGTGGGCTTGTGCAGACGGCAGAGCTGACTTGCTTCGATGCCCTTTTGGGTGATGGAGCCTGGAAGGCTGAATCCTTCGCCCATCTATTCACCACGGAGCATAAGGGGCTTCTCTTGGTGGGGCTGAAGTGCCTGGAGAATATTGCGGGTCGACAGGTCGCTTCTTCGCTCCGTGGGATTCATGACTTGCCATTTCGAGGGTCGGCTGGGAAGGTTCCGGACCGGCGGGAGTCATCCGATCAGCCAACCCTGTTCGATGCATCAGGCGGCACTGGATCAAGCGACAATCGCTAGCCGAGCAGCCATCGCGGCTGGTCTCGTGAGCGACTGAACGGGACCGCGGCGGGGGGAGCTAAGACCCTGTTCGCGGAGTGCTGCGTTCTCGGCGAACAGTGCCGCGATGACGGTGGCCGCGACACCAACCTCGCCCTGGAGTCGTTGTCGCTCGTGCCGGCTGTCTCTCAGCTGGCGGCGGAGCCGGGCGATCTCAGCGGCTTGGGCCTGGTCGTGCTGGCTTGCCGTGCTCTGGCTGACCTGGTCGTCCCAGTCGGCGAGCACTGCGGTCGCGCGGTGCCCGCATCGTCTTCGCGTCCTTGCGCTCCAGAGCAGGCGACCGGAACCACGACGACACCGGCTCCACCGGCCGCATCGCATCATCCCGCAGAATCGGCGTGCCCGTAGGCTCCAGACGTCGCTCGAACAGAGCTGACAGTTCTGCATGCTCAACCCAGCGACCTGGCCGACCTTCCGCTGGTCGGTGAAGAACAGCTGCACGGGACCCCACAGGTATGCGTCAGCACTCCGGCAACGTGAAGTCTCGCGGTGGGGATCAGAGATGTGTCGGGAGACGCCGTGGTACCACTCGGATGAGGCAACTTCAGGTGTTTGGAGAACCGTCGAACTTCGGCTCGTAGGGTGGTCCCCGCGCATGCGGGGTTGGTCCCTTGCAGCTCGGCACGTGACCAGTGCTCAACGCGTAGTCCCCGCGCATGCGGGGTTGGTCCCAACCGGAACATCACTGCCGAGAACGGCAGCTTGTGGTCCCCGCGCCATGCGGGGTTGGTCCCTGGGCGACCGTCTCCGGATCGTGCTTGAAGGAGTGGTCCCCGCGCATGCGGGGTTGGTCCCCAGACCGGTCGGGCCGACAAGCGGCTCGGGCAGTGGTCCCCGCGCATGCGGGGTTGGTCCCGACGGGCCGCCGATGGGGGGTGCGCTCCAACGGTGGTCCCCGCGCACGCGGGGTTGGTCCCGTCTGGGGATCGCTCGCGAACTGCTGGCTGTCGTGGTCCCCGCGCATGCGGGGTTGGTCCTCCATCAGCGTGGGCCCGGCGTAGTGGTCGGGTGGTCCCCACGAATGTGGGGTCGGTCCCGACACGCCCTCCGCCGGCAGCGGCAAGGCCCTCCTTTTGGGATCGTCCGAACCCGGCAAGGCGCCCGCTCTGCGCATCGCCCGAGCGAGGATCACCGGGTCCTCAACCTCCAGTACGCAGAGATGTCACCCGGCCCATCTGGCCTCCTGCCATATCCAGCACTGCTTGGGGATGGACGGAACGTAGACGCGCCAGTTCAACCTCAGCGGGTTTCCCGCACTGTCGGCCACCTCCCATCGCGTCGACGGCGCACTCCGGCTCACAAACTGCCGGATAGCGGGGATCGTTCGGCTGAGCGACGCCGAGATCTCCAGCGGGACCTTCCTGGAAAGCGCGCATTTCAGGTCTGGTGACGGATGGGCGCTCCAAGTCAATCGCGCGTCGGTGGGCGCCGATGTATAGGCACCCGGCCTCGTGGCGCTGGGTGGGATCCACCTCGGCGCGGCACATGTCGAAGGGGCTGTCGATCTAGAAGACCCAGGTCACGCGGTCACTCCTTCGACGCCGCGCGGCTCACCTTCGGAACCGCCCTCAACGCTGGTGGCCATGCCAGGTCAGACTTACTGGCGCCCAGGTCGCAGGCTGGATCTCCTTCACAGAAGCCAGCTCAGCAACCCGCCTTGACACTGATCCAAATACCAACGAACAGTTACGCGAGCGCTCCTCAGGTCGGCGCATCTCCCCAGTTAATGATCCTCCCAAGGACGACAGCCGCTTAGCATGCACCCTGCCAGAAGTGGCGACACATGCACATGCAGCGACCCCCTCTGCACCGCCTCTGATCTGCATAGATGCCGCCCAACCTCCTACATCCGCAACGACGTCCCAAACCCGGTGCCAGTGGAAGCCGAAGAGGGGCCGTTTCCGACGCCTAGCGGGTTGCCATGCCCGTGCAGTTCAGCTCGCCGCAGGCCGCGCTGCTACTGGCCAGTCACCGACGATCCGATGAAGGCGCCTTCCGGGGCAGCGCCGACAACCCTGCCCCAACGTTCAGGAAGTGACGCCAAGATCCGGACCACGCACGGACCAACGCTCTGCCGACGGCAGTTGCCAATTCAGCAGGTCAGTAACAATGGGAGCTCTGTACTACCAGCAGACGAAGGATCTGCTTGTGCCGCACTCGGCGAAGCCCGGCCTCCGTTGACTGCATAGCCAGCAGCAGCATGCTGGTAACCGCTGACCTCGTCCCCGCTGGCTGATGCGGTGAGTAACAAAGACCAGGCTGCGAGAGGCGCCCCTCACCCAACTCAGGACCACGTCTGCCGCCCATGCCCCCCGCCTGGGGAGAATCTGGGGAGTTTGACCGCCACTGGGGAGCTCGTGGGGAGAATCAGCTGCATAGAGCTGACGCACGCCGAAAGCCTCTGAAAGATCCGTTCATGCAGGTCAGGGCGCAGTTCAGGAAGTAATTGCAGGTCAGGGCCACGGGGGTGAGGACTTCAAGGAGTTCTCCCCGCCGATGCGGGGGTGTTCTGGTGCTCCCTATGTCGCGGGTCGGGTGAGCGTGCTGGACTGCCCGCTGATCGGGGCCCTGGGCCACGCCCCGTGCGGGGCCATCGCGGCTGCCTGCGCCGCCGCCTACGGGGGCAGGGCACCCTCTGGTTGGGCCGTGGCGTCGACGAGCGGGGGATCCCAAGCGTGCTGATGGTCGCGCTGCCGGCCGCGAGGAGCCGAAGAGATCCTCCACGAGCACACCCGGCACACCATAGACCTGCTGCTGGATCGCTCCTGTGTCCTGGCCGAGCGGATCGCCGTCGGCCGCCTCGCGGTCGCGGGTCTTTCCTCCCGGCTGGCCGATGGCAGTGCGCAGCTGGTCGCCTCCCATGGCCTGAGCAGGGCTGGACTCGCGCGGTGAAACCCGCTGCCCGCCCGGTGTCCAGCGTTCCTGGCGGCCAGGGGCGGGCGTGGGGCGAGGTCCCGCGGCACAGCGGAGTCGATTGACGATCGCGAGTCCCAGTCCCTCCTCCGTCGGCAAGAACGCGATGATGAGGTCGCAGGGAGGCGCTTTGCCAGGCCGAGGATAGTCTCGCCGCACGCGCGAAGCGCAGCGCCTTTGTGCTGCCTGGTCGGCATGCGAGGGGGAAGATGGCGAGGGTGTATGCGGCCGCCGGCATGGCGGTCCCGCGAGCGTCAAGCGCTCGTCCCGGTGAGGACGTTCGGCCCTAAGCCCCTTCGCGGGGCTCGATGCCAGACCGGACCAAGTTGAACACTTCTCGGGCAGCATAGCGTTTGAGGCAGCGGATGATCTCGCGCCGGGACTTGCCCTCCACAGTGCGCCGCTCGTAGTAGTTGCGGGTACGTGCATCGAACCGGAGCCGGGTCTGCACGATCCGATACAGGGCGGCATTGGCTCTTCGATCGCCCCCTCGGTTGAGCCGGTGGTGACGCTGTCGACCGGAGGAGTGCTCGACAGGACTGACCCCGCAAAGCGCCGCGAACGACGCCTCACTGGACAGGCGTTCTGGGTTGTCCCCCATCGTGATCAGCAAGGTGGCGGCACTATCCGGGCCGATCCCCACCGGGACAAGCAGCTGCGGAAAGTGCCGCTGCACCAGCCCAGTCAGGTGTCGCTCCAGGTCACGAATCTGCCTGGTCAGCTGATCGATCCGCTGGGCCAACACGCACAGGGCGATGTGGGTGGCCTGCCCGACGGCATCTTTCACGCCGACGTCATCCTCACGATCGTCGAACTGCGCGCAAGTCCTGACCAAGGCCGGATTCTTCAGGCCGGCCAGCTGCTCGCGCAGGTCCGGATCGGCGGTGACCATGACCGCCTTGAGCTGATTGATTGCCTGTGTGCGGGCCTTGACAGCGGAGTCCTTGGCCAGTTTGAACAGACGGGCGCACTGCACCGGCCCATCCCCAGCCTTGGCCTGGGAGCAAGCGCGGCCACTCAGCACCGCCCAGGCCGCCTCCTGCGCGTCCACCACGTCCGACTTACCCCGCCGTCGACGAACCGAGCGATCAGCCCAGCTGACCTCGAACACCTCGACCCGGCGAGCCAGCAAATAGCGGGAGAGGGCAGCTCCGTAGCTTCCGGACCCGTCCACCCCGGCCCTGTGCACCGTACCCAGCCGGCTGACCCACCCCCAGAGTTCGCGATAGCCCACCGCCGTGGCGGGAAAGGACGCGGTGCCCATAACCACGCCTAACGAGGAGAGTGCAACGGCCACATGAACATCTCGGTGAGTATCCACTCCAAGGATGACCTCGGCCGCAGCAGGAGGCCCGTGTCCAGGATTTGGGACATTCATTGCGGCGCACCTCCTGTTCCGGGAGCCTGCAGGCCCACGCCACCGGGCCGTTGAGGCGGTCAGCAGTGAGACAGTGCCCTTTCACAGCACGTTCATCCATGGGACACGCCTCAACAGCCCGGCAGCAGCACATCCCGCACTGGTGATCGACCGAGGGCCGTCCGGACACCCGGGTCCGATTTCTCACGAGCCAGAACCCAGCGCGCGGATACCTCAACCGGTATACCCAGGTCTCGCGGCTTGCGATCACTCGGAGCGCAATGCTCTTTCAAGGCGTGGTGATCTGGTACGGCGGCGCATCTCCACGAAGGCGAAGGCGGGTCGATTCATCGCGCGGCCGTCGAGTTGGGGTTGAGGGGTTCTTCACACAAGGGGCAGATAGGCGCCTGCTGGTTCGAAGCGAGGCAACATAGCGCGGGATTGCCGGTTAGCCAAACCGGCGATCCTGCGGATCATTGATAGTCCACCGCCACTTGACCGCACAACGAAAAGCATCGCCGAGAGGTCTATCAATGCAACTTGCCTCACGTCACGCAGCCCTTCGTAGCCCGCCTACCCCTATGGAACAGTCTCGTGCACTCCCGATCCCATGAGTCTCAAATCTGCATTCCCAAATCGACCGGGCCGCGAAGACAGCACAGCATCGCTTCTTCCCAGGGATCCCAGGAATGAGGTCCACCTTGCATTGGGTTGGCCAACGTCAACCGCAGCATCCGATAAGAGCCCAACTCGGGGCAGCTTCAAACCGTACCGACCATGCGTAAGCAGCACTATTCCTGCAGCGGAGAGTCCCAAAATGCACGAACAGCCCAACGAGGTTCAGGGCGCCCGGTATAGCCCTACGAGCATCCGCGCCACCTGGGACGGAACGGGAAGCGTGGAGGACGCTTCCAGAGCGTTGGGGTTCTCGCGGGCAAAGGGGTACGACCTGGCTCGTCGCTTGGAGTTCCCATGCCGTGTGCTGCGTATCGGCCGTCGCACACGTGTCGTCACCGCATCCCTCCTCCGCGTCCTCGAAAGCGGGGAGCCGGAGTACCAGTGCCCGAGCTGACACTGCCGCCGCCCTAGCCCGCCACGCGTAGAAGCCCCGCCGGAGCACTCCGGCGGGGCTTCTCGTCTCACGTGCTCTCACACGCGTCTCACAGACTGTGTGGACGCCCCCGGACTCAGGGGCTCCGACATGGCCTTGGGCGCCACTCCCTGCTTCGGCTGGACGCCCCAGGGCACAGGTTACGACCTGTGCCATGTGGTACCAAGCGAGGCACCCAGTACGAGTACGGGTGCGTCGTCGGGGCCGTCAATCCGGTGCTGCAGGGTCTTCTCGCTCACCCGCCCACGCTACCGACTCTCTGACGCGATCCTGACACCCGGGTCAGGAAGAGCCGTCGGAGTGTGGCCGCCGGACGCGCCCGAAGCGGGGTTTGCGCAGGTCAGAGCCTCACCATGGGGATAGAGGAGACAACCGGGTGAACCCGGCTCATCATAGCACACCATGATCCGCGGGTACGGATGCGGCGCCTTGCGCGTGAGCGGGACCGGGCGTCCTCCGGCCCGGAAAAGCGGCGTCGCAGGGTGTGCCGAATCTGAACTCACCCCTCCACAGGCTCAGACCTCACGATTTCTCACGCGCTGGGGCCGGAACCGCGAATGCCGGACCGCCGAGCCGGAAGGGGACCGCTGACGGCTCAGGCCGGCCCGAGCGCTCCTCTCGCTCTGCCACGGCCTCCGTTTGGCGGGGATGCGGGGATGCGGGGGGTGCGGGGATGCTGCTGCGCACCTGCTGACAGGCCGGGCCCTCGATGCGTTCTGGCATTGGACGATCCTCCGATCCCTTACCCGGTCGAGCTGTAGGGACTGTCCGTGTGCCGCTGCGCCGAGCATTGCTCTACTGATCCCGCCGTTGCGGCTGTTCTGCACGTCGGAAGGAACCACCATGAGCGAAATCGCCCGCCGCCCCTTGCTCGCGGGATCTGTTGCCCTTTCCTTCGGCCTCATGGGCTGCACGTCCGAGAAAGCCTCGCCCGCCCGCGCGACTGTTTCCGAAACCGATGGCCCGCACCAGGTGAAGGTCTATCTTCTCGGGACCGGAGGGCCGGAGATGACGACCACCCGACAGGGAATGTCGACCCTCATCGAGGCCGACGACCGACGATTCCTCTTCGACGCGGGCCGTGGGGCCACACAGAACATGTACGAGTCCCGGGTCCACCCCAAGGACGTCACCAAGGTCTTTCTGACCCATCTGCACAACGACCATTACGAAGACCTTCCGTCTCTCTGGCTCAACCCGTGGTTCATGTACGGGCGGAAGGAGCGGATCGAGGTCTGGGGCCCGCGGGGGACCGCCGGAATGGTCAGAGGGATGCGGGCGATGTATGAGCACGATGTGGACCATCGTGCGAACGACCTCTTCAAGAAGGAAGACCTGGACATCCGCGTCCACGAGATCGAACCGGGCGTCGTCTACGACAGCGACGGCATCAAGGTGACTGCTTTCACCGTGGAACACCACGACGGAAATCCCGCCTTCGGCTACCGCTTCGACCACGCAGGGAAATCCGTACTTCTGTCGGGCGACACCACCTACGAAGAGAATGTCGTCTCGCACGGTGAACATGTCGATGTGCTGATCCACAATGTGGTGGCGCTCTCGGAGGACATCGCCAAGTCAGGGAAGTTCAAGGCCGTTGAGGCAAAGCTGACCACACCTGAACAGGCGGCCCGGGTGTTCTCCAAGGCGCGCCCCCGGGCAGCGGTCTTCTCTCACATCGTGAAGAAGGGCCTGCACGGAGAGAAGGGCGACAAGGTCATCCTGGAGCGGACCAGGAAAGCGGGATACCGCGGTCCGTTGCACATGGCGGTGGACAGGATGACGATCGAAATCGGCGACAAGGTGACGGTGAAGGGCCCCCTCTCAACCGAGAACCTACCCGACCTGGACGGACCCGATGTCCGGCTCTCCTGACCCCGAACCAGGCCCATTCCGCCGCGCAAGTGGAGACTCCTCAAGGCCGTTCATGTCCGCGGTTCCCGCGCAACGCCCGCGATGACCCCGGGCACGGACGTGCGGACGGATTCCGGTTCGGGCGGGATACCTTCTCGGTCAGGACCGGAACGCCGGTCGGCTGGCGCAGGCGGGCGCGAAGGTCGTCCCGGGAGGTGCCAGGGATTCCACAGCAGGAACTCGAAGCGGCTGTATATGCGGTGGAGCATCTCCCTTGGGACGGCGCGAGCGCAGCCACCGAGCAGCTGGTGGAAAGTCACGGTGATGGCCGGCACCGCGCCTGCCGCCGCTTTCACCTCCTCTGCCGAGAGGCTCGGTGACATGAACTCCGCGGCCTTCGACCCAGACGGAGAAGCACTGGCCTGCAGCTATGCGAGCGGGGAACCGCATGACGACCCGTCGCACATCGGGAGTTGACGCACTCGTCCCACCCGCATGCGGACGAAACGGCCCCTGCCGTGGGTTGCGCAGGCGCATCGCCCTCCTCCAACCGCCCGAGCCCGTGCGGGATATCGGTCAGTGGCAGATGAGCACGATGAGGCCGCTGCAGTCGTCGTCATCATCGTGGTCGTGGCCCCGCCCCTCGCCGTGGCCCCGGCCGTCGTGCTCGCCTCGGACGGACTGACCGCCGGTTGGGCTCGAATGGGCAGTTGCGGCGATTGTGGCGACGTGACGGGCGGGCGTCGCAGCCACGGCGGAGGCGGTCGTCACCGCCCCTGCCGCAAGAGCGATGCCCAGGGCAGCGCTGACCGCGAATACTCGCGAAACGGATTTCGTCGGGGGATTCACCTGTGCAGTGTCCATGCCCGCATCCTGCACGCCCCTGCAGCCGATTTCCCCCCGAGCGCCGCTGATCGGGCGAGGCATGCGGATCCAACGATTCGGTTGGGCGAAACTCCTCCGCTTTCCTTTCGCGGCCTCAAGGGCCCGGTCCGGCCCGGCTCGGCGAGGTCGCCGACGCCACCGAGGAGGGGACCGCGCTCAGTTCCGGCACGGCCGTACGCAGCCGCGCCGCCGAACCTCGGCTTGGAGTGGCGCAAGCTGACAGCCACCGCGGCCCGCTTCAGCGACCACGCAGACTTCAGCCCCCGCCGGCGGCGGCTGCCCTACAGCTGCGCTGAGCACGCCGAGTTCGTCGAGCAAGCCGATGACGTCATGAGAAGCGGCAGGTACGACGGCGGGCGCATCCGTAGCGGCACTACGTCGCCCGGCATCAGGCCGCGCCCAAGTCCTGGACCACCCGGACCGCCCTGGGCACGATCTACCACCTGCGCCAGGTGGTCCCGAGAGACGCACCCAGTACGGGTACGAGGGCGCAGGTCTTCTTGCTCACCCGGCCACGCTCCCGACAAGATGCCGGAAGAGTCAGAATTTTACGGTCGAGACGGTGTAGACCACCGGATGCCCGGGCTCCGCGAAGCTGACCATGATCCGCTGGGAGGGGTGCGGCGCCTTCTTCGAGTTGACCGCGCCGGCCCACTCCTCGTCGGTGGTGAAGTCCCAGCCCACCTGGGCCGCCTTCCCCGCCGAGATGGTGACCTCGCCCTTCTTGAGCGCGGTGGAGTCGGTGCCGATCTTCCTCAGATAGCGGTCGAGCCCCCCGTCGTTGGTCCTGAACTGCACGAACAGCGAGCTGCTCTTCCACGAGTTGCTCTCGTAGTAGTAGACCGGGGTGGAGCCCTTCGGCACCGGCACGTCGTAGATCCGCTGCTGGACGCGGGCCGGGAAGGCGTTGGTCAGGCCGGTGGCGGCGGCCTCCTGCTCCTTGCCCTCGCCGCTGTCGCGGCTCTGCTCGGCGGAGATGACGATGTAGCCGGCCGGGATGGCGATCAGCAGGAAGACGATCAGCGCGAACAGCACGGGACGGCGGGGCTTGGTACGGGGCTGCGCGGTGGACTGGTGGTCGTCGTGCAGGGGCGGAAGGTCCGGGTCGGTCATCGGCGGCCGGACCGTTCATAGCGCTCGGAGCGCTCGACGCGGCGGCGGTTGGCGCGCCGGAAGCGGCGGGCGACCAGCCGGGCCAGGTCGGCGGCGCCGACCATACCGGCCTCGGGACCGAGCTGGGCCTTGGCCAGCCGGGCCTCCGGGCGGTAGCCGCGGCCGGTGAGCTGGCGCCGGAAGGCGTCCCTGGCCGGGCCGATCAGCAGGTCGTCGGCGGCGCTGACGCCACCGCCGATGACGAAGCAGGAGGGGTCGAGAGCGGCCGCGAGGTTGGCGATGCCGACGCCGAGCCACTGGCCGATCTCCTGGAGGAGTTCGACGCACATCGCGTCGCCCTCCCGGGCCAGCTCGGTGATCAGCGGCCCGGAGATGTCGCCGATGCGTCCGCCGACCCGCTCGATGATGTTGTACGCGACCGGGGAGTCCGCGGCGGCCAGCTCGCGGGCCTCGCGGACCAGCGCGTTGCCGGAGCTGTACTGCTCCCAGCAGCCGCGGTTGCCGCACGGGCAGCGGTGCCCGGCCGGGACGACCTGCATATGGCCGAATTCACCGGCCACACCGTACTTGCCGCGCTTGACCGCGCCGTCCTCCAGGATCGCGCCGCCGATGCCGGTGCCGAGCGTGATCATGACGAGGTGGTCCTCACCGCGGCCGGCGCCGAAGCGCCACTCCGCCCAGGCGGCGGTGTTGGCGTCGTTGTCGACCATCACCGGCACCGCGAGGCGGCCGGCCAGCCGGTCGCGCAGCGGTTCGTTTCGCCAGTTCAGATGCGGTGCGAACAGCACCTTGCTGCGGTCGGCGTCGACCCAGCCGGCCGCGCCGATGCCCACCGCGTGCACGTCGTGCCGGTCGGAGAGGTCCAGCACCAGCTCGGTGATGGTGTCCTCGACGACCTTGGGGCTCTTGGACTTGTCCGGCGTCTCGGTGCGGACCTTCTCCAGGATGACGCCGTCGGCGTCGACCACGCCCGCCATGACCTTCGTGCCGCCGATGTCGATGCCGACGGTGGGCACGCGCGGCGCCGTCAGATGCGAGCGCCGCTCACGGGTGCCGACCGTGCGCAGCACGGTGGCTCTGGCCGATCCCCGGTGGACGCGTTCCCGGTAGATGCTCATCGACCCACCTCATCGCCGTTACGGCTGCCGTTACGGTCGCGGCGGCTGCGTGCTCGCAAGAGTCGTCTCGTCCCTGCGGGGTCTCGGGAGGCCGGGGCCTCGGTGTGCATGTTTCGGTGCGATTGTGCATCACGCGAACCATCCGGCGCACCGCGAGGTGAGGTGGGACGCCCCGCGGCGGGTGGCCCGCCACGGGGCGCGGGACGTCAGTCCGGCCGGTGGCCGCCCGGAAAATTCGGGGTCGCCGTGCGGGCCAGCTCGTGGCTGAGCTGTTCCAGTTCACTGCCGCCCGCCATTTGACGGGTGAGCTCCTCCAGGGCGATCTCCGACTTGGCGTGGCTGCCGGCCATCGTGCCGCGCTTGAGGAGGACGAAGCGGTCGCCGACGAGGTAGGCGTGGTGCGGGTTGTGGGTGATCAACACCACGCCGAGGCCGGCGTCCCGGGCCGCCGCGACGTACTTCAGGACGACGCCGGACTGCTTGACGCCGAGCGCCGCCGTGGGCTCGTCGAGGACGAGGACCTTGGCGCCGAAGTAGACGGCGCGGGCGATGGCGACGCACTGCCGCTCGCCGCCGGAGAGGGTGCCGATGGGCTGGTCGACGTCGCGCAGGTCGATGCCCATCCGCAGCAGTTCGCTGCGGGTGGTCTCGCGCATGGTGCGGACGTCGAGCCGCTTGAAGGGGCCCACTCCCGTCGTCGGCTCCGAGCCGAGGAAGAAGTTGCGCCACACCGGCATCAGCGGGACGACGGCCAGGTCCTGGTAGACGGTCGCGATGCCGCGGTCCAGGGCCTCGCGGGGCGAGGAGAGCCGGGCCTCCTCCCCCTCGATGGTGAAGGATCCCGCGTCGTGCTGGTGCAGCCCCGCGATGATCTTGATGAGGGTCGACTTGCCGGCGCCGTTGTCGCCGAGCACACAGGAGATCTCCCCCGCGTGCACTTCGAGGGACACGCCCTCCAGCGCCTTGATGTTGCCGTAGAACTTGCTGATGCCGGCCAGCTCGACCAGGGCGGGCTTCGCCTCGGGGGCGGTCTTGGTCAGGGCAGTCATGCTTTCTCCTCCGCCCGCTTGCGGACCCATGCGTTCAGGAGCGTGGCGAGCAGCAGCATCGCGCCGAGGAAGAACTTGTACCAGTCCGGGTTCCACTGGGCGTAGACGATGCCCTTGCTGGTCATGCCGAAGATGAAGGCCCCGACCGCGGCGCCGATCGCCGAGCCGAAGCCGCCGGTCATCAGGCAGCCGCCGACCGCCGCCGCGATGATGTAGAGGAATTCGTTGCCGACGCCGTCGCCGGACTGGATCGCGTCGTACGAGAACAGCAGGTGCTGGCCGGAGACCCAGGCGGCGAAGGCGACGCCCATGTAGAGGCCGATCTTGGTCTTGGTGACCGGGACGCCGACCGCCCGCGCGGCGTCGGCGTTGCCGCCCACCGCGAAGATCCAGTTGCCGACGCGGGTGCGCAGCAGGATCCAGGTGGCGACGGCGACCAGCACGACCCACCACACGATGGTGATCTGGACGTCGACCTCGCCGATGGTCAGGTGCGAGGCGAAGAGCGCCCGGGCCGACGCGAAGCCCTCCATGTCGGCGATGGTCTTCGTCGAGACGGTGCCGCTGATGAGCTTGGTGAAGCCGAGATTGAGGCCCGTCAGCATGAAGAAGGTGCCGAGGGTGATCAGGAAGCTCGGGAGTTTCGTCCTGGTCAGCAGGAAACCGTTGAAGACCCCGATGGCGAGGGTGACCAGCAAGGACACCCCGACGCCGACCCAGGTGTTGGCGGTCATCTGGTAGCTGAACATGGACGAGACCAACGCCGAGCTGACGACCATGACACCGGCCGACAGGTCGAACTCGCCGCCGATCATCAGCAGCGCCACCGGCACGGCCATGATGCCGATCGTCGAGGACGCGTAGAGCACGGTGGAAAGGCTGGACGCCCGCAGGAACGGTTCGGCGGCCACGGAGAAGAAGACGAAGACCGCGACGGCGCCGACGACCGAGCCCAGTTCGGGGCGGCCCAGCAGACGGCGCGCCGGCGAGCGGCGCACCAGCCGGTCGTCGCCCTTGCTCACCGCCGGCTCCCGGGGAGGGGCTTCGGCGCTGCTCATCGGGTCCCCCGCTTCGTGTACTCCTGGAGCGCGGAGGCGTCCTTCTTGGTGATCACCTGGGGGCCGGTCAGCACCGGCTTGCCGCCGCCGAGGGCGTCGGCGTTGTACTTGTACAGCCACAGCAGGTCGACGGCCTCGTAGCCCTGGAGGTAGGGCTGCTGGTCGACGGCGAAGCCGAGCGAGCCGTCCTTGAGGCCGCCCGCGACCTGCGCGTTGAGGTCGAAGGTGTCGATCTCGGCCTTGCTGCCGGCCTGCTCCGCGGCCTTGACGGCGGTGGGCGCGAACGGCGCGCCGAGCGTGACGACGGCGTCGATGCCGTTGTCGGCCTGGAGCTTGGACTCGATGGCCGACTGCACGTCGGGCATGTTCGTGCCCTCGACGTAGAGCTTCTGCAGATCGCCCTTGAAGGTCTTGGCGGTGCCGTCGCAGCGCTGCTCGTGGCCGACGTTCCCCTGCTCGTGCAGGACGCACAGGGCCTTCTTCCGGCCGCGCTTGTTCAGTTCCTCGCCAACGGCCTCGCCGGCCACCTTCTCGTCCTGCCCGATGTGGCTGAGCGCGCCGAAGGCCTTGGACTCCTCGGCGCCGGAGTTCACCGTGATCACCGGTATGCCGGCCTTGCGGGCCTTGGCGACGACGTCCTTCATGGCGTTGGGCTTGGCGAGGGAGACGATCAGCCCGTCGACCTTCTGGTCGATGTAGGACTGCACGAGCTGGCTCTGCCGCTGGGCTTCCTTGTCGTGGCCGTAGACGAACTTGATGTTGTCCTTGGCGGCGGCCTGCTCGGCACCGCTCTGCACGATGTCCCAGAAGGTGTCGCCGTCGCCGGAGTGGGTGACCATCGCGAAGGTCCACCGCGGGGTGTTCACCGCGGCCTTGCCGCCTGCGGCCATGGCGGCCCGCTCGTCCTCGGCGCGCTTGCCGCCGGTGCTGCTGCATCCCGCCAGGGACGCGCCGAGCACCGCTGCCAGAACGGCGCTCACGACGCGTACCCGTCTCCGAACCCTTGCCACGAGGACTTGCCCTTCCCGCTGATGAACTGCTGTGTTGGCTGCGTGTGCGGTTGCGCACCTCGGCGCCGGAGCTCCGGCCCCAACCGCGCAAGTATCCGTTACCGGTGATCTGTACCGGTTCATCGGGTCCCGTCTTCCGTAGGGCGGCACAGGGTGCGACGACACGGCCGCACCGTGTCATCGCACCCGGTGGGGTTCGTCGGCTTCGATAGGTACGTGGCGGCGGTGGCCGGGCGGGACATGCCGCGGAAACGCGGCGGCCCGGCCTGCCCGGTGGGCGCTTGCACAAGGGCCCTGAGGAGCGTCGCTTGGTCCATGGCGCCGGCACCGCGGGCAGGGAGGGGCCGAGCCGTACGCACGCCGGTCATCGTGGCACCGCCTTTGCTCCCGGCCGCCGGAATGCGGCTGGAGGAGTTCTAACGGCGCGCGAGGAGCCACGTCAATGGTTTGTCAGAACATTCTTACGCCGAGCCTGCGCAGAGCGGGACATCCCGGCGCGAACAGCCCTGGGGGCACACCCTAGGGGCGGACGAGCAGCTGGAATTCGAAGGCGTAGCGGGAGGCGCGGTAGACGTGCGAGCCGAATTCGACGGCGCGCCCGGTGTCGTCGAAGGTGGTGCGCTGCATCGTGAGGAGCGGGGCGCCCTCGGGCTCGTCGAGCCGCTCGCCCTCGTCGGCGGTCGCGGCCCGCGCGCCGACGGCCTGCCGGGCGCTGTGCAGGGTGATGCCGGCCGAGCGCATCAGGCGGTACAGGCCGGTCTCCTCCAGCTCGGCGGTCTCCAGCCGGAGCAACCCGGCGGGGAGGTGGTTGCGCAGGTGCGCGACGGGCTCGCCGTGCGTCAGGCGCAGTCGTTCGACGAGCGCGACCTCGGCACCCTCCGCGATGCCCAGCGCGGCGGCGACCTCGGCATCGGCGGTGGTGGTGGTGTTGAGCAGGACGCGGGTGGCGGGCTTCTGGCCGGCCGCCTCCAGGTCGTCGTAGAGGCTGCTCAGCTCCAGCGGGCGCTTGACCTGGCTGTGCACGACCTGGGTGCCGATGCCGCGGCGGCGGACCAGCAGCCCCTTGTCGACCAGCGACTGGATCGCCTGACGCACGGTGGGCCGGGAGAGCCCGAGGCGGCCGGCGAGTTCGATCTCGTTGCCGAGCAGGCTGCCGGGGGCGAGCTTGCCGTTCTCGATGGCGGCCTCCAGCTGCTGGGACAGCTGGAAATACAACGGGACCGGGCTGCTCCGGTCCACGCTGAACTGGACGGGGCTCTCGGCGCCCGCGGTACGTGCTTCGCGTTTCCCCACGCTCGCGAGCGTAACCGGAGGCGCTGATGACGGGAAGTCCAGAGGTCACATTGTCCGGACAAGGGCGGGTGTGCGGGCCGCCGGCCGAACAGCCGCCGGCCGGTGCGCCGCGTTCACCCGGGCGAGGAGAGGGCCGTCAGCGGTCGGCAGGTCCGTTGAGCGGCATCACGGTCCCCTGGGCCACCGCGCACACGCGCTCCGCGCCGTCCTCGTCGATCACCGACAGATCGCAGCGGCAGACGGCCTGCCGGCGGCCCGCCTGGACGACCTCGGCGCGGGCGATCAGGGTGCGCCCGCGCGCCGGGCGCAGATACTGGATCGAGAATCCGCCGGTGAGGACCGCGGGCCCCAGAGCCGTGGCGGCGGCGAAGGTGAGGGTGTTGTCCGCGGCGTAGGCCAGCACGCCGCCGTGCACGAAGCCGTGCTGTTGCAGCAGCTCCTCCCGGATGTCGATCTCCAGCGTCGCCCCGCCGGAACCGAACGCGGCGATGCGCGCCCGCACCAGCCTGCTGAACGGCTGGGAATCCAGGGCCTCTTGGGCAGCCCCCAGATCGAACGCCGCACTCCCCTGCTCCGCACCCGCCATGCCCGCCGCCTCTCCTTCACAGTCACCCAGTTTGAGAGCCACGTCCGCCCGGGGCCTCCGGCCTCACTTCATCCACGCGTCCTCGTACTTCCGATATGTCCCGTCGTGTGTCGCGAGGTGCACCCACTGGTCCACGTACTCCCGGAACTCGTCGTCGCCGCGGGGCAGTGCGTAGGCCTTCTCCGAGAACGTGAAGGGCTCGTCCGGGTGGACCGAGCAGAGCTCGGGGTGGATCTTGGCCTGGTAGCGGGTCTCGCTGGCATCCGTCATCATCAGATCCGCCCGCCCCGCGACGATCTCCTCGAAGATGGTGGTGTTGTCCGGGTGGACCGTGAGGTTCGCCTGCTTGAGGTGTGCACGGGCGAACTGCTCGTTGGTGCCTCCGGGGTTGACGATGACGTCCGTCCCCGGCCGGTCGATCTGCTCCAGCGTCCGGTACGTGTCCTTGTCCTCGCAGCGCACGATGGGCGTCTTGCCGTCCGTGCGGGTGGGCTCGCCGAAGGAGACGGACCGCGCGCGCGGAAGCGTGATCGACACCCCGCCCATGCCGATGTCGCAGCGGCCCGCCGCCAGGTCGCCGACGAGGTCGGCCCAGGTCGTGGCGACATAACGGGGTTTGGCGTCCAGGCTCTTGGCGAGATCTTCCGCCATCTTGATGTCGATGCCGCTGTAGTCACCGGTCTTCGGGTCGCGGTGGGTGAAGGGTCGGTAGTCGCCGGTGGTGCAGACGCGCAGCACACCGCGCCGCGGGACGCTGTCCAGGAGCGAGGCCGGTGGGCGGTGGCCCACCGCGGCGCCGTCCGGGGCTCCCGTGGAGCCGGCCGCGGGCGCGGTACCGGGCGTCGGCGCGGGGGTGCCCGAGGCAGCCGGGGCGGCGGCGGTGACGGCGAGCAGACAGGCGAGGGCGGACAGCGTGGCGGCGCGCTTCATGGTGACTCCTGTACGCGGCGGACGGCTGGACGCGGCGGGGGCGCGATCCACGGTCGGCTCGGGCATGCGGTCGCGCGCCGTTGGCCGACGGGCGGGCCGACGCGGCGGGATCACATGATCGAGAGCTCAGCGTGGCAGAGCCCACGGCCCAGGTGAAGACCATGACCGCCCGGCGAGACGGCACGGACCGGACAGTGGGTCACCGCCCGGGACTTGAGGCCGGGAGGCGAACGCGGGGGCCGGGACCTGATGGCCGGACTCGGGCCGGATGCCCCGCCCGCCGAGGCGGGCGGGGCGGACGGGGCGTCAGTCCTCGTAGAGCTCGGCGGTTCCCCGGGTCGTCGGCCGGTCCGGGACGGCGTCGGCCAGGCGGTCGAGGAGGTCGGCGGCGCGCTTGGCGACGGTTTCCCGGTCCCCCTCGGAGAGGGCGGCGCCCATGCCGACCGCGACCGCGCCGGCCTCGATCCACTCCGGCGCGCTCTCGACCGTCACCCCGCCCGTCGGCAGCAATGGGGCCTGCGGGAGCGCGGCGCGTACGTCCTTGACCCAGGAGGGGCCGTGGGCGGAGGCCGGGAACAGCTTGAGCGCGTCCGCGCCGAGTTCCAGCGCGCGGACCATCTCGGTCGGCGTCGAGACCCCGGGGAAGACCGGGATGCCGTAGCGGTGGCCGGTACGGATGACGTCGGCGTCCAGGCTCGGCGAGACGAGGAAGCGGGCCCCGGCGTCCACCGCCATCCGGGCCGACACCGCGTCAAGGACCGTGCCCGCGCCGATGACGGCGTCGTCACCCAGCTCGCGGGTGAGGGTGGTGACCGCCTCCAGCGCGAAGGGCGTGGTCAGGGATATCTCCAGGCTGGTGATGCCCGCCGACAGCAGGGTGTCGGCCGTGGCGCTGGCCTCGTCGTAGGTCTTGCTGCGGACGACTGCGAAAACACGCTGCGCCAGTGCGGCCCGGGTGATCTCCCAGCGATACACGGCAGTTCGCCGTCCTTCCTTGTCTCCAACGCTCCATGCCGCCTTGCCGTGCACTCACGGCAGACGCAGCGCTTCCTGGAGGGGGATGGGGCGGCGGACCACGGACCACCACATGATCCCTATGCCGCCGATGCCCCGCCCACTCCTCGTTTCTACCGAAACGCTACCGGGAACCTCCGACAATGCTCCCCCGGGGGTGCGCCCGGCGCACGCCTTCCGCCAAGTACGGCCGAACGGGATCCGTGTGCACCGCGGGGAGCATGGGAAGCACGGGGGGCGCGAGGGGCGCGGGGCCGGCGGGGAGACCGGGCGGGGCCAGGGGGACAAGGTGGGGCCAGGCCGGAACAGCCTGCCCACGGGGCCGGGACTACAGGTCCCACAGTGCCTGAAGAGAGTCACATGCCGCAGGGCAGCCGGTCGCTATGGCGCGAAGGGCTCACCGCGCCGCGCCGCCGCCGGGCAGCACGGCGGCGGCCGGGGTGCTCGTGCACCCCGGCCGCCGTGTGTCGCGTGTCGTCCGCCGCGTCAGCAGCTGCGGTCGACGAGGTCGAACGACTCGTAGTGGTCAGCGGTGTAGTAGTCCTCGTCCGTCTTCTCACCGGCCACGATGCGCCGGGCACCACGGTCGGGTGAGCCGGGGGTGACGACGGTGAACTCGTGGTAGTAGCCGGAACTCTGCTGCGGGAGGATGCCCTCGCGGTTGTCGAAGACCGTCCCGTCCTGCGGATAGGGGTAGGGCCCGCCCTTCTCGATCAGGTCCAGCGTGTCGTGGGCCTGGGAGGGCAGCTTGGAGTAGCAGATGTCGCCGACGGCGTTCACGTGCACCGGCGCGGCGTACGCCGACGCCTGGTGCGCGGTGGCCGCGTGCGGTGCGGTGGTGGGCGGGGCGGCGACCGCGGCGCCGCCGCCCATGAGAAGGGCCGATGCGAGGGCGCCCGCGGCGCCGATCCTGGTGATCCGTGGGGGGATTCTCATGGCTCCAGAATGACGCGCGTAGACATGACCCTGTCAACCCAAGAGGCGGAAGTTTTCCGTGAGTTCACCACGGAGGAGAGCGGTCGGCAGCCTCTTGGCGGACATGCGGAGGAGCGGAGACATTGGCCGAATCCGATCACCGACCGCCGGTCGGCCCCGCCGGACACGCGCGGGCGTATCGGCCTTCCGGCACTCGGCCGGCTCGCACCGGACCCGCCTTGCCTCAGAGGCAAATCTTTTGCCTCCGGGGCCGGCGCTCGCTATACCCGGTGTATGAGCGAAACCTCCGACGAGCCCGTCGCGGACCCGTCCGACGATCTGGCCACCGTCGCGCCGCGCTTGCGTGACCTGCGACGACGCAGGGGGCTGACCCTGGAGACGGCGGCCCGGCGGGTCGGGCTTTCGCCGGCCCACCTGTCGCGGCTGGAGACCAACCGGCGGCAGCCGTCGCTGCCGATGCTGCTGACACTCGCCCGTACGTACGGCACCACGGTATCCGACCTGCTCGGCGAGACCGCGCCCGAGCGGGACCCCATCGTGCGGGCAGACCGGACCGAGCCGTCGGAGGCCGGCGGCTGGACGTACTGGACGGTGGGCGGCGCCGGCCGGGCGATGCAGGCCCTGCGCCTGCACGTGCCGCAGCGGGCACAGGGCGACCTGGTGCGGGTGCATCCGGGCGAGGAGTGGCTGTACGTCCTCAAAGGGCGGCTGCGGCTGGCGCTCGGCGAGGCGGTCCATGTGCTGGACCCCGGCGACGCGGCGCATTTCGACTCGTTGACCCCGCACCGCATCGCCGGCGCGTCACCGGGCGGGACGGAGCTGCTGTTCGTGCACACCCTGCTGCAGAGCGGCGCCGCCGAACTGTGCCTGGGCGACTCCGCGCCGCGCCGCGGCGTGTGACGCCGGTTCACCCGGACAAACGACACCGGCCGCCGCCGGGCCCGTACCACCACCGCCTCCAAGGGGAAGGACCCTTTCGCCGTGCCCGATCAGACCACTCCCGCATCCGGCGTGCCGGGGCCCGAGGGCGAGCCCGCCCGCGTCTATGTGGAGAACAAGCCACCCCGCGGGCTCTACGTCCGGGTGTTCATCTACGTCATCGCCACGCACGTGCTGCTGGGGTTCATGAGCCTGCTGGTGGTCATCGCCAAGTCGCGTTGAGCGGCGGCGCATCGGCCCCGCGAGGGTCGCCCGGAGACCGCCGGCCCGGCGAGCTTCGCCCCGCGGGAAGGCTCCGCGCCCCCCGGCACGGCCGTTTCGCCAACGTCCATCGACCCGGCGGGAAAGTCCATTGCTCCGCCCCGGCATCCGGGTGAAGCCTGCTTCCGCGCTCGGCGGTCGTCCGCACCGCGCAGTCGTCCGCACCGCACAGTAGGCACCGCACCCGCTGGACCGAGGAGGACCGAAGGATGCACCGTACGCGTACCGCGGCCGCCACCGCGCTCGCCGTGGCCCTCGCCCTGATTCCCCTGACGGGCATGTCGGGGCCACCGGACAGGACTTCCGCGCCGGCCCCCGGCTCCGCCCGGGACAGCCCGGGCGCCGCCGACTCCCTCTCCCCCACCCCGCAGTCCGTGCACGACCGGCACGACCGGGTCACCATCACCCCCACGGTCACCGTCGTCACCGGCCCCAAGACCGACAGACCGGCCCTCGACCTCGTCGAGGACTCCCTGAAGGACGCGGGCGCCGAGAAGGTCGTGCGTGCCGAGCGTGCCCCGGCCGGCCGGCAGCTGACCGTGTTCGTCGACGGGCCGGGCGCGGCACGGGCCCTGACGGAACTGGGGGCGGGAGAGACCGGTGAACTCCCGGCGCAGGGTTACGCGTTGGCGCTCGGCGAAGGCCGCATCGCCCTGTCCGGCAAGGACGCCACCGGCACGTACTACGCCGCGCAGTCGTTGCGCCAGCTCCTGCCGCATCGTGACCGGCCCGGCGCGCGCGTCCAGGGAACCGCGGTGCGCGACTGGCCTGCCACTCCCCTGCGCGGCGTCATCGAGGGCTTCTACGGCACTCCTTGGTCGCACCAGGCCCGGCTGGACCAGCTGGACTTCTACGGCGAGCACAAGATGAACATCTACGTCTACTCGCCCAAGGACGACGCCTATCTGCGGGAGAAGTGGCGCGACCCCTACCCCGCGGACCGGCTGGCCGAGATCAAGGAGCTGGTGGACCGGGCACGGTCCCGGCATGTCGAGTTCACCTACGCGCTCTCGCCCGGCCTGTCCGTCTGCTACAGCTCCGACGCCGACCTCGCGGCGCTGACCGAGAAGTTCAGCACGCTCTGGGACATCGGCGTACGGACCTTCGCGGTGCCCCTGGACGACATCAGCTACACGGACTGGAACTGCGCCGAGGACAAGGACGCCTTCGGTACCGGGGGCGGGGCGGCGGGCACCGCGCAGGCGCACCTGCTCAACCGCGTCAACAAGGACTTCATCGCCCGGCACCCGGGCGCAGAGCCGCTGCAGATGGTGCCCACCGAGTACTACGACGTGAAGCCGTCGCCGTACAAGAAGGCACTGGCCACGAAGCTCGACAAGGACGTGCTGGTGGAGTGGACGGGCGTGGGCGTGATCGCGCCGACGATGACCGTCGACCAGGCGCGGCAGGCCCGGGAGGTCTTCGGGCATCCGATACTCACCTGGGACAACTATCCGGTCAACGACTACGTGACCAACCGGCTGCTGCTCGGCCCGTTCAGCGGCCGGGAGAAGGGGCTGCCCGCCCAGCTGGCCGGCATCACCGCGAACCCGATGATCCAGCCCGCCGCGTCCAAGATCGCGCTGCACACCGTCGCGGACTACGCGTGGAACGACCGCGCCTACGACGCGCGGGCCTCCTGGGGCGAGGCGATCGAGGAGCTCGCCGGTGGCGACGCCCGCACCGCACGCGCCTTGCGCGCCTTCGCGGACGCCCACTACTCCTCGTCCCTCAACCCTCGGCAGTCCCCCGAACTCGCCCACGCCATCGCCGAGTTCGACGAGGACGGAGACGCGCGACGGCTGGACGGGGCGCTGCGCACCCTGCAGGACGCGCCGGGCGTGCTGCGCGACCGGCTGCCCGACCGCGGCTTCGTGGCGGACAGCGAGCCGTGGCTGGATGCGACACGGGCCTGGGGCACCGCGGCGCGTACGGCGCTCCGGCTGATCGAGGCGACACGGGCCGGCGACGACGACACGGCCTGGCAACTGCGGCAGCGCATCCCGGCGCTGGTGAAGACCGCCACGTCGTTCGTCTATGTCGATCTGAACGGCAAGAAGATCCCGGTGCTGGTCGCGGACGGGGTGCTGGACACCTTCGTCGAGGATGCGGTCGCCGCGCACGACACGTCCCTGGGCCTCACCGGCAGGCCCACGGCCTCGACGGATCTGGCCGTCCATCAGGACAACGCCGCCTCCCGCATGACCGACGGCGACGAGCGCACCTACTTCTGGAGCGCGGCGGCACCCCGCTCGGGCTCCTCCGTCGGGCTGGACCTCCATGCCGAGCGCCCGCTCGGCACCGTCGGCCTGGCGATGGGCAAGAGCGGCAGCCCCGACGACTATCTCCGGCACGGCGTCCTCGAATACTCCTCGGACCGGAAGAACTGGACGAAGCTGGCCGCCTTCGACGGGAAAGCGGAGGTGACGGCCGAGCCGCCGGCCGGCGCCACCGCACGGTATGTGCGCGCCCGTGCCACCGAGGCGCAGGACAACTGGCTGGTGGTGCGGGAGTTCACCGTCGCCGGGGAGAAGCGCGGCACCGTGACCGGCAACCCGCCCGCGGCCGAGAACAGCGCGCTGCGGTCGGCGGCGGACGGTGTGGCGGAGAGCGTCTACCGCGCGGCGCGGTCAGCCCGGCCGGGAGAGGCGTTGGAGTTCCGGCCCGCCGAGCCCAAAACCGCCCGCTCGGTGGTGGTGCTGCGGCCGGAGGGAGCGGCCGGGGACGCACGGGTCGAGGTCCGAACGGCCGCCGGCGTGCGGACACTCGGCACGCTGTCCGGTGCGTACACGGCGCTCCCGGCGGGCGACGACGAGATCGGCGCGGTGCGGCTCGTGTGGCCCGGCGGGTCGGCGGCACCGCAGGTGAACGAGGTGATTCTGCGCTGACCCGGCATCGGGGGCGGTGCCCGGCAGGACCTCTGCCGGCACCGCCCCTCGAAGCCGTCCGGGGCGGTGCCGGTCCGGTCCGGCGGCACGGCGCGCCCGGATCGCCCGGCCCCGCGTCACGCGCCCTGAGCTGCTGTCCTCCGCCTTACTGTGAGCCCTGGCCACCCTCGCACCCACCGCAGGAGACCCGACACGATGGCCCGATCCGCCGACACCGCCCGCCCGACGGCGGCCGCCGTCCTCGACGACGCCGTACGCGCCCTGGCCCCGGGCTCCGGCACCAACCGGGTGGTCGCGCAGATCGCGGCAGGTCAGGCGCCGCGCGCGGTGTTCACCGCCTTCGCCCTGGAACAGCACCAGATCATCGCCGCCGACCGGCTCAGCTTCCAGCACCTGGCGCGCCGGGCCGACGCCGATCCACCGGTGGCCGACTTCTTCGATCTGCTCGCCGAGGGCGAGGCACTGGCCCTCAAGCAGCTGGCCGGCCTGGCCGACGCCTGTGAGCTGACCGACCGGGAGATCTCCGCCTACGAGCCGCACCCAGGCTGCCAGGCGTACCCCTCCTACGCGGCGCGGCTCGCGCTCGGCGCGGAGCCGACCGACGTGGTGATCGCGCTCAGCGCCAACTTCGCGGCCTGGGGCGCCTATTGCGGCACGGTCGCCGACGCGATGCGCGCGCACTACGGCTTCCCGGAGTCGGCCCTGGGCTTCTTCACGTTCTTCACCGAGCCGGCTCCGGACGTGGCGGACCGCGCCGACGCCGCACTCCAGCACGGCCTGGACACCGGTCAGGCGCGTCCGGAGGCCGCGCACCGCTACGGGCGGCTCCTCCAGGCGTACGAGCTGATGTTCTGGCACTCCCTCACGGACGGTCCCGTGAACCGCTCCTGACCCGCGAGGTCCCGTATCACGCGGCACGCGGCGGCGGCTGGATACGGGGTTCCGGAAGTGCGCCATGGGCGGCGGACGTTCCGGGATGCCGGCGTCGAAGCAGTGTGGGCACCCCCGGGACCGGGGGTGCCCACACTGCGACGGTCGTTGCCGCCGGGGCTCAGCCGCCCCACTCCTGGTGGCGGGCGCGCAGCCGCCGCTCCCCCTCGGCGGTCAGCGAACCGTGCAGCCGCAGCCGCGCGATCCCGCCGTCGGGGTAGATGTCGATCCGGACGTGGGTGACGGCCGGTGCGTCCGCCGGGAGCAGGAACCGGTGGACGGTGTCGGGCTGCAGCCGCGTACGGGGCAGCAGTTCGGTCCACTCACCGTCCGCGCCGTCCCGCCCGAGCAGCCCGGCCCAGCCGGCCGCGTTGCCCTTGAGGTAGCCGGTGTCGATCTCGACCGCGCGGATCACGGCCTGCTCGGTGAGGCGGTAGCGCACCCAGTCGTTGCCGGAACCACGCCGTCGCCGGGTCTCCCAGCCGTCGTCCATCTTCCGGGAGCGGCCCGGCCGGATGGTGTTGGTGGGCGAGGAGTAGAAGCGGTCCGAGGCGTCCTCGACCCGGCCGCCGTTCTCCAGCGCCGCGAGATCGAAGGTACCCAGCGCGGCCAGCCACTCCGGGGCCGGGACGACCTCGCCGTGGACCCGCAGGCGGGCGACGCCGCCGTCGGGGTGCTGGTTGAGCCGGAGGTGGGTGAAGCGCCGCTCGACGTCGACGGCGAAGCCGTTGGCGGCGTGCCCGCCGACGGCCGTGCGGGGCACGAGCGGTGTCCACTCGATGCCGTCGGCGAGGAGTTCCGTGGGCGAGGGAGAGCCGGCGACGCAGGCGCCCTCGACACTAACGGACTGCGGGTAGTTGCCCCGGAAGTGCGCGGTGTCGACGACGATGCCGCGGATCACGCCGGGCGCGCCGAGCCGGATCAGGGCCCAGTCGTGGTCCTCGTCCGTCGGGAAGGGGTGCGCGCCGTCCGCACCGCGGCGGCGCCGGGTCTCCCAGCCGTCCATGATCTTGCCCTTGTGGCCGAAGGCCTCGGGGTCGAAGTGGGCGGGCTCGGGCTTGAGGAGGTTCTCGCGCTCGGCGAAGAACTCGTCGTTGGCGGCGACCACGCCCGCTCCCAGCCGCCGGTCCGCGAGGTCGGCGAGGTGGGCGAAGGGGAACTCGGCGGTGCGGTAGTCGGCGTACGGGTCACCGCCTCCGAACGGCGCGGCGTCGCCGGTGAAGCGGGGCAGGTCGGCGGTGGTCATGTGCGGTGCGGCCTTTCGAGGAGTTCGCCGGTGGGCTCGGCGAGCGTGGCACCGTCGTTGATCTGCCGGCCGCGCAGCCAGGTGGACCGCACGACGCCGTACAGGGTCTTCCCGGCGTACGCGGTGATCTTGTTGCGGTGCTGGAGGGCGGCCGGGTCGACGGTGAAGGTCTCCTCGGGCGCCAGGACCGCGAAGTCGGCGTCCCTGCCGGGCTCGATGGCGCCCTTGTGGCCGAGACCGACCAGCGCCGCGGGGGCGGTGGCCATCCAGCGCACGACGTCGTCCAGGGTGTGGCCGCGCTCGCGGGCCGCGGTCCAGATGGCCGGCAGGCCGAGCTGGAGGGAGGAGATGCCGCCCCAGGCCGCGCCGAAGTCGGCGGTCTTGAGGTCGGCGGTGGAGGGCGAATGGTCGGAGACGATGCAGTCGATGGTGCCGTCGGCCAGGCCCTGCCACAGCGCGTCCTGGTTGGCCGACTCACGGATCGGCGGGCAGCACTTGAACTCCGTCGCGCCGTCCGGGACCTCCTCGGCGGTCAGGGTCAGGAAGTGCGGGCACGACTCGACCGTGATCTTGACGCCCTCGGCCTTGGCGGCGGCGATCAGCGGCAGCGCGTCGCTGGAGGACAGGTGCAGCACGTGGACCCGCGCGTCGAGCCGCTTGGCGAGGGCGATCAGGCCGGCGATGGCGTCGTCCTCGCTGACCCGGGGACGGGAGGCGAGGAAGTCGGCGTACTTGGGGCCGTGCGGCTCGGGGGCCGCGTCGAGGTGGCCGGGGTCCTCGGCGTGCACGATCAGCAGACCGTCGAAGCCGGCGATCTCACCGAGGGCGGCGGCCAGTTGCTCCTGGTCGAGCTGCGGGAACTCGTCCACCCCTGAGGGCGAGAGGAAGCACTTGAAGCCGAAGACCCCGGCGTCGAAGAGCGGGCGGAGGTCCTTGACGTTGCCGGGAATGGCGCCGCCCCAGAAGCCGACGTCGATGTGCGCCTTGCTGCGGGCGACCTCGCGCTTGATGTCGAGGTGATCGACGGTGGTGGTGGGCGGGAGGCTGTTGAGCGGCATGTCCACGAGGGTGGTGATCCCGCCGGCCGCCGCCGCGCGGGTGGCCGTCCAGAAGCCTTCCCACTCGGTACGGCCGGGGTCGTTGACGTGGACGTGGGTGTCCACCAGGCCGGGCAGCAGAACATCGTCACCGACGTCCTCGACCCGCGCCCCTGCGGGGACCTCGGCGTCGTGCGGCAGCACCGCCGCGATCTTCCCGTCCTGGACGGTGACGGACGCGGCACGCGTCCCCTGCGGGGTGACGACGCGCGTGGAGCGCAGCACCAGCTCTACCTCGGACACCGGGTCCCCTTCTCGATTCGTGTCTTCATCGTCGCGTGATGGCGGGCGGGGCGCACGGCCGCCGATGAGCCGTGGAGCCCGCACCGCGGAATCTCGGCTTCAACAGACTGTTGAAGCAGTCTTCACTTCGGACCTCACCCCGTCAAGACCCTTCGGCCGGCACCGGCCGGACGGCCGCCACGGGCGCCTCCGCGACCGCGTGCTCCTGCTCCGCCACGCCCCTGACCTGCGAGGTGATGATGTCCTCCGGAACCGGGCCGGCGTCGGCCGCCTCCCGCCCGCGGCGCGAGACCAGGGCGTAGAGCCCGCCGGCCAGCCCCATGCCGAAGATCCACGAGAACGGCGCCACCGCGCCGAAGGCGGGCACCAGGGCGAGCGCCGCGGACACCACGGCGGCCGGCAGGAAGGCGACGACGGCCTTCGGGTTGTAGCCCTTGCGGTAGAAGTACTCGCCTTCCCGGTCGGCCGAGAAGAGCGCGTCCACGTCGATCCGCCCGCGCCGGATCAGGTAGTAGTCGACGAGCAGGATGGCGACCAGCGGACCGAGGAAGGCGCCGAGCGCCCCCAGGAAGTACTGGATCACCAGCGCCGAGGAGTACAGCTTCCACGGCATGACGACGATGGCCAGCACCGCCGTGATCATGCCGCCGCGCTTGAAGTTCAGGTACTTGGGCGCGAGGTTGGCGAAGTCGTAGGCGGGCGAGACGAAGTTGGCGACGACGTTGATGCCGATGGTCGCGATGATGAAGGACAGCGCGCCGATGACCGTCACGACCGGGTTGTCGATCTTCTCGATCACCTTCACCGGGTCGTAGATCGCCTCACCGAAGACCGAGATGGTGCCGGCCGTGACCAGCACGGCGACCACCGCGAAGGCGGTGAAGTTCACCGGCAGCCCGATCAGATTGCCGCGCCGGTAGGACCGGTGGTCGGGGGTGAAGCGCGCGAAGTCGGCGTAGTTGAGGACCAGGGTCAGGAAGGTGGCGACGGTCAGGCTGACCGCGATCAGGCTCTGTTCGAGCTGCGCGGAGCCGCTCAGCCCGGTGAGGCTGCGGGTCAGCGAGATCCCGCCGTCGGCCTCGACGACGAGGTACACCGCGAGCGCCAGCACCACCAGCCAGACCACCGGGCCGGTCGCGAAGTCCTGGACCTTGCGGATGAATTCCATGCCGCGGGTCAGCAGGGCGGCCTGCAGCCCCCACATCACCAGGAAGGCGATCCAGCCGAGGGTGGACAGCCCCAGCACGGAGTTGTGGTTGTAGGCGTCCAGACCGGGCGCGACCTGGAGCGTCAGCAGCACCACCGCGGTCGAGGCGAGCCAGGTCTGGATGCCGTACCAGGCCACGGCCATCACGGCGCGCAGCAGCGCCGGGATGTTGGCGCCGTAGACACCCCAGCTGGCACGCGCCAGCACCGGATAGGGAACGCCGGTGCGGTGGCCCGCGTGGCCCATGCGGTTCATCAGCCAGTAGACGATCGAGATGCCGACGAGCAGCGCGAGGAACACCTCCCAGGCCGGCAGCCCCAGCACGAACAGGCTGGCGGCGAAGGCGTAGTTGCTGATCGCGTGGGTGTCGGACATCCACAGCGCGAAGATGCTGTACGTGCCCCATTTGCGTTCGGGAGCCGGCGCCAGGTCTTCGTTGTAGAGCCGCGGGTCCGGCTTCGGGGGTGTCGTCACAAGTCCTCCCAGGCAGGTGGGGTGGAGCTTCGGTTATCAGATGCCAGTTATCAGATGTCTGATGTCTAACGTGAAAAATCGGTGTGACAGTTTGCGCCCACCACCCGCTCCGACGGAAGGTGCGCGCTCAGCGGCCAGGATCCGATCTCCTTCGGACGCGGCGGCGCGAAGCTGCGGTGGGCACTGGTGGCGAGGCCGAGTCCGACGACCGCCTCCGCGAACTTCACCGCGGCGGCCACGCCGTCCACCACGGGCACTCCGAGTGCCGCGGAGACCTTCTCCTGGAGCCCGGCCATGCCGCCGCAGCCCAGGCAGATCACCTCGGCGCCGGCCGCGACGACCTCGCGCGCGGTCTCGATGATCACCTCGACGGTGCGCGCCTCGTCCTGCTCCAGCTCCAGCACGCCCAGCCCGGTGCCGCGTACGGCGGCGCAGCGCTGCAGCAGCCCCGCGGTCAGCAGCCGGTCCTGGATCTGCGGTACGGCGCGGTCGAGCGTGGTGACGATGCCGTAGGCGTGGCCCAGCATCATCGCCATCTGGGCGGCGCTCTCGGTGATGTCCAGGACCGGGACGTCCAGGAGCTCCTGGGCGCCCTCTCTGCCCGGCTCACCGAATCCGGCCATGACCAGCGCGTCGAAGGGCGTGTCGAGGGTGGCGAGCCGATCCAGGACGGCCGCGGCGCTGAGATAGCCCTCGAAGTGCCCCTCGATCGATTCCGGGCCCCACAGGGGCTCGGTGGCGACGATGTCGGTGCCGGGCGCGGCGGCCGCGGTGGCGGTGGCGCGGATCGAGGCGGTCATGGAAACCGTGGTGTTCGGGTTCATGACGAGAATGCGCATGACGCTCCAGCGATTTGGAGGATTCCACAGAATGGACAGTAGGTTTCGCGCAGCAGAACGTAGCTACGGCCACTGGCACCGTCAAGGGATCGCGACTAACGCATTGCCGCTCCATGACGCCGGGTCGCTGACCGGCGGGAACGAGTGTGCGAGAGACAGTGTGTCCGCGGAAGGGGACCGGTAGGCTGCTCCGGTCGGGCCCGGCGCCCGCAAAGCCCCAGGGCATGACCCAGCCGAGACCGATCCGCCCCGCCCCGAAAGGAACGCGACGTGCCGCCGTCCAGCGCCAGCACCTCCGCCGCCGAAGCCAAGCCCGCAGGCGCCAGCGGCGGCGTCCAGTCCCTCGAGCGCGCCTTCGACCTGCTGGAGCGGATGGCAGACGCAGGCGGCGAGGTCGGCCTGAGCGAGCTCTCCAGCAGCAGCGGGCTCCCGCTCCCCACCATCCACCGCCTGATGCGCACGCTCGTGGCCTGCGGCTACGTCCGCCAGCAGCCCAACCGCCGGTACGCCCTCGGCCCCCGCCTGATCCGGCTGGGCGAGAGCGCGTCGCGACTGCTCGGCACCTGGGCGCGGCCGTTCCTGGCCCGTCTGGTCGAGGAGACCGGCGAGACCGCCAACATGGCACTGCTCGACGGCGACGAGATCGTCTATGTCGCCCAGGTGCCCTCCCGGCACGCGGTGCGGATGTTCACCGAGGTCGGCCGGCGCGTGCTGCCGCACTCCACCGGCGTGGGCAAGGCCCTCCTGGCCAACCACCCGCCGGAGGAGGTCCGCGCGCTCCTCGGCCGTACGGGCATGCCGGCCGCCACCGAGAAGACGATCACCGACCCGGACGCCTTCCTCGCCTCGCTCGCCGATGTCCGCCGGCTCGGCTACGCCGTCGACGACAACGAGCAGGAGATCGGCGTCCGCTGCTTCGCGGTACCGGTGCCCAACTCCCCCACCTCCGCGGCGATCTCCATCTCGGGCCCGACCGGCCGGGTGACGGAGGCATCGACGGACAAGATCGTGCCGGTGCTCCAGGACGTCGCGGCGCAGCTGTCGGTCGCGCTGGCCAACCAGTCGCCGGCCTGATCCGGCTACGGACCCCGAAGCAACGCTCGACCGCAGCGGAGGAACCGAGGGCCGGGAGGCGTACGCCCCCGGCCCTCGGCCTTTCCCGCGCAACCGTTCATCGGCTGCGCGGCAGCTCCCCGAAGCGGTCGATGCCCTCCCGGACGTCGGTCAGCGCGGGCGAGAGGGCGCTGACCGAGCCGACCGCCCCGGCGATCAGCAGCAGCGAACGGCGCAGCCTGGGCACCTCGGGCATCCCATGACTCACCATCGCGTCGAGTGCGGCCAGTTCGTCATCGGCGGCCGCCCTGTCGGGTAATTCCCCTGGGAGTACGGCCAGTTGGCGGCGCAGGCGGGCCACCGCGCCACGCAGCTCCTCGACCCGCGGATCATCCTCGACCCCGGTCACTCGCCTCTGCCTCTGTTCCACAACGACGGCGCTCTCCAAGGACGTTGACCCGTTTCGCAATGCGGGCCAGTTAACGCCACTCTGTGGTGACCGCGCCATACGGAGAGCGAAAAAATCTGATCACCGTCCGGATACGCGCCGTGCCGCACGGTGCCGCCGCCGCGCCCGTTGCGCCGGCCGGTCCGTGCGGCGGCACCACACGGACGATCCCCGCCCGGCCGGCGCACCGGTCGTGACGGGGATCGTGAGCAGCGGCGGACCGCGCCTGCGGGCGCGGTCGGGCCGGGCGGGTCAGGAGTTCTCTTCGGGCTCCACCGCGTTGCGCCACACCCGCACATCGACGGTCATGTACTTGCTCGGCGACGACTCGGGCGCGTAGCCCCTGAAGGTGATCAGCGCGACGTGGCCGTAGCTGGTGGTCAGGCACATCTGCGAGCCCTTGCTCAGGCGCTTGGTCAGGATCGTCTCGGTGAACCGGGTGTCGCTGCGGCAGGTGTCCAGCGTGCCCTGCTGGCCCGCGTCGAGCAGCACCAGCTTGCCGGTCTGGGTTTCCACCTGGTCGTCGGAGTAGTTGTTGTCCTGGTACGCGAAGTCGACGTCCGAGGAGTTGTCCGCGTTGCTGGGCTTGACCGGCTCCTCGGCCACCGACAGGTGGTACTCGTCGGGGAGGTTGATGCCCTTGAAGTCGACCGGCTCCGGATCCTGCTTCGGGGCCTGGGCGTTGTCGCCCGTGTCGGCTCCGGTCGCACCCGTGGCGCCATCGCTGGGCGACGGGGCGGTGTCGGCGTTCTTCGTCTTGTCGTCGGCCTGGGAGTTCTTCTTGGTGTCGTCGCCCTTCATGACGTAGTAGACGGCGCCGCCGCCCGCGCCCGCGAACACCAGCAGACAGACCAGCACCAGGGCGGTCACCAGGCCCTTGCGCTTCTTCTTCGGGGGCTGCGGGGCCGGCATGGCCGTGATCGGGCCGGTGGCGCCCGGTCCGCCGGACATCGGCGGGACCGGCGCCGTGCCGGTGGCGGTCGGCGCGTACGCGGCCGGGCCGTAGCCGGGCGGCGGGGTCTGCGGCTGGTTCAGCGCCGTCGGCACCTGCTGGACCGGCGGCGGGGTGGGCGGCTGCGCGGGCTGCGTGGGCGGCTGCGGGACGGCGGCCTGGGAGGCCGGCGCCTGCAGCGGTGGCGGCGGGGTCTGCACCGGCGCGGGGGCGGCGGTACGCGTGGTGATGTCCGCGGCGACCGCGGTGGGCAGCCACTCCTCGGGGCGGCGCAGCTGCGTCTGGCCTGATGCCTCGCCGCACAGGGCGATCACCTCGGCGACGGACGGGCGCTCCGAGGGGTCCTTGGCCAGGCAGCGGGAGACCAAGTCCCGCAGCTCGTCGGGGAGTCCGGTCAGGTCCGGCTCCTCGTGGACGATGCGGTAGAGCACGCCGTGCGAGGTTCCCTCACCGAAGGCGGGGGTGCCGATGGCCGCGTAGGCCGCGACCTGACCGAGCGCGAAGATGTCGGTGGCCGGGGTGATGGTGCTGCCCGCGGCCTGCTCGGGGGCCATGAAGGTGGGAGTGCCGACCGTGACGCCGCTGCTGGTGAGCGAGGTGGCGTCGGCGGCGCGCGCGATACCGAAGTCGATGACCCGCGGACCGTCCGCGGCCAGCAGGACGTTGGACGGCTTCAGGTCGCGGTGCACGATGCCCGCGCCATGGATCACCTGAAGGGCCTCGGCGATACCGGCCACCAGCAGCAGCACGGTGGAGACCGGCAGCCGGCCGTGTTCGGCGACCGCGGCGGAGAGCGACGGTCCGGGGACGTAGGCGGTGGCGAGCCAGGGGCTGGGGCCCTCGGCGTCGCTGTCGATGACCGGGGCCGTGAACAGGCCCTGGACGCGCTGCGCGGACTGCACTTCCTGCTTGAAGCGGCGACGGAACTCCGCGTCCTCGCTGAACTCGGGGCGGATCACCTTGATGGCGACCGGCCGCCCACCGGGCGTGTAGGAGAGATAGACCTTGCCCATGCCGCCGGCGCCGAGCTTCGCCGAGAGGCGGTAGCCCGCGATCACCCGCGGGTCGTCACCTTCCAGCGGCTGGAAGATTCCGGACGGGCCCACACTGTTCACCACGACGTCCCCCGACTGAGAAATGGGCCCGTCGTCGACACGACGGCCTCGATATCCGCAACGGGTCAGCACTTTATCCGGACCGGCGGGGCGTGGTGACATCCGTGCCCGTCGAAGTTTGCGCCTTGCCCGAAGAGCGAGGTTTCGATCTCGCTTCGAGCGCGCCCTTCGCGCGTTGCCCACAGCAGGGCTGATTATGCGTCAGACATGCGTTCCCCCCGACACCCGTTGGTGTGGGCGTGCGCGATCCGATGCGTAGCGCGGAAGGGGATGGAGCATTCTCCCTTCCGGGGAAATGTCCGGCATATCACTGGATCGGAGACTGTCATGGAGTCCAACAACGGCCCCGAACCCGGCCCGGACCATCGCCGCGTCAGCGTCGTGCAGCTCATCTGCCGGGCGTACGGCCTGTCCGACGCGTCCGAAATCACCGTCGAGCACATATACCGCTACGTCAACGAGCGCCGTCGGGAGGAAGAGAAGGCGCACCACGTCCGCGACCGGCTGCGCCCGAGAATCCCCCGCCCGCGGGCGGCCGCGGACGACGCGGCGTGACGCCCTGATGCGGCGGACCGCGCGCCGCGCCGCGGGCCGCCGTGCGGTAAGCAGTTCCCATGGCACCCACAACACCGGCCGCACAGCCGGGAATCACGACAAGGGAAGCGGGGGGCGCCCGGCCGCCCCGGGGGAAGGTGGCCGGGCTGCTGCTCGCCGCGGGCGGCGGGCGGCGGCTGGGCGGGCGGCCCAAGGCACTGCTCGACCACCGGGGGCGACCGCTGGTCGAGCACGCCGCACGCGTCCTGCGGGAGGGCGGCTGCGGCCCGGTGCACATCGTGCTGGGCGCGGCCGCGGACACGGTGCGCGAGGTCGCCGATCTCACGGCGTACGACACCTCCGACAACCCCGACTGGGCGCAGGGCATGGGGTCCTCACTGCGGGTGGGACTGACGGCACTGGCCGGGTCGGGGGCGGATGCGGTGGTGGTGTCCCTGGTGGACCAACCGGGCATCGGCGCCGCTGCGGTGGCACGGGTGGTGGCCGCGTACGACGGCGCCGACGCACTGGCGGCCGCGGCGTACGAGGGGCGGCGGGGCCATCCCGTCCTCTTCGGGTCGGCGCGGTGGGCGGACATCGCGGCGAGCGCGGAGGGTGACCGGGGGGCGCGGGACTACCTCCGGCGGCACACGGAGGCGATCCGGCTCGTCGAGTGCGCGGATGTGGCCGAGGCGTACGACATCGACACCCCGGAGGATCTGCACCGGCTGGAGGGGCCGAGTGGCCGGGATTCGGGTAATCGAGAGTGACCGCGATGGCACCCAGAGCCATTTGATCATGACTTCTGTCGACTCGGAGAATCTCGATGTCAACAAACCATTGAAGTTCCGCGATAAGGAAACTACTCTCCACTGGTCAGAAGCGCCCTGAATCCAAACGGCGCCCGCGACCGTATCTCGGAGCCCGCGGCACCCCGTGCCGCTCGGGCGCCCCGGCGGCCGCCAGGCACCGCCGCTGAATGGAGTGACAGCTCATGTCCGCACCAGCGCCGTCCCCGCTGGCCATCGTCGAAGTCGACCCCGACAACACCCCTGCACGGCAGGGCGAGGTCCTCACCGACGCCGCACTCGCCTTCGTGGCCGAGCTCCACCGGCGGTTCACCCCCCGCCGCGAGGAGCTGCTCGCCCGCCGCGCCGAGCGCCGGGCGGAGATCGCCAGGACCAGCACGCTGGACTTCCTCCCGGAGACCGCGCAGATCCGCGCGGACGACAGCTGGCGGGTCGCCGGCGCGCCCGCCGCGCTCGACGACCGCCGGGTGGAGATCACCGGCCCCACCGACCGCAAGATGACGATCAACGCGCTCAACTCGGGCGCCAAGGTCTGGCTCGCCGACTTCGAGGACGCCTCCGCTCCCACCTGGGAGAACGTCGTCACCGGGCAGCTCAACCTGATCGACGCCTACGAGCGCCGGATCGACTTCACCGACCCGCGCTCCGGCAAGTCCTACGCGCTCAAGCCCGCCGAGGAGCTCGCCACCGTCGTGATGCGGCCGCGCGGCTGGCACCTCGACGAGCGCCACCTGCAGTTCGAGGGCCAGGTGGTCCCCGGCGCGCTGGTCGACTTCGGCCTGTACTTCTTCCACAACGCCCAGCGTCTGCTGGATCTCGGCAAGGGCCCGTACTTCTACCTGCCGAAGACCGAGTCGCACCTGGAGGCCCGCCTCTGGAACGAGATCTTCGTCTTCGCCCAGGACTACGTCGGCATCCCGCAGGGCACGGTGCGCGCCACCGTCCTGATCGAGACCATCACCGCCGCGTACGAGATGGAGGAGATCCTCTACGAGCTGCGCGACCACGCGTCCGGGCTCAACGCGGGCCGCTGGGACTACCTCTTCTCCATCGTCAAGAACTTCCGTGACGGCGGCGCCAAGTTCGTCCTGCCGGACCGCAACGCGGTGACGATGACCGCCCCGTTCATGCGGGCGTACACCGAACTCCTCGTCCGCACCTGCCACAAGCGCGGCGCGCACGCGATCGGTGGCATGGCCGCCTTCATCCCCAACCGCAGGGACCCCGCCGCCAACGAGCAGGCCCTGGCCAAGGTGAAGAACGACAAGGACCGGGAGGCCGGCGACGGCTTCGACGGCTCCTGGGTCGCCCACCCCGACCTGGTGCCCATCGCCCGCGCCTCCTTCGACGCCGTCCTCGGCGACAAGCCGAACCAGAAGGACCGGCTGCGCGAGGACGTCGACGTCAAGGCCGCGGACCTGATCGCGATCGACTCGCTGGACGCCAAGCCCACCTACCAGGGCCTCGTCGACGCCGTGCAGGTCGGCACCCGCTACATCGAGGCATGGCTGCGCGGCCTGGGCGCCGTCGCCATCTTCGGCCTGATGGAGGACGCCGCCACCGCGGAGATCTCCCGCTCGCAGATCTGGCAGTGGGTGGACGCGGGCGTCGTCTTCGAGAACGGCGAGAAGGCGACCGCGGACCTGGTGCGCACCGTCGCATCCAAGGCCCTGGCCGACATCCGCGCCGAGGTCGGCGAGGACGCGTTCACCGCCGGCAAGTGGCAGCAGGCGCACGACCTGCTGCTCCAGGTGTCCCTCGACGCGGACTACGCGGACTTCCTGACGCTGCCCGCGTACGAGCTGCTCGGCTGATGCGCGCCGGGTCCGGCGGAAGCCGGATCCGGCACGCCGAAAGGCCCCGGCCCGCACCGGCCGGGGCCTTTCCGGCGCGCGGTTTCATGAGAGGCTGAGGTCTCGGGCTCCATTCCTGCTCACCCTTGTTGAGGCATGATGCGCGTCACCATTGCCGGCGTTTTCTTCTATCTCCAGGCGAGTGAGGTGGAGCAGAAGATGAGCACGGTCGAACCGGAGCCGATCGACGGGGACTCCGTCGTGGTCGGCACCACCGCCTACCCCGTCAAGCAGGTCGGCCGCATCGTCACCGGCCAGGACCCGCGGGACTTCAGCACGGGTGAGATCGTCCGGGCGCTGCGGCAGCTCGGCTTCACCTGCAAGCCCCGCCCGGCCGCTCCGGAGCCGACGCCCTTCCTGTGACCGGACGGGCACGCTCGCCCGCCCCGGCCACGCCCCGCTCTCCGGGCCCGACGACGGCGCTCGCACCCGCGCGCCGGCCACCGTGCAACCGCGCGGTCAGCCGATCACCGCGCCCAGCGCCACGAAGCCGCAGATGAGAGCGAAGAGGACGGCCAGCAGTGGCCAGACGAAGCGCAGGTACTTGTCGTAGCCGACCTTCGCCAGGGAGATGCCTCCCATGACGACGGCGGTGGTGGGGACCCACAGGTTCATCCAGCCGCTGGCGGCCCCCCAGGCCGTCACCACCACCGCCCGGGACACCCCCGCGAAGTCGGCGAGCGGCGCGAGGATCGGCATCGCGAGCGTGGCGTGGCCCGAAGAGGACGGAATCAGGAACGCCAGCGGCAGATTCACCACGAACACCATGATTCCGAAGAGCGCCGACGGGGTGCCGGAAACCGCGCCCTCCATCGAGTGCAGCACGGTGTCGGTGATCTTCGAGTTGTTCATGATGACGGTGATCCCGCGGGCGAGGACGATCACCAGCGCGGGCGCCATGAAGTCCGCCGCGCCCTGGACGAAGGTGGCGCTGAGCCGCTGCTCGCCCATCCGCGCGAGCAGCCCGACCAGCACCGCGGCCACCACGAAGAGGGCCGCCAACTGCGGGAACGACCAGCCGAGTTCGAAGCCGTACGGCGTGGCGTCGGCGTCACCGGTGAGCGCGCCCGCCCACGGGATCACCGAGAAGATCATGAAGGCGAAGACCAGCGCCACCGTCACCAGGATGGTGATGTGCAGTCCGGTCAGCGCGGGCGGCTCCTCGGCCCGCACCGCCGTCCGCGCCTGCCCGCGGTCCCCGGGCAGGAATCCGCACAGGGAGCGGCCCGGGTCGGCGCGCACCCGGCGCGCGTAGCGGACGACGTACGCGATGGTCACCGCGGTTAGCACGACCCACATCGCGAAGCGCAGCGCGATGCCGTCGCCCAGGGAGATCTCCGCGGCCGAGGAGGCGACGCCGGTGGCGAACGGGTTGACGGTGGAGCACAGCACGCCGACGCCCGCACCGAGAATGATGGTGCCGGTGGCGACCAGCCGGTCGAAGCCGAGCGCGAGCATCAGCGGCACGATCAGTCCGTAGAAGCCCAGTGTCTCCTCGGCGAAGCCCTCGACGGTGCCCAGCAACGAGAAGAGCGCCATCACTCCGATGATCAGCAGCGGACCGCGGTCGCGCAGGCGGTGGGCGAGGCGGCCGATCCCCCGGTCGAGGGCGCCGGTGGCGAACACCACGGTGATGAAGGCGCCGATGGCCAGAACGAAGAGGAACACCCCTGCGCTGCCGTACAGTTCACCGGTCAGATCGGGGCCGACCCGCCCGGTGCGTTCGTCCTTGATGCCGTACAGACCGTTGACCGGCGCGAGGAAGAGGTCGTCGAGCCGGTCGAGGAAGGTCTGGCCGGAGGGCTCACGGTGGTAGGTGCCCTGGACGGGACTGCCGTCGCCGTCCCGCTCGTAGGTGCCCGTGGGGATGACGAAGGCCAGGATCCAGACGGCGAGGGTGACGGCGGCCAGCACGGTGAGCGCACTGGGGAAGGTGAACCGCCGCTTGCCGGACGGCTCTTGGGCGGGCGGTGCGGGCGGACCGCCGGCGGGCGGCACGGGGCCGTGCGTCCGCGGCTCCGTCATGCGGCTCCTCCGGGGCGGTACGCCGCGGCGTACTCCGCCAGGAAGGCCGCCTCGGCGAGCAGCGCGCCGCGCAGCTCGGACAGCAGCACGCGTTCGTCGGGGCCGTGCAGGTTGCACCGGTTGTCCTCGGCGCCGAACAGCAGGATCTCGGCGTCGGGCACCGCCGCGGCAAGGCCGTTGACCAGCGGGATGGAGCCGCCACTCGCGGAGTGCACGGGGTCGGCGCCCCAGGCGCGACGCAGCGCGGTGCGGGCGGCACGGTAGGCGGGGCCGGTGGTGGCCGCCTCGTAGCCGGGGCCCGCCTCGCCCGGGGTCACGGTGAGCGGGATGCCGAAGGGCCGCAGCCGTCGCAGGTGGCCGGCGAGGGCGTCGAGCGCCTCCTTGGGGTCCTGCCGGGGGTGCACGCGCAGGTTGAGCTTGGCGCGGGCGTAGGGGACGACTGCTGAGGCGGCGTCCGCGACGGGCGGCGCGTCCAGGCCGATGACCGTGATCGCCGGGCCGGACCACAGGCGTTCGCCGAGGCTGCCGGTGCCGATGAGCGGCGTTGCGTGCGGGACGCCGGCCAGCTCGCGGAACTCGTCGTCGGTCAGGGTGGCGCCGGTCCACGGCTCGCGGCGCAGGCCCTCGACGGCCACATCGCCGTGGACGTCGTGGAGGGTTCCGAGGGCCTTGAGGAGGACGAGCAGCGCGTCGGGGGCGGGGCCGCCGTACTGGCCGCTGTGCACGGCGGCGGGCAGGGTACGGACCTCGACGAGCAGTTCGGCGGCGCCGCGCAGCGCGGTGGTGAGGGTGGGGGTGCCGGGGCGGATGTTGCCCGTGTCGGCGATGACCATGGCGTCGCAGGCGAACAGGTCGGGGTCGGTGGGCGGGTAGTGGTCGAAGGCGCTGCCGTACTCCTCCTGGCCCTCGAAGATGATGTTGATGCCGACCGGGGGCCGTCCGCCGTACGCCCGCAGGGTGCCGATGTGGACCATCAGGTTGGCCTTGTCGTCCGCGATGCCGCGGGCGCGGATGCCGCCCTCGAAGTCGGTGGGCTCGAAGGGCGGCGAGGTCCAGTGCCGCTCGTCGCCGGGCGGCTGCACGTCGTAGTGCCCGTACAGCAGGACGGTCGGCGCGTCCGGGGTCGGCGGCGGGATGCCGGCGGTGATGACCGGCGCGGTGCCGGGGAGGTTCAGCTCGCCGATGTCCGCCACGCCCGCGTCCCGGAGCAGGGCGACGAGCAGGTCGCGAGCCTGGAGGACGGGCTCGGGCGAGAAGCCGGGAAAGGCGATCGAGGGGATGGCCGCGAGCCGCTTGAGGTCGGCGCACACCCCGTCCATGAGCGCGTCGACGGTGGTCTCCAGTGCGGCGGCGGCCTTGCGGGCGTGACCGCCGGGGCCATGGGCTTCCTGGTTCACCGCGGAACCCCTCTCCGTGGCGCCGCCGACGGGCGCACCTTGACACTCTTTCAGGGCCAATGCAGCATAACGGTCATATCCCCCCTTGCCGCGTCGCCGGACGGACCGCCGCGAACGGGGTGCATCGCAAGGGTTCATACCGCCGGCATCCCCGGGGCGAGGCGGCACGCATCCCGGGCGGCGGGCGACGGAGTATCAACGCGCCTGCTACCGCCAAGGCTTCAGGGGGATGACCGATGCGCTGTGCTGCGGCGTCCGCAGGGGCCGGGCGGCCCCTCGCCGTCGATGCACGCGGAGGCCCGCCGCACCCCCGCTACTATGTTTGTAGTAGTCGGACGGGATCGAGCGCGGCAAAGGAGCGGACGGCGTGGCACGACGGCGGGAGCAGGTGCTGGACGCGGCCGTTGACGTACTGGGGGCCGAGGGCTCCCGGCGGCTGACGTACCAGGCCGTGGACAGCGCGGCGCGCGTCCCCACCGGCACCACATCCAACTACTTCCGCAACCGCACCGCCCTGATCGACGGCATCGTCGACCACCTCCAGGCCCTGGAGCGGCGCGAGTGGGAGTCCTTCGCGGCGGGCGTCGATCCGGCCGACCTCGGTGAGCTGGCCGAGGCGATGGCCGCGTTCGCCCGGCACACCACCGGCCCGGGACGCGCCCGGACCGCCGCGCGCTTCGCGCTCTTCCTGGAGTCGTCGGCCCGCCCGGAACTGCGGGCGCCCCTCGCCCGGGGGCGGGAGACGGTGCTGGCCTGGAGTGCGGCGTGGGTGCGCCGCTTCGGCTCGTCCGACCCGGAGCGGCACGGCCGGATCCTGCTGGACCACCTCGATGGCGTCGTACTGCACCAATTGGCGTTCCCTGACGAGGATTTCGACCCAGCTCCCGACATCCGGCAGCTGCTGACCGGGCTGCTGGGCTGAATCGCCCCTGGGCGGCACCGTGCGGGGATCGCCCCGTTCGGCCCGTCGGGCGTACCCGGCCGGCCGGTGCTCCGGCCCCGCCTGCGACGCGACCGGCGATCCGCTCGCCGCACCTCACCCCGTGTGGTGAAGTGGCGCCGATGACGACTCATGACAGCGACAGACGGGCGGCCGCCTACCGCGCCGCGTACGACGAGCAGCTGCGCGCCCGCGGTTTCGCGCCGGGCCGGCAGGGATCCGCACGCGTCGGGCCGGTTCTGCGCAAGGCCCATCCGGGGCAGGGCGGTCTGATCCTCTATCGCGATCTGGACGGCCTGGACGGCGCCGAGCTGGACGCCTTCATCGCGGCCCAGCGCGATCACTTCGCGGCACTGGGGCAGCCGGTCGAGTGGAAGTACCACGGCCATGACCTGCCCGCCGATCTGCCGCAGCGACTGGTGGCCGCCGGCTTCTCCCCCGGCGAGCCGGAGACGGTGCTCATCGGCGAGGCGGCGGAGGTCGCGTCCGAGCCCCGGCTCCCGGAGGGCGTACGACTGCGCGAGGTCACCACCCGGGCCGACTTCGACCGCATCCGGGTACTCGCGGAAGAGGTCTGGGGCGACGACTGGAGCTGGCTGCCGCCGGCGCTCCAGGAGTGGGTGTCGGGCGCCGGCGACCCCTGCACGGTCCTGGTCGCCGAGTCGTTGGCCGGCGAGGTGGTGAGCGCGGCCTGGATCCGCTTCCACACCGGCACCGACTTCGCCTCGCTGTGCGGCGGTTCCACCCTCCCCAACTGGCGCGGCCACGGCGTCTACCGGGCCCTCGTCGGCGCGCGGGCGGCGCTCGCCGCGCGGCGGGGCTTTCGCTACGTCCAGGTCGACGCGCTGGAGACAAGCCGCCCGATCCTCGTCCGGCTCGGACTGGTCGCGGCAGCCACGACCACGCCGTACGTCTGGCGGCCCGGCAGCGGGAGCTGACTTCACACCCCGCCGCACACGCCCAACAGCGCGCGGGACGGACGGACTTGGCGACGCTTGACGGGTATACGTCCCTCACCAAGTCTGGTAGGAAAGCTTCCTAACGATTGGTGACCCCCCACGACCCCACTCCGAACCGGAGGACTCCATGCGCATCCGATCGATAGCCGGAGCCATGCCCAGGACCGCCGTCCGTGTCTCCCTCGGCCTCGCCCTGCTCGCCGTACCGGCAACCGCCGTCGCCGCCTCGGCGATCCCGGCCGACAAGGCACCTGCCGGGGCACACTCCGCACCGCACCACGCGCGCGCCGCGGCCGGCCTCGACGACCCGGCGAAGAAGGAGATCGCCATGCAGCTGGTCTCCAGCGCGGAGAACTCCTCGCTGGACTGGAAGGCCCAGTACAAGTACATCGAGGACATCGGCGACGGCCGCGGCTACACCGGCGGCATCATCGGGTTCTGCTCCGGCACCCACGACATGCTGGAACTCGTCGAGCTCTACACCCAGCGCAAGCCGGGCAACGTCCTGGCCAAGTACCTCCCCGCACTGCGCGAGGTGGACGGCAGCGACTCGCACGAGGGCCTGGATCCCGGCTACACCGCGGACTGGAAGAAGGCCGCCGCCGACCCCGCGTTCCAAAAGGCGCAGAACGACGAGCGCGACCGGGTCTACTTCAACCCCGCGGTCAAGCAGGGCAAGGCCGACGGGGTAGGAGTGCTCGGCCAGTTCGCCTACTACGACGCGATCGTGATGCACGGCGACGGCGACGACAGCACCAGCTTCTCCAGCATCCGCGAGCGCGCCCTGGCCGAGGCGAAGCCGCCGGCCCAGGGCGGCGACGAGAAGACGTACCTGAACGCCTTCCTCGACGCCCGCGTCTGGGCGATGAAGCAGGAGGAGGCGCACAGCGACACCAGCCGCGTCGACACCGCGCAGCGGGTGTTCCTCGACAAGGGCAACCTCCCGCTGGACACGCCGCTCGACTGGAAGGTCTACGGCGACAGCTACCACATCGGCTGACGCCGCCTGCGGGGCCGCACCACGAGCGTCCCCGCACACAGGTCAACGGCCCGTAACGGAACGGTCGTTGCCGTTCCATTACGGGCCGTTGACCGTGCCGCGTCAGTGCGCGGGGGCACTCGCCGGCTCGGCGGAGTCCGCCTCACCGCTGCGCGGCTGCGGCGGGATCTCCACCTCGCCGTGACCACCGCCGGCCTCCGCGTCGAGCGGGTCGGGCTCCGCGTCCGCCCGGCCGCCGAAGTGGTTGAAGGCGAGGTTCAGGACGATGGCGACGAGGCAGCCGGTGCTGATGCCGGAGTCGAGGACGACCAGCATGTCCTTGGGGAAGGCGTGGTAGAACTCCGGCGCCGCGATGGGGATCAGGCCGATGCCGACGGCCGCCGCGACGATCAGCGCGTTCTCGCCCTTCTCCATCGCCGCGGACGCCAGCGTCTGGATACCGCTCGCCGCGACCGAGCCGAAGAGCACGATGCCGGCGCCGCCCAGGACCGGCAGCGGGACCAGCGAGATGACCGACGCGGCCACCGGGCACAGCCCCAGCACGATCAGGATCAGGCCGCTGGTCGCCACGACGAAGCGGCTGCGCACCTTGGTCATCGCGACCAGGCCGATGTTCTGCGCGAAGGCGCTGTTGGCGAAGCCGTTGAAGAGCGGGCTGATCGCGGTGCCGAGGGTGTCGGCGCGCAGTCCGCCCTCGATGGTCCGCTCGTCAGCCGGACGGTCGACGATCTTGCCCAGCGCGAGCATGTCGGCCGTCGACTCGGTCATACAGACCAGCATCACGATGCACATCGAGATGATGGCGGCGATCTCGAACTGCGGCGCACCGAAGTGGAAGGGCGTCGGGAAGCCGACGATGTCGGCCTCGGTGATGGCGGAGAAATTGGTGATGCCGACGGGTATCGCGATCAAGGTGCCGGCTATCAGTCCGAGCAGGATGGAGATCTGCTGGAGGAATCCGCGCAGCACCCGCCGCAGCACCAGCACGATCAGGAAGGTCAGTGCGGCCATCCCGATATTCGTCAGCGACCCGTAGTCAGGTGCGGTCGCGTTGCCGCCCTGGGACCAGTTGAACGCCACCGGCAGCAGCGAGACGCCTATCAGGGTGATGACGGTGCCGGTGACCACCGGCGGGAAGAACCGTACGAGCTTGGAGAAGTAGGGGGCGAGCAGGAATCCCAGCACACCGGCGACGATCACCGCGCCGAAGATGATCGGCAGCGCGTTCTCGGGACTCTGCGACTTGCCGATGGCGATCATCGGCGTGACACCGGCGAACGAGACGCCGTTGACGAACGGCAGCTTCGCGCCGACCTTCCAGAAGCCCAGCGTCTGCAGCAGCGTGGCGATGCCCGCCGTGAAGAGGCTGGCGCCCATCAGGAACGCGGTCTCGGTGGGACTCAGCCCGCAGGCGGGTCCCACGATCATCGGCGGGGCCACCACGCCCGCGTACATCGCGGCCACGTGCTGGAGGCCGCTGGTGAACATCTTGAAGGGCGGGAGGGTCTCGTCGACCGGGTGCTTCCGGTCCCCCTCCGGCTTCTGCCCGGGGTTTGCGGCCACTGCGGGCCTCCTGTCGATTTCTGCGCCGACGGGGCCGGCGACGCGAGGCTGTCACGGAGGGCGTGCGTTGTGGTGCGGTGGTGCGAGAAGCCGCGCTCGTGGGCGGTGCTGCGGTGCGGCTGCGCTTGTGGCGCGAGGCCGGCGGTGGGGCGGTGTACCGGCCCGGAGGTGCAAGGGGAAACCCCGCACCTCCGGGGTCCGGCGCTTGTGGATCCCGCTCGGATCCACAAGCTCGGCCGGGAGCCGTCCCTCCCGGCCGAGTTTGTGAGGTAAGGCCACGGAAGGATCAGCCCTCTGCGGCGATACGGGCCAGACGCTGCGCCTCGGCCCGCGCGGTGCGGGCGATGGCGTCCTCGTCGACGTTGGTCAGGTGGTTGTCCTCGACGACCGGCTTGCCGTTGACCAGGGACAGCGTGACCGGGGCGGCCGCGCCGAAGACCAGCGCGGTGACCGGGTCGGCGATGGAGGAGTGGCCGAGGCCGTCCAGCTTCCACAGCACGAGGTCGGCGAGCTTGCCGGCCTCCAGGGAGCCGATCTCCGCCGTCCGGCCGAGGACCTGGGCGCCGCCGTAGGTGCCGAGCCGCAGCGCCTTGCGGGCGTTGAGGGCGGCCTCCTTGTGTGCGCCGAGGCGGTTGATGAGCAGCGCGTTGCGCAGCTCGGTGTGCAGTTCGCCGGACTCGTTGGAGGCGGTGCCGTCCACGCCGAGGCCGACCGGGACGCCGGCCGCGAGCATGTCCGGGACGCGGGCGATGCCGGCCGCGAGGCGGGCGTTGGAGGACGGGCAGTGCGCGACGCCGGTGCCGGTGCGGGCGAAGGCGGCGATGTCGGAGTCGTTCATGTGGACGCAGTGCGCCATCCACACGTCGTCACCGAGCCAGCCGGTCGACTCGAAGTAGTCGGTGGGGCCCATGCCGAAGAGTTCGTGGCAGAACTTCTCCTCCTCCACCGTCTCCGAGCCGTGCGTGTGCATCCGCACGCCCTTGCGGCGGGCGAGCTTGGCGCCCTCCCGAAGGAGCTCGGTGGAGATGGAGAACGGCGAGCAGGGGGCGGCGGCGATGTGCACCATCGAGCCGAAGGAGGAGTCGTGGTGCTTGTCGATGGCCTCTTCGGTGCCCAGGAGGGCGCCCTCGGTGGTCTCGACGGCGAAGTCCGGGGGCAGCCCGCCGTCCTTCTCGCTGCGGTCCATGGAGCCGCGGGCGAGGGTGATGCGGGCGCCGATCTCGGCCACGGCCGCGAGCTCGGCGCTCACGAGGTCGCCGGAGCCCTGCGGGAAGACGTAGTGGTGGTCGGAGGCGGTGGTGACGCCGCCCTTGACCATCATGCCGAGCGAGCCCTGGGTGGCCGCGGCGAGCATCGGGGCGTCGATGCGGGCCCAGGTCGGGTAGAGGGCGACCAGCCAGTTGAACAGGTTGTGGTCGGTGGCCAGGCCGCGGGTGATCCACTGGTAGAAGTGGTGATGGGTGTTGATCAGGCCGGGGGTGACGAGGTGTCCCGTGCCGTCGATCCGGCGGACGACGTTGGCCAGGCCCTCGGGGGCCTTGCCGGCGCCTACCGACTCGATGACGTTCCCGGCGACGACGACATGACCGGTGGCGTACTCGGTGTCGTGGGCGTCGACGGTCGCGATGGCGCAGTTCTCGATGACGATGCGCTCGACCGCGCTGTCAGGGGATGCCGATGCAGCCATGATGCTTCCTACTTTCGGTACTGGCATGGAGGTCCCCCTGGGGCTTGTCGGAGCCTTGGGGGAGGGCACGGCATGGCCCTACGGGATTTGAGTGCCGGAGCCGGGCGAGGCGGCTGACAGTACCGCTGCCCGTGGCGTGCTCCGGGTGCCGAGATGGTGAAAGAACAGGTTGAGCAGGACCGCGACCAGCGCGCCCGCGCTGATCCCGGAGCCGAGGACGGTCTGCGCCCACGCGGGGAAGTCGGCGTAGAACGTCGGCGCGGCGAGGGGGATGATGCCGGCGCCCAGCGACACGGCCACCAGGATGATGTTGGAGCTGTCGTCGAGGCCGGCCTCGGCGAGCGTGCGGATACCGCTGACCGCGATCGACCCGAACAGGACGATACCCGCGCCGCCCAGAACCGGCATCGGCACGAGCGAGACGACCGCGCCGAGCACCGGGAAGGCACCGAGGACGATCAGGGCGCCACCGGCCACCGCGACGACGTACCGGCTACGTACCCGGGTCAGCGAGACGACGCCGACGTTCTGCGCGAAGGCGCTGGTCGGGAAGCCGCCGAAGACCGGTCCCAGGAGGGTGGCCAAGCCGTCCGTGCGCAGTCCGCGGGTGATCGTCGAGCCGGTGGTGCGGCGGTCGCAGATCTCGCCGAGAGCGAGCATGCCGGCCGACGACTCGGTCATCAGGACGAGCATCACGATGCACAGGGACAGGATCGCGGCGGGCTGGAACTCGGGGGCGCCGAAGGAGAAGGGGGTGGGCAGCGCGGCGATCGGCGCCGAGCGCAGCCCGTCGAAGCTCGCCATGCCGAAGGGCAGCGCGGCGAGGGTGCCGATGACCAGGCCGAGCAGCAGGGCGATCTGCTTGACGAAGCCCTGGGTGAAGCGCTGGATGAGCAGGATCACCACGAGGGTGAAGGCGGCCAGGGCGAGGTACTTCATGTCGCCGAAGTCGGCGGCCTCCGCGTCGCCGCCCTGCGCCCAGCCCACCGGGACGGGCATCAAGGTCACCCCGATAAGGGTGATCACGACGCCGGTGACCAGCGGCGGGAAGAAGCGGAGCAGCTTGCCGAAGAACGGCCCGATGGCGAGGCAGAACACTCCGGCGACCATCACCGCCCCGTAGATCGCGGGGAGTTGGTGGCCCGTGGCGGTGGTTTCGGCGATGGCGAGCATCGGGGTGATGCCGGCGGAACTCGCCGCGTTGACGAACGGCAGCCGGTTGCCGACGAACCCGCGGACACCGAGCGTCTGCAGGAGCGTGGCGAGGCCGGCGATGAGCAGGCTCGCGGCGATCAGCCGGGTGCTGCCCGCGGCGTCCAGGCCGACGGCCTGGCCGATGATGAGCGGAGGGGTGACGACGCCGGCGTACATCGCAGCGATGTGCTGGAGCGCGGCGGGGATCAGCCGCTTGGCGGCCGGCTTCTCGTCCACCGGGTGGACCGGCGGGGGGTGTTGCTCAACGTGCGGATGCTGTGCCATGGGTCGTTCCCCTCAGGATTCGCGCCCCTCCCCGCTGCGGGGTGGGGAGGGGACGCGAGGCACGGCGCTGCGTCGGAGCCGTTTAGAGGTTCGTCAGATCCATCGGGATCCGGGCTTCGACACCGTCGCGCAGAACAGTGGCTTCGATGAGGCCGTACGGGCGGTCCGCCGCGTAGTAGACCTCGTTGTCGTTCTTGAGCCCGAACGGCTCCAGGTCCACCAGGAAGTGGTGCTTGTTCGGCAGCGAGAAGCGGATCTCGTCGACCTCGGACCTGTTGTTGATGATGCGCGAACCCATTTGGTACAGGGTCTGCTGGAGGGAGAGGCTGTAGGTCTCCGCGAAGGCCTGCAGCATGTGCTTCTTGACCTGCTCGTACGAACGCTCCCAGTTGGGCATCCGCTGCTCGTCGTCGGTCCAGTTGAACCGCCAGCGGCTGGATACCTCGGTGGCGAGGATGCGGTCGTACGCCTCCTTGAGGGTCGTGTACTTGTCCTTGATGTAGCCCCAGAACTCCGAGTTGGTGGAGTTCATCACGACGAGGTCCTTCAGGCCGGAGATGACCTGCCAGCTCTCGCCGTCGTAGGTGATCTCGGTCAGGCGGGTCTCCTGGCCCTTGCGGGCGAAGGAGTGCTTGACCTCGTCGGAGCCGATGAAGCGGGAGTTGCCGTCGGAGGTGGCTATCCGCTCCCAGGCGTACTCCTCGATGCGGATGCGCGCCTTCTTGATCGGCTCCTGGCTGGTCACGAAGTGCCGGGCCAGGTGGATGCCGAACTGCTCGGCCGACTCGATCCCGTGCTCCTTGGCGAAGGCGTACACGGTGTTCTTCGTCGTGTCGGTGGGCAGGCAGTGGGCGTTGGAGCCGGAGAGGTGGACCTCTTCCAGGTCGCCGGAGAGCGCGACCGAGACGTTCAGGTCCTTGATGTGGTGCGTGTCGCCGTCACGGGTGATCTTGACGACGCGGTTTTCCGCTTTGCCGTACTGGTTCTGGCCGAGAATCGTGGGCATGTCGGTGCTAGCTCCCTCGGTATACGGAGTAGCCGAACGGGTTGAGCAGCAGCGGTACGTGATAGTGCTCGCCCGGCTTGACGGCAAAGGTGATTGCCACCTCCGGGAAGAAAGCTCCGCTGTCCCTTACGCGGGGGGCGTCCTGCTGTTCCTCGGCTTGCTGGTCGGTCTTGTGGTGTACGAAGTACTCCTCGACGGCGAAGTCGAGGCGCACGTGGGTGGTGCCCTCCGGCAGGGCCGGCAGATCCTTGCAGCGCCCGTCCGCGTCGGTCTTGGACGCGCCGTGGGCGGTCCACTCCCCCTCGCTTCCGGAGCGCACCGAGAGCGTGAGGGCGACGCCCTCCGCGGGGCGGCCCACGCTGGTGTCCAGGATGTGCGTGGACACCGACGTCGGTGCGGCCGTCTCGCTGCTCATGCTGCCTCTCCTTCTGTGCCTTCCGCGATGCGCGTCAGGCGAATGCGGTTGATCTTGCCGAGCTCCACACGAACGATCTCTCGTTCCTGTTCCGGCGTGTTGTCGATCCGATTACGGACCGCGTCCCGCATCTGCTCCCCGGTACGGCCGGAGGCGCAGATCAGGAAGACATGACCGAACTTCTCCTGGTAGGCCAGGTTGAGTTCGAGCATCTCGGACTTGAGCTCGTCGGAGGCCCCGGCCATCCCGCTCTGCTCGCGGGAGGACGTCGGGTCACCCGGCTTCGGGCGGCCGATGGGCGGATGCCCGGCCATCGCCTCCGCCAGGTCCTGCGCGGTCAGCTCCGCCATGGCGGCGTCGCTCGCGGCGAACAGGTCCTCGGTGGTGGCGTACGGGCGCCGGGCGAGGATCTCGCTCCCCCATGCCCGGCTGGCACACACCTCGTGCAGTGCGGCCTGCGCCGAACTGTCGTCGGCGGTGTTGAACCGGGTGAGACCCGGGGTCGAACTCGAAGACACGGGACAGCCTCCGCGGCCTGGTGCTGGACAGCTCTGCTTGGCTGGAAACAGCTAAGACCCCCGGCAACATCACGTCAACACTTTGTTGAAAACTCGGCAACACAAAAGCCGCCGTCCGGAGAACCCGGACGGCGGCTCCGGGGCGCGTACGGGCCCGGCGGCCGACGCGCCTCAGTCGCCGCCCTTCGCGGCGTTCTCCCTGTTCAGGTAGTTGTAGACGGTGAAGCGGCTGACCCCGAGGGCGCCGGCGACCGTCTCCACTCCGTGCCGTACGGAGAAGGCCCCGCGGGCCTCCAGAATCCTGACCACGGACTGCTTGGTCTTCCGGTCCAGCTCCGCCAGCGGCATGCCGTGCCGGCGCTGCAACTCGGTGAGGATGTGGTCCAGCGAATCCGACAGATGCGGCAGGCGCACCGCGACGCGGTCCTCCCCCTCCCAGGTCAGCACGACATCGTCGCCCTGGGCCAGGCCGGGCGCGACCATCTGTCCGCCCATGGCGTCCACCAGCGGCTTGACCGCCTGGACGAACGGGTGGTCGGCGGGCTCGGTCATGTGGCGCTCCCCTCGGACCCCTCGGACCTCTCGGACCGTTCGGGGTCCTTCGACCCGCCGGCCTCCGCGATCACATTGACCTGCAAGGAGACCCGGGTGGCTCCCGCCCCCAGGGACTCGCGCAGCAGGGCGGCCACCGCGCCGAGCACCTGATCGGCGTCGCCCTCGGCCGTGTTGCCGAACGGACCGACGTCGACGGCGTCCAGCTCGGCGCCGGTGACGATGTCCCGCGCCACCACCGCATGAGCCGGCGCCTCGTCCAGGTCGAACGGCTCCGTCGTGAACTCCACTCTCAATCGCACGTCGCTCAACCTACGCGCGGTAGGGCTCCGCCACCAGAAATTGCCCCCTGCACCTCTTGACAGCTTCCGAGCGCGACAGGCAGTGTTCCATTAAGCAGAAAGTAAGTTCCGCTATCCGGAAGGAGCGCCGGCCCTTATGGGTTTCACGGACACGCGCTTCAACGTCAATCTGTCGATTTTGTTCACCGAGCTTCCGTTGCTGGAGCGGCCGGCGGCCGCGGCGGCGGCGGGTTTCACGGCGGTGGAGCTGTGGTGGCCGTGGGTGGATGCCGCGGTGCCGGAGCAGTCGGAGCTGGATGCACTGCGGGACGCGCTCAATGACGCGGGGACGCAGTTGGTGGGGCTGAACTTCTATGCGGGGCAGTTGCCGGGTCCGGACCGTGGTGCGTTGTCGGTGCCGGGTGTGGAGTCGGAGCGGTTCCGGGCGAATGTGCCGGTGGCGGTGGAGTTCGGGCGGTCGCTGGGCTGTGTGACGTTCAATGCCCTGTACGGCAATCGTGTGGAGGGTGTGGCGGCGGCGGAGCAGGACGCGCTGGCGCTGGAGAACCTGACGCTGGCGGCCCGTGCGGTGGGCGAGGTGGGCGGGACGCTGCTGATCGAGGCGCTCAATGCGCCGGAGTCGCCGGCCTGTCCGATCGTTTCGGCGCCGAAGGCCATCGAGGTCGTCGATGCGGTGAACGCGGCGACGGGTCTGGACAATGCGCGGTTCCTGATGGACCTGTACCACCTGTCGATGAACGGTGAGGACCTCGAGGAGGTCATCGACCGCTGCACGGCCAAGACCGCGCATGTGCAGATCGCCGACAATCCCGGCCGCGGCGCGCCCGGTACCGGTGCGCTGGACCTGGCCGGGCTGCTGGGCCGGCTGAGGAAGAACGGCTACCAGGGCTGGGTGGGTCTGGAGTACAAGCCCGGTGACGCGCCCAGCGCGCAGTCCTTCGCCTGGCTGCCGGCCGAGCTGCGCCCGGCCCGTTGACGCCTGCCGTTGACGGTTGCCCGCTGATCTGTCTGAACGTTTGAGTGTGAAAGAGGCTTTGGTATGAGCAAGCTGCCCAAGATTGCGTGGGTCGGGCTGGGGATCATGGGGTCGCCCATGGCCGAGAACCTGATCAAGGCCGGGTACGAGGTGACCGGCTACACCCTGGAGGCCGACAAGCTGGAGCGGCTGGCGGCGGCCGGCGGCACGGCGGCCGGTTCGATCGCGGAGGCGGTCAAGGACGCCGACGTCGTGATCACGATGGTGCCGGCCTCGCCGCAGGTGGAGGCCATCGCCTACGGCCCGGACGGCATCGTCGACAACGCCAGGTCCGGTGCGCTGCTGATCGACATGTCCTCGATCACCCCGCAGACCTCCATCGACCTGGCGAAGGCTGCCGGTGCCAAGGGCATCCGGGTGCTGGACGCGCCGGTTTCCGGTGGTGAGGCGGGTGCGATCGAGGCGGTGCTGTCGATCATGGTCGGTGGTGAGCAGTCCGACTTCGACGCCGCCAAGCCGATCCTGGAGGCGCTGGGCAAGACCATCGTGCTGTGCGGTCCGCACGGCGCGGGCCAGACGGTCAAGGCCGCCAACCAGCTCATCGTCGCGGTCAACATCCAGGCCTGCGCCGAAGCGGTGGTGTTCCTGGAGAAGTCCGGCGTCGACCTCGCTGCGGCCCTGGACGTCCTCAACGGCGGTCTGGCCGGCTCCACCGTCCTGACCCGCAAGAAGGACAACTTCAAAAACCGGGACTTCAAGCCCGGCTTCCGCATCGACCTGCACCACAAGGACATGGGCATCGTCACCGACGCCGCCCGCACCGTCGGGGCGGCCCTGCCCGTCGGCGCCGTCGTCGCGAGCCTGGTCGCCTCCCTGCGCGCCCAGGGCGACGGCAACCTCGACCACTCCGCCCTCCTGCGCGGCGTCGAACGCCTCTCCGGAACCACCACCGAAAGCTGAGTCCCATGGCGGCGCAGCGCGTACCCGCCGTACAGGCGGCCGTCCGCATCATGAAGGACGAGGGCGTCGACATCGTCTTCGGCTGCCCCGGTGCCGCCCTCCTCCCGCTGTACACGGCGATGGAGGAGGCGGGCGGCATCGAGCACTACGCGGTGCGTCACGAGGAGGCCGCCGCGCACATGGCGGACGGCTGGGCCCGTACGGGCGACGGCCGGGTCGGCGTCGCCGCGGTGGCCTCGGGCCCCGGGGCCGCGCGGCTGGTCACCGGCCTGTACGCGGCACGGCAGGACGCGGTCCCGCTGGTCTGCGTCACCGCCCGGCCGCCGGACGGTCCGCACCGCCGGTCCGGCTCGCTCCGCCACGGGGCCGGCGACTCTCCGGACCTCATTCGGCTGGCCGGTCCGGTCACCAAGCGGGCGGAGCGGATCGAGGATCCGGCGCGCATACCGGGAGCCTTTCGCGAGGCGTTCCGGATCGCGCGGGAGGGACGGCCGGGCCCGGTGCTGATCGATGTGCCGGCCGATGTGGCCGCTGCGGAGATCGCTGACGACGCCGGATCGGCCCTCGACTTCCGGTTCCGGCAGCAGGCTTGCCGGACAGCGGCCGCCGTTCGGCCGGACGTTCCGGCGTCCGACGGCGCGGCGTCGCCGGTCCTGGCGGAGATCGACAGGATCCTGGGCGCGGGCTCGGCATCGGACCCCGCGGTGTACGTCGTCACCGGTTCGCCCGGTGCCGCGGCGACGGCGGACACTCCCCGGCCCCGGCACCACCTCCGTACGGGGACGGGCCTGCCCGGCTGGGAGGTCCCGGCCGCCATCGGCGTCCGCAAGGCCCTGGAGTCCCGGGGCGAGCAGGATGCGGAGGTCGTCGCGGTCATCGAGGGCCACGGCCTGTCGTTCCTGGCCGAGGAACTGTCGGGCGCGGCGCGGTACGGCGTGCCCTTCGTCCTGCTCGCGCTCACCCCGGGTCACCCCGGTTCGGCCCGCGCGGCCGCCGGCGGTCACCCCCGCAACGTTCCGGTCGGCTTTCCGGACGAGCAGCTCACGGACCACGTGAAGCTCGTCGAGGCATACGGCTGCGCAGGCCGTGGCCTCGCCGATCCGGCAGATCTCCGCTCGGCCGTCGAGTGGGCCCGCAAGGAAGCCGTCTCCACGCGGCGGCCGGTCCTCGTAGAGGTACCGGTCGAGCGCGCGGTGCCGGCTGCCTGCGGCGGCCCCGTCGACGGTGCCGTGCGGGAGTACAGCTTCGGGCCCTGAGGGCCCGGAGCCCGAAGTTTCCGGGCGGCGGCTGCGCTGACACCTGTCCTGTCGCGCCCAGGCGCGGTCGCCGTCCGGAACACCATCCAGCTTTGTTTCAACAAACTGTTGACGTTTGGTCGGAGCTCTTCTTACGCTCCGACATGCGGAAGCCAACTTCCGCGCTCTCGTACGGAAGGTCACCATGTCGAAGCCCACGCCGACGGCGCGCGTTCTCACAACGGAGGCTGGCGCCCCCGTCGCCGACAACCAGAACTCCTCAACCGCCGGCGTCGGCGGCCCGATCATTCTCCAGGACCAGCACCTGCTGGAGAAGCTCGCGCGCTTCAACCGCGAGCGCATCCCGGAGCGCGTGGTGCACGCCCGCGGCTCCGGCGCGTACGGCTACTTCGAGGTGACCGACGACGTCACCGGCTTCACCCGTGCCGACTTCCTGAACACCGTCGGGAAGCGGACCGAGACGTTCATCCGCTTCTCGACCGTCGCCGACAACCTCGGCGGTCCGGACGCGGCCCGCGACCCGCGCGGCTTCGCCCTGAAGTTCTACACCGAAGAGGGCAACTACGACCTCGTCGGCAACAACACCCCGGTGTTCTTCATCAAGGACCCGATCAAGTTCCCGGACTTCATCCACTCGCAGAAGCGCGACCCCTTCACGGGCAAGCAGGAGCCGGACAACGTCTGGGACTTCTGGGCGCACGCCCCCGAGGCCACCCACCAGATCACCTGGCTCATGGGCGACCGCGGCATCCCGGCCTCCTACCGCCACATGAACGGCTACGGCTCGCACACCTACCAGTGGACGAACGCCGAGGGCGAGGCCTTCTTCGTCAAGTACCACTTCAAGACCAACCAGGGCATCCGCTGCCTGGACGCCGAGCAGGGCGCCGAGCTCTCCGGCACGGACCCCAACAGCCACCAGACCGACCTGCTGCAGTCCATCGAGCGGGGCGTGTACCCCTCCTGGACCCTGTACGTGCAGATCATGCCGGCGGCCGAGGCGGCGGACTACCGCTTCAACCCGTTCGACCTGACGAAGGTCTGGCCGCACAGCGACTACCCGCTGCAGCGCGTCGGCCGGCTGGTCCTGGACCGCAACCCGGACAACGTCTTCGCCGAGGTCGAGCAGTCCGCCTTCTCGCCGAACAACTTCGTCCCCGGCATCGGTCCCTCCCCGGACAAGATGCTCCAGGGCCGACTGTTCGCCTACGCCGACGCGCACCGCTACCGCCTGGGCGTCAACCACACCCAGCTGCCGGTGAACGCCCCCAAGGCGACCGAGGCCAACAACTACGGCCGGGACGGTCTGATGGCCGCCAACGCCTACGACCGGCGCGCGAAGAACTACGAGCCGAACTCCTACAGCGGCCCGGTGCAGACGAACGAGCCGCTCTCGGCTCCGCTCGCCGTAGCCGGCTACGTGGGCACCCACGAGGCCCCGGCGCACACCAAGGACGACGACTTCTTCCAGGCCGGTGAGCTCTACCGCCTGATGTCCGAGGACGAGAAGAACCGGCTGGTGAACAACATCGCCGGCGGTCTCTCCCAGGTCGGCCGCGACGACGTGATCGAGAAGAACCTCGCCCACTTCCACGCCGCCGACCCGGAGTACGGCAAGCGCGTCGAGGCCAAGGTCCACGAGCTGCGCGAGGACTGACGGGAGGTCAGCATCCTTGCGCATCCGTACCGGCCGGCTCGCTGAGGGGTGGCCGGCCGGTGCGGAGAGGTAGTGCGGAGCTCCGCGGCATCCGGGGAGCAACCAGTGCGGTGGCAGTACTCACCCGATAAGGAAGGGTGAGTCACTCCCCCGCCGCGGAGCCCGCCTCCTCCACCGCCCCCACCGAGGGGCCCCACCTCTCTCCCACTGCTCCGTCCGGTGGCGCGATGTCCTGTCGCGCCCATCTCTCGCGCTGCCGGGCGGGAACAACTCGCACTGGGCCCGGTATCCGTACGGTCACGGATACCGGGCCCGGTGTGCGTCACGGCCCGGTACCGCGTGCCGCTGGAGGTCCCGGGCAGGACCGCCGTTGGCCGGTGAGCGGCGCGCACGGGTCCCATGCGCGCCGTGCGGGAGGCCGCGTACGCTCCGCGCTCCCCCACTTTCTCGCCCGACCTGCGGCTCTCTCCGTCAATTCCGCCCACGGCGCCCGGTTTTGGAGAGACGATGGGCGACAGCAGAGAGCCGTCCTGTCTGCCGACCTACCGCCAGGAGCCGACCATGGCCGACAGCGTGCCGGTGCGGTGCCCCACCTGCCGCCGTGAGAACGCCTTCACCCCGCCCACCTTCCCGTGTGCGTGCGGTGCGCCGCTGACCATGCCCGTGCTGCGCGGCGGTGTCCCCGTCGAGATAGTGCACCGCACCTGGCAGGCATCCTGGGTCGAGGTGCGCTGCGAGGTCTGCGGGCGCCAGGACGAGTGGCCGGCGCCGGAGTCCGGCTGTGCGTGCGGCACGGTTGTCCGTGTCCCCGTCGTCCCCCCGCCCACACCGGCACCGCCCGTCCTCCCGGCCACCGGCTCCCTCGACCTCACCGGCCTGCTGCCGACCGCCGCGCCGAGCGCGCGGCGCGCAGTGCTGCGCCCCGCCTTCCACCCGGTCACGATCCGCACGGCCCGCGACTGCGTGACCGCCGCCGGGCAGTATCTGAAGTGGCTCGGCTACCCGGACGTCACCCGCACCCAGGAGCGCACCGCCTCGGGTGTGGATCTGCGCGGCACCGGCGTGGTGGCGCAGGTCGACCCGACCACCCACGCCACCGAGCTCCGCGAGATCGAGTGTGTCTGGCTCAACGGCCTCAACGACTCGGCCATCGCGGTCTTCTTCTCCCTCGCGGGGTACGCCCGCGACGCCCGCTCCCGGGCCGACGAGCTGCACATACCGCTGTTCGTCATGGACCTCACCGGCACCCCGCAGCCGGTCAACGACCCGGCCGACGAACTGATCAAGTACGGCGCGCCGGAGCAGTGATTCGTCGGGCGCCGGAACCCTTCACGTCGGCCGGGGCACGCCGCCACGCAGGAGCGGGCGACGGCGAGCCGGAAATCCGCTCGCCCGCCCGGAGCCGACCGGCGAAACTGGCCGGATGACCATCCGCGAGCCGTCCCCCGCCGACCTGCCGGCGTTGCGCGAGATCGAGCGGGCGGCCGGGGAGCCGTTCCGCGCTCTGGGCATGGCCCGGATCGCGGACGACGAACCGCCGTCGGTGGGCCAGTTGACCGACTACCTGCGGGCGGGGCGGCTGCTTGTCGCCTATGAGGGACCCGAGGGCGATACCGCCGGACGGCCGGCCGGCTACCTGCTGTGGGACCCGGTAGACGGCTGCGCCCATATCGAGCAGGTGTCGGTCCACCCGGAGTACGCCCGTCGCGGCATCGGCCGCGCCCTCATCGAACGTGCGGAGCGCGACAGCGGACTGGGCGCCCTCACCCTGACCACCTTCGCCGAGGTGCCGTGGAACGCGCCCTACTACCGCCGCCTCGGCTTCCGGGTGCTCGACGACACCGCGCTCACTCCCGGCCTGCGGGCCATCCGCGCACACGAGGCGGCGCTCGGCCTGGATGCCTGGCCTCGGGTCTGCATGCGGCGACAGGCCGAGCACTCGGACGGGCCGCAGTGAGCCGTCGGCACGGGCGCCGTTGACGGGGCATCGGCCGACGGTCGTACGGCGATCGCACGGCGGTCCCTCGTCGGTCCCGGCCGACGGCATCCCGTCGTTCCTCGCCGGTCCCGCCGCCCCTCACCCCGCCCGTACGGCCGCCGGCGCCTCCCCCGCGGTCGACCCCCCGTCGACCGCGATCTCGGCGCCCGTCAGAAAGCCGGCGGCGTCGGAGGCGAGGAACGCGACCAGGCCGGCGACGTCCTGCGGCAGGCCGATGCGACGCAGGGCGACCGCTGGGTGGTTTCCCGCCCCGGCCGGTGGGGCGATGCCCTCGACCATCGGGGTGTCGATGATGCCGGGGTGGACGGAGTTGACCCGGATGCCGTGCTCGCCGAGTTCCAGCGCGGCGACCTTGGTGAGGCCCCGCAGGCCCCACTTGGACGCGCCGTAGCCGCCTGTGCGGGCAATACCGGTGAGGCCGGCGATGGAGGAGACGTTGACGATCGCGCCCCCTCCCGCGCGGATCATCGGCGTACGCACGGCCCGCATCCCCAGGAACGGCCCGACGAGGTTGACGCGGAGGGTCGCCTCGAACGCTTCGGGATCCTCCTCGTGCAGTGGCACGGAGCGGAACACCCCCGCGTTGTTGACGAGTATGTCGAGCCGCCCGAAGCGCTCGCAGGCGGTGTCCACGGCGGCGGCCCACTGGGCGGCGTCGGTGACATCGAGGTGGACGTAGTGCGCCCGTTCACCGATCCCGGCGGCCACCTCCCGGCCCAGGCCGTCCCGCACGTCGCCGAGCAGGACCCGCGCGCCCAGGCGGGCGAAGAGCCGGGCCGCCTCGGCGCCCTGTCCCCGTGCCGCACCGGTGATGACAGCGGTCTTTCCCTCAAGACTGAGCACAAGCCCTCCAGCGGATCGTCCGGATGCTTCAGTCAGCAATATGACGGGTAGTCAGGTCAAGGTGTGTGCGGGCCATACTGGAGAGATGATCGACGCGAACGCCCTACGGTCCACCTGCCTCGGCTTCAACGGCGCGACCGAGGAATTCCCCTTCCCGGGCCATCCGGACGTGGCGACGTTCAAGGTCGGCGGCAAGATCTTCGCGTTGACCGGCCTCGACGCGCAGCCGCTCACCGTGAGCCTCAAGTGCGATCCGGACGAGGCGCAACGACTGCGGGCGGCGCACCCGGAGGTGGTGCCGGGGTATCACCTCAACAAGCGCCACTGGAACACCGTCTCGCTGGCGGGCGGCCTCCCGGACCAGCTCGTCCTCGACATGATCGAGGACTCGTACGACCTCGTGGTCGCCTCCCTCCCCCGCGCTCAGCGCCTGCTGCTCGACTGGCCGGGCGGCCGCTGACCGCACCGGCGGGACGGGACGGCACCGGGCGGGTACGGGGACGACGGACGCTTCGGGGGCCGGTCAGCGCGCGGCGGCTCGGCGTCCGACTGCCGCACCAGGAGCGGGCTCGCCGACTCCGTCCACCAGAGGCTTCGCGTAGCAGCGGCTGAGCTCATCGAAGCGGTACGGGCCGAACTTGGCACAGGGCCGGTAGCCGCTCGAGATGTAGAGGGAGATGGCTTCCGGCAGCTTGGTGCCGGTCTCCAGGACCATGCGGAAGCGTCCGGCGCCACGGGCGTCGCTCTCCAGCGCGGCAAGCACCAGCCGGGACAGGCCGCGGCCGCGCGCCTCCGGGACGACGTACATGCGCTTGATCTCCGCATCGCCGTCGGCGTACCCGTGGCCGTTCCCCTCCTGGCCACGCCAGCCCCCGGTGGCCACGGGGATGCCCCGGTCGTCGTAGACGATCAGAAACAGGCCCTGGGGCGGCTCGAACATGGCCGCGTCGAGGGGCGTGATGTCGCCCTCTTCCTTGCCGAACCGCGCCGCGTACTCGAGCTGGACGCGGTCGTTGAGTTCGACCGCGTCGGGGTGCCCGAAGGAGACCTCCTGGATATTCATGCGTCCTACTGTACTTCTATGCAATCAGCAGAGGAAGGATCCGCACGGCGGCGAGCGCGTGCCCCCTTGCCACCCTGCCGTGACGCCGACGGCCTGATCGGCCGTCATCAGCCGCAGCCCACTCCTTGTTCTCTATAGACCGGTCGGTCCGGCGGGCAAGGAGCAGTTGGCCGCCGAGGCGATGGAGCTGGCCGGCGCGCCGCACACACCTGGCCGCGTCCGCGCGCGTCACGAAGATCCACCACCTCAACCGCGGCTCCATGATGCCCATCGAGGCGACCTACTTTGGGCCGCAGCCCTTACCCGCCGTCTGCCACTGCCTTCTGGTGGAGACGGAGCGGGACGGACTGGCGCTGATCGAGACCGGCCTCGGCACGGACGACGTGCGGCGGCCGCAGGAGACGCTGGACGCGGAGTGGGTGGAGCTGGCCCAGCCGGCGCTGCGACCCTCCGAGACCGCTCTGCGGCAGATCGAACGCCTGGGTTACACCGCTTCGGACGTCCGCCATATCGCGGTGACCCACCTGGACGTCGACCACAGCGGCTGCCTACCGGACTTCCCCGAGGCCCGTGTGCACGTCATGGAGGCCGAGCTGCGTGCCGCCGAGAAGGAGGGGCCCAGCAGGCGCTACCGCCCGGCGCACTGGGCGCACGGCCCCCGCTGGCAGACGTACGCCCCGGACGGCTCAGGAGAGGAGTGGGGCGGCTTCTCCGGGGTGCGCCAACTGGTGCGCGTGCACGACGACTTGCTGACCGTGCCGCTCGGCGGGCACAGCGCGGGGCATGCGGGGGTGGCGGTCCGGGACGGCGACCGCTGGCTGCTGCACGCCGGGGACGCGTACTTCTACCATCGGGAGATCGCCGCCCACGCGCCGCACTCCCACCCCCTGATGGACATCATCCAGCTGGACGCCCAGGTGGACGAGCAACTGCGGATCGCCAACCAGGGGCGCCTGCGGGACCTCGCGGCACAGGACACCGCCGGAACCGGGCCCGTGTCCCGGCTGCCGGTCGACAGCCGGGACACGCCGGACGGGCCGAGTGCCCCGCACGAGCGGATCACGGTCCTCAACGCACACGACCCATGGGACTACCTGCGCCTCAGCGGCGCCGACGCCCGCTGAGGCGCAGGGACGAACGGGGGTGCCGTGGCGCCGAGATGCCCCGCCGGGGGGCGCCCCCGCTATGACACCCGGCCCAGCTCCTTCGCCAGCCGTTCGCGTAGTTCGATCTTGCGGACCTTGCCGCTGACCGTCATCGGGAAGGCGTCGACGATGTCGAGATAGCGCGGCACCTTGAAGTGGGCGAGCCGGGAGCGGCAGTAGCGGGCCAGTTCATCCCGGGTCAGCGGGTCCGCGGGGTCGCGGAGGATCACGCAGGCGGCGATCTCCTCGCCGTACTTCTCGTCCGGGACACCGATGACCTGGACGTCGGCGATCTTCGGGTGGGTGTAGAGGAACTCCTCGATCTCGCGCGGATAGACGTTCTCGCCGCCCCGGATGATCATGTCCTTGATGCGGCCGACGATACGGACGTAGCCGTCGTCGTTCATCACCGACAGATCGCCGGTGTGCATCCACCGGGCGGCGTCGATGACCTCGGCGGTGCGCTCCGGCTCCTCCCAGTAGCCGAGCATCACGCTGTAGCCGCGGGTGCACAGCTCCCCCGGCGTGCCGCGGGGCACGGTCCCGCCGGTCGCCGGGTCGACGACCTTCACCTCGATGTGCGGCAGCACCCGGCCGACCGTCGCCGTGCGGTGCTCCAGATCGTCGTCCCGGCGGGTCTGGGTGGACACCGGCGAGGTCTCGGTCATGCCGTAGCAGATGGACACCTCCGCCATGTGCATCTCGGCGACCACCCGCTTCATCACCTCCTCCGGGCACGGCGAGCCGGCCATGATGCCGGTGCGCAGGGACGTCAGGTCGTAGGTGGCGAAGTCGGGGTGGTTGAGTTCGGCGATGAACATCGTCGGCACGCCGTACAGCGAGGTGCAGCGCTCGTCCTGGACGGCCCGGAGGGTGTCCGCGGCGTCGAAGGCGGGCCCCGGGATGACGATGCAGGCGCCGTGCGAAGTGGCGCCGAGGTTTCCCATGACCATGCCGAAGCAGTGGTAGAAGGGCACCGGCAGACAGACCCGGTCGTCCGCGGTGTAGCCGACCGTCTCACCGACCCAGAAGCCGTTGTTGAGGATGTTGTGGTGGGAGAGGGTGGCGCCCTTGGGGAAGCCGGTGGTGCCGGAGGTGTACTGGATGTTGACCGGGTCGTCGGCCGTCAGCCCCTCCTCGCACTCCGCGAGCCGTGCGGCCGGGACGGCGGCCCCGGCGGCCAGCAGCCCGCCCCAGGTCGGGTCGTCGATGTAGACCACATCGCGCAGCGCCGGGCTCTGGCCGCGGACCTGCTCGATCATCCGGCGGTAGTCGCTGGTCTTGTGGTGGGTCGCGGAGACCAGGACCTGTATCCCGGACTGCCGCAGGACGTAACTCAACTCGTGCACCCGGTAGGCCGGGTTGACGTTGACCAGGATCGCGCCGATGCGGGCGGTGGCGTACTGGATCAGCACCCACTCGGCGCAGTTGGGGGACCAGATGCCGACCCGGTCGCCCTTGCCGACGCCCTTGGCGAGCAGCCCGAGGGCCACCTCGTCCACGGCGCGGCCCAGTTCCGCGTACGTCCAGCGCCGCCCGCTCGGCACGTCGACCAGGGCCTCGCGGTCACCGAAGCGGGCGATGGTACGGCTGAGGTCCGCGCCGATGGTGCGGCCGAGCAGCGGCAGCTCCGCCGCGCCGCTCGCGTAGGACAGCTCCGTCTGCGACTGCGTCATCGGTAGTCCTCCTCCCGGTATTCGGCGCCGCCGTCGCCCTGCGCGGTGCGCTCGCGCAGTTCGATCCGGCGGATCTTGCCGGAGACGGTCTTCGGCAGTTCGGCGAACTCCAGCCTTCTGACCCGCTTGTACGGGGCGAGGACGGCACGGGAGTGCGCGAAGAGCAGCTTCGCGGTCTCCGGGCCCGGCTCCCATCCGGCGGCCAGCACCACATAGGCCTTGGGGACGGCCAGCCGCAGCGGGTCGGGCGCCGGGACCACGGCGGCCTCGGCGACCGCCTCGTGCTCCAGCAGGGCACTCTCCAGCTCGAACGGGGAGATCTTGTAGTCGGACGCCTTGAAGACGTCGTCGGCGCGTCCGACGTAGGTGATCCAGCCGTCACCGTCACGGGAGCCGATGTCGCCGGTGCGGTAGTAGCCGCCCGCCATCGCCTCCGCGGTGCGGGCCGCGTCGCCCTGGTAGCCGGCCATCAGGCCGACCGGGCGGGCGGTGAGGTCGAGGGCGATCTCCCCCTCGTCGGCCGGGGCGCCGCTCACCGGGTCGAGCAGGACCACGTCGAAGCCGGGTGTGGGCCGGCCCATGGAGCCCGGCTTGACCCGCTGGCCGGGGGTGTTGGCGACCTGGACGGCGGTCTCCGTCTGCCCGAAGCCGTCCCGGATCGTCACGCCCCAGGCGTGCTGCACCTGCTCGATGATCTCCGGGTTGAGCGGTTCACCGGCCGCGACGATCTCCCGTGGGGGGTGCGCGAGCGCCGAGAGGTCGGCCTGGATCAGCATCCGCCACACGGTCGGCGGGGCGCAGAAGCTGGTGACCTGCGCACGGTCCATCTCGGCCATCAGCCGCGCCGCGTCGAAGCGGGTGTAGTTGTGGATGAAGACGGTGGCCTCGGCGTTCCAGGGCGCGAAGAGGTTGGACCAGGCGTGCTTGGCCCAGCCGGGCGAGGAGATGTTCAGGTGCACATCGCCCGGCCGCAGGCCCGTCCAGTACATCGTCGCGAGGTGGCCGATGGGGTAGGAGGCGTGGGTCTGCTCGACGAGCTTGGGGCGGGCGGTGGTGCCGGAGGTGAAGTACAGCATCAGCGTGTCGTCGGCCCGGGTGGGCGCCTGCGGCTCGAAGGCGCCGGGGCTGTCGTACACCTCCTCGTACGTAAGCCAGCCGTCCCTCGCCCCGCCGACGGCGATCCGGGTGTAGTCCCCGGGGACCGCCGCGAACTTCTCGGTGTCCGCGGCGCGCACGAGGACGTGCCGGGCCCGGCCGCGGTCGATGCGGTCGGCGAGGTCGGCAGGCCCCAGCAGCGGCGTCGCGGGGATGACGACGGCACGCAGCTTCATCGCGGCCAGCGCGGTCTCCCACAGCTCGGCCTGGTTGCCGAGCATCACCACGATGCGGTCGCCCGCCCGCACCCCTTTGGCGGACAGCCAGTTGGCGGCCTGGTCGGAGCGGTGGCGCAGCTGGGCGAAGCTCAGCTTGGTCTCGGCGCCGTCCTCCTCGACGATGTGCAGGGCGGTGCGGTCGTTGCCCTCCGCGATGACGTCGAACCAGTCGAGCGCCCAGTTGAAGTGCTCGGGCCGGGGCCAGCGGAAGGCCGCGCGGGCCGCGCCGTAGTCCTCCCGGTGCCGGAGCAGGAGGTCCCGCGCCGCCCGGAACTCCTCGGTGGCGGAGGGCGAGCGCCCCGCCGCCGCGGTTTCCGTGTCCGTCATGTGTCCTCCTCATTGCCGCACCGCTACCCGCCATCGTGTAATCAGTGGCGCAGGTCTCACCACCCCCGAAAGGGGGGAACCGGAGGTTTCGCGTGCAGCTCGCATCGGGGGCGAACGATTCCGTGGACGTACGGACGGCATTGTCCCGGCTGCGACGGGCCAGTGGGCTGCCGGTGGCGTTCGGCGGGTTGCTGGCCGCCCCCGGGCGCTTCCGCATCAACGAGCTGTCCGGGACGGCGACCGCGGTGCTGAGCGGGCTGGACATCCTCCAGGGCAACGGTCTGGGCGGGAAAGCCGCGTCGCTGGCACGGCCGTTCGCGGTGACCGACTACAGCGCCTCGTCGGTGATCAGCCACGAGTACGACGCGGCGGTGGCGGCCGAGGGGCTCCGGTCGGTGCTCGCGGTGCCGGTGGTCGTCCGCAGGCGGGTGCGCGGGGTGCTGTACGGGGCGCTGCGCCGGCCGGTGCGGCTGGGTGACCGGCCGCTGACGGCCGCCATGGAGGTGGCGCGGGAGCTGGAGCAGGCGCTGCTGCTGGAGGACGAGGCGGCTCGGTTGCTGTCGGTGGCCCACTCTCCCGCCGCGGCGGCACGTGAGGCGTCCGCGCCGCCCGCCGCCGCGGATCCGGCGAGGTGGGAGGAGGTCCGTGAGGCGCACGGCGCGCTGCGGACGCTGGCCCAGCGGATCGCCGATCCGTCGCTGCGGCAGGAGATGCTCGCGGCCTGCGGCCGACTCGCGGCGGCCTCCTCCGGGCGGCCCGGCGGCGCGGAGCGGGCGGAGCACCGGGGCCCGGTGCTGTCGCCGCGCGAGGTGGATGTGCTGGCGTGTGTGGCATCGGGGGCGACCAATGCCGAGGTGGCGGAGCGGCTGGGGCTGCGCCCGGAGACGGTGAAGGGCTATCTGCGCTCCGCCATGCGGAAGTTGGGCGTACACACCCGGCTGCAGGCCGTGATCGCGGCCCGGCGGTGTGGGCTGCTGCCGTAGGCGCGGCGGCCGGGATCCGGGGCGGGCCGCGAGCGCCGACCACGATCAGAAGACCTCGCGGCCGCCGGTCGGAGCGCAGGCCCTCAGCAGCAGATCCAGTCCTGCGGGCGGGTCGGCGCGGGGTACGGCGAGGTAGGCGGTGAGTTCCATGCCGGGGTTGCGGAACGGCAGGAACCGCACCTCGGGTGTGTTCAGCCGGTGTGCGTGCGAGGCGTAGACGACGGTCCACAGCGCCTCGCCGGGGCCCGCCGCGCGGATCGCGGCGAGGGTGTCGTCGAGCGACCCGGTCCTCGGGCCCGGTACGGGGGCGAACCCGGCGTCGTGGCACGCGCTGACGACCAGGTCGAACAGGGCGTGGTGGGTACGGCGTTCGGTCAGTACGAGCGGCAGGCCGGCGAGGTCCGCGAGCGCGACCGTGCCCGGTGAGGCGGCGACCGGATGGTGGGCCGGCAGGGCCGCGACCAGCGGGTCCTGCCACAGCGGCACGAAGCGCAGACCGTCCCGGCCCGCGCCGTCCGGCTCCCCCCGCACGAACGCCGCGTCCAGGTCGCGGTCGGCGACCCGCTCCAGCCGCTCCCGGGCGGGGGCCGCGATCAGCTCCAGGGTGAGGTGCGGGGCGAGGCCAGCGAGGGCTTCGCCCACCCGGTCCAGGTGGGCGCCCAGGCCCGTACCGGTGCCCACCCGCAGCGTGCGGGTCCGCGCGGCGTGCGGGCCGGCGACGACCGCCCGGGCCCGCGCCTCGGCGGCGAGCAGCGCCCGCGCCTCCGGCAGGAAGCGCTCCCCCGCGGCCGTGAGCCGCACCTGGTGCGCCGACCGGTCGAACAGCTCGGCCCGCAGCTCCCGCTCCAGCAGGCCGATCTCCCGTCGTAGCGCCGGCTGTTCGGTGCCCAGCAGGTCCGCCGCCCGGCCGAGGGCCATCTCCTGGGCGACCGTCACGAAACACCGCACCTGTCGCAGCTCCACGCCGCCCCCTTCCCGACCCGGCCGCCGAACCCGCCGGGCGGCGCCGGGCCGGCGGCCGTGCGCTGCCGATCCGGAGGTCAATTCGATTGCCGCGGCATCCGCGGCCCCGCCATCATCCACCCATGATCGATGCCAGCGCACTCTCCGAGAAGCCGGTTCTGCCCGGCTCCCGCATCCGGCTCGCGCCGCTCTCCATACGGCACGCCACCGCTTTCCACGCCACGACCCTGGATCCGGAGACCCGCAGGCTCACCGGCACCCACCGCCGGTTCACGCCGGAGGACATCCGGGCCTGGTGCTCGGGACGCGCGGACCAGAAGGACCGGCTGGACCTCGCCATCGAGGACCTGGAGACCGGCGACTACCTCGGCGACCTCGCGCTGCTCGGCATCGACGCCGACAACGCCCATGGCGTGCTGCGCATCGCCCTCGTGCCGGGCGCCACCGACCGCGGCATCGGGACGGAGGCGATCCGGCTGCTCCTCGACTACGCCTTCGACCGTGTGCGGCTGCACCGCGTCCAGTTGGAGGTCTTCGCGCACAACGACCGGGCCCGGCGCGCGTACGAGAAGTGCGGCTTCGAGGTGGAGGGCCGGATGCGCGAGGCGCTCGCGTGGGACGGCGAGTGGCACGACGTCCTGATGATGGCCGTGCTGAGCAGTGCGCGCCCGACGGGCGCTCGCTAGCCCGTCGGTGGCCCGCCGTCGGCCTACGGGGCCGCCCCTGCGGGCTTCCTGGCGACCTGGCCGTAGCGGAGGTCGTGCCGGGCGTCCGGGGCGGTCATCCGCAGGACACCGGCTGCCTCGTCCGCCACCGCGGCCTGTTCGGCGCGGGTGAGCGGGTCGAACGGCTCGACGGTCAGGTGGGCGCTGTCGCCGGCGGTATCGATCCGCCACAGGCCGCGGATGCCGCCGTCGACGAGGAGCACCCGGTAGGCGACATTGCGGTCCCAGGTGCGGCCCTGGTGCTCGGGCGCGAGGATCCGGGTGCGGTCGGCGTGCGAGAGGGCGACGTTGTCGAACTCCGGGAGGAAGCGCACCGGCGCCTCGGTGTCCGGGTCGGGCAGCGGCCCGTCGGGCACGTCGAAGAGTTCCACCCCGTGCTCGTCCCGGAAGGTACGCAACCGGGGCCGGAGCGGGTCGATCACCTCCCGCAGCCGGGTCAGCCCGCACCAGACCTGCATGTCCTTGACCGAGGCGGGACCGAACGCGGCCAGGTAGCGCAGCAGAACGGCGGCGAGGGCTTCCCCCGGGCCGGCCTCGGGACCGTCGGGCGGGGTGTCCTTCCCGGCGGTGGCGGCCGCGTCCGGAGCCCCGGCCAGCCAGGCGTCGAGGGTGGTGTGCGCGGCCTGCCCGCTGCGTCCCCACAGGGCCCGGGGCGTGACCTGGACCAGCGGCAACAGCTGGCGCGCGGCCATCGCCAGCGGCCAGCGGTCGTGGCCCGGCCACTCCTCCTGGAGCCGCTCCCCCAACTCCTTGAAGGTCAGCGGCCGCTCCTCGACCAGGTCGCGCGCCGCCGCGGCGAGCCGGTCCAGGTCGATGCCGGTCAGCTGCTTGCCGAAGCTGCCGCGCAGGGTGCGGTCGTGCACGGGGCGGGTGAGGGGCCGCAGCAGCCGGGCGTCGCGGGCGCTCACGAGATGGATGGTGGAGCGCATCACCGAGATGCGGACGGCCTGCCGGGTCTCCAGGAGGCCGGACAGCTCCTGCGGGCGGAAGCCGGCCAGCCGCGCGGCGAGCGCGTGGTACGGCGGCCGCGGCGACTGGGCCTGCAGTCCGATCAGCCGCTCCACCGCGTCGAGTGCGGTCATATCACTGCGGCGCAACAGGAGTTGACGTTCAAGAGTGGCACGGCCGAGGGCGCGGGCGGTGAGTGTGGGCGCGGTGCGCTGCGTCATGCGGACGACAGTACGGGCCCTCGCGGACAGAATCCGTCCGCAACGGCTCCTGGTGTCCCGCGCGTCTCGTCGATGGCCGCCAGGGCCTCCTCGCGGGCGGCGGCCGGAGAAGCACCGGCACGGCCACGCCACGGCCCCGCACGCCCAAGTGCACCGGCACGTACTCCCGTTGAGGAGTGCGTGCCGGTGCACGAGGTGGCCGTTCCGTCCGGGGCCCGGAGGAGTCCCGGAGGTCAGGCCACCGACCCGATCCGCCCCACCGGACGGGCCGTGTCATGGTGAATGGGGGTGTGCGCGCCGGTGAGCGGCACGCCCGTGCCGCCGCGCCGGTTGGCGACGATCTCGGCGGCGATGGACAGCGCGGTCTCCTCGGGGGTGCGCGCGCCGAGGTCGAGACCGATGGGTGAGCGCAGCCGGTTCAGCTCGATCTCGCTGAGGCCGATGTCGCGCAGCCGCTCCAGCCGGTCGAGGTGGGTACGGCGCGAGCCCATCGCGCCGACGTAGGCGACCGGGAGCTTGAGTGCCCGCTCCAGCAGTGGCACGTCGAACTTCGCGTCGTGGGTCAGCACGCACAGCACCGTGCGGGCGTCCAGGGACTGGGAGTCGAGATAGCGGTGCGGCCAGTCCACGACGATCTCGTCGGCGTCCGGGAAGCGCTGTTGGGTGGCGAAGACCGGGCGGGCGTCGCAGACCGTGACGTGGTAGTTGAGGAACTTGCCGACCTTGACCAGCGCCGAGGCGAAGTCGATGGCGCCGAACACGAGCATCCGGGGGGCGGGGACGGAGCTTTCGACGAGGAGGAGCACCCGTGGCCCGCACTGCGTGCCCCACTGCGCTCCGTCGGCGCTGTCCGCCGCGTCCTCGAAGCCGGCGCCGCCGCCGATCTCGACGGTCGCGGTGCGTCCGGCGTCCAGCAGCGCGCGGGTGTGCCCGATGGCGGTGCGGTCGAGGGCGGGGTGGCCGCCCAGGGTGCCGGTGTGGCTGCCGTCGGGGCGGACGAGGAGGGCACGGCCGAGGAGTTCGGCGGGTCCCTCGACGACTCGCGCGACCGCCGCCGCCTCCCCCTTGGCGGCAGCGGCCAGCGCGGCGGCGAGCGTTTCGGCAGTGCTGTCCACCGGTTCCCCCGCTCCGCCGTCGCCGGCGGATCCGGAGGCGCTCGTCCGTACCGGGGTGACGAGGATGTCGATGATTCCGCCGCAGGTCAGGCCCACGGCGAAGGCATCCTCGTCGCTGTAGCCGAACCGCTCCAGCACCGGCAGGCCGGTCTGGAGCGCGTCCTGGCACAGTTCGTAGACCGCCCCCTCCACGCAGCCGCCGGAGACCGACCCGATCGCCGTGCCGTCGGTGTCGACGGCGAGGGCGGCTCCGGGCTGGCGGGGCGCGCTCCCGTTGGTGGCCACCACGGTGGCCACCGCGAAGTCGCGTCCCTGCTCGACCCACCGGTGCAGCTCTTCGGCGATGTCCAGCATGTCGGTCTCCTTATGGATGGTGGAGCGGGCAGGCCGTTACTTGACGCCCAGCCACTGCTCGATCGGATTGAGCGAGAAGTAGACGAGGAAGATGAGGCTCAGCGCCCACATGAAGCCGCCGACCTCGCGCCACTTGCCCTGGGCCGTCTTGATGGCGGTGTAGGCGATGACGCCCGCGCCGACACCGGCGGTGATGTTGTACGTGAACGGCATCAGGGCCACGGTCAGGAAGACCGGGATGGACACCGAGCGGTCGCTCCAGTCGACGTGCTTGGCGGCGCTCATCATCATCGAGCCGATGACGACGAGGGCGGCCGCGGCCACCTGCGCCGGCACGAGCTGGGTGAGCGGGGTGAAGAAGAGGCAGGCCGCGAAGAACAGGCCGGTGATGACCGACGACAGGCCCGTACGGGCGCCTTCGCCGACACCGCTCGCCGACTCGATGAACACGGTCTGACCGGACGAGCCGGTGACACCGCCGATCGCACCGCCCGCGCCGTCCACGAACAGCGCCTTGGACAGGCCCGGCATGCGGCCCTTGTCGTCGGCCAGCTTGGCCTCCGTGCCGACGCCGATGATGGTGGCCATGGCGTCGAAGAAACCGGCCAGCACCAGGGTGAAGACGATCATGCCGACACCGAGGGCGCCGATGGAGCCCCAGCCGCCGAATTCGACGTGTCCCAGGAGCCCGAAGTCGGGTGCCGAGACGGCGCTGCCGTGCAGCGCGGGGGCGGTGCCGCCCCAGTCCTTGTCCGTGAGCCCGCCGATCTTGCTGACGACGATGGACAGGACGGTGCCGGCGACGATGCCGATGAGGATGGCACCGGGGATCTTGCGGGCCTGCATCATGAAGATGAGCAACAGGGTGACGCAGAAGAACAGGACGGGCCAGCCCACGAGTTGGCCGGTGGCGCCGAGCTGGACGGGGCCGCCTTCGCTCTTGCCGACGAAGCCGGCCTTCACCAGTCCGAGCAGGGCGACGAACATGCCGATGCCCATGGTGATGGCGTGCTTGAGCGCCAGCGGGATGGCGTTCATGATCATCTCGCGGAGGCCGGTGACCACCAGGAGCATGATGACGACGCCGTACATCACACACATGCCCATGGCCTGCGGCCACGTCATGTTGGGGACGACCTGGGTCGTCAGGGCCGCCGAAACGTTCAGTCCGGCCGCCAGGGCGAGCGGAACCTTGCCGATGAAGCCCATCAGCAACGTACTGACCGCCGCGGCGAGCGCTGTCGCGGTCACCACGCCCGCGTGGGCGAGCGTGTTCTTCTCCACGTCGGGCGTCGAGAGGATCAGCGGATTGAGCAGGAGGATGTAGCACATCGCCATGAAGGTGGTGATGCCGCCGCGGACCTCACGCGAGATCGACGATCCTCTGTCGGATATGTGGAAGTACCGGTCGAGCCAAGAGCGGCCGGCGGGCTGACGCGAGCCCTCAGCCGCGTCTTCCGCCACCGTCTTCGGCTCAGTGGACTGCTGGGTCATGGTGCCTGACTCCCAAGGTTCATAGGGGCCCCCGCATCAAGTGCGAGATTTGGGACGAAACTTCGGCTGCACGACCCGGGGGACGGCCCGAGACGAACTGGGTACTGCTCAGGTGGTGCGAAGAGCAGCGACTGCGTGGTGCGAAAAGGAACTCCGGGCGGTGCGCGGAGGAGGACGGACAGGGACACCCCTGACACCCACCGCCCGGAGGGCTCAGGTGCCGGTGAGGTGCTCGGGGCGTACCGGCGTCTTGTTCAGCTCCAGCCCCGTCGCGTTCCGGATCGCCGCGAGGACGGCCGGGGTCGACGACAGGGTCGGGGCCTCGCCGATGCCGCGGAGCCCGTACGGGGCCGCGTCGTCGGCGAGTTCGAGCACATCGACCGGGATGGTCGGGGTGTCGAGGATGGTGGGGATGAGGTAGTCCGTGAAGGAGGGGTTGCGCACCTTCGCGGTCTTGGGGTCGACGATGATCTCTTCCATGACCGCCACGCCCAGGCCCTGGGTGGTACCACCCTGGATCTGGCCGACGACCGACAGCGGGTTGAGCGCCTTGCCGACATCCTGGGCGCAGGCCAGCTCGATGACCTTGACCAGGCCGAGGCCGGTGTCCACCTCGACGACCGCGCGGTGCGCGGCGAAGGAGTACTGGACGTGGCCGTGGCCCTGACCCGTCTCCAGGTCGAACGCCTCGGTCGGCCGGTGCCGGAACTCCAGCTCCAGGTCGACGGCCTCGCCTTCGAGGACGTCCACCACATCGGCGAGGACCTCGCCGCCGTCGGTGACGACCTTGCCGCCCTCCAGCAGCAGCTCGGCCGTGGCCCACGCGGGGTGGTATGTACCGAACTTGGTGCGGCCGATCTCCAGGACCTTCTCGCGCACCGCCTCGCAGGTGTTCTTCACCGCGCCGCCGGTCATGTACGTCTGGCGGGAGGCGGAGGTGGAGCCGGCGGAGCCGACCTGGGTGTCGGCGGGGTGGATGGTGACCTGCTCGACGCCCAGCTCCGTACGGGCAATCTGGGCGTGCACGGTGATGCCGCCCTGGCCGACCTCCGCCATCGCGGTGTGCACGGTGGCGACCGGTACGCCGGCCACCACCTCCATCCGCACCCGGGCGGTGGAGTAGTCGTCGAAGCCCTCGGAGAAGCCGACGTTCTTGATACCGACGGCGTAGCCGATCCCGCGGACGACGTCCTCGCCGTGCGTGGTGTTGGACAGTCCGCCGGGCAGCGCGCGGACGTCCGCGCTCTCACCGGCCGACAGCCACTGCTGCTCGGGGGGAAGCGGCATCGCCTTGACGCGGCGCAGCAGTTCGGCGACCGGAGCGGGCGACTCGACGGGCTGTCCCGTCGGCAGCAGGGTGCCTTGTTCCATGGCGTTGAGCTGCCGGAACGCGACCGGGTCCATCTCCAGCTTCGCGGCGAGCTTGTCCATCTGCGCCTCGTAGGCGAAGCACGCCTGGACCGCGCCGAAGCCGCGCATCGCGCCGCAGGGCGGGTTGTTGGAGTAGAGCGCGATGGCCTCGATGTCGACGTCCTCGACGACGTACGGGCCCACGCTCAGCGAGGAGGCGTTGCCGACGACGGCCGGGGAGGCGGACGCGTAGGCGCCGCCGTCCAGCACGATGCGGCACTTGAGGTGCGTGAGCTTGCCGTCCTTGGTGGCGCCGTGCTCGTACCAGAGCTTCGCCGGGTGCCGGTGGACGTGTCCGAAGAAGGACTCGAACCGGTTGTAGACGATCTTGACGGGCTTGCCGGTGCGCAGCGCCAGCAAGCAGGCGTGGATCTGCATCGACAGGTCCTCGCGGCCACCGAACGCGCCGCCGACGCCGGAGAGCGTCATGCGCACCTTCTCCTCGGGCAGGCCGAGGACGGGGGCGATCTGCCGCAGGTCGGAGTGCAGCCACTGGGTGGCGACGTAGAGGTCGACGCCGCCGTCCTCGCCGGGCACCGCGAGACCGGACTCCGGGCCCAGGAACGCCTGGTCCTGCATGCCGAAGACGTACTCGCCGGTGACGATGACATCGGCGTGCTTGGCGGCCTCGTCGGCGTTGCCGCGGACGATGGGCTGGCGGTGCACGATGTTGGGGTGCGGTACGTGGCCCGCGTGGTGGTCGTCGCGGCCCTCGTGGAGCAGCGGCGCGTCCTCGGCGATGGCGGACGCCTCGTCGACGACGAGCGGCAGCTCGCGGTACTCGATCTTGATCTTGGCGGCCGCGCGGCGGGCGGTCTCCGGGTGGTCGGCGGCGACCAGGGCCACCGGCTCACCGTGGTGGCGGACCTTGCCGTGGGCGAGAACCGGCGTGTCCTGGATCTCCAGGCCGTAGTTCTTCACCTCGGTGGGCAGGTCGTCGTAGGTGAGTACGGAGTAGACACCGGAGGTCGCGAGGGCCTCGGAGGTGTCGATCGAGACGATCTCGGCGTGCGCGACGGTGGAGCGGAGCGTGAAGCCCCACAGCATGTCCTCGTGCCACATGTCCGAGGAGTACGCGAACTCGCCGGTCACCTTGAGGGTGCCGTCGGGCCGCAGCGTCGACTCGCCGATGCCGGCCTTGGTCTTGCCGCCCTGCGTGAGGTTGGTGGGTGTGCGGGTCACTCCCATGGCGATCAGGCCCCCTGTCCGGTGGTCGCAGAGGCTGCACCCTCACCGCGGGCGGCTGCCAGCCGGACCGCGTCGAGGATCTTTTCGTAACCCGTGCAGCGGCACAGGTTGCCCGACAGCGCCTCACGGATGTCGGAGTCCGACGGAGAGTCGTTGCGCTCCAGCAGTTCGTCCGCGGCGACCAGCAGCCCCGGGGTGCAAAAACCGCACTGGACCGCGCCGGCGTCGATGAACGCCTGCTGGATCGGGGAGAGTTCGACCTGCTCGCCGGTCTGACTGTCGGCGGTGGCCGGGCGCGCCTGCCACTGCTTGGCCGCGTCGACGCTGGTGCCGCCGCAGGCGCCGGAGGCGCAACCGCCGTGCTCGGCACGCTGCTTGGCGAAGTCCGCGAGGCCCTCGACGGTGACGACCTCGCGGCCCTCGACCTGGCCGGCGGCCACCAGACAGGAGCAGACCGGCACGCCGTCGAGACGGACCGTGCAGGAGCCGCACTCGCCCTGCTCACAGGCGTTCTTGGAGCCCGGCAGGCCCATCCGCTCGCGGAGGACGTACAGCAGGCTCTCGCCTTCCCAGACGTCGTCGGCCTCTTGCTTGCGGCCGTTGACGGTGAAGTTCACGCGCACTGTGCGCCTCCCTTGGTGCCATGGTCGTTACCGCGGTAGGACTCCCAGGTCCAGCCGAGGGTGCGGCGCGCCATGATGCCGACCGCGTGGCGGCGGTACTTGGCGCTGCCGCGCACGTCGTCGATCGGGTTGCAGGCGCCGCTCGCGAGCTGTGCGAACTGCTTGGCGACGGCCGGCGGGATCGTGTTGCCCGACTCCCAGAAGCCGCCCTCGTCCAGCGCCGCGGCGAGGAAGTCCTCGGCCTCACGGGCCCGTACGGGGGTGGGGGCGGCGGAGCCGATGCCGGTCCGCACCGTGCGGGTCTCGGGGTGCAGCGCGATACCGAAGGCGCAGACCGCGATCACCATGGCGTTGCGGGTGCCGACCTTGGAGAACTGCTGAGGGCCGTCCGCCTTGGGCAGGTGCACCGCGCGGATCAGCTCGTCGGCCTCCATCGCGTTGCGCTTGACGCCCAGGTAGAAGTCGTCGATGGGGATCATGCGGACGCCGCGTACCGACTCGACCTCCACCTCGCCTCCCGAGGCGAGCAGTGCGGGGTGCGCGTCACCGGCCGGGGAGGCGGTACCGAGGTTGCCGCCCACGCCGCCGCGGTTGCGGATCTGCGGAGAGGCCACGGTGTGCGACGCGAGAGCCAGGCCCGGCAGTTCGGTCCGCAGGTTCTCCATGATCTGGGTGTAGGGAACGGACGCACCCAGTCGCACGGTCTTCTCTCCGACCTCCCACTCGCTCAGGTCACCGACGCGGTTCAGGTCGAGCAGGTACTCGGGACGGCGGTGGTCGAAATTGATCTCGACCATCACGTCCGTGCCGCCCGCGATGGGCACAGCGGTGGGGTGCTCTGCCTTGGCGGCGAGCGCCTCCTCCCAGCTGGCGGGGCGAAGGAAGTCCATGGGTGGCCTCTTCTGCTTCTACGATTTCGAGTCGTTCGCTGCTCATGGTGAGGACTGCGGGCCCTCGTCGCCATGCAGCTGTTCATGTCTTGTTAACGCGGATGAGCCAAGTGAACGACGCCACAACCCACCCGGTGCAGTCACCGAAACCATGAAGCGGTTGGCTGGCCAAGGTGCCCGTCTTGTAGATTCGAACGAAAGACGAGGCGCCAAAACCTCGCGGCATTCCACCGGCAACACAAGACACGCAAAGAACGGCGGGCGAGGTCATGCGGCTCCGCGCACTCCTGGAAACCAACACCCTGGGCCTGCGGCTGCTCGGCGGCGAGGAAGAGCTGGACCGCACCGTACGTGGCGTGATGACCACCGACCTACGCGATCCCAGCCGGTATCTCTCCGGTGGCGAGCTGGTCCTCACCGGTCTGGCCTGGCGGCGCGACCCGGAGGACTCCGAGCGGTTCGTGCGCATCCTGGCCACCGCGGGGGTCGCCGGTCTCGCGGCGGGCGAGGCGGAGCTCGGGGCGGTCCCGGACGACCTGGTGCAGGCCTGCCAACGGCACCGGCTGCCGCTGTTCTCCGTGGTCGAGGACGTGTCGTTCGCGTCCATCACGGAGTACGTCGTGCGGCAGGTCTCCAGCGAGCGCGCCGGCGACCTGGCCGCCGTGGTGGACCGCCACCGCCGCCTGATGACGTCGGGGCCCGCCGGCGGCGGTCCGGAGGTCGTCCTGGACCTGCTCGGCTCCGACCTGGACCTGCGGGCCTGGGTGCTCTCCCCCACCGGTCGGCAGATCGCCGGCTCGACGCTGGCGGACTCCGGCCCCGAGCTGCCCGGCGAGCTCGCGGCCCGGCTCGCGGGCGAGCATCTGGCCGCCTCGCGCACCGGCCGCCGGGGCCCGCACCGCGTCACCCTCGGCGGCGCGACGTACTCGCTCTTCCCGATCCGCTACGACGGCCGGGATCTGCGCGAGACACTGCTGTCGGACTGGCTGCTGGCCGTCGAGGCCGACGCCGGCGACTGGCCGGAGGAGCGCCTCGACCTGCTGCACGGCGTCACCCAGCTGATCGCAGTGGAGCGCGACCGGCGCGACGCGGCGCGCACGGTCCGCCGGCGGCTCGCGCAGGAGGTGCTCGAACTCGTCCAGACGGGTGCCCCGCCCGCCGAGATCGCGGCCCGCCTGCGGGTGGCGGCCCCGGTGCTGCTGCCCGGCCTGGGCACCGCGCCGCACTGGCAGATGGTGGTGGCGCGGGTGGAGTGGGAGAACGGCGACGTCCCCGGCGGGGCGGTGGCCCAGACCCTGCTCGAAGAGGTGCTGGTCGATCCGGGCACCTTCGGCCCCGAGCCCTCGGACCGCATAGCGGTCGCGCACACCGGCGACGAGGCGGTGGCGCTGGTCCCGCTGCCCGCCGTACCGGACGACTCCGGAGCCCCCGAGGTGACCGGGCTGCACGCCGACGACCTGCTCCGCGTCGTCCAGGAGCCGCTCGGCCGGGGCCTTGCGGACGACGGGCGGCTGACCATCGGCGTCAGCGCCTCGGTGCACTCCGCGGAGGGGCTGCGCGGGGCGCTGGAGGAGGCACGGCACGCCCGCCGGGTGGCCGCCGCCCGCCCGGGACGCGTCTGCGCCGCCGGCCACGAGGAGCTGGCCTCGCACGTCCTGCTGCTGCCGTTCGTGCCCGACGACGTCCGCCGGGCGTTCACCGCGCGGCTGCTGGACCCGCTGCGCGACTACGACCGCAGGCACCGCGCCGAACTGATCCCGACGCTGGAGGCGTTCTTGGACAGCGACGGCTCCTGGACGCGCTGCGCCACCCGTCTGCACCTGCATGTGAACACCCTCCGCTACCGCGTCGGGCGTATCGAGCAGCTCACCGGCCGCGATCTGGCCCGCCTGGAGGACAAGCTCGACTTCTTCCTCGCCCTGCGGATGAGCTGACGACCGCCGGGCCGGGGAGGACACCTCCCCGGCCCGCGCCCGTCCGGTGGCCTCGCACTGCCCCGCCGCCGGGAAAGATCCCTCCCATGGCCCAAGGCGGGCGAGGCGATTCGCGCCACGACGATGCCCGGCGTCCGAGACGTCGCGTTAAGTGACGTGGGGTGACGTCCGGTGGCCCGCTGCGCCGTCCGGGGAGTGCGCCCTGCGGATCACGTGGGGGCCGGAGGGTTTATGCGGCGCAGGTGCTGATCCCGTCGCCGGGGCACGTGCGCCGTGCGCCCCGCGTGCGCTCCCTTCCGCGAACGTCCGCCGGAGCCCACCGGACGGTTGCCCGCCATGCGGAGTAACTCGATCGGGCGGCATCCGCTCAACGCCGTTGCCCGCCACGGCGACCGCGCCCGGCCTTGGCACGGCCGATCAGGGCCCCCGTACCGACCTCAACCACCGCGCCCAAGATTGTGAATTCATTCACCCACCCCCTTGGCCGGACGACGGAAATCGTGCTGAGATTCGCCCACTGCTTCCAGTTCCAGCTCAATGGCGCGCTCGGGGAGGGCAATGTGGCGGATACCGCCATGTCAGGTTCCGCGGATTCCGCGGACCCCATCAGGTCCGCGGAACCGCTTTCGATGCGGGCGGCATTTCCACCGGCGGTACCGGCAGCGAGAACGGTCGAGGGGGACGATCCCCTCGACCGCGCCGTTTGGCGGCTGCGGTCCCGCGGCTGCTGGGACGACGCGGCCGCGCTCCTGGAACCCCACTCCGTCCATCACGCCCCGTCCGCCCTGCGCCGCGCGGCCCTCCTGGTCGAGCGCTGCATGTTCACGGCGACCGGCTGGGCGGAGGCGGAGGACGCGCTGCGCACCGCCGAGGCACTGGCCGGTGACGACGACGAGCGCGGCGGCGCCGCCTGCGAACGCGGCCATCTCGCGTACGCCGCAACGGTCCTGGGCGCCCGCGACCGGGCCGACGAGGCACGCTCGGCGCTCGGCAGGGCCGCCGCGCTGCTCGATCCGGCCGCGCCCGGACGCCCGTTGCTGGACTTCCGCCGCGGGCTGATGGCCGAACACATCGCCGACAGCCCGGATTCGGCGCGCGCCGCCTACCGCCGCGCGCACGCGGGCGCCACCGCCCGCAAGGACTCGCTGCTGCTGTCCTTCACCTGGCGCCATCTCGCCGGACTCGCCCTGCGCGACGGTGAGTTGACGGAGGCGCGGCACGGCTTCGGCGAGTCGCTGCGGATCCGTGAGGAGCTCGGCTTCCTCATCGGCACGGCGCCGGCGCTCGCGGCGCTGGCCGATGCCGTCGATGAGGACGAGGCGGCCGGCCTGCGCGCCGAGGCGGCCCGGCTGTTCCGCCTCATGGGCGGCGTCCCCACCTGGCTCGCCGGGCAACTCCCGCCGGTCCCGTGACGGAGAGCCCGGCAGGGGCGCGCGACTGACGGCCGCGCGCCCCTGCCGGGCCTGTCAACCCCCCGTCGTCGGCCATGCCGGTTCCGACACCGATTGGCCGGAACCGGACGGCGTCCACGAGGTTTCGGCCGGAACGCGGCAACGCGGGCGACCGCCGGTAAGGCCCCGGCCCGCCTCGCGGCGGGGATCAGGGCGGGCAGCGACCCCATCAGCCGGTATCCCGTCGCCGGCGCAGCCGCGGCACGGCGGCCGGCACCCCCCTCGGCGAGATCACCCGGCCGATGAACAGGGAGGTGGGGCGGCCCCTGATTGACGCGGGGCGACGCCGCGGGCGCCCGTCCCACGCGCCCCGAGAATGGCCGCAAGTCGCACTGTGAGGCGGTGGCGGGGCCTGGATGCTGGTCCGGGACCAGCCGGTTCCCCCCGTTGACAGAGCCTTTCAGGAGGCCCATTCGTGGCAGCAGGAGCGATCAACACGACCGCTGGATCCGACTGGGGCAAGGCGGATTTCGAGGCGATCTACAACTGCCCTGATCCCCGGCGTTACTTCACCACTCTGCAACCCCTGGACTACCAGATTCCGCACCACGGCCAGGCGGTGTTCCGCGCCGTCGCCGAGACGCTGCAGCGGTGCAGGGCCGACCGCGCACCGCTCGATGTCGTCGACCTCTGCTGCTCATACGGGGTCAACGCGGCGCTGCTCAACCACCGGCTCTCGCTCGGCGATCTCTACGACCGGTACACGGCGCACGGCACCGGAGTGCCGCAGACCCGTCAACTCGCCCGTGAGGACGGTACGTTCTTCGCCACCAGGCGACGGCCGGGAGCCGCCCGGGTGATCGGCATCGACGCGGCGGAGCACGCGGTCGACTACGCACAGAAGGTCGGCCTGCTCGACCACGGCTTCGCGGAGAACCTCGAACACGACGAGCCGAGCGCGGCGCTGCGGCGGGCGCTGGCCGGCACCGACCTGATCACCGTCACCGGCGGCGTCGGCTACATCACCGCACGCACCTTCGCCCGGCTCTTCGACTGCGTGTCGTCGCCGCCCTGGGTCGCGGCGTTCGTCCTGCGCACCGTGTCCTACCGACCGGTCTCGGATCTGCTCGCCCGCGCGGGGCTGGTGACGGAGAAGTGCACCACGCGGACGTTCCGCCAGCGGCGGTTCGCCGACGACGGCGAGCGGCAGGCGGCCTTCACCGCGCTGGCCGGGCACGGACTGTCCATCGCCGGCAAGGAGGACGACGGCTTCTACCACGCGGAGCTGTATCTCTCCCGGCCCGCGGCCGATGCCGCGGCGGTTCCGCTGACGGAGCTGCTGCCCGGCTGAGCCCGGGCCCCGCGCCGGCCGGCGGGGGCCGGTCAGTGCGGGTGGCGCGCCACCGAGAGGTGGGCGCGGGCGATGCGTTCGGCGACCGCGTACTCCTGGGCGATCAACGCGTCCAGCAGCGCCGTGTGCTCGGATGCGTCGGCGAGCAGATCGGCCGTACGCAGCCGGGCCCCGCCGGCCGGCCACTGGGTGCGGCGCAGCAGGTCGTCGGTGGCCTGCACGAGATGGCGGTTGCCGGTGAACGAGACGAGCGCGTGGTGGAAGACCCTGTCGGCCTCGGCGTAGCCGGCGCGGTCGCCGTGGGCGGCGGCCGTGACGCCCGCCGCGGCAAGCGGGCGCAGCTCCTCCCAGCGCGCGGGCGGCAGCGCCCTGGCCAGCCGGACGACCGCCGGAACCTCCAGCATGGAGCGGACCTCCGCCAGCTCGGCGAGGTCGCGGGGGCTGCGTTCGCAGACCCGGAAGCCGCGGTTGGGCACGACCTCGACGGCGCCCTCGCCCGCGAGCTGCTGCATGGCTTCGCGGACGGGGGTCGCGGAGACGCCGTAGCGCTCGCCGAGCGCGGGGGCGGAGTAGAGCTCGCCGGGCGCCAGCTCGCCGCTGAGCAGGGCCTGGCGCAGCGCGGTCAGCACCTGGCCGCGGACGGAGTACCGCTGCGGCCGTGGCGCCTGCGCGGGCACCCGCGGCCCGGTGGGCGCGGCCACCGGCGACGGGCCGGGGACGGCGGGGTCCGGAACGTCGCGCTCATGGACGGCGCGCTCGTGCACGACATGGTCGCCGTACGGCGCGGCGGTGCCGGCCCGTGCGGGCAGCCACGCCCCTGTTCGCGGCTGCTGTTCCGCTGTGCCCTGCTCCATGGCGGTTCCTCCTGACGTCCCCAGCACCATAGGCGCCGACGACGGCGGTTCACACCTCGGTGGACGCGGGTAAGACTTCCGGTAAGGTAAGGCTTACCTGCTAACGATCGCGATTCGGTGGTCTCCCGCAATGACTCCTGCCCTCGCCGCCCCGCCCCTCGCGCAGCCCGTCGTCCAGCCCGTCATCCAGCCCGTCGCCGGGGCCTATGCACGGCTGACAGAGGTGTTCCCCGGCCTGCGCATCACGGAGTGGGACGCCGCCCCGCCCAGCGGCGACGGCTGGGTGTGCGCGGCCGGTCTCGCGGCCGGCGGTGAGACCCTGGACGCGTTCCTGGCCTGGGACGACGCGCAGGTCCTGAAGGACTACGGACAAGCCGCCCGGCCGGACGTCGTCGCGAGCTTCGCACTGCACCGCTACGCCTGGCCCGCCTGCCTGCTGATCACCATCCCGTGGTTCCTGCACCGCCGCGTCCCCCGACTGCCCGTGCAGGACGTGTCCTTCCAGCGCGAGCTGGGCCGGATGGCGGTGCGCGTTCGCTCCTTCGCCTGCCTTCCGGACGACCCGGCGGCGGCGCTGCCCGGTGCACGGGTGGTTCCGGACGAGGAAGCGCTGCGCGCCGAGGTCCGGGAAGCGGTCGCCGAGCATCTGTCGCCGGTGCTGGACGGCTTCCGTCCACGACTGCGGCGCGGCCCCCGCGCCCTATGGGGCATGGCGACCGACGAGATCGTCGAGGGCCTCTGGTACATCGGGCACCTGCTGGGCGACGAGGCACGCGCGGTGGCCGAGGCACGGCTTCTGCTGCCCGGCGCCACCACTCCGTACGTCGGAGGTGCCGCGTTCCGCGAACTGACCGGCCCACGCGGCGAGGCGCTGCCGACCCGGGACCGCGCCAGCTGCTGCATGTTCTACACCCTGCGCCCCGAGGACACCTGCGGCACCTGCCCCCGCACCTGCGACGCGGACCGCATCAAGCGGCTCACCGACTCCGCCTGACCACGCCACGGGGCCGCCAGGCCAGCCCCGGTGACAGGTTCCACCCGCGACGCCCTGCCCCGACCCCGCCCGCGGGTCGGGGGCTTCGCCGTACCCCGACCCATCCCGGCGCATCCCTGCCGGTACGATCGGCTCATATTTTGAACACGTTCAAAAAGAGGGGGACCGGATCATGCCCGAGTCGACCACGACCACCACCACGACCGCGCCCTACCGGACCGAAACACCCGCCGTCGCCCTGGGCCCCACCGCACTCCTCCTCGGCGTGCTCTCCGCCGTGGGCGCGTGGGCGCCCGCACTCACCCTCGGCGCCTTCCCCCTGACGATCATCGCCGGGGGCCTCGCCGTCACCCTCGGCGCAGCGGGCATCCACTACGCCCGCCACGGCACCGGCCGCCTGTGGACCGCCATCGCCGGAACGGCCTTCGGCATCGCCGGATTCACAGGCGCCATCACCCTCCTCTGGGCAGTCAGCTCCTAAAAGCCGAGTGAGTGCCGTCAAACCACCGACATACGCTGTGAGTTGAGCGCACGGCCGGCCGGTTCGACGGAAGGATTGAGGCGATGGAGACGACGCATCGCCCCGCTGTGCGGGTGATCTGCCTGGACGTCGCTCACCGCGTGCTCCTGCTGCGTTGGCGTGATCCGCTTGCCGGGACATGCCTGTGGGAACCGCCCGGCGGCGGCATAGAGCCCGGCGAGACACCGCTGGAGGCGGCACGACGCGAACTCTCCGAGGAAACGGGCCTGTCCCCGGACGCGGTCGCCGACCGGTCGGTGCCCGTCGAACGCGACGTGCGGTGGAACGGCAGGCGGTACGTGGGGCAGGAGCTGTTCTTCATGGCTCATTTCGCCGAAGAACAGCCGACGTTGGTACGAACGGGCCTGCTCCCCGATGAGCAAGCCAACCTGGACACGCACGCCTGGGTGGTGTGGTCGGGCCTGGCTTCACTCCCGGATCCGGTCGAACCGCCTCAGCTGCCGGCCGTCCTGGACGCCCTGGCACCGGACGGCCCCTGGCGGGTGCGACGTCGGGTGACCTCCCCCCTCGCTGACGTTCAGCTGGGCGACTGCTGAGCCATCCGCGAAACACAGTCGCCACGCCCACTTGGACACGCCCGAGCCTGCACCTGACGGGCCGTCGCACAGGCATGGACCCTCACCCGGCGCCGCGCCCCGAGCTCCACGCCACCCGGAAGAGCGATCTCTCTCGAACTCAACTCCGTCATGAGGAACGGTCGTTCGACACCGGGTGGCTTCCTCGCACCCCTTGGCGTCCTCTTGTTCAGAATGCCTCGGTTACAGCAGCGGCTTCCGTAAAGATGTCGCGCGAAACCGCGTACGCGAGGCAAGGGATCCCAGAATGATGATGACCGACATATCGCTGGACTGGCTGATTCCGGCCGTCCTGATGTTCGCCGGGGTCCTGGGGGCCGTGGCGCTGGTTCTGCGTGGCAAGCGCGCGGCGGCCCGGTCCGGTGGCGAGGACTCCTGGGAGCGCAGCGAGGAGCGCCGGCGGCGCAAGGAGGCCATCTTCGCCTCGGCCTCGTATCTGCTGCTGTTCTGCTGTGCGGCGGTCGCCGCCGCGCTGTCCTTCCACGGCCTGGTGGGCTTCGGCGTCCAGAACCTCAACCTCTCCGGGGGCTGGGAGTATCTGGTGCCCTTCGGGCTCGACGGCGCCGCTATGTTCTGCTCCGTGCTCGCGGTGCGCGAGGCCAGCCACGGCGACGCGGCGCTCGGCTCCCGCATGCTGGTGTGGACGTTCGCCGGTGCCGCGGCCTGGTTCAACTGGGTGCACGCGCCCCGGGGGCTGGACCACGCGGGCGCGCCGCAGTTCTTCGCCGGGATGTCGCTGTCGGCCGCGGTCCTCTTCGACCGTGCGCTGAAGCAGACCCGCCGGGCGGCGCTGCGCGAACAGGGCCTGGTGCCCCGTCCGTTGCCGCAGATCCGGATCGTGCGCTGGCTGCGCGCTCCCCGCGAGACCTTCGCGGCGTGGTCGCTGATGCTGCTGGAGGGCGTGCGGACACTGGACGAGGCCGTCGAGGAGGTGCGGGAGGATCGCCGGGAGAAGGAGCAGAGCCGTCACCGCAGGCGTGAGCAGGGCAAGCTCGACCGGGCCAGGATCAAGGCCATCAACCGGCAGCACCGCTCCTGGGGCATCGGCCGGGGCGGCGGCAGGCTGGCGGTGACGCAGGGCGCCACGGCTGCGGAGATGGCCGGTCAGGACTCTGCCATAGCCGGGTCCCAGCCGCTTTCCGCAGGGGAACTGCCGGTGCGCTCCCGCCCGGCCCTCAAGGCCGTATCCGCCGCTGAGGCCGCCGCGAACGCGGCAGCGGCGGAGTCCCGGTTGACCGTGGACCTCACCGCAGAGGACGACACCCAGACCCTGCCCCGGCTGGACTCCCTGGAGGAGAAACTCGCCCAGATCGAACGGCAATTCGGCTAGGCGGTGACCACGCTCCGTCCCGCCCTCGCCGTCCTGGTGGCGGACCGTGCCGGCCAAGCATTCCCCAAGGCCCGTCAGGCCGGTCCGCCGCCCAGTTCGAACCACACGCTCTTGCCGACGCCGTGGGACCGTATTCCCCACGCGTCGGCCAAGGAGCGCACCAGCATCAGTCCCCTGCCGGAGGTGCCGTCGGTGGTCGGCGCCCGGGGTTCGGGCCGACGCGAGACGAAGTCGCGTACCTCCACCCGCAGCCGGTCGGTGAGCGTCGCGGTGACGACGGCGCCGCCCTTGGCGTGCACCAGTGCGTTGGTGACGAGTTCGCTGGTGAGCAGCGTCGCGACCTCCTCGAGTTCGCCGCTGCCCGGCGGCGCCCAGCGGCTGAGCAACTGCCGCAGCTCGTGGCGCACCTCGCCGACCGCACGCAGGTCCGCGGGCCGCACCTTGCGTTCCAGCGTCCGCGGAGGGGGCGTGGATAACGCCCCTCGCCGGCTCCGGTCGGTCGTTTCGTGTCGTCTGTCCCGTTCCTCGCGCCGCACAGGCTGACGCATTCTCTCCCCCGCCCCGAACGAACCATCGGCGCTCTTCCTCGAACAGCCTCACGGTCATGCATGCCCAACGGGCCGGGCGCCATGCTTCGGCGTTCGGCCGGGCGGGGGCACGGCTTCCGCGCGCCGGGTGGGCCGATCCGGCCGCCAGTGGGTATGCCTGGCGGTGACACGCCTGGGACGTGTTCCGTACGAGCGTGAGGAGCCGCTGTGCACGACGACCGACTGCTGGTGGAGGGGCGCCTGGAGAGGGCGCTGGGGCAGTTCATCAGGCCCGCGCAGTACGGGGCGCGGGTGCCGCTGCGCCTCACCGCATGGCATGTGCCGGGCGAGCCGGTGCCGGTACGGGAGGCGTTGCAGGCCCGGTACGAGCCGTTCGCAGTGGGCGACGCGTGGGGTTCGCCCTGGTCGACGAGCTGGTTCCGGCTGGCGGGCGAGGTGCCGCAGGAGTGGGCGGGGCTGCGGGTGGAGGCCGTCATCGACCCCGGGTTCAGCGGCGACGGGCCGGGGTTCCAGGCGGAGGGGCTGGTCCACGACGCCGGCGGCGTCCCCCTCAAGGGCATCCATCCGCGCAACCGGCACGTCCCCGTCGGCGCCCCGGCGCACGGTGGTGAGGACGTGCGCCTGCTGTTGGAGGCTGCCGCGAACCCCGCGGTGCTGCGGAACTTCCGGCCCACCTCGCTCGGCGACGTCACCACCGCGCCGGACCGGCCGCTGTACCGCTTCGCCTCGGCGGATCTGGCGGTGCTCGACGAGACCGTCTGGCAGCTGATCCTCGACATCGAGGTGCTCTCCGAGCTGATGCACGAGCTGCCCGCCGACCGGCCGCGGCGGCACGAGATCCTGCGGGCGCTGGAGAACATGCTGGACGCGCTGGACCTGCACGACGTCTCCGGTACGGCGGCCGCGGGACGGGCCGAGCTCACCGAGGTGCTGAGCCGTCCGGCCAGTGCGAGCGCGCACCGGGTGTCGGCCGCCGGACACGCCCATATCGACTCGGCCTGGCTGTGGCCGCTGCGGGAAACGGTGCGCAAGGCGTCCCGCACCTTCGCCAATGTGACGCAACTCGCCGAGGAATACCCGGAGTTGGTGTTCGCGTGTTCACAGGCGCAGCAGTACGCGTGGGTCAGGGACAACCAGCCGCACATCTGGGAGCGCATCAAGGAAGCGGTGCGGGCGGGGAACTGGGCGCCGGTCGGCTCGATGTGGGTGGAGTCGGACGCCAACATGCCCGGGGGTGAGGCGCTGGCGCGGCAGATCGTGCACGGCAAGCGGTTCTTCCTGGAGGAGCTGGGGGTGGATACCGAGGAGATCTGGCTGCCGGACTCGTTCGGCTACACGGCGGCGTTCCCGCAGCTGGCGCGGCTGGCCGGGGTGAAGTGGTTCCTGACGCAGAAGCTGTCGTGGAACCAGACCGACAAGATGCCGCACCACACCTTCTGGTGGGAGGGCATCGACGGCACCCGCGTCTTCACGCACTTCCCGCCGGTCGACACCTACAACTCCCAGTTCCATGCCCGTGAACTCGCCCACGCCGAGCGAAACTTCGCCGACAAGGGGCGGGCGACCAGCTCCCTGGTGCCGTTCGGCTGGGGCGACGGCGGGGGCGGCCCGACCCGCGAGATGCTGGAGCGGGCCCGGCGGCTGCGCTCCCTGGAGGGCTCGCCCACCGTCGCGATCGAGCCGCCGTCCCGGTTCTTCGCGGCGGCCCACGAGGAGTACGGTGCGGCCGCGCCGGTCTGGTCGGGGGAGCTGTATCTGCAGTTCCACCGCGGCACGTACACCTCGCAGGCGAAGACCAAGCAGGGCAACCGGCGCTGTGAACACCTGCTGCGGGAGGCGGAGTTGTGGGCTGCCACGGCCGCGGTGCGGGCAGGCACCACGGGCGCGTACGCCTATCCGTACGACGCACTGGACCGGTTGTGGAAAACCGTCCTGCTGCATCAGTTCCACGACATCCTGCCCGGCTCGTCCATTGCCTGGGTCCACCGGGAGGCCCGCGCCACGTACGCCGCCGTCGAGGCGGAGCTGACCGCGCTGACCGAGGCCGCACTCGCGGCGCTGGGGGCGGCGGGCGAACCGGCGGGCGCCGCGGAGGGTCTGACGCTCTTCAACGCCTCGCCGTACGCGCGGGACGAGGTCGTCGAGGTGCCGACACCCGGCGGGCGCACCGCCGTCGCGGTTCACGTGCCCGCCCTCGGGGCGGCCGTCGTCGGCGCCGAGACGAACGGTCACGCGCCGGCGCCCGTGCGCGCGGACAGCGACGGCGGCACCGTCACCCTCGACAACGGCCTGCTGCGGCTGCGCGTCGACTCCGACGGGCTGCTGACGTCCGTCCGCGACCTCACCGCGGGGCGTGAGGTACTGGCGCCGGGCGCACGGGGCAATCTCCTCCAGCTCCACCCCGACCATCCCAACCGCTACGACGCCTGGGACCTCGACCGGCACTACCGCAACCGGCACACCGATCTGACCGATGCCGAGTCCGTCGACCTCGTGGCGCCCGGCCCGCTGTCCGCCACGGTGCGGGTGACCAGGGCGTTCGGCGCCTCCCGGATCACCCAGGAGGTGACGCTGCGGGCCGGCTCGCGGCGCGTCGACATCACCACCGACATCGACTGGCACGAGTCGGAGAAGGTCCTCAAGGCCGCCTTCCCTCTGGATGTGCACGCCGAACGGTCCGCTTCAGAGGTGCAGTTCGGGCATGTGCACCGCCCCACGCACGCCAACACCAGCTGGGACGCGGCCCGGTTCGAGATCTGCGCGCACCGCTGGCTGCGGGTCGCCGAACCGGGCTACGGCGTCGCGCTGCTCAACGACTCGACGTACGGCCACGACGTCACCCGGGCACCCCATGACCACGGCCTCGGCACCACGGTCCGGCTGACACTGCTGCGCGCACCGCACAGCCCCGACCCGGAGACCGACCAGGGCACGCACCGGTTCACCTACGCGCTGCTGCCGGGCGCCGAGGTCGGCGACGCGGTCGCCGAGGGCCTGGCCCTCAACCTTCCCCTCCGGGCCGCCGCCGTGGGGCCGGGCTCCCCGACAGCTCCGGTCCCGGCTGCGGTCCCGGCTCCGGATCCGCTGATCCGCGTCGACCATCCGGCGATCACCGTCGAGTCGGTGAAGCTGGCCGAGGATCGCAGCGGCGACGTGGTGGTACGGCTCTACGAATCCCGTGGGGGCCGCGCCACCGGCACCCTCTCCCCCGGTTTCGCCGTCGAGCAGGTCACCGTCACCGATCTGCTGGAGCGGCCGCTGCACGAGGAGGAGGAAGGGGTGACCTCCGACGTGACCGTCGAGCTGCGACCGTTCCAGATCCTGACGCTGCGACTGCGTCCGCAGCATCGGTAGGACACATATTCATGGCCTCTCGTCACATAGGCCGAATATTGCGCAGGTTGGAGCGGGCCATCTGAAGCATGCGGCCGACCCCGCCGTCCAGCACCATCTTGCCCGCCGAGAGCGCGAAGCCGGACACCATCTCCGCGCTGATCTTCGGCGGGATCGACAGGGCGTTGGGGTCGGTGACGATGTCTACCAGCGCCGGGCCCTTGTGCTTGAACGCGTCGCGCAGCGCCCCGCGCACATGCTTGGGCTTCTCCACCCGCACGCCGTGCGCACCGGCCGCGCGGGCGATGGCCGCGAAGTCCGGGTTGTGGTTGGTGGTGCCGTACGAGGGCAGTCCGGACACCAGCATCTCCAGCTCCACCATGCCCAGCGAGGAGTTGTTGAACAGCACCACCTTCACCGGCAGGTCGTACTGCACCAGGGTGAGGAAGTCGCCCATCAGCATGGAGAATCCACCGTCGCCCGACAGGGAGACGACCTGCCGCCCCCGGTCGAGGAACTGCGCGCCGATCGCCTGCGGCAGTGCGTTGGCCATCGAGCCGTGGCTGAACGAACCGATCACCCGCCGACGGCCGTTGGGGGTGAGATAGCGGGCCGCCCAGACATTGCACATGCCGGTGTCGACCGTGAAGATCGCGTCGTCCGCGGCCTCCTCGTCCAGGAGCGAGGCGACGTATTCGGGGTGGATGGGAACGTGCTTGTCGACCTTGCGGGTGTAGGCGCTGACCACACCCTCCAGCGCGTCGGCGTGCTTCTTCAGCATCCGGTCGAGGAACTTGCGGTCGGGCTTGGGCCGCACCTTCGGCGTCAGGGAGCGCAGCGTCTCGCGGACGTCGCCCCAGACGGCGAGGTCGAGCTTGGTGCGCCGGCCCAGGTGCTCGGGCCGCACGTCGACCTGGACGATGGTCACGTCGTCGGGCAGGAACGCGTTGTACGGGAAGTCCGTGCCGAGCAGGAGCAGCAGATCGCACTCGTGGGTGGCCTCGTAGGCCGCGCCGTAGCCGAGGAGCCCGCTCATCCCGACGTCGTAGGGGTTGTCGTACTGGATCCACTCCTTGCCGCGCAGCGCGTGCCCGACCGGGGACTTCACCCGCTCCGCGAACTCCATCACCTCGGCGTGTGCGCCCGCGGTGCCGCTGCCGCAGAACAGCGTGACCTTGTCCGCCGCGTCGATCATGCGGGCCAGCTGGTCGATCTCGGCGTCTCCGGGGCGCACCGACGGGCGCGAGGTGACCATCGCGTGCTCGACGGGCCGTTCGGGGGCCTGCTCCGCGGCGATGTCTCCGGGCAGTGCGACGACGGCGACCCCGCTCTGCCCGACGGCGTGCTGGATCGCCGTCTGCAGCACCCGCGGCATCTGCTTGGTGCTGGAGATCAGCTCGCTGTAGTGGCTGCACTCGGTGAACAGCCGGTCGGGATGCGTCTCCTGGAAGAAGGTGGTGCCGATCTCGCTGGAGGGGATGTGCGAGGCGAGGGCGAGGACCGGTGCCATCGAGCGGTGCGCGTCGTAGAGCCCGTTGATGAGGTGGAGGTTCCCCGGGCCGCAGGAGCCGGCGCAGGCCGCGAGCTTGCCGGTGAGCTGTGCCTCCGCCCCGGCCGCGAAGGCCGCGACCTCTTCGTGCCTGACCTGGATCCAGTCGATCGCGCGGTTGCGGCGGATGGCGTCCACCACCGGGTTCAGGCTGTCGCCGACGACACCGTAGAGCCGCTGCACCCCCGCGCGCACCAGGATGTCCACGAACTGTTCGGCAACGGTCTGCTTCGCCATGTCGCTGTCGCTCCTCAAGTGGCGGACGGGGGAAGACGCACGGGCGCGCGCCGGCGGGCGTAGCGGCGGTTGGCGTACCGCCGGGGCCGTATCGGGCGGGGTACGGGCTCGCCGCCTCCCATGAACCCACGCGCGGCCCGGCTTCGCCTCCGGTGTCCCCCGTGCGGCGGATCCTCCTGGCGGACGACAGGTCCCTGCGGACACGCCCTAGGGGATCTCCCAGACCCCCACCGCGGTCCGGTCCTTCGTGTGCCCCTCTGCCGGGTACTGCATATCCCCGAGGAAGGCGGCCGGACCGGGTGGCCGTCCGTCGCGCCACGCCGCGGCCAGCCGGGCGGCCCACGAAGGCTGCGCTGCCAGCGGCTCCGCCATTCCGGCGCTGCAGAGCAGCAGGGCGTCCCCCGGCCGGGCCGTGCACGCCCGGAAGAGGAAGGGGGCCGGTCGCGCCGCGGCGTCGGAGGCGTAGGAGCCGCCCCACGCGTTCCCGTGCTGCCCGGTGCCGTGGCCCGGCGGCGCGTCGTACACATCCGTGTCCGTCGCGGCGGGCTCCAGGTCCTGCCAGGCGCCGTCGCGCAGCCGGAGCAGTCCGCCCCCGCCGACGCCGAAGAACACCCGGGTTCCGCACTCGGGGTCGGCCGGCAGCAGCAGGCAGCGCAATGCGGCGGTGTACTCCTCCGGCTCCGCGCCCAGCTCGGCCGCCCGGCCACGCAGCTTGCCGTAGCTGCGGTCGGTGAGCCGCTGGAGGCCGGACTTCAGGGCCCCGCGGTGGTCGGTGCGGATGTCGTCGGACAGACGGGTGTAGCTGCGGCCGACCGCGCCCCCGATCCAGGCGCAGGCGTCGCGGGCGGCGCGGTGCGAACCCTCGATGTCCGGCCGGCCGGAGGCCATCGCGACGAGGATCAGGGCGTGCCGTCCCGTGCCGAAGCGGGCGGTGAGCAGGGCATCGCGCCGGGGGTCGCCGCGATAGCGGCCGTCCTCCCCGCGCTGCGATACGGCCCGGAGGGTCAGCGCGCCGTAGCGGGCGCCGTCCAGCGCGGTGTCGGGCACCAGCTCGTCGAGCGCGGCGGGGTCGGCGGTGGGCAGGGTGAGCGGTTCGGGGTCGTACGCGGGGTGCCGGTCGCGGGTGGGGCGGTGGTCGGCGGTCAGCGGCGACGGAGGCGGCTGGGACGAGGTGCCGTTCCGGGCCGCGGCCGCCGACGCCGGCCGTTTCGACGGCTCCGGCTCAGGCGGGGCCGGAATCCGGGCCGCGGGGCCCGACGCAGGCCGTCCCGACGGCTCCGGCTCAGGTGGGGCCGCATTCCCGGCCGCGGGGCCTGACGACGGTGTGTCGGGTGGAGTGTCCTCCGGAGCGTCGGACGAGTCGGCAGCTGCGGGGGCCGGCGGCGTCGGTGCCGTGGGCGTCGGCGCGCTCCCGCGCGAGCCCGGGCCGGTGGATTGCAGCGGAATCGGGGCCGACGGGCGAGAGGGGCGCGGCGTCGAGCTCCGGCGGGGTGGTTCCCAGGGCGTCGGCTCCCACGGGGTCGGCTCCCAGGACTTGCCCTCCGTGGAAGCGGGCGCCGCGGAGGCCCGGGACGCCGGGTGCCGCTCCGTGGATCGCTCGCTCGCCGGTCCCGGGCCGGCCGCGTCGGCCCGACCGTCGGGGTCCGGGGGATCCACGAGCCCACCCGGGTCCTCCAGGTCCGCCAGGTCCGCCGGATCCCCGAGGCCCTCAAGGTCCCCCGGACCATCCGGGCCCCGTCCGTCCTCCGGTCCCGCCGGGTCCACCGGGTCCACCGGGTCCAGTGGATCCCCCAGATCCCCCAGATCCCCTAGGTCGTGCGGTTCCGCCGGGGCCGGCTGGTCCGCCCGCGCTCCCCGTTCCGCCGGTCTTCTGGCGGCCGTCTGCGAGGAACCCACCGTCCGCAGCGCGGAGTTGACCCGGTCTTCGAGGGAGTCGGGGGCCTCGGACGGCCCGGTGTCCCGTGCCCGGCCGAGGCCCCGGCCCCCTCTCCCCCCGCCGTCGTCGTCTTCGTCTCCGTACAACCGCCGCCACCAGTCGTCCTCGTGGCCGCGTGGTGCCCCCTGCTGGTTCATGGGCCGTATTGTCCATGGATGGCCGCAGCGTCAACAGGGCGCGAAAGAGCAACACCCATGGGCCGGCCACCCCGCACGCGTTCCCGTCCGAGCGCCCTACGCCGCCGGTGACGGGGACGACTGCGCGGGCGATGACGCGGACGGAGACTCTCAAGTCCGGTGCAGAGAAGGGAAGTTACAGCGCTTCCCTGAGCGCGCCCGCACCCGGTCGTCCCCGAACGGGTGCGCCCCGGTCTCCCGCGAACGGACACCCGCCCCTGTCGTCCGCGAACGCGGAACGGATCCGCGCGGACGTCTTCCGCGCGGATCCGTCGGCGGGACCTCAGTCGAGATCCTCCGCGTAGTCGGTCGTCGTGCATCCCTCGACGGCGCCGTCCTCGGACGTACTGCCCTCCGGTGCCGTGAAGTTCGGGGTGCAGTTGAGGAACAGCAGCCCGGCGTCGAGAAGAGAGCGCCGCTGGTCGTCGCTGCTCGGGTCCACGGCGAAGTCGTCGCCGACCATCAGGTCGTCCTGTTCGTCCTCGTCCCCCTTGACGGCGGTCTGGAACGCCTCCATGTCCTCGACGGTGAGGAAGTCGACGTCACCGTCGCCACCCGCCGGATCCTCGCACTCACCGCCGCCGTTGACGCCGGTGAGGCCCATCGCCCGCACCTGCTGCACCTCCCGGGGCGAGGCGATGTCGATGCTCTCGCAGCCGAGCGTTGACTTCAGGAGCTCCCCGGCCTCCTGGGACGAACCCGCGGAGGGCAGACCGCCGCAGGCGGAAACCGACGCCAGGGCGAGAAGGGTTCCGACGGTGGCAAGTGATCGGTGGAAACGCATGACGTTCCTTCGCAGATGTGGCTTTGAGTCGAGCGCGCCGACCGGATGCGGCGGCGCCTCGGCCGCGGGGTGAAGCAGGCAGGCCGCTCGGCCTGCCGCTCTTCCCCCGTTCCCCCGCCAAGTTGAATTGACCGGGACATGGTAAGCGGGAATCCCAGGTCAGGAGGCCGGACCACCTGAACCGAGGCGTTCGGGCGCCGCAGGGGCCGGCGGGGCGACCCGGTCCCGAGGGGCGCGACCGCTCCCCGTCCGGCAGGCTTGGGCCATGAGGGAACGCAGTGTGCGAGCCGGGAGCGGCGGCACGCTGCACCGGGCGCGTTCCCCGGCCCACGGCTGCGAGCGCGCGCCCGCCGAACGGAGTGAGGCCGGCGCATGAGCGTGTGGCAGTTGGTCGCAGTCGGCCTGGTCATGCTGCTCGGTCTGTTCGGGGTGCTGATGCCGGGCATCCCCGGGCCGCTGATCGTATGGGCAGGTGTGCTGTGGTGGGCCCTGACCGAGCAGACCTCCGCCGCCTGGACGGTCCTGATCGCGGCGACCGGCGTCCTGCTCCTCAACCAGGCCCTCAAGTGGCTGCTGCCCGCCCGTGACCTGCGCATCGCCGGGGCGCCCTATCGCACCCTCTTCCTGGCCGGGGTCGCCGGCATCGTGGGCTTCTTCGTCCTCCCGGTCCTGGGGTGCGTGCTGGGCGGCGTGGGCGGGCTCTACGCCCTGGAGCGCATCCGGCTGGGCAGCCATGGCGACGCGTGGTCCTCCACCCGTACGGTCATGCGCACCATCGGGCTGAGCGTGCTGCTGGAACTGTTCGCCTGCCTGCTGATCTTCGGCGCCTGGATGGGTGTCGTCCTCGCGGGCTGAGCGGGTCGGCGCGCGACCACCGCTGCCCCGACGGGACCACGCGCCTCACACATGCCTCCCGGGCAGCCGGGTCATCCGGCCGATGCCCCCACGGGCGCGTACACCGACAGATCCGCTTCGGGAAACTCCCCGTCCGGCAGGAGCCCGGCGCGCCACAGGTGATGCAGGGCGTAGGCGCCCCACGGCCGCCATCCCGCGCCCGGTGCCGCCCCTTCCGGAGCTGCCGCCTCTGCGGCAGGCACGTCCGGGTCCCCCAGCGCGCGCATCCGGATGGCGGCCGCCGACCGGGGCCCGACGCCGGGCAGCGCGGCGAGTGCCCGCTCGGCGGCGTCGCGGTCGGCGCCCGCGTCCAGCACGATCGCCCCGTCGGCGAGCGCGGCGCACAGGGCGCGCACCGGCTCCGGCACCTCTGCGCCGGTGAGGTCGCCGGGCGCCGGGAAGAGGTGGGTGAGTCCGCCGTCCGGCGCGTCCAGCGGTTTGCCGTAGGCCCGCACCAGCTCGGCGGCACGCTCCGGAGGCCCGCCGAGGACGGTCCGTACGGCCAGTTCTTCGGGATCCGCGGCACCGGGCGAACGCAGCCCCGGGCGTGCGGCGACCAGCGGCCCGAGGATCGGATCCGTCCCCAGCCGCTCGGCGACCGCGTACGGGTCGGCGTCCAGGTCGAACAGCCTGCGCAGGCGCTGCACCGCGGTGGACAGGTCCCGCAGGTCGGTCAGCCGCAGCCGGCACTCCAGCCAGCCGCCGTCCGCGCCCCGCTCGGCGGGGCAGACCAGCCCGGCCGGCGGCCTGCGCCGTCGCGGCGCCCCCGCGTGCTCGTCGACCTCGGCGATCCCGCTGCCGTAGGCGAGCCGCAGCGTACGGCGGTAGGTGCGGCTGCCGCGTGCCCCTGCGGTTTCCTCGACGCCGGGCACCGCGCGGACCTGCAGAAAGTCGAACACCTCGGCCGCGGCGTACGGGCCCCGGTAGGCGAGCCGCAGGGCGATTCCGCCACCCGCGGACCGGACCGATTCGCCCCCCACGGTCCGCCGCCCGACGCCGGCGCGTCCGGCCGCCGCCCGCAGTTCGCTGGGGGTGCCCGCGTAGATGTCCCGCATGGTGTCGTTGAACTGCCGGATGCTGGCGAACCCGGCGGCGAAGGCCAGCTCGGTGACCGGCAGCTCCGTGGTCTGCAGCAGCAGTCGCGCGGTGTGCGCACGCCGGGCGCGCGCCAGGGATACCGGGCCGGCGCCGAGTTCGGCGGTCAGCTGCCGCTGCACCTGGCGGGCGCTGTATCCCAGCCGCCTGGCGAGCCCGCCGACTCCTTCCCGGTCGACCACGCCGTCCCCGATGAACCGCATGGCCCGCCCCACCAGGTCGGCGCGGACGTTCCACTCCGCGGAGCCCGGGACGGCGTCCGGCCGGCAGCGCCGGCACGCGCGGAAGCCGGCACCCTGCGCGGCGGCGGCCGAAGGGAAGAAGCGCACATTGACCCGCTTCGGGGTGACCGCGGGGCAGCTGGGCCGGCAGTAGATGCCGGTCGTCACCACCGCGAAGAAGAACTCCCCGTCGAATCGTGCGTCCCTGCTGGACACCGCTTCGTATCTCGCCTCGTCATCCCTCACACCACCCAGTGTGCGCGGCCCGGAGGAGGAGGGCTGGCGGGAATCGGACACGGCCTTCGGGGAGGGCGCGTCGAGGACTGAGCCGCCCATCGTGCGATCCGAGCCGGCGCGGGCGGGCGGCCCGCACCGGAACCCCGGACACGCGCGCCTCAGCCCCGGGGCCCGCGCTTGCGCTCCATCATGTGGCGGCCCAGCGCCTGCTTCTGCTTCCAGTCGCGCCGGATCTCCGCCCGGAGCCGGACGTCCGTCTTGGCGACGATGCGCTGGTTCTCGCGCAGCAGCTTGCGGTAGCTGTGCAGCCGGCGCTCCGGGAGCGCCCCGCTCGCGACGGCTTCCTGCACCGCGCAGCCCGGTTCGGACTCGTGTGCGCAGTCGTGGAAACGGCACTCCTCGGCCAGCGCCTCGACATCGGAGAACGTCCGGGCCAGGCCGCCCTCGGCGTCCCACATCCCGACGCCCCGCAGACCGGGGGTGTCGATCAGGACCCCGCCCCACGGCAGCGGCAGCAGATCCCGCGTCGTCGTGGTGTGCCGCCCCTTGCCGTCCCGGTCCCGGATGGCCTGCACCTCCTGCACCTCTTTCCCGAGCAGGGCGTTGGCCAGGGTCGACTTCCCCGCGCCGGACCGGCCGAGCAGCGCCGAGGTGCTTCCCGCCAGCGCGGCGGACAGCACCTCGATCCCTTCACCCGTCTCGGCGCTCACCGCGAGGACCTGCACCCCGGGCGCCGCGGTCCCGGCGTCCGCCACGAGGTACCCGAGCCCGGACGGATCCGCGACCAGGTCCGCCTTGGTCAGCACCACGAGCGGCTGCGCCCCGCTCTCCCAGGCGAGCGACACGAACCGCTCGATCCGGCCGAGGTCGAGCGCCTCGGCCAAGGAGACGGCGATCACCGCGTGGTCGACGTTGGCCGCGAGGATCTGCCCCTCGGAGCGTTTCGACGACGTGGAGCGCGTGAAGGCCGTACGCCTGGGCAGCAGGGCCCGCACCACGCCGTCCAGGTGGTCGCCGGTACGGCCGTTGTCGAGGTCGATGACGGCCCAGTCGCCCGTGCACGGCACCCGCATCGGGTCGCCGGTCGCCACCAGCGCGGTGTCCGCCAGGACGGTCCGTACGCCGTCGGTGTCCGCGGGGCCGGCGGGCACCACCGCGTCGACCCTGCCACGGTCGACGCGCACGATCCGGCCGGGCAGGAACCCCTTGCCGGCGAAGGGGGCGAAGCTGTCCACGAACCCGTCGTCCCAGCCGTACGAGGCCAGCGTGCGCGTCGAGGACGCGGCGGAGGGGACGGCGGAAGCAGAGGAGAAATTCAAGGGAAACCCTTCACAAGGGTGGCCCCGGCGCCGCGCGGAACGCGCGGAGAAAGAAAGGGAGTGTGTTCAGCCGGAGACCACGGAAGCGGGAGTGATGATCCTGTGAGTGCGGGCAGCGCCCATCGCAACAACAGCCATCGGTCACACCTCCTGGTCCGTCAACAGCCGGGCACGGCAGCCGAACTGGCGCCGTGCGGAACGCCCTCACGATAGACAGAACACGGGCAGCCGCGCCAAGCAATTAATTTCCGGTTCCCCGGATCCGGGCTGAGGCGCCGTTCCGTACGCCCATTTCTCCGGCCGCCGGGAGAGGCCCGCCCTCGTGGCGTGCGGCCGCCGAACACCCAATAGCTGAACACAATGCTAGATATGGTGTATGAAGGAAAATTTCGGGCGAGAGGGTGGCGGCCCCCCGTCGGCACGCCTCTCCCCGAGGCGACGCCTTCGCTCCCTGCTGAGCGAGCACAGCGTCGCAGGTCAGGTTTTCCTGCTCCAGCTGGCCCTCGCCCTGGTGCTCGTCGTCGCCGCGGTGGTGGTCCTCGTTCTGCAGGCGCGCGGCGCGGGCATGGAAGAGGCCCGTCAGCGTTCCGTCGTCGGCGCGCAGGCCTTCGCGCACGCGCCGGGCACCCTTGACGCCATCCAGTCCTCCGACCCCACCGCACGGCTCCAGCCGAGGGCGGAGGAGGCGCGCAAGGAGGCCGATCTCGACTACATCGTCGTCTTCGACGCGAAGACCGGTCTGCGGTGGACGCACCCCGATCCGAGCCTGATCGGCAAGCACGTCATCGGCTCGTACCGGCAAGGGCTCGCCGGGAAGACCACCACCAGCACCTTCGCCACGTCCGTCGGACCCGCCGTCAACACCTCCGTCCCCGTCAAGGACCGCGACGGAAAGGTCGTCGGGCTGGTGTCCGTCGGGATCACCGTGCGCAACACCCAGGAGCGGGTGGGGCATCAGCTGCCGCTGCTGCTGGGATCCGCCGCGGGCGCCCTCGCGCTGGCGACGGGCGGCGCGGCACTGGTGAGCCGCCGGCTGCGGCGGCAGACGCACGGCCTGGACCCCGCCGAGATCACGCGGATGTTCGACCACCACGACGCGGTGCTGCACGCGGTACGCGAGGGCGTGCTGATCGTCGGCGGCGACGGCCGGATGCTTCTGGCCAACGACGAGGCCAGACGCCTGCTGCACCTGCCCGAGGACGCCGAGCGCCGTCACGTCCAGGAGCTGGGACTGCAGCCACGACTGCTGGCCCTGCTGACGTCCGGGACGGAGGCCACCGACGAGGTCCTGCCGGCCGGCGACCGCCTGCTCGCGGTCAACGTCCGGCCCACCGCCCCGTACGGCGGCCCTTCGGGTACGGCCGTGACGCTGCGGGACACCACCGACCTGCGGGTGCTGGCCGGGCGGGCGGAGGAGGCGCAGGAACGGCTGCGACTGCTCTACGACGCGGGGATGCGGATCGGTACCACGCTGGACGTGGTGCGCACGGCGGAGGAGCTCACCGAGGTCACCGTGCCCCGGTTCGCCGACATCGTCACCGTGGAGTTGAAGGAAGCCGTACTGCGGGGACAAGGGCCGACCGGGGCGGACCAGGAGGCCCACCGGGTGGTGGTCCGCGGCCTCGCGGAGGACTCACCGCTGTACCCGCCGGGCGAGCTGCTCGGCTTCGTGCCGGGCACCGAGATGGCGTCGGAGGTGGCACGCGGGCGGCCGGTTCCGGAGAGCGACCTGCGGAACTCCGACCGCTGGCGGGCCCAGGATCCCGAGCGGGCCCGCGCGGCGCTGGAACACGGCATCCACTCGCTGATCAGCGTTCCCCTCCAGGCCGGCGGGGTGGTGCTGGGGCTGGCCACGTTCTGGCGTTCGGGCGGGTCCGACGGCTTCGACGAGGAGGACCTGGTCTTCGCCGAGGAGCTGGCCACCCGGGCGGCGGTCTCGATCGACAACGCCCGCCGCTACACCCGCGAGCACACCACCGCCGTCACCCTCCAGCGCAGTCTGCTGCCCCGGGTCCTGCCGGAGCAGTCCGCCCTGGAGGTGGCCCACCGCTATCTGCCCGCGCAGGCCGGGGTCGGTGGGGACTGGTTCGACCTCATCCCGCTGCCCGGCGCCCGGGTCGCCCTCGTCGTCGGCGACGTCGTCGGGCACGGGCTGTACGCCGCGGCCACCATGGGCCGGCTGCGCACCGCCGTGCACAACTTCTCGGCCCTGGATCTGCCGCCCGATGAGTTGCTGGGCTACCTCGACGAACTGGTCAGCCGCATCGATACCGACCGGGCGGGCGAGGACAACGGTGCGGGACAGTCGGGCGAGCGGGCCGGCATCACGGGCGCCAGCTGCCTGTACGCCATCTACGACCCGGTGGACGGGCGGGCGACGTTCGGCCGGGCGGGCCATCCGGGGCCGGCCCTGGTACTGCCCGACGGCACGGTCACGTTCCCCGACGTGCCGGTGGCGCCCCCGCTCGGTCTCGGCGGCAGTCTGCCGTTGGAGACCGCGGAGATCCCGCTGCCGGAGGGGTCCCGGCTGGTGCTGTACACCGACGGCCTGGTCGAGGGCCGTCAGCACGACTTCGACACCGGCCTCGCGCTGCTGCGCTCCGCCCTGACCGGCGGCGCGGACCGCACCCCGGAGGAAGTGTGCGCGGCCGTCCTCGCCACCATGCTCCCCACCCGCCCGAGCGATGACATCGCGCTGCTGGTGGCCGGGACCCGGCTGCTGGACCCGGCACGGGTCGCCGAGTGGGACGTGCCGTCCGACCCGGCCGCGGTCGCGCGGGTGCGCGCGGCGTGCGGCCGGCGGCTGGAGTCGTGGGGGCTGGAGGAGATCGGGTTCACCACCGAGCTGATCCTCAGCGAGCTGATCACCAACGCCATCCGCTACGGCACCCAGCCGATCCGGGTCCGCCTGCTGTACGACCGGGCGCTGATCTGCGAGGTCGCGGACGGTGCCGCCACCGCGCCCCATCTGCGCCGGGCCGCGCTGACCGACGAGGGCGGCCGGGGCCTGTTCCTGGTGGCCCAGCTCGCCGACCGCTGGGGCACCCGCTACACCCCGAACGGCAAGATCATCTGGACCGAGCAGAGCCTCGACGCCGGACACCAGGAGCCCGGCCCCGGGATCACCGAGGACATCCTCGACCAGTGGGACGAGCCGGCGCTGTGAACGCGGCGGCCCGGCGCGGGTGACGCCGGGCCGCAGCGGTGCACGTCAGCCGCGGCCCGTACCGGGCGCCGCCGCGGCCGGGCGGACCGGCTCCGGATAGCACTCGCGGGAGCGTCCGGTGGCGTCCTTGAGGCGGCCGAGGAGGCTCGCCGGGTATTCGACGAGCCAGTAACTCGCCACCGCCGTGGGCACGGCCACGGCAGGACGATCGCGACCGCCAGGGGGAAGCCCGCCTGGCCGGTGGGCAGCAGGCCGGTCTTGTGCAGTTGCAGCATGCCCGGCTCGTGCCAGAGGAAGAGGCTGTAGCTGATGAGCCCGGTCGCGGTGAGCCAACGGGTCGTCAACACCCGGTTCCATCGGGTGCGCCGGTGCGTGTGCAGAGTGCTGAAGAGCAGCAGCCACAGCGCGGAGGCGAGCGGGTGGTAGAAGGCGAACGCGAAGTTCTCCGGTACGGAGAGGAGCGAGAGGGCGTGGAGACCGGCGGCCGCGAGCGTGGCGAGGGGTATCGCCGAGCGCACCCGCAGGCGCCCCCGGTCGCCGAGGGCGGTCATGGCGACCGCCGGCCCCATGCCGGCCGCGAAGCCGCCGAACCTGGCCTGCGGTCCGAAATTGACCGCCCAGTCGGTGTGCGGCACCCCGAAGACGCCCTGCGCGGTGGCGATCCAGGCACACGGCGCCGCGAACAGCGCCAGGCACCCGGCCGCGCACACGGCCACCCGCGTCCGGCGTCAGCGCAGCGGCCGGCAGGCGCGTACCGCCACCGGGCCGAGCGCGTCGAGGACGAGGACGAGGTAAAACATCACCTCCAGCGACAGGGACCAGGTGGGGCCCAGGGTGCGTACACCCGCAGGGCGGCTCGGCGGCCACCTGCCGAGGGCGAGGTGATCGATGACGACGGCCCGGTCGTGGTCGGGGCCGGCTCGTCCGGAGAGCGGGGAGTTCACCCGTGCGGTCGCGGGAGCCCGGTCGTCATGAGGAGAAGGCGCCGTACGGCCTCTCCTGCAACTGCCCCATGCATGGCAAGAGTGCGGCCGCGGTCGCCGGACAGGACCGTCTCAGGGGGAATCGGCCCGTTGCGTAGCGACGCGGGGTGGTGAAGGCGCGTAGCGCGGGAGGGCGCTCCAGCTGGTTTCGCATTGAAGGGTCCCATCCTGTCGGATTGTGGGGGGAGGACCGGATTCTGGTGTGGTGTCACCAATCGGACCCGCACGCGGCGCCCGTCGGCAACGTCAGCCTCCGCGATCACCGTGACGCCGCCCCTTCGCCTGCGTAACGCTCTGATCACGTCACCCCGTCGAGATGGCTTCCCGCACCCTTACCGACCGGTACGCACCGGTCGATCTGCTATACCCGGTAAGCGAGTTGATGAGGTGTATCGGCAGAAAAGGCACATCTCGTCCCCCGTGATCGCGCGTGGGCGCTGCCGCCTTCGAGTCGAAGGGGAACTGTCGGTTCGTACCTCTCGACCATCTGTTAATCTGCCCGCTCCTGGATGTTCCTCCATGTCCCCCCTCCCCCAAGCACCCCCCGCCACCTGGGTGCAGCGAGGTGTCCCGCACGTGTACAGCACTCCGTTTTCCCCCGCAGAGTCCAGATCCGCGCGCGCCCGGGTGGGCCTGACCACGGCTCAGGTCGCCCAGACCATGACGGCGTGCGGCGCCCCGGTCCGCCCGGAAATGGTCGAGGCCTGGGAGTACGGCTCCCAGCTGCCCACCGAGCACCAGCTCTTCGTGCTGGCAGACGTCCTGTGGTGCCCGCCGACCGTCTTGATGGGCGTCGAGCCGCGCACCCTGGCCGAGCACCGGCTGGCCCGGCAGCTGAGCACGGACCGGCTGGCGCAGATGATCGGCATGGACCCGGACATCTACCGGGCCGCGGAGGCGGCCCAGCAGTGGACCGGCGACTACCGGCAGACCAAGGCCCTGGTGGAGGCGCTGGGCCTGTCGCTGCGCAAGCTGATCGACGTCATGGGCCAGGTCGAGGACCTGGGCCGGCACCTGCGGACGGCCATCGACGGGCGCTGGAAGGCACACGTCGGGCCGGTCACGGAGATCACCACCCTGAACAAGACCAGGGTCGGTGACGCGCTACGCACCATGAACGCGGAGTTCCAGGAGTTCTCCGAGCGCTACATGGGACATGTGGTGGCCCGGAACGACGACTCCCGCCTCAAGGAGGTCGCGGCCGAGCGCTCGGCGTATCTGCGCCGCCTGGTGGACCGGTTCTGGGAGCTGATCGGCGAGGCGGGCGAGGCGCCGCCGTTCAACACGGTGGGCCACTGACCGCAACGGCCCACCGAGCCCGCGGCGCCCCGCGGGCGGGGGACACGCCGGCGGACCGTCGTGCCCTCCCCGCCCGGAGCCGCGGCTCAGCGGGTGGCCGCGCCGCCGAAGTACGGGTCGGCCGGCTCTGCCGACTCGTCGTCCTCGATGTCGTCCCAGTCGATCTCCATCGACTTGCGGCGCGTGAAGACGTTGAAGAAGAGATTGAGCACGATGGCGGTGAGGCCGCCCAGCGTGATGCCGCTGTCCAGGACGGCGCGGACATCGTCCGGCATCCGGTCGAAGAACGGCCCGACGACCGTCGGCAGCATCGAAGCGGCCAGGCTGACCGCCAGGATCAGGGCGTTGCGCTCCTCGCGCAGGTCCACCTTGCCCAGGATCTGGATGCCGACCGCGGCGACCATGCCGAACATCGAGATGGCCGCACCGCCGAGCACCGGGTGCGGGATCACGGCGACCAGGCTGCCCGCCTTCGGCAGCAGGCCCAGGATGATCATGAAGACACCGGCTCCGACCACCACGAACCGGCTCATCACCTTGGACATCCGCACCAGACCGATGTTCTCGGCGAAAGCCACGTACGGGAAGGAGTTGAACACTCCGCCGAGTACGGTGGCGGCACCGTCGGCGCGCAGCGCCCGGGCGACGGTGTCGTTGTCGACCTTCTTGTCGGTGATCTCGCCGATGGCGTACACGTCGCCGGTCGTCTCCACCATCGTGATCAGCATGACCACCACCATGGCGACGATGGGGAAGAGCTCGAACTTCGGCAGGCCGTAGTGGAACGGGGTGCTGACGCCGAACCAGTCGGCCTCGCCGACCGCGCCGAACTGCACATCGCCCAGGAGCCAGGCGACCGCCGTACCGGCGACCAGGCCCAGCAGGACGGCCAGGCTGCTCAGATACGGCTTGCCCACCCGCACCATGAGGAGGATGAAGAGCAGGGTGCCGAGGGCGTAGAGGAGGTTCTTGGGGTCGCCGTATTCGGGCTTCCCGATCAACTGCGCACCGCCGGCCGCGTCCTGCAGGCCCTGGGGTATCAGCGTGAGCCCGATGATGGTGAGGATGGTGCCGATGACGAGCGGCGGGAAGTACTTCACCAGCTTGCTGAAGAAGGGCGCGAAGAGGAACGTCGCGATACCCGCCGTGATGACCGCGCCGTAGACCACGAGCAGGCCGGCGGTGCCGCCGCCCGCGCCCAGGCCGATGGCGATCATCGGTGAGACGGCGGTGAAGGTGACGCCCTGGACCAGGGGCAGCTTGGCGCCGATCTTCCAGACGCCGAGTGCCTGGATGATCGAGGCGACACCGCAGGTCAGCAGGTCGGCGTTGATCAGGTAGACGAGCTCGTCGTGGGAGAGCCCCAGGGAGTTGCCCAGGAGGATCGGGACGATGACCGCTGCCGCGTAGAAGGCAAGGACGTGCTGGAACCCGTAGAGGGCGAGCTTGCCGACGGGGAGTACCTCGTCGACGGGGTGCGCCCTCTGCCGGGGGAACTGCTGGGAGGATTGTCGGGAGACTCGTGCCATCTCTGCCTTGCCTTCACGAGGTAGGTGAATAAGAGGGAACCCGGCGCCGTCGTGTCCCGGATGACAGGACGGGCCGGCTGGGTCATACAAAGCCGACGCTCGGCGGTGTTGCCGACACCACGTAGCCCTGCGCTGCACATGTGCGTCCTGGTTCGGCAGGACATCCTTCGATCAACGCGGCAAATTCCGGCATTTCCATGGAATTTACAGGTGGGGTTAATCGAAGCGCTCACCATAGTTGACCTCCGCACTTTCCCGCGAGTAACCGGCCGCCACACCCGTACACAGCCGGAAGAGAGCGGCACACGGCAGGGAAAAGGACACCCTTCGCTTTCCGGGCCATCACACGGATTCGCCCTCCGCATGCCCTCTTAAGTGGCCTGTCCGGTACCACCGTTCGACGTCGCCGCCCGATGCGCCGCATACCCCGGCGACGGCGGCTCGTGCGGGCCGCGACAGCCCCGGGCAAACAGGCGCGGCCCGGCGCCCCGCCGTAAAATTCCTGTTATGGCAGAGCGGCCGGGATCCCCTCCCGCACCTGAGCTCGTCGTGGAGTCCAACGGCGACTCGCAGGTGATCGATCCGCACCGCATCTACCACGTGGGGCGGGACCCGACGAGCGATGTCGTGCTGAGGGATGCCCGCGTCTCCTGGCATCACGCCGTGCTGCGGGCCGCGTCCGGACACTGGCTGGTGGAGGACGAGGGCAGCACCAACGGGACGTACGCCGACGGGCGGCGGGTGGAGCGGTCCGACGTCGGCGCCGGGAGCGTGATCCGGTTCGGCAGCCCCGCCGACGGCCCGTGCGCGGTGCTCACGGGCGTGCCCCGGCCCGCGAGGTCCGCGCGGCGGCCGTCCGCCGTCTCGCACCCGGCCGGCACCCACACCTTCCGGCAGCCGAGTTCGGTACGGCCGCTGCCCGCCGCCCGGACCACCCGGATCGGCCGCGCCCCGGACAACGACCTGGTCATCGACGACCTCGTGGTCTCGCGCCGGCACGCGGAACTGCGGGCCGGCCCCGGGGGCTACGAGATCGTCGACCTCGGCAGCCACAACGGCACCTATCTCAACGGCCAGCCGGTGACCGGCGCCGCCGTCATCCCCGGCGACATCGTCGGCATCGGCCACTCCGCCTTCGCCCTCGTCGGCGATGAACTCCAGGAATTCATCGACACCGGCGAGGTGTCGCTGGACGTCCAGGACCTCGCCGTACGGGTGGACAAGGGCCGCAGGACGCTGCTCGACACGGTCTCCTTCCCGGTCGGCGAGAAGTCGCTGCTCGCGGTCGTCGGACCGAGCGGCGCCGGGAAGTCGACCCTGCTCAACGCGCTGACCGGGCTGCGCCCCGCGGACGGCGGCACCGTGCTCTACGACGGCCGCGACCTCTACCGCGACTACGCCGAGCTGCGCCAGCGCATCGGGCTCGTCCCGCAGGACGACATCCTGCACTCCCAGCTGACCGTGCGCCGGGCCCTCGGCTACGCCGCGCAGCTCCGCTTCCCCGAGGACACCGCGAAGGCGGAACGGCAGGCGCGGGTCGACGAGGTGATCCATGAGCTGGGCCTCGACCAGCGCGTCAAGCAGCCGATCCACAGCCTCTCCGGCGGCCAGCGCAAACGCGTGAGCGTGGCGCTCGAACTGCTGACGAAGCCGTCGCTGCTCTTCCTCGACGAGCCGACATCCGGTCTCGACCCCGGCATGGACCGGTCCGTCATGCATATGCTGCGCGGCCTGGCCGACGACGGCCGGACGGTCATCGTCGTCACCCACAGCGTGCTGAGCCTGGACGTCTGCGACCGGCTGCTGGTCCTCGCACCGGGCGGCAGGATCGCCTTCTACGGCCCGCCGGAGGACGCCCTGCCCTTCTTCGGCTTCGAGCAGTGGCCGGAGGCGTTCGAGGCGTTCGAGAACGACCGGGACCGGGACTGGGCGGGGCAGTTCCGGGAGTCACATCTGCACCGGCACTACATCGCCGCCGACTCCCGGCAGCCGCGGCATGCCCCCCAGTCCCCGCGCGGCCCGGTCGCCGCGCCCAAGGCGCAGAGCTGGGGCGCGCAGCTGCGCACCCTGGTCCGCCGGTACGCCGCGGCGCTGACCGCCGACCGGACGTTCCTGATCATCATGGTGGCGCTGCCGTTCGTGATGGGGGCGATGGCGCACGCCCTGGCCGGCAGCGGGCTCACCAAGGATTCGGCACTGAACGTCCTGCTGATCCTCTGCGTCGGCGCGGTGCTGACGGGCGCCGCCAACGCGGTGCGCGAGCTGGTCAAGGAGCGGGTGATCTACCAGCGGGAGAGAGCCGTCGGCCTGTCCCGCTCGGCGTATCTGATGTCCAAGGTGCTGGTGCTGGGAGTGATCACGATCGTCCAGGCCGTCGTCCTGACGATGGTGGCGCTGTTCGGGGTGAAGCTCAACACGCCTGAGGGCAAAGGGGTGTTGCTGCCACCGTTGATGGAAATCACCCTCGCCGTGGCGCTGTTGGCCTTCACCGCCATGATGCTCGGCCTGTTCGTGTCCGCCCTGGTGCGGAAGGAGGAGGTCACCATGCCGCTGCTGGTCCTCCTCGCGATCGTGCAGGTCGTCTTCTGCGGCGCGCTGCTCAGGCTCCAGGGCGTCCCGGGGCTGGAGCAGCTGGCGTGGCTGGTGCCCTCCAGGTGGGCGCTGGGGGCCATGGCGGGCACCGTCGACCTGCATCGGACCGTGCCGACGGACATCACCTCGGACCCGTTGTTCCAGCATGCGGCAGGGATCTGGCTGCTCAACACGGTCATGCTGGTCGTGCTCTGCCTCGTGCTCGGGTTCCTGGTCACCAAGCTGCTGCGGCGGCGCGAGCCCGAGGTCATGCGCAAGTAGCGCCGAGGAGCCGCCTGTGACCGCGCCCGCCTTCCTCCCCAGCCATGTCGTCCCGCCGGACGGCATGGCCACCTGGTCGGCGCCCGACGCCGCCCGGCCGCTGGTGCCGCTCGACCGTTGCTGCCGGTCCAGGTCGTCGAGCGCCGGGGCGACTGGGCGCTCGCGCTGTGCTCCAACGGCTGGTCGGCGTGGGTCGACGGGCGATTGCTGCTGTCCGTACCGCACGGCCCGCCGGCCGCGGGTCAGCCCGCCGCAAGGACCGCGGATCCCCGGCCGCTGCTGGGCGCGGTCGAGGGCGAACTGAGCCGGTACCGGCGGCTGATCGAGGAGCTGGCCGCGGGGCGGCTGGACGGCGAGTCATTCGGACAGCGCACCCGGGGCATGCGGGTGGGGGTCGTCGTGGACGGCGAAGCGCTCTGGCTGTACGACGGGCGGCACGAGCGGTGGTGCTACTGCGACGGGTCGTCGCTGGAGACGTACGCGGTGGACGCGCGGCCCTCGACGTCACCGGCGCCGGACGATACGGGCGGCGCGCCGGGGCCGTACGGCGGACCGGGGGCGTACGGCGGCTCGGGGGCGTACGGCGGCTCGGGGGCGTACGTGGCGTCGCGGTCCGGCGGTGGCGCGGGACCCTATGGGGCGTCGGGGGCCGGGGCGTCGGGGGCCGGGGCGTCGGGGGCCGGGGCGTCGACGGCGGGGCCGTCTTCCGGCCCGTCCTCCGGGCCGTCCTCCGGCCCGGAGGCGCAGGAGACCACGGTCCTGCCGTCGGGCGAGGCCGGCGGCCGCAGCGCGCCGCGACCGGCCGGAGCCGCCTCCGAAGCGACCCGCGTCGCCCGGCCGGACGGCCTCCCCCCGGAAGCCTCTCCCGCCCTGCGCCCCGACGGCCCAGCACCGGAACCCACCCGCGCCGTACGCCCCGATGAGTTCCTCCCCGACGCCCCACGGGCCGTGCGCCCGGAGGACCTTTCGCCCGGCGCCTCGCCCGGTGCGCCGCAAGAGGAGACGGAGGGCGACCCTGCCCGGGACCGCCGGCCGGAGGACCCGGACCCCGACGGGACCCGGGCGATCCGGCCCGCCGCCGACCGCCCCGGCACACCTCACCCGCCGCCACCCGGCCATCCGCCCACCCGGCATGGTGACTTCGGGTGAGCGGCGAGGGGATTCCGCCCGACCGGCCGGTGGAACGGCCTGCCGCCGCCGACGCCTCAGGGCTGCGCGGGCGTCGGATCGCCGCCTATCTGCTGGAGGACGAGACCGGCCGGGGCGGCATGGCCGTCGTCTACCGGGCCGAGGACCTGCGGCTCGGCCGCACGGTCGCGGTGAAGCTGCCGGCCCCCGAACTGGCCCGCAACGACACCTTCCGCCGCCGCTTCGCCCACGAGTCCCGGGTGGCCGCGGCCATCGACCATCCGCACATCGTGCCGGTCTTCGAGGCCGGGGAGGCCGACGGCGTCCTCTACATCGCCATGCGCTACGTCGAGGGCCGGGACCTGCGTGCGCTGCTCGACCGCGACGGCCGGCTGCCCCTGGAGACCGCCTGCCGGATCGCTCTCCAGGTGGCCTCCGCGCTGGACGCCGCCCATGCGCACGACCTCGTGCACCGGGACGTCAAGCCGGGCAACATCCTGATCGCCGAGGGCACCGACAGCGACCACCCCGAGCACGTCTACCTGACCGACTTCGGGCTGACGAAGAAGTCCCTGTCGCTGACCGGCTTCACCAGCGTCGGACAGTTCGTGGGCACGCTGGACCATGTGGCACCGGAGCAGATCTCGGGACGCCCGGTGGACGGCCGGTGCGACGTCTACAGCCTGGCCTGCGTCCTGTTCGAGATGCTGACCGGGGCGCCGCCGTTCCGCCGCGACGACGACATGGCGCTCCTCTGGGCGCATCAGTACGATCCGCCCCCGGCCCTGACGACCCTGCGGCCCGACCTCCCGCCCGCCGTCGACACCGTGCTGCACGCGGCGCCGGCCAAAGCACCGGAGGACCGCTACGAGACCTGCCGCGGGTTCGTCACCGCGCTGCGGACGGCGGGCAGAAGCGCGCCGCGCCGGGCCACGGCGGCCCGGCCCGAGGAGCATGCGCCGACCAGGGTGGACGTCGACGCGGAGCGGACCGGACCCCGAAGCACGGCGCCTCCTCCGCCACCCCGCTGGGCGACACCGGTGTTCCCGGGCCGCCCTGGGGTCAGGCCCCGGGAGGCGGCCCCGGGCGGCGCGCCTCGGTGAACGGCACCTGACCACGGTGTCGGACCCGGCGCGCCAGAAGGCTGCCGAGCCAGCCCGTCACCAGCCCCCAGGCCGCGCCGAGACCGGCCAACCGCAGAAGTTCCGGTTGCAGGACGATCTCGCCGCCCAGGCCGCCGCCGAGATCCCCGATGCCCATCAGGGAGAGGCCGTAGTGGGCGAAGACCTCGGTGAGCAGTCCGACGACGAGCAGGGTGAGCGCCAGGGCGACGGCCATCTCCAGCGCGTGCCGCCAGGCAGGTACCCCGGCCGGTCCACGGACCGCCGCGACGAACGCGGCGGCCAGCAGCACCACCGCCGCCAGGGCCACCAACAGCCAGGCGCGGCCGTCGTATGCGGCAAGCGAACCCACGTCGAGAGTGCGGTCCCCGCCACGGCTGCGCAGCGCCTGGTCGAGGATGTGCGGCATGGGCAGACCGATGCCCTTGTCGATGTGTCCGCTCCAGGCGCCGCCCATGCCGACGCCCAGCGCCATCCACGCCAGGTTCGGCAGTCCGAGGCAGAGGACGGCGAAGGTCTCCGCCTCATGGCCCTTGGTGAGGAGCACCACCACTCCGGTGATCAGCCCGATCACGACATAGCCGAGCAGCACCAGCAGCATCGCGAACCCGGGCGGCCGCACGGAGTTCTGGAAGTGCAGCAGTCCGGAGGAGAGCGGTGCCCGGCGCGAGATGAGGAAGGTGAGCGCGAGCACCGCGACGAGCCACAGCAGCCCCAGGCCGAGCGTGGCGGGGACATCGGCGCGGAAGCTGACGGTGGGGGTCGCGCCGAATTCCGCGCCGAGGTCGTCGGCGGTCTCGTCACCGAGCGAGATGCGGAAGCTGTGGCGCGCGGCCAGGGCGAGGAACAGCAGGAAGATCAGCCAGAACAGGGCGGTACGGGCGACCCGGCCGAGCAGTTCTCCGATGCCGGCCACCGCCCGGTGACGCAGCGGCAGCAGAAAGACGGCGGCGGTGGCCAGGACGCCGGCCAGTGTCACCGACAGCGGCACGACCTCCAGGGCCGCGTCGGCCTGCACGATGACGCCGGCGTCGCCCCACAGGTCCACCGAGCCGCCTGCCGCGATGACGACAACGGCGGCGACCACCCGGGGAAACGCCCCGCCGGGCAGGTCGTTCGCCCCGGCAGCCCACAGGCCGAGCGCGGCGACGACGAACATGGCGACGATGCCCGCCGCGGCCGCCGCCAGCGCTTCGGCCCAGGCGCGCACCCATGACGGCGCGCCAACGGGACGTGACGGCTTGTCGGGGCCGGCCGGCGAAGGGCCTCGCATCTGGCTCACGCAAGTCTCCTGCCGGGCGCGCGGGACCGAGGGGACAACTCGCCCGAACGGCATGTGCCGTGCCGTGGGGACGCCTTGAACCACCGTAAGCACGAGCGGGCCGCCCCGCTTGCGGACACCGCCGCACCGGCGCACACAATGGCCCTTAAATAGGCAAACACGGGCAAAATACGCATCGCCGGATGACCCACGCGCGTCGGAAGAGGGGCCCGCGACCACGCCACCGTCGCCCTGACAGTCACCCGACCGGACCGCCGTCGGGGCCGCTGTCCGGCCCCTCCTCGGGCTCGCCCGCCGGCCCGTCGCCCGAGCCGACCCAGATCGACTCCGGCCCGCGGGAGGGACAGCCCGAGCAGCCGGAGCCGCCAGGGCCTCCCACCACACCGGGTGGCCCCGGCGGCAGCGGCGGAGGTGACTCCGGGGGCGATGGCGCCGAGGGCGCGGGCGGCGCATCCGGTGGACAGGGCGGCGGCAGGCCCTGGTGGCGGTCGGCGCCGCGCGTCGCCATCCTCTCGGCCGCCGTGGTGACCGCCGTGATCCTCACCGTGGTGCTCACCCGCCCGGACGGCACCTCGGGCTCGGGCGAGGTGTTCCTGCAGCCCGCCGCCGCGGAGGGCCCGGCCCCCTACACCGGGTCGACGGCGGAGGACTCCTCCGCACCGGCTTCCCCGACGGCGACGCCCTCGGCGCCCTCCGGCGGGGACGACGGCACGACCGGCGTCCGCGGCTCGGCACCGGGCCTGTACGGCGGCAGCCGCAATGCCGCGAGCTGCGACGTCGACCAGCAGATCGCCTTCCTCCAGAAGGACCGGACGAAGGCCGCGGCGTTCGCCGGCGTCGAGGGCATCGACACCGGCTCGATCCCTTCCTACCTGCGGTCGCTGACACCCGTACAGCTCCGTATGGACACCCGGGTCACCAACCACGGCTTCAAGGACGGGAAGGCCACCGCCTACCAGTCGGTGCTGCAGACCGGCACGGCCGTCATGGTCGACTCCCGTGGGGTGCCGCGGGTCCGCTGCGCCTGCGGGAACCCCCTCACACCGCCGGTGGCCGTCAAGGGAACACCGAAGACCGCCGGCACATCCTGGCCGGCCTACCGCTCCTCGAACGTGGTGGTCGTGCAGGAGGCCACGACGGAGGTGAACGCCTTCGTCCTCGTCGGCCCGGACACCGGGCAGTGGTTCCAGCGCCCGAAGGGCGACACCGGAGGCTCGGACGTCCCGATAACACCGCCGACGCAGCCGCCCTCCGCCTCGCCGTCGTCGCCGACACCCACCTCGCAGCCCCCTTCCGGACCGTCCGGCTCGACGCCCGCTTCACCGCCCTCGGTGCCCGGCACCTCGTACGCGCCACCGGACAGCGGCACACCCGGCCCGGACTCCCCGGCCCCGCCGAGCGAGGCCCCCGGCTCCGCATCCCAAGGCTCGGCCCCCCCCCCCCGGTGGTGAGTCCTAGGACGGCCCGTCCGGCCCGCGGGGTCTGACGCGTGAGTTCTAAGCGCCCCTCCTCCGTCACGCCCTGACGGACGAGGGGCGCAGACGTTGACACAGACGTTGACGCAGACGTTGGCACGTGCCCAGGACCGCAGCCCTGGGCACCCGCCGTCCGGTCACAACCGGGCGCCCGCCACCACTCCCCGATCACCGCGCCGTCGCGCCACACCGTCATGCCGTCGTGCCCTCCGGGCCCCTCCCGCACCCCTCCCCCGCGCGCACGCGCGGCCGCTCTCGCGCCCCGCTCACCGTCGCCGGCGCTCCCCTCGCCGTGCCGTGAACAAACCGTGTCGCAAATAACGGGCGCGACGGACAACCTCTTCAGCGGACAAGCCCTCTGGCTATGCGGTGGGTGCAAGGGCGCCCCGGCGGTACTGCCGCCGGGGCCGCGCCCCGCCGCTGCCGCTTGTCTGCTCTGGAGGGACTCCTCGTGCATGCCTCACTCCGCCGCCACCCTGCCCGGTTGATACCTGCCCTGATAGCGGCGGCCACGCTGATGACCGCATGCGGGGCCGGAGCCGACTCGGCGAAGGCAGGCGGGTCCGACACGAAGGTGACCGTGACCCCCGCGGCGGGCAGCAAGGCTGCCGCGCTCGGCTCCCGGATAGCGGTGCGCGCCAAGGGCGGACAGCTGACCTCGGTCAAGGTCAAGGACGACAAGGGCGCCGAGATCGGCGGCCGGCTGGCCGGCGACGGCACGTCGTGGACATCGGACCGCAAGGTCAGGCCGCAGACCGCGTACACCGTCCGGACCGAGGCGGAGTCGACGGACGGCAAGAAGTCCGCCGCCACCTCGTCGTTCACCACCGAGCAGGCCGAGAAGGTCAACAAGCTCACCAACTCCCCGTCCGGCGGGCAGACCGTGGGCACCGGGATGCCCGTCTCGATCCTCTTCGACCATCCGATAGCCGAGGACCGGCGTGCCGAGATCGAGAAGGCGTTGAAGGTCACCAGCCGGCCGCACGTCGAGGGCGCCTGGGGCTGGGTGAAGGACTACTCGGGCAAGGACCGGATCGACTGGCGCCCCAAGGAGCACTGGCCGGCCGGCACGAAGGTCTCCGTCAAGGGCGCCCTGGCGGGCATCGACTCCGGGTCCGGCGGCTGGTTCGCCCGGGACTACGACTTCTCCTTCACCGTCGGCTCCGACCACCGGGCCGTCATCGATGTGCCGTCACACACCCTGACCATGTACGAGGACGGCAAGGCCGTGGGCACCATCAGGGGCTCCGCCGGATCGCCGCAGGACCCGACCCGCGGCGGCGTGCACACCGTCCGCAGCAAGAACGCGGCCGAGACGATGGACTCCTCCACCATCGGCCACGGCGACGAGTGGATGCTGGACTCGAAGTGGGTCACGCACCTGACCGCTTCGGGGACCTTCCTGCACTCCGCCCCCTGGAACAAGTCCCTTGGTGTGGTCAACAACAGCCACGGTTGCTTCGGCATGACCACCGCGGACGCCAAGCGGGTCTACGACTTCCTGCCGGTCGGCTCCACCGTCGAGGTCAAGGGCACCAGCAGCACCACGAAGACCGATGTGGGCAACGGCCTGGAGGTCTGGCAGGAGACCTGGCCGCAGTGGCAGCAGCGCAGCGCGCTGAAGTAACGGGCGGCGGCCCCGCTTCGGCCCCTCGCCGGTGCCGGAGCGGCCGCCGTCACCGCAGCAGGACAGCGCAAGGGGCCCGCACCAAATGGTGCGGGCCCCTTGGGCTGTACGCGTCAGCGTCAGGCGGGAACGATGTTCTCCGCCTGCGGGCCCTTCTGGCCCTGGGTCACGTCGAACGAGACCTTCTGGCCCTCCAGCAGCTCACGGAAGCCCTGAGCCTGGATGTTCGAGTAGTGGGCGAAGACGTCAGCGCCGCCGCCGTCCTGCTCGATGAAGCCGAAGCCCTTTTCCGCGTTGAACCACTTCACGGTGCCAGTAGCCATGTTTTTCTCCTTCGGGGCAATGCCCGAGGCGCACACTGTGCACGCCTCGCGTCGCCGCGATGATTACCCCGTCCGGAAATACACCGGATAATACAAAAGCGCTCCCGCCGTATCCGCCGGCGAAGGCGCTTGAAGTCCTTGGGAACCACAACTGCAACTGAGAACGACACTAGCACGGCCCGATGGACCCTGTACAGCAATGCTTTTGTGCGTTTTCGTGGCCCGATAATCGCTACCGCGACGCCCGTTATTTCTGCACTGGCGGCCCTAGATATTCGACGCCGGCGCCCTGCGGAGAGCGCCGGACGGGGGCGCCGGAGGGCTCCCCGTGGCGCCGGCACCAGCCCCGTCGAACTTCGACCGGTCCGCTCACACAGCGTGAGCACGAAAAGTTCCGCCCGCCGGAGCAGGAAACAACCCGGTGTACACCGAGGGTTTATACGACGGCCGCCGGCCCGAAATCGTCCCGTGCCCGTCCGCTTGCGCCGTGCTAGTGTCGTGCCGCGCTGCCGTTATCTCCGAACGATCGATTGCCGGCACCCCGGCCAATTCGAAGTCGGTGGGCGCGCTTTTTTTATTTCTTCGGTGTTTCTCCGGGCGAGGCGATCATCGCGGCGACGCGGGGCTCACGAGCGTGGGCCTCTGCGACTACCCAAGAGGAGAAAAGCAAATGGCTACCGGCATCGTGAAGTGGTTCAGCGCGGCGAAGGGCTTCGGCTTCATCGAGGAAGCGCCGGGCGGCGCGGAGGTGTTCGCCCACTACTCGCACATCGCGGCCGACGATCTCGTCGTGCTCCAGGCGGGGCAGCAGGTGGACTTCGACCTCGCACAGAGCCCCAAGGGCCCCTACGCGCAGAACATCCACCCCGCCTGACGCCAACGCCCGCACGACAATGCCCGCATGACCACGGCACGGACGACATGCGCCGAAGAGCAGCATGCCGGCGGAACCTGTCAGGTGGCGGCCGAACGCCTGCAAGGCTTCGGCGAGTTCGTGCGCTGCCCCGGTTGGCGACGAGGGCGGCCACGCCTACGACTTCGCGGCGATCCACAGCGCGATCCCGGACGTGAAGCGGCCCCCGAAGTCAGGCTTCGGGGGCCGCGGGGGTCAGTTGACGCCCTTCATCGATCAGTGGCCGTGACCGTGCCCGCCACCGTGGTGGCGGCCCCAGCTCTCGGTGTCCACGACGCGGCGGTGGTCGTTGCGCAGCACCGCGGTGTCGGAGCGGTTGTCCCACACGTACGTGCGGCGGTCCTGGAAGACGTCCCGGTGGGTGTCACGGCCGTGCCCGGTGTGCACCCGTACCGACTGGTGCCCCCGGAGCACCAGGTGGCCGAAGCGGTAGACCTGGTGGCGGCCTTCCGAGAGCGTCCAGCCCCGGAGGTTCACGGCGTGCCGGCCGGTGTTACGGACCGTCACCCACTCCGCGTTGAGGCTGCGGCGGGAGCCGTCGTCACGCCCGGGGCTGTCGTACTGGATGGCGCCCAGCACGACGGAGGAGCGCTGCGGGCGCGGGTCGTGCGGGTGGCCGGCGGCCGCGGCGGGAAGTACGGCGGCGGCCGCCAGAGCCGTCGAGCCGAGAACGGCGGCGATGACGCGGGATGCGGAGCGGAACATGAAACCTCCTGCATACAGCCCCCCGAAGGAGGCCGGTGGTGCCCAGTGCCCAGCACCTCGCCGGGCATCCACACTGTGACGCCCGGCCGGTCGGCTTCATGATGAATCAGCTTGTGTGTTACCAAACATGGACATTTACGCATCCGATTGGTCTCCGGCGTGCACTCCCCAGCGCGCAGCGACCCTCGCGCGACGGCGGATACACCGATCTGCGTTTCCCTCTCACCTGCGGCGTCTGCCCGGCGTACGGGGGCGGCTGGACAGCAGGAAGACCGTGGCGAGAACGGCGACGGCCTGAGCGATGGCGCTGAGTCTCTTGTCCGCGGTCCACAGCGGCTCGTACATGTTCGGCACCGGGCCCAGTGTGCCGACGTCGACGTAGCGGTAGACCAGCAGCAGCGCGAGCCCGCCCGCCGCGACGAGCCAGGCGAAGAAGTCGGGAGCGGGCCGCCGCCAGATCAGCACGAGCAGGGCCGCGAGCGAGGCGAGCCCCGCCTCGATCCGGAACAGGGTGCCCTGGCTGATGCTTTCCGTGATGGCGTCGTAGCTGCCCGCCAGGTGGGCATGGACGTACGCGTCCACGGCGAGGCCGGCCGCGGCGAGCAGCCGCGCGGCGCCCCGCAGCACGCGCAGCGCCCGCCGGGGAGCCGGCTGCGGTGCGGAGAGGTCTTGTGCCACGGCTTCTCCAAGCCTCGCGGGAGCGCGTCAGCGGACGGTGAGCGAGCCCTTCATGGACGGGTGGATGGTGCAGAAGTAGGGGTAGCCGCCGGTCTTCGAGGGTGCGGTGAAGGTGGCGGTGCGGCCCGGCCCGATGGTGCCGGTGTCGAAGGGCTTGGCGCCGGTGGCCGTCACGGTGTGGGCCGTGGAGTCCTCGTTGACGACGGTGACCTTCGCGCCGGGCCGTACGGTCAGGTCCGCCGGTCCGAAGGTGAAGTCCTTGATGGTGATCCGCGTCCCGCCGACCGCCGGGGAGGAGGGGGAGGCGGAGGGCGTGGCGTCACCGGACGAGCCGCCGTCCCCGTCGGAGCAGGCGGTGAGGGCGGCCAGGCACAGGAACGAGGCTGCCAGTGCGGTGCGGCCCCCGGAGGAGCGGCGTGGTCGGCGGCGCAGGAGGGTCATGGTGTCTCCGATGTGCGTGAGGGATCCCCGCGAGGCGGTCAGTAACCGCCACCGCCGCTGCTGCTGTCCTCCGCCGGCTTCTCGACCTTGTTGCCGGCCTCGTCGAGGACGAACCACTTGGCGCCGAACTGGTCGAGCCCCTGCCCGTTGGTGTCGCCGGGCTCCTGGTCGCCCTCGAAGGAGTACAGGGGGTGGCCGTTGTACGTGACCTGCTTGCTGCCGTCGTCCCGGGTGGTGGTGCCCAGCAGGTCGCTCTTCACCCCGCCGCCGCCCTTCGGTGTGCCGGTGGTGGTCGCCGGCGGCCATGCCTTGGCGCACCCGCCGGAGCAGGTGGACTTGTCGGAGGTGTCGGCCTCGAAGAGGTAGAGGGTGCGGCCCTGGCCGTCGACGAGGATCTGCCCGAGCTTCCCGGACCGGGAGTTCACCGTCCCCGCGTCCGCGGAGGGTGAGCCGCCCTGGCTCGCGCTCGCGGTGGGGGTCGGGGACTTGGACGTGGAGGATCCGTCGCCGTTGTCCGAGCATCCGCCGACAACGGCGGCGAGCACGGCGACGGTGGCCGCGGCGGCGGCCGCCCTGGCGCTGTTCGTCATCAAGCGTCTCCTCCACTTCGACCGCCACTGCTGCGGTACACGCCGCGGCCGTTCCGTGACGGGCCGCCCACCACAGTGGACCCCGGCCGCGGCGGCCCGGCCATCCGGGCGGCGGCGTTCGGCGTACCCGGACCATGATCGGGGCCGGGGTCGGGGCCGGGGCCGGGGTCGAGGTACCGGCCCGGTGGTTCGCGCCCGGTCGGCTCAGGGGCGTCGCTCCTCCCTGCCGCCTCGGGCACCGGGCCCGCCGGGCGCCGCGGGATCGCCGGCCGGCGCGGACGGGTGCAGCCGGAGCCGCGAGTGGCGCCGGCCGTAGAGGAGGTACACGGCCAGGGCCGCGGTGAGCCAGCCGGCGAACAGCAGGTAGGTGGCCGGCGGCAGCCCGTACAGCAGATAGCCGCAGAACGCCACGGACAGCGCCGGCACCACGGGGTATCCGGGGACGCGGAAGCCCCGGTCGAGGTCCGGCGCGGTGCGGCGCAGCACGATCACGCCCACCGACACGACGGTGAAGGCGAGCAGGGTGCCCAGGCTGGTCAGGTCCGCCAGGACGTCCAGCGGGAACACCGCGGCCGTCAGCGCCACGAATCCGCTGACGATGAGGGTGCCCGCCACCGGTGTACCGGTCCGGCGGTCCACGCGGTGGAAGACGGCCGGCAGCATGCCGTCGCGGCTCATCGAGAACAGGATGCGGGTCTGGCCGTAGAGCACCACCAGGGTGACGCTGACGATGGAGAGCACCGCGCCCGCCGAGAGCAGCGCTCCCGGCCAGCCCGCCCCGGTGACCCGCGCGAGGATCGCCGACAGACCGGCCTCCTGGCCCGCGAACGCGGTCCACGGCTGTGCCCCGACTCCCACCAGGGCCACCAGGACGTAGACCGTGGTGACCACGAGCAGCGCCAGGATGATGGCGCGCGGCAGCGTACGGCGGGGGTCGCGCACCTCCTCGCCCGCGGTGGAGACGGCGTCGAGTCCGATGAAGGAGAAGAAGACCGTGGAGGCGGCCGCGCCGATGCCGGCCATGCCCATCGGCGCGAAGGGGTGGAGGTGGGCGCTGTCGAAGCCGGTCAGGCCCAGCGTGACGAAGATCGCGAGCACGGCCAGCTTGAGCAGCACCATCACGGTGTTGACCAGCGCCGATTCCTTGGCGCCGCGCACCAGCAGCAGCCCGCACAGAAGGACCAGTACGGCGCCCGGCACATTGAGGTATCCGCCGGCTCCGGGCGGCGCGGACAGGGCTTCGGGCATCTGGACGCCGAAGAGGCGCCGGGTCAGGTCGTTGAGGTACTGGCCCCAGCTGACCGCGATGGCGGCGCCGGAGACCGCGTACTCCAGCAGCAGGCACCAGCCGACCGCACAGGCCGCGAACTCGCCGAGTGTCGCGTAGGCGTAGGAGTACGCGGATCCGGAGACCGGTACCGCGGAGGCGAGTTCGGCGTAGCACAGGGCGGTGAGCGCCGCCGCGACGGCGGCGATGACGAAGGAGACGGTGACGGCGGGGCCGGCCTCGGGGACGGCCGCGTCCAGGGCGAAGAAGATGCCGGTGCCGATGGTCGCGCCGATGCCGATCATGGTGAGCTGGAAGGTGCCCACGGTGCGGCGCAGTCCCCCGCCCTCAGCAGGCGCCGCGGCGTCCGCGAGGAACGCCGCCACCGGTTTGCGGCGCAGGAGTTGACGGTGCAGCGGAAGCGCCGTGGGCGGGGTGCCGGGGGCGGCGGCGGCCGGGCGGGGCGCGCCGGGCGTGGTGCCTGTTTCGGGTCGCAAGGCAGTCTCGTTCCGGGAGCGGGCGGGCGGGAGCGGGTGCCGTCAGGGCAGGTCGCGGCGCATCAGATCGGCGTAGGTCTCCCGGCGGACGACGGGGCGGGAGCGGCCGTCGCGGCAGAAGACGACGGGCGGGCGGCGGGCGGCGTTGTAGTTGTTGGCGAGGGAGTAGGTGTAGGCGCCGGTGGCCGGGACCGCGATGAGATCGCCCGGCCGCGGGTCGTCCAGGAAGACCCCGGCGCTGAGCACATCGCCGGATTCGCAGTGCCGTCCCACGAGCCGGCACAGTTCGCGGCCCTGCGGTTCGCTGCCGCCGCCGACGCGGGTGGCGACGGCGGCCTCGAACCGCTGCCCGTACAGCGAGACTTCGAGGTTGTCGCCCATTCCGCCGTCCACCGCGACGAAGGTCTCGCCGTCGGCGCGCTTGACCGTCACGACGCGGTAGAGCGAGACGCCGGCCTCCGCGACCAGGGACCGGCCGGGCTCGATGATCACCCGCGCGCCGGCGGGCAGCACGCCGTCGGCCGCGGAGGTCAGCGCGTCCAGGTAGTCCTCGACGCTCGGCGGGTGATCGGCGTAGGTGTAGCGGGCGCCGAGCCCGCCGCCGAGGTCGTACACGTCGAATTCGCCGAGTTCCGCGACGGCAGCCACCGCCCGGACGAACGGCTCGGTGTCGAGGATCTGCGAGCCGATGTGCACATGCAGGCCGTCCAGGCGCAGCCGGTCGCTGCCGCGCAGCCGGTCGATGGCGGCACGTGCCTCGGGCGGCAGCATGCCGAACTTCGCGCCGCGCTGGCCGGTGGATATCGCCTCATGGGTGTCCGGCCGTACGTCGGGGGTGACCCGGACGAGGACGGCCTGCTCGCGCCCGGGTGTGCCGGCCAGGATGCGTTCCAGGCGGTCGATGTCGTCGAAGTTGTCGATGACGACGAGCCCGGCGCCCGCTTCGACGGCCGCCCGGAGGTAGGCATCGGTCTTGGCGTTGCCGTGCACGATCAGCTGGGCCGGGTCGGTGCCGCCGGCCAGGGCGAGGGCCAGCTCACCGCCGCTCGCGACGTCGACGCCGAGCCCTTCCTCGGCCAGCAGGCGGTAGACGGCGGTGCAGGGGAACGCCTTGGAGGCGAAGCTGACCTTCGCGTCGGGGCGGCGGGCGGCCAGCCCGTCGGCATAGCGGCGGGCGCGGGCCCGCAGCGCCGACTCGTCGATCAGGAGCGCGGGAGTGCCGTGGCGCTCGGCCAGCTCCGTCACCGAACAGCCGCCGATGCGGAGTGTCCCGTCGGGGGCGGTGGTGCCGGGCGGGAACAGCCCGAGCAGCGCATCGGCCGAGGGCCGGACGGGGGCCGTGGTGGTGCGGGGGGCCATGGGCGATCTCCTTGGTACGGGTGGGTTGCGTGCGGCCGGCAGCGCATCGCTCCGGAGGCATGCGGCTGCGCGGGGCGTGCGCCTCTGAAGGCGGCCGGTGCGGGGCCGGGCCGCCCCTGGAGGCGTTCGGGACCATGCTGGAGGCCCCGCCTCTCGCCGTCGTTGTCGCGATCGCCTAGGGTCCGGCCATGGAAATGACGGATCCGCCAAACCAGCCGGACCTCGGCGGCACGAGCGAGGAACTGTTCGCGCTGGCCAACGCCGTCGCCGCGGTCATCGGGGGCTCCGTCGCGATCGAGGACCTCGACCACCGGGTCCTGGCGTATTCCTCGATACCGGGCCAGCGGATCGACGAGCTGCGCCGGCGCGGCATCCTGGAGCGGCGCGTCCCCGACGAGCCCGAGCAGCAACGGCAGTACCGCGAGGTGCTCGGCGCCCCCGGAGTGGTGCGGCTGCCGGTCCTCTCCCCCGACGAGCTGCCGCGCGTGGCCGCGGCCGTCCGGGCGGGCGATCTGCCGCTGGGCACCATCTGGGCGATCGAGGGAGAGGGCCCGCTCGACGCCTCGGGTGACCGCGCGCTCCTGGATGCCGCGCGGCTCGCGGCACTGCACATGCTGCGACGGCGCAGCTCGGCGGAACTGGACCTGCGCGCACGGGAGGACGCTCTGCGCGCGGCGCTGCGCGGCGAGGGCACGCCGCAGGAGATCCGTTTCCAGCTGGGCCTCGCGGAGCGGTCGCGGATGACGCTCCTCGGCTTCGCGCCCGCGGCGTACGGCGTGGACCGGACGGGGCCCGCGGTGGTCAGGCTCGCGGCCGCGGCCGCCCGGCACTGGGCCGCCGTCCACCACGAGGCGGCCGTGGCCACCACCGGCCGCACCGTCCATGTACTGCTCCCGCAGGCCGGCGCCGCCGAGGCCCGCCGGCTCGGCGAACAGGCCGTCGCCGCCCTGAGCCGCACCCTGGAGACTCCGCTGCGCGCCGCCGTCAGCCGGCCCGCCGACGATCCGGCGGAACTGCCCGTGCTGCGAGCCGAGTTGGCCGACATCCTGCGCGTGACCACCGCGTCCCCGGACGCCCCGGTCGTCGCGGCGCTCACCGATGTGCACGCCCGCGTCCTGCTGCTCCACTGCGCCGACGAGCTGGCCCGACGGCCGCGGCTGCGCCATCCCGGCATCGAGGCGATGCGCGCCCATGACCGCGGCCGCCACACGGATTACGCAGCCTCGGTCGTCGCCTGGCTGGACGCGGTGGGCAACGTCGGGGAGGCCGCCCAGCGGCTGACGGTCCACCCCAACACCCTCAAGTACCGGCTGCGCCGCGCCCGCGAGCTGTTCGGCCTCGATCTCGACGACCCGGACGTCCGGCTCTCGTGCTGGCTGCAACTGCGCCTGGCGGAGCAGGAGTAGGGCGCCGCGGCCGGAACCGTCGCCGGCCTCGCGGTAGGCGCCGCGCCCTGGGACGTCGCCTCCCGGGGGCGTGCGGCGCGATCACCCGCCCCCTCCCCCGGCCACCGGCCACCCACGGGCCGACGCGGCGGCATCTTTCGGCCCCTCGGGGGTAGAGCCACGGTTCAACCGGTGCTCACCGGACCGAAGTTGAGCCCCCTCCCCTCTGCCGTCACGCCGTTGTGCGCCCGCCCCGGCCGCTCTCCTCGTTTAACCATCACAAGACACCTGATCGTATGAAAGGTCAGATGCACGACAGGCGGGCCGCCACCCCTTGGCTACGGTAAGTGAGCGTGCGCATGCCGTTGGTGAGATGCGCGTGCCGCGGTTCCGGCGCATGCGTACGCAGCAACGCGAGACGGCACGAGAGCTCAGGAGAGGTCTTTCATGCAACGCGTCCTCAGTCGGCTGGTTCCGGTCCTCGGCCTGCTGGCCGCCCTGCTCGGCGGGTTCACCGCCGGCTCGGCGAGCGCGGCCGAATACCCTGCCTACCGCATCCTCAACAACGCCACCGGCGGCAGCCTGCTCCCCCAGGGATACGGCAACAGCTCGGCCGACGGCATCTACATGTACGCCTGGAACCCCGCCGCCACCCTCGGCGGCGACCAGTGGCGGTTCGAGAACGTCGGCGGCTCCTACCTCATCCGCAACACCAAGACCGGTAAGTGCCTCAAGCCGGGCGGCCCGTACGCGGGCAAGACGTATGTGACCCAGGGCGCGTGCAACATCAGCTACGAGTTCCAGTGGCTGATCGAGCAGCGGCCGTACGACAACCAGTACAAGATCACGTCGCTCTCCTCGCGGCAGGTCATGACGCCGTACTACGGCAACGTGCTCAACGAGGTCGTGGTCCTCGAACCGGACAGCGACGTGGCGAAGAACTGGTGGTCCGTCACCGCGGTCTGATCGCCCGTCCGGAACCATCGCGCCCCCACCCGGCCCGGACGCCACGCACCCCGGGCCGGTCAGCCCATTCGGCCACGCCGCGGAACGGGGTGCCCGCGAGATCGGCGGGCACCCCGTTCCTGGCCGGACGAACGGCTCGACATCTCAACTGCCTCCCGGGGTCGGCCGGTTCAGGCAGTTCGGCCGGTCCGGTGGTTCAGCCGGTGATGAGGGCCGGGTCGCTGACTCCAGGCCCGCCGTTCTCGACGTGCCCGGCGAAGCGCCGCAGGTAGGCCGCGTCCTTGTCGGACACCACCTTCAGGTCGTACCAGCGCTTGCCGGCGCTGAGATCCACCGCATGCCGGACGGTGGCCCCGGCACGGACGGTGAGCGTCTCGCTCGCGCCCCCGTAGCCGTTGGTGACCGTGAGACGGCAATCGGCGCTGCCCGGGTTGGTCAGGGTGAGGACGATGCCTCCGGCGCTCGCGTCGTGCCGGGCGGTCACCTCGGGGCCCGCGGTCTTCCCTGCACCCTTGAAGGTCCGCAGGAAACCGTTCGGCCCGGAGACCGACAGGTCGTACACGTCCTTGGAGTACGAGGTGTTCCAGGTGTCGGAGATCGTCTTCCCGGCCTCCGTGGTGTACGTCCACGGCCCGTCCGTACGGTTCCCGGCGGTGACGGTGAAGCACGCACCGGCCGACTCACCGGCGCTGAACGTGAGGGTGTAGCGCCCGGTCGAGGGCGTGGCGCTGCCGTCGGTCCACGGCGCGTACGGCAGCGGGCGCGCGGGCCGGGAGCCCGCCTCCTGCTTGGGCAGTACGGGGTTGGCCGGCGGCTTCGGCACATAGCTGTCGTGCCGCTCGTTGTCCGGAGGCCGGTAGGCGTCGGTGTCGGGCAGCGAGACCGGCTCGGTGTCCTCCAGGCCGAAGTCGAAGGCCGAGGTGAGGTCGCCGCAAATGGCGCGCCGCCAGGGCGAGATGTTGGGCTCCTGCACACCGAAGCGGCGTTCCATGAACCGGATGATGGAGGTGTGGTCGAAGGTCTCGGAGCAGACGTAGCCGCCGGTGCTCCAGGGGGAGACGACGAGCATGGGAACGCGCTGGCCGAGGCCGTAGGGCCCGGCGGCGTATCCCCCGTTGCCGGAGAAGTGGTCGAGGGTGGTGTCGACGGTGGACGCACCCTGGTCGGCGGAGGCCGGCGGGAACGGCGGGGTGACGTGGTCGAAGTAGCCGTCGTTCTCGTCGTAGGTGATGAACAGCGCCGTCCTGCTCCACACCTCGGGGTTGGAGGTGAGCGCGTCGAGCACCTGCGAGATGTACCAAGCACCGTAGTTCGCCGGCCAGTTGGGGTGCTCGGAGAACGCTTCGGGGGCGGCGATCCAGGAGATCTGCGGGAGCTTGCCCGCCTTCACATCGGCCTTGAGGACGTCGAAGTAGCCGTCGCCCTTCTTGGCGTCGGTGCCGGTGCGCGCCTTGTCGTACAGCGGGTCGCCGGGCTTGGCGTTGCGGTAGGCGTTGAAGTACAGCAGGGAGTTGTCGCCGTAGTTGCCGCGGTAGGCGTCCTCGATCCAGCCCCACTTGCCGTTCGCGTCGAGGCCGTCACCGATGTCCTGGTAGAGCTTCCAGGATATGCCGGCCTTCTCCAGCCGCTCTGGGTAGGTCGTCCAGCCGTATCCGGCCTCCTCGTTGCCGAGGACCGGGCCGCCGCCCTTGCCGTCGTTGCCCGTGTGGCCCGAGAACATGTAGTAGCGGTTGGGGTCGGTGGCCCCGATCAGCGAGCAGTGGTAGGCGTCGCACACGGTGAACGCGTCGGCGAGCGCGTAGTGGAACGGGATGTCCTGGCGGGTCAGATGGGCCATCGTGCCGGCGGACTTGGCGGGGATCCACTGGTCGTACTTGCCGTTGTTCCATGCCTTGTGGCCGCCGGCCCAGTCGTGGTTGAGGCCCTCGATGAACTGCATGCCCAGGTTCTCGGCGTCCGGGTGGTAGGGCAGCACTTCCTTGTTCCCGTCCGGCTGGTGCCAGACCGGCTTCCCGCTGGGAAGCGTCGCCGGGCGCGGGTCGCCGAAGCCGCGTACGCCCTTCAGCGCGCCGAAGTAGTGGTCGAAGGAACGGTTCTCCTGCATCAGCACGACGACGTGCTCGACGTCCTTGATGGAGCCCGCGCGGCGTGCGGCGGGGATGGCCGCGGCCCGGGTGATGCTGTTCGACAGGGCCGAGAAGCCCGCGGTCGCACCGGCGATCTGGAGAAAGCGCCGCCGATTCAGTTCTGCCATGAGTCTGGAACCTCTGGGTGTGGGGAGTGCGCGGAAGGGTGGATGGATCGTTTTGTTCGGTCGTGTGCGGAGGTGTGGGAAACACAGCTCGCACGCAGTGTTCCAAGAGGAGCGAGCGCCAGGGAAGGGGTGGTGTCCCGCATCTGACCGATCGCCGTACGGAGAGCGAACACCCTGGCCGGGGCGGCGGGCGTGGGCACGGCGGGCCGTGCGGCCGGGAACCGACCGGCCGGGCCGGTTCCCGTTCCGGCAAGCGCTGCTCGCAGGAGACGGGCTCCTGGCATGGTGGTGAGCCGACCACGAGGGAGCCAGAGGGAGCCAAAGGAGCGGCCCTGCATGAGCGTTGAGTTTCTGATCACCGCGCTGATCATCGTCGTCTCGCCCGGAACCGGTGCCGTGTACACCGTGGCCACGGGCCTGACGCGCGGACTACGGATGTCGGTCGTGGCGGCGTTCGGCTGCACCCTCGGCATCGTCCCGCACATGGCGGCGGCGATCGCGGGCCTTGCCGCCATCCTGCACACGAGCGCACTGGCCTTCGAGAGTTTCAAGTGGGCGGGCGTCGCCTATCTGCTCTTTCTCGCCTGGCAGACGCTGCGGGAGAGGGGCGCGCTGCAGATCGACACCGAGGGGGAGAGCACCGAGCGGGACAGGTCGGCGGCCGGCATCACCGGAACCGCGATTCTGATCAACTTCCTCAACCCGAAGCTGTCCATGTTCTTCCTGGCGTTCCTGCCCCAGTTCGTCCCCGCCCACGGCACCGACACGCTGCCGCTCATGCTCCAGCTCTCTGCCGTCTTCATGATCATGACGTTCGTCGTGTTCGTGGTCTACGGTGCCTTCGCGGCGGCCGTACGGGATCACCTCGTCACCCGGCCGAAGGCGATGGCCTGGATGCGGCGCACCTTCGCGGTCGCCTTCGTGGGCCTCGGCGTCCAATTGGCTCTCGCCGACCGCTGAGGGCTAGGGGCGGCGTCCCCACGCGGAGATCATCGGGGCGGTGGCCAGGTCGAGCCGCCCGGTGGCGACGTTCGCCAGGTGGCGGTCGATCTCCTCGTCGGTGGCCAGCCCTTGCTCGGTCAGGTGGTGGCGGATCTGCCGCACCGTCGCGTCCTCCAGCACGGCGCACGCCGGGGAGGTGATCGGGAAGTACGCGTCGGCCTGCACATCCTCCAGACCGGCCTCGCGCAGCACTCTGGGCAGGGTGCGTCCGTACGCGAGGTCCGCGCCGCGGTCCGCCATCAGAGCCCGGAAGCCGGACCGCAGCCGGTTGGCGAGCCGCTGCTCCGGACCCGACTCGTCCGGGCACAGCAGTGGCTGCAACGCGGGGTCGGCGTCCTCCAGGAGCAGCAGGCCGCCGGGCCGCAGCGCCTGGACCATCCGGCGCAGGGCCTCGGCGCGGTCGGTGACATGCACCAGGAGCAGGCGGGCGTGCACAAGATCGAAGCTTCCGGGAGGCGGCGGATCCGCGGCCACGTCGTGGGACAGCACCTCGATCACGCCGCCGGCGATGTCCCGGGTCCAGGACACGTCGATGTCGGTGGCGATGACCTTCCCCGTCGGGGTGACTCGCTCCGCCAGCCCGAGGGGCACGGAGGGGCCTCCTGCGCCGACCTCCCAGCACCGCATGCCGGCACCGATGCCGAGCCGGTCGACGTGCCGGAACGTCACCAGGTCGAAGAGCTCGGCGAGGGCGCCGAAGCGGATTCCCGCCTCCGACTGTCGGTTGTCCAGCAGATACCCGCGGTCGGCCGCATGCTCACCCATGCGGCGATTCTGGCAGACGGAAGCGGGGCGGGTCCGACACCGCCGGTACGGCATATACATGGTGTGGGAGGCGGGTACCTCCGCCTTCGGCGCGCGTCGAGCGGCAAGGGAGATCGTCATGGTGCAGGGTGCGGGCGGAAGCGACGCGGCGTGGCCGGGCGACGGCGTCGCGGCGGGCAACGCGGAGCAGGCGCAGGCGTGGAACGGTGACGACGGGCGTTACTGGGCCCAGGAGGCCGCGCGCCACGATGCGATGCTCCGCCATTTCACGCCGCACCTGTTGGCCGCGCTGCCGCTCAGGGCCGACAGCCATGTGCTGGACATCGGGTGCGGTGGCGGGGAGACGACCACCGAGACGGCCCGCGTCGCCTCCGACGGTGCGGTGCTGGGTGTCGATCTGTCCGGTCCGCTGCTGGACGTGGCCCGGCGGCGGGCGGCCGCGGACGGGTGGCGCCAGGTGACCTTCGAGAAGGCCGATGCACAGGTCCACCGGTTCGCCAGGGGCGGTTTCGACTGCGCGCTGAGTCGCTTCGGGGTGATGTTCTTCGCCGATCCGACCGCCGCGTTCGGCAATATCGGCGGCGGTCGGCGGTCCGGCGGCAGGCTGGCGTTCCTCTGCTGGCGTGCCCTGACCGAGAACGCGTTCCTGAGTGTGCCGTTCGCCGCCATCGCGCCGTATCTGCCGCTGCCGGACGTCGGGGAGCCGGGTGCCCCGGGGCCGTTCTCGCTCGCGGACGCCGACCGCATCCGGGAGGTGCTGACGGGCGCCGGCTACGACGAGATCGCGGTCCGGGCCGTGGACGAGCCGATGCGGATGGGAGCCGACCCGGAGGACGTCATCTCCTATCAGTTGGGGCTGCCCGTGGCACGGTCGGCCTTCACCGAGGGCGACAGCCGGGCGCGGACCAAGGCGCTTGCCGCACTGCGGGAGACCCTTGCCGAGCATCACGGCCCGGACGGGGTGATGCTCGGCGGCGCGGCGTGGCTGGTGACGGCCCGGCGGCCGTGAACGAGGCCGGGAGCCCTTGGGCCGTCGCGTGCGGGGCCTGGGCAGGGGCGGGTGGGTGCCTGTGGGCCGCCGTGAGTTGAGAGGGTGTCAGACGGCCTCGGCGAGCGGGGCCGTGGCCGGGTTGCCGGCCAGGGTCTCCTCGGGCCTCGGCTCGCGCGGCTGCGCGGGTGAGGCGGCGGGCTGCCCCTTGGCATCGGGCACGCTGCGCAGCGGCGTGGGGGCGGCCAACGGGGTCTCGACGGCCCGGTCCACCCGCTGGGTGAACCAGACGACCTTGCCGTCCTCCGTGCCGCAGGTGCCCCAGCTGTCACTCAGCGCGGCGACTGTCGAGAGTCCGCCGCCGCTCTCCAGCCGGGGCAGCGGCGGGCCCTCGTCGGCCACCGCGGCCGTGAGGTGGCGGCCGGAACAGCGGATTTCGACCACGCACCGTGCGTCCGGGCCGAGGTGGCGGTGCACATTGGTCAAGAGCTCCGTCACCGCTCGGCAGACGGAGGGGACGTGCGGGTCGAGACGCCAATATCGCAGGTGCGCAGCCACGATGCGCCGGATCTGCGGGACGCGTTCCGCCGAGGCGTGCAACTCGACCGTGTAGCGACGGTCGCCGGCAAGTGTCATTCGTGGCTCCTCACCGCGAGGCTCACGTCCTTCACCTCGTTGCCGCAAGGAACCCCGAACACGAAGAGTGAGCGCTTTTTCACGTATGGGTCATGCGACATCGTGACCCGGGTATCGGCGGCTCGCAACAGATCGTGGGCCGCCGGAGTACACCGTGGACCGTTCGTGGACGTGTCGCCTGCGCCGGGCCCGGTGCCGCCCGTGCCGGGCCCCGGTCAGTCGGTCGGGCGGGGCAGGTGGGCCAGGTGGGGCAGCAGCTTGTCGGGAGTGAGGGGCAGGTCGCGCAGGCGTACGCCGGTCGCGTGCCATACGGCGTTGCCGATGGCCGCCGCGCTGCCCACCGTGCCGATCTCCCCGATGCCCTTGCTGCCCATGGGGTTGAGGTGCGGGTCGTCCTCGTCGAGCCAGTGCGCCTCGATCAGCGGGACGTCGGCGCAGGCCGGGACGTGGTAGGACGCCAGGTCGGTCGCGGCGAAGTCGCCGAAGGCGGGGTCGAGTGCGCTGCCCTCCATCAGCGCCATCCCGAGGCCCATGGTCATCCCCCCGATGAACTGGGAGCGCGCGGTGCGGGAGTTGAGGATCCGTCCGGCCGCGAACACCCCCAGCATGCGGCGTACCCGGATCTCGCCGGTCGTGGTGTCGACCTGGACCTCGGCGAAGTGGGCGCCGAAGGAGTGACGGGCGTACGGGCCCTTCGCGGACGCCTCCTGCCGGGTGTCCGCACGGACCGTCACCCCCTCGGCGGGGAGCGGTCCGTGGTGCTCGCGCAGCCGCTCCGCGAGTGCCGTACACGCTTTGTGGACGGCCCAGCCCCAGGAGCCGCTGCCCGCGGAGCCACCGGCCAGCGGCGCGGTCGGCAGGTCGCTGCTGCCGATCTCGATGCGCACCCGGTCCTCGGACGTGCCGAGCGCGGCGGCGGCGATCTGCGCGAGCACGGTCCGGGCGCCGGTGCCGATGTCGGTGGCGTTGACGCGGACGAGGTGGTCGCCTCCGGCGGCGGCATGTGCCTCGGCGTCGGATCCGCTGATGAGGACGGGGTAGGTCGCCGACGCGACCCCGGTGCCCACCAGCAGGTCGCCCTCGCGGCGTACGGCGGGACGGCGGTCCCTGGGGAGCCAGCCGAAGCGCTCGGCGCCCTCCCGCAGGCAGTTGACGAGGTGGCGGCTGCTGAAGGCGCGGTCGCTGTCCGGTTCGGTCTCCGGTTCGTTGCGCACCCGCAGTTCGACGGGGTCGATGTCCAGGAGGACGGCGAGTTCGTCGAGGGCGGACTCCAGTGCGTACATGCCGGGAGCCTCACCGGGTGCGCGCATCCACGAGGGGGTCGGCACGTCCAGGGGCACGACGCGGTGCTCGGTGCGGCTGTTCGGCGAGGTGTACATGACGCGGGCCGGGACGGCGGCCTGCTCGACGAATTCCCTGACCGTGGAGGTGTGGGTGGCCACCTCGTGCGCGAGCGCGGTGATGGCGCCGTCGGTGGACGCGCCGATACGGACGCGCTGGATGGTGGGCGCGCGGTGCCCGACGGTCGCGGGCATATGACGGCGCGGCAGGGAGAGTTTGACGGGGCGGGCGGTGTGCCGGGCGGCCATCACGGCCAGGACGACCTGCGGGCGGGGCGTGCCCTTGGAGCCGAATCCGCCGCCGACGTGCTCGGAGATGACGGTGATCTCACCCTTGTCGAGACCGAAGAGGGTGGCGAGGTCGTCCCGCACCTTGGTGGAGCCCTGACTGGAGTCGTGAACGGTGAGGTGTCCGTCCGTCCATCGGGCGGTGGCGGCGTGCGGTTCCATGGGGTGGTTGTGCAGGGAGGCGAGGTGGTACGTCGCGTCGACGGTGACGGGCGCGGCGGCGAACGCCCCGGCGAAGTCGCCGCGTTCACGGAGACCGGGGTGGCCGCCGTTGGCCGTCTCCGGTGTGTAGAGGCCGGGGTGGTCGGCGGTGAGGCGGACGTCGTGAGCGGCGGTCTCGTAGGTGCACCGCACGGCTTCGGCGGCGTCCCGGGCCGTTTCGAGGCTGTCGGCGACCACCAGGGCGACGTACCAGCCGCGGTGCGGGACGCGGTCGTCCTGGAGCACGGCCAGCGTCGGGTCGTCCGACGGTTCGAGGCGGGGCGCGTTCTTGTACGTCAGCACCTCGTGCACTCCGGGCAGCGCGAGGGCGGCGCCGGTGTCGATGTCGGTGATCCGGCCCCGCGCGACGGTCGCGGGCACCGGCCAGGCGTAGGCGCAGTCCGGCGGGGTGTGCTCGGCCGCGTAACGGGCGCCACCGGTGACCTTCTCCCGGCCTTCACGGCGGACGAGCGGTGCGCCCAGCGGGTGCGGGGAGGTGCTGAGCGGGAACGGGTCGTGGCTCATGGCGCGCGTCCTTGTGGTCGTGTTCGTCTGTCGTCGTCCGAGGGAGGGGCGTCTTCCGGGGGTCTACCGGGGCGCCTACCAGGGGGCCACCGGGGTGAGTCGTCCTCCGTTCGGGGGGGGAGCGGCGGATGCCGGTACGGCGGGCACGCCGGTCAGGCGCGCGCGGCCAGGTCCGCCAGCACACCGACCGCCAGGTTGCGGGCCAGGGTGACCTTGAAGCCGTTCTCGCGCAGCGGCCTGGCGGCGGCGAGTTCGGTATCGGCGGCGCGGGCGAAGGCATCGGGGGTGGCGGGCGCGCCCTGCAGAGCCTCCTCGGCGGCACGGGCCCGCCAGGGGCGGTGCGCGAGCCCCCCGAAGGCCAGCGCCACGTGCCGCACGACGCCGTCGCGTACGTCGAGCACGGCGCCCACGGAGACCAGGGCGAAGGCGAACGAGGCCCGGTCGCGGGCCTTGCGGTAGCGCGAGTGCGCGCCGGGGCGGTGCGGCGGCAGTTCGACGGCGGTGACCAGCTCGCCGGGCCGGATCACGGTGTCCCGTTCGGGGCTGTCACCGGGCAGCCGGTGGAAGTCCGTCACCGGTACCCGGCGCTCGCCCTCGGGGCCGTGCAGGTGAACGGTGGCGTCGAGGGCGGCCAGGGCCACCGCCATGTCCGAAGGCTGCGTGGCGACGCAGTGCGCGGAGTGGCCCATGACCGCGAGGTCCCGGTGCTCACCCTCGCGGGCGGGGCAACCGGTGCCCGGCGCGCGCTTGTTGCAGGGCTTGGAGATGTCCTGAAAGTACCCGCAGCGGGTCCGCTGCAGCAGATTCCCGCCGGTGGTCGCGGCGTTCCGCAACTGCCCCGAGGCACCGGCCAGCAGAGCCTGGGACAGGACGGGGTAGCGGTCGCGCACCGCGACGGCCGCGGCGAGGTCGCTGTTGCGGACCATCGCCCCGATCCGCAGCCCGCCGTCCGGCAGCTCCTCGATGCGGTCGAGGGGCAGCCCGGTCACATCGATGAGCAGCCGCGGGTTCTCCACCCCGAGCTTCATCAGATCGACGAGGTTCGTGCCGCCGCCGAGGAACCGGGCGCCGGGGTTCCCGCTTCCTGCCCGTACGGCTTCCTCGACGCTCGCGGCCCGCACATACCCGAACGGCTTCACGACGCCACTCCCCCACCGGCCGCAGCCGGCGTACCGGACGCTGCTGCCGCACCTCCCGCACCTGTCGCGCCGCCCGCGACATCCCCCACTGCTTCGACGATGCGGGGATAGGCGCCGCACCGGCACAGATTGCCGCTCATCCGCTCCCGGATCTCGTCCGGGGTGAGTGCCATCGGCGTCCCGGATTCCGCGGTCGGCGGGGTGACATGGGACGGAAAACCGTCCGCCGCCTCCGCCAGCACTCCCACGGCCGAACAGATCTGCCCCGGGGTGCAGTAGCCGCACTGCAGCGCGTCCCGCTCCACGAACGCGCCCTGAAGAGGATGGAGCTGCCCGCCGTCGGCGAGACCTTCCACGGTGGTGAGGTGCCGCCCCTGCTGCGCCACCGCCAGCAGAAGGCAGCTCTTCATGCGCCGCCCGTCGACGAGCACCGTGCACGCGCCGCACTGGCCCTGGTCACAGCCCTTCTTGGCGCCGGTCAGGTCGAGCTGCTCGCGGAGTGCGTCCAGGACCGTGGTGCGGTGATCCAGGGTCAGGGTGTACGGCGTTCCGTTGACGTGCAGGACCGTCTCGGAGCGCTCGTCATACGTCGACTGCGGTCCGCCGGCATCCGCCGGAGGGTGGGTGGACTCCACTCGCTCGCGCCTTTCCGATCGTGAACCGGATCCCTCCTGCCTACCAGGAGACGACGGCCGCCGCGCGTCGGCGGCGGCCGGGTGCGCGTGCTTGCTCGGCGGGGCGCGAGCCGGCCTGACATGGGGCGGACCGCAGGTGGTGAGCGGTGTGGCGGTCGGTCTGCGGGGCGGGTGGTCCGCATGGGCGCGCCGCCGCGGAGGGTGCTCCCCGGACATCTCCTGGTGTCAGTGGCCCTCCAGCCGCAGCTGCACCTCCTGCTCCTGGTCGCCGGCGACACTGCCCTCCACCCGCACCGCGAACGGGACGGCGAGGGCCTCACGGAGACGGGCCACCGCCCAGTAGCCGCCCTGGAGGGTCACCGTCACCGGGGCGATCAGCGACCGCGGCTCGGCCTCGGCCCGCAGATCGGTGACGTCGAATGTCGCGGTCCACACCGTCGAACCCGGGCCCTCCATCTCCTGCGGCACATCGTCCGCGGCCCGGTCGGAGGCGAAGGACGTGCGCAACGCGCTGAAGACGGCGTGCGCATCCGCCGTGTCGCAGCCGACGACCTCCACCACGACCTCGGCCGATGGATGTTGATGTTCGGTGACGGACACCTGATTCGCGTGGTTCGCATGATTCGCGCTGTTCACTGTGGGGCCTTCCTCTGGGAGCCGGACGCTTCCAGGCTCACCTCCCGGCCCGGTGTGTGCGACCGGAGGCTCGAACGAGTGGTTTGAACGGGCGCAGCGGCATCTTCACCCCGTCAATAGTTACCGTGTGTAGCGAGACGGGGAAACTCGTAACTGTCCGTCGCCGTCGTCGCTCGGGAGGCCCCATGTCCAGCACCTTCATCGATCACCGCGCCACCGGCTACAGCCTGGGACATGCCCTGTGCATGGCCCGCGCCGCCGAACTCGCCTACAAGGACGAGCACACCATCGAGGCCAGGGCCGAGGAGTGGGGCTTCGGCCGGGTCCGCCATCACCACACCCGGTTCCGGCCTCCGTTCCCGCTGGAGGACACCCAGGCGTACACCATCGGCGGCGACAACATGATCATTACCGCCTTCCGGGGGACGGAGCCGACCCAGATGCGGGACTGGCTGTCCGACGCGGCCACGCCGCCGTGGCCCGGGCCCAGCGGCAAGGGGTTCGTGCACTACGGATTCGGCGAGGCGCTGGAGTCGATCTGGCCGCAGGTACGAGCCGCCGTCGAGGAACTCCGCGACAACCAGCAGACGCTGTGGTTCACCGGCCACAGCCTGGGCGGCGCGCTGGCGATGCTCGCCGCCGCACGACTCCACTTCGAGGAGCCGCGACTGACGGCCGACGGCGTCTACACCTTCGGCCAGCCGCGCACCTGCGACCGGGCCCTGGCCAAGGAGTTCAACACCGCCTTCACCGACCGCATGTACCGCTTCGTCAACAACAACGACATCGTGGCCCAGCTCCCGCCGGAGCCCACCTTCCACCACGTCGCGGCCCTGCGCTACATCGACTCCAAGGGCCGGGTACACGACGCCATGCCGGTGATCAGCGGCCTCTTCGACCGCGCCAAGGGCTACACCGCCGACATGCTCGCACCCGCCTCCGACGGAGTCCGCGACCACTTCATTGACGAGTACGTGACCGCACTGCAGAGAAGCGTGAACTGAGGGGGTGGGGGGCTGAAGGGGCTCGGGGGGGCTGGGGGGGCTGGGGGGGAGGCCCCCCCGGGGGGGCCGGGCGGCGTGGTCAGTGGTCGTCCACAGGGCGAGGGGCCGACGGGCGAGGGGCCGGCTCGCCGGACACCGTGTGGCGATCGCATCGCCCGCGGTGCGGACCGGACGCCGGGAGGCCGGGTGTTGCCCTGTTCCCGGGGGTGTCGGGTGGGGCGGTGAAAGTGACGTCGGTGGCGCGGGGCAGGATTTCGACGCCGTCTCCGAGGGCCCATTCGGCCGCCCGGGAGGACATCGCGGCCGGGACGCTCTCGCTGATGCCAGGCGCCGCCGGAATGTCGTAGGTGGCATGCCCGTCGTGCGGAAGGACGACGCGGTAGCCGCGTTCCAGGGCCGTACGGGCAGTCGCGCTGACGCACATCTCGGATAGCACGCCGCAGATCGCGAGCGCCCGTACCCCTGCGCCCATGAGCAGGTCGCCCAGCGGCGTGCCGTCGAAGCCGTCGTCGTCCGTCTTACGAATCACGCTCTCGCGCGGGCCGTCCGACCGTACCGGCAGATGGAGTTCCCAGCCCGGCGTCCCCGGCTCGTCCACGGCTCCCGGCGGTCCGTCGTTCTGCAGGTGGACGACGAGCGCGCCGGCGGTACGCGCCCGGTCGATCAGATCCCGGCTGCGGTCGAGCACCCGCTCGCCTTCGGGGACCGCGTCGCGGCCTGTGAAGAAGGCCGTCTGTATGTCAATGACGAGGAGTGCCTCGACGGGCCGGCTCGGGTGCATGGTCATGGGGTCCATCGTGCCTGTGGGCCGCGCCTGCGCGATCCGGCATGCGGCGAGAACCCGCCAAGGCAGCACTTGAGCCTGGATCACGGCGGTGGTGAGGTCGGTTCCCGCCGCGGGTGGCCGTCACCCCTTGAACCCTTAGCGCTGAGCCGGTCGGGCCCATATGGTTGCCACGGGCACCGATCTGGGCGGACCATCGTGCCGACCACCGACGGAGACTGCTGCGCCGAAAGGACTGTGGTGGCATGGATGTTGGGTCACGACTGTTGGGCCACGACTGTGGAGACGCTGGACGCTGCTGGTGCGACGCGACTGTGAGGGCGGCGCGGTAAAAGCAGCGCTGTGATGGCAGCCGAGGCGGGCCCGCGGGCGGGGTGGACAGGGTCGGTGGTGCCCAGCGGGGTGACCGAGAACAGGGCACCGCGCAGGTGGCCGAGGCCCAGGGCCTCGGGCCCCGGACCTCGGGCCTCGGGCGGAGTGGCAGATGCTGGGGCACCGTGTGGGGTGGACGGGGCGGGCTTACCAGGGACGAGGTGAGGGAGACATCGTGGAACGAGCCGTCGTGAGTGGCCGCTGCGCGCCGGGCTTCGAGGGCGTCCGTGCTGCCTTCGAGCGGAATTTCAGCGAGCACGGAGATGTCGGTGCGTCGGTGGCGGTGACGGTCGGCGGTGAGCCGGTCGTCGACCTCTGGGGCGGGCACACCGACCGGGCCAGGACGCGGGCGTGGGAGCGCGACACACTCGTGAACGTCTACTCGACGTCCAAGGGGATGACCGCGCTCTGTGCCCATCTGCTGGTGGAGCGGGGCGAGTTGGACCTCGACGCACCGGTGGCCCGGTACTGGCCGGAGTTCGCACAGGCCGGTAAGGGGGATGTGCCCGTGCGCTGGCTGCTCAGCCACCGCGCCGGACTGATCGCGCCCCGCGAGCCGCTGACCGTACGGCACGCCTACGACTGGGAGGACGTGTGCGGCCGGCTCGCGGCCACCCGTCCGTGGTGGGAGCCGGGTACGGCGCAGGCGTATCACGCGGTGACGTTCGGATACCTCGTGGGCGAGGTTGTCCGTCGCATCACCGGGCAGTCCCTCGGCACGTTCCTGCGCAGCGAGATCACCGAGCCGCTCGGGGCACGGGTGTTCATCGGCACACCGGCCGAGGAGCACGCACGGTGCGCGGAGATGGTCGGGCAGCTGGACGAGGCGCGGATCGCCGAGCGTTTCCCCGGCGTTCCCGAGCCCCCGTTCCGCAGCATCGACGACCATCCGCTCGCCGTCGTCATGCTGGCGCTGACGTACATCCCGACCGGCGACGTCAACAGTGCGGCCTATCGTGCGGCCGAGATTCCCGCGGGCAACGCCCACGCCTCGGCGCTCGGCCTCGCGACGGTGTACGGGGCGCTGGCGTGCGGACAGCTGGTGTCGCCGACGACGCTGGAGGAGATGCGTAGGTCGCAGAGTCGTCCCGGCGAGCGGGATCTGGCCCTCGACGCGCTCGCACCGGCGGGGCGCGAGCATCACTGGGGCCTGGGTTACATGCTCAACCACGAGGGGCAGGCCGGGCCCAACCCGCTGGCCTTCGGTCACGGTGGCGCGGGCGGCTCGTACGCCTTCGCGGACCCGGAGAACCAGCTGTCCTACGCGTACACGATGAACCGGTACGGCGGCGGCACCTCCGGCGACGACCCCCGCAATCGGGGCCTGGTCACAGCGGTGTACGCGGCCCTGGACCGAGCCGGCGGCTGATCGCACCGCCGGTCGGGCTGCCACCCGTACGTAGCCGGCCGCCCCGTGCCCCGTCACGGCCCTGTACGTAGCCGCCACCCCCCACGCAATCGCTGCGCCCGCCCCGAGCCAGGGCCGACCGCCCCCCCTGACTCCCTGATACGCCGCCCCGACGGACGCCAGGCCCTGACCAGCACAAACGTGCCGCCTCGGGCTGCTTCTCCGGCTCCCCCGGCTTCGCCGCGGCCTCGGCACGCCCCCGCCATCCCCTCCCCCGCCTTCGCGCTGCCCATATCGCCCACCGAGCGCGATACTGGAAGGTGCGGCACGAGCTGGACCCGGCGCGAGAGGTACGACGGGCCACGAGAGGGCGTGGTGACCATGGAGAAGGACACCGAGACGGTGCACGAGGCGTACGGGTTCGTCTGCCTGCACTGCGGACACGGGTGGGATGAGGACTACGAGATCCGGCACTCCGCCGATCTTTCCGGTCGGCAGCGCGTCGACTACTTCGTTCGCGGCGTCAAGGTCTCGTCCCCGCTGACCCGGGCCGCCTGCCCGTCCTGCAACGGCGGTCCGATCCGGATCCTGCACCCGAGCCGGGTACGGGCTGCCCGGCCGTACTTCGGCCCGACGTCCACACCGTTGTGAGCAGACGCCCGAGCGGGGAGCGGTAGCGGGCAGAGCGGTAGCGGGACGGAAGGGCGGTCGGCCCATCTGCCCGCCCCGCGACCGCTCTACCAGCCCGTATACAACAGATGGTTGACGAGCAGCGCCGTGACCGCTTGGGCGGTCAGCCAGTGGCGGTGGCGGGATGCCGGCAGCAGGGCGGTGGCCGGCAGGAGCCAGAGGGCGAAGGGCAGCCAGATGCGTTCGGTCTCCGCCTTGCTCATCCCCGAGAGGTCGGCGACGACCAGCGCGGCGAGGGCTACCAGGACGAGGATCACCAGACGATCGCGCGGTGACGGGTAAAGGGCCTCAGGCCGCGTCTTCGGAGTGGCGCGGGACGGCCGTAGCCGGCGCAGGGCGGTGGGGGCAGCCGCGAGGGTGTGACGGAGGCCGGCGATTGTCGCGAGGCCGGCGATCAGGACGGTGCAGGCGAGATTGCCCCAGACCCAGTAGGCGTACGGGCGGACCGCCGCGGCGCCCTGGTAGTAGCGCTCGACCAGGAGGTGGTAGCCCTCCCACCAGTTGAAGCCCGCGAGGGTGAAGGCCGCGGCCACGGCGAGGATGCCGGCGAGCACCAGCGGCAGCGGGCGCGCGGTGCGGGTGATCAGCAGTACGGCGCCGGCGATTACCGCGATGAGGGTGAGCCCGTAGGAGAGGTAGCACGTCAGGCCGAAGAGGAGTCCGGCCCCCAGGGCGGCAGGCACCCGGGAGGGGCTTCTTCGGGTGGCGGCGAGCGCCAGGAGGGCGAGGGCCCAGGCGGCGACGGCGGCGAAGTAGCCGTCCGCGGAGGTGCCTACCCAGACCGCGGCCGGGGCCAGGACGAGGAACGGGGCGGCACGGCGCGCGGTTGCCTCGTCGGTGAGGGCGCGCAGGGCGATGAGGACCGCGGCCACCGCGGAGGTGCCGAGGAGGAGGCACCAGAGGCCGGCCCAGGCCCCGCCGCCCAGACCGATCCGGTCGAGCCCGACGAAGGTCAGGACGGCCGCCGGCGGATGTCCTGCGACGTGGGCGGGCCAGTGGTCCGGCGCGTTGTTGAGGATGTGGGAGGTGTAGTCGCGCAGTGTCGGGCCGAGGTCGTCGAAGCGGCGGATGACGGTGAGGTACTCGTACTTGGTGGTGAGCCGGCCGGCGATCCCGGTCTGCCAGCCGTCTATCAGGGCCAGCGAGAGCGTCCAGGCCAGTGCCGCCGACCAGGCCGCCGGGAGGAGTCCGCGCCAGGGAAGGCGGGCGGCCAGTGAGGGCCCGCAGACGATGACGGCGGCGGCGACCGTGAGGGCGGCGGGCGTCCCGGGTCCGAGGTGCGGGAGCCACGAGGCGTACAGCGGGGGCCAGTTGACGTGCAGGCTGCCGTTGGCGTGCTGGATGGCGGTGCCGACGACGGCGGCAACCGCGACGAGCAGGGCGCCGGCCGCGGCGGCGAGCAGGTCGGCGCGGCGCACGGTGCGTTCATCTGGAGTCACGTCGGCACGCTAGGGCGGGGGCGGCGGGGGGCGGCCGTTTCGCGGTCCGCTGTCACCGATCCGTCAGATCTTCCGGCACGTCAGACTTTCGTCATGTGCCGTACCGGCGGTGGCGCGCCTGTAGCGGCTTACCGTCGGGGCAGGGCGGCGATCGTCGCCGCGTGAGACGCCGAGGACACACATGCGTGCCCATCATTTCCCCTCCCCCATGTCGCCGTCGTTCTGGCGCAGTCCGCTGCGCGGGCCACGGCTCACGGCGCTGCTCGGCGTGGTGTTGCTGGGCGGCATCACGCTGCTGTTCGTGACCGGCCTGCTCTCCTACGCGGCGTACAACCCGGATCTGGCCGGGGTGAACGACAAGACGCCCGACAAGGGTGTGCTGGGGTTCTATCTCTTCGACTGGCCGACCGGTCCGCACTGGCTCTACAGGGTCACCCAGGGGCTGCATGTCACGGTGGGTGTCGCTCTGGTCCCCGTCCTGCTGGCGAAGCTCTGGTCGGTGATCCCGAAGCTGTTCACGATGCCGCCCGCCCGGTCCGTGGGGCATGCGCTGGAGCGGGTGTCGCTGCTTCTGCTGGTGGGCGGGGCGCTGTTCGAGTTCGTGACCGGGCTGCTGAACATCCAGCTGGAGTACCTCTTTCCCGGGTCGTTCTACCCGCTGCACTTCTACGGCGCCTGGGTGTTCATCGGTGCGTTCGTGGCGCATGTGGTGCTGCGGATGCCTCAGGCCGTACGGGCGCTGCGTGAGCGGGCGGGCCCCAAGGCGGAGGAGGACGACACCGGGCTGGTCGCGGCGCGGCCTGCGGCGCCGACCGTCTCGCGCCGGGGCGCGCTGGGGCTGGTGGGCGCCGGTTCGTTGCTGCTGCTCGTGACGACGGCGGGGCAGAGCATCGGCGGGGTGTGGCGCCGGACGGCGCTGCTGGCGCCGCACGGGGGCAGCGACCCCGGGAGCGGTCCCAACGGCTTCCAGATCAACAAGACGGCCGCGTCCACCGGGATCCGCACGCAGGACACGGGTGAGGCATGGCGGCTGACCGTGGTGAACGGGGCGCGCCGGGTGCTGCTGAGTCGTGCGGATCTGCTGGCGATGCCGCAGTACGAGTCGGCGCTGCCGATCGCCTGCGTGGAGGGGTGGTCGACGGACGATCAGCGCTGGAGCGGCGTCCGGCTGCGTGATCTGGGGGCGTTGGTGGGGGCCGGGGAGCGGCCGCCGGACGTCCTGGTGGAGTCGCTCCAGTTGCATGGCGCGTTCCGTCGGGCCGCGCTGCGGGAGAACCAGGTGCGCGACGGGCGGTCGCTGCTCGCGCTGCGGGTGAACGGCGCGGAGTTGTCCCGGGATCACGGGTATCCGGCGCGGGTGATCGTGCCCGCGGCGCCGGGTGTGCTCAACACCAAGTGGGTGTCGCGTATGACGTTCGGGGAGCTGTGATGGACGGGAACCGGAGGAACGGCGAGACCGGCGGGCGGAGTCGGATGCATGACGAGCACGACGGGCATGGCTCGCGGGGCCTGCGGAGCCTCGGTGACGGCGCGAAGGGCCGGAGCAGCAGGACGCCCGAGGACGATAGGGCCCGCGGGGGCGGTGATGCCCGTGGGGACGGGAAGCGGGTGTCGGCCCGCCGGGAGATCGTGTGGCGGCGGCGCCACTGGTACGGGGAGGGCCCGCTGCATCTGGTGTTGATGCTCGGCTCGTTCGCGCTCACCGGTTATGCGGGAGTGCGGCTGCTGTCCGGTGCGCAGTGGCCGATGGTGGTGGTGTGGTTCGTCGGGGCGGCGCTGCTGCACGACCTCGTGCTGCTCCCGTTGTACGCGCTCGCGGACCGCGCGGTGTGCAGGCTGACGGCGGGGAGGGGGCGGCGCCGCGCATGGACCGCGTACGTCCGGGTCCCGGCGGCCCTGTCCGCCCTGCTGTTGCTGGTGTGGCTGCCGTTGATCGTGGGCTCTGCGGGGAGCGGCGCGGCGGCGCACTACGAAGCAGCCACCGGTCTGTCCGGTGAGGTCTTTCTGCCCCGGTGGCTGCTCGTCACCGCCGCGCTGTTCGCGCTGTCCGCCCTGGTGCTGCTGTGGCGCACGGTTCAGCAGCGTTGCTGTCGTGGCGCGCGGTTCAGCCGCGGCTGAGGGGTTCGGCGCGGCGGCGCAGCGCGACGAAGCAGCGCACGGCGGCCGGAGGCTGATCCGGTCCCGAATCCGGCCCGGGGAAGGCATCAGGCCCGGGGTAGGCGTCCTGCCCGGGGAAGAGGCCCTGTCCGGGGAGGGCGCCTTCCAGGTGGCGGCGCCCCTGGCCGGTGGCGGGTTGCTGTTCGGGGACGGTCCACCGGTCGGTGGGCGTCCAGCCCGCGGCCGCGGCGTGGCGCAGCAGTGCGGGTGTGCCGACGCGCGCCCAGGGGAACCAGGAATGGCGGCCGCTCTGTCGGCGGCGCGGGCCGTGCAGGTCGTCGACCCGGACCTGCACCCGTTCGTCGATGTCCGCGGGCGTGGTCTCCACGAGGAGCAGGCCCCGCCTGCCGAGCAGTTCGCCTATCCGGGTGAGCAGGGCGTGGGGGTCACCTCCGATGCCGATGTTGCCGTCGAGCAGCAGCGCGGTTCCCCAACTCCCCTCGTCGGGCAGGGAGTCGAAGACGGAACGGCACAGCGCGGTCCCACCGGTCGCCGACGTTCGGGCGACGGCGGCCTCGCTGACGTCGATACCGAGCGCCCGGCGGCCCTGTGCGTGCAGCGCGGCGACCAGCCGGCCGGGGCCGCAGCCGATGTCGAGGACCGGACCCTCGCAGCGGCGCAGCGCGGAGAGATCGGCGGCGTCCGCCCCGGCACACCAGCGCTCCACCTCCAGGGGCAGCAGCCAGCCGTCGGTGCGGCGCAGGAAGAGCGGGCCGCGGCCGCTGCGCAGCGCGTCGGCGTAAGGGTCGGCGCCCCACGGTGCGGTGTCGTCCCGGGTGACGGGGGTGCTGGTGCTCATCGTTGGACGACCGGGGTCAGCCGGGCGAGGGCGGCGGCGAACCGCCCGTGCGGTGCGGCCGACGCGACCTCTTCGGCGTCGGCGGCGGTGTCGACGTCCCGTAGCGGGGGCAGCTCCCGGATCCGGAGTCCGGCGGCGGCCAGGCGGGCGCGCTGGGCGGCGCCGGTGCGGTGGGTGGACATCGGCACACCGCGCAGCAGTCGGGGGTCCGGGGCGGCGAGGCCCAGTGCCCAGAAGCCGCCGTCCTCGGCCGGCCCCAGCCAGGCGTCGCATTCGCGCCAGGCGTACACGTCCAGTGCGGGGGCGACGAGTTGGGGGGTGACCTGGGGGGTGTCCATGCCGATGAGCAGGGTCGGTCCGCTGCTGCCGGCGAAGGCCGCGGCCAGGCGTTCGTCGAGGCCGCCCGTGCTCTGCGGGCGGACCTCGAAGCCCGGCGGGAGCCAGCCGCCGGGGCGGCCGTCGAGGACCACGACGCGGCGCCGGGCAGGCATGGCGCGTACCGCTTGGAGCGTGTCGTGCAGTGCGGCCTCGGCCAGTTCGGCGGCCTCGTGCGGTGTGTAGGGCGGGGTGAGGCGGGTCTTGACCCGGCCGGGCAGCGGTTCCTTGGCGATGACCAGGACCGTCGTCGGTCCCGGACAGCCGGTGGGGTCGGTCATCGGGCGGATCCCTCCATACGGGCGGTCAGGGGCGGTTGCTGCAGCACGGATCGCATGTCGCGTACGGCGTGCCAGGTGCCGCGCCAGGTGCCGGTGACCTTCGAGCGGCCGGTGCGCGGCCGGTAGGGGACGTCCCGTTCCTCGACGCGCCAGCCGGCGTCGGCGGCGCGGACGACCATTTGGAGCGGGTAGCCGCTGCGCCGGTCGGTGAGGGCGAGGTCGAGCAGCGCGGTACGCCGGGCGGCCCGCAGGGGGCCGAGGTCGTGCAGCCGCAGGCCGGTGCGGCGGCGCAGCATCCGCGCGAGGGCGATGTTGCCGAGGCGGGCGTGCGGCGGCCAGGTGCCGCGGCTCTCGGGGCGTCTGCGGCCCAGCACCAGATCGCTGTCGCCGTCGCGCACGGCGTGCACGAAGGGGGTGAGCAGTGCGGGGTCCAGGGAGGCGTCGCAGTCGCAGAAGCAGACGATGTCCGCCTCCGCGGCCAGCAGGCCGGCATGGCAGGCGGCGCCGAAGCCGCGGCGCGGTTCGTGGACGACGGTGGCGCCCAGTTCGCGGGCGAGGTCGGCCGAGCCGTCGGTGGAGCCGTTGTCCACGACGATCGCCCGCCAGCCGGCCGGGATGCGCGCGAGCACCCAGGGCAGCGCGCCGGCCTCGTCCAGACAGGGCAGTACGACGTCCACCGAAGCGGGGAGGGGCTCTCGGGGAGGGGAGGAGGTCATGCGTTCACCTACACATCGGATAAAGATCGGAGGGGTACATGGGCGGGTCGGCCCGGCGAAGGCGGTGGGTTGACGGGCCCGGCGGAAGCGGTGCGTTGGAGGCTCCGGCGGGAGGAGTGCGCATTTGCGTATAAGGGCGCGTGGCTCGCCGCGGTCGACGGGGCGGCGTCCGGTCCCAAGAGGCGGCACGGCGGGCAGCGCCGGCGGGCGGCGGCCACTCAGGGCCCGTCCACCGCCCCGGCCGGTACGGCCGCACCGGAGACCACCGCCCCGGCCCGCATCGCCACGTCGGACTCCGTGGGCACACCGGCCCGCATGCCGTCGCGTGCGAACTCCTTCATGCCCGACGCGAAGTCCACCCGCGCCCGCCAGCCCAGTTCGTCGGCGATCCGCCGCGACGAGGCCGTGATGTGCCGGACGTCCCCCAGCCGGTACTCCCCCGTCACCACCGGCTCCGGGCCGCCGCACGCCTCGGCCAGCGCCCGCGCCATCTCCCCCACGGTGTGCGGCACTCCGCTTCCCGCGTTGTAGGCGGTGAGGGTTCCCGCCTCGCGGTCGGCGGCGGCTTCCAGCGCCACCGCGTTGGCGGCCGCGATGTCGCGGACGTGGACGAAGTCCCGCCGCTGGCCGCCGTCCTCGTAGACCACCGGTGCCTGTCCCCGCGCCAGGGCGGAGCGGAAGAACGACGCCACGCCCGCGTACGGGGTGTCGCGCGGCATGCCCGGGCCATAGACGTTGTGGTACCGCAGCGCGACGGCCCGGCCGCCGGTGGCGCGCGCCCAAGAGGCAGCCAGATGCTCCTGGGTGAGCTTGGTCGCGGCGTAGACGTTGCGCGGGTCGGTCGGCGCGTCCTCGCTCACCAAGTCCGGGCGCAGTGCGGTGCCGCAGGTGGGGCAGTGCGGTTCGAAGTGTCCGGCGGCGAGGTCGGCTTCCGCCCGCGGGCCGGGCCGCACCACGCCGTGGCGGGGGCAGGCGTAGCGGCCCTCGCCGTAGACCACCATGGATCCGGCGAGCACCAAGCTGCCGACGCCGGCCTCGGCCATCGCGGCCAGGAGGACGGCGGTGCCCAGGTCGTTGCAGCCGACGTAGTCGGGCGCGTCCGCGAAGTCCTTGCCCAGGCCCACCATCGCCGCCTGGTGGCAGACCGCCTGCACGTCCCGCAGGGCCTCGTCGACGGCGGCACGGTCCCGGACGTCGGCGACGATGCGCCGTACCGCGGGGTGCGGCGGCGGGGGCTCGGTGTGGGCGGAGGGCAGCAGCGCGTCGAACACGACGGGTTCGTGCCCGCGCGCCAGAAGCGCCTCGACGACCTGCGATCCGATGAATCCGGCGCCGCCGGTGACCAATACACGCATGCTGGTCACGCTAAGGGCACAGCGGCGGGCCGTTCCGCGTGTCGGCGGCCGTGTCATGGGTCCGTAAGATCCGGCCCGCTGCGATTCGGTAACAGCGGCGCATTCGAGGTAATTCGGGTCGGCATATGTTGCATATGCTCAGGTCGGGGGCCGGTTTCGGGCAGACCGGCGGCCGACGGCCCCCACCGTCCCCTTCACCTCTCGTGACACCGTCGGAGTACACCTTGGCCGTGGAGAACGGGGAGCCGCGCACCGGCTCCCGTGTCCTGTCCGCGCTTCCCTACACGGTCATGGCCGTGGTCAGCGCGGTCGAACTCATCGCGGGCCCGGGGGTCGGTTTCCTGCCCCTGGTCTCTCTGGGCCCCGCCTTCGCCGGGCTGGTCGGCGGGTGGCGGCGTACGGCCCTGGCCGGTCTGACCGCGTGTGTGCTCTGCCTCGGCCTGGGCTTCTACAACGGCCTGTTCGAGGGCCGGCGCGGGCTGCCCGCGCTGCTGTCGGTGGCCGGCGTCACGGCGGCCGGTGTGGTCGCCGCGGTGATGCGCCAGCGCCGCGAGGAGGAGTTGGCCAGTGTCCGCTCGATCGCCGAGGTGGCCCAGCGGGTGCTGCTGCGGCCGGTGCCGCTGGCCGCGGGCCCGTTGCGCATCGCCGTGTCGTACACCTCGGCGGTGGCCGAGGCCAGGATCGGCGGCGACCTCTACGAAGTGGTGACCTCGCCCGCGGGGGTGCGGATCATCGTGGGGGATGTGCAGGGCAAGGGCCTTGAGGCGGTGGAGAGCGCGGCGGTGGTGCTGGGCGCCTTCCGGGAGGCCGCGCACGACGAGCCGGATCTGCCGTCCGTCGGCGAGCGGGTGGAGCGGGCGCTGAACCGGCATCTGTCCGGCGAGCGGTTCGTGACGGCCGTGCTCGCCGAGATCGGCGAGGGACCGAACGCGACGCTGCTGAACTTCGGGCATCCGGCGCCGCTGATCGTGCGGCCCGCCGGCGAGGTCGGCTTCGCGGCCCCGCCCGACCGTGCGCTGCCGCTCGGCCTCACCCCGTACGTCTCGCAGGCGCCCGTCCCGCACGAGGTGCCGTTCGCGCCGGGCGACCAGATGCTCTTCTACACCGACGGGGTCACCGAGGCGCGCGACGGGGCGGGGCGTTTCTACCCGTTGGACGAGCGCGCCGACCTGCTCAAGGACCCCGACCCGGAGGCCGCGCTGCGCGCGGTCCGGGAGGATCTGGTCGAGCATGCCGACGGCCCGCTGCACGACGACGCCGCGATGCTGCTGGTCCGCTACCGGACGGCGTGCGAGGAGGAGCAGTGACCGTCCCGGACGCGGGCGGCGTGCGGCGGTCTCACCCCAGCGGCAGCCCCGTGTAGTTCTCGGCGAGTTCGGCGGCGGCGTGCGGGGAGGTGGCGATGCGGTCGAGCTGGGAGAGCTGCAGCCGGGTGTCGAACGGGCTCTGGTCCGCCGCGGTGTGCAGGGTCGTCGTCATGAAGTACGAGAAGTGCTCGGCGCGCCAGACCCGGCGCAGGCAGGTGTCGGAGTAGGCGTCGAGCAGCTCTGTCGAGCCGGTGTCGTGCACCTGGGCCAGGGCGCGGGCCAGCACGGTGACGTCGGCGACGGCGAGGTTGAGGCCCTTGGCGCCGGTGGGCGGCACGATGTGCGCGGCGTCCCCGGCGAGCAGGACCCGCCCGTAGCGCATCGGTTCGGTGACCGCACTGCGCATCGGCAGGACGGCCTTGGCGGTGAGCGGGCCGCGCTCCAGCTTCCAGGGGGTGTCGACCGCGGCGCGGGCCTGAAGTTCGTCCCAGATGCGGTCGTCGGGCCAGTCGGCGGGATCGGTGCCGTTGGGGACCTGGAGGTAGAGGCGGCTGACGGTCGGTGTGCGCATGCTGAACAGCGCGAAGCCCCGCGGGGAGTGCGCGTAGATCAACTCGTCGCAGGAGGGCGGCACATCGGCGAGCACGCCGAGCCAGGAGTAGGGGTAGGCGCGTTCATAGGTGCGGCGCTCGCTCTCCGGCACGGCGTGCTGGGTGACGCCGTGGAAGCCGTCGCAGCCGACGACGTAGTCGCAGGTGAGGGTGTGTTCGCGGCCCTGGTGGGTGTAGCGGATGACCGGCCGGTCGGTGTCCGCGCCGGTCACCTCGCGCACCTGCGCCCCGAACAGCAGGGGCGCGCCCGCGTCGAGTTGCAGGGCTATCAGGTCCTTGACGACCTCGGTCTGGGCGTAGACCGTCACCCGGCGGCCGCCGGTCAGCGCAGGGAAGTCCAGGCGGTGGGCGCGCCGGTCGTAGCGGAGTTCGATCCCTGCGTGGACGAGGCCCTCGCGGTCCAGCCGCGCGGCGGCGCCGCACTCGCGCAGGACGTCGACGGTGCCCTGTTCGAGGATGCCGGCGCGCTGCCGTTGCTCGACGTAGGCACGGTCGCGGTTCTCCAGGACGACGCAGTCGATACCGGACCGGTGCAGCAGTCGGGCGAGCAGCAGGCCGGCGGGGCCGCCGCCGACGATGCCGACCGTGGTGTGGCTCGGGTTCATCAGCTGTCCGTTTCTGCCGTGTCCGGGTCCGGGGTGTGTTCGGCGAGGTACTCGTCGACGATCCGGTCGGCGAGGGCGAAGGCGGTGTTGGCGGCCGGGACGCCGCAGTAGATGGCCGACTGCAGGAGCACTTCCTGGATCTCCTGGGGGGTCAGGCCGTTGCGCAGCGCCGCCCGGAGATGCATCGACAGTTCGTCGTGGTGGCCGCGGGCCACCAGCGCGGTGAGGGTGATGCAGCTGCGGGTACGGCGGGAGAGGCCGGGACGGGTCCAGATCTCGCCCCAGGCGTAGCGGGTGATGAAGTCCTGGAAGACCGCGGTGAGGGCGCTGGTGCGGGCGATCGAGCGGTCCACGTGGGCGTCGCCGAGGACGGCGCGGCGCACGGTCATGCCGGCGGCGTGCCGGGAGCGGTCGTCGCCGGCCGCCGCCCGGCCGTCCGGGTCGTGTCCGGCCGGCCGGGCCGGGTGTTCCGCGAGATGGCCGAGGAGCGCGGCGAGTACCGGTGCGGGCCGTTCGGCGCTCGCGAGGTGCGAGGCGCGGGGCAGCTCGACGAGAGTGGCACCGGGGATGTGGTCGGTGAGTTCGCGGGCGTGCGCCGGGGGCGTCGCCGGGTCCTCGCGGCCCGCGACGACGAGCGTGGGGGCGGTGATGCGGTCCAGGTCGGCGCGCAGGTCGTAGCCGGCGAGGGCGTCGCAGCAGGCCGCGTAGCCCGCCGGGTCCACGGTGTCGCGCAGTGCCTTGACCAGGTCCCGCGCCGGTGCGGAATCGGCGAAGGCCGGGGTGAACCAGCGGGCGGCGGTGGCCGCGGCAACCGGGCCGAGGCCCTGTTCGCGGACGAGCGCGGCCCTGTCGCGCCAGGCGGCGGGCTCGCCGAACCGGGCGGAGGAGCAGACCAGGGCGAGCGAGTCGATCCGGTCGGGGTGGTGTGCCGCGAGCCATGCGCCGACGGCGCCGCCGAGGGAGACGCCCGCGTACGCGAAGCGCTCGGCGCCGAGGGAGTCGGCGAGGTCGAGGACCAGGCGGGCAAGGTCGGCGACGGCGGTAGTGGGCACCTCTGGGGCGGCGCCGTCCCGCGGCTCCAGCACGTCGGTGGGGGTGCCGCCGTGTCCCGGCAGGTCCCAGCGCACGACGCGGTACTGCCGTGCCAGGTCCGGGAGTTGGGGCTCCCAGAGGGAGAGGGCAGTGCCCAGTGACGGGCCGAGGACGAGGACGGGCGCGTCGGCGGGTCCGTCCACCTGGTGGTGCACGAGCCGCGGCGCGTCGGCGGTGTCCGGCTGTGCGGCGGTCGGGGGCTGTGTCATGCGGGCTCCTGCGGGTCACTCTCGGGTCGCGCCAGCGCGCGGTCGACGAGCCGGGCCGCGGAGCCCGGGTAGTCGGTCGGGTCGAGGAGCCGGCGGAGCCGGTCCTCGGGGAGGGCCGAAGCGGCGGCGGGGTGCTCGGCGAGCGCGGCCTGCAGCGCGTCGTACAGGTCGACGCCGTCCTGGGCGGTGCGCCGGGCCGCCCTGTCGAGGATGCGGCGGGCCTCGCCGCGGCCGGTCAGGGCGGTGAGGGCCGCGGCGAGGCGCTCGGTGGTGATCAGGCCGCCGGTCGCGTCGAGGTTCTGCCGCATCCGGTCGGGGAAGACCCGCAGGCCGGCGGTCAGTTCGGCCGCGTCGCGGGCCGCGCCGCCGACCAGCCGCAGGGCCTCGCGCAGCGGCTGCCATTCGGCGTGCCAGGCGCCGGCCGGGCGTTCGTCCTCGGCGGCGAGCGCGCCGTGCAGGACCGCGGCCTGCGCCGGGACCTGCCGGGCGGCGGCCGCGATCAGCGTGGCGCGCACGGGGTTGTCCTTGTGCGGCATGGCGGAGGAGCCGCCGCCGCTGCCCTCGAGGACCTCGCCGATCTCGGTGCGGTTCAGGGTCAGGACGTCGGCCGCCATCTTGCCGAGCGCGCCGGCGGTGAAGGCGAGGGCGCCGGCGAGGTCGGCGACCGGGGTGCGCAAGGTGTGCCAGGGCAGGGCCGGTTCGGCCAGCCCGGTCTCGGCGGCGTACGCGGCGAGCAGCCGGCCGCCGAGGTCGGGAGCACCCTCCGCGGCCGAGCCGTTCGCCTCGGTGCCGTTTCCGTCGACGCCGTCGGCCTCGGCGAAGGCGTGGAAGGCCGCGAGGGTGCCGGCCGCGCCGCCCAGTTGTGCGGGCAGTGCGCCACGTACGGCGGCGAGCCGGTCGTGGGCGTCGAGGACGAGGGCGCGCCAGCCCGCGGCCTTCAGGCCGAAGGTGGTCGGTACCGCGTGCTGGGTGAGGGTGCGGCCCGCCATCGGGGTGTCGCGGTGCGCGGCGGCCGTGCGGCGCAGGGCGGCCGCGGTGCGGGTGAGGTCCGCAAGCACGGTGTCCAGGGCGCGCGCGCAGACCAGCATGGTGGCGGTGTCCAGGATGTCCTGGCTGGTGGCGCCCCGGTGGACGTAGGCGGCGGCCCGCGGGTCACGGTCGGCGACGGCGGCCGTCAGGTCGGCGACGAGCGGGACCACGGGGTTGCCCGAGGAACGGGCCCGTAGCGCCAGGTCGCCGGCGTCGAACGGGGCCGCGGCGGCCTCGGTCACGGCGGTGGCCGCTTCCCGCGGTGCGAGACCGAGCGCGGCCTGGGCGCGGGTCAGGGCGGCTTCCGCGTCGAGCATGGCGCGCAGGTACGCGGCGTCCCCGGTCGCGTCGGCCGCCGCGGAGCCGGCCCCGGACGGGGTGAGCAGCCCCAGATCGGCGGCGGCTCGGGGGGCTTCGGTGGCCTGCGGCGTCGCGGGCCTGCGGGTGTCATCGGAAGGCAAGGAAGACCGTCTCCTCGGTGCTGCCGTCCTCGGCTGCCTGCAGACGGACATCGAAACGGTAGCGGGCGGGGCCGTCGGGCCGGGCCAGGAGCGTTCGTGCCCGGTGTGCCGGCAGCGACGACAGCAGCGGGTCGGCGGCGTTGGCCGTCTCGTTCCCGGGGAAGTGGACGCGGGTGAAGAGGTGGTGCAGCAGGCCGCGTGCGAAGACGCACACCGCGAGGTACGGCGCGGCGTCCGGGGCGCCGGCGGGCGCGGTCGGGGGCAGGGTGCGCACCGCGTAGCGGCCGTCGGCGTCGGTGGGGACCCGGCCGAAGCCGGTGAAGTCCACGCCACTGCGGCCGAGGACCGCGCCGGTGACCGGGTCGCGGCGCAGCGAGCCGGGCGCGCCGGTCAGGCTGCCGTCCGGGCCGGCCTGCCAGAACTCCAGGAGGGCGTCGGGGACGGGCGCCCCGGCGCCGTCGAGGACGGTGCCGTGGACGGTGATCGTGTCGGGGTGGCCGGTGGGTGCCATGTGGTCGCCGCCGGGGAACGGCAGGGCGTAGCCGTAGAAGGGGCCGACGGTCTGGGAGGGGGTGGCGGCGAGCGGGGCGGCCTGCTCGGCGCGGTCGGTGGTGCCGGTCATCAGCGGCCTTCCTCGATCCAGGTGGCGGACGGCCCGTCCAGGACGATGTCCCAGTGGTAGCCGAGGGACCATTCGGGGCGGGTGCGTTCGTGGTCGTAGGCGGCCACCAGCCGGGCCCGCGCGGCGGGATCGGTGACGGAGGAGAGGATCGGGTCGTACGGGAAGAGGGGGTCGCCCGGGAAGTACATCTGGGTGATCAGCCGCTGGGTGAAGGCCGATCCGAAGAGCGAGAAGTGGATGTGGGCCGGGCGCCAGGCGTTGTCGTGGTTGCGCCACGGGTAGGCGCCGGGCTTGACGGTGGTGAACTCGTAGCGGCCCTGGTCGTCGGTCAGGCAGCGTCCGGCGCCGGTGAAGTGGGGGTCGAGGGGCGCGGGGTGCTGGTCGCGCTGGTGGGCGTAGCGGCCGGAGGCGTTGGCCTGCCAGATCTCGACGAGCTGGCCGCGTACGGGGCGGCCGCCGCGGTCCAGGATGCGGCCGGAGACGGTGATGCGTTCGCCGAGGGGCTCGCCGTGGTGCCGGCGGGTCAGGTCGGCGTCGAGGGCGGTGATGTCGGTGACGCCGAAGGCGGGGCCGGAGAGTTCCACGGCCTCGGGGTCGGCCAGGGCGTCGATCTCGACCAGTGGCTGCCGGGGGTGGCGCGCGATGCTGCTGCGGTAGGGGCTGTAGTCCCGTGCGGGGTGCGGGGACGTGCTGAGCCCTGCGGCCCGGTCCCGCTCCGCAGCGCCTTCCAGAGCAGCCATCTCGCGGCTGATGTCGGCCTGGGTGGGGGGCGTTGCCGGGGTGGGCGGGGACTGCGGGGCGGGGAGTGCGGTGCCGGCGGTGGGGTCGGCCGCCGGGGCGGTGACGTCGCCGAGTGGTGTGGGTGGAGTCATGAGTGCCTCTTCATGCGGTGAATCGCAGGGGGTCTGCGGGAGCAAAGGTGCGCGGTGGGCGGGAGCACGTGCGGGGGCGTGCGGGGGCGTGCGGGGCGAAGGGCGAGTGGCCGGGATTTCTCGATCCACCCAACTCAGTTTGCCTACAGTCGAGTTGAAGCCCTCCTGCCCCGACGGCCCGCTGCTACCTCTCCAGCACCACGGCGAGACCCTGCCCGACGCCGATGCACAGCGTCGCCAGGCCCGTACCGGAGCCCGCGGCCGCCAGCCGGTGGGCCACCGCGCCGGCGATCCTGGCGCCGGAGGCTCCCAGCGGGTGCCCGATGGCGATGGCGCCGCCGTGCGGGTTGACCAGGGACGGGTCGAGGTCGGGCCAGCCGGCGAGACAGCCGAGCGCCTGGGCGGCGAACGCCTCGTTCAGTTCGACCGTGCGCAGGTCACCGAAGCCGCGTCCGGCCTTTTCCAGGGCCCGTTCGGCCGCCTCGACCGGTCCGAGTCCGAAGTACTGCGGTTCGATGCCGGTGACCGCGCTGCTGCGGATCCGGGCGAGCGGTTCGCAGCCCGACTCGCGCAGGCCCTGCTCGTCCATCAGCAGCAGTGCGGCCGCACCGTCGTTCAGCGGCGAGGAGTTGCCCGCGGTGACGGTGCCGCCTTCCTTGCGGAAGGCGGGCCGCAGCTTGCCGAGCGCCTGCAGGGAGCTGTCCTCACGGATGCACTCGTCGCGGACCGCGACCGGCTCGCCGCCTGCATCGGCCCCGTCGCCACACGGCACGACCTCGGCGTCGAAGGCGCCGTCCTTCCATGCCCGCGCCGCCTTCTCGTGGCTGGCCAGGGCGTAGGCGTCCTGCTGGGCACGGGTGATGCCGTGGCGGTCGGCGACCAGCTCGGCGCCCTCGCCGAGGGAGACGGTCCACTCGTCGGGCATCCGCGGGTTGGTCAGCCGCCAGCCCAATGTCGTGGAGTGCAGGGTCTGCTGGCCGGCGGGGAAGGCGCGGTCGGGCTTGGGCAGCACCCAGGGGGCGCGGCTCATCGACTCCACCCCGCCCGCGATGACCACGGAGGCGTCGCCGAGGGCCACCGACCGGGCGGCCTGGATGAGGGCCTCCATGCCGGAACCGCAGAGGCGGTTGACGGTGACGCCGGGCACGCTCACGGGAAGCCCTGCGAGCAGCACCGCCATCCGCGCCACGTCGCGGTTCTCCTCGCCGGCCCCGTTGGCGTTGCCGAGGTGGACGTCGTCGATCCGGGCCGGGTCCAGGCCCGGGGCGCGGTCCACGAGTGCCTTGACGACGTGTGCGGCGAGGTCGTCGGGTCGGATGCCGGACAGTGCGCCGCCGTACTTGCCGACGGGGGTGCGGACGGCGTCGACGACGTAGACGTCCCGGGGACGGTCGGTGATCATCAGGCTTCCTTCCGGGGGATGTGGCCCGCGGCGGTGCGCGTACCGGCCGGTTCGGACGCGGCGGCCTTCAGGGCGCGCAGCGCGGTGAGTTCGGCCTCGGTGGGCGGCGCGGTGACGCCGAGCCGGGCGACTTCCTTCAGCTCCCAGCCGGTGGCCTCGCGGACCTGCTCGACCGTCACCCCCGGGTGCAGGTCGGTGAGGACGAGTTCTGCGGTGTCCGGGTCGGGGCGCAGCACGCCGAGGTCGGTGATGACCGCGGTGGGGCCGGCGCCGGGCAGGCCGAGTTCCGCGCGGTCGTGCGGTCCGGTGCCGTGGCCGAGGGTGGTGACGAAGTCGAGCGCGCCGACGAAGTTGCGGCGGCTGTGCCGGAGCACCATCAGCACCTGGCCGCAGTTGGCGGCGATCTCGGGGGCGCCGCCCGCGCCGGGCAGCCGCCCTTCGGGCTTGTCGGGGCCGCGGTCGACGACGGTGGTGTTGATGTTGGCGAACCGGTCGACCTGGGCGGCGCCGAGGAAGCCGACGTCGATCCGGCCGCCCTGGAGCCAGTAGTTGAACATCTCCGGCACGGACACCACCGAGTCGGCGGTGTCGGCCAGTTCGCCGTCGCCGATGGACAGCGGCAGCCGCGTCGGCTTGGAGCCGATGGTGCCCGACTCGTAGACCAGCACCAGGTCGGGGTTGACGGTGCGCCGGGCGAGGTTGGCGGCGGTGCTGGGCAGTCCGATGCCGACGAAGCAGGTGCGCGCGCCGGCCAGTGCGCGGGCGGCGTTGACCTCCATCAGCTCGTCGCGGGTGCAGTCGGGAGCGGTGGCCAGGGCATCGGCAGGGGCCGCGGCGGGAACGGCGGTCGCGGCAGGGGCCGGCGTTCCGCCGTCGGGGGCCGGAGCGGGAGAGCCCTCTCCGGGGCGGCCGAGGACGCTCTCCTCGACCCAGCGCCCGAACGCCGCGCGGTCCCGGGAGATGGCGTCCCACGCCTGGTAGAAGGCGTTGTCCCGGACCGAGTAGCCGGCCGCGTAGGAGGGGTGGGCGCCACCGGGGACGAGGGCGACCGCGTCGGCCACCCAGGAGGGCAGGACGATGCCGCCGGGGCGGGGTTCGAGGGCGTCGACGATCTCCTCGACGGTGACCAGGACGCGTCGCGCGGCGAGCGCCGCCTCCTTCTGCACCCCTGCCAGGCCCCACAGTTGGACGTTGCCGGCGCGGTCGGCCTGCTGGGCGTGGATGACGGTGACGTCGGGGTTGAGCGCGGCGACGGCGGCGAGCTTCTCGCCGGTGAAGGGGCAGGTGACGGTGGAGACGGTGGTGGTGCGGCCGGGGATGTCGCTGCCCCGGTAGCCGCGCAGGACCGCGAAGGGGAGCTTCGAGGCGCCGGCGGCATAGCGGTTGGCCATCCCGGCGTGGCTGTGCTCGTCGATCTCCAGCGGGGCGGGCCAGCCGTTCTCGACGGCGTCGCGGAACCGGTGCAGCGAGCCGACGCCCGGGTTGCCGCCCCAGGAGAAGACCAGCTTGCGCGCCGCTCCGGCGCCGATCAGCTGGTCGTAGACCACGTCCGGGGTCATCCGGGCGAGCGTCAGGCCCGTGATGCCCTGCCGGATGATCTCGTGCGCCGCGGCGAACGGGATGAGGTGGGTGAACCCCTCAAGCGCCACGGTGTCCCCGTCGTGGATCAGTTCCTTGACGGCGTCGTGCAGGGAACGGATTTCGGCCATGTCCTCGCCCTCGGGTCGTACGGGCACACGGTCCGGGCGGACCGCCCCTTTGGTGAAGTGCTCGGGTGCGCGGGTCGCGCCGCGCTCTTCTTCGCACTGCTCTTACTCATGGACTTGTTCGCGTAGTGAACTTAAGTTCATAATTGAGCTGCCCTGAGTTTGAACCCCGGCCCCGGCTCTGTCAACGGTCCGCCGGGTACGGTTCCGACCAGATCGCCGCACCAGTGGAGAGCTGATGACCCACCCCGCCCCCCTCGCCCCGCCGCCACCGCCACCGGAGGCGGTCGGACCGCTGATGCGCAGCCTGGCCGTCCTGCGGGAGCTGGCGACCGCCGGCGGCCGCCGGGCCGTGGGGGACCTCGCCCGCGACACCGGCCTCGCGCGGTCCACCGTCGACCGCGTGCTGAGCACCCTCGACCGGCTCGGTTACGTACGGACCGAGGGCCGGGACGCGGTGCTCGCGCCGCGCCTGCTGGAGCTCGGCAACGCCTATCTCGCCGCCTCCGAGCTGCCCGACCGGCTCGGGCCGCTCGCCGACCGGCTGGCGGACGAGCTCGACGAGTCCGTCTCGCTCGCGGTACCGGACGGCGACGGGGTGCGCTTCGTGCACCAGGCGACCCGCCGCCGCGCGATGTCCCTCGCGTTCCGCATCGGCGATCTGCTGCCCCCCGAACGGGGCGCGCCCGGCGCGCTGTTCGCGGACCGGTGGACGGCGCGGGACTGGGAGCGCTGGCGGTCGCGCCGCGCCGCCGACCCGACGGACGCCCACTTTCCCGCCGTGCCACCGCGCGGTGACGGCCGGCCCGCCGGGGTGGACCCGGGAACCGACTTCGAAGACCGGGTGGCCGCCGCCCGCACGGCCGGCTGGTCCCTGGACGACGAGCTGATCGAGCCGGGGCTGGTCGCGGTGGCCGTGCCGGTCCGCGACCCGTCGGGACACACGGTCTGCGCGCTGAGCGCGGTCAGCCACACCAGTCGGCTCAGCGCGCGGGAGCTGCGGGACGCCGTACTGCCGCGGCTGCGGGAGACGGTGGCCGCGATGGAGTACGCCCTGAGCGCGCCCGCCACCGACGAGCAGGACACAGACGACCCGCGGGGGCCGGCCCCCGCGGCCTGGATGCAGGCGTCCAAGCAGGAGTTGGGGCCGGAGTTCGTCGAGTCGATGGCCCGCGGGCTGATCACCCTCACCGCGTTCGGCACGGGGCGCGCCGACCTCGGCCTCACGGCCGTGGCGGAGGCCACCGGCCTGGCCCGCGCCACCGCCCGCCGGGCCCTGATCACCCTGGAGCACCTCGGCTACATCGCCACCGACGGCAAGCTCTTCCGCCCGACGCCGAAGGTGCTGGAACTGGGTTTCGCGCACCTCTCCGGGCTGACCCTGCCCGCCATCGCCCAGCCCCATCTGGCCGCACTGGTCGAGCGGGTGCACGACTCCGCCTCGATGGCCATCCTGTCCGGCGACGACATCCAGTACGTGGCCCGGGTGCCCACCGTCCGCATCATGAGCGTCAACATCACCCTCGGCACCCGCTTCCCCGCGTACCCGACGTCGATGGGCCGGGTCCTGCTCGCCGGCCTGCCGCCGGAGGAACTGTCCGCACGGCTCGCCCTCACCGACCTCGAGCCGCTCACCCGGCACACCGTCACCGCGCCCGAGCGGCTCACCGCCCTCCTGGAACGGGTACGCGACGAGGGATACGCCCTGGTGGACCAGGAGTTGGAGGAAGGGCTGCGCTCGATCGCCGTACCGGTGCACGACCGCACCGGCCGGGTCGTCGCCGCCGTCAACGTCTCGACCCACGCGGGCCGTTGCACCGCCGACGAAGCCCGGGAGTCCCTCCTGCCCGCCTTGCGCGAGGCCGCCGCCGACATCGAGGCGGACCTGCGCATCGCCGGCCGCTACGCCCGCATCCCCACCCACTGAGCCCTCCATGGGGAGGGGGCCGGAACTCCGGGCCGCCCCGGGGGGCAACGGCCCCGTCCGTGACGCCCGGGGGGCGCCTGGAATCCGGGTTGCGGGCGCTCGGCAGGCGTCACGTCGGCCGGCACGCTCCGGTGCCGGGGCCGGCGCCCTTGTCCCCCTTGGGCTTCGGGCCGGTTCGGGCACACCCACCAAACGGCCGCCGACCGGACGGGAATCGGTCGGCAAGAGGCCGACCTCCTCAGAACTCCCGAGGGCCGGGCGCCGCACCCAACGGGGACGCCCGGCCGACGCCACAGCCTGCAAGGGATCCGCGTCCCGCCGTCCCGCCCGCAGCCTCAGATCTCGGTGCCGGCGGCCGCAGGCGCCGCGGGTGCCGTGCGTCCGATGCGCCGGGCGAGTGGCACCAGGCCGATGGCCAGAGCGCCCAGCAGGCCGGCCAACGCGAAGGCGGTGAAGCCCAGTTGGTCGTTCCCCTGGGCTGCAAGGGTGCCGCCCAGCCAGGGGCCGACCACCGCGCCGGTGCGGCCGATGCCGGTCACCCAGCCGATGCCGGTGGCCCGTTCGGAGGCCGGATAGACGCGGTTGGCCGCCGCGTACACCATCACCTGCGCGCTGAAGAGCCAGACACCGGTGATCGCCACGACCACGTAGGTGAGACCCAGCGGCAGTCGCGCGCCCAGGAGCAGCGCGCCCGCGGCGGTGAGCAGGAACCACAGGGCGGAGACCTTGACGGGGCCGAAGCGGTCGGCGGTGCGGCCGGCGACGAGCATGCCCACGATGCCGCCCGCGTTGATGATGAGCAGGAAGCTCACCGAGGACGTCAGGCCGTAGCCGGAGGCACGCATCATCTGCGGAAGCCAGGTGCTCACGCCGTACACAAGGAGCAGGCCGCAGAAGGAGGCGAGCCACAGCAGCGGCGTGGCCCAGCGGGCTCCGGGGCGGAAGAGTGCGCGGACCGCGTCCAGCCGGCCCCTCGCCCCTTGGGTCGGGGCATCGGCGGGGACGGGGCGGGCCATGCCGTAGCGGTCGGCGACGGCCGCCGCCTCGGCGGTACGGCCCTTGGCGAGCAGCACACCGGGGGATTCGGGCAGCGACCTCAGCAGGAGCGGCGCGGCGACGACGGCGGGGAGCACGCCCGCCCAGAACACCCAGCGCCAGCCGAGAGCGGGGGCGAGCGTCAGCCCCAGCCCCGTCGCGAACATGCCACCCGCGTGATACGAGGTCATCAGCAGCCCGGTGGCCAGCGCGGCCCGGCGCGGCGGCGCGAACTCCATCACCATGGACAGGCAGATCGGCATCAGGCCGCCGAGGCCCAGCCCGGCGACGAACCGACCGGCGCCGAAGAGGCCGGGCGAACCGGCCAGGGCGCAGACCGCGGACCCGCCCGAGAACAGCAGCACGCTGGTGACGAGCACCGGGCGGCGCCCGAGCCAGTCGGTCAGGGTGCCGGTGCCGAGGGCGCCGATCAGCATGCCGAAGGTGGTCCAGCTGCCGATCGTGCCGGCCGCGCCGGGGGTGAGGCCGAGCCCCGGGTCGTCGAGCATGTGCGGCATGACGGCGCCGTAGACGTTGACGTCCATGCCGTCGAAGAAGACGGCGAGCCAGCACAGCGCCAGGACCGGCGCGACGGAGCGGAACGTGTGGCGGCGGCCGGAGGCGGCCGTGGTGCCGGTGGGCGGTGGGTGACCGGTGTGGGACATGGAGACCTCGGATTCGCGATGACCCGGCGGAGAGCGCGGAAATTCCACGAGATGTTCGCGTGGTGAACTTTCGTTCGCGCGATGGTGGCAAGGATCATCTGCCCGAGTCCCGGGGCTGTCAATGGCTCGCGCACACCTACGGCCGACGGCCCTGCCTCCCGGCCGTCGCGTTCAGTTCGGCTCAGCCGCCGTGCCGGCGCTGCGGGTGCAGCCGGGACCGCACATCTCCCGGCGGCAGGAACTGCGCCCTGCGCTCGGGGAATTCGGAAGGCGGCCCGGCTTCACCGCGACCCCCACAGCCGCCCGCGCCACCGGGTCCGCGCCCCGCGCCACCGCCGGCCCCGCCCCCGTCGACCACGCCCCCGCCGGCCGCACGGTCCCGGTCGTTCCCGTCGCCCGAGTCGTCCCTGCCTTCCCCGTACGCCCCGTCGCTCTCATGAGCCCCGGCGAGCCCCGCACCCCACTCCCCCACACCGGGCTCCCCCGCCGACTCCGCGTCGGCCGTCGCCCGCTGCGCCGCCTGCTCCCGCACCCGGCGCTCCTTCTCCGCCCGCCCGGCGGCCGTGGCCACCGACGGCCAGACGCGGTCGAGCGCCGCGTTCATCGCCGCCCCCACCAGCACCGCGAAGGCGGAGACCCCGATCCACAGCAGGACGGCGACCGGCGCGGCCAGCGACCCGTAAACCGTCGGCCCCTCGACCGTCTCGGTGAGGTAGATCCGCAGGAGGAAGCTGCCGAACACCCACATGCCGAGCGCGGCCACCGCCCCCGGAATGTCCTCCGGCCAGGGCGAACGGACCGGCACGGACACGTGATAGAGCGTGGTGAGGAAGGCGACCGAGAGGATCAGCACCACCGGCCAGTACAGCGCCCGGATGATGTCCTCACTGGCCGGCATCCAGCTGACGACCGTGTCGGGTCCCGCGACCATCAGCGGCAGCGCGATCGCGCCGACGACGAGCGCCGCGAGGTAGAGCACGAAGGCGAGCAGGCGGGTCCTGACGATGCCGCGCCGGCCATCCAGGCCGTACATGATCGTGATGGTGTCGACGAAGACGTTCAGCGCCCGGGAACCGGACCACAGGGCGATGGCGAAGCCGAGGGAGATCACGTCCGGGCGGCGGCCGGTGAAGACATCGTCCAGCAGCGGCTTGGCGATCTCCGCGACGCCCTTGTCGGACAGCACGGTGGCGGAGGCGCCGAGGATGTTCTGCCGGATGGTGTCGATGGTGTCGTGGCCGATCCACGGCTCCATGTAGCCCAGCAGGCCGATGAGCCCGAGGAGCAGCGGCGGCAGCGACAGCAGGCAGAAGAACGCCGCCTCGGCGGCCAGGCCGGTGACGCGGTACTGCATGCAGGAGTTGACGGTGTCCTTGAGCAGCAACCAGGCCAGCCGACGCTTGGAGACGTTGCGGTAGAGGACGCGGGCCCTGGTCAAACGGCCCGCGGGCCGCTCGGTTGGTTCGTTTGCCGGCTGCACCTCCTTACCGTAGCTGCCATGGCAGCCACCACTCACACGGTCACCAACCAGCCCCCGCCGCTGGTCGGATATGACGTCTTCACGTCCGACAATGCGCTCACCGAGGGCGTGGCCCGATATGTAGCCGACGCCCGCCTCGGCGAGGTGCGGGGTGAATTGCGCACCCTCGGGCAGGCGGCCGGCTCCGCGCACGCGCAGCAGTGGGGCGAGCAGGCCAACTCCCATCCGCCCGTCCTGCGCACCCACGACCGCTACGGTCACCGCATCGACGAGGTGGAGTTCCACCCGTCCTGGCACCGGCTGCTGGGCCACGCCGTCACCACGGGCCTCACCGCCGCGTGGACCCGGCCGGACGGCCACGTCCGGCGGACCGCGGGGTTCCTGGTGTGGTCCCAGGCCGAGGCGGGGCACGGCTGCCCGGTGTCGATGACCCACGCGGCCGTCCCCGCCCTGCGCACCGACCCCGAGCTGGCCGCCGAGTGGGAGCCGCGGCTGACCTCGCGGGTGTACGAGCAGGAGCTGCGGCCGCCCGCCGAGAAGACGGGCGCGCTGGCCGGAATGGCGATGACGGAGAAGCAGGGCGGCAGCGACGTACGGGCCAACACCACCCGTGCCGAGCCGCTCGCCGCGGCCGGTGAGTACGCCCTGACCGGACACAAGTGGTTCTGCTCGGCGCCGATGTCGGACATCTTCCTGGTGCTCGCCCAGGCGCCGGGAGGACTCACCTGCTTCCTGCTGCCCCGGGTGCTGCCGGACGGCACCCGTAACTCCTTCCGGATCCAGCGGCTCAAGGACAAGCTCGGCAACCGCTCGAACGCCTCCGCCGAGATCGAGTTCGACGGGCGGAGCTGGGCGCGCCGGGTCGGCGAGGAAGGGCGCGGGGTGGCGACGATCATCGAGATGGTCGCCGCGACCCGGCTGGACTGCGTCACCGGGGCGGCAGCGGTGATGCGGCAGGCGGTCGCGCAGGCGGTGCACCACACCGCGCATCGGGAGGCGTTCGGCAGCCCCCTGATCGACAAGCCGCTGATGCGCAATGTGCTGGCGGACCTGGCGCTGGAGTCGGAGGCGGCGACGACGCTGGCACTGCGGCTGGCGGCCGCGTACGACGGGGACAGCGAGCAGGACCGGAACTTTCTGCGGCTCGCCGTGCCGGCCGCCAAGTACTGGGTGACCAAGCGGTGCGCGCCGCTGGCCGCCGAGGCGCTGGAGTGCCTGGGCGGCAACGGCTACGTCGAGGAGTCGGGGATGCCGCGGCTGCTGCGCGAGGCACCGCTGAACTCGATCTGGGAGGGCTCGGGGAACGTCCAGGCCCTCGACGCCCTGCGGGCGTTGCAGCGGGAGCCCGCCGCGCTGAACGCCTTCCTGACGGAGATCGGCACCGCCCGGGGCGCGGACCATCGGCTGGATCGCGCGATCAAGGGGCTGCTGACCGAACTGGCCGATCTGGAAGGGATCGAGGCGCGGGCCCGGCGGGTCGTGGAGCGGATGGCGACGGTGCTGCAGGGCTCCCTGCTGGTGCGCTTCGCGCCGGTCGAGGTCGCCGACGCGTTCTGCGCGTCCCGGCTCGGCGGTGACGCGGGAGCCGCGTTCGGGACGCTGCCGCACACGCTGGATCTCGCGGCGATCGTGGAGCGGGCCCGGCCGGTCGTCGACGGCTGACCGGGCCGGGCGCCACGGGGTGGGCGCCGGTACGGCGGCGGCTCCCCGCCCCTCAGGGGGACGGGGACAGGGGTTACCGCCGCCGTACCGGTCAGGGAGCGGTGCCGCGCCGACTCGGCGCCGCTCCCGGTCTCAGGGCCATCGCGGCGGATCCGCGGCGGTACGTCCGCGCAGCGCCGCCTCGACGGCCACGATGATGTCGCCGACGGGCGTCTCCTGGCAGAAGCCGACCAGCACCCCGCGGGCCTCGTAGTAGCCCAGGACGCGGGATGCCTCGCGTCCTTCGCTGCGGGTGGCGTCCCGCAGGTGCACCACGATGTCGGCGAAGGCCAGCGCGGGCAGCAGACCGCCGACGCCCGCCACCCGGTCGAGCAGCTGCGGCGCGCCGTCGATGACGTAGCCGTCCTCGGGCAGCAGCCGGCGTCCCGCCAGCACGTCGACCGCCGCGATGCGGGGAAGGCCGTAGTGGCCGGCCAGACGGGAGGCGCGGGCGAGGCGCACTCCTTCCTGCGCGCCGATCACCACGACACGCGGCGCGGTGGCCACCATGGAGCTCCCCCTCCTGCGCCGTGCCGGCGAGCCACGCGGCGGACGCGATCCCCGGCCCGCCCCGTCCACGTCGTTCCGCGGCAGATGACCGGCGACACCACCGACATCGGGCCGGGCAGCGGCCGCTCGGACCAGATTCCCCCGGTGCGTCATAGGCCACAACGGTTGCACTTCGTTGCACCGGATCCACGCATTGGCCCACCGGAGAACACCAGGTGACGGCACGATGGGCAGGACCCAGGCGACAGCGCGCATCGGAGAGCAGCGTGAAGGACAGACCGATCGACAGCGCCATCTGGTCGGCCCAGGAGATCCGCGAAACCGCCCGCCGCCTCGCCTCGGTACGAGAGGCCACGCTCTCGGGCGCCTCCCATCTCGACCCGCCCTCCGACGCGCCGCGCCCGCTCATCGGCGAGTCCTGGCTCCGGGCGCTGGGGTCGGGGGTGGACCCGGACCGCGACGCCGATCAGCAGCCCCTCTCCGTGGCCGAGCTGGAGCACCGACGGCACAATTCGCAGCTCACAGCGGTGCTGCCGGTCCTGCACGACGGGCTGCTCGCGGCCGCCCACGCCGCGCAGCAGATCATGGTCGTCACCGACGCCGAGGGGCGGGTGCTGTGGCGTGAGGGGTGCGCGCCGATCCGGCGGATGGCCGACCGGCTCGGCTTCGGCAAGGGCGCCGACTGGACGGAGGACGTCGTCGGCACCAACGCCATCGGCACCGCGCTGGTGGCCCGCCGCCCGGTGCTGGTGCATTCGGCCGAGCACTTCGTGCGCAGCCATCACCAGTGGACGTGCGCCGCCGCACCGCTGCACGACCCGCGCGACGGGCGCCTGCTGGGCACCGTCGACGTCAGCGGCCCGGCGCCGTCCTTCCACCCCACGACGCTGCCGCTGGTCTCCGCCGTCGCCCGCCTGGCCGAGGGCGAGCTGCGCACCCGGCACCACGGCGCCCTGGAACGGCTGCGGTCCAGTGCGGCGCCGGTGCTGGCGCGGCTCGGCGGGCGGGCGCTGGCCGTCGACCCCCACGGCTGGGTCGCGGGAGTCACCGGCATCAGCCCGCCGGACAGGGTGGCGCTGCCGAAGGCGCCGGAGGCGGGGCCTTTGTGGCTGCCGCGCTACGGCATGTGCGCGCTGGAGCCGCTGCCGGGCGGCTGGCTGATCCGGATCGGGCGGCAGCAGGAGCCGTCCCCGGGGCCGGGCCGGGTCCTGCTGGACCTCAGCGGCCGGGACGGTACGACGCTCACCGTCAGCGGTCCCGTGGGCGACTGGTCGCACGAACTGACGCCGCGCCACGCCGAGTTACTGTTCGTCCTCGCCGCGCATCCGGAGGGGCGCAGCGCCGCGGAACTCGCCCGGGACCTGTTCGGCGACGGGGGCCGCGCCGTCACGGTACGCGCCGAGCTGTCGCGGCTGCGCCGGCATCTCGCGGGGATCCTCTCCCACCGGCCGTACCGCTTCGCGGACGGGGTCGAGGTGGAGCTGCGGCTACCTGCCCTGCCCGGCCGACTGCTGCCGCAGTCGACGGCTCCCGCGGTGCTGGCGGCCCGGCGGGGTTGAGGGCCGCGGCCCTTCGGGCGCCGCTCCACCGTCCCAGCAGATGGACCGGCGTTCCGTGATGTGGAGCGGCCTGGTCCCTGGCCGGCCGCGGGGGCAGCCCCCTGCCATCGGCGGCCCCACCCGTTCAGCCGTCTGCTGTCGCAGCCGTACCGGCGCGCGCCTAGCGTGCCGACTGCGAACCGTACGCGCAGGGGGCGCGCGATCACGGGAGGAATGCGATGAGCCTGACGGGCCCACCGGAGGAACGGGATGCGCCGGCCGCCCCGCGCCGCCCCAACTGGGGGGTGCTCGCGCTGGTCGGCCTGACCGGCTTCGCCATGGTGCGTTACGGGCTGTCGGACCAGGCCGACGGGCCGCCGCAGCCGGGAGGTGCCGCCACCTCCCTCTCCCCGGCCGCCGGCCCCCGCGACGCCTCCGGCCCGCCGCCCCTGCCGCGCTCCGCCGCCGCCCGGGTGACCATCCCCGCGATCAAGGTGTCCGCCCCGATGGTCCCCCTGGGCCTGGACAAGGACGGCTGGGTCGCCGCCCCGCCGGCCGAGGACCCCGATCTGGCCGGCTGGTACCGGGGCGGCCCGGCGCCGGGTGAGAACGGCACGGCGATCGTCGTCGGGCATGTCGACAATTTCAGCGGCCCCGCGGTCTTCTACGGCCTGGGCGCCCTGAAAAAGGGCCACACGGTCCGGGTGACCCGCAAGGACGGCCGCACCGCGATCTTCGAGGTCTACGGCGTCCGGGTCTTCGCCAAGGACTCCTTCCCCACCGAGGAGGTCTACGGCAGCACCGGACGCCCCGAGCTGCGCGTACTGACCTGTGGAGGCGGCTACTCCGCGAACGCGGGCTACGCGGGCAACGTGGTGGTCTTCGCGCGGATGACGGCGGTCGCCTAGAGAGCTGCCCCCCAGGCGCCCGCCGGCGGGCGCGCCGCGGCCTCCTGGGCCCCCGGCCGGCGGCACCCGGCCCCCATGAGCGGTCCGTCTCACCGATCGGGCGGGGTACCGGCCCGTGACACCCGTGTGGTGTGCTGAGCGCATGAGCACCCCGGTCACCACCTGGTACCTCGAACAGACCTCCGGCGCGGACCTCATCCCCGCCAAGGCTCCGTCCGCGGAGCAGGACGTCCGTATCGTCAGGGCCGAGACGCCGTCGCCCGAATTCAGCCGCTTCCTCTACACGGCGGTCGGCGGGGACGTCCGGTGGGCCGACCGGCTGCCCTGGCCGTACGCACAGTGGGCGGATTTCCTGGGCCGGCCGGGCGTGGAGACCTGGGTGGCCTACGAGCACGGCACCCCGGCCGGGTTCATCGAGCTGGACGCCCACCCGGAGGGCGTGGTGGAGATCAGCTACTTCGGCCTCCTGCCGGCCTTCCGCGGCCGCCGGATCGGCGGCCACCTGCTCGCCCAAGGGACGGCGCGGGCGTGGGACCTCGCCGAACGGTGGCCGGAGCGCGCGCCGACGCGTCGGGTGTGGGTGCACACCTGCAGCAAGGACGGCCCGCACGCCCTGGCCAACTACGAGCGGCGCGGCTTCCGCCTGTACGACACGACGCTGACCGAGGAGCCCGACGTACGGACGCCGGGCCCCTGGCCGGACGCCGGCCCGACCACACACGTCGCCGCGGAGTGACCAGCACCACACCATCTCAGCATCCGGGACCACGGTGTCCAAATCCTGGATAACGGTGGACTGGCCGGAGAGCCTCATGACACGCTTCCGTCATGTCCAGAGCTGGAATTGTCTTGGTGAGTCGGCGGCACGTCGACCTCGGCCGCATGTCCAGCGCCATCTGTCCGGCGGGCTGACAGTCTCAGCACCGCCGTATCTCGCGCCGTCCCCATCGCTGCGGACGCGCTGACACCCCCGACCCCCGCAGGGCACCCCGACGCGTCACCGCGCGCCGCACTTTGGTGTGTCTGCACAGGTCATCGCGGGTGCACCCGCCACGCCAGGACCCCTTGAGCCGCCCAGAAGGACGTACACCCATGGCCGCCACCCCGGACCGACCCGCCGCCGCCACGACCCGCCGCAAGGCCGGACGCCACCGCGGCGAGGGCCAGTGGGCCGTTGGTCACTACACGCCCCTCAACGGCAACGAGCAGTTCAAGAAGGACGACGACGGTCTCAATGTGCGGACACGCATTGAGACGATCTACTCCAAGCGGGGCTTCGACTCGATCGACCCCAACGACCTGCGCGGCCGGATGCGTTGGTGGGGGCTCTACACCCAGCGCAAGCCCGGGATCGACGGCGGCAAGACCGCGATCCTGGAGCCGGAGGAGCTGGAGGACAAGTACTTCATGCTGCGCGTGCGCGTCGACGGAGGCCGGCTGAGCGTGGCGCAGCTGCGCGCCATCGGCGAGGTCTCCGAGCAGTACGCGCGCGGCACCGCCGACGTCACCGACCGGCAGAACATCCAGCTGCACTGGATCCGCATCGAGGACGTGCCCGCCATCTGGGAGAAGCTGGAGGCCGTGGGGCTGTCCACGACCGAGGCGTGCGGCGACTGCCCGCGTGTGATCATCGGCTCCCCGGTCGCCGGTATCGCCGCCGACGAGATCATCGACGGCACCCCGGCCGTGGACGAGATCCACGAGCGCTACATCGGCAGCAAGGAGTTCTCCAACCTGCCGCGCAAGTTCAAGACCGCGATCTCCGGCTCTCCTGTCCAGGATGTGGTCCACGAGATCAACGACGTGGCCTTCGTCGGTGTCGAGCACCCCGAGCACGGCCCCGGCTTCGACCTCTGGGTCGGCGGCGGCCTGTCCACCAACCCCAAGCTCGCGCAGCGTCTTGGCACCTGGGTGCCGCTGGACGAGGTCGCCGACGTCTGGGCCGGTGTGGTCGGCATCTTCCGGGACTACGGCTACCGGCGGCTGCGCACCCGCGCCCGCCTGAAGTTCCTGATGGCCGACTGGGGTCCGGAGAAGTTCCGCCAGGTGCTGGAGGACGAGTACCTGGAGCGCAAGCTCGTCGACGGCCCGGCGCCGGCCGAGCCCGTACAGCGCTGGCGTGACCACGTCGGCGTGCACCAGCAGCAGGACGGCCGCTTCTACGTGGGCTTCGCCCCGCGCGTCGGCCGCGTGGACGGCGCCACCCTCACCAAGATCGCGGAGGTGGCCGCCCGGCACGGCTCGGACCGGCTGCGGACCACCGTCGAGCAGAAGATGATCATCCTCGACGTCGAGCAGGACCAGGTCGACTCGCTGGTCGCCGCCCTTGAGGCACTGGACTTCCAGGTCAACCCCTCGCCGTTCCGGCGCGGCACCATGGCCTGCACCGGCATCGAGTTCTGCAAGCTGGCCATCGTCGAGACCAAGGGCCGCGGCTCCGCCCTGATCGACGAACTGGAGCGCCGCCTGCCGGAGTTCGACGAGCCGCTCACCATCAACCTCAACGGCTGCCCGAACGCCTGCGCCCGCATCCAGACCGCGGACATCGGCCTCAAGGGCCAGCTGGTGCTGGACGACGACGGCAACCAGGTCGAGGGCTACCAGGTGCACCTGGGCGGCGCGCTGGGCCTGGAGCCCGGCTTCGGCCGCAAGGTCCGCGGTCTGAAGGTCACCGCCGACGGACTCCCCGACTACGTCGAGCGGGTGCTGCGCAACTACCAGGAGCAGCGCACGGACGGCGAGCGGTTCGCCACCTGGGCGGCCCGCGCGGAAGAGGGTGCGCTGAAGTGAGCGAACGCGCCGCGCCGTTCTACTGCCCGTACTGCGGGGACGAGGACCTGCGCCCTTCCGAGGAAGGGCACGGGGCGTGGGAATGCCGCGCCTGCAGCCGGGCGTTCCGGCTGAAGTTCCTCGGCCTGCTCTCCCAGGGCCTGTCCAACGCCACTTCACCTGATGGAGGTGCGTCGTGACCACTGCCACCGATCTGCCGCAGCTCGCCGAACACGCGGGCCGTGATCTGGAGGACGCCAGCGCGCTGGACATCCTCACCTGGGCCGGCGAGACCTTCGGCAACCGGTTCTGCGTCACCTCCTCGATGGAGGACGCGGTCGTCGCCCACCTCGCCTCGCGCGCCGTCCCGGGCGTGGACGTGGTGTTCCTCGACACCGGCTACCACTTCCCGGAGACCCTCGGCACCCGGGACGCGGTGGCGGAGGTGATGGACGTCAACGTCATCACGCTCACGCCCCGTCGGACCGTGGCCGAGCAGGACGCCGAGCACGGCCCGAAGCTGCACGACCGCAACCCGGACCTGTGCTGCGCGCTGCGCAAGGTCCAGCCCCTCGAAGAGGGTCTGACCGCGTATGACGCGTGGGCGACCGGGCTGCGCCGCGACGAGTCCCCGACCCGCGCCAACACCCCGGTCGTCGGCTGGGATCCCAAGCGCCGGAAGGTCAAGATCTCGCCGATCGCCCGCTGGACGCAGGACGACGTGGACGCCTACGTCAACGAGCACGGCGTCCTCACCAACCCCCTGCTGATGGACGGCTACGCCTCCGTCGGCTGCGCGCCCTGCACCCGCCGGGTGCTGGAGGGCGAGGACGCACGGGCCGGCCGGTGGGCCGGCAGCAACAAGACCGAGTGCGGGCTGCACTGATGGCCGAGCTGCAGAGCCGTCGGAGCACCCGCGAGATTCAGGACCCTGCGGATGTTCAGGAGATATCGATGACGGGCGCCACGGTGTGGCTGACCGGACTGCCGAGCGCGGGCAAGACCACGATCGCCCACGCCCTGGCGGAGCGGCTGCGCGGCGAGGGCCGCCGGGTCGAGGTCCTGGACGGTGACGAGATCCGCGAGTTCCTCTCCGCCGGCCTCGGCTTCACCCGAGCCGACCGGCACACCAACGTCCAGCGGATCGGCTTCGTGGCCGAACTGCTGGCGAGCAACGGCGTCACCGCCCTGGTGCCGGTGATCGCGCCGTACGCCGATTCCCGCGAGGCGGTCCGCAAGCGCCACCAGACCGAGGGCAGCGCGTATCTGGAGGTGCACGTGGCCACGCCGGTCGAGGTGTGCTCCGAGCGCGATGTGAAGGGGCTGTACGCCAAGCAGGCGGCCGGTGAGATCTCCGGTCTGACCGGTGTGGACGACCCCTACGAGCAGCCCGAATCGCCCGACCTGCGCATCGAGTCGCACACCCAGACCGTGCAGGAGTCCGCAGCCGCGCTCCACGCGCTGCTCGTCGAAAGGGGACTGGCGTGACGACCGCGACCGTTCTGAACCAGACCGGCGGCGACCCCGGGGGCGACGACAGCCCCTACGCGTTGTCGCACCTCGACGCCCTGGAGTCCGAGGGCGTCCACATCTTCCGCGAGGTCGCGGGCGAGTTCGAGCGGCCGGTGATCCTCTTCTCCGGCGGCAAGGACTCCATCGTCATGCTGCACCTCGCGCTGAAGGCGTTCGCGCCGGCCGCGGTGCCGTTCTCGCTGCTGCACGTCGACACCGGTCACAACTTCCCCGAGGTCCTCGACTACCGCGACCGTACGGTCGAGCGGCACGGCCTGCGGCTGCACGTCGCCTCCGTGCAGGACTTCATCGACCGCGGTGAACTGCGCGAGCGCCCCGACGGCACCCGCAACCCGCTGCAGACCGTCCCGCTGCTGGACGCCATCGAGAAGAACCGCTTCGACGCGGTCTTCGGCGGCGGCCGCCGGGACGAGGAGAAGGCGCGCGCCAAGGAGCGGGTCTTCTCGCTGCGCGACGAGTTCGGCGGCTGGGACCCGCGCCGGCAGCGGCCCGAGCTGTGGCAGCTCTACAACGGCAAGCACTCGCCCGGCGAGCACGTCCGCGTCTTCCCGCTGTCCAACTGGACCGAGCTGGACGTGTGGCAGTACATCGCCCGCGAGAAGATCGAACTGCCCGCCATCTACTACGCCCACGAGCGCGAGGTCTTCGCCCGCAGCGGCATGTGGCTGGCGCCCGGTGAGTGGGGCGGCCCCAAGGACGGCGAGAGCCTGGAGACCCGGCAGGTGCGCTACCGCACGGTCGGCGACATGTCCTGCACCGGTGCCGTCGACTCCGGCGCCGACACCATCGAGGCCGTCATCACGGAGATCGCCGCCTCCCGGCTCACCGAGCGGGGCGCGACCCGGGCCGACGACAAGATGTCCGAAGCCGCCATGGAGGACCGTAAGCGCGAGGGGTACTTCTAACCATGACCACGATCAACACCGTTGACGCGGGCGCCACCTCGCTGCTGCGTTTCGCCACCGCCGGCTCCGTCGACGACGGCAAGTCGACCCTGGTCGGCCGGCTGCTGCACGACTCCAAGTCGGTGCTCACCGACCAGCTGGAGGCCGTCGAGCACGCCTCCCGCAACCGCGGACAGGAGGCGCCCGACCTGGCGCTGCTGACCGACGGGCTGCGCGCCGAGCGCGAGCAGGGCATCACCATCGACGTGGCCTACCGCTACTTCGCCACCCCGCGGCGCCGCTTCATCCTCGCCGACACCCCCGGGCACGTGCAGTACACCCGCAACATGGTCACCGGCGCCTCCACCGCCGAGCTGGCCGTGGTGCTGGTCGACGCGCGCAACGGCGTGGTCGAGCAGACCCGCCGGCACGCCGCGGTCGCCGCGCTGCTGCGCGTCCCGCACGTGGTGCTGGCCGTCAACAAGATGGACCTCGTCGACTACGCCGAGCCCGTCTTCGCCGCCATCGCCGAGGAGTTCACCACCTACGCCGCGTCGCTGGGCGTCCCGGAGATCACCGCCATCCCGATCTCCGCGCTGGCCGGCGACAACGTCGTGACCGCGTCCGCGAACATGGACTGGTACGGCGGCCCGACCGTGCTGGAGCACCTGGAGACGGTGCCCGTCGTCGCCGACCCCTCGGACGACCCGGGCCGCTTCCCGGTCCAGTACGTCATCCGCCCGCAGACCGCGGAGCACCCCGACTACCGCGGCTACGCCGGCCAGATCTCCTCCGGCGTACTGCGCGTCGGCGACGCCGTGACCGTCCTGCCCTCCGGCCGTACGAGCACCATCGAGGCGATCGACGCGCTGGGCCAGGCCGTGGACGTCGCCTGGGCGCCGCAGTCGGTGACCGTGCGGCTCGCCGACGACCTCGACATCTCCCGCGGTGACCTGATCGCCCCCACCGCCTCGGCGCCGAGCGCGACCCAGGACATCGAGGCGACCATCTGCCACGTGGCGGACCGTCCGCTGAAGGTCGGCGACCGGGTGCTGCTCAAGCACACCACCCGCACGGTCAAGGCGATCGTCAAGGACATCCCGTCGCGCCTGACCCTGGACGACCTCTCCCAGCACCCGGCACCGGGCGAGCTGGTCGCCAACGACATCGGCCGGATCGTCGTGCGCACGGCCGAGCCGCTGGCCCTGGACGCCTACGCCGACTCCCGCCGCACCGGCTCCTTCCTGCTGATCGACCCGGCGGACGGTACGACGCTGACCGCGGGCATGGCGGGCACCGCCTTCGCCGAGGCGGCCGCGGAGGTCGCCGCGCCCACCGAGGCGGACGACGAGGGATGGGACTTCTGATCATGCTCAAGGACATGTTCTCGACCTTCGCGAAGGAGGGCGGCCGCATCGGCAGCGGCGCCCTCGGGAGCGGCCAGGGCGGAGTCGGCCGATGTGTGCGCTGACGATGCTGGACTCCGTGCCCCCCACACCCCCTTTCCGAAGATCCACTGAACTGCCGGGCGCGCCCTAGAGGGGCGCCAACCGACCCGGCCCTCCGAGAGGAACACCTCCCGTGTCTGCCGTTCGTTTCCGCCTTTTGGCGGCCGCCGCCACCGTCCCGCTCCTGATAGGTGCGCTGGGCGCCTGCGGCTACGGCTCCCAGGCCAAGAAAGACACCGCGGCCGACATCGCCCCCAAGGGCGCGAAGACCGACGGGCTCGACGAAGTCAAGCTCGGTTTCTTCGGCAACACCACGCACGCCACTCCGCTGGTCGGCATCCAGAAGGGCCTGTTCCAGAAGGAACTGGGCGGGACGGCGGTGAAGTCCTCCGTCTTCAACGCCGGCCCCGCGGAGATCGAGGCCCTCAACTCGGGCGCCATCGACATCGGTTGGATCGGCCCCTCGCCCGCGATCAACGGCTACGTCAAGTCGCACGGCAAGAGCCTGAAGATCATCTCCGGTTCCGCCTCGGGCGGCGTCTCGCTCGTGGTCAACCCCAAGAAGATCAAGAGCCTGGACGATCTCAAGGGCAAGACGATCGCGACCCCGCAGCTGGGCAACACCCAGGACGTCGCGCTGCTGAACTACCTGGCCGACAAGGGCTACAAGGTCGACGCCACCACCGGCAGGGGTGACGTCACCGTCCAGCGCACCGAGAACAAGGTGACGCCGACCGCCTTCCAGCAGGGCAGCATCGACGCGGCCTGGGTCCCCGAGCCCACCGCCTCCAAGCTGGTCGCCGAGGGCGGTAAGACGCTGCTGGACGAGAAGAAGCTGTGGAAGGACGGCAAGTTCGTCATCACGAACGTGATCGTCTCGCAGAAGTTCCTCAAGGAGCACCCCAAGGCCGTCGAGGCGGTGCTGCGCGGCTCGGTGAAGACCAACGACTGGATCAGGTCCAACCCGGCCGCGGCGAAGAAGGCGCTCAACGACAAGCTCGCCGACCCCACCATCTCCGGCAAGTCGCTGCCCGGCGAGGTCATCGACCCGGCGTTCAAGAACGTCGACCTCACCGACGACCCGCTGGCCGCCACCCTCCAGGAGGAAGCGGATCACGCCGTCAAGGCCGGCCTGCTGAAGAAGCCCGACCTCAAGGGCATCTACGACCTCACGCTGCTCAACAAGGTGCTCAAGTCCGAGGGCAAGCAGCCGGTCGACGACGCCGGTCTCGGCAGCAAGTAGTCCCGCCCCAGCACCGCAGTCCCCAGGAGGTGACACCGATGACGACCACCACGCTCACCAAGCAGCCCGCCACGGCGGACACCGGCACCACCGTGCCGTACGCCGCTCGCATCGACCATGTCTCGAAGTCGTTCGGCCGTCCCGGCGCGCAGCAGCACGTGCTGGACGACATCAGGATCGATGTCGCGCCGGGCGAGTTCGTCTGCCTCCTGGGGGCCTCGGGCTGCGGCAAGTCCACCCTGCTCAACCTGGTGGCCGGGCTCGACGCGCCGTCCGCCGGCAGCATCGAGACGCCCGGCGGCCGGCCCGCCCTGATGTTCCAGGAGCACGCGCTCTTCCCGTGGCTGACGGCGGGCCGCAACATCGAACTGGCGCTGCGGCTGCGCGGCGTGCCGCGCGCGGAGCGCCGCGACGAGGCCGAGCGGCTGCTCGAACTCGTCCGCCTCAAGGGCGCCCACGGCAAGCGGGTGCACGAGCTGTCGGGCGGCATGCGCCAGCGCGTCGCGATGGCCCGCGCGCTCGCCCAGGACAGCCAGCTGCTGCTGATGGACGAGCCGTTCGCCGCGCTCGACGCCATCACCCGCGACGTCCTGCACGACGAGCTGACCCGTATCTGGCGGGAGACCAACCTGTCGGTCCTCTTCGTCACCCACAACGTCCGCGAGGCCGTACGGCTCGCGGAGCGCGTCGTCCTGCTGTCCTCCCGCCCGGGCCGGATCGCCCGCGAATGGCAGGTGGACATCCCGCAGCCGCGCCGCATCGAGGACGCCGCCGTCGCCGACCTTTCCGTCGAGATCACCGAACAGCTCCGTGGGGAGATCCGCCGACATGGCCAGCACTGAGACCAAGGACCGGTCCGGCACCGGAAGGCCCGGCGACGGGGCTTCCGCCGGTGGTGACTCCGCCAACGATCTGGCAGGTCTGGAGGCCGGACTGGACGCCCTGGAATCGAGGGTCGTCGACCGGCAGCCTTGGCTGCGCACCCTCGGCTCGAAGGCGTTGCCGCCCGTCATCGCCATCGCCATCGTCCTCGGGCTGTGGCAGCTCGCCTACCACTTCGAGCTCAAGGAGCACTACCTGCTCCCGAGCCCCATCGAGGTGGGCCGGTCGCTGCAGGACAAGTGGCTCGAGGGCACGCTGCTGAGCTACGTCTGGACCAGCATCTCCCGCGGCGCCCTCGGCTTCCTCGCCTCGGTCGTCATCGGTACGGTGCTCGGGCTGATCGTCGCCCGGGTGAAGGTCGTCCGGGCCGCGATCGGGCCGATCCTGAGCGGTCTGCAGTCCCTGCCGTCCGTCGCCTGGGTCCCGGCCGCGATCATCTGGTTCGGCCTGAGCGACGCCACGATCTACGCCGTGGTGCTGCTCGGCGCGGTCCCCTCCATCGCCAACGGGCTCGTCGCCGGCGTCGACCAGATCTCGCCCCTCTACCTGCGGGCGGGCCGCACCATCGGCGCGACCGGTCTCGCCGGAGTACGGCACGTCCTGCTGCCTGCCGCGCTGCCCGGCTACATCGCCGGCCTCAAGCAGGGCTGGGCGTTCTCCTGGCGCTCCCTGATGGCCGCCGAACTCATCGTCAACGCACCCGAACTGGGCACCGGCCTCGGCCAGCTCCTGGAGCAGGGCCGCGAGTTCCAGGACATGTCCTGGGTGCTGTCCGCGATCCTGCTGATCCTCATCGTCGGGATCGGCATCGAACTGCTGATCTTCGCCCCGATCGAGCGGCGGGTGCTGCGCAGCCGCGGCCTCCTCGTGAAGAGCTGACCATGTCTGCCCGCCCCACTCTCCTCGTCATCGCCCACGGCAGCCGCGACCCGCGGCACGCGGCGACCGTCTCCGCGCTCTGCGCGCGGGTCCGGGCGCTGCGGCCGGGGCTGCGTGTCGAGGTCGGCTATCTCGACTTCAACGCGCCGAGCGTGCCCCGCGTGCTGGAGCGTCTGTCGGCCGAGGGTGAGCGGGACGTGGTGGCCCTGCCGCTCCTCCTGACCCGGGCCTTCCACGCGAAGTCCGACATCCCCGCGGCGCTGCGGGAGGCCGTGTCCCGGCTGCCGCGGCTCGCCGTCCACCAGGCCGAGGTCCTCGGCCCCTCCTCCCTCCTGACCGCCGCGTTGGAGCGCCGGCTGGAGGAAGCCGGGGTACGCCCCGGCGACCGCCGCTCGACCGGGGTCGTACTGGCCTCGGCGGGCTCCAGTGACCCGGAGGCGATCGCAGTGATCGCTGAAACCGCGCGGGAGTGGCGGCGCACCGCTGGTTGGTGTGCCGTGCGACCTGCGTTCGCCTCCGCATCTCTTCCCCGCACGGCGGACGCCGTGCGGGCGCTGCGGGCCGAGGGCGTCGACCGGGTGGCCGTCGCGCCCTACGTCATAGCCCCCGGCTTCCTGCCCGACCGGATCGCCGCCGGTGCCCACGAAGCCGACGCCGACGTCCTCGCCCCCGTCCTCGGCCCAGCCCCCGAGCTGGCCCACCTCCTCCTGCGCCGCTACGACCAGTCCCTCAGCTCCCGGCAGGGCCTGCCGACGCTGGTTGCCTGAGGGTCCCGGGGCGACGGGCTCCGGGTGTTGCCCACGCGCGCAGGGATGCCGTGGTCGGAGGCCGCATCAGTAGGGAGGCCGGAGATACGAAGCCCGCACCGGGCGGGCGCCGGCGCCTCCCGGGCGAGGGTTCGCGGCGTCGGGCCGGTCGTTCGGCGCACTCAGTTCAAGCCGGCTCCGCAGACGCTGCAACCCCCTGAGAACCTCCGTGCGGTTGCGGGCCGACTTCATCCAGGCCGGCAGCCGGTCGAGCATACTCATGGCCGGGTATCCGGCACGTTCGCGAAGGCGGGCGGCCACGTACGCCTCGAGTACGTCGACATGACGGCCGTTGTAGGCCCACAGCAGCTCGTTGCAGCAGGGTGTCTGCAACCACAGAGGCTGCTCGAAGAACGGATCGTCGGGGCCGCCGAGCGTCGCCGCGATCAGCGCGTTGCCCTTGCGCTCAGCGGTCCATTCCTTTGTCGTGCCGCAGAGTTGGCACACCAGGCGTCGCGGCCGGAAGTGCATTTCCGTCCAGTAGCGCAGCTCCGGCAGGTCGGGCCTCGGTACGACGACGGCTCGCCCGCCACATCCGGGGCACAGGACATGAATGAGGTCCGAGTACGCGGACAAGCGGTGGCGCGAGTCGAGATGCCGCCGGCCGTCCCCTCCTGATTCGGTCACACTCAAACCTCCCACATGGCCCTGCCCTGCGTCCTGGCCTGTCGCGGTGGACCGTCAGCCTGCACTGTCCTCGCGTGTGGGAGGACTCGGCAGTCGGCGGATCCGTACGGGCGATGGTGGGGGCCCATCGCCCCGTACGGCACTCGGCGCTGCCGATCCGGCCTGACCATGCCTGGCCTGACCCGGCCTGCCTGGCCGCCCATCGGCTACGACGCCGAGACCGACAGCCGCTCAGCCTCCCTTCCTCTACACGGCCGGCCGCTCCGCCGCGCATCAAGCCGTTCCACGCTCTTGTCGAGAGGTGACCGGGCTGCGGTTCAGCCCGTCCCGGTGAGCGCTGCTCGGGTTGGTCGGAAGTCGGCTCGGCCCTTCTCGTAGACCGTGAGGCCGCGCGACAGGTGGAGCGGGACGAGAAGCAGTTCCACGATGAGGGCCTTCCAGGCGTAGACGAGGTTGACGGCCTTGGTGGCGTAGACGCACGGGATGTTCAACAAGACGGTGCCGACCGGGAGTTTGCGTCGGCGGGCCGCATAGATCAGGGGTGGTGTCGTCAGGAGAAGTTCGGCTCCGGCCCACCAGACGAGGACGATCGGGAGCGGCTGATCCGTTGTCGCGGCGGCGACGAACGGCGTCGCCCACCAGAGGGGCGCGGTGAGGATCTCCAGGAGGGCGAGCAGAACCCAGAGGGCGAGCAGGGGCTTGTGGGTGATCAGCCTTCCGAGGTGCAGGCGCACGTTCTGGCAGAAGCCGGCCATCCAGCGCCAGACCTGTTTGCGCAGATAGGTGAGGTCCTCCGGGTCGGCTGCCAGGGCGACGGCGTCGGAGACGTAGACCGCCTTTCTGCCCGCGATCTGCTGGGACCAGGTGTAGTCCATGTCCTCGACGATGGTGCGTTCGGGGAAGCCGCCGAAGGAGACCAGATCGTCGCGGCGGAAGACGGAGCAGCAACCCGAGCAGACCATGGGGCTGTTGGCGCGGGCCTGGATGGGGCGATGCCAATGAAAGCCGAAGAGGTACTCGGTGGACCGGCCGCGTTCCCAGATCGTGTGGGTACGGCGGGTGCGGACCGTGCCGGCGGCGACGGATACCCGGGGATCGTCGAAGACGGGGAGGACGGTTTCGATGTAGTCGGGCGCGAGGACGGTGTCCGCGTCGACGGCCAGCACGAGGTCGGTGGTACAGAGCGGCAGAGCGTAGTTCTGCGCCTTGGCCTTGCTGCCGAGGTTGTCCGGCGGACGGAGAACGGTTACGCCGTGTGATGCCGCTACCTCGCCCGTACGGTCGGTGGATGCGTCGTCCACGACCAGGATGCGGTCAGGCGGGACGGTTTGCGCCGCGAGGGACCGCAGGGTGGCCGGCAGCCCTTCCTCCTCGTTGTGAGCGGGCACGATGACGGTGACGGTGTGCATGCTGAACTCCCCCTGTGGTGCGGAACGCGGCGGCTACGACAGCGATCAGTCCGATCACGCCGTAGACGAGAGTGCTGATGCCGATGAACGGCAGTCCTCCGTGCATGTCACCGAACGTAGTGGGGTCCGCGCGAAGACGGTTCCGGAGGCCGCCTCCTGTGGATAAGTGAGGGAGGAGCAGGCAGGGGGTGCAGTCGCACGCACCCCCCACGGTGCGTCACCGGGGCCTGGAGAAAACAGAGTTGAGGCAGGGGAGCTCACGGGAGTTGGCGCAGGTCGGGGGTTCGAGGAGACTGCTCGCGTCCGACTCCTCACACGGCTCTCGGCCGGCTCATCCACGGCTCTCGCCCGGTTCACGCACAACGACGCCGGCCGCCGCGCCCCGTGGGGGCGAGCGCGGCGGCCGGCGTGTGGTGCTGCGGTGTTGCGTCTCTTGTTACTCGACGACCTTGAGCAGCTTGTTGGGCGTGCCCTCGCTCGGGTTGGTGATCTTGTCGGCGGTGGCGCCCTCGGTCAGGGCCTTGGAGACCTGCTCGGGGGTGGCGTCCTTGTGGCCGGCCAGGTAGACCGCGGCGGCACCCACGACGTGCGGGGTGGCCATGGACGTACCGGAGATCGTCTTCGTGCCGTCGTCGCTGTCGTTCCAGTCCGACGTGATGTCGGAGCCGGGAGCGTAGAGGTCCACGACGCTGCCGAAGTTGGAGAAGTCGGACTGCTCGTCCTTGTTGGTGCTGGAGGCGACCGTGATGGCCTCCTTCACCCGCGACGGCGAGCCCTGGCCGGCGTCGCTGGACTCGTTGCCGGCCGCGACCGCGAAGGTGACACCGGCGGCGATCGCCTTCTGCACGGCCGCGTCGAGCGCCTCGTCCGCGCCGCCACCGAGGGACATGTTGGCGACCGACGGGCCCTTGTGGTTCTTGGTCACCCAGTCGATGCCGGCGACGACCTGCTCGGTGGTGCCGGAGCCCTGGTCGTCCAGCACGCGGACGGCCACGATCTTGGCCTTCTTGGCCACGCCGTGCTTCGCACCGGCGATGGTGCCCGCGACGTGCGTGCCGTGCCCGTTGCCGTCCGTGGCGTCCTCGTCGCCGTCGACGGCGTCGAAGCCGGAGGCGGCGCGACCCTCGAAGTCCTTGTGCGTGGTGCGGACTCCGGTGTCGATGACGTAGGCGGTGACGCCCTCACCCGCGCTGTCGGGGTAGTTGTACTTCTTGTCGCCCTCGGTGTCCGCCTGGTCGATGCGGTCCAGGCCCCACGACGGCGGGTTGTCCTGGGTGCCGTCGATGTGGAACTTCTTGTTCTGGACGACCTTGTCGACGGCCGGGTCCGCGGCGAGCTGCTTGGCCTCGTCCTCGCTCAGACCGGTCGCCGAGAAGCCGTCGATGGCCGACGAGTAGTTCCGCTTGACCTTGCCGCCGTACTTGTCGGCGAGGTCACCGCTCTCGGCGGTACGGATCGACTTCTTCAGCATGACGATGTAGCTGCCGTTCACGGCGCCCTTGGCCTCGGCACCGTAGATCTTGCCTTCGGCAGGAGCGGCGCCGGCGGTGACCGCGGTGACGGCCGCGATGCCGGTGGCGGCGACCGCGGCGGTTATCGCCGTAACGAGCCGCTTCTTGCTGGAACGCTTGTGAGCCATTGCGAGGGTTCTCCTCGTTCGTGGTGTGGGGGGAAAGCGTTGCGCAATAGCCCGCGAGGACCGGAAGATCTCCGCGAGCTGGCTCGAAACCCTGTCTGATTGACGGGTCCAATTCAAGGCCAGCCCGGCCGTGTGACATAGACAACAAGATTGCTTAATTACAAAGGGCCGCAGAACTGGACAAACGAACAGCCCAAGTTGAACCGGGAAGACTCAACTCCCTTTACATTCGTGCAACAGAAGGTGATGTCACGCGAAGTGAGCGCGGGATTACCGAATTTGATGTGTCAGGCTCGCGCCTCGTAAGAGGCGTGGAATGAGCGGACGTAATTGGGCGAGGCCGACCGGAGTTTCGGAGGTCCCGGTCAGGAGGCTGCGAAGCACGCTGCGGGGGTTTGTGGTTCACCGCGGTTCGGTGCAGCCCGGGCGGTCGGGTCCGGTGCGGCCCGGGTAGTCGGGTGCGGTGCGGCTCGGGCAGTCGGGTGCGGTGCGGCTCGGCCGAACGGGCGGCTGCCTCGGGCGCGTTCCTTTGCACTCGGCGTGCGCCCGACTCGACTTCCTTCGCGTCTACCGCTGGTAGCGAGCCAGCACCAGATTTCCGTCCCTGACCAGTCGCCTGCGCAGCTCGCCCAGGCCGATCGCGCCGCTGTAGTACTCCTGGAGGCCGGGTGTGGCCACCTTGTCCTTCCATTCCGAGTAGCCGCGGACGGACTGGGCAGGTGCGGGCCGCAGGGAGTCCGCCAGCGCGGTACCGGTCGCCCAGTCGTACTTGGACACCCGCAGCGCCGGGGCCTTCAACGCCTCCCGACCTGTCGGCAGCATCCAGTCCCCCAGCGCCAGCCGGACCATGTTCGAGGGCTGGAGGAGGAAGTCGATGAAGGCCATCGCTTCCTCCTTGTACGGGCAGGCGTCGGCGATCGACAGCGTCTGCGGGCTGACGCCCTGGTCCAGGGCGGTGCCCTTGGGGGCGGGCAGCACCGTCCAGTCGAAGCCCTCCGGCGCCTGCTGGGCGATCTGCTGACGGTAGGAGAACCCCAGGGGCACCATGGCGTAGCGTCCCGCGAAGAAGCCGGGCAGGGTGTCGGAGCCGCCCATCCCCAGGGTCGTGCGGGGCGCGCTGTGGTCGACGTTCACCTGGTCGTGGACGGCTCTCGGCACCACCTGGTCCACGGCGTCGAACCGCACCTCCACCTTGCCGTCGGGGCGGCGGTGGAAGACCTGGCCGCCCGCGGACAGGGAGAGGTTGAGCGTGGCGGAGACCGGCTCCTTCAGCGGCCAGGCGACGCCGTACTTGCCGTCGCGGGTCAGCTGTTCGGCCGCGTCCGTGAACTCCTCCCAGGTCCAGGGATGTTCAGGGGAGGGGATGCGGACGCCGGAGCGGCGCAGGAGGGTGCGGTTCGCGATCAGGACCCGCGGCTCCTGGAGGAACGGGATGCCGTGGATCCGGCCGTCGAACGTCCCCATCTCCCAGCTGTGCCGGGGGATGTCCCGCCGCAGCCGGGTGGGCAGCAAGGTGGTGAGATCGGCGAGGTCGCCGCCGTAGGCGAAGTCCGCGAGGTCGTCGGAGGCGTCGTGGATGATGTCCGGCGCCTCGCCGCCCTCGAAGGAGGTGAGCAGTTGGTCGTGGACGGTGGGCCACGCGCCCTGGACGTACTGCACCTGGACCTTCGGGTGCCGCGCGTTCCACTCGGCGACGAGCTGCTTGTTGGCCTTGATGGAGTCCTGCTGCCAGGCCAGTGACTGGAAGCGCAGGGTGATCCGGCCGCCCTTCGCCCGCCGCGAGTCGTCGGAACAGCCGGGCAGGAGCGCCGCGGCGGGCAGCGCGACGCCCGCCACGAGCAGGCCACGCCGGGGGAAGCGGGCGGGCGGACGCGGGCCGGGGTCGGCCGGCGGGGAACTCTCCGGTGCCGCGGAGTCGTCGCGCATCAGCTTTTCACCGCCCCGGCCAGCATTCCGCCGGTGATCCGCCGCTGGATGACGGCGAACAGCAGCAGGCTGGGAAGCGTGGCGAGGAGTGCGGCGGCGGCGAGCGGACCGAGATCGGCGACGCCCTCCGCCCCGAGGAAGTGGGTCAGCACCACCGGCAGTGTCTGCTTTCCGGGCGACTTGAGCAGGACCAGGGCGAAGAAGAACTCGTTCCAGGCGGTGATGAAGGCGAACAGGGCGGTGGCGATGATGCCCGGTGCCAGCAGCGGCGCGGTGACCGAGACGAGCGTACGGACCCGGCCCGCGCCGTCCACCGCGGCGGCCTCCTCCAACTCGGGCGGCACGGCCCTGACATAGCCGGTCAGCATCCACAGCGCGAACGGCAGCGACCACACCACATAGACCATGACCAGACCGATCCGGGAGTCCACGAGATGGAGGTTCTTCAGGATCAGGAACAACGGGATGATCACCAGCACCAGCGGAAACGCCTGGCTGATCACGACCCAGCCGGTGGCCGCCCGCGCGAAGCGGTTGCGGTAGCGCGCCAGGACGTACGCCATCGGGGTCGCCAGCACGATCGCGATCACCGCCGAGACGGCCGCCGCGAGCAGGCTGTTGCCCGCCGCCTCCAGCAACGGCTGCTGCGCGAAGGCCTGCCGGAAGTTCTCCAGGGTCGGCGCTTCGGGGATCCACGTCGGATGGATGCTGCCCAGCTCGCGCGGGGGCTTGAAGGCCGTGGAGATCAGCCAGAGGAAGGGGAAGGCGAGGAAGACGAGGTAGCACAGCAGCGCGGCGTACTGTCCGGTGCGGCCCGCGGTGCGTTTGATCGTCGGCCGGCGCCGGCCGGCCGGGCGGCGCTCCGGGGCCGGCCGTGACGGCGCCCCGGCCGGCTGCTGCGGTGGTCCGCTCACGTGGCTGACACGGCTCATGTCTGGTCGTCCCCCTTCAGCCGGCCGGCCAGGAAGACGGCCAGCAGGACCGAGATCACCGCGACCATCGCCAGGCCCATCGTGGCGGCGTACCCGAACTGCCCGTAGCGGAAGGCCTCTTCGTACGCGAAGAGCATCGGCAGCCGGGTCCGGCCGCCGGGCCCGCCATCGGTCAGGACGTAGACCAGGGCGAAGGAATTGAAGTTCCAGATGAAGTTGAGCGCGGTGACGGCGAGCGCGATCGGCCGGATGGCGGGCCAGGTGACCGTGCGGAAGCGGCGCCACGCGCCCGCACCGTCCATGGACGCGGCCTCGTGCAGTTCGTTCGGGACGTTCTGCAGGCCGGCCAGCAACGAGACGGTCGTCTGCGGCATACCGGCCCACACGCCGACGACGATGACCGCGGGCAGCGCCGTCGCCAGACCGCTGAGCCAGTCCCGTCCGTCGGCCGCTCCGGCCAGGCCGAGGCTGCGCAGCGTCTCGTTCAGGATGCCGGCGTCCGGGTGGTAGACCAGCCGCCACATGATGCCGATGACGACCTCGGGCATCGCCCACGGCACGATCGCGAGCGCGCGGGCCAGCCAGCGCAGCCGCAGATTCAGGTTGAGCAGCAGCGCGAGACCGAGTGCGAGGAAGAACTGCGGGACGGTGACGCCGACGGCCCACACCAGGCCGATCCGGAAGGAGTCCCAGAACAGGGAGTCCTGGAACAGGTCGGAGAAGTTCAGCAGCCCCACCCACTGGGTGGGCCTGGTCCGCCCCGACTGCGCGTCGGTGAACGCCAGGCCGATGCCGTACAGCAGCGGTCCGACGCTCAGCACCAGGATCGGGATCAGCGCGGGAAGCACCAGGAACCACGCGCCGTGGTCGCGGCGTGGTCCCGCGGCGCGGCGCGAGCCCGCTGCGGTTGACCGCTGTGGCGCGGTCGCTCGGGTCACGGCAGAGGCTCCTTCAGGGACGCGGCTCGGTCCGGCGCCCGCGACGCGGCACCCCGGTCTGCTCAGTGCGGACGGCGGTCTCGGCTCCTGCGACGAAGCGTGGGTACGGCGGTCGGCAGGGCCATGGGCGAGGCGTGGGCAGCGGCATGGGCGTGACGTTCCGAGGCCGGTGTGCCCGGCCCGGGGCATGTCGTCGGCGTCCCCCGGTCGGTGCGGTCGACGCACACAGGTGGCGCGTCAGCCCGTCCGTCCCCCTCGCGTCTCCCCCTTCCCCCGTTCCCGGCAGCCATGGCCGGGCCTCGCCCCGTGGTGCTCTGTTGTCGCTCCCGTTCCCTCCCGTTGCGCGCGCGGGAGGCACATTGACGCAGGTGGTCGCCGTCATCGTCGTGACGGCCGCGACCGCAGTCAAGCTTCCGGCCCGATTTCCCTACCGGGATCTGCCCGCCGGGCGCCTTCCCCCGACCTGCGACACTGGTCGCGATCACGCACCGCAGGAGGCACCACGATGACCGAACCGAGCCCCGGCGCCTTCACCGAGGCCCGCGCCCGCGACGTCCTGGCCGCGGCCGGACGGCCCGAGGCGGCTGCGGACGCGAGGTTGCTGTCGCTCGGCGAGAACGCCGTCTTCGCGCTCGGCGACAGCGGCCCGGTCGTACGGGTGGGCCGCAGCGCCGAGCTTCTGGAGCGCGCCGAGCGGGAACTGGCCGTGGCCCGTTGGCTGGAGGCCGAGGACGTGCCGGCGGTACGCGCCGCCGAGCCGGTGGCCGCCTTGGTGGACGGACATCCGGTCACGTACTGGCGGCGCCTGCCGGAGGCCGTCCGCCCCGCGGGGCCCGGCGATCTCGCGGCACTGCTGCGGCGCGTCCACGCCCTGCCGGAGCCGCCTGTCACGCTGCCCCGGCGCGAACTCCTCGGCGGGGTGGAGCGCTGGCTGCGGCTGGCCGGGGACGCCGTATCGGCGCAGGACGCGGAGTATCTGCGCGGCCGGCGGGACGCGTTCGCGGCGGCTGCCACGGCACTTGAGCCGCACCTCCCGCGCGGCCCCATCCACGGCGACGCGCTGACCCGCAATGTGCATGTCGGCCCCGACGGCCCGGTCCTGGTGGACCTGGAGACCTTCTCCTCCGACCTGCGCGAACACGATCTCGTCGTCATGGCCCTGAGCCGGGACCGCTACGGCCTGGCCCCGGACGCCTACGACACCTTCGTGTCCGTCTACGGCTGGGACGTTCGGGACTGGGAGGGCTGCGCGGTGCTGCGCGGCTCCCGGGAGACCGCGAGCTGCGCCTGGGTGTCCCAGCACGCGCCCGGAAACCCGGCGGCGCTCAAGGAGTTCCGACGCCGCATCGCCTCGCTGCGCGAGAAGGACGCGACGGTGCGGTGGTACCCCTTCTGAGGGGACGGCAGAGCTCCCGGAGCGGATCTCTGCGCCCGGCCGCCCGCAAACGGCCCCCAGGGCGTGCCCTGTGCATCAGCGCGGGCCCCGGGCCGCGAACTCTCGCCTCGCCCCGGGACGACGGCACAGCTACGGACGCGGCCTACCGGCCCACCTGATACGGGATCAACGGCCAGGCGGGCTCGACTATCGCGCCCGGGTCCCCGGAGCGCCGCAGATACGCCTGGAACGAGGCCGCCTGCTCGGCCGCAGCCTCCTCCTGGAGTGCGTGCAGGGCGCGCGGGGACGGGATGGCGACGGCCGGGTACTTCTCCCCGATGCGCCGGGCGACGCCGGCCGCGGCCGCAGCGTCGGCACCCGCTTCGTGTGCCCCGTCCAGCCGGACGCCGTAATGCCCGCAGAGCGCCTGCAGGGCGCGCTTCCCCTTGCGGTAGCGGTCGACGTGCTTGTCCAGGACCAAGGGGTCGATGACCGGTGCCGGGGCGCGCCCCAGCCGGTCGGAGAGCGTCGCTACGCCATGGCGGCGGCACTCGCGGTCCAGCAGCGAGAGGTCGTAGCGCGCGTTCATCACCACCAGGGGAATGTCCGCCTGCAGGGCGTCGGCCAGTGACCCGGTGATTTCCTCTATCGCGGTCGCCGGCGGCCGGCCGTGCTCGCGGACATGGGCGGTCGAGATGCCGTGAATGGCCGCCGCCTCGTCGGGAATCGGGACGCCGGGATCGAGCAGCCAGGACTGCGTGGCCGCCGCCCGGCCGTCCCCCTCCAGCCGGATCAGCGCGGCGGTGACGATGCGGTCCTGCTCGACGTCGGTGCCTGTGGTCTCCAGGTCGAAGCTGACCAACAGCTCCTGATGCCAGCTCATGGCGGCCTCCTTCAGTGGTACATCCCCCGTTGCTCGGACACTCTCGCACGCACCACTGACAATGCCCGGCCGTCCGCCCGCGCAAGGCAGCGAACCGTCCGCGGCACGAGGCAGGCGGCACGCGGCACCTCGCGACGGCACGAACCCGCCATCGCCGCCGCACGGCCCCCCGGACCGCCCGCCGCGCCTAGGCTGACCGCCATGGACCTACGGCTGGCAGGACAGGGCGCGCTGGTGACGGGCAGCAGTTCGGGTATCGGGGCGACGATCGCCGAGACCCTGGCCGGAGAGGGATGCGACATCCTCGTCCACGGCCGGGACGCGGCGGCAGCGGCGGCCGTCGCCGAGCGGGTCGCGCTCCACGGCGTACGTGCCGAGGTCGTGCTCGGGGATCTGATGGAACCGGGGGTGGCCGAGCAGATCGCGGTCACCGGACGCGACTTCGGGGCGCGGATCCTGGTCAACAACGCGGGCCCGTTCACCGAGCATGACTGGGACAGTGCCCGTCCGGCCGACTGGCGGGCCGCGTTCGAGGGGAACGTCCTGCCGACGGTCCGGGTCACCCAGACCCTGCTGCCGTCACTGCGCTCCCATGGCTGGGGCCGCGTGATCACCATCGGCAGCCGGGCGGTACGGACCCCGCTGCCCCATATGGCCACGTACTCCGCGGCCAAGGCGGCCGTCGTGAACATGACCACGAGCCTGGCCCGGCACCTCGCGGGCACCGGGGTCACCGCGAACTGCGTGAGTCCCGGGGTGATCATCACGCCGTCCCTGCAGCGCATGCTCGAACAGCGCGGGGAACACGGACAAAGCGGGGATTCCCGGCATCCCGTGGACCCGGCCGACGCGGACCTCGACGGCGGTCCCCGGGAGGCCGCGCTGGTCGCGGAGTACGCGCCCAATCCCACCGGCAGGCTGGGGCGCCCGCAGGACATCGCGGCGGCGGTCGCCTACCTCGCAAGCCCTCTCGCCGACTACGTCAACGGCATCGAACTACGCGTCGACGGCGGCATCACGGGGACCTCGTAGGCCCCCTCGGCACTCCAAGGGAGCGGGCTCGCAATCCGTTCCCGATCCCGCGGCTAGGAGACCGGACGGGAGTCGGCCCACATGCTCTCGAACTCCTCGCGGTAGGTCTGGAACAGACCGTGCTCACCGCCGCGGCCGTCCCTGGCGTCCTGCCGGACCACCTCGCGCCCGCCGCCGCGCAGGACGAGGACCGGCACCTCCATGCCCCGGCTCTTGCGGAGGTAGGTCTGCACGACGGCGACGCCGTCCGGGCCGTCCCCGTCCACGAGGTACGCCGTGAAGCGCGGCGTCTCGTCGAAGACCTGGATCTCGAACGCGCCGGGGTCGCGAAGCCTGGCCCGCACCCGCCGCATGTGGAGGATGTTCATCTCGATGGAGCGGCTCATCTCGCCCTTCTTCAGGCCGATTTCGCGCTCGCGGCGGCGTACCGCGCTGCTGGCGGGGTTGAGGAAGAGCAGGCGGACGCGGCACCCGGACTCGGCGAGCCGCACCAGTCTGCGGCCGGAGTAGTTCTGGACGAGGAGGTTCAGGCCGATGCCCACGGCGTCCAGTCGGCGGGCGTCTCCGAAGAGGTCCTCCGCGGGGAGCTGGCGCTGCAGACGCACCCGGTCGGAGTGGACCCCGATCACGTCCGCGTAGCGGTCCCCGACGAGGTCCTCGACGGCGTCGATGGGCAGCCGGCCGGAGATGCGGGTGCCGACGCCGGAGCCCAATATGTCCAGCAGCCGGGCGGACGCCCGCTCCGCCTGGGCGAGGACCGTCTCGGACAGGGCGCGGTTGCGCGAGACGATGTTGCGGGCGACCTCCAGCTCGTCCAGCGCCAGCTCGACGTCGCGGCGGTCGTCGAAGTACGGCTCGAAGCAGGGCCAGTGCTGGACCATCAACTCCCGCAGCTGCGGGAGCGTCAGGAAGCTGACGATGTTGTCGTCGGCCGGGTCGAGGAGGTAGCCCTTGCGTCGGCTGACCTCGCGGACGGCGACGGCGCGCTGGACCCATTCCTGCCCGGCGGGTCCGGCCGCGGCGATGACCCATTCGTCGCCGTGGACCGGCTCGTAGATGGGGCGCAGGACCGCCGCGACAACGGCCCGCAACCGCTGCTCGACAAGATTCAGCCAGATATAGGCGCGGCCGGCCCGGCGGGCGCGGGTGCGCACCTCGGTCCAGGCGTCGGCGCCCCAGTCGAGTTCCGCACCGATCTCCAGTGGTCGTGCCAGGGACACCGCGCCGGGCGGTGCGTCGACGGAGCCGCCCTCATGACCCTCGTGACTCTCGTCACCAGGGGGCAACTCCAGCCCGCCGCTCACCTGCCACCGCCTTCCGAACCCCCGTGCCCAACGATCAAGGCAGACTACTGCGGTGCGGGAGACGGTGCAGCAGGATGGGTCGAGACGTCTACCAACTCCCCTTATTCATAGTGCCCGTTGTGCCCGGAAAGAGCGGGGGGCGTGAGCGGATTCATAGCCGTGACGTCGCGCGGAGCCAGCTGGAAGCCCTGCCAGTGGACGGGCATGGGCTCCTGGTCCTCATCCCTGGCGATGTGGTGGAACCCGATGTTGACCCACGCGATGGGGTGTTTCAGCGGCTGCCCGTTGACCCAGGTGTCGACGCTCTTGCCCGCGCGTGCCCCGCAGTTGGCCAGGTTGTTGCTGGCGAACTGCTCACATTTGTTGTACTCGGTGAAGTAGACGTCGTGTTTGGTGTACCCGCGCCCCGTGTACTTGCTGGTGGCGCCCGGCACGATCTCGTACGAGCGCCGATGGCCGTCCTTGTTCCTGCCGGTCGGGCTGACCACCCGCCACCAGCGCATCCGCCCGGCGTCCCCGGCCAGTTCCTTGGTGACGGGCTTGCTGGTGGTGCGGATGGTGGGGGTGCGGCCGCCGGGGCGGGTCGTGGTCGTGGAGTCGAACTGCTCGACCTTGTTCGCCGTGGAGCCGTCGAGGCCGAAGTTCAGCCGCCAGAAGACGTTGTGGCTGTGGCTGGTGGCGTAGTCCTTGGCCCCCTTGCCGAGCGGCATGCCCCGGCCGTCGCCGGCGTCGTAGTCGGTGGGAGAGACCGTACCGGTCGCGCCGACCTGCATCGTCATGGTGCCGTCGCCGGCGAATCGCCACTCGGTGATGTACTCGTACCAGCCGACCTTGTTGACGGTGTAGAGCAGCAGGTCCTTGCCTTGGAGCTGGTAGGTCTTGGTGCCCTCCCCGGGGTAGCCGCCCATGCGGTAGGCGTGGCCGCGGGCGCGGGTGGTGGCACACAGGCCGCTGACGTTCGGATGCGCCGGGTCCCAGGCCCCGGGCACCTTGACGGTATTGATCGTGCCGCCGGGGCATTCCGCGGGCGCGAGCTTCATCAGCCCTTGGGCGAATCCCTGACCGGTGAGGTCGTCGTACTCGTTGCCGCCGTCGTCGTAGGGCACGTGGATCTGGGCGAGTTTGGCGGTGGTGAGCACCTTGATCGGGGTGCGCTCGCCCTTGGGCTGGTAGGAGACGTTGTCCAGGACGAGGCCGGCGTTGCCTTCGTAGTGCCAGCACATGCGCCAGACGGTGCCGCCGTCCAGGACCTGGGTGATGCGGTAGGCGGCGCTGCAGCCTGCCGCGGGGGCGGGCGCCGCCTCGGGGGCGGCGTGCGCGGCCGGTCCCGAGAACAGGGCGGTCGCGGCGAGCAGCAGGGGTGCCGCGGCGAGGGCCGCGGTGCGGCGGCGCGTGCGGCGGCGGACCCCGCCGCGGGCAGGGCCGGATGGGCTTTCGTGCATGCGGAGGCTCCTGTACGGCAGATGCGGACGGAAGTGGCCGGTGGGCGACGCACGGTCCCGCCCGGCCGGGCCGGTCGGCTCCCGGTCGGGCGGGGCCGCACGGTCAGCCCAGGCGGGCCACGGTGCGGGCGCTGAGGTCGATGACGAAGCGGCGGGTGTCGATCCACCGGCCGTTGTCGGCCTTCGTGAAGAGGCGTACGCAGCGGTGCGCGCCGCAGTCGCCCAGTGCGCCGGGTGCGTCGCCCTCGGCGCGGCCGCGGTAGACGAAGCCGCTGACGGTGAGCTGGTCGGGGTCGGTGAGGTCGCGGCCGGCCGTGTCGCGGTAGTCCTGGCGCAGGCCGGTGCCGAGGGGCGCCGCGATCAGCAGCCTGGCCGCTTCGACGGCCTCGGCGTGGCTGGGCGGCGGCTGGACGCCGTGTTGGCTGTCCGTCGACTCCACCTTCGAGGTGGTGAGGTTGACGGTCCTGGTGAGGTAGGCGTCGTTCCTGTAGTCGTACAGGGTGACGTTCGCCCTCCTGGGCGGGTCGGCGAGGGCGGCCTCGTCGGGGCCGAGCTCGGCCAGCTCGGTGATCAGGTGTTCGGGTCCGGGCTTTCCGGTGACGTTCTCGGCGTCGGCGCGCAGGGTGCGCGGCAGCGCGAGGTCCCGGGCCCGCCGGAGCTCGTCGTCGGTGAGCGGGTCCCGGCCCTGACCACGCTCCCCCTGGGCGCGGGCCCCTTCGACGACGCCGGGCGCCGGTTTCCCCTCCTCGCCGGCCGCCGCCCGGCCGGCCGCGGCGGAGGCGGACGGGTCTGCCGCTCGGCCGGCGGCGCCCGCGTCGGCGGGAAGGGTGAGGGCGGCCATGGCCGCGGTACCGGTCAGTGCGATGGCCGCACCCGCCACTAACTTGCCGAGGTGGCGGTGCATCAGTTGGCGCACGGATTCCCCCTGCTGTCACGTTCCGTCACACGCATATAGGTCCCCCATCGGTCCCCCAGTAGGACGATCCGACATCGCGACAGGTTGCCCGCCTTTCGGCGAAGATCCTGCGAAATCCGATAGGTGTGCGGCAAGTTGGGGAAGTATTCCCATTCGGTCCGCGGACGCGTGTCGTGGAGTCGCCGCAGCCTTCGATGAGAAAGTGGAAGAGTCTACGCATGCAGGTCTGGCCGGGACAGATGTATCCGCTGGGTGCCACCTACGACGGTGCGGGCACCAACTTCGCGGTGTTCTCCGAAGCCGCGAAGCGCGTCGAGCTGTGTCTGCTGCACGACGACGGGTCGGAGACCGCCGTCGAGCTGCGCGAATCCGATGCCTTCGTACGGCACGCCTATCTCCCGGGGGTGATGCCGGGGCAGCGCTACGGCTTCCGGGCGCACGGACCGTACGAGCCGGGGCAGGGGCTGCGCTGCAACTCCGCGAAGCTGCTCCTGGACCCGTACGCGCGCGCGATGAGCGGCCGGATCGACTGGGACGAGGCGGTCTACGGCTACCACTTCGGCAAGCCGGAGGTGCGCAACGACCTGGACTCGGCGCCGCACACCATGGCGTCGGTGGTGGTCAATCCGTACTTCGACTGGGGTGACGACCGCCCGCCGCGCACCGCGTATCACGAGACGGTGCTCTACGAGGCCCATGTGAAGGGCCTGACGATGAACCACCCGGACCTGCCGGAAGAGCTGCGCGGCACCTACGCGGCGTTGGCGCATCCGGCGATCATCGACCATCTGACGAAGCTGGGGGTCACGGCGCTCGAACTGATGCCGGTGCACCAGTTCGTGCAGGACCACCGGCTGGTGGATGCCGGGCTCACGAACTACTGGGGCTACAACACCATCGGGTTCTTCGCCCCGCACAACGCCTACGCCTCCTGGGGCGATCGCGGGCAGCAGGTGCTGGAGTTCAAGACGGCGGTGCGGGCGCTGCACCGTGCGGGCATCGAGGTGATTCTCGATGTGGTCTACAACCACACCGCCGAGGGCAACCATCTGGGCCCGACGCTGTCCTTCCGGGGCCTGGACAACGCCTCCTACTACCGCCTGACGGAGGACCAGCGCTACTACATGGACACCACGGGCACCGGCAATTCACTGCTGATGCGCAGCCCGCATGTGCTCCAGCTGGTGATGGACTCGCTGCGCTACTGGGTGCAGGAGATGCGGGTGGACGGCTTCCGCTTCGATCTGGCGGCCACGCTGGCCCGGCAGTTCCACGAGGTGGACCGGCTGTCGTCGTTCTTCGACCTGGTGCACCAGGATCCCGTCGTCAGCCAGGTGAAGCTGATCGCCGAGCCGTGGGACGTCGGTGAGGGCGGCTACCAGGTGGGGAACTTCCCGCCGCTGTGGACGGAGTGGAACGGCAAGTACCGCGACACCGTGCGGGACCTGTGGCGGGGCGAGCCGCGCACCCTCGCGGAGTTCGCCTCCCGGCTGACCGGCTCCTCGGACCTGTACCAGGGCGACGGGCGGCGGCCGATCGCCTCGGTGAACTTCGTGACCTGCCACGACGGCTTCACCCTGAACGACCTCGTCTCGTACAACGACAAGCACAACGAGGCCAACGACGAGGACAACCGGGACGGCGAGCGGTTCAACCGGTCCTGGAACTGCGGGGCGGAGGGCCCGAGCGACGATCCCGCGGTGCGCCGGCTGCGCGCGCGGCAGATGCGGAACTTCATCGCGACGCTGATGCTGTCGCAGGGCGTTCCGATGCTCAGCCACGGCGACGAGTTCGGCCGCAGCCAGGGCGGCAACAACAACGCCTACTGCCAGGACAACGAGCTGTCCTGGGTGCGTTGGCCGGAGCCCGCCGATCCGCCGGGGGACGACGACGAGGCGGCGGAGATCGACGAGGAGCGGGAACTGCTCGCCTTCGTCCGGCAGATGGTGTGGCTGCGGCGTGACCACCCGGTGTTCCGGCGGCGGCGGTTCTTCCAGGGCCGCCCGATGGAGGACACCCACGACGAGCTGTCCGACATCGCGTGGTTCACCGCGGCCGGCGAGGAGATGGGGCCGCGCGACTGGCAGTCGGTGCACGCCAAGTCGCTGGCGGTCTTCCTCAACGGCAGCTCCATCTCCGAGCCGGGGTCGCGTGGCGAGCCGATCACGGACGACTCGTTCCTGCTGATGTTCAACGCACACGAGCAGGAGAAGGACTTCACGATCCCGGCGCATCACGGCCGGCAGTGGCAGGTGGTGGTGGACACCGACCGGCCGGGTCCCGCGGCGGCCGGCGACGGGGCCAAGGTCAAGGCCGGGGACCAGGTCACGCTCACCGGCCGCAGCCTGCTGGTGCTCCAGCGGCCCGCCTGAGCGCCGCGGGGCCGGCGTGGTCCGAAGGGCAGGCCCTACGCCTCCATCCGTTCGGTCTCCGGCGCCGGCCGGCCCGCCACAGGTCCCGCCGGAGCGGCGGGCCGGGGCGCGGGCCTGACGGCGAGCGCGACGACGAGGATCAAGACCGCGGCGCCCACCGCGACGGCGAAGGCCGCGGGCGGGCCGTACGCGTCGGCGAGACGGCCGGCGGCGGCCAGCGCCAGGGCCTGGCCGCCGACCACCGCGCTGGTGAGGAAGGCCATCGATTCGGCCATCCGGCTGCGCGGCACCGTCCGTTCGGTGAGGCCGAAGAGCGTGATCATGTGCGGGGCGAAGGCCACGCCGAGGATGACGACGACCGCGTAGAGCGCCCCGAGGGACCCTACGTACAGCAGCGGGGCGGACAGTGCGATCAGGGCGACGGCAGACACCCGCCACCGTGTCGGCAGGGTGACCCGGGCAGGAACGAGGGTCAGCGACAAGCCGGCGACCGCGCTCATCACCCCCATGGCGGCGTAGACGAGTCCGGCCTGGGCGGACTCGCCGAGGCGCTCGGTGAGCGCGGTGATGCCCGCCTGGCAGGCACCGAACATCGCGCCCTGCAACGCCATCGAGGCCCGCATGGCGTGCACCGCACGCGGCATCCGTGCCCGCGTCCTCCCCGGCCGGCGCCCGGCCGGTACGGAGGCCGTCGGGGTTCCGACGGTGTCCGCGGCCGACCTCTCCGTCTCCTTCGGGGCGCGCGCGGGCGGCAGCACCCGGGCGGTCGGGTGGAGGGCGAACGCCGAACCGCAGACGGCCAGCAGTCCCGCTGCCAGCGAGAGCGCGAGGGCCGGGTGGGCGACCGCGGCGGCCAGGCCGACCAGCGCGGGGCCGAGCACGAACGACACCTCGTCCAGCGTCCCCTCCAGCGACAGCGCCGCGCCCACCAGCCGCTCGTCGGCGCGGGCGCGGCGCGCCAGGGCGACCGTCCGGGTGCGGGCGAGCGGCCCGATCTGCGGCACGGTGGCGCCCGCCAGGAGGCCGGTCAGCGCCAGCGGCACCGTCGCGGTCCCGGCGAGCGCGGCGGCCACCAGGGCGGCCACCGCGAAGGCGTTGAGCCAGCAGGCGGCCAGCACCACCGTGCGCTGCCCGTGCCGGTCGGCGAGCCGGCCGATCAGCGGCCCGGCGGCGGTCTGGCCCGCCGCCAGCGCGCCCCCGACGAGGCCCGCCGTGGTGAGACTGCCGCTGGTCTCGGCCACCAGCAGCAGACTGCCGAGCTGGCACATGGCGGTCGGCAGCCGGCCGAGGAAGGACACGGCGGACAGCAGGGGCCCGCCCAGCGCGATCACCCGGCGGTACGTGGCAAGAGCAGCGATCATCGGGCGACGCTACCCGGGGAGGAGTCCGATGCCCCATGCACGGGACGTACAAAGGTGTGCGGTGCACGGGCGCGCGGGGTCGGATGAATCCACAGCGCGGATGACACAACAAGCCGCCGACGGGGTACGGGTGTTCCCATGACGCAGCCATCGAGTCCGTCACCGACCGCCACCTACCGGCTGCAGCTCCAGCCGGACTTCCCGTTCGCCGCCGCCGAGCGGGCGGTGCCGCACCTCGCCGCGCTCGGCGTCTCACATCTGCACCTCTCCCCCGTCCTGGAGGCGGTGCCGGGCTCGGCGCACGGCTACGACGTGGTCGACCACGCCGTGGTGCGGGCCGAGCTGGGCGGCGAGGAGGGGCTGCGGGCGCTGGCGGCGACGGCGCGGTCGCACGGACTCGGTCTGATCGTCGACATCGTGCCCAACCACATGGCCGTGCCGACTCCGGAATCGCTCAACGGGCCGCTGTGGGAGGTGCTGCGCGACGGTCCGCAGTCCCCGTACGCCCGGTGGTTCGACATCGACTGGGACGGCGGGCACGGCGGACGGCTGCTGCTTCCGGTGCTCGGTGGACGGATCGGGGAGGAGGCCCGGCATCTGCGCGTGAAGGACGGTGTGCTGCGCTATCACGAGCACGCGTTTCCGCTGCGGCCCGGGACCGAGGAGTTGCCGCTCGACCGTCTCCTGGACGCCCAGTGGTACCGGCTGGCCTGGTGGCGGCTGGCCCGCAGCGAGCTGAACTACCGCCGCTTCTTCACCATTTCGGAGCTGATCGGCGTGCGCGTCGAGGACCCGGACGTCTTCGAGGCGACGCACGGCACGCTGCTGCGGCTGATGCGCGAGGGCGTCATCGACGGGCTCCGCGTCGACCATCCCGACGGGCTGGTGGACCCGGGCGGCTATCTGTCCCGGCTGGACGCCGCGACGGGCGGCCGGTGGACGGTGGTGGAGAAGGTCCTGACCGGTGACGAGCGGCTGCCGGACAGCTGGGCGTGCGCGGGCACGACCGGCTACGACGCGCTGCGGCACATCGACGGGCTGTTCGCCTGCCCGCAAGGCTCTGCCCGGCTCTTCGCCCACTACCGCGACTTCGTCACCCCGCTCGCCGACGAGGGCGGCGACTGGGAGGAGACGGTACGCCGGGCCGCGTACGAGGTCGTCACGCACGATCTGGCGGCCGAGGTCGAGCGGCTGACGCGCACCGCGCGGCGGATCAGTGAACGCGCCCCCAGGCCGGGGGACCACGCGGCGTGGGCCCTGCAGCACGCCATCCGCGAGCTGATGGTGCGGCTGCCCGTCTACCGTCCCTACGCCGCGGACACCGACCGCGCCGAGCAGGACGCGTCGATGCTGGACAAGGCGGCGGTGGAGGCGCGTACCGCGTTCCGCGTGCCCGAGGAGGCGCGGGCGGTGGACCTGGTCCGCGATCTCGCGCTCGGGCGCTTCCAGGACGACCCGGACTGCGAGGACTTCGCCGCGCGCTTCGCCCAGACCGCGTCCGCGCTGCACGCCAAGTCCGTGGAGGACACGGCCTTCTACCGCTATCCGGTGCTGCTGTCCGCCTGTGAGGTCGGTGGCGACCCCGGGGAGCCGGCGCTCGGCCCCGAGATCTTCCACGCCTTCTGCGCCCGGACGCAGCGCGACCGGCCGCTGACCGGGACGGTGCTCTCGACCCACGACACCAAGCGCAGTGCCGATGTCCGCGCGCGGATCGCGGTGCTCTCGGAGTGCCCCGACCGGTGGCGGGACGTGCTGGGCGAGCTGTCCGGAGGGGCCGACGGCGCGGTCGGGGGCATGGGGGTGGACGGCACGGGCCCCGCGGACCCGATGGTGTCCTGGCTGGCCTGGCAGACCGCGTTCGGTCTGGGCGCGCCGGGCGGCACCGGGCCGGCGGCGGGCGACGAGCGCCGCGAGGACACGGCGGAGCGGATGACACCGGCGATCCTCAAGGCCGTTCGGGAGGCCGGGCTGCGGACCTCGTGGACGGAGCAGAACGCGGACTACGAGAGCGCCGTGACGGACTTCGTACGCAGCGGTCCTGCGGGGCCCGGGGCGGGCCTGTTGAGCGCGCTGGACGAGGAGCTGGCGCCGTTCGTCCGCGCCAATGTGCTGGGCGCCACGCTGCTGCATCTCACCATGCCGGGGGTGCCCGACCTCTATCAGGGCACCGAACGCCGGTACGCGGCGCTCGTCGATCCCGACAACCGGGAGCCGGCCCGCTTCCGCCCCGACCTGCTCGCGGACCTCGACGCCGGCGTCGCGCCGCGCGGCCTGTCCGAAGAGAAGCTGCTGCTGACCGCCACCGCGCTCCGGCTGCGCCGCTCCCACCCGCAGTGGTTCGGCGAGGACGCGTCGTACGAGCCGCTGCGCGCGGAGGGGCCCGCGGCCGAGCACTGTGTGGCCTACTGCCGCGGCGGGCGGGTGGTGTCGGTGGCGACCCGGCTGTCGCTGCGCCTGGTGGAGACCGGTGGCTGGTGGGACACGGCGCTGCGGCTGCCGTCCGGCGGTTCGTGGCGCGATCTGCTGACGGGCCGGACGGTGGCAGGGGGTGCGGCCCCGACGCTGGATGAGCTGTTGGACGTGTCGCCGGTGGCGCTGCTGGTGGCGGAGTAACAGGGCGTCGGGAGAGCGCGAGCCGGGTGGCCGGCGTCCGGCGTGGCCCGCGGGGCCGACGACGGCCTTCGCCTGCGCGGCGGCCACGGGGCCCTCGGCATAAATCGGTTGCGCTCCCGCCCCCGCCTGGCAGCATGCAGCTGTACCCACGACCTTCTCCCGGGAGAACCGCATGCGCCGAAACCTCGGAACGACTCAGCGCCCCTATCGGACGACAGTTGTCGAGGTTTCGCTCAGCCATGCCCTCCCCTTCCCCGCGCCGCACCGGGCGCCCCGCCCGCCACGTTGCTGACGCTCCCGCCGCGCACGGCGCGCCGTTCACCGGCCGCAATCACCCCCGCCACACCCTGAACATCGGCATCGTCGCCCACGTCGACGCGGGCAAGACCAGCCTCACCGAACGGCTGCTCTTCGATACCGGCGTCATCGGCCGGCTCGGCAGCGTCGACGCCGGCGACACCCGAACGGACACCGGCGAGCTGGAGCGGCAGCGCGGCATCACGATCCGCTCTGCCGTCGCCGCCTTCACCGTCGGCGATGTCCAGGTCAACCTCATCGACACACCCGGCCACGCCGACTTCATCGCCGAGGTCGAACGTGCCCTGGGCGTGCTCGACGGCGTCGTGCTGCTGCTCTCCGCGGTGGAGGGCGTCCAGGCAGGAACGCGGATTCTGATGAAGACGCTGCGGCGGCTGCGGCTGCCGACGCTGCTCTTCGTCAACAAGATCGACCGGCCGGGTGCGCGCGGAGACGCGCTGCTGGCGGACATCCGCCGCACCCTCGCCCCGGTCGTCGTCCCCATGGCGACGGCCCACGACCTCGGCACCGCGCGGGCGCACGTGAGCGCGCACCGGCTGGAGGACCCGGCGGACCGCGAGCGGATCGCCGAGACGCTGGCCGAGGCCGACGACGCGATCCTGGCTCGGGTGGTCGAGGGCCCGCCGCCCGGTGCGGCCCGCCTCCGCGCCGCGTTGGCCGCCCGCACCGCCGACGCCGCGGTGCACCCGGTGTACTTCGGGTCGGCTCTGGGCGGGCAAGGGGTCGGTGCCCTCGTCGAGGGCATGGTGCAGCTGATCCCCCCGGCTCCGGTGGCAGGCGGCACCGAGCCGCGCGGCACGGTCTTCGCCGTTCAGCAGCAGCCGCACGGCGAGCGCACAGCACATGTCCGGCTCTACGAAGGGGAATTGCACGCGCGCCGGCGGATCGCGCTGCACCGTCGGGAGGCGGACGGCGCGCGCGGAACGCTGACCGGCAAGATCACCTCGCTGGAGGTCGTCGGCCGCCCGCCCGGGGACAGCAGCCCGCTCACCCCGGGCAATATCGCGGTGCTCCGCGGGCTGCCCGGCATCCGGACAGGTGACCGCGTCGGCCCCGTGCCCGCCCCCGGCGCCACGGCCCCGGGCGACCGCACGGCGGCCCCGTTGTTCCCCTCCCCCACGCTGGAGACGGTCGTTCGTCCCCAGGATCCCGCGCGCGCCGCGGCCCTGCGGTCGGCGCTGCTGGATCTGGCCGACCAGGATCCGCTGCTGCGGGTGCGTTCCGCGCCCGGTGGAGCGACATCTGTGCTGCTGCACGGCGAGGTGCAGAAGGAGATCATCGCCGCGACCCTGCGCCAGGCGTACGGCATCGAGGCGGAGTTCGCGCCGAGCCGGGTGGTGTGCGTGGAGCGGCCCCGCGGCGTCGGCGAGGCGCATGCGGAGATCGCGCGGCGCGGCCACACGGGGCCGTGGGCGACGGTCGGGCTGCGGGTCGAACCGGGCGCGCGCGACTCCGGGCCGGTCTTCACGTACGAGACCGAACTCGGCGCGCTGCCGCACGGCTTCCACCAGGCCATCGAGGAGACGGCGCTGGCCACACTGCGCCACGGACCGCACGGACTCGCGGTGACCGACTGCCGGGTGGTGCTGACCCGTTCCGGGTTCGTCGGCCCGCTCAGCACGGCCGGTGACTTCCGTGCCGTCACGCCGGTGGTGTTGCTGCGGGCGCTGCGGCGGGCCGGCACCCGGGTCCACGAGCCGTATCACGCCTTCGAGGTGGAGCTCCCGCTCGACGCGCTGGCTCCGGTGACCGCCCGGCTCACCGCGCTGGGCGCCGAACTCGGCGAGACGTCCGGCGGCCGGCACTCCTGGCTGCTCAGCGGTGTCCTGCCGGCGCGCCATGTCCGGCAGGCGGAAGGGCTGTTGCCCCACCTGACCCGCGGTGAGGGGGTGTGGACCTCACATCCGTCCGGTGACCGGCCGGTGCGCGAGGGGACGCCGCATCCGTAGCAGCGGGCGCGGGGCAGGGGCGCGCGCGAGGTCACACCCGGGCGGCGCGCCCTCCCGGCTGTCGGCCACCCGCCCCGCTCACTTCTCCGTCAGGACGTAGTCGACGCGGCCGAAGCTGATGTGGTCGCCGGGTCCCACGGGCACCTCGCCCACCACCCGACGCCCGTTGACACAGGTGCCGTTGGTGGAGCCGAGGTCGCGCAGCAGCCAGCCGTTGCCGGCGCTGCGCAGTTCGGCGTGGGCTCGGGAGACCGTCTCGTGGTTGAGCCGCAGGCCCACGCCGGGCGCCCGACCGATCAGCAGCGGGAAGGGGCCAGGCGCCGGCAGCAGAAGCTTGGGCAGCCGCTCCGTACGCCATGCCCGGCGGACCCTGAGGTGGAAGGACGACGCCCGGCCGACCATCCGCAGCAGGGCGCCCTGGACCTTGCCCCGTGCGGCCAAGTCCGCGGTGGCCTGCTCCAGTTCGGAGTTGTGCTGGGCGGTGAGGACGAGTTCCAGGCGCCGCAGGAAGGTGTCCTGGGACAGCCGCCCGTGCGCCGCGCCGTCGCGCAGCAGGTCGAGGGCGCGCTCCCGGTCGGCGTCCGACGGGCGCGCCGGCCGCGCCGGGAACTCCAGGGAAGTCATGTCGGTGATTGTCCGGCCACCGCGAGCCGGTGTCCAGGCGATGTGTCCGTGATGCGCGCCCCGGAGTCCCCGGAAGGGACCGCGAGGTGCGGCGGACGCCGGTGACCACGCCGCGGCGGCTGCGTCCGCCGCTCGCCGGAACGGCCCAGCGGAATGGCCCGATGTCGCCCCGGTTCGCCACGTCGGACTGCCGGGCGGCGGCGCGACGTGCTTTCGTCGAGGGGGACCGGGAGCGAACGAAGGAGTGCAGCCGTGCTGTTCGAGGTATGGGCGCCGAGCGCCGGACGGGTCGCTCTCCAGTGGGCGGGCGACCGGGCCGGCGATCCGGCCGTGTCGATGGAGCGTGCCACCACCCGCGAGGGCTGGTGGCACACCGAGGCACCGGCCCGCGACGGGGACCGCTACAGCTACCGGCTCGACGACGGTCCGCCGTTGCCGGATCCGCGCGCCGTACGGCTGCCGGAGGGGCCGGGCGGCCCCGGTGCGGTCGTCGACCACGACCGCTTCACCTGGCGGCATCCGTGGCCGGGCCGTCCGCTGCCCGGCGCGGTCCTCTACGAGCTGCACATCGGCACCTTCACCCCCGAGGGCACCTTCGACGCGGCCGCGGCGCGGCTGGCGCACCTCGCCGACCTGGGCATCACCCATGTCTCGCTGATGCCGGTCTGCCCCTTCCCCGGGGCCCACGGCTGGGGCTACGACGGGATCGCGCCGTGGGCGGTGCACGAGCCGTACGGCGGGCCCGAGGGGCTCAAGCGGTTCGTGGACGCCGCGCACGCACACGGGCTCGGGGTCGTCCTGGACGTGGTGCACAACCATCTCGGGCCGTCCGGCAATCATCTCCCCGCGTTCGGGCCGTACTTCACCGACACTCATCACACACCGTGGGGCGCGGCCGTCAATCTCGACGCGCCCGGCTCCGACGAGGTGCGCCGCTATCTCGTGGGCAGCGCGCTGAGCTGGCTGCGCGACTACCGGATCGACGGGCTGCGGCTGGACGCCGTGCACGCGCTGCACGACACCCGCGCCCACCACTTTCTCGCCGAGCTGTCCGCGGCGGTGGACGCGCTCGCCGGGCATCTGCGGCGCCCGCTGTTCCTGATCGCCGAGTCCGACCTCAACGATCCGCGTACCACCGCGCCGCGCACGGCCGGCGGCCACGGCTTGCACGCGCAGTGGAACGACGACCTCCACCACTGTCTGCACACCGCGCTGACCGGCGAATCCCAGGGCTACTACGGCGACTTCGCACGTGCTCCGCTTGCCGCCCTGGCCAAGACCCTGACCGGCGGCTTCTTCCACGACGGCAGCTACTCCACCTTCCGCGGCCGGGCACACGGCGCCCCCCTGGACCTGCGCGGCACGCCTGCGTACCGTCTGCTGGCCTACGCGCAGACCCACGACCAGATCGGCAACCGGGCGCTGGGCGACCGGCTGGCCGCGGCGCTCTCTCCCGGGCTGCTGGCCTGCGCCGCCGCGCTGGTGCTGTGTTCGCCGTTCACACCGATGCTGTTCATGGGCGAGGAATGGGGAGCGCGCACTCCGTGGCAGTACTTCACCGACCACACCGATCCGGAGCTGGCCGAAGCCGTACGGGCCGGTCGGCGACGGGAGTTCGCCGCCCACGACTGGGACACCCAGGGCTCCGCGGCCACAGGCCCCTCCGAGGCCGACTGGCCGGACCCGCAGGATCCGGCCACCCGCGACCGCTGCGTGCTGGACTGGGCCGAATCGGAGCGGGCGCCGCACGCCGCTCTGCTGGCCTGGCACCGCGCCCTGCTCGCGCTGCGCCGCGAACAGCCGGCGCTGACCGACCCCGACCCCGCCCGCACCGGCGTCACCCACGACGAGCGGGGCCGCTGGCTGTTGCTGCGGCGCGGGCCGCTGAGGGTGGCGGTCAATTTCTCCCCGGATACCACGGCCGCCATCCCGGTCGGCGGCCCGGAGGCTGCCGGGAACGTCGGGACGACGGCCCGGAAGCCGAGGCTGCGCGCGTTGGCGGCCTGGTCCGATCCTGCCGTCCCCGACAGCGACGGTCTGCTGTGGCTGCCACCGGAGTCGGCGGTCGTGCTCGGCCCGTAGCGCGCCGTGGCGGGGGTGGCGTCAGTGGGCGAACTCCGCGATGAACGCGGGGCAGAAGGCATCCAGATCAGCCGGCTTACGGCTGGTGATCAGCGTGTTCGGGCCCGCCGTACAGATCTTGACCTGTTCGTCGACCCAGGTGCCGCCCGCGTTGTGGATATCGGTCCGCAGGCTCGGCCAGGAGGCCAGCGTCCGCCCGCGCACCACATCCGCCTCGATCAGCGTCCAGGCCGCGTGGCAGATCGCGGCCACCGGCTTGCCCGCGTCGAAGAACGCCTTGGCGAACGCCACGGCCTCCTCGTCCATGCGCAGCGCGTCCGGGTTGGCGACGCCGCCGGGCAGGACGAGGCCGTCGAAGTCGCCGGCGGACGCCTCGCCGGCCGTCAGGTCGACGGGGAAGGTGTCGGCCTTGTCCAGATGGTCGAAGGCCTGCACCTTCCCCTCCGCGGTGGAGACCAGCTTCGGAGTGCCCCCGGCCGCGGTCACCGCGCGCCACGGCTCGGTCAGCTCGACCTGCTCCGTGCCCTCGGGGGCCACCAGAAATGCCACCTGCATACCGCGTTCACGTCCCTTCGTCCCGGCCGCTCCGGCGGGCCGGCACGCACCGCGCCGCCCCGGGCCGGGCACGACCGTCCGGGTCGGTCCATGTCGGTCCATGTCAGCTGAGAAGGACGGGATCGCCCTCCCCACCCACGACCATAACGGGGCATACGGCCTTCGCTCATCCGCAGGAGCGTGCGGCGCCTACGCCGCGGAGACGGCACGGTCCGCGTCCGCGCCCTCCAGCTCCCGCTCGCTGGCCGCGACCGCCGCCTCCTCGGCCGCCGCGTCCAGGCCGCGGTTGAGGAGGTAGTAGAGCCCGCCGCCGACGAGCAGGCCGGGGACGAAGGAGAGGTCCGCGCCACCCAACGCCTCGGTGACCGGGCCGGTGTAGAACGACGTCGCGAAGAACGGGATCATCGCGGCGAAGCCGGCGACGTACGCGACGATGCCGCGCCACGCCCACCGGCCGTAGATGCCGGCCGGGTCGAAGATCGCGGTGACGGCGTAATGGCCGCGCCTGACCCAGTAGAAGTCGACGAGATTGACCGCGGTCCAGGGGATGAGGAAGTAGAGCATCATCAGCACGAAGGTGTTGAAGCTCTCCAGGTAGTTCTCCGGGAGCAGCATGGCCACGGCGAGGATGACGACGCCGATGGCGACGATCCCGGCGACCCGGATCCGGACGGTCGGCCGGACGGTGCGGAAGGCGTCGACCGCGCTGGTGGTGGTGAGCATCGCGCCGTAGGAGTTCACGGCCATGATGCCGATCAGGGCCACGGAGGAGACCACCACCGCGAAGGTGCCGAAGCCGGGCAGGATGGCGTTGCCGACCTGCCGGAGACCGGTGATCGCGTCCGGGTCGGGCAGCGCGGAGGCGAGCAGCGCGCCGAGCGACATCAGCCAGGCAGCGGAGCCCGCCGCGCCCGCGTACGTCCACCAGATGACCTTGCGGGCGGAGACGTCGCGCGGAAGGTAGCGGGAGTAGTCCGAGACGTACACGGCGTAGCTGATCTGGTAGCCGGCCGCGGCGGAGAAGACCACGAGGAAGGACGTCCAGGAGCTGTGCGCGGGGGACGCGGCGCCCGCCGCCGCGGACGGGTCGAACTGGACCAGCGCGCCGACCGTCAGCACGCCGAAGACGGCGATCAGGACGTAGGTGAGCCAGCGCTGGACCAGGTGGAGCAGGTCGTGGCCGACGATGGCGAGCACGATGGCGACGCCGATGATCAGCACGTACCAGAGGGTGCTGCCGCCCGGGAAGACGGTGCGCAGGCCCTGTGCGGCCAGGACGACGTTGAAGACGTTGAAGCCGACGTAGACGAAGACCACCGCGGCGAACGGGACGATGGCACCCCGGATGCCGAACTGCGCCCGCGACTGGATCATCTGCGGCAGGCCCATGCGGGGGCCCTGGTTGGCGTGGAAGGCCATGAAGAAGGTGCCGAAGCAGGCGCCGAGGACGACCGCCGCGACGGAGGCGGGCAGGCTCAGGCCGAGCTCCGGGCCGAGGAAGCCGGTGACCATGGTGGTCAGCACGAAGTTGCCGGTGAACCAGAACGGCCCCTGGTGCCACACCTTCCCGTGCCGCTCGCGGGCGGGGACGTAGTCGATCGAGCGGGCCTCGATGACGCGGGACGGTCGCCCCGCGTCATCGCCTGGTGCGGCGGCCATGGGATCCATGGAGTTCTCCTACGGGGGACGGCGGCATGTCTGCGGTGCTGTGAACCTAGGTGCATGGGCCACCCGATTCGATCGCCCGATCGTCCACTCCATAGATATGTGATGGACACTATGTCTATGCCGCTGCGTATCTCCGACCTTCTGGCCCGGCCCGACCTCGATCTGTCGGTCGGCTACGACGTGCCGCCGGACCTGCTGGCCCGCACCGTCGAAGCGGCCACCGTCTCGGACCTGCCCACCCCGGGGAAGTGGCTGCAGGGCGGCGAGCTCCTCATGACGATCGGCCTGCTCCTGCCCATGGAGCCGCACGCCTGCCGCGCCTACGTACGGGATGTGGCGGAGGGCGGGGCGGCCTGCCTCGCGCTCGGGCTCGGACAGGGACTGCCCTACCAGTCGGCGCCGGAACCCCTGGTCACGGCGGCCGAGGAGGCCGGGCTGCCGCTGCTGACCGTGCCGGACGAGGTGCCCTTCATCGCCGTCACCAAGGCCGTGTTCGACGCGCGCGCCACCGAGCAGCGCGAGATGCTGCACCGGGCCTTCGCGACCCAGCGGCGGCTGACCGCGGCGGCCACCGGCGACGGGCTGCGGCCGATGCTGGCCGAATGGACGGCGGCCACGGGCGTGGGCGCGGCGGTCCTCGACCCCCTGGGCCGGCTGCTGGCCGTGGGCGAGCGGGGAGCGTCGGCGCCACCACCGGAAGCACGCGAGCTGGTCGAGCGGGTCGCGGCGCGCGGTCTGCGGGGCAGCGCCTCCAGCACGGCCGGCGGACATCAGCTGGAGGTGCAGCCGCTGGGCGCCCGGCGGCTGCGCGGGCTGCTGCTGCTCACCGGCCGCCCCGACGGCGCGGCCCGTTCCGTCGTCCCGGGCCTCGTCTCGCTGCTCTCCCTGGAACTGGAGCGGCGCCATCTGCGCGACGAGCCGGAGCGCCGCCGCAGGTCGGCGTTGCTCTCCCAGCTGCTGGCCGACGAGGACCTGCCGGCCGACCGGGCGCGGGACCTGCTGGTCTCGGCGGGTCTGACCGCTGAACGGGTGCGCGGGGTCGTGGTGGCGGCGGGCGACGACCGGCGGAAGGCCGCGGACCGAGTGCGGGGGCGCGCGCCGGGGGCCCCGAGCACGCCGGCCGGACCTTCGGGAGCCGGCTCGTCCGGTGCCGACTCCGCCGGAGCCGAGGGCGCGGCGCAGGAGATGGCCGCCGACCTGGCACTGGCGATGCCCGGCGGCCTGGTCAGGGTGGTGGACGGCACCATCGAGGCGGTCGTCGGCGAGGACCTCGACATCCGTGAGGTGCTCGGCCGTTTCGCCCCGCACCACCCCGCCGGGATCGGCCCCGCGGTGCCGCCCGAGGCGGTCCGCGTGTCGCTGCGTCAGGCGGCGGGGCTGCTCGCCGTCAGCCGGGCGGGCGGCGAGCCCGCCGAGGCCCGCCCGAGCGGAACCAGCCGGCTGCTGCTGGACCTCGGGGACAGCCGTACCCTGCACGGCTATGCCGACGCCGTGCTCGGACCGCTCGATCTGGCCGACAACGGCGAGGAGTTGACGGCCACCCTGGCGGCGTGGCTGGAGACCGGCGGCGCCTGGGACGCCACCAGCCGCCGGCTCGGCGTCCACCGGCACACCGTGCGCAACCGCCTCGACAAGGCCATGGACCTCACCGGCCGGCGCATGGACGATCCCGACGACCGCTTCGACCTCTGGCTCGCCACCCGCATCCGCCGCGGCGACACCCCTGCCCCGGGCACCGACGGCCCGCGCTGAACCGGGCGCCGCCGCACGGGCGATGCGGGCCGGCGTTCGCCTGCCGCCCTTCACTCCGCCCCGGCCAACGACTTTACTTCGACGGTGACCTACGAAATCCGTCCTGTGCCCCCCGGCCCCGCTCCCGGTCCCGCCGCGCCCGCTCCCGTCGCCGACGGGCCGGGCCGCCCGGGGCGCGGCAAGCTGGTGGCGGTCAGCGATCTGCACGTCCGCTACGCCGAGAACCGCGACATCGTCGAGCGGCTCACTCCGGAGTCCGACGACGACTGGCTGCTGATCGCGGGGGACATCGGCGAGTTCGTCGCCGACATCCGCTGGGCCCTGACGGTGCTCAGCGGCCGGTTCGCCCGTGTGGTGTGGGTGCCGGGCAACCACGAGCTGTGGACGCCGTCCCAGGACCCGGTGCAGCTGCGCGGCGTGGAGCGCTACGAGCATCTCGTCGCGATCTGCCGGGAGTTGGGCGTCCTGACCCCGGAGGACCCGTATCCGGTGTGGGAGGGCGCCGACGGCCCGGTCGTCATCGCCCCGCTCTTCCTGCTCTACGACTACACGTTCAGGCCGCCGGGGGTCACCACCAAGGCGGCGGCCCTGGCCGTGGCCGAGGAGGCGGGCGTGATGTGCACCGACGAGCTGTTCCTGCACCCCGACCCCTACCCCACCCGGGAGTCCTGGTGCCGGGCGCGGGTGGCGGCCACCGAGGCCCGGCTCGCCGCCGTCCCGGAGGACCTGCCCACGGTCCTGGTCAATCACTTTCCCCTGGTGCGCGAGCCCCTGCGGCCCCTGTGGCACCCGGAGTTCGCGCTGTGGTGCGGCACCGAGGCGACCGCCGACTGGCCGCGCCGCTTCCGTGCGGCCACGGTCGTCTACGGCCACCTCCACATCCCCCGGCTGCTGGTCTGCGACGGCGTCCCCCACCAGGAGGTGTCGCTCGGCTACCCACGCGAATGGCGGCCGCGCGCCGGCACCCCGGGCCGCCCGGTCCAGATCATGCCCTCCGTCACCGCGGCGTCCACGGCGGCCACCTCATGATCGACAAGCTGCTGCCCGTCCCGATCGCGACCGCCGAGGCGTTCCACGACGCCCCGCTGACCGCCATGTACCCCGAGGAACGCGAAGCGGTGGCCGCCGCCGTCCCCCAGCGGCAGAAGGAGTTCGGCACCGTACGCGGCTGCGCCCGCGCGGCGCTGGCCGAGTTGGGCGTGGCCCCCGGGCCGCTGCTCCCCGGACCCGACCGGGCCCCCAGCTGGCCGGACGGCATCGTCGGAGCGATCACGCACTGCACCGGCTACCGCGCCGCGGCCGTGGCCCGCTCGTCGGACATGCGCGCCATCGGCCTGGACGCCGAACCCAACGAGCCCATCAACGACCCCGGAGTGATCGGTCTCGTCACCCTCCCCGGGGAACGCGCCCAACTCCCCCGGCTGGCCCGGCTGGAACCCGAGATCTGCTGGGACCGCCTGATCTTCAGCGCCAAGGAAAGCGTCTACAAGGCGTGGTATCCGCTCACCCACCGCTGGCTCGGCTTCGAGGAGGCCCACCTCACCCTCGACCCGACGGACGCGACCTTCACGGCCCGCCTGCTCGTCCCCGGGCCGGTCGTCGACGGCAGGGAGATCACCGAATTCAGCGGCCGGTGGCTGGTCGAGGCGGGGCTGGTGGTGACGGCGGTCGTGGTGCCCGGGGTGAGGAATGGCGGGTGACGGGACGGGCGGGCGGGGCGCCGGGCGGACAGTCCGCCGAGGCGCCTCCACCCGCCCGTCGCCGCCCTAGTCCGCCGTCAGCCGCAGCGAGATGCTGTTGATGCAGTACCGCTGGTCGGTGGGGGTCGGGTAGCCCTCGCCCTCGAAGACATGGCCGAGGTGGGAGCCGCAGCGGGCGCAGCGGACCTCGGTGCGGGCCATGCCGTGGGAGCGGTCCTCGATGAGTTCCACGGCGTCGGTGTCCTTGGGGTCGTAGAAGGACGGCCAGCCGCAGTGGCTCTCGAACTTGGTGTCGGAGCGGAAGAGTTCGGCGCCGCAGGCACGGCAGGAGTAGACGCCCGCGGTCTTGGTGTCGGTGTACTCACCGACGAAGGCGGGCTCGGTGCCGGCCTTGCGGAGCACCTGGTACTCCGCGGGGCTCAGCTCGGCGCGCCACTGCTCATCGGGCTTGTCGATCTCGTACGACATCTGGAGTGCCTCCTCAGCTCAGCTGCCCAGGCGGGACAGGATGGCGGGGCCGAGGTCGGTCACATCGCCCGCGCCCATGGTGAGAACAAGGTCACCGGGCTTCGCCATTCCGGCGATGACATCCGGGACGGCGGCCTGGTCGCTCTCGGCGGTGACATCGGCGCCCGCGGTGCGCGCGGCGTCGATGATCAGGGCGCTGGTGACGCCCGGGATCGGGTCCTCACGGGCGGGGTAGATGTCCAGGACCACCGAGGCGTCGGCGAGGGCGAGCGCCTGGCCCATTTCCGTACCGAGTTCCTGGGTGCGGGAGAAGAGATGCGGCTGGAAGACGACCAGGACCCGGGAGTCCTCCGCGGCGCCCCGGATCGCCTCCAGGTCGGCCGTCATCTCGGTGGGGTGGTGCGCGTAGGAGTCGATGACCTGCACGCCGGCCGCCTCGCCCCGGAGCTGGAGGCGGCGCTTGACGCCGGTGTAGGTGCCGAGCGCGGAGGCGAGGTTGTGCGGCGGCAGGCCCATGGCGATGCCGGCGGCGAGGGCTGCGACGGCGTTGCCGGCGTAGTGGCGGCCGGGGACGGAGACGGTGAAGGTCAGGATCCGGCCGCTGCTGAGGGCGACGGTGACGTCGCTGGTCAGGCCGCGCGGGTTGACCTTCAGGATGCGGACGTCGGCGTCGGCGGACTCGCCGTAGGTGACGACCTCGATGTCGAACCGGCCGGAGATCTTGGCGGTCAGCTCACGGGCACCGGCGTGGTCGGCGGAGATGACCAGGGTGCCGCCGGGGCGGACACGGCCGATGAAGGTCTCGAAGGACTCGTAGATCTCGTCCATCGAGGCGTAGTTGGCGTGGTGGTCCAGCTCGACGTTGAGGACGATGGCGACCTCGGGGGCGTACTTGTGGAAGCTGCGGTCGCTCTCGTCGGCCTCGGCGACGAAGATCTCGCCCTCGCCGTGCTCGGCGTTGGAGCCGGGGGCGTCCAGGTCGCCGCCGATGGCGTACGACGGCTTCAGACCGAGCGAGCCGAGGGAGACGGCGAGCATGGAGGTGGTGGTCGTCTTGCCGTGGGTGCCCGCGACGGCGATCGGGCGCAGGCCGTCCATCAGGGACGCGAGGGCGTCGGAGCGGTGCACGACCGGGATGCCGCGCTCGTGGGCGGCGGCCAGCTCGGGGTTGTCGGGGCGGATCGCGGAGGAGACGACGACGCTGGTGGCGTCCTCGGCGAGGTGGTCGGCCGCGTGCCCGATGTGGACCGTCACGCCGAGGGCGCGCAGGGCGTCGGCCGTCGCGGAGTCCTTGGCGTCGCTGCCCGCCACCCGCGCGCCGCGCTGCGCGAGGATCTTCGCGATGCCCGACATGCCGGCTCCGCCGATACCGATGAAGTGCGGCCGGTCCATCGTGGCTGGGATGGCGGGTGCCATGGGCGGGTCTCCCTGATCGTCGCGAGCGGTGGTGCTGCCGATGATTCTCGCACCCGGCACCGACAAGGTGTGTCCCGCCGCGTGGGCGGGGCCCGCTCAGCGCCGGATCAGGCCCCGGGCCGTGGCGGCGGCGACCGCGGAGGTGCGGGAGTCGACGCCCAGCTTGGCGTAGATGTGGACGAGGTGGGATTTGACGGTGGCCTGGCTGAGGAAGAGCTGCCTGCTGATCCGCGCGTTGGACAGGCCGTCGGCCACCAGCTGGAGGACTTCGGTCTCGCGCCGGGAGAGGGCGGTGGCGGGGGCCCGCATCCGGTCCATCAGGCGCAGCGCGACGGTGGGTGCGAGTGCGGACTGCCCGGCGGCGGCGGTGCGCACCGCGGCGGCCAGTTCCTCGGGCGGGGCGTCCTTGAGGAGGTAGCCGGTGGCGCCCGCCTCGATGGCGGCGAGGATGTCGACGTCGGTGTCGTACGTGGTCAGGATCAGGACGCGGGGTGCGTTCTCGCGGGCGGTGATGGCGGCGGTGGCCCCGGAGCCGCGCATTTCGCCGTCGAACCGGAGATCCATCAGGACGACGTCGGGGGCCAGCCGCCCGGCGAGTTCGACGGCCTCCTCAGCAGTGGGGACATCCGCGACGATCCGGAAGCCGGGTTCGGTCTCCAGGACGGCGCGCAGCCCCGCGCGGACGACCGGGTGATCATCGGCGAGGAGCAGCCGGATGGGCGCCGGGGGTGTCACGGGGCGGTGTCCCCGGCGCTCACGGGCACCACGGGCACCGTCGGGTCGTCTGCGGCGCCCGGCTCCGCGGCCGGGCAGGGCAGGGTCACGGCGACGGCGGTGCCTTCACCGGGCGCCGACTCGACGGCGAGGGTGCCGTGGAGGGCGTGGGCCCTGGCGCGCATGGCGGCCAGGCCGAATCCGCTGTCGGTGACCTCCGCGGAGCCCGGTGCGGGGACCTCGTCGGGGCGGAATCCGGCGCCGTCGTCGACGACGTCGAGGGCGACCTCGGTGTCCATGTAGCTCAGGGTCAGCTCGGCGCGGCCGGCGGCCGCGTGCCGGACGGTGTTGGCGAGGGCGGACTGGGCGATGCGCAGCAGGGCGACCTCGTGCGCGGTGGGCAGCTCGGCAGGTGTCCCCGAGACCTGGCAGCGCACGGCGAGGCCGGTGGTGCGGGCGGTGCTGTCGCACAGCCGCTCCAGAGCGGCGGGCAGTGAGCCGGCCTCCAGATCGGGTGGCGTCAGGCCGCGGACGAACCGCCGGGCCTCGGCAAGATTGCCGGCCGCGGCCACCCGGGCCTGCCGGACATGGCCGAGGGCCGCCCCGGGCCGCTCCGGCAGCGCGCGCTCGGCGGCACGCAGCAGCAGCTGGATGCTGGACAGTCCCTGCGCGACGGTGTCGTGGATCTCGCGGGCCAGGCGTTCCCGTTCGGCGAGGACTCCCGCGGCGTGCTCGGCGTCGGCCAGTTCGCTGCGGGCCGCGGTGAGCTCCTCGATGAGCCGGCGGCGCTGTTCGCTCTCGCGGTAGAGGGCTTGGTAGCCGAGGACGACGGCGACCGCGACGGCCGCGCCGAGTGCGGGGCCCACGGCAGTGCCGACACCGAGGGTGCGGGTGTGCCAACCGAAGCCGGCGACGGCGGCCACGGTGGTGAGCCCGACCGAGGGCAGGGCCCAGCGCAGCGGCAGCAGGTGCAGCTCGACGAAGAACAGCGGGAAGGCCAGCCAGACACCGTCCTGGGTGAGCGCGAGCAGCACCGTCCAGCCCAGGGCGAGAGCCGCGAGCCAGAGGGCAGCCACGGGCGGCGAGGTGCGGACACGCGGCAGGGCGGGGCCGACGGCGTAGAGGGCCAGCAGCGCGAGGGCCGTGGCGACGACGGCCGGGGCGTCCGGTGTGCGGTCGGTGACCGCCCGTACGGCGGCGAGGGCGAGCAGCGCGGCCACCATCAGATGGAGGCAGCTGCGCAGTACCCGCAGGACAGGGGTGAGGTGGTGATCGGTCACGGCCTCCCCAGGCTAAGTGCGCGGACCGCCTGCGGCATCAATCAAAAGGTGGAGGGGCGGCCGGGCCTTTCGATCCTCCGGGACCGCTCGCGGGCGCGATGCCCGGGGCCCTCCTGGCGGGCGACGGTGGGCACAGCGTCCGGACAGCGGGTCCGGCGCCCGAGCCGAGGTGGGAAAAGTCTGTGTTCGTCGCTTGGAGGGACCTCGGATTCGCCAAGGGGCGGTTCGCCCTGATGGGGACCGTCATCGTGCTGATCACGGTGCTTGTGGGTCTGCTGTCGGGGCTCACGGCGGGCCTGGGCAGGGAGAACACCTCCGCGATCACCGCATTGCCCGCGGATCACCTGGTGTTCCCCGAGCCGGCCGAGGGCGGCGCCGTCGCGTTCGCCGACGCGGCGCTGCCGGAGCGGACCGTGCGCGAGTGGGCGCGGGTGCCCGGCGTACGGCGTGCGGAGCCGCTGGGAATCACGACGACGAAGGCGGAGGCGGGCGGCACAACGGCCGCGGTGTCGGCGTTCGGTGTGCGCCCCGGGTCCGCGCTGGCACCGGCGGAGGGTGCGGTCGGGGACGGCGAGGCGGTGCTCTCCGAGCAGGCCGCCGAGGCCCTCGGGGTACGGGCCGGCGGTGCGCTCACCCTGGGCGGCAGGTCGGTGCGGATCACGGCCGTGTCGGGCCGGGCGATGTACAGCCACACACCGGTGATCTGGACGTCGCTCGGTGACGGGCGGAAGGCCGCCGGCGGCCCGGGTGCCCCTGGCGGCGCCACGGTGCTCGCCCTGTCCACCACCGGTGCCGCCGATCTGGCCGCGGCCGACCGCGCACTCGGCACGACGACGGTCACCACCGAGGACTCCCTTGAGGCGATCGGCTCCTACAGCGCCGAGAACGGCTCGCTGCAACTGATGCGCGGCTTTCTGTTCGCCATCTCCGCGCTGGTCATCGGCGCGTTCTTCACCGTGTGGACGATCCAGCGCAGCGGCGACGTCGCCGTGCTGAAGGCGCTCGGCGCCTCCACCGGTTTTCTGCTGCGCGACGCGCTCGGCCAGGCGGTCGTGCTGCTGGTGGCCGGTACCGGCCTGGGCACGGCCGTCGCGGCCGGGGTGGGCGCCGCGGTGGGCGGCACGGTGCCGTTCGTGCTGGACGCGTCCACCGTGCTCGTACCCGCCCTGATCATGATCGCGCTCGGTGCCGCGGGCGCCGCGCTGTCCATCCGCCGCATCACGTCCGTGGACCCTCTGACCGCCCTGGGAAGTGCCCGATGAGCCTCGAACTGACCGATGTCACCCTCACCTACCCCGACGGCGGCACCCGGCTGACCGCGCTGGACGAGGTCTCGCTGGCCGTACCGGCCGGCCGGGTGACCGCCGTGATCGGCCCGTCCGGCTCCGGCAAGTCCAGCCTGCTGGCGGTGGCCGCGACGCTGATCGCCCCGGACCGCGGCCGGGTGGTGATCGACGGCACCGACACCACGGGGATGAGCCGCGCGGCGCTGACGTCACTGCGGCGCACGACGATCGGCACGGTCTTCCAGCAGCCGAACCTGCTGCCGTCGCTGACCGCCGCCGAGCAGCTGCAGGTCATGGCGCACCTGGACGGCCGCTCCCCGCGCAGCGCCCGGCCGCGCGCGCTCGAACTGCTGGCGGCAGTCGGCCTCGCCGATCAGGCCGGCCGCCGGCCGCACCAGCTCTCGGGCGGTCAGCGGCAGCGGATCAACATCGCGCGGGCGCTGATGAACGATCCGGCGGTGCTGCTGGTGGACGAGCCGACCAGCGCGCTGGACCACGAGCGGGGCGCGGCGGTCCTGGAGCTGCTGACGACGCTCACGCGGGAGCGGGCGACCGCGACGGTGCTGGTCACCCACGACCGTGCCCACCTGGACGCGGTGGACGAGGTGGCCGGGATGCTGGACGGGCGGCTGCGCCCGCACGGCGGCGCGGTCAGCTCCCCGCGGAGTCCTGGGCCGGATCGTCGGCGGCGTGCGAGAACAGCTTGAGGACCGGCACACCGACCTTGTGACGGGCGCGCGAGGCCCAGTCGCGGTGGAAGAACTCCTCGACGAAGTGCGGGGTGGTCAGCACGATCACCTCGTCCGCGTCGGTCTGGTCGACCATGGACCGCAGCAGGTCGAGGGGGTGGTCCTCGACCACCTGCCCGACGGCCTGCGCCCCGGTGGCGCGCAGTGCGGCCAGGGTGTGGGAGAGGGCACGCTCGGCGGGGAGCTCCGCCCGGACCCCTCCGGGTTCCTCGCCCTCCCGGACGGCGTCGTCGAACTCGCCGAGTGCGACGTCGTCGATCGCCCGCAGCAGCACGTCCTGCTTGCCGCGCGGCTGCATGAGGACGACGAAGGAGATCTGGTCGCCGCCATGCAGGGTGGTGACGAACTCCACGTCGGCGGGCGTCAGAGGCTTCTCGATCATCAATACGCTCGTGAACACGACGGGCGCCCTTCTTCTCTTCTTCCGGGCGCCGAGTGGCACGGCGCCCGGACAGAACTCGTCCTGCCCCGTCGCCACACGGGGCCTGTTGGCCTTAAGTCTGCCCAACGGAAGCTAAGCGGAACGGGTAATTCCACTGATTGTCATGACCGACGGTAGCGGGTGAACAGGAACCCGGCCTCTTCCAGTACGGACACCAGGGCGAACCGCTCCGGGACGGCGACGGCGGGCCCGTTCATGATCCGCGCCGCGGCGCCCACCGTGACCACCGGAGCCAGCGAAAGGCACAGCTCGTCCAGCGCGCCGGCCGCCGCGAACTGCCCCAGGAGCTTCGGCCCGCCCTCGGTGAGCAGCCGGGCGTGTCCCCGTTCGGCCAGCACCGCCGCCACCCGCGACGGGTCGACGCCGATGCCCTCCCCGGCGAAGAGCACCTCGGTGCCCGCGTCCCGGGCCGCTCGCACCCGGTCCGACGGTGCGCCCGCGCCGGTCAACACGAGGGTCGGCACCAGCGGCTCGGTGAACAGCGGCAGCGAGAAGTCCAGCTCCAGCCCCGCGCTCACCACCGCGATGGCGGGCGCCGGGCCCTGCCCCGCGGCTTCCCGGCGCGCCGCGAACGCCGCGCGGGCGCGGGCCGGCCGGTACCCCTCCTGCCGAACCGTTTCTGCGCCCACCACGACCGCATCCGCCAAGCCCCGCAACACGCCGAAGATCCGCATGTCGGCGGCGCCGGAGAGGGGCTGCGAACGCCCGTCGTGGTGGGCCGCGCCGTCCACGGAGGAGACCATGTTGGCGCGCAGCCAGCCGGTGCGGCCGGCCCGCACCGGCTCGTCCGCCGCCGGGTAGGCATAGGCGTCGGCCAGCTCCTCCAGCGTCCATTCGCGGTCCACGACGTCCGGCGGCACCGGGACCGGAGCGGAGTTCCCACCGTCGTGAGCCGACGGGGGCGGGGATGCGGGCGGGGAGCTGAGCGGGAACAGGCGTCGCATGGCGGCAGTGTGACATGCCTCGCTCATCGGACCGGCGAGTACGGCGGAGCGACTAGGCTGGACGGCTGTGTCACCTTCCGAGCCCTCGTCCCCGCAGTCCGCTCCCATAGCCGAACCGCCGGCGGAAGGGAGCGAGGCGGCCCCGGTCGCCCTCACCGCACGCGCGCCGCATGTCCCGGCCGAGCACCTGGTCGCCGAGATGGTGCCGCCTCCGCGCTTCCAGGGCGCGCGCTTCGACACCTACATCCCGGACCCGAACCAGTCCAGCCAGGCCGAGGCCGTCCGGGTCCTCGGCGCCTTCGCCGAGAGCATCGACGGCGGGGCCGGCGCGGCTGGCACCGGCAAACGGCGCTGGTTCGCCAAGAAGCCGGCCGCCCCCAAGGGTCCGCGCGGTGTCTATCTGGACGGCGGCTACGGCGTCGGCAAGACCCACCTGCTCGCCTCCTTGTGGCACGCCACCCCCGCACCGCCCGAGCTCAAGGCGTTCGGCACGTTCGTCGAGCTGACGAACCTCGTCGGTGCGCTCGGCTTCCAGCAGACCGTGCGCACGCTCAGCGAGCACCGCCTGCTGTGCATCGACGAGTTCGAACTGGACGACCCCGGGGACACCGTCCTGGTCTCCAGCCTCCTGCGCAAGCTGGTCGACGCGGGGGTCGCGCTGGCCGCCACGTCCAACACCCTGCCGGGCAAGCTCGGCGAGGGCCGCTTCGCCGCCGCCGACTTCCTGCGCGAGATCCAGGGACTGAGCGCCCACTTCCGGCCGCTGCGCATCGACGGCGAGGACTACCGCCACCGCGGCCTGCCCGAGGCGCCCGCCCCGTACGACGACGAGACCGTCACCCGCGCCGCCTACCGCACCGCCGGCGCCTCGCTCGACGACTTCCCCTCCCTGCTGGAGCACCTGTCCAAGGTGCACCCCAGCCGGTACGGCGCGATGTGCGACGGCATCCGGGCCGTCTGCCTCACCGACGTTCAGGCGGTGCCCGACCAGTCCACCGCCCTGCGGCTGGTGGTCCTCGCGGACCGGCTCTACGACCGCGAGGTGCCGGTACTGACGTCCGGCAAGCCCTTCGACGAGCTGTTCAGCGACGAGATGCTGCGCGGCGGCTACCGCAAGAAGTACTTCCGCGCCATCTCCCGGCTGACGGCACTGGCGCGCGACGCGGGGCCGCTGGTGGTGGACCGGGGCTAGGGCTGCCGCCCGCACCGTCCCCCGCTGTGACGAAGCGCCGTCCCCGTGCATCCGGGGGACGGCGCTTCGCGCATGGTTCCCGGCGGCGTGGTCGCGTGATACACACGTGCGGGTCACGTCACCTGTCCGCCAACAGGGAGTTGCCCATGTCCGCGACACGACGTCAGATCCTGGCAAGAACCGGTGCGCTGGGGGCGGGAATCGCCTTCACCGGAAGCCTCACGGAGATCTTCGCGGGTACCGCCACCGCCCAGAGCATGGGCGGGAGCGGCTACGGACCGCTGGTGCCCGACCCGGACGGCCTGCTCGACCTCCCCAAGGGCTTCCGCTACAAGGTCCTCTCCCGGGAGGGCGATCCGCTGCTCTCCGGCGAGGGCAAGGTGCCCAGCAACTGCGACGGCATGGCGGCCTTCCCCGGCCCCGGCGGCCGGTCGGGCCGCACCTGTCTCGTCCGCAACCACGAGAACCGCACGAAATCCCGCTCCGCCGTCCCCACCGTCCCCGACCTGACGTACGACCCGGGCGGCGAGGGCGGGTGTACGGCCCTGGAACTCGACCGGGACAACAACCTCCGGAGCGAGCGGGTCGCCATCGCCGGCACCTCCACCAACTGCGCGGGCGGCCCCACGCCTTGGCACACCTGGCTGACCTGCGAGGAGACCGAGTTCCGGGCCGGTGAGGAGAACTACACCAAGGACCACGGCTTCATCTTCGAGGTCGACCCGTACGACCCGCGCCGCACCGGCGCCGTCCCGCTGACCGCGATGGGCCGCTTCCAGCACGAGGCGATCGCCGTGGACCCCGGCACCGGCACCGTCTACGAGACCGAGGACGCCTTCGAGAAGCCGTTCGGTCTCTTCTACCGCTTCCTCCCGGAGAAGCCGAGGGGCGGACGGGGCTCGCTGCGCGCCGGTGGCCGGCTGCAGGCCCTGCGCGTCCCCGGAGTTCCCGACCTGTCCGGTGTCCAGGAGATCGGCGCCACCTTCGATCATGTCTCCTGGGTGGACGTCCCCGACCCGCTGGCCCGGGAGACCCCGATCCGCTTCCAGGACTTCGGGCCCCAGGGCATCACCCACGCGCAGAAGCTGGAGGGCTGCTACTGGGGCGGGTCCTGCGTGTACTTCGTCTCCAGCTTCGCGCACAGCGACGAGGGTTCGGTGGGCGACCACTACGGCCAGGTGTGGAAGTACGACCCGAAGCGGCGCCGGCTCACGCTGGTGGTCGCCTTCGGACCGGACAGCGACCTCCAGCTGCCCGGCGAGTCGCCCGACAACATCACGCTGGCGCCCAGCGGCGGCCTGATGGTCTGTGAGGACGGGGAGGGCGCGCAGCACGTCTTCGGCCTCACCCGGCGCGGCGAGGTCTATGCGATGGCACGCGGCCGGCAGAACATCGGCACCCCGGAGAAGCCGGAGTGGGGCGAGTTCGCGGGAGTGACCTTCTCCCCGGACCACCGGACGATGTACGTCAACTGCTATACGCCGGGCACGACCTTCGCCGTGACGGGTCCCTGGCACCACTGAAGGACACGCGCCGATGGGGTACCCGGGCGCTCGGGGGCCCGGGTACCCCAAGGGCCGCGCGACGCCGCGTCCCGGACGTCAGCCGGAGCAGGCGGAACGCTCGGCTTCCTGCCATTCGCAGACCGGGCACAGCACGATGCCGGGGCGGGTGACCGGGTATTCGGTCGGCTCGCCGCACTGCACGCAGTCGGCGAAGGGCGGACCGGCAGCGGCGTCCGTACCGGTACCTGTGGCGTCGGTGCCCTCGGGGGCGCTGTCGCGGTCGCGCGGGTGCGCTTCGGTGGCTGCCATACCTCCGAGCGTACGCCCGTCGGTCACGGCGGCGGGGCGGCCAGTGGCCGGGAGCGGGCCGGCCCCGGGACCCGGCTGACGTCAGGTCCGGCGGGAGCTGAGCGCGCAGGCGACGGCCGTCGCCGCGGCCGCGATCAGGACGGTGGCGGCCAGCGGCAGCCACGGGGTGTGGATCGTCCCGTCTGCGGAGCCGGTGACCAGGCCCGATACGGCGGCATTGGCGGGCGAGGCGCTCAGCACGAGCAGCAGCAGCGCGCCGAGCAGCCCGGCGGGTACGGCGGAAGCGGGGCTGCGCAGGACCGGCCAGTTGCACAGCGCACCGATCGCGGTGCCCAGCAGCACGCAGGCGAGTTGGGCGAGCAGCCCGGCCCCTGCCGCGGGCAGGACCGGCACGGCGACGCGGTGATCGGCGGAGTGCGGGTCGGAGAGCAGTGCGACGAAGACGACGCCGACCAGCCCGAGGAGCTGTGCGGCACCCGCCGCGGTCAGGACGCAGGCGAGGTGCACGCGGCCGGGTCCGGCGGCGGCCGCGGTGCAGTTGCGGGCGGCCGGCGGCTCGTTGCCGACGCAGATCCGGGTCAGCCACACCGCGAGGGGAAGCAGCGCGGCGGCGGCGTAGCCGTACGCGTCGAGCACGGGGCCGCCGGTCTGCACGCCGACGGCCAGGAACGCGGCGTACAGGATCGCGGGCGGGAGCCAGCGGTGCGAGCCGAGGAGCAGGGCCGCCTGGTAGCGGAGCAACGCGGTCACGGGAGGGGAAGCTCCTCTTCGGGGCCGGGACCGGGGCTGGGGTCCGGGGCGGGGGCGGAGTGGGGGTCGGGGAAGTGCTCGGCAGATCCCGTCCCTCCCTCGGGCGGGGCCGCGGTCACCGCGCGGATGTGCCAGGGCGGACGGGCGGTGAGCAGGGCACGCAGCAGGGCGTCCGAGTGGACGGCCGGGACGCTCAGCCGGGTCGAACCCTCGGGGCCCGGGGCCAGGTCCGGATGTCCCGGCAGGCCGTGCGCACCGGGGTGCGTGGCGCTGCCCTGCGGGCCCAGCGCGTCGATGATCACGCGGGGGCCACGGTCCTCCGCTCCGCCGTCTCCGGGCACCGCGTCCGACTCCTCGGCCAGCAGCCGCCCGTCGGCGACGCGGTAGCGGACATCGGCCGCGCCGGCCAGGCGCCGCGGGTCGTGGTCGACGAAGACGACGGTGCCGCCGGCCGCCACCCGCTCCGCGACCGCGCGGTCGAGCTCACCGCGCGCCGCGGCGTCCAGACCGGTCCACGCCTCGTCCAGGACGAGGAGTTCGGGCTCGGCGACCAGCGCCTGGGCGACGGCGACCTTCTGGCTCGTCCCTTTCGACAGGTCGGCCAGCGGCGTGCGCGCGTGCCCGGCCGCCCCGAAGCGGGTGAGCCACTCCGTGGCGCGACGGTCCGCTTCGGGGCCGCGCAGACCGTGCACGCGGCCGAGGTGGGTGAGGTAGCCGACCGCGGTGAAGGGCAGGGCGGCCGGGAACCGCTCAGGGACGTACGCAGTGCGCGGGCGTCCGGTGATCCGCCCGGTGGAGGGCCGGTCGATCCCGGCCAGCAGCCGCAGCAGCGTGGACTTCCCGCTGCCGTTGGTGCCCTCGACGCGCAGCAGCGCGCGGGCGGGTACGTCCAGGTGCACGTCCCGCAGGACCCAGTCCCCCCGTACCCCGTAGCGCCGCCCGACTCCGTTCAGCCTCATGGGCCTTCCCTCTCTCCCCCGCGATCCGCCGACAGTAGCCGGATCAGTTGCCCGCGGACTTCTCGGGGCGCAGCTCGCTGGGCCGTACGATCACGAAACCCTCGCCGTCCAGGCGGAGTTGGACGGCCTCGCCTGAGCCGCCGCGCAGCATCGAGCCCATGCTCTGCGACCGGTGGAGCGAGGTCTGCAGGGAGCTGCTCCAGCCGACCACCGCGTCGGTGTCGACGAACACGGGGGCCTGTGAGGAGACGGGGATGACGATGGGGTTGCCCTCGCACATCACGCCGAGCTTGCCCTGGCCGCTGAAAACGGAGTTGAACAGTCCGCCGCCGACCATGCCGGCGCCCTTGACCACCTTGATCTCGTAGGCGAGCGACGGGTCGAAGCACAGCACGTTGCGGCCGTTGACGGTGATGCCGTCGCCGGGAGCGAGGTCGATGATGAAGCAGTTGGCGGCCTCGTGCGCGAACCACACCTCGCCCTTGCCGCGGACGGCCATCAGCGCCAGGCCCTCGCCGGTGACGGCCCGCTTGAGGAACTTGCCGACGCCCTGTCCCTGCTTCTCGAACTGCAGGTCGCCGCGGTAGGCGATCATCGCGCCCTGGCGCGCGTAACACTCCCCTTCCAGCGCGTACTTGAGCGACTTCGCGTTCTGCTGCGTGAGGCCGGGTGCGGTGGCCTGCGTGGCCATGTTCTCGGAGGCGAAGAGGTCACTGTTCATGGCCAGGATGCTAGGCCGAACGGGTACGGAGGGTGGTGGAATCCGCGGGCCGAGCGCAGAGGGGGCTCGCCGCCGATCGCGCCGCCGTGCGCCTTGACGGTGGGCCGCCGGTGGGAGCCCGCCGCCCCGGCGGTGGCTGCGCCGCTGTCGTAGGCGGCTGGCAAACTGGGCGGGTGACCAGCGCAGAGACCACCCGAGCCACCGGTTCCCTCGGCAGCAGCGACGCCGCGGGCCAGGGCCGCCCCGCTCCCCACTCCGCCGCGCCCCAGGAGGTCCCGACTCCTCAGGACGCCCCGGCCGCCCGCGAGGAGACGAGCCCGGAAGCGGCGCCGCAGTTCGTGCTGCCGCTGGTCGCGCGGATCGAGCGGGCCGAACCGCCGGCCCGTACGGACGCGCTGGAGACGGCGGCGCGCGCCGTGCTCGTGCTGCTGTCGGACGAGCGGGCGGTCGGCGAGGGCGAGTGGGCCGCCGCGGTGCGGGACTGGCAGGACGCGCAGATCCGCAAGGTGGTGCGGCGGGCCCGCGGCGCCGAGTGGCGGCGGGCCCAGGAGCTGCCGGGCATCACCGTCCGCGGCGACCGCGCCGAAGTGCGGGTCTATCCTCCGGTGCCGCTGGACGGCTGGCCCAAGGACCTCGCACGCCTCCAGGTCTCGGGCACCGAACTGGACGACCCGGCGGCCCCGGAGGCACCCCCGGCGGACCGGCCGGTGCTGTGGTTCAACCCCGAGCTGGAGATGTCGGCGGGCAAGGAGATGGCGCAGGCCGGGCACGGCGCACAGCTGGCGTGGTGGGGCCTGACCGCGGAGGAGCGGGCCGCCTGGCGCGCCACCGGCTTTCCCCTGGCCGTCCGCTCCGCGGCACCGTCCGCCTGGGAAGCGCTGACCCGCAGCGGGCTGCCCGTCGTCCAGGACGCCGGGTTCACGGAAGTCGCCCCGGGCTCGTGCACGGTCGTCGCCGACCACCCCGCACTGCGCCGGACGCCGCCGGTCAGCCACTGAGCGCAGCGCGTGCGGCGCTGCGGCGCCCGGTGTCCGTGCTGACGGCAGTGGGCGGATCCGGCCACCCGACGAAGGCTGCCCCCGAGGGCGCGGCGGCGCGGCGGGAGTGCCCGCAGCTTCGCGCCGGAGCCGCACCGCATCCCCGGTAAAGCTCAAATCAACCTCTGAACCGCGGGGCTGCAGGGTTCGGCCTGCCGTGGCGGGGTGAAGAGTACCCACACCACGGAGGGGACGGGGGAGCTATGGAGCGTCTGGGAACGGGAATCGGCTGGCGGCCGGAAATCGCCGCGGAGATCGCGGAACTGCCCGGCGTCGACTGGGTGGAGGTCGTGGCCGAGAACATCTGCCCCGGCCATCTCCCGCCGGCCGTGCAGGAACTGCGCGCCCGCGGCACCACCGTCGTCCCGCACGGCGTCTCGCTCGGCCTCGGCGGCGCGGAACGTCCCGATGCGGGCCGGCTGGCCGCCCTCGCCGAACGCGCCGAGGCCCTGGGCGCACCGCTGGTCTCCGAACACATCGCCTTCGTCCGGGGCGGCGGACCGCTCACCGCCTCACCCCCGATGGAGGCCGGCCATCTGCTGCCGGTGCCGCGCACCCGGGACGCGCTGGACGTGCTCTGCGAGAACGTCCGGATCGCCCAGGACGCGCTGCCCGTACCGCTGGCCCTGGAGAACATCGCCGCGCTCATCAACTGGCCGGGCGAGGAGATGACCGAGGGCGAGTTCCTGACCGCGCTCGTCGAGCGGACGGGCGTACGGCTGCTCATCGATGTCGCCAACCTCCACACCAACCACGTCAACCGGGGCGAGGACCCGGCCGCCGCACTGGACGCGCTGCCGGTCGAGGCCATCGCCTACGTCCATGTCGCGGGCGGCGTGGAGCGGGACGGTGTGTGGCACGACAGCCACGCCCACCCCGTGACCCGGCCCGTCCTGGACGTACTCGCCGAACTCTGCGCCCGCATCACTCCGCCCGGGGTGCTGCTGGAGCGCGACGAGGACTTCCCCGAGGGCGGCGAGCTCGCCGGTGAACTCGACGCGATACGCACTGTGCTGAAGGAGGCCCGCCATGTCCGGGCGGCGTGAGTCCATGACCGGCCACAGCGGGCCCGGACCCGACACCGGGTCGCCGGCCCCGCAGGCCGACCGCGACAAGGCCCCGGAGACCGGCACCGAGGCGGCGCGGCAGCGGCTCGCTCTCGCGCAGACCGCGCTGCTGTCGGCTCTGGTCGCCGGGACGCCGGCCCCGGAAGGCTTCGACCGCGCCCGGCTCCGGGTGCAGAGCAGGGCGTTGACCGCCAAGCGGGCGTCCGTCGTGACCAAGGTGGCTCCCGAGCTGCCCGAGATCCTCGGCGAGGGCTACCGGGCCGCCTTTACCGACTACGCACGGCACCGCCCCATGAGCGGCGGCTACCGGCAGGACGCCCTGGACTTCGCTTCGTTTCTGCTGGCCCAGGAGCTCCCCCGGGATGCTGCCGCGCGCCGGGAGCTGACGCAGTGGTGGCGCGACCGCGCGGGGCCACGGCCGCCGTCGGCCGGACCGCTGCCCCGTCTTGCGCGCGCCCTGCGGCGTGCACTGGGCCGGGGGTGAGCCATGTCTTTCGACATCTCTTTCGCGCAAGGGGTGTACGCGGGCGTCCTCGCCTCGTCGCTGCTGCTCGTCATCGGAGTGGTCAGCTCCGGCCGGCGGACGCCGTCCACCCGCCTGGTGTCCGCCCCGACTCACGACCCGTGGGAGATCGCCTTCCTTGCCGGCGGTCCGGCCCGTGTCGCGGACGCCGCGATCGCCGCTCTCTACGAGGACGGCCGGCTCGCCATCGGAGGCCCCGGTGTGGTGACCGTTCGTCAGGCCGTCGCCCGGGACCAGGTCGAGCAGGCGGTACTGGACACCCTCGCCCGGACACCGGGTGGGGCGCTCGCCATGCTGCGCGCCGGCACGATGCGCAGCGCGGCGGTACAGCAGATCGGCGACCGGCTGGAGGCGCGGGGGCTGATGCGCAATCCGCGGCGCTCCCGGATCTGGCGGCGGATGGCCGGCGCGCAGGTGGCGGCGTGCGTGGCGGTCTTCCTCCTCAGTGTGCCGCTGACGCTCTCGGGAGCGACCGGGGACGCTTTCGACGAGCCGCCCACCTTCTTCACCGTCGCCCCCGCGGTGTTCGTGGGCGTCATCGTCGGATCGGTCTGCAAGCGCACGGCCGGCCGCCGGATCACCAAGGCGGGGGCCTTCGCGCTGCACACGGCGCGGGTGGCCCATGGCCCCGCTGCCACGGGCGCGGCCCTGCGACCCGCCGGACTCGTGGTGGCGCTCGGCGGCACGGCCCTGCTCACGGACGAGCTCCTGCGGCAGCAGCTAGCGGAGGCACAGCGTGCCCAGGCGTACACCGGCTCCGGCACCACCTCCGGCGGTTCCTCCGGGTACGACTCGGGCTGGAGTTCTCCGGGCGACGGGGCGGCGTCGTGGTGCGGTTCCTCCGACGGGGGTTCCGGTTCGGGGTGCGGCAGTTCGTCGTCGGGCGGCTCGTCGTGCGGCAGTTCGTCGTCCGGCTCGTCGTGCGGCAGCGGGTCGAGCAGCTGCGGCGGGTCGTCCTCCGGCGGGTCGAGCTGCGGCGGGGGCTCCAGCTGCGGTAGCTGACGCGGGCCGGGAGACCCGGGAGAGCGCCTGCCCGGATGCCCGGGCCGCTCCGGGCCGCTCCGGGGCGGGGCGGGGCGGGGCGGGGCGGAAACTGCGCAGGTGAACGCCCAGGTCCGGGCGCAGGACCAAACGAAACCGGCCATGTTCCTCGCCACGCCGACCCGCTCCTTCGCCGCCCCGCCGCCAACTGCCTTCCAGATATCGAGAAACCGCGTGGCGGCGGGCGTCGTCCGTCCCGTAGAACCTTCCGCCATGTGGCTCCTCTTTCTCCTCGTCGCCTGGGCGGTGGCCGTCCTCTCCTGCGTATGTGTCTGCCGGACGGCGCTCGCCGCCGCCCGGGCTCCGGACGGCGGCGCCCGCCCGGCGCCCGGCCACGGCACGGACCGGGAGGTCACCGAGCGCCACGGCCCGCCGTCGCTCACCCTGTACGAGACGGCCTACCTCACCGGTGGCCCACACCGGCTGGCGGACGTCGCGCTGGTGTCGATGGCTCAGCAGGACCGGCTGCTGCTCGCCCACACCGGGTGGGCGACCGTCGTCGACCCGGTCGGCAGGGACGCCGTCGAGCGGGCCACACTCACCGCCATCGGCCCGGACGGGCAGCGCCCGATACCGGCGGTGCGCGGTGCCCTCGACGGATCCGACGCGGTGCGGGCGCTGGCCGGCCGCCTCGTCACCGCCGGTCTCGCGCAGCCCGAAGCGGCCCGCAGGGACGTCGGTCACTCGGTGCGCCAATTACGGTGGGCCACCGTCGTGGTGCTGCTGACCGCGGCGGCGGCTCTGTGGATGACCCCGTCCGGCAGGGCCGCCGGGCCGATGCTCGCCTGGTTCGCCCTCCCCCTGGTGCTCACCACGGGTACCTGGGCGATGGCCCGGGTGGACATCCACCCGTACACCCGCTGGGCCACCGCGGCGGGCGAGCATCTGGTGCGGCGGGTCGCGGCCGCCGGCGACCGGGCCGGGCGGTACGGCGGCCGCGCCGGACGCGCAGTCACCGAACGGGACGCCGGAACCGGTAGGGCCAGCGGTGACGAAACGGACCGCAGGGGTATCTGTGCTCTCGGACGACTCGGCGGGCGGAGCAGGCGCGCGCGGCGCCATAGGTGCCCGGGGCAGGGGACGACCGACACCCGTGCCACCCTCACGGCGCTCGCCGTCCACGGGCCCGACGCGCTCGCCGATCCCGCCCTGCGGGCCGCGCTCCACTCTTCCGGGGTATAGCTGCCGACACCGGTGCCCGGTGCTTTACATCGGCAACGACCGCCTCAACTATCCCTTTTGTATGCACACCGTGCGGCCCAGTGCACCAGCCTCTCGCCGTGCGCCGCGCACCACGCACCACACGAAGGGACGTTCGTGAGAGCACTCGCGTTGTACGGCACCATCGGGTCGCTGGTCCTGACCGCCCTCGCCACCGCCCCGGCGGATGGTGCAACCGGGCCCTCGACAGCGCCGCCGGCCCCTGTCCCCCACCCCATCACCTTCGGCCGGTGCGCACCGGTGGAGCATCTGCCCGCCACCGTCGAGTGCGGCAAGGTCACCGTCCCGCTCGACTACGCCCGCCCCAACGGCAAGAAGATCGACCTCACCGTCAGCCGGATCCGGGCCACCGCGCCCAAGGAGCGCCAGGGCGCCCTGGTCTTCAACCCCGGCGGTCCGGGCGCGAGCAGCATGGAATTCCCGCTCTACGGCGCGCTCCCCAAGTGGCGCAAGACGGCCCGCGCCTACGACTTCGTCGGCTACGCGCCCCGCGGTGTCGGCCGGTCGGCTCCGCTCTCCTGCCAGAACCCGCAGGAGTACACCAAGTCCCCCACCGAGAGCCAGAAGTACCCCACCGACGAGTTCAAGCGCCAGAAGCAGGCGCAGGCCAAGGCGTACGCCCAGGGCTGTGCCCGCAACGCCGGGGCGGACCTGCCGTTCTACAACTCGGTCAACAACGCCCGCGACCTGGACATGGTGCGGGCCGCGCTCGGCGAGAAGAAGCTGACGTACATGGGCGCGTCCTACGGCACGTACTTCGGTGCCGTCTACGCGACGCTCTTCCCGGGCCACGTGCGCCGGATGGTCTTCGACAGTGTGGTCAACCCCGACCCCCGGCAGATCTGGTACCGCAACAACCTCGACCAGAACATCGCCTTCGAGCGGCGCTGGGGCGACTGGCTGAGCTGGGTCGCCAAGCACCACACCCACTACCGCCTCGGCAAGGACGCCAAGGCGGTGCAGCGCTCGTACGACTCGGCCGTCAAGAAGGTCCGCCGCACCCCGCTCAACGGCAAGATCGGGCCCGCCCAGCTCCAGGCCGCCTACCTCAAGACCGGCTACAACGACGCCTACTGGCCGCTGCGCGCCGAGGCGCTCGCGGGCTTTCTGCACGGCAACGCCAAGCCGCTGATCGCCCAGGCCACGCCCCGGGCGGAGGGCGCCAAGGCCGAGGAGAACGGCAACGCCGTGTACACCGCCGTGGAGTGCAACGACGCGGCGTGGCCCCGCGACTGGCAGACCTGGGACCGCGACAACACCGAGGTCGCGCGGGTGGCACCGTTCGAGACCTGGGACAACGCCTGGATGAACCTGCCCTGTGCCTACTGGCCCGACCGCTCGGCGTCGGCCCAGGCCGGGATCCAGGCCGCGGCCGACAAGGCGGTCCGCCAGGCCGCCGAGGGCGGCAACCGCAGCGCCGACAACGGCCTGGCCGAGGCCACCGCGCACGCCGCCGCGACCGGTGTGGACGATGCGCTCAACCCCGGCCGCCACGGCCCGGTCGACGTCCGCACGGAGCCCGGCGCGCTGCCCCCGGTGCTGCTGCTCGCGGCGGAGCGGGACGCGGCGACGCCGTACCCGGGCGCGCTGGAGCTGCAGCGGCGGCTGGCCGGCGCCGCGCTGGTCACCGAGAACAAGGCGGGTACGCACGGCATCGCCCTCGGCGACAACAACTGCGTGAACGCGTACACCGAGGCGTATCTGCTGCGCGGCAAGGTCCCGGGGCACCGGGTGTACTGCGCCCCGCGCGCAGAGCCGGAGCCGGGAAAGCCGGCGGTGCGGAAGAAGTAGCGCCGACAGCTGCGGCACCGAGGAACAGCACTGCGGGCCGTCCCCTACGAGGGGCGGCCCGCAGTGCTGTGCTGTGCGATCAGGCCAGGCCGGCGACCAGTTCGGAGACCGGCTTGCGACGGCCGGTGTAGAACGGGATCTCCTCGCGGACGTGCCGACGCGCCTCGGAGGCACGCAGATGACGCATCAGGTCGACGATGCGGTAGAGCTCGTCGGCCTCGAACGCCAGGATCCACTCGTAGTCGCCCAGCGAGAACGACGGCACGGTGTTGGCGCGGACGTCCGGGAAGCCACGGGCCATCTTGCCGTGGTCGGCGAGCATCCGACGGCGGTCCTCGTCGGGGAGGAGGTACCAGTCGTAGGAGCGCACGAAGGGATAGACGCTCACGTAGTCGCGGGCGACCTCGTCGGCCAGGAAGGCCGGGATGTGCGACTTGTTGAACTCGGCGGGGCGGTGCAGCGCCATGTTCGACCAGACCGGCTCCAGCGCGCGGCCCAGGCGGGTGCGGCGGAAGAGGTTGTACGCCTCCTGCAGCGCGTCCGAGCTCTCGGAGTGCCACCAGATCATGAGGTCGGCGTCGGCGCGCAGGCCGGACACGTCATAGGTGCCGCGCACCACGACGTCCTTGGCGGAGAGCTGCGCGAACAGCTCCTCGACCTCGTCGGCGTAGCCGCTGCGGTCCTCGGGGAGCACCTCACGCAGTTTGAAGACCGACCAGAGGGTGTAGCGGATGACCTCGTTGAGGTCCTTCGCCTTCTTGCCGGCGTTCGGGGACTTCTCCGGCGCGGCCGCGGAGGTCCCGGCCTCGGAAGCGGGGGTGGAAGCGTCTGTCATGCCGTCCATTGTCCCTCGCTCCGGACGGCACCCGGCGTCAGGGTCCCGAGGATCTCGTCCGCGGCACGCCGCGCGGAGCCGACGCAGGCCGGGATGCCGACGCCGTCGAAGACCGCGCCGCACACCCGCAGCGCACCCGGCAGGCCGGCCACCGCCTCACGGATCGCCGCCACCCGCGCCAGGTGGCCGACGTCGTACTGCGGCAGGCCGCCGTCCCAGCGGGTCACGGTGCTCGCGACCGGCCGGGCGGCCAGACCGACCGCCGCGCCCAGGTCGGCGAGCGAGAGAGCGACCAGTTCGGCGTCGTCGCGCTCCAGGTCGGCGTCGTCGCCGTACCGGCCGATGGACGTGCGCAGAACGAAGAGGTCGGGGTCGGCGTCCCCGATCCAGCCCCACTTGTGGCCGGCGAACGTCGCGGCCTTGATCCGGTGGCCGTCGACGGGCGGTACGAGGAAGCCGCTGCCTTCGGGCACCGTGTGCAGGTCGGACCGGCGGAAGGCCATGGTGACCAGCGCCATCGAGGCGTAGTCGACGCCGGCCAGCTCGGTGGCGGCGGCCGGGCAGCCGGGGCGCAGCAGGCGCGCCGCGTCGCCGGCAGGCGCGGCCATGACCACCGCGTCCGCCCGGATCGACCGGTCGCCGGCGCGGACCGTCCAGCCCTCCCCTGCCGCCCAGCTCAGCTCCCGCACCGGGGTGGCGAGGAGGATCTCTCCCCCTGCGCCGCGCACGGCGTCGGCCACGGCACCGGGCAGCGTCCCGATGCCCCCTTCGATGCCCATGAAGACCGGTCCGCCGGGCGCCGCCGCCGTGGCCGCACGCGCCTGCACGGCCCGTACGCCCGCGATCAGTGACCGCTCGGCGCGGGCCGCGTCGAAGAGCTGCGGGACGGCGGCGCGCATCGAGATGCGGTAGGCGTCGCCCGCGTAGACGCCGCCGAGCAGCGGCTCGACGAGCCGGTCGACGACCTCGTGGCCGAGCCGGGCCGCGACGTAACTGCCGACCGCGACGTCCTCGCCCGCCTCGGTGCGCTCCAGCGTCTCGTCCCGGGCGATCCGCGCCAGCCCCTCCTCGGAGATCACCCCGGAGGCGGCGAGCAGGTCGAGGTCCCCGGGGACACCCATGACATGTCCCTTGGGCATCGGGCGCAGGGCGCCGCGGGTCCACAGGGACGCGGAGGCTGTGGTGGGCGGCTGCAGCCGGTCGCCGAGGCCGACTTCGCGGGCGAGCCGCACGGCTTCCGGGCGCCTGGCGAGCATGGACTCGGCCCCGAGATCGACCGGTACGCCCGCGATCTCGCCCGCGCGCAGCTTGCCTCCGAGCCGGGCGGAGGCTTCCAGGAGCGTCACCCGGGCGCCGCCCTCCAGGAGGCGGTGCGCCGCCGCCAGACCCGAGATGCCCCCGCCGATGACGACGACGTGCCCGACGCTGCCGGGCTCCCGGCCCGTAACCGTGTGCGCTGCGCTCATGTCCCCACTCTCTCAGAGGCCGCCGGGCCCACGGCTGGTCGGGCCCGGCGGCGGCCGGGAGTCCGCACGGAGTCCTGACCGTGACCTCATCGGGACCTGCGGACGGCAACCCGGGGCCGCCAAGGGCCGTCGAAGAGGCAACACCGGCACACCACTTCGGGGGGACAGGTCATGCGCGGAGCACGACGAGCAAGGGGAACGTGGGGCCCACCGGCCGGGCGCGCGCGCCGGGCGGCCACGGCGGGTGTGCTGCTCGCGGTGTCCCTGACCGTCGCCGGGTGCGGTGCGGCGGGCGAGGCGACCACCGCCGACGCGAAGTCCGACAAGGGGGCGGTCGCGCCGGACGAGGCGGCCGGCGGCCGGTACGCGCCGGGCGGGCAGCGAGCGGGCGACCGCGTCGAGGGCGGGGCGACCGCGGAGAGCGGCAAGGCGGCGCCGGACGGTGCGAACGGCTCGGACCGCGACGACAGGACGCCGAAGGCGGCCGCCGCCCAGATCATCAGGACCGCCACGGTCACCGTGCAGACCGAGGACGTGCCCGCGGCCGTGGCCAAGGCACGGGCCGCGGTGGACGGCGCGGGCGGCTACGTCGGTGACGAGACCACCGATCAGGACTCGGAGGGTCACGACAGGTCGCGGATCGTGCTGCGGGTTCCCCCCGCGGAGTACGACGCCGTGCTGGCGCGGCTCTCCGGCCTCGGCAAGCTCGTCTCCCGGCAGGTCTCGGCCAAGGACGTCACCGACCAGGTGGTGGACGTCGACAGCCGGATCGCGACGCAGCGGGCGAGTGTGGCGCGCGTCCGCACGCTGCTCCAGAAGGCGACGACGATCAGTGACATCGTCTCGCTGGAGTCCGAACTCACCACCCGCCAGGCGAACCTGGAGTCCCTCCAGGCCCAGCTGAAGTCCCTCAAGGACCGGACCGGGACGGCCACCGTCACGCTGCTGCTGCGCGAGCCGGACGCGGCCCCGGAGGAGGAGTCGGACGACCCCACGTCGTTCGGGGACGCGCTCTCCGGCGGCTGGCACGCCTTCACGGCCGCGGTGCGGTGGGTGCTGGTGGTCACCGGCGCGGTGCTGCCGTTCGCGGTGGCCGGGTCCCTGCTGTACGGGCTGTGGCGGCTGATCCGCAACCGGATGCCGGCCGGTCTGCGCCGGCGGCGTGGCGCGGGCGGGGACACCGCGAAGGCCACGCTCCCGCAACAGCCCGCCGGTCCCCGGTCTGCCGAGGACGACGCCGCGGACCCGGCGGCGGACAGGTCCGCCCCCTCCGGCGGCAGGGGGGCCACCCGCTCGCCGGAAGGTGGCTGACGGCCCCGTTGACAGGGGCGGGCGGCGGGCAAAGACTCGGACCGGGCGGTCTCGATCTTCGTGTCGCCCGCCGACCCCCTTGAGCCGGGACAGCGAGGACACCGTCTGATGACCGACCCACGCATACGGGATGTCTATGTCGTCGATGCCGTACGGACCCCCGTCGGCAAGTACGGCGGCGCCCTGGCCGGAATCCGGCCCGACGACCTCGCCGCCCATGTCGTCAAGGCGCTGGTGGACCGCACTCCCGAGCTGGATCCGGCCCGGATCGACGATGTCTGCTTCGGCGACGCCAACGGCGCGGGCGAGGACAACCGCAACGTCGCGCGGATGGCCGTCCTGCTCGCCGGGCTGCCGGTGACCGTCCCCGGTGTGACCGTCAACCGCCTGTGCGGGTCCGGCCTGGAAGCGGTGATCCAGGCCGCCCGTGCCATCGCGCACGGCGATGCGCACATCGCGGTGGCGGGCGGCGTGGAGTCGATGAGCCGCGCGCCGTATGTGCTGCGCAAGCCCGAACGTGCCTTTCCCGCGGGCCATCAGGAGATGTACTCCTCGACGCTGGGCTGGCGGATGGTCAATCCGCGAATGCGCCCGGAGTGGACGGTGTCGCTGGGCGAGGGCGCCGAGCTGATCGCCGACCAGCACGGCATCACCCGCGAGCAGCAGGACGTCTTCGCACTGGCCAGCCATCAAAAGGCCGTCCGCGCCTGGCAGGAGGGTGCGTACGACGCGGAGGTCGTGCCGCTGCCCGGCGTGGAACTGAAGCGCGACGAGACGATCCGCGAGGCGTCGTCACTGGAGGCGCTGTCCAAGCTGAAGCCGGTGTTCCGGGCCGCCGGCGGCACCGTCACGGCCGGCAACTCCTCCCCGCTCAACGACGGCGCGGCCGCGCTGCTGCTGGTCGACGAGGAGGGTCTGCGGGCCACCGGTCGCGAGCCCCTGGCCCGTATCCGGGCGAGCGCGGTGACCGGCGTCGAGCCGCAGCTGTTCGGGCTGGGCCCGGTGGAGGCCGTGCGGCGTGCCCTGGAGCGGTCCGGGCGGGGCCTGGCCGAGGTGGCGACGTTCGAACTCAACGAGGCGTTCGCGGCGCAGGCGCTGGGGTGCGTCGGCCAGTGGCCGGAGCTCGACCCGTCCGTGGTGAACCCGCGCGGCGGCGCCATCGCCATCGGTCACCCCTTGGGCGCGTCCGGTGCCCGTCTCGCGGGCTCCGTGGCCCACCAGCTGGCGGCACTGGGCTCGGGTACGGGCCTGGCCGCACTGTGCATCGGTGTGGGGCAGGGGCTGGCGCTCGTGCTGGAGCGCTAGGGCGCCCTGAGGAGCGGGCCCGCCGTGTGACCATCCCGAGCGAGGAAGTGACGATGCCGGAGAGAGGCCGGGCACAGCTCGGGGAACCCGGCGTGCCGGAGGGCGCCGCCACGCCGCCCCGCGGACTGATCATTTTCCTGAACGGTACGTCCAGTTCCGGCAAATCGAGCATCGCCGAGGCGCTGCTGCACACACTCGACGAACCCTGCTTCCACATGCCCGTCGACTCCTTCCACGCCATGCGGTCCCGCAAGGAGCTGTCGCCGGACGACCTGCGGTCCGTGCTGCACCGCACCTGGCGGGGCTTCCACCGGGCGGTCGCCGGGATGGCGGACGGCGGCAACACCGTCGTGGTGGACCACGTCCTGAGCCAGCCCTGGCGACTGCGGGACTGCCTCGGCCTGTTCGCTCCCCGGGACGTCGTCTTCGTGGGCGTCCGCTGCTCGCTGCAGGAGGTGGAGCGGCGCGAGCGCGCCCGAGGTGACCGCCCCGCGGGCCTGGCCGCCGCCCAGATGGAGAACGTGCACGCCCACGGCGTCTACGACATCGAGTGCGACACGACCTCCACCACCCCGGCGGAGTGCGCCCGGCAGATCAAGGACTTCCTCCCCCGCCGCCCGGCCCCCACGGCCTTCGAGCAGCTCCGCCTGATCCACCAGGGCCGGGCGGGGCAAGGTGACGAGACCGGCGCGGCGGGGTCCCCCGGAAGGTGACTCGCGCGGTAAGGGGTACCAGAAGCGGTGTGGCGCGGACGTGCCACGCGGACGGCTGAGGGAAGAGGCGCGCGGGATGGCAGAACGACTGGTGGTCGTCGGCGGCGACGCGGCGGGCATGGCGGCGGCCTCACAGGCCCGCCGGCTGAAGAAGCCCGACGAGCTGGAGATCACCGCCTTCGAGCGGGGCCACTTCACCTCCTACTCCGCCTGCGGGATCCCGTACTGGGTCGGCGGCGACGTGGACGGCCCGGACGCCCTGATCGCCCGCAGTGCCGAGGAGCACCGCGAGCGCGACATCGACCTGCGGATGCGTACCGAGGTCACCGAGCTCGACCTCGACCGCGGCCGGGTGCGCCACCGCGACCTGGAGGACGGCGGCAGGGAGTCATGGACCGGCTTCGACAAGCTGGTGCTGGCGACCGGCGCCCGCCCGCTGCGCCCCGGTCTGCCGGGCATCGACGCTCCCGGCGTGCACGGTGTGCAGACCCTGGACGACGGCCAGGCCCTGCTCGACACGCTCACCGCCGCCTCCGGCCGCCGCGCGGTGGTCGTCGGCGCGGGCTACATCGGCGTCGAGATGGCCGAGGCACTGATCCGCCGCGGCTACGAGGTCACCGTCCTCGAACGGAGCGAGCAGCCGATGTCCACCCTCGACCCGGACATGGGCAGCCTCGTGCACGAGGCGATGTGCGGCATGGGCATCGAGACCGTGTGCGGCGCGACGGTCACCGCCGTGCTGACCGACGCCGAGGGCCGCGCCCGCGCGGTCACCACGGAGGACACCGAGTACCCGGCGGACGTCGTCGTGCTCGGCCTGGGCGTACGCCCCGAGACCACCCTGGCCGCCGCTGCCGGCCTGCCGCTGGGCGAGTCCGGCGGGCTGCTCACCGACCTGGCGATGCGGGTGCGCGGCCACGACACCATCTGGGCCGGCGGCGACTGCGTGGAGGTCCTCGACCTCGTCTCCGGGCGCCACCGCCATATCGCGCTGGGCACCCACGCCAACAAGCACGGCCAGGTCATCGGCAGCAATGTCGGCGGCGGCTACGCCACCTTCCCCGGTGTCGTCGGCACCGCCGTCAGCAAGGTCTGCGATCTGGAGATCGCCCGCACCGGACTGCTGGAGGCCCAGGCCCGCGCCGCCGGCCTCGCCTTCGTCACCACCACCGTCGAGGCCACCAGCCGGGCCGGCTACTACCCCGGCGCCCGCCCGATGCACGTCAAGATGCTCGCCGAGCGCCGTACGGGCCGGCTGCTCGGCGTGCAGATCGTCGGCCACGAGGGCGCGGGCAAGCGCGTGGACATCGCCGCGGTGGCGCTCACCGCCGGGATGACGGTGGAGCAGATGACCGCCCTCGACCTCGGCTACGCCCCGCCGTTCTCCCCGGTGTGGGACCCGGTGCTGGTCGCGGCCCGCAAGGCGACGGCGGCCGTGCGGTCCGCGGGCATCTGACCTGCGGGGCGGCGCCCGCTCAGCGCGCCGTCTGCGTGTGGACGTACTCGACGAGGCCGGTCAGCGTCTCCGGGTCGGTGCTGGGCAGTACGCCGTGGCCGAGGTTGAAGATGTGGCCCTCCAGACCGGCCGCGGCGTCCAGCACCTCACGGGCCTTGGCCTCCACGGCCTCCCGGGGGGCGAAGAGCACGGCCGGGTCGATGTTGCCCTGGAGTGCCTTGCCGGGGCCGACCCGGCGCGCGGCCTCGTCCATCGGGACCCGCCAGTCGACGCCGACGACATCCGCGCCCGCCTCGCCCATCAGGCCGAGCAGCTCGCCGGTGCCCACGCCGAAGTGGATGCGCGGCACGCCGTAGCCGGCGACCGCGTCGAAGACCTTGGCGGAGGCGGGCATCACGGAGCGGCGGTAGTCGGCGGGCGAGAGCGCCCCGACCCAGGAGTCGAAGAGCTGGACGGCGCTCGCCCCGGCCTCGATCTGCACCTTGAGGAAGGCGGAGGTGATGTCGGCGAGCCGGTCCAGGAGGTCGGCCCAGAGCTGCGGGTCGCCGTACATGAGCGCCTTGGTGCGCTCGTGGTTGCGGGACGGGCCGCCCTCGACGAGGTAGCTCGCGAGCGTGAAGGGGGCACCGGCGAACCCGATGAGGGGGGTGGGGCCCAGCTCACGGACGAGCATGCCGATGGCCTCGGTGACGTAGTCGACGTCACCGGGCTCCAGGAGACGCAGCTGCTCCAGGTCCGCGCGGGTACGGATCGGGTTCTCGACGACCGGGCCGATGCCGGGCTTGATGTCGAGGTCGATGCCGATGGCCTTGAGGGGCACGACGATGTCGCTGAAGTAGATCGCCGCGTCGACGCCGTGCCGGCGGACCGGCTGCAGGGTGATCTCGGTGACCAGGTCGGGCCGCATGCACGAGTCGAGCATCGCGATGCCCTCGCGGACCTTGCGGTACTCCGGCAGTGAGCGCCCGGCCTGGCGCATGAACCACACCGGCGTGTGCGGCACCGGCTCGCGCCGGCATGCCCGGAGGAATGCCGAGTCGTACGTTCCGCTCTGCTGCTGGCCCGTGATGGGGGTCTCCCCTGCTCGATCCGAGTGGAGGCTCTGGGGAAGGTCGTTGGCGCTCACGCCCAAATCTTCGCACGTGCCGAAGGACACCTCCGAATGGGCGACGCGCACATCGGGTGTCCTCCCCGTATGGCGGCCCCGTTCCCCCTACTCTTCCGGGCATGGCTGCGGCTCAAGAACACCTCGCGGACAGCGCGGACGAGACCCCGATCCCCTTCCGTCAGGCGGTCGAGGCGCTACGGGCTGCACGACTGCGGCCGGAGATCGAGATCGACCCGACTCCCCCGCCCAAGAGACTCGCCCCCTTCGCGTACGCCCTGGAGGCCGCGGTCGTCGAACCCGGCGCCGGTCCGGACGGCGAGGACAAGGACCTGGCGGACGGCCGGCTGGTGCTGCTCCACCAGCCCGAGGGGCACGACGCCTGGCAGGGCACCTTCCGGGTGGTGACGCTGACGCGGGCGGAGCTGGAGCCGGAGATGGGCTCGGACCCGCTGCTCCCCGAGGTGTCGTGGTCGTGGCTCACGGGCGCGCTGGAGGCCCGCGGGGTGCGCTACGGCGAGCCGAGCGGCACGGTGACGCGGGCCGGCTCGCACTACTTCGGCGGGCTGTCCGCGCGGGAGCCCGCCACGCAGATCGAGATCAGGGCCTCGTGGACACCGGCCGAGGGACCGGGCGGAGTGCCGGACATGGCGGCGCATCTGTCGGCATGGTGCGATCTGCTGTGCCAGGTCGCCGGGCTGCCGCCGGCCTCGCTCGACACGGCGCGCGGCGGGGTCGTCCCGCTGCCGCAGCGCCGCGGCCCACAGGTCCACTGAGCGCCTTTCCCCAACGGCCGGGCCCCGCCGCACCTCGCGGCGGGGCCCGGCCGTTCCGTATGCCCGGCCTCGCGTCCCGGCATCGTGATCACCCTCGCGGGCCCGGGCCGCGGTCACCGGCCGCCGCGCTCCCGGCTCCGGCATGCCCGACGCTCCCTTAGGATCGAGCACGCATCCGATTTGCCCGAATTGCCCCTAACTAAATCGTGATCAAAGTCTAAAGTCCCGCGGGATTGCTGCCGAAGAGGTCAGTGACCCTTCAAACACGGATCATTCCGACGCCCCCGTCGGCTTCCCGCTTCCGTGCCCCGCCACTCCCCCCAGGAGGCCCGGTGTCTGTTCTCCTCGAGCAACCTTCGAGCCTGGTCGCCTACCGCCCGAACAAGCCGACGGCCATGGTCGTCGTGGCCGACCCTCGCGTCCGCTCCACCGTCACCCGCCACCTGTGGGCGCTCGGAGTGCGTGACGTGATCGAGGCGTCGTCCATCGCGGAGGCCCGTCCCCGCGTCGGCAACCCGCGCGATATCTGCGTTGCCGACGTCCACCTTCCAGACGGCTCCGGCCTCACTCTCCTCTCCGAGACCAGGGCCGCCGGCTGGCCCAACGGCCTCGCCCTGTCCGCCGCCGACGACATCGGCGCCGTGCGCAATGCCCTCGCGGGCGGCGTCAAGGGCTACGTCGTCACCGGCACCCGCACCAACCTCGGCCTTCCCGGCCGGCCGGGCGCCGCACCCATCGGCGCCAACGCAGCCCGTATGCAGCGCCGGCCTCCGGGCGCCCCCGGGCACCCCGGTGGATACCGCGAGCTGTCGGGCCGCGAGGTCGAGGTGCTGCGGCTGGTGGCGGAGGGCCAGTCCAACAAGGCGATCGGCGTCTCGATGGGACTGTCGGCGCTGACCGTCAAGAGCCACCTCGCCCGCATCGCACGCAAGCTCGGAACCGGTGACCGGGCGGGAATGGTGGCGGTCGCACTGCGCACCGGCATCATTCACTGAGCCCGTCAGCCGCACGTCTCGCCCGTCGAGGGATCGTTCCCTCGACGGGCGACGTGCATACACAGATACCCTTGACTGGTGACCGACGCCCAAAAGACCGCAGCAGACACGACACTGCGAGCAGCCGGAGACTCGCCTCCGGATCCCCGACCGGCGCCGGTACCGCTGTTGGAGCCACGCGAAGGCATCCCCCCGGTGGTCGCCACCGATGAGGCGCTCGCCGAGGTCGTGGCCGCCTTCGCGGCCGGCACCGGGCCCGTCGCCGTCGACGCCGAGCGCGCCTCCGGCTACCGCTACGGCCAGCGGGCCTACCTCGTCCAGCTGCGCCGCGAGGGCGCCGGCAGCGCGCTGATCGACCCGGTCGGCTGTCCCGACCTGTCGTCGCTCGGCGATGCGATCGAGGACGCCGAGTGGGTGCTGCACGCCGCCACCCAGGACCTCCCGTGTCTGCGCGACATAGGGATGGTCCCCACCCGCCTGTTCGACACGGAGCTGGCCGGCCGGCTGGCCGGCTTCGCCCGGGTCGGCCTGGGCGCGATGGTCGAGAACGTCCTCGGCTTCGCCCTGGAGAAGGGCCACTCCGCCGTCGACTGGTCCACCCGGCCGCTGCCCGAGCCGTGGCTGCGCTACGCCGCGCTCGACGTCGAGCTGCTGGTGGACCTGCGCGACGCGCTGGAGGAGGAGCTGGAGCAGCAGGGCAAGCTGGAGTGGGCCCGTCAGGAGTTCGCCGCGATCGCCGCCGCTCCCCCGGCCCCGCCCCGCAAGGACCCCTGGCGCCGCACCTCGGGCATGCACAAGGTGCGCAGGCGTCGCCAGATGGCGGTCGTCCGTGAGCTGTGGACGGCCCGCGACCAGGTCGCCCAGCGCCGCGACGTCTCCCCCGGCAAGGTGCTCGGCGACGGCGCGATCGTGGAGGCGGCGCTGAATCTGCCGCCGAACACCCACGCCCTGGCCGCCCTGCCCGGCTTCGGCCACCGCATGGGCCGCCGTCAGCTGGAGCAGTGGCAGGCCGCCGTCGACCGTGCGCGGACCCTGCCCGACAACGAGCTGCCGCAGCCGGGCCAGCCGCTCAACGGCCCGCCGCCGCCCCGTTCCTGGGCCGACAAGGACCCGGCCGCCGCGGCCCGGCTGTCGGCCGCGCGGTCCGCGGTGACCTCGCTCGCCGAGAGCCTGAACCTCCCGCAGGAGAACTTGATCACGCCGGACACCGTCCGCCGGCTGTGCTGGGAGCCGCCTGCGCAGCCGACGCAGGAGACGGTCGCCGAGGTGCTGGCCGGGCACGGCGCGCGCGCCTGGCAGATCGAGAAGGTCGCGCCGCTCCTCACCACCGCGCTGCTGACGGACACGGACGGCGACGACTGACACCGACTGAACGGCGCCGGCCCGTGGCGGGCGCCGTTCAGTCGCGGTCGACGTGCTTGCGCAGGATCTTGCCGTCGGTCGCGCCGATGTCGTACGTCGTCTTGGTCCAGTTGTCCTGGGTGACGATGTCGACGGCCCAGGAGAGCGTGCCGTTGCCGAAGCCGCCGAGTTCGACGGAGCTGACGGTGCCCCGCTGCCCGCCGGTGGCGGTCCGTACGGCCTGCTGAGCGGTCACCGTCGATCTTCCCAGCCGGCCGGCCAGCTCCCGCTTGTCCTCCGCGTCCTGATCGGGCTCGGCGCGCGGCGGGTCCGCCTTGCCGGTGACCGCGTCGACGCGGACGGCGTGGGCGGTGCCGTCGGCCGTCGCCACCTCGGTCTCCCAGGCCGCCCCGCCGCCCGGGGTGCCCTTGAGTTCCGCGGAGACCGGCTCGGCGGCCGGGACGGCGGCGATCGCGGCCGTCAGGGCTCGCTCGTAGCTCACCTTGGCCCGCGGCACGAGGGCCTTGCGCTCGGCCTGGTCCTCGGTGAGCCCGCCGCTCGGGGAGGCCGGGGCGGACGGGGAAGCCGGGGCGGAGGGGGACGACGGCGTTTTCGGCGCTCTCGACGCGGCCGCGCTGCTCTTCGTGGCGCCGTCCGCGACGCCGCTGTCCTCGTCCGCGCAGCCCGCCAGCAGCACTCCCGCGGCAGCGACGGCGAGGGCCGCGCCGAGCGCGCGGGGCGCCGCCGGGCGACGGCACGCTCCCGCGGCGCCAGTTCTCTTCGCACACATATGGGCACTCTAAGTCCAATATGAGTAGATTCTGAGTACCCGTCGGACGCGCCTTCGTGTGCGCCGTCGGCGGCCGCGTCCGCACGGGTCCCGCGCCGCGCTTTCCGCCTCCTCCCGGTGTGACGTTCACCGCTCCGGGCGGTGGGGGTGTGCAGCTTGGTTACCCGTAAGTAGCATGTGGGGTGTGAAGCGTCCCCCGGGGCGCCCCGCAGCAGTGCCATCCCGCACCTGGAGGAGAGCCAACGTGCCTCGTACCGCTAGGGACGTCGTCTTCGTCGACGGCGTCCGCACCCCGTTCGGCAAGGCGGGCCCCAAGGGCATCTACCACGAGACCCGCGCCGACGATCTCGTCGTGAAGGCCATCCGGGAGCTGCTGCGCCGCAACCCGGCCCTGGACCCCGCGAAGATCGACGAGGTCGCCATCGCCGCGACCACGCAGATCGGTGACCAGGGCCTGACCCTGGGCCGTACCGCCGGAATTCTCGCGGGTCTGCCGCAGTCCGTCCCCGGCTTCTCCATCGACCGCATGTGCGCCGGCGCGATGACCGCCGTGACGAGCATGGCCGGTGGCGTGGCGTTCGGCGCGTACGACATCGCCCTCGCCGGCGGTGTCGAGCACATGGGGCGCCACCCCATGGGCGAAGGCGTGGACCCCAACCCGCGCTTCGTGTCGGAGAAGCTCGTCGACCAGTCGGCCCTGTTCATGGGCATGACGGCGGAGAACCTCCACGACCGCCTGCCGCACCTCACCAAGCAGCGCGCCGACGAGTACGCCGTACGCAGCCAGGAGAAGGCCGCCAAGGCGTACGCCAACGGCAAGATCCAGGCCGACCTGGTGCCGATCTCGGTGCGCCGCACCAACGCCGAGGCCGGCGAGACCGGCTGGGGCCTGGCCACCGCCGACGAGCCGATGCGTCCGGGCACGACCCTGGAGAACCTCACCGGCCTCAAGACCCCGTTCCGTGCGCACGGCCGGGTCACCGCGGGCAACGCCGCCGGCCTCAACGACGGCGCGACCGCCTCGCTGATCGCCGCCGAGGACGTGGCGCGCGAGCTGGAGCTGCCGGTCAAGATGCGCCTGGTGGACTTCGCCTTCGCCGGCGTCGAGCCCGAGGTCATGGGCATCGGCCCGGTCCCGGCGACCGAGAAGGCGCTGGCCAAGGCCGGTCTCACGATCGACGACATCGGCCTGTTCGAGATCAACGAGGCCTTCGCGGTGCAGGTGCTCTCGCTCCTGGACCACTACGGCATCGCGGACGACGACCCGCGCGTCAACCAGTACGGCGGCGCGATCGCCTTCGGCCACCCGCTGGCCTCGTCCGGCGTCCGTCTGATGACGCAGCTGGCCCGGCAGTTCGAGGAGCAGCCGAACGTCCGCTACGGCATTACCTCCATGTGTGTCGGCTTCGGCATGGGTGGAACGGTCATCTGGGAGAACCCGCACTTCGAGGGGAACAAGTGAGTACTACCGCTGAGCTGTTGAAGGGTGCGGCAGAGCTGTTCCCCGACGAGGTCGTGACGCAGGCGCACGTGCGCCACCTCGACCTGCCCCAGGGCGCGGGGAAGTTCGCGCTCATCACGCTGGACAACGGCCTGGACCACACCAAGCCGACCACCTTCGGGCCCCAGTCGCTGGCGAACCTCAACGTCGCCGTCGACCAGGTCGAGAAGGAGGCCGCGGACGGCACCATCGTCGGTGTCGGCATCACCGGCAAGCCGTTCATCTTCGCGGTCGGCGCCGACCTCAAGGGCGTCGAGCTGCTCAAGCAGCACGACGACGCGCTGGCCATCGGCAAGGGCGGCCACGACGTCTTCAAGCGCCTTTCCGGCCTGGCCGTGCCGACCTTCGCCTACTACAACGGCGCGGCGATGGGCGGTGGCGTCGAGGTCGGTCTGCACTGCACCTACCGCACCGTCTCCAAGGCGCTGCCGGCGTTCTCGCTGCCCGAGGTCTTCCTCGGTCTGGTCCCGGGCTGGGGCGGCTGCGTCCTGCTGCCGAACCTGATCGGCGCCGACCGCGCGGTCTCGGTCATCATCGAGAACTCGCTGAACCAGAACAAGCAGCTCAAGGGCAAGCAGGTCTTCGAACTCGGGATCGCCGACGCGCTCTTCGAGGGTGCGGACTTCCTGGAGCAGTCGCTGATCTGGACCGCGTCCGTCCTCAAGGGCGACACCGAGGTCGTACGGCCCGAGATCGACCGCGGGGCGGCCTGGGACGACGCCGTGGCGCGCGGCAAGGCCATCGCCGACGGCAAGGTGCACGGCGCGGCCCCGGCCGCCTACCGCGCGCTGGAGATCATCGAGGCCGCCAAGAACGGCGACCTCCAGCAGGGCTTCGACGCCGAGGACCAGGCCCTCGCGGACCTGATCATGGGCGGCGAGCTGCGCAGCGGCATCTACGCCTTCAACCTGGTGCAGAAGCGCGCCAAGCGTCCTGCCGGTGCCCCGGACAAGAAGCTGGCCCGTCCGGTCACCAAGGTGGGCGTTGTCGGCGCCGGTCTGATGGCTTCCCAGCTGGCGCTGCTGTTCGCGCGCCGCCTGGAGGTCCCGGTCGTCCTCACCGACATCGACCAGGCCCGGATCGACAAGGGCGTGGAGTACGTCCACGGCGAGATCGACAAGCTGCTGCTCAAGGGCCGGGTGAACCAGGACAAGGCCAACCGCCTCAAGGGCCTGGTCTCCGGTCACCTCGACAAGGCCACCGCCTTCGGCGACGCGGACTTCGTCATCGAGGCCGTCTTCGAGGAGATGGGCGTCAAGCAGAAGGTGTTCGCCGAGGTCGAGTTGGTCGTGCCGGAGCACGCCGTCCTCGCCACCAACACCTCCTCGCTGTCGGTCACCGAGATGGCGTCGAAGCTCCAGCACCCCGAGCGGGTCGTGGGCTTCCACTTCTTCAACCCGGTCGCGATCCTGCCGCTGCTGGAGATCGTGCGGGCGGAGAAGACCGACGACGCGTCGCTGGCCACCGCCTTCTCGGTCGCCAAGTCCCTGAAGAAGACGGCCGTGCTGACGAAGGACGCCCCGGCGTTCGTCGTCAACCGCATCCTGACCCGCTTCATGGGCGAGATCCAGAACGTCATCGACGAGGGCACCCCGGTCGACGTCGCCGAGAAGGCCATCGAGCCGCTCGGTCTGCCGATGTCGCCGCTGGTGCTGCTGGAGCTGGTCGGCCCGGCGATCGGTCTGCACGTCTCGGAGACGCTCAACGGCGCCTTCCCGGACCGCTTCACCGTCTCGCCGAACCTCGCCGCCGTCGTCAAGGCCGGCAAGCGCGGCTTCTACGTCTACGACTCCGGCAAGCCGGAGCTGGACCCCGAGGTCGCCGCCCTCCTCGAGCAGGGCGATGTCGTCCTGACCGAGGAGCAGGTCCGCGACCGCGTCCTGGACGCCGTCGCGCAGGAGATCGGCCTGATGCTGGACGAGGGTGTCGTCGCCGAGGCGCAGGACATCGACCTGTGCCTGATCACCGGCGCCGGCTGGCCCTTCCACCTGGGCGGCATCACGCCGTACCTGGACCGCGCGGGTGTCTCCGAGCGGGTCACCGGCAAGCGGTTCCTGGAGCCGGGCGTCGCGAGCGTTCCCGCGTAAGCGGACGCAACTGAAGGAGGATGCGCGGGCCGGCTCGGCGGAGCCGGCCCGCGCATCCGTGCGTCCGGGGCCCTGCGGGGGCGCTCCGGGGCGGCCGGTCCTCCGCGTCCGGCCGCTGCGGCGGACCGGCGTGGGAGGGTGGCGGCATGGATTCCTTGGTCATTGTCGATGCCGCGAACGTGGTCGGTTCGGTGCCGGACGGCTGGTGGCGGGACCGGCACGGCGCGGCGGAGCGGCTGCGGGACGCACTGCGGCAGTACGTCGCCGGCGGGCTGCCGGGGATCGTCGAACCGCCGGTGGAAATCGTCCTCGTGGTGGAGGGCGCGGCGCGCGGCGTGGCGTCCGTCGAGGACGTGCGGGTGGAGTCCGCGAGCGGCAGCGGCGACGACCGCATCGTGGAACTGGTCGCCGAGGAGGGCGGCGGCGACCGCGCCTGTCTCGTCGTCACCGCGGACCGTGGGCTGCGTGAACGCGTGGAGGCCCTGGGCGCCCGGGTGACGGGGCCGCGCGCGGTGTGGGGCCGGCGCGACGGCGGGCAGGCTTCCCGGGGCTGACGGGGCGGTTGCAGGGGGCCGAACAGCCCGGCCCGGCCACCGTCCGCCCGGTCCTTCCGACACCACTTGTGCGCTCGCGCGCGCCCCGGGTTTTCGCCGCATGCCCATTGGATTCACCGGTTCTGCACATTCGATACACGTGCGGCACGCGGAAAAGCTGAAGATGCCGACATCTCGTGTCATCCCGCGCCCGGGGCGCATCTGAAGATCCACCGAACGGTAAATGCAGATATCCCTCTGACAGCCTTTGCCGCACTATTGCGCGCGGGTTGTCCAAGAGGTGCCGCGCCAGGGGGTTCGTCCGTATGGGACCTGGTAAAGCTGCACGTCAGAGCAATTGTGATCTCAAAGCGCGTACCGGAAAAAACGGGACCGCAAGTTGCCGGGGGGTCCGTCGGCGTGATTGCATCCTACGAGTGTGCGAGTCGTCAATTTGGCTCCCGATTTCGGGAGCCGGACGCTTGCTGCACCGGTCGGATTCTCATTTCCCGCCACCCGGCCGGCATGACTTTTTTCCTTAACCTCACCGCATTACAAGGAAGGCACCCATGCGTAACGACGTCACCTCCGCGATCGCCACCAGCGAGATCTCCGACAGCGAGCTGGACAACATTGCCGGTGGCCTCGCCGCCGGTGCCGGCGCAGGTGCGCAGATCCACGCCGCCGGCCTGAACATCGACGCCACCCTCGGTGCGCAGGTCTCCCTGGCCCCCGGCCAGGCGCACGTCTCCGGTCTCGTCGCGGTGCACGCCTCCGGCGTCTGACAGCGACCGCCGCGACCTGCGTCGCGGCCGCTCCGACACGGCCCACCGTCGCCGACGGGTACCGGTGAGCCGGCCGGACACCTCGAACCCCGGAACCTCCAGGTTCCGGGGTTCGCCCGTTCCACGGCCGCGTTCCGTGGCGCGGCGGACGGCGGTGTCACACCTTCCGGTTCTGCCGCCCCCGGATGCCGAGGCGGCTGTGCGAGCGGCCGTACACGAAGTAGACGAGGAAGCCGATCCCCATCCAGATCGCGAACCGCACCCAGGTCTCGGCGGGCAGATTGATCATCAGCCACAGCGAGGCCAGGACGGACAGCGCCGGGACGAGCGGCACGAGCGGGGTACGGAAGGACCGCGGCAGGTCGGGGCGTGAGCGGCGCAGCAGCACCACGCCGATGGCGACCACCACGAACGCGAACAGGGTGCCGATGTTGACCAGTTCGGCGAGTTCGTCGATGGAGGTGAAGCCTGCCACGACGGCCACCACACCGCCGAGCAGGAGGGTCGACCGGTAGGGGGTGCCGAAGCTCGGGTGGACGCGGGAGAAGAATCGCGGCAGCAGCCCGTCCCGGCTCATCGCGAAGAACACCCGGCTCTGGCCGAGCAGCAGGATCATGCAGACCGAGGTCAGGCCGACGGCGGCACCGAAGCTGATCAACCCCGCGAAGAAGGGGTGCCCGAGGTCCTTGAAGGCATCGGCGAGCGGGGCGTCGGTGGAGAGCTTGCTGTACTTCTGCATGCCGGTGACGACGACCGAGACGGCGACGTAGAGGAAGGTGCAGATCGCGAGCGAGCCGAGAATGCCGCGCGGGACGTCGCGCTGCGGGTTGCGCGTCTCCTCCGCGGCGGTGGCCACGATGTCGAAGCCGATGAAGGCGAAGAAGACCACGGCCGCCGCGGTGAAGATGCCCATCGTGCCGAAGTCGGCCGGGGTGAAGCCGAACATCAGCTGGACGAGCGGCGCCGCCAGTCCGCCGCCGCCCTCGGTGGGCTTGCTCGGCGGGACGAAGGGCTCGTAGTTCGAGCCGGTGATCAGGAAGGCACCGGCGACGATGACCAGCAGCACGACGGTGACCTTGATGCCGACGACCACCGCGGTCACCCGCGAGGAGAGCTTCATCCCCAGCACGAGGATCGCGGTCAGCAACAGCACCAGGACACAGGCGAGCAGATCGAAGCCGAACTCCCCCTCATGGGTGCCGGACAGCCCCGCGGGCAGCTGCACCCCCGCGGTGTCCAGCAGCGAGCGCACATAGCCCGACCACCCGACGGCGACCACCGCACACCCCAGCGCCAGTTCCAGGATCAGGTCCCAGCCGATGATCCAGGCCGGCAGTTCACCGAGCGAGGCGTAGGAGAAGGTGTAGGCCGAACCGGCCACCGGGACGGTGGAGGCGAATTCCGCGTAGCACAGCGCGGCCAGCGCGCAGACGACACCCGCGACGACGAAGGAGAGGGCCACGGCGGGCCCGGCCTGCTCCTTGGCGATTTTTCCGGTGAGGACAAAAATGCCGGTGCCGATGACGACACCGACTCCGAAAACGGTCAGATCGAGCGCCGAGAGGGATTTCTTGAGCGCGTGCTCCGGCTCCTCGGTGTCCTGGATCGACTGCTCCACGCTCTTCGTCCGGAACATACCGTGACTGCGGCGCGAATCGGGCTGTGTGCCGTGCTCTGTGCTCATGGGCGAACCTCCGCCTGGACGACCCTCGCAATTCTCCTGAACTGACCGAGTCTCCGTAATGGCGCGAAGCAGCCAGGCCCGGCGGGCCTTCGGGCGGCGGTGATTCACCCGATAGGGCGCGGCCATGGATATGCCGAGGGGCCGGCCGGAACACCCTTTCGGATGACCGGCCGGCCCCGTGCGGCAGTGGTGGGGTCAGTCGCGGGCGACCTCGGCGGGCTTCGCCTCGTCCTTGGTCCCCACGGAGTCCGCGCTGTCCTCGTAGCGACCGTCGATCTTCGCGACCAGGCCGGTCACCTGGCGGGCGATGTCCGGCGCGGTGAGCCCGATCTCGGCCATGACCTCCTTGCGGGAGGCGTGGTCGAGGAAGCGCTCGGGGATGCCGAAGTCGCGCAGCGGGAGGTCCACACCGGCGTCCCGCAGCGACTGGGCGACGGCCGAACCGACGCCGCCGCTGCGGATGTTGTCCTCGACGGTGACGACCACGCGGTGCTTGGCGGCGAGGCCGGGCAGCTCCGCGTCGACCGGCTTGACCCAGCGCGGGTCGACGACGGTGGTGGAGATGCCCTGCTTGTCGAGCAGGTCGGCGATCTCCAGGCACATCGGGGCGAGCGCGCCGACCGACACCAGCAGGACGTCGGGCCGGGCGACCGTGGCGGCGGGAGCGCGCAGCACGTCCATGCCGCCCACCCGTCCGACGGCCTCGACGGCCGGGCCGACGGCGCCCTTGGAGTAGCGCACCACGGTCGGCGCGTCATCGACGTCGACGGCCTCGCGAAGCTGGGCGCGGACCTGGTCGGCGTCGCGCGGCGCGGCGATCCGCAGGCCGGGGACGACCTGGAGGAGCGACATGTCCCACATGCCGTTGTGGGAGGCGCCGTCGGTGCCGGTGACACCGGAGCGGTCCAGGACGAAGGTGACTCCGCACTTGTGCAGCGCGACATCCATCAGGACCTGGTCGAAGGCGCGGTTGAGGAAGGTCGCGTAGAGGGCGAAGACCGGGTGCAGTCCGCCCGTCGCCAGGCCCGCCGCGGAGACCGCGCCGTGCTGCTCGGCGATGCCGACGTCGTAGACCCGGTCGGGGAAGGCGGTGGCGAACTTCTGGAGGCCGACGGGCTGCAGCATGGCGGCGGTGATCGCCACGATGTCGTCGCGCTCACGGCCGAGCTTGACCATCTCCTCGCCGAAGACGGACGTCCAGTCCGCGCCGGAGGCCGCGACCGGCAGGCCGGTGTCGGGGTGGATGACACCGATGCCGTGGAAGCGGTCCGCCTCGTCCTGCTCGGCCGGCTTGTAGCCACGGCCCTTCTCGGTGAGGCAGTGCACGATGACCGGGCCGCCGAAGCGCTTGGCGCGCTGCAGGGCGGACTCCAGGGCGTCCAGGTCGTGGCCGTCGATCGGGCCGACGTACTTCAGGCCGAGGTCCTCGAACATGCCCTGCGGGGCGATGAAGTCCTTCAGACCCTTCTTGGCGCCGTGCAGGGTCTCGTAGAGCGGCTTGCCGACGACCGGCGTGCGCTCCAGGATGTCCTTGCCGCGGGCCAGGAAACGCTCGTAGCCATCGGTGGTGCGCAGCGTGGCGAGGTGGTCGGCCAGACCGCCGATGGTCGGCGCGTAGGAGCGCTCGTTGTCGTTGACCACGATGACCAGCGGGCGGTCCTTGGCGACGGCGATGTTGTTCAGCGCCTCCCAGGCCATGCCGCCGGTCAGCGCACCGTCCCCGATCACCGCCACGACGTGGTCGTCCTTGCCGCGCACCTGATTGGCCTTGGCCAGACCGTCCGCCCAGCCCAGCACCGTCGAGGCATGGCTGTTCTCGATGACGTCGTGCTCGGACTCCGCACGCGACGGGTAGCCCGACAGACCGCCCTTCGCCCGCAGCTTCGAGAAATCCTGACGCCCCGTGAGCAGCTTGTGCACATACGACTGGTGACCGGTGTCGAAGAGGACCCGGTCCTGCGGGGAGTGGAAGACGCGGTGCAGGGCGATGGTCAGCTCGACCACGCCGAGATTCGGCCCGAGGTGTCCGCCGGTCTTGGCGACCGCGTCGACGAGGAAGCTACGGATCTCCCCCGCCAGCTGCTCGAGCTGGTCGGGTCCGAGCCGGTCCAGATCGCGCGGTCCCTCGATGCGGGTCAGCAGCGCCACCCGTGCCTCCTTGTGCTGTCGAGCGTGTTCGAACCTGGTCGGGTCCGAGCTGGTCGAGCTTGCCGATCAGTCGAGTCTAATGTTCCGCCCGCTGCGCCGGTGGCCGGGCCTTGCGATGTATGTCACTCGGGTGAGGCGGTCGCACGGCGCACGCCGCGCAAAAGGCGCCGGCCCCCACCAGATCGTGCCTGGTGAGGGCCTGGCCGGCCGGACGGGGCGGGAGGGGCCGCGGGCGCGGCCCCGGAATCATGTTCTTCCGGCCGTTTTCTGTGTCCGCCGGGAGACCGAGTCGATCACGACGGCGGCGAGCAGCACCGCGCCGGTGATCATGTACTGGATCTCGCTGGCCATACCGAGCAGGTTCAGGCCCTGCTGGATGGACTGGATGACCAGCATGCCCAGCAGCGCGGACCAGATCTTGCCGCGGCCGCCGAAGAGGCTGGTGCCACCGATGACGGCCGCCGCGATGACGTTCATCAGGGTGTTGCCGGAGCCCAGGTTCTTGGTGGCGCCACCGGAGAGGCTGGCGATGAACAGTCCGCCGAAGGCGGCGAGCATGCCGGAGACGGCGAACACCGTGATGCGGATCTTGTTGACGTTGATACCGGCGCGCCGGGCCGCCTCGGCGTTGCCGCCGACCGCGAAGATCTGCCGTCCGTAGGTGGTGCGGCGCACCACGAAGTCGGCGAGGACCAGGACCGCGAGGAAGAGCACCAGGGCCAGCGGCAGGCCGCGGGCGCCCTCCGGCTCGTTCAGGACGTAGGCGACGGCGAAGGCGAGCAGCGCGACGACGCCGGTGCGCAGCAGGATCTCGCTGAGCGGGCGGGACGGCAGCACCGCGGCCCTGCGACGCTTGGCGTCCAGCAGCAGCGACCCGGCGTAGGCGAGGACGGCGATCAGCGCGAGACCGTACGCGGCGGCCTTGTCCTCGAAGTAGTAGCCGGTGAGGTTCTCCACCACGCTGCCGGTGGGTGTGTTGATGGAGCCTTCCTTGCCCATCATCCAGATCTGCAGGCCGCTCCAGCCGAGGAAGCCGGCGAGCGTGACCACGAACGCCGGGACGCCGACCTTGGCGAAGAAGAAGCCGTGCAGGGCGCCGATGGCGATGCCCGCGGCGATGGCGATCAGTACCGCGAGCCAGTCGTTGACGCCGTTGGTGACGCTGAGCACCGCCCAGACGGCGGCGCCGACGCCGGCCACCGAGCCGACCGACAGGTCGATCTCGCCCAGCAGCAGGACGAAGACGATGCCGACGGCCATGATGCCGAGGCCGGAGGTGTAGACGCCGATGTTCGCGAGGCTGTCGGCGGACAGGAAGCTGCTGTTCTTCAGCTGGAAGACGACGGCGATGACGAGCAGCCCGATGACGACCGGGAGCGAGCCCAGCTCACCGCCGCGCACCCGGCGCTTGAAGTCGCTGAGGTAGCCGGCGAAGCCCTGCTCGCGGACGAGCAGGCGCGGGTCGACGGCTGCGGGCTGGGGCGGGTCGACGGCGGCCGGGGCGGCGGTCGCGTCCGCCGCGTCCTCGCCGGCGGCGGGCTGCTTGGTGAGGTCACTCATGCGCCGGCCTCCTTCTTCACCTGGGTCGTACGCGCCTTGCGGCGGGTGACGGCGTTGTCCGAGGCGCCGGTGATGGCGGCGATGATCACTTCGTGGGAGGTGCCCTCGACGTCGAAGACACCGTTGTTGCGGCCCAGCCGCAGCACCGCGACGCGGTCCGCGACGGCCTGCACATCGGCCATGTTGTGGCTGATGAGGATGACGCCGAGGTTCCGCTCGCGCAGTCGTTCGACGAGGTCGAGGACCTGCGCGGTCTGCTCGACGCCGAGCGCGGCGGTGGGCTCGTCGAGGATGACGACCTTCGGGTCACCGATCAGCGCGCGGGCGATGGCGACGACCTGCCGCTGGCCACCGGAGAGCGCGGCGACGGGGATGCGGACGCTGGGGATGCGGATGGACAGGGTGTCCAGCAGCTCCTTGGCGCGCTTCTCCATCGCGATCTCGTCCAGGACGCCAGCGGTGCGGATCTCGTTGCCCAGGTAGAGGTTGGCGACGACGTCGAGGTTGTCGCAGAGCGCGAGGTCCTGGTAGACGGTGGCCACGCCGAGTTCCTGGGCGTCGTGCGGCTTGTTGATCCGGACCGCCGCGCCCTCCCACTCGATGGCGCCGTCGTCGACCGGGTGCACACCCGAGATGGTCTTGACGAGGGTGGACTTGCCGGCGCCGTTGTCGCCGACCAGGGCGACCACCTCGCCGGGGTGGATCTCCAGGGTGACGTCCGTGAGTGCTTGAACGGCGCCGAACCGCTTGGAGATTCCGCGCAACGCCAGCACAGGCGTAGCGGACACGTGAATCATCTCCTTCGCCGCCGTGGCAACGGCGGGGATGGTGCTGCGTGGAGCAGAGGGGGGTGGGTGCGAGGTGCGGTGGGTGCCGGCCGGAGCGGGAAGGGCTCGGGGGGCACCGGACCGGGGGCGCGGGGCCGCGGGCTGTGCCGCGCGGCCCCGCGGAGCCGGGGTGCTTACTTGATGCCGGCCGCCTCGCAGGCCGCCTTGAGGTCCGCCGAGCAGATCTGGCTCGCCTTGTAGACCTTGTCCTTGATGATCGTGTCCGCGATGTCGTCCTTGGTCACGATCTGCGCGTCGTAGAGCTTGGCGGGGATACCCTTGACCTCACCGCTGAGGCTGTCGACCTTGGTGTCCGTCAGGGAGTCGATCTTCCCGCCCTTGAGCAGCTTGACCGCGATCTCGGCCGTCGAGTCGGCCTGCGGCTTGATCTGCTTGTAGATCGTGAACGCCTGGTCGCCCTTGAGGATCCGCTGCAGGCCCGCGAGCTCGGCGTCCTGGCCGCCGACCGGGACCTCGACGCCCTTCTGCTTGAGCGCGGTGATGATGCCGCCGGCCATGCCGTCGTTGCCGGAGTAGACGCCCTGGAAGCCGTCCTTGCCGAGCGAGTCGAGAGCCGCGCCCATCTTCCGGTTCGCCTCGTCGGGCGACCAGTCGGGGATGTCCTGCTCGTACGCGATCTTCTTGACCTGCTTGTCGAGGACGCTGTGGGCGCCCTTCTTGAAGAACGGCATGTTCGGGTCGGTCGGCGAGCCGTTGATCATGACGACATTGCTGTCCTTGGCCTCGTCGCCGAGCGACTTGACCAGCGCCTCGCCCTGCAGGCGGCCGATCTTCTCGTTGTCGTAGGACACGTAGGCGGAGATCTCACCCTCGGCCAGCCGGTCGTACGCGACGACCTTGACGCCCTTCTTGGCGGCCTGGTTGACCCAGGACTTGGTGGCCTTGTAGTCGACGGCGTCCAGAATGATCACCTTGACGCCCTGGGTGATCAGCGCGTCGAACTGCTTCTTCTGGGTCTCGGTCTCCTGCGCCGCGTTGTTGTACTTCACCGTGCAGTCGCTGCACAGCTCCTTGATCTTCGCCTCCATGAGCGGACGGTCGAAGGTCTCGTAACGCGTGGTCTTGTTCTCCGGCAGCAGAAGGCCGATGGTCTTGTTGTCGCCGCCACCCGCCTTGTCGCCGTCTCCGGCCTTGCCGCACGCGGCCACGGAGAGGGCCATCGATACGGCGGCGGTGCCTATGACGACGCGACGCGTCCAAAGGTTCATTGGGGTTGCCTCCCTGACGAGGCCGCGTCGTTGCGGCCGAGGTGGCTGGAAGTCAACTCGGCCGCCAGCCCACCGTCAAGGAGTAAATCCTTAACGAGATGACAACGGTGCCATGCGTTAGCTGTCTGAACTCAGAGCGGATCAGGTGAGGGCAGGGGCCTCGGCGGCCTGCGCACCGTCGAGGAGGGAGGAATCCCCCATCTCGCTCAGCACCAGCGCCAGCGCGCCCAGCACCTCGGCACGCCCCCCGAGCGTGCCGGGGACGACGCCCAACTGCCGTGCGGCGCTGGGGATCGCGTAGCGCGACACGGACTCCCGGATGGGCGCGAGCACCAGCTCGCCGGCCTCGGCCAGATCGCCGCCGAGCACCACCCTGCTCGGATTGAGGAGATTGCACAGATTCGCCACACCACTACCGATATGACGGCCTACGTCCGCGATCACCCGCCGGCAGCCCGGATCGCCCTCGCGGGCCAGCTGCACCACCCGCGTCATGGTCAGGTTCGGGCCGTGGCTCGGCTGGAGCAGCGGAAGGACGTACCGGGCCGCGGTGAAGGTCTCCAGACAGCCGCGGTTGCCGCAGCGGCACACCGGGCCCGCCTCGTCCAGGGTGATGTGCCCGATCTCGCCCGCCGTGCCGCCCGGCCCGCGGTAGATCTGCCCGCTGATCACCAGACCGGCGCCGACACCGCTGGCGACCTTGATGTACGCGAGGTCGGCGGCGCCTCGGCCGCTGCCCCAGACCAGCTCGCCGAGCGCGCCGAGGTTGGCGTCGTTGTCGACGTAGACGGGCACCCCGAGCCGCTCCGACAGCGCCTGGCTGGGGTTCGTCCCGGACCAGCCCGGCAGGATCGCCGTCGAGCCGAGGGTGCCGGATTCCACGTCGATGGGGCCCGGGACGCCGAGGCCGACGCCGATCACCTTGCCGGGGGCGATCCCGGTCGACTCGACCAGCCTGCTGACCAGCTGCTCCGCCCGGTCGAACCCTTCCGCGGCGGAGGCGTCCACATCGATCGGCTCGGCCTCCTCGGCCAGCACCTGGTGGGCCAGGTTGCCGACCGCGACCCGCAGGTGGGAGTGGCCGAAGTCGACGCCCACCACGATGCCCGCGTCCCCGGACAGCGAGACGCTGCGCGCCCGCCGGCCGCCCGCGGACGTCGGGGTGACCTCGACGGTCCCGCCGTCCTTCAATTCGCGAACGATGTTGGAGACCGTCGCCGCGGACAGCCCCGTGCTCCGGGCGATCTCCGCCTGCGTGAGCGAGCCCGCCATGCGCACCGCGCGCACGACCCGCTCCAGGTTGGCCCGGTGCAGCGAAGACTGTGACCCCGGAGTCTCCATCGACTCATCCACTCCCATCTGGGGCTGGGGGCACCTCCCAGCCGTGGCTGGGGAGGTACGACGACCGCCCGCCGGCCGCACCCACGTCCTCGGGGGGCGGCTTCGAATTCAACATGTGAACCCTAAGCAGAACGCCAGCCGGGAAGTCTCGTCAAGGTGTTGAGCGAAGCATGATCGGAAGGCAGCTCATATGTGAAGCCGATGCCCGGCCTGTGTACCCGTGCCCACGCAGTGTGAGCAGGCGTGCCGGAGGGCGGTCCCGCCGCAGCGGAACCGCCCTTGTGGCGTGAAATCGCCGTTCACCGGCGAGGGGTCTACTTCAGCGCGCCGGCCGTCAGACCGGCCTGTACCTGGCGCTGGAAGATGAAGTACACGATGAGCACCGGCAGCATCGCGATCATCATGCCGGCCATCAGCCCGCCCCAGTCGCCCTCGTAGCCCTGTTGCAGCGCGATGTTCGCCAGGCCCTGGGTCAGTACGTACTTGTCCTCGTCCTGGTTGAGGACCATCGGCAGCAGGTACTGGTTCCACTGCCCCAGGAAGTTGAAGATCCCGATACTGATCAGGCCGGGCTTGGCCATCGGGAGCATCACCTGGAAGAACGTCCGGACGTGCGAGGCGCCGTCGATCATGGCCGCCTCCGCCACCGAGGTCGGCAGGGTGCGGAAGAAGGACGTCATGAAGAAGACCGTGAAGGGCAGCGAGTAGGCGATGTAGACCATGATCAGGCCCTGGTACGTCGCCAGCAGCGGCACGCCGGGGAAGTCCCGCATCACGAAGAACAGCGGGATGACCAGCATGAACACCGGGAAGGACATACCGGCGACGAACAGGTAGTAGATGAACCTGTTGCCCGGGAACTCGAACCGCGCCAGGACGTAGCCCGCCATCGAGCCGAGCACCATCGTCCCGATGACCGACCCGCCCACCACGATCAGGGTGTTGAGGAAGAAGCTGCCGATCTTGGCCTTGTTCCAGGCGTTGGCCCAGTTCTCGAAGTGCAGGGTGTCCGGCAGCGACCAGGGGGTGGTGAGGATGTCGCCGCTGCTCTTGAAGGAGCTCCACAGCACCCAGACCAGCGGCAGGCCCACCATCAGCGCCCACACGATCAGCATGCCGTGCGAGAAGACGTTCAGCACGCCGCCCTCGGCGCGCTTGCGCGACCCCTTGGCACGCCGGTGCTCGTCCAACCGCCGGCCGGTGAGGGCCGGCAGCTTCTCGACCGCATCGGTTTCCGTCGTCATGCGCCAGTCCCCCTAGAACTCGATCCGCTCACGCCGCGCGAAGCGCATCGTGAGCACGGCGAACAGCAGCGTCACGACGAGCATGGCGACACCCATGGCCGCCGCGTAGCCGAACTGGCTGTCGCGGAAAGCGGTTTGGTACAGCCGGAGCGGGACGACGTCCGTCGCGCCGTCCGGGCCGCCCATGTTGACCGACATGATCTGCACCAGGGCGAAGGCGTCCATGGCGATGATGCCCATGTAGACCCAGCCCGTCTGCACGGTGTCCCACAGCAGCGGCAGGGTGATCCGGAAGAAGGTGTGGAAGCGGTTGGCGCCGTCCAGCAGCGACGCTTCGTAGATCTCCCGGGGAATGGAGGCCATGGCGGCGGAGAACAGCACGACATAGAAGCCGACATTCGCCCAGACCATCACGACCATGATGCAGGCGAGGGCGATGCTCCGCTCGCCCAGCCAGGAGCTCTGGAGGGAATCGAGACCGACGGATCCGAGCAGCGAGTTGAGCATGCCGTCGTGCGGATCCGGGTTGTAGATGTTGAACCAGATCACCGAGATGATGGTGATGGAGATGACCTGGGGGAAGAAGTAGACGAATTTGTAGAAGGCGGCCCCGCGTACGCCGGTGATGACGGCGCCGCGCCGGGCCTTGCCGCCGACATTCAGCATGAAGGCGAAGAAGAGCCCCAGGGTGAGCGTGGCGATCGGCACCAGCACGAGCATGACGACGTTGTGCCGGAGCGCGTTCCAGAACTCGTCGCTGTGCAGCAGCTTGTCGTAGTTGTCCAGGCCGATGCTCTCGGCGGCGCCCCGCAGGCCGCTCCACTCCGTCGTCGAGATCTGGAACGCCTGGACGAACGGTGAGATCACGAAGATCGCGTAGATCAGCAGGGGCAGGGCCAGGAACCCCACGATGAATCGGTACTTGCCGTGTTGCATTGCGCTCCCCGGCCCTCCCTCGTCAGCGGTGGTGCGTGGTCAGGAACCGCGGTGGAACTTGGTGACGGAGTCGTCCTTGGCGAATTCGTCCGCGTACTGCTGAGCCTTCTTGATCCACTCCGCGGCCTTCATGTCACCGGTCAGCAGCTGACTGGTGAGACCGCCAAGCTTCTCGTCGGTCAGCTTGGGATACCACTCCTGCAGCTGAATCATCAGCAGATTCTCGCCACCGTCCTTCACGGCCTGGGCAGCGGAGGACAGACCCGGCGAGAGTTTCATCCCATCGGTCGCACCCTGGACCGAGGTGAGGGACTTGACCTTCGTGGCGAAGTTCTGCGCGTGCTTCTCGGACAGCAGAATGCGCAGCAGCTCCATGCCGCCGATCGGGTTCTTTCCACCCTTGGCGACGATGAACGGCTCGCTGGGTTCCGCGCGCAGCGTGCCGTGCGGCATCTTGTCGCCGCTGCCGCCGTCGAAGAGCGGGCCGACGGCCATCCCGAACCCGTCCGGCGTGGTCGGCGCGGACTCGTTCTCCACCCAGGAGCCGTTGGGGATGAAGGCGGCCTTGCCCCGCGTCCAGGCGGTCTGGGACTGGATGTGCGTCAGGCCCTGGCTGCCCTGGAGGAAGTAGCCCTTGGCGGCCAGCTCCTCGTAGTGCTCGATGACCTGCTTGACAGCGTCGTTGGACGTCCAGGCCTTCGGCTCCAGGTTGTCGATCGCGATCCACTTGTCCAGTCCGCCGATCTTGGCGATCTGCGGGAAGACGTTGAAGTGCACGTAGTACGGATACTTGCCCGGGTAGGTCCAGGGCGCGACCCCCGACTTCTTGATCTCGGCGCAGAGCTTGATCATGTCGTCGAACGAGGTGGGGTATTCCCAGCCCTTGTCCTTGAGGAGCTTGCTGGAATACCACGTTCCGTACACGGTGAACGCGTAATAGAGGACATCGAAGGTGTCCTTGTGCTTGCCCTTTTCCAGGGTGCTCGGGTAGAGCAGGTCGCGGACCTTCTTCTTCGGGTCGTCCAGCGACGGGGCGTCGAGCAGCGGCGCGAGATCCTGCAACTGCCCCTGGGAGGACAGCTTGTTCATGTCCAGGTGGTCGGAGCCGGAGTTGTCGATGAGATCCGGCGGATTTCCGCCGGCGAAGCGCGGCTGGAGCTTCGGGCCGACCTGCTGGGTACCGGTGTGCTTGATGGTGACGCCATACGTCTTGTTGTAGTCGGCCTCGGCGTCCTTGGCGTATTGGTCGCCCAGACCGCCCTTGAAGATGAACGCCTCCAGCGCAGCGCCCTTCTTCGCGCCGAGAGGGTTCTTGGCGGAAGTCGCGCCCTTGTTCTTGGTCCCGTCGGTCTCGCCGCCCCCACCACCTCCGGTGGCACACGCGGAAAGCGCGCTCATCGCCGGTACGGCGACGATTCCCAGGGCCGCGGCACGCTTGACCAGATCACGACGGTTGAATTCTGAGGTGGATCCCATGCTCAAGTCCTCGCCTTCTTCAGGACTCAGGCGGTGTACCGGAGCCACCCCGGCACCGCGGGTCAGATGAAGCTGAGTTGTACGGGATGTGCACCGGGCGCGCTAGAGATATGCGGGGAAATCATCCGTCCCCCGCAGTTCCCCCCGGATCCGCAGCCGCGTTCCCGCAGCCGGTCGGACGCCGACAGGTATAGTCCACTTCCGGTCGACGGGGCAAGATCGAATGCAGGGTTGGACGGCAGTCTTTCCCTAGTTGAGACCTCCCCGACATGCGGCGGATCGTGCGGCGTTCGCCGCCGCCGGCCCGCACGAGCGCATGTCCGACCCACGAATCGCAGCGCCACCCTTGACACCAAACTTCCCACGCACCTTACTTATCTCTGCATTACGCAACTGACAACGATGTCAATCTCGTTGAGAGGGCTCGCGTGCGGCTCAGACACCGGCACAGTCCACTGCGGCGGATCGCCCGCCCCGTCGCCCTCGCGGCGGCCACCCTGCTCGTCCTCACCGTGCACGGCCCGGCAGGGGCCGCGCCACCACAAGCTCCCCGCGGAGCGGCCGGGTTCAGCTCCTCCTTCGAGTCCGGGGACCCGCGCCCGGACTGGACCGACACCGCGGAGACCGGCCCCGACGGCACCCCGCGGGCCTCCGGCGTCAGCCCGGAGACCACCCCCGCGGCCCCCGGCATGACCACCAGGACCGACACCGGCCCCGCCGAGTCCCCCACCGCCAAGGCGAACGCCGGCTTCTCCGGCGGGCATGCGCTGCGCTACGCCGGCACCCACACCGGGCACCGGCGCGGCTATGCGTACAACAAGATCTTTGACGTCAACACCCGTGTCACCGCGGCCACTTCCCTCTCCTACAAGCTCTTCCCGGAGATGCGCACCACCGACGCCGACTACCCCGCGACGCATGTCGCCGTCGATCTCGCCTTCACCGACGGCACGTACCTCAGCGAACTGCGCGCCGTCGACCAGCACGGCGCCCCGCTGACGCCGCAGGGCCAGGCCGCTTCGAAGACGCTGTACGTCAACCAGTGGAACCACCGGGAGTCGCGGATCGGCGCCGTCGCGGCCGGCAAGACCGTCGACCGGATCCTGGTCGCCTACGACGCGGCCGAGGCCCCGCCGACCGCCCCCGCCTTCCGCGGCTGGGTCGACGACGTCACCCTCGCCGCCGAGGCCCCGGAGAAACCGCTCGGGCACCTGTCGGACTACGCCGAGACCACCCGCGGCACGCTGTCCAGCGGCAGCTTCTCGCGCGGCAACACCTTTCCGGCGACCGCCGTGCCCAACGGCTTCAACTTCTGGACGCCGGTGACCAACGCCGGCTCCTCCGACTGGCTCTACGAATACGCGCGGAAGAACAACGCCGACAACCTGCCCACCCTGCAGGCCTTCAGCGCCAGCCATGAGCCGAGCCCGTGGATGGGCGACCGGCAGACCTTCCAGGTCATGCCGTCGGCCGCGTCCGGGACCCCGGACGCCTCGCGCACCGCCCGCGCGCTGCCCTTCCACCACGCCAACGAGACCGCGAAGCCGCACTACTACGGCGTGACCTTCGACAACGGCCTCAAGACGGAGATCACCCCGACCGATCACGCCGCGATGATGCGCTTCACCTTCCCCGGCGACGACGCGAGCCTGATCTTCGACAACGTCAACAACAAGGGCGGACTGAGCCTGGACACCGAACGGGGCGTCGTCACCGGCTTCTCCGACGTCAAGAGCGGCCTGTCGACCGGCGCCACCCGGCTCTTCGTCTACGGCGTCTTCGACGCGCCGGTCACCAAGGGCGGCGGGCTCGACGGCGGCGGAGGCAAGGACGTCACCGGCTATCTGCGCTTCGCGCCCGGCGCGGACCGGACCGTGACCATGCGCATCGCCACATCGCTGATCGGGGTGGAGCAGGCGAAGGCGAACCTGGCCCGCGAGATCCCGACCGGCGCGTCCTTCGACGGCGTGCGGAAGGGTGCGCAGGCGCAGTGGGACGACATCCTGGGCCGTATCGAGGTCGAGGGGGCGAGCCGCGACCAGCTCACGACTCTCTACTCCAACCTCTACCGGCTCTACCTCTACCCCAACTCCGGTTCCGAGCAGGTGGGTTCGCGTACGCGCTACGCCAGCCCGTTCTCGCCGCAGGTCGGCCAGGACACCCCGACGCACACCGGATCGAAGATCGTCGACGGTGAGGTCTACGTCAACAACGGCTTCTGGGACACCTATCGCACCACCTGGCCTGCCTATTCGCTGCTCACCCCGAAGCGGGCCGGAAAGATGGTCGACGGGTTCGTGCAGCAGTACAAGGACGGTGGCTGGATCTCGCGCTGGTCCTCCCCCGGGTACGCGGACCTGATGACCGGGACCAGCTCCGATGTGGCCTTCGCCGACGCGTACGCCAAGGGGGTGCGCTTCGACGCCGAGGCGGCGTACGAGGCGGCCGTCAAGAACGCGACCGTCGCACCGTCGAATCCGGGCGTCGGCCGCAAGGGGATGAACACCTCACCCTTCCTCGGCTACACGAGCACCAACACCCGGGAGGGCGCGTCCTGGGCGCTGGAGGGATACCTCAACGACTTCGGCATCTCCCGCATGGGCAAGGCGCTGTACGAGAAGACCAAGAAGCCGCGCTACAAGGAGGAGTCCGACTACTTCCTCGGCCGCGCGCAGAACTACGTCAAGCTCTTCGACGACAGGGTCGGCTTCTTCCAGGGCAAGGACGAAAAGGGCAACTGGCGTCTGCCGGCGGACAAGTTCGACCCGCGCGTCTGGGGCAACGACTACACCGAGACCAACGCCTGGAGCTTCGCCTTCACCGCGCCGCAGGACACCCGCGGCCTCGCCAACCTCTACGGCGGGCGCACCGGACTGGCCAAGAAACTGGACACGTACTTCTCCACCCCGGAGACCGCGTCCAAGGAGTTCGCCGGCTCCTACGGTGACGTCATCCATGAAATGACCGAGGCCCGCGACACCCGCATGGGCATGTACGGGCACAGCAACCAGCCCTCGCACCACATCGCCTACACCTACGACGCGGCCGGGCAGCCCTGGAAGACACAGGAGAAGGTCCGCGAGGTGATGTCCAGGCTCTACCTCGGCAGCGAGATCGGGCAGGGGTATCCGGGCGACGAGGACAACGGCGAGATGTCCGCGTGGTACGTCTTCAGCTCGCTCGGCTTCTATCCGCTGGTGATGGGCCAGGGCGAATACGCGGTGGGCTCCCCGCTGTTCACCAAGGCCACCGTCCACCTGGAGAACGGTCGCGACCTCGTCATCAAGGCACCCCGTAACAACGCCCGCAACGTCTACGTCCAGGGCCTGCGGGTGAACGGCAAGGCGTGGAACTCCACCGCCCTGCCGCACGACCTGCTGGCCCGGGGCGGCACCCTCGACTTCGCGATGGGCGCCGAACCGTCCGCCTGGGGCAGCGGGAAGAACGCCGCCCCGGCCTCCGTCACCAAGGACGACGAGGTCCCCTCCCCGCCGGGCGATCTAACCGGCACGGACGGTCCGCTCTTCGACAACACCTCGGACACCTCCGCGGCGCTCACCGACGCCCCGGTCGAGCTGACGGAGTCCGCCGAGGTCACGTCGTACACCCTCACCTCGGCGGACCACGCCGCGGCTCCCACGGGCTGGACGCTGGAGGGCTCCGCAGACGGCACCCGTTGGAAGCCGCTGGACCGGCGCAGCGGCGAGTCCTTCACCTGGGACCACCAGACCCGGGTGTTCGCCGTCGACCGGCCGGGCGAGTACCGGCACTACCGGGTGGTGCCCTCGGGGAAGGGCGAGCTGGCGGAGGTGGAGCTGCTCGGGGCGTCATAAGTCGCACCGATGTACGCGGTTCCTGTGCACCTGTTCGACTGATCACGTGACGCGTCCCCTATGGGGGCGCGTCACGCCTCTTGTCCGAATACTTGGAGACAGAGGTGCTTCACCCTCTCGCCGTACGCGCGGGCGCATACGGACCCGGCTCGCGACGGCGGCGCTCGTCGCGGCTCTGGCGGGCACGACCGCAGGCACGGCCTTCGCCGACAGCCCACCGCCGTCCGAGGCGCCTCGCCTCAAGGCCGTGCAGACGCCCGAGGCCGCGCAGGCAGACGCCGGGGAGGTGTACGACACCCCCTTCTTCTTCGTCCTGGACGGCGTCGACCAGAAGGGCAGCCTGTATCTGTACGCCCCGGACAGCAAGGGCGCCTTCGGCCCCCGCGACAAGATCTTCGACGGCGACGGCATCGGGGACTTCACGTACCTCAAGGCCGCGGCGCAGGTCGACAACGACAAGGACGGCTACTCCGACGCGACGTACTACGGGACCGACGAGGGGGTCCTGTCCTACACCTGCACGAACGCCGACGGCGAGGTGAAGACCCGCCGGATCGGCGGCGGTTGGGACATCTACGCCAAGGTCCTCTCCCCGGGCAGCATCGGCGGCGCCAAGGAGTCCGACATCCTCGCCGTCGACAAGGCCGGTGTGCTGTGGACGTATCCGGCCCGCCCGGACGGCACCGTGACCCCGCGCGGGCGCGTCGGCGCCGGCTGGAACACCTACAACCCCCTCCGCTCCAACGGTGACCTGGACCGGGACGGCACCGCCGACCTGCTGGCCCGTGCCGCCGACGGCAGCCTCTCCTTCCACCGGGACACGGCCAGGCATCCGCCCCGTACGCCAAGCCCGTGAAGCTGCGCGGGAGTTTCGGCAGCTACCGCCTGATGTTCTGAGGCCGTCCCGGCCGCAGCAAAGCACAAGGGCCGCACCCCGTCTCCGGGGTGCGGCCCTTCAAGCGCGGGTCAGAGCCTGCGCCCGTGCGCTCAGCTGTTGATCAGCGAGCGGAGCACGTACTGCAGGATGCCGCCGTTGCGGTAGTAGTCCGCCTCGCCGGGGGTGTCGATGCGCAGCTTCGCGTCGAACTCGACCTCGCCGGCCTTGACCTTGACGGTCTCGGGGATGCCACCGTCGTTCAGGCCGGTGACGCCGGTGACCGAGAAGGTCTCCTCGCCGGTCAGGCCGAGCGCCTCGGCGGACGCGCCCTCGGGGAACTGCAGCGGCAGAACGCCCATGCCGATGAGGTTCGAGCGGTGGATGCGCTCGTAGGACTCGGCGATGACGGCCTTGACGCCGAGCAGCGCGGTGCCCTTGGCCGCCCAGTCGCGGGAGGAGCCGGAGCCGTACTCCTTGCCGGCCAGGATGACCAGCGGGGTGCCGGCGGCCTGGTAGTTCTGCGACGCGTCGTAGATGAAGGAGACCGGCCCGCCGTCCTGGGTGAAGTCGCGGGTGAAGCCGCCCTCGGTGCCCGGCGCGATCTGGTTGCGCAGGCGGATGTTGGCGAAGGTGCCGCGGATCATGACCTCGTGGTTACCACGGCGCGAGCCGTAGGAGTTGAAGTCGCGACGCTCCACACCGTGCTCGGTGAGGTACTTGCCGGCCGGGGTGTCGGCCTTGATCGCACCGGCCGGGGAGATGTGGTCGGTGGTGACCGAGTCGCCCAGCTTGGCCAGCACCCGGGCGCCGGCGATGTCCTCGACGGGGGTCGTCTCCATGGTCATGCCCTCGAAGTACGGGGGCTTGCGCACGTAGGTGGACTCGCTGTCCCACTCGAAGGTGTTGCCGGTGGGGATCGGCAGCGCCTGCCACTGGGCGTCACCGGCGAAGACGTCCTCGTAGGACGAGGAGAACATGTCCTGGCCGATCGCGGAGGCGACGACCTCGTTGACCTCGGCCTCGGAGGGCCAGATGTCCTCGAGGTGGACGGGCTTGCCGTCCTGGTCGACGCCGAGCGCGTCCTTGGTGATGTCCACCTTCATCGAACCGGCGATGGCGTACGCGACGACCAGCGGCGGGGAGGCGAGGTAGTTCATCTTGACGTCGGGGTTGATCCGGCCCTCGAAGTTGCGGTTGCCGGAGAGCACCGAGGTGACGGCCAGGTCGTGGTCGTTGACGGCCTTGGAGACCTCGTCCGGCAGCGGGCCGGAGTTGCCGATGCAGGTGGTGCAGCCGTAGCCGACGAGGTTGAAGCCGACCTTGTCGAGGTACGGGGTCAGGCCCGCACGGTCGAAGTAGTCGGTGACGACCTTGGAGCCCGGGGCGAGCGTGGTCTTGACCCACGGCTTGCGGGTCAGGCCCTTCTCTACCGCCTTCTTGGCCACCAGCGCGGCGGCGACCATGACGTACGGGTTCGAGGTGTTGGTGCAGGAGGTGATCGCGGCGACGGTCACGGCGCCGTGGTCGATCTGGTAGGTCGAGCCGTCGGGGGCGGTGACGGTGACCGGGTTCGTCGGGACGCCGTTGGTGGAGGCCGGGGCGTCGGACGCCGGGAAGGACTCCTTGCCGGCCTCCTCGTCGTCGGCGACGTAGTTGCGGACGTCGACGGCGAACTGCTGCGCGGCGTTCGCGAGGACGATGCGGTCCTGCGGGCGCTTCGGGCCGGCGATCGACGGGACGACCGTCGCGAGGTCCAGCTCCAGCTTCTCGGAGAAGTCGGGCTCGGCGGCCGGGTCGAGCCAGAGGCCCTGCTCCTTGGCGTACGCCTCGACGAGCGCGACCTGCTGCTCGCTGCGGCCGGTGAGCTTGAGGTAGTTCAGCGTCTCGTCGTCGATCGGGAAGATCGCGGCGGTGGAGCCGAACTCCGGCGACATGTTGCCGATGGTGGCGCGGTTGGCGAGCGAGGTGGCGGCGACGCCCTCGCCGTAGAACTCGACGAACTTGCCGACGACACCGTGCTTGCGCAGCATCTCGGTGATGGTCAGGACGAGGTCCGTGGCGGTGGTGCCCGGGGTCAGCTCACCCGTCAGCTTGAAGCCGACCACGCGCGGAATGAGCATCGAGACGGGCTGGCCGAGCATCGCGGCCTCGGCCTCGATGCCGCCGACGCCCCAGCCCAGCACACCGAGGCCGTTGACCATGGTGGTGTGCGAGTCGGTGCCGACGAGGGTGTCGGGGTAGGCCTGACCGTTGCGGATCATGACCGTACGGGCCAGGTGCTCGATGTTGACCTGGTGCACGATGCCGGTGCCCGGGGGGACGACCTTGAACTCGTCGAAGGCGGTCTGGCCCCAGCGCAGGAACTGGTAGCGCTCCTTGTTGCGGCCGTACTCCAGCTCGACGTTCTGCGCGAACGCGTCGTTGGTACCGAACTTGTCGGCGATGACGGAGTGGTCGATGACCAGCTCGGCCGGGGCGAGCGGGTTGATCTTCGCCGCGTCGCCGCCGAGCTCCTTGACGGCCTCACGCATGGTGGCCAGGTCCACGACACAGGGCACACCGGTGAAGTCCTGCATGATCACGCGGGCCGGCGTGAACTGGATCTCCTGGCTGGGCTGGGCCTGGGAGTCCCAGCCGCCGAGGGCCCGGATGTGGTCGGCGGTGATGTTCGCGCCGTCCTCGGTACGGAGCAGGTTCTCCAGCAGCACCTTCAAGCTGTACGGCAGACGGGCGGAGCCCTCGACCTTGTCCAGCTTGAAGATCTCGTACGACTCGTCGCCCACCTGCAGCGTGCTGCGGGCGTCGAAGCTGTTCGCCGACACGACAGTCTCCTTCATGCATGAATTCGCGCGTACCACCGCAATGCTGCCGTCACAGGCCCTTGCCCATCCGCTAAGGTATGCCTAAGTTAGGTACGCCTTACTGGCGCGGCAGCGGTACGCCTCTCGGCAGATATCTCGATGTCGAGATAACTCTAGTACATCACCGCGCCGAGGTCATGCCCTGGCCTGCCCTCCTTTCTCCGGGAGGCCGGCGCCCCACCCGCGCAGGGGCGGGGAAAGCGCCGCGCAGACCCGCCCGCGACCGCTCTGACCTCCTCGGCTCCGACGTCCCCGGCATTCGTCCATAGGGCGGGCACAGGCGCGGGCCGCTGCGTATCTTCGTGTCACAACGGCCTGGGCCGGGTCCGTCGCGTCCGTGACGGACCGCTACGGAGGAAGATCACCGATGGACGAACGTGACCGGCTGGCGGAGCGCTTCGAGGGCCACCGCCCCCATCTGACGGCGGTGGCCTACCGGATGCTCGGCTCGCTGAGCGAGGCGGAGGACGCCGTCCAGGAAGCCTGGCTGCGAACCGAGCGGTCCGGTGTCGACGGGGTCGAGAATCTGGGCGGCTGGCTGACGACCGTCGTCGGGCGGATCTGCCTGGACCAGCTGCGCACCCGCAAGACGCTGCGCGAGGACTCGCTGGAGACACATGTCCCCGAGCCGGTGCTCAGCGGCGCGGACGGTATCGATCCCGAGCAGGAGGCCGTGCTGGCCGACTCGGTCGGGCTCGCGCTGCTCGTCGTGCTCGACACCCTGGCTCCCGCCGAGCGGCTCGCCTTCGTCCTGCATGACATGTTCGCCGTGCCGTTCGACGACGTCGCCCCGATCGTCGAACGCACTCCGGCCTCGGCGCGGCAGCTCGCCAGCCGCGCACGACGCCGGGTCCAGGGCGCCGCGCCGGTGCCGGACACCGACCTCGCCCGGCAGCGGAAAGTGGTCGACGCCTTCCTCGCCGCCTCGCGCCAGGGCGACTTCGACGCGCTGCTCGCGCTCCTCGACCCGGATGTGGTGCTGCGGGCCGACAGCGGCGAGGCGATGCCGAGCCTGTCGAAGCTCGTCCGCGGGGCGCGGTCGGTGGTGGCTCAGGCGCTCACCTTCTCCAAGGCCGCCCTGCTCGCCCGCCCCGCGCTGGTCAACGGGGCCCCGGGGCTCGTCACGATCCGGGAGGGGCAGCTGCTCTCGGTCATGGCCTTCACCCTCGTGGACGGCAAGGTCGTCGAGCTCAACATCCTCGCCGACACGGCACGCCTCAAGCGGGTGGACGTGAGCCGGCTCGACGGCTGAGGACCGGGCGGTCTGCCGCGTACGGGGCGTGAGTTGGCGCGCCCCGTACGGGCGCTGCATGGCCGGGCAGGAGGCGAGCGGCCGAAAGGACGGCGGCGCGCGGGGGCCCGCTCGGATCAGCAGCTCGGTCCGCCGCTCAGGGCAGCCGCGCGGTGCGACACCTCGCCCCGGCAACCGGCCCCCGCGGCTCGCCTCAGCAGCTCGGGACCGCGCCGCCCTTGTTCAGTGCGGTGAGCGCGTGCACGGCGCCCTTCAAGCTCGTGACGGGTATCAACCGCAGCCCGTCCGGGGCGTCCTGCGTCTTCGCGCAGTCCGCCCTGGGAAGTAGGAACACGGTCGCCCCGTCCCGCTTGGCGGCCTGGGTTTTCAGCGCCACCCCGCCGACGGCCCCCACCGTCCCCTTCGCGTCGATGGTCCCGGTGCCGGCTATCGTGCGGCCGCCGGTCAGCTCGCCGCCGTCCCCGTCACCGTCCAGCTTGTCGACAACGCCGAGCGAGAAGAGCAACCCGGCGCTCGGCCCGCCCACATCGGCGAGGCTGAGCTTCACCTTCACCCGGTCCGGATCCTTCCCCAGGTATCCGAGCGCGGCGGACGCAGCGGCGTGCTGGGAGTCCTTCATCTCGGCGAGGTTGTGCTCGGCGATCTCCGCCTCGGACTTCCCGGGCGGGAAGACCGCGTCCTTCGGCATCACCGCACGGTCCGTACGGAACCACCCGTCGATCACCTCGCCCAGACGGATATCGGCGCGCGGCGCGGTCGCGACGATCGCCGTCATCCGCAGCCGGCCGCTGGTCTCCCGCACCGGAGCGCCGGTGAGAGAGATGACGTCCTTGCCCTGATACTCCCCCAGCACATTCGTGGTCTGGCCCGGTCGCGCGAGGGAGTACGGCAGGGGCGCCAGCCCCGCCACGGCCAGCAGCGCCACGACCGGGACGGCGGTCAGCGCGAGAGAACGGGGGCGGGAGGAGTCTCCGTCAGCGGCGGGTGACCCGGCTCGGGAGGTGGCTCCGTCGCGGGAGGAGGCTCCAGCACGGGAAAGGCGAGTGATCACGCCGCCCAATGTAACTGCCGTGCGCAGGGCACCCGCAGGCCCGTGCGGTTCCGGAGACAAGGCGCCCGCCTCGCCGGGCGGGCAGGGCCGAACAGGTGCATTTCGAGTGTCGTGACAGGGGGTCGACGGAGGGCGCGCACACCGTCGCGTTCCCGCTCGGGCCGCATCCGCCGAGGCCCGCCACACACCCCCACGGGTCCGCGATAGCCGAGGCAGGAGGGCATCCGGGTGCGGGGACGACGCCCCCGGACCAGAGGCGGACCACTCCCCGACGCACCGACAAACAGGGGCGAACGACGCAGCCGCGCGACGCCCCTCATGACCACCACCTCCCCGCATTCATCTCATATCTGAGATACGGTCGAGTTATGGCAGACGACTACCTCGTACGCATCGGCAGGCTCATCCGCGACGCCCGGCAACATCGTGGCTGGACACAGACGCAGCTTGCCGAGGCGCTCGGCACCAGTCAGAGTGCGGTGAACCGCATCGAGCGCGGGAACCAGAACATCAGCCTTGAGATGATCGCGCGCATCGGCGAAGCCCTCGACAGCGAGATCGTCTCGCTCGGTTACGCCGGCCCGATGCATCTGCGCGTGGTCGGCGGACGCCGCCTGTCCGGCAGCATCGCCGTCAAGACGAGCAAGAACGCCTGCGTGGCGCTGCTTTGCGCGACCCTCCTCAACTCCGGCCGGACAACTCTGCGCCGGGTGGCCCGGATCGAGGAGGTCTACCGCATCCTCGAAGTGCTCGCCAGCATCGGCGTGCGGACCCGGTGGATCAACGGCGGCAACGATCTGGAGATCGTCCCCCCGGCCGAGTTGAACCTCGACGCCATGGACACCGACGCGGCCCGCCGCACCCGCAGCGTCATCATGTTCCTCGGTCCGCTGCTGCACCGGATGGACCACTTCAAGCTGCCGTACGCGGGTGGTTGCGACCTCGGCACCCGTACCGTCACCCCGCACATGACAGCGCTGCGGCACTTCGGCCTGGAGATCACCGCGACCGACGGCACCTACCTCGGCCAGGTCGACCGCAGCGTCTCCCCCAAGCGCGCGATCGTGCTGACCGAGCGCGGCGACACCGTCACCGAGAACGCGCTGCTGGCCGCCGCCCGGCACGACGGCGTCACGGTCATCCGCAACGCCTCCTCCAACTACATGGTCCAGGACCTGTGCTTCTTCCTGGAGGAGCTGGGCGTCCGGGTCGACGGCATCGGCACCACCACGCTCACCGTGCACGGCGTCGCGCACATCGACCGCGACGTGGACTACGCGCCGTCCGAGGACCCGGTCGAGGCGATGAGCCTGCTGGCGGCGGCAGTTGTCACCGAGTCGGAACTGACGATCCGCCGGGTGCCGGTGGAGTTCCTGGAGATCGAGCTGGCCGTCCTGGAGGAGATGGGCCTGGACCACGAGCGAAGCGCCGAGTACGCCGCCGACAACGGCCGCACCCGGCTTCTCGACCTGACGGTCCGGCCCTCCAAACTCCAGGCCCCGCTGGACAAGATCCACCCGATGCCCTTCCCGGGCCTCAACATCGACAATGTCCCCTTCTTCGCGGCCATCGCGGCCAGCGCCCAGGGGCAGACCCTCATCCACGACTGGGTCTACGACAACCGCGCCATCTACCTCACCGACCTCAACCGCCTCGGCGCGCAGGTCAAACTCCTCGACCCGCACCGCGTCCTGGTCGACGGCCCCACCCGCTGGCGCTCCTCGGAAATGATGTGCCCCCCGGCCCTGCGCCCGGCCGTCGTCGTCCTGCTGGCCATGATGGCCGCCGAGGGCACCTCGGTCCTGCGCAACGTCTATGTCATCAACCGGGGTTACGAGGACCTGGCGGAGCGGCTCAACTCGATCGGCGCACAGATCGAGATCTTCCGGGACATCTGAGAGACGGCTCAGCGGGGCTCGGCCACGGTGCCGCGTACGACGAGTCGGGGAGTCAGGACGACCTCGCAGGGGTCGGTGCGGCCCCGGTCGAGGCGTTCCACGGCGGCGGCCACCGCGTACCGCGCCTGCTCCTCGGCTCCCTGACTGACCGCGGTCAGGCCTAAGCAGCTCAGCCGGGAGGCGCGTTCACCGGCGGCTGCCTCGGTGGTGTCGCCGCGCAGAATCCTGATGTGCGTGCTCAGGCCGGGGGCGGGGGACATCGTCCATAGCGTTCGCGTGGGTCATGCGGGACCGTGGCGAGCGGCACCGGCAATGCAGCGAACGGGACGGTTTCTCAGCAGAGTTGCAGTCTCTGCCCCCCCTGTCAGCCCTGCTCGGGAGTGAGGACGACGAACTCCGCGCCGGAGGGATCGGTGCACACGGCCAGTCGGCCGACGCCCTCGGCGGTCTCCGGGCCCATGGACAGGGCGCCGCCGTTCTCCTTCACCTGGGCGACGGTGGCGTCGCAGTCCGCGGAGCCGAATACCGGGTGCCAATACGGCTTCCCGCCGGAGCCGAACATCTCCGGGACCCCCATGATGCCGCCGTGCATCCGCTCCTCGCCGCAGTTCGCGGGCGTGACCAGCGTGTAGGCGCCCCCGCCGCCGGGCAGCGGCATGTCCTGGGTCGTCCAGCCGAAGATGCCCTTGTAGAACGTCTGCGCGGCGGGCGAGTCGGAGGTGTACAGCTCGATCCAGCCGAGGCTGCCGGGGCCGTCCGTCTCCTCGACTCCTCCCAGGTCACCGGGCTGCCAGACGGCGAACCTCGCCCCCTGCGGGTCCGTGAGCTGGGCGAACCGTCCGTCATTCGCTCCGACCGGGGTGGGCGGCACACGGACCGCGCCACCGGCCTTCTGGACCGCCTTGACCGTGGCGTCCGCGTCGGGGGTGTGGAAGTAGATGGTCCAGGCGGAGCGGTCGCCCTCGTCGGTGAGCGGGCCCACCGCACCGACCACCTTGCCGTCGAGTCGGAAGACGGAGTAGCTGCCCGCGTCACCGTCACCGAACGGCGACGCCTGCCAGCCGAAGACCGCGCCGTAGAAGGCAGCTGCCGCCTCGACGTCCGGGGCACCCAGATCGAGCCAGCACGGGGAGCCGGGTACGGGGTCAGTAGTGATCATGACGATTCCCTTCGCGGATCCGCTCTGGATTTCAGCCTGACATCCACCACTGACAATCGCCCGTCGACCCGATTCGTTGTCCGTCCCCCTGCTTGCTAGCCTGACGCGCGCTCGTCAAGAATTGACGGAGCACACCGCCCGCCACTTCAGTGCGCGGGCGCTCACCAGCGGCCGTGCCGGCCGCTCTCTCGGGGGAGAACACGACGTGAATCGTCGCCATGTGCGTGCTGTTGCCGTTTTCGGGATCGTGGTCGTCGCGCTGACGGGCGCGCGGCATTCACACGGCGGGGGGTGCGGCAGCAGCCACTCCAGCAGTAGCAGCAGCAGTGGCGGCTACAGCAGCTCAAGCGGTGGCTACAGCAGCTCCGGCAGCACCACCAGCAGCGGCACCACCGGCTCGCCGACGGCGGGCTCGACCACGGCGCCGGAGTCGGACATCAGCATCACCGACTGCAAGGTCGACAGCTCCGCCGGCACGCTGAGCGCCCAACTGAGCGTGCGGAACGGCAACAGCACGGGCTCCGCGTCCTACAGCGGCACCGTGGACTTCACGGACGGCACCGGCCGCACCTTCGGCAGCGCGATGATCTCCTCCCTCCGGGTGTCCGCCGGTCAGACCATGCCCACGACCGTCACCGGCACCTTCATCACGAGCAACGACCAGGCGCCCAGCGCGGGCAAGTGCAAGCTCGGCCGGGTCTACAAGAGCAACAGCTGACCACCCACGGCACACGAGCACGGCCCTCCGGCGCGGCAGTGGAGCTGGAGGCCGGGGGGACCGTTCACCGTGCGGTCCGGTACAGCTCCTTGGCGATGACCGAGCGCTGCACCTCGGTGGCGCCCTCGTAGATGCGCGGGGCACGCACCTCGCGATAGAGATGCTCCAGGAGGTGGCCCCGGCGCAGCGCCCGCGCGCCGTGGATCTGGACCGCGGCGTCGACGACGTACTGCGCGGTCTCGGTCGCCAGCAGCTTGGCCATGGCCGCGCGGCGGGCGATGTCCGGGTCCGCCCGGTCGTACGCCGACGCGGCCGCGTACACCAGCAGCCGGGCGGATTCGACACGGGTGGCCATCTCCGCGAGCTGGTGGCCGACGGACTGCAGGTCCTTCAGCGGTCCGCCGAACGCCGTGCGCGCGCCCGCGTGCGCCAGCGCAGCGTCCAGGGCCGCCTGCGCCATACCGACCGCGAAGGCGCCCACACTCGGCCGGAAGAGGTTCAGCGTCCGCATCGCGACGCCGAAGCCGTGGTCGACCTCGCCGAGAACGTCCGCGCGGGTCACCGGCACCCCGTCGAAGACGAGCGTGCCGATGGGGTGCGGGCTGAGCATGTCCAGGTGCTCGCCGCTGAGGCCGGGCCGGTCGGCGGGCACCAGGAACGCGGTGACGCCCCGGGCGCCCGCACCGCCCCCGGTACGGGCGAAGACGGTGGCGAAGTCGGCCTCCGGGGCGTTGGAGATCCAGCACTTCTCACCGGTCAGCCGCCAGCTGTCCTGGCCGTCCGCTTCCGCGGCCAGGGCCAGGGCCGCGGCGTCGGAGCCCGCGCCCGGCTCGCTCAGCGCGAAGGCCGCGACGGCGCGCCCCGCGGTGACCTCCGGCATCCAGCGGGCGCGCTGCTCCGCGGTGCCGGACTGCACGATCGGGGACGCCCCCAACCCCTGCAGCGCCAGCGCCGTCTCCGCCTCGGTGCACTCCTGCGCGAGGGATTCCCGCAGCAGGCAGAGATCCAGGGCGCGCACGTCGTTGTCAGCGGGGAACAGGCGGCGCAGCAGGCCCAGTTCGCCCAGCGCGGCGACCAGCGGGCGGTTGATCCTGCCCTCCTCGCCCTGCTCGGCAAGGGGGCGCAGTTTCTCCGCCGTGAGCGCGCGCAGTTCGGCGCACCATTCCTGTTCGTCCGGTCCCAGCGCGAATGCGGTCACGAGGCGACTCCCTGCTAGCGGGCCTTCTATCGCGATCTGTTGACTGCCGTCACGAACACGTTACGCTGACGACGGATCCGAACGGCAGCCCTCACGCCCTATCCGACCGGTTTCCGCACCGCCCGGCCGGCCTCCGCACCCGACCTGACCGCGCTCTGCGAACCGGTCTCCACGGTCCCTCATCCCTCTCCCGGCCGCTCGTCGGCCACCTCCCGCAGGCGGTACTCGGACTCACCCACCAAGGGGGCGCACCCGCCATGGAGCTACGGTCCTCAGCCCACGCCGACACCTTCGCCCGCGACCGGCTGCCGCCCCACGACCAGTGGCCGCACCTCACCGACCTGGGCTACCCCGACCGGCTGAACTGCGGCGCGGAGCTGCTGGACGGCACCATCGCGCGGCTGGGCCCGGACCGGCCCGCGTTCCACGACGCGAGCGGCCTGGTGTGGACGTACGGGCGGCTGCGCGAGCAGGTCGATGCGATCGCCCACGCGCTCACCGGGCGCCTGGGGGTCCTGCCCGGCAACCGCGTGCTGCTGCGCGGCCCGACCACGCCCTGGCTCGCCGCCTGCTGGCTGGCGGTGATGAAGGCGGGGGCGGTCGCGGTGACCGTGCTGGCCGCGCAGCGCCCGGACGAGCTCGCCACCATCTGCCGGCTCGCCGAGGTGCGGCACGCGCTGTGCGACGCCCGTTCCGTCGAGGATCTCGTCAAGGCCGAGGTTCCCGGTCTGGCGGTGACGGCCTACGGCGGGGACGGCCCGGACGACCTCCGCCACCTCGCGCAGCCCGGCACCGCGCCGTACCCGGCCGTCGCGACCTCCGCCGACGACGTGGCGCTGATCGCCTTCACCTCGGGCACCACCGGCCGCCCCAAGGGCTGTATGCACTTCCACCGCGATGTCCTGGCGATCGCCGACACCTTCTCGGCGCAGGTGCTGCGACCGAGCCCGGACGACGTGTTCGCGGGCAGTCCGCCGCTCGGCTTCACCTTCGGCCTGGGCGGCCTGGTGATCTTTCCGCTGCGGGCCGGCGCCTCGGCCCTCCTCGCCGACTGGGGCGGGCCCGACCGGCTGCTGTCGGACATCGCGAAGCACCGCATCTCGGTGCTCTTCACCGCGCCGACCGCCTACCGCGCCATGCTGCCCCAACTCGGCGCGCATGACGTCTCCTCACTGCGCCGGTGTGTGTCGGCCGGCGAGAACCTGCCCGCCACGACGTGGCAGTCCTGGTACGACGCGACCGGTCTGCGGATCATCAACGGCATCGGCGCCACGGAGCTGCTGCACATCTTCATCTCCGCCGCCGATGACGCGATCCGGCCCGGCACGACCGGGCTGCCGGTTCCCGGTTTCCGGGCGCGCGTCGTGGGACCGGACGGGGAGACCCTTCCGGACGGCGAACCGGGCCTGCTCGCCGTCCGCGGCCCGACCGGCTGCCGCTACCTCGCGGACACCCGGCAGGCGGAGTATGTGCGGGACGGCTGGAACATCACCGGTGACACCTACGTCCGGGAGCCCGACGGCTACTTCCGCTATGTCGCCCGCGCCGACGACATGATCATCTCGGCGGGCTACAACATCGCCGGCCCTGAGGTGGAGGACGCCCTGCTCCGGCACCCCGACGTGACCGAGGCCGCGGTGGTCGGGCGGACCGACGAGAGCCGCGGGCAGGTGGTCGTCGCGCATGTGGTCCTCCGGGCGGGCGTCCCCGAGGGCGCGGACACGGTCGCCGCGCTGCGCGCCTTCACCAAGTCCGTTATCGCACCCTACAAATGCCCGCGCGAGATCGTCTTCCACACTTCCCTGCCACGCACCCCCACCGGCAAGCTCCAGCGCTTCCGCCTGCGCTGACGGCTCCGCCGACGGCTCTAGAGTGACCCGGTGAGCGACCAGCAAGCGCAGCGCACCCCACGGTCCCTGATCGTCACGTTCTACGGCGCCTACGGGCGCGGTGAGCCGGACGGACCGGGTGGCACGGCCGGCCCCGTACCGGTCGCCGCCCTGATCCGGCTGCTCGGCGTGCTCGGGGTCGATCCGCCGTCGGTGCGCTCCGCCGTCTCCCGCCTCAAGCGCCGCGGCCTGCTCGTCCCGGAGCGCACCGCCAACGGCGCGGCCGCGTACGGCCTCTCCGGCACCGCGCGCCAGCTCCTGGAGGACGGTGACCGGCGGATCTACGGCCGACCCGCCGCCCGGCTCTCCGACGGCTGGGTGCTCGCGGTGTTCTCCGTACCCGAGGAGGAGCGGCACAAGCGGCACCAACTGCGCTCCCGGCTGGCCCGCCTCGGCTTCGGCACCGCCGCACCAGGAGTGTGGATCGCCCCGGCGCATCTGTACGAGGAGACCCGGCACGCCCTGGACCGCCTGCAACTCGCGTCCTACGTCGACCTGTTCACCGGGGCCCACGCGGGCTTCGAGCCGACCGCGCGGGCGGTGGCCCGGTGGTGGGACCTGGACGCCATCGCCGCGCAGCACCGGGCCTTCCTCGCGGAGCAGGAACCGGTGCTGCGGCAGTGGTCGCGGCGGCGCACGGTGCCCCCCGAGGCCGCCTACCGCGACTACCTGCTGGCGCTCGACGCCTGGCGCCGCCTCCCCTACGCGGACCCTGGCCTGCCCTCTCCCCTCCTGCCGGAGGACTGGCCGGGTGGCCGCGCGGCGGACGTCTTCGGCCGGCTGCACAGCAAGCTGCGGGCGGCGGGCGCCCGTTACGCGCACGAGGCGCGGGCCGAGCCGCAGCAGCCCCCCGGCGGCTGCGACCGACCGTAGCGCCTCAGCGCCTGCGCTGGCCGGCACCCACCGCGACGGCCGGACGCGGCCGGGCGGCGGCGATGACGGACACCACATCCTTGAAGGAGCCGCACATGCGGGTGCCGGCGACGGCGGCCAGCTCACCGAAGGTGCCGACCCCGTAGGTGACGGCGACCGGCGCCATCCGCGCGGTCACCGCCATCCGCATGTCCCCCACGGTGTCCCCTACATAGGCGCTCTCCCACGCGGCGACGCCCAGCCGGCCCGCGGCGCGCAGCACCATCTCCGGGTGCGGCTTGCCGCGGCGCACCATGTCCTGCCCGACGACCGGGCCGACGAGGTCACGGATGCCCATGACGTCGAGCAGCGCCTCGGCGCTGCGGGTGGTCTTGGACGTGGCGACGGCCAGTTCCACGCCGTGTGCGCGCAGCGCGGACAGGCCCGCGGTGACGCCGGGGAAGAGCAGCTGCGGCCCCTGGCACAGGACTTCGTAGGAGAACAGCTCGCGGTAGCGGGCGATGGCGGCCTGCACCCGGCCGTCGTCCTCGGGCCTGCCCAGCAGCCGGCCGAACGCGGGGCCGGGCGGTTTGCCGATGGCGTGCGCCGCCTGCCGGGCCGTCACCGAGCATCCCTGCTCCGAGGCCACCTTGACCAGCAGCTTGCTGATAGCGGGAAGGGTGTTGGCGAGCGTGCCGTCGAGATCGAAGACAGCGGCCTTGATCGTCTCACCGCCGGCGCCCCGCGCGCCTCTGACAGGACGTTCGCCGACTTCCGCTGTTACGCGCATGGCTGGAGACCTTTCCGGATTCCGATGGATGCAGTGGCTCGGGTGACGTTGCTGGCTCGGCATGTTCGGGCGGCCCGCGGTCGATGACATTGGGAGGCAGAGGCGGTCTCGCCAGGGCGCACCACTGTCCAAGGGCGGTGCGTGACCGTCGAGGCGGTGGCAACGGAGGTGGATCCTCCCGTTTACCGCCTGCGGAGATTTAAAAACCGCCTGCGCTGTTTGTCAATGTGCCTTTGTCACACGCTGACGGGTCGACATCGCTCTTCATCCAGGCCAGACTGGTTACGCACGCGCCTCGGGGCCGACCAACCCCGCGCGGGGGCCGGGACGGTGACTTCGCGACACCTGGCAGCAGATCCAGCCATTCAACCCGAGCATAGCGAACCGCATGGTTGGTTTTCTATGTAGACTGCATGGGAGCTCGCAGCCGTACTAGAGACGGGACGGACACCGTGCCTACGCAGCATCGCGCCATTCAGAGCCGCCAGGCGCTCATCCGCTCGGCCGCCGAGACCTTCCTGGAGAAGGGAGTTCCCGCCTCGGGCATGGTGGAGATCAGCAGGCGGGCCCGCCTGAGCAAGGGGGCGCTGTACTTCCACTTCACGTCGAAGGACGACCTCACCCTGGCGGTGCGCGATGCCGCCCTGGCGACCCTGCAAGAGGTCGAGGACGCCCTCACCCGCTCGACGCAGCCCCTCGCCACCGCCGTACGCGACTTCGCCGTCGAACTCTTTAGCCGGGTGCAGTCCGACGCGGTGCTCCGCGCCGGACTGCGACTGCGCCCGGAGACAGCGCCGGGCCTCGGCATCTACGCACTGGAGCAGCGCTGGTACGCCCTGTTCCTCGACAAGGCGATGACCTGCCCGGCCGGCGACCGCATCGGCCCCGGAGCCGCCGCAGGACCGACCGGCCCCCAGGCGTCCGACACCGAACCGCGGCGCACCGCCCAGCTGCTGACCTCGATCGTGGTGGGCCTGCTGCACCTCGGCGGCGAGGACGGCACGTGGTGGGAGGAGGAGTCGGTGGCCGGTCTGTGGGGGCTGCTGTCCGGCGCACCGGAGGACATGGTGCCGGCCGGCATCCCGGCGCCCGTCCACCTCCCCGCCGGCTGAGCCCCCCGCTCCGGGCGGCCCGCCCCGCGGCGCCCGGCGGCTCCGCCGCCCGGCCTCACAACTCCACCAGCACCGCCCCGATGTGGCGTCCCTGCGTCAATTCGCACAGCGCTCGCGGCGCCTGCGCGATGCCCCGCAGCAGCGCGTGCGGGAAGACCAGATCACCCTCCCGCAGGCCCCGCCCGAATACCTTCGTCCACTCCTGAGGGAGGTCCGGGTGAGCGTGCAGCCCGAAGCCGCGCAGCGCCACCCGGCGGGTGATGATCAGCCCGGCGTCCAGCGCGACCGGGGCGGCCACCCCACCGTCCCCGCCGAGCTGGCTGGAGAGCGCCCCCACCAACGCGAAGCGGGCATCCGGGCGGGCCAGGGCCAGCGCGGCCGTGAGCTGCTCACCGCCCACGGTGTCCAGCAGGACGTCGACACCGTCCGGGGCCGCGCGATGCAGCTGTGCCTCGATGGGGCCCGCACCGCGCACGATGGTGTCGTCGTAGCCCAGCTCCGCGCGCAGCCGGGCCGCCTTGCGCTCGGAACCGGTGCTGCCGACGACGCGTCCGGCGCCCAGCCGCCTCGCGATCTGGCCGGCCAGGCTGCCCACGCCGCCGGCCGCGCCGGTGACGAACACCGTGTCCCCCGGCCGGATCTCCGCAGCCCGGTGCAGGGCGCCCCATGCGGTGGGGCCCTGCGACAGGTGGGCACCGAGAGCCGGCAGCGCGTCGGGGTCGATGCGCCGGGCCTTCGACTCGTCGACCGCCGCGAACTCCCGCCATCCGTACGGGTGATGAACCAGGTCGCCGACTTCGAGGTCTCCACCGGCCGCCGCCACGACCTCGCCGATCGCCGCGCCCCACAGGGCCTCGCCCGGCTCGAAGGACGGTATGGGGAGCCGCATCCCCGTCATCTGCGTCCGCATCACCGCGGTGACGGCCATCATGCGGTTGCGCACCAGCACCTGCCCGGCCTCCGGTTCAGGCACCGGGACCTCGGTCACGTCGAAGTGCCGCAGGGACAGTTCCCCTTCGGCGCGGGACATGAGCCGGATCTCCCGGTGCGTGGCGGGGACGGCTGTGAGGGACATCGAACAGCTCCTAGCACTCTCGGTGACATGGCCTCGCGCCACGCCGCCGAACCGGCTTCGCCATTCAATACCGCATGGTTGGCTTCTTTATGATGCGGAAATAGACTGCGCGGCCACGGGCGGCGGGTCGCACTCAGGCACAACAACTCCAAGAGAGCATACGGAGGATGATCGGTGGTCAAGCAGGAACGCGCAGTGCGTACGCGACGCGCCGTCCTCGAAGCAGCGGCCCACGTCATCGGCACCCGCGGATACCAGGCCGCCACGATGGCCGAGATCATCCAGCGCGCCGGGGTGACCAAGGGAGCCGTCTACTTCCACTTCACCTCCAAGGACGCCTTGGCCCGCGCGGTCATCACGGAACAGACCGACCCCTTCCTCCCGCCGGTCAGCGAATCCCGGCTGCAGGACGCCATCGACTTCACCCACCAGGTGGCGCTGGCGCTGCGCAGCGACCCGTTATTGCAGGCAGGGACGCGTATCGCGGTCGAGACGACCTTCAGCGAGGACCCACTGGTCCCCTATCAGGCGTGGACCGACATCATCACCACGATGTTCACCGAGGCACGGGACAACGGTGAACTCCTGTCGGCCGTGGTGCCGGACCGGGCGGCGGAGTTCTTCGTCGCCGCCTACATGGGCGTGCAGCTGTTCTCCCGGGCCGCGACCAACCGCGCCGATCTGCCGGAGCGGGTCACCGCCCTGTGGAAGCACACGTTGCCGGGACTCGCATCGCCCGGCGCGCTGAGCCACCTCGACCCGCACGGCCGCTGCGTCAACCTGATCGCCTGACTCCTCCGCCTCCGCCCTGACGGCGTACGGTCCGCCCGGCACTGGAAAACAAACCACATGGTTCGTATCTTTGGTGGCGCACCGCCGTTATCGATGCTCCGCCCGCAAGGGCCCGGGCATCGAGAGCTGCCCATCCGAAGGGACCCCACATGGCCAGCGCCACCCTTACATCGCACACCACACTCCATCGGCATGCCGAGTGCGCACGCCGGTCCGCCCCCGGAAACCGACCACCGGAACTCACCACGACGGTGCCCCGTGAGTACGTCCACCGCACCGCCGTCTCGGAGGTGTTCCTGACCAACTGGCGCCGCGAGGGCGCCGGTTGCTGGACGGTGAGCGCGCAGTGGCCACGGGCGCACAGCTTCTACGGCCCGGTGAACGGGCTGCACGATCCGATGCTGGTGATAGAGACCGTGCGGCAGGCCGGGATATTACTGAGCCACGTCGCGCACAACGTGCCCCTGGACCACCCGATCATCTGGCAGCGCGTCCGCTGCGACCTGTCGCCACAGGCTCTGCGGACCGCCGAGACCCCGGCGGAGGTGACCCTGCACGTCACCGACCACGAGGTGGTCCGGCGAGGGAAGCGGCTGATCAGCGCGCGCCAGGAATTCCGCATCCGGTGTGACGGCGCCGACCTGGCCATCGCCGCGCTCGACTTCTCCTGCCACAGCCCCGCCGTCTACCGCCGGCTGCGCGGCGAATACAGCAACCTGGCACTCGCCAACGCGCGCAAGCTGCCGGTCCCCGAGGCGGTGGCACCGCAGGTCGTCGCCCGGGACCGCACCCGTGATGTGGTTCTTTCCCCGACGAGCCGCCCCGATCACTGGCAGTTGCGGGTGGACACCTCGCACCCGGTGCTCTTCGACCACCCCGTGGACCACGCTCCCGGCATGCTGATGGTCGAGGCCGCCCGGCAGGCCGCCCAGGCCGCGACGCCCGGCTTCGCGCTGCCCATCACTTTGGAGTGCGCCTTCGAGCGGTACGCGGAGATGGACGCGCCGTCCTGGGTCCGGGCGCGGACCACCGCACGCGGCGACGACGGACGGCGGCAGGTCGACGTCGACATCGAGCAGCACGCCAGGCAGGTTCTCTCGGCACAGATCACCAGCGTGCCGGCGCCCTGACGGAGCCGCGACGCGACAGCGGCCGGTCGACGCCGGATCAGCGCCGGGACCTTTCGCACCGACGTACCACCCGCTGACCGCGCGCCCCGGCGGCTCCTTCGCCGCCCCTCCCGCGATACGGCCCCGCCCCGCTGCTTCGGCCTCCCCGTCACCGCAGCGTGAGGCGGGGCTTCGGCGCGTCGGTACGTCCGGTGGGCGGGGTGCGGCTGCCCGCCCCATAGGGCAGCGGCCAGGGCGCGCCGGGGCCGGTGTAGCCCTGTTCCGCGGCGGCGTGCAGGGTCCAGTGCGGGTCGTACAGATGGGGCCTGGCCAGCGCACACAGGTCCGCGCGCCCGGCCAGGACAAGGGAGTTGACGTCGTCCCAGGAGGAGATGGCGCCGACCGCGATCACCGGCACGCCGAGGGTGTTGCGGATACGGTCCGCGAACGGCGTCTGGTACGACCGGCCGAAGTCGGGGCGCTCGTCGGCAACGACCTGCCCGGTGGAGACGTCGATGGCGTCGGCGCCGTGCGCGGCGAAGGCCGCGGCGATGTCCACCGCGTCGTCTGCGGTGGTGCCGCCGTCCGCCCAGTCGGTCGCGGAGATACGGACCGTCATCGGACGCCCGGCCGGCCACACCGCGCGGACCGCGTCGAAGACCTCCAGGGGGAAGCGCAACCGGCCCGTCAGGTCACCGCCGTAGGCGTCGGTGCGGTGGTTGGTGAGCGGGGAGAGGAAGCCGGAGAGCAGATAGCCGTGCGCACAGTGCAGTTCGAGCAGATCGAAGCCGGCGCGGGCGGCGGAGGCTGCGGACGCCACGAACTGATCGCGTACGGCCCTGAGCTCCGGCCCGGTCAGTGCGTGGGGGACCTGGTTGACGCCCGGCCGGTAGGGCAGCGCGGAGGGGGCCACGACGGGCCAGTTGGCGTCCTGGAGGGGCTGGTCGATACCGTCCCACATCAGCCTGGTGGAGCCCTTGCGGCCGGAGTGGCCGAGCTGCACTCCGATGGCGGTGCCGGGGGCGGAGTGGTGCACGAAGTCCGTCACCCGCCGCCAGGCGTCTTCATGATCCGGCCGGTACAGCCCCGTACAGCCCGGGGTAATGCGCCCCTCGGCGCTGACACACACCATCTCCGTCATCACCAGCCCCGCGCCGCCCAGCGCACGGGCGCCCAGATGAACGAGGTGGAAGTCCCCCGGTGTGCCGTCGCCGTCCGCCGAGTACATGTCCATCGGCGACACCACGACCCGGTTGCGCAGGGTCAGATCGCCCAGCCGGAACGGTGTGAACATGGGCGGCGTACCGGCCGGGATCCCCGCTTCCTTCGCCACGGACGCCACGAACTCCCCGTCGCGCAGCCGGAGGTTGTCGTGGGTGACGCGGCGGCTGCGGGTCAGGAGGTTGAAGGCGAACTGGTGGGGTGGCTGCGCGGCGTAGGTCCCGAGCTCCTCGAACCAGGCGAGGCTGGCGCGTGCGGCCCGCTGGGTGGAGGCGACGACGGGCCGGCGCTCGGCCTCGTACGCGGCGAGCGCCTCGGGCAGACCTCCCTGCTCCTCCAGGCAGGCGGCGAGCGCCAGCGCGTCCTCGACGGCGAGCTTGGTGCCGGAGCCGATGGAGAAGTGCGCGGTGTGCGCGGCGTCCCCGAGCAGCACGATCCTGCCGTGCGACCAGCGTTCATTGACGACCGTGCTGAAGGCGATCCAACTGGAGTTGTTGGACCGCAGCGGACGGCCGCGCAGGGCGTCGGAGAACAGCCGGGCACACCAGGCGGCGGAGGCGCGCTCATCGCAGCGGTCCAGCCCGGCCGCCCGCCAGACCTCTTCACGCATCTCGACGATGACCGTGCTGGCGCCGGGCGTGGGCGCGGAGTCTCCGCCGGCGGGGGCGGTGAGGGGGCCGCTCGATCCTGTCGTGGATCCGGCGTCGGGGCCGGTGCCTGACGCGGGTCCGGTGTGGTCGGGGGCCGCGGGCGTCCTCGCGTACGGGTAGCCGTGCAGCTGGGCGATTCCGTGCCCGGTCTCTGCGGTCTCGAACCGGAAGGCGTCGAAGGCGAAGTCGGCGGACAGCCAGATGTAGCGGCAGCGGTGGGTGGTCAGCTGCGGGCGGAAGACGTCGGCATGGGTGGTGCGGGTGGTGCTGTGCACGCCGTCGGCGGCGATCACCAGGTCGTGGTCGCGGGCGAGTTCGGCGGCGGGCGGCGCCTCGGTCCGGAAGATCAGCCGTACGCCCAGGGAACGACAGCGCTCGTGGAGGAGCGCGAGCAGCCGGCGGCGTCCGAGCGCGGCGAAGCCGTGACCACCGGAGGTCAGGGTCCGGCCGCGGTGCACGATGTCGATGTCGTCCCAGCGGACGAACTCCTCCTGCAGCGCGCGGTAGATGACCGGATCGGCGTGCTCGATGCCGCCGAGGGTCTCGTCGGAGAGCACGACGCCGAAGCCGAAGGTGTCGTCGGGGGCGTTGCGCTCCCAGACCGTGATCTCACGGTCCGGGTCGAGGCGTTTGAGCAGGGCGGCGGCGTAGAGACCGCCGGGGCCGCCCCCCAGGACGGCGACCTTCAGCGCGGACCGGCCGCGCACGCCGGGCCCGGGGGGTGCCGGCCGCTCCTCGGTCGGCGCGGCCACCGCTATTTCCCCTGCCACTTGGGGGTCCGCTTCTCGGTGAACGCGGCGTGGAACTCGGCGTAGTCGGAGCTGTTCATCAGCAGCGCCTGAGTTGCGGCGTCCATCTCCACCGCCGCGGCCAGCGGCATGTCGAGCTCCGCGGTGAGCAGCGCCTTGGTCTGCGCGTACGCGAGCGCGGGGCCGTCGGCGAGCCGCCGGGCGAGTGCCGCGGCCGCCTCGTCGGCCTGCCCCTCGTCGGCCAACTCGCTGATCAGGCCGAGCCGTTCGGCCTCCGGAGCGCGCACGGCGTCGCCCAGCATCAGCAGCCGGGTGGCATGCCCGAGCCCGATGACGCGGGGCAGGAGGTAGGCCGCGCCCATGTCGCCGCCGGAGAGCCCCACCTTGGTGAAGAGGAAGGCGAAGCGGGCCGAGGGGTCGGCCACCCGGAAGTCCGCGGCCAGCGCCAGCACCGCCCCGGCCCCGGCCGCCACACCATGGACGGCCGCGATCACCGGGAAGGGGCATTCGCGCAGCGCGCGGACGACCTGGCCGGTCATCCGGTTGAAGTCCAGCAACCGGTCGGTGTCCATTCCGAGTGTGGCGCCGATGATCTCCTCGACGTCGCCGCCGGAACAGAACCCGCGGCCCTCCCCACTGAGGACAAGGGCACGGGCCGAGCGTTCCCTGGACAGCTCCGCGAGCAGGTCGCGGAGGTCGGCGTATGCCTCGAAGGTGAGCGCATTGAGCTTCTCCGGACGCGCCAGGGTGACGGTCACGATGCCGTCGTCCCTGGTCACACGGATGTGCTCCCATGCGCTCGTGCTGCGGGCGGATCCTGCGAACGGGCTCATTGGGCTGCCTGCCCCCTTCAGCCGGACGGCTGGTGCCTGCGTATGGCTGCGATGCCTGGGCTTTCCCGTACGAACCGGCGCGTGCCGTGCCACCGGCTCCTGCTGCCCTTCGAAGTTATCACTGGTTCGTGACTGTCGTCACGAGGGCGCGATATCGGACGGAGGGAGTGAGAGGTGGGGTGGGGGAAGGTGGGCCGGTGGACCTGGGGGGGCGCTGGCAGTGGGAGCGCTCGGGAGGCGTTTTGGCGCGCGGGGGCGCGTAGGGGCACGCGTGGGTTGCGGTGACGGGGGTGAGGGCGGGGGCCGGACTCAGCGCCGGGGACGGCGCGCCGCGCCGGCACCCGCCCCGCAGGTGCCTGGTGCGCCTGGGCGGGCGGGGCCCGCTGCGGACCGGCTGCTCGATGGGGGGCGGGAGCCCTCGGGGGCGCCGCCCGAGGGCTGTCGGCCTGCGCAGGCGGGCCTGCTCACGCGGGCCTGCGCCTAGTAGGGACGCGGGCGGCGGGCTACTCACCGTCTCCTGCCAGGGGACGATTGCGCCCGCGACCCATCGCCAGTACGTCGGCCCGCCAACCGCACCCCCGTACTCCTTCCCTCAGGCCCCCCGGCCCGAGGAACCGGCCGCGACCGCAACATCACCCGGCTGGTTCACGCCCTCGCCATCACCATCGCCGTCCCCCTCCGCTGCCGCGGACTGGGCGCCCAGGCGGGAGTGGCGGCGTCCGTAGAGGGCGTAGACAAGCGCGCCGACGACCAGCCACCCGGCGAACTGGAGCCAGGTCTCAAGGCCGGTGCCGTAGATCAGGTAGACGCAGAAGGCGATGCCGAGCACCGGGCTGAGCGGGTAGAGCGGGACCCGGAAGCGGCGCGGAAGCGCGGGGCGGGTACGGCGGAGCACCATCACGCTGATGTTGACCACGGCCATGACCGCCAGCGTCCCGATCGTCGTCAGGTTCATCACGACGTCCAGGGGGACGACCGCGGCCGGGACCGCGAAGACGACCGCGACGATCCAGGTGTTGGCGACCGGGGTGGAGGTCCGCGGCGAGATCCGCTCGAAGACCCGGGGGATCAGCCCGTCCCGGGACATCGACATCAGGATGCGGGTCTGGCCGTACATGACGGCCAGCACGACGGAGGCGATGGCGACCACCGCGCCGAAGGCGATCACGCCGCCACCGAGGGCCGAGCCGGTGACCCGGTTGACGATCAGCGAGAGGGCGGCGGGCTGGTCGGCGACCTGGTCGGAGGAGAGAGAGCCGATGGCGGCGACCGCGACCAGGCAGTACAGAACGGTGACCACCCCGATGCAGATCATGATCGCGAGGGGGATGTTGCGCCGCGGGTTCTTGACCTCTTCACCGGCCGTGGTGATCGCGTCGAACCCGATGTACGAAAAGAACGCGAGCGAGGCGCCGGAGGTGATCCCTGCGACGCTCTCCGGTGCGAACGGCGAGAGATTGCCGTCCCGGAAGGCGCTGAAGGCGACCACGCAGAACACCGCCAGGATCCCGATCTTGAGCACCGCCATCGCGGCTGTCGCGCGGGCGCTCTCCCGGATTCCGCGGACGAGGAGGAGCGCGGCGAGCAGCATCACGACGACCGCCGGGATGTTGACGATGCCGCCGTCGCCGGGCGGGCTGGAAAGCGCCGCCGGCAGCTCCCAGCCGATCAGACTGCCCAGCAGCTCGTTCACATACTGGCCCCAGCCGACGGCGACGGCCGAGACGGAGATGCCGTATTCGAGCAGCAGGCACCAGCCGACGAGGAAGGCGGTGCGCTCGCCGAGGGTGGCGTACGCGTAGGAGTAGGAACTGCCGGACACCGGTATCGCGCCGCCCAGCTCCGCGAAGGAGAAGGCGGTGAAGACGCAGGTGATGGCCGCCAGTACGAAGGAGACGATGACGGCGGGACCGGCCTCGGCGACGGTGTCGGACAGTCCGACGAAGATTCCGGTGCCGACGATGGCGCCGACGCCGAAGCACACGAGCTGGAACAAGCCCATGCTGCGCTTGAGGCCGTTACCTTCAAGATCCGCGCCCGATTCGGCGACGAGGATGTCGGGGGACTTGATGCGCAGTCCGGACGGACCTGAAGAACGCATGGGTGGTTCGCTTCCTGGTGGTGCGGGGCGTGCGCGGCTGCGGGTGGTGCCGCACACGGGTCGGGGCCCGGACCGGTGGGTCCGAACCCCGTGAGCGACTCGATGGTAGCCGCTTTACCTGCATGATCGCCCATTTGTACGTATGGATATGCGGCGTGATGTTCCCTACGCCGGATAGCGCGAGGTATTGGCCGGAGGCGGTTCGGAGCGCCACGACGCCCCGAACCCATGCCGACCTGGGCGTACGACCTCGGGGCCGCACGCGGCAGGGGCGGGCGGGCCCGCGACATCAGAACCGGGCACGCGACCCAGGGGCCGGACACCCGACAGACGACGAGCAACAGGAGACCGGAGACGGGACGCAGGAAGCAGGGAGTAGGAAGCAGGCGATACGGCCGGCTGTGACTAGCCGGCCAAGGTCGCGACGAGCACGGCCTTGATCGTGTGCATCCTGTTCTCCGCCTCGTCGAAAACGACGGAATGCGCGGACTCGAAGACCTCGTCGGTGACCTCGAGCGACGACAGCCCGTACCGCTCGTGGATCTCGCGGCCCACCGCCGTGCCCAGGTCGTGGTAGGCGGGCAGGCAGTGCAGGAACTTCACATCCGGCTTGCCCGTGGCGCGCAACACGTCCATCGTCACCGCGTACGGAACGAGCAGCGCGATCCGCTCGTCCCACACCTCCTTGGGCTCCCCCATGGAGACCCAGACGTCGGTGGTGACGAAGTCCGCGCCACGCACACCCTCGGTGACATCGGCCGTGAGGGTGATGCGAGCACCGCTCTTCTCGGCGAGTGCCCGAGCCTGCTCGACGACCGACTCCTCGGGCCACAACTCCTGCGGCGCCACGATCCGGACGTCCATACCGAGCAGAGCGCCGGTGACGAGGTAGGAATTGCCCATGTTGTTGCGGGCGTCGCCGAGGTAGGCGAAGGCGATCTCCTCCAGGGGCCCGCCCTGACCGTGCTCGACCATCGTCAGCATGTCGGCGAGCATCTGCGTGGGGTGCCACTCGTCGGTCAGCCCGTTGAAGACGGGCACGCCGGCGTGCGCGGCAAGCTCCTCCACGTCCGACTGGCGGCTGCCCCGGAACTCGATGCCGTCGAACATCCTGCCCAGCACCCGGGCGGTGTCCCTCACCGACTCCTTGTGCCCGATCTGCGAGCCGGACGGGTCGAGGTAGGTGGTCGACGCCCCCTGGTCCGCGGCCGCGACCTCGAAGGAGCAGCGGGTCCTGGTGGAGGTCTTCTCGAAGATCAGGGCGATGTTCTTGCCCTTCAGGCGGGCGACCTCGGTCCCGGCCCGCTTGGCTGCCTTCAGCTCGGCCGCCAGGGTGATGAATCGGCGGAATTCCTCGGCGCTGAAGTCCAGCTCCTTGAGGAAGTGGCGGCCCGTGAGGTCTATCGCCATGAGGGGCTCCTGGTTCGCGGCTGTCGGGGGCGGTCCTTAACCCTGGAAGTATATACGAGGCTCCGCATCTCTATACAGAGCCCCGTCCGCGCCCCTCCCCGGCCCCTCCGGACTCACGCGCCTTCGCACCCATCCCTGCCGCAACCTCCCGGACACCGAAACACATCAGCCTCACCGCCACCCGGAAGACAACCGGGGGCCGGGAGCGGAACGGCTACCCAGGAAGGTAGCTACGCCCCCCTCAGCCCACTCCTGCCCCCGGCCCCGCTCCTATCCCCATCCAGCTCCCGTTCCCGTACCCGTCCCCGGCACCGCATCCCGCTCCACCGGGCAGCTCATACAACGCGGCCCGCCACGACCCCGGCCCAGCTCACTCCCCGGAATCGTGATCACCTCGATGCCACGCTTGCGCAGGAACGTGTTCGTGGTGACGTTCCGCTCGTACGCCACGACCACGCCCGGCTCCACGGCCAGCACATTGCAGCCGTCATCCCACTGCTCACGTTCGGCCGAGTGCACATCCTGCGTAGCGGTCAGAACCCGGATGTCGGCAAGGCCGAGAGCTGCCGCTATGGCGCGGTGCATGTGCTCCGGCGGATGGTCGGTGACCTTCAGGTCCTGGTCGCCCGAGCCCGGCTCGATGGTGTACGAGCGCAGCATCCCCAACCCCGCGTACTGCGTGAAGGTATCTCCGTCGATCATGGTCATGACCGTGTCCAGGTGCATGAACGCACGGCGCTTGGGCATGTCCAGCGCCACGATGGTCCGCGCGGACCCCGCCGCGAACAACCCACGCGCCAGCAGCTCCACGGCCTGCGGAGTGGTCCGCTCGCTCATGCCGATCAACACCGCACCGCTGCCGAGCACCAGTACGTCCCCGCCCTCGATCGTCGAGGGGAAGTCCGCCTGGCCCTCCGACCAGACATGGAAATCCTCGTCGCGGAACAACGGGTGATGCCGGTAGATCGCCTCGTAGTGGACCGTCTCACGCTGCCGGGCCGGCCAGCGCATCGGATTGATCGACACTCCGTCGTAGATCCACGCCGAGGTGTCGCGGGTGAAGAGGTGGTTGGGCAACGGCCCCAGCAAGAAGTCGTCAAGGTCCATCACATGGAAGCGAACCGACGTCGGCTCGGGGTATCGCTCCAGGAACTCCCGCTTGGTCATCCCGCCGACCAGCGCCTCGACGAGCTCGGGCACGGGCAGCTCGTCGAAGGCGGCCCGCAGATGATCCGTCGCCAGCGGCCCGTACTCCTTCTCGTCGAAGACCCGGTCCAGGACCAGCGTCCGCGCCTCCGGGATCTCCAGGCTCTCGGCCAGCAGATCTCCGAAGAGGTGCACTTCCACGCCCCGGTCGCGGAGTACATCCGCGAACCCGTCGTGCTCGGCCCGCGCCCTGCGCACCCACAGCACGTCGTCGAAGAGCAACGCATCCTTGTTCGACGGCGTCAGCCGCTTCAGCTCCAGATCGGGGCGGTGCAAAATGACGCGGCGCAGCCGCCCGGCCTCGGAGTCGACTTGGAATCCCATCTCCCCATCTTGGCCGTTTGGACGCCCGCGCGAGCGTCGTCGCGGGATGTCGAAACATGTCGGCGCATTCCAAGACCGAAAACCGGCACACCCCGGAGCCGCCCCCAAAGCCGACGAAGGCGGGGCCGAGGCGCCAGCACCCAAGGTCATCCCGTACGCCACACCCACCACAACCCACCACAACCGCCACCAACGCCCGTAACGGTGGCCCGCCCCCTCCCTCCCCTCCCCACCCCCTCCGCCCCACCTCACCGAATCAGCGCTCGGGTCGCCCACTCCAGTCCGCAGCTGCCCCGCCCCTCTCCCCCGTCTCGTCCCCGCCCCTAGTCCGGCGCCGCCCCCGGGCGTCCCGCCTTCAGCCCCCACCGGGCCGGGACCTGCGCTCCGACCGCGCCCAATGACGCTGCCTCCATGCAACGTTGCGCGGACCGCGATTCAGATCCCCAAGCACGCAACAAACCGCAATGCACTGCTACGCCGATACGCAACGCTTGCGCAGGAGGACGCCGCAGCCGATCGCCGGGAAGCGCGACGCCGCCCCCTGGCTTCGCTTGCAATCCCCCCGCCCCCACCCCGCACCCCACTCCCCCTACCGGCTCTGCCCCGGAGAAGAGCGCCCGCAACAGCGTCCCCCGCACACCTCACGGCCCCGACCGAGCCCCAAGCAAAGCCGGAGCCGAAGCCAGAGTCATAGCCGTAGCCACAGCGCAGCCCCAACCACAGCCACAGCCACAGCCACAGCCCGACCAACTCACAGACGAGCCCACAGAGCGCAGGAGCCGAGCCCTACCTACTCCCAATAGATCTCAGCCGTCAGCTCAGCTGAGACTGCACCCGCGACGAGATCAGCTCCAAGTGGTCCAGGTCGTCTAGGTCGAGCACCTGGAGGTAGAGCCGGGACGCGCCGACGGCGGCGTACCGTTCGATCTTGTCGACGACCTCGGCAGGAGTGCCCGCCAGACCGTTCGCCTTCAGTTCTTCCACCTCCCGCCCGATAGCGGCTGCCCGCCGCGCCACCTCGGCATCGTCCTTACCGACGCAGACCACAAGAGCGTTGGAGTACACCAGATCGTCGCCCTTTCGCCCGGCAACCTCGGCAGCCGCGCGCACCCGGCCGAACTGACGCTCCGTGTCTTCCAGAGAGGCAAAGGGGATGTTGAACTCATCGGCGTACTGCGCCGCCAGCCGCGGCGTACGCGTCGCGCCGTGGCCCCCGACCAGCACCGGCACCTTGCCCTGGGCAGGCTTGGGGAGCGCGGGCGACTGCTCAAGCTGGTAGTAGGTGCCGTCGTAGCTGAACTCCTTTCCTGTCTCAGTGGCCCACAGGCCGGTGACGATCGCCAGCTGCTCCTCCAGCCGTGCGAACTTCTCCTTGGGGAACGGGATGCCGTACGCCCTGTGTTCGTCCTCGAACCAGCCCGCTCCGAGACCGAGCTCCACCCGTCCACCGGACATCTGGTCAACCTGGGCGACCTGGATGGCCAGCACCCCGGGGAGACGGAAGGTCCCCGCCGTCATGAGCGTGCCGAGGCGGATGCGCTTGGTCTCGCGGGCGAGGCCGGCAAGCGTGATCCAGGCGTCCGTCGGGCCGGGCAAACCGTCCGCGTTGCCCATGGGCAGGTAGTGGTCGGAGCGGAAGAAAGCGTCGAAGCCTAGGTCCTCGGTGGCTTTGGCGACGGTAAGGAGGGTGTCGTAGGAAGCCCCCTGCTGAGGCTCCGTGAAGATTCGTAGATCCATACCTCCATCCTGCACGCTCATTCGCAGACCAACCGTGAGGCCGCGGCGATGCACTGGGTTGGGTCATTCAATAGACCAGAGGGGGCGGTCAATTACTGACGCCGCACGAGGCGGCGGTGGATCGCGACCGGCAGCCATTCGGGGCGGCGGCCCAATGGACCAGAGGAAATATCCCCGCGGGCAACCGAATGCACGGGCGGCCACGCGGAAGGTGGACGGTCGACGGTGGACGGACAGTGGGCTGGTGGGCGGGAACGGTGTGGGTAGCGGGTTGATGGGTTGCTGACTCCCATAGCTGGGCCTACTCCCTCTGCAAATCAAGCTGGGGAGACAGCCCCGACAGGCAAAGCGGGTTGAAGGCTCGCGGCAATGGGGCGAGCTGACGTGAATTCGATCAGCTCTGTCGGTGGGTCAGCTCAGCCCACACAGTGAGCTCAGGGCGGGGCGGGGCAGGGGCGAGGGGGCCGCCGGCCCGTCAGGCGAGACTCATCTCATGGAACATCGCAGTGGGTTGGCGGTGGAGCTGGCCACCGCTAGCAAGCCGAAGCCGCCGGCCTGAGGTCGTTATGACGCCAGCTCTATGACGTCAGAGTCACGCCCGCCGCTCTGATGGCTAGATGCGAGCAACCGGGGTCCGGGGTAGACGCCCCAGGTGTCACCGCACTCGGCGCGCGCCCCCGTACCTGCGTAGTGGGAGCCGATCGCAAACGCGCACGGTGTCACGCGGGGTCCCGGTCCCGCACCTCCAGCTTTTCCAGTATTCCGGTCACCCGGTCGCGCGATTCATCGGCCGTATCCATGGCCTCGACACAGGTCCAGTACATCCCCTCCTCGTCCGCCGAGCACACGACGGCCACCAGCGCTTCGCACACTTCTCTCAGCAATAGGCACAGCCCTGTCAAAGCGGCCTTGGCATCACGCACTTCGGACAGCTGAGCCGCCCGCAGCCCGCCGGTTGCCGACGCCGGGCACAGCAGTCCCCCGCTGAACCGCCCGCCCGCGTCGCCCAAGCCTCGCGCTCTGGATCGCACTTCGTACGGCCCGAATATCGCGAGATGGCTGCCGATCGCCTCGGCTAACGCTTGCGCCTGCCACGCCTCGACAATCACGTCCTGGACCGTGCTCGCCTGCGCCAGACCGCGCCGACTGGCCGCGATGATCCGCACCGCGTCCATCCGCGCCCCCTCCTTCCACCCTCACTCGCTTCCGCCCTGCACCTTCTCATTACCCAGAGTGAGGGCTGGCAGCCGAAAACACCAGAGAATTTCGCAAATCTGTGGACAAGCAAGGCGATGTGGAAAGATCCATGACTCCGGAGCGTAACTATCGCCATGTCGGGAAGCGCTCCAATCACACAGGTCACTCTGCCTCCCCCTGCCCCACAGCCCCTCGACGGCAGCATGCGCCACGTACGGCACGAGGGAGTAGCCGGTGAAGAGGCAGCAACTGAACGCACGAGGGCGCACCGCAGTCAGAAACAGCTACGGGAACCAGCTCGCCGGCAAGCGGCCCAAGGCAGGAGCACGAACGACGAACCGGGAGGAAGACCGGCGGAACGGCCGAAGAAGCAGAGGAGAAGAGAGAGGAAGGGCGAGGGAGGAGAAGAGTGGAGGGTGAAGGAGCAAGGACGGAAGAGATGGGGAGGAAGGTGAAGGGGAGAGCCCGTCGGTTTCCACCTCCGCCCTCCCTGCCCCGCCCGTCCCCCTCCTTCCCTCACCCCCGGCTACCTCCGAATCCCCCTACGCCCCAGCCCAGTCCACCCCACCCACCGCTACTCCCCCCGGGCCCGGTCCGGACGGGCGTCGCGGACGGCGGGGAATCGGGACTCGTTGCGCTCGATCTTCGCGGCGAGCGCCGTCAGGGCGTCGATGCCCAGCGCCTCGCAGAACTGCAGCAGGTATGCCAGCACATCCGCGACCTCGTCCTCGACGCGGCCGGCTTTCCGCGGGTCGGACATCACCTTCGCCGATTCCTCCGGCGTCAACCACTGGAAGATCTCGACCAGTTCGGCCGCCTCGACGCTGAGCGCCGCGGCCAGGTTCTTGGGCGTGTGGTACTGCTGCCAGTCCCGGGCCGCCGCGAATTCGGCCAGTCGCCGCTGCAGGGCGTGAAGATCCTCACTCATGCCCCTAGGTGTAGCACCTGTACACCGGGCAGCCCCTCGGCGACCGACGGGTCCCGCACCGTCCCCAGCAGGCGGACGTGTCCGCGTTCGGCCATCCGTACGCCCAGCGACACCAGCTCACGTGCCTGCCTGTTGTCCATGCAGCGGTCCATGCCGTCCGCCATGACGGTCAGCTGCTGCTGGGCGGACGGGATCTCGCCCGCCGGGTCCATGGCCAGCACCCCGGGCCCCGTGAGCAGAACCAGCGCCAGGGCGAGAAAGCGGAGTTCGCCGTCGCCGAGTTGCTCAACGGGCATCACGCCCAGCGCACCCCGGTCGACCACGGCTTGGATGCCGCCGTCCGCCACGCGCTCCCCCTTGTCGCTCGCACGAGGCGCCTGACCCGCCCGCCCCGCCTGCCCTGCCCGGCCTTCCCGGCCCGTCAGGGTGCCCCGCGCCGCCTGCCCGACGGCTGACGAGAGCGTCGAGACTGGTGTCCCTGACCCTCCGGACGAGCCCGGCACCCCCTGCCACCCCGGGGCTTTCGGCGCCCCCGGCACGACACCACGCTCACCCGCATCGCGCCCGGTTACGGCCCCACTTCCCGTCCCCCTCGCGCCCGTCACCCCGGACGCCGAGCCGGGAACCGCCCCGTCATCCGTGGCGTCCGGCTGCCGAGGGATCGCGCGCAACCCGTCGACGGGGCCGTTGCAGGCGTCCCGCACGGCCGCGACCAGCACCGCATGCCGTCGGGCGCACTCGCGGCTCGTCCGCTCCAGAACCGCGGGCAGGTTGTCGCAGGACGGCCTCAGCCGGCCCTCGTCCGGTTCCGCGTCGGCGTCGCGGCCCCACCCACCGGCCTCGCCACCGCCCCGGCTGCCCGCCACCCTTCCCCGCTTGTTCGCGCTCCCCCGCGCGGAGTTGCCGCCCCTGCCGCTGCCGCGCGCCGCCCCGCTCCCTCGCCCGGTGCCGCTCCCGTCACCACCGCGCGCCTCACCAGCCCGCCCCGCACCACCCGCAACGGCGCCCGCCCGTTCCTTCCCCGTATCCCGCATGGCCTCCGGACGCGGGTCGCACGCGAAGGCGGATCGCAGCGCGACCACGACCTGCTCGGCCGCGGCCAGGACGAGGCGCTGCCCGGCCGTCTTGCCCGCGACGCGCAAGGGCAGCAGCGAAGTGCCCAGCCGGTCGTCGGGAAGGGGGGCGCGGGTCACGGGAGTGGCGCCGGCCGTGTGCCAGGCCGCCTGGACGGCAGGACGGGCCGGGTCGATGAGCGCCGTGGTGAGCAGCGTCTCGCCGCCACCGGTCAACCGCTCCCCGACGATGCGCAGTTCGGGTTCGGCCTGTACGGCGAGATCGAGCATGACGGGGCCGGCCGGGCCGTCGACGGTGCAGCCGATGCGGAATCCGCGTCGCCCCTGGTCATCGGGGCGCGCCCCTGCCGGAACGCACGCCGAAGCGCCGCCCGCCACGACCTCGACCGCCCGCGCCAACGGCTCCCCGCTGCCGAGCCGGGAGAGGATCTCGTACGCCTGCAGGGCGCTGGACTTGCCGCTGCCGCTCTCCCCGCTCAGCAGCGTCACGGGGCTCAGCGGCAGGGTGACCCCTCGGTGGGTCTTGAACGCGGACAGCCGTAATTCGATGACCGCAGGTCGTGCACTGTCGGTATCCATACGGGGACGCTATGCATCGGCCCGCACGGAGAACCGTTACGCCCAACAGCTCTTCCTACGAACGGGGGACGGCGCCGCCCACCGCTTCCGCCACCTCCGTGCCGACCGGCGCCAGCAGGAACACATTGGTGTCGACGCGGTGCATTCCACTGCCGAGCCCGAACACGACGCCGCTGGAGAAGTCCAGGATGCGCTTGGCGACATCGGAGTCGGCGCTGCTGAGGTCCAGCAGGACCGGGATCTGGGCCATGAGGTATTCGGCGACCTCGCGGGCGTCCGCGAAGGTCTGGACACGAATGACGATGAACCGCCGCATCTCCTCGGCGGGTTCCTCGTCGGGGAGGGCGCGGTGGTCGGGCCAGGACGGCCATTCGCTGCCGCTGCGGAGCGGTACGACCTCGGCGAGCCCTTCCCACTGCTCGTCGGTGGCATCGGGTCGGCCGTTCACCGAATCACCTCACTCAGAGGAGCGCTGGCTGTCTGCGGTATCTGCATCGGACAATTCTAGGGATAAACACACAAAAGTTGCCGGACGCGACACACGTGGCGTCAGGTCCCTCTCCCATCCTGCACCATGGCCCCTGACCAGTACCGACAGCCGGGGCAGATATCCTGCGTCGAGTTTCTGTGTGCCTGTTCATCCCCGCTTGTGAAGGAGGTCGGTTCTGCGTGAGCAGTGAGCCTCCCGGTAGGCGACTGCGCGGCCTGCGCGGCCTGCGCAAACCCGCGAAGAAGCGGCCGGCCGTGCCCCCGGCGGACGAGGCGCCGGGACGTAAGGACGCGGACGAGCCGGCAGAGACATCCAGCAGCGTTCTGAACGCGGCCCTCTACCAGGAGGGGCGACGCGTCAGCACCCACGACACTCTCGCCGACACCTTCCAGCAGCTGCGCAGCACCCCCGACACGCTGGCGTGGATCGGGCTGCACCGCCCCTCGTCCGACGAACTGGTCACGCTGGCTTCGGAGTTCGATCTCCATCCGCTCGCGGTCGAGGACGCGCTGGAGGCCCACCAGCGGCCGAAGCTGGAGCGGTACGGCGACACCCTCTTCGTCGTTCTGCGCGCCGCCCGCTATCTGGACGACCCCGAGGAGGTCGATTTCGGGGAGCTGCATCTCTTCGTCGGCCGCGATTTCGTCATCACCGTGCGGCACGGCGGCGCCCCCGACCTCTCGGCCGTACGCCGGCGCATGGAGGAGGCCCCCGAACTTCTCAAGCGCGGCCCCGAGGCGGTCCTCTACGCGATTCTCGATGCCGTCGTCGACGGTTATGTGCCGGTCGTCGCGGGGGTCCAGAACGACATCGACGAGATCGAGACCGAGGTCTTCGGCGGTGACCCGCGGGTTTCCCGGCGGATCTATGAACTCTCCCGCGAGGTCGTGGAGTTCCAGCGCGCGACCCGTCCGCTGAACGGCATCCTGGAGAGCCTGACCGCGGGTTTCGAGAAGTACGCGATCGATGCGGAGCTGCGTCGCTATCTGCGCGATGTGGCCGACCATGTGCTGCACACGACGGAGCGCGTCGACGGCTTCCGGCAGGCCCTGCAGGACATCCTCACCGTCAATGCGACGCTGGTGAACCAACAGCAGAACGCCGAGATGCGCGCCCTGGCCGAGGCCGGCTTCGAGCAGAACGAGGAGATCAAGAAGATCTCGTCGTGGGCGGCGATCCTCTTTGCGCCCACCCTCGTCGGCACCATCTACGGCATGAATTTCACGAGCATGCCGGAACTGACGTGGGGCTTCGGATACCCCTTCGCCATCTGCTTGATGGCGGTCGTTTGCGTCAGTTTGTACATCATTTTCAAGCGACGCGACTGGCTCTGAGCTACGGCCCGCCGGCACCTGGTGACCCCAATAGCCCCCGGGTCACAGCACACACCGACGACGCGGACCCATGAGCGGGATTGTTTTGGATCGTTCGATACAAAACCTGCTAGGGTATCCGCATGGCACGACCGCGGATGTTCGACGAGAAGCGCGCCCTGGAAGGGGCCATGCGCTTGTTCTGGGAGAAGGGGTACGAGGCCAGCTCGACCCAGGAGCTCTGCGAGGCGACCGGCTTGGGCCGCAGCAGCATCTACAACACCTTCTCCAGCAAGCACGCCCTCTTCCTGCGGGCACTGACGAACTACCTGGACACGACGACGGTCCGTCAGTCCGAGATTCTGGGTGACACGGCTCGACCTCCCGCCGAGCGCGTGCGGGATCTGCTCAGCTCCGTGATCGACATCGAGGAATCCAACCGCCGGGACGGCCTGGGCATCGGCTGCCTGGGCGTCAACAGCACCTCCGAGATGGCAGGCCACGACCGGGAGGTCGCAGGGCTGCTGCGGCGCGACCGGGAGCGGCGACGTTCGGATTTGAGTGCCGTCATCGCCGAGGGTCAGCGCGCCGGGGAGTTCTCCCGGGCGCGAAGCGCGGACGACTACGCCTCGTTCCTGAATGCCGCGATCGCCGGCATGCGCATCTCGGCCCAGGGCGGAGCCGACCGCGCCGCACTGGAGGCAATCGCCGGCACCGCACTGGACTCGCTGATCCACTGACCTACCGACCGCCGACCTGCCGATACCCCCCGAGCCCCCCTCAACTCCCCCTACGCACCAACCCGTCGACCCGCATTCGAGCGGCGGGCAGCCCACGCCTGGGCAAATTTTGTACCGATCGATCCAATACTCAGAGATGTGATCTTTCATGCCACGCGCTGTCCATGTACTGGCCCTCGGCATCTTCGCCATGGTGACCAGCGAGTTCGTCGTCGCGGGCCTCATGCCGCAGATGGCCGCCGGCCTCGATGCGACCATCCCGCAGATCGGCTTCCTCATCACCACCTTCGCTGTCGCCATGGCAGCCGGCGGCCCCTTCCTGACGGTCGCCGTGATGCGGATGCGCCCCAAGTCGGCACTGCTCACCCTGTTCGCGGTCTTCCTCATCGGCAACGTGCTTGCGGCGACCGCGCCCGGCTACGGCGTCATGGTGGCCGCCCGCGTCATCAGCGGTGTCGCCTCACAGGCGTTCTTCGGCGTTGCCCTCTCCGTGTGCTCCGCGCTCACCCGTCCCGAGGTCCGCGGCAGGGCCATAGCCACAGCCATGAACGGCCTCATGCTCGGCACCTTGCTCGGTCTGCCGATGGCCACCTTCATCGGCGGAAACCTGGGCTGGCGCGCCGCGTTCTGGGCGATCACCCTGCTCACGGTGATTGCCGCCCTTGCCGCCCTCTTCGGAGTGCCTCAGCTGGACCGCCCCGGCAGCGGTGGCGGTACTTTCCGCGACGAGGCCCAGGTGTTCAAGAAGCCACGCCTGTGGCCCGCTCTTTCCACCAGCACCTTCATCATCGGGGCCACCTTCGCCGCGTTCAGCTACTTCAACCCCATCCTCACCGAGGTCAGCGGCTTCAGCGAGAACACCGTTCCGCTCCTGCTCATCGTCTACGGGGCCGCCACCGTCGTGGGCAACAACGTCGTCGGCCGTATCGCCGACCGGCGCACCATCGGGGTGCAGGTTGTCGGCCTCGGACTCAACGTCGTATTCCTGGTCTGCTTCACTCTCTTCGCCGATGTGGGTATCGCCGCGGTGGCTCTCCTGGTGGGCATCGGCCTGGTGGGTGTGACCATGAACCCGGCGATGGCGACACGGGTCCAGCGCGCCGGAAACTCGGGCCCGCTGGTGAACACCGTGCACTCCTCCTTCATCACCCTCGGCGTCATCATCGGATCGTCCGTCGGCGGAGTCCTCGTCGAGAAGTTCGGGCTGCGTTCCCCGCTCTGGCTCGGCGCCGCGTTGGCCGTCATGGGGCTGCTCTCACTCCTGCCCGAATTGCGGCGACACCGTTGCGGTGGGGTAGTTGCGCCTACCGCGCCCCTGATGACCTGCCGTACCGCAACAACAACCGCTTCCCCGGTCCCGGCGCACAGCCCAGGACCGGACGCGACCTGACGCGCACGCCGAAGTCAGATCCAGTGTGGCGCCTCGGGCAGTGCGCCACCTCGGAAGGTCGCAAGCCCGGCCCCACCCGGGCTGCGACCGCTGAGCCACGCCAGCAGGTCGGCGAGCGCGCCCGCGACGACCGGGCCGCCGCCGCCAACGTCCCACGCCAGGCCCGCGTCCGTCGCTTCGAGCCTCATCCCCGCTTCGAGTTTCACCCCCGGAGTGTCCGCCCGAAGCGACAGGGCGTCGAGAATGTCGTCGACGATCCAGCGGGCCACGGACTCCGGAATGTCGGCGAAGGCGTAGCCGGCGGCCAGGTCCGCGTGGTGGATCTCAAGTTCGCGCAACCGTGTTCCCATCAGACCGGCAGGCGTTCGCAGTTCCCCGGTACGCAGCCGTACGCGGCGTCCCCAGGCAGCTTCCGGGAGCGAGCGCGCAGCGGTGTCGAGCCGCTCGGCACTCGACAGCACATCGCTGACCAGGTCGGTAACCGGGCGCTCAGCCCCGGCCTCGATCTCCGCCTCCCGCGCATGCATGCTCGCGTACTGCGGGATCTCCATTCCCGTACGAGCCCCTTCCAGCAGACGGCAGAGACTGTCTGCCGCGCGCGCCACATGGGTGATGACGTGCCCGGTGGAGAGATGGGGGTCACGCGGGCTGCGCTGACCGTGCGGGGCGTGTTGCTTGACGCCCACCCGTTTCTGTCACCGCTCCGGTCACGTCCCTCGCCCCCAACAGTGGGCGGCGCAGCACTCCTCCGAGCGTCGGCAGCAGGGGCGCCGCCGCACGGTCAAGGGGCGGCGCTCGCGGCGTCGGCGGCATCGGCCGGCGACACCGGGGAGATCGGGGACACCGGGCCAGGGCTCGCCGTACCGGATGCCGCGCCGTTGTACTCCAGCACCGCGTCGAGGTATTCGCCGATCGCGTCCCGGTTGCGGGCCAGGCACTGGATCCGCTCCGTCATACGGTCCCGCTCGCGCCGTAGCGTGGCGAGCATCTCGGGTGTGGCGTCGGGAAAGTAGATGGTCCTGGGTTTGTCGAGGCAGGGCAGGATCTGCTTGATGATCCGGGTCGGCAGCCCGGCGTCGAGCAATCCCCTGATCTGCAGGACCCGGTCGACGAAGCGCTCGTCGTACTCCCGGTAGCCGTTCGGGGCGCGATCGGCGGCGATCAGCCCCTGCTCCTCGTAATAGCGCAGCAGCCGGCGGGGCGTGCCGGTGCGCTCCGACAGCTCTCCGATACGCACGAAGTCCCCGTCCTGAGAAGCCGTTCGCTTCCCGCCTTGACCTTCTCATCTATGTGAAGCTTTGAGGATATCCATCGAACGCAACCGCACCGTCCCACGCGAGGTGAGTTTCGATGGACCAGCAGCTCTTCGACTACAGCCCCATCGTCGAGCGGGAGCCGCTCCACTGGCCCGGCGGGGCCCGGGTCGCCTTCTACGTCGGGCTGAACATCGAGCACTACCGGATCGACCGTCCCTCGACCAGCACGTTCCCGGGCACCGCCCATCTGACGCCGGACCCGCTGAACTACGGGTGGCGCGACTACGGCCCCCGGGTCGGCTTCTGGCGCCTGCTCAAGGCCCTGGACCGGCATCGCATCCGCGCGAGCGTCCTGCTCAACTCCGATGCCGCCGAGCACTATCCGCAGATCATCGAGGCGGGCCGGGAACGGGACTGGGCCTGGCTCGCGCACGGGAAGAACAACTCCGTCCTGCAGCCGGACGTGGCCCCCGAGGACGAAGGGGCGTACCTCGCCGAGGTCGTCGACACCATCGAGAAGGCCACCGGGAAGCGTCCGCGCGGCTGGATGGGGCCGGCGCTCACCGAGTCCTTCCGGACGCCGGAACTCCTCGCGGGGCTCGGCCTGAGCTATGTCCTCGACTGGACGAACGACGACCAGCCCTACCGGCTGAACCTGCCCGGGATGCTGAGCGTGCCCTATTCCGTCGAACTGAACGACATCGGTCTCTTCGTCGGCAAGCACCTCAGTGGCCCGGACTTCGTCCGGATCGTCAAGGACCAGCTGGACCAGCTCCACGAGGACGCGGCCGACGGCGGGCGCGTGATGGCGCTGGCTCTGCACCCGTTCGTCATCGGCCAGGCGTTCCGGTGCAAGTACCTCGACCAGGCCCTGGAGTACGTGGCCAACCACCCCGGTGTGTGGCTCACCACCAGCGACGAGATCGCCGACCACTACGCCCGGACGGTACGCCCGGCGACGTGATACCGGAGCCGGCCAACACCCGGACGAGCCTTGCCCCTGCCGGCGGAGACGTCGGCAGGGGCATTGTTCCGTTCTGCGGACTGCTCGATGTGCCACCGAGACCCACGTTGGGAACTCCCACGGCCGCGGGCGGCAAGCAGCAGGCAGCACAGGCGGCTGGCGCGGGCAGCGGACGGCAACAGAGCGCGACGCCGCATCACCCTTGACGCGGTCCGGCGGCGGCTCGACACTCAAGGGTGGGAACCCTAGTGAACGGGTGGGAAATCATGAGGCGCAGGAGGCCGGACTCCGACCGCGCGGTCTGCGCGGCCCAGTCCCTTCCCCTGTTGACCTCGCGCAGGCACATCGATCTCCTGCGCGTCTCCAGCGCGACAAGTCCTCGCCGCTGAGGCGGTAGCGGCTCCCTCGCGCCGGCCCCACACCCCCGGCGAGCCTCCCTCGCACCCGGCCCGCGCCGAAACGGCGCCCGCTGCCCCTGCCTGCTGTCTCCTCTCCTGCCTGCCGTACGTCGTCCTCCTGCACATACGCCTGCCACGCCCGCGAAGCGGGTCCGGATTCCAGGGAGTCGCATGTCCGCCATGTCCCAGACCACCGCGTCGTCGCTCCGGGGCCGTATCGGATGCGATGTGCGCAGCGGCCACTACGCCGTACCGCACCGCTACCGCCTGCACCTCTCACTCTCCTGTCCGACCGGTCTCGAAATCGCCGTCACCCACAGCCTGTTGGGCCTCCGCGATGTCCTCCCGGTGTCGCTGCTGCCCGCCGTCCCCGACGGCCCGGGGGACGGTTACACCGCGCTGCGCCCGCTGTACGAGGCCAGTTCGCACCAGCATCCCGGGCCGGCCGCGGCGCCGGTACTGAGCGACGGATGGACGGGACGGATCGTCAATACGCACGCACCCGACATCCTGCGTGACCTCGCCGAGCGGTTCGGCGGCGATGGTCCGGAGCTGTACCCGCGCCACGCCCGGTACGACATCGAGGCGATCGGGCGGCTCTGCGAGCAGGACATCAGCGATGCCGCGCAAAGCGCCGGGCGGCTCGGCATCGGCAGCCCGGCCTACGGGGCGGCGCTGGGCACCCTGCTTCTGGCGCTGGAGTCCCTGGAGAGCCGACTGGCCGACCGCGACCATGTGCTGGGCGGCGAGGTCACCGCTGCCGACGTCCGGTTGTGGGTGACGCTCGTCCAGCTCGACACCGTGCACCGGTGGCATCTGGACGCCGCAGCGGTACACCGCATCGCCGCCCATCGGCGGTTGTGGTCGTACGCGCGCCGACTGGCTGTCCTTCCCGCCTTTGGCTCCCACCTCGACCTGGACGGCATCGCCCGGCGGCATCATGCGCATTGCCAGGGCCAGGAGGCCGCCGGAGCGGCAGTACAGATCGTGGACTGGACGGCGGCGCACTCGTCCGGACGGTCCGCCATACCGCACCAGCGCTGACCTCCGCGAGAAGCGCTCCCTGGACGTCTTCGCCGGACTCCAGGGGTCGCGTCCTCGCCGACATGCGCGGGCGAGCACTACTGGTGGGCCTGCTCCCCCACGTCACTGGCGTCACCGACGCCTCCGACAGCCTGCTTTTCCGCAACTCGGCGACGCGTGCACCGCTCCGGAGCCGCGCCGGTTCGGCAGGTGCCACCGGCAGGCGACGCCGCTCCCGACCGCCGGACCACAGCCTTGACAGGCCCCTGTGCGGGGAGAAACCTGGTCTTTCCGGCGATTGCCGGAGTTCGGGGGAAACGGGGGAAACATGGTGGGGTACACGTCTACGCGCGTGACACACGGGACACCGGATTCCGGCGCAGAACGCAGATCTACTCAGCCTTCCGCACCCGCATTTCGCTCCGCGGCCGGCCGCACGCCGCCGTTCCGCACCTCGACCGGTCCACGCCTCCACCGCGCCGCGGCCATCGGCGCCGTCCTGGCCCTCGCGCTGCCGCTCGCCGCCTGCTCCTCGGACGCCGCCAGCGGGGGCAGCGGCCGCCCGGTAGCAGCCGCGACACCCTCCGCCTCACCGACACCGACACCGACCATCGACCCCGACCGCTACCGCCGCGCACTGACGGCCGCACTCGGGCCACTGAACAACGCCCTGCGCGCGGTCGACGGCGCGCAGGACGGCAAGCCGCTGAACACCGCGCTCGAAGCGGCGGCGACGAAGGCCGACGCGGCCGCCGACTCCCTCGACACCGCGGAGATACCGGACGACGCCATGACCGGCAACGGCCAACTCGCCGCATCGCTGCGCGCCTTGGGACAGGATCTACGAGACGCCCGCGGCGACGGCAGCCGCTGCGCGACCTCACCGCGCGTCGAGCTGGGCTCCGCCGAGAGCCCCAAGAACGCCGAGGAAGCAGGGCGCGCGCTCACCGCCCTCGGCTACGACGCCCGGCTGCGGCTGCCACGCACGGAGGACCCCGAACACCGGCGGCTCGCCAACGGCAGCTTCGTCCGCGACGGCAGCCGGGGCGGCCTGGGCCGCCTCACGGTCAAGAACGGCACCGGCAGCGACGCGGTGGTGACACTGACCCGCAGCGGGCGCACGGCGTTCTCGGTGTACGTCCGCAAGAGCTCCGAGGCGACCGTACGCAGCGTCAACAGCGGCTCGTACACGGTGTACTTCACCACCGGCGAGGACTGGAACGGCGGCAAGCGGTCCTTCACCCGCGAGTGCAGCTTCGAGAAGTTCGACGATCAGGCGGACTTCCGGACGATCCGGGTCTCGGGCGGCACCCAGTACACGGTGCTGACCTTCAGCCTGAACAAGGTGCTTGGTGGCAACGCCTCCACCAGCCAGGTGCCGCCCGGCGACTTCCCCTCGTAGCGCGTCACGACGTGCCCGGCCGACGCCTGAGCATGCCGGTGTCGTCACGAACGCCGGGGCCGGCTTCAGCAGCCGCCCCCGGCCCGCGACGGCTGCTCCCGGCTCCTCCCGACCGCTTTCGGCCGTCGGGGCATCGGTATCGTGACGCCCCGTGGGCGACAGCACGGTGTTTACTCTTGCGATCGCGGCGCTGACCGGCGGCACCGCGGTCCTCGCCAGCTGGGTGACCAGCCGCGGCAGCACCCGGGCCGCCACGATCCAGGCCGAGATCGCCGCCCGCTCCTCGCGCGCCGAGCGGCTGCGCGAGAGCCGGCGTACGGCGTACCTGGACCTCATCGAACAGACCCACCGCATGGGCGAGTTGTACTGGGAGACCTCGGCGGCACTCCGCCTCGCCGGCTCCGACTCCCGTACGGACACCCTCCGCGTCCTGCACGACCGGGAGGTCGCCGAGTACGCGAAGATCCGCCGCTGCGCACGCGTCGTCGAACTGGAAGGCCCACCCGGTGCCGCCGCGGCGGCCCTCTCCCTGCAGAAGGCGACCGGACCCTTCTACGAGGCGCTCAAGGCCGAACTGTCCGGCGCCCCGGACGCCCGCAGCGCTTTCGACGCCGCGTACAGCCCCTTCTGGAAGGCGCTGGAGAACTTCGTGGATGCGGCGCGCGACGCCCACCAGACCGACTGAGCGCCCGACCACACGACTCCCCTTCTCCTCGGCGCGCAACAGGTGGTGAGGGCGACACCGGCGACCGACCAGTACCGCCCGCCCGGCTGCGTTCCGGCTGTCCGCCCCGGTCCGACGCTGCCTCGGTCAGGTGGACTCTTCGGCCCGCGCCAGGGGCAGCAGCTCCCGGATGTCATGGGGCAAGGAGTGGCTCAGCTTTTCCATCAGCTCCGGTGACAGCGCGGCGTCCAGCACCTCGAAGACCGCGGTCGCCTCCTGGAGGGCGGCTTCCTCCGAGACCCCACCGCGCCAGGCGACACGTCCCGCGAAGATCGTCAGGTCGAAGCGCTCTCCTCCGCTCGGCCGGCCCTCCGCAGGGGCGTGCTCCTCCGACACCCGCAGCATCGGCTCGGCGATCTCGTGCGGCAGCTGCGCGGCCAGATGCTGTGCCAGGCCGGCCGGTACCCGTTCCGCGACCGTCTCCAGCGTCGCCCGTGCGGCTCGTTCCGCCCTTCCCCGGTCCGGCAGTGCGGCGCGCGCCTGCACCAGACCGAGCAACTCGTCGTGCTGCATGATCCTGCCTCCGTTCCCGGAGGGAGGACGGCGCCAGGACCGTCGCCGGTCCCTCCGCTCCGCTGGCCGGCAGCCGCTGCCACACGGCCGCCACACATGCACCGGGCGGGTTTCCGCTGAGCCCCGGCCGAAACCGCTGCGGCCGCCGGAATCACGGGATGCCCGTCGACCGGCCTGCCGCGGCCCTTCACTCGGAGAGTGGCAGCAGGATTCCGGCGGCCCAGATCCAGGTCGAGCCCCTCAGCCCGTCCGGCCTGCGGCAGACGTCCTCACGATCGGCCGAAACAGCCCCATGACGCCGCTCGGTCAGACAAACCCGTCAGACAAACCCGTCAGGCAATTCCTCAGACAAAGCTGTACGCGGGCAGAGGCCCGCGGAGCCGGAGGGAGAAGTCCTCGCCCAGCTCGTCGGCCAGTTCCTTCTCGGCGGAGACGAAACCCTCCTCGCGGCCGCTCTCCACCAGGAAGGAGACGTTCAGGAAGTCCTCGCCTGCCGGCTGCGAGACCCGCTCTTCGCGGGCCAACCGGCCCAGCGCTCCGACGACTTGCGCCGCCTGTGCGTCCTGGCGCGCCCGCACTTCCTGGGCGATCAGCTCCCCGAGGGCGGCCGGCAGGCCGGGGCGGCCCCGGCCACTCCTGATCTCCTCGTTGAGCCCGCGCGCCTCCTCGGAGTCCAGCAGGATCCGGCGCAGCAGCGAGCCCTCGTCCCGCGTGGCCTTCAGGTGGTATTCGGCGCAGCCCTCCAGAACACGCAGCCGGGTCGTGTACTTCTCCGCGCGCTCCTCCAACGCCATCCGTACGACCTCGTCGTCCGGTGCGGTGAGGCCGAACTGCAGTGGCAGGAGCGTGCCGTCGGCCATCAGCCGTTCCTGGACGGCCTGGTGGGCGGCGAGGTCGCGGCGCTTGGGACGCAGACCCTCCGGCGTGTCACTGACGACCGCGGCGAGCTTCCCGCTCGGCACGGTGCGAAGAGCGGAAGGCGGGTCACCCACCCCGTCGAGGCCGTCCAGACGCTGCGGATGCGTGGACGCGACGACCGAGTAGACATACACAGCCATGGTCATTCCTTCCGGCCCCGGGCGGGCAGGGGCGCCGGACGCTCCCCCGTCTCCTCCAGCTCCGTCTCCCTCCCGTCGCTTCCGCCCCCCTCAAGTACGCCGGTCACTTCTTCCGCCACTTCTTCCGCGGCGCCGGTGAGCGCGTCCTTGCCGTTCCCGTGTGACGAGCCCTCGGTCACCCCTCCGACAAGATCGGTCAGCGGGGGCGGGGCCTTGCGCCCGGCCTCCAGATCGATCCGGTTGCAGGCCTCCGCGAAGCGCAGGTTGGTGTCCACGCTCGCGACGATGTGGTCGTCGATCTTGAGCACTCCGATGCCGGCCAAGGAGAGGCGCGCGAACACGTCGATGATCAGGCCGCGATCGAGAATCAGATCCAGGATGTCGTAGAGATTGCCCGACCCGGCGCCCCCACCCCTGGACATCGTTTCTCCGCTTTGCTGCACCACAGTCACGGCGCCTCCCTTCTGGCCCGCCATCACGCCGGTGGTCCGGGGCCGCGTATCGGTTCCAGTACCTCGGCGTCGCGAGCCGGCCGTCTTCGGTCTGCTTTCACGGCGGAGACGGACTCGGCGGCCGCCCGAGGGGGTCCGGGAGCTGGTCGGCCGCGTAGCGCACGGCGCGCGGCGTCGAAACGCGGCAGGGCCCGCGCTTCGCTTCACTTTTTCCTCGGCTGCCGGTCCGCACACCGCCGGTGCGATCGGCGGCCTGCTTGCCGGATGTGCGCCGACCACCGTCCGGGGCGTCCTCTTCGCTTGCGGCCATGTTCCTTCTCCGGCATCGGAGGCGACATGCTGCCCGCGCCATTACATAAGAGGCGCTTTGCGCGTATATACGACACTACAGGACACAGAGCGCCAAATGGCGCATATCGAGCCGCTACCCACCCAGCGCGACCGCCCTTCCCCGCGCCCCCGAAATGACGTCGCACGACGGCGTCGGCACCGGGTCCGCGGGCCGGCTGCGACCGTCGGGCCCCCGCCTCGACGCCGACGCCCCCGGGGGCCGTACCACCGCTCCACCCGGACGCCAGGTGCCGGGGGGACACTGCATCGCAGGTCACAGAGCCGACTCCGCCGGCCTGCGGATCGAACGCCGGCCGCCGCCCGCGCACAGCGACGACTTTGTGCCATTCGCAGGCAGGGCCCTGTGCCACGGGGGTCGGACAGGAGATATCTTGATGTCGAGCAATGTTGCAGACGTGGAGCGGAGCACCGGTGACTGACTCGACCATCATCTATACGCACACCGACGAGGCCCCGGCCCTGGCGACGTATTCGTTCCTGCCTGTGATCGAGGCATACGCCTCGACGGCCGGGGTGAGCGTGGAGAGCCGCGATATCTCCCTTGCGGGACGGATCATCGCCGGCTTCCCCGAGCGTCTTGAGCCGAGCCGGCGCATCGATGACGCACTGGCCGAGCTCGGCGAGCTGGCCAAGACGCCCGGCGCGAACATCATCAAGCTGCCGAACATCTCGGCGTCCATCCCGCAGCTGAAGGCGGCCATCGCCGAGCTGCAGGAGCAGGGCTACGCGCTGCCCGACTACCCGGACGACCCGAAGACCGACGAGGAGAAGGACGTCCGGGCGCGCTACGACAAGGTCAAGGGCAGCGCGGTCAACCCCGTCCTGCGCGAGGGCAACTCCGACCGCCGCGCCCCCGCCTCGGTGAAGAACTACGCCAAGGCGCACCCGCACCGCATGGGCGCCTGGACGGCCGACTCGAAGACCAACGTCGCGCACATGGACGCCGACGACTTCCGCTCCACCGAGAAGTCCGCGATCATCCGCGAGGACGGCTCGCTGCGGATCGAGCTGGTGGGCGACGACGGCAGCACCACGGTCCTGCGCGAGTCGGTACCGGTCCTGGCCGGCGAGGTCGTCGACGGCTCCGTCATGCGGGTCGCGGTCCTGCGTGAGTTCCTCACCGCGCAGATCGCCCGCGCCAAGGCCGAGGGCGTGCTGTTCTCGGTGCACCTGAAGGCCACGATGATGAAGGTCTCCGACCCGATCATCTTCGGTCACGTCGTGCGGGCCTTCTTCCCCAAGACGTTCGCCGCGCACGGCGAGACGCTCGCCGCGGCCGGCCTGACCCCGAACGATGGGCTCGGCGGCATCCTCAAGGGCCTGGAGTCGCTGCCCGAGGGCCCGAAGATCAAGGCGTCCTTCGAGGCCGAGCTCGCCGAGGGTCCCGAGCTGGCGATGGTCGACTCCGACCGCGGCATCACCAACCTGCACGTCCCGAGCGATGTCATCGTCGACGCCTCCATGCCGGCGATGATCCGCACCTCCGGCCACATGTGGGGCCCCGACGGCAACGAGGCCGACACCCTCGCCGTCATCCCCGACAGCAGCTACGCCGGCATCTACCAGGTCGTCATCGACGACTGCCGCGCCAACGGCGCCTACGACCCGTCGACGATGGGCTCGGTGCCCAACGTCGGCCTCATGGCGCAGAAGGCCGAGGAGTACGGCAGCCACGACAAGACCTTCGAGATCCCCACCACCGGTACGGTGCGGGTCGTCGACACCAACGGCGACGCCGTGCTGGAGCACGTGGTCGGCGCGGGCGACATCTGGCGCATGTGCCAGACCAAGGACCTGCCGATCAGGGACTGGGTCAAGCTGGCCGTCTCCCGTGCCCGCGCGACCGGCAGCCCGGCCGTGTTCTGGCTCGACGAGGGCCGCGCGCACGACGCGAGGCTCATCGAGAAGGTCAAGGCGTACCTCCCCGAGCACGACACCGACGGTCTGCAGATCGAGATCATGGCCCCGGCCGACGCGATCGCGTTCTCCCTGGAGCGCATCCGCCGCGGCGAGGACACCATCTCGGTCACCGGCAACGTCCTGCGCGACTACCTGACCGACCTGTTCCCGATCCTCGAGCTCGGCACCAGCGCCAAGATGCTCTCGATCGTCCCGCTCATGAACGGCGGCGGACTGTTCGAGACCGGCGCCGGCGGCTCCGCGCCCAAGCACGTGCAGCAGCTCGTCAAGGAGAACTACCTGCGCTGGGACAGCCTGGGCGAGTTCCTGGCCCTCGCGGTGAGCTTCGAGCACCTCGCGCAGACCACCAACAACGCGCGTGCCCAGATCCTCGCCGACACGCTCGACCGCGCGACTGCCACCTTCCTTGAGGAGGACAAGTCGCCGAGCCGGAAGCTGGGCGGCATCGACAACCGCGGCAGCCACTTCTACCTGGCGCTCTACTGGGCCCAGGAGTTGGCGAAGCAGACCGAGGACGCGCAGCTCGCGGAGGCGTTCGCGGCCCTGGCCAAGACGCTGAAGGAGCAGGAGCAGACGATCGTCGACGAACTGATCGCCGTCCAGGGCTCCCCGGCCGACATCGGTGGCTACTACCACCCCGCCGACGCCAAGGCCGCCGCCGTCATGCGCCCGTCGAAGACCTTCAGCCAGGCCCTCACCAACCTCGGCTGACAAGGCAACCGCGAAGGTCGGACCCCCGAAGCGCGGTCATCGCCCCGATGCGATCCCCGATGCCCCTGGGGCCCTCCCCTCGCACCAGCTCCGCCCCGGCAGGCACGCCCCGCCGGGGCGGAGCTGTCTCCGCAGGCTCACACCCTCCGGACCCAGCTCATCAGCCATCGCCCCTGAATCACCACAAAACAATCTCTGTGCCCACAAAGCGACCCCTGCACTGCGCCGCTGCGACGTGGCGCCGATCACGGCATCCCCTCAGGCGATACCGATGAAAAGATCGGAAAAGCAGGGCGCTAGCATATGAGCACCGCCTAGCTCGAAAGATAAACCTGTGACTGTCAATGACGACTCGTTCACCAACTGGAAAAACCGCGAGGAGATCGCGGAGTCGATGATCCCGATCATCGGGAAGCTGCACCGCGAGCGGGACGTCACGGTCCTGCTTCACAGCCGCTCCCTGGTGAACAAGTCGGTGGTCAGCATCCTCAAGACCCACCGGTTCGCCCGCCAGATAGCCGGCGCGGAGCTCTCGGTCACCGAGACGCTGCCGTTCCTGCAGGCCCTCACCACGCTCGATCTCGGCCCCTCGCAGATCGACATCGGCATGCTCGCCGCGACGTACCGGACCGACGACCGCGGTCTGTCGGTGGCGGAATTCACCGCCGAGGCCGTCGCCGGCGCCACGGGCGCCGACAAGATCGAGCGCCGTGAGCCCCGCGACGTCGTCCTCTACGGCTTCGGCCGCATCGGCCGCCTCGTCGCCCGCCTGCTGATCGAGAAGGCCGGCTCCGGCAATGGCCTGCGGCTGCGCGCCGTCGTCGTCCGCCAGGGCGGCGAGCAGGATCTCGTCAAGCGCGCCTCCCTGCTGCGCCGCGACTCCATCCACGGCCAGTTCCAGGGCACGATCACCGTCGACGAGGCGAACAGCACGATCATCGCCAACGGCAACGAGATCAAGGTGATCTACGCCAACGACCCGTCGGAGGTCGACTACACGGCGTACGGCCTCAAGGACGCCATCCTCATCGACAACACGGGTAAGTGGCGCGACCGCGAGGGCCTGTCGAAGCACCTCCGCCCGGGCATCGACAAGGTCGTCCTGACCGCACCGGGCAAGGGCGACGTTCCCAACATCGTCCACGGCGTCAACCACGACACCATCAAGCCGGACGAGCAGATCCTCTCCTGCGCGTCCTGCACCACCAACGCGATCGTCCCGCCGCTGAAGGCCATGGCGGACGAGTACGGCGTCCTGCGCGGTCACGTGGAGACCGTCCACTCGTTCACCAACGACCAGAACCTGCTGGACAACTACCACAACTCCGACCGGCGCGGCCGCTCGGCGCCGCTCAACATGGTCCTCACCGAGACCGGCGCCGCCTCCGCCGTCGCCAAGGCGCTGCCCGACCTCAAGGCGCGCATCACCGGCAGCTCCATCCGCGTCCCGGTGCCGAACGTCTCGATCGCGATCCTCAACCTCCGGCTCGCACGCGAGACCACCCGCGAGGAGGTCCTCGACTACCTCCGTGATGTGTCGCTGTCCTCTCCGCTGAAGCGCCAGATCGACTTCATCAGCGCCCCCGACGCGGTCTCCAGCGACTTCATCGGCTCGCGCCACTCCTCGATCATCGACGCCGGCGCCACCAAGGTCGAGGGCGACGACGCGATCCTCTACCTCTGGTACGACAACGAGTTCGGCTACTCCTGCCAGGTCATCCGCGTCGTGCAGCACGTCTCCGGGGTGGAGTACCCGACCTACCCGGCCCCCGCGGTCTGATCACGGCGGACCACTCGATCCCGCGCCCGGCAGGCGGCGTGGCGATGGGCGACATCCAGGTGCCGACGGCATCCGATGTTCCCCGCCGCCACCCGCAGGCCGGGCGCAGGCATCAGTACGCGCGACAGCGGCCGCGTCCCGCTCATGACGCCCCACCGAAAGCGCCACGCCGCGCCGGCAGGAACTTCCCACCCCTCCCCGGGCGCACGTTGAAACCCTCCCCCGCACACGGCAATCACCGTTCGGCGCGGAGGACGACCGACCCGGCGTGGGCCTACCATGATGGGGCTTCTCTCTGCTGAGAGAACATCGGCGGTCAGCGTGTTATTAGCCCTTCCGCGCTGGCCGTCACCCTTGCCCGCCGGCCGGTCCTCGCCCCTCACTTGAGCTACGCCGGTATTCCGTAGCGAGGCGCCCCACCACACCCCGGACCACCGCAGGCATCCCCAGCACTTTCCTCAATCCCCCCTGCGCGCCTGCCATTTCGACATGCCCGCGCCGCGCCCTGCCGCCAGGCATCACTCCCGCCGCACGCGAACAGACCTTGCCGACAACGAGTCACCCACGCCACGATCACGGGCCCTCCTGCGAAGACAAGGCCGCCAACACTCCAAAGGATTCAAGGCGGTGGGCAAATGGGTGACGGCGCACCGGTTCCCGTGACCGCGCCGAGGGGATTCCCGTTGCCCGCTGGGAGGGAACAGCGAACGGCCCTGTGTGCCGACGTCGGGAACACGTCTTCTTGATGACGGGCAGCGACCTGTCGCGACCTTGCCGGCAATGTCGACCGACGCGAATCGGAGGAGGAACGCGATGCGCCGTCGGAATCGGGGGAACGTCGACGGGCTGCGCGGGTCGTCCCGTCACCTTCCTGCCGCGCCGCCTCCGCCGCGGTCGGCACACGGCGTTCAGGGCATGGCGCGCCGACGGTCACCTCTGTTCCCCCCTCACGACAGCGCCAAATAGCCAGAACATAGTCAGATTTCCATACAGGTAATGAAGGGCTGAGGGTTTTATGCGCAAGCTTCAGCAGGTCGCGCTTATCGTCGCAGCAGCCGGCGGTCTGACCGCCACCGGCGCCGGCGTGAGCATCGCCGACGTTCCCGTCGGGTACAACGGGGCCGCTCCGCAGGCGCCTGCTCCGCAGCAGGCCCCCCAGGCAACCGCCTGGACCGCCTCCGAGGCCACGTCGCACGCCTACGGATCGGCCACCGTCCCGCAGCAGGCCGCTCCCCAGGCCGCCCCCCAGGGCGCTCCCCAGGGTGCCGCTCCGCAGCAGGCGCCTCAGGTCAGTCCGCAGCTCAACCCGCAGCTCAACCCGCAGCTCTCCCCGACGGTCTCGCAGGTCGTGCCGCAGTCCGCTCCGCAGCAGCAGACCAACGGCTTCCGCCCGTACCAGGAGTGCAGCCCGCAGTCCCTGCTCGACGCGAACGTCCCGGTCGGCCTGCTCGCCGCACCGTCGACCAAGGGCTTCACCTGCACCCAGTCCAACAGCCAGGCCAACGCCTTCGCGACCGCCAGGTAAGTCGGCTGAACCCGCCGGCAGAGCACACCGCGGCCCTTCGGGGAACTCCTCGAAGGGCCCGCTTCTGCCGTCGGCATCACCGAGAGCGCTCTGCGCCGCGCCGCCGAACAGGTGGTTCCGCACAGCGCTCTGCGGCTGTTTCCGCTTGTAGAAGCCCTGAACTAGAGGGATTCATGGGCGGCTTCCGAGTTCTTGCTCGCGTATTCCGGCGCGTCGCGTGCGGTCACGGGCGAGCAACTAATAACCTCCCAAATTGTACGAAGTCCGTACATCACAGCCACTTCGCTTCAATCCTCGGAGGAGAAATGCGTAAGCTCCACAAGGCCGCTGTCGTGGCCGCCGCCCTGGGCAGCCTCGGTTTCATGGGCGCGGGCACCGCGTTCGCCGGTGGCCCCGGCGGCGACTTCGACATCAAGCAGAGCACGTCGTGCAAGTCCCACGACCTGAACGTCGATGTCCTCGGTGAGGTCGGGATCCTCAACGGCCTGCTGGGCAACGCGCTCAACGGCGAGGGCGACCCGGGCGCTCAGTCCACCCACCTGGGCTCGAGCATGGGCTGCAACAACAAGGCGTTCTGATCCACGGTTGATCCCGTAGATCCCTGAAGGGGTCCCGGCGCCCGAGCAACAAGGGTCGCGCCGGGGCCCCTTTGCCATGCCCCGAACCCTCATACGCGATGGCGAAGTGGGACGAGTGTTCCGGATTCTGACGCCGCCCTCTCGTCAACTCCGCTTTCCGCAATTCGCTGAAAATACGATGAGTATCCTGCGAATTGGGCGGCCACCACCGCAGGCAAATCTGCCGGCTGTCGGACGGGCGAGTGCGAGCCGCCGGACCGATTCCGCCTCGCCAGACGCGTGACGCCCGCAGCTCCGAAATATCTGCGCCGAACAGATTCCCCCATCACTGCCGTCCGCCACGAGAACACCACGGTTCCGCTGCGCGATGAGGCCGACCGGCTCGCCCTCTACGGCCGAACAGGCACCCGGCTCGCCGAACTACCGCGCGTTTACGGGAGCCCCGAGAACGCCAACTCCACCGCGCTGCCTGCGTATCGGCCCACGCATACCACCTGGATCGGAATGCCCGGACGCCGGAGTTTCATCCACGTGAGGGTACGCAACCGCCATCGACTGCGGCGCGGCAAGGGATTCGGCCCCACCGGTGCGTACACCGCGTCATGGCGGACGCGTCTCGACCAACACTCCAAATGATTCATGGTGTTGAGCAAATGGGTGACGGTGCGCCGGCTCCCGTGACTGTGCCAGGGGGATTCCCGTTGCCCGCTGGGAGGGAAGAGCGAACGACCCTCTGGGTCGATGTCGCGGATTCTCTCCCTTGGTGACGGGACAGCGGTCTGTGGCGACCATGCGGACAGGTTGTCCGATGCGAATCGGAGGAGGGGTGCGGTGTGCCGTCGAATTCGGGGGCGTTGGCGGACTGCGCAGCGGACCCCATCGCATTGCCGGACGCTTCCGCCGTGGTGGGCAGGCGATGCGCAGGGCGCGTAGCCCGCGAGCGTCTCATTTTGTGCACTGAAGACAGCACTACGTAGTCAGATTTCCATACAGGTAATGAAGGGCCGAGGGTTTTATGCGCAAGCTTCAACGGGCCGCGCTCATCGTCGCAGCGGCAGGCGGCCTGTCCGCCATCGGCGTCGGCGTGAGCCACGCTGATTCTCCCAGCGGGTACAACGGTGGCGCCCCGCAGGCGACTGCTCCACAGCAGGAGGCTCCGCAGGCTCCGGCTCCGCAGCAGTACGCCCCGCCGCAGCAGCAGGCCCCCGCGCCGCAGCAGCAGTACGCACCGCCGCAGCAGCAGGCCCCCGCTCCGGCTCCGCAGCAGTACGCCCCGCAGCCGGCCCCGCAGGCCCCCGCGCCGCAGCAGTACGCACCGCCGCAGCAGCAGGCCCCCCAGGCTCCCGCGCCGCAGCAGCAGTACGCCCCGCAGGCCACCGCGGGATCCGCTTCACAGGGTGCTTCGCAGGCTTCCTTCGCCCAGCCGTCGGCTCCGCAGCAGTACGCCCCGCAGCCGGCTCCGCAGGCCGCCGCGCCGCAGCAGCCCGCCCACCAGGCCACCGCCTGGGCGACTTCGCAGGGCACTTCGCAGGCGTCCGTCGCCGAGCCGTCGGCCCCGCAGCAGGCCGCCGCGCCGCAGCAGCAGGCCCCGCAGGTCGTTCCGCAGGTGGCCCCGCAGACAGCCCCGCAGGTGACCCCCATGGTCGCCCCGCAGGTCGCCGTCCCGCAGGCCGTCCAGCCGCAGAACCTCCCGCAGGCTGCGCCGCAGGTCAACCCCCAGGTCAACCCCCAGGTCAACCCGCTGATCAACCCGCTGATCTCCCCCGGAGTCCCCCAGGTCTCCCCGGTCGGGCTCGGACGGCTGGCGGCCTCTCCGGTGGGACAGCTGGACCTGCCCCGGATGGCCTGACCGCTCAAGCACGGTCGGGTGCTCTCACCGGGCCGCAGCACCAGCGGAGTTGGGCCCGCAAGCAGTTGAGGGGCCTCGTACACGGGGCTCTCGCAGCCGCAAGCACACAGACCACCTTCCCAACGAATCCTTCAATCACCGGAGAATGAAATGCGCAAGCTTTACAAGGCCGTTGTCCTGGCCGCCGCCATCGGCAGCGCCGGCGCGCTCGGTGTCGGCTCCGCCTCCGCCCACGGCGAGCCGGGCCACGACTTCGACGTCCGGCAGGGCTCGGAGTGCCGCTCGCACGACATGAACATCGACGTGCTCGGCGCGGTCGGCGTCCTCAACGGCGTGCTGGGCAACGCGCTCAACGGCGAGGGCAACCCCGGCGCGCAGCCCACCAGCCTGGGCTCGAAGATGAGCTGCGAGAACCACGCCTTCTGAGCAAGTAGTCGCGCAGCTAAGCGAAATGAGTCCCGGCACCGCGCCACAGGCCCGGCGCCGGGACTCATTCTTGCCCGTGTTCGGGCCAAAGCCCCGGAGAGGGGATTGGTACCAGCACAGCGATCCCGACGGCTGTCTGCCTACCGACCCCAGGGTTGCGTCGGGCAGCAAATCGTGTGTATTGCACGGCCGTTGGCGGCAAAGGAGACTCTTCGCAGCATCGGCGGTTGCAGCGACGCGAGAAGGATGAGCCCCTGGTGCCCGATGGCGCGGTCGGCCCCGCACGGGGCCCATGTACCCACACGCATTGTGGAGTTGTGCCGCCGTCGCACCCGATAGCAGGTGACCCTCGCGCTGTCGGCCTGAACACGTGCTCTGCAAGAAACCAAACGGTGGATGGCGGGACCGGATGATCCCGGTCCCGCCATCCACCGTTCGAGAAGACGGCTCGAGGCTGCGGTCACGATGTGCAGGAGACGGCCGCGGACACCGTGCAGGTCACCTGCCCGGACCTGCAGAAGGCGCAACTCGCCGTTGTCGCCCACAGCCCATGGGGCTACCGGCCGTCGGTCCCCGGCGCTTGGTTGGAGCAGTGCATGGCCGGTCCGAGCTGCGTGCTGCCAGGGTTCAGGAGGCCGCGTACGGGCACCTCAAGGGGGTTCGTCGGCGTGCAGTTCTGGACCTGGCTGATGCGGTACCTGCTGTCCTCGTTCGCCTGGTCGCTGGTCCCCGGGGGACACATGGCACTGCCCTGGACGGACGAGGCGCAGAGGCTGGAGGCTTCCGCCGCGTACGCCTGGGGGGCGAAGGCACCGGTCACGGCGAGGCCGCCCAGGAGCGCTGTGACGGCTGCGATCTTCTTCCGACTGAACATGTGCTGCGTTCCTTTGTGATCGATACCCCGGGGGCCGAGCACCGCGAACGGGCCCGCGCCCGGACCAAATGAAGAAAACGGTTCTGGTGCCCGAGCTTTCGGCTCGGGCACCAGAACCCCTTCGGATTACTTGCTGAAGGCGCTGTTGCTGCAGCCCATCCCCGAGCCGATCGGGGTGGTCTTCTGAGCGCCCGCGTCGCCCTCGCCGTTGAGCGCGTTGGCGAGCACGCCGTTGAGGACGCCGACCTCGCCGAGGACGTCAACGTTCAGGTCGTGCGACTTACAGTTGGCGTCCTGGCCGATACCGACGTGACGACCGTGCTCGTCACCGGCGTACGAGGTGCCGGCGCCGAGGAAGCCGAGGCTGCCGAGGGCGACCGCTACGACAGCGGCCTTCTGAAGCTTGCGCATTTCTCCTCCGAGGAGTTCGCAGACGCGATACGAAGTTGATCCACTTCGTGCAGTTGCGGAGGTTATTGCGACAAGCTCCAACAGTCGCTGAGTGACGCGCCGGGCGGTTTCGCTGTCACGAACGGGCAGCCACCTGCGCGGAGTCCAATACCCCAGGAATTCCGGGGCCGCAACGGCATCAGGCGTCCGCGGCAAACCACCCGTTCGGCCGCCCACGTGCGGCGATCATTCGGCGGTACCGCAGACGAACGGGCCCTCCAGGGGGAACATCACCCCCGAAGGGCCCGAAGCGATCGTCGGGTGCGGCTGCCCCGGCGACTTAGCGGGAGAAGGCGTGGTTGAACTGACCGCAGGTGGTACCCCAGGTCTGCGGGACGGCGAGAACGCCGAGCGGGAGGTTGTTCTCAACCACCGTCTGCGGGCTGCACTCCTGGTACGGGCGGTACAGGTCGTTCACCTGCGTTCCGCCGTGGGCATAGGCGGTGCCGACGCCGGCACCGATGGCGGACAGACCGCCGGCCGCTGCGGCGACGATCGCGACCTGCTGAAGCTTGCGCATGGAACCCTCGGTCCTTCGTTACCTTGCATGGACACCTGATTGCCAGGTGTGATCGCCCGGACACTAGCAGTAGTCATCGCGCGCGTTCCACTCTCGTAGACGCTCCGGGGTCGCCCCTCGACGAACTCCTCCGATCAGACCGTGCACCGCCCTTCCGCGCCGCGCAGTCGAACGGCACCAGGTGCGAGCGGAAGGGGAGTTCGGGAGAGCCGACATGAACGGGACAGCCCTGGTTCTACAAATCCCCATGATTCAGGGGGTCGTGACCTCAAAAACGTTCCGAGGCCGTTCCCCCGCGCGCCGGTTGATGGCTCGGAGGAATCGGGATCGGCATGGCGCCATCGAAGCCCAACTCGGCGAAGTACGCGCCCTCCGACCGCCCCTCGTCAACTCGGTAAGTTCGCCACGCCGCGCGTCAACTCGCGTTTACATTCCCGGAGAAAGCCCGTCACGACTGGGGGAGCTTCATGCAACCAAAGGGAGCTGACAGGAACTAGCCGGAAGCCTCACCGGAAGGACGATGAGGCTCCCCGTGCGTTTATCTGCTTTACGACGTCCGATGCGTGCGGAGTGCGGCGCCGAGCCCAACAAGGCACCCGAGCACTCTGCTCCTACCGAGACGCCGAGGCGCCCGACCTTCCACCTTGCACACCACGACGTACGCCGCCACCGGGCCGTCGCCTCGTGCGTCGCCCGGAGCCGTGTGGTTCACGGGTGCCGTTCAGGCTTCGCACAGCAGTTGTTCAGGCTTCGCGCAACAATTGACGCCACTCCAGAGACAAACGGGTGACTGTCCACCAACTGCCGTGACCAGACCGGGGGGACGCCTCGTTCCCCCACAGGAAGTGGCCAACGCGTTCACCACGGCTACGTCCTCATTTTCGCCAAAGGGTCTGCCCCGCGGCCACCAGCGGAAGTTACCGACGTCAGGGGACCTGCCAGAGAGGCTCATGGGACACCTTCCGGCACCACAGGGGAGTGATGAAATCCGTCGTCCGCGCCGAGGCGGCTAAAGCGTGCCGCGGTGGCGCCGTCGCAGAACTGCGGGAGAAGCCCTCTCCTGCAGTCCCGACACGATGCGCGATACAGGGTGAAATCCACGATGGCTACTTTCTGCCTGCCTATATTCACCCTCAGTAGTTGCACCTGTCAGCGTCATTCACCCGCAGTGAAGGATCAAGAGTTCCATGCGCAAAATTCAACGAGTCGCCATCATCGTCGCAGCGGTCGGCTGTCTGTCCAGCCTCGGTGCCGGCGTCAGCTTCGCTGACGGGACCGGTGCCGGCCCGCAGGTATCCGCGTGGGCCGTCACGCAGTCCGCCTCAGGGGCTTCTGCCCAGGGCGCCCCGCAGGCCCAGGCGCCGCAGGCCGCCCCGCAGCCTGCCCCCCAGGCTCAGGCCCCTCAGGCTCAGGCACCGCAGGCCGCTCCCCAGCCCGCGCCGCAGGCTCAGGCTCCGCAGGCCGCCCCCATGCCTGCCCCGCAGGCCGCTCCGCAGCCGGCTCCCCAGGCCCAGGCGCCGCAGGCTGCCCCCCAGCCCGCACCGCAGGCTCAGGCCCCGCAGGCTCAGGCACCCCAGGCCGCTCCCCAGCCTGCCCCCCAGGCTCAGGCTCCGCAGGCCGCGCCCCAGCCTGCCCCGAAGGCGGCCCCCGCCCCGCAGGCGGCACCGCAGCCTAAGTCGGACGCCCCCAGCAAGATCGGCGTCGCGCAGAACACCCAGTGCAAGTCGCACGACCTGAACGTCAACATCCTCGGTCAGGTCGGGCTGCTGAACGGCGCGTTGGGCAACGCGCTCAACGGTGAGGGCTCGCCGGGCGCCCAGAACAGCCACCAGGGCTCGCGCATGGGCTGCAACAACACGGCCCTCAGCAAGTAACGAGGACGGGTTCTGGTGTCCGGGCCATCGGCTCGGACACCAGCGCCTGCTTTTCGGCATCCGCCCGGGCGAGGGCCGCTTCGCGAACGTCACCGCCCGGGCATCAAACACAAAGGACGCAGCACATGTTCAGTCGGAAGAAGATCGCAGCCGTCACAGCGCTCCTGGGCGGAATCGCCGTGACCGGCGCCGTCGCCCCCCAGACTCAGGCTGCCGAAGCCCCGGGCGGATGCGCTCGCGACGTCCAGCTCAACAAGGTCTGCGCCAAGAAGAGCGAGACCACCTACACCACCAAGGACGGCAAGGTCGTCATCAAGCAGAAGCAGAGCTGCTCGACGGACTCCCGGCAGCGCGTCGCGTGGCCCGAAACCGGCCTGGTGAACAAGCAGTCCACGAAGATCGGTCCGGAGATGGACTGCTCCAACAAGGTGCCGCCGCTCAAGGGCTTCAAGAAGCCTCGCATCAACATGTGAGCTGCACGCATTGATGGCCGGGCCGGGGCAACCCTGAGCCCGGCTGCAGTGTTTTTGGCATCGGAGTGCCACTCCTGCCGACCGGATGGCGCCAACTGGCCACCGAGCCATTGCGATTACCTGGCCGGCGAGCGCGCCTGCCCGCCGCCAAGCTCCACACGGTACGCACCTCGCCAGTGCGCCTGCTGCCCGTTCGGCGATGGCGCAGTCCCTCGCGCGTACCATCGCGCCAGCCTGGACGAGCACCTACGCAGACGCCCGCGTCATCCTGCCGGCGCACCCGTGAACCGGGCCCACATGCGCCAGCCCGTCATCGCCGTGCTCCCGGATGAGTGCCCCGCGCTAGGGCGGCGTGGACCCCAACTGATCGCGTCCGAACCGGTGGTCGGCATCGCAAAGGGCTGCGGGGCAGCTGCCGGGTGGGGACTTCAACCGATACGTAACCGGGGCGACTGCCGACTGCATGGACTACTTGCCAGCAGGGCGAAGTCAAAGGGCTGGACGAAGCTATCCGCACCCTTCCCACCGGTGACCGACCATCGTCCACGGCAGCCGCAATGTGGACCATGCGGCAGCTGCTCCCCCTGGATTCGGTCCGACCGTCAGTTCTCCCGCGCCCAGGAAGGCGCTTCCTCCACATGAACTGCCACCGGGATTGGGCGCGCGCCCGGCCTGCCGAGTGACACCTACGTGCGCGAAAAGCCCCGGGCCACACGAAGTGCACGTCAACTTGTCTCAACCCGCCTCTTGTCACGTTGAGCATCCGTGCGTGGCTCCCGTAAGTGAACCGCCATGTCAGACACGAAACGGGCCCGGGAGCCGTCCGGGAGACCTCAATTCGTACCGGGGATCTCACCCGCGCTTCCCCGTTGACGATTGAACGCAACGAGCCCCAGCGACCACGCTCATGTCAGACAAGGCATGCGTGAGTAGGGCCGCTAGGGCTCGTTGATTAATGATGTGTGCTGAAGCTGGCGGACCATTGCGAAGTAACACCGCTGGCGACCTTTTCGCATTTCATGGTCGTCCGCGAATCAAATACTCGCGATGTCTCCACCTGGCCTACCGGCACTCCTGCCGTCTGAGCAGAATAAATCGGCTCCTCTCCGACTCCACCGGCGGGACGAATACACACGGGTGGAGAGTCGGAGTCTCAGAGGAGCCAATCACCGGGCCATCAGCAGCAATTGCGACTCGGACCCGAAGACATAAATAGGTTCCGGCGCCCGGCCACCTGGCCGGACGCCGGAACCCTCACTTGCTTACTTGCCGAAGGCGCTGTTGTCGCAGCCCACGGTCGACCCGAGGTGGGTCTTCTGCGCGCCCGGCGAACCCTCACCGTTCAGCAGGTTGCCGCCCAGGCCGTTCGCGATGCCGACCTCACCCAGGACGTCCAGGTTGGTGTCGTGCGACGTGCACGAGGCGCTCTGCTTGATGTCGAACTTGCCGGCAGGACCGCCATCGGCGATGGCGGTGCCGACGCCGAGGAGGCTGACGCTTCCGAGGAAGGCGGCCACGGCAACAGCCTTGTGAAGCTTACGCATTTCATCTCCGGGTGGTTGAGCTGTTCGTTCTGTGTTGTACCGACTTCGTACAGTCAGGAAGGCTAATGCGAAATACCCTGAAGTGGCTGAGCGACGCGCCGGGTTGTACAGTGAGAGCTTTTGAACTTCCGCGAACCAGGTGTGATTTCGGGCGGGAGCAGTCCTGAACAAACGCAGGATCCGCGGTACACGTCACCTGTTCGGCTGCACTTCACCGAATTCTTCGGCGGCACCGGCCCCCAAGAATCGGGCGAACCATCAAGGCTTCGCCCCCGCTCAGTCATTGCCTCGGTGCGCACTTCGCAAACCCCGGCGACCGCCGTACGCCAGAAACCCCACAGGGACCTCGCCGGTCCAGGGGAATGGCACCTTCAGCACACAATCAGACCTTAAAAGTTGACCCCGCAACCCCAGGCTCCCGTCACCCTGACACTGCCCTGCGTCCGTCAACGCGCTGGCGCAGTAACCCTCTTCATGAAAATGAGATTTCCGGCCTGTCGGACCAGTCGGCGCCGTTATCGCTTCAAGTCGGCAAGACCGCAGGGCCATCGGAGATCTCGCTTGAGGTGGGAAGGTTCCGCGGCAGCCGGCCGGTGGAGAGCGATCACAGCGACCAGCGCCTGTGCGACTCGATCGCCGGCCCTCAGCGAATCGCCCACGCGGCCAAGGGGCCTCAGGGCCCTCCCCCGCGGGCGAACGCGGTTCAAATGGCAGCCCTTCGGCGAACTCTCCGCAGGCAGGAGCCGACCAACGCAGCGATTCCCCCTGCCAAGTCAGCCCCCGTCGACAGAACGCGTCGAGCTGTCCGCGCCCTCAACACAGATTGCGTAGCGCCACCATCTGCGCTCCCGCGATCAGGTGACCGCCTCGCGTGGGCGACGACGGCTGCCCGGGATGAATGGAATGGTGGGTTTTGCCAGCAGCACGCCAACGCTACGCAATGAAGCAGGAGCCGCTATGCGCCGCACACTCGCCACCCTCCTGGGCGCCTTCGCCCTCGCCGGAGCCCTCTCCTTCCCCGCCCACGCCGACGTTCCCGGCACGGGTATTGCCGGAGTCCTCGGCGATCCCGTCAAGGCCGCCTCCGGCGTCGGGCCTCTGCAAGTCGGCCAGCTGCCGTTGGACTCGCTGCTCGGCTGACGCTGATCGGCCTGTTCGCACAGGACGCTCGACACCTGCCGCAAATCCACCGAGGCCAGGTGGTTTCCTCAACTCGCGCGCAGCGGGGCCAAAACGCGACGACCACGGCCGCGAGATGCCCATCAGGCTTCCCTGCCGGGGGTGTTCGATAGGGCACCACCAGCCTGACACCGTCCAGTCTGATTAGCGCCAGGAACATCTCTCCGTAAAAACAGACTTAGCGTCACTCTTCGGCCTCGTGGGCGCGGATATCAAGCCGAAGGAGTGATCGAAATGCCGGAATCAGAGCTTTCCTCCTCGGTGCTCGTTATGTCTGTGCGGTCCGTGGATGTGACCGCACCGTCAAGGAGGAGTCACGTGATCAAGAAGGTCATCGCCGCTTCGGTTGCCACCGGCGGCCTGCTGCTCGCGAGCGCGGGCGTGTCCGTTGCCGACGCCGATGCCCACGGGGCCGCCGTCGGTTCTCCCGGCGTCCTGTCCGGCAACCAGGTCCAGGCGCCCGTAGATATCCCGGTCAACGTGTGCGGCAACACGGTGGATGTGGTCGGAGCGCTCAACCCCGCCTTCGGCAACGACTGCGTCAACAAGTCCAAGCCGCCGGTGCACCACCACAAGGTGAAGGAGCACAAGCCGAAGGAGCGCCAGCAGACGCCGCCGTCGCCGGCCGCTGCTCCCAAGCCCGTGCACCACCCGCAGAGCGCCCCTGTCGTCAAGCCCGCACTGGCGAAGACCGGTGGCGAAGGAACCGCCCTGGCGATCGCGGCCAGCGCCGGACTCCTGGCGGGTGGCGTCCTGCTCTACCGCCGGGGTCGCGACGCGGCCGCTCGCGGCTGAAGGTAAGACAACGCCGCCCGCGGCAGCGCGGGTGGGAAGGGGCGGGACACCACGCAGAGCGTGGTGCCCCGCCCCACACCTTTGTGGCCAACTGCCGGTGAGCGGAAGCGGAGCGTCCCCATCTATGGACCGATGACTCCGGTGTGGCGCAACTGCGGTGAGCCAAGGGCGGGCCGGCGGAACGGGCGTCCATCCCAGCCCCGTAGCTACGCAAGCCAGAGGCATTCGCCCCGCCGCGCCACAGCCGTCGCCGCGGACGTCATAGCGAGTCGGCCTCGGAATCGAAGCCGACCACGACTTCGGCGAGAGCGGCGATCTGCCGTCGTTGACCGAGGTCGTCGGTCGCTGCGGCGAAATCGCCAAAGTGACGAACGCACTGGAAGAGTCGGTTGCCCCGCTTCGGCAATCCAGGGCTGGGCGAGCATTTCCAGCCAGCACGTTGGTGAGTATGTCCTGGAATCGGGCGCAGCGACGAAGGGGCTTGCCTGCAAGGAGGGACAGCGCATGTGGGACGGCCGGTGGGAGACAGTCCCCTAGCAGCGCCTGACAATCCTCCACTCGCTGGAGTTTCCTTCGACACTCGCTCGACCGTGCGCCTGCGTGGCGACGTGAGCCGCATTCGTTCTCGGACAAGATCGTCCGACTGGCGGCGGAAGCGCGTCAGGGCGGCGTAGAACTCGGGGAAGTGGGCGAGGCTGTCTACGGCGCAGGGCAAGGGCGCATACGGGCGGATGGAGCAGGCGAGTGCTGTCGGACGAGACATGGCGCGAGCTACGAGACCAGGGGACGTCCCGCACTTTCCGCGAACGCAGCGTGATGCTGAGACAGGGTTCTCCGGGAACTCATCTGCTAGCGCTCACCGACGGCCTCGCCAAGGTCGTGTGCCGGGAGCCGGGCGGAATCGTGACCTGGCTGGCTTTCCGGGGCCCGGGCGACCTGCTGGGTGAGGTGTCCGTTTTCAATGGCACCCCGCGCACGGCGGAGGTAGTCGCGCTCACCCCCTGCGCGGCCGTCGTACTGGAGGCGGACCGCTTCCGCCGCTTCATCGAACAGCGCGGCCTGGTCATGGACTTGATGCGACAGGCGCTTTCCCGTCTGCGGGAGTCCGATGCACACCGCAGTGAACTGCTGACGCTTCCGTTGATCGTCCGGCTCGCGCGGGCTCTCCTCCGGCTGGCCGAACTCACGGCGCCCGAGACCGAATCGGAGGTCGTACGGCTGACCGGTCTGAGCCAGGAGGAGATCGCCCAGGCGATCGGAGTGACCCGCAACGCAGTCATCACCGGACTGCAACGGCTGCGGGAGTCCGGCGCGGTGGAGACGGCCCGCAGAGTAATCGTCATCAACGACATGAAGGCGCTTCGCGTCTGGGCGACCGGCGAACCAAGGACCAACCGCGGGTAGCCCTTCGGGCCGTCCCCGGTTTCGTGAACGCATCCGGGTCGGCCACCTGAGCAGGCGCGTGCTGTGACGTGGGACACCCACGAAGTGCCCTGCGCTGTGCAGTCGGACAGACGGAACTGACGGAATCTCGAATCAGCCGGTCATCGACTTCGTCCCGTCCCACCGTCTGCCAGGAGATCCCGCATGTCCACACCCGTTCCTGCCCCGTACGCCGAGAGCCGGCCTCTTCCTCCCTACCGTGCCTTGTTCGCCGTCGACGCCAAGGACTTCACCGGCCTTCCCGCCGTACAGCACGGTCCGGTGAGTCAGTTGATCCCCGACCTCGTCGACCAGGCACTGGAGCGCGCCGAGCTCCACGAACTGCGCGACTCCAAGCGGTTTCCGGCCAACACCGGGGACGGAGTGGTGTTCGGCTTCGATCCTGCGCTGCTGCCATTTGTCCTCTGGCCGTTCCTGGGTGTCCTGGACGACATCCTGGGCGCCTACAACAGGCAGTGCGTGGGCCCCCGCATCCGGCTCCGGGCCAGCATCCACGTCGGACCGCTGCCGGACGCGAACGGTCCCGGCGACGGCAACGGTGCCGCCCGCAATGACACGCACCGGCTACTGGACTCACGTCCGGTCAAGGCCATCCTGGCAGCGGCGAGTGAGCAGGTCACCCACCTGGCGGCGGTCATCTCCCAGCGCGTCTACGAGGACGTCGTGCTGGGCGGGTACACCAGGCTGCACCCCGACCGCTGTGTGGAGGTCCCGGCCACCGTGGAGGGTAAGGACTTCTCGCAGCGGGCGTGGCTGTACGTCCCGTCGCCATCCGGAAACCTTGTGCAGGCCGGCGTGCAACCGCGCGAGGAGTCCGTGGTGCAGGAGGACGCACCCGCCGATAGGGAACAGGATCCCGGGACACGTCCCGGCTCGCGCTACAGCGGCAATACGCAGCACGTAGGCGAGGGTGCCGCCGTGATGGGGAACGTCGGAAGGGACGTCACATACACCGGCGGCTCCACGTCGTACCACGGCACCAATCAGCACTGGGGCGGCGGCGACAACGTGTCGGGCGACAAGCGGGTCGATGGCGCCGGACAGAACCGGTGAGCGCCGATGCGGACGCCACTCCGAACGGTCCGGAGGGGGAAGCCCGGCCGGAACCGGGGAACTCCTACCGGGGCAATCAGCAGCGGCTTGACCGTGGATTGGCGGTCATGGGTGAAGTCGGCGGCGACATCAATGTCATCTTCAGCGGCCCGCCCGACGAGGACATCGCGGAACGCATCGTCAAACCCCGCCTACGAGAGGGCCCCTACCCTGCGGATGACGTCCACGCCCGCCTGCGCGGGTTCGTCGAACCGCCGGCCTACGCACAGTGCCGGAAGGTGCTGGACAGCCACATCCTGCTATTGAGGGCCAACTCCGGAACCGGTGCTGGTACCGCCGCCTTCGCCCTACTGGCAGACCGGTACGGAACCGATGGCATCACGGGCCTTGACTCGCCGGACGACCTCTCGCGCTGGTGCCCGAAAGAGCGGCGGGGCTATCTGCTCCAGGGGCTGTCCCCGGCGGCCGCTGCTTCTCTCAGCGAAGTCGTGCTTACCCGCCTGGCCACACTGCTGCGTCGAGCGGGCGCCCATCTGGTCGTTACCGCACGGGTGGACACGGCGCTGCCGGGAGACACAGTGCCGTGGCAGGCCCTGCACCGCCCGCCTTCGGCGAACGAGATCGCCACGGAGCATCTGAACGCCATGGCCGAGGCGGGTGAACTCACCCCCAGACAGAGAGCCGACGCACTGGGACACCTCGCCTCCGCAGACTTCATCGGCTACCTGAACGGCCGTCCCTTGCCACGAGACGGGGTCGAGGTGGCCGAGGCACTGCGTGATGTCGTCGTGTCGAGGAAGCCCGCCGCATCCGTACTCGACGAACTGCATGCCGGGGGTCTCGCGGAGGCACGCAGAACGTTGGAGAACTCCGGCCACCGAGCCGACCGCCTGTCCCTGATGGCCGCGATCTCGTTGCTGCCCGAACAGGACCGAACGGTCATCGAGGAGTTCAGCGCCATTCTCCGCCCCCGCATCGATGAACGCGACGGTCCTGAAGGGGTCATGGCCCAGCCGGCGCACCTCGGCACGCACGGCCCCCTCACCAAGGGGTCTCAGACGCGGCGCGACGTTCTCGGACCCGCCTTCGAGGACCGTCTTGCGGCCATCGACGCGCACCCGCTGCCACTTCGCTTCGGTGCAGGGCAGCGCTACCCGGTCCAGCCGGTGGCCTTCTCCGGCCGGCACCGGTCGGAAGCTTTGCTGCGGTGTCTGTGGCTGGACTACGAGGGCATGGCGGGCCTGTTGTGGGACACCTTGGACAAGTTCCCCCACCACTCGGGCATCGAACTGGCGGCAGGTCAGGCGATCGGGAAGGTGCTTGCCCACGCGACCGGGCCTGGCACCCTGCGTCAACTGCACCCCTTCGCCATCTCGACCAAGCGCTGGCGTCGCCGTCTGGTGGCCTACGCGCTCGGGGAGATGGTCCAGTACCCCACTCTTACCGGTGCGGTACGGGACCAGTTGGGGCAGTGGAGCCAAGCCGCCCTGATACCACTCCGCTGCACAGTGGCCGAGACCTGCGCGGGCAGCTACGGTCTGGCCCGGCCCGGCGCCGCCCTGAAGCTCCTGGACGCCGTGCTCAACCAGCCGGACGGCAAGCTGGAGGGCGGCTTGCGCTCCGCGGTGTCCTTCGCGCTCAGCACTCTCCTCTCCGAACACGCCAACCACGCCCTCGTTCTCGACCGCCTGTTGGAGTGGCAGCAGGCCGGCTCGGGCACACTGCGTCACGGCATGGCCGTCCACATCATGGAGTCGATGAGTCGGGGGACCTTCCCGCCGCGCGGTGCGCCGGGCGTACAGCGCATACGTCTCACCGACCTGCTCGCGGACCACCCTGAGCGAGCCATCGCCCTCGTGATCGCAGCACTGGACGACCCTGCCACCCACGAAGCGACAGCGCTGAGCCTCTCCCAGATCGAGAACGACCCGGTTCTACTGCGCCGCACCGACTTCCCGCGCTTCGTCGCCGCGCTCTCGGGCACGGCCCGAAGCCACCGCGGCGTCCTGCGATTCGTCCTGCGCCGTCATCGCATCCGTACCGCCTCCGCATCGGAAGGATTCGCCTCGTGACCGATCGACTCCTCACACCTCTGAGCTCCTCGCCGACCTGGCAGTTGTTCCGTCTACGCTTCGGCTCCCCGGAGGGCCGGGCCCTGGTGTTTCTCTCGGACGACGACGCCGACGGATTGGTCCCGCCCCGCGACGGCGACTACTGGGGCTATCCGCGGCCGACGGTGCGCGCTGTCCGTGAGGGTGGCTTCTTCGACATCGTGTGGGTCTCACTCGCGGAACGGAGGATGTCGGTCGACATCCCGCGCCGGCCACCGAAGATCCCCGCCCGTTACGGGGTCGCCTGGAAGGTCACCAACCCGGTCGTGGCAGCGAGGAACCGGATCACCGAGGAACAGGCCCGGCAGCTGATCGTCCACCACATCAGTGAGAACGCCACGTTGCCGGGAACGGACGACCCGCTGCGAAAGCCCCCACCCCACCCGGGCACAACCGAGGTCGAGCCGCCCGGCCGGCTACGGGTGATCGATGGGTCAGGCATCACGTATTGGTTCCTGGACCCTCCGGCCGCACTCCTGCCCACCCCCAACTCCAGCGCGACACCGAGCCTTCCGCCAGGCTTCGGCGAAGCCCACCGCGAGGCGTACCGCTTCTACCGGGAGGTTGTGGCCGGCGGCCCTGTCGGCCTGGCCGCTCTCTGGTTGCTGCATCAGCCGGAGCAGGCCAGGGAGGTCCTCGACTGGACGGTTACCCACCGCGATCTCCTCGCCGACCGTGACGGCTGGGAACGCACCCTCGCGGCGACGCTCCAGTCACTGACACCCGAGGATCGGGGCTTTGTCGGCGTCAACCTGGCGCGCGTTCTCAGCGATGTGGGGGTTGCGCAGGGCGATGAGGTCCTGCGCCGGATCGGCCACACCGACGGGGCGGACGACTGGCACAACCCTGATGGGGATACCCGGTGATCCCTCGCCTGCCTTTTCCGCGCCGCACTCCGCAAGGGGCCGAGCCAGAGGACATGGTGGCGCTGTCGCGCGAGCTGATCGCCCAGAACCACATCGAGATCGGGCGGGCGGACGGCAAGGCCGCCGTTCTGCTCGGTGCCGGAGGTTCCCTCTTCGGGCTCCTCCTGATTCGCCGCCCACACGGCACCTTTTGGCCGGACGTGCTGTGGTGGACGGCGGTGCTGACCACGACGACTGCTCTGCTGCTTCTGCTGGCGGCGCTGTTGCCCCGCCGTGGACCGAGGCTCAGGGAAAGCTCGCGCGTCCTGGCCTACTACGAGGACGTGATCGCGGCAGAGAAGCGGGCGGAGCTGTCGTCCGGACTACTCGTTACCAGTTCCGATCCGCACCCGCGTCTGTTCCGTGCCCTGACAGTGACCAGCCGCATTGCCCGTACCAAGAACAGATACGTACACGGCGCCGTTCTCCTGCTGCTCCCGGCGGTCACCGCAGTGAGCGCGGCCCTGCTCTCCGGCGGATGAGCCACGAGAGGGGCCGCGCTAAATGCGGGTCAGGCGCCCTTCCCAGCACGCTCAAGGATCGCCACGCACTCCACATGGTGCGTCATCGAAATGATGTCGTAAATTCCGACTTTCGGAAAACCCCAGATCAGACTGCACTTTCACCCCCTCCCCCTGCCCCGAAACCCCCTTGGAGCGTCAAACGAGCGTCAGGCGACTGTGTCTGACCAGTCCCTAAGACGACGATTCCTTTGGCTGGTAGCGTCGTTGTGTTGGTATGACGAGTCTTGCTGAGCATCTGGTCTCGGATGAGTTGTGGGAGTTGTTTCGGCGGGTGGCACCGGAGACGGTGGTGGTACGCCCGCAGGGCGGGGGCCGTCGGCGAGCCGGGGATCGTGAATGCCTGACTGCGATCGTGTTCGTGGCCACGTCAGGCTGTTCCTGGCGGCAGCTGCCTCCGGTGTTCGGGCCGGCCTGGCCGACCGTCTACCGGCGTTTCGCGCGCTGGAGCCAGGAGCGTGTGTGGGCTCGTCTGCACCGCGTCATCCTCGACGAACTCGGTGCTCAGGGCGGATTGGACTGGTCACGATTCGCCGTTGACTCCGTCAGTGTCCGCGCCCTCAAAGGGGGCAACTGACCGGACCGAATCCGACTGACCGCGGCAAAGCAGGGTCGAAAATCCACCTCATTGTGGACCGGTCCGGACTGCCCGTCTCCGTTGCCATCTCGGCCGCCAACACTCATGACAGCCTGGCCCTGCAACCGCTGGTCATGGGGATCCCGCCCATCCGCAGCCCACGCGGACCGCGGCGACGCAGGCCGGCAAAGCTCCAGGCGACAAGGGCTATGACTATCCCTACCTGCGTCGATGGCTCCGCGAACGAAGCATCATTCCTCGCATCGTCCGGCGCGGTGTCGAAAACTCGCAACGCCTGGGCCAACACCGCTGGGTAGTCGAGCGCACCATGTCGTGGCTCGGAGGGTGCCGCCGCCTCCACCGACGCTACGAACGCAAGCCCGAACACTTTCTGGCCTTCACCGCCATCGCGACCAGCCTCATCAACCACCGCCGACTCACCAACTGAAACGACGTCTAAGGCGTGTTGCAGAAGGCTGCGTGACGGGCAGTTTCCTTCTATGGGTGGGGTGTTGAGGGCTGAGGCGTTGTGGGTGGAGACGTTCATGGGTCTGCGGATGCGGCAGTTCGAGCGGTTGTTGAAGGTGGTGCGGGAGCGGGGTGGGAAGGGCCCGGGTGGCGGTCGGCCGTGGTCTCTGCCGCTGGCGGACCGGGTGCTGCTGGTGGCCGTGTACTACCGCACGAATCTCACGATGCGGCAGCTCGCGCCGCTGTTCGGCTGCTCATCGGCGACCGTGTGTCGGGTCAAGCAGCGGCTGAGTCCTCTCCTTGCCCTCGAGCCGGCAAGGCGTCCCACGGACGCGGCGCAACGGCTGTGGATCGTGGACGGCACGTTGATCCCGGTCCGTGACCGGAGCGTCGGCGCCTCCTCCCGCAACTACCGGTTCTCGGCGAACGTGCAGGTCATCATCGACGCGGACACGAGGCTGGTGATCGCCACCGCCCGGCCCGCTCCGGGCAACAGAGCCGATGCCCGTGTGTGGCGGGAGTCGGGCCTGGCCGAGCACACGGCAGGCGTGACCGTTCTCGGCGACGACGCGTACATCAATACCGGCCTCGTCGTCCCCCATCGCAAACGCCCTGGCCGGCCACTGCTACCCGGCGAGGAAACGGACAATGCCGAGCACCGGCGTGTGAGAGCCCGCGTGGAGCACACGTTCGCCCGCATGAAGCACTACAAAATCCTCCGCGACTGCCGGCAACACGGGAACGCCCTCCACCACGCGGTCCAGGCCGTCGCCCACCTGCACAACCTCGCCCTGGCCACCTGACGAAGACCGTCAGAACCCGGCATTGACCTGCCCGATCACAGCCTTCTGCAACACGCTTTAGGCACGCGCGTCTCTCGTGGATGCCGAGTGTGCTGTCGCCAGCACAGGCCCGAAAACGCTCAAGGCCGCTTCCTCATGTCCGAAAAGATGGCCTCCGACCGGCGTGAAACGCTGGTAGGGACGACAGGATTCGAGCCTGCGGCCCCTTGACTCCAGGATTGCGGGTGACCGGCACCGTCTGCGCATAACGGACAATTTCCGGGCGCATGTTGTGCATTGACGGGCATGCCGTGCGGTAACGCGCACATTGCACGGTTCCGAACCGGCCCCCAGACAGAGTCACCGCACTAGTCTCGACTGGGGCTGCCAGCCCCGAGGGCGACCGACTTCCTCCGCTCCCCTGGCGCCCAGGATGCCTAGGAGGAAATCTTCGAGGTGACCGGAATGACTCCGGTGACGCTGGTACTTCAGCAACACTTGCCCCTCGCTGTCTCTGTATCGCTCGAGCAACAACTCGCCGCGGCGCCCGGGAACGGGAACTCCCCCTGTCGCACTCATTCCCTCATGGGGCCGTGCAACTTTTTAGAGGCTGAAGGGTCGACTTCGGTATGCACCACCGCCTGCCGTACTGGCACCCAGCCCCCCGTTCCCCTACTGCGCATGACGGCCGAGGACCGGTGCTCCCACCTGCACCCGGAGCGCCGCCTTGGGCACCGCTCCACCTACCGCCGCCTGCCGCAGGCCGGCCAGAAGCGTCACCATGGCCCGCAGGCCATCTGGCACACCGTCGCCGGTCATGGACCGAAACGACAACCACCGCCCCCTCCATTCATTGCCGCAGCCGGAGTCAAGGCGTGTTGACATAGTCAACAGCACTTCACAGTCCATACCCTCACTTCTGGTGTACACTCCTCGCTAGATACCTTCGACCACGACGCGAGTGACGGGGAGCAGCAGTGGCACTGGAGCAGGTCGGTGGACGTTTCCGGATTACCGGTGACCTGGGTCGCGGAAACATGGGCGAGGTGCACCGGGCCGTGGACCTGGAGGCCGCACCCGCTTCGACGCAGTACGAGGTAGCGCTCAAGACGGTGCTGCGCAACCGCACCGGCCTGCTGGTCGAGGCTGCGGAGGGGAACAAGGAGACACAGCGCTTCCACCGCGAGGTGAAGATCATGCGCATGCTTTCCCAGGGTCACCCCAACCTCACCCATCTGATCGCAGGCGGCGTCGACGACGCACCGGGTGCCAGCGGTCTCCCTTATCTGGCAATGGAGTTGCTCGACGGCCACACCCTGGGCCTGCTTATGGATGAAGAGCCGCAGCTCCCAGTCTCCTGGGTCGCCGCGATCGGCGCGCAGATCGCGTCCGGCCTCGCCGCCGCGCACACGGCTGGCGTCGTCCACCGCGATCTCAAGCCGGCCAACGCGATGCTGCTCCGCGACGGCACCGTGAAGATCCTCGACTTCGGCATGGGCTCGATCGTCGACGACCCCGACCAGACGCGACTGACCAGCACCGGCGTGAGCGTCGGCACGGCACGGTACATGGCACCCGAGCAGTTCCGCGCCGAGCCGGTCTCCGCCGCGGCCGATCTGTACGCGCTCGGCTGCGTCCTCTACGAGATGCTGATCGGCCGCCCCCCGTTCTCCGCGCGGACCGCCTACGAGCTGTCCGTGCAGCACCAGTACGACCCGCCGCCGCGGCTGACCATCGTCCGGCCCGATCTGCCGCAGGCCCTGGTGCGCCTGGTCTCCCGGCTCCTGGAGAAGGAGCCGGAGAACCGGCCGGAGAACGCCACCCTGGTCCGCGAGGCCCTGATCCCACACGCGCTCGTCCCCGACGCGACGGTCGACCTGCTCGCCCCGGAGTGGACGGCGATGGGCCCGGTGGCCCGGCTCCGCGCCGAGCTGCCGCAGCCCGCCGCCGTGAAGCCGGCCCCGGTACCGCGCCGTTCGCCCCGCCTGCCGGAGACCATGGACGTCTTCGGCATCCACAACAATCTGATCAAGGAGTACGAGAGCTTCACGCGGAGCGCCACCGTCATCCGTGACGCCCGGATCGAGAACTTCGTCGAGGACGACCTGGCCTCGAAGTCGCAGTGGCCCGACCCCTGGCTCTCGCTAAATCCGTTCTTCGCCGACGGCGGCCAGGTCACCGATCTGGTCAGGGACGGGCTGCTGCATCCACGCTGTGCCGAGATCTTCCAGGCCGGCAAGAAGGAGGACGCCCGCCGTCCGGACGGCCGGCCGCTCACCTTCCACCGCCATCAGCGCGAGGCGATCGAGGCGGCCCAGGAAGGCGACTCGTACGTGCTCACCACCGGCACGGGTTCCGGCAAGTCGCTCTCCTACATCGTGCCGATCGTGAACCAGGTGTTGAAGGAGCGGGACGCGGCCGCTCCGGGGGCTCCGCGACGGGTACGGGCGATCGTCGTCTACCCGATGAACGCGCTGGCCAATTCCCAGCTCAAGGAGTTGGAGAAGTACCTGCGGCACGGCTTCGGGGAGGGCCACGAGCCGGTCACCTTCGCCCGGTACACGGGCCAGGAGGACGAGGAGCGGCGCAAGGAGCTACGCCGGAATCCGCCGGACATCCTGCTCACCAACTACGTGATGCTGGAACTGATGCTCACCCGGCCGGACGACCGCGACGGTCTGATACGGAACGCCGAAGGCCTGCAGTTCCTCGTCTTCGACGAGCTGCACACATACCGGGGCCGGCAGGGCGCGGACGTCGCGCTCCTGATCCGCCGGGTCCGCGAGGCATGCCGTGCGGGGCAGAACCTGCAGTGCATCGGCACCTCGGCGACCATGTCCACCGAGGGCACCTGGGAGGACCAGCGGCGGGAGGTCGCCCGGGTCGCGGGCCGGCTCTTCGGCACCACGGTGCTGCCCACCCGGGTGATCGGCGAGACGCTGGTCCGGGCCACCGATCAGCCCCCGGCGGCCGTTCCCCCCGAGCGGCTGCGGATGCCCGCGGCGCCCCGCGCGTACGAGGCACTCACCCGGGACCCCCTCGCCCGCTGGGTGGAGTCCCGGTTCGGCCTTGAGGAGGAGCCGGATACCGGGCGGCTGCGCCGCTGTGCGCCGCGCACTATCGAGTCGGCCGCCGAGGAACTGTCCACCGACTCCGGGATCCCCGCCGACCAGGTCCGGGAGGCGATCCGCGCCACCCTGGAGGCCGGTTCCCAGGCCAAGCACCCGGTGACCGAGCGGCCCCTCTTCGCCTTCCGCCTGCACCAGTTCCTCTCCAAGGGCGACACCGTGTACACGACCCTGGAGAACCCGCTCAACCGCCCGCTGACCCGCACCTTCCAGCTGGAGCAGCCGGGCAGCGGCGGCATGCCGCTGTACCCCTTGTCGTTCTGCCGGGAGTGCGGTCAGGAGTACCTCACGGTGTGGCGCACCGAGGGCCGTGACGGTGTCTTCAGTTACGAGCCCCGGCGTGGCACCTCGGCCTCCGGCGGCCGCGAGGGCGAGGGCTGTCTGTACGTCGGGGTGCCGGACGAGGACTACGTCTGGCCCGCCGATCCGCAGCGGGCCGTGGACGACCGGCGGATTCCGGAGTCCTGGCTGGAGCAGGATGCGAATGGTCTGACGGTGGTGAAGAAGACCTACCGGGAGCGGGTGCCCAGGCGCGTCGTCGTCGACCCTCTCGGCACGGAGAGCACGGAGAGCACGGAGAGCGGCAAGGGTCTCGAGGCGGCGTTCGTCCCGGCGCCGTTCCTGTTCTGTTTGCACTGCCAGGTGTCGTACGAGCAGACCCGCGGCCGTGACTTCGCCAAGCTGGCTACGCTCGACCAGGAGGGCCGCTCCTCGGCCACCTCCCTGATCTCGGCCTCCATCCTCAAGTCGCTGCGCGCGGTGCCGGAGAAGAGCCTGGACAAGGAGGCCCGCAAGCTCCTCACCTTCGTCGACAACCGTCAGGACGCCTCGCTGCAGGCCGGCCACTTCAACGACTTCGCGCAGGTCACCCAGTTGCGCGGGGCGCTGTACGCGGCGGTCGTGCGCTCCGGTGAGGAGGGGGTGCGCCACGACGACCTGACGGCGGCGGTGACGGAGGTGATGGGCCTTGCACCGCGCGAGTACACCGGTGTCGCCGACCAGCCGCCGTCCATGGAGCGCCGGGCGACGAAGACCTTCCGGGACGTCGTCGGCTACCGCCTCTACCGCGACCTGGAGCGCGGCTGGCGGATCACCATGCCCAACCTGGAGCAGACGGGCCTGCTACGCATCGACTACGAGGACCTGGAGTGGGTGGCCGCCCGCGCCGAGCGCTGGGAACCGGCGCACCCGGTGCTCCGCGAGATCGACGCGGAGCTGCGTGCCGAGATCTCCCGCACCCTCCTGGACTTCCTGCGCCGGGGCCTCGCCATTGATGTGCAGTACTTCCGGGACGACTTCGACGCACTGAAGGGCGCCAGCGAGGAGCGACTGAGCGGCCCCTGGGTCCTGAGCGACAGCGACAAACCGAACGTCGGCACGGCCTACCCGTACGGTTCCAAGCCCGGTATGGAGCGCACCGCCCTGTTCCTGTCCCCGCGCGGGAAGTTCGGCAAGTATCTGCGCCGGAACGTCCCCGCACTGCGCGACGCCGTGCAGGACGACGTGCAAGGAGTGATCGAGGACCTGCTCACCGTGCTCCGCGACGCCGACCTGGTGCGCGAGGTGGAGGCGGCCCCGGAACGTTCGGGGCCGGCGTTCCGCCGGCGTGCGCCGGAGAAGCGCACCGGCTACCGGGTGTCGGCCGCCGCGATCGTGTGGCGGGCCGGCACCGGGGAGACGGGGGCGATCGACCCGCTGACCCGCACCTACAGCCACGGCGAGGGGCCGCGAGTCAACCCCTTCTTCCGCGATCTGTACCGCGACGCCGCAACCGAACTGGCGGGGCTCTACGCCCGCGAGCACACCGCGCAGGTGCCGCCGGAAGACCGGCTGCTGCGCGAGGAGGAGTTCCGCACGGCCGAACTGCCGCTGCTCTACTGCTCGCCGACGATGGAGCTGGGCGTCGACATCTCCTCGCTCAACGCGGTGATGATGCGCAACGTGCCGCCGACGCCGGCCAACTACGCCCAGCGTTCTGGCCGTGCGGGCCGTTCGGGGCAGCCGGCGCTGGTGACCACGTACTGCGCGACGGGCAACAGCCATGATCAGTACTACTTCCGTCGCTCGGAGGCGATGGTCTCCGGCCAGGTCGCGCCGCCCCGCCTCGATCTCGCCAACGAGGACCTGGTCCGCTCGCACGTCCAGAGCATCTGGCTGGCGGAGACCGAGATGAAGCTCGGTACGGCCGTACCTGACATCGTCGACGTGGCGTACGACCCGGAAAGCGGGGACCGGCCCGATCCGCGGATGGTGCTGCCGCTGCACACGCACATCCGTGACAGGTCGCTCGACGAGGGGGCCCGGCGCCGCGCGGTCACCGCCGCACACAACGTGCTCGCGCCGCTGATCTCGGACTTCCAGGACACGACCTGGTGGTACGACGAGTGGATCGAGGACCGTATCGAGCGGGCCGCCGACAGGTTCGACAAGTCCTTCGACCGGTGGCGTGACCTGTTCCGGGCCGCCGTACTCGACCAGTACGAGCAGAACAAGCGGGTGGTGGACCACACGCTCAGCCAGGGCGAGCAGGGCCGCGCCCGCACCCGCCGCCGGGAGGCCGAGACGCAGACCAATCTGCTGCTCAACCGCTCCACCGACAACAAGTCGGTGATGAGCGACTTCAACCCCTACCGCTATCTGGCCTCCGAGGGCTTCCTCCCCGGTTACAGCTTCCCGCGCCTGCCGCTGGCCGCGTACATCCCACGTTCGGGCAACCGGCGCAACGCCGACGGCGACTATCTCCAGCGGCCGCGGTTCCTGGCGATCCGCGAGTTCGGCCCGGGTGCGCTGATCTACCACGAGGGCGCCCGCTACCAGGTGACCCGGATCCAGCTGCCGCCGGACGCCTCCGGCGATCTGGCCACGGCGGAGGCACGCCGCTGCGACACCTGCGGTTACCACCACCCGGTCCGTCCCGGCCTCGACCGCTGCGCGATGTGCGATACGGAGCTGACCGGGAAGCGCACCGGCCTGATCCATCTCCACACCGTGTACACCACCCCCCGCGAGCGGATCTCCTCCGACGAGGAGGAGCGGCGCCGGGCCGGTTTCCGGCTGGAGACCTCGTACGCCTTCCAGGACCACGGGGTCCGCAAGGGCCGTCTCACCTCGCAGGTGACGGACGGAGAAGGTGCCGCCGTCCTCGCCCTCGACTACGGCGATTCGGCCACGGTCCGGATCACCAACCTGGGCCGGGTCCGCGACAAGGAGGATGTGCAGGACGGCTACTGGCTGGACCTGGGCGACGGCCGCTGGCTCAACGACCGGGCCGCGGCGGACGCAGTGGAGGGCACCGGGATGCCGGTGGTCGACGAGGACGGCAACGAGAAGCGCCGCCGGAAGCGCGTCCTGCCGTACGTGGAGGACCGGCGGAACATCCTGGTGTCGACGCTGGACGAGCCGCTGCCGGAGCCGATCGCGTTCTCCGTCCTGTACGCCCTGGAGCGGGGCATCGAGGCCGCCTTCGAGCTGGAGGACTCCGAGCTGACGGCCGAACTCCTGCCGCCTCCGGACGGACCGCGCCGACGGCTGCTCTTCACCGAGGCGGCGGAGGGCGGAGCCGGTGTGCTGCGCCGGCTGCGACAGGAGCGAGGGGCGCTGGCGAAGGCCGCCCGCGCCGCCCTGCAGATCTGCCACTTCGACCCGGACACCGGCGAGGACTTGGGCGGTCCCGAGGGCGGTGAGGAGTGCGCCCGCGGCTGCTACGCCTGTCTCCTGACGTACGGAAACCAGACCCATCACCGCCTGCTGAGCCGCCACGCGGCCCGCCCGCTGCTGCTGCGCCTCGCGGGTTCGCAGACCGAACGCGAGGACCGGGGCGAATCCCGGAGCGAGCAGTTCCACCGGCTGGCGGCACCCACCGCGACCGGGTCCGGCGGCCCCGCCCTGACCGGCAGCGATGGCCCCGCCGCGCCCACTCCGCTGGAGGCCGACCTCGAAGCCCTGATCGCCTCGGGTGATCTTCTCGGCTGGCTGAAGGCCAAGGGCTACCGGCTGCCGGACGAGGTCGACGTCCTGGTTCCGGAGGCCGCCGCCAAGCCGGATCTGGTGTTCCGTATGGACGGTGCCCGTCTCGCGGTGTTCGTCGACCTTCCCGACCACGGCGCCGATTCCACCCGGGACCGCGAGGCCGGCTACCGCCTGGAGGAGGCCGGCTGGGACGTGCTGCGTTTCCGGGCCGGATCCGACTGGGACGCCGTGGCGGACGACAACGCGACGTATTTCCAGACCCGTTGACCGTTACGTTCTCCCCGTCGATCCTTACGCTCACCGCCCAGGTCCCACCCCGACCACTCCACCCCGCCGACCCCGAAGGAACCGAGAGACCCATGAGCCCCACGTACACGGCCGGTTCACTGGTGAACGCCCGCGGCCGGGAATGGGTGGTGCTCCCCGAGAGCGCCTCCGGCATGCTGGTGCTGCGCCCGCTGGGCGGCGGCGAGGACGACGTCGCGGCGGTCTTTCCCGCCTTCGAGGAGGTGCGGCCCGCCCAGTTCGCGGCGCCGAGCCCGTCCGACCTGGGTGACCAGCGGGCGGCCGGCCTGCTGCGGACCGCGCTGCGGATCGGTTTCCGTTCCGGGGCCGGGCCCTTCCGCGCGCTGGCGTCGATCGCCGTGGAGCCGCGCGCCTACCAGCTGGTGCCGCTGCTCATGGCGCTGCGGCAGCGCACCGTACGGCTGCTGATCTCGGACGACGTCGGCATCGGCAAGACCGTCGAGGCCGGCCTGATCGTCAAGGAGCTCCTCGCGCAGGGCGAGGCGAGCCGCCTCGCGGTGCTCTGCTCCCCCTCGCTCGCCGAGCAGTGGCAGGGGGAGCTGCGGGAAAAGTTCGGTATCGACGCTGAGCTGGTCCTCGCCTCCACCGTGTCGCGTCTGGAGCGCGGCCTGGAACTGGGGCAGTCGCTCTTCGACCGGCACCCCTTCACGATCATCTCGACGGACTTCATCAAGTCGACCCGCCACCGCGAGGACTTCGTACGGAACTGTCCGGACCTGGTGGTGGTGGACGAGGCGCACACCTGCGTCGCGGCCGACGACGCGCAGGGCCCGGCCTCCTCCTCGGCCACCAGTCAGCTCCGCTACGAACTGCTTCGCCGCGTCGCGGCCGACGAGGACCGGCATCTGCTGCTGCTCACGGCCACCCCGCACTCGGGCAAGGAGTCCGCGTTCCGCAATCTGCTCGGTCTCGTCCGGCCGGACCTGGCCACGGTCGATCTGGAGAGCCCGGCGGGCCGTGCCCGTCTCGCCGAGCACTTCGTCGCCCGTAAGCGGGCCGACGTGCGCCAGTACCTCACCAAGGAGGACGGTCTCGCCGACGACTCCCTCGTCGAGCGGACCGCGTTCCCCTCCGACCGGTGGACCAAGGACGAGCCGTACAAGCTGACCCCCGCCTACCGGGCGCTGCTCGACGACGCCATCGCCTACGCCGCGGACCGGGTGGAGACCGCCGGTCGCCAGGGCAAGCGGGAGGCCCGGATCGCCTGGTGGTCGGTGATCGCGCTGCTCCGGTCGATGGTGTCCTCGCCCGCCGCCGCGGCCCGCACCCTGGAGACCCGCTCCGAGTCCGCCGCCGCCCGGACCGCCGTCGAGGCGGACGCCCTCGGTGCGCCGCTGACCCGTGACTCCTCGGACAGTGACCGGCTGGAGGGCATGGACGTCGCGCCGGGCGCGGCGGAGAGCGAGCAGGGCGACCCGCGGCTTCGTGAACTCGCCGCGCGTGCGGCCGAGTTGTACGGCCCCGCATCGGACGCCAAGCTAAAAGCGCTGACCGCCCATCTCAAGTCGCTGATCGCGGACGGCTACAGCCCGATCGTCTTCTGCCGCTACATCCCCACCGCCGAGTACCTGGCGACGCACCTGGAGAAGAAGCTGGGGACGAAGACGCGGATCGCCGCCGTCACCGGCACGCTCTCCCCGCAGCAGCGTCTGGAGCGCATCGAGAAGCTGGCCGCCGAGGACGCCGACGACCCGGCTGTCCGTCGGGTCCTGATCGCCACCGACTGCCTCTCCGAGGGCGTCAACCTCCAGCATGCCTTCGACGCGGTGATCCACTACGACCTGGCGTGGAACCCGACCCGGCACGACCAGCGGGAAGGCCGCGTCGACCGGTACGGGCAGAAGCGCGACCAGGTCCGCGTGATCACCATGTTCGGCGAGGACAACGGCATCGACGGCAAGGTCCTCGAAGTCCTCTTCGCCAAACACCGGCAGATCAAGAAGGACCTCGGCATCTCGGTCTCCGTCCCGGACGAGACGGCCTCGGGCGTCACCGACGCGGTGGTCGAGTGGCTGCTCCTGCACGGCAGGCAGGGCACCCAGGAGAGCCTCTTCGAGTTCGACGGGCATCAGGAGTCGTTCGACCGGATGGAACGGGAGTGGAACTCGGCCGCCGAGCGCGAGCGGACCTCCCGTTCCAAGTACGCGCAGCGCGCGATCCACCCGGAGGAGGTGGCCCGCGAGGTGACCGCCGTACGGGCCGCGCTCGGCGGCTCCGAGGAGGTCCGCGACTTCGTGCTGGAGGCGCTGCGCGACCTTGACGCTCAGGTCCGTGACCCCCGCGACGGCTCCGGCGACTTCGCCGCGCAGGTCGGCGGTACGCCGGCCGGCGTGCGCGACGGTCTCGCGGCGGTGCTCGGGGGGCGGATCGTGGAGGAGGACCGGGAGATCCCGTTCCGCACCTCTCCGGCGATCGGGCGCGGCGAGGCGGCCCTGGTCCGCACCGACCCGGCGGTCGGCGCGCTCGCCTCGTACGTTCTCGACTCGGCCCTCGACGCGAACACTCCGGGCCCGCGCCCGGCCCGCCGCTGCGGCGTCGTCACCACGGACGCGGTCACCATCCGCACCACCCTGCTCCTGGTCCGCTACCGCTTCCACCTGACGCTGCCGTCCCGTACCGGGGTGCGGCAGATCGTCGCCGAGGACGCCCGGCTGCTCGCCTTCGAGGGCCTGCCGTCCCGGGCCCGCTGGCTCGACGACGACGCGGCAGCGGCGCTCCTCGGGGCACGGGCCGCCACGAACACCCACGAGCAGCTGGCCCGCAACCAGATCACCCGCACCCTGGACGGACTCCCCGAACTGTCCGGCCACATCACCGAGTACGGTGTCGCCCTCGCCGCCGACCTCAACGCCTCGCACCGCCGGGTACGGAAGGCCGACACCAGCGACCGTGCAGAGATCGTCCGCGGTCTGAAGGTCGTCCCGCAGGAGCCCGCCGACGTACTCGGTGTGTACGTGTATCTGCCGCAGCAGCCCGCCGCCGTATCCGCCCCTGCTACCTCTTCCGCCTCTACCGTGACCGGAGCCGAAGCCTGATGTCCGCCGCCACCCGCACCGCACCGGTCTTCACCGCCGTCACCACCGTCGGCGGGCTGCTCCCCGGCGACATGCTCGTCCGCATCGCCGAGGCACGGAACCTGCCGGGCACCAAGTCCGCGGACTACGGGCTGCCGGGCTCGGTCACCGTCCGCGACGAGGCCGAGCGCGCCTGGGAGTACCTCAAGCCGCTCTGGCGCGAACTGCGCGCCGCGCTGCCCGCCGACCCGAAGACCGGCGCGCCCGCCGCCGACCCGACCGGCCGGGCCTCCTCCGACTGGCTCTCCCAGCTCTTCCGCAAGCTCGACTTCGGGGCGCTGACGGAGGTCGGCCCGGAGGGCATCCCCGCCGACTCCGATACGGAGACCCGATTCCGTCTCTCGCACCGGCACGGGCCCGCGCTGCTCCACCTGATCCCCTGGAACCAGGAACCGGACAAGCGGCCGGCGGCCGGGCAGGTGCCGCCGCAGTCCCTCGTCCAGGACTGCCTCAACCGGACCGAGGCCCATCTGTGGGCGGTCCTCACCAACGGTCGAACACTGCGGCTGCTTCGCGACTCGTCGTCTTTCGCGACGGCCGCGTACGTCGAGTTCGACCTGGAGGCGATCTTCGACGGTGAACTGTTCAGCGAGTTCGTGCTGTTGTACTGCGTGCTGCACGCGTCGCGGTTCGAGGTGGCGGAGGGGGCGGCGCCGTCCGAGTGCTGGTTGGAGAAGTGGCGGACCGAAGCCGTCACCTCCGGCGCCCGCGCCCTGGACCAGCTGCGGCTCGGTGTCCAGCAGGCACTGACCGTGCTCGGTACGGGGTTCCTGCGGCATCCGGACAACGGCCGGCTGCGCGAAGACACCGACCCGAAGGCGCTGCAGGCGGCGCTCCTCCGGCTCGTCTACCGGCTCCTCTTCGTCTTCGTCGCCGAGGACCGGGACGCGCTGCTCGACCCGGCGGCGGATGAGGCCGCCAAGAACGCGTACGCCCGGTACTTCTCCTCGGACCGGCTGCGCAGGCGGGCCCGGCGGCGCCAGGGCACTGCGCACGGTGACCAGTACGAGGCGCTGCGCCTGGTCCTCGACGCGCTCGGCACCGAGGGCGGTCGGCCCGAGCTGGGCCTGCCCGGCCTCGGCGGGCTCTTCTCGCGTACGGAGGCGGACGCGCCGCTTACCGGACTGAAGCTGTCCAACGAGTCGCTGCTCAAGGCCGTCGGGTATCTGGCTCAGGTCCATGACCCGGGGGCGCGGCGGTGGCGGGCCGTCGACTACCGGCACCTGGACGCGGAGGAGCTCGGCTCGGTGTACGAGTCGCTGCTCGAACTGGAGCCGAAGCACTCGGCGGCGGACCGGTCGTTCGAGCTGGTCGAAGTGGCGGGCAACAGCCGTAAGACGACGGGCAGTTACTACACCCCGTCGTCGCTGATCGAGTGCCTGCTCGACACCACCCTCGACCCGGTGATCGACGACGCGGTCAAGCGCGGCGAGCAGCGGGCCTCGGCCGGCGGGCGTCCCGATCCGGCGGACGACATCGTCGCGGAGCTGCTGGGCCTGACAGTGTGCGACCCGGCGTGCGGTTCCGGACACTTCCTGGTCGCCTCGGCGCGACGGATCGCCAAGCGGGTCGCGGCGGTGCGCGAGCACAACCCGGAGCCGACGGTGGACGCGGTGCGGCACGCGCTGCGGGAGGTGGTGGCGCGGTGCATCTACGGTGTCGACCTCAACCCCATGGCGGTAGAGCTGGCGAAGGTGTCGCTGTGGCTGGAGGCGATGGAGCCGGGGAAGGCGCTCGGGTTCCTGGCCGCGCATGTGCGGTACGGCAACGCACTCCTCGGCACGACGCCGTCGCTCCTCGCGGGTGGGGTGCCCGACGAGGCGTTCGACGCGATCGCGGGCGACGACAAGAAGTACGCGGCCGCCCTCAAGAAGCGCAACAAGGCCCAACGCGGCGGCCAGGGCGACCTGTTCGCCGAGTCCGAGGTCACGGTCCCGAGCAACGCGCGGCTCGCGGCTCAGCTCAGCCGCATCACCAACGCTCCGTCCGACTACCTCACTGAGGTCAACGCCCAGGAGGCGGCGTACAAGGCGTACGTATGCTCCGCCGCGTACACGCGCGACCGTGAGACGGCGGACGCGTGGTGTGCCGCCTTCGTCTGGCCGAAGCAGCCGGGCGCGCCGGAGGCGCCGACGCACGACGTCGTACGGGGCCTGCTCGCCGGGGACACGGCGGGGGTGAACGACGCGACGCTGACGGAGGTGCTCGCGCTGAGCGAGCGGTACCGGTTCTTCCACTGGCATCTGGAGTTCCCGGAGGTGTTCGCCGTCCCCGAGTCGGGGGCGGGCGTCGATCCAGCGACGGGGTGGGCCGGTGGGTTCGACGCGGTGGTGGGGAATCCGCCGTGGGAGCGCGTCAAGCTTGCCGAGCAGGAGTTCTTCGCACATCGGTCGCTGGAGATTGCACAGGCATCAAATGCAGCGGCCCGCAAGACGCTAATCGCACAGCTCAAGGGCGATACCGCAAATGGCGGTCAAGATCTATATGCGGAGTTCGAGCTCGCCAAGCGGCGCGCGGAAGGAGAGAGTCGCTTTCTCCGCAACAGCGCACGTAATCCCCTCACAGGACGTGGCGACATCAACACCTATGCGGTGTTTGCAGAGTGCAGCCGAACATTGACCGGGCCTCGCGGACGCACTGGCGTCGTCGTTCCGACTGGAATTGCCACCGACGCCACAACGCAGTATTTCTTCAAGGACCTGGTGTCGGCGGGGTCGCTGGCGGCGCTGTTCGACTTCGAGAACGCGCAGCCGCTCTTCCCCGGCGTGCACCGCTCGTTCAAGTTCTGTGTGCTGTCCCTGGCAGGCCGCTCACTGCGTGAACCAGCCGCCCGATTCGCCTTCTTCGCCCACGACCCGGCGGAGCTGGAGGCCCCCAACAGGGTCTTCGCCCTCACCCCCGAGGAGATCACCCTCCTCAACCCCAACACCGGTACCTGCCCGGTCTTCCGCTCCCGCCGCGACGCCGAGATCACCCTCGGTATCTACCGCCGGGTGCCGGTCCTTCTCAAGGAGTCGGACAAGGTGAACGGCAATCCGTGGGGCGTGTCGTTCATGACCATGTTCCACATGTCCAACGACTCCCACCTCTTCCGCCCCTCCGCCGCCAACGGCGAGACGCTTGAGTCGATGCTGGCCGATGGGTGGCGAATCGATGGAAACGTACTCGTGCGCGGGGAAGAACGACTGTTGCCAATGTACGAGGCGAAGATGCTCCACCACTTCGACCACCGCTGGGCGACGTACGCAGACGAGGAGAACACCCGCGACCTCGCGCTCATCGAGAAGCAGGACCCGACCACCGTGGTGCTGCCCCGCTACTGGGCGCCCGAACAGGACGTCACGAGCGGAAAGTTCGACAAGCATGGACAGGAAGTCAAGGCTTCTGGTGTACAAAGCCGGTTAGCGGCCAAAGGCTGGGGGCGGGAATGGCTGCTGGGGTGGCGTGATATCTGCCGACCCAACGACGAGCGCACAATGATCAACTTCGCCTTCCCTTTGGCTTCGGTGCCGAACACCACTTTCCTCATGTTCCCCACTCAGGGGACACCCGCGAGCCTTCTGGCATGCCTGTCATCGTTCGTCTTCGACTTTGCGACGCGGCAGAAGTCCGGCAGCACGCACCTCAACTACTTCACTACATTCCAACTCCCGGCGGCCGCCCCAGAACAGCTCGCACCTCATACCACGTTCCTACTGCCCCGTCTCCTCGAACTCACCTACACCGCACACGATATGGCCCCCTTCGCCCGCGACCTCGGCGATACCGGCGCCCCCTTCCACTGGGACGACTCCCGCCGCACCATCATCCGCGCCGAACTCGACGCCCTCTTCTTCCACCTCTACGGCATCACGCGTGACAACGTGTCGTACATCCTCGACACCTTCCCCATCGTGAAGCGCAAGGACGAAGCGGCCCACGGCACCTACCGCACCAAGGACCTGATCCTCGCCGAGTACGACCGCATGGCCGCCGCCGGCCTTACCCTGGAGACCTCGCTCGACGAGAGCGACTCCGGCACGTACCGGTCCACGCTCAACCCGCCCCCAGGGCAGGGACCGCGCCACCCGGCCCGCCAGGACGACTGACGCCCTGACAACGCGAGGGGCGCCGCCCGCTACCCAGCGGACGGCGCCCCTCGACGTATCAGCGCTCCGACGCGAACCGTACGAACTGACCCCACCCGTCGCGACCGACAGCGAAGGCCGGACGAGCCAAATCCTTGGAATCCCTTACATGGACGGCCTGTTCGGCGATTGCGATCTCGACACAGTCGTCACCCTGACTGCCGCTGTAGCTGGACTTGAACCAGAACAGTTCCGCCGTACCGCTCGTCATCGCTCTCCTCGCAGTCTCTCCAAGAGGGCCCTGGTTTCCTGTGGATTGAGGGCCTGCGAGCGCAGTGTGTCATAGCGCTGGTGGAGGAGGCTCACCTCATTCGCGTCGGAGATGAGTCGGCCGCTCTGCTGCCCTTCGGCGTATCCGACCCGCCGCCGCTCCGGCGTCTCCAGCAGTCGCACCGGCCCATCCAGGCACGCGTGCAGCGCCGAGTCCAAGGGAACCACCTGCAACGTCACGTTGCGTCGGGACGTCAGCTCCAGCACGTGATCGAGCATTCCCCACATAGCTTCCGCATCCCCGAACCGCCGCCGGAAAACATGCTCTTCGACGATGAAGCTGAATAACGTCGTCGGCCGCTCCACCAGCATCCGCTGCCGTTCCGCCCGCGCCGCCAGCAGCGCCTCAAGCCGCTCGTCCGTCACCACCGGAATCGTGCCCTCGAACACCGCCCGCGCATACGCCTCCGACTGCAACAACCCCGGCACTAGCCTGCACTCATAGGTACACAGACTCACCGCCGTCCGCTCCAACCGCGCCCACTCCCGGAACCAAGCCGCCAACCCCACCTCGCCCCGCGACAGGTACGGCGCCGCCCTACGCAACGCCCCCGTGTTCCCCGTCGCCTCCTCCCCGCGCTCCACAAACAACTCGTCCGGCATCCGCCGCCCCAGCTCCACCGACTCCACGGTGTGCTTCGAGAACCGCACCCGCTCCCCGAACTCCACCCGGCTCAGCCCCGCATGCTCGCGCAGCGCCTGTACGACCGCCCCGAACGTCCGCAGACTGTCCAACGGATGCGGTTCCCGCTCTCCCTCCGAGAACGCACCGGCCCCTTCTCCGACGTTGGCCATCCGCCGCCTCTTCCTCCCGCACGATCACACGCACCCACAGTGACGGCTTACGCCCCGTACCGTCCACCCTGCGTGCCCGTACGGTGGCCTCCCGTACGGGCCTCCCCTCTCGCCGCCCCACCCCCGCGCGGGCCACGCTGACCCCATGAACCGCACCGCACCCCAACTCACCCCTTCCACCCGGACGTTCAGGCAGCAGTTGTCCTCCACCCGTCGCGGCGCACGTCTCGCCCGACTCCTCGCCGTCATCGAACTCCACGCCTGGGGCCTTCCTCCGGACGTCACGGAACGTGCCGAACTCGTCGTCGCCGAACTCGCCGCCAACGCCGTCCTGCACGGCCGTGTCCCCGGCCGCAACTTCGAACTCGCCCTGACCTGCACACAGTCGCCACTTCCCGGCCGCCTCCTGATCGAGGTCTCCGACGCCCGCGGCGACCGCCTCCCCCGAACGGCCGGCGAGAACCCCGACCTCTCCACCGGCGGCCGGGGCCTGACCCTCGTCACCCTCCTCGCCGACCACTGCGAGACCGTCCCACGCCCACCGGGCGGCAAGACCGTACGAGCGGAACTGGCCACTCCGTCCGGTATCTGACGGTCCGTTGACCGAGCCAACAGGCGCCACATAGGGTCAACCGCGCACCACGTGCACATGGGGGACCCGCTTGAACACCACCGACGCCACGCGCATGCTCCGTCAGGCCGAACTCGATTACGGCACGGGTAATTTCGCGCGCACGCTCAACCTGCTGGACCGGATCTCCACAGACCGTCCCGGCCTCCCCGTGGACGACCGCGCCTCCTACGACGCACTGCGCGCCCTGCTCGCCGAACGCGCGGGCAACTGGCCCGAGGCGGTCCACCGCTGGCTCGCGGTGTTCGGCGGCACCCCGCCCACGAGCGGCGAGGACCAGCCCTGCGACCTCGGCTGCGGCTGCGACGTCCGCACCGTACTCGACGCCCCGGACGCCACGTCCGGCAAGACGCCTTGCCGATGCTGCCCGGCACACGCGCTGTGGCGACTGGTGTGGCAGGCGGCCCGCCAGGGCGCGATCGGCGAGGCCCTCGACGCCGTCCCCGACCCGTCCGGGAACCGCCGCACCGCCCTGGTGCACGCGCTCGCGGTCGGCACGCTGAGGTCGCTCACCCAGAGCGAGAAGGTCGATCCGGCTCACGCGGTCTTCGCCATCGCCGTCTGGCACCTGCTGCTCGACGACGAGGACCCGCTCGGCTTCGAGAACCTGGTGACCGCCCGGCGCGGCACCCCCCTCGGCGCCAAGGACTGGCAGTCCGCGTGCGACACGCTGACGAACCGGATCCGTACGGCGTTCCGGTCCGTCGACGAACGCGACGGCCATGACGTCCTCGACGGCTGGGACACCGTCTGGAACGTCGAGGCGTACGAGTACAGCGGCGAGCTCGTCCGGGGCGAACGCGCCTATCTGCGGATGGAGGAGTGCTTCGGCAGCTGCGGAGACGGCTTCGACTGCCGGTGCCCGGTCGACACCTGGCAGCCGCCCACACGCGGCACCACTCCCCCGTGCCTGGGGCTGCTGCTCGGCGGCCGGCCCTGGGACGGCTCACCCGTCACCGTGGACAAGGCCGCCGAGCAGTTGGAGGTTTTCGGCGAACACCGCGCACTCCTCACCGCGTACACCCGCCGTCACGGCGAACCTGCCACCTGGCAGGCGGGGTCCGACACCCACAAGGCCTGTGCACCACTCCTCGCCAAGGCCCTGGCCGCCAGGGCACACGAGCAGTTCGAGAAGGGCGCGTGGCAGGACACTCTCGCCGACCTCACCTCGGCCGCCCGCCTCGGCTACGTCATCGACCATGGGCTGCACAAGATGGTCCGCAAAGCCGGACTCAGCGCGGGCCAGGACGGCAACGGCTACCAGCAGGCCACGCTCGTCCAGCGCACCCACTGGCTGGAGTCCGCGCACGCACTCGCTCCCGATGACGGCCCCCTGGCCGAGGAGCTGGCAGCCGCCCTGGTCCGGCGCGGCACGGAGGCACTGCGGAGGAACGACAGAGATCAGGGCCGGGCGCGCTTCCAGCGGGCGCTGTATGTACATCCTGGCGATCCCGCGGCACAGGAGGCGCTGGACGTACTGGAACTCGCCGATGTCGCCGCCGTCGTCACGGGGACCAGGCCGGGCAGGCAGCCCGGCCTGCAACGGGTCGGGGAACTTCTGCACCGCGGGTTCCGTGCGGAGAACCCGGCCGAGGATCTGCACAAGGTGTACTCCTGGTACTGCGACCGGATAATTGAACGGACCGCGCGGAAGGCGCTCGACGGGAAGAAGAGCGAGGCCCGTCGGGTCCTGCGGCAACTGCGGAAGGGCCGCCCCTCCGAGGACGAGTGGGGAGAACAGGTCGACGACGGTGACATCGCCCGCCTCCTGCACGACACGGCCGTCCGGCAGCTCGGAGCACGGTCCGGCGACTACACCCAGCAGGTGCCCCTGCTGCTCTCCGCCGCCGCGTCCTTCGCACAGCTCACCGGGGCGGAGGCGGAGTGGCAGGCACTGGAGATCGTCGTGCCGTTCGCCGGGGAACTGGTCGACACCGGACGCTGGTCCGAACTGATCGACCTCCAGGTCAGACTGCTGATCACGCCGGGCCGCTCCGCGGCGTACGACCAGCTTCTTGCCGTCGCATACCACCGGCGCGCCCGCGACCGCCGTGCCGAAGGCGACCGCGCCGGTGCCGTACGCGACGAACGCGCCGCGTCCGCGCTGGGGTTGGAGACCGGCCGGCAGACCTCCCTCCCGCTCGAACCGATGATGTTCCCCGGCCTCTTCGACTCACCTGGAACACCGGACCCGGACGACCCGCCGTACATCCAGGAGACCCTGTGACCGCGCACCCCCGCACACCGATGCCCTCCTTCGGCCCCACCGTGTTCGAGCTCCTCCCGCATGCCCGGCCGGGCATCGGCCAGGGGGACCTCGCGAAGGCGGCGGGCGTGGCGGTCTCCCGGGCCCGCCGCGCACGGGACACGGACCGCGAGCGCGCCCTGAAGGCCGCCCACGACGCGGCCCGCACCCCGGGCGACGCCCTCGTCAGCGAACTGCTCACTCCTCCCCTCCCGGCGTCCGCCGCTCCGAAAGGTCCCGCATCCAAGTGACCACTCCCCCGCCCGGCACCGACGAGCTGCGCAAACTGCGCGTTCGCGTCGCGGCCCTCTCCCGCAAACGTGAAGAGGCCGTGGCCCAACTGACCGACCTCCTCACCGCGTTGCTGCCACTCGACGATCTCCTCGCCGACACGGCGCACCGGTCCGAGCAGTTCGCCCGCTCCGGAGCAGGCCGTACCGGACAGCTCGCAGCCGCCGTGCAACAGCAGACGGACGCCGCCCACCGGATGCTCCGGGCCGAACTCGCCCGCCACGGCGTGCATCCGATGGACCTCATCGGGAAGATCCCCGACCCGGTGGAGGCACGGGCGACGGGCGTCGAACCGCATCCGACCGCCCCCGAGGGAACCGTCCTGCGGGAGACCGTCACCGGCTTCCGCTACGGGACCGACTGCCTGCGCCGTGCCGATGTTGTCCTCGCCGTACCCGGGCCCGCGCCCGCCACCGAACAGGCGGCATCCGCCGGGCCCTCCGACGGCGGGACCACGCGGGAGCGCCGGAACCAGCCGCGCCGCACCAGCCGCGCCCGGCGCCGGCAGCCGCTGCCTCACAAGCCTTCCAAGCGCCGCCGCTGAACCCGCTCCACACCGCCCGCTCCCGTCCCTGCCACCCGAAGGCCACGTCATGCCGTACCGCACACTCGGAATCGATCTCGGCACCACCAACTCCGTCACCGTCTGGATGGACGGCGGCGTTCCGGTGGTCCTCCCCAACCGCCACGACGAGCAGGCCACGGTGTCCGCCGTCGGTACAGGCGCCGACGGATCCCTCCTGGTGGGCAGCGAGGCGCTCGGCGTGCGCGACCACCTGCCCGGCTCCGTGATCACCGAGGTGAAGCGGCTGATCGGCCGCCGCCACGCCGACGCCGACGTACAGCGGCTGCTCGAAGAGCGGCCCGCGGACGCACCGCCGGTACGGGAGTCCCCGGACGGCGGGGTCGAGATCCAGCTCGGCGCCCACTGGCTGACGCCCGTACAGATCTCGGCGATCCTGCTGCGACGGCTGCGCACGGACGCCGAGAACACCGCCGGCGAACCCTTCCCGCGAGCCGTGATTACCGTCCCGGCGTACTTCACAGAACCGCAGTACGCGGCGGTGCGGGAAGCCGGGGAGCTTGCGGGCTTCACCGTCGCACGGATCCTGCCCGAACCGACCGCGGCGGCCCACGCCTTCGGGGTGGAGCGCCTCGTCGAGGATGACGACGACATGTGCTCGGTGCTCGTGTACGACCTCGGCGGCGGTACCTTCGACGTGTCCCTGCTGGTCATCGGGTCGGGGTACTTCCAGGTGTACAAGCTCGGCGGGGACAAGTCGCTCGGCGGGGCCGACTTCGACTCCGCGCTGTGCCGGATGCTCACCGACAAGCGACTCGGCGGCCGTGACCTCTCCGGGACCGGCGACGCGGCACGCATCCGCGCCGCCGCCGAACGCACCAAGATCGAACTCTCGGATGTCACCGCAGCGGAGATCATCCTCGCGCCGCTCGGAAAGAACGGCGGCTCCTGGACGGGAAAGGTCACCCGCGACGACTTCGAGGAGCTGATCGGCGCAGAGATCGACCGCACCCTGGAGCTCACCCGCGGCGTGTTGCGCGACGCGTCCAGGACGACCGAGGACATCGACAAGGTGCTGCTCGTCGGCGGCTCGACCCGTATCCCGCTGGTCCGCCGCCGTCTGGCCGAACTGTTCGGCGAGGGGAAGGTGCACAGCGGAATCGACCCCATGTCCGCCGTCGCGCTGGGCGCCGGCATCGAGGCCGGGCTCGCGTCCGCTCTCGCCTGCCCCTCCGAGCCGTGCCTGACCACCGGAATCCCGCTCACCGAGAGCGCCTGCCCCGACTGCGGCACTTCTCTGCTCGGCATGGCGACGGTCGACTGTCCGGGCTGTCATGTGCCCGCCGCCGAGGGGACCACGAGCTGTCCGGTCTGTGCCGTCAGCCTCTCCGGGCTGCGGGCGGCCGCCCCCGTCGCATCCCGCGCCGCGTGCCCCCACTGCGGCTGCCCGGAGAACTCCACCTCGGCCACCGTGTGCCAGGACTGCGACCAGCCGCTGGACGCCGGTGGCCTGAAGTGCCCCCAGTGTCAAATGGTCAACGCCGCCGGCTTGACGGCGTGTTCGGCTTGTGACGCGCTGTTCCAGACCGACCAGCCGGAGCAGGTCACCGCCCAGAACCTGGGACTGGCACTCGACGACGGCACCGTCGCGGTCCTCTTCACCGCCGGAACGACGTACCCGACCGACTGGCAGAACATCGAGAACCTTCAGATCCGGCCGGACGGCGCTCCCGCCCTGACCTTCCGGATCGTCGAAGGACCGCACGAGAAGTCCCATGCCCGCAACGAGTTCTGCGGGGAGCACACGCATGTCTTCGACAGGGGCACTGACAGCGTCGAGCGGCTCACACTCCGGGTACAACTGGACGAGAACCGCACCGTGAACCTCGCCTACCGCATCGGCGACGGCGAGGAGCTGGGCGCGCGGCTGCGGCGCAGCGCCGTCGCCGACGGCATCGGCCGCGACGCCTCTCGACTGCTCGACGAGATCCGTACCCATGTCGCCCATTTCGGCGACGAGGTGACGGCGGCGGAGCACAGCGTCTTCGCCGAACTGACAGAGCAGCTCACCGCGATCGTGCGCGGTGAACCCCTCGGCCGGTCCCTTGACGGATTCCTCGACGAGGCTCGCGACACGGTGGAGACGTGCCGGGACGCCCGCGGCTGGTCGGCCAACGCGTCCGTCGCCGCGCGCCGGGGCCGGGAGCTGGGCCTCGGCGCGCCGGCCGAAGAGCTAGCCGACGCCCGGCGCGCCCTGGACGCGGCACGCGAGCGGCTGGATCTGCCCGCGATGCGGGCAGCGACGGAGCACGCCCGCAGCCTGTTGCGGCAGCTCGACACGACCACCTGGCAGTCCATGCTCGCCGCCCACGACGCCGAGCTCGGCCGCTTCCCGGAGTCCGTACGCCGTCCCGTCCTGACCGCCTGGGACGACCTGCGCGCCGCGGCCTCTCGCGGGGACTACGCCGCCCAGGACGCGCTGCACATGAAGCTGAACGAGCTCGCCGGTCACTCGCAGGCGCCTGCCCTGGCGGCGCGCAAGCAGCGGGACAGCGCCCAGGTGTTCCCCGAGCGCCGGTAGCCGAACGGGCGTGGTGAGCGTCCAGCACACCGAACGTACCGATTGACACCGTCAACACGTAGGCTGGAACGCACTTCGTGCCACCCGAACCACCCGCGTCCCGGAAGGTCCCCATGCCGCAGCTCCCCGACCGTCTTCCCGGCTTCCCGGACTTCCGGATCGCCCTGCCCAAGGACGCCGGGGAGGCTCGCGGCTTCCTGCTCGTCGAGCCCGGCGACAACGGCTCGCACAAGTTCCTGGTGACCGCGGGTTCGGCAGTGTCGGCGGAGGACTGGCCGGGGCTGAGCGACTTCGCTCGCCGGCTCCGTTCCGGACTGCGGGAGAACGGAACGCTGGCCGACGGTCCCCGCCCCGGCGCCTGGACCGCGTCCCGCGACATCGTGTGCAACTCGCCGTCCGCCGCGGCCTCCCTGGTCCTCGGCTACGGAGCCACCGGCCCCGGCACCTGGCGCAGCGCCGAGGACGGGCACCGCCTGGGCGACTTCCTGCCGCAGAGCTGGCGGGCCCCGCAGAAGGCCTGGCTGGTGCGGGGGAACAACGTCTCCGGCCACAACCTGGTCCGCCGGCTCTGGCTGAAGGAGGGCTTCGTCTCGCTCGACGCACCCCACCTGCCGCAGGTGGACGAGCCCGACCCGACCAAGAGCGTGCTGCGCCGCTTCGTCGAGGAGGGCTACGAGGGCTCGGCGACGTACCACCAGAAGCGCGGTCTCGTCGACGAACTGCACGCCTTCTTCACCCAGATGCGGATTGGCGACACCGTCGCCACCCTCAGCGACGGCCTGCTCCACCTCGGGCGGATCACCGGCGACCTGGTGCAGTCAGGCTCCCCCGGCGAGCTCTCCAACCTCCGGCGCCCGGTGGCCTGGCAAGAGACCGCCCATCCGTACGAGGAGCTGCCGGAGGAGGTGCAGCAGAAGCTCTCCGCCCAGCACGACGTGGTCGACCTGACCCCCGTCCTGGAACAGCTCACCGCGCTCACCGGCGGCCCGGGGACAGCGCCGGAGCAGGCCGGGGAGGCCCTGGAATCCTCCGAGCAGCGTGTCCTGACCTTCCCCGAGGTCACCGACGAGTTCGCCCGGAAGCTCCTCGTCCACGACCGCTCCTTCCTCGACGAGCTGCGTGAACTCCTTCTCGACGAGCGGCAGATGGTCCTCTACGGGCCGCCCGGCACCGGAAAGACGTATCTGGCGCTGAAGCTGGCCGAGTACTTCGGCGGCGGCCCTGAGCAAGTCAAGATCGTCCAGTTTCATCCGTCGTACGCGTACGAGGACTTCTTCGAGGGTTTCCGGCCGGTCGAGGACCCCGAGACACGGGAGGTCGCTTTCCGGCTGACGGCGGGACCGCTGCGGGAGCTCGCCGACACCGCCTCGCGGGAGGGCAACCGGCATGTACCGCACTTCCTGATCATCGACGAGATCAACCGGGCTAATCTGGCGAAGGTCTTCGGCGAGCTGTACTTCCTCCTGGAGTACCGCAAGCGCTCGGTGCGCCTGACCTACTCCGGGGACGACTTCGGGCTGCCGCCGAACCTGTACGTGATCGGCACCATGAACACCGCGGACCGGTCGATCGCGCTGGTGGACGCGGCGATGCGGCGCCGATTCGCGTTCGTGGAACTCTCCCCCCGGGTGGAGCCCACCGCCGGCCTCCTCACCCGCTGGCTGGAGCGCGAGGGCAAGGACCCCGAGCCCGCCCGCCTGCTCGACGCCCTCAACACGACGATCGACGACCCCGACTTCGCCATCGGCCCGTCCTACCTGATGAAGCCCGGCGTATACCGCGAGGGCGGCCTCGACCGGACCTGGCGCACCAAGATCCTTCCTCTCCTTGAGGAGCACCACTACGGCGAGGGCATCGACATCGCCGCCCGCTACGGCCTGGACGCGCTGCGCGAGCGGAACCGGCGGTCATGAGCGGGAACGCGGCGGGCGGCGCCGCCCTGGCGCACAGTGACATCCCGGCCGCGACCACCGACGGCAACGCGGCAGACGACGCGGGCCCAGCATGCAGTTACATCCCGGGCGAGATCACGCTGCGGGAGTACGGCGCCGCCTTGTCCGTACCGCTGGACGCGGCCACCGGGCGGGCCCTCGTCGCGGCGCGATTCCTCGACGCCGCCGCGCCGGACCCCGAGCGGCCCGGACACTGGAGACTGCGGGCCGGCCACCAGGTCGGCGCGGTCCGGCTGCCGGGCGGGACGGTCCTGCGGATCGCGCCCAAGACACCGGTGGGGCGGCTGTTCTTCCTGCTCGGCTTCAGCCTCGACCCGGCTGGCGCCTGGCGCGACAGCCGTGAGGGCACGGTCAGCACCGGTGCGCACGACGAGGTGGTACCCGCGCTCGCGTACGCGGTGGAACGGCAGATCGACGGCGCGCTGCGGCAGGGGGTCCTCCAGGGCTACCGGGAGGTGGCGGAGTCCGCGCTGGTGGTACGAGGCCGACTGCGGGAGGCCGAGCAGATCCGGCTCCACTTCGGCCGCATGCCGCCCGCCGAGATCGTCTACGACGCGTACACCGCCGACACCGCCGAGAACCGCATCCTGCGCGCCGCGGTGGAACGGCTACTGCGGCTGCCGTCCGTTCCTGGGCCGGTGCGGCGCCGTCTCGCCCACCAGCGAATCCGCCTCGCGGACGCCGGTCCCCTGGTCCGCGGCCAGGACCTGCCGCACTGGCAGCCATCCCGTCTCAACTCCCGCTACCAGCCCGCCCTGCGGCTCGCCGAGGCCGTACTGCGCTCCACCTCGCCGGAGCACCGGACCGGCCCGCTCGCCCTGGACGGCTTCCTGCTCGACATGCACCAGCTCTTCGAGGACTTCGTGACGGTCGCACTGCGCGAGGCCCTCCGGGAGTACGGCCTGACGGCGCGGCTGCAGGACGTACACGCTCTCGACCCGGGCGGCCAGGTCCGGATGAAGCCAGATCTGGTGGTGTACGGCGTGGACGGCCGTACACCTGTCGCCGTCGTCGACGCCAAGTACAAGACCGAGAAGTCCCACCGGGCCCATGGCTACCCGAACGCCGACCTGTACCAGGCGCTCGCCTACGCCACCGTGCTCGGCCTGCGCGAGGCGCATCTGGTGTACGCGGCGGGCCGCCTGCCCGAGCGGACGACCGAGGTCCGCGGCACCGGCGGTCTGCGGTTGTTCCAGCACAGCCTCGACCTCACCTCGGAACCCGCGGCGCTGCTGCGGACCATCCGGGAGCTCGCCGCCCGCCTGGCCGGGCCCACCGCCTGACACCCACGGAAAGGGGGCCCACGGCCCATGCCCCGACTCGCCTTCGCCCAGAGCTTCTGGGACGGATTCGACACCCTGGAGAAGCCGGTCAGAGCCGGCGTCCGCAAGGCCATGACGAAGTTCCAGGCCCTGACCGTGGCCGAGCTCAACGCTGACAAAGGTCTGCATCTGGAATCCGTGGAGAACGCCCGTGACCGGCGGATGCGCACCATACGGATCACCGACTTCTGGCGCGGCGTGGTCCTCGCGCCGGACGACGGCAGCGATCTCTTCCTCCTCGTCCATGTGCTGCCGCACGACGACGCGTACACCTGGGCGGCGAAACGCCTGTACAGCACGAACAGCGCCACCCGCGGCCTGGAGGTACGCGACGCGGTCGCACTGGACGAGCTGACACCGCTGTACGAGACGGCGTCCCGCAAGGCGCCGAAGCTGCTGTTCTCCGGCGTCTCCGACGGAGTCCTGCGCGAACTGGGCATCGACGCCCAGGTGTTGCGTGCAGCGCGCTCGATGGCGGACAAGGCGCAGCTGGAGGCGTTCGCTACGCTGCTGCCCGAGGACCAGCTGGAGGTCCTCCAGTACCTCGCGGAAGGATTCTCGCCGGAGGAGGTCTACCGGGACGTGGTGGCCGTGCGCCGCCCGGTGGACGCGCCGCCCGAGCCGGACGAGGACCTGGCCACCGTCATCAGCAACACCACCGCCCGGATCCGTCTCGTCACCGGCCCGCAGGAGCTGGAGGAGATCCTGGCGAAACCGTTCGCGGCCTGGCGGGTCTTCCTGCACCCCTCCCAGCGGCGGGTCGCCCACCGCACCTCGTACGGCGGTCCGGTGCAGGTCACCGGCGGCCCGGGAACAGGGAAGACCGTGGCCGCGCTGCACCGGGTCCGGCACCTGCTGGGACGGTCGCCGGACAGCCGGATCCTGCTGACGACGTACACCAACGCGCTGGCCGCCGGACTGCGCGACATGCTCGGTCTTCTCCTCCAAGGCGACGAACTCCTCCTCTCCCGGGTCGATGTCACGACCGTCGACGCCTATGCCAACGGCGTGGTGCGGCAGCACACCGGCGTCACCCCGAAGCCGGTGGGCGACCGCGACCAGCGGCAGCTCTGGGAGAAGGCGGTCAAGCAGCTGGATCTGCCGTTCCAGGCCCGCTTCCTGGCGCAGGAGTACCGTCACGTGGTGCTCGGCCAGGACATCCGTGATCTGGACGGTTATCTCGCGGCGAGCCGGCGCGGACGCGGCACCGGCCTCGGAGCGGCCAGGCGCGGGCTCGTGTGGAACGGCGTCGAGTGGTTCGAGAAGCTGCTGCTGGAGCGCGGTGCCACCACCCACCTGCGGGTCTGTGCCCGGGCGGCCGATCTGCTCGCCGCCGGCCCGGCCCCGTACGACCACGTCGTGGTGGATGAGGCACAGGACCTGCACCCCGCGCAGTGGCGGGTGCTCCGGGCCGCCGTCACCCTCGGACCCGACGATCTGTTCCTCACCGGCGACCCGCACCAGCGGATCTACGACTCCCGGGTGTCACTCGGCTCGCTGGGGATCGCCACCTCCGGCCGCAGCTTCCGGCTGCGTCTCAACTACCGCTCCACCGAGGAGATCCTTGTCTGGTCGGCGCGGCTACTCGCACCGGTCAGCGTGGACGCCCTGGAAGGCGACGGAACCGACTCCCTGGCCGGCTACCGCTCGCTGCTGCGCGGCCGCCGACCCGAGGCCGCCGGGTACGCCACCCAGCCGGAGGAGTACGCCGCCCTCGTGGACCGGGTGCGGGCCTGGATCGGTGAAGGGCTCGCACCTCACGAGATCGGGGTGTGCGCCCGGTTCAACCTGGCACTGGACGCGGCGGAGTCCCGGCTGAAGGACGCCGGGATCCCGGTGGTGCGAGTGAAGGGGCAGGTCGCCGCGGATACGCCAGGGGTCCGGCTGGCCACGATGCACGCCATGAAGGGGCTGGAGTTCAGGGCGGTCTCCGTGCTCGGGGTCACGCAGGGAACGGTGCCCTTCGCCCGCGAGATCACCCCGCTGGAGACGGACGCACCGCAGCACGAAGCCGACCTCCTGCGCGAGCGCTGCCTGCTCTTCGTCGCCTGCACCAGGGCGCGCGAGGCACTGAGCGTGAGCTGGACCGGAAGACCGAGCGAGTTCCTGCCGACCCAGGTGTGAACGGGTGGCTCCGGGCTGCGGGCCCCGGCACTCCGGCGGCTCCGCCTCCCAGAGCCGCCCCGCCGGATGTCCTCAGTCCTCCGGCGCCAGAGCGCCGGTGGAGAGTCCGTCGCGGGCCAGCTCGGCGAGCCGGCGACTGAGCTCGGACACGGCCCGCATCGTCGCCTCGAATTCGGTGAGCTCCCGGAAGGCCGCACCGTAGCGGCGCTGTTCCTCGATGGCCAGCTGCGGAATCCTGGCGCCCTTGGTCTCCAGCCGGTAGGTGCCGGAGGCACTGGTGGCACGGCGGATGTTGGCCGGGCTGCGCAGGAAGCCCTGGAGGTAATCGGTGTCGAGCTGGTCGCTGACGGAGACCGGTTCCGGGCCTTCGTAGGTCACGAGGCCCGCCCGGAGGAGCTCGGCGACGCCCGCCGTGGCACCGTCGAGCGAGCCTGCCCCCGTACCGGGCCGTAGCTGAGGCAGCAGTGCGGCCAGCCGGCGCAGCTGCTCCTCCAGATCGCCACGGAGGGCCGTGAACTCGCCGGAGTAGTCGCGGTGCACGGCCTGGAGGTGGCTGCCCGGGGTGAGGTCGACCATGTCGTCGAGGAGACTGATCGAAGGGACGTCCACGATCTGCTCGGGGCGGGGGGCGAGGCTGCCGTCGGGATCGTTGGCGGTGAGGTCCACCACCCGCACCGTGGACGGGGGGACGTCGGCCGGCCCGGGACGACGCAGAGTCCAGAGGTGAACGGGGAGGGCATGCGAGGAGGCCGTGCCCGGCGGCAGGGCGACAACCTGGGTGAGGATGCCCCTGCGGACCAGCTCGGCCCTGATCCTTCGCCCAGCCTTGCGGTAGGCGACCGAGGCGGGCAGCACGATCACAACGTGCCCGCCCGGCGCGGTGTGTGCGTAGGCGTGCTGCAGCCAGGCGAGTTCGCCCTCCGCCTTGGACGGGGTGCCGAGTTCCCAGCGTGGATCGAGAAGGAGTTCCTCGCGGCCCCATCCGGTGACGCCCACCGGAGGATCACAGACCACGAGTTCGGCCCGGAGGTCGGGCCATCGGTCGTCGCGGAGCGAGTCGCCCGTCTCGATCCGGGTGTCGGGCATCGAGGACAGGGCGGCACGGAGCCTGGCGAGCCGCGCGGAGTCGGCATCGGCCTCCTGCCCGCGGCAGAGCGCCCCGGTCTGCCCGGCGACGGAGAAGAGCAACAGACCGATGCCGCAGGCAGGATCGAAGACCGTCGCCCCGGGCGGCAGCGGCGGCGCGAAGTGTCGTACGGCGAGGGCCAGGCGGGGGGACGTCACCTGATCCGACCCGGCGCGCCGTACGGCGTCGGCGAACCGTTCGGTCAGTGCGTTCACGACGTCAACGGGCCGCTCGGTTTCGGTGAGTGAACGGACGCGCGCCACGGCTTCTCGCGGCAGGCGCAACCCCGGCAGCCGTCGACCGTGCGCTTCGGAGAGCAGCTCGGCCACATCGGCGAGTCCGGCGATCATGTCCTCTCCGTAGGCGGCCCGCAGCTCCTGCCAGACCTGGACCTCGACCGAGACCTCCTGCCCCTTCCGCTGCTTCTCCAGCCACGCCTGGACTTCGGCCAGCGCGAACAGGGGGCTGCTCGCCCCACCTCCCGAGGGCGCGGGGAAGTCCTCGTAGCGGCGCCGCCAGTTGGACACGGCGGCGCGGGTGACGCCGGCCAGCCTCGCGATCTCTGATCCGGTGACGAGGGGGCCGGTGGCGGGGGCAGCTTGGTCCGACATGCGGCCACCGTACACGCAGTGGCACGACCATGAGAACACCAGTATCACGTTGACAACGTACACAGATACCTGTCATCGTTCTGCGTATACAGGTGAGACTTCGTCAGCCTTCTTGCTCGCCCCCGCAGACGCTCGGAGAACTTCCCATGGCCACTCACACCGCAGTCCGCACCGTCTATCGACTCCCCACCGTCTCCCCGACCCCCGAGGCGTTGTTCGAGGCCCTCGACCACGAACAGCTCGACCGGCTGGGAGCCGAACTGCACCACCCCGTGGTCCTCGGCGCGCCCGCGATCTACCTCACCTACGGCAAGGAGGAGGCCGCCGACACCTGGTGCGCCCCCAACGCCCGTACCACCGGAATCACGGTCTTCGAACCCGTCCGCCGCACCGGAGCCCTGCTGCTCCTCGCCGTCGACGGCCAGGTCTACGCCGTGACCTGCGGCAACGGCTACCGCCTGGTTCCCGATGCCCTCAAGGACAAGCGGTTCGGCCTCTGCTTCGCCATCCGCATGATCGACCCCCGGCACATCAGCGGCGCCGTCACCAAAGCGCTCGGCCGGCCGCGCACCGACATCTCCCTGGTAGCCGCCGGCACCTCGGTCCCGGCACTCGGCATCCGCGACCAGGCACGGGTGGTCCGCCACCTCGGCGGCCACCTCGACGACGTCCCGCTCACCCGAAGCCGCCACGCCAACGGCCGGGCCTGCACCGCCCAAGGCGGTGTCGGCCTGCGGCTCCCGCTCGGCATCGAGCCGGCCGACCTGGTCGAGGACCTGCGCACGATCACCCGGGTCTGCCAGGACGACATCCCGCACCCCGAGCTGGAATTCGTCGACCACATCGTCCCGGTCACCGACACCGTCACCCGCGCCGCACTCGAAGCCGCCCTCGACCGTCTGCTCGGCGCCCCCGCCGACGGACGGATCTCGTCCTCCGTACCCCTCGACCTGCACGAGACGTACGCCGAGGCCACCGCATACCGGACCTGCATCGGCAGCACCGAGGCCTACCTCTGCGACGACTTCGACCTGGAGTACGTCCTCACCCGGGCCAGGGTCCACCGCCCCGGCACCCGTATCGCCGCCCTGCGCGACGGCACGGTGACCCTCCACCGCGACCCGTCGCCCAGATCCTCCGTCCCACTGGCAACCACCCACGCCCTGGACTGGATCCAGGCCGATGTCTCCCTCGGTCCACGGACGTACTGCCTTCTGGACGGAGACTGGTACGAGCTCGGCGCCTGCTACATCGACTCCGTCCGAGACAACCTGCGACAGTTGTTCACCGATGCCTCCGTGTACGGCCTGCCGCACTGGCCCGAAGGCGCGAACGAACGCGCCTACAACCGAGCGGTCTCAAAGGTCCGGCCCGAATGGCTGTTCCTCGACGGCGAGTTCATCAATAACCCCCTCAAGCGCACCGACCGGGTCGAAATCTGCGACCTGCTGACTCCGGACGGTACCCTTATCCTGGTCAAGCAGTCCGGCTCCTCCGGCTCCTTCAGCCACCTCCTCGGGCAAGCACAGGTCGCCGTCGAACTCCTCGTCAACTCACCTGAGGCGCGCTGCCAGTTCGTCCGCCGGGTCGCACGGGACAGCGACAGGAGAATCAGGCTGGCCGAGGACTTCACACCTCGTCGGCTGGTCCTTGCGGTCCGGCACAAGTCCGGAGCCACCTTCACGCCCGACTCGCTTTTCGCCTTCTCCCAAATCACGCTCCACCAGACAGCAAGGGAGCTCACCACACGCGGGGTAAGTATCGAGGTCGTTCCCGTGCCGACGGCAGCCGAGATCGCTCGGACCACCGCGGCGTAACGGCACCCCACACCAACGGTCCATCGACGCTCGCCGAGGCAGGCGTGCGCTGCGTGCCGAAAACCTGCTCGTCGGGCTCACCCGGGGCACGAATCGTCTGGAGCCCTCCGAGAACAGGGCTGTGACGTCGGCGGTGAGGACTGCACGGCGATGCCCTCTGAGGGCCTTGACCGGAATTCCCCTTGGGAGTCCCGGGCTGGCCAGCGCATACGGGAATGCACCCCGTCCTTTGGTGGCGGGTCGTTTCACGACCTCGACGTCGAATCCTCGGGCGACTCCGTGCTGGAAGACGCTGTGCTGGTGCCGCTGTCGGCCCAGACCTTCGTTACGCTGGGATGCGAGACTGCGGGCTCGTCGAACAGGCGTCTCGTTCCCAGGCCGGTCCGGGCGGCTCGACAGGCCGCGAACATAGGCTCGATCAACGTCCGTGGGTATCCGAGACGTCACTGCGATACGCGCGTCGAAAACTCACGAAGCACGCAACGATCCACCCTTGCCTCGGTCACCGCTAATAGCTCAGACAGTCTGCAAAACAGATCAGTTGCCCCCGTGGGGGACGCCTGACCAGTCGGAATCAGCGTCCCGAACGCTCAGCGTCGCCTACCTGCAGCGCCCCGTCGATGCCGGCCCCCTCCACGGGGTCCGCGGGGACGCCAAATCGGCCGGATCGCGGCTGCCGGCCCTCGACAACGCCCGGTCGCCGCCGCAATCAGGGACGACGAAACCAGACCAATCTTCGGCAAGTTCCGTAGAGACAAACCTCGGGAACCGCGCCTTGCACCACTCGCGACCTGCTCGGCCAGGCAGGTGACGCCTCATCAGAACGAGCGTCATATGAGCGTCATTTCAGCGTCAAGATATCGCCCGTAACGCCCACAACGCAAATACCGCACGTCACCCAAACCCGCAGGTCAGGCGCCCTTCCCCGCCTTCTCCAAGATCGCCACGCACTCCACATGGTGCGTCATCGGAAACAGGTCGAACGCCCGCATCCGTCGCGGTACGTATCCCGCCTCCGCGAAGTACTTCAGGTCGCGGGCCAGGGCTGCCGGGTCGCAGGCGACGTAGGCGATGCGGCGGGGGGTGAGGGAGGCGAGGTGGGTGACGGTTTTCTTGCCGGCGCCGGCGCGGGGCGGGTCGAGGACGATGAGGTCGACGTCGGTGATGCCGGTGCGGGGGAGGATCTGGTCGACCTTGCCGTGTTCGATGCGGACGCGGTCGAGGTCCTGGAGGTTGTGGCGGGCGTCCTCGACGGCGCGCTTGCCGGATTCGATGCCGAGGACGGCGCCCTTGTCGCCGACGCGTTCGGCGAGTGCACCGGCGAAGAGGCCGACGCCGCAGTAGAGGTCGAGGGCCATGTCGCCCTTCTTCGGCATCAGGCCCTGCATGACGGCCTCGACGAGGAGGTCGGCTGCCTTCGGGTGGACCTGCCAGAAGCCGCCGTCGCCGACGCGCCAGGTGCGGTCGGCGGCGCGTTCGCGGACGAAGGGGCGGCCGTGGACGCGGTGGACCTGCTCGTCCTTCTCGCCGATGCGCTGGACGGAGACGGGCTTGTCGAGTTCGACGATGGGGAGACGGCCGCCGGGCTTGGGGGTGAGGATGACCTGGCGGTCGTGGGAGCCGGTGGCGGCGATGGCCTCGACGGTGGCGATCTGGGGCCAGGAGCGGGACTCGATGCCGAGTTCCGAGACGCCGGGGGCGGCGATCATGCAGTGGTCGACGGGCTGGACGTCGTGGGAGCGGTGCTTGCGCAGGCCGGCGCGGCCCTCGTCGTCGATGGCGTACTGGACGCGGGTGCGCCAGGCCGGCACCTCGCCCTTGGCGACCTTGTCACCCGGGGCCGGCTCGACGGTGCCGTCCCAGCGGGCCTCCTCCGGGGTGAGGCCGGCCAGCCGCTCCAGCTGCTCGGCGATGACGGAGCCCTTGAAGCGGCGCTGGGCGCCGGGCGCCGCGTGCTGCCAGTCGCAGCCGCCGCACTTGCCGGGGCCGGAGAACGGGCAGGGGGCCTCGACGCGGTCCTTGGAGGCGGTGTGGATCTCCACGGCGTCGGCGCGCAGGAAGCGGGCGCCCTCCTCGCCGTCGGTGATGCGGGCGGTGACGCGCTCGCCGGGGAGGGTGTGCCGGACGAAAAGGACCTGGCCCTCGTCGGTGCGGGCGATGCAGTGGCCGCCGTGGGCCACCGGTCCGACCTCGACCTCGTACTCCTCGCCGACCAGCGACTTCTTCGGTTCTGTCTGCATGGCGGCGGAGCTCCTGAGGTGGGGTGGTGCGGCGGGGCCGCGACCGGGGTACGGCGGGACAACAGCCTTCAAGTCTACGTGCCGTTGTCCGGTGCCCGTGCCGTGCGGCGGGAGCCGGGTCGGGGGCTGCCGGCGACGGGCCGGGAACGTCTCAGCGGCGGGCGCCGGGAGGGGCGCCCGCCGCTGAGGGGGACGTGCGGTCGCCGCTTCGGCAGCGGCGACGTGGGCCGCCGCCGAGGCGGCGGCCGGGTGGCCGGCTACTTCTTCGTGGCCGCCTTCTCCTTCTTCGGCTGGGTGACCGGCCCGCGGCGCACCGCGCCCGGAGCGTTCCACTCCGCACGCTTGCGGGCCCGCTTCTTGGCGGCCTCGGAGGAGTCCAGCTGCCAGGGCACGGAGGTCACCATCACCCCGGGGGTGAACAGCAGCCGGCCCTTCAGGCGCAGGGCGCTCTGGTTGTGCAGGAGGTGTTCGTACCAGTGGCCGACGACGTATTCGGGGATGTAGACCGAGACGACGTCGCGCGGGCTCTCCCGGCGCAGCGACTTGACGTAGTCGATGATCGGCCGGGTGATCTCGCGGTAGGGGGAGGCGAGAACCTTGAGGGGGACCTCCATGCCGCGGCGTTCCCACTCGGCGCGCAGCGCCTTGGTGTCGGCCTGGTCGACGTCCACGCTGACCGCTTCGAGGGTGTCCGAGCGCATCAGCTTGGCGTAGTTCACCGCCCGCAGGGTGGGCTTGTGGACCTTGGAGACCAGGACAATGGAGTGCACCCGGGAGGGACGCACGACCTCGTCGGCGGTGTCCTCGGCGGCGATCTCGTCGGAGACCCGGTCGTAGTGCCGGCGGATGGCGCTCATCGTGACGAAGAAGATGACCATGCCGAGCAGGGCCACCCAGGCGCCGTGGGTGAACTTCGTCAGCAGGACGACGACGAGGACCAGGGCGGTGAAGGTGGCGCCGAAGGCGTTGATGGCGCGCGAGCGGTGCATGCGGCGGCGCTTGGCGGGGTCCTTCTCGGTCAGCAGGTGGCGGTTCCAGTGACGGACCATGCCGATCTGGCTGAGGGTGAAGGAGACGAAGACGCCGACGATGTAGAGCTGGATCAGCCGGGTGGAGTCCGCGCCGTAGATATAGACGAGGACGGCGGCGGCGCCGGCCAGCAGCACGATGCCGTTGGAGAAGGCGAGCCGGTCGCCGCGGGTGTGCAGCTGGCGCGGCAGGTAGCGGTCCTGGGCCAGGATCGAGCCGAGCAGCGGGAAGCCGTTGTACGCGGTGTTGGCGGCCAGGAACAGGACCAGCGCGGTGGCGGCGGCCAGCACCACGAAGAGGAACGAGCCGCTGCCGAAGACCGCGGCCGCGACCTGGGAGATCACCGGGTCCTGGGTGAAGCCGGCGCCGACGGGGGTGCCGTTGTGCAGCAGGTCCTTGGCCGGGCTCTCCGCCATCTTCACGTCGGTGGCCATGGCCAGGCCGATGATGCCGCAGAACATCGTGACGGCCAGGCCGCCCATGAGCGCGAGGGTGGTCGCGGCGTTCTTCGACTTCGGCTTGCGGAAGGCGGGGACGCCGTTGCTGATCGCCTCGACGCCGGTGAGCGCGGCACAGCCGGAGGAGAACGCCCGCAGCAGCAGGAAGACCAGCGCGAAGCCGGCCAGGCCGCCCTGTTCGGCATGGATGGTGTAGTCGGCGGTGGGGGCCTTCATCGTGTCGCCCATGACCAGGCCGCGGACCGCGCCCCACATGATCATGATGAAGACGCCGGCGACGAACACATACGTCGGGATCGCGAAGAGCTTTCCCGACTCCTTGACGCCCCGCAGGTTCATCACGGTCAGCAGGACGATCGTGCCGACCGCGCAGAGCGTCTTGTGCTCGATGACGAAGGGGATCGCCGAGCCGAGGTTCTCCACTCCGGAGGAGATGGAGACCGCGACGGTCAGTACGTAGTCGACCAGCAGGGCGCTGGCCACGGTGAGGCCGGCCTTGGGGCCGAGGTTGGTGTTGGCGACCTCGTAGTCGCCGCCACCGCTCGGATAGGCGTGCACGTTCTGCCGGTACGACGCCACGACGGTGAACATCAGCACGACGACCGCGACCGCGATCCAGGGGCTGAAGTGGTACGCCGACACACCCGCAACGGACAGGACGAGCAGCACCTCGCCAGGCGCGTAGGCCACGGAGGAGAGCGGGTCGGAGGCGAAAACGGGGAGGGCGATGCGCTTGGGAAGGAGGGTCTCCCCCAGCTTGTCGCTGCGCAGCGCGCGCCCGATCAGGATCCGTTTGGGCACGTCGGTCAGTTTGGACACGCAGAGGATGCTAAGCCTTCGTCAAGGTCGACGCCCACCCGCCACCCGCATGGGGGTCGGAGCAGCGTGGGAGGCGTACATCCGGCCTGCTCCGCGCCCACGGGAGCGCCGCAACCTGCACACGATCAGCACGTCGATCCCGCACGGCACCACACCCTGCCGGTGGGTACAGGACCCGGCCGGGCCGGGCGGATGACGTGGCGTTTTTCACGCGGGGCGCCGAAGGTGCAGCTCAGCGCCGGATCACCACCCCGGCGGCCCGGCCGGTCGGGGTGTCGGCGGGCACACCCTCACCCCCGTCGAGGGTGTGCCCGCCAACACCACCGATCCCGGCCGGGAGCCGGTGTCGGCGACGATCAGCAGCACGGAGCGGAGCGGTTCCGCTCGCAGCCCGACACGGCCGAAGGTGCCTGGTCCGTGGCGGTCACACAGCGGCTGTACCACCGCTGACGTGCTGCTTTGTCGATGTGCTGATCCTGCCGGAGCGGCGGGGCGCGCACATTGCAAGAACCCGGCAGTCTTAACGCACCTTTGATGTCCTGCTCCCGACCCGCAGGTCGGCGGCCGCGCCGTCCCGCCGGGCGGCCGGCATCAACGCGGGACCTGGGCATCTGTCCGCGGCGCCCGCCTCCCTCGCCTCCCCTGGAGCGGCTTGTCGGGCCGGCTAGAGCGGCTTGTCGGGCCAGCCCAGCACCCGCGCGCCCAGGGCCGCGGTCTCCAGGGTGAAGCGCTGCAATCCGTCGGCCGTGTCGTAGCCCGTGAGGATCTTGATGCGGTCCAGGCGGTAGGAGAGGGTGCGCACGCTCACCTTGAGCCTGCGGGCCGCCTCGGCGTTGACGTAGCCGGCCGCCGCGCACGCGCGCAGCGTCTCCAGCAGCGGCCCCGCCCCGCCGCGTCCCTGGGTCAGCGGCTCCAGCACGGTCCGTACGAGATCGGCCATGGCCGCGCGGTCGCGCAGCAGCACCGGGAAGACCAGCAGATCCGCCGCGCGCAGCACCGGCTCGGTCAGCTCCAGCTGCTCGGCCAGTTCCAGGGCTGCCAGGGCCTCTTCATAGGAGCTCACCACGCCGCCGGCACCGGCGTGCGGCCTGCCGATGGCCACCCGCCCGGCGCCCGGCTGCCGCCCGTCGACGCGCTGCGCGCCGGCGGCGAAGGCGTCCAGGAGACTGCGTTCACTGCTCGCGCCGACGCAGATCAGCCGGCCTTCCTTGGTGGTGATCAGCACATCGCGGTCGCCGAAGCGGCCGATGAGTTCGCGTTCGACCCGGCGGGCGACGGGATGGACGTCGTCGAACGGCTCGTCGCCCTCGGCGACCGCGACGGCGTGCTCATGGGCCAGCCGCAGCCCGAACCGTTCCGCACGCTCGGCCAGCCGGCCCAGGTCGCTGCGCCCGTACAGCAGATCGTCGACGAACTCGCGGCGGGCTGCCTCCTCCTGACGCACCGCCAGTCGTTGCGCGCGCTCGTGGCCCTCGCCGAGCGCCGCGATGGCCGCGTCGACGGCGCCCAGCACCGCGTCGCCGGTCCTGGCGTGATCGCCGCCGCCGGACGCCCGCGCGACGCCCGGCAGGGTGCTCCACGCCCGGCGGGTCTCCCCCAGGAACAGGCCGACCAGTTCGCGCAGGCCGTGTCCGGACTCGGCCGCCCGCTCGCCCAGGTCGCGCAGGGCGTCGAGTTCGGGGCGGCGCGGCAGCCGGCCGGTCAGGGAGACCTCGCCGAGGAGCGCGGCGTACCCCTCGACGAAGTCGGCGGGGAGGGCGTCGGCGGAGGTGAGTCGGTTCATCGGACGCCGCCACAAGTCGCCGCCGCGCCGACCGTCCGCGGCGACCGCCGCCGCAGCCGAAGCCGTTCTCCGCCGTTCACGCCCACCACGTCGCGCACTCCTCGCACCCTGAAATTGCCGGGTCCCGGCTACCGGGACGGGGTCAATCCTGCCGGATCCCGGCAGGGTGCGGACGACGGGCCAGCAGATCGCCCAACCCCTGGCGGGTTGCGGCCAGCAGAACGCGGTCCTGTGGACGCAGGATGTAGTCGTCCCCCAGCTCGTGAACGAGGCGCGCAGGCTCGCGCTCCTTGCTCTGCTGCGGCGGTGCGGCAGCGGTGTTCGGCGCCGGTTCGTCGGGGGCCGAGGTGTCGACCGCCAGCACCCGCAGCCGTCCCGGGCGCAGCACCTGTGCGATCGTGCGGCCCTCCAGCGCGCGGTGGCCGCGCACTTCGACACGGGCGACCAGCAGCACCCGGCGCTCGACGGGGATCGCACCGAGGATCTGACGGCCCATCATCGCGCCGGCGAAGGCGGGCGCGGCCAGGAAGGAGACGCTGCGGCTGCGAGTCAGCGCCCTGGGGTGCGCGGCGCGCAGGGTGCGGTAGACGGCGGTGGCGAAGCGGTCGTCGAACAGCCGCAGCGTCACCCGCAGCCGGGGCTTGACCGACCGCGCGTACAGGGCGGCCTCCAGGTTGGTGGTGTCCTCACTGGTCAGGGCGAGCAGCGTCCGTGCCCGGTCGACCTTGGCGGCCTCCAGGACACCTTCCTGGGTGACGTCCCCCAGGACCGTCGGCACCCGCAGCCGCCGGGCCAGCGCGACGCCCCTCGCCTCGGGGTCGGACTCGACGCAGACCACCGGGATGCCCATCTCGTGCAGCCGGGCCAGGACACGGGTGCCGACCTTGCCGAGTCCGAGCAGCACCACATGGCCCGTCAGGCCGCGCGGGGGGCGACGCAGCGCGGAGGCGCTGCGGAAGGTACCGAGCCCTTCGAACGCCGCCGCCACCAGCACCGGAAGGAGCAGCAGTCCGGTCAGCCCGGACAGGAGTTGCAGCACCTTGCGTGCGGGCGACTCGCCGATCGCGGGGTCGTTGATGCCGAAGAGGTCCAGGAGGGAGAGGTACGCCGCGTGCACCGGGTCGTCGCCGGTGGTCAGGGAAGAGGCGATGGCCAGCGCGAGCACCGCGCCGATGACGCCGCCCAGCGACCAGCGCAGCCGGCGGGAGAATAACGAGGTGAGTGGGGCGCCGCGCCCTCGTAGACCGCCGGGACGCACCGGGCGGCCGGTGTAGGAGACGGTCTCCAGGACGATGGTGCCGCAGCCCTCGGCGGACGCGGTCGCCGCGTCGTCCGGCAGCAGTACGGGCCCCTCGTCACCGGGGGCGGGGCTCGGCACCTCCGCGGGGTCGTTGGCCGAGGCGGAGAGCAGCGCCAGGGTGCAGAGTCCGGGCTCGCCGGGCCGTCCCGGCGGCACCGGCATCCGCTCCACGGCCCGCAGCATCAGGCCGTCCGCCTCGATGACCTTGCTGGTGCCGGCGACGGCGGTGGCCGCCAGCGCCGGGGCGACGGTGTCGGCGTCGGAGAGCACCGTGGTGGAGGCGTCGACGGTCTCGGCGTCCTCGGTGCCGAGCGCCGCGACGGCCGCCGCCTGGTCGAGCAGTTCCTCGAGGTGCTGGCCCAGTTTGCGGTTGTAGAGCCGGATGACCAGCCGCAGGCGGGGGTTGAGACGGCGGGCGCGCAGGGCTGCGTGGATATTGACCTCGTCGTCGTCATAGACGAGTGCCAGCGCGCCCGCCTCGGGGACGCCGGCCGCGATCAGCGCGGTGTCGTCGGCCTCCGCAGCCTCCAGGATCCGCAGCGCTTCCTCCGGCGGCTCGTCGTCTCCGGGGTCCGCCTCGGGTGTCAGCGGCGAGGTACGGGCCATCGCCGCCGACACCCGGCCGATCAGCGCGGTGGCTCTCCCCAGTCCGCCGCGCGCCGGTGGCGGGATGCGTGGCCGGAGCGGCTCCCGCGCCGAGGGCACGACGAGAGTCACCCGTTCGCGGTAGAGGTCGCGAAGTTCGGCGGCGAGCCGGTGCGCGAGCGCATCGTCACCGCAAATCACCATGTGCGGGGCGGGAGAGCCCTGTTGGGGCTGCTGAGGCAGGTTGGGCACACCTCGTAGCGTGCCTTACCGGCGCGCGGCGGCGCAGCCCGGCGCGGGAGAAGCCGGAAGCGCCCCGGCCGACCGCACCCGACGAGCGCCGACCGCGCCCCCTACCAGGACCGGCAATACAGCTACGGTTGTACCGGACCGCGGTGCACCCAACCCGCCCGTTGACGCACCAGGTCACTGTCGCGAGCCGTAGCTTCGTGTCGCCGGTACTGGGAGAAGAAAGTAGTGAGCAGGGTGTTTGTGCAGGTCAGCGCGCTAGTCCAGGGCACGGGGTAATCAGCATGCACATCGTCATCATGGGGTGCGGTCGCGTGGGCTCCGCGCTCGCGCAGACCCTGGAGAGCCAGGGGCACACCATCGCGGTGGTCGACCAGGACCCGACCGCGTTCCGCCGCCTGGGCTCGTCCTTCGGTGGCCGCCGGGTGACCGGCGTCGGCTTCGACCAGGACACGCTGCGTGAGGCGGGCATCGAGGAGGCGGGCGCCTTCGCCGCCGTCTCCAGCGGCGACAACTCCAACATCATCGCCGCCCGGGTGGCCCGCGAGATGTTCGGCGTGGAGAACGTCGCGGCCCGGATCTACGACCCGCGCCGTGCCGAGGTCTACCAGCGCCTCGGCATCCCCACCGTCGCCACCGTCCGCTGGACGGCCGACCAGATGCTGCGCCGGCTGCTGCCGTCGGGTGCCGAGCCGCTGTGGCGGGACCCCAGCGGCGCCGTCCAGCTCGCCGAGGTGCACACCTCGCCGGCCTGGGTCGGACACAAGATCAGCACGCTGCAGGAGGAGACCGGCGTCCGCGTCGCCTTCCTCACCCGGCTGGGCGAGGCGACGCTGCCCACCTCGCAGACGGTGCTGCAGGAAGGCGATCTGGTGCACGTGATGATGCGCACCGACGACGTCGAGACGGTCGAAGCGGCATTCGCCGAAGGTCCTGAGGAGGCGCACGCATGAGGGTCGCGATTGCGGGCGCGGGTGCGGTGGGTCGTTCCATCGCCGGCGAGCTCTTGGAGAACGGTCACGAGATCCTGCTCATCGACAAGGCGCCGACCGCCATCTCGGTCGAGCGGGTGCCGCTCGCGGAGTGGCTGCTGGCCGACGCCTGCGAGATCACCTCGCTCGACGAGGCGGCCCTGCAGCGCTGCAACGTCGTCATCGCGGCGACCGGCGACGACAAGGTCAACCTCGTCGTCTCGCTGCTGGCGAAGACCGAGTACGGCGTGCCGCGGGTGGTCGCCCGCGTCAACAACCCGAAGAACGAGTGGCTGTTCAACGAGGCCTGGGGCGTCGATGTCGCGGTCTCCACGCCGCGTCTGATGTCGGCCCTGGTCGAGGAGGCGGTGAGCGTCGGCGACCTCGTCCGGCTGCTGCGCTTCAGCCACGGCGACGCCAACCTCGTCGAGCTCACGCTGCCTCCGGAGGCGGCCCTGGCGGGGACCCGCGTCGGCGATGTGGAGTGGCCCGTGGACACCTCCCTGGTCACGATCATCCGCGGTACGCGGGTGCTCACGCCCAACAAGGAGGACGCGCTGGAGGCGGGCGACGAGCTGCTGTTCGTCGCGGCCCAGTCGCGCGAGGAGCAGCTGGAGGACCTGCTGTCGATGCGCCGCGAGGACGCGTCGGACTGAGGCCGGGCAGAAACGGCCGAGGCCCCTGGGACCGGTGGTCCCAGGGGCCTCGTGCGTGTCGATGAGTGCGGGGAAGGCGGCCCGGCGGTAGCCGGACGGAAGCTCAGCGCCGGTGGCGCGGACCCTCCGCGGGCTGCTCGGCGACGGCCTCGGGCGTGACGCCCTGCGACAGGTCGTCCGCGACCCGGCTCAGCACCTTGCGCTCCTTCTCGGCCTCCTCCGCCTCCTTCTCCTTCGCCTCCATCTCCGCGAAGACGTCGATGGGCGGCGGCGCCTTCGCCAGGAAGACCCAGGTGAGGTACACCGCGAGCAGGAACGGTGGAATCTTGAGCGCGATCAGCACCCAGCCCAGCTGAGAGGTGTTCGCCCACCAGTACAGCGGGAAGAGGATCGCGCACTTGGCGAGGAGGATCAGCCCCCACGCCCAGCTGGCCTTGGCGTACGCCTTCTTCCGGCCGGGATTGCGGGTCCGCCAGGAGAGGTTCTCCTTGAAGACCGGGCCCAGGATCAGGCCGATCAGCGGGACGCCCGCGAGCGTGGTCAGTATGTAGGCGAGGGCCAGGCCGAGCGTGTAGAGCATGCCCGGCAGGTAGAAGTCCTTGGCGTTGCCGGTCATCATCGCGAAGACCACGCCGAAGGCGACCCCGAAAACGCCGCTGAAGGCGTGCTTGACGGTGTCCTTGCGGACCAGCCGCACCGCCGCCATCACCAGCGCGACGGCCAGCGCGGCGATCGCCGAGAGGTGCAGGTCCTTGTTGATCGTGAAGATCGTGACGAACAGCAGGCCGGGGAGAACGGTCTCCACCATGCCGCGTACGCCACCGAACGCTTCGAAGAGCGCCGCCTCGGTGACGGCTCTGCCGTCGGCGTCCTCGCCCGCGCCGGAGGCGGGCGGAGTGGACGAATGATCTGCGGGTGAAGCGTCAGTGGTCGGTCGGTCGTGAGACGTCACCGGCTACTCCTGTCCGAGCGGTCGGAGTTCGTACTTCGGGTTGAAAAGCACCCGGCGCCCGTGGCTCATGGAGACCCGGCCCGAGGCGATGAGCTTACGTCCCGGCTCTATCCCGACGATGGAGCGGCGTCCGAGCCACACCACGTCGAGGGCGGCGGAGCCGTCGAACAGCTCCGCCTCCAGCGCGGGCACACCGGCGCGCGGCCGCAGCGTCACATGCCGCAGAGTGCCGGTGACCTTGACTATCTGGCGATCGTCGCAGTCGCAGATACGGGTACACCCCGTCGCCTGCGTGTCCTGCTGCAGCTCAGCGGTCTGCAGCTCCTCCTCGGAGGAGGACAGCCTGTCGAGCATCCGGCGGAAGCGACCGGCCGGCTTCTCGGATCGGGTCCCAGCACTCATAACCCCAGCGTACCGGTGCGCCCGCTCGTCCATCACTGTCCGCGCACCTCCTCCGCAGGCGCCCCGCCCGTCCTCCGCACGGGTGTCACCCACAGTCGAGGTCACTGCTCGAAGCGGTAGCCCATCCCCGGCTCGGTGAGGAAGTGCCGGGGGTGCGAGGGGTCGCTCTCCAGTTTGCGGCGGAGCTGGGCCATGTAGACCCGCAGATAGTTGGTCTCGGTGCCGTACGACGGGCCCCAGACCTCCTGGAGCAGCTGCTTCTGGCTGACCAGGCGGCCCGCGTTGCGCACCAGGACCTCCAGCAGATGCCACTCGGTGGGCGTCAGCCGGATGTCCCGGCCGTCGCGGTTGGCCTTCTTCGCGGCGAGGTCGACGGTGAACCCCTCGGTCTCCACGATCACGTCGTCCCCGGCGGGCCCGGCCGGCTCGGCCCTGCGCACGGCCGCCCGCAGCCGCGCCAGCAGCTCGTCCATCCCGAACGGCTTGGTGACGTAGTCGTCCGCCCCCGCGTCCAGCGCCTCCACCTTCTCGTCGGAGGTCTGCCGGGCGGACAGCACCAGGATCGGCACCCGTGTCCAGCCCCGCAGTCCCTTGATCACCTCGACGCCGTCCATGTCCGGCAGGCCGAGGTCGAGGACGATGACGTCGGGGTGGCGCGCGGCGGCCAGCTTGAGGGCGGTGGCCCCGTCCGGGGCCGCGTCCACCTCGTACTTGCGCGCCTTCAGGTTGATCACGAGGGCGCGGACGATCTGCGGCTCGTCATCGACCACAAGCACCCGGTTCACTGGCGTTCTCCTCGTGGGGTCGGTTCCCGCCGGTCGGTGCCCGCGGGGTGTGGGGTGGGGACGGATGCGAAGGCCGGCCTCATGTGATGGCCTGCGCCGGAAGGGCGGGCGGGGCCGCAGACGGCCCGGCCGCCGCGCGCAGCGTCAGGACCATCGTCATCCCGCCCCCTGGGGTGTCCTCGGCGGCGAGGGTGCCGCCCATCGCCTCCGCGAATCCGCGGGCGACGGCCAGGCCCAGGCCCACGCCGGCCCCGCGGGGCGCGTCACCATAGCGCTGGAACGGCTCGAAGATCCGGTCCTTGGCGCTGTCGGGCACGCCCGGTCCGCGGTCCGCGATGCGCAGCTCGACGCGGTCGCCCAGCGCACTGGCCGCGACCAGCACCGCCGCGTCCTCCGGGCTGTACTTCACGGCGTTCTCGACGAGATTGGCGACCGCCCGCTCCAGCAGCCCCGGGTCGACCGCGACGATCGGCAGTTCCTCGGGGATGTCGAGCGTGACACTGCCTTCCGGCACGCCGCCCAGCGCCATCGGCACCACCTCGTCGAGGTCCGTCTCGCGGATCAGCGGTGTGACCGTGCCGGTCTGCAGGCGTGACATGTCCAGGAGGTTGCCCACGAGGTGGTCGAGCCGGTCCGCGCCCGCCTCGATGCCCTCCAGCAGCTCGCTCTCGTCCTCCTCGGACCAGGCGACGTCGTCGGAGCGCAGGGAGGTGACGGATGCCTTGATGCTCGCCAGCGGGGTGCGCAGATCGTGGCTGACCGCGGCCAGCAGCGCGGTCCTGATCCGGTTGCCCTCGGCCAGTTCCCTGGCCCGCTCCGCCTCGCCCACCAGCCGCTGCCGGTCCAGTACGACGGCGGCCTGCGCGGCGAACGCCGCCAGCACCCGCCGGTCCTCGGCCGGCAGCACCCGGCCGGACAGGGCCAGCGCCATGTGGTCGCCGACGGGCATGTCGACGTCCGCGTCCTCGGGACGCAGCAGCGCATGGCCGTCGGGCCCCTCGCCCACCCGGCCGGCGCAGGTCCACGGGGTGACGTCGCTGCTGCGCTCCAGCAGGGCGACCGTGTCCATCCCGAAGGTCTCCCGTACGCGCTCCAGCAGGGCGTCCAGCGTCGTCTCACCGCGCAGCACACTGCCGGCGAGGAAGGAGAGGATCTCCGACTCGGCGCGCAGCCGTGCCGCCTGCTGGGTGCGTCGGGCGGCGAGATCGACCACCGAGGCGACCGACACTGCCACCGCGAAGAAGATCACGATGGCGACGAGGTTCTGGGGGTCGCTGACGGTGAGGGTGCGGGTGGGGGGCGTGAAGTAGTAGTTCAGGAGCAGGGAGCCGACCGCGGCCGAGGCCAGCGCCGGCCAGCGCCCGCCGAGCAGCGCGGCGATCACGGTCAGGAAGAGGAACAGCAGCACGTCGTTTGCCAGGCCCGGGCCGTCCTCGACGCCGGTGAGCAGCAGTGAGAGCAGTGCGGGACCCGCCACGCCGACCAGCCATCCGGCGACGGTCCGGGCCCGGCTCAGCCGCGCCCCACGGGCGACCGGCAGCCCCCGGCCCCTGGCGACCTCCTCGTGGGTCACGATGTGCACATCGAGGTCCGGCCCGGAATCCCGGGCGACGGTGGCCCCCACGCCCGGCCCGAAGATGTACTGCCAGGTCTTGCGACGGCTGGAGCCCAGCACGATCTGCGTGGCGTTCACCCCGCGTGCGAACTCCAGCAGGGCGTGGGGGATGTCGTCGCCGATGACGTGGTGGAACGTTCCGCCCAGGTCCTCGACGAGGGTGCGCTGTACGGCGAGTTCCTTGGGCGAGGCGGAGGTCAGCCCGTCGCTGCGGGCGATGTAGACGGCGAGCACCTCGCTGCCCGAGCCCTTGGCCGCCATCCGGGCCGCGCGGCGGATCAGGGTACGGCCCTCGGGCCCGCCGGTGAGCCCGACGACGATGCGCTCGCGGGCCTGCCAGGTGGAGCGTATGGAGTGCTCGGCGCGGTACTGCTGCAGATACTCGTCGACCCGGTCGGCGACCCACAGCAGCGCCAGTTCGCGCAGCGCCGTGAGATTGCCGGGCCGGAAGTAGTTGGAGAGCGCGGCGTCGACCTTGTCGGAGCGGTAGATGTTGCCGTGCGCCATCCGGCGGCGGAGTGCCTGTGGCGACATGTCGACCAGTTCGATCTGGTCCGCGCGGCGGACGATCTCGTCGGGGACGGTCTCCCGCTGGCGGACGCCGGTTATCGATTCGACGACGTCCCCCAGCGATTCGAGATGCTGGATGTTGACCGTGGACACCACGTCGATCCCGGCCGCGAGCAGCTCCTCGATGTCCTGCCAGCGCTTGACGTTGCGCGATCCGGGGACGTTGGTGTGGGCCAGCTCGTCGACCAGCGCGACGGCGGGCTCGCGCGCGAGGACGGCGTCCACGTCCATCTCGGTGAAGGTCGTGCCGCGGTGCTCCAGCTCCCGCCGCGGGATCGTCTCCAGCCCGGCCAGCATCACTTCGGTACGGGTCCTGCCGTGGTGCTCGACGAATGCCACCACGACGTCGGTGCCGCGCTCGGCACGCCGATGCGCCTCGGACAGCATCGCGTAGGTCTTGCCGACGCCCGGTGCCGCACCGAGGTAGATCCGTAGCTTGCCGCGTGCCATGGCCCCATTGTCTTACGTTGTCCTGCGTTGACTTGGGTGAGGCACCTCCCCCGGAGGGCTGCCTCGGATCCGACACTACCGACCCGGTAACGGGAGGAATGGGGCGAACAGTGGTCGGGCCCCGGTCTTGACGCGACCCTGATGCGGCCGGGCGGGCTTCGGGTATCCGCCGCACGCGCCTGGCCCCCTGGCGGGCCTCCCCAGCCGTGCTCCCGCCCGCGGAAATACCGTCGTCAGCGCGCGCACCGGCTGCGAGGATGACGCGCATGACCGAGGTACGCATCGCCCACACCGCCGATCTGGACGCCGCCACCCTCGATGCGGCCCGCGCCCTGCTCTACGACGTCTTCGACGACATGACCGCCGAGGACTGGGAACACGCACTCGGCGGCCTGCACGCGCTGATCCACGAGGGCGGGGAACTGATCGGGCACGCGTCCGTGGTCCAGCGCCGGCTGCTGCACGGCGGCAAGGCACTGCGTTGCGGGTACGTGGAGGGCGTGGGGGTCCGCGCGGACCGGCGCGGACGCGGACACGGCGCGGCCATGATGGCGGCCCTGGAGCGAGTGGTACGCGGCGCCTACGAGCTCGGCGCGCTGGGCGCCTCCGACGAGGCCGCGGACTTCTACGCGGCACGTGGCTGGCAGGTGTGGCGCGGCCCGTCCTGGGCGTTCACCCCCGATGGCATCCGCCGCACGGCGGACGAGGACGGCTGCCTCTACGTCCTGCCGGGGGCCGTACCCCTCGACCTCGACAGCGACCTCGTCTGCGACTGGCGCGACGGCGACGTCTGGTAGCGGCGCAGGCCGACAGGCACGGATCCCGGCCTCGGCCCGAGGGCGCGGCGGCAGGACGGACGGAGGTGGGACGGGCGGCGGGGTGGGACGGGCGGCGGTGGAGCCGGACGGCCCCGCGTCTCCGCGGTCCCGCCCGGCCCGACCTGTCCCGGCCCCGACCCGTCCGGCACTCCACGTGCGGCCGAAATGAGGTGCCCGGCTCGGTTCAGCTGGGGTTTTCGGCGTGCGTGAGCGTCTCCCAGGCGACGAAGAGATTGTTGGAGCCGGCGGGCCGCTGCTGCCCGGTCAGCTTCTGGGTGTTGGTCATCTCGTGGCCCAGCCGGTTGTGCAGGGCGTTGTAGCCGACCTCGGTAACCGGCCCCAGGCCGCGCTTGACGCTGCCGCCGCACAGCCAGGACGGCGGGGCGGTGCCCAGCTCGTAGGTGGAATGGAAGCCGAGCGCGTGGCGCAGCCGGTCGGCGACCTCAGGGTAGAGGTCCTGGCCCTGGAGGCGGGTGGTCTCGGCGATGTGGGAGATGGCCGACAGCCCGTATCCGGTGTGGGTGAAGTCGCGGCAGGTCTCCTGACTGAGTCCGTCGACGAAGGTGGACTGCCCCTGCCAGTACTTGATGATCTTGTCCCGGCTGTTCAGGCCGCTGCCCGGGGCGGTCTTGGGCAGCGCGCCGTCGGACTTCAGATAGATGTACGCGGGCACGCGGGTGCGGAACTTCGCGATGGCCTTGTCGTAGGACGCCTTGTCCTCGATGAAGACCGAGATGCCGACGGCGGCCTCCATCATGCTCAGTTCCCAGTTCCCGTTGCTGTGCGAGCCGTTGATGACCTCCGGCAGGTACACCTCGCGCAGCATCCCGGCGAAGCGGTCGACCCGGTCCTCGGCCCAGCCGTCGTAGGTGTACCGGATGATCTCGGCGGCCCGCGGCCAGGTCGAGCCGGCCCAGCCGGTCTGTAGCGGGGCGTTGCTGTTGGTGTGGTCCTTGAGGGTGGCCGACCAGGCGTCCATGAGCGCGATGGCCTTCTCGGCGTACTTGCTGTCGCGGGTGATGTACCAGGCCAGCGAGAGGGTGTACGCGGCGAGGGCGTCCTCGCGTTCGTCGGTGCAGCCGTGGTTGGGGTCGGAGTACGAGCCGCACTCGACGACGGCGCGCGGCTTGGGGGTGCGGGAGAGCGAGGCGTACTTGCTCGCCATCATGCTGTCGTAGGCGCTCTTCCAGGGCTGGGCGCCGGAGTTGACCTTGCTGCGGGTGAGGTCGAGCTGCGCGGTCCCGACGAGGACGCCGGGGTGGGTGAAGGCGGCCGGGGCCGCGGAGGACGGGCCGCCTATGAGGAGGCCCGCGGTGAGAGCGCCGAGCAGGGCGCCGGCAACCAGGGTGAACTTTCTGCGCATGGGGGGTGTGCCTTCCTGTCGAGAGGCTCGATGAATGAGAGCTGTTCTCGTACATGAACGACAAGCGTCAATATGAACACCTGCGATGGCTGGCGAACGTAAGGGCAAGCACGCGCGCCGTCAAGGCCCGGCGTCAATGCCGCGCGACCGCAACCACCCTTCACGGAGGGCCCGTTGAGCGGCCGAGGCATGATCCACGACGGCGTGAGCCACGCGCCACCTGCTGGGCAGCAGAAAGCGGGCGGCTCCCGGGAAGATCTCCCGGGAGCCGCCCGATCGGTGCCCTGTCCCGGCGCACCGCCCTGCTCCCCTTCACCGCGCGACTTTCCACAGCCCGGTGCTCAACTCCACGCCCATGACCAACGGTTCACTCATGAAACCGAAGCACGCCCGACGAGCGGCTCCCGCCTGCTGCAAGACGTCGTCGCCCCGGGCGCGGCCGCAAAAAGCCGAAAGGGCCGTACTCCCCTCAGGGAGTACGGCCCTTCGCCATGGCCACCGGTGAGCCGCCGCCCGGCACTGCGTGCGCCCGCGCGGCCCTCGGCGGTCGAGTCAGCGGATCTCGGTGATCTCCGGTCCCCGCTCCAGCCTCTCCACGCCACCGCTGAAGCGCGAGCCCTCGGCCGGCTCCTGCTGCACACCGTCCGGCACCATCTGGGCGTCGTCCGGAAGCTTCAGGACGATCGGGTCACGCGGCGCCATCGGGGCGTCGCCGCGGATGACGACGGTGTCCAGGAAGATGTGTTCCAGGATCCCGGCGGCCTGCGGCTGCACCGCGCCCTGCCCGGAGATCACACCGCGCAGGAACCACCGCGGACCGTCGATGCCGACGAAACGCACGACCTGGACGCCGTTCGTCCCGTCCGGCAGCTGTACCGGCACCTGCGCGCGCAGCTCCCAGCCCAGCGGGCCCTCGACCTCGTCGATGATCCCACCCTGCTGGGTGATGCCGGAGGCGATCTCCTCGCGGACCTCGCCCCAGATGCCCTCGTTCCTGGGGGCGGCGAACGCCTGCAGCTGCACGGCACTGTCCTGCAGCACCACGGTCGCGGCGACGATCGCGTCACCGGCGACCTCCACCCGCAGCTCCATGCCCTCGACGCCGGGCACGAACATGCCACCGAGGTCGACCCGGCCCTCGCCCGGTTCCTTGACCTCGGACACGTCCCAGGGACCGTCCGGCCGCGGCGCGGGCGGGAGGTTGAGCCGCTCACCCGTCGCCTCGTGCTCGTCGGCGTCGCTCACCGCTTCCTCCTCGGCGAGCGTCGTGTCCTCCGCCGACTCTTCAGGAGCCTCGTTCTTCTTGCGACGTCCGAACACGTCACTGTCCTTCCCGGTCGGCACCGACCGATGCGTATCCATTCCCGCCCGTGGAGCCGCCCACCGCCGCATGGCCGCCGGTGGAACCGAATCCCCCCTCGGCCCGCGCCGAGCCGGGAAGCTCCGCCACCTCGTGGAAGCGCACCTTCTCGACCTGCTGGACGACCAGTTGGGCGATCCGGTCGAGCCTCTCGAACCGCACGCTCTCGCGCGGATCCAGATTGACCACGATCACCTTGATCTCCCCACGGTACCCGGCATCCACCGTCCCAGGGGCATTCACCAGCGCCAGTCCGCAGCGGGCGGCGAGGCCCGACCGGGGGTGCACAAAGGCTGCGTAGCCGTCGGGGAGCGCGATCGACACTCCCGTGGGGAGCACGGCGCGCTCCCCCGGAGCCAGTTCGGCGGCCTGCGTGGTCACCAGATCCACGCCGGCGTCGCCCGGGTGCCCGTAGGACGGGACGGGTACGTCGGCGTCCAGCCGCCGCAGCAGCACGTCCACCGGATTGCGTACCTGGGTCACGGGTTCACCTCGAAAGCACGCGCTCGCTTGAGCTGGTCCGGGTCGGCCATCGCTGCCTGGATCTCCTCGGGCCGTCCGTTGTCGATGAAGTGGTCGACCTTCACCTCGATGAAGACGGCCTCCGCACGCACCGCGACCGGCCCGTCGGGGCCGCCTATCCGCCCCACGGCCGTGGAGTAGATCTTCCGGCCGTGCACCGCCGTGACCTGCGCGTCCAGCCACAGCAACGTGCCCACCGGCACCGGCCGCACGAAGTCGGTCTCCAGCCGGCCGGTCACCGCGATCACCCGCAGCAGCCAGTTCAACGAGCCGAGCGTCTCGTCCAGCGCGGTGGCCAGCACACCACCGTGCGCCAGGCCCGGTGCACCCTGGTGGGCCTCCTTGACGGTGAACTCTGCGCTCACGCGCACACCGTCACCGGCCCGCGCCTCCAGGTGCAGGCCGTGGGGCTGGCCGTCGCCGCAGCCGAAGCAGCGGTCGTAGTGCGCGCCGAGGAGTTCTCCGGGCGCCGGCGCCTCGGGATGCCGGACCGGAGCGACCGCGTCCTTCGGTGGCGTCAGCCGCGGCGGATCCGTCCTCGTTCTGTCAGTTCCACTCACGAGTGCAGACCCTACCCGCGCGCGTAGGGGGCCCGCGCCGCCGTGCCAAGCTGGAGCCATGCAGTCGTACGAAGAACGCCTCACCGCGCCCCGCTCCTGGTGGGTGATCGCGGCCCTCATCGGTGTCGCCTGTGCCCTGATGCTGCTCCCCCTGGGGACGCTGCCGATGCTCGGCGGGCTGATCTCCGGAGCCGCCGCGGCCGCGGTGGCGGTGAGCGCGTACGGCTCGGTGCGGATCCGGGTGGTGGGCGACGCGCTGATCGCGGGCGACGCGAAGATCCCGGCGTCGGCGCTGGGCGAGGCACGGGCGCTGGACGCCGACGAGGCGCTGGCCTGGCGTACGCACAAGGCGGACGCCCGCGCGTTCATGCTGCTGCGGGGCTATGTGCGGACCGCGGTGCGGGTGGAGATCGCGGATCCCCAGGACCCGACGCCGTACGCGTACCTCTCGACGCGGGAGCCGGAGCGCCTGGTGGCGGCGCTGACGGCCGCACGCGCCTGATCCGACGGCGTTACGGGGCGCGGGGGACGGGGCTCAGCTGCCCGGGGCGGGAAGGTCCGTCCCTGCCCGTCTGCCGGTCGGCAGGATGCGGGGCTCGGAGTCGGGGAGCGCGTCCCAGGGAATCTGGCGGGGGCGCAGGTCCTTGCGGATCTTTTCCGCGAGTTTGCCGGTGTCCCGGCGGTTCATGAACGCACCGACCGCGGCGCCGATCATGAACGGGGTGAGGCTGGGGAGGTTGCGCAGGGTGCGCTTCATGATCTGCTGGCGCAGTTCCCGCTTCATCTGCCCGCCGAGCGCGATGTTCAGCGACGCGGGGCTGGTGATCTCGATGCCGCGTTCCTCGGTCCAGGACGTCAGATAGGCCATCCCGCGCTGCGTACGGCTGCCGGCCGGCCTCAGGCCGTAGACCTCGTGGAGTTCGGCGATCAGTTTGATCTCGACCGAGGCGACCCCGACGACCTCGGCGGCCAGTTCGGCCGGCATGGCGGGCGGTGTGGGCAGCATCGCTGCCGCGCCGATGCTCGCGCCGACGGTGCCCGTGCCCCGTCGGGCGCCCGCGACAAGCTTGTCGGCGAGCTCCTCGGGGGTCAGACCGGGAAACTGCGCGCGCAGGGTGGCGAGATCGCGGACCGGGATCCGCGGCGTGACATCGATGATCCGGTCGGCGATGGCGGCGAGACCGGCGCGCGCGCCGCTTCCGCCCTTCTTGGCGCCACGGCCGAAAGCAGCCGCGAGCGAGGCCGTGCGGCCTCGCTCCTGCAGTGGTTCGATCGTCCGCTCCGCGGGGAGGGCGGTCGGGTCGGCGGGCACGGGCGCGGTTTCCTCGCGTGATCGTGCGCCGGCCGCCGAGCCTTTCTCGCCCTTGTGGCCCTTACGGAACGGGTTCACGCCTGCCACGGCGTCGACCGTTCCTCAGGCCGCGCAGTCGCGGCAGATCGGCTGGCCGTTCTTGTCCTCGGCAGCGAGCTGGCTGCGGTGGTGCACCAGGAAGCAGCTCATGCACGTGAACTCGTCCTGCTGCTTGGGCAGCACGCGTACGGCCAGTTCTTCGTTGGAAAGGTCGGCGCCGGGGAGTTCCAGGCCCTCGGCCTGCTCGAACTCATCGACGTCGACGGCCGAGGTGGACTTGTCGTTCCGCCGGGCCTTCAGCTCTTCGATGCTGTCCTCGTTGAGGTCATCATCTGTCTTGCGTGGGGTGTCGTAATCCGTAGCCATTAGTCGCTCTCCCCCTCTGGGTGTCTGCGGTGTCTCAGCGCTCGTAACGCGTGAGAGGCCGGACTTGTGCCCGACCTGAGGCGGAGATTTTGCCTCACATCAAGGTCTGTTACTCAATCGACACCCAACCGCACCTCTGAAGAGGCGATCGGTTTGGATGGCGATCAGGACCGTACACGGTCCGAATGTCGCACCTCGCGCAGCCCATCACGTGTACTTCCCGTGATCAGGGCCCCGGGAAACCCGGATTTTCCCGGCTTTCCACCGGGAGTTTCGATCACGGAGCGTAGATGGCCGGAAAGGCGCATCTGTGAGGGATCACACACGGTCGGACCGGCGGGCGGACCAGCCGAATTCCGCGCAAAGCGAACTCGGCGAAGGATCCACGCCCACCCGCCGTCACGTCAAACCGGGAGGCGAAGCGATGTACGGGCGTTCGGCGGGCGACTCTACGCACAGATGTCCGAGGTCACCCGCGCGCCCCCGCCGCGCCTCCACGGGCCGCACAGCCCCTCTGCGACCCCCGCCGGCCCGTCCCCCGAAGCCCCCGGAACAGGTGCTTCGGGGAAGCCGTACTCACAGCGGCAGGACGACCCGCATCACGAGCCCGCCGCCCTCGCGCGGCTCGGCCATGATGCTGCCGTCGTGCGCCCGCACCACCGAGCGCACGATGGACAGCCCGAGCCCCACGCCCTTGTCGCTGCCGGTGCGCTCGGTGCGCAGGCGCCGGAACGGCTCGAAGAGGTTCTCCACCTCGTAGGCCGGGACCACCGGGCCGGTATTGGCGACGACCAGGACCGCGCAGCCGGGCTGCGGATCCGTGGTGACCTCCACCCAGCCCGCCTCGGGGACGTTGTAGCGCACTGCGTTCTCCACGAGATTCAGCGCGATCCGCTCCAGCAGCACGCCGTTGCCCTGGACGAACACCTGCCGGCGCGCTCCCCGGAATTCCACACCCCGGCTCTGCGCCTCCTCGCGGGTCTGGTCGACGGCCTGCGAGGCGACCTCGGCCAGGTCGACGGGCTTCTTGTCGACGATCTTGTTCTCGCTGCGGGCGAGCAGCAGCAGGCCCTCCACCAGCTGCTCACTGCGCTCGTTGGTCGCCAGCAGCGTCTTGCCGAGCTGCGACAGCTCGGGCGAGGCGTCCGGGTCGGCGAGCTGGACCTCCAGCAGGGTGCGGTTGATCGCCAGGGGGGTGCGCAGCTCGTGCGAGGCGTTGGCGACGAAGCGCCGCTGCGACTCGAAGGCCCGGTCGAGGCGGTCGAGCATCTCGTCGAAGGTGTCGGCCAGCTCCTTGAGCTCGTCGTCGGGCCCGCCCAGCTCGATCCGGCGGTGCAGATCGGAGCCGGCCACCCGCTGGGCCGTGCGCGTGATGCGGCCCAGCGGCGACAGCACGCGCCCCGCCATGGCGTAGCCGAAGGCGAAGGCGACCACGGTCAGGCCGAGCAGGGCCAGCAGGGAGCGGTTGAGGAGGCTGTTGAGCGCCACCGCCCGCTGGTGCTCCAGGCAGTTGTTGACCGCCTCCTGAAGCATCTGCCCGGAGGTCTCGGTGGGCAGATCGCAGATGTCACTGGTGGACTGGAACTTGCCCCCGAGGATCTTCAGCGGCAGCGCACTGCCGTCGTGCAACGCGTCCGCGGCGAGCATGTAGATGATCGTCAGCAGCACGATGCCGGCCATCAGGAACATGCCGCCGTACAGCAGGGTGAGCCGTATCCGGATGGTCGGGCGCAGCCAGGGGAACGGCCGGACGTGGATCGGCCTGGGGTCCCAGGTGGGCTTGGGCGGGGTGCCCGGCGGCGGGGTGGACGGCTTGGAGAACGAGGGCAGGGAAGGCATCGCCGGTCAGATCCGGTATCCCGATCCGGGGACCGTCACGATCACCGCGGGTTCGCCGAGCTTGCGGCGCAGTGTCATGACCGTGACCCGGACGACGTTGGTGAAGGGGTCGGTGTTCTCGTCCCACGCCTTTTCCAGGAGCTGCTCGGCCGAGACGACCGTGCCCTCGCTGCGCATCAGCACCTCCAGCACCGCGAACTCCTTGGGCGCGAGCTGGACCTCCTTGCCGTCCCGGAAGACCTCGCGGCGGTTGGGGTCGAGCTTGATGCCGGCCCGCTCCAGGACGGGCGGCAGCGCGACGGTCGTACGGCGCCCCAGCGCGCGCACCCGGGCGGTCAGCTCGGTGAAGGCGAAGGGCTTGGGGAGGTAGTCGTCCGCGCCGATCTCCAGGCCCTCGACGCGGTCGCTGACGTCACCGGAGGCGGTGAGCATCAGCACGCGGGTCGGCATGCCCAGCTCGACGATCTTGCGGCAGACGTCGTCGCCGTGGATGAGCGGGAGGTCGCGGTCGAGGACCACGACGTCGTAGTCGTTCACCTCGATCCGCTCCAGGGCGGCAGCGCCGTCGTAGACCACGTCGACGGCCATTGCCTCCCGGCGCAGTCCGGTGGCCACAGCATCGGCGAGCAGCTGCTCGTCCTCGACGACGAGAACACGCACGTCGCTAGTCCTTCCTCAGAGCCCGTTCGGGCTGGGTGTAACCAAGGGGGTAACCAAAGGTCATGTCACAGAGCCCTTCCATCCTGCCCCGAAGAGCCATAAACCGGCGGTAAGGGGGGTGCGAGGGGGTGGAGGACGGGTTTGGTCGCCCGATTGCCAGGATTCTTCTACGCGTTGAGGTTTCCCTGAGGTTGCGCAGGGGGAGGACGACTGCACACCCGCGATCACGCCCTGTACGGCGCTTTTCCGCGACCGATCCACCACAGGGACCACGCCGTGATCGACCCACCCGTCGGCACTCCCCTGTGCCACCGACCCACGACGAGGGGGCGCACCATGGACGCGTTCACCGCAGGCATTCTGCAGCGCATACGGAACACCGAAGCTGATCTGGACAGGGCCCGCGCGACGGGCGACGACTTCCTCGCCGAGGTCGAGCAGGCAGAGCTCGAGGACCTGCAGCGCCTGGCGACCGAGCACGGAGTACACGTCGGCGCGGCGACGCCCGCCTGACCTTCCGGCCGCACAGCGCCCCGGCACCCGATGGACGGTGCCGGGGCGCTGTCGTGTCCGGTCAGTCGTGCCAGGCGCCGAGGTCGTCCAGGAGGGGCTGGAGCTGCTCGAAGAGCGCCGGGGCGGCGGCCACGGTCAGCTCGTGCGAGGCGGGCTGCCCCGGGCGTCCGCCGGTGAGCGCGCCCGCCTCGCGGGCGATCAGGACGCCGGCGGCGAGGTCCCAGGGGTTCAGGCCGCGCTCGTAGTAGGCGTCGACCCGCCCGCAGGCCACGTCGCACAGGTCGATGGCGGCCGAGCCGCCCCGCCGGATGTCGCGGACCTGCGGGATCAGGGTGCGCAGCACCTCCGCCTGGCCGGCCCGGCGCTCGGCGACGTAGCCGAAGCCGGTCGCGACGAGCGCCTGGGACAGCGGCGGGGCGGGCCGGTGGTGCACGCGCTCCCCGTTGTTGAACGCGCCGCCGCCCACGACGGCCTGGTAGGTCTCGCCGCGCATCGGGGCGGCGACGACACCGACGACCGTCTCGCCGTCCCGCTCCGCGGCGATGGACACCGACCAGGACGGCAGGCCGTAGAGGTAGTTGACGGTGCCGTCGACCGGGTCGATGACCCAGCGCACACCGCTGCTGCCGGGGACGCTGGCGCCCTCCTCCCCCAGGAAACCGTCGTCGGGCCGGTGTTCCGCGAGGAAGCCGGTGATCAGCTTCTCGGAGGCGAGGTCCATCTCGGTGACGACATCGATGGGGCTGGTCTTGGTGGAGGCCACGCCGAGGTCCGCGGGGCGGCCGTCGCGCAGCAGGGTGCCGGCGCGGCGGGCGGCTTCCAGGGCCAGTTCCAGAAGTTCGTCGTTCAACGGGTCGGAGTGCAGCGGGTCGGGCACGATGCTCCTTGCTCGGGCGAGCGGTGGTCGGGTGGGCGGGGGGGGCGCCCTACACGGGGGCTTCGGCGACCGGGCCCTGCCAGTCCGCACCGGCCGCGGCCGGACGGGGCGCCCGCGCGGGGCAGCAGCCGACCGGGCACAGGTCGTGGGAGGCGGCCAGGGCGCCCAGGGCGCAGCGCTCCGGGGCGGCGCCCCGTTCGGCGGCCGCGCGCTCCAGGAGGAGGTCGCGGACTGCGGCGGCGAACCGCGGGTCGGCGCCGACGGTGGCCGATCGGGCGACCGGCAGACCCAGCTCGGCGGCCTTGGCGGTGGCCTCGGTGTCGAGGTCGTACTTGACCTCCATGTGGTCCGAGACGAAGCCGATGGGGGCCATGACGACGGCGGGGGCGCCCTCGCCGTGCACCTCCTCCAGGTGGTCGCAGATGTCCGGCTCCAGCCACGGGATGTGCGGTGCGCCGCTGCGGGACTGGTAGACGAGCCGCCAGGGGTGGTCCACCCCCGTCTCCTCCCGCACCGCGTCCACGATCGTGCGTGCCACGTCCAGGTGCTGGGCGACGTAGGCGCCACCGTGGCCGTCCCGGGTGTGGTCCTCGGACGTCCCGGAGGTGTCGGCCGCGGCGAGCGGGATGGAGTGCGTGGTGAAGGCGAGGTGCGCGCCGGCCCGCACCTCCTGCGGCAGTTCGGCCAGCGAGGCCAGCACGCCGTCGATCATCGGGCGGACGAATCCGGGGTGGTTGAAGTAGTGCCGGAGCTTGTCGACCCGGGGCACCGGCAGGCCCTCGGCCCGGAGCTCGGCGAGCGCGTCCGCGAGGTTCTCGCGGTACTGCCTGCACCCGGAGTACGACGCGTAGGCGCTGGTCGCCAGCACGGCGATACGGCGGTGGCCGTCGGCCGCCATCGTGCTCAGGGTGTCGGTCAGGTAGGGCGCCCAGTTGCGATTGCCCCAGTAGACCGGCAGGTCCAGGCCGTGCTCGGCGAAGTCCTTGCGCAGCGCGTCCAGCAGCTCACGGTTCTGGGCGTTGATGGGGCTGACGCCGCCGAACAGGAAGTAGTGCTGACCCACCTCCTTGAGGCGCTCTCGGGGGATGCCGCGGCCTCGGGTGACGTTCTCCAGGAACGGGACGACGTCGTCGGGGCCCTCCGGGCCTCCGAAGGACAGCAGCAGCAGGGCGTCGTAAGGACGTGAATCGCACTGTTCGGGCATGTCATCGATCCTGCCACCCCGGATGCGGTGGTGACGTGCAGGCCCCCGCGCGGCAGTCGGGGAGATCGGTGGCCGGCTGCCTCCCCCACGGCCGCCGTCCAGTGGGCGGAAATCCGGCAGCGGGCGGGGCTTCGCGCCCGTAAGCTGTATCGGCCACAGACATTGCTTACCGAGATTCGGTCCTCACCCGGCGGAGCCCCCGTTGCCCAGTCCCTACCGCGCCATTTTCGGCCGCCCCGGCACCCTGTCCTTCTCCGCCGCCGGACTGCTGGGCCGGATGCCGCTGTCGATGATGGGCATCGGCATCGTCACGATGGTCTCCCAACTGACCGGCCGCTACGGCCTGGCGGGCGCGCTGTCCGCCGCCGTCGCGCTGTCCGCGGCCGTCCTCGGCCCGCAGATCTCCCGGTTGGTCGACCGGCACGGCCAGCGCCGGGTGCTGCGCCCGGCCACCTTGGTGTCCATCGCCGCGGTCGCCGGTCTGCTGCTGAGCGCGCAGCAGCGCTGGCCCGACTGGACGCTGTTCGTGTTCGCGGCCTGCGCGGGGTGTGTGCCGAGCGTCGGGGCGATGATCCGGGCGCGCTGGGCGGAGCTCTACCGCGGCTCGCCCCGGGAGCTGCACACCGCGTACTCCTGGGAGTCGATCGTCGACGAGACGTGCTTCATCTTCGGCCCGATCCTCTCCATCGGGCTGTCGACCGCGTGGTTCCCGGAGGCCGGACCGCTGCTGGCCGCGGTCTTCCTGGGCGTCGGCGTCTTCTGGCTGACCGCCCAGCGCGCGACGGAGCCGGTGCCGCATCCGCGTGAGCAGCACTCCACGGGTTCGGCACTGCGCTCGCGGGGGCTGCAGGTGCTGGTGGTGACGTTCGTGGCGACCGGCGCGATCTTCGGGGCGATCGACGTCGTGACCGTCGCGTTCGCGGAGGAGAAGGGCCACAAGGCGGCCGCCAGCCTGGTGCTGGCCGTCTACGCGCTCGGCTCGTGCGTGGCGGGCGCGGTCTTCGGGCTGCTCCACCTCAAGGGGCACCCCTCACGCCGGTGGGTGGTGGGCGTCTGCGCGATGGCCGTCAGCATGGTGCCGCTGCAACTCGTGAGCTCGCTCCCGCTGATGGCGCTCGCCCTGTTCGTGGCGGGGCTGTCCATCGCCCCGACGATGGTCACCACCATGGCCCTGGTCGAGGAGCATGTGCCGCGGTCGAAGCTGACCGAGGGGATGACCTGGACGGGCACCGGCCTCGCCGTGGGTGTCGCGCTCGGTTCGTCGGCGGCCGGCTGGGTCGTGGACGCCGCCGGGGCAGGGCGCGGCTATCTCGTGCCGGGCGCGGCGGGGGCCCTTGCCGCGCTGGTCGCGTTCGCGGGTTGGCGCAGGCTTCGTCCTCAGCCCCTCGCACCGGCGGTGCCGTCGGCACCCGCTCCCCTTCTCGGAACGGGGCTGGCCACGGAGCAGCAGGACGGCGAGCGCGTCGGCTAGTCCAGCCGAATGACTCCTTGGGCGGTGTGCATCTCCGGCCGGTCGGGAGCCATGTAGGGCCTGCTGCGGGCGGGTGGCCGTTCGCCCGAGGCGACATGTCCGGAAGCCGGACGACAGCGGCCGATCCGCACCTCTGTGATTCGCGTCACCCCGCCTGGATGTCGCGTCGGTGACTGACATCATGCGCTCACACCAACGGCGGCCGAACAGGCCTGCCCGCGCGGAGGGGAGGGGACGTCACCATGGCAGCCAGCAACGCCGACGACGGCTCGGGAGGGCGCGGCTCGGGAGGGCCGTGGCGCAACTGGGCGGGCAACGTCACCGCCCGCCCCGCCCGCACCGTGGCCCCGGCGTCCGCCGAGGAACTGGCGGCGGCCGTGCGCGGCGCGGCCGCGGACGGACTGGCGGTCAAGGCGGCCGGCACCGGCCACTCCTTCACCGCCGCGGCCGCCACCGACGGGCTGCTGATCCGCCCCGAGCGGCTGACCGGCGTACGGAAGATCGACCGCGAGGCCGGGACGGTGACGGTGGCCGCCGGCACCCCCCTCAAGGTGCTGAACGAGACCCTGGCCGCGCACGGTCTGTCGCTGACCAACATGGGCGACATCATGGAGCAGACGGTCTCGGGAGCCACCAGCACCGGCACCCACGGCACCGGCCGCGACTCCGCCTCGCTCGCCGCCCAGATCACCGGACTCGAACTGGTCACCGCCGACGGCTCGGTGCTCACCTGCTCGGCGAAGGAGAACCCGGACGTCTTCGCGGCGGCCCGGCTGGGCCTGGGCGCGCTGGGCGTGATCACCGAGCTGACCTTCGCGGTGGAGCCGGAGTTCCTGCTGACCGCCCGCGAGGAGCCGATGTCCTACGGCGAGGTGGCCGGCCGCTTCGACGAGCTGGTGACCGAGAACGAGCACTTCGAGTTCTACTGGTTCCCGCACACCGACAGGTGCAACACCAAGCGCAACAACCGCAGCCAGGGCCCGTCGGCGCCGCCCGGCAGGGTCGGCGGCTGGATCGAGGACGATCTGCTGTCCAACGGCGTCTTCCAGGTCGCCTGCAGCGTGGGCCGTGCCGTACCGGCCGCGATACCGGGCATCGCCAAGATCTCCAGCCGCGCCCTGTCGGCCCGCACCTACACCGACATCCCCTACCGGGTGTTCACCTCGCCGAGGCGGGTGCGTTTCGTGGAGATGGAGTACGCGGTGCCGCGCGACGCCGCCGTCGCCGCGCTGGGCGAGCTGCGGGCGCTCGTCGAGCGCTCGGATTTCAAGGTCAGCTTCCCGGTGGAGGTGCGCACCGCGCCGGCCGACGACATCCCCCTGTCCACGGCCTCGGGCCGCGACACCGCGTACATCGCCGTGCACCTGTACCGCGGCACACCGCACGAGGCGTACTTCGCCGCCACCGAGCGGATCATGACCGCGCACGACGGGCGGCCGCACTGGGGCAAGCTGCACACCCGGGACGCCGGCCACCTCGCCGCCGTCTATCCGCGGTTCGGTGAGTTCACCGCGCTGCGCGACCGGCTGGACCCCGACCGGCGCTTCGCCAACGGCTATCTGCGGCGCGTACTGGGCGACTGACCGACGACGGCCGCGCTCCGGCCGCCCCTGGGCGGGGCACCGGAGCGCGGCCGTCGGCCGGTTCCCTCCCTGTCAGGAGGCGTCCGGAGCAGGGGCCTGCTGCGCGTCGGAGTCATTGCCGTTCTGCTGGGTTCCCCCGTCCTGGCCGCCGGTCGAGCCGTCTCCGCTGTCGCCACCGGTTCCGGTGGAGTCGCCCGGGGACGGGCCGGTGCTCGGCGAGGAATCGGGGTCGGGCGAGGTCTTGCCGCCGTCCGTCGGGGTCGGCGACGGGGACTTCGTCCCGCGGTCGGGGTCGGTGCCGCTCTTACCGGACTTACCGGGGTCCGGCGACGGCTCGTCACTGCTGTCGCGCGTCCCGTCGCCGGTGGAGTGGCCGGGATCGGGCGACTGCGGGGTTTCGGGCTGCTGCCGGCCGGAGCCACCGGTGTGGGTGATGTTGGTGAGCGTGGTGCCCTTGTCACCGCTCGGCGTCTGACCTGTGATCAGCTCGGTCGCCGTCACCGCGCCCATGGCCAGGACGAAGACGGCGAGGGCGCCGAGCGCGGGCCGCTTCCAGCCGCGCAGCCGGGTGCCGTACGTCGCGGCGCCGACCTCTTCGGCCGGGTGCGCCCCCGGCATCGCCACCGTGGCGTCCGCCGGAGGTGTCGGCGGCCCGGCCGGCCTGACGGCCCGCGCATCGAGGCGCGGCACCATCTGCGTCCGGTCGGTGGGACGCCCCTGAGCACCCGCGTACGCCGGCCGCAGCACTCGGGTCTCGTCGGAGCCGTCGGCCTCGACGGGTTCGGCCGGCCCGTCGGCATGGGCGAACCCGTCGGCAGCGGCGGATGACACCAAGCCCTCGGCGCCGGCGCGCCCCGGCAGCCGGCGCGTGCCGTCGGCGTCCGGGAGGGGGTGCGCGCCTGCCGGGTCCCGGCGGTGCACCGCTTCGGCCCGCGGGATCAGCTGCGTACGGTCCGTGCCGGGACCGGTCTTCCTGGCCGCGACGGATGTGAGGTCGTCCTCCGCGCCCTGCTTGTCGAAGGTGGGCAGCACCATCGTGGGGTCGGCGCGATGCGTCTCCCCGGTGGTGGATCGAGTGGTGGTGGAGAAGCGGCGCGGCTTCGGCCGTGTGGTGACCGTGGCTTCCTTGAGCTGCTCGCCGGTGCGCCGGAACAGATGCTGGAATATCGAGCCGCCGGTGGTGGCCACGACACTGACCACACCCGCGCCGATGATGGTTCCGTAAACGCCCAGCCGGCCCGCGAGGTACGCGGCGGCGGCCGCTGCGAGAGCACTGCCCGCGACCTGAGCCAGGCTCAGGTCGATCCGCTTCTCCTTCGTCTTCGTGTCGGTTTTGGTTTCTTCGTCCATCTCCAGCCTTTGATCGCCCCTTCGATCCATCTTGCATGGAGAAGGGACCATTTGGCGGAGCCAATAGTTCCGATTCCGGGGAATCTGTGAATCTTGCCACCCACAAGAGCGGTAGAGAGATCGACAAGGCGACCAACTCCGTTACCCCACCAGAAGTTCAGCGGCGCGGCGGTCCACCTCGGTGGCCCGAATGGAGTACTGTGGCGAGCCCTGGCCCCGGTTCCCGTCCGGCTGCCCGGACCCGCGGGAGGGGCCCTGGAGGCGGCACCCGACCTGGGGCGCCGCCGCTCGGAACGGGTGATCGGCGACAGGGCGTACGGCATGGTCACCGAGCGTTGTGAACCGGTAACCGTGTCATAGCGGCGTTTTCGGGCCAAGCCCGGACACGCCGGGCAACTCGGCAATGTTGTGGCAGGCTGCACCCGGGCAGGTCACACTCGACTAGCGGAAGCAGCGACGCACGTGACGTCGGCAGGCACCACCCGGGAGGTCCCCATGCCCGAACTGCGTGTCGTGGCCGTCTCCAACGACGGCACACGGCTGGTGCTCAAAGCTGCGGACAGCACCGAGTACACGCTTCCGATCGACGAGCGGCTGCGCGCCGCCGTCCGCAACGACCGTGCGCGGCTCGGCCAGATCGAGATCGAGGTCGAGAGCCACCTCCGCCCGCGGGACATCCAGGCGCGGATACGTGCCGGGTCCTCCGCGGAAGAGGTCGCCCAGTTCGCCGGCATCCCGGTGGACCGCGTGCGCCGCTTCGAGGGCCCAGTGCTGGCGGAACGCGCGTTCATGGCGGAGCGCGCCCGCAAGACCCCGGTGCGCCGGCCCGGCGAGAACGCCGGCCCGCAGCTCGGCGAGGCGGTCGCGGAGCGGCTGCTGCTGCGCGGCGCCGACAAGGAGAGCGTCCAGTGGGACTCCTGGCGCCGCGATGACGGCACCTGGGAGGTGCTGCTGGTCTACCGCGTCGCGACCGAGCCGCACTCCGCGTGCTGGACGTACGACCCGCCCCGGCGGCTCGTACAGGCCGTGGACGACGAGGCACGGGCGCTGATCGGCGAGACCGACGACACCCCCGAGCCGAGCTTCCCGTTCGTGCCCCGGATCGCACGGCTGCCGCGCGACCGGCCGCTGGACCGTGCCCTGGACCGCCAGTCGTCGTCCGAGCGCGGGGAGCGTTCCGCGCCCGCCGGTGGCGAGGAGACCGAGGCACCGCACGCCGAGGAAGCCATCGGCGAGCGGGACCGCGAGCGCGACTCGCTGACCAGCCTGCTGGAGGCGGTACCGAGCTTCCGCGGCGACATGATCGTTCCGGAGACGCCCAAGGCGCCGCAGTCCGACGAGGCGGCGGCGGAGGCCGATGTCGAGGAGCCGCCCGCGGCCAGCGCGGGCGCCGGCTCGGCGTATGCCGATGTGCTGATGCCCAGGGCCGTCGGCGGCCATCGCGACCGGCTGACGGGGACGACGGACCGCCAGGCCGAGGCCGACGGCGTACGCCCCGGGCGCCGGGCCGCGGTGCCGAGCTGGGACGAGATCGTCTTCGGCACCCGGCGCAAGAAGCCGGAGTAGCGCAACCGCAGTGGCGCAGGCGGGCCGAACGGCTCGCGGCAATCGCGTGGCAACGCCCGCTGCCTCCCCCTGTTCGGGGGCGGGCAGCGGGCGTTGCGCGTTGCACTCTTCGTGGACTGCTCAGCCAGGCTGGGGGCCCGTGGCGATCGGGCGGGCCGGATCCGCGGACCACTCGCTCCACGAGCCGACGTACAGCGCCGCGGGGACGCCGGCAACTGCGAGCGCGAGCACCTGGTGGGCACCGGAGACGCCGGAGCCGCAGTAGACACCGACCTCCGCGTCGGGGGTGGCACCCAGCGACGCGAACCGCTCGGCCAGTTCCGGCGCGGCACGGAAGGTGGTGCCGTCCGGGGAGACGTTCTCCGTCGTCGGCGCCGACACGGCGCCCGGGATGTGCCCGCCGATCCGGTCGATGGGCTCGACGTCCCCGCGGTACCGCTCGGCCGCCCGCGCATCGAGCAGCACACCGCGGCGAGCCAGCTCGGCGGCGTCCTTCGCCGTCAGCAGCGGCAGCGCGCCCGGCGTGGGCTGGAAGTCGCCGGGTTCCGGGGCGGGGATCGTGTCGGTCACTTCCCCGCCGGCCGCCTGCCAGGCGGCAAGACCGCCGTCCAGGACCCGCACATCGGAGTGGCCGGCCCAGCGCAGCAGCCACCAGGCGCGGGCGGCCCCCCAGCCCAAGCCGCCGTCGTAGGCGACCACGGGGCGGTCGGCGCGCACGCCGGCCGCGCGCATGGCGGCGCCGAAGACGGTGAGGTCGGGGAGCGGGTGACGACCGGCCGAGCCGGCCGTCCCGGCCAGGTCGGCGTCGAGGTCGACGAAGACCGCGCCGGGCAGGTGCGCGGCCTCGTAGTCGGGGCGGCTGGAGGGCCCGCCGAGTTGCCAACGGACGTCCAGGAGTACCGGAGTGGCGGACCCCGCCAACTCGCTCGCGAGTTCGGTAGCGGTGATGATGGCATTCATGGGACTCATCCTTGCGTAGGGACGGCTACGCACAGAAGGCGGGTGCCCACCCTCCGTATGACGGAGTTATGCCGGAGCGCAACGCCGCCGAAACGGAAGCGAAACAGCAAAACGGGCATTCTCCATCGCGAACGTCTCGCGGTCGGCGCGGCCGAGGCATACACCAGGACACGGGGTGCGAGCATCTGCTCCAGACCCCCGCGGTACCCGCACATGGCCACATCCGATGGTCCGAGGAGAATAACGATGACGACCGAGGCAGCGACCCGGCGGATTCCCGGTGCGCCCTGCTGGGTGAGCCTCCTGGCGCACAGCCTGCCCGCGACCCAGGAGTTCTACGGCGCGCTCTTCGGCTGGGAGTTCCGCCCGGGGCCGCAGCACTTCGGTCCGTACGCCCGCGCCTTCCTCAACGGCCGGGAAGTGGCCGGCCTGGGCGAGTTGGCGCCCGACCGGCATCTTCCGGTCGCCTGGACCACCTACCTGGCGAGCGACGACGCGGACACCACCGCCGAGCAGATCCGTTCCTGCGGCGGCACCGTGGCCGTCGGCCCCCTGGACGCCGACTCGGCCGGGCGGATGGCGATCGCCTCCGACCCGCACGGTGCCATCTTCGGCATCTGGCAGGGCGGGACGATGATGGGTACCGCGCTCAGCGCCGAGCCCGGCACCCCGGTGTGGAACGAACTGGTCACCCAGGACACCGACTCCGTCCGCACGTTCTACGAGCACGTCTTCGCCTTCGAGGCGGAAGCCGCGGACGCACCCGGCTTCGACTACCTGACGCTGCATCTCAAGGGGCGGGCGGTGGCGGGCATCCACGGCGTGGGCGCCGACCTGCCGCGCGACCGCGGCCCGCACTGGATGACGTACTTCGCCGTCCCGGACACCGACGCCGCCGCACGCCGCGTCACCGAGCTGGGCGGACACGTACTGCTGCCCGCACGGGACTCCGCACACGGACGGCTCGCGACGGTCGCCGACATCGAAGGCGCCGCCTTCACCATCATCCAGCCGCGCTGACACGGCAGTTGCACCCCTGGCGCACCGTGCGGGCCGGCTACCGCGGGGCGTCGACCGGCAGGACGTCCGGGGAGAGCGCGGCCGCGCGAGCGGCGGCGGAGGTCTGCTGACGGCGGTGGTGGCGCCGGCACAGCACTTCGTAGCCCACCTCTGCCTGCGGGCTGTCCACATCGCCGACGACATCACCGACGACGACCTGCTCCCCCTCGACGACCATCCGGCCGTCGACGGTGCGGGCGTTGTGCGTGGCGCGGGCGCCGCACCAGCACAGCGCCTCGACCTGCAGGACCTCTATGCGGTCTGCCAGCTCCACGAGCCGCTGGGAGCCGGGGAAGAGCTTGCTGCGGAAGTCGGTGGTGATGCCGAACGCGAAGACGTCCAGGTCGAGGTCGTCCACCACCCTGGCGAGCTGGTCGACCTGCTGCGGGGCGAGGAACTGGGCCTCGTCGACGATGGCGTAGTCGACCCGCCCGCCGGAGCTGAGATGGCCGACGACATGCGCGTAGAAGTCCATGTCGTCCGCGGCCTCGACGGCCTCGGTCACCAGCCCGAGGCGGGAGGAGAGCTTGCCGTGCCCCGCCCGGTCGTTGCGGCTGTAGATCATGCCTTGGAGGCCGCGGGCCGATCGGTTGTGCTCGATCTGCAGAGCGAGTGTCGACTTTCCGCAGTCCATGGTTCCGGAGAAGAACACCAGCTCGGGCATGGGAAGTTGCGGCCTTTCGGGCTCGTGTGCGGCGGGCGGGGCGGACAGGGCCGTGCGTCAGGTACGGACTTCCAGGAGCGGGACCAGCTGCTCCACCGGGGTCATGGAGCCGTGCATCCCGACCATCTCCGACTCACGGGGCTCGCGTTCGGTCGCGATGATCACCATGTCGGCGTGTGCGGCCGCGACCACATCGCCGATACGGCCGCGTACCCGGTCGTCGACGTGCGGGCCGAACCACCCAGCGGCGATGGCCTCCTCACGGCTCGCCACCCACATCTGCTCGCCGACCACCTCGCGCCATACGGCGAGCACATCGGCGGCCGCGCCCGGGTGGGCGTACAGATGCCGCGCCCGGCCCTCGCCGCCCAACAGGCGCACACCGGCGCGCAGTTCCCAGTCCTCGTCGAAGTCGATCCGGGAGTCCGGGTCGAAGGGGATGTCGATCATGCCGTGGTCGGCGGTGATGTAGAGGGCCGTGCGGGGCGGGAGCTGCTCGGCCAGCCGCTGCGCGAGCCGGTCGACATACATCAGCTGGCCGCGCCAGGCGTCGGAGTCGACGCCGTAGCGGTGCCCCTTGCCGTCCACCTCGGAGTAGTACGTGTAGACCAGCGAGCGGTCACCGGCGGCGAGTTGGGACGCGGCGAAGTCCATCCGCTCCTCGCCGGAGAGCCGGCCGTGGAACGTGCCGCCGCTGAGCGCCACCTTGGTGAGCGGGGTGTGCTGGAAGTTCGGCGCGGAGACCTGGCAGGTGTGGATGCCCGCGGCGTCCGCCAGCTGGAAGACCGTCGGGTACGGCTGCCAGACATGCGGATCCGTCCACGGGTGCCAGCGCAGCTGGTTCATCAGCGCGCCGGTGTCCGGGTCCTCGCAGGTGTATCCGGGCAGGCCGTGCGCGCCGGGCGGCAGGCCCGTTCCCACGGACGCGAGGGAGGTGGCGGTGGTGGAGGGGAAGCCCGCCGTGAGCGGACGCCCGCTGCCGTTGAACGAGGTGCCCAGCAGGGAGGTCAGGAACGGCGCCTCGTCGGGGTGGGCGCGCAGCAGGTCCCAGCCGAGGCCGTCGATCAGGAAGACGCAGGCGCGGTCGGCGGGGGCCAGTTCCATCGGGGAGCCGGGGTTTCCCAGCCCCTGGCCCGCGACGATGGCGGGCAGCAGGTCGGCGAGCGACCCGGCGCCGTAGCGGGGCACCGGGGCGGTGAGCGGGTCGAGTGGTTCCGGCTCCGGCCAGGCGGGGGCGGCGTGCACCATCAGCGGGTGCTGGTGGTGGCCGCGGTGGCCTCGGAGAGCGCCTGGGCGAAGGTGAGCGTCTCGCGCACGGAGTCCGGTCCGTCGCCCGCCTCGCTGACCCGCAGCGAGAGGTCGTCGGCGGTGGAGCTGCCGGTGTAGCCGTGGTCCGCCTCGCAGTTGGGGTCGCCGCAGGTGGCGGGCTCCAGGTCGAGGCGGGCGACCGCGCCCCAGCCGATGGTGAGGACGACCTCGCGGGGCAGTTGCCCGGGGGTGTAGGACTCGGGGTTGGCTACCACCCGGCTGAGCACCACCGAGGAGATCCGGCCGAGCTTCACGGACTCGGTGGAGGTGGTGGCGTACGGCGACGGGGAGGTGGCGTCGGCGGCCTGCTCGTCGGTGTGGCTGACGATGAAGCGGGTGCCGGTCAGGACCAGGACCGTGACATGGCGGCGGACCTCGTTGGCGTCGAAGGTCGTCTCCTGGTGCACGAGGTACGACACCACGGGCTCTCCGCCGACCGCGGCCTGCACCGCCTCGGCCACGAGCGTCGGGTAGTAGCCGCTGCGCTCGATCGCCGCGCGCAGCCCCTGGGTCGTCGTACCGGTCTTAGCCATGGGGTCCATCTTACGGGGCGTGCCGGGCTTGAAGAGCCTCAGTAGACGGGCAGACGGCGGGGACCGAGGTCGGTGGTGACAGGGGGACGGGCGAGGCGGACGGCGGCTCCCAGGACGGAGAGGCCGCTCGGGGCGACGACGACCGGTTCGAGGTCGACGGCGACGACCTCGGGGTGGTCGTCGACGAGCCGGGAGACCCGCAGCAGCAGCTCCGAGAGGGCGGCGGTGTCGACGGGCTGGGAGCCGCGCCAGCCGAAGAGCAGGGGCGCGGTGCGGATCGACCGGATCTGGTCGGTGACCTCGCGGTCGGTGGCGGGGATGAGGCGGTGGGCGATGTCGCCGAGCAGCTGGGAGGGGGCACCGGCCAGGCCGAAGGAGAGGACGGCGCCGGCGGCCGGGTCGATCGCGGCGCGGATGACGGTGTCCACCCCGCGCGGGACCATGGCCTGGACGACCGGACGGAGCTCTTCCGCGGAGCCGAGGAAGTCGGTCAGTTCCGTGTATGCCCGGCGCAGTTCCGTCTCGTTGGCCACGTCGAGGCGGACGCCGCCGAGGTCGGCGCGGTGCCGGAGGTGGGGCGCGGTGGTCTTGAGGGCGACCGGATAGCCGATCCGGGCGGCGGCACGGACCGCGGTGTCCGGATCGGGGGCGTGGAAGGCGGGGTGGGTGTGGATGCCGTACCGGGCCAGGAGGTCCGCGGCATGGTCCGGGGACAGCGGGACCGACCGGCCGGTGTCGGTGTCGGGGACGAGCCGGGCGAGCAGCCGGTCGATGTCGGCGCCGGCCGCTGCCTCCTCGATGTCGTCGTATGCGGGCACCCGGCCCGGCTCGGCGGCCTCGCGACGCCAGGCGGCGTAGCGGACGGCCTCGGCCAGCGAACGCACGGCGCGCTCGGCGGCCGGGTAGGCGGGGATGCGGACGGGAGCGGGGCGGCGGGCAGGTGCCGGCACGGCGCCGTCCTGGGCCTGCGGCGGCCGCGAGGCGAACGGGCTGGGCGGAGGGCCCGACGGGACCTGGGGCCGCTGCGGGTATGTCGCGTGCGGCGAGGGCGGGGCCGGGGGCCGTGGTGTGGGCGGGGCCTGGCTCTCGGAGGGAGCGGGCGTGTCCGCCGGGGACGCGTCCGCCGGCACGGAGACCGGCTCGCCCGGGGCGGCGAGCGTCCGCGCAAGGTCGTCCATCGCGAGGTGGACGACGGTCACCGGCTTGTCCGGGGCCGCTTCGGCGGCCGCGCGCAGGGCGCCTGCGAGCGCGGTGCCCTCGCCCTCTTCGGGGGAGCCGGGCGGCTCCTCCCCCACCCAGGGGATGGCCGTGACGACGACGGCGTCGCAGCTGTCGGCCGCGAGCGCCTCGGCGAGGGCCTCGCGGAAGTCGTCGGGCGTCGCCGCGGACGCCAATACCCGGGGGCTCATCGGGCGCAGCCCCTCGGTCAGGCAGGCGTCGTAGGCCAGCAGGGCCAGCGACTCGGAATTGCCGAGGATGGCGATGCGCGGGCCGGCCGGCAGCGGCTGGGACGCCAGCAGCAGTCCGGCGTCGATCAGCTCGGTGACCGTGTCGACGCGGATCACGCCGGCCTGGCGCATCAGGGCGGCGACGGTGCTGTCGGGGATGCGGACGGTGGGTACGGCGTGCCCCTGGGGCGCGACACCGGTGTGCCGGGCGCCCTTGGCGACCACGACCGGTTTGACGAGCGCGGTACGCCGGGCGAGCCGGGTGAACTTGCGCGGATTGCCGATGGACTCCAGATAGAGGATGACGACGTCGGTGTGCGGGTCGTCGTGCCAGTACTGGAGGAGGTCGTTGCCGGAGACGTCGGCGCGGTTGCCGGCCGAGAGGAAGGTGGAGATCCCGGCGATGCCGCCGTCGCCCGGGCCGCGGGCGTGCAGCCCGCTGAGCAGGGCGATGCCGATCGCGCCGGACTGGGTGAACAGGCCGATGTTGCCGGCGCCGGGCATCCGGGGTGCCAGGGAGGCGTTCAGCCGGGCGTCGGGGGCGGTGTTGATCAGGCCGAAGGCGTTGGGGCCGATCAGCCGCATGCCGTAGGAGCGGGCCTGCTGGAGCACCGCCCGCTGCCGCTCGCGGCCTTCGGGCCCGGCCTCCGCATAGCCGGAGGAGAGGATCAGGACGCCCTGCACGCCGTGCTCACCGCAGTCGCGGACCACGTCGGGGACGCGGGCGGCGGGGACGGCGATGACCGCGAGGTCGACCGGGTCGGGGATCTCGCTCAGGGAACGGACGGCCGGCACGCCCTCCGGCTCCAGCCGGTCCATGCCGTCGGCGAAGGCGTGGTTGACGGCGTGCAGACGGCCGGTGAAGCCGGCGTCGAGGACATTGCGCAGGGCCGTGCGGCCGATGCCTCCGGGGGTGCGGCCGGTCCCGATGACGGCGACCGAGCCAGGGGCCAGCAGCCGCTGGGCGGAGCGGGCCTCGGCGCGCTGCTCCCGGCCGCGCATCACGGCCATGGACTGCTCGGTCGGTTCGAGGTCGAATTCGAGGCGGACCACGCCGTCCTCGAAAGTGCGCTTCTGGGTGTAGCCGGCATCCGTGAACACCTTGATCATCTTGGTGTTCGCGGGGAGCACCTCTGCGGCGAAGCGGCGGATACCGCGCTCGCGGGCGACGGCGGCGATGTGTTCCAGGAGGGCGGAGGCGACGCCGCGGCCCTGGTGGGCGTCCTGGACCAGGAAGGCCACCTCGGCCTGGTCGTCCTCGGGATCCTTGGCGGGCAGCCCCTGGTCGTTGATCCGGTCGTAGCGGACGGTGGCGATGAACTCGCCGCCGACGGTCGCGGCCAGGCCGACCCGGTCGACGTAGTCGTGGTGGGTGAAGCGGTGCACATCGCGGTCGGACAGACGCGGGTAGGGCGCGAAGAAGCGGTAGTACTTCGACTCGTCCGAGACCTGCTCGTAGAAGGAGGTCAGCCGCTCGGCGTCATCGGCGGCGATGGGGCGGATGCGCGCCGTGCCGCCGTCGCGCAGCACCACATCGGCTTCCCAGTGGGTCGGGTAGGCGAGGTCCGGCGGCGTCTGCATGCGGCCAGGGTACGGCCGGGCACCGACAACCGGCTCGGCATGCGTACCCTCTGGAAACGGAACGGGCACGGCCACCGTGCCCGGCGCGGGCCCCGGCCCGTGCGCCCGGCGCCTCCCCCGAGGAGGGGCCGCACGCAGGAGGGCCAGGCCGACGGGCCGCCGGGACGTCCCGGCACCATGAGAGACTGGTCTAGACAACAGTCACGACTTGAAGGGCAACACCATGGCTGAGCGCCGCGTCAATGTCGGATGGGCCGAGGGCCTGCACGCCCGCCCCGCGTCGATCTTCGTCCGTGCCGCCACCGCGGCCGGCGTCCCGGTGACGATCGCCAAGGCCGAGGGCAACCCGGTCAACGCCGCCTCCATGCTCGCGGTCCTGGGCCTCGGCGCCGAGGGTGGCGAGGAGATCGTGCTGGCCTCCGACGCCGAAGGCGCCGACGCCGCGCTCGACCGCCTGGCCAAGCTCGTCGCGGACGGTCTCGAGGAGCTCCCCGAGACCGTCTGAGTCCTCGGGACCCCAGTGTCCGCGGCCCCGCCGTGACGACCGGCCGACGGTCGCCACGGCGGGGCCGTTTTCGTTGCCGGGGCGCTCCGTCTCCGGGGCCGTCCGCTGCCGGGGCCGGTTTCGCTGCCGGGGCACGCCGGGCCGGCGGAAGCCACGGAGCCTCCGACGGAAGCCCAGGTCTCCAGGCACAGCGGGACGTTTCGCAAAATCCTGGGTTGCTGCTCCGGCAGACCCGGCAGAAAAATGGCGCGGGATAATCAGCGCCGCGCACTGCTCCGAGCCATTGCCCCAAGAAATCAGCACCACTCCGCGGGCATGCCGAATATCCGGTTCACCGAATTCCGGGCCCGGCCAGGAGAAAGCGTGCCGAATTAGCGGCCACCGCCCTCCCCGCGTGCAATGTATTGCACGCCTTCTTTGTATACGGGGCCTTTGTTAATGGCGGGCGCGCGCCGTGTTGACGGGCTGTTTCGGCTTCCTCACCTCGGCCGCGCCGGCCCTCCGCAGCCGGTGCACCGGCAGGGACCGCTCGATATGAGCGGCCATCAGGGCGCGGGCGCGCTCGGCGTCGCCCCGGGCGACGGCGTCCAGCACCGCGCCGTGTTCGTCCCACGACTCGGCGACCCGGGCGGGCAGTTCGACGACGTACATCCACTCGATCTTCCGCCGCAGCTGGGTGAGCAGCGCCGTCAGACTGGGGCTACCGGCCGCCTGGGCCAGGGTTTCGTGGAACCAGCCGTCCAGTTGGCGCAGGTCCGCGGGGTGGCCGTGGCGTGCGCGCTCCCGGCCCAGCCGCACGAGGCCACGCAGCACCTTGAGATGGGCGGGGCTGCGGCGGGTGGCCGCGCGGGCGGCGCCCATGGGCTCCAACAGGGCGCGGATGTCCAGCAGATCGGCGGCTTCCTGCTCGGTCGGCTCGGCGACACAGGCGCCCGCATGATGGCGGGTGGTGACGAACCCCTCGGACTGCAAGGTCCGCAGCGCCTCCCGGACGGGGACCCTGGACACGCCGTAACGGGCCGCCAGGATGTCCTCGATCAGCCTGCTCCCCGGCGCGAGCACGCCGGAGACGATGTCGTCGCGAATCGCCGTGCATACCGCCTGCGCGGAAATATGGCCTCGCATCGTCCCGTGCCTCCGCCGCAATCCCCAGGAAACGCCGCCGATCGGCGACATTTCCGTGACTCTATTCGACCGGGACGGATTTTCCGACGGGCTTCGGGTATTCATGGATATTTTTTGGCCATCGGCATATCCGGTGGCCAAGGTGTCCCGATAACGCCGAAGCCCCGGCCGGGGCCGGGGCTTCGGAGAGGCTGCGGTGCCGTACGCGTCAGACGTTGACGCCGTGGCCGCGGAGGTAGGCGATCGGGTCGATGTCCGAGCCGTAGTCCGGGCCGGTGCGGGCCTCGAAGTGCAGGTGCGGCCCGGTGACGTTGCCGGTGGCGCCGGAGAGGCCGATCTGCTGGCCGGGGGTGACGGTCTGGCCGACCGAGACGCCCAGCGACGACAGGTGGCCGTACTGGGTGTACGTACCGTCGTTCATCTTGATCACGATGTTGTTGCCGTACGCGCCGCCCCAGCCGGCCTCGACGACGGTGCCCCGGCCCACGGCGTGCACGGAGCTGCCTGAGGCGGCGTGGAAGTCGATGCCGGAGTGGCTGCCGGAGGACCACAGGCCACTGGTGGCCTTGTACGGGGTGGAGACGTAGGAGCCCTCGACGGGCGCGACAAAGGCGTTGAGGCGCTTACGCTCCGCCTCGCGCGCGGCGCGCTCCTTGGCCTCGCGCTCCGCCTTGGCCTTCGCCTCGGCCTTCTTCTTGGCTTCCTCGGCGCGCTGCTTGGCCTCCTTGGCCACCTTCGCGGCGAGGGCCTCGGCCTTGGCCTTGGCTGCGGCGGCCTCGGCGGCCGCCTGCTGGGCGTCCGCCTGGGCGGCGATGCGGCCGGCGAGTTCGTCGCCGGCGACGACGGCCTGCCGCAGACCGGTGTCCTGGGTGGCGGCCGCGTCCGTGGCGGCCAGCGCGGGCGAGGCCACGGAGGCGACGACGCCGGTGGCGGTGAGGGTGGCTATGCCGGCGATTTTGCGGGTCGTGCGAGCAGCGCGGCTCGCACCACGATGCTTCCCGGTGGCACGGGTGAACGCCATGTGCTGGCTTGTCCTTTCCTTCCTTCTCGCCTACCGGGTTAGCTGACGGGTTCGGAGCAGGAAGGTCTCCTACGGCCCCCTCCGAGGAGGGATCCGATTCACCCCAGGGGACATGTGGGTCCCCGGCTCCCCTGGCTCGCGCCGTACGGGGACTCGGCGATGACTGTCCGGTGCCACGGTTGCGGCGTACTTCTGACGAACAGCCGGACTGACGCTAAACGGGACATCTTTCAATCGGCAAACAGAACCGGCACTTTGTGCGGCACGCCACAGGGGCACCACGCAACCAGCCACAATAATCCGGACATAAAGGAGATCCCGTGACGGGCGAGCGTCACGGGATCCCTTTTCCTGCGATTTGAGCGACGGTCACCGGCCCCCGCCGGACCGCCGCGGTGTCACCAACGGCAGGTCAGCCGCCGACGACCTTCACCTCGCCGATGCCCAGCGCCTTGACGGGCTCGGCGATCTGCGCCGCGTCGCCCACCAGGATCGTCACCAGCCGGTCCCCGGGGAAGGCGTTCACCACCGCGGCGGTCGCCTCGACCGTGCCGGTCTCGGCAAGCCGCGCGTACAGCTGCGCCTGGAAGTCGTCCGGGAGGTGCTGCTCGACCTGGTCGGCGAGGGTGCCCGCCACGGCGGCGGCCGTCTCGTACTTCAGCGGCGCGACCCCGACGAGGTTCTGCACGGCGACGTCACGCTCGGCGTCCGTGAGTCCCTCCGCCGCCACGGTGCGGAGCACCTTCCACAGGTCCTCGAGCGCCGGGCCGGTGGAGGCGGTGTCGACCGAGCCGCTGATGGCGAGCATCGCGGCGCCGCTGCCGTCCGCGGTGGAGCGCAGCACCTGGCCGAACGCGCGCACCCCGTAGGTGTAGCCCTTCTCCTCGCGCAGGACGCGGTCCAGGCGGGAGGTGAGGGTGCCGCCCAGGCAGTACGTGCCGAGGACCTGCGCGGGCCAGACCCGGTCGTGCCGGTCGGCACCGATGCGGCCGATGAGCAGCTGCGTCTGGACGGCGCCGGGGCGGTCCACGATCACCACTCGGCCGGTGTCGTCCGCGGTGATCGGCGAGGCCTTCACCGGCTCGGCGGTCGAGCCGGTCCAGGCGCCGAGGGTGCCGGCGAGCGACGCGTCCAGGTCGATGCCGGTGAAGTCACCGACGATGACGGCGGTGGCCGTCGCGGGCCGTACATGCGCCGCGTAGAAGGCGCGAACGGCCGCGGCGTCGATCCGCTCGACGGTCTCCTCGGTGCCCTGCCGGGGCCGCGACATCCGGGAGGCCGACGGGAACAGTTCCTTGGACAGGGCCATCGCGGCCCGCCGCGCGGGGTTGGCGAGCTCGTGCGGGATCTCGTCGAGGCGGTTGCGCACCAGCCGCTCGATCTCGCTGTCCGGGAAGGCGGGCGCGCGCAGTGCGTCGGCGAGCAGGCCGAGGGCGTGGTCCAGCCGCGACGCCGGCACTTCGAGGGAGACCCGCAGACCGGGGTGGTCGGCGTGCGCGTCCATGGTGGCGCCGCAGCGCTCCAGCTCGGCCGCGAACTCCTCGGCGTCGTGCTTGTCGGTGCCCTCGGACAGCGCGCGGGCCATGATCGTGGCGACGCCGTCCAGGCCCTCGGGCTCGGCCTCCAGGGGCGCGACGAGGTTGATCTCGACGGCGACGACCTGCTGGCCGGGGCGGTGGCTGGTCAGCAGGGTGAGCCCGTTGGGCAGTTGGCCGCGGTCCGGTGCCGGGAAGGCCCACGGCCGGGGCGCGCCACCCTGCGGCCTGGGGTGGAACTCCATGCTGGTCATGGCGGAATCTGCGCTGGTCACGGCATCGCTCACTGGGCCGCCTCCTCGTCGTCGTTCTCAGCGGTCTCGGCGGCCGCGTCGGCCGGCTCGGTGGGCTCGTAGACGAGCACCGCGCGGTTGTCGGGACGCAGCCGGGCCTTGGCCACCGCCTGTACTTCCTGCGGGGTGATCTCCAGGACGCGCTGCACGGCGGTCAGCGCGAGCTGCGGGTCGCCGAACAGGACGGCGAACCGGCAGAGTTCGTCGGCGCGGCCGCTGACCGTCGCGAGGCGGTCCAGCCACTCGCGCTCCAACTGAGCCTGCGCACGCTCCATCTCCTCGGGGGTCGGCCCCTCGGCGGCGAACCGGGCCAGCTCCTCGTCGACCGCACGCTCGATGTCCGGGACCTCCACCCCACCGGACGTCTTGACGTCCAGCCAGCCGAGCGACGGCGCGCCGGCCAGCCGCAGCAGACCGAAGCCGGCCGCGACGGCACTGCGGTCACGGCGCACCAGGCGGTTGTAGAGGCGGGAGGACTCGCCGCCGCCCAGGACGGTGAGCGCGAGGTCCGCGGCGTCCGCCTCGCGGGTGCCGTCGTGCGGCAGCCGGTAGGCCGCCATCAGCGCGCGGGCGGGGACCTCCTCCTCGACGACCTCGCGCAGCTCGCCGCCGAGGGTCTCGGGCAACGAGCCGTCCCGCGGCGGCTGCTTGCCGTCGTGCCCCGGGATCGAGCCGAAGTACCTCTCCACCCAGGCCAGGGTCTGCGCCGGGTCGATGTCGCCGACGATCGACAGGACGGCGTTGTTGGGCGCGTAGTACGTACGGAAGAAGGCGCGCGCGTCCTCCAGGGAGGCCGCGTCCAGGTCGGCCATCGAGCCGATGGGCGTGTGGTGGTAGGGGTGGCCCTCCGGGTACGCCATGGCCGTCAGCTTCTCGAAGGCCGTGCCGTAGGGGACGTTGTCGTAGCGCTGGCGGCGCTCGTTCTTCACGACGTCGCGCTGGTTCTCCAGCGACTCGTCGTCGAGCGCGGTGAGCAGCGAGCCCATCCGGTCCGCCTCCAGCCAGAGCGCGAGCTCCAGCTCGTGGGCGGGCATGGTCTCGAAGTAGTTGGTGCGCTCGAAGCTCGTGGTGCCGTTCAGCGAGCCGCCCGCGCCCTGGACGAGCTCGAAGTGACCGTTGCCCTTCACCTGGGCGGAGCCCTGGAACATCAGGTGCTCGAAGAGGTGAGCCAGGCCGGTACGGCCCTTGACCTCGTGGCGGGAGCCGACGTCGTACCACAGGCAGACGGCTGCGACAGGCGTCAGGTGGTCCTCGGAGAGCACCACGCGCAGGCCGTTGGCCAGCCGGTGCTCGGTCGCTGTCAGGCCGCCGGAGCCGGCTTGTTCTGTGGCCGTGTGACCCATGGGCATGTACGTCCCTTCGATCCGCTTGCGAGGAAGTTCTGTCACTGTATGCAAGCGCGTCGGCATCTGGCGAAGTTCCCGATCGACAGGCCCCGTACGAGGGCTCCGCGCCGCTCCCGCGTCGGCCGAAGGGGGAGTCGCGGTCGGCGTTGTCAGTGGGGCGGTCCACAATGGTCCGCGTCAGACTCAGGCAGACTGACCGGCTGATCCCCAGCTGGTTGAACCAACATCGGCAGTAGACGCAGCAGAAGGAGCCGCAGCCGCGATGGCCCGCCGCAGCACGAAGACCCCGCCGCCGGACGACTTCGAGGAGAGGATCCTCGACATCGACGTCGTCGACGAGATGCAGGGTTCCTTCCTCGAGTACGCGTATTCGGTCATCTACTCCCGCGCCCTGCCGGACGCCCGCGACGGTCTCAAGCCCGTGCACCGCCGCATCCTGTACCAAATGAACGAGATGGGCCTGCGGCCCGAGCGCAGCTACGTCAAGTGCGCCCGGGTGGTCGGTGAGGTGATGGGTAAGCTCCACCCGCACGGCGACGCCTCCATCTACGACGCGCTGGTGCGGATGGCGCAGCCGTTCTCGATGCGGCTGCCGCTGGTGGACGGCCACGGCAACTTCGGCTCGCTGGGCAACGACGACCCGCCCGCCGCGATGCGGTACACCGAGTGCCGGATGGCCTCCGCGACGTCGCTGATGACGGAGTCCATCGAAGAGGACACCGTCGACTTCACCCCGAACTACGACGGCCAGGAGCAGGAGCCGGTGGCTCTGCCCGCCGCCTACCCCAATCTCCTGGTCAACGGCGCCACCGGCATCGCCGTCGGCATGGCGACGAACATGCCGCCGCACAACCTGGGCGAGGTCATCGCCGCCGCCCGCCATCTGATCAAGCATCCGGGCGCCGACCTCGACACCCTGATGCGCTTCGTGCCGGGCCCGGACCTGCCGACCGGCGGTCGGATCGTCGGACTGGGCGGCGTGCGCGACGCGTACGAGAAGGGCCGCGGCTCGTTCAAGATCCGCGCCACGGCCACGGTGGAGGACGTCACGGCCCGCCGCAAGGGCCTGGTCGTCACCGAACTCCCCTTCACCGTCGGCCCCGAGAAGGTCATCTCCAAGATCAAGGACCTGGTCGGCGCGAAGCGGCTGCAGGGCATCGCGGACGTCAAGGACCTCACCGACCGCGAGCACGGCCTGCGGCTGGTGATCGAGATCAAGAACGGCTTCAACCCGGAGGCCGTCCTGGAGCAGCTCTACAAGCTCACCCCGCTGGAGGAGTCCTTCGGCATCAACAACGTCGCGCTGGTGGACGGCCAGCCGCTGACCCTGGGCCTCAAGGAGCTGCTGGAGGTCTACGTCGACCACCGCTTCAACGTGGTGCGCCGGCGCAGCGAGTTCCGCCGCGGCAAGCGGCGCGACCGCCTCCACCTGGTGGAGGGGCTGCTGACCGCCCTGGTCGACATCGACGAGGTCATCCGCCTCATCCGCTCCAGCGAGAACAGCGCGCAGGCCAAGGAGCGGCTGATCGAGCGGTTCTCGCTGAGCGACATCCAGACGCAGTACATCCTCGACACGCCGCTGCGCCGGCTGACGAAGTTCGACCGCATCGAGCTGGAGTCGGAGCGCGACCGGCTGAAGTCCGAGATCGAGGAACTGACCCGGATCCTGGAGTCGGACACGGAGCTGCGCAAGCTGGTCTCCGGCGAGCTGGCCGCGGTCGCGAAGAAGTACGGCACGGAGCGCCGCACGGTGCTGCTGGAGTCGTCCGGCGCCTCCCTCGCGGCGGTGCCGCTTGAGGTCTCCGACGATCCGTGCCGGGTGCTGCTGTCCTCGACGGGCCTCCTGGCGCGCACGGCGACCGGCGAGGTGCCGTACGACACCGACGCCAAGCGCGTGAAGCACGACGCGATCGTCTCCGCGGTGCCGGCGACGACCCGCGGCGAAGTGGGCGCGGTGACGTCCACGGGCCGGCTGCTGCGGATCGCGGTGATCGACCTGCCGCAGCTCCCGGACACCGCAACGGCGCCCAGCCTCTCCGGCGGCGCAGCGATCGCGGAGTTCCTGACCCTGCAGGACGGCGAGACGCTGATCTGCCTGACGACGCTCGACGAGTCCTCCCCGGGCCTGGCGATCGGCACGGAACAGGGCGTCGTGAAGCGGGTGGTGCCCGACTATCCGTCCAACAAGGACGAGTTGGAGGTCATCAGCCTCCGCGACGGCGACCGCATCGTCGGCGCGGCGGAACTGCGTACCGGTGAGGAGGACCTGGTCTTCATCACCAACGAGGCGCAGCTGCTGCGCTACCAGGCCTCGCAGGTCCGGCCCCAGGGCCGGCCGGCCGGTGGCATGACCGGCATCAAGCTGGGCGAGGGCATCAAGGTGATCCACTTCTCCGTCGTCGACCCGGCCACGGACGCCATGGTCTTCACGGTCGCCGGTTCGCACGGCACCTTGGACGACTCCGTGGCGACCGCCAAGCTGACCCCATTCGACCAGTACCCGCGCAAGGGCCGTGCCACCGGCGGTGTGCGCTGCCAGCGGTTCCTGAAGGGCGAGGACTGTCTGACGCTGGCGTGGGCGGGTGCCGCACCGGTCCGGGCGGCGGACGCGAAGGGTGCTCCCGTGGAGCTGCCCGAGGTCGATCCGCGACGTGACGGATCCGGTGTGCCGCTGACGAAGCCGGTGGCCGCGCTGGCAGGACCGGTGTAGGCAGTCGGTGCCGGCCCGCGCTATACAGCGCGGGCCACCGCGTCACTCCTCGCGGGAAGCCACGTACCGCAGAACGCCCCACATGCTGTCCTCCGATGTGGGGCGTTCCGGCGTCCCGGGACCCGCACTCGCCTGCGAGGCCTCCTCCCGGCAGCCTGCGAGCCCCTTGCGCAGCGCCTCCGCATCGATCCCGCTGCCGATCAACACGAGTTGAGTGCTCCGCTCCTCGTCCCGGCCCCAGGGCGACGGGTAGAAGCGCAGGAAGTCACCTACGGCGTGCAGGGTGAACTTCTGCCGGCTGCCGGGGACGTCGAAGTGGACGAAGCCCTTGATGCGGTAGAGGCCGGTGGGCCGGCTGTCGAGAAAGTCCATAAGTCGACGCGGGTTCATCGGCTCACCGGAGGTGAACTCCACGCTCTGGTAGACGGAGTGAAGATGCGCCGCGTGGCTCACGTCGGCCTGGTCGTGGGCGTGGTGGGCACAGCCTTCGTGCTCGGGGAGGTCGCAGTGGTCGACGTGGTGGGCGCCGGGGCTGCTAGGGGCCGCGCGGTCTGCCGCGGCGGCTTCACGCAGAAGGTCCTCGAAGGACAGCTGGCGCACGGCCGCGTCATGCTCCTCGCCGGCTCCGCGGTCGAAGAGCAGCTCCGGATCGATGCGCCCGTACGCGGCGCTCATCACCGGCCGGCCCGGGACAAGGTCCGCGAGGGTGGCCATGAGGTCCTGGCGTGCCGCCTCGTCGATCCGGTCGGCCTTGTTCAGCACCACGAGGTCGGCGATGCGCACATGCCGGTCCAGCTCCGGGTGGCGGACGCGAGTTGCGGCGAACTCGGCGGCGTCGACCACCTCGACCAGTCCCCCGTACACGATCCGGTCGTTCTCACTGGCCAGAATCATGCGGATCATCTCCTGGGGCTCCGCCAACCCGCTGGCCTCGATGACGATCACGTCGATACGGGCGGCGGGGCGGGCGAGCCGCTCCAGGTAGGTGTCCAGTTCACTGGTGTCGACCGCGCAGCACAGACAGCCGTTACCGAGCGAGACCATCGAGTCGACCTGCCCCGCGACTGTCATGGCATCGATCTCGATGCTGCCGAAGTCATTGACGATCGCCCCGATACGGGTGCCGTCACCTGCGGCCAGCAGGTGGTTGAGGAGGGTCGTCTTCCCCGACCCCAGGAACCCCGCGAGCACGACGACCGGGATCTGTTGCGTGGCCAAGGGGCGCCTCCAAGTGCGGGTGGCGAGCCGCGCGGACCGGCGGCGAACGAGCTGTCGATCGTAACGGAACGCCGGAGGGTGACGCCGCGCACGGCGGGTGGGGGGCGAGGGGTGGTGGGTGTACGAGCGGGTGTGGGGCGGGCGGGCGGCGCGGGGCAGGGGCCGACGGGGTGGGCCGGGTGGCTGGGGCTGGGGCAACACGGCGGCGTGGGTCCGAGCACCGCACGGCGGGCGGCCGAGCGCCCCAATGGCCTCGTCGCCGCGCGGATCGATCACCGCCGTCTTCTCCCCCGCCCCGCCCCGCCACCGCTGGCGCCTGCCGGCCAGCACGCCGCCTGCCGTCAGCCCGTAGCGACACCCAACGCCGGCACCGGCTGCGGCGGGGGCGGACCGACGTACCGCGCCGCCGGACGAATGATCTTCGAGTCCCGGGCCTGTTCCAGGATGTTGGCACTCCAGCCAACGACACGGGCCGCGCAGAAGGTGGGAGTGAACATCTCACGCGGCAGACCGCACAGCTCCATGACGACGCCCGCGTAGAACTCCACATTGGTGTGCAGCTCGCGTCCAGGCTTGAGGTCGGCCAGCAGCGCCTCCACCCGCGCCTCCACCTGGACCGCGAACTCCACCAGCGGGCCGCCGAACTCCTCCGCGATACCGCGGAGCATTCGGGAGCGCGGGTCCTCGGTGCGGTAGACGGGGTGGCCGAACCCCATGATGCGCTCGCCCCTCAACACTCGGTCGCGGATCCACGTGTCGATGCGGTCCGGCGTGCCGATGGCGTCCAGGGTGTCCAGAGCCCGGCTCGGCGCGCCGCCGTGCAGCGGGCCGGAAAGAGCGCCGACGGCGCCGACGAGGCAGGCGGCGAGGTCGGCCCCGGTGGAAGCGATCACTCGGCCGGTGAACGTCGAGGCGTTGAACCCGTGGTCGATGGTGGAGATCAGGTACGCCTCGATCGCCCGTACATGCTCCGGGTCGGGCTCCTTGCCGGTGAGCATGTAGAGGTAGTTGGCGGCATGGCTCAGATCCGCGCGAGGCTCGACGGGTTGGCCCCCCTGCCCGAGGCGGTGGAGCGCGGTGAGGAGCGTCGGGACGGCGGCACAGGCGGCAAGTGCGTCCGCACGGCGGCGGTCGTCGTCGATGTCATAGAGCGGGCGGAAGCCGGCCGAAGCGCCGAGCAGGGAGAGCCCGGTGCGCAGCCCGGCGAGGGGGCCGGACAGTGCTCCCGCCTGGGCGATGCCAGGGAGCGCGTCGCGGAGGGCCGCGGGCAGCACGCGCATGGCCGCGGTCTCGGCCTTGAAGGCCGCAAGCTGTGCCGCGTTCGGAAGCTCCCCGTGGAACATCAGGTACCAGACATCTTCGAATGTGCGGGCCGTGGCCAGCTCCACCGCCGAGTACTGGCGGTAGTGGTAGAAGCCCTCACGGCCCCGGACGTCACCCAGTTCGGTCTCGGTAACGATGACGCCCGCGAGCCCGCGGGGCGCGTCAATGGGGGCGTTCGCCTCAGTGATCGACATGGCAGCTCTCCTCGCCCATCCTTCTGCAACATTGATTTTGACTGTCCATGCTTGACTAAATCTTGTCAATGTTGATTCCATCAATATGGATGCTGATGGATACGGTGGCGACATGGCGGATCAAGGCACAACTGACGACACATCCGGCTCGCGGCTGAGCACTCGGGAAGCAGCCGACCGGCTCGGGGTAAAGCCCGAGACGGTGTACGCGTACGTCAGCCGCGGCCAGCTGGCCAGCCGGCGAGAACCGGGTGGCCGCGGCAGCACGTTCGACGCCAAGGAGGTCGACGCGCTCGCACGACGCGGCAGCCGACGCGAACCCTCGGGGTCCGGTGGCGAGTTGACCGTCCGCACGGGCATCACGCTGATCGACCGCGACCACTGCTACTTCCGCGGCGTCGACACCTCAGAGCTCGCGGCCCACTACGGCTACGAAGAAGTCGCCGAGTGGCTGTGGACGGGCGAAATGCGCCGCGACATTCGCTTCACCGCGCCCACAGAAGCCCTGGCCGCGGCTCGCCGCGCCGTACAGGCGCTGCCGGAGCACAGCGGTCCGATGGACCGACTGCGGGTCGCCGTGATTGCAGCAGCGGCCGCAGACCCGCTGCGTTTCGACCTGTCAGAGGACACCGTCCTCGACACCGCCCGCAGCCTCATCCCAACCTTGGTTGACGCCCTGCCGTCCCGAACCAATGCCGAGGGCGAGGGCGAGGGCGACGATGAGTCGCTCACCCCCCGGTTGTGGTCTCGCCTCACCAACGCGCCGGCCGACCCGGCTGCACTCCGCGTTCTGGACGCAGCACTCGTGCTGCTCATCGACCATGACCTCGCCGCCTCGACCCTTGCGGTCCGGGTCGCCGCGTCGGCGCGTGCCCACCCCTACGCAATCGTCTCCGCCGGTTTCGGAGCGCTGGACGGAGCCCTGCACGGCGCGGCGAGCGGCCTCGCCCATCGGATGCTGCACGAGGTCCTGGAACGGGGCAGCGCAGCGGCAGTCGTCGCCGATCACCTGCGGGCGGGACGCCGGGTGCCCGGCCTGGGCCACCGTCTCTATCCGGGGGAAGACCCTCGGGCGCGTGCACTCTTCACGCTGCTGGAGGACGTGCCTGAGGCCCGTCCGGCGCTGGAGGCCGCTCGCCAGGTGATCGCCACTACGGCCCGGCACACGGAGCTGCACGCCAACGTCGACCTCGCGCTGGCAGTACTCACCGTATCGGCGGAGATGCCCGCAGAGGCCGGCGAGACGGTCTTCGCCATCGCCCGTACGGCCGGATGGATCGCCCACGCCTTGGAGGAGTACGGGGAACGCCCACTGCGGATGCGTCCCAGCGGGCAATATCAGGGCCCCCGCCCACCCCAGCCCTTGCCGTGACGCAGACAACTGCCTTCAGCCACGCACACGACGCGTGGTTCCTCCGCGCGGGCTCCCGTCCGTCGGGCTCGGACGCGACGAGTTAGGCTCACCTTTGTGAGCACTTGCGCTACCGCTTCCCGTGAATCGGCTGAAACGTTGGCCGGAACCGCGGCTACCGCCCGAACCTGGCTCTTGATCGAGCAAACCGGGCCCTGGGGAGCCAAAGCGCTGACGGACAGCCACCTGGATCCTGACATCGGCCGGGCCCTGGAGACCGCGACAGAGGGTACGGACGTACGCGTCGCCCTGATCCGTCGGCCCGGACGCCATGCCGACTGCTACGGGGCCCCTCGCCGCCGACTGTTCCTCGCGCACACCGCCCCGGGCCGTTCCTGGATCCGCACGACCACGGTCACCGACCCGAGAGCGGCTCTCGACCTGGACTTCGCCGCTCTGGGGGCCGGAGACCACCGGGGACTGTGGGAGCGGTACACCGGCGAACCGTTGGTCCTCGTCTGCACCAACGGCAAGCGGGACCGCTGCTGCGCCCTCCTGGGCCGCCCTCTGGCCGCCGAGCTCTCCCGGAGCGGAACCGAGGCGTGGGAAGTCACCCACATCGGAGGCCACCGCTTCTCCCCCACCCTTTTCGTTCTCCCCTTCGGCTACGCCTACGGACGAGCCTCGGCACATCTCGTCAAGGATGCTGTGGAAGCGGCGCGCGACGGACGGATCACGATCGACCACTGCCGGGGCCGCTCGGCCTGGGACAGGCCGGCCCAGGCCGCCGACCTCGCTGTCCGCGAGCTGCTCCGGGAGGAGCGGGCGGACGCACTCGACGTCGTAGGGACCGACACGGTGCTGCCCGAACCGAGGCAGTCCCACGGCCCGACGCCCGGTGGCAGCCCCATCGCCGCCGGTCCCCCTACGTGGACTGTTTCCGTCGCGCATTCCGACGGCCGTGCCTGGCGCGTCACGGTGGAGCAGCGGTCCGACGGTGCTCCGGCGCCCGCCAGCTGTGGTGCGCCGCTCGGCCCACCGGCGCGAATGACCGTCACGGCCATCACCTCGGTCTCGGAAGCCGGCGCTCCGGCGTTCCCCGCTCCTGCTTCCCTTCCTCTCGGCTGACGCCCGGGCCCCGTCGTCCGACGCGCCTGCTCGGGACCAGCAGCGGCAGACATCTCCGGGAGGCGCGCCTCCCGTCGTCCCCAAGCCGCACGCGAATGCCATGCCGATTGCCACTCCCCACGTCACCGCGACACCCAGCCCGAGCATCGGACCCATGACCTGCAGCACCGCAATCGGGCGGGAAGCGCCCCGCCTCGTCGCTCCTCGGCCCCTCCACGTCCGGTCCCCCGTCAACCGCATAACCCCACCCCTCCACCTGTCTCTCGTGCCCGATCGACACCCCAACACGGGCAGGCAGCAGGTTCACCGGCCCACTCACAGGAGCCCTCGATAGCGTGACCTCGACATCACTCTGGGAGGCTATGCGCGCACGATCCGCCACCGAAAGCCCTGTGGATAACCCTCGGGCCTGCCACGCCCTACCTGGCACGCGAGCCGTCGCCACTCAGCCACTCTCTGAAGTCGCAGCTGAAGGAACTACCGACCTGGTAGCCGGCCCGCTTACTGTTCGTTCATATGGGCGAGACGCATGTACCGGCCACGCGCCCGAGCGCTGAAGAGCCCTCGGGCCCTGCGCCGATTCCCCACGAGGTAGCACGCCACACTGCCACGGCCGACAAGCAGGTCGCCGCCGAGGCCCGCGGCCGCGACCGGCGCCTCACAGCCCCTTCCCGGCACGATGCCCGACGCCGATCGGCCTGGCTTCCGACATTCCGGCCCCGCCTGGGGTGGCCACGCCGCGTCTTCTCCCAAGTGCTGATGATGCAATTGGCCATCGCCACCGGGGTCACCGCTCTCGCAACGGGCTTGTTCCTCGCACCCTTGAGTGCAGAACTCGACGATCAGGCAATGCGCCGCGCCCTCGCAATCGCTCAGACAACCGCGGCCCAGCCCCGCCTCGACGATGCCCTTGAGACCTCTCGCCCGTCGCGCCATGGCCCCGTCCAGAACGAGGCAGAGCACATTCGTGCCGCTACCGGCGCCGAGTACGTGGTGATCATGGATGAGCGCGGGGTCCGCTGGTCGCACACCGACCCCGACGAGATCGGCCGTCATGTCTCCACCGACCCGAGTGCAGCGCTCTCGGGCCAAGAGGTCATGCAGATCGACAACGGCACCCTTGGACGCTCCGCCCGAGGCAAGGTGCCGTTGCGCGACGAAAGGGGCAAGGTCGTCGGCGCGGTGTCCGTCGGCATCGCCTACGAGAGCGTGCAGGAACGGTTGCTCTCCACCGTTCCTGCACTCCTCGCCTACGCGGGCGGCGCGCTCGCCGTGGGCGCACTGGCTGCCTATCTCGTCTCCCGCCGACTCCAGCGCCGCACTCACGACCTGGCCTTCTCCGACATCTCGGCGCTACTCACCGAGCGCGAGGCGATGCTGCACGGCATTCGCGAGGGTTTCGTCGCGCTCGACAAACACGGCCGGATCCGCCTGATGAACGACGAAGCCCAACGGCTGCTCGACCTGCGTGCGGACGACACCGGCCGCCCCTTGGACGAGACCCTGCCGCCGGGCCGCACGACGGACGTACTGGCCGGCCGGGTGTCCGGCGCCGACCTTCTTGCCGTCAGCGGCCAACGCGTACTCGTAGCGAACCGCATGCCCACCGATGACGGTGGTGCCGTCATCACCTTGCGCGACCGTACGGAGCTGGAGCGGCTGGGACGCGAACTGGACGGCACCCGCGGCTTGATCGACGCGCTCCGCGCCCAGGACCACGAGCACGCCAACCGACTGCACACACTGCTCGGACTCCTTGAGCTCGGACTGCACGAAGAGGCCGTGGAGTTCGTAACCGAGGCGGTGGGTGTGCACAGGGCAACGGCGGAACAGGTCACGGAGCGCATTCACGACCCGTTGTTGGCGGCCCTCTTGGTCGGTAAGGCCACCGTCGCCACCGAGCGCGGCGCTTCTCTGTGCATCTCCGCCGACTCCCATCTCCCTGACCGCTTGGTCGACCCGACCAGCCTCGTCACTGTGCTCGGCAATCTCGTCGACAACGCCCTGGATGCGACGGGAGGCGAACGTGACGCGCAGGTGGAGGTGGAGCTCCGGGCCGCTGAGCGGACCGCGGTCATTCGTGTGAGCGACAACGGGCCCGGAGTGCCCGAGGCTCGTCGCGCCGAGATCTTCACCGAAGGCTGGACCACCAAGGAACCGCCGGCCCACGGTCAGCGCGGCATCGGACTCGCTCTCGTACGACGCCTCGCTGAGCGCTACGGAGGGAGCGCCAAGGTGGGTGAGCGCCCCGGCGGTGGCGCAGTGTTCACTGTCACCGTGCCCGACGCACTGTCCGACGACCTTTCCACGGCGCGGGATGCCCTCCGCTACGAGACGCCCACGGGCTCCGGGGCGGATGCTGCGAGCACCGATGACACCCGGGGCATTCATCGCCCCGAAGATGCCCCGGGAGCGGGCCGATGATCGACGTACTGGTCGTGGACGACGATGTACGGGTCGCGCAGATCAACGCGGCGTATGTAGCGAAGGTCGCGGGGTTCCGCGTCAGTTGCCTCGCCCACAGCGCCTCCCAGGCACTTGCCGCCCTCGACACCCATCATGTCGACCTGATCCTCCTGGACCACTACCTCCCCGACGAGACCGGTCTCCAACTGGTGGGCGACCTGCGTCGACGCGGCCTGCTCACCGACGTGATCATGGTGACGGCAGCACGCGACATCGCAACCGTTCAGGCAGCGATGCGGCACGGGGCGCTGCAGTACCTGGTCAAGCCCTTCACGTTCGCGGGCCTGCGCTCCAAGCTGGAGGGCTACGCCACTCTGCACCGCACGTTCGAGGGAGGTGGCCAGGCGGAGCAGTCCGAAGTAGACCGCATCTTCGGAGCACTGGGGGGCGCCAATGCCGGCCCCACCGAACTACCCAAGGGGCACTCCACCGCCACAGCCGACCGCGTGCGCTCGGTGCTGCGCACCGCGGAGGCCCCGCTGTCCGCGCAGGACGTCGCGCTCCAAGCCGGACTGAGTCGGCAGACGGCACAGCGCTACCTCAAGCTCCTGGAACGCACCGGCCGGGTCCGCCTCACCCTCAGATACGGCGAAACGGGCCGCCCCGAGCACCGCTACGAGTGGACCTGAACACCGGACAGGACCTCGGCCTCAGCCTCTCGCACTCCGCAACGCCCGGGCCCAACCCGCTGGCCCCGAGCTCCTAAGCCGCCCCCGCCCCCGTGAGCGCTCGGACCTCGGTCTCCGCGTGCCGCGCTTCATCAGCGGCCGCCGGGGAGAACACCGTGCCGAGCCATCCCATCAGGAATCCCAGTGGAATCGACACCACTCCAGGGTTCTGCAGGGGAAAGAGCGCGAAGTCCAGGCCCGGGAAGAGCGACTCCGGGCCGCCCGAGACCACCGGAGAGAGGACGACGAGCGCAAGCGCCGGGATGAGGCCGCCGTAGACCGACCAGACAGCGCCACGCGTCGTGAAGCCCCGCCAGAACAGGGCGTACAGCAAAACCGGCAGGTTGGCGGAAGCGGCGACGGCGAAGGCGAGGCCCACGAGGAAGGCGACGTTCAAATCCTGGGCCAGCAGGGCGAGGCCGATGGCGATGGCACCCACACCCACCGCTGCCACACGCGCCACTGCCACCTCACGGCGCTGCCGTTGCTTAGTCGTACCACCGGAGCGCCGCATCGAGGCATACAGATCGTGCGCCACCGAGGCGGAGGAAGCGAGCGTGATGCCGGCGACCACCGCCAGGATGGTGGCAAAGGCAACCGCGGCGACGACAGCGAACAGAACCGTTCCTCCAGTCGAACCGACGCCGCCTCCGAGGTCCATGGCGAGCAGCGGCACCGCGGTGTTGCCGCCGGTGTTGGACGCGCGCACGGCATCGCTGCCGAGGACCGCGGCGGCGCCGAAGCCCAGCACGATGGTCATCAGGTAGAAGCCGCCGATCAGGCCGATGGCCCAAACGACGGAGCGGCGGGCGGCGCGTGCCGTTGGCACGGTGTAGAAGCGCGCCAGGATGTGCGGAAGCCCTGCCGTCCCCAGAACGAGGGCGATGCCGAGGCTGATGAAGTCCAGCCGCGAGATCCAGTTGCCGCCGTATTTGAGGCCCGGAGCGAGGAAGTCCTTTCCGTGGCCGCTGCGTTCAGCAGCAGTGTTGAGCAGTGTGTTGATGTCGCCGTGAAAGCGCACCACCACCAGGACGGTCAGTGCGACGGCGCCGCCCAGGAGAAGTACCGCTTTGACGATCTGGATCCAGGTGGTGGCGCGCATGCCACCGAAGGCGACGTAGACCACCATCAGGGCGCCGACACCGATCACCATCCAGGTGCGGGCATGCGCTCCCGCGCCACCCAGGAGCAGCGCCACGAGACTGCCCGCGCCGACCATCTGCGCCACCAGGTAGAGCACCGACACGGTGACCGATGCGGCCCCCACGGCAATGCGGACCGGTCGTTCCCTCATTCGGGCGGCAACGACATCGGCGAGTGTGAATCTGCCGCAGTTGCGGACCAGTTCGGCGACGAGGAAGAGCACAACAAGCCAGGCAACGAGGAAGCCGACGGAGTACAGCAGGCCGTCGTAGCCGAAGAGGGCGATCAGCCCGGAGATGCCGAGGAAGGAGGCGGCGGACATGTAGTCGCCCGCGATGGCGAAGCCGTTCTCCATCGGGGAGAAGAGCCTGCCGCCCGCGTAGAACTCTTCGGCGGTGCCTTGCCTGCGGCGGCTCGCCCACGTGGTGATGGCGAGCGTGACGGCGATGAACGCGCTGAAGAGAACCAGCGCCAGGGTCTGGTGGTCGCCGGTCAACGGACGTTCCCCCCGGTCATCTCCTGGGTCTCCCAGCGGATGTCGAGCGCCGCGCTGTCCCGGCGCAGCCGCGCATGCCGTGCGTACGCCCAGGTCAGCAGAAAGGTGGTAGCGAACTGCCCGAGGCCCGCGAACATGGCGACATTGAGCGCGCCGACGATGCGGTGGGCCATGAGGCCGGGAGCAACGGTCGCGGCAATGACGTAGGCGAGGTACCAGGTGAGGAAGAGGGCCGTGGCGGGTACGACGAATCCCCGGTAGCGGCGGCGTACTTGCTGGAAAGCGGCGCTTCGCTGGACCGTCAGATACACCTCGTCGTGCGCTTCGGATCGCGGTGCCGGCACCGGGGAGGCCGCTTTGCCGCGTTCCTCATTCCTCTCGTCGGCCGCATCGTCCGACTCGCCCCACCCGGAGGCGAGGGTGTCGTACCAAGGGTCGTCCAGCCGCACGGCTCCTGGCTCCCCGACCACATGGCCGTCCTGCTTGTCCACGGAACACTCCTTGTTGCACGGGCCTGTTGACGATGCGCCCCAAGGATGGACAGAAAGGAAGATCCCGGACTCTTCATTCCGAATGCTTCACCCCATCAGGTGATGGACGATCCGGGCGACTGCAGGAGGCTGCGACGGACGGCGCGACCGGCCACCCGTGCCCGCCCCGCCCCACAGCCCCGCGGCCCGGCCGATCCCGAGGTCCAGGTCCAGGTCCAGGCCCAGGCCCACTGCAACCAATGCGACGCCTACAGACAAGAGATGAAGCGGTGAGATGGATACAAGCGACGGGCGCCCCTCCACCCCTGGGTGGACAGGCGCCCGTGCGGAACCGCGGCCAGCTCAGGTGTCGATACGCGAACGGTCGAGAGTGGAGGCGGAGTTGGTGATGAACTCCTTACGGGGGGCGACCTCGTTGCCCATGAGGAGGTCGAAGGCCTTCTCAGCCGCTTCGAGATCGCTGATGTTGATACGCCGCAACGTGCGGTGGCGCGGGTCCATGGTGGTTTCGGCGAGCTGATCGGCGTCCATCTCGCCCAGGCCCTTGTAGCGCTGGATGCTGTCCTTGTAGCGGACGTTCTTGCGCTGCAGCTCCAGCAGCGTCTGGCGCAGCTCGTTGTCGGAGTACGTGTAAATGTACTTTTCCTGGCCCTTTTTGGGGTTGGTCAGCTCCACGCGGTGCAGTGGCGGAACGGCGGAGAAGACCCGGCCTTGTTCGACCATGGGCCGCATGTAGCGCTGGAAGAGGGTGAGCAGCAGGCACCGGATGTGGGCGCCGTCGACGTCCGCGTCCGCGAGGAAGATGACCTTGCCGTAGCGGGCGGCGTCGATGTCGAAGGTCCGGCCGGACCCGGCTCCTATGACCTGGATGATCGAACCGCATTCGGCGTTCTTGAGCATGTCCGAGATCGATGACTTCTGGACATTCAGGATCTTGCCTCGGATCGGCAGCAGCGCCTGGAACTCCGAGTTGCGTGCCAGCTTCGCGGTGCCCAGTGCCGAGTCGCCCTCGACGATGAAGAGTTCGCTGCGGTCGACGTTGTCGCTGCGGCAGTCGGCGAGCTTGGCGGGCAGCGAGGAGGACTCCAGCGCCGTCTTCCGCCGCTGCGCCTCCTTGTGCTGGCGGGCGGCGATGCGGGTACGGGCCGCGGCCACGACCTTCTCCAGGACGGAGCGGGCCTGCTGCTTGGCGTCCCGCTTCGTGGAGGTCAGATGGGCCTTGAGCTCCTTGCTCACCACCTGGGCGACGATGCGGGAGGCGGCGGACGTGCCGAGCACCTCCTTGGTCTGGCCCTCGAACTGCGGCTCCGCCAGCCGTACGGTCACGACGGCGGTGAGGCCCTCCATCGCGTCGTCCTTGACGACGTCGTCCTCGGCGACGCGCAGCAGCTTGCTCGACCGGAGCACTTCATTGACCGTCTTGGTGATGGAGCGCTCGAAGCCGGAGACGTGCGTGCCGCCCTTGGGCGTCGCAATGATGTTGACGAAGGACTTGACCGTCGAGTCGTAGCCGGTCCCCCAGCGCAGCGCGATGTCGACGCCGAGTTCCCGGGTGACTTCGGTCGGTGTCATATGGCCGCGGTCGTCGAGGACCGGCACGGTCTCCTTGAAGGTTCCCTGGCCGGTCAGCCGCAGAACCTCGCAGATGCTCTTGTCCTGAGCGAGGTACTCGCAGAATTCACTGATGCCGCCGTCGTAGCGGAAGACCTCTTCCGACTTGCCGGCGCCGTCGATGGCGCGCTCGTCGCGGACCACGATGGTCAGGCCCGGCACGAGAAACGCCGTCTGGCGTGCGCGGGAGTAGAGCGTCTCCAGGGAGAGCTTGGCGTCCTTGAGGAAGATCTGCCGGTCCGCCCAGTAGCGGACGCGGGTGCCGGTCTTCGCCTTGGTGACCCGCTTGCCCTTGAGCAGGCCGTTTCCGGGATCGAAGGGGGCGTCCGGGCCGGATTCGGTGAAGATGCCGGGGACGCCGCGGCGGAAGCTGATGGAGTGGGTCTTGCTGTTGCGGTCCACCTCGACGTCGAGTCGCGCGGAGAGCGCGTTGACGACCGAGGCGCCGACACCGTGCAGGCCGCCGGAGGCGGCGTAGGAGCCGCCGCCGAACTTTCCGCCGGCGTGCAGCTTGGTCATCACGACCTCGACGCCGCTGAGCCCGGTCTTGGGCTCGACGTCGACGGGAATGCCGCGGCCGTTGTCGCGGACCTCCACCGACGCGTCGTCGTGGAGGATCACCTCGATGTGGTCGCAGTAGCCGCCCAGCGCCTCGTCGACGGAGTTGTCGATGATCTCCCACAGGCAGTGCATCAGGCCGCGACTGTCCGTCGAGCCGATGTACATGCCAGGGCGCTTGCGGACGGCTTCCAGACCCTCGAGGACGAGCAGATGCCGCGCGGTGTAATTGGATCCGTCCCGGTCTGCCCCGGTCAGCACTGCGGTGGACGGCACGGACATCTCGGCGGTCACGCGGTTCGCTCCTCGCTGAATTTCTGGCAGTCCGCATTCCGCGGACTCTGTTGTGGCGGTGGTCGCCGGTCAGAGGGTACCGAGGCCTGGTAGAGCCGATGTGACGCCACCCATGAGGTTGGCCATGGTAGTAGAATTTCGCTCGTGCGTTCGATCCCTCGAAGGGGTGACGTCGGGATGACGTGCACATCACGTTCCCTTCCAGGCATGAACCATTTAGGCTCCGGGCACGTCCTCATCAACAACCCGGCAAGCCGGCCGGGCGGACGGACCCCCCAACCCATGTGAATCAGACCACCAAGCAATACGGCTCATTCGCCGCCACCCGGCAGCACCCGGCCTCTCGAAGAACTTTTTTCGAGGAAAAGGCACGAGCGGGAACGTTTTCGGCCTGGTTGGATGTTGACCCTGGTACGACAGCTCGTCGAGCTAGAGAAGAGGCGACGTGACTACTGTTCTGACACCCGCGAGCCCGCTGACGGCCGCTGACCGCTGCGACCGCTGCGGCGCCCAGGCATACCTGCGCGTCGTCCTGATGTCCGGCGGAGAACTGCTCTTCTGCGCCCACCACGGTCGCAAGTTCGAGCCAGAACTCAAGAAGATCGCCGCGGAAATACAGGACGAGACGGAGCGGCTGACCGCCCCTCCGGCGTCTGCGACCGACGAGGACCGCTGACACATCGCATCCACGACGAGCGAGTAGCGGCCTAGGGCCGTGCTGCGGGCCGTCTCCCCGGACACCACCGGGGAGACGGCCCGCACTCGCATGTCCAGGAACGCCTGGTGCCGCCGCTCCCTCAGCCGGCTCCGTGAGCCGATACGGCCGGGAGCATCGACGAGGCACGCGTGTAAACGCCGGGGTTGCCGGCCTGACCGCACCCGGTCCCCCACGACACCACCCCTACCAGGCGCCCATGTGCCACCAGAGGCCCCCCGCTGTCCCCCTGGCAGGCGTCCCGCCCTCCGCTGGGCTCCCCGGCGCAGAGCATCGACGCGGCCTTGTACGTGCCGTCTGCGCTGCCTGGATAGGCCCGCGCGCAGACCGAGTCTTGCAGCACGTTGACGCGTGCCGCCCGCAGCCGTGACGCGTAGCTGCCCTCCCCCGTGGTGTCCCCCCAGCCGTAGACCTCGGCGGCGCCACCCGGCCGGTAGGCGGCGTCGTCCGAGCCGGCTATTGCAATCGGCCGGTTGCCGACCGGCTTCTCCAGCGTGAGGACGGCCATGTCGCCCTCGTTCGTCCAGCTGTTGTAGCCCGGGTTCACCCAGACCTTCGCGGGCTTGATCTCCTGGCCGCCGCCGCGTGCGAGGTCGTCCCGTCCGATCACGATCCGCAGATCGTGGACCTGTCGCCAGGGCACTCCCAGCACCTCCTTGCTCAGGCAGTGCGCGGCTGTGACCACCGTCGAGCGCCCGACGAGCACGCCCCCACAGAACTGACCGGAGCGCTCCGCCCCGAACCGGTCGTGGGACGAGAGAGCCACCGCCCATGGGCTCTGCGAGATCGGTACGGGCTTGCCGCCCACCACCGATCCGTCCGCGGCTGCCGAGGTCGGTGTGGCGAGGATCAGCGTGAGAGCTCCGAGGAGGGCGTGGGCGGACGGGCGCATACGGACTCCTGACTCTGGGACAGTGGTCGCCCACCCAGCGTGACCCAAACGGCCGCGCCCCGCACCCCGGACGGCCGCGAGCCCGGCCCCTCCACCAAGGAGGGACCGGGCTCGCGGCGTCGTCCGTGCCGGTTCGGCTAGTCGAGGTAGTCGCGCAGAACCTGCGACCGCGACGGGTGACGCAGCTTCGACATCGTCTTGGACTCGATCTGACGGATCCGCTCACGCGTGACGCCGTAGACCTTGCCGATCTCGTCCAGCGTCTTGGGCTGGCCGTCGGTGAGGCCGAAGCGCATGGAAACCACGCCGGCCTCACGCTCGGAGAGGGTGTCCAGCACCGAGTGCAGCTGCTCCTGCAGAAGCGTGAAGCTGACCGCGTCGGCCGGGACGACCGCCTCGGAGTCCTCGATGAGGTCACCGAACTCGCTGTCGCCGTCCTCGCCGAGCGGGGTGTGCAGCGAAATCGGCTCGCGACCGTACTTCTGGACCTCGATGACCTTCTCAGGGGTCATGTCGAGTTCCTTGGCCAGCTCCTCCGGGGTGGGCTCACGGCCCAGGTCCTGGAGCATCTGGCGCTGGACGCGCGCGAGCTTGTTGATGACCTCGACCATGTGGACGGGGATACGGATGGTGCGGGCCTGGTCGGCCATGGCGCGGGTGATGGCCTGGCGGATCCACCACGTCGCGTAGGTCGAGAACTTGTAGCCCTTGGTGTAGTCGAACTTCTCGACCGCGCGGATCAGACCGAGGTTGCCCTCCTGGATCAGGTCCAGGAAGAGCATGCCGCGGCCGGTGTACCGCTTGGCCAGGGAGACGACCAGTCGGAGGTTGGCCTCCAGGAGGTGGTTCTTGGCCCGGCGGCCGTCCTGGGCGATGATCTCCAGCTCACGCTTGAGCTTGGGGGCGATCTTCTCCTCGGTGGCCAGCTTGTCCTCGGCGAACAGACCCGCCTCGATGCGCTTGGCGAGCTCGACCTCCTGCTCGGCGTTGAGGAGCGGGACCTTGCCGATCTGCTTGAGGTAGTCCTTGACCGGGTCGGCGGTGGCGCCGGCCGCGGCGACCTGCTGCGCGGGGGCGTCGTCCTCGTCGTCGTCGGACAGCACGAAGCCGGCGTTCTCGGTGCCCTCGGCGGCCTCGGGAGCCTCACCCTTGCCGGGTGCGGGGGTCTCCTCGGTCGCCTCGTCGTCGAGCAGCTCGTCGACGTCCTTCTTGGACGCGGTCTTCTTCGCCGTGGCCTTCTTGGCCGTGGTCTTCTTCGCGACCGCCTTCTTCGCGGTCGCCTTCTTCGCCGCCGCCTTCTTCGCAGGCGCGGACTCGGACTCACCCACCGGCTCGTCACCCACAGGGGCGGCGGCCGCGGCGGTGGCCTTCTTCACCGTGGCGGCCTTGGCCGCGACGGTCTTGGTGGCGGTGCGTTTTGCCGGACTCTTCGCTGCGACGCTCTTGCGGGTGCGCTTGGGCGCCTCTGCGGCACTGACCATCAGCGTCACACCCTCCTCGTCGAGGATCTGGTTGAGGCTGCGCAGAACGTTCTTCCACTGGGTTGGCGGAATCTGGTCAGCCTCGAAGGCCCGACGCACGTCATCGCCGGCGATCTGCCCATCTGCCTTTCCCCGCTCGATGAGCGCCATCACAGACTCGGACTCGGCGATCTCCGGCGGGAGCGTACGGGATGTGCTGGCCGACACGAACAACCTCTCGGAACGATGGAAACGGCTTCCGACCCCGTCCATACTGCGGATCGGAGCCGACGACCGCCGGTGGGGATGGAACCGACGGCGCGGGGGTAACCGGGGAGTTGAACAGCGTCACGAACGCCGTCCGCATTCCCTCCTCGGCTATCACCTCTTTAGTCATCGCGCTTCCCTGAAGAGCGTTACGCCCAATCTGCGTGGCCCGAGTCACACCTCATAACGACCCCTTCCCGGTCATATGACATGCAACCCTCCCAAGACCCCATTGCCGGATCCGGCGACGCCCCGGATCCGGCAATCCTGTGTCTTCGACGTGTACGGCACCCCGCCGCAGAGGCCCGCAGGGCGCCGCGACCACGCGATGGCCACGCTCCGTACACGCTCGGGTACGGGCCTTCAGTGCTCGCGCGGCGCGGGGACGACGTGGTCCACGGGCGCCCCGGAGCCCTGGCCGCCGGGCTCGCCGTGGGCGGCGAGCAGCTGGCGCATCGCGGCCTCGGCGGCCGTGGCGTCGCCGGAGCCGATGGCGTCGACGATCCGCATGTGCTGGCCCACGGACGTCTCGATGGGGCGCTCGCAGCCACCGGCCGGGCCTCCGGAGACGTGCAGGGCGGAGGAGACGATGCCGGAGAGGTGATCGAGCATGCGGTTGCCCGCGAGCTGCAGCAGCAGGGAGTGGAACTCCGCGTCGGCGCGGGTGAAGGTCATGGTGTCGCCCTGGGCGGCGGAGTGGCCCATGATCTCGACCATGTCGGTGAGCCGCTGCTGGACGTCCTCCCGTCCGTGGCCGGCGGCGAGGCGGGCGGCGAGCGGTTCGATCGTCCAGCGCAGCTCGCACAGCTCACGGCGCTGGTCGTCGCGCTGGGGGCCGTACGCCCGCCACTCGATGATGTCGGGGTCGAGGAGGTTCCAGTCGCTGACCGGCCGGACGCGGGTGCCGACGTTCGGGCGGGCGCTGACGAGATCCTTGGCCTCGAGGACGCGCAGCGATTCGCGGACGACGGTGCGGGAGACCTCGAAGCGCTGGCCGATCTCCTCGGGGACGAGCGGACGGTCGGCGCCGAGATCGCCGGAGACGATCATCTGCCCCAGCTGCTGGACGAGTTGGCCGTGCAGGCCGCGGCCGCGGCTGCCTGCCGCGCGGCGACCGGACCTGCCGATGTCGGCTTCGGGGCTGTCCCATACCTGCGAGACGCGCTCGGCTCGATCCGTGCCGGCGGCGTTGGCAGCGGCGTTCGCGCCGCCGGCGTAGGGGTAGCGGTCAAGCTCGCCCGGGCCTGCGAGGCCGGTGTCGCCGGGGCGAGCCGCGGTCATCATGGTGTGCGCAAGGGTACTCACGCATCTTTTGTCGGCGACACCCTGAAGACCCTTGAGGTCTTTGGTGAAAAGCACACGAAAGGGTGATCGCCCGTCATCTCGCAATTGACGCTTTATCGGAAAGAAATGCCCTCTCTGTGGTGAATTGTGGACAGACGGTGCCTCGACAGCGTCGCGAAACGGGCACGTGCACGCTCAATGTGTTCGACTGCGCCGCATCGTGAACGCATATGCGCAGACGAGAGCGGTCAACGACAACGCCATTGCGCTGCCGACGGGTTGGGTCGCAAGACGGAGCAGAACCGATACTCCGTGATCGATTCCGGAAGGCCACTGAACGGGAGCCGACACCCGCATGCGGCCGGGCAGTCCGACGAGGGAGCGGGCCGCGGGCTCGGCCACCACTCGCTGCACCAACGGGACGACCAGGACGGGGACGGCGAGGACCGCCGCCAATCCCATCGACGTGGACCGGAAGACGCAGGCGGCCAGCACGCCCGCCCAGGCACAGCCGACCAGCAAGCCGATCCACCCCGCCGCCAGCACCGGCCACTCGGCGACGCTGTTGACGGAGTCGGGACCGAACACGAAGCGGGCCGACACCTCGTCGGCGGCAAGCACGCTCAACCCCAGTACCAGCGCGCAGCCGCCGCTGACCAGGAGTTTGGCAACGAGCAGCCCCAGGCGCCGGGGCACGGTGCCGACCTCCGGCGCCAGCGCCGGGTACCGGAACTCCTGGCCGAACGCGAGCGCTCCGAGCAGTCCGGCCCCGAGGGCGGCCGGAGGGAAGGGCAGTTGACGGGGCCAGCCTGTGAGCACTCGGGACATCGGGGCGTCCCCGTGGCGGGCCAGCAGCAGGGCCAGTACGAGCGACACGAGCAGGGAGACGACGGCTGCTGCGAGACCTGTTCGGTCTGTCGCCGTGCGGCGCAGTTCGTAGCGCAGTGGCCAGGTCGGCCCCGGGGCGGGCAGGCGGGGGATCGCGAGGCGCTCGACGAACGGCGTCGAGGTCCGCGGCGGGCGTGACACGGGTGCCATGGGGTCGACGAGCGGGAGGACGAGGGCCCTGGAGGGCGTTTCGACGCCGGCGCCGGTAGAGGCGGTGGAGGCGGCTCCTGGGGGCGCCAGCGACGTTTCGGCAGGCGCGTCCGGGGGCGGCTCCGGGGTGGTGGGGCTGATGCCGGGTGCCGGCGGGAGCTCGGCCACGGGGCCCGGGCGGCGGCCGTCGGCGCGGTGAAGGGGGGCGACCGAAGCCGTGTCTCCGACTTCGTCGGCGAGCTGGTGCACGAGGATTCCGTGCCGGAAGGCGGCTTCTCCCACTGCGGCGCAGCTGCTGCCGTAGACGGCGATGCGGCTTCCGCTCTCCCGTACGACCTCGATGGTGCGGCCGACTGCGGGATCGGTGGCGGGGTGGACGCGTTGGGACTCGTCGACGAGGAGGGAGGCGAGGCGATCGGCGTGCGGGGAGCGGACGACGACCCGGGGGCGCAGGCGGGTGCTCGCGAATTCGGCGGCTTCCTGGTCGGCGACGAGCCGGCCGTCCTCGATGGTGACGACGCGGTCGGCGATCCGGGCGGCTTCCTTGGCGCTGCGGGAAGTGACGAGCACGGCGCCGCCCTGGGCGGCGTAGCCACGCAGCAGGCCGTGCAGCCAGGCGCGCTCGCGTGGTGAGACTCCCTCGGCCGGTTCGTCGAGGAGGAGCGTGTGCGGGTCGCCGATGAGTGCCGCGGCCAGTGCCAGTCGACGGTCCATCCCGCGGGAGAGCTCCCCCAGGCGCTGGTCGGCGAGGCCGCTGAGGCCGACGAGGTCGAGCACGTCGTCGGCGCGGTCGGCGGGGACGCCGGCGGCGGCACTGAGCATCCGTAGATGCCCGCGGGCGGTGCGGGAGGGGTGCCCGGGGACGTCGCCGAGGACGACGCCGAGTTCGCGGGCGGGGTTGGGGACGCGGTGCAGCGGGCGGCCGCGGAACAGCGCGACGCCTCTGCCGTATTCGAGCTGCAACATCAGGCGCAAGGCGGTGGTCTTACCGGCGGCCGCGGCGCCGTGGAGCACGGTGACCCGGCCCGGGCGCGCTTCGAAGGTGAGGTCGTCCACGGCGGGCGGCAGTTCGCCACGGGGTTCGCCGGTCAGCCCGATGGCCTGGATCATCGCGTTCCTCGCGGTGCGTGAGACCGTTCGGAAGCAGCGGGGGGTACGAGTGGGCTCACCGACCCAAAGTAACGCATATGTCTTAATTGCCCGTATTTACGGGCTTTTGATGGGCTGTCGTGTCCCGCTAGGGCAGCACCTCCGCACGACACGCGATGCCGCGTGGTGACACCGCTCGACGGCAGACTCAGACCTCCGGGCGCAGCATCGGGGGGTTGAGCAGCGTGGCGCCGCCGGCTCTGAACAGCTGGGCGGGACGCCCTCCCTGACGTGTCGTCGTACCCCCCGTGGGCACCAGGAAGCCTGGGGTGCCGGTCACCTTGCGGTGGAAGTTTCGGGGGTCGAGTGCGACACCCCAGACCGCTTCGTACACCCTTCGCAGTTCGCCGACGGTGAACTCCTGCGGGCAGAAGGCGGTGGCCAGCGAGGAGTATTCGATCTTGGAGCGGGCCCGTTCGACGCCGTCATCGAGGATCTGTGCGTGGTCGAAGGCGAGCGGGGCCGCCTGGTCGCTCTCGCGGGCGAGGGCGCCCTCCTGGTCCAGGAGGGTCTCCACCGGCGCCCAGCGCGCGCTGTGGGCATCCCCGCCGGCCCGTGGGGCGGGCAGGTCGGGGGCGAGGACAAGGTGCGCGACGCTGACGACCCGCATCCGGGGGTCGCGCTTGGGGTCGCCGTAGGTGGCGAGCTGTTCGAGATGGGCGCCGTAAGCGGGTGGTGGCACGGTCGGGTCGTGGGCGTGCAGACCGGTCTCCTCGGAGAGTTCCCGGGCTGCGGCCTCCTCCAGATCCTCGTCGGCCCGGACGAATCCTCCGGGCAGAGCCCAACGGCCCTGGAACGGCGGCTCACCGCGTCGCACGGCCAACGCGCACAGGGCGTGGCGCCGCACGGTGAGCACGACCAGATCGACAGTGACGGCGAACGGCGGGAAGGCCGACGGGTCGTAGGGAGGCATGCCGTGATCATAGTCGTCCGCCTGACGATAAACAGGTCCTCAGGGGCTTACGACCCGAGTTGCAGGCGATCCGCCGCGGCCTCCACCACCCCCATCCCCAGCCTGCTGATTCGCACGGCGAACGGCTCCTCGGCGACCCTCAGGTCGGTGAACTGCATCGCCCCAAGTGGGGCACCGGCGAGCGGGCGGACGGCCACCGTGCCGGCGGGTGCATCGGGGCGAATGCCGGCCTGGGCGATCAGCATCTGTACGGCGCCGGCTGCCGCGACCGCGGCGGGACGGCAGGCCGCGGGGTGCGGGACCGGGACGCCGTCCGCGGTGCGCTGCTCTCCTGCGTACATCTCGGGGAGCCGGTGGCCGAACCCTGCTGCCGCGTCGAGGATGCCGCGGGTCAGGGCGCCCGCTTCCTTCTCGTGACCGGCCGCGGCGAGCCCTGCGGCGGCGATCGCCGTCTCATGGACGCGTACCGCTCCGCTGCGGTGGCCGAAGGGGTTGAAGCCGCTCTCCTTCGCGCCGAGTCCGCGCAGGCCCCAGCCGGAGTCCATCGCCGGGCCGCCCAGCAGCCTGGCCAGTTGGCCGGTCCGCACCCGGTCCAGCAGGCCGGGAGCGAGGCTGCCGCCCCCGAGCAAGCCGGTGTCGAGAAGATGGGCCGCTGTGGAGCCGAGGTGCGGAAGCGGGCGGCCGTCGCGGAAGAGCAGGGCGGCGGGACGGCCACCCGCCCGGTCCTCAAGCCAGAAGTCGCTGCGGAAGCGTGCGCGGAGGTCCGCTGCCCAGTCGCGCAGCTCCGCAGCCCCGGGGCGCCCGGAGGCGTCCAGGAGGTCGGCGCCCAGCAGGGCGGCACGGTGGGCGTGAGCCTGGGTCTCACAGCGGTACGGGCCATCGGGCGCCGGGTCGGGGACGTAGCTCCAGCGGCCCGTGGTGGGTGCCGCGGTCGCGGTGCGCAGCCAGGTCAGACAGCGCTCCGCTGCCGGCAGCAGCCGCTCGGTGTCCCGCTCGGGCAGTCCCCAGCGCCGGGCCTCCGCAAGAAGGACGGGGAACAGCAGCGTGGCTTCGACGCCCGTGCAGCTGGCCGGGCAGTGCGGGCCCGCGTCCCGGAGGGTTCCGGGAATTCGGCCGAAATCGCGCCCTGGCATGGCCTGTTGAGTGCGGGCGAGTGTGCGCAGCGTGCCGGCTGCCAGCCGGGTGCCCAGCGGCAGCAGCATGCGGGCCGTCCACAGCGCCTCGGCCGGGGCGAGGCCGCACCGCCAGGGGAATCCGCCGGCCACGTAGACGTCGGTGGGAGCGTTCAGGTCTCGCAGCAGCAGGCCGCGCAGGTCGTCGAGGCTGCCCGCAAACAGGGCGTCGGCCCGCTGGTCCTCGCACTCGAGCTGGGCGGGCGACCAGGGGCACGGTGGTCGGTCGCCGCGCGACCGTGGGACGGCCGGCCCGGTCCGCGGGCTCGGGATGGAGGGCACGAGCTGCCGTGGGCGGCCCGGGTAGGGGGCGCCGGGTGGCTGAGCGGGGTCGTGCTGGAGGACGGCGCGCAGCTCGATGGTGCGTTGGCCCCCTGGTGGCAGATCGAGTTCCCAGCGCAGCAGTCCCGCCGAGGCCAGGGCGTCCTGGGGTGAGGGCACCGCGGTGACCACGGCGTGCGCCCCCGCCCCGGACCAGCGCAGGCCCGAGCCGTGCACCGCAGGCCGCAGCTCCGGCCCGGGGATGCCGGCGGCGACGGCACCTAGCTCGGCGAGGTCCGTACCGAGCCGGACCTCGACCGGGAGCCGGACCGGCTGCGCCGAGCTGCTGCGGAAGGTGATGCGCTCGATGCCATCGGCCGTCCTCAGCCGCTCCATCCGGATCTCCGGGTCCGGACCGCGATCTCCTGTTCTGCGGATCGTCCCGACGAACCGTGCGCGGTCCGCGCCGGTCAATCGCCCCTGGACGACGAGCGGTTCACCGCCCGCTGCGCGCACTTCGCAGTGGGAGAGGATCCGCCTGCCGTCGCGGTAATAGCCCTCCAGACCTTCACCGGTCAGCTGCCCCGAGGCAGGTGAGACGGCGAGGGCCGGTAACGCCACACAGATGAGGGCGGAGTGGAAGGGCTGCGGCTGGAGGATCCGGGACGGCGCCCGACGCCGTTCGCCGGGCGGCCGAAGGGCCGGCTGAGTGGTGGGGACCATGCCTGGCACGCTCTGCGCTCCCTGGTGACGTCGAGACTCCGTCTGCCTGCGTACTTCCTGCTTACTCACCTGAACGGCTCAATCGGCGCCCAGGTCACGCCGACGCCGCCGGAGACCGCTCGCTCACCGCCTGCTCCGGTCGCCGTCCCGGCCGGCCCGGCGCCTGCCGCGTCCATCTGTCGTACGGGTGCCGGGCCCCGTGGCGCCGCGGGCTCCTTGGGGGCGGTTCGCCGCACTGGTACGCACGGCCCTGTGTCGAGTGCCGGGCTGCGGAGCCTCCCGGGTCTCGGCCTCCTGCCCTCCGCCGGGACTTTCGGTCTCCTCCTCACGCTGATCTCGGAGGCAGCGGCGCAGTGGCTCCGGATCGAGGCCGTCGTTGATGGCGCGATGCAGCAGCTGGGCGAAGAGGTAGTCCGGGTCGATGCTCAAGGCGCGGCCGAGGGCGACACGCGCCGAGGGAGCGTCCTCGGTGGCCCAGGACACCCATCCGGTGAGCGTCAGGGGTGGCACCGCGTGCTCGATGTAGCCGCCGGCGCAGCGGCGGGCGAGTGCACGCCAGAGGCGAAGGGCTGCGGCGGCATTCGGGCCGTCCATCCACTCCGCCGCCCGGTCGCGGGTCGTTCGGTCCTGGAGGCCGAGGATGAGCTCGGCGCACTCGCCGTCGGTGATCAGGGCGTCGTCGCAGGCATCCCTGGCGCGGTTGCTGCCCGACGGCGTGTCCTGTCGGAAGCGGTGGATCATGGCGCCGGCCAGGTCGAGGGTGGCCCGTCGAACCACCGTGGCGCCTTCGCGCTGGAGCATGCGGGGAACGAGTGCGGCGGAAGCTGCGTCCAGGGCCTTTTCCTGTTGGGCTGCCCGGCGCCCGGTCCGCGGTGTCAGCCGCGCCTCCATGTCCTTGAGGGATCCGCGTACCTGCATGCCCGCGTACGCGGCGGCCGCTGCCATCACGGACGTGCCGGGCATGACCAGGGGGGTGCCCTCGGCGGGGCAACAGCGGAAGTCCGGGCAGCAGTAGGACCAGTAGCGGCCATTGGAGAGGCACAGGGCTTCGAGGACGGGCACGTCAAGGGCTCCGCAGGCGGTGCGCAGCCGCTGGGCCAGGGGGCGGAGCCGGTTCTTCACGTCCTGGCCGCTCTCACCGGGACCGGGCTCCTGGCAGAGGAAGACGAGGATGCCGGCAGGCCGGGCGTCCGGGGCCTGGCCTGCCGGAATCAGGCAGTCGGCGAGTTGGCCGGAGACGTCGGGCCACTGCGTGGTGTCGGTGGGGATACCGAGCCTGACCCGGCCACCGAAGCGTCCTCGCTCGCCGTGGAGTGCCACCAGGACCACGCTGTCGTCCGGGTAGAAGCCCATGAGGTAGGGCAGCGCATCGGCCAGTTCGGCGGGGCCGCGCAAGGTGACCTGGGCCTCGGCGGTCGTTCCCTGCGACGCCTCTGCCGGGTCGGACTCGTGCCCCGTATTACGGTCGTCGGATGCTTGGTGGGAAGGGCTCGGGGGGCTGCACGGCCTGTCGGGAGAGCTGGTCGGCGTGGGAGCGGCGGGAGGGCTGACCGGGTCGGTGGAGGAGGCGGGGTGGGGCCTGTTCGTCGCGTCGGGCCGGTTCGTCGGGCCGACCGGGTGGGTCGGGTGAGCGGCGTCTAAGGGACGCGGAGGGCGAATGTGGCCGGCCGGAGGTGAGGAGCCGGCGCGCTTGGAGGAGACGGAGGAATCCGTGGCGCCCAAGGCCCTGTCACGGGAGGTGTCGGGGTTCTGGCCTGCGCCTGGGGAGGTGTCGCCGACCGGGCCTGAGGCCGGATCGGTGATCGGGTCGGCCGCCGGGTCGGTAGGCGGTCCGCCGATCGGACCGGTGGCGGGGTCGGTGATCGGGTCGGTGCTCGGGTCGGTGGCGGGGCAGCTGATCGGCTCGGTGCTCGGGTCGGTGGTCCTGCGCTTCGGCGGTTCGTTGTGCGGATTCATGGCTCGAAGATCCCGCGGTCCGCCACTCCGCCGCGACCCCTGTGGATAACTCACGGGTGACGCCGTTTTCCACAGGTTCGGGCCGCGGTTCGCGCGATGTCAGTGGCATCGGGTTGCATGGGGGCATGAGCAACGAAGACCTGCGAGCCTCGGCCAATGCCGTCCTGACCCGACTCGTCGGGGATCCCGGCGGCGAGGCCCGGCTGCGCGAGGATCAATGGCGGGCGATCGAGGCGCTGGTCGCCGACCACCGCCGTGCTCTGGTCGTGCAGCGCACGGGCTGGGGAAAGTCCGCCGTGTATTTCGTCGCGACGGCGCTGCTGCGCGAGCGCGGCAGCGGACCGACCGTGATCGTCTCGCCCCTGCTCGCGCTCATGCGCAACCAGGTGGAGGCGGCCGCGCGGGCCGGAATCCGGGCACGCACGATCAACTCCTCGAACACCGAGGAGTGGGACACCGTCCAGGCCGAGGTGGCAGCCGGCGAGGTGGATGTCCTGCTGGTGAGCCCCGAGCGGCTGAACAACCCCGATTTCCGTGATCAGGTGCTGCCCAAGCTGGCCGCGGCCACGGGCCTCCTGGTGGTCGACGAGGCACACTGCATCTCCGACTGGGGTCATGATTTCCGGCCGGACTACCGGCGGCTGCGCACGATGCTGGCCGACCTCCCGCCGGGGGTTCCGGTGCTCGCCACGACCGCCACCGCCAACGCCCGGGTGACGGCCGATGTCGCCGAGCAGTTGGGGACGGGCGAGGGTGCTGAGGCCCTGGTTCTTCGCGGCCCCCTGGACCGCGAGAGCCTGAGCCTGGGCGTGCTGCCGCTCCCGGACGCCGCGCACCGGCTCGCGTGGCTGGCGGACCATCTGCACGAGCTGCCGGGGTCGGGAATCATCTACACCCTCACCGTCGCGGCCGCCGAGGAGGTCACGGCGTTCCTGCGGCACCGGGGCCACACCGTGTCCTCGTACACCGGCAAGACGGAGAACGCCGACCGCCAGCAGGCCGAGGACGATCTGCTGGCCAACCGGGTCAAGGCGCTGGTGGCGACCTCCGCGCTGGGCATGGGCTTCGACAAGCCCGATCTGGGCTTCGTGGTGCACCTCGGCTCGCCGTCGTCCCCCATCGCCTACTACCAGCAGGTCGGACGTGCGGGACGCGGCGTCAAGCACGCCGAGGTGCTGCTGCTGCCCGGCCGTGAGGACGAGGCGATCTGGAAGTACTTCGCGTCACTGGCGTTTCCGCCGGAGGAGCAGGTGCGCCGGACGCTGGACGTCCTTGCCGCCGCCGACCGGCCCGTGTCGCTGCCCGCCCTCGAGCCGCAGGTCGAACTACGCCGCTCACGCCTGGAGATCATGCTCAAGGTGCTCGACGTCGACGGCGCCGTGCACCGCGTCAAGGGCGGCTGGACGGCCACCGGCCGGCCGTGGTCGTACGACGCGGAGCGCTATGCCTGGGTGGCCCGCCAGCGGGAGACCGAACAGCAGGCGATGCGGGACTACGCCACGACCACGGGCTGCCGGATGGAGTTTCTGCGGCGGCAGCTGGACGACGAGGAAGCGGTGGCCTGCGGTCGTTGCGACAACTGCGCGGGCGCACGCTTCACCCCTGAGGTGTCCGCCGCGTCGCTGGACGCTGCGCGCGGTGAGCTGGGCCGCCCGGGCGTGGAGGTGGAGCCGCGGCGGATGTGGCCGACGGGGCTGCCGGCCATCGGAGTCGACCTCAAGGGCCGCATTCCTGCCGGTGAGCTGGCCTGGACCGGCCGCGCACTGGGGCGGCTTTCCGACATCGGATGGGGAAACCGTCTGCGGCCGATGCTCGCGCCGCAGGCTCCGGACGGCCCGGTACCGGACGATGTGTCCGCTGCCGTGGTCACCGTGCTCGCCGACTGGGCCAAGGGCCCGGGCGGTTGGGCCTCGGGAGCGGCGGATGCCCCAGCCCGTCCCGTCGGCGTCGTCTGCCTCGACTCCCGCACCCGCCCACAGCTGATCCGTTCGCTCGCCGAGCGGATCTCCACCATCGGCAGGATGCCGTTCCTGGGGACGGTGACGTCGAGGGAGGACGACGCCGACAGCAGAATCCCCCGCAGCAACAGCGCACAACGGCTGCGCGCCCTGCACGGCGCGCTGAGTGTGCCGCCGGAGCTTGCTCAGGCTCTGGCATCGGCCGATGGCCCCGTGCTTCTGGTGGACGACTACGCCGACACCGGATGGACGCTGGCCGTGGCCGCGCGACTGTTGCGCAGGGCGGGAGCGGACGGCGTGTTTCCGCTGGTCCTCGCCGTACAGGGGTAGTGGGGCGCGGCGAGATGGTGGGCGGCTGTGGGCTTCGGAGGCCGATAAGGCGGGAAGGAATATAGACGGCGCACCGGGCCATTTCGGGTCGCGCGCGCGAATTGCTCGTTGCCGCAAGCGTGTGCGACCGCAAGAATTGAAGTCGCTTCCCCGTACCTGCCGTTCGCGGCCAGGCAGGGCCGTGCCGCGGTGCGCCTTCGCGCCCGGCAACCGCCCGACGCGTGGATGCGTAGACGAAGGGAGGACCGTGGCCTTCGGCTTCGCCCCGCCCACGAATGTGTCCCGGCCCGCATCCGCCGATTCAGCCGCCCGACTCAGTCGGATGCTGGAGCCCGCCGAGTGGGCTTCGGCAGGTATCCCCCTGCTCCGCAACCCCCGTGAAGTCGTCGCGGCCCTGTACGAGCGTCACCTCCCGGGGGCGTCGACGGCAGTGGTGGCCGTCCTCGATCCTCAGGAGCGGTTGACGGCCAGTGCCTCGTTCAGCGAACCCTCGGCCGCTCCGGATGGCTGGCAGTTCCGCAATGTGCTGCTGGCCCATCTGCGCCGGGTCATCCCGCATGACCTGCGGTTGCGTGCCCCGGTCCGTACGGCCGTGCTGCTCTACTGCCGTGAGGGCGACCTGCGTTGGACGGAGGCGGACGGCGCATGGATGTGGGGACTGCGCGACGCCTGCACACTGCACGGGCTTCGGTGCGGGGCGTACATCACACTGACCCGGGATCGCTGGCAGGTGCTCGGCGAGGACCGGGGTGGCCGCCGCCCCAAGCCGACTCCCGCCGCGTTTCCGCCCCTTTCGGCGCCCGGGGTCGAGACACGGAACGGGCCACGTGCCCAAAGACGCGCGGAAAGGCGGGCGGAGACGCGTCGCGGTGAAGCGCGGCGGGCGGGGCCCCGGCGTGACGAGTCTCCGGGCGAGGAGTTGGGGCGAGACGAGTCACCGCGCGCGGCAGCCGGCCAGACGGAAGCTGGGCGCAGGGAGACGGGCCACACGGAAACAGCTCATACGGGTGGCACGGATCGCAATGATCGTGCGGAGAGTGCGGAGAGTGCGGAGTGTGCGGAACAAGGTCAGACGGCGCGCATAGCCTCAACCAGCACGGGCGCGCCGAGTGTGGCCTCTCCGCGCTCTGCGGCGAAGCCCGTGGACTCGCCGCCCCGCCCGGTGGTGCCGGCCGGCCCATCCGAGCAGCGCATTCCCGCTGCTCGCAGCGGCGGGGCCGGGCACAGTGGAGCCACGGAAAGCGTGGAGGACGCAGGGGCCCTTGCGGCAGCGGAAGCCTCCTCGCCGCTTCCGGCCGACTCACGGGGGACCGGCAGCCGAGCCGCGCCACGGCGCGCTGGCGGCGGCGGCCTGGCGGAAACGCGGCGGCACACGGCGGCCCGCTGAGGCCGGGGGAGAGCCGAGCGATTCCCGGCATTCAGCGGCCCGGTTACCGAGGCTCGGGAGCATGCGGAAGCACGTCAACGCCCGCAGGATCAAACGATCTTGGCGTGGCGCACGGATCTTGACCGGCAGCGTGGCATCCAGACCTCCGCGCACCTGCATCGCCCGGACAATCTGGACCTAAGAGCACCCGGACACAGGCACACGCAGACGGCTGGAACACAGACCCGCAGAGCCACGCCCCCGGCCCGAATCCCCGCACGCACCTCCGCGGACACACCGACAAGCCCGGCCGGCCCAGGGGCCGACGGGCTGCCGGGAGTTGCGGACGGTCAGGCGTTCGCGCCGAGGACGGCGTTGATCCGCTGCGGGTCACCGCAGACGATCAACAGCGCACCCGCACGGGCCAGTGCCGCGGGCAGTGCCTTGGCGGTGACGTCGTCCGTGCCACCGTTGACGGCGACGATCACGACGGGCCGCCCCGCGATGCGCTCGGCAGAGGCGTCCGCGTAGAACACGTCGTCCGCAGCGTCGTGTTGGGCCCAGTAGGCCGCCTCACCGAAGGACAGCTCATGCGCCGCCCACGGGTGGGGGTCGCCGGTGGTCAGCACCAGGATCTCGCCCGGTGCCCGCCCGGAGTCCAACAGCAGATCAACGGCCTCGTCGGCGGCGTCGATCGCGCCACCTTCGGGTGCCGGGATCAGCTGGAGCTGGGCTCCCGCGGCGGGGGTGGCAGCCTTCGCGGCGGGCATCTGGGAGCCGGTGCGCTGCGCCGGCGGAGCGGCGACAGGCCCACGCGGCGGCGCAGCGGGTCCGGGCTTGCCCGGACGGACACCGGCCGCGGGGGCGCCACGCGGAGGTGCGGGGCGGGGACCGGGACCGGGAACAGGACGGGGGGTCGGCGCGGTACGGCCGGCGGCCGGAGTAGCGCGGGGACCCGGGACACTCTCGTGAATCTGAGGCTCCTCGGGGATGAGAGGCATGAAGGGATGTCTATCAAACGTAAGTGCGGGACATGACAGCGGGTACTGCATTTATGTCCGCACCGCTCAGAAGTCGAAGCCGAGTTGGCCACCGGCCTCCAGAGCGGCTGCTTCGGGGGTGACGCGCACCTTCTTCAGGTGCCGCCACCGGGGCAGGGCATCCATGTAGGACCACGACACTCGGTGGTGCGGCGTAGGACCGTACTCCTCCAGGGCGATGCGATGGGTCGGCGAGGGGTATCCGGCGTTGGCCTCGAAGGCGAAGTCGCCGTATTGGAGGCCGAGTTCGGCCATCATCGCGTCGCGCCGCACCTTGGCGATCACCGACGCGGCGGCGACCGCGACGCAGGACTGGTCACCCTTGATGACCGTACGGACCCGCCAGGGCGTGCCCAGATAGTCGTGCTTGCCGTCGAGGATGACCGCGTCCGGACGGACCGGCAGCGCCTCCAGGGCGCGCACCGCCGCGAGCCTCAGCGCCGCGGTCATTCCCAGGGCGTCGATCTCCTCCGGGGAGGAGTGCCCCAGGCCGTAGGACGTGACCCAGTCGCCGAGAACATCGCAGAGTTCGGTGCGGCGCTTGGGTGTCAGCAGCTTGGAATCGGTGAGTCCGGCGGGCGGGCGACGCAGACCGGTGATGGCTGCGCAGACGCTGACCGGGCCGGCCCAGGCTCCCCGTCCGACCTCGTCTACACCTGCAACGATCTTGGCACCGGTGGTGGCGCGCAATGATCGCTCGACGGTGTGGGTGGGAGGCTCGTACGGCATGGCGCCAGCAAGGTTACGCCTATTCGGCGCAACCGTGGGCACCGGATCCGCACCTCGCGCCAAACCGTTCGTGCGACCGCTTCCACCGGGACGGAAACGGAAGCTACCAACAGGTACTTTTCGGGGCGAGAGGGGCGGAAGAGAGGGAGGAGGGGGAGGGGGGAGGGGGGAGGGCAAGGTCGGGAGCTGGAGCCGGGACTGCGCGGCGCGCCCCGGAGGACCGGTCTCCGGGGTCGGCGGGTTGAGTGAGGCCGAGGGGTGGCGCACTTGGCAACGAGTCCGGCACGCGGGCATGAAGTCGCCGCCGCACTACGCCCGTTGGGCGGACACACGGCGGGTACGGCACGGCCCAGCCGTCGCGAAAGACCCGGCCGTCGCGAAAGAGCCGGTCGGGCCCAGGGCCGTTGCGGCAGCCCGCGGCCAGCCAGCAGCGCGACCGGTCAGCGGACGACAAGACAGAGGTGCGGTCAATCGGACAGGGAGGGGGCCCATGTCGGGAGGGCCTCAGTGCCCTCCAGCCATGCCTGCGGCGGGGCGCCGCCGCTGCCCGCCGCGACGATGCCGCCGACGATGGCGCAGGTGGTGTCCACGTCACCACCTGCCTGCGCGGTGGCCCAGAACGCCTTCTCGTAGTTGCCGAGGTTGCGTGCGGCGGCCCAGAGGGTGAAGGGCACGGTGTCGTGGGCGCTGGTGCGTCGACCGCAGCCCAGGACGGCGGCGACGGTGCCGGAGTCCGCGTAGTCGAGCATGTCCCGGGCCCGGCGCAGTCCGGCCTGTACGGCGCTGCGGGGGATCAGCTCCATCACCCCGTCGAGCAGATCCTCGGGGCCGAGCCCGCGGGACGGGTCGGCGACCAGGGCGGCCGCGGCGGCGACGGCCATCGCGCCGACGACGGCCTCGCGGTGCTGGTGCGTGATGTACGCGGAGATCTCGGCCTGGTGCGTGGCCTGCTCGGGGTCGTCGGCGTACCAGGCGCCCAGCGGTGCGATACGCATGGCGGCGCCGTTGCCCCATGATCCCTGGCCGTTGAAGAGCCCGGACGCCAGCTCACGCCAGTCGCCGCCCTCGCGGATCAGCCGGAGCATGCGGTTGACGGCGGGACCGTAGCCACGGTCGAAGTCGTGGTGATCGGCGAAGGAGTGGGCCAGCGCGTCCTGGTCGATCCGGCCCTGGGCGGTGAGCACGGCGAGGACGGAACAGGCCATCTCGGTGTCGTCGGTCCACTGCCACGGGACGGGCGGCAGTTCGCGGCGCTTGAGGGCGGGGTAATGGGCGGGGACGAAGAACTGGGATCCGAGGGCATCGCCCACGGCCAGTCCGCGCAGGCTCGCCAGGGCCCGCGTAGAGCGGTCTGCGTCACGGTGGTCGGCGGTCATCGCTGTGCACTCTAACCGGTGACGCCATAAGGCTCGGGTTTACACCAGCTCTCAAACGGCCGATCGAGCGTGTACCGCCCGTCGGGCCCGAGCAGCAGGGTCCGCCACTCCGCGTTACCCGGATTGGACAGCGATTCGAACTCCGCCACCGTCCAGTGGAACCACCGCATGCAGAACAGGCGCATGGTGAGGCCGTGCGTGACGATCAAGACGTTCGGCGGGTGGTCGGGATGCTCGAAGCTGCGCCACAGGCTCTCCAGGAACGCCCCGACCCGGTCGTAGACGTCCGCGCCGGACTCGCCCTGGGCGAAGCGGTAGAAGAAGTGGCCGTAGGCGTCGCGGTACGCCTTCTGGCGCCGTACGTCGTCACGGTCCTGCCAGTTGCCCCAGTCCTGCTCGCGCAGCCGCGGCTCCTCTCGGACCCGGACCTTGTCCGGGTCCAGCCCGAGCTGCTGGAAGGTCTGGTGGGTGCGGCGGTAGGGCGAGACGTAGGCGGAGATTCGTTCGTCGCCGAACATCTCGCGGAGCGGACCGCCGGCTTCCGCCGCCTGACGCATTCCCTTCTCGGTGAGACTGAGCGCGTGATCGGGTTCCCGCTCGTACACGGTGTCGTCGAGATTCCCTTCCGACTCGCCGTGGCGGATGAGAACGATGCGTCGGGGCCGGGCCATGAAGCCACCCTAAATCGCATGCCCTGTACATGCCGCACGCGGCCAAGGGGGCCGGTCCCCTGCCCCGCCTATGGGGCTCTCTTTCCCCCCTCCCCCTCCCCCGCCCCTCCCTCTGCACGCTCCCCGGCGCAGCTTCCCTCTGCCCACCTCCCAGCGCTCAGGGGCCGCGTACCTCCGGCTACCGGGCTACCTCCCGCACGCCGTGGCGACATCGGCCGACCGTCCGTCGCGTATCTCGTACCGGCGACCGCCGAAGCGTCGGCGCAGCAGACGGTCGTGCGAGACGAGGACCACGGCTCCGGGCCACGCCGCCAGGGCCTCCTCCAGCTCTTCGACCAGTGCGAGGGCCAGGTGGTTGGTCGGCTCGTCGAGGAGCAGCAGATCTGCAGGACGGGACAGCAGCCGGGCCAGCGCGAGCCGGCGTCGCTGCCCGGCCGAGAGGGCCCCGACCGGCACATGCAGCTCGCGGTCACGGAACAGCCCGAACGACATCAGAAGGGCAGCGACCTCTTCCCGGTCTCCGGTGAGCCCCCGCCCGAACGCGGCCAACAGTGACTCGGCAGGACGGGAGACCGGTATTTCCTGGGCGAGGTAGCCGATCTGCCCCTGGCGCGTGACCGTGCCGCTGTCCGGTGCGGTGAGGCCCGTCATGACGCGGAGGAGCGTGGTCTTGCCCGCGCCGTTGGCGCCGTGGATCAGGATCCGCTCTCCCGCGGCCACGGAAAGGGCGTCCACCGCCAACCGGTCCCCGACCCGCACTCCGTCGAGGTGGACGAGCGTCCCCTTGGACGTGTCGCTCTCTCCGGCCAGCCCTGCCGCCTGGAAGCGGAGGGGATCCGGTGGGCGCGGGACCGGCTCCTCCCGCAGCCTGCGCAGTCGCTCCTGGGCGTTGCGCACCCGACTGGAGACCGACGCCTGGACCCGGCCCTTGTGCCGGTCGTACGCCATCTTGTTGCCGTCCTTGATGGCCCGACCCTGGGCGACGCTGTGTGCGGTGCCGGCCGAGAAGGCTGCGAGGTGAGCGACCTCCTCCTGCCAGCGGGCATGGTCCTGCTCCCAGCGTCGCCGAGCAGCGGTTTTGGCGGCGACGAAGGTGCCGTACCCGTCGCCGTAGCGGACGATCTCGCGGCGGTCCGCGTCGACCTCGAGGATCGCGGTGGCGACGCGTTGAAGGAAAAGGCGGTCGTGGGAGACGGCGAGGACGGTGCCGGGATGGGCCAGCAGGGCGTCTTCCAGCCAGCGGAGGGCTGCCGTGTCGAGATGGTTGGTCGGCTCGTCGAGGAGCATGACCTCGGGCGCCGCGGCGATCAGGCAGGCGAGCCCCAGCCGAGCCTGTTCCCCTCCTGACAGGCTGCCGAGTGGGCGGTCATGACCGATGCGTTCCAGCCCGAGGCCGTGCAGCGCCTTCTCGACGCGAGCATCGGCTTCATAGCCACCGCGCAGCTCGAAGAGTGTGAGCAGATCGCCGTACTCCGACAGTTCTTCGGCTGTCGCCGAGCCGAGCTCGGTCTCCAGCGCGCGAAGTCTGCTCTCCATCTTCCTGAGGTCCGCCAGGGAGGAGTCGATCGCGTCCTGGACGGTGTGATCCGGCGGGAGATCGGGTGTCTGTCCGAGGTAGCCGGTGCCGCCGTCGGCACGGCAGACGACGTGGCCTTCGTCGGGCTGCTCGACGCCCGCGATGATGCGCAGCAGGGTCGACTTCCCGGCGCCGTTCTCGCCCACGATCCCGATGCGGTCGCCGGGTCGCACGGAGAGGGAAACCCCGCTGAACAGCAGGTAGTCGGCGTAGGACTTGGTGATGTCGTGCAACGAGATCTGGGTGGGCAATCAATCCTCCGTGGAGATCGCTCGGGCAGGTAGGACGGACGGGGCAGGTGGGGAGGGTGCGGCGGACCAAAGGTGAGGCAGACAAGAGGCGGAAGGACAGCGCAGCAATCGCAGCGACGGTCTGCGCGACGTGCCGCCTCGGTCGGGCCGGGAGTCGAGGAGATTCAGGGTCTTAAGGGCTGAGGGGGCCGAGGAAGCCGACGAGGCCAAGAGACCGGAGGCGTCGAGGCGGGAGGAACAGCAAGGAAGGGAAGAAGGGACGAAGTGCACGCGCTCATGGCGCGCTCGTACGGAGCGACGCCACAAACGCAACCGAAGTGGCGTTACGCTGATGATGACACGATCGACCCAACTAACGCAACAGGAGTTGCAATTGCCTGACGACGTCACCCCCACGACCCGGGCGACCAAGGCAACCGGAGCGACCAAAGGGACCGAAGGGACCGACAGCCCCGCATCCGACACCAGCGGCCCCTCCCCCTCACCCGGCACCCGACGCCCCGGCGGCCGTACCGCCCGCACCCGAGCCGCCGTCCGCGACGCCGTCCTCGCCGGTCTCACCGAACACGGCTATCCCGGCCTCACCGTCGAATACATCGCCGCGCACTCCGGCGTGCACAAGACGACGCTCTACCGCCGCTGGGGAGACATCGAGGGCATGGTGGCCGATGCCCTGGATCTGGCGGGGGAGGACAGCTGGGAGCCGCCCGACACGGGCTCGCTCGACGGCGATCTGCGCGCTCTGGCCCGCGAGGTGGTCGAGTCCTTCAATGATCAGGCGGTGGCCGCGTCCGTTTCCGCGATGATCGCGGCCGCCTTCCAATCGGAGCGAGCCGCCGTCGCCCTGCGCGCCTATTACACCGAGCGGTTCGCGCGCTGCGAGACGATCGTCGAACGTGCCGTGACCCGTGGAGAGTTGCCCACGGGAGCCGAAGGGGGCCCCGGGCACGCGATCGACGCCGGCAGCCTCGTCCGGTCCGTCTCCGCGCCGCTCTTCTTCCGCCTGTTCACCACCCGGGAGCCGGTCGACGTGGCGCTCGCCGACCAGTCAGCGGCGGCAGCGGTGGCCGCCGCCCGCGCCGGGGTGTTCGGTGCCGGCAACGCGCACGCTGCCCGAAACGGCTCCTGACCAGGGCCGTCACACCGTCCACGAAGGTTCGAGCTGCACCACATCGCCCGCGATCGCCTGCACATCCGCGGCTATCTGGGCCCGCAGCGCCAGCCGTTCCACCCGCTCCGGCCGGTACTTCCCTCGCTCGGCGGCGGACTGCCACAGGGACAACACCAAGAACTCCTCCCCCGGCGCCCGCCCCAGCATCCCCCGGAGCATTCCCGGCGACCCCGCCATCGCCGGGTTCCAGACCTTCTCCTGCATCAGCATGAAGTGGTCCACCCGGTCCTCGCGTACCTGGCAGTGCGCGAGCCGCAACACGTCGGCGTCGCCGAACGCAGGCCGAAAACCGACCTTCACATCGAATTCGTGCTCGAAGAGACGCACTTGGGCGTCCTTGTGGGTACCGACCTGGGCGGCAGCCAGCCGGGCGTAGGAACGCGCCATGAAGGAGTCGTAGAACGCCCGGCTCTCCCAGAAGGCCACCAGATGCGCGACCCCGGGACGGGTGCGGCTCCACCCCCCGCCCTGCCCTCGAAACCCCGGCTCACCCAGCAGCCCCGCCCATTTCCGCTGCCCCCGCTCGAACCCTCGACGGTCCACAACGGTGAGGCGAATCCACTTGACCAGCACCGCGCCATCGTAAGGCCCCTGGGCCGCAGGGCATCACTGCGCGTCACACGCACATACCGCCCCGAACTGCCTTACAGCACTGGGCCGATGGGCGTCCGCACCCCCAGCCGGTGGCCGCCCTGCTCCGCCGCCTCCAGGTACACGCGCTCCGATGGAAGCGCCCGCCGATCTGCACGCCGTACGGAACCCCGCTCACCACCCCCGAGAGCCAGTCGCCACCGGTAGGCCGACAAGGCTCGCGGTCATGCCCGGCCTCGTCGGCACCGGTCACCTTCCCCCGTCCCCTGGCCGGAACTCTGCGCTCAACCACCGCGCTCTGCGGACAGCCCGCTCCCGCCTCATTGTCGAAGCCCACCAACGCCTCGCACCGCGACCGGGCGGCACGCGTGGACCTCACCTTCGCCGTATGCCTGAATACGGACGCCCGGATCGGGCCGACCTTCCTACGCCGAGCCACTGATCAACCGCGGTGGTCATCTCAGCCATCTCCGGGCGAGGCGGCCGGCGGACCGCGCCACCATGGCTCGGCGCGGCGATCAACACGAGGCCATACGGCAGGCGTTGGCATTCCCCCCCCACCGTGCCCCGGGCTCCCGGGCCGGCCGGACGGCCAGGCGGGTAGCCGCGCGGGCCGCCGAACAGGGCGCATTCAAGCCACCGCTAGTGCCCACTCCACACAACCCCCATGTGGATCGGCGCACTTCAGCCCACCCCACGAGCCTCCCGGCGTGGCACGATGGTCAAACAACGGGGAGTCTTGGGGAGTTGCCCGCGACCAGCGCGCGGACGGTCCCCGCATTTCCAGGATCCCTCCGGCAGCCTGCCGACGATCGGGCGTACGGCCCCCTCGACGCCAGGCCGGACCGGCGCCGGGCCCTGCGAGGAGCCGTTCCGCGCAACCGGGCCGACCGGTTCGACGCATGTTCGACCACACAAAGGAAGGGAAGCCCGGTGAGCACGCTCAACAAAGGGATCGAGAAGGTCGAGGTCACGCTCAAGTGGGACCCCAGCCCCCTCGGCGCGCCGGATAACGATCTCGACCTCGTCGCCGCGACGTACACGGACGCGCCGCACAACGACCCGGCATACCTGGTGCACTTCGACAGCCGGTCGCCCGACGGCACCATCACGCTGAACCGGGACAGCCGGACGGGCCAGGGATTCGGCTTCGACGAGGTCATGACCCTTGAACTGGGCCGACTGGCCGAGACGTACACGCGCGTAGTGGTGGGAGTCGCCATCCAGCAGCGCGAGGGCCGGAAGACCTTCGGTGACATAGAGAACACCCACGTCCTGGTCCGCGAGGGCTATACGGACCTGGCGGAGAACGATTTCGCCGATGTCGCGGGGGCCACCGCCGCGAGGGTCGCCGTCTTCGCCCGGGACGAGCACGGCGAATGGCGGTTCCACGCGGACGTCCGGGGCTTCGACACCGACCCCGACGAGTTCGCCGGCCTGATGGGCAGCTGACCCGGAGCGCTCGCCGCCGCACCGACCGGCACCTGACCCACGCGCGTCCCGGCCGCCGAGCGGGCAGACGGCGCGTCGGTCGATGGCGACGGGAAACGCGCAACCGGTCGCCCCTGGGACAGCTTCCATCGGTCGACGGCCAAGGCAGGCTGATCCGGCACGGGCAGTGCAGCGCCGGCCGTCAACTCCCGGCCGTCCCAAGCACCTTGCCTCAGCTCGGTACGCATGGCAGCGGCGGGGGAAAAGCCTCAGGCACTCCCCCGCCGCTCATCCATAACGGATCGCCGCTCCCCGCACGAAACGCCCCCGCTCCACACACCCCTCGCATCCACTCCCCCGCGCCCCTCAGCCCTCCCGCTGACGCCGGCGGTGTGCCGCGACGCGCTCCCGCGAAGCGCAGGGGGTCGAGCAGTAACGGCGGGCGCTCCCCGGGCCGGTGCCCAGGTAGAGGTTGGCGCAGCGGGGGGAGTCACACGCGCCCCAGGGGACGCGACCGTACTCGGTGAGGATCTGCGCCAGCGTCAGCGCGCCTGCCGCGAGGAACCAGTCGGCCCAGCTCGCGTCGTCGCCCCGGTCGACATGCAGGTGCCAGGCGTGGCCGTCGTGGCGGGAGAGGCGCGGACGGGCGCCGCACTCGGCGAGCAGGTCGTTGAGGCCCTGCGCGGCCCGGTCGGTGTCGGTCTCCGTCAGTACCCCGGTGATGCGGACGACGGCGCTCCGCAGGTCGTCGGCGTCCTTGGGCGAGAACGACTGCTCGGTGAGGTCGCCCGGGCTCTCCCCGTGCCGGGCGAGCAGCTCCGCCATCTCCTCCCTGGGCAGCTCGGGGTCCGCGCGGACCGCGTTCGCCAGGTCGATCAACCTCTGGGCAGGCCGAAACCCCTGCCCCTCGCCGGTCATTGCGCCCCTGCCGCCACTCATGTGCCGCCCACTCCTTCCGTCCCCTGAGAAGCCCATGCCGCCTCCGCGCCAAAGCCTGCGCGCGTGAGCTACCAGCCGTGCGCGCATCACCCGCACCGCCCGCCCCACCGACCGCCTTCGCCACCCCCCTCAGGCCGCACCCTCTACTGTACCTTTCCGTATCGTCTTAGCTATATAAGCCGTTACGGAATCCTGCACAGCACGGAAAGGGCCGGAGGGCTTCATGCCACAACGAACCACCGATTCCGCTGACCCCACCGGCCCCACCGGTTCCGCGTCCGCCTCCGCGCCCGCCGCTTCCCCCGGCTTACGGCGCTATCTGGCCACCGCCTTCCTGGCCAGGCTGGCAGACGAAGGCGTGTCCGTGGGATTGCTCCTTCTGACGCTGCACCGCACCGGAGGCGCGGCCCAAGGGGCGTTCATCCTCACCGCGTGGATGGCACCGCACGTGGTCGCCGCGCCCCTCGTGGGCGCCATGGCGAGCCGGTTGCGGCGCCCCAGGGTCTTCTACTTCGGTGCTCTGGCCGGCTTCGCAGCGGCCATCGGGGCACTGGCGACCCTTGTCGGGCGCGCTCCCCTACCGGTCACACTGGCCGTCGCGCTCTTGGGAGGCGCCTGCGGCCCGGTGGTGTCCGGCGGCCTGTCCAGCCTGATCGCCGCACTCATGCCGCACGGCGCACCGCGAAACCGCGCCTACGCACTGGACGCGGCGGTCTACAACGCCGCCTCCGTCGCCGGTCCCGGCGTCGTCAGCGTCCTGGCAGCCACGGTGGCGCCCGACCCCGCGATGGGTCTGCTGGCCGGGGCGGCTGCCTGTGCCGCTGCGTTGGCGGCCGCGCTGCCCTTCGGTTCCTCTCTCCCCGGCGCTACGACCGGCGTCGCCCGCCCCGGCACCCTGCGGGCGGATGTGGCAGCGGGCCTGGCCGCTGTCCTGCGCATCCGCGAGCTGCGTGCGATCACCGCGGCCACCTGCCTGGCGTTCGTCGGTGTCGGTGGCATGACCACAGCGACGGTGCTGCTCGGCGATCACCGGGGAGACCCGGGCAGCGGCAGCATCCTGATGACGGCGTTCGCCTGCGGGGCACTCGCCGGTGCCCTGATTCTCGCCACATGGCAGCCGGCGCTTCCGGTGCCGCACCTCGCCACCGCGGCCCTGTTCGGCACCGGATTCGCACTGGCAGGCGCCGCACTCGTACCGTCCCTGACCGCTTGCACGGCGCTGTTCGCCGTCGCGGGGCTGTGCGACGGTCCCCTGCTGACCGCGACCCTGCGCATCCGAGCCGCCCACGCCCCACCGGCCACTCGGGCCCAGGTCTTCACGCTCGGCGCCGGGCTGAAGATCACCGCGGCCGCCTGCGGCGCCACGCTCGCCGGCCTGGCCGCCGCCCTGCCCCCGGCGATGCTGTTGCTAGGCATCGCGACGCTGCACATATGGGCCGGACTGCTCTACATCGGCCTCCGGAGGCGTACGGACGGCCGCGCCACCGACCGCACGGGGACAGGGCAGGACGAACGCCATCGGGCCACCCGGTAGCCCCGCCGCTCCCCGGCCCGGAGCAGGCGCGGGCCGCCAACGCCGAAGCGGGGACCGACAGTAGGTCGGTCCCCGCTCCCCCGGTCATCTCAGACCGGTACGGCGTTCACAGCGATCGCGCTCAGCTGCAGCCGCTCGTCGAGCCGCAGCCCTCGCACAGGTAGCAGCTGCCGGCCCGCTGCATCTTCGTGCCGCAGGAGAAGCAGAGCGGCGCGTCGGCGTTGATGCCCAGCTGCATCTCGACCAGTTCCGCGTTGGTGTGCGCCTGCTTGGGAGCCGGCGCGGCGGCCTCCTCGACGATCTTCGTCGCCGGGGTGTCCTTCTGCGGCGCCTCGGACTGCAGGTGCGCGGACTGGGCCAGCCCCTCCACGTCGACCTCGTCGTTCGGCTCGTACGAACCGGTGTCCAGGTGACGCTGGCGCTCCTCGACGGAGTGGATACCGAGCGCGGAACGGGTCTCGAAGGGCAGGAAGTCCAGCGCCAGGCGGCGGAAGATGTAGTCGACGATCGACTGCGCCATCCGCACGTCCGGGTCGTCCGTCATGCCGGCCGGCTCGAAGCGCATGTTGGTGAACTTCGAGACGTAGGTCTCCAGCGGCACGCCGTACTGGAGGCCCACCGAAACCGCGATGGAGAAGGCGTCCATCATGCCCGCGAGGGTCGAGCCCTGCTTGGACATCTTCAGGAAGACCTCGCCCAGACCGTCGTCCGGGTAGGAGTTGGCGGTCATGTAGCCCTCGGCGCCGCCCACGGTGAAGGAGGTGGTGATGCCGGGACGACCCTTCGGGAGGCGCTTGCGCACCGGGCGGTACTCGACGACCTTCTTCTCGGCCGGAGCCTCGGCCTTGGCCTTGGCCTCGGGCTCCTTCTTCTTGGCCGAGAGCGGCTGGCCGACCTTGCAGTTGTCGCGGTAGATCGCGAGGGCCTTCAGACCGAGCTTCCAGCCCTCGAAGTAGACCTCCTCGATCTCCTCGACGGTGGCGGTCTCCGGGACGTTGACCGTCTTGGAGATCGCACCGGAGAGGAACGGCTGCGCGGCAGCCATCATCCGGACGTGGCCCATGGCGGAGATCGAGCGCACGCCCATGGCGCAGTCGAAGACCTCGTAGTGCTCGGGCTTCAGGCCGGGGGCGTCGACGACATTGCCGTGGTCGGCGATGTGGGCGACGATCGCCTCGACCTGCTCGGGCTGGTAGCCGAGCCGCTTGAGCGCCTTGGGGACCGTGTTGTTCACGATCTGCATGGAGCCGCCGCCGACGAGCTTCTTGAACTTGACCAGGGCCAGGTCCGGCTCGACGCCCGTGGTGTCGCAGTCCATCATCAGGCCGATGGTGCCGGTCGGCGCGAGCACCGACGCCTGCGCGTTACGGAAACCGTTCTTCTCGCCGATGCGCAGCACGTCCTGCCATGCCTCGGTGGCCGCCGCCCAGACCGGGTTGTCCAGGTCGTCCATGCGCACCGCGGTGGCGTTGGCGTCGGAGTGCTGCTTCATGACGCGCTTGTGGGCGTCGGCGTTGCGGGCGTAGCCGTCGTACGGGCCGACGACCGCGGCCAGTTCGGCCGAGCGCTTGTAGGAGGTGCCGGTCATCAGGGAGGTGATGGCACCGGCCAGCGCGCGGCCGCCGTCGGAGTCGTAGGCGTGGCCGGTGGCCATCAGCAGGGCGCCGAGGTTGGCGTAGCCGATACCCAGCTGGCGGTAGGCGCGGGTGGTCTCACCGATCTTCTCGGTGGGGAAGTCCGCGAAGCAGATGGAGATGTCCATCGCGGTGATGACCAGCTCGACGACCTTGGCGAAGCGGTCCGCCTCGAACGTCTGGTTGCCCAGGTCGTCGTCGCGCAGGAACTTCAGGAGGTTGAGCGAGGCGAGGTTGCACGAGGAGTTGTCCAGGTGCATGTACTCGCTGCAGGGGTTGGACGCGGTGATGCGGCCCGACTCCGGCGAGGTGTGCCAGTGGTTGATGGTGTCGTCGTACTGGATGCCCGGGTCGGCACACGCCCAGGCGGCCTCCGCCATCTTGCGGAAGAGACCCTTGGCGTCGACCTCCTCGATGACCTCACCGGTCATCCGGCCGCGCAGGCCGAACTTCGAGCCGGTCTCGACGGCCTTCATGAACTCGTCGTTCACACGGACCGAGTTGTTGGCGTTCTGGTACTGGACGGACGTGATGTCGTCGCCGCCCAGGTCCATGTCGAAGCCGGCGTCGCGCAGCGCGCGGACCTTCTCCTCTTCCTTCACCTTGGTCTCGATGAAGGCCTCGACGTCGGGGTGATCGACGTCCAGGACGACCATCTTGGCCGCGCGGCGGGTGGCGCCGCCCGACTTGATGGTGCCCGCGGAAGCGTCGGCGCCGCGCATGAAGGAGACCGGACCGGAGGCGTTGCCGCCGGAGGAGAGCAGCTCCTTGGAGGAGCGGATGCGGGAGAGGTTCAGGCCGGCGCCGGAGCCGCCCTTGAAGATCATCCCCTCTTCCTTGTACCAGTCCAGGATCGACTCCATGGAGTCGTCCACGGAGAGGATGAAGCAGGCGCTGACCTGCTGCGGCTGCTTGGTGCCGACGTTGAACCACACCGGCGAGTTGAAGCTGAAGACCTGGTGCAGCAGCGCGTACGCCAGCTCGTGCTCGAAGATCTCGGCGTCCGCCGGGGAGGCGAAGTAACCGTTGTCCTCGCCACCCTTGCGGTACGTCTTGACCACACGGTCGATGAGCTGCTTGAGGCTCGACTCCCGCGTCGGCGAACCCACCGCGCCGCGGAAGTACTTGCTCGTGACGATGTTGACCGCGTTCACCGACCAGAAGTCGGGGAACTCGACGCCACGCTGCTCGAAGTTGACCGAGCCGTCGCGCCAGTTGGTCATGACGACGTCACGGCGCGCCCACTCCACCTCGTCGTACGGATGCACGCCGGGGGTGGTGTGGATGCGCTCGATGCGCAGACCCTTGCTCGCCTTGCTGCCCTTGGCGCGGGAGCCTCGTGCCGGGCCGCTCGTCGTCTCTGTCATTCCGCCTCCCTATACGGGCAAACGCCCATATGTGCACACTCATTCCGTGGCACGGTGTATGTCTTGCATATGCCGGGGCGCCTGCTCTAGCCCCGACCAGGTTCTTGGTTGCGCGCCGAACTCAGTCGGCGGCGGTGGCGGTACCGACGGCGAGGGCGCCGGTCGGGCCGCCGGCCTCCCCGTCGCTCCCGCGGTGCTGCCCGGGCGGTCCCAGCTCGCGCTGCTCCCGCAGCTCGGCGATGGCCGCCTCGAAGTCGTCGAGCGAGTCGAAGGCGCGGTAGACCGACGCGAAGCGCAGGTAGGCGACGAGGTCCAGCTCCTGAAGCGGGCCCAGTATGGCGAGCCCGACGTCATGGGTGGACAGCTCGGCGCTGCCGGTGGCGCGCACCGCCTCCTCGACCTGCTGGCCGAGCTTGGCGAGGGCGTCCTCGGTGACCGGGCGGCCCTGGCATGCCTTGCGCACACCCGCGATGACCTTGTTCCGGCTGAAGGGCTCGGTGACACCGCTGCGCTTGATCACCATCAGCGACGCGGTCTCGACGGTCGTGAAGCGGCGCGAGCAGTCGGGGCACTGGCGGCGCCGGCGGATCGACGTGCCGTCGTCCGTGGTGCGGCTGTCGACGACCCGGCTGTCTGGGTGCCTACAGAAGGGGCAGTGCATGGCTCCACCCTCCTCACCCTCGAAAAAACGGACGTACGCCACCGAATCCGGCGTACGACGAATGGCCTCCGACCAGCCCTTTCGGGCCCTTCGGAGCAGCCTCCAGCATAGGCGATCCCCGGAGCCTCGGAGGACCGGCACCACAACTTGTAGGCGGTGAATCGCATTCAAGCACTAGATGTGGTGTCGGGCCGCTTACGAGTGCCTACCGCGTGTCGCGGGGGAGGCGGGCCCGGGGGTCGCCCACGAGCGTACGGGAAGCCACCCGGCCGGCGGGCCGCAGGGGCCGGGATGACAGAATCGGCGCCGGCGCGGCGGACGGCGGCCACGGCGTGCCGTCCACGGAAGAGGCGACCGGAGAACTCGGGCGAAAAGGTACAGCAGAGGCCCGAATTGCCTTTCGGCTATACACCCAGCCACGCGACCAGGTCAGCCAATCAGCGAATATTTCACTCGAACGTGTGTTTGGCGCAACCTTTCGAAAGCTACTACCGTTGGCTAACTAGGGAGAACATTTCGAGAGGGGCCGACGTGACCACCACCGCAGACAGCGCGACCATCACCGCACAAAGCCACTCCCAGAGCCGATTCGAGCCTCCTCAATCGGCACGGAACACGCCGATGGACGACGCCACGTTGGACTCCGAAGAGCCGAAGCCCGCACGCTCGCTACCGGGCCGCCCGCCCGGAATTCGCGCCGACAGTTCGGGGCTCACCGATCGCCAGCGCCGGGTGATCGAAGTGATCCGGGATTCGGTGCAGCGCCGCGGCTATCCGCCGTCCATGCGGGAGATCGGCCAGGCGGTCGGGCTGTCCAGCACCTCCTCGGTCGCCCATCAGCTGATGGCGCTCGAGCGCAAGGGCTTCCTGCGGCGCGACCCGCACCGCCCCCGGGCGTACGAGGTCCGCGGCTCGGACCAGGCCACCAGCGCGGCCACCGAGACCGCCGGCAAGCCCGCGGCTTCCTACGTCCCGCTCGTCGGCCGGATCGCGGCCGGTGGCCCGATCCTCGCCGAGGAGTCGGTCGAGGATGTCTTCCCGCTCCCCCGCCAGCTGGTCGGTGACGGTGAACTCTTCGTGCTGAAGGTCGTCGGTGACTCCATGATCGAGGCCGCGATCTGCGACGGGGACTGGGTCACCGTCCGCCGTCAGCCCGTCGCGGAGAACGGCGACATCGTCGCCGCGATGCTCGACGGCGAGGCCACCGTCAAGCGCTTCAAGCGCGAGGACGGCCATGTGTGGCTGCTGCCGCACAACGCCGCGTACCAGCCGATCCCCGGCGACGAGGCAACCATCCTCGGCAAGGTCGTGGCGGTACTGCGCCGGGTCTGACCCAGCCCTCATGCCGAGCCCCGGAACCACTGCGCCGGTTCCGGGGCTCAGTTCTGTCCCCGCTCGGTTCCCCGCGTGTGGGGCTACTCCCCCGCCTCCGCAACGACGGCCGTCTCGTCCGTCCCGTCCGTGGCCGGCTTCTCGGCCGTCTGTGCGGCGGCGTCGATGGCGGAGAGAGAGCGGCGGACCTGATTGCGGTCGGTCGTGTACCAGAAGTCCGGCATCGACTTCCGCAGGAACGAGCCATAACGGGCCCGCTCCACCCGCGGATCCAGGACCGCGACCACCCCGCGGTCACCGGTGGCACGGACCAGCCGCCCGGCGCCCTGCGCCATCAACAGCGCCGCATGGGTCGCCGCCACGGCCATGAAGCCGTTCCCTCCGGCCTGCTCCACCGCCTTCTGCCTGGCGCTCATCAACGGATCGTCCGGGCGCGGGAACGGCACCCGGTCCATCACCACCAGCTGGCAGTTGGGCCCCGGCACATCCACGCCCTGCCACAGCGAGAGGGTGCCGAACAGGCACGTACGGGCGTCCTCGGCGAAGTGGCGGATCAGCTCGCCGAGCGTCTCCTCGCCCTGGAGCAGGATCGGCATGTCGAGGCGGCCGCGCAGCGCCTCGGCCGCGGCCTGCGCACCGCGCATCGACGAGAAGAGCCCGAGCGTCCGGCCGCCCGCGGCCTCGACCAGCTCCGCCAGCTCATCGAGCATGTCCTCGCGGTTGCCCTCCCTGCCCGGCTGCGCCAGATGCTTGGCGACGTAGAGGATCCCCTGCCGGGAGTAGTCGAAGGGCGAGCCGACGTCGAGACCCTTCCAGACCGGGATGTCCTCGCCCTGGACGCCTTCGGGCGACAGGCCGAGGGAGGCGCCGACGCCGTTGAAGTCGCCGCCGAGTTTGAGGGTGGCGGAGGTCAGCACGACGGAGCGGTCCGCGAAGAGCTTCTCCCGCAGCAGGCCGGACACCGAGAGCGGCGCCACCCGCAGGGACGCGCCGAAGCGGTCATGGCGCTCGTACCAGACGACGTCGTATTCGGAGCCGTTCGCGATGCGCTCGGCGACCGCGTGCACGTTCTCCACCGCGGCGAGGGCTTGTTTGCGGACGGCGTCCTCGTCCTGGACGGATTTGTCGCGGGTCGAGCCGAGTGCGGAGATGACCGTGCGGGCGGCGTCGCGCAGGGACATCAGGCAGTAGCCGAGGTCCTCGGGGATCTCCTCCAGGCGGCCGGGCAGCGCCAGCTCCATCAGCCGCTCGAAGGTCTCCGAGGCGGTCTGGAGCTGGTCGGCGGCCTTTTCGTTGACGAGCTTGGCGGCCCGGCGCACGGCGCGGTTGACCTGTCCCGGGGTGAGCTCGCCGGTGGCGACGCCGGTGACCCGGGAGACCAACTCATGGGCTTCGTCGACGATCAGCACCTCGTGCTGCGGGAGGACCGGCGCGCCCTCGATCGCGTCGATGGCGAGCAGCGCGTGGTTGGTGACGACGACATCGGCGAGCTTGGCCCGCTCCCTGGCGGCCTCGGCGAAGCACTCCGCGCCGTACGCGCACTTCGACGCGCCCAGGCACTCCCGGGAGGACACCGAGACCTGGCCCCAGGCGCGGTCGGAGACACCGGGCGTGAGCGCGTCGCGGTCGCCGGTCTCGGTCTCGTCCGCCCAGTCCCGCAGCCGCAGCAGGTCCTTGCCGAGCTTGCTCGTGGGCGTCGCCTGCTCGAACGGATCGAAGAGGCCGTCCTCCTCTTCCTGCGGGACGCCTTCGTGCAGGCGGTGCAGGCAGAGGTAGTTCGAGCGGCCCTTGAGCATGGCGAACTCGGGCCGGCGGCGCAGCTGCGGATGCAGGGCGTCGACCGTACGGGGCAGGTCGCGCTCGACGAGCTGGCGCTGCAGCGCGAGGGTGGCCGTCGCGACGACCACGCGCTCGCCGTGGGCCAGCGCCGGCACCAGATAGCCGAGGGACTTGCCGGTGCCGGTGCCGGCCTGGACCAGCAGATGGGCGTTGTCGTCCACGGCCTCGGCGACGGCCTCGGCCATCGCCACCTGGCCGGGGCGCTCGGTGCCGCCGACGGCGGTGACGGCGGCATGGAGCAGATCGGGGAGGGAGGGCTTCGTCATAGCGCTGCAAGCCTACGCGGGACCACTGACAGCCGGTCCGGTCACGGGGCGTGCAGGGGGTTGGGGACGGTGCCGTGCACGGCGGCGTGCGGGCGGTCGCTTCGGTCCCGGTAGCCGTCGACGTGCAGCCGGTTGCGGTTCAGGCACAACCGCTCGATCCGGGGGGTGAGCAGGTCGAAGGTCTCGTGCCGCTCCTTGAGCCGGGGGAAGCGCTCGTGGTGGCGCAGGATCTCCGCCCGTACGAGTGACCAGAACTCGGCCTCGGGAACGCCCAGTTGCTCCTCGCACAGCGGTGCGAGGTAGCGGAAGACCCCGACGAAGAGGCCGGAGTGGATGAACTGGGTCAGAAAGGCGGGCGGCTCGGTCAGCAGCACCGTGCGCACGTCGTCCGGCATGGACTGGTGCTCGGGCAGCGGCTGCGAGGTGGTGTTCACGTCGTCGACGAAGTCCTTGACCGCGAGCCGGGTGGGGACGTCGTGCGCGTCGAAGACGACGATGGCGTTCTCGCCGTGCGGGGAGAAGACCGTGCCGTACTGGTAGAGGAAGTGCAGCAGTGGGGGCAGCAGGGCGGCGAAGAGGCGGCGGAGCCAGTCCCGCGGCGCCAGCCCCGAGCGGTGCACCAGCTCCGCGGTCAGGGCGCGGCCCCGGGGGTCGGTCTGCAGGAGCGAGGCGAGGGTGCGGGCGCGCTCGCCGGGGTCGAGGTGGCGGCTGACGGGCTCGCGCCAGATGCAGCCGAGGAGCTCCTTGAACTGGTACGGGACTCTCGGGAGCCGGTCGTAGAGGGGGTGCTCGACGGTGACGGAGGCGGTCTCGCCGAGCAGGATCACCCGGGTCTCGTCGCGCAGGAAGGGGTCCTCGTCGCGCAGGCCGTGGACCCAGCGGGTGACGGCGGGTGCGGCGAGGGTGCGTTCGGTGGGCAGGCCGCGCCAGACAAGGGTGTTGAGGATGGACAGCGGCAGTTTGACCGTGCGGGCCTGCGGGCGGCTGAGATTGAGGAAGGTGCGGATCGACTGCTGCGGGAGCCGGAGGTCGTCGTCGCTCGGCAGTGCGATGAGGGAGCGGTCGGCGAGCTGCGGGGCGAAGAGCGGGGCGATGGTCTCGTCCCACTGCCAGGGGTGCACAGGGAGGTAGAGGTAGTCGTCGGGGTCGCCGCCCTGGCCGGTGACGGCGCGGGCGAAGGCGGCGCGGGTGGCGGGGGTGAGTTCCTCGGCATAGAGGCGGTCGGGGGTGGCGAGGGCGGGGACGCCCCGGTAGTGGGCGAGGCTGTGGTGCGCGGCGAGCCAGGGCAGCCGCTGCGGGGTGCGGGCCTCCGGGGCCCAGCGTTCGGCGTCGGCGGCGGAGAAGCCGAGCCGGCCCTTGTTCGCGACGAGCCAGGGGTGACCGGTCTGGTGGCCTTCTAGGGCGGCGTAGTCGAGGTCGGCGAGGGCGCCGGCGTCTACGGCGGTGGCGTCCAGGCGGGTGTCGGCGGCGAGGGTGGCGGTGAGCTCGCGGATGAGATGGCCGGTGGTGTCGCCGCTCAGGTTCAGCACGGTGTCGTGGGCCTGGGCGAGGAAGTGCAGGGGGTCGGCGTGGGGGGTGATGGAGTCGGGGTCGACGCGCCAGTGGCCGTAGGCGCCGCGCCGGGCGCGGAAGCGGTAGACCAGGTCGTCGGTGACCGGCAGCCGGTAGCGGGGGGTGCCGTCCGGGGCGGTGCCGTCGGGCTCGGGGGTGAGGACTTCCTCGTACGCGAACTCCGACAGGGTCTTGGCGAAGAGGCGGCGGGCGGCGTGCTGCCAGGCGCTGTGCGGGGGCTGGTGCGCAGGAGACAAGGCGGGACTCCTCTGAGCGGGACCGGCCCGGCTCGTGCGGGGACAGCAACCGGGGCGGCACGGTGGACAACGACGGGTGGAGGCGGATCCGGCGGAGAGGTGGACGGGTTGCGGAAGGCCGCGAGATGCGGCGGGTCGGGAACGAGGACCGGGGCCGTCCGTGGACGGCCCCGGTCTCAGAGCTGGTGGCGGTGGGCGCGGTCGCGGATCATCAGGGCCGCGCGTTTGTCGGGCAGCTCGATCTCGTCGGCGTAGCGGAATCCCGCGCCGAGGAACGCGGCGACGGACGGGACGTTGCGCAGATCGGGCTCGGCGATGACGCGTCCGCAGTGCGGCCGGTGGTCGAGGACGAGATCGGCGGTGGCGCGCAGCAGTGTCGTACCGAGGCCGTGTCCGCGGTCGGCACCGCCGCCGATGAGCAGGTGGATGCCGGTGTCCTGGGGCCGGGCCGGGTAGTAGCGGGCCACGGGGTCCAGGTCGGCGCGGTAGATCTCCCAGTAGCTCATCGGCACGCCGTCGAGCACGCCGAGGCAGGGCACGCTCCGTCCGTCACCGCGGAGCTGCGTGAGGAGGTGGGCCGCGGTGGTCTCCGCTGGCCCGGCCAGTTCCCAGAAGGCCGCGACTGCCGGATCGTTCATCCAGGCGGCGATCCGGCCCAGATCGCGGTCCGGTTGGACGGGGAGCAGTGCGAACAGCCCGGCCGGGGTGTCGGCCGGGCCCCAGCCCGCGAGGTGGTCGAGCAGGGCTCCGGCGGCCGGGGCGCCGGGTGGTGCCGGCGGCCGGGCTCCCGCGGCGAGCAACGCGTCCCATTCGGGCGGCAGTTGCAGGTCGAGGGTGTCGTCGGAGCTTGAGCTGAGGCCGGAATCGGTGGGTGGCACGGCGTCGCTCTCCTCTCGTGGCCGGGGCCGCGTGGCCTTGTGGGTCGCGGTGCGGCGGAGGCCGGGGCGGGTCCGGGGTCGGTGCCGGGCTGGTGAGCGCGGCTAGGGGGCCAGGGGGTTGGGCAGCGTGACGTAGACGGACTGGGTGTCGACGGGGCCGACCAACTCGTCGAGGCCGTGCAGCCGGGTGGCGAGGTTGGCCTTGCAGCGCAGGGTGCGGGCTGTCAGCAGGTGTTCGGGCAGTGTGGAGCGATGCCCGCGGGGCGCCGCGGCGGCGTCGGCGAGGAAGCGGCGGAAGGCGGCGAGCAGGATTTCCTCTCGGACCATGCGGTGCGCGCCGAACGCCCCGATGAGGCCGAGGACGTTGTTGATCCCGAGGTAGTAGGCGAACCGCTCGTCGGTGACATCGTCGGCGACGAAGCTGTCGCTGGTCGCGCCGATGCCGGGCAGCCGCCGTTGGAGGTCCGCGCGCCGGGACTCGCGGAAGTAGTAGCCCTGGTTGTCGCGGTACCGGCCGCCGACGGGCCAGCCGTCGGGGTCGAGCAGCACGAGGGTGTTCTGCTGGTGGGCTTCCAGCGCCACGCCGGCCGTGCCGTCGAGCCACAGCACGGGCCGTACGACGGCTTCGAGGTAGCGAAGGAACCACTCGGTGGCGACCGCGCCGAGGCTGCGGCCGGTGCGGACGCCGAGTGTGCTGACGAGACCGGCGAGCCGGGAGCGCATCCCCGGGTGACCGGGCCAGGGCCTCGGCGAGGTGAGTCCGGCGATGCAGACGGCGTCGTCGGTGGTGGTGAACGGGTTGTGGCGGAGGACGACGTCGAGCCCTTGGACGGGGGTGCCGTCGGCGCCGTCGACGGCGACATAGGCGGGGTCGCGGACGATGTCGAAGCCGGGGTGGACGGTCTGCCACTGCTCGGCGAGGCCGGTGCGCAGCAGCCGGTGGACCTCGACACCGCGCTCCAGTTCCTTGCGGAGGTTCTCGCGGCGGGAGTTGGTGATGCGCAGGCCGAGGGAGAGCTTGAGCATGGCGTCCGCGTCGGGGCGGTAGACCGTGCGGACCGAGGAGGTGGGGTGCCAGTGGGGGCCGCGGGGGCCGAGGTCGTGCAGCAGGCCGGCGTCGCGGAGGGCGGCGACGTCCGGGCGATCGGCGAGTTCGCGTGCCTGCCAGGGGTGCAGGGGCAGGGGGACGGTGCCGTCGGGGAGCGGGAGGACATCTCCGGCGAGGCGGGTGGTGAGCTGCTCGGCGGTGACGGGCTTGCCGCGTTCGGTCCAGGCGGAGTCGGTGGCGAGGACGGAGCGGTGCACGGCCATCCAGTGGAGCGGGAAGGCGCCGCGCAGTTCGGGTGAGTAGGCGCGGGTCTCCGCGTCGGTGAGGCCCTCGCGGCTCTTGGGTGTGGGGTGCAGCGGGTGGCCGAAGAGCAGCGACTGTTCCGCTTCGAGGAAGAGCGAGCCGTGGTCGTCGGCGGGGTGGGCGCGTCGGTCGGTGACGAAGACGGCGGTGCTGCGGACGGAGTTGGCGACCCGGCCGATCAGCTCGGCGCCGTCGCCGTCGGGCACCTGCCGCCGGCCGTCCGCGTCCGGCCGCGCCGCGCCGTCCGGGTCGGCCGGCTCGGCGTCCGCCGTCCCGGGGGCGGCGCCGTGGGCGGTGCGGCATTCGCCGCCGTACGCGGCTTCGCGGCGCAGCAGCGCGGCGAGGGTGACGGCGTCCAGGGGCGCGGCGTCCTCGGGGGCGCTTTCGAGTGTGGGGGCGCCGAGGCGGTGCCAGCCGGTGGGTGACCAGTAGCGGACGGGGACGAGCAGGGCGCTCGCGCTGGCGTGGAGCGGGAGGCGCAGCCGGGTGCCGGCCGGGGGGTGGGTGGCGCTCTCGCGGATCCAGCAGCGCAGGAGGTTCTCGATGCCCGCGGCGTCGGCGGCGACTGCCGGGTCGGGGTGGTCCAGGGGGTCGCCGGGAAGGAGGCTGTCGCCGGGTGCGGTGCCGGGGGTGGGGGCCCGGTGGAGCGCGTCCGCGGCGGGCAGGTGGCAGGGGGTGTCCGCGGGGCGCCGTTGCTGGCGCGGGACCGACTCGATCGTGCCCGCGCCCTGGGGGTGGGCGGGGAGCCGCTCGGCGGCCTGGATGCCGTCGGAGCCGGGGCGTTCGTTCATCGGGAGGTGCCTCGCATTGTCGTGGGGGAGGTGCCCGTCGGCGCGGGAGTGGTGCGGACCGCCGCCGCGATGGCGTCGGTGAGGCGGTCGAGGATCGCGTCCGCCTGCTCGTCGGTGATGGTCAGGGGCGGCAGCAGCCGGACGACGGCGGACTGCCTGCCGCCCAGCTCGACGATCAGGCCGCGGTCGAGGCAGGCGTTCTGGACGGCGACCGCGAGCGTGGGGTCCGCGGGGCGCGCGCCGGTGGCGTCGGCGTCGGCGTCCCGGTCGACGAGCTCGACGCCGAGCATCAGGCCGCGGCCGCGGACATCGCCGATGCAGTCGTGGGCCGCGGCGAGTTGGGTGAGCCGGGCGAGCATCCGGGCGCCGAGCTCCCCGGCGCGCCGGTCGAGGCCGTTCTCGCGGACGTGGACGAGGGTGGCGCGGCCGGCGGCCATGGCGAGCTGGTTGCCGCGGAAGGTGCCGGCGTGGGCGCCGGGCTGCCAGGTGTCCAGTTCCGCGCGGTAGACGATGACGGCGAGGGGAAGGCTGCCGCCGATCGCCTTCGACAGGACGAGTACGTCGGGCACGATCCCGCTGTGTTCCATCGCCCAGAAGGTGCCGGTCCTGCCGACGCCGGTCTGCACCTCGTCGACGATCAGCGGGATCCCCCGCGCTGCGGTGACGTCCCGCATACGGCGCAGCCAGCTGTCCGGGGCGGGGATCACGCCGCCCTCACCCTGGACCGGTTCGAGGATCATCCCGGCCGGGCGCGGTACCCCGCTCTTCTGGTCGTCGAGCAGGCTCTCCGTCCAGCGCGCGGCGAGTTCGGCACCGCGCTCGCCGCCGGTCCGGAAGGGACAGCGGTAGTCGGAGGGATAGGGCAGGCGGGTCACCGCGGTGGTCCGTGCGCCCCCGGAGGCGGCGAGCGCCCCCTCGGTCATGCCGTGGTAGGCGCCGGAGAAGGCCATCAGGCCCTCCCTGCCGGTCGCGGTGCGGACGAGGGTGAAAGCGGCCTCGACGGCGTCCGTGCCGGCCGGTCCGCAGAACTGGATACGGCCGTTCTCCGCCAATTCCCGCGGCAGGGTGGCGAAAAGTTCGGTGGTGAAGTCGTCCTTGACCGGGGTGGCCAGGTCGAGGGTGTGCAGCGGCGCGCCGGAGTCGAGGACTGCGCGGATGGCTTCGAGCACCACGGGGTGGTTGTGCCCGAGCGCCAAGGTGCCGGCGCCGGAGAGGCAGTCGAGGTAGCGCCGGCCGTCGGCGCCCTCGATGGTCAGTCCCCTGGCCCGTACCGGGACGATGGGCAGCGAGCGCGCGTAAGTGCGGGCGGCGGACTCACGCAGGGACTGTCGGCGCAGGATCCCCTCGTGGGACGACGGCGTGGCCGCCGGTGCTGTTTCGGTCAACGCCACGGCAGTTGTGACCTCCTGCTGATCTGCTCCTGGATGCCGCGGGCCCGTTTCGGGCAGCCCGGCTCTCCCCCGTACCTACCAACGACGGCGTCACCGGAGGATCACGGTTGAGCACAAGATCCTTGCCGCGGGAACCGGGGACCCGGGTGCCGCCGTCCCCTTCGGCACCGGCATAGTGGGGTGCTGCGCCGGGCTCTTTAAGGTTCATGACAAGACGAAACGGCGCACACATCCCGTTTCACCGAAGCGCAGTTCGAAAACATCAGGGGGAGCTCACCCATGCGATCCATACGTCGGCCAGTCCTGGCCGCGGCCGCCCTCACCGCCGTACTGGCGATGACCGCAACCGCCTGCGGGCCGGAGGGTGGCCAGGCGGACGCCAAGGCCACCGAGTCCGCGGCTCAGGACACCACGGGCGGAGGTGAGATCAAGATCCCCCAGGAGATCCAGGACAAGCTCAAGGAGCACGGGTTCGACCTGGACAAGTGGAAGAACGGCGAGTGGAAGAACTGGGACCGCGACACGTGGCTCCGTGAGGCCGGGGAGTTCATCAACCCGATCATCAAGGACTTCTGGAACCCGGACAAGATCGACAAGGTCAAGCCGCCCAAGGACCCGAGCAAGCCGGAGGACATCTCCGAGGACCAGGGCAAGACCGACCCCGAGCCCGCCGCGGTCCCCGCTCAGCCCGTCAAGACCCCGTACACCTCCACCGCTCCCGGCGTCGGCCTGCTGCTCTTCAGCACCCCCGAGGGCGAGTCGCGTTGCTCCGCCACGGTCGTCAAGGACCCGGCGCACCCCGGCAAGTCCAACCTGGTGTGGACCGCCGCGCACTGTGTGCACGCCGGCAAGAACGGCGGCTGGTACCGCAACATGATGTTCGTCCCGAACTTCAACCGGACGGGCCAGACCGCCGACAAGATGAAGACCACGCCCTTCGAGGACCGCGTCCCGTCGGGCAAGTGGTGGGCCGATGACATGGCGACGTCCAACCAGTGGATCAAGGCCGGCGGCGCCGTTCCCGGTGTGCCGATGGCTCCGTACGACTTCGCCCTGATGCACGTGAAGCCGGAGACCGGCACCGGCGGCAAGTCCCTGGAGGAGGTCGCCGGCGGTGCGTACGACGTCGAGTTCAACGCTCCGGCGATGAACAAGATCCCGAGCCTGACCGCCCAGGGCTACCCGGCCGAGGCGCCGTTCGACGGTGCCGTGCAGCAGCAGTGCACCGACAGGCCGACCCGCCTGTCGATGGACGCGCAGAAGCCGACCATGTACCGCATCGGCTGCACCATGACCGGTGGCTCCTCCGGTGGCCCCTGGTTCATCAAGGGCCAGGACGGCAAGCCCGTGCTGGTCTCCAACATGTCGATGGGGCCGCGTCCGGCCCGCTGGTCGGCCGGCCCGCACCTGGGCCCCGAGGCCAAGTCCATCTTCGACGCGATGAGCAAGCGCTGGGCCGCCAAGGGCTGATGCCCGACGGTGGTGGTGCCGGGTCCCGGCGCCACCACCGGCCCATGCATCAGGCCCGCCCCCGGACTTCCGGGGGCGGGCCTGATTGGTTTGCGCTCCGAGCCGTGCCCCCGAAAGGGACACGGCTCCCGGGGCGTCGCTACGCCGCGGGGACGAAGGGCTGGAATTCGGCGGCCAGCTCCTGGTGGACGCGCGCCTTGAGGACCGTACCCTCCGCGGTGTGCTCCTCGGAGAGAACCTCGCCCTCGGCGTGCGCCCGCGAGACCAGGGCGCCCTGGGTGTAGGGCACCAGCGCCTCGATCTCGACCTCGGGGCGCGGCAGTTCCTCGTCGAGGAGTTCGAGCAGCTCCGTCATGCCCTGGCCGGTACGGGCCGAGACGACGAGGGCGTGCTTCTCCTGCCGCAGCAGACGCTGGAGTACCAGCGGATCGGCGGCGTCCGCCTTGTTGACGACGACGATCTCGGGCACGTCCGTCGCGCCGACCTCCCGGATCACCTCGCGCACGGCGGCCAGTTGCTCCTCCGGCACCGGATGCGAGCCGTCGACGACGTGCAGGATGAGATCGGAGTCCCCGACCTCCTCCATCGTGGAGCGGAACGCCTCGACGAGGTGGTGCGGCAGGTGCCGTACGAAGCCGACGGTGTCGGCGAGGGTGTAGAGGCGCCCGCTGGGCGTCTCGGCCCGCCGGACGGTCGGGTCCAGGGTGGCGAACAGGGCGTTCTCCACCAGCACACCGGCGCCGGTGAGGCGGTTGAGGAGCGAGGACTTGCCGGCGTTGGTGTAGCCGGCGATGGCGACCGAGGGGACCTTGTTGCGCCGGCGTTCCTGGCGCTTGATGTCCCGGCCGGTCTTCATCTCCGCGATCTCCCGGCGCATCTTCGCCATCTTCTCGCGGATCCGGCGCCGGTCCGTCTCGATCTTGGTCTCACCGGGGCCACGGGTGGCCATACCGCCACCGCCGCTGGATCCGCCGCCGCCCATCTGCCGGGACAGCGACTGACCCCAGCCGCGGAGCCTGGGCAGCATGTACTGCATCTGCGCCAGGGAGACCTGCGCCTTGCCCTCTCGGGACTTGGCGTGCTGGGCGAAGATGTCGAGGATCAGGGCGGTCCGGTCGACCACCTTGACCTTGACGACATCCTCCAGGTGGATGAGCTGGCCCGGGGAGAGTTCACCGTCGCACACCACGGTGTCCGCCCCGGATTCGAGCACGATGTCGCGCAGCTCAAGAGCCTTGCCCGAGCCGATGTAGGTGGCCGGGTCCGGCTTGTCGCGACGCTGCACGACGCCGTCGAGCACCAGGGCGCCGGCGGTCTCCGCCAGGGCGGAGAGCTCGGCGAGGGAGTTCTCCGCGTCATGCACCGTCCCCGAGGTCCAGACGCCGACGAGCACGACCCGCTCCAGACGGAGCTGTCGGTACTCGACCTCGGTGACGTCTTCGAGTTCGGTGGAAAGGCCCGCCACGCGGCGCAGCGCCGCGCGCGCCGAGCGGTCGTACTGGTCGCCGTCACGCTCCCCGTCGATCTCGTGGCTCCAGGCGACGTCCTCTTCCATCAGGGCGTCGGCCCGAAGGCTCTCGGGGAGGCGCTGTCGGTCCTGCGGAAGGGAAGAAGAGGAGGTCATTTGATCCTTTGTGTCGTTGGGAGTCCACGATGGGGGCCTGCCGGTCCCACTGGGACTGTCGGTGATGACAACGTCCGAGCCGCCCGGGAGATTCCCCGGGCCCGTCGGCGTCGACCCGATGATGGTCCCACGCCCGGTGAAGCCCGTCACGCGGGTTTTCCGGTGATTTCCGGGCCCGGCGCGGCCCGCGCGCCGGGGAAGGCCGCCCTCCGTGGGTCGGCCCCCGGCCCGGGGCGGAGGGCCGCAGCGGTCACAGTCGGTGAGCAGCCGTGAGGGGCCGCGCGACAGCCGCTCCGCGCTCTCCCCTCACGACTCCGGTCGGGGCCCCTCAGGACGGCTTCCCCGCGTCCGTGAGCGACGGCTTGTCGGCCTCGTGCGGGCCACCGGTCGGCTTCTGCGACTCCGGCCGGTCCGCGGCGGGCTTCGGGGCCTCCGCCCGGTCGGCGGTCGGCTTCGGGGCCTCGGTCGGCGCCTCCGGTGCCGGGGCGGCCGTGGGCGACTGGCTCTTCCAGCTCGGTTCGCCCGGCATCGGCGGCGTCTTCGCCGCGTACAGCCACGACCGGAAGAAGCCCGCGAGATTCTGACCGGCGACGTCGGACGCCAGGGCGATGAAGTCGGCGGTACCGGCGACGCCGTCACGGTGGCGTGCGACCCAGGTGCGCTCCAGGCGGTCGAAGGCGGTGGGGCCGATCTTCTGGCGCAGGGCGTACAGCACCAGCGCGCTGCCGTCGTAGATGACCGGGCGGAAGATGCTGATCTTCTTGCCGGGGTCCGGCGGCTTGGGTGAGGCGGGCGGCCCGCCGGCGGCGCGCCAGCGGTCCGACAGCTCGTACGCCCGGCGCATCCGCGTCTCCAGGGACGCCGCCTTGCCGCCCTTCTCCTGCGCGTAGAGCGCCTCGTACCAGGTGGCGTGGGACTCGTTGAGCCAGACGTCGGACCAGCGGTGCGGGCTGACGCTGTCACCGAACCACTGGTGGGTCAGCTCGTGCACCATCACCGACTCGACGTACCAGGCGGGCAGCCGGTTGGTGGTGAACAGGCCCTTCTCGAAGAGCGAGAGGGTCTGTGTCTCCAGCTCGAAGCCGGTCTTGGCGTCCGCGACCAGCACCCCGTACGTCTCGAAGGGGTAGCGGCCGATCTTGCGCTCCATCCAGGCCAGGTGGCCCGGGGTCTTGGCGAGCCAGGGCGCGAGGGCGGCGCGGTCGGCGGTCGGTACGACATCGCGCACCGGCAGGCCGTGCGGTCCGCGACGGCGCAGCACGGTGGACGTGCCGAGGGAGACCTGCGCCAGCTCGGTGGCCATGGGGTGCTCGGTGCGGTAGGTCCAGGTGCGGCGTGGGCCGGGGTCCCCCTTCTCGGCCCGCTCTTCCACCGGCTTCCCCACCGGTTCCCCGTTGGCGACGGCCGTCACGTCCTTGGGCGCGGAGATGTGGAAGGTGAAGAACGCCTTGTCGGAGGGGTGGTCGTTGCAGGGGAAGACGCGGTGTCCGGCATCGGCCTGGTTGGCCATGGCCAGCCCGTCGGTGGTGCGGATCCAGCCGCCGTCGCTCTTGTCGCCCGGGTCGCTGGTGTGCCGGATGACGATGCGCAGCTCCTCCCCCCGCAGGACGGGCACGAGCGGGGTGACCACGAGGTCCTCGCCGTGCTGCTCGTGCTGCGCGGGGAGGCCGCCGACCATGACAGAGGAGACGCTCCCCCGGTCGAAGTCGAGGTTGATCCGGTCGAGGTCGCCGGTGGCCCGGGCGGTGATGTCGGTGACGGCGTTCAGGGGCCGGTCGTTGTGGCCGGAGTAGTCCAGGGAGATGTCGTAGGACGTGACGTCGTAGCCGGGGTTGCCGAGCATGGGGAAGAGGCGGTCGCCGATGCCGAGCGGCCCCGGGCCGGGAGGTACGGCCGCACCGAGTGTGGCGGCGGCCGCCAGCCCGAGTACGGCGGCACGGCGGGCGGCCTGCGAGGCGATCCGGCCGCGCGGGGCACGGGTCAGGCCGCGATCGGGGCGGTCGGGGTCTCGGGACGGGCGACGCGAGCGAAGGGACATGGGCTACCGCTATCAGCGCGGCCGCCCCGCCGGTGGACGACGCGGCACCACGGCACCCGAACGGGCGGTGGTTGGTGTCGTCCGGCTTACGCCCGCGCTACCCGTGATCGCTCAGCGGCGCGCCGTGGCGGCCTGTCTGGCGCGGCCGGCCCGCAACACGTCGAAGACGCCAGGTACTTGACGCATCGCGCGCATCAGCGCCGGCAGCCCGGCGGCGTTGGGGAGTTGCAGCGTGTAGGTGTGGCGCACCCGCTGCTCATGCGGGGGTTCGACGGCGGCGGAGACGACGGCGGCGCCCTCCGAGGCGATCACTTCGGTGAGGTCGGCCAGGAGGTGGGGCCGGCTGAAGGCCTCGGCGAGGAGCGTCACCCGGCAGCCGTGGCCGGTCTTGCCCGCGCCGCGCCATCGCACACCGACCGGCTGGCGGCCCGTCGCCGCCATCCGCGCCACGACGGGGCACAGCGCGCGGTGCACGGTGACCGTGCCGCCCCGGACGGCGAAGCCGGTGACGGTGTCGGGCGGCACCGGGGTGCAGCAGCCGGCCAGCCGCAGCGCCGCACCGGGCAGATCCGCCACCGCCAGCACGGAGGCAGGGGTGGACGAGGACCACGAGGAGAATCCGTCGTCCGGGGAATTCCGGAGAGCGGCGCCCTGTCCTGCTTCGGCGTCGTCGTGGGGGTGGTCGCCCGCCGGCCCCATGGCCCGTGCGCCGGGACGGCCGGCCGTCGGCAGCGGCTCCGCCAGCCGGCGGGCGATGGCGAGCCGGGCGGCGGGTGTACGGGCGTGGTCGAGCCACTCGGGCGAGGGGCCTGCCGCGGAGTCCGGCGCGATCAGCAGGTGCAGGCTGTCGCCGTCGTGCAGCACGGTGGAGAGGGTGGCGAGGCGGCCGTTGACCCGGGCGCCGATGCAGCAGTGCGCGGCCTCGCCGTGCCGGGCGTAGGCGGCGTCCACGCAACTCGCCCCGGCGGGCAGGCCGATGGCGCCTCCCAGGCCGCCCGGCTCCCCCTCCGCCACGCCGGCGGACAGCCCGTCCGACAGGCCGTCCGCGCAGAAGACCGTGATCTCCCGGTCCTGTGCGAGGTCGTCGCGCAGCGAGGTCCAGAACGTGTCGGGGTCGGGGGTCGTGCGCTGCCATTCCAGCAGCCGGGAGAGCCAGCCGGGGCGGGTCGGGTCGGCCCGCTCGCCGTCGGGTGCGTCCGCGCCGTCGGTGGGCGTGTACGGGTTGCCCAGGGCGATCACGCCCGCCTCGGCGACCCGGTGCATCTGGTGCGTACGGATCAGTGTTTCGGCGATCTCCCCGGCCTCGCCGGTGATGGCGGTGTGCAGCGATTGGTAGAGGTTGAACTTGGGGGCCGCGATGAAATCCTTGAACTCCGAGACGACCGGGGTGAAGCAGGTGTGCAGCTCCCCGAGCACCGCGTAGCAGTCGGCGTCCTCCGCGACGAGCACCAGCAGCCGCCCCAGGTCCGCGCCGGTGACCTCGCCGCGCCCCAGCAGGACACGGTGCACCGACACCAAGTGCCGTGCGAAGACATGGACTTCGGCCTCGATGCCGGCGTCGTGCAGGGTGCTGCGCACCCGGTCGGCGATGGCGGCGAGCGGGTCCGGCCGGCCCGCGTGTTCGAGCACCATGCGGCGGGTGGTGGCGTGTTCCTCGGGGTGCAGGATCGCGAAGACCAGGTCCTCCAGCTCGCTCTTGAGCGCCTGGACACCGAGGCGTTCGGCGAGCGGGATCAGCACATCGCGGGTCACCTTGGCGATCCGGGCCTGCTTCTCGGGCCGCATCACACCGAGGGTGCGCATGTTGTGCAGCCGGTCGGCGAGCTTGATGGACATCACCCGGACGTCGTTGCCGGTGGCGACGAGCATCTTGCGGAAGGTCTCCGGCTCCGCCGCCGCGCCGTAGTCGACCTTCTCCAGCTTCGTGACACCGTCGACGAGATAACAGACCTCGGCGCCGAACTCCGCCCGCACCTGATCGAGCGTCACCTCGGTGTCCTCGACGGTGTCGTGGAGCAGCGAGGCGGTCAACGTCGTGGTCTCCGCGCCCAGTTCGGCGAGGATCAGCGTCACGGCGAGGGGGTGGGTGATGTACGGCTCGCCGCTCTTGCGCATCTGGCCGCGGTGCGAGGACTCGGCCAGCACATAGGCCTTGCTCAGGATGTCGAGGTCGGCGTCCGGATGGTGTCCGCGGTGCACCTTGGCGACGTGCTCCAGGGCGTGCGGGAGGCCGTCACGGGGGGTCGGGCCGAGGAGCGCGGCGCGCCCGATCCGGCGCAGCCCCCGCACATCGAGTCGGGGGCGGCCGCGCTTGCGGCCCGCTGCTTCAGGAATACCAGGGTTAGTGGCCTCTGCGCTCATGGGCACCTCCGGCAGCGTCGACCGGCGGTTGGGCGCCGTCAGTTCGGACGTCCGGGCCGGTGCTTGATGCTACCGAGCCCATCACGCACCGCTGCCCGCCTCTCGCTCAGCGTGAAACGGATCACCCATTCGAGCGAAGAAGGCGGCTGGAGCCGTGTCCCGCGAAGGCCACCTGCCGTGGCTGCGGGGCGCCCGGTCGGGGCCCCGCGATGAGGTGCGTCAGGCCAGGGAGGCGGACAGCCAGTCCGGCTCGAAGGTGCCCTCGGCGACGATCACGGCCGGGCCCGTCATCTCGACGGTGCCGTCCGGCAGCTCGGTGATCGAGAGGCTGCCGCCGAGCACATCGACGGTGTACGTGACGGGAGTCCCGGTCTCGGAGGGGTCCACACCGTCCCGGCGCGCGGTGGCGACGGCGACCGCGCAGGCGCCGGTGCCGCAGGAGCGGGTCTCGCCGGAGCCGCGCTCGTGGACGCGCATCGCCACGTGCCGCGGGCCGCGGTCGGCGACGAACTCGATGTTCACGCCGTCGGGATAAACCGCCGCTGGGCTGAACGGCGGAACGCTCAGCAGGTCACCGGCGTGGGCCAGGTCCTCGACGAACGCGACGGCGTGCGGATTGCCCATGTTCACGTTGCGGGCCGGCCAGCTGCGGCCGTCCAGGGTGACCACGACGCCCTCCGCGGGCAGCTCGGCGCGGCCCATGGAGACAGTGACATCGCCGGTCTTGGCGACGTGCACACGGCGGATGCCGGCGCGGGTGGCGATCGCGAGGTCGCCCGCCTCGGCCAGCCCGGCGTGCAGCAGGTAGCGCGCGAAGACGCGGACGCCGTTGCCGCACATCTCGGCGATCGAACCGTCGCCGTTGCGGTAGTCCATGAACCACTCGGCCTCGTCGGCCAGGGCGCGTGCCTCCGGGTGCGCGGCGGACCGTACGACGCGGAGCACGCCGTCGCCGCCGAGTCCGGCCCGGCGGTCGCAGATCCGGGCGACCGCGGCCGCGGACAGGTCGAGCCGGCCGTCCGGGTCGGGAACGATCACGAAGTCGTTCTCGGTGCCGTGGCCCTTGAGGAAGGTGATGCGCTGTGCGGTGGTCACCCTTGAATCGTACGGGGGTGGCGGGGCGATCGGCGCGGGTGGGGCAACGGGCCCCGCGAGGGGCGGCCGGGTCCCGGCACGGTGCGGGACGCGTCAGCGCAGGCGGGCCACGCGCCAGATGGCAAGGGCCGCCAGGACGGTCACCACCGCGGTGTAGATCAGGACGACACGCCAGTCGGTACGCCGTCCGGAGCCGCGGACCGGCAGGCCGGGCCAGGTGTGGCCCACCCGGCGGGCGGCCATCATGCCCCAGCCCGCGGCGCAGCAGCACAGCAGCAGACCGAGCATCGCGATCACCGCGCCGCCGTCGCCGCCGAGCTCGAAGGCCAGGGGGAAGGCGAACATCAGCGAGCCGACGGCCGCCAGCACCACGATCGGCGCGAGCTGCCACAGCCGCAGTCTGCGCGGCGGGCGCAGCTCCCGGAAGGACGCGCCGTCCTCGGCGGGACCGTCATCCGCATCCGGACCGTCGGAGTCGTCCAGCGCGGCCTGCTCTGCCATGCCGTCGGGACCGTCCGCGGTCAGCGGTGCCGTGTCGGCGCCGTCGCGGTCCGGCTGCTGCGCTCCGTTACGAGGGCCGGCCTTCATTGCCACGCGCCCTCCCCACTGCAGATTGCACGCCTCGATCGAAGGTCGATGATGACACGCCCTCAGGGGGCCGGATGACGGCCGGAGCGTCCCGATGCCATGACGTGATCAGGCTGTGACCGGTCGTTCGAGCAACGCCAGCGCCTGCCCGGGAAGTTCCGCCCTTCGGTCCGCGGCGCCGCTCAGCCAGTGGACGCGCGGGTCCCGGCGGAACCACGAGTCCTGACGGCGCGCGAAGCGCTTGGTGGCGCGCACCGTCTCCTCGCGCGCGGCCTGCTCGGTGCACTCTCCGGCCAGCTGGGCCAGCACCTGCTGGTAGCCGAGCGCGCGGGAGGCCGTACGGCCCTCGCGCAGCCCCTCGCCCTCCAGGCGGCGCACCTCGTCGACCAGCCCGGCCTCCCACATGCGGTCCACCCGCAGCGCGATCCGCTCGTCCAGTTCGGGGCGCTCGACGTCGACGCCGATCTGCAGGGTGTCGTAGACCGCTTCGTGGCGGGGGAGGTTGGCGGTGAAGGGCCGGCCGGTGATCTCGATGACTTCCAGGGCGCGCACGATGCGGCGGCCGTTCCCGGCCAGGATCGCCCGGCCCGCCTCGGGGTCGGCGGCGGTGAGCCGGGCGTGCAGGGCGCCGCTGCCCAGCTCCGCCAGCTCGGCCTCCAGCCGGGCGCGCACCTCCGGATCGGTGCCGGGGAAGTCGAGGGCGTCGATGGCGCCGCGGACGTACAGGCCGGAGCCGCCGACGAGGACCGGGGTGCGGCCCTCGGCGAGGAGACGGTCGATCTCGGCGCGCGCCAGCTGCTGGTACTCGGCGACGCTGGCCGCGCGGGTCACGTCCCAGATGTCGAGGAGGCGGTGCGGGATGCCCTGCTGCTCGTCCGGGGTGAGTTTGGCGGTGCCGATGTCCATGCCCCGGTAGAGCTGCATGGAGTCGGCGTTGATGACCTCGCCGCCCAGGTGCCGGGCGAGCGCGACGCCCAGATCGGACTTTCCGGCAGCGGTGGGGCCGACGACGGCGATGACCCGCGGAGCGGGAACGGCGGTGTTCACCCCGTCAGTCTCGCAAACATCGGGCCGCCCTCTCGAACGAGCGACGTGACGGGCCACCTATGGGGTCGTTGCCCATTCGAGGTCCCGAGAGCCGGTGCACGACCGGCGCCCGCGGGCGGCGCAATGGGACGCTCCGGGTGGCGAGGGATTTCACCTGAATGCATAGGATAGGAGCAGTTATGGGTGTATTTTCCCGCTTTCGCCGCCGCCGGTCCGATGCGGCGACGGAGGAGAACGGAGCAGCGGAGGTGAGGGCGGAAGGAACGTCGCCCGAGGATTCCGCCGCCCCGGCCGACGACGCCGAGGGCAGCGGGGCCGCGCAGGCCGCCGAGGCGTCCTCGGAGGCCGCCGGCGCCCCGGAGGAGCCGGCGGAGGTGTCCGGTGAGACCGCCACGGCGGACGAGCCGGGTGCCGACGGGGCCATCGGGGCGGCCGCGAGCCCGGAGATTCCTCGCCAGCAGTCGGTGTCGGACAGCGAGACCGACAAGGGTGCCCGGAAGTAATTCCGGCGGCGGAGGATCGTTTCACAAGCTTCGGCAGCAGGGAGAAGGGAGCGCCGTAATGGGCCTGAAGGAGAATCTCAAGACCGGTGCCGACCACCTGAAGGGCCGGGCCGGCGACTTCGCCCAGCAGCATCACGACAAGATCGAGTCCGGTCTGGAGAAGGCCGCCAGGACGGTCGACGAGAAGACCAAGGGCAAGTACAGCAGCCGGATCCGTTCCGGAACCGGCAAGGCCAAGCACGCGCTGGAGCGGCTTTCGGAGCAGGCGGAGCATTCGCACGGCCCGGGACCCGCCAAACGCGCCCAGTGGCCCGACAAGGGGCCTTCCTGAGGCGGTGAGCAGGTCTTGGCGCGGGGAGCCGCGCCGGAGCCGGTGCACGGCACGCGAAGACGGCGACGGCCGCGAGGTGATTCACCTCGCGGCCGTCGCCGTACGTCCCCACGGGGAGCTGTCCCCGGGCGATCGGGGCCGCTCTCGTGGACGGATCCACTCCCGCGGCAGGCTCCGGCGGTCAGGACCACGTCGCCGCGAAGTAGCCGACGCCGTAGGGCGCCTCCTCGCGCAGCAGCCGACCCTGGAGCCCCGCGCCCTCTGCCGCGCCCGCCAGCACCTGCCAGCAGGCCCTCCCGGACGCCCGGAGGTCGAAGGCCAGCTCCTCGTCGAGCGCCCTCAGCGCGGCGATGTCGGCGGCTCCCAGCGCGCGTGCGGCCGCTGTATCGAAGCCCTCGGCACGCTCGTCGAAGTATCCCGGCGCCTTCACCGACCGGCAGGCGCTGCCGTCCCCCATCACCAGGAGCGCGACCCGCTCCGCGGATGCGGCGATCTCGCGGCCCACCGGCAGGCACCGGTCGCGGGCCAGCGGCTCGCCGACCCCGAGGCCCTCGACGGGGGCGTCCGCCCACTCCGTACGCGACAGCAGCCAGGCACCGACGGTCAGCGACGGCGGGAGCTCCCGCTCGGCCCCGGGGGACCCGGGTGACCCGGGGGACACAGCACCCAGCGGCACCTCCAGCTCCACCCCGAAGCCGCGGAAGGAGCCGACGGCGCCCTGCGGGTGGGGGCCGCGGCCCGCCTGTTCGGCCGGGCCGATGACGATCAGCCGGTCCGGCCTTGCCGCGGCGAGCACGCCGACCGCGTCGAAGGAGGCGGCACGCAGCGCCTCCAACTCGGGCGCGGCACCGGCGGCGACCTCCGGGACGAGCAGCGGCGGGCAGGGGCAGATGGCGGCGGCTACGAGCATGCCACGCAGCGTAACGCCCGGGATGCGGGCAACCCGCCCCGCCTGCGGTTCTGCCGTCCGCCGCAGGGCAGGCCGGCTCCGGCAAGGGCGGCCCGCCCCGAGGGTCGGGCCGCCCCGGCGAGGGGCCGGTCAGTCGCAGCCGCAGCCCGACGTGGGGGCCGGGGCGGGCGCCGGGGCGCCGATGGTGGGCAGGCCCAGCAGCACGCCCTGGGGCTTCTCGGCCGGGGCGGCGTTGCGCTTCTCCCAGGCGTCACCGGCGCGGGTGCGGCGCACCGTCCGGGTCGCGCCCTCGGCGAGGAGGTGGTGCGGTGCGGCGTAGGTGATGTCGACGGTCACCATGTCGCCGGGGCGCACCGGCTCCTCGGGGCGGGTGAAGTGGACGAGGCGGTTGTCGGGGGCCCGGCCGGACAGGCGCCGGGTCGCGTCGTCCTTGCGGCCCTCACCCTCGGCGACCATGACCTCCAGGGTGCGGCCGACCTGCTTCTTGTTCTCCGCCCAGGAGATCTCCTCCTGGAGGGCGACCAGGCGCTCGTAGCGCTCCTGGACGACGGCCTTGGGGATCTGGCCGTCCATGTCGGCGGCGGGCGTCCCCGGGCGCTTGGAGTACTGGAAGGTGAACGCCTGCGCGAAGCGGGACTCGCGGACCGTGTGCAGCGTCTGCGCGAAGTCCTCCTCGGTCTCCCCCGGGAAGCCGACGATGATGTCGGTGGAGATGGCGGCGTCCGGCATCGCCGCCCGCACCTTCTCGATGATGCCGAGGAAGCGCTCCTGGCGGTAGGAGCGGCGCATGGCCTTGAGGACCGAGTCGGAGCCGGACTGCAGCGGCATGTGGAGCTGCGGCATGACGTTGGGCGTCTCGGCCATGGCGGCGATGACGTCGTCGGTGAAGTCACGCGGGTGCGGGGAGGTGAAGCGCACCCGCTCCAGGCCCTCGATCGCGCCGCAGGCGCGCAGCAGCTTGCTGAACGCCTCGCGGTCACCGATGTCGGAGCCGTAGGCGTTGACGTTCTGGCCGAGCAGGGTGATCTCGCTGACGCCCTCGGCGACCAGCGCCTCGACCTCGGCGAGGATGTCGCCGGGCCGGCGGTCCTTCTCCTTGCCACGCAGCGCCGGGACGATGCAGAAGGTGCAGGTGTTGTTGCAGCCGACCGAGATGGAGACCCAGGCCGCGTAGGCGCTCTCGCGGCGGGTGGGCAGGGTGGACGGGAACGCCTCCAGCGATTCGGCGATCTCGACCTGCGCCTCCTCCTGGACGCGCGCACGCTCCAGCAGCACCGGCAGCTTGCCGATGTTGTGCGTTCCGAAGACCACGTCGACCCAGGGGGCCTTCTTGACGATGGTGTCGCGGTCCTTCTGGGCGAGGCAGCCGCCGACGGCGATCTGCATGCCCGGTCGGGCGGCCTTCTTCGGGGCGAGCTGCCCGAGGTTGCCGTAGAGCCGGTTGTCGGCGTTCTCCCGCACGGCGCAGGTGTTGAAGACGACCACGTCGGCACCTTCGGCGTCCTTGGGCGCGGGGACGTATCCGGCGTCCTCCAGCAAGCCCGACAGCCGCTCGGAGTCGTGGACGTTCATCTGGCACCCGTAGGTGCGGATCTCATAACTGCGCTTGACGCCCACTGCCTGGCTCCGGTCACTGCTGCTCATGCGTCAAGGGTAGGCGGTGTCCGGAGTGCCTCCCGACTCCGGAGCGGGCTGCCCGGACCCGGGGCCCGCGGGCCGCGCGGACGGCACGACGGGCGGCCGGGAGCCGTGCGGCAGCGGCACCCCCTCCCATTCGGGCGTCACTGCTGGCAGGATCCCGCCCATGGTCTCCGCACTCCCCCGCGCCTTCGGCCGCCGGGCCCTCCAGCTGACCGTCGCGGCATCGGTCGCGCTCGGCATGCTGCTGTGGTGGCTGCTGTCGACGGGTGCGGCCCCCTCCCCCGGCGGGAAGGTGACCCTGGCGACCGGGGTACCGACCGGGGTGTACGCGCGCTACGGGGAGCTGCTGAAGCAGGACATGGCCCGCGACATGCCCGAGGTCGACCTGCGGCTGGCCCGCAGTGAGGGGTCCATAGACAACCTGCGGCAGCTGGTCGCCGGGCGCGCGGGATTCGCCATCGCGACGGCCGACGCGGTGTCGACGTACCGCAGCAGGGGCGAGCCGGGCGCCGCACGGCTGCGGGCCTGCGCGCGGCTGTACGACGACTACATGCAGCTGGTCGTCCCGAAGGACTCCCCGGTCCGCTCGACCAAGGAGCTGCGCCGGCTGCGGGTCGGTGTCGGGGCGGACGGCTCGGGCGTACAGCTGATCACCCGGCGGCTGCTGGAGGCGGCGGGGCTGGACTTCGACAAGGACATCGAGCCGGTGCGGGTCGGTATCGACCGGATGCCGGGGCTGCTGGAGCGCGGTGAGCTGGACGCTTTCTTCTGGTCGGGCGGGCTGCCGACGACGGCGGTGCAGCACCTGGCGCAGCGGTTCCCGGTCCGCCTGGTGCAGCTCGGTGATCTGAGCCCGGCGCTGCACCGGCAGGGCGAGCGCACCCGCTACTACCGGGCCGCGGTGATGCCCGCCGACGCCTATCCGCTGGTGCAGGACGGGCAGGCGGTGAAGACCATCGCGGTGGCCAACCTGCTGGTGACGACGGACCGGGCGGATGCCGCGCTGACCGAGGGCATCACGCGGACCGTCATCGACAGCCGCGACCGGATCGGGCGGGAGGTGCACGCCGCCCAGAAGGTGGATCTGCGGACGGCGGTCTTCACCGATCCGCTGGCGCTGCATCAGGGCGCCCGGCGCTATTACGTGTCGGTCAAGCCCTGACGCCACGTCCCCGGGTCAGCTCCGCGGCGTCCCGGCGGAGCGGCGCGCGGGCCTGCTGCGGCGGGGGCGGCTCCTGCCGCCGTTGCCCGCGGCGCCGGCGGACGCCGCCGTGGCGGGCGCAGCGGTCACGATCGGGACACCGTTCGGTGTGCGCGCGCCGGTGATCCGTATCAACTCGGTGTCGCCGGGGGCGACCTCGGCGGTGCCCGGGGTGATCTGCGCCTGCCGCATCAGCCGGGTCATGTCCCGGCGCTGGCCGGGCGTGACGAGGGTGACGACGGTGCCGGACTCGCCGGCCCGTGCGGTGCGGCCGCCGCGGTGCAGATAGTCCTTGGCCTCGGTCGGCGGATCGACGTTGACGACCAGGTCGAGGCCGTCGATGTGGATCCCGCGGGCGGCGACGTTGGTGGCGATCAGCGCCGAGGCGTCGCCGGTGCGGAACTGCTCCAGCGTGCGGGTGCGCTGCGGCTGGGACTTGCCGCCGTGCAGCGCGGCGGCGCGCACGCCTTGGGCGAGCAGGTGCTTGGTGAGCCGGTCGGCGCCGCGCTTGGTGTCGACGAACATGATCACGCGGCCGTCGCGGGCGGCGATCTCGGTGGCGGTGGCGCGCTTGTCGACGTCGTTCACGTACAGGACGTGGTGGTCCATGGTGGTGACCGTCGCGGCCGACGGGTCGACGGAGTGGGTGACCGGGTCGGTCAGGAAGCGCCGGACGAGCTTGTCGACATTGCGGTCGAGGGTGGCCGAGAACAGCATGCGCTGGCCGTTGGGGTCGACCTTCTCCATCAGCCGGGTCACCTGCGGCAGGAAGCCCATGTCGGTCATCTGGTCGGCCTCGTCGAGGACGGTGACGGCGACCTGGTCCAGCTTGCAGGCCCGGCGGTCCAGCAGGTCGGCGAGCCGTCCGGGGGTGGCGACCAGCACCTCGGTGCCCTTGCGCAGCGCGTCGACCTGGCGGCTGATCGAGGTGCCGCCGACGACGGTGGCGGTTCGCAGCTCCAGCGCGGCCGCGTACGGCGCGAGCGCGTCGGAGACCTGGCCGGCCAGTTCACGGGTGGGTACGAGCACCAGCGCCAGCGGGCGCTTGCTCACGGCGCGCTTGCCGGCGGTGCGGTGCAGCATCGCGAGGCCGAAGGCGAGGGTCTTGCCGGAGCCGGTGCGTCCGCGGCCGAGCACATCCCGGCCGGCGAGGGTCGCGGGGAGGGTGGCGGCCTGGATGGGGAAGGGCTCGGTGACGCCCTGCGCACGCAGCGCGGAGAGGAGGGCCGGTGCCAGCGGCAGCTCGTCGAAGGAGCCGGCGGGCGGAGGAGGAGACGCCGGTGCGGGCGTCTGCGGGGCGGCGCTCTGTCGCGGTGCGGTCGCTCGTGTCACTGAAGGCCCTTCAGGGGAGGCGCTGGTGGGTCGTCACGATCTCGCACGCCGTGATCCGCATGTCACGCTCCGGCGTCCGTACACACGGGACGGGGCCCGCACCGGCCTGCCGGTGCGGGCCCCGTACGCGAGACGCGGGGTGCGTCAGGCGGGGACGATGTTCTCCGCCTGCGGGCCCTTGGGGCCCTGGGTCACGTCGAACGAGACCTTCTGGCCCTCCAGCAGCTCACGGAAGCCCTGAGCCTGGATGTTCGAGTAGTGGGCGAAGACGTCCGGGCCGCCGCCGTCCTGCTCGAGGAAGCCGAAGCCCTTTTCCGAGTTGAACCACTTCACGGTGCCAGTAGCCATGTTTTTCTCCTTCATGGGGCAAACCGGAGACCGCACTTCGCGGACTCCATGTCGCCGAGATGATTGCCCCACACCGGAAAGGTCCGGAAAACAATGAACGCCCGGGGCTACAAGCCTCCGGGCGCGCACAAAGTTCATGGGTACCACAACTGCAACGCTGTTCACGTTAGCACAGATTCCGGTGGTGATGCGGCGAATGCCCTGGTGGCCGGGCAGGGCCGGGGTTCACGGTGCGTTGCGCGGCACGGTGACGGTGACCCGGAGACCGTGCGGCGGGTGCGGAGCGAAGGCGAGGCCGGCACCGCCCGCGGCGAGCAGCGCACGGGTGATCGACAGCCCCAGACCCGATCCGGAGACGTTCTGGTGGCGGCCGCTGCGCCAGAAGCGGTCGCCGATCCGCGCCAGCTCGTCCTCGGTCAGCCCGGGACCGCGGTCGGCGACGGTGACGCGGACGCTCTCGCCGTCCGCGGCGACCGCGACGGTGACCGGTTCGCCGGGCGGGGTGAACTTCAGGGCGTTGTCGACGACCGCGTCGAGCGCGCTGGAGAGGGCGATCGGATCGGCCCAGCCGGTGACGGCGCTGTGGCCCTCGTACGTCAGCCGGACGCCCTTGTCGTCGGCCAGCGGGCGCCAGGAGCCGACGCGTTCGACGGCCAGCGCGGCGACGTCGGTGAGCTGGAGATCGGCGGGGGTGTGCTCGGCGAGGGCGAGGTCGAGGAGGTCGTCGAGGACATGCGCCAGGCGCTTGCCCTCGGTGCGGACCGAGGCGATCTCCTCGTTGCCGTCGGGGAGCTCGAGGGCGAGCAGCTCGATGCGCAGGAGGAGCGCGGAGAGCGGGTTGCGCAGTTGGTGGGAGGCGTCGGCGACGAAGGCACGCTGCTGTTCCAGGACGTCCTCGACGTTGTCGGCCATCTCGTTGAACGAGCGGGCCAGGCGGCGCAGTTCGGGTGGGCCCGCGGTGGCGGCGACCCGGGACTTCATCCGGCCGGTGGCGATGTCGTGGCTGGCCGCGTCCAGCACCCGCACCGGGCGCAGCACCCAGCCGGTGAGGCGGAAGGCCGCGGCGACGGCGAGGAGCATGGCGGCGCACACCCCCGCCGCGATGGTCAGCCAGCCGTCCACGATGTGCGAACGCATCTGCGCGGTGGGCGAGTCGGTGACGACGACCGCGACCACGTCACCGTCCCGGATGACGGGCGAGGCGACGGGGATGCGGCCGTCTCGGTCCCAGGGCCAGATCTGCCGCGGGTCGTGGCTGCGGCGGCCGGCCAGCGCCTCGCGGAACGCCTGGGCGCCTTCGCGGTCGCGGGGCACCGGCAGGTCGCCGGGGGCCGCGGCCATCGGGGTGTGATCGCGGTAGAAGACGCCGGCGCGGATGCCGTAGAGGTCGTGGTAGCGGGCCAGCTCGGAGCGCAGGGTGTTGCGCCGCTCGTCCTCGTCGGGGCTCTTTACCGCCGTGTCGGATTCGGGGCGGGCGGTGACGAACTGGGCCAGGGAGGCGAACCGCGCGGCGTCGTCGATCCGGTCGACGACGACCCGCTGCTGCTCCACCCCGGCCGTGATGACGCCGAGCGGGATGCCGAGCGCGAGCAGCACACCGGCCATGAGGACGATGAGGAGCGGAAGGAGTCGGGTGCGCACGTGCTCGCGGCGGCCTTCAGGACGCCGGCGAGGCGGGCGGCGTGCCCGGAGCGGCGGGGGCCGGGACGACCAGGCGGTAGCCGACGCCGCGGACGGTCTCGATCAGCGCGGGCATCCGCAGCTTGGCGCGGAGCGAGGCGATGTGCACCTCCAGGGTCCGGCCGGTGCCCTCCCAACTCGTGCGCCACACCTCGCTGATGATCTGCTCCCGGCGGAAGACCACACCGGGGCGCTGGGCGAGGAGGGCGAGCAGGTCGAACTCCTTGCGGGTGAGCGGGACCGCGGTGCCGTCCACGGACACCTGGCGGGTGGAGAGTTCGACGCTGACCGCGCCGAGCCGCACCGCGTCACCGCCGCCGGGGCTCTCCTCGGCCTGCTGGTCGGGGCCGCCGGAGGCGTTGCGCCGGCTCACCGCGTGGATACGGGCGAGCAGTTCGCCGGTGTCATAGGGCTTGACGACGTAGTCGTCGGCGCCGAGATTGAGGCCGTGGATGCGCGAGCGCACGTCCGAGCGCGCGGTGACCATGATCACCGGGATGGCGCAGAGCTTGCGGATCCGGCCGCACACCTCGAAGCCGTCCTGGTCGGGCAGGCCGAGATCGAGGAGCACCACGGCGAACGGCTCCGTGTCGTGGGGCAGCAGCGCCTGCAGGGCCTCCTCGCCGCTGCGTGCGTGCACGACCGCGACGCCGTGCTTGGCGAGCACGGCGGACAGGGCCGCGGCGACATGATCGTCGTCCTCGACGAGCAGCAGTCTCATCGGCCTCCTCCTCGGTTCCGTGCGTACAGGCCACAGGGCATCTACGGCGATAGGTGGTGTGCGCGTCAAGGGGAGGCCACCCCCGCGACGCCATCCGTTACCCAGCCGGTACGCCGGGGGCATGCCGGCACCGGACACGCACTGTCGTAGGTCTTTCACCCAGTGTGTCCCTTTGCGGCCGGATCGTTATGCTCAATTTCCCCTCAGATGTAATGACGCTGGTCGAAGGCCGTTACTAGGGTCCTCCACAACCGAGGAGGACGGAGCTACACGCCGATGAGCGAAGTATCGGTGACCAAGAACGCCGAGGGTCCCGCGCCGGCAGGGGATCAGCTGGTCGTGCTGGACAACGTGAACAAGCACTTCGGCGCGCTGCACGTGCTCCAGGACATCGACCTGACGATCCGCCGCGGCGAGGTCGTCGTCGTGATCGGGCCCTCGGGGTCCGGCAAGTCGACGCTCTGCCGCACGATCAACCGCCTGGAGACGATCGACACCGGCAGCATCAGCATCGACGGCAAGGCACTGCCGCAGGAGGGGCGTGAGCTGGCGCGACTGCGCGCCGACGTGGGAATGGTCTTCCAGTCCTTCAACCTCTTCGCGCACAAGACCGTGCTCGAGAACGTGATGCTGGGGCAGACCAAGGTCCGCCGGACGGACAAGGCGGCCGCGGAGAAGAAGGCCCGCGCCCTCCTGGACCGGGTGGGCGTCGGCACGCAGGCGGACAAGTACCCCGCCCAGCTGTCCGGTGGTCAGCAGCAGCGCGTGGCGATCGCCCGTGCGCTGGCCATGGACCCGAAGGTCATGCTCTTCGACGAGCCGACCTCGGCGCTGGACCCGGAGATGATCAATGAGGTGCTGGAGGTCATGCAGCAGCTCGCCCGGGACGGCATGACGATGGTCGTCGTCACCCATGAGATGGGCTTCGCCCGCTCCGCGGCGAACCGCGTCGTCTTCATGGCGGACGGCCGCATCGTCGAGGAAGCCGAGCCGAACCAGTTCTTCAACAACCCGCGCAGCGACCGGGCGAAGGACTTCCTGTCGAAGATCCTTCACCACTGAGGCCGCAGTTGGGCCACCATGTTTGCCAACACTTGTTGAACCAAAGGATGTTCACCATGAGGATTCGTAAGACGGCCGCTGCGGGTGCGGTGGTGCTCGCTCTGGCGGCGACGGCGACCGCGTGTGGCGGCGAGTCGGGTACGGCCGGCGACAAGCCCGCCGGTGGCGATCTCTTCAGCGGCAAGTACAAGGTCGCCTCGGCGCCGAAGATCGACTCGGCGGTGCTGAAGAAGGCCCAGAAGGCCAAGAAGATCACCATTGGCGTCAAGGCCGACCAGCCGTTCCTCGGCTTCAAGGACCCGGCGACCGGCAAGTACTCCGGTTTCGACATCGAGATCGCCAAGATGGTCGCGGCCGACCTCGGTTTCTCCGAGAAGCAGATCACCTTCAAGACGATCGACTCCAACGTCCGTGAGACCACCATCTCCAACGGCTCGGTGGACTACTACGTCGGTACGTACACGATCAACGACGAGCGCAAGAAGCAGGTCGGCTTCGCGGGCCCGTACTACACGGCCGGCGCGGACCTCCTGGTGCGCAAGGACGACAAGGCCATCAAGGGCCCGGACTCGCTCAAGGGCAAGAAGGTCTGCTCGATCGTCGGCTCCACTCCGCTCCAGGAGATCAAGAAGCCGAAGTACGGCGCCGACACCAACGAGCAGTCGAAGTACTCCGACTGCGTCAAGCTCCTGCTGGACGGCGCGGTCGACGCGGTCACCACCGACGACGCGATCCTCAAGGGCTACGCCGCCCAGCGGCCCGAGAAGCTCAAGGTGGTCGAGAAGCCGTTCACCAAGGAGCCCTACGGCGTCGGCATGCTCAAGGACGACAAGGCCCTGCGCAACGCGATCACCGACGCGCTGGAGAGCCACATCAAGAACGGTGACTACAAGAAGGCGTACGAAGGCACGCTCGGCAAGTCGGGCTCGTCCTACGTCGCCCCGGAGACGCCGCTTCCGCGCTACTGAGGCGCCCGCGCATCTCTCCGACTGCGCCGCCCCGTACGCCCGCCGCGGCGGGTGTACGGGGCGCGCTGTCTTCCGGCCCGCACCGACGGCCCCGCGCCGACGTCCGCACCGGCCCCTTCCCGCCGTCGACCTGACCGCTACCGCGGAGACCTCATGAACGTACTCCTCGATTATCTGCCCGAGTTCCGCGACGGATTCCTCGGAACCCTGGCGATCACCGCGTCCAGCGCGCTGCTCGCCCTGGTACTCGGCGTTCTCATAGCCGGTTTCCGGGTCTCTCCGATCCCGCCGCTGCGCGCTTTCGGGACGGCCTGGGTCACGGTGCTGCGCAACACGCCGCTGACGCTGCTCTTCCTCGTCGCGTTCTTCGTCGTTCCCCAGATCCTCTTCCAGGGGGCGAGCCCGTACATCCTCGCCACCCTGGCCCTCGGCTTCTACACCTCCTCCTTCGTGTGCGAGGCGGTCCGGTCCGGTATCAACACCGTGCCCCTGGGCCAGGCCGAGGCCGCCCGCAGCATCGGCATGACGTTCTCCCAGACGCTGCGCGAGATCGTGCTCCCGCAGGCCACACGCACCGTTCTGCCGCCGCTGAGCAGCATCTTCATCGCGCTGACGAAGAACTCCGCGATCGCCGGAGCGTTCGGCTACAGCGAGCTGTTCAACGTCTCCAAGCTGCTGAACGACAAGGGGTACGCGATCGCCTGGATCTTCCTGTGGACCGCGCTCGCCTACCTCGTCATCACCTTCGCCATCAGCGGTCTCTTCCGGCTGGCGGAGCGCCGGATGGGGGTCGCCCGATGAGCGGACGTGACAGGCGGAACAGCATGACGTGGATGCCACGCGCAGGCGGGGCGGAACAGAGCGAGGTAAGGGCATGAGCGGCGCCAGCGTTCTCTACGACGTACCGGGACCGAAGGCGAAGGTACGCAACCGCTTCTACACCGTCCTCGGCTCCCTCGCGGTGCTCTCGCTGATCGCTTTCGCGTTCATGCGGCTGAGCGCCAAGGGCCAGCTCGAGCCCGAGGTGTGGAACATCTTCAACAACGCCGGTGTGCGGAGCAACATCCGCGACGGCGTGGTGACGACACTGTCCGTCTTCGCGGTCGCGGCGGTGCTTTCGCTGGTCCTGGGCGTGCTGCTCGCGGTGGCACGGCTGTCCGACCACAAGCCGGTCCGCTGGCTGGCGACGGGCTTCATCGAGCTCTTCCGCGCCGTCCCCCTGCTGATCACGATCTACGCGCTGTGGGTGATCCTCCTCAGCAACCGCGAGAGCCTGGGCCTGTCCGGCAGCGAGCCGCAGTTCTGGGCGCTGGTGATCGGCCTGACGATCTACAACGGCTCGGTGCAGGCCGAGGTGCTGCGGGCCGGCATCAACTCCGTGCCCAAGGGGCAGAGCGAGGCCGCCTACGCGCTGGGCATGAGCAAGACGCAGGTCATGACGACGGTGCTGATTCCGCAGGCCGTCCGCGCGATGCTGCCGACGATCATCAGCCAGCTGGTGGTGACCCTGAAGGACACCTCCCTCGGATACATCATCACGTTCGAGGAGCTGCTCTACACGGCTCGCCTGATGAGCACCAACATCATCGTCAACGGCAACGACACCTACGTCCCGGTCATCATCGTCATCGGCAGCATCTACGTCGCGATGTGCCTGGCGCTGTCCGCCCTGGCGAACTGGATCGAGCGGCGCGGCCGCCGGGCCAGGACGGGCATCGGGGTGACCGAGGCCGGTGAGCCGGTGGCGGCGACCGACGCCCTGGAAGTCCACGACCCGATCCCCGGCGGGCCGGTCGACAAGAAGGACTGACGGTACGACAGACTGTCCTCGGACTGCCCGAAGGCGGCGGCGCACATGCCGCCGCCTTTGGTCACTTGACGGGGACGGCCGCAATGGGTTGCATACGCTGTGTGATCACGCACCGGGCTCCAACTGCCAGTTCCCGTACGCCCCGTAAGCACCGCTGGACTCGGGGAGCCACGCCGTGGACCCGGTGATCGTCGTCGGGGCCGGCCCGGTCGGCCTCTCGCTCGCTCTCTCCCTGGCCCGCCTCGGTGTCCCTTCGGTCGTCCTGGACGAGACCACCGGCCAGGAGGACACCCGGCCCGCCCGCACCGCCGTGCTCCGCGAGGAGACCGCGGAATTCGTCGGACGCCTCGGCTGCGCCGACACCCTGGAGACGGCGGGCACCCGCTGGACTGCCTGGCGCACGATGCACCGCCGCCGGCTGCTGGAGCGCGTCGTCTTCGACCACCCGGCGCCCACCGCCACGCCCTCCCCCGTCCACCTCCCCCAGCACTCCCTGACCCGCGCGCTGCGCGCCGCCCTCGCCCGCGAGAAGCTCGCCGAGATCGTCACCGGCAGCCGGCTGGCCGAGCTGGAGCAGGACGAGCGCGGCATCAGCGCCCACACCCGCGGGCCCAACGGGACCTGGTGGCGCGGCAGTTACCTCGTCGGCTGCGACGGCCCCCGCTCGACGGTCCGCAAGCTGCTCGACATCCGCTTTCCGGGCCGCACGGCCGTCGAACGGCATGCCGTCGCGGCGCTGCGCACCGACCTCCCCTGGCCCGGCGAGGCCCTGCTGCACCGCTCACCGACCCGGCACGGCGGGCCCCGCGGCGAGGTCTCCGCCCGCCCGCTGGCCGACGGCGTATGGCGGCTGGACTGGCTGCTGCCGCCCGGTCGTGAGCTGGTCACGCCGGACGCGCTGGTCGCCAGGATCCGCGACTCCCTGGCCGGATGGGCGCACGAACCGGTGACCGGGCCGGACGGCGCCACCGAGGCCGCCCACGGCACCCCGCACTCCCGAGGGCGCGGCCACGGGCGGCTGGTCCCCCCGTACGAGCTGCTCGACACCGGCGTCCACACCGTCCATCACCGGCTGGCGCGGCGCTGGCGACTGGGCCGTGCCTTTCTCGCCGGTGACGCCGCGCATCTGCTGGGCGCGCTGGGGACCCAAGGGCTCGACGAGGGGCTGCGGGACGCCGAGAACCTCGCCTGGAAGCTGGGCCTGGCCTGGCACCAGGGCGGCTCCGAGACCCTGCTGGACAGCTACCAGGCGGAGCGGCGCGGGTCGGTCGCGGCGCGGCTGCGCGCCGCCGACCAGGTGCTGCCACTGCTTCGGGAGGGCGGCGGAGCCCGCTGGCGGACCCTGGTGCCGGGCGGCGCGCGCGGTCGCTGCGAGATGCTGACGGACGGGCATCTGGGCCGGGGCCCGCTGGGCGCACCGCCGGCGTACGCCCGCTCCCCGCTCGCGCCGACCGCCGAGCAGGCCGCGGGCACGCCCGTCGGCACCCTCCCGGGAGCGCCCGTCACCGATGTCCCGGTGACCGCGTCGGACGGCTCGGTCGTCCGGCTGCGTGACCGGCTGGGCCACGGGCTGCTGGCGGTCCTGGTGGCGCCCGGTACGGGCGTGTGGGACCGGCGGCACTGGAAGTCCGCGGGCCTGATGCCGCGGCTGACCGGCACCGTCTCCGGGCTGCCGATGCCGGCCGAGGTCCTGGTCACGGAGTCCTATCCGGGGGCTCCGGCACACACCGTGCTGCTCGTACGGCCCGACGGCCACCTCGTCACCGCCCTGTCCGGCGTCCGGCCGGAGGAGCTGTACGCGTGCGCGGACGCGGTGCGGGGAGGGTCCGACCGGGAGGGGATGCGGCAGCTGCCACGGCCCGCCGCTCCCGAGGGGCCCGGCGCGGGCGGCGAGAGCAGGGCCGCGGCGGACAGTCCGGCCGAGGGTGCCGCGCCCGGGTCCGGATCCGCTCACGACGCGCTTCCGGCTGTTGACCGTGCGGGAACACGCATGCTTCACTCCGAGGGTGACTGATCACGGCTCGCGATTCTGGCGGAGGGTCCATCTGGACCTGGTCCGCTATGCGGGCTACATGTGTAGTCCGTCCTTCTGATTCGCCTTCCTTCCCGCGCGGCCCCTCGTCATCTCCTGGCGGCCGCGCCTCTTCGCGATCACCAGGACGGTTTCCGTGCCCGACGTACGTACCCTTGCGCGCCCGCATGCCGCCGGCCAGGACAGTGGCCCCGGCGCATCCGAGCTCCTCGACTTCGCCCGCCGCACCGCCGCGGACAGCGCACTCGTCACCTCGCTCCCCCTCGACCCCGAAGGCCGCACCTGGATCCGGCTGGACGGGCCCGGCGGCAGCGAGGCGTGGCTCATCGGCTGGCCGCCCGGCACGGGCACCGGCTGGCACGATCACGGCGGCTCGCGCGGCGCCTTCGCGACGGCCGACGGTGAGCTGACCGAGCAGTCGCTCGCGGTCCAGCTGCCCACCGAGGGCTGGAAGACCCTGGAACTCGCCGACGGCGTGGACCGGGAGCGCACTCTCAGCGACGGACGGGGCCGCGCCTTCGGCCCGCACCATGTCCACCAGGTGCTCAACCTCTCGCACGACACCCATGCGGTGTCGGTGCACGCCTACTACCCGCCGCTGCCGCTGATGCGCCGTTACAGCCGGACCGGCCCCGTGCTGCGGCTCGAAGAGGTCGAGAGCCCGGAGGAGTGGGAGTGAGCGCCCGGCAGAAGGGGGACGTGACGGTGCGCATGCGTCGTGCCCCGAGGAGGCGCGAGCCGTTGCCGGTGACCGCCCTGACGCGTCCGGCCGACCGGATTGGGCCCGTCGGGCCAGTTGTTCGGGGGCGGGACACCGTGGACAACGGCAGCGCGGGAAGCACCGGAGCCATGAGAGGGGTGCGGGCGGGATGAGCGCCGTTGAGGAACTGCTGGACAGGGCCCGGGAAGAGCTGGAGCGCGTCAGCCCCGAGGAGGCCGCCGCGGTGCAGGAAGCCGGCGGGCTGCTGGTGGACATCCGCTACGCGGCGCTGCGGGAGCGCGACGGCACCATTCCCGGCGCGCTCATCGTCGAACGCAACGAGCTGGAGTGGCGGCTCGACCCGACGGGCGAGCACCGCGCCCCGGAGGCGACCCATCACGCCCTGCCGGTCGTGGTGATCTGCAACGAGGGCTACGCATCGAGTCTCGCGGCCGTCTCCCTGCGCCAGTTGGGCCTGCACCGCGCGACCGACCTGACGGGCGGCTTCCAGGCGTGGCGGGCAGCGGGTCTGCCGGTTAAGGGCTGAGGTCCGGGGGCGGACTGCGGTCCGGGGGACGTGCCGGGCGGAAGTCGGACGCGGCCGGGACACCGGACGACGGCAGGTGGTCGGGGCGCCTGGGCGGCGCCCCACCGCTGCTGTCCGTACCGGACGCCGCTCGCCCTGCTCGCTTCGTCTCCGTCGAACCGGCCGGCGTTCCGTGCCCGGCCGGACTCGGCTGTTCGACGACCGGGCTGCGATGTCGCACGGGGCAGGGGCTCAGACGTCCGGCAGATGCTGGTCCAGCAGTTCCGGGTCTTCGCCTTCCTCTTCCAGGGCACGGCGGACCACGCGCAGGGCGAGACCTTCCGGATAGCCCTTGCGGGCCAGCATCCCGGCCAGTCGGCGGAGCCGCTTCTCCCTGTCCAGCCCCCGCGTCGTACGGAGCTTGCGGTCGACCAGGGCGCGGGCGGTGGATTCCTCCTGCTCGGAGTCGAGGCGCCCGACGGCCTCATCGATCACGGCGGAGTCCACGCCCTTGGTGCGCAGTTCGCGCGCGAGGGCACGGCGGGCCAGCCCCCGGCCGTGGTGGCGTGATTCCACCCAGGCGTCGGCGAAGGCCGCGTCATCAATGAGCCCGACATCCTCGAATCGGGACAGCACCTCCTCCGCGGCCTCCTCGGGGATGCCCCGCTGATGCAGGGCGTCCCCGAGTTGCTTGCGCGTACGCGGGCTTCCGGTGAGCAGGCGCAGACATATGGCCCGTGCCTGCTCCTCGGGCGTACGCGGTGGTTCCGTCGTGGCCTTCGGCGCGTCCGGGTCTCCCCCGCTGAAGGCAAGGGCGGAACCACCGCCCTTCTTACGGCGGCCCCTGCGGCCGTTACGGTTCTCGGCGTCGCCCGCAGCGCTGCTGGTGTCGTCCTCGCTGCCCGGCCATTCCGTTCGCCGCGTCATGGCGGACTAGCTTTTGGCCGCGGTGGCCTTGGAACCCTTGGCGGCCTTGGCCGCCGGTGCCGGAACCGCGGCGGCCGGGTCGGCCACCACCCCCGCGGCGTCCGCGCCGGGCTCCGCTGCAGGTTCCTGCGGCTTCACGCCGATGCCCAGCTTCTCCTTGATCTTCTTCTCGACCTCGTTGGCGAGGTCCGGGTTGTCCTTGAGGAAGTTGCGGGCGTTCTCCTTGCCCTGGCCGAGCTGGTCGCCCTCGTAGGTGTACCAAGCGCCGGACTTGCGGATGAAGCCGTGCTCCACGCCCATGTCGATCAGGCCGCCCTCGCGGCTGATGCCCTGGCCGTAGAGGATGTCGAACTCCGCCTGCTTGAAGGGCGGTGCGACCTTGTTCTTCACGACCTTGACGCGGGTGCGGTTGCCGACCGCGTCGGTGCCGTCCTTGAGGGTCTCGATGCGGCGGATGTCGAGCCGCACGGAGGCGTAGAACTTCAGCGCGCGGCCACCGGTCGTGGTCTCCGGCGAGCCGAACATCACGCCGATCTTCTCGCGGAGCTGGTTGATGAAGATCGCGGTGGTCTTGGACTGGTTGAGCGCGCTGGTGATCTTGCGCAGCGCCTGGCTCATGAGCCGGGCCTGGAGGCCGACGTGGGAGTCGCCCATTTCGCCCTCGATCTCGGCCCGCGGCACCAGGGCGGCGACGGAGTCGATGACGATGAGGTCGAGCGCCCCGGACCGGACCAGCATGTCCGTGATCTCCAGGGCCTGCTCGCCGTTGTCCGGCTGGGACAGGATCAGGGCGTCGGTGTCCACACCGAGCTTCTTGGCGTACTCGGGGTCGAGTGCGTGCTCGGCGTCGATGAACGCCACGGAGCCGCCGGCCTTCTGGGCGTTCGCCACGGCGTGCAGCGTGAGGGTCGTCTTACCGGAGGACTCCGGACCGTAGACCTCCACCACACGGCCGCGGGGGATGCCGCCGACGCCCAGCGCCACGTCGAGCGCGGTCGAGCCGGTGGGGATGACCTCGATGGGTTCGTTGGGCCGCTCCCCCATGCGCATCACGGCGCCCTTGCCGAATTGCCGTTCAATCTGTGCGAGCGCAGCGTCGAGCGCCTTCTCGCGGTCAGTGCCTGCCATGGGTTCCACCCGATTTGCTTGAGTCGATCGCTTCACGTCCATGACGCTAACGCCTGCCACTGACAATGCGCCCGGACCCGGCTCCAGCCTGTGGATAACTCCCGGAAAGCTCCGGGACACAGGTCGGATCTCCCATGAGAATGGATGTTCGATTTTGATGTCAAGCGCACCACCCGTGCACCCGGGAAGCGGCGCGCCCCCGCCACAGGAGCCGCCGCCCGCCCCGGCGGCCGCCCTCAGCGGCGGTTCTCGGGACCGCCTTCGTCGTTCCCCTGCTCCCGGCCCGGGTCTTCGTCGCCCGGCTCTTCGCCACGGGCATCCTGACCGCCGTCGTCCGGGGCCGGCTCCTCCCCGGGCTTCCCCTTCTTCTTCCCGGGCCCCGGATCCAGATGCGACCCGCCCGGACCCTTGCGCCAGTCCTCCAGGGGCGCGGTCGGCTGCCTGGCGTGCAGGGTGCGCCGGGCCCGCGCGAGCACCCGCGCGCCGCGCCTGCGCCCCGCGCCTCCCCGGACGCGCGGATCATTGGTGACCTCGTACCGCCTGACGTACGCGCTCAGGAACGCCTGCAGCGTCGCGGTGGCCGGGATGGCGATCAGCGCGCCGACCACTCCCATCAGCGCCGTGCCCGCGACGACCGATCCGAAGGCGACGGCGGGGTGAATATCGACGGTCTTCGCGGTGATCCGGGGCTGCAGGAGGTAGTTCTCGAACTGCTGGTAGACGACCACGAACCCGAACACCCACAAGGCGTACCAAGGGTTGACGCTGAAGGCGATCAGTATCGGCAGGGCGCCCGCCAGATAGGTGCCGATGGTCGGGATGAACTGCGAGACCAGGCCCACCCACATGCCCAGCGCCGGGGCGTACGGCACGCCGAGGATCTCCAGCAGGACGTAGTGCGCGACGCCCGAGATCAGCGCCATCAGGCCGCGGGAGTAGAGATATCCGCCGGTCTTGGCGACCGCGATCTCCCAGGCGCGCAGCACCTCGGCCTGCCGGCTCGGCGGGAGGACGGAGCACAGCGCTCGGCGCAGCCGGGGGCCGTCGGCGGCGAAGTAGAACGAGAACAGAGCGACCGTCAGCAGGTTGAACAGGCTGCCGAGCACCGTCGCGGAGACGGCGAGGACGTTGTTGGCGCTGTCCTGGACGTACTTCTGCAGCCAGTCGGACTTGAGCAGGTTGTTCTGCACCTCGACCCGCGAGAGGTGGGTGTGGAAGGTGTCGTTCGTCCAGCTGATGACGGAGTCGAGGTAGTGCGGGAACTCCTCGACCATCGTGGTGATCTGACCGGCGAGCATGGAGCCCAGCAGGGTGAAGAAACCGGCGGTGATGACGAGGACCCCGAGGAACACCGATCCCGTGGCGAGCCCGCGCCGCATGCCGCGGGCCGCCATCCAGTCGACCGCGGGTTCGACGGCCAGCGCGAGGAAGAACGCGATCAGTACGTTCAGCAGGAGGTTGATGAGCTGGTGGAACGCCCAGCTGGCGAGCTGGAAGCAGCCCACGAGAGCGAGCGCGAGCAGCATGGCGCGCGGCAGCCAGCGCGGCATCCGGGTGCCGAAGCGATCCTCGGGCCGTGGTTCGTCGTTGCTGGTGATCTCATCTGTCGCGGGCACGGGCCAAGTGTCGCGCACGGGTAGGACAGTGCACGGCCTGCCCCGCGCATTCGTGCGAGATGGGGCGCCCCTGGGCTTCCATCAGCGGGCCGGGGACCGACGCCGGAGGTCACGGGGTCACGGCGGCCGCCAAGGGGTGCGCACAGCCGCCGGAGCCCGGCTCACCGCTTGTCGTAGGGCACATCCATCGTCGAGCAGACCACCCGCCACACCTCTTTGGCGCTCCAGCCCGCGTCCAGCGCCTCGTGGACCGTCCGGCCGCCGAGGTCGGACATCACGTGATCGCGCGCGAAGGAGTCGGCGTACGCCCCACCGAAGTGATCCGCCATCCGCTGCCAGAAGACCGTCAACCGCATGCCCCCAGTATCCCGCCCTGGGAGGGCAGCCGTGCACGAGCCGCTGTCACGGGGCGGTGTGGGCTCTACGGTCGGGCCATGGCCGAAAACGCAAGCCCCTCCCCGACCGCTGTGGCGCGTGCCGAGCGCTTCGTCTGGCTGACCGCGCGGGTGCTCGAACAGCGGCTCTTCGAGTACCACTTCCTGGGCGGCGGTGCGGACGCGGTGGAGACCGCGCTCGCCGCTTACCGCAATGACGACGACGGCTACGGCCACGCCCTGGAGCCGGATCTGCGCGGCCCGGTCAGCCAGCCGCTGCACACCGCGCACGCCCTCGCGGTGCTGGACGGCATCGGGCGCTGCGAAGGCCGCCGGGTGGAGCACGTCTGCCGCTATCTGACGCGGATCTCGACTCCGCAGGGCGCGCTGCCGGCGCTGCACCCGTCGATCAGTGGATACCCGTCCGCGCCGTGGATCCCGGTGGTCGACGAGCCGCCGAGCGCCCTCCTGGCGACCGGGCCGGTGGTGGGTGTGCTGCACCGCAACGAGGTGTGGCACGCCTGGCTCTTCCGGGCCACGGACTACTGCTGGGCCGCTGTGGAGTCGCTGGACAAGACCCACCCCTACGAGCTGGAGGCCGCGGTGGCCTTCCTGGACGGCGCACCGGACCGCCCGCGGGCGGCGGCCGCCGCCAAGCGCCTCGGCAGCCTCGCGCGGGAGCAGAGGCTGGTCCTGTTGGACCCCGACCGCGCGGCGGACGTCCCCGTGGCGGAGGGGTACGGCCCGGAGGAGCACCACCTGGCGTACGACTTCGCCCCCAGGCCCGACTCGCTCGCGCGCCGGTGGTTCAGCGACGCGGAGATGGACCGGGCACTGGAGCATCTGGCATCGCTCCAGGAGGAGGACGGCGGCTGGCCGCTGAACTGGCGGTCCTGGGCTCCTGGCACGGCCCTGGAGTGCCGCCCGATGGTGACCCTCAAGGCCCTGCTCACACTGCGCGCCTACGGCCGGCCCCTGGGCTGAGGCGGGAACGCCCGGCCGCTCCCGCCTCGGCCGGCAGTCACCCTCCCAAGGCCCGCACCCCGGCGGTGACGACCACCGCGACGCCGATGACCAGGAGGAACGGCGCCCGCAGAACGAGCGCGAGGGCCGCGGCGGCGACGCCTGCCGCCTTGGCGTCGAGCAGCAGGTGCTGCCCGTCGCTGAAGGTCTGCTGTGCGGTGAGCGCCGCCAGCAGGGCAACCGGCAGGAGGGCCGCGAGCCTCTTGACGAGCGGGCGCTCCAGAAGGCCGGCGGGCGCCGCGAGACCGAGGAACTTGACCAGGTAGCAGCCGACGGCGGTGGCGCCGATGGCGATCCAGACGCTCATGTCAGGTCCTCCTCGGTGTCGGCACGGCTGTCGCCGCCTTGCCCCTGAGGGGCGTGCGGCGCGACCGGGGTCCCGTCGGCCGCCTTCTTCTGCGCCCTGCGCCCCTCCAGGAAGAGGACCACGGGTGCGGCGAGCGCCGCGAGGAGGACCGGGACACCCGTGGGCAGCACGGGCGTGGTCACCATGACCAGCACCACGGCGAGGCCGGCGGACGCCCGCTCGACGGTGGTCCTGAGCATCGGTGCGAGCAGCGCCAGGAAGACGGCCGGACCGGCCGCGTCCAGACCCCAGGCGGCGGTGTCTCCGAGCGCCTCGGCACCGAGGGCGCCGCCCAGGGTGGTGAGGTTCCACAGGATGTACAGGGTCAGCCCGGTGACGGTGAAGCCGAGGCGGGCACTGTGCCGATCGGGCTGCGCCAGGGCGACGGCGGACGTCTCGTCGATGACCCAGTGGGCGGCGAGGGGCCGGACGGACGCCCGGTAGCCGAGGACCGCGGACAGCCGCAGCCCGTAGAAGGCGTTGCGGGCCCCCAGGAAGAACGCGCCGGCGGCGGCGGTGAGCGGGTTGCCGCCCGCGGCAAGCGCGCCGACGAGGGCGAACTGCGAGGCCCCGGTGAAGACCAGCAGGCTGAGCGCGCAGGTCTGGAGGATGCTGAGGTGGGCCCCGGCAGCGGTCACACCGAAGGCGAAGCCGGAGAGGCCCACGGCGACGCCGACGCCGAGGGCGTCCCTGATGACGGCGGAGTCCGGTGTGGCGGGCCGCGGCGGCGCGGCCCGCTCCGGGGTGGCTATGTCTGTCTGTTCTGGCACACCCGCGACGTTAGGCGGAGGCGCGGCCCGGAGTCTTGTACGTTTTTGCGCCGACGCGGCGACCGGCGCGTTCCCTGCGGTACGCGCCGGGCGGCACGCCGACGATCCGGGTGAAGTGGCGGTTGAGGTGTGGCTGGTCGGTGAAGCCGACGGCCAGGGCTGCCTCGGCGGGTGCGCTGCCCGCCTCCAGGAGGCGGCGGGCCCGGCGCACCCGGGCGTCGGTGAGCCAGGTGTGCGGCGGCATGCCGTGGACGTGCTTGAAGGCCCTCAGCAGCGCGAACGGGCTGGTCCCCAGCTCCGCCGCCAGCTTCTCCAGGGAAGGCGGGTCGGCCATCCGCTCCTCCAGGACGGTTCTGGCGCGGTCGGCGGCGTCGGCACCGGCCGACCGGGGCGTGCGTGCCGGGAGGGGACCGCCGTAGCTGCGCAGCAGGCGGGCGACGGCGATCCGCAGCAGGCTGTCGGCGGCGAGGGCGTTGCCGGCCTCCGCGGCCCGGTGGATCCCGGTGATCATGCCGCCCAGGTGCGGGTCCACGGCGACGGTCTCGGTGAACCCGGCGGTGCCGCGCAGCGCGGTCGTCTCCTCGGCGATCTCGGAGACGAGCTCGGCCGAGGGGTAGAGCGTGGAGTAGGCCCAGCCTTCGGGGACGCCGGCGCGCGCGGTGTGCGCGACCTCCGGATTGATCATGATGACGCCGCCGTGGCCGGCCCGGATCACACCGGACGGCAGGCCGACCTCCTCGACCCCGTCGGTGACCGCGCACACGACGTAGCCGTCGTGGGCGTGCCGGGGGAAGGAGTGCCGGACGTAGCGTGCGCGCAGCAGTTCCAGACCGGGCAGCTCCGGAAACGCCCAGTGGCGCGCCCACTCGCCTCGGTCCCGGGGCGTGACCACCGCACCGGACCCACCGCCCTCCGCGGCGGTGCCCTCCTCGCTGCCCGTGACCATGACTCCATTCTGCGCCTGCACGGTCGCGTCCTCCCTGCACGTCCGCAGCGTGGACGATCCCGCACGGTCTCGTCGGGGAGGGACGGGCCCCGGGCGGGCGGCCACGTCCGGCACCGGCACGCGCCGTCCGCCCGCCGCGTACGGCCGCATTGTCAGTGGTGCGGTGCACGATGGGGAACATGGCCAAGGCAGCGCTCGACTCGTTCTCCCCCGCGACCCGCGGCTGGTTCGCCGGGGCGTTCAGCGCGCCCACCGCGGCGCAGGAGGGCGCCTGGCGGGCGATCGGGGAGGGATCCGACGTCCTCGTGGTGGCGCCGACCGGCTCCGGCAAGACCCTCGCCGCCTTCCTGGCCTCGCTGGACTCCCTGGCGAGCGCGCCCCCGCCGGCCGAGCCGAAGAAGCGCTGCCGGGTGCTGTACGTGTCACCGCTGAAGGCGCTCGCCGTCGATGTCGAGCGCAATCTGCGCAGCCCGCTGACGGGCATCCGCCAGGAGTCGGTGCGGCTCGGGCTGCCCGAACCGGACGTCACGGTGGGCATCCGCTCGGGGGACACCCCGCCCGCCGAGCGCCGCTCGATCGCCAACCGCCCGCCGGACATCCTCATCACGACCCCCGAATCGCTGTTCCTGATGCTGACGTCCTCGGCCCGGGAGGCACTCGCGGGCGTCGAGACGGTGATCCTCGACGAGGTGCACGCCGTCGCCGGCACCAAGCGCGGCGCGCATCTGGCCCTCTCCCTGGAGCGGCTGGACGAGCTGCTGGACCGCCCGGCCCGCCGGATCGGCCTGTCGGCGACGGTCCGGCCGGTGGAGGAGGTCGCCCGCTATCTGTCGCCGCAGCGGCGGGTGGAGATCGTCCAGCCGCCGTCCGGCAAGCGGTTCCACCTCTCGGTCGTCGTCCCCGTGGAGGACATGGGCGAGCTGGGCGGCTCCCCGGTGCAGGAGGGCGAGACCGGGGAGAAGCCGTCCATCTGGCCGCAGGTCGAGGAGAAGATCGCCGACCTCGTCCAGGCCCACCGCTCCACGATCGTCTTCGCCAACTCCCGCCGGCTGGCGGAGCGGCTGTGCAACCGCCTCAACGAGATCGCCTACGAGCGGGCCACCGGCGAGGCCATGCCCGAGGCGCACTCCCCCGCGGAGATCATGGCCGAGGCCGGTGCCGCCAAGGGCGCGCCCCCGGTCCTCGCCCGCGCCCACCACGGCTCGGTCTCCAAGGAGCAGCGCGCCCAGGTGGAGGAGGACCTGAAGGCCGGCCGGCTGCCCGCCGTGGTGGCGACCTCCAGCCTGGAGCTGGGCATCGACATGGGCGCGGTCGATCTGGTGGTCCAGGTCGAGTCCCCGCCGTCCGTCGCCTCCGGGCTGCAGCGGGTGGGCCGCGCGGGCCACCAGGTCGGCGCGGTGTCGACGGGCATCGTCTTCCCCAAGTACCGCGGCGACCTGGTGCAGGCCGCCGTGGTCACCGAGCGGATGCGTTCGGGCGCCATCGAGGCCCTGCGGGTGCCCGCCAATCCACTGGACGTCCTCGCCCAGCAGATCGTGGCGATGACCGCGATGGACACCTGGGACGTGGAGGAGCTGCTGGCGGTCGCCCGCCGGGCGGCGCCGTTCGCCGCGCTCCCCGAGTCGGCGTTCACCGCGGTGCTGGACATGCTCGCCGGTCGCTATCCCTCCGACGCCTTCGCCGAGCTGCGCCCGCGCCTGGTGTGGGACCGCGTCGCCCGGACGGTGACGGGCCGCCCCGGGGCGCAGCGGCTGGCCGTCACCTCCGGTGGCACGATCCCCGACCGCGGTCTGTTCGGCGTCTTCCTGGCGGGCGGCGACTCCGGCAAGGGCGGTGGCGGGCGCCGGGTCGGCGAGCTGGACGAGGAGATGGTCTACGAATCCCGCGTGGGCGACGTCTTCACGCTCGGCACGACCTCGTGGCGCATCGAGGACATCACCCGCGACCGCGTCCTCGTCACCCCCGCACCGGGCGTCCCGGGCCGGCTGCCCTTCTGGAAGGGCGACCAACTCGGCCGTCCTCTGGAGCTGGGCCGGGCCCTCGGCGCGTTCCTGCGCGAGGTCGGCTCGCTCGGCCCGGAGGAGGCCCGCGCCCGCCTCGCGGCGGCCGGGCTCGACGACTGGGCGACCTCCAACGTGCTGAGCTATCTCGCCGAGCAGAAGCAGGCCTGCGGTCATGTCCCGGATGACCGCACCATCGTCGTCGAGCGGTTCCGCGACGAACTGGGCGACTGGCGGGTCGTCATCCACTCCCCCTTCGGCGCGCAGGTGCACGCCCCCTGGGCGCTGGCGCTCGGCGCCCGTCTCTCCGAGCGCTACGGCATGGACGCACAGGTGATGCATGCCGACGACGGCATCGTGCTGCGGCTGCCGGACGCCGACCTGATGGGCCTGGACCTTCTCGACGACGGCTTCGAACCGGGCGGCGACCCCGGCCTCGCCGCCCGGGGCACGGAATTCGACCCGGAGCAGTCGCCCGTGGGCGCCTCGGATGTGGTCTTCGACCACGGCGAGGTCGATCAGCTCGTCACCGACCAGGTCGGTGGCTCCGCGCTGTTCGCCTCCCGGTTCCGCGAATGCGCCGCCCGCGCCCTGCTGCTGCCGCGCCGCAGCCCCGGCAAGCGCACCCCGCTGTGGCAGCAGCGCCAACGGGCGGCACAACTCCTCCAGGTGGCGAGCGAGTTCGGGTCCTTCCCGATCGTGCTGGAAGCCGTCCGCGAGTGCCTGCAGGACGTCTTCGACGTACCGGGTCTGACGGAGCTCATGGGCGATGTCGAGGCGCGCCGGGTGCGCCTGGTGGAGGTCACCACCCCCGAGCCGTCCCCGTTCGCCCGTTCGCTGCTCTTCGGCTATGTCGCCCAGTTCCTCTACGAGGGCGACTCCCCCCTGGCCGAGCGGCGCGCCGCCGCGCTGTCCCTGGACTCCCGCCTGCTGGCCGAGCTGCTGGGCCAGGCCGAGCTGCGCGAGCTGCTGGACGCCGAGGTGCTGGCCGAGCTGGAGGGCGAGTTGCAGTGGCTGACGGAGGACCGCCGCGTCAAGGACGTCGAGGGCGTCGCCGACCTGCTGCGGCTGCTCGGGCCGCTGACGGATGCCGAGTTGGTCGAGCGCGGCGCGGATCCGGCCTGGCCCCGGGAGCTGGCCTCGGCCCGCCGTGCCATCACGGTGCGGATCGCCGGCGCCGACCACTGGGCCGCGGTGGAGGACGCCGGACGCCTGCGCGACGCCCTGGGGACGGCCCTTCCGGTCGGTGTGCCGGAATCGTTCACCGAGCCGGTCAAGGACCCGCTGGGCGATCTCCTCTCCCGCTACGCCCGCACCCACGGCCCCTTCACCTCGGAGCAGGCCGCCGCCCGCTTCGGCCTGGGCACGGCCGTGACCGATGGCGCCCTGCACCGTCTGGCCGCCGCGGGCCGTGTCGTCCAGGGTGAATTCCACCCGGCCGGCATCGGTCAGGAATGGTGCGACGCACAGGTGCTGCGCAGGCTGCGCCGCCGCTCGCTGGCCGCGCTGCGCGAGGAACTGGAGCCGGTGCCGCCGGCCGCGCTCGCCGCCTTCCTCCCCCAGTGGCAGCACGTCACCGCGCCGGGCGGCCCGGGCCGGAGCGGGTCGCACGGCCTGCGCGGCATCGACGGCCTGGTCCGCGCCATCGAGCAGCTCCAGGGCGCCCCGGTCCCCGCGTCCGCCCTGGAGAAGCTGGTGCTGCCGTCCCGCATCGGCGACTACACCCCCGCGATGCTGGACGAACTCACCGCCACCGGCGAAGTGGTGTGGTCCGGCGCCGGCGCGCTGCCGGGCAAGGACGGCTGGGTGTCCCTGCATCTCACGGACTCCGCGCCGCTGCTCCTCCCTCCCCCGCTCCCCCTCGAACTCACCGCGCTGCACGAATCGGTGCTGACCACCCTCGCCCCCGGGTACGGCCTGTTCTTCCGGCAGATCACCGACCAGGTCCGTGCCACCACCCACCCCGAGGCCACCGACCCGCAACTCGCCGATGTGCTCTGGGATCTGGCCTGGTCCGGGCGGTTGAGCAACGACACGCTCGCCCCGCTGCGCGCCCTCCTCGGCTCGGGCCGCACGGCCGGCTCGACCGCCCACCGCGCCCGGCGCGCCGTCCCCCGCGGCCGGTACGGCTCCCTGACCGCCGCGACGGGCCGTACGGGCCGCCCCACCGCCTCGCGCTCCGGGCCGCCCACCGTCGGCGGCCGCTGGTCCCTGCTCCCCGCCCTCGAACCGGACGCCACCCACCGCGCCCATGCGCTGGCCCGTACGCTCCTGGACCGGCACGGCATCGTCACCCGCGGCGCGGTCGCCGCGGAGGGCGTCGAGGGAGGTTTCTCCGCCGCGTATCGGGTCCTTGCCGTGTTCGAGGAGTCCGGGCAGGCGCGCCGCGGGTATGTCGTGGAGGGGCTGGGCGCCGCGCAGTTCGCGATGGACGGCGCGGTGGACCGCCTGCGCGCGGTCAACACCCAGCGGGAGCGCACGGCGGACGACGCCCTGCCGGACGGGAGCGCGGGCCGGCATCGCCGCGGCGGGCCGCAGCGCGCCGTGGTCCTGGCGGCCGCCGACCCGGCCAACGCCTACGGCGCCGCCCTCCCGTGGCCCGACCCGCCGGAAGGGTCGACCCACAAGCCCGGCCGCAAGGCGGGCTCCCTCGTCGTCCTGGTCGACGGCGAGCTGACGCTCTACATGGAACGCGGCGGCAAGACCCTGCTGATCTGGCCTCTCGGCGACGATCCGGCCGGCGCCGGCAGCGACGCCCGGGTCCAGCCCGCCGTCGCGGCGCTCACCGAGGCGGCCGGTGCGGGCGCTCTCGGCACCATCACCACCGAACGCATCAACGGCACCGCGGCCCTCACCTCCCCCTTCGCCCCGGCCCTGGAGGCCGCCGGCTTCCATCCCACCCCCCGGGGGATGCGGCTGCGCGGATGACGGATCCGCGCCCCGATCCCACCGGTCGCGGCACTACCGCTACGGCACGCGCCCGGCGGCCGGCAGGCAACGGTGGGCGGTCAGCACCACAGGCCCGGCACCCAGCGGCCGGCGATCCGCGGCCGGTACCCGGCGGTCAGCGATCAGCGATCAGCCATCGACCGTCGGCGCCGTCGGAACGGGAAGCCAACGGCCGCATCCGCCCTCCCGACGCCGCTCCCCGGCATGATGGATCCATGCCCGAAGGCGACACCGTCTGGCGTCTGGCCCAGCGCTTGCACGACGCGCTGGCCGATCACCCGCTGACCCGTTCCGACCTCCGTGTCCCGCAACTCGCGACGGTGGACCTGACCGGCCGCACGGTGCTCGGTGTCCTCCCGCGCGGCAAGCACCTCCTCACCCGCATCGAGGGCGGCCTCACCCTGCACTCCCATCTCCGCATGGACGGCGCCTGGAAGATCTACCGCCCGGCCGAGCGCTGGCGCGGCGGCCCCGCCCACCAGATCAGGGCGATCCTCGGCACCGAGCAGCACACCGTCGTCGGCTACCGCCTCCCCGTCCTGGAGCTGCTGCGTACCAGCGACGAGTCCCGGGTCGTCGGCCACCTCGGGCCCGACCTCCTCGGCCCCGACTGGGACCCGGCCGAAGCCCTGCGCAGGCTGCTCTCCGTCCCCGCGCGCCCGCTGGGTGAAGCCCTGCTCGACCAGCGCAATCTCGCCGGCATCGGCAACGTCTACAAATGCGAGCTCTGCTTCCTCCTGCGCGCCTCGCCGTGGCTCCCCGTCGGCGCCCTCCCCGACCCCGAGCGCGCCATCACGCTCGCCAAGAAGCTCCTCGAAGCCAACAAGCACCGCCCGGCCCGCGTCACCACCCCCAGCGCCCGCACCGACCGCCGGCTGTGGGTCTACGGCAGGGCAGGGCAACCTGCCGACGCTGCGGCACCGAGATCCTCTCCGCCGACCAGGGCCCGGCCCCCGAGGAACGCGTCACGTACTGGTGCCCGGCCTGCCAGCCGGAGCCCCCCGAACCACACCGCGGATCCGCAGCCCCCTGACGCCCACGGCCTCCCGGCCGCGCAGAATCCGCCCGTCCCGCCAATTGACGCACCGTCAGCTGTCTCTCTACCCTCACGCCATGCCTGTCACGGCGTACGACCTCATGGGCCGCACCGCGATCGTCACCGGCGCCGCGAGCGGCATCGGGCGCGCCACCGCCGTCCTGCTCGCGGAGGCGGGCGCAACGGTGCACTGCGCGGACCGCGACGGCAGCGGGGCCGAGGCAACCGCCTCGACCATCAACCGCTCCGGGGGCGCCGCCCACCCGCATGTCCTGGATGTCGCCCGGCGCGATCAGGTCGCCGCCGTCGTCGAGGAGGCCCGCCGCGCCACCGGCCACCTCGACGTGATGGCCAATATCGCCGGGATCATGCACACCTCGACGGTCCTGGAGACCGACGACGCGGATCTCGACCGGGTCTGGAACACCAATTTCAAGGGTGTGCTGCACGGCTGCCAGGAGGCCGCTCGCGCGATGCTCGCCGCCGGCACCCGGGGCAGCATCGTGACCATGGCGTCCGGCGCCATCGACACCGGCGCTCCCGGGCTGCTCTGCTACGGCGTGGCCAAGGCGGCGGTCGTCCAGCTCACCAAGACCCTGGCCTCCGAGGTCGGCCGGCACGGCATCCGCGTCAACGCCGTCGCCCCGGGCTGGGTGCGGACCGCGATGACCGACCGCCACACCAGCGAGGCCCGGCAACAGGCGGAAGGCCCCATGATCCGGATGTCTCCCCTGGGCCGGGTGGGTGAGCCCGAGGACATCGCGCACGCCGTACTCCATCTGGCGTCCGATGCCTCGTCCTTCACGACCGGCCAGATTCTCCGCCCCAACGGCGGCGTCGCCATGCCGTGGTGAGCGCCCTCCAGGCCTCCCCCCCCGGCCTGGCGCGCCCGCGCCCGCGGTCACCGCGGCCCGCCCAGGGGACGCAGTGCACCGGAAGCAGGCTCAGCCCCCACCCGCCTGCCGCCACCGCCCCCTCGACCATGCCCGCCGCCTGGGGCCACAGCGTGAGCCGGAGTACGGCCCACCACCACAGCCCGCCGATGACGGTCACGGCTATCCAGCGCCCCGGTATCGCCCGGGAAGGCCGGTCTTCCGGCCCGCGGGCCGGAAGTCTCCCGGTCACGCCGCGGGCCACGAAATCGTGCCACGCCATGGCTGCCTCCTCCGACCGACGCTAAGCGGACCCGCCACCCGGCGCGAGGGCGCACCGGGGCAGTCCCGGCGCGCACCGGGTGGCGGCACGCCCATCCGTGGACGGCGCGTCCTGCGACGGGACGGGCAGCCGGCCACCGGACACCGCGGCTCTCGACGAGGCGGCCATCAGCCGGTCAGTACGACTCGGCCTGGAACATCCAGTGGTGTTTCTCCAGCTCCGCCGTCAGCCCGATCAGGATGTCCTGAGTGACCGGGTCCGGGTCACCGGTGGCGTTGATCCGCTCCCGCATCCGCTCGATGATCGCGGCAAGCCCCGTCACCAGGGTCTGCACCGCGTCACCGTCCTTGATCCAGCCGTCCGACACCTCGCCGATGCCGCTCGTCTTGGCGATCGTCACGGCCCGGCCGTCCGGCGACACACCGATCGCGGAAGCCCGCTCGGCAACGGTGTCGGCGTGCTGCCGCGCGGTGTCCACGACCTCGTCGAGCTGCAGATGTACGGAACGGAAGCGCGGACCCACGACATTCCAGTGCACCTGCTTGGCGACGAGGGAGAGGTCCACCAGGTCGACGAGCGCGCCCTGCAGGGCGTTGCCGACGACGGTGAGGTCTTCATCGGACAGCGTGCTCTTGACCACAGGCATCCAAATGCTCCTTTTCAGGTGAATGTTCCGATTTACTCATCGTACAAACGATTGTTCCGTTCTGAGTAGATCGGGCGGTCCGACCGAGCGGGTACCCGCACCCACCGGGCCCACACACGCCACAGAGCCCCGACCGGCGACAACCGGTCGGGGCTCTGCAGGGAATGGAACAGGGGCGTCAGGCGGCGACGACATCCACGACGTCCGCCGGGGACTTGATGGTCACACGGTCCTCCGGCACGCCGGCCAGGGACGTGACGGACACCGAGTTGAGCTTCGGCCGCACCGGTGCCGGCACCGGGTCACTCGCGGCCGCGGACTGTGCCAGCTCGGCGAGTGCCAGCTCATCGCTGACCTCTCGCATGAGCTCTGACATGCGCACATCCAACGCGTCACAGATCGACGAGAGCAGCTCGGAGGACGCCTCCTTCTGCCCCCTTTCGACCTCGGACAAATAGCCGAGTGATACCCGAGCGGAGGAAGAGACCTCGCGCAGGGTTCGGCCCTGGCGCTGACGCTGTCGGCGCAGCACGTCACCCAGCAGGCGACGAAGCAGAATCATCGCTGGCTCCCTCCTCGGACCTCGGATCCGGATCCTTCTCGCCCCACCGTACCGCCTCGGGCCGCAGCCGTGCCGGGCGCAAGTTCGTGTTCTCTCAGGGCTGCAAACATCAATTCCCCCTGTGTTGTTCCGTATCCTGTGCCCGCGCATTTTCTGTCAGTTCGCTCAACAACAGGATGATCACGGCTTCCACGGTGTCCAGGCGGATTCGGTCACGATCCCCCTCCAGTGCCAGCCTGCGTACCTCGCCCGCACCATCGGGGCCCTGAACCGCCACGAACACGGTCCCCACGGGCTGCCCGTCCTGGGGATCGGGGCCTGCGACCCCGGTCGTGGCGATGCCCCAGTCGGCGCCCAGAGCCCGTCGCACACCGCTCGCCATCTGGCGCGCGACCTCACCGTCCACGGCTCCGCGCTCGGCCAGCAGCGCGCCGTCCACGCCCAGCACGGCACGCTTGAGGTCGGTGGCGTAGGCGGTCACCGAACCCCGTACGACACGCGAGGCCCCCGGGACGGCGGTCAGCGCGCCCGCGACCAGGCCACCGGTCAGCGATTCGGCCACCGCCAGGCTCTGCCCGCGCCCCGCGAGCTGCTCCAACGCCCCGGCCGCCGCAGAACCCGGCCCGGTCACCGTACGGCTTCCCGATCGGCCCGCTCGGCGCGCTCCTTGGCCAGCCCGGCCCGGCGCATGGTGACGGCCTGGCGGACGTAGTCCAGCCCGGTCGCGACCGTCAGCACCACGGCCACCGCCATCACCCACCAGCGCAGTGTCGCCAGCGGCCCGGTCAGCACCAGGACGTACATCCCCACCGCGGTGCCCTGCGCCAATGTCTTGATCTTGCCGCCACGACTGGCCGGAATCACACCGTGCTTGATCACCCAGAAGCGCATCAGCGTGATGCCCAGCTCACGGAAGAGGATCACGCCGGTCACCCACCACGGCAGATCGCCCAGCACCGACAGGCACACCAGCGCCGCGCCCATGATCGCCTTGTCCGCTATCGGGTCGGCGATCTTCCCGAAGTCCGTGACCAGGTTGTACGCGCGGGCCAGGTGCCCGTCGAAGATGTCGGTGATCATGGCGACGGCGAAGGCCGCCCAGGCGAAGGCGCGCCAGGCCGGATCCGAGCCGTCCTCGTGCATGAGCAGCACCACGAACGCCGGGACGAGCACCAGCCGCAGCATGGTGAGGACGTTGGCGATGTTCCACAGCCCGGCCTGCCGGACGACCGGCGCCGTGCGCGGGCCACCCGCTGCGGAAGCCGGGACTCCGGTCATCTGCCCGCCTCCTCGGTACATGCCGCGCCGTCGACCGACAGCACCTCGGCCACGAGGTCCACGCCCTCGCTCGCCACCACCTTTGCTTCGACCATACGACCGGGAGCAAGCTCCAGGTCGGACGAGAGCAGCGTGACCCCGTCGGTTTCCGGTGCCTGGTGCGCGGCCCGCCCGACGACGCCGTCCTCCTCGTCGATCCGGTCGACCAGCACCCGGACATGCTCACCGACGCGCTCCTCGGCGCGCTGCGCGGTCAGCTCCTCGGCCAGCCGCGAGACCCGCGCCAGCCGCTCGGCGACCACGTCCGGATCGACCTTCTCCTCGTAGGAGGCGGCTTCCGTGCCGTCCTCGTCGGAGTAGCCGAAGACGCCGATGGCGTCGAGGCGGGCCTCGGTGATGAAGCGTTCGAGCTCCGCGAGGTCGCTCTCGCTCTCGCCCGGGAAGCCGACGATGAAGTTGGAGCGGGCACCGGCCTGCGGCGCCTTCGCGCGGATCTGCTCCAGCAGCTCCAGGAAGCGCTCGGTGTCCCCGAAGCGGCGCATCGCGCGCAGCACCCCGGGCGCCGAATGCTGGAAGGACAGATCGAAGTAGGGCGCCACCTTGTCGGTGCCGGTCAGGACGTCGATGAGCCCGGGCCGCATCTCGGCGGGCTGCAGATAGCTGACGCGGATCCGCTCGATGCCGTCCACCGCGGCCAGCTCCGGCAGCAGCGTCTCCAGCAGCCGGATGTCGCCGAGGTCCTTGCCGTAGGAGGTGTTGTTCTCGGAGACCAGCATGACCTCCTTGACGCCCTGCTCGGCCAGCCAGCGGGTCTCGCCGAGCACGTCGGAGGGCCGGCGCGAGATGAAGGAGCCACGGAAGGACGGGATCGCGCAGAACGAGCAGCGCCGGTCGCAGCCGGAGGCGAGCTTGACCGAGGCCACCGGGTTGCTGCCGAGCCTGCGGCGCAGCGGCGCGCGCGGCCCCGAGGCGGGTGCGACGCCCTCCGGGAGGTCCTCCGGGGGCGTGTCCTGGGCGTGGCCCGGCAGCGCGACCTCGGCCGCGCCCTGCCGCTCGGCGGGGCTGATCGGCAGCAGCTTGCGGCGGTCGCGCGGGGTGTGCGAGGCGTGGATGCCGCCGTTGAGGATGGTCTGCAGGCGGTCGGAGATGTCGGTGTAGTCGTCGAAGCCGAGCACGCCGTCGGCCTCGGGCAGCGCCTGGGCGAGCTCGGTGCCGTAGCGCTCGGCCATGCAGCCGACGGCCACCACGGCCTGGGTCTTGCCGTGATCCTTCAGATCGTTGGCTTCGAGCAGGGCGTCGACGGAGTCCTTCTTGGCGGCTTCGACGAAGCCGCAGGTGTTGACGACGGCGACATCGGCTTCGGCGGCTTCCTCGACGAGCTCCCAGCCGTCCGCTGCCAAGCGGCCTGCGAGCTCCTCCGAGTCCACCTCGTTACGGGCGCAGCCAAGGGTGACGAGGGCGACGGTACGGCGTTCGGGCATGAGGCTCAGCCTACTTCGTCCCGGCCGTACCCATTGCGCCCAGGTCTCCGCCGCCGGTCCCGGGCATTCCGGGGCCTGGCGGCGGAGGGGGTCGCGCGGGGTATCAGCCCGCCTGCGGGTCTCCGGGGGTGTAGCTGAGCCGCTCCACGGATCCCTCGTCGCCGACCTGCTTGACCTCCTTGCCGTTGACGTACAGCTGTACGGCTCCGGCGTTACCGAGGACCAGGTCGATCCGCTTCTTGTCGGTGAAGGTCTTGGACTCGCCCTGCTTGAGCAGGCCGTCCTGGAGGAGCTTGCCGTTGGCGTCCTTGGCGGACACCCAGCTCTGGCCGTCCCGGGCGGTCACCTTGATCGTGACCTTGTCCTTGGGCAGACCGGCGATGGCACTGTCGGAGGGCTGGGGCTTGTCGGGCTTGACGGTGGGCCTGGTGGTGCTCGGGGCGGGCGCCGGCTTGCGGGCGCCCGTGGTGTCGTCGGCCGCGATCGGGCCGCCGCTGTTCTTTTCCCCGCCGTTGAACATCGTGAAGCCGACGAAGCCGACGACGGCCACGATCGCCGCGACCATGGCGGCGGTCCAATTGGGTCGCCGGGGCTCCGCACGGATGCGCTCGGCCTCGAAGAGGGGCGCGGCGGGGGTCGGCGCGGGCCGTCCGCCGTGCTCGGCGTCGAACTGGCCGATGAGGGGTTCGGGATCGAGGGAGACGGCGCGGGCGAGCGTACGGATGTGTCCCCGGGCGTAGACGTCGCCGCCACAGCGCGAGAAATCGTCCTGCTCGATCGCGTGCACGATGGGGATGCGCACCCGTGTCGTCGTACTGACCTCTTCGACGGTCAGCTGTGCGTCGATACGGGCCTGCTGGAGGGCGCGACCGACGGAAGGCCGGTCGTCTTCGGGGGAGTTGCCGATGGACACGGGGGCGCCTTTCGAGCGTGTAGCCACCTGCTGGAGGTTCAGTCTAGGGGTGGAGCGAAAGGGTCGGGCAAGCGGGAGAGCAGAGTTTGTACGCCATCAGAACGCCCGCGGTCGGAGCCGGCGGGCCAGATGTTGCAGCATCGTTCCCTCACCTCCCTCAACTTGACGTATCGGCAGGAGAAACGGTTGCGTCCCCGTCTCGTACGGGTGAGCCGGACGTCTGTGCTACTCGGTAGCCTCCCCCCGGATCACCGCGAGCACTCCGTCCAATTCATCCGGCTTCACCATGACATCGCGTGCCTTGGAACCCTCGCTCGGCCCGACGATGTTGCGTGATTCCATGAGGTCCATCAGCCGTCCGGCCTTCGCAAAGCCCACCCGCAGCTTGCGCTGAAGCATGGACGTCGACCCGAACTGGGTGGAAACGACCAGTTCAGCGGCCTGACACAGCAGATCGAGGTCATCGCCGATGTCCTCGTCGATCTCTTTCTTCTTCGCCGTGCCCACGGTGACGTCGTCACGGAAGACCGGCGCCATCTGATCCTTGCAGTGCTGGACGACTGCCGCGACTTCGGACTCGGTCACGAAGGCGCCCTGCATACGGACCGGCTTGTTGGCGCCCATGGGCAGGAAGAGCCCGTCGCCCTTCCCGATCAGCTTCTCGGCGCCCGGCTGGTCGAGGATGACCCGGCTGTCGGCGAGCGAGGAGGTGGCGAAGGCGAGACGGGAGGGCACATTGGCCTTGATCAGGCCGGTGACCACGTCGACGGACGGGCGCTGGGTGGCGAGCACCAGGTGGATGCCGGCCGCGCGGGCGAGCTGCGTGATGCGGACGATGGAGTCCTCCACGTCCCGCGGCGCCACCATCATCAGGTCCGCCAGCTCATCCACGATGACCAGCAGATACGGGTAAGGCGCCAGCTCGCGCTCGCTGCCCTCGGGCGAGCTGACCTTGCCGTTACGGACCGCTTCGTTGAAGTCGTCGATGTGCCGGAAGCCGTACGCCGCGAGATCGTCGTAGCGCAGGTCCATCTCGCGGACCACCCACTGCAGCGCCTCGGCGGCGCGCTTGGGGTTGGTGATGATGGGCGTGATGAGGTGCGGGATGCCTTCGTAGGCGGTCAGCTCGACCCGCTTGGGGTCGACCAGCACCATCCGCACATCCTCCGGAGTGGCACGGAGCATGACGGAGGTGATCAGGCAGTTGATGCAGGAGGACTTGCCGGACCCGGTGGCACCGGCCACGAGGACGTGCGGCATCTTCGTCATGTTCGCCATGACATAGCCGCCCTCGACGTCCTTGCCGAGCGCCACCAGCATCGGGTGCTCGTCGCCCGCGGCGTCGGCCAGCCGCAGAACATCGCCGAGGTTGACCATCTCGCGGTCGGTGTTGGGGATCTCGATGCCCACCGCGGACTTGCCCGGGATCGGGCTGATGATCCGGACGTCCGGGCTGGCGACGGCATACGCGATGTTCTTGGCCAGCGCGGTGATCTTCTCGACCTTCACCGCCGGGCCCAGCTCGACCTCGTAGCGGGTGACCGTCGGCCCCCGGGTGAATCCGGTGACCGCGGCGTCGACCTTGAACTCCTGGAAGACCGTGGTCAGGGACGCCACTATGGCGTCGTTGGCGGCGCTGCGGGTCTTGCCGGGGCCGCCCCGGGCGAGCAGGTCGAGCGAGGGCAGCGAGTAGGTGATGTCGCCGGACAGCTGGAGCTGCTCGGCGCGCGCCGGCAGCTCTCCGGACGGCTCCGGCGCGGCCTTGGTGTAGTCCGGCACCGCCGAGGACTGCTCGGCGGCGGGCGACGGCTCCGGGCCCCGGGCCGGCGGCACCGAGCCGCTGTCCCCCGTGTCGCTCTCGCCGCCGCGCTCCCGCCGCTCCCCGGAGATGCTGCTGCTCAGCCCCGCGACGAGCGGGGAGGGCTGGACGCCGTGCAGGACCGCGCCGTCCAGGGATGCGGCAGCCGCGGCGGCCACATCCACCGCGTCCATCGCCCGGTCACCCGGCTGTACGGACGCCCGGCGCGGACGGCGGCGCCTGGCGAGCGCCTCCTCCTCCCGCGCGTCCGGATCGTCCGCTTCCACCGGGCCGCCGCGCCGCGCCCGTCGGGCGGGCTGCTCACGCCAGTCGTCGTCGTAGTCGTCCAGCTCGCCGACGGCGCCCTCGGGCTCCAGGGGCTCCAGCACGCCCAGCTTCACGCAGAGCGCCCGCAGCCGCTGCGGGATGGCGTTCACCGGCGTCGCGGTCACCACCAGCAGACCGAAGACCGTCAGCAGCACCAGCAGCGCCACGGCGAGGGTCTGGCCGACGGCGAAGATCAGCGGCTTCGAGGCGGCCCAGCCGACATAGCCGCCGGCGTCCTGCATCGCCGCGACGCCCTCGTCCCGGCCCGGCGACCCGCAGGCCATCGCGACCTGTCCGAGGACCCCCACGACCAGCGCGGACAGCCCGATGATGATCCGGCCGTTGGCCTCGGGCTGCTCGGGGTGCCGGATGAGCCGTACGGCGATGCCGCCGAGCAGTATCGGAGCGACCAGGTCGAGCCGCCCGAAGGCACCCGTCACCAGCAGTGCGACGAGATCGCCCACCGGGCCGCTGAGGTTGGACCAGGTGCCGGCCGCTATCACCAGCGCCACGCCGAGCAGCAACAGCGCCAGCCCGTCCTTGCGGTGGGCCGGGTCGAGGTTCCTCGCACCGCGGCCCACACCGCGGAACAGCGCACCGACGGCATGCGCCACGCCCAGCCAGCAGGCACGGACGAGACGGTAGATGCCGCCGGTGGGCGACGGCGCCGGTTTCGGGGCGGCCTTCTTCGCGGGCGCCCTCTTGGCCGGCGCCCGCTTCGCGGCCGCGGTCTTCTTCACCGGTGGCTTCCTGGCGGACGAAGCCTTCTTCGCTGCGGCCTTCTTGGCGGCGCCTCCGGCCTGTCCGGCGCGCTGCTTCGAGGGGCCCGCCGTGCTCTGGGATCCCTTGCCGGACGTACGTGAGGCCATGGTGACGAGATTACAGCCGACGACGCGCGTGACACGAGCGCGCGGCGTTTCACCCATTCGTGTCGCGCGTGCGCCTCATGAGAGGGCGTCAGTTACCCCGCGCCGTTTCCCGATCCCGGCTCGAGCGCGTCCAGCGCTCTGCGCAGGCCCGTGAGCTTCCGCTCCAGATGCGCGGCGGTGGCCACCGCCGCGGCGTCCGCGGACTCGTCCAACTGCTTGGACAGCGCCTCCGCCTGCTCCTCGACCGCGGCAAGTCGCGCCGACAGCTCGGCGAGCAGCCCGGCGGACTCCTTAGCCTCGTCGGGGCTCGGCCGCCCGCCCTCCAGCTGCAGCCTCAGCAGAGAGGCCTGCTCCCGCAGTTGGCAGTTCTTCATGTACAGCTCGACGAAGACCGAGACCTTCGCCCGCAGCACCCACGGGTCGAACGGCTTGGAGATGTAGTCGACCGCACCGGCCGCGTAGCCGCGGAAGGTGTGGTGCGGCCCGTGGTTGATGGCCGTGAGGAAGATGATCGGGATGTCGCGGGTCCGCTCCCGCCGCTTGATGTGCGCGGCGGTCTCGAATCCATCCATTCCCGGCATCTGCACATCGAGCAGAATCACCGCGAAGTCGTCCGTGAGCAGTGCTTTGAGCGCTTCCTCCCCGGACGATGCCCGCACCAGTGTCTGATCGAGCGCAGAGAGGATCGCCTCCAGCGCCAGCAGATTCTCCGGCCGGTCATCGACCAGGAGGATTTTGGCCTTCTGCACCATGGCCCGCCCTCCTCGCCCCGGCATGGAACCGGACGCCGCCCCAGGGGACGACTCCGTCACGCCGCCCGTCCTTGTGCCGGTCATGGTAGCTGCACCCCGCTTGTCGCCACACCCTGTCACCGCGATGTCACTGTGCACGTAGCAGAAACGCAGCGGGAGACCAGAAGGTTCCCCGAATCCCACGCTTCCACACGTCCACGGCGACCCTGAGTCAGCACGCGGTGATCCTCTTTCGGCTCCATAGTGGACGCCCCGTCACTCCGCGCGCATCCATTGCTCCATGACCGACAACAGATGATCGGTATCCACCGGCTTGGTCACATAGTCGGAGGCTCCGGAGTCGATGCTCTTCTCCCGGTCGCCCTTCATCGCCTTCGCGGTCAGCGCGATGATGGGCAGCCCGGCGAACTGCGGCATCCGACGGATCGCGGCCGTGGTCGCGTAACCGTCCATCTCCGGCATCATGATGTCCATCAGCACCAGGACCACATCGTCGTGCTGTTCGAGCACCTCGATGCCTTCCCGGCCGTTCTCCGCGTACAGCACCGAGAGCCCGTGCTGCTCCAGGACGCTGGTGAGCGCGAAGACGTTGCGGATGTCGTCGTCGACGATCAACACCTTCTCACCATGGAACCCGCCCTCGGGCCCCGGGGCCACCAGATCCTGGCCGTTGCCGAGCCATTGCTCGTCCGCGGGCTGCTGGGTGGTCGGCTGCGCGGGCTGGGACGGCTGTGAGGGCGCCTGCGCCGGATGCTTCGGCGGCAGGGACGACGGCGGCAGCGCGAACCGCCGGGCGCCGCCCGAAACGCTGCGCCTGCGCCGCCGGTTGAGGGTGCCGGGGTCGTTCGGCTCCTCACCCTGCAGCTCCTCGGCCTCGGCCTGCCGCACGACCTCCGTCTCGCGTGCCTCCGCGTCCATCGCCAGCCCGCCGGCCACCAGCTGCGGGTAGCCCTGCGGAGGCAGCCCACCGGGGTTGTGCGGCAGGTACAGCGTGAAGGTGGAGCCGCGGCCGGGCTCACTGGCCGCATGGATCTCACCGCCCAGCAGCCGGGCGATCTCCCGGCTGATGGACAGGCCGAGACCCGTACCGCCGTACTTGCGGCTGGTCGTGCCGTCCGCCTGCTTGAAGGCCTCGAAGATGACCCGCATCTTGCTCGACGCGATACCGATACCGGTGTCGGTCACCGAGAAGGCGATCATGTCGGCGTCCGGGTCGCGCAGCGAACCGTGCTCCAGCAGCTGCTCCCGGATCGCCACCGGCACGTCCGTGCGGGCCGGCCGGATGACCAGCTCCACGGCGCCGCTGTCGGTGAACTTCACCGCGTTGGACAGCAGGTTGCGCAGCACCTGGAGCAGGCGCTGCTCGTCGGTGTGCAGGGTGGCCGGCAGCTCCGGGGAGACCCGCACGGAGAAGTCGAGTCCCTTCTCCGCGGTCAGCGGCCGGAACGTCGCCTCGACGTAGTCGACGAGCTGGACCAGCGCGATCCGCGTCGGGCTGACGTCCATCTTGCCCGCCTCGACCTTCGACAGGTCGAGGATGTCGTTGATCAGCTGGAGCAGGTCGCTGCCCGCCCCGTGGATCGTCTCGGCGAACTCCACCTGCTTCGGGGAGAGATTGCCCTCGGCGTTGTCGGCCAGCAGCTTGGCGAGGATCAGCAGCGAGTTCAGCGGCGTGCGCAGCTCGTGCGACATGTTCGCCAGGAACTCCGACTTGTAGCGCATGGAGACCGCGAGCTGCTCGGCGCGCTCCTCCAGGACCTGCCGCGCCTCCTCGATCTCGGTGTTCTTCACCTCGATGTCGCGGTTCTGCGCCCGCAGCTGCTCGGCCTTCTCCTCCAGCTCGGAGTTGGACAGCTCCAGCGCCTTCTGCCGGCTCTCCAGCTCACCGGAGCGCTCCTTGAGCTGCTCGGTCAGTTCCTGCGACTGCTTGAGCAGGACCTCGGTCTTGGTGTTGACCGAGATGGTGTTGACGCTGGTGGCGATCATCTCGGCGATCTGGCTGAGGAAGTCCTTCTGGATCTGGGTGAACGGCTGGAACGAGGCCAGCTCGATCACGCCCAGCACCTTGTCCTCGAAGAGCACCGGCAGCACGATCACGTTGGCCGGCGGAGCCTCCCCGAGCCCGGAGGCGATCTTGAGGTAGCCCGAGGGGACGTTCTCCACCAGGATGGTGCGCCCCTCCTCGGCGGCCGTGCCGATCAGCGTCTCGCCCGGCCGGAAGGTCGTCGGCATCCCGCCCATGGCGTAGCCGTAGGAGCCCATCAGCCGCAGCTCGTACGCGCCCGCCTCGCCGCCGTCCGCGCCGATCTCCTGGCTGTCGGGCTGCGCGGCGAGGAAGAACGCGCCGTGCTGTGCCGAGACCGCGGGCGAGAGCTCGCTCATGATGAGCGTGGCGACGTCCTTGAGGTCGCGCCGGCCCTGCATCAGGCCGGAGATCCGGGCGAGGTTGCCCTTGAGCCAGTCCTGTTCCTCGTTGGCGAGGGTGGTCTCCCGGAGCGTGGAGATCATGGTGTTGACGTTGTCCTGGAGTTCCAGGATCTCGCCGGCCGCGTCCACATCGATGCGGACGTTGTGGTCGCCGAGGGTGACCGCCGCGGCGACCGCGGCGATGGCACGCACCTGACGGGTCAGGTTGCCGGCCATCTCGTTCACCGATTCGGTCAGGTCCTTCCAGGTGCCGGCCACGCCCCGCACCTGCGCCTGACCGCCCAGCTGGCCTTCCGTACCCACCTCGCGGGCCACCCTGGTGACCTGCTCGGCGAAGGACGACAGCTGATCGACCATGGTGTTGATGGTGGTCTTCAGCGCGAGGATCTCACCCCGCGCGTCGATGTCGATCTTCTTGGTCAGATCACCCTTGGCGATGGCGGTGGTGACCATGGCGATGTTGCGGACCTGGCCGGTGAGGTTGTTGGCCATGGAGTTCACCGACTCGGTGAGGTCCTTCCACGTACCGGCGACGCCGGGGACGCGGGCCTGACCGCCCAGGATGCCGTCGGTGCCCACCTCGCGGGCCACTCGCGTGACCTCGTCGGCGAACGACGACAGCGTCGTGACCATGGTGTTGACCGTGTCGGCGAGCTGCGCGACCTCGCCGCGCGCCTCGACCGTCACCTTCTTCGTCAGATCGCCGTTGGCGACCGCCGCCGAGACCTGCGAGATGTTGCGGACCTGGATGGTCAGGTTGTTGGCCATCAGGTTCACGTTGTCGCTGAGATCCAGCCAGATACCGGTGGCACCCGGCACCCGCGCCTGACCGCCCAGCTGCCCCTCGGTGCCCACCTCACGGGCCACCCGCGTCACCTGCTCGGCGAACGAGGACAGCTGGTCGACCATGGTGTTCACGGTCGTGACCAGTTCGAGGATCTCGCCCTTGGCGTCGACGGTGATCTTCTTGGACAGATCACCGCGGGCCACCGCTGTCGTCACCTCGGCGATGTTGCGCACCTGGGACGTCAGGTTGTTCGCCATGAAGTTGACGGACTGGGTGAGGTCCTTCCACGTCCCGCTGACGCCCTGCACCTCGGCCTGGCCGCCCAGGATGCCCTCGGTGCCCACCTCGCGGGCGACCCGGGTGACCTGCTCCGCGAAGGACGAGAGCTGGTCGACCATCGTGTTGAGGGTGTTCTTCAGCTCCAGGATCTCGCCCCGGGCGTCCACGTCGATCTTCTGCGACAGGTCACCGCGCGCGACCGCCGTGGCGACCTGCGCGATGTTGCGGACCTGAGCGGTCAGGTTCCCGGCCATGCCGTTCACCGAGTCGGTCAGGTCCCGCCAGACGCCCGCGACGCCCGGCACCTGCGCCTGGCCGCCCAGCCTGCCGTCCGTACCGACCTCCCGGGCGACCCGGGTGACCTGCTCGGCGAACGCGGAGAGCTGGTCGACCATCGTGTTGATGGTGTTCTTCAGCTCCAGGATCTCGCCGCGCGCGTCGACGTCGATCTTCTGCGACAGGTCGCCCCGCGCGACCGCCGTGGTCACCTGCGCGATCTGCCGCACCTGCGAGGTGAGGTTCCCCGCCATGAAGTTGACGGAGTCGGTGAGTTCCTTCCAGGTACCGCTGACGCCGTCCACGCGGGCCTGGCCGCCCAGGCGGCCCTCCGTGCCCACGTCCCTGGCCATCCGGGTGACCTGATCGGCGAACGACGACAGCTGGTCCACCATGGTGTTCACGGTGTTCTTCAGCTGGAGCATCTCGCCGGAGACATCGACGGTGACCTTCTGGGACAGGTCGCCGTTGGCGACCGCCGTCGTCACCTGCGCGATGTTGCGCACCTGCCCGGTCAGGTTCCGGAAGGCGGTGTTCACGGAGTCCGTGAGGTCCTTCCACGTCCCCGCCGCGCCCGGCACCGCGGCCTGGCCGCCGAGCTCACCCTCGACACCGATCTCCCGCGCCACGCGCGTCACTTCGGCACCGAACGACGACAGCTGACCCACCATCGTATTGACGGTGTTCTTCAGCTCCAGCATCTCGCCGGCCACGTCGACGGTGATCGTCTGGGACAGGTCACCGTTGGCGACCGCCGTCGTCACCTGCGCGATGTCCCGCACCTGCGCCGTGAGGTTGCGGAACGCGGTGTTCACCGAGTCGGTGAGGTCCTTCCACGTTCCCGCCGCGCCCGGCACCTGCGCCTGACCGCCGAGCTGGCCCTCGGCGCCGACCTCGCTCGCCACCCGCGTCACTTCGTCCGCGAAGGTGCGCAACGTCTCGGTCATGGTGTTGATCGTGTCGGCGAGCTGCGCGACCTCGCCGCGCGCGCTGACCGTGACCTTCTGCGACAGGTCGCCGTTCGCGACCGCTGTCGTGACCTGGGCGATGCCGCGGACCTGTGCGGTGAGGTTTCCGGCCATGAGATTGACCGAATCCGTGAGGTCCTTCCACACTCCGGCGACACCGGGGACCTGCGCCTGACCGCCGAGCTCCCCTTCGGTGCCGACCTCGCGGGCGACCCTGGTGACCTCGGAGGCGAACGAGGAGAGCTGGTCCACCATCGTGTTGACGGTGTTCTTCAGCTCCAGCATCTCGCCGGCGACGTGAACCGTCACCTTCCGGGACAGATCACCCTTCGCGACCGCGGTGGTGACGAGAGCAATGTCACGCACCTGCGCGGTGAGCCGGGAGGCCATCGTGTTGACGGATTCCGTGAGGTCCTTCCACGAACCCGACATTCCGCGCACCCGCGCCTGACCGCCGAGCTTGCCCTCCGTACCGACCTCGCTGGCCACCCTCGTGACCTCGTCGGTGAACGCCGAGAGCTGGTCGACCAGGCCGTTGACCGTACGGCCGACCTTGAGGAACTCGCCCCGCAACGGATGCTCCGAGGAGCTGTCCGAACTGCGCGAGCGCAGGTCCATCCGCTGTTCCAGGTCACCCTCGGACACCGCCGACAGCACCCGTCCCACTTCGGAGACGGGCCGTACGAGGTCGTCCACCAAGGCGTTCGAGGCGTCGATGGCCGCGGCCCAGGAGCCCTCGCAGGCACCGACCTCCAGCCGTTCCGTGAGTTTTCCCTCACGACCGACCACCCTGCGCACCCGGGCGAGCTCACCCGTCAGGTGCAGATTGCGGTCCGCCACCTCGTTGAATACCGCCGCGATCTCCGACATGACGCCGTCGCCGGAAACCGTCAACCGCTTGCGGAAGTTCCCGTCCCGCATGGCGACAAGAGCGACCAACAGCCGATTCAGGGCAGCCGTATCCACCTCGGTCGTCCCATTGTTCCGGGATCGTCCGCCTTTTGCGCGTGTGCTTGCGCCCCGCGCCGCTGCGCCAGACTCCACCGTGTCCCTCCCGCAGGGTCGACCGTTCTACCCAGGCTTTCTCGTGATGCTCGCCCAGTGTTTCACCATGGCCCAACGAGGCCATAACAGTTCGGCAGCATCGCACACCCGTCCCGGGGCACGATTAGGGCGGAAACACACGTGACCGGCATCCGCAGGCGCGGCGAAGGTAAGTAACCTGGCATACGGCTGTCCACCCCGCCCCGGCCATCCAGTACGGGCGGTGGTGCGAGCACAACAGGTATTCGGAGGGGCGCCGCAGCATGGGGGAGCAGATCACCGACACACGCACGAGGAGACCAGTGATCACCGCGCGGGCCGCCGCCACTTTCGAGCCGGTCGGGCGCTCTGTCGCCACTGCCCGTGCGTTCGTCCGTGACACCCTCCAGGGCTGGGGCTACGGCGACATCGTCGACGACGCCGTCGTGTTGACGAGCGAGCTCGTGACCAACGCCGTGGTGCACGCAGGCACCGCCGCGGACGTGCTGTGCCTGCGGACGGACGGCGGCGTGCGCATCTCCGTCGCCGACCGGTACCCCGAACGTGAGATTCCGCTCCAGAACGCCGGCCAAACCATCGTCCACCCGGACCGCGAGGGTGGCCGCGGCCTGCTGCTGTGCGGCGCCCTCGCCTCCCGGTGGGGTGTGGAGTACACCGCGGCCCAGAAGCACGTCTGGTTCCAGCTCGACCTCCCCGACCGCCCCGCCGGCACCCGCTCCGCCGGCCCCGCCCTCCCCGTGGACGCCCTCCCGGTCACCGACACCCGCGTCCGGGTCGCGGTCATCCAGATCGACCGCAGCGGCTGCATCGGTTTCTGGAACGACGACGCCAAGGACCTCTTCGCGTACGACCCCGAGCAGGTCATCGGCAAGCCCCTCACCGACTTCGCCGCCTGGCCGCACACCCCCGGCACGGGCACCGGCATCGCCGAGGCCCTCCAGCTCTCCCGCTGGGAGGGCTCCTACGGCATAAGGGGCGCCGACGGCCGGGTCGTCCCCGTCTACGCCTCCCACCTCCGCGTCCGCGACGCCGACGGCGAGGCGTCCACGGTCTGCCTCCTGGTCCGCGACCACGAACGGGCGATCCTGCAGAGCCCGCAGCGCAACCCCGCCCCGGACGCCGCCTCCCAGGGCGCGCAGTCGGAGGGCCGCCCGTCCGACCCGTTCGAGGTCTTCATCGGCTCCCCCGCCCCCGACGACCTCGACGGCCTCCTCCAGCGCACCGTCGAACGCGCCCGCGACATGCTCGACGGCGATGCCGCCTACCTCCTGCTGGCCACCGACGACGAGACCGAGCTGGAGGTCCGCGCCTCCACCGGCCTGCCCTCCGCCCGCCAGCGCTTCGCCCGCGTCCCGGTCGAGGCCGGCTCCGGCCGCTACGGCTCCGCCCGGATGCCCGCCGTCCACGAGGACCTCACCGCCGTCCCCGGAGCGGTCCCGCTGCTCAGCGGCACGGGCATGCGTTCGGTCGTCACCGTCCCGCTGAAGGTCGAGGGCCGGCTGACCGGCTCCCTCGGCGTCGCCGCGGAGGCCGCCGGCCGCTACACCAACGAAGAGGCGCTGCGCCTCCAGTTCGCCGCCGACCGCATCGCCCTCGCCGTCGAACGCGCCCGCCTGACCGAACTGGAACGGCTCCGCCGCGGCTCGCTGTCCTTCCTCGTCGAGGCTTCCGACCTCCTGGCCGGCACCCTCGACCGCGACCAGACCCTGGCCCTGATGGCCCAGATGACGGTCCCCACCCTCGCCACCTGGTGCGCCGTCTACACCGTCGCCGACCAGAGTTCGGAACCCGAGCTCTCCTACGTCCTGCACGAGGACGAGGACCGCATCGACGGCCTCAAGACCCTCCTGATGAAGGTCGATCCGCCCGAGCCGGTCCCCACCCCCGGCGCCCGGGTCTGGACCGCCCCCACCGACGCCGCACACGACGCCGCCCTGCGCACGTCTCTGCGCAGCCTCGGCCTGGGCAACTCCGCCCGCCCCTCGACCGGCCCCGGCGCCACGCTCGCCACCGCGTCCGCGGTCGGCGGCGAGACCGTCGTGCTGCCCCTCGTCGCGCGCAACCGCGTCATCGGCATGCTGACCCTCGGCAAGCCCACCGAGGAGCACTTCCGCCAGGAGATCCTCGAACTCGCCGAGGACCTCTCCCGCCGGGCCGCCCTCGCCCTGGACAACGCCCGCCTCTACTCCGAGCGCACGGCCATCAGCCAGTCCCTCCAGCGCAGCCTGCTGCCCCCGGAACTCCCCGAAGTACCCGGCGTCGAGGTCGAGGTCATCTACCGCGCCGCCGGCGAGGGCAACGAGGTCGGCGGCGACTTCTACGACCTCTTCCCCATCCGCGACGGCGCGTACGGCTTCGCCATCGGCGACGTCTGCGGCACGGGCCCCGAAGCCGCCGCCGTCACAGGCCTGGCCCGGCACGCCCTGCGCCTGCTCGCCCGCGAGGGCTTCAGCGGCCCCGCCGTCCTGGAGCGACTGAACGCCGCGATCCTCGACGAAGGCGCCCGCAGCCGCTTCCTGACGCTCCTTTACGGCGAACTGTGGCCGCAGGAGGACGGCAGCGCCCTCCTCAAGGTCGTCTGCGCCGGCCATCCCCTGCCGCTGCGCCTGCGCCAGGACGGCTCCGTCGAACCGGCCGCGGAACCCCAGCCGCTCCTCGGCGTCATGGAGGACCTCGAACTCTACGAGCAGAACGTCACCCTCGACCCGGGCGACGTCCTCCTGTGCGTCACCGACGGCGTCACCGAACGCCGCGAGGGCACCCGCATGCTCGGCGACGACGGCCTCACCGACGTCCTGACCACCTGCACCGGCCTGACCGCCGGCGCCGTCGCCGCCCGCGTCCTGCGCGCCGTGGAACGCTTCGCCGCGGAACCGGCCTCCGACGACATGGCGATCCTCGCCATGCGCGTGCCCGAGGTCCCGACCGACTGACACCCGTGAGGGCCGGTTCTCCCGATCCGGCCCTCACACCCGAGCGAAAGCCACCCACGGCTGAAGCGCCGTCAACTTCCGGACACAACAAAGGCCCCCGCCGAATGGCGGGGGCCTTTGTTCTCTGAGCCCCAATACGGAATCGAACCGTAGACCTTCTCCTTACCATGGAGACGCTCTGCCGACTGAGCTATTGGGGCGCGTCGACGGGATAGATCATACCTGAAGTCCGCGCCGCCTCCGAACCACCCATCGGATCAAAAGGCCGGCTGCAGCAATCCACCCAGCGCATTGCAGGCACCGACGACCTTGTGCAACTCCCGCCGCGACAGTCCCGCATGCGCCGGCAGCGCCAGCGTCTCGTCAACGGCCCGCTCGGTGTGCGGCAGGAACACATCCCTCCGCAGCCCCGGCATCCGGTACACGGGCGCCTGCACGGGAACCCGGCACATCACACCCTTGGCCCGCAGGGCACGCACGAACGCGTCCCGGTCGGGCCGCCCGTTCCCCGGCACCCGCACGACATAGTGCTCGTACGTGTGCCCCACGGCCGCCTCCGGCGTCCGGACTCCACTGAGCCTGCCGTCCAGGTACGACGCATGCTCCCGACGCCGCTCCACACCGCCCGGGTCCGCCCCGGGCTCTTCCTCGACCATCACCAGCAACCCGTGGCGCTGGCCGATCTCACGTATCCAGGCCTCGTTCGCCCGCCGACCGAAACGGTGTACAGCAACGACCGCGGCGGTCCTGCTGGTGACGACGTCGGACACAGCGGCCGGGTCCACGCAGTAGCTGTCGGCGTCCACGTCGGCGAACACCGGCAAGGCACGCAACTGGACGACCGCCTCGGCCACTTCGGCGTTGCCGTAGGCGGGCACCACGACCTCATCGCCGGCGCGCACCCCGGCGGACTTGAGCGTTTCGAATGTCCCCATGTCTGCGGATCCTGGTCAGGCCAGGTGAACGTCACGTTACGAGCACCACCAGAAGACCAGAACAAAAAAGCTCCGGTCCCTGAACCAAGAGGTTCAGGGACCGGAGCTGAATGATTGTTCGGCGGCGTCCTACTCTCCCACAGGGTCCCCCCTGCAGTACCATCGGCGCTGAAAGGCTTAGCTTCCGGGTTCGAAATGTAACCGGGCGTTTCCCTAACGCAATGACCACCGAAACACTATGAAGTTAACCAACCCGGCAAAAACACAGGTCGTTACTTCAGAACCTACACAGTGGACGCGAGCAACTGAGGACAAGCCCTCGGCCTATTAGTACCAGTCAACTCCAACCGTTACCGGTCTTCCATATCTGGCCTATCAACCCAGTCGTCTACTGGGAGCCTTAACCCCTCAAAGGGGGTGGGAGTACTCATCTCGAAGCAGGCTTCCCGCTTAGATGCTTTCAGCGGTTATCCTTTCCGAACGTAGCCAACCAGCCATGCCCTTGGCAGGACAACTGGCACACCAGAGGTTCGTCCGTCCCGGTCCTCTCGTACTAGGGACAGCCCTTCTCAATACTCCTACGCGCACAGCGGATAGGGACCGAACTGTCTCACGACGTTCTAAACCCAGCTCGCGTACCGCTTTAATGGGCGAACAGCCCAACCCTTGGGACCGACTCCAGCCCCAGGATGCGACGAGCCGACATCGAGGTGCCAAACCATCCCGTCGATATGGACTCTTGGGGAAGATCAGCCTGTTATCCCCGGGGTACCTTTTATCCGTTGAGCGACGGCGCTTCCACAAGCCACCGCCGGATCACTAGTCCCTACTTTCGTACCTGCTCGACCCGTCAGTCTCACAGTCAAGCTCCCTTGTGCACTTACACTCAACACCTGATTGCCAACCAGGCTGAGGGAACCTTTGGGCGCCTCCGTTACTCTTTAGGAGGCAACCGCCCCAGTTAAACTACCCACCAGACACTGTCCCTGATCCGGATCACGGACCCAGGTTAGACATCCAGCACGACCAGAGTGGTATTTCAACAATGACTCCACAACCACTGGCGTGGCTGCTTCAAAGTCTCCCACCTATCCTACACAAGCCGAACCGAACACCAATATCAAGCTATAGTAAAGGTCCCGGGGTCTTTCCGTCCTGCTGCGCGAAACGAGCATCTTTACTCGTAGTGCAATTTCACCGGGCCTATGGTTGAGACAGTCGAGAAGTCGTTACGCCATTCGTGCAGGTCGGAACTTACCCGACAAGGAATTTCGCTACCTTAGGATGGTTATAGTTACCACCGCCGTTTACTGGCGCTTAAGTTCTCAGCTTCGCCACACCGAAATGTGACTAACCGGTCCCCTTAACGTTCCAGCACCGGGCAGGCGTCAGTCCGTATACATCGCCTTACGGCTTCGCACGGACCTGTGTTTTTAGTAAACAGTCGCTTCTCGCTGGTCTCTGCGGCCACCCCCAGCTCACCGAGTAAATCGGATCACCAGAAATGGCCCCCCTTCTCCCGAAGTTACGGGGGCATTTTGCCGAGTTCCTTAACCATAGTTCACCCGAACGCCTCGGTATTCTCTACCTGACCACCTGAGTCGGTTTAGGGTACGGGCCGCCATGAAACTCGCTAGAGGCTTTTCTCGACAGCATAGGATCATCCACTTCGCCACAATCGGCTCGGCATCAGGTCTCAGCCTTAACGTGTGACGGATTTACCTACCACACGGCCTACACCCTTACCCCGGGACAACCACCGCCCGGGCTGGACTACCTTCCTGCGTCACCCCATCACTCACCTACTACAAGTCTGGTTCGTCGGCTCCACCACGTCCCTTTGTCCGAAGACTCCAGGCCGGCTTCACGGACTTAGCATCGCCTGATTCAATGTTTGGCGCTTCAAAGCGGGTACCGGAATATCAACCGGTTGTCCATCGACTACGCCTGTCGGCCTCGCCTTAGGTCCCGACTTACCCTGGGCAGATCAGCTTGACCCAGGAACCCTTAGTCAATCGGCGCACACGTTTCCCACGTGTGTATCGCTACTCATGCCTGCATTCTCACTCGTGAACCGTCCACAACTCGTTTCCACGGCTGCTTCACCCGGCACACGACGCTCCCCTACCCATCACAGTCCCCGTTGGGGGTATGTACTGCAATGACACGACTTCGGCGGTGTGCTTGAGCCCCGCTACATTGTCGGCGCGGAATCACTTGACCAGTGAGCTATTACGCACTCTTTCAAGGATGGCTGCTTCTAAGCCAACCTCCTGGTTGTCTCTGCGACTCCACATCCTTTCCCACTTAGCACACGCTTAGGGGCCTTAGTCGATGCTCTGGGCTGTTTCCCTCTCGACCATGGAGCTTATCCCCCACAGTCTCACTGCCGCGCTCTCACTTACCGGCATTCGGAGTTTGGCTAAGGTCAGTAACCCGGTAGGGCCCATCGCCTATCCAGTGCTCTACCTCCGGCAAGAAACACACGACGCTGCACCTAAATGCATTTCGGGGAGAACCAGCTATCACGGAGTTTGATTGGCCTTTCACCCCTAACCACAGGTCATCCCCCAGGTTTTCAACCCTGGTGGGTTCGGTCCTCCACGAAGTCTTACCTCCGCTTCAACCTGCCCATGGCTAGATCACTCCGCTTCGGGTCTTGGGCACGCTACTCAACGCCCTATTCGGACTCGCTTTCGCTACGGCTTCCCCACACGGGTTAACCTCGCAACATACCGCAAACTCGCAGGCTCATTCTTCAAAAGGCACGCAGTCACGACTGCATGTGCAAGCACATACAGCGACGCTCCCACGGCTTGTAGGCACACGGTTTCAGGTACTATTTCACTCCGCTCCCGCGGTACTTTTCACCATTCCCTCACGGTACTATCCGCTATCGGTCACCAGGGAATATTTAGGCTTAACGGGTGGTCCCGCCAGATTCACACGGGATTTCTCGGGCCCCGTGCTACTTGGGTGGTTCTCAAGCAAGCCGTTGATGTTTCAGCTACGGGGGTCTTACCCTCTACGCCGGGCCTTTCGCATGCCCTTCGCCTACACCAACGGTTTCTGACTTGCCTCATCGCCGGCAGACGATGAAAGAGAACTCCCACAACCCCAACCACGCAACCCCTGCCGGGTATCACACGTGACTGGTTTGGCCTCATCCGGTTTCGCTCGCCACTACTCCCGGAATCACGGTTGTTTTCTCTTCCTGCGGGTACTGAGATGTTTCACTTCCCCGCGTTCCCTCCACACTGCCTATGTGTTCAGCAGCGGGTGACAGCCCATGACGACTGCCGGGTTTCCCCATTCGGACACCCCCGGATCAAAGCTTGGTTGACAGCTCCCCGGGGCCTATCGTGGCCTCCCACGTCCTTCATCGGTTCCTGGTGCCAAGGCATCCACCGTGCGCCCTTAAAAACTTGGCCACAGATGCTCGCGTCCACTGTGCAGTTCTCAAGCAACGACCAGCCACCCATCACCCCGCCACACAAGGCGAGTTCACTGGGGCCGGCATCACGAAGGTCCAGACTCGAAAGTCCGTACCCTCAGATACCCAACAGCGTGCCCGGCCCACCCGATCCATCCTCACGTTCCACGCCGAAGCAGTACTAATGACAACCAACCGAATGTGCCGAATAGTCAACGTTCCACCCATGAGCAACCACCGTCGAACATTTGCCGACGAAGTGGCCTCTGACCAACCGAAGTCGGTAAGAAATGCTCCTTAGAAAGGAGGTGATCCAGCCGCACCTTCCGGTACGGCTACCTTGTTACGACTTCGTCCCAATCGCCAGTCCCACCTTCGACGATTCCCTCCCACAAGGGGTTGGGCCACCGGCTTCGGGTGTTACCGACTTTCGTGACGTGACGGGCGGTGTGTACAAGGCCCGGGAACGTATTCACCGCAGCAATGCTGATCTGCGATTACTAGCAACTCCGACTTCATGGGGTCGAGTTGCAGACCCCAATCCGAACTGAGACCGGCTTTTTGAGATTCGCTCCACCTCGCGGTATCGCAGCTCATTGTACCGGCCATTGTAGCACGTGTGCAGCCCAAGACATAAGGGGCATGATGACTTGACGTCGTCCCCACCTTCCTCCGAGTTGACCCCGGCAGTCTCCTGTGAGTCCCCATCACCCCGAAGGGCATGCTGGCAACACAGAACAAGGGTTGCGCTCGTTGCGGGACTTAACCCAACATCTCACGACACGAGCTGACGACAGCCATGCACCACCTGTACACCGACCACAAGGGGGCGCCTGTCTCCAGGCGTTTCCGGTGTATGTCAAGCCTTGGTAAGGTTCTTCGCGTTGCGTCGAATTAAGCCACATGCTCCGCTGCTTGTGCGGGCCCCCGTCAATTCCTTTGAGTTTTAGCCTTGCGGCCGTACTCCCCAGGCGGGGAACTTAATGCGTTAGCTGCGGCACGGACGACGTGGAATGTCGCCCACACCTAGTTCCCAACGTTTACGGCGTGGACTACCAGGGTATCTAATCCTGTTCGCTCCCCACGCTTTCGCTCCTCAGCGTCAGTATCGGCCCAGAGATCCGCCTTCGCCACCGGTGTTCCTCCTGATATCTGCGCATTTCACCGCTACACCAGGAATTCCGATCTCCCCTACCGAACTCTAGCCTGCCCGTATCGAATGCAGACCCGGGGTTAAGCCCCGGGCTTTCACATCCGACGTGACAAGCCGCCTACGAGCTCTTTACGCCCAATAATTCCGGACAACGCTTGCGCCCTACGTATTACCGCGGCTGCTGGCACGTAGTTAGCCGGCGCTTCTTCTGCAGGTACCGTCACTTTCGCTTCTTCCCTGCTGAAAGAGGTTTACAACCCGAAGGCCGTCATCCCTCACGCGGCGTCGCTGCATCAGGCTTTCGCCCATTGTGCAATATTCCCCACTGCTGCCTCCCGTAGGAGTCTGGGCCGTGTCTCAGTCCCAGTGTGGCCGGTCGCCCTCTCAGGCCGGCTACCCGTCGTCGCCTTGGTAGGCCATCACCCCACCAACAAGCTGATAGGCCGCGGGCTCATCCTTCACCGCCGGAGCTTTCCACCACCAGACCATGCGGTCGGTAGTCGTATCCGGTATTAGACCCCGTTTCCAGGGCTTGTCCCAGAGTGAAGGGCAGATTGCCCACGTGTTACTCACCCGTTCGCCACTAATCCCCTCCCGAAGGAGGTTCATCGTTCGACTTGCATGTGTTAAGCACGCCGCCAGCGTTCGTCCTGAGCCAGGATCAAACTCTCCGTGAATGTTTGCCGGTAATCCGGCGAAACACACACGAGAGCGGAACGAGCGGACGGAATAAGTCTGCTCGTTCACAGCGTCCTCGCTGTGTGTGCCACCCACGCCACATGGACGGGATGGACTTTCAAAGGAACCTCATCCACCGAGGTGGACGGGGTATCAACATATCTGGCGTTGACTTTTGGCACGCTGTTGAGTTCTCAAGGAACGGACGCTTCCTTTGTGCCTGTTTCACCAGGCTCTCCGGGCGCTTCCCTTCGGTCTTGCGTTTCCGACTCTATCAGATCCTCGCGGTCCTGATTTTCGCCGGTGCGATTCGGCCTTTCGGCTTCTTCGCGTTTCCGACTCTATCAGATCCTTTTCCGTTCCCCCGCTTATCGCGGTGGGTTCGAAATGCGGTTCCGATTACCTGTCGGAGGGGGTTTGCCTTTCGGCGGTTCCGACTTTATCAGATTGCTCTGGGCCGGATTTCCGCCCCCTTCGGAGCGAGCCCCGTACGCGCAGGCGTGCGGTGCTTCCCGTTCAGGCGGAGCCGTAAACGTACTGGAGCGGGGCGCCTGGATGCAAATCCGGGCGCCCCGCTCCGCTTACGTACGTTCGTACGACCCTGTGCGTCAGACCTCGACGACCACGGGAAGGATCATCGGGCGGCGACGGTAGTTGTCCGACACCCACTTGCCGACCGCACGACGGACCAGCTGCTGGAGCTGGTGGGGCTCCATGACGCCGTCCTGGGCCGACTTGGCCAGAGCCTCGTCGATCTTGGGGATCACGCCGGAGAACGCCGCGTCGTCGATGCCCGAACCACGGGCGTGGAGATGCGGCCCGCCGACGATCTTGCCGCTGCTGCTGTCCACCACGACGAAGACGGAAATGATGCCTTCGTCGCCGAGGATGCGGCGGTCCTTCAGATGGGTCTCGGTGACATCGCCGACCGAGAGGCCGTCGACGTAGACGTAGCCCGCCTGGACCTTGCCGACGATCTTCGCGACGCCCTTGACCAGGTCGACGACGACGCCGTCCTCGGCGATCACGATCCGGTCCTTGGGCACGCCGGTCAGGGCGCCCAGCTCGGCGTTGGCGCGCAGATGCCGCCATTCGCCGTGCACCGGCATCAGGTTCTTCGGCTTGCAGATGTTGTAGAAGTACAGCAGCTCGCCGGCCGAGGCGTGGCCCGAGACATGGACCTTGGCGTTGCCCTTGTGGACGACGTCCGCGCCCCAGCGCGTCAGGCCGTTGATCACGCGGTAGACCGCGTTCTCGTTGCCCGGGATGAGGGACGAGGCCAGGATGACCGTGTCGCCCGGGACGATGCGGATCTGGTGATCGCGATTGGCCATCCGGGAGAGGGCGGCCATCGGCTCACCCTGGGAGCCCGTGCAGACCAGCACGACCTCGTCATCGGGCAGGTCGTCGAGGGTCTTGACGTCGACGACCAGGCCGGCCGGGACCTTCAGGTAGCCCAGCTCGCGGGCGATGCCCATGTTGCGGACCATCGAACGGCCCACGAAGGCGACCCGGCGGCCGTACTCGTTCGCCGCGTCGAGGATCTGCTGGATGCGGTGCACATGGCTGGCGAAGCTCGCCACGATGATGCGCTTCTGGGCGTTCGCGAACACCGTCCGCAGGACGTTGGAGATGTCCCGCTCGGGCGGTACGAAGCCGGGGACCTCGGCGTTCGTGGAGTCGGAGAGGAGGAGGTCGATGCCCTCCTCTCCGAGCTTGGCGAAGGCCGGGAGGTCCGTCAGGCGCCGGTCCAGCGGGAGCTGGTCCATCTTGAAGTCGCCGGTGTGCACGACCATGCCGGCCGGGGTGCGGATGGCGACCGCGAGCGCGTCGGGGATGGAGTGGTTGACCGCCACGAACTGGCAGTCGAAGGGGCCGATCTTCTCGGTGTGCCCCTCCTTGACCTCCAGGGTGTAGGGGCGGATGCGGTGCTCCTGGAGCTTGGCCTCGATGAGCGCGAGGGTCAGCTTGGAGCCGATGAGCGGGATGTCCGGCTTCTCGCGCAGGAGGAAGGGGACAGCGCCGATGTGGTCCTCGTGGCCGTGCGTGAGCACGATGCCGTCGATGTCGTCGAGGCGGTCCCTGATGGACGTGAAGTCCGGCAGGATCAGGTCGATTCCGGGCTGCTCCTCCTCGGGGAAGAGCACTCCGCAGTCGACGATCAGCAACCGACCGCCGTATTCGAAGACCGTCATGTTGCGGCCGATTTCACCCAGGCCGCCTAGGGGGGTGACCCGCAGGCCGCCCTTGGGAAGCTTCGGCGGTGCGCCGAGCTCGGGATGCGGATGACTCAAAAGACTCTCCTCACCACACGCGCCACGCTGCCGTCGAGGCACGTGGCGCGCATGACATTCGTGCACTTGCTATGTGGCGGTTGTTGGTCCGTGTTCAGTTGTGAAGTCTGTGATCAGAGCTGTACCCCGCCGGCGGCAAGATCGCGCGTCAGCTGTTCGGTCTCCTCGGGGGCGAGCTCCACCAGCGGCAGGCGCAGCGGGCCGGCGGGCAGGCCCTGGAGGCCGAGCGCGGCCTTGGTGGTGATGACGCCCTGGGTACGGAACATGCCGGTGAAGACGGGCAGCAGCTTCTGGTGGATCTCGGTGGCCTTGGTGACGTCACCGTTGAGATGGGCGTCGAGCAGGGCACGCAGCTCGGGGGTGACGACGTGGCCCACGACCGAGACGAATCCGATGGCTCCGACCGAGAGCAGCGGGAGGTTCAGCATGTCGTCACCGCTGTACCAGGCGAGGTCCGAGCGGGCGATGGCCCAGCTGGCGCGGCCGAGGTCGCCCTTGGCGTCCTTGTTGGCGACGATCCGCGGGTGCTCGGCGAGCCGGACCAGGGTCTCGGTGTTGATCGGGACACCGCTGCGGCCGGGGATGTCGTAGAGCATGACGGGCAGCTCGGTGGCGTCCGCGATGGCCGTGAAGTGCCGCAGGAGGCCCTCCTGCGGCGGCTTGCTGTAGTACGGCGTGACCGCGAGCAGGCCGTGGGCGCCGGCGTCCCGGGCGGCGCGGGCGAGCTCCAGGCTGTGGCGGGTGTCGTTGGTGCCGGCTCCGGCTACGACGAAGGCGCGGTCTCCGACCGCGTCGACCACGGCACGGACGAGCTGGGCTTTCTCCGCATCGCTGGTGGTCGGGGACTCTCCGGTGGTGCCGTTGACGACGAGGCCGTCGTTGCCGGCATCCACCAGGTGGGCGGCGAGCCGCTGCGCGCCGTCGAGGTCGAGGGCGCCATCCGCCGTGAACGGCGTGACCATGGCGGTCAGCACCCGCCCGAAGGGGGTCTGCGGTGTGGAAGTCGGAGCCATGGGTCCCACGCTACTCGTAGCTCACCACGGGATGCGCCTCTGGGGAGCAGGGATGTGGACTCCGGCACTGCCTGCTCGGGGGTTCAAGCAGTGCCGGGTCCGTTTGTTCAGCGTAAATGAACTTCTCAAAATGCCGCAATCCGGACACTTTGCCCGCCTCTGCGCGGGGCCGCGGCGTCCGGCTGCCACCTGGGCTTTACGGCGCCACGCGACCGTTCGCGTTGAATGCGCCGTACGTGAGCGGCATCAGCTTTGCCCAGTGGGCCTCCATCTGCTCGCCGACCATTTCGATCTCCCGCTGCGGGAAGGACGGCACGGCCGCGAGTTCGTGCTGGGTGCGCAGGCCGAGGAAGTGCATCAGCGACCGGGCATTGCAGGTGGCGTACATGGACGAGAACAGGCCGACGGGGAGCACCGCACGGGCGACCTCGCGGGCCACGCCGGCGGCCAGCATCTCCTGGTACGCCTCGTACGCCCTGCGGTAGGTGTCCTCCATGACGCGGCCGGTCAGCTCGTGCTGCGCCTGGGTGCCCTCGACGAATTCGTACTTCCCGGGGCGGCCCTGCTGCACCAGCTTGCGGGACTCACCGGGGACGTAGAAAACCGGCTCCAGCTGGCGGTAGCGGCCGGATTCCTCGTTGTACGACCAGCCGACGCGGTGCCGCATGAACTCGCGGAAGACAAAGATCGGCGCACTGATGAAGAAGGTCATCGAGTTGTGCTCGAAGGGGCTGCCGTGCCGGTCCCGCATGAGGTAGTTGATCAGGCCCTTGGAGCGCTCGGGGTCCTTCTGCAGCTCCTCCAGGGACTGCTCGCCGGCCGTGGAGACGCGGGCCGCCCACAGGACGTCGCTGTCGGCCGCGCTGTGCTTGACCAGCTCGACCGTCACCTCGCTCCGGAAGCTGGCGGCTGCGCCGTCAGGGCTCTCAGTGCTCTCGGCGGGGGTGTGGGACACCGGCGGTTCCTTCCAATCGATCCTGTGCGGCGCCCAGCCTACGGCCCGCCACTGACAGCCGGGGAAATGCGAAGTGATGCCGCGTTAGGCATATTTCGGACCCCGGTGGCATCAGTGCGTAGCGCGCTTGATATTTTTCACAGAAGTTACTGAAAACGGGCACCAAGCGGACGCCTCAGTCGTCTAACTCTGTGACAGTGCCCACCTCGAGGTTCCTAGGAGAGCCCGCTCATGTTCCGCCGGCGAGAGCCCGTCCCGTTCGCCTTTGTCGCCGAGGCAGACCGGTTCCGCAGCAATGTCACTCCCCCGCCCCGCGATCGCCCCTCCCGTGCACAGCTCCTGGGGCAGTCCCTGATGGCCCTGACAGTCGTGGGCGGCCTGGCCGGCGCCCTGCTGTTCGGCGTACCCGCGCTGCAGCAGGACAGCTCCGGTACGGGCCGGGTTCATCACTCCGAGGCCGCACACCGCTGAGTGGAGGGGTGGGGCGCACCGCTGAGTGGTTCCGCCTCGCCGGGCCCGATAACCTCACCGGTCACAGCTTGTGTCACCGTGCCCCTGAGTGAGGATCAGCCGTGCCCCTGCCCTTCCTGACGGCCGACCGCGACCTCGACTTCGACAACCATGCGGCGGAGACCGCTCCGCTGCCCCATGACGAGCCCGACCACTGGCGCCGTCCCTACCGCCCCGGACCGTGGCGTGTGGGGGCGGCGGCTGTGCTGTTGCTGCTCGCGTCGTTCGTACTGCTCTCCGCCATGATCATCGCGCTGGCCGGCTCGCTGCCCGGCGCCGTGGCCTGTGTCGCGACAGGGGCGCTTGTGATCGCCCTCGCGGTGCGCCTGCTGCGCGTGGGGCTGTGGGTGAGCGCGAGCGGATTGCGCCAGGTCGGGCTCCTGCATACGACGACCGAACCGTGGAGCGCCGTCGCCCAGGTCCGTACGGTCCAGCAGCCGGTGCGCTGGCTGGGCCTGCCGCGGACGGTGCAGGGGCAGGCCCTGGTCGTGTATCGGACCGAGGGCGAGCCGCTGCGGATTCTCGTGACCGACCACAACGGCGACTTCCTGTCGCGCCCTGAGGCGTTCGAACGCGCCGCGGACGTGCTGGAGGCCTGGGCGGCGGAATACCGCTCCTAGCCCTCTGCCGCGGGGCACGGACGGCGTGACCGCCGGCTCCGTACCCACCGCCGTGCGGGCCCGTAGGGACTCAGGTCCGTACGGGCCCGTTGTCGTGCAGGGCGATGGCGCGCTGCATGGCCTTGCGGGCCCGCGGGGTGTCCCGGGCGTCGTGGTAGGCGACCGCGAGGCGGAACCATGTCCGCCAGTCGCCGGGCGCCTCCTCCGTCTCGGTCTGCCGCTTGGCGAAGACCTCGTCGGCCGAGTCGCGGTCGATGCGGCCGCCCGGCGTCCGCCGCAGCTCGTCGACCGGCAGACCGCCCTCGGCCTCCAGCTCGCGCGAGAGGGCTCCGGCCTTGCGGGCGAACTGGGTGGTGTGCCACAGGAACCATAGGCCGATGAACGGCAGGATCAGGACGGCCACCCCGAACGTGACGGTCAGCAGGGTGCCCTGCTCGATGAGCAGGACGCCGCGGCTGCCGACGAGCACGAAGTAGGCGACCAGGACCGCCGCCAGGACGAAGTAGGTGAGCTTTGCACGCACGGTCGGATCTGCCCGTCAGTCCAGGTCGAGGAAGTTCTCCAGGCCCACGGTCAGGCCCGGAGTGCTCACCACCCGGCGCACACCGAGCAGGATGCCCGGCATGAAGCTGCTGTGGTGAAGGGAGTCATGGCGGATGGTGAGGGTCTCCCCCACGCCGCCGAACAGCACCTCTTGGTGCGCGAGCAGACCGCGCAGCCGTACGGAGTGCACCGGGATGCCGTCGACGTCCGCGCCGCGGGCGCCGTCCAGGGCGGTGCTGGTGGCGTCCGGCTGCGGGGCGCTGCCGGCCTCCTCGCGGGCCTTGGCGATCAGCTCGGCGGTGCGGGACGCGGTGCCGGACGGGGCGTCCGCCTTGTTCGGGTGGTGCAGCTCGATGACCTCGGCGGATTCGAAGAACCGGGCCGCCTTCTGCGCGAACTGCATGGTCAGCACCGCGCCGATGGAGAAGTTCGGGGCGATGAGCACTCCCGCGCCGGGAGAGGCGGCGAGCGAGGTGCGCAGCTGCGACAGGCGCTCGTCGGTCCAGCCGGTCGTGCCGACCACGCCGTGGATGCCGTGGCGCAGGCAGAAGTCGAGGTTGCCCATCACGGCGCCGGGGTTGGTCAGCTCGACCACGACCTGGGCGTCGGCCTCGACCAGCGTCTCCAGCTTGTCGCCCCGGCCGAGGGCCGCGACCAGCTCCATGTCCTCGGCGGCCTCGACGGCTCGTACGGCCTCGGAGCCGATGCGCCCCTTGGCACCCAGCACGGCCACGCGCAGCTTGCTCATCGTTTCCAGCTCTCTCTTCGTGGTACGGGCGGCTGGGCCCGGCCGGCGGCGGTGCGCCGGTTCGGGCCCAGAGCCTGTGGCGAAAGTATCGCCCGGCACGCGGCGCCTGGCACGCCCTAGGCGATGGCTTCGTCCAGCCGGGCCGCCTGCCGGTCCTTCAGGGGGCCGATGACCGACAGCGACGGGCGTGAGCCCAGGACGTCACGGGCCACCTCGCGCACTTCGTCGGGGGTGACCGCCGCGATCCGGGCGAGCATCTCGTCGACCGACATCTGCTCTCCCCAGCACAGCTCGCTCTTGCCGATGCGGTGCATGAGCGCTCCGGTGTCCTCCAGACCGAGCACCGTGGAGCCGCGCAGCTGACCGATCGCGCGGCGGATCTCGTCGTCGGTGAGGCCGTCGGCCGCCACCTTGTCGAGTTCGTCGCGGCAGATCTTAAGCACGTCGTGCACCTGGTTGGGGCGGCAGCCTGCGTAGACGCCGAACAGTCCGCAGTCGGCGAACCCGGAGGTGTAGGAGTACACGCTGTACGCCAGGCCGCGCTTCTCGCGGACCTCCTGGAAGAGGCGGGAGCTCATCCCGCCGCCGAGTGCGGTGTTCAGCACGCCCATGGCCCAGCGACGGTCGTCGGTGCGGGCCATGCCGGGCATGCCGAGGATCACGTGCGCCTGCTCGGTCTTGCGGTTGAGCAGGTCGACGCGGCCGCCGGCGCGAAGGGCCCGGCTGCCGCTGCGCGGCGCCATCGGGGCGGCGTCCGCGCGATCCAGGGCCCCGGCGCGCTCGAAGGCGCGGCGGACCATGCGGACGACCTTGGCGTGGTCGACGTTGCCCGCGGCGGTGACGACGAGGTGCGTGGGGTCGTAGTGCTTCTTGTAGAAGCGGCGGATGCGCTCGGGGGTGAGGGCGTTGACGGTGTCGACGGTGCCCAGCACCGGGCGGCCCAGCGGGGTATCGCCGAGCATGGTGTGCGCGAACAGGTCGTGCACGCAGTCGCCCGGGTCGTCCTCGGTCATCGCGATCTCTTCGAGGATGACACCGCGCTCGGCGTCGACGTCCTCGGCCTCGATCAGCGAGCCGGTGAGCATGTCGCACACCACGTCTATGGCGAGCGGCAGGTCGGCGTCCAGCACGCGCGCGTAGTAGCAGGTGTACTCCTTCGCGGTGAAGGCGTTCATCTCGCCGCCGACGGCGTCGATCGCGGCGGAGATGTCCAGCGCGCTGCGCCGCTCGGTGCCCTTGAAGAGCAGGTGCTCCAGGTAGTGGGTGGCGCCGTTGAGGGACGGGGTCTCGTCGCGGGAGCCGACGTTCGCCCAGATCCCGAAGGTGACGGAGCGGACGGAAGGCAGCGTCTCGGTGACGATGCGCAGGCCGCCGGGGAGGGTGGTCCTGCGGACCGTGCCGGCGCCTGCGGTGCCCTTGAGAAGCGTTTGGGTACGGGCGACGGCCCGCCCCTCCGAGGAGGTGCGGGCCGTCGTCCGTTGCGTCCGGGACGTCACTTGGCGGCGTCGTCCTTCTTGTCGTCGCCTTCGGCGTCCTCGCCCTCGATCACGGGGATCAGGGAGAGCTTGCCGCGCTGGTCGATCTCGGCGATCTCGACCTGGACCTTGGCGCCCACGCCGAGCACGTCCTCGACGTTCTCCACGCGCTTGCCACCGGCGAGCTTGCGGATCTGCGAGATGTGCAGCAGGCCGTCCTTGCCCGGGAGCAGGGACACGAACGCACCGAAGGTGGTCGTCTTGACGACCGTGCCCAGGTAGCGCTCGCCGACCTCCGGCATGGTCGGGTTGGCGATGCCGTTGATCGTGGCGCGGGCGGCCTCGGCGGCCGGGCCGTCGGCGGCACCGATGTAGATGGTGCCGTCGTCCTCGATCGTGATGTCGGCGCCGGTGTCCTCCTGGATCTGGTTGATCATCTTGCCCTTGGGGCCGATGACCTCACCGATCTTGTCCACCGGGATCTTGACGGTGATGATGCGGGGCGCGTTCGGGGACATCTCGTCCGGAACGTCGATCGCCTCGTTCATCACGTCGAGGATGTGCAGACGCGCGTCACGGGCCTGCTTCAGCGCGGCGGCCAGGACCGAGGCGGGGATGCCGTCGAGCTTGGTGTCGAGCTGCAGCGCGGTGACGAACTGCTTGGTGCCGGCGACCTTGAAGTCCATGTCGCCGAAGGCGTCCTCCGCACCGAGGATGTCGGTGAGGGCGACGTAGTGGGTCTGGCCGTCGATCTCCTGGGAGATCAGGCCCATGGCGATGCCGGCGACCGGGGCCTTGAGGGGCACACCGGCGTTCAGCAGCGACATGGTGGAGGCGCAGACCGAGCCCATGGACGTCGAGCCGTTGGAGCCCAGCGCCTCGGAGACCTGGCGGATCGCGTAGGGGAACTCCTCGCGCGTCGGCAGCACCGGCACGATGGCGCGCTCGGCGAGCGCACCGTGGCCGATCTCGCGGCGCTTGGGCGAACCCACGCGGCCGGTCTCACCGACGGAGTACGGCGGGAAGTTGTAGTTGTGCATGTAGCGCTTGCGGGTCACCGGGGAGAGGGTGTCCAGCTGCTGCTCCATGCGGAGCATGTTGAGGGTGGTGACGCCCAGGATCTGGGTCTCGCCACGCTCGAACAGCGCCGAGCCGTGCACCCGCGGGATCGCCTCGACCTCGGCGGCGAGCGTACGGATGTCCGTCACGCCGCGGCCGTCGATGCGGACCTTGTCCTTGATGACGCGCTCGCGGACCAGCTTCTTGGTCAGCGCGCGGTAGGCACCGGAGATCTCCTTCTCGCGGCCCTCGAACTGCGGGAGCAGCTTCTCGGCGGCGATCTCCTTGATGCGGTCCAGCTCGGACTCGCGCTCCTGCTTGCCGGCGATGGTCAGCGCCTTGGCGAGCTCGGTCTTGACCGCGGAGGTCAGCGCCTCCAGGACGTCGTCCTGGTAGTCGAGGAAGACCGGGAACTCACCGGTGGGCTTGGCGGCCTTGGCGGCGAGGTCCGACTGGGCCTTGCACAGCACCTTGATGAAGGGCTTGGCGGCCTCGAGACCGGCGGCGACGACCTCTTCGGTCGGGGCCTCGGCGCCGTCCTTGACCAGCTGGACGGTCTTCTCGGTGGCCTCGGCCTCGACCATCATGATCGCGACGTCGCCGTCGGGCAGCACACGGCCGGCCACGACCATGTCGAAGACCGCGTCCTCGAGCTCTGTGTGCGTCGGGAAGGCGACCCACTGGCCGTTGATCAGTGCGACACGGGTGCCGCCGATCGGGCCGGAGAAGGGCAGGCCGGCCAGCTGCGTGGAGCAGGAGGCGGCGTTGATCGCGACCACGTCGTAGAGGTGGTCGGGGTTGAGCGCCATGATCGTCTCGACGATCTGGATCTCGTTGCGCAGGCCCTTCTTGAAGGAGGGGCGCAGCGGCCGGTCGATCAGGCGGCAGGTGAGGATCGCGTCCTCGGACGGGCGGCCCTCACGGCGGAAGAAGGAACCGGGGATCTTCCCGGCTGCGTACATCCGCTCCTCGACGTCGACGGTCAGCGGGAAGAAGTCCAGCTGGTCCTTCGGCTTCTTGGAAGCGGTGGTGGCCGACAGCACCATGGTGTCGTCGTCCAGGTACGCCACGGCGGAGCCGGCGGCCTGCTTGGCCAGGCGGCCCGTCTCGAAGCGGATGGTGCGGGTGCCGAAGGATCCGTTGTCGATAACGGCTTCGGCGTAGTGGGTCTCGTTCTCCACCAAGAAAATCTCCTCGTCAGCGTCCGCTGCCCGTGTGGCAGGGGACCGTCTTCGGTGGAGCGCCGGTACGGGCCGGTCTTCGATCGAAGCACCCGGAGTGAGTGGCATGGAGTGTGTCCATGGATCATCCGGGGGCCACTACCGAGGACCGGCGGCCAGAAGGCGCTCCTACCGCGTTCGCTTTTGCGATATGCCACCAGACTACAAAGGTTCCGTCCACCACGGGGCGGCGGAAGTGTCCGGTGCGTACGGCAAAGGGAGCGGCTCCCGGTGGGAACCGCTCCCTCTACGGCGTGTTACTTGGCGCCCGCCGCGCCGCGGCGGATGCCCAGGCGCTCGACCAGCGCACGGAAGCGCGTGATGTCCTTCTTCGCCAGGTACTGCAGCAGGCGGCGACGCTGGCCGACCAGCAGCAGCAGACCACGGCGGGAGTGGTGGTCGTGCTTGTGGGTCTTGAGGTGCTCGGTCAGGTCCGAGATGCGGCGGGAGAGCATCGCGACCTGAACCTCGGGGGAACCGGTGTCACCCTCCTTGGTGGCGAACTCGGCCATGATCTGCTTCTTCGTAGCGGCGTCGAGCGACACGCGGTACTCCTCAGTGTGTTTCGGTCCGTGAGCGCCCCTGGTTTGCTTCACAGGGAATCTTGGATGACTCGACCGGGCCGTCACACAGCGTACCAGCTGCAAACGGCCCCCCGACCGGGTGGTCGGGGGGCCGCGGGAGCGACGGGCGGCCGCTAACTGCCGGTGAGGCCGCGCACCGTGCCGTAGACATCCAGGACCGCGAGGCAGAGCGGCACCAGGGACAGCAGGACCAGGCCGTCGAAGATGTCGAAGATCCGGCCCCAGAAGGGGGTGACGCCCTTGCGCGGGACGACCAGGCCCACACCGACCAGCAGGGCGGCGCCCGCCGCGATGCTGCTGGAGAACCAGACGGTGCGGATGTTCAGCGGGCCGGAGTCCTTGAAGCGGTCGAGCTCGACGAAGATCTCCGTCGGCGGGTGCAGCGCGATGCCCAGGATCAGCAGGACGATCGTGAGGATGCCTGCGATGGTCAGGCAGGCGACCTGCGCGGTGTAGTCGAACAGCCGGGCGCGGAGCATGATCGTGATGCCGGCGGCCAGGGCCATCAGCTGGGCCCAGCCGTTGTCGGAGAAGCCCAGGACCACACCGGCCGAGCCGACGACGAGGGCGGAGCAGCCGGCGACGAGGCCGAGGAGCAGCTCGTGGCCGCGGCGGGCCTGGTTGCCGATCTTGACGAAGTCGACGGACTCGGTCTCGCCGCGCTCGCCGTCGTAGCCCTTGGCGATCTGGTCGGGCGACTTGTAGCCGATGGGCAGCCGGGCGAAGCGGGCGGACAGGCCGGGCAGCCAGGCGACCATGGCGATGGACACGGCGGCGGTGACCGCGGCGACCTCGCTGGGCGAGGCGTCGGTGAGGATCGCCGCGAAGACCGCGAGGGTGCCGACGGCGGACAGGAAGGCGGCGGCCACGAAGGGGGCGTCACCGCGGGGCAGCAGGACCACCAGGAGCGCGGAGGCGACCAGCACGGTCACGCAGCCGACGAGGAGGTGCAGCCGGCCGGGGCCGGAGCCGGGCTCGACGGCGAAGATGCCGGAGCCGGCCAGCAGCAGGTGCGGCAGTGCGGCGAGGCCCAGCGCGATGGAGGAGCTGTGGTCGTCGTAGACGCGGGCGCGGACGCCGGCCAGGGCGACCAGGACGATGCCGGTGACGCCGGCGATGATGCCGGGCAGCCGGTGCATGTCGCGCTCGAGCGGGTTCGAGAACCAGAGCGCGAAGGCCATCATGACGAGCAGCAGCACGCCGGCGGTGAGGCCGACGAAGTTCATGAGGTCGTCGCTCCACCGGCTGCGGTTGCGCTTGACCGCGGACGCGACGGCGTCGGAGACGTCGTCGAACACCGGCAGGGGCAGCGACTCGGCGAACGGCTTCAGCAGGAGCAGGTCGCCGTCGAGGATCTGCTGCTGAGCGAGCGACTGTCCGGCGTCGAGTACGGTGCCGTCGCGGCGCACGAGGTGGTAGCCGGTCGGGGCGCCCTCCGCCTGGGACTGTCCGGAGAGCCGCAGGATCTCCGGATAGATGTCGACCAGTGCGACGTCCTCCGGCAGAGCCACATCGATCCGTGCGTCCGGCGCAGCGACTGTGACCCGGCAAAAGCCGGTGCCTGTGGTCGTGCTCACCTGGCGGTTCCCCCTATCCGTTGGGCGTTTTGTCGCGTCGCGCGCCGTATATATAGGGCCGTCACAACAGGGCCTCGGCACGCTCGCGGTGCGTCAGCGTACCGTCCGATTCGACGGCTGCCCCACCCACCCCGGCACTTGACGTTTAACAGTAGGATCAACGCCTGCGTCGAGCCAAGGACTTGGTTCGGGGGACCGTCAAACCAACGGGGGCGGTCCGAGACTGCGAGATGCATGAAGGACTGATGCCTCGGTGAGCGTTGTCATCGTCAAGCGCCCGCCCCGCGCGCTGCCACCTGAAGTTCCCTCCGAGGAGGTGACACTCGAGGCGCCTCCGGAGCTTCCCCGCGAGGGCGACCAGGACAACATCCTGATGAGCCTTATGCCCATGATGGGTATGGCCTCGTCGGCGGCATTCCTGTTCATGGGAAATCAGCCGTTCATGAAAATCATGGGCGGCGTCATGGTGGCGTCCACTCTGGCGATGGCGATCGTGCAGATCGTCAAAGCCCGCCAGGGGCCTTCCGGGCAAATGCTCCAGGAACGCCAGGATTACCTCAAGTACCTTACGCAGAAGCGGAAAGAGGTACGGCGTACCGCCCGCAAGCAGCGGGATGCCCAGCTCTTCATCCACCCGGACCCGGGTCAGCTGTGGTCCGTCGTGGCCGAGGGCAAGCGGGTGTGGGAGCGCCGGGCGACCGACCCCGACTTCGCTCAGGTGCGACTGGGGCTCGGACCCCAGCAGTTGGCCACGCCGCTGAAGGCTCCGGAGACCGCACCGGTCGACGAGCTGGAGCCGCTCACCGCGCACGCGATGAAGGAATTCCTCGACAAGCACGGCCACTTGGACGACCTGCCGCTGGCGGTGTCGCTGCGCGCCTTCTACCACCTGACCGTCTCCGGTGACCCGGACACGGTGTACGGCGCCTCCCGCGCCATGATCGCCCAGCTGTGCACGCTGCACTCGCCCGAGGACCTGGTGGTGGCGGTCGTGGCCGCCCCCGGTGCGCAGGCCGAGTGGGAGTGGATGAAGTGGCTGCCGCAGGTCCAGGACAAGACCGTGGACGGCGCCGGCACCCGCCGTCTCGTCGTCGGTGACCTCGGTGAGATCGAGGAGTTGCTGGCCGACGACCTGGACGGGCGCGGGCGCTTCAACCCGCAGGGCACCCCGGTGACCGACACCCCGCACGTGGTGATCGTGCTGGACGCCGGCGAGGTCCCGATGGACTCGGTGATCGCCGGGGCCGAGGGCCTGCAGGGCGTCACCATCCTCGAGGTGGTCCCCGGTGACCTGGACGAGATCCGCGGTGGTCTGGCCGTACAGGTGTGGCCGGGCAAGCTGGTGCTGGAGTCGGCCAGCGGCGCCGTCTACAACGGCGTCTGCGACACCCTGTCGATCTCCGAGGCCGAGGCCCTGGCGCGCCAGCTGGCGCCGCTGCGGGCCGGCTCCGGTGCGGACGGCGAGGAACCGCTGCTGTCGAACCTGGACTTCACCGACCTGATGAACATCGGTGACGCCGGTTCCGTCGATGTGTCGCGTACGTGGCGGCCGCGCACGCTGCACGAGCGGCTGCGGGTGCCGATCGGTGTCGACAAGGACGGCCAGCCCGTCATGCTCGACATCAAGGAGGCCTCGCAGGAGGGCATGGGCCCGCACGGCCTGTGTGTCGGTGCGACCGGTTCCGGTAAGTCCGAGGTGCTGCGCACCCTGGTGCTCGCCCTCGCGGTCACGCACTCCTCCGAGACCCTCAACTTCATCCTCGCGGACTTCAAGGGTGGCGCGACCTTCACGGGTATGTCGGAGATGCCGCACGTCGCGGCGGTCATCACCAACCTCGGTGAGGACGTCACACTGATCGACCGCATGCGCGACTCGATCACCGGTGAGCTCCAGCGCCGTCAGGAGCTTCTGCGCTCCGCGGGCAACTACGCCAACATCACCGACTACGAGAAGGCGCGTGCCGCGGGTGCCCCGCTGGACCCGCTGCCGTCGCTGGTGATGGTGCTCGACGAGTTCTCCGAGCTGCTGACCGCCAAGCCCGACTTCATCGACATGTTCATCCAGATCGGCCGTATCGGCCGTTCCATGGGTGTGCACATGCTGCTCGCCTCGCAGCGTCTGGAAGAGGGCAAGCTCCGCGGTCTGGACACGTTCCTCTCCTACCGGCTGGGTCTGCGGACGTTCTCCGCCGCCGAGTCGCGGACCGCGATCGGTGTCCCGGACGCGTACCACCTGCCGAACGTTCCCGGTTCCGGCATCCTGAAGTACGACACCGAGACGATGGTGCAGTTCAAGGCCGCGTACGTCTCGGGCCCCTACCGCGGCCCCGGCGCCGGCGGTGGCCCGGGCGGCAGCCGCACCAACCGGCTGCCGGTCCCGTTCACGGCGGCACCGGTCGTCGAGCAGATCATCGAGGACCCCACCCCCGTCGAGCCGACCGAGCCGCAGCAGGACGACGCGCTGGCCGACACCGTCCTGGACGTCATCGTCCAGCGGATGCAGGGCCAGGGTCCGCCGGCTCACCAGGTCTGGCTGCCGCCGCTGGAGGAGTCGCCGACCGTCAACCAGCTGCTGCCGACGCTCGCGGTCACCCCGGAGCGCGGCGTGCACGCGCCGGAGTACACCGCGCTGGGCAAGCTCGTGGTGCCGGTCGCGCTGGTGGACAAGCCGTTCGAGCAGCGGCGTGACGTGATGTACCTGGACTTCTCCGCCGGTGCCGGTCACGGCCTCGTCGTGGGTGGTCCGCAGTCCGGTAAGTCGACGCTGATCCGGTCCGCGATCGCGGCGTTCGCGCTCACCCACACCCCGCAGGAAGTGCAGTTCTACTGCCTCGACTTCGGTGGCGGCGGCATGCTGACCATGGAAGGTCTGCCGCATGTCGGCGGGGTCGCCTCGCGTCTGGACGCGGAGAAGGTGCGCCGTACGGTCTCCGAGGTCGTCGGCATCCTCAACGAGCGTGAGGAGTTCTTCCGCACGAACAACATCGACTCCATCTCGACCTACCGCCAGCGGCGGGCGGCGGGCGCCTTCCCCGACGAGAAGTGGGGCGACGTCTTCCTGGTCATCGACGGATGGGGCACCTTCAAGACCGATTACGAGCAGCTCGACCCGGTGATCCTGGACATCGCCGGCCGGGGCCTCGGTTTCGGTGTTCACCTCGTCATCGCCGGTTCGCGGTACACCGAGGTGCGTCCCGCCCTGCGCGACCAGCTCCTCAACCGCGTCGAGCTGCGCCTGGGTGACGCGATGGAGTCGGAGTTCGACCGCAAGCGCGCGGAGAACGTCCCGATGGGCAAGCCCGGACGCGGTCTGTCTCCCGACAAGCTCGACTTCCTGGCGGCGCTGCCGCGCCTGGACGGGATGAGCGATCCGGAGTCGATCAGCGACGGCGTCGCGAATCTCGTGTCGACGGTCAACGAGCACTGGCAGGGCGAGCCCGCCCCCGCGGTGCGGATGCTGCCGACGATGCTGCACGTCAACGAGCTGCCGAAGGGCAGCGACTACCCGGAGCACGGCATCGCGATCGGTGTCGACGAGACGACGCTGTCGCCGGCGTTCATCGACTTCGAGACGGACCCGCTGCTGGTCATCTACGGCGAGAGCGAGTCGGGCAAGTCCGCACTGCTGCGCCTGCTGACCAAGCAGATCGCCGAGCGGTACCCCTCCGACAAGGCGCTGATGGTGGTCTCCGACTACCGCCGTGCGCAGCTCGGCGAGGTCCCCGAGAGCCACCTGTACAAGTACTGCGCCGCGGGGCCGCAGTTGCAGGAGGTCATCACTGGTCTGGCCGGTTCGCTGGGCCGCCGGATGCCCGGGCCGGACGTCACGCCGGAGCAGCTGCGCAACCGCAGCTGGTACGACCTGCCGGACGCGTTCGTGATCGTGGACGACTACGACCTGGTGGCGACGAGCAGCGGCAACCCGCTGCAGCCGCTGCTGGAGTACCTGCCGTTCGCGCGCGACCTGGGTCTGCGCCTGATTCTGGCGCGCAGCTCCTCGGGTGCCGGGCGGTCCTCGTTCGAGCCGGTGATGCAGCGCACCAAGGAACTGGGCGCGCAGGGGCTGATCCTGTCCGCGGACCCGGGCGAGGGCCCGCTGATGGGCAACGTCAAGGGCCAGAGGCTGACGCCCGGCCGGGCCACGTTCATCACGCGTAAGCGCGGTGCGCAGCTGGTCCAGACGGGCTGGCTGCCGGCGAACAGCGGCTGACCCGGATAGATGAAACGGCGGTGGGGCGTCCCTCTCAGGAGGGGCGCCCCACCGCCGTTTCGTGTGACCTGTGCTCGGCGTCAGCCGAAGGCTCCGCGCTCCGGCTTCTCGGAGTTCGCCTCCGGCTTCGCCTTGGGGGCTTCCTCAGGGGCCGCGGCAGCTTCCGTCCGCCTTCCCTTGGCGATGTTCTGCCCACCGCGCACTGCCGTGCCCTCTTCCGGCGGCCCGAAGGGGTTGGGGCCCTGCGGTGCCGTGGAGGTCTCCCACTCATGCCGCACGGACGGCCGTTGGCTCTGTCCGCCTCCGCCGCCTCCCTTGCGCAAGGCGCCGCCGAGTCCGTTCGCGAGCTGGCCGAGCGCCATGAAGCCGTAGGCGGCATTCGTACCCGAGGACCCCGAGTCGCCTCCCGAGGAGCTCTCCGCCTTCGGCGCAGCGTGGCCCTCCTCGGAGTTGCTGTCCGAGGACGGAGCGGCGGCTGCCGTCTCCAGGTCGGCGGCGGCCAGTTCGAAGGACGGGAGGGTGTCGTCGACGGACCGCTTCAGCTTGTGCCAGTCCGCGGCGAACGCCTCCCCCGCGGGGCCGTTCCAGTGGGCGGCCGCGGCGCTGCCGACGTGGCGGTCCAGGTCGCGTACGAGCCGGTCGAGGTGCTTGCCCATCTCCCGCCAGCCGGCCGCCGCTTCGTGCAGGGCCTCGGGGTTGCGTCGCTCGGTCACTTGACGCTCCGCATCATCTCGACGAGCTCGTCCTCGGCCGCCTGCGTGTTGGCGACGGTCTCCTTGATGCCGCCGCCGACCTCGGCGAGCCGCTGCTGAAGCTGTGTGAGGGCCCGCTCGGCCTGTTCGTACACCTCGCGGTACGGGCGGGCGGCCTCATGGCTGCCGAGCCCCTCCCGCAGCGCCTCGGCGTCCGCCCGCCGTCTGAATGCGGTCAGCTGCCGGCCCAGATCGTCCGCGGATATCTCGAAGGTTGTACCGAGCTTGTGCAGCTCCTCGGTACCGATCCGGACCTCATCCGACATCATTTCTCCCCGAATTGAATGACAGTGACCTGTCGAACATCGCCACAGGTCTAGCACACCCGCAATAGGGCAGGAGCGGCCTGCGCAGCGGCCGTACGGCGGCCCGCGGAATGCATACGGATCAATACCCGGCATTACCGACAACCCCGCCTTGACGGCTCGTTCACACCCCTCATTAGACTCTGGACGCCGGTGCAGCACACGCGGTTGCTGTGCCACCACGTTCTAGGGGGCAACCATGGACAACGAGCGGCAGATCCAGGACGAGGATCTGATGGACGTCGCCGCGGATCCGGAGCAGGCGCACCGGCTCCGGAAGGCGCTGAAGACGCTGGCGGACAACCCGAATGTGGGTGGCAAGCTCCAGGAGATGGCGCAGGAGGTCCTCTCCGGCAGGATCGGCATGAAGGACGCCATCCAGACGCCGGGCTACATGGACGCGCTGGGCGACCGGATGAGCCAGATCCGGCGGGCCGCCGAGGACCAGACGCAGGCCGAGCGGGAGGCCTCCCGCGAGCAGTTCGCCGCGTGGACGAAGCAGCAGGAGGAGCAGGAGGAGAAGGAGCGCGCCGAGCGGGACGGCCCCACGGGGAACATCGTCAGCTCGCCGCGTCGCGGCCGTGGCGGCGGCCACCGGGGCTGATCCGCTCCGTTCGGGGGCGATCCGCTCTGCTGGTGGGGCGAGCACCTTGAGGCGCCTGGCTCGCCGGTACCTCGGTGCTCGGCTCCGGGAGGGCGGATCGCATGCGGAAGCGCCCGCCCCTCGGCCGTTCGAGACGGTCGGCCCGGCGGGCGGTCCCCGGCTGGCGGCCTCGGCGGGCCGGCTCGGTCGATCACTCCGACCGGCCGATCACCCCACCCCGTCACCGCATTGCGGATCGCTTCCGTTTATCGCGTTCCGTCGAAATGACTCATAGGGAAGAAAGCGGAGCATCGGCAGGGGCGTGGCAGAAGATCTGCGCAGATCTTCTCCCTTTCCGCACAGGACGATCGTGTTCCGCACGGGACGCTCCCGTTTTCTCCACACGGAATCACCCGTAATGCACCGGCATCGCCTCAAATGACGTCGGGGCGAACGGGCGACCGGAGGTGCCGCGGGGCGAGGGGGAGGCGCGGATTTCTCAGGGTCGCGGCCCGAAAGAGCCCCGTCGTACGCCCGAAACCGCTCCCCCACGACCGCCGGCGCACCAACGCTCCGGCCGGTGCCCCCGGTTCGGTGGCATCCCGGCCCCGGCAGTCCCGCGGGAGGGGCCCTGATCATAGGATCGACGGGGTAAGACGCAGGATCCACGAACAGTGGAGGGCGGGATTTCATGGGGGACGAGGAAGTCATGAACGCCTCAGGCGAGGGAATCGCCACGACGGCCCGGTACGCACCACACCCGTTCATCGGTGGCCGCACCGCCGTGCTGCGCGCACTCGCGGCCTGGCGCATGCGGTGGCCCGGAGCGCCCCGCGTCATCGTGCTCACGGGCAACCCGGGCAGCGGGAGGTCGCGCCTGGTCACCGGCTTTCTGATGCTGTGTGACCCGGGCTACCGCAAACAGCTTCCGCTGGACGATCTGGACCCGGCGACGGTGCCTCCGGACCTCCCCGCGCCCGCGGTTCCCGGCCCCGCCGGGCGCACCGCGGCCCAGCTGCTGTGGATCATCGCGGAGCATTTCGAGCTCGGCGCCGTCCGTGCCGAGGACGTCTTCACCGAACTCTCCGCCCGCGAGGAGCCGGTGACGATCGTGGTGCCGGACGTCGACGCCGCAGGGCCGGTGCGCGCCGCCGACGAACCGGCTCGGCTCGTCCAGGACGTGCTCAAGCCGCTCGCCGCGACCGAGTCGGTTCAGCTGCTCGCCGACGTACCGCGCGAACTGGCCGCGGAACTCGCCGAGTCGCTGCCCCTGGGCCAGGTCCAGATCATCGATCTCGACGCCCCGGAGTGGGCCGACCCCGACGGCCTGGCGCTGCACGCCGCGACCGGCCTCGATCCGGCTGCCGGAGCGCCCGACCTGCCCTTCACCGCCGACCCGGAGATCCGCCGGTCCGTCGCCGAGGCGATGGCCCGCCGCGCCGACGGCAATCACCTGACGGTCCAACTCGCCCTGCAGTCGCTGCTGATGCAGCCCGAGGGCTTCGATCCGTCGGACGAGGAGCTGCTGCCGTCCGATGTCGGCGAGGCACTCGATCTGCACGCCCGCCGGCTGGGCGCCGACCCCATGACGCTCCGCCTGATGCTGGCGCCGCTGGCCTTCGCCGAGGGCGACGGGCTGCCGGTCCAGCTGTGGGGGCGGCTGGCGAACGCCGTCGCCGAGCGGGACATGAGCCAGGACATCGCCGCCGGCATGCTGCTGGCCGCGCCGTTCATCCAGCCGGTCGAGACGGCGGACGACGTCCCGGAGAGCCGGACGGCGGAGGCCGAAGCGGCCGGCGCGGGCGACGGTGAACCGAGCGACGACGGGCCCGGCTCCGCTGCCGACCGCCGCACCCTGCTGCGTCTGATGCACCCCGCCGTCGCCGAGGAGATCCGCGCCGGACTCCCCGACGCCCGGGACGCGCAGACCAAGATCGCGATGGCGCTGCTGGAAGCGGTGCCCGACCAGGACTGGTCCAAGGCCGACCCGTACATACGCGATCACCTCGCGGCACACACACTCGACGCCGGTCTGCTCCCGCAGCTCCTCACCGACCCGAGCATGTTCGCGCACGCCGACCCGGTGACGCTGCGGACCGCCATCGAGGCCGTACCGCTCGCGGAACTCGGCGCCCCGGCCCGTACGTATCTGCGCACCGCTCCCCTGCTCACCCGTTCCCAGGCATCGGTCCCCCTGCGGGCGGCACTGCTGGAGTCCGCGTTCGTCGAGGACGGTCTGACGCCGTACGCGCAGGCGCTGCACCGTCTGGGCATCCCGCTGCCGTGGCGCACGCTGTGGAGCGTCCAGGTCGCCGGGGTCAGCGGAGTGACGGTCGGCTCCCTGCCCCAGGACGGCGGACCCGACGGTGCCGGGACCGACGGCGCAGCGGCTGTCCCGGCGCGCCCGGTGGCCGCTCTCCTGGTCCCCGAGGGCACCCCTGGGGCCCGCTCCCTGCCCAGGACCGAAGGTGACGCCGGCGAGCCCACGGGCCCGGCGCTCCTCCTGCACGACCTGTGGGGACCCGACTTCCTCGACGCCGACCCGGCTCAGGTACTGCGCCCCTCCGAAGAGGCACGGGAGGCGGGGCCGTTGGGCCTCAGCCGCGGCGCCGACTATCTGCGGGTCTGGGCACGGGAGAGCCGGCAGGTGGTCGCCGCACTGATCTCCGACACCCCGTTCACCGGTGTCGATCTCTCACCCGACGGCGTCCTCGTCGTCGCCACCGCGCGCGGCGTGACCGCCCGGCAGATCACCGCGCCGCTCCCCGCGGCCGCCCCCACCGTGCCGGCCCAGGCCGTCGGCACCGCTGACGCTGTCGCTTCTCACGGCCTCGAAGGAGACCACTCGTGATCACTCAGGCGCAGGCACAAGCCACCGCTGAACGCTGGCTCAACCCCGAGGGACACCAGGGGCCGCCGCGCGAGGTGGCCATGCAGGAGTTCGACCTCGGCTGGGTGGTCTGGGCCGTTCCGCCGCCCCCGGAGGTCGACCCGGAGACCGGGCAGCGCCGCCCCCCGGCGGAGATCGGCACCGCGTGCGGCGTCGTCGACCGCGGCTCCGGCGAGCTGACGGTCTGGCCGTCCGTACCGGTCGACGAGGTCGTGCGGATGTACCAGCAGAAGCACGGCGCGGACGGCGACGCGGCTCCTGCCGCCTCGGAGCCGGTCACCGGCCCGGGCAACACGGCCGTCGCGACGTACGACGACCCGGCCACCGGCGAGGAGACCAGCCTCGCCCGGGTCTCCGGACCCGGCCTGCCGCCCGCCGAGCACCAGCTGCACGAGGAACTTGTCCGGCTCGGCGTACGCGGTGAGGACGTCCGCGCGGTCCACAGCGACCTGCGCCCCGCACTGCTGCCCGGCGGCTACCCGGGAGACTTCGTCTTCCGCGTCTTCCCCAACGCCACGTTCTCCTGCACCGAGGGCTACGGCATGCGGCCCGAGGAGCGCGCCGAGGGCGTCGCCGGGCTGCTGCGGCACGTCGAGATGATGCACCAGATCGCCGGGCAGCAGGCCCCGCCGCGACCGCACCGGGTGCCTCTGCCGCAGAACGTCGAGGCGGCGCCGCCGATGCGCGACGTGGCGCTGGGCAAGCACCTCGCCGAGGTGTTCGGTCAACAGGAGGTGGTGCGTCCGGACGTGGACGACATCGCCGCGACGCCGCTCCCCGAGGCGGCGAAGGGCACGCTGACCTGGGCCGGACTCCCCGCCACGGTCCCCTACTTCTTCACCGCCGACCAGGTCGCCGGTCCGCCGGCCGGCGGGCTGTTCACCGATGTGGCGAGTCACCTGCGGGCCGTCGGCACGCAGGCCGCGGAGGGGACGCTGGAGACCCTGGCCGGCTATGTCCGGCTCGGCACGGACGGCCTCTACACCGTCGCCGTGCAGTGCACCGCGCCGGAGAACAACCAGGGTTTGATCGGCACCGTCTGGGCGGTACAGCCCTCCTCGGGTGGCGGCCGCTTCGTCAACCGCACCCTCGCCGCCTACCTGCGCTCGCTCGCCCTGCTGGCGACCACCCGCAAGGAGATGCAGGGGATGGACCCGCGCGCCGCGGGCGCCGCGGTGGCCGCGTTCCAGGAGCAGATCGCGGCGATCGACTCGTGGGCCCTTGACGACGACGGCAACTGGTGGTCACTGGTCATCGAGCAGATGTGGCACGGGTTGTTCTAAGGGGCGGCAAGGGGCGGAGGCAGCGGCAGCGGCAGCGGCAGCGGCAGGAAAGGCTCAAGGGCGACTGAGTCCGAAGGGACAGTCAGGGCCCGTCAGGCGCTGATGGGGCCGCCGGGGCAATGCACCGGCCGGCCGCCTGCCTGCCGTCTGCCTGCCGCTCCCGACATCGCGCGTACGGACGCCCGGCAGGCCAGGCAGGGGAGTCAACCCGGCAGGCCAGGCCGGGCAATCCCGCAGCCAAGCCGCCTGTCCCCGTAGCCAATACGCCCGCCTTCCCGTACGCGATCACCCGCTGACGCGACAGCGCCGTACACCGCCGCGACGATCTCCCGTCTCAGGGCAGCAGCAGCCAGTCCGCAGCGAGCGCCGCGGCCAGGCCGGCGCCCAGCAGCCACGTGCCGAGCCTGGTGCGCCCGTTCCTGCTGAGTTCGATCACAATGCCGCAGAGAATCAGCGCGGCGCCGTACACCCCGACCACCAGTACCGACGTACGAGACGCCAGGCGCACCACGAGCACCAGCGCCATCGCAGCCATCAGCACCGAGGCCAGGACGATGCGTATCCGACGAGCTTGGCGAGGCGTCAACCCCACACGGCTCTCGGGAAGGGGCTGTTCACTGTCGGTTGCGGGTGCGGGTGCGTCCATGAACGGGATGCTACGGGACCTCTGTTCGACTGCGCGCCCAGACTCCGTCGATCCCATACAACCCGGAACGGTCCAGACGGAATTCAGCCCACCGCGCGAGGTCTGTCGCCGGTCCTGAATGATTACGCGGTACAGGGCCGGCGCGCCGGCACTGGTCAGTGAACGCTCATGCCCGCCCCGTGCCGCCACAGGCAGCCACAGATATGTCCGGGCACCGAGTCACCGGCGCAGCCCCTCACATTTGACTGTTCGCGCACCAAAATTTGACCTCACCTTTCGCTATCCGTTTGGTAGTCGGTACAGCCGTCCAGCTCAGCCGAACACAAGGGACATCGACGTCGGCCGCGTGAACAACTACCCCTAATTCAAAGCCGACTTGAGGTACGCGACCGGCACCATCCCTCCACATGAGCCGCCTTGACATGGATACGCCCAGATCACCTAATGTGAGATCCTTAGACGTGACAAACACCGTGCACGGCACGGCAAAACGGGGGCAATGGTGGCAGGCAAGGCATTCGACGTCGATCCGGATGTACTGAGGACGCAGGGCGACGCGTTCGTGAACATCGGCAGCGACTTTTCCAAGGCGTCGAAGAAGCTCAAGGACGACCTCGACGCCCTTGAAAGCCCCTGGATCGATTGCGACTTCGGCGAAGCCTTCGACGCCATCTACACACCCATCGCAAACGGAATGTTCGATTCGATGGACTCGCTCGGAGAGCGGCTCGAAGGCATCGGCGACAAGCTGCAGAACATGGCTCGCACCTACGCCGATTCCGACGAGCAGGGCATCCACACCATCAGCGCCGTCGGCCGCCCGGCCATCTGACGCCGCGCACCGCCGACGGGCGACGCTCCGGTCCCGCCCCTCGGCGCACTCCTCATCTATTCTCCACACCACTCAGCAATCGGCTATTTCCGCACGGGGGACGATCACTGTGTCAATGACGCTGCCAGAAGAGGTCAGCTGGGTCCTGGACCTCCTCGGCTACAGCTGGCCGGACGCCGACGAGGACAAGCTTTTCGAGGCCGCGTCGATCTGGCGCAACTTCGCCGAGCAGGTGAACCAGGCATCCAACCTGGGCACGTCAGCAGCCAATGAAGTGGTCTCCGCCAACTCAGGAGACGCCGTCGACGGCTTCTCCGAGGAGTGGGGCGCCTTCTCCGGCGGCTCGGGAAGTGGTGACAACTACCTCCGCGACGCCGCAGCTGCCGCCGAGGTCATCGCCCTCGCTTTCGACGCAGCCGCGATCGCCGTCATTGCCGGCAAGATCGCCGTCATCGTCCAACTCGTCATGCTGGCCGTAGAACTCATCGCGGCACAGGCGGCAGCGCCCTTCACCTTGGGCCTGTCAGAGCTCGGTGCCGCCGGCGCCACCCAGGCGACGCGTGTGATGGTCCGCCAGATCCTCGACAAGATCAAACGCGAGGTGATGGAGGCGGCCACCAAGGCCATGGAGCACGCCACCATGGACGCCATCAAGAACCTGGCGAAGAAGGCCGTGTCCAAGGAAGCCCGCAAGCTGGCCATGGACTACGTCAAGACGACCGTCAAGGAAGAGGTCAAGGACAAGGTCGTCACCGCCGCCAAGGAAGGCGCCAAGGACTTCGCCATGGAGACCGTGGTCGGCGGGGCCAAGGAGAAGGCCGCGGAAGCCGGCAAGGAGATGGCCGGCAACGTCGTCGAGCAAGGCATCGAAAACCACTTCGGCGCTCGCGACGGAATCGACTGGGGCGAGACCGCCGACATCGGCAAGGAGAAGGCCGGCGAATACGTCCAGGACGTCAAGGACGGTGCCAAGGACGCAGTCAACGGCTACGTGGACGGCGTCGCCGGCCTCGCCGACCCCACCACCTACGTCGACCGCGCCCGCGAAGACCTCACCAACCGCGGCCTGGACCACGCCCAACGCCGAGTGGACCACCACACCGGAGGCGCCGCCAGCCGCAACCCGGACGCGACCGACGAGGTCCGCTCGGTGTTCGGCTAGAGCCGGCAAGACCAATACAGCGGGGTAGGCGAGCCCGAGTTCAGTGGCCCGAGCGCTTCTCCTCGGCCCGATGCCCGCATCGTGATCCCACTCCTGCCACCTAGCCCGCCAGGATCACGCACAAGGCAAAGGGGGCCATCCTTGAGCTGGCCCCCTTTTCACGTCACGATCGTCTGCATCCCTCATCAACTCCTGTCGATCCAGCCAGTCGGAGCCGCGGCGGTAGGCGTCGCACACCTCACAAGCGTGCCACCCACTGGACGTAGCGTCCGCGCGAAGCCCACGCCACAACGCCTCTCCCAAAAAGCTTGGGACCCGCAGCACAAGCTGCGGGTCCCAAATTTTTTCGCCGCTCCACTGTCACCAGCTGCGTGCTCGTCTCAACGACACGGCTTGGCCAGTGCCCGGCTCATGGTTTCTGCCCCAGCCCTGCGGGCTTCTACTGACGCGGCGGCTGGTTGGGCGGCGCCGACGGGAAGGAGGGTGCGCTCGGCTGCTGTTGATACGGGCCGGCCTGCTGGTAGGGGCCGGGCTGCTGCGGCGCGAACCCCGGACCACCGGGCCCGCCAAAGCCACCCGGGCCACCGGGGGGCGGGCCGTTCCGACCATTCTTCTTCTGCCGGATCACAACGATGGCGATGATCCCGACAACGACGAGAACGCCCACTGCGATACCTACGATGGCACCGGTGCCGAGGCCTTCACTCTTCTCACTGGCATCCTGGCTGCTGTTCCCTGATGCGCCCGAAGCCGTCCCACCAGAACCCTCCGCCCCTGCCTGCGGATCAGACGCCTTCAGGGGGCCACTCTTGGAGCCAGCAGGGATATCCGCTGTCAGCGCCTTGAAGGGTCGAATGAAGCCATACCCGTAATGTGGGTCGGGCAACTTGAGGCCCTTCTCACCTGGAGGCAATCCAGCCGATTTCACAAGGCGGTTGGCAATCTGGCCTGCTGAGAGGTCGGGGAATTTGGAGCGCAAGAGCGCAGCGGCAGCTGAGACATAAGCCGTGGAGTCAGATGTCCCGTCCGCTCGCCGGTATGGGTAGTCCGACCTCGCAGCGGAGGCAGATGTGATCTCTACACCTGGAGCGGAAAGCATCATCTGACTGCCGTAGTTAGACTTCTTCCAGGCCTTCCCTGATTTGTCCACAGCTCCCACGGACACAACACCGGGATTGGCGGCCAAGGGACTGAGTTTGCCTTCGCCATCATTCCCTGCCCCCGCTACAACCAGGACATCCTTTTGGGCCGCATAGGCAAGTGCGCGCTTGTCGTCGCTACTGAGGAACGAAGGAGCAATCGACATGTTGATGATTGATGCGTCCTGATCGACTGCATACCTAATCCACTCAGCGAGGCCGGTATTATCCACTCCGACTCCGAGTGCTGGCCTCCCTACGGGAAGAATCTTCACGTCCGGCGCGAGACCTCTCACGCCATCAGCGTTACCTGCGCCATGGCCATGTCCGGCGATGAGTGAAGCCATCGCAGTCCCGTGGTCTTCTCCGCTCCCATTATCTCCACGACCTCCGTCGATGAAGTTCTTTCCGGGCAGCACATTCCCCTTGAGGTCTGGATGGCTGCCAAAAATGGGATCATCAATAACCGCGACCGTGACGCCCTTGCCCGTCGACTCCTTCCAAACGCTTTCAGCATCGAATGCCTTGAGCGGCCACTGTGCGTCTCGAATTTCGTCAGCCAAAGCGGTCGGAGCAGCGCTGAAGAGCAGTGCTCCCGCCACCACCGCGCCGCCCACTGCACGCAGCGTCCGCGTGAAGCTCATGCCGTACACCTCTCCCTAACAGAGTCGGGCCCGCAGCCCGAAGACTGCGGGCCCGACTTCGATTCCGCCGATCACTTGATCTTGGCCGACAGGTCTCTACTCGATGACCTTGGGCGCCACGTTACGCTCACTTGTCCAGGTCTCTTCGTCTTCGACCAGGTAGTCGGGGCGCTGTCCGTTCTCGCCCTTCTCCTTGCCCTTTGCGCCATGAGCTCCAGGCGCGCCGGCCATTCCCGCCGGACGGCGCCCGCCTGTTGCCCCCTGCTGCGTGCCGCCACGACTGCGGTGCAGGCCAGATCCGCCCTGGCCAGCCGTACCTGCCTTACCACCGGGTCCACGGATGACACCGCCCTTTTGGCGAGCCAGCGCACTGCCCTTCCCGGCGCTGTTGGCGCCGCCCTTGCCCGCGCCAGCGGCACCTCCGCCCATGCCCGGCATGCCGGCACGACCGCCACGCGCACCTGCGCCAGCGCCCGCAGCTCCGCCCATCATGCCGCCAGCCATACCGCCGCCAATGCCGGCACCCGAGCCCGCGCCAGATCCGCCTGAGCCTGCCCCCAGTCCGCCGGTACCCACACCGGCGCCGCCACCGACACCGCCTCCCCCGAGCCCAGAACCACCACCAGCCCCAAGTCCGCCTCCTCCCAGACCGTCAAGTCCGGTATGCACGTTAGGCGCTGGCGGCTTCGGAACACTGCCGATGCCGCCATCGATACCAGGCGTCTTCGGCGCATCCATTGCAGGCGGTGTTGTATACCCGGGCCCCTTCATCCCTGGAATATTCCCTCCAGGGCTACCCGGCTTGGGAGCCGATGGCGTCGGACCAAACGGTGCGATGGGCGGGATGGTACCGCCGCCATTGTCATCTCCGGGCGGCTGGATCCGACCGCCGTCGTCGACCCCTCCGGTATCCTTCAAAACCTTGGTCCCCGCCCGGTACGAAGTAGCCAACTGCTCCATGTAATGGGCAGCCTCCAGCTCTCGCTCGCGGCCGAGCGACAGGTTTCCCCGGTTTTGGTTCATCGCATCGTAGATGCTCATGTTCGGGTTCTGGAGGGCGGAGTTCAGGCCCGAGTCGTCGCGGCCGTCACCTGCTCCCAGCATCTTGGCGGCCGCGCCGCCCGCAGGGCCGAGGAGAATTCCCGCCTTGCCCGTACCGGAATTCGCGAGGTCGGCGACGCGGTCGGCCTTGCTCTCCAGCCAGCTGGGCTCTTCGACGGCTTCGACCAGATCCTTGACCTTCTTCAGGTGCTCGCTGATCTGGCCCATGATGTGCCCGGTGTTGTGCGGGTACGGGGCGAGGTTCGCGAAGTTCTGGCTGATCTTTTGAGCCGCCGTGGCGAACTGCTCGGCGGAGTGACCGTGCCAGGATTGCAGGACCTTGGTTACGGCATCGTCGAAGTGCTTCTTGATGCCGCCGTTCCAGTCCTCTCCGACGAGAGAGACGCGGACTTTCTTCCAGCCCTCGGCAACGTTGTGGACCTCGCCCGGGTTGGCTCCCGACACCATGTCCTTGACCTGATTGAGCCTCAGGTTGGTGAACTGCGGCCGGCTCTGGCCCACGCCGGCAGTGTCGGGAGCTCCTGACCCGCCCCCACCCGTGTTCGACGGCGGCTTGACCTCTGCCGCCTTGAAGCCACTGTTATCCGATGTCATCTTCCGTCCCCCACTCCCTCATCGAACATTCCCTGAACTCTCACTTCGTTCCGACCGCTGAAGTCACTTCATGCTGACGGAGTTGTCTGCCTCAGCGTCCTGGTACGCGCCCCTGACCTTTGAAGACTTCTGGCCGAACTTGTCGACAAGACCCTCCACCAGATCGATCAGGTCCTCGATCTTCTGCTTCATGTTCTGGTGGGCACCGTAGAGCTCGCTCTCTTCCGAGAACCCCTTGCCCAAGGTGCCCTTCGCCAAGAACGTGCTGCTCTTGGCCGTGCTCTTCGAGGTCCCCATGTCCTTGAGGACCTGGTTGAGCTCCTTGACAACCTGGTCCAGGGCGTCCAGGTCGACGCCGTACTCCTCTTTACCGCCCATAATTAAGACTCCCCGTTCCTGCTGAATCCAGTTTTACGTCGCCAGTCGCGTAGTGCGATGGCAGAGCCTACGACCAGGCCGACGGCGAGAAGGCCGCCGCCCATGATGTAGATGGCGATGCGGGCGCGTCGGTCCTCGGTGGTTTCACCGAGGGGGACGAAGGACGATTGGATCTTGATGCCTTCGCCCGCGTTGTTGTCCTTGTTCGGCTGCGGCTGGCCTGTGGGCCTGGTGTCGTCGTTGAGGGCTGCTACCGGGTCCACGACGCCCCAACCGATGTAATCGTTGTGTTCCTTGCTCACCCGCTGAGCAGTCTGCTCGAGGTGCCAGATGACCTCTTGCGGCGACCAATTCTCGGCCTTGTGCTTCTGCATCAGGAGGGCCGCGGTACCCGCGACGTACGGAGCAGAGAAGCTGGTGCCCTGGTCGACGCAGTTACCGCCGTCCGGAACGGTGGAGACCATGTCGACGCCGGGCGCGGCGATTTCCACGAAGGGACCGGACTGGGAGAAGGGCGCGCGTTCGTTGTTCCGGTCGGAGGCGGCCACTGCCAGAACATTCGTGTACTCCGTGAACGCCGCGGGGAACATGTCCTTTTCACCGCCGTCGGCGCCGCCGTTGCCTGCCGAGGCGACGACCAGAACGCCGGCGTTCTCAGCTTTCGCGATCGAGCGCTCGAGCGTGGGCAGCTGATTCCTATTGGCGTCGGTGCCCTGGGAGATGTTGATGATGTCGACTTTTGCGGCGAGTGCCGCGTCAATGGCTCGTGCGAGGCTGTCAGCAGTACCGGGCTTCTCTTCCGTGGTCTGCTGGAAGGGAATGACCTTGGCCCCGGGCGCAATGCCGAAGAAGCCGGAACCGGACTTCGGCCTTGCAGCGATGATGCCTGCGACCTTGGTTCCGTGGCCGACCTTGTCCACGGTCTCCTTGCCCTTGACCAGGCTCTTGCCGCCGGGGCCGATCGCCTTCTCGAGCTGCTGGTTGCCCGCGTCGATGCCGGTGTCGATGACGCCGACGCGAATTCCCTCGCCCTTACCGCTCGCCCACATCTGATTGGTCAGGAGGCGCTGCAGCGACCAGGGAGTCTCTTTGATGTCATTGGTGTTGAACTTGCATTCCCCACTGTTGAGCGGCACATTCTCGTCCGCGGTGGCCGGCGCTGCGGCGGCCCAGGACATGCCGACTGCGCACGCTGCCGTAACCAGTGCAGCCGCCGCTCGTGGGCGGTGCCCGGCTCGGTGACCAATGGCGCGAGATACCACGGGTTGTCTGCTCTCCATGTGTGGTGGATTGGACGAGAACGAGAGGTGAGGAAACAGTAGGGAACGGGAAGGTTCTCAGGCGTGGGACGGCAGTCCCGAAGCACTGGTGGACGGCAGAAGGGCGAGCGCACTGTTGCAGCGCGCCCGCCCTCATTGACCACTGTGCGAGCCGTCGGGCTGCTCAGTCGTTCGCCGTCCTCACAGCACTGACGTGAGGTCAGCCCGCCCAGATACCGGCGTTCTTCGACTCGGTGCTCTGGTAGTTCTGAGCGGCCTGGTCCAGCGCCTTGGCGATGGCCTCGAGCGTCGAGTGCAGAGACGCGGCGCGCTGGTCCCACTCGCGCTGGCGGGCCTGGTAGCCCTCCTGCGCGGAACCTTCCCAGCTCGCGGCGATCTTCTTGACGCCCGCCTCGAGGTCATCGAGCTGCTGGCGGATGTTGTTGGCCGTCCCGCGCACGTCGGAACTGGCCTGCGAGATCGTCGCAAAATTGACGAGGATCTGGCCGGACATAGTGTCTCCTCGGGGAGTTGATAGGGCCTGGTCGATTCACGTGCCGCAGTCGGCCGACGGGACTGGTCGGCACGCTGCGGCTGCTGGGCCGTTGCGCCGCGAGGTGCGGCGCGGCCACGTCATCCGAACGGGGAAGCCTGCGCGGAGACCTGCGAGATCGACTGAGCCTGCTCCTCTTCGGAGGCCGAGTAGTTCTTCGTGGTCGAGTCGATCGCTTCCTTGATCTCACCCAGGAGCTGGTTGAGACGGTTGGCGTCCTCGTTCACCTGCGACTGCAGCTGGTTGTACGAGGAGGCCGCAGCACCCTTCCACCCGGACGTGATGGTGTCGACGACCGTGTTCAGGCGCGAGATCTCGCCCTGGATCGACTGGTTGACCGAGGAGATCTTGCCGCTGAACGCGACCATCTCCTCCTCGGTGGTTGTGTACTGCTGACCAGCCATAAGTCAACGTCCCCCATGAGACTCGTACGTGTACCGCCCGGTGCCGGCTAAGACACTCACGCGGTTGGCATCTTTGGCTGACGCCTTAGGCCACTTTAACCACTCCGCACGCCTGTCCCCAACAGGGAATGGCGTCTTGTGACGGGATCACAACATAGTCAACTACCTGTTGGGGAAGCATTGTTCGGCGTAACCGGGCAGATGCGGTGCTATCGGTCAGGGCCGAAAGCGACAGGCAACAGGATGAAGATCACAGCGCAGTCGAGATCACAACGAAATGGGTGTGGGCCGGCCGCTCAAGGCGCGGCCCACTCCGATATTGCGTGAGGCCGCGCCGGTGCCCCATTCCTGGGGTGCGGCGCGGCCTTCAGCAGCTTACTGGGCCTGCGGCTTCTCCGCGTCGTGGACGTTGAGCTGCGGGCCGGCCGAGAGCAGCTTGGACCAGGCCGAGAGGATCAGCGGCGGATGCGCACCCTTGTAGCCGAGGTGGAGCTGCGCCTGGTCCCTCTCCTCCTTGTCGCTGCCGGCCTTGCCCGCACCGTCGTTACCCCTCGGGACGAAGTAGCGCAGCCCGGTGTCGGTCACGAGGTAGAGAGGGCCTTCCTTCTGCTTCCCCGTGTCCACCTGCTGGTACAGCAGGCCGCTACCGGGGGTCACATAAGACGACGAACCGGAGGCGATCTTGGCGGGGTAGTCCTTGCCGATCCAGGTCTGCATGTCGGGCACGCCGTTCGGGAACCCGAGGTACTTGCCCGCGTCTCCGGGGTACTTGGTGCTGGTTCCGTTGTAGACGCTGCAGGACACGCCGCTGTCGGTGGGCGTGGTCAGCCCGCCGGTCTGCGACGGATGCTTGAAGTCGTTCGCCGCTTCGACGTCCTCGGACGGCCACGGAAGGGGGATGTCCGTGTTCGGAATCGTCCCCAGGTACTCCTGGGCCCCGCCCTTGTCGTCTTCCAGCGGCTTGATGTCCGTGCTGGCCAGCTTCTTGGCGTCCAGCGCCGATCCGGAGTGCCCCAGGTCGGTGGCGTTCTGCCCCGTGAGCAGGAGCTTGGCGATGAAGTTCGAGACCTTCTTGACGCCATCCGGAAGGACGACGTACTTCTGCCCCGAAGCCTTGTCCTCGACCACCATGCCGACCTTGTTGTACTCCGCCGGGACGCCGTCGGTGTCACTGCTGGGCCGGCCCGCTCCCGGGAACGTCGGCATGGAGATCGGCATCGGGCTCTTGATGACGGTGTCCATCCACTCCTGCGTGACGTCCTGCGGCTCGGCCTCGCCGAAGATCACACGTCGGAGCTGAGGATTGTCCTGCTTGCCCTTGGAGGGAAGCGTCCCGACGGGGGCGGAGCTGAATTGGAACGCGACGCCGTGCTGGTCGACCAGCCAGAACTGACCGTCGGGGTCGCGGACGTAGAGCGCCTGGTGCAGATCGAGCTTGCCCCTGCCCTCGACCTTGTCCTTGTCCTTGCCGCCGAGGACGAACACAGCCTGTTGCGGCTTGCTGTTGGTGCCGCTGCCGGGCCGGTTGCACACGGCCCAGGTCTTCGCCTTGTTGGCGTCCTCGGGACCCGGGAGGCGGTCGGGGGCGTACGGAATGCCAACTGCCGGGCCGTGCGCGAGCTTACCGTCGAGCTCGGATTCCTTGACCTTGACGACCTGGAACTTCGGGTCGAGAAGCAGCTTGGCCGATGCGAGGTTCAGGACGGGGTGGAGCAGTTTCTGGTCTTTACCGTTGGCGTCCTTGCTGGAAAGGACGACATAACGCGTGGTGGATTCATCCCCGACGATGACGTTCTTCCCCACCTCGTCCCACCCCTTGGGGGCAACGGGCTTGAGAATGCCGCACGCCCCGAATCCCACCAGGATCAGGACGCCCACCAGCACACTCGGCAACACCGCCTTCAGCGGCCTCGGCGCGCTCTCGATCGAGCCGTTCGGTAGCGGCTTCAGAAATGCCGCATTCGTGCGCTTCCGCGCAAACGAATACGCATTCAGCTCGTCCCGACGTGATGCCATTGTTGCTTTCTCTCCCCGTCTGTCGGATCCCACCATCGACCGCCCCCGGCACTCACGCCGTAGCGCCCTCTACTATGCCGTGTGTCGATCGACCCGTACGGTACGGGTGCCACCTTCCAACGCACCAGTCTCAGCGGCGGCCGATACGCCTAGAGGCCACACCACCAGTAGAGGAGCAGGCCGGGGGATGTCCAGCGCCACCAGGGCTCGACGCCGCAATGGGCGGCAACAGCAGCAACAGCCTTCCGCTGCACCGCAATATGCGGGAAACGCTGGCCAAAACGGTACAGCTCCGGGCAATAGAAGAGGTCGCGACGGGGGCACGGAAGCGCGCCCGTCCGGTCCGGTGTCGCCCCGGCTGCGCCAGCAGGCCGGGACCATCGGCGGTGTCCGCGTCCAGCAGCTGGCCATCATCGAACTCGCCGCTGCGCTGGTGCTGCTGGGCTGGTCGATCAACGCCGCCGCGCTGACCGCGGCCGTGGTGTTGGCAGCCGTACTGGTCGTCTTCGCGATCGGCCGACGCCGTAAGATTCCGCTGCCGGAGTGGATCACGACCGTGCGCGCCATGAAGCGCCGCGGCAAGAACAGCAGCGAGGCGGTCGCCGCCACTCAGGGCGTCGAACCCGCCTTCGCCCCGGTAGTTGAGTGCGACCCGGCGTTGCGCACCTTCGAGTACACCGACGCGGAGCAGCGCCCCATCGGCTTCGTCGGTGACGGCACCTTCCTCACGGCCATCGTGCAGGTGGACGCCAAGGATGAGCCGTTGCGGCCGCATCGCGGCAGCCACATGCTGCCGCTCAACGTGCTGCACACCGCGCTCGATGTCGAGGACATCCACCTCGAGTCGGTCCAGTTCGTGCAGTACACCCAGCCCGCGCCGGCTCCGCATCTGCCCGAACAGGCCGTCGCCGCGCGCTCGTACGCGCCGCTGCAGGCCCAGTCGCAGACGCCGGCACTGCAGCTCACCTGGATCGCGCTGAAGCTCGATCCGGAGCTGTGCGCCGAGGCCATCGAGGCCCGCGGCGGTGGGATGGAAGGCGCCAAGCGTTCGCTGCTGCGCGCCGCCGACCAGCTCGTGAGCCGGCTGACCGCACATGGCGTACGCGCCCGGGTGCTCGCCGAACGCGAGGTCGTGGCCGCCATCGGCACCGCGGTCTGCGTCAGCCCGCGGGCCGCGAACGGCGCGATGGGACGGGACGGTCGTGCCGCCCGCCGCACCCAGGAGACGACCCGCGCCTGGCGTTGCGATGACCGCTGGCACTCCACGTACTGGATCGGCCGGTGGCCCCAACTGGGCGAGGGTGGCGCGCCGTTGGCGGCCGTCACTCAGCTGCTGACCAGCACCAGGGCGATGGCCAGCACCTTCGCACTGACCGCGTCGCACGGCGGTGGCCGTGCCCCCGCTATCACCGGGTACGTCCGCCTCTCGACGCGCAGTGAGAACGAACTCTCGTCCGCGCAGAACGAGTTGGAGCGCCGTGCCGGTTCTGTGAAGGTAGGGCTCGTACGGCTCGACCGCGAACAGCTGCCCGGCCTTCTGGCCACGCTTCCCCTCGGAGGTACCCGCTGATGGCCACGCCCACCTATCAGCCACGCGTCAATGTCAGTGGCAACGGCTGGCGCAACCCCCCGATCGGGGGCGCCGACAGCAACCGCCGCCTCAACCACCAGCCGCGCCCCGACGAGGAGCAGTCCGGGCCGACCGGGCCGAAGCCGAAGCCCGGCTTCGGTCTGCGTGGTCCCCGGCGGAGCCCGCACGTGCTGACCGCGGAGTCGCTCGGTTCGCTGACCCTGCCGGTCGGCGACGACGGCGTCGTCATCGGCATAGACCCGCAGAACCAGCCCGCCGTGCTGAGCGTGCTGCGGCCCGCGCCGATGGAGATCGCGCTGGTCGGCAGCATGTGGATGGCGCAGGTCCTGGCGCTGCGTACGGTCGCCATCGGCGCCCGTGTCGCGGTGGAGACCGCGCGCCCGCCGGCCTGGGGCCAGATGGCGCAGGCAGCGGGCGGCGGGCAGCAGTGTGTGTCCATCCATGACGTGCGCCAGATCGCGCCGCAGGGACCGTCGGTTTCCAGCCCGGTGCTGGTCGTACGGGACATGGGTGCGCGTCCGCCGCGCAACCAGCTGGCCCCGAGCCCGTGGCAGTCGGTGCTGACGGTGCTGCCGTTCCTCGGGCCGCGTTCGCCGCAGATGCTGAGCCGGGCCGATCTGGTCGGTCTGCAGCGGCTTTCGCCCGAGGAGGCGGAAGTTGTGACGCGAATCATGCGGTTGCCCGAGCAGGTCGGAGCGGTGCTGCCGACCCTCAGCGACAACGCCATGCTGTGGTGCTCGCGGGACGGCCACCAGTTCGTGATGACCCAGCCGACCGAGGCGGAGACCAACCTGCTCGGCGGGCCGCGACGCATGGACTGACCGTGATGACGGGCCGGTTGCCGGCGCAGCGCGGTGCGCGCGCGTCGGCGGCCGGTCCGGGCACGACCTACGGGCGCATCCATGGGTGCGCCCGTAAGCGTGCCCCAAGGGCTTGAAGACGACATGACATCGACTGCCGTTATGGGCCGACTCTTGATTAGGCTGTATGGAGAGCCGCAGGAGCACACCGGCAGCAGTCGATACGGGGATGGAGACAGTTAGTGTTGGCGCAACCCCGGGTGGTGTGTTCCGACTTCCGCTACACCCGATCGATCCGCCTGTATCCGGTCCTGCCGTTCAGGTGCGTTGCAGTACACCAGGAGGCACAGTGAACGAGCAGGAGGCTTTCCGTCCGGACGGGAACGATCCTGACGACGACCAGTCCGAGTTCGACCTGACCGGTGAATTCAAGATCGATTTCTCGGCTCCGGCCTGGTACGCGAGCAACGACACCAGCGGAGGCGGCGCGGGTGCCGCTGCCTCTTCTGCGCCTCCTCCTGCGCCTTCTCCCGCCCCTCCGCCGACCGGCCAGCCCCTGGCGGGCCCGGCTCAGGGCGGCCCTCCTGGTGCCCCCGTGCCCGGAGTTCCGCAGCAGGGTGCGCCCGGTCCGGCCGCCCCGCCGCCCGCGGAGGCCGCACCGCCCGGGTTTCCGATGCTGCGCCCGAACGGCGAAGGCGACGCACCGGCCGCGGCGACTCCTCCGGCCGAGCCGGTGGCGCCCGTAGCGGCGCAGGACGGTCCTGCCACGGATTCCGACGCCGGTTCCGGCAATGTGCGCGCCGGCAGCGGTGTCGACCCGTCCGCCTCCCTCTGGGATGACGACGACGATGACACGGAGTCGGAGACCTCGGCGCCCGAGGCCGAGGCGGAGAGCGGTGCCCCCGCGGCTCCGCAGACCGATGCTGCGACTGCGGCGACTGCGAGCGCGGCGGCCAACTCCCCCGCCGAGGGCAGCACTCCCGCCCCCGCCCCCGAGGCATCCGCTCCGGTCGCCGGCCAGCCCCCTCAGGGCCAGCCTCAGCCGCAGCAGGGCGCGCCCGTGCAGGGTGTACCGCAGCAGCAGGCCCCGACCACACCCCCGCAGGGTGTGCCGCAGGCCGCGCCGCAACAGGGTGTCCCGCCGCAGGGACATCCCCAGCAGGGCGCTCCGTGGGGCGCCGCCGGCGACGGTCAGCAGCAGGGTGTGCCCGGGCAGGGTGCGCTGCCGCCGCTGCCGCCGGAGTATCAGCCCGCGGACCCGCGCGTGGCGCAGGCCCAGGGCGGTCATCCTCAGCAACAGCCCCAGCAGGGCCAGCAGCAGGCTCACGCGCCGCAGGCCCAGCAACCGCACCAGCAGCCCCAGGCTCAGCAGCACCCCGGCTATCCCCAGCAGGGACAGCCGCAGCAGGGACAGCCCCAGCAGGCGCCCCCGCAGCAGGGCGGCTACCCCCAGCAGCCGCAGCAGCCGCAGCAGCCTGCTTACGGTTACCCGCAGCCCGCCTACGGCTACCCCCAGCAGGCCCAGCCCCAGCAGGCGCCCGCGCAGCAGCACCCCAACCCGCAGGCTCAGCAGGCCGGTTACGGCTACCCGCAGACCGGCGCACAGGGGTACCCCCAGCAGGGACAGCAGCAGCCCGGCTACGACCAGCAGCAGGCAGCTGCCCAGGCCCAGCAGGCCGCACAGGCTCAGCAGGCGGCTCAGGCCCAGGCCGCTCAGGCTCAGGCTCAGGCCGCTCAGCAGGCCCAGCAGGCGCCGCACCAGCCCCTCCCGGGGCAGCAGGTCGGCGACCCGAACGCCGCGGCGAACTACGCCTCGTACTCCCAGCCGGGTCAGCAGCAGCCGCAGCAGCGGGCCGCCCCCGGTGCACCGCTGGGCTACAGCGCGGCCGTCGAGCTCACCTCCGACCGACTGCTGCGCAACCAGCCCAAGAAGCGCAAGCCGGGTGCGAATGCCCAGCCCTCGAAGTTCAAGCTGGGTGCGAAGAAGGAGGAGGCCGAGCGCCAGCAGAAGCTCGCGCTCATCCGGACTCCCGTGATGTCCTGCTACCGGATCGCGGTGATCAGCCTCAAGGGCGGCGTCGGCAAGACCACGACGACCACCGCGCTGGGCTCCACCCTCGCGTCCGAGCGCCAGGACAAGATCCTGGCCATCGACGCGAACCCGGACGCCGGCACGCTCGGCCGACGGGTCCGCCGCGAGACCGGCGCGACCATCCGTGACCTGGTGCACGCGATCCCACATCTGCACAGCTACATGGACATCCGCCGGTTCACCTCGCAGGCCCCCTCCGGCCTGGAGATCCTCGCCAACGACGTCGACCCGGCCGTCTCGACGACGTTCAACGACGACGACTACCGGCGCGCGATCGACATCCTCGGCAAGCAGTACCCGATCATCCTCACCGACTCGGGTACGGGTCTGCTCTACAGCGCGATGCGTGGAGTCCTCGACCTCGCCGACCAGTTGATCATCATCTCCACCCCGTCGGTGGACGGCGCGAGCAGCGCCAGCACCACGCTGGACTGGCTCTCCGCACACGGCTACGCCGACCTGGTGCAGCGCGGTATCACCGTCATCTCCGGTGTCCGTGAGACCGGCAAGATGATCAAGATCGACGACATCGTGTCGCACTTCGAGACGCGGTGCCGCGGAGTGGTGGTCGTCCCGTTCGACGAGCATCTCGCCGCCGGTGCCGAGGTCGACCTCGACATGATGCGGCCCAAGACCCGCGAGGCGTACTTCAACCTCTCCGCCCTGGTGGCCGAGGACTTCGCGCGGGCACAGCAGGCCCAGGGGATGTATCCCCAGCAGCAGATGGGCGGCGACCCGTACGCCCAGCAGCAGTACCCGCAGCAGGGGCAGCCGCCACAGGGCCAGCCCGCCCAGCAGCAACAGCCCCAGCAGCAACAGCCCCCGGCCGGTTACCCGCCCCAGCAGGGCGGGTGGACCCAGCAGCCCGCGCAGCCGCCTGCCCACTGGCAGCAGCAACAGCCCGCTCCGGACGCGCCGCTGCCGGATCAGCCCGGCTGGCAGCAGCAGCCGCCTCCGCAGTAGGGGCGAGCGGGAGGACCCCAGGAGAAAGGGGCAGGGCCCGGCACGTGAGTGCCGGGCCCTGCCCCTTTCGTGACCATCCTTCGTACGGGTGAACTCCCCTACGCGGAAAGGAAGTTGGCGCGGAGCGCCGTGCCCCTCGTCGGGAGGGCGCCTCAGCTCGACGCGGCGGCGATCAGCCCGCGTGCCTGCTTCACGTCGATCGCCATCCGCTCCAGCAGCGCGTCGAGCGTGTCGAACTTCTCCTGGCCCCGGATGTAGGCGAGGAAGTCCACGCCGACGTGCAGGCCGTAAAGGTCGAGGCCGACCCGGTCGATCGCGTACGCCTCGACCGTGCGGATCTTGCCGTCGAACTGCGGGTTGGTGCCCACCGAGACGGCCGCCGGCATCGCCTCGCCCTCGACGTGCAGCAGGCCCGCGTAGACGCCGTCGGCGGGGATGGCCGTGTGCGGCAGGGTCTCCACGTTGGCCGTCGGGAAGCCCAGTTCGCGGCCGCGCTGCGCACCCCGTACGACGATGCCCTCGACGCGGTGCGGACGGCCCAGGACCTCCATCGCGCCCGTGACGTCGCCGTCCGCGACCAGGCGTCGGGTGAGCGTGGAGGAGAACGGCTCGCCGCCGCCCGCCTCCCCGCGCTCGAAGAGGTCGATGACCTCGACGGTGTAGTCGTAGGTGGTGCCGAGTTCGGCGAGCGTCTCGACGTTGCCGGTGGCCTTGTGACCGAAGCGGAAGTTGGGGCCTTCCACGACGACCTGCGCATGCAGCTTGTCGACTAGGACCTTCACCACGAAGTCGGCCGGGGCGAGCTTCGAGAATTCCTTGGTGAACGGCAGGATCAGCACCGCGTCCACCCCCAGCTCGGCCATCAGCTCGGCCCGCCGGTGGTGCGGGGCGAGCAGCGGCGGGTGGGTGCCGGGGCGCACGACCTCGCTCGGGTGCGGGTCGAAGGTGACGACCACCGTGGGGATGCCCAGCTCACGGGCGCGTGCCACCGCCTGGCCGATGATCAATTGGTGACCGCGGTGCACCCCGTCGTATGAGCCGATGGTGACGACGCTGCGTCCCCAGCCCTCGGGGATGTCCTCCAAGCCACGCCAGCGCTGCACTGTGCCCGCTCCTCGCCCGAACTCTTGTCCGTCCACTGCGCCAATGTGCATGGCGCAGGTCTAAGACTGCCATGCCGGAGGCGGAGCTTCGCGCGAAGGGTGGCCTCGCTTCCGTCGCATCGGACATCTGGGACCGGCCGGGCGCGCGGGAGGGCGGAGTGCCGCGCGGGAGGGCGGAACCGGTTCCGACATCAGGACGGCGGGTGCGCGTGCCCGCCGCCTGCGCGGCCCTCGTACGCCGGGCCGGGTGCGCGTGCCGACGGCGGTCAACTCCGGCAGCCGGCGAGCGTGACGCGGGCGCTGGGGCCCACCACGGCGGCCCAGTCGTCCGGCGCCGAGGCGACCCACTCCTGCACCCTCCGCGCGAAGCCGGGCACCTGCCGTCCCAGCTCCACCAGCCGCCGGTCGAAGCAGGCCGCGCCCTCGGGAGTGCGTACCAGCAGCATGCCTGTGCGGTGCACCAACTCTCGGGTGTGGTCGGCGGGCCGTCGCCGCGCGCCCTCCGCGGCGGCCCGCAACAGGGCTTCCAGAACCCGCGTGTCGTGTCCGGCCACCCTGGTAGGGCCGCCTCCCCGCGGGGCGTACGGGCTCCCGCGGCCCGGAGGCGGTGCGTCGTATGCCTCGCTCGCGAGCAGCACGTCGAGGAATTCGCGGCGCAGCCGGGCCGACGGGGAAGCACCCGGCCGTGCCAGGACGGGGGCGAGCGCGCACCGGACCGCGACGCCCTGCCCGGTCAGCAGCTCCACGATGAGGGGCCGCAGGGCGGCGCGCGCGTCCGGCCCGTCCTCGAGCCGCCGGTCGACGAAGCGGGCGAGGTGCCGCGCGGCGTGCTCGGGGCGGCGCCGGGCGTACGCCCGGATCAGATCGGCGGCACGACGGGCGAGGTCGGCGGACGGCGGGGCGGAAACGGTGGGCGGCGCGAGCATGGGCCCCGCGCCCGCCGGCCCTCCGGGGGCCGGGACGGTGGACGCCGGGCCGCAGGCGTCGGCGAGGACGCGCAGGACGGCCTCGGCCGAGCAGGGGCCGCGGTCCGAGCCGGCGGCGCAGCCGTCGCATTCGCGGTCGCGGTCGCCCGAGCCGTCACCGTTGTCGCCCCTACCCCCGTCCCCGTCCCCGCCGTCGCCATATCCGTCGAGCAGTCGGGACAGGAAGGCGTCGAGCACCGGCTCCGGATGGGTGTGGAGAGCGCCCGCGAACGCCTCGGGCGGCACCTGTGGCGCACCGGGACGTGCGGCACCGGCCACGAAGCAGGCCAGGGCACGGTCGATGAACTGCGAGCGGGTGGACGGGTCGCGCACCAGCAGGGTGAGGGCGGCGCCGTGCCGGGAGGCGTCGGCGGGCCTGGCGAGGGAGGCGAGGGCCGCGTAGCGCAGCAGGGCTTGATCGGTGTCGGTGACGGCGTACGGGGCGACGCGCAGCGCCAGTGCGGCCGCGGTGGCCCGACGCTCGGACCGCTCGTCGTACGCCCAGCGGTCCACGGCCCGACAGACCGCGGAGGGCTCGTCCTCCGCCAGGGCTTCCAGCAGCTCCTGCGCCCCGGGGTGCGCGGCGTCGGCCAAGGTGTCGGCCAGTGCGTCCAGGGCCTGCCGACGGTGGGTGTGCAGCAGGGCTTGGGCGGCGGCCGCGACGGTGATCCGCCGGGGCGCGGGGCGTACGCGGGCGGGCACGGCTGTCGGCTGCTGCGGCACGCGTCCCTCGGCTCCTCCGGAAACACGTCCGGGCTGCGAGGCGGAGGGCGTCAAGGCCGCGCCTCCCCGGCCAGGTGTTTGCAGGGGGCGCCGGTCGTCGAACCAGGCGCAGAGCAGCGGCTGCGTCCGCTCGGGGTCCGCGCGCAGCAGTTCGGCGACGAGATCGAGGAACCGCACCGGGTCCCGACGATCCGTCGTTTCCGGGGCCGTGGCACTTCCGGCAGGCGGCGCGGCCGCCTCTGCCGACGCGGGCACCCCTGGCGCGACGGGCGCCCCGGCCGATCCCTCGGCAGTGGCTGCACCCGCCGCCCCCTCTGGTCCCGCCGGTCCTGCTGCACCCACCGCTCCACCCGCTCCGGTCACCGCCGTCGGGCCGGTTGTCACGCTCGGTCCGGCTGCCGGGCCCGGTCCGGTTGCCGGGGCAGGTACGACTGTCGGGGCCGCTTCCGGGAGGCGGGTCTCAGGGGCGGGCGGCGGAGGAGGCGCGAGACGAGGGCGCTGCGCCTCAACTCCCGCCCCCGAGACGGAGGTTGGTGAAGACTCGCGCGTCCCCTCCAGCCCACGCGGCCTCACCTCGGCCGACGGCCGTTCGTCCGCATCCCGCGCGGCGGCCTGCGGCGCCCTCTCGCCAGCCGGCCCACGACCCGCCCCGGACACCGGCCCCGCCACCGACCCGGACGCGGAGTCGGACGCCGGTTCGCGCGGCCACTCGCGCGGCCGCTCCCAGGGCGGCTCGGCCGGGCGGTGCAAGGAATCTGCCGTATGCACATGGACGCGCGGCGGACGCGCGAAGGGCCTGGCGGGGCGTCCGCGTACCGGTTCCGAGGGCTCGTCCGCTCCTCCACCGACGCCGAAGGAGGCCCAGGCGTCGGCCGTCCCCTCGCCCCTCCCGGTCGCGCCACGTGGGGTGGGCGTGGGGCCCGCCGGTGCGGCTTCGGGAGACGTACGGGGCGGATGGACCCGGTGCGCCCGCCCGGGCGCTCCCTCGGCCTCCCCCAGCTCCACCGACGGCCGCCCTTGCCGCCCTCCCCCACTCCCATGCTCCGGACGCCCTCCCCCGGCAGACCGCCCGTCGGCGCCCGTTTCCCCGGACCGCCGCACCCCTACCTCGTCCCTCACTCCGGCACGGAGCCCGTCCGCGGCCGCCGCTCCCGCGCGGGGCCCGTTCCCGTCCGTCACCCCGGCACGCCGCCCCTCCTCGGCCCATGCCTCGGTGTACAGCTCCGCCACGGAACAGCCCTCGGCGCCGAGGGGCTCCACCCTCCGCGCCAACCCCTCAGGGCGCTCCGCCGCACCGCCGACCGGCGACTTTCGTGCCCGCCCGTCACCCGAGCCGGCGGGAGCCGGCCGCGCCCCGTCCGCGCCCAGCCGCTCCGGCATCCCCGCCCGCCGCCCGACCGGTCCCGCCTCTCCCCTGCGCCCGGCGCTCCCGGCCGCACGCGACGCCACCGCAACCGCCGGCGGGCCATCGGCAGGCAGCAGCCTGCGCAGGAGGTCCATCCGGTCCGCCTCGGCCAGCGGCAGAAGCCGCCAGAACCAAGGCCCGAACGCCTCCAATCCGGTGTGGGCGAAGCCTCCGGCCGAGACAGCTCGTTCCGTGATGCGGTCTGCCAGCAACCGCAGGACACCGGCGTACGGCGTCGCATCCGGCACCCGCAGCAACACCCCGCTCAGGAGGCGCGTCGCCCACCACTGTGCGTCCGCGTACCGTCCGCCCCGCGGACCGGCGGCGGGCGCGGTCACCACCGGCACCAACTCCGCCAGCCGCCGCGTCAGTTGCCCCGTCCCCTCACGGCGGGCGAGGAGCAGCAGCGCCTGGACCACGGGCCCGATGCGATGGCCCGGTACAGGCACGGCGGCGGCCGGGCCCCGGGCCGCCCCGACACCGTGCGAGGACAGCCGCGCGAACGGCTCTTCGTGCGACGCTCCGCAGCCTCCCACCTGGCCCGCGTCCTCCCCCCGCTCCCGGCCGGCTCGGTGCACCAGGACCGACAGGGCGGCGTCGACATCGAGGTGGGCGCCCTGAAGCCACTCCCCGAGCTCCTCGTGCGTGAAGCGGTAGCCGCTGCCCGCCGGGGTCAGCAGCCCCTCCGCACGCACCGCGCCGCCCCAGCCCGTCTCCGAAGGGAACAGGGCGCCGAAGGACGCCTCGTCCAGCTCGCCTTGCCCGGGGCCGAGGCAACGGCGTGCAGCCTCGTGGACCTGCCCCGCGACCCGGGCGGCGAGGCGGCGTACGGACGTGCCCCGGAGCGGGGGCTGTGGTGCGGCCGCGAGCCGTACGGCGATGCGCAGACACAGCAGATCGAGGTAGGCGTCGAAGATCTCGTGCCGATCGGGCGCAGCGGCAGCGTCCGCTCCTCCGTGGTCCCCGGCGCCCACTTCCCTCCCGGCGCCTTCCGCATCCTCCGCACCTCCCGTCCTGCGGACATCCCCCTTCGGCAGTGCGGCCCTGACCTCCGCGAGCAGGCGCAGCGCCAGCGGGTGCCCGGCGTCGGGGGCCGCCTGCGCGCCGCTCGGCAGTCCGTAACGGGAGCGGGCCCGCTCGGCCTGCGGTCCGGCGAGGTCGCCGAGGCGTACACAGGGAGGCAGCGCCCAGGGCGGCGCTGCAGACGAGGCGGCGTGCGGCCGGCTCGGACGGTGGAGGCAGGCGGGCGGGAAGAGCGCACCGGCCCGCTCCCAGTATTCGGGGCGGCAGGCGAGGACCAGCCGCACGTCCGCCGCGCGTAGCCACTCGGTGGTCGCTCCGGTCCACTCGCGCAGGTCACGGGCCAGGGACGTCGGCATCTCCTCAGGTCCGTCGAGCAGCACCAGCAGCGGCCGCCCGGCTGCGGAAGCCTGCCGCGTCACGGCCTCCGTGGTGGTGCCTGCCGCGTCTCCGACAGTGCCCCCGGACGTCGCGACGGCCCGGCCCGCGGAACACAGGGCCCGGTCCACCGCAGCGCGAAGTCCCTCGTCACCGGCCCGCAGATCGGCGCCGCGGAGCCGCAGCGTCGGGGCCGGCGATCCGCTCTGCGCGCGTCGCTCCGCGAGAGCGGTCAGTTCGGTGCTCCGCCCCGTCCCCGGTTCGCCGACCAGCCCCAGCACCAACGGCGCGCGTCCGCCCCGCCCTCGAGGTGCTGTGGACTCACTCTTGGCCCGTGCCTCCGGCTCCTCCCCTTCCTCACCAGCCTCGTTCCGCTCCCCCGGCACCACCCCGAAGAGCGCGAACTCCCTTGCAGCTTCGGGACGTTCGACCGGATCGCGCCATCCGCGTGGCTGCCCGGCGGGTCCCGAGGAGATCCCTGACAGATGCAGGACACCCGCGAGATTCAGCTCGCTGCCGTAGGCCGGGACGGTCTCCGCGTTGCGCTTCAAAAGCGCCGCCAGCGCATTCCGTGGCGTCGTCTCCGCCGCCGCGCGCAAGGGAATCGCGAATCCGTCGGCACGGCTCCCGGAGTGCAGCGCGGTCCCGAGCAGACCGAGCACCGCCCCCGTCCGCGCGTCCAGCACCGGGCCGCCGGCCGCCACCCCGCCCAGCCGCAGCGCCTCCCGCCCCCGCGCGCAGAGCGCCAGTTCCAGCGTCTCGTCGAGGGGATGGAAGAGCTCCGTCGCCGTGTACGTGACCCCCGGGCCCGCGCCGACGACCGTGCCCTCCAGCCAGCTGCCGGCCCAGAACCGCACCCGGGTACCCGCCGCGGGGCGGGCCGCCGCGACCGGCAGCGGCGACAACCGGGGGAAGCCGAATCCGTCGCTCCGCACCAGGGCCAGGTCGAGCCCCGGGAGCGGTGTGACGGCGTCGGCCGACACCAGCCTGGCCGGTTCCGCGCCGCCGATGACCGCCTCCGCGACCGACCCCTCGAACGAGCCCCCGGACGCGCCCCCCGTTGCGCTGTGCGCCAGGGGCTGCAGCACCATCCGCGTCAACCCGTCCACCGCTTCATGGCTGGTGACGACCGTGCCGCGATGATCCGCCAGGAACCCCGTCCCGCGCGCCCTACCTGCCAGATCGCGGATACGCACCAATGCTTTTTCCGCGTCGGCATCCAGCCACGTCATCGCCGATCCTCCCCGCCGGTCCCGTGCTCCCGACGGTAGGCAGACGATGATCTTCTGGACAGGGTCACCGGCAAACGCGCCCCCTTCCACGCCGTGATTCACTCCGGGCGCCTGCCCGAATGAGTGAACGGCCGGGACCCGATGGATACAGACAGAGGGAGGGAGATGGTGGAACGCGAACCGGCCTCGCGGCCGTCCGAGCGACTCGCGTTCCACCACCTTCCCCCAGGCACGCGCCCGCACGGACAAGGGCCGGGCCCGAGCGATCTCTCGCCCGGGCCCGGCCCTCACCTTCAACGATCCGCTTGCGGACCTCCGCCCTCGGCACCGGCCTTCGGCCACCGCCGCAGGCCGTTCCTCAGGCGAATACCGCCATGCTCTTGGCCTTGCCGCCCTGGTTCTCCACCAGGGCGAGGAAGGTGCCGTCCGGCGCGAACGCCGCGACCGGCCCCTCACCGTCGAACAGCGGCATCGGGATCCGTGCGCCGTTGAGCAGCGGCTTGACCTGCTGCTCGGCCACGTCCCAGCGGGTGAACGCGGCGGCCGCCGCATCCCCGATCGGCATGACCGGCAGCCCGGCGCCCTCGGGGTCGTCGACCGCGGCCTGCAGCTGTTCCAGGGTGCGCGCCCGGTCCAGCTTGTACGGGCCGACGCGGGTGCGCCGCAGAGCCGTCAGATGACCGCCGACGCCGAGCCCGGCGCCGAGATCACGGGCCAGCGCCCGGATGTACGTGCCGGACGAGCACTCGACGGAGACCAGCAGGTCGGTCACCGCGGTGCCGTCCTCCGCCTCGGCCTCGTGCGCGGAGTGGACCACGAACGAGGAGATGGTGACCGGCCGGGCCGGGATCTCCACGTCCTCGCCGTCGCGGACCCGCGAGTACGACCGCTTACCGTCGATCTTGATCGCGCTGACCTTCGACGGGACCTGCATGATCGCGCCGGACAGCTCGGCGACACCGGCGTCGATGTCCGCACGGCTGATGCCGTGGGCCGCCTTCGACGCGGTGATCTCGCCCTCCGCGTCATCGGTGATCGTCGTCTGCCCGAGCCGGATCGTGCCGACGTACTCCTTCTCCGTCAGCGCGAGATGACCGAGCAGCTTGGTGGCCCGCTCGATGCCGAGCACGAGCACGCCCGTCGCCATCGGATCGAGGGTGCCGGCGTGCCCGACGCGGCGGGTGCGGGCCATTCCCCGCGTCTTCGCCACGACGTCGTGCGAAGTGAAGCCGGCCGGCTTGTCGACGATGACCAGGCCCGCCTGCCGCCCGCCACCGCCCTTGCCGGAGCGCGCCGCACGCTCGCCGCTCCCGGTCGGCTTGGTGCTCTCAGGCTTCATTCTGCTGCTGCGCCCTCGTCGTTCTCGTCGTCCTCGCCCGGCTTGCGGTACGGGTCGGCCTCACCGGCGTACTCGGCGCCCGAGGACACCTCGCGCACCTTGGCGTCCGACGCGCGCGCCTTGTCGAGCAGATCGTCGATCGTCTTGGCGTTCTCCGGCAGGGCGTCCGGCACGAAGGCCAGGGTCGGCGTGAACTTCGTGCCCGCCGCGGCACCGACCGCGGAGCGCAGGATGCCCTTGGCGCTCTCCAGCCCGGCGGCCGCGCTGGCCCGGTCCTCGTCGTCGCCGTAGACCGTGTAGAAGACCGTGGCCTCCCGCAGGTCGCCGGTGACCCGGGTGTCCGTGATGGTCACGTGCGTGCCGAGTCGCGGGTCCTTGATTCCGCGCTGCAGCTTCTGGGCGACCACCTCCCGGATGAGGTCCGCCAGCTTCTTCGCCCGCGCATTGTCGGCCACTGGTCCGTCTCCTTCTTGTCTTCCACAATTGTGCTTCCACCGGCGACGCGCCGCCCGGTTCCAGGGTCAGTCGTCGTCGCCGTGCAGCCGCCGCCGTACCGACAGCAGCTCCACTTCGGGCCGTGCGGCGACCATGCGCTCGCAGCGGTCCATGACATCGGTGAGATGTCCCGTGTCCCCGGAGACCACCGCCAGGCCGATCGTGGCCCTGCGGTGCAGATCCTGGTCCCCGACCTCGGCGACGCTCACCGCGAATTTGCGGTGCAGCTCGGCGACGATCGGGCGGACGACGGAACGCTTCTCCTTCAGCGACCGTACGTCGCCGAGAAGCAGGTCAAAGGACAGTGTCCCTACGTACATGCAAGACGGGTCAAGCCACCCGCGGGGCCTTTGGGGGCACCTCCCAGCGGTAGCTGGGGGAGTACGAGTCATTCGAACGGTACACGGAACGGCCGGGGCCGATCGACGGAATATCCTCCGCCGACCGGCCCCTTCCCGCCCGTCGCCCGACCACCATTCCTGGTGGTCTGCACGGCGCGCAGGCTGCTGTTCGCGTGATCAGCCGCGCGGCTTCTCGCGCATCTCGTACGTCGCGATGACGTCGTCGATCTTGATGTCGTTGAAGTTTCCGAGGTTGATACCGCCCTCGAAGCCTTCGCGGATCTCGGTGACGTCGTCCTTGAAGCGGCGCAGACCCTGGATGTTGAGGTCCTCCGCGATGACCTTGCCATCGCGGACCAGACGGGCCTTGGTGTTGCGCTTGACCTCGCCGGAGCGGATGAGCACACCCGCGATGTTGCCGAGCTTGGACGAGCGGAAGATCTCGCGGATCTCCGCGGTACCGAGCTCGACCTCCTCGTACTCCGGCTTGAGCATGCCCTTGAGGGCCGCCTCGATCTCCTCGATCGCCTGGTAGATGACCGAGTAGTACCGGACGTCGACGCCCTCGCGGTCGGCCATCTGCGTGGCACGGCCTTCGGCGCGCACGTTGAAGCCGATGACGATCGCGTCGGAGCCGGACGCCAGGTTGATGTCGGACTCCGTGACCGCACCGACGCCGCGGTGCAGCACCCGGATGTCGACCTCTTCGCCGACGTCGAGCTGGAGCAGCGAGGACTCGAGAGCCTCCACCGAACCGGACGCATCGCCCTTGATGATGAGGTTGAGCTGCTGCACCTCGCCCGCCTTGAGCACCTTGTCGAGGTCCTCGAGGGACACCCGGCGGGTGCGCTTGGCGAAGGCGGCGTTGCGCTCGCGCGCCGCGCGCTTCTCGGCGATCTGACGGGCCGTACGGTCCTCGTCGACAACCAGGAAGTTGTCGCCGGCACCCGGGACGTTGGTCAGACCCAGGACCAGGACGGGGGTCGACGGACCCGCTTCCTCGACGTTGTTGCCCTTGTCGTCGAGCATCGCCCGGACACGGCCGTAGGCGTCGCCGACGACCATCGTCTCGCCGACGCGCAGCGTGCCGCGCTGGACCAGGACGGTCGCCACGGCGCCGCGGCCACGGTCGAGGTGCGCCTCGATCGCGATGCCCTGCGCGTCCTGCTCCGCGTTGGCGCGCAGGTCGAGCGAGGCGTCCGCGGTCAGGACCACGGCTTCGAGCAGCTGCTCGATGTTCAGGCCCTCACGAGCGGAGATGTCGACGAACATGGTGTCGCCGCCGTACTCCTCGGCCACCAGACCGAACTCGGTGAGCTGACCGCGCACCTTGGTCGGGTCGGCGCCCTCGACGTCGATCTTGTTGACCGCGACCACGATCGGCACGTCGGCCGCCTTGGCGTGGTTCAGGGCCTCGATCGTCTGCGGCATGACACCGTCGTTGGCCGCCACCACGAGGATCGCGATGTCGGTCGACTTGGCACCACGGGCACGCATGGCGGTGAACGCCTCGTGACCCGGGGTGTCGATGAAGGTGATCCGACGCTCTTCGTCGTTGACCTCGGTCGCGACCTGGTAGGCACCGATGTGCTGGGTGATGCCGCCGGCCTCGCCCGCGATGACGTTCGTCTTGCGGATCGCGTCGAGCAGTCGCGTCTTACCGTGGTCGACGTGACCCATGACGGTCACCACCGGCGGACGCGCGACGAGCATTTCCTCGCCGCCCTCGTTCTCACCGAAGTCGATGTCGAAGGACTCGAGAAGCTCGCGGTCCTCCTCCTCCGGGCTGACGATCTCGACGACGTAGTTCATCTCGTCGGCGAGCAGCTGCAGCGTCTCGTCGGAGACCGACTGGGTCGCGGTGACCATCTCACCCAGGTTCAGCATGACCTGGACGAGCGACGCCGGGTTGGCGTTGATCTTCTCGGCGAAGTCCGTCAGCGAGGCACCGCGCGACAGGCGAACCGTCGCACCGTTGCCACGGGGCAGCATGATGCCGCCCACCGACGGGGCCTGCATGGCCTCGTACTCCTGACGCCTCTGCCGCTTCGACTTACGGCCACGACGCGCCGGACCGCCGGGACGGCCGAACGCACCCTGCGTGCCACCACGGCCACCGGGACCGCCGGGACGGCCACCGAAGCCGGGACGACCGCCGAAGCCGCCGCCACCGCCGGGACCACCCGGACGACCGGCGAAACCGCCGCCGCCACCGGGACGACCGCCGCCGCCACCGCCACCGGGACGACCGGCGAAACCGCCGCCGCCACCGGGACGACCGCCGCCGGCACCGCCGGGACGACCGGCACCGCCGGGACCGCGACCGCCGCCGCCACCGGGGCCCGGACGCGGGCCGGCAGCGGGACGCTGCGGCATCATGCCCGGGTTGGGACGGTTACCGCCGCCGCCACCGGGACGCGGAGCGCCACCGGGAGCCGCACCCTGCGGACGGGGCATGCCGCCCGGAGTGGGACGGGCGCCGCCCTGGCCACCCTGGGGACGCGGGGCACCCTGGCCGCCGCCCTGCGGACGCGGGCCGCCGGGACCACCCTGGCCGCCGGGACGCGGAGCGCCACCGGGACGGGGGGCCTGCGGACGGGCCATGCCGGTGGAGCCACCGGACGTGAAGGGGTTGTTGCCCGGACGGGGACCGGACGGACGCGCACCGCCGGGACGGCCGCCCTGGCGGTCGCCACCGGGACGCGGAGCGTTACCGCGCTGACCACCCTGGCCCTGACCCTGGGCCGGCGCCGGACGGGCCGGACGCGGGCCGGGCGTGGCACCGGGGCGGGGAGCCGACTGGCCGGCGGCGGGAGCTGCCGGCGGAGCCTGGAACTCGGGCTGCGCGGGGGCAGCGGGAGCAGGCTTGGGCGCCGGGGCCTTCGGAGCCGGCGCGGGGCGCGGGCCCGGGGTGGGCCCGGCGGAGGGGGTGCTGCTCTTGGGGGCTGCCGGAGCCTCGGGCGCCTGCGGCGCCTCGGGGGCGGCCGGGGCCGGAGCCGCGGGGCCCGGCTTGGGCGCGCCCGGCTTCGGGGCAGCGGGACGTGCCGCCTGCGCCGGCGAGGGCGCCGACGGGGACGGCTTTGCGGGTGCCGACTTGCGCGGCGCCGCGGGCTTGCCGGCGGCGCGGCCGTTGCCGCTGCCTGCCTGGAAAGCGTCGGTCAGCTTGCGCACGACCGGCGCCTCGATCGTCGAGGACGCCGAACGGACGAATTCCCCAAGCTCTTGGAGCTTGGCCATGACGACCTTGCTCTCGACGCCGAACTCCTTGGCGAGTTCGTATACCCGGACCTTAGCCACTTCGCTCCTTCTAGGTCCGGGTTGTCCGCCGGACCGTCGCTACTTCATGGGCGTACTCATCGCGTACTCATCGAGTGCTCATCGCAATCTCGACCTACTTCCGACTCGCGAGGTACCTGACCGCACGGTTTTCCGTGCGCTGTGCGTTTCTTGCTGTGCGTTAGTGCAGGGGCGGCTGCTCGGCACGCTCGACGTGGTGGCGCAAGGCCGTTGTGTCGAACGGTCCCCGGCCCCGAAAAGCCCGGGGAAAAGCCCGGCGGCGAACCGCCAGGTCGAGGCAGACCAGTGTCGGGTGCACGTAAGCACCCCGGCCGGGCAGCGTACCGCGAGGATCGGGGGCACACTCACCCTCCATCGCCACGATGCGCAGCAAATCGCCCTTGGCCGCTCGCTCCCGGCATCCCAGACAGGTTCGCTCAGGGCATGCGCGGGCATGCGTCCGGCCAGACACTGCTTAAGTCTACCTCCCCGCGGCGGCCTCACCCCGATGGGGTAAGGCCGGAACGGCTGCTGAGAATTCCCGGCAGCACGCCGCGACCCCCCTCTCGGCGGGACGCGGCGGCGCCGCTTTCGATCAGTCCTGCGGTGCCTGCTGCTCGGTGTCGGGACGGATGTCGATCCGCCAGCCCGTGAGACGGGCGGCGAGCCGGGCATTCTGCCCTTCCTTGCCGATGGCCAGGGACAGCTGGTAGTCGGGGACGGTGACCCGGGCGGACCGGGCCGCCAGGTCCACGACCTCGACCTTGCTGACCCGGGCCGGCGACAGCGCGTTCGCCACCAGGTCTGCCGGGTCGTCCGACCAGTCCACGATGTCGATCTTCTCGCCGTGCAGCTCGGCCATGACGGCGCGCACCCGGCCGCCCATCGGGCCGATGCAGGCGCCCTTGGCGTTGAGACCGGACCGGGTGGACCGCACGGCGATCTTGGTGCGGTGACCGGCCTCGCGGGCGATGGCGGAGATCTCCACCGAGCCGTCCGCGATCTCCGGTACCTCCATGGCGAAGAGCTTCTTCACCAGATTGGGGTGGGTGCGCGAGAGCGTCACCGACGGTCCGCGGACGCCCTTGGCCACCCGGACGACGTAACTGCGGATGCGGGTGCCGTGTGCGTAGTCCTCGCCGGGGACCTGCTCCTGCACCGGCAGCATGGCCTCCATCGGGCCGATGTCCACCAGGACGTTCTTGGGGTCCTTGCCCTGCTGGACGACGCCGGTGATGACATCGCCCTCACGCCCGGCGAACTCGCCGAAGGTGATCTCCTCCTCGGCGTCCCGCAGCCTCTGCAGGATGACCTGCTTGGCGGTGGTCGCCGCGATCCGGCCGAAACCGGAGGGGGTGTCGTCGAAATCGCGGGCCTCGGCGCCCTCCTCCAGGTCCGCCGGGTCCTCCTTCGCCCACACCGTCACGTGCCCGGTGTTGCGGTCCAGCTCCACCCGCGCCTGCCGACGGCTGCCGTCGGTGCGGTGGTAGGCAATGAGGAGGGCCGACTCGATCGCCTCGACCAGCAGGTCGAACGAGATCTCCTTCTCCCGCACCAGACCCCGCAGGGCACTCATGTCGATATCCACGGCTACGCCTCCTCCTTGTTCTCGTCGATCTTCTCGTCCTGCTGCGCGTCGTGCTTGTCCGCCTTCTCGGGCTTACGGCTGAATTCCAGCTCGATCCGCGCCTTGGCGATCTCGTCGAACGCGACCCGTCGGGCGGTCGGCTTACGGCCCTTGACGCCCGGCACCTCGAGGTCCAGGCCCTCGTCGTCCACGGCGATGATGCGCGCCACCAGCTCGCCGGACCCTGCTGCGTCGGTCAGTTGGGCCTTGATGAGGCGGCCGACGGCGCGGCGGTAGTGCCGCAGCTCGGTCAGTGGCCGGTCGGCGCCGGGTGAGGTCACCTCAAGGGTGTACGGGGCGCCGCCCATCGCATCGGTGTCGTCCAGGACCTGGGAGGCCTCGCGGCTCAGCTCGGCACACTCGTCCAGCTGGACGCCCTCGTCGGAATCGACCACGATCCTCAGCACCCGCCGCTTGCCTGCGGGGGTCACCTCGATCTCTTCCAGATCCAGGTCTCGCGCGGCGACGAGCGGTTCAAGCAATCCGCGCAGCCTCTCGCTCTGGGTCGTGCTCATCCGGGTGACTCCTCGGCCGCGTGTGCTGTTGTGGGTAGGTCGCGTGTCGGGTCAAAGCCTATCTGTTCCGGCGGGGTACTGACGATTCGGTGGCCGGTCACGGATACCCTCGCCTGCGGTGATCACTACGGAAGACCCGGGAAGTGGAACGTGCCGAACGTGAAGCTCACGCGCAGAAGGACCCTGCTGGCCGGTGCCGCCCTCGGGGGCGCGGCCCTGCTCGTGGGCTGCTCGGAGGATCCGGACCCCTCGGCGGCCGAGCACTCCTCCGCCGCCGAGCGGCTCCGCGAGCGCTCCGCCCGGGACAGCGAGCGGTTGCTGGCGCGCTACGACGCGACCCTGGCGGCGCACCCGGACCTGGAGACGCGGCTGCAGCCGCTGCGTGCCGAAGTCGCGCGCCACGCAAAGGCGTTCACCGACGATGCCGCCGCCCCGTCCCCGACCGCGACCCCGTCCGACGCCTCGGCCCGCAACGCCGGCGCCCTCTCCTCCGGTGCCTCGCCGAGCGCATCCCCGTCCTCGGGCCCCAGCGTTCCGAAGGACGGGAAGGCGGCCCGCACCGCCCTGGCCGACGCGGAACGCGAACTGTCCGATACCCGCATCAAGGCACTCAGGGCCGCGCCGCCGGAGCTGGCACGGCTGCTGGCCTCGGTGGCGGCCTCGGGCGCGGCCCACGCCTTCCTGCTGACGGAGTCCGGGGCATGACAGCCCCGCGGGCGCGCGGCGCATCGCTTGCCCGCCGCCCATCACGTCAGCCGGGCGCCCACGCACCGTGCGGGGACCGCCGTCACCACAGGACCGGACAAAGGGCAGGCACATGAGGGTCGGGACAGCGCGCACCGAGGACGACGACAGCGCGAAGGACGAGCTGGCGGCCGTGCAGGCCGCCCTGGCCGCCGAACACGCCGCGGTGTACGGCTACGGCGTCGTCGGCGGCCGTATCGGCGGCGAGCGGCGCAAGGAGGCGCAGGCGGCGTACGACGGGCACCGCGCCCGCCGGGACGCCCTGCACCGCGCCGTCCGCGATCTGGGCGGCAAGCCGAAGGCCTCGGCCGCGGCGTACGAACTGCCGTTCCCGGTGCCGGACGCGGCCGCCGCGGCCCGGCTCGCCGCGGAGCTGGAGGACCGGCTGGCCGCCGTCTACGCGGACCTGGTGCGGGCCGGTGGCACGGCACGCCGCGCGGAGGCGGCCTCGGCACTGCGCGAGGCGGCAGTGCGGTCGGTGCGCTGGCGCGGCAGCGGCGTAGCCTTCCCTGGGCTCGGCGAACGGGCCCAGGCCGGCCTCCCGACCGGCTCCGCGAGCGCTTCCTCCAACGCGCTCTGAACGGCCGCCCGCGGTCACCGCACCAGGAAAGGGACAGCTCAAGCATGGCAACGGCACCCATCGAACCGCCGCAACGGTTGGTGAGCTCGCTCAGCGGCGAGCAGGACGACGTTGCCCGGGGCTGGCTCGCGGCGCTGCCGACGATGGTTCAGGAGCGGCTGACGGCATGGGAGCTGACGCTGGAGCGGGTGCACGCCCCGGGGGGCCGGAGCAGTCTGCTGGCGCTCGTACGGCAGCAGGACGGGACGCCCGCGGCGTTGAAGTTCCCGGTGCCGGGGCGGGTGTCCGCGCACGAGGCCGCGGCGCTGGCGGTGTGGGACGGCTGGGGTGCGGTACGGCTGCTGCGGTCGGACGAGGAGAGCGGCGCGCTGCTGCTGGAGCGGCTGCAGGGCTCGGTGTCCTTGCGTTCGCTGCCCGAGGCCAAGGCGCTGTTGGAGGCGGCCGGCACGGCGCAGCGGCTGTGGGTGCCGCCGGGCGAGAAACATCCCTTCGAGACGCTGGCCGGGCGCACGGAGGCGGCGGCGGAGGCACTGCGGGCGGCGGCTGAGGCCGTCCCGTCCGCAGCTCCTCTGGTGGAGGAGGCGCTGGAGCTGCGGCGCGCGCTGCCGGCCGGCTCCGACGAGGCATATCTCCTGCACGGCGCGTTCCGGCAGGGCAAGGTGCTGGCGGGCGAGCGGGTGCCGTGGCTGGCGGTCGGGCCCGCGCCGGTCGTCGGCGAGCGGGCGTACGACCTGGCCGCCCTGGTGCTGGACCGCTTCGAGGACCTGGCGGCCGGCTCCGGCGCGGCCGCAGCGGCCCGCCGCAGGGTGGCCAAGCTGGCCGACTCCCTGGAGGTCGACCGGGACCGGCTGCGGGACTGGACGCTGTACCGCGCCGTCGGCGCGGGGATGCGGGAGACGGCCTCGGGCGACCGGCAACGGGGCGAACTGCTCCTGGAGTTCGCGGCCTGGCTGTAGCCGGCGGTGACAGAGCGAAGGACGGGCCGGCCGGGTGGCGATCCACCCGGCCGGCCCGTCCGCTGATCGCTACGCGCCGAGGCGGGCGACGGCTTCCTCGACGGTCAGCTCCTCGCGCTCGCCGGTGCGGCGGTCCTTGACCTCGACGACGCCCTCGGCGGCGCGGCGGCCGGCGACCACGATCGTCGGGACGCCGAGCAGTTCCGCGTCGGTGAACTTCACACCGGGCGAGACGCCGGCCCGGTCGTCGACGAGGACCCTCAGCCCCGCGGCGCCGAGCTGCTCGCCGACCTCCAGGGCGAGTTCGGTCTGCTTGGCCTTGCCCGCGGCGACGACGTGCACGTCGGCCGGCGCGATCTCGCGGGGCCAGCACAGGCCGGACTCGTCGTGGGTCTGCTCGGCGAGGGCGGCCACCGCACGGGAGACGCCGATGCCGTAGGAGCCCATGGTGACGCGGCTGGGCTTGCCGTTCTGGCCGAGCACGTCCAGCTCGAAGGCGTCGGCGTACTTGCGGCCGAGCTGGAAGATGTGGCCGATCTCGATGGCGCGGTCGATGCGCAGGCCGGCACCGCACTTCGGGCAGGGGTCGCCGGGCTCGACGACGACCACGTCGAGGTACTCGTCGACCTCGAAGTCGCGGCCGACGACGACGTTCTTGGCGTGCATGCCGGGCTTGTTGGCGCCGGTGATCCAGGCGGTGCCCTGGGCGATGCGCGGGTCGGCGAGGAAGCGGAAGGACTTGCCCGCCAGGCCCTGCGGGCCGACGTAGCCGCGCACCAGGTCGGGGCGGTCGGTGAAGTCCTCGGCGGTGACCAGCTCGACGGTGGCCGGCGCGAGGTGCTCGCCGAGCTTGCCGAGGTCCACCTCGCGGTCACCGGGCACGCCGACCCCGACGATCTCCCCGTCGACCTTGACCAGGAGGTTCTTCAGGGTCGCGCCGGCCGGTACACCGAGGTGGGCTGCGAGCGCATCGATGGTGGGGGTGTCGGGGGTGTCCAGCTCCTCCAGGGGCCCGTGGGCGCTGCCGTCGACCGGCGCGACCTTGGTGGTGACGGCCTCGGTGTTCGCGGCGTAGTCGCAGGCCGGGCAGTCCACGAAGGTGTCCTCACCGGCCGCGGCGGGGGCGAGGAACTCCTCGGAGGCGGAGCCGCCCATCGCGCCGGAGACGGCGGATACCACGCGGTAGTCCAGGCCGAGGCGCTCGAAGATCCTCTGGTACGCCGCGCGGTGCAGGGCGTAGGACTCGGCCAGGCCCTCGTCCGTGGTGTCGAAGCTGTAGGAGTCCTTCATCTGGAACTCGCGGCCGCGCAGCACGCCCGAGCGGGGGCGCGCCTCGTCGCGGTACTTCGTCTGGATCTGGTAGAGGATGACCGGCAGGTCCTTGTAGGACGTGCACTGGTCCTTGACCGTGAGGGTGAAGATCTCCTCGTGGGTGGGGCCGAGGAGGTAGTCGGCGCCCTTGCGGTCCTTGAGGCGGAAGAGCAGGTCGCCGTACTCCTCCCAGCGGCCGCTGGCCTCGTACGGCTCCTTCGGCAGGAGTGCGGGCAGCAGGACCTCCTGGCCGCCGATGGCGTCCATCTCCTCGCGCACCACGCGCGAGACGTTCTCCAGCACCTTCTTGCCCAGCGGCAGCCAGGTCCAGATGCCGGCGGAGGTGCGGCGGACGTACCCGGCGCGTACGAGCAGCTTGTGGCTGGCGGTCTCGGCGTCGGCCGGGTCGTCACGCAGCGTCTTGATCATCAAGCGGGACATGCGCTGGACCTGTGCGGCGTTGGCCATGGGAGTTTCTCCTGCGTAAGAAAGATGACTCCCAGGAGGTTAGCCGTACCGATGTGGCGCATGGAAATGCGTTCCGCCCCGGAGGGGGTCAGCGGCGCAGCAGCGGCAGTGGCGCGCCCATCACGGCGTACGGCGTCGGGGCGCTGGGGAAGAGCACGCGGCGGGCGAGATCGCGGTATCCCAGGGAGCGGTAGAGGGCGCGGGCGGGGCTCTCGGTGTCGATGGCGGAGAGGATGCTGCGGGGCTCGCGGGCCTCGTCGGTGATGCGGGTGATGAGCGTCCGGCCGATACCGCGGTTCTGGTAGGCGGGGTGCACATGCAGCTCGGTGATGACGAAGGAGTCGTCGAGCCAGTGGTCGAGGCTTTCGCCGCGCAGGTAGGGCTCGACGACGGTGGACCACCAGTGGCCGCGGTCGTTGGGCATGCCGTAGACGAAGGCGATGAGCCGGCCGGCGGCGGTGGTGGCGCCGAGGGCGCGGGCGCCGCGGCAGCCGAGGTGGCGCAGCACGATGTGGCGCCGGACGGTGATCTCGTCGTCGGTCAGGCCGAACGCCAGGGCCTGCACGGCGAGTGCGTCGTCCACCCGGGCAGCGAGATCGAGGGGGCCGACCGCGACGTCATCCATGGTCGGGAGCGTACAAGGCGGCGGGTCAGAACAGTACGCTCATGAACGCGCCGACTTCCTCGAAGCCCACCCGGCGGTAGGAGGCGCGGGCGGCGGTGTTGAAGTCGTTGACGTAGAGGCTGACGACGGGGGCGACGTCGCTGAGGGCGTAGCGCAGTACGGCGGCCATGCCGGTCTCGGAGAGTCCTTTGCCGCGGTGGTCGGGGTCGACCCAGACGCCTTGGATCTGGCACGCCTTGGGGGTCGCGGCGCCGATCTCGGCCTTGAAGACGACCTTGCCGTCCTCGATGCGGGCGAACGACCGGCCGGCGCCGACGAGTTCGGCGACCCGGGCCTGGTAGAGCAGGCCGCCGTCGCCGGCCATCGGGGAGATGCCGACCTCTTCGGTGAACATGGCCACGCACGCGGGCATGATCACGTCCATCTCGTTCTTGCGGATGCGTCGTACGCCGGGGTCGGGTGTGACCTCGGTGGCGGGTGTGCTGGTGACCATGAGGGGCTGGTGGCGGCGCACCTCACGGGCGGCGCCCCAGTGGGGCTCCAGGAGGGACCACAGCTCCGCGGTGGGGCCTGCCGGGCCGACGATGGAGGAGCAGCGGCGGCCTTGGCGGCGGGCGCGTTCGGCGAAGCCGCGGACGGCTTCCTGGGTGGCGCAGACGGGCACGAGATTGGCGCCGGCGTAGCAGAGGGATTCCAGCCGGCCGTCGACGTACCAGCCCCACATCTCTCCGCCGAGCCGCCAGGGGTCGAGCCCCGCGACCTGCACGCGGGCGGCGACGAAGGCGTTGGCGACCGGGTCGCGGTCCAGGACCGCGAGGGCGTCGTCGAGCTCCCCGGGCTCAAGCACCTTGATGGTGGTGGTCGTCAGCACGTGTCGGAATGCCTCACCGTTGCGGGCCTGGGAGGACAGGCGGGAGCAGGTCTTGGCACTTTACCTCTCCGTGCGCGAGCGCACCCGGCTCGCGGGCGGGCCCGCGACGGGGGCGCGCTGTGCGTGAGCCCCGCGGCCCGGGAGGGCGGCGGGGCTCGGACGCGGTGGGGCGCAGGCGCGGGGCGTCAGCCGACGGCGCCGGCCGGCTCGCCTGCGGCGGTGACGACGGGGGCACCGGAGGCGACGCCGTCCTTCTCCATCTGCTCGGCGATCTTCATGGCCTCTTCGATGAGGGTCTCGACGATCTTCGACTCGGGGACGGTCTTGATGACCTCGCCCTTGACGAAGATCTGGCCCTTGCCGTTGCCGGAGGCGACGCCGAGGTCGGCCTCGCGGGCCTCGCCGGGGCCGTTGACGACGCAGCCCATGACGGCGACGCGCAGCGGCACCTCCATGCCCTCCAGGCCGGCCGTGACCTGGTCGGCGAGCTTGTAGACGTCGACCTGGGCGCGGCCGCAGGACGGGCAGGAGACGATCTCCAGGCGGCGGGGCTTGAGGTTGAGGGATTCCAGGATCTGCAGGCCGACCTTGACCTCTTCGGCGGGCGGCGCGGACAGCGAGACGCGGATGGTGTCGCCGATGCCCTCGGAGAGCAGTGCGCCGAAGGCGACCGCGGACTTGATGGTGCCCTGGAAGGCGGGGCCGGCCTCGGTGACGCCGAGGTGCAGCGGGTAGTCGCTCTGGGCGGCGAGCTGGCGGTAGGCGTTGACCATCACGACCGGGTCGTTGTGCTTGACCGAGATCTTGATGTCGCGGAAGCCGTGCTCCTCGAAGAGTGACGCCTCCCACAGGGCGGATTCGACGAGCGCCTCGGGGGTGGCCTTGCCGTACTTGGCGAGCAGCCGGGCGTCCAGCGATCCGGCGTTGACGCCGATGCGGATGGGGGTGCCCGCGTCGGAGGCCGCCTTGGCGATCTCCTTGACCTTGTCGTCGAACTGCTTGATGTTGCCGGGGTTGACGCGGACCGCGGCGCAGCCGGCGTCAATGGCGGCGAAGACGTACTTGGGCTGGAAGTGGATGTCCGCGATGACCGGGATCTGGGACTTCCGGGCGATGACGGACAGCGCGTCGGCGTCGTCCTGCGTCGGGCAGGCGACGCGGACGATCTGGCAGCCGGAGGCCGTCAGCTCGGCGATCTGCTGCAGAGTCGCGCCGATGTCGGACGTCCGGGTGGTCGTCATCGACTGCACCGAGACCGGTGCGTCTCCGCCCACGGCGACCGTACCGACCTGGATCTTGCGGCTGACCCGGCGGTCGGCGAGCTTGGTCGGTACGTCCGGCATTCCGAGTGAAATGGCAGTCATCTGGCGAGCAACCCCAAGGTGTGGATCTAGGTCCCGAATTCGGCGGGCTCCGGTAATCGAGATTACGGCACCAGGGTTACGGGAGGCACATCGCTACCCCTGAGAAACCCCCGAAAGGGGGCTGCCGCGCACACCCATACGTCATGGGAGCACCCGGCCACCGTACCGCCCCGCCGTGGCCGGGCGGCCTCCGCCCGGCACCGCGCCCGTGTCGGGCGGGAGGTGCCGGGCGGGGCCCCGGCTCAGGTCAGCTTCACCGGATTGACCACGTCGGCGACGAGCACCAGCAGGGTGAAGCAGACGAAGACACCGGCGACGACGTAGGCGACCGGCATCAGCTTGGCGACGTCGAAGGGACCGGGGTCGGGGCGCCGGAAGACCTTGGCGAAGGCCCGCCGGACGGACTCCCACAGGGCGCCGGCGATGTGTCCGCCGTCCAGCGGCAGCAGCGGCAGCATGTTGAACAGGAACAGCGAGAGGTTGAAGCCGGCGACCAGGAAGAGCATGGTCGCCACCCGCTGCTCCGGCGGGATGTCGAGGGAGAAGACCTCGCCGCCGACCCGGGCCGCGCCGACCACGCCCATCGGGGAGTCCTGCTTGCGCTCGCCTCCGTTGAAGGCGGCGTCCCACAGGTCGGGGACCTTGGTGGGCAGGTGGACCAGCGAGTCGACGCCCTGCTGGACCATGCTGCCCATGCGGTCCACGGACTGCCCGAACGACTGCTGGACGACGCCGCTGGCCGGGGTGAAGCCGAGGAATCCGGCGGTGACGAATTCGCCGGCGACGTACCCGCCGTGTCCGTCGGTCTTGGCGACCTTGTTCTCGATCAGGTCGGCGTGCAGGGTCCGCTGCGCGCCGCCGCGCTCCACGACGAGCGTCGCGGGCCCGGTGGTGTCGCGGATCTGCTCCTGGAGGGCGCCCCAGTCGGGGACGGCGCTGCCGTTGAAGGAGACGATCTTGTCGCCGGCCCGCAGGCCGGCGGCCTTGGCCGGGGAGTCCTTGGCGCCCGCGGGGCACTTGTCGGTCTTGGCGGAGGCCGAGATGACGCAGTCCGAGACGGAGCCGACCTGGGTGGTCTGGGTGTTGATGCCGAAGCCCATCAGGACGCTCATGAAGATCACGACCGCGAGGATCAGGTTCATGAACGGTCCGGCGAACATCACGATGACGCGCTTCCACGGCTTGCGGGTGTAGAACAGCCGCTTGTCGTCACCGGGCTGCAGCTCCTCGAAGGCCGCCGAGCGGGCGTCCTCGATCATGCCGCGCCACGGTGAGGTGGAGCGGGCCTGGAGCTTTCCGTCATCGCCGGGCGGGAACATGCCGATCATGCGGATGTAGCCGCCGAGCGGGATGGCCTTGATGCCGTACTCGGTGTCGCCCCTCCTGCGGGAGAAGAGCGTCGGGCCGAAGCCCACCATGTACTGCGGCACCCGGATGCCGAACATCTTGGCCGTGGAGAGGTGGCCGAGTTCGTGCCAGGCGATGGAGAACAGCAGACCGACGACGAAGACGACTATGCCGAGGATGGTCATCCAGGTCGTCATGCGCGAGCCTCCGAAGGTGTGCGTGCCGCACGTGCGGCGAGTTCGCGGGCGCGGGCGCGCGCCCAGGTCTCCGCCTCCAGGACGTCCGCGACGGTCAGGGAAGTTCCCCGCGCGGGCGTGCCGTGCTCGGCGACCACTTCGGCGACCGTATCCACAATCCCTGTGAACGGCAGCCCGCCGTGGAGGAACGCGTCCACACATTCCTCGTTCGCCGCGTTGAAAACGGCGGGTGCCGTGCCGCCCAGACCGCCGACGTGGCAGGCCAGCGGGACGGAGGGGAAGGCGGCCTCGTCGAGCGGGAAGAACTCCCAGTTCTGCGCCTTCGTCCAGTCCACGCCGGGCGCGGCGTCCGGGACCCGCTGCGGCCAGCCCATGCCCAGCGCGATGGGCATGCGCATGTCGGGCGGGCTGGCCTGGGCGAGCGTGGAGCCGTCCGTGAACTCCACCATCGAGTGGATGTAGGACTGCGGATGGACGACGACCTCGATGCGGTCGAAGGGGACGTCGAAGAGCAGATGCGCCTCGATGACCTCCAGGCCCTTGTTCACCAGGGTCGCGGAATTGATCGTGACGACCGGGCCCATCGACCAGGTGGGGTGGGCGAGTGCCTGCTCGGGGGTGACGCCGGCCAGCTCCTGGCGGGTGCGGCCGCGGAAGGGGCCGCCGGACGCGGTGACGACGAGCTTGCGGACCTCTGCGCGGGCGCCCCCGGCCAGCGCCTGGAACAGCGCGGAGTGCTCGGAGTCGACGGGGATGATCTGGCCCGCCCGGGCGGCGGCCTTGACCAGCGGGCCGCCGACGATCAGCGACTCCTTGTTGGCCAGGGCGAGGGACCGGCCCGCGGTGAGCGCGGCCAGGGTGGGGGCGAGACCGATGGAACCGGTGATGCCGTTGAGAACGGTGTGGCACGGCGAGGCGGCGAGTTCGGTGGCCGCGTCGGGGCCCGCCAGCACCTCCGGGAGCGGCTCCCCGGCCCCGTAGCGCGCCGCGAGCGCCTCCCGCAGCGCGGGCACCGCGTCCTCACGGGCGACCGCGACGGTGCCGGCCCGCAGCCGGTGCGCCTGCTCGGCGAGCAGCTCGACCCGGCCGCCGGCCGCGGAGAGCGCGGTGACGCGGAAGCGGTCGGGGTTGCGCAGCACGATGTCGATCGCCTGGGTGCCGATCGAACCGGTCGACCCGAGAATGACGAGGGCGCGCGGGCCCTGCGGGCCTCCAGGATCGGTGGGAGCCGGCTCGAAACGCAGGTGCGGGTGGGCGAGGGAGTCCGTCATGTGGTCCATTGTGGCCGGTCGGTGCGGCGCCGTGGGCACCGAGTCGGCGAGCTGGTGATCAAGGGGTGCCGCCGGGGTCGTGCGACCGGCGGCAGGCGCCTCGTACGGGCGACCCGTGGGCCGTCCGTACGAGGCGTCGTGGTGCCCTTCCGGGCGCGATACCGGTGCCGTCCGGTCAGCGGATCGGCCGGTGCACGTTGTCCTTCGTGCTCGGTCCGGGGGTGGCGTCGGCGATCCAGGGGCCGTTGCCGCTGGGGTCGATGACGCCGTCCTCCAGCCAGGTGTACCGGCCGTCGAGGACCCCGGAGACGACCTTGCGGTCGAGATCGTCGGTGTTGTGCCAGAGCCTGGCGAAGAGTTCCTCGACGCGGATCCGGGACTGCCGGCAGAAGACGTCGGCCAGCTGGTGGGCCTCGCGGCCGCGCTCGCCGGTGAGGCGCAGGTGCTCCGCACGCACGCAGGCCGCGCTCATCGCGAAGAGTTCGGCGCCGATGTCGACGATCCGGCCGAGGAAGCCCTGTTTGGTCTCCATCCGGCCCTGCCAGCGCGACATCGCGTAGAAGGTGGCGCGGGCGAGCTTGCGGGCGGCCCGCTCGACGTACCGCAGGTGCACCGCGAGTTCGCCGAACTCCTGGTAAGTGCGCGGGAGTTGACCGGGTCCGGCGACGAGCTTGGGCAGCCAGCGGGCGTAGAAGCCGCCGGCCTTGGCGGCGGCCCTGCCCTTGTCGGCGAGGGACTTGTCGGGGTCGATGAGGTCGCCGGCCACCGACAGGTGCGCGTCCACCGCCTCCCGGGCGATCAGCAGGTGCATGATCTCCGTCGAGCCCTCGAAGATGCGGTTGATCCGCATGTCGCGCAGCATCTGCTCCGCGGGGACGGCCCGTTCGCCGCGGGCGGCGAGCGAGGCGGCGGTCTCGAAGCCGCGGCCACCGCGGATCTGGACCAGTTCGTCGGCCATCAGCCAGCCCATCTCGGAGCCGTAGAGCTTGGCCAGGGCCGCCTCGATGCGGATGTCGTTGCGGTTCTCGTCGGCCATCTGCGAGGAGAGGTCGACGACCGCTTCCAGGGCGAAGGTGGTGGCGGCGATGAAGGAGATCTTGGCGCCGACCGCCTCGTGCCGGGCGACCGGCTTGCCCCACTGCTCGCGGGCCGCCGACCACTCACGGGCGATCTTCAGACACCACTTGCCGGCGCCGACGCACATCGCCGGCAGCGAGAGTCGGCCGGTGTTGAGCGTGGTCAGAGCGATCTTCAGGCCGGCGCCCTCGGGGCCGATGCGGTGCTTGGCGGGGACCCGCACCTGGTGGAAGCGGGTCACGCCGTTCTCCAGGCCGCGCAGCCCCATGAAGGCGTTGCGGTTCTCGACGGTGATGCCGGGCGAGTCCGCCTCGACGACGAAGGCGGTGATCCCGCCCTTGTGGCCGGTGGAGGCGGGCACCCGCGCCATCACCACCAGCAGGTCGGCGACCACGCCGTTGGTGGTCCACAGCTTCACGCCGTCCAGCACGTAGTCGTCGCCGTCCGGCACCGCGGTGGTCGCCAGGCGGGCGGGGTCGGAGCCGACGTCCGGCTCGGTCAGCAGGAACGCCGAGATGTCCGTACGGGCGCAGCGCGGCAGGAAGGTGTCCTTCTGCTCCTGCGTGCCGAAGGTCTTCAGCGGCTGGGGGACGCCGATCGACTGGTGCGCGGAGAGCAGCGCGCCGATTGCCGGGCTCGCCGAGCCGACCAGGGAGAGGGCCCTGTTGTAGTAGACCTGGGTGAGGCCGAGGCCGCCGTACTTGGTATCGATCTTCATGCCGAGCGCGCCGAGCTCCTTGAGCTCTCTGACCGTCTCGTCCGGGATCCGGCCCTCGCGCTCGATGCGGGCGCTGTCGATCTTCGTCTCGCAGAACTCGCGCAGCGTGGCGAGGAACTTCTCGCCGCGCCGTACGTCGTCCGCGGCCGGGGTGGGGTGCGGATGGATGAGGTCGAGCCGGAAGCGCCCCAGGAACAGTTCCTTGGCGAAGCTGGGCTTACGCCAGTCCTGTTCACGGGCCGCCTCGGCGACCTGGCGTGCTTCGCGCTCGGAAACGTTGCGGATGGACGGAGCGGTCATCAGGAACTCACCTCGCCGCGGATCGGGAGTTTGCACCGGCGCGCCGGTCGGCTACCGGTCCGTGCTACTTGTGAGCGTTCCCGATTCGCGGGGGTTGCACCACTGCTGGCGCGGGACGTACCGGCCAGGCCGGGCGGAAATCCGCCATCGGTGGTATGCGCGGATGTGCTCCCGACCGGTGCGGCGGCCTCCGGGGACCGGCCTTCGGAACGGGGGCGCGGGACCTGCCTGCGTCTTTCCACGGGTGAAACAGGGCCGCGGCGCGCTCCAACGTGAGGTCGGAGCGCGCCGCGGGAGGGGGCCGGCGCCGGGGGGGCGAGCCGGCCGGGCCTGGACGGCGGGTGGCCTCGGGGAAGGCCGCCGCTGTCCACCGGTCCAGGCCGGTCGGGTGCTTTTCTGTTAGAGGTCCAGGCCGGTGAGGACCATGACCCGCTCGTAGGTGTAGTCGTCCATCGCGAAGCGCACACCCTCGCGGCCGACACCGGACTGCTTGACGCCGCCGTAGGGCATCTGGTCCGCGCGGTAGGACGGCACATCGCCGACGATCACGCCGCCGACCTCCAGCGCGCGGTGGGCGCGGAAGGCGGTCTGCACGTCGTGGGTGAACACGCCCGCCTGGAGGCCGTACTTGGAGTCGTTGACGGCGTCGAAGGCCTCGGCCTCGCCGTCGACCTTCCTGAGGGTGAGGACCGGGCCGAAGACCTCTTCGCAGGCGAGCGTCGCGTCGGCGGGCACGTCCGCGAGCACGGTCGGCGCGTAGGAGGCACCGTCCCGCTTGCCGCCGGCCAGCAGCTTCGCGCCGCCCTGCACGGCCTCGTCCACCCACGCCTCGACGCGCTTGGCGGCGTCCTCGCTCACCAGCGGGCCGACCTCGGTGGCGTCGTCCGACGGGTCGCCGGTGACCTGCGCCTCGACGGCCGCCACGATCTTGGGCACCAGGCGGTCGTAGACGGTGGCGTCGGCGATCACCCGCTGCACCGAGATGCAGGACTGGCCGCCCTGGTAGTTGGAGAAGGTGGCGATGCGCTGCGCCGCCCAGTCCAGGTCCGCCTCGGAGGAGAAGTCCGGCAGGACGACGGCCGCGCCGTTGCCGCCGAGCTCCAGGGTGCAGTGCTTGCGCGGCACCGAGTCCAGGATCGCGTAGCCGACCTTCTCCGAGCCGGTGAAGGAGACGACGGGCAGCCGCTCGTCCTGGACCAGCGCCTCCATCCGCTCGTTGGGCACCGGCAGGATCGACCAGGAACCGGCCGGCAGCGCGGTCTCGGCCAGCAGCTCACCGAGGATCAGTCCGGAGAGCGGGGTGGCCGGAGCCGGCTTGAGGAGGATCGGGGCGCCGGCCGCGATGGCCGGGGCGATCTTGTGGGCGCAGAGGTTCAGCGGGAAGTTGAACGGCGCGATGCCCAGGACGGTGCCGCGCGGGAACCGGCGGGTCAGCGCGAGGCGGCCGGCGCCGCCCGCGTCGGTGTCCAGGCGCTGCGCCTCGCCGCCGTTGAAGCGGCGGGCCTCCTCGGCCGCGAAGCGGAACACCGAGATCGCCCGGCCGACCTCGCCGCGCGCCCACTTCATGGGCTTGCCGTTCTCGGCGGAGATCAACGCGGCGATCTCCTCCGTACGCTCCACCAGGCGGCGCTGTACGTGGTCGAGGGCGGCGGCCCGCACATGCGCGGGGGTCGCGGCGAACTCGGCCTGGACGTCGACGGAGGCGGCGATGGCCTCCTCGACCTGGGCCTCGGTGGGGACGCTCACCGTACCGACGAGACGTCCGTCCCAGGGGGAGGTGACATCGAAGGTGGCCTCGCCGGTGGCCTGGCGGCCGGCGAGCCAAAAGGCGGTGGGGGCTGCATCAGTGTGGATCGGCACAGTGGTTCCCGGCCCTTCCGAAGTGGTGGGTGGTGCGCATGGCTCTGGGAGCGGCTCTGCGTATACGGCGTATTCGGCGTGTTCGGCTCTGCCCCCACCGTAGGGGCGCGGCGCCGCTGTGGCGTTTGTCCGAAGCGGCGTAATCCGTCCGCGGGTCTCTCCGCGGTGGAAGAGGCGGAAAGGGGGGCGCCGGGTGCGGGCCTGTGGCGCGGGAGCCCCGGGGTCGCCGGGTGCCTGTCCGGGGCGCGGGAGCCCGTCGCTCAGCGCCCTGGCGCCCCCGCAGGATCCACCCCCGCCCTCACTCCCCCGGTGGCGTCGACGTCGCCTTGAGGGCCAGCCACAGCTCCATCCGGACATCCGCGTCGTCGAGGGAGCGGCCCAGGATCTCCTCCACCCGCCGCATGCGGTAGCGCAGGGTGTGCCGGTGGACGCCCAGGTCGGCGGCGGCGGCATCCCACTGACCGTGCCGGGACAGCCAGGCGCGCAGCGATTCCACCAGGTCGCCGCGGCCCGTCGCGTCGTGGTCGCGCAGGGCGCGCAGCAGCCCGTCGGCGAAGGCGCGCACGGCGTCGTCGGCGAGCAGCGGCAGCACGGATCCGGCGGCGACGTCCTCGTGCTCGACCAGCGCGCGACCGCGGCGGCGGGCGACGGACAGCGCCTGTTGGGCCTGGCGGTGGGCGTGCGCGGCCGCGGCGGGGCCGGTGGGCGCGGACAGTCCGACGGCCAGCCCCTCGGCGCCGGCCGCGGGCTCGGTCCGCGCGGACCGGCCGCGGCCGCGCGGCTGCGCCCCCGAGCGGGCCTCGACCACCGCGGCGTACGCGGAGCAGGCGTCCTCCGCGGCGCCGCCGGCCGCGACCAGCACCGTCAGCCGGCCGGTGTCGGGGACGGCGAGCACCGCCTCGCCGGTCCTGGCGGCGGCGGAGTCCATGGCGTCGGCGAGCGCGTCCAGCACGGCCGGGGCCTCGGCGGCCGTACGCGGCGCGGGCGCGTCGTCGTCGGGGGCGACGGGCTCGGCGATGACCACCCGGAACGGGGCGTCCAGCAGCCCGCCGTAGAGCCGGCCGGCGACCGCGCGGGCGTGCTCCGGCTCGCCCGCGAGCAGCATCTTCAGCACCGCCGCGCCCAGCCGCTGCTCGGCGTCCTGCAGGGCACGGGAGCGTTCGGTGGTGAGGGTGAGCAGTGCGACGGCGGAGTGCACGGCGTAGCGCTCGGCCGTGCCGAGCGGGGCGCCGGTGCCGACCGCGAGGACGCCGCGGGCCCGGCGGCCGGTGCCGAGCGACTGCAGCTCGACGCGGTCGTCGCCGTCGGTGTCACTGACGACGGAGCTGGCCGGGGCGGGCCGTTCGCGCAGCCGGCCGACGTCGTCGGAGAGCCGGGCGGCGCGGCGGGCGGCCCAGTCCGGGGCGGCGGCGACCACCGCGCCCGAGGCGTCGTAGAGGGCTGCCCAGCCGTCGAGGTGGGCGGCGAGCCTGGCGAGGAGTTCGGCCGGGCCGTCGGGGCCGAGGGCGGCCCGGGTCAGTTCCCGCTGGGCCTCGAAGCCGGCGGTCACCGCGCGGTACTGGTCGGCGGCGACGGCGGCCGAGACGGCCTTGCTGATGGCGATGAAGGGGGTCTTGCGGGGCACCCCGAGCAGCGGGAGGTTCTCCTGCCGGGCCGCCTCGACGAGCGCGTCGGGCACGCCTTCGTAATTGACGCCGACCGCGAAGCCCAGGCCGACGACCCCGGCCCCGGCCACCCGCCGGATGTACGTGCGGGTCGCCTCGGCGTCCTCGGCGTCCAGCTTCAGGGCGGTGATGAGCAGCAGCTCGCCGCCCTCCATGTAGGGCACCGGGTCGATCAGCTCGCTGGCGTGTGCCCAGCGCACCGGGACGTCCAGCCGCTCCTCGCCCGCGAGCACGGTCAGCTTGAGCGCGGAGTGGTTGACCAGGGAAGCCAGGGTGTGCGGCATGGGACCTTCGATGACGACGTGGAGTCGGCAGCCGCCGCCGGTGGGGGCGGGGCGACACTGCCCGGTTGTTTGCGCCGTCCCGTATGAACGACGCCCCTCGATTCTGCCTCAGCGGAAGGATCGAGGGGCGCTGACGGGGCAGACCGGCCGGTGAGACCCGGGCCGTACGCCTCACCGGCCGGCTCTCCCACCCGTGTCGAGCCGTCGTGGCGCCCCCGGCCTGCGGGCCGCCCTCAGCTCCGCAGATCCACCAGCACCGGCGGTGCGTGCTCCCCCTGGACCGAGGTGACCGACAGCACCGCGTGCCCGGCCGGCACCGAGTTGGCGAGGTCGGAGGCGGACCAGCGCTCACGCTCCACGGTGCGGACGGTGACGGCCTTGGCGGTGGCCGCCTTGCCGGTGATGAGGTGGCGGAAGACATGGAACGCCTTCATCGCCGCGCCCTCCGCGATGATTTGACGGTCCGTCACATCGCGGGTCTCCACCCACTCCTTGCCCCAGACCTCGGCGAACCGCGCCCCGTCCCAGGTCGTCACGCCCGCGAACGCCATCCGGCAGCCGACCGCGCCGAGCAGGCCGCTGCGCAGCGCGTCGGGCACATCGTCGAGCGAGCGCAGCGTCAGCACCGCACCGGCGTTCGCCGAGCGCAGCCGCTGCAGTCCGCGGAGCGCCTCCGCGGTGATCGTCTGCGCCGCCTCGTCGAGCACCAGGCACGCGAACAGCGAACGGTCGCTGCGCGCCACCGCGCAGGCGGTGAACTGGGCCAGGACCAGCCGCGCGAGGATCCGTGAGGCTTCCGCGTGGCCACGCTCGGGCAGCTCGATGCGGACCCGCAGCGGGTGGTCCAGGGCGCGCAGCGAGACCTGCCGGGTGCCGCCCATGGGGTCGAAGAAGTCGGCGAAGGCGGGCCGGTCGAGCAGGGCGATGCGGTCGGCGAGCAGGACGCCGACATCACCGGCCCGCTCCGCCTGGCGGGCACGGGCGTCCAGTTCGCGCAGCAGCGTGTGCTCACCGGCACCCTCCAGCGCGGTGCGCAGCGCGACCACCGCCGACGGCACGCCGTCCAGCAGTTCGCGCAGCTCCGGCACGGTGGGGAAGCGGTCGCGGGCCGCCCGGAAGGGGCCCAGCAGCTGGGCGAGGGCGGTCGCGGCGCGCCGGCTGTCGCCGCCCGGCAGCTGCTCACTGAGGTCGCCGACCAGCGCCTCGGCGAGGATCCCGGCCGCCTCGTCCGGGTCGGTGGTGCCGCCGTAGAGGTCGAGGTCGCACTCCGCGTCCGGGCGGCCGATCTTGACCACGACGTCGAACGCCTCGTCCGGCCCGAGGCCGGAGCCGGCAGGACCGACGGCGATGACGGCGCTGTGCCCGGCGAGCGCCTGCAGGCACATCGACTCCACCACCGGCCCGACCAGCCGGGTGGTCTTGCCGCTCCCGGAGGGCCCGACGGCGAGCAGCGAGGTGCCCAGGACGCCCGGCGCCAGGGCGCATCCGGCGCCCCGGTGCTGGTACGGATTGCGCGGGTGGTCGGCGGCGGTGCCGATCCTGACCTGGTGGGCGAGCAGGTCGTGGTGGGCGGTCCTGCGCGGCAGGTCGCGCCGCCCCGAGGGGTGCGCACAGGCCGCGGCGCCGTGCCGCAGCACGGTGTCGGTGAAGGAGGCGACGGAGTTCTTGCCGGACCGCACCGAACGCCAGGCGCGTTCGATCCGGGCCGCGTCCACGTCGTTCATCCGGCCGGCGCGGGCCTCCTCGGCCAGCTTCTCGGCGGCGTCCGGGGCACCCTGGGCGCGCAGCTCGGGCCACTGCGCGCGGTCCGCTGCGGGCGCCGGGGCGGCGGCCGGTGCGCGGTGGCGAAGGCGCCGGAGCACGGGCGCCAGGAACCGGCGGGCGAGTTCGGGCCAGCGGCCCAGGCGGCCGAAGACGACGGCCAGCAGAACGAGGAACAGGCCGTAGTAGAAGTAGGTCGCCCAGACGTAGACCATCTTGTCGCCGCCGGCCTCGCGCCAGGAGTCCGGGGTGAGGAGCAGCAGCGGCCACAGCCAATAGCTGCCCAGATAGCCGTTCCACAGCAGCGACCACAGCAGCCAGCCGCACAGGAACGAGATCACCGCTCCGCTGATCAGCTGCCGCAGCGGTACCCGGTCGGGTTCCTCGGCGGGCCGGGGCTCGTGGCCGTACGTCCAGATGCCCGGCGCGGCGGCCGGTCGCGGGGTGCGCAGCCAGCGGAGTACCGGCGGCTCCGCGGCGGCGGCCTTGGCGGCCTGTGCCGGCACGGAGGGGGGCGCGGCGGGCGGGGGCGGGGTGGCCGGCGCTGCGGGCGGCGCCGCGGGGCGCGGCACGGTGGGGTCGGGTCGGTGCGTCCCGCCGGGCGGCGGGGCGGCGGTGTGCTGTGCGTCCTGCGTGCCCTCGGTGTCCATCCGGTGCCCTTGTCCCCCTTGAGCCGTGGCCTGTTGCGTGGTTGCGCGGGCTGCGCGTTGCCATTGTCATGCCCGCGCTGGCGTACCCGCCGCTGCCGGCCGCGCCGCCGTTCAATCTACTGGCCGTACACCGTCGCTATGTCCGGTGCGGACAACGCAACACGCGCACTTCTCCCGAACGGAACATGCCAGACCCGGCCGCCCGCCCCTAGCCTGCGAGAACAACCTTCTGCACGTCCTCGTTCCACCCCAGGAGACTGCCATGACCGAACTGTCCGGAGGCCCTTCCCTCCCCCAGGAGCGTCGCGTCGTCACCGCGATCCCCGGCCCGAAGTCCCAGGAGCTGTGGGCGCGTAAGCAGGCCACGGTCGCCGCCGGTGTCGGGGCCGTGCTGCCGATCTTCGCCAAGCGGGCGGGCGGCGGTGTCCTGGAGGACGTGGACGGCAACTCCCTGATCGACTTCGGCTCCGGCATCGCGGTGACGTCGGTGGGCAACAGCGCCGAGGCCGTGGTGCGGCGCGCCACCGCGCAGCTCAACGACTTCACCCACACCTGTGCGATGGTCACGCCGTACGAGCCGTACGTCGAGGTCTGTGAGCAGCTGGCCGAGCTGACCCCGGGCGACCACGCGAAGAAGTCCGCGCTGTTCAACTCCGGCGCGGAGGCCGTGGAGAACGCCGTCAAGGTGGCCCGCGCCTACACCAAGCGCCAGGCCGTCGTCGTCTTCGACCACGGCTACCACGGCCGCACGAACCTGACGATGGCGCTCACGTCGAAGAACATGCCGTACAAGAACGGCTTCGGCCCGTTCGCGCCCGAGGTCTACCGCGTACCGGTCGCCTACCCCTACCGCTGGCTGACCGGCCCGGAGAACTGCGCGCAGGAGGCCGCCGACCAGGCCATCTCGCAGATCACCAAGCAGATCGGCGCGGACAACGTCGCGGCGATCATCATCGAGCCGGTGCTCGGTGAGGGCGGCTTCATCGAGCCGGCCAAGGGCTTCCTGCCGGCCATCGCGAACTTCGCGAAGGAGAACGGCATCGTCTTCGTCGCGGACGAGATCCAGTCCGGCTTCTGCCGCACCGGCCAGTGGTTCGCCTGCGAGGACGAGAACATCGTCCCGGACCTGATCACCACCGCCAAGGGCATCGCCGGCGGTCTGCCGCTGGCCGCCGTCACCGGCCGCGCCGAGATCATGGACGCCGCGCACGCCGGCGGCCTGGGCGGCACCTACGGCGGTAACCCGGTGGCCTGCGCCGCGGCGCTGGGCTCGATCGAGACCATGCGCGAGCAGGACCTGAACGGCAAGGCCCGCCGGATCGGCGAGATCATGAAGCCGCGCCTGGAGGCGATGGCGGAGAAGTTCGACATCGTCGGCGAGGTCCGCGGCCGCGGCGCGATGATCGCGATCGAGCTGGTCCGGTCCGGTTCCAAGGACCCGAACCCGGAGGCCACCGCCGCGCTCGCCAAGGCCTGCCACCAGGAGGGCCTGCTGGTGCTGACCACCGGCACGTACGGCAACGTGCTGCGCTTCCTGCCCCCGCTGGTCATCGGCGAGGACCTGCTCAACGAGGGTCTGGACATCATCGAGGCGGCGTTCGCCACGCTCTGAGCGGCCAGGCACGGACATCCCGGGTGCGGCCCGGGGCACGGCGAGCGCCGTGCCCCGGGCCGCGGCCTTTGTGCGCCGGCCGCCACGGCCGCGCGGCCGACCGGGTCGCGAAAGCCCTTACGGGGCGGGCGAGTTCGGAACGCGCGTAGCTGGTGGCACGGAGTGAAGAAGATGTGGGGGGCCCATGGTGGCCGGGTGATCCCGCTGTCGGGTGAGCCCCCGGTGCCGTACGGTTTTCCCAGATGAGAGAAACACCCCGCCCGCAGGGGACTGCGGGCGACGCCCGGTCGGCGCTTCCCCGGCTTCGACCTGGCTGTGCCCTCGCGCACACCACCGGAACCCCTGGAAACACGGGATCCGGGAATCCTCACCGATCGGATGTCCGCCCGCCCCATACCCCCCGGGGCGCGCGGAACACCGGTCAGCGCGGCCGCCTCGGAACCACCCCCCCTGTTCCGAGGCGGCCGACTTCTCTTTCCGGCCGCGGCCCGCTCGGGCCCGCCGCCCTGGCCGGTCTCCTCTGCGCACCGCTCTTCGCCGTGATCACCTGGCAGGTGGCCGGCCACGGTCCGCTGCGCGCCCTCGACGAACGCCTCGGCCGCGGCGTCGCCGCGAGCCCCGTCCCCGCCCCGCTCGCGGAGTTCCTCGCCGATCTCGGCAACACCACTGTCGCGTTGCCGGTGTTGCTCCTGGTCGTCCTGGGGACGCTGTGGGCTTCCCGGCGGCGTCAGGCGGAGCGTGAGAACGCGCCCGAGGGGGCCGAGCCGGGCCACGGCGGGGCGGCGGAGCGCTGGTGGCTGCCGCCGCTCGGCGCGCTGGTCGCGTTGGCCGCGGTGCCCGCGTTGGTCGTCCCGTTCAAGCTGTGGCTCGCGCGGCCGGGCCCGCCGCAGATGGCGGGCGGCGCGCACGACGGCTTCTACCCGTCCGGCCATGGCGCCACGGCCGCGGTCGCGTACGGCGTGGCCGCGCTGCTGCTGATGCGCTGCCACCGGCAGGCCCACCGCGGGGCCGGTGCCGGGTGGGCGCTCGGGGTGGGCGTCGTGCTGCTCAACGCCGGCGTCGGGACCGGCCTGGTGCGTCAGGGCTACCACTGGCCCCTGGACGTGCTGGGCAGTTGGTGTCTGGCCGGGGTGCTGTTGGCGGCATGGTGCGGGATGTGCGGCAGGTGGTCGGGCGGGCCGACCGCGTAGCCCGGCGCTCAGCTCCCCCCGGCCAGGGAGGCCGCCGCCTCGTGCATCGCCAGCTCCAGCACACCGGGATCGATGAGGGTGCCCGAACCGTCCGGCGGGACCAGCCAGCGCACGCCGCCGGTGACCCGGCCCGGGTAGGGCACCACTATCCAGGTGCCCTGCCCGGCGGCCCGGACGCCGGTGCCCAGCCAGCGGGTGGCCGTACCGGGAGGCACGAAGAATCCCATCCGTGCCTCCCCGAAGTCGGCCAGGACCGGGCCGGGGCGGCGGACGACGCGGGTGAGGACGTCCAGCGTCGGATAGCCGAGCGTGCCGTCGACGATCAGGACGTCCCACAGCAGGCCGGCGGGCAGGAGCGCGACCCCGAGCGGGTTGCGCTCCCATTCCCACCGGCAGGCGTCCGGGTCCGGTGCCGCCGACACCAGCCAGTCCACTGCGTTCTTGGCTCCCGCGGCGCTCATCTCGCTCCTCGCTCTCCCGGCCCGGTCGGGCCGCGGTTCCCCAGGGAGAGGGCGCGCCGGCGGCATCCTTACACGGGTTGGCGAGGGTTTTTTCGCGGGCGGCGAGGGCGGGTGCCGGCGCCGCCCGCCCCGCTCAGCTGTCGAAGCCCAGGCCCGCCTTGTCCATGGCCTTCAGCCACAGGTTGCGGCGCCCGCCGTGCCGGTCGGCGCGGGTCATCGACCACTGCGTGATGCCGATGCCCGCCCAGCGCAGCGGCTCCGGCGGGAAAGGCAGCGGCTTGCTGCGCACCATCTCCAGCTCGGTGCGTTCGGTGCGCTCACCGCTGAGCAGGTCGAGCATCACCTCGGCGCCGAAGCGCGTCGCGCCCACGCCGAGGCCGGTGTAGCCCGTGGCGTAGGCGACCCGCCCGGCGTGCGCGGTGCCGAAGAACGCCGAGAAGCGTGCGCAGGTGTCGATGGCGCCGCCCCAGGTGTGGCTGAACCGCAGGCCCTCCAGCTGCGGGAAGCAGCGGAAGAAGTGCCGGGCGAGCTTCTCGTACGTGGCGGGGTGGTGGTCGTACTCGGCGCGGATCCCGCCGCCGTAGCGGTAGACGATGTCGTAGCCGCCCCACAGGATGCGGTTGTCGGCGGTGATGCGGAAGTAGTGGAAGTGGTTGTTGCTGTCGGACAGGCCCTGGCGGTTCTTCCAGCCGATGGCGGCGAGCTGTTCGTCGGACAGCGGCTCGGTCATCATGGCGTGGTCGTAGACCGGGACGACGTACGGGCGCACCCGCTTGACCAGCGAGGGGAAGGCGTTGGTGCCGAGCGCGACATGGCGGGCGAAGACCCGGCCGTAGGGGGTGCGGACGGCCATCCCCATGCCTTCGGAGGCGAGGGCGGTGGCAGGGGTGCGCTCGTAGATGCGGACCCCGAGGTCGCGGCAGGCCCGCTTCAGGCCCCAGGCGAGGCGTGCCGGATGGAGCATGGCGACGCCGTCGCGGTCCCAGAGCCCGGCCCGGAAGGTCGGTGAGTCGACCTCGGCGCGCAGTTCGTCCTGGTCGAGGAAGCGGTGCCGGTCCAGGCCCAGCCGGGCGGCGTCCTGCGCGGCCTCCTCCAGCTCGGCGACCTGGTGCGGCTCGGTGGCGATGTCGATCTCGCCGGTGCGCTCGAAGTCGCAGTCGATGGCGTAGCGGGCGACCGCGTCCTCGATGGCGTCGAGGTTGCGGATGCCCAGCTCTTCGAGCCGGGCGAGTTCGTCCGGCCAGCGGGCCAGGCCGTTGCCGAGGCCGTGGGTGAGGGAGGCGGCGCAGAAGCCGCCGTTGCGCCCGGAGGCGGCCCAGCCGATCTCGGCTCCCTCGACGAGGACGACGTCGCGCTGCGGGTCGCGCTCCTTGGCCAGGAGCGCGGTCCACAGTCCGGAGTAGCCGCCGCCGACGACCAGCAAGTCGCAGGTCTCGTCGCCGACCAGGGCGGGCAGGGCGTCCGGGCGTGCCGGGTCGTCCAGCCAGAAGGGGGTGGGGGTGGCGTCCGCGAGCGCCTGGACGGCGCTCGACGGGTGGGCCTTGGACGTCATGGCATCTCGTGCCATGTTTCTCAGCTCCTCTTGCTCCTCTTACGACGGCTCCCGGCCAGTTGGCCGACGAGCACGCACACCACGGCGACCAGGAACATCGCCGTCCCGATGACGTTGATCTGCACGGGGGTACCCCGTTGTGCCGAGCCCCAGACGAACATCGGGAAGGTCACGGTGGAGCCCGCGTTGAAGTTGGTGATGATGAAGTCGTCGAAGGACAGCGCGAAGGAGAGCAGCGCGCCGGCCGCGATGCCGGGTGCGGCGATCGGCAGCGTCACCCGAAGGAAGGTCTGCACGGGTGAGGCGTAGAGGTCCTGCGCGGCCTGTTCCAGTCGCGGGTCCATGCTCATCACGCGTGCCTTGACGGCGGTGACGACGAAGCTCAGGCAGAACATGATGTGCGCGATGAGGATCGTCCAGAAGCCGAACTGGATGCCCATGTTGAGGAAGAGGGTCGCCAGGGAGGCGGCCATGACGACCTCGGGCATCGCCATCGGCAGGAAGATCAGGGTGTTGACGGAGGACCGGGCGCGGAAGCGGTAGCGGGCCAGCGCGAACGCGATCATGGTGCCCAGGGCGGTCGCGCCGATGGTCGCCCAGAGGGCGATCTGCAGGCTCAGCCCCAGCGATCCGCACAGGTCGGCGACGCCGCACGGATCGGTCCAGCCGTCCGTCGAGAAACGCTGCCACTGGTAGTTGAAGCGCCCGTTGGGCTTGTTGAAGGAGAACAGCATCACCACGACGTTGGGCAGGATGAGGTAGCCCAGCGTGCACAGGCCCGCTATCGCGACGATGTTGCGGCGCAGCCAGCGCAGCCCCCGGTTCCGGGCGCGCGGGGGCGCGGTGCGTGCGGTGGTCTCGCGTACGGCCATCAGACCAGATCCTCCGTCCCGGACTTGCGGATGTAGATCGTGACCATGGCGAGGATGGCCGCCATGAGGATGAACGAGAGGGCGGCCGCGGTCGGGTAGTCCAGGACCCGCAGGAACTGCGACTGGATGACGTTGCCGATCATCTTCTGGTCGGTGGAGCCCAGCAGTTCGGCGTTGATGTAGTCGCCGGCGGCGGGGATGAAGGTGAGCAGGGTGCCGGCGACGACGCCCGGCATGGACAGCGGGAAGGTCACCCGGCGGAAGGTGGTGGCCGGGCGGGCGTAGAGGTCGCCGGCCGCCTCGTGCAGCCGGGGGTCTATGCGCTCCAGCGAGGTGTAGAGCGGCAGGACCATGAACGGCAGGAAGTTGTAGGTCAGACCGCAGACCACCGCGAGCGGTGTGGCCAGCACCCGCTCGCCTTCGGTGAGGCCCAGCCAGCTGGTGACGTCCAGGACGTGCAGCGAGTTGAGCAGACCGACGACCGGTCCGCCGTCCGCGAGGATCGTCTTCCAGGCGAGGGTGCGGATGAGGAAGCTGGTGAAGAACGGGGCGATGACCAGGATCATCACGACGTTGCGCCAGCGGCCGGCCTTGAAGGCGATGAGGTACGCCAGGGGGTAGCCCAGCAGCAGGCAGAGCGCGGTGGCGGTGGCCGCGAACAGCACGGACCGCAGGAACTGCGGCCAGTACTCGCCCAGCGCGTCCCAGTAGGTGGCGAGGTGCCAGGTGACCTTGAAGCCCTCTTCGAGGGAGCCGGTCTGGAGGGACGTCGACGCCTGGTAGACGAGCGGGGCGGCGAAGAAGACCACCAGCCACAGGATGCCGGGCAGCAGCAGCCAGTAGGGGACGAGCCGCTTGCGGGTGGGGGGCTTGCGTATCGGCAGCGGCGTCTCGGGGTCGGTCTGCGGGGCGGGCGCCTCGACGGTGCTCACGCGGCCTCCCCATCGAGCTCCGCGCCGGGGGCCGCCGTGGTCCCGGCGAGCACCGACTGGGCGGCGTCGAGTCCGAAGGTGTGCGCGGGGCTCCAGTGCAGGACGACGTCCGCGCCGGGCACGAGGCGGCCGTCGCGCTCGATGTTCTGCTCGTAGACGGCGAGTTCGCCGATCCCGGGGGCGTCGATGACGTACTGGGTGGAGACGCCGATGAAGCTGGCGTCCTTGATCCGGCCGGGCAGCCGGTTGCGGCTGTCGGCGAGGGTCCCGGCGTCGTCGGCGTGCGCCAGGGTGACCTTCTCCGGCCGTACACCCGCCAGCACCTTCTCGCCGGCACGGGCCGTGGTGCTGCACCGGGAGGCGGGCAGCCGCAGGCCGGCGTCACCGGCCTTGAGGAGCAGCTGCTCGCCGCCGGCTTCGACGACCTCGGCCTCGATGAGGTTGGAGGTGCCGAGGAAGTTGGCGACGAAGGTGGAGCCGGGGTTCTCGTAGAGGTCGGCGGGGGCGCCGAGCTGTTCGACCCGGCCGCCGTTCATCACGGCCACGGTGTCGGCCATCGTCATGGCCTCCTCCTGGTCGTGGGTGACGTGCACGAAGGTGATGCCGACCTCGGTCTGGATGCGCTTGAGTTCCAGCTGCATCTGCCGGCGCAGCTTGAGGTCGAGGGCGCCCAGCGGCTCGTCGAGGAGCAGCACCTGGGGGTGGTTGATCAGCGCGCGGGCGACGGCGACGCGCTGCTGCTGGCCGCCGGAGAGCTGCTGGGGCTTGCGACGCGCCATCGGGCCGAGCTGGACGAGGTCGAGCATCTCCTCGACCTGCTTCTTGACGGACTTGATGCCGCGGCGTCGCAGGCCGAAGGCGACGTTCTCGTAGATGTCGAGGTGCGGGAAGAGCGCGTAGTTCTGGAAGACGGTGTTGACCTGGCGCTTGTAGGGCGGCAGGGCGGTGACGTCCTCGCCGGAGAGTTCGACGGTCCCGGTGGTGGGGTCCTCCAGTCCGGCGATCATGCGCAGGGTGGTGGTCTTGCCGCAGCCGGAGGCGCCCAGGAGAGCGAAGAAGGAGCCCGCGGGGATGGTCAGGTCGAGGGGCCGGACGGCGGTGAAGGTGCCGTAGGTCTTGCTGATACCGGTGAGGCGGACGTCGCCGCCGCTGCTGCTGTGGGCGTTGTTGGTCATGTCGGTCGTCCCGTGGGTCGGAGGTCGGAACAGCTCATGCGGGCCTGGCAGGGTCAGGCACCGGTGAGGTCGGAGAACTTCTGCGCGAACTCCTTGCTCTCCTTGGCGCTCAGGGCGCGGAAGGAGTGGGACCTCGCGGCCATCTCCTCGTCCGGCAGGATCAGCGGGTTGTCCGCCGCCGCCTTGTCGATCTTGGCAAGCTCCTTGCGCACGCCGTCGACCGGGCAGACGTAGTTGATGTACGCCGCGACGCGCGCCGCCACCTTCGGCTCGTAGAAGTAGTCGATGAGCCGCTCGGCGTTCTGCTTGTGGCGTGCCTTGTTCGGCACCATGAAGTTGTCGGTGGACGTCATGTAGCCGGCCTCGGGCACGGCGAACGCGATGTCGGGGTTGTCGTTCTGCAGCTGGACGACGTCTCCGGCCCACGCCACGCACGCGGCGAGGTCGCCCTTGTCGAGGTCGGTGGTGTAGTCGTTGCCGGTGAAGCGGCGGATCTGCTTGCTGTCGACGCCCTTCTGGATCCGGGCGATGGCGGCGTCGAAGTCGTCCGCGGTGCACTTCTCCGGCTGCTTGCCCATGTCCAGGAGGGTCAGGCCGACGCTGTCGCGCATCTCGGAGAGGAAGCCGACCCGGCCCTTGAGCTCGGGGTCCTCCAGCAGCTGGCTGATGGAGTCGACCTTCCGGCCGCCGGTGGCCTTCTTGTTGTAGGCGATGATCGCCGGGATGCCCTGCCAGGGGTAGGAGTGGGCGCGGCCCGGGTCCCAGGCGACGTCGCGGAACTCCGGTACGAGGTTGGTGTAGGCGTGCGGGAGGTTGGCCGGGTCCAGGGACTGGATCCAGCCCAGGGAGATCATCCGCGCGCACATCCAGTCGGTGAGCACGATCAGATCGCGGCCGGTGTCCTGGCCCGCCGCGAGCTGCGCCTGGATCTTGCCGAAGAACTCGTCGTTGTCGTTGATGTCCTCGGTGTACTTGACGTTGATCCCGGTGCGCCTGGTGAAGCCCTCCAGCGTCGGCCGGTGCTTGCCGTCGTCGCTGACGTCCATGTACTCGGTCCAGTTGGAGAAGTTGAGGCGCTTCTCCTTCGAGGAGTGGTCCTCGGAATTGCCGGCATCGGTGCGGCCGGCGGGCGGGATGCCGCAGCCGGCGAGGGTGCCGAGGCCGCCGACCGCGACCGCCGCGGCACCGGAGGCACGCAGCAGTGAGCGCCTGGTCATGGCGAGCCGGCCATGGGTCAGGCTGTGACGCATCGCGGATATCTCGGCCAGGGAGAGGGGTTCGGGCTGCTCGTGATGCTCCATGCGCGGTGCCCTTTCAAGGGGTGAGCCCGGCGCTCGGCCGGTGGTGACGATGCCGCGCGGCACTGGCCGCTGAGGGGGGCGATGCACGCCGCTGTGGTGGAACTGCCGTGTCGTGGACGCTCCCGGGACGGGCGTCCGTGGACCGTGGACCCCGTTCCGGGCGGGCACCCTACTCGGTGGGTGCCCGCCCGCGGCAGGTCCGCTGCCGGTGGGCCTCCCTTACGGGCGGTCCCCGAAGACCGTGCGGTGCCAGTCCTTCCTTGCGACCGCGGTGTTGTCGTACATCACGTGCTTGACCTGGGTGTACTCCTCGAAGGAGTAGGCCGACATGTCCTTGCCGAAGCCGGACGCCTTGGCGCCGCCGTGCGGCATCTCGCTGAGGATCGGGATGTGGTCGTTGACCCACACGCAGCCCGCCTTGATCTCGCGGGTGGCGCGGCCGGTGCGGTAGACGTCCCGGCTCCAGGCGGAGGCGGCCAGTCCGTAGGGGGTGTCGTTGGCGAGGGCGATGCCCTCGTCGTCGGTGTCGAAGGGCAGCACGACCAGCACCGGCCCGAAGATCTCGGACTGCACGATCTCGCTGTCCTGGGCGGCGCCCGCGATCAGCGTGGGCCGGTAGTACGCGCCCGCGGCCAGCGTCCCCTGGGGGGCCTCGCCGCCCGTGACGACGGTGGCGTAGCCCCGCGCCCGGTCGACGAACCCGGCGACCCGGTCGCGCTGTGCGTGCGAGATCAGCGGACCGAGGTCGGTGGACGGGTCGAAGGGGTCGCCGAGCCGTACGGTCGCCATCAGGTCGGCGACGCCGCTGACGAAGGCGTCGTAGAGCGGGCGCTGGACGTAGGCGCGGGTGGCGGCGGTGCAGTCCTGGCCGGTGTTGATCAGCGAGCCGGCCACCGCTCCGTGCACGGCGGCCTCCAGGTCCGCGTCGTCGAAGACGACGAACGGGGCCTTGCCGCCGAGTTCGAGGTGCAGCCGCTTGACGGTGCCGGTGGCGATCTCGGCGACCCGCTTGCCGACGCCGGTCGAGCCGGTGAAGGAGGTCATCGCGACGCCGGGGTGGCCCACGAGGTGCTCGCCCGCGTCCCGGCCCGCCCCGGAGACGATGTTGATGACGCCGTCGGGGAGCCCGGCGCGCTGTGCGGCCTGCGCGAAGAGCAGCGAGGTCAGCGGGGTGATCTCGGCGGGCTTGAGGACGATGGTGTTGCCCGCGGCGATGGCCGGCAGCACCTTCCACGCGGCCATCTGGAGCGGATAGTTCCAGGGTGCGATGGAGCCGACGACGCCGATGGGCTCGCGACGGATGTGGGAGGTGTGGTCCGGGCTGTACTCAGCGGTCGCCTTGCCCTCCAGGTGGCGGGCGGCGCCGGCGAAGAACGCGGCGTTGTCGACCGAACCCGGCACATCGAACTCGTTGCTGAGCTTGATCGGCTTTCCGCAGTTCAGCGACTCCGCGTAGGCGAGGTCGTCGGCGTCCTCGGCGAGCGCGGCGGCGAAGCGGTGCATCGCGTCGGAGCGCTCGCCGGGCGTCGCGCCGCCCCATTCGGTGAACGCCCGCTGCGCGGCCTCGACGGCGGCGTCCACATCCGCGGTACCGGCGAGTTCGTAGGAGTACACCTCCCGGCCGGTCGCCGGGTCCACGACGCTCTGGCTACGGCCGGAGGTGCCGCCGCGGAGGCCGCCCGCGATGAATTGGGCGCCCTCGGCAAATCGCTCGGTGACATCGAATCGCTGGTGGTCCATGGTGCTCTCCTCCGCCGGGCGCCGGGGCCGCTCAGCGGCACTGCCAGGCGTAGCTATTTCCGGAATCGATGGCTGATCTTGACAGAGTAGGAGGTGCGCAACAAGGGATTCCGTTGTTGCCTTTTGGTTACGCGACGGATTCTGCGTTTCAGCGGTCAAAGCCCCCGACACGTTGTCGGTGCCTGCTGACAAAATCCCGGCATGCTGCACGACACCACGGGGATCTTCACCGAAAGCACCACCCGGACCGCCGCCGACGAGCCGCGGACGGTCGAGGAATTGATCAGCGCGACGGCGAGCCGCGAACGCGTCAAATATCTCCACTTCTGGGGCCATACCCCCCGGCGGGACGGCTCGCTCGGCGCCTCCTGCCTCAGCCAGTGGTGGCCCGCGCCCTTCACCGTCGACGGCGTCGCCTATGCCACCGCCGAACACTGGATGATGGCCGGCAAGGCGCGGCTGTTCGGGGACGCGGAAGCGGAGCGGCGTGCAATAGCCGCGGGGCACCCCAAGCAGGCCAAGGATGCGGGGCGCGCGGTCCGCGGTTTCGACGAGGAGATCTGGCGGCAGCACCGCTTCGCGCTGGTGGTCGAGGGCAGTGTGCACAAATTCGGCCAGGACGCCGCCCTGCGGGAATTCCTGCTGGGCACGAATTCCCGGGTGCTGGTGGAGGCGAGCCCGCTGGATCGCGTCTGGGGCATCGGTCTGGCCGCCGACGACGAGCGTGCGGAGGACCCGGCGCGGTGGCGGGGGCTGAATCTGCTGGGCTTCGCGCTGATGGAGGCCCGCGAGCGGCTGGCCGAGGAACCGTCCCGGTAAAGCCGTCCGGCGCCGCTGGTCGAGGGCGTGTGCGGCTAGACGGAAGCGCTCCCGGGCGGCGGGGCGGCATCGCGAGGCCCGGCCGGGGCGGCTTCGTAGGTGTCCGAGTAGCCACCGTCCTGACCTCCGCTACCGCCCCCCGGGCCCTCGTCCCGCGGATGGCTCGCCCCGATCAGGGCGAGGGCGATCACGACGGCGCTGATCAGCAGGGCGACCCCGCCCAGGATCAGCCCGGCGAGCGCCATCCCGCCGTTGGTCGCCTCACCACGGGTCGCCTTGGCGCGGCCCAGGGCCCCGAAGACGATCGCCAGGACGCCGAGGACGATGCCGAAGATGATGCTGATCCCGAGGAGCGCTCCGACGATGCCGACGACGAGCGCGGCGGTGCCGAACCCGTTGCTGGGCCGCAGGGGCTGCCAGGTCGAGTAGCCCATCACCGGGGGGTAGGCGACGTAACCGCCGGGGGCCGACTGACCGGGTCCGTATGCCGACGCCCCGTACGCGGGTGCTCCGTACGCCGGCGCTCCCTGAGCAGGCGTGCCGTACGCGGGCGCCCCGTGAGCAGGCGCACTGTACGCAAACGCCCCTTGCCTCCGCTCTCCGTAGCCTCCCGAAGACGGCGGGGAGGACGGGGACGACGGGTCCGCAGGGACGGACGGGGCCTGCGGACCCTGCTGCACCTGAGGAGCCTGCGCGGCCCGAGGAGCCTGAGGGGCCGCCCAACCCGCCATCGGATCGGCCCCGTTGGCGAGCGGGCTGCGGTCCGCCGGCGGCGCCCACGGGTCCCCCGGCTCGGGCTGCCTGCTGTCGGCCATCGCACTCCCCTTTGGTTGTCCGGCTCATGCTAAGACCTGCACCGGGCTCGTCCCCCGGGCCCCGCATACGATTGGCCATCCGTTCCGCACCGTCGCGCGCACCCTTGACCAGGAGGATCCGTTGTCCGATCTCGATGCATTCATCGCGGGCCTGCCCAAGGCGGAGCTGCATGTCCACCACGTCGGCTCCGCGTCACCGCGGATCGTCTCCGAACTCGCCGCCCGGCACCCGGACTCGGCCGTCCCCACCGACCCCGAAGCGCTCGCCGACTACTTCACCTTCCGCGACTTCGCGCACTTCATCGAGGTCTATCTCTCCGTCGTCGACCTGATCCGCGACGCCGAGGACGTCCGGCTGCTGACCTACGAGGTCGCCCGGGACATGGCGCGGCAGAACATCCGCTACGCCGAGCTGACCATGACGCCGTTCAGCTCGACCCGGCGCGGCATCCCCGACGCCGCATTCGTCGAGGCCATCGAGGACGCCCGGAAGTCCGCCGAGTCCGAGCTGGGAGTGGTACTGCGGTGGTGCTTCGACATCCCCGGCGAGGCGGGTCTGGAGGCCGCGGAGGAGACCGCCAGGATCGCCTGCGACCTGCAGCCCGAGGGCCTGGTCTCGTTCGGTCTGGGCGGGCCGGAGATCGGTGTGCCCCGCCCGCAGTTCGCACCGTACTTCGACCGGGCGATCGCGGCGGGCCTGCATTCCGTGCCGCACGCCGGGGAGACCACCGGCCCCGGCACCATCTGGGACGCGCTCACCTCGCTCCGCGCCGAACGCATCGGCCACGGCACCAGCGCCACCCAGGACCCCGAGCTGCTGGCGCACCTCGCCGAGCACCGCATCCCCCTGGAGGTCTGCCCCACCTCCAACATCGCGACCCGGGCCGTGCGGACGCTGGAGGAGCACCCGGTCAAGGAGATGGTCGACGCGGGCGTGCTGGTCACGATCAACAGTGACGACCCGCCGATGTTCGGTACCGACCTCAACACCGAATACGGCGTCGCCGCCCGTCTGTTGGGCCTGGGCACCGACGGGCTGGCCGACCTCGCCAAGAACGCCGTCACGGCCTCCTTCATGGACGCGCCGGCCAAGGCGAAGCTGGCCGCCGAGATCGAGGCGTACGCGAAGTCCTGGACCGTGTGAAACCCGTGGCCGGGGGCGGCGACGGGCCCGCCCACCGGCCGCGGACCGCACGATCCCGGCGCGCGCCGACCCGGTGCCTCCGCACCTGCGCCCGCTGCGCGCCGCCTACTCCACCCGCCAGGGCACTCCGAGCCCGTCGGGAAACCCGGCGGTGAACTGACGTACCGCCCATCGCGCGGCCGCCGCGTCCACCAGTTCCTCCGGCGGGAAGTACGCCCCTTGGCCGCCGCAGACCAGCCAGATCGCCCGGTCCTCGGGGTGCAGCTGCCGGGGGTCCTCCTCCAGGCGCCGGGCGGCTCCGCCGCCGAGGTGCGCCCGGCCCCACCCGCGGTCCGTGGCGGTCCGCTCCTCCGCCGCCCGGCACAGCTGCAGCAGTGTGCCGTCGTCGCACTCACCGGTGACCAGGAAGTCCGTCGGGCCGCCGCTGACCGTCAGGCATCCGCCGCCGTCTTCCCAGCGGTCGAGCGAGAGTTCCGTGCAGACCTCGCCGTCCAGCTCCGCCAGCGCCGCCTCCAGGGCGGCGCCGTCCGGCTGCCGGAGCATCCGCGACCGGCAGACTCCCGCCTCCCAGCGGCTGACCGCGGCCTTCATCCCGTCCACCGCGGTGCGTGGTAGCGCGCACCGCGGGAGGCGGTGGTTCGGCTGCCGTGGGCGGTAGGGGCGGCGGTCCGGCCGGGCGCGGTACGGATCGGGGGGCGGCTCATGGGGGGAGCATACGGTCGCCCCGCCCTGACCTGCCCCCTTCCAGCCACCCGGCTTGTTCGTCAGCGCCCGGCACCCGCTCATATGACATGAGTTGACGATCGTGCCGGGCCTCCGCTCAGGCCGCTCCGGCGGGCGTCGTCACCCGCCGGGCCACCGCGTGCGAGACCACCGTGGCCGCCCCGGCGACCGCGAGCCCGCCCAGTGCACGCCGCACGGTAACGGGAGTGCGGATCCCGGCCCGCCGGAGCCGTCCGCGTGCCCACAGGGCGAAGGGGATCACGATGACCGGGGAGGTGGCGGACCCGGGGGTGTAGCCGCGGGCGGCCGCCGCCTGCGCGAGGTGCACGAGGCCGTGCAGCCCGAAGCCGTCCAGAGCGCCCTGGAAGAACGCGGACCGGCCGCCGGTGCGCAGGCCCTCGGCCGACGCGGCCGCGACGATGACCCCCATCACGCCCACCGCGACGGCGAACTCCCGCTCGTCGACGCTCTCCATGGCCTGCCAGACCCGCTCCGGCACCCGCGGGAAGCGGGTCCTGAGGGCGGGGACGTTCTCCCGGATCCAGCGTGGCCCGAAGGCCACCTCCTCGGCGTCGTGCAGCGCCCAGGCGGCGAACAGCCCGACGGTGACCAGAGGCGATATCTCGTGCGAAGGCTTCGGCAGGGACAGTGATCTCGACATGAACAGCAATTCTGGCACGCCTATTTGACGCCCCTTCAGGCCGTCCCCCTCACAGCCCGACGATCGCGTTCCATTCCTTGGCGAAGGTGATCCGCTCCTTCGAGGTGATGTCACGGGCGATGGCCAGCCGCTTGCGCATCGCGTCGTCGGGAAAGATCAGCGGGTCCTCGGCGAGGGCGGCGCGCTCCTTGTCCTTGGACGAGGCGAGGACATCGCGTGCGGCCGGCACGGGGCAGACGTAGTTGACCCAGGCCGCGAGGTCCGCGGCGACCTCCGGCCGGTAGTAGTGGTCGATCAGCTGCTCGGCGTTGCGCTTGTGGTCGGCGAGGTCGGGAATCATCAGGCTCTCCGACCACAGCTCGGCGCCCTCCTGCGGCACCACGAACTCGATGTCGGGGTTGTCCGCCTGGAGTTGGATGACGTCGCCGGAGTAGGCCTGCGCGGCGAGCACATCGCCGGAGTCCAGGTCCTTGATGTAGTCGTTGCCGGTGAAGCGCCGTATGTGTCCCTTGTGGACGAGGCGGCCCACCCGGTCGGTCATCCGGTGGAAGTCCTCGGCGGTCCAGCGGGTGATGTCCACGCCGTCGCCCTGCATGAGCATCGCGAAGGCCTCGTCGAGTCCGGCGAGCAGGGTGACCCGGCCGCGCAGATCGTCCTTCCACAGGTCGGCGGTGTGCTTGATCTCCCGGCCGAGTTTCCTGCGGTCGTAGGCGATGCCGGTGATCCCGGACTGCCAGGGCACGGAGTGCTTCCGGCCGGGGTCGAAGTGCGGGGAGCGCAGCAGCGGGTCGAGGTGCTCGGCGACGTGCGGCTGGGCCGCCCGGTCCATTTCCTGGACCCATCCCAGGCGGACGAACCGGGCGCACATCCAGTCGCTGATGACGATCAGATCGCGTCCGGTGCGCTGGTGGTTCATCAGCGCCGGGCTGATCTTCCCGAAGAACTCGTCGTTGTCGTTGATCTCCTCGGTGTACGTGACGGAGATCCCGGTGCGCCTGCGGAAGGTCTCCAGGGTCGGCCGGAGCTGTGTGTCGCGGTCGTCGACGTCGATGTAGAGCGGCCAGTTGGCGAAGGTGAGCTTCCGGTCCCGCGCCGAGCGGTCCCGGCCCGCGCGCGCCCCCGCCTCGATGTACGCGGGCGGCACCCCGCATCCGGCCATGGCGCCCAGCGCTCCGGTCACACCGATGGTGCCCATGCCTCTTAGCAGCGAACGCCGCGAAAGATCAGCCATGGTGAGCACTCTCACGCGACGCGGGCGGAGGCGGCAAGAGACAGATCGTCAACTGCCGGGCCTCCGCCCGCGACGGTGTGTCGAGCGGTCCGTGCCGCTCGACGGTGCGGATCCCCCTGGATCCTGCCGGATCAGCCGTCCAGCGAGGTCATCACGTGCTTGATGCGGGTGTAGTCGTCGAAGCCGTAGGCCGAAAGGTCCTTGCCGTAACCGGACTTCTTGAATCCGCCGTGCGGCATCTCGGCGACCAGCGGGATGTGGGTGTTGATCCACACACAGCCGAAGTCCAGGCTCTTGGACATCCGCATCGCCCGCGCGTGGTCCTTGGTCCACACCGAGGACGCCAGGGCGTACTCGATGTCGTTGGCCCAGGTCAGCGCCTGCGCCTCGTCCGAGAACGACTGGACGGTGATGACCGGGCCGAAGACCTCGTGCTGGATGATCTCGTCGTCCTGCTTCAGACCCGAGACGACGGTCGGGGCGAAGAAGTAGCCCTTGTCGCCGACCTGGTGGCCACCGGCCTCGATCTTGGCGTGCGCGGGCAGCCGGTCGATGAAGCCCTTGACCTGCTTCAGCTGGTTGGCGTTGTTGAGCGGGCCGAAGAGCACGTCCTCGTCGTCGACCGCGCCGGTCTTGGTCTCCGCGGCGGCCTTGGCCAGCGCGGCGACGAACTCGTCGTGGACGGAGTCCTGGACGAGCACGCGGGTCGCGGCCGTACAGTCCTGGCCGGCGTTGAAGTAGCCGGCGACGCTGATGTCCTCGACGGCCTTGGCGATGTCGGTGTCCTCGAAGACCACGACCGGCGCCTTGCCGCCCAGCTCCAGGTGGACCCGCTTGAGGTCCTTGGAGGCCGACTCGGCGACCTGCATACCGGCGCGCACCGAGCCGGTGATGGAGGCCATGGCCGGGACGGGGTGCTCGACCATCAGGCGGCCGGTCTCACGGTCGCCGCAGACGACGTTGAACACACCGCGGGGGTGGCCCAGTTCGTCCAGCACGCTGCCGATGATCTCGCCGATCAGCACCGTCGAGGCCGGGGTGGTGTCGGACGGCTTGATGACGACGGTGTTGCCCGCCGCCAGCGCCGGGGCGAACTTCCACACGGCCATCATCATCGGGTAGTTCCACGGCGCGACCTGCGCGCAGACGCCGATCGGCTCGCGCCGGATGATGGAGGTGAAGCCGTCCATGTACTCGCCCGACGAGCGGCCTTCCAGCATCCGGGCGGCACCCGCGAAGAAGCGGATCTGGTCCACCATCGGCGGGATTTCCTCGGAGCGTACGAGCGCGATCGGCTTGCCGCAGTTCTCGGACTCGGCGGCGATCAGCTCCTCCGCCCGCTCCTCGAAGCGGTCGGCGACCTTGAGCAGTACCTTCTGGCGCTCGGCCGGGATCAGGTCACGCCAGGCGGGGAAGGCGGCCTCGGCGGCGGCCATGGCCGCGTCGACGTCCACCGCCGCAGAGAGAGGCGCGGTGGCGTACGCGTCACCCGTCGCCGGGTTGACCACCTCGGTGGTCCGCCCGTCGGCGGCGTCCCGGAACTCCCCGTCGATGTAGTTGCGCAGACGACGCAGTGAGGTGGTCACTGTGCGCCCCCTTCAGTCAGATGTCCGGTGGTTGAGACACCCACCCTAGCCATGGATCCGACGTTTTCAACACACCCGCCACCCCCGAACAACGGAATCAGTGCAATTTCGATCGCGGGACAACTGATTTCATCGGTTTGGGGTTGCCATACAGACGAGGCTCGTGCACAGTGAGGGCCGTGGCCACTCGTGACAGAAACGGCACCCCGTCGATCGACTCCGTCTCCCTGGCGATCATCGAGCAGCTCCAGGAGGACGGGCGCCGTCCGTACGCCGCGATCGGCAAGGCCGTCGGCCTCTCCGAGGCGGCGGTACGCCAACGCGTACAGAAACTGCTCGACCAAGGCGTGATGCAGATCGTCGCGGTCACCGACCCCCTCACGGTCGGTTTCCGACGGCAGGCAATGGTCGGCATCAACGTCGAGGGCGACCTCGATCCCGTGGCCGACGCCCTGACGACCATGGAAGAGGTGGAATACGTCGTCATGACCGCAGGCAGCTTCGATCTCCTCATCGAGATCGTCTGCGAGGACGACGACCACCTCCTCGAAATGATCAACAAGCGAATCCGCACGCTGCCCGGCGTCCGGACGACCGAGAGCTTCGTTTACCTCAAGCTCCGGAAGCAGACCTACACCTGGGGAACGAGATAGACATGAGCGCCGACCTCTCCAAGACGGCATACGACCACCTGTGGATGCACTTCACCCGCATGTCGTCGTACGAGAATGCCCCCGTGCCCACGATCGTGCGCGGCGAGGGCACCAACATCTACGACGACAAGGGCAAGCGCTACATCGACGGCCTTGCCGGCCTCTTCGTGGTCAACGCCGGCCACGGACGGGTGGAGCTCGCCGAGACCGCCTACAAGCAGGCGCAGGAACTGGCCTTCTTCCCCATCTGGTCCTACGCGCACCCCAAGGCCGTCGAGCTCGCCGAGCGCCTGGCCAACGAGGCCCCCGGCGACCTGAACAAGGTCTTCTTCACCACCGGTGGCGGCGAGGCCGTCGAGACCGCCTGGAAGCTGGCCAAGCAGTACTTCAAGCTCACCGGCAAGCCGATGAAGCACAAGGTGATCTCCCGCGCGGTGGCCTACCACGGCACCCCGCAGGGCGCCCTGTCCATCACCGGTCTGCCGGCCCTGAAGGCCCCCTTCGAGCCGCTGGTCCCCGGCGCGCACAAGGTGCCGAACACCAACATCTACCGCGCCCCGATCCACGGCGACGACCCCGAGGCCTTCGGCCGCTGGGCCGCCGACCAGATCGAGCAGCAGATCCTCTTCGAGGGCCCCGAGACCGTGGCGGCCGTCTTCCTGGAGCCGGTACAGAACGCCGGTGGCTGCTTCCCGCCGCCGCCCGGCTACTTCCAGCGGGTCCGCGAGATCTGCGACGAGTACGACGTGCTCCTCGTCTCCGACGAGACGATCTGCGCCTTCGGCCGCCTCGGCACGACCTTCGCCTGTGACAAGTTCGGCTACGTGCCCGACATGATCACCTGCGCCAAGGGCATGACCTCGGGCTACTCCCCGATCGGTGCCTGCATCGTCTCCGACCGCCTGGCCGAGCCGTTCTACAAGGGTGACAACACCTTCCTGCACGGCTACACCTTCGGTGGCCACCCGGTCTCCGCGGCGGTCGGTGTCGCCAACCTCGACATCTTCGAGCGCGAGGGCCTCAACAAGCACGTCCTCGACAACGAGGGCGCCTTCAAGGCCACCCTGGAGAAGCTGCACGACCTGCCGATCGTCGGCGACGTCCGCGGCAACGGCTTCTTCTACGGCATCGAGCTCGTCAAGGACAAGGTCACCAAGGAGTCCTTCACGGACGAGGAGACCGAGCGCGTCCTGTACGGCTTCCTCTCCAAGGCGCTGTACGACAACGGTCTGTACTGCCGCGCCGACGACCGTGGCGACCCGGTGATCCAGCTCGCCCCGCCGCTGATCGCCGACCAGTCGGTCTTCGACGAGATCGAGCAGATCCTGCGCACGGTGCTCACCGAGGCGTGGACCAAGCTCTGACCGTCGCGCCGGCGCACGGTTCGATAGCGCACAACTGAATAAGCACGGCTCGGATTCACTCAATTAAAGCCATACGAGTGAATTCGAGCCGTTCTGCGTGCCCAGGGACGATTGCGAGGGGTCACCACTACTTACCGTGCCAGTGACCGATACCCTCCATGGTCGTTCACCCGGACAGGGGAACGAGTCGACGCGAACAAGCAAGAGGTGCGCAGATGGTGGCCCCGCCTGACAACGACGTTCTCTGGGCCCGCGGCCTGCACCACGGCTACCGCGGCACCACCGCCCTCGCCGGAGTCTCCCTCGGCGTGGGTGAGGGCGAGATCCTCGCCGTGACCGGACCACGCGGATGCGGCAAGACCACTCTCCTGAAGTGCCTCTCCGGTCAACTCCGCCCCGCCGAGGGCGAGGTGTGGTTCAACGGCTCCCCCATCCACTCGCTCTCCTCGCTCAGCCGCGAACGGCTCCGCCTGGACCGGTTCGGCTGGATCGACACCGAACCGCATCTCGTCCCCGAGCTCACCGCGTGGGAGAACGCCGCCCTGCCGCTGCTGCTCCGCGGGGCCGGCCACCGCAGCGCCAAGCACGCCGCCCTCGAATGGCTGGACCGCCTCGACGTCGGCATGTGCGCCCGCCGCCGCCCCTCCCAGCTCGACCAGTCACAACGCCAGCGCGTCGCCATCGCCCGCGCGCTGAGCACCACGCCCCACGTGCTGTTCGCCGACGAGCCGACCGCCCCGCTGCACCAGTCGGACGGCACCCAGGTCCTGCGCACCCTCACCACCGCCGCCCGCTCGCACCAGATCACCGTCCTGCTGGCGACGCACGACCCCGAGACGGCCACCCTCGCCGACCGGTCCTTCGCACTCCTCGACGGCCACCGGGCGGACGAGTCCCCGGCCGCCACCGGCTCCTCCGACGAGGAAAGCAGGGCAGCGTGCTCGCTCTCCGTCTAGCGCGCGGCTCCCGCCCGCTCGTCCAGCTGCGCCGCCTCCTGGTGGCCGCCGCCGCGGCCGGTACGGGCTTCCTCCTGCTGGCCACCGTCGGCCACGCCGCGGGCCATCCGACGACCGCCGGCGACTCGCTGGTACGGCTGCTGTGGTGCGCCGCCCCGCTGGCCGCCACCGCGCAGCTCGCGGTGTCGGTGGCCCGCTCGGACCCTGCCGCCCGCCTCCAGCGCGGCATGGCCGCCGCCGGGCTCGGGCCGTTCCGGCTCACCCTGATCGCCGCGTCCGCGACCGCGCTCACCTGCCTGCTCGGCGTCCTGGTGTCGCTGGTCGTCTTCTTCCGGCTCCGCGGCGACCTCGGCGGTTCGCCGACCACCGCCCTCGACGCCGACCTGCTGGGCGCCGGCCACCCGGTGCCCTTCCTCGGGGCGCTGATGCTGCTGGCGCTCGTTCCGCTGACCGCGGCCGGCGCGACCGCCTTCTCGCTCCGCCCCCGCGCCGGCGGCGACCCCCGCCACGGCGATCACCGCCCCCGGGTGGACACCCCGACCGCGCTCCCGTGGGGCATCGCGCTGACGGCGGCGGGCCTGGCGATCGAGGCGTACGCCAGCCGCGGCGCCATCCCGCCCGGCGGGCTGCTGCCGCTCCCCGGCCGGCTGATCGGCAGCCCCCCGGGCGTGCTGGCCGGCTGGGCGCTGTCGGCCTGCGGCCTGGTGCTGTCGGGTCCCGGTCTGGTGCACGTCTGCGGCCGGATGCTGTGCTCGGGCCGGCCCGGCAGCCTGCGTCTGCTGTCCGGCCGGGTGCTCCAGCAGGAGTCGCAGCGCATCGGTCGCCCCCTGGGCGTGGTGTGCGCCGTCGCCTCCGGCACGTACGCCGCGGCGAAGGTGTACGAGGCCTCCCCGACCTCACCCTTCGGGCCGCTGACCGGCATCGGCGCGGTCGTCGTCCTCGCCTGCGCAACGGTCAGCGCGCTCACCGCCGCGGTCGAGTCCCGCGCCGCCCGCGCGCACACCACGGCCGCCCTGCGCCGGCTCGGCGCCCCGGCCTCCGTGCTCTACCGCGCCGCGGCACTGCGCACTTCGGCTCTGGTGATCGTGCTCGGCCCGCTGACCTGGGTCGTCGCCGAAACCGCCACGCTTCCGCTGGTCCACTGAGCCGGGCCTCGCCAAGGGCCCGGCCGAGGCGGACCGCGGCGCGGCGGCGGCCCGTCGGACGGATGCCGGCCCCGGCGTCGTAGCGGCGGCCTCCGTCCCATGGGCCGCCACCCCGGGCGCGATCACCGCCCGCCTACGATGACGGGCGTGTCCTCGAATCCAGAGTCTCCCGCGCCCCGTCATGCCCACGACCACGACATCGAGATCGAGTCCCTCGCGGAGTTCGACCGGGTCGTCGCCTCGGGAAGTCTCGCCGGATACCGCGTCCAGTCACTGGATCTGACGGACCGTGGCTTCGCGCTGCTGAGCACGGACACCGGCGACGCGGTGTTCCTCGGCTGCGTCATGGAACCGGACGCCGCCGCGAAGGTGCGCGCCGGCGGCGCCCTGGTCTTCCCACCCATACCCGGCCTGCCCTTCGATCCCTACCGCGGCACGCTCTACGGCGCGGACGAGCTCTTCGAGGGCCTTGCCGATGAGGGGTACGAGGCCACTCCCGACGCCCGCGCCTACGACTGGTACCGGCGGACCAGGTCCGACGGCGACGTCTTCGCCTCGATGCTGCGCAGCGTCCACGACGACGCCATCTCCGACGCCCTCCAGGAACAGCTCGCCGGTGCCCGCGTGGTGGGCATCATGGGCGGCCACGCGCTGGAGCGGGACTCCGCCGCCTACGCCGGCGCGGCCCGCCTGGCCCGCGAGCTCTCCCGGGGCGGCCTGACGGTGGCGACGGGCGGCGGCCCCGGCGCGATGGAGGCCGCGAACCTCGGTGCGTACGCCGCTCCCTTCGAGGACGGCATGCTCGACTCGGCGCTGGAACTGCTGGGCACGGTCCCGCACTTCACACCCTCGGTCACCGACTGGGCGCGAGCCGCCTTCGCGGTCCGCCGGAGCCGGCCGGGCGGGGGCACCTCGATCGGCATCCCCACCTGGTTCTACGGCCACGAGCCGCCGAACGCCTTCGCGTCGCACATCGCGAAGTACTTCGTCAACGCGGTGCGCGAGGACGGGCTGCTGGCGCATTCCAACGCCGGTGTGGTGTTCCTGCCGGGCGCCGCCGGCACCGTGCAGGAGATCTTCGACAACGCCACCCCCAACTTCTACGGTTCCCGGGGTGAGCCGACCCCGATGGTGCTGGTCGACCGCGAGCACTGGACCGAGCGGCTGCCCACCTGGCCGTTGCTCCAGGCGCTCGCCAAGGGGCGCCCGATGGAGTCCCGGATCGCGCTGGTGGACTCCGTGGACGAGGCGCCGGAGGCGTTGGCGAAGCTGACGGCGGCGGTTTCCTGACCGCCCCGGCCGCGGCCGGAGGCTCGCGGCCCGGCCACCTCACCCGTCCGGCCGATCTTTTGCCCGCGGAGGCAACGCACGTCCCGTATTGCACGTCTGCCTGACCAGGTGCGGAAAAGGTCGTGCAGGCAGTGGACCTGCGGGCAGCGCGCGAACGGAGTTCTTGGTGATCATCGGCCTTCTGACGGCCGTGGCGGCGTCCGCCTGCTACGGCACGGGTTCGGTCCTGCAGGCGGTGGGGTCGCGGCGGTCAGCCCGCCAGGAGGCGGCTGCCGCGTCCGGCAGCGGCGTCACGCAGCACGGCGGCCCCAGCCTCTCGTCCACCGCGAAAGCGGCCGTGACCTGGGAATTCATGGTGGGCACGGTGCTGGACTTCCTCGGCTTCGCGCTCGGGGCACTGGCCGCCCGGCTGCTGCCGCTGTTCCTGTCCCAGACCGTGATCAGCGCCAATCTGGTGATCACGGCGGTGCTCGGCATCAAGCTCCTCGGCATCAGGCTCAGCCGGGCGGAGTGGACCTCCATCGCGGTGGTCTGCTCCGCGCTGGTGCTGCTCGCCACGGCCGCGGGGTCCGAGGGCGGCGGCGACACCTCGCTCGCCACCCACTGGTGGCTGCTGGCCGCCTCCGTCGTGCTCATCGGCGGCGGCACGCTGCTGGTGCGTCTGCTCGGCAGCCGGGCCGCGATCCTCGCCGGCCTCCTCTCCGGCCTGGGCTTCGGCGCGCTCGGCGTCGGCGTCCGGGTGCTGAACGGCGTGGATCCGTTCCGGCTCTCCTCGCTCCTCGCGGACCCGGCCCTGTACGCGATCCTCGTCGCGGGCATCGGCGGCATGTACCTGCACACCGTCGCCCTGCAGATCGGTTCGGTGAACGGCGCCACGGCCGCGCTGGTCGTCGGCGAGACCGTGGTGCCCGGCATTCTGGGCGTGCTGTGGCTGGGGGACGCGTCCCGCCCGGGCTTCGCCTGGGTCGCCGTCCTCGGCTTCGTGGTGGCGGTGGCCGGCGCCGTCGCGGTCGCCTGGTTCGGGGAGCCGGAGGCCGACGCGGGCTCGCCGACCGGGGACGAGGCGGCGGGGCGGGCCGCGCTGGCGGGTGCGGGCGGTTCGCCGCAGGACGGCAGCCCCGCACGGGCGGCGGGAGCCGGGGACGGCGCGGAGGCCGGGCCCGGGCAGGACGGCCGGCCCGCTCACTCCTTGGCCGGCGACCGGACCGGCTCCGCGTAGGGATCGACGCCAGGACCGCCTCGGAGGCCCACACTCGGCCCGGACCCGAACCGGCTCGCGCCCCTCCCTACTCCGCCGAGGCGTCCAGGATCACGACGTCCTCCGCGGCGAAGGCAACGCCCACCCGCTCCCCGCTCTCCGGCGCGTCCCTGAGGGCGCAGGCCGCCTCCAGCGCGGGCCCGCCGGCCGGCTGGAGCAGCAGGGCGACATGGGTGCCGCGGAACGTCCGGGCGGTGACCGTGCAGGGCAGGCCCTCCTCGGCGGGGGTCAGCCGCACCCCGGCCGGGCGGACGAGAAGGCGGCACGGTCCGTCCGGGGTGCCGTCGGGAACCGGCACCTTGCCCCAGGGGGTGGCGGCGGCCTCGCCCTGCACGGTCGCGTCGACCACGTTGTCGAAGCCGAGGAAGCGGGCGACGAAGGCGGTGGCGGGCCGCTGCCAGACCTCCAGCGGGGTGCCGGTCTGCGCGATGCGCCCGTCCTGCATCACCACGACCCGGTCGGCGAGCGCGAACGCCTCGCCCTGGTCGTGCGTGACGGCCAGCACGGTCGTCCCCAACTCCTGGAAGAGGCGCCGCAGTTCGACGACCAGCCGCTCACGCAGCCCGCGGTCGAGCTGCCCGAGCGGCTCGTCGAGCATCAGCAGCCGGGGACGCGGGGCGAGCGCGCGGGCCAGGGCGACGCGCTGCTGTTCGCCGCCGGACAGTGACGCCACGGCGCGCCGCTGGGCGCCGGGCAGGCCGACGAGTTCGAGCAGTTCGGCGACCGTACGCTCCTGGTCGGCGCGCGAGGCACGCCGCATCCGCAGCCCGAAGGCGACATTGCCCGCGACGTCGCGCTGCGGGAAGAGCTGGTGGTCCTGGAACATCATGCCGACCCCGCGCCGGTGCGTGGGCACTCCCGCCTGGTCCCGCCCCTCCAGCAACACCCGCCCCGCGTGGGCCTGTTGGAGTCCGGCGACGACCCGCAGCAGAGTGGACTTCCCGCTGCCGCTCGGCCCCAGGACGCACACGATCTCGTGCGCGACGACATCCAGGTCCACCGCGTCCAGTGCGGGCCGTCCACCGGGGTTGTCGAACCGGACGGTCACGCCGCCCAGTCGCAGCAACTCCTGACCGGCGGTCAGGTCCTGTGCGGTCATCTAGAACTCCCCGGTGTGGTCGGCGGTTCCCCCGGCCGTGCCCGTGCGGGGCCGGAGGCGGAGGCGCTCCAGGGCCAGCAGGGCCCCGGCGCACACCACCATCAAGACGGTCGACAGGGCCATCGCCTGCCCGTAGTTCTGCTCGCCGGCCCGCCCCAGCAGCCGTGCGACGGCCACCGGCAGGGTCGGCTGGTCGGGCCGCGCGATGAAGACGGTGGCCCCGAACTCGCCGAGCGACACGGCGAAGGCGAAGCCGGCGGCGATCAGCAGCGCCCGCCGCACCATCGGCAGGTCCACCTCGCGCCACACCCGCCAGGGTGAGGCGCCGAGCACCGCGGCGGCCTCCCGCAGCCGGCCGTCCACCGCCCGCAGCACGGGCAGCATCGTCCGGACCACGAACGGCACCCCGACCAGTGCCTGGGCGAGCGGCACCAGCCACCACGAGGAGCGCAGGTCCAGCGGTGGCCGGTCGAGCGTGATCAGGAAGCCGAAGCCGACGGTCACCGCCGAGACCCCGAGCGGCAGCATCAGCAGCGCGTCGAACCCGCGGACGAGCCGGCCTGCCGCGGGGGCCTTGCCCGCGGCGCGGCGGCGCGAGGCGGGGAGGGTCAGGGCGGCGGCCGCCAGACCGCCGATCACCAGCGCGATCAGCGTCGCGACGGCCGCGTAGCCGAGGGAGTTCCACAGCGCTTCGAGAGGGGCGACGGCGAAGGTGCTGTCGGCGGTCGCGGCCGAGCGAAGCGTCGCGTAGAAGACCGTGCTGTAGCCGTCCGGACCGGCGAACGAGCGCTCCGCGAGCACCAGCAGCGGAGCGATGAGCAGCACGGCGATGACGGTGAGCGTGCTCCACAGCAGCGCCCACTGCCCGGCGCCGCGCGGCCGCCGCGCGGTCTGCGACGCGTCGACGAGCCGCAGGGCGGACTCCCGGCGGCGCACCGTCCAGGCGTGCAGCGCCAGCAGGCCGAGGACCGCGGCGAACTGGAGCAGGGTCAGGACCGCCGCGGTCGGCAGGTCCAGGAAGTCGGCGGTCTGCCGGTAGATCTCGACCTCCAGCGTCGAGAAGGTGGGGCCGCCCAGGATCTGCACCACCCCGAAGGAGGTGAAGGTGAAGAGGAAGACCATCAGGGCGGCGGCCGCGACGGCCGGTCCCAGCGCGGGCAGCGTCACCCGCCGCCAGGCCGCGAACCGTCCGGCGCCCAGCACCCGGGCGGCCTCTTCCTGACGGGGGTCGAGCTGCCCCCACAGGCCGCCGACGGTCCGTACGACCACCGCGTAGTTGAAGAAGACATGCGCCAGCAGGATCGCCCACACCGAGGTGTCCAGCCGTACGCCCCACAGGTCGTCCAGCAGGCCGCCCCGCCCGACCAGCGCGAGGAACGCCGAGCCGACGACGACGGTCGGCAGCACGAACGGCACCATCACGACGGCCCGCAGCAGCTGTTTGCCGGGGAAGTCGAAGCGCGCGAAGACATACGCGCCGGGCAGCGCGATCAGCAGCGTCAGCGCGGTGGAGGCGGCCGCCTGCCAGACGGTGAACCACAGGACGTGCAGCAGGTCCGGGTCGCCGATCACCTCACCGATCCGGGAGAGCTGCCACTGCCCGCCGTCCTTCAGCCCCCGCCCGACGATCGAGACGACGGGGTAGGCGAAGAACAGCGCGAAGAAGGCGAGCGGCAGGGCCATCAGGCCGAGCCGCACCGCCGTTCCCCGCGCGGTGTTCCCGCGGCGGCCGTGGGCTACTTCAGAACGAGCGAGGACCACTGCTTGATCCACTGTTCGCGGTTCTCGGTGATGTTCTCGGGGGCGAGCGTCGCCGGCTTGTCGATCGTCGCGCCGTACTTGGTGAACACCTCGGGCAGCTCGGCGTCCTCGCGGGCCGGGTTGACGAACATCTGCAGCGGCACGTCCTCCTGGAACTGCTTGCTCAGCAGGAAGTCCAGCAGCGCCTTGCCGCCCTTCTCGTTCCGCGCGCCCTTGAGCAGGCCGCCGAACTCGATCTGGCGGAAGCAGGTGCCGGTCGCGACGCCGGTGGGCGCCTGCTCGGGCTGCGGCTTCTTGTCGAGGACCTCGGCCGGCGGGCTGGACGCGTAGGAGACCACCAGCGGCTTGTCGCCCTTGCCCTTGGCGGCGGCGGAGCCCGTGAACCGCTCGTAGTACGCCTGCTCCCAGCCGTCGACGACCTCGACGCCGTTGGCCTTGAGCTTCTTCCAGTAGTCCTGCCAGCCGTCGGCGCCGTACTTCGCGATGGTGCCGAGCTGGAAGGCGAGGCCCGGCGAGGACGTCGCGGCGTTCTCCGTCAGCAGCAGCCCCTTGTACTCGGGCTTGATCAGGTCGTCGAAGCTCTTCGGCGGCGCGATCTTGTGCTTCTCGAACCAGGCGCGGTCGTAGTTGACGCAGGTGTCGCCGTAGTCGAGGGGGGTGACGCGGTGCTCGGCCTTGTCGAGCTGGAGCTCGCCCGGGACGCTGTCCAGGCCCTTGGCCTTGTACGGGCTGAAGATGCCCTCGTCCAGGCCGCGGGAGAGCAGGGTGTTGTCGATGCCGAAGAACACATCGCCCTGCGGGTTGCCCTTGGACAGGATCGCCTGGTTGACGGCCTTGCCGGCATCGCCGCCCTTGAGCATCTTGACCTTGTAGCCGCTCTTCTTCTCGAAGTCGGCGAGCACCGACTTCGACACGTTGAAGGAGTCGTGGCTGACGAGCGTCACGGTCTTGGCGTCCGTGTCGCTCCCACCGCCGGAGCCGCCGCATGCGGCGAGGGCGCTCATACCGACCGCGGCGGCGAGGGCGGTCGCGATGACCTTGCTGGTGGTGCTCACTGATTTCCTCCTGGCTGGCCAGGAAGAGACGCGGCCCCGCCCGGGGTCCACCGCCGGGGGCGTCGAAGGACGTACCGGGCAGCGACCGGGGCGGGGCGCAACAGCATGAGTGACGACCGAACTTCCTACCCGGAATGACCCGGGCGAGGTTCAAGGGTCTGCGGGCACCGTATGACTACGACGCGTCCGCACTCTCAGCGCTGTGGCGCTCCCCTGTCGGAATGTGCATTTGTTCGATCACACGGTACCAGCGAGCGGTCAGCGTTCCGAGGCCGCGAGCTGCCCGCAGGCCCCGTCGATCTCCTGGCCGCGGGTGTCCCGCACGGTCACCGGGACGCCGTGCGCCTCGATGGCCTGCACGAAGGCCCGCTCGTCCTCGGGCCGCGAGGCGGTCCACTTCGAGCCGGGCGTCGGGTTCAGCGGGATCAGGTTGACATGGACGCGCTTGCCCTTGAGCAGCCGTCCCAGCAGGTCACCGCGCCACGCCTGGTCGTTGATGTCCCGGATCAGCGCGTACTCGATGGAGATGCGCCGCCCGGACTTCTCCGCGTACTCCCAGGCCGCGTCCAGCACCTCGCGGACCTTCCAGCGGGTGTTGACGGGCACCAGTTCGTCCCGCAGCTCGTCGTCCGGGGCGTGCAGCGACACCGCGAGCCGGCACTTGAACCCCTCGTCGGCGAACCGCAGCATCGCCGGCACCAGGCCGACGGTGGAGACGGTGATGCCGCGCTGGGACAGCCCCAGGCCGTCCGGCTCGGGGTCCGTCAGACGCCGGATGGCGCCGACCACCCGCTTGTAGTTGGCCAGCGGCTCGCCCATGCCCATGAAGACGATGTTGGAGAGCCGCGCCGGGCCGCCGGGCACCTCGCCGTCGCGCAGCGCCCGCATCCCGTCGACGATCTGGTGCACGATCTCGGCCGTCGAGAGGTTGCGGTCCAGCCCGGCCTGGCCGGTGGCGCAGAACGGGCAGTTCATGCCGCAGCCGGCCTGCGAGGAGATGCACATGGTGACCCGGTCCGGGTAGCGCATCAGCACGGACTCGACGAGCGTGCCGTCGTGCAGCTTCCACAGCGTCTTGCGGGTGGTGTCGTCGTCGCACGAGATGTGCCGCACCACGTTCATCAGGTCCGGCAGCAGCTCCGCCGCCAGCTTCTCGCGCGCCGCCGCCGGAATGTCGGTCCACTGCGCCGGGTCGTGCGCGTAGCGGGCGAAGTAGTGCTGCGACAGCTGCTTGGCACGAAAGGGCTTCTCACCGATCGCGGCGACCGCCTCACGGCGCTCGGCAGGTTCAAGATCGGCAAGGTGCCGCGGGGGCTTCTTGGCCCCGCGCGGCGCGACAAAGGTGAGTTCTCCGGGTGCAGGCATGGTCCGTCCAGTGTGGCAGATCGCCCGCACCGCCCCGGTCCCCGGCGGAGTGGGGGCCGTCACCCCGGGCGCCGTGACCACCTCGGGCCTCATCGGACAGCGGCGCCAGGTCGGCCCCGGGCAGGACCACGGGCAGCCGGCACGCCATGGGCAAGCCCCCGGAAGCACCACCGCGCCCCGGACAACGAGAAACCGCCCGGGCGCTATCGCCCGGGCGGTTTCCCATAAAGCTGCTCTCCAGCCGCTTCCTGCCGCGTGCCGGTTGTCCTGCCCGTCCCCGTCAGCCGGCGCCCACGAAGATGACGAACAGGAGCCAGACGACCGGGGCGGTCGGCAGCAAGGAGTCGAGGCGGTCCATGATGCCGCCGTGGCCCGGCAGCAGGGTGCCCATGTCCTTGATCCCGAGATCGCGCTTGATCATGGACTCGCCGAGATCGCCGAGGGTGGCGCTGGCCGCGACCGCGAGGCCGAGCAGCAGGCCCTGCCACCAGGCACCGTCCTGGATCAGGAACTCCATGCACAGCGCGCCGGCGACCATCGCGAAGGCCACCGCGCCGAGGAGTCCCTCGCGGGTCTTGCCGGGGCTGATGCGCGGCGCGAGCTTGGTCTTGCCGAAGCGCCAGCCGACCGCGTACGCGCCGGTGTCGCTGACGACCGTCAGCAGCAGGAACGTCAGCACCCGCTGCGGGCCGTCGTCCTCGGCGGCGAGCATCAGGGCCACGAACGTCGCGAGGAACGGGACGTAGAACGCCGCGAAGATCCCGGCGGTGACGTCCCGCAGGTAGTTCTCGGGCGCGTCCGTCATCCGCCAGACCAGGACGGCCAGCGCGGTGAGCGACATCGCCACCCACGCGCCCTCGGCGCCCCGCACATACCCGGCGATCACCATGGCGGTGCCGCCGATCGCGAGCGGCACCAGCGGTACGCGGATGTCCTTGCGCTCCGCCAGCCGCGAGGTCAGCTCCCACAGGCCCACGACCACGGCGATCGCTATCACGCCGATGAACAGGGGCTTGTAGACGAAGAGGGAGGCGGCGATGACCACGCCGAGGCCGACACCGACTCCTATCGCGGCGCGCAGATTGCGGCCCGCGCTCTTCTTCTGCGGCTTCTCTCGGTCCTGCGAGCTCTCGGGCCCGGGAGAACCGGGGAAAGAGGTGGGCATGGGCTCCTGCGGCTTTTCGTCGCGGAACAGGGGGCCGCTCAGCCGAGCAGCCCCCCGGTCGTCCCGGTGATCCCGGTCGTCCCGGATGTCCCGGGGGTCCCGGTCGTCGTCCTGGTGTCCGCCTGCGTCGGGCACGATGGGCATGGGCCGAGTCTGCGCCGCGTCGCCCGCGTCGTGCACGGGACCCGCCGGGGCGGGGGGCGCGGCGCCGCGCAGTGCGGCGGCCGGGCCCTGATCGGGTGGTCCCCAGCGACCGGCGCCGGGCGGGGCCCCCCAGGATGACTCGTTCATCAGACCTCGAGGAGCTCGGATTCCTTGTGCTTGAGCAGCTCGTCCACCTGCGCGACGTACTTCGCGGTGGTGTCGTCGAGCTCCTTCTCCGCGCGGCGCACCTCGTCCTCGCCGGACTCCTTGTCCTTGACGAGCTTGTCGAGGGTTTCCTTGGCCTTGCGGCGCACGCTGCGAATCGAGATCTTCGCGTCCTCGCCCTTGGTCTTGGCGACCTTGATGTACTCCCGGCGACGCTCCTCGGTGAGTTCGGGGAACGTCACACGGATGATGTTGCCGTCGTTGCTCGGGTTGACGCCGAGGTCGGAGTCGCGAATGGCCTGCTCGATGTTGCGCATCGCGCTCTTGTCGAACGGGGTCACCACGGCCATCCGCGGCTCGGGCACCGAGAACGACGCCAGCTGGTTGATCGGCGTCATGGCGCCGTAGTAGTCCGCCACGATCTTGTTGAACATCGCCGGGTGCGCACGCCCGGTGCGAATCGCGGCGAAGTCCTCCTTGGCGACCACGACGGCCTTCTCCATCTTCTCCTCGGCCTCGAGGAGGATCTCTTCGATCACCACTTGCTCCTGGTCATATCGGTAAGAAGCAGAGCCTCGCCCCTGCCGCGCGTCTTCTCCTGCACGGTGTCCGACCGGCAGGCGGTTGTCCATCCCCGTACCGGGGTCTTCCCCCGGCCGGGAGTTGCCGCCCGTACAGGCCGATGCCCGTACGGAATCACGGCAGTTGGGGCCGTCAGGCCCGGGTGCCCTGATCGCTGACGAGCGTGCCGATCTTCTCACCCTTCACCGCGCGCGCGATGTTGCCCTCGGCGAGCAGTTCGAAGACGAGGATCGGGAGCTTGTTGTCGCGGCACAGCGTGATGGCGGTGGCATCGGCGATCTTCAGGTCGCGGGTGATGACCTCGCCGTATTCGAGGGCGTCGAACTTGACCGCGTCCGGGTTCTTCTTGGGGTCGGAGTCGTAGACCCCGTCCACGCCGTTCTTGCCCATCAGCATGGCCTCTGCGTCGATCTCCAGGGCGCGCTGGGCGGCGGTGGTATCAGTGGAGAAGTACGGCATGCCCATACCGGCGCCGAAGATGACGACCCGGCCCTTCTCCAGGTGGCGCACCGCGCGCAGCGGGATGTACGGCTCCGCGACCTGGCCCATGGTGATGGCGGTCTGGACGCGGGAGTCGATGCCCTCCTTCTCCAGGAAGTCCTGGAGGGCCAGGCAGTTCATGACCGTGCCGAGCATGCCCATGTAGTCGGAGCGTGCCCGGTCCATGCCGCGCTGCTGGAGTTCGGCGCCGCGGAAGAAGTTGCCGCCGCCGATCACGATGGCGATCTCGTATCCCTCACGCACCACGGCAGCGATCTCGCGGGCCATGGCGTGCACGACGTCGGGGTCGACGCCCAGTCCGCCGCCGCCGGCGAATGCCTCGCCCGACAGCTTCAGCAGGAAGCGTTGCCTGCCGCCGTGAACGGCTTTGTCCGTGTCCGCGCCATCGGCACCGTGATTCATTGAGCTCTCCTCGTGCACATACGAAGAAGGCCATTGCCGTGGGTCTGGGTCAGATCCCTGTGCGGCAATGGCCTCCTCGTCACATCTGCGGCCGGCCGGTGAGCGGCCGACTGCGTACGACCCTAGCGGGGTCGCAGGTCATTCGCTGACTTCGCGGCAGGCTCAGGCGCCGACGCGGATGCGCGCGAAGCGCTTCAGCGTGACACCGGCCTCGTCCAGAACCTTCTGGACGGTCTTCTTGTTGTCCTTGGCGAACGGCTGCGCGAGCAGCGTGTTCTCCTTGAAGAAGCCGTTGACGCGACCCTCGACGATCTTCGGAAGGGCGGCCTCGGGCTTGCCCTCCTCCTTCGCGGTGGCCTCGGCGACACGGCGCTCGTTCTCGACGACGTCGGCGGGGATGTCGTCCTTGGACAGGAACTTCGGGGCGAAGGCCGCGATGTGCTGCGCGATGTCCTTGGCGACCTCGGCGTTTTCCTTGTCCAGCTCGACCAGGACGCCGACCTGCGGCGGGAGGTCGGGCATGGTGCGGTGCATGTACGCGGCCACGAAACCGTCGGTGAACTGCGCGAAGCGGTCCAGGACGATCTTCTCGCCGAGGGTGGCGTTGGCCTCGTCCACGTACGCCTGGACGGTCTTGCCGGCCTCGATCTCGGAGGCGAGCAGCGACTCCAGGTCGGCGGGCTCGGTCTTGGCGACGTGCGCGGCGAGCGTGTTGGCGACGGCCTGGAACTTCTCGCCCTTGGCGACGAAGTCCGTCTCGCACTTCAGCTCGAGCAGAACGCCGGCCGACTTGTCCTCGGCGATCAGGGAGACGACGGCACCGTTCTCGGCCGAGCGGCTCTCGCGCTTGGCGACGCCCTTCTGGCCCTTGACGCGCAGGATCTCCACGGCCTTGTCGACGTTGCCGTCGGCCTCGTCCAGGGCCTTCTTGCAGTCCATCATGCCGGCGCCGGTGAGCTCGCGGAGCTTCTTGACGTCAGCGGCGGTGTAGTTCGCCATGGTCTGTGAATCTCTTCTCGAAATCTCGACAGTCGAAAGATCTACGGGTGGACGGCGGGGGCGGCGCTCGTGGCGCCGGCCCCCGCCGTCATCAACCTGTACTGAGGTCAGGCCTGCTCGGCGTCCGCGGCCGGCTTCTCGGCCTCGGCGGCCGGGGCAGCCTCGGCCGCGGGGGCCTCGGCAGCAGCCTCGGCGGGCTTGTCCTCGGCCTTGGGGGCCTCGTCGTCGGCCTTCTTCTCACCCTCGAGCAGGTCGCGCTCCCACTCGGCCAGCGGCTCGGCGGCAGCCTTCTCGCCGGGCTTCTGGTCGCCGGTGGCGGCACCGGAACGGGCGATGAGGCCCTCGGCGACGGCGTCGGCGATCACGCGGGTGAGCAGGGTGACGGAGCGGATCGCGTCGTCGTTGCCCGGGATCTTGTAGTCGACCTCGTCGGGGTCACAGTTGGTGTCGAGGATCGCGACGACCGGGATGTTGAGCTTGCGCGCCTCGCCGACGGCGATGTGCTCCTTCTTGGTGTCCACGATCCAGACGGCGCTGGGCACCTTCTGCATCTCGCGGATACCGCCGAGGGTCTTCTCCAGCTTGGCCTTCTCGCGGGAGAGGACGAGGAGCTCCTTCTTGGTGAGGCCGGAGGCGGCCACATCCTCGAAGTCGATCTGCTCGAGCTCCTTCAGGCGCTGCAGGCGCTTGTAGACGGTCGAGAAGTTGGTCAGCATGCCGCCGAGCCAGCGCTGGTTCACGTAGGGCATGCCCACGCGGGTCGCCTGCTCGGCAATGGCCTCCTGGGCCTGCTTCTTCGTGCCGACGAACATGACCGAGCCGCCGTGGGCGACGGTCTCCTTGACGAACTCGTAGGCGCGGTCGATGTACGACAGCGACTGGAGCAGGTCGATGATGTAGATGCCGTTGCGCTCGGTGAAGATGAAGCGCTTCATCTTCGGGTTCCAGCGCCGGGTCTGGTGCCCGAAGTGGACGCCGCTCTCCAGCAGCTCCCGCATCGTGACGACGGCCATGGCCGTACTCCTTGTTGTACTCGGTTCCACTGCGGCCGGTCGGCCGCGGTGCCTGACGCCCCTACGCGCCTGCCGAGGAGGGAACCTTGCGGAACCTTCCGAGGACCGAGGAGCGCGGCCACCGTGCTGCCCGAGAGGGACTGGTGCACTGATGGCGGGGCGTGCGAAGTCGACCCGGTGACCCGGATCGCCACAAGAAGTGTACGGGACAGCGGATGCACTGGGCGACACGCACCTTTTCGTGCCCCGGGCGAGTGACACCGTTGTCCACAGCCGCCAGGTTTTCCACAGCAACGGCCCAAGATCCACACGCCGCGGCGGAGTACGCCACCGTCGACACATGCAACAACATCCCAGCTCAAGCACCACCACGATCACGACCACGATCGCGACCGCAGCCATGGCCACAGCCACAACTGCAGTCACCTCCGGGGCCGGAAAGCACGGACTCCGGAGCGACTCGGGAAGCACTCGGACCGGCGCGGGGGATCTGGAGGTCGACTTCCACCCTTTACCGGGCGCGAGGCCGGCTCGGTTGCCGGGCACCTGGCCACCTCGGCGAAGCGCCATCCTGCCGCGCACCCCCGGTACAGGCGCGCCGACAAAAAGGTGGGCGCACGCTCCGGAACTCACCCGTTCTGGGGCCGGCTGCTCATTTCCCGTGCGCGGGACGACTGCCTGGGCGGTCGTAGCGGCAGGCGCGGCGCTCATAGCGGCGGGCCCGGAAATCGGGATGGGGGTGGGAGTGGTGCCCGCATCCGCCGCCCCCGCCCCCGCTCCTGCCCATGCCAGGGACGGCGCCACGGGTGGGGCTGTGGAGCCGACGGAACGCGTCGCCGGGGAACGTGTCGCAGGGGAACGTGTCGCAGGGGAACGTGTCGCAGGGGCCGGCTCCCCATCGACGCCCGCCCCAAGGCCGGCGGACCGAGCCTGGCCCGTCAACGGACCCGCGGGCTTGCAGCCCATAGTGGTGCGTGGGTGGGACCCACCTCCGTCGCCGTGGGCAGCAGGACATCGCGGAGTGGATCTCTCGGCATCCACCGGAGTACCGGTCCGCGCAGCAGCGCCCGGCAAAGTGGCCTTCGCCGGGACGGTCGCCGGGCGGGGAGTCCTCACCATCGAACTCCCCAGCTCAGACCGTCCCCCCTTGCGCACCACCTACGAACCGGTGCGCCCGACGGTACGGAAGGGCGCGAGCGTCAGGGCGGGCCAACCGGTCGCAGTGCTCCAGCGCGGTCCCTTTCACTGCCGCGGACCGTGCCTCCACTGGGGCCTGCGCCGCGGAAAGGAGTACCTGAACCCGCTGTCACTGCTCCCTCCGTCGATGCTCCACGGCAGCCACTCGCACTTGCTCCCGATCTTCGGCGTCCCCCTCCCTCTGAGCCGTACAGATGCCGTGCGGCCCGAGAATTCAGTCCACACCTCAGCGACGACCGCAGGAACGCGCACGAAGGCTGCCCTGCTGGCAACGGTCGCCCTCACAGCCGCGGCCCTCTGGGCCATCCGCCGCTTGTCCCCACATCGATGCGCGGGCCGCAGCCGCAGCCGCAGCCGAGGGGAGGGCTAGAGACGCCGCAGCCCAGGAATCCCGTGCCGGGCCCCTGCCCCGTCGCCTGGGGCATAGGCCCTGACCAGCGGTAATGAGAGGTACGAGTGCCCCCATCGCTCAGACGTCGGCGATGGCTAACCAAGCCGGCCCTGAGGCCGGCAACCACCCACGGCCGCACCAGGGCACTGCGGGCTGCGGGCTGCGGGCTGCGGGCTGCGGGCTGCGGGCTGCGGGCTGCGGGCTGCGGGCTGCGGGCTGCGGGCTGCGGGCTGCGGGCTGCGGGCTGCGGGCTGCGGGCTGCGGGCTGCGGGCTGCGGGCTGCGGGCTGCGGGCTGCGGGTCCAACGAATGTGGGGGTGGTGGGAGGCGGGGCGGGGGGGGAGGGCCCCCTGGGGGGTGCTTCAGCCTCGGACGCCGCGGAGGACCATCGCCACCGCCGCCTCCGTGATCTGGTCGGGCTCTTCCGCCGCGCCGAGTTCGATGCGGCGTACGGCGGCGTCGACGATGCCTTGGAGCAGCATCGCCGCGAGGCGGGGTTGCTCGTGGCCGAGGTCTGCGAGGGCTTCGACGATCATCGCGATGAGTCCGCCGTGGGCGGCTCGGATCTTCTCGCGCGCGCCCGCGTCCAGTTCACCGGCCGAGATGGCGACGACGGCTCGGTGGCGTCGGTCGCCGACCAGCGCCAGTTGTCGGCGCACGTACGCCTCGATCTTCTCCTCGGCCGTGTCCGCGCCCGCCATCGCCGCCTCGACCTCGGCGGCCCATACGGGGAAGTCGACGGCGCACAGCTCTTCGACGACCGCGGCACGCGAGCGGAAGTACTCGTACACGGAGGAGCGCGCGAGTCCCGTGCGCTCGGCGAGGGCGGGGAAGGTCAGCGCTTCCGTTCCGCCTTCGGACAGCAAGGTGCGGGCGGCGTCCAGAAGGGCGCCGCGCTGCATCGTCCGGTGCTCGGCCACAGAGGCCGCTCGAATCCTTGGCACGTCACCACTCTACGGACGGCGGGCCCACCGTGGCACTCCGCGTCGCATCTCTGTGGCAAGGATCAGCGTCCGACGTCGGCGAGTTTCGCTCTGAGCTGCAGTACGGACTTGGTGTGGATCTGGCTGACCCGGCTCTCCGTGACACCGAGGACGTTGCCGATCTCTGCGAGGGTGAGGCCCTCGTAGTAGTAGAGGGTGACCACGGTCTTCTCACGCTCGGGGAGGGTGTTGATGGCCCGTGCCAGCAGACGCCGCAGCTCTCGGTCCTCGGCGACCTCGACGGGGTTGTCGGCGGCCGTGTCCTCCAGCGTGTCCATCAGGCTGAGCCGTTCACCGCCCTCGCCGCCGGCGTGGAGGAGTTCTTCGAGGGCGACGACGTTCGCCAGGGAGAGCTGGCTGAACACGCCATGGAGGTCCTCGAGCGCGATGCCCATCTCGCGGGCGACCTCAGCCTCGGAGGGTGTGCGGCGCAGCTGCGCTTCGAGGGTTGCGTAGGCGCGCTCGACGGCGCGGGCCTTCTGTCGTACGGAGCGCGGGATCCAGTCCAGGGCGCGCAGTTCGTCGATCATCGCGCCGCGGATGCGGGTGATCGCGTAGGTCTCGAACTTGATGGAGCGTTCGGGTTCGAACTTTTCGATGGCGTCGATCAGTCCGAAGACTCCGGAGGAGACGAAGTCGGCCTGTTCGACGTTGGGTGGCAGTCCGACGCTGACCCGGCCTGCGACGTATTTGACCAGGGGTGAGTAGTGCAGGATCAGCTGCTCCCGCAGTCGCCCGTCACCCGACGCCTTGTAGGAGCGCCACAACTCGTCGAGCGCAGTGGGCGCGGAGGGGCGCACGCTGCCGCGCGCGGCGGGTGGTACTGCCGCGCGGTCAGACCCGGAGGTGTGCTGGGGCATTCGTCGCCTTGAGCCGTTCTGCCGAGACGCTGGTGGGTGAGTGTGTGAAGGGGGGATTGCCTGTGAGCGTAGCGTGACCGAAGTGTCGCGGTGCGCGAGGATCGGGGGTTCGGGCGTGCGCAGATACGTTCCGCTAGCCGCACCTCGTCGTTACCTCGCACAGCGTGGCGACAGCCGGTCAGGGGGTCGGACGCGTGTTCCCGGGGGGTGCGCGGCGGGATGCGGTGACGTGGCCGGCGGGACCCGGGCGGCCGGTTGCGCCACATCGCTATGCCCCCGTGGGTCGACTCCGCATGCCGAAGCGAGGCAAACCTGGATTCTGCGGTCATTCCCCTCACCCTTTCACCCGTTCGCCCCAGGTCAAGTACCGCCTCGCCGGGAACCTGCGGTGTGCTCGGCGCGTCGCGCCAACTCCCAGCGGTCACCGCACCTTTGAACGAATCCGAGGGACTGCAGCTCGAAGAGTTTGCTTTGTGCGAGGTCGCGCGGGGTGCCGGATTCCCGTGCCAGGTGGGCAGTGTCCGTGCCGCCGCGCGCGGGCAGCGCTTCCAGTACGCGGGCCGCGACGGGGTCCAGCAGGTCGCGGCTGAGGGTCGGTCCGCGGCGTTCGGGGGCGAGGTCGCCGATGCTGCCGACGAGTTCGACGACGTCGTCGGCGTCGGTGACCACCACTGCTTCGCCGCGCAGGAGTTGGTGGACTCCTGCGGACAGTGCGCTGGTCACGGGGCCGGGGATGCCCATGGTGTAGCGGCCGAGTGCTGTGGCGCGTCGGGCGGTGACGAGGGAGCCGCTGCGGAGTTCGGCTTCGACGACGACGGTGCCTCTGGTGAGTGCGGCGATGACGCGGTTGCGTTGGACGAAGCGGCTGCGGGTGGGGTGGTCGCCGGGCGGTAACTCGGCCAGGAGGATTCCTTGTTCGGCGATCCGTCCGATCAATTCGGTGTGTCCTCGGGGGTAGGCGTAGTCGACGCCGGAGGCGAGTACGGCGATGGTGGGGCCGTCGGCGGCCATGGCGCCGCGGTGGGCTGCTCCGTCGACTCCGTAGGCGGCTCCGGAGACGACTGTCCAGCCGCGGTCGGCCAGGCCGGCGCCCATGGTTGCGGCGAGGTGGGCGCCGTATTCGGTGCAGGCTCGTGCGCCGACGATGGAGACCGAGCGCAGGGCCCATAGCCGGAGGTTGGCGCGTCCGCGTACCCACAGACCGATGGGGCGGCTGTCTCCCAGGTCGTCGAGTTGGCCGGGCCATTCGTCCTCGCCCGGGCAGAGGAACCGGCCGCCGAGTGCGGTGACGGCGGCGATGTCAGCGGCGGGGTCGGTGCGTTCCGCGCGAAGCCTCAGGCCGGCGAGCTTGTCCCGGCCGGCGCCTTTGGGCGGGTCGGCGTCAGGGGAGGACAGCGCCTGCCAGAGGGCCACCGGGCCCATTTCGCGCAGCCAGCGGCCGGCGGTTTCGTCGCCTGGTTCGAGGATGCGGGTGAGTGCCGCGCGGGCCGTGCGCTGCGGCGTGTCGGGGTCGTGTCGGGCCGGCTCCTCGGCGTGTGGTGAGCGGGGCGCAGGGTGCGGGGCGGTTCGGCGTGTCGCGCCTTCGTTCTCGCTGCTGCTCGGGCGGTGTCGGGTGGTGTCGTCGGCATCGTGTGTGGCGAAGCCCCATGCGTCGGTCCCGCTCATCTCTCCCCCGTTCTGCGGCCGTTGTGGCTGCGTGATTCTCCGGTCCGCGTGGCCGCTGCGGCCGTTGTTTGCGGGACCGCAGCGGCTCGCGGGTTGCGCTCATGCTCCGGCGGTCGCCGTCACCGCTCCTCGCCGTACGCCGGTGCGGAGTTCCAGTGCCCAGTTGACGTCTTCGGTTGTCGGGCGGTCGTGGCCGGCGAGGTCCGCCGCCGTCCAGGCGACGCGAAGGACACGGTCGAGGCCACGAGCGGTCAGCAGGCCGCATTCGAGGTCGCGTTCGACTTGGGCGAGTGCACCGGGGTGGACCTGCCAGCGGGTTCTCAGTTCGTGCCCGGGCACTTCGCTGTTGGTGCGCCAGGGGGTGTCGGTGAAGCGCGCCGCTGAGCGTTCGCGGGCAGCGCGTACGCGGTCGGCGACCGTTGCGGTGGATTCGGCGCCGCGGCCGAGGGCGATGAGTTCGGAGCGTGCGACGGGTTCCACGGCGATGCGTAGGTCGACGCGGTCCATCAGGGGTCCTGACAGGCGGGCGCGGTAGCGGCGGATGGAGGAGGGCCTGCATTCGCAGCCGCCGCCGATGGTGCCGTGCCGGCCGCAGGGGCAGGGGTTGGCCGCGAGGGCGAGGAGGAAGCGTGCGGGCAGGCGCATCATGCCTGCGGCACGGGCCACGACGACGTGTCCGGATTCCAGTGGCTGCCGCAGGGCGTCCAGGACGCGTGCGTTGCATTCGGCGGCCTCGTCGACGAAGAGGACGCCGTGGTGGGCGAGCGATACGGCGCCGGGGCGGGGCAGTCCGCTGCCGCCGCCGACGAGGCTGGCCATGGTCGCTGAGTGGTGCGGGGCGCAGTAGGGCGGGCGGTTGACGAGCGGTTGCCCTGGCGGGAGGGTGCCGGCGACCGAGTGGACGGCGGTGACTTCCAGGGATTCCTTGGGTGACAGGGGTGGCAGCAGCCCGGGGAGGCGTTCGGCGAGCATGGTTTTCCCGGCTCCGGGTGGGCCTTTGAAGAAGATGTGGTGGCGTCCTGCGGCGGCCACCTCCAGGGCCCGGCGGGCGGTGTGCTGGCCGGCGACGTCCGACAGATCGAGGGTGCGGTCACCGGGTGGCAGTCCGGCGCCGATACCGGTACCCGGCACGATCAGCCCGGCGAGCAGGGGGTCGGGGCGGCCCTCGCCGGGGGTGTCGTCCTCTTCTGGGACCGGTTCGTCGGTGAGGACGGCGATGAGCTGGCGCAGGCTGCGGACGCCGAGGACGGAGATGCCGGGGACGAGGGACGCCTCGGCAACGGTTCGTTCCGGTACGACGACCTGGCGGTATCCGGCCTCGGCCGCTGCCAGGACGGCCGGCAGCACGCCTCGCACGGGGCGGACCCGGCCGTCCAGGCCCAGCTCGCCGATCATCATCAGGTCGGTGAGTTCCCTAGGGTCGAGGCGCTCGGCGGCGCCGAGGACCGCGCAGGCCACGGCGAGGTCGAATCCGCTGCCGCCTTTCGGGACGGATGCGGGGCTGAGGCCGACGGTGAGCTTCTTCTGTGGCCACTCGGCACCGGAGTTCACCACCGCGGCGCGTACACGGTCCTTGGACTCCACGAGGCTCTTGTCGGGCAGTCCGACGAGGGTGAAGGCGGCGACACCTGGTTCGAGGTCGGCCTGGACCTCGACCACGACGCCTTCGACTCCGACGAGGGCGACGGAGCAGGTGCGGGCGAAGCCCATCACGCCACCCCCCGTGCGTGGTCGACGACCGGGGCGCCGCGGGCGGGGAGCAGCACGCCGACGACGTCGATGCGCACGCCTCCGGGCGGCGGTCCGCCGTGCCGCTCCAGCCAGCGCTCGGCCAGCAGGCGCAGGCGCTGGGTCTTCTCGGGACGAACCGCTGCCATGGGGTGCTCGTACCAGCCGGCGCGGCGGGTCTTGACCTCGCAGATCACGAGGGCGTCGCCGTCGGCTGCCACGATGTCGATCTCGCCGTCGCGGCAGCGCCAGTTGCGGTCCAGGATGCGCATGCCGGCCTGGATGAGGCACCGGGCGGCGAGGTCTTCGCCGTAGCGTCCGAGAGCCCGCCGGGCGTCCGGGCGCTTAGGAGGGGCCGCGTGGGGTTCGGCCGCGTTGGACTTGCTTGGCGGGGGCGCTGGGTGTCCGTCGGCCTCGGGGCGGCGTGCCCTGGCCTCATGGCGGCGCCCTGGAGTGGGGTCGGGCCCGTTCCGGGCATCAGGTCCCGGATCTGGCTGCGTCCTGCGGCGGCCTCGGCTCAGGTTTCGGGTCCTGGGCTCGACTCGGCCCCGCTCCCCCGCTGGCCCGTGGCTCCCCGGCGGTGGGCACCCGGCGGGCGCCTCCTCGCCGCCTACCGCTCCGCCGCAGCTGCCCCTGCCGCTGCCCTGAGCCCCGGCATCACCAGCCACTCCCCGGCCTAACGGCATCCCCCTGGCCCCGTGACCATGTCCCCCGGACCCGCCCTCGTTCCGAGCCCCGGCGCTCCCGTACGCACTCGATGCCCCGTACGCCCTCGACGGCCCGAACGTGCTCGACGTCCCGTACTCGCTCGAAGCCCCGTCCGGACCGAGCCCGATTCCTTCGGCCTGTGCTCCGTACCTGGCCTGCCGGCCGGCCTGCATGGCGTTCATGCGGCACCACCTCCGGCACCGACTGTGAAGTCTTCGCACTGAGCTGTTGGATCTTGGTGGATAACCCTTCAGCTGTGGATAACCCGGTCACCCACAGTGGTGATCAGCGGCGCACGCGCAGCACAGCCGGCCGCCGGCAACTCGCCAGGCAACCGGCCGGCCGGAAACAGCCCACATCCCGAGCAGTCCGAGCCCAGCCCTTGGGCGGACCGAGCCCCCGGTACGGCCCCTCAGCTCCCCGGCAGATCGAGATCGCTCTTGTTGAGCTCCTCGATATTCACGTCCTTGAACGTCAGTACGCGCACCTGCTTGACGAAGCGAGCCGGGCGGTACATGTCCCAGACCCAGGCGTCAGCCATCGAGACCTCGAAGAACACCTCGCCCTGCACCGAGTGCACCTGCATCTCGTAGTCATTGGTGAGGTAGAACCGTCGCTCGGTCTCGATCACGTACTTGAACAGACCGACGACGTCGCGGTACTCCCGGTAGAGCTTCAGCTCCATCTCGGTCTCGTACTTCTCGAGGTCCTCGGCGCTCATGGCAGATCCCCTTCAGCCGTGCGTCCCCCTATTGTGCGTCAGACCCTCTCGGTCTCCAGGAGCACCGGCGCACTGGGGGGCCCTTCGTCGAGCAGCGTGCGCAGCAGCTCGGCGAGTCTGGTCGGATACACCGTCTCATGCGACGCGGACAGTTCCTCGAAAGTCCACCACCTCAGTCCCGAGACGCTGCGTCGCTCCAGGTCCGTCTGCCCCCTGGTGTCGGTCTCAGTCCGGTCGGTCCGTCCCAGGTAGTACCACTCGTCCTGCTCCCATTGACGTCCGTCGAAGGGGAAGGAGCAGCGGCGTTTCCACAGGACGGGGCCGAGGGCTGCCCGGGTGATTCCGGTTTCCTCGGCGAGTTCGCGGCGCGCCGCCTCTTCGCGGGTCTCGGTGCCTTCCACGCCGCCGCCAGGAGTGAACCACCAGGTCTCGGTGGGGCGGGCCGGTTCGAAGCCGTGCATGAGCAGGATCCGGTCGTCGGGATCGAGCAGGATGACGCGGGAGACCTGGCGCACCTCGGCCTGCCGGCCCGCGGCCGTCCCGTCGCGATCGGCCACCCGGTCGCGGTCAGCTGCCTCAGCCTGGTCAGCGGCCTCCCGGCCGGCTTCCGTGCCCGTCGCCTTCTCGTCGCGATCAGCCACGGTTGCGGCCCTTGCGCCGGGTGAGGGGGCCGTGGGCGGCGCCGCCGAGGATCAGGACGGTGCCGGCGATCACCGCGTAGGTGATGGGCCGCAGCGGACCGGGCTGTGAGGTGCCGCCGGGCAGCTCGGAGAAGGCCTCAGGGCGGTCCATCATGCCGACGCTGCCGACCGGCCAGGCGCGGGCGTCCACGCGGGCGCTGACGGCGCTGCGCGGCACGGAGCCGTGGTCGCCGTCCGTGAGGTGGACGCGAGAGTCGAGGGAATCGCTGCGGTGGTCGCCGAGCAGGAAGAGCTGGCCGGTGGGGACCTTGGCCTTGAAGCCGGTGGGTGAGGCGGGCCCATCGCTCTGCAGATACGGTTCCTCGACCGGAACGCCGTTGACGGTCAGGCGGCCTTCCTTGGTGCAGCAGGAGACCTTGTCGCCGCCGACGCCGACGACGCGCTTGACCATCGGCAGGTCGCCCCACACCGAGTCCTTGAAGACGACGACGTCGCCCCTGCGTATCTCGGAGCCGTCGACCCGTTCGGCCAGGACACGGGCCCCGGCCGCGATCGTCGGTGCCATCGAGTCGGTCGGAACCGTATACGGGCGGTAGATCAGTGCCCCCCATACGAAGCCGCCCAGGAACAGCGCACAGCCGACGGCCACGGCCAGACCGGACAGCACACTGCCCGTGGTCCGGCCGCGGCCGTCGGTCCTGCGTTCCGTACTGCTGCTCATCCCAGCGCTCCCACCCCGCGGTACCGGCCCGCGTCGAAGATCTGGGACGGCACCCTACCTGGGGGTACGTTCCGCGGTCAGCCTCCGGCGGCGCCACAGCACGATCGGGACCGCTCCGATGAGCCCGAGCGCGGCCGGCGCCGCAGCCATCGACTTGTTGATCCCCGGCTGGTCGAAGGTGTCCGGGACCGGCAGCGTGGACCAGCGGTTGATGGGCCAGGCGATGGTGAAGGCACGGCCGACGACCTCGTCCACCGAGACGGTGCCGTTGCCCTTGAGGTTCTGGTGGTAGCGGGAGTCGAGGGAGTCGTCCCGGTGATCACCCATGACCCAGATCCGGTCCTTGGGGACGTGGATCGGGCCGAACTCCCGGTCGCCGCAGGGGGTGGCCCCGGGGAAGACGTAGGAGTCCTCCTTGAGGGCCTTGCCGTTGACCTTCACCGGGCCGGTGCCATGGCACTCGACGGTGTCCCCACCGACCGCGATCACCCGCTTGATCAGGTCCTTCTCCTCGGCCGAGGGCATCAGACCGATGAAGCTGAGGACCTTTTGCACGGGGTTCGGCTCGGGGGTCGGTGCTTCGTTCAGCCAGCCGCCCGGGTCGTGGAAGACCACGACCTCGCCGCGCTCCGGCTTCGAGCCGAACCACGGCGTCAGCTTGTCGACGAGGACCCGGTCGCCACGCTGCAGGGTGTCCTGCATGGAGTCGGACGGGATGGAGAACGCCTGCACCAGGAACGTCTTGATCAACAGCGCGAGGATCAACGCGATGCCGATGAGAATCGGCAGCTCTTTCCAGAAGGCGCGCGGCTTTTTCCCCGTCGTCATGCTGCCGCTCTCCTCCTCGGCCGCCGACCGGTCCGTCGGTGATGACTGCTGCGCCTGCGACTGATGCACGGAACTCGTCGCCGCCTGCGGAATGTCACCGCGCCCCGCCGGCTCCTCGGGCTCTTCGGTTCCGGACCGCGCGCCGACCGCCAAGTCCCCCACATCTGCTCCTTACTCCACGCTCACGCCCGCCCGTCAACCGGTGCAGGCCCACCACTCCCATAACGAGCGGGAGTTCCGCAGGGGTCGGGAGTACGGCCAAAGTCTCGGAGGACACCCTATGTGGCGCACCGGCTCCGGACGCCCTGGCGCCCGGCGAGTCGTGCACGGTTGAGAAGGTGTCCGGCTCTTCGAGTTGTCGCCAGTGGCTGAACGGCCAGGCGATCACCACGGCGCGGCCGACGACATTTTCCTCCGAGACGGTGCCACGGTACGGCTCGTCGAGGTGGAAGCGCGAATCCGCGGAGTCGGAACGGTGGTCGCCCATCACGAAGATCCGCCCGATGGGAACGTTCACGGTGAATTTCAGCGTGGACGGCGGATTTCCGGGGTGGACGTACGGTTCGGTGAGCGGCTTGCCGTTAACCGTCACGCGGTTCTGCTTGTCGCAGCATTTGACGGTGTCGCCGCCCACGCCGACGACGCGTTTGATGAGGTCTTGTTCATCGGCGGACGGCAGCAGTCCGATGAAGGTCATGAATTCCTTGAACTGCTTCACGCCCGGTCCGTCTTCGGCGGTTTGCGCCTGCTCGCCCTTGAGCCAGCCTCCCGGGTCCTTGAAGACGACGACCTCGCCGCGCTCCGGCTTCGAGCCGAACCACGGCGTGAGTTTGTCGACGAGAACCCGGTCGCCGATTTTGATCGTCTGCTCCATGGAGCCCGACGGAATCACGAACGCCTGCACAAGGAAGGTCTTCAGCACCAGCGCGATGGCCAGGGCCACCCCGATCAGGATGGGGATTTCCTTGATGTAGGAGCGTTGCCTGCGGCGCTTGATGCGCTTCGCCTGCCGTCGTCGCTCGGCGCGCCCGCCGGTCGCCCGGCGGGCTCCAGGGCCGTCTGCGGGCTCCCCGGGCTCTGCGGGGGCTCCTTTGGCGTGGCGGGTTCCTGTGCTGTTCTGCTGCCCGTGGCGGGGCCGCCCCCGATTACCCATGGGGGCCTGCCGGGGCCGGTATGTCGTCGAAGGCCCGCGGCCGGTCGAGGGTGGTCCAGCGGCCCACCGGCCAGGTGATCCAGTCCGCCCGGCCGATCACCTTGTCGACGGGTACGGTGCCGCCGCCCGCCTCACCGAGGTGGTCGCGGGAGTCACGGGATCTGGCACGGTGGTCGCCCATCACCCACAACTTCCCCTCCGGCACCTCGATGTCGAACTCCACCGAGGAGGGTGCGTTCCCCGGGTAGAGGTAGCCCTCGGCCACGGGCTCACCGTTCACTTCGATCCGCCCCCGTTTGTCGCAGCAGGTCACACGGTCACCGCCGACCCCGATCACGCGCTTGACGTAGTCGGTCTCGGCGGGCCGGGCCAGGCCCAGCGCCGCGCCGGCACCGCGCAGCAGTGCCGTGACCGGATTCTCCCCCGGCTCGCTGTGAACGAAAGACCCGGTGCCGTCGAACACCACCACATCGCCCCGCCGCGGGTCGTCGCCGAAGCGGTAGGCCAGCTTGTTGACCAGCACCCGGTCGCCGATCCGCAGGGTGTTCTCCATGGAGGAGCTGGGGATCAGAAAGGGCTGCGCGACGAAGGCGCTGAGCAGCAGCAGGAAGGCCGCGCACAGGGCGAGGAGGGTGACCGGCCGCTGCCGCAGCCCGGCCGAGCGGGCCAGGAAACGCGCGGAGCGCGACCTCTGCTCCGGCCCCTGGTCGGGGGCGGGAGAGCGGTCGCGCTCCGAGAGCTGTGCGTCGTTGTCCATCGGGCCCTGAGCCTATCCGGCCGGGTCCGGACGTCGGACGTGAGCTTGGCTTTGCGTTGCTCCGGCGCAAAAAATCGCGGTCCGGGGCGGCACGACTCAGTTGTCGCGCTTCTCCTTGATCTTCGCGGCCTTGCCGCGGAGCTCACGGAGGAAGTACAGCTTGGCGCGACGGACGTCACCGCGGGTCACGACCTCGATCTTCTCGACGATCGGGGTGTGCACCGGGAAGGTGCGCTCCACGCCGACGGAGAAGCTGACCTTGCGGACCGTGAAGGTCTCGCGCACGCCGGCGCCCTGACGGCGGATGACGACGCCCTTGAACTGCTGCACACGGGAGCGGTTGCCCTCGATGACGCGGACGTGGACGTTGACGGTGTCACCCGGGCGGAAGGCCGGGACGTCGGTGCGCAGCGATGCGGAGTCGACGGAGTCGAGAAGGTTCATGACCTACTGCTTTCTTCGCTGATGCCACAGGTCATCAACGGGATATCGGGATGATGTTTCGGATGCCGTTCCGTCGGGCGGGCGTCGTTCCCCCTGTGGCAGGGGCGCGCGCCGGACGCACACAGCAGCGGCTTATTCTTCCACGCCGTCACTCGAACGCCCAAATCGGCCGTCGTCGCGGACGGACCAGCCCAGGGCGGCGAGGATCGCGCGGTCGTGCTTGTCGAACGCCGAGGGGTCGGCGCGCTCGATCAGATCGGGGCGGTTGCGGTCGGTGCGGCGGAATGCCTCGTCGCGTCGCCAGCGGGCGATCTTGCCGTGGTGTCCGCTGACCAGGACATCGGGGATGCCGTGACCGCGCCACTCCGGGGGCTTGGTGTAGACGGGGCCTTCCAGGAGGTCGGCCATCGCTCCGGGGGCGAAGGAGTCGTCCTGGTGGGAGGCGGCGTTGCCGAGGACGCCGGGCAGCAGGCGGGCGACCGCCTCGACCATGACCAGGACCGGGGCCTCGCCGCCGGCCAGGACGTAGTCGCCGATGGAGACCTCGCGGACGTCGAGGCGGGAGCCGTACTCCTCGATGACGCGGCGGTCGATGCCTTCGTAGCGAGCCGGGGTGAACACCAGCCAGGGCTTGGCGGAGAGTTCGACGGCGAGCTGCTGGGTGAAGGGCTCCCCGCTGGGGGTGGGCACGACGATCACCGGTTCGCCGTCTCCGGAGGCGAGCACCTCGTCGAGCGCCTCGCCCCAGGGCTCGGGCTTCATGACCATGCCGGGGCCGCCGCCGTAGGGGGTGTCGTCGACGGTGTTGTGCTTGTCGTGCGCCCAGTCCCGCAGGTCGTGGATGCGGACATCGAGCTGTCCGCGGGCTCGGGCCTTGCCGACGAGGGAGACGTTCAGCGGCTCGAGGTATTCGGGGAAGATCGTGACGACGTCGAGCCGCATCAGGTGTCCTCGCGGCCGGTGGCGACCTCGGCCTGACTGTCGTCGAGGAGGCCGGGCGGCGGGTCGATGACGGCGCGCTGCTCCTCCAGGTCGATCTCCGGCACGATCTCGCTGACGAACGGGATCATGACGTCGCTGCCGTCGGGCCGCTTGACGATCAGCAGGTCCTGGTACGGCAGGTGGGAGACCTCGGAGATGCGGCCGACGGCCGTGCCGTCGCGGGTGACGACGTCGAGGTCGATGAGCTGGTGGTCGTAGAACTCCTCGGGGTCCTCGGGGACTTCCTCGGGGTCGACCTCCGCGATCAGCAGGGTGTTGCGCAGCGCTTCGGCGGCCGTGCGGTCCTGGACGCCCTCGAAGCGCAGCAGCAGCCGGCCGCTGTGGACCCGGCCGGTCGCGATGGTGAGCGGTCCCACGGACGAGGGTTCCGTGGCGAGGACGGCTCCGGGTGCGAGCCGCAGCTCGGGCTCGTCGGTGCGCACCTCTACGGTGACCTCACCCTTGATGCCGTGGGCGCGGCCGATCCGTGCGACTACCAGCTGCACTATGGCTTTCCTTTTCTCATGCGGCGACGACAACGGGCCGGGGTGGGCCGTAGCCCTCCCCGGCCCGTGCCGGTGAATCGATGCTCAGTGGACCTGGTCCACGTCGACGAGGTCGACGCGGATGCCTCGGCCACCGATGGCGCCCACGACGGTCCGCAGCGCGCGGGCGGTACGGCCGTTGCGGCCGATCACCTTGCCGAGGTCGTCGGGGTGGACCCGTACCTCGAGCACGCGCCCGCGGCGCAGGGTGCGCGAGGCTACCTGCACGTCATCGGGGTTGTCGACGATGCCCTTGACGAGGTGCTCGAGGGCCTCCTCGAGCATGCTCAGGCCTCGGTCGACTCGGAGGTGGACTCGGCCTCAGCAGCCTCGTCCGCCTTCTTGTCAGCCTTCTTCGCCTTCGGGGTGATGGCCTCACCCTTGGGCTCGTCGCCGGAAGCCTTGGCAGCGGCCTCGAAGAGGGCGCGCTTGTCGGCCTTCGGCTCGGCGACCTTCATGGGCGCCGGGGCGGGCAGGCCCTTGAACTTCTGCCAGTCGCCGGTGACCTTGAGGATGGCCATGACGGGCTCGGTCGGCTGCGCGCCGACACCCAGCCAGTACTGGACACGCTCGGAGTCGACCTCGATGCGCGAGGGGTTCTGCACCGGGTGGTACAGGCCGATCTCCTCGATGGCCCGGCCGTCACGGCGGGTACGGGAGTCGGCGATGACGATGCGGTAGTGAGGCGCGCGGATCTTGCCCAGACGCTTCAGCTTGATCTTGACTGCCACGGAAGTGGTGTCTCCTGGTCTTGACGTGGTTGGGCACAACGGGATGCCACGTGGGGTTGCGGTACTCGGTATGCCCGATGGACGCGTCAGCCGGAGGAGAGAGGGGTCCTGTGCGACTGTCGAGTACAGCTAGCCATTGTGCCACACGCCCCGGGGTCAGCCGACCGCGGCCACCTCGGGGATACGGAAGGGCTTGCCGCAGCCGCCGCACACGATCGGCGCCTGGGCGAGAACCGAGGGGACGACCCGGACATTGCGTCCGCAGTCGCAGACGGCCTTGACGCGGACACCGCCTCCGGAGGAGCCGTGCCGGGCCGCGGGGCCGCGGAAACTGCGGGTGGTGTCGGTGGCCGTGGCGGCGGTGTGCGCCTTGAGGGCCCTGGCCAGTCGTTCGATGGTGGGGCGGTAGCGCCTTCTTGCTTCGGGGTTGAGCGTGACCAGGGAGAAGCCGCTGCTGGGATGCGGCTCGTCGACGTGGTCCAGGCCCAGCTCCTCCGCGATCGTCAGGAACCTGCGGTTGTGGTAGCGGCCTGCGCGGGAGGTGTCGCGGATGCCGCGGGCGGCGGCGATGCCGTGGACTGCCTCGTGGAGCAGCCGTTCGAAGGAGAGCTCCGCGCCACAGGCGGACGAGGACTCCCCGATGAGGGATTCGGGCGCGGCCAGATCCGGCAGCTCGGGGTGGTGCCGTTGAATATCGGCCCACGCGAGCGCCAGTTCGGCGGCGAGAACAGGCGGTGTCGTGCTCACGTCGTGACAACGAGCCGGGGAGGTCCAGTGTTCCGATTCCGGGGCATCCCAAATAATTTGCACGTACCAGTCAGTTTCTGGTCATGGGTTATGCCGAGGGCCGGGTGCGCCGATCTGCGGAGAAGGCGCCCAGCGGCTACCAAGCCGGTACGTACCCCCGCGTACGCCGCACGGCGTAGTGCGGTCGTATGCCCGGACGGCGAGCACGGCCGCGATGGTACGGGTGATCTCCCGTGTCCGCGCGGCCGGCCCCGGGGGCGTGTTCTGCCGTGCGCCGTCGCGGACCGGGACCGTGTGCCCCACCGTAGGGGTACTCGGCTCGGGGTTCTGCTGCGGGAGGCGCAGGTGGCGGTCCTGCCGTGGCGAAACCCGGCGCGCCGGGGCACCCTGGAACGGCGCTCCAGGGAGCGGGCCCGGCGCATACGGGGGCGCGCGGGAGACAACCCCGGCGCAACCCCTGGACGGCCGGACGGATGCGCAGTTGTCTGGAACTCGGGGGCGCACAACGCGCGAAAACGGGGGCGATCGGCACTGAACAGCTTCGGGTTCTCGGCGAATAGGGGCGCATTCGATGTCACCCACGCTCGTACGGCACGACCTTCCGAACTCCGGTCCCATGGGATCCGATGACCTTCCCGCACCGACCGGCACCAAGGCGCGCGCCCGTGACTGGGCCGAGATTCAAGAACGCATGCTGGTGCCGCTGTACGAAGCCGCTTACGACCGCCTGGGGGTCGGTTCCGGCACCCGGCTGCTGGGGCTGGGTTGCGGTTCCGGTCTGGCGCTGTTGCTCGCCGCGGGGCGTGGGGCGCAGGTCAGCGGTGTCGATTCGGACGAGTGCCGGCTGGAGCTGGCCCGTGAGCGGCTCACGCCGGACGGTATGCCGGAGGTCACCCGGCTGGTCAGCGGCGGCCTGGAGGACGCGGCGGTGGACGCGGCGCCGTTCAATGTGGTGACGGCGTTCCATCCGGTGGGCTGTGTCAGCACCGTGCAGGGGCTGACGGATTCGTTGACGGCGGCGGCCGGGCTGGCGGAGCGCGGCAGCGCGATCGTGCTGGGCGGCTGGGGGCCGGAGGAGCGGTGTGCGACGGCCGGGGTGCTGCGGGTGGCGCAGCGGCTGGCCGAGCCGTTGTTGCGGGCGGCGGGCGGCTGGCGGCCCAGCCGCCGGGACGATCTGGAGGATCTGGCGGAGCGGGCGGGGCTGCGGCCGGACGGTTCGGGCCGGGTGGCCTGCCCGTTCGGGTACGCGGATCTGGCGAGTGCGGTGCGCGGGTTGCTGTCGACGGGGCTCTTCGACGCGGCGTTGGAGGTCACCGAGCAGCGGCTGGTGGAGAAGGAGTTGACGGAGGCGCTGCATCCGTATCAGCGGGCGGACCGGACGGTCTGGATGCCGAATGTGTTCCGGTATCTGATCGCGCGGACGCAGTAGCGGCCGGAGGGTTCGGCGGAGGGCGCCGCCGGACGGCTGCCGTGCATGCGCGAGCCCCCGGTCGCCTGGAGGTGGCCGGGGGCTCGCGGATGGCAGGGACCGGGGTCAGCCCATGAACTTCTTGAATTCCTCGGGGAGTTCGAAGTCCTTCTGGTCCTGGCCGCCCTGGGGCAGGCCCAGCGGGTTGCCGGACTGGGCGGCCTCGCGGCGGGCCGCCGCGGCCTCCTCGTCGGCCTTGCGCTTCATCGGGTTACCGCTCTTGCGCTTGCCCTTGGCCTGCTTGACCTGCTTCTTCTTCTTGGCGCCGCCGCCACCCATGCCGGGCATCCCGGGCATGCCCGGCATGCCGCCGCCCTGGGCCATCTTCGACATCATCTTGCGGGCGTCGAAGAAGCGCTCGACGAGGTTCTTGACGGCGCTGACGTCGACACCGGAGCCCTTGGCGATACGGGCGCGGCGGGAGCCGTTGATGATGGTCGGTTCGTGCCGCTCGGCGGGCGTCATCGACTTGATGATGGCGGCCGTGCGGTCGACCTCGCGCTCGTCGAGGTTGTTGATCTGGTCCTTCATCTGACCCATGCCGGGCAGCATGCCGAGCAGCTTGGAGATGGAGCCCATCTTGCGGACCTGTTCCATCTGGGCCAGGAAGTCGTCGAGGGTGAACTCCTTGGGGCCCTTTTGGAGTTTGGCCGCCATCTTCTCGGCCTCGGCCTGGCTGAAGGTCTGCTCGGCCTTCTCGATGAGCGAGAGCATGTCGCCCATGCCGAGGATGCGGGACGCCATGCGGTCCGGGTGGAACGCGTCGAAGTCGTCCAGCTTCTCGCCGTTGGAGGCGAACATGATCTGCTTGCCGGTGACATGCGCGATGGAGAGCGCCGCGCCACCGCGGGCGTCGCCGTCGAGCTTGGAGAGCACCACGCCGTCGAAGCCGACGCCGTCGCGGAACGCCTCGGCGGTGTTGACGGCGTCCTGGCCGATCATCGCGTCGACGACGAAGAGGACCTCGTCGGGGCTGACCGCGTCGCGGATGTCCGCGGCCTGCTGCATCAGCTCCTGGTCGATGCCCAGGCGGCCGGCGGTGTCGACGATGACGACGTCGTGCTGCTTGCCGCGGGCGAACTCGATGGAGTCCTGGGCGACCTTGACGGGGTCGCCGACGCCGTTGCCCGGTTCGGGCGCGTAGATCGCGACGCCGGCGCGCTCGGCGACGACGGAGAGCTGGTTGACGGCGTTGGGGCGCTGGAGGTCACAGGCGACGAGCAGCGGCGCGTGGCCCTGGCCCTTGAGCCAGCGTCCGAGCTTGCCGGCGAGGGTGGTCTTACCGGCGCCCTGGAGGCCGGCCAGCATGATGACGGTCGGCGGGGTCTTGGCGAAGCGCAGCCGGCGGGTCTCGCCGCCGAGGATGCCGACGAGCTCCTCGTTGACGATCTTGATGACCTGCTGGGCGGGGTTCAGCGCCTGGGAGACCTCGGCACCGTTCGCGCGCTCCTTGACCTGCTTGATGAAGGCGCGGACGACGGGCAGCGCGACGTCGGCCTCGAGGAGGGCGATACGGATCTCGCGCGCCGTGGCGTCGATGTCCGCCTCGGAGAGGCGGCCCTTGCCCCGGAGGTTTTTGAAGGTACTCGCCAAGCGGTCGGAAAGCGTATCGAACACGGCGGTCGTCGATCCTCGGGGTCGGGGGCGGAGGCAATCGCCTCCTAGGGTATCCGGCCCGGCAAGCGGGCCACCCCTGCCCGCCGGTAGCGGGGGCCGGCGGGCGGGCGCGGGCGTGGTGGCCCGGGTCACTCAAGGGCGGTCTGTACGGCGCGGGCGACGGCTGTGGCCCGGTCCGGGGGCAGGGGGTCGCCCTTGGTGTCGGTGACGTAGAACGCGTCGACGGCGTTGGCGCCGAGGGTGCTGACGTGGGCGCTGCGGACGGTGACGCCGGCGTCCTCCAGGGCGCGGCCGATGCGGTGCAGCAGGCCGTGGGCGTCCTGGGCGCGGACCTCGATGACGGTGGCGGTGCGGGAGCTGCCCGCAGGGACGGTGACGCGGGGTGGCGGGGCGAGGACGGCGCGCGAGCGCCGGGCGTAGGCGCGTTCGCGTTCGGCGAGACGGGCGGGGATGTCGAGGGAGCCGTCCAGGGCGCGGATCAGGTCGGCGCGGAGCAGTACGGCCTGGGGCAGGGAGCCGTATTCGGCGGCGACCCGCCAGCTGAGGAGGAGAACCGGGCCCTGGCCGATGGGGTCGAGGACGCGCAGGTCGGCGGCGCGGACGGTGAGGCGGTGCAGGGCCAGGACGCCGGCCGCGGCGGGGAGGACGCCGGGTTGGTCGGGGACGGCGATGAGGAGTTCGACGCCGACCGGCTCCTGGCCGTCCTCGGGCAGTTCGGCGCCTTCGGTGTCGGCCGGGGCCTCGCTGCGGGCGTGCAGGGCCAGGACGGGGCCGCCGGTTCGGCCGGCCTCTATGGCCAGCCGCTCTTCCTCGGCGGTCGGCTCGTCGGCGCCGCGGTTGTCCGGTGCTTCTTCGCCCGCGAGCTGTGCGGCGACGCGTTTGACGAGGTCGGTGACGAGTCCGTCGCGCCAGGTGCTCCAGGCCGCGGGGCCGGTGGCGAGCGCGTCGGCCTCGGTCAGGGCGTGCAGCAGTTCGAGGGTGCCGGCGTTGCCGACGGCGTCGGCGACGGCTGCGACGGTCGCGGGGTCGTCCAGGTCGCGGCGGGTGGCGGTCTCGATGAGCAGCAGGTGGTGGCGGACGAGTGTGGCGATCACGGTGACGTCGCGGGTGTCGAAGCCGAGCCGGGTGGCCACGTCGCGGGCGATGGTCTCGCCTGCCACGGAGTGGTCGCCGGGCCAGCCCTTGCCGATGTCATGCAGCAGCGCGGCGACGAGGAGCAGGTCGGGGCGGTGCACGCGCCGGGTGAGGGCGGCGGCTCGTACGGCGGTCTCGACGAGGTGGCGGTCGACGGTCCAGGTGTGCACGGCGTTGCGCTGGGGGCGGCAGCGGACGCGTTCCCAGTCGGGCAGCAGCCGGGTGATGAGGCCCTCGGCTTCGAGGGACTCCCATACGGGCACGGTGTGGGCGCCCGCGCCGAGGAGGGTCACCAGCTGTTCGCGGGCTTCGGCGGGCCACGGTACGGGCAGGGGCCGGGCGGCGGACGCCAGCCGGCGTACCGCGTGCATCGACAGGGGCAGGCCGGCCTGTGCGGCGGCGGCCGCGGCGCGCAGGGCCAGGGCGGGGTCGCGTTCGGGGCGGGCGGTGCGGGCCAGTACGGCTTCGCCCTCGTGCTCGACGACGCCTTCGGCGAGGGGGGAGCGTTCGCCCTTGCCGGGGGTGCGGCTCGACAGGAGGCCGCGGAAGAGGGGTTTGACGGACCGGGCGCGCAGGACCCGGCCGACCTCGCGCCAGGTGACGTCGCCGGCGTAGGAGAGGGTGCGGGCCGATTCGTAGACCTCGCGCAGCAGGGTGTCGGCGTCGAGGAGGCCGAGGGACGCGGCGACCTGGTCCTGTTCCTGGAGGGAGAGCCGGTCGGTGGCGCGTCCGGTCACCAGGTGGAGGGCGTCGCGGGTGTCGAGGAGCCGGGTGCGGGCGGCTTCCAGGCCGCCGCGTGGGGCGTCGGCGAGCCAGGAGGCGGCGACGGCCCGCAGGGCGGTGGCGTCGCGCAGTCCGCCGCGGGCTTCCTTGATGTCGGGTTCGAGGAGGTATTGCAGTTCGCCCTGCCGGTCGGCGCGTTCCTGGCACAGCTCGTGGAGTTCGGGCAGCCGCTTGGGTGCGCTCGCGCGCCAGTCGGCGTAGGCGGCGGTGCGCAGTCCGGAGGTGAGGTCGGGGTCGCCGGCCAGGTGGCGGGCGTCGAGCAGGCCGAGCTGCACCTTGAGGTCGTCGCGGGCGGCCTTGCGGGCCTCGGCGGGGGTGCGTACGGAGTGGTCGAGGTCGAGGCCGAGATCCCAGACGGGGTACCAGAGGAGGTCGGCGAGGGCGGCGACGGCGGGGGTGCCGGCGCGGCCGTCGTGCAGCAGCAGGAGATCGAGGTCGCTGCGGGGGGAGAGTTCGCCGCGGCCGTAGCCGCCGACGGCGACGAGGGCGGCACCCTGGACGCCGGAGGTGTGGACGGCGCCGTCGAAGAGTTCGGTGAGCCAGTCGTCGGTGAGCCGGGCGAGGGCGGCGCGGCGGTCGGGTCCGGTGGCTGCGTCGTCCTGGAGGAGCCTGCGCCGGGCAGCGGGGTAGCCGCCTTCGGTGCCGGTGGCGGGGTCGGTCTCCGGGGCGGTGTGCGGGTCCGGCGTGCGGGCCGGTCCTGCCGTGTCCTCGACGCTGTCGGTCAACTCGGGCGCTCCTTGGTCGTGTTGTCCCCCGCTGCCGCCGGGCCCCGTTCTTCAGTCTGGGCCGGGGCGGAGCCTGCGGCCATTCGCCGCGCGGGCCGCTCCGCCCGCGCGCCGGGCGGTTCCCCCGGGAGTGCCCCGGCTCCGGCTCCGGCGGCGGGTGCCGCGCGGAGGCCGGAGCCGGAGCCGCGTACCGGTTCCCGGTGTCGGCGGCCGCGTCCCCGGGGTGTGGACGGCGGCGCGTGGATCGTGCGGGTGGTCAGAGCGCGTCGGGGCCGCGCTCGCCGGTCCGTACCCGGACGGCCTCGTCGACGGGGACGCTCCACACCTTGCCGTCGCCGATCTTGCCGGTGCGGGCCGCGTTGACCACGACCTCGACAACCTCTTCGGCGTCCGCGTCGTCGACGAGTACCTCGACGCGGACCTTGGGCACCAGGTCGACGGTGTACTCCGCGCCGCGGTACACCTCCGTGTGCCCGCGCTGCCGCCCGTAACCGCTGGCTTCGGTGACGGTCAGGCCGTGCACGCCGAATGCCTGCAGGGCGTCCTTCACCTCGTCGAGCCGGTGCGGCTTGATTACTGCCGTGATGAGCTTCACGCGTCCACCTTCTTTGTCAGGGCCTCGCCGAGTGCCGGGCCCTTACGGGCCACCGTGCCACCGCCCGCGCCGGTGAAGTCGTACGCCGTTTCGGCGTGCGCGGCCTGGTCGACGCCGGCCATCTCCTCGTCCTCGCTGACCCGGAAGCCCATCACCAGGTCGATGACCTTGGCAAGGACGAACGAGACGACGAGGGAGTACAGCAGCACGCAGACCACGCCGATCGTCTGCTTGCCGAGTTGTTCGAAACCGCCGCCGTAGAAGAGGCCCTTGGCGTCGCTCTGCACACCGCCGGTGGCGAACAGGCCGACCAGCAGGGAGCCGGCGACACCGCCAACGAGGTGTACTCCGATGACGTCCAGCGAGTCGTCGTAGCCGAGCTTGTACTTCAGGCCGACGGCCATGGCGCACAGCACACCGGCGATGACGCCGACCGCGATGGCGCCGAGGGGGCTGACGGCGCCGCAGGCCGGGGTGATGGCGACGAGTCCGGCGACCGCGCCGGAGGCGGCGCCCAGGGTGGTGAAGGAGCCGTGGCGCAGCTTTTCGTAGGCGAGCCAGCCGAGCATCGCGGCGGCGGTGGCGACCTGCGTGTTGACGAAGGCGACCGCGCCGATGCCGTCGTCGTTGCCGAGCCAGGAGCCGGCGTTGAAGCCGAACCAGCCGAACCACAGCAGGCCGGCGCCGAGCATCACCAGGGGGAGGCTGTGCGGCCGCATCGGGTCCTTCTTGAAGCCGATGCGCTTGCCGACGACGAGGATCACGCCGAGCGCCGCGGCACCGGCGTTGATGTGCACGGCCGTGCCGCCCGCGAAGTCGATGACGCCCAGGTCGAAGAGCCAGCCGCCCTCGGCCCACACCCAGTGGGCGACGGGGAAGTAGACGATGGTGACCCACAGGGCGATGAACAGGGCCCAGGCGGTGAACTTCACCCGGTCGGCCAGCGCACCGCTGATCAGCGCGGGCGTGATGATCGCGAACATCAGCTGGAAGACCGCGAAGACATAGACCGGGATGGTGGTGGCGCCCCACAGTTCGGTCAGGCCGATCCCGCTGAGACCGGCGTAGTCGCCGTTCCAGCCGATGAAGCCGCCGCTGTCGGTGCCGAAGGCCAGTCCGAAGCCGTAGAGGACCCAAAGAATCGTCACGATGCCCAAACTGATGAAGCTCATCATCAGCATGTTGAGCACGCTCTTGACCCGGACCATGCCGCCGTAGAAGAAGGCGAGGGCCGGGGTCATGATCATCACCAGTGCGGAGCAGATCAGCATGAACCCGGTGTTGGCCGGGCTCAGTGTGACCTTGTCTGCTGCGAGCGTCAGGATGCCTGGGGGCATCGGCGTCTCCTCGTCGTCGATGCGGCCCGTGCGGGCGAAACTTTGGTGGGCCGACTTCGCCATGAGGTTGTCGCAGCGTGGTTTCGGCCAAACCTTGTCGGTGTTTCACCGCAGTGACGAAGACGGCCCCTGTGTTACGCCCCGATGAACGGCGAGATCATTGCCTCCCCCACCCGTTCAAGGCGCCGAAACCGGTCACCGACGACGCCGGAAAAAGGGCCCGGCCACGGCTGCCACCCGCGTGACCTGGCATGGGGGAGCCGAGTCGGGCTGTACGGGGTGGTGGGCCGTGGCCGGGGTCCGGGGGCTGCCCTCAGACGGCCTCCGCCGCGGTCTCGGGCAGCTGGCGGGAGAGCTCCTCGGTCAGCTGGATCACCTCGGCGACGCCTTCGAACTCCCTGGCCGCGGTGTCCACCGTCTTGCGCAACCGGGTGTTGACCCGCTCGGAGCGGACCTGCCGGGCGAACGGGATCGCCTGCTGGGCCATCGCGGCGCAGGCCTCCGGCTCCTTCTGCAGCAGCCGGACGGTGGCCATCCCGATCAGGTTCAGCGCATACGAACGCTGGTGCTCGGCGTCCTGACCGAACAGCTCGACGGCGCGCTCCATGACGGGCTCGGCCAGGGAGGCGTAGGTGGGGCTGCGGCCGGCGACGTAGGCGAGGTCCCGGTAGGAGTGGGCGTTCTCGGCGTTCAGTTCGGCCTCGGAGAAGAAGCGGATCCAGTCCGGCTCGGGCTCACCGGGCATCGCGTCGGAGAAGGTGTCCTCGGCCATCCGGACCGCGCGCTTGACCTTGCTGGGCTGGCCCATGCCGGCGTACGCGCGCGCCTCCATCGCATACAACATCGCCTGGGTGCGCGCGGTGGCCGTGTCCCGGCTGCCGTACTGCGCGAGATGGATCAGCTCCAGGGCGTCGTCCGGCCGGCCGAGGTGGATCATCTGGCGGCTCATGCTGGAGAGGATGTACGAGCCCAGGGGGCGGTCGCCGGCCTCCTTGGAGGCGTGCAGGGCCAGCACGAAGTACTTCTGCGCGGTCGGCTGGAGCCCGATGTCGTAGCTCATCCACCCGGCCAGTTCGGCGAGTTCGGCGGCGACCTTGAACAGCCGCCTGGAGACCGGCTCGGGCTGTGGCTCCTGGAGGAGGTCGGTGACCTCGTGCAGCTGGCCGACCACCGCCTTGCGGCGCAGGCCGCCTCCGCACTGCGCGTCCCACTGGCGGAACATCGCGGTCGTCGACTCCAGCAGGTCGAGCTCCGGCTGCGACAGCCGGGCGGGCCGCCGGGGGCGGTCCTGCTGCGGCGCCGCGCCGCCCTGCCCCGCGGGCACCGGCACCAGCCAGCGCTGCATCGGCTCGATGAGGGTGGGGCCCGCGGCCAGCGCCAGCGAGGTGCCCAGGAAGCCTCGGCGCGCCAGCATCAGGTCACTGCGCGAGAACTCACTGATGAGGCTGACCGTTTGCGGCCCGGCCCACGGCAGGTCCACCCCGGAGACGGACGGGGACTGGTGCGCGGAGCGCAGCCCCAGCTCCTCGACGCCGACCACGCAGCCGAAGCGCTCCGAGAAGAGTTCGGAGAGGATCCGCGGGATGGGCTCGCGGGGCTGTTCGCCGTCCAGCCAGCGGCGGACCCGGGAGGTGTCGGTGCTGATGTGGTGGGCGCCCATCTGTCGCGCCCGGCGGTTGACCTGTCGTGCGAGCTCTCCCTTGGACCAACCGCTGCGCACGAACCACGAGCCCAACTGCGCGTTGGGACGTTTGACGGTGTCGGTGCCGCCTGTACCGCCGGATCCGGCGGTGCCGCCGTCGCCCACTGGAACGCCCCCACTCCGATAGTCGCCTCGTCGCGAACCACCCACAGCATGCCGCCTGTTGCGACGCCTGTCCGGGGTACATCTACCCGAGCACGGTTTCCGGCCACACCTCCGGCCGGTGCGGGAACGGTGAATTGCCACCGGCATACCCGTGCGAACGATGCCTCTCCGGGGTTCGTGCACCGAAAGTAATCCTACGATCACGCCCCTCGCGAGGGCGATCGGGGAAACGCCACCATTCGCCACCCCTTCGAATGAACTCCCCGACGGGCTCTCACGATTGACTTGACACGGGTTGAACAGGGCCGGTTGGAGCGGGGCGCGGGAGGGTGTGCGCACCGCGCCGCACCACCCCGTGCACCCCACCGCACCAACGGCACCGCGGACCGTCGACGGAGCGTCACGACTCCACCGCCGGCCGCCGCCTCGTAACCACAGACACGCACCACCCGTTGGAGGGGGCATGGGCTTCACGATCGCCGGCATCCGGGAGATTCGATCCGGCTCGCGACGCCGCGCCCGCTCGTCCGAGAGCACGGCCGTGGCGGAATACACCGGGCTGTGGGGCTGGGCCGTCGTCCCGGGAGCCCGCGCGGCACGCGCCGGCGGCGGACGTACGGACTGCTCGTGCGGCGTCGCCGACTGCCCCTCCCCCGGTGCCCATCCGCTGGACTTCGGCCGGGAGCTGGCGGCCGGGGCGACGCTGGAGGAGGCCGCCGCGGCCTGGGCGGAGACACCGGGCGCCGCCGTGCTTCTCCCGGTGGGCAAGTCGTTCGACATCCTCGACGTGCCGGAGGCCGCGGGCCGCGTCGCCGTGGCGCGCCTGGAGCGGATGGGGCTGCCGCTCGGCCCGGTCGCGGTCACCCCGACGGGCCGCGCGCTGTTCTTCGTCGCTCCGGGGGCCGCGGCCGAGCTGCCCGACCTGCTCTACCGGATGGGCTGGGACGACGCCGACCTCGACCTGCGGCCGTTGGGCGCAGGCGACCACGTCACCGCGCCCCCTTCGGACCTCGGCGGCCACGGCCCGATGCGCTGGCTGCGCCCGCCGTGCCTGGACACCGCGGGCCGCCCGCCCCAGGCCCGTCTCCTGCTGGGCACCCTCGCCTACGTGTGCAACCGCTCCGGCGCCTGATCCCTGCCCCGTTGCACCGAAAGGCCCGTGGTCCGTGCGGGCTGCGCTGCCGGTGGCCGACGCCCGCCCGGACGAGGTGGCCGAAATTGTGCGGCGGCCCCCGGTGCCCGCGAGGAGCGGGTGCCGGGGGCCGAGGACGGGCGCGGGGGCCGCGGGTGGGCGGCCGGCGCGGCGGCGTCAGTCGAGCAGGGCGTCGACGAACGCCTCGGGCTCGAAGGGCGCGAGGTCGTCCGCACCCTCGCCCAGGCCCACCAGCTTGACCGGTACGCCCAGCTCGCGCTGGACGGCGACGATGATGCCGCCCTTGGCGGTGCCGTCGAGCTTGGTGAGCACCACGCCGGTGATGTCCACGACCTCGGCGAAGACCCGCGCCTGGACCAGGCCGTTCTGGCCGGTGGTGGCGTCCAGGACGAGCAGCACCTCGCCGACCGGGCCGTGCTTCTCGACGACGCGCTTGACCTTGCCGAGCTCGTCCATCAGACCGGTCTTGGTGTGCAGCCGTCCCGCGGTGTCGATGAGGACGACGTCGGCGACCTCGGCGATGCCTTCCTTCACGGCGTCGTAGGCCACCGATGCCGGGTCGCCGGCCTCCGGGCCGCGGACCGTACGGGCACCGACCCGCTCGCCCCAGGTCTGCAGCTGGTCGGCGGCTGCGGCGCGGAAGGTGTCGGCCGCGCCGAGGACCACGGACTTGCCGTCGGCGATCAGGACGCGGGCGAGCTTGCCGGTGGTCGTGGTCTTGCCGGTGCCGTTGACGCCGACGACCATGACGACGCCCGGGATCTCCTCGCCGCCGTTGCCGATGGCGTTGTCGGTGTGCACCGAGCGGTCGGCGTCGGTGCCGATGAGGGTGAGCAGTTCCTCGCGCAGCAGCGCGCGCAGCTCCTCGGGGGTACGGGTGCCGAGGACCCTGACGCGCTCGCGGAGCCGTTCGACCAGTTCCTGGGTGGGCGCGACGCCGACGTCGGCGGTCAGCAGGGTGTCCTCGATCTCCTCCCAGGTGTCCTCGTCGAGGTGTTCGCGGGAGAGCAGGGTCAGCAGGCCCTTGCCCAGGGTGTTCTGCGAGCGGGAGAGCCGGGCGCGCAGGCGCACCAGTCGGCCCGCGGTCGGCTCGGGGACCTCGATGGCCGGGGCGGCGGGCGCCTCGGGGGCCGCGACCGGCGCCTCGGCCGTCGGCAGTCCGACCTCTTCGATGGTGCGACGCTCTTCGTCGCTGGGGGTCTCGGCCTCCTCACCGACCTGCGGCTCTGCGGGAGGCGCGGTAACGGAGGGCGTGGCAGGGGTGGCCGGCGGGGACGGCGGCAGCTGCTTCTTCTTGCGGCCGCTGACGACGAGCCCGCTGATCGCGCCGAGCACGACCACGGCGATGACTACAGCAAGGATGACGATTTCCATAACCCCTCCAGTATCAGTCACACGCCGCTTCGGGGGACTGCACGCGCCGAACCTGGATGTGCGGTGTCCGGGTTCCCGTTTCCCCCGGGACCGCCCGGGACGCGCCGGAGGGCGAATCCGGATGCCCCAGGCTCTGGTTCCGGGGCTGTGTCGACGGGCAGCGCGGTGGACACGACCGGCCGGAAGCGGACCCCGCGGGCCGGGCCCGGCGGGCATCACGGAGGAGCCTGCGCGAGCCGTCGGCGAGCCCGTGACGAGACCTGCGCCGGTCGCGCCGGTCGACGACCCGGCGAACCTGCTGGAGCGGACCGAGCGCCGGGGCCCAGGCAGGCGGGCCGCGGGTTCCCGTGCCTGATCAGCGGGGTGCGACTGGGTTCTTCGACGAGGATGGGTCCGGCCCGTCCTCGTTGTGGGATCCAAAGGGATGTACGAGCAGAAGTTGGATCAAAGTACGATGGTCCACGGCCACGCAACGCGCGTAGAGTCCTGGCAATCAACCGGCCAGGCACCACAGCCGCTGCCTGCACCTCCTCCCCCCGGGGGTGCCTCCCAGATCCCCCGCGCACGGAGAGACCTGCACCATGGGCACCATGTCCGCTCACGAAACCGAAGGCGCCGTCGAGACACGAGGCATCGAGCCCGTCCCCGACAACGAGCGCCAAGGCCGCGTCCGCGAGCTCTTCCCCACCTGGGTCGCCGCCAACATCAGTGTGCTGTTGCTCACCATGGGCGCCTCGCTCGTGGTCAACAACGCCTTGAACTTCTGGCAGGTCCTGCTGGTGGCCGTGGTCGCCGCGGCCGTCGCCTTCGGCATGGTGGGCGTCCTCTCCGTCTCCGGCAAGTGGGGCGGAGCGCCCGGCGCGATGCTCTCCCGGGCCGCCTTCGGCGTCCGGGGCAACTACTTCCCCGGCGCGATCCTGTGGGTCGCCCGCTTCGGCTGGGAGACGATCAACGCGGTCGCCGGCGCGTACGCGGTGCTGACCGTGCTGCGTCTGCTGTTCGGCGTCGAGAGCAACAACGTCCTCGTCGTCATCACCCTGCTCGCCTTCGTGGCGGTCACGTTCCTGGTGAGCGGCATGGGCCGCAAGGCGCTGAACGTCTGCAACAAGTACTCGACGTACCTCTTCGGCCTGTTCAGCATCATGGTGCTGGTCTACCTGGTGGCCACGATGGACTGGGAGGCCGTCTTCGCCAAGAAGGCAGGCACCACCGCCATGGTGATCGCCGGTATCGGCACGATCGCGGCCGGCGGCATCAGCTGGGTCCCCACCGGACCGGACTTCGCGCGCTACCTCCCGCACTCCGCCTCCGGCAAGAAGATCGTCGGTGCGACGGTTTCCGGCGCGGCCCTGGTGCTGCTCCCCATGGTGCTGATGGGCGGCGTGATGGCCGTCTCCAACCCCAAGCTCGCCGGTCAGAACACCGACCCGATGTCCTTCCTCGGCAACATCCTGCCGACGTGGCTCGCGGTGCCGTACCTGATCACCGCGCTGGTCGGCATGGTGCTGATCAACAGCCTCTCGATGTACTCCGCGGGCTTCACGGCCCAGACGATGGGCGTCAAGCTGCCGCGCGCCATGGCGGTCAGCATCAATGCCGTCATCAGCCTGGTCGGCGGCCTGTTCATGATGCTGGTGGCCAAGGACTTCATCGGGCAGTTCATCGCCTTCCTGACGCTGCTCGCCGTCTCCTTCTCGGCCTGGATCGGCGTCTACGCCGTCGACATGGCCCGCCGGCGCAGGATGGCGGTCCGCTACGACGCCGCCGCCCTGATGGACACCGGCCGCACCAGCCGCTACTGGTACGCCGGCGGCTACTGCTGGCAGGCCATGACGGCCTGGGCGGTCGCGCTCGCCGCGGGCATCTGCTTCACCAAGGTCCAGTGGTTCACCGGCCCGCTGGCCACCACCTGGATCGGCGAGAACGGCCTGGGCTGGGCGGCCACGATCGTGATCGCAGCGGCGGTCTTCGCGGCCCTGCCCACCGCCAAGGAGAACGTCACCCCGGCCGTGCCCGGGGAGCCCGCGTCGCCCCGGCAGCCGGTCGGGGCCCGCTGACCCCGCGCCCGGCCCGGCGGCTCCTCGCGCCGCCGACCTAGTGATCTGACGCTACGTCAGCTAACGTCCCCTTCGCCCATCTCCCTGGCGAAGGGGACGTCCGCCATGCCCGTCACGGTCCTGCGCTTCAACCTCGTCGACCCCGCCCCCACCCCCACCGCTCTGTCCGCGCGCTACCGGGCGGCCGTCGAGATGGCCGCCTTCGCCGACGACCGCGGCGTCAGCATGATCCAGACCGAGGAGCACCACGCCACCGGAAACGGCTGGATGCCCTCCCCGCTCACTTTCGCGGGCGCCGTGTTCGGCGCCACCCGCCGGATCGGCGTCACCGTCTCCGCACTGATCACCCCGCTGCACGACCCGCTGCGGCTGGCCGAGGACCTCGCCTGCCTCGACCTCCTCGGAAACGGCCGCCTGGTGACCGTCGCCGGGCTCGGCTACCGCCCCGAGGAGTACGCCGCGCACGGCAAGGACTGGCACCGGCGCGGCGCGCTCCAGGACGAGGTGCTGGAGACCCTGCTGTCCGCCTGGACCGGCGAACCGTTCACCTATCAAGGCCGTACGGTCCGCGTGACCCCGCAGCCGTACACACAGCCGCACCCACTCCTGCTGATCGGCGGCAGCTCGCGCGCCGCCGCCCGTCGCGCCGCCCGCCTCGGCCTTCCCCTCTTCCCCAGCGCACACCTCCCGGAACTGGAGGCGTACTATCACGCCAAGCGCGCGGAGTTCGGCACCGAGGGCTGGGTACTACTGCCGCCGGCGCGCACGTCGTTGCTGCATCTCTCGGAGGATCCGGACCGTACCTGGGCGGAGTACGGCCGCCATCTGCTGCACGAGGCCCGGACGTACGCGTCCTGGCAGTCCGCCGACATCCACTCCGCAGTCCGCTCCGCGGCGAACGACGTCGAGGCCCTGCGCGAGGAGGGCGTCTACCGGATCGTCACCCCGGACGAGTGCGTTCGGCTCGCTCACGAGGCGGGCGCCCAGGGCTCGTTGATCATGCACCCGCTGTGCGGCGGGATGCCCGTCGACGAGGGCTGGCGATCGCTGCATCTCTTCGCCGAACGCGTCCTGCCCCGCATCAAGGACTGAGTCGGCGCCCGCCTCCGGCCCGTGGCTCGGAAGCGGACTCACCAAAGGCCCTGGGGCGACGACGCCGAGGTCCTCGCCCGGAAAAAGCTACTGCCCCGGCTCACTGAGGAGCCGGGGCAGTACCCAGAACTGAGGAGAAGGACTGGCGGGGGGGGTTAGCCCATCTCCTCCAACGCCTTGCCCTTGGTCTCCTTGACGTACCGCAGTACGAAGGGGATCGAGAGCAGAGCGAAGACCATGTAGATCACGTAGGTGCCCGACAGGTTCCAGTCGGACAGACTCGGGAAACTGGCCGTGATGGCCCAGTTCGCGATCCACTGCGCGCAGGCGGCGACGCCCAGCGCGGCGGCCCGGATCCGGTTCGGGAACATCTCGCCCAGGAAGACCCAGACCACGACGCCCCAGGAGAGCGCGAAGAAGAGCACGAAGGCGTGTGCGGCGATCAGCGCGACGGTTCCCTCGGTGCTCGGCAGGGTGCCGGCCGCGGTCTTGGCGGCGAACGCCCAGGCTTCCAGGCCCAGGGCCACGGCCATACCGACCGAGCCGATCAGCGCCAGCGGGCGGCGGCCGATCCTGTCGACGAAGAGCATCGCGATGACGGTGCCGATGATGTTGATGATCGACGTCGTGAAGCTGTAGAAGAACGAGCTGCTCGGGTCGATGCCGACGGACTGCCACAGCGTCGAGGAGTAGTAGAAGGCGACGTTGATGCCGACGAGCTGCTGGAAGACCGACAGACCGATACCGACCCAGACGATCGGCAGGAAGCCCATCTTGCTGCCGAGCAGGTCCTTGAACGTCGACTTGTGCTCACGGCGCATCGCGTCCTGGATCTCGACGACCCGGGTGTCGAGGTTGACGGTGTGCCCCTCGACCTCCGAGAGCACCTCCTTGGCGCGGGTGATCTTGCCGACGGAGATCAGGTAGCGGGGCGACTCGGGAATCACGAAGGACAGCAGTCCGTAAATGATGGCCGGCACGACCATCACACCCAGCATCCACTGCCATGCCTCGAAGCCGGCGAGCTTGCCGCGCTGGTCACCGTCGGCGAGGTTGAGGATGCCCCAGTTGACGAGCTGGGAGAGGGCGATGCCCACGACGATCGCGGCCTGCTGGAACGAGCCGAGACGGCCGCGGTAGGCCGACGGCGAGACCTCGGCGATGTAGGCCGGGCCGATGACCGAGGCCATACCGATCGCGATGCCGCCCAGGACCCGCCACATGGCCAGGTCCCACAGGGCGGTCGGGAGGGCGGAGCCCACGGCGCTGACCGTGAACAGCACCGCGGCGATCTGCATCACCCGGATACGGCCGATGCGGTCGGCGATCCTGCCGGCCGTGGCGGCGCCGATGGCGCAACCGATCAGCGCGATGGCGATCACCTGGGCGAGAACGGCGGATCCGACGTCGTAACGGCTGCGGATCGCCTCGACGGCACCGTTGATCACGGAGCTGTCGTAACCGAAGAGGAAGCCGCCCATCGCGGCAGCCGCGGTAATGAAGATGACATGGCCGAGGTGGTCCGGGTGGGCCTTGCGGCCTTCCGGGACCGTCGGCTGCGCGGTGCTGGTCAACGTGTACTCCAGTGGCCCGGCTGCGCTGCCGGGCGTAGGGGGCTGGCCCTACAAGTGGTGCATAGGTTGGGGGTACCCACCACTTGAAGGTAAAAGCAACGTTGCCGAGACTATGCCTTCAAGTTTCGAAGTCAATAGGGTGTAATCAATTTGTTTCCCGGTCCCGCGAGGGGCGTTTCGTTCAAGTTGTGAACAGATCCGCACGCAGACGGCTCATTCCCGGCGTGACCCGGCTCAACGCAGCCGCTGGCTGATGACCTTTGACACTCCGTCACCCTGCATCGATACCCCGTAGAGCGCGTCGGCGACCTCCATGGTCCTTTTCTGGTGCGTGATCACGATCAGCTGGGAGCTCTCCTGCAGCTCCTCCATGATCCGGATCAGCCGCTGCAGATTGGTGTCGTCCAGCGCCGCCTCGACCTCGTCCATCACATAGAACGGACTGGGCCGCGCCTTGAAGATCGATACCAGCAGCGCCACGGCCGTGAGCGACCTCTCACCACCCGACAACAGGGACAGCCGCTTGACCTTCTTGCCCGGGGGCCGCGCCTCGACGTCCACACCGGTGGTCAGCATGTTGTCCGGGTCGGTGAGGATCAGCCGCCCCTCGCCCCCCGGGAAGAGCCGGGAGAAGACGCCCTCGAACTCGCGCGCGGTGTCCTGGTACGCCTCGGTGAAGACCCGCTCCACCCGCTCGTCGACCTCCTTGATCACCTGCAGCAGGTCCGTGCGCGTCTTCTTCAAGTCTTCAAGCTGTTCGCTGAGGAACTGGTGCCGCTCCTCCAGGGCCGCGAACTCCTCAAGAGCCAGCGGGTTCACCTTCCCGAGCTGCTGATACGCCCGCTCGGCCGCCCGCAGCCGCTTCTCCTGCTCGGCCCTGACGTACGGCACCGGCTGGTTGCGCGGGTGCCCGGGATCCTCCGGCAGCACCTCGCCCTCGGCGGGCGGCGACGGAGCGACCAGCTGGTCGGGGCCGTACTCCGCCATCAGCCCGGCCGGCTCCACCCCCAGCTCCTCCAGCGCCTTGGTCTCCAGCTGCTCGATCCGCATCCGCTTCTCGGCACCCAGCACCTCGCCCCGGTGCATCGAGTCCGTCAGCTTGTCCAGCTCGGACTTCAGCTCCCGGCCCTGATTGCGCTCGGCGACCAGCGCCTGCTCGCGCTCGGCCTTGGCGCGCTCCGCGGCGCCCCGTTCCTCCTCGGCCCGGACGACCGACACCTCGACGTGCGCCAGCAGCTGCCGCGTGCCGGAGGCGACCGCCCCGGCCACCTCGGCCTCGTGCCGCAGCCGGGCACGCCGCTGCTCGGCCCGCGCCCGCGCCTCGCGCTCGGCGCGCGCCCCCCGGTCCAGCGCGTCCGCCCGCCCGGCGAGAGCCTTCACCCGCTCCTCGTGCGTACGCGCCTGAAGCCTGGCCTCCATCTCCGTCTGCCGTGCGTTGGCCCCGTCGGCGGCCAGACGGTCCCGTACGGAGGTGTCGGGCTCCTCATCGGTCACGCCCGGGGCCTCCTCGGCCACCGCCAGCCGCTCGGCGAGCTCCTCGGCCTCCTCCGTGGCCCGCTGCAGCGCCTCCTCGGCCCTGGCCGCCGCCGCACCGGACCGCTCGGCCTCGCCCGCCGCCGCCCGTGCCTGGCCGCCGAGCCGCCCCAGATCGCCGGCGATCTTGGACTTCTCCCGGTCCGCCGCGCGCCGCCGCTCCCCCAGCTCCTCGACGAGGGCGGCACGATCCGTACGCCGTTCCTGCGCGGCCCGCTGCGCCTCGGCCAGCTCCTCACAGCGGCCCGCCAGCTCCTCCAGCTCGGCCGCGGCCTCGTCGACGGAGGCCTGTACCTCCAGCAGGCTCGGCGCACCGGCCGAACCGCCATGGGCGAAATGGGCCCCGAGAAGATCACCCTCGCCGGTCACGGCGATCAGCTCCGGGCGCGCGGCCACCAGATCCTCGGCGTCCTCCAGCGTGCCGACCACCACCACGTCCCGCAGCAACCGGCCCACGGCGGCCGTCAACTCCCGCGGCCCTCCGACCAGTTCGGCGGCACCTACCGGCTCGGAACGCGGGCCCGGTACGCGGTGATCGGCCGGCGCGGGGATACGGCCGGCAGCAGCGCCGACCTCGCCCGCGGGGCCGGCAGGCGCACCTCCCTCCGCACCTTCACCAGGTGCCTCGGGCGCATCGTCCGCCCCCGTCGCCTGTGGGCCGATGACCGCACGGCCGGCCAGGCCGCCACCCTGCCCCGGCCTCGCATCGCCGGGGTCCGGCTCGCCCGCCGGTCGCGCCGGGCCGGGCACGCGCGGCACCCCGCCCGAAGCCGCCCCCACGGCATCGGCGGACGCGGCCGCACCACCCGCCTCATCTGTCTGCCCCTCGCCCCCGGTCCCCGGGGAGGACGCCACCGGCTGCCCGTCCACCGTCCCCGCGGCCGTGCGCGCCGCGAGCTGCTCGGTGTCCGCCACGGCCCCCAGGACCATCGCCGCCCGCCCCGCGTCCTGCTTGCGCAGCAGCCGGATGGCCTCGGCGGCGGTGGCGGCGTCGGTCACGGCGATCGCGTCCGCGGCCGCGCCCAGCGCCGCCGCCACCGGGATCTCGAAACCGGGGGTGACCTGCAGCAGTTCCGCCGCGGGACCGAGCACCCCGGTCAGCCGGTCCGCCGCGGCCAGGAGCGCGCCCGTCCCGTCCTTGCGGCGCAGCCCGAGGGCCAGCGCGTCGTGCCGGGCGGCGGTCGCGGCGCGCTTCCGCTCCGCCCCGGTCAGCGCCTCCCGAGCGGCGGTCAGCGCGCTCTCCGCCTCCGCCAGCTCCTGCCGGGCCGCGTCATGGCGGGCCGCGATCGCCTCGTCGTCCGCGTCCAGGCCGTCGACCTCGGCCTTGAGCTGCTCGTACGCCTCCTGTGCGGCGGCCGCCCGCTCCCGGGCGCCGTCGCTGGCCTCGGCGAGCCGGCCGATCTCCGCCTCGGCCGAGGCCGCCCGGCCGCGCGCGGCGGTGACCTGGCCGCTCAGCCGTGCCAGGCCCTCGCGGCGGTCGGCGATGGCACGTGCGAGGTCACGCAGCCGCCGTTCCTCCTCCGCCAACTGCCGCTCCAGCCCGGCGCGGTGCTCGACGGTGTCCTCCAGCGCCCGGCTCGCCGCCTCCAGAGCGGCCTCCAGCTCGGCTTCCTGCTCCCGGATCCGGGCGGCCTCGCGCTCCATGTCCTCGGGGTCGCGCCCGCGCCGCTCGTCGGGTGGGGGCGCCGTGGCGCTCTTGACGCGCGCCTCGGCCAGCGAGATCGTGCCGCGCACCCGTTCGGCGAGTTGGGACAGTTCGTACCAGGTCTGCTGTGCGCGCTGCACCCGCGGCGTCAGCGTGCGGACCTCTTCCTCCAGCACCGCCTCGCGCTGCTGGGCCGCGCGCAGCCGGGCCTCCGCGGCGTCCTTGCGCTCCTTCAGGGCGGCCTCGTCGGCGATTTCGGCGCGCAGCGCGGTGCGCATGGTGACGAGGTCGTCGGCGAGCAGCCGAAGGCGGGCGTCGCGCAGGTCGGCCTGGATGACGGCGGCCCGCCGTGCGACGGCGGCCTGCCTTCCCAGCGGCTTGAGCTGACGCCGCAGCTCGTCGGTGAGGTCCTGCACGCGGGCGAGGTTGGCCTGCATCGAGTCCAGCTTGCGCAGCGCCTTCTCCTTGCGCCGGCGGTGCTTGAGGACGCCCGCCGCCTCCTCGATGAAGGCCCGGCGGCCCATGGGGTCGGCGTGCAGGACGGAGTCGAGCTGCCCCTGGCCGACGATGACGTGCATCTCACGGCCGATGCCGGAGTCCGACAGCAGTTCCTGGATGTCCAGCAGCCGGCAGGTGTCGCCGTTGATCTGGTATTCGCTGCCGCCGTTGCGGAACATGATCCGGGTGATGGTGACTTCGGCGTACTCGATGGGCAGCGCGCCGTCGGAGTTGTCGATGGTGAGCGAGACCTCGGCCCGACCCAGCGGCAGCCGGCCGGTCGTGCCGGCGAAGATGACGTCCTCCATCTTGCCGCCGCGCAGCGACTTGGCCCCCTGCTCGCCCATCACCCAGGACAGCGCGTCCACGACATTGGACTTGCCGGAGCCGTTGGGACCCACGACGCAGGTGATGCCGGGCTCGAACCGGAGCGTCGTGGCGGAGGCGAAGGACTTGAAGCCTCGCAGGGTCAGACTCTTGAGGTGCACGCCTTTGGACTCTACCGGCCACCTGTCCGGGAGCGGCCCCAACATTCCGTGGCCGGTGCCACGGCCCTGCGCCGCCGGCCGGCCGGGTACGGGCCCCGGGTATACGGACGGCGTTCACTTTCGGTTTCACCGGTCAAGGCGCAGGGCACATCATGCGGTAAGAGAGACGCCGCGCGGCTGGTGCGGCCACTGAGAACAGATGGCGGGGGAATGACGAAGGGACGCCGAAGCGTCCCTTGCAGATCTTGAACAGAGCGGTGCGTCAAGCGGCTGTCGAGCAGCCCGACCGGCCCTTGGGTTGAGGTCAGGTGAGCGCGGGCTCCGCCTGGGGTACGTCGATGTCGAGCATCGAGTCGTCGTGCCGTGCGGCAGCTGCCAGCCTGTCGTTCTGGGCCTGCATCCGAATGAGCTCGGATTCCAGGTCCTGGACGCGCTGCTGAAGCCGTCGCATCTCGGAGTGGACTCGGGGGTCGGAACCGCCGACGTAACCGAGAAGCGCCTTTGCCATGATGGATGGTCCTCCACAATGAGTGACCGACCGAAGCGGTGTGGGTCGTGAGGGATTCGCACCCGCGGTGCTTGTCATTACTGGTGCACTCAATGCCAAACAGCTAAGGTGCGCGGGGATTCCAGAGTCTCACCAAAAGGTTTGAGGGTCAACACGATCACACCCCGTATCGTCGGGCACCTGAGAGTGCGCGGCCGTGAAGGCGCTGCGCCGACTCTCCAGAAAGGTCCCGCGGGGCGTGGAGATCATCCGTACAGCGGCAGCCTTGCACGGGTCGGGCGAGTTGGCAACCACCAGGGGTTATCTCCTGTGAGCTGCTGACAAAGGCCGGCCCCGAGATCACTGCCGCGGGCCCCGCGGCACCCTTTTCGGGGGCACGCTCAGCGAATCGCGAAGGTGTCGTAACCGCCCCGCGGCGTGTCCCATATCTCAGTGACTCCGTCGACCCGGCCGGGCGTGTCTCCGGCCCGCAGCCATTCCAGCAACTGATCGCAGCGGCTCTTGGGGCCCTCGGCGACCACCTGGACGCGGCCGTCGCCGAGATTGAGCGCGAATCCGACGAGGTCACCGATGCGCAGCGCGTTCGCGCGGGTGAACCAGCGGAACCCGACGCCTTGGACTTGACCGCGCACCCAGGCGGTCAGACGGACATCTTCGTTCATGTGTGCACGTTAACCGGCCAATTGCTCCGTGGCCGCATTGGCCCCTTGCGTCATGGCGTACAGTCCCCCGACAACGAAACTCACCCGTTCGGGTGAACCATGTTGAGCTGAGGACGGAAGGAAGACAGCGGATGGGCCGCCATCGACGCTCTGCTCCCCCCACGCCCGAAGCCCTGCGCACACCGCCTGTTGACACCCCGGCAGCCGAGTCCGTCGCTCCGGCCTCGGCCCGGCACCGCGGTCATCGTGCGGTGCGGGCAGGCCGGAGGGCGCCCGTTCGCACCGGCCTGCTCGGTGCATCCGCCGCCATGGCGATGGGTGCTGTCGCGGTCGCCTCCGGACTGATCCCCGGCAGCGGTCAGTTCGAGGTGGGGTCGGACGGCGACGGCGAGCGGATACGTGCCCGCGCGCTGCAGGACACCGACCAGCAGGGCGGCCGCTCCGCGACGCCCACGGACCGCGGCGGCGACGCGGCCAGCCGCGGCGGCGCACGCCCGAAGGCTCCGGAGACCGACCGGCCGTCGTCCGCGGCGGCCCCTTCGACCTCGCCCTCCCCCAGCCGGACGGCCTCGTCGCCGAGCAAGACCCGTTCGCAGCAGCCCGCTCGGAGCTCCGACCGGAGCACCTCCGCGGCGCCGAAGCTCTCGGCGACGCCGTCGAAGACCTCGGACGGGACCTCGTCCGCCGAGTCCCAGGTGCTGTCGCTGGTCAACGAGGAGCGCGCCCAGGCGGGCTGCTCCCCGGTGACCGCGGACAAGGAACTGGGCACTCTGGCCCAGCGGTTCAGCGACGACATGGCCGCGCGCGGGTTCTTCGACCACACCGATCCGGACGGCGACACCCCCTGGGACCGCGCCCGGCAGATGGGCATAAGCGATCTCGGCGGTGAGAACATCGCCCGTGGTCAGGCCGACGCGCAGGCCGTGATGGAGTCCTGGATGGACAGCCCGGGCCACCGCGCCAACATCCTCAACTGCGACTACAAGACCCTCGGTGTCGGCGTCCACGTCGGCTCCGGTGGCCCGTGGTGGACACAGGACTTCGGCTTCTGACGCGTCAGGACCGGCAGGGCATGTGCCCGGCCGGTCCGATCGTCCTCGCTCAGCCGATGCGGGTGGGACGGGGCGGGCGCTGGCAGCGGGGGCAGAAGTAGCTGGAGCGGTTCATCCAGGGGCGGCGGCGGATCGCGGTGCCGCAGCGGCGGCAGGGCTCGTCCTCGCGTCCGTAGGCGTCCAGGGAGCGTTCGAAGTAGCCGGACTCCCCGTTGACGTTGACGTAGAGGCTGTCGAAGCTGGTCCCGCCGACGGCGAGCGCGGCGTTCATCACGTCCCGCACATGACCGAGCAGCTCCACCGTGCGGGGCCGGGTGAAGGTGGCGGTCGGCCGCTCGTAGTGCAGCCGGGAGCGCCACAGCGCCTCGTCGGCATAGATGTTGCCGACGCCGCTGATCAGCGACTGATCCAGCAGCGCGCGCTTGACGGTGGTCCGGCGGCGGCGCAGCGCGTCGTGGAAGGCGGCGTCGTCGAAGGCCGGGTCGAGCGGGTCCCGTGCGATGTGTGCGATCACGTCGGGAAGGTGGTCCGCGTCGCCGGGCACGGTGTCGTGCAGCGAGAGCCCGCCGAAGGTCCGCTGGTCGACGAAGCGGAGCTCGGTGTCGGCTGCCTCCGTGCCGGCGGGTGAGGACTCCGGGGTGAAGCGGATCCGGATCCGCAGATGCTTCTCGTCCGGGGCGTCCCCGGGCTGGACCAGCAGCTGGCCGCTCATCCCGAGGTGGGCGAGGATCGCCAGGCCGTGGGTGACGGACGGCGAGATCATCGGGGTGATGCCCTCGGCCGCGGTCTGCGCGGCGGGACCGCCGCCGGTCACCGGGAGCCAGAGGTATTTGCCGCGGCGGCGCGCCTCGCCGAGGCGCAGGCCCTTCAGACGTGCCGCGAAATCGGTCGCGCCCGCGGTGTGCCGGCGGATCGCGCGCGGGTGCAGGACCTCGACGGTGTCGACCGTGCGGCCGCTGACCCAGCGCTGGAGTCCGCGGCGTACGACCTCGACCTCGGGCAGCTCGGGCAAGACGGCTCCTCGGGAAAGGCTTCTGACCCTGTCCGAGGCGGCGGGGCCGTCCGGACAGGGTCAGAAGGGGAATTCAGTGTGCCGACGACGGGGTGTCGTCGGAAGCCGGAGCAAGGTCCTCGGCCGGCGGCGGCGTACCGTCGCCGGAAGCCTCCTTGGCCTTGGCCGCTTCGTCCGCCGCGGCGCGAATCGCACGCCACGCGGACTCCGCCGCCTGCTGCTCGGCTTCCTTCTTGCTGCGGCCGGTGCCGGTGCCGTACGAGACACCACCGACGCGGGCAGCAGCAGTAAAGGTCTTCTCGTGGTCGGGGCCGGTCTCACTGACCAGGTACTCCGGGACGCCGAGACCCTCGGTCGCGGTGAGTTCCTGGAGGCTGGTCTTCCAGTCGAGGCCCGCGCCCAGACTGGAGGACTTCTCGATGAGCGGGTCGAAGAGCCGGTGTACCAGCTCGCCGGCCGCTTCGAGGCCCTGGTCGAGATAGACCGCGCCGATCACCGCTTCAAGGGTGTCGGCGAGGATGGAAGCCTTGTCCCGGCCGCCCGTGCCTTCTTCGCCCTTGCCGAGGCGGATGAAGGCGCCGAGGTCGAGGCCGCGGCCCACCTCGGCAAGCGCACGCGAGTTGACCACCGCGGCCCGCAGTTTGGCCAGCTGGCCTTCCGGCAGATCGGGGTGGATGCGGTACAGCGTGTCCGTGACCACCAGGCCGAGCACCGAATCCCCGAGGAATTCGAGCCGCTCGTTGGTGGGCAGACCGCCGTTCTCGTACGCGTACGAACGGTGCGTCAGTGCACGCACCAGAAGGGCGGACTCGAGCTTGTACCCGAGCCGCCCTTCCAGAAGCGTGTGGGACGAGGCTGTGTCCGCCGGTGTCGGTTCCTCCCCGCGCTGGCGAGGGGACGAATTGGCGTCTGACATGGAGCCTGTCACCAGCCGCTCAGACCTCGAGGACCTGGCGCTTGTTGTAGGTGCCGCAGCTCGGGCACGCGATGTGCTGCTGCTTCGGCTCGTGGCAGCGCTCGCACGCCACCAGGGTGGGGACCGCAGCCTTCCACTGCGACCGGCGGTGGCGCGTGTTGCTGCGCGACATCTTCCGCTTCGGAACAGCCACGGCTACTTCTCCTGCTTCTCGTCGACGTGCGCTGATCGAGGCGCGTCGCCGCTCATGTTGTCCTTCTCGCCGTCCTGGTTGGTCCCGGCGAGTCCCTGCAGTGCCGCCCAACGAATGTCGACGGCGTCGTGATGGTGGTCCGGGTCGTCCGCGAGCCGCACTCCGCACTCGGAGCACAGGCCGGGGCAGTCGTCCTGGCACACCGGCTGCAGCGGCAGTGCGAGCACCACCGCGTCCCGCAGCACGGGTTCGAGGTCGAACATGTCGTCCTCGAGGAAGAGGGTGTCCTCCTCGTCCTCGGCGTCGTCGCCGGATTCCGCGGGGCGGGTCCGGGCGTCGGCGTCGGGGTAGGAGAACATCTCCTGGAAGTCCGCGTCGAGCTCTCGCTCCAGCGGCTCCAGACACCTTACGCACTCCCCCTTCACGGTTGCACGGGCGGTGCCTGTGACAAGCACCCCGTCCATGACCGATTCCAGGCGGAGGTCGAGTTCGATCGGCGCGCCCTCGGGCACTCCGATGACCTCATTGCCGAGATCCCGGGGGGCCTCGGCAGTGCGGGAGAGCCGCTTGAGCGTGCCGGGACGACGACCCAGCTCGCGTGTATCGAACACGAGCGGGGAACGGTGGTCGAGGCGGGCGTTGATGGCTTCCTGCTTTCTGTACTGCGGAACGAGCCGCCCGATTTCCCGGATCGGAACCCGGGCAGCAAAGATCGCGGACGTACGCGCGACCGAACAGCCAGGATACTTGACGGGCCCCGTTTGACCCAATCCGCTGCCTGCCGCCCGCCGGACCTCTACTGACGCCCCTCTTCGTACTCCCGGAGCTGATCGAGGTTGATCATGCTGGTGTCGAAGAGGCTGGTCTCGTCCAGGGCGCCGGCCTGGGCGCTCTGGTCCTGCGGGGCGTGCTGAGGCTGCTGGGGCACCTGCTGCTGGAGGTAGCCGGTATTGGGGTCGTAGCCCTGCTGCTGCCAGCCGTAGCCGTACGGGTCCTGCTGCTGGACGTACTGGGCCTGCTGGGCTTGCTGAGCCTGCTGGTAGCCGTAGACGTCCTGCTGCTGGTAGCCCGGGTCCTGGTAGTAGCCCTGCTGAGGCTGGAGGGGCTGCTGATGGTCCTGGTATTGCTGGTGCTCCGGGTGAAGCTGGTGGTCCTGATGCTGCTGGGGCTCGGGGATGGGCGGCGGCGCCTGGGGCTGCGGCGGGGCCTGGGCCGGCGCCTGATCCGCTCCGATGCCCGCCAGACCGGCCAGATATTCGGCGTCGGCCTGCGGCTGCCCGGACTGCGGGTCCCCCTGGGCCGCCATGTGGGCACCGAGCTCGTCGACCGCCCGCGCGCCCTGGAGCTTGTCGCGACCGCGCCCGACCGCCTCCAGCGTCTTGGTCAGCACGGCCTGGAAGGCGCCGAACTTGGCGTCCACGTAGGCGTCGGCGCGCTGCCTGAGGGTCTCCGGGTCGGAGCTCCGCTCCGGGGCACGGGTGCCGTCCTCCTCCGGGTAGCCGGGCTCGTAGGAGCCCGGGTCGCGGCCGAGCAGCTTTTCGCGGCCGCGGTCGACGGACCCGATGGTCTTGGTGAGCACCACCTCGAAGTTCGCGAGCTTGCTGTCGACGTAGTCGTCGGCCTCGGCGCGGATCTCCTCGGCCTCCCGGCGGGCCTCCGCGAGGATCCGGTCCGCCTCGTCCTGGGACTGCCGGGCGACCTCGGTGTCGGAGATCAGGGAGCCGCGGTGGGCGTGGGCGGATTCGATGATCCGCTCCGCCTCGGCGCGCGCCTCCTCGACCAGCTGCTCCCGCCCGCCGATCAGCTCCTGCGCCTGCGCGAGGGAGCCGGGCAGTGCGGCGCGCACCTCCTCCAGCATGGCGAGCAGCTCCGCGCGGTTGACCACGCAGGAGGCCGACATGGGCATGGACCGGGCGCTGCCGACGGTCTCGACGATGTCGTCGAGCTTCTTCTGCACGTCCACCTTGGACTCGCCACTCTCTGAAGGGATGGAACGACGGAACGGGACGACTGTACGGCCACGAGCCCTCGGCCCGACACCTGCTGACGTCTCATCAGCCGTGCGGGGCGCTCACCGCGCCCCGAGCCGCGTCACTGCTTCTTCTTCAGGCGTTCGGTGAGGGCTTCGTAGACGAACTGCGGGACCAGGTGGGCGACGTCGCCGCCCCAGGCCGCGACCTCCTTGACGAGGCTGGAGGAGAGGAAGCTGTAGGTGGGGTTGGTGGGGACGAAGAGCGTCTCGACACCGGAGAGCCCGTTGTTCATCTGGGCCATCTGGAGCTCGTAGTCGAAGTCGCTGACGGCGCGCAGTCCCTTGACGATCGCGGGGATGTCGCGCTGCTTGCAGAAGTCGACGAGCAGGCCGTGGAAGGCTTCGACCTCGACGTTGCCGTACTCGGCGGTGGCCCGGCGGATCAGGTCGATCCGCTCCTCGACGGTGAACAGCCCCTGCTTGGACTGGTTGATCATCACGGCGACGTGAACCACGTCGTACAGCTTGGAGGCACGGGCGATGATGTCCAGGTGCCCGTTGGTGATGGGGTCGAACGACCCCGGACAGACGGCGCGGCGCAACTCGTTTTCCTCGCTCTCCGAACTGGTCATGACACGCTGTTTGACGTCGACTCGGTGGACGCCGAAGCGGCGCGACCGTACCAAAGCGTCCCCTCGCCGTAACGACGGGCCTTGATCGCTTCGAAACCGTCCGGCCAGGGGAAGGTGCCGCCTCTGGTGCTCCGCTCCACGGTGACGAGTGCCTCCGCCGCAAGCCACCCCTGACCACGGAGTGTGAGCAGAATCTCGCGGAGATCCGCGTCCGTCACCGCGTACGGAGGGTCCAGGAACACGACGTCGTAGGGGTCTCCCGGTGCCGGAGTCGCGGCGGTCTGCTCGGCCTTGCCGACCCGTACCTCGACGCCGGGCAGGCCGACCGCACGGACGTTGTCCCGGATGGTGCGGGCGGCGCGGGCATCGGCCTCGACGAGCAGGACGTGCGCGGCGCCGCGGGAGAGGGCTTCCAGGCCGACGGCGCCGGAGCCGCCGTAGAGGTCGAGCACCCGGGCGCCGGCCATCGGTCCGTCGAGCGACTCCCAGGTGGAGAACAGGCCCTCGCGTGCCCGGTCGGAGGTGGGGCGGGTGCCGTTTCCCGGCGGTACGGCCAAGCGGCGGCCGCCGGCCGTACCGGCGATCACGCGGGTCATGGGCCCGTCCTTACGTTGTGCGGGTCGGTGTGCGGAGCCCGCGGGCTCCCGTTCTCCCACGATATGGCGTCGGGTACCGCCCGGCGCCCGTCCGGGCCTCCCCGTGCCCGCGGGAGCGGTGATCGATCTCACCCGGGCGGCGGCCGCGGGCCCGCGCACCGCCGCGGAGGGCGTCAGCCCTTGTCGAGGTACTGCTCACGGTCGTCGTCCAGCAGGGCGGACAGCGCGATCCGCAGCTCCGGATAGCCGGCGAGTTCGGGATCGTCGGTGACCAGGGTGGTGGCCTCCTCCCTGGCGGCCGCGATCACCTCCTCGTCCTCGATGACGGTCAGCATCCGCAGCGAGGTCCGCACGCCGGACTGCGCCTGCCCCAGGACATCGCCCTCGCGCCGCTGCTCCAGGTCGATACGGGAGAGCTCGAAGCCGTCGAGGGTGCCGGCCACGGCGGCGAGCCGGGCGCGGGCCGGGGCGGCCTCCGGCATCTCGGTGACCAGCAGGCACAGGCCCGGTGCGGATCCCCGGCCCACGCGGCCGCGCAGCTGGTGCAGCTGGGAGACGCCGAAGCGGTCGGCGTCCATGATCACCATCGCGGTGGCGTTGGGGACGTTCACGCCGACCTCGATGACGGTCGTGGCGACGAGCACGTCCAGCTCGCCGGCGGCGAACCGGCGCATCACGTCGTCCTTGTCGTCCGGCGCCATCCGGCCGTGCAGCACCGCCACCCGCAGGCCCTGGAGCGGGCCCTTGGCGAGCTGCTCGGCGACCTCCAGGACCGCGAGCGGCGGCCGCTTCTCCTCGGCGTCCTCCGGTGTCCCCTGCTGTGCGGCGGCTCCCTTGTCTCCCTTGGCCCCCTTCTTGGCTCCCTTGGGGGCATCCTCCTCGTCACCGATGCGCGGGCACACGACGTATGCCTGGTGGCCGCCCTCGACCTCCTCGCGGACGCGGTCCCAGGCCCGTGCGAGGAAGTGCGGCTTGTCCTGGGCGGGCACCACATGGCTGGCGATCGGTGAGCGTCCGGCGGGGAGTTGATCCAGGACGGAGGTCTCCAGATCGCCGAAGACGGTCATGGCGACCGTGCGGGGAATGGGCGTCGCCGTCATCACCAGCAGGTGGGGCGGCTGCTTGCCCTTGTTGCGCAGGGCGTCGCGCTGCTCGACGCCGAAGCGGTGCTGTTCGTCGACGACGACCAGGCCGAGGTCGTGGAACTGCACCTTGTCCTCGATCAGGGCATGAGTGCCGATGACGATGCCGGCTTCGCCGGTGACCAGGTCGAGCAGTGCCTGGCGCCGGGCCGCGACCCCCATCGAGCCGGTCAGCAGCACCGCTTTGGTGCCCTGGTCGGCGCCGCCGAGCATGCCACCCTCGGCCAGTTCGCCCATCATCTCGGTGATCGAGCGGTGGTGCTGCTGCGCGAGGACCTCGGTGGGCGCGAGCATCGCGGCCTGGCCTCCGGAGTCCACCACGGCGAGCATGGCGCGCAGCGCGACCATGGTGTTGTGCGTGACGGTGAAGTGGTCGGTGACGTAGGCGCGGTCGGGGTGGGCGACGCTGATGCACTGCACGGGGCGGCGTCCGACGCGTTCCACGGCCTGGACGGTGCGCCGGAAGCGGCGGTCGCCCGCGGGCCACGAGGCGCTCCGGCCGGACACCGTGCGGAACGGCGGGTGCGTGTCCGGCAGTGCCAGGAGGACGTCGTGGGCATCCCCGGAGGGCCGCAGGCGTGCGTGGCCGCCCAATGAGCGCACGAGCCAGGCGAGGTCGTCGGCCAGCGGGCGGGGGGCGGCCCGGAACACCGCGGGCTCCTCGTCCTGCGCGTCGCCGGGTTCCTTCGGCGCGAGGGTGCCCGCGGCGTCCATCAGCCCTTGGAGCAGGGCGAGCCGGTCCTTGAGCGGGGCGTTGCGGTAGGCGTCCGGCACCGCGGGACCGTGCGGCGCTGCGGCCTGCCGGTCGCCGGCCAGCGCGCACCCGAGGTCGTACGGGTCGAGCGGACGGTCCTCCCCGCCGTCCAGGTCGACCGGGACCGCCGGGAGGATCGACCAGGTGGGCCGGCCGCCGGCGGCGTCGAGATCGGCCCGCAGTTCGCGCGTCGTCAGCACGCGGGTCCTCGGCCGGTGTCCTGCAGCCGGGATTCCGGCCGTCGGGTGTCCGGCGGTCGGGTGTCCGGCGGTCGGGTGTCCGGCGGTCGGGTGTCCGGGCGCATCGGGCCGAGGAGCGTCCTCGGCCGCGACGATCCAGAGGTGTTCGTCGTCGCATTCGACGGAGCTGCCGTCGGACAGGACCAGGCGCCATACGTCCCGTTCGCCCTGCGGGAAGACGCCGTCCACCACGGCGAGCTCGCCGCTCGGCACCACCACCTCGCTCCCGACGGCCATCTCCCCCATGGGGCGGAACCCCTGGGGTGTCAGCACCAGGGCGTCCAGCGGCTGGGCCTTGCCCGAGCCCACCTCGCCCTGCAGCAGGCGGTGCATGGGGTGGTCCGTCGCCAGGTCGTCGAAGATCTCCCGGCTGACCTTCTGCTGGCCTTCGGTGAGGGTGAAGGGCAGCTTGGCGTCGAAGGCATCCAGGATGCCGTCGGCGACCAACGTCCGGGGAACGGCGGGGAGTTGGGTCTCCGCCAGGCGGCGCCGGGCGAGCGCGACCTGGAGGACGAACGCCTCGTCCCACTTCAGCCGGGCACGCGCGTCGGCGATGTCGGCCTTGCTGCGCGGGCGGTGGATCTTCAGCAGGGCCTCGGTGAGCGGCACGAGGGCGCGGCCCTCGCGCAGCGCCTCCGGCAGCGGGTCGACGGCGTCCTGCGCGCTGGGCAGCACCGCGTCGACCGCCTTGGCGAGCTTCCAGGACGCCATCTGCTGGCAGGCCGGGTAGATCGGCATGAGCTGCTGGGCGAAAGCGTCAACGGCGCCGGCGTCGGAGTCGCTGTCGCGGTCGAGGAGTTCGTACTCGGGGTGGGCGAGCTGGAGCTTGCGGTTGAAGACCGAGACCTTGCCCGCGAACATGGCCCGGCGGCCTGGTGTCAGCTCCTTGTGCGGCTTGTGGATGCCCTTGCCGAAGAAGACCAGCTGCAGACGGCCGCTGCCGTCGGTGAGGGTGACCTCCAGGCGCTGCCCTCTGCCGTGGTTGAACTTCAGCACCCTGGCGTCCGCGACCTGGGCGACGACCGTGACGTGTTCGTCCAGCGGCAGGTCCGCGAGCCGGGTCAGCTCACCACGCTCGGCATAGCGCCGGGGGTAGTGGTGCAACAGGTCCCCGACCGTGTGCAGGTCGAGATGCTCGGCCATCACCTTCGCGGTGGTGCCACCGAGGATTTTCTTCAGGGGTTCGTCGAGCGCTGCCACGTCGTCCATTGCACACCACACCACTGACAACGGGCGACAATCGCCGCCTTGCCGCCTCGGGTGTTCGGCGGGGGCCTTCACCCTTCACGCCCGGCGCGAAGAACTCCCGGCTTCCCGGCGCCCCGCCCCGGCCGATCGGGCTTTCCGCCGCCGGACAGGCGCTATTCGACGCCGATGAGCAGCGGAGCCGCGTACTGCCCGCCCTCGTAGACGACGGTGTCCACGGCGAGATGCCGCTCGCGCACATGCCGCTCCAGCCGCTCCCCGAGCGCCTCGGGAACCTCCGCCCCCAGGACGAGGGTCACCATCTCCCCGCCCGCGGAGAGCATCCGGTCGAGCACCGTCATCGCGATCTGTGCCAGGTCGGCTCCGATGACCGCGACATCTCCGTCGATCAGGCCGAGGACGTCCCCGGCCTGGCAGACGCCCGCCATCGTCCAGGACTGCCGCTCGGCGACGGCCAGCTCGGCGTAGCGGGTGGCTCCCGCGGCGGACGTCATCGCCACCGCGTCCTCGTCGAAGCTGCGGCCCGGCTCGTGCACGGCCAGCGCCGCGAGGCCCTGGACGGCGGAGCGGGTGGGGATCAGTGCGACGCGTACGCCCTCGGTGCGGGCCTCCTCGGCCGCGGCGGCGGCGGTGTGCCGCAGGTCGGCGTCGTTGGGCAGCAGCATCACCTCGCGGGCGTGCGCCTGCCGGATGGCCTGGACGAGTTCACCGCTGGCGGGCGGCTCCCCGGGGCGTACGGACACCGTGGTGGCGCCGGCCTCCGCGCAGAGTCCGGCCAGTCCGTCGCCGGGCACCACCGCGACGACCGCCCGTGCCGCCATCACGGGCTCCTTGGCCCGGGAGGCGCCGTCGAAGTGGGTGATGCGGATGCGGTAGGGCCGACCGGCCTCGATGCCGGCCTCGACGGCGGCGCCCGCGTCGTCGACGTGCACATGGACGTTCCACAGGCCGTCGCCGCCGACCACCACGAGCGAGTCGCCGAGGCCGTCGAGCCGGGTGCGCAGCCGTGCGACGGCGCTGTCGTCGGCCTCCAGGAGGTAGATCACCTCGAACGCGGGCCCGCCGTCGTCGGGAGCCGCGCAGCCGCCGGCGTCCCCCGCGTCGGGCACCTCGCAGCCGGCCGCCTCCGGGAGCGGGGCATCCGCCCGTACGACGACGGGCGCGGCGGAGACCTCACCGGACAGGGCGTCGGCGAGGGCCCCGAGCACGGCGACCAGGCCGCATCCGCCGGCGTCCACGACGCCGGCGCGGCCGAGGACCGCGAGCTGTCCCGGGGTGGCCCGCAGCGCGGCGCGGGCACCTTCGTGGGCGGCCCGTGCGACGTCCGCCGCGTCGCCGTCGGCCCGCTCCGCGGCGTCCGCTGCGGCCGTCGCGACGGTCAGTACTGTGCCCTCGACCGGGTGCGCGACCGCCTCGTACGTCGAGGCCGCGGCCCGGCGCAGGGCCTTGCGCAGCGACTCGGGTGAGGTGTCCGGTCCCTTGCCCCCGGTGGTGTCCGCGGCAGCCAGGACTTCCGTCATGCCGCGGAGCAGCTGGGCGAGGATGGTGCCGGAGTTGCCGCGGGCGCCGATCAGCGCGCCGTGTGCCATGGCGCCGATGGCGTCGGCGAGACGGGGCGAGGTGCCGGTGGAGGCGTGCCCGTCGAAGGCGGCTTCCACCGCGCGGGCGGCGGATTCCAGGGTCAGATAGAGGTTGGTGCCGGTGTCACCGTCGGCGACCGGGTAGACATTGATCGCGTCGATGCGCTCGCGTTCCCGGCCGAGTGACTCCAGGGCCAGCCCGCACCAGGCGCGTACCGCGGTGGCGTCGAGCGGGTACGGCACGTTCGTCCTCCTGGGTCACGGGATGCACCGCACAGTAGCCGCGCTCCGACTGGGAGGCCGGGGCGGGGCCCGGGGCGCTCATGGTAGTTTCGTTGTACGCGAGCGGTCGTTGTATGCTGCTCCGGTTGCCCGATGGAAATCGGGCCATTCCTCTCCTGGCGAAGCCGGTCGGTCAATGCACTCGGCTCGTCGGGATTTCACCGTAAGTGCATCTGAAGTCTTTGGAGTGACCCGTGGCTGCCAACTGCGACGTCTGTGGCAAGGGGCCGGGCTTCGGCAAGAGTGTCTCGCACTCGCATCGCCGTACCAACCGTCGTTGGAACCCCAACATCCAGACGGTGCGTGCAGTGATCGGGCGCACGCCGAAGCGGCTGAACGCCTGCACCTCGTGCATCAAGGCCGGCAAGGTCTCGCGCTGACGTCTTAGCCGTAGCGCAGCCCAGCCGGTTGCTTGGGAAAGCCGGTCCATCGAGAGATGGACCGGCTTTTGCCTTTCCCGGGGGCGGGCGCACACCGGGCGGGGCGAGCCCCCGCCCGTTCCGTACCCGGCCGTCAGTGCGCGCCGCGGATGCGCCAGCCATGATCGACGGGGCCGATGCCCGCGCCCAGCCGGAAGCCTGCCGCGATGGCGCCGGTGACGTAGTCCTTGGCGGCCGCGACCGCCTGCGGGACGCTCTCTCCCTTGGCGAGCTGCGCGGCGATGGCCGCGGCGAGGGTGCAGCCGGTGCCGTGGGTGTGCCGGTTGTCGTGGCGAGGGGCGCGCAGCCAGTGCTCCTCGGTGCCGTCGGTGAGCAGGTCCACGGCGCTGCCGCCGTCCTCCTGCCCCGGGCCGGGCGGCAGGTGTCCGCCCTTGATGAGGGCCCAGCGCGGCCCGAGCTCCAGGATCGCGGTGGCCGCCTGCCTCATGTCGGCCTCCTGCGCGACCTGGATGCCGGTCAGCTGCGCGACCTCGTCGAGGTTGGGGGTGGCGACCGTGGCCGTCGGCAGCAGCGCGGTGCGCACGGCGTCGAGGGCGCTTTCGGCGAGCAGCGCGTCGCCGTGCTTGGAGACCCCGACGGGGTCGACGACGACCGGCACCCGCAAGGGGGCGAGGAGTTCCGCCACGGTCTCGACGAGCACGGCCGAGGAGAGCATTCCGGTCTTGACCGCCTGGACGCCGATGTCGTCGACGACGCTGCGGAACTGGGCCCGCACCGCCTCGGCGGGCAGCTCCCACGCGCCTTGGACACCGAGCGAGTTCTGCGCGGTGACGGCGGTGAGCGCGCTCATGCCGTGGGTGCCCAGCGCCAGCATCGTCTTCAGGTCGGCCTGGATTCCCGCGCCGCCGCCGGAGTCGGAACCGGCGACGGTCAGGACACGTGGAGGTATCTGCATGCCGTCGAATCTACTCGGCGGCGTACGCCCGGCCGGCGGCCGCCCGGGGACCGGACGCCGCCGCTGCGGGTGGGCTACTCGGCTTCCCCGTTGTCCCCGAAGTGGTCCCAGCCGGCCTTCGCCCAGGGGGCGCCGTCCACCGTCACCTGGGGCAGCGCGGAGGGGTTGAGCACCTCTCCGATGACCTTCCACCGGGCGGGCAGCTTCACGTCGGGCGGGAAGGTGGCCACGATCGCGTGGTCCTCACCGCCGTTGAGCACCCACTGCATCGGGTCCACGCCGCAGGCCGTGCCGATGTCGGACATCTGCGAGGGGATGTCGATCTGGGCGGAGCGCAGGTCGATCCGGACCTTGCTGGCCTCGGCGATGTGCCCGAGGTCCGCGACCAGTCCGTCACTGACGTCCGTCATGGCGGTGGCGCCGAGCCCGGCGGCCGCGGGGCCCGCGTGGTACGGCGGTTCGGGCCTGCGGTGGGCTTCCACGAACGCCCGCGGCGAGCGGAATCCGCGCGAGAGGACGGCGTGCCCGGCGGCGGACCAGCCGAGCCAGCCGGTCACCGCGACGACGTCGCCGGGCTGGGCGCCGGCCCGCGTGACCGGCTCCTGGTTGCGCAGATCTCCGAGCGCGGTGATGGCGACGGTGATGGTGTCGCCGCGCACGACGTCGCCGCCGACCACCGCGGCGCCCGCCACCTGGCATTCGTCGCGCAGCCCGTCCATCAGCTCGGAGGCCCAGGTCGCGGGAAGCTCCGCGGGGACGACCAGGCCGAGGAGGATCGCGGTGGGCACCGCGCCCATCGCCGCGATGTCGGCGAGGTTCTGCGCGGCCGCCTTGCGGCCGACGTCGTAGGCGGTGGACCAGTCGCGGCGGAAGTGCCGGCCCTCCAGGAGGATGTCGGTACTGGCCACGACCCTTCGGTCGGGCGCGGTGACCACCGCGGCGTCGTCTCCCGGCCCGATCCGTACGGCCGGAGTGGTGGTGAGCCGGGAGGTGAGCTCCCTGATCAGCCCGAACTCCCCCAACTCGCCCACGGTGCCCTTCATGCTGTTGCCCTTCCCACGCGTACGGACGTTCCGTACTCCGCTGACGCCGGTGCCGCACTTGCCGTGTTCACCGCGCGGGTCTCCCCGCTCCGCTCGGTGACGCGGTACCGTGGCGTCCCTTCTTCCCACATGATCCTCGTAGCCGCCGCCCTGGAGGTCCCGTGGTACAGGCGTACATCCTGATCCAGACCGAGGTCGGCAAGGCCTCGGCGGTGGCAGAAGTGATCACGCGGATCCACGGCGTGCTCCAGGCCGAGGATGTGACCGGTCCCTACGACGTCATCGTGCGCGCACAGGCCGACACGGTCGACGAGCTGGGTCGCATGGTGGTCGCCAAGGTCCAGCAAGTGGAGGGCATCACGCGCACCCTGACCTGCCCGGTCGTCCATATCTAGCTCCCCCGTATGCTCGGCCGGGTGATCTCTTCGCGCCGCCGGTATGTGGCTTGGCCCCTGCTCACCGTCCTCTTCGCGGCGGTGGGCTGTTCCTCGTCGGACGTCGCCGTCCCCTCCCCCGAGGATGAGGCCGCGCGGCACTGCAAGGCCCTGCACAAGGAGTTGCCCTCGGCCGTGAACGGCCTGGAGCGCGGTACCGCGGAGCCCGTCTCCGACTTCACTGCCATCTGGGGCGATCCTGCCGTGCAATTGCGGTGCGGTGTGCCGAAGCCCGACGTGTTGACGTACGGGAGTGAACATTACAACCCTCGCGCCGACGCCGCGGAAGTCGACGGCGTCGAATGGCTCTTCGAGAAGCAGGCGGACGGATATCGCTTCACGACGGTGTTGCGAAAGGCTTTCGTCGAGGTGACCGTTCCGGGAAAGTACGCCCCCGAGGTGAATGTGCTGACCGCGTTCGCGCCCGCCGTGAAGAAGACCGTCCCCAAGGGGGTGTAGGCCGGCGCCGTGACGGCGCCGGCAGCGCGGTCAGCGCAGGCCCGTGGAACGCTGCAGGGCCGCCTGGATGAGCCGGTCGATCAGCTCCGGGTAGCTCACACCGCTCTCCTGCCACATCCGCGGGTACATCGAGATGGGCGTGAAGCCGGGGAGCGTGTTGATCTCGTTGATCACGAACTCGCCGTTGTCCTGGAGGAAGAAGTCCGCGCGGACCAGGCCCTCGCAGGAGGCCGCCTCGAAGGCCGCGACCGCCAGCTCCTGGACCCGGGCGGTCTCCTCGGCGCTCAGCGGCGCCGGCACGATACCGGCGGCGGAGTCGATGTACTTCGCCTCGAAGTCGTAGAAGTCGTGGGCCGTGACCGGCGGGATCTCGGCCGGCACGCTCGCCCGCGGGCCGTCCTCGAACTCCAGCACCCCGCACTCGATCTCGCGGCCGCGCAGCAGCGACTCGACGAGGATCTTGGGGTCGTGCCGCCGCGCCTCCTCGATGGCGTCGTCCAGGCCCGAGAGGTCGTCGACCTTGGTGATGCCCATCGACGAACCGGCACGGGCCGGCTTGACGAACAGCGGCCAGCCGTGTTCCGCCGCGAAGTCGACGATCTTCTTGCGGGCGGCGGCGGGGTCCTGCTCCCACTCCCGCGGGCGGACGACCTCGTACGGGCCGACCGGCAGCCCGAAGGAGGCGAACACCCGCTTCATGTAGTCCTTGTCCTGGCCGACCGCGGAGGCGAGCACGCCCGAGCCGACGTAGGGCACTCCGGACAGCTCCAGCAGCCCCTGGAGGGTGCCGTCCTCGCCGTACGGGCCGTGCAGCACGGGGAAGACCACGTCGACCTCGCCCAGCGCCTTGGGCACCGAACCGGGCTCGCTGTAGACGACCTCGCGGTTGGTCGGGTCGACCGGGAGCACGACGCCGCCCTCGGTGGACTCGGCCAGTTCGGCCACATTGGGCAGCCGACGGTCCGAGATGGCCATCCGCGCGGGGTCGTCGGCGGTCAGCGCCCAGCGGCCGTCGGACGTGATGCCGATGGGCAGCACGTCGTACTTCTCACGGTCGATGGCGGCCAGCACGGCTCCGGCGGTGACCACGGAGATGGCGTGCTCGGAGCTGCGTCCGCCGAACACGACGGCGACGCGGGGCTTGTGGGAGAAGGTCTCGCTGCTCATATCGGGTCGAGGGTACCTGCTGACCGGCCCGGAGTCAGTGCTGCGGCGGCCGTTGGTGGCGCCGCGCCGCCGGCCGGGGGGCACGAGGGTGGGCACGACGCCTCCCGGCTGCCCTCCCGGGCGCTCCCCGGTCCTTCCCGGACCGACGGCTCAGTGCCGCTCCGGCTTGGCGGTGCGCGACATCAGGTCCTTGAGGGCCACCATCGGCGGCTTGCCCTCGTGGACGATGTCCACGACGGTCTCGGTGAGCGGCATGTCGACGCCGTGCCTGCGGGCCAGGTCCAGCACGGACTCACAGGACTTGACGCCCTCCGCGGTCTGCTTGGTGACCGCGATGGTCTCCTCCAGCGTCATTCCCCGGCCGAGGTTCATGCCGAAGGTGTTGTTGCGCGACAGTGGCGAGGAGCAGGTGGCGACGAGGTCGCCCATCCCGGCCAGGCCCGCGAAGGTGTGCGCGTCGGCGCCCATCGCCAGGCCGAGGCGGGTGGTCTCGGCCAGGCCGCGGGTGATCAAGGAGCCCTTGGCGTTGTCGCCCAGGCCCATGCCGTTGGCGATGCCCACGGCCAGCGCGATGACGTTCTTGACCGCACCGCCGAGTTCGCAGCCGACCACGTCGGTGTTGGTGTACGGGCGGAAGTACGGGGTGTGGCAGGCCGTCTGCAGACGGCGGGCGACCGCTTCGTCGACGCAGGCGACGACGGCGGCGGCGGGCTGCCGGGCGGCGATCTCCTTGGAGAGGTTGGGTCCGGTCAGTACCGCGACGCGCTCCGGCGGGACCTTGGCGACCTCTTCGATGACCTCGCTCATGCGCTTGGCGGTGCCCAGTTCGACGCCCTTCATCAGGGAGACCAGGACCGTGTCGGCAGGCAGCAGGGGCGCCCACTCGGCGAGGTTGGCGCGCAGTGTCTGGGAGGGCACGGCGAGCACGGTGAAGTCCGCGCCGCGGGCCGCTTCCGCCGGGTCGGTGGTCGCCCGTACCGACTCCGGAAGCTCGACGCCGGGCAGGTAGTCGGGGTTGGTGCGGCCGTTGTTGACGGCGTCGACGAGGGCGGCGCGGCGTGCCCACAGGGTCACCTCGCATCCCGCGTCGGCGAGCACCATCGCGAATGCGGTGCCCCAGGACCCCGTGCCGTAGACGGCGCAGCGCGTCACTTGCCTTCATCCTCCTGTGCCTGCTGGGTGCTTCGGGTCTGCGATCCGGCGGACGGTTCGGCGGCGCTCGCGGGCGTCGCGGCCCGCTCTCCCCCGGCTTCCGCGGCACCGGCCTCCGCCGCGGTGGCGGCCTTGGCGGCCGCGCGGGCGGCTCGCCGCTCCCGGGCGATCGCCTTGCGGTAGTCGTACACCTCGGCGGGGACCGGCTCGCCGCGGATCTCGGCCAGCTGCTGGGTGACCGCGGCCATGATCGTCTCCGTGACGGCCCGCAGCACCTCGGCGGTGGGCTCCTGGCCGTAGAACTCGCTCAGGTCGACCGGCGGTCCCGCCTTCACCCGCAGCGTCTTGCGCGGCAGGAGCCGGAGCTTGTCCTCCTTGGCGTACGGCGGCATGGCCTCGTTGGCGCCCCACTGGGCGACGGGGATGACCGGCGCCTTGGTCAGCAACGCGACCCGGGCGGCACCGGTCTTGCCCTGCATGGGCCACATCTCGGGGTCGCGGGTGAGGGTGCCCTCCGGGTAGAAGGCGACGCATTCGCCCCGGTCGATCGCGGTGACGGCGGCCCGGAAGGCCGTCGCGGCGTCGGTGGTTTCCCGGTAGACCGGGATCTGGCCGGTGCCGCGCATCATCACACCGACAAAGCCGCTCTTGAAGAGTCCGGCCTTGGCGAGGAATCGCGGGACCCGCCCGGTGTTGTACTGATAGTGCGCATAGGAGAGCGGGTCGAGATACGAGTTGTGGTTGACCGCGGTGATAAATCCGCCGTCGGCCGGAATGTGCTCCATTCCCTGCCAGTCCCGCTTGAACAGAACCAAGAGCGGCGGTTTGCAGATGACCGCGGCCAAGCGGTACCAGAAGCCGATTCTGCGGCGGGACACTGGGACACCCTCCTTGTGGACTGCTGCGCTGCTGCGAGCCGGCAGCCGCACAAGTGTCGCCCCAGGTACCCGCTATGTCGAGAACACCGTAACCCCGCCGCTCCCGAACGGCGGCGGCAGCGGGTCAGAATGATCCCGATGCGAAGAGACGGAGCGGATGTGGGCTGGAGTCTGGTGGTCCCGTTGAAACCGCTGGTGCGAGCCAAGAGCAGGCTCTCCCGGGCCACCGGGGAGGAGTTTCGGCCCCGGCTGGCGCTCGCCTTCGCCCTGGACACCGTCACCGCGGCGCTGGCCTGCAAGGACGTCCGGGATGTGGCGGTTGTCACGGACGATCCGTTGGCCGGTGAGCGCCTTGCGGCCCTGGGGGCGCGCGTCGTACCCGACACTCCGGCCCGGGGGCTGAACGCCGCCCTGGCACACGGCGCCGCCGCCGTACGGGCGCGCCGGCCCGGCGCCGCCGTGGCCGCCCTGAACGCCGATCTGCCCGCGCTGCGCCCCGCCGAGCTGGAACTGGTGCTCCATTCCGCCGCGCTATTTCCGCGCGCATTTCTCGCAGATGCCGCGAATATCGGAACAACGCTTCTGACCGCGACTTCCGGGAAGGAATTGGAACCGGCATTCGGAGGGCCATCCCGGGCACGTCACCTCGCATCCGGGGCGCGGGAGATCGTCGTGGTGGGGGTGCCGTCGGTCCGCCGGGACGTGGACACCGGCGAGGATCTGCGCGCCGCACTGGCGCTGGGCGTGGGCCCCCACACCGCGCGCGAGACCTCGCAGCTGGGGGGCGGGGAGGCCGCCGGCGCGGGCGGCACGGCCGCGGCCGAGGGGCAGCCGTCGCCGCGGCTCAGAACGTCTGGAGCGTGACGAGGACGACGCGTCGCCCGTCCCCTTCGCCCGTGACGTCGATACGGACCCGCTGGCCGGGCCTCAGCAGCCGCAGGCCGCCGGCGTCGAAGGCCGCCGCGTCGAAGGGCAGCGGGGTGCCGTCGTCCAGCAGCACGCTGCCGGAGTGGCTCTCGGAGTCGTAGGTGTACGCGGTGGCCTGCATGGGCCAAAGCCTAGACGCCGGGCAGGACCGGGGCCCCGCCCGGCCCCCGAACGCACCGCGGGCCGGGCTCCCCGAAGGGAGACCGGCCCGACGCGTGACGGTCGCCGCTGCCGCATTACCGCTTGCGGGCGGTGGTCTTCTTGGCGGTGGTCTTGCGCGCCGTCGCCTTCTTGGCGGGGGCCTTCTTCGCCGTGGCCTTCTTGGCGGGGGCGGTCTTCTTGGCGGTGGCCTTCTTCGTGGCCGTGGCCTTCTTGGCCGGGGTCGCCTTCTTGGCGGTGGTCTTCTTCGCCGTGGCCTTCTTCGCCGTGGTCTTCTTGGCGGGGGCCTTCTTCGCCGTCGCCTTCTTCGCGGTGGCGGTGGTCTTCTTCGCCGTGGTCGCCTTCTTCGTGGCGGCCTTCTTGGCGGTGGCCTTCTTGGCCGCGGCCTTCTTGACCGTCGTACGGGTGGAAGTTCCACCCGAGAGGCTGCCCTTGGGGGCCTTCTTGACGGCCACGTCGTTCTTGGGGAGCTTCTTCGAGCCGCTGACCAGGTCCTTGAAGCCCTGTCCGGCGCGGAAACGCGGCACCGAGGTCTTCTTGACCCGGACGCGCTCACCCGTCTGCGGGTTGCGGGCGTAGCGGGCCGGACGGTCGACCTTCTCGAACGAGCCGAATCCGGTGACCGAAACGCGGTCGCCGGAGACAACGGAACGAACGATTGCGTCCAGAACCGCGTCCACGGCGTCCGCGGCGTTCTGACGGCCGCCGAGCTTGTCGGCAATGGCTTCTACGAGCTGCGCCTTGTTCACGTCTTCCCCTTCGGAGACATTGCTGGAACGAAAGTGTCCAAGCTTTTTCGCACGTTAGGCAGATATATACCGCAAATCAAACACGAAACGGGCTAATCACCCTTGTGCCGCAACGAACTCGACCTTCACGGACTTCCGTCGGGGCGCACATCTTCGGGATAACGACCTTCGTCGAGGTCTGCCATGAACCACTCCAGACGCCTTGCCGCGTCCGCAAGATCGTGTTTAGCCGCGGCCGTGATGACGAGCAGCTTCCGGGTCAGCGCCATCCGTACGCCCTCCGGGACTTGCAGTGTCCGCACTCTTGCGTGTGCGACCTTGAGGCGGTCGGCGACGTCACCGTAGAGCTCGAGTTGGTCGTCGCGTTCCATGCGCTAATTGTGCCATCTGCGGCGAGTTGTCGCTTCACGGGGCCTCAACAGGCGCCTCCACAAGCCGATGCGCCCCCTGCCAACTGCACAGGGGGCGCATCGTACGCAATAATGCTTTGAGCCAAAAACCCGAGGTCAGACCTCTACCGTACGCGGCTTGAACGACGGCCTGTTCGCCTCGTAATCCACGATGGACGACTCCTCCCGAAGGGTGAGGCTGATGTCGTCCAGCCCCTCCAGCAGCCGCCAGCGGGCGTTCTCGTCCAACTCGAAGTCGGCGCTGACGCCCTCGGCCCGCACCTGCCGGTCGACCAGGTCCACCGTCACCTCGGCGGTCGGGTCGGCCTCCAGCAGCTTCTGCAGCGTGTCGACGGTCTCCTGCGGCAGGACCACCGTCAGCAGCCCGTTCTTGAGGGAGTTACCCCGGAAGATGTCCGCGAAGCGCGAGGAGATGACGGCCTTGAAGCCGTAGTTCTGCAGGGCCCAGACGGCGTGCTCACGCGAGGAGCCGGTACCGAAGTCGGGGCCGGCGACCAGCACCGTGGCGCCCTTGTACCGCTCCTGGTTGAGGACGAACCCGGGGTCCTTGCGCCAGGCCTCGAACAGCCCGTCCTCGAAACCGTCGCGGGTGACCTTCTTCAGCCAGTGCGCGGGAATGATCTGGTCGGTGTCCACGTTGCTGCGGCGCAGCGGGACGGCCCGGCCGGTGTGGGTGGTGAAAGCTTCCATGGTTCTCAGACTCCCGCGGGCACAGAGACGTCGGCGTCGGACAGGTCGGCCGGTGAGGCCAGATGGCCGAGAACCGCCGTTGCGGCGGCGACCTGCGGCGAGACCAGGTGGGTGCGCCCGCCCTTGCCCTGCCGGCCCTCGAAGTTGCGGTTGGAGGTGGACGCGGCGCGCTCACCTGGGGCCAGCTGGTCGGGGTTCATACCCAGGCACATCGAGCAGCCCGCATGCCGCCATTCGGCCCCCGCCGCGGTGAAGACCTTGTCCAGGCCCTCGGCCACGGCCTGGAGGGAGACCCGGACGGAGCCGGGGACGACCAGCATCCGCATCCCCTCGGCGACCGAACGGCCCTCCAGGATCTGAGCGGCGGCGCGCAGGTCCTCGATCCGGCCGTTGGTGCACGAACCTACGAAGACGGTGTCCACCTTGATCTCGCGCAGCGGCTGACCCGCCGTCAACCCCATGTATTCCAGGGCCTTTTCGGCGGCGTAGCGCTCCGAGGCGTCCTCGTACGAAGCAGGGTCGGGGACGTTCGTCGAAAGCGGCGCACCCTGGCCCGGGTTGGTGCCCCAGGTAACGAACGGCGCCAGCGCGGAGGCGTCGATGACGACCTCGGCGTCGAAGACCGCGTCGTCGTCGCTGCGCAGCGTCTCCCAGTACGAGACAGCCGCGTCCCAGTCCGCGCCCTTGGGAGCGTGGTCGCGCCCCTGCAGGTAGTCGAAGGTGGTCCTGTCGGGGGCGATCATGCCGGCCCGGGCGCCCGCCTCGATCGACATGTTGCAGATGGTCATGCGGGCTTCCATCGACAGTTTCTCGATGGCCGAGCCGCGGTATTCCAGGACGTAGCCCTGGCCGCCGCCGGTGCCGATCTTCGCGATGATCGCCAGGATCAGGTCCTTGGCCGTCACGCCGTCGGGCAGCTCGCCGTCGACGGTGATGGCCATGGTCTTGAAGGGGGCCAGCGGCAGCGTCTGGGTGGCCAGGACGTGCTCGACCTGGCTGGTGCCGATGCCGAACGCCAGGGCCCCGAAGGCGCCGTGGGTGGAGGTGTGGCTGTCACCGCAGACCACGGTGGTGCCGGGCTGGGTCAGTCCCAACTGCGGTCCCACGACGTGGACAACGCCCTGCTCGACGTCGCCGAGCGGGTGCAGCCGGACGCCGAATTCCGCGCAGTTCTTGCGCAGCGTCTCCAGCTGGGTACGCGAGACCGGGTCGGCGATCGGCTTGTCGATGTCGAGGGTGGGGGTGTTGTGGTCCTCGGTGGCGATGGTGAGGTCCGTGCGGCGCACCTGGCGACCGGCCTTGCGCAGGCCGTCGAACGCCTGCGGGCTGGTGACCTCGTGCAGCAGGTGGAGATCGATGAAGAGGAGGTCGGGCTCGCCTTCCGCGCGCCGGACGACATGGTCGTCCCAGACCTTCTCCGCGAGTGTCCGTCCCATCGCTTTCCCTCCGGCCGGCCGCTTTGCCGGCCTAACTCGACTGTGCGCGTGCTGCCCGCAACCCCTTGCCGGGCCTTACGCCGGGCCCTGGTCGAGGGCCACACCTACAGATTGACGACTTCCCCGGAAAATTGAACTTGCGTTTCACACTGTGAGACGCGAGTATCGTTGCATGGACAACTCTAGCGGCGTCGGCGTTCTCGACAAGGCAGCTCTGGTATTGAGCGCTCTGGAGTCCGGTCCGGCCACCCTCGCCGGGCTGGTCGCGGCGACCGGGCTTGCACGACCCACGGCACACAGACTGGCCGTGGCTCTGGAACACCACCGCATGGTGGCGAGGGACATGCAGGGCCGGTTCATCCTCGGTCCGCGGCTCTCCGAGCTCGCGGCAGCGGCGGGCGAGGACCGCCTGCTCGCGACGGCCGGACCGGTGCTCACCCACCTGCGCGATGTGACGGGCGAGAGCGCCCAGCTCTATCGCCGGCAGGGCGACATGCGTATTTGCGTGGCAGCGGCGGAACGGCTGTCCGGACTGCGGGACACCGTCCCGGTCGGCTCCACGCTCCCGATGAAGGCGGGCTCCGCCGCGCAGATCCTGATGGCCTGGGAGGAGCCCGAGCGGCTGCACCGCGGCCTGCAGGGCGCGCGCTTCACGGCCACGGCACTCTCGGGCGTACGGCGCCGCGGCTGGGCCCAGTCGATCGGCGAGCGGGAACCGGGCGTCGCGTCCGTCTCGGCGCCCGTCCGGGGCCCCTCGAACCGCGTGGTGGCCTCCGTGTCGGTCTCCGGCCCGATCGAGCGGCTGACCCGCCACCCGGGCCGGATGCACGCCCAGGCGGTCATCGACGCCGCGGCGCGCCTCTCCGAGGGACTGCGCCGCACCAGCTGAGGCCGCGGCCGGGCCCCGTCCGGCCGGCCCCCGCGGGCCGGCTCGACAGGGCCCCGGCGCGTCCGCTCAGGCGGCCAGCCGGTCGGCGGCCTGCAACCCGTCCCGCAGCGGGACGACGCCATGGGCTTTGCCCAGCCCGTAGGGCGGCATGTCGCCGTAGATCGACTCGTAGGACCCCTCGGGCACCACATAGGTCTCGTGCCAGATCCCCACGTGCCGCTCGCCCTTGCGGGCATAGCGGTTGATCTTTGCCCAGGCGGGCCGGTGCAGCTTGTCCGGCGCCGTGGCGTAGGCGAGCAACTTCTCCTTGGACTCCCAGTACTGGACGACGTAGTAGGTCCTGGGCGACCCGGACAGCAGCTGGTGGCCGAGCAGCCCCGCGGAGGGGTCGCGCGACAACTCCCGCAGCATCCGCGGCATGGCGAGGAAGACGGGCAGCCATCGGTGCACCGCCCAGAAATGGTTGATCCGCATCCCGATGTGGAAGACCACGACATCGCCGCGGGCGGCCGCCGTGGTCCGGCCGGGTTGGGTCCTGCTGCGCATGACGACTCCCTGGCTCATTGGATAGTGGAGCTATCCGGTGGTTGGATAGTGGCACTCTCCCAGTAGGAGGCACAAGGGATGCGACTCTCCGAACTCAGCGCGCGCAGCGGCATCTCCACCGCCACGATCAAGTACTACCTGCGCGAGCAACTCCTGCCGCAGGGACGGCGGATCACCGCGACACAGGCCGAGTACGACGAGTCCCATCTGCGCCGGCTGCGTCTGGTGCGCGCCCTGACCCAGGTCGGCAAGGTCCCGGTGGCGGCAGCCCGCGAGGTCCTCGCGGCCGTCGACGACGAGAGCCTGAGCCGCACCATCCGGCTAGGCGCGGCCCTGTGGGCACTGCCGCAGCCCCCGGAGGCCGACCCCGAGGCTCAGGCGACGGCGCAGGCGGACGAGGAGGCGCGGCGCCTGCTGGACGAACTCGGCTGGGACCACGCCCTGGAGATCGGCCCGCGCTCCCCCGCCTACCGCACCCTGGTCACCGCGATGGCGAGCCTGCGGCAACTGGGATACGTCACCGGTGTCGCCGAACTCACGCCGTACGCACGGAAGATGGAGGAGGTGGCGGGCCACGACCTCGATGTCCTCGAAGCGCTGCCGGAGGAGGTCGAGCAGGTCGAGGCGGCCGTCGCCGCAGCGGTGCTCTACGAGCCGGTGCTGCTCAGCCTGCGCAGGCTGGCCCAGGAGGAACTGGCCACCCGCCGCTACGGCCAGTGAGTCGGGAGGTGAATGGGGGCCGCGAGGCATGACAAAGGCCCCCGCCGAAGCGAGGGCCTTGCCGTTCACGTACCCCCGACCGGATTCGAACCGGCGCTACCGCCTTGAGAGGGCGGCGTGCTAGGCCGCTACACAACGGGGGCCTGTTTTCTTGCAGTTGAGCCATGTCCTGAGGACACTCTGCGCTGGGCTACCAGGACTCGAACCTAGACTAACGGAACCAGAAACCGTCGTGCTGCCAATTACACCATAGCCCATGGTGGTTTAGACCAGTACCCCCGACCGGATTCGAACCGGCGCTACCGCCTTGAGAGGGCGGCGTGCTAGGCCGCTACACAACGGGGGCCCTAGCGATCCTTGCGTCGTTGCATCCGGGAGCGACCCGAAGGAAACGGAGAGAAAGGATCTGTACCCCCGACCGGATTCGAACCGGCGCTACCGCCTTGAGAGGGCGGCGTGCTAGGCCGCTACACAACGGGGGCCTGGTACTGCGATCAAGAAACCTTCCACGCTTACGGAGAAGACTTCTTGCTGGGCTACCAGGACTCGAACCTAGACTAACGGAACCAGAAACCGTCGTGCTGCCAATTACACCATAGCCCACCAAAACTCAACCCCCGAGCGGGGGTTTGTTTGGTTTGCGCCCTCCGGCCAGGCCTTTCGGCCCTCTCGGGCGGCGCAGGAAGAACATTACCCGATGGGAGACGGCGCACCAAAACCGATAAGCCCGCGCAACAAGTCGGGCAGTTCCGCGAGACTCGCGATGCGCCGCACACCGTCGGGCAGGTCAGCGCCGGTGCCCGTGCGGTCCAGCCAGACGGCGGCGAGACCGGCGTCCCGGGCACCGAGCGCGTCGATGTCGAGCTTGTCGCCGACATAGACGACGTCGGAGGGTGCCAGGCGGAGCGTCTCGCAGGCCACCAGGAAGGCCTCGGGGGCCGGTTTGGCGTGTCCCAGGGCGTCGGCGCACAGCACGGCTTCGAAGCGGCTGCGGATGCCCAGGGCGCTCAGCTTGCGCTCCTGATTGGCCGTCGAGGAGTTGGAGAGCACGGCCTGGCGGACCAGGGGGGCGAGCGTTTCCAGGGCCGGTCCTGCGTCCGGGAAGAGGGTCCACGCCGCCTCGTACCGGGCGATGTAGCGGCCGAACCAGGCGTCCGCTTCGGCGTCGGAGAGGGGCGCGCCCAGGAACGTCCGGGCGCGGCCGCGGCGGTGGTCGAGGAACCCGACCTCACCGGCCAGGAAGCGGGCGAACTCGCTCTCCATCGCCGCGCGCCACCGCTCCAGCGCCGGCTCGGCGCCGCCGTAGGTGTCCAGCAGCCCTTCGGCGCGGAAGTGCCGCAGGGCGCCGGCGCGGTCGGAGCCGGTGTAGTCGAAGAGGGTGTCGTCGACGTCCCACAGGACGGCGTGGACGGGCATGGCGGTCTCCTCAGGATGTCCTGCCCATTGTGGCGTTCGGGCTTCGGACGTGCCGTGTTTTCCGGTGGCCGTCCCGGCCGGGGAACGACTGAGGGGGTGGCCGCCGGATCGGCGGCCACCCCCTCAGGGCGTCGGATGCTCAGGCGGTCAGCTTGGCCAGCGCCGCGTCGATGCGGGCCAGGGTGCGCTCCTTGCCCAGGACCTCCAGGGACTCGAAGAGCGGCAGGCCGACCGTGCGGCCGGTGACGGCGACCCGGACCGGGGCCTGCGCCTTGCCGAGCTTGAGGCCGTGCTCCTCACCGGCGGCCAGGACGGCCTCCTTGAGGGACTCGGGGCTGGACCAGTCCGCGCCTTCGAGCTTCTCGCGGGCCGTCCTCAGCAGGGCGTCGGAGCCCTCCTTCATCGCCTTGGCCCAGGACGCCTCGTCCTCCACCGGGGTGTCGAGGAAGAGGAAGTCGACGTTGGGGGTGATGTCCGAGAGGACCGTCAGACGGGTCTGCGCGTGCGGGGCGATGGCCTCGAACCGGGCGCGGTCGAACTTCTCCGGCGCCCAGGGGGCGTGCGGGGCCTGCAGCCAGGGCTCACAGGCGGCGATGAAGTCCTTGACGTCCAGCATGCGCAGGTGGGTGCCGTTGATGGCCTCGCACTTCTTGAGGTCGAAGCGCGCCGGGTTGGCGTTGACGTCCTCGATGTCGAAGGCCGCGACCATCTCGTCCATGGTGAAGATGTCGCGGTCCTCGGACAGCGACCAGCCCAGCAGGGAGAGGTAGTTGAGCAGTCCCGCGGGGAGGAACCCGCGCTCGCGGTAGAGGTTGAGGGACGCCTGCGGGTCGCGCTTGGAGAGCTTCTTGTTGCCCTCGCCCATGACGTAGGGCAGGTGGCCGAAGGAGGGGATCTCCTTGGCCACGCCGAGCTCGATCAGCGCCTTGTAGAGGGCGATCTGCCGGGGGGTGGAGGAGAGCAGGTCCTCGCCGCGCAGGACGTGGGTGATCTCCATCAGCGCGTCGTCGACAGGGTTGACGAGCGTGTAGAGGGGCGCGCCGTTGGCACGGACGATGCCGTAGTCCGGGACGTTCTCCGGGGTGAAGGTGAGCTCGCCGCGGACCAGGTCGGTGAAGGTGATCGGCTCGTCCGGCATCCGGAAGCGGACGATCGAGGTGCGGCCCTCGGCCTCGTAGGCGGCCTTCTGCTCGGTGGTCACCACGCGGCACTTGCCGTCGTAGCCGGAGGGCTTGCCGGCCTTGCGGGCGGCGTCGCGGCGGGCGTCCAGTTCCTCGGTGGTGCAGTAGCAGCGGTAGGCGTGCCCGGCGGTGAGGAGCTTGTCGGCGACGTCCTTGTAGAGGTCCATCCGCTGCGACTGGCGGTAGGGGGCGTGCGGGCCGCCGACCTCCGGTCCCTCGTCCCAGTCGAAGCCAAGCCAGCGCATGGCGTCCAGCAGCTGGCCGTAGGACTCCTCTGAGTCGCGGGCCGCGTCGGTGTCCTCGATACGGAAGACGAGGGTGCCCTGGTGGTGCCGGGCGAAGGCCCAGTTGAACAGGGCGGTGCGGACCAGGCCCACGTGGGGGTTGCCGGTCGGGGAGGGACAGAAACGTACGCGGACGGGGGAGCCGGGGGTCGCGTTAGCCACGCTTGATCACCTTGTTGGTGAGAGTGCCGATGCCTTCGATGGTGACGGCGACCTCGTCGCCGACGTTGAGCGGGCCGACCCCGGCCGGGGTGCCCGTGAGGACGACGTCGCCGGGGAGCAGCGTCATCGCCTCGGTGATGTGGACGATGAGGTCCTCGACGGGGCGGACCATCTCGCTGGTGCGGCCGAGCTGGCGCTGTTCGCCGTTGACGGTGCACTGGACGGCGAGGCCGCCGCTGATGTCGGAGAGGTCCAGGCCGGTCTCGACCCAGGGGCCGAGCGGGCAGGAGCTGTCGAAGCCCTTGGCCCGCGCCCACTGCTTCTCCCGCTGCTGGACGTCCCGCGCGGTGATGTCGTTGGCGCAGGTGTAGCCGAGGATGACGTCCTTGACGCGCTCGCGCGGCACCTCGCGGCACATGCGGCCGATGACGACCGCGAGCTCCGCTTCGTGGTGCACCTCCTGGGAGAAGGAGGGGTACGCGACGGGGTCGCCGGGGCCGACCACCGAGGTGGAGGGCTTGAAGAAGGTGACCGGCACGTCCGGGACGGCGTTGCCCAGCTCGGCGGCGTGGTCGGCGTAGTTGCGCCCGATCGCCACGACCTTGTTGGGCAGTACCGGCGGCAGGAGGCGGACCTTGTCGAGGGGGACCTTCTGGCCCGAGCGCTCGAATTCCGCGAAGGGATGCCCCTTGATGACGTCGAGTTCGTCGCCTTCGACGACGCCGAAGCCGACGTTGCCGTCGATGGAGAATCTGGCGATGCGCACGGGTTGCCGCTGCCCCTCATTGATCATTGGCCGGAGTTGACACTCCAGGCTATCGCGGGGGCACGGCCGGTCCGCCGCGTTACGAGGCCGGGGCGCCCTGCTCGGGCGCGTCCATCAGGACGGTGCGGCGGGGGTTGGCGGTCTGGGCGGGCAGTTCGAGACCGTGTTCCGTTGCCTGGAGGGCCTCGGTGCCGAGCTCGTCGGCGTCCTTGAGGTGGGCCAGGGTGGTGCGCCGCGGGTTGGCTATGTTGCGGAACATCATCGTGGTCTTCACTGCGTCACGCCTCGCGTTGGTGAGATGGGGCCGGCCGCTTCGGGAAGCCGAAGCGGTGTCGCCTTGTCGTTTCAGGCAACTATGTAAAGCGTCAGGCTAAGCGCGCTATTCCCCGTGACACGCAGCGTTTCTCGATGATCTCCCTGTGAGTTTGCTCACGAAGTGTGTGACAAATGCCGCATTTCCCATGATCAACAACCATGGGCGAAAGGGACATTGGCGCATTGAAGCGCACGTTCCGCTCCCGATCACCGCACCTGGGACAGGGCCCACAGGGGAACGACTCGCGGGCAAAAGTCCGTTATCTGGGGCGCAATCCTCTACGTGTCGTCACACGTTCCATACATTGCGTCACCCATGTCACAGCCAATGGCTCCGCTCTTGTTGGAGATCCTGCACTGTGCTGGAATTCCACGGACCGCCGCACGTTTCAGCCGGCGCGCAGGGCGTTGAAAACAACGCCGCGCGGTGGTGCCGCTCTCTCGGCCAGAGAGGGCAGCCCGCCGGTCACTCACGACCGCCATGGGGGACTTAGCGGTCCCCTACGACTCGACACCGTCCCGCCGTTCACGCGGAGGGACGCCTGGTCCAGAGGTTGCGACGCTAGTGCAGGGACGTTTCAAGAGGGATGGCAGCGCTGCGGCGGACCCGGAGCTGCGCGGCGGGACCGACCGCGCCTCCTCGCCCCAGCGCGCCCAGGGCAACAAGCCGGTGGGCGGCAACAACGTGCCGTCCGACCGCAACGGCCAGGCGCCGGGCGACAGCTCCACGGAGAGCCCGATGCCCAAGGCGCCCAAGGGCAGTGGGCCCGGCAACCGCATGGCGCTACGCAACTGGCGCATCAGCACCCGCCTGGTCTCCCTGCTGGCGCTCCCTGTCGTCGCCGCCACCACCCTCGGCGGCATGCGCATCACCAGTTCGCTGGAGAACATCGACCAGCTCGACAAGATGCAGCTGCTCACCGAGATGACGCGGCAGGCGACCGAGCTCGCCGACGCGCTCCAGGTGGAGCGGGACAAGTCGGCCGGTCCGCTGGCCGGCAGCGGCAACACCAAGGACGACGCGAACGTCGTCGCGCCGCGTGAGGCCACCGACCGGGCCAAGATCTCGTTCAACCAGGCCACCGGCGACATCCAGGGCGAGGACGCCACGATGGCCGGTGTCCGGGCCACCGTCCTGGAGATCGGGCGCCAGCTCAACACCCTCAACGAGATCCGCAGCAACGCCTACGAGGACGACGACAACACCGCGCGGACGGTCAACAGCTACAACCAGCTGATCACCTCGCTGCTGTCGCTCTCCCAGGACATGGCGCAGGCGACCAGCAGCCCCGAGATGATCCGCAGTACCCGTGCGCTGGCGGCGTTCTCGTCCGCCAAGGAGTACGCGTCGATCCAGCGGGCCATGGTCAGCGCCGGCCTCGCCCACAAGGGCGGCCCCGAGCTCTCCGCCAACGACCGGGTCGCCGGTCACACCGCGGAGGAGAACGAGAAGGCCGCCCGGGACCGCTTCTCGCAGATCTACACCAACAACGCCGGCGCGCTCACCCGTGGCCTGGACGGCAACAACGACGAGATCAAGGCCGCGGTCGCGTTCGCGCACCGCGCCTTCGCGAGCGGCAGCGGCATCCGCAGCCAGGAGTACAAGTACCTCGACTGGTACGACTCCGACACCGTCAAGATCGACGAGATGTCGCGCATCGAGACGACGCTGCTGTCCGAGATGGAGCAGAAGTCCCGCGAGCTGCGCAACGACGCCACGCAGGACGCCATCCTCAACGGTGCGCTGATCCTCCTCGTCCTCGGTGTCTCGCTGGTCGGCGCATTCGTCGTGGCCCGGTCCATGGTCCGCTCGCTGCGCCGGCTGCAGGACACCGCGCAGAAGGTCGCCCAGGACCGGCTGCCCGAGCTGGTCAAGCAGCTCTCCGACGCCGACCCGCAGGACGTGGACACCTCCGTCGAGTCGGTCGGTGTGCACAGCCGGGACGAGATCGGACGGGTGGCCGCGGCGTTCGACGACGTCCACCGCGAGGCCGTCCGGCTGGCGTCCGAGCAGGCGCTGCTGCGGGGCAACGTCAACGCGATGTTCACCAACCTCTCCCGTCGCAGCCAGGGCCTGATCCAGCGCCAGCTGTCGCTGATCTCCGAGCTGGAGTCCCGCGAGGCCGACCCGGACCAGCTGTCCTCCCTCTTCAAGCTCGACCACCTCGCCACGCGTATGCGCCGGAACGGTGAGAACCTCCTCGTCCTCGCGGGCGAGGAGCCCGGGCGCCGGTGGACGCGGCCGGTTCCGCTGGTCGATGTCCTGCGTGCCGCCGCCTCCGAGGTGGAGCAGTACGAGCGGATCGAGCTGAACGCCGTACCGCAGACCGAGGTCGCCGGCCGGGTCGTCAACGACCTCGTGCACCTCCTCGCCGAGCTGCTGGAGAACGCCACGTCGTTCTCCTCGCCGCAGACCAAGGTCAAGGTGACCGGCCACGCGCTGCCCGACGGGCGGGTGCTGGTCGAGATCCACGACACCGGTATCGGGCTGTCGCCCGAGGACCTGTCGGCGATCAACGAGCGGCTCGCCAGCCCGCCGACCGTGGATGTCTCGGTGTCGCGGCGGATGGGTCTGTTCGTGGTCGGCCGGCTGTCGCTGCGTCACGGCATCCGTATCCAGCTGCGGCCCTCCGACTCCGGCGGCACCACCGCGCTGGTCATGCTGCCGGTCGATGTCGCCCAGGGCGGCAAGAAGCCGGCGCCCAGCAGCGCCAAGAGCACTGCGTCCGACGCCGGTGGCACTCCCTCCAGCCGACTCGCCGGCCTCCAGCCGCGCGGTCAGGTCGGTGCGGGCCCCGGCCCCGGCGGGCGCCCCGCGCTGCCCGGCCGAGGCGGCCCCGGCGGCGGTGCGCCCAACGCCTTCGGTGCCCAGGCACCGGCAGGACGCGGCCAGGCTCCGGGCGCTCCCGCACAGGGCGGCAACCGTCCGCCCGCCGGGCGTCCCGGTGGCGCCGACGGGCGTCCTGGCGGCGACGGCCGTCCCTCCCTGCCGACCCGTGGTTCTGACAACGCGCAGTCGCCGACCGTGGCGCCGCCCACCGGCGCGCCCCGGCGCGAGGAGCGGCCGCAGCTGCCGCCGCGGGGACCCGCGGCCGAGCTGACCGGCGGTTCCGGCAGCCAGAGCGACCCGGGCAACCAGCAGGGCACCACGAGCTGGGGTGCGCGCCGTGAGCGCGGCGCCGCCGACGACTGGCCGCTGGCCCCGCGCGACGCCCAGGACCGGCCGCGTGGTCACGAGGACCCGGAGACCTCCGGCAGCTTCGAGCGGCCCGCGCCCGCCGGCGGCCCCGGCGACACCGCGGCGTTCGCCCGCCCCGACTTCGACGGCCCGCCGCCCGGCGCGGACGGCCCGCAGGGTGGACGCGGCCCGGCCGGTACCGGCGGCTACGGCCGTGGTGCGGGCAGCGGCTCCGCGGACACCGGGCAGTACGAGACCGACCGGTTCCCGCAGGTCGACAGCGACACCGGGCAGTACGAGACCGGCCAGTTCCGGCAGGTCGACAGCGACACCGGGCAGTACGACACCGGCCAGTTCCCGCAGCCCGACAGCGACACCGGCCAGTACGACACCGGGCAGTTCCCGCAGCAGGACGCCGCGCGCGGTGCGTACGGCGACGACTCCAGGGGCACCGGTCAGTACCCGTCGCGCCAGGACAGCGGTGCGCCGGCCCCCGACGTGCTCGGCAGCGGCGACGCGGGCCCGGGTGACGGCCGTACGCCGATCTTCGACACCATCGAGTCGAACTGGTTCAGCCACCCGGCGGCTGCCGCCGCCGGTGTGCCGCCGCAGCAGAGCGACGAGGCCGCGGCCCCGCGCCTGCCGCGCCGCGGTTCCGCGCAGGACAACGCCGGGCGCGACGACACCGGGCGCTCCGGCGCTCCGGCCAACGGCGCCCGCAACGGTGCGGTGGCCGGCGGCGGCGCGGCGGAGAGCACGCCGCAGTGGCGTACCTCGCCGAACGACGAGCGATGGCGGCAGGCGGAGCAGGTCCGTCAGCCGGCCGCGGGCGGAGTCACCACCTCCGGACTGCCCCGGCGCGTCCCGCGTGCGAATCTCGTCGCGGGCACCGCGCAACAGCAGCAGTCCACCCAGACCGGTCCGCAGGTCTCGCGTGCGCCCAGTGACGTGCGCGGGCGGCTGACCAATCTCCGTCGGGGCATCCAGCAGGGCCGGCAGGCCGGAGGGACTTCCTCCACCGGCAATCACCACGTTGTCGACCCCACTCACCAGCAGGAGCGTTAGTTGAGTCCGATGAGCCAGGCGGCGCAGAATCTGAACTGGTTGATCACCAACTTCGTGGACAACACCCCTGGGGTGTCCCACACGGTGGTGGTCTCCGCGGACGGACTGCTCCTCGCGATGTCCGAGGGCTTCCCTCGTGACAGGGCCGATCAGTTGGCGGCGGTGGCCTCCGGCCTCACCTCGCTGACGGCCGGCGCGTCCCGCATCTTCGAGGGCGGGAGCGTCAACCAGACCGTGGTGGAGATGGAACGCGGTTTCCTCTTCATCATGTCCGTCTCCGACGGCTCCTCGCTGGCCGTTCTCGCGCACCCCGAGTGCGACATCGGTCTCGTCGGATACGAGATGGCCCTGCTGGTCGACCGCGCGGGCACCGTCCTGACGCCCGATCTGCGAGCCGAACTGCAGGGCAGCCTGCTGCACTGAGGCGGTCCCCAGCGTCTCGCCGCCCACCGCCCACTACGCCGCACCCCCCACCGGCCCAACCCGACAACATCCGTTGTCCCCGCCCGGAGGATCAATGACCCCGCCACCTGCCACTTCCGGCCCGTACGGCGCCTACAGCCAGGCGCCGTACGGGAGCGAAGGTGACCAGCCGCTGGTGCGTCCGTACGCCATGACCGGAGGCCGGACCAGGCCGCGCTACCAGCTCGCCATAGAGGCGCTGGTCAGCACGACCGCCGACCCTTCCCAGCTGCCCGGGCTGCTGCCCGAGCACCAGCGCATCTGCCACCTGTGCCGCGAGGTCAAGTCGGTGGCGGAGGTCTCGGCGTTGCTGCACATACCGCTGGGTGTGGCTCGGATTCTCGTTGCGGACCTGGCAGAGGCCGGGATGGTGGCGATCCACCAGCCCGGCGGCAGCGGCGAGGCCGGCGGCACGCCGGACGTGACCTTGCTGGAGAGGGTGCTCAGTGGACTTCGCAAGCTCTGACGGCGGCTCCCAGGGCCGCGCGACGACCTCCGCCAAGATCGTGGTGGCGGGTGGCTTCGGCGTGGGCAAGACCACGTTCGTCGGTGCGGTCTCGGAAATCAACCCCCTGCGCACGGAAGCCGTGATGACTTCCGCATCGGCGGGTGTCGACGACCTCAGCCACGTCCAGGACAAGACCACGACGACCGTGGCGATGGACTTCGGACGTATCACCCTGGACCAGGACCTGATCCTGTACCTCTTCGGTACGCCGGGTCAGGACCGCTTCTGGTTCATGTGGGACGACCTGGTCCGTGGCGCGATCGGCGCCGTCGTGCTGGTGGACACCCGCCGGCTCGCCGACTGCTTCCCGGCCGTCGACTACTTCGAGAACAGCGGCCTGCCGTTCGTCGTCGCGCTCAACGGCTTCGAGGGGTATCAGCCCCACACGCCGGAGGAGGTCCGCGAGGCGCTGCAGATCGGCCCCGGGACCCCGATCATCACCACCGACGCCCGGCACCGCAGCGAGGCCAAGAGCGCGCTCATCACGCTCGTCGAGCACGCCCTGATGGCCCGCCTGAAGTAGTCGCCGACGACGGCCCGCAGCGCTACCGCGCGGGCCGTCGGGCCCTCGGCTCCGGGCGGGCGCGTTCCCCCGCCCCGGGCCGGTTCCCCTTTGCCGCGAGTGGATCTGTGTCCTTCGACACGCCCGCGGAAGGTGTTCATAACGTTTCGACAGTGAATCAGGGCGCTTTCGACACCCCTCGCGCATGCCCGGCTTCGCTGTGCGCACATTTCGCTTGGCTTTTGGCGGGGCTCGCCCTTAACGCCCCTTTTATCTCGCGCATTTCCGTGCCCTCCCCAGCTTTACCCAGTGTTTGGAAGGCACCGCCCTGACGTGCTGAAATTCGCTGAACTCCGGAGTAGTAACGCTCAGAAGAAACGGCACAGCAGGTCAGGTGCCGGCGCCGAGAGGTTGTTGGTCGAGTGAGGCGAAGCAAGTCGAGCCCCGAGCCGCAGGAACCGCGGCGGGGCAACTTCACCCCGCCGCCGCGAGGTGGCGTACCGGCTTTCGACGCGCCCGAGGATACGGTCGCGACGCCTCCGGTCAGTGGTGGGAAATGGTCCCCCGGCAACTGGCGGGTCACCACCCGCCTGAACGCAATCCTGCTGATTCCCGTCCTGGTCGCGCTGGTATTCGGCGGCCTGAGGGTGAACAGCTCCTTCGCGACCTGGCAGGACGCGAAGGACGCGGAGGACACCGCGAAGCTCGTGCGGGCAGCGCTCTCCTACGGCAACGCCCTGATCGACGAGCGTGACCGCACCGCCGAGCCCCTTCTGAAGGGCCAGCGGAACGACCCGGTCGTCGAGGAGGCGCGCAACACCACCGACGACGCCGCGGACACCTTCCGCAAGGCCGTCACGGCGATGCCGGACAAGGAGGGCCTCAAGCGCCGCCTCGCGGCGTTCGAGAAGGCCGAGCCGAAGCTGGAGGGCCTGCGCAAGGCCGCGTACACCTCGAAGCTGCGCGGCGCGCAGACCGAAGAGGGCTACGTCCAGATCCAGCACCCTCTGATGGAGTTTGCGAACGAACTCGGTCTGGGCACCGGCAACATCACGTCCTACGGCCGCACCGTCTACGCCGTCTCGCTGGCCAAGGCCGCCGTTTCGCTGCAGCGCGCCATCGGCTCCCACCTCCTGATCGACCCGGCGGCCCCGCAGGGCGGCCGGGAGCACAAGCTCCAGCTGACCGCGTTCGCGTCGTACCGCTACCTGGAGGGCATCGCCATCGGCGAGTACACCTCCGGTGGTACGCCCGAGGACGTGGCGCGGCTGAACAAGGACGCGGCCGCGCTGAAGAAGTCGGCGCAGCAGAAGGTCGCCCGGGCCAAGGAGCAGGCGCAGGCCGCCGGCCAGCCGTTCCGCACCCCGCCGACCATCGACTCCATGTCCACCGCGATCGCCTCCGGCGCCGCACCCGAGCGGCTGGGCCTCAAGGGCGTCACCTCCGAGACCTGGTTTGCTGCTGCGACGGCCAAGTTCGACATGTACCGGTCGATCGAGAGCGATCTGGCGGACAAGGCCGTGAACGAGGCGGCGCACATCTCCGCCGACGCGCGGCGGTCCACCTTCACCGACTCCGGCATCGTGCTGGCGGCGCTGATCATCGCCTTCCTCGTGGCCGGCATGATGGCCCGCCGGATGAGCCGCAACATGCGCCAGCTGCGCAACGCCGCCTTCGGTATCGCCGAGCAGCGGCTGCCGATGCTGGTCGACCAGCTCTCGCGCACCGACCCGGGCCGGGTGGACACCCGCGTCCAGCCGATCGACATCTCCACCACCGACGAGATCGGCGAGGTCGCCCGCGCCTTCGACCAGGTGCACCGCGAGGCCGTCCGGCTCGCCGCCGAGCAGGCGCTGCTGCGGGGCAACGTCAACGCGATCTTCACCAACCTCTCGCAGCGCAACCAGGGCCTCATCGAGCGCCAGCTGACGCTGATCACCGACCTGGAGAACAACGAGGCGGATCCGGATCAGCTGGAGAACCTCTTCAAGATGGACCACCTCGCCACGCGCATGCGGCGCAACGGCGAGAACCTCCTGATCCTCGCGGGCGAGGACCCCGGCCGCCGCTGGAACCAGCCGGTGCCGCTGATCGACGTCCTGCGGGCGGCGACCTCCGAGGTGGAGTCGTACGAGCGAATAGAGCTCACCGGCGTCCCCGAGAGCGAGATCCACGGCACAGCCGTGACCGACCTCGTGCACCTGCTCTCCGAGCTGCTGGAGAACGCCACCACGTTCTCCTCCCCGCAGACGAAGGTGCGGGTCGCCGCGACGCGGCTGCCCGACGGCCGCGTGATGATCGAGATCCACGACAAGGGCATCGGGCTCACCCCCGAGGACTTCGCGGACATCAACCACAAGCTGGCCAACCCGCCGAGCGTGGACGCCGCGATCTCCCAGCGCATGGGCCTGTTCGTGGTCGGCCGGCTGGCCGACCGGCACGGTATCCGGGTGCAGCTGCGCCCCTCCGGCGAGCAGGCGGGCACCACCTCGCTCGTCATGCTGCCCGAGGCGATCACCCACGGTGGTGGCGGCGAGGAGCAGTACGACGACGACTTCACGGTGTCGCGGATCGTGCCCGAGCATCAGCAGGCGGCGTACGAGAGCAGCCACCGCACCGCCGCTGAGCTGGGCTTCGACGACCACGGCTTCGGCCAGCCCGCGGACGGCGCGGAGCTGGACCCGGTGGGCCGCTCGCTGTTCCGTGAGGAGCGCCGTGCGGCACTGGAAGCGCAGGCAGGCGGCGAGCCGATGGCCGAGCGCCCGCCCTTCCCGGGCGACAGGCAGTCCGCCGGTGGCTACCAGAACTACCCCGACCAGGCATATGCGGAAGCCGATCAACCGCTCTACGACGATCGGTCTTTCGGCGCCGATGCCTTCCAGCAGCCGGGCATCTCGGAGACAACTGGCCAGCAGCCGTACGTCTCGCACGATTCCGCCCGCCAGGACGACTGGTCCGAACGCCCCGCGTACAACAGCTACTTCGGGACCGAAGCGGAATCTGACCGGAATACAACTGCGGCTCCCGTAGATGCGTCCGAGCGCGTAACATTCGAGCGTCCGGGCCCCTTCACGAGTGACTCCCGCTCGCGGACCGACGCCGGCCTTCCGCGCCGCGGAGGCGGCTCGCCGCAGGCTCAGCAGGAGTGGCAGCAGCACGAGGAGCCGGTGGCGCCCCCGCAACAGCGGAGCGCGCCGGAGAACGGCCAGGACGGCTCCGGATGGCGCACGTCCAACGACGAGCGCTGGGAGCGCGCGGAGCGGCTGCGTGAGCCGGCGGCGGGCGGAATCACTTCTTCCGGCCTCCCCCGGCGGGTGCCCAAGGCCAACCTGGTCGAGGGCGCAGCGGAGCAGACCCCGCAGGGTGGCCCCCAGGTCTCCCGCGCCCCGGAGGACGTCCGCGGCCGGCTGAGCAATCTCCGCCGCGGTGTCCAGCAGGGACGCAGCGCCGGTTCCGATACCTCCGGAGCCCCCCAGAATGACCAGCAGGGCTTCGGCCCCGGCAGCACCTACGATCAGGAGCGTTAGTGTGAGCCCGATGAGCCAGGCGGCGCAGAATCTGAACTGGTTGATCACCAACTTCGTGGACAACACCCCTGGGGTGTCCCACACGGTCGTGGTCTCCGCGGACGGTCTCCTCCTCGCCATGTCCGAGGGGTTCCCTCGTGACAGAGCCGATCAGTTGGCGGCGGTGGCCTCCGGCCTCACCTCGCTGACGGCCGGCGCGTCCCGCATCTTCGAGGGCGGGAGCGTCAACCAGACCGTGGTGGAGATGGAACGCGGTTTCCTCTTCATCATGTCCGTCTCCGACGGCTCCTCGCTGGCCGTTCTCGCGCACCCCGAGTGCGACATCGGTCTCGTGGGTTACGAGATGGCCCTGCTGGTCGACCGTGCAGGCAGCGTTCTCACGCCGGATCTGCGGGCCGAACTGCAGGGCAGCCTGCTCAACTAGCAGACAGGCAGTGCGTTTCCCGCCACCGCGCCATAGGGTGCGGTGGCGCGACCGGCGTCAGACAGGCAAGTTGGAGGAGGAGACGTGGCAACGCCCCCGAGCGGATACCCGTACGGGTCCGGACAGCAGTCCGAGCCCCAGGGCGAGACCCATAACAACCGCTTCAACTTCCCGTCTGCGCCGAGCCGCCGGCAGCAGCGGCCCCAGCCGCCGCAGCCACCGCATCCGCAGCAGCAACAGCAGCACCGGCCCTACGGCTCCCAGCCGTACGAGCCTCCGGCGTACGACCAGCCGCAGCCGCCCCGCATCCAGCCGGTGCAGCCCCAGCGGCGCCAGCCCGAGCCGTCCGCCCCCACCGGGGGCGCGCACAATCCGCTCGTGCGTCCGTACGCCATGACCGGGGGCCGGACCAGGCCGCGCTACCAGCTCGCCATCGAGGCGCTGGTCAGCACGACCGCCGACCCTTCGAAGCTGCAGGGGCAACTGCCGGAGCACCAGCGCATCTGCCACCTCTGCCGCGAGATCAAGTCAGTTGCCGAGATCTCCGCCCTCCTCTCCATCCCCCTCGGCGTCGCCCGGATCCTCGTCGCCGACTTGGCGGAGGCCGGACTCGTCGCCATCCATCAGCCCGGCGGGGACGAGTCCGCCGGCGGACAGCCAGATGTGACACTGCTCGAAAGGGTGCTCAGTGGACTTCGCAAGCTCTAGCGGTGCAGCCCGCTCCACCACCTCCGCGAAAATCGTGGTGGCGGGCGGCTTCGGCGTGGGCAAGACCACGTTCGTCGGGGCCGTCTCAGAGATCAACCCGCTGCGCACCGAAGCCGTGATGACCTCCGCCTCGGCGGGCATCGACGACCTCACGCACGCGCCGGACAAGACCACGACGACCGTGGCGATGGACTTCGGACGTATCACCCTGGACCAGGACCTGATCCTGTACCTCTTCGGTACACCCGGTCAGGACCGCTTCTGGTTCATGTGGGACGACCTGGTCCGTGGCGCGATCGGCGCCGTCGTGCTGGTGGACACCCGCCGGCTCGCCGACTGCTTCCCGGCCGTCGACTACTTCGAGAACAGCGGCCTGCCGTTCGTCATCGCCCTCAACGGCTTCGACGGTCACCAGCCGTACACGCCGGACGAGGTGCGTGAGGCGCTGCAGATCGGGCCGGACGCGCCGATCATCATCACCGACGCACGGCACCGCAGCGAGGCCAAGAGCGCGCTCATCACGCTCGTCGAGCACGCCCTGATGGCCCGCCTGCGCTAGCCCACGTACGGGCTCCCCGTGCCCGTACGTGTCGCTTCACGACGAAAGGCCCCCACGCCGGTCCGGTGCGGGGGCCTTCGTCGTGGGTGGGGGTGGTTTGCGGGCGCGGTCGCGGGTGCGGGTCCAGTTGCGGATGCGGGCGTGAGGGTGGGCGGTCGGGGGTGGCGGGCGTGGGCCGCTTGGTGTGCGACTGCCGTGGGTAGTCCCCCGGTGGGGGAATCACGACCCCGTACGGGCCCGGCGCCCGCCTCCCGTAGGGGCACAGGGCACTGGGCGCGTAGCCGGCCACGGGACCGCCGGGCACGCCCGTCTGACGCAGGGCCGCGGGACACCCGGCCGCCCACGGAGCCGCCGCGCACACCCGCCTGGCGCAGGCCCGCGGGACACGCCGCCGGCCACGCCACGGAGCCGCCGGGCGCCCGCGACGGTGCCGTAGCGCGTCCGCCACTGAGCCGCCGGGCCGCGCCGCGGAGGGACCGGGCACCTACCCCACAGCAAGCCCGCCACGATGCCGCCAGGCACACGTACCGCCGCCGGCCCGCCACGCGGAGGCCGACCGCTCCCCCGCGGCGCCTTCCTTCGGGCACCGATCGCCGCACGGCCGCCGCACAGCCGCCACCGCTCCAGCCCGCCGCTCAGCCGCCGGCCGCTCCGGCCCGTGCGAGCAGCCGCCGGGCACACCCCCGAAAGCCGCCCCTCCCTCCCCCGCGCGTCCTCCGCGAGCTCCGAGGCAGCCGCAGCACCTCCGGGACCGCCGGGACCTCCGGGACCTCCGGGCACCGCAACCACCCGAACTCAGCGCGGACGTGCAGATCTTGGCGAAATCGGCCGGTAGTCGTTCGTGAGCGCCCTCCCCCGCGTGGCCGGGATCGGGGCAGGGCCCGCACGCCTCAGGAGTGCGGGCCCCTCTCAGCGCTCCATCAGCTCAGCCGCCGCCATCAGCGCCGTGCGGGGCATTCCTTCCAGGCGAAGTGGTACAGCGTGTTGATGCTGCCGTCCGTGGAGTCCATGGCCATATAGCTCGTGGCCCTGGGGTCCGCGGCCTTGGCGTCGACCCGCAGCTCGGTGTTGATGTTGAAGTAGCGCTCTTCGCCGCACGGCGCGTAGACCAGCGACTCCACATCGGTCTCGTCCGACGCCTGCCAGTTGGTGTCGTACGGCCCGGTGAAGGTGTGGCTCTTGCGGGCCGTCTCCGTCTGGCCCTGGAAGTAGTAACTCGCCTGTTCCAGGCCCTTGGCGCCGGTGGCCAGCGATGCGTAGCCGCGGTAGTCGGCCTTGGCGATCGCGTAGGTGAAGCCTTGCGGCACATGGACGTTCAGTGCGATCTGGCAGTTCTTGCGGGAGTCGGTGGGTCTGCTTCCGGCCCCCGCCTGGGCGAGGTATTCGCTGTAGGTGACGGTGAACGCGGTGTTGTCGGGCGCGATGGCCACTGCCGCGCTGCCGGGCCGGCAGCCCGAGCCGTTGACGGTGGCGACGGTGATGGTGATCTTTCCGGTCGGCGGTTCGTCACCGATCCGTGCCGATGTGGGGGATGCCGATCCGGCGAGGAGCAACGATGCGACCGCGACACCAGCACTGAGGGTGCTGAGCATGGGCATTTCCTTCCGGTCGTCCTAGGGCCCGTCGTCCGGGAACCAGGAGAGGATGACCAGCGCATGCCAGCACGGGGATCTCCACTTGAACAGCTGTTCGTCCACGGGTTGGGGTGAACCTACGCCTTGATCCGGCCGCCGGCGGCACCCGGTGCCATCGTCGGCCGGCTCCGCACCCGCGGACGCCGAAAGGTCCCGCACCCACCCGGGTACGGGACCTTTCGAGGTCTGTCAGCGGTTCAGCGCTGCCAGCTGGTGGCGCCGTGGAAGCCGTTCTGCCGCTCCAGGCGGCGCCAGCGGGCGGCGGTGGCGCGCGGGCCCACCGGGGCTGCGGCCGGCTGGTGGGCGGCGCGGGCCAGGAGTACGGCGGTCAGGGCGGCCAGCTCTTCCTCGCTGGCCTGGCCCTTCTCCACGCGGATGGGGTCGGTGAGGCGGTCGGCAGATTTCACGGTGTCTTCTTCTCCGTCGTCGCGGTGGCGCAGGGCCGGGTGCGGTTGCGGTGGGACTACTGGGGCGGGTTGCCGTGCTTGCGGGCGGGCAGGTCCGCGTGCTTGGTGCGGAGCATGTCCAGGGAGCGGATCAGCGTGTGCCGCGTCTCGGCGGGGTCGATGACGTCGTCGACCAGGCCGCGCTCGGCCGCGTAGTACGGGTGCATCAGCTCGGACTTGTACTCCTTGACCATGCGCACCCGCATGGCCTCGGGGTCGTCCGCCTCGCCGATCTGCTTGCGGAAGATGACGTTGGCCGCGCCCTCGGCGCCCATCACGGCGATCTCGTTGGTGGGCCAGGCGTAGGTCAGGTCGGCGCCGATGGACTGCGAGTCCATGACGATGTAGGCGCCGCCGTAGGCCTTGCGCAGCACGATGGAGATGCGCGGCACGGTGGCGTTGCAGTACGCGTACAGCAGCTTGGCGCCGTGGCGGATGATGCCGCCGTGCTCCTGGTCGACACCGGGCAGGAAGCCGGGGACGTCCAGGAGGGTGATGATCGGGATGTTGAAGGCGTCGCAGAGCTGGACGAAGCGGGCGGCCTTCTCGGACGCCTCGATGTCCAGGACACCGGCCAGCGACTGCGGCTGGTTGGCGACGATGCCCACCACACGGCCGTTCAGCCGCGACAGCGCGCAGATGATGTTGGTCGCCCAGCGCTCGTGGACCTCGAGGTATTCGCCGTCGTCGACGATCTCCTCGATGACCTTGCGCATGTCGTAGGGGCGGTTGCCGTCGGCCGGGACGAGGTCGAGCAGGGCGTCGCCGGAGCGGTCGGCGGGGTCCTCGCACTCGACCGTCGGCGGGTTCTCACGGTTGTTGGCCGGCAGCAGGGAGAGGAGGTAGCGGACCTCCTCCAGGCAGGTCACCTCGTCGTCGTAGGCGAAGTGGGCCACACCGGAGGTCTCGGCGTGCACGTCGGCGCCGCCCAGTCCGTTCTGGGTGATCTCCTCACCGGTGACCGCGCGGACGACGTCCGGGCCGGTGATGAACATCTGCGAGGTCTCGCGGACCATGAACACGAAGTCCGTCAGGGCCGGGCTGTAGGCGGCGCCGCCCGCGCACGGGCCGAGCATCACGGAGATCTGCGGGATGACGCCCGAGGCCTTGGTGTTGCGCTGGAAGATGCCGCCGTAGCCGGCGAGCGCCGAGACGCCTTCCTGGATACGGGCGCCGGCGCCGTCGTTGAGCGACACCAGGGGCGCGCCGGCCTGGATGGCCATGTCCATGATCTTGTGGATCTTGGTGGCGTGGGCCTCGCCCAGCGCGCCGCCGAAGATCCGGAAGTCGTGGGCGTAGACGAACACGGTCCGGCCGTGGACGGTGCCCCAGCCGGTGATCACACCGTCGGTGTAGGGCTTCTTCGCCTCCAGGCCGAAGCCGGTGGCCCGGTGCCGCCGCAGGGGCTCGACCTCGTTGAACGAACCCTCGTCCAGCAGCAGCTCGATCCGCTCGCGGGCCGTCAGCTTGCCCTTGGCACGCTGAGCTTCGGTGGCACGCTCGCTGGGGCCTCGCCGAGCCTGCTCGCGGATGGCATGCAGTTCGGCGACGCGCCCGCGGGCGTCGTTGGCGCCGGCGGGCACATCTTCGACAGTGGTCATGCATCGACGGTACGTGGGTCGGGGCCCGAGGACCGATGTCGGTTTCGTACAACGTCAAGTGCGATTTGGTGGGCAAGCAGCACAGATTCGTCCTGTGGGCTGCCTGCGCCCGAGGCTCCATACGGGTGGTTGGGTGCTGCCGGATCTGTGAGAGCCCGACAAACGAGGGGCCGGAGGTGGCCGGTGCGGGGCCGGTCAGGGCAGGGCGAGGGTGCAGGTGTGGGTGGCACAGCCGGTGCCGGGAGTGATGCGCAGCCGCAGGGCGCGCCCGGTGGCCAGGACCGCTACGGAGGGGTCGTGGTCCAGGACCGCGCGTACCGGCCGGTTCCAGGTGATCTCCACCAAATCGCCGCTGCGTTCCGGAGCGGACACACACAGTCGCGCCGTCCGGGCGTGTCCGCGCGGGCGGGCCTCCTCGCCGGGAGTGGCCCGGCGCTCGCGGACGAGGACGCTCGCCGGGCCGCTGCTGGTGAGGGGGCCGGCGCTGCCGGCGCGCCAGAAGTTGGCGGCGGTCACTCCGAGGGAGGCGACGGCGACGGCCTGGCGGTTGCCGTCGTTGGCGAGCAGGGTCAGCCAGTGCCGGTCGGCGGCCCGGGCGGCGAGGGTGCGCGGTCCCGCTCCCGGCATGAGGAGGTAGGCGTAGCCGGCGTCGGTGGGGTCGGTGCCGTGGTCGTGCCAGAGGGTGAGGTAGCGGCGGGTGAGCGGCTCCGGGGAGGAGCCGGTGTTGATGTCGTGCCAGGAGCCGGTACGGGCCTCGCGGCGCGCTTTCAGGGGGGCGCCGCCGGGGAAGACGTAGCCGCCGTGGCCGGCGAGGTGTGCCCAGTGGGCGCGTCGGAAGCCGGTGGTCGCCCCGAGCGTGCCGGGCTGTCGTACGCCGTCGACGGTGAGGGCGGCGGTGCCCGTCTCCCCCAGGGCGCGGTTGTCGACGATGGTCTCGGCGGGGACGCCGTCGGTGGCGGTGATGCCGGCGCCGAGGCAGATGACGGTGTCCGCGAGGCAGAACCACGACTTCTTGGCGGTGAGGGTGGAGGCGAGGCCGCGTACGTCCTGTCCGATGGCGGCGAATTCGCCGTCCGTGGTGCCGCCGACCCAGCGTGCGGCGGGTTTCGGCTCGCCCCAGCCGCCGCCTTCGTTGTCGGCGAGCGGTGTGGTGGAGACGGTGGTGCCGGGGAGGCGGTAGGGGTCGACGGTGGGCCAGAAGGCGTCGGTGTACTGGTCGCCGCCGAAGTCGGCGCCCCACCAATAGAGCATGCCGGCGCCGGTGTGCCAGCCGCGTGGGTTCTCCCCGTTGCCGTTCTCGTAGTACGTGATCCGGTCCGAGGCCATGGCCAGGCCGGCGGCCCATCCGGGGCGGCGGTGCACGGCGCGGTCCATGGCCGGGAAGAGGCGGTGGCCGACGGGTTCGGGGGCGGCGGGTGTGTCGCTGTCCGCGATGGCGCCGAGCCGGGCGAGGTCGGCGACGGTGTACTGGCGGTCGGTGCGTACCGGCAGCGTGCGGTCGCGCTCGATCCAGCCCTTGACCATGGCGTTCCAGCGGGCGCGTTCGGCGGCGCTCGCGCCCTGGCCGAGCAGGGCGACGGCGGCGATCAGCGCGTGGCCGTGGAAGTGGTCGCTGCGCATGATGCGCCGTTCGTCGTCGCGCAGAGAGCCGCGGCTGATCGCGCGCCCGTTGACACTGTCCATCATCAGGCCGTTGTGGAGCAGCGGCGCGTACGCGTGCTCGACGCTGTCGAAGACGACCTGGCGTGCGGGGTCGGTGACCTCCCAGTCCGAGCCGCGGAGCAGGGTGAACAGCCGGCCCAGTCCGTCGAGCAGGACGTAGCCGTAGGTGCCCGAGTAGGCGACCCAGGTGTGCTGGACGAAGGAGCCGTCGGCGTAGAGGCCGTCGCCCTTGGTGACGTAGGGGAAGACCGGGGAGAGGGCGTCGCGGGCGAGGGCGATCTTGGCGGGGGCGCGGCCGAGGACGCCTCGGAGTGCGACGACGCGGCAGAGGTCGACGCGGTTGGCGCCGGTGCTGGTGCCGGTGTAGTCGCCGATCGCGGTGTCGGGGACGAAGTGGTCGACCGCGGCGAGGCAGCGGGCGCGCAGGTCGTCGGTGAGTCCGCCCTGGGGCAGGCGCTCGTCGAGGATGGCGAGGGTGTCCAGGAGGAGTCTGGGGCTGCCGATCTGCCACTCCCACCAGTTTCCGTAGCGGGTGGTGTGGGGGTTGTAGACGGTGGTGTCGAGGTGGTCGAGGCCGGTGATGATGTCGGCCGCCAGGCCGGCGTCGCCGGTGAGGCCGGTGCCGGGCTGGGCGTATGCCTCGGCCATGGTGTGCAGCCGGAGGTAGCTCCGGGTGATGCCGGCCGGGGGGTCGTAGGCGCAGTCCGGCCAGAGCGAGACGGCGGTCGGCCGCATGGCGGTGCGGAAGGTGCCGGCGAGGGTGCCGGTCTCGCGGAGGGCGGCGGCGTAGGGCGGGGCGGTGGGGTCGAAGCCGGTGCCGAGGGAGAGGTCGACCCAGCGGCCGCGCAGGTCGTCGTAGGTGTCCGCCGGGGCGGCGTGCGGGGCCGCGGAGGCAGCGCCGGCGCCGAGCCCGAGGCTGAGCGCGCCTGCCGTGGAGGCGGTGAGGAATCCCCTGCGGGACCAGGCGGAGGAGGCGGGCTCGGTCGGCACGGGCGGTCCTCTCGTTGACGTCAACCGGCTTGTGGCGCAGTTCACTTGAGGGCGTGCGGATGGTCTAGCACGGCGTCACGCGCAGCGGCAATGACCGTGCGGCGGCCCCTTCCGACACTCCCCGGATCCACAGAGGTTGAAACTTGAACTAAAAGTGCTACGCTGAATCTCGTTGAACGTTAAACAACAACCCGAGGAGGAGCCATGGCTCTGTTCACCCGCAAGCGCACCGAGTCCGCCGACCGCACCGCGACCGCCGTGCTCCCCGCGGACCCCGCGCTGACCGCCCTGACCGGCGACTACGCGATCGACCCCGCGCACAGCAGCATCGGCTTCACCGTCCGGCACGCGATGGTCACCAACGTCCGCGGCGCGTTCGCCGGACACGAGGGCACCCTGCACCTGGACGGCGCCGACCCGGCCCGCTCCACCGCCTCCCTCGACGTCACGATCGCGAGCATCGACACCGGGATCGCCGACCGCGACGCCCACCTGCGCGGCGCCGACTTCTTCGACGCGGAGAACTTCCCGCTGATGACCTTCCGCAGCACCGCCGCCGAGCAGGTGGACGGCGACCGCTACCGCATCACCGGCGACCTGACCCTCAAGGACGTCACCAGGCCGCTCACCATCGACCTGGAGCTCCACGGCGCGGCCACCGACGTCTACGGCGCCGAGCGGGTCGGCTTCGAGGGCAGCGCGGAGATCCTGCGCTCCGACTGGGGCCTGACCTGGAACGCGGCGCTGGAGACCGGCGGCGTGATGGTCAGCGACAAGGTCAAGCTCACCTTCGACATCTCCGCGGTCAAGGCGGCCCCGCAGGACTGAGGCCGCGACGGTCCGGGACACGACGACGGCCCCGCGCCGGCCCCTCCCCCGAGGGCCGTGCGGGGCCGCGGTCATGCCGTCCCTGCGGTGCGTTACTCCTGCGGCTCGACGCCGGCCCGCAGCAGGCCGTACGCGTACGCGTCGTCCAGCGCCTGCCAGGAGGCGGCGATGACGTTCTCCGCGACACCGACCGTGGACCACTCGGCCCGGCCGTCGCTGGTGGAGACCAGGACGCGGGTGATCGAACCGGTGCCCTGGGTGCCCTCCAGGATGCGGACCTTGTAGTCCACCAGCTCCATGTGGGCCAGCTGCGGGTAGATCCGCTCCAGGCCGACCCGCAGCGCCCGGTCCAGCGCGTTGACCGGTCCGTTGCCCTCGGCGGTGGTGACGATCCGCTCGCCCTTCGCCCACAGCTTCACGGTCGCCTCGTTGGCGTGCGTGCCGTCCGGGCGGTCCTCGACGATCGCCCGCCAGGACTCCACCCGGAAGTAGCTGGGCCGCCGTCCGTCGACCTCCGCCCGCAGCAGCAGTTCGAAGGACGCGTCGGCGGCCTCGTAGGTGTAGCCCGCCAGCTCGCGCTCCTTGACCCGCTCGACGACGCGGCCGACCAGCTCGCGGTCGCCGCTCAGGTCGATGCCGAGCTCCTTGCCCTTCAGCTCGATCGAGGCCCGGCCGGCCATGTCGGAGACCAGCATCCGCATGGAGTTGCCGACCAGCGCGGGGTCGATGTGCTGGTACAGGTCCGGGTCGACCTTGATCGCGGAGGCGTGCAGCCCGGCCTTGTGGGCGAAGGCGGAGACGCCGACGTAGGGCTGGTGGGTGGAGGGGGTGAGGTTGACGACCTCGGCGATGGCGTGCGAGATCCGGGTGGTCTCGGGCAGCTTGCCCTCGGGCAGGACCCGGCGGCCGTACTTCAGCTCCAGCGCCGCGACGACCGGGAAGAGGTTGGAGTTGCCCACCCGCTCGCCGTAGCCGTTGGCGGTGCACTGGACGTGCGTGGCACCGGCGTCGACGGCGGCCAGGGTGTTCGCCACGGCGCAGCCGGTGTCGTCCTGGGCGTGGATGCCCAGACGCGCCCCGGTGTCCGCGAGGACGGTCCGCACCACGGCCGTGACCTGCGCGGGAAGCATCCCGCCGTTGGTGTCGCAGAGCACCACGACATCGGCGCCCGCCTCACTGGCGGTCCGCACGACCTGCTTGGCGTAGGCCGGGTCCAGCGCGTAGCCGTCGAAGAAGTGCTCGCAGTCCAGGAAGACCCGGCGGCCCTGGGACCGCAGATACGCGACGGTGTCCCGCACCATCGCCAGGTTCTCCTCCGGCGTGGTGCGCAGGGCGAGCTCGACGTGCCCGACGTGGGACTTGGCGACGAGCGTGATGACCGGGGCCTGGGATTCCAGGAGCCCTGCGACCTGCGGGTCGTCCTCGACGCGTACGCCGGCCTTGCGGGTGGCGCCGAAGGCGACCAGCTCTGCGTGGCGGAAGTCGATCTCCTCGCGGGCGCGCTGGAAGAACTCGGTGTCCCGGGGGTTGGCGCCGGGCCAGCCGCCCTCGATGAACCCCACGCCGAAGTCGTCCAGGTGCCGGGCGATGGTCAGCTTGTCGGCGACGGTGAGGTTGATGCCCTCACGCTGGGCGCCGTCGCGCAGCGTCGTGTCGAAGACATGGAAGGCGTCGGACACCGGGCCGTCGGACCGGGGGCTCGGGGACGGGGAGGGTTCGTGTGCGTCCGTCATGCTGGTCTGGCTCCTGTCGGGATCTCGGTCTACCGGAATGACCGGCTCCACCGTCCCTCCATGATCCCTCGCGCTCCGCCTCCGGTGACGGGTGGGCCGGAAACGAAAAAACCTCTCGCGGGTGCGAGAGGTCTGCGCGCGGGTCTGGGACGACGATGGCCGCGCCGTACTCGGTTCGTACGGGGCGGTCACTGCGGACCGGCGCGCCTGCTGCCAATAATCATGGCGAACGAGAGCACGGGGGCAGTCTGGCACGGGGGTGCGCCGTGGGGGTAACCGGTCTCACGATGCGGGCGGCGCGGTCCGGCGGCGGCTTCCCGAAGGGGCCGCCACGGGCCCGCCGTGTCCGGAGCCGGCGGCTCGTCGGCTCCGGACACGGCGGTCGTTCAGACCTTGGCCTCGCTCGCCGAGCCGGGACCGGCCGCCGCCTGCGCGCCCGTTCCGGCGGCCTCGTCCTTGCCGACCCGGTGCAGGTCGATGGTGCGGGTCTCGCGCATCGTGACGTAGACGATCAGCGAGACGGCGGCGCAGCCGGCGACGTACCAGTAGTAGCCGGACTCGATGCCCCCCTCCTTGAACCACAGGGCGACGTACTCCGCGGTGCCGCCGAACAGGGCGTTGGCGATGGCGTACGGCAGGGCGACGCCCAGCGCGCGGATGCCGGTCGGGAACAGCTCGGCCTTCACACAGGCGTTGATCGAGGTGTAGCCGGTGACGATGACCAGGGCCAGCAGCGACAGGCCCAGGGCGGGCCAGAAGCTGCCGGCGTGCTGCAGCAGCGTCATGATCGGCACGGTCAGGAACGTCGAGCCGACCGCGAAGGTGATCAGCAGCGGTCGGCGGCCGATCCGGTCGGAGAGCTTGCCCGCCAGCGGCTGGAGGCACATGAAGACGAACAGCGCGCAGAAGCTGACCAGCGAAGCGGTCGGCTTCTCCATACCGGCACTGTTGGAGAGGTACTTGGTGAGGTAGGTCGTGTACGTGTAGTACGCGACCGTGCCGCCCATGGTCAGCGCGATGACCAGGAACGCCTCGCGCTTGTGGGCCAGCAGTGCCTTGATCGTGCCGCGGTCCGGGTCGGTCCTTGCGGTGTCGTCCTCGGCGTAGACCTCGGTCTCCAGCATGTTGCGGCGGAGGTAGAAGACGATGCCGGCGCCCAGTGCGCCGACGATGAACGGGATACGCCAGGCCCAGCTGTGCAGCGCGTCCTCGGACAGGGTGCGCTGGAGCGCGATCTGCAGACCGAGTCCGAGCAGCTGCCCCGCGGTCATGGACACGTACTGGAAGCTGGAGGCGAAGCCCCGCTGACCAGGCGCGGACGCCTCGGTGAGGTACGTCGCGCTGGCCGCGTACTCGCCGCCGACGGAGAGCCCTTGCAGCATCCGGGCGACCAGCAGGACCGCCACGCCGCCGTAGCCGGCGACCGCGTACGTCGGCGCGATGGCGATCAGGATCGCCGAGGCGGACATCAGCGTGACGGTCAGCGTGAGCGCCGCCTTGCGGCCCTTGCGGTCCCCCACCCGGCCGAGCACCCAGCCGCCCACCGGCCGCATGAAGAAGCCCACCGCGAAGATCCCCATGGTGTTCATGAGGTTCGCGGTGTCATTCCCCTCCGGGAAGAAGGAATCCGCGAAATACACCGCAAAGCTGGCGTAAACAAACCAGTCGAACCACTCGACCATGTTGCCGGCCGAGCCGACCCAGATCTTTTTCCATTGCTCTCGTCCCATAGCCGCTCACGGTCTCCGACCCCGGGTCGCACGGCAAGAGGCACTCGGGCAACGATCGCGATTACTTGCGTACGTTGCGGTCACGGGCGGCGCGCGGGCGCGGCACCGCGCCGCGGGCCGACGGCGGCGGCACGGCCGAACGGGATGCCGCCCGCCCTCACACCGTCAGCGACTCGTCCAGGAACTCCCGTACGTGCTCGCGTACTTCCTCGCGGTCCGTGCCCGGCAGGCCGACGACGAGCTGGGATCCGAAGCCGTCGAGCAGGGCGCGGGTGCGGGTGGCGAAGCGTTCTGCGTTGACGGAGCGGAACTCGCCCTTCGAGACGCCCTCGACGAGCAGGGCCACCAGGTCGCGGTGCCAGGCCAACTCCAGTTCGAGTTGGCGTTCACGGGTCTCTTCGTCGGCGTTCTGCGAGCGGTTCCAGACCTCCAGCCACAGGGTCCAGCGCGGGTCGCGATGGCCTTCGGGGAGGTAGAGGTCGACGAGGGCGTCGAGGCGTACGCGGGCCGGGACGCGGCGGGAGAGGGCCGTCCTGCGCTCGGCGCCGAGCTGCTCCTCGCTCCACTGCAGGGTCTGGAGGAGCAGCTCGTCCTTCGTGCCGAAGTAGTACAGGATGTGGCCGCTGCTCATGCCGACCTCGCGGCCCAGCCCCGCCATGGTCAGCCGGTCCAGGCCCTCCGCGGCGATGGTGGTCATCGCCGCGGCGAGGACCTGTTCGCGGGGCTGGGTGAGCCGCCGCCGGGGACGGCGCACGGGACCGGACACGGTGACCTCCGGGGTCGGCGGGGCCTGTTGGGTCAGACCTTGGGCTGCTGCTGGGTGATGCAGTGGATACCGCCACCCGCTGCGAAGATCGTACGGGCGTCCACAAGTGTCACGGTGCGGTCGGGGAAGAGCCGGCGGAAGATCCCGGCGGCGTGCTCGTCGCGCGGGTCGTCGAAGCCGCAGAGCACCACCCCGTCGTTGCAGAGCAGGTGGTTGATGTAGGAGTAGTCGACGAGTTCGCCGTCCTCCTCGATGACCGTGGGCGCGGGGACCTCGACGACCTCCAGCTGCCGGCCGCGGGCGTCCGTGGCGGAGCGCAGCAGCTTGGCGATCTCGGCGCAGATCGCGTGGTCGGGGTGGTCGGGGTCGGGCTGGGTGTGGACGAGGACGACGCCGGGGCGGGCGAACGCCGCGACGATGTCGACATGGCCGCGGGTGCCGAACCGGCCGTAGTCGGCGGCCAGGCCCCGCGGCAGCCAGATCGCCTTGGTGGTGCCGAGGTGGGCGTGGATCTCGGCCTCGACCTCCTCGGCGGTGCGGTCGGGGTTGCGGCCCGGGTCGAGCTGGACGGTCTCGGTGAGCAGCACGGTGCCCTCGCCGTCGACGTGGATGCCGCCGCCCTCGTTGACGAGCGGGGTGGCGTAGCGGCGGGCGCCGGCGAGGGCGGCGACCTGCTCGCCTATCTTCGCGTCGTGCTCCCAGCTGGCCCATTCCTGGGCGCCCCAGCCGTTGAACACCCAGTCGGTGGCGGCGAGCCGGCCGTTGCCGTCGGTGAGGAAGGTGGGGCCGATGTCGCGCATCCAGGCGTCGTTGAGCGGCCGCTCGACGAGCTCGATGTCCGGGCCGAGCAGGGCGCGGGCGCCCTCGGTCTGGCCGGGTCCCGCGACGACGGTGACCGGCTCGAAGCGGCGTACGGCGCGGGCCACCGCGGCCCAGGCCCGGCGTGCCTTGGCCAGCGTCTCGCCGCCCTCTTCGCCGAAGGTGAAGTTGGGGCCGGGCCAGGCCATCCAGGTGCGCTCGTGCCGGGCCCACTCCGGGGGCATGCGGAAGCCGTCGGCGGCAGGGGTGTTCATGCGGGGATCCTCACGGGTCGCGGTGACGGTTGGTGTGGGAGTAGCCGGGTGATGGGCCCGAGGCCGCCGGGCAGCGGTCGCGCCGGGCGCACCCCCGGTGGGTAAGCCGGGGGTGCGGGGGCCGCCGGCCTGCGGGGCGCGCCGGCGGTGCCTTGCCTACAGGAAGTACAAGCGGGAGAGCGAGACGGTGTCCGCCGGTTCCGAGCGCATCGGGTCGCCGTCGAGCGTGACGAGTCCGCTGCGCCCGTCGACCTGCACCTGTCCGACACGGGAGTTGTGGACGAGGTCGCCGGGGCCGATGCCGCGGGTGCCGCGGACGGCGACGCGTCGGCGGCGGGTGGGCATGCCGTCGTTGCCGCCCTCGGCCGCGGCGCGGGCGACGAAGGCGACCGAGATCTCGGCGGGGGTGGCGCCGTGCGCGCCGAACTGCGGGCCGAGCACCAGGGGTTCGCAGGTGTCGGTGGCGGCGTTCGGGTCGCCGGTGACGCCGTAGGCCGGGAAGCCGGACTTGAGCACCAGCTGCGGCTTGGCGCCGAAGAACTGCGGCTTCCAGAGCACGATGTCGGCCATCTTGCCGACCTCGATCGACCCGATCTCGTGCGAAAGGCCGTGGGCGATGGCGGGGTTGATGGTCAGCTTGGCGACGTAGCGCAGCACGCGCGCGTTGTCGTCGTGGGCGCCGTCGCCCTGCATGGGGCCGAGTTCGGCCTTCATCTTCCCCGCCATCGCGAAGGTACGGCGTACCGTCTCGCCCGCGCGGCCCATGCCCTGGGCGTCGGAGGAGGTGATGCCGATCGCCCCGAGGTCGTGCAGCACGTCCTCGGCGCCCATCGTCCCGGCCCGGATGCGGTCCCGCGCCATCGCGGCGTCGCCCGGCAGGTCGGTCTTCAGGTCGTGGACCGAGACGATCATGCCGTAGTGCTCGGCGACCGCGTCCCGCCCGAAGGGGAGGGTGGGGTTGGTGGAGGAGCCGATGACGTTGGGGACGCCGGCCATCTTCAGGACGTTGGGGACGTGTCCGCCGCCGCAGCCCTCGATGTGGAAGGCGTGGATGGTCCGGCCGTCCAGGACGCGCAGGGTGTCCTCGACGGAGAGGCATTCGTTGAGGCCGTCGCTGTGCAGGGCGACCTGGACGTCGTGTTCCTCGGCGACGCGCAGTGCGGTGTCCAGCGCGCGGGTGTGGGCGCCCATGTCCTCGTGGACCTTGAAGCCGCAGGCGCCGCCCTCGGCGAGCGCCTCGACCAGCGGGGCCTCGCCGGAGGAGGAGCCGCGGCCGAGGAAGCCGATGTTGACCGGCCAGGCGTCGAAGGCGCTGAAGGCATGGCCGAGCGCCCAGGGGGAGTTGACGCCGACGCCCCAGACCGGCCCGAATTCCTGGCCGATGATGGTGGTCACGCCGGAGGCGAGCGAGGCCTCCATGACGCGCGGCGACAGCAGGTGGACGTGGGTGTCGACGGCGCCCGCGGTGGCGATCATGCCTTCGCCGGAGACGATCGAGGTACCGGTGCCGACGACGACGTCGACGCCGTCGAGGGTGTCGGGGTTGCCCGCCCGCCCTATGGCGTGGATACGTCCCTCGCGGATGCCGATGGACACCTTGCGGATGCCCTGGACGGCGTCGATGACCAGCACGTTGCTGATGACGACATCGCAGGTCTCGCGGAGCGAGGTGGCCTTGAGGTGCAGTCCGTCGCGAGCGGTCTTGCCGAATCCGGCGAGGAATTCGTCGCCGTGCTTCTGGGCGTCGGACTCGACGCGTACGACGAGTCCGGAGTCGCCGAGAACGACGCGGTCGCCGGCCCGCGGGCCGTGCACCGACGCGTACTCGTGGGGATCGATGCTGCCGGTCATGTCTGCTCCTCCGCTCCCAGGTAGCCGCAGGCGGCAGCCCGCCGCAGCGCTTCCGTCTTCGCGCCCGGCGCGTCCAGCGGGCCGTCGACGAGACCGGCGAAGCCGATCGCGATCCGCTCGCCGCCGATCGGCACCAGGCCGACCTCCTCGGCGCCGCCCGGGTCGAACCGCACCGACGAGCCGGCCGGTACGCACAGCCGCATGCCGTAGGCGGCACCGCGGTCGAAGTCCAGCCGGGGGTTGGCCTCGAAGAAGTGGAAGTGGGAGGTGACGCTGACCGGCACGGTCGCGGTGTTGCGCACGGTCAGCCGGAGGGCCGGCTCCGGCTCGGGGTCGGCCGGTCCCGGCAGCACCGCGCCGGGCACGGCCGTCTCCGCCCGCACGTCGGCGGGCACCGGGGCGCCGCCGTGGATCGGGTCGCTGACCACCGCGAGGCGGGAGCCGTCGTCGAAGACGGCCTCGACATGCACCTCGGTGACCACATCGGCCACTCCCGGCAGCACGTCGTCCGGGCCGAGCACGCCGCGTGCCGCCTCGATGGCCTGAGCGAGGCGGCGCCCGTCCCGCGCCGCCTCGCAGACTGTGTCCGCGATGAGCGCGGTCGCCTCGGGCACGTTCAGCTTCAGTCCGCGGGCCCTGCGCGTCCGCGCCAGCTCGGCCGCGTTGAACAGCAGCAGCCGGTCGCGTTCCGTCGGGGTCAGCCGCATTCCGTCACCTCCAGCTCGATTAGAGCAACACTCTAACCCGTGATCGGTCAAGCCGAAAGCATTGACCTCGGGCGTGGTGATGAGTCACATTGAGCGCTGCTCTAATTTATGCCGCGCTCAGAGCGCAGGCCCGGAGCCTCACACACACCACACAGAGAAACGGGCGCTTCGAGACGCGCCCCGAGCACCGCTCACCCACCTGTTGTCCGGCCTCTCAGGGGAGCCCTCATGCCGATCGAACAACGCGGAGTCGACACCATTCCGGACGAGGAACGCACCAGCGGACCCCGCGACCTCGTCTCCATCCTGCTCGGCTCGAACCTCGCCCTCGGCGTAGTGATCTTCGGCTGGCTCCCGGTCTCCTTCGGCCTGGGTTTCTGGCCGTCGGTGAGCTCACTCGTCCTGGGCACCGTCCTCGGCACCGTGCTGACCGCGCCCCTCGCGCTGGTGTCGCTGCGCACCGGCACCAACCTCTCCACCAGCAGTGGAGCCCACTTCGGTGTCCGCGGCCGGCTGATCGGCTCGGTGATCGGACTGCTCCTCTCGCTCGGCTACACGGCCCTGACCCTGTGGGTCGGCGGCGACGCGGTGGTCGGCACCCTCTCCCGGCTCCTCGGCCTGCCCAGCAGCGGCTTCACCTACGCGGCCGTCTACGCCGTGCTCGCCGCCTGCACGGCGCTGGGCGCGGTCTACGGCTACCGGCTGCTGCTGCGGCTGAGCCGCGTCCTGGCCGTCGGGATGAGCGCGCTGCTCGCCATCGGCCTGATCGCCTACGCCCCGGACTTCACCACCGCCGCACCGGCGGCCCCGGAGTACCTGCTCGGCGGCTTCTGGCCGACCTGGCTGCTGGCCGTGGTCTCGGCCGGACTCAGCGGCCCGATCGCCTTCATCACGCTGCTCGGCGACTACACCCGCTACATCTCGCCCCGCCGGCACAGCTCGCGCAAGGTCTTCTGGTCGACCTGTCTGGGCCTGATCGCCGGCCTGCTGGTGCCCCAGCTCTTCGGTACGTTCACCGCCCTCGCGGTGGGCGCGGGCGAGGACTACGCGGGTCCACTCGTCGCCGGGGCGCCGTTCTGGTTCCTCGCCCCGCTGTTCCTGGCCGCCTCCGCCGGTTCCGTCGGCAACGCCGGGCTGATGCTGTACTCCATGGGCCTGGACCTGGACGCGATCCTGCCGCGCGCCAGCCGCACCCAGGCCACGTACGTCGTCGCCGCCCTGGCCACGGTCTTCGTCTTCCTCGGCCACTTCGCATGGGCCGCGCAGGACGCCATGACGTCCTTCGTGCTGCTGCTGACGGCGGTCGGCACACCGTGGGCGGTGATCACCGTCATCGGCTTCCTGCGCTGCCGGGGCGAGTACGACCCGGACGCGCTGCAGGTCTTCAACCGCCGTACGCGCGGCGGGCGTTACTGGTTCCGCGCGGGCTGGAACCCGCGCGCCACGGCCGCCTGGGCCGCGGGCTCCCTGATCGGTGTCGCCGCGGTGGACACCCCGCTCTACACCGGGCCGCTGGTCGCCTGGACCGGCGGGATCGACTTCAGTTTCCTGCTGTCCGCGGGCGTCGCCGGCACCCTGTGCCTGCTGCTTTCGAGGCGGGAGCACCTCGCGCCGGCGGCGGAGGCCACGGCAGAGGCACGGACTGCGGAGGACGAGCCGGACAGCGAGCCGGACGCCGCCGTGGCCCCGGCGGGCTAGGCGAGGCACCCGGCGATCGCGCACCGCACGCGAAAGGGCCGCCCGGCAGGTCATCCTGCGCCGGGCGGCCCTCGTGCGTGCGGGCTCAGCCGAGCGGGTGCATCCACCCGTGGGTGTCGGCGCCGGCGCCGGTCTGGATGTCCAGCAGCGCCTTGCGGAGCTTCATGGTGACCTCGCCCGGCTCCCCGTCCGCGATCGTCCAGGAGGCGCGGGTGGACTTCACCGAGCCCACCGGCGTGATGACCGCGGCGGTACCGCACGCGAAGACCTCGGTGAGCGCGCCGTCCTCGGCCGCCGCCTTCCAGTCGCCGACGGAGATCCGGCCCTCGGCGACCTCGTACCCCAGGTCGGCGGCGATGCTCAGCAGCGAGTCACGGGTGATGCCGGGCAGCAGCGAGCCGGTCAGCTCGGGAGTGATGATGCGGTTGCCGAACACGAAGTACAGGTTCATGCCCCCCATCTCCTCGATCCAGCGGCGCTCGATCGCGTCCAGCCACACCACCTGGTCGCAGCCGTGCTCGGCGGCCTGGGCCTGGGCGACCAGGGAAGCGGCGTAGTTGCCGCCGGTCTTGGCCGCGCCGGTGCCGCCCGGGGTGGCCCGGACGTACTCCTCCGAGAGCCACACCGAGACCGGCTTCACGCCGCCGGGGAAGTAGGCACCCGCCGGGGAGGCGATGACGATGAAGAGGTACTCGTTGGCCGGCTTGACGCCGAGCCCCACCTCGGTGGCGAACATGAAGGGACGCAGGTAGAGCGACTCCTCGCCGGCGGCCGGCACCCACGCCTTGTCCTGCGTGACCAGCGCGTCGCAGGCGGCGATGAAGGTGTCGACGGGCAGCTCGGGCATGCCGAGGCGGCGCGCGGAGGACTGGAAGCGGCGGGCGTTGGCGTCCGGCCGGAAGGTGGCGACGGTGCCGTCGGGCTGGCGGTACGCCTTCAGGCCCTCGAAGATCGTCTGCGCGTAGTGCAGCGTCATGTTCGCCGGGTCGATGGACAGCGGCGCGTAGGGCACGAGCTCGGCGTCGTGCCAGCCGCGGCCCTCGGTCCACTTGATCGTCACCATGTGGTCGGTGAAGTAGCGGCCGAAGCCGGGGCCGGCCAGGATCCGCTCCCGCTCCGCGTCGGACAGCGGGTGCGAGGAGGGCTTGAGCTCGATCGTGGGCGTCGTCATGAATGCGTGTCCTTCACTGCGTGTTCCGAATACCGCGGGTCACCGGGCCGGCCCTCCGGCCGGGGGGCTGAGGGGTCCAGGGGGCACCCCCTGGGTCGTGCGGTACCGGTGCGGTTGTGAGGGCCGCGCTCACGACGTGCACAGGACGTACCCGCATGGTTACTGGGACGTCCGAGTTTCCTCGCGGACAGCGGCCCCACGTCCGATTATCGCTCGTGGGGCTCCGCGGGGGGAAAACGTGTGCGCGGTCCGGGTCCGATGGTCGCACCCAACCGGGCGGTAGCCCAGGCCGGGACAGCACGACGGCGCCGGGACCCGTGGTCCCGGCGCCGTGCGTGATGCGGATCGTTGCGCTGCGGGATCAGCCCGCTACGCGTGCGGCGAGCACGTCGCCGATCTCGTCGGTGGTGCGGGCCGCGCCGTCCCGGGCCTCCAGGTCGGCCGCGACGGCCTCCTCGATGCGGGCGGCCTCGGCGTCGAAGCCGAGGTGGCGCAGCAGCAGCGAGACCGAGAGGATCGTCGCCGTCGGGTCGGCCTTGCCGGTGCCCGCGATGTCCGGCGCGGAGCCGTGCACCGGCTCGAACATCGAGGGGAACTCGCCGGTCGGGTTGATGTTCCCGGAGGCGGCGAGGCCGATGCCGCCGGTGACGGCCGCGGCGAGGTCGGTGAGGATGTCGCCGAAGAGGTTGTCCGTGACGATCACGTCGAACCGCTCGGGCTGGGTGACGAAGAAGATCGTCGCCGCGTCGACGTGCAGGTAATCGGTGGTGACCTCGGGGTACTCCTGGCCGACCTTGTCGAAGATGTTCTTCCACATGTGTCCGGCGTAGACCAGGACGTTGTTCTTGTGGACCAGCGTCAGCTTCTTGCGGGGGCGGTTGTTGGCCCGCTCGTAGGCGTCCCGGACCACGCGCTCGACGCCGTAGGCGGTGTTGAGGCTGACCTCGGTGGCGACCTCGGCGGGGGTGCCGGTGCGCAGGCTGCCGCCGTTGCCGGTGTACGGGCCCTCGGTGCCCTCGCGGACCACGACGAAGTCGATGTCGGGGCGGCCGGCGAGCGGCGTGGTGGTGTTCGGGAAGAGCTTCGAGGGGCGCAGGTTGACGAAGTGGTCGAACGCGAAGCGGAGCTTGAGCAGCAGACCGCGCTCCAGCACACCGGAGGGTACGGAGGGGTCGCCGATCGCGCCGAGCAGGATCGCGTCGTGGTTCTTGAGGGACGCCAGTTCCTCGTCCGGGAGCGTGTCGCCGGTCGCGTGCCATCGCTTGGCACCAAGGTCGTACTCCTTGGTTTCCAGCTTGACGTCCTGCGGGAGGACCGCGGTCAGGACCTTCAGGCCCTGGGCCACGACTTCCTGGCCGATACCGTCACCGGGGATCACTGCGAGGCGAATGCTGCGAGACATGTCTGGACCCTACTCTCCGTCCCATTGATTGACACGTAACGTCCGTCATACGGACACATGGGGAAGCGGTCAACCTGCGTTCACTCCGGCGCCCCGCTCCCGCAGGGTGGCGCTGGGACATTCGGGGGCATGACTGGTACTTCCCGGGGGGCCGGCCCCCTGCCCTCGCACACCCCTCGCGTCGGTATTCCGGAGCGGCTCGCGGCCCGGATGAGCATGCCCGAACAGCACGAGTACCTCCGCACGAAGCTGACCCGGCGGGGGCTGCTGCGGACCTCGGCCGCCACCGCGGGCGTCATCGCGGGCTCGGGCCTGCTGTCGGGTTCCGCGCAGGCCGGCTCCCCGACTCTCCTGCCGTCGCCGGCCGCCACGGCGGTGGACGGGTCGATGGTCGCGCCGTTCGGGCGGCATCTGGCCTTCGGCGCCGAGCCCCGCAGCCAGATGCGGGTGAGCTGGCAGGTGCCGCTCGCGGTACGCCGGCCGTATCTGCGGGTGGGCCTGAAGCCGTGGGACCTGGGGCACAGGATCGAGGCCGAGGTGCGTGATCTGCACACCCCGTCGCTCTCCGCGAAGCTGCCGGCGGTGCAGCAGTTCTACCTGCATGCGGCGCTGGACGGCCTGCGGCCCGGCACCACGTACTACTACGGCGTCGGGCACGACGGGTTCGACCCGGCCGACCCGCGGCACTTCTCGACCGTCGGCACCTTCAGGACCGCCCCGGCGCGCGCCGAGCCGTTCGTCTTCACCGCCTTCGGTGACCAGGGCGTGAGCTACGACGCCCTCGCCAACGACCAGTTGATCCTGGGTCAGAACCCGGCGTTCCACCTCCACGCGGGCGACATCTGCTACGCGGACTCCGACGGCCAGGGCACGGAGCACGACACCTATGACGCACGGGTGTGGGACCAGTTCCTGGCCCAGACCGAGTCGGTGGCCAAGTCCGTGCCGTGGATGGTGACGACCGGCAACCACGACATGGAGGCCTGGTACTCCCCGCACGGCTACGGCGGCCAGAACGCCCGCTGGACGCTGCCGGGCAACGGCCCGGACGCCCGCAACGCCCCCGGCGTCTACTCCTTCACCTACGGCAATGTCGCGGTCGTCGCGCTGGACGCCAACGACGTGTCGTACGAGATCCCCGCCAACCAGGGCTACACCGACGGTGCGCAGACCCGCTGGCTGGACCGCCGGCTCGGGGAGCTGCGGGCCGCCGACGGCATCGACTTCGTCGTGGTCTTCTTCCACCACTGCGCGTTCTCCACCACCAGCTCGCACGCCTCGGACGGCGGGGTGCGGGACGCCTGGCTGCCGCTCTTCGACAAGCACCGCGTCGATCTGGTCGTCAACGGCCACAATCACGTCTACGAGCGGACGGACGCCCTCAGGAGCGGCCGGGTGGCCAGGAAGGTGCCGCCGGGCGGGAGCGTCGACGCGGCCCGCGAGGGCATCGTCTACGTCACCGCGGGCGGCGCGGGCAAGGCGCTGTACGACTTCCCCGTGCCGGACAGCTACGAGGGGCACGAGCACCACCTCGACGAGGTCGAGACCTATCACTGGACCAAGGACCGGACGAAGGCGAAGGACAGCGTGTCCTGGTCGCGGGTGCGCTACACCGGGTTCTCGTTCATCGCCGTCGCCGTCGAGCCGGGGCGCCACCCCCGGATGAAGGTCACCGCCCTGGCCGAATCCGGCGAGCGCGTCGATCACTTCGAGGTGACCCGCTCGCGCGGGCGGTGAGCCGGGCAACAGGGCGGTAGGGCGGCCCGCCGCCGCAGAGGGGCGGCGGGCCGACGTGCTGACGAGCCGGTGTGCGAGCGGAATCAGTGCCCGGTGGAGCCGCCGTTGTCGCGGCGGTCGAGCGCCCGCTGGAGGGCGGCTGCCGCGTTCCTGCGGTCGGCCTCGTTGGTCGTACGGGCGGAGTGACGGGTCCTGCGGACAGCAGTCTCGGCCATGATTCACGTCTCCAATGCCAAAGAGCCCCGAGAAAGGTGGGATGCGTCGATCCAGAAGCGGCCGTCAGGGGCGTGGGCCTCGGCGCGGCAGGGATCACCTGCGCTCGCGCACCGGGCCGCATCCGCCGTCGCTCGATGGAGCGATACGTTCGGCTCCTACAAAGCTAGGACAGCTCGGCCGTGATGTCTGCACAATTACTTGGGCTTCCTACTATCTGAGACGGACACCCCGCGAACAGCCTCCTTCGAGGGGCGCGGCGGGCCCGCCGGCCCGGACCGGGGCCACACACGACGGACCGCCCCGGGCCTGGAGAGGCCCGGGGCGGTCCGTGCGGTGCTGCGGCGTGCGACGCCGCGGACGGGCGTCAGCCCATGTGCGGGTAGCGGTAGTCCGTCGGGGGCACCAGCGTCTCCTTGATGGAGCGGGTGGACGTCCAGCGCATCAGGTTCTGCTTGGCGCCGGCCTTGTCGTTGGTGCCGGACGCGCGGCCGCCACCGAAGGGCTGCTGGCCGACGACAGCACCGGTGGGCTTGTCGTTGATGTAGAAGTTGCCGGCCGCGAAGCGCAGCTTCTCGCAGGTCGCGGCGGCAGCGGCACGGTCCTGGGCGATGACGCAGCCGGTCAGGCCGTAGGCGGAAGCGGACTCCATCTGCTCCAGCATCGCGTCGTACTCGGCGTCCTCGTAGACATACACACCGAGGATCGGGCCGAAGTACTCGTCCTTGAAGATCTCGTTCTCCGGGTCGGTGGAGACCAGGACCGTCGGGCGGACGAAGTAGCCCTCGCTGTCGTCGTACGTGCCGCCGGCGATGACCTCGACGGTCGGGTCGGCCTTGGCGCGGTCGATCGCCGCCTTGTTCTTGGCGAAGGAACGCTCGTCGATGACGGCGGACATGAAGTTCGTCAGGTCGGAGACGTCACCCATGGTCAGGGAGTCGACCTCGGCCGCGAACTCTTCCTTGAGGCCGGCGTTCCACAGGGAGGCCGGGACGTACGCGCGGGAGGCCGCGGAGCACTTCTGGCCCTGGAACTCGAAGGCGCCACGGGTCATGGCGGTCTTCAGCACGGCGCGGTCCGCCGAGGGGTGGCCGACGATGAAGTCCTTGCCGCCGGTCTCGCCGACGAGGCGCGGGTAGGTCTTGTACTTCTCGATGTTGTTGCCGACCGTCTTCCAGAGGTACTGGAAGGTCTTGGTCGAACCCGTGAAGTGGATGCCCGCCAGGTCGGGGTGGTTCAGGGCCACCTCGGAGACGTCCTTGCCGTCGCCGGTGACGAGGTTGATGACGCCCTTGGGCAGTCCGGCCTCCTCCAGCACCTGCATCAGCAGCACGGCGGCGAGCGTCTGCGTCGGGGACGGCTTCCAGACGACGACGTTGCCCATCAGGGCGGGCGCGGTCGGGAGGTTGCCGGCGATGGCGGTGAAGTTGAACGGCGTGATCGCGTAGACGAAGCCCTCAAGGGGGCGGTGGTCCGAGCGGTTCCACACGCCGGGGGAGTTCGCCGGCGGCTGCTCGGCCAGGATCTGACGTGCGAAGTGCACGTTGAAGCGCCAGAAGTCGATGAGCTCGCACGGCGTGTCGATCTCGGCCTGCTGGGCGGTCTTGGACTGGCCCAGCATGGTGGCCGCGGCCAGCGTCTCGCGCCAGGGGCCGGAGAGCAGGTCGGCAGCCTTGAGGATGATCGCGGCGCGGTCGTCGAAGGCCATGTCGCGCCAGGCCGGGGCGGCGGCCAGGGCCGCGTCGACGGCGTCCTGGGCGTCCTTGACCGTGGCGTTGGCGTACGTGCCGAGCTTCGCCGCGTGGTTGTGGGGCTGCACGACGTCGAAGCGCTCGCCACCGCCCAGCCGCCGCTCGCCACCGATGGTCATCGGCAGGTCGATCGGGTTTCCGGCCAGCTCCTTGAGCTTGGCCTCCAGGCGGGAACGCTCCGGGGTGCCGGGGGCGTAGGTGTTGACCGGCTCGTTAACCGGCACGGGGACCTGGGTCACAGCGTCCATAGCGGCCGTGTCTCCTTCGATTTCGCTCGTCGGTTTCGTACGTCGGTAAAGCTGCGGCCGTGGCCGCGTGGGTGGGCGGCTGCGGGCTCTGCTGTCCGGGGCTGGCCCCGGGCTTCCAGCATCCACCCCTGCCCGCCGCCGCGGGGGGATCAGCCGCGGGTCGCGAGCGATCGCAGGAAGAACGCCATGTTCGCCGGGCGCTCCGCGAGCCGCCGCATGAAGTATCCGTACCAGTCCGTGCCATAGGGGACATACACCCGCATGCGGTGCCCCTCGGCGACCAGCCGGGTCTGCTCGGCCTCCCGGATGCCGTAGAGCATCTGGTATTCGAAGTCGGCCGGCTTGCGTCCGTTGCGGTGCGCGAGCTCCTGGGCGATGGCGACCATCCGCGGGTCGTGCGACCCGATCATGGGATAGCCCTGCCCGGCCATCAGGATCTTCAGGCAGCGCACGTACGCCTTGTCGACCTCCCGCTTGTCCTGGAAGGCGACGGTCGCGGGCTCCTTGTACGCGCCCTTGACCAGCCTCACCCGGGAGCCTTCCCCGGCGAGGGCGTGGCAGTCGTCCTCGGTACGGAAGAGGTAGGACTGCAGCACCGCACCCGTCCGGGGGAAGCGCTCGCGCAGCTCGGCGAGGATCGCGAGCGTGGAGTCGACGGTGGTGTGGTCCTCCATGTCGAGGGTCACCGTCGTACCGGCCTCGGCGGCGGCTTCGACCACCGGAGTGACGTTCTTGAGCGCCAGCTCGTGTCCACCGGGCAGGGCCTGGCCGAAAGCGGAGAGCTTGACGGACATCTCGGCCCGCTCGCCGAGGCCCTGCTTCGTGAGCGCCTCGGTCAGGTGCAGGTAGGCGTCGCGGTTGCGCAGCGCCTCCACGGGGTCCGTGATGTCCTCGCCGAGGTGGTCGAGAGTGACCTCCATGCCGCGCGCGGCAAGGGTCCGGACGGCCGCCATGGACTCGTCCAGAAGCTCGCCTGCGACGAAACGGTTCACCACAGGGCGGGTGACCGGAGCGGCCGCGACGATGCGGCGGATGCTGTCGCTGCGCGCTGCGGCGAGAAGCACGGGACCCAGCATGGGGCACCTCCACGATTCAGGATGACGGATGCCGGGCGGGCGCCGGGCTGGCGGGCAACGGCAAGATGAGCCACCTGAAACTTAAGGATCTCGCCATCTTCCTGCCATCGACAGCTGTCACGCCTTCGTGGTCGGGATCTCAGACAGATGTATGAGAATGGGAGCGGGAAGGGGCGCAGTGCCTCTCCTGTGGCCTATGGGACGGGACAGGCAAGACGAACGAGAGGGGTAGGAGGGACGAGAGCGCCGCCGATGTGCCGGTGCGATCGGTGGTACCAGTGGTGGCGGTCACGACTGAGGCGACGGAAAGAGGGGCCTGGCGGCGGATGCGCGGCGACTACCAGCAGCTCGTGGACGAGATCTCGTCGGCGCTCAGCGCCCCGGCGACGCTGGAGGACCGGGACTTCGGGCTGATCGCGTTCGGCGCACACGAGGGCGACGACGACGAGGTGATGGACCCGGTACGCACCCGGTCGATCCTCCAGCGGCGGTCGTCGGCGGCGGTCCGTGCCTGGTTCGAGGCGTTCGGTATCGCCCGCGCCAAAACCGCCCTGCGCATCCCGCCCGACCCGGCGGCGGGCGTCTTCAAGGGCCGGATCTGTCTGCCGGTGCGGCATCGCGGCATCGTGCACGGCTACGTCTGGCTGCTGGACGACGGACACCTCACCGACCTCGCGCTCGGCGGCGAGGGCGCGCCGCCCGACCCCCGGATCGCCCAGGCCATGGAGACCGCCGCCCGGATCGGCGCCCTGCTGGCGGACGAGGCCCGTGCCGGTTCCGAACTGGGCGACCTGCTGCGGGAGTTGCTGTACTCCGCGCCGGGCGGCCGGGCGTCCGCGGCCGCCTCCCTGGACGATGCCCTCCGGGACAGCCTGCGGTTCACGCCCGGCGTCCCGCTCACACTGGTCGCCGTGCTGCCGTGGGACACCACGGACACCGACGCGGCGCCCCTGCCGAGCCTGCCAGGACTCCTCGCGGCCTGCGCGCTGCCCGCGGGCGCCGGACTCCCCGACGCCGGGGGCGCGGCCTCTTCCGCCGCCGCTGCCGCGGACGGCCGCCCCGAAGGGCGCGGCACCGGGTCCGACGGCGCCACCGGCGGCGTCGCGGCCGGCCGCACCCCTCCGGCGGCGCCCGCGCCGGCACTGGCCGCACTGGTACGGCTGCGCTCTCCCAACTCCCTCACCCCCGCGCACACGGTGGCGGAGCATCTGCTGCGTTCGCCCCGGGCAAGCGCGGCTCCGGCAGCCGCGGGCCGGCCGGGCAACGCGGACGGCCGGACGAAGCGGGACACCGCGCGTAACGGCGCGGCGGCCGCCGGGTCGGGCGCGGCCGGAATCGGCACCGCCACCCAGGAGTTGACCGATCTGCCCGCAGCCTGGCGGGAAGCCCTCGACGCGGCCCGCGCGGCCCGCGCCGAGCCGCGCCTCGGTGCCGTCGCGCAGTGGGACACCCTCGGCGCGTACCGGCTGCTGACCGCCTTGCCGGACGCGACGGCCGACCCGGCCGTCAGGCCGCTGCTCGCCCCGGCCCACACCGAACTCGCCCGGACCGCCGAGGCGTTCCTCGACTGCGCGGGCCAGGCCGGGCGGACGGCGCAGCTGCTGGGCATCCACCGCCAGACCCTCTACTACCGCCTGGGCCGGGTGGAGAAGCTCACCGGCCTCGATCTCGCCGAGGGCGAGGACCGTCTGCTGCTGCACATGGCGCTCAAGTCGGCGCGCCTGTAAGGGCGTCGGCCCGGACGGGGCCTCTCCGCGGCTACTCCCCTGCCGGCCGGGGCCTGCCAAGCACCTGGCCGGCGGTGATCCGGCGCAGCGCGTCGGCCAGGTCGCGGCCGGTGGGCATCGCGTCCGGCGTGAGCAGCGACTGCACCATCAGGCCGGTGAGCAGCGCCTGGTAGAAGGAGCCGACGACCTGGGCGGCCTCCGCGTCGACCTCGGTGTCCGGCACCCCTTCGAAGACCGCGACGAGCCCCTCGCCGCCCTCCGGCCGGGCCTCCCCGATCGCCGCGCGCAGCCCCTCGTCGCGCGGCAGCAGTCCCAGCACCTCGACCTGCGAGGCGATGAACTCCCTTTCGGTGGCGATGTGCCGGAGGATCTGGTCCCAGACCGCGGCGAACCGCTCCAGGGGCTCGGCGTCCGGGGCCGCCACGGCGTCGAGCGTGGAGGCTTCGGCCACTCCGGCGCCCCACTCCTCGACGGACGCGATGAGCGCCTTGCGCATCAGGGCGTCCTTGGAGCCGTAGTGATAGCCGATGGAGGCGAGGTTGGCGCCGGAGGCGGCCACGATGTCGCGGGCGGTGGTGCGGGCGTACCCCTTCTCCACCAGGCACCGCTTGGCGCCCTCCAGAAGATCTTCGCGGTGTCCCATACGGGCAGCCTACCGGGACGGCATACGCCCGTACCAGACGGTTGTATTAGACGTACGTACAGGTGCGGTGAGCGGTCCCGGATGCCTCACCGGCAGAGTTGCCGGCGGAGGCCGGGAATGCAGCCCCGGCCTCCGCCGCTCCCCCGGTCGAGACGCCTCCGGAAAGTCACCGGAGCCGGTCCGGCCCAGGCCCCTTCTTGCCACCCTTGGGGTGCTTCATGCCGTCGTCGAACTCCAGCTCCTCCTTGCGGACTTCGGTGTTGACGTCCTGCTGCTCGGTCACCCGCTCGGTCTCCAGGTGGACGCGCTCGACCGGCACCGTCCGCTTGCTGACCACGGCCTGTTCCTCGTGCAGGACGACCTCGACCTCACCGTCGCCGAGCTTCGACGGGGTGCTTCCCGCCTTGCGCTCCTCGTCGGTGATGCGCTCGCGGACCATGCGCACTTCCTCGTGGGACACCGGGACCGTCCGGTGCACCTCCTCGGTGACCACGTGCTTGCGCAGATGTGCCCGGCCGCTCTCGTGCTCCTCGGTGCCGATCTGCATCTGCTCCTCGGAGAGCACGATCTCTTCCCTCTGCTCCTTGCTCATGGCGTCCCCCTCGTCGCGCCCGCGCGACGTCGCCATCGAACCGGCGCCCGCCCCGGCCATCGGGCGGTCCGTGCGCGCCGGCGGCTCGGTCACCAGCTTGTTGCGCTCGCCCTCCATGGGGCGCCCCTGCGGCCTCTCCCCCATGGCGGTGCCCTTCGCTCCGGCGCTCATCCCGGCCCCGGGGCCCGTGGACATGGTGTCGGAACGCGAGGTGTCTCCGCCCGCGGGCCCGGCGCCCGGCCTGGTCAGCCCGTAGTGGCGATACAGCTCGGCCTCCTCGGAGGGATCGAGATGGCCCTCGGCGTCGATCCGCGGCGCTTCCTTGATCCGGTCCTTGGTATGCGGCACGCGCAGTTCGCCCTCCGTCCGCCGCGCCCCGGCGAGCGGCACGAAGGTCTCCTTCATCCCGAAGAGCCCGGTACGCACCGTGATCCACTCGGGGGCGTTGGTGGCGTCGTCGCGGTAGACCTGCTGGACCGTGCCGACCTTGGCGCCCTCCTCGTCGACCACATGCAGACCGGTCAGGTCCTGAGGGGTGTCACCCAGGGGTGCATTCATGGCGTCTCGTCTCCTTCCGCACGCGCCGGCGGGGGCACGCGCAGTTCCCATTGCGCGACGCGAAGACCCCCTCAGCGAGTCGGGACGTGCGGTGCCCGGCGGGCCCCGGCGGCCCCTGGACGGTGTTGGCGGGCCCCGCACCTTCGACACCCGATACGCCATTCGAGTGAATGGTTTGCTCCTGTCATCCGTAGCGGGCGGACGGAGAGATATTCACCGGACCGGAGTACACCCCGGCACGCGAACGGGCCCGGACTCCGCCGAAGCGGGGCCCGGGCCCGTCGAGCTGCGAAAATCCGGCGGATCAGCTGCCGAGGTTCACCGCGCGCACGGAGGTCGCACCGATCTCCTCCGCGATCTCGGCGAGCACGCTCGCCGGGATCGTGTCGTCGATGGTCAGCGCGACCAGCGCCTCGCCGCCGACATCGGCACGGGAGACCTGCATGTTGCCGATGTTGATACCGGCCTCGCCCAGGATCCGGCCGACGGTGCCCACGACACCCGGACGGTCGCTGTAGCGCAGGAACGCCATGTGGTCGGCGAGCGCCAGGTCGATGGAGTGCTCACCGACCGCGACGATCTTCTGGGTGTTCTTGTGGCCGGAGAGCGTGCCGGAGATCGAGATCTCGTCGCCACCCGCGAGGGTGCCGCGCACGGTCACCACATTGCGGTGCTCGGGCGACTCGCTGCTGGTCGTCAGCCGCACCTCGACGCCGCGCTCCTGCGCGAACAGCGGGGCGTTGACGTACGACACGGTCTCGTCGACGACGTCCTCGAACACGCCCTTGAGCGCGGACAGCTCCAGCACCTTGACGTCGTGCTGGGTGATCTCGCCGTAGACCTCGACGTCGAGCCGCAGCGCGACCTCGCCGGCCAGCGCGGTGAAGATCCGGCCGAGGCGCTCGGCCAGCGGCAGACCCGGCTTGACGTCCTCGGCGATCACGCCGCCCTGGACGTTGACCGCGTCCGGCACCAGTTCGCCGGCGAGCGCGAGGCGCACCGACCTGGCGACCGAGATACCGGCCTTCTCCTGAGCCTCGCCCGTCGACGCGCCGAGGTGCGGGGTGGCGACGACCTGGTCGAACTCGAAGAGCGGCGAGTCGGTGCAGGGCTCGGACGCGTAGACGTCCAGGCCGGCGCCGGCGACCCGGCCCTCCTTCAGGGCGGTGGCGAGCGCCGCCTCGTCCACGATCCCGCCGCGCGCGGCGTTGACGATACGGACCGACGGCTTGACCTTGTGGAGGGCCTCGTCGCCGATCAGACCGACCGTCTCGGGGGTCTTGGGGAGGTGGACGGTGATGAAGTCCGCGACCTCGAGCAGCTCGTCGAGGGTGAGGAGCTTGACGCCCATCTGCGCGGCGCGGGCCGGCTGGACGTAGGGGTCGTAGGCGACGACCTTCATGCCGAAGGCCGACATCCGCTGCGCGACCAGGACGCCGATCCGGCCGAGGCCGACGACGCCGAGGGTCTTCTCGCTGAGCTCGACGCCGGTGTACTTGCTGCGCTTCCACTCGCCGTTCTTCAGGGCGGTGTTGGCCTGCGGGATGTTGCGGGCGGTGGCGACCAGCAGGCCGCAGGCGAGCTCGGCGGCGGTGACGATGTTGGAGGTCGGCGCGTTCACGACCATCACGCCGGCCTTGGTGGCGGCGGAGACGTCGACGTTGTCGAGGCCCACGCCCGCACGGGCGACGACCTTCAGCTTCCTGGCGGCCGCGATGGCCTCGGCGTCGACCTTCGTCGCGCTGCGCACGAGGATGGCATCGACATCGGCGATCGCGGGCAGCAGCTCGGCGCGGTCCGCGCCGTTGCAGTGCCGGATCTCGAAGTCCGGACCGAGAGCGTCGACGGTGGCGGGCGACAGTTCTTCGGCGATCAGTACGACAGGTTTCGAGCTCACGTGGTCTTCAGTCCTCACTAGTCCTTCGCGGACGGCCGTCCCGACGGCCGAAGGCGGTGAAGGGGGCAGCCGCGTGGAAGACGCACGACGCTGTGAGCCTGACGCGCTTGTGGTTTGAGTGTAGTGGCGGTTCGGGGCACGTCCTGCGCCTCGGCGTCAGGATCACCCATGCGTGTTCGACGCGGTGGACAAGGCGGCGGCGCCTCATGGACGAGGGGGCCGCGAGGTGCGTCGCGGCCCCCTGTCCCACGGGCTCACGCCTCGTCGTCGACCCAGCTCATCAGCTTGCGCAGCTGCTTGCCGGTGGTCTCCAGGAGGTGGTCCTCGTCGGCCTTCTTGTACTCGTTGTACTTGGGCAGACCGGCGTTGTACTCCGCCATCCAGTTGTTGGCGAAGGTGCCGTCCTGGATCTCGGCGAGGACCTTCTTCATCTCGGCCTTGGTGTTCTCGTTCACGATCCGCGGGCCGGTGATGTAGTCACCCCACTCGGCGGTCTCCGAGACCGACCAGCGCATCTTCTCCAGACCGCCCTCGTACATCAGGTCCACGATCAGCTTCAGCTCGTGCAGGCACTCGAAGTACGCGATCTCGGGCTGGTAGCCGGCCTCGACCAGCGTCTCGAAACCGGCCTTCACCAGCGCCGAGGCACCACCGCACAGAACCGCCTGCTCACCGAACAGGTCGGTCTCGGTCTCCTCGGTGAACGTGGTCTTGATGACGCCGGCACGCGTGCCGCCGATGCCCTTGGCGTACGACAGCGCCAGCGCGAAGCCCTTGCCCGTGGCGTCCTGCTCCACCGCCGCGATGCACGGCACGCCACGGCCTTCCTCGTACTGACGACGCACGAGGTGACCGGGACCCTTGGGAGCGACCATGCACACATCGACACCGGCCGGAGCCTTGATGAAGCCGTAGCGCACGTTCAGACCGTGGCCGAAGAACAGCGCGTCGCCGTCCTTGAGGTTGTCCTTGATGGACTCCTCGTAGACCTTGGCCTGGATCGGGTCCGGCACCAGGATCATGATGACGTCGGCCTCGGCCGCCGCCTCGGCCGGCGTCACCACACGCAGGCCCTGCTCCTCGGCCTTGGCCTTGGACTTCGACCCCTCGTGCAGACCGACGCGCACATCGACGCCCGAGTCGCGCAGCGACAGCGCATGGGCGTGGCCCTGGCTGCCGTAGCCGATCACCGCGACCTTGCGGTTCTGGATGATGGACAGGTCGGCATCGTCGTCGTAGAACAGCTCGGCCACTTCGGGTATCTCCTTGGATCTAGCTGGTTGCCCACACAGTACGTCGGGCGGGGTGAGGAAGGTTCGCGGGTCTCGCCATGCGAGCGGCGGGGCGGCGCCGTGTCACTCGGACACGACGCCGTGCGGTCCACCAGAGGGGCCGTGGGTCAGGCCGAACGGTCCAGGGCACGCAGCGAGCGGTCCGTGATGGACCGGGCGCCACGCCCTATCGCGATGGTGCCGGACTGCACCAATTCCTTGATGCCGAACGGCTCCAGCATCTTGAGCATCGCCTCCAGCTTGTCGCTGGATCCGGTGGCCTCGATGGTGACGGCCTCCGGGGAGACATCGACCGTCTTGGCGCGGAAGAGCTGGACGATCTCGACGATCTGCGAGCGGGTCTCGTTGTCCGCGCGGACCTTGGCGAGGACCAGTTCCCGCTGGATCGCGGAGCCCGGCTCCAGCTCGACGATCTTCAGAACGTTGACGAGCTTGTTGAGCTGCTTGGTGACCTGTTCGAGCGGCAGCGACTCGACGGTGACCACGATGGTGATGCGGGAGATGTCGGGGTGCTCGGTGACACCGACCGCGAGGGAGTCGATATTGAAGCCGCGGCGGGAGAACAGGGCGGCGATCCGGGCCAGGATGCCGGGGGTGTTCTCCACCAGGACGGAGAGCGTGTGCTTGGACATGGTCGGTCTTCTCTCTTCTTCCGTGCGTCCGTGACGTCCTGGGATCAGTCGTCTTCGTTGTCGCCGAAGTCGGGACGCACGCCCCGGGCGGCCATGACCTCGTCGTTGGACGTGCCGGCGGCGACCATCGGCCACACCTGCGCGTCCTCGTGGACGATGAAGTCGACCACGACCGGACGGTCGTTGATCGCGTTCGCCTTGGCGATGACCGCGTCCAGCTCGGCCGGGTCCTCGCAGCGCATCGCGACACAGCCCATGGCCTCGGACAGCTTCACGAAGTCCGGGACGCGGGTGCCGCCGCTGGACTTGCCCTCCACCGCGACGCCGTCGTCGGGGCCGCTGTGCAGCACGGTGTTGGAGTAGCGCTGGTTGTAGAACAGGGTCTGCCACTGGCGGACCATGCCCAGCGCGCCGTTGTTGATGATCGCGACCTTGATCGGGATGTTGTTCAGCGCGCAGGTGACCAGTTCCTGATTGGTCATCTGGAAGCAGCCGTCGCCGTCGATCGCCCAGACCGCCCGCTCCGGCTGCCCGGCCTTGGCGCCCATCGCGGCCGGCACGGCGTAGCCCATGGTCCCGGCGCCGCCGGAGTTCAGCCACGTCGAGGGCTTTTCGTAGTCGATGAAGTGGGCGGCCCACATCTGGTGCTGGCCCACGCCCGCCGCGTAGATCGTGTCGTCCGGGGCGAGCCGGCCGATCCGCTCGATGACCTGCTGCGGCGACAGGCTGCCGTCCTCGGGGAGGTCGTAGCCCAGCGGGTAGGTCTCCCGCCAGCGGTTGAGGTCCTTCCACCAGGCGGTGTAGTCGCCCTTGTGGCCGGCGTCGTACTCCGCCTTGACGGCCACGATCAGGTCGGCGATGACCTCGCGGGCGTCACCGACGATCGGCACGTCCGCGGCGCGGTTCTTGCCGATCTCCGCCGGGTCGATGTCGGCGTGCACGACCTTCGCGAACGGCGCGAAGGAGTCCAGCTTGCCCGTGACACGGTCGTCGAAGCGGGCGCCGAGCGTGATCAGCAGGTCCGACTTCTGCAGTGCGGTGACGGCGGTGACCGCGCCGTGCATACCGGGCATGCCGACGTGCTGCGGGTGGCTGTCGGGGAAGGAGCCCAGCGCCATCAGGGTGGTCGTCACCGGCGCGCCGGTCAGCTCGGCCAGCACCCGCAGCTCGGCGGTGGCACCGGCCTTCATGACGCCGCCGCCGACGTAGAGCACCGGGCGCTTGGACTCGACGATCAGCCGGGCGGCCTCGCGGATCTGCTTGGCGTGCGGCTTGGTGACCGGGCGGTAGCCGGGCAGGTCGGTGTGCGGCGGCCAGACGAAGGTGGTCTGCGCCTGCAGCGCGTCCTTGGCGATGTCGACCAGGACCGGGCCCGGGCGGCCGGTGGCCGCGATGTGGAACGCCTCGGCGATCGTCCGCGGGATCTCGGCCGGGTCGGTGACCAGGAAGTTGTGCTTGGTGATCGGCATCGTGATGCCGCAGATGTCCGCCTCCTGGAAGGCGTCCGTGCCGATCGCCTTCGAGGCGACCTGGCCGGTGATCGCGACCAGCGGGACGGAGTCCATGTGGGCGTCGGCGATCGGCGTGACGAGGTTCGTGGCACCGGGACCGGAGGTCGCCATGCACACCCCGACCTTGCCGGTGGCCTGCGCGTAGCCCGTGGCGGCGTGACCGGCGCCCTGCTCGTGGCGCACCAGGACGTGCCGCACCTTCGCGGAGTCCATCATCGGGTCGTACGCCGGGAGGATCGCACCGCCGGGGATACCGAACACGGTGTCGGCCCCGACCTCCTCCAGCGAACGGATGAGGGACTGCGCGCCCGTGACGTGCTCGACGGTGGTGGGCTGCTGCGCCCCGCCGGAGTTACGGGCCCGCGGCTGCGGATGGTGGGCCCCGGAGGCCTGCTCGGTCATCTGCGTCTCTTCTCGAAGCTGAGGGTTTTGACGGGATTTGTGAGGTTGCTGTGCAACAAAAAACCCCCCGTGCCAGGTGGCAAGCGAGGGGAGCGCGTCGGTGCGGTAGCTGGGGCTTCGTCAGGTCCCAGCGTCAGCCGACGCGCTGTCCAAGTACGAGAATTCGGGTGCGCATGGCACTGACCCTCCCCCCGGCGCGCCATGAGTGTCAAGTGGGTGGGACGGAGGTCTCACTATTTGAGCGCAATGGCGGATGGGCGAGGGTATCGGGCCCGGCCACGCCGCCCCGTCGAACGGGCAGGCCGGTGCCGCTGAGGACCACCGCCCGGTCCTCTCCGGGGAAGTCCGGGACCGGGTAGCCGCCGACCGTCAGGGCGCGTCGCAGCCGGTGCTCGTCCAACGGCCCGGAGAAGGCCATGCCCTGGCCGTGGGTGCAGCCCATGGAGCGCAGGGCGAGGACCTGTTCGGGAAGATCGACGCCGTCCGCGACGGACTGCATCCCCAGGTCCGCGGCGATCCGCAGCAGACCGGCGGTGATCTTGTGCAGCCGGGGGGACTCCACGACGCCGTCGACCAGCCCCCGGTCCAGTCTCAGGACGTCCACGGGAAGCCTGCGCAGTGCGCTGATGGCGGCGTACCCGCTGCCGAAGCCGTCCAGCGCGATCCGGACACCCAGCCGCCGCAGCGCGGCGAGCCGGCGCTCCAGTTCGTCCAGCGGGATACGGGGATCACTTTCGGACAGTTCCAGGACGAGCGCGCCCGAGGGCAGGCCGTGCCGGGTGAGCAGCGCCTCGATGGTCTTGGGGGGCAGACCTGTCCGGTCGTCGTCCAGCAGCCGGCGGGCGGAGAGCCGAACGGCCACCGGGACCGCATGCCCGGCGCGGTGCCGTGCCGCGGCCTGCTCGACGGCCTCTTGCAGCTGCCAGCGGCCCAGCTCGGCGGTGCGCTCGCCGTCCTCGGTGGGCCGGCCGCGCTCACCGGCTCTGAGGAGCTCGGCGGGGGTGAAGAGGATGCCCTGCGCGGAGCGCCAGCGGGCGTGTGCGGCGACGGCGGTCACCCGCCCGGTGGCCAGTTCCACCACCGGCTGGTGCAGCAGCGCGAATTCACCTTCGTGCAGCGCCGTGCGGAGCTTGGTGGCGAGTTCGGCGCGGGGTGTCACCTCGGTCTGCATGTGTGGGGCATAGAGCTCCACGCGGCCCTTGCCGGCCTGTTTGGCGCGGTACATCGCGAGGTCGGCGTTGCGCAGCAGGCCGGCCGGGGTGACGCCGGGTTCGGCGAAGGCGACGCCGATGCTGGCGGCGACACGGACGTCGCGGCCCTCGATGCGGTAGGGCTCGGAGAGCTTGATGCGCAGCCGGTCGGCGATTTCCAGAACGCGCAGCTCACGGGCGGCATGGTCGTGGGTGCCGTCGCCCGTGATGAGCGCGGCGAACTCGTCGCCGCCCAGCCGCGCCGCTATGTCCCCCGAGCGCACGGACTCGCCCAGTCTGCGGGCGGCCTGGATCAGCAGTTCGTCGCCCGCCTGGTGCCCGATGGTGTCGTTGACCTGCTTGAAGCCGTCGAGGTCGATGTAGAGCACGGCGGTGTCGTGGTCGGTGGAGCGGCGGCCGGTGACGGCCTTGCTGACGCGCTCGGTGAACAGCGCCCGGTTGGGCAGGTCGGTGAGCGCGTCGTGCGAGGCGTTGTGCTGGAGCTGGGCCTGGAGGCGGACGCGTTCGGTGACATCGCGGGAGTTGAAGATCAGGCCGCCGTGGTGGCGGTTGACGGTGGACTCGACATTCAGCCAGCCGTCCCCGCCGGTGCGCTGCTCGCCGGCGCGGAAGCGGCACTCGATGCGGGTGGTCGGTTCGACGTCCGGCGGCGCGGCGAGGAATCTGCGGACCTCGTGCACCACGCGGCCCAGGTCCTCGGGGTGGATCAGGGAGGCCAGCTCGGAGCCGACCAGTTCCTCGGCGTCGCGGCCGTAGACGCCCGCCGCGGCGGGGCTCACATAGCGCAGGACGCCGGTCGGGGCGGCGATCATGATGACGTCGCTCGATCCCTGGACGAGGGAGCGGAAGTGGTTCTCCTTCTGCGCCAGCTCCTGGGTGAGCGTGATGTTGTCGAGCAGCATGATGCCCTGGCGGACGACGAGGGCGAGGACGACCGTGCAGCCGGTGAAGAGCACCACGCGGTCGATGCGCCGGCCGTCGAGGACGTTGGTCAGGATGCCCAACGTGCAGACGGCGGCGGCGAGATACGGGGTCAGCGCGGCGAGCGACCCCGCGATGGGGCGGCTGCCGGAGGGCTGGGCCCGGCGGGTCGCGCGCTTGAAGTCGTCACCGGCGAACTCCGATGTCGTCCGGCGGGCGACCCATGGCGCGTACGCGAGGAGTATCGACCCGGCGAACCAGCCGGCGTCCAGGATCTGGCCGGAGCGGTAGTGGTCGCGCAGCAGCGGGGAGCTGAACAGCGCGTCGCACAGCACCGTCAACGCCAGTGCGGCGATGGCGGTGTTGACGGCGGAGCGGTGCACCGAGGAGCGCCGGAAGTGGAGCGCGAGCACCATGCTGACCAGCACGATGTCCAGCAGCGGGTAGGCCAGCGACAGGGCGCTCTCGGCGACACTCCGCCCCTGGAAGTGGGTGGTGTGGGCGAGCGCGAGGCTCCACGAGAGGGTGAGCAGGGAGCCGCCGATGAGCCAGGCGTCCAGGCTGAGGCAGACCCAGCCCGCTCTGGTCACCGGGCGCTTGGCGAGGACCAGCAGACCGACGATGGCGGGCGGGGCGAACAGCAGGAAACAGAAGTCGGCGAGGGAGGGGCTGGGGACCCGCGCCTCCAGGACGACTTCGTACCAGCCCCATACGCCGTTGCCGATGCCGGCCATGCCCGAGGAGACGGCGAACAGCACCCAGGCCGGGCGGAAGCGGCTCTCGCGCTTGCGGGCGTACAGTCCGCAGGAGACGGCCGCCACCAAGGCGGCGACGCTCAGCCCGAAGTCCCCCATGAAGACGGCGACTTCACGCGACCCCCAGCCGAACGCGGCACCGACGGCATAGCCGCCGCAGACACCGGCAAGGGCGATCTGGGGCACCACGCTCGGCGGCCCACCGGTCTGTGTCGGCGGCCTGGAGAGCACCGCTCCCGGGGCGCTCACCGCGCTCTCCCGGTCGTCCGTCGGCAGCGTCGTCGTGCCCGGCGGGCCCGGGGGTCCCGCATTCTCTCCGTGGGTGCTTGTGGATCGCGCGTCTCGCGAATCAACCATCGGCCGTACATCGCCCGTCGCCCCCCTCGAGTTCCGGATCCTTCGCTCGGCGCCGCATACGCACCGACGTCGTCCCCGCTCGGGACGATACACCAGTTCCGTCACTCAGGGACATAGTCTCTCTACGGAGCGTGACTACCTGCGGGATTGCGGATACACCCTGCAGTCGTACGGCCTCGTAGAGCTACCCGCAACCGTTCCCCTTAGCCGTGGCGACCACGTTCCGCACGGCCTCGCCGGCCGCGAAAAGCGTCAACTGCTCCCGCAGGAGCCGCTTCGCACGGGGCAGGAAGGCAGAGCTGGGGCCACCGACGTGTGGAGTGATGAGTACGCCCGGAGCGTGCCACAGCGGGTGGCCGGCCGGCAGCGGTTCCGGATCGGTGACGTCGAGTGCCGCCCGGAGCCTGCCCGACTCCAGCTCGGCGAGCAGCGCCGAGGTGTCGACGATCCCGCCGCGGGCGATGTTCACCAGCAGTGCGCCGTCCTTCATCCGCACCAGAAAATCGCGTCCGACCAGGCCACGGGTCTCTTCGGTGAGCGGGGTGGCCAGCACGACCACGTCCGCGTCGGGCAGGAGGGCGTACAACGAGGAGAGTGGATGCACGGGGCCGCGCAAAGTCTCACGTGCGGTGCGCGCGACGCGCGCCACCCGCGCACACTCGAAAGGAGTGAGCCGGTCCTCGATGGCACTGCCGATCGAACCGTAGCCCACAATGAGGACGGACTTGTCCGCGAGGGCCGGCTGGAAGCCCTGCCGCCACTCCCCCGCGTCCTGGCCCCGTACGAAATCGGGGATGCCGCGCAGCGCCGCCAGCGTCAGGGTGAGGGCGAGTTCCGCGGTGCTGGCGTCGTGCAGCCCGCGGGCGTTGCACAGGCGGGCACCGGACGGCAGCTGGGGCAGCGCGGGCAGCATGTGCTCGATGCCCGCCGTCAGCGTCTGCACGACCTCGACCCGGTTCATCATCGGCAGCGGGGCCAGGCAGCGCTCGGCGCCCTTCATGTAGGGGACGGCGTAGAAGACGCACCGGGCGGGGTCGGCCGGATAGTCGGGTCCGGCGTCCCAGTGGACGTAGTGGAGCCCCTCGGGGAGGCCCTCGATCTCGTCGGGCGGGATGGGGAGCCATACGTCGCGCACGTCGGTGCGCTGCTCTGCAGAAGCCATGGCCAGAGGCTATGCGAAGAGGCGTTCGCCTCAGACGTTAGTTTGGACAGGCCCTTGACCGGGGGCGAGGGGACGGAGGCACAACCAGGTGGAGCGCAGGACAATCGGTGCGGCGGCGCTCGAAGTGGGTGCTATCGGGCTCGGCTGTATGCCGATGAGCTGGGGATACAGCGAGTCGCAGCGCAGCGGGGAGGGCTCGCTGCGGGCCGTGCACGCCGCGCTCGACCGAGGCTGCAGCCTGCTCGACACCGCCGATATGTACGGGCCTTTCACCAATGAGCTGCTGGTGGGGCGGGCACTGAAGGAGCGGCGCCAGGACGCGTTCGTGTCGACCAAGTGCGGTCTGCTGGTCGGCGAGCAGCACATCGTCGCCAATGGGCGGCCCGGCTATGTGAAGCGGGCCTGCGACGCGTCGCTGCGGCGGCTGCAGACCGACTGCATCGATCTCTACCAGTTGCACCGGGCCGATCCCGAGGTGCCCGTCGAGGAGACCTGGGGGGCGATGGCGGAACTGGTCGCGGCCGGCAAGGTGCGGTCGCTGGGGTTGTGCGCGGTGGGCGCGCGGGCGGTCCGGCCGACCCGTGCGGCCCGGCAGTCGATGGCCGGTGGCGGGGCGCGCGCCGGCTCGCGGATGCATGACGGCACGCTGCGCCAACTGGAGCGTATGCAGCAGGTCTTCCCGGTCAGCAGTGTGGAGGCCGAACTGTCGGTGTGGTCACCGGAGGCGCTCGAGACGCTGCTGCCCTGGTGCGAGTCGCGTGGGGTCGGTTTCCTGGCGGCGATGCCGCTGGGCAGCGGCTATCTGACCGGCACCCTCACGCCGGGGCAGGGCTTCGAACCGGAGGACCTGCGGGCCCGCCACCCCCGTTTCACCGCCGAGATGATGGCGGCGAACCAGCCGGTGGTGGCCGGGCTGCGGCGGGTCGGCGCCCGGCACGGCGCGACGCCGGGGCAGGTGGCGCTGGCGTGGGTGCTGGCGCAGGGACGGCATGTCGTCCCGGTGCCGGGCACGAAGAAGGAGCGGTGGGCGGCGCAGAACGCCAAGGCCGCCGATCTGGTGCTCGGCCCCGAGGACTTGGCGGAGATCGCGACGCTGCCGCCGGCCCGGGGGTCTTGGTACTGAGCCTCGGCGGGGGCCGCCACGTCTGACGGTCCCCCGTGCGGCGCCGGGCCCCGCCGCGTGTCCGGCTCGCGCCGCCCCCGCTGTCGGCAGATCATGGCTGGTGGAGGTGGGCCCGGAAGCCCGAAGGCGCGGCGGTGGGGCGCGCGATGTGGTGTCCTTGTCCACGCCCTGTCGACGAGAGGACCCCTGCCGTGCAACGCCGTTCCCAGACCGCCGTGTTGGCCGCCGCTTCGCTGCTCCTGGCGGCGGGCTGCTCCTCCGGTGGTGAGAAATCCGAGAACGGCGGGGACGCCTCCTCCGCCCCGCCCCGGAGCCCCGGCGCCTCGGCGCCGGCCTCGCCCAGCGCGTCACCGTCGCCGTCGGTGGCCGCCAAGGGGTCGGTGAAGGTGACCGCCACGCTGACCACCGGCCTGGAGTCGCCGTGGGGCGTGGCGCCGCTGCCCGGTGGTGATCTGCTGGTCGCCTCCCGGGACACCGGCAAGATCGTCAAGGTGGCGGCGGACGGCGGGAAGAAGACCGAGCTGGGCTCGGTGCCGGGGGTGGATCCCGGTGGCGAGGGCGGCCTGCTGGGAATCGCGGTGTCCTCGACGTTCGGCGCGGATCACCAGGTGTACGCGTACTTCACCACCGCGTCCGACAACCGCATCGCGCGGATGATCTACGACGAGAAGCGGCCCGCGGGCAATCAGCTCGGCGCCCCGGACACCCTCTTCAAGGGCATCCCCAAGGGGCAGATCCACAACGGCGGGCGGATCGCGTTCGGCCCCGACAAGATGCTCTATGCCGGGACGGGCGAGACCGGCGACACCGGGCTGGCGCAGGACAAGGACTCTCCGGCCGGCAAGATCCTGCGGATGACGCCGGACGGCGAGCCCGCGCACGGCAATCCCCAGGCGGATTCGGTGGTCTACGACTACGGCCACCGCAATGTGCAGGGGCTGGCCTGGGACGGCGACAAGCGGCTGTGGGCCTCGGAGTTCGGACAGGACACCTGGGACGAGCTCAATCTCATCGAGCCGGGCAAGAACTACGGCTGGCCCGAGGTGGAGGGCAAGGGCAAGGGCGACGCGGGATCGGCGTTCGTGGATCCGGTCGCCCAGTGGAAGACCGCGGACGCCTCGCCCAGCGGCATCGCCTACGCCAAGGGCTCGATCTGGATGGCCGGGCTGCGCGGTGAACGGCTGTGGCGGATCCCGTTGGACGGGAAGAAGGCGGCGGCCGATCCGCAGGCGTTCCTCGACGGCGAATACGGGCGGCTGCGGACCGTCGTGGCGGCCGGGGACGGCGGGTTGTGGCTGGTCACCAGCAACACCGACGGGCGGGGCGACCCCCGCAAGGGCGATGACCGGATTCTCCACCTCAAGGTGAGCTGATCCCTTTTCGGCGGGCCTGCCTACACTCGGAGCAGGGGGGCGGGCCACGTCGCGAGGGGGCACGGTGTTCAACGTCGTCGAGGAACTGTTCGCACCCGGCCGCAAGCACACGGACGAGGAGCGGCAGAAGATGTCGCTCGTCGTCGACGACGTGGGGGACGGCGACCCCGGGGAGGGGCCGATAGACCTCGCCTCCGGCACGGTCGTCGTCCGCGCGCCGCGGAGCCGGGAGGCCCCGGACGGCCCGAGCTGATCCCGCCCGCCGCTCCCCCGGTGGCGTGCGGGCCCTGGCCGCTACTGGGCGGCCGCGGCACCGCCCCGTGCCGGCTCGCCGAACAGCCTCAGCCGGTGGGCCACCGCCCCCGCCTCGCCGCGGCCGGAGACGCCGAGCTTGGCGAGGATGTTGGAGACATGCACGCTGGCGGTCTTCGGGGAGATGAAGAGGGCGTCGGCTATCTGGCGGTTGCTGCGGCCGTCGGCGACCAGACGCAGCACGTCCCGTTCGCGAGGGGTCAGGCCGAGCGATTCCGCGGGTACGGCGCCGGCGGGTGCTCCGGCCGGCTCGGAGTCGCTCCGTGCGGCGTCCGGAGCCGTGGCCGCCGCAAGCCCCGGGAGCGGCACTCTCGCGCGCTGGGCGAGGAGTTCGAGCTCGTCGGCCAGGGGGCGGGCGCCCAGCTTTCCCGCGGCGGTGTGCGCCTGGGCGAGCAGGAGGACGGCGGCCTCGCGGGGCGTACGGCCTTGCAGGCCCGCCGTGGCGCGCTCGGTGCCGTGCAGCAGGGACTCGGCCCAGCGGTAACAGGCCCAGGCGAGTTCGTGCGGGCGCTCCAGGGGTTCGTAAGCGGCGACCGTCTCGGCCCAGGCGTCCGGCGCCTCCCGGCCTTCGGCGCGCAGCAGTTCGGCGTCGACGGCGAGGCCGTGGGCGCGGCAGACCGGGGAGAGCCGGGGCAGTCTCTTGGCGGCGTCGCGGATCCTGGTGAGGACATCGGCCCGGCCGGGTTCGGCGGCGGGCAGGCCGCGGGCATCGGACTCGGCGGCGGTCGCGGACCACAGCAGCGGCCAGGCGTAGCGCTGGATGCCGGGCGGGAAGCCGGTGTCCAATGCCTGCCGGAGGATGGCGCGGGCGTCGAGGATGCGGCCCTGACGGGCGGCGATGCGCAGGGCGTGGCGGGCCATGGGGACGACGTGCTGCGGCTGGGGGTCGTGGGTGCCGTAGTGCTCCTGGGCGACGGCCAGCTCCCGCTCGGCGTCGGCCGACTCGCCCCGGTCCAGGGCGAGGGAGGCCAGGCGGTTGGCGGCCAGGGCGAGCGGCCGTGGGCTCTGGGCGAGGTGGCGGGCCTCGGCCGCGGCGCGTCCCGCCTCCTCCCAGCGGCCGAGGGACTGCAGCGATTCCGCGCGGTTGCCCGCCACCCAGCTGGTGCTGTCCTTGAGGCCGTAGTGGCTGGTCAGTTCGAGGCCGCGGTCGGTGACCTCGACGGCCTCACGCGAGCGGCCGACGCCTTCCAGAAGCGACGGGAGGTTGACGTGCCCGCGCCCGATGACGGCGAAGTAGCCGCGGTCGACGGCGAGGTCGAGTGCGGTACGGAAGTCGGCCAGGCCGTCGTCGACCTCCCCTGATTCGACGCGCAGGCCGGCCAGGGTCAGCCGGGAGTTCAGCTCGGCCTCTTCGTCGCCCACCGACTTGGCGAGTTCCACGGCGCGTTCGGCCTTGGCGAACGCGCCGGGGCCCGGTTCGTGGAGCACCGCCCAGCTGGCGACATGGGCCATCACGGCGGCGTGGACGGAGGACGGTGGCAGGCCGCGCATCAGCTCCTGGGCGGTGCCCAGGTCCTCCCAGCCGTCGCCGCGGCCGGTGCGCTGGACGAGCCGGGAGCGCTGCACCAGGAACCAGGCGGTGCGCAGGGGGTCGCCCCGGCTCTCGCCGTGCGGAGAGCTTCCGGAGGCGTCGCCGCTCTCGCGCAGTGACCGCAGGGCGCGCTTGGTGATGGTGAAGGCGCGCTCGCTGTCGCCGGAGAGCCGGGCGGCGACGGCGATCTCGGCGAGCAGGTCGAGGAAGCGCAGGGCGTCGTCGTCGCAGCCGCAGGCCGGGTACGCCTCGGCGTAGTCGACCGGGCGCACCGCGCCGCGGACCTCCTTGGGGGCGTCGTCCCACAGTTCCAGGGCGCGGTCGAGCAGCCGGAGCTGTTCTGCGTAGGCGTGGCGGCGGCGGGCCTGGACGGAGGCGGCGAGGACGGCGGGCAGCGCCTTGGCGGGGTCGTGGGCCTTGTACCAGTAGCTGGCCAGGCGGGCGGCGCAGACGTCGGAGCGGACGAGTGAGGGGTCGGCTTCGAGGGCCTGGGCGTAGCGGCGGTTGAGGCGGGTGCGTTCGCCGGGCAGCAGGTCGTCGACGACGGCCTCGCGGACGAGGGCGTGCCGGAAGCGGTAGCCGGTGCCGTCCTGGGTCGGTACCAGGGTGTTGCTGCCGACGGCGATCCGCAGTGCCTCGATGAGGTCGTCCTCAGGCATCCGGCAGACGGCGGCGAGGAGTTCGTGTTCCACCGTGGAGCCGCCCTCGGCGGCGGTGCGGACCACGCGCTGGGCGTGTTCTGGCAGTGCCTCGACGCGGACCAGCAGCAGGTCGCGCAGCGGGTCGCTGAGGCCGTGCAGACAGCCGTCGGCGATGCTGCGGGCGAGTTCCTCGACGAAGAAGGCGTTGCCCTCGGAGCGGGCGAAGACCCGGTCGACGGTGGCTTCTTCCGGGGCGCTGCCGTTGATTCCGGCGATCTGGGAGCGGACCTCGGCCCGGTTGAAGCGGGCCAGCTCCACCCGGCGGACCGTGCGCATCCGGTCGATCTCGGCGAGGAAGGGGCGCAGCGGGTGGCGGCGGTGGATGTCGTCGGAGCGGTAGGTGGCGACGAGGAGGACGTTGGCGTCGTGCAGGGCGCGCAGGAGGTAGGCGAGGAGTTCGCGGGTGGAGCGGTCGGCCCAGTGGAGGTCCTCGATGACGACCACGATCACGCGGTCGCGGTCGCGCTCCCCGTCGCGGGTGCGGCGTGCCGCGAGCCGCTCCAGCAGGCGGGCGGTCAGCTCGAAGAGGCGGGCGCGGCCGGTCTCCTCGTCGTGGCTCTCGGCGGTTTCCCCCAACTCGGGGAGGATGCGGGCGAGTTCGCCTTCCTGCCCGGCCACGGCCGCGGCGAGTTCGTCGCGCAGGTGCCAGTTGAGGGTGTGCAGGATCGCGGAGAAGGGTGCGTAGGGCAGCCCCTCGGAGCCGATCTCGATGCAGCCGCCCGTCGCGACGAGTGCGCCCTGCGCGCGGGCGCTGTCGGTGAACTCCTCGATGAGCCGGGTCTTGCCCACCCCCGCCTCGCCGCCGATCAGCAGGGCCTGGGGCTCGCCGGATGCCCTGACGTGGGCGAGCGCGTCGCCCAGCGCGGCGAGTTCGGCCGTGCGGCCGACGAACACGGGACTGACGGACCTGGTCTCCACGTCGCCGAGCATGGCACACGGGTCCGACAATCCGGCACCGTATTTCGGCAGGCGAAACGCCCGGCCCGGTGCGCGGAGCACCTGGGGCCGGGCGTGCGGTGGCCGGTTCGGCCGGGAGCGGGCGGGCACCTGTGGCCCGGGTCAGGCGGCGGCGCGGCGTACGCGCGTGCGCCGGCCCCGCTTCCCTCTCACCCGCCCTTCGGTTTCGTTCGCTCCGGAGCGGGCTGCGGCGCCGTGTCCGGCGCGCTGCCCCTCGGTCGCCTGGCGTACCAGGCGCTGCCGGTCGGCCTCGCGGCGCAGTTCCTCGTAGCGGACGCGGATGTCGAGTTCGGAGGTGTACACGGTGACTCCCTGGCGATGGTGAGGCGGTGACCCGACGGCTTGTCGCTCGTCGATGCCCCAAGCCTCGTCGCCAAGGGGGGTACGCCACATCGGGAGGGTGCCCGATCTCCGTGCTCGCGCGTCCTTAGATTCCCGCGCCGGGGGCCGGGGGCTCCTTAGGGACCGGCCCCCGCGCCCGCGAGCGGCTTACTGGCCGGGGGCGGCACCCTTAGGAATGCTCGGCATGCTGCCGAAGAGGTCGAGGTACATGCCGGCGGAGATGAGGATGCCGAGGACGCCGAGGGCCAGTCCGCCCCAGGCCACGGCCCGCACCCAGGTGCTGCGCGGACGGGTCAGCACCACGGCGGCGACGATCACGGCGAGCAGCGCGAAGACGCCGTTCACCAGGGCGGTGGTGTGCCACGGGGTGCCGTAGACGGCGGAGATCTGGTCGGTGGCCTTGCCCGACTGGAGCTTGATCTGCCCCATCAGGGTCTGCCGCTCGGCCATCAGCGTGCCCAGCCAGGTGCCGGTCACGGAGGCGAGGCCGAGGCCGGCGGCGACGACGGCACCGGCGCCGGCGGCGACCGCGGTGGTGCCTGCGGGCGCGGTGGGCTCCTCGTGCGCGTCGAGCGCGTCGAGCGCGTCGAGCGCGTCGAGGTCGCTGTCGTCGTCGTGCTCGGTCAGGACGTCGGTCTTCTCGCCGGCGTCGGCGGTGTCCGCGGTGCTCTTGGTACGTGTGTCGACCTTGGTGTCCTTGGCGGCCTCACCGGTCACGTCGGTACCGGCTGCCTCCGTGGTCCCATCGGCCGCCGCGGCGGCCTGGGCCGGCACGGTCTCGTCGTCGGTTCGCTTGTCGGTCGTCCTGGTCGTTCCCATGGTCGCGACCGTAGGGGCCGCGTCTGAGAGTCCGATGAGAACCACCGGTCCTGTCGGCCGACCGGCGCTCCCAGCGACCCGCCACCCGACCGCGCGCTACGCCCTGACCAGGGGTTTCTCGGTGTCCCTTGGGCCCGGCAAGGAAACCGGATCGAGTGGTTCCGGCGGCGGTTCGATGCTGAGGCGGGGCAGCCGTCGATCCAGCCAGGCGGGCAGCCACCAGTTGGCGCCGCCGAGCATGTGCATCAGGGCGGGAACCAGCAGGGTGCGCAGGACGAAGGCGTCCAGGGCCACGGCGGCGGCGAGGCCGATGCCGAACATCGCGATGATCCGGTCGCCGCTGAGCACGAACGCGCCGAACACCGCGATCATGATGACCGCCGCGGAGTTGATCACGCGGCTGGTCTCGGCCAGCCCGACGCGCACCGCCCTGCGGTTGTCGCGTGTCAGCTGCCATTCCTCGTACATCCGGCTGACCAGGAACACCTGGTAGTCCATGGAGAGGCCGAAGAGCACCGACACCATGATGACCGGCAGGAAGGGCTCGATGGGGCCCGCGCTGCCCAGGCCCAGCAGTTCGCTCCCCCAGCCCCACTGGAAGATCGCGACGACGATCCCGAAGGACGAGGCGACCGCCGCGACGTTCATCACCGCGGCCTTGAGCGGGATGCCGATACTCCGGAAGGCCAGCAGCAGCAGGACCGAGCCCAGGCCGATCACCACGCCGACGAAGAGGGGCAGCTTGCCGACGATGACGGTCGCGAAGTCGTCGTAACTCGCGGTGACACCGCCGACGTGGACGTCCATCGTCGTCGCGCCCTCGGCCTCGGGCAGCACCTCGCCGCGCAGCCGTTCCACCAGGTCGGAGGTCTGCTGGGACTGCGGTGAGCTGGTCGGCACCACGGTGATCACACCGGTGCTGCCGCTGCCGTCGTACTCCGGGCCGCCGACCCGGTCGACCCCGGGGGTGGTGCGCAGCTCGTCGGGCAGCCTGTCGAAGGCCAGCCGGTCCTTGGCGCCGTCGAGGGAGCCGACGAGCGTCAGCGGGCCGTTGACCCCGGGCCCGAAGCCGCTCCCGGAGCCGCCGTCGGCGCCCCGGCCGCCCGCCAGCAGGTCGTATGCCTGCCGGGTGGTGGACGTGGCGGGGTTGTTGCCCTGGTCGGAGGTGCCCAGGTGCAGGCCGAAGGTGGGCAGGGCGAGGACCAGCATGACGGCGGCCGCCACCGCGCCCAGCAGCTTGGGGTGCCGCTCGACGAAGCCCGACCAGCGGGCGGCGAAGCCGGTGGGGTGCTCGGGCCGCGGCCCGAGCTCGGCCAGCCGCCGTCGTTCACGGCGGCTGAGCGCCCGCATCCCGATCACGCCGAGCAGCGCGGGCAGCAGGGTGATGGACGCGGCGACGGTCAGCAGGACGGTGAGCGAGGCGGCGAGCGCGACACCGTTGAGGAAGTTCAGCTGCAGGATCAGCATGCCGAGGAGGGCGATGCAGACGGTGGCGCCGGCGAAGACGACCGCCCGCCCGGATACGGCCACGGCCCGTTCGGCCGCCTCCCGCACGGGCAGACCTTCCCGGAGGCCCCTGCGGTGCCGGGTGACGATGAACAGGGCGTAGTCGATGCCCACGCCCAGGCCGATCAGCATGCCGAGCATCGGCGCGAAGTCCGCGACGGTCATGGCATGGCTGAGCAGGGTGATGCCGGCCGAGGCGGTGCCGACGGCGGCGAGCGCGGTGATGATCGGCAGGAAGGTCGCGGCGAGCGACCCGAAGGCGAGGAAGAGCACCACGGCGGCGGCGCCCAGCCCGATGATCTCCGCCAGCTGGGCCTTCGGGGCCTCGGTCAGCGCGACCCCGGCGCCGCCCACCTCGACCTGGAGGCCGTCGCCGGACGCGGCCTGCGCGGTGTCGACGACCTGCTCGACCTGGGCGGCGTCCAGGCTGTCGGTGGGGACGTCGAAGACGACGGAGGCGTAGGCGGTGTGCCCGTCCTGGCTGATCTGCTGCTCACCCTGCGGCCCGTAGGGCCCCTCGACGGTGGCGACGCCCGGCAGCTCGGCGATCTCGTCGAGGGTGTGCGCCATCTTCTTCTCGACGGCGCCGGCGCGGACCGTTCCGGAGTCGGTGTGCCACACGAGGGTGTCGCTGTCGCCGGAGCGGTCGGGGAACGCCTGCGCCATCAGGGCGGTGGCCTGCCCGGATTCCGTTCCGGGGACCTCGTAGTTGTTGGAGTAGGCGGACCCCGCCACCCCCGCCGCCGCGGCGACTCCCGCGAGGGCGGCGAGCCAGAGCACGATCACGACGATGCGGCGCCTGAGACACCACCGAGCCAGAGCGGTCACGGACCTCGTCTGCTTCCCGGGGTAGTGCGTCGATAACTCCCGGGTGACGGGTGGTGCCGAGCGCGTATGAACGGGGGCTCGGCGGGCCCTGGCCCCGGAGGGTGTCCGGGAGGTCTCATCGCGGTGACGAAAGAGTGGCGGCCCGCCTCTCTGGCAGGGTGACAGCCCGAAAAGATCCTTTGTCCCCTTTGTGGACTTCCCCACAAAGGGGACGGGACGGGGAACTCCGCCGCGGGTCAGCCCGTGACCGACTCCTTGCCGTTCTCGATGTGGCCCATCAGCCGGCGGTGGAAGGCACCGTCCTCGGCGATGTCGAGGGCCAGGTCGTACCACCCGTGCGCGTCCGCCGTGGCGTGCGCGACGGTCCGGGTGCTGCCCGCCTTGACCTTGAGCGTGCGGGGCGAGCTGTCGGAGTAGGCGAGCGGTGCGAGGGTGACGGTGAGGTCCGTGGCGCCCCGATTGACGACGGTCAGATGGATCTCGCGCCGGGCGGCGTCGATCCAGGACGTGATCTTGACGGCCGCCGCGGCGCCCGCACCCGTGCCGGCGAACTCCCGGCGGAACCCGTTCGGCCCGGTCACCGTGAAGCGGTAGGCGCCGCCCTTGACCGGCACCGCCCACTGTGCGGCCCCCGCCACGTCGCGGTGCTGCGGCGTGGCGTACTCCTTCGCGTACGGATGGAGGGCCAGGTGCGCGGCGGCCTTCCCGGTGTTGCGTACCGCCAGGCGGAAGAGCGAGGCCCCCGCGTCGAAGCCGCCGTCCACGTCGGGCTGGTACGGCAGCGCGCGGGCCGGCCGGCTGCCGTGCTCCTGCTGCGGCAGCGCCTGCCGCGCCGGCGGGCGCGGCGCCCACCGCCCGCTGAAGGCCGGGATCTCGCCCGGCTGCTCCACCGACGGCTGCCGGTGTCCGCGGGAGAAGTCGAAGGCACTGGTCAGGTCCCCGCAGACGGTTCGCCGCCAGGGGGAGATCTGCGGCTCCTCGATACCGGTCCACCGCTCCAGGAACCGGGTGATCGAGGTGTGGTCGAAGACCTGCGAGCAGGCGTAACCGCCGACCGTCCAGGGCGAGATGACGATCATCGGCACGCGGATGCCGAGCCCGGTCGGCCTGCCGTCCCAGAACTCCCCGTCCGTGCCGGCCGGCGGGACCGGCGGCGGCACGTGGTCGAAGAAGCCGTCGTTCTCGTCGTACGTCAGGAAGAGCGCGGTGTGCCGCCAGACGTCGGGGTTCTTGCCGAGCGCGTCCAGGACCTTGTAGACGATGGTGGCGCTCTCGACGGGTGAGGACGAGCCGGGGTGCTCGGAGTCGGCGGCCGACGGGACGATGTAGGAGACCTCCGGCAGGTCGCCGGAGGCGACGTCGGCGGCGAAGGCGGTCGCCGTCGTATCCGGCTCACCGCGCCGCAGCGCGCGCTCGAAGAGGCTCCGCTCGGCGCGGCTCAGCCCGCGCACGCCTTCCTCCAGCAACCCCTGGAGCCGCGCGCGCCCGGCCTCGTCGGCACCGGCCACCCTCCCGTAGAAGGCGGTCATGTTCGACGCGCCGTCCACCTTGGCGAGCGCCTTCTTCGCGACCGCCTTGAAGGTCGCGAAGAACTCCAGGTTGTTGTCGGTGAAGTTGTCCCACTCCTGGTAGACGCGCCAGCTGCGGCCGGCCTTCTCCAGGCGCTCGGCGTACGTCGTCCAGGTGTAGCCGGTGTGGGTGTCCTCCTCGTAGGCGTCGTTGCCCACCGCGCGCTTGCCGCTGCCCGGCTCGAATCCGGTCCAGCCGCTCACGAGGTGGTTGCGGTTGGGGCTGGTCGAGGAGTGGATGGCGGAGTGGTAGGCGTCGCAGACGGTGAAGGTGTCGGCGAGTTCGTAGTGCAGAGGGACGTCCTGCCGGTCGTAATACGCCATGGTCGCGGCGGTCTTGGCGGTGACCCAGTTGTTCATCCACCCGCCGTTCCACGCCTTGGAACCGCCGTCCCACCCATGGTCCAGCGCCCCGATGTACTGGAGCTCCTTCTTCTGGGCGGCGGCCGCGGCCCGCACCGGGAAGGGCAGCACCGTGCCGAGACCGAGCAGCCCCGGCTGTTCGTACACGCCGGCGCCGGAGGGCAGCTCGATCGCGTTGCGGTCGGCGAAGCCGCGGACCCCGCGGAGCATGCCGAAGTAGTGGTCGAAGGAACGATTCTCCTGCATCAGCACGACGACATGTCTGATGTCGCCGAGCCCGCCTCTCCCCCGCGCCGGCCGCGCCGCGTCGGCCGCCAGAGCCTGCTGCAGCGACGGCGGCAGCAGCGACCCGGCCATCGCGGCGCCCGCCGCCGCGCCCACTCCCAGCACCCGCCTACGAGATACCTCCGGTGCCACGCCCGACCTCCCACTCGACAGCCCTGCCCGAAGCCCCGTCACCAATGGTCGCCGTACAGGCCATTGAGGGGGCGCGAGGGGACGGTAGTGCACGGTTGTGGACCGCGATAGGTACCCGGGTGACAACTTTGGGAACAGATGACCCGCGAGCCGGGAGCGCGGCAGGCGAGCCTCGGACTCCCCGGAGGGCGGCCCTCACCGCCCTGCGACGCGGAAAATGCGTTGCCCGCGCGCGGGCGGGGCGTAAGGCTGCCCGGCATGTCGGAAAACAGTGCGGGCGGCGCCCACGGGGTGGCCGCCCTTTTCTCCGGGGGACGGCTGACCGCCATCCCCCGCAAGGCGGCCCGCCGGGAGCAGCTGCTCGTCCATCTCACCGAGACCCTGTTCGAGCGGGACCGGGAGTACGGCGAGCGGGAGGTCAACGAGGCCCTGCGCACGGTCCACGAGGACTGTTCGGCGCTGCGCCGCTATCTGGTCATCGCCGGACTGCTCTCCCGGACCAGGGACGGCAGCTCCTACCGACGGGTCCACTGAGGCAAGGCGGCGGATGCGGCGACCCGCCGAGGGAGCCAGGCAGGGCAGCCGGGGGTGGATCCGCAGGTGACCGGCGGCCCGAACGCCCGCTCTCCAGGGGCACTCGGGCCGCGGGATCCCCGTTCCCAATCGTTACCCGGGACTAATGGGGCGTGTGACGCCTTCTGCGGCATAAGCGCTGTGCCAAGCCTTGACCGTCCCCTGAGGCGGCAGGAAGCTGAGCCGCCCCCCACGGCAACCCACCTCATTCACCGTTGGACTGCCCATGCGCCCGCTTGTCTCCGCAGGTCTGCTCGCTGCCCCCGTCGCCGTGGCCCTGCTCCTCGCCCCGTCCGCCCACGCCGCTCCAGGCGACAACGGCACCGTGAAGATCCACGATGCCACCACGGGAGAGGAGCTTCGCAAGAACGAGCCTCACGTGTGCACCTTCTACCTCGACGCCTTCGGCTTCGACAGCGGCCAGGAAGTCGACTGGCGCATCGAGGCGTGGGCCCCGACCGCCGACGTCAAGGGCACGACCGTGAAGACCGGTTCGCTGACGCTCGGCAGCGACGGGCACGGCCGCACGCCGGACCAGTCGCTGCCCGACGGCCACTACAAGCTTTTCTGGAACTTCGACGGCGAGCACGGCCGGGCCAAGCACAAGGTCTTCTGGACCGACTGCGAGGACAACAGCCCGAGCGGTACACCGTCGCCGTCCGCGACCCCGTCCACCTCGTCCCGGCCGACCGCCACACCCACCGCGTCCGCTCCCGCCGACACCGTCCCCTCGTCGTCCGCATCGCCCACGACCTCCGCGTCCGCGCCGGCCGGCGACCTCGCCGAGACCGGCAACGGCGCGCCCGTCGGGCTGCTGGTCACTGCGGCCGCCGCACTCGTCGCGGCCGGGGGCTACCTGGTGATCCGCCGCCGCAAGGCACAGCAGCACTGACCTCGCGGCACCGGCTCAGCGTGCCCCCGCGTTCCGTACGAGCGCGGGGGCACGGCCGTGTGCGGACTCGACCGGGCGCGCGCCGCGCACCGACACCGTCGGCCCGCCCGCCTCTCGCGGCGGATGCCGGCACGCAGGCACCAACACCCGCCACTACGCGACCACTTGACAACAGCATTGGTCTGAACCATTTTGTGCGCAGAAGCGGTGGCCACCGTCTCGTGCAGTTCTCCCTGCGTTTCCCTTCGGCACCGGAGACAGCCATGCCACGCACCGAGCGCACCAGACCCTCCCGTCACAGACGCGTGTTCACCGCATCGCTGGCGGCCCTCGCCGCCGTGGTGCTGGGCGCCGCCGGCGTCCAGGCCACCGCCGCCCCGGCGAGCGCCGCCGCCCTGGCCGACGTCAACGTCGCGAAGAACGCCGGATACGAGTCCGGGCTCAGCAACTGGACCTGCTCCGGGGCGAGCGGAGCGTCCGTCAGCAGCCCCGTCCACAGCGGGACGAGCGCCCTGAAGGCCACCCCGACCGCGTCGGACCACGCCAAGTGCTCCCAGACGGTCGCGGTCAGGCCCGGCGCGACGTACCGGTTGAGCGCCTACGTCCAGGGCTCGTACGCCTACCTGGGCGTGTCCGGAACCGGCACCACGGATGTCTCGACCTGGACGCCCGGCAGCACCGGCTGGCAGCAGCTCGGTACCAGCTTCACCACCGGCCCCGGCACCACCTCGGTGACCGTCTACACCCACGGCTGGTACGGACAGGCCGCCTACCTCGCGGACGACCTCAGTGTCTTCGGCCCGGACGGCGGAGGCGGCACCGACCCCGGCCCGGAGACCCCGTCGGCGCCCGCCGGCCTCACCGCGGGCGCCGTGACCTCCTCCTCCGTCGCGCTGTCCTGGAACGCGGCCGCCGGAGCAACCGGGTACACCGTCTACCGCGACGGCGCCAAGGTGCAGGCGGTGAGCGGCACCTCGGCGACCGTCACCGGCCTGACCGCCGCCACCGGCTACCGCTTCCAGGTCTCCGCCACCAACGCCGCGGGCGAATCGGCCCGTTCCGCGGAGATCACCGCCACCACCTCCCCCGCCGGCGGCAACCCCGGCCCGTCCGTCCCGAAGCACGCGGTCACCGGCTACTGGCAGAACTTCAACAACGGCGCGACGGTCCAGAAGATCAGCGATGTGCCGGGCCAGTACGACATCATCGCGGTGGCCTTCGCCGACGCGACCACCACACCCGGCGCGGTCACCTTCAACCTCGACTCCGCGGGCCTGGGCGGCTACACCGTCGACCGGTTCAAGGCCGACATCAAGGCCAAGCAGGCGGCCGGCAAGTCCGTCATCATCTCCGTCGGCGGCGAGAAGGGCACCGTCTCCGTCAACGACGCCGCCTCCGCGAACAACTTCGCCAACAGCCTCTACAGCCTGATGCAGGAGTACGGCTTCAACGGCGTCGACATCGACCTGGAGAACGGCCTCAACCCGACCTACATGACGCAGGCCCTGCGCTCCCTGTCGCAGAAGGCGGGCAGCGGGCTCGTCATCACGATGGCCCCGCAGACCATCGACATGCAGTCCACCTCGGGCGGCTACTTCCGGACGGCGCTGAACATCAAGGACATCCTCACCGTCGTCAACATGCAGTACTACAACAGCGGTTCGATGCTCGGTTGCGACGGCAAGGTCTACTCCCAGGGCACCGTCGACTTCCTCACCGCGCTGGCCTGCATCCAGCTCGAAGGCGGCCTCGACCCCTCACAGGTGGGGCTGGGCCTGCCCGCCTCGACCCGCGGCGCGGGCAGCGGCTATGTCTCCCCCGGGGTCGTGAACGCCGCCCTGGACTGCCTGACCCGCGGCACCGGTTGCGGCTCCTTCAAGCCCGCCAAGACCTATCCGGGGCTGCGCGGCGCCATGACCTGGTCCACCAACTGGGACGCGGCGAGCGGCAACGCGTGGTCGAACGCGGTCGGCCCGCACGTTCACGGTCTGCCGTAGCCCGCAGGCACACCGGCCGCCGTGCCGGGACCGCGTCCGCCGGCACGGCGAGTGCCGGCGGACGCGCACCGCGCGGAGCGGCCCGGCCGGTGTCATCCCGTGGTCAACACCGGTGCCAGCTGCCGCAGTTGATCGAGACCCAGGTCCCCGGGCGGCGCCAGCGGCTGAATCGCCACATGATCGGCACCCGCCGCGTGGTGCTCCCGCACCCGCCGGTGAATCGCCTCCACGTCGCCCCAGGCCACGACCGCGTCCACCAGCCGGTCGCTGCCGCCCCCGGCGAAGTCGTCGTCCTCGAAGCCCAGTCGGCGCAGGCTGTTCACATAGTTGGGAAGCGTGAGATAGAAGCGGGCGTGGTGCTCACGCGCCAGCGCGCGAGCCGCCGCCGGGTCGGTCTCCAGCAACACGGCCTGCTCGGGGGCGAGCAGCGGCCCGGACCCGAGGACCTCGCGAGCCTGCGCGGTGTGCTCGGGCGTGACGAAGTAGGTGTGCGCCCCGGCAGCCCGCTTCCCGGACAGCTCCAGCATCTTCGGCCCCAGAGCGGCCAGCACCCGGGGCGGCGGTCCGTCGGGCAGCGGCGCGTCGTACTCGGTGGCGTCCATGCCCTCCAGATACGACCGCATGGCCGCCAGCGGCCTCTCGTAGACATGCCCCCGCCGGCCGACCTGCGGTGCGTGACTGGCGCCCAGTCCGAGGACGAACCGTCCGGGATACGCCTCGGCGAGGGTGTTGGCCGCGGCGTTCATCGCCGTCGCGTCGCGCCCCCAGATGTTCGCGATGCCGGTGGCCACGACCATCCGCCGCGTCGCCGCCAGCAGCAGTCCGGCGTGCGTCAGCGCCTCCTTGGTGGCGCGCCCCTCCCCGAACCACAGAGCGCCGTACCCCAGCCCCTCGATCTCCGCCGCCGCCTCCCGGGCCACCTCGGCCGTCACCAGGCCGAGCCCCGCGTGCCAGACCCCGACCCGGCCGAGCCGTGCGGCGAGAGTGTGCTGCTGCATCGTGCGTTCCTCCACTGTGCGGGCAAGACTGTTGCTCTCGTCCCAGCACGGGGAACCGCTCGGGCATTCCTGGCGCACCCGCCCTCCCCCGAATGCCCAACGGCCCCCGAAACGGCTCGATGCGGCCCCCGCGACGGGGACCGCATCGAGTACGCCGCTGCGCGGCAGCCGGAGGTCAGCCCTCGACGCCCAGCTTCTCCAGGATCAGCTCGCGCACACGCGCCGCGTCCGCCTGGCCGCGGGTGGCCTTCATGACCGCGCCGACCAGGGCGCCCGCCGCGGCGACCTTGCCGCCGCGGATCTTGTCGGCGATGGCGGCGTTGCCCGCGATCGCCTCGTCGACGGCGGTGCCCAGCGCGCCCTCGTCGGAGACGACCTTCAGGCCGCGCTTCTCGACGACGGTGTCCGGGTCGCCCTCGCCTGCCAGCACACCCTCGATGGTCTGGCGGGCCAGCTTGTCGTTGAGGGAGCCCTCGGCGACCAGTGCGGCGACCCGGGCGACCTGCTCGGGGGTGATGGGCAGGGCGGCCAGGTCCACGCCGTCCTCGTTCGCGCGGCGGGCCAGTTCGCCCATCCACCACTTACGGGCCGAGGCGGAGTCCGCGCCGGCGTCGACGGTGGCGGTGATCAGGTCGACCGCGCCGGCGTTGAGGATCGACTGCATGTCGTGCTCGGAGATGCCCCACTCCTCGCGCAGCCGGTTGCGGCGCAGACGCGGCAGCTCCGGCAGCGTGGCCCGCAGTTCCTCGACCCACGCGCGCTCGGGGGCCACCGGCACCAGGTCCGGCTCGGGGAAGTAGCGGTAGTCCTCGGCGTTGTCCTTGATGCGGCCGGCGGTGGTGGAGCCGTCCTCCTCATGGAAGTGCCGGGTCTCCTGCACGATCGTGCCACCGGAGGAGAGCACCGCCGCGTGGCGCTGGATCTCGAAGCGGGCGGCACGCTCCACGGAACGCAGCGAGTTGACGTTCTTGGTCTCCGAGCGGGTGCCGAACTTCTCGGTGCCCTGGGGCCGCAGCGACAGGTTCACGTCGCAGCGCATCTGGCCCTGCTCCATGCGGGCCTCGGAGACGCCGAGCGCCTTGATGAGCTCGCGCAGCTCGGCGACGTACGCCTTGGCGACCTCGGGGGCCCGCTCGCCCGCGCCCTCGATGGGCTTGGTGACGATCTCGATGAGCGGGATACCGGCGCGGTTGTAGTCCAGGAGGGAGTGCGAGGCACCGTGGATACGGCCCGTCGCGCCACCGACGTGGGTGGACTTGCCGGTGTCCTCCTCCATGTGGGCGCGCTCGATCTGGACGCGGAAGACCTCGCCGTCCTCCAGCTGTACGTCGAGGTAGCCGTCGAAGGCGATCGGCTCGTCGTACTGGGAGGTCTGGAAGTTCTTCGGCATGTCCGGATAGAAGTAGTTCTTCCGGGCGAAGCGGCACCACTCGGCGATCGAGCAGTTCAGGGCCAGGCCGATCTTCACGGCCGACTCGACGCCGATCGCGTTGACGACCGGCAGCGAGCCGGGCAGGCCCAGGCAGGTGGGGCAGGTCTGCGAGTTGGCGTCGGCGCCCAGGGTGGTGGAGCACCCGCAGAACATCTTGGTCTTGGTGCCGAGTTCGACGTGCACCTCAAGACCCATCACGGGGTCGTAGGTGGCCAACGCGTCCTCGTACGACACCAGTTCGGTGACTGTCACGGTGAAACTTTCCCTCTCAGCCCAGCAGGACGTCGTCGTCGCCCAGACGCTTCAGTTCGCGATAGAGGATCGCCAGGCCCGTGACGATCGCGGCGGCCGAGACGGCGGCGTCGACCAGGCGGAGCGTGTCGCTCTCCTTGCGGGCCAGCTTCGCCTGCTTGGCGACGCTGATGGCGCCGAACGCGGTGCTGCCGATCGACAGGTACAGACCGCCCTTGGACTTCTTGAAGTTCTTGGCCTTCTTGGTCATGGCGTTCGCGCTCACAGTGAAGGTGCCTCCTCGAGCAGTGGGTGGCCCCACTTGGCGGTGAACGCGGCCTCGACCGCGGCACCGACCTTGTAGAGCCTGTCGTCGGCCATAGCAGGGGCGATGATCTGCAGACCCACCGGCAGCCCGTCCTCGGGAGCCAGTCCGCAGGGCAGCGACATGGCCGCGTTGCCTGCCAGGTTGGTGGGGATGGTGCACAGGTCCGCGAGGTACATCGCCATCGGGTCGTCGGCGCGCTCGCCGATCGGGAAGGCGGTGGTGGGCGTGGTCGGCGAGATGATGACGTCGACCTGCTCGAAGGCCTTCTCGAAGTCCTGGGTGATCAGCGTCCGCACCTTCTGGGCGGAGCCGTAGTACGCGTCGTAGTAGCCGGAGCTGAGCGCGTACGTGCCGAGGATGATGCGGCGCTTGACCTCGTCGCCGAAGCCGGCCTCACGGGTGAGGGCGGTGACGTCCTCGGCGGACTTCGTGCCGTCGTCGCCGACCCGCAGGCCGTAGCGCATGGCGTCGAAGCGGGCCAGGTTGGACGACGCCTCGGACGGCGCGATCAGGTAGTACGCGGCGAGCGCCAGGTCGAAGGACGGGCAGTCCAGCTCGACGATCTCGGCGCCCAGCTCCTTCATCAGCGCGACGGACTCGTCGAACCGCTGGAGCACACCGGCCTGGTAGCCCTCGCCGCGGAACTGCTTGACCACACCGACGCGCATGCCGCGGACCTCGCCGCTGCGGGCCGCCTCGACGACCGGCGGGACCGGCGCGTCGATGGAGGTGGAGTCCAGCTCGTCGTGGCCGGCGATGACCTCGTGGAGCAGCGCCGCGTCCAGGACCGTACGGGCGCAGGGCCCGCCCTGGTCGAGGGAGGACGAGAAGGCGACCATGCCGTAGCGGGAGACGCCGCCGTAGGTGGGCTTGACGCCGACCGTGCCGGTGACGGCGGCGGGCTGGCGGATGGAGCCGCCGGTGTCCGTGCCGATGGCGAGCGGGGCCTCGTACGAGGCGAGGGCGGCGGCGGAGCCGCCACCGGAGCCGCCGGGGATGCGGGTGAGGTCCCAGGGGTTGCCGGTCGGGCCGTAGGCGCTGTTCTCGGTGGAGGACCCCATGGCGAACTCGTCCATGTTGGTCTTGCCGAGGATGACGACGTCGGCGGCCTTGAGCTTCTTGGTCAGCGTCGCGTCGTACGGCGGGATCCAGCCTTCGAGGATCTTCGAGCCGACGGTGGTGGGGACACCTTCCGTCGTGAAGATGTCCTTGAGCGCGAGCGGGACGCCGGCCAGCGGGCCGAGCTTCTCGCCGCGGGCCTTCTTCTCGTCCACGGCGCGGGCCTGGGCGAGCGCGCCCTCGCGGTCGATGTGCAGGAAGGCGTTCACCTTCTCGTCGACGGCCTCGATGCGCGCCAGGTGGGCCTCGGTCACCTCGACGGCGGTGACCGCGCCGGAGGCGATCCGGTCCGCGATCTCGGCGGCGGTGAGCTTGATCAGGTCGGCCATGTCGGTCACTCCTCCCCCAGGATCTGCGGCACCTTGAAACGCTGCTGCTCCTGGGCCGGGGCGCCGGAGAGCGCCTGCTCGGGGGCCAGCGACGGACGGACCTCGTCCGTGCGCATGACATTGGTCAGGGGCAGCGGGTGGGAGGTCGGCGGTACGTCTTGGTCGGCGACCTCGGAGACGCGGGCGACCGCGCCGATGATGTCGTCGAGCTGTCCGGCGAAGTGGTCGAGCTCTTCGTCCTTCAGCTCCAGACGTGCCAGCCGGGCGAGGTGGGCGACCTCCTCGCGCGTGATGCCAGGCATGCAGCGATCCTCTGGTGTTCTTGGCGGAGTGTTTCTATGGACTTTTTCGGCCCAATCCTATGGCGTCGGCGACAGCTCCCGCGAAACGCTTCTCCGCGGGCCGTCGCCGGGTCCCCGCCACGCTCCCGCAAGCGGGGTGCAGAAGATCCGCAAGAGGGCCACAAGGGGCCTGAAGAGGACAGCAGGCGGCGGCGGGCGGCGGCGGAGAGGCTGCGGCCGCCCGCCGCGGCACCACCGGCCGGGCCGGGGCGGCCGCTGCCGGTCCCCGGGGGCGCCGGCGGCCCCTGACCGCGTGGCCGTCCTCGCGGCCCAGGCCCGGCGGCCGGGGCCCGGCGGCCCGCCCGGCGCGGCTCCGTTCGCCCTACGAGCCCTCAGCGGGCGGCGGGGGCTCTACGGCCGGGGCCTCGGCCGTCGACGGCTCGCCCTCCTCAGTCGCCGCCTCGGTCGGCTCGGCGGGTTCTGCGGGATCTGCGGGATCGACCGGCTCGACGGGGGCCGGTGCGCGGTCGGGAGCGGGGGCGGACACCGCGGACCCGGCCCCGGACTCCGGCTCGGACTCGGCAGCCGGCCCGGACGCGGCAGCCGACTCGGACTCGGGCGCGGGGGGTGCGGCGCCAGGAAGGGACTCTGTTTCGCACACTGCCTCTGCCTCGCTCTGAGAACCGGGCTCACTACCGGGCACCGGCTCGTGATCGGGCTCGGCCTCGTCCTCGCTCTCGCGGGCAGGCTGCTCCCGTTCGGCATGCCCGTCCGTGGGCCCGCCCTGCTCGTCGGAATGGTCGGCCCCATTGGGCTGCTCGGGCACGTCCGGCTCGTCGGGCAGGTCCAGCTCCCCCGGCTCGCCCCGCTCGTCGGGCACGTCCGGCTCGGAGCTGAGGGGGCCGTGCGGAGTCGCCTCGTGTCCGCTCGGCGCGTGGTCGTGCGGTCGGGGTGTGCCGGGCTCCGTGGGCCCGTGGGGTGCGTCGTGGCTCCCCGGCGGGTGCCGGGGTGCCGGGGGCGAGAGTGCCGGGGGCTGTGCGGGGGTGTCGGAACGTGGACACGGGACGGCCGATGGCCGGGTCAGTTCAGGACCTGTCCGGAAGGGCTCTCTGCTGCCTTCTCCGCCGCCAGGGCGGCCGTCTCCGACTCGCGGTGCCAGCCGTGCTCACCGCGTGCCCTCAGCCACGCCGTGGTCTCGTCCGGTGGCATCGCCGCGGCCACCAGCCAGCCCTGGACGGCGTCACAGCCGAGGTCGCGCAGCCGCTCCCAGGTCTCGTCGTCCTCGACACCCTCCGCGACGACCAGCAGGCCGAGGGAGTGGGCGAGGTCGAGGGTGCAGCGGACGATCTCGGCGTCCTCGTTGTCCACGGCCAGCCGCGCCACGAAGGAACGGTCGATCTTGAGTTCGCTGACCGGCAGGCGCCGGAGATGGACGAGGGAGGAGTAGCCGGTGCCGAAGTCGTCGAGGGACATCTTCACGCCGTGGGCGGTCAGCCCGGCGAGGGTGTCGGCGGCCCGCTGCGGGTCCTCCAGGAGGACGTGCTCGGTTATCTCCAGCTGGAGCGCGCCCGGTGGGACCCGGTGGCGGGCGAGGCGCGCGGCGACCGCTCCGGCGAAGCCCGGGGAGTGCACGTCGCGGGGGGAGACGTTGACGGCGACGGGCACCTCCAGGCCCATCGCCCGCCAGCGCGCCACCTGGGCGAGCGCGGTCTCCAGGACGTACTCCGTCAGCCGCGGCATCAGGCCGGAGGACTCGGCGATGGCGATGAACTCGTCCGGTGGCACTCTGCCCCGGTCCGGGTGCACCCAGCGGACCAGTGCCTCCAGGCCCGCGACATGGCCGTCGAAGCCGACCTTGGGCTGGTAGTGCAACTCGACGTCACCGGCGTCCAGGGCGCGGCGCAGGTCGCCCAACAGGCCGAGTCGGTCGGGGGTGTTGCCGTCGCGCTTGGCTTCGTAGAGCTCCACGCCGCTGCGGTCGCGCTTCGCCTGGTACATCGCCACATCGGCGCGCCGCAGCAGCCCTTCGGCGTCGAGGGCGTGGTCGGGGAAGACGGCGACGCCGGCGCTGGCTTCCAGCACCAGCGTCAGGCCGTCGAGGTCCAGCGGGGATCCGAGGGCCGCGACGAGGTTGCGCGCCACCCGCTGGGAGCTGGTGAGGGAGTCGGTGGTCGGCAGCAGGACGGCGAACTCGTCGCCGCCGAGCCGGGCCGCCTCGGCGCCGCGCGGCAGGGCGTGCCGCAGCCGGTCGGCGATCTGCAGCAGCAGGCGGTCGCCGGCGAGGTGGCCGAGGGTGTCGTTGACGGAGCGGAAGCGGTCCAGGTCGATGAGGACCAGCGCCGAGCGGGCGCCGACGCGTTCGGCCTCGTCCAGCGCGGTCCAGGTGCGCTCCAGCAGCCACTGGCGGTTGGGCAGGCCGGTGAGCGGATCGCGCAGCTGCTCCTCGGCGCGGGCCCTGGCGATCCACAGGGTGGAGTCCAGGGCGATGAGCGGGACGGCGAACAGGGGCAGCAGGAGCGGTGCGTGGACGGCGCAGATGGCGATCAGCGGGGAGATCCCGAGCAGCGCGACGCCGACGAGAGCCTGCCGCACCACGGCTGTTCGGGCGATGGTGGGCAGTCCGCCGGTGTGCGGGGTCAGGGTGAGCCACAACAGGCCCCGGCTGACGAGGAGATAGCCGCCGGCCGCGGTGACGACCTCCGGAAGCACCGACAGGTCCCAGGCGTCCGGCGTCCAGGGCTGCCGGACGCTGGAGACGACGCCGAACGCGGCCAGGCCGAGTGCCGCGGCGCCGATGCCGAGGAGGTCGACGGCGCCGTGCACCACGGCCTGTCGCCAGCGGTGCCGGCGGGCGGCGCCGACGAGCACGACGACGGCGAGGCTGACCAGGACGGCGGGCAGCCAGCCGTAGAGGAGCAGGACGGCGAGGGCGAGCGCCGCGCCGGAGCCCGTGCCGCCCCACCAGCGGTCGCGGCCGAGGGCGACGAGGTGGCCCACGATGACGCCGGTCAGGACCGCCAGCGACCAGCCGACGGAGCCTCCCGGGAAGAGCGCCTCACCGTCGCCGAGGGTCCGGACCACACCCGTGACGAGCGCGAGGCCCGCCACGGTGACGAGGGTCGCGGGCAGCGCGGGCACGACGAGCCGGCGCAGCCGCGACGCCGGAGCGGCGCTGTCGGTCGGTTTCATTCCGATACCTCTCACAGCCGGCTGTGCCCGCGCCACGGCAGGCGCACATCCCAACAGTAGGCCGCGGAAGGCCGCCGCGGGCAGCGATCGGCAGTGGTTGCCCGAATGCGACCTGGCCTCGCGGATCAATCTGATATGCGCCGATGGGCTGACTCCTCACTCCTCCTCAGGCGGAGTGACAGCTACCGCTCGTGCTGCGTCGGGGCCCTGCTCCAGCAGCACGGCGAAGCCGTCATCATCCAGCACTGGGACCTTCAACTGCATCGCTTTGTCGTACTTCGAGCCGGGGTTGTCTCCGACCACCACGAAACCGGTCTTCTTCGAAACGGATCCGGTCACCTTCGCTCCGAGACTCTGGAGGGCCTCTTTCGCGCCATCTCTGGTGTGTGACTGAAGTGTGCCCGTTACGACGACGGTGACGCCTTCCAGGGGGCGTGGGCCTTCCTCGCCCGATTGCTCCTCTTCCATCCGGACGCCCGCGGCCCGCCAGCTCTCGATGATTTGCTGGTGCCACTCCTCCGCGAACCACTGCTTCAACGAGGCGGCGATGGTGGCCCCGACACCGTCGACGGCGGCCAGCTCCTCCTCGCTCGCGTCCCGGATGCGGTCCAGCGAACGGAATTCGCGGGCCAGTGCCTCCGCCGCCACCGGACCCACGTGCCGGATCGAGAGCCCCGTGATGATCCGGGCCAGCGGACGCTCCTTGGCCGCCTGGATGTGCTCCAGCATGGCGAGGGCGTTCTTCTTCGGCTCGCCCTTCTGGTTGGCAAAGAAGGTGACGACCTTCTCCTCGCCGGTCTTCGGGTCGCGCTTGGGCAGGCCGGAATCCGGGTCGAGGACATAGGACTTGATCGGCAGCAGCTGCTCGATGGAGAGGCCGAACAGGTCGCCCTCGTCCTTCAGCGGCGGCTCGGCGGGCTCCAGCGGCTGGCTGAGAGCGGTGGCCGCCACATAGCCGAAGTTCTCGATGTCCAGGCACTTGCGGCCGGCCAGATAGAACAGCCGCTCGCGGATCTGGGCGGGGCAGGACCGGGCGTTGGGGCACCGCAGGTCGATATCGCCTTCCTTGGCGGGCTGCAGGGCCGTCCCGCACTCGGGACAGTCGGCCGGCATCACGAACTCCCGCTCGGTGCCGTCCCGCAGGTCGACGACCGGGCCGAGGATCTCGGGAATGACGTCTCCGGCCTTGCGCAGCACGACGGTGTCCCCGATGAAGACGCCCTTGGCCTTGACCACGTCCTGGTTGTGCAGGGTGGCGAACTCCACCTCGGAGCCCGCGACCGTCACCGGCTCGACCACCGCGTACGGCGTGACCCGACCGGTGCGGCCGACGCCGACCCGGATGTCCACGAGCTTGGTGTTGACCTCCTCCGGCGGGTACTTCCAGGCGATCGCCCAGCGCGGGGCCCGGGAGGTCGAGCCCAGCCGCCCCTGGAGCCGGATTTCGTCGAGCTTGACGACCACGCCGTCGATCTCGTGCTCGACGGCGGTGCGGCGGGTGTCGGCGTCGCCGTAGTGGGCGATGAACTCGCGTACCGCTTCGAGGGAGTCGACCACCCTGTTGTGGGCTGCGGTGGGCAGACCCCATTCGTGCAGCAGGTCGTAGCCCTGCGACTGGCGGTCGATGTCGAGGCCGACGCGGGCCCCGGTGCCGTGCACGACCATGTGCAGCGGGCGGCCGGCGGTGACCTTGGGGTCCTTCTGGCGGAGCGAACCGGCCGCGGCGTTGCGCGGGTTGGCGAACGGCGGCTTGCCCTCGGCCACCAGGCGTTCGTTGAGTTCGAGGAACTTCTCCATCGGGAAGTAGACCTCGCCGCGGACCTCGACCAGCTCCGGGATCCGGTCGCCCTGGAGGCGGTGCGGGATCTCGGCGATGGTGCGGACGTTGGGGGTGATGTCCTCGCCGGTGCGGCCGTCGCCGCGGGTGGCGGCGCGGGTCAGCCGGCCGTGCTCGTAGGTGAGGTTGACCGCGAGGCCGTCGACCTTCAGCTCGCACAGGAAGTGGTAGCCGGCGCTCTTCGGGTCGCCCCCCAGCTCTCCCGCGAGCCGCTCGGCCCAGGCCGCCAACTCGTCGTTGTCGAAGGCGTTGTCGAGGGAGAGCATCCGCTCGCGGTGCTCGACCTCGGTGAACTCCGTGGCGTACGCCCCGGCGACCTTCTGGGTGGGCGAGTCCGGGGTGCGCAGCTGCGGGTACTCGGCCTCCACGGCCTCCAAGGAGCGCAGCAGCTTGTCGAACTCCGAGTCGCTGACGACCGGGGCGTCCTTCACGTAGTAACGGAAGCGATGCTCCTCGATCTGCTCAGCGAGCTGCGCGTGCTTCTCCCGAGCCGCCGCGGGCACCTCGGATACCGCTGCGTGCTGTTCGCCAGCCACCGTCTTGTCCTCCCGTGGTCCTTGAGTGCCGTCACTCAGGGTTGTCTGCGAGCGATCTCGCCGCTCGGACGCAGTGGGCGAGAGCCGAGCGGGCATATCCGGGCGAAGCGCCCGCCAGTCCGCACGACGGGGTGACGACCACGGACTCCGCGAGGGTGTCCGGTGCCAGCCCCAGCCTGCGCCACAGCGTCCTGACACCCATGACGCTACCGGCAGGGTCTGACAATCGGCTGTCCACGCCGGGCACCACGCCCGCGAACAGTGCCGTACCGCCCTCGACCGCCTCCCCGATCGCCTCCTCCTCACGCTCGGTGAGCAGGGAGAAATCGAACGAGACGCCCGTGGCGCCGGCCCGCCGCAGCAGCCCGAACGGCACCTCGGGGGCGCACGAGTGGACGACCACGGGGTCGCCCTCCGCGGCGCCGATGAGGTCGCGCAGGGCGCCTTCGACCACCACCCGGTCCACGGCCCGGTGGGTGCGGTAGCCGCTGGCGGACCGCACCCGTCCCTGGAGCACCGCCGTGAGCGACGGCTCGTCCAGTTGCAGGACGACCTGGGCGCCCGGCACCCGCCGCCGTACGTCCGCGAGGTGCCCGCGCAGACCTTCCGTCAGGGACTCCGCGAGGTAGCGGCAGGCGCCGGGGTCGCTGAGCGCCGCCTCGCCGTTGCGCAGTTCCAGCGCGGTCGCCAGCGTCCACGGGCCGACGGCCGAGACCTTCAGCGGCCCTTCGTAGCCCTGGGTGAACTCCTCCAGGGCGTCGAGGTCTTCGCCGAGCCAGGATCCGGCGCGCCGGGTGTCGCGCCCCGGGCGGTCGCTGATCCGCCAGCCGCTGGGCTCGACATGGGCGTAGACCTCGACGAGCATGCCGATGGTCCGGCCGATCATGTCGGCGCCGGGGCCCCGGGCCGGAAGTTCGGGCAGGTGGGGGAAGGTCTCGACGGAACCGGTGACGGTTTTCGCCGCTTCGCGCGCGTCACCGCCCGGCATCGACCCGATGCCGGTCGCCGCGCCCGCGGCCCACTTGTACGTGCTGTTCTCGCTCACCCGGGAAGGGTATGCGGCGGGGTGGGACCGGCAGGGCAGGCGGGGTGGGGGAGACAGGGCGGGCAGGGTGGGAGAGACAGTGCGGGCAGGGTGGGAGAGACAGTGCGGGCGGGGTGGGACCGGCAGGGCGAGTGGGGTGTCAGCCGCGGGTGCGGATGCCCAGCAGGGCTACGGCGGCCGCGGTGGCCAGGGCGGCGGCCGTCAGTACGAAGGCGAGGCCGGCGCCCTCGTATCCGCCGCCCGCCGCGGTGAGCACCGCGCCCATTCCGGCGATGCCGACCAGGGAGCCGACCTGCCGGTTGGCGTTGAGGGTGGCGCTGCCGATGTCGGCGTGCTCGCGGCCCGCGGCCTCCATCAGGACGCCGGTGAGCGCCGGGGAGCTGACGCCGGCGCCGAGGTTGGCGACGGCGAGGACCACCGCGATCGCCCAGTAGGGCAGGCCGGGCGCGAGGAGCGCGACGAGCACGGCGTACCCGGCGGCGGAGAGGCCGAGGGAGGCGGTGAGCGCGGTGCGGTTGCCGAGGCGTGGCCCGATCCGTGCGTAGAGGATGTTGCCGAACGGGAGGACCAGGACCGCGGGCAGCATCTGCAGGCCGGCGGCCACCGGGGTCGCGCCGCGTGCGGTCTGGAGGAAGAGTCCGAGGACGAACAGCGTCCCGTAGAAGGCGAAGTTGAAGAGGAAGCCGACGAGGTTGGCCGCGGAGAAGCTGCTGTCCGCGAAGAGGGAGACCGGCAGCACGGGATGCCGCGCGGACCGCTCCCGTACCGCGAATCCGGCGCCCGCCAGCACGGTGACCGCGAAGGCGCCCAGCACCCACGGGTCGGACCATCCTTTGTCCGGCCCCTCGATGAGTCCGTAACTGAGCGAGCCCAGGGTGAGCAGGCCCAGGAGGTGTCCGGCGCCGCCGAGCGCGGAGGGGCGCGCCGGTACGGCCGCGATGAAGCGGCGGGTGAGGAGCAGGCCGGCGATGCCGATGGGGAGGTTGACGAGGAAGATGCTGCGCCAGCCGAGGGTGCCGACCAGCAGACCGCCGATGGTCGGCGCGAGGCCGACGGAGGTGGAGACGATCGCGGACCAGACCCCGAGGATCCTGGCCCGGCGGCCCGGCTCGGGGAAGGCGTGCATCAGCAGGGACAGCGAGCTGGGCATGAAGAGCGCGGCGCCCGCGCCCTGGGCGACGCGGGCCGCCACCAGGACGGCGCCGCCGGGGGCCGCGGCGCCCAGGAGGGACGCGGCGGTGAAGACGGCGAGGCCGACGAGGTAGATCCGGCGGGCCCCGAACCGTTTGGCGAGCGAGCCGGCGAGCATCAGGAGCGAGGCGAAGGCGAGGACGTAGCCGTCGACGACCCAGGTGAGGCCGGACATGGTGAGGCCGAGCCGGGCACGCAGGTCGTCGGCGGCGACGTTCATGATGCCGGTGTCCAGGCTGGCCATCACGAATCCGAGTGCCAGCACGAGGAGTTGGGCTCCGCCGCGGGGCTCCGTGCGGGGCCGCCGGGCTGCCGCGCCGTGCCGTTCGTCCGCCGGCGCGTGCGGCACCGCGTTGTCAGTGATCATGAGATTTAGTTAAAGCTGTAGCCATCTCCGGAGGCAATGGTTACAGCTATAACTTTACGCAATGCAGACGCTTCAGCGGGCGCGTACGAAAGGCCGGGGCCCCGGAGGGATGCTCCGGGGCCCCGGTCGGGTTCGGTGGGCGACGGGCGTCAGCCCGCCCGCCCCAGCGCCTTCAGCAAGTCGTCGCGGAGCGCGGACCGCTCCGCGTCCGAGAGGTGGTCGAGCGGCGACTCGGTGCCCATCCGCCGCAAGAGGTCGAGCCGCAACTCCCGGCCCGCCTCGGTCAGTACGAGCTGCTTGGCGCGACCGTCCAGGGGGTGCGGCTGCCGCACGACCATGCCCTGCTTCTCCAGCTTGGAGATGACGTAGGTGACGTTCGGCGGCTCGCAGCACAGCACCGCCGCCAGCTCCCGCGCCGTCCGGGGCTCCCCGAGCTCCTCCAGCGCCTTGGCCTGCGTCGGCGTGAGGTCCAGCTCGGCGATCCGGCCGCGCTGATGGGCGTCGAGCCGGCGGCTCAGCTCGGTGACGAGCCCCCGGATCTCCCGGAACCCGCACCCCGCCGCCGCGGTCGACTTCGCTTCAGTGGTCACCTGTGCAGCGTACGTCGCCGCGCCGGGAAACCACCGGGCCGTACGACGGCAGCGGGGCTCGGCGGCGGGCTCAGCGGCCCGGCCGCACCGACACGTCGTTGATCTCCGCGTCCCGCGGCAGGTCGATGGCCGCCAGGACCGTCGAGGCGACCGACTCCGGGTCGATCCACCGCGACGGGTCGTACTCCTTGCCCTCCTGCTGGTGGGTGCTCTCCTGCATCGGAGTGGCGGTGCGCCCGGGGTAGACCGAGGTCACCCGGACGCCGTTGCCGTGCTCCTCCGCCCGGAGCGAGTCGGCCAGCGCCTTCAGCCCGTGCTTGCTCGCGGCGTACGCGCCCCACTGCGCGTTGGCGTGCAGCCCCGCACCGGAGTTGACGAAGACGACGTGCCCCTGGGCGAGCCGGACCATCGGCAGCATCAGCCGGGTGATCTCGGCGGGCGCGACGAGGTTGGCGGCGAGCTGCCGCTGCCATGCCTTGGCGGGAAGGTCGCCGACCGCACCGAGTTCGATGACGCCGGCGATGTGCTGGAGCGAGTCCAGCCGGTCCGGCAGCGGCTGCTGGCCGAAGGCCCAGGACAGCTTCTCGGGGGTGGCCAGGTCGCCCACGAGCGTCTTGGCGCCGGGGAACTGCGCGGCCAGCTCCTTGGCCCGGACGGCGTTCCGCGCCAGCAGCCACAGCTCCTCGCCGCGCTCCGCAAGCCGCCGTGCGACCGCCGCTCCGATGCCCGACCCTGCGCCCGTGATCAAGTGCGTACCCATGCCACCGATCCTAACGAGGCGTACGGGGGCGGCGGGGCCGCGCCCGGGGAGGGCGGCCCCGGCGGATCAGCCCTGTACGCCCGCCTTCTCCTCCAGGTAGGCCAGGGCGCCGACACCGTCCTCCGCGAAGAAGACGAGGTCGGTCAGCGGGATCGGCAGGAAGCCCTCGGCCTCCATCCGCAGGAACTGCTGCTTCAACCCGTCGTAGAAACCGGCCGCGTTGAGCAGCACGACCGGCTTGGTGTGCAGCCCGTGCTTGCGCAGCTCCAGGATCTCGGTGGCCTCGTCGAGCGTGCCCGTGCCGCCGACCATGACGACGACGGCGTCGGCGCGGGCCAGCAGCTGCGCCTTGCGCTCGGCGAGGTCCTTGGTGACGACCATCTCGTCCGCGCCCTCGTACGCCTTGTGCGCGAGGAACTCCACGGAGATACCGACCAGCTGCCCGCCCGCCGCGCGCACACCGTCGGCCATCACCTTCATCAGGCCGGTGTCCGAGCCGCCCCAGACCAGCGTGTGGCCGCCCTTGCCGAGCAGCGTGGCGAACTCGCGGGAGGGGGTGACGTAGCGCTCGTCGAGGTCGGCGGCGGAGCAGAAGACGCAGATGTTCATACGCCGAAGCCTACGAGCCGCGTGGGGGCCGCGGTACGGCACCGGGTGAAGCCGTACCGCGCCCCCTGGGGCGCCCGTCGCCGGGCCGCCCGCGAAGGGCCCGGCCCGGGGGCGCCGGGCCGGCCAAGATCCGAACGAACGGCCCTAGATCAGGCCCTGGTCCAGCATCGCGTCCGCCACCCGCTCGAAGCCGGCGATGTTCGCGCCCGCCACGTAGTCGCCGGGCAGCCCGAACCGCTCGGCGGTCTCGTAGCAGGTGTCGTGGATGGTGCGCATGATCGTCGCGAGTTCGCCCTCGGTGCGTTCGAGCGCCCAGGACTCCCGTGCGGAGTTCTGCCGCATCTCCAGCGCGCTGGTGGCGACGCCGCCCGCGTTGGCGGCCTTGCCGGGCCCGAAGGCCACACCGGCCTCCTTCAGGAGCGTCACCGCCTCCGGGGTGGTCGGCATGTTGGCGCCTTCGGAGACCGCCTTGACGCCGTTGCGCAGCAGGCTCCGGGCCGCGTCCGCGTCCAGCTCGTTCTGGGTGGCCGAGGGCAGCGCCACCTCGCACGGCACGTCCCACACCCGCCCACCGGGCACGTACGTGGCCGACGTCCCTCGACGCTCGGCGTAGTCGCTGATCCGGCCGCGCTCGACCTCCTTGATCTGCTTGAGCAGGTCGAGGTCGATGCCCTTCTCGTCGACGACGTAGCCGCCCGAGTCCGAACACGTCAGGACATTGCCGCCGAGGGCCTGGACCTTCTCGATCGTGTAGATGGCGACGTTGCCGGAGCCGGAGACGACGACCTGCTGGCCGTCGAGCTCCTCGCCGCGCCGCTTGAGCATCTCCTCGGTGAAGAGCACATTGCCGTAACCGGTGGCCTGCGTACGGCCCGTGGAGCCGCCCCAGGCCAGGCCCTTGCCGGTCAGCACGCCGGCCTCCCAGCGGTTGGTGATCCGCCGGTACTGCCCGAAGAGGTAGCCGATCTCACGGCCGCCGACGCCGATGTCCCCCGCGGGGACGTCGGTGTGCTCGCCGAGGTGCCGGTGCAGTTCGGTCATGAACGACTGGCAGAACCGCATCACCTCGGAGTCCGACCGGCCGTGCGGGTCGAAGTCGCTGCCGCCCTTGCCGCCGCCGATGTTCAGGCCGGTGAGGGCGTTCTTGAAGATCTGCTCGAAGCCGAGGAACTTCACGATTCCGAGGTTCACGGACGCGTGGAAGCGCAGTCCGCCCTTGTACGGGCCGAGCGCGCTGTTGAACTCCACCCGGAAGCCGCGGTTGACGTGCACCTTTCCGGAATCGTCCTGCCAGGGCACCCGGAACATGATCTGCCGCTCCGGCTCGCAGAGCCGCTCCAGGATCTTCGCCTCGGCGAACTCCGGCCGGGCGGTGAGCACGGGGGCCAGGGTCTCCAGGACCTCGAGAGCGGCCTGGTGGAATTCCGGCTCGCCGGGGTTGCGGCGCACCAGCTCCGCGTGCAGGGAGGACGGCCCGGTGGACACCGTGCGGCGGCCGGTCTCAGCTTGAACGGTCGACATTGACTTACGTTCCCTTCGTGGCCCTACGAAAGGCCGCCCGCGGCCCGGATTGCCGAGGCATCCGGCGCGACGGCCCTCTGACGTCTGGTCGCTGGGGCGACCATACTTGCCGGTCCTGGAGCCGCGAACGAGGGCGGACACCCCCACCGAATGGCATGTTCATGCGGTGACAAGATGGGCCGTTCCTGCAATCGATCGTGCGAAGGGCCCGCCCACCGTGAGTCACCAGCCGCCGCAGACACCCCAGTACGGCCCCCCGCAGCAGCCACCGTCCGGGATGCCCTTGCACGGCGGCACCCCCCATCCGCCGACTCCCGCCGGGCCCCGCGGCCGCACCGGAATCATCGCTGCCGTCGTCACCGCTGTGGTGATTGTCACCGGCGGCATCGTGGCGTGGTGGCTGCTCGGCTCCGAGGAGTCACCACGCGACGACTCCGCGGCGCGCGGCCTCAGCGCGCCGAAGGTGGTGAAATCGGCCGCTACCGACCTGCTCTATGACAAGAACACCACGCAACAGCTGTACCCGGCGGCGAAGCAGGACGCCTCGAAATACCCGGAGTTCAAGGGCCTGACGCAGGTCGACTCGGTCTACGTGCCGAAGGACGCGCCGGCCGACCGGCTGGCGGTGCACACCGCGGCGGGCACGGTCTCCGACCCTGCTCGGCGGATCGAGGCCGCCTTCGCACCCAACCGGATGGCCGCCGGGCCGAAGAACTTCCCCCTGCCGTCCGCGGACGCGCGGGAGGGGCTGCTGCGCTGCGGCGTCGTCGCCGGGGACGGCGACTACCTGCCGCTGTGCGTATGGGCCGACAGCGGTTCGGTCGGTGAGGTGCTGCCGTTGGGCGAGGCGCCCACCTCCCTGAAGAAGGTGGACCTGAACGCGTTCGCACACCGGGCCGGCGACTTCTACCGCGCCATGCGGGGCGGCTCCGCGGGTTGAGCGGGCCTCGTTCGCCCTTCCCTCGCCGCGGCCTCAGCCCGGGCCGGGGCGAGGGCGTCGAGGATCCTTTCCGCGACCGTGTCCGGGCTGAGCCCGTCGCTGCGCACCACCGTCCGGGCCACCTCTTCGTAGAGCGGCCGGCGCTCCGACATCAACCCCCGCCAGCGGGTACGGAGGTTGACGGCGAGCAGCGGCCGGGAGGCGTCCCCCGCCATCCGGCGCACCGCCTCGTCGGCGTCCACCTCCAGGAAGACCACCGGGAGGCCCGCAAGCAGCTCGCGGGTGTCGGCGTCGAGGATGGCGCCGCCGCCGAGGGCGAGCACGCCGGTGTGGTTCTCCAGGGCGACGCGTACGGCTTCCCGCTCCAGGTCCCGGAAGTGCGGCTCACCCTCGTCGGCGAAGATCCGAGCGATCGGTCTGCCCGCCGCCGCGACGATGTCCGCGTCCGTATCGCGGAAGGTGGTGCCCAGCAGTTGGGCCAGCGACCGCCCGGCCGTGCTCTTGCCGGCGCCCATCGGGCCGACGAGCACGGCCGCCGGGCCGGGCCCGATCGCCTGGGCCTGCCCGGTCACCGGACGGCCAGGTTGTCGAGGTAGCTGCGGACGTTGCGACGGGTCTCCGGCACGCTGTCACCACCGAACTTCTCCACCACCGCATCCGCCAGCACCAGCGCCACCATCGCCTCGGCCACGATCCCCGCCGCCGGCACCGCACACACATCCGAACGCTGATGATGCGCCTTCGTCGCCTCACCCGTGCTCACATCAACGGTCGCCAACGCCCGCGGCACCGTCGCAATCGGCTTCATCGCCGCACGCACCCGCAACAATTCACCCGTCGTCAGACCACCCTCGGTACCACCCGAGCGACCCGAAGTACGCCTGATGCCCTCACCCGTCGACACGATCTCGTCATGCGCCTTCGAACCCGGCACCCGCGCCAGATCGAAACCGTCCCCCACCTCAACACCCTTGATCGCCTGAATCCCCATGAGAGCGGCCGCCAGCCGGGCATCCAACCGACGGTCCCAATGCACATGCGAACCCAGACCCACAGGCACGCCATAAGCCAGCACCTCGACCACACCACCCAGCGTGTCGCCGTCCTTGTGGGCCTGATCGATCTCCGCGACCATCGCCTTGCTCGCATCCGCATCCAGACAACGCACCGGATCCGCGTCCAGCCTCGCCACGTCCGAGGGCTCAGGCACGACGCCGTACGGCGCCTTCGCCGCCGCCAGCTCCACCACATGCGAAACGATCTCGATGCCGGCGGTCTCCTTGAGGAAGGAACGCGCCACCGCACCCAACGCCACCCGCGCCGCCGTCTCACGAGCCGACGCACGCTCCAGGATCGGACGCGCCTCGTCGAAGCCGTACTTCTGCATACCGGCAAGATCAGCATGACCAGGACGCGGGCGGGTCAGCGGCGCGTTACGCGCCAGCGCCGCCAGCTCCTCCTCATCCACCGGATCGGCCGCCATCACCTGCTCCCACTTCGGCCACTCGGTGTTGCCCACCATGACCGCGACCGGCGAACCCAGCGACAAACCGTGCCGCACACCGCCCAGGAACGTGATCTCGTCCTGCTCGAACTTCATCCGGGCACCACGGCCATACCCCAGCCGCCGCCTGGCCAACGCATCCGCCACCAACTCCGTGGTGATCGGGACGCCGGCCGGAAGGCCCTCCAGCGTCGCCACCAATGCGGGGCCGTGCGACTCCCCCGCCGTCAGCCAGCGCAACCTGCTCAACGTGCCACCCCGGTCCCGAAGTCCCTTTCGCCGTGCAGCCATTGGACGGTGTCGTACAGGTCGTCGGCGGTCATCGCGGCGAGCATCGCGTTGCGCTCCTGCGCGGCCTCGCCCGCCGGGTGGTAGAGCCGCCGTCCCATCTCCCGGGCCACCAGCTGCGTCTTCGCGGTGCGCTCGCGGCGGACGGCTGCGTACTTCTCCAGCCGCTGCACCACGTCGTCGGCCGGCCCGTCGAGCAGGTCACCCAGGACCACCGCGTCCTCCAGTGCCTGGCAGGCGCCCTGGGCGGCGTATTGCAGCATCGGGTGGGCCGCGTCGCCGAGCAGCGCGACCCGGCCGTCGGTCCAGGTGTCGGCCGGATCCCGGTCGCACAGCACCCAGGACTTCCAGTCCTCCCCCAACTCCAGCAGCCGTCGGGCGACTTCGCCCAGGTCGGGGAACTCGCCGAGCACCCGATCGCGTGCGGCGGGCACGCCGGCCACCGCCTCGGTGGCCCCGTCGTCCCGGGTGGCCGCGAGGTTGAGGAACTCGCCGCCGCCGATGGGGTAGTGGACGAAGTGCCACTTCGGTCCTGCCCACAGGGTGACGGTGTTCCAGCGCAGCTCTTCGGGAACGCGTTCCATCGGGATGACGGAGCGGTAGATCGTGTGCCCGGAGACCCGCGGTTCGCCGTCGCCCAGGAGCTGGGCGCGGACGGTGGAGCGGATGCCGTCGGCCCCGATGAGGGCGTCGCCGGTGACCAGTTCGCCGGTGTCGAGCACGGCCGTGACCGAGCCGGCGTCCTGTTCGTGGCGCAGGACCCTGCTGTTCGCGCGCAGTTCGATGGCGGGGTTCGCCCGGCATGCCTCCAGCAGCGGTGCGAACAGGCAGGTGCGGTGCACCACGGCGTAGGGGTTGCGGAAGCGGGTGCGGTAGGGGCCGGTGAGCGGCATCGACTGCACCTGGCGGTCGGTGGTGCCGTCCATGAAGCGCAACTCGTCGATGAAGACGGCGCGTTCGCGGACCGCGTCGCCCACGCCGAGCCGGTCCAGGGCGTGGAAGGCGTTGGGGCCGAGCTGGATGCCGGCGCCGAGTTCGGTGAAGTCCCAGCGCTCCAGGACGGTCACCCGGTGCCCGTGCCGCGCCGTGGCCAGCGCCGCCGCGAGGCCGCCCACGCCGCCGCCGGCGATCAGTATCTTCGCCATGTCATGCCTTTCGTTGCGTAGTCGTCCGCGCGCCGTGTTCCTCCGGGTGTCCCGGATCGGCGGCGCGGGGTGCGGCGGGCGCGGTGAACTCGTGTGGATACGCGGGGTGTTCCGCGAAGCAGCGCCGCAGTGCCGTGTGGAATCCGGGGAAGGTCTTGGTGACGCAGCCCGGGTCGTCGAGGGTGAGTCCGGGGGCCCGCAGGCCGAGGACGGAGAAGGCCATCGCGATCCGGTGGTCGCGGTGGCAGGCGATCGGGGCCGCCCGCACCCTGCCGGGGTGCACGGTGATCCGGTCCGGCCCGGTCTCGGCGGTGATGCCCAGCGCCCGCAGGTTTCCGGCGACCGCCTCGATGCGGTCGGACTCCTTGAGGCGGGCGTGCCCGATGCCGCGGACGGTGACGGGGGCGTCCGCGAGCGGGGCGATGGCGGCCAGGGTCATGAAGGTGTCGGAGATCTCGCCCATGTCGACGGTGAAGCCGCCGCGCAGGGGGCCGGTGCCGGTGACGGTGGTGGCGTGCTCCGCGATGTCCACCCGGGCGCCCGTCCTGCGCAGGACGTCCACGAAGCGCAGGTCGCCCTGGAGGCTGCCGCGGCCGAGGCCGGGGACGGTGACGGTGCGTCCGGTGACGGCGGCCGCGGCGAAGAAGTACGAGGCGGTGGAGGCGTCCGGCTCGATGTGCAGCGCCGTGGCGCGGTAGCGGCCGGGGCGGACGGTGAACGTGCCGTCGGTGTCCTCGGTGGCCCCGGTGACGTCGGCGCCGAAGTGCCGCATCAGGGCCAGCGTCAGGTCGATGTAGGGGCGGCTGACCAGTCCGGTCACCCGCAGGGTCAGCGGGGTGCGCAGCAGCGGCGCGGCCAGCAGCAGGCCGCTGAGGTACTGGCTGCTGAGCGAGCCGTCGAGGGACAGCTCGCCGCCGTCCGTACCGGTGGCGTCGACGGTCAGCGGCAGTCCGCCGCCCGGCGCGAGGGTGACCTTCGCGCCGAGCCCGCGCAGTGCGTCGGCGAGCGGGCGCAGCGGGCGGGCCCGCAGTTGGGCGCTGCCGTCGAAGGTGTAGCGGCCGGTGCCCGCCGCCGCGAACGGCGGCAGGAAGCGGGCGGCGGTGCCGGCGTCGGCGCACCGGATGTGCCCGCCGCCGGCCGGGCCGCGGCCGATGCCGCCGACGCCCCAGGCGCCGTCCTGCCCGTCGGTGGTGATCCGTGCGCCCAGTGCGGTGAGCGCGTCGCGGAAGGCGACGGTGTCGTCGCTGACCAGCGGGGCGTGGAGGGTGGAGTGGCCGTCGGCGGCCGCGGCGAGGAGCAGTGCCCGGTTGGTGATGCTCTTGGATCCGGGGAGCTCGACCTTCATCGTGCGGTCCTCCGGTCGCGGGCGCGCACCCGGGCGAGGGAGGCGCGGGCGGCCGCGGCGACCCTGACCGCGGTGAGTCCGTAGCTCTCGTAGAGGGCGCGGTAGGGCGCGGAGGCACCGAACCGGTCCAGGCCCATGGCCTCCCCGGCGTCGCCGACCAGGGCGTGCCAGCCCAGGACCGACCCGGCTTCGACGGAGACCCGGGCGGTGACCTCGGGCGGGAGCACCTCGTCGCGGTAGGGGCGGCTCTGTTCGCCGAACCACTCCAGGCAGGGCAGGGAGACCACGCGGGCGGCGATGTTCTCGGCGTGCAGCAGGCGTTGGGCTTCCAGGGCGATGTGCACCTCACTGCCGGTGCCGAGCAGGAGGACGTCCGGGGTGGTGGGGGTGCCGTCCGCGGTGCGGGCCTCGGCGAGGACGTAGCCGCCCCGGGCCGCACCGGCGGCCGGTGCGAGGCCGCTGCCGGGTGCGCGGTCCAGGACCGGCAGGTTCTGCCGGGTGAGGCAGAGTCCGGCGGGGCGGTCGGTGTGCTCCAGGACGGTGCGCCAGGCGACGGCGGTCTCGTTGGCGTCGGCCGGGCGGACCACGTCGAGCCCGGGGATGCCCCGCAGCGACCACAGGTGCTCGACGGGCTGGTGGGTGGGGCCGTCCTCGCCGAGGCCGATGGAGTCGTGGGTCCATACGTAGGTGACGGGCAGCCGCATCATGGCGGCGAGCCGGACGGCGGGACGCATGTAGTCGGAGAAGACGAGGAAAGTGCCGCCGTAGGGGCGGGTGCCGCCGTGCAGGGCGATGCCGTTGAGGACGGCGCCCATGGCGTGTTCGCGGATGCCGAAGTGCAGGGTGCGCCCGTAGCGGTGGCCGGGGAAGGCGGCGGTGGCCAACTCCTCGGGTATGAAGGAGGGTTCGCCGGCCATCGTGGTGTTGTTGGATTCGGCGAGGTCGGCGGAGCCTCCCCACAGCTCGGGCAGTGTCCCGGCCAGCGCGCTGAGGACCGCGCCGGATGCCTTGCGGGTGGCCATCTCCTGGCCGGGGGCGAACTCCGGCACGTCGTCCGACCAGCCGGGCGGCAGGGTGCGGGCGGTGATCCGGTCGTGAGCGGCGGCCCGCCGGGGGAAAGCGGACCGCCAGTCCTGGTGGCGCTTCTCCCATGCGGCGCGGTCCGCGCGGGCGCGGACGGTGACCTGGCGGGCCCGTTCGAGCACGTCGGCGGGCACCTGGAAGGAGCGCTCGGGGTCGAGCCCCATGGCGGCCTTGGTGGCGGCCGCCTCGTCGGCGCCCAGCGCGGCGCCGTGGATCTTGCCGGTGTTCTGCTTGCCCGGGGAGGGCCAGCCGATGACGGTGCGCAGCGCGACGAGCGAGGGGCGGCCGGTCTCCTCGCGTGCCGCGCTCAGCGCCGTGTGCAGCGCCGGTACGTCCTCGTGGTAGCCGTCCGGCGTCGTCCAGTCCACGCGCTGGACGTGCCAGCCGTAGGCGGCGAACCGGGCGAGGACGTCCTCGGACTGGGCGATCTGTGTGTCGTCCTCGATGGAGATGCGGTTGTCGTCGTAGAGCACGACGAGGTTGCCCAGCTTCTGGTGGCCGGCGAGGGAGCAGACCTCGTGGCTGAGTCCTTCGGCGAGGTCGCCGTCGGAGGCGAAGGCCCAGATGGTGTGGTCGAAGGGGCTGTCACCGTCCGGGGTGTCCGGGTCGAACAGTCCGCGTTCGCGGCGTGCGGCCATCGCCATGCCGACCGCGTTGCCCAGCCCCTGGCCGAGCGGCCCGGTGGAGGTCTCCACGCCCGGGGTGTGGCCGTATTCGGGGTGGGCGGGCGTCAGGCTGCCTTCGGTGCGCAGGGACTTGAGGTCCTCAAGGGTCAGCCCGTAGCCCGAGAGGTAGAGCTGGGTGTAGAGGGTGAGGGCGGCGTGTCCGCAGGAGAGCACGAAGCGGTCGCGGCCGGCCCATGCGGGGTCGGCGGGGTCGTGCCGCAGCAGCCGCTGGAAGAGCAGGTACGCGGCCGGGGCGAGGCTCATGGCGGTGCCCGGGTGGCCGTGGCCGGCCCGTTCGACGGCGTCGACGGCCAGGCCGCGGGCGATGTCCACGGCGCGGCGGTCGAGTGCGGTCCACTCCAGCGGGGCGGGAGCGGTGGGGGCCGGGTTCGGGGCGGGGGGAGCGGTGGTCATCAGGCGGCTCGCTTCCGGTCGAGTACGAGGTCGTGTCCCACGACGAAGGCCGACTCGTCGGAGCAGAGCCAGACGACGGAGTCGGCGACCTCGTCGGCGGTGGCGTGGTCCTGGCCGGCCGGCCGGGGCCCGGTGGTGCCCGGTTCCTCGGCGGGGCCGGGGCTGATGGCGTTGATGCGGATGCCGTCGGCGATGTACTCGCCGGCGGCGGCGCGGGTGAGGGTCGTCAGCGCGGCCTTGGAGGCGGCGTACGCGCCGAGCCCCGGGCGGACGCCGTTGCTGAGGAGGTTGCAGGCGGTGTTGACGATGACGCCGCCCCGGTGCTCCTTCATGTAGGCGATCTCGTGCTTCATGGACGTCCACACACCGGTGAGGTTGTGGGCGAGCAGCTCGGTCCAGACGGTCTCGCAGGTGTCGGCGACCGGTCGGGCGGGGCCGGTGACGGTGACGTTGTTGAAGGCGATGTCGAGTCCGCCGCAGCGCTCCACCGTGACCGCCACCATGTGGGCGGCGGCGTCCTTTCCGTCGCGGGTCACATCGGTGACGATGCTCTCGGCGCGGCCGCCGCCGTGGCGGATCGTGCGCACCGTGGCGTCCAGTTTCCGGGCGTCGGTACCGGCGACCACCACGGTGGCACCCTGGCGGGCGAAGGCGAGTGCGCCGGCCCGGCCGATTGCGTCATCGCCGCCGGCGACGAGCGCGACCTTGCCCTCGAATCGTGCAGGCATTGTCCTTCTCCTGTTTCCGCTGGGCCGGCGTCAGCCGCCGGTGTGCGTGGTATGAACTCTCGCCGTGGGGCGCCTTTCCGGACAACGACGACGACGGCACTTCGTCAAAAGCGCGTTACTTGATCAGATCGGCCCGCCGGGGCACCGGATTTCCCGGGGCGCCACGGCGGGCCGGGTGCGGGGAATCCCGGATTCCGGGATTCCCCGCGGGTCATGACGGGGCGTAGGCCAGCCCGAGGCCCGTCAGATCGGGGATGGTGTGGGCGCCCTCGGTGGCCGCCTCGACGTCGAATCGGTGCACCACCGTGGGCGGATAGCCGATGAGGTCGGCGGCCCCGGTGGGCAGCTGGATGCTCGCGGCCGCCTCCGATTCCCACAGGAAGACCGCGCCCCAGCCCCCGCCGCCGGCCTCCGACATCCAGAATTTCAGGCGGAGACCGGGGAATTGGGAATAGCGTTCCACCGCCTCCGTCCGCAGGAATTCCCGCAGCGTTTCCGGGGTCTGTTCCGATTCCGCGAGATCCCACCAGGCGATGACGGCTTTCACGAGGCGGTCACCTCCTCGGTCCGCAGCACGTCCTGGAGGAGTCCGCCGACGATGCGGAGACCGTCCTCGGTCAGCACGGATTCGGAGTGGAATTGCATCGAGGCGAATCCCTGGCCGCGCAGCGCGTGGATCTCACCGGTGTCCGGGTCCCGGCTGACCTCCACCACTCCGGCGCGGGCGGTGTCCGCCTTGTCCTCGGCGCTGTGGGCCGCGAAGGTGTTGTAGAAGCCGACCCGCACCCGGGAGCCGAACAGGTCGATGGCGCGCTGCGCGCCCTGGTTGGGGACCTCGCGGCGGACGAGTTCGAAGCCCAGCAGCGTGCTGAGAACCTGGTGGCTGAGGCAGACCGCGAGGAACGGCCGCTGTTCGTCGAGGAGTTGGCTGATCGCCGTACGCAGATGGGCGATCTTGGGGTGGCGGGCATCCCGGGGGTCGCCGGGGCCGGGCCCCATGACGACCAGGTCGTAGCCGTCGAAGCCGTACGGCTCGTCGAAGCGGCGCACGGTCACCTCAAGTCCCATCGACCGCAGTTGGTGGTCGATCATGGAGGTGAAGGTGTCCTCCGCGTCGACGACGAGGACCCGCCGCCCGGTGAGGCCGGCGACGGCGTTGACCGCGCGTTCCTCCTCCCCCGCGAGCCAGAAGCCGGCGATGGTGGCGTTGCGTTCGGCGAGCGCGGCGCGCACCGTCGCGTGGCCGCCGAACCGCCCCCGCCCCGGTTCGGCGAGCGCGGCGAGCAGTCCTGCGGCCTTGGCGCGGGTCTCGGCGACCTCGGAGAGCGGGTCGGAGTGGCGTACGAGGGTCGCCCCGACGCCGATCCTGAGCCGCCCGCGCCGGTCGATCTCCGCGGTACGGATCAAGATCGCCGAGTCCAGGGTGCGTGCGCCGTCCGCGTCCCGTCCGATGAGGGCGGCGATGCCGCTGTAGTAGCCGCGTCCCTCCGGTTCGTAGCGGGCCAGCACCCGGGCCGCGCTCTCCAGGGGGCTGCCGGTGACGGTGGGGGCGAAGAGCGTCTCGTGCAGGATCTCGCGCACGTCCCGGGTGGTGTGGCCCTCGATGAAGTACTCGGTGTGCGCGAGCCGCGCCATCTCCCGCAGGTACGGCCCCACGACCCGGCCGCCGCTCTCGCAGATCCGGGCCATCATCTTCAGCTCTTCGTCGACGACCATGTACAGCTCGTCGGCTTCCTTGCGGTCGGCGAGGAAGTCCATGACCTCGGGCAGGCTGGGCCCGGCGGGCGGGTAGCGGTAGGTGCCGCTGATGGGGTTCATCACGGCCTTGCCGCCGTGCACGCTGATGTGCCGCTCGGGCGAGGCGCCCACGAAGGTGCGCTCGCCGGTGTGCACGAGGAACGTCCAGTACGCGCCGGCCTCCCGCTCCAGCAGCCGCCGGTAGAAGGTCAGTGCGCTGTGCGGGCCGTAGCCGGTGATGTCGGCGACGAAGGACCGCTTGATGACGAAGTTCGCGCCCTCGCCGGTGCCGATCTCCTCCGCGATGACCCGGCGGACGGTGTCGGCGTAGGCGTCGTCGTCGATGTCGAAGTCGCCGTCGGTCAGCTCGATCGGGGCGTCGGGGATCCGGGACAGCACCTCGGCGACCGCCACCGTCTCCTGCTCCTCGATGGCGAGGGTGAGCAGCGGCGCGCCGTCGTCGGGGGCCTCGAAGCCGCGCTCGGCGAGCTGGCGGTAGGGGACGATGGCGAGCACTTCCTGGCGCCGGCCGGAATCCGCCGGCGGGTCCGGCAGCGGAATGTCGGCGATGGTGCCGGCCTCCGACGCCGTTCCGGCGAAGACCTCCAGCAGGCCACGGCCGGTTACCTCGGGGCGGTGCAGCAAGGCGAACGCCGGTGGTCCGGCGGCCAGGACGCGCCCCAGCAGGTCGTCAGTCATGGGCCCCCCTTTCGAGTTGGGTGACGATGTCTTTGGTGGTGGCGACGGCGGCGCAGCGCCGCGCCGCGTACTCCAGTGCCATCCGGTGATCGGCGGCCGAGAAGTCGGCCACCGCGTCCGCGGCGAGGAACGGCTGGATGTCGTGGGTGAAGGCGTCGACGGCGCTCATCAGCACACCGACGTGCGCGTACACCCCGCACACCACGAGCTGGTCGCGGCCCGACTCCCTCATGCGGTCGAGCAGGGGGGACTTGTGGAAGGCGCTGTAGCGCCATTTGGTGAACACCCAGTCGCCGGGCCGCGGGGTCAGCGGCTCGACGACCGTGCGGTCCTCGGGCCCCGGGGTCATGCCGGGCCCCCAGAAGTCCCGGAGCAGACCGCGCTGTTGCCCGGTCATGCCGCCGGGCTGCGCGGTGTAGGCGACCGGCATGCCCAGTTCGGCGGCGCGCTCGCGCAGCAGGGCCGCGTGGTGGACCAGTGCGTCGCGAACCGTCTCGGGGAACGGCCGCAGGAAGTAGCGCTGCATGTCGTGGACGAGCAGGACGGCCCGGTCGGGGTCCGCCGTCCAGCCGACGGTGTTCTCGGGCAGATCGCCCGGTCCCGGCATCGGATAGGGCTCGATCGGGGGGATTCCCGCCATGTTTTCCTCCAGGGGCTCCATGGCCGCGGGTCAGACGCCGAGCGCGGCGCCGCCGTCGACGGTGAGGTCGTGCATGGTGATGTGGGCGGCCTGGTCGGAGAGCAGGAAGGCCACCGCGTCCGCCACGTCCTCGGGACGGGCGATCTTGCCCAGCGGGATGCCCACGCGGTATGCCTCGGGCCGGCCGTCGATGGTGGACCGTGGGCCGGACTCGTCCTGCCACATCGAGCTGAGCATCGGCGTCTCGGTGGAGCCGGGGGCGACCAGGTTGCAGCGGATGCCCTCCTTGGCCACCTCCAGGCCCAGGCACTTGGTGAACATCGTGGCCGCGGCCTTGGAGGCGGCGTAGGCGGCCATCTCGACCCGCGCGGTGCCGGCCGCGTTGGACGCGACGGTGACCAGGGCCCCGCCGCGGCCCCGCCGGATCATCCGGTTGACCACCGCGCGGGAGACGAAGAAGACGCCGGTGGTGTTGACCGCGAAGGTGACGGCCCAGTCCTGGTCGGTAAGGGCGCGGGCCTCCGAAAGGCGCAGCACGCCCGCGGCGTTGACCAGGAAGTCCAGCGGGCCGAGGGTGTTCTCGACCCGGTCCACGACCGCCTCGACGTCGTCGCTCGAGGTGACGTCGCCGGCGAACGCGGCCGCCTCCAGGCCGTCCGCCCGCAGTTTGTCGACCACATCTGCGAGCCGTTCGGCGTCCCGGTCCACCGCGGCCACCTTCGCGCCGCGCTCGCCCAGGGCGCGCACGACCGCCGCGCCTATCCCGCCGGCCGCCCCCGTGACGAGGGCGACCCTGCCTTCCATTTCCATTTCTCGCTACCTCCATTGCCTACTGCGAGGCGAATTCCAGCTCACGGTCAGCCGCGCCATGCGGACGCCACCGCTACCGCCTGGGACGGGTTGAGACGGGGGTCGCAAAGGGTGGTGTACTTCTCCCCGACGCCGGGAATCTCCGACTCGCCGACCGCGCATTCCGTGACCTGGTCCGGAGTGGTTTCCAGGTGCATTCCGCCGTCGACGCCGCCGGCTTCGGAAACGGCGCTCTGGAAATCCGTCACCTCGCGGATGACGGTTTCCACACACCGCGTCTTCAGGCCGACGGGACTGTTGACGGTATTTCCGTGCATCGGGTCGGTCAGCCAGATCACCGGGTGTCCGGCGGCCCGTACGGCACGTACCAGCGGCGGCAGCACCGCCCGTACCGCGTCCGCGCCCATCCGTGCGATCAGGGTCAGCCGGCCCGGCTCGCGCCGCGGGTCCAGGCGCTCGCACAGCGCGAGGATCTCCTCCGGCGTCATCTGCGGTCCGACCTTGCAGGCGACCGGGTTGTCCACGGCGGCGAGCAGTGCGACGTGCGCACCGTCCACCTGGCGGGTCCGCTCGCCGATCCACGGCCAGTGCGCGGAGCCGAGCAGCAGCCCGCCGTCCGGCTGCTGCCGCACCATCGACAGCTCGTAGTCCAGCAGCAGCGCCTCGTGGCTGGTCCAGACGGGCGGGTCGACCTGGCGGCGTCGCCCGTCGCCGGACCAGCCGAGCTTCTCGGAGACCAGCCGGGCGGCGGTCAGCCCGGAGAGCATGCGGGTGGGGTCGGGGCGGCGCAGCTCCGGGTCGGGTTCCGGGCCGTTGACCATGTGCCCGCGGTAGACGGGCAGTTCGACGCCGCCGACGACCTCGGTGGGCCGGGAGCGCGGCTTGCCGTACTGCCCGGCGATCCGGCCGACCCGGATCACCGGCTTGTCGGTGTTGAGCTTCATGGTGCCGGCGAGCATGTCCAGCAGCGCCGTCTTGCGCGCGACGTCGCCCGGCGTGCTCTCGGCCGGGTCCTCGGCACAGTCCCCGGTCTGGATCACCTGGAGTTCGCCCGAGGCGACCCGGGCGAGCAGCGCCCGCAACGCGCGGACGTCCTCCGGCCGGACCAGCGGGGGTGCGCTCTTCAGTTGCGCAACGACCGCGCGGAGACTTTCGGTGTCCGGCCAATCCGGCTGTTGGTGCGCCGGCAATGAATGCAGGCGTTCGAGACTACGCACTTCATTCCTCCCGTTTGAGTAGCGGCGGCAAGTAGCCACTTGCCCGGAAGTCTGTGGCGCGTATTAGTCGAACACCAATCCAAAATGGGTTACTTAGTCAAGTGAGGGCTGCGTCACGAAAGGCGCAGTGCCGCGGACTTCTGACACAGTCGTCGCCAGTTGACAAAGTAATACGCCGCAAATTGACACTCTTTCACCGGGTGACCATCGTTGGCGAGGAAATGAGGGGACGGTTCTTCTCACCGACGAAGGATGCGAGATGACAATGGCAACGACTGCGGAAGACGGCCGGTACGGCGGACCATCGCCCGTCGGCGTGCTCGGCACCGGCTCGTATCTCCCAGGTCATGTGGTCGGCAACGACGAGGCGGGCGAGGCGGCGGGCGTCGACGACGCGTGGATCACCCGCAAGACCGGTATCCGCGCCCGGCGCTGGGCCAAGCCCGACGAGGCGACCTCGGACCTGGCCGCGGCGGCCGGGCGGGCGGCCCTGCGGAGCGCCGGCATCAGTGCCCGGGACCTGTCGCTGATCGTGGTGGCGACCTCCACCCCCGACTCCCCGCAGCCGCCGACCGCGGCCGTCGTCGCCGACCTGATCGGGGCGACCCCGGCCGCCGCCGCGTTCGACCTGAACGCCGTGTGCAGCGGCTTCGTCTTCGCCCTCTCCGTCGCGCAGCGCACCGTGCAGCCCACCGGCGGGCACGCGCTGGTCATCGGCGCGGACATCTACTCCCGCATACTCGACCGCACCGACCGCCGCACGACGGTGCTGTTCGGTGACGGCGCGGGCGCCGCGGTGCTCGGCCCCACGGCCACCGGCGGCGGCATCCTCGCCACCCGCCTCGCGACGTTCCCCGGCTACCGGGACCTGATCGAGGTGCCGGCGGGCGGCAGCCGCCGGCCCGCCTCGGAGTACACCCTCGCCGACGGCGCGCACTACTTCCGCATGAACGGCCGCGCGGTGCGCGAGTTCGTCGCGGAGCACGTGCCGCCGGCCGTGCACGAGCTGCTGCGCAGGGCCGGCGTCCGGCCCGACGAGATCGACCATGTCATCCCCCACCAGGCCAACGCGGTGATGCTCGACGAGCTCGGGCGGTCCCTGGAGCTGCCGCGCGCCCGCCTGCACACGACGGTCGTCGACTACGGCAACACCGGTGCCGCTTCGGTACCGATCACTCTCGACGCGGCCGTCACCTCCGGTGCGGCCCGGCCCGGGGACCTCGCGCTGCTCGCCGGTTTCGGCGGGGGCATGGCGGCCGGGCTCGCCCTCGTCCGCCTCTGACCCCGTCCGCCCGGCGCCCGCACCACCGGCGCACCGACCTTCCCGACCCGCGAACCGAGGAGCATCCATGCTGACCCCCGAGGCCGTCGACGCGTATCTGCACCGTATGGGCACCAAGCGGCCCGAGCGTGCGACCGGCGCGGCGCTGCGCGAGCTGCACGAACGCCACGTGCTGTCCATACCGTTCGAGAACATCGACTTCAATCTGCGGCTGCCCGTCGACATCGGCGCCGACGCCGTACCGAAGATCACCGAGCAGCGGCGCGGCGGCGGCTGCTACGAGCTCAACGGCGCCTTCTCCGAGGTCCTGCGGGCCCTGGGCTACGACGTCACCGTCATGGCGGGGCGGGTGCTGGAGAACGGCGAACTCGGCCCTCTCATGGGGCACTTGATCCTGCGCGTCGTCGCCGAGGACTCCCCCGAACCGTGGCTGGTCGACGTCGGCTACGGCCGTGGCTTCCGCCACCCGCTGCGGCTCGACTCGCGTGCGCCGCAGGAGGACCCGCAGGGCACCTTCGAGCTCAAGGACGCCCCCGAGGGCGACATCGACGTCTACCGCAACGGCTCCCACCAGTACCGCTTCGAGCCCCGCCCGCGCGTCGTGGACGACTTCCGGCCGACGCTCTGGTGGTTCCAGAACTCCGCCGACTCGCCGTTCCTCACCCAGCTCTTCTGCACCCGGCCCACCGCCGAGGGCCGGGTCACCCTCAGCGGCCGCAAGCTCGTCCGGGTCGTCGACGGGCAGCGCACCAAGGAGGAACTGCCGGACGACGCCGCGGTATTCGACGCCTACCGCACGCACTTCGGGTTCGAGCTCGATGCCCTGCCCCACCCGCCGGCCGCCCCCGCAGCCGGCTGAGCCATGCCTCACCAGGCCGAAAGAGCCTAGAGAGAGATCCCTGATGTTCCTGAAATTCTTCGCCCTCACCATGTCGCTCTTCGTCATCGGCACCGGCGAGCTGCTGCCCGGCGGGGTGATCGAAGACCTCTCCGCCGGGCTGGGCGTGTCCCTGCCCACCGCGGGGCTGGTCATCACCGCCTACGCCGCGACGGTGGTCTTCGGTGGCCCGCTCGTCACGGGGCTGACCACCCGGATGTCGCGTCGCGGTCTGCTGCTCGCCCTGATGGTCACCGCCACCGTCGGCAACGCCATCGCGGCGTTCGCCCCCACCTACGGTGTGCTCATCGTCGGCCGCGTCATCGCCGCCCTCTCGCACGGCACGTTCGCGGCGGCGAGCTTCGTCGTCGCGGCGAGCCTGGTGCCGCCGGAGAAGGCCGGCTCGGCCGTCTCCAAGGTACTGCTCGGCTTCAACCTGGCGTCGGTGCTGGGTGTTCCGCTCGGCACCCTGATCGGCCAGCAGTTCGGCTGGCAGGCGCCGTTCCGTACGACGGCGGTGCTGTCCCTGCTCTGCGTGGTCATGCTCGCGGTGCTCATCCCCGGCGGTGCCGAGGGCGCGCCCACGTCCGTCCGCGACGAGCTGCGGGTCTTCGCCAAGAAGGAGATCCGCACCGGCATCCTGACCACCGCGCTGGCCACCGGCGGCTTCTTCACCGTGGTCACGTACATGGTGCCGCTGGCCACCCAGGTCGGCGACTTCCCCGAGTCGTCGGTGCCGGTGATGCTGGTCGTCTACGGCGTCGGTTCGATCGTCGGCAACTGGGTCGGCGGCCGGCTCGCCGACCGCGCCCTGCTGCCCACGCTCGCCGGCACCCTGGCCGCGCTGACCGCGACCAGTGCGCTGTTCTGGGTGGTCGCCCCGGTGACGGCCCTGGCCTGGGCCTTCTTCTTCCTCTTCGCCGTCGCCACCTTCGCGATCCTGCCCGCGCTCCAGGGCCGGGTGCTCAGCGCCGCGGCCGAGGCCCCCACCCTGGCGGTCACCGTGAACGTGTCGGCCCTCCAGGTCGGCGCCACCCTCGGCTCCTGGTACGGCGGCCGGGTGATCGATGTCTTCGATGTCCGGGCCATCACGCTCGCCGCCGCCCTCCTGGTCCTGCTGGCCACCGCCATCGGAACCCGCAGCTGGCTCAAGGCCCGCACGCCCGCTCTCACCCCCGCACCGGCCGCCGCCCCCGCACACCCCGTCGAGGCCGGCACCTCCTGACCATCCACCACCCCCGAGCGCAGGCCCCCGCGAACGCCGCGGGGGCCTGCGCGCTTTCCCGGGGCGGCGGCAGCCACCGCAACGGCAGAGCGGGAATTGGGCAGCTTGTCACCCGCTTCGACGACCTCAACCAGCCGCTCGCGTCGGACAGTTCGCCGACCGAGCCGGTGCAGCGCTTACGGCGGCAATCGCGGCGCACAGGCTGCGGTTGCCTCCCTGCTCATCGGCGGCCGCTCGCCCTTGCGTCGCGCACGCCTCCGCCCAAAGCCGTACCGAGCCACGATGCACGCGTCCGTGAGCACTCCCCTTCACGGCCCGGCCAACTCCGGACTGCCGCGCAGAGCGCTCCCCCGCACCTCGACGGGCCCCCGGGCGGTCGGCGGTGAGCCGGGCACCGACCCCAAGCGGCTCGAAGGTTCACCGCACCGCAGCCCGGTACGGGTCCGCCAGGCACCCCAGCCGCCGGCTTCACGCACGACAGGGCACCCCGGACGCTGAGCCACACACCGGCCCCCAACGCCCCCGGCCGCGCCCCCTGTAATGGGGGCGCGGCCGGTTCGGGCGCGGGGAGGATGCGCGGAGGCGTGCTCAGGGTGTCGGGGCGGGCGTGCGGCGGACCCGTAGCCAGAGCGCCAGCAGGGCGCCGGCCACGGCGAGTCCGGCGGCGACCCACAGCCCCGCCGCGTATCCGGAGGTGAGCGCGTCGGCGCCGGTGGGTGCGGAGGCCGCCGCGGTACGTTCGGCGGCGACCGCGGTGAGCACCGCCGCGCCGATCGCGTTGCCCGCGGCCATCGTCGTCTGCACCCAGCCGGAAGCGCTGCCCGCGACGTCCTCGGTCAGCCCGCCGGTGCACACCACGTACAGGGACGGCAGGGCCGCGCCGAGGGCCGCGCACCACACCACCGACGGGAGGATGAACGCGGTCAGCAGCGGCCCGTCGGCGTCCAGGGCGAGCGCCCACCAGGCGCCGGCCGCGGCCTGCACCGCGAGTGTCCCGATCAGGGTGGTGACCGCGCCGAGCCGGGCGATGAGCCGGCCGGACAGCTGCGAGGCGATCAGCGCGGCGACGTTGGGCGGGACCAGCAGGGCCGCGGCGGGCACCGGGTCGAGCCCGCGTGCCTGCTGGAGGTACAGGCTCGCGACGGTGAAACCGCCGAGCAGGATCGCCCCGGCGAGCAGGTTCGCGGCGTTGCCGAGCACGACGTTGGGCATCCGGAACAGCACCCGCGGAACGAGCGGGGTGCGGGCCGTGCGCTGACGTACCGCGAACGCGCCGAACAGCAGGGCCGCGCCCGCGAGTTGCAGCAAGGTGGTGGGTGCCAGCCAGCCCTGCGCGCCGCCGCGTACGGCCGCGTGGATGACGAGGGTCAGGCCACCCGTGCAGGCGAGCGCCCCGGTGAGGTCGATGCCGCCGGTGGTCGTGGGGCGGCCCTTGGGGAGCGCCCGCAGCGCGAGGGCGAACACCACGATGCCGATCGGGATGTTGATCAGGAAGGCCAACTGCCAGGCCACGGCGGAGAACAGGCCGCCGAGAAGCACACCGGCCGCCCCGCCCACCCCGTTCATGCCGCCCCACAGGACCATGGCCCGGTTGCGCGGCGGGCCTTCCTCGAAGAGGTCGGTCACCAGCGCGAACGCGGCGGGCGAGACCAGGGCGGCGCCCAGGCCCTGGGCGACGCGGGCGGCGATCAGGTGCCAGGACTGGGTGGAGACCGCGCAGGCGAGCGAGGCCAGCGTGAAGACCACCAGGCCGCAGCAGAACAGCCGCCGGCGGCCGAAGGTGTCCGCGGCCTTGCCGCCGACCAGCAGGAACCCTCCGTACGCCAGCATGTAGGCGTCCAGCACCCAGGCGATGGAGGACGGCGAGAAGGCCAGGTCGCGCTGGATGGAGGGGATGGCCGAGACGACCATGCTGCCGTCCAGGATCACCATGAACTGGATGACGGCGAGCAGGAAGAAGACCGGCCAGGGGGGACGCGCGGAGGGTGCTTCGCGACCCGCGGACGGGCCGCGTGGTCGGACGTCGGTAGCGGCGATTTCAGCCATGCGGAAACTCCCGGTCAGGCAGTGGGGAACCCCGCTCGTGCGCGAGGGGGTGGAACACCCCTCAGCGTCACGCGCCCGAGGACCCCGGCACATCACGTGTTCGTGGGATGTGTGCGGGCCGCCGCCGGGCCACTGTTTCGGTGCCGGGCCGCGTCGCCCGGCACCACCTGACACCCCATGACACGCATGTCACCCATGCACAGCTGAGGAGTTCACCATGGCAGCACGCTTCGCCGGGAAGGTCGCCCTGGTCACCGGCGGCGGTTCGGGCATCGGCCGCAACACCGCGCTGGCCTTCGCCCGCGAGGGGGCCGCCGTCGTCGTCACCGGCCGGACGGCCGACACCGTCGGGCAGACGGTCAAGCTGATCGAGAGCGAGGGCGGCACGGCGAGCGCGGTCGTCGCGGACGTCTCCGTGCCCGAGGACGTGGCCCGCGTCGTGGCGACCGTCGCCGAGCGGCACGGCGCCCTGGACATCGCCTTCAACAACGCCGGCACCTTCACCGCGGGCAGCCTCGCCGAGGTCCCCGACGAGGAGTTCGCCCGGGTGCTGGCCACCAACCTGACCAGCGTGTTCCTCTCCATGAAGCACGAGATCGGCTTCATGCGCGAGCACGGTGGCGGCGTCATCGTCAACAACGCCTCCAACCTCGGCCATGTGACGATCCCGGGGCTTGGCACCTACTCCGCGTCCAAGGCCGCCGTCTCCCAGCTGACCCGGTCCGCGGCGAAGGAGTACATAGCCGACGGCATCCGGATCAACGCCGTCAGCCCCGGCCCGATCGACACTCCGCTGTGGCCGCTGCTGCCCGGCGAGACCGAGGCGGAGCGCGCCGGCCGGATGGCGACCGGGCTGCCGCTGGGCCGGGCCGGGACGCTGGACGAGGCGACCTCCGCGGTGCTGTGGCTGGCCGCGCCGGAGTCCGGTTTCGCGGTGGGCCACGACCTGGTCATCGACGGCGGCGTCAGCGCGTAGGGAGGGGGCCGGCGATGAGCTTCGATCACGAGCGGGCGCCCCGCGCCATCTATGTACCGCCGGGGGCCGGCCTGAGCCGCTGGGTCTTCGGCGACCGCTACACCATCAAGGCCGATGTGCACACCACCAACGGCGCCCTGGGGCTGATGGAGGGCATCGTGCCGCCCGGCGGCGGCCCGCCGCCGCACATCCACCACAAGGAGGACGAGGCGTTCTACCTCCTCGAAGGGGAGCTGGAGCTCGTCAACGGCGACCGCCAACTGACCGCAGAGGCAGGATCGTTCGTCTTCGTTCCGCACGGCACGGTGCACGGCTTCAAGAACGTCTCCGACCAGCCCTGCAAGATGCTGATCATGTTTCTGCCGGGCGGGGTGGAGCAGTTCTTCGCCGAGGTCGGCACACCGGCCGACGAGAACACACCGCCGCCCCCGCCGAGCCAGTACGAGAACGACGTGGAGAACGCGATGCGCATCGTCTCCAAGTACGGCGCGACGTACGTATAGCGACGTACGTACAGCGCCGCCCGCCCACACCGCACGGAAGGGTGCCGGGGCCGCGGAACACGCCGGTCCGCGCCCCCGCACCGGAAACCGCGCCCCGCACCGGAAGAGGGAGCCGTAATGCACGATCTGCCGTCACTCATCGATGTCCACCACCATGCGATTCCGCCCGCCTATGCAAAATCGCTGGGAAATCGGGTGGCGATTCCCGGGGTCGATTATCCGACCTGGTCCCCGGAGGAAAGTCTGGAGGTGATGGACCGCAACGGCATAGGTACCGCTGTTTTGTCGATCACCGCGCCCGGCGTGACGTTTCTCGACGACGACGCGGATCCCGCCGCCGCCCGCCGGATGGCCCGGACGGTCAACGAATACTTCGCCGGGCTGATCGAGGCGCACCCGGACCGCTTCGGAGCGTTCGCGGTGCTCCCGCTGTCCGACCCCGCGGCCGCCAAGGACGAACTCGGCTATGCGATCGACGAGCTGAAGCTCGACGGGGCGGGGGTGCTCACCAGCTACCGCGGCCGCTATCTCGGCGATCCGGCGTTCGAGCCGGTGCTGGCGGAACTGGCCGACCGCGGGGTTCCGGTGCATGTGCACCCGGGCACACCGCCCGCCCGCGACCTGGCGACCTTCGACCTTCCGCCGTCGCTCTACGAATTCACCTTCGAGACCACCAGGACCGTCGCGAGCCTGCTGTTCAACGGCGTCCTGGACCGGCAGCCGCACCTGAAGATGATCGTCTCGCACGCCGGCGGCACGCTGCCGTTCCTGGCCAAGCGCCTGACGTACGGACCGACCATCGGCTCCTATCTGGCCGACCGGGCGCCCGCCGACGTCATCGCGACGCTGCGCCGCCTCTACTACGACATCGCGATGTCGGCGAACGAGTTCTCGCTGCCCGCCCTGCAGAAGCTCGCCGATCCGGAGCGCATTCTCTACGGCAGCGATTTCCCCTTCATGCCGGCCGCGCACACCGCGGAGAACACCGCCGGCTTCGCGGAATATGACGGCTGGTCGGAAAAGGACCGGGTTGCCGTGGGCCGCTCGAACGCCCTTTCCCTCTTTCCCCGGCTGACCCGGAGTTGACCTAGTCCGGGCCACTTGACGAAGTGGGCGCGTCCGCGTTGTCCGCACTTCCCGTCCGCACCGAGACTCAGGCGTGCAACAGTCGTTCACGCCGCTCTGCGGAATTCACGGACGGGATTTCTCGATGTCCATTCAGCCACTTTCCAAGGCGCGGCGTACGCCCACCCGCGCATTCGGGTGGGACAGTCTCACCCGGTCGGAACTGCGGGTCGCCCGGCTGGTCGCCGAGGGCCTCACCAACCGGGCCGTCGCGCGGCGGCTGGGCATCTCGCCGCACACCGTGGACACCCATCTGCGGCACGCCTTCACCAAGTTGGACATCGGCTGCCGGGTGGCACTGACCCGGTACGTCCTGACCCACGACACCGGCCCTGACGAGGGCCGCGAGGCCGCGTAATGGCCTCCGCCGCGCCGGTCGCCCCGGATGTCCCGGCCGTCGGGGCACCGGCACCGGCCCCCGCGCCGGCGCCCGCGGCACCGCGGGGGCGCTCCGCCGCCCGGCTGCCCGGCCTCCATCTGGCGGCGGCCGTCGGCAACGCCGACTGGCACCTCACCGCTCCCCTGCTGGCCGTGCTGGCCACGTCCCTGCACACGGATCTGGCCACGGTCACCGCCGCGATCGGCGCCTACTCGCTGGGCCAGGGCCTGGCCCTGCCGCTGTGGGGACGGCTCTCCGACCGGTACGGGCCGCGCCGGGCCCTGCGCTGGGGCCTGACCGCCGCCGCCGTGGCCGCCGCGGCGGCCGCGTTCGTCGACAGCCCCGCCCTGTGGGTCGCCGCCCGCGCCGCCTGCGGCGCGGGCTTCGCCGCGGTCGCGCCCTGCGCCGGGCTCTACCACGACGCTCTCGGCGACACCACCGTCCGGCAGCGCGCCTACGCGCGGATGATGACCCTCACGGCGGGCGCCGCCATCGCCACGCCCGTGCTGGCCGGGCTCGCGGCCCGGTCCATCAGCTGGCGGCTGGTGTTCGCCGTCGTCGCGGTACTCGCCGCCCTGCTCACCTGGTACGCGCGCGCCCTGCCGCCCGGGGCCGCCACCGGTGCCGTACGGGTACGCCGCCCGCTGACCGGCCTCGTCCGCTCCCCCGGTCTGTGGGCGCTGGCAGGGCTGGGCACGGCCGAGGGGCTCGTCATGCTCGGGCTGCCCGCCCTGCTGGCCCCCACGCTGACCGCGGTCCGCCCCGGCGGCGACGCCGCGCTGCTGGTCACGGTGGTGTACGGAGCGAGCGTCTGCGCCGGCTCCGTCGGGATACGGCTGCGCGCCCCTGCCCGTCCCGCCCGGCTGCTGGCCCTGGGCGGCGGCGCGAGCCTGCTGGCGGCGGCGCTGCTCGCGGTCCGGCCCACGGTTCCCGTGGTGTTCGCCGCCGCGATCCTGCTGGGCTGCGCCTGGGGCCCCCTGCACACCACGCTCCAGACCTGGGCGCCGCGCATGCTGCCCGCCGGAGCGCGCGGCACGGCCACGTCCGTCCTGGCGATGTCGGGCGTACTGGCCTGCGCGGCGGGCGTCGCCCTGGCCGCGCCGATGATCGAACGGGGCGCGTTCACCGCTCTGTTCGCCGCCCTCGCGACGGTTGCCGCGGTCCTCTGCGGGGCCTGTGCGGCGGCCGGCCGCCGGTGGCGATGAGCCTGCCCGGGAGGCGGCGCGGCTGAGGGGCCCGGGCTACTCGCCCGGGCCCCTCAGCCGCAGCCGCTCTCCGTCGCGGTCGCGCCTCAGCCGACCCCGAGCCCTCCGCGCTCCAGCGCCGAGGCGATTTCCACGCAGCGGCGTGCCTGGTAGGCGACGGCTGCGAGGTTTTCGTCGTGCACGGCGCCCGGCTGGTTGCCGGAGACGCTGCTGGCGCCGTACGGGTTGCCGTTGTGCGCGGACCACTGGACCGGGTCGGCCCAGCCGGTCGGGACGATGAGCGCGCCCCAGTGGTAGAAGGTGTTGTTCAGCGCCAGCAGGGTGCTCTCCTGGCCGCCGTGGGCCTGCGCGGTGGAGGTGAAGGAGCCGGCCACCTTGCGCGCCAGCTTCCCCTCGGCCCACAGGCCGCCGGTGGTGTCGATGAACTGCTTGAGCTGGGCGGCCGGCAGGCCGAAGCGGGTGGGGGTGCCGAAGAGGATGACATCCGCCCAGTCCAGGTCGTCGACGGTGGCGAGCGGCACGTCCGCCGTCTCGGCTGCGTGTGCGGCCCATGCCGGGTTGGCCGCCACCGCGTCCGCGGGCGCCAGCTCCGCGACCTTGCGCAGCCGCACCTCGGCGCCCGCCTTCTGCGCGGACTCCGCGGCGGACCGGGCGAGTTGGTGGACATTTCCGGTGGACGAGTAGTAGACGACGGCTGCGGTGATCACGGTGGGCCTCCTCGGCATGCGGCCCGTCGGTCGGACGGGGCCAGGGGTGGAGCCCGAGAGTGCGGAAGGCGCCGGGGCTCCGGCCAGCCGGCGGAGCGCTCTTCGTCAGGTGCGGCGGGCATCTGGCGAAAAGCGTTCGGCACCTGACGAAGTAGCCGACCAGGTCCTGCCGTGCCCCTTACGGGGCCCCTATGGTCGTGACGAACCTGTCCCGCCCGCCCCCCGGACGTCTCGGCCGTCGGCTCCCGACCCGAACACCCGGCTGTCGGCTTCCGAACGTTGCCCTGAGGGGAGAACTGCGCCCCATGACGATGCGACGGCCCACCGGTGACTGCCTCAAACGGCTGCGGGGCGAAGGTGTGTCGGTCTGGCTGGACGGACTGAGCCGGGAGCTGCTGACGTCGGGCGAGCTGGCGAAGCTGGCCGCGGAGCGGCCGCTGGCCGGGCTCACCACCGCGGGCCACGACATCATCGACGACCTGACGGGCCCCGCCTACCGCGCCCAGCTCGACGACTTCACCGAGCGCGGCAGCCCTCCTCAGGAGGCGGCCCGCCGTCTGCTGGCCTTCGACGCCCGCGGGGGCTGCGATGTGTTCCTGCGTTCCTACCGGGCGAGTTCGGGCCGTACGGGCCTGGTCTCCATCGAGCCGGCGCCGGTACCCGACCGTGCCCTGGCGGCCGAGGCCCGCGCGGCGTGGTGGGCGGTGGACCGGCCCAATCTGCTGCTGAAGCTGCCGCCCACCGAGGAGTCGCTGGGCGCGGTCAGCGAGCTGGTCGCCGAGGGCGTCGGGGTGGATGTCACGCCGGTGTTCTCCGTCGACCGCTACGAGCAGGTGCAGGACGCGCTGTTCACAGGTCTGGAACGGGCACGGCGTAGGGGCCTCCGCCTCGGCGCGGTGCACACCGCCGTCTCGCTGCCCATCGCCCCGGTCGACGCGGCGGCCGACGCCCGGCTCACCGACGCCGGGGTGCCGCCCGGCCGCCCGCCCATGGGGCGCACCGCCCTCGCCCATGCCCGGCTGGTCTACCACGCCTACGAACGCGGGCTCGGCGGCGACCGCTGGCGCGCACTGGCCGCGGCCGGCGCCCACCCCCCACGGCTGGTGTGGACGGCGACCGAGGCGCGCGGCCCGGCGGGTCCCGATACCCGCTATGCCGACGGTCTGGTGGCCTGGGGCGTGACGAGTTCGATGTCCCGGCGCACGCTGGACGCGGTGTCGCGGCGGGCGCTGCTGAGCGGTGACACCCTCTCCGGGCGCCATGTCTCCGCCCGCCTCGATCTGGCCGCGCTCGCCGAGTTCGGGGTCGGCTTCGCGCGTCTCGCGGGCGATCTGGAGCGCTCCTGGCTGGCCGGCCGTCGCGCCGTGTGGGACGAACTGTGCGAGCGCGTGGCGAAGCTCTTGAGCGTCCCGGAGTTCTGAACGCCCCGGATGGCTACGGGGGTTACCACTGCTCGGCGGCACGGGCGAGGATTCAGGACAGTCGGCGCCCGTTGCGTCGGGGCGGGCGACCCGCACCCGCGCGGCAGGGCGGCGGACCGTCCGAGCGGGCCGGGGAACCGGAGCAGGGGCCGCACGGCCGTGGTGCGCCGTGAGCCCCTGCCCGGTCGGTCCGGTCGCCCGCCGCCCCGGTCAGGCCGGTTGCGGTACCGGGTGGCGGTCCGGGAAGGAGCCGCCGGACAGCGCGAGCAGCGGGGCCGACTTGACCGCGGTCTCCTCGAACTCGGCCGCGGGGTCGGACAGGGCGACGATCGCGCCGCCGGTGCCGTAGCGGACCCGGCCCGGTGTGAGGACGACGGTGCGGATGACGATGCTGAGGTCGGCGGCGCCCGAGAGCGAGAAGTAGCCGATGGCGCCGGCGTAGACGCCGCGCGGCCCGCCCTCCAGCCGGTCGATGATCCGCATGGTGCGGATCTTGGGTGCGCCGGTCATCGAACCGCCGGGGAAGGCGGCCCGGACGCAGTCCACCGCCGAGTGCTCCGGCCGCAGCCGGGCACGGACCGTGCTGACCAGCTGGTGCACCGTCTCGTACGTCTCGACCTGGAAGATCTCGTCGGCCCGCACGGTGCCCGGCACGGCGCAGCGTCCCAGGTCGTTGCGGACCAGGTCGACGATCATGAGGTTCTCGGAGCGGTCCTTCTCGTCGGCCCGCAATGCGGCGCGCAGCGCGTCGTCCTCGGCCGGGGTTTCGCCCCGGGGCCGGGTGCCCTTGATGGGGCGCGATTCGGCGACACCGTCGGCGCCGATGCGGACGAACCGCTCGGGCGAGGTGCTGAGCACCGACAGGTCACCGAAGGCCAGGTACGCGCCGAACGGTGCCGGGCTGGCCCGTCGCAGTGTCCGGTAGGTCTGCCAGGGGTCGGGGCCCCCGGCCCCCTCGATCATGTTGGTCAGGCACACCTCGTACGTCTCGCCCGCCGCGATCTCCTCCTGGCAGGCCGCGATGAGCCCCAGGTACTGCTCCCGGTCGTGCCGTAGCCGCAGCGCGCCGAGGGGGGCCGCGCCGGGGGCCGCTGGGAGGGTCCGGCCGGTGGTGTCGGCCAGCTTCCGTGCGGTGTCGGCCAGCCAGCCGCGGGCGGCGGCCGTTTCGCCGTCCTCCGCGAGGGCCAGCAGGTAGGTGACGCGCTGCAGGTGGTCGAAGACCACGGCGCGGTCGGCGAAGACCATGGTCGCGTCCGGCTCCGTGGAGCGGTGTGCCCGGTCTCCGCCGCACTGGGCCTTGAGTTCGTAGCCGAGGTAGCCGACCCAGCCCAGCGCGAAGTCGCAGGGCAGTGCGGGGCTCTTGACGTCCGTGCCGCGCAGGTCGCGGTCGAGCCACTCCAGGAAGGGCGCGGTGACCTGGGAGGTGCCGTGCGCGCCGGTGACGGTGACCGTGGTGTCGGAGACATCTGCGCGTGCCACGCGGGCCAGCGGGCCGGACGCGTCGCCCATGACGGAGAAGCGTCCGCGGTCGGCGTCCTGGCGTGCCGCGTCGAGCCAGAAGGGGTGCGGGCCGTCCCGGAAGAGCCGGTCGAAGACCACCTCGTCGCTCCAGCGGGTGGGCAGCGTCTCGACCAGGACCTCCAGGCGGCGCGGCGGCGCGGCGCTCCCGTCGCGGTCACCCGCGCGTGCCGCGGTGGCCGGCGGTACGGCGCGAGCCGGACGGTGATGATCGGCCAACTCCACGAAGTTCCGCATGAGTTGGTGTCCGTGCTCGGTGCAGATGGACTCGGGGTGGAACTGCACGCCCCACATGGGCCGCTGCCGGTGCCGCAGCCCCATGAGCACACCGTCGGGGGTCCGGGCCGTCGCCTCCAGTTCGGCCGGCAGGTCCGTGACGGTCAGGGAGTGGTAGCGCACCACCTCCATCGGCGACGGGATGCCGGCGAACAGTCCGGTGCCGTCGTGCAGGACGGGCGAGGTGCGGCCGTGCCGGGGCTCCGGGGCGCGGCGTACGGTGCCGCCGTGCCAGTGGGCCAGTCCCTGGTGGCCGAGGCAGATGCCCAGCAGGGGCAGTTCGCAGGTCTGGATGAGTTCCCGGCAGATGCCGAAGTCGCCCTCGCGGTCGGGGCTTCCGGGGCCCGGGGAGAGCACCACGGCGTCGAACCCGTCGAGCGTCTCGGGCCGCCAGGCCGGGTCGTCGTTGCGCATCACCACCGGCTCGTGGCCGGTGGCCTCGGCTATCCGGTGCACCAGGTTGTAGGTGAAGGAGTCGTAGTTGTCGACCAGGAGGATGCGCATCAGGCCGCCACCACCTGGAGGAGCAGGTGCTCCACGGTGTCCGGGCCGTCCTGGATCTCGCGGCGTCGGCGGGTGATCAGGGCGCGGCCGGTCTCCTCGGCGAGGGCGTGCAGGGCGTCCAGGTCGCCGCGGCTGCTGAAGTGCAGGAAGGCGGTGCCGCCGTCGGTGGTCCAGCGGGGGGCTTCGGCGAGGTAGCGGCGGTGCGCTTCGTATCCCGGGTCGACGTAGGCGCACTCCTGGGTGGTGCGGTAGCGGTAGTCGGCGGGCGCGAGGACGTAGTTGGAGTGCCAGAAGACCACGTCGAAGCGCTCGTTCTCGGGCAGCGCGGCGAACAGGTCGCTGTAGACCGGGCGCAGCCGGTCGGCGACGCCGTGCCGGCGGGCGTTGAGCTCGGTGTTGCGGACGGCGTGCGGGTTGATGTCGGACGCCACCACCCGGTCGCAGCCCATCAGCGCGGCCATCACCGCGACGATGCCGGTCCCCGATCCGACCTCCAGCAACGAGCCCCGGCGGGGCAGTTCCACGTCCTCGAAGCAGCCCAGGAATTCGAGGGAAACGCCGGTGGAGGGTGAGTAGTTGGGTGCGAAGACCTCGTCGAGCAGGTCCCACTCCCGGCCGCGCATCGAGAACACCTGCGGACGGTCCGCTCTGGTCCGGGCGTTCTCACTGCGTTCGAGCGACCGCGTATAGCTCTGTACTGCACGCATCGGTGCTTTCCCCCGTGCCGTTGGCTGGTTGGGCGCGGCCGGTTGCCGCGCTGCCGGTAAGCCTGTCGCACGGTGGGCCTTGGCCAGAAGGTCATCCGGCAACACTCTCCGAGGCCCTCTGCGGTGCCCGGAACACCCTCGACCGGACGGTTTTGTTCCACCTCAGCACTGCACACGTGCCTCACCCGGCACCGGGGTAAATCAACGTTGACTACCCCGGCGCGACCATCTACGTTCGAGCCAGGCGCGAGGGGATTTCGCTCCATCCGGGGGGTAGTTTGTGATTTCGCGTCCTGAGACGGCGGTCGGTGCGCTCACCGTCCTCGAACTGCTCGCCCAGGAAGCCCCGCCCAGCGCCTTCGACACCGTCGTGCATGACGCGCGGGCCGCCGGCTTGCCGGCCGATCAACTCACCCATATAGAACGCGCCAGGGAACTCGCGCTGAGCGTGCAGGCGCTCTTCCAGCACCGCGAGCAGCGCGAGGCCGGCCTGAACGCACTGGTCGAGACGGCACGTGACCTCACCCTGCCGTACACCCTCGCCGCCCTGCTGAAGGTCATCACGCAGCGCGCCCGCCGCCTGCTGCATCTGGACATGTCCTACATCAGCTTCCCGGCGGAGCGGGCGGGCGACTTCTACGTCCACAGCGCGGACGGTCAGACCACCGCGCTGACCGAGGGCATGCCCGTGCCCGGCACCTCCGGTCTGGCGGTGGACGTGCAGAACGGCTCCGCGCCCTTCTGGACACCGGACTATCTCTCCGACGACCGCATCACCCACTCCGACGAGGTCGACGGCGTCGTCCGCGCCGAGGGGCTGCGCGCGATCCTGGCGGTGCCCCTGCGGCACGCCGACTCCTTCTTCGGCGTCCTGTACTGCGCGGACCGCAAGGTCCGGCACTTCTCGCCGCACGAGATCGCCCTGATGACCTCGCTGGCCGACCTCGCGGCCGTCGCCATCGAGAAGTCCCGCACCCTCAACCGCGTTCAGGCCGAGATCGCCGAACTGGAAATGGACATCTCCGCCGCCAAGTCCGGCCTCGCCGACGCCGCGCGGGGCCACGGCGCGCAGGCCCGGCTGACCGATCTGGTGCTGGAGGGCGGCGATCTGCACTCCCTGGCCCGGGTGGCCGCCGAGGAGCTGGACAGCACCGTGCTGGTGCTCGGCCCGGACGGCGCCACTCTCGCCCCGGCCGGCGAGCAGCCCGAGTGCCTCCCGGATTCCCTGGCCAGGGCCGCTCTCGACGCGCACCACAACCGCCGCCCGGTCCCGTTGGCGGACGGCACCTGGGTCGCGGCGATCGCCGCGGGCGCCGAGGACCTGGGCACCCTGGTGGTGCGCCCGGCAGAGGGCCCGGCCGGTCTCGACGAGCGGCTGCTGGAGCACACCGCCAGGACCGCCGCGATCATGCAGCTGATGCTGCGCAGCACGACCATCGCCGAGAGCCAGATCCGCGACGCCTTCTTCGACGATCTGCTGGCGGTGCCCCCGGGGCAGAGCGAGCAGTTGGAGGAGCGGGCCCGCCGGCTGTCCGTCGATCTGAACCGGCCGCATGTCGTGGTGGTCGCCAGACCCGAGGGCGGGGCCCAGGGCAGGGCGCTCATCTGGGCTTCGTCCTACACCTACCGCAAGGGCGGGCTGCGCAGCATCCGTGACGGCGTGATCTCGCTGCTGCTGCCCGGGGAGGACGCGGGCGCCGCCGCGAAGGAGGTGTCCGACGCGCTGACGCCCCTGTTGGAGCACCCGGTGACGGTCGGCGCGGCGGGCCCGTTCACAGGTCTCGACCCGGTTCGCCCGGCACTCGCGGAGGCGATGCGCTGCCTGGACGCCCTGGCCGCGCTGGACTGCCAGGGCACCACCGCCTCCGCCCGCGATCTCGGCTTCCTCGGCGTACTGCTGGGCGATGTGCGTGATGTGGCGGGCTTCATCGGGGACGCCATCGGCCCGGTGATCGCCTACGACGCCCAGCGCTTCACCCAGCTCGTGCAGACGCTGGAGGCGTATTTCGACGCGGGCGGCAGCCCGACGTACGCCGCCGAGACGCTGCATGTGCATCCGAACACCGTCTCCCGGCGGCTGGAGCGCATCACCGAACTCCTGGGCCCCGACTGGCAGAAGCCCGCCGCGACCCTGGAGATCCAGCTCGCCCTGCGCCTGCACCGGGTGCGCGGCGCGCTGCGTCCGTACGACGACGGCGCCCCGGGGCAGCCGGCCCGCTGACCCGCCGGGCACCGGGCACACCGCCTCAGCCGGCGCGCAGGGCACGGTCCGCACCGCCGAGGATCCGGACGGCGTGCGCGGCGGAGGCCAGGGTGGTGTGCCGGTGCCAGCCCTCGTAGGACCTGCCTTCGAAGTCCATCAGGCCGACCTGCGGGGACACTTCGGCGACGTCGCGGTCCACGCGCAGCGCGAGCTTGCCCAGCCGCAGCAGCCGGGCCGGGCTGACGCCGCGCAGGTCGGTCAGCCAGCAGGCGCGCGGCCAGCCACGCGGCGAGTCCCATTCGCCGACCAGCAGCAGGGGCCGGGAGCGCGGCGCCTCCGCGAGCCGCACCTGGACGGCTGCGACGTCGCTGCGCCGCACGGTCCCCTCCAGCGGGTCGTGCCAGTCGACCGGCCGCCGCAGCGTACGGACCATGTGGAGCAGTCGCTGCGCGGAGAACTCCCGGTCGCCCAGGCCCGGCAGCACCGGGTCGGCGGAGGTGAGGAGGGTGGTGCCGGAGGCGACGGCCACCAGCGGCATCCCGCTGCCGCCGAACCGCCGGACGGCCTCGGGAAGATCGGCGTCCGGAAGGTCCAGGACGACGGGCCGGGGCCGGATGCCCGAGCCGCTGCCGAGCCCGGCCACCGTCGCCGCGGCGCAGTCCACGGGGGTGCCCGTCGGGCGCCCGCCCGCGGCGCCGGCCTTGTCGCCCGAGAGCAGCAGCTGCCAGTCGACGGGGATCGACGCGTCCTTGGTCGCGCCCCAGGCGCCCAGCGCCTGCTGCCCGTTGACGACCTGGCCGAGCCAGGGGATATAGCGCCGCTCCACTCCGACGGAGTGGTGGCCGGCCTTCGGGATGACGATCGGGCGCACCACCCATGCCTCGGGCCGCAGCGTACGGTCGACGTAGCGGGCCAGCGCCTCGCGCATCGGCCGCCAGTGCCAGGTGGAGGAGCTGATGAAGTGGTGCAGGCTCTGTTCGGCGGCCCGGTCCCCCACGAACGACGCGATGTTGCGGATCGACTTGCGGCCTTCGGCGGCCAGCAGCCCCCGCAGGTACTGCTCGCCCTTGCGCCGCTGGTCACTGCGGGCCAGCGAGGCGAACATCAGCCCGCCCAGCTCGGCGATCAGCTCGTCGGGCGCCCGCCCGGGCTCCGGGTAGGCGTCCAGGGCCTTCGCGGCCCGCTCGGCCCTGCGCCGCCCGAAGACGTCGCCGTCATACGTGTCGTACGCGTCCCGCGCGATCCCCGCGCCGCCGGGCATCACGTGGTCGGTGTGGTCGGCGCGGTCGGTCACTGCGTGGTCGGTCACCGCTTGGTCGGTCACCGCGTTGTCGAACGCCACGTCGTGCGGCGTCACGTCGGCGCGGGCAAGAATTCCGGCTCGTGCTCCCATCGGACTCCCCCTTCATCCGGTTCGGTGAGTCCACACTGCGGCGCCGCGCCCACCCCGGCCCAGGTGTGCCCGGCACACACCTTCGCCCTCTCCCTGCGCACCGGACCACCGAAGACCGCCCTGGCCAGGGCGTTTCCTAGGGAAGGAGGGGTGGTGGCCGGACCACCACCCCCGCTCCGGCCCGGCGTCCTGCGGTCAGTTCCGCGCGACCCGTAACGCGTCGCTCAGCGCCTCCGCCAGCCGCCGCGACAGAAAGCGGAATTCGCGGTCCGGGACCTTCGGGTCGGCGTGCAGGGCGCGCGCGTGCCGCAGCAGTTCCTCGCCGATGCCGAGCTGCATCTCCTCGATGCTGTCGGCGAGATCGGACACCGGGCCGCCCGCACCGTCGGTGATCAGGAAGCAGGGGCGGTCGTCCGGGGTGCTCCAGGGCAGCAGCCTCATCTGCGGCGCGCAAGGTTCGGATCGTGGTGGTTCGTTCGTCATGCGGGCAAGCCTTCCCGCCCGCGTCTAGCCTGACCACAGGAAAGCGCCTACTGTGCGCTACCGCTCCGCAACTGTGCGAGGTGTGCGATGCCCCACAACGACGAACCGCCCGTGAGCCTCCGGATCTTCGGCAAACAGTCCCGGTACTTACGCGAGCAACGCGGCATGACGCGCCGCGAACTGAGCGCGCTGGTCCCATACTCCGAGTCCCTGATCGCGATGGTCGAACGCGGCGAACGACCGCCCAAGCCGGGCTACGTCGACGCGATCGACGCGGCCCTGGGCGCCGACGGCCTGCTGCGCGTCCTGATCCCCGACGTGGCCGAGAAGCATCACCCGGCGTGGGCCGAGGAGTACGTCAAACTCCAGGCGGAGGCCCTGGCGTTGCACGCGTACTCCACCCACTTCCTGCACGGGTTGTTGCAGACGGAGGAGTATGCGCGGGCGGTGTTCCGGTCGCGACGGCCAAGCCTCGACGACGAGGAGATCGACAAGGTCGTGCAGGCCCGCCTCGCTACGCAGCAGCTCCAGACACGCAAGCCCGCATGCCGGATGACCTTCGTGCTGGAGGAGTCCGTACTGCTGCGAAAGATTGGCGGAAGGCACGTATGGCAAGGCGAGTTGCATCACCTGACCAAGCTGGGCGAGCTGCACAACGTTCAGATCCAAGTCATGCCACTCTCCCGGGAGACACACGCCGGCGTGGACGGTCCGATGACACTGCTGGAAACACCGGACCACCACACGATCGGCTACGTGGAAGGCCAACAGGGCAGCTATTTCCTGACAGAACCCGATGACGTCAGCGTGCTGAGCCACCGGTACGGGACAATCCGATCTCAGGCCCTCGACGCCGAGGCGTCGCGAGCCCTCATTCAGCGTCTGCTGTCAGGAGAGGCATGAACACCGAACTGGCTTGGTTCAAGAGCAGTTACAGCGGCGGCGACGGCGAAGCCTGTGTCGAAGTCGCCGTTGCCTGGCGGAAGTCCAGCTACAGCGGCAGCGAGGGCGAAGCGTGCGTCGAGGTGGCTGCCTGCCCCGGCACCGTCCACGTCCGCGACTCCAAGGACATCTCGTTGCCCTCGATCGCGGTCAGCCCCGCATCCTGGGCGTCCTTCGTCGCATACGCGCAGGTCGCACCGGAAGCCGTCTGACGGGACACCGGTGGGGCGGCACCAGGTTCCGCCCCACCGTCCGCCGGTGAGCCGGACGGCCAACCAAAGAACCCGGGCAGAGAACCCCACCCACCTACCGCCGCTCCAACCGCTCACCCCATCGGGTGAGTTGGGCACGGAAGCGTCCGGAATGCGGGTTACGCTCGCCGCAGAGCCACGCCCGACGTGGCACCACAACCGCACACAGAACGGCCCCCGGCGGGACGGCAATCCCGGTCCGAGGGCCTGATCACAAGGAAGCGAAACCCTTCCCCATGACTTCAGCGCAGTCTAACGCGCCCTCGTCCGCGCCCTCGCGCACTTCCGGCGGCGTCACCCACATCCGTACGCGCCAGACCTCTCACTTCACCGTCCTCGCCAACCGCCTTGCGCAGCGCGCCGGTAGCGCGGTCACGGTCGGCGTCGCCGCGTACATCCTGTCGCTCCCCGACGGCGCACCGATCACCATCGAGGCGCTCTGTACGCACTTCGCCGAGGGCAAGGTCACCATCGCCGAGGCGTTACGCGAGCTGGAGGACGAGGGCTGGCTGGAGCGACGCGTCGAAAGCGGCCCGCGCGGCCGGATCATCACCCGCACCTTCGCCTACGACCTCCCGGGGCAGCCGGGAGTGCCGAGCCTGCCGGAGGAGCGTGCGTCGACCCGCGTCGAGGAATCCGACCCCGCTCCCGCTCCGGCCGCCGAGCCGTTCCCCGAGCCGCCCCGCCAACCCTCCCGGGAAGCCGCCCCCTCTCCCTCGCCCCGGAAGCCGATCGCGAGGCCGTGGACCTCTTGGCCCGGCTCCCCCACCGCGACCGCCGTCTGCTGCTCTCGGAGCGCGAGATCACCGCGCTGGCCCCGGCCGTCACGGACTGGCTCGCTCGTGGCGTGCCCGCCGAAGAGATCACGGCCGCCCTCACGCAGGGCCTCCCGGCGCGGCTCACCCGCCCGAGCGGCGAGCACTACCGGGCGTCGCTGGAGGCGGAGTTCGGGGAGCCGGTGCCGATCGGCGCCCCGATCGACGCCGAAATCGACACCACGGCGCTTTACACGTACTGACCGGGCGCGGGTCTACTCGACCCCCGCCGCCACCCGTCGCTCCGTCGTCGCGATGGTCGCCGAGCCGACGACCCGGCTCCCGTCGTAGAGGACGATCGCCTGGCCGGGGGCCACGCCACGGACCGGCTCGGTGAAGGTGACCCGGAGTTCGGTGTCGTCCACCACCTCTGCCGTCACCTCCGTCTCGCCGCCGTGGGCGCGGAGCTGGGCGGTGTAGGTGGCGGTTCCGGCGGCCGGGGGGCGGCCGCACCAGCGGGGACGGATGGCGGTCAGCGCCGTGACATCGAGGGACTCGACGGGGCCGACCGTGACGGTGTTGTCGACCGGGGAGATGTCCAGGACGTAGCGCGGCTTGCCGTCGGCGGCCGGGTGGCCGATGCGCAGGCCCTTGCGCTGGCCGATCGTGAAGCCGTACGCGCCCTCGTGCGTGCCGAGGCGGTTGCCGGCCTCGTCGACGATGTCTCCCTCGGCCGCGCCCAGCCGCTTGGCCAGAAAGCCCTGGGTGTCGCCGTCGGCGATGAAGCAGATGTCGTGGCTGTCGGGCTTCTTCGCGACGAACAGGCCGCGCCGGGCGGCCTCTTCGCGGATCTCCGGCTTGGTGGTGAGGGTGTCGCCCAGCGGGAACATGGCATGCGCCAACTGCCGGTCGTCCAGCACGCCGAGGACGTAGGACTGGTCCTTCGCCATGTCGGAGGCGCGGTGCAGCTCGCGGGTGCCGTCCTCGCGCAGGACGACGGTGGCGTAGTGGCCGGTGCACACGGCGTCGAAGCCGAGGGCGAGGGCCTTGTCCAGCAGCGCGGCGAACTTGATCTTCTCGTTGCAGCGCAGGCAGGGGTTGGGGGTGCGGCCGGCCTCGTACTCCGCGATGAAGTCGTCGACGACGTCCTCACGGAAGCGCTCGGCGAGGTCCCAGACGTAGAAGGGGATACCGATGACATCGGCGGCCCGGCGGGCGTCGTGCGAATCCTCGATCGTGCAGCAGCCCCGCGCGCCGGTGCGGAACGACTTGGGATTCTCGGAGAGCGCGAGGTGCACGCCTGTCACGTCGTGGCCGGCCTCGGCGGCGCGGGCCGCGGCGACGGCGGAGTCGACACCGCCGGACATGGCGGCGAGTACGCGGAGGCGGCGGGGAGCGTCAGTCATAACCCCTCCAGGGTAGACGGAACCAGCGACAGGCCCGAAAGCGTTATGCAACGCATGGGGAAGACCGAGGGTGAGGGGGACCGGCCCGCGATCACGCGCAGGCGTGCGCTGTGGATCGGGGGCGGCGGCCTGGTCGCCGCGGGCGCGGCGGCATACGGCGGGCGCGCGGAGCTGGCGCGCTGGTGGTGGCGCCTCCCGGGCAACAGCAAACCGCGCAAGGCCGGCGAGGTGGACTACCGCGGCGCCCAGTGGGTGGAGGCATCCCCGGCGAACTGGCGGTTCGCGGACCGCCCCGATGACTACGAGGTCGACAGGGTGGTCATCCATGTCGTGCAGGGCAGCTTCGCGACGGCGCTGAAGGTCTTCCAGGACCCGCTGCACGGCGCGGCCGCCCACTACGTCGTGCGCAAGGACGGGCATGTGGCGCAGCAGGTCAGGGAGCTGGACGTGGCGTTCCACGCCGGCAACCGCGGCTACAACGAACGCAGCGTCGGCATCGAGCACGAGGGCTTCGTGGACCGCCCGGAGTCCTTCACGGCCGCCATGTACGCCTCATCGGCGCGGCTGACGGCCGCCATCTGCCGGCGCTACGGCCTCCCGGCCGACCGCGAGCACATCGTCGGCCATGTGGAAGTCCCCGGCACCGACCACACCGACCCCGGGCCGCACTGGGACTGGAACCGCTACCTCCGCCTCGTGCGGGCCGAGCTGCGCCGCGCCCCCACGCCCAAGCCGAGCGCGTAGGAGATCGGTCACATACGCATGCACCTCCGCCGCGCCGGCTCCCCGTGCCCGAGCGCCTCAGTCGCCGGGCGACGGGGGCAGCTGGCAGGAGGTGTCGGCGAGACCGCGGAATTCGGGCACCGATCCGGCGGCTCAGAGCCTGCCGGTCGTGCGCACCCCTGTCGTGCGTGGCTCTGACCGATGCGCGGAGGGAGGCCGTCGGCCCGGCACCGGGCCCCCGGCTGTGACGCACGCCCTGTCCCCGCTCCAGCGGCGGCCATACGCTGGCCTGCCCCGCTGCCGGGGCGTACGAGTGCGCGCGACCGGCTCACGGTCGGGAATCGGAGCCATGACCGGCACGCGCGAAGGACGGCCCCTTGTCCAGTGACCTCTCGCCCGTCATTGCCGCCTGCGCCCGCTGGCTGCTGACGGCGTTCCCGCCCGCGACCGGCTCGCTGAGCCACGCCCTCGCCGAGGCCCAGGCGCGGCAGGCGGCCACCATCGCCGCCGCCCTGCGCTACCCCACCGCAATGGACGCCGAACTGCTGAACCTTGTCGGCCCCGGCGGCTCCGACCGGCTGGACTCCGTCACCGGCACCGGCACCGGCACCGGCACCGATGCCCACCCCCGGGACACGGCCGAGTACGCCTGGCGCACCTGGGTGGACGAGACCGTCGTCAGCTGGGCTGCCTGCCTGCTGTCCGACCAAGCTCTCGCCGTCACGGCGACGGCATGCCTGGCAGGCACCCGCCACGGCGTCGAGTCCGTGGGCGACGCGCGCCGGCTGACGATCCCCGGCCCGCGCGATCACCATGCCGCGCCGCTGCTGCGCCACCCCGACCTCCTCGCCCCGATCGCGGACCTCCACCGCGACGCCCTGCTCGGCCTCCTGGACGCCGGCCCGGCCACCGCCTCACCGGAACCGACGTGACCGGCCGAAGCGGCTCCCCCACAGGACACCACATGTGATGCAGGTCACATTCCTTCCTGTCACATCGTTCCGATCAGCTCCGTCAAAGGTGTGTCACCACGAAATACGACGGAGGAACTCACCATGGACGCTCGCTTGAACCTCTTCGGCAACCCGGTCGCCGGCAAGTTCCTGAAGCACATCAACTCGGCGGGCAAGGTCATATCGGACTCGACGCTGCCGGACGCGACGGAGGAACTGGTCAAGCTCCGCGCCAGCCAGATCAACGGCTGCGGCTTCTGCACCGACATGCACAGCAAGGACGCCGCTGCCGCCGGGGAGACGTCCGTGCGTCTCCACCTGGTCGCGGCATGGCGGGAGGCCACGGTCTTCACCGAGGCCGAGCGCGCCGCGCTGGAGCTGACGGAGCAGGGCACCCGCATCGCCGACGCCGCCGGTGGTGTCACGGACGAGGCATGGGCGAACGCCGCCAAGCACTACGACGAGGAACAGCTCGCCGCCCTGGTGTCGCTCATCGCCCTCATCAACGTCTACAACCGCGTGAACGTCATCGTCCAGCAGCCCGCCGGCGACTACCAGCCCGGCCAGTTCGGATAACCACAGACACCTCGCGCGGCGACACCGTCTCGCGAGGGCAGCACGCCCCGGGCACCTCCCAACGAGGCCCGGGGCGCTGCTTTTCGGCACGAACCGGCGCCCGTCCGTGAGTTCGGCCCGCGGGCTGGAACCTGCGTCAGACCCGGGAAGTGGGGGCCCTGCTGCTGGGCGGGCGCACGGATGAGCACTTCGCCGACGTCTGGACCTCGCCCGCGGCCGCGGAGCGGATGCCCGAGGTCACCGCCTTCATGAACGCGGTGCCCAAGCCCGTGGTGGCGGGCAGCGGCCCGGTCACGCCCTGGGAGGGCACCCGCGTCATCGACGGCAGCGACCTGAACGCCGAGGTCGCCCGGCTCCGGGCCGCATCCGACGGCGACATCGCCATCTTCATCCCCCTGCGGTACCGACCACCGGTCTCCCGGACGGGCGCTAGCTGAGTCCCGCGCTGCGCGCGCGCTCCACGACCGGCCCGATGGCCTCCGCGAGCGCCGCGACATCCTGCGCGGTGGAGGTGTGCCCCAGCGAGAAGCGCAGGGTGCCGCGCGCCAGGTCCTGGGACATCCCCGTGGCCAGGAGGACATGGCTGGGCTGGGCGACTCCGGCCGTGCACGCGGAGCCCGTCGAGCAGGCGATGCCCTGGGCGTCCAGCAGCAGGAGCAGCGAGTCGCCCTCACAGCCGGGGAAGGAGAAGTGGGCGTTGGCGGGGAGGCGGCCCGCGGGGTCCGGGTCGCCGCCGAGGACGGCGTCCGGGGCCGCGGCGCGGACCGCCTTGACCAGGTCGTCGCGCAGCGCGCCGATGTCGCGGGCGAAGTCCTCGCGGTGCGCGACGGCGTGCCGCCCCGCGGCGGCGAAGGCGGCGATGGCGGGGGTGTCGAGGGTGCCGGAGCGTACGTGGCGCTCCTGGCCGCCGCCGTGCAGCACCGGAACGGGGGCGTACTCACGGCCCAGGAGCAGCGCGCCGATGCCGTACGGCCCGCCGATCTTGTGCGCGGAGACCGTCATCGCGGCCAGTTCCGAGGCAGCGAAGTCGATCTCCAGCTGGCCGAACGCCTGGACCGCGTCGGCGTGCAGCGGGACGTCGAACTCCTTGGCCACCCGGGCGAGTTCATGGACCGGCTGGATCGTGCCGATCTCGTTGTTGGCCCACATGACGGTGGCGAGCGCGACATCGTCCGGGTTGCGGTCGATGGCCGCGCGCAGCGCGTCGGGGTGCACCCGGCCGTAGGTGTCGACCGGCAGCCACTCCACCTGGGCGCCCTCGTGCTCCGCGAGCCATTCCACGGCGTCCAGGACGGCGTGGTGCTCGACGGGGCTGGCCAGGACGCGGGTACGGGCCGGGTCGGCGTCCCGGCGGGACCAGTACAGCCCCTTGACCGCGAGGTTGTCGGCCTCGGTGCCGCCCGCGGTGAAGACGACTTCGCTCGGGCGGGCGCCCAGTGAGGAGGCGAGGGACTCCCGCGCCTCCTCGACGGTGCGCCGAGCCCGCCGGCCGGCGGCGTGCAGGGAGGACGCATTGCCGGTGACGGTCAGCTGGGCGGTCATCGCCTGCACCGCCTCCGGAAGCATCGGAGTGGTGGCGGCGTGGTCGAGGTAAACCATGGTGCGCACGATTCTACGAGCAGGCGCCACGGGCTTCGGGGGCGCATCTCCGGCGCGCGGAGGCGCCGGGCCCGGCGGCGGGCGAACCGACTCCCTTCCGCGGTTCCCGTCGACATGAACGTAAGGAGTGTCTAGCCTTACACTCATGACACGCTGGCTTCTGGACCGCTCCTTCCACAGCTCCTCCGGCGAGGTGCGCTGGGCCGCGCTCGGCAAGGCACGCCCCGGCACCCCGCCGGTCGTCCTGCTGCACGGCACGCCGTTCTCGTCGTACGTCTGGCGCGACATCGCCACCGCCCTCGCCGCGCGCCACCAGGTGTTCGTCTGGGACATGCCGGGCTACGGCGCCTCGGAGATGCGGGAGGGGCAGGACGTCTCGCTCGCCGCGCAGGCCCGGGTCTTCGGCGAACTGCTGGCGCACTGGGACCTGAGCGAACCCGCCGTCGTCGCCCATGACTTCGGCGGCTGCGTGGCACTGCGGGCACATCTGCTGCACGGCGCGAAGTACGCACGGCTGGCACTCGTCGACCCGGTGGCACTGGCCCCCTGGGGCTCGCCCACCTACCGGCTGCTGGGCGCGCACCCCGAGGTCTTCGGGCAGCTGCCACCGGACCTGCACCGGGCGCTGGTGCACACGTACATCTCCTCCGCGAGCCACCCGGGCCTGCACCCGGCGGTCCTGGACCGGCTGGCCGACGACTGGTGCACGGAGGAGGGCCGGCCGGCGTTCTACCGGCAGATCCAGCAGAACGACCAGCGGTTCACCGACGAGATCGAGGGCCGCTACGGCGAGCTCGACCTGCCGACGCTGATCTGCTGGGGCGCGCAGGACAGTTGGATCCCGGCCGCCAAGGGCGAGCAGCTGGCCGCCGCCGTCCCGGGTGCGCGGCTGCGGCTGATCGAGGGGGCCGGGCATCTGGTCCAGGAGGACGCCCCGGCCCAACTCACCGCGGAGCTGGCGGAGTTCCTCGGGTGAGCGCCCCGGGCCCGGCGCCTGGCCGGCCCGGCTTCCCGACGCGGGAGACTCAGCCCTCCAGCAGGGCGCGCGCCAGCTGACGGGACTGCGCGACGAGATGATCCTCGGAGTCCCAGACCTCGGCGTCCTCCTCCAGGAAGCCGCCGGCCAGATTGCGGGTGGTGATCGCGACCCGCAGCGGTCCCGGCGCGGGGCGGCGACGGATGTGCGCGGTCAGCTCGACGGTGGGGACCCAGCCGGAGAGCCCTATCTCGAAGGCGGTCGGCGGCAGTGCGTCGACGGTCAGCAGGAGGGACAGCGGATCGGGCTCACGGCCGTCGGCGAGGCCGAACCACGCGCGCATCTCCCCCTTGCCGGAGGGGGCGCCGACGGCCCAGCCGGCGGTCGTCGGGTCCAGGCGGAGGGTGAGCCGCTCGGCGATGGCCGTGCTGCCCGGGATGGCCGGCTTCCCGTCGGGGGCGCTGTCGGTGCCCAGGCAGTGCTCGTAGGGCGGGATGGCCGGCGGCTTGGCGGTGGTGCGGACGTCGTCGGGCAGCGCATCGAGGTCGCCGTAGGCGGCGAGCACCCGCATCCGCTCGACCTCGGTGCCGTCCTCGGCGAACTGGACGAGGGTGGCGGTGCCGGTCGACATGGTGCGGCCGGAGCGGACGCTCTCGGTGCGGATGACGGCGGGCCCGGGGACCGAGGCCGTCAGGTAGTGCGCGGTGACCGAGAAGGGGTCCGGGTGCGGGAGGGCGTCGCCCAGCGCACGGCCCATGAGGGCCAGGAGATAGCCGCCGTTGACCGCCTGGATGATCGTCCACCCGGCGGAGAGCTCCGCGTCGTAGACGCCCTCGGCCCTGCGCGTGACCGCCGTATCGCGGTCGAACTCACTCTTACCTATGGTCACCAATGCCATGACGTGCACGCTACACCGGATGGTTACTGACCGGTAGTGTCAAATTTGAACGCTCACCTTCGGCGCCGCGTCCGCGCTCCGCCCGATCGGCCGGGCACGCGCCGACGGCGGCGGCCGCGCGGCCTGAGAACATGGCGCCATGCTTCACGTGCTCTATCTGGTCGGCGTCGCGGCGTTCGCGGCGAGCGGCGTGCTGGCCGCCTACCGCGCCAACATGGACCCGTTCGGCGGGCTGGTGCTCGCCTTCGCCGCGTCCATCTCCGGCGGCACGCTGCGCGATCTGATCCTCGACCGGCAGCCGCTGTACTGGACGCACGACTGGGTGCTGCTGACAGTGATCATCTGCGTCGGCGTCGGCACCATCGCCTACCTGCGCTTTTGGACACTGCCGGTCAAGTCGCTGCTCGTCGTCGACGCGGTCGGCCTGTCCGTCGTCACGGTGATCGGGGCGCGCGCCGCCATCGAGGCGGACGCCACCCCGCTTGCCGTGATCATCCTGGCGGTGCTGACCGGCGTCGCCGGCGAGGTCATCCGCGATGTGCTGTGCGGGGAGTTCCCGCCGCTGCTGCTGCGCGAGGACGTCTACGCGATCGCCGCACTGGCCGGCGGCTGCTGCTACCTGGGGCTGCACCACCTCGGCACGGGCGCCACCCCCGCCGCGGCGATCTCGGCGGGGGTGGTCTTCGCACTGCGGATGGCGGCCGTCTACTTCGGCGTCCACCTGCCCCGGCCGCAGTCGCTCGGCGGCCGCGGCCGGCCGGACTCCGACTGACGCCGGGTCCGGACCGCCGCTACTCGCCCGGCAGCGCCGGCTTGCCCGTGGTGTTCAGCCAGGTGTCGAAGAGATCGTCCAACTGCTGCCCGGAGATCTTCTCGGCGAGCGCGATGAACTGCGCGGTCCGCGCGTTGCCGTAGCGGTGCTGCGCGGTCCAGGCCGGCAGCAGCTCGAAGAACGCCTTGTCACCGATCCGCTCGCGCAGCACCTGCAGCGTCATCGCACCCCGGTCATAGACCGGGCCGGAGAACATGGTGTCCCGCTGCGGGTCGCCGACCTTCACCTGCCAGAAGTCATCGTCGGCCGGGACGTCCCGGTACTCCTCGCGGAGGGCGTCGTGGGCGCTCCGGGTGCCCTTGTGCTCGGCCCACAGCCACTGCGCGTAGCGGGAGAAGCCCTCGTTGAGCCAGATGTTCTTCCACTGCTCGACGGAGACCGAGTCGCCGAACCACTGGTGGGCCAGCTCGTGGACGATGGTGGTCTCGTTGCGCACCGCCGAGTAGACCGGCTTGGACTGCACCTCCAGCGAGAAGCCCGCCTGCGGCATGTCGTCGACGATCGCGCCGGTCTCCTCGAAGGGGTACGGGCCGAAGACCTCGGACCAGTAGTCGGTGGCCTCGGAGGTGATGCCGTAGACATCGACCTTGCCGGTGGGCAGCGTCGGGTCGGTGGCGACGTAGATCGGGACACCGCCCGGGGTGGTGCCCGTACGCACATCGAACCTGCCGATGGTGGCGGTGGCGAGATACGTCGCCATCGGGCGCTTCTCCCGCCAGTGGGCGTACGAGCGGCCGTGCGCCTCACCGGAGCTGATGAGGCGGCCGTTCGAGACACCGGTGAGGCCCTTGGGGGCGTCGATGCGGATATCGAACGTCGCCTTGTCGCCGGGGTGGTCGCTGGAGGGGAACCACGTCGAGGCGGCGTTCGGCTCACAGGCGACGAAGACACCGTCCTTGGTCTTCATCCAGCCGTAGTCGGAGCCGGAGATGATCGGGCCGCCGAGCGGCTTGGGGACACCGCCGTAGGAGACGGTGACCGTGAAGCGGTGGCCGCGGGGCAGCCGGGAGTCCGGCCGGATCCTTAACTCGTCGCCGGAGCGGCTGAACCCGGCGCGGTGGCCGTTCACCCGGACCGAGTCGACCGTCAGCTTCTGCAGATCGAGGTCGAAGGAGGAGAGGTTCTCGGTGGCCCTGGCGGTCAGCGTGGTGCGGCCGGTGAGGCGGCCGCTGTCCGGGTCGTAGCTGACACCCAGGTCGTAGTGGAGGGCGTCGAAACCGCCGTTGCCCAGTTGCGGGAAGTAGGGGTCGCCGGCCCCCGGGGCGCCGGCCGAGGCGCCCGGCCCGGCGGCGATGGTGGCGGCCGAGGCCACCGCCGTGGCGAGCGCGAGCCAGCGGGAAGTGCGACGCACAGAGCGGGAGAATGCCATGAGCCGTCCCTTCGAACACACGGATGATGTCTGAACAACCGCGCCGACTCTGCACTCTCCCGCCCGCGGTGGGCCCGGGACTTTGCCAATTCCTCAGTAGTTGATGATCATTTGGTGGCTCCGGGGGTGGCTCCGGCTACTTCTCCGGCACTGCGGTCGCCGGTGCTCCGGGAGCCCCGCCGCCACCGGACCCGGCCTCCGGTGCGTTCTCCGGGTGGTGACAGGCCACCTGGTGACCGGTCCTGAGCGCCACCAACGGCGGCTCGGTGGTCGCGCACACCTCCGTCGCCTTCCAGCAGCGGGTGCGGAACCGGCAGCCGGAGGGCGGGTTGATCGGCGACGGCACATCGCCCTTGAGCAGGATCCGGTCGCGCTGGGTCCGCCGCTTGGGGTCGGGCACCGGCACCGCGGAGAGCAGCGCCTTGGTGTAGGGGTGCATCGGCGACTCGTAGAGCGCCTTGCGGTCGCTCAACTCCACGATCTTGCCGAGGTACATGACCGCGATGCGGTCCGACACATGGCGGATCACCGACAGGTCGTGGGCGATGATGACGTAGGTCAGGCCCAGCTCCTCCTGGAGGTCGTCCATGAGGTTGACGACCTGCGCCTGGATGGAGACGTCCAGCGCCGACACCGGCTCGTCCGCGACGACCAGCTTCGGCTTGAGCGCCAGCGCCCGTGCGATACCGATGCGCTGCCGCTGACCGCCGGAGAACTCGTGCGGATAGCGGTTGTAGTGCTCCGGGCTCAGACCCACCAGCTCCAGCAGCCGCTGCACCTCCTTCTTCACCCCACCCTCGGGCTCGACGCCCTGGAGGCGGAAGGGGGTGCCGATGATCCCGCCGATGGTGTGCCGCGGGTTCAGCGACCCGTACGGGTCCTGGAAGATCATCTGGACGTCGCGGCGCATCGGCCGCAGCTTGCCCGGGGACAGGTGGGTGATGTCCCTGCCCTCGAACTCGATGGAGCCGCCGGTCGGCTCGTCGAGCCGGGTGATCAGCCGGCCCATCGTCGACTTGCCGCAGCCGGACTCGCCGACCACACCGAGCGTCTCCCCCGGCCGGACGTCGAAGTCGATGCCGTCGACCGCCTGCACCGCACCGACCTGCCGCTTGAGCAGGCCCTTGGTGATCGGGAAGTGCCGGACCAGACCGCGCACCCGCAGCAGCGGCTCGGCGTCCGGATCCTGCGGAGCGACCCGGCGGTGGCCGTCCTGCGCGGCCTCGTCCGCAGATCCCTTCTGCAGCGGGATCTTCTTGCTCTCGTCGTCAGTCGTCTCGGTCACAGCTTCGGCGCAATCTCTTCGGTCCAGATACGCTCCCGCTCCTCCTGCGACATGTGGCAGGCGGAGAAGTGCCCGCCCTCCACCTGGCGCAGTTCGGGGCGCACCGTGCGGGTGACGTTGTCCTCGGGGACGTCCGCGTACGGGCAACGGGGATTGAAGGCACAGCCGGACGGCACATTGATCAGGCTGGGCGGCGATCCCTTCACGGGGATCAGCCGGTCGGTCTGATCGCGGTCGATCCGCGGCATCGAGCCGAGCAGACCCCAGGTGTAGGGGTGCTGCGGCGTGTAGAAGACCTTCTCCGCGGGGCCGCGCTCCACGCAGCGGCCGCCGTACATCACCAGCAGGTCGTCGGCCAGCTCGGCCACCACACCCAGGTCGTGGGTGATGATGATGACCGCCGAGCCGAACTCCTTCTGCAGATCGCGGATCAGGTCCAGGATCTGCGCCTGGACGGTGACGTCCAGGGCGGTGGTCGGCTCGTCCGCGATCAGCAGCTCGGGGTTGTTGACCAGCGCCATCGCGATCATGGCGCGCTGGCGCATACCGCCGGAGAACTGGTGCGGATGGTCGTCGACCCGCTTGTCGGGCTGCGGGATGCCGACCCGGTCGAGCATCTCGACGGCCCGGCGGCGGGCGGTCTTCTTGTCGACGTCGTGGTGGACGCGGTACGCCTCCACGATCTGCTGGCCGACGGTGTAGAAGGGGTGCAGCGCCGAGAGCGGATCCTGGAAGATCATCGCCATCTCGCGGCCGCGCAGCCGGCGCACCTCGTCCGGATCGGCGGAGACCAGCTCCTTGCCGTCCAGCCAGATCTCGCCCGACATGTCGACCTTGCTGCGCTGCCGGCGGGACGCGCGGTGCAGTCCCATGACGGCGAGGGAGGTCACCGACTTGCCGGAGCCGGACTCGCCGACGATGCCGAGCGTCCGGCCCTTCTCCAGGGTGAAGGAGAGTCCGTCGACGGACTTCACGATGCCGTCGTCGGTCGGGAAGTGCACCTTCAGGTCCCGCACTTCGAGGAAGGCGGTCGGGGTCGCGGGCTCGGTGGGTTCGGCCACCGGCTCGGCCACGGGCGTGCTCACGGCCGGTCCGGCCGTCTCGGTCTTGTCCTCGGAGGAGTCGGTCACGAGAGCCTCACCCGCGGGTCGACGGCGGCGTACAGAACGTCCACCACCAGGTTGCATATGACGATGAAGAACGCGGCGAGCAGGGTGACGCCGAGAATGTTCGGCAGGTCGTTGGCGTTGATCGCCTCGACGGCGAAGGCGCCGACTCCCTTGAGTGAGAAGACCTGTTCGGTGATCAGCGCACCGCCGAGCAGCAGGCCCAGGTCCATGCCGAAGACCGTGATGATCGGGGTGAGCGCGGCACGCAGACCGTGCCGTACGACCACCTTGCGCTCGTGCAGGCCCTTCGCGCGGGCGGTACGGATGTAGTCCTCGCTCAGCGTCTCCAGCATGCCCGCTCTGGTGAGCCGGGCGTAGAGCGCGGAGTAGAGGAACGCCAGGGTGACCCAGGGCAGGACCAGGGTCCGCGCCCAGAGGAAGGGATCCTCCATCAGCGGTACGTAGTCGCTGCGCTCGAAGATCGGCCACTGGTAGGTGAAGAGGGCCAGCGCCAGGGCGCCGGTGAAGAACATCGGGAGCGAGACGCCGGCCAGGGCGACGCCCATGGCCATCCGGTCGAAGAGCGAGCCGGGGCGCAGCGCGGAGAGCACGCCGGTGGCGACACCGGAGACGACCCACACGATGGCGGCACCGGCGGCCAGCGACAGGGTCACCGGCAGCCTGGACTGGATCTCCGGCCAGACCTCGATGTGCGTCTTGAAGGAGTAGCCGAAGCACGGCACATGGCACTTGGCCACTTCCGGCCCGAACTTGTAGTCGACGCCGACGAAAATGCCCTTGAGGAAGTCCCAGTACTGCTCGTACACGGGCTTGTCCAGGCCGAGGTTCTTCTTCACCGCCGCGATGTCCGCGGCCGTGGGGGCCTTTCCGATGTACTGCTGGGCAAGCTGGTCGGTGCTCTGCCCGGCCAGTTTCGGCAGCAGGAAGAAGATGCCGAAAGTGACCGCGCTGACGATCAGCAGCAGGATCACTGCGCTGATCAACCTGCGGATGATGTACGAGAACACGGGGATGCGGCGTCGGTGCCGCGGGCCGGTAGCGACCGGCCCGCGGACACCAATGCCTTCACCTGCCTTCCAGGGCTGCTACTTCTTGACGCCGATGTTGAGGTAGTCGTACTGACCGCTGAAGGCCGAGGTGGACACCAGGTTGGTGGCCTTGGGCGAGCGGTACAGCAGGACCTTGAAGTAGGTGAGCGGAACGATCGCCGCCTGCTCCATCATCTTCTTGTCGATCTCGGCGTACGCCTTCTCGCGCGCGGCCTTGTCGGTGTCGGCGATGGCGCTGTCGAGCAGCTTGTTGATCGCCGGGTCGTCCAGCTCGGACAGGTTGGTGTTACCGGACTGGCTGATCGCCTTGCCGTTCGCGATCTGCTGCAGGTAGCCGTAGCCGGTCGGGAAGTCCGAGCCCCACTGCATCATGATCAGGCCGACGTTGTTCTTCTTGTTGAACTTCGGCACACCCGCGTAGTCCGAGAAGTACTTGCTGCTCGGGTAGCTCTGGATCTTGGCGTTGACGCCGATCTTCTTCAGCGAGTCGATGACCGTGGTGGCCGCGTCGATCTCGTCCTGGCGGTCGTTGCGCGCCACGATCGTGGTGTCCGTCTTGCCGGCGCCGCACTTGTCCCAGTGCTTCTTGGCCTCGGTGAGGTCGAGCTTGTCCCCGTCGTACTTCTGCGGGTACAGGTCGAACTTCTGGTAGCCGTCGATGTCCGTCGGCAGGACCGTGGAGGCCACCTCACCGCGGATCGGGCCACCGAGCGAGGTCTGCACGGCCTTCTTGTCGATCGCGTACTCGACGGCCTTGCGGCACTCGACGTTGTCGAACGGCTTCACCTTGGTGTTGATGGCCGTGTAGACGACCCGCTGACCGAGGGCGTTGTCGGTGTTCGCCTTCTCGTCGGGGTCCGTCAGCAGCTGGGCCTGGGTCTGGCCGTCGACGCCGCGACCGGCGAGGTCGACATGGGTGTTGCCGGAGCGCAGGTCCTTGTCGATGGTCGACTGGGCGACCTTCATCTTCAGGACGATCTTGTCCGGCAGCTGCTTGCGCAGCGGGTCGGTCTTGGCGGACCAGTGCGGGTTGCGGACCAGGGTGAGCTGCTTGCCCTCCTGGTAGCTCTGGAACTTGTACGACCCGGAGGAGACGACGGACTTGGTGTACTCCGCGCCCTTGTCCTTGGCCCGCGGCACCGGCGCGGTCTGCGGGGCGCTCACCAGGTAGTCGAACTCGGCGAACGGCTTCTTGAGGTGGAAGACGATCGTCTGGTCGTCGGGCGTCTCGACCGACTTCAGGCCGGCCTTGTCCTTGTCCTTGAAGGGACCCTTGTAGCCGCCGTCGTTGTCCTTGAGGAACTGCTGGAAGTAGTTCGGGCCCAGCGAGAGGGTGTCACGCGCGAAGTTGCTGCGCTCGACGGCGTACTTCACGTCCTTGGACGTGATCACCGAGCCGTCGTCGTACTTGACGCCCTTGCGCAGCTTGTACGTCCAGGTCTTGCCGCCGTCGGTGGGCTTGCCCATCGACTCGGCGAGGTCCGGGGTCAGCTCGTTGCCCTTCGTGCCGGGGCCCGGCTTGAAGGTGGTGAGCGGGCGCGCGTAGAGCCGGCTGAAGTTGTAGACGAAGGCGTAGTAGGTGTTGCCCGGGTCGAACGACTCGGGGGCGTCGCTCAGCGCGTAGTTGACCGTGCCGCCCTTCGCATCGGAGGCGTTGACGATCCCCTTGGTCGCGGCGTTGGCCTCGCCGGAGCCGTTCTTGGAGTCCTTGCTCCCACTGCAGCCGGCCAGCAAAAGGCCCGCACTGGTGAGGGCCGCGATAGCCGCGACCGGAACTGACCTTCGCATGATGGTCGGTGTCCCCTTCGTTCGTCGAGAAACGTCAAACAACTGTTGAGACATCTGGGCGGTGCGGGTGCCCGGCAGGCGTCACCGGCTGCGCGGGTCCAGCGCGTCCCTCAGACCGTCACCGAGCAGGTTGAACGCCAGCACGGTGACGAAGATCGCGAGGCCGGGGACGATCATGTACTGGGGATCGACCTCGTAGTACTTGACCGCCTGGTTGAGCATGCCGCCCCAGGAAGCCTGGGGCGGCTGGATGCCGACGCCCAGGAAGCTCAGCGCCGCCTCGAAGAGGATGTTGGAGGGGATCAGCAGCGTCGAGTAGACGATGATCGGACCCACCAGGTTGGGCAGCAGCTCCCGGAAGAGGATGAACGGCCCGCGCGCACCCATGCCGCGCGCGGCGTCCACGAATTCGCGCTCGCGCAGCGACAGGGTCTGCGCCCGCACGATGCGGCCCATGTACGGCCAGTTGAAGAAGCCGATCACGAAGATCAGCACGGAGATGTGCAGCGGCAGACCCTCCAGGCCGAACGCGCCGCCCTGCAGCGAGGCGGAGATCGCGATGGCGAAGAGCAGCAGCGGGAAGGCCAGGAAGACGTCCATCATCCGGCTGATCACCGCGTCCACGCGCCCGCGGTAGAAGCCGGCGACGACACCGAGGACGGTGCCGATGGCGACCGAGAGCAGCGTCGCACCGAAGGCCACGATCAGCGACACCCACGAGCCCTCAAGAATCCGGGCGAGCAGGTCGCGGCCGAACTTGGGGTCGACGCCGAAGGGATGATCGGCGCTCATACCGCCGAAGTCGCCCTTGGGCAGAGTGGTGTTGGGGTCGATCAGCGACTGGTTCGGGCTGTTGGGGTCCAGCCCCAGCAGGCTCTGCAGGGGGCGGGAGAGCGCGGCGACCACGACAAGCAGGATGACAACGATGGCACCGGCCACCGCGACCTTGTCACGCCGGAATCTCAGCCATGCGATCTGCCCGAGCGAGCGCCCTTCGATGCGCTTGCTCGCCACGCCTTTCAGCACCGCTTCCGGCTGCGCCTCAGCAGCCGCCCCGGTGGTCTCGATCGGTGCGGTCACGGTGCTTTTGACCCCTCTCGGCCGACGGTGGCCGGCCCAATGCCCGCCGCTGTAGCGGCCTGATTCACATCACTGGTGCACGTGGTGCGGGCATCGCGAGAGTTCGCAGTGTGAAGTTTCGGAGATTCACGCGACGCCGATCTGAATGACGCTCGTACAAAGGGCCGAAGCCCTCTGTTGCGGGAGTCTTCATCCGATTCGCGATCACTCACCAGTCCTGGCGGTGAAAGGATGCGCAACTGTGATGTGCTCCACGGCCTTCCGTTATACGGACAGCCGAACCGCCTGAGCGGAATGATCAGCCCTCGCGGGCCGTCTCAACCGGGGGGCGTACACGGGCAATTCAGCCCGAAGGGCGGCGCGTCGCGGCGCCGCCGACGTCAGTAGGGACGCGGAAACCCATAGCCGTAGGAGGGCGCGGGGGCGGGCGGCTGACCCGGGGGCTGGGCGTAGCCGTCGCGGTCGAAGAAGGCGCGCGCGGAGGCCCGCATCCACATGCAGACCGGGTCGTACTCGTCGTTCATCGCGACCGTCGAGACCGGCAGGCCGTCCGGAACCGCGCCGATCGATTGCTGGATCATCAACCGCGCCGACTCCACCGCCTGTTGGCCGGTGTCGTACAGATCGAGACCGATCGCCAGATACGGGGCGCCGAGGGCGGGCTGCACCCAGGCCCGGCGCAACGACCGCACGGCGGGCGTCCGGTGGGCGTTCTGCGCCAGGAGGGCGTAGAACTGCGGGATGTCGATCACCGGCTCGGAGATCCGCAGCGGTCCGGCCGGCAGCCGGTCGAGGCCACCGGCGATACGACGCAGATCCAGCCACGGAATGCCGACGCCGCCACCTGGAGCGTGCGGATTCAGCCACAGGCCCCAGCGGTCGGGGAAGAGCGAGGCGGCGATTTCGAGGCCGGTGACGAGCTCGTGGTCGCGGTTCCAGCCGGACGCGGCCAGCTCGGGCGCCGAGGTCACACACGGCGCGTAGCCGAGGCCGTCGACCTCCATGTTTCCGTACTGCGCGTCGGGCATACCGGCCCGGCCCTGCCACAGCAGCATCCAGACCTGGCTCGCGGCGAGCGCGTGCAGCAGCGCCTCATAGGCGTCGTAGCGACCGGGCGAGATCTGTTGCAGCATCTGCTCGACCTGTCCGGCCGCGGCCGCTCCCTGATGCGCACCCGCGCTCACGTGGTCCGTCCCTTCTGTCGGCAGGGCACGTGGGGTGCGCCCGCCCGTCATCCAACCAGCTTACGAGTGCTCCCGAGAGTAGAAGGGTCGCACCCGCTGGAGCATCCAGTCGGCGACCGGGTCCCCCAGGGCGATGTCCAGCATGACGAGCTGCACGGGCCAGCGCACGGGCACCGCGCCGAGCGCACGTCCCAGGGCGGACAGAGCCGCCTCGCGGGCGGTGCCGTCCTGGAGGGCGGCGGGGGTCGCCTCGACCTGAACTCCGACGAACAGCGCGGGCGTGTCGCCCTCGACACTTGCCAGGGCACGCCGGGCAGTCAGGACAAATCCGGCTGCGGAGAACTCCAGTCCCGCGGCGGCCAGGAAGTCCACCGGCTCGTCCTGCCAGTCCGGCTCGAAGAGCCGGACCCGGCCGCCGCTCGCCGGTCCGTCGCCCTCCGTCCGCCCCACCCGGCACAATTCGGCCACCGCGGGCGGGGGCAGCGGGACGCCGACCGTGCCGTCGGGGTTGACCGCGATACCGATCAGCGGCGGCAGCCCACGGGCGAACTCCCGGGCGGGCGCGACGGTGAAGGACATATGGGAACCGACGACCCGCAGGAACTCCTGCTCGGAGCTGAAGACCGGTACATACGCCGCGCCACCGATCTCGGTGGTCGGCAGATCCAGCCCGGCGGCGCCCGGCCCCGCGCTGTCCGGGCCGCCGCCGTTGGGCAGTGGCACCCACACCCGGCTGCGTCCCAGCACCTCCACGATCCGGCCACCGGCACCCGGGTGCCCGACCGAGGCGGCCAGCACCTCTTCCAGCTCATTCGCAGGCCAGGTCAGCTGCGGTATCCCCTGCTCCGGAAAGTTCATGTACACCCACCCGTTCCAAACCGCCCTATCTGGCCAAAGACCCTAGCGGCAGGCGCGGCGGCAGCCGAAGGGGGTGGTGGGCAGTCGATCTTCGCCGGCGTGCGTGGGCGGCCCGGCGCAGAAAACCGGCCCGGCCGAGGGACCACCTCGGCCGGAGGCCACCTCAGCCGGAGGCCGCCTCAGCCGAAGCCGACGGTCTCCAGCGCGCTCGCCGCCGGCCGGTCCAGCAGCACCGCCGAGGCGAACCCCTTCGGCAGCCGGCCCGCCTCGGCCCCGCCGACCAGCCGGCCCACCGCCCTGCGGTGCCGTGCGAAGGCGTACCCGGAGACTCCGCGCCCCCGCGACTCCTGCCCGGACAGCGCCACCTCGGGCGGGACGTCGAGCAGCACCAGATGCAGCCCGCGGCCGCCTCGCCGGGCCGACCGCGCGATCCAGCGGCGCACCCACGCCAGCGTCCCGCAGTCGTGCACCACGACGCTGTCGCCGGAGCGCAGCGCGCGGCGCAGCCCCAGATAGTGCGCGGCACGGACCAGCGGGCGGTACACCCCGTACGGCAGCCGGCGGAGCCTGCCGCGCTCCCAGCGCACCCGGACGTCCTGCGAGTCGATGCGGTGCACCGCGGCGCCCCGGCCGTCCAGCACCGGCACGATGCGGTGCATGAGCGTGCTCTTGCCGCTGCCCGGCAGCCCGGAGACCACCACGAGGTCACCGGCCGGGAAGCGCATCTCGGCCACCTTGCCGGTGTGACGTGTTCCCCTCAGGTCGATCACCTCCGCGCCGCGCCCCGGCCTGACCACGGCCAGGGGCGAGCGTGCGGGCCGGGGCACCGCGGCGCCCGCGACCCCCGACGTTGTCGCGAGTGCGGCATCTTTGTGCACCGTCATCGCCCCTCCCGGTCACTAGCGGGCCCGGCCGGTGTCCGTCCCTTTCCCGAAGAGTGTCAAGAAAAGGTAATACCCATCAAGGCGATTGCCCGATCCCCCGGGCCACGGCGGCCGCCCGGGGAGGTGCGACAACCAGGACTCCTGCATCCGGCGATCCCGTGCAATGATGTCGGCGCCACTGTGCACCGCTCAGCTCACCCGTGCACAGCCAACTCCATACCGGCCGCTTGAATCCGCGCGGGAGAGTCCTCGCCGCCACGGCGGGGCGCCGAAGGAGCAAGTCCTCCCTTGAATCTCTCAGGCCCCGATACCGCGCGGGCGAGGCAGATCTGAAAAGCGAGCCACCGCCCGGCTGACGGGTGGCTCCACCCAAGGTGCAAACCGGGTCCGTTCGCGGGATCCCGGTGAACCTCTCAGGTTCCGATGACAGATGGGGAGAACGTCTTGTCACCCATGCCTGGGAGCCCAGAACCATGACTGATGCCCCTCGCCGTACCGCGCTGGATGCCACGCATCGTGCGCTCGGCGCGACCATGACCGACTTCGCCGGCTGGGACATGCCGCTGCGCTACGCCAGCGAACGCGACGAGCACGTCGCCGTCCGCACCCGGGCCGGCCTCTTCGACCTCTCCCACATGGGCGAGATCACCGTCACCGGCCCGCAGGCCGCCGATCTCCTCGACTACGCGCTGGTGGGCAACATCGGCGGCGTCAAGACCGGCCGCGCCCGCTACACCATGATCTGCGAGGCGGCCGGCGGCATCCTCGACGACCTGATCGTCTACCGGCTCGAAGACCAGAGCTACATGGTCGTCGCCAATGCCTCCAACGCCCAGGTGGTGCTCGACGCGCTGACCGAGCGCGCGTCCGGCTTCGACGCCGAGGTCCGCGACGACCGCGACGCCTACGCCCTGCTCGCCGTCCAGGGCCCGGAGTCCCCCGGCATCCTCAAGGCGCTGACGGACGCCGACCTGGACGGCCTCAAGTACTACGCGGGTCTGCCCGGCACGGTCGCCGGCGTGAGCGCGCTCATCGCCCGCACCGGCTACACCGGCGAGGACGGCTTCGAGCTGTTCGTCCGGCCCGCGGACGCGGTCGCCCTCTGGGAGGCGCTGACCGCGGCCGGCAAGGACGTCGGGCTCGTCCCGTGCGGGCTGTCCTGCCGCGACACGCTGCGCCTGGAGGCCGGCATGCCGCTGTACGGACACGAGCTGACCACCGCGACCACGCCGTTCGACGCGGGTCTCGGCCGGGTCGTGAAGTTCGAGAAGACCACCAACGGCGGTGACTTCGTGGGCCGCGCCGCCCTGGAGGAGGCCGCCCGCCGCGCCGAGGCCGCGCCACCGCGCAAGCTCGTCGGGCTGATCGCGGAGGGCCGCCGCGTCCCGCGCGCCGGCTACGCGGTCGTCGCGGCAGACGGCACGGTCATCGGCGAGGTCACCTCCGGTGCGCCGTCGCCCACGCTGGGCAAGCCGCTCGCGATCGCCTACGTCGACGCGGCGTACGCCACACCGGGCGCCGAGGGTGTCGCCGTGGACATCCGTGGAAGCCATGAGCCGTACGAGGTCGTCGCGCTTCCGTTCTACAAGCGGGAGAAGTGACGCCGGTAGCGCTCTGCCTCCGGGCAGTTGTGAAACCGGCGCGCCTCACGCGTCTCACTGTGCAAGACCCCATTCACGTTCACACCCTCGCGTACAGGAGAATCGAGCCATGAGCAACCCCCAGCAGCTGCGCTACAGCAAGGAGCACGAGTGGCTGTCGGCCGCCGACAACGGCGTCTCGACGGTCGGCATCACCGAGCACGCCGCGAACGCGCTCGGCGATGTCGTCTTCGTGCAGCTTCCCGAGGTCGGGGACACGGTCACGGCGGGCGAGACCTGCGGTGAGCTGGAGTCGACCAAGTCGGTCAGCGACCTCTACGCCCCGGTCACCGGTGAGATCACCGAGACCAACGAGGACGTCGTGAACGACCCGTCGCTGGTGAACTCCGCCCCGTTCGAGGGCGGTTGGCTGTTCAAGGTGAAGGTGAGCGGCGAGCCGGACGACCTGCTCTCGGCTGACGAGTACACCGCCTTCGCCGCCGGCTGAGCCCTCCCGGCCCGCCGACCCGGCACCCCGCCACCGACCGAGCGGAAGCTCCCCCGGAACCCGTCCGGGAGGACCGCCACCGCGCCGCCTGACCCCTCCAGGAAAGACTCATGTCGCTTCTCAACAGCTCCCTCCATGAGCTCGACCCCGACGTCGCCGCCGCCGTCGACGCCGAACTCGACCGCCAGCAGTCCACCCTCGAAATGATCGCGTCGGAGAACTTCGCTCCGCTCGCCGTCATGGAGGCCCAGGGCTCGGTCCTGACCAACAAGTACGCCGAGGGCTACCCCGGCCGCCGCTACTACGGCGGCTGCGAGCACGTCGACGTCGTCGAGCAGATCGCCATCGACCGGATCAAGGCCCTCTTCGGCGCCGAGGCCGCGAACGTCCAGCCGCACTCCGGCGCGCAGGCCAACGCCGCCGCCATGTTCGCCCTGATCAAGCCGGGCGACACCATCCTGGGGCTGAACCTCGCCCACGGCGGGCACCTCACCCACGGCATGAAGATCAACTTCTCCGGCAAGCTCTACAACGTGGTGCCCTACCACGTCGACGAGAAGAGCAACCTCGTCGACATGGAAGAGGTCGAGCGCCTCGCCAAGGAGCACCGCCCCAAGCTGATCGTCGCCGGCTGGTCCGCCTACCCGCGGCAGCTGGACTTCGCCGAGTTCCGCCGGATCGCCGACGAGGTCGGCGCCTACCTCATGGTCGACATGGCGCACTTCGCCGGCCTGGTCGCCGCGGGCCTGCACCCGAGCCCGGTGCCGCACGCCCACGTCGTCACCACGACCACGCACAAGACCCTCGGCGGTCCGCGCGGCGGCGTGATCCTGTCCACCCAGGAGCTCGCCAAGAAGATCAACTCCGCGGTCTTCCCCGGCCAGCAGGGCGGCCCGCTGGAGCACGTCATCGCCGCCAAGGCGGTCTCCTTCAAGGTCGCGGCCTCCGAGGAGTTCAAGGAGCGCCAGCAGCGCACCCTCGACGGCGCCCGCATCCTTGCCGAGCGCCTCACCCGGCCCGACGTCACCGAGGTCGGCGTCTCCGTCCTGTCCGGCGGCACCGACGTCCACCTCGTCCTGGTCGACCTGCGCAACAGCGACCTGGACGGCCAGCAGGCCGAGGACCGCCTCCACGAGGTCGGCATCACCGTCAACCGCAACGCCATCCCGAACGACCCGCGGCCCCCGATGGTCACCTCGGGCCTGCGGATCGGCACCCCGGCGCTCGCCACCCGCGGCTTCCAGGCCGAGGACTTCCGCGAGGTCGCCGACATCATCGCCGAGGCCCTCAAGCCCAGCTACGACACCGAGGCCCTCAAGGGCCGCGTCACCGCCCTCGCCGGCAAGCACCCGCTGTACCAGTCGCTGTGACGCCCCGGCCCGCGCCCGTCGCCGCCGCAGTGGCGGCGGCTGACGCGGGCCCCGGCCGTGACGCGCGACGTCGCGCACGGCGCCCCTAGGGCGCCTCACGAGCGCGGTCCCGGCCCGCCGGGAGACCGGCGGGCCGGGACGGGCGCATTCCTCGCCGGATCACGGCCGCCTCCGCCAAGGACCGGCGGGCCGGCTCCGGCGCGCCGACCGGCCCGCGTCAAAACTGTTCATTTCGCCGGATGCCGGGCGCGATCCGGTGCCCGTCATCTGTGAGACGAGGCACAGCGCAGCGGGCCGCGGCCCGCACAGAGCGCCGACAACCGCTGTTTCCCGGGGCGCCGGGCATCCGCCGCTTTCCGTCAGGCGGCAGGACCGCGCGTCCGCGTTACGCTCGTCAGTCGGCGCAGAAACGTACCTCCTGCCCCATTGCTCCACCGTCCACCACGAGCAGACAAGGGAGTCCGCCACCGTGGCCATCTCCGTCTTCGACCTCTTCTCCATCGGCATCGGCCCCTCCAGCTCCCACACCGTGGGCCCCATGCGCGCCGCCCGGATGTTCGTCGGTCGCCTCAAGAAGGACGGTCTCCTCGCGCAGACGGCCTCGGTACGCGCCGAACTCTTCGGCTCGCTCGGCGCCACCGGCCACGGCCACGGCACGCCCAAGGCCGTGCTCCTCGGCCTGGAGGGGCACTCACCCCGCTCCGTCGACGTGGAGAGCGCGGACGGCGAGGTGGAGCGGATCCGCACGACCAAGCGGCTGCGGCTGCTGGGCGCCGAGATCGGGACGGACCACGAGATCGACTTCGACGAGTCGACCGAGCTGATACTGCACCGCCGCCGCTCCCTGCCGTACCACGCCAACGGCATGACGCTCTTCGCCTACGACCAGGCCGGCGCCCCGCTCCTGGAGAAGACCTACTACTCGGTCGGCGGCGGCTTCGTCGTCGACGAGGACGCCGTCGGCGAGGACCGGATCAAGCTCGACGACACCGTCCTGAAGTACCCCTTCCGCACCGGCGACGAGCTGATGCGGCTCGCCCAGGACACCGGTCTCTCCATCGCCGCCCTGATGCTGGAGAACGAGAAGGCCTGGCGCACCGAGGAAGAGATCAACGAGGGCCTGCTGGAGATCTGGGGCGTGATGCAGGGCTGCGTCAGCCGCGGCATGTCCCGCGAGGGCATCCTGCCGGGCGGCCTCAAGGTGCGCCGCCGGGCCGCGAACTCCGCCCGCCAGCTCCGCTCCGAAGGCGATCCGCTCGCGCACGCCATGGAGTGGGTCACCCTCTACGCGATGTCGGTCAACGAGGAGAACGCGGCCGGCGGCCGGGTCGTGACCGCCCCCACCAACGGCGCGGCCGGCATCATCCCCGCCGTCCTGCACTACTACATCAACTTCGTCCCCGGCGCCGACGAGGAGGGCGTGGTCCGCTTCCTCCTCGCCGCCGGCGCCATCGGCATGCTCTTCAAGGAGAACGCCTCCATCTCCGGCGCCGAGGTCGGCTGCCAGGGCGAGGTCGGCTCGGCCTGCTCCATGGCCGCCGGCGGGCTCGCCGAGGTGCTCGGCGGCTCCCCCGAGCAGGTGGAGAACGCCGCCGAGATCGGCATGGAGCACAACCTCGGCCTGACCTGCGACCCCGTCGGCGGCCTGGTGCAGATTCCCTGCATCGAGCGCAACGGCATGGCGGCGGTCAAGGCCATCACCGCGGCACGCATGGCGCTACGCGGGGACGGCCGCCACCACGTCTCCCTCGACAAGGTCATCAAGACCATGAAGGACACCGGCGCCGACATGAGCGTCAAGTACAAGGAGACGGCGCGCGGCGGCCTCGCCGTCAACATCATCGAGTGCTGAACGCCGCGGGCAGGCGGGAGAGGCCGTCGCCGGTCGGCTATTTGCCGATCTCCCAGGCGAACGGCGGGAGTTCGCGGGCCCTGGAGTAGATCTCCAGGGCGTGGTGCGCCGGGACGAAAGGGTGGACGCGGGCGCTTTCGAGGCCGGCGAGCAGGCGCGCGCAGTGGTGGACGCAGCCTGCCACCTCCCCGCCGTGGCACTCGACGATCGTCGCGGCGTCGTGCGGTCCTTCGCACGGCGTCGGGTCCTTGGCCGCGGCGGCCGCGCAGCGGCCCTGCGGGGTGCGCGCTTCGGGCCCCTGCGCCGGGGTACCCGGGTGCTTCGGCCCGTGGCGTGAGGGGTGCGGTGGGGGTTTCGTCGGCAGTGGTGCCGGGTGGGCTATCGGTGGGTCCGTCGGGCCGTTGCGAGGCTGTTCCATCGTGCCGTCCCCCTTGGTGGTGCCGCCTGCGGTGGTGACGCCGTACAGGTGCGTGCAGGGACGGATCGCCGCTGCCGACGGTGTGCCCGCGGCGGCCTCCCCCTCACCCAGGTGAGTGCTGCTCGGCACGGGAGGAGTCCATGCCGCCTTGGCCAAGTCGTGGACCGATCGTCACCGATTCATGGGCCGCGGCCGCCGGCCGCGCACGGCGGGTGTGCCGTCAGTCGAGCGGCGTGGCCGGCGGTACGGGTGGTGGGGGCGGGCCCGGGTGGCGGAAGGCGAAGGGCTCCGCGATCAGCGCCAACGACAGGAAGACGGCGGCCAGGAGCCAGCCGCCCAGGACGTCCGCCGGCCAGTGGACGCCCAGGTAGACGCGGGTGGCACCGACGCCGATCGCCCACAGCACCAGCACCGTGCACCAGGTGCGGGCCACGCCGGGGCGGGCACGGTGCAGTACACCCCAGGCCAGGAGCCCGGCGACCAGTGCGGCGTTGGTGGCATGGCCGGAGGGGAAGGCGTAGTCGGGGGCGTGCCCGACCCATTCGTCGGAGGGTGGACGCGGGCGGGCGAGCAGTTCCATCAGGCCGTAGCGGACCGCCTGCGCGACGGCGAGGACGACCACGGCGCAGGCCACCGTACGGAGCCGGCCGAGCGCGCCCCGGCCGGCCAGCAGACCGGCCACCACCGCGAGCAGATAGAGGACGGGGCCGCTGCCGGTCGTGGTGAGCACACGGGCGAGGGACCGCACCGGCTCCCCGTTGTGCGCCGTCGACCAGTCGTGGGCCGCCTGTTCGGAAGCGAGCGGGGAGCCGTCGCCCACGGTCACGACGATGGCGAGGGCGGCGAAGAGCGCCGCGCACACCGCCGCGAGGGCCAGCAGCGGACCGGGCCTGCGGGCGTCCGGCGGGCGGTGCGGGAGATGGACCGGGGGGTGCTGCGGGAGGTGGCGGGGGAAGGCGAGATGGAAGGGGTGGTGCGTGGTCTCCTGCGCGGGGCGGGTGCCCTTCGGCGTTCTCTGCACGGCGTCCTCCGGTCCCTTCTCCGGCTCTGGATCCTTCTCGGGTGCCGGTCCCCGCTGCGTCCTCATGTCCTCGGTCCGTTCCGGTCCTCGCTTCCGTCCGGGTCTCGGCGCGGACGGCGTCACCGGGCGGCCACCAGGGGGCGCAGCCTGGTGGTGCGGAGCCGGGTGACGGCGGGCGTCGCGTGCCGGGCGAGCGGCATCAGCGGCCGGGCGACGACCACACCGATGGCCAGGCCGGCGAGGACGTCGTGCGGGTAATGGGCTCCTACCCAGATACGCGAGAACGCCATCAACAGCGTGGCCGGGACGGCGATCCGCCCGAGCCGGGGCGCGCACGCGATCAGGGCGACCGCGGCGGCCGCGGCGATGGCCGCGTGGTTGCTGGGGAACGACCAGTCGGTCACGCCCGGACACAGCGCGACGGTGACCGTGTGCAGCGTCCGGCAGGGCCGCGCCTCGTCGAAGAGGGCCTTGACGGTGTCGTTGGCGAGATAGGCCAGGGTCACCACCAGGGGGCCGGCCAGCGCCCGCGCCATCTCCGCGGCGGTGCCACGGCGGGCCCGCCACCAGCAGATCAGCATCAGGATCGCGAAGAGGAACAGACCGTGGTCGGTCCCGTAGGAGACAAGGACGTTGACGGCGTGCGGGGCGCGCTGCGCGAGATCGGTGACCCAGGTGTAGAGGCCGCCGTCGATCGAGGCTCCGCCGAGGGCGAGGTTGCTCACAGGCTTCTCCTTGGCGGGTGGCGCGATGCGAGGCCCGGCGGTGGGCCGGGCCCTCGGCTGTCCGTTCGGCCGACTGCCCCTCTCCGGTCACGTATACGGTCTACCTGACGGTGGACGGCGGAAAGGTGATGATCCGTTTGATGTCGGACGGACCACCCGTGCAGCCGCGCCCCGCAGGGAGCCGGCGGCCGACGCGCTCGCCGCGCCGTGGGCGGCAGCGGAGCGTCCGAGCCCCGCGGCGGACAGGGGTACGCCTACTCGCCGCTACGGGGCTCCGCCGGGCCGACGGCGGTGGCGACACGCGAGGAAGGCCCGGTGCGGCGCGCCCCGCCGGCCTCAGTGGGCCCGCTGGGACCCATGACCCGCGCCCGTACCGATCGTGAAGCCGAGGACGGCGCCGCCGCCCGGTCGGTGGCCGGCGAAGGCGTGCCCGCCGTGCGCGGTGGCGATCTCGCGGACGATGGCGAGTCCGAGGCCGGAACCCGGCAGTCCGCGGGCGGCGGGGGCCCGGTAGAACCGGTCGAAGACCCGGGTGCGGTCGGAGTCGGCGATGCCGGGCCCGCGGTCGAGGACCTCGACGCGGGCGCCGGTGACGACGACCTCGATCGGCTGCGTGCCGCCCGGATCGAACTTGGCGGCGTTCTCCAGCAGGTTGGTGAGCGCGCGGTGCAGTGCTGCGGGCCGGCCCTCGACCGCCGCGGGCCGCGTGCTCCGCACGGTGATCTCACGGCCCGTGCGGCGGCGGGCCGAGGCGGCCCCCTTCTCCGCGACGTCGGCCAGGCTCACCTCGGCCAGCGGGTCGTCACCCCGCTGCCCGGCGGCCAGGTCCACCAACTCATTGACCAGATCGGTCAGTTCCCTCGCCTCGCCGGCCAGGTCGGTGAGCAGTTCCGCACGGGCCCGCGGCGGCAGCTCCTCGAACCGCTTCAGCAGCGAGATGTTCGTGCGCAGCGAGGTCAGCGGCGTGCGCAGCTCGTGGCCCGCGTCCTGGACGAGCCGCTGCTGGTCCTGGACGGCCGCGGCCAGCCGCCCGAGCATGTCGTCGAAGGCCCGCCCGAGCCTCGCGACCTCGTCCCGGCCCGCGACCGGCACCGGGACGTCGAGCCGGCCGTGCTCGGCCACGCTCTCCGCGACCGCGGTGAGCCGGACGAGCCGGCCGGTGATCCGGCGCGCCAGCCACCACCCGGCGGCCCCGGCGACCACCAGGACCGCCGCGGCCAGCAGTGCGGTGCGCCGCTGGAGCGCGGAGAGCAGGTCCTCGGTCCCGCTGAACTTCCGGGCCACCTGCACCGCCCCGCGGCCGTCGCCGAGGGCGACCGTCGCGACGTGGTACTCCCCGTCGCCGATGTCCGCCTCCCGCTGGGTGTGCCGGCCCGCCTGCGCGGCCGCGGCGACCCGGCGCTCCCGGGCGCCGGCCGGCAGGACGGGGGTCCCCGGGTCCGCGATCCGCCCGCCGGCCCCCAGCACCTGCACATCGGTGCGGGTGGGGCGGGTGAGGTCCTCGCGCGGACTGTCGCTGCCGGGGCCCGCGGCCGCGTAGTCCCCGGGCCGGAACGACCGCTCCTGTACCTGGCTCCGCAGGTCCCCGACCACCTCGGAGAAGGCCGACTTCTCGTCCACCCGGACCAGCCGGGCCGCCGCGTCGTAGCTGAGGAACCCCACGAGGGCGGTCACCGCCGCGGCCCCGGCGGCGAAGGTCACCGCGAAGGCGGTGCGCAGACTGGCCGGCTTGCGGGTGCGCAGCCAGGCGCCCACCCCGCGGCCGCGCTGGCCGCCGCCGTCCCGGGCCCGGTCCCGGCCCCCGCGTCCGGCCATCTCAGTCCTCCCGCAGCACATAGCCGACGCCGCGCACCGTGTGGATCAGCGGCCGGCTGCCCGGCACGTCGACCTTGCGCCGCAGATAGCCCACGTACACCGCGAGGTTCTTCGAGCCGGGCCCGAAGTCGTAGCCCCAGATGCGGTCGTAGATCGTCGAGTGGTCCAGCACGATCCCGGCGTTCCGCGCCAGCAGTTCCAGCAGTTCGAACTCGGTACGGGTCAGCTCCAGCTCGCGCTGCCCGCGCCAGGCGCGGCGGGAGGGGCCGTCGATCCGCAGATCGGCGACCTCGACGGCGCCGTCGGCAGCCGCCCCGGTGCCCTTCGCCGCGCCGCTGCCCGCCGCGTCACCGTCGGCACCGCCGCGCGTACCCGCTCCCGCCAGGTCCTCCTGTCGGGCCTCCCGGTCCTGCTCGCGGCCGCCGGCCGCCCGGTCGTCGCCGTGCGCGCCGCGGTCGCCGTCCGCGGGTGCCGTGCGCCGGAGCAGCGCCCGCAGCCGGGCGAAGACCTCCTCCACCTCGAAGGGTTTGACGACATAGTCGTCCGCGCCCGCGTCCAGCCCGGCGATCCGGTCCGCCGTCCCGACCCGGGCGGTGAGCATGAGGATCGGGGTGCGGTCCTGTTCGGCCCGCAGTGTCCGGCACACCTGGAGCCCGTCGACGCCCGGCATCATGACGTCGAGAAGGATCACGTCCGGCCGCTCGCGGTGCACGGCGTCCAGCGCCCGCAATCCATCGGCGACCGCGGTGACCTGGTATCCCTCAAGGATCAGGGCACGCTCCAGGGCGGTGCGGATGGGACGGTCGTCCTCGGCGAGCAGTACGGCGTAGGTCACCGGGCAAGTCTGCCAAGGCCCCGGCGGGGCGGCGGGAGCGGCCGGTCCGGCCCCGGGGCGCGGGCCCACCCGGCGGGACCGCGACGACAGTCCACCCGGCGGGACCACGCAGGCGCACGAGGAGAGCCGCCCGCCACTCCCCCGCTTCTTCGGCCCCACCGGCCACTCGTCGCACCAGCAGCCCCTCCTCTCACCAACTCACCCGTGGGAAAAGGAACTTCACGGCAGCGATCTGGCGTCTCCGGTCGTGAACATGCTGAACTGCTGGAACGCAGATGACGCTTCGAAATCGCAGGTCCGATCGGCAGGAGGCCGCTCATGCTGCATGGTGTCGATGTCAGCTCGTACAACGCCTCGTACTCGGCCGAGGGGTTGGACTTCGTGATCGTCAAGGCGACCGAAGGCCGCTCCTACATCAACCCGCACCAGTCCGCGCAGGCGGCCAAGGCCCGCAAGGCGGGCTGTGTGGTCGGCTTCTACCACTTCCTGTGGCCGGGGAACATCGCGGCGCAGGCGAAGTACTTCGTCGAGAAGTGCGCCTCCGTCCAGGGCGACATCCTCGCCGCCGACTGGGAGCGCACCGGCGAGGGGACCTACGCCAGCAACGCGCAGAAGGACCAGTTCCTCCTGGAGGTCAAGAAGCTGCGGCCCACCCACCGCGTGATGCTCTACTGCAACAGAGACTTCTGGCTCAACCACGACACGACGTCCTACGCGGCCGACGGGCTCTGGATCGCCGACTACGTCTCGGCCGGGCACCCCCGCATCAAGGCGAAGTGGCGCATCCACCAGTACACCGACCGGCCGCTGGACAAGGACGTCGCGGACTTCTCCAGCAAGGCCGCTCTCAAGAAGTGGGCGCACCCGTCATAGGATTTCCACCAGCACGCGGACAGACGCAACAAAAGGAGCAGCTGTGACCGACCCGGCGTCCAAGGCCCTGCAGCAGGAGATCGCCCGGGATCTCCAGGTGAGTGCGTCCTTCGACGCCGAGCGGGAGATCGAGCGCCGGGTGGCCTTCCTCACCGAGCAGCTGACGTCCACGGGCCTGCGCTCGCTGGTCCTCGGGATCAGCGGGGGCGTCGACTCCACGACGACGGGCCGGCTCTGCCAGCTCGCCGTGGAGCGGGCCCGTGCCGCCGGCCACGACGCGACGTTCTTCGCGATGCGCCTGCCCTACGGCACCCAGGCGGACGAGGAGGACGCGCAGCTGGCGCTGGACTTCATCCGGGCCGACCGGGAGCTGACCGTCGACATCGCCCCGGCGAGCGACGCGGCGCTGGACGCGGTGGTGAAGGGCGATGTGATCTTTCGCGACGCCGGCCACCAGGACTTCGTGCAGGGCAACATCAAGGCCCGCCAGCGCATGATCGCGCAGTACGCGGTGGCGGGCGCCCATGAGGGCCTGGTCGTGGGCACCGACCACGCGGCCGAGGCGGTCTCCGGGTTCTTCACCAAGTTCGGCGACGGCGCCGCCGACGTCGTGCCGCTCACGGGTCTGACCAAGCGCCGGGTGCGTGCGGTGGCGGCGGCGCTCGGCGCCCCCGACGCGCTGGTCTCGAAGGTGCCGACGGCCGACCTGGAGACCCTCGACCCGGGCAAGCCGGACGAGGACGCGCTCGGCGTGACCTACGAGCAGATCGATGACTTCCTGGAGGGCGAGCCCGTCAGCGACGAGGTCTTCGCGACCATCGTCCGCCGCTACCGCATCACCGGCCACAAGCGCGAGCTGCCCGTCGCGCCCTGAGCCGATTCCGCCGTACGGGCCGGCCCCGCTGACGGCCGGTCCCGGCGTAACGACCGATCCCGCCCCCTGCACGGTGCGCTCGCACCGTGCAGGGGGCGGGCCGCGTTTCGGCGTTCCCCTCACGGACCGGTCATCCGCCGGCCAGGGGCCGGTCACCGTCCCGGTGCTAAATGGTCGGCGGGAGCGGGCATGCATGCGGCCATGGGAAGCCGCGAAATGCGATCGGAAGATCAACTGTCAGTGGGGCCGCCTACGCTCCGGGGCATGGGTGACGCACCGCTACGCGAACTCCGGACCGCGCTGACCACCGCCGCCGACATCGCCTCGGCCCTGCAGGCCGCACCGACCCGGCGCGACGCCGACCAGCTGGTCGACGTGCTCCGGCAGGCGCTGGTCGCGGCCGGCTCACTGGGCGCCGAGACCGGGCCGACCGGCTGCGCCCTGCATCCGCACGGCGCCGTCGACCCCCTCCACGGCGACCCGGAGGACCCGCTGCCGCCGGAGTACGGCAAGTGCCTGCTCTGCAACGACCGCCGCCGCCGGGCCGACGCCCACCATCCCCACCCGCATGCCGGAGCCCGCCCGCATTCGCTGTCCCACCGCCGCCGCCGGCTGAGCGCGTAGCGCGGGCGCCCCGGGCGGCGGTGTGTCCGCATCCCGGGAGACCTTCGCCTGCGCACTCCGCCGGCACCCCGGCAGGACGTAACATCCGCGCATGCGACCTGCCACATACAGCGACGAGGATCTAGAGCAGCACTCCCTGCGGCGCCGGGTGCCCGACGACGGGCAGCGGTCCGGTTTCGCGCACGACGTCGACCGGATCCTGTACTCCACCCAGTGGCGGGCGCTGGCCGGCAAGAGCCAGGTGGTGGCGAGCGCCGAGCTGGGCGCGTACCACACACGCCTGACGCACTCCATGAAGGTGGCCCAGCTCGGGCGCCGGATGGCGGAGCGGCTGGAGCGCAAGTACGGCGGCCCCAACCCCGCCCTGGTCGAGGCGGCCTGCATGGCCCACGACATCGGCCACCCGCCCTTCGGGCACGCGGGTGAGATGGCCCTGCGCGCCACGATGGACGAGCTGCACTTCGCCACCGGCGTACTGGACAGCTTCGAGGGCAATGCTCAGACCCTGCGCGTACTGACCTTCCTCGCCGCCCACAAATACCCCGGACACCGCGGGCTGCACCTCACCCGTGCCTGCCTGGACGCCTCCACGAAGTACCCGTGGGAGCGGGCCCCCGTCGACCAGGACCCGGCGCGGCATGTGAAGTGGGGGGTGTACGTCGCCGACCGGGAGGCGTTCGCCTGGGTGCGCGGCGACCGCACCGACACCGCCGTGCCCGTCGAGGAACAGGTCATGGACTGGGCGGACGACGTCACCTACGCCTGCCACGACGTGGAGGACTTCTACCGCACCGGCCTGATCCCCCTGGCCGCGCTGTTCCCGCCGGACGGCGCCGCGGGCGGCGACACCGAGCGGGAGATCCGCCGCTTCCTGGACTATGTGCAGGCCAAGCGGAAGCGGGCCGGGGCGCCCTTCGACCGGGACGCGGCGATGCTGCTGATGTCGGACATCGGCAAACGGCTCGCGGTGCACGCGCCGTACACCGGCAGCCACGAGGACGCGGTCGCGGTCAACCGCCGCACCGCCGATCTGATCTCGTACTTCACCCGGCAGATCGAGCTGGAGGTGAGCGGCACGGCCGCGATCCGGTACGGCGCGCGGCTGGTCATCCCGGCGGAGCGGCGGGCCGCCTGCGATCTGCTCAAGGAGCTGGTGTGGTGCTACGTCATCGACCGCCCGGCACTCGCCACCCAGCAGCACGGCAAGCGCCGGGTGGTGAGCGAGCTGCTGCGCTGGAGCTACGACGCTCCCGAACTCCTGCCGCCGGACCGCACCGAGGAACTGGCCCTGCACGGCGACCGGCTGCGGGCGGCCGCGGACCATGTCGCCTCGCTCACCGAGGACCAGGCGCTTGCGCTGCACCGACGACTGTCCGGCACGGGCCTGGGCTCGGTCAACGACAACGTATGGCTGTAGGCACCTGGCGCCGGCCGGCCCGGCAGCCCGCGCGCGGCGGGACGCCGGGCCGGCCCCGGCAGGGGCCCACGAAACGGCCCCGTGGTGCCCTGCTCAGTCCTGCGGCTTCTTCGCCGGCCGCAGCGCGATACGCCCCAGCACCCCGGCGACAACCAGCGCGACGACCGCGACCAGCACGAAGTCCGGCACGCCGTTCCCGACCCGGGCCACCCACTCCTCGACACGGAACTCGGCGTCCGCGTCCAGGATTCCGGGCAGCGCGCCGGTCCCGTTGAAGAGCAGGAACAGCACGCCGACCCCGATGAAGAAAAGGCCGGAGAGCACCGACGTGGTGTGCAGCCGCAGCCGTCCGAGGGTGAGGGCGCGGCCGCGCAGCCAGCCGCGGCTCCCGAGGTCGAAGCGGTCCCACAACAGCGCGAGCAGGAAGAGGGGCAGCGCCATCCCGAGGGCGTACACGGCGAGCATCGACGCCCCGTACAGGGGCGAGCCGCTGACCGCCGTCACCGTCAGGACCGCGCCCAGGATCGGGCCCGCGCAGAAGCCCGCCAGGCCGTAGACGCAGCCGAGGAGGAAGGTGGAGACGGCCGACCTGGGGGTGATCTTCGCGGCGGCGGCCTGGGCGCGCTTCGAGGCGAAGCCCAGCCCGAGTATCTGCGCGACGCCCAGCGCGATGACCAGGCAGCCGCCCACGGCGATCAGCAGACCGCGATGGCCGTTGAACAGCCGCCCGGCCGCCGTGCTGGCCGCCCCCAGCGGCACCAGGGTGGTGGCGAGCCCCAGGTAGAACACGCCGGTACGGGCCAGCAGCCTGCCGGGGTGCGCCAGGGAGTACGCGAAGAACGCCGGCAACAGCAGCGCGCTGCACGGGCTGAGCAGCGCGAGCGCACCGCCCAGGAAGGCCGCGAGAAAGCCGATGTCGGTCACTTCTCGGCCCCCGCCGCCCGCTTCTTCGCGGTCGCCGCGGCGTCCCGGACGGCCTGCGCGAAGACCTCGGTGGGCTGGGCCCCGGCGACCGGCCGGCCGTTGACGAGGAAGGAGGGGGTGGACTGGACGCCCAGCCGGTAGCCCTCCTCCTGGTCCTTCTTCAGGGCACGTTCGGCGGCCGGGCTGCGCAGGTCGGTGCGGAACTTCTCGATGTCCCGCACCCCGCCGGCACGAGCCAGGTCGACGAGCTTGTCCTCGGCGAGCGCGTCGCCCTTGCGGGTCTCGGCGTACAGCTCGTCGTGCATCTGCCAGAACCTGCCCTGCCGGCCGGCGGCCCAGGAGGCGCGGGCGGCCCGCTCGGAGTCCGCGCCGTAGAGCGGGAAGTTGCGGAACTCGATGCGCAGGGTGCCGGCGTCGACGTACTTCTTGACGAGTTTGGGCTGGGTCTCGCGGGTGAAGCGCCCGCAGAACGAGCACTGGTAGTCGGCGTATTCGACGAGGACCACCGGAGCGTCCTTCGTACCGAGGGCGAGCGGGTCGCCGTCCTCGCGCCGGGTGGTCCGTGCGGCGAGGTCGTCGAACATCTTCTGCTGGGCGGAGTCCACCTCGGCGGAGGTGGCGGCGGCCTGCGGCTCGCCGGTACCGCCGGTGTCACGGCTGCCCTCGACGGCCTTGCCGACGGCGATGCCGAGGGCGACGACCGCCACGACGAGGGCGATGACCGCGCCGAGGGCGGCCAGTTTGCGGGTGGGAGAAGCGGACGTGGGCATGCGAAAGCTCCAGTCGTGCGGAGTGGACATACGGGCCGGTGCGTCGGGGCAGCGGCCTATATCCGCAGGACGGGCTGGAGCGCGTGAGGATCGGCGGTGGGCGCCCCGTCGGTCGGGGGCCGGGCGAGGGCGTACTGCGCGGGCGCGTCGGCGGCGAGCGGCGCCGGGCCCGCGGTCGTGGGCGCGAGCGGCTCCCCGCGGTGCGGTGCGGGCAGCGGGACGGACTCGTCGGGCGCGGGTGCGTGCCGGCCGGAGCACTTCTTCGCGGTGTCGGCCACCGCGAGGGGAGCGCCCCGGGACGCCCCGCCGCGCGGGCCTGCGGTCACGTCCCTTCCGGTCGCCGGTCGTTGGGCCTCCGCCGCGGGGGCGGCAGCACCTACCGCGGCAGCACCTACCGCAGGGGCAGCGGCGGCCGTCGCGGCGCGGCCTGCGAGCCACGCCTGGTCACCGCCGATCCGGCACAACAGGGGCCCGAAGGTGACCGCGAGGAGCAGCAGCAGGATCGGCGTGGCCGACCGGCGCACTTGCCGCATGTCCCCTCCTCGGTGCCTGGCGCGAGCGTGAGCGTCCCATCCTACGGACCGTCTCCGGGCCGCCGGGGGCCGACCGGCCGCGCCTGCGCCGTTCGCGCACGTCCCTCCCCCCGCCCGCACCATCACGCACGAACCACCGCCGAAATCGCGGACGTGGCCACAGAGATGGAGGCCGGTGGCACAGCTCACCTACGATCGACCGGCCTTTTATGCGTTTCATCCCGCTATGTACGTCGATGCCGCTTTGGTGGCTCGGCTTCCGGCCTGCCATGATCGAGCACGACGCCCCCGGTGATCCGGGACGTTCCCGATCCCACGGGCACACCCCTTCCGCCCGCCGGGTATCGGCCGACCGGGGCCTCGTCCGCGCACCCCGCGGGAGGCCCCGGTCCCCCTTTCGCGACAGCGGCCCGCCGGACTCCGCCGCGGGCGCTCGCCTCAGCGGTCGGTCACCCGCATCTCGAACCACGTCGTCTTGCCGCGCGGCAGCAGATCCACGCCCCAGCGGTCGGAGAGCTTGTCGACGAGGAAGAGGCCGCGGCCGCTGGTGTCCATCTCCTGAACGGGCATCAGACACGGCAGACCACGCGAGGGGTCGCGCACCTCGATGCGGATCCAGCCGCGACGGCGCAGCATGCGCAGCCCGAAGGTGCGGGCGCCGGTGTGGCGCACGGCGTTGCCCACCAGCTCCGAGACCAACAGCACGGCGTGCTCGGTGAGCTGGGGCGAGAGCGCCCACTGCCGCTGCAGCACGGAGGCGGTCAACCGGCGGGCGGTACCGGCGGATTCGGGGCGCGAGGGAAGTCTGACCTCGTCGACGGTCGGATCGCCGACCAGATCGAGCGCCACCGACACCGGGCCGCCGGGGGCGGACGCCATGTCCGCGCCCGCGTCGGGGAGTTCCCAGCACGCGGCGGCCGTGCCGCTCCGCGGCCGCGGCTGCTCCATTCCTTCGAGGCCCGCCATGCCCCCATCATGGCTGCTGCGCGGACGCACCGGGGGCGGAACCGACGGAATCCGTTGCCCGGAATCTCCGGCTCCGCCCCCTTGGCGGGACATATGCCAACGGCAGACAGGGCATCGTCACAGCCCGGCTGACCTGCGATGACCTCTCGCGTGCGAATGATCACGCGGGGTGGCCGCGAGGGTCCTGGCGGGCCGCGAAGAAATTGTCCGTGATTCCCCCACACGAGGCATGGACTCACGGTCAAACCTCATCCGCACCGTCAACACCAGCTGTTTCAGCGGAACTTGGCCTTGCCCGGACCTTCCTCGACGAAGCTGCGCATACCGGTCTCCCGGTCCTCGGTCGCGAACAGCCCGGCGAACCAGTTGCGTTCGATCGTCAGCCCGTTGTCGATGTCGGTCTCCAGACCCGCGTCGATCGACTCCTTCGCGGCGCGCAGCGCCAGCGCGGGGCCCGCCGCCAGCCGCGACGCCCAGGCGTGCGCCTGCTCGTAGACCTCGGCGGCGGGCACGACACGGTCGACCAGACCGAGGGCGAGGGCCTCGTCGGCCTTGACCTGCCGGCCGGTGAAGATCAGGTCCTTGGCCTTGGACGGGCCCACCAGCCGGGCCAGCCGCTGGGTGCCGCCGGCGCCCGGGATCAGCCCGAGCAGGATCTCGGGCTGGCCGAGCTTGGCGTTGTCGGCGGCGATCCGGAAGTCGGCGCAGAGCGCCAACTCGCATCCGCCGCCCAGCGCGTAGCCGGTGACCGCGGCGACCACCGGCTTGGGGATCCGGGCCACGGCGGTGAAGGAGTCCTGCAGCGCCTTGGACCGCACGATCATGGCCGGGTGGTCCATGGCCTGCATTTCCTTGATGTCCGCGCCGGCCGCGAACACCTTCTCGCCGCCCCAGATGACCACGGCGCGCACATCGTCGCGACGGGTGGCCTCCTCGGCCAGCTCGCGCAGCCGGTCCTGGGTGGCGATGTCCAGTGCGTTCATCGGCGGGCGGTCCAGGCGGATGATGCCCACGCCCTCGGCGACCTCGAGATTCACAGTCATGCCGAAAGGTTAGTACGCGTTAACGACGGTGGGCCCGGTGCACTTGGTCACAGCGCGCCCGGGCCCACCGCGCTCCCGCGGTCCGCTCCGCCGTCCTACTGGTCGGCCTTCCACTGCTCCCAGGAGAGGTTCCAGTCGCTGAAGCCGTTGTCCGGCTGGATCGTCTCGTCGTGCGAGTTCTTGACGATCACCACGTCCCCGATGAGGGAGTTGCCGAAGAACCAGGCCGCGGGGGTGGAGTTGTCCCCGCCGCCGCGCAGGTCGAACAGGCCGACGCAGCCGTGGCTGGCGTTGCGGCTGCCGAAGGTCGGCTTGCCCGACCAGTAGTTGCCGTGGATGAAGGTGCCGGAGTTGCTCAGCCGCATGGCGTGCGGCACGTCCTTGATGTCGTACTCGCCGCCGAAACCGACGGTGTCGCCGTTCATGCGCGTCACCGGGTGCTTCTCGCTGATCACCATCTGGCCGTTGTAGGTCTCGGTGCCGGGTGCGCCGGCGGTGATCGGGATGGTCTTGACGGTCTTGCCGTCCCGGACGACGGTCATCTTCTTCGCCGCGGCGTCGACGGTGCTGACCTGGCTGCGGCCGACGGTGAAGGAGATCTCCTTCGCCTGGGTGCCGTAGACCCCGGGGCGGCCCTCGACGCCGTCGAGGTTGAGCCTGAGGGTGACCTTGGTGCCGGCCGCCCAGTACTTCTCGGGCCGGAAGTCGAGGCGGTCGTTGCCGAACCAGTGGCCCTCGACCGGGACCGACGGCTTCGCCGTCACCTTGATGGCGTCCTCGACGGTCCGGGGGTCGGTGATCCCGCGGGTGAAGCGGATCGAGACCGGCATCCCCACGCCGACCTGCTGACCGTTCTCGGGGGTGTACTGGCCGATGAAGGTGTTCTTGGGAACGAGGGTGGTGAAGGTGGAGTGCTCGGCGGACTCACGGCCCTGGCCGTCCACCGCTATCGCGTCGACGGTGTACTTGGTCGAGGCGCCGAGATGGCCGCTCGGCTGCCACAGGGCGCCGCTGCCGGATATCTTCCCGCCGACCTCGTTGCCCTTGGCGTCCTTGACCTTGACGGACTTCAGCTTGCCCTTCTGGGCCGTCACCTTCAGCGCACCGCTGGTGGCGACGTCGTCCGCGCCGTCCTTGGGCGCTATCGTCACGGCCGCCTGCGAGGCGGCCTTGTCGGAGCCCGCCTTCCCGGCCGGCCCACCGCTGTCGGCGTCGTCACCCCCGCACGCGGTGACCGCGAACAGCAGGCCCCCGAGCAGCAACGCGAGCGGACCTCCGCCCCTGTGTCGCCGCCGCCGGCGCGCCGGCACCCCCGAATTCGGCTGCACATCCACGACTGGCCCCTTTTCCCCTCGCACGGCCCGCACGTCCCCCGCGCGCGGATGCGAACAGCCGCGCGCTTGCCGTTAGATAACCACACCGCGGTGACAGTGAACTGCTCACGCATGTCACCGTTTCGTCCCAAGTGTGCGGGGTGGCGCGAAGGCGTCGCACCGGCGGTCGGCGACGGAGGCATTCCTCCTGGAATCAGCCGTATCGCGAGGGCCCGTGGCCGGGTTCAGCCGAGCGCGCTTCCCCGCTTCCACTTCTCCCAAGGCATGTTCCAGCCACCGAGGCCGTTGCTCGGAGCGACGGTGCGATCCCGTGAGTTGCGCACCTCCACGGTGTCACCGACCCGCGAGTGGGCGAAGAGCCAGCCGGCCGGGGTGTGGGGACCGCCACCCTTGATGTCCTTCAGCCCCACGCAGCCGTGACTGGTGTTGATGCCGCCGAAGACCTGGGGCCGCGCCCAGTAGTTGCCGTGCAGGAAGGTCCCCGACCGGGTGAGCCGCATGGCGTGCGGGACGTCCGGAATGTCGTACTCGGCGCCGAAGCCGACGGTGTCCCCGTCCATCCGCGTCACCGCATGGCGCTCCAGGATCACCATCTTCCCGTTGTACGTCGGGTTCTGCGCGTTGCCCGCGGTGATCGGCAGGTTCGCCAGCACCCGCCCGGACCGGCGCACCGTCATGCGGTGCTTGGCGACGTCGACGGTGCTGATCTGGTCCCGGCCGATCCGGAAGCGGATGGTCTTGCGCTGCGTGCCGTAGGCGCCCGGCCCGGCCTTCACATCGCGCAGCCGCAGATCCACCGTGACCACGGTGCCCGGCCTCCAGCGCGCGCGGGGCCGGAAGTCCAGCCGCCGGCGGCCGAACCAGTGCGGGGCGATCTCCACCGCCGGCTCGGCCTTGACCGTGACGGCGCGCTCGACGGCGGCGCGGTCGACGATCCCCCGGTTGAAGTCCAGCGAGACGATGATGCCGGTGCCGACCGTGGTGTTGTTCTCCGGTGTGTAGAAGCCGATGAAGCGGTGCGGTGGCACATACGTGGTGAAGGTGGTGTGGCGGGCGGAGCGGCGGCCCGAGCCGTCCAGGGCCACCGCGTCGACGGTGTACTTCGACCCGAGTTCGAGCGGGCCCGGCAGCGGCCGCCAGCTCAGGCCGTCCGTCGAGAGGCGGCCGCCGACGACTGCCGCGCCGGCGTCCCCGGTCCGCCGGACCTCGACCCGCTCCAGCCGCCCGTCGGGCACCCGGACCTCGAACCGCCCGTCGGGCCGTACGCCCTGGGTGCCGTTGCCCGGCGTGACCCGGATCGTCTGCGCCGGGGAGCGTGGCTTGCCGCCGATCAGCGCGTCCGACCCCCCGCAGCCGGCCGTCGCCACCGCCGCGAGCGCGGCGACCAGCACCACGGCGGCGCGGCCGGCGCGGGCGGCCCGCCGCCGCTTCCGCGCCCGCCCGTCGGCCATGCCCTCCGCCGGGCCCCGCACGCGGCAGTTCCCTCGGACCTTCGGTCGACGCTTCTCATGGACGGTCATATACCGAATTGTGACTGATGATGGGTGAGTGGACGGGTACGCCATGAATCGGTATGTCCCGTTCAGATCGACCGGGCCCGGACGGGCGGAAAGCGTGAGGCAACGCCCGGTTGCGGGAAGAACAACACCGAGGGCGGGGAAACAGGCACGGCTGGGACGCCGGGCAGGGCCGCCGCCCGACCGAGCCATGAGCCGCAGGAGGCCGGCACGTGTCGAGCGCACCCGAGCAGGAGGCAGTACAGGAGGGACCCGACGGATCGGAGGGGCGGGGCGGGCAGGCCGGGCCGGGCGGACGGAGCGGGACGCGACAGCGGTCCGCCACCCCGGCGCACGGAGAACCGGGCCCCGCCCTCACCCCGCCCTCCACCGTCCGCCCCGGCAGTCCGACACCCCTCGGAGCCCGTTACCGCACCGGGCCCGACGGCGTCGCGGGCACCAACTTCGCCCTCTGGGCGGGTGGCGCCGAAGGCGTGGAGATCTGTCTTTTCGACGACGAGGAGCACGAGACCCGCCACCCCCTGACCGAGCTGACCCACGAGATCTGGCACGGCTTCCTGCCCGGCGTCCATCCGGGGCAGCGCTACGGCTACCGCGTGCACGGCCGCTGGGACCCGTGGACCGGCGCCCGCTGGAATCCGGCGAAACTGCTCCTCGACCCCTACGCCCGGGCCGTCGACGGCGACTTCGGGGCCACGGCCGGCCCGGACACCCCGCCGGCCCTGCCCGCCCCGCTCTACGGCCATGTCCGCGACTGGCCGCACCAGCAGATAGCGGACACGGTGCGCGACGAGCAGGACTCCGCGCCGTACGTCCCCAAGGGCGTGGTGGTCGGCGGGGACCCGGGGGACGACACGGGCGACGAGTGGCGGGACGACCGCCGGCCCAAGACTCCCTGGCCGGATTCCGTCCTCTACGAACTGCATGTGCGCGGCTTCACCATGCGCCACCCCGGCATCCCGGAGCACCTGCGGGGCACCTACGCGGGCCTGGCCCACCCCGCGGCGATCGAGCACCTCGTCCGGCTCGGCGTCACCGCCGTCGAACTGCTGCCGGTCCATCAGTTCGCGCACGAGGACCACCTGGTGCGCAGGGGGCTGCGCAACTACTGGGGCTACAACTCCATCGGCTACTTCGCACCACACGCCGGGTACGCCGCGACCGGCACCCGCGGCCAGCAGGTCGGCGAGTTCAAACGGATGGTGCGGGCCCTGCACGACGCCGGCATCGAAGTCATCCTGGACGTCGTCTACAACCACACCGCGGAAGCCGGCGAACTGGGCCCCACCCTCTCCCTCCGCGGCATCGACAACCGCGGCTACTACCGCCTCCAGGACGACCCGCGCCGCTACGCCGACTACACCGGATGCGGCAACACCCTGCACGTCGTACAGCCCCAGGTGCTGCGTCTGATCACCGACTCGCTGCGCTACTGGGTGACCGAGATGGGCGTGGACGGCTTCCGTTTCGACCTCGCCGCCGCGCTGGCGCGCTCCATGCACGACGTCGACATGCTCTCCCCGTTCCTCGCCGTCATCGCCCAGGACCCGGTGCTGCGCCGGGTCAAGCTGATCGCCGAGCCGTGGGACGTCGGGTCCGGCGGCTATCAGGTCGGCGCCTTCCCGCCGTTGTGGACGGAGTGGAACGACCACTACCGCGACACCGTCCGCGACTTCTGGCGCGGCGCCCAGCCCGACGTCCGCGACCTGGGCTACCGCCTCTCGGGGTCCAGCGACCTGTACGCCTGGGGCGGCCGCCGCCCGTACGCCTCGGTCAACTTCATCACCGCCCACGACGGCTTCACCCTCCGCGACCTGGTCACCTACGAGCACAAGCGCAACGCCGACAACGGCGAGGGAAATCGCGACGGCACCAACGACAACCGCGCCTGGAACTGCGGTGCGGAGGGCGAGAGCGACGACCCCGGCATCGTGGCCCTGCGCGGCCGGCAGCTCCGCAACCTCCTCACCACCCTGCTGCTGTCCACCGGCGTCCCGATGCTGGTCGCGGGCGACGAGATGGGCCGCACCCAGCACGGCAACAACAACGCCTACTGCCAGGACTCCCCGGTCAGCTGGCTCGACTGGTCGCTCCTGGAGGACCCGCGGTGGTGCGGCCTGGCCGATCTCGCCGCCCGTCTGATCGCCCTGCGCCGCTCCCATCCGGTGCTCCGCCGCCGCGCCTTCTTCTCCGGCCGTCCGCAGGGCCAGGGCGGCCTGCGCGACCTGGCGTGGTTCACGGCGACGGGCACCGAGATGACCGAGCAGGACTGGTACGCCCCCGGGGCCACCCTGGGCATGTACCTCTCCGGCAACGACATCCCCCAACGCGACGGCCAGGGCGTCCGCATCGTCGACGACAGCTTCCTCGTCTTCCTCCACGCCGACCACCGGCCCCGTACGGTCACCCTTCCCGGGCAGCCCTGGGCCGCCGAGTACGAAGTCCTCATCGACACCTCCCGCGACGGGCAACCGCCCCCGGACGCCCCGGCCGAGCGGCACGCGGCGGGCAGCGAGCTCACCCTCCCGGGCCGTTCGGTGCTGCTGTTCCGGGCGGTTCCGGGGTAGGGCACGGGCGGCGCTCCGGCCGCTCCCGGCGCCCCGCAACCGCTCCCGTAGGGTGCGGGCATGACTGACGCGGGGGCGGACCCGGGCGCCGCGGACCACCGTGGCCCCGGGCGGTATCTGTGGTGGCTGGTCATCCGTCAGCGGCGGCGTGTCGCCGCCGGGGCGTCGCTCGGGAGCCTGTGGATGGTGGGGCTGATGCTGCCGCCGTACGTGCTCTCCCGCGCCATCGACGAGGGCCTGGCACCGGGGCACACCGCGGCGCTCGTCGGCTGGGCCGGCGTCCTGCTGGCCGTCGGGGCGCTGAACGCCGTGCTGGCGGTCATGCGGCACCGCACGATGACCAGGATCCGGATGGACGCGACGTTCCGCACCGTGCGCGTCCTGGTGGCCCACACCATGCGGCTGGGCGCCGCGCTGCCCCGCCAGGTGACGGCCGGCGAGGTCGTCACCATCGGGATCGGCGATGTCGCCGTGATCAGCCAGACCCTGACGGTCACCGGGCCCGGCGTCGGCGCCGTCCTGGCGTACGCGACCGTCGCCGCCCTGCTCCTTGCCGTCTCCCCGCTGCTGGCCGCGGTGGTACTGGTGGGTGTGCCGCTGCTCGCGGTGCTGGTCGGACCGCTGTTGGGCCGGCTGGAGGGCGCGGAGACGCGGTACCGGGAGCGGCAGAGCGGGCTCGCGGCGCGGCTGGCGGACCTGGTCGGCGGGCTCCGCGTGCTCAACGGCCTCGGCGGCAAGGGGGTGTTCGCGGACCGCTACCACCGCGAGGCGCGGGCGTTGCGGAGCGAGGGCTACCGGGTCGGCGCGGTGACCAGCTGGATCCAGGCCCTGGGGGTCGGCCTGCCGGCGCTGTTCCTCGCCGCGGTGACCTGGCTCGCCGCCCGGATGGCAGCCCAAGGGACCATTACCGTGGGCGAGTTGGTCGCGGTCTACGGATACGCGGCGGCGCTGGTGGTGCCGGTCTCCTTCCTGATCGAGGGCGGCTACGACCTCACCCGGGGGCTGGTCGCGGCCCGCCGTGTCGTCCGTTTCCTGGACCTGGCACCGGCGCCGTCCGACGGGACGAGCCGCGGGCCCGGGACGGCGTCGGCACTGCGGGATCCGGCCTCCGGTGTGGAGGTGGCACCCGGACAGCTGACGGCCCTGGCCTGCGCCCGGCCGGAGCAGTCCGCCTCGGTGATCGACCGGTTGGGCCGCTTCGCGGACTCGGCGGCGACGTGGGGCGCGGTGCGCCTCGACGCGCTCGATCCGGAGGCGCTCCGCGCGCGGATCCTGGTCGCCGACAACGAGGCCGACCTGTTCGCCGGGACGCTGCGCGAGGTGGTCTCCGGGCGGCGGGCCCGCGACCCGGAGGCGATCGACCGCGCCGTCCACACCGCCATGGCACAGGACATCGTCCGGGGTCTGCCGGACGGGCTCGACGCGGCGGTCGAGGCGCAGGGCCGCAACCTCTCCGGAGGGCAGCGTCAGCGCGTACGGCTGGTGCGGGCGTTGCTGGCCGACCCCGAGGTGCTGCTCGCGGTCGAGCCGACCTCGGCGGTCGACGCCCACACCGAGGCAGGACTCGCGACCCGGCTGCACGCCGCGCGGGCGGGCCGCACCACGGTCGTCACCAGCACCTCCCCGCTGGTCCTCGACCGGGCCGACACCGTGTACTACCTGGTCGACGGCCGGGTCGAGGCCGTCGGCAGCCACCGCGCGCTCCTCGACGCCCACCCCGGCTACCGCCTTCTGGTCTCCCGCGGCGAGGAAGACGACTCACCCGACAGCGGCGGCAGGACGCCGGCGTCCCCCGGCGAACCGGCCGGACGCGGCGCCCCCGTTGACGGGTGCGAGGCCGAGCCGGTGTCACCGGAGAGCGCCCGATGAGCGCCAACGGTCCCGCGCGGGCCGGCGGCTCGGCGGAGGGTGCGCTTCCGGTGGCCGGCCCCGCCGGGACTCGGCGCGCCGGGCTGCGGCTGATCCGGCGGGACGGGCGCGCCTTCACCCTCATGATCGTCCTGAACGTCCTGGCCGCAGCCGCCGGGCTGGTCGGCCCGTGGCTGCTGGGCCGGATCGTCGACACGGTGCGCGACGGCGGCGGGGTGCAGGCCGTGGACCGGCTGGCCCTCGTGATCGTGGTGTGCGCGGCGGCGCAGCTGCTGCTTGCGCGCTACGCCTGGTACGTCGGCCACCGCTTCGGCGAGCGGACCCTCGCGCGGGTGCGCGAGGAGTTCGTGGACCGGGCGCTGGCGTTGCCCGCGGCGACCGTGGAGCGGGCCGGTACGGGCGATCTGACGGCCCGTGGCACCGCGGATGTCGCGACGGTCGCCAGGACGCTGCGGGATGCCGCGCCGGAGGTGTTCATCTCGGTGGTGCAGGCGGTGTTTCTGCTCGGCGCGGTGGTGGTGCTCGATCCGCGGCTCGGGGCGTGCGGTGCCGGCCTGCTCGGCTGCCTTTTCGCCGCCCGCTGGTATCTGCGCCGTGCGCACACCGCCTATCTGGCGGAGGGTGCGGCCAATTCCGCCCTCGCCGAGCTGCTCGCGGCGAACGCCGCCGGCGCGCGGACCATCGAGGCCCTCGGGCTGCGGGAGCGCAGGACCACCGCGAGCGAGGAGGCGATCGAGCGGTGCCGCCGCACTCGTACCCGCACGCTCTTCCTGCGCAGTGTGCTCTTCCCGGCCGTGGACATCTCCTTCGTCCTCCCCGTGGTCGGTGTGCTGCTGATCGGCGGGGCGCTGCACGGGCAGGGCGCGGTCCGGCTGGGGGTGGTGGTGTCCGCGGCGCTCTACCTGCGGCAGGTGTCGGAGCCGCTGGACAAGATCCTGTTCTGGGTCGAGCAGTTGCAGAGCAGCGGTGCCGCCTTCGCGCGGGTGGAAGGGCTTGCGCGGGCGCCGAAGTCCGCACGGGCCGCCGGCGCCGCGGCAGCTCGCGTCCCGGCGCCCTCCCCCGCCGGCGATCCGTCCCCCGTCGACGACCGCATCGACGTGTCCGGCGTCCGCTACGCCTACGGGGGCGGCAACGGGGACGACGGGGACAGCGGGCGCGACCGGACCGGTGCCCCCGCCGGCACCGGCACGCACCCCGGCGACGTCCTGCACGGCGTGGACCTGACGATCCGCCCGGGCGAACGGATCGCCCTCGTCGGGCCCTCGGGCGCCGGAAAGTCCACCCTGGGCCGGCTGCTGGCGGGCATCGAAGCGCCGCGTACCGGCTCGGTGACCGTCGGACGGGTGCCCATCTCCGCGCTGCCGCCCGAGACGCTCCGCCGGCAGGTCGTCCTGGTCACCCAGGAGCACCACGTCTTCCTGGGGACGGTACGGGACAACCTGCGGATCGCCGCGCCGGAGGCCGACGACGCCGCGCTGCGGGCCGCGCTCGCCGCGGTCGGTGCCGAGTGGGCGGCGGAACTGCCGGACGGCCTGGACACCGAACTGGGCGCCGGCGGCCACCGGCCCGACGGCGCGCAGGCCCAGCAACTGGCCCTCGCCCGCGTGGTGCTGGCCGACCCGCACACCCTGATCCTGGACGAGGCGACGGCGCTGCTCGATCCGCGGACGGCCCGGCACACGGAGCGGGCGCTGGCCGCCGTCCTGGCGGGCCGTACGGTCATCGCCATCGCGCACCGGCTGCACACCGCCCATGACGCCGACCGGGTCGCCGTCATGGAGGGCGGCCGGCTGACCGAACTCGGCACCCACGACGACCTCGTGGCGGCGGACGGTGCCTACGCCGCGCTCTGGAGGTCTTGGCGCTCCCGGCCCGGCGAGCGGCCCGACGCTCCCGCGGCGCCCGGCGCGGACGGCGCCCCGTAGCCCTGCGGTCCCGGCCGCCCGGCCCCGTGCCCCCGGTCCCACGACCCCCGGTCACCGGCCGATTCGTCCGCCTTCCGGACATGGATTTCGCGCAACGGACGGTTTCCGGCCAATTAGTTGAACCGATCCTGACAATCGCACATCCGTGGTGGGACTCTTCCCCGCAACCGCCGCACGGGGCCCCACAGCACCACTCCCCACGGCAGGCCGTTCCACGGTTCCGTGTTCCACCGTTCCGTGTTCCACGCTCCACCCGTACGTCTCCCCCCACACGCTCCACGTGTTCTGCCTCGCTCTGCCCGGACGGCCGCTTCGCCGCCCGGTCCCCCTCGGCCGCACCGTCACGTCGGCCACCGCAGAAGGAGTCAGTGTGAGACGCACCCCCCATGGACGCGCCGTAGCGACCGGCGCGCTGGTCGCCGCCACGGCGATGCTCGCCGTCGGCGTACAGGCCGGCACCGGTACCGCCGCCGCTCCCCGGCCGGGCACCACCCACACCGCGCCCGACCCCGGCGCCGTGCCGGCCAAGCTGTCCCCCTCCCAGCGTGCGGAGCTGATCCGGGAGGCCGGCGCCACCACCGCCGAGACCGCCCGCAAGCTCGACCTCGGCGCGAAGGAGAAACTGGTCGTCAAGGACGTCTCCAAGGACGTCGACGGCACCACGCACACCCGCTACGAGCGCACCTACGACGGGCTGCCCGTCCTCGGCGGTGACCTCGTGGTGCACGAGAGCAAGGCCGGGGCGCTCCAGGGCGTCACCAAGGCCGTCCGCTCCCAGCTCAAGGTCGCCGGCACCACCGCCAAGATCAAGGCGGCCACCGCCGAGGCGAAGGCCGTGAAGTCCGCCCAGGCCCAGGGTTCGAAGAAGACCGAGGCCGCCAAGGCCCCGCGCAAGGTGGTCTGGGTCGCCGACGGCAAGCCGGTGCTCGCGTACGAAACCGTGGTCGGCGGGCTGCAGCACGACGGCACGCCCAACGAGCTGCACGTCATCACCGATGCCACCACCGGCGCCAAGATCTTCGAGTACCAGGGGATCGAGAACGGCACCGGCAACAGCCAGTACAGCGGCAAGGTGACCATCGGCACCGCGCCCTCGTACACGCTGACCGACACCGGCCGCGGCAGTCACAAGACGTACAACCTCAACCACGGCTCGTCCGGCACCGGGACGCTGTTCTCCGACCCGGACGACACCTGGGGCGACGGCACCCCGCAGAACGTCCAGACCGCCGGTGTCGACGCCCACTACGGCGCCGCGCTGACGTGGGACTACTACAAGAACGTGCACGGCCGCAGCGGCATCAGGGGCGACGGTGTGGGCGCCTACAGCCGCGTCCACTACGGCAACAACTACGTCAACGCCTTCTGGAGCGACAGCTGCTTCTGCATGACGTACGGCGACGGCAGCGGCAACGCCGCCCCGCTGACCTCCATCGACGTCGCGGCCCACGAGATGACGCACGGTGTCACCGCGGCCACCGCCAACCTCACCTACAGCGGTGAGTCCGGCGGCCTCAACGAGGGCACCTCCGACATCTTCGCCGCCGCCGTGGAGTTCAACGCCAACAACAGCAGCGACGTCGGCGACTACCTCGTCGGCGAGAAGATCGACATCAACGGCGACGGCACCCCGCTGCGCTACATGGACAAGCCCAGCAAGGACGGCGCGTCCAAGGACTACTGGTACTCCGGTATCGGCAACGTCGACGTGCACTACTCCTCGGGTGTCGCCAACCACTTCTTCTACCTGCTGGCCGAGGGCAGCGGCGCGAAGGACATCAACGGCGTCCACTACGACAGCCCGACGTACGACAACCTGCCGGTGCCGGGCATCGGCCGGGCCAACGCAGAGAAGGTCTGGTTCAAGGCGCTCAGCCAGTACATGAGCGCGAACACCAACTACGCGGCGGCGCGCACCGCCACGCTGTCGGCGGCCGCGGACCTCTTCGGCCAGGGCAGCGCGACGTACAACACCGTCGCCAACACCTGGGCGGCGGTCAACGTCGGCTCCCGGGTACCGGACACCGGCGCGGTCAACGTCACCAACCCGGGCAACCAGACGAGCACCGTGAACCAGGCGGCCAGTCTGCAGATCAAGGCGTCCAGCGGCACGGCGGGCGCCCTGTCGTACGCGGCGACCGGACTGCCCGCGGGCCTGTCGATCAACGCGAGCACCGGTCTGGTCTCCGGTACACCGACCACGGCCGGCACGAGCAACGTGACGGTCACGGTCACCGACTCGGCCAAGAAGACCGGGACGGCCGCCTTCACCTGGACGGTCAACCCGGCCGGCGGCAGCAACGTCTTCGAGAACGCCGATGACGTCGCGATCCCGGACGCGGGCTCCGCGGTGACCTCGCCGGTCGCCGTGACCCGCAGCGGCAGCGCACCGAGCGCCCTGAAGGTGGACGTCGACATCGTCCACACCTACCGCGGTGACCTGGTCGTGGACCTGATCGCCCCGGACGGTACGGCCTACCGGCTGAAGAACTCCAGCGCTACCGACTCGGCGGACAACGTGAAGGCGACCTACACGGTCAACGCCTCCTCGGAGACGGCGAACGGCACCTGGAAGCTGCGGGTCCAGGACGTCTACGCCCGGGACACCGGCTACATCAACGGCTGGAAGCTCACCTTCTGACCGGCGTCGGCACCTCGGCGTCACCCGGATGTGAAAGAAGCAGGCCGGAATCGTTCGCTCCACCACAACTGACCTGCTGAACAGCCAAGTTGGGCGTCGCTCCTGGATCATCGGGGGCGGCGCCCGACTCCGTTATGCGAACAGCGATCTTCTCTGTACGGACGATTTTCGGCCAACCTGGCCGCACCCCCCTGACATGCACGCGTTCGAATGGCAGTCTTCCCGACGCACGTCACACCCGCATCGCTTTGCACCCCCACCACTTGGCAAAGTTGAAGGAGCACGCGTGACCCCCCGCATATCTCGTAAGACCCGTGTCACCGGTACCGTCGTCGCCGCAGCGGCCCTCCTGGCCGCAGGCATCACCGCAGGTACCGCGGGCGCGTCCCCCACGCAGACCACCGAGCAGGGCGGCACGCCGCTCAAGCTCAGTGCCTCCCACCGCGCGGAACTGCTGCGCGACGCGAGTGCCACCAAGGCGCAGACCGCCAAGGAACTCGGCCTCGGCACGCAGGAGAAGCTGGTCGTCAAGGACGTCATCAAGGACGCCGACGGCACCACCCACACCCGGTACGACCGCACCTACGCCGGCCTGCCGGTCCTGGGCGGCGACCTGATCGTGCACACCGCCAAGGGCGGCGCCATCAAGAGCACCACCAAGTCGACCGGTAAGTCGATCAAGGTGGCCTCCACCACGCCGAAGATCGCCCCGCAGACCGCGGCGAAGTCGGCGCACGGCACCGCGGCGAAGTCCATCAAGGCGGCGAAGGCCGACGCCCCGGCGCCCAAGAAGGTCGTCTGGGCCGCCAACGGCAAGCCCGTGCTGGCCTACGACACGGTCGTCGAGGGCGTCCAGAAGGACGGCACCCCCAGCCGGCTGCACGTCATCACCGACGCCAACAGCGGCAAGAAGCTCTTCCAGTACGACGAGATCCACACCGGCAAGGGCGAGAGCGAGTACAGCGGCAGCGTCGAGCTCGGCACCTCCAAGGAGGGCTCCGGCTTCACCCTGACCGACGCCGACCGCGGTGGCCACAAGACCACCAACCTGGAGAACGGCGAGTCCGGCGACGGCAAGGCCTTCACCGACGAGGACGACGCCTGGGGCACCGGCAAGCCGGACGACCCGCAGACCGCGGCCGTCGACGCCCACTACGGCGCGGCCGTGACCTGGGACTACTACAAGACCGTGCACGGTCGCGCGGGCATCAAGGGCGACGGCAAGGGCGCCTTCTCCCGCGTCCACTACGGCGACAGCTACGTCAACGCCTTCTGGGACGACAGCTGCTTCTGCATGACGTACGGCGACGGCGAGGGCAACAAGGCCCCGCTGACCGCCCTCGACGTCGCGGCGCACGAGATGTCGCACGGTGTCACCTCCGCCACCGCCAACCTCACCTACAGCGGTGAGTCCGGCGGCCTGAACGAGGCCACCTCGGACATCTTCGGTACCTCGGCCGAGTTCTTCGCCAAGAACGACAAGGACCCGGGCGACTACCTCATCGGCGAGAAGATCGACATCAACGGCGACGGCACCCCGCTGCGCTACATGGACAAGCCCTCCAAGGACGGCTCGTCGCAGGACAACTGGGACTCCAGCACCGGTGGTCTCGACCCGCACTACTCCTCGGGTGTCGCCAACCACTTCTTCTACCTGCTGTCCGAGGGCAGCGGCGCGAAGGAGATCGGTGGCGTCAAGTACGACAGCCCGACGGCGGACGGCAAGAAGGTCGAGGGCATCGGCCGGGAGAAGGCCGAGAAGATCTGGTTCAAGGCCCTGACCGAGTACATGACCTCGAACACCGACTACAAGGCCGCGCGTGAGGCGACGGTCAAGGCCGCCACCGACCTCTACGGCGCGGACGGCGCCGAGGTCAAGGGTGTCGAGGCCGCGTGGACCGGTGTCGCCGTCAAGTAACCCCGCATCGCGGGCACTTGTGAGCGATCGCTGATCACTCCGGGGTAGCGTGAACCCAAGAGTGGGCGGTGTCCGGAGCCGGCGGCGGCCGGGGGGATTCTCCCCCGGCCGCCCGCCCGGCCCCGGGCACCGCCCTTTCGCGTGAGGGGGAGTGCGGATGATCCGCGTGCTGCTGGCGGACGACGAGCCGCTCATCCGGGCCGGCGTCCGCGCCACATTGGGGAGCGCGCCCGACATCGAGGTCGTCGCGGAGGCCGCGGACGGCCACCAGGCGGTCGAAATGGCCCGTGCCCACCGCCCCGACGTGGTGCTGCTGGACATCCGGATGCCGCGCCTCGACGGCCTCGGCGCCGCCGCGGAACTGGCCACCGCGGCCCCCGGGACAGCCGTCGTGATGCTGACGACGTTCTCCGAGGACGACTACCTCGCCGGCGCCCTCGCCTCGGGCGCCGCCGGTTTCCTCCTCAAGTCCGGTGACCCCCGGGAGCTGCTCGCCGGGGTGCGGGCCGTCGCCGACGGCGGCGCGGCGCTCTCGCCGTCCGTCGCCCGGCGGGTCATCACCCAGCTGGGACAGGGGCCGTGGGGCCGCGCGGTGGCCGCCCGCACCCGGGTGGGCGAGCTGACCGGCCGGGAGCGCGAGGTCCTCGGGCTGGTCGGCGCGGGCCTGTCCAACGCGGAGATCGCCGAGCGGCTGTTCCTCGTCGAGGGCACCGTCAAGGCGTACGTCAGCGCGATCCTCGCCCGCCTCGGCTTCAAGAACCGCGTCCAGGCGGCGATCCTCGCGTACGAGGCCGGCCTGGTCCCCTCGTCATGACGCCCGCGCGGATCCTCCCGCGGCCGCTGCCGGACCGCTGGCGCGCACGGCTTCCCGGGGCCGGACTGTGGCTGCTGCTGTGCGTGCCGCCCGCCACCGCCTTCAACGAGCTGTCCGGACGGGAGCTGTGGGGGACGGCTCTCGCCTTCCCGCTCCTCGGCATCTGCGTGCTGCTGCGCGGACGACGGCCGTTGGTGTCGCTGGCGCTGCCGCTCGCGGCGAGCCTGGTCCTCTCCCTGGAGCTGTTCACCCCCGCGTACTGCCTGGCGCTCGCCCTCTTCGGCTATCTCAGCGGCGTCCGGCTGCCCCGCGCACGCCCCGCGCTGCGGCTGGTCGCCGCCGTGGCGCTCGCCGGGCTGCCGCTGAGCGCGCTTTTCGGCCGCTCGCTGTGGCCCTGGTTCTCCCTGCTGATGACACTGCTGCTCAACGTGGTGCTGCCGTGGCTCCTGGGTCGCTACCGGCGCCAGTACGGCGCGCTGGTCCGCACCGGCTGGCAGCTCGCCGAGCAACTGGAGCGCGAGCAGCACGTGGTCGCCGACCGCACCCGGCTGCGGGAACGCGCCAGGATCGCCGGCGACATGCACGACTCCCTCGGCCACGACCTGGCCCTGATCGCCCTGCGGGCGGGCGCGCTGGAGATCGACCCGCGCCTGGACGCGGACCGCCGCGCGGCGGCCGGTGAGCTGCGCGCGGCGGCGGGCGCGGCCACCGAGCGGCTGCGGGAGATCATCGGCGTACTGCGCACCGATGACGAGGCGCCGCCCCGGACACCGTCCGGCGAGAGCGTGCCGGCGCTCGTCGAGGACGCACGGTCCGCGGGCATGACGGTCACGCTGGAGCAGGCGCGCGAAGCCGGACGGGACGGCACCGGGGGCGGCGCGGAGGATCCCGAGGACGCCGAAGCCGCGGCGGATGCCGGGGACATCGGGGGCGGTGGGCTGCCCGCCATGACCGGGCACGCCCTGCACCGCGTCGTCCAGGAGTCGCTGACCAACGCCGCCAAGCACGCGCCGGGTGCCGCCGTACGGGTGCGCCTCGTGCGCGCCGCCGGACACCTGCGGCTGACCGTGGTGAACGGCCCGCGCCCCGAAGGCCCCACTCCCGAGGCGGTCTCCGGCGGCAGCGGCCTGGTGGGCCTGGACGAGCGGGTACGGCTGGCGGGCGGCACCCTGCACACCGGGCCGACCCCGGAGGGCGGCTTCCGTGTGTCCGCCCGCCTGCCGACCACCGGAGGCACACCGCCCTCCCCCACCGGCCGACACGCAGACACGGCGGCTCGGCGTGAGTTGGAGCGTGTGCGTCATGAAGTGCGTCGCCGACTACGGCAGACGGTGGTGGTGCCGCTGGTGGTGATCACCGCGCTGTATCTCCTGATGGGCGTCTTCACCCTGGTCAGCCCCTCCTGGACGGTGCTGGACCGGGGCCGCTACGACACCTTGCGGACCGGGATGCCGCGCGCCGCGTCGGAGTCCGCGCTGCCGTTCTTCGCGCTGGACGCCCCACCCGACGGCACGCCCTCTCCCCCGCACGGCTGGTCCTGCGTCTACTACAGCGTCCGGCCCGGCTCCGACTCGGCGTACCAACTCTGCTTCGCCGATGACCGACTGGTCCGCAAGACCGTCGTACACCGGCGCGACTGACACCCGGCCCCGACGACGATCCCGCCCGGCACGCGAACGGCCGGGTGGCGATCGAACGCGCCACCCGGCCGCCACGACACGGCATCAGACCGGCAGCGAACCGGCCCCGTGCACCGCGGACCCCGAGGTCACCTCAGCAACACCCCGGGGACGGGCCGCGACGTCTGCCCGCCCGCCTCCGCCGGCACCGCGATCAGACCCGGTTCGGTGCCGGAGGCCAGCAGCCGGTGGGCCGGCAGGACGCGGACGGTGTAGCCGAAGGAACCCGTGCGGTCCAGCGCCAGGGGCCCTTCGTAGAGCACGCATCCCGCCAGGTCGGGACCCCCGGTCGGCTTGAGCGGCAGGGCAGTGGCATCGGTGATCCGGTCCGAGCCGTCGACCCGGCCGGAGACCACCTGCACCTCGACGTCCCCGGGCGTCAGCTCGCCGAGCGTCACCCGGACCCGCAGCGCCAGGGTGGCACCCAGCTCCGCGCTGCTGTGCGCCGGACCGTCGGCCGCACAGGTCTCCACATGGTCCACCGAGACCTGTGGCCAGGCCGCCCGCAACCGCGCCTTGTGCGCGGCCAGTTCCCGGGCCGCGTCCGGGGTCACGGCACGGTGCGCGTGCGCGGCCGGGGTGTAGAGCCGCTCGACGTACTCGCGGACCATGCGGCCGGCCAGCACCTTGGGCCCCAGCGTGACCAGGGTGCGGCGCACCATCTCGACCCAGCGGCGCGACACCCCCGCCTCGCCCTGGTCGTAGAAGCGCGGCGCGACCTGCTGTTCCAGCAGCGTGTAGAGGGCGTTGGCCTCCAGCTCGTCGCGCCGGTCGTCGTCGATGGCGGCGCCGTCGGCGGTCGGAATGGTCCAGCCGAAGTCCGGGTCGTACCACTCGTCCCACCAGCCGTCGCGCACCGACAGGTTCAGCGCGCCGTTCAGGGCCGCCTTCATACCGGAGGTGCCGCACGCCTCCAGGGGCCGCAGCGGGTTGTTGAGCCAGACGTCGCAGCCGGGGTAGAGCTTCTGGGCCATCGCCATGCCGTAGTCGGGCAGGAAGACCAGGCGGTGGCGGACGCCGGCTTCGTCGGCATACCGCACCAGCTCCTGGATGAGCCGTTTGCCGCCCTCGTCGGCCGGGTGGGCCTTGCCCGCGACCACGATCTGGAGGGGCCGCTCCGGGTGCAGCAGCAGCTCCCGGAGCCGGTCGGGGTCGCGCAGCATCAGGGTGAGGCGCTTGTAGGAGGGAACCCGGCGGGCGAACCCGATGGTCAGGACGTCGGGTGAGAGGACGTCATCGATCCAGCCCAGTTCCGCGCTGCCTGCGCCGCGCTCCCGCCAGGAGGCGCGCAGCCGCTCCCTGACCTCGGCCACCAGTTGTTCGCGCAGGGTGCGGCGCAGCTCCCAGATGGCCGAGTCCGGGATGCTCCGGACCGCCTCCCAGCGCTCCGAGCCGCCGACGGACAGCGCGTCCTCGGCGCGCCCGGCGCCGATCTGCCGCGCGCCGAGCCGCAGCACCTCGGGTGCCACCCAGGTCGGTGCGTGCACCCCGTTCGTGACGGAGGTGATCGGCACCTCCTCGGCGTCGAATCCGGGCCACAGTCCGGCGAACATCTCGCGGCTGACCTGCCCGTGCAGGGTGGAGACGCCGTTGGCGCGCTGGGCCAGCCGCAGCCCCATCACGGCCATGTTGAACAGGTCCGGCTTGCCGCCCGGATAGGACTCCGTCCCCAGCGCGAGGATCCGGTCGGGGTCGATGCCGGGCAGCTCGCCGTCGTCACCGAAGTGGCGGGCGATCAGATCGCGGTCGAAGCGGTCGATGCCCGCGGGGACGGGCGTATGGGTGGTGAAGACCGTACCGGCCCGTACGGTTTCCAGGGCTGCGTCGAACTCCAGGCCGTCTTCCGCGAGTTCGCGGATCCGCTCCAGGCCGAGGAATCCGGCGTGGCCCTCGTTGGTGTGGAAGACCTCGGGCGCGGGGTGGCCGGTCAGCCGGCAGTACGCCCGGACGGCCCGGACGCCGCCGATGCCCAGCAGCATCTCCTGGAGCAGCCGGTGCTCGCTGCCACCGCCGTAGAGCCGGTCGGTGACCTCGCGTTCTCCGGGGCCGTTGTCCTCCACATGGGAGTCGAGCAGCAGCAGCGGCACCCGGCCGACCTGCGCCTGCCAGACGACGGCGCGCAGCTGCCCGCCCCCTGGGAGGGCGAGCGAGATCTGGGCGGGCGCCCCGTCAGCCTCCCGGAGCAGGGTCAGCGGCAGCTCGTTGGGGTCGAGGACGGGGTAGTGCTCCTGCTGCCAGCCCTCCCGGGAGAGCGACTGACGGAAGTAGCCGTGCCGGTAGAGGAGACCTACTCCGATCAGCGGCACGCCGAGGTCGCTGGCGGCCTTGAGATGGTCGCCGGCGAGGATGCCGAGGCCGCCGGAGTACTGCGGCAGGGCCGCGGTGATGCCGAATTCCGGCGAGAAGTAGGCGATGGCGGTCGGCCGTTCCCGGCCGGGTCCGGCACCTCTGGGGTCCTCGTCCGCGGTCTGGTACCAGCGGCGGCCGTCGAGGTAGTCGTGCAGGTCGGAGGTGGCCGTGGCGAGCCGGCGCAGAAAGCGGCGGTCGCCGGCCAGCTCGGAAATCCGTTCGGCCGAGACGGAGGCGAGCATCCGCACGGGGTCGCCGCCCGCACGCCGCCAGCCGTCGGAGTCGACGGCCCGGAACAGCTCGCGGGTCTCGGGGTGCCAGGACCAGCGCAGGTTGCGCGCCAGGTCGCCGAGGGGTCGTAGGGAATCGGGAAGGACGGGACGCACGGTGAAACGACGAATGGCCTTCACGCCTCGAAGGTAACCGTGCGGGGGCCCCGCAACCATCACGCGACGCCGCGTGGCTCCGCCTACCGCCGCGTCGGCCGATATGGCTGATTCCACCCCCTCATGCGCTCTTGTACGGACTCCGTCCTGGAGAGAGGCTGCGGTGTGCGCCGCCGGACCCATGCGGCTCCTGGAACCCGCAGGCCACAACTCCGCTGTGATCACGATGAGTTGAGGAGGGGAATGCCGAGCGTCTTCCTACCGCCACCGCCGCCCGTGCGGCTGTGCGACCGGATCGAACGCCTCGTCACATCCCCTTGGTTACGTACCAGTAGTTCACATACAACCGGATTGCCCGGCCGCCGGCCGAGGGAAGGCTCCCCGGGTACCCCGTTGCTCGCACACGATCCGTACGCACCGACTCGGACCGCCGCACCCCGCCAACCGAGTGAAAGCGGACAGGAGCGACCATGCCCGGACCCCGTACCCCCGCCATGGAACGGATACAAAGGACAAAACCCTTAAAGCATCACAAGCCCCAGGTGAGCCCATGATCGGTCGCATCCCTGTTCTGGACATCCGCCCGCAGATCGATTGCGGCCGCCGCCCGGCGAAGGCGGTGGTGGGCGAGACCTTCGAAGTCTCGGCCACCGTCTTCCGCGAGGGCCATGACGCCGTAGCGGCCAATGTGGTGCTGCGCAACCCGGCAGGACGGTGCGGCCCCTGGACGCCGATGCGCGAGCCGCAGCCCGGCACGGACCGCTGGTCCGCCGAGGTCACCACCGATGTCGAGGGCCGCTGGACGTACACCGTCGAGGCCTGGTCCGATCCGGTCACCACCTGGCGGCGGCACGCCACGATCAAGATCCCGGCGGATATCGACACCGAGCTGGTCCTCGCCGAGGGCGCCGAGCTGCTGGAGCGGGCGGCCGCCGACGTACCCAAGAGCGACGGCCGGGAGACGGTCCTCGGCGCCGTGGACGCGCTGCGCGACGACAAGCTCCCCGCCGCCACCCGCCTGGCCGCCGCCCTGGCCCCCGGGGTCACCGATGCGCTGGACCGCCACCCGCTGCGCGAACTGCTCACCGTCTCTCGTCCGGTGCCGCTGGTCGTCGAGCGGCGCCGCGCCCTCTACGGCTCGTGGTACGAGTTCTTCCCGCGCTCCGAAGGCGCGAGCACCGCACCGGACGGCACCCCCGTCAGCGGCACCCTGCGCACCGCCGCCGACCGGCTGCCCGCCATCGCGGCGATGGGCTTCGACGTCGTCTATCTCCCGCCGATCCATCCCATCGGCACCTCCTTCCGCAAGGGCCCCAACAACTGCCTCGACGCGGGCCCCGACGACGTCGGCTCCCCCTGGGCCATCGGCTCCGCAGAGGGCGGCCACGACGCCCTCCACCCGGACCTGGGCACCTTCGAGGACTTCGCCCACTTCGTGCAGACCGCCCGCGACCTGCGCATGGAGGTGGCGCTCGACTTCGCGCTGCAGTGCTCCCCCGACCACCCGTGGGTCGAGCGGCACCCCGACTGGTTCCACCACCGCGCCGACGGCTCCATCGCCTACGCCGAGAACCCGCCGAAGAAGTACCAGGACATCTACCCGCTCGCCTTCGACGCCGACTTCCGCGGGCTGGTCCGGGAGACCAAGCGGGTGCTGCGCTTCTGGATGGCCAAGGGCGTACGGATCTTCCGCGTCGACAACCCGCACACCAAACCGGTGCACTTCTGGGAGAAGGTCATCGGCGACCTCAACCGCACCGACCCCGACGTGCTCTTCCTGGCCGAGGCGTTCACCCGCCCGCCGATGCTGCATACCCTCGCCAAGGTCGGCTTCCACCAGTCGTACACCTACTTCACCTGGCGCAACACCAAGCAGGAACTCACCGACTACCTCACCGAGCTGTCCGGGGACGGTGCCGCCTACCTGCGGCCCAACTTCTTCGTGAACACCCCCGACATCCTGCACGCCTACCTCCAGGAAGGCGGCCGCGCCGCCTTCGAGATCCGCGCCGTCCTCGCCGCCACGCTCTCCCCGACCTGGGGCGTGTACGCCGGCTACGAACTGTGCGAGTCGACGCCGGTGCGCCGCGGCAGCGAGGAGTACCAGGACTCCGAGAAGTACCAACTCAGGCCGCGCGACTGGGACGCGGCCGCCCGCGAGGGCCGTTCCATCGCCCCGCTCCTCACCACGCTCAACCGTGTCCGCCGGCGGCACCCCGCCCTGCAGCAGCTGCGGTCCCTGCACTTCCACCGTGTCGACAACGACGCCGTCATCGCGTTCTCCAAGCGCGAAGGACACGGCGCCGAGGCCGACACGATTCTCACGGTGGTCAACCTCGATCCGCACCACACCCACGAGGCGACGGTGTCGTTGGACATGCCGGAACTCGGCCTCGGCCGGGACGATTCCTTCCCGGTGCGCGACGAGCTCACCGGCGACACCTACCACTGGGGCAGGGACAACTATGTGCGCCTCGAGCCGGGCCGCTCTCTCGCGCCCGCTCATGTGCTGTCGCTGCGACCGTCCTCACCGATCGGAGGGTCACCCAATTGATCGTCAATGAGCCCGTTCCCGACAAGTTCGAGGACACCCCGGCGAAGGACCGCGATCCCGACTGGTTCAAACGGGCCGTCTTCTACGAGGTCCTGGTGCGCTCCTTCCAGGACAGCAACGGCGACGGCGTCGGCGACCTCAAGGGCATCACGGCCAAGCTCGACTATCTGCAATGGCTGGGGGTGGACTGCCTCTGGCTCCCGCCGTTCTTCAAATCCCCCCTGCGGGACGGCGGCTACGACGTCTCCGACTACACCTCGGTGCTCCCCGAGTTCGGCGACCTGGCCGACTTCGTGGAATTCGTCGACGCCGCCCACCAGCGCGGCATGCGGGTCATCATCGACATGGTGATGAACCACACCAGCGACCAGCACCCGTGGTTCCAGGAGTCGCGCACCGACCCACAGGGGCAGTACGGCGACTACTACGTCTGGGCGGACGACGACAAGCAGTACCCGGACGCCCGGATCATCTTCGTCGACACCGAAGCCTCCAACTGGACCTTCGACCCGGTGCGCAAGCAGTACTACTGGCACCGCTTCTTCTCCCACCAGCCGGACCTCAACTACGAGAACCCGGTGGTCCAGGAGGAGATGATCTCCGCCCTGCGCTTCTGGCTCGACCTCGGCATCGACGGCTTCCGGCTCGACGCGGTCCCCTACCTCTACGCCGAGGAAGGCACCAACTGCGAGAACCTGCCCGCCTCGCACGCCTTCCTCAAGCGGGTACGGGCCGAGATCGACGCGCACTACCCGGACACGGTGCTGCTCGCCGAGGCCAACCAGTGGCCCGAGGACGTCGTCGACTACTTCGGTGACTACGCCGTTGGCGGCGACGAATGCCACATGGCGTTCCACTTCCCCGTCATGCCGCGCATCTTCATGGCGGTACGCCGCGAATCGCGCTACCCGGTCTCCGAGATCCTCGCCAAGACCCCCGCGATCCCCTCCGGCTGCCAGTGGGGCATCTTCCTGCGCAACCACGACGAGCTCACCCTCGAAATGGTCACGGACGAAGAACGCGACTACATGTACGCGGAGTACGCCAAGGACCCCCGGATGCGCGCCAACATCGGCATCCGGCGGCGGCTGGCACCGCTGCTCGACAACGACCGCAACCAGATCGAGCTCTTCACCGCCCTGCTGCTCTCGCTGCCCGGCTCGCCGATCCTCTACTACGGCGACGAGATCGGCATGGGCGACAACATCTGGCTCGGTGACCGCGACGCGGTGCGCACCCCGATGCAGTGGACACCGGACCGCAACGCCGGCTTCTCCTCCTGCGACCCCGGCCGGCTCTCGCTGCCGACCATCATGGACCCCGTCTACGGCTACCAGGTCACCAACGTCGAGGCCGCGATGAGTTCGCCCTCCTCGCTGCTGCACTGGACCCGCCGCATGATCGAGATCCGTAAGCAGAACCCGGCGTTCGGCCTCGGCAGCTACACCGAACTCCCCTCCTCCAACCCGGCGGTGCTGGCCTTCCTGCGGGAGGCGCCGGCCGCCGAGGCGGGCGCGGACGACGACCTGGTGCTGTGCGTGCACAACTTCTCGCGCTTCGCCCAGCCGACGGAGCTCGATCTCCAGGCGTTCAGCGGCCGCCATCCGGTGGAACTCATCGGTGGCGTCCGCTTCCCGCCGATCGGTGAACTGCCGTACCTGCTGACCCTGGCGGGCCACGGCTTCTACTGGTTCCGGCTGCGCAGAAACCCCGCCTAGCGGGCTGCCCCACCGGGCGGCGGCGTCAAGAAATCCGCCCGTACGCGGCGCCATGGCGCGTACGGGCGTTTTTTGACCTTTCGCTCGGGCACTCTTCCTACTACCGCACGGGCCGGGTGGGCCATCGTCGGTCCGCCTCGGCCCGGGGGACCGCCACGCAGCGGGTATCACCGCACGCCGCAAGGCTCCGCTGCCGTACGGACGATCCTCGTCCGACACGTCCCACACCGCCGCACAGTCAAGGCCGCATTCCGGGACACTTTGCCCTACCTGTCGTGTGCCCGGGGAAAGGACGCGACGCCATGTCGGACACCGCCTCGACCCGTGCCACCCGAAACACCCCTGACCGCCCGCTCGTCTGCGCACCCGATCTGCTGTCCTCGCTGGCACCCCTGCTCGCCGAATGGGTGCCACGCCAGCGCTGGTTCGCCGGCAAAGGACGGCTGATCACCGGCTTCACGCTGGTATCGGCGACGGAGCTGCTGCCGTGCACCGGTGACGGCAGCGCGCCGGGCCTGCTCCAGCTGCTGGTCCGTGCCCAGCAGTCCGCACCGGCGAGCCGGACGCCCGTCGTCGGCGACTGCTACCAACTCCTGCTGGGCGTGCACACCGCGCTGCCACCGCAGCTGGCGCCCGCGGTGATCGGCCACCCGGCCGGCGGCCCGCTGCGCGGCCGCACCGTCTACGACGCGCTGCTCGACAACCGCCTGTGCGCGCTGCTCCTGGAGCGGCTGCGGGTGCCCGGCCGGATCGGCGCGGTGCGCTTCTGCCGGGAAGCCGGCAACGACATTCCCTCCGGGCTGCCCGCCCGGCCGATCGCCGTCGAGCAGTCCAACTCCTCCATCGTCTATGGAGATACGTTCATCCTGAAGGTCTTCCGGCGGATCGCACCCGGCGTCAACCCGGATCTGGAGCTGCCGCGCGCCCTGGCCGACGCCAAGTGCTCGCGGGTGCCCGCGCCGGCCGCCTGGTTCGAGACGGACGCCGCCTCGGACGGCACGGAGGCGACCACGCTGGGGGTCCTCCAGCCGTTCCTCCAAGGGTCCGCCGACGGCTGGCAGCTGGCGCTCAACGCACTGTCCGTACGGGCCGACTTCACCGGCTCGGCACGGGCGCTCGGCCACGCCACCGCCGAGGTGCACACCGCCCTCGCGCAGAACCTGCCGACCTCCGAGCTGCGCCGCCCGCAGCTGGAGGCGATCGCCGCCCGGATGAACGAACGGCTGGACGCGACCGCCCGCGCGGTCCCCCTCCTCCAGCCCTACCGCGCACCGCTGCGGGACGCCTTCGACGCGCTCGCCGCGGTCGGCCACGACGGGCGCAGCTGGGCCGCCCAGCGCATCCACGGCGATCTGCATCTGGGCCAGACGCTGCGGTCCGCCGCGGAGGGACGCTGGTCGCTGATCGACTTCGAGGGGGAACCGGCCCGGCCGCTGGCCGAGCGGCGCCGGCTGCAGCCCGCGGTGCGCGATGTCGCGGCGATGCTGCGCTCCTTCGACTACGCCGCGCGCAGCGGGCCGGCCGGCGGCGACCCCTGGTCGCTGGAGTGGGCGCGGCGCACCCGCGAGGCGTACTGCCTGGGCTACGCCGAGGCCGGCGGTCTCGATCCGCGCTCCGCCCCCGAGCTGATGCGCGCCTACGAGACCGACAAGGCCGTCTACGAGGTGCTCTACGAGGCCCGGCACCGCCCCGACTGGCTGTCCGTCCCGATGGCCGCCATCCGGCGGCTGGCTTCGGGCGGGCAGCGCGCGGACGGCACCGGGAACACGCAGTCCGCCGGCGAAGCGGCCCGGTCCGAGCCCCCCGGGGCCGAAGGGCGCGGGTGAGGGCGCCCGGCCACGCGACCGTTCCCGTCGCCTAGGGGGCCGACCGCACCGATCGCCGCGGCGCCCCCGGCACCGCCCCTCTCGCCCCGGAGGCCACCGCGCCCCCGAACGCCCCATCGCCTCACCACGCTCCACCGCCGTGCCGCCCACCGCCCCCGTCCGACCGATGCCCCGCCCCCGAGGAGGCTCCTCTCGTGACCCCCCGTCCGTCGCCCCGCCGTACCGCTTCCGACACCTCGCCCGCCAAGAACGCGCCCGAAGAACCTGCCCGCGGGTCCGGTCGCGGGGCGAGGTCCCGGCCGCCGGCCGGCGAGGCCGCCGCCCGGACCGAACCGGCCGCCGCGCCGGAAGCCCCCGGGGCGGCGGAGAGCGTGACCGCCGCGTCCGACGCCGCGCGCACCGCGGACCCGCGGCCGCCCGCTCCCCGGGCCGAGGCCGCCGCACCGACCCGCACCGCGCGGCCGGCCCGCACCCGGGCGGCGAAGCCGAAGGCCGGCGACGGCGTGCGGGCCGCCGCCCCGCTGGGCGACGAGGACCGCGGACGCCTGCTGGGCGGAGCCCACCACGATCCGCACGGGTTGCTCGGCGCGCATCCGGTGCGCGGCGGTGTGCTGATCCGCGCGCTGCGGCCGTACGCCAAGTCGGTGACCGTGCTGGCGAAGGGGCTGCGCGCCGCGCTGCTGCCGGAGGGCGACGGGCTGTTCGCCGGGGTGCTGCCGGTGGCGCGGATCCCGGAGTACGAGCTGGAGGTCGCCTATGACGACACCACCGTCACGGTGCGGGACCCCTACCGCTTCCTGCCGGCGCTCGGTGAGCTGGATCTGCATCTGCTGGGCGAGGGCCGGCACGAGCAGCTGTGGCACGCGCTCGGCGCGCGCACCATGGACCACGAGGGCGCGACCGGTACCCGCTTCACGGTCTGGGCGCCGAACGCGCAAGGTGTCCGGGTCGTCGGGAACTTCAACTACTGGGACGGCACCGGCTTCCCGATGCGCTCGCTCGGCTCGTCCGGCGTCTGGGAGCTGTTCCTGCCCGGCATCGGCGAGGGCGAGCTGTACAAGTTCGAGATCACAAGGCCGGACGGCTCCCGGACGGTGCGCGCCGACCCGATGGCACGGCGCACGGAGTGCCCGCCGGCCACCGCGTCGGTCGTGGTGGAGTCGCATTACCGCTGGGAGGACGCGGACTGGATGGCCAGGCGCGCCGACCGCCCCGTGCACCAGGCGCCGTTCTCCGTCTACGAGGTCCACCTCGCCTCCTGGCGCCCTGGTCTGACCTATCGCCAGCTCGCCACGCAACTGCCCGCGTATGTGAAGGACTTGGGGTTCACGCACGTCGAGCTGATGCCGGTCTCGGAGCATCCGTTCGGCGGCTCCTGGGGCTATCAGGTGACCGGGTTCTACGCGCCCACCGCGCGGATGGGCACACCGGACGACTTCAAGTTCCTGGTCGACGCGCTGCACCGGGCCGGTATCGGCGTCCTGATGGACTGGGTGCCCGCGCACTTCCCCCGGGACGACTGGGCGCTGGCGGAGTTCGACGGGCGCCCGCTGTACGAGCACTCGGACCCCTCGCGGGCCGCGCACCCGGACTGGGGCACCCTGGAGTTCGACTACGGCCGCACCGAGGTCCGCAACTTCCTGGTCGCCAACGCCGTCTACTGGTGCGAGGAGTTCCACATCGACGGGCTGCGGGTGGACGCCGTCGCCTCGATGCTCTACCTCGACTATTCGCGCGAGGACGGCGGCTGGACGCCCAACGTGCACGGCGGGCGGGAGAACCTCGACGCGGTCGCCTTCCTCCAGGAGATGAACGCGACCGTCTACCGCCGCTGCCCCGGTGTCGTCACCATCGCCGAGGAGTCCACGGCCTGGAGCGGCGTCACCCGCGCCACCCACGAGGCCGGGCCGGACGGCTTCGGCGGTCTGGGCTTCGGCCTGAAGTGGAACATGGGCTGGATGCACGACTCCCTGGTCTATGTGTCCAAGGAGCCGGTGCACCGCAAGTACCACCACGGCGAGATGACCTTCTCCATGATCTACGCCTACTCCGAGAACTACGTGCTGCCCATCTCCCACGACGAGGTGGTGCACGGCAAGCGCTCGCTGGTGTCGAAGATGCCCGGTGACTGGTGGCAGCAGCGCGCCAACCACCGGGCGTATCTCGGGTACATGTGGTCCCACCCCGGCAAGCAACTTCTCTTCATGGGGCAGGAGTTCGCCCAGGGCGCGGAGTGGGCGGAGAGCCACGGCCCGGACTGGTGGCTGCTGGAGCCGTCGTACGAGGCGGCGCCCGACCACCGCGGTGTGCGGGATCTGGTCCGCGATCTCAACCGCGGCTATGCGGCCGCACCCGCGCTCTGGGAACGGGACACCGACCCGGCGGGCTTCTCCTGGATCGACGGCGACGCGAGCGAGGACAACGTCTTCGCCTTCGCCCGCTTCGCCGCCGACGGATCCCCCCTGATCTCGGTCACCAATTTCTCACCGGTCGTACGTCATGGCTTCCGGCTCGGTGTCCCCGACGAGATCCCCGCGTGGCGCGAGATCCTCAACACCGACGAGGTGCGCTACGGCGGCAGCGGCGTCGGCAACGACGAGCCCCTGAAGGCGGAGCCGACCCCCTCCCACGGCCGCCCCGCCTCCATCGCGCCGACCCTTCCCCCGCTGGCCACCCTGTGGTTCCGCCCGGCCTGACCCGCACCGAAACCGTCAGGGACGGTGACTGTCCGGACCGTCCGCCGCCCTGCCCCGCACCGCACCGGTCGCGGGGCGGGGCCCCGGCCGCCCCGCCTCCCCCCGGCATCCGCCACAGCCTCCCCGCCGCACGGACAAATCCCCCCAAGTGACCAATGACCCACCCCTCTTTTCGGCCGCAGCCGACCGGCGCCGGCTGCTGTTCTGCCGCTGTATTCATGCTCCCAGGGGGCACTGACAATCGACCGAGGCGAACGGCGGGGGTGGGAAAACACCAGGTCACAGGGGCAATGGCCGGACCGGGGAGCGAGCGGTCGCGGGGAGCGGAAACAGGAGGGGCGGGCGCCGTGCGGCGCCCGCCCCTCCTGTTGTGGCCCGTCCGGGGAATCAGACCCCCGCGGCCTTCTTCACCGACGTCCCGTCGCGCGGTCCGACGACCTCCGCCTCGGGCGCCGGGCCGTGTCCGTCCGCGGACAGCGTCTGCTCGTCGAACGGCACCCGGCCGGCCAGCACCTCGGCCACCCGGACCTTGTCGATCTCCTTGGTCCAGGTACCGACCAGGACCGTGGCCACCGCGTTGCCCGCGAAGTTGGTCATCGCCCGCGCCTCGCTCATGAACCGGTCGATGCCGACGATCAGGCCGACGCCGTCCACCAGCTCCGGCCGGTGCGACTGCAGCCCGCCGGCCAGCGTCGCCAGGCCCGCGCCGGTGACGCCCGCGGCGCCCTTCGAGGCGATGATCATGAACACCAGCAGCGAGATCTGCTGCCCGAGAGAGAGCGGGTTGCCCATCGCCTCGGCCACGAACAGCGAGGACATCGTCAGATAGATGGCGGTGCCGTCGAGGTTGAAGCTGTAGCCGGTCGGGACGGTGATGCCGACCACCGGCTTGCTGACGCCCAGGTGCTCCATCTTCGCGATCAGCCGGGGCAGCGCCGACTCCGAGGAGGAGGTGGACAGGATCAGCAGGAACTCCCGCGCCAGGTACTTCAGCAGCATGAAGATGTTGACGCCGGCGACCAGCCGCAGCAGGGCGCCCAGCACGACGATCACGAACAGCAGACAGGTGATGTAGAAGCCGATCATGATGATGGCCAGCGACTTGAGGGCGTCCAGGCCGGTCTCGCCGACCACCGCCGCGATCGCGCCGAAGGCACCCACCGGCGCCGCCCACATGATCATCGAGAGCACCCGGAAGACCAGCTTCTGGATGTGCCCCACGCCGCGCAGCACCGGCTCACCCGCCGAGCCCAGCGCCTGCAGGCCGAAGCCCACCAGCAGCGCGACGACCAGGGTCTGCAGCACCTCGCCCTGGGTGAAGGCGGACACCAGCGTGGTCGGGATCATGCCCAGCAGGAACTCGGACAGGCTCTCGCCGCCGCCCTCCGTCTGGGCGTGGCCGGCGTCGCGGACCGTGTCGGTCAGGTGCAGGCCCGATCCCGGGTCCAGCAGGTTGCCGACGACCAGGCCGATGGCGAGCGCGACGGTGGACATCACCATGAAGTAGCCGAGGGCGAGCCCGCCCACCGCGCCGACCTTGGCCGCCTTCCGTACCGAGCCGACGCCCAGCACGATGGTGCAGAAGATGATCGGCGAGATCATCATCTTGATGAGGTTCACGAACCCGGTGCCGAGCGGCTTGAGCTCGACGGCGACACCGGGAGCGGCGAAGCCCACGATGACACCGAGCACCACCGCGCCGATGACGGCGATGTACAGGAAGTGGGTCCGGTCCCGTTTCTTCGTCACGGTCGCCTCGGTGATGCCCCCGGACGGCGGGGTCTGTGCAGCCACGGCTGCCTCCTCGGGTCTACGGCTGTGCGGCTGATCTGCGGCTCTCTCGCACAACGGGTTCCGGTGACTATGCACGCCGCGTGTGGCGCCCGTCACCCTTGCGTGCATTTCGTTCACGTAAAAGTGACCGTGCAGACTGTTACGTATGCGCCTCCCCCGCCCCCGCCTCCCCCTGCCGTTCCGGGGCCCTCGCAGCCTCGCCGGGCAGCTCTTCGCCATGCAGGTGGTACTGGTCGCGGTGGTCGTCGCGGGTTGCGCCGTCTTCGCGTACCTCAGCGCCGGCCGGCAGGCGGAGGAGACCGCGCGGCAGCAGGCGACCGCCACGGCCACCGCCGTCGCCGACTCCCCCGCCGTCGTGGCGGCGGCCCGCACCCGGAACCCGACGCCCGCGCTCCAGCCGTACACCGAGCGGGTGCGGCGGGACGCGGGGGTCGACTTCGTCGTCGTGATGGCCCCGGACAAGACCCGCTGGACCCATCCGAGGCCGTCCGCGATCGGCAAGACGTATCTCGGCCACATCGGGCCCGCGCTGCGCGGCGAGACCTTCGACGAGACGCATCTGGGGGTGCTCGGCCCGTCCGTGCGGGTCGTCGCGCCGGTCCGCGACCCGGAGCGCGGGAACCGGGTGACGGCCCTGGTCAGCTCCGGCATCACCGTCCAGACGATCAGTGAGCAACTGCGCGACCAGGTGCTGGCGCTGGTCGGCGTCGCGGCGGCCGCCCTGGCGCTCGGCGGTCTCGGCACCTACGTGATCAACGCGCGCCTGCGGCGGCACACCCACGGGATGAACGCCGCCGAGCTGAGCCGGATGCACGACTATCACCAGGCCGCGCTGCACGCGGTGCGCGAGGGGCTGCTGATGCTCGACGGGCAGCGTCGGGTCGCCCTGATCAACGACGGCGGACGGGAGCTGCTCGGGCTCGCCGACAGCGCGCTCGGCCGCCCCGTGGCGGAACTCGGCCTGCCCGCCCCCCTGACCGAGGCGCTCCTGGCGCCGGGCCCGCGCGTCGACGAACTCCACCTCACCAGCGAGCGGGTCCTCGTCGTCAACTCCGCCCCGGTCTCCGGCGGCGAGCAGCGCGGCAGCGTCGTCACCCTCCGGGACCACACCGAGCTCCAGGCGCTCTCCGGCGAGTTGGACTCGGTACGCGACTTCGCCGAGGCACTGCGCTCGCAGGCGCACGAGGCCGCCAACCGGCTGCACACCATGGTGTCGCTGATCGAACTGGGCCGCGTGGCGGACGCCGTGGAGTTCGCGACCGCGGAGCTGGAACTGGCCCAGGAACTCACCGACCAGGTCGTCGCGGCGGTCGCCGAGCCGGTCCTCGCCGCGCTGCTCCTCGGCAAGGCCGCCCAGGCCAACGAGCACGGCGTCGAACTGACCCTCACCCCCGACAGCCGGATCGACGACGGGCTGATCCCGCCCGGCCTGCCCGCCCGCGACCTCGTCACGGTGCTCGGCAACCTCATCGACAACGCCATCGACGCCGCCGCACCGCCCCGGGAGCACGACGCCGCCGGCCCCGCACGGGTCCTGGTCACCGCGCGGGCCACCGACGAGGAGCTGCTGCTGCGCGTCGAGGACAACGGGCCGGGGGTGCCGGCGAACGCCGCGGAGGAGATCTTCCTGCGCGGCTGGAGCACCAAGGAGGGACCTGCCGCGCCCGCCCGCGGCCGCGGCCTCGGCCTGGCCCTCGTCCAGCAGGCCGCGCGGCGCCATCACGGCACCGTCACCCTCGACGCGGCGGCGAGCGGCGGTGCACGGTTCACCGTACGGTTGCCGCTGCGCACAGGGGTGGCACCATGACGCACGCGGGCGGCCACGCGGCCCGCCGGGCCGGCCACCACGCCCGCTCGACCACGAGAGGATGAGCCCGGTGCCCCCTTCCGACATCCGGGTCCTCATCGTCGAGGACGACCCGGTCGCCGCCGACGCGCACGCCCTGTACGTCGGGCGGGTGCCCGGCTTCACCGTCTCCGGCACGGTGCACTCCGGCGCCGACGCCCGCCGTCACCTCGACCAGCACCCCGTCGATCTGTTGCTGCTCGACCTCTATCTGCCGGACGCCCACGGGCTGAACCTGGTGCGCAAGCTGCGCGCGGCGGGCCACACCGCCGATGTCATCGCCGTCACCTCCGCCCGCGACCTGGCCGTGGTGCGCGAGGGCGTCTCCCTGGGCGTCGTGCAGTACGTGCTGAAGCCGTTCACCTTCGCCACCCTGCGCGACCGGCTGACCCGCTACGCCGAGTTCCGCGCCACCGCGGGCGAGGCCAGCGGGCAGGACGAGGTGGACCGGGCGATCGCCGCGCTGCGCGCGCCGCGCCCCGCCGCCATGCCCAAGGGCCTCACCGCGGCCACCCTGCGCGCGGTGACCGATGTGCTGCGCGCCGCCGAGGACGGTCTGACGGCGACCGAGGCGGCCACCGATGTGGGGATCTCCCGCATCACCGCCCGCCGCTACCTCGAACACCTCGTGGAGAGCGGCCGGGCCGCCCGCGCCCCGCAGTACGGCCAGGTCGGGCGTCCGGAACTGCGCTACCGATGGTCGGGCCATTGACCCGTCCGGAGAGGTGACTTACCTTCACCGGGCAGCCCACCGTGGCTAGTTGGAGGTCGTGTCGTGCGCCCCACCGCCCCGCTGACCCTTCTCGTCGCCGCCGCTCTGGCCGCCGGCACGCTCACCGCCTGCGGCGGCGGATCCGCCGCCGACCGGAACACCGTCCGGGTCGCCTTCATCAAGGACACCAACAACCGGGTGACGGTCCGCGACGACTACGTCCGCCTGGTGGCGAAGCAGTTCGAGAAGGCCAACCCCGGCAAGAAGGTCAAGCTCATCCCGATCCAGGCGTCGGAGAACGACTACTACGCCAAGATCCAGCAGATGATGCGCTCCCCGAAGACCACACCCGACGTGGTCTACGAGGACACCTTCCTGATCAACTCCGACATCAAGGCCGGGCTGCTGCGCCCGCTGGACGACCACCTCGGCACATGGGACGCGTGGGGGCAGTTCGAGGCGACCGCGAAGACCGCCGCCAAGGCCCAGGACGGCAAGACCTACGGCGTCCCGGACGGCACGGACACCCGCGGGCTGTGGTTCAACCGGAAGTACTTCGCGCGCGCCGGCCTGCCCACCAACTGGAAGCCCAGGACCTGGGACGACGTGCTCGACGCCGCCCGCACGATCAAGCGCAAGGTGCCCGGCGTCATCCCGCTGAACGTCTTCACCGGCAAGGGCGCGGGCGAGGCCGCCGTCATGCAGGGCTTCGAGATGCTGCTCTACGGCACCGGCGAGCATCAGCTCTACGACCCCGGCACGAAGAAGTGGGTCACCGGCAGCAAGGGCTTCCGCGACAGCCTGCGGTTCATCGACACCGTCTACAAGGAAGGGCTCGGCCCCGAGGTGTCGGACGCGCTCAGCCCCAACATCCAGACCAATGTCGTGGCCGAGCTGCTGCCCGAGCAGAAGCTCGCCATCGACCTGGACGGCTCATGGCTCGGCCAGCAGTGGCAGAAGACCGGCGGCAGGCCCTGGCCGGAGTGGTCCAGGACGCTCGGCCAGGCGCCGTTCCCCACCCAGCACGGCGAACCGCCCGGCAAGGTCAGCCTGGCCGGCGGCTGGACCTGGTCGATCCCGCAGCGCTCCCAACAGCCCGACCTCGCCTGGAAGTTGATCGAGACCTTCCAGTCGCGGCAGAACGCCCTGGAGTGGTGCGTACGAGGCGCGCAGATCGCCGTACGCAAGGACGTCGCCGCCGACCCGCGCTACCTGAAGTCGGTGCCCGGCATCGGCTTCTTCACCGGCCTGGTCAAGATCAGCCGGTACCGGCCGGCGCTGCCCGTCTACCCCCAGGTCTCCTCGGCGATCGGTGAGGCGATGGAGGCGGTCACCGCCGACGACTCCGCACCGGAGGCGGCGGCCCGGGAGTACGACGAGCAGCTGAAGTCGCTGGTGGACGGCCGCGTCATCCGCAAGCCGTGAGCCGCGCCGCCAAGGCCGTCCGCCAGGACCGCGGCGTGCGCACCCCCGCCCGCGGGAGCCTGCTGCGCTGGTCCCCGCTCGCCCCCGCCACCGTCCTCCTGCTGCTCTTCCTCGCCGGGCCGATCGGCTACTGCGTCTACATCGCCTTCACCGACACCCAGTTGACCGGCCAGGAGTCGGCGTCCTTCGTGGGCCTGGCCAACTTCCGCCGCGCCTTCACCGACACCCGCTTCCTCAACGCGGTCGTCCTGACGCTGGTGTTCACCCTGATCTCCTCGATTCTCGGCCAGAACACCCTGGGACTCGCCCTCGCCGGCCTGATGCGGCGCGCTTCGCGGCCGATGCGCGCGCTCACCGGCGCGGTGGTGATCACCGCCTGGGTGCTGCCGGAGATCGTCGCCGGTTTCCTGCTCTACACCTTCTTCGAACGCCGCGGCACCCTCAACGCCCTCCTGGACTGGCTCCATCTGCCCACCCAGAACTGGCTGTTCACCCTCCCCATCCTCGCCGTGTCGTTCGCCAACGTCTGGCGCGGCACCGCGTTCTCGATGCTCATCTACTCCGCCGCGCTCGCCGAGATCCCTCGGGAGGTCACCGAGTCCGCGCAGGTCGACGGCGCCGGCGGGGTGAAGCGGCTGTGGCACATCACGCTGCCGATGATCCGCCGCTCCGTCGGCACCAATCTGATGCTCAACACCCTGCAGACACTCTCCGTCTTCGGGCTGATCTGGGCGATGACCCGCGGCGGGCCCGGCAGCCGCAGCCAGACGCTGCCGGTGTTCATGTACGACCAGGCGTTCATGAAAGCGCTGATCGGCTACGGAACGGCGGTGGCGCTGCTGCTGCTCGTGGTGGGCGCGTTGTTCTCCGCGGTCTATCTGCGGCTGATGCGCGAGGAGGTCTGATGTCACGCCTCGCCGTGCCGGGCAGGAGGAGCGCCGCCCCGCACCCGCGGCGCCAGGACCGGGCAGCCACCGGCCGCCGCCGCGGCCTTCTCACCCGGTCCGCCCGCCACCGCCTCGCCGCCGACGCCGGGCTGCTGGCGGCCGCGACGGCGTTCGCGATCCCGCTGGTGTGGCTGGTGCTGTCCTCCCTGGACACCGAGGCCACGCTGCGGGTGCGGCTGCCGAAGTCCCCCACCACGGACAACTTCTCCGCGGTGCTGACCGACGAGATCACCTTCACGCCGATGCTCAACAGCCTGCTGCTGTGCGGCGGCGCGACCCTCCTCGCGGTCGTCTGCGCGGCCCTGGCCGCCTATCCGCTCTCCCGCTTCCGTGCCCGCTTCAGCCGCCCCTACCTGCTGACCGTCCTGTTCTCGACCTGTCTGCCGATCACCGCGATCATGGTCCCGGTCTACGGGCTGTTCGTGCAGGTGAATCTGATCGACACCATGTACGGCACCGCGCTGTTCCTGGCCGCCACCCAGCTCCCCTTCGCCATCTGGCTGATGAAGAACTTCATGGACGGTGTCCCCAAGGTCCTGGAGGAGGCGGCCTGGACGGACGGCGCCTCCTGGCTGCAGACCTTGCTGCGGGTCGTGCTGCCGCTCATGGGCCCCGGCTTCACCGTCGTGACGATCTACACCTTCATCATGATGTGGGGCAATTTCTTCGTCCCCTTCATGCTGCTGCTCTCCCCCGAGCAGCTGCCCGCCTCCGTCAGCATCTTCACGTTCTTCGGCAACTACGGCGCCATCGCCTTCGGCGAACTGGCGGCATTCTCGATCCTTTACTCGACACCCGTGATCCTGCTGTACATCATGATCTCCAGGCGCCTGGGCGGCGGCTTCGCGCTCGGCGGCGCGGTGAAGGGCTGACCCCGCCACCGAAACCGACCCGCCCGTAGCTTCCTACGACATTCAGGCTTGGTCATACGCACAATAGGTGCGAATGGGCACCGTCACCTACCGTGTGCCAGTGAACACGCACGCCGGGGATCAGCACAGGCCCCCCTTCGACGCCGAGGCTGCCGGAAAGCTCCGCGAGGCCCTCGGCATGACCCACGCCCACGTCGCCTACGGCATCTGGGCCGCCTACGGCCTGCGCATATCACCCTCGACCGTGGCGTCCTGGGAGCTGGCCGAGAGCTCCCCCACCGAGGCGGAGCTGACCGCGCTGGCCGGCGCACTGTGGTGCGCCCCCGCCGAACTCCTCGGCGCCCCGGGAACGCTGCGTGAGTACCGTCTCGCGCTGGGCCTGGCCCCGGCGGACCTGGCGCTGGTCATCGGCATGGACCAGGGCGCGTACGAGCGCCTGGAGGACGGCGGGCGGTGGACCGGCAACGACCGGCAGGCCGCGGCGCTCGCCGACACGCTCCACCTGCCGCTGCCCGCACTGATCCGGTTCACCGGCCAGGACACCCGGCTGACCGAGCTGCTGACGAGCGCCGCGACCACCCGGTGGCAGGCGTACGTCCGGCCGGTGGGCAAGCTCGTACCGCTGCCCAAGCAGCGGATCCAGGACGTCCTCCAGGGGCTGCACACCGACTACCAGGCGACGATGACCGCCTCCCTCAACTGGGGCGGCGGAGGCAGCGCCGACGCGTCCGGCAAGGCCGGACAGGCGTTCCTCGGCGACATCCTGGCGGAGTTCTGGCAGCGGCTGGCCCCGTAGCGTCGGTCCACGGCCCGCCGGCTGCCCCTGGGGGAGCACCCTGACAAGGCGTCGCCCAGGCGTCGGCCAAAGGTCGGACGGCCCTCCGTCCAGGGGATGACGGCAGCGCCCCCGATAGGACTTCCGGCCGGTCCCACTGTCGGTCCCTCCGGGTGACGACCTGCCTGACCTGCGCAAACAAGAATGGGGACATCACATCGTCCGTCCCCTTCCAGGAGTCCCCGTGTCCCACGCGGCAGCCTTTCCGGGCTTTCCCGGTTCCCCCGCCCCCGCCCGAGCCACCGCGGCCGTCGCCGCGCGGGCCACGGATCTGAGCAAGGTCTACGGACAGGGGGATACCCGCGTGGTCGCCCTGGACTCCGTCTCCGTCGACTTCCGGCAGGCCCAGTTCACCGCCATCATGGGCCCCTCCGGCTCCGGCAAGTCGACGCTGATGCACTGCATGGCCGGACTGGACTCGATCTCCGCCGGCTCGGCCCGGATCGGTGACGTCGAGCTGGCGTCGCTGAACGACAAGCAGCTGACGCGGCTGCGCCGGGACAAGATCGGTTTCATCTTCCAGGCGTTCAACCTGCTGCCCACGCTGAACGCGCTGGAGAACATCACGCTGCCCATGGACATCGCGGGCCGCAGGCCCGACCGGCAGTGGGTCAGCAACGTCATCGAGACCGTCGGTCTGGGCGGGCGGCTCCGCCACCGCCCGGGCCAGCTCTCCGGCGGCCAGCAACAGCGCGTCGCGGTCGCCCGCGCACTGGCCGCCCAGCCGGAGATCATCTTCGCCGACGAGCCCACCGGCAACCTCGACTCCCGCTCCGGCGCCGAAGTGCTGGGCTTCCTGCGGGAGTCGGTGCGCGCCATGGACCAGACCGTCGTGATGGTCACCCACGACCCGGTCGCGGCCGGCTACGCGGACCGGGTGGTCTTCCTGGCGGACGGCCGGATCGTCGAGGAGCTGCACGAGCCGACCGCCGACGCCGTGCTGGACCGTATGCGGCTGTTCGACTCGGGCGCCCGCACCTCCTAGGGCATCCCCGGACGGGCCCCCGGCCCGGCCCCGACCGCCCCGGCACCGGGCGCCCGGCTCCGGCCGGGCACGGCCGGTACCCGCGGCGCACCCGCCGCCCCCTCCGTATCCGGCGCACCACGACTCCAGGACTGACCACCACCATGCTGACAACCGCCCTGCGCAATGTCCTTGCGCACAAAGCCCGCTTGCTGATGACCGCGCTCGCGGTGCTGCTCGGCGTCGCCTTCGTCGCCGGCACCCTCATCTTCAGCGACACCGTCGGAGAGGCCGTCAAGAACGCCTCCACCAAGAACCTCAAGGACGTGGCCGTCTCCGTCCAGGCCGTCTCGGACAGCGACACCGGCGGCGGGCCGGAGAAGGACGGCAAGCGGGCCACCGCGCTCGACGACAAGCTGGCGGACCGCATCCGTGCCCTGCCGGGTGTGGCGTCCGTACGGGCCGAGGTGACCGGCGAGGCGACGCTCGCCGGGAAGGACGGCCGGCCGCTCGACGAGGGCCTCTTCAATCGTGCCGTCAACTACCGCCCGGACACCGGCGGCAAGGACAGCCGCTACCCGCTGGCCGAGGGCCGCGGCCCGGCCGCCGGCGACGAGATCGCCCTGGCCGCCGGCACCGCGCAGGCCGCCGGCTACCGCATCGGCGACACCGTGCGGTTCGCGACGGACGGTCCGGTGCTGGAGAAGAAGCTGGTCGGCACGGTCACCACCGACGACCCGCAGGTGACCTCGGGCGGCACCCTGGCGCTGTTCGACACCGCCACGGCACAGAAGCTGTATCTGCACCCCGGCCAGTTCGACGAGCTGGTGGTGGCCGCGGAACCCGGCACCGACCAGCAGGCGCTGACCGCGAAGGTCCGCGAGCTGCTGCCCGCGAAGCGCGCCGAGGCGACCAGCGGCACCGAACTCGCCGCCGAGCAGGCCCGGATGGTCGCGCAGCAGAACAGCGCGCTGAGCCAGACCCTGCTGGCCTTCGCCGGAATCGCCCTGTTCGTCGGCGTCTTCATCATCGCCAACACCTTCACCATGCTGATCTCCCAGCGCAGCCGGGAGATCGCGCTGCTGCGTGCGGTCGGTGCCTCGCGACGACAGGTCGTCCGCTCGGTACTGGCCGAGGCCGCCCTGTTGGGGCTGGTCTCCTCCCTCGTCGGCTTCGCGCTGGGCACCGGTCTCGCCGTCGGCCTGCGGGCGGTCCTGGACGCCAACGGCGTCGGCTTCCCGGACGGGCCCCTCGTCATCAGCCCCGCCGCGGTGCTCTCCGCCCTGGGCGTCGGCGTCGTGGTGACCGTGCTGGCCGCCTGGCTGCCGTCCCGGAAGGCGGCGAAGATCGCCCCGGTGGAGGCGCTCAGCACCGTCGAGGCACCGCCCGCGCCGCGCAGCCTCGTCGTGCGCAATGTGATCGGCTCGGTGGTCACCGGTCTCGGCGTGGCCACCATGCTCTGGGTCTCGACGCTGAAGTCCGGTGACGATCTGCCGATCGCCATGGCCGGCTCTATGCTGACGCTGACCGGCGTGATCATCCTGGCCCCGCTGCTGTCCCGCCCGCTGGTGTCGCTGGCCGGTCTGGTCACCACCCGGCTGTTCGGCGTCGGCGGCAAGCTGGCCAAGGAGAACGCGCTGCGCAACCCCCGCCGTACCGCGGCGACCGCGTCCGCGCTGATGATCGGCCTCACCTTGATCACCGGTATGACGGTCGTCGGACACTCCACCCAGCGCGGCATGGACAAGATGGCGGCCACGGGGATGACGGCCGACTACCGGATCGAGACCTCGACCTTCGTCGGTCTGGACCCGCAGCTGTCGAAGAAGGTCGCGCGGCTGCCCGGCGTCGAGGCGACGGCCTCCCTGCGCGGCGCCGGCTTCAGCGCCGACGGCGGCTACGGCTACGTCCACGGCACGGACCTCGACCAGATCGGCAAGGTCACCCGGCTGAGCTTCCGCAAGGGCTCGTTGGACGCGGTACGCGCCGGCGGTATCGCGGTCTCGCAGAGCAGCGCGAAGGACCACGGCTGGCAGGTCGGCGACCGGATCGACGCCGAGTTCTACGACAAGAAGAAGGCCGAACTCACCGTCGCGGCGGTCTACGACGACAACGACATGCTCGGCGAGTCCTTCGCGGCCTCCTCGCTGGTCGATCCGCACCTGGAGCAGCTGAAGGACGACACGCTGCTGGTGAAGGCGGCGGGCGGCGGCTCCGAGGCGCTGGTCGAGGACATCCGGCACGCCCTCGGCGACAGCCCGCTGGTGAAGGTGCAAAACCACGAGGACCTGCGCAAGGAGAGCGCGGGACAGATCGACACCGTGCTGAACATGGTCTACGGGCTGCTGGGCATGGCCGTCGTCATCGCGGTGGTCGGTGTCGTCAACACCCTGGCCATGTCGGTCTTCGAGCGGACCCGGGAGATCGGGATGCTGCGGGCGATCGGCCTCTCGCGCGGCGGCATCAAGCAGATGGTCCGGCTGGAGTCGGTGGTTCTCTCGCTGTTCGGCGCGGTGCTCGGCATCGGGGTGGGGATCTTCCTGGCCTGGGCCGGCGGCAGCCTGGCCGGCTCCTCGTTCCCCACGTACGAGATGGTGCTGCCCTGGGGCAGGCTCGGGCTGTTCCTGCTGATCGCCCTGGTCGTGGGAGTGCTGGCCGCGCTGTGGCCGGCCCGCCGGGCGGCCCGGCTCAACGTCCTTGAGGCCATCGGCGCGCAGTGAGCCGCACCTGACAGGACGGTGGCGCCCCTTCCCCGGCCGGGGAAGGGGCGCCACCGTTTTGGTGCGGGTCCGCGCGGAACCGGCGCCGCGGGAGAGTCCGGGAGCCCGGCAGTGCGCAGCGACGGGTCAGAAGACCGACTCGGCCTCGTCCATGCGCGCCGCCGGCACCGTCTTGAGCTCGGTGACCGCCTCGGCCAGCGGCACCATCTCGATGTCCGTGCCGCGCAGGGCGGTCATCCTGCCGAAGTCGCCCCGGTGCGCGGCCTCGACGGCGTGCCAGCCGAAGCGGGTGGCGAGCACCCGGTCGTAGGCGGTCGGGGTGCCGCCGCGCTGGACGTGGCCGAGGATGACCGGGCGGGCCTCCTTGCCGAGGCGCTTCTCCAGTTCGACGGCGAGGTGGTTGCCGATGCCGGTGAAGCGCTCGTGACCGAACTGGTCGATCGCGCCCTTGGCGTATTCCATGGTCTCCGCGGCGGGGTGCGCGCCCTCGGCGACGCAGACGACCGCGAACTTCTTGCCCCGGGCGAAGCGTTCCTCGACCATCGTCACGAGGTCGTTGACGTCGAAGGGGCGCTCGGGCAGGCAGATGCCGTGGGCGCCGCCGGCCATCCCGGACTCCAGCGCGATCCATCCCGCGTGGCGGCCCATCACCTCGACGACCATGACCCGCTGATGCGACTCCGCGGTGGTCTTGAGGCGGTCGATGGCCTCCGTGGCGACACCGACGGCGGTGTCGAAGCCGAAGGTGCGGTCGGTGGAGGAGATGTCGTTGTCGATGGTCTTGGGGACGCCGACGACCGGCAGACCGGCGTCCGACAGCATCCGCGCCGCGGTGAGGGTGCCCTCGCCGCCGATCGGGATCAGGACGTCGATGCCGTAGTCCTTGGAGTGGTCCTTGGCGTCCTCGCATGCCTCGCGCAGCCGCGCGCGCTCCAGCCGGGACGAGCCGAGGATGGTGCCGCCGCGGGCGAGGATGCCGCTGACCGCTTCGAGGTCGAGCTTGCGGAAGCGGCCGTCGAGCAGGCCGGCGAAGCCGTCCTCGAAACCTATGACCTCGTCACCGTGACCGGTGAGGGCACGGTGGACGACAGACCGGATCACAGCGTTCAGCCCGGGGCAGTCGCCGCCTGCGGTGAGGACTCCGATACGCATCGTGCTGTGTCTCCTGTGCTCGCTGTCGGTTCGTGAGAGCCGGTCCGATTGTTTCACGAGCCGGCGGGCCCTGCCCTCACCCACCGGACCACCCGTACTGTCTCCTCCACTGGTCTGCTCGGGGAAACCGGGAGAGCGACCTACCGACACACGCAGGTATTGTCAAGAGGGGCAAGCCCGCCATAAAGGGTCATTTGATCTTGCCGCGGCGGAACCAGCGACAGAACAGGATCGGAGAGCACGCGTGACGCGCAGCGTGTACGTGACCGGGATCGACCGCGGCGACGGCCGTCAGGTCGTCGAGCTGGGAGTCATGGAGCTCCTGACCCGCCATGTCGACCGGGTGGGGGTCTTCAGGCCGCTGGTCCACGACGGGCCCGACCGGCTGTTCGACCTGCTGCGGGCCCGCTACCGCCTCGCCCAGACCCCCGACGCGGCCTTCGGTCTGAGCTACGAGGAGGCCGGCACCCTCCAGGCCGAGCGCGGCACCGACGAGCTGGTCTCCCGGCTCGTCGAGCGCTTCCACCGCGTCGCCGACGAGTACGAGTACGTCCTCGTGCTGGGATCCGACTTCGCCGCGACGAACCTGCCCGCGGAACTCAACCTCAACGCCCGGCTCGCCAACGAGTTCGGCGCCTCCGTGATCGCCGTCGTCGGCGGCCAGGGCCAAGAGGCCGAGTCGGTGCGCGACGAGGCCCGCAACGCCTACCGCGCCTACCACTCGCTGGGCTGCGACGTCGTCGCCCTCGTCGTCAACCGCGTCGACCCCGCGCAGCGCGAGGCCATCGAGGAACGCCTCACCGCCCGCCTGCCGGTGCCCTGCTACGCGCTCCCCGAGGACGGCTCGCTCTCCGCGCCGACCGTCGGCCAGATCGTCCACACACTCGGCGCCGAGGTACTGCTCGGCGACAACTCCGGCCTCGCCCGGGACGCGCGCGACTTCGTCTTCGGCGGCGCCATGCTGCCGACCTTCCTCAAGGCGCTGACCCCCGGCTGCCTCGTCGTCACCCCCGGGGACCGCGCCGACCTCGTCATCGGCTCGCTCGCCGCGCACAGCGCCGGCGCCCCGCCGATCGCCGGCGTGGTGCTGACCCTCGACGAGCAGCCCGGCCCCGACATCATGGCGCTGGCCGGCCGGCTCGCCCCCGGCACCCCGGTCGTCTCCGTGCCCGGCGGGTCCTTCCCGACCGCCGCCGAGCTGTTCGCCATCGAGGGCAAGCTCAACGCCGCCTCCCCGCGCAAGGCGGAGACCGCCCTCGGCCTGTTCGAGCGGCATGTGGACACCGTGGAGCTGACCAACCGCATCTCCGTCGCCCGCTCCGGCCGCGTCACCCCGATGATGTTCGAGCACGAGCTGATCGAACGCTCCCGCTCCGCCCGCCGCCGCGTCGTGCTGCCCGAGGGCACCGAGGAGCGCGTGCTGCGCGCCGCCGATGTGCTGCTGCGCCGCGACGTCTGCGCGCTGACGCTGCTCGGCGAGGAGGAGGCGATCCGCAAGCGCGCCGCCGACCTGGCCATCGACCTGGCGGACGCGCAGATCATCGACCCGCAGACCTCCGAGATGCGCGAACGCTTCGCGGAGCGGTACGCGCAGCTGCGCGCCCACCGGGGCGTCAGCCAGGAGCTGGCCTACGACATCGTCGCGGACGTCTCCTACTTCGGCACCCTGATGGTCCAGGAGGGGATGGCCGACGGCATGGTCTCCGGTGCGGTGCACTCCACCGCGGCGACCATCCGCCCTGCCTTCGAGATCATCAAGACCCGGCCCGGCGCCCAGATCGTCTCCTCGGCGTTCTTCATGTGCCTGGCCGACCGGGTGCTGGTCTACGGCGACTGCGCCGTCAACCCCGACCCGAACGCCGAGCAGCTCGCCGACATCGCCATCCAGTCGGCGGCCACCGCCGCCCAGTTCGGTGTCGAGCCGCGGATCGCGATGCTGTCGTACTCCACCGGCACCTCCGGCTCCGGCGCGGACGTCGACAAGGTCCGCAAGGCCACCGAGCTGGTCCGCGAGCTGCGCCCCGACCTGCTGGTCGAGGGCCCGATCCAGTACGACGCCGCGGTGGACGCGGCGGTCGCGCAGACCAAGCTCCCGGAGTCGGACGTCGCGGGCAAGGCCACCGTGCTGATCTTCCCGGACCTCAACACCGGCAACAACACCTACAAAGCCGTGCAGCGCTCGGCCGGCGCGGTCGCCGTCGGCCCGGTCCTGCAGGGTCTGCGCAAGCCGGTCAACGACCTCTCGCGCGGCGCGCTGGTCCAGGACATCGTCAACACCGTGGCCATCACCGCCATCCAGGCCCAGGGTGCCCAGCCCGGCGCCGGGCACACCGGCTGACGCGCCGGTTCCCCACGCCCTCCCCCAACCCCACCGGAAAGCCCCTTCATGACTGCCAACGCCTCCCGCGTCCTCGTCCTCAACTCCGGCTCCTCGTCGGTGAAATACCAGCTGCTCGACATGGCAGACGGCAGCCGTCTGGCCGTCGGCCTGGTCGAGCGGATCGGTGAGGCGACCTCGCGCCTGGCCCACACCCCGCTGTCCGGCGACGGCGTCACGCGCGAGCAGGAGGGGCCGATAGCCGACCATGAGGCGGCCCTGAAGGCCGTCGCCGCGGAACTGCAGGCCGACGGCCTCGGGCTGGACTCACCGCAACTGGCCGCGATCGGCCACCGCGTGGTCCACGGCGGCCTGAAGTTCTCCGCGCCGACGGTGATCGACGACGCCGTGCTGCAGGAGATCGAGCGGCTGGTGCCGGTCGCTCCGCTGCACAACCCGGCGAACATCACCGGCATCAGGACCGCTCGCGCGCTGCGCCCGGACCTGCCGCAGGTCGCCGTCTTCGACACCGCGTTCCACACCACGATGCCGGAGCACGCGGCCCGCTACGCCATCGACGTCGCGACCGCCGACGCGCACCGCATCCGCCGCTACGGCTTCCACGGCACCTCGCACGCCTACGTCTCGCGCCGGGCGGCCGCGCTGCTCGGCAAGGACCCCTCCGAGGTCAACGTCATCGTCCTGCACCTGGGCAACGGCGCGTCCGCCTCGGCGGTGGCCGGCGGCCGCTGCGTCGACACCTCGATGGGACTGACCCCCTTGGAAGGTCTGGTCATGGGTACCCGCTCCGGTGACATCGACCCCGCGGTGGTATTCCACCTCAAGAGGGTGGCGGGCATGGACACCGACGCCATCGACGAGCTGCTCAACAAGAAGAGCGGTCTGGTGGGCCTCTGCGGCGACAACGACATGCGCGAGATCCGGCGCCGGATCGACGAGGGCGACGAGCGCGCCGCGCTCGCCTTCGACATCTACATCCACCGGCTGAAGAAGTACATCGGCGCCTACACGGCGGTGCTCGGCCGGGTCGACGCGGTGGCCTTCACCGCGGGCGTCGGCGAGAACGCCGCCCCGGTGCGGGCGGCCGCCATCGCCGGTCTGGAGGAGATGGGCATGGCCGTGGACGCCGATCTCAACGCCGTCCGGGCCGACGAGCCGCGGCTGATCTCGCCCGAATACGCGCGAGTAGCGGTCGCCGTGATCCCCACCGACGAAGAGCTGGAGATCGCTCAGCAGACATATGCGCTGGTCAGCGCCTAGTGGTTGGTGTTTCCACCACGTGGAATATTCCGCTCCGAAACAAACCGATAGGATTCCGCCCATGCGCCGTTCCAAAATCGTTTGCACCCTGGGCCCCGCCGTCGACTCCTTCGAGCAGCTGAAGACGCTGATCGAGGCCGGTATGAACGTGGCCCGTTTCAACATGAGCCACGGGACCCACTCGGAGCACGAGGAGCGGTACCACCGCCTCCGCAAGGCCGCCGAGGAGACCGGCCGCGCCATCGGCGTGCTGGCCGACCTCCAGGGCCCCAAGATCCGCCTGGAAACCTTCGCCGACGGCCCCGTGGAGCTGGTGCGCGGCGACGAGTTCGTCATCACCACCGAGGACGTCCCCGGCGACCGGACCATCTGCGGCACGACCTACAAGGGCCTGCCCGGTGACGTCTCCAAGGGCGACCCGGTCCTGATCAACGACGGCAACGTCGCGCTGCAGGTCGTCGAGGTCGACGGCCCGCGGGTGCGCACCATCGTCATCGAGGGCGGGGTCATCTCCGACCACAAGGGCATCAACCTGCCCGGTGCCGCGGTGAACGTCCCGGCGCTGTCCGAGAAGGACATCGACGACCTCAAGTTCGCCCTGGCCATGGGCTGCGACATGGTCGCGCTGTCCTTCGTCCGGGACGCCAAGGACGTCCAGGACGTGCACCGCGTCATGGACGAGGTGGGCCGCCGGGTCCCGGTCATCGCCAAGGTGGAGAAGCCGCAGGCGGTCAACAACATGGAAGAGGTCGTGATGGCGTTCGACGCCATCATGGTCGCCCGTGGTGACCTGGCGGTGGAGTACCCGCTGGAGAAGGTCCCGATGGTGCAGAAGCGCCTGGTGGAGATGTGCCGCAGGAACGCCAAGCCGGTGATCGTCGCGACCCAGATGATGGAGTCGATGATCACCAACTCGCGGCCGACCCGCGCCGAGGCGTCCGACGTCGCCAACGCCATCCTCGACGGCGCCGACGCGGTCATGCTCTCCGCGGAGTCCTCCGTCGGCCAGTATCCGATCGAGACCGTCAAGACGATGTCGAAGATCGTCGAGGCGGCCGAGGAGGAGCTGCTGTCCAAGGGCCTGCAGCCGCTGGTGCCCGGCAAGAAGCCGCGTACGCAGGGTGGCGCGGTGGCCCGTGCGGCCTGCGAGATGGCCGACTTCCTGGACGGCAAGGCCCTGATCGCCTTCACCAAGTCCGGTGACACCGCCCGCCGGCTGTCGCGCTACCGCGCGGCTCAGCCGATCCTGGCCTTCACCACCGAGGCCTCCACCCGCGCGCAGCTGGCCCTCAGCTGGGGCGTGGAGACCTACGTCGTGCCGCACGTCGACAACACCGACGCGATGGTCGACCTGGTGGACGCGGAGCTGCTCAAGCTCCAGCGGCACAGCAAGGGCGACACGATGATCATCACCGCGGGTTCGCCCCCCGGCGTCCCCGGCACCACCAACATGGTCCGGGTGCACCACCTCGGCGGCCAGAGCGCCTGACGCGCCCCTGGCGCCTGTGAACGCGGCTGTGGGCCGCCCCCTTCCTCAGGGGGCGGCCCACAGCCGTTTCTGCGGCTCCCGGACGGGTCCGTGGATCCCGGGCGCTCAGTTCTCGATGCTCTGATTCATGCCCGGGACGGTGAGGTTGCCGCCGAACTGACCCGCCTGCTTGATCTTCACCTTGGTGAAGTAGGCGAAGGGGACATTGATGGGCGGCGGGTGCTCGGGGTCGAAGACGATCGGGATCAGGCCGAACAGGTTGCCTTCGAGCCGCTCGGTGTACATCGTGACGGTGCCTCCGCGGATCGTGGAGGTCGAGCCCTTCGCGGCCTGTACGTGGTACTTCTCGCCGGACGGGCCCTGGACGATCTGGTGCAGATCGCCGATGTCGATGCTCTCCGAAGTGAACTTCAGGGCCTGCTTGGTCCCGCCGTCGGGCGTCCTGAGGTTCACGACGCCCTTGTAGTCCAGATCGCGCAGGGTGAGGGCGCTGGACTCCAGCTCCCACGGGTCGTTCGGGACGGTGGCAGGGGCTTCCTCGTCGGAGCCCTTGACCTTGTTCTCGACGACGCAGGGGTAGGACTTCTTGCCGCTGGCGTCCTTGCCGTCCAGACCGCCGCCGGGAAGGGCGTTGTCCACCGTGCCCACGGCGCCGTGAACGGTGTCGTCCACCGTGTCCTTGGCGTCCTTGGCGGGATCGCCGGCCTTGTCCGCTCCGCCCTTGACGGCGTCGACGGTGTCCTTGACCGGCTCGGTGGCCTTGTCGGTCTCGGACGCGGCGTCCTCGGTCGCCGACTTCGACGCGGAGGGCGTCGGGCTCGGCGAGGTGGACGGCTCCTCGGACTCCTCGGAGTCCTTGGTGCCCAGCAGACCGCCGAGGGCGTCACCGACGCCGCCCAGCAGACCGCCGCTGTCCTTCTCCTCCTCGGAGGCCGACGGCGACGGAGTCGCGGAGCCCGACGGCTCGTCGGTCTTCTTGGAGTCGGACGGCTCGGGCGCGGGCGTCTCGCTGCCCGGTTCCTTGCTCTCCGAGGGCGAGGGCTTCGCGGAGGGCGTGGCGGACGGCTTGGTGTCGTCCTTCTCGTCCTTGGCGCCGTCCTTGCTGTCCTTCTCCACCTTGTCCGGCGCGGTCACACAGGGACCGTCCTTGAAGGGGCTCTTGGGCGCCGGCTTGGCGATGGCCATCTGAGGCGTCAGCCCCATGCCCATGAGCACGGCGGACGGCATCGCGGCGATGGCTATCGCCTTGCCCGCGGGCACGTGGAGCCGAGTCAGCAGCGGCTTCTTCGGCGCCGCGTGCCTCGGCCCGGATCTCGCCCCGGCAGCTGCGTTGTCGTGCAGCTCGTCACCCGGCACGGTGCCTCCCGTTCGTTCCGTAGGTCGGGCTCGTTCCTGACAGGTCGTCCAGTGCCCTGCCCGACCCGGCACCCGCTCCGGAAGCCGCGGGCTCCGCGTCGCCGACCGGGCCGCCCTTCTCGGGACGGGCCGGATCACCGGCGTCGCCCGCCTTGGCAGGCGCCCACGAGACCCCCAGCGCCCCACCGATCAGCCCCAGAAGGAAGCCGATCAGGAAGGCCCCGAAGTTCGAGACGACCAGGGAGACCAGGGAGAGCAGAATCGCTGCGACACCCGCGAACACGCGGGATGCGGGCTGAAACCACATGGTCAGACCGAGCACGACCAGCAGTACGCCGATGATCAGCGAGCCGGCGCCGGCGGTGGTCGCCATGCGGACGGTCAGGGAACCGATCGTGAGGTTCGCGTAAGGGATGTACATGATCGGGAAGCCGGCCAGCAGAGTCAGCAATCCGCCCCAGTACGGGCGGTGTCCGCGCCACTCCCGGAACGTAATCCGCTTCCGGCCGATGGTCTCGATCAGCCGTGGTCGCGTGTCGGCGCTCATGTCGTACAGCTCCTCGGGACTGGCAAATCGGTGGTTCTGAGCTGGGTGCGCTCCTGCGCGATGGGCGTACGGGCACGGGGAACGGCAGCACTCGCCGTACAGCTCTCGCCCGCGCCCGCACGCTCAGTGCGTCAGTAGCACTCGTTCTTGCCCTTGCTGACGCTCATCTTCAGACCGCTGAGCTTGAACGTGCCGGCCGTCGTGGCCCAGGCACGCTGCTTGACTCCGGTCAGCACGGCGGAGTCGGCCTGCTGGGCGAACGAGCCCGGGTCGGCCTTGTCGCCCTTGTGCATGCCCGGACCCTTGGTCGTCGAGCCTGCAGCAACACCGATGTCGATGTTGTTGAAGGTCGCGTCCGCGTCCAGCTGGTCGAGGTCGATGTAGAGGTTCTTCGCCTCGACAGGCGTGGCACCTCCACCGGCCGACAGCTTCATCGACACATCGCCGAAGACCGGGACCGGCACGACAACCGACTGGCACAGGTTCTTGATCTTGGCGTTCGAGAACCCCGAGACCGCCACCGGGACCTGCTTGCCGCCCTTCTGGGCGTCAATGGCTCCGTACTGAACGAATCCGGTGCCGTCCAGCCGGTCGGTAGTGACCTTGAACTGCTGGCCGGACACGCTGAACGATGCCGCGAGCGCACCCTGCGAGAGGGCCACGCCGATCGCGGCGGTCGCCGCGACGCTGGGCACCATGACGACGGCGAACCGCTTCCATCTGGTCCCGCCACGAGCCAGGGACTCCATGACTTTCCTCCTTCTCGGACGTACATCTCCGGCGTCAGCCGTCTCCGAACGGAGCGGCCGCACCTGGGATGGGAGAAGTGCTACGTCCTCGGGAAGGAGAGCGCCCGTCCTCGGAGGCGATGTGCGTTCCGATTACCGGCGATCACCCCCGAGCGACAACCACTGGCCACGCTCTCGCGCAACCTCTCAGGACAGGCTCCGCCGGGTGTGGCGAAGACCCCCCTGCCCATGGCCGGCGCCACTGCCGCCGACCACTCGGTGGGGACCCAATTGCCCCGCGACGCCGACCGGATGCCGGGCTGCGGGAATGGACCGAGCGTGGCCGATCGTGGTGCATTCACGGCCGCCGCACAAGGGGCTCGTTACTTGCGGGTAACGGGCCGATAACCACGTCGCGACCGGCTGATATCAAGCGGGCACACAGGGTCGTCGCTCACCGCGACCAGACATACGGCAATTGCGGACACACCACCACAAGAGGGCGGGTTTGATTTACTCCAAGTAACAGCGGCCACGTTTACCAAGTTTTGGTAAAGCGTGGCCGCCGTTCCGTTTGCCGAAAAGACTCGCGGGAGGTGAAGAGGGTGTGAAACGGGGTGGATCAGAACAGCACGCGTGCAAGGGCGGTGCGCGCCACGGTGACCCGCGGATCGTCGGCACCGATCACCTCGAACAGCTCCAGCAGACGAAGCCGCGCGGCCTCCCGGTCATCACCGAACGTCCGCTTCACCGCGTCGACCAACCGGCCGAAGGCGTCCTCCACATGCCCGCCGACCAGCTCCAGGTCCGCGGCGCGGATCTGCGCCTGCACGTCGGCCGGGTTCTCCGCGGCCTCCTTGCGCACCGCCTGCGGATCGAGGTCCCGCACCCGCTGGAGCAGTTCGGCCTGCGCGAGCCCGAGCTTCGCCTCCGGGTTCGCCGGGTCGTCGGAGAGGACGTTCTTGTACGCCTGGACGGCACCGCCCAGGTCACCGGCGTCCAGCGCCTGGTTCGCCGACTCCAGCAGCGCGTCGTACGGGCCGACCGGCTCGGGCGCCGGCTCCTGCGCCTCGGCCGCACCCGCCGCCTCGGCGTCGATCGGCGCGCCCACGATGCCGAACTGCTGCTCGGCGGCCTGCACGAGCTGGTCGAGCACCTGCCGGATCTGGGACTCGGGGGCCGCGCCCTGGAACAGCGGGATCGGCTGACCGGCGACGACGGCGAAGACCGCCGGGATGCCCTGCACCCCGAACTGCTGGAAGAGATTCTGGTTGGCGTCGACGTCGATCTTGGCCAGTACGAACTTGCCGGCGTACTCACCCGCGAGGCGCTCCAGCAGCGGACCGAGCTGCTTGCACGGCTCGCACCACTCGGCCCAGAAGTCGATGACGACCGGCACCTCGGTGGAGCGCTGCAGGACGCTCTGCTGGAACCCTGCCTCGTCGACGTCGAACACCAGGGGGCCGCTGCTCGCGGGCTCCCCGCCCGTGCGGGCGGCCTCTGTGCGGGCCTGCTCCGCCTTCTGCTTCGCTTCCCCGGCCGCCTTCACCGCTGCGAGGTCGACGACTCCACTCATGGACATGTTGCGTGGCTGCATGAACCCATCCTCCCCCCTGGGCGGTCCGTTCCGAAAAGCGATGCGGAAATTACCTTCCGGCGGCGCCGCCGAACCTTTCCGCAGGGCGCCGCTCCCGTCCGCACGCCCCGCCGGAATGCCGGCGTACGTCCGGGCCCGCGCCGCCCGCACGGTCCCGAGGAGGACCGGTCGTACAGGCCATGGGTCCCCACCCAGGGCCAGTGGTTATCGCTCTTACGCTACGACCCGTAGCGTAACTGTTCGAGCCCCCCGCACCGCAACCACTTCCGCCACCCTGCTTCGTGATCTCCCTCACGAGCCGCACGACGCCGGCAACTACTGGCGGGTATGGTCGCCGCCATGCACTGCTCCGACAGGTCCCGGAAAGGGCGCACGGGCCGCCCGCGCAGCGTCGAGACCGACCGCGCGATCCTCGACGCGACCCGGGCCGCCCTCGTCGACCTGGGCTGGGGCAAGCTCACCATGGGCGAGGTCGCGGCCCGGGCGGGCGTCGCCAAGACGACGCTCTACCGCCGCTGGGCCAACAAGAACGAGCTCGTCGTGGACGCCGTGGCGGTCCTCTTCGACGAGCTCGAACTCCCCGACCGGGGCTGCCTGCAGGCGGACATAGAGGGCGTGGTGCTGCAGTTCGGTGCGCTGCTCGCGCGGCCCGAGACCAAGACGGCCCTGATGGCCGTGGTCGCCGAGTCCACCACCGACGACGCGCTGCGCGAGCGGATCCGCTCGGCCATCGTCGACCGCCAGAAGCGACTGGTCGTCCTCGGCCGCGAACGGGCCCAGGTCCGCGGCGAACTCCCGCCGGACACGCCCGGCGCCGACGGCGCGCTGGCCGCGGCACAGGCCATCGGCCTGATCTTCGACCTCATCGCCGGTGCGATCGTGCACCGCACCCTCGTCAGCGCCGAGCCGGTGGACGTCGCCTGGGCCCGGCAACTGTCCACCGTCCTGCTCCAGGGACTCGGCGGCCTCGGCTGACGGGCGGCCGCCCGCAGCCGGCCGCCCGTCGACTCACACCTGGTAGCGCTCCGAGCGGAACAGCTCCGGGTGCTCCGCCACCCACGCCGACGTCCGCTCCAGCCCCTCCCGCAAGGACACCCGCGGCTCCCACGAAGCCCACCGCAGCGCCCGCGAGTTGTCCGACACCAGGCGCTCGACCTCACTGCCCGAGGGCCGCAGCCGGTCGGTGTCCACCACCACCTCGGCCGTCCGGCCCGAGGCCGCTATCAGCGCCTCGGCGAGCGCCCCGATCGAGATCTCCCGCCCGGTACCCAGGTTGACGACCTCACCCAGTGCCCGGTCGCAGTCGGCCATCGCCAGGAACCCGGCCGCCGTGTCGGTGACATAGGTGAAGTCACGGGTCGGCGTGAGCGAGCCCAGCTTGATCTGCCGTGCGCCGGAGTGGAGTTGCGCCAGGATGGTGGGGATCACGGCGCGCGCGGACTGCCGCGGGCCGTAGGTGTTGAAGGGCCGTACGACCGTCACCGGGAGCCCGAAGGCGTGCCGGTGCGACAGCGCCATCATGTCGGCGCCGATCTTCGACGCGGAGTAGGGCGACTGGGGCTGGAGCGGGTGGTCCTCGTCGATCGGCACGGTCAGCGCGGTCCCGTAGGCCTCGCTCGTCGAGGTGTGCACCAGCCGTCGCACGTCGTGCCTGCGGCAGGCTTCGGCGACGTTCTCGGTGCCGACGACGTTCGTCTGCACGTAACTGCCCGGCGCGTCATAGCTGTACGGAATGCCGATCAGCGCGGCGAGATGGAAGACCGTGTCGCAGCCGGCGACGGCGTCCATCACCCGGCCGGCGTCCCGCACATCGCCCGAGATCATCTCCACGGGGCTGCCGGGCACCAGATAGCGGGCCAGATTGCCCTTCTCCGCATACGGCTTGTAGTGCACGAAGGCGCGCACCTCCGCGCCGCCCTCGACCAGCAGGTCGACCAGGGCCGAGCCGATGAATCCCTCGGCGCCGGTCACCAGAACCTTGCGGCCCTCCCAGGCCCGTGTGCTGTCGCTGCTCATGCTGACTCCTTGGTGTCGGGGTTGGTGTGGGGAAGGTGAGAGACGTGGTGGGGCCGGTGGGCAAGGGGCGGATGGGGGCGGCCCGCGAGGGCGAGGGCCTCGGCGGCGAGCAGATCGGCGGCCCGCGCGTGGGTGCCCGGGTCGGCGGCCGCGCCCATCGCCGCCAGCCGCGCCGGGTCGTCCAGCAGCGGGGTGACCACGGCGTCCAGCCGCTGCGCCGAGGTCTCCGCGTCCGACAGCAGCAGCGCGGCGCCGGCGTCGCCGAGCACCCGCGCGTTGTGCGTCTGGTGGTCGCCCGGCGCATGCGGATACGGCACGAGGACGGCGGGCATACCGATGGTGGCCAGCTCCGCGACGGTGGCCGACCCCGCCCGGCACACCACGAGATCGGCGGCGGCGTAGGCCAGATCCATCCGGTCCAGGTAGGGCACCGCCCGGGCGACCGCCGCCCCGCCGTTGGCCGCAAGCAGCGCCCGGGTCTCCTCCAGGGCCGCCGGGCCGGTCTTGATCAGCAGCCGCAGGTCCGGACGGGAGCGGTACCGGGCCGCGAGCCCCACCGCGGCCTCGGTGAGCCGGGCCGCGCCCAGGCTCCCGCCGTTGACGAGCAGCAGCCGCGCCCCGTCCGGCACCCCCAGCTCCCGCCGCGCGCCCGCCCGCAGCGCCGCGCGATCCAGCCCGGCCAGCGGCCCGACCAGCGGCATGCCCACGGTCACCGCCCGCTCGCCGCCCGCCAGATGGGGACGGCTGCGGTCGAAGGCGAGGGCGAGGTGCGGGGTGAGCCGGGCCGCGAACTTGTTGGCCCGGCCGGGCACCGCGTTGGACTCGTGCACCAGGCTCGGCACTCCGGCCATCCGGGCCCCCACGATGACCGGCGCGCTCGGGTAGCCGCCCATCCCGACCGCGACCTGGGCCCCCTGCTCCTTGAGCAGGGCACGGCACTGGGCACCGGATCTGAGCAGCGCCGCCGGCAGCAGATAGCGCCTGGCGCCCAGCGACGGGTCGAACGGGATCATGTCGACGGTGTGCAGCCGGTAGCCGGCCTCGGGAATCAGCCGGGTCTCCAGCCCCCGCTCGGTGCCGACGAAGGAGATCACCGCATCGGGCTCGGCCCGGCGGAGCGCGTCGGCGAGCGCGAGCCCCGGATAGATGTGGCCGCCGGTGCCGCCCGCACCGATCACGACGGAAAGTGGTGTGCGCATGCCGCCACGCTCGCCAGGCGCCCTAAGAAGCTTCTAAGAGCGGTGTTTGGCAGCCTGTGTCCATGCCGTCCACGCCCCGGGGCCCCGCCCGCCCGCCGTCGTCCTCGCCCGCGCCCACGCCGTCATCCGCGGCCGGGGGCGCCCCCGCCCCCAAACTCCTCGTCGTCGACGACGAACCGGAGGTACGGGCCGCCGTCTCCGACGGCCTGGCCGTGGAGGGATACGAGGTACGCGGCGCCGCCGACGGCCTGGCCGCCCTCACCGAGGTCGCCACCTGGCAGCCGGACGCCATCGTGCTCGACGTGATGATGCCCGTCCTGGACGGGCTGGCCGTCTGCCGCCGCCTGCGCGCGCTGGACGACCGCACCCCGATCCTCGTCCTCACCGCGCTGGACTCGGTCAGCGAACGCGTGGACGGCCTCGACGCCGGCGCGGACGACTACCTCGTCAAGCCGTTCGCGCTGGACGAGCTGGTCGCGCGGGTGCGGGCCCTGCTGCGCCGGGCCTCGGCCGCCGCGGCGGACGACACCCGGCTCACCTTCGACGATCTGGTCGTCGACCCGCTGACCCGCACCGGTCACCGGGCGGGCCGGCCCCTGGAGTTCAGCCGCACCGAATGGGCGCTGCTGGAGCTGCTGCTGTTGCACCCGGGACAGGTGATGCCCCGCGAGGTGATTCTGGAGCGCGTGTGGGGCCGCGACTTCGGCCCGGACTCCAACTCCCTCGCCGTCTACATCGGTTACCTGCGCCGCAAGCTGGAAGCGGGCGGCGAGTCCCGCCTCGTCCACACCGTGCACGGCGTCGGCTACCGCCTGGACCGGGCGGACCGGACATGAGCGGCCGTCGTTCCCTGGGCGCCCGCTGGCGTCGCCGCAGGCCGCTGCGCACCCGGCTGGCGCTGGCCGCGTCCGCGGCGGTGGCGCTTGTCGCCGTCGGCGTCTGCGCCGCCGCCTTCTTCATCATCAGCTACCAGATGACCCGCCAACTCGACCTGCATCTCACCCAGACCGCCACCCAGCTCACCCAACGGGCCCGCGGCTGGGGCCCGACCGCCGGCGACACCTCCTGCCGGTACCAGGCGGTGCCCTGCATGCAGATCGTCCCGTCCGACCCGGCACGCGACCCCCGCAAGCCGTACGCGCTGCCGGCCGGTGACGCCACCCGCCAGGTCGCCGGCGGACGGCACACGGCGTACTACAGCGAACTGACGGTCGCCGGCGAGCCCGTCCGGATGTTCACCACCAAACTCCCCGGCAGGCCCGAGGCCCTCCAGGTCGCGCTGCGCTCGGACACCGTCGACCGGGGCGTCCGGCAGGCCGCCTGGGCGCTGTCCGCGGTCGGCGGCGCGGGCGTACTGCTGGCCGCCGCACTCGGCTACTGGGTCTCACGCACCGGCCTGGCACCCGTCGCCCGGCTCACCGCCACCGCCGAACGCATCTCCGCCACCCGCGACGCCCGGCACCGCATCGAGCTGCCCACCGGTCCGCAGGCCCGCGAGGACGAGATCACCCGGCTCGCCACCAGCTTCAACATCATGCTCGGCGAACTGGAGCAGTCCGTCACCGCGCAACGCCGGCTGGTCGCGGACGCCTCGCACGAACTGCGCACCCCGCTCACCGCGCTCCGCACCAACGCCGAACTCCTCGCCCGTGCGGACCGGTTGACCGACGCGCAGCGCGACCGGGCCGCGGCGGCCCTGGGCCGCCAGCTGCGCGAGGTCACCACCCTCGTCAACGACCTGATCGAACTGGCCCGGGACGAGGAGCCGCAGCCCCTGGTGGAGCAGGTCCGGCCGGCCGCCCTCCTGGAGCACGCGGTCGGCGCGGCCCGCGAGCACTGGCCGGAGATCACCTTCACCCTCGACACCGACCCGGCGGCGGCCGGCATCACGGTCCCCGGGGTCCCGCCCCGCCTCGCCCGGCTGCTGTCGAACCTGCTCGACAACGCCGCGAAGTTCTCGCCCCCGCAGGGCCCCGTCGAAGCGGAACTCGCCCGTGTCCCCGGCGCGGTGGAACTCACCGTCCGCGACCACGGCCCCGGTATCGCGCCCGCCGACCTCCCCCACGTCTTCGACCGCTTCTACCGCGCCCAGGCCGCCCGCGCCCTCCCCGGCTCCGGCCTCGGCCTCGCCATGGCCCGCCAGATCGCACGCGCCCACCACGCCGACCTCACCGCGGAAGCCGCCCCGGGCGCCGGCGCCCTCTTCCGCCTCCGGCTACCGGCGCCGTAGCACCGGTCAACGGCCGTCGCCGCGAACCTCCGCCTCCGCCGCTTTCTCCTCGACGTCCGCCCGCACGGCCTGCCGGTCCTGCGGCGACATCGACCGCCAGCTCTCCCGCATCCCCGAGATGCCCTCGGTGAGCGCGCGGTGCCCGGACGGGTCGTCCAGGACATCCTTCAGCTCCAGGCGCCCACTGAGCATCTTGCGGGCGAGGTCCTGAAGCTCCGGCGGGGCGGACGAGTTGCCCCGAACCGCCCGAAGGGCCTTGGTGAGGTGCTCGTTCTGCTCCTCGGAGAGATCCTTGTCCTCGACGGGGTATTCGCGGTCGCCGGGGTCGGTGAAGGCGTTGTTGCTGCTGGCCATGGTGAGGGGCTCCTGTCGGGCGGTACGGGTCTGCGTCAGCCGAAGGCGCTGCGGACGCGTTCGGCCTCGTCCTGACCGCTGTTGTCGGTGTTGGCGTTGGCGTCGGCGGCGCGGGGCCTCGCACCTCCGCTCGCGGAGGAGGCCGAGGAGGAGTCGCCGGAGCCACCCTCGGACGAGGACGAGGACGAGCTGGACCCGCCCTCGGAAGACCCGCCCTCGGAGGAGCCGCCCTCTGAGGAGCCGCCGTCGCCGCCTTCCGACGACGTGCCGTCACCGGTGGCAGCCGGCTCAGCGTCCTTATAGGCGACGCCATAGGCGCTCTTGGCGGCCTTGGCGGCCTTCTGCTCCCCCTCGTAGGCCTGCTTGGCGCCCTCGGCGAAATCACCCGTCGCCATCTTTCCGGCGCCCTGGGCCACCTCGCCCACACCCTTGGCGCCGTCGACGACCTCTTTCCCCTTGTCGACGACGGGCTTGGCCGCGGCCTCACCGGCAGCCGCGAAGTCGAACCCTTGCTGCGCCCCGAAGTGGCTCTTGATCCCCTGCGTGGCGAGGTTCCCGGCGACCTTCTTGCCGGAGTCCATGGCGAGTTCCTTGATCAGGTCCACCGCCATCTCCCTGGCCGACCGCTTCACCTTCTGCGCGAGAGCGTCCTTGATGGCCTGGATGATCTCTGTCTTCGCCTTGCTGATGATCTCGCGGACCATCACCCTGGTGGTCGCCGTGGCGGCGGCGGCCCCGGCCTCGGAGGCACCCAGGGTTACGGGCGCGGCGGCCTGGGCCGCGGCGAACTCGAATGCCAGCGCGATGAGTTGGGCGATCACCGCCATCTTCATCACCATGATGATCGTGGCCACCACCTGGAGCACGATGCTGAGCGCCTCGGCGGCGTCCGCGGCCTCGGCGAGGAAGCCGTCGCCGGAGAACTTCTTCCACTTGTCGTCGAACGACTCGATGGCCTCGCCGGAGTTGGCGCCGCGCACCGCTTGGGTGGCGCTGTCACCGTCCTGCTGAGCCGCGCGCACGGAGACCGCGAAGCTGCTCCAGGCTTCGGCGGCGTCGCGCATCTTGTCCTCGTCGATATTGGGCCATTGGAAGCCCAGCAGATCGAGGACCCAGTCGACCTCGACAGGAAGCATGATGGTGGCCACAGTGAGTTACTCCCCCGGGAAGCGCGTGTTCGGTGGTGTACGGGGCGTACGTGGGGCGGTTATCGCCGAGTTGAATTAACGTCAGTTCGCGAATTTGGGGCGGCTCGCCGCGTACTTGGTGATGCCGTCGCGCTGATCCTGCTCGGTGCTGTCGTAATGCGCACCCATTGTCTCGAGGTTCTCGCCGATCTTGGAAAGACCTTCACCAAGGGTGGGCATCGACTCGACGATGCCGTCGCTCACCGGCGTGTAGATGTCCATAAAGATCTTGAGGAGATCGTCGTCGCCCCACTCTTGAGCGTCTTTGAGCGTGTCCTTCAACTTCTTGGCGGCATCGCTGAAATCGGAGCCGATATCCTTGAAGGCACCGCCCTGTGATGTAAGGACGGCCGGATCCACGTCGTACCCGGAGCCTGCCATGGGTCTCCCTCGTTCTCGGCTGCATAAGAGTCCGCTAAAGCTTATGTCGTACGGTAGCCGACGTCTGCGCCTGCCGGATTCCCGGCCGACGACCACGAAAGGGAAAAGCTTCCATGTCCAACTCTCCACGGATGTCCGGCAAGACACCTTTGAAGACGCTATGCGGGCACATTTTCTTTCTTGCTGTCGCCCTGGTGATCTTCTCCGTCTTCTTCATCAAGGGACTGACCGCAGCGGGCCTCACAGGTACGCACGGAACATTCACGGTCAAGGAATGCACCCGTGAAAGCACAAGTCACCGCTCCACGGCCCAGCATGATTACGACTGTGACGGCACCTTCCGCTCGGACGACGGGAAGGCCGTGGACAACAAGGCGTCCTTGGGCAGCCTCGACACCGAGTACGACCCGGGCGTCGAACTCGCGACCCAGGGGCACAACGACAGCAAGGTGCTCAGCACCCTGTCCGGCGCGACCTACACCGTCGCCGGCCGCGGAGCGGCCACCGGCAACTTCTCCACCGGCTTCGCCGCCCTGCTCCTGATCATCCCCGTGCTGCTCTTCTCCTGGCTCACGCGCTTCGGTGAAACCACTCGAACGATTCCCCAGCAGTGGGCGGCGTGGCGTGCGACCGCCGGCACCCGGACCCGCAAGATCGTGCTCAGCGCCGCCGCGGTGGCCCTCTTCGGCATGATCGTCGTCAGCCCGGCCCTCGGCTTCGCCCTCACTGCCGGCAGTTGAGCCGGCCCCGGAAACGCTCTAAGGGGGCGGAGCCGTCAGCGCGACGGCTCCGCCCCCTTCGAGCGGTACTCGGAAGAGCGGTGCTCAGAACCCCGCAGGCTCCGTGTAGACGCCCCACTCGTCCCGCAGGACGCCGCAGATCTCGCCCAGCGTCGCCTCGGCGCGGACGGCCTCCAGCATCGGCTCGATCATGTTGTCGCCGTCCCGGGCCGCGGCCAGCATCGCCTTGAGCGAGGTCTGGACCCGGGCGTCGTCGCGGGCGGCCTTGCGCTCGGCGAGGGTGCGTACCTGCTCGCGTTCGACCTCGTGGCTGACCCGCAGGATCTCCAGGTCGCCGGTGACCGAGCCGTGGTGGCAGTTGACGCCCACCACCCGCTTGTCGCCCTTCTCCAGGGACTGCTGGTACTGGAAGGCGGATTCGGCGATCTCGCCCGTGAACCAGCCGTCCTCGATGCCGCGCAGGATGCCGGACGTCATCGGGCCGATGGGGTGCTGCCCGTTCGGTACGGCCCGCGCGCCCCGCTCCTTGATCTGGTCGAAGATCTTCTCGGCGTCCGCCTCGATCCGGTCGGTCAGCGCCTCGACGAACCACGAACCGCCCAGCGGGTCCGCGACGTTGGCGACGCCGGTCTCCTCCATCAGCACCTGCTGCGTCCGCAGTGCGATCTCGGCGGCCTGCTCGCTGGGCAGCGCCAGCGTCTCGTCCAGGGCGTTGGTGTGCAGCGAGTTCGTCCCGCCGAGCACCGCGGACAGCGCCTCGACGGCGGTGCGGACGACGTTGTTGTAGGGCTGCTGCGCGGTCAGCGAGACGCCGGCGGTCTGCGTGTGGAACCGCAGCCACTGCGCCTTCTCGCTGCTCGCGCCGTACACGTCGCGCATCCAGCGGGCCCAGATCCTGCGCGCCGCCCGGAACTTGGCGATCTCCTCGAAGAAGTCGAGGTGGGCGTCGAAGAAGAACGACAGGCCCGGTGCGAAGGTGTTGACGTCCAGGCCGCGGGAGAGGCCCAGCTCGACGTAGCCGAAGCCGTCGGCGAGGGTGTACGCCAGCTCCTGCGCGGCCGTCGCGCCCGCCTCGCGGATGTGGTAGCCGGAGACCGAGAGCGGCTTGTACGCGGGGATGCCCTGCGCGCAGTGCTCCATGAGGTCACCGATCAGCCGCAGATGAGGCTCCGGCTGGAAGAGCCACTCCTTCTGGGCGATGTACTCCTTGAAGATGTCCGTCTGCAGGGTGCCGTTGAGCACGCCCGGGTCGATGCCCTGCCGCTCGGCCGCCACCAGGTACATACAGAAGACCGGGACGGCCGGGCCGCTGATCGTCATCGAGGTCGTGACATCGCCGAGCGGGATGTCCTTGAAGAGGACCTCCATGTCGGCGGCGGAGTCGATGGCGACGCCGCAGTGGCCGACCTCGCCGAGCGAGCGCGGGTCGTCGGAGTCGCGTCCCATGAGCGTCGGCATGTCGAAGGCGACGGAGAGGCCGCCGCCGCCGGCCTTGAGGATCATCTTGTAGCGCTCGTTCGTCTGCTCGGCATTGCCGAAGCCGGCGAACTGGCGGATGGTCCAGGTCCGGCCGCGGTAGCCGGTGGGGTGGAGGCCGCGCGTGAAGGGGTACTCGCCCGGCCACCCGATCCGCTCGAATCCGTCAACGGAGTCCCCGGGCCGGGGCCCGTACATGGGGTCGACGGGGTCGCCCGAGAGCGTGGTGAAGTCCGCGTCGCGCTTCCGGGCGGAGTCGTACCGGGCCTGCCAGCGAAGGCGGCCTTCTTCGATCGCGTCAGCGTCCATACCTTCGAATTTACTAGGACGTCCTAGTAATTGTCGATGGGAGAACCGGGTGAACTGCGCCGACCTGCGGAAACAGGAGTCGCGGCGTGGCCTTCAGGGGCCCATTCGGCCCCGGGTCGGCCCCGGGTCCGCCCCCGACGCACCCTGCCGACCGACCGGAAAGCACGAACGCGCCCCTCCGGCGGAGGAGCGCGTCAGCGGTGGACGGTGCGGGGAGCCGGTCAGGCCTTGGCCGGCTGCGGCGCCGCGTCCGACACCAGGGGCTCGACCTCGCGGACGACCTTGCGCTCGACGAAGAAGGCGGCCGTCGGGATGGTGCCGGAGATCAGCACCCACAGCAGCTTGCCGAACTTCCACTTCGCCTTGGAGCCCAGGTCGAAGGCGAAGACCAGGTAGATGATGTAGAGCACGCCGTGGATCTGGGACACGACGAGGGTGAGGTCCTTGCCCATCCCGAAGCCGTACTTGAACACCATGCAGGTGCACAGCACCAGCAGCATCACGGCGGTGATGTAGGCCATCACCCGGTACCGGGTCAGGACGCTTCGCTTCATGCCCACGAGCGTAACCGCCCGTTCCGTGACGATCTTCGCCACCCCCCGGTCGTCACCGCCGGTGGTCGTCACTCCTCGGAGAAGTCCTCCGCCGCCACCCGCAGCGGGCGCAGCATCGCGAAGATCTCCCCGCACTCCTCGCCGTCGTACACCCCGAGCCCGAAGTCCATCGCCATCAGCTCGCGGGTGGCCGCGTCGCACACCTCGCGCCCCTTGTCCGTGATGGAGGCGAGCGTGCCGCGCCCGTCGTTGGGGTTGGGGCGCTTGTCCACCAGGCCGGACTTCACCAGCCGGTCCACGGTGTTGGTCACCGAGGTCGGATGCACCATCAACCGTTCGCCGATCTTGGACATCGGCAGCTCGCCGGCCTTGGAGAAGGTCAGCAGCACCAGCGCCTCGTAGCGGGCGAACGTCAGGCCGTACGGCTTGACGACGGCGTCCACCTCGGCCAGCAGGATCTGGTGGGCCCGCATGATCGAGGTGATCGCGGCCATCGACGGCACGGCGCCCCATCGCTCCTGCCACAGTTCGTCGGCGCGCGCGATGGGATCGAAAGCAAGGCTGAGCGGCTTCGGCACGCCACCGACACTACCCGGCGGTCATATCGTGGTCAGCCTCGTCTCAGGTTTCGGGCGCCGCACCGGGCAATGCGGCTCCCGCGCCGGCCCCCGGCGCCTTGGCTCCGCCACCGGCCGCGGTCCGCCGCACCTCCGCGATCACCGCGAGCACGCACACCGCGCCGACCACGCCCGCCGCCGGCATCACCACCCGAAGGGGGGCGTACTCGGCAGCCGCCCCGGCCGCGCCCATCCCCAGGCCCATGATCGTCATCCGGCCCGCCTGCATCACCGTCATCGCCTGTCCCAGCAGTGCGTCGGGCACCGCCGCCACGAACCACCGGTCCACCCCGAAGTTGTACGAGATACCGGTCCCCGTCAGCGCGAGCAGCAGCACGGCCCAGCCGAGCGAGGGCCCGGCGGCGAAGCCGAGGGAGGGAAGGACGGCGAAGAGACCCATCGGGAAGGTGAGCCGGGTGCGGGCACGGGGCCCGAGGAGCGAGCCGACAAGGGTTTCCGCGAGCACCGCACCGACCGGCATGCTGCACATCAGCAGCCCCAGGCCGGCCGGGCCGACGCCGAGCCGGTCGGAGTACGGGATCAGCAGGGCCTCCGGGACGACCACGAACGTCGGCGGCAGCCAGGACAGCAGCAGAAGGGCCCGCACCCGGCGATCACCCAGCAACCGGCGGACGCCCGCAAGCGACGCCCCGAACAGCGCGCCACGGGAGCCACCCCGCGCCGGACGGGCGCGGGTCCCCACGCCGAGCAGGAGTGCGGAGCCCAGAAAGGTGCCCGCGGTGACGGCGAGCACCGCCGCCGGTGACACGACGGCAAGCAGCAGACCGCCGGCCGCGAAGCCCACCAGCTGAGCGCTCTGGTTGACGATCCGGATCACCGAGCGGCCCAGCACGAACAGATCCCCCTCCCCGAGGATCGCGCCGAGCGTCGCCGCACGCGTCCCCGCGAAGACCGGCGCGATGGCGGCGATCACGCAGCGCAGCCCCAGGAGGACCGCGACCGGGGTGCCCGGCAGCACCATCGCGGCGGCGGCCCCCGCGCACAGCAGATCGCAGCCCACCAGCACCCCGCGGGCCGGACAGCGGTCGGCGACGGCCGACAGCAGCGTGCCGCCGAGGACGTACGGCAGCAGCCCCAGCGCAAAGGTCAGCGCGCTCAGCAGCGGGGAGGACGTCAGCTGGAAGACCAGCAGGGACAGCGCGATCTCGCAGACCACCACGCCCAGGGAGGACAGCAGATGCGCGGCGAAGACGCACCGGAACTCGGGGACGGCGAAGACCGCGCGATACCGGGCCCTGCCGTCCGGCTCCCCGGACGGCGCGTCGGGTAACGCGCCGGGGCGCGCTGGGGTACGGCCCGGCTCCGCGGGCCCGGAAGGTGCAGTCATGGCGGCAGCGTGCCGGTGCCGCCGGGCGGACCGTAGTCTTTCGGCTCCAGCCGAATCCTGGGAGCGAGGGGACCGCCCGTGCCGCTGGATCTGCATTTCGGCGCCGACGACCTGCTGCGCGTCCGGTTCGCCGTTTCCCCGCTGTGCGAGACCCACGAGGCCGTCCGGACCCTGCGCCGCTCCGACCGGCACGGCTATCACCTGCCATGGCTGCGGCGGATGCGCGAGGCCCTCGCCGGACTCGACCTCTCGCCGCTGTGGCTGTTCATGCCGTCGCCGCCGCCCGGCTACACCCCGGATTTCCTGGGCCGCCCGCCGGACGTCCCGCTGGCCGGCTTCGAGGAGGAGCTGGCGCTGCTGCGGGCCACCGATCCGGCGATGGCGCGCGCCGAGATGGCCAAGTCACTTGCCTGCACACCGGGGGCCGCGCAATCGCCCCGCGGCCGGGCGGCCCTGGACGATCCCGCACGGGCGATCCAGGAGCTCGCCGATGTCACCGAACGGGCCTGGCACGCCCTGCTCGCCCCTGACTGGCCCCGGCTGCGCGCTCTGCTGGAGGCCGAAATCGCCTACCGGTCGCGGCAGTTGGCCGGTGGCGGGCTGCGACGGCTCTTCGCCGACCTGCATCCACGGCTGTCCTGGTCCGGGGACACGCTCACGGTACGTACGCGTACCGACTTCGTGCAGCTCCAGGATCTGGAGGGCCGCGGGGTGCTGCTGCTGCCGAGCGTCTTCGTCTGGCCGGACGTGGTGAGCGGCTTCGATCCGCCGTGGCAGCCCACCGTCATCTATCCGGCGCGCGGTATCGGCGGGCTGTGGAGCGAGCCGGCGACCGGGCCGGCCCTGGTGCGCCTGCTGGGAGCCAACCGCGCCGCGGTGCTGGCGGCGCTGGACACGCCCTCGTCGACGTCGGCGCTGGCGCACCGGCTGGGCCTGGCCGCCTCGTCGGTCTCGGCGCATCTGTCCGTGCTGCGCGACGCCGGTCTGCTGGCCTCGCGCCGGCACGGACATCAGGTGCTGTACGAGCGCACGCCCCTGGGCATGGCGCTGCTGGCCGGAGGCTGAGCCCCGGGCCGTGCGGTCCTAGCGGGCACCCTCGGCGAGGTGCCGCTCGACGGTGTCGACCTTGGAGGTCAGACCGTCGGTGACGCCGGGCCGGATGTCGGCCTTCAGCACCAGCGAGACCCGGCCGCTGCGCGCCTCGACGGCGGCGACCGCGCGCTTGACGACGTCCATGACCTCGTCCCACTCGCCCTCGATGGAGGTGAACATGGCGTCCGTACGGTTCGGCAGCCCGGACTCGCGGACCACCCGGACCGCGTCGGCGACGTACTCGCCGACGTCCTCGCCGACGCCCAGCGGGCTCACGGAGAAGGCGACGATCATGCGTTCACGACGCCTTCCTGGCGGGCGCGGGCGGCGATCACGCTGGCCTCCGCCTCGCCCTTGAGCTTGCGCTCGGCGAAGAAACCGCCGGTGGGCAGCACGGAGAGGATGAAGTAGAGCGCGGCGGTCTTCAGGTTCCACTTGGTGCGGTTCCAGGCGTCCAGCCAGAAGAGGACGTACAGGATGAAGAGCACGCCGTGCACCATGCCCATCACCATCACGCCGTCGAAGCTGGTCGTGCGCTTGAGGACGGAGCAGCACAGCAGCAGCAGGAAGGACACCGCTTCGGGGGCGGAGACCAGGCGGAGGCGGCGCAGGGCGGAGGCGGTCTTGATGTCCACGGGAACCTCGTTCGGGTGGCAGGGGGCGGCAGCACGGCTTGTGCAAGAGTTCACAAGCTTCGCCACCATTGTTACAGCCGCTCCGGCGATCATTGCGCCGGGGGCGGCCCGTGAAAGGCCCTGCCCTCAACGGCCGCGGCCGACTACCGTCTGATCCGTGGCTCAGTTTCGGCTCCAGGGGAGCAAGGTGCTCGCCGTCGACATGACGGGCGACGCCGTCAAGGCGAAGAACGGTGCGATGGTCGCGTACGACGGCCAGATGTCGTTCAAGAAGATGACCGGTGGGGGCGAGGGCCTGCGCGGCATGGTCACCCGGCGCCTCACCGGCGAACAGATGGCCGTGATGGAGGTGAAGGGCCAGGGCACCTGCTACTTCGCCGACCGGGCGAGCGAGATCAACCTCGTGCAGTTGCAGGGCGAGAAGCTGTACGTCGAGGCCGGCAATCTGCTGTGCACGGACGCGGCGCTGCGCACCGGCACGACGTTCACCGGACTGCGCGGCGCCTCCCAGGGCAACGGCCTGTTCACCACCACCGTCGAGGGACGCGGCCAGGCCGCGATCACCTCCCACGGACCGGCGGTGGTGCTGCGGGTCACCAAGCAGTATCCGCTCCAGGTCGACCCGGGCGCGTACGTCGCGCACACCGGCGACCTCAAGCAGCACCTCCAGTCCGGGGTGAACTTCCGCACGGTCATCGGCGAGGGCTCCGGCGAGGCGTTCCAGATCCGTTTCGAGGGCGAGGGCCTGGTGTACGTCCAGCCCAGCGAGCGCAACACCGTGGGAGGCGAGATCTGACATGCCGTTCACGGTGCTCAACTCCCGCATGGTCGAGGCGCGTCTGACGCCCGGCATGCGGATGTTCAGCCAGCGGGGCGCGATGCTCGCCTACCGCGGCGATGTCACCTTCACCCCGAACATCCAGGGCGGCCAGGGCGGGCTCGGGTCGATGATCGGCCGCCGGGTCGCCGGTGAGGCCACCCCGCTGATGACGGTGGAGGTCCCACCGGGCCCCGCGGGCCCGGGCGGTGCCTCCGGCGGCACGGTGATGTTCGGGCACGGCGGCCACCACGTCCACGTCGTCGACCTGACCGGCGAGACGCTGTACGTCGAGGCCGACCGCCTGCTCGCCTTCGACGGGACCCTGGAGCAGGGCACGATGTTCATGGGCTCGCAGGGCGGGGTGATGGGCATGGTGCGCGGACAGGTCACCGGACAGGGCCTGTTCACCACCACGCTCAAGGGCCACGGCTCGGCCGCGGTGATGGCCCACGGCGGCGTCGTCGAACTGCCGATCACGCCGCAGCGTCCGGTCCATGTCGACCCGCAGGCGTATGTCGCGCACCGCGGCGACGTCCGCAACAAACTCTCCACGGCGCTCGGCTGGCGCGACATGGTCGGCCGCGGCTCGGGCGAGGGCTTCCAGCTGGAGCTGTCGGGTCAGGGCACCGTCTACGTACAGGCCTCGGAGGAAAAGCTGTGACCGGTCCCGTCATCCACGACGCCACCACCCTCCCGGCCGACGACAACGTCAATCCGTACACCTTCGGCGTGGACCTCAACGGCCAGTGGTTCCTGCAGAAGGGGAAGATGATCGCCTACTACGGGCGGATCGACTTCCACGGCATCGGACACGGCCGCCTCGACCGGCTGATCGCCGGCAGTTTCCATTCGCCACTGCACGCCGCCGACTGGGTCGTGGCCGAGGGCCAGGGCAAGATGCTGCTCGCCGACCGTGCCTTCGACGTGAATTCCTACGACCTGGATGAGGGCAACCTCACTATTCGCTCCGGCAATCTGCTCGCCTTTCAGCCATCTCTGTCGCTGAAGCAGTCGATCATCCCGGGCTTCCTCACCCTCATCGGCACGGGGAAGTTCGTGGCCGCGTCCAACGGCCCGGTGGTCTTCGTCGAGCCGCCGATCCGGGTGGATCCGCAGGCGCTCGTCGGCTGGGCCGACTGCCCGTCGCCCTGCCACCACTACGACCACCAGTACCTGCGGGGATTCCTGGGCGGACTGCGTGCGCACACCGGGATCGGCGGGACCTCCGGCGAAGAGCACCAGTTCGAGTTCATCGGGGCCGGCACGGTCCTGCTGCAGTCGACGGAGCAGCTCATGCCGGAGCTGGCGACCGGCGCGGTGCCGAACGAGGCGGGCGTGCCGGGTGGTGGTTCCGGCCCGCAAAGTGGCTCACAACTGCCGCAGCTGCCGGGCAACCTCGGCGGCCTCCAGCGCCGTCTCGGGCTGTGAGCGGTAGTCTGCGGACCGTGACGTCGAACGCCTGACCAGCCCCGGCCCCGCCGGGAGACGTCCACCACAGCACCGACCAATTTAATTCATTATTCAACTTTTACGGGTAGAATTCCTCCATGACGACCGACAGTGACACCCCCTGGCTCACCGACCAGGAGCAGCGTGCCTGGCGCACTCATCTGGACGTCAGCAGACTGCTGATGTACCAGCTCGAGCGCGATCTGCAGCCGTTCGGGCTGACGATCAACGACTACGAGATCCTGGTCAACCTCTCCGAGGCCGAGGACCGACGGCTGCGGATGAGCGACCTGGCCGCGGGCACCCTGCAGTCCAAGAGCCGTCTCTCGCACCAGATCACCCGCATGGAGAACGCCGGCCTGGTCCGGCGCGAGAGCTGCGAGTCGGACCGCCGCGGCCTCTACGCCGTCCTGACGGAGGAGGGCTGGGACACCATGCGCCGCGTCGCCCCGCACCACGTCGCGTCCGTCCGCAAGCACTTCATCGACCTGTTCTCCCCGGAAACCCTCGACGCGCTCCGCGCCTCGCTCGCCCCGGTGGCCGACCACCTCCGGGAGCAGCGCGGCAGCCTCTGACGGAGCCGCCGCGGCCCTTCCGTCGGGCCGCGGCGCCGCCCTCGGGCACTCCGCTGCCGCCCCGGGCGCCACCGCCGGCCCGCCCCTCAGCCGGCCACCGGCAGCCGCAGCTCGAACGCCGAGCCCTCCCGCACGGCCAGCGAACCGCCGTGCCGCACCGCGACATCCCGTGCGATGGCGAGCCCCAGCCCCGCACCGCCGTCGTCCCGCGCCCGCGCGTCGTCGAGCCGCACGAACCGCTCGAAGATCCGTTCCCGCTGGTCCTCCGGGACACCGGGCCCGTCGTCCTCCACCCGCAGGACCGCCCAGGCTCCCTCACGCACCACGGTCACCCGTACGGACGACTTCGCGTGCCGCTGCGCGTTGTCCAGGAGATTGCCCAGCACCCGGCCCAACTGGCTCCGCGACCCGGTCACTTCCACACTCGCCAGGTCTGCGGCCCGGACCGGGATCCGGTCCCCGACCCGCTGGGAGCTCTCCTCGCTCACCATCGCCGCCAGGTCGATCCGGACGTCCGAGGGCCGCTCCCCCGCGTCCAGCCGGGCCAGCAGCAGCAGATCCGCGGCCAGCCGCTGCAACCGCACGGTGTCCGCCACCGCGCCCGGCGTGTCCAGCAACTCCGGATGCGCCACGCCCACTTCCAGCTGGGTGCGCAGGCTCGCGATCGGACTGCGCAGCTCGTGCGAGGCGTCCGCGACGAACCGCCGCTGCCGCTCCACGGACGTCTCCAGGGCGGCCAGCGTCTCGTTGGTGGTACGCGCCAGCCGGCCGATCTCGTCCTTCGACGACGGCACCGGCACCCGGCGGCTCAGATCCGTGCTGGCGGTGATCGCGGCCATCTCCTGGCGGATCCCCTCCACCGGCCGCAGCGCGCGCCGGGTGACCAGCCAGGTCACCCCGGCGACCACCACGAGCAGCAGCGGCAGCCCGATCAGCATGGCGTTGCGCACCGTCCCGACGGCGTTCTGCTCCGCGGCCAGCGCCGCCCCGGCCCGCACCGTGGCCTGCTCACCACCGGTGTCCTTCGCCTCCACCCGGGCGAATCGGTAGTCGGCCACCTTCCCGTCGACCTCCGCGGTGCCGTCCGCGTAGTGCACCTCGTCGTCGACCTCGCCGGGCTCCGGCCCGGTGTCGTCGTCGTCCCCGTCCTCGTCCGACGCGCCCGGCCCCTGCTTGCCCGGACGGCCGACCTCCTTGCCGTCGATGGCGCGGACATCGTCACCGACCGCGAGCACCCGCCCGCTCTCGCTGGTCACCACCACGGGGTGCTCGTCGCTGTCCGGCAGATCCAACTGGCCGTACGGGGTGCCGGTGGCGATCTGCGAGGCGACCTCGCGGGCCGAGACCTCTGCCTGCAGCCCGGTCTGGTCCTGGAGGTTGTCGCGCAGCACCAGCAGCACCGCCAACCCGGCGGCCACCAGCGCGAGCGCCACCACGACCGTCGCCCCGACGGCCGCCCTGGCCCGTACCGAACCCAGCCCGCTACTCACCGGCCACCAGCCGGTATCCGGCACCGCGCACCGTCACGATGCTGCCGGCGCCGATCTTGCGCCGCAGCGTGCTCACATAGACCTCGATGATGTTGAGATCACCCTCGTAGGCGAAGTCCCATACGTGCTCCAGGATCTCCGCCTTGGAGACCACGTCCCCCGCGCGCAGCGCGAGCTGCTCCAGCACGGCGAACTCCTTCGCGGTCAGCACCACTTCCTCGCCGTCCCGCTCCACCTTGCGCGACCCCTGGTCGATGACGAGCGGTCCCACCCGCAGCACCGGCTCGGCCGTCCGCCCGCGCCGCCGCAGCAGCGCCTTGACCCGCGCCACCAGCACGACGTACGAGAACGGCTTGGTCAGGTAGTCGTCCGCGCCGGTGTCCAGCCCCTCGGCCTCGTCGTACTCACCGTCCTTGGCGGTGAGCATCAGGATCGGCACCTCATGGCCCGCGGCACGCAGCGCGCCGCACACCCGGTAGCCGTTCATCCCCGGCAGCATGATGTCCAGGACGATCAGGTCGTATGCGTCCTCACTCGCCCGGTGCAGCCCTTCGAGGCCGTCGTGCACCACGTCGACCGCGTAGCCCTCGGCCATCAGGCCCTTGGCCAGCGACAGGGCGAGACGCTTCTCGTCCTCCACGATCAACAGGCGAAGGGGGCGGCGCGCGGCGCCGCCGGCGGGGCGGTGATGAGTGACGGGCGGGAGCATGCGCACCACCTTGCCACTCCTTTCCTGAAGACCTCTTCAGGCTCCTTCAGCTCCTGTTCAGGTCGGTTCGGCCACTGTGTTGTCACAACCGATCGCAAGGGGAGAACACACATGAAGCGCCACATCATCGTCGCCACCACCGCCGCGGCCGCCCTCATCGCCGGCGGCACGGTCAGCGCCATGGCGGTCGGAGGCGGCAGCACCGCACCGGGAACGGCGGCCGGCGCGCAGCAGGCCGCGGCGAACGACTCGGGCCGCTCCAGCATCCACGTGCAGGACCAGGACGACCAGGAGGACGCCCGCGAGGCGAAGGCCGCCAAGGTGACGGCCTCGCAGGCCGCGGCCGCCGCGCTGAAGGCCGTCCCCGGCACCGTGACCGGCCTGGACCTGGACGAGGACCGTCCCGGCCTGGTCTGGGACGCGGACGTCCTCGGCAAGGACGGCAAGTGGCACGAGGTCACCCTCGACGCCGGCAACGCGCGGGTGCTGAACCAGCACGTCGACGCGGAGGACGGCGACGACAGCGACGACATCGCCGTCGTCCGTGACGGCCTCAAGGGCGCCAAGACCGACGCCGCGGCCGCCGCCCGCGCCGCGAACGGGCACGGCACGGTGACCTCCGTCGAGCTGGACGACGACCACGGCGCGAAGGCCGCCTGGGAGGTCGAGACGACCACCAAGGACGGCAAGGAGCACAAGTTCCTCGTCGACCCGCAGTCCGGCAAGGTGACGGCCGCCCCGGCGCACGACCAGGACCACGACGGCGACAACGACTCCGACGACAACGACGACGACAACGGCCAGGACGACTGAATCCCGGCACCCGTCACAGGTGACTGACACTCCCGGCCCGTCCCGCTCCTGCGGGGCGGGCCGCAGTCGTGTCCGGAGCCGGGTGGCGGACGTAGCGGGGGGCCGGACGAGAAGCCCGGACCGGACCGCCCGCCCGGACCGCGGGGCCTCAGCCCCCGTTCGTCAGCCCCTCCACCAGCTCGTCGGCCGCGCGGTACGGGTCGGTGTCGCCCGCCACGATGCGCTCGGCCAGCGCGTCCAGCCGCCGGTCGCCGCTCAGGTCGCCGATCCGCTCCCGCAGCGCCGTGACCGCGATCGTCTCGACCTCGCGCGCGGCCCGGGACCGTCGGCGCTGCGCCAGGACGTCCCGCTCCTCCATCCAGGCCCGGTGCTTCTCCAGCGCCTCGACCACCTCGTCGACGCCCTCGCCCCGCGCCGCCACCGTCTTGACGATCGGCGGCCGCCAGTCCCCCGGGGCCCGCGATTCGCCCAGGCCCAGCATGTGGTTCAGCTCCCGGGCGGTGGCGTCCGCACCGTCCCGGTCGGCCTTGTTGACGACGTAGACGTCCCCGATCTCCAGGATTCCGGCCTTGGCCGCCTGAATGCCGTCACCCATTCCGGGGGCCAGCAGGACCACGCTGGTGTCGGCCTGCGAGGCGATCTCCACCTCGGACTGCCCGACGCCGACCGTCTCGACGAGCACCACGTCGCACCCGGCGGCGTCCAGCACCCGGATCGCCTGCGGAGCCGCCCAGGCCAGCCCGCCCAGGTGGCCGCGGGTGGCCATCGACCGGATGTAGACGCCCGGGTCGGAGGCGTGGTCGCTCATCCGTACCCGGTCGCCCAGGAGCGCGCCCCCGGAGAACGGCGAGGACGGGTCGACGGCGAGGACGCCGACCCGTTTGCCCGTCTTGCGGTACGCCGTGACCAGCGCCGAGGTGGTGGTGGACTTCCCGACGCCCGGCGAGCCGGTCAGCCCGACCACGTAGGCGTTGCCGGTGAGCGGCGCCAGTGCCGCCATCACCTCGCGCAGCTCCGGTGACGCCCCCTCCACGAGGGAGATCAGCCGGGCCACCGCCCTCGGCCGGCCCTGCCGTGCCTGCTCCACAAGCTGCGGAACGTCCACCATCGCTGCTCGGCTCCTTCGGTTCGGCGCGCTGACTTACCCGGACGGTCGTATGCGGTTACTTACCCGGGACCCGGATGATCAGCGCATCGCCCTGGCCGCCGCCACCGCAGAGCGCGGCGGCACCCACACCGCCGCCCCGGCGGCGCAGTTCGAGGGCGAGGTGCAGCACGATCCGGGCGCCGGACATGCCGATCGGGTGTCCGAGGGCAATCGCACCGCCGTTGACATTCACCTTTTCCGGGGAGACCCCGAGGTCCTTCATTGACTGGACCGCGACGGCCGCGAACGCCTCGTTGATCTCGATCAGGTCAAGATCCTCGACGGTGAGCCCGTCCTTGCCGAGGGCGTGGTTGATGGCGTTGGAGGGCTGCGACTGGAGCGAGTTGTCCGGGCCCGCGACGTTGCCGTGCGCGCCGATCTCGGCGATCCACTCCAGGCCCAGTTCCTCGGCCTTGGCCTTGCTCATCACGACCACGGCGGCGGCGCCGTCGGAGATCTGCGAGGAGGTGCCCGCGGTGATGGTGCCGTCCTTGGCGAAGGCCGGCCGCAGCTTGCCGAGCGAGTCCGTGGTGGTCTCGCCACGGATGCCCTCGTCCTGGCTGAAAATCACCGGCTCGCCCTTGCGCTGCGGGATCTCCACGGGGGTGATCTCGGCCTCGAACAGCCCGTTCTTCTGGGCGGCCGCGGCGCGCTGGTGGGACCGTGCGGCGACCTCGTCCTGCTCCGGACGGGCGATACCGAGACGGCTGTTGTGCTTCTCGGTGGACTCGCCCATCGCGACGCCTTCGAAGGAGTCCGTGAGCCCGTCGTGCGCCATCGAGTCGAGCATTTCCACGGCGCCGTACTTGTATCCCTCACGGGACTTGGTCAGCAGGTGGGGCGCGTTGGTCATCGACTCCTGGCCGCCGGCGACGATCACGTCGAACTCGCCGGCGCGGATCAGCTGGTCGGCCAGCGCGATGGCGTCGAGGCCCGAGAGACAGACCTTGTTGACGGTCAGCGCGGGGACGTTCATGGGGATGCCGCCCTTGACGGCGGCCTGCCTGGCCGGGATCTGGCCGGCACCGGCCTGGAGGACCTGCCCCATGATCACGTACTGGACCTGGTCGCCGCCGATGCCCGCCCGGTCCAGCGCCGCCTTGATGGCCACACCGCCCAGGTCGGCGCCGGAGAAGGTCCGCAGCGATCCCAGGAGCCGGCCCATGGGGGTGCGCGCTCCTGCCACGATCACTGAGGTGCTGCTGTTCGAGCCGTTCGTTGCAGACATGCGGTGCGGCCTTCCTTTGCAGGGAAGTTAACGAGGGTTCCCGTCAATGTACTGAGGGGTAGGCGCCGGGTCACCGGCAAGCGGGTGTGATCGCGCGCACGTTGCGTAACCAGGCGTGCGAGCGGTGCACTGGAGCCATGCTGACGCGAATCGACCACATCGGAATCGCCTGTTTCGACCTCGACAGGACCGTCGAGTTCTACCGTGCCACCTACGGGTTCGAGGTGTTCCACTCCGAGGTCAACGAAGAGCAGGGTGTCCGGGAAGCGATGCTCAAGATCAATGAGACGTCCGACGGCGGCGCCTCCTACCTCCAGCTGCTGGAGCCCACCCGCGAGGACTCCGCGGTGGGCAAGTGGCTCGCCAAGAACGGTGAAGGCGTCCACCACATCGCCTTCGGCACCGCGGACGTGGACACCGACGCGGCGGACATCCGCGACAAGGGCGTCCGGGTCCTCTACGACGAGCCGCGAACCGGTTCGATGGGCTCCCGGATCACCTTCCTGCACCCCAAGGACTGCCACGGAGTTCTCACCGAACTCGTCACCGCCGCACCCCCCGCCTCGACGGACCACTGACCTTCGCGTTCCCCGGCCGGTAGAGTGCACCCTCGGCCGGGGTAAGGGAGTGGGGCTCGGTCCATACTCTGCCGATGATCTGACACCATTTCTTCGGAAGGGTCAGCTCCAGACGTACGAATCCGGTACGACATGACGTGTACGGGACGACTGCGAGCAGGACGGAGCAGGCCGCCACCATGACCAGGGGACGGATGGGACCGCGCAGTGCGGGGCAACGACCGCTACGAGGCTGACGACCACCTCTCGCAGTTCGAAGCCGAGATGGAGCGGCTGAAGACCGAGCGGGACAAGGCCGTCCAGCACGCCGACGACCTCGGCTACCAGGTCGAGGTGCTGCGCGCCAAGCTCCATGAGGCGCGCCGCAACCTCGCGACCCGCCCTGCCTACGACAACCTCAGTCACCAGGCCGAACAGCTGCTGCGCAATGCGCAGATCCAGGCCGACCAGCTGCGTTCGGACGCCGAACGCGAGCTGCGCGAGGCCCGTGCGCAGACCCAGCGGCTGCTGCAGGACCAGGCCGAACGGCAGTCCCGCCTGGAGGCGGAGCTGCACTCCGAGGCGGTCACCCGCAGGCAGCGGCTGGACGAGGAACTCAACGAGCGCCGGCAGACCGTCGAGTCGCACGTCAACGAAAACGTCGCCTGGGCCGAGCAGCTGAGGGCCCGTACGGAGTCCCAGGCCCGTCGCCTGATGGAGGAGTCCCGGGCGGAGGCCGAGCAGGCCCTGGCGTCCGCGCGCGCCGAGGCGCAGCAGCTGGCCGAGCGTGCCCGTGAGCGGCTCAACACCGAGGCCACGGACGCCCGCGCCGAGGCGGAGGCCATCCTCCGCCGGGCGCGTACGGACGCCGAGCGACTGCTGAACGCCGCCTCCAACCAGGCCCAGGAAGCCACCGATCAGGCCGAGCAGCTGCGCACCAGCGCCGGCACCGAGTCGGAGGAGGCGCGCCGGCAGTCCGCCGAGCTGACGCGTACCGCCGAGGCCCGCATCCAGGAGGCGGACACGGCGCTGCGCGAGGCGCGCGCCGAGGCGGAGAAGCTCATCGAGGAGGCGCAACAGAGCGCCACCAAGCGACTGTCGGCCACCGAGTCGGACAACGAGCAGCGCACCCGTACGGCCAAGCAGGAGATCGCCCGGCTGGTCGGCGAGGCCACCAAGTCCGCCGAGGCGCTCAAGGCCGAGGCCGAGCAGCTGCGGGACGACGCGAAGGAAGAAGCCGAACGCCTGGTCGGCGAGGCACGGGAGGCCGCACGGTCCAAGGCCGCGGAGGACTCCGCGGCGCAGCTGGCGAAGGCCGCGCGGACCGCCGAGGAGGTGCTGACCAAGGCGTCCGAGGACGCCAAGGCCACCACCAAGGCCGCCACCGAGGAGGCCGAACGGCTGCGCAGCGAGGCCGAGGCCGAGGCGGACCGGCTTCGGGAGCAGGCCCATGACACCGCCACGCAGCTCAAGGGCGCGGCGAAGGACGACACCAAGGAGTACCGCGCCAAGACCGTCGAACTCCAGGAGGAGGCGCGGCGGCTGCGCGGCGAGGCCGAGCAGCTGCGGGCGGACGCGGTCGCCGAGGGCGAGCGGATCCGCAGCGAGGCCCGCCGGGAGGCGGTCCAGCAGATCGAGGAGGCGGCCGGTTCCGCCGAGGAGCTGCTGGGCAAGGCCAAGGCCGACGCCGAGGAGACCCGTTCGGGTGCCGTCGCGGAGAGCGAGCGGGTCCGTACGGAGGCCATCGAGCGTGCCACGGCGCTGCGCAGGCAGGCCGAGGAGGCGCTGGAGCGGGCCCGTTCGGAAGCCGAGGAGCTGCTCACCGAGGGCGCCCAGGCCGCGGAGCTGGTCACCACCGAGGCGGAGGAATCCGCCGCGCGGCTGCGCGCCGAGGCCGAACGTGCCGCCGAGGAGCGGCGCGAGGAGGCCCAGGCCGAGCTGACGCGGTTGCAGACCGAGGCCGCGGACAAGGTCGCGGCGGCCGAGGACGCGCTGCGCGAGGCCCGCGCGGAGGCGGAGCGGCTGCGCCGGGAGACGCAGGAGGAGGCGGCCCGGCTCAAGGCGGAGTCGGCCGAGCGGCTGCGGACGCTGCAGCAGCAGGCCGAGGAGGAGGCCGAGCGGCTGCGCACGGAGGCCGCGTCGGACGCGTCCACGGCGCGCGCCGAGGGCGAGTCGGTGGCCACACGGCTGCGCGGCGAGGCGGCCGCCGAGGCGGAGCGGCTCAAGGCGGAGGCGCAGGAGACCGCGGACCGGGTGCGCGCGGAGGCGGCGGCCGCCGCGGAGCGCACCGGTTCCGAGGCGGCGGAGGCGCTGGCAGCGGCCCAGGAGGAGGCCGCCCGGCGGCGCCGGGAGGCCGAACAGCAGCTGGGCGAGGCCCGCGAGGAGGCCCACCAGGAGCGCACCGCGGCACGCGAGCAGAGCGAGGAGCTGCTGGCGTCGGCCCGTACGCGGGTGAGCGAGGCGCAGGCCGAGGCGGAGGGGCTGGTCGAGGACGCCGACCGGCGTGCCGGCGAGCTGGTGGCCGCGGCCGAGCAGACCGCGCAGCAGGTGCGGGACGCGGTCGCGGGACTGCACGAGCAGGCCGACGAGGAGATCGCGGGGCTGCGTTCCGCGGCCGAGCACGCCGCGGAGCGCACCAAGGCGGAGGCGCAGGACGAGGCCGACCGGGTCCGCACCGATGCCTACGACGAGCGCGAGCGCGCCTCGGCGGACGCGGCGCGGGTGCGGCACGAGGCGCAGGAGGCGTCGGAGGCCGCGAAGTCGCTCGCGGAGCGCGCGGTTTCGGAGGCCATCGAGGAGGCCGAGCGGCTGCGCACCGAGGCCGCCGGGGTGCTCGACGGGGCCCGCCGGGACGCCAACGCGGCGCGGACTGACGCGGCGGAGCAGGCCGACCGGCTGCTTGCGGAGGCGACCGAGCAGGCCGAGAAGCTGGTCGCGGACGCCTCGTCGAAGGCGCAGCAGCTGCGTACGGAGGCCTCGGAGGCGCTGGCGTCCGGCGAACAGGACGCCGCACGGGCCCGTGCGGAGGCGCGGGACGACGCCAACCGCATGCGGTCGGACGCCGCGGAGCAGGCCGACCGGCTGATCACCGAGGCGCGCACGGAAGCCGAACGGATCGTCACCGAGGCGACCGAGCTGACGTCGTCGGCGCAGGAGGACGCGGACCGCACGGTCCGCGAGGCCCAGCAGGCCGCCGACCGGCTGCGCGGGGACGCCGAGCAGCAGGCACAGACGATCGTCGGGGAGGCGAGCGAGGCCGCGGAGCGGCTGCGCACCGAGGCCGCCGAGGTGCTGGAGAGCGCGCGGACGGACGCCGAACGCACCGGCGACCAGGCGCGCGAGGCGGCCAACAAGGCGCGTTCGGACGCCGCGGAACAGGCCGACGAGCTGATGTCGGAGGCCGCGAGCGAGGCCGAGCGGCTGCGCACCGAGGCGGCCGAGGCGACCGCGGACGCCGAGCGGGACGCGGACCGTACGCGGGCCGACGCCCGTGAGCAGGCGGACCGGATGCTCGCGACGGCCACCGCGGAGGCCGACCGGCTGCGCGCCGAGGCGGCCGAGACGGTCACCGCCGCGCAGGAGCACGCCAACCGCACCCGCGGCGAGTCCGCGAAGGTCAAGGAGGACGCCGAGGCGGAGGCGGAGCGGCTGCGGACGGAGGCTCAGCAAGAGGCCGACCGGCTGCTCGACGAGGCCCGCAAGGCCGCCGCCGAGCGTCGCGGTGACGCCGCGGAGCAGGCGGACCAGCTCATCGCCAAGGCCCAGGAGGAGGCGCTGCGCACCGCCGCGTCCGCCGAGGAGCAGGCCGACACGATGGTCGGGGCGGCCCGCAAGGAGGCCGACCGGATCGTCACCGAGGCGACATCCGACGGCAACACGCGGGTGGAGAAGGCGCGTACGGACGCCAATACGCTGCTGGGCGAGGCCCGCGGCGACGCCACGGCCATCAGGGAGCGGGCCGAGGAGCTGCGGGTGCGGATCGAGGCAGAGGTCGAGGAGCTGCACGAGCGGGCGCGCCGGGAGTCGGCGGAGACGATGAAGAACGCCGGCGAGCGGGTCGACAAGCTCATCGCGCAGGCCACGGCCCAGCAGGTGGAGGCCGAGGAGAAGGCCGAGGAGATGGTCTCGGAGGCGAGCAGCGAGGCGAGCAAGGTCCGGATCGCGGCGGTGAAGAAGGCCGAGGGCCTGATCAAGGAGGCCGCGAACAGGAAGGCCGAGGCCGAGCGCGACGCGGAGCGGATGCGCACCGAGGCCGAGGCCGAGGCCACCCGCATCGTGGAAGAGGGCAAACGCGAGCTGGAGGTCCTGGTGCGCCGGCGCGAGGACATCAACTCCGAAATCTCCCGTGTCCAGGACGTGCTGGAGGCACTGGAGTCGTTCGAGGCGCCGACGGGGGGCGCGGAGGGCAAGAGCGGTGGCGTCAAGGCCGCCGCGGGCGCCGGTGCAACTCGTTCGAGTGGCAAGCAGTCTGAGGGGTAGCCACTCGAATGAGGGGTCATTCTCCAGATCAAACGGGCATTGACTCGATGACACGCCGTTGTGGCCCCTAGGATTCCCCTTATCACCTCACCGGTCTCTTTCGACAGGAACCCCATGAGCGACACTTCCTCCCCTTTCGGCTTCGAGCTCGTGCGGCGTGGGTACGACCGCGGTCAGGTGGACGACCGCATTACGAAGCTCGTCGCCGACCGTGACAGCGCGCTGGCCCGTATCACCTCGCTGGAGAAGCGCATCGAGGAGCTCCACCTCGAAACGCAGAACGCCCAGGCGCAGGTCAATGACGCCGAACCGTCCTACGCGGGCCTGGGTGCGCGCGTGGAGAAGATCCTCCGTCTCGCCGAGGAGGAGGCCAAGGACCTGCGCGAGGAGGCCCGCCGCGCCGCGGAGCAGCACCGCGAGCTGGCCGAGTCGGCCGCCCAGCAGGTCCGCAACGACGCCGAGCAGTTCGCCGCCGAGCGCAAGTCGAAGGCGGAGGACGAGGGCGCCCGGATCGTCGAGAAGGCCAAGGGCGAGGCGTCCACGCTGCGCGCCGAAGCGCAGAAGGACGCGCAGTCCAAGCGCGAGGAGGCGGACTCCCTCTTCGAGGAGACCCGCGCCAAGGCCGCGCAGGCCGCCGCCGACTTCGAGACCAACCTCGCCAAGCGCCGCGAGCAGTCCGAGCGTGACCTGGCCTCGCGTCAGGCCAAGGCCGAGAAGCGCCTGGCGGAGATCGAGCACCGTGCCGAGCAGCTCCGCCTGGAGGCGGAGAAGCTGCGTACGGACGCCGAGCGCCGGGCCCGCCAGACGGTGGAGACCGCGCAGCGCCAGGCCGAGGACATCGTGGCCGACGCCAACGCCAAGGCCGACCGGATCCGCAGCGAATCGGAGCGCGAGCTCGCGGCGCTGACGAACCGCCGCGACTCCATCAACGCCCAGCTGACGAACGTCCGCGAGATGCTGGCGACGCTGACCGGTGCGGCCGTCGCCGCCGCCGGCGCCCCCGGCGACGAGGAGTCCGCCAACCGCGGCGTGCCCGCCCAGCAGTCCCGCTGACCCTCCCCCGGCCGACGCCGGGAGGTCCCCGCGAGCAGGGTCTCGCACCGCACCTTCACGCGCCCCCGTACCGCCCTCCGGCGGTGCGGGGGCGCGGTCGTGTGCCGGTCCGCCGGGCGGCTGTGCCCCGGTGGCGGGGCCCACCGGGCGCCCCTAGCGTGCAGTACATGATCGAGCTCGAGGGGCTGACCAAGCGCTACGGCGACAAGATCGCGGTGGACCACCTCACCTGCGCGATCCGGCCCGGGATCATCACCGGCTTCCTCGGCCCCAACGGCGCGGGCAAGTCCACCACCATGCGGATGATGCTCGACCTGGACCACCCGACCGCCGGTACGGTCCGGATCGACGGCAGGCACTACCGGCAGCTGAAGGATCCGCTGAAGTACATCGGTGCACTGCTGGACGCGAAGGCGATGCACGGCGGGCGGAGCGCGTACAACCACCTGCTGTGTCTGGCGCAGAGCAACGGCATTCCGCGCAGCCGGGTGGGCGAGGTGCTGGACACGGTCGGGCTGAGTTCGGTCGCCGGGAAGCGCTCGAAGGGGTTCTCCCTGGGGATGGGCCAGCGGCTGGGCATCGCCGCGGCGCTGCTGGGCGACCCGGAGATCCTGATGTTCGACGAGCCGGTCAACGGCCTCGACCCGGAGGGCATCCACTGGATCCGCCATCTGATGAAGAATCTGGCGAGCCAGGGCCGTACCGTCTTCGTCTCCTCCCATCTGATGAGCGAGATGGCCCTCACCGCCGATCACCTGATCGTGATCGGGCAGGGCAAGCTGATGGCGGACACCTCGATGGCGGACTTCATCCGGCAGAACTCGCGGTCCTATGTACGGATGCGGTCGCCGGAGCAGGAGCGGCTGCTGGAGATGCTGCGGGCCGAGGGCATCGAGGTGTCGGCGGTCGGCAACGGCTCGCTGGAGATCGACGGGGTGACCGCCGACCGGCTGGGTGAGCTGGCCGCCCGGCACCGGCTCACCCTGCACGAGCTGAGCCCCCAGCAGGCGTCCTTGGAAGAGGCGTTCATGCAGCTGACGGCCGAGTCGGTGGAGTACCACGCCCACGACGGGGAGCCGGTCGTGGTTCCGGGCGGGCCGGCGCCGGGCGGCGTGCCCCCGGCGGCTCCGCAGCCGGTCGGACAGCCGGGCGGGCGGGCCGCAGGACAGCCGGACGGCTGGGGCGCCGACTGGCGGAAGAAGAGGAGCTGACGATGGCGGCGGTCACGCAGGTGCTGCGTTCGGAGTGGACCAAGATCAGATCGGTGCAGTCGACGGTGTGGACGCTCGGCGTCGCCGTCGTCGTCACCATCGGCCTGGGCATCTTGATCTGCGTCCTGGCCGGCAACGAGTTCGATTCGATGTCGGTCAGGGACCGGCTCTCCTTCGACCCCACCAACATCAGCTTCGCCGGGATGGGCCTGGGCCAGCTCGCGATGATCGTCTTCGGTGTGCTGGTGGTCTCCAACGAGTACAGCACCGGCATGATCCGTACCTCGCTCGCCGCCGTCCCGCAGCGGACGACGTTCCTCTTCAGCAAGCTGCTCGTCGCCACCGTGCTGGTCTTCCTGGTCGGGCTGGCGACCAGCTTCGCGACCTTCTTCGCGGGCCAGGCGGTCCTGGGCGAGCACCGGGCATACCTCGGCGACCCGGGGGTGCTGCGCGCGGTCTTCGGCGGCGGGCTCTACATGACGCTGATCGCGCTGTTCTCGATGGGTGTCGCCGCGATGCTGCGCAGCCCGATGCTGTCGCTGGGCATCCTGATGCCGTTCTTCTTCCTGATCTCCAACATCCTCGGGAACGTCTCGGCGACCCGTAAGGTCGGCCGCTATCTCCCCGACCAGGCGGGCCGGAAGGTCATGGAGGTGGTCACGCCGCTCGACGAGAACGTGCCGTACGGCCCGTGGGGCGGGATCGCCATCATGGTCGCGTGGACGGCGGCCGCGCTGGCCGGCGGTTTCGTGCTGTTCAAGAAGCGCGACGCCTGACCGTCCCGGCAGCTGAGCGGCGCCTGCGCCTCCCCGGGCGGCCGGCGCCGTCAGCGGGACCGCCGCGGCCCGTCATCCCGGGTGACGCATCCCTCTCCCGCGTTTTGACGGGAACCGTCAAGGGACCGATAGCCTCCTAACCCTCACGGGGGCACGAGGGCGCCTCTGCCCCGCCACCATCTCGCGAGGGGCGGAGAATGATCGAGGCAGTCGGCCTGACGAAGCGCTATGGCGCCAAGACGGCCGTGCACAACCTGTCGTTCCAGGTACGGCCGGGCACGGTCACCGGCTTCCTGGGGCCCAACGGCTCCGGCAAGTCGACGACGATGCGCATGATTCTGGGCCTGGACACCCCGACCTCCGGCCACGCCACCGTCAGCGGCCACCCCTTCCGCAAGCTCCCCAACGCCCCCCGCCAGGTGGGCGCGCTGCTCGACGCCAAGGCGGTGCACGGCGGCCGCAGCGCGCGCCAGCACCTGCTCTCGCTCGCCCAGCTGTCCGGCATCCCGGCCCGGCGGGTCGACGAGGTGCTCGGCGTGGTGGGCCTGCAGGGCGTCGCCAGGCGGCGCTCCAGCGGCTTCTCGCTGGGCATGGGCCAGCGGCTCGGCATCGCGGCGGCGCTGCTCGGCGACCCGCAGGTGCTGCTCTTCGACGAGCCGGTCAACGGCCTCGACCCCGAGGGCATCCTGTGGGTGCGCAATCTGATGAAGCAGCTGGCCTCCGAGGGCCGCACGGTCTTCGTCTCCTCGCACCTCATGAGCGAGATGGCCCTCACCGCGGAGCACTTGATCGTGATCGGGCGCGGCCAGCTGCTCGCGGACATGTCGGTCAAGGACTTCATCTCGGCCAACTCCGCCGATTTCGCCCGGGTACGCGTCCCCGACGCCGACGCCGAGCAGCGCGAGAAGCTGACCGCGGCGCTCGGCGAGGCCGGCGGGCAGGTCGCGGCGGAGCAGGACGGTGCGCTGCGGGTGACCGGGCTGCCGCTGCCCCGCATCAGCGACCTCGCACACGGCGCCGACGTCCGGCTCTGGGAGCTGTCGCCGCACCAGGCGTCCCTGGAGGAGGCGTACATGCAGCTGACGCAGGGCGCCGTGGACTACCGCTCCACGGCCGACCAGCGGTCCGGACTGCAGGAGGCCGCGGCGGGGTACGCGCCCCAGGGCGGCGTTCCGCACGGCGCGCCGCAGGGGTACGCGGGCCCGGGATACCCGCCCGGTCAGCCGGGTCAGGGGCAGCCCAACCCTTACGCGCAGCAGGACCCGTACGCCCAGCAGATGCCGGGAGCCGCTCCCGGGCAGGGCTACCCGCCGCCCGCCCAGGGACAGGGTCACCCGTACGGGGCACCCGCGCCGTACGCCGCCCCCCACCCCTACGGGCAACAGCCCGCCGCACCGATGCCGCCCGCCGCCCAGCCCGCCGACGCCACCACGCCGCACCACGAGGACGCCCGATGACCAGCCCTCAGCAGCCGCAGCCCCAGCAGCCGCAGCCTGAGCGCGGACCCGACGACACCGCGCAGGCCCAGCAGACGCCGCCCGCCCCGCCGATGCCGCCCACCGCGCCGCCGCAGCCGCAGGGCGCACCGCGCCAGGCGGGCGGTCAGGGCCGGCCGGAGCAGCAGCCCGCCCGGGAGGCCGGGACGATGATGCTCCAGGCCCAGCAGGCGCCGGAGCAGCAGCCCGGCCAGGAGTCGGGCACGATGATGCTCCAGGCCCAGCCGATGCCCCAGGCCCAGCCGCAGCCGTCGGGCGAGGCCCCGCAGCCGCTCGCCGCGCACGGTCCGGGCAAGGACGCGGGCACGATGATGCTCCAGGCCCAGCAGGCACCCCCGCCGCAGAACGCGTACGCGGGCGCCCCGCACCTCCAGGCCCCTCAGGCACCCCAGGCACCCCAGGCACCCCAGGCACCCCAGCAGGGTCAGCCGCAACAGGGCCACCCGCAGCAGCAGCCCGGCGCCAACTGGCAGGGCGGCCACGCCGGTTATGTCTCACCCATCCCGATCCGCCGCACCCACCTCGGCCACGCACTGGCCTCGGAGTGGACGAAGATCCGCTCGGTGCGCTCGACGCTGTGGACGCTGGGCGTGTTCGTCCTGCTGGTCATCGGCGTCGATCTGCTGACCAGCCTCGCCCTGAGCGACCCCACCCGCATGGTCGACCCGAAGCTGGGATTCTCCTTCCTCGGCGTCCTGTTGGGCACCTTGTGCATCATCCCGCTCGGGGTACTGGTGATCTCCTCGGAATACGGCACGGGGATGATCCGTACGACCATGACCGCCTGCCCCAGCCGGGCGCGGGTGCTGGCCGCCAAGGCGATCGTGTTCTTCGGCCTGGCCTTCGTCATCACGACCGTCACCACCACCCTCGTCGCGCTCTTCACCTCCGGGATGCTGTACGGCCCGGACCCGACGACCGACCAGTGGCTGCGGGGCACGGTCGGCGCCGGCCTCTACGTGTCGATGCTCGGCCTGCTGGCACTGGCCGTGGGCTCGCTGCTGCGGCATTCGGCGGGCGCGATCAGCGCCATGCTCGGTGTGGTGCTGCTGCCGATGCTGCTGGCCGTCTTCATGGCGGGCTCGGAGAGCCTGCGGAAGGTCAGCGAGGCGCTGATCAACTACTCGGTGCCCAATTCGCTGGCGACGCTCTACGACAACCCGTTCTTCGCCTCGGGCCCGGAGGGCTGGACCCCGCTGTGGGTCCTGACCGGCGTGACCGCCGTCGTCCTGGGCGGCGCCTTCGCCGCCCAGCAGCAGCGCGACGTGTAGTCCGCGCGCATCACCTTCGCCGCGCGTCAGTAGCGCGGCGCGTTACGGGACCGCTGGAGCCGCGCGCTCCGGCGGTCCCGTGCGTTCCAGCAGGCTTTGTGCCAGTGCCTGCGGTCGTCGACGTCGCCGTGCTGCGGCCAGGCGACGACATGCGGCACACCGGGCGGGATCTCCTGGTCGCAGCCGGGGCAGCGGTAGTGCTTGGCCGCGCCGCCGCCTCCGACGTGGCGCACGGCCCACTCCTCGCCCCGCCACTCCTCGGTCCGCTCCAGACCGAAGCGGTCCCCGCCCGGGCGTTCGGTGGGCTTCGCACCGCCACGCTGGCGGTTTCGACGCGGAGACACTGGGGCACCTCGGAAGATTCACGGAGTCACGGGCTGTCACCAGCGTACGCGGAAGCGGCGGGGGCGGGCACGGCCCGTCACGTTTCTGCGATCATCGGGAAATTTCGCGGCAGGCCGTGCCCTTGGCACGTGTCAGACGTTGTTGCCTGTAAGGGGGAAGTCGCGTCGGCTGCGAGGAGGCAGAGAGCGATGCGTGTCGGAGCTTTCATCCTGGCCGCTCAATTTCCCGGTCAGGGACAAGGGGAAGCACTGCACCGCGCGGTGCGCTCCGCGGAGATCGCGGAGGAGGCCGGACTCGACGACGTCTGGCTGGCGGAACACCATTTCGTGCCCTACGGCGTCTGCCCCAACGCCGCGACACTGGCCGCGCTGCTGCTGGGCCGGACCCGCAGGATCGGCGTCGGGACGGCCGTCAGCGTGCTGCCGACCCAGCACCCGGTGGCTCTCGGTGAGCAGGCCGCCTTGCTGCACCTGACGTCCGACGGGCGGTTCACGCTCGGCGTCGGCCGTGGCGGCCCCTGGGTGGATCTGGAGGTCTTCGGCTCGGGCCTCGCCGCCTACGACCACGGCTTCCCCGAATCGCTCGATCTGCTGCTGCGCTGGCTGCGCGAGCCCCGGGTCGGGGCGGACGGCGAGCGCTTCTCGTTCCGTGAGGTCGCGGTCGTACCGCGTCCTTCGGAGGCGCTGGCCGGCCTGGACCGTCCGGCGAGCGCGCCCCCCGGCCCCCCGGTGGTGGTCGCCTGCACCTCGCCCTCCTCGGTCCGGCTGGCCGCGGAGCGCGGACTGCCGATGCTGCTCGGCATGCACTGCGGCGACGAGGAGAAGGCGGACATGGTCGCCCTGTGGCGGTCGGCCGCCCTGGAGGCCGGGCGGGACGGCGACGAAGTGGCGGCGGCCGAGCATGTCTCGGCGGGCGTGGTGCAGATCGCCGACGGCCCCGGGGACGCGGCCGAGACGCTGGCGAAGTCGATGCCCGGCTGGCTCCGGCAGGGGCTGGGTGCGCATGTGACCGTCGACGGCCGCTATCGCGCGATGCGTGACCCGCTGGCGTACACCGAGCTGTTGTGCGGGCTGCATCCCGTCGGCCCGCCCGCGCTGTGCGCCGACCGGCTCGCGGCGACGGCGGAGCGTACGGGCGTGCGGAGGTTCGCGCTGCTCGTCGAGGGGTCCGGCGATCTCGCCGCCACCGAGGAGAACGTCCGCCGGCTGGGCGCGGAGGTTCTGCCGCAGTTGGGGTGACCCCGCCGGGCCCGACGGGGCGGCCTGCGCTGTGCTGCCGCCGTGTTGGCGTGCGGATGACTCTGGCAGTGCCCGTGGTGCGGTCATGCGAGGCGCCGTGCTCTCGAAGGGGCGGGGACGGGCGGTCGACGGTGGTGCTGCCGCTGGCGTATGGGCACCGAACATGCCGGAACGCGCTACGCAGCGGCAGCAACTCCGCTCAGCAGTCGCGGAGTTCCGGCGACTGGTTGAGCAGCTGACCCCGGATGGAGGTGAAGCGGGCCAGACGGTCGTCCACCACCGGGTCGAGCGGGAACACCGCGACCCGATGGCAGTTCTGGAAGGCGAGACGCACACCGAAGTGGCGCTCCAACGAACCGCGTATCGCGTCACTCGCCAGGGCGCGCAGCAGCTGGCCTCGCGCCTGCTCGTCCGGCGGCGGCGTCTGGTTGTCGGCGAACTCTCCACCGTCCACCTTCAGCTGGGCCACCAGGGAGCTGATCATCCCCCATGCATAGGGCAGGGAGGTCCGGACGCAGTCGACAAATGCGGCTTCGTCGACCTCGCCTCGCTCGGCCTGTTCGAGGAGGGCCGGTGAGACGTCGAGCGACATGAGGTTCTCCTCTCGCGACCCCGCCGGGACGGGGCCTCAGGAATGGGACAAGGGGCGCCGCGACGCAGCGTGTTCGTATCACGACCCCCTGCTTCAACGGTATGCCGCACAAGAGGCCCGCACCAGGAGATTGCACATACAACCGGCCAATGCCGAACAGGTGGATCCAGGGGCGAATCGCGTCAGCGCCCTCCGGTCGAGTAGCGTGACGCACCATGCGTCTCGTCATCGCCCGCTGCTCCGTGGACTACGCGGGCCGGCTCACGGCCCACCTCCCCTCGGCCCCCCGTCTCATCCTGGTGAAGGCGGACGGCTCCGTCTCCATTCACGCGGACGACCGGGCCTACAAACCACTCAACTGGATGTCCCCGCCCTGTTCCCTCAAGGAGGGGGACGGCGATGTGTGGACGGTGGAGAACAAGGGCGGCGAGAAGCTCATCATCACGCTGGAGGAGGTCCTGCACGACTCCTCGCACGAACTCGGCGTCGATCCCGGCCTCATCAAGGACGGGGTGGAGGCCCACCTCCAGGAGCTGCTCGCGGACCGGATCGAGACCCTCGGCGAGGGCTATTCCTTGATTCGGCGTGAATACCCCACCGCCATTGGCCCGGTGGATATCTTGTGCCGGGACTCCGATGGCGGGACCGTCGCGGTGGAGATCAAGCGCCGCGGCGAGATCGACGGCGTCGAGCAGCTCACCCGCTACCTCGAACTCCTCAACCGCGACCCGCACTTGGCCCCGGTCAAGGGCATCTTCGCCGCGCAGGAGATCAAGCCGCAGGCCCGCGTGCTGGCGACCGACCGCGGAATCGGCTGCGTCGTGCTCGACTACAACGCGCTGCGCGGCATCGAGGACGACAAGCTGCGCCTGTTCTGACCTGGTCGGGTCCGGCCGCCACGGCGGGCGGACCCGGCAGCGCAACGGCCCGGTAGGGGGCCGGCCGCCGATGTGGCGGGCCGGCCGCGTACCGGGCCGTTGCGCTGTGTCCTGTCGGTGTCAGCCGGCGGGTGCGGGCTCGGCGGACGCCGTGGAACTGCCGTCGCCGGAGGGCGCGGCCTCCTGGGTGGGTGCCGCGCCGGCGGTCGTCTGCGACGGGCTCTGGGTCGTCGGCTTCTCCGTGGGCTCCCCGGTCGGCGTCGGGTCCGTGGGCTCGCCGGTCGGCTCGTCGGTGGGGGTCGGGTCGGTGGGCTCTTCGGTCGGGGTGTGGGTGGGGCGGGTCGGCTTCCCGGTGGGGCGGGTCGGCTTGCCGGTCGGCTCGCTCGGACCGGTCGTGCCGTCCGTCGGCCCGCTGCCGGTCTCCGTCGGTGCCGCGCTGGTGGCGGAGCCGCTGTTCGACGGGGACGGGCTGTCACGGTGACCCGGGCTGCCCTCCTGGGCGGTGCCGGTACGGGTGGGCGGCAGGCTCGCTCCCGTGTCGGGCCCGTCGGCGGGCAGCTCGGCGCTGCCGCCGTCGTCCGTGCCCTGCTCCGTGCCGGTGCGGTCGCCCTTGGCGTCGTCGTCCGAGGTGACGCCGAGGGTGACGACGGTGCCGAGCACGGCGACGAGCAGCGCGCCGGCGCCCGCGGCGACCAGATTGCGGCGGGCACCACGGGCCGCGGCCCGACCGGTGCCGGCCTCGCCGCCGCTTCCGGATGCGGCCGCGGCGGACGCGGCGCCCCGGGCGACGACGGTCGCGGCGGTCTCCCCGGTGCGCGAGATGCGTACCGGGGCGGTGGGCCCGCTGTCGGCCGGTGCGGACGGTGTGCCGAGGGACTTCGCCGCCGGGGTCGCGGCGCCGGGGGTCTTCGTGCCCGGTGCGGTCTGTGCGAGGCGGGCCGGGGCGGCGGCGGTGGACTCGGCCCGCGTCCGGTCGGTGACCAGCGCCAGGGCCCGCCGGCCGGCCACCGCGCCGTCACGGTCGGAGAGCACACCGCGCAGCCCGATGGACGCCTCCAGTTCGGCCCGCGCCCGGTCGACGTTGCCGGTACACAGGGCCAGGACGCCCAGCTCGTGGTGGAAGTAGGCCTCCTCCGCCACCTCGCCGGCCAGTCGGGCGGCCTCCTGGCCGTGCCGGAGGCTGCGCTCCCAGGCGCTCCAGTGCAGGGCCGCGGCGAACGCCGGTGCGGCGGTACGGACGAGCAGCACGGCCGCACTGGCGTGCCCGCTCTCCCGGCTGCCGGTCAGTACGCCCATGGCGGCCAGGATCGCGTCGGCCTCGGCTGCGGCCCGCTCGGGAGTGACCGAGGGGTGGCCGGCCCACCAGGCGTAGTGCTGGGCCGCGGTGTGGGCCCGGCCGGTGGCGCCCTCGGCGTAGCCTGCGGCCTCCAGTTGGTCCTGGACGGTCGCGGCGAGCCGGTAGTGGCTCCCGGCGGGGGTGATCAGGCCGCAGGCCAGCAGATCGGCGAGGGCTGCGTCGGCGTGGGTGTCCTGGGTGAGCGCGGGCAGGTGCGCCTGGTGCGGCACTTCGCCGCCGAGCGCGACGGCGAAGCGCAGCGTCTCCTGGGCGGCGGCGCCGAGCCGGGCGGCGAGCAGCGGAGCGGGGGAGGCGGCCTCGGCCCGGGAGGGCAGCGGGGCCTCCGGGCGGTCGGCGGGCTCTGCGGGATCTGCGGCCTCGGCGTCCGGGTCACCGGATTCCTCGGGGAACAGGCCGTAGCCGTCGTCGAGCGCGCCGGGCCCGGCGCTCAGCTTGTCGCGCTGCCGCAGCAGGGCCGCGGCCTGTACGAACCGCAGGGGCAGGCCCTCGGACTCGAACCAGAGGTCAGCCGCCCAGGCCGCCTCCTCGTGCGTGAGCGGCCGGCTCAGGGCACGCTCCAGCAACCGTACGCAGCCGTTCCGGCCGACTCCGCCGAGGAAGACCTCTTCGAGGTGGGAGCCGGTGCCGGGCGGCGCGACGTCGGGGGTGGCACCGATCAGGAAGGCGCATTCGGGGGTCGCTTCGAGGAGTTCGTCGAGCGCGGCGCCGCCGAACTCCAGGTCGTCGACGACGACGATCGCGCCGATGCCGCCGAGCAGCTGCAACAGCTCAGGGCGCTCCGGGCGGTGCTGCGGGAGGCGGTACACCGCGGCGGCGAGCGCCTGGAGGACGTCGTTGGGAGAGCGGTGGTAGCCGGAGAGGCGTACGACGCCGTCGGGGGCGAGGTCGGCGCAGGCGGTGGCGACGGCTTCCAGCAGCCGGGTGCGGCCCGTGCCCGAGGGGCCGGTGACGCGTACCGAGCGGCCGCGGGAGAGCAGCCGGGCCAGGCGCTCGGTTTCCTCCGCGCGCTCTTCCAGGGCGGCTTCGTGGCCGGCGAATCCGGGCGGGGCGGCGGGCAGCGGCGGTGCCGCGGCGCGGGTGGCCGCGGCCCGTTCCTGCGGGGTGAGCTTGCCGGGTGTGGCGGGGCGCTCGCCGGGTGGGCAGGGCTCCATCTCGCTGCCGTCGACGGGGTTGACGGTGACGAGGTAGCGGCCCGAGACGAGCCGTACGACGCGGACCGGTCCGTCGGCGCGGCTGTGCGCGCTGCCGAAGGCGGGTGCCGGAGGCTCGGCAGGGCTGCCCTGCGTGGCGTACTCCTCAGGCCCCCGGTGGGTGTTCCGGTCCATGCTCAAAGCCCCCAGACGTGGCGTGCCGACTGCTCCTCCGGCCGTCCGCACTCCCCCGGCTCCGGCCGGGGTGTCTCAGCCGTCGCGTCCGGTCCGGTGCCCGCCGCTGCCGTGGCGTAGGGCGGGGATGCGAACCTTAGACCTGGAGTGCGGGCCGACGCATCGCCGGGGTCCGGCGATGACCGGAACATCCCGCCGTAGTGGAAGTCTGCTGGTGTGCGGCTTTTGCCGCCCCTGCACGGGGTCGGCGCTGCGGGGCGGACCGGCCGCCACGGCCCTTGCGTCACACGCGAGGAAGCGATTCCGCTTCGATGCCGCCCTCGATGGCGAGGATACGGTGCAGGCGGGTGGCGACCAGGAGGCGCTGCATCTGAGGTGGCACGCCGCGCAGCACGAGCCGCCGGTTGACCCGGCCGGCACGGCGGTGCACACCCATGATCACGCCGAGGCCGGTGGCATCCCAGGAATCCAGCTCGGTCAGGTCCAGCACGAGATCCCCGCGACCGGAGTCGACGGCGGTGTGCAGGGCCGTACGGGCGTCCGCCGCGCTGCGGACGTCGAGGCGGCCCCCGACGACCAGCTCGACGTGGTCGCCCCTGATGTGCATATGCGCTCCCCGAAGTCATGGGTACTCGTGTGTTGGCGTCTACAGAACTGACTGCCTCTCATGCGGCGAAGTTGCCGCCTGTAAGCGAACCGATACCGAATTCACCCCGAGGGGTGAAGCAATCGGGTGCCCCTGCTGAAGGGGCACCTGACGCGGTCTCAGTGCTCGTAGAAGCCCTGCCCACTCTTGCGGCCGATATCGCCCGCATCGACCATTCGCCGCATGATCTCCGGCGACGCGAACTTCTCGTCCTGGGACTCGGTGTAGATGTTGTCGGCGGCGTGCAGCAGGATGTCGACGCCGGTCAGATCGGCGGTGGCCAGCGGTCCCATCGCGTGGCCGAACCCCAACTTGCAGGCGATGTCGATGTCCTCGGCGGTCGCCACACCGGACTCGTACAGCTTCGCGGCCTCGACGACCAGCGCCGTGATGAGGCGGGTGGTGACGAAGCCGGCGACGTCGCGGTTGACGACGACGCAGGTCTTGCCGACGGACTCGGCGAACTCCCGCGCGGTGGCGAGGGTTTCGTCGCTGGTCTTGTAGCCGCGCACCAGTTCGCACAGCTGCATCATCGGCACCGGCGAGAAGAAGTGCGTGCCCACGACCCGCTCGGGCCGCGAGGTGGCGGCGGCGATCTTGGTGATCGGGATGGCGGAGGTGTTGGAGGCCAGCACCGCGTCGTCCTTGGCGAGCTTGTCCAGCGCCTGGAAGATCTCCCGCTTGACCTCGATCCGCTCGAAGACGGCCTCGACGACGATGTCGGCGTCGGCGACGGCTTCCAGCTCGGTCGTGGTGGTGATCCGGGCCAGCGCCTGCTCGGCGGCGGACGCCTCCAGCTTCCCCTTGGCGACGAACTTCTCGTACGACGCCTCGATGCCACCCTTGCCGCGGGCCAGCGCGCCGTCCGTCACATCGCGGAGGACGACGTCCCAGCCCGCCTGGGCGGAGACCTGCGCGATTCCCGAACCCATGAGTCCGGCTCCGATGACGGCGAGCTTCCTTGCCACTGCTGTCCCCTAACACCCTGTGCACTTAACGGCTCTCAGGGCGACGTTAGCGGTCGTGAGCGATCGTTTGGTAGGGAAGAGATGCGCGTCACGTCTCAGATGACGGACATCACACCGACGGGGTGCCGGCCGGGGCCCCAAACCCGCCACCCGGCCGTCATTCGTCCGCCCGTACGGCGTAGTTGAGCACCTTTTCGCTCAACAGTTCCTCCATCTCGTCCAGCAGGACGAGCGCGTCCCTGGACACCTCGGCGGCGGTGCGGCCGGTGAGCATCTCGCGGGCGATGGCGCCGATGACGGTGGAGTGCACCCAGGAGATCTGGCCGGCGACGAGCAGCGGCAGCGGGTCCTCGGGGCCGGCGCCGGTCTCCTCACGGAGGGTGTCCTCCAGGTTGACCAGGCTCTCCTGCTGGAGGTACCAGAGCCGGGCCTTGAGGGTGGGGGCGTCGTGGACCACCCGCATGAAGCGGTCGTAGCCGTCGATCAGACCGAGAGACGGCGAGACGGCGACGGCCTCCTCGCGCAGTTCGCGCAGCACCGCGGCGGCCGCGGACTCACCCTTGTCGCGGCCGCGTACGGAACGCGACAACCGGTCCACCAGGTTCTTGCTGCGGTCCAGGAAGAGGTCTTCCTTCGCCGGGAAGTAGTTGTAGACGGTGTTGACCGAGACGTCGGCCGCCTCGGCGACCTCGGCGATGGTCACCGCGTCGAAGCCGCGCTCCAGGAACAGGCCGGTGGCCACGTCCGAGATGTGCTGCCGGGTCTGCCGTTTCTTCCGCTCCCTGAGCCCCTCTGCCATGCCTTCACCCTACCCTTCGCTGAGCTCCATCAAATTTTGGAGACATTGCAATATTGGTGATGCTCTGTTTTTCTGTCCCCATGCCAGTCATCAGCGCGTCCGGACTCGCCCGGACCTTCACCACCAAGAGCGGTCCCGTCGAAGCCGTGCGCGGCATCGACCTCAGCGCCGACCGCGGCGAGATTCTCGGCTTCCTCGGCCCCAACGGGGCGGGCAAGACCACCACCCTGCGGATGCTCACCACGCTGCTGGCGCCCACCGGCGGCAGCGCGACCGTGGCCGACTGCGATCTGGTCCGCGATCCCGCGGGAGTGCGCCGCGCCTCCGGGTACGTCGCCCAGTCCGGCGGCGTCGACCCCCACGTCTCGGTGCGCGAGGAGCTGGTCACCCAGGGCCGCCTCTACCGCCTGACCAAGCACCGGGCGCTCGCCCGTACCGAGGAACTGGCCGCCGAACTGGGCCTGACCGAGGTGCTCGACCGCAGGACCGCCGCCCTCTCCGGCGGTCAGCGCAGAAGGCTGGACCTGGCGATGGGCCTCGTGCACCGGCCCCGGGTGCTCTTCCTCGACGAGCCGACGACCGGCCTGGACCCCGGCAGCCGGGCCGGCCTGTGGGAGCTGGTCCGCCGCATCCGCGCCGAGCACGGCACCACCGTGTTCCTGACCACCCACTACCTGGACGAGGCCGACGCCCTCGCCGACCGCCTGGTGATCGTCGACAAGGGCGTGGTCGTCGCGGAGGGCACACCGCGGGAGCTCAAGACCACGTACGCGGGATCCGCCGACGCATCGCTGCAGGACGCCTTTCTCGCCATCACCGGACGCGGCGCCCCCGCCGCGGACACCGCCCCCGTCGCGGTCTGAGCTCCACGACCGCCCGTCGCCGCACCCCTCCCCCGCCCTCCAGGAGTCCCCCGATGTCCACCCTGCTCACCGACACCGCTCTCATCTTCGGGCGGTACGCCCGGCAGACCCTGCGCTCCCGGCTCCAGATGCTCTTCGGACTGCTGATGCCGCTGCTGTACCTGCTGTTCTTCGGTCCACTGCTCACCGATCTGCCGCTCGGCCCCGCCGGCACCAGCTCCTGGCAGGTGCTGGTGCCCGGCCTGCTGCTCCAACTCGCCCTGTTCGGCGGCGGGTTCTGCGGATTCGGCATCCTCCTGGAGAAGCAGTTCGGTGTCGTGGAGCGGATGCGCGTGACCCCCGTCAGCCGCCTGGCGCTGCTGCTCGGGCGGGTGCTGCGGGACGTCGCGTTGCTCGTCGTCCAGTCCGTGCTGCTGGTGCTGGCGGCCGTCGCGATGGGCCTGCGCGCCCCGCTGCCCGGCGTCCTCATCGGTCTCGCGTTCGTCGCCGTCCTCACCCTCGCCCTCTCCTCGCTGTCCCACGCGCTGGCCCTGAAGGTCAGCACCCCGCAGGAGTTCGCGCCCGTCATCAACGCCGTCACCATGCCGTCGATGCTGCTGTCCGGGCTGATGCTGCCGATGACCCTGGGGCCGGGGTGGCTCGATGTGCTCTCGCACCTGATGCCGTTCCGCTATCTCGTCGACGCGGTCCGGGAGGCGTTCACCGGGGGCTACGCCTCCGCTGCGCTGCTCCGCGGTGTCCTCGTCGCACTCGCGCTGACCCTGGTCTCCGTGACGCTTTGCACACGGGCCTTCAAGAAGTCCGCGGCGTAGGGTCGTCCGTATGGTGAATCTGACCCGCATCTACACCCGCACCGGCGACAAGGGCACCACCGCCCTCGGCGACATGAGCCGCACCGCCAAGACCGACTCCCGGATCTCGGCCTACGCGGACGCCAACGAGGCCAACGCGGCCATCGGCGTGGCCCTGGCGCTCGGTTCACTGCCCGACGACGTCGCCGCGGTGCTGCTGCGGGTGCAGAACGACCTCTTCGACGTCGGCGCCGACCTCTCCACCCCCGTGGTGGAGAACCCCGAATTCCCGCCGCTGCGCGTCGAGCAGACCTACATCGACAAGCTGGAGGCCGACTGCGACAGCTTCCTGGAGCAGTTGGAGAAGCTGCGCAGCTTCATCCTCCCCGGCGGCACGGCCGGCGCGGCCCTGCTCCACCAGGCGTGCACGGTCGTACGCCGCGCGGAGCGTTCGACCTGGGCGGCCTTCGAGGAGCACGGCGAGACGATGAACCCGCTCACCGCCACCTACCTCAACCGGCTGTCCGACCTGCTGTTCATCCTCGCGCGCTGCGCCAACAAGGAGGTCGGCGACGTGCTGTGGGTGCCGGGCGGCGAGCGCTAGGCAGGACACGGCCCGGGCCGCCCGGCCCGGGGTCCGGGCGTCAGCGGAGGGACTTCTCCTGCGCGCGGTCCCGCGTCCCGGGGGACGCGGGGCCGCCCGGGTCCTTCTTCTGCCAGAGGAGATACGTCAGGGCGATCAGGCCGTGGATCGCGGCCATCCGGCCCGTGGTGAACTGCCACCCGCGCAGCGACGCGGTGTCACCGCCCTCGCCGACGTACCAGATCGCCAGCTGGAGCAGGCCCGACGCGACCGCCGCCATCAGCACCGTACGCAGCCACAGCTTCCCCTCGTGCGCGGCGCGGGCGAGACCGTAGCGCGGGGGCTTGACCGGCGGCGGTCCGCCGGCGAAGCGATGCGCGAAGTGCCCGTCAACCCAGGCGATGGTGTAGTGCCCGTAGGCGACCGTGTAGCCGATGTAGACGGCGGCCAGGCCGTGCTTCCAGTCCGCGGTCGCGCCGTTCTTCAGGTCGATCGCGGTGACGACCAACAGGATCAGCTCCAGCAGCGGCTCCATCAGGAGCACCGCCGCTCCGGTGCGCGGCATGCGGGCCAGGTAGCGCAGCGCCAGACCGGCGACGAGCAGCACCCAGAAGCCGACCTCGCAGACGATGATCAACGTGACGACCACGGTGTCTCTCCTCTCGGGACGAACACCTCAAGGCTCGCAGCGCGGGCCGCCCGCCACGTCGTCGTGCGCGACGATCCAGGACTGCATCTTTCGATGTAGTCGACCGGCGGCCATCCCGGCCCGGACGTGGAGGCGGCGGGCCCCGGCGCCCTGTTTGATGGTGGGGTGACCGCCAGATCCTTCACCGCCCCAGGCCGGCCGCACCGCACCGATGTGCTCATCGCGGGCGGCGGCCTGCTCGGCGGGCTGCTGCTCTGGACGCTGAATCTGCACGGCGGCCCACCGCTCCTCGGCCTGCCGCCCGCGCTCACCCTCGTCGCGCTGGCCGTCATGTCCGGGACCGAACTGCTGCGCCGTACCGCCCCGATGACCGCACTGGGGATCGCGCTCGCGGCGCTGGCCCTGGACATCTGCTCCGGCACCCTCATCGCCACCGTCCTGATGTTCACGGACCTGATCTACGCGGCCGTCCTCTACGGCGGCCCGGCCGCCGCCCGCCGGATCCCGCAGTCCACCGTGCTGGTGACCGTGTTGGCGACCGTCGTGCTCACCGCGTTCCGGCACGACCCGCAGGTGGTGACGCTCAGCATCGCCATCGCCCTGGGCACCGTCGCCCCGGCCTGGACCGGGTTGATCATCCGCAACCACCGGGACGCCGCGCAGGCCGCCCGGCTGCGTGCCGAGCAGACCGCGCTGCTCGCCGAGGTCGACCGGGCCCAGGCGGTCGCCGGCGAACGCGCCCGCATGGCGCGCGAACTGCACGACGTGGTCGCCAACCACCTGTCCGCCATCGCGATCCACACCACCGCGGCGCAGACCCTCGACGACCCTGCGGCGACGCGTGAGGCGCTCGGTGTGATCCGCGAGAACAGCGTGCAAGGTCTGGCCGAAATGCGCCGTCTCATCGGTCTGTTGCGAGACCCCCGAGCGCCCGGCGGCACCGCGGAGCCGGCCGCGACGCCCACCCTCGACGGCCTCGACGCGTTGCTCACCAAGGCCGGCACGAACGGCGCGAGCAGCGGGCTGGCCTTCGTCCTGGACGACGCCCGGTCCGCCGACGGCGGCCGGTCCGCGGTGGCCGCGCCGGTCGAGCTCGCCGCGTACCGCATCGTGCAGGAGTCGCTGACCAACGCCCTCAAGCACGCGGCACCGGGCGAGGTGCGGGTGCGGATCACCCATGAGCGGGGCACGGCGCTCACCGTCACCGTCAGCAGCCCGTTCGCCGAGCGGCCGCGGCCCCGCGCGCCCGGATCCGGCGCCGGACTGGTCGGGATGCGCGAGCGGGTCGCCCTGCTGGGCGGGGCGTTCGAGGCCGGCCCGGAGAGCTGCCCGGCCGGTCGGTTCTGGCAGGTGCGGGCAGTGCTGCCGGCACCCGAGGAGGGAGAGTGACGATGACGGACGCCACCCGGCCGCCGATCCGGGTCCTCGTCGCGGAGGATCAGTCCGCCGTACGCGCCGGGCTCGTGCTCATCCTGCGCTCCGCCCCCGACATCGACGTGGTCGGGGAGGCCGCGGACGGCGAGGAGGCGGTACGCCTGGCCCGAGAGCTGCGCCCCGACCTGGTGCTCATGGACATCCAGATGCCCCGGCTCGACGGGGTCTCCGCCACCCGCCAGGTCGTCGCGGAGAGCCTGGCGGACGTCCTGGTGCTGACCACGTTCGACCTGGACGAGTACATCTTCGGGGCGCTGCGGGCGGGCGCCGCGGGGTTCCTGCTGAAGGACAGCGACGCGGCCGCCCTGCTGTCCGCGGTGCGGACCGTGGCGTCCGGCGACGGGCTGATCGCCCCTGCCGTGACCCGCCGGCTGATCGCGGAGTTCGCCGACCCGACTCGGGCGGTGCGGCGGGCACCGGCCGGTGACGCGCCTGATCCGGCCGTTCTGGACGCGCTCACCCGGCGCGAGCGCGAGGTGCTCGGCTGTCTGGGGCGGGGCCTGTCGAACGCCGAGATCTCGACGCGGCTGACCATGGCGGAGGCGACCGTCAAAACACATGTGAGCCGCCTGCTGGCCAAGCTGGGTCTGCGCAGCCGGGTGCAAGCCGCGGTCCTGGCACAGGAGTTGGGGGTCGACGCGCCGTGACGGGGCAGCTGCCGGCCCTCAGGCGGCGTTCACCCGCGCCCGGGCCGCAGTGCGCGGCACGGTGCCACGAGTCGTTCCTCGCTCACGCCACGTTGACGCGCTGGCCGGGCGGAGCAGCCTCCAGCCAGGCGAGGAAGCCGGTGAGGGCGTCCTCGCTCATCGCCAGTTCCAGCCGCGTACCGCGGTGGCGACAGGCGAGCACGAGGGAGTCGGAGAGCAGCGCCAGCTCTTCCTCACCCTGGGGGGTGCGGCGCTCGACGACCTCGATGGCGGAGCGCTCCAGGACGCGGCGGGGCCGGGGCGCGTAGGAGAACACCCGGAACCACTCGATCCGGTCCCCGTTGTAGCGCGCCACGCCATAGATCCAGCCCTTGCCGCTGGGCTCCGTCTCGGTCTCCGGAACGTCCCAGCGCAGGCTGCAGTCGAACGTGCCGCCGGACCGCTGGATGAGCCGTCGCCGCAGTCCGAAGACGAACAGCCCCAGCAGCACCACCAGCACGACCGCGCCGCTCACAAGCAGAGCGAGGACCATCTCGACCGACCTCCTCGCCTCGATGGGGTACCCCGGACGGAGCCCGGGGGACGGAAACGCACCTGCATTGCCTCAGCCGCGGGCCGCTCCGGAGGAGTCCGGGCAGCCCGCGGCTGAGGATCGATCTCGTCGGTGGCGGGGCTCAGTGAACGCCCGTCACCGCACGCAGACGGACATCGGCGCGACGCTCGGCGGCCGCGTCGGCCTCCGACTTCGCTCGCTCCAGGGCCCGCTCCGCGCGCTGGACATCGATCTCGTCCGACAGTTCCGCGATCTCCGCGAGCAGAGACAGCTTGTTGTCGGCGAAAGAGATGAAGCCGCCGTGCACAGCGGCGACGACGGTGCCGTCCCCGCTCTCGCCGGTCGTACGAATCGTCACCGGGCCCGACTGCAGCACGCCGAGCAGCGGCTGATGTCCGGGCATGACGCCGATGTCGCCCGACGGGGTGCGCGCGACGACAAGGCTGGCCTCGCCGGACCAGACCTGACGGTCGGCTGCGACCAACTCGACGTGCAGCTCAGCCACGATGGCTCCTCGGGTCTCCACCTGCCTGGCTCGGCAGATGTTGGGTCAAATACTAGTGGTCGTACGGGCCGGGGGCGGACAGGGCCGCCCCCGGGACCGCGAGCACGGGGTCAGGAGACGCCCAGCTCCTTGGCGTTGTTCTTGAGGTCCTCGATACCACCGCACATGAAGAACGCCTGCTCGGGGAAGTGGTCGTACTCGCCGTCGGCGATCGCGTTGAAGGCTGCGATCGACTCGTCCAGCGGAACGTCCGATCCGTCGAGACCGGTGAACTGCTTCGCCGCGTGGGTGTTCTGCGACAGGAAGCGCTCGATACGACGGGCACGGTGGACAACCAGCTTGTCCTCCTCGCCCAGCTCGTCGATACCGAGAATGGCGATGATGTCCTGCAGGTCCTTGTACTTCTGCAGGATGCCCTTGACGCGGGAGGCCGCGTCGTAGTGGTCCTGCGAGATGTAGCGCGGGTCCAGGATGCGGGACGTCGAGTCCAGCGGGTCGACCGCCGGGTAGATGCCCTTCTCCGAGATCGGACGCGACAGAACGGTCGTCGCGTCGAGGTGCGCGAAGGTCGTCGCCGGGGCCGGGTCGGTCAGGTCGTCCGCGGGGACGTAGATCGCCTGCATCGAGGTGATCGAGTGACCACGGGTCGAGGTGATGCGCTCCTGCAGGAGGCCCATCTCGTCCGCCAGGTTTGGCTGGTAACCCACCGCGGAGGGCATGCGGCCCAGCAGGGTGGAGACCTCGGAACCGGCCTGGGTGAAGCGGAAGATGTTGTCGATGAAGAACAGCACGTCCTGCTTCTGCACATCGCGGAAGTACTCCGCCATGGTCAGACCGGCCAGCGCGACGCGGAGACGGGTGCCCGGGGGCTCGTCCATCTGGCCGAAGACCAGCGCGGTCTTCTCCAGAACGCCGGAGTCCGTCATCTCGTCGATGAGGTCGTTGCCCTCACGGGTGCGCTCGCCGACGCCGGCGAACACGGAAACGCCCTCGTGCAGCTTCGCCACACGCATGATCATTTCCTGGATGAGGACGGTCTTGCCGACGCCCGCACCACCGAACAGACCGATCTTGCCGCCCTTGACGTACGGGGTCAGCAGGTCGACTACCTTCAGGCCGGTCTCGAACATCTCGGTCTTCGACTCGAGCTGGTCGAAGGCCGGGGCCTTGCGGTGGATCGGCCAGCGCTCGGTGACCTGAGCCTCCGCCTCCGGCTCGTTCAGGATGGCGCCAAGGGTGTTGAACACCTTGCCCTTGGTGATGTCGCCGACCGGAACGGTGATGCCGTCGCCGGTGTCGGTCACCGGGGCCTGGCGGACCAGACCGTCGGTGGGCTGCATCGAGATGGCGCGGACCATGCCGTCGCCCAGGTGCTGGGCGACCTCGAGGGTCAGCGTCTTGAGCTTGCCCTGCTCGGCGGGGTCGGCGACCTCGACGTGCAGTGCGTTGTAGATCTCCGGCATCGCGTCGACGGGGAACTCCACGTCGACGACCGGGCCGATGACCCGGGCGACGCGGCCCGTTGCCGTGGCCGTTTCAACAGTGGTGGTCATAGTGGTCAGTCACTCCCCGCGGTCGCGTCGGCCAGAGCACTGGCACCACCGACGATCTCGCTGATTTCCTGGGTGATTTCGGCCTGTCGGGCCGCGTTGGCAAGCCGCGAGAGCGACTTGATGAGCTCTTCTGCGTTGTCGGTCGCCGACTTCATCGCACGACGCGTGGCGGCGTGCTTGGAGGCGGCGGCCTGCAGCAGTGCGTTGTAGATCCGCGACTCGACGTACCGCGGCAGCAGGGCGTCGAGGACGTCCTCGGCCGACGGCTCGAAGTCGAACAGCGGAAGGATCTCGCCCTTGGACGACTCCTCCGCCTCCACCTCGCCGAGGTGGAGCGGCAGCAGACGCTTGTCGACAGCCGTCTGCGTCATCATCGACACGAACTCGGTGAAGACGATGTGGAGCTCGTCCACGCCGCCCTCGGCCGTGTCCTTCTGGACCGCCGCGATCAGCGGGCCGGCCACGGCCTTGGCGTCCGCGTACGTCGGGCTGTCGGTGAAGCCGGTCCACGACTCCGCGACCTGGCGCTCACGGAAGCCGTAGTACGAGACACCCTTGCGGCCGATGATGTACGTCTCGACGTCCTTGCCCTCGGCCTTGAGGCGCTCGGTGAGCGTCTCGGCGGCCTTGATGGCGTTCGAGGAGTAGCCGCCGGCCAGACCGCGGTCGCTCGTGATGAGCAGCACCGCGGCACGGGCCGGGTTGTCCACCTCGGTGGTCAGGGCGTGCTGGGTGTTCGAGCCGGTGGCAACCGCTGTCACCGCGCGGGTCAGTTCACTCGCGTACGGCGTCGACGCCGCCACCTTGCGCTGCGCCTTGACGATGCGCGAGGCGGCGATCATCTCCATCGCCTTGGTGATCTTCTTGGTCGCGGTGACGGAGCGGATGCGACGCTTGTAGACCCGGAGCTTGGCTCCCATGGATCAGGTCCCTTCCGTCGTCACTTGGCGGTGCTGACCGGAGCGTCCTCACCGAGCAGCTTGCCGTCCGAGGTCTCGAACTGCTGCTTGAAGGCGGCGACGGAATCGGTGAGCGCCTGGATGGTGTCGTCGGACATCTTGCCGCCCTCGCGAATGCTGGTCAGCAGGTCCTTCTTCTCCCGGCCCAGGTAGTCCAGGAGCTCCCGCTCGAAGCGGCGGATGTCCTCGACCGGGACGTCGTCCATCTTGCCGGTGGTGCCGGCCCAGATGGAGACGACCTCGTGCTCGGTCGAGAAGGGCGCGTACTGGCTCTGCTTCAGCAGCTCCACCATGCGCTTACCACGCTCCAGCGACGCCTTGGAGGCCGCGTCCAGGTCCGAACCGAAGGCGGCGAACGCCTCCAGCTCGCGGTACTGGGCGAGGTCCACACGCAGTCGGCCGGAGACCTGCTTCATGGCCTTGTGCTGGGCCGAGCCACCGACACGGGAGACCGAGATACCGACGTTCAGCGCCGGGCGCTGGCCCGCGTTGAACAGGTCGGACTCCAGGAAGCACTGGCCGTCGGTGATCGAGATGACGTTGGTCGGAATGAACGCCGAGACGTCGTTGGCCTTGGTCTCGACGATCGGGAGGCCCGTCATCGAACCGGCGCCCAGGTCGTCGGAGAGCTTCGCGCAGCGCTCGAGCAGACGCGAGTGCAGGTAGAAGACGTCACCCGGGTATGCCTCACGGCCCGGCGGGCGGCGCAGCAGCAGCGACACGGCGCGGTAGGCGTCGGCCTGCTTCGACAGGTCGTCGAAGACGATCAGGACGTGCTTGCCCTGGTACATCCAGTGCTGGCCGATGGCCGAACCGGTGTAGGGCGCCAGGTACTTGAAGCCCGCCGGGTCGGACGCCGGGGCGGCGACGATGGTGGTGTACTCCAGGGCACCGGCCTCCTCCAGCGCGCCGCGCACGGACGCGATGGTGGAGCCCTTCTGGCCGACGGCGACGTAGATGCAGCGGACCTGCTTCTTCGGGTCGCCCGAGCGCCAGTTGTCGCGCTGGTTGATGATCGTGTCGACGGCCAGGGCGGTCTTGCCGGTCTGGCGGTCACCGATGACCAGCTGACGCTGGCCACGGCCGATCGGGGTCATTGCGTCGACGGCCTTGTAGCCCGTCTCCATCGGCTCGTGGACCGACTTACGGACCATGACGCCCGGAGCCTGCAGCTCCAGGGCGCGGCGGCCCTCGGACTCGATCTCGCCGAGGCCGTCGATCGGGTTGCCCAGCGGGTCGACGACGCGGCCGAGGTAGCCCTCGCCCACGGCGACCGAGAGCACCTCACCGGTGCGCTGCACCGGCTGGCCCTCCTCGATGCCGCTGAACTCGCCGAGGACAACCGCACCGATCTCGCGCTCTTCGAGGTTGAGCGCAAGACCGAGCGTGCCGTCCTCGAACTTCAGCAGCTCGTTCGCCATCGCCGAGGGAAGGCCCTCGACCTTCGCGATGCCGTCCCCGGCCTCGCTGACCGTGCCGACCTCCTCGCGCGAGGCCGCGTCCGGCTTGTACGCCTGGACGAAGTTCTCCAGCGCGTCCCGGATCTCCTCCGGCCGGATCGTGAGCTCCGCCATCTGGGTTCCCTGCTCTCCTATGTTGGGCCCGAAGTTACTTGCGGGTGTCTGGGGGGCTGTCCCCCAGGGGGTTTCCGCCTACGGCCCAACTCGGGCCGCCGTCGTGCTTGTGCTGTGTCCCCGACGGTGGCTTCCGGACCGCAGCCGGATCTTTCGATCCGGCCGTCTGGCCCGGCGTCCTCCGCCGGCTGTGCAGCTCTTGAGTTGGTGGGTGGGTCAGCCGGCCATCCGTCGGGCCACCTCGTCGAGGCGGTCCGCGATGGTCCCGTTGATGACCTCGTCGCCGATGCGCACCTGCACACCGCCGAGGACCTCGGGGTCCACGTCGAGGTTCAGGTGGATCTGCCGTCCGTACGTCGCGGCCAGTGCAGCGCCGAGGCGCTGACGCTGCCCCTCGCTGAGGGGCACCGCGGAAGTGATCACCGCGACCATGCGGTCCCGGCGGCTCGCCGCAAGCTTGGAGAGGGCATCGAACCCTGCTTCCAGGCTACGGCCCCGCGGCTGTCCGACAAGACGGACCACGACTCGCTCGGTGACCGGGTTGGCCCGGCCGCCCAGCAGCGAGCGCAGCAGCTCCGTCTTGGCCGTGACCGAGGCGTTCTGGTCGGTCAGCGCACTGCGCAGCTCGGGGTTCGAGGTGACGATCCGGCTGAACCGGAACAGTTCGTCCTCGACGTCGTCGAGCTGACCGGCCCGCTGGGCCGCGACGAGGTCGGCGCTGTAGGCCAGCTCCTCGATCGAGTCCGACAGGTCACGCGAGCGCGACCAGCGGGAGCGGACCATGCCGCTGACCAGTTCGGTGGTCGGGCCGCCGACCCGGCCACCGAGCAGGCGCTCGGCCAGCTCGGCTCGCGCCTGGCCGGTCTGCGCCGGGTCGGTCAGGACCCGACGCAGCGACACCTCGCGGTCGAGCAGAGCGGTGACGGCAGCCAGCTCCTCGGCGAGCGTCGCCGCGTCGACGGAGGTGTTGTCCGTCAGCGCGTCGAGCTGCTCGCGTGCGGAGGCGAGTGCCTCGCGGCTCGCTCCATTCATCGGCCGGCCTCAGCCTTCGTCGTGTCCGACGCCGCGTTGGCCTCGAGCTCGTCGAGGAAGCGGTCGATGGTCCGGCTCTGCCGGGCGTGGTCCTCGAGGGACTCGCCGACGAGCTTGCCGGCCAGTTCGGTGGCGAGGGAGCCCACGTCCTGACGCAGCGACTGTGCGGCCTGCTTCCGGTCCGCCTCGATCTGGGCGTGACCGGCAGCGATGATTTCCTCACGCTGCCGCTGGCCCTCGGCGCGCATCTCGGCGATGAGCGTCGCGCCCTGCTCCTGCGCCTCCTGGCGCAGACGCGCGGCCTCGTGGCGGGCGTCGGCGAGCTGTGCCCGGTAGTCCTCGAGCACCTGCTGCGCCTCGGCCTGCTTCGCCTCGGCATCGTCCATACGGCCTTCGATCGACGCCCGACGCTCGTCCAGAACCTTGTTGATGTTCGGGAGAAGCTTCTTGGCGAGGAAGCCGAAGACGATGAAGAAAGCGATCAGGCCGATGACCAGCTCTGGAATCGGCGGGACCAGCGGGTTCTCAGGAACCTCCGCCGCCATGTTCACCAGGGCGTTCACATCAGTGCCTTCCGTCTGAATCGAATGTCGATGGTTCGTTTACTTGAAAACGAAGCCCATGACGATGCCGATCAGGGCGAGCGCCTCACAGAACGCGAAACCCATGATCTGGTTGGTGCGGATCAGGCCGGCAGCCTCGGGCTGACGGGCCAGGGCCTGGGTGCCGTTACCGAAGATGATGCCGACGCCGACGCCGGGACCGATCGCGGCCAGGCCGTAGCCGATGGCGCTGGCGCTGCCGGTGAAGGCATCCGCGGAGGCAAGGTTGACGGTTTCGAGAGCAGCGGACATGCCGTTACTTCCTTCTCATTTCACGGACCGGTGGGGGTTGGCCACCGGACAGCTGTTGGGCGGGGAGTCGGGGCGCTCAGTGGTGCTCGGCGAGCGCGCCCTGAACGTAGTTGCAGGCCAGGAGGACGAAGACGTACGCCTGAACGGCCTGGATGAAGAGCTCGAAGGCTGTCATCACGAGGGTCATGACGAACGAGGCGCCGGCGTAGATGATGCCGATGCCGTTCAGCAGGTACCAGCTGGCGATGGTGAACATCAAGATCAGCATGTGACCCGCGAACATGTTCGCGAAGAGCCGGACGGCGTGCGTGAACGGCCGGATGATCACGTTGGAGAAGAACTCGATGACGACGATCAGCGGCAGAACCCAGCCGAGCGACTTGTCGTAACCGGTGATGTTCTTCCAGCCGCCGACGAAGCCGTGCTTCTTGAACGTCAGGTACATCCAGAGGATGTAGACGATCAGCGCGAGGCCCGCCGGGAACGCGATGACCGAGGTCACGGGGAACGCCATGAGCGGGATGATGGACCAGAGGTTCATGATCCAGACGAAGAAGAACAGGGCGACCATGAAGGGGACGTATTTGTCGCCCTCCTTCTTGCCCAGTGCGTCATAGACCAGACCCCGGCGCACGAAGTCGTAGCCCGCCTCGCCGACCATTTGCAGCTTTCCGGGAACAACCTTGGCCTTCGCGAATGCGGCCCAGAAGAACCACACAACGACGACGGTGCTGAGGAAGGCCAGCAGCATCGGCTTGTTGAACTCGAAGCCACCGACCGTGAAGAGGGGCTCGAAGACGAACGAATGAAGACCCGGGGCCTCGAAGCCACACCCCGGGATCAAGAGGTGGCACTCCGTGTCGAAGGCGAGCATCGTTTCAGCACTCACCGCGGGCTCCTTCAGCGTGGCGCATGGGTACGGCAACCTCGTTGTGTCGGCGCGGCGTTGAGCCACGGTGCGGCACTGGACTGGTCTTACGGATGTGGGGGCGGCTGGTCGGCGCTGGGCCGGGTCGGATCACAGGCATGGGCCATGAGGACTGCCCGTTCCATCCCGTGGAACCGGGGCGCTCAGCCGCCTGCGCCAACTGTGCCGCAGTTGGCACCGGACGATAGCAGGCCCGCATGGGGGCTTTTATTCCGGCCCTACGTGTCACGTCGGCGACCCCGCCGTCTCCGCCTTCTTCGCTTCCGCGGAGTCGGGGTCGACGTACAGGGTCTTCGCCTTCATGTGGCCGCGGGTCTGTGCCGCGATCCACACGAGAGTGGTACCGAGCAACGTGAACGCAAAAGCCTTTGTGTCGAAGAGCGTTGTGTCCTTGAAGGCCAACAGGAAGACAAGGACGGCCAGAATCTGCACCGTGTACAGCAGGAGTCCCATCATCTGGAACAGCTGCGGGTGGTTCCGGGCGGTGCTCTGCAGAACGACGAGCCCGGCACCCATCACGATCAGCACCAGCGCGGTGCCGAGGACGGCTCCGATCGCTCCCGTCCCGCCTGCGACCGCAGCGCTCACGGCAACGGCGATGGCGCCGATGGCGAGCGTGGGCACAACGGCGTGAAGGAGTAGTCGGGCGTCATTCGACTGCATGGCGGCGCTCCGGCAAGGGGTGGGGGTTGTCGTCAGGGACGAGCGTAGTCCCGGCCTGAGGCTGAACCTGAGGCCAAAAGACCGTCGCACTACGGCCCTTCGGCTCTATCGCCGGGTTTCGTGAACGGTATCACAAACTATTTGATGAGGTCTTTACCTGTTCGTGTGGACCCTGTCACACCTGAGCGTGAACGCGCGCGTTGGTGCACTGACGGCCGGCCTTTTGTCTGGTATGAGGCCAACCACCCCGGTTTCCGACGCCGGTTGACGCGGCCGGAGCGGGAAGTCAGCGGTGACTGTCCGCCCGGCGGCGGTCCACGAAGCGTGACCGGTCGCCGATCGCGGTGGCGCCGTGGATGCCCGCCGGGACCCGTTCGCGCTCCTCCTCGGCGTCCTGCGCGGCATCTGCGTCCGTCGTCGCGGACACCTCCACCGCCGGCCCGCCGACGACCCTGCGGTAGCGCGGCGGAACCAGCCGCTCCGCCCAGCGCGGCGCCCGCGGCGTGAACCGGGGCAGCAGGAGCAGCACCAGGCCGACCGCACTCAGCAGCACGATGCCGAGGACGATCCACATGCTGGCGTTGTTCACCGAATAGGCGACCGCGCCGAAGGCGATCAGCGCCGACCAGAAGTACATGATCAGCACGGCACGGCTGTGCGAGTGGCCGATCTCCAGCAGCCGGTGGTGGAGATGACCGCGGTCGGCGGCGAACGGCGACTGGCCCTTCCAGGTCCGGCGCACGATCGCCAGGATCAGGTCGGCGACGGGGACCGCGATGACGGTCAGCGGCAGCAGCAGCGGGATGTAGACCGGCACCATCGCGTGAGTCGCCTCACGCAGACCGCCCGCCTTCAGGTTGAGCAGATCCGGATCCACCTGGCCGGTGACCGAGACGGCACCCGCGGCCATCACCAGACCGATCAGCATCGAACCCGAGTCGCCCATGAAGATCCGCGCCGGATGCATGTTGTGCGGCAGGAAGCCCAGGCACATGCCCATTAGAACGACCGAGAACAGCGTTGCGGGCGCGGCCGCCTCGATGCCGTAGCCGAACCACATCCGGTACGCGTACATGAAGAAAGCCGCGGCGGCGATGCACACCATGCCGGACGCGAGACCGTCCAGGCCGTCGACGAAGTTGACCGCGTTGATGGTGATCACGACCAGCGCGACGGTCAGCAGCGTGCCCTGCATGGGAGTGAGCGAGACCGTGCCGACACCGGGGATCGGGATCCACAGGATCGTCAGGCCCTGGAGGACCATCACACCCGCGGCGATCATCTGGCCGCCCAGCTTGACCAGAGCGTCCACGCCCCACTTGTCGTCCAGTACGCCGAGAATCCAGATCAGCGCGGCGCCGGAGAGCAGCGCCCGTGGCTCGTTGGAGTTCTCGAAGACGCTCTTGAGGTTCGTCAGATGCGAGGCGACCAGCAGCCCCGCGCACAGCCCGCCGAACATCGCGATACCGCCGAGCCGCGGTGTCGGCTCGCGGTGCACGTCACGCGCACGGATCTCCGGCATCGCCCCGGCCGCGATCGCGAACTTCCGCACCGGGCCGGTCAGCAGGTAGGTCACCGCGGCCGTGACGCACAGCGTCAGCAGGTATTCACGCACGGGCTGCCCCATTGGTATAGCTGGCCATCACAGCCACACACCCTATGCGTGTCAGCCCCCTGGCCGTGAATACAGGAAGAGACGCACGCCGTCAGCGGATGGTTCCGGCCTCAGACCTGATCGGGATAAGGGGGGAATCCACGGACCAAAGCGACGGTCTCCGAGCGGCCCGGTCCCTCCTCGCGCAGCGCCGCGCCGATCAGCGCGGCGATCCGCCGCATCTCGGGCGCGCCCATCCCCTGCGTCGTCACCGCCGCCGTGCCCAGCCGGATGCCCGTCCTGCGGGCGGCGGGGTCGAGCGGGGCGTCGGGGCACGGCAGCGCGCAGGTGTCCAGCACGATCCCGGCGGCGGCCAGCCGGCCCCTGGCGGTGCGCGCGTCCAGCCCCAGCGGGGCGGTGTCCGCGGTGATCAGGTGCGTGTCGGTGCCGCCCGTGGTGATCGTCAGTCCCTGGCCGGCCAGCTCCTCCGCGAGGACGCGGGCATTGGCGGTGACCTGTTGGGCGTACTCGCCGAACGCGGGCGTGGCGGCCTCCCCGAAGGCGACGGCCTTGGCGGCCACCGCGTTCATCTGGGCACCCCCCTGGGTGAAGGGGAACACCGCCCGGTCGATCCGCTCCGCCAGCCGGGAGCCGCAGAGGATCATCCCGCCCCGGGGCCCGCGCAGCACCTTGTGGGTGGTGGCGCAGACCACGTGCGCGTACGGGACGGGGCTGGGCGCCGCTCCCCCGGCGACCAGGCCGATCGGATGCGCCACATCCGCGATCAGGTAGGCGCCGGTCTCGTCGGCGATATCGCGGAACGCGGCGTAGTCCATGTGCCGGGGATAGGAGATCGAGCCGCAGACGATGGCCTTGGGCCGGCGTTCCCGGGCCAGGGCGCGGATCGCGTCGTAGTCCAGCAGGCCGGTCTCCTCGTCGAGGCCGTATCCGACGAAGTCGAACCAGCGGCCCGAGAAGTTGGCCGGTGAGCCGTGCGTGAGGTGGCCGCCGTGCGGGAGGGACATGGCCAGGACTGTGTCTCCGGGGCGCAGCAGGGCGGCGTAGGCGGCCAGTACGGCCGAAGACCCCGAGTGGGCCTGGACGTTGGCGTGTTCGGCGCCGAACAGGGCCTTGGCGCGTTCGACGGCGATCCGCTCCGCGAGGTCGACGAGTTCGCAGCCGCCGTGGTGCCGCGCGCCGGGATAGCCCTCGGCGTACTTGTTGGCCAGCGGGGAGCCGAGGGCCGCCAGCACGGCGGGCGAGGTGAAGTTCTCCGCGGCGATCAGCTGGAGCCCGTCACCCTGCCGGGCGCCCTCCCCGAGCAGGACACCGGCGATCTCCGGGTCCTGGTGGAGCAGGGAGGCGAAGTCGGGTGCGCCGGCCGGAACGGTCCCTTCGCGGGCCGCGGCCCGTGCCCGGTCCTCGATCGTCTCGGGCGCACCGGCGCCCGACGGAGGCTCGGCGGCCTGCACACGGCCGTCCTGGCTCTGGCTGCGGGGTGACGCGGTGGTGGCGGGCATGGCGTGCTCCGGGCCTCGTACGGGGACGTAGTCCCAATGTAGGCGCGGCGGGGCGATCGGGCGCGGTGTGTGGAGCGGTCGGGCGGTGTCCCCGTCTCAGGCGCGCGCGGGGACCCCGGTGAGGGCCGTGACGACCGGGTCGAGCGCCTGGTTGATCTCGTCGCCGATGGAGCGGAAGAAGGTGATGGGGGCGCCGTAGGGGTCGTAGACCTCGTCGGACTCCGGATTGGGCGCCAACAGCCAGCCGCGCAGCGCGGCGGCGGCACCGACCAGCGCACGGGCGCGCTCCACCAGCCCGCCGCCCGGCAGCGCCAGGTCGGGCTCGGGCAGCGTGGCGGGGTCTATGGCGCGCACCAGCCGGTTGAATTCCTTGAGCGTGAAGGTACGCAGCCCGGCGGAGTGGCCCATCGAGATGACCTGCGCGCGGTGGTCGCGGGTCGCGGTGAGGACCAGGTCGGCGCGGATGACGTGCTCGTCGAGCAGCTCGCGGCCGATGAAGCCGGCCGGGTCCGCGCCGTAGTCGGCGAGCACCGTGGCGGCGTGCGCCTCCATGGGGGCGCCTTCATGGCCCCAGGTGCCGGCGCTCTCCACCAGCAGTCCCCCGCTGCGGGACTCGCCCAGACGCAGCTCCAGGGCATGGCGGTGCAGCCGCTCGGTGATCGGCGAGCGGCAGACGTTGCCGGTGCTGACGTGGAGGATCCGAAACGGCGGTGCAGGGGGAAGGAAGGTCTCGTCGCCCTGTCCCGCTATGCCACGCCCCAGGGGCGCCATCAATTGGCCACCTCGAGCTCGGGTACGACCTTGCGCAGCTCGTCCGCGCTGATCGCGCCCTCGCGCAGCAGCACCGGAACCGCACCGGTGACGTCGACGATCGAGGACGGTACGGCGGCGGGCGTCGGACCGCCGTCGAGGTAGACGGAGACCGAGTCGCCGAGCATCTCCTGGGCGGCGTCGCAGTCCTGCGGGGAGGGGTGGCCGGTGAGGTTGGCGCTGGAGACGGCCATCGGGCCGAAGTCGGTGAGCAGCTCGATCGCCACCGGGTGCAGCGGCATCCGCACCGCGACCGTGCCACGGGTCTCGCCCAGGTCCCAGGTCAGCGACGGCTGGTGGTTGGTGACGAGGGTCAGCGCGCCGGGCCAGAAGGCGTCGACCAGCTCCCATGCCTGCTCGGAGAAGTCGGTGACCAGGCCGTGCAGGGTGTTCGGGGATCCGACGAGGACCGGGGACGGCATCCCGCGGCCGCGGCCCTTGGCCTCCAGCAGGTCGCCCACCGCCTCGGCGCTGAAGGCGTCCGCGCCGATGCCGTAGACGGTGTCGGTCGGCAGCACGACCAGCTCGCCGCGGCGGACGGCCGATGCGGCCTCGCGCAGACCGGTCGCGCGGTCGGTCGCGTCGCTGCAGTCGTATCGCCGTGCCATTTAACGGACCTCCTCGTGCGGAACGGATACTTCAGGCGTCGTGGCGGTACGCGTCATGGCGTCGCCCGGCGCGCGGTGGCGAAACGGGGCCGGTTGTTGAGGTCGGGGTGGTCGGCCGCGTCGGCCCAGCCCCGTTCCTCGGTGAAGATCCACGGCACCTGGCCGCCCTGGGTGTCGGCGTGCTCGATGACGACGATGCCGCCGGGCCGCAGCAGGCGGTGGGCGGTCCGCTCGATGCCACGGATGGTGTCCAGGCCGTCCTCGCCCGAGAACAGCGCGAGCTCCGGGTCGTGGTCGCGCGCCTCGGGTGCGACGTACTCCCACTCGGTCAGCGGGATGTACGGCGGGTTGGAGACGACCAGGTCGACCTGCCCGTCCAGTTCGGGAAGCGCGGTCAGCGCGTCCCCCTGGTGAAGAACGACGCGGGACCCCTCGACGTTCTTGCGGGCGTACTGCAGAGCTTCCTCGGACAGCTCCACGGCGTGCACCCGCGAGCGCGGGACCTCCTGTGCGAGCGCCAGGGCGATGGCCCCGGAGCCGGTGCACAGGTCGACGATCAACGGCTCGACGACGTCCATGGCGCGCACCGCGTCTATCGCCCAGCCGACCACCGACTCGGTCTCCGGCCGGGGCACGAACACCCCTGGCCCGACGTGGAGTTCGAGGTAGCGGAAGAAGGCGCGGCCGGTGATGTGCTGGAGTGGTTCGCGGGCCTCACGGCGGGCGATCGCCTCCCAGTAACGGGCGTCGAAGTCCGTGTCGGGGACGGCGTGCAGCTGGCTCCGCTTGACGCCGTGCACATGCGCGGCGAGCTCCTCGGCGTCGAAACGCGGTGAGGGCACGCCGGCGTCGGCCAGCCGCTGGGTGGCCTGGGCCACCTCGGCGAGCAGCAGATTCACGGGCTTCCTCCAGCCGGTACGTACAGCGTCTTACTGGGCGGCGGCGAGCTTGGCGGCCGAGTCGGCATCCACGCAGGCCTGGATGACCGGGTCGAGCTCCCCGTCGAGCACCTGGTCCAAGTTGTACGCCTTGAAGCCGACCCGGTGGTCCGAGATGCGGTTTTCGGGGAAGTTGTACGTACGGATGCGCTCCGAGCGGTCGACCGTTCGAACCTGGCTGCGCCGGGCGTCCGACGCCTCCTTCTCGGCCTCTTCCTGGGCCGCGGCCAGCAGCCGCGAGCGCAGGATGCGCATGGCCTGCTCCTTGTTCTGGAGCTGGCTCTTCTCGTTCTGGCAGGAGACGACGATGCCGGTGGGCAGGTGGGTGATGCGCACCGCGGAGTCGGTGGTGTTGACGGACTGGCCGCCGGGGCCCGAGGAGCGGTAGACGTCGATGCGCAGGTCGTTGGGGCCGATCTCGACCTCGACCTCCTCGGCCTCGGGCGTGACGAGCACGCCGGCCGCGGAGGTGTGGATACGGCCCTGCGACTCGGTCGCGGGCACCCGCTGGACGCGGTGCACCCCGCCCTCGTACTTCAGCCGCGCCCAGACGCCCTGGCCGGGCTCGGTGGCACCGTTGCCGCCCTTGGTCTTCACGGCGACCTGGACGTCCTTGTACCCGCCGAGGTCGGACTCGTTGGCCTCGAGGATCTCGGTCTTCCAGCCGGCCCGCTCGGCGTAGCGCAGATACATCCGCAGCAGGTCGCCGGCGAACAGCGCGGACTCCTCGCCGCCCTCGCCGGCCTTGACCTCGAGGATGACGTCCTTGTCGTCGCTGGGGTCGCGCGGGACGAGCAGCAGCCGCAGCTTCTCGGTCAGCTCGTCGCGCCGGGCGTCGAGCTCCTTGACCTCATCGGCGAAGTCCGGGTCGTCCGCGGCGAGTTCGCGCGCGGTCTCCATGTCGTCGCCGGTCTGCTTCCAGGAACGGTAGGTCGCGATGATCGGGGTCAGCTCGAAGTAGCGCTTGTTCAGCCGCTTGGCCTCGCGCTGGTCGGCGTGGACCGCGGGGTCGGCCAGCCGCTTCTCGAGATCGGCGTGCTCACCGATCAGTTCCTCGACCGCCTCGAACATCGTGGGGTTCCCTCTGCTGGCTGACTGTGTCTTCCCGGGGGCGGTCAGATGTGCGGCGGTGCCGCGAACCCCCGGACCCCCGCCCGGAGGGCAGGGGGCCTGGACGACAAAACGCCGGTCCGGTCACCCCTGAGCAGGGGCGACCGGAGACCGGCGCCTTGCGGGTCGCTACTTCTTGGCAGCGCCCTTGCCGAAGCGGGCCTCGAAGCGGGCCACGCGGCCGCCCGTGTCCATGATCTTCTGCTTGCCCGTGTAGAACGGGTGGCACTCGGAGCAGATGTCGGCGCGGATGCTGCCGCCGGCAACGGTGCTACGGGTGGTGAACGACGCGCCACAGGTGCAGCTGACCTGGGTCTCGACGTACTCCGGGTGGATGTCGCGCTTCAAGGGGTTCTCCTAGGTTCGGGAGTGCTCCGGGTCGTGTCGCGGGTTGCGTCACGTGAACCGGGGCCGACGGTCCAGTCTGCCAGGACTCGCCGTATCTCCCAAAACCGGGGTACACGCGCAACTATTCCCCCGCGCCGGCCCGGGGCCCGTGCGGGCCCCGGGTGAGCGCGTTCGGCTACTTCACGTAGGCGTCCGTGCCGCCCTTGTCACCGGCCGAGTCCTTGATCGCGGACTTCGGGATGGCCTTGTCGTGCCGCAGCGCGTCCCAGACCTGCTTGCTCTGCTTGGTCAGCGGCAGCACCCGGTCGGGGTCGGCGGTGTCGTAGGTGACCGGCAGCGTCACCATGTCGATCTTCTCCGACCCGATCCCGGACAAGCCCTTGGCCAGCCCGCTCAGCTCGCTGACGGAGTTGAGGTCGGTGTCGGTGGTGACCGCCTTGGTGGCCGTGTCGGCGACGTCGTACAGCTTGGTGGGGTTGCTGAGCACCCCGACGTCCTTGACCTGCTTCATCAGCGCCTTGATGAAGGCCTGCTGGAGCTGGATGCGGCCGAGGTCGCTGCCGTCGCCCCCGGGGACGCCGTGCCGGGTCCTGACCAGGCCCAGGGCGTCCTCACCGTTGAGGGTGTGCTTGCCGGGCTGCAGGTGCAGGTGGCTGTTGTCGTCGTTGATCGCCTTGGTGGTGGTGATGCCCACCCCGCCCAGCGCGTTGATGAGCTTCTTGAAGCCGGTGAAGTCGACCTCGACGAAGTGGTCCATGCGGATGCCGCTCATCGACTCGACGGTCTTGACGGCACACGCCGGGCCACCGACCTCGTAGGCGGTGTTGAACATCGCCCGCTGCGCGCCGGGGACGTCCTTGCCGTCCTTGACGCAGTCCGGCCGCTTGATCATGGTGTCGCGCGGGACGCTGACGACGCTGGCCTTCTTGTGGCCCTTGTAGACGTGCAGGATCATGGCCGTGTCGGAGCGTGCGCCGCCCTCGTCCTTGCCGTACTGCCCGTTCTTGCCCGCCCGGGAGTCGGATCCCATGACGAGGATGTCCATCGAACCGTTGTCGACGTTGTCCGGCCGGTCCTTGCCGAGGGCGGCGTTGATGTCGACGCCCTTCAGGTTGCCGTTGAGTTTGAAGTAGACGTATCCGAGGCCGGCTCCGCCGAGCAGTGCGACGCTGACCAGCGCACACAGCGTGATCGTCAGCACTCGGCGGCGTCGGGTCGGCCCCTTGCGCCGGCGGCCCGTGGCACGTATGCCGCGGGCCCGGCTCTCGGCCGTCTTCGCGGTCCCGTTGCTGTCCGCCATCTGCTCCTCAGTCCTCGTTCTCTCGACTGCCCCTCGCCATCACCGTGCTCCGTGCACCACGGGTTGTTGCTTGTCCAGACGGGAGGTAGACGGGAAGCGTTGCACAGCGACCTGTGTGGGTTTTCGTGACGCCGGGCCGCCGGCGCCCCGACGCGAAAGCGGACCCTCGTCCTCCTCACCAGGGATTTCGCCGGATTCCGCGGCGCGGCGCGAACCGGTCGAAGACGCCGCGATCTGTGCCGAAGGTCTCAGCCGCGCAATGCCGTGCGTGCCGTACGGGCGGCGCAGGTCACACCGTGCGGGCCACCCGGTGAACGGTCGTGCACGCAGCACGGAGCCCTCCTCACCGCGAGGGTGAGGAGGGCTCCGTGTGCGTTGCCAGGGGCGTCAGTCGTTGCCGTTGCCGCCCATGCCCGGCGTCGTCTTCTGGATCTGGAGCAGGAACTCCGCGTTGGACTTCGTCTGCTTCATCTTGTCCAGCAGCAGCTCGATGGCCTGCTGCTGGTCCAGTGCGTGCAGCACCCGACGCAGCTTCCAGACGACGGAGAGCTCGTCGCTGCCCATCAGGATCTCTTCCTTACGGGTACCGGACGCGTCGACGTCCACCGCGGGGAAGATGCGCTTGTCGGCGAGCTTGCGGTCGAGCTTGAGCTCCAGGTTGCCGGTGCCCTTGAACTCCTCGAAGATCACCTCGTCCATCCGCGAGCCGGTGTCGACCAGCGCGGTGGCCAGGATGGTCAGCGAGCCGCCGTCCTCGATGTTGCGCGCGGCACCGAAGAAGCGCTTCGGCGGGTACAGCGCGGTCGAGTCGACACCACCGGACAGGATGCGGCCGGAGGCGGGCGCCGCGAGGTTGTACGCGCGGCCCAGACGGGTGATGGAGTCCAGCAGGACGACCACGTCGTGACCCAGCTCGACGAGACGCTTGGCGCGCTCGATGGCCAGCTCGGCGACGGTGGTGTGGTCCTCGGCCGGACGGTCGAAGGTCGAGGAGATGACCTCGCCCTTGACCGACCGCTGCATGTCGGTGACCTCTTCGGGCCGCTCGTCGACGAGGACGACCATCAGGTGGCACTCGGGGTTGTTGCGGGTGATCGCGTTGGCGACCGCCTGCATGATCATGGTCTTACCGGTCTTCGGCGGGGCCACGATCAGACCGCGCTGGCCCTTGCCGATGGGCGCGACCAGGTCGATGATGCGGGTCGTCAGGCCGCCCGACTCACCCTCCAGGCGCAGTCGCTCCTGCGGGTAAAGGGGCGTCAGCTTGCCGAACTCGGCGCGGTTGCGGCCCTGTTCGGGGGCAACGCTGTTGACGGTGTCGAGACGCACCAGCGCGTTGAACTTCTCGCGCCGCTCGCCGTCCTTGGGCTGGCGGACCGCACCGGTGACGTGGTCGCCCTTGCGCAGGCCGTTCTTCCGGACCTGGGCGAGGGAGACGTACACGTCGTTCGGGCCGGGCAGGTAGCCGGAGGTCCGGATGAACGCGTAGTTGTCGAGGATGTCGAGGATGCCCGCGACGGGGATCAGGACATCGTCCTCGGAGACCTGCGGCTCGTTGCCGAAGTCCTCGCGTCCGCCACGACGGCCACGGCGGTCGCGGTAGCGGCCGCGGCGGCCACGGCGGCCGCCCTCGAAGTCGTCGTCGTCCTCGGCCCGGCGGTTGTCGCGCTGGCGGTTGCCGCCCTGGCCCTGGCCGCCGTCACCGGCGTCGTTCTTACGACGGTCGCCGCGGTCGCGCTGGCCACGCTGGCCGCGCTCCTGACGGTCGCCACGGTCACCGCGCTCCTGGCGGTCCCCGCGGTCGCCCTTCTGGCCCCGCTCCTGGCGGTCGCCGCGGTCCTGGCGGTCGCCGCCCTTGTTCGGACGGCCGTCGGCGGTGTCCTGGCCGGGGGCCGCGGTGTCGGTCTTGGCCTCCGTCTTGACGGCGCCGGCGTCGGCCTTGGCCTCGGTCGCGACGTCACCGGAGGCGGCGTCGGGGCTGCCCGCGGCGGCGGTGGCCCGGCGCCGACGGCGCTCGCCGGCCGGCTGCTCGTCGCTGACCGGCTGGCCCGGGATGTCGATCTGCTGCTGGTCGCCGGACTTCTCGGCGGCCTTGTCGGCCTTGGTGGCCTTGGCAGCGGGCCGCTCGGCGGTGTCGTCGCCGGTGCGGGCCTTGGAGGTGGTGCGGCGCTTCGGCTTGGTCTCGGAGTCCGCGGGCGCGTCGGCCTTGGCCGCGGAGCCGGAGCCCCCGGCCTGCTTCTCCTTGATGACCTCGATCAGCTGGCTCTTGCGCATCCGCGCGGTGCCCTTGATGCCGAGGCCGGAGGCAACCTGCTGGAGCTCTGCCAGGACCATGCCGTCAAGGCCGGTGCCCGAACGGCGTCGCCGCGAGGCAGGGGCTGTGGCAGCACCGGTGGCAGGCGCGGCGGGAGCGTCCGTGGCGGGCGCGGTGGCACTGCCATCGGTGCGCACGCCCATCAGATCGGTGGTGTCGCTCACGAAGGGTCCTTCCCTGGAGCGGGCGTCGGCCTGTCTGGCTCGGCGACCGGTTGTGCTGTCCGGCTGTGGTCCTTGGTCTGACGGACCGGGGCCGGGGCGGTGGTCCCGCCGGATACGGCGGAAAGATCAGTGCTGGTTCCGGCGCGAAGAGATGCAGAGTGACTCATGTCGTCACGCCGATTCCGGAGCGTGCTCACTTCTGCTCAGGCCATTGCTCCAAGCAGTTTGGGAGGCTCCCGGAAGAAAGTGGTCCCGATGGGGGACACGAAGCACCGCGCCACTCAGGCGTCGAGTACTGACTTGAGGTTAACACTACCGGATCCAACAAACATTCCCCCTCTCGAAGACCGGCAATCGTCGATCACCCGGCGAGCGGCAGTACGCAGGTACCTGCCGCGTCGAGGGTCAGCCGATTGGCCGCCCACCCCTCTCCCGCCAGCGCCGCGACCTTGTCGGCCGCTGCTTCCTCGACCAGCGCGAGCACCGTCGGGCCCGCACCGGAGATGACTGCGGGGACGCCGTCCGAGCGCAGTCGGTTCACCAGGCTCACGCTCTCCGACATCGCGGGGGCGCGGTACTCCTGGTGAAGTCGGTCCTCGGTCGCGGCGAGCAGCAGCTCGGGGCGCCTGGTCAGGGCCTCGACGAGCAGTGCGGCGCGACCGGCGTTGGCCGCTGCGTCCACATGCGGGACGGTGCGCGGCAGCAGTCCGCGGGCGGTCTCGGTGAGCACCGGCTTTCCGGGCACGAAGACCACCGGAACGATGGAATCAGCGGGATCCATCCGGATGGCCCGGGCGGTGCCGGTGTCCATCCAGGCGAGGGTGAATCCGCCCATCAGGCAGGCGGCGACATTGTCGGGGTGGCCCTCGATCTCGGTGGCCAGCTCCAGCAGCGCGGTGTCGTCGAGCTTCTGCTCGCCGCCTATCGTCACGGCGCGGGCGGCGACGATGCCGGCGCAGATGGCGGCCGAGGAGGAGCCCAGGCCGCGGCCGTGCGGGATGCGGTTGGCGCAGACGATCTCCAGGCCGCGCGGCTGCCCGCCGAGCAGCTCGAAGGCGGTGCGCAGGGAGCGTACGAGCAGGTGGCTCTCGTCGCGCGGGAGGGTCTCGGCCCCCTCACCTGCGATGTCGACGTGCAGACCGGAGTCGGCGACGCGCACCACGACATCGTCGTACAGGCCCAGGGAAAGACCCAGGGCATCGAAGCCGGGACCGAGGTTGGCGCTGGTAGCGGGGGTGCGCACCCGGACGGCGGCGGCGCGGAACGCGGGACCGGCCATCGCTCGATGACTCTCCTTGATTGATGCTGCGGTACTGCCCCTGAGCACCGCGGCACCGAGGTGCCCGGCCGGCTCATGGGGTCCGTTCTGACCTGCCCTGCACACCACTGCGTTATGCCGTGGGGAGGGGAGTTGACTGCCAGCCTATCGAAGGAAGGTTCTGTGGCGACATAGGGCGCACAGGAGGCGCACGATGCGTGTCGCGCGCCATCCCATGCCCCGAGGACGCCTTTGCAGCCTTTGCAGTCTTTGCAGGCGCTGCCCGTTGCTCCGCACGGGGGGGGCGACGGGACGATGACCGTCCCGTACGCCGTATCCGTTGCGGCGCACCGGGCGCGCCGGACCGCGTGTGTTACGCGAGGCCGAGCCGCTCGGCGGCGGCGTCGGCGTCGATCGGGACCGTGACCGGCTGCGGCGCTCCGGCCACCGCCCAGTCCGGGTCCTTGAGGCCGTTGCCGGTGACCGTGCAGACGATCCGCTGGCCCGGATCGACCTTGCCCTCCTCGGCCGCCTTGAGCAGACCGGCGACCGAAGCGGCCGACGCGGGCTCCACGAAGACACCCTCCTGGGCGGCCAGAAGGCGGTACGCCGCAAGGATTTGACGGTCCGTCACGTCATCGATGAAGCCGCCCGACTCGTCCCGCGCCTGCTCGGCGAACGACCAGGAGGCGGGGTTGCCGATGCGGATCGCGGTGGCGATGGTGTGCGGGTCCTTGACGATCTCGCCGCGCACGATCGGCGCGCTGCCGGACGCCTGGAAGCCCCACATGCGCGGGGTGCGCGAGGAGATGCCGTCGGCGGCGTACTCCTTGTAGCCCCGCCAGTACGCCGTGATGTTGCCGGCGTTGCCGACCGGCAGCACGTGGATGTCGGGCGCGTCGCGCAGCATGTCGACGATTTCGAAGGCGGCGGTCTTCTGGCCCTCGATGCGCACCGGGTTAACCGAGTTCACAAGTGCGACCGGGTACTTCTCGGAAAGACCCCGGGCGAGCGTCAGGCAGTCGTCGAAATTGCCGTCGATCTGCAGGATCTTCGCGCCGTGGACCAGCGCCTGGCCCATCTTGCCGAGCGCGATCTTGCCCTGCGGGACGAGCACGGCGCAGACCATGCCGGCGCGCACCGCGTAGGCGGCGGCCGAGGCGGAGGTGTTGCCGGTGGAGGCGCAGATGACCGCCTTGGCGCCCTCCTCCTTCGCCCGGGTGATCGCCATCGTCATCCCGCGGTCCTTGAAGGATCCGGTGGGGTTGGCACCCTCGACCTTGAGGTGCACCTCGCAGCCGGTGCGCTCGGAGAGCACCTGGGCCGGCACGAGGGGCGTGCCGCCCTCCCGGAGGGTGACCGCCTCGGTCGTGTCGCTGACCGGCAGCCGGTCACGGTATTCCTCGATGATTCCGCGCCACTGGCTGCTCGCCGTGGTCACAGTGGAATTGGCAGACATGGGTTCCTTTACTCCCCTTCGACCCGCATGATGCTGGCGACACCGCGGACGGTGTCCAGCTCGCGCAGTGCCCCGACGGTCGACGACAGGGCCGCGTCGGCCGCTCGGTGGGTGACGACGACGAGGGATGCCTCGCCGTCCTTGCCCTGCTGACGGACCGTATCGATCGATACGCCGTGTTCGGCGAAGACCGTGGCCACCTGCGCAAGAACGCCGGGCTTGTCGGCCACGTCGAGACTGATGTGGTACCGCGTGACGACCTCGCCCATGGGGCTGACCGGCAGCCGCGTGTATGCGGACTCCCCCGGTCCGGTGGCGCCGGCGAGCTTGTTGCGGCAGACCGCGACGAGGTCGCCGAGAACGGCGGAGGCGGTCGGCGAGCCGCCCGCACCCGGCCCGTAGAACATCAGCTGGCCCGCGGCGTCGGACTCGATGAAGACCGCGTTGTATGCCTCGCGGACCGAGGCCAGCGGGTGGCTGAGCGGGATCATCGCGGGGTGCACGCGGGCGGTGACGGACGCGCCGTCCGCGGCCCGCTCGCAGATGGCGAGCAGCTTGACCGTGCAGCCCATCCGCTGGGCGGACGCGATGTCGGCGGCGGTGACCTCGGTGATGCCCTCGCGGTGCACATCGTCGAGGCGCACACGGGTGTGGAAGGCGATACCGGCCAGGATCGCGGCCTTCGCGGCGGCGTCGAAGCCCTCGACGTCGGCGGTCGGGTCGGCCTCGGCGTATCCGAGCGCGGTGGCCTCGTCCAGCGCCTCGCTGTAGCCGGCCCCGCTGCCGTCCATCTTGTCGAGGATGAAGTTGGTGGTGCCGTTCACGATGCCGAGGACGCGGTTGACCTTGTCGCCGGCCAGCGACTCGCGCAGCGGCCGCACCAGCGGGATCGCCCCGGCGACCGCGGCCTCGTAGTAGAGGTCCGCGTCGTGCTGCTGGGCCGCGGCGTGCAGCGCGGCACCGTCCGCGGCCACCAGGGCCTTGTTGGCGGACACCACGCTGGCGCCGTGCTCGAAGGCGGTGGTGATCAGCCCCCGCGCCGGCTCGATGCCGCCGATGACCTCGACGACGACGTCGATGTCGCCCCGTTTGACCAGGGCCGTCGCGTCGGTGGTGACCAGCTCGGCCGGGACGCCGTCGCGCACCTTGTCGGGGCGGCGGACGGCGATGCCGGCCAGCTCCACCGGCGCACCGATGCGCGCGGCGAGGTCGTCGGCGTGCGTCGTCATGATGCGCGCCACCTCTGAGCCGACAACACCACAGCCCAGCAGCGCCACCTTCAGCGGACGCGTACGCATCATTCGACCTCTGCTTTTCATCGATCCAGCGGTTTTCATGCTTGCTAATGCACCAGTCTCACGCACCGGAAGGCCATTTCCGTCCGTCGTCCAGATGCCGAGACATTTATTTCATCCGGGGCCGTGCCCCGTGGATCCGGCCCTAGCCGACATCCAATCGCAGGAGATCTTCCTCCGTCTCGCGGCGGACGATCACCCTGGCAGCACCGTCCTTGACCGCCACGACCGGCGGCCGCAGCGCGTGGTTGTAGTTGTTCGCCATGGACCGGCAGTACGCCCCCGTGGCCGGCACCGCGAGCAGGTCCCCCGGCGCCACATCGGCCGGCAGGAACGCGTCGCGGACGACGATGTCGCCGCTCTCGCAGTGCTTGCCGACCACCCGCGAGAGCATCGGCTCGGCGTCGGAGGTACGGGAGGCCAGCGTGACGCTGTATTCCGCGTCGTACAAGGCCGTGCGGATGTTGTCCGACATCCCGCCGTCCACGGACACGTACGTCCGCAGCCCCTCCAGCTCCTTGACCGTCCCCACCTCGTACAGCGTGAAGGCCGTCGGACCGACGATCGCACGCCCCGGCTCGACCGAAAGGCGGGGGACGGCCAGCCCGGCGGACTCGCACTCCTTGCGCACGATGTCGCCGAGCGCCTTCGCGATCTCGTGCGGCTCACGCGGGTCGTCGTCGGAGGTGTAGGCGATGCCGAGGCCGCCACCGAGGTCGATCTCCGGCAGCTCGACGCCGTGCTCGTCGCGCACCTCGGTCAGCAGCTGCACGACGCGGCGGGCGGACACCTCGAAACCGGCCATGTCGAAGATCTGCGAGCCGATGTGCGAGTGGATGCCGATGAGCTCCAGGCCGTCCAGCTTCAGCACCCGCCGCACGGCCTCCGCGGCCTGCCCGTCGGCCAGCGCGATACCGAACTTCTGGTCCTCGTGGGCGGTCGCGATGAACTCGTGCGTGTGCGCCTCGACGCCGACCGTGACCCGGATCTGCACCCGCTGCCGCTTGCCCAGCCGGTCGGCGATGTGCGCCACCCGCACGATCTCCTGGAAGGAGTCCAGCACGATCCGCCCGACCCCGGCCTCGACGGCCCGGGTGATCTCTTCGGTGCTCTTGTTGTTGCCGTGCAGCGCGATCCGCTCGGCCGGCATCCCCGCCGCGAGCGCGGTGGCCAGCTCGCCACCGGAGCAGACGTCGAGATTCAGCCCTTCCTCGCTCAGCCAGCGCACGACGGCACGGGAGAGGAACGCCTTGCCCGCGTAGAAAACGTCGGCCCCCGGCCCGAAGGCGTCCTTCCAGGCACGGCAGCGCGCCCGGAAGTCGTCCTCGTCCAGGAAGTAGGCCGGCGTGCCGAACTCCTCGGCGAGCGCGGAGACGTCGAGCCCGCCGACGGTCACCGCGCCGTCGGCGTTGCGCCGGACGGTACGGGACCACACACGCGGGTCGAGAGTGTTGAGGTTCGAGGGCGGACCGGCGTAGTGGCCCTCGGGCAGCACATCGGCGTGACGGGGCCCTGCGGGGTGGGCGGAACGGCTCATGACGGTGAAGATCCCCTCAAGGGTTCAGAGGTGTTCGGGCACGGAGATGCCGAGCAGACGCAGGCCGTTGGCGAGCACCGTCCCGGTGGCCTCGGCAAGGGCCAGACGGGCGCGGTGAACGGCCAAGGGTTTCTGCTCCCCGACCGGCAGCGGCGGACACGCGTCATGCCACCGGAAGAACGCATCGGCCGTCCCCTCCAGATGCCGCACCAGCCGGTCCGGCGCCCGATACCGCGCAGCGGCCTCGACGACGGAGGGATAGGTGGCGAGGAGGGTGTGCAGGGCTTGGGTGGTGGTGGCGGGGGTCGCGGAGGGCGACGCGGCGAGCGGGTGCGGGGCCGTGTGCGAGGCCGTGGCTGGCGACGTGGGTGCGGCGGGCTCCAGCACCTCCCCCGGCTCGCTCCCGAAGCCCAGGTCCCCCGCGTTGCACAGCAGCGCACGCGTTCTGGCGTACGCGTACTGCACCCGGAACCGCGGATTCTCCTCGCGCTGGACCGGCCGCTCGGGCATCCGCACCGGGTCGTGCGCCGCGGGCCGCAGCAGAGCCCAGCGCACCTCATCGGCTCCCAGGCGCGCGACCAGCCCGGCGAACTCGTCCTCATCCGCGGCACCTCGACCGCCGACGACCGCGCCCTCGGGCACCCCTTGCGCGGCGGGCACACGCACCCCGGCAGCAGCCGCAATCCGCTCGCCCGCCTCCGCCACAACAAGCCCACGAGCTCCTGCGCCACCCCGCCCACCGGCCGAGCGCACACCGGGCTCCCGGGGCTCGTACGACTCTCGGGGCTCATGCGCGTCGTGTGGCCCATGCGCGTCGTGGGGACCGTGCGCGTCCTGGGACTCATCGGGCCCATGGGGCTCCCCGGGCATCGCGCCCGGCCGCGGGCCGCGGTCCCCGTACGACGCGCCCTGCGCAAGTACTTCCCGGACGAGCGCGGCCTGCGCCCCGCCGCCCAGGGTGAAGTTCAAAAAGCCGGGCCCTGCGACCTCCACACGGGCGATCCCGGTGCTCCCGACCAGCCGCCTCCGCAGAATCTCGGCGACCTCACGCGCCGGCTTGCCCGCCGGCTTGGCGAGCTGCAACGCGACGTTCGAGGCGTAGTCCCCACACCCGGGCCGCGGCGGCGGCTGCACCACGATCCGTGCCGGCACGGGCACGGAGAGCTCCTGCTCGTCCACCGCGCCACGCACGGAGCGCAGGACGGTACGGGAGAGCTCAGCGGGGGTCACGAGACAAGCGTATGGGAGAAGGGGGGCACCCACGCGACCCGGTTTCGCCCTGTGGACATCCCGCCCCACCGCCACACCCACGGCCCGGACCACCGAGAACGCCCCCAACGCCCCGACGCACTCAAGGCCGTGCCCCGGTCACCCACTACCCACTCGGCCACGAGCACGGGCCGACAGAGACGGCCCCTACTAATCCCGGCACCCCAGAGTCACACCAGGGACGCGGACCACACCAGGGACGCGGGCCACAGGGCCAGAAGGGGCGAGCCCCCTCCCCAGCCCGGCGGCCGCCCCTCCGGGAGGCGGCCCCGCTCAAGCCCCGGGCTGCGGCGCAGGCTCCGCATCGCCGCCGGCGTCGACCATCCCGCTCTCCGTCGCGTCCACGGTCACCTCAGGGGCCCGACCCTCGGAGCCAAGATCCCGGCGACGCCCCTCGGCGGCAAGGGTCCGCACCGTCCGCACGAGCTCACTCGGCTCGAAGGGCTTCGCGAGGAAGGCATCCACCCCCACGGTCTCGCCGCCGTCCACCTCGACCGGGGTGCAGGCACTGACGATGGCGATGGGGATGTCCCACGTCCGCGGGTCGGAGCGCAGCCGCGCCGCGGTGTGCAGACCGTTGAGCCGCGGCATCACGACATCGAGGGTCACCACATCAGGTCTCACGTGGTGCACGACATCCAGACATTCGGCACCATCAGCCGCGGTCACGACCTCGAAGCCCTCCAGCTCGAGGTTGACCCTGATCAACTGCCGGATCACCTTGTTGTCATCGACAACAAGGATCCGACCGGACAAGCCAGGCACACCATGAGACTAGGGGCGCACCTGCGGCTGCGTCCCGGTTTTGCCCACTTCCGCCCCCATGCGAGGGACCTTTCCCCGACCACCGCCGACCCGCTCCCCACATGCGCTAAGGCCACCCCCACGCCCTCCTCACCCACGCCTCATCCGGTCCCGCATCCCCCTCAAAACCCTGTTCATGGACACCCCGTCAGAGCTGGTAGGGTTCTACCCGTCGCCGCACAACACGGCGCAACGCCCCCGTAGCTCAGGGGATAGAGCAACGGCCTCCGGAGCCGTGTGCGCAGGTTCGAATCCTGCCGGGGGCACTCCAGCAAGAACAGCGTGAAATACCCGCTGACCTGCTGAAGTGCCAGACTTTGAGAGCCGGGCCCAGTTCCACTGGGTCCGGCTCTTTGTCGTTGTGTCCTGCCTCGCGCCTCGTAGCCCCGGGGTGCCATTCGCGTTTCCTGGAGGGCCTCAATCCCGTAATCCACGGCGGTGTTGATCGCCGAGTCGTGGCGAGGCCCGGGCTACGACACCGGGTTCTCGATGAGTGTGATGCGGTTGCCGTCGGGGTCGTGGACGGCGGCGAACCGTACGTTCTGGCCGCCCGGCTGGACCTCGCCGGCCGTGATGCCGCGGGCGGCGAGGTCCGTCAAGGTCCGGTCCAGGTCGTCCACCACGAGGTTGAGCAGGGTCGCTCCGGCATGCTCGGCTGACTGGAAGACCTGGACCCAGCCGGACGGTGCGACGTGCCAGTCGGCGAGCCCGGGCATCGGCCTCTTGTCAGCAGGACGTCCCAGGAGCTGCTCGTACCAAGCCACCGCGGAGTCGATGTCACGCACCGGGGCGACCGCGAGAACCTGTGTGAAGCCCATGGCGCCATCCTTTCGCCGGGAACGCTCTGCACGTGCCTCTAGGACTACGCGTATAGGCCCCCCGGCGCGCGGACAACTCATCGCGGCGCCCGTGGTCGTTTGTGGCCTGCCGGACGACCCGGCTGCGGGAGTGTTCGTCCGGGGGGACGATGGCAGTGGTGGTGGCTGGTGCAGCCCACCCGTCGGCACAGCATTCCTGTGGGCGCCGGCAGCTGCGTCCCCTAACTGCGCGAGGCACGGTCATGGTGAGCAAACCGACCTTCTTCGAACTGGGCGTCGCCGATCCCGAGCGTGGTCGGGCCTTCTACGGGGCCTTGTTCGGCTGGGCCTTCGAGCCTGGGCCGACGGGTGGCGGGTTTGCGATCACCACCGATGGCCTGCCGGGCGGCATGCACGGCGGCGACAAGGGCGCCTCGCCCTATCTCTTCTTCCGGGTCGACGACATGGACGCCGCAGTCGCCAGGGTGACCGAGCTGGGCGGCACCGTCGAAGACCTCGGTGAGAAAGGCGAGGAGGACGAGGAGACGGTCGCCCGGTTCGGCCGCTTCAAGCTGTGTCGCGATGACCAGGGCTCGGCCTTTGGCCTGCATCAGCCGCCCGAAGGCCGTTAGTCCTGATGGGGGGGGCGGAGGGTGCGTACCCCCGCCCGGGTCAGCCCAGGAAGGTCGCGATGCCGAGCCGGAAGTCGTCCAGGGAGACCGCCGGCCGGTCGTTGTGCCTGGTGGCGTCCCGTATCGGTGCGAGGGTCGCGGATACAGCGCTCTTCACGGCGCGCACCGCGGCCGGCGGCTGTTCGGCGATACGGCCGACGGTGCGTTGGGTGAACGTGGTCAGCATGGTGCCGGGAAGGTGCCAGTCGGCGAGTCCGGCCTTCACGGCGGCGGGACCGTCCAACAACCGCCCGGTGTAGAGGAGTTGGCGAGTGGTCGACGGTCCTGCCAGGGCGACCATGCGTGCCGCGAAGGACGGGCTGGCCATGATTCCCAGGCGTGCGATCGGCATCCCCAGGCGGGCCGAGTCGGCGATGAAGCGCAGGTCGCAGGCCAGGGCGAGTTGGCAGCCTGCGCCGGCGGCGACGCCGTGGATCTCGGCGACCACGGGAACGGGGCATTCCTCCACGGCGCGGAACGCCGCCTCCATGCGGGCGAAGGAGTCCTCTATCGTCTCCGGCTCCGCGTCCGGCCACTCGGTCATGTCCGACCCGGCGCAGAAGGTGTCGCCCCGCCCCCGGACGATGACCGCCCGTACGGCGTCGTTGTCGCCGAGTTCCCGGATGGAGCGCTCCACCTGCGTCCAGCCCTCGCCGGTCAGGGCGTTGCGCTTGGCTCCGCTGCCGAGGGTGATCTCGGCGATCGGCCCGTCGGCGCGTGCTTCGACGAGCGGGGGCGTGTGCGCGGGCGGATCGGCGTGCTGGAGTTCGGCCGTCATCGTGCCGCTCCCCGCGTCCGCAGGTCGGCGATCCCGGCGGCGTCCACACCCAGCGCGGCCAGGATGTCGTCGGTGTGTTCGCCGTGCCGGGGCGGGGCGGTGCGGACCTGCGGGGGGCTGGCGGACAGTTTGACCGGCGAGGCCACGGTGCGCACGGTGCCTGCGGTGGTGTGCTCGCTCTCGGCGACCATGCCGCGGGCGACGACCTGCGGGTGGGCCAGCGCCTGGTCGACGGTGTTGATGCGGCCTGCCGGCACGCCCGCCTTCGCCAGCACCTCGGTCCACTCGGCTGCGCCGCGGGCCGCGAGGGCTTCCTCGATGAGGGGCAGCAGCTCGTCACGGTGGCGCACGCGATCGGGATTGGTGGCGTACCGGGCGTCCTCCACCAGGTCGCCGAGCCCGACCGCCGGGGCGAATCGGCGCCACAGACCGTCGTTGCCCACCGCGATCATGATGTGGCCGTCGGCGGTGGGGAACGCCTGGTACGGGACGATCGTCGGATGCGCCGAGCCGTAGCGGCCCGGTACCCGGCCGGTGGCGAAGTAGCCGGAGGAGATGTAGGTGAGCCAGGCAATCTGGCCGTCCAGGAGCGAGACGTCCACCCACTGGCCGTGGCCGGTCCGCTTCCGCTCGTGCAGGGCGGCGAGTATCCCGATCGTGGCCCACATCCCGGCGGTCAGGTCCGCGCCGGCGACCCCGAACCGCACGGGAGGCCCGTCCGGCTCACCGGTCACGCTCATCATCCCGGACAGGGCCTGGGCGATCGCGTCGTATCCGGGCTCCTCCCGGTACGGCCCGGTCTGCCCGTAACCGCTGATGGAGGCATAGACGATGCCGGGGTTGCCGGCGGAGACGTCCTCGTAGCCGAGGCCGAGCCGGGCCGCCGTCCCCGGCCGGAAGTTCTCGACGATGACGTCGGCGGTGCGGGCCAGCTCGGCCACCAGCTCCCGGCACTCGGGGTCCTTGAGGTCGACCGCGAGGCTGCGCTTGTTGCGGTTGACGCTGAGGAAGTACGCGGCCTGGTCGCCCTGGTACGGGGGAGCCCATGCGCGGGTGTCGTCCCCGGCCCGGTGGTCCTCGATCTTGATCACGTCCGCACCGAGATCGGCCAGGGTCATCGTGGCGAACGGGCCGGACATGATCCGCGAGAGATCGAGTACGCGGAGCCCGGACAGGGCACCGTCGTGCGCCAGCCAGCTCGCGGGCCGTGCTGATGTGTCCATGAGGGTTCTGCCTCCAGGTACCGGAAGGGGATGAGCGGCCCGAAAGGGGTGGACTGGATAATTGGCTGGGTGGCTCACTGGAAAAGTGGATAGGCCACTTAGCCATTAGGCCGCTCGCGGCGCATCCTGTTATGTTTGCCGTTGGCCTGTCAAGGGGGTTGGGTGTCCACTTCTGATTCGCTGCGTCCGGTAACCCGGTCACGCCTGTACGAGCAAGTGGTCGCCCAGTTGCGGGAGTACGCCGAGACGGCCGGGCTCAAGCGCGGGGACCGGCTCCCGTCCGAGCGGGACCTCGCCGAGCGGCTGGGCGTCAGCCGGGCGTCGATCAAGCAGGCCATCGTGGTGCTCGAAGTGCAGCAGCTGGTGGAGATCCGCCACGGCGGCGGGACCTTCCTGCGCCGGGACAGCCTCAGTGCCGAACCGGTCGACGTCCTGGTCGAGCGGCGTCGCCGGCTGCCCGATGTTCTCGACGCCCGCGAGGCACTGGAGACGAAGCTGGCCGAGCTCGCCGCGCGACGCCGGACCGCGGACGACCTCGCCGCCATCGATGCCGCTCTGGAGACCATGCGCGCCGAGGTCGAGAGCGGCACCCTGGGCGAGGAGGGCGACCGGCTGTTCCATGCCGCCGTGACGGCCGCCGCGCACAGCGACCTCCTGGCCGAATTCATGCGCGAGATCGCCGAGCAGATCGCCGAGAGCCGCCACGAGTCGCTGCAGCAGCCCGACCGCCCCGCGCAGTCGCTCGCCCAGCACGCGCGGATCGCCGATGCCATCCACACGGAGGACCCCGAGGCGGCCGTGGCCGCCATGCGCGACCACCTGGAGACGGTGCGCACGGTGCGGCTGCTGAACTGGAAGCCTGACGCGGACAGTTGAGGGCAGGGGCCTGCTCGCGTGACGCGCGCGAGGTCGCGGCCGCGTTGCCAGGGTGCCGACCGGCCGGTCCGCGCCGGGCTCCGAAGAGGAGCCGTCAGCCCAGGTTCGGGACCACGAAGGCGAGCCACATGGCCAGAGGCACCACGGCCACGATCACGCCGCCGTAAGCGAGCAACCGCCGGTAGAACACCTCCCGGTCGACCCCCTTTGCGTTGGCCATGACGATCGCGCCGTTCGTGGAGAACGGGCTGACGTCGACCACCGTGGCTGACACGGCCAGTGCGGTGACCATGCCGATCGCTCCGATACTGCCCTGCAGAAGGAAGGGCACGGACAGGGGGATGAGGGCCCCCATCAGAGCGGTGGAGGAGGCGAAGGCCGACACGATGGCGCCGATGTAGCACAGCAGCAGCGCCGCCAGCAGTGGGATGCCGACGCCCGCGACCGCCTTGCCCGCGTAGTCGATGGTGCCCATCTCTTCAAGCACACCGACGTACGTCAGCACGCCGCAGATGAGCAGCACGGTGGGCCAGGCGACTTCGGAAGGGGCCTTGCGGCCGGCCTTCGGCGAGATCACGCTCAGGACGACGGCGACGGTGATCGCCACCAGGCCGACGTTCAGGTCGAAGGCCAGGGTGCTCACGGCCAACGCCGCCAGGCCGAGCAGTGTCAGGCCCCGGTCCCGGTCGAGGGTCACGGCTTCGGGCTCGCGGACGGCAGCATCGGAATCTTCGGCAGCTTCGATGGCTGCGTCGGCTCCCTCGACTTCTGACCGCGCCGGGATGACACCACCGGGGCCTCCCGCCCTCCCCTGCGTCCCACCCGCACCGCCAAGGGACACGGCACCTGCCGAGGACATCTCGCGGTCGCGGATCTCGGCCGCCGTGCTCCGGCCGGCGCGCGCCAGCCGCAGACCGCCGAGGAGGACGAACACGACACCGGCGATCAGGGTGTTGACCACGAGGCTTCCGAGGAAGAGCACCAGCGGGCTGCCGGGCAGGTGGTACTTGTCGACGACGCCGTTGACGATCGTGCCGTAGATGCTGATCGGCGAGAAGGACCCGGCCTGGGTGCCGTGCACCACCATCGTGCCCATCAGCAACGGGTTGATCCGGTAACGGGCCGCGAGGCCGAGGGCGATGGGCGCCACGATCGCGCAGGCGGCCGGGCTGACCGCGCCGATCGCGGTGAGCAGCGCACCGATGCCGAACATCATCCAGGGGATGAGCGCGATCCGGCCCCCGACCAGCCGCACCGCGCGGTGCACCAGCCAATCCGTCGTGCCGTTGGCCCGGGCGATGGCGAAGAGATACGTGACGCCGACGAGCACCACGAACAGGTCACCGGGGAACCCCGCGAAGATGTCGTCCTCGGAGAGGCCGCCCACCAGTCTCCCGACCAGGAAGGCGGCGGCGAACGCCAGCACGCCCATGTTGATCGACAGCAGCGTGGCGACCGCGAAGGCGATCGCCAGTACCGCGATGGACATCAACTCGGGTGACATCTTGCCTCCTTGAACTCCCCTGCGGGCCGCTCCTTCGGGCGGCCCGCAGCAGGCATACAGAGCGGCTCCCCGTGGACGTCCTCCACGGATTGGCCCAGTGGCCTGACCACATTGATGTCGCGGAAGGGTGAAGTCAATGGGTGGGGAACGGCGGAGTCGACGGGGCGAAGGGCCTGCTCCTCGTGGCTCCCGCCGCCGGACTTGGCCGCGTTGTGCGCCTGCCACGTACCGCTCTCGCTTACCCGACCAGGGCAAGGGGTCGGCTCCTCACCACGGCGAGCGGGTCCGTTCCTCACCGCAGATCGGCCGTCAGGCCGTCCTTGGTCACGGCAATGCCCTTCGGCACCTCGACCCTGAACTCGGCGCCGCAAAAGCGATACCGCTGCATCCGGGCTCGATGTCGAGGGTGTCGCCGCTGAGGTCGGCGGACCCCGAGCTGCGGCTACGCGGCCTGGGTGATCGTCCGTTGCTGGTCGGATTGCGCTGTACGGCAGCGTCGTTGGAGTGTGCTCCCGGCCCTCGCGGCGCCTGCGCCCAGATCCCCTCGCCCCACAAACGAAGACCGGGCACTCGGCCGGATGGCCAGGTGCCCGGTCAGGGGGTGAGGGGGCTGGGGGTGGTCAGCCGTCGAGGCGGACCGGCAGGGAATCGATTCCGTAGACGATCGACAGCTTTCGGAATTCCAGCTCCTCCGGTTCGACGACCAGCCGCATATTGGGGAACCTTCGCACAAGTGCCGGATAGGCGGCCCGCAGTTCCATGCGGGCCAACTCCGCGCCGACGCAACGATGTATTCCGTAGCCGAACGCGAGGTGCGAGGGGACATTGCGCGCGGGGTCGAACTGCTCCATCTCCGGCCCCAGTTTGCCGTCCCGGTCCGCGCCGCTCAGAGAGCACAGCACCACATCCCCGGTGGCGATGTGCACGCCCCCGATCTCCAGGTCCTCGCGCGCGAAGCGCGGGAACGCGACCTGCACGACGGTGAGGTAGCGCAGCAGCTCCTCGACATAGCGGTCGACGACCTCGTCGCCGTCGTTCAGGGCCGCGAAATGCTTCGGGTCCTGAAGGAGGACCAGGGTGCCGAGGGCCAGCATGCTGGCCGTGGTCTCGAAGCCGCCGGTCAGCACGCCGTCGGCCAGGCCGGCGAGCTCCTCGTCGCTGACCGACTCGCCGTGCTCCTTGACGATCATGCCGAGCAGGCCGTCACCGGGGTTCTCGCGCTGCTTCTTGACGATGTCCCGGAAATAGGAAAGGGATTCCGATATGGCGCCGAAGGATGCGTTGGCCCCGCTGAAAAGGTCGAAACGTGCGGCGCTGAGCCGCTCGAAATCCGCCCGGTCCTCATAGGGCACGCCGAGCAGTTCACAAATAACCAAAGAAGGAATGGGCAGCGCAAAGGAGTGGACAATGTCCACCGGGTCGCCGTTCTTTCCGGCCTCTTCCATCGCGTCGAGGCGCTCCTCGACGATCTCGTGAATGCGCGGCGTCAGCCGGCCGAGCCGGCGCATGGTGAATTCGGGGGTGAGCAGGCGGCGCAGGCGGGTGTGCACGGGCGGGTCGGCGAACCCGAGGCCGCCGGGATTCTGCTCCGCACCGGCCCCCGCCTTGCCGACGAGATTGGTGAAGTCGGAGCTGAAGGCGTGGGCCTTGCCGAGTACCGCCTTGACCTCGTCGTAGCCGGTGACCAGCCAGACGTTGGCGGCTATGGGTACGGGAAGCCGGCTGATGGGCTCCTTCTCCCGGACGGTCGCCAGGTCGTCCACAGGGTCGAGTCCCTCGCGCCGCAGCGGCATCAGGACAGACTCGGGCAAGAAAGACATTCGAGACAGGTCGAAGCCTTTCTTCTGTGTTCTCGCCAGATACAAACGGCCGGCCCAGGCGATGATCCGGGAACGGAGAGTCGTCATGACGCTAATACTGCCTTTCGTCGAGGGGGACGGTCCCCCGCGCTCGGCGGCCCCAGAGGGCCGAGAGCAGCACGGGACCTCCACTCGGCGTGCACGGATGTGACATACGCCATAGCCCCTCGCTCGCGGCGGTCATGGCTCAGGTCCATGCCATCGACCGGTGTTCGGTCGTCCGCTTCTGCGTGACGAGCTCGGCCTTCTTCCTTTTGTTCGGACCGAGTTTACAAACTGCCATTGACCTCGTTCGCAGAACAACCCTGGACCGCCCCTGGGAAGACCCTGAAGCTGCCCTGACAGCGCCCTACGACTTGGCCGCCGGGCCGCATACCGCCCGGCACTTCCCCCGCGCCCCTTCCCGCGCTTCCCCCGTAACACCGCGCACCACCGCGCCGTCGCGGCGGTGCAGTTGCGCCGCACCGGCCGCCTCGGCCCCCCACTGACGGCCGCGACCCTCGGTCCGCAGGCGCTGCCGTCCCCTCGGGATCGCGGGTGGCGAATGTCTCTCGCCTATATCTCGCCCACGGACCCCGCGGCAGTTCCGCCCGGACGGCCGCAATTTCGCGACCGCGGGGGCCGGCGGGCGCACCGCCCCCCGCCGGTAAGCGGCACCCCTCCCGCCCGCCTCCCCCTCACCCCGTCCCGTCATTGCGGAAAGTGACGAGTTGCAGACCCTCCGCAGCCTCCTTAGCGTGAGGTCAGCGAGCCAGGCAAAACGCAACAAAGCGTCACAAGAGCCGCACTCGCAGCCGGGCTGGGGCGCTGGCATCGCGCTCACGCACCACGCAGCTCCCTCACCGTCCGTCCTTCGACACCCGGCGCCCCCACTCTCATTCCACAGGGATTCTCCCTTCGCAGGAGGAAGCACATGTTCCCGAAGTCGACGTCCGGCAAGCTCACCCTCTGCGTCCTGACGGGCGCCCTGACCACTGCCGTCGCGGCCGGCCCGGCTCTCGCCGCCGACAGTGGTGGCGGACACGCCCCTTACAAGGGCCGCGTCATCGCCAAGACGGGCCTGCTGGTCCGCTCCGGCCCGAGCACTCACCACAGGGTGGTCGGCTCCAACCCGTACGGCAAGATCGTGCACATCGTGTGCAAGGTGAACGGCGAGAACGTCAACGGCAACCCCCGTTGGTACAAGCTCAGCGACGGTTCGTGGGCCTGGTCCTCCGCGCGCTACATCGTGAACATCGGGAAGGCTCCCCGCTGGTGCTGATCCGGGCGGCAGGAGGGTGACCCACGCCCGTACGCCCCGGCCACCGCGCGTGGTCCGGGGCGTACGGGTATACGTGTCCGCGGCGGCGGGGCCGGACGGACGGGCGCGGAGCGGACCCCTCCGGGACTCCGCCGGGGCCCTCGAAGGCCGTGCGCCGCCACGTCTCCAGCCCCGAATACCGTATCCGGCATAACGGAAATATGGTCCGCTGCTTGCTACGTTGCCAGGCATGACGGCAACGGCAACGGCGGCCACCGCGCGCCCGGCGGACACTCCCCCACCCCAGCCGCTGTCACCGAAGCGACGAGGCATCGAACTGGCCCTGCTCGTGGGCGCCGTACTGCTGAGCGTCTGCGGATACGTCGCCGTGGGATTCGCCAGGACCCATACCGTCCCCAGCGGCGTGGCCGGCTATGGCGCCGGGCTCGGCGGTCTCGCGCTGCTCGCCCATCTCGCGGTCCGCTTCCGTGCCCCCTACGCCGATCCGCTGCTGCTGCCCATCGCCGTACTCCTGAACGGACTCGGCCTGGTACTGATCTTCCGGCTCGATCTGGAGACCCCGCAGGACCAGGCCGCGCCCATCCAACTCATCTGGTCCACGGTCGGCGTGCTGCTGTTCACGGCGGTGGTGGTGCTGCTGCGCGATCACCGCATGCTCCAGCGCTACGCGTACGTCTGCGCCGCGCTGGCCCTGCTCCTCATGATCGTTCCCATCCTCTTCCCCGCGGTCAACGGCGCCCGGATCTGGATCCGCGTGGCCGGCTTCTCCATTCAGCCCGGCGAGTTCGCCAAGGTGCTGATCACCGTCTTCTTCGCGGCCTGTCTCGCCGCCAACCGCACCGCGCTCGCCCACACCGGCCGCGTCCTGGGCAGGCTGCGGCTGCCCACCGGCCGGGTGCTCGGCCCGATCGTGGCGGTCTGGCTGATCAGCGTGGGGGTGCTGATCCTGGAACGCGATCTGGGCACCTCGCTCCTCTTCTTCGGAATCTTCGTCGTTCTGCTGTACGTGGCGACCGGGCGCCTCGGCTGGATCGCGGTCGGCCTGCTGCTCGCGGGCATCGGGGCAGCCGCCGTCGGCACCCTGGAGCCGCATGTCCACAGCCGCGTCGAGGACTGGCTGCACCCGTTCGCCGGTATCGAGGCGGGCGAGGGCCCCGGCCAGCTCGCCCAGTCGCTGTTCGCCTTCGCCGCGGGCGGAATGCTCGGCACCGGCCTCGGCCAGGGCCATTCCCACCTGATCGGCTTCGCCATGAAGTCCGACTTCATCCTGGCGACCTGCGGCGAGGAGCTGGGCTTTGCGGGGCTCTCGGCGCTCTTCGTGCTCTACGCCCTGCTGGTGGCGGGCGGCTTTCGCGCCGCCCTCGGCCTGGGGGACGCCTTCGGCAGCCTGCTGGCCGTCGGACTCGCCGTGCTGCCCGCCATCCAGGTCTTCGTCATCGCCGGCGGGGTGATGGGGCTGATCCCGCTGACCGGCATGGCGATGCCCTTCCTCGCGCAGGGCGGCTCCTCCGTCGTCACCAACTGGATCATCATCGCGCTGCTCCTGCGCCTCAGCGACCGGGCCCGCGCACCGCGGCCGGAGCAGACAGGGGCGGCGGCTGACGGTGGGGTGCCGCCCCCGTCAGCCCCCAGCGGCCCTGGCAGTCCCGGAAGCCCCGGCAGCCCTGCTGTCACCTTCGGCCCCGGCCGGCCCGGTGCCGCCCTCGGCTCCGCGGCCACCCGGCCCCCCACCGCCCCGGAGCCCGGCCGGTGATCCGCGGCATCCGGCACACTGCCGCCTTCTCCTTCCTCCTGCTCGTCGCCCTTCTGGGCAACGCCGCCCGGGTGCAGCTCATCGAGGCCGACACCTACACCGGCAATGACGCCAACCGCCGTGCGCCGATGGCGCGTTACGGGCAGCCACGGGGTGCGATCCTCGTCGCGGGCGAGCCCGTCACCGGCTCCCGTGACAGCCGCGGCCGGCTGCGCTACGAGCGGACCTACGCCGAAGGCCCGCTCTACGCGCCCGTCACCGGCTACTCCTCGCAGCTCTACGGCACTTCCCAGCTCGAAGGCGCCGAGGACGGCATCCTCTCCGGTACCGACCACCGGCTGGCCACCTTCCCCTGGTGGGACGACCTGACCCGCGGCCGCCGGCCGGGCGGCCGCGTCGTCACCACCATCGACCCCGAGGTGCAACACGCCGCGTTCGACGGGCTCGGGCACCGCAAGGGCGCGGTGGCCGCCGTCGAGCCGCGCACCGGCCGCATCCTGGCGCTGGCCAGCACGCCGTCGTACGACCCGGCCGAACTGTCGGGGAACGGGACGTCGGTCGGGGCCGCATGGCAGCGGCTCAACGCGGCGGCCGACCGCCCGATGCTCAACCGGGCCATCGGGCAGACGTATCCGCCCGGCTCGGTCTTCAAGGTCGTCACCGCGGCCGCCGCGCTGGAGAGCGGCACCGTGACCGACATCGAGGCACCCACGGACTCCCCGGACCCCTACACCCTGCCCGGGACCGGCACCCGCCTCGGCAACGCGACGCCCGGTTGCCGGGACGCCGGCCTCAAGGACGCCTTCCGGGTCTCCTGCAACACCGTCTTCGCGCGGCTGGGCGCCGAGGTCGGGCTGCACGGCATGGTTGAGGCGGCCCGCCGGTTCGGCTTCAACGACCGGCATCTGCGCATCCCGTCACCGGTTGCGCCGAGCCGGTTCGACCCCCGGATGGACCCGGCGGAGGTCGCGCTCTCCGCCATCGGGCAGTACGACACCACCGCCACTCCGCTGCAGATGGCGATGGTCGCGGCGGCGGTGGCCAACAGCGGGGTGCTGACGCCGCCGTATCTCGTCGACAGGCTGACCGACGCGAGAGGCAACACCGTCTCGGCCGGACCGCGCCGTTCCGCGTGGCAGGCGGTCGGCCCGGTCGCCGCGCAGCAGCTCCAGGACATGATGGTCGACGTCGTCGAGCACGGCAGCGGCCGGCACGCCGCCCTCAAGGACACCCTCGTCGGCGGCAAGACCGGTACCGCGCAGCACGGGGTGCGCAACGCGGGCACGCCGTATGCCTGGTTCATCTCGTGGGCCCGGGCGAAGGGCGCCAACGAACCCGCGGTGGCGGTGGCCGTCGTCGTCGAGGACGCGGCCGCCGACCGCGCCGACATCAGCGGCGGCGGCAGTGCGGCGCCCATCGCCCGCGCGGTGATGGACGCCGCGCTGCACGGAGGCCGCGCGGGCCGGTGAGCGACGGGAACGAGGCCGAGAGGAACCGAGGGGAACCGAGGGGCAGCTGTGACGGGCGCCGGCGCCGCCACAATGGCGGTATGGCTGACACCGAACCGTCCCCGCGTCCGGCTTCGTCCCCGCTCATGACTCTCGCCGAGGTGGAGGCCCTGGCCCGGCAGGCGCACTCCGGGCAGACCGACAAGGCGGGGCGCCCGTACGCCGAGCATCTGGCCGCGGTCGCGGAGGGCGTTCGTGTCCGGGGCGGCAGCGACGAGCAGATCGCCGCGGCCTGGCTCCACGACGCCGTGGAGGACGACGCGCTGTCCCGCATCGGGCTCGACGACGCGGCGCTCACCCCCGCCACCAAGGACATGGTTCTGGCGGTCACCAAGCGTCCCGGCGAGCCGGTCGAGGCGTACACCGCTCGCATCCTGGCCACGCCCGGCGCGCTGCTGATCAAGGAGGCGGATCTCGCGCACAACGCCGATCCGGCGCGGCTGGCCGTGCTGGACGCCGCCACGCGGGACCGGCTGACGGCGAAGTACGCACGGGTGCGGACCCTGCTGGGCCTGGCCTGACCGCCGTCCAGGAGCCGGGCGCCGCCGCCCCGGTTCCGCACCCCGGACACCCGCCCAAGAACATGCATGAGGCAGCTAGTCTGCGTCGATGACCGTTCCGCAGCCTTCGCAGTCGCCGCCGTCGCCCCGGCGGACGCCGCCACAGCAGCAGTTGCCGTCAGCGCTCGCCCGGCCGGCAGCGGCCCCGGACGCCGGAGCGGGCCGCGTGATCGTCGCGCTGGACGGTGTCGGCGTCCGCCGCTTCACCACCGGCCAGGTCATCCTCGACTCCGTCGACTGGACCGTGCGGTCCGGTGAGCACTGGGCGCTGCTCGGCGCGAACGGTGCCGGGAAGACCACTGTCCTGCGCCTCGTCGGCGCGCTGATGTTCCCCACCGTCGGCACCGTCGAGGTGCTCGGCCACCGGCTCGGCTCGGTGGACGTCCGCGAACTGCGCGCCGTCATCGGCATGGTCTCCGGCGCACAGAAGGTCCCGCAGGACGCGACCGGGCACACCGTCGTGCTGACCGGCGCCACCGGCACCGTGCAGCCGCTGTGGCGCAAGTACGACGACGCCACCCGGGAGCGTGCGCACGAGCTGCTCGCCGAACTCGACTGCAAGGAGCTGGCGGACCGCCCGTTCGGGGTCTGCTCCGGCGGCCAGCGGGCCCGGATCATGATCGCCCGCGCCCTGATGGCCGACCCCTCCCTGCTGCTGCTCGACGAGCCGTTCAACGCGCTCGACCTGCCGTCCCGCGAGGACCTGATCGACGCGCTGCACCGACTCGCCCTCGTGCGGCCCGAGTTGGCGACCGTCACGGTCACCCATCACCTGGAGGAACTCTCCCCCGCCATCGGCCACGCACTGCTGCTGCGCGACGGCCGGGCGCAGGCGAGCGGCCCGGTGGACGAGGTGCTGACCGGCGAACGGATGACGGCCTGCTTCGGCCGTCCGATCGAGGTGTCCCGGCACGAGGGCCGCTGGCTGGCCCGGTCGGGCAAGCGCTGACAACAGGGGGCGGACACCCCGCGGGCCCGGTCGTCGCGGGGCTCCCCCGAGCCGTCCGGCCGCGCGCCCGACCGGTCCGACCTGGGCCGGGTCGCGTGCCCGCGGTCAGCTCTCCGCGCCTCCTTGCGCGATGGCCTCCGCCACCTCCGCCGTACGCGCCTCCTCCTCGGCGGCGAAGCGCTCCGCGTCCAGCTGCTCGGCCACCTCCTCGTCCTGGGCCATCAGCAGGTCCAGGTTGGCGTCGCCCATCTCGAAGACGCCCATGTCCACGTACGCGCGCTGCAGGCGTTCGCCCCAGAGGCCGATGTCCTTCACGCACGGCACGATGCGGCTGAACAGCAGCTTGCGGAAGAGGTGGAGGAACTCGGAGCGCTCGGTGATCTCCGCCGCCTCCTGCCGGGGAACGCCGAAGTTCTCCAGCACCTCCAGGCCGCGCAGCCGGTCGCGCATCAAGTAACAGCCCTCGATGACGAACTCCTCGCGCTCGCGCAGTTCGGCGTCGGAGAGCTGCCGGTAGTAGTCGCGCAGCGCCATCCGGCCGAAGGCGACGTGCCGCGCCTCGTCCTGCATGATGTAGGCGAGGATCTGTTTGGGCAGCGGCTTGGTGGTCGTATCGCGGATCATCCCGAAGGCGGCCAGCGCGAGGCCCTCGATCAGCACCTGCATGCCGAGGTAGGGCATGTCCCACCGCGCGTCGCGGAGGGTGTCGGCCAGCAGCGCCTGCAGGTTGTCGTTGACCGGATAGAGCATCCCGATCTTGTCCTGGAGGAAGCGGCTGTAGATCTCCGCGTGCCGCGCCTCGTCCATGGTCTGGGTGGCGGAGTAGAACTTCGCGTCGAGATCGGGGACGGACTCCACGATCCGCGCCGCGCACACCATCGCCCCCTGCTCGCCGTGCAGGAACTGGCTGAACTGCCAGGAGGTGTAGTGCTGACGGAGGTCCCCGCGGTCCTTTTCCGTCATCTTGTCCCAGTACTTGGTCCCGTAGAGGGACAGGGACTCGTCCGGGGTGCCGAGCGGGTCCTTGGGGTCCACCTCCAGGTCCCAGTCGATGCGCGAGGTCGCGTCCCACTGCTTGCCCTTGCCCTTCTGGTAGAGGGCGAGCAGCCGGTCGCGACCGTCGTCGTACTCCCAGCTGAAGCGCGCCGCACCGGTGGCGGGCACCTTCCAGAGGGGGTCGCCGGGGTCTTGGACATAGAGGTCTCGGGTCGACACGGGTGCCTCCTCGGTTCACCTAACCCCTTGGCGTAGGGGGGTGGTTGGCAGGCTCACACGTTTCTTACCGACGGGTCAATAAGTCGTGCACGGGGGATTGACGCCCTTGCTGACACGCAGTCTCATAAAACGAGACAGCGGGTAACCCACGAGCGAGGTAGCCACAGCCATGACGAGTGCGCCCACCGCAATGACCGTGACGGATAGCGAAGTCCTGCGGGACGCCCTCGGGCTCCTCAAGGACCGGGAACAGGTGGCCGAGCGACTGCTCGACTCCTCCGCCAAGCACTCCTTCGACCCCGACACCGAACTCGACTGGGACGCGCCGCTCGAAGACGGCAAGTGGTTCTGGCCGCCGGAGCTGGTCTCGCTCTACGACACCCCGCTGTGGAAGCGGATGTCGCCGGAGCAGCAGCGCGACCTCTCCCGGCACGAGGCCGCCTCGCTCGCCTCGCTGGGCATCTGGTTCGAGATCATCCTGATGCAGCTCCTGGTGCGCCACATCTACGACAAGCCGGTGACCAGCGCCCATGTCCGCTACGCGCTCACCGAGATCGCCGATGAGTGCCGGCACTCCAAGATGTTCGCCCGCATGATCCACAAGGGCGGCGCACCGACGTACCCGGTCTCCCGCCTCAACCACAATCTCGCCCGGGTCCTCAAGACGGTCTCCACCACGCCCGGTTCGTTCGCCTGCACCCTGCTCGGCGAGGAGATCCTCGACTGGATGCAGCGGCTGACGTTTCCGGACGAGCGGGTGCAGGGCATCGTGCGCGGCGTGACCCGCATCCATGTCGTCGAGGAGGCCCGGCACGTCCGCTACGCCCGCGAGGAGCTGCGCCGCCAGATGGTCACCGCGCCGCGCTGGGAGCAGGAGTTGACCCGCATCAGCTCCGGCGAGGCCGCCCGGGTCTTCGCCGTCGCCTTCGTCAATCCGGACGTCTACACCAACGTCGGACTGGACAGGCGTGAGGCGGTGGCCCAGGTCAAGGCCAGTGGGCACCGCCGGGAGGTCATGCAGACCGGTGCCCGGCGGCTGACCGATTTCCTCGACGAGATCGGCGTACTGCGGGGCGTGGGGCGCAGGTTGTGGAAGAGCTCCGGGCTGCTGGCCTGACCGGCGCCGGTCGGTGCCGCCGGGCGGCCGCACCCGCGCAGGCCGGGGGCCCGGAGCCGGTTGACCGGGCGCGGGTGCCCACCGCCCCTTGCCGGCACCTGTGCGAGCACCTGTGCGACACCGAATCGGGGGCGGTTACGCTGCTCTGCATGAACGGCAGCGGCACCGCCCCAGCAGTACCACGACCCGCCTATCGCAGGCTGAGCGTCGAGCAGCGCCGCAGCCAACTGCTGGCCGCCGCACTGGGCCTGTTCGCGCAGCGGGCGCCCGAGGACGTCTCGCTGGACGATGTCGCGACCGCGGCCGAGGTCTCCCGCCCGCTCGTCTACCGCTACTTCCCCGGCGGCAAGCAGCAGTTGTACGAGGCGGCGCTGCGCAGTGCCGCCGACATCCTCGAACGCTGCTTCGCCGAACCGGAGACCGGCCCGCTCACCCAGCGGCTCGCCCACGCCCTGGACCGCTATCTCGCGTTCGTCGACGAGCACGACGCGGGGTTCAGCGCTCTGCTCCAGGGCGGCAGCGTCGTGGAGACCTCCCGTACGTCCGCGATCGTGGACGAGGTGCGGCGCGCCGCGGCCGATCAGATCCTGCGGCATCTGGGGGAGCCGAACCCGGGGCTGCGGCTGCGTATGACGGTCCGCATGTGGATCACCGCGGTCGAGGCCGCCTCGCTGATCTGGCTCGACGAGGACAAGCAGCCCGCCCTGGACGAGCTGCGCGACTGGCTGGTCGACCACTTCATCGCGCTGCTCACCGCGACCGCGGCCCGCGACGAGCAGACCGCGCGGGTGACCCGGGCGGCCCTTGCGCTGGAGACCGCGGAGGGCCCGATCGGCGATCTGGCCCGCCGCATCCTGCCCGTCGTGAGCGACGCGGCCCACCTGCTGTGAGCCGCGCCGGGCGCCCGGCGCCCGGCATCCGCCGGTGCGCGAGGGCCCCGCGGCGCCCCTTGGTGTGACACTGAGGGAGTGAGAAGCGAGAACACCCCCTTCGTCGGCGGGCCCCTCGACGGCCGCGTTCTGCCGGTCCTCCTCGGCGCGACCGGCCGGCCGCCGAAGTTCTACCGCGTCCCGGTGCCGCAGGACGAAGGGCGGCCCCCGGTCGTGCACGTCTACCGGCGGGTCCCCGGGCGGGTGGGCCGGCTGGGGCTGCCGAACGGCTGGGCGTACGAGTACGAGCCGGAGGGCGATCCGTCGGGTGGCCCCAAGTGGCCCTGGAAGAAGTCCGGTTGAGCGGACCGGTGCGGCGCGCCACCCCTACCCGCACGTCTGGTACGGACCATTGACTCTGCTGGTCCGGTCCTGTTTGCTGCCTGTCCGGGGGAGCCGCCCCGCGCCTCCCTGATCGGCCCCACACCGCAGGGCGGCCCCTCCCCCTCGACCCACGCGCGCCGTCCGCGGCCGCCGTCGACCCAAGGAGCAGCCCCATGCGACTGCGTTCCCCCCGCCCCAGGCCCGCAGCCCGCACCCCGCTCGGCCTCCACCGGCGCTCCCGGCTGTTACCGGCCGCGCTCGCCGCCGTCACCGCGGCCCTGCTCCTCGGTGGTGCCGCCCGGGCGAGCACCGCCCACGCCGCCCCCTCCCCGGCCGCCCACGGGTCGCGGACCGCGGACCTCCCGCCGCACGCACTCGTCGGCTATCTCCACGCGAGCTTCGCCAACGGCTCCGGCTACACCCGGCTCGCCGACGTTCCCGACAGCTGGGACATCATCGACCTGGCCTTCGGCGAACCGACGTCGGTCACCTCGGGCGACATCCGCTTCTCACTCTGCCCGCCGAGCGAATGCCCGGGAGTCGAGAGCGAGGAGGAGTTCAAGGCCGCGGTGCAGGCCAAGCAGGCGGCCGGCAAGAAGGTGCTGATCTCCATCGGCGGCCAGAACGGCCAGGTGCGGCTGAACACCGCCGCGGCCCGCGACGCCTTCGTGACCTCGGTCAGCGCGATCATCGACCGCTACGGACTCGACGGCCTGGACATCGACTTCGAGGGCCACTCGCTCTCCCTGGACAACGGCGACACCGACTTCAAGAACCCCACCACCCCGGCCGTCGTCCACCTCATCTCCGCGGTGCGCAGCCTGAAGGCCCGGTACGGCGAGGCATTCACGCTGACCATGGCGCCGGAGACCTTCTTCGTCCAGCTCGGCTACCAGTTCTACGGCTCGGGCCCCTTCGGCGGCCAGGATCCGCGGGCCGGCGCCTACCTCCCCGTCCTGTACGCACTGCGCGACGACCTCACCCTGCTGCACGTCCAGAACTACAACTCGGGCCCGATCATGGGCCTCGACGGGCAGTACCACACCATGGGCGGCGCGGACTTCCCCGTCGCGATGACGGACATGCTGCTGACCGGCTTCCCGGTGGCGGGCAACAAGGACAACGTCTTCCCGCCGCTCAAGCCCTCCCAGGTGGCCATCGGCCTGCCGGCCTCCTCCCAGGCGGGCAACGGGCACCTTCCGGCCGCCGAGGTCACCAGGACGCTCAACTGCCTCACCAAGAACACCGACTGCGGCAGCTACCGGCCGCACGGCACCCACCCCGACCTGGGCGGCCTGATGACCTGGTCGGTCAACTGGGACCGCTACAACGGCTGGGAGTTCCAGAAGAACTTCGACGCGTACTTCGGTAGCTGATCGAGTGACAGAAATGCCGTAAATCAGCCTTATTCACCGGAATCCACCCGGCTGCGTGTCACGATCCGAAGCCTACGGACGGTCAGTGGAGCGGCCGGGCGGACGCGGGCCCGGCCGCCGCGGGTGGGAGAGGTGGAGCGATGTCCGGACGGTTGGTGCGGTCGGCCTGCACGCTGGCACTCGTCGGCGCCGCAGCCCTGGCCCTGCCCTCACCGCAGGTCCTCGCCGACCCCGGTGGCGAGACCCCGCCCGGCGCCTCGTCGCCCGGCGCCTCGTCGGACGGCGCCTCGTCGGACGGCGCCTCGTCGGACGGCGCCTCGTCGGACGGCGCCTCGTCGGACGGCGCCTCGTCGGACGGCGGGACATCCGGCGGCTCGCCGGACACCGGCGAGGGCGGACTCGGGCGGCTCACCGAAGGCGCCGACTCCGGTGGCACGGGTGCCGACGGGCCCGACGGCACCGACACCGCGTCCTCGTCCGCCGGGCTCGGCACCAGCGCGCTCCTGCGCAAACTGCGGTCCCTCTACCGCGAGACGGAGAAGGCCGCCGACGCGTACCGCGCGACGCAGAAGGACCTCCGGAAGGCCCGGAAGAAGGCCACCGTCCTCAACGCCCGGCTCGTGAAGGCCCGTACGCGGCTGGCCGGCGGCCGGGCCGACACCGGGCGGCTGGCCCGGCTGCAATACCAGGGCTCGCCCGAGACGGGGCTCTCGTCGTATCTGCGCATCCTGCTGTCCAAGGACCCGGAGCAGGCCATGGAGCGCAGCCACTTCCTCAAGGAGATGGCCGGCGGGCAGGCCGCGACCATCGCCCGGCTCACCGCAGGCGAGAAGAAGGCGGACGCCCTGGCCACGAAGGCCCGCGGCGCGCTCAGGAAACAGCAGAAGCTGACCGCTCGGCGTCTGCAGCAGCGCGCCGCCTTCCGCGAGAGGCTCACCGGGGTCGAGGAGATGCTCGCCTCGCTCACCGAGGACCAGCTGACCGCCCTGAGCCGCCTGGAGGACGAGGACCCGGGCAGCACACCGAACGCACCGCTGGCGGACGGCAAGGGCGGCGCCTCGGACCCGTCGCCCGTCGGCGGCCCCGCGCTCCGTCACGGCCTCGAACGCGCCTCCGAACCGCCCGTGCACGGCGCGCCCGCCGGTCCGCAATCGGCCGGCCCGCCTGGGCCGCTCCCCGAGGCGCCGCAGTACGCCGGACAGCCGGCGCCGCACACCGGACCGGAGCGGTGGGACCGGCTGCCGCAGGTGCCGCTGGACCGGCTGCGCCCCGGGGATCTGGTGCTGTACTCCCCCGACGGAACACGGGCGGCGCGATACCTCGGTCACGGCAAGGTCCTCGAACTGCCCCGGCCGGGCGCGGACGTCAGGATCTCCCCGCTCGCCGCCCGCCCGCCGCTGGCCGCCGTACGGCCGGAGCGGGACGCGGCACCGGCGTGGCAGGGCCCGCCGCGCGCGCCCCAGGCCCCAGCGGCCCCGGACCGTCCGCTGTTCTTCGACGTGGACCCGGAACCACCGCTCGACGCGGACCCGGGACCGCCGGACTCCCCCGACGCCCCCGACGTCGGGTAGCCGCTCCAGCACGCGGCCGGCCGGCGGATCGCCGCGTGGGCGTCCGCCGGCCGGCCGGCGCGAGGCGGGACGTCGCTCAGCTGGTGAGCGACGCGAGGTAGGCGTTGGCCTTGTCCGGGTCGTAGAAGAAGTTCTCGAAGTCGGACGGGTCGTTGAAGCCGTTCGCGAACCGGTCGGCGGCCGGCTGCAGCTGACCGGCCGCGCCGATGACGTTGAGCACGTGCTCCGGCGGCGGGCCCAGCATCGCGTTGGTCCACTTCGTGACGTGCTGGGCGGTGTTCCAGTACCGGTCGAAGGCGCTCTGCATCCACTCCTCGTCGAACGGCTGGTCGCCGCGCTCGACGATGGCGGAGAGGTAGGCGGCGGCGCACTTGGAGGCCGAGTTGGAGCCCTGGCCGGTGATCGGGTCGTTGGCCACGACGACGTCGGCGACACCGAGGACCAGGCCGCCGGAGGGCAGCCGGCCGATGGGGTTGCGCACGGTCGGGGCGTAGCGGCCGGCCAGCGTGCCGTTGGCGTCGGTCAGCTCGACCTTGGTGGAGCGGGCGTACTCCCAGGGCACGAACTGCTCCATCAGCTCCAGCGTCTTGGCGAGGTGCTCGCCGGGGTCCTTGACACCCTCGAAGGCGTCCAGCGGGCCGCCGGGGATGCCCTCCCAGAAGAGGATGTCGGCGCGGCCGGAGGTGGTCAGCGTCGGCATGACGAAGAGTTCGCCGACCCCGGGGACGAGGTTGCAGCGCACCGCGTCGAACTCGGGGTGTTCCGGGCGCGGGCCCATGCCGTGGACGTAGGCGACGGCGAGGGCGCGCTGCGGGGCGTCGTAGGGGGAGCGGGCGGCGTCCCGGCCGAACATCGACACCAGCTCGCCCTTGCCGGCCGAGACCAGCGTCAGGTCGTAGCGGCTCGCGAAGAAGTCCAGGTCGGAGACTGCCGCGCCGTGGATGACGAGCTGGCCGCCACGCTGCGCGAAGGTCTCCATCCAGCCGGCCATCTTCACGCGCTGGTCGACGGACTGGGCGTAGCCGTCGAGCTTGCCGACCCAGTCGATGGCGCGCTGGGAGCCGCCGGGCTCGGCGTGGCTGCCGGGCGCGGCGACCGAGACGCCCAGGCCCTCGATGCGCGGGGCCTGGCTCTCCCAGAAGTTGATCTGGAGGTCGCGCTCGTGCTGGAGGGCGGTGTCGAACATGCACTGCGTCGACATGACCCGGCCGGAGCGGATCTCGTCGGCGGTGCGGTTGGACATGAGGGTGACCTCGTAGCCCTGGGACTGGAGGCCGAGGGCGAGTTGGAGACCGGACTGACCGGCCCCGACGATGAGTATCTTCCGCATGGCGGCGCTCTTTTCCGTTACTGCTGCTGTTCGGGGGGTGAGGGCGGGGGTGGCCCACGGGCGGCGGAGCCCGGCCGGTCCGTGCAGGCGGTGGCCTGTCCGGACGGGTGGCCCGGTCCGGCTATTCCGGTGCGGTCTGCAAGGCGTGGCCGACCAGCGCCAGCAACGACTCGATCACGGTGACCCGCTGACGGGCGTCCATGATCACGACGGGTACGTGCGGGGGCACGGTCAGCGCGTCGCGGACGTCGTCCACGGCGTACGCGGCGGTCCCCTCGAAGTGGTTGACCGCGACGACGTACGGCAGCCCGCAGCTCTCGAAGTAGTCCAGCGCGGGGAAGCAGTCCTCCAGCCGCCGGGTGTCCGCCATCACGATCGCACCGATCGCGCCGCGCACCAGGTCATCCCACATGAACCAGAAGCGCTGCTGGCCGGGCGTGCCGAACAGGTAGAGCACCAGGTCCTGGTCGAGGGTGATCCGCCCGAAGTCCATCGCGACCGTGGTCGTGGTCTTCTCCGGGGTGGACGTCAGATCGTCCGTATCGGCGCTGGCCTGCGTCATCACCGCTTCGGTCTGGAGCGGGGTGATCTCCGAGACCGATCCGACGAACGTGGTCTTGCCGACACCGAAGCCGCCCGCCACCACGATCTTGGTGGCGACCGGGGCCCGCGACGCGTCCGTCTGCCAGCTCTGCAGACCCTCGTCGGCGGCCACGGCCACCGCGTCGGCCTCGCCCGCACGACCGGCGGACGCCGTCGGCCCGGCCGCTATCGTGTCAGAGCCTGTGAAGTCCACTCAGCACCCTTTCGAGCAGCGCGCGGTCCGGCCGGCCGGTGCCGTGTCCGGTGCCGTAGACGCGAATCTTTCCCTGGTCGGCGAGGTCGCTGAGGAGGACGCGGACCACGCCCAGCGGCATCTTGAGCAGCGCGGAGATCTCCGCGACGGAGCGCATGCGGCGGCACAGCTCGACGATCGCCCGCATCTCCGGCATCACCCGGTCGCCCCAGCCGCCCGACGTCAGCTCGCGACGCTCCTCGGGGGCCTCCAGCGCGGCCACGAACGTCTCGACGAGCAGCACGTGCCCGAATCGCGTCCGGCCGCCGGTGAGCGAATACGGCCGTACGCGCGCGGGTTTCCTGTCCCCGCCGCGTACGGGGAGTTTGGGACTACTCACAGGACGTTCTCCATCGACTTGCGCAGTTCGGTGCGGAGTTCGGGGGTGAGGACATGGCCGGCCCGGCCGACGAACAGCGCCATGTGGTAGGCGACGATGCTCATGTCGCAGTCCGGGGTGGCGTGCACACCGAGCAGTGAACCGTCACTGATCGACATGACGAAGAGGCTGCCCTCGTCCATGGTGACCATCGTCTGCTTGACGCCGCCGCCGTCCATCAGCTTTGCGGCACCGAGCGTCAGACTGCCGAGCCCGGAGACGATGGTGGCGAGGTCGGCGCTGGACCCCTTGGGTCCGTTGCTCTCACCGGGCTGCGCCGTCTCGTCCGTCCTGGCGGGGTCGGAGGAGAGCAGCATCAGCCCGTCGGAGGAGACCACCGCCACCGAGCGGATGCCCGGCACCTCGTCGACCAGGTTGGTCAGGAGCCAGTGCAGGTTTCTCGCCTGGCTGCTCAATCCGCGTCCCTGCGCACTGGGCGCTTGCGCGTTCAATCGCGTGCCTCCTCGACAATGTCGCTCTCTCCCGGGGCCCCCGCTCCGTCGGTGTCCGTCTGTGGGATGGTCCGCTCCGGCGTGGGGTCCGAGATCTCGGCCTCGACCTCACGCCGCCCCTCGCGCGCGCCTTGCTGGAAGCCGCCGAGCCGGCGCCGCAGCGCTTCGGCGTTGACCCCGCCGCTCTTGCGCGGTCCGGCGGGCGACTGCTGCGACACGATCTTGGGCGTCCGCTTGGGCAGCCCGGTGACGGTCGTCCGGCGCGCCCCGAGGGGTGCGTCGTCCGGCACGCCGTCCTGTGTGTGGTCCTGGGTGTGGTCCTGTGCAGGGGCCGTCGCCTCGGCGCCGGTGGGCGCGACGTCGGCGGCGGGCCGGGTGTGCTCGTCCGGGCCGATGGCGTACGGGTCGGCGGATGCGACCGGCGCGGCGTGCCGGCCGGAGCCGGGCGCCGCCGGGGTGACCGCGTCCGTGGCCGGGTCGGCGGGGTCGTCGGACCGTGCGTGCTCGCCGCCGGCCGTGGCGTACGGGCCGGAGGACTGCGGACCGTACGGGCTCCGGTCGGGCCCGGTGCCCGTGGTGGGGCCGGACGGCTGGGCGGGGGAGGCGGGTTCGGCCGGGCCGCCCACACCTGCCTCGTCGATCGCGCGCTCCGCGGCGGCGACGAAGGGGTCGGAGCCGGGGGCCGCCTCCGCGGCGGGGGCTCCGGCATCGGCGGGCCGCGCGGCGAGCGGCTCGTCGGCGAGCGGCTCGTCGGCGAGCGCGGCGGACTCGGCGGCCTGCGCGGTCGGCGCGGCGGTTTCCTCGGCGGGCGCCGCGGCCGGCGGGGCCGTGGGCACGCTTCGCGGGGACCGCGTCTGGAGGGTGTTGGAGTTCGCCTCGGCGACCGAGCCGGGCAGGCTCGGCGTGTGCGGCACGTCGTGCGTGGCCACCGACGGCAGACCGGAGGGGTCCGGGCGGGTGGGCAGTATCGAGCCGGGGAGCACCACGACGGCGGTCACGCCGCCCTGCTTGCTGTCGCGCAACTGGACCCGGACGCCGTGCCGGGCGGCCAGCCGCACCACGACGTACAGCCCGAGGCCCAGCGCCTCGTCGATGGTCTCGGAGGACGAGGCGGCCTCGGCGTCCGAGAGCCGGTCGTTGAGCTCGGCCAGCCGGTCCCCGGTCATCCCTATGCCCTCGTCCTGGACGGAGAGCATGATCTCGCCGCTCTCCAGCAGCCAGCCGGACAGCTCGACATGCGCGTCCGGCGGCGAGAACGCGGTGGCGTTCTCCAGGAGTTCCGCGACGAGGTGGCTGAGGTCGTCCGCGGCGAACCCGGCGACCTGGGAGTGCGGCGGCAGCGACTGGATGCGCACCCGCTCGTACCGTTCGATCTCGCTGACCGAGGCGCGCAGCACGTCCAGCAGCGGCACAGGGCCGCTGTGGCCGGTGCCGTGTTCCGCGCCGGCCAGCACCAGGAGGTTCTCGCTGTTGCGGCGCATCCGCGCGGCGAAGTGGTCCAGCTTGAACAGCGTCTCCAGCCGCTCCGGGTCCTGCTCGCTCTCCTCCAGCGCCTCGATGACGCCGAGCTGGCGCTCCACCAGGCCCAGGGTGCGCAGCGAGAGGTTGACGAACCGGCCGTGCACACCGGCGCGCAGGGCGGCCAGCCGCTCGGTGAGTTCGGCGACCTCCTGCTGGAAGCCGGCCGCCTGGTCCTGGAGCACCTCGCGCTCGGCGACCATCCGCTGCCGGCCGCTGACCAGCCGCTTGCGCTCGCCCTCCAGCTCGGCCGTCCGCCGGGCGAGTGCGCCGACCTGGGCGTGCAGCGAGTTGACGGAGCGGACCGCGGCGGCGAACTCGTCGTCGCGGCCCGTGAAGGTGATGGGCTCCTCGGCGCCGGGGTCGGCGGCCACGCGCTGGGCACCGAGCCGCAGGGCGGCCAGCGGCCGGGTCATGGAGCGGGCTCCGGAGATGCCCGCGCCGACGGCGAGCAGCAGGCAGAGGGCCTCCAGCCCGATGCGGATCTCCAGCGCCGTCACATCGTCGTCGCGCAGTGCGCCCAGCCGCTGGATCTCGGCGGTGGCCATGGCGGACTCGACGCCGCGCATCAGCCCCACCCGGGAGGTGAGGGTGGCGCGCACCCGCTCCCGGTCGAGGCGCAGATCGGTGCCGCTCAGCCGGGGCTGGTCGGTCAGGCGGGTCAGATAGCGCTCGGCGGTGGCGACGTCCGTGCCGTTGACGGTCCGGTCGTAGCGGTCCCGGGCGCCCTCGCTCGCCGACTGGGCGAAGTCCTCCAGCGCACCCTGTTCACGCAGGTGCGCGAGCTGTGCCGCGGCGGTCAGACGGGGCTGCGAGCCACCGGCGTTGAGCGCGGACAGCAGCAGCCCGCGGGTGCCCGCGGCCTGGTCGACGGCGCGGCCGAGGGCGGGCAGCGCACGGGTGTCGGCGTCCGCGGCGTCGGCGCGGGCGGGAAGTCCCCGGGCGATGTCGTCGCTGATGGCGCCGAGCGCCTGGACGGCCCGGGTGTACGCCTCGAAGGTCTGCTCGGCGGTGCTCGTCCCGCCCAACGCCTGACTGCGGGTCTCCGGCAGGGCGGTGAGGAGCTTGTTCGCGGCGCGGTACACCGCGGTCTCGCCGGCGGCGCCGTGGGCCTCGCTCCGCAGTTCGCGGATCTGCCGGTCGACGCGGGCGCGCTGCGGCTGCGCGGACTCCGCGCCACCGCGGGCACCGCGCCCGGCGGCCACGAAGTCGGTCATGGTGTCGCGCTCGTCGGCGAGGGAGTGCGCGAGCGCGAGGGCGTGCGCGTCCAACTCGGCGAGGTCGACGAGCTGCTGACTCTGCTGCGCGTTGTCCGCGGCGGTGGCGATGGCGGGCGCGCCGGCTCCCAGGACGGCGACGGCCACGACGGCCACCGCCCCGACAAGTCGGTTGCGCACCCGCGCGGGACGCCGTTGGGTACCGTCCCCGTCACCCGTCGCACCCGGACCGTTGGCCGGTCGGGAGACCGAACCGGCCGGTGATCCCGGCTTCCCTGCGCCGCCCCGAAGCCGCTTCTTCCGCACCGCTGCTCGCAATCCTGTCTCGCCTGCCCACGCCGTGTGGCGTCGCGGACCCGACTCGCTCCGCTCGCGGGGCGGACCTGCGCGAAGACCGCAGCAGCGCACACTTCCGCGAAGGGGAACAGCCCGGCTCTGCGCGTCGCGACGGACGTCCTGGCCCCACCCGGTGATCCGGGAGCGACCATTCCACCGGCGCCGCGCAGTGGCTCGGCAACACATGCCCGGCCACCTGAAGGAGTGAACATCAATCAGAGTTTGGCCATCAACTTCCGTGCACCCACGACGTGGGCCGCCACCCCGGCCCGCCCCCGAACGGGTTTGGAGAACCGTCCCGGTCCTGGCAAGATGCGCGCCCGCAGCGCCCCGGGCCCCTGGTCCGGACTTTCCGTACGGCGCTGACCTGGCGGTACGCCAACACCCCGGAGCGGCCCGATCGCCGGAGTGAAAGGGCCGTCTCCGGCAGACTTGCCGGCATGCACAGCGCTCTCGCCACCGACCCCGGCGACCCCCAACACCCAAACGAGGACTACGCGTCCGTCGCTCTCCCGGCCTCCGGTCAGGGCGGAGCCCTGGTCCTGCTGGACGGCGTGACGCCACCGGAGGGGGACTACGGCTGTGTGCACCCGGTCTCGTGGTTCACCGCGCGCCTCGGGGGCGCAATGCTCGAACTGTCGGGTTCGCACCCGGATATGACGCTCCCTGAGGCACTGTCCGCGGCCATCTCCCGTACGGCGGCAATTCACCGGGGCGGCTGTGACCTTTCTCACGTCCGTACGCCGCAGGCAACCGTGGTCGCCGTGCGCTGGTCGCAAGACACCGTCGAACACCTCGTACTGTCCGATTCCGCCCTCTTGTTGGAGCGGGCGGACGGATCGGTGCAACCGGTGCTGGACCGCCGGCTGGACGAACTGCCGCCGGGGATCCGCGCGCAGCGGGACGCCGTGCGGGCACTGCCCCGCGGCTCCGCCGAACGCGCTGCCGCGGGCCGGGAGTACGGCCGCGCCGTCGAGGCGCTGCGCAACGCCGAGGGGGGCTTCTTCACCGCGGCCGCCGATCCCGCCGTGGCCGCCCGCGCGGTCACCGGCACCACCCCGCGCGCCGAGGTCCGCTCCCTGACCGCGCTGAGCGACGGCGCGGGCCGCTGGGTGGAGGTCTTCCACCAGGGCTCGTGGGCCGACTGCGCGCAACTGGTGGCACAACAGGGCCCGCAGGCCCTCATCGACAGGGTGCGGGCGGCGGAGGCGGCGGACCCGGAGGGCACCGCCCACCCGCGCGGCAAGGCCCGGGACGACGCGGCGGTGATCCACGTCGTGCCGTGACCGGCGAGACGGCGTCGGACGGGTGACCCGGACCGCGGGGCGAGGCGCGTGGGCGCGGAACCCGCGCCCTCAGGGGGCGTCGCCCCCCTCCTGCCCTTCCTGCCCCTCCTGTCCCGCATTGAGCTGGTGGAGCAGGCGGGCCAGTTCGGCGACCTCCGTGCGGTCCCACGCAGCGAGGCGGCGGGCGTACTGGGCGCGGCGGGCGGTGCGGACGCGGGTGAAGCGTTCCCGCCCCTCGTCGGTGATCCGCACCAGGACCGCCCGGCCGTCGGCCGGATCGGGCTCCCGGGCGACGAGACCGAGTCCCTCCAGGGCGTGCAACTGGCGGCTCATCGTGGCCTTGCCGACGCCGAAGAACCCCGCCAGGTCGGTGGCGCGCTGCGCGCCCGCGTCGGCGAGCCGGACGAGCAGACCGTAGGCGGCGGGCTCCAGATCGGGGTGGACCTCACGCGCCAGTTCGCCGGACGAGGCGCGGGCACGGCGGAGGAATACCGCCAACTCGCGTTCGAGGGCGAGGAATTCGTGGTCCACACCATTCGGCGCGCCGTCCGCCGTCATACCGTCGGCTCCGGTGTTGTGCACGTCAGCGCCCTTTCCCACTTCTCCTGCGATTTCTGCGTTTTCCGGGTGCCCCGGGTCTTTCCGGTCCCTCCGGGTTTCCCGGCCGTGAAAGTTTCTTTCAGCCGCGGCCGTAACCCCAGCTCGGCCAGTATTTCGCAGGATTAGACCAACGGCAGCCCCGTAGCCCTCTTTTATCCCACCGATCTACGCGCGTATCGTCATTTCTGGCATGGCCACAGCAAGCGTCGAAGGTTCCACCGCACACCCCCACCCGTGAAATCCGTGCCCGCACGCCTGCGCCGTGCCGCTCGCTCGCCCCCCTCAGGTCCCTCACCGAGATCTTCGGAGGCACGTATGCCCGTGCTCAGATCCGGCTCCCCCCACCGCCGATCGCGCTCCCTGGCGACCGCGGCCGGGATCCTTCTGGCGATCCTCTCCCTCCTCCTCGGCCTCCCCGGCACCGCCGGCGCCGCTGCCACCAAGTACGCACCGGAACCCACCCACCCGGGCCAGGACTGGGCCGGGTCGCAGATCGCCGCGCACGAGGGCCGGTCACCGGCCGCCCCGGACGCCCCACCGCCGTCCGCCGCCGCGTCCGTCGAAGGCGTGGACGTCAGCGGCCACCAGGGCAATGTCGCCTGGTCGACCCTCTGGAACAGCGGCGTCCGCTTCGCCTACGTCAAGGCGACGGAGTCCACCAGCTACACCAACCCCTCCTTCGCGCAGCAGTACAACGGCTCCTACAACAGCGGCATGATCCGCGGGGCCTACCACTTCGCCACGCCGAACACCTCCAGCGGCGCGGCCCAGGCCAACTACTTCGTCGACCACGGCGGCGGCTGGTCCCGGGACGGCAAGACCCTGCCCGGCGCACTCGACATGGAGTACAACCCCTACGGGGCGACCTGCTACGGCCTGAGCGCGGCCGGGCTGGTCAACTGGATGAAGGACTGGTTCGCCACCTACAAGGCGCGTACCGGACGGGACGCCGTCATCTACACCTCCACCAGCTGGTGGAAGCAGTGCACCGGCAACTACGCGGGATTCGGCGGCATCAACCCCCTGTGGGTCCCGCGCTACGGCTCCTCGGTGGGCGAACTCCCGGGCGGCTGGGGCTTCCACACCATCTGGCAGTACACCTCGACCGGGCCGACGGTCGGCGACCACAACCGCTTCAACGGCGCGATGGACCGTCTCCAGGCACTCGCCAACGGCTGAGCCGCCCCCCCCCCCCCCGCTCCACCGTCCGCACCGCCGGGCACACGACAGGGCCCCTTCCGCACACCTGGTGCGAAAGGGGCCCTCGCCCGGTCACGCCCGTCACGCCGCGACCGGGACCTCCGGTGCGGCACCGGCCGAGGCCGGTGTCAGCGCCAGCTCGAGTACCTGGCGGACGTCTGCCACCGGGTGGACCTGGAGCGTGTCGAGGATCTCGGCGGGCACCTCGTCCAGATCCGGCTCGTTGCGCTTGGGGATGATCACGGTGGTGATCCCGGCCCGGTGCGCGGCGAGCAGCTTCTGCTTGACGCCGCCGATCGGCAGGACCCGCCCGGTCAGCGAGATCTCACCCGTCATCGCGACGTCCGGCCGGACCTGGCGGCCCGACAGCAGCGAGGCCAGCGCGGTCGTCATGGTCACCCCCGCGCTCGGGCCGTCCTTGGGGACGGCGCCGGCCGGGACGTGCAGGTGCACTCCGCGCTCCTTCAGGTCAGCGACCGGAAGCTCCAGTTCCGCTCCGTGCGAGCGCAGGAACGACAGCGCGATGTGCGCCGACTCCTTCATCACATCGCCCAGCTGACCGGTCAGCTGCAGCCCGGACGCACCGGTCTCCGGATCGGCCAGCGATGCCTCGACGTACAGCACATCGCCGCCGGCGCCGGTCACCGCCAGTCCGGTGACGACACCGGGCACCGCGGTCCGCCGCTCGGCCGGGTCCTGCGCGGACTCGGGGGTGTGGTGCGGGCGCCCGATCAGCGGACGCAGCTCCTGCGCGCCGACCGTGAACGGCAGCTCCCGCTCACCCAGTTCGTGCTGGGCCGCGACCTTGCGCAGCAGCCGGGCCACCGACCGCTCCAGATTCCGTACGCCCGCCTCACGGGTGTACTCACCCGCGAGCTTGCGCAGCGCCCCGTCCTCCAGGACGACCTCGCCGGGCTCCAGACCGGCCCGCTCCAGCTGCCGGGGCAGCAGGTGCTCCCGTGCGATGACGACCTTCTCGTCCTCGGTGTACCCGTCGAGCCTGACCAGTTCCATCCGGTCCAGCAGCGGCTCGGGGATGGCTTCGAGGACGTTGGCCGTGGCCAGGAAGACCACGTCGCTGAGGTCCAGTTCGACCTCCAGGTAGTGATCGCGGAAGGTGTGGTTCTGCGCCGGGTCCAGGACCTCCAGGAGGGCGGCGGCCGGGTCGCCCCGGAAGTCCGAACCCACCTTGTCGATCTCGTCGAGCAGCACCACCGGGTTCATCGACCCGGCCTCCTTGACGGCCCGCACGATCCGGCCGGGCAGCGCGCCGACATAGGTGCGCCGGTGGCCGCGGATCTCCGCCTCGTCCCGGACGCCGCCGAGCGCGACCCGGACGAACTCGCGCCCCATGGCCCGTGCGACGGACTCGCCGAGCGAGGTCTTTCCGACGCCCGGCGGGCCCACCAGTGCCAGCACCGCGCCGCCGCGCCGCCCGCCGACGAGCCCCAGACCGCGCTCGGTCCGGCGCTTGCGGACGGCGAGGTACTCGGTGATCCGCTCCTTGACGTCCTCCAGGCCCGCGTGGTCGGCGTCCAGGATCTCCTTGGCGCCTGCGATGTCGTACGCGTCCTCGGTCCGCTCGTTCCACGGCAGTTCCAGGACGGTGTCCAGCCAGGTGCGGATCCAGGAGCCCTCGGGGTTCTGGTCGCTGGACCGCTCCAGCTTGTCGACCTCCTTGAGGGCGGCCTTGCGGACCTCCTCGGGCAGTTCGGCGGCCTCGACGCGGGCGCGGTAGTCGTCGCCCTCGTCCTCGGGGTCGCCGTTGATCCCGGCGAGTTCCTTGCGGACCGCTTCCAGCTGACGGCGCAGCAGGAATTCCCGCTGCTGCTTGTCGACGCCCTCCTGGACGTCCTTGGCGATCGACTCGGCGACGTCCTGTTCCGCGAGGTGCTCGCGCAGGGTCTCGGTGGCGAACTTCAGACGGGCCACCGGGTCGGCGGTCTCCAGCAGCCGGACCTTCTGCTCGGTGGTCAGGAAGGGCGAGTAGCCGGAGTTGTCGGCGAGCGTCGGCACGTCCTCGATCTGCTGGACGCGGTCGACGACCTGCCAGGCACCGCGCTTGCGCAGCCAGCTGGTGGCCAGCGCCTTGTATTCGGTGACGAGTTCCGTCACCGCGCCGGGCAGCGGGTCGGGCACCGTCTCCTCGACGGTGGTGCCCTCCACCCAGAGGGCGGCCCCCGGGCCGGTCGTACCCGACCCGATGCGCACCCGGCCCAGGCCCCTGATCAGGGCCCCGGGGTCGCCGTCGGAGAGCCGCCCGACCTGCTCGATCCGCCCGAGCGTGCCGATCCCGGCGTAGCTGCCGTCGAGCCGGGGCACAAGCAGCACCTGCGGCTTGTTACCCGACGGGGCGGCGGCCTGTGCGGCCTCCACGGCTGCCCGGACGTCGGTGTCGGACAGGTCGAGAGGCACCACCATGCCGGGCAGAACGACCTCGTCATCGAGGGGCAGCACGGGCAGGGTGAGCGATGTGGGCGTCGAAGCCATGATCTCCCCTTCGGCAGGCAAGTTGAGCTGTACTCACTCAATGCCGCGGTAGGGGGAGATGTTCCCCGGGGCGCGTTCGCTGTGAGCGATCAGGGATGGGCAGCGTGCGGCGGCGGATCGGCGGAGGTGTCTCCGCTCCGCGTCGGTGGGCGGGTGGTGCCGTACGAAGACGCACGAAGACGGGGGAACTCGGATCGTCGGCGTCGGTCACCGGCGGGCGGCCGCGGATGTGCCGTGCCCGGTGCGGCGGGTGACTACCAGTGAGCCGGGCGGCCGAGCTCCGGCGGCAGCGTGGTGCGGTCGTCCCCCTTGGCCGCGCTGAGCTGGGCCCGGGTGAGGAAGAGGCTGCCGGTGAGGTCGGCGCCGCTCAGATCGGCGTCCCGCAGATCGGCACCGATCAGGTCGGCCAGCCGCAGGTCGGCGCCCGTGAGGTCGGCGGCGATGAGGTAGGCCCCGCGGAGGTTGGCGCCCCGCAGGTCGGCGCGCCGCAACCGGGCGCCCATGAGATCCGCGCCCCGCCGCTCCTTCTTACGGCCCGGCACCTCGGCCCGCACCAGCTCGCTGGTGCGCAGCAGCAGAGCGTTGACCTCGCCCCGGTGGGCGGCGACATCCAGGCCGGCCAATTCCTCGGGAGTGCCGTACGTGAGGGCTTCGGTCTCGTCGAGCGCGCGCCGCAGCTCGTCGTGGATCGGGCGGGCAGCAGGCCGGGCGAGGGCCTCGGCGAGGTACTGAAGGAGTTCGTGGAGCTGCCGCATGACGGGGAAGACGTCGAACATGCTGCGGGCTGTGCGCGGGGCCTGCCGCCAGTCCTCGCCGCCGAAGGTGACCTGTGAGACCTTCTGCCCGGCACCGAAGCAGTCGAAGACGGTGCATCCGGAGAAGCCGCGCTCACGCAGCTCGGCATGGATTCCGCAGCGGAAGTCGCTCCGCAGGTTGCCGCAGGGCCGCCCGGCGTCCTTGTCGACCGCGAAATCCGCCGACGCGGCGAACGGCAGGGCGACGCAGCAGAGCCCGAAGCAACTGCCGCAGTCGGAGACGAGCCCGAGGCGAGTGGCGTCGGGGTTCGGCCGGGTGGGGTCCTGGGACACGGGCGTGCACTCCTGCTACCGGTGAGCACCGCGTACCGCCGCGCTCGCAAGAACGCCATTCTCCCAGGAGCCGACGGATGATCCGGCCACAGGTGGCGACGGGACCTGACCGGGCGCGCGGCGCGGCGCCGGACGGATTCCCGGCGGGGGGCGGTCGGCATCCGGGCCCTCGCGGCGGGTTGTCAGTGGCCGCGCCTAGCATCCGGACCATGAGCATGATCGGACAGTACGCACGTGTCACGGCGGCCGAACTCCAGCGCGCCGTCAGCGATCCCGAGTGGGCGCTGGAGATGGTGGGCGAGCGCATGGACGAGGAGGCGGACACCGAGCCGGAGCCGGCGAAGGCCCGCTGCCTGGACATCGGCACGGCGTGGGACGCCCTCGGCTTCCTGCTCCGCCGCCAGGGCTTCCCCGTGGACATCGTGCACGGCGAGGAGCCGTTGGCGGACGCCGAGGACTGGGGCTACGGGCCGCCCCGCTGTCTCACCCCGGAGCGGGTGCGCACGGCGGCCGAGGAAATGGCGCGGTTGTCCGCCCCGAGCCTGACCGCCGGGGTCGCACCGGACGAACTCGCCGCGTCGAAGGTCTATCCGGCCATCGTCTGGGAGCGCGGCGAACCGCTGGACCACGTCGGCGAGCACTACGCCGCACTGCAGCCGTTCTTCCGGGCCGCGGCGGACGAGGGCGACGGGATGCTGATCTGGTTGGGCTAGGCCGTGCCCGCCAAGTCCCGCCGTCCGCCCCGAGGGCGGGCACCGCGGCGTCCAGTGCGTGTTCTCGGGCGGCAGGGTGCACGTCCTCGTACCGGATGTACTTGGGCTTGCGCCTGGTGCGGCGAGAGTGCGTGCCAGGCGTCGCGGGGCGGACAGGACTCCGCGGACACGGCCCGGTGCCCTTGTGGATCAGGCCGCATCAGCGAGCGGGGTCCGGTGCGTGCAGTTGCGACGCGGAGCGTCGGATGGTGACCACGACGCGGCAGTTGGGCGTACCGGCCCCCGCGCGCCCGGCCTGATCCGGACGAGGCCCTGCGTGGCACCTCGGCGGCGCCTACTCCTGTGCCAGGAAGGGCCGGGTGCCCCGTAGCGCCGGGTGCCCCAGGTCGCCGAGGAGCGGCGGGAAGGCGCGCCGGTCGCGCCAGCGGCGCAGCAGCGGCAGGCTCGCCACGCCCAGGGCGAGGGAGAGCAGATGCCCCCAGTCGGTCAGCGGGTCGGCATAGGTGAGCAGGTCGGTGACGGCCACATAGCCGACGCCGGCCAGCAGCGGCCACCGGCACCAGGCGGGCAACAGCCCCGCGAGGGCTCCGGTGCAGGTCATCACGCCGAAGCTGATGCCGTAGTCGAGGCGGTGCAGCGAACTCTCCGGCAGCTGTCCGACGGCGACCGAGAACCCGACGGGCAGTTCGGTGGCGAGGGTGGCCAGCACATGCCCGCCGAAGAACACCGCGGCGGCCCGCAGTCCACCGATCCGCCGCTCCAGTGCCGTCAGCACGAAGAGGAAGCCGATGGCGTGGGCGGAGGTGAGGCCGCCGGCGACCCACAGGGCGCTGGCGACGAGCACCAGCAGCGGGGTGCGGGCGAGATGGACGACGTCCGTGCTGGAGCCGCGCAACAGCTCGGACACCAGCTGTGGATCGGCGTGCTCGGCGAAGAGCGAGGTCGCCACGAGGAGAGCGGCGTAGGCGAAGGTGAAGGGAGTGCCGGTCGGTGTCGGCAGCAGCCGCAAGGCCCGCCGCAGGCCGCCGGTCCGTCGTGTCGCGGCCGCATCGGCGCCCGTGCCAGCCGCCGACCGGGCTGCCTCCGGGCCGGGAGCCGCCCCCGGAAGCGGAGCAGCCACCGCGGTGATGTCCTTCGCACCGTCCCGCTGTCCACCGCGTTGCCGAGGAACCCCGGCGAGGCCGCCCGGCCCCCCGGTGTCGCAACTCCCGATACCGGCAGTCGCGATGCCAACCGACGGGATGCCGTCAAGCGCGCTCCCGCCAGGCACCCTCCCGACCGGCGTGGTCCCGGCAGGCATGCCCGCGACCGCCCTGCTGTCGGCGGATCCGACCCCACTCACCGTCCCGTGCCCTTTCTGTCCCTTGCCACGCAACCCACCCGCGGCCGCCTCCCCGACCGTCCGCCCCGACTGTCCGTCGCGGGCTGTTCCTCCACGGCACATGCACCGCGCCCGCACCCTCCGCGGCGCTCACGTCGCACATTCCGCCACGCCCCCGCCACGCCTTTCTCTACGTCCGCGACCAGCCTGCACGCTCAACCAATGAGCCGGCTGTGAGGGTGAGATCCATCACGTCAGGCAACCTTGATGAGATCTCTCACCTCCGCGCAGGTCCGGGCTTCGGACACGGTGGACCGACGGTCCCGCGGTTGGCCAAGATGGCGGCATGGCTCCCGTTTCCTTCCCGCCCTCGACGGCCGGCCTCCAGGAGGCCCCGCGCACCCTCGACCGCCGCGAAGGCCCGTACGGAGAGGTGGTGTTGCGGCAGCGCGGCGGCATCTCCGGGCCCGGCGCCACCGAGACCCCCGCGGTCTGCGAGATCATCGCCAACGGCTGCTTCCTGATGGACACCTCCGACGGACGCTCCGAGCGACTGCTGATCGACGCCGCGCTGGCCGAGCTCCCCGAAGGACGGCGGCGGCCCGCCGTCCTGATCGGCGGTCTCGGCGTCGGATTCTCACTGGCGCGGGCGTCGGCCGAGCCACGCTGGGGCCGGATCGCGGTCGCTGAGCGTGAGCAGGCCGTCATCGACTGGCATCGCGAAGGACCGCTGTCCGCCGTCTCGGCGGACGCGCTGACCGACCCGCGAACCGAGATCCTGCACACCGATCTGGTCGGATATATCAGCACGGAAGCGGGCCGGGACACCTTCGACGCGCTGTGCCTGGACATCGACAACGGGCCGGACTGGACCGTCACGGAGGACAACAACAGCCTCTACTCCCCCACCGGCCTCGCCGCCTGCCGCGACCGGCTGACCCCCGGCGGCGTCCTCGCCGTCTGGTCCGCACAGCCGTCCCCGGCGTTCGAACTGGCCCTGCGAAATGCCGGATTCGAGGGCGTACGGACGGAAGAGATCACCGTTGTCCGAGGCGTCCCTGACGTGGTGCACCTCGCCCGCAAGGGCGCGTAGCCGACAGTCACACCATGCCCTTACGCTGCTGCCCAGCAATACGCGACCACGCAGGGGACATGCAGGGGCGGGCGATGGACCAGATTCAGACAACCCAGGGCGGCACCGCCGCGGCCACGCCGGGCGCCCAGCGCCGGGTGCTGGTCGTGGAGGACGACCCGACGATCGTCGACGCCATCGCGGCCCGGCTGCGCGCCGAGGGATTCCAGGTGCAGACGGCCACCGACGGCCCTGCCGCCGTCGACACCGCCGAGGCGTGGCAGCCCGATCTGCTGGTCCTCGACGTGATGCTGCCGGGCTTCGACGGCCTGGAGGTCTGCCGCCGCGTGCAGGCGCAGCGCCCGGTGCCGGTGATGATGCTCACCGCCCGGGACGACGAGACGGACATGCTGGTCGGCCTCGGCGTCGGCGCCGACGACTACATGACCAAACCGTTCTCCATGCGTGAGCTGGCCGCACGGGTGCACGTCCTGCTGCGCCGGGTCGAGCGCGCCACCCTGGCCGCGCACACCCCGCGCAGCGGTATCCTGCGGCTGGGCGAGCTGGAGATCGACCACGCGCAGCGCCGGGTGCGGGTGCGCGCGGACGACGTCCACCTCACCCCCACCGAGTTCGACCTGCTGGTCTGCCTGGCCAACACGCCGCGGGCGGTGCTCTCCCGCGAGCAGCTGCTGGCCGAGGTCTGGGACTGGGCGGACGCCTCCGGGACGCGCACGGTCGACAGCCACATCAAGGCCCTGCGCCGGAAGATCGGCGCCGAGCGCATCCGCACGGTCCACGGCGTCGGCTACGCCCTGGAGACCCCGCCCGCATGAGGCGGGGGTGGCGCGCGCCCGCTCACGGCCTGTGGGAGCGGATCTGGGAGGGCCTGCGGCCGCTGGACCCCTACCGCTCGGTCAAGGCCGCGCTGGGCGCGCTGGTCAGCGTCTCGGTGATCATCACCACACTGCTCGTGTTCGTCGCCACCCACTCGGCGACCGAGCTGCGGGTGATCACCATTTTCTCGATCATCGCCTCGCTGCTGCTCACCCAGTTCGTCGCGAACAGCCTGACCGCTCCGCTCGGCGAGATGACCGACGTGACCCGGTCGATGGCGGGAGGCGACTACACCCGCCGGGTGCGCTCCGGGCGCCGTGACGAGTTCGGGGACCTGGCCACCGCGTTCAACCGGATGGCGGCGGACCTGGAAGCGGTGGACACCCACCGCAAGGAGCTGGTCGCCAACGTCTCGCACGAGCTGCGCACGCCCATCGCGGCGCTGCGCGCGGTGCTGGAGAACGTCGTGGACGGCGTCTCGGACCCCGATCCGGAGACCATGCGTACGGCGCTGAAGCAGACCGAGCGGCTCGGCCGGCTGGTCGAGCACCTCCTGGACCTCTCCCGGCTGGACAACGGCGTGGTCCCGCTGCACGCCCGGCGCTTCGAGGTGTGGCCGTATCTGTCCGGGGTGCTCAAGGAGGCCAACATGAGCCGCGGCGCCTCGACGCTGTCCGGCATGGCCGGCTCCGGCACGCACACCCGAACGGACGTCCATCTGCATCTCGATGTCTCGCCGCCCGAGCTGACCGCGCACGCCGACGCCGAACGGCTGCACCAGGTCGTCGCCAATCTCATCGACAACGCCATCAAGCACAGCCCCCGGCACGGCCGGGTCACCGTCCACGCCCGGCGCGGCGAAGGGCCGCAGAGCCTGGTGCTGGAGGTGCAGGACGAGGGGCCCGGGATCCCCGAGTCGGAGCGCTACCGGGTCTTCGAACGCTTCAACCGCGGCGGGCCGGGCCCGTCCGGCCCGAAGACCGACGGCGGCACGGGGCTCGGCCTGGCCATCGCCCGGTGGGCGGTGGATCTGCACGGCGGACGCATCGGTGTGGCCGAATCCCCACGTGGATGCCGCATTCGCGTCACCCTTCCGGGCAAGGAGTCAGCTCGAGGTTGACGGCCTGTGCCGTAGGGTCGGTGGTGGGAGCACTGATCCAGGGGTGCCTCGGCGATGAGTTCTACCCTCACGCGGGCAAACTCCGTGTGTTTCCCGCCAAGTCATGCCCTGAAACCCATCGGTGAATGTGACGTGCGCGACGACTGACCCTCCCGGACTGCACCAGGGGTGCAGGGAGGCGTAGCCTTTATTCCCGCTGTCCACCACCTTAGGAAGCGGAAGAGGGCGGTTGCCGCCGTGTCGCTACAGTCCCCCAACAGCTCGAGCATCTCGACCGACCAAGAGGGGCAGGGGAAGAACCCTGCCGCTGCGTTCGGTCCCAATGAGTGGCTCGTCGACGAGATCTACCAGCAGTACCTCCAGGACCCGAACTCGGTAGACCGAGCCTGGTGGGACTTCTTCGCCGACTACAAGCCGGGCGGTGCCACGGCGCCGAGCCAGCCTGCGGAGGGCTCCACGGGAGCGGCTGACGCCGCGCAGCCCGCTGCGCCGGCCGCCCCGGCCACACCTGCCGCCGCGAGCGCTCCGGCAGGCTCCCCGGCCCAGGAGACCGCGGCCCCCGCCGCGGCCCCGCAGAAGCCCGCGCCGGCCCCGGCCAAGCCCGCCGCGAGCGCTCCGGCGCCCGCGAAGCAGGCCGCCCCGGCCAAGTCCGCGGCACCGGCCAAGGCGAAGGCCAAGGCCGATGACGCCGCCGAGGCGCCGGCCGGACCGGAGCTGGTCACCCTGCGCGGCCCCTCGGCCGCGGTGGCGAAGAACATGAACGCCTCGCTGGACCTGCCGACGGCCACGTCCGTCCGCGCGGTGCCGGTGAAGCTCCTGTTCGACAACCGCATCGTGATCAACAACCACCTCAAGCGCGCCCGCGGTGGGAAGGTCTCCTTCACCCACCTCATCGGGTACGCGATGGTGCAGGCCCTCAAGGCCATGCCGTCGATGAACTACTCCTTCGCGGAGAAGGACGGCAAGCCGACGCTGGTCAAGCCCCAGCACGTCAACCTCGGTCTGGCCATCGACCTGGTGAAGCCCAACGGCGACCGCCAGCTCGTCGTCGCGGCCATCAAGAAGGCCGAGACGCTGACCTTCTTCGAGTTCTGGCAGGCCTACGAGGACATCGTCCGCCGGGCCCGCGACAACAAGCTGACGATGGAGGACTTCACCGGAGTCACCGCGTCGCTGACGAACCCGGGCGGCATCGGCACCGTCCACTCCGTGCCCCGCCTGATGCCCGGACAGGGCCTCATCCTCGGCGTCGGCGCGATGGACTACCCGGCCGAGTTCCAGGGCACGTCCCAGGACACGCTGAACAAGCTCGGCGTCGCCAAGGTCATGACGCTGACCAGCACGTACGACCACCGCGTGATCCAGGGCGCCGCCTCCGGCGAGTTCCTGCGCATCATGAGCCAGCTGCTGCTCGGCGAGAACGACTTCTTCGACGACATCTTCAAGTCGCTGCGGATTCCGTACGAGCCGGTCCGCTGGCTGCGCGACATCGACGTCTCGCACGACGACGACGTCACCAAGGCCGCGCGGGTCTTCGACCTGATCCACTCCTACCGGGTCCGCGGCCACGTCATGGCCGACACCGACCCGCTGGAGTACCACCAGCGCAAGCACCCCGACCTCGACATCATCGAGCACGGCCTCACCCTGTGGGACCTGGAGCGCGAGTTCGCGGTCGGCGGCTTCTCGGGCAAGTCCATGATGAAGCTGCGCGACATCCTGGGCGTGCTGCGCGACTCGTACTGCCGCACCACCGGCATCGAGTTCATGCACATCCAGGACCCCAAGCAGCGCAAGTGGATCCAGGACCGCGTCGAGCGCAGCCACAAGTCGCCCGAGCGCGAGGAGCAGCTGCGCATCCTGCGGCGGCTGAACTCCGCCGAGGCGTTCGAGACCTTCCTTCAGACGAAGTACGTCGGCCAGAAGCGCTTCTCGCTGGAGGGCGGCGAGTCCGTCATCCCGCTGCTGGACGCGGTCATCGACTCCGCGGCCGAGTCGCGGCTCGACGAGGTCGTCATCGGCATGGCCCACCGCGGCCGGCTGAACGTCCTCGCCAACATCGTCGGCAAGTCCTACGCGCAGATCTTCCGGGAGTTCGAGGGCAACCTCGACCCGAAGTCGATGCACGGCTCCGGCGACGTGAAGTACCACCTGGGCGCCGAGGGCACCTTCACCGGTCTGGACGGCGAGCAGATCACCGTCTCGCTGGCCGCCAACCCCTCGCACCTGGAGGCCGTCGACCCGATCGTCGAGGGCATCTCGCGCGCCAAGCAGGACATCATCAACAAGGGCGGCACGGACTTCACCGTCCTGCCCGTCCAGCTGCACGGTGACGCGGCCTTCGCCGGCCAGGGCGTGGTGGCCGAGACGCTCAACATGTCGCAGCTGCGGGGTTACCGCACCGGCGGCACGGTCCACATCGTCATCAACAACCAGGTCGGCTTCACCGCCGCGCCGGAGTCGGCCCGCTCCTCCATGTACGCCACCGACGTGGCCCGCATGATCGAGGCGCCGATCTTCCACGTGAACGGTGACGACCCGGAGGCCGTGGTGCGTGTCGCGCGCCTCGCCTTCGAGTTCCGCCAGGCGTTCAACAAGGACGTCGTCATCGACCTGATCTGCTACCGCCGTCGCGGCCACAACGAGTCCGACAACCCGGCCTTCACACAGCCGCTGATGTACGACCTGATCGACAAGAAGCGCTCGGTGCGCAAGCTCTACACCGAGTCCCTCATCGGTCGCGGCGACATCACGCTGGAAGAGGCCGAGCAGGCGCTGCAGGACTTCCAGGGACAGCTGGAGAAGGTCTTCACCGAGGTCCGTGACGCGACCACGACGCCGGCCTCCCCCGAGGTGCCGCAGCCGCAGGCCGAGTTCCCGGTCTTCGTCGACACAGCGATCTCCCAGGAGGTCGTCAAGCGGATCGCCGAGTCGCAGGTCAACATCCCCGACCGGGTCACCGTCCACCCGCGTCTGCTGCCGCAGCTGCAGCGCCGGGCGGCCCAGGTCGAGGACAACACCATCGACTGGGGCATGGGCGAGACCCTCGCCATCGGCTCGCTGCTGATGGAGGGCACCCCGGTCCGGCTCGCCGGCCAGGACTCCCGCCGCGGCACCTTCGGCCAGCGCCACGCGGTGCTGATCGACCGGGAGACCGGCGAGGACTACACCCCGCTGCTCTACCTCTCCGAGGACCAGGCCCGCTTCAACGTCTACGACTCGCTGCTGAGCGAGTACGCGGCGATGGGCTTCGAGTACGGCTACTCGCTGGCCCGCCCGGAGTCGCTGGTCATGTGGGAGGCGCAGTTCGGTGACTTCGTCAACGGCGCCCAGACGATCGTGGACGAGTTCATCTCCTCCGCCGAGCAGAAGTGGGGCCAGACCTCCGGCGTCACCCTCCTGCTGCCGCACGGCTACGAGGGCCAGGGCCCGGACCACTCCTCGGCCCGGATCGAGCGCTTCCTCCAGCTCTGCGCGCAGAACAACATGACGGTCGCCATGCCGACCCTGCCGTCGAACTACTTCCACCTGCTGCGCTGGCAGGTCCACAACCCGCACCACAAGCCGCTGGTCGTCTTCACCCCGAAGTCGATGCTGCGTCTGAAGGCGGCGGCGTCGAAGACGGAAGAGTTCACGACGGGCGGCTTCCGCCCCGTCATCGGCGACTCCACCGTCAAGGCCGAGGACGTCCGCAAGGTCGTCTTCTGCTCCGGCAAGGTCTACTACGACATCGAGGCGGAGCGCGAGAAGCGCGGTGCGAACGACACCGCGATCATCCGCATCGAGCGTCTCTACCCGCTGCCCGGCAAGGAGCTTCAGGCGGAGATCGCCAAGTTCCCGAACGCCGAGAAGTACCTGTGGGCTCAGGAAGAGCCGGCGAACCAGGGTGCCTGGCCGTTCCTCGGCCTCAACCTGATCGACCACCTCGACCTGGCCGTCGGCGCGGACATCCCGCACGGCGAGCGCCTGCGCCGCATCTCGCGGCCGCACGGCTCCTCGCCGGCCGTCGGCTCCGCCAAGCGCCACCAGGCGGAGCAGGCCCAGCTGGTCGCGGAGGTCTTCGACGCGTAGGCGTCGAGGCCACCGGTAGCACCGAGCGCACCGAAGGGCCCGCTCCCCGCTTTCCGCGGGGGGACGGGCCCTTCGGGCTGTTCGGCGGTCCGGATGGCCCCGGCGCATGGCCAAGGGCCCGGGCCCGGCCTCCTCGCACGACCGCTGACGGGTCATCACGCCGGCCCTCGGGTGCTGTGGCGCGAGAGGTCCGTGAGCCTGCCTATCCTTTCCCGGAACGACCCATGACCCCTGGTGGAGAGCGCGTGTATTTCACTGACCGAGGTATCGAGGAACTGGAGAACCGGCGCGGCGAGGAGGAGGTCACCCTCGGGTGGGTGGCCGACCAGCTGCGGACGTTCGTCGACCTCAATCCGGACTTCGAGGTCCCGGTGGAGCGGCTGGCCACCTGGCTGGCCCGGCTCGACGACGAGGACGAGGACGAGTAGGGGGCACCCGGGAACGACCACGAGCGGGCGCGCCGTCCTGCACCTTCCGTGCCGCGGCGCCCCGCTCCCTGTCTTGACTTCCCCGATCCGCGATATATCGTGTTATCGAAGACACGATATGTTGCGTTGCCTGCCTGCCCGGGTGGCGCCGATCCTGGGAGGCCGGCGATGCCAGCCCGGACCGAGTGGTCGATCTCCGCACCACGCACGCTGGAGATCGAAGAGCCCGTCAGCACGCTGAACGTCCGCCTCGTCGGCGGCACCGTCAATGTCGTCGGCACCTCCGACGGCAGCACGCCCCGGCTGGAGATCAGCGAGATCCAGGGCCCGCCGCTGACCGTCGAATATCTCGACGGCACCCTCTCCCTCGCCTACCAGGACCTCCCCTGGAAGGGCCTGCTGGCGTTCCGTGAACGCAAGAGGTGGCACCGCAGTGCGGTGGTCTCGGTGACCGTGCCGGCCACCACCCGCGTCGAGGTGGGCGTCGTCGGCGCACACGCGGTGATCTCCGGCATCTCCGGGCGTACGGACCTGCGCGGTGTGAGCGGCGACAGCACGCTGGTCGGGCTGACCGGCGAGGTCCGAGCCGACACCGTCTCGGGCAGGGTCGAGGCGCAGGCCGTCACCGGCGACCTGCGGTTCCACTCCGTCTCGGGGGACCTGACGGTCATCGACGGAGCCGGCGGCGCGGTACACGCCGACTCGGTGAGCGGCGACATGGTGCTCGACCTGGACCACACCGCCAGGGGCGCGGACGTCCGCCTGACGACGGTCTCCGGGGAGGTCGCCATACGGCTCCCCGACCCGGCCGACGCCAGGGTCGACGCCAACACCACCAGCGGCGCGGTCGCCAACGCCTTCGACGATCTGCGTGTCAGCGGCCAGTGGGGCGCCAAGAGGATCACCGGCGCGCTCGGCGCGGGCACCGGCACCCTCAAGGTCACCACCGTCTCCGGCGGTCTGACGCTGCTGCGCCGCCCCGCCTTCGAGGACGCCAGAGCAGCAGCAGCCGGCGGCGGCGCCCGCCCGGACTCCGGCCCCCGGGGCGCCGCCCCCACCGACAGCCCCGCAGAGAAGAAGGTGCTCTGAGCATGCCCCCCGTCTTCGCCCACGGCCGCCTCCGTCTCTACCTCCTCAAGCTGCTGGACGAGTCCCCGCGTCACGGCTACGAGGTCATCCGCCTCCTGGAGGAGCGCTTCCAGGGGCTCTACGCCCCGTCCGCCGGCACGGTCTATCCGCGGCTGGCCAAGCTGGAGGCCGAGGGCCTGGTCACGCACGCCACCGAGGGCGGCCGCAAGGTCTACTCCCTCACGGAGGCAGGTCGGCGTGAACTGGCCGACCGCAGCGGGGAGTTGGCGGATCTGGAGCTGGAGATCCGGGAGTCGGTCGCCGCGCTCGCCTCCGACATCCGGGCCGATGTCAGCGGCTCCGCGAGCGAGCTGCGCCGGGAGATCCGGGAGGCCGCGCAGCAGACCCGCTCCGAGGCGGGTGGCCCCGGCCGGGCCGGTGGCGCGCGAGGACGGGGGCCGGACGCCGCGGACCTCTTCGACGGTTCGCTCGGCGACAAGGAGTCCTGGCGGCAGGCGAAGGAGGAGTTCCGGCGCGCGAAGGACGAGTGGAAGGAACAGGCGCGGCGGGCGAAGGAGGAGAGCCGGCGGGCCCGGCAGGACGCGCAGCGGGCCCGTAAGCAGGCCAAGGACGCCCAGACGTTCGCCCGCGAGGAGGTCCAGCGGGTCATCCAGCGCGTACAGGAGCAGACCCAGGGGCACGTGCGGTCCGGCGACTGGTCGGGGGCGGTGCGCGAGGCGCTGTCCGAGGTCTCCCGTGAGGTCGGCCGCTTCACTGCGGGTACGGCCTCGTCCCGTGGCGCCGAGCAGGCAGCCGCCGCACAGGGCGGCGAGGACCGGGCGCCGGCCGGTCCTCCCGGTCCGGCGGAGGATTCGGCGCGGACAGCCGCTCCACCGGCCCCTGAGTGGGCGGGCGAGCCGGCGAGCGGCGACCCGGCCCGCGATTTCGACCGGCTGCTGGACCGCTTCCGCGACGACCTGCGGGACGCGGCGCGCGACCACGGCGTCACGGCGGAGCAGCTCAAGGAGTCCCGGCGACGGCTTTCGACCACCGCCGCGCACATCGGCGCCCTGCTGCGCGATCCGGAGCGGCACGCGTCCCTGACCGACCCGGACGGCACTCCGTAGGACCGGCGGACGGGGCGGGGCCGGTCGCGGAGCTGCCGAGGCCGGATCAACCGCCCAACCGTCCCGCGTCGCCGTTCGCCGGCCATCCGGTCAGCGGGTCGAACCGGGGCCGAGCCGGGAACTCATCGCCTCCATAAGCCAGTTGGCCGCCTGAGCCCTGTCCGGCGAAGCCACGCGGGCCAAGCAGGCGGCGCAGCCGCCGAGTCGGTCGCGAGCCCCGCAGCGAGACCGCGGGAACCCTCAACTACATGACATACAGGGTTCGTTGGATCGACCGGAACATCCTCGGCTTCCCCGAGGCGTCGACCCCGCGCACACCGGCCGCTCCGGCCGTCGAGCCGGAGCGGGCGCGCGCCGGAAGCCATCATCGGAGCGGATTTCCGTGCCCGCACCCGCCGGCCTCCCCCTCCCGTGAAGCGGTCGCCCGGAGGCGGAATCCCCAACCCGGTTTCCCTTACCCAGAGTTACCCATCGCGGTCCGAGATTCACCGCCCGTAATCGGGGAAATCAGTTCTTCGCACGGTTCTTCGTCCGGGACCGGGAGCCGGCGCCCCTGGCCCCTCGATTCCGCCCACCGACGGCCGCGTTCCGGTCTACGGTCAACTCTCCCTGTCTGCACACATCGTGAAGGCCATGAGGTATCAGCGATGTCGGATTACCCGCCGGTCGCCCGTCGGATGTGGCACCAGCTCGAACCCCTGCACGCCACGCTCTACTTCGCCCCCGAGGCCCGCCAGGTCGCCTCGGACCTCGGCTTCGACGTGGCCTCCCGGTGGCCGAGCTATTTCGCCTGGCGTACCGCCCCGCTGGGCGCCGCCGGGCCCGAGCTGGTGGCCGCGACCTACTACAGCTTCAGCCCGCGGATGATCGCCCGGTACGTTCCGGGGATCTGGACCACCGCCGACCCGGCCAAGGTGCTCGACGCCCGGTTGGTCGCGGTGGACCGCACCCTGACCGCCCTCATCGGGGACCGGCTGACCACCGCGCAGCTGGTCGAGGCGGCGCGGCTGGCACGCCAGGCCGCCGAGAACGCCGGGACCGCGGCCCGGCCGCTGGCGGCCGCCAACCGTGACCTGCCCTGGCCCGACTCGCCCCACCTGGTGCTCTGGCAGGCCGCGACGGTGCTGCGCGAGCACCGCGGCGACGGTCATCTGGCGGCGCTGCTGACCTGCGGCCTCGACCCGTGCGAGGCGCTGGTGTCGTTCGCGGCGATCGGCGCCGCCCCGGCCGCCGGCTTCGCCGGGCGCGGCTGGAGCGCGCAGGAGTGGACCGACGCCCGGCACCGCCTGGCCGCCCGCGGCTGGATCGCCCCGGACGGCAGCGCGACCGACCGCGCCCACAAGGAGCGCGAGGAGATCGAGCGCATGACGGACCGGCTGGCGGCCGCGCCGTGGCGGGCCCTGGGGCACTCCCGGGCCGAGCGGCTGGCGCAGCTCCTCCAGCCCGTCCTGAGCGCGGTCTTCGAGGCCGGCTATCTGCCGCGGCACAGCACCCTGGGGATCGGCGCGGTGAAGGTCGGCTATCCGTAGCGGTGTCAGCGCTGTGCGGCCGGAGTCAGCGTGATCAACGCCGCGACGCCGTCCGTGTGCAGCTCCCACGGTGCCGGGCACGGACCGCTTCCGTCCGCGCCCTCGCCGGCGAACAGGGCCGCGTCGAACCGCTCCAGCCGCGCCGGCTCCGCGGCCCCGGCGAGCCGCGTGGGGCCCTCCAGCGCGACAACGAGGACGACGGGGCCGCCACGTCGGGCGTCCGGGCCGTTCCCCGGCGCAGCGGGCACCGGCCGCGTTCCCCGCACCGTCTCCACCGTCGCCGCCGCACGTCCGTCGCGGAGCATCACATTGAGATTGACGATCGGGCCGGCAGTCAGCCGCCCCTCGGTGACCGCGTCGCCGGGGAAGGAGAACGGGCGCAAGCGGCCGGTGAGCAGGTGGGTGCGGCCGTCCACCGTCAGCTCCGTACCGGCGCCTTCGACGACGGTGAGGATCCGCCGCACCCCGGTCAGCGGCGAGTAGGGCCCGTCGCGGGTCACGTCGGCGAGGCTGACCCGCCAGTCGAACCCGTCCCAGCCGGACCCCGGCGGGTGGACGGCGACCTCACGGGTCACCCCGCCGCCGTTGCTCCACGGCGCGGCGGTCCGCTCGGCCGCCCGCAGGATCCGCGGCCGACCCGTCCGCGTCTCGGTCATGCCCGCCACCCGTCCCCTTCACCACACCGGACCGCCGGACCGTTGAACCGCCGGCGTCAGACCGTCAGCACGACCTTGCCGAACAGATCGCCCTGGGCCATCTTCTCGAAGCCCTCGCGCGCCCGGTCCAGCGGCAGCGTCGAGTCGATGACCGGCCGGATGCCCTTGGCCGCGCAGAAGCTCAGCAGCGACGCCAGCTCCTCCTTGCTGCCCATCGTGGAGCCCACGACCTTCAGCTCCAGGAAGAAGATCCGGTTCAGCTCGGTGCGCTCGGGGTGGTAGCCGCTGGTGGCGCCCGAGATGACGAGACTGCCGCCGGGGCGCAGCGACTTGACGGAGTGCGACCAGGTGGCCGCGCCGACCGTCTCGATCACGGCGTCCACCCGCTGCGGCAGCCGCTCGCCGCTGGGGAACGCGGCTTCCGCGCCCAGCTCCTCGGCCCGCTTGCGCTTGGCCTCGTCCCGGCTGGTGGCGAAGACCCGCAGCCCGGCCGCGGCGCCCAGCACGATGGCGGCGGTGGCCACGCCGCCGCCCGCGCCCTGCACGAGCACGCTGTCGCCGGGCCGTACCCCGGCGTTGGTGAACAGCATCCGGTACGCCGTCAGCCAGGCCGTGGGCAGACAGGCGGCCTCGGTGAAGGACAGCTCCTTCGGCTTGGGCAGCACGTTCCAGGTGGGGACGGTGACCTGCTCGGCGAAGGAGCCCTGGTAGCGCTCGGTGAGGATGGAGGGCTTCTCCTTGGGGCCGACGCCGTGGCCGGTCTGCCCGATGACGGAGTGCAGGACGACCTCGTTGCCGTCCGCGTCGGTTCCGGCGGCGTCGCAGCCGAGGATCATCGGCAGCGACTCCTCGCCGATCCCCACCCCGCGCAGCGACCAGAGGTCGTGGTGGTTCAGGGAGGCGGCTTTGACGTTGACGGTCGTCCAGCCGGGGCGCTCCTCGGGGGCGGGGCGCTCCCCCAATTCGAGGCCGTTGAGGGGCTGGTCGCGGTCGATGCGGGCGGCGTAGGCAGCAAACATGATCCCAAACTAGGCCGCGGCCGCGCGCTGCGGTACCACGCACGGGTGTGACACGCACCGCGCCCCGATGGGCCCTCGGCACACAGCGGGCCGGGCCCGCACCTGTGAGAGGTGCGGGCCCGGCCCGTCGGTCGCTGTGCCGCGGATCAGCGGCGGGCGACGCCCTCGGCGCGTGCGGCGGCCGCCACGGCGGCCGTCACGGCCGGCGCGACGCGCTCGTCGAACGGCGAGGGGATGACGCAGTCGGCGCTGAGCTCGTCGGCGACGACGGCGGCCAGCGCCTCGGCCGCGGCGAGCTTCATGCCCTCCGAGATCTGCGAGGCACGCACCTGGAGCGCACCGGCGAAGATGCCGGGGAAGGCGAGCACGTTGTTGATCTGGTTCGGGTAGTCGCTGCGCCCGGTGGCGACCACGGCCGCGTACTTGTGCGCGACGTCCGGGTGGATCTCCGGGTTCGGGTTGGCCATCGCGAAGATCATCGAGTTCTTCGCCATGGTGGCCACCGCGGACTCCGGGACCGTGCCGCCGGAGACCCCGATGAAGACATCGGCGCCCTCCAGCGCGCTCTCCAGCGAACCGGTCAGCTCGGCCTTGTTGGTGAAGCCGGTGACATCGCGCTTGACGTCCGTGAGGTCGTCACGGTCGGCGGAGACGACGCCCTTGCGGTCGCAGACCGCCACGTCGCCGATGCCCGCCTCGACGAGGATCTTGGCGATGGCGACGCCGGCCGCACCGGCACCGGAGATGACCGCGCGCAGCTGGCCGAGCGAACGGTCGGTGAGCTTGGCGGCGTTGCGCAGGGCGGCCAGGGTGACCACGGCGGTGCCGTGCTGGTCGTCGTGGAAGACCGGGATGTCCAGCCGCTCCTTGAGCTTGCGCTCGATCTCGAAGCACCGGGGAGCGGAGATGTCCTCCAGGTTGATGCCGCCGAACGACGGCGCCATCCGGACGACGGTCTCGACGATCTCGTCGGCGTCGGTCGTACCGAGGGCGATCGGCACCGCGTCCACGCCGCCGAACTGCTTGAAGAGAATGGCCTTGCCCTCCATCACCGGGAGGGAGGCTTCCGGACCGATGTCGCCCAGTCCGAGCACCGCTGTGCCGTCCGTGACCACGGCCACGACCTGGGACTTCCAGGTGTAGTCGTGCACCAGATCCGGCTGGTCGGCGATGGCGCTGCACACCTTGGCGACGCCCGGTGTGTACGCGAGGGACAGATCGTCCCTGTCGCGCACCGGAACGGTCGCCTGGATGGCCATCTTGCCGCCGCGATGCAGCGCGAAGGCCGGGTCGAAGTACTCGTCGGGAGCACCGCCCGAGCCCGCGCCCGTATTGCTGTCGCTGCGAGGATTGACGATCTCCGCTGCCACTTGTCCAACCCCTTTAATCGTAAATCAGTTGAGGGTGACCACTCCCTGGTTAAGGGGTGGGCGGGCACCGCGTCCGCGCCCGGCGAGGCGGATGGCCGCCGCGCGGGGGGAGGTGCGGACACCGGGCGCGCCGCACACGCGCCCTGAGCCCCGGATGAGGGGTGTAACGAACCTTTCTACCGGACGGGCGCGGGGCTCGACGAGTCAGATTCATTACCCTCCGGTTCAGGGCTCTGACAATAACGGCGAAATGCGCAAAAACGCAGAGGAGTCGCCCTCTGGTTGTCCGAATTCCGAGACGCCGGGGCGATACGGACCACCTTTGGCACCCCCGCGAGGGGGCCTCGCCCTTGCGCCATCTGGGCCACGCGACACCCCGCGCGTCCGTTATGCGATTTTGACCTGGCGACCAGTCCGCATTCCGGATTACGGATGGCAAGATTCCGTAACCAACCGAGGTCGCGACGCTCAATGGGGTGTGCCCGACCCCTGCCCGTCGGCTACTCCCATCCGCTGGAGGATCAGCATGACCGCACGCTCCACCCGTCGCTCGGCCGCCGGCAGGTCTCGTTCAGCCGTGGCCGCCGCGACCGCGGTCGCCGCCTCGCTGCTGCTGCTCAGCGCCTGCGGTGACCAGACGGATGCGGCCATCGCCAAGCGCGAGGCGCACAAGAACCGCAACACGCACGCGCCGCTCTTCAAGATGCTCCCCAAGGACGTCCAGGAGAAGGCGATGCTCCAGGTCGGTTCGGACATCACGTACAAGCCGGTGGAGTTCCGCAGGAACGGCGCGGTCGTGGGCATCGACCCGGATCTGGCGGAGGCGATGAGCAAGGAGCTGGGCATCAAGCTCAACTTCAACAACGCCACCTTCGACACCCTCATGGGCGGCCTGAAGTCCAAGCGCTACGACATAGCCATGTCCGCGATGACGGACACCAAGGAGCGCCAGCAGGGCATCGACAGCAGCACCGGCAACAAGATCGGTGAGGGCGTCGACTTCGTCGACTACCTCAACGTCGGCGTCTCCCTCTACACGCAGAAGGGCAAGACCCAGGGCATCGACAGCTGGGAAGCCCTCTGCGGCAAGAAGCTCGCGGTGCAGCGCGGCACCGTCTCGCACGACCTGGCCAAGGACAAGTCCAAGAAGTGCGGGTCGAGCGGCGAGCCGGCCATCGAGATCGAGGCCTTCGACAACGACTCCGAGGCCCAGACCCGGCTGCGGACCGGCGGCGTGGACGCCGTCTCCAGCGACTACCCGGTCGCCGCGTACGCGGTGAAGGTCTCCGGCAACGGCAAGGACTTCCAGATGGTCGGCGGCGAACCGCTCAAGGCGGCGCCGTACGGCATCGCGGTGCCCAAGGGCAAGGAGCGGCTGCGCGACGCGCTCTCCGCGGCCCTGGAGAACGCGATCAAGAACGGCTCGTACGCCAAGGTCCTCAAGAAGTGGGACGTCAAGGACGCCGCGGTCGAGGAAGTGAAGCTCAACGCCGGCTCCTGAGCCCGCCGCGAGTCCCGCTCACCGCTCACCGCGCAACCCCGCCGAACGCTGAAAGGCAACACCCGTGTCAGTTGACGTCGACAAGTCGGCACAGCCGCCGGCGGACGCTCCGCCGCCCCAGCCCGAGCCCATCAAGGCCATACCCGTGCGCCACTACGGGCGCTGGGTGGCGGCGGTCGCCGTGCTCACGGTGCTCGCACTGCTGGGCCGTGCCTTCGCCTCCGGGAACGTCAACTGGGACGCCATTCCCCAGTACCTGTTCAACGGGGACATCCTCAAGGGCCTGCGCAACACCCTGCTGATAACCGTGCTCTCGATGATCATAGGCATCGTCGGGGGTGTGATCCTGGCCGTGATGCGCCAGTCCAAGAACCCGGTGACCTCGACCGTCGCGTGGTTCTACGTCTGGTTCTTCCGCGGCACGCCGGTCTACGTCCAGTTGTTCCTGTGGTTCAACCTCGGCCTGGTGTTCCAGTACATCGACGTCATGCCGATCTACAAGGACGAGTGGTCGGACTTCATGACCCCGTTCCTGTGCGCGCTGCTGGGCCTCGGGCTCAACGAGGCGGCGTACATGGCGGAGATCTGCCGGGCCGGTCTGAACGCCGTCGACGAGGGCCAGACCGAGGCGGCGCACGCGCTGGGCATGAGCCAGGGCAAGACGCTGCGCCGGATCATCGTGCCCCAGGCGATGCGGGTGATCGTGCCGCCGACCGGCAACGAGGTCATCAACATGCTCAAGACCTCCTCGCTGGTCATCGCCGTCCAGTACTACGACCTGCTGCAGGCCGCGCAGAACGTCGGACGCGACTCCGGTGTCGTCGTCGAGATGCTGATCCTCGCCGCGGCCTGGTACCTGATCGCCACCACCGTCCTGAGCATCGGCCAGTACTACCTGGAGCGCTACTACGCCCGCGGCTCCAGCCGCCAGCTCCCGCCCACCCCGCTCCAGCGCGCCAAGGCGCAGCTGTCCGGCGGCTTCAACCGCTCCGCCGGAGGTGCCGGATGACCAGCAAGAACAGCCTCAGCAAGACGGCCGGCAAGCCCGGCGTCCCGATGGTGAAGGCCGAGGGCGTCCACAAGTCCTTCGGCGCGGCCCACATCCTCAAGGGCATCGACCTCGAAGTGGCGCCCAAGGAGGTCTTCTGCCTGATCGGCCCGTCCGGCTCCGGCAAGTCGACGTTCCTGCGCTGCATCAACCACCTGGAGAAGGTCAACGCCGGCCGGCTGTCCGTCGACGGCGAGCTGGTGGGCTACCGCGAGCACAACGGCAAGCTCTACGAGCTGCGCGACCGCGAGGTCGCCGCCCGCCGCCGCGACATCGGCATGGTCTTCCAGCGCTTCAACCTCTTCCCGCACATGACCGCGGTGGAGAACATCATGGAGGCGCCGATCCAGGTCAAGGGCGAGTCCCGGTCCGCAGCCCGGCAGCGCGCGACCAAGCTCCTGGACCGCGTCGGCCTCGCCGACAAGGCCGGCAACTACCCCTCGCAGCTCTCCGGCGGTCAGCAGCAGCGGGTCGCCATCGCCCGTGCGCTGGCGATGGAGCCGAAGCTGATGCTCTTCGACGAGCCCACCTCGGCGCTCGACCCGGAGCTGGTCGGTGACGTCCTGGACGTCATGAAGGACCTGGCCGCGGACGGCATGACGATGATCGTCGTCACCCATGAGATGGGCTTCGCCCGCGAGGTCGGCGACTCGCTGGTCTTCATGGACGACGGCGTGGTCGTGGAGACCGGCCACCCGCGCGATGTGCTCGGCAACCCCCAGCACGAGCGCACCAAGTCGTTCCTGTCCAAGGTGCTCTGAGGACCGGGCGCCCCGGCGCACGAAAAAGAGGCGGTACGCGTCCCGGAAGGGTCCGCGTACCGCCTTCGTGCTTCCCGGCCCGGCCGGATCACGCCGCTCCCAGCCGTCTCCGGATCACTTCAGGCCGATCACCAGCGCGTCGGACGGGGAGCTCCACACCGCCCGCGCCTCGGCGAAACCGGAGTCCCGCAACGCCTGGGCGTGCCACCGCGCGGAGGGGGTGTCGCCGTCGGCGTGCTCGCCGTAGATCTCGAAGCGTTCGGCGGTCGGGCCCGCAAGCCGCGGGTCGGCGGCGGCCAGCCGCCACCAGGCGGCCCAGTCGACCGCGCCGGCCTCCTTGGCCCGGTCCATCCGCGCGTGCCGGAAGGCCCGCTCCGCGGCGTTGATCCGTGGGGTGGCCTCCTCCGGCATGTGGTCGGCGTTCATGAAGACGCCGCCGTCCCGCACCAGCCCGCCGAGCTGCCCGTACAGCCCGCGCAGGTCCTCGGAGTGCAGCCAGTGCAGCGCGGTGGCGGTGAGCACCGCGTCGTAGGAGTCGTGCGGCAGCCGGGCCGTCCACTCCGGGTCCTTCAGGTCGGCCCGCACGAAGCGGACCCGCGGCTCGCCCTCGAAGTAGCCCTCCGCGATGGCCAGCAGCGCCGGATCCAGATCGACGCCCACACTTTCCGCCTTCGGGAACCGCTTGAGGAGGCGGTCGGAGATACTGCCCGTACCGCAGGCGAGATCCAGAACCCTGGGCGCGGGGCCCACCAGTGCCTCGACCATGTCGAGCATCACCCGGAACCGCTCCTCGCGGTCGGGCATGTACCACTCCTGCTGACGGTCCCAACTGTTCTGCCACGCCTGCCAGTCGGCGCCGACAATGGTCTCGGTCATCGCATCCCCTTCAGCCCGTAATACCCTCGTAGCTAAACCACCCATTACGAACACGCACTCCGCACCATAGACCGCCCCTGGTAAGGACTACAAGTGGAACTGGCCTATTACTCGGACTTTGCCGTGCGGCTGGTCAACACCGAGCAGCCCGAGCGCGGTGGCGACGGCCTCACCTCGGTCGAGGCCGTACGCGACCTCTTCGGCCCGGCACAGCAGGCGGCCAGGCGCGCGACGGACAGCGACGTCACGCGGCTGCGCGCGGTCCGCTCCCGGTTGCGCGCCGTCTTCGAGGCCGCCGACGGCGGCGACGAGGTGCTCGCCGTCGACCTGCTCAACGCGCTGATGATGGAGTTCCCGGTCAGCCCGCAGATCTCCGGCCACGAGTTCCGCGACGACGACGGCCGCCCCAAGTGGCACCTGCACATCGCCGACCACGCCGCCAACGCCACCGCCGGCTACACCGCGACCGCCTGCATGGGCCTGGCCTTCCACCTCACCGAGCTGGGCGTCGACCGGCTGGGCATCTGCGAGGCGCGGCCGTGCCGCAACGCCTACCTCGACACCTCCACCAACCGCTCCCGGCGGTACTGCTCCGACCGCTGCGCGACCCGCGCCAACGTCGCCGCCTACCGCGCCCGCAAGCGCCTGGAGAGCGACCGGTCCGCCCGTACCGGCCGGACCGCCGAGACGGCCCAGGAGAGCAGCGCCCTCGGCGACCGCTGAATCCCCCGCGGCGGCCGGACCCGGGCCCAGGCCCGCGCGATGACCAGCTCGTCCGGAACGGCACCGAATTCGCGGCTGTCGTTCCGGACGTACGGATTGTCGCCCTGCACCCACCAGCCGCCCTCGTCCCGCCGGACGGCACGTTTGACGATCAGCAGGTCCTGGCGGAACGGATGCCGCAGCACCACCACGTCACCGGGCCGCACCGTCGCCCCGTACTGCACCACCAGCTGGTCGCCCGGCCGCAGCGTCGGCACCATCGAGGGGTTGTAGACCTCGGCAAGCCCGAACGCGCTCAGCAGCCCGCCCCGTCCGCCGGCCTGCCCCGTACCCTCGGCGCGCTCCCGCTCCGGCCCGCGCTCTTCCACCCGCTCCGGCATCCCGTCCCTCCGGTCCGACCCGCTCACCGGTCCATCCTCCATCCGCCCCACCTTGGCACTGGACTTTTGCCCTAAGACCCACGGGGCACCCGCGAAAAGGCTTCCCCCACCGAGTAATCTCGCACCTGAGAAGACGATCACGAGGAAGGACTGAACATGCTTTCCCGCCTGTTCGCCCCCAAGGTCAAGGTCAGCGCCCACTGCGACCTTCCCTGCGGCGTGTACGACCCCGCCCAGGCCCGTATCGAGGCCGAGTCGGTCAAGGCCGTCCAGGAGAAGTACCAGGGCAACGAGGATGCGGACTTCCGCACCCGCGCCGTCCTGATCAAGGAGCAGCGCGCCGAGCTGGCCAAGCACCACGTCTCGGTGCTGTGGAGCGACTACTTCAAGCCGCCGCACTTCGAGAAGTACCCGCAGCTGCACCAGCTGGTCAACGACACCCTCAAGGCACTCAGCGCCGCCAAGGGTTCGAACGACCCGGCAACCGGCCAGAAGGCGCTGGACCTGATTGCCGAGATCGACAAGATCTTCTGGGAGACCAAGAAGGCCTGATCTGCCATCAGGCGATCCGACCTGCGGTTACCTGCTCCGCAGAGTCCGAATGTCCGCACCCGGCCCGCCGGACGCCCCACAGGGAGTCCACGGTGGTCCGGGTGCGGCCGTTCGGGCGGCCGTCCCCGCGAGCGGGGTCAGTTGGGCAGCGGCTCGCTCTCGGAGTCCGCCGACCGGTAGGGCTCCTCCCGCCGGTCGTCGCCGGTCCGTGAGCCGGCCGGGGACGCGGGCGGCGGGGTGCCGCGGCCGACCCACACCAGCAGAACGCCGAGCGTGCCCGCGATCGCCGGCCAGTAGATGTAGCGGAAGTCCGTCGCCGGCATGATCGGCAGATATCCGACCACATAGGCCACCGAGCTGACGGCCAGCGCCCGGACGGGCATCGCGAAGCTCCCCCGGCCCGGCCGGAACACGAGCACCAGCCCGACGCCGAGCCAGAACCACCCCGCGAACAGGAACGACAGATCCCGGACCGCGGCGTCGATGTAGTTCTGGAGGGTGGCCTCCAGCCGGGGGTTCGTCACCCGCAGTCCGAGATCGTTGGGCATGACCCCGTTCTGGTACTCGTAGCGCCCCTTGAAGAGCAGCTCCGAGAAGACCTGCAGGCGGTACTGGAGGTACAGCGGCACATCGCCGCTCATCTTGCTGATCCACAAGGACGTCAGCTGGTCCGCGTCCGCGGCGAGCCCCTTCGGCCCCGGGTCGTAGCAGGTGAAGTAGGAGTTGGACAGGGACTTGATGCGGTGGCACTCCTCGGCCGCGGCCACCAGCCGGCCCCGCAGCTCCGGCGACACGTCCGCCGTCCGCAGCTCGCGCACGGGCACGACGTGGATGAGGTCGTCCAGCAGGATCTGCGAGCCCTGGCTCAGTTGCACCGGCCGCGCGAAGGCCGAGACGGCGGCCGAGGGCAGCACGAGGGCGACGACGAGGACCGCCGAGGACATCAGCCACGTCCGGCGCCCGGGACGGCCGCCCCACAGCGCGAGGACGAGCAGCACGAAGACCGGAATCGCCGCGAACACGGCGTTCTTGCGCACCAGGATGGCGTAGACGAGGAAGAGCACTCCGAGCCCCAGGAGGGCCCACCGCAGGGCCGGACGGCCCGCCGGCAGGCGCCGCCCGACCAGCGCGACCGCGCAGGTGGCCAGGAGCGCGATCGCCATGTGGACGTCTTTCCACACCACACCGACGAACGTCAGCACCTGGGGAGTCAGCCCGACGCCGAGCACAGCGAGGGACTTCGGCCGGCTCCCGGTCGCCTCCCACACGCACCAGGCGATCGTCCCGAGCGCCGCCCAGAAGAGGACGGACTGCACGATGGCCAGGGCCGCGGGGAGGCCCGTCACCGCGATGAGCCCCTGCCACACCAGGCTCATGACGGGCGGGTGCCAGTCGCTCAGCGGCTCCCGGCCCAGGGCCTGTCGGAGCTGGGACAGGGTGTCCGCGCTCACGAACCCGGGGGAGAAAACGGCGGTGGTGGCCAGGCAACAGGCCGTGGCGATGAGCGCCAGAGCCCAGGACCAGCGCCGTTCACGCCGAATCCATCGCAGATGTCCCATATGCCCGGATGCTAACAGCGGCTGCCGGACCGCGCCCGGCGTGTCCGCCCGGCCGGATCAGGGCGCGACGAAGACATAGCGCCGGTAGGTGACGAAGCGGAACAGCGTGGCGAGGACCCAGCCGAAGATGCGGGCGACGTTGTCGGCGAGCGCGGAGTCGAGCCCGATCAGGTGCCGGGAGAGGAAGACGGTGCCCGCGGTGATGACGAGGCCGATGACGTTCACGATCAGGAACAGCGTCAGCTCCTGGGAGACCTTCTCGCGGCGCTGGTGACGGTAGGTCCAGTAGCGGTTGCCGACCCAGCTGAAGATCGTCGCCGCACCCGTCGCGAGGACGGACGCCTGGACCGGCGCGGCCGCCATCGGCCCGTCACCGCCCCCCGGGAGGCCGAAGACCAGCAGGTTGTAACCCCCGTTGTCCAGCACGAAGGCGAGCGCCCCGACGATCCCGAACTTGGCCGCCTCGCGCCAGATGCTCCGCAGGGCGTCCCCCACACGCAGCGTCAAGGACCCGGGAAACGACACGGAACAGACGGTAACAGCCCGCGTTCACCTCGCCGATGATCCACCGCTATGTCATATTTTGACCACTACGGCCGGTGTCGATTCATCCGAGGAGAGACTGTGAGTCCCACGATCGCCTGCGTCGTGCCGTGCCATAACGAAGAGGCGGCCATCGGCAAGGTGGTGCGCGATCTGAGGGCCGCGCTCCCCGAAGCGGAGATCTACGTCTACGACAACGCCTCCACCGACCGGACGGTGGAGGTCGCCCGTGCGGCGGGCGCCATCATCCGCGAGGAGCGCCGCAAGGGAAAAGGCAACGTCATCCGGCGCGCCTTCGCCGATGTCGACGCCGACGCGCTGCTCATCATCGACGGCGACGACACCTACGACGCGTCCCGGGCGCGCGAGATGGTGGACCTGCTCTTCGAGGGGCCCTACGACCAGGTCCTCGGCGTCCGCCGCGAGACGGTCGACGGCGCCTACCGGACGGGCCACGCCGTCGGGAACAAGCTGCTCACCGGGGCGGTGCGGTCCCTCTTCGGCAATGACGTGACCGACATGCTGAGCGGATACCGGGTCTTCTCCCGACGCTTCGTCAAGTCCTTCCCGGCGCTCTCCAGACAGTTCGAGACCGAGACCGAGATGACGGTCCACGCGCTCATCCTGCGGCTCCCCACGGCCGAGATCCCCGTCGACTTCAAGGACCGCCCGGCCGGCAGCGAGAGCAAACTGCGCACCTACCGGGACGGGTGGCGCATCCTGCGCGTCATCCTCAACCTGGCACGGCGCGAGCGGCCTTCGCTGGTGCACACCGCCGTCGCGGGCCTGCTCGCCCTGCTGGCGATCGTTCTCGGCATCCCGGTGATCCTGGACTACGTCAGCACCGGCACCGTGCCGCGCTTCCCCACCGCGATCCTCGCGGCCGCCATCATGAGCACCGCGGCCCTGGTCCTGCTCGTCGGCTACATCCTCGAATCGCTCATGTACATGCGTCAGGAACAATCGCGGCTGGTGCATCTCGCGTATCCGGCACCGGAGCGCTCACCCCGCCGCATCGAGCCTGCCCCCGCACCCGTCTCCCCCGCCCCGGCCCCCTCCGCCACCCCGGGCCCCGATGCCGACGGCGGCCCCGTACCGACCCCGGAGATTTCGACCAGTACCTGACCCCGCGGCCGGAGGGTGCCGCCGGGCAGATCGGGGTGTGCCCGGCGGCACACCCCCTCGGGGCTGCCCGGCGGAGGCGGTAAGCGGAACCCTCCGGGCTATCCCTGGGGCCAGTCGCAGACCTGCTCGCGGTAGTGGAATTCCAGGCCGTCCGGGCACGGCATCACATAGGGGACGCCGTTGGAACACTGGATGAACATGTCGAGGTGGCCCGGATAGGGCAGAAGCCGGTCGGTGGAACAACGGGCACCCGGCAACGGGTCATCCGCCCTCGCGCCGGCGGCCGGGAGCAGGGCCACCAGGAGCGCCAGGGTGGCGGCAGCAGTGATCTTCTTCATGTCCTGGCCAACGACCGGCGCGTACGCGAGTCACCTGCACGGCCGGTAGTCCACGGCCCAGCGACCGGAGTGACCCGCCGGGCCCACCGGGCAGCTAGGTGCCGACCGGCAGCGGCCCGTCATGCCGGACGAGCCAGTCGCGATACGCCGCGCTGGACCAGGCGATCTCCATGTAGGACGAGGTCAGGTCGGCGAAGAGGGCATCGGCGGGGGCAGCCGGGCTGCCGTCCGGGCGGCAGGCCATGAACAGGCGCACCGCCAGCGGGTCGCCGTGCAGCGGGCGGATGGCCATGCCCTGGCGGGGCCGCGCGGTCGGCTGGCAGGGGGTGACCACCTCGCCGGCGGTGACGAGATCCACCGCAGTGAGGTAATCGCCGTGCACCACCCGGGGCTTGACGCCCGCGGCGGCCCAGACGCGCCGCAGCCCGGCCCACTCACCGTCCACCGTCGGGTCGACCATCCACTGGTCGTCGGCCAGGTCCTCGACCCGTACCACCGTCCGCGCCGCCGCCGGGTGACCGTCGGACATCGCGATGAACTGCGGTTCCCTGGCGATGAGTTCGTGCTCCACCAGCCCTTCGGGCACCCGTAGCGGAGCCCCCTCGACCTCGTGCACGAACGCCACGTCGAGCTGGCCCATCACCACCATCTGCAGCAGCGCATTGGCGGACACATCGGTCCTTATCGTGGTGTCGGTCTCCGGGAGCCGCACCCGCAGTCTGCGCAGCCAGCCGGCGACGGCACGGCTGTTGGTGCTGCCGATGTGCAGCCGCGCCCCCTTCTCGCGCACCGACACCGTGGCGATCTCCTCGACCAGCGCCCGCATCTCGGCCACTATCGGCCGGGCCCGGCAGAGCACGGAGTACCCCAGCGGGGTGGGGCGGCTGCCGCTCGCCTCGCGGAAGAACAGCTGGCCGCCCAGGGCTTTCTCGATGCGGTGGAGCTGGGTCGTCAAGGAGGGCTGGGTCATGCCCAGCTGCCTGGCCGCCTTGCGTACGCTGCCGGAGTCGGCGATGGCGCACACTGCGCGAAGATGCCTCACCTCAAGCTCCACATCGGGAGCATATCGACGTCTGCATCCGTCACACCAGACTCTTCACCTGCGCCAAGTGCCATTTTCCCGCGGGGTATTGCCTCGTCCTATCACCACCTGGCATCTCCGCCCGACGGGTGAACTCCCCCCAGACTCGGCGGCACCAAGAAATCCGCAGGGCCCCGGTCGCCGCCCCACACGGCGACCGTACGGCCCTCGGAAATAAAGGAGCCCCCACATGAGATCTCCCAAGACGGCGCTGTCGGCGGCGCTCGGCCTGGGCCTCGTTGCCGCGCTCGCAGCAGCGGCACCGGTTTCGGCAGCCTCCCCCTCCCCCTCCTCCCCCTCCCACAGCACGCGGGCCTCGATCGCCGCGTACACCGGCTCGGCCGCCGAGAAGGCCGACACCAAGGCGTTCTTCGAGGCCGTGATGAAGTCGGCCAAGGCCAAGATGAAGGCGCACCCGAACGCGGCCTCGGTCACCGTGACCTACGACGCCAGCGCCGCCCCGACCTTCGCAAGTCAGATATCGCAGAGCGCGTCGATCTGGAACAGCGCCGTGTCGAACGTGAAGCTGCAGGCAGGCAGCGGCGGCGACTTCCAGTACCGCGAGGGCAACGACCCGCGTGGTTCCTACGCCAGCACCGACGGCCACGGCCGGGGTTATGTGTTCCTGGACTACCAGCAGAACCAGGAGTACAACTCCACCCGCGTGACCGCGCACGAGACCGGCCATGTGCTGGGTCTGCCGGACCACTACGAGGGTCCCTGCAGCGAGCTGATGTCCGGTGGCGGCCCCGGCACCTCGTGCCAGAACGCCCAGCCGGACGCCAACGAGCGTGCCCAGGTGAACCAGCTGTGGGCCAACGGACTGGCGGGCCTGCACTTCGGCAAGGCCTCCTGATAAACGGCGACCGCCCGCGCCGCCCTGACCCTTCGACCACGGTCAGGACACGCTGACGGCCGGTGGCTGACGAGGGCCGGTACCTGGCGGCCGGCCCTCTCCAACCCGCATGCGGCGGGGCCCTTCCCGGGCCCCGCCGCTCGCGTGTGCCCGCGCGCCGCACCGCCCGGCGGCCGGTGCGGCGCGCTCGGGGGCTACCGCAGCGCCCGGCTCCACACCTCGCGTCCCACGGCCTCCGCGGGCTGCCCCGGCCGCTCCACCGGATCCCAGCCCCACGAACGGAACGCGGCCCTGGCCGGGGCGTTGTCCGAGCCGAGGAGGACGACCGCCCGCGCGGCGCTGCTGCGCATCAGCAGCGTCTCCTGGAGGCGGGTGGCCACCCGGGTGCGCCGGTGGACGGGCAGCACCAGCAGTTCGGCGACGAGGAACAGCCCGCCCGCCGTGCCCTGTTCGCGCAGTGCGTCCGGCAACTCGCCGGTCAGCTCCCGGTGCCGGTCGTCCGCGCTGTCGAGGGGATAGCCGTAGCAGCATCCGGCGAGCGCGGGGTCGCTGCCGATGACCATCTCGAAGCCGGGGCGCTGGACGTCGTGCTCGGCGAACCGGCGCAGGAAGTCCTCCCGCCCGGGGGCCTGCCCGGACACCGGATCGCGGTGGGCCGCGGCGTACAGATCGGCGACGGACTCCCGCTGGGTCTCCGCCTGCCACCTGGTCAACCGCCGTAGGAACACCTCTGCCATGGGCCCTCCCGTTTCTGCCGGTCAGACGCTTCCGTCCTTACCGCGCAACCCGTGGCGCGGCGGTGCCGGAGACTGATCGAATCCTACGCGGCCGGGCGATCTCCGGACCGGTCGATGCGGGGGCCGGGGCGCAGCGGCCCGGCGGCAACTACCTGCCTACAGCCAGCCGTTGCGCTTGAATCCGCGGTGGATCACCAAGCACGCCACCACGGTCACCGCCATCACCAGGGGATAGCCGTATATCCAGTGCTGTCCCGGCATGTAGTCGAAATTCATGCCGTAGACGCCACAGACCATGGTCGGCACGGCCAGGATCGCCACCCAGGCACTGATCCGGCGCATGTCCTCGTTCTGGGCGACGGTGACCTGGGCGAGATGCGCCTGGAGTATGGAGTTGAGCAGCTCGTCGAACGCGGTGATCTGCTCGGTGACCCGGTCGAGGTGGTCGGCGACGTCCCGGAAGTAGGTCTGGATCCGCGGGTCGACCGGCGACATCGGCTGGGTGGCCAGCGCCTGCATCGGCCGGTCCAACGGGGCCACCGCCCGCTTCAGTTCCAGCAGTTCGCGCTTGAGCTGGTAGATCCGGCCGGCTCCGCCGCCGCCCCGGACCGAGAAGACCTCGCTCTCGACGTCGTCGATGTCGTCCTGCACGGCGGCCGTGACGTCCAGATAGTCGTCCACGACCAGGTCGGCGATGGCGTGCAGGACGGCGGACGGGCCGAGGGCCAGCTGCTCGGGGACGCTCTCCAGCTGCTCACGGAGCGGGCCGAGCGAGCCATGGCCGCCGTGCCGCACCGTGATCACGAAGTCGGCGCCGGTGAAGACCATGATCTCGCCGGTGTCCACCACTTCGCTGGTGTCGGTGAGCTGGTCGTGTTCCACATAGCGGACGGTCTTGAAGACCGTGAACAGCGACTGGTCGTAGCGCTCCAGCTTGGGCCGCTGGTGGGCGTCGACCGCGTCCTCGACGGCGAGCGGGTGCAGCCCGAACAGCTCGACGATTCCGGCGAACTCCTTCTCGGTGGGCTCGTGCAGGCCGATCCAGACAAAACCGTCGCCGGACTTCCTGACCCGGCGGATCGCCTCGTCGGCCGGGTGGTCGCCGCTCTGCCGTATGCCGGAGACGTAGACCGCGCAGTTCACGACGGCGGTACCCAACGGCGACCGGGCCGGGTGGCTGAGGTCGACCCCATGGCTGCGCGGCTGCGGCAGCCGGACGGCCTTGCGGAGGTTGCTGATCATCGACACCCCGCCAGTATGGCGCGCCGGGGCCCGCCTGCGGTACGGCGGAGCCCCGGTTTTTACGTCCTGGGATCCTGATATGGGCGCAGATAAGGAGCGAAGAACGACGCCGAACAGGCGGGCTCGGCGGTGGCTCGTCGGGCGGCCGTGAGCCTCGCCACTCCCTCCCCGGTACGACGGTCGCATCTCGGGGTCCGCCGGTCGCGGAATACCCCTAGGGGGTATATGGTTCTGCACAGTGGACGCCGGCCGCCGCCGTCGTCCCCGGCATTCGGGAGGCTCGCGATGAGGAGTACGCCATGAGGGCCCTGACCACCCCGGCCAAGCTCGGCGGCTACGCACTGATCCTGCTCGTCGTCCTCGCCGGCGGTTTCGGCCTCGGCCGCGCGATCGGCGACGATGGGGACGGGCGGCAGGCCCCCGCACCGCACGGGCCGGCCACGCCCGCCCCGGCCACCGAGCACGGACGGCACCCGCAGCAGACGGAGGAGCAGTCATGACCACCGCGATCGGCGAGCAGCGCGTCGAGCTGGAGATCGGCGGGATGACCTGCGCGTCGTGCGCGGCCCGGGTAGAGAAGAAGCTCAACCGCATGGAGGGCGTCACCGCGAGCGTCAACTACGCCACCGAGAAGGCGAAGGTGGCGGTCGCCGCGGGCAGCGGCGTCGAGACCTCCGACCTGATCGCCACCGTCGAGAAGACCGGCTACACCGCCGCGGTGCCCGCTCCGCCGGCCCCGGCACCGCCGCCGGTGGACGCGTCCCGCGACGCATCCGGCGCACCGGCCGCCCCCCAGGAGGCCGACTCCCTCGCCGGACTGCGTCAACGCCTCCTCGTCTCCCTCACCCTCAGCGTTCCGGTGATCTTGATGGCGATGGTGCCGGCGCTGCAGTTCACCAACTGGCAGTGGCTCTCGCTGACCCTGGCCGCCCCGGTCGTCGCCTACGGGGCGCTGCCCTTCCACCGGGCCGCCTGGACGAACCTGCGGCACGGCGCGGCCACCATGGACACCCTGATCTCGATGGGCACCCTCGCGGCGCTCGGCTGGTCGCTGTGGGCGCTGTTCTTCGGCACGGCGGGCATGCCCGGTATGACCCACCCCTTCGAGCTGACCATCGCCCGCACCGACGGCAGCGGCAGCATCTACCTGGAGGCGGCGGCCGGGGTCACCACCTTCATCCTGGCGGGCCGGTACTTCGAGGCCCGCTCGAAGCGGAAGGCCGGCGCGGCCCTGCGGGCGCTGATGGAGCTGGGTGCCAAGGACGCCGTCGTCCTGCGTGACGGCCGCGAGGTACGCGTCCCGGTGGCCGAGCTGTCCGTCGGCGACCACTTCGTCGTACGCCCCGGGGAGACCATCGCCACCGACGGCCGGGTGGTGGACGGCGCATCCGCCGTGGACGCCTCGATGCTCACCGGTGAGTCCGTCCCCGTCGAGGTCTCCCCCGGTGACACCGTCACCGGCGCCACCGTCAACGCCGGCGGCCGGCTCGTCGTGGAGGCCACCCGCGTCGGCTCCGACACCCAGCTCGCCCGGATGGCGCGCCTGGTGGAGGACGCGCAGAACGGCAAGGCCGCGGCCCAGCGCCTCGCCGACCGGATCTCCGCGGTCTTCGTCCCCGTCGTCATCGCGCTCGCCGTCGGCACCTTGGGGTACTGGCTCGGCAGCGGCGCCGGGGCGGTGGCCGCCTTCACCGCGGCCGTGGCGGTCCTGATCATCGCCTGCCCGTGCGCCCTCGGGCTCGCCACCCCCACCGCGCTGATGGTCGGGACCGGCCGGGGCGCCCAGCTCGGCATCCTGCTCAAGGGCCCCGAGGTCCTGGAATCCACGCGCCGGGTGGACACCATCGTGCTGGACAAGACCGGCACGGTCACCACCGGCGTGATGACCCTGACCGGGGTGCACCTCGCCGACGGCGAGACCCGCCAGGAGGCACTGCGCCTGGCCGGCGCGCTGGAGCACGCCTCGGAGCACCCGATCGCCCGTGCCATCGCCACCGCGGCGGAGACCGAGACGGCCAGGGGCGGTGCGCTGCCGGCCCCCCAGGACTTCACGAACCTTCCCGGGCTCGGGGTGCGGGGCGTCGTCGACGGGCACACCGTCCTCGTCGGCCGCCGGCGGCTGCTGCGGGAGCAGGGCCAGGAGCTGCCGCCCGAGCTGGCGGCCGCCACGTCCGAGGCGGAGGCGGCCGGCCGGACCGCGGTCGCCGTCGGCTGGGACGGCCGGGCCCGTGCGGTGCTGGTGGTCTCGGACGCGGTGAAGCCGACCAGCGCAGAGGCCGTCCGCGGCCTGCGCGCCCTGGGCCTGACCCCCGTGCTGCTCACCGGCGACAACGAGGCCGTCGCCCGCGCCGTCGCCGCGGAGGTGGGCATCGAAGAGGTCATCGCGGGCGTCCTCCCCGAGGACAAGGTCGCGGTCATCACCCGCCTGCGGAGCGAGGGCCGGACCGTCGCCATGGTCGGCGACGGCATCAACGACGCCGCCGCTCTCGCCACCGCCGATCTCGGCCTCGCCATGGGCACCGGCACCGACGCCGCCATCGAGGCCGGCGACCTCACCCTCGTCCGCGGCGATCTGCGCACCGCGGCCGACGCCATCCGCCTCGCCCGCGCCACCCTCAACACCATCCGCGCCAATCTCTTCTGGGCCTTCGGCTACAACGTCGCGGCCCTTCCCCTCGCCGCCGCCGGGCTCCTCAACCCGATGATCGCCGGTGCCGCGATGGCCTTCTCCTCGGTCTTCGTCGTCGGCAACAGCCTGCGACTGCGCCGCTTCCGGTCCCTGGTACCGGCCCCGGCGGGGGCCCGTACGCGGCCCTGACCTGCGGATACCTGGAAATCGAGGAGGCCCCGGCGGTGATCACCGCCGGGGCCCGCCGGCCTCTGCGGGCGCGTCTCCCGAACGGGCCCGGCGCCGCGTGCCCCATACACGCCGCGCGACGCCCATAAGGGGCGAACGCCGGTCGGATGTCTCCAGTTATGGCGGCGGAACATTGGCGGATCACGCAACCGCCGCCCGGCGCGGACCGGCGAGACTGGTCGTATACCGCCCGCCCACGCACAGGGGGAACTCATGACGGGGTCACGCATCCTGGCTCTCGGCCATTACCAGCCCTCCGCCGTGCTCACCAACGACGATCTGGCCAAGATCGTCGAGACGGACGACGCCTGGATCCGCAGCCGGGTCGGTATCCGCACCCGCCATGTCGCGGCGGCGGACGAGACCGTCGACGCCATGGCGTCCGCCGCGGCCGCCAAGGCGCTCGCCGCGAGCGGTCTGGCCGCGGACGACATCGATCTGGTGCTCGTCGCCACCTGCACCGCCGTCGACCGCAGCCCCAACGCCGCCGCCCGCGTCGCGGCCACGCTCGGCCTGCCGGCCCCGGCGACGATGGACATCAACGTCGTCTGCTCCGGCTTCACCCACGCGCTGGCCACCGCCGACCACGCCATCCAGGCCGGGGCCGCAAGGAACGCCCTGGTCATCGGCGCGGAGAAGTTCACCTCCGTGGTCGACTGGACGGACCGGTCGACCTGCGTCCTGGTCGGCGACGGGGCGGGCGCCGCGGTGGTCACCACCGCGCAGGACCCGCAGATCGGTCCCGTGCTGTGGGGCTCGGTCCCGCAGATGGGCGGCGCGGTGCGCATCGAGGGCGACCCCTCGCGGTTCTCCCAGGAGGGCCAGACCGTCTACCGCTGGGCGACCACCCAGCTGCCCGCCATCGCCCGCAAGGTGTGCGAGCGCTCCGGCGTACGGCCCGAGGACCTGGCGGGAGTCGTACTGCACCAGGCCAATCTGCGCATCATCGAGCCGGTCGCGGAGCGCATCGGCGCGGTCAACGCCGTCGTCGCCCGGGACGTCGTCGACTCCGGGAACACCTCGGCCGCCTCCGTGCCGCTCGCCCTGTCCAAGATGGTCGAACGCCGCGAGATCGCCTCCGGCGACCCGGTGCTGCTGTTCGCCTTCGGCGGCAACCTCTCCTACGCGGGCCAGGTCATCCGCTGCCCGTGAGGCGCGCGGCGGATGCCGCGTCCGCGGGCCCACGGCCTCGGCCCGTACCGTCCGGAAGGACGTCCGATGCGTTCAAGACCGCGGCCCGCGCCGCTGCCTAGGCTCGAAACATGACTACCTCGACCCCCCGTTTCGCAGCCATCGGCATGACCGTCGCCGACATGGCCGCCTCCCTCGCCTTCTACCGCCGCCTCGGCCTGGACATCCCCGCCGACGCGGACTCCGCCCCGCACGCCGAGGCCCCGCTCCCCGGTGGTCTGCGGCTGATGTGGGACACCTACGACACCGCCCGTGCCATCGACCCGGACTGGACTCCGCCGCAGGGCGGCGCGCCCACCGGGCTCGCCTTCGCCTGCGCCGACCCCGCCGAGGTCGACAAGGTCTACGCCGCGCTCACCGACGCCGGCTACCAGGGCGACAAGGCCCCTTGGGAGGCGTTCTGGGGTCAGCGCTACGCCGTCGTACGCGACCCGGACGGCCACGGCGTGGACCTCTTCGCACCGCTGGACCGGTGACCGTACGGACCGGTGCCCCAGGGAACCGGTGACCTGGGCGCCCCTCTGCGGAGTCGTCCCCCTCCGAGGCCCCACCCGGGACACTCCCGGGCCCCGGCCCGCTACGGCACCTCGCGCAGGTACATGGCCCCGCAGGTGTGGCAGAACGGCTCCGCCTTCGGCGTGCCCCAGGCGTCGGCCGTTTGGGTGGCGGAAGCCGGTGCCAGCTCACGGCCGCACATCGCCGACGTCCCCTCCAGCCGGACCATGTGCCAGAGCTTGACCGGAACGTCCGCCCGGGGCAGGACGCCTTCCTCGTACTCCGCGCGCATCTCGTGCTCCATGGCGGTGCACCTCCCTACGCCCCACGATGCGCCGACCGGCCGGTGCCCACAACGGCAACCGGGGCGGGCCGCGGGCGGCGGACCGGTCAGAACACCGACCAGCCGGTCAGCGTCGTGAACTGGTCCAGGGCCGCGGCACCCGCGACGGAGTTGCCGCGGGCGTCCAGCCCCGGACTCCACACGCACAGCGTGCAGCGGCCGGGGACCACCGCGACGATGCCGCCGCCCACACCGCTCTTGGCCGGCAGCCCCACCCGGTAGGCGAACTCCCCCGCCGCGTCGTACGTCCCGCAGGTCAGCATCACCGCGTTGATGCGCTTGGCCTGGCGCGCCCCCAGCAGCCGACTGCCGTCGGCACGCAGCCCGTGGCGGGCCAGGAAGCCGCCGGCGACGGCCAGGTCGCGGCAGCTCATCTCGATCGAGCACTGCCAGAAGTAGTGCTCGATGACGCTGGGGACGGGGTTCTCCAGGTTGCCGAAGGACGCCATGAAGTGGGCGAGCGCCGCGTTGCGGTCGCCGTGGTCGGCCTCGGAGTCGGCCACGCCCTGGTCGAAGGCGAGGTCCTTGTTGCCGCTCTCCTCGCGCAGGAAGTGCAGCATCGAGGTGCTGGCGTCGCCGGTGAGGGTCTGCAGCCGGTCGGTGACCACCAGCGCGCCCGCGTTGATGAACGGATTGCGCGGGATGCCGTTCTCCCACTCCAGCTGGACCAACGAGTTGAACGGCGTACCGGACGGCTCCCGCCCGACCCGCTTCCAGATGTCCTCGGGGTCCTGCGAGCCGGCCATCACCAGGGCGAGGGAGAACGCCTTGGAAATGGACTGCACGGAGAAGGGGACCTCCCAGTCGCCGACGCCGTACACATCGCCGTTGATGTCCGCCAGCGCGATCCCGAAACAGCCGGGATCCACCCGCTCCAGCGCCGGAATGTAGTCGGCGACCTGGCCCCGCCCCACATAGGGCCGGGCAAAGGCGGCCACCTCCTCGAGAACGGCCTGGTAGTCCATGCCGGACACGCTAACCCGGCCCGAGGAGCACCCCCAACGGAGCCCCCGCCAGGGACTTCACCTCGCGCGCGAGGTGCGCCTGGTCCGCGTATCCGGCGCGGGCCGCGACCTGTGCGTACGGCATCCCGGAGCGGGCGAGGCCGAGGGCGCGCACGAGCCGCAGCACCCGCGTCAGGGTCTGTGGGCCGTAGCCGAACGCGTCCAGACTGCGGCGGTGGAGCTGGCGCTCGCTCAGGGCCACCGAGCGGGCGACATCGGCGACCGGCAGGCCCCGGGCCAGCGCCGCGGCGATCGCGGCGGTCCGTCCGGGACGGCCGTCCCGGTCGACCGGACCGGCGGCCTCCCGCAGCCGGGCCGCGGCGGCCTCCTCCAGGACACGGCCCGGCGCCGCGGCCCCGCTCACCCGCTCGGCCAGCTCCCGCACCCGCTCCGCCGGCCACAGATCGGCCAACGGCACCCGCCGGTCGCGCAGTTCATACGCCGGTACGCCGAAGAACGCCGGGCCCTGCCCCGGGGCGAAGCGCAGCCCCACGTAGCGGGAGCCGGGCGCCACGTCGTCCAGGAGGTGCGGGCCGGTGTCCGGACCGGCCACCAGCAGGTGTCCGTCCCCCCAGATCAGGTCCGTGCAGCCGTCGGGCAGGACGGTGCCGGGCGAGGGCTGCGTGGTGTTCGTCCACAGCACCGCACCCGGCAGCCGGGACGCGCGCTCGCGGTACCCGCCGGAGATCTCCGCGCCGGCGTCGGGCCCGGGCCCGGCGGTGTCCCTCGCGCCGGGCCCGCCCGGTGCGTGCACTGCGCCGTGCGGCTCACCCGTGTCGCGCTTGTCGCTCACGTACTCCAGCCTGGCACGGGAACCCTTCGGCCGTCCGCGCCGTTGATCCCTTACGACACCGACCTTCACGGAGGCAGCACATGGCAGGGTTTCTCGACCGCGCCAAGGAGCAGGCACAGCGCGGGCTGGCGCAGGGCAAGCAGAAGGTCGACGAGGTACAGCAGCAGAGGGCCGGCAGCGACCTGCTGAAGAAGCTGGGCACGGCGTATTACGCCGAGCGCAACGGCAGCGGCACCCCGGAAGCGACCCAGAACGCGCTGCGTGCCCTGGAGGCCCACATCGCCACCCATGGGGACGCCTTCCTGCACGGCGCGTAGCGGCGGCGGGCCCGCCGCTACGGGCGGCGACGCCGACGGTCCGGGCGGCCGGAACCGCTCGTACAGATGTCGAACGCCTGGTCCTTTTTATGGCGTTCCGCTCCCCCGCCGGCGGGCCGTCCCGTACAAGCGAGGCATGAGGCGGTGCGCGGTCGGCGGCCGCCGCGCACCGATCGGAGACGGCATGCCCGCACCGCTGTCCGCCGCCCGCTTCCTCGACGTCCTCAAGGACGAGGGATTGCGCGTCGTCGAGGTCGACGACTGGCAGACCCACCACCGCAACGACAAGGGCCCGTGGGGCACGGTGCACGGCGTGATGGTGCACCACACCGCCACGTCCGGCGCCGACCGCACCGTCCGGCTCTGCTACGACGGCCGCCCCGACCTGCCAGGACCGCTGTGCCACGGTGTGATCACCAAGGACGGCACGGTGCATCTGGTCGGCGGCGGCCGCGCCAACCACGCGGGCCTGGGCGACGGCGAGGTCCTGCGCGCGGTGATCGCCGAGAAGCGGCTGCCGCCGGACAACGAGGCCGACACCGACGGCAACCGCCACTTCTACGGCTTCGAGTGCGAGAACCTCGGCGACGGCGCGGACCCCTGGCCGCCGGCCCAGGTGGAGGCACTGGAGAAGGCCGCGGCGGCCCTGTGCAGGACCCACGGCTGGACCGCGCGCTCGGTCATCGGACACCTGGAGTGGCAGCCGGGCAAGAGCGACCCCCGCGGCTTCACCATGGACGACCTCCGCGAGCGCATCGCCGACCGCCTGAAGTAGCGGGCGGCGGAGGACGGCGGGGCCCGGGCCAGGCCCGCCCCGCCCCTCGCCGGGAAGCGCGGGACAATAGGGCCTGTGACCAGCCCAGTCCCCGATCCGCCCGGTCCGGCGGATCCCGAGGCGCCGCAGCCGCCCGCAGCCCCCGCCGAGCCGTTCGGCCCCGGCGTGCTGCGCCCCCGTCTGCCGTCCCCGGTGCAGGAGGTCGAGGACGAGACGTTCGCGCGCCACGGCGTACGGCTGCTGCTCAAGCGGGACGATCTGATCCACCCCGACCTGCCGGGCAACAAGTGGCGCAAGCTGGCGCCCAATCTGCGGGCCGCCGCCGCGGCCGGCGAGCGTGCCCTGCTCACTTTCGGCGGCGCGTACTCCAACCATCTGCGCGCCACCGCGGCGGCCGGCCGGCTGCTGGGCTTCGCCACCATCGGCGTGGTGCGCGGCGACGAACTGGCCGGGGCGCCGCTCAACCCGTCCCTGGCCCGCTGCGCGGCCGACGGCATGCGGCTGCACTTCGTCGACCGCGGCACCTACCGCCGTAAGACCGAACCGGATGTCCTCGCCGCGCTGCACGACCGTTTCGGCTCCTTCGCGGTGATACCCGAGGGCGGCAGCAACTCCCTTGCCGCACAGGGCTGCGCGGAGCTGGGCAGGGAGCTGCGCGGCGTCGCGGACACGGCCGCGGTGGCCTGCGGAACCGGCGGCACCCTCGCCGGACTTGCCGCCGGACTCGGGCCCGGGCAGCGGGCCATCGGCGTCGCCGTCCTCAAGGGCGGGAGCCCGCATTTCCTCCGGGGGACGGTCGAGGACCTCCAGCGCGCGGCGTTCGGCGCACCGTGCGGTCACTGGCGGCTGGAGGACCGCTTCCACTGCGGCGGATACGCCAGGCGCACCCCCGAACTCGACGCGTTCGCCGACGCCTTCGAGGCGCGGCACGGTCTTCCGCTGGAGCGTGTCTACGTGGCGAAGCTGCTGCTCGGGCTGACGGCCCTTGCCGAGGAGGGCACCTTCGCGCCCGGCAGCACCGTCGCCGCCGTGATCACCGGCATGCCCTGAACCGCCGGGTCCGCCACGGACACGACCTAGGAAGCGCCCTCCCGGTACGCGGCCGCCTCCTCCAGGTCCAGCCTGCGCAGCAGTGTCCGCAGCATCTCGTCGTCGATCCGGCGGCTGTCGCGCAGCTCGACGAAGACCCGCCGCTCGGCGTCGATCATCTCCCGCGCCAGCCGCCGGTAGGTGTCGTCGGCGGACTCCCCGGTGACCTCGTTGACCGTGCCGAGCCGCTCCCACACCGCGTTGCGGCGCCGTTCCATGACCGTGCGCAGCCGGTCCGCCAGCGGCCCCGGCAGTGCGTTGCGCTCGTCCGCCAGCAGCTCCTCCAGGCGCCCCTCGGCCGCCTGCGACGCCTCGTTCTGCGCCTGGGCCTCGATGAGCGTCTCGGCCTGGACGTCCCGTCCTGGCACCTTCAGCGCGCGGATCAACGGCGGCAGCGTCAGCCCCTGGATGACGAGGGTACCGATCACCGTGGTGAAGGTCAGGAAGAGCACGAGGTTGCGTGCCGGGAAGCTGTCGCCGTCGTGCACGGTGGCCGGGATGGCGAAGGCGAGGGCCAGCGACACCACGCCGCGCATCCCGGCCCAGCCCACGATCGAGGTCGCCGGCCAGGGCATCTCCGGCTCCTTCAGGCGGACCCGGGCGGACAGGGCGCGCGGCAGGTACGTGGCCGGCACGACCCACACGAACCGCGCCACGACGACCACCGTGAACACCACCACCGCGTACCAGAGCGCCTCTTGGCCGCTGAACTCCCCCAGGCCGCGCAGGACGACCGGCAGCTGCAGGCCGATCAGCGCGAAGACGCTGGACTCCAGGATGAAGGAGACCATCTTCCAGACGGCCTCCTCCTGCAGCCGGGTCTCGAAGTCGACCTGCCAGGAGCGGTGGCCCAGATAGAGGCCGACCACGACGACGGCGAGCACGCCGGAGGCCCCGACCTGCTCCGCGGCCGCGTACGCGAAAAAGGGGATGAGCAGCGACAGGGTGTTCTCCAGCAGCGCGGAGTCCCGCAGCCGGCGTCGCAGCCAGTGCAGAGGCACCATCAGCACCACGCCGACCCCGATGCCTCCCAGGGCCGCGATGGCGAACTCCCTGAGGCCCTCCCCCCACGTCGCGCCCACGCCGACGGCCGCGCCGAGGGCCACCTTGTACGCGGTGATCGCGGTGGCGTCGTTGAACAGCGACTCGCCCTGGAGGATCGTCGTGACCCGGCTCGGCAGCCCGAGCTTGCGGGCGATGGCGGTGGCCGCGATGGCGTCCGGAGGCGCGACCACGGCGCCCAGGACCAGCGCCGCGGCCAGCGGCAGGTCCGGGATCACGAGATAGGCGACGTAGCCGACCGCGAGGGTGGCGAAGAGGACATAGCCCACCGACAGCAGCGCCACCGGCCGCAGATTGGCGCGGAGATCCAGATACGAGCTCTCCAGGGCCGCCGTGTGCAGCAGCGGCGGGAGCAGCAGGGGCAGCACGATGTGCGGATCGAGCGTGTAGTCCGGGATGCCGGGGACATAGCCGACCAGGAGCCCGGCGGCGACGAGCAGCAGCGGCGCCGGGACGGGCGTGCGGCGTGCCAGTCCGGCGACCGCGGCGCTCCCCGCGACCAGCAACAACAGCGGCATCACAGCCATCGGTCCGTCCCGTCCCCGTGTTCGTCTCGTCCCCAGGCCCCCGGGCCGGGGACACTCTTCGCCACCCGTTGCGGCGATCTAACCTGGCCATCATGAGCGAGTGCACGCACGTATCAGAACTGCCGCGCGCCGAGCCGGCCGCGCGCAGTGCCACCTGCCTGGAGTGCCTGGCCGTCGGCAGCCATCCCGTGCAGCTGCGGCTGTGCCTGGTCTGCGGCAATGTCGCGTGCTGCGACTCGTCGCCGTACCGGCACGCGACCGCGCACTACGCGGAGACCGGCCACCCGGTGATGCGGTCCTTCGAGCCCGGTGAGTCCTGGCGCTGGTGCTTCACCGACCAGCTCCTGGTGTGAGGGATGCCCCGGGTCCCCTTTAGCCTTTCCGCATGATCCGCGAAGCGGCCCCCGCCGACGTCCCCGTCATCCTCGCCATGATCGGCGAGCTGGCCGCCTACGAACGCGAACCGGACGCCGCCCGGGCCACCGAGCCGCAGCTCCGGGAGGCCCTCTTCGGCCCCCAGCCGGCGGCCTTCGCGTTCCTGGCGGAGGCGGACGGCGCCCCCGTGGGCTTTGCCCTGTGGTTCCGGAACTTCTCGACGTGGACGGGCACGCACGGTGTCTATCTGGAGGACCTGTACGTCCGGCCGGAAGCGCGCGGTGACGGCCACGGCAAGGCGCTGCTGGCGGCCCTCGCGGAGGTGTGCGTGACCCGCGGCTATGAGCGTTTCGAGTGGTCAGTCCTGGATTGGAACGAACCGTCCATCGGCCTTTACCGGTCGATCGGCGCTCAGCCCATGGACGAATGGACGGTCTTCCGGCTCACTGGAGAGGCACTGCACAACCTTGCGGGCTCCTCGCGCGTCAACAGAGCGTAATCGGTATGGATTTGGCAGTGCAGACCCCTAGCCACTGTGCGTACCCGTAGCCTTACAATGAGTGACAGTGATGGCGCCGGGCGACCGGGGTCGGAATCGCCGTCCGGAGGGCAGCCGTGCTCCTTCCGGGCGACATCGGCCCGCAGATCGCGATAGCGTCGCAGCCGAACCATGTGCTGCGCCGGATCGTTCTCCTTTCACCGAGGGGAGAGACGTCCGGCGTGGATATCTCGTATATCCAGCATTCCAGCTCAACCAGCTTGTGCCACCTTGGAGGTGAGGGTGTCCCAGATCGCAGGCGAGCCCGGGACTCAGGACTTCGTGGAAGTCCGTCTGCCCGCTGCGGGTGCCTACCTGTCCGTGCTGCGTACGGCCACAGCCGGCCTGGCAGCCCGTTTGGACTTCACCCTCGACGAGATCGAGGATCTGCGCATCGCGGTCGACGAAGCGTGCGCGATCCTGCTGCAACAGGCCGTGCCCGGCAGCGTGCTGAGCTGCGTCTTCCGCCTCATCGATGACGCACTTCAGGTGACCGTCTCGGCCCCGACGACCGACGGCCGCGCGCCCGAGCGCGACACCTTCGCCTGGACGGTGCTCTCCGCACTCGCCGGCAAGGTCGACTCCACCGTCGCCGAGGACCGTACGGTCACCATCAGCCTGTACAAGGAGCGCGGCGCCGGTCCCGGACCGTCATGACCGAACAGGGGGCCCCGTGAAAGATCTCGAACGCGGCGCGCGGATGGCACCCGGGGTGACCATCCCTGATCAGCAGGCACGGCCGCATCCGGTGAGCGTGGACGACCAGGGCGGCCCGTTGGACGCGTCGGAGCAGGCAGAGCGGGCGGACCACATGGACCAGAGCGAGCAGCAGGGGAAGCAGGCGCATCCGCACGACGCGCCCGCCCCCGACCAGAAGCCCCAGGAATCCGAGCATGCCCACGAGCCGCAGCATGCTCATGATCCGCACGACCGCAGCGGCGCGCGGGCGATGTTCTACCGGCTGCGCGAACTCCCCGACGGCTCCCCCGAGCGCGCGGAGCTGCGCAACACCCTGGTCCGCATGCATCTGCCGCTCGTGGAGCATCTGGCGCGGCGGTTCCGCAACCGCGGCGAGCCGCTGGACGACCTGACCCAGGTCGCCACCATCGGCCTGATCAAGTCCGTGGACCGCTTCGACCCGGACCGCGGCGTGGAGTTCTCCACCTACGCCACCCCCACGGTCGTCGGGGAGATCAAGCGGCACTTCCGCGACAAGGGCTGGGCGGTGCGTGTTCCGCGCCGCCTCCAGGAGCTGCGGCTGTCCCTGACCACCGCGACGGCCGAGCTCTCCCAGCGGCACGGCCGGGCACCCACCGTCCATGAACTCGCCGAGCAGATCGGGATTTCCGAGGAAGAGGTCCTGGAGGGGCTGGAGTCGGCCAACGCCTACAGCACTCTCTCCCTGGACGTCCCCGACACCGACGACGAGTCCCCGGCGGTCGCCGACACCCTCGGCGCCGAGGACGAGGCGCTGGAGGGCGTGGAGTACCGCGAGTCCCTCAAGCCCCTGCTCGAAGATCTGCCGCCCCGCGAGAAGAAGATCCTTCTGCTGCGGTTCTTCGGCAACATGACCCAGTCGCAGATCGCCCAGGAGGTCGGCATCTCCCAGATGCACGTCTCGCGTCTGCTGGCCCGCACCCTCGCCCAGCTGCGCGACAAGCTCCTCGTCGAGGAGTAGGACACCAGCGGGATCGTGACCGGCGGGGCTCTTCAGGGCCCCGCCTCTTGTTCGTCCGGGGAGCTTCCTCGGGCCCGGTACGCGCATGCGCCTCGTTCGCCAGGCCCCGCGGCTCGGCGCCTGCGACGTCCGTACGAACGATCCGTCCGGCCCGCTACTCCCGCGGGCCGATACCCAGGGCCTCGGTGGCCGTCGGATTGACCAGCAGCGCCAGTACGACGAGTGCCGCCACCGCGAGCCCGACACCGGCGGCGATCAGCGCGCCACCGCCGTTGACGAGCGTCCAGGCCACCGGCAGCGCCACGATCTGGGTGATCAGCGACGGGCCGCGGCTCCACCGCCGGCGCAGCCACAGCCCCCGCGCGGCCACCAGCGGAAGCACCGCGAGGGCCAGCACCGTCAAGCCGCCCGTCTCCGCCTGGCGCGCACTGTCGGGGGAACCTGCGAGACCCATGATCAGCATGTAGCCGCCCAGCGCGGCCAGCGCCAGGCCCTCGACCGCGGTGAGCGCCGCAGCGGCGCTCAGCCGGGCGGGCCGGGGGCCGGTCGGCTCGGGCACGGCGGAGGTGCCGGCGGCTCGGTTCGCGGACTGCTTCTGCTGACTGCTCACCCCAGCAGGGTAGCGCCGGTGGCCGACGGCTCCCGTGGCCCCCGGGGACGGACGGGGACGGAAAGGAGCAACCAGCGGGTAGGTACGCTGCTACATATGCGCGCACTTCTCGTGGTCAATCCCGCAGCAACCACCACCAGTGCCCGCACCCGTGATGTGCTCGCCCACGCCCTCGCCAGCGACCTCCGGCTGGAGGTCGCCGAGACGCGCTACCGCGGGCACGCCCGGGATCTGGCCCGGCAGGCGGCCGAGGGCGGGGAGATCGAACTGGTCGTGGCCCTCGGCGGCGACGGCACGGTCAACGAGGTCGTCAATGGCCTGCTGACCCACGGCCCCGATCCCGACTCCCATCCCCGCCTGGCGGTGGTCCCCGGCGGCTCCACCAATGTCTTCGCCCGCGCGCTCGGACTCCCCAACGACGCCGTGGAAGCCACCGGCGCCCTGCTGGACGCCCTGCGTGACGGCAGTGAACGCACCATCGGCCTGGGCCTGGCCGCCGGCACCCCGGGGAGCGAGGACGAAGGGGCGCCGCCCCGCTGGTTCACCTTCTGCGCCGGCTTCGGCTTCGACGCGGGTGTCGTCGGCCGTGTGGAGCAGCAGCGCGAACGCGGCAAACGTTCGACGCATGCCCTGTACGTGCGGCAGGTCGTACGCCAGTTCATGGGGGAGGCGAACCGCCGTGAGGGCTCCATCACTCTCGAACGCCCCGGCGCCACCGAGGGCTCCACGGAGGTCGTCGAGGGCCTCGCGATGTCCATAATCTGCAACACCGCCCCCTGGACCTACCTGGGCAATCGCCCGGTCTACCCGTCCCCGCGGGCGTCCTTCGACTCGGCGCTCGACCTGTTCGCACTGAGCAAGCTCTCGGCCCCCGCGGTGACCCGGTACGCCACCCAGCTGCTCGCGTCAACACCACAGCGCGGCCCCCACGGCAAGCACGCGGTGTCCCTTCATGACCTCACGGACTTCACCTTGCATTCGCAGGCGCCACTGCCCTTCCAGATGGACGGTGACCACCTGGGGCTGCGTACGAGTGTGACGTTCACAGGCGTTCGCCGTGCACTGCGTGTGATTGTGTGAGCAGCAGGGCCTAAAGTCCTTTCACTCGAACGTTTAGGCTGACCTCCACCCCCTGGAAGTACGGCTGTGAGCTAGGCGACACCAAGGAATCAAAAAAAACTTTCCAGAAGGGGTTGTATCCGTCGCCGAGGTTTGCGAGTCTCTTCATGGCGATCGGGACGGCCGCTCAACCGGCCCCCTTGAGAGTCCGAATCCTCCTCCTCATCCACAGGACCGCACCAGTTCACAACTGGAATTCGGCCCTTCCCTTGTGGAGGGATTCGTGAAAGCGTTCACATTCACAAGCAACGTTCCCGTCACACGAGGAGATGGAGCAGCCATGGACTGGCGTCACCGCGCCGTTTGCCGCGAGGAAGACCCCGAGCTCTTCTTCCCCATCGGCAACACCGGTCCTGCGCTCCTGCAGATCGAGGAAGCCAAGGCCGTCTGCCGCCGCTGCCCCGTCATGGAGCAGTGTCTGCAGTGGGCGCTCGAGTCCGGCCAGGACTCCGGCGTCTGGGGTGGTCTGAGCGAGGACGAGCGCCGCGCAATGAAGCGCCGTGCAGCTCGTAACCGGGCGCGCAACGCCAGCGCCTGAGCCAGACGCCCCGTGGCCCCCGAGCCGCAGCGCGCAGTAACACCGATGCTCCCCCAGAGCTGAAAGCCTGGCGGTCACGCATCGCGATATGAGCTTTGAGCCCCGGACCGGATGGTCCGGGGCTTGCTGCTGTTCGGGGTCCGGCTGCTGCGGGAGACGTGAGCCACATCGGTCCGGCCGGTCGCGCGGCCGGTAGCAGGGTGCGCAACGGCCCCGAGGAACCGGCGCGTTCCCCGGTCCCCCTCCTCAGCGCCTCCGCGTCAGTGCTGCTTCTCGGGGCGGACCGGCACATCGAGGATGACCTGGGTACCCCGTTCGGGTGCGCGCACCATGTCGAACGTGCCTCCCAACTCTCCCTCGACCAGGGTGCGTACGATCTGCAGCCCCAGATTTCCCGCGCGGTGCGGGTCGAAGCCCTCCGGCAGGCCGCGGCCGTCGTCCTGCACGGTGACCAGCAGGCGCGGCTCGGCGCGGGTGCCGCCACGCACCGCACCGACCTCGACCGTGCCGTGTTCCCCCTGGTCGAAGGCGTGTTCCAGGGCGTTCTGCAGGATTTCGGTGAGCACCATCGACAGCGGCGTGGCGACCTCGGCGTCCAGGATGCCGAAGCGCCCGGTGCGGCGGGTGGTCACCTTGCCGGGGGAGATCTCCGCCACCATGGCGAGCACCCGGTCGGCGATCTCGTCGAACTCGACCCGCTCGTCGAGGTTCTGGGACAGCGTTTCGTGCACGATGGCGATCGAACCGACCCTGCGGACCGCTTCGTTGAGCGCGTCGCGGCCCTGGGCGGAGTCCATCCGGCGGGACTGCAGCCGCAAGAGCGCCGCCACGGTCTGGAGATTGTTCTTCACCCGGTGGTGGATCTCCCGGATGGTGGCGTCCTTGGTGATCAGTTCGCGTTCGCGGCGGCGCAGTTCGGTCACATCGCGCAGCAGCACGAGCGAACCGATGTGCGTGCCCTTGGGCTTGAGGGGGATGGCGCGCAGCTGGATCACGCCCTCGTCGCCCTCGACCTCGAACTCCCGCGGGGCCCATCCGCTGGCGAGCTTGACCAGGGCCTCGTCCACCGGGCCGCGGGCCGGGGCGAGTTCGGCGGTGGCGCGGCCGAGGTGGTGGCCCACCAGGTCGGCGGCGAGGCCGAGACGGTGGTAGGCGGAGAGTGCGTTGGGGCTGGCGTACTGGACGACGCCGTCGGCATCGAGCCGGATCAGACCGTCGCCGGCCCGCGGCGATGCGTCCATGTCGACCTGCTGCCCGGGGAAGGGAAACGATCCGGCAGCGATCATCTGGGCGAGGTCGGAAGCGCTCTGGAGGTAGGTGAGCTCCAGCCGGCTGGGGGTGCGCACGGTCAGCAGGTTGGTGTTGCGGGCGATCACGCCCAGCACTCGTCCATCCCGGCGCACCGGGATGGACTCGACGCGTACCGGCACCTCCTCCCGCCACTCCGGGTCGCCCTCCCGCACGATCCGGCCCTCGTCCAGGGCGGAGTCCAGCATCGGGCGACGGCCCCGCGGGACGAGATGGCCGACCATGTCGTCCTGGTAGGACGTGGGGCCCGTATTGGGGCGCATCTGGGCAACCGACACATAGCGGGTGCCGTCCAGGGTGGGGACCCACAGGACGAGATCGGCGAAGGACAAATCGGAGAGCAGCTGCCACTCCGAGACCAACAGGTGCAGCCACTCGAGGTCGGAGTCACTCAGAGCGGTGTGCTGGCGGACGAGATCGTTCATGGAGGGCACGTCTTGGAGCCTACCGGCGTACGGTGTATGTGTTGTCCTTGCACGACCATGGACAACCAAGAATGGTCTAGTCCACAATTTGCACAGACCTCCGCTCTCCCCGCACAGGAGAGCGGAACGAGGCCCGAGACGCTCTCTGCCCTGACTGCGTCCCGGCCTCCGATCGACCGGTCCCGGGACGGGGCCGTACCCCTACCGCACATTGGGGTACCTCCCGCCCGAAAAGCGGGGCCGGCCGATGTCAGCTCCGGGCTGCGGTGCCGGACAGGTTGAGGGTCCTGTCCCGGCGCCGCGGCCCGCGGGTGCTTCAGGGCTCCGCGCGCCGCCCCCGGCCCCGAACTGGGCCCCCGGCGCCCCCGCGCCCCGCCCGCCTCATTCGCCCCAGCGGCAGCGCTTCCCCTTCTCCCACGTGGCGTTCTTGCGGTGATCCTGCGGCGATCACCTCACGCACCCACGGCGTTCCGGGCCACGGCGGCGCCCTCGCGACCCCATCTCCCCCAGGGCGACGGCGACTTCCGCCGGTACGGGACCGGTACGCGGCGCGGCCACGCGAAGCCGGCCGCCAGCGCCCGGAACCCCTGAAAGCCACCGGGCCCGGCGGGCCGCCCTCTGGTAGATTGGTCTATACCACATGCCCATTCTCCAGAACGGCAGGCCAAGCGTGGAAGTTGTCATCGTCCCGGACGCCTCGGCAGGCGGCGAGCTCATCGCGGAGGCCATCGCGACTCTGGTGCGCCGCAAGCCCGACGCTCTGCTCGGTGTCGCCACCGGCTCGACCCCGCTGCCCGTCTACCAGGCGCTCTCGGGCAAGGTCCGCGCCGGCGCCGTGGACGCCTCGGGTGTCCGCATCTGCCAGCTCGACGAGTACGTCGGCCTGCCGCCCGGCCACCCGGAGTCCTACCGTTCGGTGGTGCTGCGCGAGGTCGTCGAGCCACTCGGGCTGCGCGAGGACGCGTTCATGGGCCCTGACGGCTCGGCCGAGGACGTCCAGGCCGCCTGCGAGGAGTACGACCGCGCCCTCAGCGCGGCCGGCGGGGTGGATCTGCAACTCCTCGGCATCGGCACCGACGGGCACATCGGCTTCAACGAGCCGTGCTCCTCGCTCGCCTCCCGCACCCGCATCAAGACGCTGACCCGGCAGACCCGGGCGGACAACGCCCGGTTCTTCGACAGTCCCGCCGAGGTCCCGCACCACGTCATCACCCAGGGCATCGGGACCATCCTGGAAGCCCGCCACCTGGTGCTGCTCGCCACCGGAGAGGGCAAGGCCGACGCCGTCGCCCAGTCCGTCGAGGGCCCGGTGGCCGCGCTGGTGCCCGCCTCGGCGCTGCAGCTCCACCCGCACGCGACGGTCGTCGTCGACGAAGCCGCCGCCTCCAAGCTCAAGCTCGCCGACTACTTCCGCGACACCTACGCCGCCAAGCCGGAGTGGCAGGGCATCTGAGCCGCGAGGCCGTCCCCGACGTGGCCGGGCCGCCCCACGCGGTGCCCCGGCCACGCCGTATCCCTCCCCCGGCGGCGCCGCGATCGGCGTCACCGCCTCCGGGCGGGTCCTTGACCGGTGAGGGTCTCGGCGGCCGCCTGACCGCAGACCCGCGCGGCGCCGTGCGTGGCGAGGTGCGGGGCACCCAGAGGCGGTGACTGCGGGACGCCCATCTCGACCACGGCGGTGTCGGGGCGGGCGCCGAGGAGTGCGCGCAGCGCGTCGGCCATCCAGGGGTGGCGGTGGACATCGCGTACGACGGCCACTATGCGGCGGCCGGCGGCGGCGTCGAGGAGGCCGCCGATCATGGCGGGGGTGCCGGCCGTGGCGGCGGCTTCGCCGGTGTAGGTGGCGGTGGCGGTACCGGGCAGCAGCCGGCTCAGTTCCGCGGCGACACCCCAGGGCGTCTCGTCCCCCACGGCGATGTTCGCGAGCGGCGTGAAGGCGGCGACGTAGGCCGGGGCGGTCAGCGGCGCGTAGGGGCCGTCGGCGGTGAGGCGCAGCGCACGGCGGGCGGCGGCGAGGCCGATCCCGGGTGCGGGTGTGACTGCCTCGGCCGCGCCCGCGTTCCGTGCCCAGCGCGCCAGGGCGCGCACCCGGCCCGCCGCCTCGGTCAGCCGCTCCTCCGGCAGCTCGCCGTCGCGTACCGCCCTCACCAGGGCGTCGCGCAGCCGCAGCACCGTGGCCTCGTCGGCCAGCCCGCCGCCCACGCAGATGGCGTCGGCGCCGGCCGCGATGGCCAGGACGCTGCCGCGCTCCAGGCCGTAGGTGGCGGAGATGGCCTGCATCTCCATCCCGTCGGTGACGATCAGCCCGTCGAAGCCGAGCCCGCCCTCGTCGGCCGGGGCGCGCAGCAGGCCGTGCAGCGCTGCCGGGCTCAGGGTGGCGGGGCGGCTGCCGTCCAGGGCCGGCAGCAGGATGTGGGCGCTCATCACGGCTCTGGTGCCGGCCGCGATGGCCGCGCGGAACGGCACGAGTTCACGTTCCTGGAGGGTGGGCAGGTCGGCGGCGATGTGCGGCAGGTCGTGGTGGGAGTCGACGGCGGTGTCGCCGTGGCCGGGGAAGTGCTTGGTGCAGGCGGCGACGCCGGCGGACTGCAGGCCCTCGACGTAGGCGGCGGTGTGCCGGGCGACCAGCTGCGGGTCGGCGCCGAAGGAGCGGACACCGATGACGGGGTTGGACGGGTTGGAGTTGACGTCGGCCGAGGGCGCCCAGTTGAGGGTGACGCCGCATTCGGCGAGACGGCGGCCGAGTTCCCGGGCGACGTCGCGGGTCAGGTCGGTGTCGTCGACGGCGCCGAGCGCGAGGTTTCCGGGAAAGGAGGAACCGCCGCGCACCTCCAGGCGGGTGACGTCGCCACCCTCCTCGTCGACGGCGACCAGGACGTCCTCGCATGCGCCCCGCAACTGCGCGGTGAGGGAGGCGAGTTGCGTGGGGGTGGCGACGTTGCGGCCGAACAGGCCCACCGAGGTGAGTCCTTCGCCGAGGCGCCGCAGCAGCCATTCGGGGGCGGTGGTGCCGGTGAAGCCCGGCTGGAGGACGGCCAGGGCGTCGCGGGTGAGGGTGTCGGCGGAGCGTACGGAGCTGCCGGAACGAACGAGAGGAGTCATGTCGGCGTTATCCCTTCACTGCGCCGGAGGTGAGACCGCCGACCGCCTTGCGTTGCAGGAACAGGAAGAGGACGAGGATCGGGACGGCGAAGATCGACGCGGCGGCCATGGTGGCACCCCAATCGTCCCCGAACTGGCTCTGGAACTGTGAGAGCCACAGCGGCAGGGTGCCCGCCTCCGGTTCCTTGTTGAGGACCAGGACGAGGGGGAACTCGTTCCACGCGGTGATGAATCCGAAGAGGGAGGTGGCCATCAGGCCGGGGGCGAGGAGCGGGAAGACCACCTTGGTGAACGCCTGTCTGCGGGAGCAGCCGTCGACCATCGCGGACTCCTCCAGCTCCTTGGGCACCGCCGCGACATAGCCGCGCAGCGTCAGGAGGGTGAAGGGCAGCACCATCAGCGTGTAGAAGCAGATGAGCGGCAGCAGGCTGTTGAGCAGGTCGGCATCCCGGACGATCATGTAGTTCGCGATCACCATGACCTCCCAGGGCGCCATCTGGGCGACCATGAACGTCAGCAGCACGCCCCTGCGGCCCTTGAAGCGCATCCGTGCGACGGCGAACGCCCCGCAGAGCGCGATGAGCAGAGACAGTCCCACCGCGACGACCGTCACCAGGATCGAGTTCCCGGCCAGGGTCCAGAAGTTCGGGGCGTTCACCGCCGCCTCGAAATGCGCGAGCGTGCCGTGGAACGGGAGCCACACCGGGTCCTCGGTGATGATGTCCTGGGTGGGCTTGAAGGCCGTGTTGAACATCCAGTACACGGGGAAGACGAAGCCGATGGCGAGCACGATCGCCGTGGCATTGGGCCAGATCCGGCCGGCGAGGGAGTGCTTCACAGCTCGTTCTCCTCCTGCTGTTCCTGCTTGAGCGTCAGACGCAGGTAGTACGCGGTCATGGCCAGCAGCACGGCGATCGTCAGCAGCGAGATCGCGGCTCCCATGCCGAAGTGGAGGTTGCCGACGCCCTCGGTGAAGGCGTAGAGCGGCAGGGTCTCGGTGAGCCGGTCCGGGCCGCCCTCGTTGATCGCGAAGACCTGCGGGAACGCCTTGAAGACCCAGATGACCTCAAGAAACGTGGTGGCGAGGAAGAAGGGCTTGAGGAAGGGGAAGGTCACCGACGTGAAGACCTGCCAGGTGCCGGCGCCGTCCATCCGGGCCGCCTCGTAGAGCTCCTTGGGGATGGTCGTGGTGGCCGCGTAGAGGTTCAGGGCCACGAAGGGCAGCGACTGCCACACGATCAGGACGGTGATCACGAAGAAGGTCGACAGCTGGGTGCCGACCCAGTCGTAGTGGGCCATGGAGTGCCAGCCGAGCCTGTCCAGCATCCAGTTGACGACGCCGAAGCGGGAGTCGAACAGCCACTGGAAGACGGTGGTCGCGGCGATCACGGGCATGGCCCAGGCGAGTACCAGCGCGGCGGACAGGGTCAGCCGCATCTTCGTGCCGAGCCGGGCCAGCAGCAGGCCGATCAGCACCCCGATCACCATGATCAGGGTGACGTTGACGGCGGTGAAGACGAGAGTGCGGAGGGTGACCCGCCAGAACTGCTCGCTGCCCAGGATCTCCTGGTAGTTGCCGATGCCGCGCCAGTCGGTGAGGTGCTGGATCAACTCCTTCATGTTGAGGTTCTGGAAGGAGAGCAGCAGGTTGCGCACCATCGGCCAGCCCAGGAAGACCGCGGTCGCGGCCAGGGCCGGGAGGAGCAGGAGATACGGGGTGCCGCGGGCGGCCCGCCGGCGGCCGGGTCCGCGGCGGGCGGGCGGCGATCCCCCCGTGCCGAGGGGCGGCGCGGTCGTCTCCACCGCGTCGTCGAGCTGCACTGCCATGACCGCCTTCTCCCCATCGGACCGGTGTTGCGCGTGCGGTGGTTCCGTACGGGCCGGGGGCGGCCGGCCCGTACGGAAGCGGGTGCGGCTACTGCTTGGCGAGCCGCGCGTTGATCTCGGACTCGACGTCCTGGGCGGCGTCGGCCGGCGCCTTGCCGTTCAGGACCGCCGTCATATAGCTCTTGATCGGGTTCGGCACGTTCTCCACCGCGGCCCACTGCGGGATGGGCGGCGTGGTGCCGGCCGACTTCTGTGCGGCGGGCGCGGCGGCCTCGGCGGCCGGGTTGCCCTTCGCGGCGTCGGCCAGGTCGGGGGACTTGGGCGTCCAGCCGACCTCCTTGACCATCTGTCCGTCGTTCTTCTTGGACAGGGCGATCCTCAGGAATTCCTTGGCGAGTTCCTGCTTGCCGCCCATACCGGCGACGGCGAAGTTGGAGCCACCGAGGAATACGCCCTCGGGCTTGTCGGCGGTCTCCCCGGGGATGGTGAAGAAGCCGATGTCGTCCTTGATCTTCGGGTTGGCGGCGATGGCGGTGTTCGCCTCGTAGCCCATGGCGATGACCGCGCCGGTCCTGCCCTTGGAGAAGATCTCCGCCTGCTGCGGGGTGGCCTCGTCCTTGTTCTTCGGGGCGGTGCTGAAGGACTGGTACTGCTTGTAGATGTCCATGGCCTTGGAGACCTTGGGGTCACCGAGGTTGGAGACCCACTTGCCGCCGGACTTCTTCACCAGGTCCGCGCCGGTGCCGATGGTCAGCCCGTCGAAGAAGTACCAGTTCTGGCCGGGGAGATACAGCGGTTCGGCATCGGTCTTCTTCTTGATGGTGTCGAATGCCTTGAAGAGTTCGTTGCGGGTCTTGGGAGTTCCCTTGATGCCCGCCTCGGCCCAGATCTTCTTGTTGTACATGACCACGCGGTTGCCGGCGTACCACGGAAGCGCGTACTGCTTTCCGTCCACGAGCGCGCTCTTGTTGAAGGAGTCGTTCCAGTCGGAGCCGATCTCCTTCTTCACGTCGCCGAGGTCGGCCAGCGCACCTGCCTTGGCATAGGCGGCGGTCTGCGTGTTGCCGATCTCGACGACGTCCGGCGGCGTGTCCTCGGAGAGGGCCGTGCTCAGCTTCTGCTGAATGCCGTTCCACTGCTGGACCTTGAACTCGACCGTGGCGCCGGTCTTCTTCTCGAACTGCTCGGAGACCTGTTTCGTCCACTGTGCCGGGTTGGACCCGTCCATCACCCAAACGGTGAGCTTCTGGCCCTTGAAGCCGTCCGCTCCCGCCTTGCTGTCGTCGCTGGACCCACAGGCAGCGACACTCACCAGCATTCCCGCGACCGCCGTCGCTGCTATGAGCCCACGCTTCATCGCGCTCTCCCCCAAAGGCCGGGTGTGGTCTTTAATGGTTTAGACCAGTGCTCGCAGCTTGGCCTAGACCTTTTGGGGTGTCAAGGGGTGTATAAGAGTCGCTGTCGGCTCCGTTACCGGACCGACATCCGGCGGGCCGGGACCTGCGAGGAAGCATGGGAACCCCACTCATGCCACGATGTGAGCCGCTACGTACGGAGGAGCCGGTGACGGCAGCGCGACAGGAGTCGGAGAGGCGGGTCATGGACACCGAAGGGGGCAGCGCCGAGAACGGCGGCGGCGCCACACGCACCGCTCGCGTGCCCAAGTACTACCGCCTCAAGCGGCACTTGCTGGAGATCACCGAGACTCTGCCGCCGGGGACCCCGGTACCGCCCGAGCGCACCCTCGCCGCGGAGTTCGACACCTCCCGCACGACGGTGCGCCAGGCCCTCCAGGAGCTGGTCGTCGAGGGCCGCCTGGAGCGCATCCAGGGCAAGGGCACCTTCGTGGCCAAGCCCAAGGTCTCCCAGGCGCTGCAACTGACTTCCTACACCGAGGACATGCGCGCCCAGGGGCTGGAACCGACGTCCCAGCTACTGGACATCGGCTATGTCACCGCGGACGACCAGCTGGCCGGCCTGCTGGACATCGCCACCGGCGGCAGGGTGCTGCGCATCGAGCGGCTGCGGCTGGCCAGCGGCGAGCCGATGGCCATCGAGATCACCCACCTGTCCGCCAAGCGGTTCCCCTCGCTGCGCCGCAACCTCGTCAAGTACACATCCCTCTACACCGCGCTGGCCGAGGTCTACGACGTCCGCCTGGCGGAGGCCGAGGAGACCATCGAGACCTCCCTCGCCACCCCGCGCGAGGCCGGTCTGCTGGGCACCGATGTCGGCCTGCCCATGCTGATGCTCTCCCGGCACTCCCTCGACGCGCAGGGGCAGCCGGTGGAGTGGGTGCGCTCGGTCTACCGGGGCGACCGCTACAAGTTCGTCGCCAGGCTGCAGCGCCCCACGGACTGAACGCCCGGCGCCGGGCCCCGTAACCGCCCCGTGCGGTGCCCGGCTCCGCCACCCCCCGGAGAGCCGCTCCCGCACCGGCTCCCGGGGCTTCCGGACCTCACTGGCGCACCCGGCGCGTGGGCCGGTGCACCGGCCGCAATGAAATCTCTTCCATACCGATATGCGGACAGCTAGTGACGCGCGCCACGGCCCTGCCATAGATTTCCAGCCGATTACACAGGAGATCGCCAGGGACGGAGCCCGCCCATGCCAGAGCCAGCCGAAACGCCAGGCACCAGAAAGGTCGTCACGCCCGCGCGTGTGGTGATCGGGCTGTGCCTGCTCGCTCCGTTCGTGGCGATGCTGTGGGTGAACTCCTACGCCAGGATCGAGCCGACGTTCATCGGGATCCCGTTCTTCTACTGGTACCAGATGGCGTGGGTGCTCATCTCGACCGCGCTGACGATGACCGCGTACAAGCTCGTGCAGCGTGAGCAGCGCGCGCGTAAGGCGGGTGCGGCACAGTGACTCTCCTGACGATCGCCTCGGCGGCCCCGGCCGCACCGGTCCGGCTGGCCGCCTCGGCCACCGACGGCGTGAACGGCACCGCGCTGGCCGTCTTCGTGTTCTTCTTCCTGGCCGTGACGGTCATGGGCTTCCTCGCCGCCCGCTGGCGCAAGGCCGAGCAGTCCGCGAACCTCGACGAATGGGGCCTGGGCGGCCGGAGCTTCGGCACCTGGGTGACGTGGTTCCTGCTCGGCGGCGACCTCTACACCGCGTACACCTTCGTCGCCGTCCCGGCGGCCATCTACGCGGCGGGCGCGGCCGGCTTCTTCGCGGTGCCCTACACGATCCTCGTCTATCCGCTGATCTTCACCTTCCTGCCCCGGCTCTGGTCGGTCTCGCACAAGCACGGCTACGTCACCACCTCCGACTTCGTGCGCGGCCGGTTCGGCTCCAAGGGCCTGTCGCTGGCGGTGGCGCTCACCGGCATCCTCGCCACCATGCCCTACATCGCGCTCCAACTGGTCGGCATCCAGGCCGTCCTGGACGTGCTGGGGATCGGCGGCGGCGAGACCACCAACTGGTTCGTCAAGGACCTGCCGCTGCTGATCGCCTTCGCCGTCCTGGCGGCCTACACCTACTCGTCCGGACTGCGGGCGCCCGCGCTCATCGCGTTCGTCAAGGACGGGCTGATCTACCTCGTCATCGCGGTGGCGATCATCTACATCCCGATCAAGCTGGGCGGCTTCGACGCGATCTTCGACTCGGCCGGGAAGGCGTTCGCGGAGCCGGGACCGACCGGTAAGCCGCGCGGCGAGCTGGCGAGCGGCCCCAACGCCCAGTGGGCCTACGCCACGCTGGCGCTGGGCTCGGCGCTCGCGCTGTTCATGTACCCGCACTCGATCACCGCGACGCTGTCCTCGCGCAGCCGCAACGTGATCCGCCGCAACACCACGATCCTGCCGCTGTACTCCCTGATGCTGGGCCTGCTCGCGCTGCTGGGCTTCATGGCGATCAAGGCCGGCACGGAGATCCACGGCAACCCGCAGCTGGCGATTCCGCAGCTCTTCGAGGACATGTTCCCGAGCTGGTTCGCCGGCGTCGCGTTCGCCGCGATCGGCATCGGCGCCCTGGTGCCGGCGGCCATCATGTCGATCGCCGCGGCCAACCTCTTCACCCGCAACGTCTACAAGGACTTCCTGAAGCCGGACGCCACCCCGGCCCAGGAGCACAAGGTCGCCAAGCTCGTCTCGCTGCTGGTGAAGGTCGGCGCCCTCGCCTTCGTCCTGACCATGGACAAGACGGTCGCCATCAACTTCCAGCTGCTGGGCGGCATCTGGATCCTGCAGACCATGCCGTCCCTCGTCGGCGGCCTGTTCACCCGCTGGTTCCACCGCTGGGCGCTGCTCGCCGGCTGGGCGGTCGGCATGGCGTACGGCACGCTCGCGGCGTACGGCGTGGCCAGCCCCACCCAGGCGCACTTCGGCGGCTCCAGCAGGGAGATCCCGGGTATCGGCGAGATCGGCTACATCGGCCTGACCGCGTTCGTGCTGAACGTCGTGGTCACGGTCGTGCTGACCTTCGCCCTGAAGGCCGCGAAGGCGCCGGAGGGCGTCGACGAGACCAGCCCGGGCGACTACACCGCGGACGTCGGCGACAAGGGCGTCAGCCCCGACCTGCCGCCCGCCACCGCGGAGGCCCCCGTCGGCCACTGAGCCACCGCACCGCCCCCGGCCACGGGCCGTCGCACCTCAGGGTGCGGCGGCCCGTTCGCGTGCCCGGCGCGGTGCGGTAAGCCGGGAGACCCCTTGCCCTGGTGCACGGTCAGACACCCACGGGTGCACGGACAGACACGACTCGATCACTCGCGACGCACAAGATATGGGGGTGCACACGAGAAGGCACCCCCACATGTATGCTCGTGCTCGCTGTCGCCGCAGGGGAATCCGGTGCGAATCCGGAACTGTCCCGCAACGGTGTACGAGTGCGCCCATAAGGCCCCAAAGCCTTGCCGCGCGCCCGTGGAGTCCGAGGACCTGCCGACGGTACGCCCGCACCGCCATCGGTGCGAGCGTCGATACGTCCGGGCCCCGTGGGATGGGCCGGTGGACGCCGCGCGGTGTGCCCGCGCACCCCGAACGACTCCGGGGTGCCCCACGCCCGCGCGCGCCCGTCGCGCCCCTCCCTCCTGGCCCCCGCCGAGTGAGGGAGAGCAGCACGTGACCATCGCGCCAACGGAGCCCGCGTCAGACGCCGAGGTCGTGCGGTCCGCGCCGCCCGCCCCCGCCGACCGGGTCGAGGACGGCCCCGGCGTCGCCCTGCTGCGCACGCTGACCGAGCTGACCGAGGACCTGACCGCGACCGACCCCGGCAAGGTGGCCGCCGCCGCCCTCCGAGGCCGCCACGCGGGCTCCGACGAGGCGGAGTTGCGCTCCCTGGCGATCGAGGCCGCGGCCGGTCTGATCGGTGACGAGCCGCAGTACTCCCGCCTCGCCGCGCGGCTGCTCACCCTCGCCATCGCCGAGGAGGCCGCGGGCCAGGGCGCCACCTCCTTCTCGGCCTCGGTGGACACCGGCCACCGCGAGGGTCTGATCGCCGACGCGACCGCCGCGTTCGTGCGCACCCACGCCGCCCGCCTGGACGCCGCCGTCGACAAGGCACTCGCCGACGGCGCCGACGACCGCTTCGGCTACTTCGGCCTGCGCACCCTGCACTCCCGCTACCTGCTGCGGCACCCCACCACCCGTCAGGTCATCGAGACGCCGCAGCACTTCCTGCTCCGGGTGGCCTGCGGTCTCGCCGAGAACGACTCCGGCGCCGCGCTGGACGACGTCGCCGAGCTGTACCGCCTCACCAGCTCGCTGTCCTATCTGCCCTCCTCCCCCACCCTGTTCAACTCCGGCACCCGCCACCCGCAGATGTCCTCCTGCTATCTGCTGGACTCCCCGCTGGACGAACTCGACTCGATCTACGACCGGTACCACCAGGTCGCCCGGCTCTCCAAGCACGCCGGCGGTATCGGTCTGTCCTACTCCCGGATCCGCGCACGGGGGTCGCTGATCCGGGGCACCAACGGCCACTCCAACGGCATCGTGCCGTTCCTGCGCACCCTGGACGCCTCGGTCGCGGCGGTGAACCAGGGAGGCCGCCGCAAGGGCGCCGCCTGCGTCTACCTGGAGACCTGGCACGCCGACATCGAGGAGTTCCTGGAGCTGCGCGACAACACCGGCGAGGAGGCCCGCCGTACGCACAACCTCAACATCGCGCACTGGATCCCGGACGAGTTCATGCGCCGCGTCGAGGCGGACGCCGACTGGTCGCTGTTCTCGCCGTCCGACACCCCGGAGCTGGTGGACCTGTGGGGCGCGGAGTTCGACGCCGCCTACCGCAGGGCCGAGGCCGAGGGCAAGGCGCTCAAGCAGATCCCGGCCCGGCTGCTGTACTCGCGGATGATGCGGACCCTGGCGCAGACCGGCAACGGCTGGATGACGTTCAAGGACGCCGCCAACCGCACCGCCAACCAGACCGCCGAGCCCGGCAAGGTCGTCCACTCGTCCAACCTGTGCACCGAGATCCTGGAGGTCACGGACGACGGCGAAACCGCGGTCTGCAACCTCGGGTCGGTCAACCTCGCCGCGCATCTCGGCGACGAGACGGCCGGCTGGGAGGACGCGATGGACTGGGAGCGGCTGGACGCGACGGTCCGCACCGCCGTCACCTTCCTCGACCGCGTCGTGGACATCAACTTCTACCCGACCGACCAGGCCGGCGCCTCCAACTCCCGCTGGCGGCCGGTGGGTCTGGGTCTGATGGGGCTGCAGGACGTCTTCTTCCGGCTGCGGCTGCCCTTCGACTCCCCCGAGGCGCGGGAGCTGTCGACCCGCATCTCCGAGCGGATCATGCTCGCCGCGTACGAGGCGTCCGCCGACCTCGCGGAGCGGCACGGCCCGCACCCGGCCTGGTCCTCGACCCGCACCGCCCGCGGTGTGCTGCACCCCGACCACTACCCGAACGCCGAGCCCCGCTGGGCGGACCGGTGGGCTGCGCTGCGGAACCGGATCGCGGCGACCGGGATGCGCAACTCCCTGCTCCTGGCCATCGCGCCGACCGCGACGATCGCCTCCATCGCCGGTGTCTACGAGTGCATCGAGCCGCAGGTCTCCAACCTCTTCAAGCGCGAGACGCTGTCCGGCGAGTTCCTCCAGGTCAACGCCTATCTGATCGAGGAGCTCAAGGCGCTGGGGCTGTGGGACGCGCGGACCCGTGACGCCCTGCGCGAGGCCAACGGCAGCGTGCAGGACGTCGAGTGGATCCCCGAGGAGGTCCGGGCGCTCTATCGCACCGCCTGGGAGATCCCGCAGCGCGCGCTGATCGACATGGCCGCGGCCCGTACGCCGTACCTCGACCAGAGCCAGTCGCTGAACCTCTTCATGGCGTCGCCGACCATCGGCAAGCTCAGCTCGATGTACGCCTACGCCTGGAAGCGCGGCATCAAGACCACGTACTACCTGCGCTCGCGTCCGGCCACCCGCATCGCGCAGTCGGCGCGCGGCACGGCGGCCGCCGCCCCCGTACCCGTCCCCCAGCAGGCCACCGACCCCGACGCGGTCGCCTGCTCCCTGGAAAACCCCGAGTCCTGCGAGGCCTGCCAGTAATGACCACCGAAGCCACCACCGCGTCCGCGGCACACACCGCCACCACCGGCACCAAGAACCTCCTGGACCCGGGCTTCGAGCTGACGCTGCGCCCCATGCGGTACCCGGACTTCTACGACCGCTACCGCGACGCGATCAAGAACACCTGGACCGTGGAGGAGGTCGACCTCCACTCCGACGTCACCGACCTCGCCAAGCTCTCGCCGGGCGAACAGCACATGATCGGCCGGCTCGTCGCGTTCTTCGCGACCGGCGACTCGATCGTGGCCAACAACCTGGTCCTGACGCTCTACAAGCACATCAACTCCCCCGAGGCGCGGCTGTACCTGAGCCGGCAGCTCTTCGAGGAGGCGGTGCACGTCCAGTTCTATCTGACGCTGCTGGACACCTACCTCCCCGACCCGGACGACCGCGCCGCGGCCTTCGCGGCCGTGGAGAACATCCCGTCCATCCGCGAGAAGGCCGAGTTCTGCTTCAAGTGGATGGACTCGGTCGAGAGCATCGACCGGCTGGAGTCCCGGGCCGACCGCCGCCGGTTCCTGCTCAACCTGATCTGCTTCGCGGCCTGCATCGAGGGGCTGTTCTTCTACGGCGCCTTCGCCTACGTCTACTGGTTCCGCTCGCGCGGCCTGCTGCACGGCCTGGCCACCGGCACCAACTGGGTGTTCCGCGACGAGTCCATGCACATGGAGTTCGCGTTCTCGGTGGTGGACACGGTCCGCCAGGAGGAGCCCGACCTCTTCGACGACAAGCTGGAGCAGCAGGTCGTCGAGATGCTCAAGGAGGCGGTCGAGGCGGAGCTGCAGTTCGGCCGTGACCTGTGCGGCGAGGGCCTGCCGGGCATGAACACCGAGTCGATGCGCGAGTACCTCCAGTGCGTCGCCGACCAGCGGTTGCAGCGGCTGGGCTTCCCGCCCGTGTACGGCTCGGAGAACCCGTTCTCCTTCATGGAGCTGCAGAACGTCCAGGAGCTGACGAACTTCTTCGAGCGCCGGGCCTCGGCCTACCAGGTCGCCGTCGAGGGCTCGGTCTCCTTCGACGACGAGTTCTGATCCGCGCGTTCACCACCGAGCCTGCCGCGACGCCCCTTCGCCCCGCCCGCCGATTGTGAGCATTCGGTTAGCCGGCAAACCGGCCCGGCTCCCGCCTCGTCTACGGGAGCATGAAGGGAACGAAGGGGCGTCGCAGGTTCATCGACTATCCGCGCCGGGGGCGGGAGGGGCCGCGCCGCTGGCTGCCCTCCTGGCGCCTGGTGGCCGGCACCTTCGGCGCCGGCCTCGCGGGCGTCGCCGGCCTGTTCGCACTCGTCTACGTCAACGTCGGCATCCCGAACGAGAACGACCTGGCCGGGCGGGAAGCCACCGTCTACTACTGGGCGGACGGCAGCCAGATGGTGAGCGTCGGGCCGGTCAACCGGCAGAACATTTCGCTCGACAAGGTGCCCGACTCCGTGGAGAGCGCCGTCATCGCCGCGGAGAACGCCACCTTCTACAGCGACTCGGGCGTCTCGTTGAAAGGCATCGCCCGCGCCGTCGTGAACATGGTTTCCGGCGAGGACGCGCAGGGCGGTTCCACCATCACCCAGCAATACGTGAAGAACACCTATCTCTCGCAGGACCAGACGGTCACCCGCAAGGTCAGGGAATTCATCATCTCCCTGAAGGTGAACAACCAGAAGTCCAAGCAGGAGATCCTTCGGGGCTACCTCAACACCAGCTGGTTCGGCCGGGGTTCGTACGGCATCCAGGCCGCCGCGCACGCGTATTACGGCATCGACGCCCAGCGGCTGAACCCTGGACAGGCCGCCCTGCTGGCCGCCCTGCTGAAGGGGGCGGACCAGTACGATCCGGGCCTGGGCAAGGCATCCCACGAGCGCGCCGTGGCACGCTGGAAATGGATTCTGGACCGGCAGGTCGAAACCGGCGTCATGAGCGAGGCCGAGCGGGCGAAGTACCGCGTCTTCCCCGAGCCCCGGGCCTTGGAGAAGCCCACCAGCCAGGCCGGGCAGACCGGTTATCTGGTCGATGTGGCCAACAAGTTCATCAAGAGCGGCAGCGGCCTGACCGACAAGGACCTGGCGCGCGGCGGCTACCGGATTTACACCACCTTCGACAAACAGCGCACCCGGCGGCTGGAAAAGGCGGTCTCCGCGGTCCGCAAACGCGACCTCGATCCGAAGAAGCGGAAGTCCGACGCCTTCGTGGAATTCGGCGCGGCGTCGGTCCGCCCCCGCGACGGCGCGATCGTCGCCCTCTACGGCGGCACGGACGCCACCCGGCACTTCAACAACAACGCGGACACCACGGCCGTCCCCGCGGGCTCGGCCTTCAAGCCGTTCGTCCTCGCCGCCGCGCTGCAACAGCAGGCCGAGGAGCTCGGCACGAAACCGGTGCCGGCGGGCCGGGAGACCTCCCCCTCCAGCGATCTCTTCGGGGCCCTGATGCAGGGCGAGAACCCGCCGTTCGTCAAGGCCGGGCAGCAGATCGGACTGGGCCGCATCCGCCAACTCGCGCTGGCCGCGGGCCTGCACAAGGAGAGCCTGGCGCGCCTGGAGCCGACCTTCCCGCTGGGCACCTCGGCTCCCAGCGCGATCCGACTGGCGAGCGCGTACACCACCTTCGCCAACGGCGGCGAGCACGCCGACCCGTACGCGGTCTCCCGGGTCACCCACGACGGCAGGCCGCTCGACGGCTTCGACCGGCCGGCACCGGAGCAGGTCCTCACACCCGACGTCGCCCAGCAGGTGACCGGCGCCCTGGAGGGCTGGGGCTGGCGCACCCTCGGGCCGGACCTGGGCCGCTCCACCGACGGCAAGGGCCACGACGGGCCGGACGGCACCGGCGGGCAGGTCTATCGGCCGGTCGCGGCCGGCGGCAGCGAGCCGGGCGACCGGTTGAAATCGGCGTGGTTCATCGGCACCGCGGCGGGCGCCGGTGGCGGCACGGGCCCCGGGATCCGGCCGGACCGCGCGCCGGGAGCCGGTGACGGCAGCGAGCCGACCACCGCCGTCACGGTGTTCCGCAACAAGCCGGGAGCGCCGGAGCTGCTGCCGATGCAGGGCGTGGGCGGCTCCGGGACCGGTCTGGGCACGTCCCTCCCGCCCCGGGTCTGGACGGCCTACCAGGACGCCTCATGACCCTGCGGCGCCCGCACGGCCCCGCACCTCGCGCCGGCACCCCTCGGTGCCGGCGCGGCGGAGGTCAGTCGTTGGCGACGACGGGGTAGCGCGGCTCGACCTCGGCCATCTGCTTCAGCGCGTCCTTGCGGTCACGCTTGGAGAGCCGGTCGATGTAGAGGTAGCCGTTGAGGTGGTCGGTCTCGTGCTGGAGGCAGCGCGCGAAGTAGCCGGTACCCCGGATCGCGATCGGGTTGCCCTCGGCGTCCTGGCCCCGCACCACGGAGTAGTCGGGACGGGCCAGCTCGGCGTACGCGCCCGGCACCGACAGGCAGCCCTCGTTGGAGTCGTCCAGCACCCGCCGCTCGACCGGCAGCTCGTCGAGAACCGGGTTGCAGACCGCGCCGACGTGCCGCACACCGGAGTCGTCGAGGCAGTCGTAGACGAAGACCTTCAGGTCCACACCGATCTGGTTCGCGGCCAGCCCCACGCCCTCGGCGGTCCGCTGGCTGGCGAACATGTCATCGATGAGCCGGCCGAGCTCGTCACCGAACTCCGTGACGTCCTTGCACTCCTTGTGGAGCACCGGGTTGCCGACGACCGTGATCGGCCGCGACGTGCCACGCTCACGGTGGGCGGCCTCCCGCTGCGCCGCGTCCGTCGTGTCGTCGATGAACTCTTCGTCCACGCGCTGCTCACCGTCTTGATCAAACACAGGCTGCTGGGCCATTTCCGCCGTACGCCTTCCTGAAAACCCTGATTAGTCGCCCTACAGACTACGGGGGCACCACCGGGCGCTCAGCAGACCTCTTCGAGATCCCGCCATTCCCGGGTGTCCGGGCTGTCGGCGACCCAGCCGTCCAGCAGCCCGCGCACCAGGGCGGAGGGCGCGGCGATACCGCATTCGCGCTCCGGCACCCACAGGGAGCCCGAGCCCGCCGTACGGTGCCCCAGCGGACCGGGGTGACCCGGCTCACTGTGGTCGTGCGGGTCCATGTGCTCGCCGTCGCCCTCGTCGCTGGGCATCCGGCTCTCCGAGCACGTACGGCACAGCAGCCGCACGGACGACGACCAGTCCTCCGCGGCAAAGCCCGCATCGGCCGCCAGGCGCTCCAGGGCGTCCCGGTCGTCCTCGGTGGCGGCCTCCAGCAGCACCACCCAGGTCGGGACGGGGGACGGCGCCCACAGCTCGATCTCGTCGAAGACCGGGAAGGCCCGCGTGGCGCCGTCGGCGCCGGCGGCGGTGATCCGCTCGCCGTGCGGGACGCCGTCGTGCAGCACGACCTCGCCCCAGCGCCGCCCGGAGGACGGCAGCGGGATCGACAGCACCTCGATACGGGCCGGGTCCAGCCTCCGGCCCCAGACCACCTCCGCCTCGCCCTCGGGCGAGAGACGGACGGCGGCGCTGCCCAGGGCCATCCCGCTCGGCTCCGCGGAGGGCGAGCCCTCGGTGGGCACCTTGAGGCCGTATGCCTGCCAGGCGCGGCGGGCCAGCGGCCAGTCCTGCAGGGCGGTGGCGGCGATACCGACGTTCCACCAGTCGGGCGCCCCGGTCTCGCGGTCGAGCAGCGCGACGGCCCGCAGTCCCGCGGCCCTGGCCTGCTCCCAGTCGTGCCGGAACTTGTGCAGCAGGGCGAGGTTGAACCACGACTCCGAGAGCCACGGCTCCATGTCCGCGGCACGCGTCAGCAGCGCCCCCGCGTCCTCGTAACGGCCGTCGCCGATCAGCGTGAAAGCGCGGTCGGTCGCCTGCCGCCACGAGGCGGAGGGCCGGTGCCGTACCTTGCCGAAGATCCTCACGATTCCCGCCTGCTGGTTGCTCCTGATGCCGCTGCCGGAAGTGCTCCGAGCGGCTGCCGGGCCTCTGGGGGCCTACTCGACAACCTGCCACAGATTGCCGTCCGGCTCAGCCCGGTTCTGCTGCGCCCCCCTGCGGCTCCTTGCCCTTGGCCGACCCCCTGAACCCCCTGTGAGGGGCTCTCTTCGCATCCAACCATGCCCATCTCGCGGGGCGCTCATTACCCATCGGTTCCATGACATGTGTGAGCAACCGGGCCCGGGAAGCTGCTATGTGCCGTCCGTGGCCGCCCGAGCGCCGTGCCGGTGTCCGGGCCGCCCGTGAGCCGCTGCGGCACCGCACCCGGGCCCCGGAGCCCGCTCCGGGCCAGGCGCTGCCTGCGTGCCCTGGCTGCCCTGCGCCGCGATCGCGCCCGGTGTCCCGCGACGCCGCGTCCGGCCCGCTCCGCGCGGGAGAGCCGCCCGAGAGCCCGCGGGCGGCCGCAGCCGCTCGGTTGCGCCTCCGGCGAACACCCCCCGGAACCGGCCATGTCCTCGCCTGCCGGCCCGGCGCGGGGCGGCCGTCACCCCGTCCGGCCACCTCGCGCGAGGACCCGTGCGAGCGCCTCGACCACCCTGGGTTCGTGGTCCTGGGCGGTGGCCAGCCGCAGCCGCTCCATGGCGCGCAGCGCGCCCCCGGGCCCCCCGGACTCCCCCGCCAGGTCGTCGTAGGCGTTGACCGTGCGGACGATACGCGCGGTGACCGGCTGGTCCCGGTACGGATCCGCCTGCCGCTCGACGATCACGGCGACCTCCGCGGGCACCCCGGTCTGCCGCACCACCGCACCGCCCAGCAGCGCGATCCGGCGCTGCTCGGCGGGCGCCAGCACGGCGGTCGCGCCCGCGGGGACCGGGTCGAGCAGCGACAGCTGGCCGATGTCGTGCATCAGCGCGGCGTATTCCAGCACATCCAAATCCGGTTCGCTCAGGCCCAGTTCACGCCCGACGGCACGGCTGAGCCCGGCCACCCGGCGGGCGTGTCCGTGCGGGGTGTAGCCGGCGATCTCGGTGGAGCGCGCCAACGAGGCGATGGTCTGCCGGTAGGTGGTGCGGACCGCCGCGAACCGGCGGAAGGCGAACTGGGTCAGCAGCAGCGGCACGCAGAAGACCGGCAGCGCCCACAGCCCGGCGACCGCGGTGGCGAGCGAGATGACCACTCCGGTGGCGCAGATGGCGGAGCCGATACCGATCAGCGCGCGCAACTCGTCGCGCAGCAGCGGGCCGTACGGCCAGCCGGTCCGGGCGCGGGCGAGCGCGGCGGCCAGTACCGCGTCGCAGAGGGCGGTGAGCGCCAGCAGTCCGATCAGGAACAGCGGATAGACCGGCCCCTTGGCCACCCACTGCGTCAACCGGCCGGAGTTGTAGAGGGGTTGGAAGCAGGTGGCCGCGAAGCCCACGGTCAGGACGCGGCGGGCGAGGTGGTCGAGTGCCGGGCCCCGGCCGAACGCGACATGCGGGACGAGCCCCACCAGCCCGGCCGCCACGACCACCGTGACGGACTGCGGGACGCCGTGGGTGCTCGGCCGCCCGCCGACCTCGCCGAGCAGGGCGTAGGCGAGGGCGCAGGCGGCGCCGAGCGGTGCGCTCTCCCGCTCGCCGGGCCCCCGGCCGCGCCCGCCGCTCCGCGCCGGCCCCCAGCGCACGAGCTCGCCGACCGCGATCAGTACCCCGAAGGCCAGCGCGACACCGGGCTCGCCCAGGCCCTCCCACAGCGTCCGGCCCAGTGCCCAGCACGCCAGCGCGGCGGCGGCCGCGTGGACACCGACCACGACGCCGTAGGAGTGACGGGCGGGCACGCCGTACCCCAGGCCGGTGTGGTGACCGTCCGCGCGGCCGACCGACGTGGCATCGGCCGCCCCGCGTGCGTGTGCGCCGTGCGGCCTGCGTCCCGCGCCGCGGGGCGCCACCGGTCCGCCGCTCACCGCCCGCCGTCCCGCCAGGGCCGTCCGGCCCGTCCCGACCGGCGCACGGACCCGACAGCCGTACGCTCCGGCTCCCCCTCGCCCGCGCAGCAGCCGGCGCCGCCGTCACGGCCTGCACCGCCCGCGTCACCACGGGCCGCGTCACCACCGGCAGCGCGGCCGCCGGCGGGGGCCGCCCGTCCGGCGACCGGCCGTTCCGTGTCCGCACCGGCCTTACGCGCGCCCGTCCGCCCCGCTTCCGCTGCTCCGTCCCGCCCCGGTGGCGGGACGTTTCCTCTCCCCGCCTGCGCCACGCCCCGCTCCCCCGCGAGCGGCGCCGTCGCGGCGCCGCCGTCCACCGCCACGACCGGCGGGACCACGGTCCCGGGGTCGGCGTCCGCCGCAGTCACCAGGTCCGGGTGCCAGCCGTACCGCTCCAGCGCCGCAGCGAGCGCCCGGACCATCCGCGGATCGAACTGCGCACCGGCGCACTTGCGCAGCTCGGCCACCGCGGTGGGCACCGGCCGGGCCCGGCGGTAGGAGCGGGTGGAGGTCATCGCGTCGAAGGCGTCGGCGACGGCCACCACCCGGGCGAACTCCGGAATGCGGTGCCCCGACAGGCCGTAGGGATACCCCCGGCCGTCCAGCCGCTCGTGGTGGTGCAGGATCGCGGCCCGCGCCTCGCCCAGGAATCCGATGCCGCGCACGATCTCGTGCCCGTACTCCGGGTGCAGCTCGATGACGCGGCGCTCCTCGGGGGTCAGCGGCCCGTCCTTGCGCAACAGGCGGGTGGGGACGCCGAGTTTGCCGACGTCGTGCAGGATCCCGGCGAACCGCAGCGCCTCCAGCCGGTCCTCCGCCATACCGAGTTCCCGGGCGATCATCACCGACGCCCGGCCGACCCGCTCGCTGTGCCCGCGGGTGTAGCGGTCCTTGATGTCCACCGCCTGGACGAGGGCGCGGATGGTGGCCTGGTGGGCGGCGCGTTCCTGGTGGCACTGGGCGAAGATCCAGCAGGAGACGTACATCGGCAGCAGCACCAGCAGCGCCGCGAGCGGACCGTAGGAGCTGCGCCACAGCACCGCCATCATCAACCCGGCGAGACCGTGGACGAGATGCGGCCCCAGGGACCGGGTCAGCAGACCCCGCCAGGCGCTGCGCACCGGGTGCCGCTCGGCGGCGACCAGCACCCCGCCGTCGAGAGCGGCGAGCACCACGCAGAAGGTGACCGCGGCGGCCGCCCCGGGGAGCAGCACCACCGGGAACTGCGGTGCGGACAGCGGGCGGTGGCCGATGGCGTCGAAGATCTCGGAGGCGGCGCCGCAGGCCAGCGCGAGCTGCGCGGCGTGCCACACCTTGCGGGCGCCGGTCCAGCGCACCTCGGCCTGCGCGACGAGCGCGCCCGGTACGGCGACCAGTGCGGCCAGTGGCGCGGGGAGGAGGAAGACGCCGGCCAGCAGCACGGGGAAGAACGAGCCGACGCCGAGGGGCCCCCGGCTGTCCGACATCGGCCGCTTGCGCAGCTGTTCGCAGAGTGCGTAGAGGGCCGCGAGGGCGAGAGCCCCGGCCCAGTCGGCGACGCCGCAACGTATCGCGGGGACGAGGCACAGTGCCGCCGCCAACGCGGCGCATCCGATGTACCACCGCGCGGCAACCGGAAGTCCCCGCATCGCGCCTCCTCCTACGCCCACCGCTCGCCCCCGCGGCCGCATTCGCGGCGCGAGGAATTCGGTGAGAATAGAGGGGCTGCGGCCCCGGAGAGGGGGCGTTAGCGGATCGGGCGGGACGAATCGCCCCGCCCCTCACCCCTTAGGGTGACGCGTCGCCTTATTCGGCCCGCGCGGCCTCGGCCCGTGCATCGCCCGGGTCGGCGGAGGGCGAACCGCCCGCGGTGCCGGAGTCGGCCGCCTCGGCGTCCGCCTGCTCCCGCTGGGCCTGTTCGTGCTTGGCCTGCTCCAGCACGCTCAGCTCCGGCACGGTCTCCCCGGCCCGGATCAGGTCGATCCGGCCCATGACCTTGGAGCGCAGGTCGGTGGGGACGTCGTCATGGCCGCAGCAGCGCTTGACGAGCTTCTTGACGGCCTGCTCCAGGCCGTACTTCTCCAGGCACGGCGAGCATTCGTCGAGGTGCACCTGGAACTCCGCGCACTCCCCGGCCGGCATCTCCCGGTCGAGATACTCGTAGAGGTGATCAAGAACCTCTGAGCAGTCCTTCTCGTGCGGCTCTCCGCAGCTCATGATCCCGAGCCTTTCCGGTCGTGCGACCCCGACGTCGGCGTGGCCTGCGCATCCGCGGCCGCGGCCCCCGCCGGGACCAGCCCGCGCTCACGGGCGTAATCCTCAAGCATGCCGCGCAGTTGGCGCCGGCCGCGGTGCAGACGGGACATCACCGTGCCGATGGGCGTCCCCATGATGTCCGCGATCTCCTTGTACGCAAAGCCCTCGACGTCCGCGAGATAGACCGCGATGCGGAACTCCTCGGGAATCGCCTGCAGAGCGGCCTTGACGTCGGAGTCGGGCAGGTGATCGAGCGCCTGGGACTCGGCCGAGCGCAGTCCGGTGGACATGTGCGACTCGGCGCGCGCGAGCTGCCAGTCCTCGATCTCCTCGGCGGCGCTGCGCTGCGGCTCCCGCTGCTTCTTGCGGTAGGAGTTGATGAACGTGTTCGTCAGGATGCGGTACAGCCACGCCTTGAGGTTGGTGCCCTCCCGGAACTGGTGGAAGGACGCGTACGCCTTCGCGTACGTCTCCTGCACCAGGTCCTCCGCGTCGGCCGGATTGCGCGTCATGCGCAGCGCGGCGGAGTACATCTGGTCCAGGAAGGTGAGCGCATCCCGCTCGAAGCGCGCGTTGCGCTCGGCGTCGCTCTCCTTCCGGCTCGCAGCCTTGTCCTCAGCCGTGCCGTCGGTCCCTGCGTCGGTCCCAGTGAACGGACCCACCTCCTCCAACACCGTGACGGATCCGGATGCGGACCCACTCGATTCGGAGAATAGACGACGATCAGGGGCCGCCGCCGCTCCAGCCACGGCGGGCTGCGTCACCTGCATCTGCGACCACTGCAGGTCGGCGGCCGGGCGGGCCGGGCAAGCGATTCCCATGCGGCGCACTCCATTCCTCGAGCTTCAGGTGGTACTCGCTGTTACGACACGCACAACATCGGCACCCCGCGGCACATTCCCGCCCCGCCCGCGCTTCCTCGCCCGCCCGGGCCGGCCGTCCCACCGCCCCGCCCCCGTGGGACCGGCTCCGGCAGGGCCCGCCGTCAGCCGAACAGGCCGTCCAGCCACTCCAGCACCGCGCCGGTGAGCACCGCCATCGACTCCGCCTCGCCGGTGCCCGCCTTCTTGGGCACCGCGAATCCGTGGTCGCCGTACGCCACCTCGGTGATCTGCGTGCCCTCCGGGAATTCCTCGGGCCGGCCGAACGGGTCCCGGCCGCCCTGGACGATCAGCGTCGGCACCCCGGCGCCGGTCAGCTCCTCCACCCGGGACTTCTCCGGCTTGCCCGGGGGATGCAGCGGGAAGCTCAGCGCCAGGACCGCGTGCGCACCCAGCTCCCGGGCCGTACGGCACGCCACCCGGGCGCCCGCGCTGCGGCCCCCGGCGACGACGGGCAGCCCCGGCTTGGCGAGAGCCGGCCACAGCGCCGTCCACCCGGCGTCCAGCGTCTTGGGCGCCGGCGCCACCTTCTTGCCCGCCACCCGCCACGGCTGCTCGACCAGCGCCACGGTGTAGCCGCGGGCCGGCAGCGCCGCGGCCAGGGCACGCAGATCCCGCGCCTCGATGCCGCCGCCGGCGCCGTGGCTGACCGCCACCACCGCCCGTGCGGGCACCGGATCGCGGTACCAGGTGATCCGGGCGTCGCCCCCGGGCGTCCCGACCGTCTCGCGCTCACTCGCCGCTGTGCTCATGCCCCTATCCTGCCCGGGCCGGCAGCCGATTCAGAGGCGGCAGCGCGGCGCGGCCGCCTCAGAAGAGGGTGCCGACCTCCGGCCCGTCGAGCTCGGCGACCAGCTCCGGCCCGTTGTTGCGGACGTTGCTGACGCCGGTGGGGACGGGGTGGGCGCGCATCAGCCCGGCCGGCGGCGGCGTCAGCAGCTCACGCAGCTCGTCGGGGTCGGTGCGCGCGGGGTCGAGCCAGGCGTCCCAGCGGTCCGGGGGCAGGACCAGCGGCATGCGGGGGTGGATGTCGGCGAGCGACTGCGGCCCCTCGCCGCCCGTGGCGCCGGCCAGCGGTGTGGTCTCCGCCTCGGTCGTGACCACGGTGCAGGTGACCCACCACGCCTGCGGGTGGTCGGCGGGCAGCGTCCCGTCGCGCCAGAACTCGAAGAGCCCGGCCATCGCCATCACGGAGCCGTCCGCGGGCGTCACGAAGTACGGCTGCTTCCGGCTCCGCTTCTTCTTCCCCTGCTCCTCCAGCTCGCGCTCGGCCGCGTCGGTGACCCACTCGAAATACCCGTCGCCGGGCAGCAGGCAGCGGCGGGTGGCGAACGCCTGCCGGTAGGAGGGCTTCTCGTGCACCGTCTCGGCCCGCGCATTGATCATCTTCACGCCGACGTCGGGTGATTTCGACCACGACGGGACCAGCCCCCAGCGCAGCGTCCGCAACTGGCGCACCGGGCCGCTCGGCGCATGGCCTACTCCGCCGCCCGCGGACGCCGCGCCCTTCAGGGGACGTTCGAGCACCGCGTACACGTTCTTCGTCGGGGCGACGTTCCAGTCGGGCGCCAGGGTCTCCGCCGGCTCCCACCGCTGGACGCCGAACGCTCCCACCAGGTCCTCGGGCCTGCGACTCGCTGCATACCTACCGCACATGCGTGCCAGACTGCCATGCCACACGAAGGGGAGACATGGACACCGATCACCTCACCGATGTATGGAGCCGCGTCTTCGGGACCCAGCCGGACCCCTCGTTCTGGCTGGTGATCGTCACGGGGGTGCTCGCGCTGGGCGCCGTCGTCCCGCACACCGCCTGGCGGCTGTCCCGCAACGCCGTCACCATCGCGCACGAGGGCGGGCACGGGCTGATCGCGCTGCTGACCGGCCGGCGCCTGGACGGCATACGACTGCACTCGGACACCTCCGGACTGACCGTCTCCCGCGGCAAGCCGACCGGGATCGGCATGATCCTGACCGCCGCGGCCGGCTACACCGCGCCGTCCCTGCTGGGCCTCGCGGGCGCCGCGCTGCTGGCCTCGGGCCACATCACGGCCCTGCTGTGGGGCGCCACCGCCCTGCTTCTGGCGATGCTCGTCATGATCCGCAACGCCTACGGCGTGCTCACCGTCGTCCTGGCCGGCGCCGCCTTCCTCCTCGTCTCCTGGCTGACGACGCCGGACGTCCAGGCGGCGTTCGCGTACGCGGTGGTGTGGTTCCTGCTGCTGGGCGGCGTGCGGCCGGCCTTCGAACTGCAGGGCAAGCGGCGGCGGGGCGGGGCGACGGACTCCGACCCCGACCAGCTGGCCCGGCTGACGCACGTGCCCGCGGCCCTCTGGCTCGGCCTCTTCCACGTCGTGTCGCTGTGCTGCCTGATGGGCGGCGGGCGCTGGCTGCTGGACGTCTGAGCCGCCGAGGCGCCCTCAGGTGACCGCTGCGGGCCGCCGGACCACCGATGACCCGGGCATCGGCCCCATCGGCACCCACCGCGTGCGCCTGCGTGACGCGCGGGCGCGTTACCAGGGTCGTGTTTCGTATACGTTGCGCCATTTTTGATCAAGATCGGCACCCTTGCCCAGCCATTAAAGTAAGGGCATGACCGAGAGCCCCGCACACCTCGCCCTGTGGCCCGCCCCCCTCGCCTCCGGGGCCGTCGATGCAACCGTCACCGTGCCCGGCTCCAAATCGGTCACCAACCGCGGCCTGGTCCTGGCCGCCCTCTCCTCCGAGCCCGGCTGGCTGCGCCGGCCCCTGCGCTCCCGCGACACCCTCCTGATGGCCGAGGCGCTGCGCACCATGGGCGTCGGCATCGAGGAGACCGCCTCCTCCAGCTCCGTGGGCGCCGCGGGCCAGACCTCCGGCGGCGAGGCATGGCGGGTCATCCCGGCCGGCCTGCACGGCCCGGCCACCGTCGCCGTCGGCAACGCCGGCACCGTCATGCGCTTCCTCCCGCCGGTCGCCGCCCTCGCCGACGGCCCGATCCGCTTCGACGGCGACCCCCGCTCCTACGAACGCCCCCTGGACGGCGTCATCGGCGCCCTGCGCGCCCTCGGCGCCCGCATCGACGACGACAACCGCGGCGCGCTGCCCATGACGGTGCACGGCGGCGGCGCCCTGGACGGCGGCCCCGTCGAGATCGACGCCTCCTCGTCCTCCCAGTTCGTCAGCGCCCTGCTGCTGTCCGCGCCGCGCTTCAACCAGGGCGTCGAGGTCCGGCACACCGGCTCCGCCCTGCCCTCGCTGCCGCACATCCGGATGACCGTCGACATGCTCCGCAGCGTCGGCGCCCAGGTCGACACCCCGGAGGCGGGCGGCGAGCCGAACGTGTGGCGGGTGACCCCCGGCGCCCTGCTGGGCCGCGACCTGGTCGTCGAGCCCGACCTCTCCAACGCCCAGCCGTTCCTGGCCGCCGCCCTGGTCACCGGCGGCCGGGTCACCATCCCCGACTGGCCCGAGCACACCACCCAGCCCGGTGACGCGCTGCGCGAGATCTTCACCACCATGGGTGGCTCCTGCGAGCTGACCGACCGCGGCCTGACCTTCACCGGCAGCGGCCGGATCCACGGCATCGACGTCGACCTGAGCGAGGTCGGCGAGCTGACTCCGGGCATCGCGGCCGTCGCCGCCCTCGCCGACTCCCCCTCCACCCTGCGCGGCGTCGCCCACCTGCGGCTGCACGAGACCGACCGGCTGGCCGCGCTCACCAAGGAGCTCAACGAGCTGGGCGGCGACGTCACCGAGACCGCCGACGGCCTGCACATCCGGCCCCGGCCCCTGCACGGCGGGATCTTCCACACCTACGAGGACCACCGGCTGGCCACCGCCGCCGCGATCATCGGCCTGGCCGTCGAGGGCGTGGAGGTGGAGAACGTCGCCACCACCGCCAAGACCCTGCCCGACTTCCCCGCGATGTGGACGGACATGCTCGATCCGGCCGCCGTCCCCGCCCGGAGAGTCTGAGGTCTGCCGCCGCCATGCGCCGCTACCGCAAGAACCCCGACGAGGACGACATCCGCGTCCGCCCCAACCCCAAGGGCAACCGTCCGCGCACCAACATCCGCCCCAAGCACGAGGACGCCAGCGAGGGCCTGGTCCTGACCGTCGACCGCGGCCGCCTGACCTGCCTGATCGACGGCCGCACGGTCCACGCCATGAAGGCCCGCGAACTCGGGCGCAAGAGCGCGGTGGTCGGGGACCGGGTCGCCGTCGTCGGCGACCTGACCGGCGACAAGGACACCCTCGCGCGGATCGTCCGGGTCCGGCCGCGCACCTCGACGCTGCGCCGTACGGCCGATGACGACGACCCGTTCGAGCGCGTGGTGGTCGCCAACGCCGACCAGCTCGCCATCGTCACCGCGCTCGCCGACCCCGAGCCGCGCCCCCGCCTCATCGACCGCTGTCTGGTCGCCGCCTACGACGCGGGGCTCGACCCGCTGCTGGTGCTGACGAAGTCCGATCTGGCGTCCGCCGACGCCCTCCTGGAGTCCTACGGCACGCTGGGCGTCCCCTACTTCGTCACCAACCGCGACGAACTCGCCGACGGCAGCGCGGCCGAGCGGATCAGGGAGCAGCTGTCCGGGCGCATGACGGCGTTCGTCGGGCACTCCGGCGTCGGCAAGACCACCCTGGTCAACGCGCTGGTCCCGGACCGCAGCCGGGCCGTGGGCCACGTCAACGCGGTGACCGGCCGCGGCCGGCACACCACCACCTCGGCCCTGGCGCTCCCGCTGCCCGGCGACTCGGGCTGGGTCATCGACACCCCGGGCGTACGGTCCTTCGGCCTGCACCACGTCGACCCCTCGCGGGTCATCCTGGCCTTCCCCGACCTCGTGCCGGGTACCGCCGAGTGCCCGCGCGCGTGCAGCCACGACGAACAGGACTGCGCGCTGGACCAGTGGGTGACCGACGGGCACGCCGATCCGGCACGCCTCTACTCACTGCGCCGGCTGCTGGCCACCCGCGAGCGACGCGAGGGCGACTGACTCCTGGGTTTGCTGCCGCCCCGCCGAGGTGAACGAATAAACTCACCAAGTCCGGCGAAGCGGTCACCGACTGACGGAGGCACAGGAATATGGCGTGGCTGCTGGTCGTGGTGGCGGGAATCCTGGAGACGGGCTTCGCGGTCTGCCTCAAGCTGTCACACGGCTTCACCCGACTCTTCCCCACCATCGCCTTCTGCGCCTTCGCCCTGGGCAGCTTCGGTCTGCTGACGCTCGCCCTGCGCAAACTCGACGTCGGCCCGGCCTACGCGGTCTGGACCGGCATCGGCGCGGCCGGCACGGCGATCTACGGCATGATCTTCCTCGGCGACGTGGTCTCCGTCCTCAAGCTCATCTCCATCACCCTCGTCATCGTCGGCGTCATCGGACTGCAGCTGTCCGGGGCGGCGCACTGAGGGGTTCCGACACCCGCTGACGCTGCCGACGGGCGCCCGTGGACGGTGACCGGCGGGGCTCCCGTCTCACCCGGGGCGAACCGCCTCTCCACCGGGCAGCCGGGCGAACGCCCCTCGCACAAGCCGCGACACCGCGTCCGTCTCGGCCTCCCGACGCGCCTGGGCCGGGCTCCCCACGGCGGACGGCCCGGCGCCGGGCCCCGCCGGGGCGACCACGCAGGACAGCGTCAACCGCGCCGCCGTCTCGCACGCGGCGCCCAGGGCGGGGAGTTCCTCCTGCGGCCAGTCCGGCTCGAGTGCCGCGACCGCCCGGTCGCAGAAGCGGCCGACCAGTTCGCCGGGCCCCGGCAACGGCCGCTCGGCGGACGGCACGGCGCGCTGTCCGGGCAGCCTCGGGCGGGGACCGCGCTGCGGCGCGCCGGGCGGGGGTGGCAGGCGCTCGCTCCAGCAGCCCGTCAGCGCGGCTCTGACCAGCGGGTTGGCGCGCGCGGTGCGCAGCGTCCAGGCCGCCGCGGCCACCACCCGGCCCGCCGCGGCATCCCTCGGTGCGGCGGCCTCGGGAGCCGGCCCGGTCTGCCGCAGCACCCGTTCCACTCCTTGGAGATAGCGCTCGGTCTCCCGGCTGACGAGGGCGCGGGCGAGCCCTTCCTTGCTGCCGAACTCGTTGTAGAGGGTCTGCCGGGACACCCCGGCAGCGGCCGCGACGTCCACCATCCGGACAGCCGCCCACGCCCGGGTCGTCAGCGCCTTGTAGGCGGCATCCAGCAAGGATTCTCGCGCAGCGGGCATCCGTCGCCTCCCCGGCAGCCGGCCCATGCGGCCGGTGTGCGCACAGAATTGACGGGGCGCCAGGGACTGTCAAGGGTCACCGCAGGGCGGGCCGGAAGGCACCACACGCCTGGCCCGGCATGGCCGTGTGGCTCCTGCGTATACCAGTGGATACTGTTCGCACATGCCCGACTATCACGATGATCTTCGCCTCGGCCATGTCCTCGCGGACGCCGCGGACGCCGCGACCATGGAGCGGTTCAAGGCTCTCGACCTCAAGGTCGAGACCAAACCCGACATGACCCCGGTGAGCGAGGCGGACAAGAACGCCGAGGAGCTGATCCGTGGCCACCTCCAGCGCGCCCGGCCACGCGACGCGGTGCTCGGCGAGGAGTTCGGCAGCGAGGGCTCCGGTCCACGCCGCTGGATCATCGACCCGATCGACGGGACGAAGAACTACGTGCGCGGCGTGCCGGTCTGGGCGACGCTGATCGCGCTGATGGAGCGCGGCGAGGGCGGCGACCGCCCGGTGGTCGGCATCGTCTCCGCACCGGCCCTGAACCGCCGCTGGTGGGCCGCCGAGGGCCTGGGGGCCTACACGGGCCGGAGCCTGACCTCCGCGACCCGGCTCCAGGTGTCGAAGGTCGGCAGCATCCAGGACGCCTCCTTCGCCTACTCCTCGCTGACCGGGTGGGAGGAGCGCGGCAGGCTCCCCGGTTTCCTCGATCTGACGCGGGACTGCTGGCGCACCCGCGGTTACGGCGACTTCTGGCCGTACATGATGATCGCCGAGGGCTCGGTGGACATCTGCGCGGAGCCGGAGCTGTCCCTGTGGGACATGGCGGCCTGCGCGGTCGTCGTCCAGGAGGCCGGCGGCCGGTTCACCGGCCTGGACGGCAAGCCCGGCCCGCACAGCGGCGACGCGGCGGCCTCCAACGGCCTGCTCCACGACGATCTGCTGAATTACGTCGGCGACGCAGGGCACTGACCTGCGAAGGGGCGGATGCGCGGACAACCGTCCGCGATCCGCCCCTTGTTGCATCCGCCTGGGCATGTGAACATGAGAATCCGCCAGTTTGTGAACTTGTGAAATCTTTCGCAAGGCGCATTCACCAAGGAGGTGGCTCCACTCCATGCCCATGTTCGTCAAAGACGCCATGAGCACGGTGGTCCTCACCATCGGGCCCGCTCACACCCTCCGCCAGGCCGCGCAACTGATGGCGGCCCGACGCGTCGGCGCGGCCGTCGTCCTCGACAGAGACAACAGCGGCCTCGGCATCCTCACCGAGCGCGACATCCTCAACTCCCTCGGCGCGGGCGACAACCCCGACCGGGAGACCGCCCAGACCCACACCACCTCGGATGTGGTCTTCGCCGCCCCCGACTGGACCCTTGACGACGCAGCGGACGCGATGGTGCGCGGCGGCTTCCGCCATCTCATCGTGCTCGACGACCACGAGCCGGTCGGCATCGTCTCGGTCCGCGACATCATCCGCTGCCGGTCGCACGCCGTCGAACGCGTCGACGCCGTACCCGCCTGAGCCGAGCCCGCCTCGCCTCCGGCCCGCCGAACGGGCCGGAGGCACTCACGGACGCACGAAGAGGCCGGAGCCCCATGGCGTCCGGCCTCTTCGTTTGTTACGGCAAGCGGCCCTTGTGCGAGCCCCGCGGCCGGCACCACGTCGCTGCTGCGACGGGATCGGGCCGCGAGGAACGGTCAGCCGCGCAGGGCCTGTACCGCGGCGTCCAGCCGCTTGCCGTAGTCCGCGTCCGCCTTGCGGAAGTTCTCGATCGCGCGCTGCGCGATGTCGTCACGGGAGACCTTCGCGATGAAGCCCGCGAGGTTGTCGATCAGGCGCTCCCGCTCGTCCTCGGACATCAGGCGGTAGAGGTCCCCCGCCTGCACGAAGTCGTCGTCCTCGGCATGCGAGGGGGCCGCGGTCTCGCCCGACCGGCCGGTCACCGCGACCGGCTGCCACAGCGGCCGACCGGTCTCGGCCGGACCACCGAAGCTGTTCGGCTCGTAGTTCTTCTGGCCCTTGTGACGGCCGTCGTAAAGGGCGCCGTCCCGGCCGTGGCTGCGCGCCTCGGTGGCGTGCGGGCGGTTCACCGGCAGGTGGTCGGCGTTGATGCCGACGCGGTAGCGGTGCGCGTCGCCGTACGCGAAGAGACGGCCCTGGAGCATCTTGTCGGGGGACGGGCCGATGCCCGGCACGAAGTGGTGCGGGGAGAAGATCGACTGCTCGACCTCGGCGAAGATGTTCTCCGGGTTGCGGTTGAGCTCCAGCTTCCCGATCTCGATCGGCGGGTAGTCCTCGTGCGGCCAGATCTTGGTCAGGTCGAACGGGTTGAAGCGGTAGTCGGCCGCATCGGCCGCCGGCATGATCTGCACCTGCACGGTCCAGCTCGGGAAGTCACCGCGCTCGATGGACTCCCGCAGGTCCCGCTGGTGGCTGTCGGGGTCCTCACCGGCGAGCTTGTTGGCCTCGTCCTGGGTGAGGTTCTTGATGCCCTGGTCGGTCTTGAAGTGGTACTTGACCCAGAACACCTCGCCCGCTTCGTTGTTCCACTGGAAGGTGTGCGAGCCGTAGCCGTTGAGGTGACGGTAGGAGGCCGGGATGCCGCGGTCACCGAACAGCCAGGTCACCTGGTGGGTGGACTCCGGCGAAAGCCCCCAGAAGTCCCAGACGTTGTCCGCCTCCTGCGAGCCGGTGTACGGGTCGCGCTTCTGGGTGTGGATGAAGTCCGGGAACTTGATGGCGTCCTTGATGAAGAACACCGGGGTGTTGTTGCCGACGAGGTCGTAATTGCCCTCTTCGGTGTAGAACTTCAGCGCCCAGCCGCGCGGGTCACGCACCGCGTCCGCCGCGCCGAGGTTGCCCGCGACGGTCGAGAAGCGCAGGAAGGTCTCGGTCTGCTTGCCGACCTCGGAGAGGAACTTCGCCCGGGTGTACTTCGTGACGTCCGCGGTCACCGTGAAGGTGCCGTACGCACCGGCGCCACGGGCGTGCACGATGCGCTCCGGGATGCGCTCGCGGTTGAAGTGCGCGAGCTTCTCGATCAGGAGCTGGTCCTGAATGAGACCAGGGCCGCCGATGCCGGCCGTCTCGCTGTTCTGGTTGTCCGCGACCGGGGCCCCGGTCTCCGTGGTCAGCGGTCCGGTGGTGCTCTCTACCGACACGTGCGCCTCCTGAAAGTTCATTTCACCTGCCCTGGGCTTGCGCCGGAGTCGATCCTACATTGGACATTGTCTAAGTCAAGAAGAGGACGAAACTCGTACCGGATCCGGCCATGGACGGCCGCTGCTACTCTGGCCCTATCTGACTGATAGGTGATTGGCATGAGTGACCTGCTGGAACGACTCCGGGGACGCGGCTGGCGGCTGACCGCACAGCGACGCGTCGTGGCCGAGGTCCTCGACGGGGACCACGTCCACTACACCGCTGACGAAGTACACGCGCGGGCGAGCGACCGGCTCCCCGAGATCTCCCGCGCCACCGTCTACAACACGCTCGGCGAGCTGGTCTCGCTCGGCGAGGTCATCGAGGTGAGCACGGACGGCCGCGCCAAGCGGTACGACCCGAACGCCCACCACGACCACCAGCACCTCGTCTGCTCGCAGTGCGGCACGATCCGCGACGTCCACCTCCAGGGCGACCCGCTCTCGGCCCTGCCGGAGCCGGAGCGCTACGGCTTCCAGGTGTCCGAGGTCACCGTGACCTACCGGGGCGTCTGCCCCAACTGCAGCGCCGGCTCCTGACACCGGAGCCGGCCGCCCGTTCCGCGCGGCCCGAGCCCGCGCCCCCGAGGGGGCGCGGGCTTGTTGGCGTGCGCGAGAGCAACAGGCGGCCCCACCGAGCAGACACCGAGACATGAGGGCGTCCGTCCGTACCGGGATCCCGGCGGGGGCCCCGCGAGGGCCGCAGGGCGCCGCCCCTCCGTACGCGAACATGACGAAGGCCCGGATTCTCGAAGAATCCGGGCCTTCGTCTTTCAGTAGCGGGGACAGGATTTGAACCTGCGACCTCTGGGTTATGAGCCCAGCGAGCTACCGAGCTGCTCCACCCCGCGCCGTTGTGTCCTTACTTTAACCCCAGGCCGACGACCAGCGCAAATCCCTTGCCGTGGGCCCAGGGCCAGGTCTCCTCGACCCGGCCCTGGGCTCGCGGCGCCACACTAGGCGCTGAGCTCCTCCTGAAGCGCCGTACGCAGCCGTGCCGCCCGCTCCGCGACCTCCGGCGGCCCCAGCTCCACCGACCGCGCACACCAGCTCTGCGCCTCGGCCAGCGCGCCCCTGCGAGCGGCCAGCAGCGCCAGCCGCAGGGCTGCGCGGCCGTGCCCGGCATCGGCGGCCCGCTGCCACCACAGGGTGGCCTCCGGGAGGCTCCCCTCACGGGCGAGCAGCAGCCCGAGATTGAAGGCGCCGTTGCTACTGCCGGCCTCGGCCGCCGCGCGGTACCAGGTCGCGGCCTCGACCACATCCCCCCGAGCCGCCGCGAACATGCCAACTCGAACCTGCGCACGGCGATGCCCCTGCTGGGCGGCCCGCTCGTACCACTGCCTGCTCTCGTCGTCCGGCTCCCGCCCGTCGTCCAGCCGCCCGGCGTCGCGCGCCTCCACGGACCTGCGGTCCAGCAGGTCGGCGAGCCGGAAGGCCGCCTCGGGGCTGCCGCCCCCGGCCGCGCAGCGCAGATGGCGCTCCGCGTCCTGGGTGTCGCCCTCACGCAGCTGCACCATGGCGACCTGCAGCGCCGCCTCGGTGTGCCCGGCCGCCGCCGCCCGCTCGTACCAGGCGTGCGCCATCCGGTCCTCACCGCGCCCTGCGAACAGGATGCCGAGGTTGAACGCCGCGTCCACGCTGCCCGCCTCGGCCGCCTTGGAGAACCACGGCTCGGCCCCCGCCGCGTCGCCACGCTGCAACAGCAGGATGGCGAGCGCGTTGGCCGCCTCGCGGTGCCCCGCGTAGGCGGCGCGGCGGTACCACTGCTCACCGCGCCCGGCCCGGCCCTGCTCGGCGCAGAGCAGCCCGATGTTGTAGGCGCCGTTGACGTCCCCGGCGTCCAGCGCGGCGCGGTACCAGCGCTCGGCGGTCTGCAGTTCGCCGCGGTCGGCGTGCAGCGCACCCAGGGCGTTGGCGGCATTGCCGTCGCCGTCCTGGGCGGCGCGCCGCCACCACTCCGCCGCGCTCTCCTCGTCACCGGCGTCACGCAGCAGGAAGCCCAGCGCGCAGGCCGCCCGGGCTTCGCCGTCCTTGGCCGCGGACAGATACCAGCGTCCGGCCTCCTGCACATCGCCCCGGTCCTCCAGGAGCGCGCCCAGTTGCAGTGCGGCGCGCCGGTGGCCGCGCGCGGCGGCCTGGCGGTACCACTGCTCGGCCTCGGCGGCGCGGGTCAGCTCGCCGTACGCGGGCTCCACCGCGCGGTCGGTGTCGCGGCCGTCCTCGATGACGCGGGCCAGGCGGTACGCGGCTTCGCGGTGGCCGCGTTCGGCGGCGGCCCGGAACCAGCGCTCGGCCCCGATGTCGCCGCGGTGCTCCAGCAGGTCGGCGAGGGCGTACGCACCCAAGTAGTGCCCGGACTCGGCGGACTGGCGCAGCCAGTACTCGGCGGCGGGCTCGTCGCCCCGCTCGCGGTAGTGCCTGCCCAGTGCGTGCGCGGCCGCGGCGGAACCGGCGACGGCGGCGATCCGCCACCAGCCGGCCGCCTCCTCGGTGTAGCCCCGCTGGTGGAGCAGGACACCGAGGTTGTTGGCCGCGGCGCGGTCACCGGCCGCGGTGGCGGAGCGCAGGTGCGGCTCGGCGCCGTCGAGGTCACCGCGGCGCAGCAGCATCGCGCCGAGCGCGCTCATGGCGGCGGTGTCGCCCGCCTCGGCGGCCCGGCGGTGACCGGTCTCGGTCACCGCGTCGGACGCGTCGGACACCTCGGCGGCCTCCATCGCATCCAGCCGCAGCTCGGATTCGCGCCCGTCGTCGGGCGCATGCACAAACCGGTCTGTCTCCAACAACCTTGCCTTGTCCCCCATAAGAGCCATCGTCGCATCACCCGTAACCCGCGTACACCTGGAATACCGCAGCCAGTGAGGTCACTTCAGCGGTTTGTCGACTTCCCGACACGGCGACTTGTCAAACTCAAGCACACAGGTTTCCCACAACGGCCGTTCGACTCGGCCGTGACCCGCAACCCGACCCGAACGCATGACGAAGGCCCGGATCCTTGAGGATCCGGGCCTTCATCTTCAGTAGCGGGGACAGGATTTGAACCTGCGACCTCTGGGTTATGAGCCCAGCGAGCTACCGAGCTGCTCCACCCCGCGCCGTTGTGTCCTCAAGCTATCACGGGGCCGCGGGGGCCTCTGACCACCGCGGATGTGCGGCCACCGGTTCGCACCGGCGGCCGCACCCCGGCCTGCTCCCGGCCGGATCGCGTCAGTCGCCCGACTTACCTGCCTTCTCGGATGCCTCGGCGGCCCGGTCCAGCGCCGCCTTGAGCTTCTTCTGGGCCTCGCCGTAACCGGCCCAGTCACCCGAGGAGCGCGCCTTCTCGCCCTCCTCGTAAGCCTTCTGGGCGTCGCCCAGGGCCTCCTGCACCGTCTGGTCGGACGGTGGCGGCTGGGTCGTGTCGCCGCCGGCGGGCGGTTCCTCCGTGCCCGAACTGGGGGCCTTCTTGCCGAACACGACATCCAGCGCGTCCTTGAGGGAGTTCTCCAGCACCGGCTTGTTGTCGCCGTAGCTGACCAACACCTTCTTCAGCAGCGGGTAGTTGGTGTTGGCGCCCCGCAGGTAGACCGGTTCGACGTACAGCAGTCCGCCGTCCAGGGGCACGGTCAGCAGGTTGCCGTACTCGATCTCCGAATCACCGAGCTTCTTGAGGATGTTCAGCTCGTTGGCGATGCTCGGATCGGAGTTGAACTTCGACTGCACCAGCTGCGGTCCCGGCACCGGTGTCTGCGACGGCAGTTTCAGAAGTCTGATCTTGCCGTAGTCGCTGCTGGTCGCATTGGCGTCGACGGCCATGAAAGCGCCCAGGTTGTCGCGTTTGCTGGGCGTGAAGGTCGTCGTCAGCGAGAAGGTCTGCCCCTTTTGATCCGGCATCTTCAGGCTCAGGTAGTACGGCGGTACGGCGTTGCCCGACTTCGTCGTCGGGTCGTTGGGGATCTGCCAGCGCTCGGAGCCGGTGTAGAAGGTGCCCGGGTCCGTGACGTGGTAGGTGGTGAGCAGCTGCCGCTGCACCTTGAACAGGTCCTGCGGATACCGCAGATGCTCCTTGAGCGACGGGCTGATGGAGCTCTTCTTCTCGACCGTGCCGGGGAAGGACTTCATCCAGGTCTTGAGAACCGGGTCCTTGGTGTCCCACTGGTAGAGCTTGACCGAGCCGTCGTAGGCGTCGACCGTCGCCTTGACGGAGTTGCGGATGTAGTTGACCTGGTTCTGCTGAGCCACCACCGCCCGCTGTCCGTCGGTGAGCGAATCGGCGGTGGTGTCCCCGAGCGTGGTGCGCGAGGCGTAGGGATAGCCGTTGCTGGTGGTGTAGGCGTCCACGATCCACTGGATCCGGCCGTCTATCACCGCCGGGTAGGCGTCGCCGTCGATCGTCAGCCAGGGGGCGACGGATTCGACCCGCTCCTTGGGCGTGCGGTTGTACAGGATCCGCGAGCCCTCACCGATCGCGCCGGAGTAGAGGATCTGCGGCTCGCCGAACGCCACCGCGTAGGCGGCGCGGTTGATCGGGTTGCCGAGGTTCACCCCGCTCCTGCCGGTGTAGCTGTAGCTCTTCTCTCCGCTGTCGTCGGAGTAGTCCAGCTCCTTCTGCGGACCACCGACGATGGAGTACTGAGAGGTCTTCTCGCCGTAGTACACCCGCTGTTGGTACTTGCCGAGCTGCCCCTTGGCCGGCAGATCGGACTCGGTGTACTTCGGACCGCCGCCCTCGGCGGGCTCGGTGCCCTTCGCGGCGACCGCGCCGTAGCCGTGGGTGTACTTGAAGTGGTCGTTGATCCAGTTGCGCTCGGGGATACCGGCGATGTTCAGCTCGCGCAGACCGATGACGGTGTCCTGCTCGGCGCCGTCCTTGTCCTTGTACCGGTCGACGTCGAGGGTGGAGGGGAACTGGTAGTACCCGCGCACCTGCTGCTGTTGCTGGAAGGCCGGCGAGACCACGTTGGGGTCGAGCAGACGCATGCTGGCCGTGGTGTCGGCGTCCTCACGCAGCCGCTCACTGTCCGCCTTCGTGGCCGGCTTGTAGTTGCCCTTGTAGGGCGTGACCCCCGAGTCCTGGATGTCGTACGCGTCCCGCGTCGCCTTGATGTTCTGCTTGATGTACGGCGCTTCCTTGGCCTGCTCGTTCGGCTGGACCTGGAACTTCTGCACGATCGCCGGATACAGCCCGCCGATGAGGATGGCGGAGAGCACCATCAGGCCGAAGCCGATCACCGGCAGCTGCCAGGTGCGGCGCCAGAGGGTGGCGAAGAACAGCACCGCGCAGATCACCGCGATGCAGAACAGAATCGTCTTCGCCGGCAGATAGGCGTTGGCGTCGACATAGCGCAGACCCGTCCAGTTGTCGGCCGACTTCAGGCCGCTGGACTTCACCGCCAGGCCGTACCGGTCGAGCCAGTACGCGATCGCCTTGAGCGAGACGAAGATCCCCAGCAGCACCGAGAGATGACCGGTCGCCGCGGCCGTCGCCCGGGATCCGGGGCTGGTCAGCCGCAGCCCGCCGTAGAGGTAGTGGGTCAGCGCGGCGGCGATCAGGCACAGCACCGCACAGGCGAAGCCGAAGCTCAACAGGAAGCGGTACCAGGGAAGATCGAATGCGTAGAACGAGACATCCATCCCGAATTGCGGGTCTTTCTGGCCGAACGACACGCCATTGACCCACTGCAGCCAGGTGCGCCACTCACCCGACGCGGACGCACCGGCGATCAGGCCGACCACGGCACCGATCGCGATCAGCGCCCACTTCTTGAACGGGGCGATGCTCATCCGATAACGGTCCAGGCTCTGCTGCTCCGTGGACATCGCGCTGAGCGGTGGCCGCAGCCGGTGCGCCAGCCAGACGTTGACGCCGACGGCCGACGCCATCAGCACGCCGAAGAAGAAGAACAAACCGATCTTGGTCCACAGGGTGGTGGTGAAGACCGACGAATAGTGGACCGAGCGATACCAGAGCCAGTCGGTCCAGAACCCCGCGAACATCACGAAGAGCATGGCCAGCACGGCCAACACACCCAACGTCATGAGCAGGGTCCGGATCCGCCGGGACGGTCGGCCGACTCTGATCCGTGGCCCTGTCGGGCCTCCGCCGCGGTCCGGCATCTGGAAAGCCAAGGTGCGCACCTCGAAGTTCGCTGTCGTGTTGAGCAGGCCCGGCGATAGTAGGACCCACTGATGCAACTTACGAAGGCTTTACTCGGTTCCCGATTTCCGGGGTTCACAAGGCACGATGTTGAGCATGACCAACCTCCCCGTTGACGGCACCCCCCTCGCCGCCAACCCACTGACCCGCGCGGTGCTCGAAATCGACGAGTACAGCGCCGGGCTCGGCTGGGATCAGCCCGCCCGACTGTTCGCCCTCGTCGACACCGCCAAGCTGCGCGCCCAGGAGCCCTCGCTCGCCGCGCAGCTCGGCATCGACGACTCCACCACCACCTCCCTGACCCCCGTCGAGCAGGACGAGATCCCGGCCGGCGTCCCGCTGGACGAGTTCCTGGCCACCATCGCCTGGCCGGAGGCCGTCACCGGCTGCGCGATGACCGTGGAGCGGCTGATGCTGCCGCCGTCCGCGGAGGACTCGGTGCCCGAGGGCCTGGACGACGCGCAGCTCGCCAAGTGGGTCGCCGACCACCCGGACCGTCAGGAGGTCCGGATGACGGTGGGCGTGCTGCGGGACGGCTCGCGGGAATCGGCGCTGCGGCTGCGCGAGAAGGACTCGACGTCCGAAGTGCTCACCGGCGCCGCCCTGGTGCCGGGCCTCGCGGACGCGCTGTCCGCGACGTTCGAGGGCTGAGCCACCCGATCACGAAGCCCCGGCCGACGACGGCCGGGGCTTTCGGGTCTCCGGGCGGGCGGCGGGACCCGCCGGCCTACGACCGGCCTGCCGGGCTGCAGCTCGGCAGGCCGTCGGTGTCACCCGAGCGGATCTTCTGCAGTGCGCTCACCGCGTCGCCGATGGTGTTGACCTTGACGAGGGTGAGGCCGGGCGGGGTGTCCTTGGCGGCGGTCGCGCAGTTGTCCTTCGGCGTCAGGAAGAACTCCGCGCCCTTGTCCCGAGCGCCGACCGTCTTCATCGAGATGCCGCCGATCGGCCCGACCTTGCCCTTGTCGTCGATCGTGCCCGTACCGGCCACGAACTTGCCGCCGGTCAGATCCTGCGGCGTCAGCTTGTCGACGATGCCGAGCGCGAACATCAGCCCGGCGCTCGGCCCGCCGACGTCGGCCAGCTTGACGTCGATGCTGAACGGGAGGATGTGGTCCACCTCGGCCTGGATGCCCACGATGGCCCGGCCGTCCTCCGCCTTCTGGGTGGTGAGCGTGATGTCCTTCGTACCCGTCGAGGGCCGCTTGCCCTGCTTCTCGGCCGCGGCCGCCGTCTTGGCGGGGATGATGGTGAAGCGGACCTTCTCGCCCGGCTTGTGCAGGGTGACGAGCTTGGCGACGCCGGCGGCCTCCGTGACCGGCTTGCCGTCCACCGCCTTGATGACGTCACCGGCGTGCAGCCGGCCGTCGGCCGGCATGTCCTTCACCACGGAACCCACGACGGTCTGGGTGGCGACGGGGATCTTCAGCTGGCGCAGCGCGGACGCCTTGGCGCTCTCCTGGGACTGGCTGAACTCCTCGGCGTTCTCCTGATCGGCCTCCTCGGCCGTCTGCCCCTCGGGGTAGAGGGTCTTGTGCGGCACCACGGCGTTGTCGTGCTCCAGCCAGCCGTAGACCGCCTCGAAGAGGTTCATGGTGTAGTCGGGGCCGGTGACCCGGACCGTGGTCATGTTGAGGTGACCGGTCGTCGGGTACGTCTTGCGCCCGGAGATCTCCAGCACCGGCTCGCCGCTGTGCTCACCCAGGGTGTTGACCGTCGGGCCCGGCGACATCTCCGCATACGGCACGGGGATCAGCACCCCCGCGCAGAGCAGCGCGATCAACATGAGGGTCGAGGCGAGCAGCGTCGCGGTGCGGCGTGGCATGGAACGACAGTACGGGACGGGTATGACAACCGGCCCGCGGGGCCGTCCGTCCGGGGAGCTGCCCCGGGCCTCCCCCGCATGGCGGGCCGTCACTCCTCAGAGCGACGGCCATTGCTCGTGCGTACGACCGGGGAACGTCAGGCCGCGTCCGAGGCGGGCTCGGAAGCGGAACGTTCCCTCTCCATCGCGTCGCGGAACCGGGCGTACCCCGCGAGCTCCGCGACATCCCCCGTCTTGCGATTTCGCTGCGCCCAAGTGCTCCACACCACGGCAACCATCGCAGCGAGAACCGGAATCAACAACCAGAGGAGTGCACCCACAGCGGCCTCCCGACCCTTTGCGCGACCGCAAATCGACGAATAAGCAGATTACCCATCCAACAGGTCAACGCTCACGCCAGGGGGTGGGTTACGCAACCGGAACGCCGGGGCACCTATTCGGCCCCGCGTTCGGAAAACGAGGCCCGGCCGGGGGCCGTTGCCTCGATGGGTGGCGCGTCAGACGCCGACCCATTCCTCCGTACCGTCCGAGAAAGTCTGGTGCTTCCAGATGGGGACCTGGTGCTTGAGGTCGTCGATCAGTTTCCGGCACGCCTCGAACGCCTCGCCCCGGTGCGGGCAGGACACGGCGACGACGACCGCAATATCTCCGATGGCCAGTTCGCCCACCCGGTGGACGGCGGCCAGCGCACGGACCGGAAAGTCGGCGATGACCTTCTCGGCGATGCGGCGCATCTCCGCCTCCGCGGACGGGTGCGAGGAGTAGCCGAGGCCGTCGACGTCCGCCCCGCCGTCGTGCGAGCGGACCGTGCCGACGAAGAGGGCCGTGCCACCCGCCGCGTCGTCCCCGACGGCCGCGAAGACCTCGTCCACGGACAGCGGGGCCTCACGGATCGCGAGCAGCCGTATGGGGTCCGCGGCGCCCTGCTCACCAGGGTGCTCACGGCCGGACGACGAGGGGGTGCGCGTGCCAGACATACTCCCCATCGTGCCCCACCGGGAGCGCCCGGGGGAATCGCCGTTTCCACCGGGGCTGCGGCCGCGGCACTGGAGGCTCGTACAGCCCGCCGCCGGCCGGGTCAGATGCGGCGGCGGGCCTTGCGGGCACGCCTGACCAGCGCGGCGGTACCCAGCAGGGCGACGGTGGCGCCCGCCGCGCCCGCGGCGGTGGCGTCCTTGCGGCCCAGCCTGCGGCCCGCGACGGTGTGCCGACCCGCGACCTCCTCCAGCAGCTCGGCGAGCACCTCCTCGTTGGTCCACCGGGGGCGCCAGCCCGCGTCGTGCAGGCGGCTGCCGCTGACCACCCAGGGGTGCATCGTGTACGCGAGGTCCCCGGCGGGCGACGGTGTCAGGCCGATGCGGTGCAGGCGGGCCGCGGCGCCCAGGGCCACCGACGACGGCAGCTCCATGCGCCGGATGCCGCTCAGCTCCTCGACCTCCTCCTGTTCCAGCCAGCCGTCGCAGCCGACCGCCAGCTCCCCGTCGACCTTCTCGAGCGCCGCGTATTCCAGGGCGCTGACCAGGTCCTCGACGTGGCAGAACTGCCAGGTGGGCCGCGATCCGGCGACCACCAGGAGGCGGGGCGATTCGAAGTAGCGGGTCAGGGCGGTGTCGGTACCGCCCACCAGGACGGTGGGGCGCAGCACGGTGACGTTCAGGCCCGGGTGTGCGCGGGGGGCGCGGTAGGCGAGGTCCTCGATCTCCATGAGGTCCCCGACACCGGTGGCGTCGGCCGTGGCGCGCAGCTCGGCGTCCTCGGCCAGCGGAACGTCGTTGTCGGGCAGCGCCCCGTAGACCATCGCGGAGGTGCACAGCACGACCCGGTGGACGCCTGCCGCGGCGGCCGCGGTGAGGACGGTCTGGGTGCCGCGCACGTTGTAGGCGGTGCGGGCGGTGGCGTCGGTCTCCAGGTCGAGGTCGAGTGCCAGGTGGACGACGACGTCCGCGCCGCGCAGCTTCTCGGCGATGGCGGGGTCGCGTACGTCCAGGACGTGCCAGTGGGCCTCCGCGACGTCACCGCGCCGCTCGTCGATGGCGATGACCTCCTTGACCTCGTCGGATTCGGCGAGGGCACGGGTCAGGAGCGCGCCGACTCCGGAGGCGGCTCCGGTGACGGCCACGACGGGCCGGCGCAGCGGCCGGTCCGTGGCGCCGCCCGCGGTGCCGCCCGCCTTGTCGGGCGTGGCCGCAGCGTTTCGCGCTGCGCGAACGGTCGGATCTGGGGAACTCACCGGGCGTCTCCAGCGGTTGTCTTCAGTACGTACGCGTGCTCACGCGTGCCGTACCAGGTGGCGTCCATCCTGCCGCAGCCACCGCGACAGCGAAGCACCGAGCCCCGAAGCGGTCCGGGTGTCTACGCTGGAGGTGATGTCGGGCAGTCGCCGTCGGCCCCGGCCGGCGGCCCTACGAGCCGAGGAAACCCGTGAGTGACACCCCATTTGGATTCGGCCTTCCGCCGGAGGAGCCGGAGGACGGCGACAACGGCAAGAAGAAGGGCGGCCAGGGAGGTAGCCAGGACCCCGCGGACCCGTTCGGGTTCGGCGGCGGGAGCGGCGGCGCGGACAATCCGTTCGCGGCGCTCTTCGGCGGCATGGGCGGACCCGGTGGCGAGATGAACCCTGGCGATCTGGGCGCCGCGTTCCAGAAGCTCGGCCAGATGCTCTCCTACGAGGGCGGCCCGGTGAACTGGGACATGGCCAAGGACATCGCGCGGCAGACCGTCGCGCAGGGCGCCGAGGACGGCAGCAAGGACGCGAGCCTTTCCCCTGGTGAGCGGTCCGCGGTCGAGGAGGCCGTGCGGCTGGCCGACCTGTGGCTGGACGGTGTGACGTCGCTGCCGTCGGGCTCCGGCTCGGTCGTGGCGTGGAGCCGCGCCGAGTGGGTCGAGGAGACCCTGCCGGTGTGGAAGGACCTGGTCAACCCGCTCGCCGAGCGCGTCGGGGCGGCCATGGGGGATGTGCTGCCCGAGGAGATGCAGGCCATGGCCGGCCCGCTGCTCGGCATGATGCGCTCCATGGGCGGCGCGATGTTCGGCACCCAGATCGGCCAGGCGCTGGGCGTGCTGGCGAGCGAGGTCGTCGGCTCGACGGACATCGGGCTGCCGCTCGGCCCGGCCGGCAAGGCCGCCCTGCTGCCCGGCAACATCGCGTCGTTCGGCGCGGGCCTGGGCGTGCCCGAGGAGGAAGTGCGGCTCTATCTGGCCCTGCGCGAGGCCGCCCACCAGCGGCTCTTCGCCCACGTCCCGTGGCTGCGCTCGCATCTGTTCGGTGCCGTCGAGGGCTACGCGCGCGGCATCAAGGTCGACACCACCAAGCTGGAGGACGTGGTCGGCCAGATCGACCCGCAGCATCCCGAGGAGCTGCAGAACGCACTCCAGCAGGGCATGTTCCAGCCCGAGGACACCCCGGAGCAGAAGGCGGCACTGGCCCGCCTGGAGACGGCGCTCGCCCTCGTCGAGGGCTGGGTGGACGCGGTGGTGCACGCCGCCTCCAAGCCGCATCTGCCCTCCTCGGACAAGCTCCGTGAGACGTTGCGGCGGCGCCGTGCGAGCGGCGGCCCGGCCGAGCAGACGTTCTCGACGCTGATCGGCCTGCAGCTGCGTCCGCGCCGTCTGCGGGACGCCTCCCGCCTGTGGGCCTCCCTGACGGACGCCCGGGGGCTGGAGGGCCGCGACGGCCTGTGGGAGCACCCGGACATGCTGCCGACGGCGGCCGATCTGGACGACCCGGACGGCTTTGTGCACCACGAGCAGCCGGACTTCTCCGAGCTGGACAAGATGCTGGGCGAGGCCGCGAACGGCGCCAAGCCCGACCTGGCCAAGCCCGCCGCGGCATCGCCCGAGGCGCCGGCCGCCGAATCCGAGGGCAAGCCCGAGGCGTCCGGCGAGGGCCCCGCGGACGGCCCCGACAAGGGCACCGGCGAGGGCAAGGGTGACGGCGACAAGTGAGTCTGCGTGAGGAGGCGGCGCGGGTCCTCAAGGAGTGGCCCGCGCCGTCGTCCGACCAGGAGCAGCTGCGGCTGACCTATCTCGACCACCTCGCCGCTCATCCGGACGGCATGTGGAAGCCCTGCAAGGAAGGGCACGTCACGGCGAGTGCCCTGGTGATCGATCCGGCCCGCGGCCGGGTCCTGCTCACCCTGCACCGCAAGCTGCAGATGTGGCTGCAGATGGGCGGCCACTGCGAGCCGGAGGACACCTCGTTGGCCGAGGCGGCGCTGCGTGAGGCGCGGGAGGAGTCCGGGATCGCGCAGGGGCTGACGCTGCTGCCCGGCGGCCCGGTGCGGCTGGATCGTCATCACACGCCCTGCGCCTGGCACTTGGACGTCCAGTACGCGGCGCTGGCCCCGGAAGGAGCGGTCGCCGCGATCAGCGACGAATCGCTGGACCTGCGGTGGTTCGCCTACGACGAGGTGGCGGGCGTCGCCGACGCGTCCGTGGTGCGCCTCGTCGACAGGACCCGCGCGCTGCTCTGAGGGCCCGCTGCCGCCCATCGGGCGACAGACAGCGCCGCGGCGCCCGTCCCGGACCGGGACGGGCGCCGCGGCGTTGCGTCAGTTGGTGAAGATGTTGCCCTGGTTCTGACCGTGGGCGCCGTGCTGCCCCATGCCGAACTGGGCTGCCACACCGGACCCGATGACGGCCTGCTGCGGCGGCAGCAGCTCACTGGGCTGGACGAGGGCGTACCCCTGCCCCAGGAAGCTCAGCTCCCAGCCCTCGCCCGTCCCGCCGCGGCGCCGCCACACCCCGGAGGAGTGCGTCTGCGCCTGCATCTGCACCCGCAGCGAGGCGGACCAGGCGACGACGGCGTCGGCGTCGGCGTTGACGTACGTTTCCGGCGTCACCTGGAGCATCAGCGGCTGGCCCGAGGTCATCAGCGCGACCTTGCCACGGCCGGTGATGTTGAGCTGGTACTTGCCGGTGCCGGAGATGCCGTACTGGCTGTCGACGGAGACGACCTCCCAGTGCAGGCCGGAGTCGAGCGCCAGGACATAGCTGCTGTCGATGGTCAGACCGTCGTGGTCGACATCGACGACATGGACGTACTGCGCGAGGTTGGCGAGGTAGACCGTGCCCTGGCCCGAGACCCGCATCAGGTCCAGGCCCTCACCGGACCCCGCGCGGGTGCGGCGCTGTCCCTGCGTCTGGTAGTTGCCGTCGAATTCGAGCAGGCCCTGATAGGCGACCATCGTGCCCTTGCGGGCGAGAAGGTCCTCGTGGCCCTGGAGGGCGACGCGCAGCAGCTGCTCGTTCTGCAGCGCGTAGCGGTCCTGGGTCTGTGCCTCGGTGAAGGCGAAAAGCGGACTTTGCATGGCGTGTTCGGTCCTCCCCCTCAGCCCCGGGCCCGGAGCCGGTCGGTGCTGTCCTCGCTGGGCTGGACGACGACGAAACCCTGCCCGGAGAAGCCCAGTTGATAGGCCTCGCCGCTGCCGCGCCCGATCATCGACGACGCCTTGAAGCTGCGCTTGCCCTTCATCTTCAGATGCGTGGACCACGCGACGAGCGCGTCCGGGTCCACATACGTCTCGTCCTCGCCGCGGCCGCAGTCGACGACGATGGGCGTGCCACGGGAGGTCAGCGCCACCCAGCCGGTGCCGGAGATGGCGACGTTGAAGAGCCCCTGGCCGGCGAACTTCGCCATCCCCTTGACGCGCTGCACGCCCCACTGGAGGTGCGCGTCGAAGGCGAGGAGATTGGTGCCGTTGACGGAGAGCGCCTCACCGTTGAGGTTGATGCAGACCACGTCGGCGCCGTAGTCGGCGAGGTAGAGCAGGCCGTCGCCGGTGCACTTCATCAGCGGGGCGCCCTCGCCGGTCAGCCACTGGGAAGCCATCTGGCGTACGGCGGGCGGGTTCGGCTCGTACTGGACGAACCCTTCGTAGGCCACCATCGAGCCCGTGCGCGCGAAGACGTCCTGGCCGCTCTGCATGGCGATCTTCACCATGGCACTGCCGTGGTTCTCCATACGGGCGGCGGGCGGGGTCGGGACGTAGCCCGAGAGCTGTTGCTGGTTCATGTTCACGGGCTCCCTCAGACCTCGTAGGGCTGGACGACGATGAAGTTCCCGGGCGCGCCCCGGAACTGGAGGTTCACGGTCTCGCCGGAGTGGCCGGGGAAGGCGTGGCGGCGCAGGCTCACCTGGCTGGAGATGATCACCTGCGAGGCCGCGGACCAGGCCACGATGGCGTTGGCGTCGGCGAAGGTGGTCGGGGTGACCGGCAGCACGACCGGCATCCCCTGGGTCTTGACGACGACGGTGCCCGTCCCCTGGAACTGCATGGTGAACAGGGCGCCACCGGGGATGCCGTGTCCCTCGATGCGGCGGATCTCGTGCTGCAGCGACTCGTCGAAGGCGAGGACGCTCTCGGCCGACACGCAGATGGCGTCGCCCTGCAGCTCGATGGGGTGGATATGGGCGCTGTTCTCGGCGAAGAACACCTGGCCCTGGCCCGAGCAGCGCATGAGCTGCATTTCCTGGCCGGTGGCGTTGCCGACGATCCGACCGCGGAAGCCGGCGCCCTTGTAGCTGAAGTCGACCTTGCCCTGGTAGAGCACCATGCTGCCCTGGCGGGCGAGCACCGCTTGGCCCTCGACGCCGAGGTCGACGCGGATGAGCTTGGGGTTCTGCGGCGTCCACCGCTGACCGGTCGGGGCTTCCTTGTACTTCTCCAGGACGGTGCCCAGATCGGGGCCGGCGCCCTGGGGCACCGGGGCCTGGCCCGGATGCGGGGCGCCCGGCGGCTGCTGCTGGCCATAGGGGGCGGGCTGGGCCGGGTACTGACCCGGCTGTCCGCCGTACCCGCCCGGGGCCGGCTGGCCGTACGGGGCCTGCGGCGCGGGCTGGCCGTAGGGCGCTTGCGGCGGCTGCCCGGGCGCGCCGGGCGGCGGCACGGGGGCACCGGGCGGCGGGGCCATCGGCGCGGCGATGGTCGGCGCGCTGTGAACCTGCGGGGCGGTGGGCTGCTGCGGCTGCGGCACGGTCGGCTGCGGCGGCTGCGCGGCGGGCTGCGGAGCGCCCTGGGGCGGGCCGAAGTCCGGCGCGGGCTGCGGCGGCACGGGTGCGGCCGGGGCCGCGAACGTCGGCGCGGGGGCGGCCCCGGCCGGTGGCGCGAACCCGGGAACGGCCTGCGCGGCGGGAGGCTGTTCGGCCTCCGCCTCCTCCGCGACCTCACCGCCGAAGTTCTTCAGCAGCGCCTCCAGGCCGCCGTCGAAGCCCTGCCCCACGGCGGCGAACCGCCACACGTCCTTGAGGTAGAAATCGCCCAGCATGACGGCGCGCTCGGTGCTGAACTCGCTGCCGTCGAAGGAGTAGCGGGCGACCTCTTCACCGCCGGCGACGATACGGATGTAGCCGGGGCCGACCTGCGACATCTGGCCCGCGCCGTCCAGCGCGGCGCTGAAGGACAGCTTCTGCACCTGCTGCGGGATGCGGTCCAGGGTGACCCGGAAGGACTCGGTGTCGCCGGCCTGCGGACCCAGCTGCTGGATCCCCTCCTCCGGCGACTTGGGCTGGTTGAAGAAGATGAAGTAACGGTCGTCGGACAGCCGCTCGTTCGCGTCGAGACCGAAGCAGCTGATGTCGAAGGTGAGCCCGGAACCGGCGATCTGCACACCGACGTACAGATCCGTCCCCGGTGTCAGGTCACTGATCTTGGCCTTGTGGCCCCGCTGGAATTCCCTGGCCATACGTAACGACCGTCCCCCGCTCCCGCTGTGAGTTCCTGTGCGCGCCAGGCTAACCGCTGACGCCGACAACGGGCGATGCCGGGGAGCGGTCGATCCTGCCGGGCACGGCTCTCATTCGTCGCGGGCGACGGGCAGATGAGGCAGCCGGTCGGCCGCGACCACGCCTTCGAGATAGCCGCGGGCCCGCTCCGTGCGCGGGTAGGACTCCAGCAGCCGCCAGAACCTGGGCCCGTGGCCGGGGACGAGGAGATGCGCGAGCTCGTGCAGCAGGACGTAGTCGACGACGTACTCCGGCATGCCCTGCAAGCGGTGCGACAGACGGATGCTGCCCTCCGCGGGGGTGCACGATCCCCACCGCGTGTTCTGGTTGGTCACCCAGCGCACCGAGGCGGCGCGGGCCCGGCCCTCCAGATGCTGGCCGGACAGCCGCTCGGCCCGCTCGGCAAGCTCACCGTCGCCCAGCATGCGCTTGCTCTCCTGGGCGGCGAGCTTGTCCAGCATGACGGTGACCCAGCGCCGCTCCTCGGCCTCGGACATACGGGCCGGAATCAGGACAACGGTGCGGTCGCCCTCGCGGTACGCGGAGACGGTTCTGCGCCGTCGCGAACTGCGGCGCACCTCGACCGCGCTCGTGCCCGGGCTGTGCACCGTCGGGCTCGGAGCAGCCCGGCGCGAGCTTTCTGCGGCACGGCGCAAGGGCGTCTCCCCGGAGCCGCGAGGGGAAGAGTCGGCGGGCACGTGCCCGACGTTACCCGCTGGAGCTGCGGGAAGTCCCGCCCCGCGGACGGTTCGCCCGCGAAACACTCCATGGCGGGCACGGCTTGTACGACTATTACCCACCGCCTGTGGACAACTTTCCGCACCGCCGCGGCGCACGGCGCATGCTGACAGCCGGACCACGAAGAACGGGGGCGGATATGCATCCGATGCTCAAGCCCGCGCTGCGGCGCGGCTGGCGGGACAGGGAAACGGTGCGGTTCGGCGTGGCGCCGGCCCACGCGGTGGTCGTCGGCCCGGTCGACACCGCCACCGGCAGCTTCCTCTCAATGATCGACGGCACCAGAAGCATGCAGCAGCTGGTCGAGGAGGCCCGGTCACTGGACCTGCCTCCGCAACACGCCCGGGGCGTCGTCGACCGGCTCGGCGCCGCGGGACTGCTGGAGGCACCCACCGCGGGCGGACCGGCCGCCGACGCGGTACGGGCCGACGGCCCCGCCTGCGAGCGCCTCCGGCCCGACCTGGCATCCCTGTCCGTACAGCACCCGGAAGCCGCCGGCGCCCTCGGCCGGATAGGGGCCCGCCGGGCGGTCCGCGTCCGGATCCGCGGTACGGGACGGGTGGGTGCCCAGGTCGCGGCGCTGCTCTCGGCCGCCGGGATCGGCCGGGTGGACGTACTGGACGGCGGTTCGGTCGCGCCCGCGGACGTCACACCGGGCGGGCTGCCCGCGGAGCGGATCGGCGAGCGGCGCGACGTGACGGCCCGGCGGCTGGTCCACCAGTCGTCCCCCTGGTCCCGCAGACCCCGCCCGCTCGTCCCGGTGAGCGACTCCGGCGAACCCGGCCTGTCGCTGACGGTGCTCACCCCTCGCGACGGCCTCGGCGCCTACGCCCCCGACCCCGTACTGTCCGAGCCGCTCCTCACCGCCGGAATCCCACACCTTTACGCGGGCGTGATCGAGGGCACGGGTGTGGTGGGACCTCTGGTACTGCCCGGCGGTTCGGCCTGCGCGCGCTGCGACGAACTGCGGCGCACGGAGGAGGAACCGGCCTGGCCGCGGCTGCTCGCGCAGTGGCGGTCGGGGCGCGCGTCGCCTGCGGTGCCGGCGTGTGACGCCGCGCTGGCGACGGCGGTGGCGGGGCTGACCGCCGTGCAGGCGCTGACGTTTCTCGACGGTGGCCTGCCGCCCTGTACGGGTGCACGGATGGAGGTCGCGCTGCCGTGCGCGGACGTACGCACGGTGCGGATCGAGCCGCATCCGGAGTGCGAATGCGGTGCAGCTCGCCTCACTTGTGGGGCGGGCCCCTCGGATCCGCGGCCACAACACGCCACAATGACGGAGTAACCCCGGTAGGGGGACAGTGTGAGTTGGAGGGGCGCATGTCTGATCTTCCCCGCAAGGCGGTCACCCGCACCGCCAAGCTGGCCGCGCTGCCACTGGGGTTCGCCGGCCGCGCCACCTGGGGCCTGGGCAAGCGGATCGGTGGCAGGTCCGCCGAGATCGTCGGCCGAGAGCTTCAACAGCGCACCGCGGAACAGCTCTTCAAGGTGCTCGGAGAGCTCAAGGGCGGGGCGATGAAGTTCGGGCAGGCACTGTCCGTCTTCGAGTCGGCACTGCCCGAGGAGATCGCCGGACCCTACCGCGCCGCCCTGACGAAACTTCAGGAAGCGGCGCCGCCGATGCCGACGAGCACGGTCCACTCCGTGCTGGCCGAACGCCTCGGCGAGGACTGGCGGGAGCTGTTCGAGGAATTCGAGGACAAACCGTCCGCCGCGGCATCGATCGGGCAGGTCCACCGGGCGGTGTGGCACGACGGCCGCGAGGTGGCCGTCAAGGTGCAGTACCCGGGGGCGGGCCAGGCCCTACTGTCGGACCTGTCGCAGTTGAGCCGTTTCGCCCGGCTGCTGGGCCCGCTGATCCCCGGCATGGACATCAAACCGCTGATCACCGAACTGCGCGACCGGGTGTCGGAGGAACTGGACTACGCCCTGGAGGCGGAAGCTCAGCGTGCGCACGCCGAGGAATTCGCCGACGATCCGGATGTACTGGTGCCCGCCGTGGTCCACCAGAGCGACCAGGTGCTCGTCACCGAATGGATGGACGGAGTGCCGCTGTCCGAGGTGATCGCCGACGGCACCGACGAGCAGCGGGACCGGGCCGGCCAACTGCTGGCGCGCTTCCTCTTCTCCGGACCGGCCCGCACCGGCCTGCTGCACGCCGACCCGCACCCCGGCAACTTCCGCCTGCTGCCCAAGGACGACCCGGACGGGACCGGAGAGGAATGGCGCCTCGGCGTGCTGGACTTCGGCACCGTCGACCGGCTGCCCGAGGGCCTGCCCCCGACGATCGGCACCTCACTGCGGATGACGCTGGACGGCGAGGCCGAGGCGGTCTATCAGCAGCTGTGCCAGGAGGGCTTCGTCAAGGAGACCATCGACCTCGACCCGGACGCGGTCCTCGACTATCTCCTGCCGATCATCGAACCGGCGCAGGTGGAGGAATTCACCTTCACCCGCAGCTGGATGCGGAACCAGGCCGCCCGGATCGGTGATCCCCGCTCCCCCGCGTACCAGTTGGCCAAGAGGCTCAACCTCCCGCCTTCCTACCTCCTGATCCACCGGGTCACCTTGAGCACCATCGGCGTGCTGTGCCAATTGGGGGCGACGGTCCGGCTGCGCGAGGAGCTGGAGGCATGGATGCCCGGATTCATGGCCGCCGAGGAAGCGGAGATCGCGGAGTTCGGCGAGCACCTCACCGAGGAGGCCGCGGAGGACACCGTCGGGGAGAGCACGGCCTGAGCACACCGGTCCGGTCGGCACACCGGCCGTCCGGCCCTCTTCCCACCACGGCGATCACACCAGGATCAGCGCCGCTCACCTGCGCCGGACGTCATCGGCACGCCCCGGCACTGCCGGAGGCCCCGGCAGCGTCGACGCTCACCACCAGGACGAATCCAGCCGACCTTCGATGGCCCGGATGTTCTCCCGCGCGCAACGGTCGCAGAAGTAGCAGCGCTCACCGTTCTCGACGGAACAGGTCCAGGTCGGCGAGGCACCCTCGGCGACGGCGCCACAGCGGGCGCACACGATGCTCTCCGTACTCAACTCCGGTTGCTCATGTGTCCTCTGGTCCACCATCCGACGATATCCCCGCCGACCTCGCGAACCCGGATACAACGCACCACGGGGCCCGCCCTCTCGGACGGACCCCGTGGCGGCGCGGCACGGTCGTGCGGCGTTACTGCATCACGGCCATGGCCAGCGCGCGGCGGGCACGCAGCGACGCGCGTTCGGCGCGACGCTGCATACGCCGCGCGGCGGCGAGCCGGTGGGCCCTGCGTTCGGATTCGGCCTCTTGCAGGCGTTCATGCATATGCGCACGAGCCAGGGCTTCTGGGATGAGTTGCATGGCGAGGTTCCTGTTCTGACGCGACTCGGTCGCGCTGGAGTTCACGGGGGCGGGTGTCTCGGTGAAAGAGGGGTTCATCGTGGGGTCCTGCTTCTTGGGATCCCGTGTGACGGGACGGTCGATCGTTCCTGTGCCGGTGATGCTCATGCCGCAACCGGGTTCTTGCGCGGACGGCCACGCGGACGCTTCCGCGGTACGACGACGCCCTGGACGAAGAGTTCGCCGCCCCAGACGCCCCACGGCTCACGACGGTCCTTGGCGCCGGCGAGGCAGGCCTCACGGACGGGACAGGTCTGACACAGGGTCTTGGCGTACTCGACGTCGGCCGGGGACTCGGCGAAGAAGACCTCGGGGTCGTAGGTCCGGCACGGTACAGCGGCGCCGAGGCGGTCGATCTCGTCGTCGAGCTCGGTGAGGGGCAGCAAGGAGTTCTCCTGAGGGTCGGGCGGAGGGATCAGGTCGGTCGCTACGGACGGGGTGTGCGTCTGGAGTTGCACGGTGGTGTGTTCCTCGTCTGTCGGCCCGGCTGGTGGCTGGGCGCGTTGGGCAAAACAAAAGGGCCGCGGATCCCGGTGTGGGTTCCGCGGCCCTGGAAGGTGCCGACCTGATCGTGCCGATCAGGCTGGATCTCTCCAGGGTTCGAGGCCGCGGTAGGCCCACATTTCATGCTTCGTCTGGTACGTCTTCGGGGATCCGGCACCATTGGCCGCCTCGAAGGCAAAGGCATTCGCCACTGCCGCCGCTGCTACCGCAGGTGCCTCGCTCGGTCGCGCGGTGCGCTCGCCGGCCGTCAGGACGGCGAGGGACTCGGGGCGCGCGACCTCGGAACCGGACAGGCGGCCGAAGCCGGACAGACCGGTGCCAAGGAGCGAGGAGCCGAGAGCGCAGGGGGCGACGACCGAGAGATCGGTCATTTTGTCCATCTCGATAATGCTGATCACTGGGCTCGCCTCCTCTCGGCGTCTCGGTGGACCGGGAATCCCGTTCCAAACATGTTCAAGTACAGCACGGATCCATCGGAACTCGGAAGCCCGTCGTTTCCGTGCTCCCGAAGGCTATGGCGATGCGCTCCGCGCGCGCAAACTATTTTTCCGACGAGTTTTTCGCGCCGTCCTCGGAGTCGTCCTCCGAAGCCCCCGCGAGCTCCTCGCCGGCGCAGAGCGCCAGCACATCCGTACCGAAGCGGTCCAGCTTGCGCCGTCCCACTCCTGAGATGCCCGCGAGCTCCGCTTCGGTTCCCGGAACGGCCTCGGCAATCGCCATCAGCGTCTTGTCGGTGAACACGCAATACGCGGGCTGGCTCAGCAGGCCGGCCTGCTCGGCCCGCCAGTCGCGCAGGCGCTCGTACAGCCCCTCGTCGAGGTCGGACGGGCAGTCCTCGCAGCGCATCAGCTTCATCTCGCCCGCGTCCGTCAGCGTCTTGTTGCAGACGCGGCAGCGCGCGGGACCGCGAGGCTTGCGCCGCCTTGCCCCCGCCGCCTCCGCGCCACGCTCCACACCGCCTACAGCCGCACCCGGCACGCGACGCCCGGCCGAGGCACCGGAGCCGGGCCGCAGGCCGCTGAGGAACCGGCTCGGCCGCCGCGAGGCCCGGCCGCCGGGAGAGCGCGCCAGCGACCAGGAGAGACCCAGATGCAGGCGGGCGCGCGTGACGCCGACGTAGAGGAGCCGGCGCTCCTCCTCTATCTGCTCATCAGTCTTGGCGTAGGTGATCGGCATCATGCCCTCGGTGAGGCCGACCAGGAAGACAGCGTCCCACTCCAGGCCCTTCGCGGCGTGCAGCGAGGCGAGCGTCACCCCCTCGACGGTCGGGGCGTGCTGGACGTTGGCGCGTTCGTCCAGCTCGGCGACGAGGTCGGCGAGGGTCGCCGAGGGACGGGCCTTGGCGAAGTCCTCGGCGAGCCGGACCAGCGCCGCCAAGGACTCCCAGCGGTCCCGCACCGCGCCCGAGCCCGCCGGCGGCTCACCCGTCCAGCCCATGTCGCTCAGCACCGCCCGCACCTCGGACGGCAGGTCGACGGCGTCGTCGAGCAGCGCGTCGTTGGAGCCGAAGCGGGCGGCGCCCCGCAGCTTGATGCCGGCCTCGCGCACCTCGGGCCGCTCGAAGAACCGCTCGGCACCGCGCAGCTGATACGGCACACCGACATCGGCGAGCGCCTGCTCGTAGACCTCCGACTGGGCATTGATACGGAAGAGAACCGCGATCTCACTGGCCGGCACACCGGAGGCGATGAGGTCCCTGATACGGCGGGCGGTGCCCTCGGCCTCGGCGGGCTCGTCGGCGTACTCCACATAAGCGGGCTCGGGCCCGGCCTCGCGCTGCGACACCAGCTCCAGGCGGTGCTCGGCGGCCCGGCCCTTGGCCTGTGACAGCAGCCCGTTGGCGAGGTGGACGACCTGCGGCGTGGAGCGGTAGTCGCGGACGAGCTTCACGACCGTCGCGTTCGGATGGCGGGTGCGGAAGTTGAGCAGGTGGTCCGGGGTGGCGCCGGTGAAGCTGTAGATCGTCTGGCTGGCGTCGCCGACCACGCAGAGGCTGTCGCGGTCGCCCAGCCACAGGTCGAGCAACCGCTGCTGCAGCGGGCTGACGTCCTGGTACTCGTCGACGACGAAATGCTGGTACTGCGAGCGGACCTGCTCGGCGATGTCGTGCCGGTCCTGCAGCACCCCGACGGTGAGCAGCAGGACATCCTCGAAATCGATGGTCCCGCGGTCCCGCTTGAGCTGTTCGTAGGTGCCGTAGATCTGCCCGATCTCGGCCGGGTCCCGCGGGGCGTCACGGCCCGCCTTCACCACCGCGGCCGGGTAGTCCGCGGGGACGGTCTGGGTGACCTTGGACCACTCGATCTCGCCCGTGACATCGCGCAGCTCGTTGCGGTCCAGGCGGATGCGGCAGCGGGCGGCGGCCTCCGCGACGAGCTGGATCTTGCGTTCCAGCAGCCGCGGCACGTCACCGCCGACGGCCTTGGGCCAGAAGAACTGGAGCTGACGCAGCGCCGCCGAGTGGAACGTCCGGGCCTGCACACCGCCCGCCCCCAGCTGGCGCAGACGTCCACGCATCTCGCCCGCCGCACGCGCGGTGAAGGTGACGGCCAGCACACTGGCGGGCTGGAGAATGCCGGCCCGCACGCCGTACGCGATGCGGTGGGTGATCGCGCGGGTCTTGCCCGTACCGGCGCCGGCCAGCACACACACCGGACCGTTCAGGGCCGTCGCCACCTCACGCTGCTCGGGGTCGAGCCCGTCGAGCACCGCGTCAGGAGAGTCGGGGACCTGCGGGAAGAGAGAGGCGTCCGTTGCTGGTGTCACCCCGCCATGCTGCCAGGTCCGCGAAGCAGCCCGGAACGTTGTCCACAGCTGCAGGAAAGCGGTCGTACGAGCTCGAAGCCCTGTGGACGAACGACGACCCGAGACCGCGCCGGACGGGGCTCGGGGCCCCATCCGGGGGGGGGGGTGGGACCCGGGACCCACCCCCACCAGGCGCCCGGCGGATTCCTGTCCTGGTGGGGGCCGGTTTGCCGTGGGTCGGAAGGGGCTCGGGAATGGTCTGGGTACGGTGTGCGTTCTTTCCCTTGTCGCCATGTCGGCTTCGGCTCCCGGCGGCATCGAACCCAGACTTATCGAAGGAGCGCGGGACGCATGGCGGGCACTGTGACGATGTACAGCACGACCTGGTGCGGTTACTGCCGTCGGCTGAAGGGCCAGATGGACCGCGAGGGCATCGCGTACACCGAGATCAACATCGAGACCGACCCGGAGTCCGCGGCCTTCGTGGAGAAGGCGAACGGCGGCAACCAGACGGTGCCGACCGTGCTCTTCCCCGATGGTTCGACGCTGACGAACCCGTCGCTGGCGCAGGTCAAGCAGAAGGTCGGCGCCTGAGCGCACGCGCAGTGAGCGGCCTCACAGGGGCCGCCCGCGAGGGGCCGTCGATCGGTTCGTTGGTCAATTCAACGGACCGATCGGCGGCCCTCTCGCTTGCGCAGACCTCACGCGCCCCCGCTCGACCGATCATGCGGACGCCCGACAAACCGGTCGCCCGGCCATTGGGCCGCCCGGCCATTCGATCGCCGGGCCACCCCCCTTCTCGGGCGGAGGGCCTCAGGGCTTGGGGAGCGGCTTGCCGTACCAGAGTTCGATGAGGCGGGCGGCGATGGAGATGCCGTAGGGCGGCAGGACCTCACCTGATTCGAAGGCGGCACGCAGGTCCTCGCGGGAGAACCACCGGGCCTCTTCGATCTCCTCGCCGTCCACCTGGATCTCGGAGGACGTGGCGCGGGCCATGAAGCCGAGCATCAGGCTGGACGGGAAGGGCCAGGGCTGGCTGGCGACGTAGTCGACCTCGCCGACGACCACACCGGCCTCTTCGAAGACCTCCCGGGCCACCGACTGCTCGATGGACTCCCCCGGCTCGACGAAGCCGGCGAGGGTGGAGAAGCGTCCCTCGGGCCAGTGGACCTGGCGTCCGAGGAGGGCCCGGTCCTCCTCGTCGGTGACGAGCATGATCACGGCCGGGTCGGTGCGCGGGTAGTGCTCGGCGCCGCAGGCCGGGCAGCGGCGGATGTGGCCGGCGGCCGCGATGACGGTGCGTTCGCCGCAGCGCGAGCAGAAGCGGTGCAGTCGCTGCCAGTTCTCCAGGGCGACGGCGTGCACGAGCAGTCCTGCGTCCCGCGGCGACAGCAGCAGTCCCGCCTCGCGCAGGCCAGCCGGGCGCGCGGACTGGTCCATGCGGCCGGGGAGGGAGTCCTTCTGCAGGGCGAAGTAGCTGACTCCGTCGTCGTCGGTGCCGAGGTAGTAGCGGTGCGCCTCGGTCATCGGCGCCTCGAAGGACGGCGTCATGATCAGCTCGGTGCGGCCGTCGGGGGTGTCGTCGATCAGCGCCTGGCCGCCGGACACCACGAAGACGCGCGTCGTCGGGTGGCTCCAGGCCGCCGCGAGCCAGGCTTCGTCGAGCCGGTGGTGCGCGGAGCGGTCGATTCCGCTCGGCGCGCTGAAGGTGAGCGGCCGGTCGGCGCTGTGGTCGGTCCAGGTGGTCACTGCTGTTTCCAACTCCCCCTGTGGCGTGGGTGGTTGCTGCGTGCGGGCGCCGATCGGTACGGCTGTGGGGGCACCTCCCGTGCTGTTCAGGCTACGGGGAGAGCACGGGTCAAGCGGTGCTCCAGTTCTCCGCCAGGTCACCCCAGAGGTGGGCGGCCGTCTCGACGCCCTTCATCAGCAGGTCGAGTTCGACCTTTTCGTTCGGGGCGTGCCAGCCGTCGGAGGGGACGGAGATGCCGAGGAACAGCACAGGCACGCCGAGGACGTCCTGAAGGTCGGCGGCCGGTCCGGAGCCGCCCTCGCGGGTGAAGCGGATCTTCTGGTCGAAGGCCCGTCCCATGGCGCGGACGACGGACTGGAGCGCGGGGTGGTCGAGCGGGGTGAGGCAGGGCCGGGTCGCGCCCCAGAAGGTGATGTCGTGGCGGATGCCGGCGGGGAGCCTGGCGGCGACCCAGTCCCGGACGGACTGCTGGACGGCTTCCGCGTCCTGTCCTGCGACCAGTCGGAAGGACAGCTTGAGCTGGGCTGTGGACGGCACGATGGTCTTGCCGCCGGGGCCCTGATAGCCGCTGCCGATGCCGTTGACCTCGGCGGTGGGGCGGGCCCAGAGGCGTTCCAGGGTGGTGCTGCCGGTCTCTCCGAGGGTGGCGTGGGAGTGCGCGGTGCGCAGCCATGCGGCTTCGTCGAAGGGCAGCTCGGCGAAGAGGGCGCGTTCGCGGTCGGTCAGTTCGATCACGCCGTCGTAGAAGCCGGGGATGGTGACGCGGCGGTCGTCGTCGTGGAGGGCGGCGACGAGGCGGGCGGCTTCGGTGGCGGGGTTGGGTACGGCGCCGCCGAAGGAGCCGGAGTGGATGTCCTGGTCGGGGCCGTACAGGTCGACCTGGCAGTCCGTCAGGCCGCGCATGCCGGTGCAGACGGTGGGGGTGTCCTCGGACCACATGCCGGTGTCGGAGACGATCACCGTGTCGCAGGCGAGGCGGTCGGCGTGCTTCTGGATGAGGGCGGGGAAGTTCGGTGAGCCGGACTCCTCCTCACCCTCGATGAGCAGCTTGAGGTTGACGGCGGGGGTGGTGCGGCCCGTCGCGGCGAGGTGGGCGCGGACGCCCAGGGTGTGGAAGAAGACCTGGCCCTTGTCGTCGGCGGCGCCGCGGGCGTAGAGCCTGCCGTCGATGATCTGCGGCTCGAAGGGGTCGGTGTGCCAGCCGTCCTCGACGGCGGCGGGCTGCACGTCGTGGTGGCCGTAGACGAGCACGGTGGGGGCTGCCGGGTCGCCGGAGGGCCACTCCGCGTAGACGGCGGGCAGGCCGTCGGTCTCCCAGACCTCGGTGGTCGGGAAGCCCGTTTCGGCGAGCTTCGCGGCCAGCCAGCGGGCGCTGCGGCGCACGTCGTCGGCGCGCTCCGGGTCGGCGGAGACGGAGGGGATGCGCAGCCAGTCGGCGAGGTCGCCGAGGAAGGTGTCGCGCCGACCGGTGAGGTACGCACGGACGGCGCTGTCCGGGGTTGTGCTCATACGCCCGAGCCTATCGGCCTTCCGGGGGAAGTCCGTCGTCGGTCTCACCGAGCAGGATGCGCTCCAGTCCGGCTCTGCCGGGCAGCCTTGGGGGTCTGACGACTTCGCCGCTGCGGACGTGGAGGAAGGCGGCATCGACGGCGGAGGGGCGCAGGCCGTGGCGCTCGGCCCAGGCGAGGCGGTAGATGGCCAGCTGGAGTGGGTCCGCGGTGCGGGTGCGGCCGGTCTTCCAGTCGATGATCTCGAAGTGGTCGCCGTCGGGGCCCGGGGTTTTGTAGACGGCGTCGATGCGGCCGCGGATGAGGCGGCCGGCGAGTGTGAGCTGGAAGGGGGCTTCGACGCGGTACGGGGTGCGGTGGGCGTACGGGGTGCGGGCGAAGGCTTCCTTGAGGGCTTCCAGCTCGGCTTCGTCGGCGATCTCGGTGGGTTCGTCCGGGTCGGCGCCCGGCAGCTCGTCGGGGCCGAGGAGCGGCAGGGGCAGCTCTTCGAAGCGGGATTCGACCCAGGCGTGGAAGCGGGTGCCGCGCCGGGCGGCGGGCTGGGGCGGGCGGGGCATGGGGCGGGCGAGTTCGCGGGCGAAGCCGTCCGGGTCGGCGGCGAGGCGGAGGAGCTGGGAGGCGCTGAGGGCGAAGGGCAGGGGGACGTCGCGGACGGTGGCGCGGGCTCGGCGGAGTTCGGCGGCGAGGGCGCCGAGGTCGCGGTCCCAGGATCCGACGGTGCGGCGTTCCTCGGGGAGGAGGGAGCGGGGGGTGGCGTCGAGGGGGCCGGGGAGGCTGAGGTCTCCGGGGGTTTCGGAGGCGGCGGGGGTTTCGGGGTCGGCCGACTGCGACCGAGGGGTGTCCGGTGCGGAGCGCTGCGCGATGATGTGCGGCCGCCGCGGGGCGTTGCCAGTGCCGGTGCCCGTGTCTGTTCCGGTGCCGGTGCCAGTTTCGGTGCCGGCGAGCGGCCCCTCGATCCGGTCGTCGAAGGGGTCGGCGGCGTCGAAGGGGTCGGCTTCGGGGACGTCGTCGCCCGCAGGCCCTGCCTGGTGCCCCTCCTCCAGGGTGTCGTCCGGCGGCGGGGGCCCTTCCGGGTCGTACGCGCGGAGCCCACCGGAGGCAGCGTGCAGCGCGGCGCCCGGAGCACCCGGCGCCTCCTCCCGCAGGTCCGGCTCGCCCGGCCCCTCCGGCCACTCCGGCCCGTCCAGCGGCTCCGGCCCGTCCGGCCACTCCGGCTCGTCCGCCCACATCGCCTCGTCCGCCCACTGCGCGCCGTCCCGCGGGCCCGGCGCCTCCGCGGAGGCCGCACGGTGCTGCTGCCCGGTCGGGGCCGGCCGCTCGCGTCGTGCCAGGTGGGCGCGGACCGTGGCGGCCGCGGCGCGGCGGCGGGCGGTGGCGGTGGGGTCCAGGGGCAGGGGCCAGTCCTGTTCGGTGGCGGCTTCGGAGAGGGCGGGGTTCTCCGCGTCCTCCTCGGGGGCGTCCGCCCATGCCTCGATCTCTCCGTGGCCCGACTCGCAGTGTGCGCGCAGCGCGTCGAGGAAGGCGGAGGGGCCGCGTGGCCGCTTCTGGTTGGGGCCCCACCAGTGGCCCGAGCCGAGGAGGAGGGAGCGGGGGCGGGTGAAGGTGACGTAGCCGAGGCGGAGTTCTTCGGTCTCCTGGTGGTGCTTCATCGCCTCCTTGAAGTTCTTCAGGCCGCGGGCGGTCCAGTCCTCGATGTCGGGGAGGGTGGCGTGGTCACCGCGCAGGGCGTGCGGGAGGACCTTGGGCTGGGTGATCCAGGACTCGCGGGCCTGTTCGCTGGGGAACTGCTTGCGCACCAGGCCGGGTACGGCGACGACGTCCCATTCGAGGCCCTTGGACTTGTGGGCGGTGAGCACCTTGACGGTGTTGCCGCCGCCGGGGAGGGAGCTGTCCAGGCCCTTTTCGTGCTGGACGGCGGTGCGCAGGAAGCCGAGGAAGGCGAGCAGGGTCGCTTCGCCGTCGAGGGCCGAGCCGCCTTGCTGGGAGGCGAAGCCCGCGGCGGTGTCGAGGAAGGTGCCGAGGGTTTCGCGGCGGCGGGCGGCGAGGGCGTGCGGCGACGCGGACAGTTCGACTTCCAGGCCGGTGACGGCCAGCACGCGGTGCAGGACGTCCATCAGGGGGTCGCTGAGCGAGCGTCGCAGGTCGCGGAGTTCGGCGGCGAGGTAGGCGAAGCGGACCCGGGCGTCGGCGGAGAAGGGCAGGCCGTCGTCGGGTCCTTCGGTTTCCAGGAAGGTGTCGAGGGCGTCCGCGAGGGAGATCGTTTCGGCCGGGTCGACGCCTTCGACGGCCTCGGCGAGGCGTTGGTCGGGGTCGTCGGTGGGGCCGCCGTGGTGGGCGAGGGTGCGGGCGCGGCGGCCCAGGAGGGCGAGGTCGCGGGGGCCGATGCGCCAGCGGGGGCCGATCAGCAGGCGGACCAGGGAGGCGTTGGCCGTCGGGTCCTGGAGCACCTCGCAGACGGCGACGAGGTCGGCGATCTCCGGGAGGTGCAGCAGGCCGGAGAGGCCGACGACCTCGACGGGGACGTCCCGGGCGACCAGTTCGCCCTGGATGCGGGCGAAGTCGCCGGCGGTCCGGCAGAGCACCGCGATCTCACCGGGTGGGGTGCCGGTGCGGACGAGGTGGGCGAGGGAGTCGGCGATCCAGGACAGTTCCTCGGCGTGGGTGGGCAGCAGGGCGCAGCGGACGATGCCGTCGCGTTCGGCGCCGGGGGCGGGGCGGAGGGCTTCGACGCCGGCGTGCATGTCGCGCAGCGGGGCGGCGAGGCCGTTGGCGAGGTCGAGGAGCCGGCCGCCGCTGCGGCGGTTCTCGCTCAGCGCGAAGCGGTGGGCGGGGGTGCCGTCGGCGAAGGGGAAGTGTGCGGGGAAGTCGTCGAGGTTGGCGACGGAGGCGCCGCGCCAGCCGTAGATGGCCTGGCAGGGGTCGCCGACGGCGGTGACGGCGTGGCCGGTACCGGCGCCGAAGAGGCCGGAGAGCAGCAGGCGCTGTGCGACGGAGGTGTCCTGGTATTCGTCGAGGAGGACGACGCGGAATTCCTCGCGCAGGATCCGGCCGACGTCGGGGCGGGTGGTGGCGAGCGTCGCGGACAGGGCGATCTGGTCGCCGAAGTCCAGCAGGTCGCGGCGGCGTTTCTCGCTGCGGTAGGCGGTGACGAGGTCGAGGAGTTCCCGGCGGCCGCGGGCGGTTTCGGGGACCTTGCGCAGGTCGGCGTTGGAGAGACGGACGCCGTCGAGGGCGCTGAGCAGGTCGGTGTCGTGGGTGCGGAGCCGGTCGGGCGCGACGAGGTGTTCGGCGAGTTCGCCGTCGAGGGCGAGGAGGTCCTCGACGAGGGAGGGCAGGGACTTGGTGAGTGTGGGGTAGGGGCCGGGGGCGGCGCGCAGGACCCGGGCGGCGAGCTGGAAGCGGGTGGCGTCGGCGAGGAGGCGGGCGCTCGGTTCGAGTCCGATGCGCAGGCCGTGGTCCTTGAGGAGCTGTCCCGCGAAGGCGTGGTAGGTGGAGATCCGTGGCTCTCCGGGGGGCTGGTCGGCTCCGGGGCCTTCGGGGAGGAGGTCGGGGTCGGTGACGCCCGCGGCGAGGAGGGCGGCCCGGACGCGTTCGGCGAGTTCGCCGGCGGCCTTGTTGGTGAAGGTGAGCCCGAGGACCTGTTCGGGGGCGACCTGGCCGGTGCCCACCAGCCAGACCACCCGCGCGGCCATCACCGTCGTCTTGCCCGATCCGGCTCCGGCGACGATGACCTGCGGGGCGGGCGGGGCGGTGATGCACGCCGTCTGCTCCGGTGTGAACGGGATGCCGAGGAGCTCTTTGAGCTGCTCGGGGTCGGTGATGGGGGCCTGCACATCGGAAACCGTAGCGGGCCCCACTGACAGTCCCGGCGGGCCGGGTCTCGAAGCGGCGGGCGGCGGGCGGTCGGGTAGCCGCCTGCCTCGCCGGTCCCGTCGCCGGTCGTGAGCCCGCGGCGGGCGGCCCGTATGGCGCCGGTCCCGCGGATGCCCGGTGATGGTCGTCACTCCACCACGTGGCGTCCCTCCGGCTGGGCGCTGCACGAGGCGCGGAAGGTGCAGTGGGTGCAGTGGGTTCCGGTGGTGGGCGTGAACCGTTCCTCCAGGACGCGGCCGGCGGCCGTGGCGAGCAGGTCGCCGACCCAGTCCCCTTCCAGCGGCGGCTGGGCCTGGACGGTGGGCCGCGCCTCGCCGCCGTCCTTCTGCGGCGCGCCGAGGCGCAGGTGGACCAGTTCCGCGCCGCCGGGGTCGGGGGTGCGGCCCTCGAAGGAGTCGTCGACGGCGCCTTCCCGGACGGCGAGCTGGTAGACGGCGAGCTGGGGGTGGCGGGCGACCTCGGGGCCGGTCGGTTTCTGCTTGCCGGTCTTGAAGTCGACGACGTAGGCGCGGCCCTGGGGGTCGCGTTCGACGTGGTCCATGCTGCCGCGGATGCGGACCTGGTGGTCGCCGGCTTCGAGGGTGACGTCGAAGCCGTGCTCGGTGGCGACGGTCTCGCGGCCGCGTTCGTCGCGTTCGTTGACGTGCCAGCGCAGGAAGCGCTCCAGGGCGGCGCGCGCGTTGTCCTTCTCCTGGCGGGACTTCCAGGGCGCGTCGAAGGCCAGCGCGTCCCATACGGAGTCCAGGCGTTCCATGAGGACGGTCAGGTCGGCGGGCGTGCGGCCGGAGGCGACTTCGTCGGCGAGGACGTGGACGACGTTGCCGAAGCCCTGGGCCGCCGTGGCGGGGGTGTCGGCCTTGACCTCCCGGCCCAGGAACCACTGGAGGGAGCAGGTGTTGGCGAGTTGGTCGAGGGCGCTGCCGGAGAGCACGACGGGCCGGTCGCGGTCGCGCAGCGGGACGGCGCTGTGGGTCGCGTCGTGCAGGCCCCACCAGCTGTCGGGGTGGGCGGCCGGCACCAGTGCGTTGCCGTCGTCGTCGCGCAGGCCGGCCAGTTCGGCGAGCCGCTGTGCGGCGGCCTCGCGCAGCGCGGGGCTCGCCTCGGGGTCGACGGTGGTGGCGCGCAGTTCGGCGACGAGGGCGGCGACGGAGAGGGGGCGGCGGGGGCGGCCGGTGACGTCCTGGGGTTCGACGCCCAGTTCGGTCAGGAAGCGGGACGGCTGGTCGCCGTCGTCGGCGGCGGCTTTCACGGCGGTGACCACGAGGCGTTCGGCGGCGCGGGTGGCGGCGACGTAGAACAGTCGCCGCTCCTCGGCGAGCAGGGCGCCCGGGGTGAGGGGTTCGGCGAGGCCGTCGCGGCCGATCCGGTCCGCTTCCAGGAGCGAGCCGCGGCGGCGCAGGTCGGGCCAGAGCCCTTCCTGGACGCCGGCGACGACCACGAGGCGCCATTCCAGGCCCTTGGAGCGGTGGGCGGTCATCAGGCGCACGGCGTCGGGTCGGACGGTGCGGCGGGTGAGGGTGTCGGCGGCGATGTCCTGGGCGTCGAGTTCCTCCAGGAAGTTGAGGGCGCCGCGGCCACCGGTGCGTTCCTCGGCGCGGGCTGCGGTCTCGAAGAGGGCGACGACGGCGTCCAGGTCGCGGTCGGCGTTGCGGCCGGCCGCGCCGCCGCGGCGGGCGGCCCGCTCCAGGCGCTGCGGCCAGGGTGTGCCGTCCCACAGTTCCCACAGGGCCGCTTCCGCGGTGCCGCCGCCGGCGAGGAGTTCGCGGGCCTTGCGCAGGAGGAGACCGAGGCGTTGGGCGCCCCGGGCGTACGCGGGGTCGTGGGCCACCAGGCGCTGGGGTTCGGCGAGTGCTCGGGCGATCAGTTCGTCGGAGGGTCGGGGCAGGGCCCGGCCGGCCGCGCGTTCCTCCTCGCGCAGGGCGCGGCCCAGGCGCCGCAGGTCGGCGGAGTCCATGCCGCCCAAGGGCGAGGTGAGCAGCTCCATGGCGGTTTCGGCGTCGATCCGGGCGGCGGGGTCCTCGTCGGCGGCATCGCCACCGGGGTCGATACCGGGGCCGTCGCCGGTGGCGGAGTCGGGGCCGGTGGCGGTCCCGGCATCCGTTCCGGCGTCGGCATCGGTGGCGGCCTCGACGATCGCGGTGGCATCCGGGCCGGTGTCCAGCGCCGCCCTGGCTGCGGCCCGCAATGCGCCCAGGAGCGGGGCAACGGCGGGTTCGTGGCGCAGCGGCAGGTCGTCGCCGTCGATGTCGAGGGGCACTCCGGCGGACGTGAGGGCGCGGCGTACTGAGGGGATGGACCGCCCGCCGGCGCGTACGAGGACGGCCATCTCGCCCCACGGCACGCCGTCCTCCAGGTGGGCGCGGCGCAGGATGTCGGCGATGTTGTCGAGTTCGGCGCCCGGCGTCGGATAGGTGTACGCCTCGACGCGGCCGCCTTCCCGTACGGGTGTCGGCTCGCGGTGGGCGCGCACCTTCCGGGCCGGGAGCCGGGTGAGGGGCATTCTGCGGGTCAGCTGCCGGGTGGCGGCCAGCAGGGTGGCGCCGGCGCGCCGGGAGGTGCGCAGGACCGCGACCGGTGCCGGGGAGCCGTCGCCCCGCGGGAACGTCACGGGGAATTCGAGGATGCCGTTGACGTCGGCGCCCCGGAAGGCGTAGATCGACTGGTCGGGGTCCCCGAAGGCGACGAGGGTGCGGCCGGGGGCGCCGGGCGTGGGCGCCGCGGGGTGGCCGGCCAGGGCGCGCAGCAGCCGGACCTGGGCGACGTCGGTGTCCTGGTATTCGTCGACGTAGACGGCGTCGTAGGCGGCGCCGAGCCGGGCCGCGACGTCGGTGCGCTCGGCGAGCAGCACCGCGCGGTGCACCAGCTCGGCGTAGTCCAGTACGCCTTGGGCGTCCAGGACGTCGAGGTATTCGGCGAGGAAGCCGGCCGCGGCGCTCCAGTCGGGCCGGCCGGTGCGCCGGGCGAAGGCGCCGAGGGCGTCGGGGCCGAGGCCCAGTTCGCGGCTGCGGGCGAGCACCGCGCGGACCTCGTCGGCGAAGCCGCGGGTGGTCAGGCAGGCGCGCAGCTCGTCGGGCCAGTTCACCTGGGCGCGGCCGGCGGCCGCCAGCTCCGCTTGGCCTTCGAGGAGTTCCCGGACGACGAGGTCCTGCTCGGGGCCGGACAGCAGCCGCAGGGGGTCGGCGAAGAGGTCGGCGTCCTGGTGGGCGCGGACCAGGGCGTAGCAGAAGGAGTGGAAGGTGGTCGCCTGCGGGACGCCGCCGCGGCGGGCGGGGCGGCCCTGCGCGGGGAGGCCGGCGGGCAGGGCGTGCGGGCCCAGGCGGGCGGCGAGCCGGTCGCGGAGGGCGACCGCGGCCTTGCGGCTGAAGGTGAGGACGAGGATGCGTTCGGGGTCGCCGCCGGCGCGCACCCGTTGCGCCACGGACTCCACCAGCGTCGTCGTCTTTCCCGTGCCGGGGCCGGCGAGGACCAGCAGCGGGCCGTGCCGGTGGTCAACCACGGCGCGCTGGGCTGCGTCCAAGACAGGAGGATCCACCGGTCCCGGCGGGGTACGCACCAGTCGGTACGCGCCGGAGGCATCCCGCCGCGCCGCCCGGTGCGGCTGCGTCGGAGGGATGGCCGAGAAGGAGGAGCTCACGTGGATCGCCGGTCCTGGAAGGAGGTGCTGGTCGTGGTGCGGTGGGTGACGCCTGGCCGCGCGCCCCGGGGAGGAGCGGCGGTGCGGGCCGAGGTGCGCTGCGCGCCGGAGGGCGGGGCAGCGGTGACGGCAGTGCCCGACGGTACGCCAGGCCGGGCCGGGGTCGCAGCGGACGCCACGGCCGGGCGGACGGGTCCGGCGGCCGGGCCGGCTGGCCCGGTGGGTGTGCTGTCGACGGCGGGCGCGGGTGCGCTGTGCTCGGGGCGGCTCGCGGGTGTGCCGAGAATCATGGCCGCCGTGCCGACCGTTCCCGGCGTCCGGTGCGTCCGGGACATGCCGGACGTGCCGGGACTTCTGGGCGTTCCCTGCCGCTCGCCCGCGCTAGCCGTCCCCGCCGCCCCGGCCGTCCGAGCCGTCCCCCGCGTCCCGGCCGTCCCAGCGGGCCCGCCGCATGTCGAGCCGCGGTATGTGTCCCTCGGCCGTCCGCGACGCGCCGCGCAGGGGCGTGCCCTCGTCCCGGTAGTGCGCCAGCGCCCGCAGCTCGCTGCCCGGCAGCAGCGCACCGTCCGCGCGGACCACCCTCCACCACCGCACGGCGCCTCCGTAGAGAGACATCACCCGCCCCACCTGCCGGGGCCCGCCGGCGGCCGGCGGGTCCTCCCCGGCCAGCCACTCCGCGACATCGCCGTAGGTCATCACCCGGCCCGCCGGGATCAGCTCGGCGACACCGAGCACCCGCTCGGCGTACTCCGGCAGCTCCACGGGCCCGGCGCCGCGCCCCGAGGGCGCGGCGGCACCGGGTGTGCCCTCGTCGTCCGCGCCGTGCGCGGCCGCCGTATCTCCGGTCCCACTCATTCGGCCCATCCTGCCGCACCCCACCGACAACGGCCCCCGGTCCGGGCCCCGGTGGGCGGCCCGGCGTGTCCCGCGGCCGGTGGCCGCGCGGGGCGCGGGCGCGGTGCGGGGGCCCGCGTTCCGCTTTCCGCGTCCCCGAAATGCACCCTGATGCCCCGCTCCACCGCCCGGCCGTGCCACCATCTTCCGGACGGTGACTGGTGATACGAGATCAAGAAGAGACGGACGAGCAGCAGGGTGCGGTGCCTCCACGGGAGGCGGGCGCCCCTGACGCGCTGGCCGTCGGCGCCTCCGACGCCGCCCAGGAACCGACCGCCCGGACCAGGCGGTCGAAGCGGCGGCAGGCGGCGGAACAGGGGAAGCACCAACGGGAGCCGGCCACGGCTTCCGCTACCGAAAAGGCGAGCACGATCGAGAAGGCCGAACGACCCGACGATTCCCGGAGACCGGAAGGGCCCACGGAGCCCGAGCCCCCCGAGCTGCGGAAGGAGGAGCGCGAGCAGCCTCAGGCCGAGGACCGGGACGCCGAGGACCGGGATACCGAGGCGGGCCGCGGCACGCCCCGGACCGGCTCGCACCGCGCCGACCTGGTGGCCGACGAGTGCGGCGAGTTCCACGTCGACCGCGTCTCGGGCGACGAGCCGCTGCTGCCTGCCCGCGTGCACCGCCCCGCCGACCTGCTGCGGCTGCTGCTCGGCATCGCCGGGATCGCGCTCGTCCTGGGCCTGGCCACCTTCGCGCACGGCACCACCCAGGGCCTGGAGAACGACATCGGCAAGGGCGCCGGACAGGCGCCGCAGCTGCTGATCAACCTGGCCGGACTGACCTCCAGCGTCGCGGTGCTGATCGTGCCCGTGGCGTTCGCCGTCGAGCGGCTGATCAAGCGGGACGGCCTGCGGATCGCGGACGGCGTGCTCGCCGCCGTACTCGCCCACGGCGTGTCGCTCGCCACCGACCTGTGGGTCGCCGAGGCCGCGCCGCCGTCCATCCGGGACGCGCTCACCCAGCCCCTGGAGAACGGCGCGCTCACCCCGCCCGTGCACAGTTACCTCGCGCCCGTCATCGCCTATATGACGGCGGTGGGGATGTCGCGGCGTCCGCGCTGGCGGGTCGCGATGTGGTTCGTACTGCTGCTGGACGCCTTCGCGGTGCTGGTCGGCCGCTACACCACCCCGTTCGCGATCGTCACGACCGTGCTGATCGGCTGGACCGTCGCCTACGGCACCCTCTACGCCGTCGGCTCCCCCAACGTCCGACCCACCGGCCAGAACCTCCTCGCCGGGCTGCGCCGCGTCGGCTTCCACCCGGTCAGCGCGATGCGCGCGGAGGACGCCGCCAACCCGGACAGCCCCGACAGCCCCGAGCACGCCGACCGGGGCCGCCGCTACATCGTCACCCTGGAGGACGGCCCGCCGATCGACGTCACCGTCGTCGACCGCGAGCAGCAGGCCCAGGGCTTCTTCTACCGCGTCTGGCGCCGCCTCTCGCTGCGCGGCATCAACCAGCGCCGCAGCCTGCAGTCGCTGCGCCAGGCCCTGGAGCAGGAAGCGCTGCTGGCGTACGCGGCGATCGCGGCCGGCGCCAACGCCCCGAAGCTGATCGCCACCTCCGAGCTCGGCCCGGACGCGGTGATGCTCGTCTACGAGCACGTCGGCGGCCGCGACCTCGACGCGCTGGCCGATGAGGAGATCACCGACGCGCTGATGCACAGCGCCTGGCGGCAGGTCGAGGCCCTGCAGTCCCGGCGGATCGCCCACCGGCGGCTGGTCGGTGACGCCCTTTTGGTGGATCGTTCCGGCAACATCGTTCTGACCGAGCTGCGCGGCGGTGAGATCGCCGCCGGCGACCTGGTGCTGCGGATGGACATCGCCCAGCTGCTGACCACCTGCGGCCTGCGGGTCGGCGCCGAGCGGGCGGTCGCCGCGGCCGTCGAGGTGCTCGGCCCGGACGCGGTCGCCGACAGCCTTCCGCTGCTCCAGCCCATCGCGCTCAGCCGCACCACCCGCGCGACGCTGCGCCAGCTCGCCCGGGAGCGCTCCAAGCGGGAGCGTGAGGCGGTGCTCGCCGCGTCGGAGGCCGCCAAGGAGGCCCGGGAGGCGCTGGCCGCCGCCGGGACGAAGGACCGCAAGACCCTGCGGGCCGAGAAGATCGCGGAGAAGAACGCCGAGAAGCGGGCCCTGGACGAGGCCACGGAGGAGGCCCGCGAGGAGGACCTGCTCTCCCAGATCCGGCAGCAGGTGCTGCTGATCCGCCCGACGGCGGTGATCGAACCGGCCCGGCTGGAGCGCCTGAGCCCGCGCATCCTCATCAGCTGGATCGCCGGCGCCTTCGCCGTGTATCTGCTGCTCTCCCAGCTCACCGACTTCAACCTCGGCGATGTGATCAGCGAGGCCCAGTGGGTGTGGGTGCTGGTCGCGATGTTCTTCTCGGCGCTCACCTACATCGCCGCGGCGATGAGCCTGCTGGGGTTCGTCACCGAGAAGGTGTCGTTCGTGCGCACCGTCGTCGCGCAGATCGCCGGCAACTTCGTGAAGCTGGTGGCGCCCGCGGCGATCGGCGGTGTGGCGCTCAACACCCGCTTCCTGCAGCGCGCGGGCGTCCGTCCGGGCCTTGCCGTGGCGAGTGTCGGCGCCTCCCAGCTGTTCGGTCTCGGCAGCCACATCCTGCTGCTGCTGACCTTCGGCTATCTGACGGGCACCGAGCGCACCCCGCAGATCTCGCCCTCCCGTACGGTCATCGCCGGCCTGCTGACCGTGGCCGTGCTGGTCCTGATCGTCACCGCGGTGCCGGCCCTGCGCAAATTCGTCTCGACGCGGGTGCGGTCGCTGTTCGCGGGAGTGGTCCCGCGGATGCTGGACATCCTCCAGCGGCCGCGGAAGCTGGTCACGGGCATCGGCGGGATGCTGCTGCTGACCGCGGCGAACGTGATGTGCCTGGACGCCTCCATCCGCGCGTTCGGCGGCGGCGACAAGATCAGCTACGCCAGCATCGCGGTCGCCTTCCTCGCGGGCAACGCACTGGGCTCGGCCGCGCCGACCCCGGGCGGTGTGGGCGCCGTCGAAGGCGCGCTGATCGGTGCGCTGACGTTCGCGGGGCTCACCGCCGACACCGCGTTCCCGGCGGTGCTGCTGTTCCGGCTGATGGTGTTCTGGCTCCCGGTGCTGCCGGGCTGGGTGGCCTTCAACTACCTGACCCGCAAGGGCGAGATCTGAGGACCCCGGCGGGGCGCCGCAGGGTGCTCAGGGCGACGGCGTGAAGCCTTCGGACCAGTCAAGGTGGAACGGCGGGCCGGGCGCCGTGGGGTTCCATCCCTCGCGAAGGGCCGCCTCGATGGCGCGGGCGACGTCCGACGGCAGGACGGGACCGGCCTCACGTCCGAGCCAATTGCCCGGATGCGGCTGGTTGGTGGTGACCACGAGCGGTGCGCCGGCGGCGTCCGCGTGCTCGACCGCGAACCTGCACGGTGTCCAGGCCAGGGACTGGGCGTAGGTCGGCCTGCGTCGCAGTCGCCAGCGGTAGGCCGTGCCGTCGACAACGATGCGTCGTGCTCCCTTGCGGCCCAGCGCCATGACTCCTCCTCGACCCGGGGGGATCCTAGCCAGGCCGGGTCATCTGCCGCCTCGGTCCGAGGGCCTGCGGTCCCCTGCCGTGCCGAGTCCCTCGGGCTCGGGGAGCCGGTAGAACGCGGCGGCGTTGCTCCACAGGACCGCGTCGGCGTGTTCCTCACCGACGGTCCGCACGATGAGCCCGAAGTCGGCGTCCGCGAACGGGCGGCGGGCGCGCGTGGACGGGAGATCGGTGCCGACCATCAGCGCGGTGGGATCGGCCTTCATGATGGCGGTCATGGTGTCGGCCGGGTCGAGGTCCACGCGTCCAAATCCCGTGGCCTTGACCTTGACGCCCTTCTCGACCAGCTTCAGCAGGTGCGGCAACCCCTCGCGGTGCAGGCCGAGGTGGTCGATGCTGACCGCGGGCAGTGCCGTCAGGGTCGACGTCAGGTCAGGCAGGTCACGTGCGTCGATGTAGAGCTCGGTGTGCCAGCCGGCCACGTCGTGGACGCGGCGGGCGAGCCGGTCCAGCGTGTCGAGTGTGGCCGATCCGCCGCGGCGTACGTTGAAGCGGACCGCCCGTACCCCGGCGGCGTCGAGGCGGGAGATCTCCTCGTCCGTCACCGTGGCCGGGACCTGCGTGACCCCGGCGTAGGCGGGGCCGAGCGCGGTCAGCGCGGCTTGCAGATAGCCCTGGTCGAAGCCCTGGAAAGACCCCGAGACCACCGCGCCGCCGCGGATCCCGAGTCCGGCGACGCGCTCGCGATACTGCTCGACGGTGAACGCCGCCGGCAGATAGCCGTCGTTCTCGACCAGCGGGAACCGCGGGTCGATGATGTGCAAGTGGGCGTCGAAGACGGGACGTTCGAGCCGCTGCTGATCACTCTCGCTCATGCCGGCACCTCCGCGGTCGCGTTCAACCCTCGGTCCGAGGGGCGTACAGGTCGAGATCCCAGTTCTGGCCGACGAGATCGTGGCCGAAGCTGTGGTGGTTCTCCTCGTCGGTGAGGGTGAACCCGAAACTCTCGTAGATCCTGCGCGCGGACACCAGTACGTCGTTGGTCCACAGCGTCACCCGCCGGTAGCCGGCCTCACGCGCGAAGGCCAGGCATTCCTCGACGAGACGGGTGCCGAGGCCAAGGCCCCTGGCAGCCGGGGTGACGAGCAGAATCCGCAGCTTGGCCACGCCTGGTGCGTCTCCGGCGACCAGGAAGACGCAGCCCGCACGCTCGCCGTCCACCTCCGCGATCCAGGCCGCCTCGGTGGCCGGGTCGTGCTGCGCGCCGTACTCGCCGACGATCTTCGCCACGAGCGCCTCGAACCCGGCGTCCCAGCCGAACTGCCGGTCGTAGACCTCTCCGTGGGCCATCACCGCCCAGCCCAGATCGCCCGGGCGGTCGGCCCGGCGCACCACGACGTGCGGGTGCCGGCCTTGCCTCGCCATGGTGACCCTCCGATGCCCATCCTTCACGAACCGCAACTGACACGACCGTGTCAGTAGCTTTAGGCTAGGCGCATGCCCCCGAAAGCGCCAACGCCGTCCGCGCGGCAGGTCGAGCTGCTGGAGGCCGCCTACCGGTACGCGCTCACCCACGGCCTGTCCGACCTGTCCCTGCGCCCGCTGGCCGAGGCCATCGGCTCCAGCACCCGGGTGCTGATGTTCCTGTTCGGCAACAAGGACGGCCTGGTGCGGGCGCTGCTGGCCCGCGCGCGCACCGACGAGCTGGCGATCCTGGACCACCTCAGGCGGGCCGACGGGCCGGTCGGCCTGGTACCGGCGGTCGACCAGGTCTGGGCGTGGCTCGCCGCCGGCGAACACCGCCCGCTGCTGCGGCTGTGGGCCGAGGCGTACGCCCGCTCCCTCGTCGAGCCCGATGGCGCCTGGGCCGGCTTCGCCCGCGCCACCGTGCAGGACTGGCTCGATGTGCTGGCGGACTGCCAGCCGGCGTCGGAGCGGGAGGGCGAGGACGGCGCCACCCGCCGCACCCTCGCCCTGGCGGTACTCCGGGGCGCCCTGCTCGACCTCCTCGCCACCGACGACGAGCCCCGGGTGACCGCCGCCGTCCGACAGCAGCTCACCCTAATGCGCGGCTGAGGCGGGCAAGGCCCCCTACCGCTCGGACGACGCCGCCAACGGCGTCCAGGCAGCAAAAAGCGGGCTGCGACCAGAAGTCGCAGCCCGCTACGTCGAAGCGATCAGTAGATCGGCTTCTCCGGCTCGACGGTGTTGACCCAGCCGATGACGCCGCCACCGACATGCACCGCGTCGGCGAAGCCGGCGGACTTCAGGACCGCGAGGACCTCGGCGGACCGGACACCGGTCTTGCAGTGCAGGACGATCTTCCGGTCCTGCGGGAGGTCCTGGAGGGCGGTGCCCATCAGGAACTCGTTCTTCGGGATCAGCCGGGCGCCCGGGATCGAGACGATCTCGTACTCGTTCGGCTCGCGGACATCGATGATGTCGATCTTCTCGTCGGCGTCGATCCACTCCTTGAGCTGCTTCGGAGTGATCGTCGAGCCGGCCGCCGCCTCCTGGGCCTCCTCGGACACGACGCCGCAGAAGGCCTCGTAGTCGATGAGCTCGGTGACGGTCGGGTTCTCGCCGCAGACCGCGCAGTCGGGGTCCTTGCGGACCTTGACCTGCCGGTAGGTCATCTCCAGCGCGTCGTAGATCATCAGGCGGCCGACGAGGGGGTCGCCGATGCCCGCGAGAAGCTTGATGGCCTCGTTGACCTGGATGGAGCCGATGGAGGCGCACAGCACACCCAGCACGCCGCCCTCGGCGCAGGAGGGGACCATGCCGGGCGGCGGGGGCTCCGGGTACAGGCAGCGGTAGCAGGGGCCGTGCTCGCTCCAGAACACCGACGCCTGGCCGTCGAAGCGGTAGATCGAACCCCAGACGTACGGCTTGTTCAGCAGCACGCAGGCGTCGTTGACCAGGTAGCGGGTGGCGAAGTTGTCCGTGCCGTCCACGATCAGGTCGTACTCGGCGAAGATCTCCATGACGTTCGTGGAGTCCAGCCGCTCTTCGTGCAGATTGACCGTGACGTGCGGGTTGATGCCCAGGACGGTGTCCTTGGCGGACACGGCCTTGCCGCGGCCGATGTCGGCCTGGCTGTGGATGATCTGGCGCTGGAGGTTCGACTCGTCGACCTCGTCGAACTCCACGATGCCCAGCGTGCCGACGCCGGCCGCGGCCAGATACATCAGCGCGGGCGAGCCCAGGCCACCGGCGCCGACACACAGCACCTTGGCGTTCTTCAGCCGCTTCTGCCCGTCCATCCCGACGTCGGGGATGATCAGGTGGCGGGAGTACCTGCGGACCTCGTCGACGGTGAGCTCAGTAGCTGGCTCGACCAGGGGTGGCAGCGACACAGAAGACCTCAACAAGGGATTGGTCGATCTCAATACGATGGTTCTTCCCGTAACACTGCCACGCCCTTCTTCATTCCGAGACACCCGGTCCGATGCGCGAGACGAATTCGTCCCAGTAGCCGGGCAGCGACTCCCAGGCATTTCCGCCCTGGTCACGGCGGTCGGTGAAGTACACCGTGCCGGCGCCCTGCCAGCGCGCGATCCGCAGCGCCTCGTCCAGATGCGTCCGCGGCACGCCGTGGACGAGGTGGCAGAACCGCTCCGGCGGGTAGTCGGCGGTCCACTCGGCCACCTGTGACCAGCGGTAGTCGGCCCAGGCTCCGGTGAAGGTGACCAGCTGGTCGGCGGACTCGGCATAGCCGGGGAACGGGTGCGAGCCGTGCCCGAAGACGAGGTACGAGTCGTCGAGGAGCGTGCGCAGGGTGGTGGCGATCCGCCGGGTCTGGGGCAGCAGTGTCCGGTCCGTGGGACAGCGGTCCATCCAGAAGCCGTCCACCTTGTACCACTCCAGATAGCGGTGGGCGTCGGAGATCAGCTCGCCGAAGGGGCGCGCACCGCGCCCCGTGTCGAGGTGTCCCAGCAGCCGGACACCCGTCTCGCGAAGGCGGGCGGCGGCGGGCATGCAGTGCGGGTCGGGGCGCGCGCCGGGGCCGTTGGAGACGTTGAGCACCGCCCAGTGCACCGGTGCCACCGGGACGTAGCCGTGGCCGGGCCGGTCCCGTAGGGGTTCCGGCGGCAGTACGAACCCGCGTGAGCAGCGGAGCAGTTCGGCCCATTCGGTGGGCGCGAGCAGCGGGTGGGCGAAGCCCGGCACCCCGACGCCGAGCGGGCCGGTGCCGGTCGGGGCGCGGGTGGTGTCCGCGGGGGTGCTCAGATACGACATGCGGCCTCCATCCAGATGTCGGCGAGGGACTCCTCCAGGCCGATCCGCGGGCGCCAGCCGAGCCGGTCGCGCGCGGTGCGCACGTCCGCCTGCTGCCAGGTGCCGCAGCCGTCGGGGTAGGGATAGGTGGCGGGCGGTGCGCCTGCCGGGTGTTCGGCGGACGGGCCGGGGATGACCAGCCGCGCGGGCGGTGAGTCGAGTTCGTGCAGCGAGCCGGCGAACCCGGCGACGCGGGCGAGGACGGACGCGGCCTCGCGCAGCCGTACGGCGCGGCCGGTGCCGATGTTGACGACGCCCTGCGCCGCGGAGAGCGAGGCGGCGTGCACCGCGCGGGCGATGTCGCGGACGTCGACGAAGTCCCGCTGGACGCCGAGACCGCCGAGTTTCAGCTCGCTGTCGTTGGCCTGCATGGCACGGCGCATGGCCTCGGCGAGCCGGCCGAGCGGTGAGCCGGCCGGGGTGCCGGGGCCCACCGGTGAGAAGACCCGCAGCACGACGGCGTCGAGGCCGGAGCCCAGGACCAGCTCGGTGGCGGCCAGTTTGCTCACGCCGTACGGCCCTCCGGGGCGGGGCACGGCGTCCTCCGCGGTGGAGGAGCCGGGCTGCGAGGGCCCGTACTCGGAGGCGCAGCCCAGGTGGACGAGCCGGGCGCCGCAGCCGCTGCGGCGCAGCGACTCGCAGATGGTGGCGACCGCGACGGTGTTGTGGCGGGTCAGGTCGCGGGCGCCGCCGCGGGTGGCGCCCGCGCAGTTGACGACGACGCCGGGGTGGACGGCGTCGAGGAAGCGGGTGAGCGCGCCGGGGCTGCCGGTGGCCAGGTCGAAGCGGACGTCGGCGTCGTCGCCCCGCCCGAGGGCGGTGAGCTGGACGGCCGGGTCGGCGAGCAGACGGTCGGCGACGTAGCGGCCGAGGTAGCCGTTCGCGCCGATGAGCAGCACCCTCATCGTGCAACCCCCCGGTGCCCGTGGCGTGTGGTCGGGTGGACGTTCATGTGTCGCGCTCCTATGGCGGATGGGAAGTGGTGCGTCGGCTTCGGCCGCGGGTTCCGCGTCCGCCCTGGGGGCGGCCACGTGGGGGGTGGGTTCTGCGGCGAAGGGGGCGAAGCGGCGGAGGCGGGGCGCCGTTTCGGGGGTGGTGCGTGGTGTGGGGGCCCGTGAGGGCGGTTCGTGCGGGGTGCCGCGGCGGTGTGGGGGCCGAGGGATATCCCGAGGGTCACGGCCGGTCCGCCTCCGCGGCCGGGGCGGGCGAGTGCGCCCAGGCTCCGGTCAGCGCGCGCAGGCCGTACAGGAGCAGGCCGAGTGCGGCGGCGGTGCAGGCCACGGCGGGGACGGCGGCCGGTCCCGCGGCCGTGGTCAGCGCCTCCACCGGGCGGCCGAGCGGGGCGAGGCCCGGGAGCCGGGCGGTGAGGACGGTGACCACGGCGAGTGCTTCCAGGGCGGCGGCCGAGGCGAGCCCCGCCGCGGCCGCGTCGCGGAAGCCGTGCACGGTGAGCAGCCGGGCGAGGAAGAGCAGCACGCCCAGGGCGGTGGCCGCGGCGATCTCCCTCGCGCCGGTGCCCCCGAGGAGCAGCCCCGTGCCGACGAGCAGCGCGACCTGTGCCGTGAGGAAGAGTCCGGTGGCACCGAGCAGTAACGGCCGTACCCGTGCGGCGAGTTCGCCGAGTCCGCGGCTGGTGGCGAGGCCGCGCCTGCCGCGTACCGCGAAGAAGCGGGCGCACCAGGCCGCGGGGGCGACCGCGAAGGCGAGTGCCACGGCGGTGGCGACGGCCGGGTGGGGGTGTGCGTGCGGCAGGTCCGGGCCGCCGGCCAGCAGTTCCGTCAGCAGCCAGTCGCCGCAGAGGGCGTAGCCGGCGGTCCAGCAGATCCACGGTGTCGCGGAGGCGCCGTGCCGGCGTGCCCGCAGGGGACCGGACCGTACGCTCAGGCGCACCGCGAGGGCGACCAGGACGACGCCGGCGAGGGCGACCGCGGGCCGGGTCCACCAGGTGGTGGGGGCTGCGGAGGCGAGTGCGGCGACGGCGGCCGCGCAGACGGCGCCGGGCAGGAGGTGCAGGACGGCGCGCACGCTGCGGGAGCGGGGGGCGGGCTCCGGCCGGGGCGCGGCGACGGGGGCGGGCTCGGCGCGCGGGACCCGGGCGTAGAGCTCTTCGGCGAGGGAGAAGACGTCGCGGTGCCGGCAGCGTGCGGCGGTGCGGTCGGTGACGCCGTGTGCCTCCAGGCCCGCGGCGATCTCCAGTGCGTCGACGGCGCGTGCGCACAGTTCCTGGTGGCGGTGCATCAGGGCCCTGACGGGGTCGGCGGGGCCGCGGCGGGGCGGTCGCGCGGCGGGTTCCTTGCGGGTGGCCGGTGGCGGGGAGGGCGCCGCGGACTGCTGACCGTCCAGGCCGGCCGTGGGTGTGGCGGGCCGGTCGTCGGTGTCGATCGTGCCGATCGGAGCGGCGGACCGGCCGTCCCGGACGCCGTGGCCCCGGGGGGTGAGGGGGCCGTCGCCGGGCGCGGTGCGCTGTGTTCGGGGCGCGGTCATGCCGTGTCTCCTCTTCCTGTCCCTGTGGCCTGGGCGCGGACGGCTTGGGCCGAACAGGAGAGGGCGGCGCGGCGCCGCGGCGGACGGGCCGCCGGGCGCATGCGGCCGGCCAGGGCCGGGCGCACTCCGGTGCAGACGGGGAGGGCTGCCCGGCCGGCGGCTCTGCGATGGCCGTGCGCCACATCCGTCATACCCGTCGCCAACGCCACGCCGATCACGCCCACGGCACACACCACGTCCAGCACGCCCGTCACCACCGTCATGTCCATCACGCTCACCACGTCCGCCTCATCGCCTCTGGTCTTTGTTCGTCGTCCGCCGCGCCGGGCCGATATCGGTCCGGCCCGCGCGCGGGCCGCGGCTCCTCGCGTCCGCTCATGGGCCCGCCGTTCGCCCGGGCGCCGGGAAGCCGCCGGCTCCGACCGGCACACCGGCCGCGGGAGCGTCCCCCGCGAAGAGGGAGAAGCCGTCGCCGTCCCGCGAACCGTCGGCGGCGCCTTGACCGGCACCCGCACGCCTCGGCGCCCCGCCGTCGGCAGGGCCCGCGCCGCGCTCGCAGTACGCACCGGCCTCGCCGTACGCGCCCAGCGGCTCCGCCGTTCTCGCGGACGGCACCGCTCCCCCGCCCGGGTGCTCGGCCGTCGCCCGTAGCGTCCGCACCGCCGCGCGCTCCGCCTCGGGCGTCGCCCAGCTCGGTGTGCGCCCGGCCGACGCGGCGCGGGTGGCCGCACCGGGCGCGGCCCAGCGGCCGGGGACGTGGGACTCCGCGGGGCGGGCGAAGGGGTGCGGCACACCGTGGGCGTCCAGCGCGCCGGACTCCGCCGCGCGGCCGGGAGCGCGCGACATCAGCTCCAGGTAGATGCCACGAAATGCCGCGACGTTCTGCTCGACCGTGAACAGCTCCAGCGCCCGCGCACGGGCCGCGGCACCGAGCCGTGCCCTGCGGGCCGGGTCGCCGAGCAGCGCCCGGCAGGCGTCGGCGAGGGCCCGGGGGTTGCGCGGCGGGACCACCAGACCGGTGCCGCCGATGGCCTCGCAGACCGCGCCGACGTCGGTCGAGACCGTGGCCCGACCGCAGAACATCGCCTCGACCAGGGAGCGGGGAAAGCCCTCGATGACGCTGGAGAGCACCACCACCGCACCGGACGCGTAGGCGTCCTCCGGGGTCGGCACCTCCGGGCTGCCGATCTCCTCGAAGCTGACCGGGTTCTCGCCGACGGTACGGGCGTCGGCGGCCTCGTCGGGGAACAGTTGGGCGGCCAGGGCCCGGCAGTGCGCGAGATAGCCGGGGGCCTGCGGATCGCGGCCCGGCCCGCCGACGATCCGCAGCGTGGCGTCCGGCTCGGCCTTGCGGATCTCGGCGAAGGCGTGCAACAGGGCGACGATGTCCTTGGCGGGTTCGATGGCGCCGACCCACACCAGGGTCTTGGAGTCGTCGGCCGCGGCGTCCGGGACGGCGGCGAAGCGGCGGGCGTCCATGCCGGGGTAGACCGTGCGCAGCCTGGCCCGGTCGGCGCCGCAGCGCTCCTGCCAGCGCCTCGCGTGGGTGTTGCCCGGCGTGATCAGCGCCGCCCGGGCGTAGGTCTCGGCGGTCAAGGCCCCCTGGAAGGCGGCGAGCAGGGCGCGCACCGGGGCGGTCAGGGGGGATGCGGCGCGCGCGAGGTAGTGCTCCCGCAGCCGTACGCCGTACTCGGTGACCAGCAGCGGGGTACCGAAGAAGCGTTTGGCCAACAGGCCGGGGAGGGCCGCCGCCCCGGCGGAGGTGGCGTGGCAGAGTTCCACACCGCCGAGCCCGCGGCCTCGGTCGTCCTCGCCGCCGCTGTCGCGGCAGTTGTCGCCGTACCAGTCCAGCGACAGCGGACGCAGGGCGATTTCCAGCTGCTCGGTGACGGCGAGCAGGTCCTGGATCTGTGCGCCCTGGGCGGCGGGCAGCCCGCGGGGAGCGCGGCAGGCGCGCTCCAGGAGGCGTACGGCTTCCTCGGAGCGGAGCAGTGCGGGGAGTCCGCCGTGTTCGCGGGCCAGTTCGGCGAGCCCGTAGAGACCGGTGGCGAAACGGTCCGCCTGCCCGTTCGCGGTGTCGGTGGCGGACTGCGGGCCGCCGGTCGCGTCCGGGGTGTGCACCGGGGTGAACGCCGCGGTGAGGTTGCCGAAGTGCTCGGCGAAGGCACGGCGTTGTCGCCGGCCCGCGCCGCGGCCCCGGCGCTCCTCGGGATGTCTGCGGTGCTCCTCGGGGAACTCGCCCCACAGCGGCGCGCTGCGCACCAGCCCGACGTGCGGGGGCAGTTCGACCCGGCCGCGGGCCTCCTGGCGGGGGTCGGTGCTCAGGGCGTAGATCTCGAATTCATGGCCGGTGAGCCCGCGCACGAGCCGGTCGCACCACACGCGCGACTCACCGGATGCATACGGGTAACCACCCTCGGTGAGCATTCCGATGCGCACGAGTGCACCCCCGTCCTCCCATATCGGCGTCCTTGGCGCGGCGGACTCGCCGCCACCTGCAGGAAGAAGCTACGCAAAGGGGCCGGTGGTGCGATGGACGGTTGTCCATCGCACCACCAAAAGGGGTGAACGCGCGTAACTTTCCCCTTCGGGGCGCGTTTCAACGCGCTATGTGAGGGGCAAGGCACCGTGCGTAGCGGACCCGGCGGGCCGCGACCTGCGGGGCGGGCGCCCGAAACGGCCTCCGGTGGCTGCCGGGAGGCCCCTGCGGAAGGCGTCGTACAACCGGTCGACGGCCGCTCTGCGGCACGGCGACAGCGGCCGACACCCCGCGATGGGACCCGTGCGCGCACGGGCGGCTTCCGACGAGAGCGGCCGCGCGCCGTCCCGGAAGGTCAGCGTTGCGTCGGGAACGGCCAGGAGTTGGGCCGGCAGGTGGCGCCGTCCGTGGTCAGGAACTTCGTCTGCTGCATCATCACGGGCGCGAGGGCGCCCTGCCGGCTGCAGCCCTCGTGGTTGTGCCCCAGCCGGTGGCCGACCTCGTGGTTGATCAGCATCTGACGGTAGGCGAACATCTCGTTCCGGCCGTAGGTCTTGGCGCCCTGCGCCCAGCGGTAGGCGTTGATCATGACGCGGTCGGTGGCCGCCGAGTCACAGGAGACGTTGTCCTGGGTGGTGTCCAGACCGGACTTCGCGCACCACTTCGCGGTCGTCCCCGGGCTCGCGAGCGTGATCACGAAATCGGCGTCGCCCGAGCCCACCCGCTGGAAGGCGCGCTGACCGCCGTGCGCCCAACTGCGTTCGTCGTTGAGGGTCTTGTGCACCGCCTGGGCGAACAGCTCACCGTCCAGGGGCATTCCGTCCTCGATGTCGACGCGGTAGCGCAGCACCTGCCCGCGGCCGGGTGCCTTCGCGTCGCCGCCGGCCGGGGTGAACGTCCCGTCGGCCGTCAGCTTCGGGTCGAGCGGAAAGGCCTGCGCCATCTTCTGGGCGTACGAGGCGGGCTTGGCGTCCGGCTTGGCAGGGGCCTGCGTCGGGGCGGCGTCGTCGAGACCGTCCGCCCTGTCCGGGCCGCTGCGGGGCTGTACGTCGCCGTCCTTGTGCTGCTCGGCGACCTGTCCGGCGATGACCACGGCAAGCACCGTCGTCACGGCGGCCGCCGCCGCGCCGGTGAACGTCCGCCCCTTGGCGCCCTTTTTGGCGGCTCGCATCGCCTCGGCGCCGTGCAGCGGGGCCGGCTCCGTCTCGCCGTCCTCGTCCATGCCGTCCGCGCCGAACCCGGCGCGCGGGTCCTGGTCGTCGGCCTCGGTGTCCTGGTCGGACTCGCGGTCGAAGACGACCGACCGTCCGGTGAACCGCCCGCCGGGCGGCACGCCGTCCCGGGTTTCGCCGTCGTCGCCGTGCGGTCCCGCGCCCCGGCCCGCGCCGGGCGCACCGGCCCGGAAGACGTCGTCGTCCGCGAAAGCCTCCACATATTCGCGCCGCGGCCCCGGCGCGCCCTGCGGGGCGAGCGGGGTGACGAGTCCGCCGATGGCGGGCCCGCCGAAGCCGTCGGGGACGCGCGCGCCGGAGCGCGGCCCGCCTGCCGGGCCGAATCCGGTTGCCCCGGCAGCGCCGTGCCTCGCGCCGGCCTCGGGCTCGGCCGCCCGGGGCCGCGGGATGCGGGGTCCGCCGGACGCCGGGGACGCGCCCCAGCCGCCGCCGGGCTCCCGCTGTTCGGGGTGGCCGCCGCGCGTACCGGGCTCCCATGACCCGCTACCGGATCCGCCACGGCCGGGCTCGCCGGAGCCCGAAGGCCCGGACGGCCATCCGTCGCCCTCCGCCCGGCCGCGCCGACGCCGCCCCGGCCCCGGGGAGGCGCCGCGGCCGTCGGCGCCCGGCCGGGCATCCGGGTCGGGCGCACTGTGCATGTCGGGCACGCCGTACGGATCGGCGGGCCCCGGTGTGTCTGCTGGATTCTCCGGCCGGCGGCGGCTATGGCGTCCCACTGGGCGTGTCAGCTCCTGCCCGCGTCGGCGGTCTTCTCGGTCACATCGCTGTCGAGCAGCTCGCGGAAGGCCCGCGCCACCGCCTCCGGGTATTCCATCATCGCCACGTGTCCCGCCTCCGGCAGCGTCAGCAGCCGCGCCCCGCGGAACGCCGCGGCCGCCCGCCGGGCCATCCGGTAGCCGACCAGGCGATCGCGTCCACCGTAGACGAGGAGAGTGGGGGCGAGCACCCGTTCGGCCTGCCGCCACAGATTGTGCTGCCCGCCGAGGGTGTAGGCGTCCACCAGTCCGCGCGCGGAACGCTCCATCACCTCCCAGAAATAAGGGAGTTCGAGGCGCCGTGCGTATTCGTCGACGGCCGAGGTCAGGCCCTCGGGGGTGACCCGGCCGGGGTCGCCGTAGCAGAGCGAGAGCACCTCGCGGGTGCGGCGCTCGGGCGTCCATTCGCGGGTGAGCCGGCTGAAGAGCCGGGCGATGCCGGGGACGGCGAGCAGCGCGGTCGGCACCGCCGACAGCTGCGGCCGCAGCTCGGGAAGCGCGGGCGAGATCAGGGTCAGGGTGCGGACGAGGTCCGGGCGGACGGCTGCCACCCGGGTGACCGCGGCGCCGCCCATGGAATTGCCGACGAGGTGCACCGGCCCGTGCCCGGTGGTGTCGAGATAGCGGATGACCGCGCGCGCCTGCGCGGAGACGGAGTAGACGCCGTCGTCCGGCGGGGGTGAGTAGCCGAAGCCGGGCAGGTCGAGCGCCTCGCCGTCCACCCGGTCGGCGAGCAGCGGCATCAGGGCGGACCAGTTCTGCGAGGAGCCGCCGAGGCCGTGGACGAACAGGGCGGGCTCGCGGGGGCCGGAGCCCTCGCGCCGGCCCGGGGCCGTGCCGTCCGGCGACCGCACGGTGACCGTCAGGCCGGGCAGGTTCACGGATCGCACCGTCTCGCCCGCGCCACCCGCCCGGGGGCCCGGTCCGGCTGGCGGGACCGGGAGGGCGGCCCGGGTGTCCGGCGACTCGGTCGAAGACATGGGCACGATGTTACGAGATGATCACGCGGCCGATTGTGTGTTCGCTGTCACACACCGCATCGCGCTGCCGCGGTCACTCTCCTAGGCTCGTAGCAAGGGCACGCTGCCCGGCCCCTGCTTGATGCCCGTGCGAGGGAGGGAGCCACCATGCCCGTCGACCCGACCGATCCGGAAGCTTTCGAGGGCGAGGACGACGTGAACGACGCGACGGAGATCGATGTGGAAGCGCCCGAGAACGATGCCGTGGAACAGCACGCAGACGTCGAGGCGCAGTGGGACGAGGCCCTCTCCGACGCCGACCCGGCCTCCGCGAACGAGGCGGATCTCGCGGAGCAGGCCCGCGTCGTGGAGCTCAACGAAGACGAATACCGATGACCTGGGCTGTTATGTCAGCTTCGAGCGGCGTCCACGGAGCGAAATTCTCACCTCCGACGACGCACAGCCGCATTACCCAAAAGTACGATGGCGGGCGTGACGCACCATCTTGCGTGCGCCGCGTACGGAACCACTTCTGGGAGGCAGCGTGAGCGCCATCGAGCAGACCGAGGCGGCACGCCCGCGGGGCACACGCCTGCCACGCCGAGCCAGGCGCAATCAGCTTCTGGGCGCGGCCCAGGAAGTTTTTGTCGCGCAGGGCTACCACGCGGCCGCCATGGACGACATCGCCGAGCGGGCGGGCGTCAGCAAGCCGGTGCTCTACCAGCACTTCCCCGGCAAGCTCGACCTCTACCTCGCCCTGCTCGACCAGCACTGCGAGTCCCTGCTGCACTCGGTGCGGACGGCGCTGGCGTCGACGACCGACAACAAGCAGCGGGTCGCGGCGACGATGGACGCCTACTTCGCCTATGTCGAGGACCCGGGCGGCGCCTTCCGCCTGGTCTTCGAGTCGGACCTCACCAATGAGCCGGCCGTCCGCGAGCGGGTGGACAAGGTCTCGCTGGAGTGCGCCGAGGCCATCAGCGCGGTGATCGCCGAGGACACCGGCCTGTCGCGGGACGAATCGATGCTGCTCGCCGTGGGCCTGGGCGGCGTCTCGCAGGTGGTCGCGCGCTACTGGCTCTCCTCGGGGAGCAAGGTCCCCCGCGACAACGCGGTGCAGCTGCTGACCTCGCTCGCCTGGAAGGGCATCGCCGGCTTCCCGCTGCACGGCTCGGACGCCCACTGACCCGTCCGGACCACCCGTGACCCTATGCGACGCCGGTCGCGGCCTTGTGCCGCGGCCGGCGTCGCGCGTGTTCGCCGCCGGGGGGCGCGCGTGTTCGCTGCGGGCGTGCCCCAAGGCGTCCTGCCGACCCCCGCGCCGGGCTAATGTGTGCTGCGTACGGCGCGGATGACCGCGCACCCTCCCCCAGCTGACGCCGGGGGACACCCAGACCGTCGGAGGGACATAAGCCGTGGAGGTCAAGATCGGCGTGCAGCACGCACCCCGCGAGATCGTTCTGGAGAGCGGGCAGTCTGCCGAAGAGGTCGAACGCGCGGTGGCTGACGCGCTGGGCGGCAAGTCACAGCTGCTGAGCCTGGTGGACGACCACGGTCGCAAGGTCCTGGTCCCGGCGGACCGTCTGGCCTACGTCGAGATCGGCGAGCAGACGGCCCGCAAGGTCGGGTTCGGCGCGCTCTGAGCGGGGGGCGCCGCATGCGGCGCCCGCAGTTGTCGCGAGCGGCGGCCCGGGGGAGTTCCCTCCCCGGGCCGCCGCTCGCGTCGTTCGGCCCCTCCCCCGGGCGCTCCGCTGCCCGCCCGCATTCCGCTTGTGCCCGGCCGCGGACGGCCCGGCTGCCGCCGTTCGTGTCATCGCGGCTGCTCTGATCAGGCACGGCTTGCCCGACAGGAGGGTTGCCGGGCATACCCCCTGGGTACGACCGCCTACGACCGATTTGTTCGACCGATCGGCCTGTCACGCGGGAGGGAACAGCATGATCTGGGAAGCGCTCGGCGCCGTGATCGTCGGCTTCGTCATCGCCCTGTCCGCCATGCGATGGCTGTCCGACCGGTTTCCCGCGCGCACCCTGACGCTCGCCACGGGCCCGGCCGCCGCACTGTTCGGCGCGCTGCTGACCCGCTCCATCCTCGGCCCCGGATACCCCGCCCAGGTGCTGGTCGCCGCGATCGCCATGAGCGCGGCCCTGCTCTCGGTGCTGCTCCGCCCGGGACGGCGCGGCGCCACGGCGCTGAAGAGCCACCGCACCGCCTGAGGACCCAGGGCAGCCCTCGGACGGTCGGGCTCCGTACGGCGAAGGACCGGTGACCCGCGGGTCACCGGTCCTTCGCCGTACCTCGTCCTGTTACGCCGCGAGCCCGAGCGCCGCCATCCGCTTGGTGTGCGCCTCGGTGATCCGCGAGAACATCCGGCCGACCTCGGCCAGGTCGAAGCCGTCCGCCACGCCGCCGACCAGCATCGTGGAGAGCGAGTCACGGTCCGCCACGACCCGCTGCGCCTGGGACAGCGCCTCGCCCATCAGCCGCCGCGCCCAGAGCGCGAGGCGCCCGCCGACGCGCGGCTCGGCCTCGATCGCGGCACGGACCTTCTCGACGGCGAACGACGCGTGGCCGGTGTCGTCGAGAACGGCCAGCACCAGGCCGCGGGTGTCGGAGTCCAGCCGGGCCGCCACCTCGCGGTAGAAGTCACTGGCGATCGAGTCACCGACGTACGCCTTGACCAGGCCCTCCAGCCAGTCCGACGGCGCGGTCTGGCGGTGGAACTCGTCCAGCGCGGCGGCGAACGGCTCCATCGCCTCGTTCGGCTCCGCCTCGATCTGCGCCAGCCGCTCCCGCAGCCGCTCGAAGTGGTGGAACTCGGCCGATGCCATCTTGGCCAGTTCGGCCTTGTCGTCCATCGTCGGCGCGAGCTTGGCGTCCTCGGCCAGCCGCTCGAAGGCGGACAGCTCGCCGTACGCGAGCGCGCCGAGCAGGTCGATCACGGCCGCGCGGTAGTGCGGGTCGGCGGATGCCTGCGCCCAGTTCTGGGCGGCGATCCCGGTGTGTTCTTGCGCGTCAGCAGCGGCGTTGTCAGGCGTCTCCATGACGGGCACAATAGCCCGCTCGGCCGCCCTGGGAAGGCCCTGGTCAGCCACCCGGGCACACCGTGCGGGGCCCGCGGCGCGGTGTCCCGCAGGACGTGATGAATTCCTCACTCATACAAGCCTTCGGGTGCCGCGCCTCATCCGGGGTACAGTGGTATTGGCCCGCCGAGTATCGGTGGGTCGTTCCACGAATGCGGATGCCCGGTCGGTGGCCCGATCGGCTCCAAACCGACCGCCCTCCCCCGCGGCGCGTACCCAGACGTACGGACCGCAAGAGGGACACCGCTCGCGGCTGGAGTGCCTGAGCGTTGGCAGTGGTCCCGCACCATCCGGCTGTATCAAGCCGGCCCCCGTACGAACCCGTACGAAGGTGCGGTACGACCCCCTTCGCCGCCTCACGCCGCGTCTCACAGAAGAGGCAAGATTCTGTCTACGTTCCGAGAGCTCGGGATTTTCCCCGAGACCGCCGAAGCCCTTGAGGCAGTCGGCATCGTTTCCCCCTTCCCCATCCAGGAGATGACGCTCCCCGTTGCCCTCTCCGGCAGCGACGTCATCGGCCAGGCCAAGACCGGCACCGGCAAGACCCTGGGTTTCGGCCTGCCCCTGCTGGAGCGCGTCACCGTCCCGGCGGATGTCGAGGTGGGCCGCGCCAAGCCCGAGCAGCTGACCGAGGCGCCGCAGGCCCTCGTCGTCGTGCCGACCCGCGAGCTCTGCCAGCAGGTCACCAACGACCTCCTCACGGCCGGCAAGGTGCGTAACGTCCGCGTGCTCGCCATCTACGGCGGCCGTGCCTACGAGCCGCAGGTCGAGGCCCTGAAGAAGGGCGTCGACGTCGTCGTCGGCACCCCGGGCCGACTGCTCGACCTCGCGGGCCAGCGCAAGCTCAACCTCTCCGAGGTCAAGAGCCTGGTCCTGGACGAGGCCGACGAGATGCTGGACCTGGGCTTCCTTCCCGACGTCGAGCGGATCATCCAGCTGCTGCCGACCAAGCGGCAGACGATGCTCTTCTCCGCGACGATGCCCGGCCAGGTCATCTCGCTGGCCCGCCGCTACATGTCGCAGCCCACGCACATCCGCGCCGCCGCGCCGGACGACGAGGGCCAGACCGTCGCCAACACCACCCAGCACATCTTCCGCGCCCACTCCATGGACAAGCCGGAGATGGTCTCGCGCATCCTCCAGGCCGACGGCCGCGGCCTGGCGATGGTGTTCTGCCGTACCAAGCGGACCGCTGCCGACATCGCCGACCAGCTCGCCAAGCGCGGCTTCGCGTCCGGCGCGGTGCACGGCGACCTCGGCCAGGGCGCCCGCGAGCAGGCGCTGCGCGCCTTCCGCAACGGCAAGGTCGACGTCCTGGTCTGCACCGACGTCGCCGCCCGCGGCATCGACGTCGAGGGTGTGACGCACGTCATCAACTACCAGTCCCCCGAGGACGAGAAGACCTACCTGCACCGCATCGGCCGTACGGGCCGCGCGGGCGCCAAGGGCACCGCCGTCACGCTCGTCGACTGGGACGACATCCCGCGCTGGAAGCTGATCAACAAGGCGCTGGACCTCCCGTTCGACGAGCCGGAGGAGACCTACTCGACCTCCCCGCACCTCTACGAGCTGCTGAAGATCCCGCAGGGCACCAAGGGCGTGCTGCCGCGTGCCGAGCGCACCCGCGCCGGCCTGGCCGCGGAAGAGGTCGAGGACCTGGGCGAGACCGGCGGCCGCGGCCGCGGCGGCCCGCGCAAGGCCGCCGCTGCCGCCGAGGTGGTGGAGGAGCGCCCGCAGCGCACCCGCACCCCGCGCCAGCGCCGCCGCACCCGTGGCGGTACGCCGCTGGACGGCGCGCCCGAGGCCAAGGCCACCGGCTCGCTGAACACCGCCGAGGGCACCGAGGCACGCCAGCCGCGGCGCCGCCGCCGGACCCGTGGTGCCGCGCAGGGCGGCGCAGGCGCGCCGGCCGCCGTGCAGGCGTCCGAGGTCGCGGACAAGGTCGCCGACGCGGCCGCGGTCGCACCGGCACAGAGCGCACCGGCCGGTGACGCGACGGAGGCCCCGGCCAAGCCGCGCCGCCGCCGCACCCGTGCCGCGCGCCCCGAGAACGGTGAGGCGGCCGCGGTCGCCACGGCCGAGGGCACCGCCGTCGCCGCCGAGGCGGTCGCCGTGACGGACGCCGTCGAGGCGCCCGCCAAGCCGCGCCGCCGCACCCGGGGCGCCGCCAAGGCCGCCGCGGAGACCGCGGTGGAGAGCGTGCAGGCCGTGGTGGACACCGCACCGGCCGAGGACGCCGCTCCGGTCAAGCCCAAGCGGACCCGCAAGAGCGCTGCCGCGAAGGCCGCGGAGGCTGCCGTGGACACCGCCGAGGGTGTCGCTCCGGTGAGTGACGAGGCCGCTCCGGCCAAGCCGAAGCGCACCCGTAAGGCCGCCGCGGCCAAGCCCGCCACGGACGCGCCGGACGCCCCGGCCGAGGATGCCCCGGTCAAGCCCAAGCGCGCCCGCAAGAGCACCGCCGCCGCGAAGCCGGCGGAGGAGCCCGCCGCGGACGCCCCGGCCAAGCCGAAGCGGACCCGCAAGGCCGCCGCGGCCAAGCCGGCCGTGGACGCGACGGACGCTCCGGTCGTCGAGGGCGAGGCCAAGCCGGTCCGCCGGCGCACCCGCGCCAAGGCTCCGGCCGCCGAGGTCACGCCCGAGAGCTGACCCGGACCACCTGACGGCCCGGCCCCGCACTTCGCGGGGGCCGGGCCGTCGGCGTTCCCGGCCGCGGCGGCCCGTCATGCCAGGTGCGTGCGAAAGGCCGCTCCCCGTACCGCGGACCGCCCGCGGGGGGGGCGACCGCCCGTGGGCCGCGAGGACTCCGCCTCGGTCGCACCGCGAGCCCGTCCCGCTAACCTCGCCTCATGAGCAGGCCGCCCAGTCTCACGTTGCCCCCGTGCGCCCGCGCGTACCGACTCGACACCGAGCGCGGTGAGTTCGCGGTGCACGACGCCCGGCCCGAGGGCGCCGTCACCCCGGTCGGCACCGCCCTGGTGGTGCCCGGATTCACCGGCAGCAAGGAGGACTTCATCGCCCTCCTCGCGCCGCTCACCGCGGCCGGCTTCCGAGTGGTCGCGGTCGACGGCCGCGGACAGCACGAATCCCCCGGTCCGCGCACCGAAGCGGCTTACGCGCAGAAGGAGTTGGCGCTGGACGTCCTCGCCCAGGCGCGGGCGCTGGGCGGCGGCGAGGAGGCGCCCCTGCACCTGCTGGGGCATTCGCTGGGCGGGCTGATCACCCGCGCCGCGGTGCTGCTCGACCCGGCGCCGTTCCGTTCGCTGACCGCGCTCAGTTCGGGCCCCGGCGCCATCGACGGGTCGCAGCAGAGCCGGGTGCTGACGCTGATCGACGCGCTCGGCCGCTGGGACATGGAGACGGTCTGGCAGGCGATGCGGGCGCTGGATCCGCCCGAGGCGGCGGACTCCGCGACGCCGCCGGAGGTCGGCGAGTTCCTGCACCGCCGTTGGCTCAACACCGCCCCCGAGCAGCTGGTCGCGACCGGCCGGCAGATGATCGAGGAGCCCGATCGGGTGGCCGAGCTGGCGCAGCTGCCGACGGCCAAGCACGTCGTCTCCGGGGCCGTCGACTACGCCTGGCCGGTGCCCTCGATGGACGCGATGGCCGAGCGGCTGTCCGCCCGCCGGACGGTGATCGAGGGGGCCGAACACTCCCCGAACGCCGAGTGCCCGCAGGCCACGGCCTCGGCGCTGGCGGAGTTCTGGCGGGACAACGGCTAGCGACGCGGGTGGGCCGAGTGGCCGAGGGCTGCGGGGCCGGGGAGGACAGCGGCACCCGGCTCGGTGAGCATCGAGGGGAGCGGTCCGTCGGGCGGCCGCCCCGTCCGCGCAGGGAGGCCATCAGCATGACCGAGAACCGGCAGCATGCGGAGCAGGGCATCGCGCTCACCCGCGTCTTCGAAGCGCGCCGCGAGCTGGTGTTCCGCGCCTGGACGACTCCCGAGCACTTCGCCTACTGGTTCGGCGGGGAGCTTCAGGTGCCGGTGGACCGGATGGTGATGGACGTCCGGCCGGGTGGCGCCTGGGGCCTGGTCATGCGGGCTCCGGACGGGCGCGAGATGCCGTTCTCCGGCGTCTACCACGAGGTCGCGGCACCCGAGCGGCTGGAGTTCACGATCACGGACACCCCGACGCCGACCGAGCCGGACGAGTTCGTCCGCGTCACCCTCACCGACCTCCAGGGCCGCACCGAGATGGTGTTCCACCAGGACGGCGGCAATCTCACCGCGGAGCAGTACCGGCAGGCGGAGGCGGGCTGGGCGGGCTTCTTCGACCGGCTCACCGAGCTTCTCGCCCGGGCCTGAGCCGGTACGGGCCGAAGGCCGGCACCCGCCCGGCTAGTACTGCCCCTGGACGTGCTCCCAGAAGCCGTCCCGCAGGACCCGCCGCAGGTCGGCGTGGCCGCGCAGCGAGTGCCGCAGCAGGGCCTCCGCGGCGGTCAGCAGCTCCTGGTCGACGGTGCCGGGCAAATACGGGTGACCGGGCAGCAGGTCGGCGACCCACTCGCGGCCGCGTTCGGCCAGCCACTGGGCAGCGATCCGGGCGCCGACGAAGCGCACCTCCTCGCGGGCGGGCGCCGGGCCCTCGCCCGCCGACGTGTCCGGGCATTCGACGCCGGCCCGCCGCGAGACGTAGGGCTTGCAGAAGTCCAGGTCGAAGGTGCGCTGGCTGTCGACCTCCCACAGCAGCGGTTCCGCCTGGTTGCGGCCGCCGGGGGCCTCGATGCCCCACAGGTGCACGCGTGCGCCGTAGCCCTGTGCCGCCTCCACCGCGGAGACCAGGTCCTCGTCGCCGCCGATGAGCACCGCGTCGCTGATCGCGCGGTGCCGGGCCAGCGACTCCAGATCCGTACGGATCAGGGAGTCGACGCCCTTCTGCTGGTTGTTGGCGTTGAGGTTGCCGAGCCTGACCTTCACATCGGGCAGCTCCGCGATGCGCTGCTGCTCCTGGGTGTGGATGCGGCGGCGCGCGCCGTCGTACCAGTAGACCCGCAGCAGCCGGCTGTCCGGAAAGATCATCCGGGCCCGGTCGATGAACGCCTCGATGATGCCCTCGGCGTCCAGGTCGAACGCCCTGCGGTCCTCGGTGCCGGTGACCAGGCGTCCGGCCGCGGCGTACACATAGCCCGCGTCCACGAAGGCGGCATGGGTGGACGGGGTGGTGGCGACCTCCGCGAGAACCCGGGTGAGCAGCTCATTGGTGCGCTCGATACCGGCTTGCAGCGCGGCGAGGTCTGGGGAGCCCGTGGGCTGGACGTCGTTCATACCGCGTCCATTGTCCGGGCGGTCACTCTGCGGGCACAACCGCTCTCGCTACCGGCGAGTACTTAGACCGTCGAAAATTTTCTTTAGCGTAGGGAATGATTCTCGGGGCACCCCTGTTGTAGCCCCTGGAAGGTCCGGCAGCGAAGCCGGGCATTCCCGATGAAAATAGTTCTCCTCAGGAGGATCACAGACGAAGGGAGAAGCCGGTGCGCTTCGAGATCATGCGTTTGGACGACGTCGACGGCACGGCCGTGGACAGCACCGTCGTGGACGCCGCCTCCGTCAACCGGATCGTGCAGCAGGCCGCCTCGATCGGCCAGCGCATCTACATCCGCCCGGCAGATACCGCCGCTCGTTAACGCCGACTCCGCCCGCCCGATGAACAGCTGAACGCAGACGCCGCAGCGCCCCCGTACGAAACACGTCGTACGGGGGCGCTGCGCTGCCGGGGGGCCGGGCGCCCGCCTCAGGAGCCCTGGATCACCTGCGTGACGCCGTTGATGATCTGCTGCACGGCGAGCGCGGAGAGCATCATGCCCGCCAGCCGCGTCACCAGCACCACACCGCCGTCCTTGATGACGCGGATGATCACCAGCGAGAACCGCATCACCAGATAGAGCACGACATGGATCGCGACGATCGCCGTCCAGACCGCGAACTGCGCCGACGCCCCGTGGGCGTGCTGCACCGCCAGGATCACCGACACGATCGCGCCGGGCCCGGCCAGCAGCGGCATCCCCAGCGGCACCAGGGCGACATTGACGTCCTTGGTCTGGGTCGGCTCCTCCGACTTGCCGGTGAGCAGGTCCAGCGCGACCAGCAGGAGCAGCAGACCACCGGCGATCATCAACGCGGGCGTCGAGATGTGCAGCCGCCCCAGGATCTGCCGGCCGAAGATGCCGAAGACGGCGATGACGCAGAAGGCGACGGTGGCCGCCTGCCAGGCCATCCGGCGCTGCACCTTGGCCGGCCGGCCGGAGGTCAGGGCCAGGAAGATCGGGGTGATCCCCGGCGGGTCCATGATCACGAAAAGCGTGACGAAGAGAGTACTGAAGACGGCGACGTCGAACACGGTGATGGCCTTGCGAGAGGTGGTACGGGACGAACGGAACAGGGCGCGGCGAGGGCAGGCCCCGGTGGGGGAAAAGGACAGCGGGGCGGCGCGCGGGCCGGGGCGGACCCCGGCGCGCGCCTGTGCGGCCGCGGCGGGGGCTACCGGTCGGGGCTCAGCCGCCCGCGCCGGGGACGGGGAAGGCGCCGGTCGCGCGGCGCACGATCTCCCCGTAGATCTCAGGGTCGGTGGTGTGGTCACCGAGGCTGCAGGTCTTGCGGCTGCCGTGATAGTCGCTGGAGCCGGTGGTCAGCAGCCCGAGGTCGCCCGCGAGGGCGCGCAGCCGGGCGCGGGCCGGCCCGTCGTGGTCCATGTGGTCGACCTCGATGCCGTCGAGGCCGGCCGTGGCCAGTTCGGCGATCGCGCTCTCCGGGACGCAGACACCGCGCTTGACGGCCATCGGGTGCGCGAAGACGGTGACCCCGCCCGCGGCCTTGACCAGCCGGATCGCGTCGAACGGATCGAGTTCGTGCTTTTCGACGTAGGCCCGGCCGTCATTGCCCAGCCACTGCGGCGTGAAGGCGTCGGAGACCGAGGCGACCACACCCAGCTCCACGAGGGCGCTGGCGACATGCGGGCGCCCGACGGCACCGCCGCCGGCGATCCGCGCCACCTGCTCCCAGGTGATCGGCACCCCCAGCTCGCGCAGCTTGGCGACCATGCCCTGGGCACGCGGGACGCGGTCGTCGCGGACCAGCTCCCGCTCTCGGGCGAGTTCGGGCTCGTCGGGGTCGAAGAGGTAGGCGAGCATGTGCAGGCCCACGCCGTCGAGCCGGCAGGAGAGTTCGGCACCGGTGACCAGGGTGAGCCCCGCGGGCAGCGCCGCGCGCGCCTCGGCGTGGCCGCCGACGGTGTCGTGGTCGGTAAGCGCGACGACGTCCAGACCGCCGGCCGCGGCGTTGCGCACGAGTTCGGCGGGGGTGTCCGTACCGTCCGATGCCGTGGAGTGGGTGTGCAGATCGATGCGCACGACGCGAACTCCAGACTTCCTGCGGGACGGGCACGGCGGCACGGGCCTGGTGGCACCGACGCCGAGGGGGGACCTCAGAAGGATACCGGCCGGGTGCGCGTGACCTCGTCGGGAGGGAGGGGGGACCCGGCCCCGCGGACACCCCGGGGCCGGGCCTCGGTCAGTTCAGGATCCGCGGCGAGAGCGCCCCGCAGGGCAGCAGGTCCACCTCGGCGCCGGCCTCCCGCAGATCGGTCAGCACCAGCTCGTCGTACATCAGCAGGGCGGACTGTTCCGGCCAGGCGATCGCCCACAGCCACAGCCCGCGCGCCTCGCCCGCGAAGACCGCTCGGTCCGGGGGCGCGCCGTCGACATGCCACATCGGGGTCGGGCGGCCGGCGGCCAGGACCTTGGCGTGCGCCGGCTTGTCCACACACATGCCGGGGCCGGGGTCGGGGCCCTCGATGCCGGCGTAGCGCGCGCCGAGTCCGACGCCCAGTTCCTCGGCGATGAGCAGGAGTTCGCCGGGTCCGCCGAGCGGGCCGGGCCCTGAGCAGGCCACCGCGGTCGCCCGTCCGCCGCTGCGCTCGTCACCGGCGCAGGCGACGCCGGTGAACAGCCAGCCGACCGGCAGGGGCCACGGCATCCATACGGGCACCTGGGCCCGGTGCACGACGACACCGAGCGCTTCGACGCTCGGCGGAACGACCGGCTGGAGTGGGTGCACGCTGCCGTGCACGGCGCACTCCCAGGTGTCGTGGAAAAGACCGGGCGCCCGGACCCGGCCACCGCACTTCGGGCAACTGGGTTCGCCCCTCATAGGGCCCAACGGTCCTCCAGCGCCGCCGTCGCGTCAAGGACGATCACCCGTCCGATGTGCCTGATATCACGCCCCGCGCGGATCAAGACGGCCTTTTCGGCCGCCTTGTAGTTGTAACTTGCATCCTTTAGTCCAGCTAACTTATTATGTGTATACATCAACGATCTCTGGGCGGCGGCTCGCCCGGAACCGCGAAGTCCGGCAACGGGAAGGGGACCCGCAGCATGAAGAGCAGCAGCCGCGGCGGCACCGAGAAAGATCCCTTCGAAGAGGGCGGAGTGTCCCTCCTGCGCCAGCCCAAGGCCGTCTGGGCCACGGCCGGCGCCTCGGTCGTCGCCTTCATGGGCATCGGCCTGGTCGACCCGATCCTGCCCTCGATCGCCCAGGGCCTGCACGCCTCGAACAGCCAGGTCTCCCTGCTGTTCACCTCCTACTTCCTGATCACCGCCGTCGCGATGCTGATCACCGGCTTCGTCTCCAGCCGCATCGGCGGCCGCAAGACCCTGCTGGCCGGCCTCGCACTGGTCGTGGTCTTCGCGGCGCTCTCGGGGATGTCCGGTTCGGTCGGCGAACTGGTCGGCTTCCGCGCCGGCTGGGGCCTGGGCAACGCACTGTTCGTGTCCACCTCGCTCGCCGTGATCGTCGGCGCGGCGGCGGGCGGCAGCGCGGCCGCGATCCTGCTGTACGAGTCAGCGCTGGGCCTCGGCATGGCCTGCGGCCCGCTGCTCGGCGCGATCCTGGGCGACCTGAAGTGGCGCTACCCCTTCTTCGGCACCGCCGTCCTGATGGCCATCGGCTTCATCGCGATCACGGCGTTCCTCAAGGAACAGCCCAAGCCGGCCCGCAAGACCTCGCTGCTCGACCCGATCAAGGCCCTCGGCCACGGCGGGCTGGCGTCCGCCGCCGTCTCGGCGTTCTTCTACAACTACGCGTTCTTCACGGTGCTGGCCTTCACGCCGTTCGTGCTGAACATGTCGCCCTACAAGTCGGGCGGCGTCTTCTTCGCCTGGGGCGTCCTGCTGGCGGTCTTCTCGGTGATCGTCGCGCCCCGGCTCCAGCACCGCTTCGGCTCACTGAAGGTGCTGGGCGGCTCCCTGGTCCTGCTCGCCGCCGACCTGCTGGTCCTGGGCTACGGGGACCACACCACCGCCATCGTCTGCACGGTCCTCTCGGGCGCCTTCATCGGCCTGAACAACACCGTCTTCACCGAGCTGGCGCTGGGCGTGTCGGACGCGCCGCGGCCGGTGGCGAGCGCGGGCTACAACTTCGTGCGGTGGTTCGCGGCGGCCGCGGCGCCCTTCCTCGCGCCGAAGATCGAGGAGTGGACCGACATCCACATCCCGTTCGTGGTCGCGGCCGTGGCGGCGGTGATCGGTGCGGCGATCGTCGCCGTCCGCCGCCGTGCGCTGACCCTGCGGGCCGAGGAACTGGAGCCGCGGCACGCCACCGAGGACGGCGTCACCGTCTTCGCCGGCTGACACCCCGATGCCGTACGCACGGCCGTGGAACCGCCCCGGGCGCCGCTCCACGGCCGTGTGCGGGCGAGCGGCGGCCCCGGGAGCGGGAAGGTGACATCGAGCACTCCGGCGGGGCCGTCCGGCACCTCAGCCGTCGAGCGGCACGCCCTTGCGCAGCGGGTCGCGCAGATCCGTGCCGTGCTTCAGCCAGCGTTCCTCCAGCGCCTCGGCGCCGTGCACCCGCTTCCAGGCGGCTTCGTTGGGCGTCATCGGCAGCAGCGGCAGAAAGCGGACGGGCTCCAGCGGCTCGTCCAGCTCCAGATCCTCGACCAGTCCGCCGGGCGCGCTGACCAGCACCGAGGTGAAGGCGGCCCCCGGCCACAGCGGCTCGCCCACGTCCAGCGAGGCGCCCGGGGCGACGATCAGCCCTTCGACCTGCGGAGACGCGGCGAGCACGGCGAGCGGCCTGAGCACCTTGTCGGTCTCCGCGCTGCCGGGTCGTACGGACAGCACGAGTTCGGCACGGGGGCCGCGCAGCGGGTCCGCGAGGACGGCCGTGGGGTCGGCCATCGGCTGGGCCGACATCCCGAGCGTGGCGTAACGGACGACCCCGTCGCCGACGAAGCGGAGCACCTCGATACGGTCGGTACCGAGAAACGTGACGGCGGCGCGCGCGTCCGGCTCACCCAGGGCCGTGCGCAGCCGGGCTTCGACCAGCTCAAGAACGTCAGACATGCCGCGAGCATAAGACGCGTGGAGAACACGCAAAGCGGCACCGTAACGCTTCAGGCGGCTGATAGCCTTGCCGTCTGGTCAGGGAATGACGTCGTCCCCCAACGGGGACCGGCCGGAGGAGGTGGGACTGCGGTGGATCCGAGTCGACCGTGCAGTACCGATAGTTCTCCTGTCATCCCCCTCGCGCAGCGAATCTCCTGATCCGAGAGCTTCCGTACCCCGCCGCCCAGCGGCGAAACCCGTGAAGTGCCTTTGCGCCGGATGTAGATGACGGAAGAGCGCCTTCGACTCTTTGTTCTGTTTTCTGCGAACTGCCGTCAGCACCACCGCACGGAGCGCCGCCCGCTTTGCGGACGTACGGCCGATGACGCCTCGTACGTCCACGTTCCGGGCAGCGTTACCTCCCCGCGCCCTGGCTGACGGCCGGCCCGTGAAGGAGCCTGCCATGTCGATGATCCGCGACCTGCGCGCCGCCGTCCGCCCGTCCCGGCGCCGCGACGACTCCCCGTACAGCTACCCCGCGACCACCTCCGCCTGCGCGAACAGCGCCATCGTGGACTGCGGCGTCTACCGCGAGGGGCGCCGGGTGCGCGAGCACCTCGCCCCGGCCGAGGCGATGGCGAGCGTGCGTGCCGACGGCGGTTTCGCCTGGATCGGCCTGCACGAGCCGACCGAGGCCGAATTCGCCGGCATCGCCCAGGAGTTCGGCCTCCACCCGCTCGCCGTGGAGGACGCCGTCCACGCCCACCAGCGGCCCAAGCTGGAGCGCTACGACGACACCCTCTTCACCGTCTTCAAGACCGTCCACTACGTCGAGCACGCCGAGCTGACCGCGACCAGCGAGGTGGTGGAGACCGGCGAGGTGATGTGCTTCACCGGCCGGGACTTCATCGTGACGGTCCGGCACGGCGGGCAGGGCTCGCTGCGCGCGCTGCGCCACCGCCTCCAGGACGACCCGGAGCTGCTGGCCAAGGGGCCGTCGGCCGTCCTGCACGCCATCGCCGACCAGGTGGTCGACGGCTACATCGCGGTGGCCGGGGCGGTCCAGGACGACATCGACGAGGTGGAGATCGACGTCTTCAGCTCGGGCACCAACGGCAAGGGTTCGTCCAAGGGCGGCGACGCCGGCCGGATCTACCAACTCAAGCGAGAGGTGCTGGAGTTCAAGCGGGCGGTGTCGCCGCTGCTGCGGCCGATGCAGCTGCTGAGCGAGCGCCCGATGCGGCTGGTCGACGCCGACATCCAGACCTACTTCCGGGACGTCGCCGACCACCTGGCGCGGGTCAACGAACAGGTGCTGTCCTTCGACGACCTGCTCAACTCCATCCTCCAGGCCAACCTCGCGCAGGCGACGGTCGCGCAGAACGAGGACATGCGCAAGATCACGTCCTGGGCGGCGATCTTCGCGGTGCCGACGATGATCGCCGGCATCTACGGCATGAACTTCGAGTACATGCCGGAGCTGCACTGGAAGTTCGGCTATCCCGCCGTCCTGCTGGCCACCGTCGCGATCTGCTTCGGTATCCACCGCGGCTTCAAGCGCAACGGCTGGCTCTGACGCCGTACAGAAGCTGTATCCGGGAGCGCCAGACCGGCCCCGGGGCGTCCCGGGGCCGCCCATTAGGCTGAGCCGTATGACGGAGACCGTGTCGCAGGCCCTGCAGGATCGGGCGCTCATCGAAGAGGCCACGAAGAAGTCCGGCCTCATCTGGGTGCGGGGGACGACGGGCCCGGCACGTGCGCTGTGGCACGTGTGGGTCGACGGCGCCGCCTGCCTCATCGGCGACGGCGAGGGCGAGCAGCCCCTCGCCGACCTCGGCCTCACCGACGGGGGCACCGCCACCGTCACCGTGCGCAGCAAGGACAAGGGCGGCCGGCTGGTCGCCTGGCAGGCCCGGGTCGCCGAGCCGGCGCCGGAGAGCGAGGCATGGTCGGCCGCCGTCGGCGAGCTGAAGGGCAAGCGGCTCAACGCACCGGACGCGGACACCCTCACCCAGCGCTGGGCGCGCGAGTGCCGGGTGCTGCGGCTGGAGCCGACCGGGGAGACCGAACAGCGCCCCGGGGCCATGCCGGACGGTGCCCATACGGCCCCGCCGCTGCCGTCGCCCGCCATCACCCGGCGGCCCGTCCCCGCCGCACTGCCGAAGCTGCTGCGCCGGGGCCGCAAGGGCTGATCCGAGGGCGGCCACGGGGCGGCGTCCGATCACCGCGCGGGCCGTACGCCCCCTTGCCGCCGCGAAGGGTCGTCAGCCGTCGCCGGAGATCCGGTGGCCGTAGTCGACGACCTGGTCCTTGGCCGGGGCCTGGAGCGGCACGCTCTTGCCCCAGTCGGCGAGCCGGACCACACCCGCGCCGCCCGCCCGGTGCAGCCGCAGCGGATACGGCGTGCCCTCCAGGGAGACGTCCAGGGTGCCGCCGGAGCCCGCGGCGGCGGCCAGCCGGATGGCGCGGACCCCGTCGATGTCGGTGTGCTCACCCGTCGTCAGCTTGCCCCGGAGCCCCAGCAGGCTGCTCAGCAGCATGTCCTTGTCCGTGAAGCCGCTGAAGCGCTTGTAGACGGGATCGGCGGCGGGCACTTTGACGTACTTACCGCCGAGTTTGGCCGCCGCGGCCGCGTCGGGGGTGCCGGCCTTGGCGTTCTTCTCGCCGGCCCAGAAGGCGGCATCGGCCTTCAGATAGAGCGCGTCGCCGACCCTCAGCAGCTGGAACGCCGCCGCCTTCGTCGTCAGCTCGCCCTTGGCGCCGTTCTTCGCCAGCCGCATGTCGAGCTTGTAGGTCCGGCCCTGGCTCACGACGTTGCCGGACAGCCGGACCGTCTCGGCACGCTCGGCCGCCGCCCGCGCCTTGGCCTCGACCTTCGCGGCGGGCAGCTTTCCCATCCCGTTGGTGCCGGCGTCCGGGTCCTCCTCGGCCCCGCAACCCGCCAGCGCCGCCGCCAGGCCCGCGCACACCGCCCCCACGAGCGCCGCCCGTCGGATGCGACGGCGGCCGGCCAGGGGTCGGGGGCTCGCCCCCGAGGGGATTGCAGTCACGTCGGCTCTGCCTCCTGATGCGGTGACCTCGACAGCAGACGGCAGCGTACCTGGGCCGTCGGCGGTTTTCGGCGGGGTGCCCGGCCGGACGCCATACGGCCGTTCCACCGGGGCGGCGGCGACCCGGGCGCGTTAGCCTGAACCCGGACCGAGGCCATATTCCAGGCAGAACGGGAGAAAGGTAGGCCCCTGCATGGCGGTGGTCTTCGTCTCCCATCTCTCCGGCGTCGCCGTCTTCGATCCCAACGGCGACCAGGTCGGCCGGGTCCGTGACCTGGTCGCGATGCGACGGGTCGGCAACCGCCCGCCGCGCCTGCTGGGCCTCGTCGTCGAGGTGATCAGCAGACGCCGGATCTTCCTGCCCATGACCCGGGTGACGGGCGTGGAGTCCGGCCAGGTCATCACCACCGGCGTGATCAACATGCGGCGCTTCGAGCAGCGGGCCTCCGAGACCCTGGTGCTCGGCGAGCTGCTGGACCGCCGGGTGCGGGTGGTCGAGACCGGTGAGGAGGTCACCGTCCTCGACATCGGGATCACCCAGCTGCCGGCCCGCCGAGACTGGGAGATCGACAAGGTCTTCGTCCGCAAGGGCAAGGGCGGCGCCCTGCGGCGCAAGGGCGAGACGCTGACCGTGGAGTGGTCGGCGGTGACCGGCTTCTCGCTGGAGGAACACGGGCAGGGCGCGGAGAACCTCCTCGCCACCTTCGAGCAGCTGCGGCCCGCCGACCTCGCGGGCGTGCTGCACCACCTCTCCGCCAAGCGGCGCGCCGAGGTCGCCGCGGCGCTCGCCGACGACCGGCTCGCGGACGTCCTGGAGGAGCTGCCCGAGGACGACCAGATCGAGATCATCGGCAAGCTCCAGGACGAGCGGGCCGCCGACGTCCTGGAGGCGATGGACCCCGACGACGCCGCCGACCTGCTCTCGGAGCTTCCCGAGGAGGAGAAGGAGCGGCTGCTGGCCCTCATGCGGCCCGAGGAGGCCGCCGACGTCCGCCGGCTGATGTCGTACGAGGAGCGCACCGCGGGCGGCCTGATGACCACCGAGCCGATCGTGCTGCGCCCGGACGCGACCGTCGCGGACGCGCTGGCCCGGGTCCGCGACCCGGACCTCTCCCCCGCGCTCGCCGCCCAGGTCTACGTCTGCCGGCCGCCGGACGAGACCCCCACCGGGAAGTACCTGGGCCTGGTGCACTTTCAGCGGCTGCTGCGGGACCCGCCGTTCACCCTCGTCAGCTCGATCGTCGACACCGATCTGCCGCCGCTGCCCCCCGACACCCCGCTGCCCGAGCTGACCAGCTATCTGGCGACGTACAACATGGTCGCCGCGCCCGTCGTCGACGAGAGCGGCGCGCTGCTCGGCGCGGTCACCGTCGACGACGTGCTGGACCACCTGCTGCCGGACGACTGGCGCGAGGCGGAGATGCACGGCGAGACGGCGACGGGTGTGAGCGGCGAGGCGTATCTCAGGGAGGCCGGGAATGGGCGCTGAGGAGCGGGAGAGCGCCAGGGAGCGGTCACGGGTCCACGGGGCGTCCGCGGTCCGCCGGGGAGCCCCTGAGCGGCCGCGGGTGCGCCTGGACCAGCCGCGGGCGCCGCGCCGTACGCTCTGGCCGGAGTACGACCCGGAGGCCTTCGGGCGGCTGTCGGAGAAGATCGCCCGCTTCCTGGGGACCGGCCGGTTCATCGTCTGGATGACGGTCATCATCATCCTGTGGATCATCTGGAACGTGGGCGCGCCCAGCGGGTGGCGGTTCGACGAGTACCCCTTCATCTTCCTGACCCTGATGCTGTCGCTGCAGGCCTCCTACGCGGCGCCGCTGATCCTGCTGGCCCAGAACCGGCAGGACGACCGGGACCGGGTCACCCACGAACAGGACCGCAAGCAGAACGAGCGCTCCATCGCCGACACCGAGTACCTGACGCGGGAGATCGCCGCCCTGCGGCTGGGCCTGGGCGAGGTCGCCACCCGCGACTGGATCCGCTCCGAGCTGGCCGACATCATGAAGGAACTGGAGCTGCGGCAGATGGTCGACGCGGAGAGTGACGAACGCGACCGCTGACGGCCTTTCCGGAGGCCCACTCCAGCGCCGTACCATCGGTGCATGGCTACCGACACGCCCACAGGCTCCGCGTCGAGTGCGTCCGCTCCCGGCGAAGATGCCGTCCGCGCCGCCCTCGCTACGGTCAACGACCCCGAGATCCACCGCCCCATCACCGACCTGGGGATGGTCAAATCGGTGGAGATCGCGGCGGACGGCGCGGTCACGGTCGCGGTCTATCTGACCGTCTCCGGATGCCCGATGCGCGAGACCATCACCACCAACGTGCGTGAGGCGGTCGAGGGCGTCGAGGGCGTCACCGGTGTCACCGTCGAGCTGGACGTGATGAGCGACGAGCAGCGCAAGGAGCTGGCGACGTCGCTGCGCGGCGGCACCGCCGAGCGCGAGGTCCCGTTCGCCCAGCCCGGCTCGCTGACCCGGGTGTACGCCGTGGCCTCCGGCAAGGGCGGCGTCGGCAAGTCGTCGGTGACGGTCAACCTCGCCGCGGCGATGGCCGCGGACGGCCTGAAGGTCGGTGTCGTGGACGCCGACATCTACGGTCACTCCGTGCCCCGCATGCTGGGCGCCTACGGCAAGCCCACCCAGGTCGAGAACATGATCATGCCGCCGTCGGCGAACGGCGTGAAGGTCATCTCGATCGGCATGTTCACCCCCGGCAACGCCCCCGTCGTCTGGCGCGGCCCGATGCTGCACCGCGCGCTGCAGCAGTTCCTCGCCGACGTCTACTGGGGCGACCTGGACGTCCTCCTGCTGGACCTGCCCCCGGGCACCGGCGACATCGCCATCTCCGTGGCGCAGCTCGTGCCGAACGCCGAGATCCTCGTGGTCACCACCCCGCAGCAGGCCGCGGCCGAGGTCGCCGAGCGGGCCGGCTCGATCGCCGTGCAGACCCACCAGAAGATCGTCGGCGTGGTCGAGAACATGTCCGGGCTGCCCTGCCCGCACTGCGACGAGATGGTCGACGTCTTCGGCACCGGCGGCGGTGAGCGGGTCGCCGAGGGGCTGACGAAGACGACCGGCACCCAGGTCCCGGTGCTCGGCTCGATCCCCATCGACGTGCGACTGCGCGAGGGCGGCGACGAGGGCAAGCCGGTCGTCCTGACCGACCCCGACTCCCCCGCCGGCGCCGCCATCCGCGCCGTCGCGGGCAAGCTGGGCGGCCGTCAGCGCGGCCTGCAGGGCATGTCGCTGGGCATCACCCCGCGCAACAAGTTCTGAGGAGGTCCGGCGGCGGGGGCACGCGCTCCCGCTGCCGGCACGGTGAAGGGGCGGGCCCGCTGCGGGCCCGCCCCTTCACCGTGCGTGCGGGCGACCGGCGTCCGCGGGCCCGCCCGCGCCGCTCAGCCCTCGTACCCGGCGAGATCCTGGATCACCGAGAAGGCCACGCCGTACGCGCTCATCCCGCGCCCGTAGGCGCCGATGTGCACGCCGTCGGCGTCCTCGCTCGCGGAGCCGGCCAGCACCCAGCCGTACTCCGACTCGCGGTAGCGGAACGGTGTCGGCACGCCGTCGACCGGCAGTATCAACTCGCTCCAGCTCTCGCCGTCGAGATCGTCCGCCAGCTCCCAGGCGATCATCGTCTGCTGGTCCAGCCAGTCGTCGCGCAGCGTGCGGTCCATCTGCGACGGCCAGGTCTGCGCGAGCAGCCCCGACCCGGCGAGCCAGGCCGCCGTCGAGACCGATGTGGCGTCCAGGACGCCGGTGCCGTCGGCACTGCGCCGTACCGGGCGGTCGGCGACGGTCACGACGACCGCGAACCGCTCGGTCTCCTTCGTCGTTTCCACCCTTATGGTGGGCGTCTCGCCGTGCCCGGTCGCACCGTGCTCCACGGTGCCGTCCGCGGCCACGCCGACCCGCATCAGCCAGCGTGGTCCGGTGAACGCCTCATCGAGGCCGTACCACGGGAACGCGGCCAGCAGATAGCCGTCGACCTTCCGGCCGACGTCGGCGGACACCGCTTGTGCCGCTGTCCGACTCGTCGTCTCCATCTGCGCGGAGCCTCCTTGTTGCCCTGCGTCGTGGGCGGCCCGCCCCCCTCAGGCGACCTCACCCCGGACACCGGGAGCATAGCCATACGGGTCAACACAGCCGGGCATACGTGAGTATCAGGTGGCGTCGGCGTCGAAAGGCGGACGCTCTCCCTGATCCACGCCGGAGCTCCTTTTGACCATGTCAGGGCGGCCGGAGGCAGCGGCCGGGGCTTCCTTGGACAGATTCGGGCCTGCGCCATTCGAGGGCGCGGCGGACGCGTCGCCGTCGCGGCTGTGCACCGCGTCGGTGACCTCGGCCATCTCCTTCTTCAGGTCGAAGCCGTTACGGATCTCCTGAAGGTCCTTGAGGCCGTACTCGTCCTTCTCCAGGACGTGCTTGCGCACGAAGTTCTTGGGCTTGAGGTCGTCGAACTCGAAGTCCTTGAACTCCGGGCCCAGCTCGCTGCGGATGTCTTCCTTGGCGCTGTCGGAGAACGCCCGCACCTTGCGGATGAAGCCCGTCACGTCCTGAATGACCTTGGGCAGTTTGTCCGGGCCGAAGACGAGCACCGCAAGGATCACGAGCGCTACCAGCTCGAGGGGTCCTATGTCGAAGAACACCTTGCGGCTCCTTGGGGTATCGCGGCCTCGGGGGCCCGGAGGCCAGGCCGTCTCTCACGGTACCTGGCCCGTCGCCCCGGGCGGGAGTCACCCGCACCAACACCCTGCAAACGATCAGTCCGTGCTGGAGGAGCCCAGCGTGAGCCGGACGGACCGCTCCTCCCCGTCCCGCTCCACGGTCAGCAGCAGGCTGTCCCCCGGCCGGTGGCTGCGGATCTTGACGATCAGTTCCTCGCCGCCGTGCACCGGAGCGCCGTCCACCTCGGTGATCACGTCACCGGGCCGGATCCCGGCCTTGGCGCCCGGACCACCGGGGGTGACCGGCGCCTTCGCGTCCTTGCTGCGGGCGCTCACCCGGGCGCCGTCCCCGGTGTAGTCCATCTCCAGCGTGACGCCGATCACCGGATGCGTGGCCCGCCCGGTGTTGATCAACTCCTCGGCGACCCGCTTGGCCTGATTGATCGGTATGGCGAAGCCCAGCCCTATGCTGCCGCCCTGCGCGCCGCCGTCCAGGCCGTTGCCGCTGTCGGCCGCCCGGATCGCGCTGTTGATGCCGATCACCCGCGCCTTGGCGTCCACCAGCGGCCCGCCGGAGTTCCCCGGGTTGATGGGCGCGTCCGTCTGGAGGGCGTCGACGTAGGACACATCGCTGCCGTCGCCCTTCTCGCCGCCCGCGGTGATCGGGCGCTGCTTGGCGCTGATGATGCCGGCGGTGACGGTGTTGGCGAGGTCGTAGGGTGCGCCGATCGCCACGACCGGATCGCCGACCCGCACCGTGTCGGAGTTGCCGAGGGCCAGCGGCCGCAGCCCCGTGACGCCCTCGACCTGGACGACCGCGAGGTCGTAGCCGCCGTCCTGGCCGATGACCTTGGCCTTGGCCGTCTGGCCGCCGCTGAAGGTCACCGAGATCTCCCCGCCCGTGCCGGCCGGTTCGACGACGTGGTTGTTGGTGAGGATGTGGCCCTGCCGGTCGAGGACGAAGCCGGTGCCGGTGCCCTGTTCTGCGCTGCCGCGGACGTGCAGGGTCACCACCCCGGGCAACGCCGTCTGCGCGATCCCGGCGACGCTCTCGGGGTTGCGGCCGCCCTGCTCGCCGGCGGCCTGGGGCAGCTCGATGTCGCTGAGGCCGCCGTTGCGCTCGATGTACGCGCCGATGCCGCCGCCGACCCCGCCCGCGAGGAGGGCGAGCACCACCGCGCCGATGGCAAGCGTCGCGCGCCGGCTGCGCCGGGCACCCGGCGGAGGCCCGGCCGGGCCTCCGTGCTGCGGGGCGCTCCAGGGGTCGTACTGCTGCCAGGCGCCCTGCGGGGCAGCGGCGTTGCCGGGTCCTGCTCCCTGCCCGTGTGCCGTGAGGTCCGGAGAGGGCTGAGCCTGGGGCTGGGGCTGCGGCTGAGCCTGGGGCTGGGGCTGGGGCTGGGGCTGGGGCTGCGCGGCGAACGGGCCGGTGGGGGCGTGCGGAGCTGCCCCGGCCTGCGGCTGGAGTGCCGCCGGGGGCTGATGAGCCGCTGCGGTCTGGGGGTGTGGCTGTTCTGGCGGCAGCGACTGGTCGCCTCCGGAGCGCTCCGCGCCCGCCGACCGTGCGCCGGCGGCGCGGGGACCTCCGCCCCCGGGCTGCGGCATGAACCCACCGTCCGCACCGTCGCGCGGGGTGTCCCCGACCTCGGCACGGGCGCCCGCGGCCTCCTGACCAGGGGCCTGCGGGGCGGCGGGCCGCGGAACGGCGGTCTGTGGGGCGGAGGTCTGCGGGCTGACGGTCTGTGGGGCGGAGGTCTGCGGGTCGGTGGGCCGGCCGACAGCGGTGCCGTGCGGGAGGTGGTGAGCGCCGGTGTGCCCGTCCGGCGCGGTGTGCGCCCCGTCGAGCGCTCCCCCGCCGCTGCCTATGCCTGCCGTTGAGGGCGTGGCCGCGCCTGCGGCTGTGGAGGCCGCGGTGCCTGCTGCGAGCTGCGGACCGGACGGCGCGCCCTGCTGAGGCACGCCGGGGTAGGCAGCGCCCGCCTGCGGCACCGGCGGAGCCGGCGGGGAATGCGGCGCTCGGGGTGGCTGCGGGACCTGCGGAGGCATGGCGCCGGAGGGGGTCGGCGCCGGCGCTCCGTACGGGGGCTGCGGCCCGGCGGGCGGCGGCATACGCGTGCCGTGCGCCGGAGTGGGAACCGGGCGCTGCACGGGCGGCGCGGGCGCCCACGGGCCGGGACCACCGTACGGAGGCGTGCCGTACGGGTCCTCGGGATGCAGCGGCTGCCGGATCTGTGCATCAACACCCGCCCCGTCCGAGCCGGTCTGACCGGCAACCCCCTGGGCCCCGTCAGCACCCAGGCTCCCGGCCCCTGAGGCGGAGAGAGCCGGATCGGGTGCTGATGCGGGCGCAGCAGGCGCAGCAGGCGCAGCAGGCGCAGCAGGCGCAGCAGGCGCAGCAGGCGCAGCAGGCGCAGCAGGCGCAGCGGCAACGTGCGTCGGAGGGGAAGGTGACGCGTCGGCAGGCTCCGAGACGGAGGACGTCGCGGGGGAAGACGTAGCGGGGGCCTGTTCCCCAGGCCCGGGGACCCCAACGGAGGCAGCCGTGGCGGATGTAGCTGTGGCGGAGACCGCCATGGCGTCGGGCGTCGCGGCGGAAGGCGTCGGCGCCCCGTGCGACCCGGCCTCGCGCGCCCCGGCGTCGGGCGTCGCGGCGGAAGGCATTGGGGCGGCGGGCGTGGACGCGGTGTCGGGGCTCGCGGTGGCTGGCGTGGGGTCCGGCAGTTGTGCGCGCGGGTCGGCAGCCTCCTTCTCCCCTGCGTCCGCAGGAATCTGACGGAGCGTCACAGTTGACGCGGCGCGGGGGTGGCCTTCGACCGGCCCGGCTCCTGCCTCAGGGCCCGGCGCGTCCGCTCCCGCAGGAGCAGTGACGCCCGTGGACTGCTTTTCGAGGCGCACCGGGTTCGCCGTAGCGCCGCGGGTCTCGCGCTCGGTCGTGGCGAGTCCGTCCGTCGTTTCGACCGTTTCGGCCGCCTCGGGGCCGCCGTGCGGCGCGGGCGCCGGGCTCGCGTCCCGCTGCTGCCCACGCTCCGGCGGACGAACGGTCCAGTCGCCGTCCTCCCGCGGCCCGGCGGACGAGCCTGACGCGGCGCCGTGCACGACAGCGCCGTCCGGCACGCGGGCACCCGGCGTGAGGGCTTCCATCGCGGTGCCGGCTGGGGGAGTTGGGGTGTGCGGGCCGGTCTCGGCGGACGGTTGCGGGCCCGGAGTGTGTTCCGGGCGGCTCCACCACTTCAGCTTCGGCCCGGCGGCCTTACCGTCGTCCATGCTCTCCCCACCATTTCGCCCGCCGCGATAAGCGAGCCACCGCCACCTCGCGGCCCACCCCGAACAGGGGTGCGCCGCCCAACAGCGATTCAACCAGTTCCGCGCGGGCCTGCGCAGGGTCCGGTCAGTGCTGGGCGGGGGTTGTGCCCTGAGCAGCGGGGCCGGGGGACGCCGCCGAGCCGACCAGCGGCCGCTTGGGCTCCAGCGGCGGCTGCGGCTGGGGGCGCTTGGCAGTCGCCTGGCTCTCGGCCGCCACCGGCGCGAGGTGGTAGGCCGAGCCGGGGCCGGTCGCGGCTATCAGCGGCGACAGACCGAACCGGCCCGCCGTCGGGCTCGGGGCCATGAAAGAGCGGGAGGGCACGGCCGTGCCCGGGCCGTAGAGCCCCAGCGAGCTGGGGGCGGGAGCCGATGCCTGCGCTCCGGCCTGTGGTGAGGAGACGGACCGGGCATTGCGGTTGACGAGGAGCTCCTCGCCGCGGACCGGCGAGCCACCGGCCGGCGGGGTGGCACTGAGGGGAACGGCGGTGCCGGTGCCCTCGCCACGCCCGGCGGGCGTGTCGACGGCAGCCTCCAGCGGGAGCGCGCCGCCGAGTGCGAAGGCCGCGAGCGAGACCGCCCCGGCGGCCGCGAAGGCGAATCTGCGCCGCTGCGGAGCGGGCCGCTCGGTGTCGTGGACGCGGAAACCCTGCTGACGGGGCCGCGGGGGGACCGCGGACATGGCGTGGCCCTCGGAGGGGAGGTAGCCGAACGGGCCACCCGTCGCGAAGTCACCTGGGCCCAAGCCACCCGCGCCGAGTCTGCTGCCAGGACCGTTCTGATCGCCGCCGGGCAGCCCCTGGAGGCGCGCCAGCAGACCCTCGGACGGGCCGGGGGGCGCCGTCTCGGCGAAGACGCTCTTCAGTCGGCGCTGGGCGTCGGCCTCGGCCTTGCACTTACCGCACGTGGCGAGATGGGCGAGCACCCGCTCGCGCGCGTCATGCCCCAACTCACCGTCGACCAGGGCTGCGAGGCGGTCGCCGAGATGCTGTTCGGAAGGGGACGGACGGCCAGTACCGCTCACGCGATCCCGACCTCCCCGGTGGACACCACGGCCAGCGACCGCTGCTGCTCACGCTCTTCGGCGCGCGCCGCCGGGGAGCGGTGCTTGAGCGCCTTGCGCAGGTGGGAGCGGCCCCGGTGGATCCGGCTGCGGACCGTGCCGAGCTTGACGCCGAGAGTCGCGGCGATCTCCTCGTACGACAGACCCTCGATGTCGCACAGCACGACGGCTGCGCGGAACTCCGGCGCGAGGGTGTCCAGCGCCTGCTGCACATCCGCGTCGAAGTGGGTGTCGTTGAAGTGCTGCTGCGGGGAGGGCTCGCGGCTGGGCAGCCGCTCGGCCGCGTCGTCGCCGAGCGCGTCGAAGCGGATGCGCTGGCGGCGGCGGACCATGTCCAGGAAGAGGTTGGTCGTGATGCGGTGCAGCCAGCCCTCGAAGGTGCCGGGGGTGTACGTCGACAGCGACCGAAAGACGCGGACGAACACCTCCTGCGTAAGGTCCTCGGCGTCGTGCTGGTTGCCGGTGAGGCGGTAGGCAAGGCGGTAGACCCGTGCACTGTGGGTGCTGACGATCTCCTCCCAGCTGGGGGGAGTCCACGCCTGCACATCCGCGTCCTCAGCGAAGGTCGCGGTGGGTGCGGAATCGGTGGTGGTGGCTCCTCCCATGCCCTTGGGGCCATGGGCACGGAAACGGTCAGCGGTGTTTGTCACGGATTTCGGCTCGGCGGACGACCGACGCAAGCGCCTCAGCACTCTGCGGTCACCCGCTGCAGCCGCACCTCCCCTGGTGGCTCTGGTGGTGTCCAGTAGAGCCCCTACCATATCCACCTCGCCCGTTAGCTCCGGATAAGCAGATTTGACCTGCATTTGGTCCTGCTTCCCGTCTTGCTGCATGTCTCGCGCGGTCTTCACCGGTGCATCCCCCCTGCCTCTTGATAACGCCCGGTCCCATCTGCGGGTTCCCGCACGCAGCGGATACAGTCACGGTTGCGTCAACTACGGGGACAGGAGAGGGCCATTACCGGCAACCGGCAGACGAGCTTGGCTTTCGCCGAGGCGTACGGCGCCGGGACCATCGACGGCACCACCGAAGCCGCCCTGCGCTGGTCCCGGGACCGCGCGCGCGAGGCAGGCATCCGTACGGTGACGACCGGCACCGGTGCGGCCCTGCGCATGCTCGCCGCCACCGCCGACGCCAAGGCCGTCGCCGAGATCGGCACGGGCACGGGCGTGTCGGGCATCTACCTCCTGCACGGAATGCGCCCGGACGGGGTGCTGACCACCGTCGATCTCGAACCGGAGCGGCAGACGTTCGCCAAGCAGGCGTTCCGCGAGGCGGGCTTCGCCGGCAACCGCGCCCGCTTCATCCCCGGCCGTGCCCTGGACGTCCTGCCCCGCCTCGCCGACGGCGGATACGACCTCGTCTTCTGCGACGGGGACCTGGTCGAGTACCTCGAATACCTCGCTGAATCGTTGCGTCTGCTGCGCCCCGGCGGCCTGGTGTGCTTCGAGGGCGTCTTCGCGGACGGCCGCACGGTCGACTCCGCGGTGCAGCCCGCGGAGGTCCTGCGGCTGCGCGAACTGCTGCGGGCCATCCGGGAAAGCACCACCCTGGTGCCGTCGCTACTGCCGGTGGGCGACGGACTGCTCTGCGCGGTCAAGCGCGGCTGACCGCTCCGCCCGCCCCGCGCCCCCTCCGGCCCCGCGACGCCTCTGCCCCGCCCTCACTCATGAGGACGGCTTTCTCATCGTCGGCCGCCCCTGAATCGGGTGCGACGGAATCCACGACACCCAAGGGCCGATGACAGCCACGCCCCGCCAAGACCGGGATGAAGGGGATGGCGGGGATGGCGGGATGACACAAACGAAACGGCCCCGGCACGCGGCGCGCATTTCTGCACGCCACCTGCCGGGGCCGGGGTATTCGGCTGGGGATACCGGGGGTCAGCCCCCGGGGAACCGCAGCGATTGAGCCGCCCTCGTCAGACGGTGACCTTCTCCAGGGCCTCACCCAGGGCCTTGGCTTCGTCGGGTGTCAGCTCGACGACGAGTCGCCCGCCGCCTTCGAGCGGAACGCGCATGACGATGCCCCGCCCCTCCTTGGTCACCTCGAGCGGGCCGTCGCCCGTCCGCGGCTTCATGGCCGCCATGCTCGTTCCCCTTCCTGAAACCAGCTCATCGCAGCCGACAACCCACGTGTCACCGGCATCGAACACATTGCTTCCCAGTCATTATCCCGCATCGAACGACCCGATGACCAACATCGGCCTGCATCCCTTTGGCAACGCGCTCTCTCAAAACCACTCAATTCGGGGAGGCGGCTGCGATACTGCGCCACCCGCACACGTCCGACGCGCCCGGATTCTTTGACGTACGTCACATGTCGGCAGCCGATGATCTCCGGCATCCTGAGCGCTGGCTGCCATTACCAGGCAGTACGAGCTGCGACGGAGGGGACTCCCACTATGGCCGACACCGTGCTCTACGACGTGACCGACGGACTCGCGACGGTCACTCTCAACCGCCCCGACGCGATGAACGCGCTCAACATCGAGGCGAAGGTCCAACTGCGGGACACCCTTCAGCAGGCCGCCGCCGACCCGGCCGTCCGCGCCGTACTCCTCACGGCCACCGGGCGCGCCTTCTGCGTCGGCCAGGACCTCAAGGAGCACATCGGGCTGCTGGCCGAGGACCGGGCCAACGGCTCGGGCAACACCATGAACACGGTGCGCGAGCACTACAACCCCATCGTCACGGCGCTGACCGAGATGCCCAAGCCCGTGGTCGCGGGTGTCAACGGCGTCGCCGCGGGGGCGGGCGCCGGGTTCGCGCTGGCCGCCGACTACCGGGTCGTCGCCGACTCCGCCTCCTTCAACACCTCCTTCGCTGGCGTGGCGCTGACCGCGGACTCCGGGGTGTCCTGGACGCTGCCCCGTCTCATCGGCCACGGCCGGGCCGCCGACCTGCTGCTCTTCCCGCGCAACGTCAGCGCCCAGGAGGCCTTCGACCTGGGCATGGTCAACAAGATCGTCCCCGCCGCGGAGCTGGCCGCCGAGGCCGCGGCCGTGGCCCGCCGCCTGGCCGAGGGACCGACCGCCGCCTACGCCGCGCTCAAGGAGTCACTGGCCTACGGGGCGGGCCATTCGCTCGCCGAGACGCTCGGCAAGGAGGACGAACTGCAGGGCCGGGCCGGAGCCTCGGAGGACCACGGGATCGCGGTCGAGGCATTCGTGAAGAAGGAGAAGCCGCGCTTCCTGGGCCGCTAGGAAGGTCCGTCGCGCCTCGGTAGCTCGGGACCGTGGCTGCGCCGTCAGAAGGCCACCGGCGCGCCACCGGTCCGCGGCGACTCGGCTGCCGGTCGGCCACATGGCCATGGCCCATGCGGCCGCACGCACTCGCTCGGGCCGGTGGCAAGCCACAGCCCGCAAAGCCGTCGGGAGCGGCCCCACCTCGCCGGCGGCCCAGGGCGCGGGATCGCCTGGCCGTCGGGCAGCGTGGGTGCCGGGCCGTCCCGCTTACTCTCCGGCTCGGCCCGCCGCCTCCGTGGCGGCTCGGGCGTGGCAGTCGGCCAAGTGGTCGTTGACCAGGCCGCACGCCTGCATCATGGCGTACGCCGTCGTGGGGCCGACGAAGCGGAAGCCGCGCTTCTTGAGGTCCTTGGCGAGAGCTGTCGACTCCGGGGTGACCGGCTGGAGGTCGGCGAGGGTGCGGGGCGCCGGACGGCCGGCCCGGTCCGGGGCATAGGACCAGATGAGGGCGTCGAGTTCGCCGGGGGCCAGCTCGGCGGCGACCCTGGCGTTGTTGATCGTCGCGGCGATCTTGGCGCGGTTGCGGATGATGCCGGGGTCGGCGAGCAGCCGTTCGGCGTCGGTATCGGTGAAGCGCGCCACCTCGGGGATGCGGAACCCGGCGAACGCGGCGCGGAAGCCGGGGCGGCGGCGCAGGATCGTGATCCAGGACAGCCCGGACTGGAACGCCTCCAGGCTCATCCGTTCGAAGAGGGCGTCGTCGCCATGGACGGGCAGACCCCATTCGGTGTCGTGATAGTCGCGGTAGTCGGCCATCCGCTCCGATTCCATGCCCCAGGGGCAGCGGGGAACGCCGTCCGGAGCCGTCACCACGCCGCTCACGACCGCTCCCCACTCTCAGTGCCGTCAGGGCCGTCAGGGCCCTCGGAGGAGCCGGGAGGCTGCGGGGCACCACTGCCGGGCCGCGCGTCCGCCACGGGACCGCCTGCGGGCCCTGCGTCCTCCACCGGGCCCGGCGGGACGGGGCCGGGCGGCACGGGGCCGGGCGCGGGCTCCGCGGCCCGGTGCGCGCCGCCCGGGACCGCTCCGCGGGCCTGCATGGCCGCGGCGTGCGCGCCGGCCAGCGCGGACTCCAGCTCGGCGATGCGCGCGTCGCGCTCCGCCAGCTCGGCGCCGAGGCGGTCGAGGACGTCGTCGACCTCCGCCATGTGGTAGCCGCGGACCGTCACGGGCAGGCGGACGGCCTCGATGTCGGCACGCGCCACGGGGCGCTCCGCCGGCAGCGGATCGTAGAGCCGGTCCGGCGCGGCATCGCGCAGCCCGCCGCCGCGCCCTTCGCCGTCACCGCCGCCCACGACGACGAGCGTGACCGCTGCGACGACCACGACCATCGCGATCAGCAAGAACCAGAACACGACCAACTCCCCGAACTGTGCGCCTGCACTGATCGTGCCATGCGGGTGTGACAGTTAGGGTCGCTGGCGGACCACGGAGAAGGAGTCAAGGAATGCTGCGGCTGGGGAATCGCGAGTTCGGCGCGCACGAGCCGGTGATCATGGCCATCGTGAACAGGACGCCGGACTCCTTTTACGACCAGGGCGCCACGTTCCGCGACGAGCCCGCCCTCGCCCGTGTCGAGCAGGCGGTGGCCGAGGGCGCCGCGATCATCGACATCGGCGGCGTCAAGGCCGGCCCCGGCGAGGAGGTGAGCGCCGAGGAGGAGGCGCGCCGCACGGTCGGGTTCGTGGCCGAGGTGCGCAGGCGTCACCCGGACGTGGTGATCAGCGTCGACACCTGGCGGCACGACGTCGGCGAGGCGGTCTGCGAGGCGGGCGCCGATCTGCTCAACGACGCCTGGGGCGGCGTCGATCCCCAGCTCGCGGAGGTCGCGGCGCGGCACGACGTCGGCCTGGTGTGCACGCACGCGGGCGGCGCCGAGCCGCGTACCCGCCCGCACCGGGTGACCTACGAGGACGTCATGGCCGACATCCTGCGGGTGACGCTCGGACTGGCCGAGCGGGCCGTGGAGTTGGGGGTCCGGCGGGACGCGATCATGATCGATCCGGGGCACGACTTCGGGAAGAACACCCGGCACAGCCTGGAGGCGACCCGCCGCCTCGGCGAGATGTCGGAGACCGGCTGGCCGGTGCTGGTCTCGCTGTCCAACAAGGACTTCGTGGGCGAGACGCTGGACAGGCCGGTCAAGGAGCGGGTGCTCGGCACTCTGGCGACGACCGCGGTGTCGGCCTGGCTGGGCGCGCAGGTCTACCGCGTTCATGAGGTCGCCGAGACCCGACAGGTGCTGGACATGGTGGCCTCGATCGCCGGCCACCGGCCCCCGGCGGTCGCCCGCCGGGGACTGGCCTGAGGCCGTTTCCGGGGCCTGAGGCTGGTGCCTTCGGCCCGCGACGGCCCGCTCTCAGCCGCCGACCTCCTTGGTCACCAGCGCGACCGCCTCGTCGACGTCGTCGCTCAGGTGGAAGAGGTCCAGGTCGCGCATGGACGCCTTCCCCTGGGCGATGAGGGTGTCGCGCAGCCAGTCGACCAGCCCGCTCCAGTACGACGTGCCGAACAGCACGATCGGGAAGCGGGTGACCTTCTGCGTCTGGACGAGGGTGAGCGCCTCGAACAGCTCGTCCAGGGTGCCCATCCCGCCGGGCAGCACGACGAAGCCGCTGGCGTACTTCACGAAGCAGGTCTTGCGGACGAAGAAGTAGCGGAAGTCGACCCCGAGGTTGACGTATTCGTTGAGGCCCTGCTCGAAGGGCAGCTCGATGCCGAGGCCGACGGAGACCCCGCCCGCCTCGTGGGCGCCCTTGTTGGCGGCCTTCATGGCTCCGGGTCCGCCACCGGTGATCACCGCGAACCCGGCGTCGACCAGGGCCCGCCCGATCCGCACCCCGGCGTCCCACTCCGACGAGCCCGGCGCGGTACGGGCCGAGCCGAAGACGCTGATGGCCGGGCCCAGCTCGGCCAGCGCTCCGAAGCCCTCGACGAACTCCGCCTGGATGCGCATCACGCGCCACGGGTCGGTGTGCACCCACTCGGAGGGGCCCGCGGTGTCCAGCAGCCGCTGGTCCGTGGTGCTGCCCTGCACCTGCCCGCGTCGGCGCAGTACGGGACCCAGCCGCTGCACCTCCGGGGTCGGTTCACCCTCGAGGTCGGCCATGATGTGCTCCCTCCGCTGACAGATCGTTTGCCGCATCAGCGTAGATCCACGGACGCGCGCAGCAGGGGAAATCGGCCGGTGAACGACCCGCAGGTGGGTGCTCGGGCGGGCGCCGGGGCCGCTCAGTCCGTGAGCCAGGCGCGCAGCCGCTCCTCGCAGTGCAGGATCCGGTCCACCTCGACCCGCTCGTCCTTCTTGTGCGCGAGAAGGGAGTAGCCGGGGCCGTAATTGACGGCGGGCACGCCGAGCGAGCTGAAGCGGGAGACGTCGGTCCAGCCGAACTTGGGCATCGCGGTGCCGCCGACGGACTCCATGAACGCCTTCGCGGCCGGGTGGGACAGGCCGGGCAGCGCGCCCGGGGAGTGATCGTCGACGATGAACTCGTCCACCGGGCAGTCCGCGAAGACCTCGCGGACGTGGGCCAGCGCCTCGTCGGGGGTGCGGTCGGGCGCGTAGCGGAAGTTGACGGTGACGGTGCAGGCGTCCGGGATGACGTTGTTGGCGACGCCGGCCTCGACGCGGACGGCGTTCAGCCCCTCGCGGTACTCCAGGCCGTCGATCACCGGGCGGCGCGGTTCGTACGCGGCGAGCTTCGCCAGGATCGGCGCGGCGGCGTGGATGGCGTTGGCGCCCATCCAGCTGCGCGCGGAGTGGGCCCGCTCCCCGGTGGTGCGCAGCAGGACCCGCAGGGTGCCCTGGCAGCCGCCCTCCACCTGGCCGTCGGAGGGCTCCAGGAGGACGGCGAAGTCGCCGGTCAGCCAGTCCGGGTGCGCGTCCGCGACGTGGCCGAGGCCGTTGAGGTGCGCCGCGACCTCCTCGTTGTCGTAGAAGACGAAGGTCAGGTCCCGGTTGGGTGCGGGCACGGTGGCGGCCATGCGCAGCTGGACGGCCACGCCCGACTTCATGTCGCAGGTGCCGCAGCCCCACAGGACGCCGTTCTCGTCGAGCCGGGAGGGGACGTTGTCCGCGATCGGCACGGTGTCGAGGTGTCCGGCGAGCACCACGCGCTCGGCGCGGCCCAGCTGCGTGCGGGCCACGACGTTGTTGCCGTACCGGTCGACGGTCAGGTGCGGCAGCGCCCGCAGGGCGTGCTCGACGGCGTCGGCGAGGTCCTTCTCGTTCCCGCTCTCGGACGGGAAGTCGACGAGCTGCGCGGTGAGCGCGGCGGCGTCGAGCGAGAGGTCGAGGGCGGCGTGGTCTGTGGAGCGCTCCATGGGGCCGACCCTATCCGGCGGCCCTCCAGTACGGTGGGCTGCGTGTCCGCCCAGCCCAAGGTCCCCGTCCGCCGCAAGCGCCTCTGGCGTGCCGGCGCCGCTGTCGCCGTGCTGATCGGGCTGGCGGCCTACCTCTTGGTGCAGTACGTCACCGGCGGTCCGGGAGCACCGCGCTGCACGGTGCGTGCCGAGGGGGACGCGAAGGGCTACGAGCTCTCCCCCGAGCAGGCCGCGAACGCCGCGACGATCTCGGCCGTGGCGTCCTCGCGCGGGCTGCCGGAGCGGGCGCGGACCATCGCGCTGGCGACGGCGATGCAGGAGTCCGGGCTGCGCAACATCGACTTCGGCGACCGGGATTCGGTCGGCCTGTTCCAGCAGCGGCCGTCGCAGGACTGGGGCACGGTCAAGCAGATCATGGACCCGGTGTACGCGGCCGGGGAGTTCTACACCCACCTGGCGAGGGTCCCGGGCTATTCCCGGCTGCCGCTGACCGTCGCCGCGCAGAAGGTGCAGCGCAGCGGCTACCCGCAGGCGTACGCCAAGCACGAGGTGAACGCCGCCCGGCTGACCGGCGCGCTGACCGGCCGGGACGGGGCGGCGATGACGTGCACCCAGAGCCGTCCGGTGAACGGGCAGGCGGGCGACGCGGCGGCGGTCCGGGCGAAGCTGGCCCGGGATTTCGGTCCCGAGGTGCTGCCGCGGACGGACGGCGCGGGCGGGCGCGGCGCGAGCGGCGGGCGCGGCGTGACGGTGCCGGTGCGGCAGACCGGGGTGGGGACCGACGGCGAGGGCCCGAAGCGGGGTTGGGAATTGGCGATGTGGGCGATGGCCCACTCCGCCGAGCTGCGTATCGAACAGATCTCTTACGCCGGTCGGACGTGGATCGCGGCCGATGCGGGGAAGGGCTGGCAGAAGAAGCCGGCCGGTTCCGAGGCGTCTGCGGGGCGCTCCGCGGGTGACGTTCGTATCATCACCGCGCAATAGTCCGAGGGTTCCCCCGAAAGGGGCGCCGGCAGCAATTCCCCTTCTCCGTACGGGAGTTCATCGCATCCGGCCGGGCATTTCCATCAATTCCCTTGTCATACAAGGGCCGTGACGTTTCCGCACGGCCGCTCGGCTTGCGCATATTGCCCGCCTTCATCCAGGACTGATTATGTGACGCGTTACCAACTCTTTACCTGAGTTGACCGCAACCTTCGGGGATCTGACGCGGTAGTCAGTGCGTCCGCCAGGCGGACATGGCACATCTGTCAGAAGTACGAGTCCCTCTCCGTAAAAGGAGCACCATGTCCCTCCCCGTTACGCGTCGGATCGCCCGAGCCGCCCTGCTCGTCGCCGCAGGCGCCGCTCCCGTGGTCGCAGTGGCCGGTACCGCGAACGCCGCGGACCAGACCAAGGCAGCCGACCTGGGCGGACTGACCCAGCTGGACTCCGCGAGTGCCAGTGAGACCCTCAACAAGACCGTCAAGGACGGCGGCGGCCTGCTGAACTCGGTCGGCGAGACGGCCGCCACGGAGCTCGCCCCCGCGGCCGTCGAGGCCACCGGCCCCCTCGTCGGGGACGCGGCTCCCGCCGCGCACAAGGCCGCCACCTTCGCGCAGGCCGAGGTCGCCAAGCACGCCAAGGACGGTTCGGCGACCGACGCGATGCCCGCCGGCGCCCCCAAGGGCCTGGTGTCCGTCCCGGTCCAGGGGCTGCTCGGCGGTCTCCCGATCGGCGGCTGAGCCACCGGTCGCGCACACGACGCGCAGGGGCCCGGGGAGTTCACACTCCCCGGGCCCCTGCGCGTTGCGTTGCGGTCCGCTCCAGGCGGTCAGCGGGTCATTCCGCGAGGCGGCGCACCGCGGCGTCCACCCGCTCGTCGGTGGCGGTGAAGGCGACTCGTACGAACCGCTCCCCCGCGCTGCCGTAGAACTCGCCCGGAGCGACCAGGATGCCGCGCTTGGCGAGATCGCCGACGGTGTCCCAGCAGGGCTCGTCGCGGGTCGCCCAGAGGTAGAGCGAGCCCTCGCTGTGCTCGATACGGAAGCCGGCGGCCTCCAGGGCGGTGCGCAGCACGGCGCGGCGGCGGGCGTAGCGCTCGCGCTGCTCCGCGACGTGCGCGACATCGCCCAGCGCCGCGACCGTGGCGGCCTGGACGGGCGCCGCGACCATCATTCCGCCGTGCTTGCGGATCTGCAGCAGCTCGCCGAGGACGGCGGAGTCCCCCGCGAGGAAGGCGGCGCGGTAGCCGGCGAGGTTGGAGCGCTTGGAGAGCGAGTGGACGGCGACGATGCCCTCCAGGGAGCCGCCGCAGACGTCCGGGTGCAGCACCGAGACCGGGTCGGCCTCCCAGCCCAGTTCGAGGTAGCACTCGTCGCTGAAGAGCAGCACGCCGTGCTCGCGGGCCCAGGCGACGGTGCGGCGCAGCTCGTCCGCGCTCAGCACCCGGCCGGTGGGGTTGGACGGGGAGTTCAGCCAGAGCAGCTTCAGGCCCGCCGGGTCGAGGTCGGTGGGGTCGTCGTAGACGACCGGCTCGGCTCCGGCGAGCCGGGCCCCGACCTCGTACGTCGGGTAGGCCAGGCGCGGGTAGCCGACCTTGTCGCCGGGGCCCAGGCCGAGCTGGGTCGGCAGCCAGGCCACCAGCTCCTTGGAGCCGACGATCGGCAGCACGTTGGTGTGCTCGACGCCGCGGGCGCCGAGGCGGTCGGTGACCCAGGCGGTGAGCGCGTCGCGCAGGGCGGGCGTGCCCCACACCGTCGGATAACCGGGGCTGTCCGCCGCGTCGGTCAGGGCCTGCCGGATCACCGCGGGCACGGGGTCGACCGGGGTGCCGACGGACAGGTCGACGATGCCGTCGGCGTGTGCGGCGGCCGTGGTCTTGTACGGCTCCAGCCGGTCCCACGGGAAGACGGGGAGGCGGGATGAGACTGCGCCCACGATGCTCTCTTTCTCGGACGGTGCTGACGCGGGGCGACGGCGGAAACGCCTCGGTCCCGCACGGGGAGCCGTACGGGACCGGGCGGCGCCGTGCGACCTGCCCCGGCAAAGGCCGGGGTATCCCCAACGACCTCGGAGGCGAGAGGGAGCGGGCGGCTCCCTCTCGATCCCCTGATCGTTACTGGTTCTGCGGCGGCAGCGCTGCGATGAAGGCGTGGTCGCGCTCGATCAGGCCGAGCTTGCTGGCGCCACCGGGCGAGCCGAGCTCGTCGAAGAACTCCACGTTCGCCTTGTAGTAGTCCTTCCACTCCTCCGGGGTGTCGTCCTCGTAGAAGATCGCCTCAACCGGGCACACCGGCTCACAGGCCCCACAGTCGACGCATTCGTCCGGGTGGATGTACAAGGACCGGGAGCCCTCGTAGATGCAGTCGACGGGGCACTCCTCGATGCATGCCTTGTCCTTGACGTCGACACAAGGCTGCGCGATGACGTAGGTCACGCTGTCGTTCCTCCTCGGTAGGGCCGGCGGACCGATTGGCAGTACCGCCGCAGGGCGCGCGGGAGCGCGGCGTCGTCGATGCCCGCCACCTAGTATCTCCGTTCCCGGGCGTGGGACGAACAAGAGGGGCGGGTAGAGCGATGGAATTCATGACCGGTGGTCGTGCGGAAGTCCGCATCACCCTTGCTGACGTGGGAAAAAGGGTATCCGTTCGCCGCCTGACCGGCGGTGGAGCGGGAGAGCCCGCGTTCACGGACGCGGTCGGGGTTCTCACATCGTGGGACGAGGGTGTGCTGAGCATCACACGTCGCTCGGGTGAGACCGTCAGGATCGACGAATCGTCGCTGGTCGCCGCCAAGGTCGTGCCCGCCGAGCCGGCGCGCAGACGCGGCCCGGCAGCCGGGGTCCGTGAGCTGCAGGAGGTCGCGGCCCGTGGATGGCCGGCAATTGAGACGGAACGTCTCGGGGGCTGGACACTTCGGGCCGCCGGAGGCTTCACCCGGCGTGCCAATTCGGTTCTTCCCCTCGGCGACCCCGGACTGCCCCTCGATGCCGCGCTGGCGCACGTCCAGCAGTGGTATGGCGAGCGCGGGCTGCCCGCGGTCATCGTCGTCCCCACCGGAGGAACGGGCGCCGGCGAGACGCTGGCGGCCGAGCTGGCGGAGCGCGGCTGGACCGATGAGCGGCACACCACGTTCCGTATCGCGGCCCTCGCCCCGCTCGCCGACACCACCGCGGACACCGCCCGCGTCGCCCTCGCCCGGGAGCCGGACGCGGACTGGCTCGCCATGTACAACCGGACCGACGAGACCACCGCGGAGGCGGTGAAGGTGCTCACCGGCGGGCCCTCGGTGTGGTTCGCGAAGGTCCCCGCCGCGGACGGCGGGACGGCGGCGATCGGCCGGCTGGTGGTCGACGGCCGCTGGGCGGGCTTCGCCGCCCTGGAGGTGGCCCCGGCACAGCGGCGCAGCGGGTTCGCGACCCTCGTGATGGCCGCGCTCGCCGAGCGGGCCCTGCAGGAGGGCGCCTCGGCGGCGTATCTCCAGGTCGAGGCCGACAATGCCGGGGCGCGTGCGCTGTACGACCGGCTCGGCTTCACCGACCACCACGGCTACCACTACCGGCGCGCCCTTCCGGGCGACGCCCGCTGACCGGGATTTCTCCGCCATGTCCGATGAACCCCGTCCGAAGCCGGACGGCGCCCGTGAGGAGCGGCGGCGGCAGTTCGCCGAGGCCGCCCGCGAGGAACGGCCCGACCTCGCCGTGCTGTGCCTGCTGATCGCCGCCGAGGCCGACCCCGCGCTGGACGAGGCGGCCATGGACGCCGCACAGATCGAGCTGGACCGGCTGGCCGGCGAGCTGCCGTACGCTCCCACCGGCGGCGCCGGCGCCTGGGCGCGCAATCTCGCCGAGCTGCTCGGCGAGCGCTGCGGTTTCCGCGGCGCCGCCGGCGACTACCGGCGGCTGGAGTCGTCGCTGCTGCACGAGGTGCTGCGGCGCCGGCGCGGCCTGCCGATCCTGCTGTCGGTGGTGTGGATGGAGGTCGCTCGCCGGGCCGGGGCACCGGTCTACGGCATGGGCCTGCCCGGCCACTTCGTCGTCGGGTTCGGCGATCCGTACGGCGAGCACGTGCTGGCCGATCCGTTCGACGGCGGGCACCCGCTCACCGATGAGGACGCGGCGGTGCTGGTCGCGGGGGCGACCGGCGAGGCGCTGACCGGGCCGATGCCGGCGCCCGCCACCCCGCTGGACATCGTGCTGCGCATCCTCAACAACATCCGGGCCTGGGCGCAGGCCCGGCCGGAGCACAGCGCGGTGCAGCTCTGGGCGCTGGAGCTGTCGCTGCTGCTGCCGAGCCATCCGGCGCGGCTGCGTCTCGAACGGGCCCAGTTGCTGGTGCAGCGCGGTGAGTTCCTCGCGGGGGCAGCGGAACTGGAGGAGTACGCGCTGGTGGTGGAGGCGGTCGAGCCGGCCACCGCTCTCACGCTCCGCCGGCAGGCCGCCACCGCCCGCGCCATGCTCAATTGATCCGCGGGGCGGGGGGCGGGGGCGCCTGGCGGCGGGGGGCCGCGGCGTCCGCGGCCCCGTCCGTCCGCAGGCCGTCACCTGCCGTCCCGGCGGCCGGCGTACGACGGACGATCAGTGCCGTGGCGTCGTCCTTGAGGTCACCGTCGGTGAACTCTTCCAGGTCGGCCCGGAGGGTGCGGGCCAGTTCTGCCGGCTCCAGCCGGGTCCAGGCGGCCAGCCGGTCGCCCAGCGGGTAGAACTCGCCGTCCCGGCCGCGTGCCTCGGTGACCCCGTCCGTGCAGAGCAACACCCAGTCGTCGGGCCGGGGGTGCACGCGTACGCTCCGGCGCGGTTCGCCGCTCAGGGTGCCGAGGCCCAGCGGCAGTCCGCCCTCCCCGTCGCTGCGCTCGTGGACTTCGGCGTCGCGCACCAGGTAGTAGGGGATGTGCCCGCAGGACAGCACCCTGCCCTCCTCCTGGGCGCCCACCTCCATCAGCAGCGCGGTGACGAAGCGTTCATCGGTGCCCTGCTCGGCCGAACGGGTGTTGTAGCGGGTCAGGGCGCGCTCCATGCGTTCGGCGACCGACTCCAGGGACTCCTGGTAATGCGCGGCCTCCCGGAAGGAGGCCAGCACCTCCAGGCCCGCGCCGATGGCGGGCATGCCCTTGCCCTGCACGTCGCCGATCATCAGGCGCAGCCCGTGGGGCGTCTCGACGGCCTCGTAGATGTCGCCGCCGACGCGGGCGCCCTCCTGCGCGGAGACGTAGAAGCCGTACGCCTCGAACGGTCCGGCGCGCAGCGGCAGCTCGCGCAGCATGGCGCGCTGCACCGTGTCGGCGACGAGGCGGGTACGGGCGTGCAGCGCCTCGCGCTGCAGCCGGGTGCGGCACAGCACCACGGAGAAGAGGGCCACCAGGAACGCCCCGAATATCCCCACGACCCGGCTGGCCGGGGCCCAGTCGGGCACCGTCAGGATGTCCACGTACGTCAGGCACACCGCGTAGACCGCTCCCACGACGAGCGTCCAGCGGAAGGAGCAGCGCAGTGCGGCGACCAGGGGGGCGACGCCCAGGAACGCCGAGATGTGCAGCTCCGGACCGGTCGTCGCGTCCAGAACCGTCACGATGACGACGGCGAGGATCAGCAGCAGCGCCGGGTAGCGGCCGCTGTCCGTGGGGCGGGTGGCAGGCATAACACTTCCAGCCTGCGGGACGCCGCCCGACACCGCACCGGGGCAACGGTCCCGGCGGGGTTCGCGGGGCGGTGGCTCGCGCCCGTCGCCGTCCGCGCATCACCGCCGGGGCGGCCGGCCACGGTGGCACGACAGGGGCCCTCGGGTCTCCCGGCGTGTGCCGAGGAGAACCGAGGGCCCGCTGCCTGCGTTGACCGCGCGGTGCGGCGGTCAGCTGCCGTTCGTCTCGATGGTCTGGATCCGCTCGGCGGGGGTCCGCCCGAGCAGGGCCTTGCCCACCGCGCTCGCCACCTCTTCGACGCTGACCGGGTGCCGGGAGCCGTCGCCCTTGGTGACCATGATGCCGTTGAAGGTGTCGCCGTAGAGCTGCTTGAGCGCGGGCCGGTCGTAGTAGGGCACCAGCCCCCCGTCCACGATCTTGAAGGACAGGAACTTCGGGATCGACTTCTGCGGGCTGAAGGAGACCGTGTGGGCCGCGTCCGTGCGGACCGTCACGAGACCGGACATCGCCGGCTCGGCGAACTGCTTCATCGCCCGGTCCACCGCGGCCTTGCCGACCTTCGGCTGCTGCATGCCGGCGGCCAGCACCACGGGGGCGTCGGTGCCGGTCTCGGCGCGCTGACGGTACGCCTCGGCGACCTTCGCCTTGGACGACTCGACGTCGATCGACTTGTACGGCGAGCCGTAGTGCGGCACCGCCTTGCCGTTCCGGAAGACGATCCCGCCGTCCTTGGCGGCGCTCGCGGAGCCCGCCGCGTTCTGCAGCGCGATCTCCAGCTTCTCATCGTCGACGATCATGGCGGGCTTGGCCGCGCGGGTGCCGCCGAAGAGCGAGCCGATGACGGAGACCGGGTTGTAGTCCCGGCCGGCGGCGTTGCGGACCGTCGTCTGGGTGTCGACGTCCAGGCCCGCGCGAGCCGGCTGGAGCGTCTGGGACCGGCCGTCGACGGTGAGCTTCAGCGGCTCGGCACGGCGGTCCTTGAGCGCCGCCTCCAGCCGCTTGACCGCGTCTTCCTTGGTGGTGCCGCCGATGTCCACACCGAGCACGGTGGTGCCGTTGGGCACATCGGCGTGGTCCAGGAGCAGGCCCGCGCCGTAGGCGATGCCCGCGAGGACCACGACGCCGACGCCCACGAGGACGATCTTGTTGCGGCCCTTCTTGGGCGGGTTGATCGGCTCCGGGATCTTGGGACGCGGCGCCGGAGCGGCGCTCTCGCCCGGACCGGAGCCACCGGCGCCGAACGCCGGGGGGGAGGCCGGGCCGTCCGCCCCCGGGACCTTCGGGATGCCGCTGACGAGGGTGTCGCCGGAGACCCGGCCGTGCGATCCGGTGCCGCCGCGCGGGGCGTCGCGGTCGTCGGCGGGGCCGCCCTTAGGGCCGGTGGCCCGCCCGCCGGCGATGCCGCCGGTGACGCCGAGGCCGCTGCCAGGTCCGGTCAGGGACGCGGGGGGCTGTGGGGTGAGCTCGGCGGTGTCGTCGACGCGCGGGGCACCGCCGGGGCCCGCCGCGGGGTCGCTGAAGCCGGGCGGAAGGTTGAGCGCGGAGTCGCCGCGCGCCGGACCCGTCGTCGGTCCGCTCGGGCCGGGGGCGTCGAACGGGCTGTGGTCGCGCGTGGGACCGCCGCCACCGTCGAACGGGGAACCGCCGCCCCGGGAGGCGCCACCGTCGAACGGCGTACCGCCGCCCTGCGCGCCACCGCCGTCGAACGGTGAGCCGCCGTCGAACGGCGAACCGCCCTGGGGCGCCCCGCCGTCGAACGGCGAACCGCCGCTCTGCGGAGCCTGGCTGTCCGAGAAGTAGGGCAGGTCGGGGCGCTGCGGGGGCTTCGATCCGGACGGCCTGCGCGGCGGCGTCGTACCGGACGCGCCGAGCGGGCGCGGGGTCTGGCCGCCCGCGGGGGGCGGCGGCGGCGCCGCGTGCGACCCGGTGGTCGACGACGAGCCGGCGGGCCCGGCCTTGCGCGGCGCGAACCAGTCGCTGGTCTTCTCGGGCGGGCCGCCCGCGGGGGCTCCGTCCGACGGGGCGCCGGGCCGCGGGGTGTTGCCGGTGCGTTCCGCGTTCCGCTCGGCTCCGCGCGGGGGGCGGGGCGTTCCGCCGGACCCGGCGGCGCCGCCGGAACCAGCCGATGCGTTCATGCCGGACTCCTCACCGACGGGCTTGCGCACGACGACCGGCGGGATGGGGCGCGACCCCGGAATGTTGATCTTGATCCGCGTCGTCAGCGTGGTCTCGGTCTTGGGCTCCGCCGGTTGCGCCGCGGCGCCGGCCGCCGACTCGTCGGCTTCTCTCCTGGGCGAGCCGTAAGGCGGCGTCCCCGAGGGGTACGCGGCTCCGCCGCGGCCCTGGGGGCCGGAGGACGAACTGTCAGATTCACGACTCAAAGCAGGTTCTCCCGGTTGGCTCCGCCGCTCGTCAGAGATGATCCCCGACCTCAGGCCGGGAGGTGCCCCCAGGGCGGCGCGGCGGCGCGCACCACCATACTGGCCGCCGCCGACGGACACCCGAAGAGCGTACGAACACCGACCGCACGGGCGAACCCCCGGCACCGGATTCGTTCGCGGCGACCCTCGGAGCGCAGGTCAGGATATGGGCCACGTCATCCGCCAACTCCGCCGTGGCGTACGCCCGTAGCCCTCATCCGGGCGCTGGTGGCACAGATCACAGCCATCAGAATTCCGCCCAGCAGGAAGACGTACGAGCCGATTCCCGCGCCGAAGAGGAAGTCACCCTCCGGCCGGGCCTCACCGAGCAGCAGGAAGATCGTCACCAGCCACGCGGCACCCGGAACCAGGACCCCCGCGGTGGTGCCGGTCGCCCTGGCGCCACCGTAGAAGAGACCACCCGTCCCGGCCAGCGTCAACACCAATCCACCCGGGAGCCAGGCCGCTTGCAGGAGTGTCCCGGCCAGCCCGACGAGCACGCCCGCGACGAGCAGCAGGACATACAGGGCAACCCGGCCGGGTGTCAGCGGGGCGGACAGCGCGGCGCTCGCGGCCGGCCGGACCGGACCGCCGGTCCCGGCCCCGGACGCGCCGCCGGCTCCGGCCCTCGACCGGCGGCCGCCCTTGCCCGCGGACCCGCCACCCTTCGCCGCACTCATTCCGCCGCCTCCTCTGTCCGGGCACTGCCATCCGTACCCGAAATACCGGCCATACCCGCCATTCCACCGATTCCCGCGAAGAGATCGCCCTCCCGGGTCCCCTCGGCCACTCCCGCGTCCCCCTGCACGAGCTGATAGTGCTCGGTGCGGAACACCGGCTGGCCCAGGTCGTTGGAGAGCGCGAAAAACGGTCCGGACACGGCGATCTGGGTGTAATGCGCCCGCATCGCGGCGGTCTTCGCCGCCGCGTGGTCCGCCTCCCCGACGATGGACGCCGTGATCTCGCCGTCCGGAACCACACCCGGTACGTCGCCGGCGGAGGCGACACCGGGGAAGGCGTGGCCCGCGGCGCGCAGCTGCTCCAGGCCCTCCTCGACCACCGAACGGGAATTGCGGTTCCAGTAGATCTTCGCGATCGCGTGCGTCGGACCCAGGTCGGGGCGGAAGCCCTCCTGCGCCGCCAGCTCCGCGCCGCGCATCGCCACGCGGTGCGCCTGGATGTGGTCGGGGTGGCCGTAGCCGCCATTCGGGTCATAGGTGACCAGCACCTGGGGCCTGACCTCGCGGATGACGGCCACCAGATGAGCGGCGGCCTCGTCGAGTTCGGCCCGCCAGAAGGCGTTGTGCCGGTCGTTCTGGGGCGCGCCCATCATGCCGGAGTCGCGATAGCGGCCCGGTCCGCCGAGGAAGCGGTGGTCGGTGACGCCCAGGGCGGTCATCGCCGCGGCGAGTTCGCCGACGCGGTGCGGGCCGAGAGTGTCGTCCCGATCCGGGGTGAGATGGGCGAGTTCGGGCGGAATGACCTCGCCCTCCTCGCCGCGGGTGCAGGTCACGAGCGTGACCAGCGCGCCCTCGGCCGCGTACTTGGCCATGGTGACGCCGTTGTTGATCGACTCGTCGTCCGGGTGCGCGTGCACCAGCAGCAGACGACGGGCGGGAAGGTCGGTCATGGGGACAGCCTACGAGCCGCCCGGTCGGGATTCAGCACGTGATCCCGGTCGGCGGCCGTACGCCCGAACGATGTACGGGCGCCGGCCGGCGAACGGCTCAGAACTTGATGTTGCCGAGCATTCCGGCGACGTTCGTCGTCAGTTGCTTGATCGTCGGAGCGATGGACGAGCTGGACAAGTAGAAGCCCAGCAGCATGCAGACGAATGCATGCCCGCCCTTCAACCCTGACTTCTTGACGAGCAAGAAGACGATGATCGCCAGCAGCACCACCGCCGAAATCGAGAGTGCCACGGCGGCTCACCTCCAAGTACGCATGGACCGGACAGAGTTGATGGTGCTCGACCGCCTCGACGGATCTCACACCGGGGTATGCCATGGGCTCTTTACCCCGTTCCCATGACGCGCAAGGGATCATAACTTTCCGTCCGCGCGCATATGTCGGAGCACAGAAGCAGAACAGGGGCGCACGCGATCCAAACGAGCGCGACCGTGTGAGCCCGAACACCCTTAGGCTCCCCCCATGACCGGACAGCTTCCCTTCCCCCGGCAACACGCCCGTACACAGCGCTTCACGCTGGGCGCTCCGCGCGGCTACGCCCTCTCCCCGGACGGCGCGCGCGTCGTCTTCCTCCGCTCCGCAACGGGTACCGACCGCACTCAGCAGCTCTGGGTCCTCGACCTGAACGAGGGACGCGAGTTCACCGCCGCCGACCCGCGGGCGCTGCTCGCCGGCGCGGACGAGGAGCTCTCCCCGGAGGAGCGGGCCCGCCGCGAGCGCACCCGCGAGGGCTCGGCGGGCATCGTCGGCTACGCGGTGGACTCCGCGGTCGAGTTGGCCGCCTTCCCCCTTTCCGGGCGACTGTTCGTCTCCGAGCTGCGGGCCGGCACCACGCGCGAAATCCCCGTCCAGGGGCCGGTGGTGGACCCGCGCCCGTCGCCGGACGGCCGGCACATCGCCTTCGTGGCGGACGGCGGGCTGCGGGTGGTCGCGGCCGACGGCAGCGCCACGGCCGACGGCTCCGACGGCTCCGACGCCACCGGGGACGGGGCGGCCGGGCGGCCGGGCGCGGACCGTCTGCTGGCGCGGCCCGACGGCCCCGAGGTCACCTGGGGCCTGGCGGAGTTCATCGCGGCCGAGGAGATGGGCCGCTACCGGGGCTTTTGGTGGTCACCGGAGAGCGACCGGCTGCTGGCCGCGCGGGTCGACGAGTCGCCGGTGCGGCGCTGGTGGATCTCCGACCCCGCCCATCCCGACCGCGAACCCACCCGGGTCCCCTACCCCGCAGCCGGCACCGCCAACGCCAAGGTCTCACTGGCGATTTTCGGCCTGGACGGCTCCCGCACCGACGTCACCTGGGACACCGAGCGCTACCCCTATCTGGCGCGCGTGCACTGGTCCGCGGCCGGTCCCCCGCTGCTGCTCGTCCAGTCCCGCGACCAGCGCGACCAGCGCTATCTGACCGTCGACACCACGACCGGCGCGACCCGCACGGTGCACGAGGACGAGGACGAGGTGTGGGTCGAGCCGTTCCCGGGGGCGCCGGCCTGGACGCCGGACGGCCGGCTGGTACGCATCGCCGACGAGGGCGGCGCGCGCAAGCTGTTCGTCGGCGACCGCCCGCTGACCGGTGCGCCGCTGCACGTCCGGGCCGTCCTGGACATCGGCGAGGACGAGGTGCTGTTCTCCGCGAGCGGCAGCGAGATGCACGACATCGGGGTCTACCGCGCCTGGTTCCGCGGCAGCGGCGACCAGGGCGGCTGGGAGCGCGTCGGCACCCGCCCGTACCCCACCGTGTCCTCCGCGGTGCGCAGCGGCTCGCTCGTGGTGCTGTCGCAGGCGTCGCTGGAACGGCCGGGCGCCCAGGTGGAGGTGGTGCGGCTGGACGCGGACGGCGGTGAGAAGACCCTCGCCACGATCGGCTCGTACGCCGAGGAGCCGGCCCTCACCGCCCGCCCCCGCCTCGTCCTCGCCGGTGAGCGGCAGATCCCCTGCGCGGTGCTGCTGCCGGACGGCCATCGCGAGGAGGACGGTCCGCTGCCGGTGCTGCTGGACCCGTACGGCGGTCCGCACGGCCAGCGGGTGGTCGCCGCGCACAACGCCTATCTGACCTCCCAGTGGTTCGCCGACCAGGGTTTCGCGGTGATCGTCGCGGACGGCCGGGGCACACCCGGCCGCTCCCCCTCCTGGGAGAAGGCGGTGTCGCGGAACCTCGCGGACGTCACGCTGGAGGACCAGGTCGACGCCCTCCAGGCACTGGCCGGGTCGCTGCCGCTGGATCTGGAGCGGGTCGCCATCCGGGGCTGGTCCTTCGGCGGCTACCTCGCGGGGCTCGCCGCGCTGCGCCGGCCCGACGTCTTCCACGCGGCCGTGGTGGGCGCCCCGGTGACCGATCTGCGGCTGTACGACACCCATTACCAGGAGCGGTATCTCGGCCACCCGGACGAGGAGCCCGAGGTCTACGCGGCCAACTCGCTGCTCACCGACGAGGGCCTCTCGGGGGCCCGGGAGCCGCACCGTCCGATGCTGATCGTGCACGGTCTGGCCGACGACAACGTGGTCGTGGCGCATTCGCTGCGGTTGTCCTCGGCGCTGCTGGCGGCGGGCCGCCCGCACGAGGTGCTGCCGCTGTCCGGGGTGACGCATATGACGCCGCAGGAGCAGGTGGCCGAAAACCTGCTCCTGCTGCAGGTCGACTTCCTCAAGAGGTCCTTGGGGATGAGCTGACCGGCGGCAGGCCCTCCGTCGCTGCCGCCCGGCCTCACCAGCCGGGCGGCAGCCTCGACGGCGGGGGCGGGGCGTGCCGGGGCCGCCGGTCGCCCGCGGCCGGCCCGTAGGCGACCACCGCGTCCCCCGGTGCCGTGCGCCCCGCAGGCGCGCCGGACCGGGCCGCCGCGGCCAGCGCGACCAGCCCGGCGACCGCCACCAGGGCCCCGGTGCCCAACTCCAGCCGGGAGGCGGCGGGCAGCACCGCGAAGCGGGCCAGCTGCCCCGTGTGCGCGGCGAAGACGAGTGTGGCGGCACCCTGGGAGGCCAGCAGGGCACCGGTGACCATCGCGGCCGGCCTGGCCCAGGGGGCGCGGCGCAGGGTGCCGGCCGCGGCCGGCACCGCCAGCAGGGCGAGCACCAGCGCCTGCCAGTGCACCGGAGGCTGCAGCAGGGCGCGGAAGACGGAGGCGTCGCCGATCAGCCCCTTGCAGTAGGTGTCCCAGCCGAGCCGGCTCCACCAGTGGACCTCCCAGGCCGCGACCGCCGCCCCGGCGGCGCCCAGCGCCCACCCGGCGGCGGCCGCGGGCCCCTTGCGCGGGCCTCCGGGCTTCCGGGGTGCCGTGCCGCGGGGGGTACGGCCGACGACCCCGTAGGCCGCGTGCGCCCCCCTGGGGAGCTCGTACGAGGCGCGCTCCGGCCGATACTCGGGCCGCCGCCCGGCGGCGAGCACGACGAGCAGCACCGCGGAGAGCGCGAGTTGAGCGATGGCGGTGAGCCGGGCCTGCCCGGTGAGCCCGCCGTCCAGCCCTTGCAGCCGGCCCGCCCCGAGGACCCAGAGCAGCGGCAGTCGCAGCAGGACCGTGGCGACGGCGATCGCGAGCAGTCCGCCCGCGGCCACCGCAGGGGCGACGGCGTCCCGCACCGAGGCGACGGCCGCGGCGAGCGCGCCGAGCACCAGCAGCGGGTCGAGCGCGCAGGTGGCCCAGGCGGTGAACTCGCGTGGCCGCCGCGCCTCGCCGAGCCAGGTCCACCAGACGTCCGCGGGCTGCTGGGCGACGGAGAGGTCCCTGATGATCCATCCCGTGCCGAGCAGTGCGAGCAGCAGGCAGGCCAGGCCGCCGATGCCGCGCGCCCCACGGGTGAGAGCGCTTCCTTGCGGTGTGGACACGGCCTGTCCCCCCGTCCGTGTCGATGTGCCGGCCTCCCGGCGCCGATCTCCGCGCGCGGCGCCTACCGCAGGTCTACTCCTGTCCCGGCACGGGGACAACAGCCGGGGTGGCCGAGCGCCTCGGGGGCCGCCCCGCGCGGGCCGGGAGGCGAGGCCGGGGGGCGGGCGGGAGCGCCGGCGCCGACGCTCACCGAACCCGGACAAAACGATGACCGGCCGGGACGCCGCCTGGCGGTCCCGGCCGGTCTACGGCACCCGCACGGCCGTACGTTGTTCAGCATGCCGCGTCCGTATATCGGTGTTGCGACAGTGAAGTTGCCTTCATGTTAAAGCAGTTGGTGGCGATATGTCCCCCATGCCGTACATTGCGGTCGCCTGTCAAGCACGCCCGTGCGTCAATCTGCGCAATCTTCGCTCAAGAAGCGGACGACCTGCGCATCAGCACACCGCATCCCCTTGACTCCGCCATAAATCACTTGCGAAAGTCCGCTCATCCAGCGGTGCGAATCGGCGCCGCCTCATGTTCCAAGAGAACTCTGCGCGGGGGCACTTCGCGATGACTAGTCCATCCCAGACCGCGGCTACCCAGTCCGACACCCCAGGACTCGGCCCCGAGGGTCTGAAGAAGGAGAAGGACCGTACGGGCGGTGAGCTCGTCGGCCGTTCTCCTGGCCAGCTGATGTGGATGCGCTTCAAGCGCGACCGCACCGGCATGGTCTGCGCGATCGTCGTGCTCGCCTTCTTCGTCGTCGCGGCTCTGGCACCCGTCATCGCCTCGCTGTACGGCAAGAACCCGTACACGCTCTACGGCAACGACAACTTCGACCTGCTCGACGAGTTCGGCTACCCGGTCGGCCCCAACGGCGGCATGTCCGGCGAGTTCTGGTTCGGCATCGAGCCGTCGCTCGGCCGCGACCTGTTCACCCAGCTGCTCTACGGCATCCGCACCTCGCTGGGCATCTCGGTCGCGGTGACGGTCCTGGTGGTCGTCACCGGCACGATCCTCGGCGTCACCGCCGGATACGTGGGCGGCAGGACCGACTACTGGCTCGGCCGCGTGATCGACTTCCTGCTCGCCTTCCCGAGCCAGCTCACGTTCGTGGCGTTCATGCCGGTCGTGGTGGCGATCTTCGTTCCGCCGTCCGACGAGACACCCACCTACGTCCGCGTGGTGGCCCTGATCCTCGTGCAGTGGGGTCTGGGCTGGATGGGTCTGGCCCGTCTGCTGCGCGGCCAGGTGCTGTCCCTGCGCGAGCGGGAGTTCGTCGAGGCCGCGAAGATCACCGGCGCGTCCCCCTGGCGGATCATCCGCAAGGAACTGCTGCCCAACGTGGTGACGCCGATCCTCGTGCAGAGCACCTACATGCTCCCGCTGTTCGTCACGGCGGAGGCCGGCCTGTCCTATCTGGGCGTCGGCATCATGGAGCCGACCCCCGACTGGGGCCGGCTGTTCCACACGGCCGGCAACGTGTACGAGAACGACCCGACCTTCTTGCTGTTCCCCGGCGCCGCGATGGTGATCTTCGTGCTGTGCTTCAACCTGCTCGGGGACTCGGTCCGGGACGCCTTCGACCCCAAATCCGGGCGCTGATCGTCCACTTGAGGGGGGCGGCTGTCACCCCCGCGCCGGTCTCCCACCGGATGCCTCGGCAGCACATCTGGACACCAACTGACAGGCAGGTGCTTGGAACCTCATGAACGCTCTATCTACGCGCAGAGCACGCGCACTGGTCGTGGCCCTCGCGGCCGGCTCAATGGCCCTCACCGGCTGCAGCAGCGGCAGCAGCGCGGGCAAGGACCAGTCGCAGACCGACAAGGACGCGGCGGGCCAGTCGAAGGCCGTGCCGCTCGGCAAGGCCGCCGAATCGGTCGGCCCGGCCGCCCCGGTCAAGGGCGCCAAGCCCGGCGGCACCATCCGCGTCTACCAGCGTGACAGCTACAACCACCTGGACCCGGCGCAGATGTACGTCAGCGACATGAAGGTCCTGTCGCAGCTGATCTTCCGCGGTCTGACCACCTTCAAGCAGGACGACAAGGGCAACGCGACGGTGGTGGGCGACCTCGCCACCGACTCGGGCCAGATGTCCGACGGCGGCAAGACCTGGAAGTACACGCTCAAGGACGGCGTGAAGTTCGCCGACGGCACGCCGATCACCTCGAAGGACATACGCCACACCTTCGAGCGCCAGTACGCGAAGTTCATCACCGACGGTCCGACCTACATCCAGCAGTGGCTGTCGGGCTCGGGCACCAGCTACCGCAAGGCGCTGCCGGACGGTCCGTACAAGGGCGACCACCTGCCCAAGAGCGTTCTGGACACCCCGGACGACAAGACCATCGTCTTCCACTTCAAGCAGCCGCAGTCCCAGCTGCCGTACGCGCTGACCATGCCGGGCTACAGCGCGGTCCCGGAAGGCGCGAAGGACACGAAGGACAGCTACGACGTCGCGCCGGTCTGCGCGGGACCGTACAAGATCGCTTCGTTCAAGTCGGGCAAGTCCATGAAGCTGGTGAAGAACACCAACTGGGACCCCAAGACCGACCCGATGCGCCACCAGTACCCCGACGGGTACGACATCTCCTTCAACCACCAGGCCTCGGACTCCACCAAGCGCCTGATGGCCGACCAGGGCGAGGCCAAGAACGCGGTCAGCTTCACCAACTCGGTGGAGCCGACGCTGACCAAGCAGGTGCTGGAGAACGCCAGTGCCAGCAAGCGCCTGGTCCAGGGCTACCAGCCCTACGTCTGGCAGATGAACTTCAACATGGACCGCATCAAGGACAAGAAGATCCGCGATGCGATCACCTACGCGCTGCCGAACGGCCAGATCGTGCGCGTCAACGGCGGCAGCTACGGCGGTGAGATCGCCGGCGGTCTGCTCGCCCCGACCGTCGCGGGTTACCAGAAGGGCTACGACCCGTACGGCAAGATCAAGCACCCGAACGGTGAGCCGGAGAAGGCCAAGAAGCTCCTCAAGGAGGCCGGCAAGACGGGCATGAAGCTCGTCTATGCCTACTCCAACACCGAGGCGCGCCAGAAGGAAGCCGTCGTCATCGAGGACGCGCTGACCAAGGCCGGCTTCGACGTGCAGAAGAAGGAGGTCGACGCGGCCTCCTGGTACGAGCAGATGGGCAAGGTCGACAACGGCTTCGACATCTACATGACCGGCTGGGGCCAGGACTGGGCGGACGCCTCCACCGTCATCCCGCCGTCCTACGACGGCACCGCCATCCAGGACGGCGCCTCGAACTACTCGCACGTCAACGACAAGCACGTGAACGCCGAGATCGCCCGCATCTCCAAGATCGCGGACGCGGCCAAGGCGACCGAGGAGTGGGAGACGCTCCACAAGTACATCGTGGAGAAGGTCAACCCGGCCGCCCCGGTGTTCTACACCAAGGTGCTCCAGCTGCACGGCTCGAACATCGGTGGTGCGCGCTACAACGTGGACGCCAGCTACATCGACCCGACCACGCTGTTCCTCAAGAAGTAGGCACCTTCGAAGGTGGCCCGGAGAGCGCGCGCACGGCGGAGCGCGCGTTCTCCGGGGCCTTCCCCGTCACCCCTCACACCCACTGCCGCCGCCGTCCTGAGAGCAGCGAATCGTCATGCTTCCCTTCCTATTTCGCCGGACGTTCGGCGCGGTCGTCACCCTCGTCCTGCTGAGCGCCTTCACCTTCTTCGTGTTCTTCGCCGTGGGCGACCCGGCCACGATGTCCTGCGGAAAGAACTGCACCGCTGACAACATCGCCCTCATCCACCAGAACCTCGGCCTCGACAAGCCCCTGCCGCAGCAGTACTGGGACTTCCTCTCGGGCATCTTCACCGGCCGCGACTACACCATCGGCCGCTGCGACGCCCCCTGCTTCGGCTACTCCTTCGCCACCAAGCAGGACGTCTGGTCGACGATGATGGACCGGCTGCCCACCACGGCGTCGCTGGCCATCGGCGGTGTCGTCGTCTTCCTGACCATCGGACTCGGTGCGGGCCTGCTCGCCGCATGGAAGCGCGGCACGATGCTGGACAAGACCGTCACCGGCGTGTCCATGGTCCTCAGCTCGGTGCAGATCTACATCCTCGGCCCGATCGTGCTCGGCATCTTCGTCTACAGCGGCGTGATGGCCTCCCCGAAGTACGTGGACTTCACCAGCAACCCGGCCGGCTGGTTCATGGGCCTGCTGCTGCCGTGGCTGGTCATGTCGACGATCTTCACCGCGCAGTACACCCGTATGTCGCGCTCGACGATGATCGAGCAGCTCCAGGAGGAGCACGTCCGCACGGCCAAGGCCAAGGGCATGCCGGCGCGTTATGTCTTCATGCGCTACGCCTGGCGCGGTTCGCTGATCCCCATCGTCACCATCCTCGGCATGGACCTGGGGTCGCTCTTCGGCGGCGCCATGATCACCGAGTACACGTTCTCGCTGGCGGGCATCGGCCGGCTGGCGATCAACTCCGTCACCACACTCGATCTGCCCATGGTGCTGGGCGTGCTGATCTTCAGCGCCGCCCTGATCCTGGTGTTCAACATCATCGTGGATGCGACGTACGCCTTCATCGACCCGCGCGTGCGCCTGTCCTAGGAGAGCCTGAAGTGACCACACTCACCAAGACCGAGGGAAAGCCGGTCCCGACCGGATCGGACCCCTTCCTCTCCGTCCGCGACCTGTACGTGCGGTTCTCCACCGAGGACGGCATCGTCAAGGCGGTCGACGGCCTCTCCTTCGACCTCGAACGCGGGCAGACGCTCGGCATCGTCGGCGAGTCGGGATCCGGCAAGTCCGTCACCAACCTCGCCGTCCTGGGGCTGCACAACCCCAAGTCGACCGAGATCGCGGGCGAGATCACCCTGGACGGCCAGGAGTTGACCGGGGCCAGGGAGAAGACCCTGGAAAAGCTCCGCGGCAACAAGATGGCCATGATCTTCCAGGACGCGCTGACCGCGCTGTCGCCGTACTACACGGTCGGCCGGCAGATCGCGGAGCCGTACATCAAGCACACCGGCGCCAGCAAGCGCGAGGGCCGGCAGCGTGCGATCGAGATGCTGACCAAGGTCGGCATCCCGCAGCCCACCCTCCGGGTGGACGACTACCCGCACCAGTTCTCCGGCGGTATGCGCCAGCGCGCCATGATCGCCATGGCGCTGGTCTGCAACCCCGAGCTGCTGATCGCGGACGAGCCGACCACCGCCCTGGACGTCACCGTCCAGGCGCAGATCCTGGACCTCCTCAAGGACCTCCAGCAGGAGTTCGGCTCCGCGATCATCCTGATCACGCACGACCTCGGAGTGGTGGCCAACACCGCGGACGACCTGCTGGTGATGTACGCCGGCCGGGCGGTGGAGCGGGGCTCCGTCAAGGAGATCCTCACCCAGCCCCAGCACCCGTACACCTGGGGCCTGTTGAGCTCCATGCCGCGGCTCTCCTCGGACGTCAGCGAGGCCCTGCACCCGATCCCCGGCACCCCGCCGAGCCTGCTCACCCCGCCGTCCGGCTGCGCCTTCAACCCGCGCTGCGGTTTCGTCCACGAGGTCGGCGGCAGCCGCTGCACCGACGAGCGGCCGGTACTGGAGCTGGGACGCGCCTCCGCGTGCCACCTCGGGCCCGAGCAGAAGCAGACCTTCTTCACCGAGCAGATCAAGCCCCGGCTGGGCTAGGGAGCCACCACCATGACAGACCACGTCACCCTCCCCGCGCCCCGCGACGCCGCGCCCCCGCAGGGCGAGCCCCTCCTCACCGCCGAGGGGCTGACCAAGCACTTCCCGATCTACGGCGGTTTCCCGTTCAAGCGGAAGGTCGGTGCGGTACAGGCGGTCGACGGCGTCGACCTGACCGTGCACGCGGGCGAGAGCTTCGGCCTGGTCGGTGAGTCGGGCTGCGGCAAGTCCACCACCGGGCGGCTGCTCACCCGGCTGATGGAGCCGACCTCCGGCAAGATCACCTATGCGGGCCAGGACATCACGCACGCCAACCGCAAGGCACTGGCGCCGGTCCGCTCGCAGATCCAGATGATCTTCCAGGACCCGTACGCCTCGCTCAACCCGCGGCAGACGGTCGGCACCATCATCGGTGGCCCGATGGAGATCAACGGGATCAACCCGCCCGGCGGCCGGGAGAAGCGGATCCGCGAGCTCCTGGAGACCGTCGGTCTCAACCCGGAGCACTACAACCGCTTCCCGCACGAGTTCTCCGGCGGCCAGCGGCAGCGCATCGGCGTGGCCCGCGCGCTCGCGCTGGAGCCGAAGCTGATCGTGGCCGACGAGCCGGTCTCCGCGCTGGACGTCTCGATCCAGGCCCAGGTCGTCAACCTGCTGCAAAAGCTCCAGCGCGAGCTGGGCATCGCGTTCCTGTTCATCGCGCACGACCTCGCGATCGTGCGGCACTTCAGCGAGCGCGTCGCGGTGATGTACCTCGGCAAGATCGTCGAGGTGGGCAGCCGCGAGGAGATCTACAACCGGCCACGGCACCCTTACACGCACGCGCTGCTCTCGGCCGTGCCCGAGGCCAAGCTGGTGGAGTCCGAGGAGGAGGACCGCGAGCGCATCCGCCTCGCCGGTGACGTCCCCTCCCCCGTCAACCCGCCCTCCGGCTGCCGGTTCCGTACGCGCTGCTGGAAGGCGCAGGACAAGTGCGCGTCCGAGGAGCCGCCGCTGGTGCAGCTCGGCGGGAACCAGGCGGGGCACCTCACCGCCTGCCACTTCCCCGAGGAGCCCACGACCGCGGCCCGCGGCGAGGACATCATCCTCGACCCGGCACTGGCCGCGATCGAGGACGCCGCATCGGCCGAGGAGACCGGGAAGACCGACAAGACGCTCTGACCGGCCCTCACCGCCTGTGCGACAGGCAGGAGCCCGCCTCCCCGCGGTATGACGGGAGGCGGGCTCCTGCGTTCGCGCGCGGGCGCACACGGCCGGGCGGCACCCGCGGCCGGCGGCTACTCGCTGGGCACCACGTGCCGCTCCTCCGCGAAGTGGCAGGCGGAGTCGTGCGCGGCCGGGGTGCCGCCGTCCCGGAACGCGTCCGGCACGTCGAGCGGCGGCACCACCCGCGCGCACACTTCCTGGGCCTTCCAGCAGCGCGTGCGGAAGCGGCAGCCGGAGGGCGGGTCGGCGGGCGAGGGGACGTCTCCGGTCAGCAGGATGCGCTCCCGCTGCTCGCGGGCCTCGGGGTCGGGCACCGAAACGGCGGAGAGCAGGGCCTGGGTGTAGGGGTGGGTGGGGTGGTCGTAGATCTCCGCCTCGGTGCCGATCTCGGCGAGCCGGCCGAGGTACATCACCGCCACCCGGTCGGAGATGTGCCGCACGACGGACAGGTCGTGCGCGATGAAGACGTACGACAGGTCGAACTCGGCCTGGAGCTGCTCCATCAGGTTGATGACCTGGGCCTGCACGGAGACGTCCAGTGCCGAGACCGGCTCGTCACAGATGATGATCTCGGGGTTGAGGGCCAGACCGCGGGCGATGCCGATGCGCTGGCGCTGGCCGCCGGAGAACTGGTGCGGATACCGGTGGATGTACTCGGGGTTGAGGCCCACGACGTCGAGGAGGTCCTGGACCTTCTTGCGCCGGTCGCCCTTGGGGGCCACCTCGGGATGGATCTCGTACGGCTCGCCGACGATGTCACCGACCGTCATCCGGGGGTTCAGGGACGTGTAGGGGTCCTGGAAGACCATCTGGATGTTGCGGCGCACGGCTTTCAGCGCCCGGGCGGACAGCTTGCCGATGTCCTGTCCCTGGTAGCTGATCCGGCCGGACGTCGGCTGCTCCAGGCCGACCAGCATCTTGGCGACCGTCGACTTGCCGCAGCCTGATTCGCCGACGATGCCCAGCGTCTCGCCCTTGCGCAGGTCGAAGGAGACGCCGTCGACGGCCTTGACCGCGCCGACCTGGCGCCGGATCACGATGCCCTGGGTCAGCGGGTAGTGCTTGACCAGATCGCGGATCTCCAGGATCGGCTCGCCGACCTCCCGTACGGCCACGCCGTCCGGCTCGTGGCTCCGGCCGGCCTGCCCGGTGGCGCCCTCCGGTGGCCGCGGGGGTCCCGGCGGCCCCGGCGGCACCGTGCCCTGCCCGCCGCCGTTCGCGACCCGGCCGGTGTCACCGTGCTCCATCGAGGGTCTCCTTCCAGAAGTGGCAGGCGCTGGCGCGGCCGGGCCCCACGTCGTACAGCGGGGGCCGGTCGGTGAGGCAGACGTCCCGCGCCAGCGGGCAGCGCGGGTGGAACGGGCAACCCGAGGGGATGGACGTCAGGTTGGGCGGCAGCCCCTTGATCGCGTACAGCTCCCGTCCCTTGTGGTCCAGCCGCGGGATGGAGTCCAGCAGCCCGCGGGTGTAGGGGTGTGCGGGCGCCTTGTAGAGCTGGTGGACGGGGGCGGTCTCCACGATCCGGCCGGCGTACATCACCGCGATCGTGTCGGCGACGTCGGCGACCACGCCGAGATCGTGGGTGATCAGGATCAGGCCCATGGTGAATTCGCGCTGCAACTCCGCGAGCAGATCCATCACCTGGGCCTGGACGGTGACGTCCAGCGCCGTCGTGGGCTCGTCCGCGATGATCAGGGCCGGCTCCAGGGCCAGCGCCATCGCGATCATGATGCGCTGCCGCATGCCCCCGGAGAACTGGTGCGGGTAATCCCCCACCCGGTCCTTGGCCGCGGGGATGCCCACCCGTTCCATCAGCTCCACGGCCTTCGCCCGGGACCGCTTGCGCGACAGGCCGGCGTGGACCTCGTACATCTCCCCGAGCTGCGCGCCGACACTGAGCACCGGGTTCAGCGACGACAGCGCGTCCTGGAAGATCATCGCCATCTTCGCGCCGCGGACCTTGCGGCGCTCTTCGTTGCCGAGCTTGAGCAGATCGCGCCCCTGGAAGAAGATCTCCCCGCCGGTCACATAGCCCGGCGGGGAGTCGAGGATGCCCATCACGGCCTGCGCGGTGACGGACTTGCCGGATCCGGACTCGCCGAGCACCGCCAGCGTCTGGCCCGGCGCCACGCGGTAGGTGACGCCGTTGACGGCCTTGGCGACACCGTCCCGGGTGCGGAACTCCACCCGCAGATCGCGGACGTCGAGCAGCGGAGGTTCCTCGGTCGGCGACTGGTCGTGGTCGGTCATCTGCCGGCTCCTCAGCGCAACTTGGGGTCGAGGGCGTCGCGCACCGCGTCGCCGAGCATGATGAACGCCAGCACCGTGATGCTCAGGGCGCCGGCCGGCCACAGCAGCATGTGCGGGGCGTTGCGGATGAAGGTGGAGGCCGCGGAGATGTCGATGCCCCAGGAGACGGTCGGCGGCTTCAGGCCCGCGCCGAGGTAGGACAGCGTCGCCTCCAGGGCGATGTACGTACCGAGCGCGATGGTGGCGACGACGATCACCGGCGCGATGGCGTTCGGCGCGATGTGCCGCAGCAGGATCCGCCCGTTGCCGGCGCCGAGGGCACGCGCGGCCTGGACGTAGTCGTTCTGCTTGGCGGTGACCACGGCGCCGCGTGCGATGCGGGAGATCTGCGGCCAGCCCAGGAGCACGATGAAGCCGACCACCGGCCAGACGGTCGAGCTGACGACCACCGAGAGGAAGACCAGGCCGCCCAGGATCACCGGGATTCCGAAGAAGATGTCGGCGAGCCGGGAGAGCAGGGTGTCCCCCAGGCCGCCGAAGAAGCCGGCCAGCCCGCCCAGCAGGCTGCCCAGCAGGGCGGCGCCGGCCGTGGCGCAGACGCCGACGGTGATGGACGCGCGGGCGCCGTAGACGACTCGGGTGTAGACATCCCTGCCCTGGGTGTCGAAGCCGAAGGGATGGCCCGGCTCGGCGCCTTCCTGCGCCTTCGCCAGGTCGGCCTTGTAGGGGTTGCCGTCGGCGATGAGCTGCGGCCAGATGGCGATGACCACCAGGAACAGGATCACCAACCCGGAGACCACGAAGACCGGGTTGCGGATCAGGTCGTGCCAGGCGTCGCTCCACAGGCTGCGCGGCTTGCCGGTGGGCGCGCCGTCGGGCGGCCCCGCGGACGGGGCGCGCTCCAGCGACTCCGCCTCGCCGATGGCCAGCGCGGCGGTACCGCCGTCGCCGTGGGTGATGGCTTCCTTGGGTACGAACGGCTCAGGCATAGCGGATCCTCGGGTCGAGGACGGCGTACAACAGGTCGACGAGGAGGTTGGCGGCGAGGAAGACCAGGACCAGGATCGTCACGAAGCCCACCACGGTCGGTGAGTTCTGCCGCAGAATCCCCTGGTAGAGCTGGAACCCGACGCCATGGATGTTGAAGATGCGCTCGGTGACGATCGCCCCGCCCATCAGCGCGCCGATGTCGGTGCCGATGAAGGTGACGACCGGGATCAGGGAGTTGCGCAGCAGGTGGCGGGTGATGACGCGGTGCCGGGGCAGCCCCTTCGCGACGGCCGTGCGCACATAGTCGGCGCGGGTGTTCTCCGCGATGGAGGTACGCGTCAGCCGCGTCACATACGCCAGGGAGACCAGGGCCAGCACCACCCCCGGCAGCAGGAGTTCGTTCAGCGGCGCGTCGGAGGAGACGGTCGGCTTGACCCAGTTCCACTGCACCCCGAAGAGGAACTGCAGGAGGTAGCCGCTGACGAAGGTCGGAATGGAGACCACGACCAGGGTGAGGACGAGGACCGAGGTGTCGATCGTCCGGCCGCGCCGCAGGCCGCTGAACACCCCGAGCACGAGGCCGATCACCATCTCGATCACGACGGCGATGAGCGTGAGCCGCAGCGTGACCGGGAATGCCTCGGCCATCAGCTCGGTGACCGGCTGCCCGTTGAACGCGGTGCCGAAGTCACCCTGGAAGATCTGCCCCATGTAGTGCAGGTACTGCTTCCACAGCGGCTGGTCGAGGTAGAGGTCGGCCCGGATCTGGGCGGCGGTGGCGGGGTCGGGCGCCCGGTCGCCGAACATCGCGGCCACCGGGTCGCCCAGCGCGTACACCATGAAGAAGATCAGGAACGTGCTGCCGATGAACACCGGGATCATCTGCAGCAGCCGCCGGATCACATAGCGTCCCATGAGGGCTCCGGATTCTGGAGTACGAGCGGACCGGGAACGAGCGGGCGCCGCCCCGTCAGCCGACCTTGATCTGCTGGTAGACGGGAACGCTGAACGGGTTCAGGGCGACATCGCTGATCCGGTCGGAATAGCCGCCGCTGCCGTTCTGGTACCAGAGCGGAACGGCCGGCATCTGGTCGGCGAGGATCTTCTCGGCGTCCTGGAATTTCGCCACGGCGTCACCGATGTCCGTCGCGGCATTCGCCTCGTTGACGAGCTTGTCGAATTCGGCGTTGCTGAACTTGCCGTCGTTGGAGGAGGCGTTGGTGTAGTACAGCGGCTGCAGGAAGTTCTGGATCAGCGGGTAGTCCATCTGCCAGCCGGCCCGGAAGGGGCCGGTCATCCGCTGCGCCGTGATCTTGTTGCGGAAGTCGGCGAAGGTGCCGACGAGGGCGCCGACACATGCGTTGTCGCTGTCCAGCGAATTGTTGATGCTGTTGCAGATCGCGTCGACCCAGTCCTTGTGCGACCCGGTGTCGGCGTTGTAGCTGATGGTCATTTTCCCGCCGGGGAGACCGCCGCCTTCTTTGATCAGCTTCTTGGCCTCGTCGGCGTTGAATTCACACGCGTCGCCGCACAGGCCCGCCTTGTACCCGCCGTCCTCCTTGAGCACCGGAGAGGTCCAGTCCGTGGCGGGTGTCCTGGTCTTCTGGAAGATCTCGTCGGTGATCTGCGCGCGGTCGATCGCCATCGAGATCCCGCGCCGGACCTTTTCCTTCCCCGGCCCGTTCCAGTTCTTGTCGTACATGGGGAAGGTGAGTGTCTGGATGATTCCGGCCGGCTGGTTGATGTAGCGGTCGCCGAGGTCTGCCTTGACGTTCTTCAGCTGCGCCGCGGGCACATCGTCGACGAGATCGAGATTGCCCGCCTGAAGGTCGGTGTAGGCGGTGTTGTTGTCGGTGTAGACCCGCAGGTCGATGCCGCCGTTCTGGGCCGGGTCCTTGCCCGGGTACTTCTCCCACTTGCGCATCTTCAACGCGGAGCCCTTGACATAGGAATCCACGACGTACGGGCCGTTGCCGACCGGTTTCTTCACCCAGGCGTCGTGATCGCTGTAGAAGGTCTGCGGAAGCGGCATGAAGGCCGAGTAGCCGAGCGTGTCGGGCCAGCTGGAGAATTTCTGGTTGAGCTTCACGGTGAAGGTCTTGTCGTCCTTCACCGTCAGCCCGGACATCGTCTGGGCCGTCGGGGTGCCGCTCTCCGGGTGGACCTCGTCGAAGCCCTCGATGTACTGGAAGAACGGCGCGTTCTTCTGCTTGTTGGTGAGCAGCGCGCCGTAGTTCCAGGCGTCCACGAAGGACTTCGCGGTGACCTTCTCGCCGTTGCTGAAGGTCCAGCCGTCCTTCAGCGTCACGGTGTAGTTCTGCGAGTCGGACGTCTCGATCTTCTCCGCGATGACATCCTCCGCGGCGCCCGACTGCGGGTTGTACCGCTTGAGACCCCGGAACAGCATCTCCAGGACCTTGCCGCCCTGCACCTCGTTGGTGTTCGCGGGCTCCAGCGGGTTCTGCGGATCTCCCCAGGAGGCGCTGACCACCCCGGCGCTGTCCGCACCGCCGCCGCTGCCGCCGCCACAGGCCGTGGCTGCCAGGGCGAGGGCGACGGCGCCTACGGCCCACTGGGCGCGCGTGGCTCCACGCATGGGTGCCTCCTCAGGTCCTCGGTCACACTTAGCCCACATAAGAACCCAAAAGAGGACGTACTGCACTCCGGCGTTGTCCGCCACTGCTCCGAAAACCCGAGAAACCCCCCGTATGCCCGATCGTGAGCGCCCGCGACCGCCCGCCGCCGGCGCCTGCCGCGCGTCCTACGCGTGGTGCACGGACTCCACCGTGAAGATCCGCGGCTCGAAGCTCTCCGCGATGCCGGCGGCCTGCGTCATGTGCTCGCGCGCCACCGGATCGGCCAGCATCGCCCGGAAGTGCTCCTCGCTCTCCCACTGCGCGTAATTGACGACCCGTTCGCCATCGGTGCTTGCATGGATGTTCGCCGAGAGGAACCCCGGCCGGTCCTTCATCGTCTCCTCGGTCGCCCGGCTCAGCACCGCCACCAACTCCGCCTGCCGCTCGGGCGCGACGACGAAGATGTTGATCAATGTGGCGATGCCCCGGCCGGTCTCGATCTTCGTGATCTTCGTGGTATCCGTCATGCCGCCATCCTGCCAAGGGCCACTGACACCGTGCCGGGGACGCCTCAACCGGCTCGGGCTCCACAGCAGTTCGACGGGCGGCAGGAACGCGGAACGCCCCGCCGGACCAGGGTCCGACGGGGCGTTCTCCGCACCGGGCGCCGAGGGCGCCCGGTGACGGACTCAGCGCTTGGCGCGCGACGCGGAGCGGCCGCGCTCCTTCTGGTCCAGGACGACCTTGCGGATACGCACGGTCTCCGGGGTGACCTCGATGCACTCGTCGTCGCGGCAGAACTCCAGCGACTGCTCCAGGGAGAGCTTGCGCGGGGGGACCACGTTCTCGGTGGTGTCCGCGGAAGCCGCACGCATGTTGGTGAGCTTCTTCTCCTTGGTGATGTTCACGTCCATGTCGTCGGAGCGCGAGTTCTCACCGATGATCATGCCCTCGTACACCTCGGTGCCCGGCTCCGTGAAGATCACGCCGCGCTCCTGGAGGTTGATCATCGCGAACGGCGTCACCGAACCGGAGCGGTCGGCGACCAGCGAGCCGTTGTGGCGGGTGCGCAGCTCGCCGAACCACGGCTCGTGGCCCTCGAACAGGGAGTGCGCGATGCCCGTACCGCGGGTCTGGGTCAGGAACTCCGTACGGAAGCCGATGAGGCCACGCGAGGGGACGATCCACTCCATACGGATCCAGCCGGAGCCGTGGTTGGTCATGGTCTCCATGCGGCCCTTGCGGGTGGCCATCAGCTGCGTGATCGCACCCAGGTGCTCCTCGGGGGAGTCGATCGTCAGGCGCTCGATCGGCTCGTGCAGCTTGCCGTCGACCTCCTTGGTGACGACCTCGGGCTTGCCGACGGTCAGCTCGAAGCCTTCCCGGCGCATGGTCTCGACGAGGATGGCAAGCGCCAGCTCGCCACGGCCCTGGACCTCCCAGGCGTCGGGACGCTCGGTGTCCAGGACACGGAGCGAGACGTTACCGATCAGCTCCTTGTCCAGGCGGTCCTTGACCTGGCGGGCGGTGACCTTGTGGCCCTTGCCGCCCTTGCCGACCAGCGGCGAGGTGTTCGTGCCGATGGTCATGGAGATGGCCGGCTCGTCGACCGTGATCAGCGGCAGCGCGATCGGGTTCTCCGGGTCGGCCAGCGTCTCGCCGATCATGATGTCGGGGATACCGGCTACGGCGCAGATGTCGCCCGGGCCCGCCTTCTCGGCGGGCTTGCGGGTGAGTGCCTCGGTCATCATCAGCTCGGTGATGCGGACGTTGGACATCGTGCCGTCACGCTTGATCCACGCGACGGTCTGGCCCTTCTTCAGCTCGCCCTGCTCGACGCGGAGCAGCGCGATACGGCCGAGGAAGTTGTCCGCGTCGAGGTTGGTGACGTGGGCCTGCAGCGGCAGCGAGTCGTCGTACTGCGGGGCCGGGACGTGCTCCAGCAGCGTGCTGAAGAACGGCAGCAGGTCCTCGCTGTCGGCCGGGACGGTGCCGTCCTCCGGCTTGGTCAGCGACGCGACGCCGTCACGGGCGCAGGCATAGACGATCGGGAACTCGATCTGCTCCTCGTCCGCGTCCAGGTCGAGGAAGAGGTCGTACGTCTCGTTGACGACCTCGTCGATCCGGGAGTCGGGACGGTCGGTCTTGTTGATGCACAGGATGACCGGCATCCGCGCGGACAGCGCCTTGCGCAGCACGAAGCGGGTCTGGGGCAGCGGACCCTCGGAGGCGTCGACGAGGAGGACGACCGCGTCCACCATCGACAGGCCGCGCTCGACCTCGCCACCGAAGTCGGCGTGGCCGGGGGTGTCGATGATGTTGATCGTGACCGGGTCCCCGCCGTCCTTGGGGTGGTACTTCACGGCGGTGTTCTTCGCCAGGATCGTGATGCCCTTCTCACGCTCCAGGTCGTTCGAGTCCATCATCCGGTCGTCGAGATGCTCGGCGGCGTGGGCGGCGAAGGCACCTGCCTGCTTGAGCATGGCGTCGACGAGGGTCGTCTTGCCGTGGTCGACGTGGGCGACGATGGCTACGTTACGAATGTCGTGGCGGGTGGGCATACTGGCGGCGCTTCTCCCGGAATCGTGGGTGGCGACGCGTCCATCCGGTACGCGCGCCTGCCGGGCATGAAGACGCCACGGCCTCACCCCATCGTACGGGGCTGCGGCGGCGTTGGCCGCCCCAGCCCGTACGTACGCCCACTGACCTGCGGTTTCTTACCTATTGTTCGCTATCCCTTGGTGTAGCCGATGTCCTGGAAGCGGGGTGCGGCCAGGCCGAAGGCCCCGACGTTGGCGAGCGACTTCCTGGTGGCCACCAGCTCGGGCCGCTGATACAGCGGAATCGATCCGGCGGCGGCCCAGATCCGGGCGTCCGCCTGCGCCACCAGCTTGCGCGCGGCGCCCTCGTCCAGCTCGGCGGTGGCCTGCTCGAAGAGCTGGTCGATGTGGTCGGTGCCGACCCGGGTGTAGTTCTGCTCGACGGTCAGCGAGCCGTCGGCGGCCGGCTGCGGCTTGGCGTAGATCGGCCGGGCGTCGGTCGCCGGGTAGGCGGTGCCGGGCCAGGAGTAGAGCGCCATGTCGTAGTCGCCGGAGGCGATGTGGTCCTGGAAGTAGCTGGTGTCGGCGACCCGCTGGATCGCGGTCTGCACACCGATCTTGCCGAGCATCCTGGCGATCCGTTCGCCGACCGTGCGCAGCTGCTCGGAGCCCGCGCCGTCGGGAAGCACGAAGCGCAGGGTGAGCGGCTTGCCGTGCTTCTTCAGGACCGGGGCCTTGGCGGCCTTGCGGCCGGGGTCCCGGTCCGCCGGCTGCTTCGCCACCCGGTCCGCCTTGGCGTCGGAGGTGTCGGCGGCCCGCTCGGCGGCGGAGCGGGGGCCCGCGTAGCCCGCCGCCCGTCCGGCCGGCTCCTCGTCCCGGGCGTCGGAGGCGGCCAGCGAGGCCGCCGCCGCGTCACGCTTCGCGGCGGCCTCGGCCTCGCGTGCCTGTGCCGCGGACATCGGCCGGGCGGCCGCACTGCCGCCGGACCCCGGCAGATGCCGCCGCTGGCCCGTCTCGATCATCTCGGCGGCGCCGAGGGCCTTGGCCGCACGCTTCCGGTACCGCTGGGCCTTGGTGTGGGCGCGGGACGAAGTGTCCCCGTCGGCCTTCTCGTCCTGCTCGGCGGCCTCGGCCTTGTAGAAGGAGGCGCTCTGCCGCAGCAGGGCGGCCTGCTGGACCTCGGAGCCCACCGCGCCCGCGGAGGACAGCGGCGCCTCGGCCGCCGCCGGGCGGACGTCCGCCTCGTGGTCGTTGCTCCGGGCGAGGGCGTCCGCGCCGGCCGGCCGCTCGGCGTTGCGGCCGTCGTCGGCCTCGGCGGCCGCGGACGCGGAGGCGGCGGGCGCCGAGGCGTCGTCCTGCTTGGCCGGCTCCGGACTGACGTCCGGCTCGGCGCCGGTGCCCGGCTTCCAGCCCGCCTCGGCGAGGAGGGCCTTGGCGGCGCCGGCGTCGCGGCCGCCGAGCGCGTCGCTGTGGTCCTCGTAGCCGGACTGCCCGGCCATCCGCAGATGGTTGCCGAGCGGCCTGGCGGGCAGTCCGAGCGGCTTGAGGACCGTGTCGGCCAGCGCCTGCCGGTCGATGGCACGGGCCACCGCGCGCCGCACCCGCTCGTCGGTGAGCGGTCCGGTGCTGCCGTTGAGGGCGAGCTGGGTGTACGCGGCTCCCAGGGCCTTGCGGACCGTGTAGCCGTTCAGCGTGGCGTTCTCGGCGGCCGCCTTCGCGTCCGTGCGCTCCCCGGCCGCCTGCGGGCCGGCGTTGCCGGAGTCCCTGCCCTTTCGGGCGGCGGACGCGGCCGCGCGGTGGGCGGAGGCGACCTTGCCGGCGGCCGTCGGGTCGACCTCGGCGACATCGACGCTTCCGGCGGCCAGCGCCGCCGACCGCTTGTCGCGGGGCAGCGCCTGCAGCACGAGCCTGTCGAGCCTGGCGCGCTCGCCCCACCACTGCGGGTTGCGCACCAGGGTGACCCGGCCGCTCCCGGTGTCCTGGCTCTTGATCCGGAACGGTCCGGCCCCGACCTTGAGCTGCTTGCGCGCCGTGTCGTTGAAGGCGGTGGCGTTGCCCATCACGCTCTTGGGATAGAGCGGCGTGAAGAGCGACCGCCAGTCGGCGTACGGCTTGGCGAAGGTCACCTTGACCTCGTGGGCGTCGGCGCCCTTTTGGACCTTCGCGATCCGGTCGTAGCCGACGTTGCGGGCGCTCCAGAAGGCGTTGTCCTTGCCGCGCAGCGCGTGCCACTGGGCGATGAAGTCCGCGGCGCCGACGGCCCGTCCGTCGCTCCACCGCGCCTTCGGGTTGATCTTGTACGTGACGACCTGCTTGGGCTCGCGGGCACTGATGTCCGCGGCCCGGAGGTAGTCCGGGTTGCGCTGCGGTCTGCCGCGCCCGTCGACGGTGAACAGGCTGGGCAGCACGGCACCGGCGATCCGCGCCGTGGTCGTGTCGGCGTCGGCCTGGTACGCGTTGAGCGTGCCGGGCATCGAGTCGACCGCCCAGCGCACGGTGCCGCCGTCCTTCAGCTGGCCGCGTGCCATCCGGCCGATGTCCTGGGATGCAGCGGCGGACGCCTCGGAGTCGTCGCCGCTGCATCCGGTCAGGACGGGCAGCGGGAGCAGCACGCCCGCCGCGATGAGCGCGGCACAGCGGCGCCCGCGGCAGGCCGCGCGGCCTGCAAGGCTGTCGTGGTCGGTCATGACTGTTACCTCCGGGCTCGCCCGTGCCGCGCCGCCGCCCGGGCCCTCTCCGGCGCAACACGTTCGGCCGACTTTGCGGCTCATCACATCTATGGCACCCCCACTGAAGGCGACCGATCCCCGCCCGGGCGCCCGACACGTCGGCCGCCCCTGGAAGGCCACTCGCCCGGCCCAACGCCGGTTACCGGGCGCGCCGGCCGCCCGCGGCACCCGCCCGGCCGCCCGTGCGCGGCCCTCGGCGCGGCCCGGCGCGCGGCAGCCGAAACGCACCGGTTCGTCGCCGTAATCGCGACGGATCCCTTCCCAACCCCGACTGTGACGCGCGACACTCGCAGGCGCATGAGATCGCCCACCACACCTTCGGAGGTGAGGGCACGTCATGTCCCTTCACGATGAACTGACGGCGATTCAACACAGCCTGGACGACCTCGTCCGATCGGTGGCCCGGCTGGAGGAGCAGGTCGGGGCCGGGCTGGACATCCGCCGGGTGCGCAGCGACACCGATCATCTGCGCGAGAGCCTGACCCTGCTGAAGGAGAGCGCCGCGGGGGCCGGCCCCGCCGCCGGACGCCCGGCCCTCGCGATGGTCTCGATTCCCGACACCCCCTACGACTCCACGCTGTGGGCCGACGCCGAGGACGAGGGTCTGGGCGCGCGCGATCGCCGGGCGCCCTAGGAGTCGTCCGACGCCCGCCCTTCTACCCCTTCCAGCCCCGCCCCGACGGAGCGCCCTTCACGGAGACCGACGTTGGCCACTGGCACCGAACCCTCACCGCACACGGGCGCGACGGGCGTGCACGACGCCTCGCGTGCCGCCATCCGCGCCCGCCATCTGCGGACCGACCGCTGGTGGCTGGCCCCGGCCGTCACCGCCGCCGGGTTGCTCGCGTTCGTCGTCTACTCGACGTGGCGGGCCTTCGCGAACGCCGACTACTACAGCGCGCCGTACGTCTCGCCGTTCTACTCGCCGTGCCTGGCCGACAACTGCCGCACCATGCAGGGCGGGCCCAACTGGGATCTCTTCGGCAGCTGGTGGGGCCTGTCCCCCGCGCTGCTGATCCTGATCTTCCCGCTGGGCTTCCGGCTGACGTGCTACTACTACCGCAAGGCCTATTACCGGGGATTCTGGGCGTCGCCGCCGGCCTGTGCGGTCGCCGAGCCGCACAAGAAGTACACCGGTGAGACCCGCTTCCCGCTGATCCTGCAGAACCTCCACCGCTACTTCTTCTACTTCGCGGTGCTGGTCGCCTGCGTGCTGACGTACGACACGGTGCTGTCCTTCCGCGACGAGCACCACGCCTGGGGCCATATGGGCCTCGGCTCGTTGATCTTCCTCCTCAATATCGCGCTGATCTGGGCGTACACCCTCTCCTGCCACTCCTGCCGGCACATCGTCGGCGGCCGGCTGCGGCACTTCTCCCGGCACCCGGTGCGCTACCGGCTGTGGGGCTGGGTCGGGAAGCTCAACGAGCGCCACATGCTGCTGGCCTGGTCCTCGCTGATCAGTGTGGGCCTCGCCGACTTCTATGTGTTCCTCCTGGCCACCGGGGCCTTCGACGATCCGCGGTTCTTCTGAGGACCGCTCCATCCAGTGAAAGGTGTGCCTTCTGATGGCGCATGTGGACCGGCAGGCTTGGGACGTGGTCGTGGTCGGCGCCGGCGGAGCCGGGCTGCGCGCCGCCATCGAGGCCCGCGAGGCGGGCATGCGGACGGCCGTGATCTGCAAGTCCCTGTTCGGCAAGGCCCATACGGTGATGGCCGAGGGCGGCATCGCGGCCAGCATGGGCAACGTCAACGACGGTGACAGCTGGCAGGTGCACTTCCGGGACACCATGCGCGGGGGGAAGTTCCTCAACCACTGGCGGATGGCCGAACTGCACGCCCGCGAGGCCCCGGACCGGGTGTGGGAGCTGGAGACCTGGGGCGCGCTCTTCGACCGCACCGCCGACGGCCGGATCTCCCAGCGCAACTTCGGCGGCCACGAATACCCGCGCCTCGCCCATGTCGGCGACCGTACGGGCCTGGAGCTGATCCGCACCCTCCAGCAGAAGATCGTCGCCCTCCAGCAGGAGGACGAGCGTGAACTCGGCTCCCACGAAGCCCGGTTGAAGATCTTCCAGGAGTGCACCGTCACCCGCGTGCTCACCGAACCGGGCGACGGCGGGCGGGTGGCCGGCGCCTTCTGCTACGCCCGCGAATCGGGCCGCTTCTTCGTGCTGGAGGCCCCGGCCGTGGTGCTGGCCACCGGCGGCATCGGCAAGTCCTTCAAGGTCACGTCGAACTCCTGGGAGTACACCGGCGACGGCCACGCGCTGGCGCTGCTGGCCGGGGCCCCGCTGATCAACATGGAGTTCGTGCAGTTCCACCCCACCGGCATGGTCTGGCCGCCGTCGGTGAAGGGCATCCTCGTCACCGAATCGGTGCGCGGCGACGGCGGGGTGCTGCGCAACAGCGAGGGCAAGCGGTTCATGTTCGACTACATCCCGGACGTCTTCAAGGAGAAATACGCCCAGTCCGAGGAGGAGGGCGACCGCTGGTACGACGACCCGGACCACCACCGCAGGCCGCCCGAGCTGCTCCCCCGCGACGAGGTCGCCCGCGCCATCAACTCCGAGGTCAAGGCCGGCCGCGGCTCGCCGCACGGCGGTGTCTTCCTGGACGTCTCCACCCGGATGCCGGCGGAGGTCATCAGGCGCCGGCTGCCGTCCATGCACCACCAGTTCAAGGAGCTGGCGGACGTGGACATCACCAGCGAGCCGATGGAGGTCGGCCCGACCTGCCACTACGTGATGGGCGGGGTGGAGGTGGACCCGGACACCGCGGCGGCGACCGGCGTGCCCGGTCTCTTCGCGGCCGGCGAGGTCGCGGGCGGCATGCACGGCTCCAACCGGCTGGGCGGCAACTCACTGTCCGACCTGCTCGTCTTCGGCCGGCGGGCGGGTCTGCACGCGGCCGGGTACGCCGCGGCGGCGGCCGACCGGCCGGCCGTCGATCCGCTGCAGATCGACGCCGCCGAAGCCGAGGCGCTGCGCCCCTTCAGCGCCGAGGACGCACGCCAGGACGCCGGACGGGACGCGGGCCCGGCCGAGAACCCGTACACCCTGCACCAGGAACTCCAGCAGGCGATGAACGACCTGGTCGGCATCATCCGCAAGGGGGGCGAGATGGCCGAGGCGCTGGACCGGCTGGCGGACCTGCGGGTGCGGGCCCGGCGGGCGGGCGTCGAAGGGCACCGCCAGTACAACCCCGGCTGGCACCTCTCCCTCGACCTGCGCAACATGCTGCTGGTCAGCGAGTGCGTGGCCCGGGCGGCGCTGGAGCGCGAGGAGAGCCGTGGCGGGCACACCCGCGACGATCATCCGGAGATGGACCGGCGCTGGCGCAACGTCAATCTGGTCTGCCGGCTCGCCGATCCGCTCGACGACCGGGCGGACGCGGACCCGGCGCTGGGCCGGATCCGGCTCACCCGCCGGGAGACCCCGCCGATCCGCCCCGATCTTCTCGCGCTCTTCGAACGGGACGAGCTGGCCAAGTATCTGACGGACGAGGAGCTGAGCCGGTGAGCGGGCAGCAGGAAGCGGAGCGGTCCGACGCCTACACGGCGCACTTCAAGGTGTGGCGCGGGGACCCGGAGGGCGGCGGCCTGGAGGACTTCCGGGTCGAGGTGAACGAGGGCGAGGTGGTGCTGGACATCATCCACCGGCTGCAGGCGACCCAGGCGCCCGACCTCGCGGTCCGCTGGAACTGCAAGGCGGGCAAGTGCGGTTCGTGCAGCGCGGAGATCAACGGCCGGCCGCGGCTGCTGTGCATGACCCGGATGTCGGTCTTCGACCGGGCCGAGACGGTCACCGTCACCCCGATGCGGGCCTTCCCCGTCATCCGCGATCTGGTGACGGATGTGTCGTTCAACTACGAGAAGGCGCGGGAGGTCCCGGCGTTCGTGCCGCCGGCGGGGCTGGCGGCCGGTGAGTACCGCATGCGGCAGGAGGATGTGAACCGCTCGCAGGAGTTCCGCAAGTGCATCGAGTGCTTCCTGTGCCAGGACACGTGTCATGTGGTGCGCGATCACGAAGAAAACAAGCCCGCCTTCGCCGGTCCGCGCTTCCTGATGCGGGTCGCCGAGCTCGACATGCACCCGCTGGACGCCGCCGCCGACTCCGGCCTGGACCGCAGGCGCACCGCCCAGGACGAGCACGGCCTGGGCTATTGCAACATCACCAAGTGCTGTACGGAGGTCTGCCCGGAGCACATCAAGATCACCGACAATGCGCTGATCCCGCTGAAGGAGCGCGCCGCGGACGCCCGGTACGACCCGCTGGTGTGGCTCGGGAGCAAGATCCGGCGGCGGCGCGAATGACTCCTTCGCGCCCGAGGGGGGCCATTCCGGCATGATCTGACGGGCCATCACTTGGCTGGATCTTGTCTCACGGCGCGGCCTCGCCTCCGCGATATACAAACGGAATGAACTTTCCGAAAATGAGCCGGCGTCGGCTCCTCGCCGGCCTGGGCGGCGTCCCCCTGGCGGCCGGGCTGCCCGCCGCGCGCGACGATCGGGCCGCGCGGCCGGGCGAGGCACCGGCGGAGAGGCGGACGACCGTGCTCCGCGGCGCGGACCTCGCACTCACCATGGACCCCGAGGTCGGCGACGGCCCGCTGGGCCTGCTGGAGGACGGCGTCGACGTCGTCATGCGGGACGGCACGATCGCGGCGGTGGGCCGGGCCCTCGACGTGCCGCCGGGCGCGCGGGTGGTCGACGCCGCCGGCACCTTCGTCCTGCCGGGGTTCGTCGACCTGCACAACCACCTGTGGCAGTCGAGCATCCGCGGCGGCTGCGCCACCCAGGACGTGCAGGGCTGGCTGGCCGCCTGCAACCGCAGCACCCTGCCCAAGATCGACGCCCAGGACATGTACCGCTTCGTCCATCTCGCGGCCCTCGACGCCCTCCAGACCGGCGTCACCACCCTCGTCGACTGGGTGCACGCGATCCCCTACGACACCAGCGCCTCCTACATCAGCGCCCTGGACGACTCCGGGCTGCGGTTCGTCTACGCGATGGCGCAGAGCGCCGCTGACCGCGACCTCCTGCCCCGGGTCGCCAAGGAGCTGCTGGGCCCGCTGCCGCTGGCGTCGGCCCAGGTGTCGGCGCATGCCGGGATGTCGCTCCTCAAGGAGGTGCGCCTGCTGCACGAGACGGCCCGTGACATGGGAGTGATGTTCAACTGCCATGTCCTGGAGCACCGCGGCGACCGCGCCGAGGAACCGATCCGTGCCCTGCGCACGGCCGGTGCGTTCGGCCCCGACCTGCTGATGAACCACGCGATCCACCTCACCGACGAGGAGATCGCGCTGACCGGCGAACACGACGTACGGGTGGCCCACTGCCCGCTTAGCAACATGCGGCTGGCCTCGGGCATCATGCCGCTGCCCGCCCTGCACCGGCACGGGGTGCGGGCCGGGCTCGGTCACGACGGCGGGACGAACGACACCTCGGACATGTTCGGCGTGATGAAGGCGGCCGTCGGCCTCCAGCGGGCGCGGCACGAGGACGCCGAGATCCATCCGACGATCCCGGCCGTCCTGCGCATGGCGACACTGGGCGGCGCGGAGTGCATCGGGATGGCCGACCGGGTCGGATCGCTGACCCCGGGCAAGCGCGCCGACGTCGTCGTCCTGGACCCCGGCACGCTCAACTTCGCCCCGCGCTTCGACCGGGTGAGCCAGATCGTCCTCAACGGCCAACCACCCAACGTCCGTGACATCTTCATCGACGGCCGCCTGCGGAAGTTCCGCGGCGAACTGGTGGGGGTGGACACCGAGCGGGTGGTCCGCGAGGCGGAGAAGGCGGCCGCGCACCTGCGCGCGTCCTGACCCCCGCCACGGTCGAGGTGCCCCGGCCCCGGGGCACCTCCACCCGACTCAGAACAGGCTCAACAGCGCTTCCGTCGGATCCGGTGCCGCCGACTCGCCGTCGGGCAGGGCCAGTTCGAACCAGACGGTCTTGCCGCGCGGGGTGCGGCGACTGCCCCAGCCATCGCTGAGCAGGCCGACCAGCTGCAGTCCGCGGCCACCCTCGTCGGTGTCCCGGGCGCGCCGACGACGGGGCTGGGCGAGGTCGGCGTCCCACACCTCGCAGACCAGGGTGCGATCCAGCAGCAGCCGCAGCCTGATCTCCCCGTGGCCGTGCCGCAGCGCGTTGGTCACCAGCTCGCTGACCAGCAGCTCCGTGGTGTCCACCAGGGCTTCCAGGCCCCAGTCGGTGAGCTGGTCGCGGGCCAGCTCACGGGCGCGGGCGACCGAGCGGGCGTCGGGCGCCAGATTCCAGTCGCCCACCGCGTCCTTGGGCAGGCCGTGCACCCGGGCCATCAGCAGCGCGATGTCGTCCTCGCCGTGCGAGGTGTCCATGACGCTCAGGACGTGGTCGCAGGCGTCCTCCAGCGGGCGGTCGGCGTCCGAGAGCGCCGCCCGGAAGGCCCGCAGGCCCTCCTCCAGGGGATGCTCGCGGGACTCCACCAGGCCGTCGGTGTAGAGGGCGAGCAGCGCGCCGTCCGGGAGGTCGACCTCGATCTCCTCGAAGGGCTCCCCGCCGACGCCCAGCGGCATCCCCGGCGGTACGTCGAGCAGCAGGGCGTCCTCGCCGTCCTCGACCAGCACCGGGGGCAGATGTCCGGCGTTGGCGAACGTGCAGCGCCGGGTCACCGGGTCGTAGACCGCGTAGACGCAGGTGGCCAGATAGACCTCGGAGAGATCCGCGGCACCGGCTGCGCGGGCCGTCTCCGCCGAGGAGCCCGACCGGCCGCGTGAGGACCGCGCGCCCGTCCGGCCGTCACCCCCGCCGCCGAGCCCCCGCGCGATCTCGTCCAGCGCCGAGAGCACCTCGGCCGGCTCCAGATCCAGCAGCGCCAACGTCCGCACGGCGGTGCGCAGTTCACCCATCGCCACGGCGGCGCGCAGCCCGCGGCCCATGACGTCGCCGACGACCAGCGCGGTGCGGTGGCCCGGCAGCTCGATGACGTCGAACCAGTCGCCGCCGACCTCGGTGGCGGTGGTTCCGGGCAGATAGCGGCAGGCGATGTCGAGGCCGGCGGCCTCCGGGTCGCCGGGCGGCAGCAGGCTGCGCTGCAGTATCAGCGCGCGCTCGTGTTCGCGGCGGTAGAGACGGGCGTTGTCGATACAGACCGCGGCGCGCGCGGCCAGTTCGACGGCGAGCGCGGTGTCGCGCTCGCCGAACGGTTCACTGCCCTTCGTACGGGAGAACTGCACCAGCCCGACGACGGTGTCCCGGGCGACCATCGGCACCGCGAGGGTGGAGTGCACCACCGCGCCCAGCTCCTGCCGGTCGTCGCACTCCCGGCTCGGGATGATCTGCGCCTGCCCGGTACGGAGGGCGCCGGCGCACGGGGAGTTGAAGGGGTAGCGGTGGACCGCGCCGACGGCCACCGGGTCCTGACTTCCGTCCGGGGAACAACAGGTGGACGTGGCGAGCGGGGCGTCCGACACGGCACTGGCGAACGCGACCCTGCGCAGCTCCGCGCTGCCGTCGCTCATGCCGGGCGGGGCCTCGTCGCCGGCCAGCAGACCTTGGTAGAGGTCCACCGACGCCAGATCGCAGAACTGCGGGACGGCGACGTCGAGCAGCGTGCGGGCGGTGGTCTCCAGGTCCAGGGAGTTGCCTATCCGGGCGCCGGCCTCGTTGAGCAGCGCGAGGTTGCGCCTGGCGTTGGCGGCTTCCCGTTCGGCGCGCCGACGGCCCGTCACATCGGCGGCGAGCGCCGCGATGCCTATGGGCCGGCCGCTGGCGCCGTGCAGCCGGTAGAGGGAGATCGACCAGCGACGGCGCTCCTCCTCGCCGGGCACCAGACCGACCACCTGCATCTCGGCGACCGACTCCCCGGTCTCCAGGACCCGGCGCAGCGCGGCGGTCAGCCGGTCGGCCTCGCCGGGCGGCAGGAAGTCGTGCGGGCTGCCGCCGCGGTACTTGTGGGCGGGCCCGCCGAAGACCGTGGCGAACCGCTCGTTGACCCGCATCAGCTTCAGATCCGTGCCGAACAGGGTGAAACCCATGGGAGATTGACCGAAAACGGCCTGCGCGGCCGCGAGGTCGGTCTCGATGCCCCGCAGTGCCCGGACGTCGACGACGAGGCAGACCGCGGCGCGCTCGCCGAGCTCCGTCTCGGACGGCATCACATAGATCTCCGCGAGCCCCTCGGCCTGGCCGCCCTCTTCCCTGCGGTAGGGCACCAGACCGGTCCACTCGCGGCCGTCGAGGATCTCGGAGACCTTGCGGTGCCCGGTCTCGCGCAGTTCGCCGGGGACGAACGCCTCCACGGGGTCCTTGCCGACGGCGTACTGCGCGGGGATGCCGAGCATGTCCGCCGCGCGCTCGCTCCACTGGTCGATGCGCCCGTCGGGCCCCAGCGAGAACGAGGCCACCCGGATGTAGTCGTAGATCGATCCGGGTTGGCTGCTCTGCCAGATCGGCAGACCGTGCGGGTCCCGCGCATGCGGGCGTGCACCTGGGCCACCGGGGCTGTCCGCACCGCCCTGACCATCGGCCTGCGCGGGTCCTGCCCCGCCAGATGACATCTCGCTCACGAGCCCCGTCCCCTCCAGCTCATCGTGCCCGGACCGGACCAGCCGAGTATCCAGCACCTCGGCTATCCGGAACACGGTCTTCACGATCACAGCACAGTCTCGATCGCAGGCCATCGACGGGATGTCGATGAAATGGCAACGATCAGGACTTCATCTGTCTCCTAACCAGCCACCGACAGCTCGAACCACACTGTCTTGCCACTCTTTCCCCGCCGGGTGCCCCAGCGCCGCGAACTGCAGGCGACCAGCTGCAATCCACGACCGCCCTCGTCGTCGGGGGACGCGGTGCGCTCAAGGGGCGGATCGGGCAGCGGATCGCTCACCTCGACGAGCAGTCCGCCGCTGCTGAGCAGCACCATGCGGACGCCGATCGGCCCGCTGGCGTGGCGCAAGGAGTTGGTGACGAGCTCGCTGACGAGCAGCACGGCCACATCCACGGCGCCGTCGACCCCCCAGTCGTCGAGCACCTCCCGCACCGCGCTGCGAGCGGTGCGCACCGCGCCCGGATCGGCCGGGAAACTCCATTCCGCAATCGGCGAACCGGAGGCCATGCCGCGTCGGCGGGCACCGGAAGAGGCCGCCCCCAGGCCCCCTGCCGCTGCGCTGTCGCTCACGCCGATCACTTCCCAGCCCGAAGGGACCCCCAGGCTCGCCGCACTAAAGGGGGTTAATCACGGCATACCCGGTATCGATGAGTAAATATCGCCGTCAAACGGGCACACTGGCGCCAAAGGGGCTTCGAGCAGTGGTGAGCCGCGCGATACCGCATGCGCCTTGCGGCACCCGGGTGACGTCGCTCCGGCGGGCGAGCCGGCACGGCGGCGTCCGCCATGGCAGGCCGCCCGCCACGCTCACGACCGCGGACGCCCCACCGTCGCCGTCGCCACCAGCCGCCGCATCGCCTCGTCGACCGCGGGCCGGTCCTGGTCCAGCCAGTCGACCTGCCCCTCCTCGCCGGGCAGCAGCCAGCGCAGCTCGTCGTGATCCTGGAGCGGGCGCGGCTCACCGGACAGCAGCCGGGCCGTCCACACCCGCAGGACGAAGCCGGGCCGCAGCACCCACTCCCCCGGGATGCGCTCCTGCACCACCGCCTCGACACCCAGCTCCTCGCGCAGCTCGCGTGCCAGCGCCTGCTCGGGTGTCTCGCCGTCCTCCACTTTGCCGCCTGGCAGCTCCCAGCGGCCGGCCAGGGCGGGCGGTGCGCTGCGCCGGGCGGCCAGTAGCCGCCCTCGGTCGCACACCGCTCCGCCCACCACTACGCGCAGTGTCGTCATGCGCGGCAGCCTACGTCCCCCGCTTCCGTCCCGCTCCTCGCTCCTCACCGCTCAGGTCGTCGCGCGGCCAACCCTCTCGACCACGTAAAGCCGCTGGTGGCCACGGGTATCGAGCCGGTCGGCCACCCGCTCCGCCTCCGCCCGGGTCGCATAACGACCGACCCGATAACGGTTGCCGCCTTCGTCCTGGCGGATGACGAGCCAGGGCAGCACGGCTCCACTGTCGGTCATTGCGCCCCTCCGTCCGCCGGGCAGCGCGCCGTCGCGCGCCCCTCCTGTGCTGATGCCGAAATCGCAATCCGCATATGCCCGAGCGTACGCCCGACCTTTACGCACCGGATACGGAATTACACAAAGAGGTACTGAACCGGCCATCCGCAGGCTTCCCAGGCGACCGGAGAAGCGCGGAGGCGTCGGGGAACGGACGGGTGGGCCGGACGCGGAACGCGGAGACTCCGGGCCCCGCAACGGGGCCCGGAGTCCCGGGAGATCGTGTGCGCGGAGTCGTCAGGCGCCGACGGGTGCCTTGTCGTCGCCCGACCGCACCTGGTCGGCTTCCGCCGCCTCGGCGGCCTCCGCCGCCCGGGTCTCGGCCTCGACCTGGACCAGCGACGGGTTGCGCCAGGAGCTGCGGACGCCCCAGTAGTAGAAGGCGAGGGCGATCAGGGCGACCACGAGGATGTCCCAGCCCTCGGGCAGATAGCCCTTGCCGCCGAAGTCCTTGCCGCCCGCGTACGAGACGGTGGCCATGACCAGCAGATACGCCACCATCCAGGCGCCGGCCTTGAGGTGCGGCAGCAGACCGGCCCACGGCTTGCGGCCCTGGGTGAGCGGCTTGCCGATCTCGTACCAGGCCCAGACCGGCAGACCCACGGCCATGATCAGGATGACCTTGCCGGTCAGCGGCCAGCGGCCCCAGTAAAGGACCAGCGAACCGAAGATCATCGCGATCGGTGCGACGAACGGCATCGCCCGCAGCTTGACCGGGCGCTTGAGGTCCGGCGAGAGGCGGCGCAGCGACATCACCGCGACCGGGCCGGTGATGTAGGAGATGACGGTCGCGACCGAGACGATCTCGGCGAGCGAACCCCAGCCGCGGAAGACCGCGAGGAAGAGGAAGGCGATCGCCAGGTTGAGGACCAGCGCCGGACGCGGCACACCGGTCTTCTTGTCCACGCGACCGAAGATGCCCGGCAGGTGACCGTTCTCCTGCACGCCCTGGATCATGCGCGAGGTGGTCGCCGCGTAGATCATGCCGGTGCCGGACGGGGAGACGAAGGCGTCGGCGTACAGCAGCAGCGCCAGCCAGTTCAGGCCCCAGGCCACCGCGAGGTCGGCGAGCGGAGAGTTGAAGCCGAGACCGGCCCAGCCGCCGCCGGCGGTCAGCTTGTCACCGGGCACCGCCATCAGGAACGCGACCTGCAGGGCGACGTAGATGACCAGCGCGATCACGATCGACCAGACGACCGACTTCGGCAGCGACTTGCCCGGGTTGCGGGCCTCGGCGGCGAGGTTCAGCGGGGACTGGAAGCCGTTGTAGGCCCAGACGATGCCGGACACGGCGACCGCGGTGAAGACCGAGCTCCAGCCGTTCGGCGTGAAGCCGCCGTGGGCCTGGATGTTGCCGGTGTCGAAGTGCGCCAGCATCAGCGCGCCCGCCGTCATCACCGGCACGACGACCTTGAACACGGTGATCGCGGTGTTGGTCTTCGCGAACAGCGTGATCGCGAACCAGTTGAGGAAGAAGTAGAAGATCAGCAGGACGCTGGCGAGCCCGACACCGGTGCCGGTCAGCTCCTTGCCGTCGTACAGGGCCCGCGTCCAGCCGAAGTCCCAGGAACTCATGTACTGGACGGAGGCGGTGGCCTCTCCGGGAATGACGGAGACGATCGCGATCCAGTTCGCCCAGGCCGCCAGGTACCCGGCGAGCGAGCCGTGCGAGTACTGGCCGTAGCGGACCATGCCGCCGGCCTTGGGGAACATCGAGCCGAGCTCGGTGTAGGTGAGCGCGATCGTGAGCGCGACCACCGCGCCGATGACCCAGGCGAGGATCGCGGCCGGTCCTGCGATGGCGGCGGCCCGCTCGGCTCCGAAGAGCCAGCCGGAGCCGATGATGGACCCGAGACCCGTGGCGGTCAGGGCAATGGTCCCGAGGGACCGGCGGTAATGCGAGTGCGAGCCCTGCTCCGCGCTCGCCGTCTTCGTCGTGCTCACGTGCTTGGTCTCCTGGTCTTCCCCCGTGCCGTGCACAAACTTCGCCATCGTAAGAGCGAATCGGAAGATCAGATTCCCCTGCTCGGCCAAAACCCCCACCCGGCTGAGGGGGTGTGAGGTTTCCAACACCAAGATCCATCTGCCATTACAGGAAGAAGGCGGACAAATGGGGCGATGGGAGGAGAGGGCAACGAGGAATGGGAGGCGTTGCCGACGGGGGAAGTGGCACGGCACTCACGCCCGGGCGAGCGGTTGCGCGCGAGCCCGAACGTCTCGAAACGGCCCGGCACAGCCCGCCCAGCGACAAGGTCGGAGGGGGCGGCCTGCCACGGGCCGAGGCCGAGAGGTGGAGGGAGCGAGGGCAGACGGGTACGGGCAAGCGGGCGCAGGCAACCCCTGGAGCAGCCAGACGCCGACGCGGCGGGACACCGACACCTCACGCGGGCGGACACGAGTGAGCACCGCAGAATCCGACAGCCGTCCGACAGCCAAAGCAGCCCCGAGCACTGGCGCCCGGCACGCAAGTGCCGACAGGCCGATGGAAGCAGCCAGCCCGACAGGGCACCTCAGAGGCGCACATCAGGCGCGGGCAGGTGCGCGAGGCCGGGTGCGCACGGGCGATTGACGGGTCGGCACCGGAGGAGGAGGAGGCAGCGAGCTGGCCGACGGGGCGCGGGGGGGGCGAGGCGGGCGGTGCGCACCGGCGGTTGAGCAGTCAGACGTCACGGACGTCGGTCACACGATGACCGACCGGGCGCGGGGCGGCGGGGCACGGACCGACGGGACGGGCGGGTGCTCGGGGGCGGGTGAGCAGTCGGGCGTCACAGAAGTGCTGGTCGCGAGACAGCCGACCGAGCACGGGGCGGCCAGACGGGCGAGTGCACGAGCCGGGCGCGCGGAGACGATTGGTCGGTCGGCACCGGAGGAGGCGGCGGCAGCGAGATGGCGACCTGCGGCGGCTGACGGTCCGACGGGACGGACGGGTGCGCGCGGGCGGTTGAGCGGGGAGACGTCGCGGACGTCACTGGTGACGTAACTACCGACCAGGGCGCGGGGCGGCGGGACGCGGGCCGACAGGACGGGCGGGCCGTCGCCCCGGCTACCGCCCGCCCGTCGGCCGTCAGCCCCTCAGCCCCTCAGCCCCTCAGCCCCGCAGCCCCGCAGCCCCGCAGCCCGTCAATGGCCGGCCCCTCGCCCCAGCGGCTATCTGACCGGCAAGTGGTACGAGACGCGGTGGCGGTCGGCGAGGGTGATGACGTCGGCGGTCTCGACCGGGCGGCCGCCCGCGTAGTAGGTGCGCGAGATGACCAGGACCGCGTGGCCCGGCACCCCGCCGAGCGTCATGGCCTCTTCCGCGAGGCCCGGGCGGGCGCCGATCTCCTCCACGACGTTGTCCACCACGAGGTCGATGGCCGCCATCCGCTCGACGACCCCGCGCCCCGCCAGCGGCCCCTCCTCCGGCAGCATCACGGGCGTCCGACCGGTGACTTCCAGCGGCTCCCACGAGGTGGAGAGCATCGAGGGCTCACCCTCCGCGCGGAAGAGGTAGCGGGTCCGCATCACCTTCGCCCCGGACGGGATGCGCAGCCTGGCGGCAATCGACGAACTGGCCGCCTCCTGGCCGCTGTTGGACTCCCAGGTGCCTCTCACCCGGTCGTCCGTCTGCTCCTGCCGGAACGGCGTGCAGACACCGCCGGAGCGGTAGCCGGCGCGGGCGATACGACGCGGAACGGGCTGCTCGCGCACATAGGTGCCCGACCCCGAACGCCCTTCCACCAGCCCCTCGGCCATCAGCACCTTGCGGGCCTCCAGCGCGACGGTGTCCGAGACGCCGTACTCCTCGCGGATCCGGGCCTGGGAGGGAAGGCGGGTGTGCGGAGGCAGCACCCCTTCGACGATCTTCTGGCGCAGGTCGCCTGCGACACGGAGGTACGCGGGCTGTTCACCGAAAGGCACGTGCCCCTCCCAACAGCTTGACAGTCAGCAACAGAGTGGCAACCGCGTGTTGTTGACCGCAACCTAAGGCCAGGAAATCACCCGATGTGATGAAGCGCAGCTCAGCAGGCATACAAAGCGGTATCGGTGATCGCGGCTCTCGCGCGCCCGCGGCCCGACGCACCGCCCCGGCGCTCTCCGCCCGCGCTTCACGCCCCCAACACGCCCCTGTACGCCCTCACCTCACGGCCCCTCATCTCCGACTCCGCTCTCCGCCGCGTACCTGGAGCGCGGCCCCGGAGGTGTCATGATCGTGGGCGGGACGCCACCCCGCCCTCCGGTCGTCCGCCCCGCCGGCCCCTGGGCAGTCGCCCGCCCGCTCAGCACAAGGACCACCGCTCCACCCGTCCGACCAGCAGGTATATCCGTCTCTCATCGGGATTCCGTCCCACGGCGACCCGCCCGGGGGAACCCGGGGGACGGAAACAGAAAGAGGAACAGGAAGAGGCTCCCCATGTCCGAAGACTCCAACGCCCCCACGTCCCCGGCCTCTCCGCCCGCCGGCCCGGCCCTCTCCCCCATGCCCGAGGACTGGCAGCGCGCGCTCGCCGTCGTCGCGCACCCCGACGACCTCGAATACGGCGCCGCGGCGGCCATCGCCGAATGGACCGCCGCCGGGCGGGAGATCACGTACCTCCTGGTCACCCGAGGCGAGGCCGGTATCGACGGACTCGCCCCCGACGAGTGCGCGGTGATCCGGGAGGCGGAGCAGCGGGCCGGCGCCGCGCTCGTCGGGGTCGACACCGTGGAGTTCCTCGACCACCGCGACGGGGTGATCGAGGCCGGTACGGCGCTGCGCCGTGACCTGGCCGCGGCGATCCGCCGCCACCGCCCCGAACTCCTCATCACCCTCAACCACCACGACACCTGGGGCGGCGTCCACTGGAACACCCCCGACCACCGGATCGTGGGCCGCGCCGTCCTGGACGCGGCGGGTGACGCCGGCAACCGCTGGATCTTCCCCGAGATCGGTGAGGACGAGGGCCCGGCGCCCTGGGGCGGTGTCCGCTGGGTCGCCATCGCCGGCTCCCCCCACCCCACCCACGCGGCGGAGGTCGGACCGGGCATCGACCGGGCGGTCTCCTCGCTCGCCGCCCACGGCGCGTACATCAGGGGACTGGGCGGCGAACAGGACCCGGCCACCTACGCCCGCGGGTTCGTCGAGCAGATGGTGCGCGCCGGCGGCGAGCGGTACCGGGGGCGTCCCGCCACGCTCTTCGAGCTCTACCCTCGCTGACACCTCACCGCCGAAGGGTGCCCCGGGAGGCGCTGCGCGCCACTCCGCGGAGGCACCCTTCGGTGCGTCTCAACCGCCGCCCTCCCCCGCCGCCGTGGCCACGAATCCGGCCACCAGCCCGGCAACCTCCGCGGGCCGCTCCAGCAGCATCGCGTGCGTTCCGTCGACCCCGGCGACCGTCACGCACGGGTACGTCCGCGCCAGCTCCCCGAGATCCGTGCGCAGCCCATCCGTATAGGCCGCCATCATCTCGTCGAACCACGACGGCATGCCCGGGACCGGCGGATTGGGGCGCAGAGCCCGCGCGATCAGCAGGGGGCGCGTCACCCGCCGGTACAGCGCGAACAGATCGAGCCCCGCCATCTCCCGCTGCGCCTGCACGGCCTGCCCGTGCCCCGGCCGCAGGAACAGCCGGCCGTCCGCCGTCGCCTGGAGAGCGCGGCGCACCCCCGCCTCCATGAGGTCGGCCGGTATGCCCAACTGCTCGGCCATGGAAGCGTGATAGCCCAGCACACCCGTCAACGCCTCTTCGGCAAAAGGGCGTCCACCGCTCTGCTCCGCGAAGTCCCGCGCCTCGGCAAGACGCTCGCGCACGTACGCCGGATCCAGCCCGGCATACTGCTCGGCCCGCCCCATACCGTGCCCGTCGAGATTGACCGCCGCGGGTGTGGCGGCGTTGCGCTCCAGGCACAGCGCGGCGATCATCCCTCCCATCGAATGGCCGACCACCACGGCGTCCGGCACCCCGCGCGCCGCCAGCACCGCGGTCACGTCGTCCACCGCCGCGGCGAGAGTCCACGGCTTCGTGCCGTCCCCCGACCGCCCGTGGCCCCGCAGGTCCATCGCCAGCACCCGGTGCCCCTCGGCCAGCACGGGCGCGGCCCGTTCCCAGTCGAGCAGCGTCCGCCCGGCGCCGTGCAACAACAGCACCGCCGGGCCGTCCCCGCCGAAATCGCGGACGGCCAGCTCCACGCCGTCGCCCGCCGTACACACCAGATCCTCGCCCGTTGTCCGCGTCATGCCCTCACGTTAGGCGGGCGAGATCGCCGCAAGATCGTTCGTGAAGTGGATGCTTCGGCGAGCGTTTTCGGTCCACAATGGATCAACCCCCTTTTCCTGCTGCCCGGTTCACGCCTTCGGGCCCGGTAACGACTCACGGCCCGGGGCAGGGACCTTCCTTGCCTCTGCGCAGAGCGCGGGCGTACTCCGCACCGGTACCCGTGATCCACGTGTCCGGGGCGTGGCCGTTGGCGGCGCAGACGAAGGAGGGGGCGTACACGGATCGGTACCCGCCCACATCCGACAGCTGACCGGTCACTTCGAAGGGCTTGCCGCCCGGCCGCTCCAGGACCATCTCCGCGGTGCTGCCGCCGACCTGGTAGTGAATGCGGTAGCGCCAGCGGCAGTGGCCCCGCTCCGTTTTCGCCCTGAGCAGGAACGCCTCGCTCTCGTTCTGCTTGAGCGTGATGTGCCGGGCCTGCGAGCCGGTGAAGTACGGAGCTCCGGCCTTGGCTCCCTCCGTCTGCGCGGTGAGCCGGGGCAGCGGGGAGTCGATGGTCACTTCCAGGGGGATGACCTTCGATTCGCCCTGCGCCGGGGAGAGCACGAGGCTGCCGCCGAGGGGCGGCGAGCACTTCCCGCCCTCCAGCTCGGGCACGATGTCGGTGATCCGGACCTGCTGCGCGGCGCGCCCCTCCAGGGTGACCATCCACTCGCTCTCGCCGACGTCGAGGATGTCTCCCTTCTGCCGCCACTGTCCGCTGTAAAGCACCTTCCCGAAGCGTCCGCCGCGGTCCCCGCGGACCAGGTACTCACCGGAGACCTTGACGTCCTTGACCTCGACGACATGGACGGCACCCTGCGGCGAGATCCGGTCCGGCAGCCGGTCGAGCGGCAGGACGGCCTTCACGGCGCCGGTCAACGTGTCCTGGAAGGTCACCGTCACCACCGTGAGCAGAATGCCGGCGAGCCAGGTGGCGGGACTCCGCAAGTGGCGCAGCCTGCTTGGGGTTTCGGTCGCGGCACCGGCCCTCCCGGGGCGGGCCCGCCCCGCGCCGCGGCGGACGCTCAGCCGAGTGAGCGCTCCGGTCCTGCGGACCACCCGTCGGTCACTCGGCATGCGTCAGCCGTCCTTCCTCCACGCTCGGTTTCGTACGGATTCGTCGACGCGAGGTGGCCAGGAGCGCGCCCAGGCACACGGCGCCCGTGACCCACCCCCACGCGGTGCCGAAGCGAACGGCCTCGGAGAGGGCAATATCGAAGGAGGGTGCGAAACTCATCCCCCGCTCACGCGGGGCGTGCTCCCTCAGCAGCACGCTCTCCACGAACGCGGCCGCCACGGAGGCGAGCAGCGTCGCGTACCAGCAGCGCAGGAAGAAGCGCATCGGATGTCCGTCCGGGGCACGCCGGACCACGATGCGCAGCGCCACCGCCAGAACGGCGAGCAGGACGAGGCAGACGGCGAGGGTCGCGCGCCATCCGGGGGATTCCTCGGTCGCGAGCGGACGCAGCCGCAACGCCGGGTAGAGGAGCCCGCTCCACTCCGCGATCAGCTCCGGAGGACGGTAGGGGAACCAGAGTTCGGGGTCGAAGGTGAGCGAGGGGGTCTGCTCCCACGTGCGCACGTTCGCGTGCCGCAGGACGGCGCCGCCGGCGACGGCGAGCAGCACCACCGGAATGAGCCCCGCGAACACCACGTCCCGGCGTTCCCGCGCCGTCGCGAGGGCCGGCTCCGGTGCCTCGTTCCCCCCGGGAAGGCCGGTGCTCCCCACCAGTGCCTGGACGGGCGGCCACCGCCGCAGGAGCCATAACTCCATCCAGACCATGACCGGCATCCACGCCACCCACAGCGCGAACTCCACGGGCGCGGACGGCGCCCCCGTCATCCGGAGGCTGACGAGCCACTCGTTCTGAGTCCACATCGCCGACGTCGACGCGGGGTCCAGGACCGGGACGAGCAGCTCCGCGACCCCTGCGGCCAGCAGCGCGGCGCCGATCAGCGCCGCGACCGCGCCGACCCGCGGCCGCATCCCCGGCACGGCCCTGAGCACCGCATACGTCAGTACGGCGCAGAGGACGACGTAGACCAGCTGAGGCCCCCAGCCGCCGACATGACCGAGATCCCGCACAGCGAACCCGGCGACGTCCAGGCCCAACACCCGGACGGGACCGTCGGGAAGACGCGACGCGTCGCCGCCCACGGCGCTCAGCCGCACCGGATGGACCGCGAGGAGGAAGAACGCCTGGGACATGGCGCAGCCCCCGGCCAGCATCATCGACAGACGGCGATCCACCGTGGCACTCCCCCGAGTCACCCGCGCGCGGCAACGGACCCACCGGCACGGATCAGCACAAACCATGACTGACCAGCACAGACCGGCAGTGTGACCCGTAAGCACGCGGCCACCCCTGCATCATGGCTGCTCGCTCCCGGGCTCGCAGCGCATTTCCCGCGACCGCTGGAAACATCCCGCTGAGGCCCCTCCGACCCCGGCACCGCCCCGGCACGGAAAGAGCGAGGGGCCGGCCCCCGCAGGAGCCGACCCCTTGCGACCTGCCCGTCCGGCAGGTCAGTGACGCGTGGTCACGTCATCCGCTCAAACGTTGAAGCGGAATCCGTAGTACAGAGCTCCCACCTGAGGAAACGCGGATCTTGCAGGGGTCATCCCAGCACCATCCCAGCACGGGCGTTCTATCTCAGCACCATGTAGACGACCCCGCTCTCGTACTCCTACGCAGCTCGGTTGCCGGCGCTCCAGCTCGCCTCCTCTGGCGGGAGGGACGTCGCGCTCGGGGACGCGGGCCGCATAGCGTGCTGTAGAACTTCCCGGCAGCGACCCCACGCGCTAGGCAACAGATGCCCGTAGATGTCCACCGTGGTCTTGACCGAGCGGTGGCCCAGCCAACGCGAGACCTCGTGGATCGGCACACCGTTGGCCAGGGCCGTGGAGGCGAAGAAGTGCCGCAAGCTGCGGGGCGTGTACTTGGCGTTGCCGTCCAGATCGACCAGGCCGGCCGCGAGGCACGCCCCCTTGAACTGGTGGCCGTAGGAGGAGATGGACGGCATCACGCCAACGCCAGGCTGATGCGGGGCAAAGAAGGTCTCGAGCCGAATCCGTCTCCCCTTCTGCCCGGTGAAGACCACGGGCATCGGCTTCCATTTGAGGAGGTGAGCGTCGATCTCCTGCTCGATGAACAGGGCGGTTGGGACGTCTCGGCACTCCTTCTCCAGCTGATGCTTGAGCGGCAAGAAGGGCGTCTTACAGTGCTCCTGGTGCGCCTTGGCGCTGACCTGCCATCGGATCCTGACAGAGCCAGGCCGCCTGCACTCGGTGGAAAAGGCCAGGGCTTCGCTGGGACGCTGACCTGTGCCGGACTGAAGGTAGACGGTGAGGCGGAACTTCGGCGCGATATGCGCAGCGATCAAATCCACCTCGGCTGGCGTCGGAACTTCGTCCTCATCCACCGCCAGCACAGCCCTACGGGATACCCGGATACCCCGCGCTGGGTTCTCCGTGATGCGCTTGTCGACGACGGCCGCCTCCATGATGGCGGCCACCATCACCATGCGGTCGTTCACCGTCGATGCAGCCAGCCCTGCACCACCTCGGTAGATGTCCTTGACGAACTTCTCAAAGTCCCGCCGCGCAAGCCCAGCCAAGGGCTTTCAGCCAAGGCGCGGCCCAAGATGGTTGCGGACGAACCCTTCGTAGTTGCGACGGGTCGCCTCACCGATGACTCGCCGCTCAAGCCACCCCTCGGCCCAGACCGACAAAGACATGGCACCGCGCGCAGGATCGACTCAGACGCGGGCCTTCTTGTCCCTCTCCACGCCGGAGGCGAAGGCGTCCGCACCGTCCAGGCCGATCCTCCGCGAAAACGACTCCTCCCGCTGTCGCCCTCTCCTGCCGCCTGGCTCCCGATACCGCACGGTCCACGCGTGACCGCATCTTGGGCGTGTGCAGGGATAGTTCCGATCACGGACATCCCGCTTGCACCTCTGAAAGACGCTCGCCACCCAAGTCCCCAATTCTGCAGCCGGCCCCAGCACCTCAGATCATCGCCAGCGCCTCACAACCGAACAAGATGCACGTCACTAATCCGCCCTTTTCGGCGAACGTGACCCTTCAGTCCCAGGCTGAACCAACGGCCCTGCCGGTTTGGCTCCTTGGCGTAGGAGGCAACACGGCCTCAGGAGCACTGGGATATGCGGGTCAGGAGACGCCAGCCACGGGACAGCAACCCAAGTCGACGAGGGCTGCGTCGCTACACCAAATCTGGTTTGTCACAGTGAGCCCACCGAGCTGGGATTGTCTTGCCCGGAAGGGCCTTCGCAGTAGAGGTCGTCGGCTGCAAGTGTCCGGTACGTGATGCCTTCGCAGCTGTTGAGGTCTACGGCGAACCGGCTCTCCGCTTCATCCTCCAGGTACATCCGGACCATGCGTGCGCCGCCGCGTTTACGCTGCCTCTCGACGCTATGCGTCACATCGGAGATCGCGCGGTTGGCTTCGATGGCGTAGCGCTTCCCCAGCTTGAAGAGCGTGAAGTGGTTCTTCACCCGCGCGATGAGCGTGGCGTCCCAGGATGTCGGCGGGCTGACGAAGAAGCGCAGCCGCACGGTGTCCGAATCGTGGATCGATCGCGCATCCAACCAGCCCTCGTGGGATACCCGGTCGAGATATGGATGCAGGAGTGTGTTCTCGGCGCTGTCCGGCCGCTTGTTCCCCTTGATCGAATTGCACTGCTCGCATACGGGGACAAGGTTGAGCGGATCGACACACAGGACAGGGAAGTGACTCTTCGGCATGAAATGGTCAAGTTGGCGAACGGTGCCCTGTCTGCATAACGGGCATCGTTCGTTGGGCGGAGCGGCCATCAGCTCGTCACGTATCACCCGCCCCCCGACGGTCTGCGTGCCGTTCTCGTAGGCCCAATCCACGAAGGCGTCGTCGGCGATCTCGGGAACCTTAAAGCCCTTCGGGTCAAGGTCGTGCAGCTTTCTGGCAGCGGCAGCCTCACGAAGCGCCTGGCCAGCCATCTGCACGGCGTTGGCCGCGTTGAGAAGCCGCTCACGCCGCTCTTCGGCCTTGGTACGAGCGACACATGCCTGATAACTGTCACTCGCCTTCCGCATGGGAACCTTCAGGGGCCACATCAAAGGGGCCCATCCGTCTTCTCTGCGAGAAGGACCCGGACCAACCCTTTTGCCTCTCCGCCGAGCTTGCCGTCGAAGTGAGCAAGAACCTCTTCGTATGTGTCCAGCGCGGCCACTGCTTTGCCGATTTCCGAGTAGAAGCCGGACTCCATCACTTCCAGCCCGAACACCTCGTGGGTGAGCACGCCCACGTTTTCGCCGTACGTCTCGATCATCGGGCGCTCGGAGCGGCTGCTCTCGCCCTGGCGTATGAGCTTGTATACGCAGGACTGTGGCACCGTCTGGAGTACGACTGGCGAGTGTGTAGCAACTACTGCGACTCCGTTGCGCGCGGACAACAGGTTGGACAGCGCCTGCATAAAGGAAGCCAGCAGCGGCGGATGCAAATGGGCTTCGGGCTCGTCCAGTAGGACTAGGGACTGCTCAGCCACGAGATGCACGAGCCGTGTCATGGTCAGCGTGACGATCGCGTGACCTGAGCTCATACGTCCGAAGGCAGAAGTCAGGTCCCGTACGTGGGCTTCTGTGACTTTCATGCCGTCTCGTATGTCGCGGGCGTAGGCCGCGATGGCGGAGTTCGCAAACTGCGGGTCTCGGCTCAACAGCGTTATGGCCTCGCGCCAGCGCACGAGGTCGCGCGAGTTGATGACTGCATGGATTCCAGCGTTGAAGGCCGCTTGCAGTCGTTGCTGCTGGGTACCGGCAGGCAGTTCATCGAGCCAGGTGCTTTGGAGGCCGACGTAGGTGTACTTCACCGCTTGGGGATCGCTCTCCTCGACCACTTCGACGAAGGGATCGAAGGCACTGAAGGTGACCGAGACCACGTTCACGAACGTCTCGCCGGTTGCGGACGTGGGCGTCGGTAGCACATCCACGCGGCCGAGTTCCGCGTGCCTCTCGGGCCAGACGACCGCAGCGGCAAGGTTCCGCAGCAGGGTCGTTTTGCCAACTCCGTTGCGGCCAATGAGGACGTGAATATTGCTAGACGGCGTGGAGCCAGGATCGATCTTGAAGTCGAGAGTGCTCTCAGCCCCATGCCGCGGTGCTGTGTAGCGGAACCGGTACTCGGTCAGTCGGACTCCGCCGCGTGCGATCCGGTTGAACTGGGCCCTGACCGTCTGTTCCTCGATCGTCCGCAACAGTGATGATCGTGTCACTGAGTACTGCATAGCGGTCTCAAGAAGGTCGGGGTTGAAGGCGACGTCGGAGAGCCCCCGGAGGATTCCTTCGCGCCTCTCGTGTCCAAGCTTCTTGATGTTGTCGTAGTAGCGATCACTCTGCCCAAGGGAGAAGAGTTCACCCGGTGGCGAGCCATCGTAGACCCCGGCACGGATGGGGCTGGGGCCGTCTTCCTGCCCAGCGACGGCGATCTTGACGAAACCCAGGTTCGTCTGCGTCTGTGAGTCTCTGTACCAAAGCGTGTAGCCGGTGCGGAAGCCGAAGTCATCCCAGTCGTCGGCTACTAGGACCACGGCCTCGGGGCCTGAGCGCACAGGCGTGTCTTGGGGCAGGACAATGAACTTCACCGGGTCGAGCCTCCGGTTCTGCGGCGGACACCCGCACTACGGTCGAACTGAGTTTGGACCCTATCGCCTCGCTCTGACAGAGCGATCACGACGAGATCAGTTCAAGGTTGTGTGCCCGTCTGGCAGCTCACGCCGCCGGCCCACGTCGTGCCCCTGTTTGCGCTAGTACGTCGTGCGAGGGGCTCCTCCTGTCGCTCCTTCAGGCCCACTCTTCCTCTGCAAGTGGGGCGTCATTTAGCTGGTCACGAAGGCTCCGCCAATTTGGCATGACCCTATCCATGAGCTTGGTGAAGCGCTCATCGTGGTTGCGTTCCAAGTAGTGCGTCATCTCGTGGACAACGATGTACTCGAGGCAGCCTGGAGGCTTCTTCGCAAGCTCGACGTTGAACCAGATGCGCCCGGTCTCACGATTACACGAGCCCCACTTGGTCTTCATCCGCTTGAGATTCCATCGCGGCACCGAAACCTCGAGGGCTGCTTCCCACTTGGCAATCAAACCCGGGAGCACATGCCGAAGCTGCTCCCGATACCAGCGGTCCAGCAAGTCCCGCCGCCGTTCAGCTGTTGTGCCGACCGGGACGTACAGCAGCAGTCGTTCACCGTCTAGTTCGAAGTGAGCCCGCCCTGGACGCTCCACGACCTTCATCCTGCGGCGAACGCCCCACACATAGTGGGACTCACCTGTGACCATCTCTCGCGTGGATTGCCGTTCGGCGGATCGAAACTGCTCTCGTTGCTCTTTGATCCACGACAGGCGTTGGATTACAGCGAGTCGCACTTGCTCATCGTCGAGCTGGCGCGGCGCTGCTACACGGACGCGCCCCAGTGGTGGGTAGACACCGATGTGCAGGTTCTTGATATTCTTGTAGATGATGTCGACATCGATGCCACGGACGGTGAGAGAGGCGTTAGCGGTACTCATGGCGCGCCTTCAGCAATTCCAGCAGCTCATCAAGTCGGTCGAAATCGGCGGTCAGCGCTTGAATGAGCGCGCGTCTAACCTTCTTTTCCTTCATCGTGTTGCCTACCCACGAGTCGGGCTTGGTATGGAGGATGGTGGTGTCCACAAGCACAGCCAGGTCCGGTGACGGACCGAAGAAATCAATCAGAGCACGGCGAGCCCCATTGTCAGCCCACTCCGGATACTCGGTGTCCGACTCGCCCTTGCCGAGTTTGGACGCGTGTTCCAGGAGCTTCGCGAGATAATCCTTGTAGTCCAGAGCGCTTTGCCGCCGTTCCTCGAGTATGGAGTCGAGCAGCTCCGACATCTTGTCGTAGTACTTGGGGTTCATCGGGCGCTCGTCGATGATCACCGCGCGCATGTTGTTGGTGATCGTTTCAGCCACCGCTTCCGGGTCCTTCTTGATGCCTGCGGGAAGCTTGTCGAGCGCGCCAGCTCCCATCTCGACGATCAACTGAACCAGTCCGGCTTCCTGGAAATCAGATACCACCTCGGAGGGGCTGGCGTTGATGTAGGTGTCCAACAGGTGTCGCATGCCGGCCTCGTACTGCTTGAAGTCAACATTCTCACCGGCACCGAGCTTCACCTCATCACGCACGTTGGCGTAGTGGGCGACCTCTTCCTTGATCGCTGCGGCTTCAGCGTCCTTGTACCTAGCGGCCTGCATTTCGTTGGCGAGGTTGCCGTACGCGCGGGTTACGGCCGCCACAGACTTGTAAAGCCTAACGCGCTTGGGTTCATTAGCCTTGAGCTGCTCGGCGTTGCCTTGCTCCCCGGCGCAAAAGTACTGCTGGTACTGAAGGGTGTCCTTTGGTGGTTCAACCAGCTCGCAGAGCGCTCGGATGTTCTCCAGAGCCTCATCAAGGTCGGACCGGGCCTTCTCGAGTCGGTCTGGCAACAGCCCCTCGATGTCCTTCTTGTCGTAGCCCTGCAGAGCAGCACCGGTGTAGTCCTTGATCGCTGACTCAAGGGAGTTGAACAAGTCGCGGTAGTCGACGATATAGCCGTAGTCCTTGTCCTCGCCGTCGAGGCGGTTGACTCGGCAGATCGCCTGAAACAGGCCGTGGTCCTGCATCTTCTTGTCGATGTACAGGTACGTCGCACTCGGGGCGTCGAATCCGGTCAGGAGCTTGTCGACGACGATAAGCAGCCGCATCTGAGCCGGGTCATTGATGAAACGTTCCTTAACGTCCCTATCGAACTGCTCGACCTTGCCCATCGCCTTGTCCGGGGGCTCGTTGAAGTGATCCGCGAGCATCTGCCGGTAGATCTCGTACTGGCGCAGGCGCTCGGTCGCGCCGTGGCCTGAGTCTTCCTTGGCGATGTCACTCGCCTGCGGTGTGTACGACGTGATGATGGCGCACTTGCCCTTGAACCCGGCCTGAATGAACAGCTCGTAGAACTTGCACGCCTGGTAGATGCTTTGACTGACGAGCATGGCGTTGCCTCGGCCATCCATCAGCCGCGGCTTGGTCTCCATGTCGAACAGGATGTCGTTGACTATCTCCCGGGCTCGCGGTTCCGAGCTGGCGACCTTCTGCACGGTGCCCCAGCGCTTCTTGAGCTCGGCACGCGAGAGGTCCGTCATGCCGCGAGTCTTGGCCTCAAACCACTGGTCGACCTTCGCCGGCGAGGTCAGGTCCTGGTCGATGTTGCGCGCTTCGTAACGCAAGTCGAGCACGACACCATCGGCAACGCCCTCGTTGAACCTGTAGGTGTGAATAAAGCTGCCGAACCGCTGGACAGTGGTGTCCTTGTCCTCTTTGAGGAGAGGTGTGCCCGTGAAGCCGATGAACATGACACCAGGCATAAGCGCCTTCATAGCATCGTGCATCTTGCCTGATTGCGTACGGTGGGCTTCGTCCACGAAGACGAAAAGGTTGCCCTTGGCCTGGAAGTTCTTGGGGACGGTTGCTGTGAGCTCACGAATGAACTCACTCTCAGCTTCATCACGGGCGGACTCGTCTTCTGAGCCACGGAACTTGTGAACCAGCGAGCACATCAGCCACTCTTCGCTCGCATTCAAGGTGGCGAGGAGATCAGCGCTGCTCTTGGTCCGGTAGATGGGCTCTTTGGCTCCCTGGAAGACCTTCTGAATCTGGTCATCCAGTTCGGTCCGGTCAGTGATCAGCAAGACCCGTGGGTTTGTGCCAACTTGAGACTCCCGGATCCACTTAGCCAGCCACACCATAGTCAACGACTTGCCGGAGCCCTGGGTATGCCAGATGATGCCGCCCTCGCGCTTGACGATCCGCTCCTGAGCCGCCTTGACGCCGAAGTACTGGTTGTGCCGACAGGTCTTTTTCTGCCCCGCGTCGAAGACCATGAAGTCGTGAACCAGCTCGAGTAAGCGCGCCTTCGAGCAGAGCTGCGTCAAGGCCCGATCGAGGGGGGAGGCGATGTCGGACGGTTCACGCCATGCGAGCCAGTACTTCTCCGGCGTATCGATGACGCTGTAACGCAGCCCCTCCACGTCGTTGCCGGCCATGACGAGCTGCACCGTCGTGAAGAACGAACGGATGAACTCAGGACGCTGGTTCCCGATGCTCTGGCGGATGCCTTCAGAGACGGCGACCTTTGAGCGCTTGAGCTCGATCGTCCCGAAGGCGATGCCGTTGACGTACAGCACGATGTCTGGGCGCTTCGTGTGCTGCCCCAGCACCGTCACTTCCTCAGCCAGAGCGAAGTGGTTGGCTTCGGGGCAAGCCCAGTCGATAAGCCAGACCGTCTCCGTCTGCTCGCCGACACCGGGCTTGACTTTCGCGCCGTACCGGAGCAGGTCGTAGACGTCTCGGTTCGCCTCATACAGATCACGACCGCCACCGAGCGAGGCGTCGCTCTTCAGGTTGTCGATCGCCTTGTTGATGAGGTTGTCGCTATAGCCCCGAGCGCGGAGGTTCTGAGTGAGCAACTCGACATCGACATTGGAGTTTGCCGCACGGCAACCCCAGATGCCGAGGTACTCGTAGCCCAACGAGTCTTGGAACAGCTTGACGACGCGGTTTTGAGTCGTCCGCTCCGGCTGGCCGACGTTGCTCATGCTGCGCTCTCCTTGGCGGGAAGGCGGGTGCGGCCGGTGAGGCGCTGTTGCATAAAGCCCTGCTTGATGGCTTGCGTCTTGGAGAGCAAACGATCAAGCGCTTCAACATTACGGTCGACTGCGTCAATTGCCGTCACAATCCTGCGCTGGTTGGTTTCGTTGGGAACCCAGACAGGAAGGCGTTGCAGTAGTTTTGTATCGAGCACGCCAGTTCCGCTCCCAGCTGACGACACCAGATCGAGCACATGGGCACTCCGAGCTTGCAGCGCGTACACGAGGTACTCAGGTAGGACACCAGGCTTAGGAACCAGCGCTTTAACATCTTGATTGAAGCTGACCGGTCGAGTTGCCATCCCAATGCGCGTCTCGCGATGCAAGGCCATGCCGCGCACGAGGACGAGAGTTGCACCGGCCGGAGCGAGCTTGCTGCCTGCTTGCACTCCAGCTGCAGTAAGATGTTGATCGGAATCGTGCACACGAGAATGCCTAAGCGTTGCTGCGCTGATCCACGGGATCGTTCCGCCCCAGTAAGTGGGGTTGTTTCGGTTGGGAGTTCCCCCCGACAACCAGGTCGTGATTTCCCCGAGTGCAGCGTTACGTCCGGTTGACAGTGAACCTTGCAGGGCGGTCTTGCCAGTTAGAAGTTCTTGCAGCATGCCTCGCTTGATCGCCTGCTTCTTGTCAATGAGCGCGCGCAGCCTCTCCTCCAGCCGCTCCACATCTGTCAGCGCACGGGCGATACGCCGCTGTTCCTCGATCGGCGGCAGCAGGATTTCAATGGACCTCAGGCGAGTCAGGTTGAATCCGGGGATCGAGCTGCCGATCGAACCTTCCAGGATCTCCCGCTGCATGGCCGGACCAGAGAAGAGATAGTATAGAAACTCCGGCTCCGCAATCTCTGGATTTGGCGTCAGCTTCATCTGTTTGTTGGAGATCACATACTTGTCGTATTCCGAAGAGCCATCGATCAAACCTACTTGATTGATTGTGCCCCACGAGGTGAAGATCAGATCACCTTTATAGACGGTCGAGCGGGAAAACTCGGCAGCCTTTTCCTGAGTCAGGAAGACGAGATTCTTGTCGTTGATCCGGACAGCAGAGTCAGCACTCAGGTTGCCACCACGGATGACCGGCACTCCGAAAGCACGGAAAAACCTCGACCCGATGCTGGACCCAAAAGGTCCCGTGGCCAGCGAATTCGGGCTTGGAGCCGCGACATCGGCAACACTAACCACTTTCCAGCCATCCATCACACCACCCCCATGTCGGCGAGGTGCCCCGCAACGAGGCTTTCCAGCTTTGCGAGATCGGTCACCAGGTCTCCGGCCGTTGCGGCGTACCGTTCACCGAGCTGCTGGATCCGTGAGACGAGCGCGAGCGTGAGCAACTCAGCCTCAGACGCCACACGGCTGGCGACCGTCGCATACCACTTGTCGTCAAGCACAAGCTGCTTGATCTCAGGTTCGGTGAGGTCGCCGTACTTCTTGAGAGTCGCGAGATCGAGAGCAGCCTGGGCCTCCTTGGCGGCCTTTTTGGCGACAGACTCTTCGTTGTACAGCTTGACCAGGCGCTGCAACGCCTTGATCTCTTCAGGGTCAGCTCCCTCATGCCGGGCCACCTTGAGCCGTGTCGAAGCAAGTGGCTTGGAGATCTTGCCGTCCTCCATCGCCTCGGCAAGCAAACCGTCCTCTACGGCGTGCTCCTCGATGTACTCCTCTACAGCACGGCTTGCCTCTTCGGCTGCCGCGTGCAATGCGTCGACCTTGGCCTGCTCGTTCGCAAAGTAACGAGCGACGACAAGCGCTGGCGGGATCAGGTCCATCTTGTACTTGGTGACGCTGCGCCCCGAGCCAATGACAAGGTCCGGGGTCTCGGAGAGCTTGCGTTCCTTGTCCTCGATGGTCTTGCGGGGCTTCGCCGCCTCACACCACCCGTCGTTCATGACCAGGAAGACATCGTCGTGCATGACTCCGTGCCAATAGTCCATAAGTTGCTCGTAGACGCTGTACTCGTCGAGCAGAAGGGTGTTCTTGAACCGGGCCAGTAGATCGTCTCCAATACGAGCGATCAGGTCCTTGGGGACAGTGTTCGGGGTCAGCGCTTGCAGGACCGGCCGATGCGCGGTGAACCAGTCGTCAACCTGGCCGCGGATGTCCGTGACGAACTTCTGGAACTCGTCGGAGTCCAGGATGGTCTGCTGCACTTCAGCCACACCGACCGCAAGATCGCTGTAACCAGGGCGGTTTGACTTGAAGAGCGTGGTACGAAGGCTTGGGAACGCCTCCCAATACCCGTTGAGTGCGTCCAGGTCGCGGTCCGGGATCCCTCCGTGCATGTGGGCGTGAAGATCCTGGATGTCCTCCGGCTCGGAGGAGTCAATGTACCGGGGGATGTTGAGGTTGTAGTCGTTCTTCGGATCAGCGATCTCGCGGAGCGGCACCATGCGCGAGTAGCGCTCGATCTCGGTCTGCTTGTTGAAGACGTCGACAATCTTGTGAAGGTCCTGGCTCCGGAGCCGGTTTTTGTTGCCGTCCTTGATGAAGCCCTTGGAAGCGTCGATCATGAACACGCCAGTGCGCGCCTGGGCGTTCTCCTTGGCGAGGACGATGATGCATGCAGGAATGCCGGTGCCGTAAAAGAGGTTCGCGGGCAGACCAATGATGCCCTTGATGTAGCCGCGGCGCAGCAACTCCTTACGAATGCTCGCCTCGGCATGGCCGCGGAACAGCACACCGTGGGGCAGAATAACGGCCGCCTTGCCCGTGCTCTTTAGCGACTTGAGGATGTGCAGCAGGAAGGCGTAGTCGCCGTTCTTCTCCGGCGGCCGGCCGAACTCGAAGCGACCGTAGTCGTTCTCCAGGCCGTTGCTCCACGACTTGATTGAGAACGGCGGGTTGGCGACGGCGAAGTCGAAGGTCTGGAGCCGTGCGCCCTGGGTGAACTGTGGGCTGGTAATCGTGTCACCCTTGCGGATGTCACGGTCCTCGTAGCCGTGGAGGATCATGTTCATCTGGGCCAGCGCCCAGGTGGCGTTGTCCTTCTCTTGGCCGTAGATGGTGAGGCCACGTGGGGCCTCGTCAGCGACCTTGAGAAGCAATGACCCGGACCCGCACGTGGGGTCGTAGACCGTGTGGTCCTGCCGGGTGCCCGCTCCCATACCGACGACCTTGGCGAGTACCCGCGAGACCTCGGCCGGGGTGTAGAACTGGCCCTTCGACTTACCCGACTCCGTTGCGAAGTGCCGCATCAGATACTCGTAGGCATCGCCCAGCAGGTCATCGCCCTCAGCACGGCTACCCCGGAAGTCGAGATCAGCGAAGATCGTCACCAGCTTGGAGAGGCGATCCTGCATCTCCTTGCCCTTGCCGAGCTTCTCCTCGTCGTTGAAGTCGGCCAGGTCGATGACCTTCTCAAGCCCGTTGGACTCGGCGAGCTTGCCGATGATCTTGTTGATCTTGTCACCGATCTCCTTGTCTCCCTTGAGAGCAACCATGTCATCGAAGGATCCGCCGACGGGGACGTCGATCAAGGAGTTCGGATCGGACTTGGCCTTGTCCGTCACGTACTTTACGAACAGCAGCGTCAGGATGTAGTCCTTGTACTGGCTGGCGTCCATGCCGCCACGCAGCTCGTCGCAGCTCCGCCACAGCGAGCTGTACAGGTCGGACTTCTTGAGGGCCACTAGCACGCCACCCCCTTGCCAGCGCCAAGCCCAGAGCCTGATCGCGGTCTCGCGGTGAGCTGTACGTGCGACCTGTCCATTCTTCGGCGCCCATCCTTCGTATGTCAGTGCGCGACAGCTTTGCCACTAGAGGCAAAGCCAAAGCTGAGTGCCCCAACGATAGCGCCGGGTTCTCTCACAAGATGCCGTCAGTCCGCGGCACCCAAGGGCCTAGCTCGTGTCATACGCGATGAGTTGGACTAGGTGCCTTCACAGACACCAGGGTGTGGAGGTCAGCCCCTGATCGAGGGGTGAAGGTCGCAGGGCGAGTGGCGGCCCGGCTGAGCCAGGCGGCCGTTTTCCCGCCGAGGTGCACCTCCTCATGCCCCAACGTCCGCCTGCATCAACCTCGGCCTAGCCGCCCGACAGTCCTGCAAAGCGCAATGTCAGCACGGGACAACATCCCGGGGGCCATATGTGCCGGCAGGTGGTCGAATCCGGCCCTCCGAGGCAGCGCCCAGCACCAAAAGCACCGTCGGACCTTCAATGAGCCGCAAAAGGGGCCCATCTTGGATTGACGGACCCCTCTTGACCTGCGACTTCACAGGACAACAATTTAGTTGAAACTTCAATTAAACATTGAAGCGGAACTCCACCACGTCCCCGTCCTGCATCACATATTCCTTGCCTTCCATCCGGGCCTTGCCCGCCGACCGTGCCACCGCGACCGAGCCCGTTTCGACCAGGTCGGCGAAGGAGATGACCTCGGCCTTGATGAAGCCCTTCTGGAAGTCGGTGTGGATCACGCCGGCTGCCTCGGGGGCGGTGGCGCCCTTCTTGATGGTCCAGGCGCGGGTTTCCTTGGGGCCTGCCGTCAGGTACGTCTGGAGGCCCAGGGTGTTGAAGCCGACGTGGGCGAGGGTGGCGAGGCCGGGCTCCTCGGCGCCGACGGACTGGAGGAGCTCCATGGCGTCCTCCTCGTCCAGCTCGGCGAGGTCGGCCTCCAGCTTGGCGTTGAGGAAGATGGCCTCGGCGGGGGCGACCAGGGCGCGCTGCTCGTTCTTGAAGTCCTCGTCGGTCAGCTCGTCCTCGTCGACGTTGAAGACGTAGAGGAAGGGCTTGGTGGTGAGCAGGTGCAGGTCGTGCAGGAGCTCCTCGTTGCCCGAGCCCTGGACGATGCCCGCGGAGAAGAGGGTGTCGCCCTTCTCCAGGATCTCCTTGGCCTCCTCGACCGCCTTGACCTTGGGGGCCACGTCCTTCTTGATCCGCGACTCCTTCTGGAGGCGCGGCAGCACCTTCTCGATGGTCTGGAGGTCGGCGAGGATCAGCTCGGTATTGATCGTCTCGATGTCGTCCTTGGGCGAGACCTTGCCGTCGACGTGGACGACGTTCTCGTCCTTGAAGGCGCGGATGACCTGGCAGATCGCATCGGACTCGCGGATGTTGGCGAGGAACTTGTTGCCCAGGCCCTCACCCTCGGAGGCGCCGCGGACGATGCCCGCGATGTCGACGAAGTCGACGGTCGCCGGGAGCACCTTCTGCGAGCTGAAGATCTCGGCGAGGGTGGCCAGCCGCGGGTCCGGGACACCGACGACGCCGACGTTCGGCTCGATGGTGGCGAACGGGTAGTTGGCCGCCAGCACGTCGTTCTTGGTCAGGGCGTTGAACATGGTCGACTTGCCGACATTCGGCAGACCGACGATTCCGATCGTGAGCGACACGGTGGCGACTTCCCGGTGCGAGGCGGTGAGGGCGGTGAGCGGCTCCCTGAGGGGCCGATCCACCAGTCTACGGGGCGGCCGGCCGACCGCGCCCCGCCCGGGGCCGTACACCGCCGAGCCGGTGGCCGTGGGTCGAACGGAGCGCCAAGCTAGGTGAAAACGCGTGTCCCATAGCCTGTTGATCGCACTTGTCTGCCTACCGTTGGCGAGTGGAGCAACACGAAGCGCGCAGCCCTCAGCCCAGTCCGCAGCGGAGAGGCCGTCCGGCCACGGGTCAGGACGCCCGGCTTCCCCGCCCCACAGACGCCGTCTCGCCCCGACCGGCCGGTCTTCGGCCCGCGGCGCGGGCCGCGAGGCCGTCCGCCGCGCAGGCGTCGGCCCGCGGCCCCGCAAAGGCCGGTGCCCGCGCGCCGACCCGTCCGGCTCCGGGCGGACCCGCGCAGCCGGGCGGACCCGCGCAGCCGGACGGACCCGGTCCGCAGATCGGGGGTGAGACCTCGACGGTCTACCGCGCCCGGCCACGGCACCGCGGCCCGCTGGCTCCGGTGGCCGCCGTGCTGCGCCGGCTGCCGGCGCCCAAGCTCACCGGCCTGGGGTGCTGGCTGCTGGCGACTCTCGCGCTGCTGGCGTTCGCGGCGGTGGACGGGCTGCTGTTCGGCGGCTCGCAGGCCGCGTACGGCGTGTTCTTCATGCTGGTCAGCGCCTGTGCGGCGCTGTGGGTGCGGCCCTACGACCTGATCACCGCGCCGATCGCGCTGCCCATCGCGTTCGTCGTGGGGACGGTGCCGATCCAGCGTGGCAGCCACGGGTTCGGCGGGATGCTGATGGGCGTCTTCACCGTCCTCGCGATGAACGCGGGATGGCTCTACGCCGGCACCGTGCTCTGCGCGCTGCTGGCGCTCTTCCGCAAGGCCCTGATCATCGCCCGCCGTCGGCTCGGCCGGCCGGTGTCCCGACCGCAGGGCGCGGGTCCCGCGGGCCGGGATCCTGGGCGGCAGCCGGCGAAGGGGCGTCCGCAGCGGGTGGCCCGCCAGCCCGGGCGGCGTGCGCAGCCATGGCGGCCCCGACAATCCCCGCGTTGTTCTGAAGCTGCGCCGGTACGATCTCGGCCCTGATGTCCTCCAGCAGGGGCAGGAACTTCTCCGCCTTGCGGCTGACCCCGCCGCCGATCACGAACAGCTCGGGCGAGAAGAGCATCTCCACGTGCGCGAGGTATTTGCGGACGCGGCGTGCCCAGTGCTGCCAGGTCAGGTCCTCGTCCTCCTTGGCCTTGGTGGAGGCGCGCTTCTCGGCGTCGTGACCGCGCAGTTCCAGGTGGCCGAGCTCGGTGTTGGGGACGAGCCGGCCGCCGGTGAAGACGGCGCTGCCGATGCCCGTGCCGAGGGTGAGCACGATGACCGTGCCGCTGCGGCCGCGGCCCGCGCCGTAGCGCATCTCGGCGAGACCCGCGGCGTCCGCGTCGTTGAGGAGGGTGACCGGGCTGCTGCCGGACGCGCCGCCGATCCGGCTGGTGAGCAGGGCGGCGGCGTCGACGCCGATCCAGTGTTTGTCGACATTGGCGGCGGTGCGGGTCGTACCGCCGGTGACCACGCCGGGGAACGTGGCGCCGACCGGGCCCTGCCACCCGAAGTGGTCGACGACCTCCCGGACGCTGTCCGCGACGGCCTCCGGGGTCGCCGGGTGCGGGGTCAGCACCTTGTGGCGCTCCTCCGCGAGGTCGCCGCGCTCCAGATCCACCGGGGCGCCCTTGATGCCTGATCCGCCGATGTCCACACCGAAGACCTTCATGGGAAAAGGCTAGGTCCTGCGGGGCGGATCCGCGTGGAGAACCCGGCGAAGGGCGGCGGGCGGAAGGCCGGCGTGGACCCGGCGGGGCCGGGTCCACGCGAAGCCCGCTGTGCTCAGCCCTCCACGGCCGACCGGGCCTCGGCGCGCAGGTCGCGGCGGAGTTCCTTGGGCAGCGAGAAGGCGATGGACTCCTCGGCGGCCGTGATCGTCTCGACGTCTTCGTAGCCGCGCTGGGCGAGCCAGTCCAGGACGCCGTGGACGAGGATCTCCGGGACGGAGGCGCCGGAGGTGACACCGACCGTGTTCACGCCCTCCAGCCATGCCTCGTCGATCTCCTCGGCGTAGTCGACGAGGTGGGCGTCGCGGGCGCCCGCACCGAGGGCGACCTCGACCAGGCGGACGGAGTTCGAGGAGTTCTTGGAGCCGACGACGATGACGAGGTCGGCCTCCGCGCCCATCTGCTTCACCGCGACCTGGCGGTTCTGGGTGGCGTAGCAGATGTCGTCGCTCGGCGGCGAGAGGAGGTTGGGGTAGCGGCCCTTGAGCGCGCCGACGGTCTCCATGGTCTCGTCGACGGAGAGCGTGGTCTGGGAGAGCCAGACGACCTTCTCCGGGTCGCGGACCTCGACGTTCTGCACGTCGTCGGGGCCGTCGACGATGGTGATGTGCTCGGGGGCCTCGCCGCTGGTGCCGACGACCTCTTCGTGGCCCTCGTGACCGATCAGGAGGATGTCGTAGTCCTCACCGGCGTACCGGACGGCTTCCTTGTGGACCTTGGTGACCAGCGGGCAGGTGGCGTCGATGGTGGCGAGCTTGCCGCGTTTGGCCTCGTCGTGGACGACCGGGGCGACGCCGTGGGCCGAGAAGATGACGATGTTGCCCTCGGGCACCTCTTCGGTCTCCTCGACGAAGATCGCGCCCTTCTTCTCCAGGGTCTTCACGACGTACTTGTTGTGCACGATCTCGTGGCGTACGTAGACGGGCGCGCCGTACTGCTCCAGGGCTTTCTCGACGGCGATCACCGCGCGGTCCACGCCCGCGCAATAGCCACGAGGGGCGGCGAGCAGGACCCGGCGGGTCTCCCCGCGACGCGAAGCGTCTCCGCTCGGATTGGAGGCGGGCGGCGGGCTGGGCGTAGCAGTCATGCGTCCCATCGTACGGCCGTACCTCAACCCCCAAAGATCGCACCGGTGACCGAGACTGAGGAACGTGCCCTGCCCGGCGTCGAACATCCGGGCGGGGCCCGGCACACCAGAGGGAGGCATGATGCCGAGGACGTTCGGCGAGACGGGTGAGGGCGCGGAGGGGCACGGCTCGGGGACCCCCGGCGGGGGCGGGAGCAGCGCCGAGGCCGGATCGCTGCGCCGGACGCTGACGTTCCGGGATCTGATCGTCTACGGGCTGCTGTTCATCGCGCCCATGGCCCCGGTCGGCATCTTCGGCACGCTGCAGGCCAAGTCGCACGGCGCGATCGCGATGGTCTACATCGTCGCGACCGTCGCGATGGCCTTCACCGCCTACTCGTACGCGCAGATGGTGCGGGTCGCCCCGCAGGCCGGATCGGTCTACACCTACGCCCGGGTGGGGCTGGGCCCCGGCCCGGGGTTCATCGCCGGGTGGATGGCGATGCTGGACTACCTGCTGATTCCGGCGGTCGCGTATCTGTTCTCCGGGATCGCCATGCACGCGCTGGTGCCTTCGGTGCACGAATGGGTGTGGACGGCGATCGCGGTGGTGGTGACGACGCTGCTGAACCTGTGGGGGGTACGGACCGCCGCGATCGTCGGGTTCGCGGTGCTCGCGATGGAGATCGCGGTGCTCGCGGTGTTCGTGGTCGCGGCGGTCGTCGAGCTGAGCGCCCATGGGGCGCAGCGCGGCTGGGCGGCGCCGCTGTCGGGCGAGGGCGGCTTCTCGATGAGCGCGGTGCTCGCCGCGGTGTCGGTGGCGGTGCTGTCGTATCTGGGTTTCGACGCGATCGCCTCCTTCGCGGAGGAGGCGAAGGGCGCGCCGGGTTCCGGGCTGCTCGGGTCCGACAGGGTGGCGCGCGCGGTGCTCACCTGCCTCGCGGTGGCCGGCGTGCTGTTCGCGGTGCAGACGTACCTGGCGGCGCTGCTGGCGCCGGTGAGCGCGGCGGAGCTGGCGGCCCACCCCGGGGAGCAGGGCGAAGCCTTCTACACCACGGTCGACTCGGCGGTGGGCGACTGGCTGCACGACCTGGTGGCCGTCAGCAAGGCGATCGGTGCGGCGTTCGCGGCGCTGGCGGGGCAGGCCGCGGCGGGCAGGCTGCTGTTCGCGATGGCCCGGGACCGGCGGCTGCCGGGGGCGATGTCGAAGGTGGACGCGGGCAGCGGGGTGCCGCGCCGGGCCCTGCTGGGCGCGGCCCTGGTGACGCTGGTGGCGGCGGTCTGGGCGGCCCGCAGGGACGACGGGCTGGATCATCTGTCGTCGATCGTGAACGTCGGGGCGCTGACCGCGTTCGCGCTGCTGCACGCGTCGGTGGTCGGCTGGTTCCGGGTGCGCAAGCGGGCCGAGGTGCCGAGCGTGCTGCGGCATGTGGTGGTGCCGGTGCTGGGCTTCGCGGTGGTCGTCGCCGTGATCGTCGAGGCGTCGGCGACGGCGCAGATCGTGGGCGGCGTCTGGTTGGCGGTGGGGCTGGTGGTGCTGGCGGTGCAGTACCGGGGCGAGCGGGAGGCTTCGGGCCCGCCGGTGTGAGGAGAGGCGGGCCGGCGAGTGCGCCGGGCCCGGAGGAGCCGGACCAACGGGTTCGGGCCAAGGGGATCCGGCCGCTGCCGGGCTCGCGGCCGCTGCCCGCTGTCGGTGGCCGCCGATACCCTCGCTCGTATGGCTGTCTCTACGTCCCCGGAAGCGCCGATCCCGGTCGGCGAGGTGTCCCGGCTCATCGGCGGGTGGATCGACCGGCTCGGCGCGGTGTGGGTCGAGGGGCAGATCACCCAGCTCTCCCGGCGGCCCGGCGCGGGCGTCGTCTTCCTGACGCTGCGCGACCCGTCGTACGACATCTCGGTGAGCGTGACGTGCTACCGCCAGGTCTTCGACCGGGTCGCCGAGGTGGTGAGCGAGGGCGCCCGGGTCGTGGTGCACGCCAAGCCCGAGTGGTACGCCCCGCGCGGGCAGCTGTCGCTGCGGGCCGCCGAGATCAAACCGGTCGGCGTCGGTGAACTCCTCGCCCGGCTGGAGCAGTTGAAGAAGTCGCTGGCCGCCGAGGGGCTGTTCGCGGCCGACCGCAAGACGTCACTGCCGTTCCTGCCGCAGCTGATCGGCCTGGTCTGCGGCCGGGCAAGCGCCGCGGAGCGGGACGTCCTGGAGAACGCCAGGCACCGCTGGCCCGCGGTCCGCTTCGAGGTGCGCAATGTGCCGGTCCAGGGGGTGCACGCCGTGCCGCAGGTGATCGAGGCGGTCCAGGAGCTGGACGCGCACCCCGAGGTGGACGTGATCATCGTGGCGCGTGGTGGCGGCAGCGTGGAGGACCTGCTGCCGTTCTCCGACGAACAGCTCGTCCGGGCGGTGGCCGCGGCCCGCACCCCCGTCGTCTCCGCGATCGGGCACGAACCGGACAGCCCGCTGCTGGACCTGGTCGCCGACCTGCGCGCGTCCACCCCGACCGACGCCGCCAAGAAGGTCGTGCCGGACGTGGGCGAGGAGCTGGCCCGGGTCGCGCAACTGCGCGAGCGGGCACTGCGCGCGGTCCGCGGCTTCGTGGAGCGCGAGGAGCGGGGGCTCGCCGCGGCCCTGCACCGGCCGTCGATGCAGCAGCCCCGGCGCATGGTCGAGGAGCGCGAGGAGCAGGTCACGGCGCTGCTGGAGCGGGGCAGGCGGACGCTGGGGCACCTGCTGGACCGCGCGGACTCCGAGCTGGCGCACACCCTGGCAAGGGTGGTCGCGCTCTCCCCGAAGGCGACGCTGGAGCGGGGGTATGCCGTGCTCCAGAAGCCGGACGGGGCGGCCGTGCGCTCCCCGGAGGAGGTCGGGGCGGACGAGGAGTTGCGGGCCAGGGTGGCCGAGGGCGAGTTCCGGGTGCGGGTGGACGGCGTTCCTGGCGCTGTCACACCCCCCGCATAGGGTGGGAGACATGGCGAAGGCGAAGACGGACGGCATGGCGGACGCCGAGCGCGGGGCTGCGGCCGGCGCGGAGACCGAGGTGGCCGCCGTGGACTCCACGCTCGGCTACGAGCAGGCGCGGGACGAACTCATCGAGGTGGTCCGCAGCCTGGAGGCGGGCGGTACGACCCTGGAGGAGTCCCTCGCACTGTGGGAGCGCGGCGAGGAGCTGGCGAAGGTCTGCCGGCGCTGGCTGGACGGCGCCCGGGCCCGGCTGGACGCGGCACTTGCGGAGTCCCCGGAGGGGGCGGACGCGCAGCGTGGGTAGCGCGGCGGGCGGGTTAGCTCAGCGGGCGCGTGCCGCCGGGAGACCGGTGCCCGGTGGCCTCCGGGGCGCCGAATCCGGAACGTACCGGCGCGCCGGCCGAGCCGCCGCTGCGGCGACGGCACAGGCGGCGCACGGCACAGGCGGCGCACGGCAGACGCCGACCCGAGGCCACGGGCGTCCCGAGCCCGGCCCGGAATGCGCCCCTCGCCCGTCTCGCCCTCCTCACCCCTATCGCCCCATGTGAACCGACTCACACTTCCCAGGTTTTAGTTGAATGTTCACACATTTTCGCTACAGTGATTCACGTAGCCCCCTCAGGCTCGTCGAAGAACCTGAACCCCAGCCGACTCACCGAGGTGCCCTTTATGTCTCTCGCCCTTGACGCCGCCGCTCAGGACCTCCTCTTCCGCGAGGCCCAGACCGCCAACACGTTCACGGACGAGCCGGTGACGGACGAGCAGGTCCAGGCCATCTACGACCTGGTGAAGTACGCCCCGACCGCCTTCAACCAGTCGCCGCTGCGGATCACCCTGGTCCGCTCCGAGGACGCCCGCCGCCGCCTGGTCGAGCACGCCATGGGCGCCAACGGCCCCAAGACGCAGTCCGCCCCGCTGACCGCGATCCTCTCGGTGGACCTGGACTTCCACGAGCACCTGCCGCGCCTCTTCCCCGCCGCCCCCGGCGTCAAGGACGCGTTCTTCTCCGAGCTCGCCGCCCGTGAGGCCGCCGGCACCCAGAACGCCACCCTGCAGGCCGGCTACTTCATCGTCGGCGTGCGCGCCGCCGGCCTGGCCGCGGGCCCGATGACCGGCTTCGACTTCACCGGCATCGACAAGGAGTTCTTCGGCGACGGCAAGCAGAAGTCCTTCCTCGTCATCAACATCGGCAAGCCGGGCGCCGACGCCTTCTTCCCGCGCTCGCCGCGCCTGGAGTTCGACGAGGCCGTCAGCACCGTCTGAACCGTCCCGCGCGACTCCCCGTACGACGACGAGGCCGCCGCACCCCTCACGGGTGCGGCGGCCTCGTCGTATGCGTATCTCCTGCCGGGACGTCCGGATCCCGCCAGGGACCGTCGCCTCTCAGCCCTTCTTCGCCTCCAGGGAGGCGGCCAGCTCCGCGAGCCTGCCGTACGGCGCGGTGCCGGTGACGACCGTGGTCACACCCGGCTCGGTACGGACCAGGGCGTTGTACTTCTCGCCCTTGTAGCGGTCCCACTTCGCGCTGCCCACGGCCTGCTTGCCCGCGGCCTTCGTCGCGCCCAGGGTGACCTTCTTGACGAACTCCTTGGCGGGCGCGTCGCTCTGCTCGATCGCGGCGTACTCCTGCTCGGGGTCCAGCATGCCCAGGTGCCAGGCGCCGCCCTTGCCGTCGTTGCTCGCCTCGTACGAGACGGAGGTGGCGCGCCACGTCTTGGGGAGCCCCTTGGGCACCGCGACCGGGTACGGCGCCGCGCGCCGGGCCGTGATGGCCTCGACGCGGTAGTCGACGGTCCGGACCGCGTTCTTCTCGGCGGTCCGGCTGTCGTCGTGCGGGATGAACACATAGATCGCCCCGACGAGAGCGCCGATCACCGCCAGCGACAGGACCATGTCCCGCACCGTTTGCCTACCTCGCATACCTGCCACGCCCCTATGGTCCCCCATGCCTCCGACGCGTCGGACGGGCCCCCCGGAGACCGCCGTCACACCGCCGCCCCGGCCGCGCCCCGGCCCCGCCGCAGGCAGCCCGCGCACGGCCGCCACCAGCCCGTTCGGCCCGCCGTGCGGGGCCCGCGGCGCCGCTCATGCGAAGGGCCCCCTGCTCATTTTCGTGACGTACCGATAAAGTCATGACCACCCTCACTTCCACGGCCGTCGCCGTACAGAAAGGTGCGCTCGATGACCGAGCATCATCTCCCGCCTCCCCTCGAGGTCAGCCCCGAGGCTCCGGATCGCAACCTCGCCCTGGAGCTGGTCCGGGTGACCGAGGCCGGCGCCATGGCCTCGGGCCGCTGGGTCGGCCGGGGTGACAAGAACGGCGCGGACGGCGCTGCGGTCAAGGCCATGCGCGCCCTGATCCACACCGTTTCGATGAACGGCGTCGTGGTCATCGGGGAGGGCGAGAAGGACAACGCCCCGATGCTCTACAACGGTGAGCGTGTCGGCGACGGGACGGGCGCGGAGTGCGACGTCGCCGTGGACCCGGTGGACGGCACGACGCTGACCGCCAAGGGCATGGCCAACGCCGTGTCCGTGATGGCTGTCGCCGAGCGCGGCACGATGTTCGACCCGTCCGCGGTCTTCTACATGGACAAGCTCGCCACCGGCCCCGAAGCCGCCGACTACGTCGACATCAACGCCCCGGTGGCGGTGAACATCCGCCGGATCGCCAAGGCCAAGCGATCCGCCGTCGAGGACGTCACCGTCGTCATCCTGGACCGGCCGCGCCACGACGGACTGGTCAAGGAGGTCCGGGAGGCCGGCGCCCGGATCAAGTTCATCTCCGACGGCGACGTCGCGGGCGCGATCATGGCGGCCCGCGAGGGCACCGGCGTGGACCTGCTGCTGGGCATCGGCGGCACCCCCGAGGGCATCATCGCGGCGTGTGCCCTCAAGTGCCTGGGCGGCACCCTCCAGGCCAAGCTGTGGCCGAAGGACGACGAGGAGCGCGGGCGCGCCCTCGACGCCGGCCACGACCTCGACAAGGTGCTGCAGATCGAGGACCTGGTCAGCGGCGACAACGTCTTCTTCGTCGCCACCGGCATCACCGACGGCGACCTGCTGCGCGGTGTCCGCTACCGCGCCGAGAACGCCTACACCCAGTCGCTGGTGATGCGTTCCAAGTCGGGCACCATCCGCCAGATCGACTCCCAGCACCGGCTGTCGAAGCTCCGCGCGTACAGCTCGGTGGACTTCGAGCGCCCCAGCTGACGCACCGGCGGGGCCACCACCCCGCCGGACACAACACTTCGCCCCCGACGGAGGTCTCCGTCGGGGGCGAAGTGTGTGAGCCGAAGCCGTTCGGCGCCGTCAGCCCACCGCGGGCATGTGGGCGGCTCGCTGGAGCTCGGTCTCCCGGCGCCGCCGCCGGGCGAGCACGACCCGGCGCTCGGCGGCGGTCAGGCCGCCCCAGACGCCGTACGGCTCGGGCTGGAGCAGCGCGTGCTCCCGGCACTCGACCATCACCGGACAACGGGCGCACACGCGTTTCGCGGCCTCTTCCCTGGCCAGTCGCGCGGCGGTCGGTTCCTTGGACGGGGCGAAGAACAGCCCGGCTTCGTCCCGACGGCACACCGCCTCCGAATGCCAGGGGCCGGCGTCGTCGCGAGCGGCAACTCGCTGGGCCGGCACGACGGCGGCATCCTGCAGGGGCTGATGCGGTAGCAGCACGGTCTACTCCTGACGACGGCTTCGGCGAGAAAATCACCCTTGCCCGTCTCGCTGCGCACGGCTTTTCGCACCCCGCAGCCGTACGAGAGACGATGCACCAGCCCTACCCGCTGTACGCACGCTTATGCACACGGTGGCCGCCGGAGAAAGCCGTCTCAGTCCTCGCGGTCCTTACGGAAGCGGTCGCGGCGTCCGTGGAGGTCGTGGTGCAGCCGGGCGCGCCGGTCGAGGCGCTGCTCGCGGAGCCGGTCACGCAGATCACGCAGCAGGGCGCCGCGCTTCGGCTTCGCCTCCACGCTGCCCAGCAGGGCGAAGCCGTTGACCTGCACCTGCGGGGCGTCGGCCTCGGCCGCGTCGTGCGTCTCCACCTCGAAGGCGCCCAGCACGCCGGAGCCGCTGCTGCGCAGCGTGATGTTCTCCGGGACCCGGATCTCGACGCTGCCCAGGATGGCGGTGACGGTGATCTGGACCTGCTGCTGAGGGAAGACCGCCTCGGTGAGATCGATCTCCACACTGCCGAAGATTGCCACGGCGTTGATCCGCGCGGGGACCTGCCAGCGACCCTTGCGGACGGAGGCGCTGAAGACCGCGACCAGGTTCTGGTCCGGGACCGGAGGGCCGGCGGCGTACGCCCCCGAGGCGGGGCGCGGACCGCTGTCGGCCGCCACCGGCAGGTCGCGTACGACGGGCTCCAGCTCGCCCATCGTCTTGGCGCGGTAGACCAGGTCGATCCGCTCGGCGTGCTCCTCGGCGTCCAGCCTGCCCTCGGCCAGCGCCTCGCGCAGGATGCCGGCGATGCGGTCGCGGTCCGCGTCGGACGCGCGGATCTCGGCCTCGGCCACGGGCCTGGACGGTTGCGCCGGCTGCCGGTCGCGCTTTTCGAGCGGAACGGGCGGGGTCGCGGAGCCGGGCTCCGGGGTGTCGTCAGCAGCGTTCACGGCAGCAGCCTACCGAAACGCGATAGATCGCGACAGGGTGTGGCGCGACGGGACTCGCACCCCGGGGCGCCCCGGGCGCGACCCGGTCCGCCGCCAACTGAGCCTTACCTCACAGCGGCGTCCGGGCGCCAGGGTTCTACCCTGGTCAGGCGCTGCCGTAGATGCCAGCCGAGACCCCTCCAAGTAAGGAATGACTCCGAAATGCCGGAATTCGCCTACACCGACCTGCTCCCCACCGGCGAGGACAACACCCCGTACCGCCTGGTCACTTCGGAGGGCGTGAGCACCTTCGAGGCCGACGGCCGCACGTTCCTCAAGGTCGACCCGGAGGCGCTGCGCAAGCTGGCGGCCGAGGCGATGCACGACATTTCGCACTACCTGCGCCCCACCCACCTCGCCCAGCTCCGCAAGATCCTGGACGACCCCGAGGCCAGCGCCAACGACCGCTTCGTCGCGCTCGACCTGCTGAAGAACGCCAACATCGCCGCGGCGGGTGTGCTGCCCATGTGCCAGGACACCGGCACCGCGATCGTGATGGGCAAGCGCGGCCAGCACGTGCTCACCGAGGGCGGCGACGAGGAAGCCCTCTCGCGCGGCATCTACGACGCCTACACCCAGCTCAACCTGCGCTACTCGCAGATGGCCCCGCTGACGATGTGGGACGAGAAGAACACCGGCTCCAACCTGCCGGCCCAGATCGAGCTGTACGCGACCGACGGCGGCGCCTACAAGTTCCTCTTCATGGCCAAGGGCGGCGGCTCGGCGAACAAGTCGTTCCTCTTCCAGGAGACCAAGGCGGTCCTCAACGAGACCTCCATGATGAAGTTCCTGGAGCAGAAGATCCGCTCGCTCGGCACGGCCGCCTGCCCGCCGTACCACCTGGCCATCGTCGTCGGCGGCACCAGCGCCGAGTACGCGATGAAGACCGCCAAGTACGCCTCCGCCCACTACCTGGACGAGCTGCCGGCGGAGGGCTCCCCCACCGGCCACGGCTTCCGGGACAAGGAGCTGGAGGAGAAGGTCTTCGAGCTGACGCAGAAGATCGGCATCGGCGCCCAGTTCGGCGGCAAGTACTTCTGCCACGACGTCCGCGTCGTCCGGCTCCCGCGCCACGGCGCGTCCTGCCCGGTCGCGATCGCCGTCTCCTGCTCCGCCGACCGCCAGGCCGTCGCGAAGATCACCGCCGAGGGCGTCTTCCTGGAGCAGCTGGAGACCGACCCGGCGCGGTTCCTCCCGGAGACCACCGAGGAGGAGCTGACCGAGGGCGCGGGACCCGACCTCAACGCGGTCGCCATCGACCTCAACCGCCCGATGGACGACGTGCTCGCCGAGCTGACCAAGCACCCGGTGAAGACCCGCCTGTCCCTCACCGGCACCCTGGTCGTCGCCCGCGACATCGCGCACGCCAAGATCAAGGAACGCCTGGACGCCGGCGACGACATGCCGCAGTACCTCAAGGACCACCCGGTCTACTACGCGGGCCCGGCCAAGACCCCCGAGGGCTACGCCTCCGGCTCCTTCGGCCCGACCACCGCGGGCCGGATGGACGCCTACGTCGAGCAGTTCCAGGCTGCCGGCGGCTCCAAGGTCATGCTCGCCAAGGGCAACCGCTCGCAGCAGGTCACCGAGGCATGCGGCAAGCACGGCGGCTTCTACCTGGGCTCCATCGGCGGCCCGGCCGCGCGGCTGGCCCAGGACTGCATCAAGAAGGTCGAGGTCCTGGAGTACGAGGAGCTCGGCATGGAGGCCGTCTGGCGGATCGAGGTCGAGGACTTCCCGGCCTTCATCGTCGTCGACGACAAGGGCAACGACTTCTTCCAGGACCCGGCGCCCGCCCCGACGTTCACCAGCATCCCCGTGCGGCAGGGCAACTGACCGTCCGAGCGTCCGAGAGCCCCTGGCGTGCCGCCGGGGGCTCTCCCCGTTCCACCTCCCCGCGCCGTGCGCGTCATGTCACCGACTGGCGCGCCTCCGGGTCAGGGGCCACCGGCGGCTCCTTGCCGTCGCCGAAGAACTCTTTCTTCTTGTGCACCCGGACGACATTCGCCCCCTCCCGGTCCATGCCGTCGATGAATTCCAGGTTGAGCGCCGCCGCAGAAAAGGCAGCGATATCCCGATTCTCAACGAAGTACGGAATATCTTCCGGGAATTACATGACCCCTCCCCCGACCAGCTGCGGAAACCACACCCACAGCCCCGGCCGACCAATACCGTCCGGCCGACACGCCCCAACTACCGTCCATCCCGACGATGTTCGGCACCCCTCGGCGCGAACGTCCATGACCGTGAGGTGCGCACGACGCTGACCGGGAAGTGCCCGCGGCAGCCGTATCCGCCCCGTGCTCGGCGGGCACCCGTCATGTGTCGGAGAATCTCTTTCGACCACGAAGTCGAAGAGAACGGCATGCCCCATGGCACACCCGAACCGGCCGAGGACTCCCCCACCGGACCGAACTGAACTGCCGTCAGGCGAAGGAGCAATGGTCGGACTCTTCTGGGCCGACGCCGACGGGTGCTGGCTGGGTGCCCCTGCCGGGGCCGGAGGGTCCGCGGTGCGGCTGACCGATGACGGCCTGCTGGCCGTCGGCGAGGTCCGCGACGCGTGGCGCTGGTCGCAGGTGAGCCAGGTGTCCGTGCCCGACGCGCCCTCCCGGTCGCACCTGAGGCGCCGTATGCGGAAGGCGGCCGATCTGGCGGCCACTGCCTCCGGGTTCGGCGGGCCCGAGGCCGCGCCACGGATGACGGTGCGCGTCACCCACGCGGAGGGCGCGAGCGAATGGCCCGTCTCCTGCGCCGCCGCCGCGGCCTACACCCACCGCGAGGTGGAACTCTCCCACCAACTCCTCGAAGCGTTCGCCTCCGGAGCCCTGCGCCCGTCGCTCATCACCGACTGGTGGCGTACGGCGGACTCCTCCGCGAACCTGAGATCCCTTGCCCGCGAGTCACTCCTGGAGGAGTGGGCGAGCCGCGCCTAGCCCCTCCTGACACGCCTGGTGCCGAGGGCATCGGCAAGGGGGCCAGGCGTGGCTGAGGGCGTACACATCGACCGGTTCACCCGCCACGACATCGACCCGCGCCCGGTCCTCCGTCACGGCGCCGTCGCTCCCCCTGGTGTAAACGCGCAGCGTCATCAGCGAACGCCGCCCCTCCGAGCGCGACTTCCGGTCCGCACTCACCAGGTCACCTCGACGAGCCCGCGCTGTCGCGCCTCGTGGGCGACGTAGTAGGGACGGACGATCGGCGTCGCGTCCCCGTCCACCGACGGTTCGGCGGAGCCGCGCCGACGGGCCGCGCCGACGGGGCGCGGCAGCTGTGGCGGGCCCACGGGCCAAACGAGGACCGTACGGACGGTCACCCGGCAGGTGTGCGGGTCCAGCAGAGCACGCACCCGTTCAAGGCAACGGGCAATAAAATGAACCATGTTGATGCTTCCGAGGTTGGAGTGGCGGCCGAGCCCCGGGGCCGTGGCAGCGGCCGCCGGGGCGATTACCGTGAGTGCCTCGATGATCGCTCTGTGATGACTAGGATCGACAGAGCGTTGCCGTCCCACGCGCAGTCAGGGGACGGGGAGGGACGGACACATGAAGTTCCAGCCGCACGACCTCTCACCGGAGCGCTCAGCACGTGACCTGTTCGGTGCGAGACTCCGCCACCACCGCGAGAAGGCGGACCTGTCCCTGAGGCGTCTCGCCGAGGTGCTGAACTACAGCAAGTCCCATCTGGCCAGGATCGAGCGGGCGGAGTCGCTGCCGTACGACGACCTGCCGTCGAAGCTGGATACGTGCTTCGGCACGGAGGGGCTGTTCGTGAGCCTGTACGAACTCGCCAGGAGGGAACCGTTCCCGGGCAAGTACCGCCGGGTGATGGAGATCGAGAGCCGGGCCGCGGTCATCGAGACGTTCGTGAGCGCCGCTGTGCACGGCTTGCTCCAGACACCGGAGTACGCGGAGCAGTTGATGCGGGGCGTACACCCGCACGCTCCGGACCCGGAGATCGACTCCATGGTGCAGGCCCGGATCAACCGACAGGCACGCCTGGACCACGCCAAGCCGCCCCGCTACTGGTGCATCCTCGGCGAAGCGGTGCTGCGCTGCCCGGTGGGTGGACCCTGGGTCATGCACCACCAGTTGTCGTCCCTGATCGAACGTGGGACGGCGCCGCACATCACCCTTCAGGTGCTTCCGTTCACCGTGGGCCAGCACCCCATGATGCTCGGCGGCTCCCTGGAACTCTTCACAGTGCCCGATGAGCCACCTGTCGCCTACGAAGAGGGCAGCAGGTCCGGAGCGCTCGTCGAGCACCGAGAGGCGGTTGCGGAGAGCCGCGAGTCCTACGATCTGCTCAGGGCCATGGCCCTCTCGCCGCGGGACTCCGAGGCGATGATCCGAGCGGCAATGGAGGACTGGAAGCCATGCGGACCACTGCGGACCTGAACGCCGCCACCTGGCGCAAGAGCAGCTACAGCAACGGCGACGGGGGCACCTGCCTCGAAGTCGTCGACAACTTCCCCGGCCACGTCCCCGTCCGCGACTCCAAACACCCACACGGACCCGCCCTGCTCATCCCCCACGACAGCTGGACGGCCTTCATATCCGGCGTCAGGAGAGGCCACTTTCCGGGCAACTCCTGAAGCCATCCGACGATCTGCGCAGGGCCCCACGGCCCTCTTTGGAGGACTGGACGCCATGCGGACCACTACGGACCTGAGCACCGCCGTCTGGCGCAAGTCCAGCTACAGCAACAACGACGGTGGAGTATGCCTCGAAGTCGTCGACGGCTTCCCCGGCCACGTCCCCGTCCGCGACTCCAAACACCCACACGGACCCACGCTGCTCATCCCCCATGACAGCTGGGTGGCCTTCATATCCGGCGTCAAGACCGGCCGCCTTCCGGGCGACGCCTGACGGCCAGGCCCCCCTCCGGGTGATATCGGTGGCCGGGCGGCCCGAGTGGGAACAGATCGTGGATTGCGGGCACTGAGATAGGTATGAGCGAGAACAGCAGCCCCGGCGACTTCAGGACCGAGCACGACTCCATGGGGGAGGTGCGGGTGCCCGCGCACGCGAAGTGGCGGGCGCAGACGCAGCGCGCGGTGGAGAACTTCCCGATCTCCGGGCAGCGGCTGGAGCGGGCGCACATCGAGGCGCTGGCGCGGATCAAGGCCGCGGCGGCCAAGGTCAACGCCGACCTGGGAGTGCTGGACAAGGAGGTCGCGGAGGCGATCGTGTCCGCGGCCGGGGAGGTCGCCGACGGCCGCTGGGACGAGCACTTCCCCGTCGACGTCTTCCAGACCGGCTCCGGCACGTCGTCGAACATGAACACCAACGAGGTCGTCGCGACGCTCGCGACCGAGCGGCTGGGCCGCCCGGTCCACCCCAACGACCATGTCAACGCAAGCCAGTCCTCCAACGACGTCTTCCCCTCCTCGATCCACATCGCGGCGACCGCGGCGGTCACCCATGACCTGATTCCGGCGCTGGAGCATCTCGCGGCGTCCCTGGAGCGCAAGGCGGAGGAGTTCGCCGAGGTGGTGAAGTCGGGGCGTACGCACCTGATGGACGCGACGCCGGTGACCCTCGGCCAGGAGTTCGGCGGGTACGCGGCGCAGGTGCGGTACGGCGTCGAGCGGCTGCGGGCGTCGCTGCCGCGGCTGGCCGAACTCCCCCTGGGCGGCACGGCCGTGGGGACGGGCATCAACACCCCCGAGGGCTTCTCCGCCGCGGTGATCGCCGAGGTGGCGCGCGCCACCGGGCTGCCGCTGACCGAGGCCCGCAACCACTTCGAGGCGCAGGGCGCGCGCGACGGGATCGTGGAGACCAGCGGGCAGTTGCGGACGATCGCGGGCGGCCTGACCAAGATCTCCAACGACCTGCGCTGGATGGCTTCGGGCCCGCGTACGGGCCTCGCCGAGATCAGCCTGCCCGATCTGCAGCCCGGCTCGTCGATCATGCCGGGCAAGGTGAACCCGGTGATCCCCGAGGCCGTCCTGATGGTCGCGGCCCAGGTCACCGGCAACGACGCGACGGTGGCCGCGGCCGGCGCCGCGGGCAATTTCGAGCTGAACGTGATGCTGCCGGTGATCGCCAAGAACGTGCTGGAATCGGTGCGGCTGCTCACCCGTGCCTCGCGCCTGCTGGCGGACCGTACGGTCGACGGCATCACCCCGCATGTCGAGCGTGCCCGGGAGTACGCCGAGTCGTCCCCGTCGGTGGTCACCCCGCTCAACAAGTACCTCGGCTACGAGGAGGCCGCGAAGGTCGCCAAGCGGTCGCTGGCCGAGCGCAAGACGATCCGTCAAGTGGTCATTGACGGCGGTTACGTCGAACGTGGCGTGCTCACCGAGGAACAGCTCGACCAGGCGCTGGACGTGCTGCGGATGACGCACCCGTAACACCCGGTGCGGCTCAGATCACGGCGCGCGTAACTCCGCGCGCCTAAGATCTGCTCATGACAGCGGACATGGTGGACACGACGGAAGGCGAGACGGCCGGCACCCGTGAGACGGCCGGTTCGGCAGGGCGAGGGCGCTGGGCGCCGGGCGATCACATCCTGTGGCGCTATCGCGACAACGCCGAGGGCGACCGGTTCCACATCTGCCGTCCGATGACCGTCGTCCAGGACACCGAGGAGCTGCTCGCGGTGTGGATGGCACCCGGCACCACCTGCGTCAAGCCGGTGATCGCCGATGGCACGCCGGTGCACCGCGAGCCGCTGACCACCCGCTACACCAAGCCCCGGCGCACCGCTCGCGATCACTGGTTCGGCACGGGTGTGCTGAAGCTGGCCCGGCCGGGCGACCCGTGGTCGGTGTGGCTGTTCTGGGAGCGCGACTGGCAGTTCAAGAACTGGTACGTCAATCTGGAGGAGCCGCGCCGCCGTTGGTCGCGCGGTATCGACTCCCAGGACCACTTCCTCGACATCTGCGTCTACCCCGACCGGCACTGGGAGTGGCGGGACGAGGACGAGTTCGCGCAGGCGCAGCGGGACGGTCTGATGACGTCCGCGCAGGCCGCCGAGGTCAGGTCCGCCGGGCGCGCCGCGGTCGCGCACATCGCGGCCTGGGGCGGGCCGTTCGGGGACGGCTGGGAGGACTGGCGGCCCGATCCGGCGTGGGAGGTGCCCAGGCTTCCGGAGGACTGGGACCGGGCGCCGGACCGTTTGCGGTCGTGAGGGCGGGTACGCGTCCAAGGTGAGGGAAGGGGCGAACCATGGAAAGGTGCGCCCTTGGGCGATGCTGTTTCTCCCGGGCCGATCCCCCTTGCTGTGCCGGGGGTCTTCAAACGTAGGATCGTCCTCCGCAAGACTGCACAGGCGCAACTCCAGAACTGGACAACGAACTTGACTGCGGTCGCAGGAGGGGCGAGGTCGTGAGCGCTACGAGCTACGACGGATATGAGGGCCTGAACCGGTTAGCACTGGACCGGGCCGGCCAGGCCGAGGCGTTCGACGCGATCGGTGACCGGTACGACGAGGCCTTTCCGCACAAGGAGGGCCAGCTCGCGTCGGGCGCCTGGCTCGCCGACGCGCTGCCCGCAGGCTCGCGCATCCTGGACCTCGGATGCGGTACGGGCGTGCCGACCGCTCGGCAGCTGTCCGACGCGGGACACCGCGTGGTGGGGGTCGACCTTTCCCCCGCGATGATCAAACTGGCCCGGGACAACGCCCCGGCCGTCGAATTCCACCGGCTGGACATCGCCGATCTGCGCAACGGCCGGCTGGGCGGCCCCGGCTCCTTCGACGGCATCGCCGCCTTTTTCGCGCTCCTGATGCTGCCGCGTGCGGAAATCCCTTACGCGCTGCGCATGGCGCATGATCTGCTACGACCGGGCGGCCTGCTGGCCCTGTCCATGGTCGAGGCGGATGTCGACGACTTCACGATTCCGTTCCTGGGCAACTCGATCCGGGTATCGGGTTATCTGCGGGACGACCTGCGCCGAGTCGTGCACGACGCAGGCTTCGAGGTCACCGGGGAGGACTCGTATGCGTACGCCCCGGCGAGTACGGACGTACCACCCGAGATCCAGCTCTTTCTGCACCTGCGACGCGCTTGAGACGCCGCGCGTCAGCCGCGCAGCCCCGGACGGATGGAACCCCACGCGTGACGGAGCACCCCACCTCCCCCGAATCGCGGCAGTCGGCCCCGACCGCCGCGTCTTCGGTGTCCCCTTTGCGGGGGCCCACCGGTACGGCGCCGCTCGGCGCGGTCCCCGACCCCCGCAGCGCCCTGCAGCGGCCGGCCTCGCCGGGGTTCGCCCCGGTTCCCGGTACGGGCTTCGCCGTGCGCGGGGGTGACGACATCGGCATGCACGGCGGCGCCGGGGACCCCGCCGGCCCGGCCGCGCCCGGGTTCACCGGCGCGGTCGCGGCGTGTGCCGGTGCGGCCGGTGGCCGGGACGACGAGCCGGTCACCGATCACGGGGCGGCGGAGCGCGACGCGGCCGCGGACGCCGGCCGGGACGCCGCCGGGCACGCGACGGGCCGCGACCCGTTGAGCTCCTACGGAAACTCCTACAGCTCCTACAGCGACCCGTATGCGGAGGTGGCGATGCCGGTGTCCGGACGGCCGGCCGGAGTGCCGGACGCGGATCGCAACGCGGCCCGTGGCGCCGCGGACCGGGGCCGCGAGGACACGTCCCCGCCGCCCGCTCCGCATGCCGGCCGGGCGGCCGAGGAGGGCGGCGCGGACTCCGAGCGGGCCGCCGTACGCCACGCCGCCGTCGGCCGCGCGGGGACGCCCGAGCCGGGCGAGGAACCGCGGCCCGGCGGCAACGGCATCGGCCGCCCCCGCGAGGGCGGCAGGTCGGGCCGGTCCCGGCCGCGTGACGCCGATCCGTCCGGCCCGCCGTCGGTACCGCCGCCGGCGTCCCGCGGCGGTGGCCCCGATCCGGCGGGAGCGCGCGGCGGGGACGCGGCGCGGGCGATGGCCGGTGGCGGCGGAGCCGCCGTGCCGCCGCAGCAGAGCGCGGAGGCGCCGTCGGCTCCCCCGGCCAGGTCCGGGCATCCCGGCGAGAGCGGGGAGGTGGCAGCGGCCCGGCAGGCGGGCGGCGACCGGCTGCGCTTCATCGGTGCGGCGACCCGGCGGATCGCCCGCGGCATAGACCTCGACGAGATCGTGCTCGGCCTGTGCCGGGCGACGGTCCCGACGTTCGCCGACGCGATCCTGGTGTACCTGCGCGATCCGCTGCCGGTCGGCGACGAGCGGCCGACCGGTCCCGTGGTGCTGCGGCTGCGCCGTACCGACCGCATTCCGGAGGAGCCGGACACCAACGGCGCCCGGCTCCCGGTACTGCCCGCGCAGCCGGACCTCGGGCCCGCGATGGGCGGCAGCGCTGCCGAACTGGCCGAGGTGCGGCCCGGCGGGCCGCTGGCGGAGGTGCTGCGCGGCGTGCGGCCGCTGTTCGGTGAGGCACAGGCGGCGCGGACGGCGCTGCCCGAGCTGCTGGGCCCCGACACCCGGCTGCCCGGCGGGCATCGGGTGATCCTGGCGCCGCTGCGGGGCCGCCGGCGGGTGATCGGTGCGGCGGTGTTCCTGCGCCGCCCGGACCGGCCGCCGTTCGAACCGGACGATCTGCTGGTCGCGGCGCAGCTGGCGACGCACACCGCACTGGGTGTGGACAAGGCCGTGCTCTACGGCCGCGAGGCGTACATCGCCGACGCGCTGCAGCGCACGATGCTGCCGGACTCGCTGCCGCAGCCCACCGGCGTGCGGCTGGCCAGCCGCTATCTGCCGGCCGCGGAGACCGCGCGGGTGGGCGGCGACTGGTACGACGCGATCCCGCTGCCGGGCAGCCGGGTGGCGCTGGTGGTCGGCGACGTCATGGGCCACTCCATGACCTCCGCGGCGATCATGGGGCAGCTGCGGACGACGGCACAGACGCTGGCCGGTCTGGATCTGCCGCCGCAGGAGGTGCTGCACCATCTCGACGAGCAGGCGCAGCGGCTGGGCTCGGACCGGATGGCGACCTGCCTCTACGCGGTGTACGACCCGGTGGCGCACCGGATCATCATCGCGAACGCGGGGCATCCGCCGCCGGTGATGCTGCACCGCGGCGGCCGCGCGGAGGTGCTGCGGGTGCCGCCGGGCGCGCCGATCGGTGTCGGCGGGGTCGATTTCGAGGCGGTGGAGCTGGACGCCCCGGCGGGCGCCACGCTCGTGCTGTACACCGACGGCCTGGTCGAGTCGCGGATCCGGGACGTGTGGACCGGCATCGAGCAGCTGCGGGAGCGCCTGACGGAGACGGCCCGGCTGACGGGCCCCAATCCGCCGCCGCTGGAGCCGCTGTGCGACGAGGTGCTGGACATGCTGGGTCCCGGCGACCGCGATGACGACATCGCGCTGCTCGCGGCCCGGTTCGACGGCATCGCGCCGAGCGATGTCGCGTACTGGTATCTGGACCCCAAGGCCCAGACCGCCGGTCAGGCGCGCCGGCTGGCCCGGCGGGCGCTGGCGCGGTGGGGCCTGGACGAGCTGACCGACCAGCTGGAGCTGCTGGTCAGCGAGGTGGTGACGAACGCGGTGCGGTACGCGGAGCGGCCGATCACGCTGCGGCTGCTGCGGACGGACGTGCTGCGCTGCGAGGTGGGCGACGACGTGCCGCAGCTGCCGCGGCTGCGGCAGGCCAGGCCGTCCGACGAGGGTGGCCGCGGGTTGTACCTGGTCAACCGGATGGCGCGACGCTGGGGCGCGACCCGGCTGAGCATGGGCAAGGTCGTCTGGTTCGAGCTGTCGATGCCGCCGGGTACACCGCGCGCCTGACCGCGCACCGTCCCACATATTGGACCCCGTCCGAGATCGGACGGGGTCCAACTCTTGCCGACATGCCGTCGGCGGAGTTGACTGCTTGAGTGGACAAATAGGGACCGACCGACCACTCATCCCCTGCAGTCGTCCAACGGGAGGCATTCCTCCAATGACCAGCTCCGCGCACAACGTCCCGCGCACCACGACCAACGCCGGCGTTCCGGTGGAGAGCGACGAGCACTCGCTGTCGGTGGGGCCGGACGGCCCGATCCTGCTCCAGGATCACTACACGATCGAGAAGATGGCCCAGTTCAACCGCGAACGGGTCCCCGAACGTGTGGTGCACGCCAAGGGCAGCGGCGCATACGGCACCTTCCAGGTCACCAACGACGTCAGCCAGTTCACCAAGGCGGACCTCTTCCAGCCGGGCAAGAGCACCGAGATGCTGGCCCGCTTCTCGACCGTCGCAGGTGAGCAGGGCTCCCCCGACACCTGGCGCGACCCGCGCGGCTTCGCGCTCAAGTTCTATACCGAGCACGGCAATTACGACCTGGTGGGCAACAACACCCCGGTCTTCTTCGTCCGCGACACGATCAAGTTCCAGGACTTCATCCGGTCGCAGAAGCGGCGCCCGGACAACGGGCTGCGCGACAACGACATGCAGTGGGACTTCTGGACGCTGTCGCCGGAGTCCGCCCACCAGGTCACCTGGCTGATGGGCGACCGCGGCATCCCCAGGACCTATCGCCACATGAACGGCTACGGCTCGCACACCTACATGTGGGTCAACGACGGCGGCGAGAAGTTCTGGATCAAGTACCACTTCAAGACGGACCAGGGCATCGACTTCCTCACCCAGGAGGAGGCCGACCGGATCGCCGGCGAGGACGCGGACCTGCACCGCCGCGATCTGTTCGACGCCATCGACAGCGGCAACGCGCCGTCCTGGACGCTGTATGTGCAGGTCATGCCGTTCGCGGACGCCCCGGACTACCGCTTCAACCCGTTCGACCTGACCAAGGTGTGGCCGCACGGCGACTACCCGCTGATCGAGGTCGGGCGCATGACGCTCAACAGGAACCCGGAAGACTTCTTCATCCACATCGAGCAGGCGGCCTTCGAGCCGTCCAACCTGGTGCCGGGCATCGGCCCGTCCCCGGACAAGATGCTGCTGGGCAGGCTGTTCTCCTACCCGGACACCCACCGGTACCGCATCGGCCCGAACTACGCGCAGCTGCCGCCCAACCGGCCGCACGTCCCCGTCCACTCGTACGCCAAGGACGGCCCGATGCGCTTCGACCCGGCGCGGGTGGCCCGGCCGTACGCACCGAACTCCTACGGCGGTCCGGCGGCCGACGTCGCGAACTACGGCGAGCCCGCGGGCTGGGAAACCGCCGGGGAGATGGTGCGCGAGGCGTACACCCTGCGCCGCGAGGACGACGACTTCGGGCAGCCGGGCACGATGGTCCGCGAGGTCCTCGACGACGCGGCCCGCGACCGGCTGGTGGGCAATGTCGCCGGCCATCTCCTGAACGGTGTGAGCGGCCCGGTGCGGGAGCGCGCGTTCCAGTACTGGCGCAACATCGACAAGGGCGTCGGCGACCGTATCGCCAAGGCGGTCAACGGCGGCTGACCGCAAGTCCGCCGACCGCACAACACCGCGGCCCCCGCATCGATGCGGGGGCCGCGGTGTGTGTGGCAGCGGCGCGAGGCCGTCAGTCGAAGCCCGGCAGACCGTTGGCGCCGTTGCCTTCGGGATCGTCGCCGGTGTCGCCGCCTTCGGTGCCGCCGTTCGGCGGTGCCGGGCCGGACGGCGTCGTGGAGGGCGGGATCGACGGCGTACCGCTCGGCGTGTGCGACGGCGTCCCGCTGGGCGTCGACGGTGTCTGCGAGGGCGTGTTGCTCGGCGACTCGGGCGTCGACGGCGTCTGCGACGGGGTCTTCGTCGGCGGCGGGGTGGTGGTCGGGGGCACTCCCGCGCCGAGGTTCGTGTCGAGGTCGAAGTCGGCGCCGGTGTTGCCGCCGAGCGCGCCCGCGGTGTAGTCGGCCCACACCCTGGCGGGGTAGCCGCCGCCGTTGACGCGGCCGCCGCCCCCGACGCCCTTGAGCGTGACCTGGGCGCCCTGGCGGACCTTGTCGTCCGACGCGGCCGCCTCACCGAACATGCCGACCGCGGTGACCAGCTTGGGCGTGTAGCCCACGAACCAGGCCGACTTGTTGTCGTCGGAGGTGCCGGTCTTGCCCGCGGCCTCGTAGTCGGTGTTCTTCACGGCGTCCGAGGCGGTGCCGTCGTTGACCACGCCCGTCAGGACCGAGGTGAGGGTGTCGGCGGTCTTGCGGGACAGGATCTGCTCGCCGATCGGGTCCGGCAGCTGCTGCTCCTCGTCGGTGCCGTGCACGGCCTTGGTGACCAGCGCCGGGGTGACCTTCTTGCCGTGGTTGTCGAGCGTCGCGTAGGCCCCGGCCATCTGGAGCGGGCTGGCTCCCATGGTGCCCAGGGTCATGGCCGGCTTGACGTCCATCTTGCCGCCGTCCATGCCCAGGCCGACCGCGGTCTTCTTGACCTGCTCCAGCCCGGCGTCCTGGCCCATCTGCGCGAAGACGGCGTTGACGGAGTTGTTGGTCGCGGTCTGGACGCTGATCTTCCCGTACTCGCGCTCGTCCTCGTTGGGCGGCGCGAAGGGAATCGTTCCGCCGACGACCGGGCGGCGGTTGCTGCCGTCGTAGACCGTGTCCGGGGTGATCGGCTCGCCGTCCTGGGTGGTGGCGTTGTTCTCCATGGCGGAGGCGAGGATCAGCGGCTTGAAGGTGGACGCCGGCTGGTAGTCCGAGCGCAGCGCGTTGTTGGTGTAGTGCTTGGTGTAGCCCGCGCCGCCGTACATCGCCACGATGTGGCCGGTCTCGGGGTCCACCGAGGTGGCACCGAGCTGGGCGTCGGCGTCGACCTTGCGCTTCTTGGGGTCGAGGTCGTCGGTGAGCTTGTGCTTGACGGACTTCTCCAGCTGCCGCTGCTTGTCCTTGTCGATGCCGAGGGTGACGGTCCAGCCGCCAGCCTCGAACTCCTTCTCGTCGACGCCCTTGGCGAAGAGTTCCTTCTTGGCCGCCGTGATGAGGTAGCCGGTCTGGCCGTCGAGTCCGGGCAGCGGCTTGGGATCGTCCGGCTTGTCGAACTTCTGCTTCCTGCGCTCCGCCGCGGGGAGCCACTTCATCTCGACCATGTTGTCGAGGGTGTAGGCCCAGCGGTCCTTGACCCGGGCCTTGCCCGCGGCGGTCGCCGTGCTCCAGTCGTACTGGCTCGGCGCCTGGAGCAGCGAGGCGAGGTAGGCGCCCTGCGAGACGCTGAGCTTGTCGACGTCGACGCCGTAGTAGGCCTGCGCGGCGGCCTGGATGCCGTATGCGCCGCGGCCGTAGTAGCTGGTGTTGATGTAGCCCGCGAGGATGTCGTCCTTGTTGAACTTGTTGTCCACCTTGAGGGAGATGACGATCTCCTGGAGCTTGCGGCTGACCGTCTGCTCCTGGCTCAGGTAGTAGTTCTTGACGTACTGCTGGGTGATCGTCGAGCCGCCCTGCTTGCCCTGTCCCCGCAGGGTGTTCAGGATGCCGCGGGCGGTGCCCTTCAGGTCGACGCCGGAGTCCTGGTAGAAGGTCTTGTTCTCGGCGGCGACGAAGGTGCGCTGGACGTCCTTGGGTATTCGGCTGAGCGGCACGCTCTCGCGGTTGACCGCGCCGACCCGGGCCATGACCTTGCCGTCGGCGTACTTGTAGACGTTGCTCTGCGCGGTGGCCTGCTTGTTGCCGTCCGTCGGAACGTCCACGTAGAGGTACAGGCCGATGAAGCCCAGGATGCCCAGCAGGCATGCCCCGAGGAAGGTCCCGAGGATCTTCTTCCAGGTGAAGAAGCGGCGTATGCCGCCTCTCTTCTGTTTCGGTTTGGCCCGGCGGGCGCTCCCCTGCTGCGCCCTTCTCACATCCGCTCGGCCCATCGCTCCCGCAACTCCAGTCGTTCCGCCCCCGGATAAGTCAGCTGTCGAAGCTAACACCGCATCTGTCAACAAATACTCATCGATCAAGGCTTTTCCCGACGTGACAATCAGCACCCGATGCGGGGGAACCGGGACAGGGGTGTCATCCATCGCCCTGGACCCGCCGGGGCGGGACGGGGTAAAGTGCTATCACTTTGCTAGACCCGCGGCATCAGTTGCGCCGCACCGGAAGAAACGGGGACCCCTATGTCCGACCAGACGCCCACGCCCGACCGGGCACCTGCCGCTCCGGCCGCCGACCCCGGCGCCGACCTCGCCGTCGACGCTCCCGAGATGCCCCAGCCGCAGGTCCGCGAGACCGCCGCGCACAGCATCCCGGGCGGCGTCGCCCTGCTGCTGACCGTGCTCGGGGTCTTCCTCGGCATCGCGATCATCATCGTCGGCGGCATACTCGGCTCCGGCGGCAACAACGCGGCCGGTGTGCCGATGGTCGTCGTCGGCATCCTGCTGCTGATCGGCTCCTTCTTCTGCATGACCGGCGTGAAGATGGTCGCGCCGGGCGAGGCCCGGGTCATCCAGCTCTTCGGCCGGTACGCCGGCACGATCCGCACCGACGGCCTGCGCTGGGTCAACCCGCTCACCACCGCACGCAAGATCTCCACCCGCGTCCGCAACCACGAGACCGCGGTACTGAAGGTCAACGACGCCTACGGCAACCCGATCGAGCTGGCCTCGATCGTCGTGTGGAAGGTCGAGGACACCGCGCAGGCCCTCTTCGAGGTCGACGACTTCCTGGAGTTCGTCGCCACCCAGACCGAGGCCGCCGTCCGGCACATCGCGATCGAGTACCCCTACGACGCCCACGAGGAGGACGGCCTCTCGCTGCGCGGCAACGCCGAGGAGATCACCGAGAAGCTCGCCGCCGAACTGACCGCCCGGGTCCAGGCCGCCGGCGTACGGATCATCGAGTCCCGCTTCAGCCACCTCGCCTATGCCCCCGAGATCGCCTCCGCGATGCTCCAGCGGCAGCAGGCCGGCGCGGTCGTGGCGGCCCGCCAGCAGATCGTCGAGGGCGCGGTCGGCATGGTCGAGCAGGCACTGGCGCGGATCAACGAGCAGGGCATCGTCGAACTGGACGAGGAGCGCAAGGCCGCCATGGTGAGCAATCTGATGGTCGTGCTGTGCGGGGACCGGGCCGCCCAGCCGGTACTCAACACGGGCTCGCTCTACCAGTGAGCGAGGACACCCCCGAGGAGTCCGCCGCCGAGGGCGGCCGGGCACCCGCGCGACGGCCGCAGCAGCGCAAGCAGGTGCTGCTGCGGCTCGACCCGCTGATCCACGACGCGCTGGCGCGCTGGGCGGGCGACGAGCTGCGCAGCACCAACGCGCAGGTCGAGTTCCTGCTGCGCAAGGCGCTCGGGGACGCCGGGCGGCTGCCGAAGGGCGCGGGGGCGATTCCGCGGCGCGGCCGGCCGCCGAAGGGAGAGCCGCCCGCCGCCCCCTCGGACAGGAGCTGAGGAGGGGCTCGGGGTGGGCGAGCGGCCCCCCGGGGGACTGCGCCGGGACCCGGTCGCTATGCATGCCGCGTATACACTCCGGCTACACCCGCCGCGTAGAGTGGCCGCATGTCAATCGGTCATACGCTGCTCGGCCTCCTGGAGTCCGGCCCCCGCCACGGCTACGACCTCAAGCGGGCCTTCGACGAGCACTTCGGGCAGGACCGCCCGCTGCACTACGGCCAGGTCTACTCCACGATGTCCCGGCTGCTGAAGAACGGCCTGGTCGAGGTGGACGCGGTGGAGGCCGGGGCGGGTCCCGAGCGCAAGCGGTACGCCATCACCGACGCCGGGGTCACCGATGTCGCGCAGTGGCTCACCCGCCCCGAGAAGCCCGAGCCCTACCTCCAGTCGACGCTCTACACGAAGATCGTGCTGGCCCTGATGACCGGCCGCGACGCCGCGGAGCTGCTCGACACCCAGCGCTCCGAGCACCTGCGGCTGATGCGCGGGCTGACCGAGCGCAAGCGCACCGGCGACCTCGCCGACCAGCTGATCTGCGACCACGCGCTGTTCCATCTCGAAGCCGATCTGCGCTGGCTGGAGCTGACCGCAGCCCGGCTGGACCGGCTGGCGGAGGCGGTGCGCGCATGACGCCGGAGGGATCCCTGCTCTCCGCGGAAGACCTGCACAAGACCTACGGCCCCACCGCCGCGCTGGCCGGCGCGGAATTCTCCGTGCACCCCGGCGAGGTCGTCGCCGTGATGGGCCCCTCCGGCTCCGGCAAGTCCACGCTGCTGCACTGCCTCGCCGGGATCGTCCTGCCGGATGCGGGCACCGTCCGCTACGGCCCGCACACCCTCACCGGCATGAGCGACGCCCGGCGCAGCGCCCTGCGCCGTACCGACTTCGGCTTCGTCTTCCAATTCGGGCAACTGGTACCGGAGTTGACCGCTCTGGAGAACGTCGCGCTGCCGCTGCGGCTGAACGGCACCAAGCGCAAGGAGGCCGAGGCGCGGGCCGGCGAGTGGCTGGAGCGGCTGGAGGTCGACACCGTGCGCGACCGGCGGCCCGGTGAGATATCCGGCGGCCAGAGCCAGCGCGTCGCGGTCGCCCGCGCCCTCGCCGGCCGGCCCCGGGTGATCTTCGCGGACGAGCCGACCGGCGCCCTGGACTCCCTCAACGGCGAGCGGGTGATGGCCCTCCTGACCGACGCCGCCCGCGACACCCACGCCGCCGTCGTCCTGGTCACCCACGAAACCCGGGTCGCCGCCTACTCCGACCGCGAGATCGTCGTCCGCGACGGCCGGGTGAAGGACATGCTTGCGGGCGTGCGATGAGCCCGCTGCGCGCCCGCTCCGGCACCGACGGCGGACGCGGCACCGCCGAACGCCCGGCACCGACCGCCCTCCCCCGCACCGGACCCGCCGTCTGGGCCCGCGACCTCGCGATGGGCATGCGGTTCGCGACCCGCGGCGGCCGCGAGGGCTGGATCCGTACGGCCCTGACCGCCGCGGGCGTCGCCCTGGGGGTGGGCGTCCTGCTGCTCGGCGCGTCCGTGCCGTCCCTGCTGGACTCCTGGCACGGCAGGGAGAAGGCACGCGAGAACCTGGGCCAGGAGCACGACCCCCGGCCCGCCGACGACACCCTGCTCTACACCTCGGCGGACACCACCTTCCACGGCACGCAGATCCGCGGCCGGCTGGTGCGCCCGGACGGCGCACACCCGCCCGTGCCACCCGGCGTCGACCGCCTTCCCGGCCCCGGCCGGATGCTCGTATCGCCCGCCCTCGCCCAGCTGTTGGACTCCCCCGGCGGGGCGCTGCTGCGCGACCGGCTGCGCTTCGAGGTCGCCGGCCACATCGGCGACGAGGGTCTGCGCGGACCGAAGGAACTGACCTACCTCGCGCAGCCCGCCACCCTCCGCGAGGCCGACGGCTACCGCATCGACCACTTCGGCAGGAGCTGGCAGGCCCCTGCGCTGCGGGCCCCGGTCGCACTGCTGGTGGTCATGTCGAGCGTGGCGCTGCTGATGCCCGTCGTGGTCTTCATCGGCACCTCCGTCCGGTTCGGCAACGAACGCCGCGAGCGCAGGCTGGCCGCGCTCCGGTTGGTCGGCTCCGATGTCCCCACCACCCGCCGGATCGCGTCCGGCGAGTCGCTCTTCGGGTCTCTGCTGGGGCTGGCCGCGGGGGCCCTGCTCTTCCTGGGCGCGCGGCAGCTCGCGTCCGTGATCACGCTGTGGGATGTCAACGTCTTCCCCTCGGACGTGAGTCCCGGCCCACTGGCCACGACGCTGATCGTGCTCCTCGTGCCGATCGCGTCGGTCCTGGTGACGCTGTTCGCGCAGCGCGGCGTCACCGTGGAACCGCTGGGCGTGGTCCGCGACCGCGCCGCCGTCCGCCGCCGGCTGTGGTGGCGGGTGGCGCTGCCCGCCGCGGGCGCCCTGCTGCTGCTCCCGCTCGCCCGGGAGCGGCCGTGGACCGACACCCCGCTGAACACCGTCCGGCTGGCGGCCGGTGCGATGCTCCTGCTGCTCGGGGTCACCGCGCTGCTGCCCTGGCTGGTCGACGCGGTGGTGCGCCGCCTGCGCGGCGGCCCGGTGCCCTGGCAACTGGCCACCCGAAGGCTCCAGTTGAGCAGCGGCTCGGCCACCCGCGCGGTCAGCGGGATCACCGTCGCGGTGGCCGGCGCCATCGCCGTCCACATGCTCATGACCGGGATGCAGGCCGGCTACGCCGAGGCGTACGCGCGGTCCGGCAAACTCCCGCAGATCGGCCTGTGGGGCGGCTCCGGCAATTGGCCGCGGACCGAGCGCGCGCTGACCGCGCTGCGGGCCACCCCCGGTGTGACCGCGGTACGCGGCACGGTCGACGCGAACCTCGGCGCCATGCCCGTCGCGGGCCGGGACCCCGACCGCTCCCCCATGGCGACGGTCGCCGTCGGCAGCTGCGCCGAGCTGCGCAGGCTGGCCCGGGTCGGCTCCTGCCGGGACGGCGATGCCTTCGTCACCGACGCCCGGGAGAAGGACTCCCCCGTCGCGCCCGGCGCCACGGTCGATCTCAACGCCACGTTCACCCGGGAGGGCCCCGCGATCCCCCGGCCCTGGACGGTTCCCCGCACGGCCCGCACCACCCGGCTCCTCGCCCCCGGACACGGGCCCGGCCTCTTCTCCTACGACCTCCTGGTCACCCCGTCGGTGCTCGACACCGCCCGGCTGTCCTCCCCGAACATGGAGCTGAAGGTCGACTTCGACCGGGGAACCAAGGACGCGGTGGAGCACATCCGCAACACCGCCGCGCGCATCGACCCGACGATGACCGAGTACTCCACCCTCGACAATCCGCATGACGCGCAGTACTCCAGCGTCCGCGACGGCCTGTTCGCCGCCGCCGTCGTCACGCTGCTGCTGATCGGTGCGGGGCTGATCATCTCCACCGTCGAGCAGCTCCAGGAACGCCGCCGGCTGTTGTCCGCCCTCGACGCCTTCGGCACCCGCCGCGCCACGCTCGCCTGGTCGATCCTGTGGCAGACCGCCCTCCCGGTCACGCTCGGCCTGGGCCTCGCGCTCGGCTGCGGGCTCACCTTGGGCACCCTGCTGCTGACGATGATCGACACGGCGGTGACGGTGGACTGGCCGGTGGTGGCGGCGATGACCGGCATCGGTGCCGGGGTGATCCTGTTCGTGACCGCGCTGAGCCTGCCGGCCCTGTGGCGCCTGATGCGGCCGGACGGCCTGCGCACGGAGTAACCGCCCCCCGGCGGGGCCGCTTCGGCCTTGGGCTCCAGGGCGTGTCCGCCAGGCGGGACTTTGCGGACACGCCCTAGCCCTTCACTATCCGGACCGGCAGTCCCCGCAGGGCCTCGCGCAGCGCGTCCGCGAACTCCTCGAACTCGCGATGCCGTGCCGAGCCGCTGCGCATCGCCAGCGCGATCCGCCGGGCGGGCGCCGGGTCCGCGAAGTACCCGGTCGTCAGCTGGTCGTTGCGGCCGGTCTCCACCCGCAGCGCGGTGCGCGGCAGCAGTGTCACGCCCATTCCGCCGGCCACCAGCTGGACCAGCGTGGACAGCCCCGCCGCGCTGGTCGTCACCGGGGTGCCCTCGTCCCGGCCGGCCTCGCGGCAGATGTCCAGCGCCTGGTCCCGCAGGCAGTGGCCCTCGTCGAGAAGCAGCAGGTCGAGTTCCTTCAGCGCCTGCCGCGGGATGTCCCCGCGGCCGCCCAGCCAGTGCTCCTTGGGCGCGACCAGTACGAAGTCCTCTTCGAAGAGGGGGAGTTCGGTGACCTGCGGGACGCCGAGGGGCACCGCGAGCAGCAGCAGGTCGAGCCGCCCGTGGGCGAGCCCGTCCAGCAGGGACGCGGTCTGCTCCTCGTGCACCTGGAGGTCCAGGTCGGGATACGTCTCGTGGACCAGCCGCAGGACGGTCGGCAGCAGATACGGCGCGACGGTCGGGATGACGCCCAGCCGCAGCACGCCGGTGAACGGCGCGCGGGCCGCCTCGGCCTCGTCCATCAGGTCGCCGACCGCGTCCAGGACGGTTCGGGCGCGGGCCGCCACCCTCTCCCCCGCGGGCGACAGCAGTACCTTGCGCGTCGTACGCTCCAGCAGCTGCACCCCGAGCACCTCCTCCAGCGAGGAGACCGCCCCGGAGAGTGCGGGCTGGCTCATGCCGATCTCGGCGGCCGCCTCGCGGAAGTGCAGATATTCGGCTACCGCGGCGAACGCCCGCAGCTGGGAGAGGCTGGGCTGCCGGGGCCTGCCGCCCGGGCTGGCGGGAGAAGCCACTGATAACCACCTCCGATCAAGATTGACCAGTCTAGCCAGTCTTCTGATCAATACCGGGGGCGCCCCCGGTACGCGAGCACAGGGGCGGCGCGTGACGGGCGCCACTGATAGCCGGACCCGATCAACGCATCACGATGCGGCTATTTCCCTGATCAATAACGCCTGTGGCACTGTGTAACCCGTCCAAGCCCCAAGGAAAGCCCCCGAATCCCCAATAAGGGGTTCTGTGTGGGCTGTTACTCCCCCACAAGGAGAGCGCGTGCTCACTGTCGGTGACAAGTTCCCCGAGTTCGAACTGACCGCCTGCGTCTCGCTGGAGACCGGCAACGAATTCGAGCAGATCAACCACAAGACCTACGAGGGCAAGTGGAAGATCGTCTTCGCGTGGCCCAAGGACTTCACCTTCGTGTGCCCGACGGAGATCGCCGCCTTCGGCAAGCTGAACGAGGACTTCGCCGACCGCGACGCCCAGATCCTCGGCTTCTCCGGTGACTCCGAGTTCGTGCACCACGCCTGGCGCAAGGACCACCCGGACCTGACCGACCTGCCCTTCCCGATGCTCGCCGACTCCAAGCACGAGCTGATGCGCGACCTGGGCATCGAGGGCGAGGACGGCTTCGCGCAGCGCGCCGTCTTCATCGTCGACCAGAACAACGAGATCCAGTTCACCATGGTGACCGCCGGCTCCGTCGGCCGTAACCCCAAGGAGGTCCTGCGGGTCCTCGACGCCCTGCAGACCGACGAGCTGTGCCCCTGCAACTGGTCCAAGGGCGACGAGACCCTCGACCCGGTCGCGCTCCTCTCGGGCGAGTGAACAGCGGACAAGCGAACAGGAGGCTGAGCTGACATGGCTCTCGACGAACTCAAGTCCGCCATACCGGACTACGCCAAGGACCTGAAGCTGAACCTCGGCTCGGTCATCGGCAACAGCGACCTTCCGCAGCAGCAGCTGTGGGGCACGGTCCTGTCCTGCGCGATCGCCTCGCGCTCGCCGAAGGTCCTGCGCGAGCTGGAGCCGGAGGCCAAGGCCAACCTCTCCGCCGAGGCGTACACCGCCGCCAAGTCGGCCGCCGCCATCATGGCGATGAACAACGTGTTCTACCGGACCCGGCACCTGCTGTCGGACCCGGAGTACGGCACGCTGCGCGCCGGTCTGCGGATGAACGTCATCGGCAACCCCGGTGTCGAGAAGGTCGACTTCGAGCTGTGGTCGCTGGCCGTCTCCGCCATCAACGGCTGCGGCCAGTGCCTCGACTCGCACGAGCAGGTGCTCCGCAAGGCCGGTGTGGACCGCGAGACGATCCAGGAGGCCGTCAAGATCGCGTCCGTCCTGCAGGCCGTCGGCGCCACCCTCGACGCCGAGGCCGCGCTCGCCGAGTGACGCACCACCGCACGCAGTGAGGTGCGGCGGCGCCGGTGCACAGCCGCACGCCACAGCACAGAACCCCGCAGACGAGTTGTCTGCGGGGTTCTGTGCGTCAGTTGGGGCTGCGTAGGGGAGCTGGGGCTCCGCCGGGGCGCTGCGAGCCGCACAGCGCCCCGGCGGCCCGCGGCTACTCCTGCGGCTGTTCGGTCCGCACCCGGACCGGCGTCGGCGTCGGTGTCGGCGCCGCCCCGAGCGCGGTCGCGCCGCGCGGCGCCGGCGTCATCCGCAGCGCCTGCTCCCTGGAGTAGGAGCGCAGATAGCCGACGACGGTGTTGGTGACGGCCACCAGCGGGACCGCGACGACCGCACCGCCGATCCCCGCGATCAGACCGCCCGCGGCGACCGACAGGATCACGGCGAGCGGATGGACCCGGACCGCCCGGCCCAGGATGAAGGGCTGCAGGATGTGCCCCTCGATCTGCTGCACCGCCAGCACGACCGCCAGCACCATCAGGGCGGTGAACACGCCCTGGGTGACCAACGAGACCACACACGCCAGCGCGCCCGAGACCACCGCTCCGACGAGCGGGATGAAGGCGAACAGGAAGATGAAGACGGCGAGCGGTACGGCCAGCGGCACATCGAGGAACCAGAGCCCGATGCCGATGAAGATGGCGTCGATCAGCGCGACCACCACCGTGCCGCGCACATAGGCGGTCAGCGTTCGCCAGGCACGCGGCCCCGCGCCCGCCATGCCCGCCCGCGCCACGCCCGGGACCAGCTTGAGCAGCCAGGTCCAGATCCGGCGGCCGTCGTAGAGCAGGAAGAGGGTGGTGAACATCGCCAGCAGGATGCCCGTGAGGACCTCCAGGACGACGGTGACGCCCTCCAGGCCCGCCGATGTGATCGCCTCGGTGTTCGCGCCGACCGCGTCCTGCAGGTTCTTCGCGATGTGGTTGATCTGACTCTCGGTCACATGGAACGGGCTCTTCAGCAGCCAGCCCTTGAGCTCGGTGATGCCCTCCTGGATACGGCTGGACACCGAGTCGATGTTGTCCTGGACCTGCCACACCACGAACCATCCGACCAGCCCCATCACGACGAAGCCGCCGATGAAGGTCAGCGCGGTGGCCAGCCCCCGCGCCAGTCCCCGGTTGCGCAGCCACCCGACGGTGGGCTGGAGGAGAGCGGTGATCAGCAGCGCCGCGACGAAGGCCAGGACGACGAGTTCGATCGTGGTGATGACGCGGGCGAGCACCCACAGCGTCCCGGCCAGGACCAGCAGGCGCCAGCCGACCTCGGCGGAGACCCGCACGCCCCACGGCACCGCGTCCACCGGGTCCGGGCGGGGCGCCACGGCCGGGGCGTATGCCGGCGGTGCGGGCACCGACTCCGGCGTTCGGGCAGCGGTCGGTGCCGCTTCCTGCGTGCCGGGGTGCGGCACACCGTCCACGGCGTCCGGCAGCTGTTTGCGGGCCGGGCCCGATCCTGCCGCACCGTCCGCCGCAGGGGAGCCGTTGGCCACCGGCCGCGTGGCGTCCGGCGTGCCGGATTCCGTGGTCCCGCCACGGCCGTCCGCGTACTCGGCACTCCCCAGCGCGTCGGAGTCGCCGGCCACCGCCGCTGCTTCCGCGCGGCGGCGCTGGTCCTCCAGCCGCTGCGACAGCCGCGTCAGACCGGCGCCGAGGTCACCGATCCACTGAGGCAATCTGGACATGTCGCTTCCTCTTCCCCTCCCGTCCCCCAACACTGACGGCACGACGTTACCCGGCGCGGACGCACGAAACCCCCGACGCTCGCGCGGTCGGGGGTTTCGGAAGCGCTGTGATGCTGCCGGTACGGCTCCCGGAGGGCCTAGTACCAGTTGTTGGCCTGCCAGAACGACCAGGCACCGCAGGGGCTGCCGTAGCGGTCGTTCATGTAGTTCAGGCCCCACTTTATCTGCGTGGCCGGGTTGGTCTGCCAGTCCGAGCCGGCCGAGGACATCTTCGAGCCGGGCAGGGCCTGCACGAGTCCGTACGCGCCGGAGGACGCGTTGCTGGCCTGGTAGTTCCAGCTCGACTCGTGGTCCACGATGTTGCTGAAGCACTGGAACTGCTCGCCGGGGATCATCTGGCGCGCGATGGCCTGAGTCTCGGCGACGGTGTAAGAGCCCTTGACCGTGAAGTCGCCGGCGTCGCGCGCCGAGGAGCGGGACGCTGCCAGCTTCTCCTCGCGCTCCTTGGCGGCCTTCTCCGCCTTTGCCTTCTCGGCAGATTCCTTCTTCTCCTGCGCGGTCTGTGCGGCGGCCTTGCGTGCCGACTCCTGCGCGGACTTGAGGGCTGCCGCATCGGCCTGGGTGGACTGCTCGTCCGCCTGCTGCGTCAGGGACGCCGTCTGCACCTGGGCCTGCTGGCCCGCGGGGATGTCAGCGATCGTCGCGTCGGCCGCGGTGGCCTCGGTGTTGCCGACCGAGCCCTGGTCGCTGCCTGCAGCGACGCCGACTACGGCGCCGACGGTGGTGACCGCGGTGGCGGAGGCCACGGCGAATCCCCGGACCGAGATCCGGCTCACACGTTTTCCTTCCAGCATCGCCCGCATAGGTGACCTCGCGGGCGCAATCGTGCCCCTGGCGCTGGTCTCCCCTTGTTCCGGCCACCGTTGAGCGGTGGCGGCCGACTGGTCACGGGAGGCACTGGCCCGGTACGTCCCCCTCGGGGGTCCGCGTGGTGCTTCGGGCGGCATGCGACGACTCGCTATGAAGTTCGGATGGTGCTCGCCTCCCCGGAGGGAGGCCGCTGTGTCGCATGCGGGGCCTGACAGGACCCAGACTCTGCCCGAACGAGATGCCGCGAATCAATTCTCCGTTGCGTGTGAAAGCTCACACCTCGTTTACACCTGGGGATTTTCGGATATCCCCGCGCGACAGAACGCCGCCCGGCTAAGCTCCTTCGCTTTTCCGGGCGGCGCCATGGTTCACAAACGGTCAGATCCTGCCGTCCTCCAGCATTTCGGTCACCAGTGCCGCGATCGGCGACCGCTCGGAGCGGTTCAGCGTGACGTGTGCGAACAGCGGATGGCCCTTCAGCTTCTCGACCACCGCGACCACACCGTCATACCTCCCCACCCGGAGATTGTCCCGTTGTGCGACGTCATGGGTCAGTACGACCCGGGAGTTGGCGCCGATACGGGACAGAACCGTCAAAAGGACGTTCCGCTCCAGCGACTGGGCCTCGTCGACGATGACGAACGCGTCATGCAGCGACCGGCCGCGGATGTGGGTGAGCGGCAGCACCTCCAACATGCCGCGCCCGACCACCTCTTCGATGACGTCCTTGCTGGTCACCGCGGACAGCGTGTCGAAGACGGCCTGAGCCCAGGGGCTCATCTTCTCCGCCTCGCTGCCCGGCAGATAGCCCAGCTCCTGGCCGCCGACGGCGTACAGCGGCCGGAAGACCATCACCTTGCGGTGCTGCTGACGCTCCAGCACGGCCTCCAGACCCGCGCACAGCGCCAGCGCCGACTTGCCCGTGCCGGCCCGGCCGCCCATCGAGACGATCCCGACATCCGGGTCGAGCAGCAGATCCAGTGCGATCCGCTGCTCGGCGCTGCGGCCGTGGATGCCGAACGCCTCCCGGTCGCCCCGCACCAGCCGGACCGCACCCTCCGGGGTGACCCGGCCGAGCGCCTTGCCGCGCTCGGACTGCAGCACGAGTCCGGTGTGCACCGGAAGTTCGGCCGCGTCCGGCAGATGTACGGACTCGGCGGCGAACAGATCGTCCACCTGCTCGGCGGGGACGGTCAGCTCGGCCATCCCCGTCCAGCCGGAGTCGGTGATCGCCAGTTCGGCGCGGTACTCCTCGGCCAGCAGACCGACCGAGCTGGCCTTGATGCGCAGCGGCAGGTCCTTGGAGACGACGGTGACGTCGTACCCCTCGGCCTGGAGATTGCGCGCCACGGCCAGGATCCGCGAGTCGTTGTCGCCGAGCCGGAAGCCGGCGGGCAGGATCCCCGGATCGGAGTGGTTCAGCTCGACCCGGAGGGTGCCGCCGAGCTCCCCGATGGGGATGGGCGCATCGAGTCGGCCGAATTGCACCCGGTACTCATCCAGCAGGCGCAGCGCCTGCCGCGCGAAATAGCCGAGCTCGGGATGGTGCCTCTTCGCCTCCAACTCCGTGACCACAACGACCGGCAGCACGACTTCGTGCTCCTCGAAGCGGGACATGGCGCCTGGATCCGCCAGCAGGACGCTGGTGTCGAGGACGTAAGTGCGCCGGCCGTTGTCACGGCGCTTTTTGCTGTTCACCACGGGTGGACGAACCCCCTCGGATGAGGTCGGGGTGCGACGGCGTCGCGGGGGACAGGACCGGGTTCTGGCCACGATGCGAGGGCCGAACGCCGGCCCTCCGCGTCGTCCGTGCGGTGCGCACGAGCGTCCGTGTTGTGCAAAGGGCCTCCCGGGCGGACGGCCCCATGCCGCCCGCTGAGATGCGACGCCCGATGTCTGGTTCCGGACGCCGACCTGGAAGGGATATGCCCTGTCAGCCCCTCACCCATGCCCGTGCATATGACGCCCGGCCGGTGAACCTTTGGTGACACGCGAACGCTGAGCGGCGGAGAGGCGGGAGAGACGGATGTGCCGCGAAGGGTGACGCGGGGGCCGGTTGGGCTAACGGCGGCCCCCGGGACGCGAACGGGCCCCGGAGAATTCTCCGGGGCCCGTTCGGCTAGAAGCCGTAACGGCGGTGCCGGGCGGCGTAGTCGCGCAACGCCCGCAGGAAGTCGACCTTCCGGAACGCCGGCCAGAAGACCTCGCAGAAGTAGTACTCCGAGTGGGCGCTCTGCCAGAGCATGAAGCCCGACAGCCGCTGCTCGCCGCTCGTGCGGATCACCAGGTCCGGGTCCGGCTGGCCGCGCGTGTAGAGGTGCTCGGAGATGTGTTCGACGTCGACGATCTCGGCGAGCTCCTCGAAGGAGGTGCCGCGCTCGGCGTGTTCCAGCAGCAGCGAGCGCACCGCGTCGGCGATCTCCTGCCGGCCGCCGTAGCCGACCGCGACGTTCACCAGGATGCCGCTGTTGTCGACGGTCTCCTGCTCGGCTTCCTTGAGCACCTGCTGGGTACCGGAGGGGAGCAGATCGCGGTTGCCGACGTGGTGCACCCGCCAGCGGCCGTCGGCCGCCAGGTCGCGCACGGTGTTCTCGATGATGCCCAGCAGCGGGGTCAGCTCGTTCTCGGGCCGGTCGAGGTTGTCGGTGGACAGCATCCACAGCGTGACGACCTCGACGTCGGTTTCCTCACACCAGCCCAGCAGCTCACTGATCTTGGCCGCGCCCGCTTGGTGGCCCTGCTCGGTCGTGCGCCCGTCGGCCCGCGCCCAGCGGCGGTTGCCGTCCAGGATGACGCCGATGTGCTTGGGCACCTGGGTGTGGTCCAGGCGGCCCTCCACCCGGCGCGCGTACAGCCGGTAGACCAGATTGCGCAGTGCAGGCGGATACGGGATGCGCACCCCGGAAGATCGCAGCATGTGTGGTCCAGCCCCTCCGTGCCGATGGCGGTCGCCCCGTCGCCTCAAGTGGGCAACTTTACTTCTCGGGTGTATCGACAGCCCAATCAGGTGTGTCACAAGTACGTGATAGGGAGATGAGCATGACTGGCACATCTGACTACCGCGCCGTGGATTCGCGCTATGACTCCATGGAGTACCGGCGCACGGGCCACAGCGGCCTCAAACTCCCCGCTATCTCCCTTGGACTCTGGCACAACTTCGGGGACGACCGCACCCTGAGCTCCCAGCGCGCCATCCTGCGTCGTGCCTTCGACCTGGGCATCACCCACTTCGACCTGGCCAACAACTACGGCCCGCCGCCCGGTTCCGCGGAGCTGAACTTCGGCAAGATCTTCGCGCAGGACTTCCGTCCCTACCGCGACGAGATCATTCTCTCCACGAAGGCCGGATATCGGATGCACCCCGGTCCCTACGGCGAATGGGGTTCGCGGAAATATCTCCTCTCGTCGTTGGATGCGTCACTGAAGCGGATGGGTGTCGATTACGTCGATATCTTCTACTCGCACCGCTTCGACCCGGACACGCCGCTGGAGGAGACGATGGGCGCCCTGGCGTCCGCGGTCCAGCAGGGCAAGGCGCTGTACGCCGGCGTCTCGTCCTACAACGCCGAGCAGACCCGCGAGGCGGCCCGGATCCTGCGCGGGATGGGGGTCAGGCCCCTCATCCACCAGCCCTCGTACTCGATGATCAACCGCTGGACCGAGGACGACGCGCTGCTGGACACCCTCGAGGCCGAGGGCATGGGCTGCATCTCCTTCGCCCCACTGGCGCAGGGCCTGCTGACCGACAAGTACCTGCAGGGCGTCCCGGAGGGCTCGCGCGCCTCGCAGGGCAAGTCCCTGGACCCGGGCCTGCTGTCCGACGACGTCGTACGCCGGCTCCGCGGCCTGAACGACATCGCCACCCGCCGCGGCCAGTCGCTGGCGCAGTTGGCTCTGCGCTGGGTGCTGCGTGACGAGCGGATGACCTCCGCGCTGATCGGTGCGAGCAGTGTGGCGCAGCTGGAGGCCAATGTCGCGGCCCTCGACGCACCCGGGATCACACCGGACGAGCTGGCCGAGATCGACGAGTTCGCCAAGACCACGGACGGCGTGAACATCTGGGCCAAACGGGGCTGACCGCGGCCGGGGCCCGGGTGCCGGGGCCGGGTGCTGAGACCCGGGGCCGCGGCTCCGGGCTCCGGCTCCGGGCGCGGCCTCCGGGCATGCGCCCACCCGCCGGGCCGCCCTCGGGCACAAAAAAACGGGCCGGTCCGTGGGGGGGGATACGGACCGGCCCGAGGGGGGGATCCCACCATAACCCTGCGGGGGTCGTGCTCCGCGCACCCCCGGGAATCGCGGCGTGGCTCCGGCTGAGCGGGGGCCCCGGGCCCGGAAAGGTCTCGCTCGGAGGCCGCGGGAATCAGGTGGCCGCGGACGCTCCCAGCAGCAGGCCGCAGAAGGCACCGGAGATCATGAACGGCCCGAGGGGCATGGTCGCCTTCCGGCCCTCGGGCCCGAGGAGCAGCAGCCCGGCGCCGTAGAGGGCCCCGATCAGCACCCCCGCCGCGCCGCCCGTGACGAGGGTGGGCCAGCCGTACCACCCGAGGGCGACCCCCAGCCCCAGAGCCAGCTTGACGTCTCCCAGCCCCAGTCCGGCCGGTCTGAGCACGAACAGCAGCAGATAGAACCCCCCGAGGACCAGCCCGCCGAGCAGGGCACGCCGCCACGCCCCGGTCTCCCCCGTCAGCCATCCGACCACCCCCAGGACCCCCGCGACCGCGGCGGCGAGCGGCAGGGTCAGCTCGTCGGGGAGGCGCCGCACCCGCCGGTCGACGGCCACCAGCAGCACCGCGACCGGCGCCGCGAGCAGCCAGGCGGCCAGCTCCGGCCGCGGTCCGGTGGCCGCCGCCAGGGCCGCGCAGACCAGCGAGGTGACCGTGACCGTCGCCGGCACGCCCGGCCCGTACGTCCCGCACCGCGCGCAGCGCCCCCGCCCCAGCCAGCCCCGTGCGACCCCGGTGATCGGGTGCCCTTCCGGGCAGGCCGCGCGCCACTCCTCCTCGGGCTCGACACTCAGCCGGTGGGCCGGTCGCGGTATGAGCAGCCCGGCCGCGGCACCGTAGGCGGCGGCGAGCACCATCAGCATCACTGACACGCGTCGACCTTAGAACGGGGAGCTGATAGAACGTCGCCCATGGCGCGTTGGGAGAACGGCCCGGGGATCCTGCACGGCGCGGCCACCGATATTCCGGTGGAGATCGCTGCGTCCTACCGCGCCCGCACCCGTGGCCTGCTGGGCCGCGACGGCATCGAGGGGGCGCTGCTGCTGACGCCCGCGAGCGGCATCCACACCTTCCGGATGCGGTTCGCGCTCGATATCGCGTATCTGAGCCGGGATTTCACCGTGCTGGCCGTACGCACCATGCGGCCGGGGCGCCTGGGGGTGCCCCGGCCGCGGGCGCGGCATGTCCTGGAGGCGGAGGCGGGAGCGATGGCACGCTGGGGCCTGCGCCCGGGGCTGCACCTCACGGTGGTCCCCGACAACACGCGCTGACCGTACGGACGTTCCCACGTGCGCAAGTCAGCGACGCCGCCTGCACGCGGATTCAGCTGGTGGCTCGTCTCCCTGCCGCGAACCCCTTCTCCCAGGGCAGGAGCAGGCAGGTGGGGCCGCGCGATGCACTTCCAGCTGATCGCGTGCGTGCGGTGCGTAAGTGACCATAGGGCAGATGTCCTCACGGGGCACTTATCCCCATATGTACTATCTGCCGGGTCAACGTCCCGTACTTCGCCGCGCAATGGTCCGCCGTTCACCCTTTCCGGTCGGCAACCGGCGCCGCGCCCCGGGGTCCGCGCATCGCGGGCCGCCGCCGTACGGCGGACGCTCAGGAACCGTCGCGCGGGAAGCTCACCTCGACACGGCGATTCTTCTTGCGGCCGGCCTCCGTGTTGTTGTCGGCAATCGGATACTGCTCGCCGTAGCCGCGGATCTGGAAGGTGACCGAGGAGTCGAGCTCCTTGGCCAGCTCCCGCTGGACGGCGTTGGCGCGGTCCTTGGAGAGCACCAGGCCGTGCCCGGCGGAGCCGAGGTTGTCGGTGAACCCGAACACCCGCAAGCCCGTGGCGTTCTGCTTCTCGATCTCCTCGGCGATGGTGGCGATACGGGAGAGCGCGTCCGGCGTCAGCTTCGCGCTGTCCTTGCCGAAGAGGACCTCGGCCTGCAGCGCGAAGGTCACGTTGTCGTTGGTGTCCTGCCGGCGCTCGGAGCCGTCGTCGGTCTCGACGATCGACTTGATGTTGAGCACCTTGGAGGGCGCCAGCTCGGCCCCTTGGACCATCTTGAGGTCGGGGTCGTGGGCGTCGATCCGCACCGGGGGATCGGAGTCCTCGGTCACGCCGGGCGGGTCGGCCTGGGCGGCCGGCACTGACAGCGCCGCGGTCAGCAGCAGCGCGAGGGCGGCCGTGACGGCCGTACGGGCGGCGCGGGGCGCACGCGGGGTCCGGGTAGGGGTCATCGGCCGGCTCAGTCCGTGATCTGCACGCTGGCCGGCGGCATCGTCGGCAGCTGGAAGTCGACTTCGGTCACCTTGGCGGGCGGCGCCGGGAACTGTGCGAAGACCGGGCGGCTGGAGCCGGGCATCAGACCGCTGAGTCCGGTGGTGCACAGGCACTCGCCGTTGGTGTCGCGCAGCACCAGGTACCTCTTCTTGCCCGCCTTGTCCACGAGCGTGGCCCCCGAGATGGAGGAACGCGAGCGCATCTCCGTCTCGTTGGAGCGCCAGTCGATGGCGTTGAAGGCGCGGGTGCCGCGGTTGGTCACCGTGCCGTTGACCGTCACGAAGCCTCCGGAGTCGCGGACGACGGAGTGCAGGGTGACGACCACGCCGTCCGGCCCCTTCATCTCGCCGATCACCTTGTCGGAGTCGGCGGCGGGCGCGCCGGTGTCGCTCTTCTTCGGGGCGGAGCTGTGGGCCGCCGGCTTCTTGTCGTCCGTCGCCTGCGACCCGCCGCCGTCGCCACCGCAGCCGGCCACGACGAGAGCCAGGCCGACAGCGCTCGCCATGGCGACCGCTCCCCTGGCGGCCTTCGTGGTGCGCCGAATGCTCATGGATCGATTCCTTTGATCGTCGATTGCTCGGTCAGGTCGGGTCGTCGGGCGGGCCCGGCCGGGAGGTTCGGTGACCGGGGAGCGAGGTGGAGCCGGTCAGCGGGCGAGACGTACGGAGAACAGGTCGGAGGCGTCGGGGAGATCGTGCGGCGTGTCCGGATCGAGCGGCACGCTCTTGCCGTCGCAGAGGAGGGTGACCGGCGACGGCTTGTCCCCCTCGTCCTCGCCGTCCTTGCCCGCCGGGTCGCCCTTGCCGTCCTCGCCGTCCTTCCCGGCCGTGCCGCCGGTGGTATCGCCGTCGTCCGACGGCGGTGCGTCGATGGTGCAGCGGGGGCCGACGACGGACTGCGCCGTCGCCGACGCGTGCCGGTTCTCGGTCCCCGGGATGACCGAATCACCGACGGTGTTACGGGTCTTGACGGTCACGGCGAAGGACGTGGGCCAGGAGTCCGGGGTACAGGCGGAGACGGCCGCGTCGTTCTCCCCGGCGAACCAGTCCGCCGCCGCGCAGGCCGCCGCGGAGGGAACGCCGCGGCCGTTCAGCAGCTCCTCCCAGGCCGATGCGTCGCCGCCGCCGCGGATCGCGTCGAGAAGGGCGGTGCTCAGCTGATCGCGGTACTTCTGTCCGGCGGCGAGCGCGGCCGCGTCGGCGGCGGTCTGCGCCCCGTTGCGGGTGGCCGCGGCCTGGCCGACGGCGAAGAACGCGAGCGCGAGAAAGAGCAGGCCCCCCACCGCCACGATGTAGAGCGGAAAGGCCTGCCCCGCGTCGCGCCGTCGGCGGCGCGCAGTGTGGGCCGTCACGGCCGTGGCGGCAGCTAGATGCCGACGACGTCGGAGATCTTGTTCGCGATGGCGTTCGCGATCTGACTGCCGAAGTCCGTGGTCGACAGGACCAGGACGATCGCCACGACCACCGCGATGATCCCCAGGTACTCGATCGAGGTCTGTCCCCGGTCGTTCCCCAAAACCCGCTTCGCCATCGTCTTCCCCTCCATGGGCGGCCGTCCCGCTCTGGTCCGGCCGGTCTGTCCCCGTGGTGTCGGCGCGGTCGGCCGCGCTCTTGACACGAAGAAAGTACGCCGGAACAGGGTTCCCGGAACAGGGATTCCGAACCCCGTCCTCGTTCGGGAACGCGCGCGGGAGGCACAATGGCGTGTTTCGGCCACTCAGTCGCACCTCGACCACCCCCGTTCCCCCTCCGGGACCATCCGGCGCTCCGGCGCCTTGGCGGACCGGCCGGCCCGCCCGCACCGCGGTGCGAGGGGAGCCGCCAGCGCACCCACTGTGGCACAACTCGTTGCTCCTGCGAAGGTGTTGGCGAGAAGCGGTGGGTCCATCGGTGTCATCCGGCCGGGTGGTGCGCCGCGGCGGCGGGCGGGTGCGGGACCCGGGCCGTGCGGACCCCGCGCGGGACGGGGCGGCCGGGCAGCCGCCGGGCCGTGGAGCGTTGGCCGTACGCCGAGGTGCGTGGATGCCGGAGCGGACACGGCGGGCGGCGCGAGCGGGCATCCGCCTTGCGGATGCACATCTCGTCGGCGGCGTCCGGGCCGCGGCGCAGCCATGTGTCAATCACCCATCAGGGAACCGAAGTTGGTGCCGGAGCCCAGGAAGAAGCCGGCGATCAGCAGGATCATCGTGGCCGGGACCATGAAGGTCGTGATGATCATCGTGGCCTTGGGGACCGCCCGGGCGGCACGCCGGCGGGCGTTCTGGGCGTCGGTGCGGCGCATGTCGTTGGCGATCTGGATGAGGGTGTCGACGATCGGCGAGCCCAGCTCCTCGCCCTGCTGGAGGGCCGTGACGAATTGGGCGACCTGTTCGGAGTCGTTGCGTTTGCGTAGTTCCTCGAATGCCTCGCGCCGGCTGACGCCCATGTCCATCTGACGCAGGGTGATACGCAGTTCGTCGGCCCAGGGTCCTTCGTACTTCTCCGCGACCCGGTCCAGCGCCTGACGGAAGCTCAGACCCGCGCTGACGACGACGGCGAGCACATCGAGGAAGTCCGGAAGCGTGCGCTCGATGGTGTCCTTGCGCTGGCGGATGGCGGCCCAGATGCCGACCTCGGTCCAGAAGAGGCCGAAGAGCACCATCAGAACGCCGAGCAGCGGCTGATCGCGCAGGAACATCACCAGCGCGCCGCCGAAGCCCAGGGCCCCGTAGACGGCGCGGCGTGCGGCGTAGCGGTCGACGGTCAGGCCACCGGGGTTGCCCGCCAGGTCGATGCGGCGACGGACCCGGGCGACGCGCTTGTCGCCCATCAGCCGCAGCACGAGCGGCGCGTAGCGCATGCCCGTGCGGTCCACCGCGGAGCCGACGGCGGTGGTCCTGGTGGAGCCGACCTCCAGGGACAGCGCGAGGTCGGGCGGGAGCCTGGCCTCGCGGCGGTAGAGCGCGATACCGCAGCAGATGCCGACGACCGACAGGGCGAAGGCGGCGGCCAGCAGTGGTCCGATTCCCATGGCGATACCCGATACCTAGATGTCGATCTTGGCGAAGCGACGGATGAAGAAGAAGCCCAGTGCGTACAGGACGAACGCCGCGACCACCGCGAACTGCCCGAGGAAGGAGGACGTCATCCGGTCGATGGCGCCCGGCGCGATCCGGTTCATCAGCAGCAGGGTGCCGATGCCGAGCAGCGGGACGACGTAGGCGGTGACGACGACCTGGGAGAGCTGGGTGCGGACCTCGCGACGGGTCTCCTTGCGCTCCTCCAGGGTCGTGGTGAGGTTGCGCAGGGAGCCGACGACGGTGCCGCCGGCGCGGTGCGAGAGCACCAAGGTGGTGACCAGGACGACGAGTTCGCGGGAGGGCAGCCGTTCGGCGAGCTCACCGAGGGCCTCGTCGACGGAGTGGCCGACGGCGAGCTTGTCGGAGACCTTGGCGAGTTCCTCACCGGCCGGGGCCTCCAGTTCCTCGGCCGCCATGCCCAGCGCGGTGCGCAGCGCCAGCCCGGCCTGGGTGGCGTTGGCGAGGATCCGGGACAGCTCGGGGAGCTGGTTGATGAACTTCTCGATCCGCTTCTGGCGCTGCCAGTTGAGGAAGGCGAACGCGGCCCACACGGCGGTCAGCGCGGCGATCGGGCCGAAGAACGCGGCGAGGGTGGCCTGCGCGATCAGCCAGAGCGCGACGACCGTGCCGAGCATCGCGACGAAGAACTCGCCGGGGGTGATGTCCAGGCCGGTGGCCGCCAGCCGCAGCGCGAGGCGGCGGCCGAAGCGGGTGTCGCGCAGCGCGCGGTCCACGGACGGGAAGCGGCGCCGCCGCCCGGTCCGCGGCAGCCGGCGCTCGTCGGCGAGACGGTCGACGACCGCCTGCCGCTGGGCGCGCCCGGCCGCGTAGGTCCGTACTCCGGCGACGGCCAGGACGACGCACAGCAGCGTGGCGCCGACGGCGAGCAGGGCCGGGTCGTTCAGGCCGGTCATGAGGTGGCCCTCCGGGTGTTGAGCTGGTCGCCGCTGGTGGCGACGCCGAAGGCGGGCGGGGCGGGTTCGCTCGCCATGAAGAGGCGTTCGGCGACCCGGGGCGGCAGCGGGTAGTAGCGGAACCGGCCGTGCACGACGCGGTCGCCGCCCATCGGCTCGGCGTCGAAGCGGCAGACGGTGGCGATCCGGTAGTCCTCGTGGCCGCGGGAGTCGAGGACGGCGATCTCGGTGATCCGGCGGGAGCCGTCGGCGTGCCGGCCGAGCTGCACGAGGCAGTCGACGGCGCTGTTGATCTGGTCCCGCAGCGCCTCGAACGGGATCTTGACGTCCGACATGGAGGCGAGCGTCTGCAGGCGCATCAGGGCGTCCTCGGCGCTGTTGGCGTGCACGGTGGCGAGCGAGCCGTCGTGTCCGGTCGACATCGCCTGGAGCATGTCGAGTGTCTCGCCGCCGCGCACCTCGCCGACGATGATGCGGTCGGGGCGCATGCGCAGGGAGTTGCGGACCAGGTCGCGGATGGTGATGCGGCCCTTGCCCTCGACGTTGGGCGGCCGCGACTCCAGCCTGATGACGTGGCTCTGCTGGAGCTGGAGTTCGGCGGCGTCCTCGACGGTGATGATGCGCTCGCCGTCGGGAATCAGGCCGGAGAGCGCGTTGAGCAGGGTCGTCTTGCCCGCGCCGGTGGCACCGGAGACGACGATGTTGAACTTGGCGCGCACCAGCCCCGCGAGCAGCATCAGCATCTGCTCGTCGAGCGTGCCCATGCCGATGAGTTCGGCGAGGGTGTAGGCGCGCGGGAAGCGGCGGATGGTGAGGGTGGCGCCGTTCAGCGCGAGCGGCGGGATGATGACGTTGACGCGCTCACCGGAGGGCAGCCGCGCGTCGACCATCGGATTGGACTCGTCGACCCGCCGGTTGACGGTGGAGACGATCCGCTCGATGGTCTGCATCAACTGCTCGTGCGAGGCGAAGCGGACGGGCAGCAGCTCGACCCGGCCGGACCGCTCGACGTACACCTGGTCGGGTCCGTTGACCATGATCTCGGTGATCGAGGCGTCCTCCAGGAGCGGTTCGAGCACGCCGAGACCGAGCGCCTCGTCCACCACCCGGCGGATCAGCTGGGAGCGCTCGGCGGTGGACAGCACCGGGCCCTCGCGGCTGATGATGTGGCCCAGTACGCGCTCCAGCCGGGACCGGCGTTCGGCGGCGGCCAGCGAGGACATCTCGGCCAGGTCGATCTCTTCGAGCAGCTTGGCGCGGTAGACGGCGACCAGGTGGCTGTCCTGGCGTGCCTCCGACGGCGCTTCGGGTGCGACGATCCGGGCTTTCAGACTCATCGCGGGGCTGCTCCTTCGTCACTGATCACGGGTGCGGGCCCGGCGGCCGGGAGCGGTCCCAGGGCGCGGGGTGCGGCGGGGCGGGGCATGGTGGCGCTGCGGCTGGCCGAGCCGAAGTCGACGCCGGGGACGAGGGAGGGGATCCGTACGGTCGCGGTGGCGCGCACCGCTTCGCCGGAGCCGCCCACCGAGATCGTCGTGTCGTCGCCGAGCCAGCCACTCATCGCGGCCCGGCCCGCGGCCTGCGGAGTGGCCTCGCGGTCGGCCTCGTCCAGGGACGCCGTGCGGGCCGCGGCGCGTGCGGCCGTACCGGCCTGCTGGACGGCGTACGCGCCCAGGCCCAGCTGGATGACGCCCAGGGCGACGGCGAGCAGGATCGGCAGGAAGCCGAGGAACTCGATGGACACCTGGCCGCGGTCCCGGCCGTGGCCGCGCAGCCGGGCGGTCCTCCGCCCGGCGCCCGCGGGGCGCGCCGCGCCGCCCGCCCGCCCGTCTGTCGACGCCGTCCTCATCGTCCGCTCTCCTTCACCGCGCCGGCCGTGCCGGTGACCGTCCAGGGGAAGTCGGCCGCGCCGGGGAACAGCACCGGGACCTTGATGCGGACCGTCGCCTTCCACAGCCCGGCCTCGGTGTGGCAGGAGGTCGCGGCGCCGCTGCGCCAGGAGGAGGGAAGATCGTCCTCGGCGGCGGTGCGGCAGGCCCCCGCGCCGCCGGTCTCGGTGGCGGTCGCGGCGCGCGCACCGCGGTCGGCGGAGTTGGCGGCGAGCGAGTAGGTGTAGCCGACGAGCACGAACTGCCAGAGCAGCGCCAGCACCACCGCGATCAGCGGAAGCAGCCCGAGGAACTCCACCGACACCTGCCCCCGGTCGCTGCCGCCCAGCGGGCGCCGCACCGCTCAGCCCTCCTCGTACGGACCGGCCGGGTCGAACGGCCCCGCGCTCCGGGCCGACGACGGGCTGCGCCGCGCGCCGAACCGCGCCCGGGGGCCTGCCGCGGGCCCCGGGACGGCGCCACCGGCCGGCTGCGTCCCCGCCGGTGCCCCCGCGGTGATGGCCTTGCGCTTGCCGCGCCCGGTCAGCGACGTCCGCGCCCGGTGACTGCCGCGCCCCTGCCGCACGGCCGGCGACTCGACCAGGCCCAGTTCGCCGGCGAGCGCCCACAATGCCTGCTTGACCGTGGACCTGCCGTCGAGATCCTGCATCCGGCCGGCGTCGACGCAGGGCTGGAGCTCCTTGAAGGCGGCGGGGACGGCGGTCCTGGCCACCTGGGTGCCGGTGGCCCTGGCGACCAGCGGCGGCTGGATCTCGGTATTGCGGGTGAGGCGGTTGACGACGGTGGTGGTGTCCTCGGCCTTGCGGATCTGGAGCCGGTCCCACAGCCGCACCTGCCGTTTGGCGGCCCGCACGGACACCACGTCCGGAGTGGTCACCAGCAGCGCCACATCGGCGAGTTCGACGGCCGCGGCACTGGCGGACTGCATCTGGGCGCCGCAGTCGACGACCACCACTTCGTAGCGGGAGCGCAGGGCCGTGACGATCTGGCGGGCGGCCCGGTCGTCGACCTCCTCGCCGCGTTCGCCCTCCTCCGGGGCGAGGAGCAGCCCCAGCCCGGTGTGGTGGTCGTGCACCGCGTCCTGGAGGACCCGCACCGAGATGTCCTCGATGCCCGCCAGGTCGACGACGGAGCGGCGGAACTGGACGTCCAGATAGGAGGCGACATCGCCGGACTGGAGGTCCATGTCCACCAGCGCGACGCTGCGGCCCGCGGCCCGCGCGGCCAGGGCCAGCTGGACGGCGGCGACGGTGGTGCCGACCCCGCCCTTGGCTCCGGTCACGGTCACCAGCGTGCCGCTCGGCCCGGCGGTCGCCTCCTGGCCGCCCCCGAGGTGCACCCGCACACCGGCCGACCACTGGGCGGCAGCCTGCACCCGGCCCGCCAACTCCTCGTAGGTGAAGGGCAGTCCGACGATGCCCCGGGCGCCGGCGTCCATCGCCGCGGAGAACAGGGCCGGGCCTGCGTCGGTGGTGATCAGCACGACGCCGACGGACGGGAAGCGCAGGGCCACCTCCCGGATCAGCTCCAGGGCAGGGACCGGCCCGATCCGTTCGTGGACGAGGACGACTTCGGGGAGCCCTTCGACGGCGGCCGGGGAACCGGCGGGCGGCGCATCGGAGGCCGCCGCCCCGGCCAGCGCGGCGAGCAGAGCGGTGGAGTCGCCGACGACGGGGAGGGGAGCGGCGTCCGGCAGCCGGCCGAGCAGTTCGCTCACGGCTCGCGTGGCGTCGGGTTCGCCGACTGCCGGAAGGATACGGATGGTCACCTGGGCCTCCGGTTCACTTGTCGCCGTCGAGGGTGTAGGTGCGCTCGCCGGGTGGGATGGTGGCGTCGCTGTCGGGTGCGAGCAGCGCGAGGCGTACGTGGGAGGCGAAGGACTCCGCGTACGCGACGCGTTGGGCGTCCCGGGTGTCCAGGGCGAAGGTGATCGGTACCGCCTCGCCCGCCTGGCGGGTGCCGGCGGTCTGCCCCGGGTCGGTGGCTTCCAGAGGCGTGAGCTTGCCGACGTCGATGACCTGGGCCCCGGCGACGATGACCTTGGAGACCGGCTTGTCCTCGGGGCGCTTGCCCTCGAAGGTGGCGTAGATGTTCACCCGCGCACCGGGGTTGATCTTTCCGGCCACACCGGTGGCCGCGTCGATCATGATGGCGATCTCCTGCTGCCCGGACTTCAGCGCCGGGCGCTCGACGACCATGTCGTCCTGCAGCAGCGACCCCTTCTTCAGCGGGGTCACCGCTATCTTGCCGCTGACCTGGTCGAGGTCGGTCACGGCGGTGGACGGCAGCCATCGCTTCGGCATGCTCACCTTCTCGAACTGCCCCGGATCCAGCGGTTTATAGGCCGCGACATCCGTCTTCAGCCGGTACGCCGTCGTCTCCGGCCCGACCTTGGACTCGACGTTCCTGATCACCGACAGCACGCCGAGAAACGCGCCGATCGCGCAGAGGACCGACACGAGCAGCAGGATCACTCCGCGGCGCTGGCGAGAGTTCATGGGGAAGGGACCTCGATCGGGACGAACGGCAGGGGCGGCGGTGTCGGCGGGGCAGGTCGGCGGGCGCCACGGGAGTGGAGGGCCGGTCGGCGGGGGTCAGCGCACGTGGGCCACCGTCCGCGGGCTCGCTGCGGCGTCCGGCCCGTCGGGGAATCCGGGACCGCCGGGCAGGCCGGGGCCGGTGGTGAAACCGGGGGCTCCGGTGGAGTAGGGCACTCCGGTGCCCGGCTGATACGGGCCTCCCGTCACCTCCGGCCCCCGTACGTCCAGCCGTCCTGGCTCGCCGCCCGCGCCGCGACCGCCGGGCACCCCGGCCGGCGCGACGGGTGACAGCCCGCGCTGCCGCAGCGGGGAGGGAGGCGTGGCGGCCGGGGGCGGCTCCGAAGCAGGCGGTGCGGCGGCAGTTGACGGTGTGACGGGAGTGGGGGCTGCCACGGAGGCGGTCGGTGCGGCGGAAGCGCCCGCCGCCGGGCCCGCTATGGCCGCCGGCGCCCCGGCGCCCCGCCCGCGCGCGCCTCCCGCGGACCCCGCTCCCCGCAGCGGCGCCGCGCAGAACGCGCAGTGGTCGCCGATCAGTTCCACGCCGCACCACCGGCAGGGCTCACGGCGTACGGACGCGACCAGCTGGTAGAGGACCGACAGGTCGGGGATGGCGGCGGCGAATTCGATCAGCTTCTGGGTGCCCCACCAGCGCGGGGACTCGGCGGGCAGCCGGTCCTCGTGGACGCCCTGCACCTGCCAGGCGGGGGCGAGCACCCCGCCCACCCATTCCGCGGCGAGCCGACCGCGGGCGACGGTGAGCCGGGTGGGGTAGCCCGGTGCGGGCAGTCCCGGGTCGGCGCTGTGCCGGTCGATGTGCAGCAGCTGCGGCTCCGGATGGGCGAGCACCGCGAAGTGGGAGCCCGGCAGCCAGGACTTCATGTGGGAGCGGACGTCCACCTCGACGCGGTCCAGGCCGCCGATGCTGCCCAGCAGGGCGCCGGCGTGCACGTAGTGGGACAGCAGCCGCGCCGCGCAGGCCAGTACGCCGGGGCTGAGGTCGGAGAGGGACAACTGCCGCAGCTGACGGGCGAGTACGGCGACACCCAGCGGGGGCAGGGGCAGCGGCAGGATGGCGATCCGGTCGCTCTCCAGGACCGCGCGCAGGGTGTGCAGACGGCGGATGTGCTCCGGCGGGCAGGCGGAGGAGTAGAGGACGATGAGCTGTCCGTGGTGCTCCAGCACGGCACTGGTCTCCGTCAGTGCGTCGTCCAGCGACTGGAGTTGGGGTGCCTGGATGACGACGGCGGCCGGGGTCTGCCGGTCGATGGCGGGCAGCGCGAGGTCAGGGCTGGTGACTGCAATCGCGGTCGGCACGTCGCTCCCCCACTCCTTCCGGCCTCCGGGGGCCCCGGGACCGCGGATCGGCACAGCTCTGCGCCATCGGCGCCATACGCTCAGCACTTTATCCACGAGATACGCCCCAAGAGAACACGTTCTGGGCTACTCGTCATGGCCGTTCTCCCGCCGGGAATGGGCGTATACCCCCGGGGAAACCGCGCATACCGCCGGGGCACCCGCGCGGGAACGTCAGGTTCCGCCAAGAGTCTTGACAGGATCAATGGTCTGGACCACGTTGTACCGCAGCACAGGGGCCCCTGAGCGCGCATCCGCACCACTCGCCCAACTCCCCCCCCACACGGAGGCAGTCGTGGTTCGCGCACGATCAGGAAAAGTGAAGAGAAGGCTGCTCGCGGGGCTCGCCGCCGCGGCGTTCACCTCGGCCGGCCTCATGGCCGCCGGCACCGCCCAGGCGTCCGGGGAACACCGGGCCGCCCCCGCATCGGACACCGCCGCGGACACCCGCGCGGACGCCGCCGCGGTGCCGAAGCACGCGGTCACCGGCTACTGGCAGAACTTCGACAACGGCGCCACCGTCCAGAAGCTCAAGGACGTCGACGACGCCTACGACATCATCGCCGTCTCCTTCGCCGAGGCCACCGCCGAGCCCGGCGCCCTCACCTTCACCCTCGACCCGGCCGTCGGCTACGGCTCCGTCGACGACTTCAAGGCGGACATCAAGGCGAAGCAGGCGGCCGGCAAGTCGGTGGTCCTGTCCGTCGGCGGCGAGAAGGGCGCGGTGTCCGTCAGCGACGACGCCTCCGCCAAGAACTTCGCCGACTCCCTGAACGGCCTGATGGACACCTACGGCTTCGACGGCGTCGACATCGACCTGGAGAACGGCCTCAACTCGACGTACATGACGCAGGCGCTGAAGGCGGTGCACGCCGCGCACGGCGATCTCGTGGTGACGATGGCCCCGCAGACCATCGACATGCAGTCGCCGCAGAACGAGTACTTCAAGACGGCACTCGGCATCAAGGACTTCCTGACGGTCGTCAACATGCAGTACTACAACAGCGGTTCGATGCTCGGCTGCGACGGCAAGGTCTACGCCCAGGGCTCGGTGGACTTCCTGACCGCGCTCGCCTGCATCCAGTTGGAGGGCGGCCTCGACCCGTCCCAGGTCGGCATCGGCGTGCCGGCCTCCTCCAGCGCGGCGGGTGGCGGCCATGTCGCCCCCTCCGTGGTCAACGCGGCGCTGGACTGCCTGACCCAGGGCAGCAACTGCGGCTCGTTCAAGCCGTCCAAGACCTACCCGGGTCTGCGGGGTGCGATGACCTGGTCGACGAACTGGGACGCCGCGAACGGCAACGCCTTCGCCACCCAGGTCGGCGCGCACGTGCACGGGCTGCCGTAGCGCCGGGCCGCCGGACGCACCCCCGATCGCCACCCCCCACCGCCAGGTCCCGTGCACGACACGCACGGGACCTGGCGTCCTGTTCAGGGTGCGAGCCGGTTCAGCGGCGGGCCGCCGACGGCTTGGGCAGGGCACAGCCTTCCTTGCCCAGGTCCAGCTTGTTGCCGACGCCGAAGCACTTCGGTATGCCGTAGGTCTGCTGCGCGTAGTTGATGCCCTGGTGGACGGTCACCTCGCCGTTCTCGTCCACCTCGCAGGGGTTGTTGACGGTGCACTCCGCGCCGTCCTCGTTGCCCGTGTTGTTGATGGCCGCGACCTTGCCGCTGGCGGTGTCGATCACCGGCGAGCCGGACGTCCCACCGATCGTTTTGCACTCCGGGGTGTACCGGACCGAGTCCTTCCAGGTCCACTCGCCTTCCTTGAGGGTGTGGGCGAACCCGTCTACGGAGCAGGAGTAGATCTTCTTCCAGTAGCCGGAGACCACGCTGATGGCGGCGCCCTGCGCGGGGTGCTCGGTGGCCAGTTCCAGGGGCTTGATGCCGTACCGCTGCTCGATCTGCGCGTAGGTCGAGCCGGTCTCGTACAGCGACACATCGGTGTCGGTCATCGTGGCGTACGCGATCTTGGTGGCCTTGATCGTGCCCACCGCGCTCGCGGACGCGCTGAGCAGGGTGAAGCTGCGGGTGGACGGCTGGTCGACGATGACTTCGCCCGCCCCCGGCATACCGCTTTCGAGGCAGTGGCCGTTGGACATCACCAGTGCCGGGTCGTTCGCCTGGGAGTCGGGCATCCGCACCACGGAGCCCGAGCAGTTGCTCAGCGCGACCGTGCCCGCGAAGTTCACCGCCTTGGGCCTCGGCTTCTGCCGCGCCTCGGCCGCGGCCGGGTGCAGGGCCGTGGCCACCGTCGGGTCCACGCCGGGCCGCGCCGCCTTGCCGGGGTGGGGGGCCGCGCCGGCTGTACCGGCGGTGCCCATCAGGACTGCGGCTCCCAGTACGGCCGTGGCCAGGGTGCCGACGAGAGGTCGATTCATGTGGGGTCCTCTCAGCATGCGTCACCGAGGGACACCACACCTGGGCGCCCCTCGGTTTGTCGTGCGCATTGTCCGCGCGCGGCACGCACGAGGCAATGAACTTGCCTGAATCCACGGCAAGTTGGCGGAACGTGGGCATCTCGCGGCCCCTGCGCCGACGCACGCCGCACGGCCACATCTGGCCGCCGAACGCCTTGACCCGGCCATGCCAAGGGCCAACACTGGCGCGGTCGCTTCGCCTCACACCCCACAGGAGACCGCATGCGACCACGCCTCCGCGGCGGACGTATCACCGTCCTCGCCGCACTCCTCTCCCTCGCCCTCGCCGCGCCGATGGCCGACGGGGCCCAGGACTCCCCGCACACCGACCCCGCGGCCGCCGGCCTTCCTCTCGGTGCGGCGGAGGAGGAAATCCCGCACCAGTACGAGGTGACCGCACCCGGCACCGGGGAGCGCCCGCAAGCACCCGGCAAGCGGGACGCCCGGGGCATCGCCAACGCGCTCGCCACGACCGGCGCCGCCGTGGACGAGGTGCACGCGCACGCCGTCGTCATCACCGCGGACCGCGCCCAGGCCGCCGCCGTGCGCCAACTCGGCTACCGGCTGAAGAAGTTGCCCGACCCGCCGGGCGTCACCGCGGGCCCGTCCGCCGGCCGCGTCAAGGACTTCCCCTCCGGCTATGCGAACTACCACAACTACGCGGAGGCGACGAAGGAGATCGACGGGCTCGTCGCCAAGTACCCGGACCTGCTGAGCAAGCAGGTCATCGGCACCTCCCACGAGGGCCGCGACATCCTCGCGCTCAAGCTCAGCCGCAACGTCGCCGAGGACGAGGACGAGCCGGAGGTGCTCTTCACCGCGCACCAGCACGCCCGCGAGCACCTCACCGTCGAGATGGCGCTGTACCTGCTGGGCGAGTTCACGTCCAAGTACGGCACCGACCCCCGGATCACCAAGGTGCTGGACTCCCGCGAGATCTGGATCGTCCCGGACCTCAACCCGGACGGCGGGGAGTACGACATCGCCACCGGCTCGTTCCGCAGCTGGCGCAAGAACCGCCAGCCCAACGCCGGGGCCGGCAGCGTCGGTACGGACCTCAACCGCAACTGGGACTTCAAGTGGGGCTGCTGCGGCGGCTCGTCCGGCAGCCCGTCCTCCGAGACCTACCGCGGCCCGTCCGCCGCGTCGGCCCCCGAGGTCAAGGTCGTCGCGGACTTCGTCCGCGGCCGCAACGTCGGCGGCAGCCAGCAGATCAAGGCCGCCATCGACTTCCACACCTACAGCGAGCTGGTCCTGTGGCCCTTCGGCTACACCGACGACGACACCGGGCCCGGCATGACGCAGGACGACCACGACGCGTACGCCGCCATCGGTACGGCCATGGCCGAGAGCAACGGCTACACGCCCGAGCAGTCCAGCGACCTCTACATCACCGACGGCTCGATCGACGACTGGCTGTGGGGCGACCAGAAGGTCTTCGCGTACACCTTCGAGATGTACCCGGCCTCCGGCAACGGCGGGTTCTACCCGCGTGACTCGGTGATCCCGAAGGAGACCGCCCGCAACCGTGAGGCGGTGCTGCAACTGCTGGAGACCGCGGACTGCGTGTACCGCGCGATCGGCAAGGAAGAGCAGTACTGCAAGAAGAGCTGACCGGCAGCCGAGCGCCCCGGCCCCCGCTGCGGGGACCGGGGCGCCGGTGTGACACGGGCGGCCTGTTCGCTAGACGACCAGGCTGACCAGCGCCGCCACCACGAACCCGGCGACCGAGAGCACCGACTCCAGCACGGTCCAGGACTTCAGGGTGTCGCGCTCGGAGATGCCGAAGTACTTCGACACCATCCAGAACCCGCCGTCGTTCACGTGCGAGGCGAAGATCGAACCGGCCGAGATCGCCATGATGATCAGCGCCAGGTGGGCCTGCGACATGCCCTGCCCCTCGACGAGCGGGAGCACGATGCCGGCCGTGGTGACGATGGCGACCGTGGCCGAGCCCTGGGCGACGCGCAGCACCAGCGAGAGCAGGTACGCCAGGACGATCACGGGCAGACCGACGTCGTGGAAGGTGTCGGACAGCGCGGTGGCGACGCCGCTGCCCTTCAGCACGGCGCCGAAGATGCCGCCGGCACCGACCACCAGCAGGATGTTGCCGACCGGCTTGAGCGAGGCGGTGGAGACCCGCTCCAGGGACTGCCGGGACCAGCCGCGCCGGGTGCCCAGCAGGTAGTACGACATCAGCAGGGCGATCGTCAGGGCGACGAAGGGGTGCCCGAAGAACTCGATGACCGAGCGGAGGGTGGAGGGCTCCAGGGCGATGGAGGAGAAGGTCGCCAGGAGGATGAGGATCAGCGGGGTGCCGATGATCGTCAGCACGGTGCCGAGCGGCGCCGGCTTCTCGTGCGGCACGACGCCGGTGGCCTTCTGCTCCGCGGCGACGGCCGCGCGGGCCTCGTCGGCCGCCTCGACCATGTCCTGCGGGACCTCGACGAAGATGCGCTTGCCGATCCAGGCGGCGTACGCCCAGGCCGCGAGCACCGCGGGGATGCCGCAGATGAGGCCCATCAGGATGACCCAGCCGAGGTCGACCTTGAAGAGTCCGGCGGCGGCGACCGGGCCCGGGTGCGGCGGCAGGAAGGCGTGCGTCATCGACAGGCCCGCGAGCAGCGGCATGCAGTAGAGCAGGATCGACTTGCCCGAGCGCTTGGCGGCGGCGTAGACGATCGGCGCGAGGACGAAGATGCCGACGTCGAAGAAGACCGGGATGCCGAAGATCAGGCCGGTCAGGCCCATCGCGAGCGGGGCGCGCTTCTCGCCGAACAGCCGCAGCAGCCGGCTCGACAGCATCTCCGCGCCCCCGGAGACCTCCAGGATCGCGCCGAGCATGGTGCCCAGACCGATGATGATGGCGACGTGGCCGAGGATGCCGCCCATGCCGGTCTCGATCATCGAGACGACGTCGGACTTCTGGACGGTGCCGAAGAGTTCGGTGACCGACAGGCCGGCGCTCAGACCGACCGCGATGGAGACACCGAGCAGAGCCACGAACGGCTGCAGCCGGACCTTGATGATGAGGAACAGCAGCAGAACGATGCCGAGGGCGGCGACCGTCAGCAGGCCCGCGGTGCCCGGTATCAGGGCGAGCAGGCCACCGGTGTGCGGTGGTGGCGGGGCGGGGGCCGCGGCAGCAAGGTACATGGGGTGACTCCGTTGTCAGGCAGGTGTTTTCCAGGCAGGGGGGACCGCGGCAGGGCGCCCCGTCGGTACGGGGCGCCGCGCCGTGCGGCGGTTGTTTCGGGTGCGGTGGTGCTAACGGCAGGCCGGGCAAGGGGTTCGGTGCCTCAGCTCAGGACCGCGAGGGCGTCGATCTCGATGAGCAGGCCCTTGGGCAGCCCGACGTAGACCGTGGTGCGGGCGGAGGGCGCCTCCTTGAGGCCCTCGGCCTCGAAGTAGGCGTTGTAGATCTCGTTCATCTCGGCGAAGTGGTCGACGTCGGTGAGGTAGACGCGCATCATCATCACGTCGTCCCAGGTCGCGCCGCCCTCTTCGAGGATGGCCTTGACGTTCGCGAAGGTCTGCAGGGTCTGCTCGCGCAGCGTGGGCCCGGCCGGGGTGGGGGCCTGGCCCTCGACGGCCGGGAGGAATCCGACCTGGCCGGCGACCTGAAGGATGTTGCCCTTCTTGACGCCGTGCGAGAACTTCGCCGGCGGGGTCGTGTGGGTGGCCGGGGTGAGTGCGGTCTTCTCGGTCATGTGGTTCAGGCTTCCTTTACGGGGCCGGCTGTGGGCTGGGGAATTGCGGTTCCGGAGTACTCCCGGCTGATGGTGTCGGCGGTGCGCCGTACCAGCGGGAGCAGGGTGAGGAGTTCATCGGCGGTGACGACGACATTCGGCGCGGAGACCGACATGGCGGCGACCAGGCGTCCGTCCGCACCGCGGATCGGTGCCCCGATGCAGTTGATGGACTCCTCGTGGCCACCGAGGTCGGTGGCCCATCCCTGTTCGCGGACCTTGGCCAGTTCGGCCAGGAAGGCCGTGGCGTGGGGCGTCGAACGGGACGTGTAGAGGGGGTAGTCGAGCTTTTCCGCGAGGGCGCGGCGCTCGGCTTCCGGCAGGTCGGCGAGGAGCAGCTTGGCCACCGCGGCGACGGTTATCGCGACCGGCTTGCCGATCCGTGAGTACATCCGGACCGGGTAGCGGCTCTCGACCTTGTCGATGTAGAGGACCTCGTTCTCCTCGTAGACCGCGAGGTGGACGGTGTGTCCGCATTTCTCGTTGAGGGCGAGGAGGTGCGGGTGGGCGATCTCGCGCACGTCGAGGTTCTCGACGGCTTCCTGGGCCAGGGCGAAGAGCCGCGCGCCCAGGCGGTAGCGCTGGTCGGGCTGGCGGTAGACCATGCCGTGCTCGTGGAGCGTACGCAAGAGGCGCAGTGCGGTGGATTTGTGGACGCCGAGCCGGACCGAGACCTGTTCGAGGTTGGCCGGTCCTTCCGCGAGCAGCGGAAGGATGCTCAGCGCGCGATCGACTGTCTGACTCATGACCGAACCTCGCTCCGCCCGCCCCGCGGTGTCTGCGGGGCGTGCTGTGTGATGGCTCTCTCGCTGCGTACGTTCACTGTGCCGGTACCTCCACCCGTGCGGTGCGCAACCCCTCTGTCGTCCAACCGGGGCCGAGTCGCAGTGTGCCCCAGTCGGCGGGCGGGAGGTCCGCGAGGCGGTCGGCGAGGGCCCGGGTGGGCGGCACGCCGAGGTCGCCGGGGACGGTGAGGGAGGCGGCGGCCATCAGGTGGCCGTGCCGGATCCGGGCGAAGACGGGCAGTTCCCTGAGGGTGGCGGAGAGGAACCCGGCGGCGAAGGCATCGCCGGCGCCGACCGGGGCGACGACGTCCACGGCCAGGGCGGGGGCGTAGGTGACGGCGTCCGTTCCGTCCGGCTGCCGGGTGTGGACGGTGGCGCCCTGCGAGCCCTGCTTGACGACGAGCGTCGCGGGCTCGGGGAGGGCCGCGCGGATCGCGTCGGGGCCGTGCAGATCCCAGGCCGCCTCGGCCTCGTCCTCGCCGACGAAGACGAGGTCGCAGCCGCGGGCGAGTTCGAGCAGGATCTCCGGGCCCTGGACGGGGTCGCGCCAGAGTCCGACGCGGTAGTTGACGTCGAAGGAGACGAGGGGGCGGCCCGGGGTGCGCCGGGTGAGGGTGCGCAGCACGTCGAGGCAGCTGTCGGAGAGAGCCGCGGTGATGCCGGTGAGGTGCAGGATGCGCGTGTCGTGCAGGGCGCGCCCGTCGAGGAGGCCGGGGCTCATGGCGGAGGCCGCGGACCCGGCGCGGTAGTAGAGAACCTCGGCGCGGTCGGACGTCTCTCCGTCCACGCCGGTGGCGCGCTCGCCGGCGGTGCGGAAGTAGATGCCGGTGGGGCGCAGCGGGTCGCGCTGGACGGCGGCGACGTCGACGCCGCAGTCGGCGATGGCCCCGACGAGGTGGTCGCCGAAGCCGTCGGCGCCGACGCGGGAGATCCAGCGGGCGGAGTGGCCGGTGCGGGCCAGCGCGCAGGCGACGTTGGACTCGGCACCGCCGATGGCGCGGTCGAAGGACGGTACGTCGGCGAGCCGCCCCGGGCGAGTGGGCAGGAAGGTGACCATGGACTCGCCGAGACAGACGACGTCGACGTCCGGGCCGACGGTGTCGCTGACGTTCGAGGACCTGGTCACGATCGGTTGCGCTCCTTCGCTGTGCCTGGGGCGGGCCGGCGAACGGAGCCGGTCCGTCGCCCTGCCCGAGGGGCTTGCGGGCGGTCCGCCGGACCGGTCTGCCGGCGTTGTGCCCTCTGCTTTCTCGCAGGTTTCTCACCATTGACCCGGTGATGGCTCGGATGTTAGACAGCTGTAAGCGATATGCGCAATGGGTGTTGCAGAGGATGCAACAAGATATTGAGGAGGCCCCATGGCCGGCGAGCGGCTCGCGAAGGGACTCAGGGAACTCGCGGAGGAACGCGTCGACCACCGCTTCAAGGCGCTCCCCCCGGACGCCGAGGGCAAGACCGTCGGCGAGCTGGCCGCCGAGCGCAGGAACCTCTTCCACGACGGCTTCACCACGCCCGTCCTCGCCCTCTCCGCCGAGTCGGTCGAGCACAATCTGGCCCTCATGGAGACGTACGCCACCCGGCACGGACTGGCCTTCGCCCCGCACGGCAAGACCTCCATGGCGCCGCAGCTCTTCGCCCGCCAGCTGGAGCGCGGCGCCTGGGGCATCACCGCCGCCGTCCCCACCCAGGTCCGGGTCTACCGCGCCTACGGCATCCAGCGGATCTTCCTGGCCAACGAGCTCGTCGACGCGGCCGCGCTGCGCTGGCTCTCCCACGAGCTGGACGCCGACCCGGACTTCCGCTTCATCGCCTACGTCGACTCACTGCGCGGCATCGAGCTGATGGACGCCGCCCTGCGCGAGGCCGGCGCCTCCCGTCCCGTGGACGTCGTCATCGAGCTGGGCGCCGGTGAGGGCGCCAGGACCGGTGTGCGCACCGAGACCGAATGCTTCGAACTCGCCGACGCCATCGCCGGCGTGGACACCCTGCGCCTGGTCGGCGTCGCCGGCTACGAGGGCGAGGTGCCGGACGCGACGACCGAGCGGGTCGGCGCCTGGCTGCGCCGGCTGGTGGCACTGGCCGTGGAGTTCGACAAGGCCGGCCGGTTCGCCGATCTCGACCAGATCGTCGTCAGCGCGGGCGGCAGCGCCTGGTTCGACGCGGTCGCCGAGGTCTTCGACGAGATCCCCGAACTGTCCGCCCCGGCACTGAAGCTGCTGCGTTCGGGCGCGTACGTCTCGCACGACGACGGCCACTACCGGCATGTGACCCCGTTCAACCGGGTCCCGGAGGAAGGCACCCTGCAGCCCGCCTTCCGCCTCTGGGCACAGGTCGTCTCCCGCCCCACCCCGCAGCAGGCGTTCCTCAACGCCGGCAAGCGCGACGCGGCCTACGACCTGCACCTGCCCAAGGCCCAGGTCGTACGCTCCGGCCGGGACGGCACGCTGCGGGCGGCGGACGGGATCACCGTCACCGGCCTGTCCGACCAGCACGCGTGGGTCGCCACCGAGCACGCCGGCGACCTGGAGGTCGGCGACTGGGTCGGCCTGGGCCTCTCGCACCCCTGCACGTCCTTCGACAAGTGGCAGCTGATCCCGGTGGTCGAGCAGGACGGCACGGTCACCGACTACGTGCGCACCTTCTTCTGACCCCGGCCCCGCCCGGGGCCCGGAACGGGCCCCGGGCGAGGGCGTGCGGGTGCCGCCCCGCCGGCGGCACCCGCACGGCCGGGAGAGCCCCGAGAACACCCGAACAAGCCCGAGAGCCCGAGAAAGGCCCCACCCATGGACACCGTGCTCCGCGACGTACGCGTCATCGACGGGTCCGGCGGTCCGTCCTACCGCGCCGATGTGGCCCTGGCCGACGGCCGGATCGCCGAGATCCACCGCGAGACGGACAGCGGCCCCCGCCCCACCGCGGCCCGCACGGTGGAGGGCCACGGCCTCGCCCTCTCCCCCGGCTTCATCGACATGCACGCGCACAGCGACCTCGCGCTGCTCCGCGACCCGGGCCACGAGGCGAAGGCCGCCCAGGGCGTCACCCTCGAAGTCATCGGCCAGGACGGCCTGTCGTACGCGCCGGTCGACGACCGCACGCTCGCCGAGGTCCGCGCCCAGATCACCGGCTGGAACGGCGGCGGCCCCGGCAGCACCGACATCGACTTCAGCTGGCGCACCGTCGGGGAGTACCTCGACCGCCTCGACCACGGCTTCGACGGCAACGGCATCGCCGTCAACGCCGCCTACCTCATCCCGCAGGGCACCGTCCGGATGCTCACCATGGGCTGGGACGACCGGGACGCCACCGCCGACGAGGTCGCGCGGATGAAGCAACTCGTCGCCGAGGGAATGGAGCAGGGCGCCGTCGGACTCTCCTCGGGCCTGACGTACACGCCGGGCATGTACGCCTCGGACGCCGAACTGACCGAACTGTGCCGGGTGGTGGCCCGCTACGAGGGCTACTACTGCCCGCACCACCGCTCCTACGGCGCGGGCGCCCTGCAGGCGTACGAGGAAATGGTCGACCTCACGCGGGAGGCCGGCTGCAAACTGCATCTGGCGCACGCCACCATGAACTTCGGTGTCAACGAGGGCCGCGCCCCGGAGCTGCTGACCCTGCTGGACCGGGCGCTGGACGGCGGCGCGGACATCACCCTGGACACCTACCCCTACACCCCCGGCTGCACGACGCTGGTCGCCATGCTGCCGAGCTGGGCGAGCGAGGGCGGCCCGGGGGCGATCCTGGCCCGCCTCCGGGACGACGCCACCGCGGAACGCCTCCGGCACGTCATGGAGGTGGAGGGCGCGGACGGCTGCCACGGCGTACCGATCGAGTGGGACAGGATCGAGATCTCCGGCGTCAGCGACCCGGCGCTGTCCGGCTACGTCGGCCGGACCGTGGCCCGCAGCGCGGCGGAACGCGGCGAGGAGCCCTGGGTCACCGCCCGCCGGATCCTGATCGAGGACCGGCTCGGCTCGACCATCCTCCAGCACGTCGGCCACGAGGAGAACGTCCGGCAGATCATGCGGCACCGCGTGCACACCGGCGGCAGCGACGGCATCCTCCAGGGCGACAAGCCGCACCCGCGCGCCTACGGCACCTTCCCCCAGTACCTCGGCAAGTACGTCCGCGAGGAGGGCGTGCTCGCCCTGGAGGAGTGCGTCGCGCACCTCACCTCGCGCCCCGCGGCCCGCCTGCGACTGCCCGACCGCGGCCTGGTCCGCGAGGGCTACCGCGCCGACCTGGTCCTCTTCGACCCGGACACGGTCGCCGCCGAGTCGACCTTCGAGGTCCCACGGGCCCTGCCGACCGGCATCCCGCACGTCCTGATCGACGGCCGCTTCGTGATGGCGGACGGCAAGCGGACGGACGTGCTCGCGGGGCGTTCGGTGCGGCGTACGGCCTAAGCCGTGTCCGAAGCCGGGTCGGCGGCCGGCTCGGGCACCGGGTCGGCGGCCGGCTCGGCCGCCCACGGGCTGGGCGGCGGGGCGACCGGGCCGGTGGGGACGCGGGCGTGCTCCTGGAGGACGGCCAGCACCAGGTCGTGCAGCGCCTGCTCGTTGTTGGTGAGCCCGGCCCCGAGCGCCGCCGCCCGCTCCTCCCGTTCCGGGCTCCGCCGGATGGTGTAGAAGATCACCGGCCCGTCGTAGACACCCTCCTCCTTCAGCCGTTCCACCATCGCGAAGCCCGCGGACCGGTCCCGGCCCCTGCTGATGTCCGAGATCAGCAGGTCGGGCTTGCGGTGCCGGATGGCGGTGGCGGCGGCGGTGCTCCTCGTCTCGTGCCGCACCTGCACCCCGAGGGTCTCCAGCACCTCGCGCGCCGCGGCCTTGCGCTCCGGCTGGTCGTCGACCCACAGGACGTCCAACGGCGGCCTGGCGTACGCGGCCTGCGCACCGTAGCCGGGCTGCTGGTATCCGGGCGGTGCGGCGTATCCGGCCTGCTGCCCCTGCGTGTACCACCCCGTCGACTGGTATCCGCCCTGCGGTTCGTACTGCTGCGGGGCCAGATCCTGCAAGGGCGGGGGCAGCTGCCGGTAGGACGCCGGCTCGGGGTACTGCTGCGCGGGCGGAGAGCCGTACCCGGCCGGAGCCTGCTGCCCGGCCGGCTGCGGCTGGGCCTGCCCGGCCGGCGGAGTCGGCAGGGACACCCACCCCGGGCCGTCCCCCGGCCAGGCGAGCGGCGGGCCGAACCCCATGCCGGAGCCGTCCGGGTGCGGCAGCGGCAGGCCGCGCCACAGCGGCTCCCACTCCCTCGACATGCGGGTGGGCTCGCCGGCGGAGCCCAGCGGGCCCTCGCGCAGCCGGTAGAGCAGCCGGTCCGCGTCGGGGCGCGCGGTCAGCTCGTCGACGAGTGAGGTGAACGCCGGGTTGACCACCAGGTCCGGGAACTCATTGGGCAGTTGACGCTCCAGTGCCGCGAGTGCCACCTCTCCGGCGGCATCGAGCAGTTCCGGCAGCCCCATGTCGTAGGAGGCGAGGAAGTCCCGCGCCGCCGCCAGCTCCTCGGCGGACACCGCGCCCGCCGGCGCGAGCAGCGTCCGGCGGACGTCGCGGTAGCGGCGGAATTCGGACACCACATCGCCGTCGATGGTGCCGGACGGACCGGTCATCATCCGGTAGAAGTCGGGATAGAAGTACTGGAGCAGCAGGGTCCTGATCACCGCGCCGGGCCCGAAGTCCCGCCAGACCGGGTTCAGGGTGGCCTCCAGCACGAAGCCGTTCATCAGGCGCTTGATGCGCCGGGGGTTGCGGCCCGAGCGCTGGGCCAGGAGGTCCACCAGCGCGTCGTCGAGCAGCGGCTCCACGCCCGCCGTCCGCGCGCACCAGCGGATGTAGTCCTTGACGCCGGGGCCGTCGGCGGCCGGGATCCGGTAGCTGGTCTGGAAGATCTTCTCCATGAACGCGGAACCGGCGGGCGAGAGGTCGCGCAGCAGCCCGTTCGGCCCCATCGCCGACCTGTCGCAGCCGACGACGAACGCCAGCCCCGGCACGTCCAGATAGACCTTGACCGCCTCGCAGACCGCCAGGACCGTCTCCTCCGAGCAGCGGTCGAGATCGTCGATGAAGACCACCAGCAGCCGACGCGGCCGGAAGTCGTCGGTCTCGGCCCACTCCTGCACCAGGTCACCGATCGCGCCGCGCATCTCGTTGCGGGCCTGGGAGTTGACCGACAGGCTCTTCCACAGCTCGTCGACCAGGCCCGCCACACCGAGCGGGCCCGCGGCGACGGTCATCAGCGCGCGCAGCACCCGCAGCAGGGCCCGCCGCTCGGACACCCGCTGCAGGCCGCGTCGCAGCACCCGCCGGTCGAACCGCATCAGGACGGACTTGATCAGCCCTTCCAGCGCGTCGGCGCCGGTCGAGGTCCAGGCGTTGTACCAGACGGTGTGCACCTCGGGCGCGTGCGCCAGCTCGGCGTCGACCAGCCGCATCAGGCTGCTCTTGCCCATGCCCCAGCCGGCGTCGACGGCGAGGGTGAAAGGGGTGGAGGCGCGGGAGGCGACAAGCAGCCCGGCGAGCTGGCGGGCCGCCCGGCCGGCGCCGAGCAGGTCCTCGCCGGGGTCGGCCACCGGCTCGTCGTTGAGCAGGGCGAACGGCCCGTGCGGGGAAGCGGGCGGCGGCGCCGAGCGGGGTAACCCGGTGGGCTCGAAGACGCCGGTCGGAGCCGGCGTCGGCATCGGCGTCCGCGCGGCGGCCGGTCCGGGTCCGGCCCCCAGGGGAGGAGTGGCCATCGTTGCCCCCGATGTGGTCGGCTCGTCGTCGGTGGTGCCCGGGTGCGGCCCCCGGCCCGGGCGCTCCGGCTCCGGCTCCGTTTCGGCTCCGGCTCCGGCTCCGGCTCCGGCTCCGGCTCCGGCTCCGGCTCCGGCTCCGGCTGGATCTTGACCGCCCGGTCGCCCGGAGCGTACCGCCGCGGCGCTCCCGCCCGCCCGGCTCCCACGAAATCCGTGCACCGCGCGGCGCCCGCACGGACTCCCGCGCCCCGCGGGGCGCCCGCTGGTCACGTGGCGTGAGGAACCGCACACCATGCGCCGACCAGGGTGGGGAAAAACACCGAGCGGCCTGCGAAGGGCGGCCGTAAGGTGGCGGACATGCAGGTGATCCAGTCAACGAAGCTCGCCAACGTCTGCTACGAAATCCGTGGCCCGGTGCTCGAGGAGGCCATGCGGCTGGAGGCGGCGGGTCATCGCATCCTCAAGCTGAACACCGGCAACCCGGCGGCGTTCGGCTTCGAGTGCCCGCCCGAGATCCTGGAGGACATCCTCCGCTCGGTCGGCACCGCCCACGGCTACGGCGACGCCAAGGGCCTGCTCTCGGCCCGCCGGGCGGTCATGCAGCACTACCAGACCAGGGGCATCGACCTCTCGGTCGACGACATCTACCTCGGCAACGGCGTCTCCGAGCTGATCCAGATGTCGATGCAGGCACTGCTGGACGACGGCGACGAGGTGCTCGTACCGGCCCCCGACTATCCGCTGTGGACGGCCTCGGTGTCGCTCTCCGGCGGTACGGCCGTGCACTACCGCTGCGACGAGCAGGCGGACTGGATGCCGGACCTCGCCGACATCGAGCGCAAGGTCACCGACCGCACCAAGGCCATCGTCGTCATCAACCCCAACAACCCCACGGGCGCGGTGTACGACGACAGCCTGCTGGAGGGCATCGCGGAGATCGCCCGCCGCCACAACCTGATCGTCTGCGCCGACGAGATCTACGACAAGATCCTCTACGACGGCGTCACGCACACCCCGTTCGCCTCGCTCGCCCCGGACCTGCTGACCCTGACCTTCAACGGGCTCTCCAAGTCCTACCGGGTCGCCGGCTACCGCAGCGGCTGGCTGGCGGTCTGCGGCCCCAAGGCGCACGCCACCTCGTACATCGAGGGTCTGACGATCCTGGCCAACATGCGGCTGTGCGCCAACATGCCGGCTCAGCACGCCGTCGCCACCGCCCTCGGCGGACGGCAGTCGATCAACGACCTCGTCCTGCCCGGCGGGCGCCTGCTGGAGCAGCGCGACGCCGCCTACGAGCTGCTCACCGGCATTCCCGGGATCACCTGCGTCAAGCCCAAGGGCGCGCTGTACGCCTTCCCGCGGCTCGACCCCAAGGTCTACAAGGTCAAGGACGACCGGCAGATGGTCCTCGACCTGCTGCGGGCCGAGAAGATCATGATCGTGCACGGCACCGGCTTCAACTGGCCGGAGCCCGATCACTTCCGCCTGGTGACCCTCCCCAACAAGGACGACCTGACCGACGCCGTCACCCGGATCGGCTCCTTCCTCGACGGTTACGGACAGTACTGAGGCGGAGCAATTTTCTGTACGGCCCATAACTTTAGACAGCGTCTAAGCTAGGATGGCCTCCTAGACTTTCTTCAGGAGGCCGTCCCATGTACGAACCGATCCGCAACAAGTCGGTCCACAGCATGGCCGGTGACCCGGACTTCCCGCACCGCTCCCGCGAGGAGGAGCTGGACATCCGGCTGGCCGGACATCTGACCGCGCTGCTCACCGTCACCGACGAACTGCACGCGCTGGCCCCGCGCGCCGGCGGCGCACTCGACGCCGCCGAGCTGACCGCGGCCGCCGACCGCATCGTCGAGCAGGTCGCCCGTCTCAGCGGCGGGCACCACCCGCTGCGCGCCGAGCCTTCCGGCGGCGATCCGTCCCGCATCCCGGCGCTGCACCAGCGCGCCCGCATGCTCGCGGGGAACGCCCTGTCGGTTGCCACCTCCCGGCACGACGCCGCGGCGATGGCCCTGACGGCCGAGCGCCTGGAGGCGCACACCACGGCGCTGCCGGATCTCGCCACCGCCTGACAGCGAGCCCGGCAAACGCGCCGGGGCCCCGCACCAAGTGCGAGGCCCCGGACGGATGTTGAGCGATGCGGTGACTAGCCGAGGCGCTGGACCAGCGCGCGGTACTCGTCCCACAGCTCCTTCGGCGTGTGGTCACCGAAGGTGTTGAGGTGCTCGGGGATCAGCGCCGCCTCCTCGCGCCACACGTCCTTGTCGACGGTGAGCAGGAAGTCCAGGTCGGCCTCTTCCAGATCGAGGCCGTCGGTGTCCAGCGAGCCCTTCGCCGGGAGCACGCCGATGGGCGTCTCGACACCCTCGGCCGTGCCCTCCAGCCGCTCGACGATCCACTTGAGCACCCGGCTGTTCTCGCCGAAGCCCGGCCACACGAAGCGGCCCTTGTCGTCCTTGCGGAACCAGTTGACGTAGTAGATCTTCGGCAGCCGGTCCCCGGCGCCCGCCCGCGCGGCATCCTGCCCGACCTTGACCCAGTGACCCATGTAGTCGCCCATGTTGTAGCCGCAGAACGGCAGCATGGCGAACGGGTCGCGGCGCAGCTCGCCGACCTTGCCCTCGGCCGCGGCGGTCTTCTCACTGGCGACGTTGGCGCCGAGGAAGACGCCGTGCTGCCAGGTGAGCGACTCGGTCACGAGCGGCACCGCGCTGGCGCGGCGGCCGCCGAAGAGGATCGCCGAGATCGGCACGCCCTTGGGGTCCTCCCACTCGGGCGCGATGATCGGGCACTGGCCGGCCGGGACGGTGAAGCGGGCGTTGGGGTGGGCCGCCGGCGTCTCGGACGCCGGGGTCCACTCGTTGCCCTTCCAGTCCGTGAGGTGGGCGGGCAGCTCTTCGGTCATGCCCTCCCACCAGACGTCGCCGTCGTCGGTGAGCGCGACGTTGGTGAAGACGGAGTTGCCCCACAGCGTCTTCATGGCATTGGCGTTGGTGTGCTCGCCGGTGCCGGGCGCGACGCCGAAGAAGCCGGCCTCGGGGTTGATGGCGTAGAGGCGGCCGTCCTCACCGAAGCGCATCCAGGCGATGTCGTCGCCGATGGTCTCGACCGTCCAGCCGGAGATCGTGGGCTCCAGCATCGCGAGGTTGGTCTTGCCACAGGCGCTCGGGAAGGCGGCGGCGACGTACTTGGCCTCACCCTGCGGCGGGGTGAGCTTGAGGATCAGCATGTGCTCGGCGAGCCAGCCCTCGTCACGCGCCATGACGGAGGCGATGCGCAGCGCGTAGCACTTCTTGCCGAGCAGGGCGTTGCCGCCGTAGCCGGAGCCGAAGGACCAGATCTCGCGGGCCTCGGGGAAGTGCGAGATGTACTTGGTGGAGTTGCACGGCCACGGAACATCGGCCTCGCCCTCGGCCAGCGGCGCGCCGAGGGTGTGCACCGCCTTGACGAAGAAGCCGTCCTCGCCGAGTTCGTCGAGGACCGGCTGCCCCATGCGCGTCATGGTGCGCATCGAGACGGCGACGTACGCGGAGTCGGTGATCTCCACGCCGATGGCGGACAGGTCGGAGCCGAGCGGGCCCATGCAGAACGGGACGACGTACATCGTCCGGCCGCGCATCGAGCCGCGGAAGACGCCCTGCTCACCGGTGAAGATCTCCCGCATCTCGGCGGGGGCCTTCCAGTGGTTGGTCGGGCCGGCGTCCTCCTCCTTCTCGGAGCAGATGAAGGTGCGGTCCTCGACCCGCGCGACGTCGGTGGGGTCGGAGGCGGCGTAGTACGAGTTGGGTCGCTTGATCGGGTCGAGCTTCTTGAACGTGCCCTTGTCGACGAGCTCTTCGGCCAGCCGCTCGTACTCCGACTCCGAGCCGTCGCACCAGACGACCCGGTCGGGCCGGGTGATCGCTGCGATCTCGTCGACCCAGGCGATGAGGCCCTGGTGACGGGTCGGGAGGGAGGCGCCCCCGGCGGGTTTGTCGGAGGGCTGGGCTGAGGGAGCCGCGTTGTCGCGCGCCACGATCGCTCCTAGATGAGGGGTATGGACGGATTGCTGCCCGGATTGCCCCGGGATGGATCCGCTGATCTTGAAATGTCTGCCCCTTGGGGGCCGCGACCCGGATGCTTCGTGACCGCTCATCCGGTGCCGACCGCACTCATTTGATCATCCGACCCTGAGCGAGTTCTGTCCAGAGGGCGCTTTCGTGACCGTCACCACTTCAGGACGAATCCGTAACTTACGGTGGCGTAGATAGCATTGCCGCCATGACTTCCGCGCCCGACGCCACCGAGAGCCACTCTTCCCGCGTGCCTCACACGGCAGAAGCGGTCGCCGCAGTCGCCGCGGCCGCCGCGCCGCTCAAACCGAAACTGCGCGGCTGGCTGCACGCCGGAATGTTCCCCGCGGTGCTGCTCGCCGGCATCGTCCTCACCGCACTCGCCGACAGCACCCGCGGCCGCCTGGCCTGCGCCGTCTTCGCGCTCAGCGCGTGCCTGCTCTTCGGCACCAGCGCCCTCTATCACCGCGGCAACTGGGGCCCGCGGGCCGACGGCGTGCTGCGCCGCCTCGACCACGCCAACATCTTCCTGATCATCGCGGGCACCTATACGCCGCTCACGGTGCTCCTCGTGCCCGGCACCCGCGGCCAGACGCTGCTGTGGTCGGTCTGGGGCGCCGCACTGGGCGGCATCCTCTTCCGCGTCTTCTGGGTCGGCGCACCACGCTGGCTCTACACCCCCTGCTACATCGCCATGGGCTGGGCCGCCGTCTTCTTCCTCCCCGACTTCCTGCACGCGGGCGGAGTCGCCGTCCTCGTCCTCGTCATCGTCGGCGGGCTGCTCTACAGCGCCGGTGGCGTGATCTACGGAATCAAGCGCCCCAATCCCTCACCGCAGTGGTTCGGCTTCCACGAGGTCTTCCACTCCCTGACGCTGGCGGCCTTCGTGGTCCACTACGTCGGCATCTCCCTGGTGGCGTATTCGCGCAGCTGAGCCCGCCCGCCTCCGGGCCGGCTCCCCTCTCCCGCGCCACCGTGGCCGCGGCCTCATGGCGGCGGCCACGCGCCGTACCCAGGCCACCGGGACGTCCGGCACCACGGCGAAATCCCGACCAACGGCGCCGAACGCGCAGCCCCCGCCACCCCACACGGCGGCGAGCAGGAAACCCACAAGAACCCCAGGTCGCACACCGACCCCCACCCTTATGTTCACCGTGCGTGACCGACCACTCGCCACAGCGTGACACACGCCACTGACAAGCCGGGTTTCGTGGACGGGCCGGAGACGGGCAGTGCGGGAGCGCGATCACCGGACCGGCAGGAGAGGGGGCGGCGACCGCGGTACCACCGCACGCGCCGCGCACCGCCCCGCAGGCCGAGGAACAGTCGCGGCGCCCTCACCGAGAATGACGTCCATGGTCCCCGCCCGCGCCTTCGCCACCACCCCGTCCGGCACCCCGAAACCCGGGCTGCGCGAACGCAAGAAGATCAAGACCCGCCGGGCGATCCGCCGGGCCGCCTACCGGCTCTTCGAGGAGCTGGGGTACGAAGCGACCCCCGTCGGCCGGATCGCCGAGGCAGCGGACGTCTCACTCAGCACGTTCTTCCGGTACTTCCCCACCAAGGAGGACATCGTGCTGACGGACGAGTACGACGCGCTGCTGGAGGCCGGCATCCGCGCCCGCCCGCACGACGAGCCGGTGGTCGACTCGCTCCGGCACGGCGCCCTCGCCGCGTTGCGCGAGCTCGCCGGCCAGGACCGCACCGACCTCCGCCGGCGCGGCCGCCTGATCCGCGACGTCCCGGCGATCCGCGGCCGCACGGCGGAGATGACCGCCCGGGACACCGCGACGATCAGCGCCATCCTGGCCGAGCGCACCGGCCGCCCGGCCGATGACCTGCACCTGCGCGTCATCGGCGCGGCCGCGGTCGCGGGCCTTCAGGAGGCGCTGCTGCACTGGGCCGAGGACGGCTGCACCACCCGCCTGGAAGACCTGATCCACCAGACGATGGACGTCCTGGCTCGCGGACTGACCGTGTGAGGCCCGGCGGGACGGGCTCCGGGGGGGCCACCCGCCCGGGAGCGTCACGCCGACCGAATCACCACCCACGGGAGCGGCGCGGAGAACCGCGCGCCCCACCAGGTGACCCGCGCCCCTTACGGCCGCAGTCGCTCCGCCAGTTCCGCCGGGTCGGTCGTGGGCCGCTCACAGGTGAAGCGGCGGCACACGTAGGCGGCCGGCTGCCCGTCCACCAGGGGCCGCTCCATCAGGAGCGGTACCTGGCCGGCGTCGTCCGAGCCGGGTTCGCCGAGGGCGACGACCGCACCGGGGGCGGTGCCCAGCAGGGCGGCGCGGTGCAGCGCGGCGGTGGCCGGGTCGCCGGGCGCGCCGACGACGGCGACCTCCCGCGGCCCGTCCAGCGCCGCCTCGCCGACGGCCAGTCCCCAGCCGATGAACCGGGGGGCGCGGGCACTGAGCGCCGTGACGATTCCCAGGGCCCGCTCCGCGGCATCCCGGTGGAGGGAGCTGCCGGTCAGGGCGGCGTACGACAGCAGGGCGCCGGCCGCCGCCGTCCAGCCGGAGGGCGTGGCGTTGTCGGTCGGGTCCTGCGGGCGGCGGATCAGTGCCTCGGCGTCGGCGGCGGTGTCGTAGAGCGCACCGTCCTCGGCGGTGAACTGGACGAGCACGGTGTCCAGGAAGAAGCCGGCGAAGTCCACCCAGACGCCCTCCCCGGTGACCGAGGCCAGCGCCAGGAAGCCCTCGGCGACGTTCGCGTAGTCCTCCAGGACACCGGAGTTGGCGCCGGGCGTGCCGTCACGGGAGGTGCGGTGCAGCCGGGCCTGCCAGTCCATGTGGACCCGGACCAGCAGGTCGGCCGCGTCGGTGGCCGCCTGGATCAGGTCCGGGCGGTCGAAGTAGGCGCCGGTCTCGGCGAGCGCGGCGATGGCCAGCCCGTTCCAGGAGGCGACGATCTTGTCGTCCCGGCCCGGCCGCTCCCGCTCCTCCCGCGCCGCCAGCAGCCGGCGCCTGACCGACAGCAGCCGCTCGTCGTCCACCGGGTCATCGGTCGCGGGGAGTTGGAGGACGGAGGCGCCCTCCTCGAAGGTGCCCTCCTCGGTGACGCCGAACGCCTCGGCGGCGAACTCCGCGTCCTTGTCACCGAGCACCGCGCGCAGCTGCTCCGGCGTCCAGACGTAGTAGGCGCCCTCGACGTGCTTGCCGGTGCCGTCGTCGCTGTCCGCGTCGAGCGCGGAGGCGAAGCCGCCCTGCGCCGTACGCAGCTCGCGGACCATGAAATCGGCGGTCTCGATCGCCACGCGGCGGGCGAGGTCCGAGCCGTCGGCCCGCCAGAGGTGGGCGTAGGTCCGGCACAGCAGGGCGTTGTCGTAGAGCATCTTCTCGAAGTGCGGAACGGTCCACGTCGCGTCCACGGCGTAGCGGGCGAAGCCGCCGCCGAGCTGGTCGTAGATGCCGCCGCGGGCCATGGCCTCGCCGGTGGCCTGCACCATTTCCAGGGCCGCCGCGGAACCGGTCCGTGCGTGGTGGCGGAGCAGGAATTCCAGCGCCATGGACGGCGGGAACTTGGGCGCGCCGCCGAATCCGCCGCGGGTCGCGTCGAATTCGCGGGTCAGGCCCATCAAGGCGGCGTGCAGGTCCTCCGGGGCCGGCGTCCGCTGATCGCCCGCGGGCAGCGTCGCCGACAGCGAACGCCCCGCCAGATCGGCCACGATCCGGGCGGCGACCTCGCCGACCTCCTCGCGGCGGTCGGCCCACGCGCTGCGCACGCCCTCCAGGACCTGCGCGAAGGAGGGCATGCCATGGCGGGGCTCGGGCGGGAAGTACGTACCGAAGTAGAACGGCTCTGCGTCGGGGGTGAGGAAGACGGTCATGGGCCAGCCGCCCTGGCCGGTCGCGGCCTGAACGGCCTCCATGTAGACGGCGTCGACGTCCGGCCGCTCCTCGCGGTCGACCTTGACGGACACGAAGTGCTCGTTGAGCAGGGCGGCGGTGGCCGCGTCCTCGAAGCTCTCGTGGGCCATGACATGGCACCAGTGGCAGGAGCTGTAGCCGACGCTGAGCAGCACCGGCACACCGCGCCGCCGCGCCTCCTCGAACGCGTCGGTGGACCACGGCCACCAGTCGACCGGGTTGTCGGCGTGCTGGAGCAGATACGGGGACGTCTCATGGGCCAGGCGGTTCGGCATACGGCCATCCTCTCCCAACCGGGGTCCCGGAGTCGGGAGCGGAGGGAGTTATCCACAGCCCTGCCGTAATTCGCGTGGACGGGGAACACTGTGCGTACGGCGGCGATCACCGCCGGGGCGTGGCCGCGGGCCTGCGGCGACCTTCCGGAGCGGGTCGGGCCGTGCACGACCACCGGGGGTCAGCGGGAGCACGCTGAGGTCCAAAGACCGCTGGAACTGCTGAATTGCCGGAACTGCTGGAGGGGGACACACATGCCGGGCTCACTGGCTGTGCTGCGTGAGGGCCACCGGGCCGAAGCGGACGGGCTGTTGGCGCGGGCCGTCGAGGAAGAGGTGCGGCGCTCGGGCGGCCGGCTCGACGGCGGCACGCTGCTCGGCAGAGCGCGGGCGGCACTGGAGGATCTGGCCGGCGCCGCGTCCGAGGAGTACGCCGAGTACGTCCGGGCGCTGGACGAGACCGCGGCAGGCCACCGGCCGCTGAGCGAGCGGCTGTCGCGCAAGGAGCTGGCCACCCCTGCGGTGGCGACGGCCGTCGCGGCGCTGGCCGCCTTCGGCACGGACCTGGCCTACGGCACGGGCGGCGGCGCCGCACTGGGCGCGGGATCCGCCGTGGTGGTGGCGGGTGCCGCCGCCACGGTCGTGAAGCTGACGGCAGGACACTGGCCGGCCGCCCATCGGCAGGCGGGCATGCGGGGGCAGCCCGGCGGCCTGGAGCAGCTGCGGCTCCAGTGGCTGACGGCCTTCGAGGTGCGTGGCATCCGGCCGTTCCTTGACCAGCAGCGGATGCTGGCGGCGGCGGCCCGTGGCGGCGCCTCGGCGTCCGCCGGGGGCCCTCCCGCCGGGAAGAATGCGAGCGCGTGGGGATCGGTCGCCGCGAACGCCGGCCGGGTGGTGCCGCAGCTGCGCGGGACGGACCGCAGCGCGGCCGCCCGCCAGCGGTCCGTACTGGAGCAGTCCTTCTCCCAACTGCCGCGCGCGGATGCCCCGTTCGCGGGCCGGCGGGCGCAGCTGACGCAGATCGCCCAGTGGGTGCACGCCGCCCGCGCGAGCACCGAGACCCGGCCGACGGTGGTGGTGCTGCACGGCGAGCCGGGCTCGGGACGTACGGCGCTGGCCGTGCGGGCGGCCCACCAGCTGCGGGATCAGTTCCGCGGGGCGTGCGTGGTGGATCTGCGCGGCGAGACGCCCGGCGAGGTGCCGCTGCCGACGCGGGACGCGCTGCTGCACCTGCTCAACCGGCTGGGCGCACCGCGCGAGCAGCTGCTCTTCCGCGAACGCCCCTCCCAGGAACAGCACGTCAAGCGGCTGACCGACCTCTATCACCAGCATCTGACCGGCCTCCCGGTGACGGTGCTGCTGGACGACGCCTCGGATCCGGAGCAGGTACGGACGCTGGTACCGGACCACTCCGACAGCCTGGTGCTCGTCACCTCCCGGACGCCGCTGGAGCTGCCGGAGGACCTCCAGGCTTGGGTGCATCATCTGCCGGTGGGCCCGCTCGACGCGGCGGGCACCGAAGAGCTGCTGCGGGCCGCCACTCCGCCCGACGAGGCGGCGGGCGAGGCCGGCCCCTACGACTCCCGGGCGATCGACGAGATCTCCGAGCTGTGTGCGGGCCTGCCGCTGGCCCTGCGGGTGGCGGGCTCCTCGCTGGGCTCGCGCACCCCTGCCTCACTGGCAGCGGACCTGGCGGCCCGCGGGCCGGTGGCACCGGTCGAACGGGCCCTGGGCCTTCGCTACGCCGACCAGTCGGAGGCTGCCCGGCGGCTGCTGCGACGGCTGGCCCTGGTGGGGCACGCCTCGCTGGGCGCGGCAGCCGCGGCGGCGCTGCTGGGCGTCGAGGTCCCCGAGGCGGAGCGTCATCTGTCCACCCTCGCGAAGGCCGGCCTGGTCGAGCATGTGCGCGGCGAGCGCTACCGGCTGCACGCGCTGGTCCACCGCTTCGCGCACGCCCGACTGGTGGACGAGGAGGAGCCGGGTGAGCGCGGCGCGGCCCAGGAGCGGCTGATCCGGGGCTACGCGGAGCTGGCCGACTCGGTGATCCGCCTCGTCGACGGCCGTACGTCCACGCGCGCCGACCGCTTCGGTTCGCACGGCTTCACCTCCCTGGACGCCGCCCTGCAGTGGCTGGACGACGAGTCCAGCTTCATCACCGCCGCGCTGCGGCACGCCGACCAGGACGTCGACCAGGCGGCGGTCTCGCATCTGCTCGGCGCCCTGGCCGACTACTGCCTGCTGCGCGGGGATCTCTACCGCCTGGGCGAGCTGAGCGAGCTGACCCGGGCCGTCGGCCAGGGGCTGCTGGTCCGCTCGGTGCAGTGGCGTACGGGCGTGGCGGCCCGGCAGTTGGGCGAGCTGGACACGGCTCGGACGACGCTGTCGTCGGTGGTGGACCTGTATTTCGAGGCGCAGCATCCGGCGGGCGCCGCCCGCGCGCTGCGCGACCTGGGGATCACCCTCCAGCAGCAGGGAAACCTGACCGACGCCGCGGCAAAGCTGCGGGAGGCGCTGGGCATGCAGTCCGGCACCGACATGCACGGAGACCGGGCCTGGACGCTGCACGCGCTCGCCGCGGTCGAGCGGGACCGGGCGCGGATCGCCGAGGCTCTGGAGCTGCTGCGCGAGGCCCTGGCGCTGCACGAGGAGAGCGAGAGCGTGCACGGCCAGGCGTGGGCCCATTTCCAGCTCGGCCAGGTGTATCTGCGGATGGGCGATGTGCCTCGGGCGGACGCCGCGTTGCACTCCGCGATGGAGCTGTACGGCCGCACCCACGACGAGCGCGGCGCGGCCTGGGCGATGACGCAGCTGGCGCGCGGCCGGCTGGTGGACGGCGATCCGGGGCCGGCCGTCGATCAGCTCCGCCAAGCGCTGCCCCTGCACCACCAGCACGAGGACGCCCGGGGCGAGGCCTGGACGATGTACTACCTCGGCCAGGCCCTGGAGGAGCGCGGCGAGCACGACGCCGCGCTGCGCCAGCTGGAGCGCTCGCGCACGATGTTCAGCCGGATGCAGGACGGCTATGGCCTGGCCTGTGCACGGCACCATTCGGGGCGGGTGACCCGCGATCTGCGGGCGGCGCAGACCGGCTCGCTGCGCAACAGCGGCTTCGCCCGTCAGTTGCTGCAGGACGCCCGCAAGGACTTCCAGCGGATCGGGGTGCCGCACGGCGAGGCATGGTCCTGCCTGGAACTGGTGATCATCGACGCGGGCAACGGCCGCACGGCCCAGGCACTGGAGCTGGCCGACGAGGCGGCGCAGATATTCGCCGGCTACGGCGACCGGCGCGGTGAGGACTGGGCGCGCTTCCTGCGCTGCACGCTGCTGCCGTTCGCCTCACCGGGCGGTTCCGTGGTGGGCACGGCCGTCGCACAGGAAGAGCTGGCACAGCTGGTGCGGGAGGGGCATCCCGCTCGGGATTCCAAGCTGGAGGACTGCGCGGAGACCTTCACGCTGCTGCTGGAACGCGGCGTGGAGCCGGAAACGGGGTGGCAGGCATGGCAGCTCGGCATGGTGCCCAACCGCCACGCGCGAGAGGTCATGGGGGTGCCCGTCACGCAGACCCCCGCCGAGTGACGTCCCCGGCCAAGGGTGCTCCGGCGCTCCGCCCGGCTCGCTGACCGCGCGGTCAGCGAGCCGCCGGAGGCGTCAGCCGGCCTTCGGCTTCGGGGCCGCCGGGGCGGCGGAGGCGGTCGTGGCCGTCTCCCCCTCCTCGGGCTGCTCCTCGAAGTCCACCTTCTTCATCTGCTTGTTCATGGACTTCATCAGCAGCCAAACGGCACCGCCGATGATCGCGAAGACGATGAAGCCGAGGACGCCGGGGGTCACCTTGTTCTTGTCGAAGCTGTCGGCAAGGGTGACGAAGTGCGTCATGGCGAGGGTGCTTGTCGCGCTCATCATGGGCTCAATTGTTGCGGATGCCCGCGAAGAGGTCGTCCTCGGGGAGGGAAGTGTCCACGAGCGACTTCGCCAGCTCGTACTCCTCGGTCGGCCAGACCTCGCGCTGGATGTCCATCGGTACCCGGAACCAGCCGCCGTCGGGGTCGATCTGGGTGGCGTGCGCGATCAGCGCCTTGTCGCGGATCTCGAAGTAGTCCGCGCAGGGCACGTACGTCGTCAGCGTGCGCTCGCGCTGCTCGAACTGCTTCCAGCGCTCCAGCCACTCGCCGTAGGGCGACTCCATGCCCCGCTCCAGCAGCGCCTCGTGCAGCGCGACGGTGCGCGGCCGGTTGAAGCCCTGGTTGTAGTAGAGCTTCTGGGGCTGCCAGGGCTCGCCGGCCTGCGGGTACTTCTCCGGGTCGCCGGCCGCCTCGAAGGCCACCATCGTGATCTTGTGGGTCATGATGTGATCCGGGTGCGGGTAGCCGCCGTTCTCGTCGTAGGTCGTCATGACCTGCGGCTTGAACTCCCGGATCAGCTTCACCAGCGGCTCGGCCGCGGCCTCGACGTCCTGCAGCGCGAAGCAGCCCTCGGGCAGCGGCGGCAGCGGGTCGCCCTCGGGCAGGCCCGAGTCGACGAAGCCCAGCCACTCCTGCTTGACGCCCAGGATCTCCCGGGCCTCGTCCATCTCCTTCTTCCGTACCTCGTGGATGTTCTCCTCGATGTACGGGTCGCCCTGGAGTTTGGGGTTGAGGATGGAACCTCGCTCACCGCCTGTGCAGGTGGCGACCAGCACGTCCACCCCCTCGGACACGTACTTGGCCATGGTCGCCGCACCCTTGCTCGACTCGTCGTCGGGGTGGGCGTGGACGGCCATCAATCGCAGCTGCTCAGTCAAGACTCGATCCTCAGTGAAAGGCCGGAGAAGGTGCCTCCTATAGTGACCGAAGCGAGGGGGCACTGTATTCCCTGGGCAGGGGACCTCCGGGGTTCCGACCGCCCCGGGCCCCCGTACCAGGAGGAAAGATCATGACGGCGGCGCGCGAAAAGCTCCCGGACGGACGCTACGGCCGCTCCGCGGACGCCCGCGCGGATCGCAAGCTCAAGATCATCGGAGCGGTGCTCGGCGTCGCGCTGCTCGGGGTGCTCGGCTGGATCGGCGCCTCGTACATCGCCGGCCAGGACCTCAGCGCGCGGGTGATCGGCTGGGACGCGGTGTCGGACCACGCCATCAAGGTGCACCTGGAAGTGATCAAGGGCGAGGGCGACACGGGCGTGTGCACGCTCCGCTCGCAGGCCGAGGACGGCTCCGAGGTGGCCCGCAAGGACGTCACCATCGACCAGCGCACCCAGCAGGTCGACCAGGAGATCACGCTGCGCACGACGAAGCGTGCGACGAACGCGGTGCTCGTCGGCTGTACGGCGTCCGGCAGCGGCTGACCGGCCCCGGGGCCGCGGCAGGCCCCGGACCGACCCAGGTGCCCCCGGGACAGGCCCCGGACCGCGCCCCGTATCCGGCTCCCGTGGAGGGCGCAGACCTCCGTCACGCCGCCCGCGGGCCCCCGCCCCGTGCGTCCGGCATGCCCGACGCACGGGGCCGGGCGAGGCGGCTTCCGACCGCCTCTGATCAGCGAAGACGCGTTCCTGTGCGTTCCCTGTAAATTTCCTCTTCCCCGTTTTGTGCCGGAATTGTTAGGCTCGTGGTTTCGCCCACCCGTGAAGGCGCAAGTCTTCCTGGTAGGGCGTTTGATTTATCCCCAGTACCGACGAGGAGCACCTGTGACCCAGACCAGCGAGAACGTCACCTGGCTGACCCAGGAGGCGTATGACCAGCTCAAGGCCGAGCTGGAGCACCTGTCTGGTCCCGCACGCGCCGAGATCACCGAAAAGATCGCGGCGGCCCGCGAGGAAGGTGACCTGAAGGAGAACGCCGGGTACCACGCGGCCAAGGAGGAGCAGGGCAAGCAGGAGCTTCGGGTTCGCCAGCTCACGCAGCTGCTGCAGACCGCGAAGGTCGGCGAGGCTCCTGCCGCCAGCGGCGTCGTGGCCCCCGGTGCGGTTGTCACCATCGCGTTCGACGGAGACCCGGACGACACCCTTACCTTCCTGCTGGCCTCGCGGGAGTATGCGAGCTCGGACATCGAGACCTACTCCCCGCAGTCGCCGCTGGGCGAGGGCGTGAACGGCAAGAAGGTCGGCGCCAACGCGGAGTACGAGCTCCCGAACGGCAAGAAGGCCGCCGTGAAGATCCTCGACGCCAAGCCGTACACGGGCTGAGCCCCGGCGTCCCACGGACGAAGCGGCGGCCCGGAGCCCGAGAGGCTCCGGGCCGCCGCTTCGCTGCGTCCGGTGCGGCTTCGGGCGTCAGGCCGTCGCCGACCGGTACTTGCGCACCGCCAGTGTCCGGAAGACCACGATGATCACGATGGACCAGATCACCGAGGCGATGATCGGGTGGTCCATCGGCCAGGCACCGGTCACCGACTTCGGCACCCCCGCGATGGTGTTGCCGAACAGCTCACGGGCCGCGGCCACGGTCGCGCTGAACGGGTTCCACTCCGCGACGTGCTGGAGGAACGTCGGCATGCCGTTGACCGGAACGAACGCGTTGGAGATGAAGGTCAGCGGGAACAGCCAGATCAGCCCGCCGGACGTGGCCGCCTCGGGCGTCCGCACCGTGAGGCCGATCAGCGCGCCGATCCAGGAGAAGGCGTAGCCGAGCAGGAGCAGCAGCGCGAAGCCCGCCAGCACCTCCGCCATGTTCTCGTGGGTGCGCCAGCCGATGAGCAGCGCCACGGCGGCCAGGACCACCAGCGTCAGCGCGGTCTGCACGAGGTCGGCGAGGGTACGGCCGGTGAGCACCGCGCCGCGGGACATCGGCAGCGACCGGAACCGGTCGATCAGGCCCTTGTGCATGTCGTCGGCGATCCCCGCGCCGGCGCCCGCGGTGGCGAAGGTGACGGTCTGCGCGAAGATGCCGGCCATCAGGAACTCGCGGTACGCCTGGGCGTCGCCCACCGGGGCGCCTGGGATGTTGATGGAGCCGCCGAAGACGTACGTGAACAGCACCACGAACATGATCGGCTGGATCAGCCCGAAGATCACCACTTCGGGGATGCGCACCATCCGGATCAGATTCCGCTTGGCGACCACCAGCGAGTCGCGTACGGAGCGGCCGATGCTGCCGCGTGGCTGCGGCGCCCGGAGGGAGCCGGCTTCGGACACCGTCGTCACTTCGCGTCCTCCTTGGTTGCCGGCCCGCTCGCCGCGGCCGGGTCGGCCGGGTCGGCCGCCTCGGCGCCCTTCTTGCCCTTGCGCTTCCGGCCCTCGGCGCTCGCGCCGCTCCGGCCGTCCGCACCAACGGTGTCGGCAGCGCCCGCCGCGCCGCTCCCGCCGGCCGCGCCGTTGTCCTCCACGATCTCGGCCGCGTGCCCGGTGAGCGAGATGAACACGTCGTCGAGGGTCGGGCGGCGCAGCCCGATGTCGTCGATCTCCACACCCCGGGTGTCCAGTTCGCGGATGACCTCGGCGAGCAGCTTGGCGCCACCGGTCACCGGGACGGTCAGCTTGCGGGTGTGCGGCTCGACCGCGGTCTCCCCCTTGCCGAAGCCGCGCAGGACCTCGTCGGCGATGGCGAGGTGTTCCGGCGCGTGCACCACGACCTCGACGCGTTCGCCGCCGGTGCGCGCCTTGAGCTGGTCGGACGTGCCCCGGGCGATGACCTTGCCGTGGTCGACGACGCAGATGTCGTGCGCGAGGCGGTCGGCCTCCTCCAGGTACTGCGTGGTGAGCAGCAGGGTCGTGCCGCCGGCGACGAGTTCCTGGATGACGTCCCACAACTGCTGGCGGTTGCGCGGGTCCAGGCCGGTGGTCGGCTCGTCCATGAACATCACGGGCGGGCTGACGACCAGCGCGGCGGCGAGGTCGAGGCGGCGGCGCATACCGCCGGAGTAGGTCTTGGCGGTGCGCTCCGCGGCGTCGGCGAGGTGGAAGCGCTCCAGCAGTTCGCCGGCCCGCCGCTTCGCGTCGCGGGCACTCATCTGGTAAAGCTGACCGACCATCATCAGGTTCTCGCGGCCGGTCAAGTATTCGTCCACGGCGGCGAATTGACCGGAGAGTCCGATGGAGCGGCGCACCCGGTCGGGGTGCGCGAGGACGTCGATCCCCGCGACCTGGGCCGTGCCGCGGTCGGGCTTGAGCAGGGTCGTCAGCACGCGTACGGCAGTGGTCTTGCCGGCACCGTTGGGGCCGAGCATTCCGAGGACGGTTCCTTCGGGAACGTCGAGATCGACGCCGTCCAGTGCCCTGACTTCGCCGAAGGTCTTCACCAGACCCTCGGCATAAATGGCACCTGGCATGTGGGTACTCCCATGGCTTGGGTCAGTTCCAGGTCGAATATTACGTTTGGCAACCAAAGACCGCCTTGCGGTATTTGTCCACCCCAGGCCGCCATGTCGCACCGGTGACCCGGAAGCGCGATGGTAGTGCAACGCGATACATCGCGAGTAGTGGTTTTTCGCGATACACGTGCCAAGGATTCACCGGGCGGCGGGGCGGCCCGGCGCCCGTGCGCCCCCGGATGCCGACGAACACCCGGTCCGAGCTGCGACAGCGCACGCGAAAGGCGCCGCGGAGCTCCCGCGGCGCCTCGACCTCACCCTCCCTCTCACACCGCCACCGGCCGCGTACGCGCGCGTCAGCACGTACGTACGACACATACGTACGACGGCACCTGCGCACGCCCCACCCGGGACGCACGGGCACCTCACCCGGTGACGAAGTACCCCGCCTCCAGCAGCGCCGTACTCACTTCGCGGCAGTGGTCCGGCCCCTTCGTCTCCAGGTGCAACTCGACTTCCACCTCGGTCAGGCCGAGCCGCGGATCGGTCCGCACATGGCCCACATCGAGCACATTGGCGTCGACGACCGACAGCACGCCCAGCAGCGTCGCCAGCGCCCCCGGCCGGTCGGTCAGCCGCAGCCGCAGCGACAGGTAGCGGCCGGCAGCCGCCATGCCGTGCCGCAGGATGCGCTGCATCAGCAGCGGATCGACATTGCCCCCGGACAGCACCGCGACCACCGGCCCCTCGAAGGACCCCGGGTCGGAGAGCAGCGCCGCCACCGAACTCGCCCCGGCCGGCTCCACCACCAGCTTCGCCCGCTCCAGGCAGAGCAGCAACGCGCTGGAGAGCTCGTCCTCGGAGACCGTACGGACCTCGTCCACCAGCTCGTCGACGAGCCCGAACGGCACATCGCCGGGCCGCCCGACCTTGATGCCGTCCGCCATCGTCGACAGCCCCTCGACCGCCACCGGGTGCCCGGCCGCGAGCGACGGCGGATAGCAGGCCGCCCCCGCCGCCTGCACCCCGACGACCTTCACATCGGGCCGCAGGGCCTTGACCGCCACCGCGACACCGGCGGCCAGCCCGCCACCGCCGACGCCCACGACGATGGTGCGCACCTCCGGGCACTGTTCGAGGATCTCCAGGCCGACGGTGCCCTGGCCCGCGATGATGTCGCGGTGGTCGAAGGGATGGATGAAGACCGCGCCGGTCTCCCGCGCGTACTCCTGGGCGGCCGCCAGCGTCTCGTCCACCACCTGGCCCTGCAGCCGCACCTCGGCGCCGTACTCACGCGTCGCGGCGACCTTCGGCAGCGGGGCACCGACCGGCATGAAGACGGTCGAGCGCACGCCGAGCAGGGACGCGGCGAGCGCCACCCCCTGCGCGTGGTTGCCCGCGCTCGCCGCGACGACGCCGGCCGCCCGCTCCTGCGTGGAGAGCCCCGCGATCCGTACGTAGGCGCCGCGGATCTTGAAGGAGCCGGTGCGCTGGAGGTTCTCGCACTTGAGGTGGACAGGCGCGCCGACCAGCCCGGACAGATACCGGCTGCCTTCCATGGCGGTGGCCCGGGAGACGCCGGAGAGCATCTTGTGCGCCTCGCGGACATCCTCGACCGTGATCGCGGCAGCCGCCCCGCCCGCCGTCATCCCACCGGCGGTCGGCTCCTCGGCCGGTGCGGCGTCGGCGGGTCGCGGGGAGTCGGAGGGCTCGTGCGGTGTGCGCGGCGTGTGATCGGCCATGCCGTCAGTCTCGCAGTTCGCCCCGATCTCGGCCTTTCCGACCGGATGGCGGACCCCTCGGCGGGATTCCGGGGCCAAACCCCCTCGGACCTGCGGCGGAGCAGGGAGCGGAGCAAGAGCAGGAAGGGGCCGGGCCGGTGGAACGGACGGTTCCGCCATCCCGGGCGAATACGGTGGCGGTCTCGGGCGCCTCACGGTGCGTTATCGGATTCGACAGCGTCGGCACGGTCCGCGCCGGGTCCGCGTACTCTGTCCTCCAATCCGTACGCATCCCATGAAGCGAGCTCCCGGCCATGCCCACCTCTTCGGACATGACGACCCACACCGACCCCGCTCTTCTCGACGCGCTGCAGCATCAAGTCGCCGTCTTCGCCCGCCGCGCAGAACAGAGCCGGCTCGGCGGCGTCGGCCAGGCGCGCAATTCCATGGACCGCGCCGCCTACCTGCTGCTCAACCGCCTGGACCAGGAAGGCCCGATGGGCGTCAAGGCCCTGGCCGCCGGCATGGGTATCGACTCCTCGACGGTCACCCGTCAGGTCGCCCCGCTGGTCGACTCCGGGCTGGTCAGCCGCGCCACGCACCCCGAGGACGGCCGGGCCGTGGTGCTCCAGCTGTCCGACCGCGGCCGCTCGCGCCTCGAAGAGGTGCGCGCCTCGCGCCGCGCGCTGATGGCGCTGGTGACGGAGGAGTGGAGCGAGGAGGAACGCGACGCGTTCTGCACCCTCCTGACCCGCTTCAACTCCTCCCTCGCCACGATCACCACGTCCCTGACGCCGGCCGGCCCCACCTCCTGACTCCCGCGGAGAGGACACACCTCCCCTCCGCACTTCCTGTCGCGCCTCTTGACCGGGTGGCCGCACTGCCGTGCTATTGAGCCAGGGGCGGTCCGTGAGCCGGGGAGGCGCGGTGCGAGAGCGGCGGTTGGCTCAGGAACGCCGCCGCGCCCGGGAGTTCGAGGCGTTCGTGGCGGGCGCGGCGGGCCGGCTGCTGCACACCGCCACGCTGCTGACCGCGGAGCCGGGCTCCGGTCCTGCACCGGCCGCCGAGGAGTTGCTCGTCCGCGCGCTGTCGCGGACGTACGCCGACTGGGACCAGCTGCGCGGCGCGGACCCGTACGAGCGCGCCCGCCGGGAATTGGCCACCCACTTCGCCCGCACCGCCTGGCGGCACCGCAGACCTCGCGGCGGCCTGCTGGACCGGCTGCCACCGCGGGAGCGACTGGTCCTCGTCCTGCGCCTCTTCGAGAACGTGCCCGAGGAACAGACCGCGGCGCAACTCGGCCTGCCCGCCGAGCGGGTACACACCCTCTGTCTGCACGCCATCGCCGAAATCCGCAGCCGCCACCCAGCTCCGGCGGTCGACACCACCACCGCCGCCGGGTCCGGCGCCCCCTCGGCAGGCGCCTCGACCGGCCCCGCACGATCCACGGCCCCATGAGCCTGCCGGACCGCAAGGAGACCGAGGTACGGCGGATGCTGGCGGGGCCGCATCCGCTCGTCCCGCCCGACCTGGCCGCACGGGCCCTCACCCGCGGCGGCCGGCTGCTGGCGCACCGCAAGCTGCTGCGCTACGCCTGCTTGCTGCTCGGGCTCCTCGCCCTGGCTCTCGTGCTGCTCTGGGCCGTCGACCAGCCGTGGCTACCGCCACCGGCCCGCAGCACGCCGCCTGCGGAGGGATGGTGAACCGGGCCCCGGGGCAGGTGAATCCCGCCCCGGCGCCGAGGGTGCACCGCGGCCGGCCCCTACCCACAAGAGGGTGAAACGAGGCCGGCCGGGGCTCTGGGCACAGCGGACAGCAGGGCGGGTCAGCCCAGCGCCTTCGTGAGGTCGGCCAGCAGGTCCTCCACGGACTCGATGCCCACGGAGAGGCGCACCAGGTCGGCCGGGACCTCCAGCGGGGAACCGGCCGTCGAGGCGTGCGTCATCCGCCCCGGGTGCTCGATGAGCGATTCGACGCCGCCCAGCGACTCACCGAGGGTGAACAGCTGCGCCCGGTTGCAGACCTCCACGGCCGCCTGCTCGCCGCCCTCGACCTGGAACGACACCATGCCGCCGAACGCACGCATCTGCTTGGCGGCGATCTCGTGCCCCGGGTGCTCGGTGAGTCCGGGGTAGTAGACGCGGGTCACCTTGGAGTGCGAGGTCAGCAGCTCGGCGACGCGGGCGGCGTTGGCGCTGTGCCGGTCCATACGGACGGCCAGCGTCTTGAGGCCGCGCGAGACCAGCCAGGAGTCGAACGGCCCGGCGATCGCGCCCATCGCGTTCTGGTGGTAGGCGAGTTCGTCACCGAGGGTGTCGTCGTTGACGACCAGGGCACCGCCGACCACGTCGGAGTGGCCGCCCATGTACTTGGTCGTGGAGTAGACCACCACGTCCGCGCCGAGGGCCAGCGGCTGCTGGAGGTAGGGGCTCGCGAAGGTGTTGTCGACGACGAGGCGCGCGCCGGCGTCCCGGGCCACGGCGGCCAGCGCGGTGATGTCGCTGATGCCGAGCAGCGGGTTGCTGGGCGTCTCCACCCAGATCGCCTTCGTCCGGGGCCGGAGCGCCGCGCGGACGGCCGCCGGGTCGGAGGTGTCGGCCACCGACCACTCCACGCCCCAGCGCTCGACGACCTTCGCGAACAGACGGAACGTTCCGCCGTAGGCGTCATTGGGGATGACGACATGGTCACCCGGGGTCAGCAGGGTCCGCAGCAAGCAGTCCTCGGCGGCGAGGCCGGAGGCGAAGGCGAGACCGCGCCGACCGCCGTCCAGGGCGGCGAGGTTCTCCTCCAGAGCGGTACGGGTGGGATTGGCGCTGCGGCTGTACTCGTAACCGCCGCGCAGCCCGCCGACACCGTCCTGCTTGTAAGTAGAGACCTGGTAGATGGGCGGCACCACCGCGCCGGTGGCCTTGTCGGGCTCCTGGCCGGCGTGGATGGCGAGCGTTTCGAAGTGTTGGTGGCGCTGGTCGCGCTGATTGCTCATGCCTGCCGAGGGTAGTCGGCCGCACAGCCGAACTTTCCGGAACTTTCTGGTTCGCTGGATAGTGGATACATACGGGGGAACCGCACACCGGTTCCCGCCACCTCCGACACCGTCACGACCCCCTCCGGCCCCTTCCGGCGCACCACCGACCACCACCGCCCCCTCCGACCGGGACACACCACATGGACGCTCTGCTCGTTCTCTTCGCCGCCCTCGCGATCGGCGGTGTCGTCTTCCTCCCCTGGATGCGACGCCGACGGGCGGTCCAGCACGTCCGGCAGGGCATGGTGGTGGCCTCCGATCCGATGGCGGCCTACGGCTTCGTGCCGCTCGACGAGCTGGACGTACGCCTGCCGGGACCCGACCAGGAGCTCGACGACGCTTTGGCCGAAATGCGCCGTACGCACGACTGGCGCCCCGCGGCCGAGCTGCTGAAGTCCACCGGCGACGACTGGGAACGCCGCTGGCAGCGGGTCCAGACGCTCGCCGGCGCCGCCGCGTTCGAACTCGCCCAGGAGGCGGCGGAACAGCAGGGCGGCCCCGGGGCGACGGCCGCGGGCGGCCGCGTCGGCGGCATCTGGCTGCGCACCTGGCGCTCGGAGGCCCCCAAGGACCCCGGCGGCGCACAGACGCACGCCCAGTTCCTCGTCGTCCAGGCACTGCGCGACCCCGGCTCCCAGGACTTCCGCATGATCCTGGAGGAGGCCCGTACGGTCTGCCGGGAGGCGGCCCTGCTCGCGCCCGGCAGCCCGATCCCGTACATCACGGAGCTGGCCGTCGCCCGGGGCCTGGGCGACCGCCGTGCCGACTACGAAGAGCTGTGGTCCAAGGTCGTCCAGCGGGCGCCGCAGCACATGGGCGCGCACCTCGCCGCCCTCCCCTACTGGTCCGAGAAGTGGCACGGCTCCCGCAAGGAGGCCGACGCGTTCACCGAGCGGGCGGCCGCCGCGGCCCCGGCCGGGAGCCTGCTGCCGGCGCTGCCGCTCTTCGCGGTCTACGACCACCTCCCCGAGGCCAACATGGTCCGCAGCCTCTACCAGAGCGCCGTGGTCGAGCGCGCCGTGGAAGGCGCCCACTTCGCGCTGCGCGAGGCCCCCGCCGACCACCCGATGACGCCGCACGTGCGCCACCTGCTCGTCTGGTTCCTGGTCCGCGCCGAGCGCTACCCCGAGGCCATGGAACAGCTCCGCCTGGTCGACGGCCACGTCGGCGCCGTCCCGTGGTCCTACGGCCGCAGCCCCGCCGCGGAGTACGCCGCCTACCGCGCCCTGGCCATCGCCGGCTGGGAGCAGCTCGGCGGCACCTCCGCGGACTTCCCGCCCCCCGGCCACACCCCCTAGGGCCGGCCGTCGGGCGCAGCGGAATGCCGCACCCGGGCTCCGGCGTTGACCGAATAGCCCGGCTTCCCTCTCGTCCTCCTGGAGCTTGATCCTGATGCTGTTCTCCCGCTTCAAGACCCACCTCCCCACCCCCGAGGAGGCGCTCAAGGGCCGCCCGGAACGGGACTTCACCGTTCCCGACCGGCACACCGTCCTCGGCAACCCGCTGCTCGGCCCGTATCCGGAGGGCCTGGAGATCGCCGACTTCGGCCTGGGCTGCTTCTGGGGCGCGGAGCGGAAGTTCTGGCAGACCGAGGGCGTCTGGACCACCCTCGTCGGCTACCAGGGCGGCCACACCCCGAACCCCTCCTACGAAGAGGTCTGCAGCGGCCACACCGGCCACACCGAGGCCGTCCGCGTCGTATTCGACCCGGCCGTCGTCCCGTACACCGCACTGCTGAAGCTCTTCTGGGAGTCGCACGACCCGACCCAGGGCTTCCGCCAGGGCAACGACGTCGGCACCCAGTACCGCTCGGCGATCTACACCCACTCCCCCGCCCAGCAGCAGGCCGCCGAAGCCTCCCGCGACGCCTACCGCACCGTCCTGCACTCCTCCGGCTACGCCGACATCACCACCGAAATCCTCCCCACCGACCCCCGCCCCTTCTACCCGGCCGAGGGCTACCACCAGCAATACCTCGACAAGAACCCGGCGGGATACTGCGGAATCGGCGGGACGGGAGTGAGCTGCCCGGTGGGGGTGGCGCCGGCCGGTGACTGAACGTGCCACGTCACCCACCGGCCTGCTGCACGCTGCGGCAGTTCGGTGGGTGGACACCAGCGAATACCCCTCGGTTGTCGAGGTCGTCTTCGTCGATGCCGAGGGCGTGCGGCACTCGATCATCGACAAGACTCCTCTGTTCTGGGACGAGGACGAGGAGCCTGAGCCGAACACAGAGCTTCCGATCGCGGTCCGTCTGGATGCGACGCTTGTCGAGTCGGACCTACCTGGCAACCGGGTCCGCGTGGCCGTTGATCACCGATCTGTCAACGACGACGGGCACGCGGAGTTCACGGTCTTCGCCCATCAGGTCACCGCGGACACCTCCTGAGCGGCACCCAGAGGGCGGGCGCATCTGGCCGGGACGGGGGTGCAAGCTAGGTGACCCGTCCGAGACGAACTGGGGAGCGTCTTGCCGGACGGGTCTCACACCGGCTCCGACGGACGACTGACCCCGTTACAGGCCGCGTCATCCCAGGTAAGGGCGATCCCGCCGCTCCAGGAAATGCCGAATACGGAGCTGCTGCGTGTGGTGCATCGGGAGACCGCCGATGTCGTCGGGGTCGACGAAGCGCAGCTCCGTCGACTCATCCGAAATGGCAAGCTGCCCGCCGACGACTCGTGCCGTGAAGCAGACGTTGAACTGCCGCCGTACCTCCCCGTCCGCGTACGCGATCACGTGACGGGGATCGGTGTACGTCCCCACCAGCCCCGTGGTCTCCACATCAAGCCCGGTCTCCTCCTTGACCTCCCGGACCGCGGTACCAGGAAGGGAGCCCGTCATCTCCATGCCGCCGCCGGGCAGGGCCCAGAGGCCGCTGTCCCGGCGCCGCTGGAGCAGGATGCGGCCCTCGCCGTTGGTCACCACAGCTGAAGCGGCCACGACGAGACTGTTGGGCCGGGGGCATCGGGGTCGTCGTAATACTCGGTACGCGACAGGGTTCGCTCCTCGGAAACAGGCTTCGCCGTCGCCCGGACCAGCGTCGACGCGCTGGGCGTAGGTGTCGAAGATTCCACCATCCCCATTGCGGCGAAGGTGCCATACCGGCGCCCCGTAGGCGTTCACGTCTCAGACAGGGGCATTGGCCAGGAGCTGATCGTCCGCCCGATAACGGGAGTTGTACAGCGTGGCTCTTGAGTACGGATCTCGACTCCGGGTACCCCGAGGAGCGGCCGGTAGCGCAGGAGGGCGAGCCGGCAACGCGATTCGATGCCGTGCCCGAACCGTTCCGTCTGCCGATCAGAACTTGGCGAACCGGGAATCAAGGCAGTCCTGGCACATGTCGGCTTCCTCAAACGCGATATGAGCTACCTGTCCGCAGTACTCGCAGAGACCGTCGATCTGGCAGCCGTACTGGAAGCACACCCAGCTCCCCCGATCCGGGGCGGACGCCACCGCGGTTCGGATCGCCGCCCCTCCGCACTCAGCGCAGTCGTAGACCATTTGGGAGTCGCGGCCTTTGGCAACGAGATATGGATCCGTGCCTGTGTACTCCCACGCCGCCTCGCTCGAAGCACCGTAGCTACGACCGCACAGCGCGCACGTGATCGTGTCGCTTCCGTCAACAATTACGGTGAAGCGTGCGCACGAGAGGCACGCGAGAGTGGTCTCCTCCTGATCCTTCAACTGTTCGCGAAGGGGGTCGAGACGCAACGCCACCAGCTCCTTGATCGGGCCCAAGCCCGCGCGCACGCGCTCCATCGACCTGTCGACGTCCAGCCAGTCGGCGCCGTCGTCATTGGGGAGCAGATCAGCCGTGACGAACCGGAGGAGATTGTCCAAGACCGGGATGGCAAGAGCTTCTACGGCCGTGTGGCTCTCGGAAACCCCGAGGTGCTGGAATCGATTGCGCATCTTCGCAAGGGCCCTGTAAATGCGTTTGGGACCGATCTCAGTCTCAGGGGCACACTGCCTTTTGACCCGCTTGACAGCCTCCTCCCAACCGACGCTCGCGAAATCGCCGGCCTGGTGCCTGGCCTCGTCGTAGCCGTCGGGGAATACCCACACCCATTTGTTGCCTTCGAGCGCAAGACGTGCCTTGAGCAGCGTCTCAACGGCCGCCTGAAGGTGCAGGACTCCATACTTGACGTCGCGTGCGGATGGCTCACCCTTCTTTGGCCCAAGAAGTTCCACAGTGCTCTCGAGGTAGTCCAACCCGTTGAGAATCGGCGGGAAGTGGATTCGCTTACTCTCGTTGGTCATCGCTGCTCCTCGACGATCAGGGCGGCCTTCCGGTCCCAGCCTTGCGGCAGCTGATGAACCAGCATGCGTGGCATGAGTGCCAACCTGTAGACATGCGAGAACTGGCCATGGTTGCAAGGCGGTTCGAGCACCCCCCCCGCCTCCGTCGCAGCCTTCGTGGCTTGCTCAAACGGGTAGTTGGGGGTACAGCCGACAGGCCATGCTTGGGGCATGGCGGATCAAGCTGCCCTCTATGGGCTGGTGGGGGCGATCGGTGGGGCGGCTTTGGGGGCGGGGGCCGCAGTGGTCGGGCCGATGTTGCTGCACCGGCAGCAGGCGAGCGAGCGCCGTCGGCAAGAGGCTCGGCTGGAACAGCGGGAACTGGGCCAGGCGCAGCTGGAGTCGGAACGCGAGGAGCGACGCAGCCGTGAGGGGCTGGCCCAGAGGCTGATCAATCTGAGGGCGACCACGAGGAGCTATCAGGAGCTTCTGCAAGAAACGCTTCTCACCTTGCAATCAGGGCGCGAGGTCGACCTCGGAGCATTCGAGGTCGACCTGGCCGCCACGCACTCGGCGCTGAACTCCGCTTTCGACGAGGCCCTCCTGGACGGAATCTGGTTCGCCCACGCGGCGTCCGCCCGTTTCCTCCTGGCCCGGGGCAGCATGCTCGACGCCCTCGGCAGGGGAACGCCGGTGAGCGACAGAGTTGATGTCACCACCCTGGGGCACACCTTGAGTCACGCTGCCTACATCGTGGCGGAGTGCGTCAAGAGCGGTGTCCCGCTCGGCGCGGAGCGGAGCGCCGAAGCAGAGCGGGAACTTGTTCAAGTCGAGGCTGCTCGGGGGGAATTGACCGCATACATCAAGGGGAGGCTCGATGCCCGAAACGTCGAATTCATTGACCGGAACGAGGGGTAGCCGGTGAGGGAGCAGTCTTTGGGGGAAGGCGAGGCGCTCTCCTCGGGGGCGGTGGAGGTTCTCCTGGTTCTTCTGGAGGGGGCTGATCCTGTCCGTGCCGCGTTGCGCGCGCAGATTCCGCACGCGCGGGTCGTCAAGCGCTGCGGGTGTGGCTGTGCCACGGTCGACCTGGCTGTCGATCGGGACGCGGTTGTGGCGGCCCCGCCGCACGAGAGTCCCGTCGTCTCGGGTACCGCCCACACCGTCCCGAACGCGGCCGGTGTCCTGGTCTTCAGCGACGGCGGGTATCTGTCCGGGCTGGAGATCTACTCGGTGGCCGACGAGCCGATCTCCGAGTGGCCGGAGGCGCGGCTGCTCAGCGTCGATGCGAAAGGGTGAAGGGTGAGGCCGGCGGGTCGTTGACGCGGTGAGGGCCGGTCAGGAAGCGCGCCACCCCGTCGCTCAGCCGTTGCCGTCGTTCAGGCGGGCGCGGTCCGCGGCTGCTGTGCCCTGGTGCCAGCCGTCCGCGTCGCGTATGCCGCGCAGCCGGACCGGGGCGGTGTCGGGGAAGAGGGCGCCGGTGGTCTCCTCGACGGCCAGTTCGCGGGCGGCGAGGACCGGGAGGAGGTCGGGTGCGCCGACGGCCGATTCGGCGGTGGCGGCTGCCGTGGCCGCGGCGGTGGCCGCCGAGAGGCGCTCGCGGATGCGGTCGGCGTACGCGACGAGGAAGGTCTGACGGAAGTCGCGGGTACGGCGGGAGCGCCCGCGGGCGTGGTGGTCGTCGCCCGCGCGGCTCATCGCGGCGGTGGCCTGGAGCAGCAGCGAGGTGTAGAGCAGTTCCGCCGCCTCCAGGTCGGACGGGAAGCCGACGACAGTGGAGAAGCCGACATCGGCGGCCCAGACGGCCTGGCAGCGGTTGGCGGCGGCGACCGCGTCCAGCAGCAGGGCCTTGGCCTGTTCGTACGGGCCCTCGATGCCGATTCGGACCGCGGAAGGACCTGCGGCCGCGCCCCCGGGGGAGGCCGCGCCGTCGAGGAGGGCCTCGTCGATGCTGTGCCGGGCCATCAGCTCCTGGGCCTTGGCGGAGAGCGCTTCGGCTTCCTCCGCGAAGGTGGTCGCCTCCGCCTTGGCGAGCAGCCCGCGGATCCGTCCGAGGGCACGCGACGCGGCCGCGCCGCCGCCGTCCCTGACCTGCACAGGGGCCGGGGCGGGCAGCGGGGTGATCCGGGGCAGCCTGGCCAGGAGGCGGAGCGCCGCCAGGACGTCGTACGCGGTCTCGAAGCGGGATTTCTTGCGGCGGCGGGCCAATGCATCGAGGTAGTCGCGGTCGGCACCCCACCAGACGTCCGCGCCGAGCCGGTTCAGCTGCTCGCGCCGACGGGCGCCGCGCGGGGGCCCGGCGGGTGCGCGGGCCGCCTCGGCCGCGATGGCGTCCAGGACGAGGGCCACGAGCGTCACGTCGGACGCCTCGCGCCGCACGATGCGCTCCAGGTCGGCGGGCTCCCAGCCGCCCGCCCAGCACTGCGCCACGCCCGCCGCGGCGGCCGACACCACCGCGGTGCTCACCGCCTCCCAGCCGGCCGTGGCCGCGGCCAGCATCGAGGCGCCCGCCTCGATGGCGTCCTCGGCCGGTTCGCCGTCGGGCGCGTAGCGGACACTGCCGAGCACGTCGGCGACCAGTTCCTCGGCCGCCTTCGGCTGCCCGCCCCGGCCCTTCTTCCCGCGCTCCGTCACGCCTTCACTCTACGGAGGCGGGGCGGGAGCCCCGACGAGGGAGGCCGGGTCCGGCCGAGAGCCCCAAGGCCGAAGCCCAGCCCCCACCCCCCGGCCAGCGAACCCCGAGCCCGCGCAGCCCGCAGCCCGCAGCCCGCAGCCCGCAGCCCGCAGCCCGCAGCGAACGGTCCGCCCCAGCCGGCTCGCCCGCCCGCCCGCCTCAGAACCGGACCTGATAGACCCCCACGCCGCCCTCCGGCCGGTAGCCGAGGGCCGCGTTGACCGACCGCATCGGCCGGTTGTCGTCCGCGACGGTCGTCATGATCTCCCGTACGCCGGGGCATTGCCCGCGGAGGTACTCCAGCATCCGGAGCTTGACCGCCCGCCCCAGGCCGCGCCCACGATGGCCAGGGATGACAACGGTGTCGTACTGCAGCGCGCGGACGGACCGCGGTGTGGGCAGGACGAGTTCGGTGTACCCGGCGACGGTGCCGTCCGCCTCGGCGACGGCCGCGACGGTCAGCATCACGCCGCCGCGTTCGAGAACGACCCGGGCCACCGCCCGCACCCTCTCGGCGTCCCACGGATCGTGCTGCTCGTCCAGATCACCGGTCGGCGCGTCCTGCATGGCGTCGTGCGCGCGGGCGTGCGCGACGGCGTGGGCGTCCGGGACCACGCCGCTCCAGACCACGAAGCGATAGCCGTCGGGGGCCGCCAGGGACTTCCCCTCCACGCCCACCCGCGCCTCCGGCACCTCCTGCACGTACGCCACCAACGGCAGGGCGCACTCCGCGCCCTGCGCGACGGCGAACTTCTCGCCCAACCCGCCCCGTTGGACCGCTGAACTCACCGACGTACGGCCCTCCGCCGCGAGGACGGCGCACACCTCGACCCACAGCGCGCGGCCCACAGCGCGGCCGCGGTGGGCCGGGTGGACCGTCAGGGTGTCGAGGAAGGCGTTGCCGGCGTTCTCCTTCGTGTCGAAGAGACGGAGGAGGGCGACTCCCGCGAAATCCCCGCCATCACCGGGGGCAGGCAGGGCGAAGGCGACGGTGCGGCTGTTCGGGGAGGGGACCCGCAGCCGGCCTTCCTCGGCGGCACGTTCGGGGGCGGGGGTGCTCGGCCGGTCCTGCCGGTGGGCGGCCGCGAGCACCGCATGCCAGGCGTCGATGTCCATCTCCGCCACGGGTATGGGGCCGACGAGACCACCGCGGCCCCCACGACCATCGAGGTCACCACGGTCGCCGCGGGGCGCGCCGGCCGCTTCATCTCCGGGAAGCTTCTCCATGCGGCGCACCGTACGCAGCGCCGACGCCCGGTGCGCCGCATTTATCGGCATCACCGGGCGTCGGTCACTGTGCGTCATGATTTTCGGCTCTTACCGGCCAACCGGCGGCCGGGTTGCTTCAGTTGGTGCCCTGCGACTGCAGCGCGCTGCCGGCCACCCACTGCGACCAGTCCATGTTCCAGCCGTTGAGGCCGTTGTCGGGCTTGACGGTCTTGTCCGGGGAGTTGACGACGTTGACCACGTCACCGAGCTGCGAGTGGTCGAAGAACCACGCGCCGTCCGTGGTGGAGTCGTCCGCGCCCTTGGCGTCCTCCATGCCGATGCAGCCGTGGCTGGTGTTCGCCTTGCCGAAGATGCCCTTGCCCCAGTAGTTGCCGTGGATGAAGGTGCCGGACGCCGACAGGCGCATGGCGTGCGGGACGTCGGGGATGTCGTACTCGCCCTTGCCGTCCTTCTTCTTGAAGCCGACCGTGGAGCCGTCCATGCGGGTCTGCTTGAACCGCTCCGAGATGACCATCTGGCCGTTGTAGGTCGGGTTCTCCTCGCCGCCGGCCGATATCGGGATGGTCTTGACGGTCTTGCCGTCGCGGACCACGGTCATCTCGTGCGCCTTGGTGTCGACGGTGCTGACCTGCGAGTGGCCGACGTCGAAGCTGACGGTCTTGTTCTGGATGCCCTTGACGCCGGGCGACGCCTCGACGTCGTCCAGGCCGAGCTTCATGGTGACCTTGGAGTTCGCCTTCCAGTACTCCTGGGGGCGGAAGTCCAGGCGGGTGTCGTCGAACCAGTGGCCCACGACCTTCTGGTTGCTGCTCGACGCGACCTTGATCGCGGACTCGACTTCCTTCTTGTTCTTCACCGGCTTGTCGAAGTTCAGCGACACCGGCATGCCGACGCCGACGGTCGAGCCGTCCTCCGGCGTGAAGTTTCCGATGAAGCTGTTGGCCGAGGAGACCGTGGTGAAGCTGGAGTTCTCCACCGCCTTGCGCTTCTTGGAGTCCACCGCGTGCGCGGTGACCTTGTACTTCGTCGCGCGGGACAGCGGGGCGTCGGGCTTCCAGGAGGAACCGTCGGCGGACAGGGTGCCCTGGACGGTCTCGTCGGATTCGACGGCGGTCATGGTGACGTCGGTGAGCTTTCCGCCACTGGCGGTCACCCTGGCGTCACCGTTGATGCCGGCGTTGGTCGTGCCGTCCTCGGGTGAAATCTTGATCTTGGCCTTCGAGGCGTCCTTCGCGGCCGCCGCATCCACCTGCTGAGACGTGTCGTGCCGGGCTTCGCCGCCACCGGTCCCCCCGCTGCCCCCGCCGTCGCCGCACGCCGAGAGCGTGATGGCGCCCCCGACCAGCACGGCAGTGGCTATGAGGCCCTTGCGGCGCTTACTGTCCGTCATTACACACATTCCCATCGTTGCGATCCTCAACTCCCCCGAGTTGACGACTGGACGCAGGCATTCCGGCCGACGTCTTATGAACGTCTTTTCCGTTTCGCCCGTTCCATGCATGCGAAAGGTGTGGGGAAGGACACCCGGCCCCGAACGTGGTCGACCCCTGCGCGGCGAGCAGCCGCACAGGGGTCGTGACCAGCGGGTTTGTCATCCGCAGGGGTTGTCGCGCACCACGGGGTGCGCGGAATCGGACACCGGGGGGGGACGGTCGGCCCGGGAACTTCCGGCGATCGGGATCCCGGAATGCGGGACAGCGGGACGCCCGGGGCCGGGCGGCCGGGGCGGCCCGGCCCCGGCGGGTCAGGTCCCCTCTACCGCTCTACCGCGTCATCGGCCAGATCCCACTCCGCCGCGTCCCACTCGGCCTCCGGGTCGTAGTCGGTCAGCTCCTCGCTGCTCCAGGACGCCTGCGCCAGTTCGGTGCCCGGTACGGCGTTGACGAGGTCGAACGGGTCGACGAGATGCGCAAGCGCCTCCGCGGGATCCTCCTTGACCGTCTCCAGGGCCTGCCCGCGCTCCTCCTCCGGCAGGGCGGGATCGCCGCCGATGTGGTCCATGGCCGCGCCGGTCAGCTCGCCGGTGTCGGTGATCTCCAGGACCAGCTCGACATGAAGCCGTACAAAACGTGATGCCTCACCATTGCTCATACCACGGAGCGTAAGCATGTCCGGGTCCCGACTTCCCCGCGACCCGCGGCGGTCACTAACATCTGCGATCACCGGCCAATTCGCCGAACCCACAAGGGGGATCGCTCCGTGACCGCACGTCGACCACTGCTGACCGCCGCTGCCGCGGGATCGGTGCTGTTCGCCCTGTGGTTCGTACCGTCCGCGAACGCCATCGTGGGCGAGGACGGGGTGACGCATTCCCGCCTGCGGGCGGCGCAGCAGCCGGCGGCGTCCGAGGGCGCGGAACGCGCCGGTGCCGCCGCACAGCAGGCCGGCAGCCGGGCCGCGACCGCCCGGTCGGCCGCCGCCGCGGCACCCCAGCGTTTCCTGGCCGACACCGGCAGCCCGGACACCACGCCCTATGTGATCGGCGGCGTCGCCTGCCTCGCCCTCGGCGCCGGCCTGGTCAGCTACTCCCTCCAGCGCACCCGCGGCGTCGCCTGAGCAAACGGGCCCACGCCCCCGCACGGACGGCAGCGGGGGCCGGAACGGGGCAAAAAACGGCCGCGGGCCGAGCGCATCGCGCCCGGCCCGTGCCCATCGAGCGGGACCGTCAGGCCAGCTCGCCCGTGACCGACTCCACGGCCTCGACCAGCTTCCCGGCCCGCACGAACGCGTACGCGCCCTCCAGGTCCGGCGCCAGGAAGCGGTCCTCACCCGGGCCCTGGATGCCCGCGGCGCGGACCGCGTCCACCACCGCTCGGGTGGCGGGGGCCGGCGTCAGCCCCTCACGCATCTCGACGGCACGCGTCGCCGCGTAGAGCTCGACGGCGATGACCCGGGTCAGGTTGTCGACCGCGGTGCGCAGCTTCCGGGCGGCCGACCAGCCCATCGAGACATGGTCCTCCTGCATGGCGGAGGACGGGATGGAGTCCACCGACGCGGGCGCGGCCAGCCGCTTCAGCTCGCTGACCAGCGCCGCCTGCGTGTACTGGGCGATCATCAGGCCCGAGTCGACGCCCGGGTCGCCGGCCAGGAAGGCGGGCAGTCCGTGCGAGCGGTTCTTGTCCAGCAGGCGGTCCGTACGGCGCTCCGCGATGGAACCGAGGTCGGCCGCGGCGATGGCGAGGAAGTCCAGGACATAGGCGACCGGTGCGCCGTGGAAGTTGCCGTTGGACTCGACACGTCCGTCGGGCAGCACGACCGGATTGTCGACCGCTGCGGCCAGCTCGCGGTCGGCGACGAGCCGGGCGTGGTCGAGGGTGTCCCGGCCGGCGCCCGCGACCTGCGGGGCGCAGCGGATCGAGTAGGCGTCCTGGACGCGCGGCGCGTCGTCCTGGTGGTGGCCGGTGAAGCCCGAACCGTCCAGCACCTTGAGCATGTTGGCGGCCGAGGTGGCCTGGCCGGGGTGCGGGCGGATGGCGTGCAGCTCGGGCGCGAGAACCTTGTCCGTGCCGAGCAGCGCCTCCAGGGAGAGCGCGGCGGTGATGTCCGCGGAGGTGAGGAGCCGGGCGAGGTCGGCGCAGGCCATCACGAGCATGCCGAGCATGCCGTCGGTGCCGTTGAGGAGCGCCAGCCCCTCCTTCTCGCGCAGCTCGACGGGCTCGATGCCGTGTGCGGCCAGCAGCTCACCGGCGGGCCGGACGACGCCGTCGGGGCCCTCGGCGTCGCCCTCGCCCATCAGGGTCAGCGCGCAGTGCGAGAGCGGCGCGAGGTCTCCGGAGCAGCCCAGCGAGCCGTACTCGTGCACCACCGGGGTGATGCCGGTGTTGAGCAGGGCGGTCATCGTCTCGACGACGAGCGGGCGGACGCCGGTCCGCCCGGAGGCCAGGGTCTTCAGGCGCAGGAACATCAGCGCGCGCACGACCTCGCGCTCCACGCGGGGGCCCATCCCGGCCGCGTGCGAGCGGACGATGTTGCGCTGGAGCTGGGCGCGCAGCTCGGGGCTGATGTGCCGTACGGCCAGCGCGCCGAAACCGGTGGAGACGCCGTACACGGGGTCCGGCTTGGCGGCGAGGTCGTCGATGAAAGCGCGGGAGGTGGCGACGGCCGCGAGGGTCTCCTCGGACAGCTCGATCCTGGCGGCGCCGCGGGCCACCGCGATGACGTCCTGTGCGGTCGTGCCGGACGTCCCGAGCACCACAGTGTGCATATCCATATTCAGGCACCCTAGAGACTGAATCGCCGGATGTCACCACCGGATTTGGGGATCACCCCTTACCCACCCGGCGACCTGCACGGATCCGCGCCGGCGGACCGGCAACACGACCCGCCGAGCGGCCCCCTGAAGAACACCCCGCCCGAAAGCCCACCCCGGACGCCCCGGAGGAAACCCGGCCGGAACCCCCACCGGCACCCACCACAAGCCCCACCGGGCGCCCCGCCGAAAACCCACCGCGCTCTCACCGAACACCTCACCTCCGGAACCGTCGGCGCTCCGTACCCTGCCGCCGCTCCGGGGTGTCCGCCAGCCGTACGACCGGGTCGTCCTCGCCGCCGTGCCGCCCGGCGATCACCGGCTCGCCCGTCCGCGCCGCCTTGGCCCGGTACTGCGCGGCGTCCGCCAGCCGGAAGAGCCGGCGGGCGCTGCGCACCGGGCCGATCGGATCACCGGTCGAGGCGACGCCCACCGCGACCCCTTCGCCGAGGTCCAACTCCCCCGCGCGTTCGCACAGTTCACCCGCCACCTTCACCACCTCGTCGGACGGCGGGCCGACCGCGAGCAGACAGAACTCGTCCCCGCCGAGCCGGGCCGCGAGCGTTCCGGGGAGCATCGCCCCGCACAGCGAGAGCACCGAGCCGAAACGTTCCAGCAGACGGTCGCCGACCGCGTGGCCCCGCGAGTCGTTCACCCGCTTCAGCCCGTTGAGGTCGCACACCACCAGGCTGACCACCGCACCGTCCCTGCGGTGCAGCTCCAGCGCCTCGTCCAGTCGCATGTCCACGGCACGCCGGTTGGCGAGGCCGGTCAGCGCGTCGGTGAAGGCGAGCCGGCGCGCCTCCGCGAGCCGTTCCGTCTGCGCGATGCCGGCGGCCGTCACCGCGGCCAGCACGGTCGCGAAATCGGCGTCCGCCCGGTTGAAGACCGTCTCGCCGTCGGGTCGCGCCACATACAGCTCGCCCCAGGCCCTGCCGTGCAGCACGATCGGCGCGACCACACAGCACCCACGGCCGCGGCGGCGCAGCGCGGCCACCCGCTGGCGGTTGTGGAAGCCGTCGTCGAAGGGCCCGTTCGCGGTCTCCACCCAGGCGTTGGGTTCGCCGCCACCCGCCCACCGCTCGTGCAGAAAATTGACGATCTCGGGGAACTCGTGCACCGGATATGACTCGTTGTCCGGGAACTCCCGTTCGTCCTCGGCGAGTTCGCCGACATTGACCAGCACCCGCAGTTTGCCCCGCTCGCGCTCCCACTTCGAGATCGCCGCGAACGAGCCCCCCAGGGCCAGCCGCACCCCCTGCGCCGCGGCGTGCGCCGATTCGCGCGGAGTATGCGCGGCCGCCATCGCCTGCGCCAGCTCCACCACGGCCCGCAGCCTCGCATCGCCCGCACCCTCGCCCGCCACCGGACCCTCACATTCCGTCACCGTGAGCACACCCTGTACTACAGCGTAGGAATGTTTAACCCGATTCGCCCCTTTCCGTACGCACTACACGTCTGCGTCATCCTTGAGACCACCGCGCCCTCACCCCACGCCACCGTCACCGGACGCACCGTGGCGCGCCCGCTCGGCCCGTACGGCAGCGGCCGGGCACCCCGCGCGGGCACCCGGCCACAGCCACCGAAGGGGCCATCCGGCCCTGCCTACTCCCCCGGCCAGTCCGGGTCACGCTTCTCGTTGAACGCCGCGACGCCCTCCGCCCGGTCCCCGGAGAAGGCCACGCTCCGCCAGGCGCCGTCCTCCAGGTCCAGCCCCGCACGCAGATCCAGCCCGTGCCCGAGCCGCATCGCGCGCTTGGCCGCCCGCAGGCCGACCGGCGAATTACGGGCGATGCGGGCCGCCAGCGCCAGCGCCTCCGCGCGGTCCTGGCCGTCCGCCACGACCTGGTCGACCAGGCCCAGCCCCCCGGCCTCGGCCGCCGGCACCCGCCGCGCGGTGAAGACCAGCTCGGCCGCCCGCGCCGCACCCACCCGGCGCGGCAGCAGCTGCGTGCCCCCGCCCCCGGGAATGACACCCACCGACACCTCCGGCAGGCCGACCACGGCCGTACCGTCCGCGACGATCAGATCGCAGGCCAGCGCCAGCTCGAAGCCCCCGCCCAGCGCGAAGCCGTGCACCGCCGCGATGGTCGGCATCGGCAGCTCCAGAACGCCCGTGTACGCGGCGCGGGTGTGCGGGCGCTGACGCATCAGGTCCGCGTCCGTGAAGGAGTTCCGCTCCTTGAGGTCGGCGCCCACGCAGAACGCCCGTTCATGGGTGGAGCTGAGCACCACCGCCCGCACGGAGCTGTCCGCGGCCAGTTCGGCACACGCCTCGGACAGACTGTCGGCCATCGCCGTCGAGACCGCGTTCATCGCCTTCGGACGGTCCATGACGAGTTCCGCCACGAAACCGTGCCGGTCCACGCCGACGAATTCCCCGAACCGTTGCATACAGCCCTCCCGGTTAACGACCGTTGACCTGACTGACCGGGATCATGTCAGGTCGCGGCCCGGCGGGACCAGGAAGGGTCGTTCAGCCCCTTCGGCTGAGCAGCCACGGCTCGATGACGCCGAGGCCACGGACGGGGCGCTGCCACATCGGCTGCAACGCGAAGCGGTACGACGGCGGCGGGCTGCCCCCGCTCTCCCGCGCGGCCTTCTCCGCGGCCGCGGCCTCCGCCTCGGACACCGGCGCATCGCCGGTACGCCCCAGCTCCTCCGCGAACGCCTCGTCCACCAGCACGGTGTCCTTCGGCGCTATCGACGTGAGCCGGCTGGCGAGGTTCACGGTCGTGCCGAAGACATCGCCCATCCGCGTGGTGACCGTGCCGAACGCGATGCCGACCCGCAGCTCGGGCATGGTCTCGTCGTTCGCCATGGTCTCGATCAGCCGCAGCCCGATCTCGGCGGCCAGACCCGCGTCGTCGGCCGCGTAGAGGACCTCGTCGCCGAGGGTCTTGATGAGCCGGCCGCCGTGCGCCGCCACCAGATCGGAGCAGGTGGTCTCGAACGCCTCCACCAGCTCGCCGAGTTCCTCCTCCTCCAGCCGGCGGGTCAGGCGGGTGAAGCCCACCAGGTCCGCGAAGCCGACGGCCAGCCGCCGGTCGACCATCTCCTCGTCGTCCTGGGCGCGCACGACCCGGCCGGTGGCCGCGGCGAGCTGCCGCCGCCAGACGTAGACGAGGAACTCCTCCAGCTCCGGGAGCAGCAGCTCGACCAGCGGATAGGTGATCTCCGTACGCGTCAGCCCGGAGTCCTGCGGCTCGGTCAGCCCCTCCAGGAAGGAGTCGATCTGCCAGTCGGCGAGGCGGGCAGTGGTCTGGCCGGTGGAACGGGCGACCTGTACGGCCATCGCCTCGCTCAGCAGCCCCGCCTCCACGAGACCGGCCAGCCGCCGCAGCGCCAGCACATCGGCCTCGGTGAGCGCCTTGACCTGGCCGATGTCGGCGAAGCCCATGGCACGCCAGAAGCGGGCCGCGAGATCCATCGAGACGCCGGCGCTACGGGCCGCCTGGAAGGGCGTGTAGCGCCGGTCGGCTCCGAGGATGAGTTGTTCGAGGCGGACGGCGATGTTGTTCTCGTCGTTGTCGCCGTGCTCCTCGTCCCCTGCGGGGTCGCCGGTGGTGGGATCGGCGCCCGCGGCACCGTCCGCATCATCGGTTTCCGTATCGCGCGGGGTGGCGCCCGAGTCGTCGGCGTTCACCGGCCGCTCCCTGTCCGATCCCTGCGCACTGCCCTTCCGATCACTGCTCGCCCGAGGTCCGCTCCCTGGCGAACCGCCTCAACGATACGGCAGGTGTGCTGTGGCTCACTCTCACATGTCCGCTCTGACCACGGAAGGGGTCTTGACGCGTCGGCGCGCCGGGCACAGGGGCGGCGGGGCCGCGAGGCGCGGCCCACCGCGGCCACGAAAGTCCGGGAGACGGGTGCGGCCGTTCGGTGCGTATGCCCGCCGGACGAGGCCAGCGCGGGCCCGGGTCGTGGCCGCGTGCCCTGTGCGCCCCCGCAGGACACCGCACGGCTCCGGCCCGAGCGCACGCGGACGCTCAGCTCGACGGTGCGCCGCCCCCACCGCCGTCGCCCCCGCCCCCCGCCGGGCGCAGATGAACGATGTCGCCCGCTCCCACCGGCTGCTGGACGCCGTCGCCGGTCGCCAGAACCAGACGGCCGTCGCCGTCGATGGCCACGGCCTCGCCGACGATCGCGGTGTCGCCGGGGAGTTCGGCGCGTACGGTCCGGCCCAGCGTGGCGCAGCCCGCCGCGTACGCCTCCTGGAGATGGCTGGCCACGGGGTCGCCGGCCGCCGCCTGCCACTCGCCGTACCAGTGCGCGAACGACCGCAGGACGGCCCGCAGCAGCGTGTCGCGATCGGTGTTGTGCGCCCCGGCGAGCGCGAGGGAGCCCGCGGTGGGCACCGGCAGCTCCCGCTCGTGCAGCGAGACATTGAGGCCGATGCCGACGACCACGCCCTCGCCGGCCCGCTCGGCGAGGATGCCGCCGGCCTTGCGCTCGTCACCGTCGACGGTCACCAGCAGGTCGTTGGGCCATTTGAGCGCCGTGTCGACGCCGGCCTCGCGGGAGAGCGCGGCGGCGGTGGCGACGCCGGTGAGCAGCGGCAGCCAGCCCCAGCGCTCCTGCGGCACGCGCGGCGTCAGGTAGACGGAGAAGAAGAGCCCGGAGCGGGGCGGCGCGGACCAGCGGCGGTCCAGCCGGCCGCGGCCCGCCGTCTGCTCCTCGGCGACGAGCACCGCCCCCTCGGCCAGGCCCGCCGCGGCCCGTTCCGCGAGGTCGGTGTTGGTCGAGCCGGTGCTGGTGACGATGTCGAGGCCGGTCCACATCGTCTCGGGACGCAGGAGGGCCCGGCGCAGGGCCGTGGCGTTCAGGGGCGGGCGCTCCAGGTCGCTCCAGCGGCCGGCGCCGGCAGCTCCGGAACCGCCGTCCCCGGCCGAGGGGCGGCCATCTTTGTCCCGGTTTTCCGGTGGTTGAGGCGTCATGGGCCCAGCCTAGGTGTGGTCAACGACGCAGTGCCTCAGAGCAGTCCCGCCGATACGCTACGAGGCGGTAGCCCACCCCGTATCACTCTCCGTACGAGCACCAGTCCAGGACGAGCAGGAGCCGCATCCCGATGTCCGAGCCGGAAGCAAACATCCACACCACCGCGGGCAAATTGGCGGATCTGCAGCGGCGGATCGATGAAGCCACCCACGCCGGTTCCGCCCGTGCGGTGGAAAAGCAGCACGCAAAGGGGAAGCTGACGGCGCGTGAGCGCATCGATCTGCTTCTGGACGAGGGCTCGTTCGTCGAGCTGGACGAGTTCGCCCGGCACCGCTCGACGAACTTCGGCCTTGAGCAGAACCGCCCGTACGGCGATGGCGTGGTCACCGGCTACGGCACGGTCGACGGCCGCCCCGTCGCGGTGTTCTCCCAGGACTTCACGGTCTTCGGCGGCGCGCTCGGCGGCGTCTTCGGCGAGAAGATCGTCAAGGTCATGGACTTCGCCCTGAAGAACGGCTGCCCGGTCATCGGCATCAACGACTCCGGTGGCGCGCGCATCCAGGAGGGCGTCGTCTCGCTGGGCATGTACGGCGAGATCTTCCGCCGCAACACCCATGCCTCGGGCGTGATCCCGCAGATCTCGCTGATCGTCGGCCCGTGTGCGGGCGGCGCGGTCTACTCCCCGGCGATCACGGACTTCACCGTCATGGTCGACCAGACGTCGCACATGTTCATCACCGGCCCGGACGTCATCAAGACCGTCACCGGCGAGGACGTGGGCTTCGAGGAGCTGGGCGGCGCCCGGACGCACAACAGCACCTCGGGCGTGGCGCACCACATGGCGGGTGACGAGAAGGACGCCATCGACTACATCAAGGCGCTGCTGTCCTACCTGCCCTCGAACAACCTCTCCGAGCCGCCGGCCTTCCCCGAGGAGGCCGACCTGGAGACCTCGGACCACGACCGCGAGCTGGACGTCCTGATCCCGGACTCCGCGAACCAGCCGTACGACATGCTCAGCGCCGTCGAGCATGTGCTGGACGACGGCGAGTTCCTGGAGACCCAGGCGCTGTACGCACCGAACATGCTCACCGGCTACGGCCGTGTCGAGGGCCATTCGGTGGGCATCGTCGCCAATCAGCCGATGCAGTTCGCCGGGATCCTGGACATCAAGGCGAGCGAGAAGGCCGCGCGGTTCGTGCGGACCTGCGACGCGTACAACATTCCCGTGCTGACCTTCGTGGACGTGCCCGGCTTCCTGCCCGGCACCGACCAGGAGTGGGACGGCATCATCCGGCGCGGCGCGAAGCTGATCTACGCCTACGCCGAGGCGACCGTCCCGCTGATCACGATCATCACCCGCAAGGCGTTCGGTGGCGCGTACGACGTCATGGGCTCCAAGCACCTGGGCGCGGACCTCAACCTCGCCTGGCCGACCGCGCAGATCGCCGTCATGGGCGCGCAGGGCGCGGTCAACATCCTCTACCGCCGCACGCTCGCCGAGATCGAGGACCCGGCGGAGCAGGACAGCAGGCGCCAGGAACTGATCCAGGAGTACGAGGACGCGCTGCTGAACCCCTACGTCGCGGCCGAGCGCGGCTACGTCGACTCGGTGATCATGCCGTCCGAGACCCGCCGGCACGTCGTCCGGGGGCTGCGCACGCTGCGCAACAAGCGTGAGTCGCTGCCGCCGAAGAAGCACGGCAACATCCCGCTCTGATCCGGCAGCATCCAGCCGAGGAGGCCGATTCCGATGTTCAAGGTCGTACGGGGCAACCCGACCCCTGAGGAGCTGGCCGCCGCACTCGCGGTGGTCCAGGCCCGCGCGGCGGCGGCCGCCGCCGTCGAGCCCGGCAGCGCCGCGGGCAACGAGTGGTCCGATCCGGCGACGGCGATTCCGGCCCGCCGGCTGCCGCACCCGGGGCCGCGCGCGTGGCGCACGAGTTTCTGGCCGCGCTGAGCAGCCGGTGACTCCCGGGCGTCGCGGCCGGGAGTCACCACCCCCGGGACAGATCGGTGCACAGTGCACTGACTAGTTCTTTTGCGTCGTGACGCCTGAGTACGCGTACTCAGGCGTCACTGCCGTAACGGGCGCAGGATCGATGTCATGCTGTGGTCAGATCCGCCCGACGAGCCACCCGAGGAGCTGCGCGAGGCGCAGGCGAAGCTCCGCCGGATGGGTGTCGTGCTGGCCGTGGCCGCGGTGGTGTTGATGGTCCTGCTCGCGGGGAGGTGACCCCGCGCAGCACCGTGGCGGGGCGCCCGCCACGCGCCGGAGGCCGTCGATGGTTCCCCCTCCCGGCGAGGTGACGCTCACAGCACCCACCCGCAACCATCGCCTCAGGAAACTCATCTTTCACTCCCGAAGAGCGTAATTCGGGCAGGCGGCGGCGTGGGCAGACGGCCCACGGTGCCCGTGCCGGGAGTGGGAGAGCGATGAACAGGCCGCTGAGGCACATAGCCGTCTTCTGCGGGGTGCTGGTGCTCGCTCTGCTGGTGCGGGCGACATGGGTGCAGTTCGTCCAGGGCGAGGAGCTCGCCAACGACGGGAACAACCGCCGGGTCAAGATCGAGGCCTACTCCTACCCGCGCGGCAACATCATCGTCGGCGGCAAGCCGATCACGGGTTCCGTGGCGACCCCGGGCGACTTCCGGTACAAGCGGACGTTCAAGAACGGCCCGATGTACGCCCCCATCACCGGCTACGCCTCCCAGGCGCAGGGCCCGAGCTTCCTGGAGGGGGTCTACGAGAAGGTCCTCAACGGCAAGGACGACCGGCTCTTCTTCAACCGCGCCCAGGACATCCTCACCGGCGAGAAGCCACGTGGCGGCGATGTGCTCACGACCATCGACGAGAAGGCCCAGAAGGCCGCCTACAAGGGGCTGACCGACCTGCACGCCAAGGGCGCGGTGGTCGCCCTCGACCCCCGCAGCGGCAAGATCCTCGCGATGGCCAGCACACCGTCCTACGACCCTTCCGACTTCGCGGGCATCTCCGAGGCGGAGGGCAAGCGGTTCCTGAAGCTCGACGCGGACAAGAGCAAGCCGATGAGCAACCGGGCGCTGCGCGAGGTCTATCCGCCCGGCTCGACGTTCAAGATCCTCACGGCGGCCGCGGCCCTGGAGCACGGCGCGGTCGACGACATCAACGCCTCCTCCGGAGCCCCCGCCCCGTACACCCTTCCCGGGACCCGCACCCAGGTCGGCAACGACATCGCCTCGGCCCCCTGCGACAAGGCGTCCCTGAAGACCGGCATGCAGTGGTCGTGCAACAACGTCTTCCTGGACGCCGCGCACCGGCTGGGCACCGACAAGATGCGGGAGACGGCCGAGAAGTTCGGCTTCAACAAGGAGCAGTTCACCCCGGTCCGATCGGCCGCGAGCGGCTACCCCGCCGAGCTCGACAAGCCGCAGACCGCGCTCACCGGCATGGGCCAGGGCAGTCTGACCAGCACGCCTCTGCAGATGGCGATGGTCACGGCCGGCCTCGCCAACGACGGCAAGCTGATGAAGCCGTACATGGTCGAGGAACTGCGCGGCCCCGACCTGTCCACGCTGGAGAAGTTCGAGCCCACGCCGCTGAATCCGAAGGATCCGCAGGCCGTCTCCGAGAGCACCGCGAAGAAGGTGCAGGAGATGATGGAGTACACCGTCTCGGACGGCACCGCCGCCAAGGCGAAGATCGACGGAGTCACGGTCGGCGGCAAGACCGGCACCGCGCAGCACGGCGCCGACGTCGGCGACGAACGCCCCTATGCCTGGTTCGTCTCCTACGCCAAGAAGAGCGACGGCAGTTCCCCGGTCGCGGTCGCCGTCTTCGTCGACCCCGAGGACATGGACATCCCCCGCTCGGAGATCGCCGGCGGCAAGCTGGGCGGCCCGATCGCCAAGTCGGTCATGGAGGCCGTGCTCGGCGAATAGCGGGCCCCGGCGGACGCCGGACGCCGCCGGCCGCGCACGGCCTCCGTACGATGGCGGACATGACCGAAGAGCCCAGCCCCCGCCGCCTCGTACTCGCCTCCCAGTCCCCCGCCCGCCTGGCGCTGTTGCGGCAGGCAGGACTGGCACCGGAGGTCGTCGTCAGCGGCGTCGACGAGGACGCGATCACCGCGGGTACGCCCGGCGAACTGGCCCGTGTGCTGGCCGAGGCCAAGGCGGCCGCCGTCGCGGCCCGCCCGGAGTCCGGCGGAGCGCTCGTCGTGGGCTGCGACTCGGTGCTGGAGCTGGACGGCCGGGCGCTCGGCAAGCCGGCCGACGCCGAGGACGCCACGGCGCGCTGGAAGTCCATGCGCGGCCGCTCCGGCGTTCTGCAGACCGGCCACTGCCTCATCGACACCGCCGCCGGCCGCCAGGTATCGGCCACCGCCTCCACCACCGTCCGCTTCGGCGAGCCCACGGACGCCGAGATCGCCGCTTACGTCGAGAGCGGCGAACCGCTCTTCGTCGCGGGCGCCTTCACCCTCGACGGCCGCTCGGCTCCCTTCATCGACGGCATCGACGGGGACCCGGGCAACGTCATCGGCCTGTCCCTCCCGCTCCTGCGCCGCCTCCTCGCCGACCTGGACGTGGCGATCACCGACCTGTGGACCTGAGCGGCCGCAGCGACGGCTGAACGCGCGCGTCGTCACGCCCCGCCCACGCCGGCGAGGCCGCCGCGGACCTTCGCAACTCAGACGCTGCGGGCGGCAGATGGGCGGAACGGCCGCCCCGCCCGCCGCGCGGGGACCTTCCGGCCGCCCGTTCGCCGGGCGGAGTTCAGGCCGAGCTGGGGGCGGGCGGCGCGCCGTTCGGGGTGCCGTCGCCGGTGGCCGGCCGCGCGCCGTCCTCGGCCGGTGCGTAGGACATCAGGGTCAGGACGAGCAGCGCCAGCACGACCATCGCCCCCAGGAACGCCACCCAGCCGACCAGGCCGACCGCCAGGGCACCGGCCACACCGTGCACCACCGCGCAGCTGATCAGCGCGATGCGGACGAAGCCGCCGGGGGCGCGGTCGCGCAGCGCGGTGCGCACCAGGACGACGGCGCAGAACAGCAGATACAGGCCGAAGAGGCCGCCGGCCACCCAGGCTCCGGTGGACATCGCGCGGGGCTGCAGGCCCGCCATCGACATCTGCTGCCTGTCCACGACGATGCTGAGGATCCAGTTGAGCAGCACGATCCCGACCGCCTCCAGGACCAGGACCACCGCTGCTGCCAGAGCCACCGGTCTGCGTGCCGCCACCCCGCCCACCCACTTCCGTCGTTTGCCGAACGCTGCGCGCCCCTGAGGCGCCTGTTACCGAGAAGTACAGAAGACATCGCGCACGCTAATGGGGCGGCCCCCCGCTCGTGAAGAGCCCGGGAACGGGTAATCGTCGGAGGAGGGGTCGACACGGATGCGTAGGACACCTGCGCGACCTGGCGGCATCGGGCGGAGACGCACGCAAAGTTTCCTTCGCCCATTCGTAGGGACTCCACAAAGAATTGACGATTCGCCGGAGGTCCGGGCCCAGAGACCTAGACCACACCCGGGAAGGTCCCCGAGGCCGGGATTCCGGGCCTACCCTGGGGTTTCAGGGGACTTCAGTCCCTCACTGGCGCGCCCTGCACGCTCCGTGTGGGCAAGGTCACCCCTGGGAACGGGTCGGCACGCGGTGTCGTCAGTCCCTAAACTCGCGTCGTTAAATTTGTTGCGGCGAAGCGCCAAGGAAGGATCCATCGTGCGCAAGGTGCTCATCGCGAACCGTGGCGAAATCGCTGTCCGCGTTGCCCGTGCATGCCGGGACGCGGGGATCGGGAGCGTAGCCGTCTACGCCGACCCTGACCGGGACGCCCTGCACGTCCGCGCGGCGGACGAGGCATACGCCCTGGGCGGTGACACACCTGCCACCAGCTACCTGGACATCGCCAAAGTTCTCGCGGCCGCAGCCGATTCGGGCGCGGACGCCATCCACCCGGGCTACGGCTTCCTCTCCGAGAACGCCGAGTTCGCGCAGGCCGTCCTCGACGCGGGCCTGACCTGGATCGGCCCGCCCCCGCAGGCCATCCGTGACCTCGGTGACAAGGTCGCCGCGCGGCACATCGCCCAGCGGGCCGGCGCTCCGCTCGTCGCCGGCACCCCCGACCCGGTCTCCGGTTCGGACGAGGTCGTCACCTTCGCCGAGGAGCACGGCCTGCCGATCGCGATCAAGGCGGCGTTCGGTGGCGGCGGCCGCGGTCTGAAGGTCGCCCGCACCCTCGAAGAGGTGCCGGAGCTGTACGACTCCGCGGTCCGCGAGGCGGTGGCCGCGTTCGGCCGCGGCGAGTGCTTCGTCGAGCGCTACCTCGACCGCCCCCGGCACGTCGAGACCCAGTGCCTGGCCGACAAGCACGGCAACGTCGTCGTCGTCTCCACCCGTGACTGCTCGCTGCAGCGCCGCCACCAGAAGCTGGTGGAGGAGGCCCCCGCGCCGTTCCTGTCGGACGAGCAGAACGCCGAGCTGTACCGCGCCTCCAAGGCGATCCTCAAGGAAGCCGGCTACGAGGGCGCGGGCACCTGCGAGTTCCTCGTGGGTCAGGACGGCACCATCTCCTTCCTGGAGGTCAACACCCGCCTCCAGGTCGAGCACCCGGTCACCGAAGAGGTCACCGGACTGGACCTGGTCCGCGAGATGTTCCGTATCGCCGACGGCGAGAAGCTCGGCTACGACGACCCGGCGGTGCGCGGCCACTCCTTCGAGTTCCGCATCAACGGCGAGGACCCGGGCCGCAACTTCCTGCCCGCCCCCGGCACGGTCACCCGCTTCGAGGCCCCGGCGGGCCCCGGTGTCCGTCTGGACGCGGGCGTGGAGTCCGGCAGCGTCATCGGCCCCGCCTGGGACTCGCTGCTGGCCAAGCTGGTCGTCACGGGCGCCACCCGCGAGCAGGCTCTGCAGCGCGCGGCCCGTGCGCTGGACGAGTTCACCGTCGAGGGCATGGCCACCGCCATCCCGTTCCACCGCACGGTGGTCAAGGACCCGGCGTTCGCCCCGGAACTGACCGGCTCCGCCGACCCGTTCACGGTCCACACCCGCTGGATCGAGACCGAGTTCAAGAACGACATCCCGGCCTTCGTCGCGCCCGGCGCGGACGAGGCCGAGGCGGACTCCCGCGAGACGGTCGTCGTCGAGGTCGGCGGCAAGCGTCTGGAGGTCTCGCTGCCGTCGTCGCTCGGCATGCCGCTGGCCCGTGCCGCGGTCGCCGGTGGCGCCAAGCCCAAGCGCAAGGCCTCCAAGAAGTCCGGCAGCGCCGCCTCCGGTGACTCGCTGGCCTCGCCGATGCAGGGCACCATCGTCAAGGTCGCCGTCGAGGAGGGCCAGCAGGTCGCCGAGGGCGAACTGGTCGTGGTCCTGGAGGCGATGAAGATGGAGCAGCCGCTGAACGCGCACCGTGCCGGCACCATCAAGGGCCTGACCGCCGAGGTCGGCGCGGCGCTCACGGCGGGCGCCGTGATCTGCGAGATCAAGGACTGACGCGGCAGCACGCACGACAGGCGCCCGGCGGCTCGACCGCCGGGCGCTTTCCTCTGCCCGCACGCCCTTCTACGAGGCGCCGACCACGTCCTCCGGGAAGGTCAGGGAAGAGCTCATCCACCGCAGCGCGGCGGGCAGTTCACGGCGCCAGGTGGCGAAGTTGTGACTGCCGTGGTCGAGCACGAGGGCGTCCGCCCGCATCGGCGGCCGCACCGCGTCCAGGAACTCCCGCGCCGCCGCATGGTTGCGCTCCCCCGTGCGGCTGGTGCCCACCAGCACGTTCACCTGCGGTACGGGCAGATGCGCCAGCCGCCAGAGCAGGTCGTGCTCCTCGCGCCGTCGGACGCGGTCCTTGCCGTCTCCGAAGAGGTTGCCGGTGGTGGGGTCGTTGGCGACCCGGAAGTCGGGCGAGAGCGCGGCCGCCGAGGTGTACGTCCGCGGGTGCCGCAGCACCAGTTGCAGGGCGCAGCTGCCGCCCGAGGAGTAGCCGAGGACGCCCCAGCCGCCCGGGTCGTGGCCGACGCGGTAGTGCGAGCGCAGTGCGTCCGGCACCTCTCGCGTGAAGAACGTCTCGGCCTGCGGGCCGTCCGGCACATCGACGCACTGGGTGTCGCGCGGCGGCGCGATGGTGGGCCGCAGCATGACGATGACGGTGGGCTGCATCCGGCCGGCCCGGATCAGCACGGCGGCCGTCTGCGGCACCCGCAGGTGCTGCGCCAGCAGGAACGTCCCGCCCGGGTAGCCGCTGAGCGCGACGATGACGGGGAAGCGCTGCCGGGCGTACTGCGGCTGGAAGTACTGCGGCGGCAGGTAGACGTAGGCGGGGTTCACGACCCGGGTCCGTCCGCCGACGATCCGGACGGTCTCCACTCTGCCCGCCATCTCCGGCGGCCCCTTCGGCAGCCCGTGGACCTTGTCCAGGCCCTCGGGCCCCGAAGGCTGTACGAGCCCCTTCGTCGGGTCGCCCGCGGGCCCGGCGGCTCCCGCGTCCCCCCACTTGCCGAGGGCGGCCGGGGCGTCGTCGTAGCGGCCCAGGAGCTCGTGCCAGGAGGAGTAGAACTGGAAGTTGGCGTTCACCGCCAGGCCGAGGGTGGCGAGGACGGTCAGCTGGGTTCCGGCGAGCATGCCGAGCCGCCCGAGCAGCGCCCGCGGCCCGCGCCCGGCGAACCGCGGCCACAGCCAGAGGGTGAGCAGCACACCGACCACCGCGACCGCGGCCATGACGTACAGCAGCGAGCGGCTGGTCAGTCCCATGACACTTCCTCGGAATCCCGCGACGTGTTTCCCCGGTGGGGCCCGCACGCCGTCCCCGGCGCCTCCCGTCGTTCCCGGGAGACCTCATTGCGCCAGGTTCGATGGCGTTCGGGGCGCCGGCGTTGCCGGGGTCCCGCGGAGTTCGGCCAGGCGCCCGCCGCGGTATGCCCGGCGGCCATCCGCCGTCCGCCGGCCGTCCACCGACTGCCCGGCGGCACGGCGTACGGACCAGGAAACCCGGTACGGGTCACCGCTCCCCCAAGCGTCCGGGCGTGAGGAAACGCTACGGGGAGGGCCGGGCACCGGCGGGCACGCATGCGGAGGAGGGCTCCGATTGTGCAATGGCATCCTGGAGCCACCGGGCCGGGACCGGCCCGGTCGAGGGAGGACGGCGATGGCGACCGAGACGGCAGGGCAGCGGCACCCAGGACGGGGTCCGGCGGCACAGGCGCCGGCGGGCCGGTATGCCGCACGCCCGATGCGTGCCGATGCGCGCCGCAACTACGAGCGACTGCTGACCGAGGCCCGTACGGCCTTCACCGAACACGGCACGGACACCTCGCTCGAGGACATCGCCCGCCGGGCCGGCGTCGGCATCGGCACCCTCTACCGCCACTTCCCCAACCGCACGGCCCTGATGGGCGCGGTCTTCCAAGGAGAGGTGGACGCGCTGCTGGCGCACGCCAAGGAGCTGGCGGACGCGCCGCAGCCGTGCGTCGCGCTGGTCGAGTGGCTGCGCGCGATCATCACGCACGCCAGCACCTACCGCGGCCTGTCCCGCGCGCTGATGGCGGCCTCGGCCGACGACAGCGACAGCTCGGGCATGGCGCGGTGCAGTGTGCCGATGCGCGAGGCCGGCGGTGCCCTGCTCACCCGGGCGCAGAAAGCCGGTTCGGTGCGCCCGGATGTGAGCATCGGCGATCTGATGCAGCTGACCAACGGCATCGCCCTGGCCGTCGAGGAATCCCCGGGCGACCCGAAGCTGGCCGACCGGCTGCTGACGCTCACCCTGAGCGGCCTGAAGGCAGGCAGCCGGCGGACGGCGGACTGAGCCGACGGACGGGCCGCGCCCGGCCGCGCGGTGGCACGGGGTGCGCGGTCGCGTCACGGCCCGGCGGTCACCGCGTACGGCAGCGGGCCGGCCTCAGCGCCGCCGGGGCGCCAGATCCGCGACCCGGCCGCCCGGCGCCTCCGCGAGCGAGGCGGCGGAGCGCAGCTGCGGTGCCGCACCACCCGGCGGGTGGTTGCGCCGCTGCCCCGGCAGCGGGACGTCCCGCCGAGGGCCTCGCCGGTCCGCGGCCGCGCCCTCCATGCCCGGCTGCCCGACCGCCTGTCCGGCGCCGCAACCGCCCGCGACGGCGATCTGCACTCCCTGGTCCGCCAGGGCCTGCAGTTCGGTCCCGGCCCGGTCGTCGTGCGCCGGCGGCTCGTCGGTGACCAGCCGGGTGATCACGTCCGTCGGCACCGTCTGGAACATGGTGTCGGAACCGAGCTTGGTGTGGTCGGCGAGCACCACCACCTCCCCCGCCGCCTGCACCAGCGCCCGGTCGACGCTGGCGGAGAGCATGTTGGAGGTGGACAGGCCGCGCTCCGCGGTCAGGCCGCTGCCCGACAGGAAGGCGCGGGAGACCCGCAGCCCCTGGAGGGACTGCTCGGCACCGCTGCCGACCAGGGCGTAGTTGGATCCGCGCAGGGTGCCGCCGGTCATCACGACCTCGACGCGGTTGGCATGGGCCAACGCCTGCGCGACGAGCAGGGAGTTCGTGACCACGGTCAGGCCGGGCACGCGGGCGAGCCGGCGGGCCAGCTCCTGCGTGGTGGTCCCGGCGCCGACGACGATGGCCTCGCCCTCCTCGACGAAGCTCGCGGCGAGATCGGCGATGGCCGTCTTCTCCGCGGTGGAGAGATGGGACTTCTGTGGAAAGCCCGACTCCCGGGTGAAGCCTCCCGGTAGGACCGCACCGCCGTGTCGGCGGTCGAGCAGTCCCTCTGCCTCCAGCGCCCGCACGTCCCGCCGTACGGTTACTTCGGAGGTCTGGACGACACGGGCGAGCTCCCGGAGCGAGACCGCTCCGTTCGCGCGCACCATTTCAAGGATCAGTTGGCGACGTTCTGCAGCGAACACGAAACTGACAGTAACGCCAACGACCGTCTGTTTTCAGCACGTTGCACCAATTAACGGAAGTTGTGCACGCCACGGAGAGCGACATGGTATGCAGCGCGCATATGTCGAACTCCTGGGCGACGAACGCACAGTGACCCCTGGTCAGCCCGGCCGGCCGGGCCGTGCGGCCGTACGGCCGTACGGCGCGGCCGGGCCCCAGAGCGGTGCATTTCATCCCAAGTGCTCAGTAGGGGCACAAACTTTCCCGCCCGTCACATCCGGAGCGGGAGCCCGGACGGGACGGGCGGGGGCCCGTGCGCGGCGCTACTCGTCGCCCGACTTACGGGTGTGCAGCTGCCGGGCGACCTCGGCGATGGAGCCGGAGAGCGAGGGGTAGACGGTGAAGGCGCTGGCGATCTGCTCGACGGTGAGGTTGTTGTCGACCGCGATCGAGATCGGGTGGATCAGCTCACTGGCGCGCGGGGAGACCACCACACCGCCGACGACGATGCCCGTGCCGGGGCGGCAGAAGAGCTTCACGAAGCCGTCGCGGATGCCCTGCATCTTGGCGCGCGGGTTGCGCAGCAGCGGCAGCTTCACGACCCTGGCGTCGATCCTGCCGTTGTCGACGTCCGCCTGGGAGTAGCCGACGGTGGCGATCTCCGGGTCGGTGAAGACGTTGGCGGAGACCGTCTTGAGGTTCAGCGGCGCGACCGCGTCGCCCAGGAAGTGGTACATCGCGATCCGGCCCTGCATGGCGGCGACGGACGCGAGGGCGAAGACGCCGGTGCAGTCACCGGCGGCGTAGACGCCAGGAGCGCTGGTGCGGGAGACCTTGTCCGTCCAGATGTGGCCGGACTCCTTGAGGGTGACACCCGCCTCCTCCAGGCCGATGCCCGCGGAGTTCGGGATGGAGCCGACGGCCACCAGGCAGTGCGTGCCGGAGATCGTCCGGCCGTCGGCCAGCGTCACCTCGACGCGGTCGCCGACCCGCTTGACGGCCGAGGCGCGGGAGCGGGCCATGACGTTCATGCCGCGGCGGCGGAAGACGTCCTCCAGGACGGCGGCGGCGTCCGGGTCCTCGCCCGGCAACACCCGGTCACGGGAGGAGACGAGGGTGACGCGGGAGCCGAGGGCCTGGTAGGCACCGGCGAACTCGGCGCCGGTGACACCGGAACCGACCACGATGAGCTCCTCGGGAAGCTCGTCGAGGTCGTAGACCTGCGTCCAGTTCAGGATCCGCTCGCCGTCCGGCAGCGCGTCCGGGATCTCCCGCGGATGCGCGCCGGTGGCGATGAGCACGGCGTCGGCGGTCAGCGTCTCCTCGGTCCCGTCGGCCACGGTCACCGTCACCCGGCGCGAACCGTCCGGCGACTGGCCCGGCTCCAGCCGGCCGCGGCCGCGCATCACGCGGCCGCCGGCCCGGGTCACCGAAGCGGTGATGTCGTGGGACTGGGCGAGCGCCAGGCGCTTGACACGGCGGTTGACCTTGCCGAGGTCCACGCCGACGACCCGCGCGGGGCGGTCGATGTGCGGCGTGTCGTCCTCGACGATGATGCCCAGCTCCTCGTACGAGGAGTCGAAGGTCGTCATCACCTCGGCCGTCGCGATAAGAGTCTTCGACGGGACGCAGTCGGTGAGCACCGACGCCCCGCCCAGACCGTCGCAATCGACGACGGTCACCTCCGCGCCGAGAGAGGCGCCCACCAGGGCCGCCTCGTATCCGCCGGGTCCGCCACCGATGATCACGATCCGAGTCACGTACTCCATTGTCCCGCACGCCCTCGCGTCGTTCTCCCCGGGGGGCGGGGTGCGTGACTTTCGGCCGCCGGTGTGCGCTCCCTCCTGCGGCGTTGTGTGAAGCTCCGCCACCAAGAGCCGACTCGGCAACCTCCCGTACCCTCAGAACCATGTCGCTCTACGCCGCGTACGCCGGCAACCTCGACGCGCGGCTGATGTCCCGCCGCGCACCGCACTCGCCGCTGCGCGGCACGGGCTGGCTCAACGGCTGGCGTCTGACCTTCGGCGGGGAGCAGATGGGCTGGGAGGGAGCGCTGGCGACGATCGTCGAGGCCCCCCGCTCCCAGCTCTTCGTCGCGCTCTACGACATCGCGCCCATGGACGAGGACTCCATGGACCGGTGGGAGGGCGTGGGCCTGGACATCTACCGCCGGATGCGGGTGCGGGTGCACACCCTCGACGGCGACGAGGCCGCCTGGATCTACGTCCTCAACGGCTACGAGGGCGGCCTGCCCTCGGCCCGCTACCTGGGCGAGATCGCGGACGCCGCGGAGTCGGCGGGCGCCCCGCACGACTATGTGATGGAGCTGCGCAAGCGGCCCTGCTGACGGCGGGCGACGGCGGCGGCCCGCCGTAGCCTGCGACGCCCCGGCCCGGCCGCGCCCGTGCTCCGTACGGGTGACGCGACGCGCCCGGGCGTCTTTTCGTCGAAAGACACAACACAACGATCTCAGGACAGTGGGCAGAGACATCTACGCGCGTAGGGGATTAGCGGCTACCCTCGTCGGCGTGAACGCATTTGCTACTACCGACATCGAGGCAGACCCGCAGGGTGCCGCCGACGCCGCCGCTGCCCGCCTGAGCGAGCTGACCGGCGCCGAGACCCACGACGTCGCCCTGGTGATGGGCTCCGGTTGGGCTCCGGCCGCCGACGCGCTCGGCGCGCCCGAGCACGAGTTCCCGGTGACCGAGCTGCCCGGCTTCCCGCCCCCGGTCGTCGCCGGTCACAGCAGCAAGGCCCGCTCCTACAAGATCGGCGAGAAGCGCGCGCTGGTCTTCCTGGGCCGGACCCATTACTACGAGGGCCGCGGCGTCGCCGCCGTCGCGCACGGCGTCCGCACGGCCGCCGCGGCCGGCTGCAAGACCATCGTCCTCACCAATGGGTGCGGTGGCCTTCGCGACGGCATGCGCCCCGGTCAGCCGGTCCTCATCAGCGACCACCTCAACCTCACCGCCACCTCCCCCATCGTCGGCGCGAACTTCGTCGACCTGACGGACCTGTACTCGCCGCGGCTGCGCGCGCTGTGCAAGGAGGTCGACCCGAGCCTGGAGGAGGGTGTCTACGCCCAGTTCCCCGGCCCGCACTACGAGACCCCGGCCGAGATCAAGATGATCCGGACCATGGGCGCCGACCTCGTCGGTATGTCCACGGTCCTGGAGGCCATCGCGGCCCGCGAGGCCGGCGCCGAGGTGCTCGGCCTGTCGCTGGTGACGAACCTCGCCGCCGGCATGACGGGCGAGCCGCTCAACCACGCCGAGGTCCTGCAGGCCGGCCGCGACTCCGCGACGCGGATGGGCAGCCTGCTCGCCCAGGTGCTCGGCAAGATCTGAGACCGCACCCGCGGGGCCGGTCCGGCAGGTGCCTGACACCGCAGGACCGGCCCCTCTCCGGGCAGCCGCCCGCCGCCGCGCACCCGGTCTCCCCGCCGGGCCCTGCGGCCCCCGCCGAGCACCGGCGCCGGGCACACCGCCCGGTGCGGCCGGCCCGCCTCCGGCACGCACGCCGTCGTACGGCATTGGCCGGTTCGGCGGCTCGAAGCACCCGCGCACCGGGTAAGCGTGACGAGCAGCCGAGCGCTCCCCCACCCGCATCCACCGTCAGGAGCATCACGTGGCTACCGATCCCGCGGAGCTGACCAACCGGGCCAGGGCATGGCTGGCCGAGGACCCCGACCCGGAGACCCGGGAGGAGCTGTCCGGGCTCATCGCCGCCAAGGACCTCGAAGAGCTGGCCGCACGGTTCGCCGGCACCCTCCAGTTCGGCACCGCCGGGCTCCGCGGTGAACTGGGCGCGGGTCCGATGCGGATGAACCGCGCGGTGGTCATCCGCGCGGCCGCCGGCCTCGCCGCCTACCTCAAGGGCAAGGGCGACGGTGCGGGCCTGGTCGTCATCGGCTATGACGCGCGCCACAAGAGCGCCGACTTCGCCCGGGACACCGCGGCCGTGATGGTCGGCGCGGGACTGCGTGCGGCGGTGCTGCCCCACCCGCTGCCCACCCCCGTGCTGGCCTTCGCCATCCGGCACCTGGGCGCGGTCGCCGGTGTCGAGGTCACCGCAAGCCACAACCCGCCGCGTGACAACGGCTACAAGGTCTACCTCGGGGACGGCTCGCAGATCGTGCCGCCCGCCGACGGCGAGATCGCCGCGGAGATCGCCGCCATCGGCTCGCTCGACGACGTGCCCCGGCCCGAGGACGGCTGGGAGACCCTCGGCGACGACGTCCTCGCGGCCTACCTGGCGCGTACGGACGCGGTGCTGACCCCGGGCTCGCCCCGCGACACCCGCGTCGTCTACACCCCGCTGCACGGCGTCGGCCGGAACACCCTCGTGCGGGCCTTCTCGCGCGCCGGCTTCCCGGCACCGACGGTCGTCCCGCAGCAGGCCGAGCCGGACCCGGACTTCCCGACCGTCGCCTTCCCCAACCCGGAAGAGCCCGGCGCGATGGACCTCGCCTTCGCCACCGCGCGCTCCCTGGCCCCCGGCAGCGTCGACATCGTGCTCGCCAACGACCCGGACGCGGACCGCTGCGCCGTCGCCGTGCCCGCCCCCGGCACACAGGACGGCTGGCGGATGCTGCGCGGCGACGAGGTGGGGGCGCTGCTCGCGGCCCACCTCGTCCGCAAGCACCGCGACGGCCGGGGCGGATCGGGCACTCTCGCCACCACGATCGTGTCGTCGTCGCTGATGTCCCGGATCGCGGCGGCCGCCTCGCTGCCGTATGTGGAGACTCTGACCGGCTTCAAGTGGCTGGCCCGCGTGGACGGGCTCCGCTACGCCTTCGAGGAGGCGCTTGGCTACTGCGTCGACCCGGAAGGCGTCCGCGACAAGGACGGCATCACCGCGGCCCTGCTGATCACCGAGCTCGCGGCCGAGCTGAAGGGTGCCGGCCGTACGCTCACCGATCTGCTGGACGACCTCGCGCTGGAGTTCGGGCTGCACGCCACCGACCAGCTCTCGGTCCGCGTCGAGGACCTGTCGCTGATCGCCGACGCCATGCGGCGGCTGCGCGAGCAGCCCCCGACGGCGCTCGCGGGCCTGGCGGTCGACCGGTCCGACGACCTGAACGAGGGCACCGAGACACTGCCGCCGACCGACGGGCTGCGCTATTACCTGTCCGGTTCGCCCGCAGCCGGAGTGGAGAGCGGCCGGGTCGTGGTGCGTCCCAGCGGCACCGAGCCCAAGCTCAAGTGCTACCTGGAGGTGGTGGTTCCGGTGGCCTCGGCGCAGGCGCTGCCGGACGCCCGGAAGCAGGCCGCCGCGGCGCTGACGGCGATCAAGTCCGACCTTTCGGCGGCCGCCGGAATCTGACGACGCGCGAACCGGTGAGCGGGCCCCCGCGCAGGACCAGGGGCCCGCTCACCGCCTCCGGCCCGCGGCCCGACTCCTGGCGGAGGGGCTGCGGGCCGCCCCGTCTCTCGTACGGGTGACTCCCCTACTGCACCTGTCGCAGCACTTCAGGGCGGGCGCGCCCGGAGCGCGGAAGCCTGGACCCGGACGTACACGCCGCCAGTCCACCCCAGGAGTCGCGCAGTGCCCACGACCGCGCCCCCGCCGATCCCCGCCGGCCCGGCCCCGCCGGCGTCCGTACCGTCCGGGCCCGGGCAACTGACCGGAGCCCTGGGCGCGGCGCTGCGCCGGGCCGCACCCGCGCTGTTCGGCTATCTCGCCGTCCGGCTGCTGGGCGCGCTGGTGCTGATGAAGTGGGCGCACCTCAAGCAGCACGGACTGTGGCCGCTGCTCGCCAGCCACTGGGATTCGCGCTGGTATCTGGGCATCGCCGACCACGGATACGCGCAGACCCTCGACGAGCGGCTGTTCAACGAGAACAATCTCGCGTTCTTCCCTCTCTATCCGGTGATCGTCAAGGCCGTCGCCGGGGTCACCCCGGGCTCGCGCGCCAGCATCGGCCTGGTCGTCGCCGTCGTCTGCTCGCTCACCGCCGCCTGGGGCGTCTTCGCGGTGGGCGACCGGCTCCACGGGCGCCGGGTCGGCACCGTGCTGGCCGTCCTGTGGGGGGCGACGCCGGTGGCCGTCGTCCAGTGGATGGGCTATACGGAGTCGCTGTTCACGGCCCTGGTGGCCTGGTCGCTGCACTCCGTGCTGACCGGCCGGTGGATCGGTGCCGGGGCCCTGGCCCTGCTCGCCGGCCTCACCCGCCCCACCGGCCTCGCCGTGGCGGCGGCGGTCTCGGTGACGGCCCTGGTCGCCCTGTGGCGCCTGTGGCGTCCACCGGCGGACCGCGCCGAGGGGCGGCCCGAACCACGCGCCGGCGCCCCGCGGCTGCTGCTCGCCGCGCTGCTCGCCCCGCTCGGCTGGCTCGGCTACGTGGGCTGGGTGGGGCTGCGCCTGCACCGCGCCGACGGCTACTTCGCGGTCCAGAGGATGTGGCACAACGAGTGGGACGGCGGCATCGGCACGCTCCGCACCCTGCGCTCGATACTCGGCTACCAGCCCCGCCCGCAGCTGTTCTTCGTGGTCGTCTCGCTGGTACTGATCGCGTCGGTGGTGCTCTATCTGCTGTGCGTCGCCGGGCGGCAGCCGCTGCCGCTGCTGGTGTTCAGCAGTGTGCTGCTCGCGATCGTGCTGGGCAGCGGCGGCGTCTACTTCCCGCGCGCCCGGTTCCTGCTGCCCGGCTTCCCGCTGCTGCTCCCGGCGGCCGTCGCGATCGCCCGCGCCCGTCGCAGGTCCGTCGTACTGGTCCTCGGCGGTTCGGCGCTGGTGTCCGCCTACCTGGGCGCGTACATGATCCTGGTCTACGGCGGGGCGCCGTAGCCGCGGCGGTCGTCCCGCGAGGCGAGGCCGGGCGGTGGCTCAGACAGGGCCCGGACGGCCGCCGGACCTGGTCGCCTCGACGCCCGCGACGATGATCCGCAGCCCCGCCTCGAACCCGGCCTCCACATCGCCGAACATCTCCCATCCCGCCGCTGCCGCGAGCGGGTGCTTCTCGCCGAGCCGCCGCGCGCGGCCTTCGAGGTCGTAGGCCGGGTCGCGGTCGGCCGGATTCTCCGGGTCGGGATGGATCGACTGCTCCTCGATCACCAGCCCGATGGTGAAGTTGTAGACGGTCCACCAGGCCCTGACCGCCTCCGTCGGCGTGAAGCCTTCCGCGGTGAGCCGGCCCAGCAGTCGGTCCGTCGGCGCGGCGTGGCTCTCGTCGGTCAGCCGCGTACCGCTGAAGACCTTGCCGCCGTCGCGGTAGGCGAGCAGTTCCCGGCGCAGCGCCCGGGCGCAGGCGAGCAGGGTGTCCTGCCAGGTGCGGGCGGATCCGTCCGCCTCCCGGCCGTCCGGTGACAGCCGCGGCCACTTCATCCGCCGGAACATCTCGGTGGCCATCTCGTCCAGCAGCTCCTGCTTGTTCTTGAAGTGCCAGTAGAGCGCGGGTGCCTGGACGTTCAGCTCCTTGGCGATGCGGCGCAGGGTGAGGCCGTCGAGCCCCACCTCGTTCAGCAGGCGCAGGGCGGTGTCCACCACCTGTTTCCGGTCGATGCGCGAAACCATGTTGACAACTTAACACTGTTAAGCACATCCTCGGAAGCATGGAACTTAACAACGTTAAGGAAGCCTGCGGGGCAGGGTCCACGGCATCCGTCACGACCGTCGACGTCCTGATCGCCGGAGCCGGCCCCACCGGCCTCGCCCTCGGCATCGACCTCGCGCGGCGCGGCGTCCGCGCCCTGATCGTCGAGCGGCAGCCCGCCCTGTCGCCCGGAGCCCGCGGCACCGGTCTCCAGCCGCGCACCCAGGAGGTCTACGACGACCTCGGCGTGCTGCCCGCCGTCCGGGCGGCCGGGGGCCGCTACCCGCGGCTGGCACTGTGGGAGGACGGCCGGATCGCCCACACACAGGAAATGGTCGAGAGCGTCGAACCGACGCCCGGCAGCCCGTACTCCAACGCGCTGATGATTCCGCAGTGGCGCAATGTCGAGCTGCTGCACGAGCGGCTGTCGGAGCTGGGCGGCGGCGTGCGCTTCGGCGCCGAGCTGACGCACTTCGAGCAGGACGCGGACGGCGTCACGGCCCGGCTCCGCCTCGCCGACGGAGGCGCGCACACCGTGCGGGCCCGCTATCTGGTCGCCGCCGACGGCGGGCGCAGCACCGTCCGCAAGGGGCTCGGCATCGGCATGAGCGGCCCGCAACTGGCGCCGGGTGCGGGCGTCCTGGCGGATCTGCGGGTGGACGGCCTCGACCGGGACCACTGGCACCGCTGGATACTGCCGGACGGCCGCTTCGTCATGCTGCTGCCCCTGGCGGGCACCGACCACTTCCAGAGCTTCACCGTGGCCACCACCGACCAGCCGGACACCTCGCCCGACGGGGTCCGCGCCCTGATCGCCAGGTGGACACACCTCGCCCCCGAGCAACTCGGTGAGGTCCTGTGGGCGTCCGTCTACCGGCCCCGGGCGGGCCTGGCCGACCGCTACCGCTGCAACCGGATCCTCCTCGCCGGCGACGCCGCCCACATCCACTCACCGGCCGGCGGCCAGGGCCTGAACACCAGCGTCCAGGACGCCTACAACCTCGGCTGGAAGCTCGGCCAGGTGCTGCACCACGGCGCACCCGACGCGCTCCTGGACACCTACGAGAGCGAACGCCGCCCGATCGCCGCCGGCATCCTGGAGACCAGCACCCGCCTGCACCGCTCCGGCTCACTGGTCCGCGGCCGCGACCTCCACCAACTCGGCATCGGCTACCCCGACAGCCCGCTGAGCACGGAACTGCGGCCGGCCGTCGCCGAAGGCGCGCGCACCGCCGGCGACCGGGCCCCCGACGCCCCGTGCCGGACCGCGGACGGCCGTCCCACCCGCCTCTTCGACGTCTACCGGGGCCCGCACTTCACCCTGCTCACCCTGGGCGGCACCGACCTCGACGAGACCGCGCTGCCCGTGGGCAAGGACCGGCTGCGCACCGTCCGCGTCGACGGCCCCGACCCGGACCTGACCGACGAGGACGGCCACATCCGGGACGCCTACGGGGACGGCCCCGGCGTCTTCCTCATCCGGCCCGACGGCTACGTCGCCGCCGCCGCTCCGGCCCAAGGGGCCACCGCCCACGTCACCGCCGCCCTGGCCCCGTACCTGGCAGGGGCCACAGCGGGCGCGGCGGCGCGGTAGTTCAGGACGCCGCCGGACGCCACATGGTGGTCACGACATGGCCGGTGGCGACGGTGATCCGGCCATGGGCGGCGAACCCGGCCCGCTCGTACCGTGCGAGGTTCGCCGGGTTGGACGACTCCAGGTAGGCGGGCGCGCCCAGGGCGTCGATGTGTGCGAGCGCCTCGGCCGGCAGCCCCATGCCCAGCCCCTTGCCGCGATGCGCGTCATGGGTGCCCAGAAGGGTCAGATAGAAGTGCGGCTCGGCGGGGCGGGCCGCCGCGAACTGCTCGCAGATGCGCAGGACGCCCTCGGCCACCTCCGGGCCCGCGCTGCCGGCCAGGAGGCCCTCCATGCCGTCCTCCTCGTCGGGCGTCAGCTCGGTACCGCCCGGCGGGATCCAGACGGCCGCCGACTCCGCGTTCGGCGTCACCAGCGTCCACGGATAGCGCACGGCCGAGGACACGAAGAGGCGCCACATCACCGCCGCCTGCCGGGCACGGCGACCGGGGTCGGGGAAGGCGGGACCCCACAGCGGGTCGTCGAAGAACGCGGTCGTCAAGGTCTCGACGACGGCGTCGATGTCGGCGGGGCCGGCGATTCGCGCGGGGACCGGCCGGGGTGCGGAAGCCATCGGCCCACGGTAGCCACGCCCCTGCGGGCGGAGAGAGGCCCCGGTGGCCATCAGTCACCGGGGCCACGCGGCGCCTCGGGGCGGCCGCCTGTGGGAGCCGCCTACCGGAGCCCGATCATCACGGCCAGCCCGACCGCGCCCGCCATGCACGGCGCGATGATCTCGTAGGCCCAGCGCACCACCGGCTCGCCCGTGGCGCTCTCGCGGTGCGCGGCGCGCTCCTTGATCTCGCGCAGCTCGTCGAGGGTCTGGTCGGCCATGGCGCGCGGTACCGGGCCGTCGTCGGCGCCCAGACCGAAGCGGCTCCGGGGCGCGCCCGCGCCACGTGCCGCCTGCTTGCTGACCTTCTTGCGCTGCCGGAGCGAGACCGGCACCGCCCAGAGCTGGTACTTGCCGGCGCCGGTGAACACCTCGGCGGAGAACGTCGCCCGCAGGTATTCCACCGCGCTCCAGGGCAGCGTGATCGTACGGAACGGATTGCGCACCGTCAGCCGGTCCTCGTTCGCCCTGACCTGCGGCCGGAGGGTGAAGGCCGTCACCAGCGGCACGCCGAGGAGCAGGGTGAACGCCGCCGTCAGCTTGGTCCGCGCGTCGCCCCGCAGCAGCGCGTCGCCGCCGAGCCACAGCCCGAGCAGCAGGAGCAGCACACCGCCGACGAGGGCCGCGGGCGAGCGGTAGCTGCGCTCGGCGAACTGCTGTTGCGGCGGGGAGGACCGTTCCGGGCTCGTCATGGTGCCGATTCTGCCTGACGTCCCAGCATGCGGACATTGCGGTACGACAACGGCTCGCGGCCCGCATCCGGTCAACTCCGCGGGCCCGGAACGCACACGCCGGGCGCGGTGACCTCGTCCGCGAATTCGCGGCGCAGGGGGGTGGCATGCCGCTACGCGCGTAGATATGCTCCTCTCGTGACCATGCCCATCACTGTTCCCGCATACGGCAAGGAAGCCGCGGAACGTCTGGCGTCGATGGCGGACGTGACCGCCGACGACGGTGCGCTGCGCCGCTTCCTGCACGGCCTCCCAGGCGTCGACGCGGTCGGCCTGCAGGCCCGCGCCGCCACACTCGGCACCCGCTCGATCAAGACGACGGCGAAGGCGTACGCCATCGACCTCGCCATCTCGATGATCGACCTGACGACCCTCGAAGGCGCGGACACCCCGGGCAAGGTCCGGGCGCTGTGCGCCAAGGGCATCACCCCGGACCCCACCGACCGCACCGCTCCCCGGGTCGCGGCGATCTGCGTCTACCCCGACATGGTCGCGACGGCCAAGGAGGCACTGCTCAACGGCGGTGCCCCGGACATCCATGTCGCGTCCGTCGCCACCGCCTTCCCGGCCGGCCGGGCGGCCCTGCCGGTCAAGCTCGCCGACACCCGTGACGCGGTCGCGGCCGGCGCCGACGAGATCGACATGGTGATCGACCGGGGCGCCTTCCTCTCCGGCCGCTACCGCGCGGTCTTCGAGGAGATCAAGGCCGTCAAGGAGGCATGCGCCCGGCCGGACGGCACGGTCGCGCACCTCAAGGTCATCTTCGAGACCGGTGAACTCCAGACGTACGACAACGTCCGCCGGGTCTCCTGGCTCGCGATGCTCGCGGGCGCCGACTTCATCAAGACCTCGACGGGCAAGGTGTCGGTGAACGCCACCCCGCCCGTCACGCTCCTGATGCTGGAGGCGGTCCGCGACTTCCACGCCGCGACGGGCGTGCAGGTCGGCGTGAAGCCGGCCGGCGGCATCCGTACGACCAAGGACGCGATCAAGTACCTGGTCATGGTCAAGGAGACGCTCGGCGAGAGCTGGCTGACCGGCGACTGGTTCCGCTTCGGCGCCTCCAGCCTCCTGAACGATCTGCTGATGCAGCGCCAGAAGCTCAGCACCGGCCGCTACTCCGGCCCCGACTACGTCACGGTGGACTGAGGCATGACCTTCGACTACGCACCCGCCCCCGAGTCCCGCTCGGTCGTCGACATCGCGCCGTCCTACGGCCTGTTCATCGACGGTGAGTTCGCGCCGGGCTCCGACGGCAAGGTCTTCAAGACCGTCTCCCCCTCGTCCGAGGAGGTCCTCTCCGAGGTCGCCCAGGCGAGCGCGGAGGACGTCGACCGCGCCGTGAAGGCCGCCCGCAGGGCCTTCGAGAAGTGGTCCGCGCTGCCGGGCGCCGAGCGCGCCAAGTACCTCTTCCGGATCGCCCGGATCATCCAGGAGCGCTCGCGCGAGCTGGCCGTGCTGGAGTCGCTGGACAACGGCAAGCCGATCCGCGAGTCCCGCGACGCCGACCTGCCGCTGGTCGCCGCGCACTTCTTCTACTACGCCGGCTGGGCCGACAAGCTCGACCACGCGGGCTACGGCGCCAACCCCCGCCCCCTGGGCGTCGCGGGCCAGGTCATCCCCTGGAACTTCCCGCTCCTGATGCTGGCGTGGAAGATCGCCCCTGCTCTGGCGACCGGCAACACCGTCGTCCTCAAGCCGGCCGAGACGACCCCGCTGTCCGCCCTCTTCTTCGCGGACATCTGCCGCCAGGCGGGCCTGCCCAAGGGCGTCGTCAACATCCTCACCGGCGACGGCTCCACGGGCGCCGCCCTGGTCGCGCACCCCGACATCAACAAGGTCGCCTTCACCGGCTCCACCGAGGTCGGCAAGGCCATCGCCCGTACGGTCGCCGGCACCGACAAGAAGGTGACGCTCGAACTGGGCGGCAAGGCCGCGAACATCGTCTTCGACGACGCCCCCGTCGACCAGGCCGTCGAGGGCATCGTCAACGGCATCTTCTTCAACCAGGGCCACGTCTGCTGCGCCGGCTCACGACTGCTGGTCCAGGAGTCCGTCGCCGAGGAGGTGCTGGACTCCCTCAAGCGCCGGATGCGGACGCTCCGGGTCGGTGACCCGCTCGACAAGAACACCGACATCGGCGCCATCAACTCCGCCGAGCAGCTGGCCCGCATCACCTCGCTGGTCGACGCGGGCGAGGCCGAGGGCGCCGAACGCTGGGCCCCGGCCTGCGATCTGCCGTCCGCCGGCTACTGGTTCGCCCCGACGATCTTCACCGGGGTCACCCAGGCGCACCGCATCGCGCGCGAGGAGATCTTCGGCCCGGTCCTCTCCGTCCTCACCTTCCGTACCCCCGAGGAGGCGGTGGAGAAGGCCAACAACACTCCGTACGGCCTCTCGGCGGGCATCTGGACGGAGAAGGGCTCGCGGATGCTGTGGACGGCGAACAAGCTCCGCGCCGGGATCGTCTGGTCCAACACGTTCAACAAGTTCGACCCGGCCTCGCCCTTCGGCGGCTACAAGGAGTCGGGCTACGGCCGCGAGGGCGGCCGGCACGGTCTGGAGGCGTACCTCGCCGGAGCGACCGGACCGACGAGCGAGCGAGAAGGCGAGTCCGACCGATGAAGCAGTCCGATCGTTTGAGCGTGCTCAAGACCTACAAGCTGTACGTCGGGGGCAAGTTCCCCCGGTCCGAGAGCGGGCGGGTGTACGAGGTGACCGACTCCAAGGGCAAGTGGCTGGCGAACGCGCCGCTGTCCTCCCGCAAGGACGCCCGGGACGCGGTCGTCGCGGCCCGCAAGGCGTTCGGCGGCTGGTCGGGCGCCACCGCCTACAACCGCGGCCAGATCCTCTACCGCGTCGCCGAGATGCTGGAGGGCCGCCGCGAGCAGTTCGCCGCGGAGGTCGCCGACGCCGAGGGCCTGTCCAAGGCCAAGGCGGCGGCGCAGGTGGACGCGGCCATCGACCGCTGGGTCTGGTACGCGGGCTGGTCCGACAAGGTCGCCCAGATCGCCGGCTCCGCCAACCCGGTCGCGGGCCCGTACTTCAACCTCTCCTCCCCCGAACCGACCGGCGTCGTGGCGGTCCTGGCCCCCCAGGACTCGTCCTTCCTCGGTCTGGTCTCGGTCCTCGCGCCCGCCGTCGTCACCGGCAACACGGTGGTCGTGGTGACCGCGCAGGATGCCCCGCTGCCCGCCCTCTCCCTGGCCGAGGTGCTCGCCACCTCCGACCTCCCGGGCGGCGTCGTCAACATCCTCTCGGGCCGTACGGCGGAGATCGCGGCCCCGCTCGCCGCCCACCAGGACGTCAACGCCATCGATCTCACCGGCGCCGACGCCGCGTTGGCGAAGGACCTGGAGACGGCCGCGGCCGACAACCTCAAGCGCGTCCTCCGCCCGGCACCGGTGGACTGGACGTCCGACCCGGGCACCGGCCGCCTGCTGGCCTTCCTGGAGACCAAGACCGTCTGGCATCCGATGGGTGTGTAGTACCGGACCGGCATCCTTCCGGTGCCGACCGGCCAACTGCGTGGGGCCCCGCCTTCCTTGGGCGGGGCCCCACGCTGCTGTCCGCGTTGACCACTGCGGCCGGGCCGGCGCCCCGGCCCGGGGGCCTCACCCCGGCAGTGCCTGCGTGGCCTCCCCCACCACCGGCAGGTCCTTCAGGGCCGCGCCCTCCGAGAGGGGGCCGGTCGCCGCGGCGGTGCTCACGGGCTTGAAGTCGGCGATCTGGGTGCCGACGCTGTTGCTCAGCGGGTCGACGGGAGTGTTCGCCAGCGGGTTCAACTGGAGGTTCTTGGCGGTGGCGATGCTGCCGCCCGCGGTGTCCAGCACGGCGTCGGCCAGGGCCGCGGCCCTGCCGCCGCTGTTGTCGGCACTCGGCGTGGGTGCGGCCTGCGCGCCGGCCGCGCCGCCGGCCGCGAGCGCGGCACCGGCCGCCGAGACGACCAGACCTGCCCGCAGGAGAGCGCGCGGGAAGCGGCTGGGCTTGGAGCGTACGTGTGAGGCCATGTGCTGCCACCTGCCTGTGGGTCGGAAGGCATCCACCGGAAGGAGACCTTCTGCGAGAGCGGAGGAAACGATTGCGTAATCGTACGGTTGCGTAGCGTAGTTGAGGGGGCGCGGACCGATCCACCCAGGACGCCAGGGGGTACCCCTCTCGGCCCAATGCACGACAATGGCTGTCCGTGAGCTCCCACTCCTCCGCCCGGCCGCCCGCCGCCCGCGTCGTCCTGCTGACCGGCCCGTCCGGTTCCGGCAAGACGTCCCTGGCCGCCCTGACCGGCCTGCCCGTCCTGAACCTCGACGACTTCTACAAAGAGTGCACGGACCCGACGCTGCCGCAGCTGCCGGAAGGCGGCGCCGACTGGGACTCTCCGCTCTCCTGGGACGCCGCCGCCGCGGTCGCGGCCATCGAGTCGCTGTGCCGTACGGGACGCACCTGCGTGCCGGTGTACGACATCTCCGTCAGCGCCCGCGTCGGCGAGACGGGTCTTGACCTAGGCGGGGCGGCGCTGTTCATCGCGGAGGGCATCTTCGCGGCCGACGTCATCGCGGGCTGCCGTTCGGCGGGGCTGCTCGCCGACGCGCTGTGCCTGCGCGGGCGTCCCACCACGACCTTCCGGCGGCGGCTGGCCCGGGATCTGCGCGAGGGCCGTAAGTCGGCGCCGTATCTGGTGCGGCGTGGACTGCGGCTGCTGCGCAGCGAACGCGCCATCGTCGCCCGGCACAGCGCCCTGGGCGCGCACCCGTGCGCCAAACCGGAGGCGCTGGCCCGGATATCGGCGGTGCGGGCGGCGGACGCGGTGGGCGACGCGGTGCGTTCCTGACCCGTCGGCGTACACGAAGAAGCGGGTTCGGACCGGCCCCCCCGGCCGTCCGAACCCGCTTTGTTTCCCCCGTGCCCCCCCTACTTTCCCCCGTATCCCCCGATACGCCGGCCTCCCCGGAGCGCTCCGGTTCGGCCGTTCCCCCGTATCCCCGTCCCCTCGGGCTTTCCCCCGCCCTCAGGCCACCAGCTCGCCGAAGGACTCCTCCTCGTCACGGCCGAAGCTGAGGACCTCGTCCTCGCGCAGCCGGCGCAGGGAGCGCCAGATGCTCGACTTCACCGTGCCGACACTGATGTCGAGGATCTCCGCGATCTCCGGGTCCGTGCGGCCCTCGTAGTAGCGCAGCACCAGCATGGTGCGCTGCGTCTCGGGCAGCCGGGCCAGCGCCTGCCACAGGACGGCGCGCAGTTCGGTGCCGCGCATCGCGTCCACGTCGCCGGCCGTCTCGGGCAGTTCCTCGGTCGGGTACTCGTTGAGCTTGCGTCGGCGCCAGGCGCTGATGTGCAGATTGGTCATCGTGCGCCGCAGGTAGCCGCCGAGCGCCGCCTTGTCGCTGATCCGGTCCCAGGCCCGGTAGGTCGAGAACAGCGCGCTCTGCAGCAGGTCCTCGGCCTCGTAGCGGTCACCGGTCAGGTGGTAGGCAGTGGCGTACAGGGAGGCGCGGCGCTCCTGGACGTAGGCGGTGAAGGCCGCTTCGGCCTCCGCCGTCTCCGACGCGGAACGCCGTTCCCCCGTCTTCTCCCCGTACGCCGCTGCCGCGGTGCTCCCCCCGGAGCCGTCTCCCCCGTTGACTCCCTGGCCCGCGTTGCCCCCGTTGCGTCCCCCCACGGTCGCGTCGACGGCCACCATGTACGGCGGTCGCTGACGTCCCACGCCGCGGGCGCACCCCCGGCCTCCCGTACCGGACGGGGCCGTACCGGCCCGCCCGATGTCGTGGAGGCGCGTGATTACTGCGCTGGTGGTGGTGCCGTGCAGTGTGTTCATGTCGCGCCCCCCGTCGGTTGAGCCGGTCGTTCGGTGTCTCTCCGGGCGGTGATCTCTCCCGGTGCCCCAAACACTGCCAACCCAGTTTCATCGCGTTGTCCGTCGACTGTCACAGCCCTGTCACAGGGGTGAGCGGTGTCCGGCGCGGGGCCGCCACGGGTGGGGGCCTTGTGTGGGAGAGCGCCACTGGTCGATCTCGTGGCGTCCCATGGGCCAGAATGGCCAACGTGCCTTTCCTGTTGCTGATCGAGGACGACGACGCCATCCGCACGGCCCTCGAACTCTCGCTGTCGCGCCAAGGTCACCGTGTGGTGACCGCGGCGACGGGCGAGGACGGCCTGAAGCTGCTGCGCGAGCAGCGCCCGGACCTGATCGTGCTGGACGTGATGCTGCCGGGCATCGACGGCTTCGAGGTGTGCCGGCGGATCCGGCGTACGGACCAATTGCCCATCATCCTGCTCACCGCGCGCAACGACGACATCGACGTCGTGGTGGGCCTGGAGTCCGGTGCCGACGACTATGTCGTCAAACCGGTCCAGGGGCGGGTGCTGGACGCCCGGATCAGGGCCGTGCTGCGCCGTGGGGAGCGCGAGTCCAGCGACTCGGCGACATTCGGCTCACTGGTGATCGACCGCTCGGCGATGACGGTCACCAAGAACGGCGAGGATCTCCAACTGACGCCCACCGAGCTGCGGCTGCTGCTGGAGCTGAGCCGCAGGCCCGGGCAGGCGCTGTCCCGTCAGCAGCTGCTGCGGCTGGTGTGGGAGCACGACTATCTCGGGGACTCGCGTCTTGTGGACGCCTGTGTGCAGCGGCTGCGCGCGAAGGTGGAGGACGTACCGTCCTCGCCGACCCTGATCCGTACGGTCCGCGGCGTCGGGTACCGGCTGGACTCCCCGCAGTGACCGCACGCCCCGATGACGGCGGCTCGCACGACGGCACCGAGGGCTCCGCGCCGCCCGCGCCCGGCAGGCGCCCGCTGCGGCTGCCGCGGTGGATGCGGCGCGCGTCCGGGCTGCTGCGCTGGACGAGCCTGCGGCTGCGGCTGGTCGTCGTCTTCGCGCTGGTCGCGCTGACCGCCGCGGTCTCGGCGTCCGGCATCGCCTACTGGCTCAACCGCAACACCGTCCTGGACCGCACCCAGAACTCCGTGCTGAACGACTTTCGCAAGGCGCTGGAGGACAGCACCCGTTCGCTGCCGCCGCGTCCCCGGTGCGCCGAACTCCAGGACGCCGCGCGGCGGATGGCGGGCGGGCCGCAGAACTATGCGGTGCTGCTGATCGGGGTGGACAGTGCGGGCAAGGACTGCGCGGCCACCACGAACAAGAACCTCCTCACGCTCAAGAACGTCCCCGCGTCGCTGCGGACCGCCGTCAACGACGTGCGGAAGGTCGACGAGTCCAACCGCTACGCGCATCACCTCTACTGGCAGCGCAGGGAGGTCGGCGACGTCCCCTATCTCGTGGCCGGCGCGAAGGTCATCGGTGGTGGCCCGACCGGCTACATGATGAAGTCGCTGGCCGCGGAGCGGCAGGACCTCAACTCGCTGGCCTGGTCGCTGGGGATCGCCACCGCGCTCGCGCTGGTCGGCTCGGCGCTGCTGGCGCAGGCCGCCGCGACGACCGTGCTGCGGCCGGTGCAGCGGCTCGGACACGCGGCCCGGCAACTGGGCGAGGGCCGCCTGGACACCCGGCTGCGGGTGACCGGCACGGACGAACTCGCCGATCTGTCACGGACGTTCAACCGCACCGCGGAGCGGCTCGAACAGCGGGTGGAGGAGCTGAGCGCGCGGGAGGCGTCCTCGCGCCGCTTCGTCGCCGACATGTCGCACGAACTGCGGACGCCGCTGACGGCGATCACGGCGGTCTCGGAGGTGCTGGAGGAGGAGGCCGACTCCCTCGACCCGATGATCGCGCCCGCCGTGCAGCTGGTCGTCAGCGAGACGCGGCGGCTCAACGACCTCGTGGAGAACCTGATGGAGGTCACCCGCTTCGACGCGGGGACGGCCCGGCTGGTGCTGGACGACGTCGAGGTCGCGGACCAGGTGACCGCCTGTATCGACGCACGGGCCTGGCTGGACGCGGTCGATCTGGACGCCGACCGCGGCATCGTCGCCCGCCTGGACCCGCGGCGGCTCGACGTCATCCTGGCGAACCTTATCGGCAACGCCCTCAAGCACGGCGGCTCCCCGGTGCGGGTCTCGGTGCACACCGAGCCTGCGGCCGGCGAGGACGGCGCGGCGGCCGGCCGCCGCGGACCGGACGCCGAGGAGGCACCGGGCGGGCACGGCACCGCCGCCGACCGCGGGGCGCCGGGCGGCCGTCCGGCATCCCCCGACGACGGCGGGCCCGAGCAGCCGGAGAAGCCGGCGGCGGACGCGCACCGGGGCGGCGCGGGAGATCTGGTGATCCGGGTGCGGGACCACGGCCCCGGCATCCCGGAAGAGGTCCTGCCGCACGTCTTCGACCGCTTCTACAAGGCGAGCGCCTCGCGGCCGCGGTCGGAGGGCAGCGGTCTCGGCCTGTCCATCGCGATGGAGAACGCGCACATCCACGGCGGTGAGATCACGGCCGCCAATCTGCCCGAGGGCGGCGCCGTCTTCACCCTGCGGCTGCCCATGGACGCCTCGCGGCTGACGGAGGACGGCGAGCGGGACGGCGGTGGCGTCACCCAGGGGCGCGGTGGCGCATCGGGCCGCGGCCGGGCGGCCGGCGGCACGTCGGGCGCGCCCGGCGACGGCACGGAGGGCGACCGATGAGACAGCCCGGTCCCGCGCGACCGCACGGGCCTGCGCCGGGGTCCGGCGGGGCCCGGAGGTGGCGGCGTACGGCCGCGGTGGCCGCCCTGGCGCTGGCCGCCGCGGGCTGCGGAGTCCGCGGCACGTCCGTACCGGTCGACGCCGGGGGCGCGCCCTCGCGGGTGAGCTGCAAGGTGCCCGAGGGCGATGCGCCGGCTTCGCCCGGCGAGGTGCAGGTCACCGTGTATCTGGTGTGCAGCTCGACGCTGACTCCGGTGGAGCGGACCGTGCCCCTGACCAAGGCGCCGGCGGACGGCGCGCGGCTGCAGGCCGCCCGCGCCCTGCTGGGTGAGCTGCAGAAGCAGCCTCTTTCGGCGGAGGAGGAGGCCGGGTTCAGCAGTGCGGTACCCGAGGACGTCGAGGTCACCGGACCCCGGGCGGCCGATGCCGCGGACGCGCTGCGGCTGAGCGTCCGTCCCGACGATCTGCCGTCCTTCGCGCTGGCCCAGCTGGTGTGCACCTACGGCATGAGCGCGGCGCTCGGCCGGACGCACGCGGTGATCCTGGGCGGGCCGGGTGGCGACGCGGCGCACCGCTACGAGTGCTCCGACGAGGTGCTGACCCACCCGGACATCGCCCAGAACACGAGCTGGGGCGGCCCACTGTCCCGCAAGGGCTGAGGCGGCCGGGCCGCCGGCCGCCGAGTCCGCCGTGGGACCGCCTCCGGGCGCGCTCCGGGGCCCACGGCGGCGGGACCGTCAAAACGGACGCGACAGTGCGGAACCGCAGCCCCCGCTACCGGCGTCCTGGGCTTTGTGCAGCGTCATGGCCTCGGCGACACCGCCGCCCTCCGTTTGCGCGCCACCGGACTGCTCCTCCTTGTGGCGCACCTTGTGCTCGTCGGCTGGCTGATGCTGCGTCCGCGGACGGTGCCCTGGGTGCCCGCCCCGAACCTCGAACCGCTGGCGTCGATCAGCGCCGAGCTGGCGCGCGGGCCGTGGGAGGCGGTGCAGCATCTGGGCGGATCCGCGCTGCTGCTCGCTCCTCTCGGAGTGCTGCTGCCGATGTCGGCCGGCCGACTGAACGTTTCGCCGCTGGTGTCGCTGACCCGCACGGTGTTCGCCGGCGCCATGATCGCGCTGGCCATCGAGCTGCTGCAGACCGGGGTCCCCGGGCAGGTCCCGGACATCGACACGGTGCTGCTGAACGCGGCCGGGGTGGCGCTGGTGCACCTGGCCGTCGTCCCCGGGTGCCGGTCCCGGCTCCGTCGCCGGAACGAGGATCTCAGGGGTGCGACCCCGACGATCCCCAGGGTCGGACTGGCCCCCCAGGCTGATGTTCTCTCCGGCTCGCGGACTTACCTTTGAGACATCGGGGCAAACGCCTCAGCATGTAGCAAAGGAGCCGTCATCATGGCCGCCGAACTGGTCCGTCCCCGCGACAACCGAATGATCGCCGGAGTGTGCGCGGGCCTGGCCCGTCGCTTCGGTACGACCCCGACCACCATGCGCACGATCTTCGTGGTCTCGTGCCTGCTCCCCGGCCCGCAGTTCCTGGTCTACCTGGCGCTGTGGATATTCATGCCCTCGGAGAAGACCACCGCCGCCGCCTGGTAGCACGCGAGGGCGCTCCTGCCCCGCCCGCCCCGGCACGCCGACGGCCGTGCCCCGGCACGCACGCCGAAACGGCGTACGGCCGGGGCACGGCCAGGCGCACGTCCCCTACGGGACGGTGCGGTGTGTTCAGCCACCCAGGGGGAGACCCTTGGTGACGGCGCCGGCGGGCAGGTTCTTGCCGGTGACCGGCAGGCCGCCCAGCAGGTTGCCCTTCGAGTTGCTCTTGGTCTTGACGACGCCGCCGACCGGCTTGGCGTCGGCGGACTTGGAGACCGTCTTGGCGGCCTGCTCGACCGGGAGACCGCGCAGCACACCCGCGGTGTCGATCGCGTCGGCAGCCGGGGCAGCGGCGGCGGTGCCCGCGGCGGTGGCGGCGAAGGCGGCACCGAGCGCGGCGACACCGAGAGTCTTGATGGTTCCCTGCTTCATCGCTTTTACGTCCTCGTGATGGGGGCTTGACCGGCTAGGAACCTACTGACGGGGCCACCGGCGCCGCAAACAGCGAGAAGCGAAGAAAAAACGGCCGGTGGACAATCCACCGGCCGTTCGAATAACGCCTTCAACCACCGTTACACAGCGTCAGACCCGCTGTTCACAATGGGTGTGGTGCCCGCGTGACGGAAGAGCCATTCGGCCCTCAGCGCCGCGTATTCGGGCTTGATCACGTCATTGATCATCGCCAGACGTTCATCGAAAGGAATGAACGCTGATTTCATCGCATTGACTGTAAACCACTGCATGTCATCGAGCGTGTACCGGAATGTCTTGACCAGGTGCTCGAATTCCCGAGACATGTTCGTACCGCTCATCAACCGGTTGTCGGTGTTGACGGTCAGGCGGAACTGGAGCCTGCGCAGCAAGCCGATGGGGTGCTGCGCGTAGGAGTCCGCGGCACCGGTCTGGAGGTTGGAGGTCGGGCACATCTCCAGCGGGATGCGCTTGTCCCTTACGTACGAGGCGAGCCGGCCGAGCTTGACCGAGCCGTCATCGGCGACCTCGATGTCGTCGATGATCCGCACGCCGTGGCCGAGGCGGTCGGCGCCGCACCACTGCAACGCCTGCCAGATGGACGGCAGTCCGAAGGCCTCACCGGCGTGGATGGTGAAGTGGTTGTTCTCCCGCTTGAGGTACTCGAAGGCGTCGAGGTGGCGGGTGGGCGGGTAGCCGGCCTCGGCGCCCGCGATGTCGAAGCCGACGACACCGAAGTCGCGGTAGCGGTTGGCGAGTTCGGCGATCTCCAGGGCGCGGGCCGCGTGCCGCATGGCGGTCAGCAGCGCGCCGACGCGGATGCGGTGGCCGTTGGCCTTCGCGCGCCGCTCGCCCTCACGGAAGCCGTCGTTGACGGCCTCGACGACCTCTTCGAGGGTCAGCCCGGCTTCCAGGTGCTGCTCCGGCGCGTACCGGACCTCGGCGTAGACGACGCCGTCGGCGGCGAGGTCCTCGGCGCACTCGGCGGCCACCCGGGTCAGCGCCTCGCGGGTCTGCATGACGGCACAGGTGTGCGCGAAGGTCTCCAGATAGCGCTCCAGCGAACCGGAGTCGGCGGCCTCGCGGAACCAGATCCCGAGCTTTTCCGGGTCGGTTTCGGGGAGCCCGGCGTAGCCGGTCTCCCGGGCCAGGTCGACGACCGTGCCGGGGCGCAGGCCGCCGTCGAGATGGTCGTGGAGCAGCACCTTGGGGGCGCGGCGAATCTGTTCACTGGTCGGGAGGTTGGTGGTCTCGCTCGTCATCTCGGCACTCTAGCCCCTACGCGCGTAGATCTCATCGAACGATACGTAACAGTGACCCGTCGGCGGGGTGGCCCGTACGCCTCCTTCTGCCATCGTTCTCGTCATGGCTCAGCAAGCGCTGCCGGTGCGCGAGGCCCGGCTGGGAAAACCGCTGGGATCGGCCGGCGAGGACGTGACCCGCGCGGCACTGCGATGGCGGCGTACGGAGGGGCGGGCGGCGGGCCCGGTGAACGCAGTCGCGCTTTTACTGCCGGCGGGTGAGCCCACCGGGGTGCGGCGCCCGTCCCCCATGTCGGCGCTCGCCGTGCGCCCGTTCGCCGTCCGGCTGGCGAAGGCGGGGCGACCGGAGGGGCTGACCGCCCATGTGGTGCGCTACCGCTGCCGCGGCTGGAACGGCGCGGCCGCCCATCCCGCGCGGGACGCGACGTGGGCGCTGGAGGAGGTGGTCCGCCGCTACGGCGATGTGCCGGTGTGCCTCGTCGGGACGGGCATGGGCGCCCGTGCCGCGCTGCACGCCGCGGGCCACCCGGCGGTGCATTCCGTCCTTGCGGTCGCCCCTTGGTTTCCCGAGCCGGGCCCGGACGCGGCGAAGCCCGATCCGGTCAAGCAGCTCGTGGGGCGGCAGGTGTTGCTCGTCCACGGCACGAACGACGAGCGCACCGACCCCGAACTGTCCTACCGCTACGCCGAGCGCGCCAAGAAGATCAATCGCGACACCTGCCGCTTCGAGGTGCACTCCGACGGCCATTCACTGAGCCAGCACCGCCCCGAAGTCCTGGCTCTCGCAGCCGACTTCATGCTCGGCTCGCTCTTCACCAGGGATTACGCCCGTCCGGTGCGCGACGCCCTGGCGGCGCCACCGCCGCTCGGCCTGCGGATGCCGCTGGCCGCCGGCTTCGGAGCGTCGCTGCGGCACTGAACGTCCCCTCGGGCACTCGGTGTCCGCGGCCGCCGCTCGCCGGTCTCAACGCGGCAGCAGCAGTCCCCGCCGGCTCAGCAGGAACTTCTTGAACGCGGCCACCGGCGGGGTGTCCGGATGTCCGCCCAGCCAGGCCACGCCGATCTCGCGGACCGCGCGCGGCGCGGTCACGGTCAGTTCGGCGACACCGGGCCGCGGCACCGCCGGTGGCGGCAGCAGCGCCACGCCCAGCCCTGCCGCGACGAGGCCGCGCAGCGTCTCTGCCTCCTCCCCCTCGAAGGCGATCCGCGGGGTGAACCCCGCCTCTGCGCACAGCGCGTCGGTGATCCGGCGCAGCCCGTAGCCCGGTTCGAGGGTGACGAACAGCTCGCCCGCGGTCTCCGCGAGGCGGACCCGCTTGCGGCCGGCCAGCGGATGGTCGTCCGGGACGACCAGGCGCAGCTTCTGCTCGTCCAGGCGGCGGGCGACCAGGTCGGGGTAGTCCGGGACGGGCGAGGTCAGGCAGAGGTCGAGGTCGCCGGCGCGCAGCCGCTCGATCATCGCCTCCCCGTAGTTCTGCACGAGTTGGAAGCGCACACGGGGGTGGTCGGCGCGGAAGGTGCGGATGAGGCCGGGAACGGTCTCGGGGCCGAGGGTGTGCAGAAAGCCGAAGGCGACCTTGCCCGCGGTGGGGTCGGCGTCGGCCTGTACGGATTCGGTGGCCCGCTCGATGTCGGTCAGCGCGCGCTCGGTGGAGGCGAGGAAGGCGCGGCCGGCCGGGGTGAGGGAGAGGGTGCGGCCGTGCCGGGCGAAGAGGGCGACGCCGAGGTCGTCCTCCAGCCGGACGATGGCGCGGCTGAGGGTCGGCTGCGGCATGCCGAGCTCCTGCGCGGCGCGGGTAACGTGCTCGTGCCGGGCGACCGCGGTGAACTGCGCCAGGCGCGGGGCGAGCGTCAGGGCCCAGGAGTCGACGCCGAGCTCGGCGGCCTCTCCCGCGTCCGCCGCGCCGCCCACCGTCCTGCTCCGTGTTCCCGACGTCTCATTTCTGTTGCGAGCTTGCGACAGAGGTGCTCGTGAACTGGGATCATGTGTCACAGCATCGATTATGGCGTTTCTATGCATTGGACGCATGAAACCCCGACGCCTACTTTCGAAGCATGCCCTCCGCTGATACCGGGGCGTCCGTCACCGACCGTGCGGCCGCCTCTCCCCAGTCGTCCCCCGACACCTCTCGCACCGCCGCCGCCGTCGACCCCGAGTCCGGCAAGCTGCACCCGGGCGGCCCCGGCTACCGCCGGATGAGTTTCGCCCTCTTCGCCGCCGGAGTCGCGACCTTCGCGCTCCTCTACTCCACCCAGGCCCTGCTGCCCGCGATCTCCACCGACCTCGGTGTGACACCGGATCAGGCCAGCTGGACCGTCTCGGCGGCCACCCTCGGACTGGCGCTCGCGGTGATCCCGCTCAGTGCGCTGTCCGAACGCCTCGGCCGCCGCACGCTGATGACCGCCTCGCTGACCGTCGCCGCGGTTCTCGCGCTGCTGGTGCCGTTCGCCCCGTCGCTCGGCTGGCTGATCGCGCTGCGCGCCGTCCAGGGAGTCGCGCTGGCCGGACTGCCCGCCTCGGCGATGGCCTTCCTGGCCGAAGAGGTACGTGCCAAGGCCCTGGTGGCGGCCATCGGCCTGTTCGTGGCGGGCAACAGCATCGGCGGCATGTCCGGGCGCATCGTGACCGGCTGGGTCGCCCAGCTCTGGGGCTGGCGGGCCGGGCTCGGCGCGGTGGGCGCGCTGGCCGTGCTGTGCGCGGTGACCTTCCGGCTGCTGGTGCCCAAGGCCCGTCACTTCGTGCCCCGTTCGGTGGGACCGCGGGCGCTGGCCCGCACCCTCGGCGGTCACCTCGCCGACCCCCTGCTGCGGCGCCTGTACGGCATCGGCGCGCTCTTCATGACGGTCTTCGGCGCGGTCTACACCGTCATCGGCTACCGCCTGGTGTCCGAGCCGTTCAACCTCCCGCAGGGCATCGTCGGTTCGATCTTCATCGTCTACCTGGTCGGTACGGTCTCCTCGGCCGCGGCGGGCAAGCTCGTCGGCCGGATGGGCCGCCGGGGCGCGCTCTACCTGGCGGTCGGCGCGACCTCGTCAGGTCTGCTGCTCTCGCTCGCCGACTCGGTCGCCGCGGTGCTGGTGGGCCTGGTCCTGATCACCGCCGGCTTCTTCGCGGGCCACGCGGTCGCCTCGTCCTCGGTCAGCCGCACCGCCAGGACGGCGCGCGCCCAGGCGTCGGCGCTCTACCAGTGCGCGTACTACATCGGCAGCAGCCTGGGCGGTGCGCTCGGCGCCCTCGCCTTCCACGCCGCCGGCTGGGAGGGCACCGTCCTCCTCGGCCTGTTCGCGATGGTCGGTGCCGCCGGCATCACGCTGTACGCCACCCGCAAGGCCGTGGCCGAACGCCGCCTCCTGCACCTGGAGAAGGCCGCGTAACGCCGCACGGCTCCCCGTACCGAAGGGCCCGCCCCACCACCTGTCCTGGTGGGGCGGGCCCTTCGCCGTCAGGCACCGAGGGGGAACACGCTGGTGTCGAGGGTGAGTCCGAAGGGCGCGGGAAGGCGGACGTCCTCGCCGAACTTCACCCGCTGGAGCTCTTGGTAGACCTCGTCCTTCGGCTCCCCGTAGAGCGTGACCGTGGGCCCGGCAGGGGCGAAGCGGTCGATGAGGACGTAGAGCGGAACTCCCGCCTGCGCGTAGGCGGCTGCCTTGTTGATGCGGTCGTAGCTCGCGTTGCACGGCGAGGTGACCTCGACGACCAGTTCGGCGGCTGTGAGGGGGGCGGGGTCGCCTCCGTCCAGCTCGTCGACAACCGCGTCCGGGATCACGACAAGGTCCGGGATGTAGAGGCGGCCGCGCGAGGGGTGAGCGACTGCGAGGGTCTGGTAGACCCCCCACTCCTCGGGAAGCACGGTGTACAGACTGCGCTGAACCCTCGCGGCAATACGGTGGTGGGGCACGGCCTGCGGTGGCGTCACCACGATGGTCCCGTCAGTGATCTCCACCTTGCTGCCTTCGGGCCAGTCCGACTCTCTCCAAAAGCGGACGAGCTGTTCCCAGTGCTGCCTCGGTGCGGGCTCAGTCGGAATTGCACTCATGGTGGTCTCTTCACTCGGCATGCCACCGATCCCAGCATGGCGAACGGGACCCGCGGCAGGCCACGGATCCCGTTCATCCATACGGGAAACCCAGGTCAGCCGATACGTTCCAGCACCACCGGCGTGGTCGCGAAGGCCGCGTCCTCCGGGCCGATCAGGACGCCGCCGTCCAGTGCCTCCAGGGCGTAGGGGAACTTCTCGGGGGTGTCGGTGTGCAGGGTCAGCAGCGGTTGGCCCGCGGTGATGGTGTCGCCGGGCTTGGCGTGCATTTCGACGCCGGCGCCCGCCTGCACCGGGTCCTCCTTGCGGGCGCGGCCGGCGCCCAGGCGCCAGGCGGCGAGGCCGACGGCGTAGGCGTCGAGGGTGGTGAGGGTGCCGGAGGAGGAAGCGGTGACGATGTGCTGCTCACGGGCCACCGGGAGGGCGGCGTCGGGGTCGCCTCCCTGGGCGGCGATCATGCGCCGCCAGTGGTCCATGGCCGAGCCGTCGGCCAGCGCCTTGGCGGGGTCGGCGTCCTTCAGGCCCGCCGCGTCGAGCATCTCGCGGGCGAGGGCGAGGGTCAGATCGATGACGTCCTGCGGGCCGCCGCCGGCCAGCACCTCGACGGATTCGCGGACTTCGAGGGCGTTGCCCGCGGTGCGGCCGAGCGGGGTGGCCATGTCGGTCAGCAGGGCGGCCGTACGGACGCCGTGGTCGGTGCCCAACTCGACCATGGTGGCGGCGAGTTCGCGGGCGTCGTCGAGGTTCTTCATGAACGCGCCGGAGCCGACCTTGACGTCCAGGACCAGGGAACCGGTGCCCTCGGCGATCTTCTTGGACATGATCGAGGAGGCGATCAGCGGGATCGACTCGACGGTGCCGGTGACATCGCGCAGCGCGTAGAGCTTCTTGTCGGCGGGCGCCAGGCCGTCACCGGCGGCACAGATCACGGAGCCGACGTCGTGCAGCACGCCGAGCATCTCGGCGTTGGAGAGCTGGGCGCGCCACCCGGGGATGGCCTCCAGCTTGTCGAGGGTGCCGCCGGTGTGGCCCAGGCCGCGGCCGGAGAGCTGCGGGACGGCCGCGCCGCAGGCGGCGACCAGCGGGGCGAGCGGCAGGGTGATCTTGTCGCCGACGCCGCCGGTGGAGTGCTTGTCCGCGGTGGGGCGGGGGAGGGAGGAGAAGTCCATCCGCTCGCCGGAGGCGATCATGGCGGCGGTCCAGCGGGCGATCTCCGTGCGGTTCATGCCGTTGAGGAAGATGGCCATCGCCAGGGACGACATCTGCTCGTGGGCGACCTCGCCGCGGGTGTAGGCGTCGATCACCCAGTCGATCTGATCGGGGGCCAGTTCACCGCGGTCACGCTTGGTGCGGATGACGGAGATGACGTCCATGGAGGCTTCCTTTCGAACGGTTGCCACCCGTTCTACACGCATAGACCGCATGGGGGCGAGGGGACGGCGGCGTGCGGGCGCACGGGGCGCTATCGGACGAGGTGTTGCGGGCCGAAGGCGTCCGGCAGCAGCTCCGCCAAGGGGCGGATGCCCGCGGCCGTGTCGACCAGCAGCTCCGGTCCGCCGTGCTCCCACAGGAGTTGGCGGCAGCGCCCGCACGGGACCAGCGGCTTGCCCTCGCCGTCGACGCAGGTGAAGGCGGTCAGCCGGCCGCCGCCGCCCGCGAACAGCGCGGAGATCAGGCCGCATTCGGCGCACAGGCCGAGGCCGTAGGAGGCGTTCTCGACGTTGCAGCCGGTGACGGTGCGGCCGTCGTCGACGACGGCCGCGGCCCCGACGGGATAGCCGGAGTAGGGGGCGTAGGCCCGGGACATCGCGTCCCGGGCCTGCCGCCTCAGCGACTCCCAGTCGGGAGCTGTGCTCACTTGCCCTGACCTCTCCGATACGTCTTGCCGATGGACTTCGGCGGCCGCAGCCGCTGCGCGGCCAGTGAGAGGACCAACAGCGTTGCGATGTACGGGGCGACGCCGACGATCTCCAGCGCGACCGTATCGGACGTCGCGTACCAAAGGCCGAGCAACGCGGCGACGACCAGGCTGATCACACCCTGGGTGAGCCGGCCGGCCCGCAGCTTCCAGACGGCCAGGCCCACCAGCAGCACGGCGAGCAGGAGCAGCAGCGCGTGGACGGTGGGGCCGCCGCCGCGCAGCTGCAGGGCGTCCATGAAGCCGAACAGGCCGGCGCCCATGGCCACTCCGCCGGGCCGCCAGTTGCCGAAGATCATGGTGGCGAGGCCGATGTAGCCGCGGCCGCCGGTCTGGCCGTCCTGGAAGATGTGCACGTAGATCGCCAGGAACGCGCCACCGAGGCCGGCCAGCGCACCGGAGGCGACCACCGCGGCGTACTTGTAGCGGTAGACGTTGACGCCGAGCGATTCGGCCGCGATCGGGCCCTCGCCGCAGGAGCGCAGCCGCAGCCCGAAGGAGGACCGCCACAGGACGAAGAAGCTGAGCGCGAAGACGGCCACGGCGAGCAGGGTCAGCCAGGAGACGTTGCTGACCAGGGAGCCGGCGATACCGGCCACGTCGGAGACCAGGAACCAGTGGTGCTTCTCGACGGAGTAGAGCCACTCGGACAGGCCGGGGACGGTGAACGTCGGCATGTCCGGCATCGGTGGCGACTGCTTGTCGTTGCCGCCGGCCGCCGAGGCCGCGCTGCCGTCGGCGCCGAACCACAGCTTGGCGAGGAACTGCGTCAGGCCGAGCGCCATGATGTTGATGGCGACGCCGGAGATGATGTGGTCGACGCCGAAGGTGACGGTGGCGAGGGCGTGCAGCAGCCCGCCGAGCGCACCGCCGATGACGCCGGCCAGCGCCGCGGCCCAGGGGCCGTACTGCCAGCCGATCGCACCGGCGGAGAAGGCGCCGAGCATCATCATGCCTTCGAGGCCGATGTTGATGACGCCGGAGCGTTCGGCCCACAGACCGCCGAGGCCGGCCAGGCCGATCGGCACGGCGGCGTTGAGTGCCGCGGTGTACTGGCCGGAGCCGGTGAGGTTGTTGGCGCCGGTGACGACCCGCAGCAGGGACAGCAGAACGAGGCTGCCCGCGATGATCAGCAGGACCTTGGGGTAGGTGAGCTTGCGCCGGGAGGCCGTGGGCTTGCTCTTGTCGCCGCGGGCCTTGGTGGCCGGGGCCGTGAGGTTCGTGCTCACGAGGAGACCTCCACCGTCTCGGTCTTGCGGGTCCGGGCGGCGAGCTGCTCGCCGACCTGCCGCTGCTGGAGTCTGAGGCCGTAGCGGCGTACGACTTCGTAGGCGATGACGACGCACAGCACGATGACGCCCTGCATCACGCCGACGATCTCCTGCTCGTATTCCTCGAATTCGAGCTGGGTACCGGTCCGTTCGAGGAAGCCCCACAGCAGCGCGCCGGCGGCCATGCCGACCGGGTGGTTACGGCCGAGCAGCGCGATGGCGATGCCGGTGAAGCCGATGCCGATGGGGAAGTCGGTGCCGTAGTTGTACGAGACGCCGAGCAGGGTCGGCATCCCGATGAGACCGGCCGCGGCTCCGGACAGCAGCATGGAGGTGACGACCATGCGCTTGACGCTGACGCCACCTGCCTCGGCCGCCGACTCCGACTGCCCCACGGTGCGCAGGTCGAAGCCGAAGCGGGTGCGGTTGAGGACGAACCAGTACGCGAAGCCGACGATGACGGCGATGACGATGAAGCCGTCGATGGGCTTGGGCGTGGTGGGGAGGGTGAAGAAGTGGCTGGAGGCCGGGAGGTTGGGCGTGTGGAAGAGGTTGCCGTCCCGCTCCGCGAGCCGTCCTTCCTGGAGGAAGTAGCCGATGACCGCGGCCGCGATCGCGTTGAGCATGATCGTGGTGATCACCTCGCTGACCCCGCGCGTCGTCTTCAGCAGACCCGCGATACCGGCCCAGACCGAGCCGACCACCATCGCCACGATGATGATCAGCGGGATCTGCAGGAAGCCGGGGAGCGTCAGCGCGCCGCCGACCACCGCAGCGAAGAACGCCGCGATGCGGTACTGGCCGTCCACGCCGATGTTGAAGAGGTTCATCCGGAAGCCGATGGCGACGGCGAGCGCGGACAGGTAGTACGGGATCGCCTTGTTGATGATCCAGACCTGGCTGTCGCTCTTGGAGCCGAAGTCGACCATCACCGTGTAGGCGTGGATCGGGTCCTTGCCGGTGGCCAGGATGATCACCGACGTGATGATCAGTGCCGCGACGATCGCCAGGACGGGCGCCGCGATCCCCAGGATCAGCTTGTTCTTGTCGAGCTTCTTCCTGGTGAGCTTCTTCGTGGCGAGCTTCTTCACTCGGAATCCGCCTCCTCGGACGACGGGGACGGCTCGGACTGGCGCGGCACGCGTGCCGCGTCGGCGTCGCCGCCGGCCGCGGTGAGGTGGCCGCTGGCGGCACCGGTCATGGCCGAGCCCAGCTCCTCGGGGGTGATGGTGGCGGGGTCCGCGTCCGCGACGAGCCGGCCGCGGTACATCACCCGCAGGCCGTCGGACAGGCCGATCAGCTCATCGAGGTCCGCGGAGATCAGCAGGACCGCGAGGCCCTCGCGGCGGGCAATGCGAATCTGGTCCCAGATCTGGGCCTGGGCACCGACGTCCACGCCCCGGGTGGGGTGCGCGGCGATCAGCAGCTTGGGGTGGTGGCTCATCTCGCGGCCGACGATCAGCTTCTGCTGATTGCCGCCGGAGAGCGAGGCCGCGGTGACCTCGATGCCGGGGGGGCGCACGTCGTAGGCGGCGACGATGCGCTCGGTGTCGGCGCGGGCCGCCTTGAGGTCCAGCAGCCTGCCCTTGGCGTTGGGCTTCTCCGTGACATGGCCCAGGATGCGGTTCTCCCACAGCGGGGCCTCCAGCAGCAGCCCGTGCCGGTGGCGGTCCTCGGGGATGTAGCCGATGCCGTCCTCGCGCCGGGTGCGGGTGGGCGCGTGGCTGATGTCGGTGCCGTCCAGCGCGATGGAGCCGCCGTCGGGGTCGCGCATGCCCATGATCGCCTCGACCAGTTCGGCCTGGCCGTTGCCTTCTACGCCCGCGATGCCGAGGACTTCGCCCTTGTGGATGGTCAGCGACACATCGTCCAGGACGGTGCGCTCGACCCCTTCGGCGTCCGTGGTGAGCAGCCGCAGCCCCTCGACCTTGAGCATCTCCACGTCCGTGACGGTGGATTCGCGGGTCTGCGGCGACGGCAGCTCGCTGCCGACCATCAGCTCGGCCAGCTGCTTGGGCGTGGTCTCGCCGGGCACGACCGAGGCGACGGTGGTGCCGCGCCGGATGACGGTGATGTCGTCGGCGACCGAGAGCACCTCGCCCAGCTTGTGGGAGATGAAGATGACGGTCAGGCCCTCGGCCTTGAGCTCGCGCAGGTTGTCGAAGAGGGCGTCGACCTCCTGCGGGACGAGGACCGCGGTCGGCTCGTCGAGGATCAGCGTCCGGGCGCCGCGGTAGAGGACCTTGAGGATCTCCACACGCTGGCGGTCGGCGACGCCGAGGTCCTCGACGAGGACGTCGGGGCGGACGCCGAGGCCGTAGCGGTCGGAGATCTTGACGATCTCGGCGCGGGCCTTGCCACCGATGCCGTGCAGCTTCTCGCCGCCGAGAACGATGTTCTCCAGGACGGTGAGGTTGTCGGCGAGCATGAAGTGCTGGTGGACCATGCCGATGTTGCGGGCGATGGCGTCGGCCGGGCTGTGGAAGCTGACCTGTTCGCCGTCGATGCCGATGGTGCCCTCGTCCGGCTTCTGCATGCCGTAGAGGATCTTCATCAGGGTCGACTTGCCCGCGCCGTTCTCGCCGACGAGCGCGTGCACGGTGCCGCGGCGGACGGTGATGTCGATGTCGTGGTTGGCGACAACACCCGGGAACCGCTTGGTGATCCCGCGGAGTTCCACCGCCGGTGCCGCGGCGGGGGAACTGTCTGCCTGGGGGCTGCTGGACGCTTTGATGGCGCACTCTCCTCGGGGGACAGGGAGTGGTACGGAGAAGCGGGGAGGCGACGATATCGCGCCAACTCGACGCTACGCGCGTAGTGTTGACGACGGAAGACCATCGCGGAAAAGGCCGGCGCATGCCGGCGCGGAAGGCCCGGCGCGGCGGCCGTGGCCGCCGCGCCGGATCCGGGGGGCTGCTACCGCTTGGCGGGGGTGTCGCTGACCTTGACCTCGCCCGACGCGATCTTCTTCTTGGCCGCGTCGATCTTGGGCTGGAGGTCGTCGATGAAGCCGCCCGAGGTGGACAGCCGCACGCCGTCGTCCTTGAGCGTGTAGCTCTTGTTGCCGTCCAGCGGCTTCTTGTCCTTGACGCTCTTGACCAGGTCGTAGACCGCGACGTCGACGTTCTTCATCACCGAGGTGAGGATGGAGCTCTTGTACTGCGCCAGGCCCGGCTGCTGGTACTGGTCGGAGTCGACGCCGATCGCCCAGGTGCCCTTCTTGCCGGCGACCGTCTCGATCGAGCCGTTGCCGGACTGGCCGGCCGCGGTGTAGATGACGTCGATACCGGCGTCGAGCATGCCCTTGGCCTTGCCCTTGGCGGCGGCCGGGTCGTTGAAGCCCTTGTCGTCGTTGGCGTAGAGGTACTCGGAGGTGATCTTCGCCTTGGGGTCGGTGTCCTTGACGCCCTGCTCGAAGCCGGCCTGGAACTTCTGGATCAGGGCGTTGTTCACGCCACCGATGAAGCCGACCTTGTGGGTCTTGCTCTTCAGGGCCGCGGCGACACCGGCGAGGTAGGAGCCCTCGTGCTCGGCGAAGACCATGCCGTAGACGTTCTTGGCCTCGGAGGGCGAGTCGACCACACCGAAGGTGGTGTCGGGGAAGTCCTTGGCGACCTTGTTGACGGACTTGCCGTAGTTGAAGCCGACGCCGATGACGGGGTTGAAGCCGGCCTCCGCGAGCGAGGACAGCCGCTGCTCGCGGTCGGCCTCGGTCTCGCCGTTCTTGGCCGTCATGAGCTTGGACTTCACGCCGAGGTCCTTCTCGGCCTTGTCCACGCCACGGGCCGCGGCCTCGTTGAAGGAGTGGTCGTCCCGGCCGCCGACGTCGAAGGCGAGTCCGACGCCCTTGTTCTTGCCACCGGCCTCGGTGGACGATTCTCCGCAGGCGGTGAGCGAAACAGCGAGGGCCGCGGTGGCTATGCCCGCGGCAGCAATCTTGGATACCCGGCGCACGAGGGGCCCCTTCGACTCGTAGCGCCTCCGTCGGCGCTGATTCCGCCGCATCGTAACGCGCGTAGATGCCAGAAAAAGGGGCCGTTCGAAGCCGTTATCGGATCGTCGCGAACGAGGGCCGACGGCCGGGTTACGGGCGGGCGTTGTCGATCATCGCCGCGGCGGTGAACAGCTCCACACCCACCTGGATCGCCCGCTCGTCCACATCGAAGTCCCCGCGGTGCAGATCGTGCCGCCCCACCTCGCCGGGCGGACGCACCCCGAGCCGGGCCATCGCCCCCGGGACGTGTTCGAGATACCAGGAGAAGTCCTCGCCGCCCAGGGACTGCTCGGTGTCCTCGACGGTGTGTGCGCCCAGCCGGGCCGCCATCGCGTCCTGCAGCAGCTGGGCCGAGGTCGCTTCGTTGACCACCGGCGGCACCCCGCGCACGTAGGTGATCTGCGATTTCGCGCCGTGCAGCGCGGCGACCTCGTCGATGGCGGCGTGCACCAGGTCGGGTGCCTGGCGCCAGGCACCCAGGTCGAGGCAGCGGACCGTGCCGGACAGGCCGGCGCGCTGCGGGATCACATTGCAGGCGTGGCCGGACTCCAGCCGGCCCCAGGTGACGGCGAGTCCGGCCCTGGCGTCCACCCGGCGGGCCAGCAGCGCCGGCACGTCGAGGGCGACCCGGGCGGCGGCGGTGACCATGTCGGTGGTCAGATGCGGGCGCGCGGTGTGGCCGCCCGGGCCGTCCAGCGTGACCTCCAGCCGGTCGCAGGCCGAGGTGATCGCGCCGGTCCGCAGCCCGATCCGGCCGGCGTCGACCCGCGGGTCGCAGTGCACGGCGAGGATCCGGCCGACGCCGTCCAGGGCCCCGGACGCGATGACGTCGGGGGCGCCGCCCGGCAGCACCTCCTCCGCCGGCTGGAAGACCAGCCGCACCGGCCGCGGCAGCTGCCCCCGGCGGGCCAGCTCGGCCAGGACCAGGCCGGTGCCGAGGACGACGGTGGTGTGCACGTCGTGGCCGCAGGCGTGCGCGCGGTCGGGGACCGTGGAGCGGTAGGGGACGGTCTTGGTGTCCGGGATGGGCAGGGCGTCGATGTCCGCGCGCAGGGCCAGCAGGGGCAGGGTGGGGTCGACGGCGAGGGCGGGAGCGGGGCCCGGTGCGGCCGCCTCGTCGTCCACCGCGCTCGTGGTGGGAGCCGTACCGATGTCGCACACCAGGCCGGTGCCGGTGGCCAGGACGCGGGGCCGAAGACCGGCCTGCTCCAGGCGCGCGGTGATCGCCGAGGTGGTCCGGAACTCCTGGTTTCCCAGCTCGGGATGCATGTGCAAGTCGCGGCGGAAGGCGATGAGTTCGGCGCGCAGATCCTCGGGCAGCACACCGGGGAGCGGAGGCCCGGGGGGAGTGTCGTCGGCACCGGTATCGCGGGACATCAGTTGGTTCACCCGTTGAAGGTTACGGGGCCCCGCGGGGCAACTGTCTCTCGATCAACAAAAGTTCAGCCCGTTAGGGGAAGAAAATCTAGGCCGCCCGGCGCATGGACCGATGGCGGCAGGGGTATGACCTATGGCTTCATCCGGCTGCCACCTGCTGGGTGAAGGGCAGTCGCTGCACGTCGCGGGCGGTGCCGGTGACCCCGTCGAGGAAACCTTGCGCGCGCGGCGACGCCGTGCTCGTCAGCCACGCCGGATCGACATCGCAGACGGCGACCTTCACGCCCGTGCCGAGCAGGGCCAGCGGCAGGGTGTGCACCACGGTCGAGGGGAAGCTGAGGATCAGCCGTCCGATGGGGCCACGCCGGGCGATCAGCTCCAGCGGCAGATCGGGGCGTACGACCTCCAGGCCGGTCTCGGTGGCGAGCCGGTGGAGCTTGTCGGCGCTCTCCCGGCGGTGTGCGAAGTAGCGGGTGGCGCCGTGCGTACGCGACAGGGCGCGCACCGCCTCCAGGTACCGGTCGGCGTCCACCACCCCGGTCTCGACCAGCGAGGTGCCGACGAGGTCGGTGCCGCGGGTCAGCCGGGGCGGGCCGAAGCGGCTGCGGGTCCAGGCGAATTCGTTGGTGGTGACGTGCACGCCCGGCGGCGCGTCGACCGGCATCGAGCTGAAGAGTCCGACGGTGCGCCGACCGCCCTCGGGTTCCGGGGTGAGCCGGCGGCGCGCGGTCGCCGAGAAGGGAGCGAAGACCAGGTCCCGCGCGCCGCGCCCGCTGCCGTGCCGGTGCCAGCGCACCAGCCGCTCGCCGCGGGCGAGTTGGCCGATGAACTCCATGGTGGCGGTGCCGTCGTCGACGACGACCAGGTCACGTGCCCGGGTGAGGGTGAGCAGCAGCTGGACGTAGCGCGAGAACGGGTCGCCGATGACGATGCGGCGGGCGCGGCGCAGCAACGGGGCGAGGCCGCCGATGGTGCGCACGGGGGCGGTGGGGCCGCCGCGGGCCTCTTCCCAGCGCACCGTGTGGCCCTCGTCGCGGGCGAGTTCCGCCATCCGGCGCAACTGGCCGCGGGTCATCGGGTCGTGCGGCGAGAGCACCACGAGGGTGAGCGCCTCGGCCCGCGCGGTGTGGGCCCACTCCAGGACGTTGAGCAGCTGCACCGGGCTCTCCACGAAGGCGAGGGTGCCGCCGGCCTCCGCGGCACCCGCGCCGGCCCGGACGGTGGACGGCGCGCGCCTGCCGCGCTGCCGGGGCACCCCCAGGAGACGGCGGGCGGGAGTACCCGCCGTCTCCTGGGGCGGGACCTGCGCGCCGGGCACGGACGGCTCGGCGCGGGTCCCCTCGGGTGAGCTCACGATGGGCGTCCCGTCGTCCGCTCAGACCGAGGCCGGCTCGCGGTCGGCGTCGGCCGCCTCCGTCTCGGCCACCACGCCGGTGACGCGGCGCAGCTTCTTCATCGGGCCGAGCTCGCTCTCGTAGACCTTCTTGACGCCGTCACCGAGGGACTCCTCGATGGTGCGGATGTCGCGGACCAGGCGGGACAGGCCGCCGGGCTCGACCGAGGCGGCCTGGTCGGAGCCCCACATGGCGCGGTCGAGGGTGATGTGGCGCTCGACGAAGGTGGCGCCCAGGGCGACCGCGGCGAGGGTGGTCTGCAGGCCGGTCTCGTGGCCGCTGTAGCCGATCGGGACGTTCGGGTACTCGTCCTGCAGGGTGTTGATCATGCGCAGGTTGAGCTCCTCGGCCTTGGCCGGGTAGGTGCTCGTGGCGTGGCAGAGCAGGATGTTCTCGCTGCCCAGGACCTCGACGGCGTGCCGGATCTGCTTGGGGGTGGACATGCCCGTCGAGAGGATGACGGTGCGGCCGGTGGCGCGCATGGCGCGCAGCAGCTCGTCGTCGGTGAGCGAGGCGGAGGCGACCTTGTAGCAGGGCACGTCGAACTTCTCCAGGAAGGCGACGGACTCGACGTCCCACGGGGAGGCGAACCAGGCGATGCCGCGCTTCTTGCAGTACTCGTCGATGGCGCGGTAGCCGTCCTCGTCGAACTCCACGCGGTGGCGGTAGTCGATGTAGGTCATCCGGCCCCAGGGGGTGTCGCGCTCGATGTCCCACTGGTCGCGCGGGGTGCAGATCTCCGGGGTCCGCTTCTGGAACTTCACCGCGTCACAGCCGGCGTCCGCGGCGGCGTCGATCAGCGCGAACGCGTTCTCCAGGTCGCCGTTGTGGTTGATGCCGATCTCGCCGGTGACGTAGACGGGGCGGCCGGGGCCGGCGACGCGGTCACCGAGGGAGCGGAGACGGGAGTTGGTGCTCATGGGGAGGTTCCTTCTTCGTGGGTGATTCGTGGGTATGGGGTGTGAAGGGTTCGAGGGGTGGTTCAGAGGGACGGGCCCAGGAGCCAGGAGGCGATCTCGCGGATCGCGCCGCTGCCTCCGGGCGTCGCGGTGACCGCGCGGGCCGCGCCGCGCACCACGTCGTGCGCCCCGGCGACCGCCACCGGCCAGCCGACGAGGTCGAAGCACGGGAGGTCGTTGACGTCGTTGCCGACGTAGAGGACGCGCTCGGGCGCGATGCCCGCTTCCTCGCACCACTGCTTGAGGGCGAGGTCCTTGCGGTCGATGCCGTGCAGGACGGGCACCTGGAGCTTGCGGGCCCGTGCGGCGACGACCGGGTTCTTCTCCGAGGACAGGATCAGCAGCTTCAGCTCCGCCTTGCGCAGCGCGGCGATGCCGAGGCCGTCGCCGCGGTGGACCGCGACGAGTTCCCGTCCGTCGGCGTCGATCAGCACCCGGTCGTCGGTCTGGGTGCCGTCGAAGTCCAGTACCACCGCGTCGACGTCGTCGGTGGTCGGCAGGTGGGTGGCGAAGTCGGTGGGGGCGCCGGGGCGCGGGGCGTCCAGCAGCGGCGCGAGGGCGCGGGCGCGGTCGAGGTCGTGCGGGTCGTCGACCTCCAGCACCCGGGCGGGGTCGGTGCGGACGGGTTCGGTGCGGCCGAAGAAGCGGTGCCCGCCGGCGCGGAAGCCGGCCGCGTCCATGGCGTAGGCGGCGCCGGTCTCCAGCAGGTCCTGGGGGCGGTCCTGGCGGCGGGGCCGGAAGGACTTGTCGTGGTTGACGCCGTAGCCGCCGGCCGTGGTGACGGTGGCCGTGGCGGTCCGGGGGCCCGCCGCGGATGCCGCGACGGCAGGGGCGGGGGTGGCCGCGCCGCCGACGCCGGTGACTTCGCTGCCCGCGTCGTCGGCGGCGTCGCGCCAGACGAAGCCGTGGAAGGGCGCGACGGTCAGCGCGCTGTCCGCGCCGCCCTCGACGACCGCGGCGGCGACCCCGTCGATGTCCTCGGGGACGAGGAAGGGGCTGGTGCACTGGACGAGGAGGACGGTGTCGACCGGTGTGCCGTGCTCGGTCTCGTAGCCGTCCATGGCGTGCAGGACGGCGGCCTCGCTGGTGGCCGTGTCGCCGGCGATGTCGCCGGGCCGCCGTATGACCACCGCTCCGGCGCCGCGGGCGGCGGCCGCGATGCCCGCGTCGTCGGTGGAAACCACGACGTCGGTCACCAGGCGCGCGGCGCGGCAGGCGCGGATCGCGCGGACCACCAGGGGCACTCCCCCGACGGTGGCGAGGTTCTTGGCGGGCACGCCCTTGGATCCGCCGCGGGCGGGGATGACGGCCACCACGGTCGGCCTGCCGGGCCGACCTGGCCGGTCCTGCGGAATGTGCGGCATTTCGGGCTCCTTCCGGGGGCCGTGCGGGCTCCGGGGGCTGACGGACGGGGTGCTCACAGCTGCCCCCAGCGGCGGATGGCGGGGGCCACGCGCTGCACGCCGTGGCGGTAGGCGCCTCTGGCGGCCTCGCGGACGGTGTCGCGGGCGACCCGGCGCAGTCCGCCGGCCTGCTCTGGGGCCTCCGCGTAGCCGGCGACCGGCGCACCGTGCGGGTCCAGGCCGTGGCGGGCGAGGATGCCGGGGAGGTAGCCGGGGGCGGTGCGGGGTGTGTAGTACGGGGTGATCGGCGGCAGCCGGTCGGCGGTGCGCAGGGCGGTGACCCGGGCGTGGGCCGCGTCGAAGGCCCTTGCGTACGCGTCGTGGTCCGCTGCCGGGGACGCGGGGGCCACGCCCTGGCGGGCGAGCCATGCCGGGTCCGGCTCCGGGCGGTGTCCGGCGTCCAGCTCGTCCCAGGAGGCCAGGCAGCCGGAGCCGAGGAAGTGGTGGTTGCCGAGGACTTCGCGGATGCCTAGGTCGGTGAGGACGGCGGTGGGGATGCCGCGGTGCAGGGATTCCAGGGCGGCGGTCGAGCTGACGGTCACCATCAGGTCGGTGCCGTCCAGGACCTCGCCCATGTTCCCGTACACCAGGCGGCAGTTGGCGGGCAGGCCGCCGGGCACCTTGGCGGCGAGCTTCTGGTAGGGCAGTTCCTCGATGTGCGTGGTGTGCTCGCCCGGCTTGCTGCGGAGCTTGATCAGCACCTCGCGTCCGGGGTGCTTGCGGGCGTGCTCAACGGCCCTGCCCAGCAGGTACGTCCGGTCGGCGCGGCTGTCCGGTACGGACGGCTGGGCGGCGAACACCACGGTATAGGGGTCGTGTCGGCCGGTGTAGCGCTCACCGCCGAGGAAGGGCAGGGCGCATTCGACGACGCTGCCGTCGTCCGCGCCGACACCGCGGTAGACCTCGCGGAAACGGTCCGCGTCCTGCCGGGAGTTGGCGAGCACGACATCGGCGCCGTGCCGCAGCAGCAGCCCGTCGGCGAGCTTCTCGTAGACCACGCCGACATAGCCGGTGACGACGACGGGGCGGCGGATTTCCTCACCTGCCGGGGTCCCGGCCCCCTGCCAGGCACGGGCGAGGCCGTGCAGCATCGCCTGCACCGCACCTCCTACGCAGGCCAGCACGATGACGTCGTAGCGCGTACGGTCGATGGACCGGACGAAATCGACGCCCCGGATCTCGCGCAGCGAGTCCGCACGGGCGCCGACCTCGTCGAGCTGGCGGACCGTGGGGGTGGCGCGGCCGCGGAGGAGATAACCGTCGAGCCGGATGTCCGATTGGAGCCGGTACGCTGTCAGAGCGCCCCATTTCCACCGGGTATCCGAGTCGGCGAGCACGGCGACCCGCGGCGAGGAATTCGTACGTGTTGGCACGTCGATGACGCTAGGAAGGCATTCCGGTCAGCGGGCCAACTGGGTCGCAACAAAGGGTTAACAGCGGGTCGACGAATGACGAACCGGGTCGCTTATCCGCCTGGTTAACCATCCCGCCATTCTTCGTTCACCCTGTGGCCCGCACCCGGTAAAGACGAATGCCGGGTCCGCGCCTAACGTCACCCGGGTGGTTAAGCTCTCCGTCATCGTGCCGTTCTACAACGTGCAGACATACGCGCCCGACACTCTGAAAAGCCTGGCAGCGAACGCCCGCGAGGACTTTGAATTCCTGCTCGTCGACGACTGTTCGCGCGACGAGACCCCGGAGATCCTCGCGCGCGCCGAGCGCGAGCTCCCGGGCGCCCGACTGCTCCGGCACGAACAGAACGGCGGTCTCGCCACCGCCCGCAACACAGGACTGGACGAGGCCCGCGGCGAATACATCGCCTTCCTCGACGGTGACGACTGGCTGGCTCCCGGCTACTACCGGGAACTCCTGGGCGCCATCGAGGAGTTGGAGTGCGACTTCCTGCGCACCGACCATGTCCAGTGCACCGCCCGCGCCCGCACCGTCCATCGGGTCCCGCACGGCCGGCGCGGCGTCGTCATGGACCCGCGCAGCCTGATCCTGCCCGCCGACCGCTCCACCTCCGTCGACTACGCCTTCGCCTGGGCCGGTATCTACCACCGCAGGCTGCTGGACGACGGTCTGCTGCACTTCACGCACGGCCTGCGCACCGCGGAGGACCGGCCGTGGATCTGGCGGCTGCACCGCGAGGCGCGCTCCATGGCCGTGGTGGGGCAGCTCGGCGTCTTCTACCGGCGGGGGGTCGCGTCCTCACTGACCCAGATCGGCGACGTACGGCAATTGGACTTTATTCGCGCGTTCGACCAGGTGATCGAGGAAACCGCGCGGGACCGCGATGCGGACGTTCTCCTTCCGAAAGCGGTGCGCACCTATTGCGCGATCATTTCTCACCATCTCGGCTCGATCGAACGGTTCGAACCGCAGGTCGCCAGGAAACTGCGCTCGATGAGCGCCGCGGCCATGAAACGCATGCCGCAGGACGTACTGAAGGAAGCACTGAATTCGATGGATGTGCAGCGCGCGTCCCGTTTGCGGCGGCTGCGCCGCCGCCCCGCCCAGGTGGAGGTCGCGGCCTGATGCCCAGCCGAGCCACCACCCAGATCTTCATGGCCTCCACGCTCTATGGCGCGGCCACCCTGGCCGCCGCGCTGGACGCCGACCGCTTCGAGCCGGCCGACCGGCGCCTGCTGCTGCTCAGCAACAACGCCACCACCCCGGAGACCACCGCGTCGCTGGACACCATGCCCGGCTTCGCGCGGCTGCGCGGCCGCTTCGACCGGGTGCTGTCGTGGAACGACACGATCAGCCCCTTCCACCCCGGCGGCTGGTCACCGCGCGCGGACGATGTCCCGTTGTGGGAGCGGCACTTGCGGCTGCTGTGGGGCCTGGGCGACGACCGGGTCGAGCTGATCGTCGAGTCCATCCAGGTCAACCCGGCGCTGGCGCTCGCCCAGTTGTTCCCCGACGCGCCGATCGACGTCTACGCCGACGGGCTGATGAGCTACGGCCCGACGCGCAACAAGCTCGACCCCCTGGTCGGCACCCGCATCGGACGGCTGCTGCACCTGGACCTGGTGCCGGGCCTGAAGCCGCTGCTGCTGACCGAGTTCGAGGTCGCGGCGCAGACCGTGCCGACCGACTCCTTCACCAAGGTACTGGCCGAACTCGGCGACGACAGCGGCCCGTTGGACGTGCCCGAGGGCGGGGCCCTGCTGCTCGGCCAGTACCTCTCCTCGCTGGGCATCCTCACCCCGCAAGAGGAGGAGGAACTGCATGTGCGGATGGTGCGCGGCGCCGTCGCGCGCGGCCACCGCGAGGTGGTCTTCAAACCGCACCCGTCCGCGCCGGCCCGCTGGTCGCGGCTGCTGGAGCGGGAGGCCGAGAAGCTGGACGTCGAGCTGACCGTGCTGGACAGTCCGGTGCTGGCCGAGGTGCTCTACCAGCGGATGCGGCCCGCTCTGGTCGTCGGCTGCTTCTCCACCGCGCTGCTGACCGCCGCCACCTTCTTCGACCTGCCGACCGCGCGGACCGGCACCGAGCTGCTGCTGGAGCGGCTCACGCCGTACCAGAACAGCAACCGCGTCCCGGTCACGATCGTGGACGCGCTGGTGCCCGACCTCGACGACCGGAGCGCGCGGCCGCATGCCGCGCAGGACATCCAGGGCCTGGTCACCGCCGTCGGCTATGCCATGCAGCACCAGATCTACCCGCAGTTGCGGCCCGCCGCCGAGCGCTACCTCGCCGCCCGGCTCGACCAGGGCACCTGGCGTTACTTCAAGCGCCGCCGGCTCACCTCGCTCGCACTGCCCGGTGCGATCCCCTCGCAGCTGTCGTTCCTCCCCCGCAACGCCACCGTGCGCCGGGTCGCACGCCGGGCGCGCGCCGTGCAGCGGCGGCTGAAGAAGCGGGCCGTCTTCGGATGACCGCGCAGCTGACGGCCACCGCGGCTCCCCCGGAGCCGGACCGGATACCCGACGGCGGCGGCGTCGCCACCCGGCTGACACCGCCACCCGCGCGAGGCCCGGTGCGGCTTCGCGCACTGGACGGGCTCCGGCTGCTCGCCGCCCTGATGGTCGCCGCGTACCACTACGGCGGGCGCGACGGCGAGATATCCCAGGCCTGGGGCGGCTCTCCGGCACAGCAGTTCCCCACCGCCTCCGGCCTGTTCGCCTACGGCTGCCTGGGTGTGCAGATCTTCTTCGTGATCAGCGGCTTCGTGATCTGCCTCAGCGGCTGGTCCCCGCCCGGCGACCGCCGCTTCCTCGCATCAAGCTCCCCGCCCGGTACGGCACGGCTGCGGGCCTTCCTCGCCTCCCGCGTCTCGCGTCTCTTCCCGGCGTACTGGGTGGCGATTCTCCTGGTCACCGCGGTGTTCGCGCTGCCCTGGGTGGCCTACGAGGCGCTCGCGCCCAGTGACGTGCTGACGAATCTGACCATGCTCCAGGAGCCGCTCGGGGTGGACCGGGTGCTGGGCGTGTGCTGGACGCTCTGGGCCGAGATGCGTTTCTACGCGCTCTTCGCGCTCTGCGTGGTGCTCCCCGGCGCGACGCGCGGCCGGGTCGTGCTGTTCTGCGCGGGCTGGACGCTGGCCGCGGCGCTGGCGCAGGCCGCCCACCAGCCGGTCCTCGACATCGTGCTGATGCCCGAGTACGCCCCGTACTTCGTCGGCGGCGTGGGCCTCTACCTCCTGCACCGCTTCGGTGCCCGCGACCCGATCGCCTGGGCGATCGTGCTGGTCAGCTGGCTGATCGGCCAGCACTACGCGGTCGCGCGGCTGTGGCACGCGCAGTCGGCCGACGGCTTCTCCTACCGCTCGGCGGCCGGCATCGTCGCCGTCATCACCCTCGGCTTCGCACTGGTCGCGGCCGTCGCCCTGGGCAAGATGCGGTGGGCGAACTGGCGTTGGCTGACCGTCGCGGGCGCGCTGACCTACCCGTTCTACCTCGTGCACGAACACCTGGGCTGGGTCGTCATACGCGCACTGCACCACGGCGTCGGACTCCCCTCGTACGCCACGCTGCTGCTGGCCGTCGGGCTGATGCTGCTGCTGGCCTGGGTGCTGCACCGGTGCGTGGAACGCCCGCTGACGCCCCTGCTGAAACGGTGGATCAACCCGAAACGGCCGGCGGTCTGAACGACGGATGCGCACTCCGCCCCAAAGGCGTGCGGCCGCGCCGGCGGATGTTCGCCGGCACGGCCGCACGGAGGGAACGGGCACCTGAGGGGGGTGGGGTGCCCGGGGCGGGAATCGCCCTGAGGTAAGGGGCCGGGGCCTGTCTTCACGCCGCCGCGCAGGCGGGAGGCGAAGACGGGCTCCCTAGAGCACCAGGGACAGCAGCAGGACGCACACGATCCCGACCACCGAGATCAGCGTCTCCATGACCGACCAGGTCTTCAGGGTCTGGCCGACGTTCATGCCGAAGTACTCCTTGACCATCCAGAAGCCGGCGTCGTTGACATGGCTGAAGAACAGCGAGCCGGAGCCGATGGCGAGGACCAGCAGGGCGCTGTGCGTGGTGCTCATGTCCGCGGCGAGCGGGGCGACCAGACCGGCGGCGGAGATGGTGGCCACCGTCGCGGAACCGGTCGCGAGTCGGATCGCGACGGCGATCAGCCAGGCCAGCAGCAGCGCCGAGATGTTCCAGTCCTTGGAGATCTCCAGGATCATCTGGCCGACGCCGGAGTCCACCAGCGTCTGCTTGAAGCCACCGCCGGCGCCGACGATCAGCAGCACACCCGCGATCGGGCCGAACGCCCTCTCGACGGTGGTGGCGATCCGGCCCCGGGTGAAGCCCGCGGCCCGGCCCAGCGTGAACATCGCGACGAGGACGGCGGTCAGCAGCGCGATCAGCGGCGAGCCGACGACGTCGAAGATCCGCTGGGTGACGTTCTCGGGGTCGTCGATCACGATGTCGACCAGCGCCTTGGCCAGCATCATCACGACCGGGAGCAGCACGGTGGCGACGGTGGTGACGAAGCCGGGGCGCTTCTCCAGGTCCTCGGAGGGACGCTGCGGGACCATGTTCTCCGGCGGGGCGATGTCGACCCAGCGGGCCGCGTACCGGGAGAAGACCGGACCGGCGATGATCGCGGTCGGGATGGCGACGACCACGCCGAGGGCCAGGGTGATGCCGAGGTTCGCGCCGACCGCGTCGATCGCGACGAGCGGGCCGGGGTGCGGCGGGATCAGCCCGTGCATGACGGACAGGCCCGCCAGCGCCGGGATGCCGATCCGCATCAGCGAGAAGTTGCCGCGCTTGGCGACCAGCAGCACGACGGGGATCAGCAGCACGATGCCGACCTCGAAGAAGATCGGCAGCCCGACGATGCCGGCGATCAGCACCATCGCCCAGGGCATCGCCCGCCCACTGGCCCTGGCCAGGATGGTGTCGACGATCTGGTCGGCGCCGCCGGAGTCGGCGAGCAGCTTGCCGAGGACCGCGCCGAGCGCGATCAGCACACCCGTCCCGGCGACCGTGGTGCCCAGGCCGGCCGAGAAGCTGGCTATCGCCTTGTCGAGCGGCGCACCGGCCACGGCGCCGAGCACCAGCGAGCCGATGATCAGCGACAGGAAGGCGTGCAGCTTGAACTTGGTGATGAGCAGGACGATGACGGCTATGCCGGCGAGGACGGCGATGCCCAGCTGCGCATGACCGGCCGAGGTGATGGGCTCGGTCGCATCCGCTGCGAGCATCTCGACGCTGAGATGTGTCACGGCGATTCCCTTGGTTGGACGGAGGGGGGAAGGGGGATTGCTGCGGTGCCTGTGGGGGGGTGGGGATTCGGTGGCGCGGAGGCCGGGGCCTTTCGGGCGGTCTAGGTGGCCGGCTCCAGCCGTCGCAGCGCGGCGACGGCCCGCTCGGCGATCTCCTGCGGTGTGCCGGACACGTCCACGGCCACACCCGTCTCGTCGGAGCCGAGCGGTTCGAGGGTGGCGAACTGGGAGTCCAGCAGCGCGGTGGGCATGAAGTGGCCCTTGCGCTCGGCCATCCGCTCCTCGATCAGCGCGCGGTCCCCGGTGAGGTGGAGGAGGACCACCCCGGGCGCGGCGGCACGCAGCCGGTCGCGGTAGGCACGCTTGAGGGCGGAGCTGCTGACGACGCCGCCCTTGCCGGCCCTCTCGTGCGCCCAGGCGCCGATGGCGTCCAGCCAGGGGCCGCGGTCGTTGTCGTCCAGCGGGGTGCCCGCCGACATCTTGGCGATGTTGGCCGGCGGGTGGAAGTCATCGCCCTCGGCGTAGGGAATGCCCAGTTCGGCGGCGACGAGCGGGCCGATCGTCGTCTTGCCGGTGCCGGCCACTCCCATCACGACGATGACGTGGGGGGTGCTCATCCCGAATACCTCGCTGTCTTCATTGACCTCGTGCGTCGCCCCACTGAAACCTATTAGGTACGACGTATTCAAGAGTCTGTGATGCAAACGTCATACTTAATCTCGGCCAGAGGGGAGAACGTAGGCTTGGCCCATGGAGAACGAGGGGAAGGGGCTGCACGCCCGGGTGCTGGAGTCCCTCGGACCCGCGATCACCGCGGGGGACTACCCTCCGGGCACGGTCTTGCGCACGGACGAGCTGGAGGAGCGCTTCGACGTCTCCCGCACGGTCATCCGCGAGGCGATCCGGGTCCTGGAGTCCATGCAGCTGGTCGCCTCAAGGCGACGCGTCGGCGTGACCGTACGGCCCACCGAGGAATGGAACGTCTACGACCCGCGGGTGATCGGCTGGCGGCTGGCCGGCCGGGACCGCCCCCGGCAACTGCGCTCCCTGACGGTCCTGCGCTCCGCCATCGAGCCGGTCGCGGCGGGTCTGGCCGCCACCCACGCCACCCCCGCCCAGTGCGCCGAGCTCACCGAGCACGCCATGGGCATGGTGGCCACCTCACGCGGCCAGCAGCTGGATGCCTACCTCGTGCACGACACGGCCTTCCACCGGGTGGTGCTCCGCGCCTCCGGCAACGAGATGTTCGCCCGGCTCGGCGATGTGGTCGCCGCGGTGCTGACCGGCCGCACCCAGCACCATGTGATGTTCACCGACCCCGACCCGGCCGCGGTCACCCTGCACGTCCAGGTCGCCGAGGCGGTACGCACCGGCGACGCGGCACGCGCCGAGTCCCTCACCCGCGAGATCACCGTCGGCGCGATGGCCGAACTGGACGTACTGGCACCGTAGTCGGCCGCCACCGCCGCGCGGCGCCCGGTTCAGAACAGTGGCTGCTGGCCCGGGATCGGCGGCGCCTCGGGGTCGAAGAGCTTCTCCGCCGGCGCCATCATCGGAGCCATCCGCCGCGACCCCGGGCAGGAGATCAGCTCCAGGCCGGTGCGCCGCCCGGGCGGGTCGTGACGGGCGAAGCGGCCGCCGACAACGGCGATCTCTCGGGTGCAGACGGGGCACGTGCGGCGGGGTGAGGACATGACACCAGTGTGACGCAGCCCGGTTCCGCGCCGGCCGGGTCCCCGGCCGGCGGCCACCGCAACGGGTGACCTCGGGAAGGCCACACGCGACTCGCCCTTCCGGGCTCGCTCCCCCAGCTCGCTCCCCACTCCCCCGCTCAGAACACGTCCGTCGGCTCGTACGTCCCCCACACCTCGCGCAACGCGTTGCACACCTCCCCGACCGTCGCCTTCGCCCTCAGCGCCTCACGCATCGGGTAGAGGACATTGGCCGTTCCCTCGGCCGCGGTCCTCAACTCCGCGAGCGCCGCGGTCACCGCGCCACCGTCCCGCCCGGCCCGCAGCGCGGCCAGCCGCTCGACCTGCTGCGCCTCGATCGCCGGGTCGACCCGCAGTGGTTCGTAGGGCTCCTCCTCGTCCAGCCGGAAGCGGTTGACGCCGACCACGACCCGTTCGCCGGCATCGGTCTCCTGCGCGATGCGGTACGCGTTCCGCTCGATCTCGCCCTTCTGGAAGCCGTGCTCGATGGCGGCCACCGCGCCGCCCAGATCCTCCACCCGCCGCATGAGTGCGACCGCCGCGGCTTCCACGTCGTCCGTCATCGCCTCGACGGCGTAGGACCCGGCGAACGGGTCGACGGTGGCGGGCACATCGGTCTCGTACGCGAGCACCTGCTGCGTACGCAGCGCGAGGCGGGCGGATTTGTCGGTGGGCAGCGCGATGGCCTCGTCGAAGGAGTTGGTGTGCAGCGACTGGGTGCCACCGAGCACCGCGGCCAGGCCCTGGACCGCCACCCGTACGAGGTTCACCTCCGGCTGCTGGGCGGTGAGCTGGACGCCGGCGGTCTGGGTGTGGAAGCGCAGCATCTGCGACTTGGGGTTGCGCGCGCCGAACTCCTCCTTCATCACCCGGGCCCAGATCCTGCGCGCGGCACGGAACTTGGCGACCTCCTCCAGGAGGGTCGTACGGGAGACGAAGAAGAACGACAGACGCGGCGCGAAGTCGTCCACGTCCATACCGGCGGCGATCGCGGTGCGGACGTACTCGACGCCGTCGGCGAGCGTGAAGGCGATCTCCTGGGCGGGCGAGGCGCCGGCTTCGGCCATGTGGTAGCCGGAGATGGAGATGCTGTTCCACTTCGGGATCTCGGCACGGCAGTACTTGAAGATGTCCGCGATCAGGCGCAGCGAGGGCTTGGGCGGGAAGATGTAGGTGCCGCGCGCGATGTACTCCTTGAGCACATCGTTCTGGATGGTGCCGGTGAGCCGGTCCGGCGTCACCCCTTGTTCCTCCGCGACGAGTTGGTAGAGGAGGAGAAGCAGTGCCGCGGGTGCGTTGATGGTCATGGAGGTGGAGACCTCGCCCAGCGGGATGCCGCCGAACAGCAGGCGCATGTCCTCGATGGAGTCGATGGCCACACCGACCTTGCCGACCTCCCCGGCCGCGATCGGCGCGTCCGAGTCGTGCCCCATCTGCGTCGGCAGGTCGAAGGCGACCGACAGACCCGTCGTGCCGTGGGCGATCAGCTGCCGGTAGCGGGCGTTGGACTCGCGCGCGGTGCCGAAGCCCGCGTACTGGCGCATCGTCCAGGGGCGCCCGGTGTACATCGACGGGTACACGCCCCGGGTGAAGGGGTACGCGCCCGGCGCGCCGAGCCGGGTTTCCGCGTCCCAGCCGGTCCGCGCTTCCGGTCCGTACACGGGCTCGATGGGCAGCCCGCTCTCGTTGCGTCGCACACTCTCCGGCTCGCGCGCCATGGGTGTCGCCCTCCACTGGTGACCGGTGATCCCCGTTACCGAGAAGTAGCACTTCTGCCGCCGCGACGGACTGTAGCGGCGGGCAGGCGTGTCGCGCGGAGCGGCACCGCTGGGCCTGCCGACGGCGCGCGCAGGTTCGCCGCCCGGTAGCGCAGGGAAGCATCACCGGTGGCCGGTGCAGCCGGCGAAACCCGGGGGTGGGACATGCGGCGTGGTGGGGGCGGACGAACGGTGCGCGGCGGGCGGGTGGCCGCCGCGGTGCTCGTGGTGGCGGCGCTGGCGGTGGGCTGCCGGCCGGTGACCGTCACGGGCACCGGCGGATCGGACGGGAGCGGACGCCACCTGCCCACGACCGCCGCCCCGGCTCCCGACGACGGCCCGCCGACCACCAGCCGTCCCACACCCCCGGTGTCGCAGGAGCGCACGAGGCGCCCCGCCCAGCCCGCCCGGCGACCGGTGATGGCGGCCGGCTCGCAGGGCCCGCAAGTCCGCGAACTCCAGGCGCGGCTGGCCCAGCTGGGGCTCTTCGGCCGCTCCCCCACCGGGTACTACGCGTCCGTCACCGCCGCCGCGGTCCGTGCCTTCCAGCGGCAGCAGGGCCTGTCGCCCACCGGCGCGGTGCAGCCCGCGGCGTGGAGCGCGCTGCGCTCCCGTACCCGGCAGCCGTCGCACACCGAGCTGTACCCGCCCACGACCAAGCCGATCGGCACCCCGGATCCGCGGTGCATGACGGGCCGGGTGATCTGCATCAGCAAGCGGAGCGACACCCTGGCGTGGATGGTCGACGGCCGGGTGGTCTCGGCGATGGACGTCCGCTTCGGCTCGCAGTACACCCCCACCCGCGAGGGCACCTTCGCCATCACCTTCAAGAGCAGGCACCACGTCTCGACGCTCTACCACTCGCCGATGCCGTACGCGATGTTCTTCAGCGGCGGCCAGGCGGTGCACTATTCGTCGGACTTCGCCGCCCGCGGCTACAGCGGCGCCTCACACGGCTGCGTCAACGTCCGGGACAAGCAGAAGATCGCCGCGCTGTTCGCGGCGGCGCGGAAGGGCACGAAGGTGGTCGTTCACCGGTAGCGGCGCCGCGCCCGCCACTGGGGGCCGGGCGGAAGAGAAAGGGCGCGGGCAGGGCCGGGGGAACGTGCCCCGCCCGCGCCATGTGCGCGGAGCCGTAGGTACGGGGGGAACCCCGGCTCCTGCGCAGCCGATGACCAGTCGGCTTCACTTGCTACTGCGCCACCGGGCCGAAAAACGTCACAGCCGGCCGCTCAGCGCGGTGGTGACGGTGGCGCCGACCGGGTCCGGGGCGGAGCCGGAAGGCGCGGGGGCTGGTGTGGACGCGCCGGGCGTCGGGGTGGTGCTCGGTGCGGCGGGCGGGTGTTCGTCGTCGTCCTCGTCGCCGCCGCCTTGGCCGCTGCCGCTCTGGCTGCCGCCCTTGCCGCCGTCGTAGCCGTCCTCGCCGTCGCCGCCCGAGTCGCCGTCCTGGTGGGAGCGGAGGTACTTGCGGCAGAAGGCGTGCACCTTGTCGGCGCCTCCGGCGGCGCGCTCCAGGCGGCGGATGGTGCGGCGGTCCAGTCCGCCGTGGTCACCGGACTCGTAGGCCCGGCAGAGCCGCTCCACGTACCTCTGGCGCGCATCGCGGTCCGGCGGGGTGTCGCCGTTGTCGCCGGCGCCCGCGGTGTCCTCGGGGCCCGGGCCGTCGCCGGGGGTGCCGGTGGCCGCGCCATCGTTGTCGCCGCCCGGCGTCGGGCTGCCGCCGGGCGGTGTCGTGCCCTGGCCGGGGGTGGCGTCCGGGGTGCGCTCGGTGGTGCCCTCGGTCTGGGGACCGGGTTCCTGCGTGGCGAGCGTGCCGGGGGTTTCCGCGGCCGAGACGCTGGCGGCCGGGTCGGGATCGCCACCGCCGCCCTCGAAGGGCGTCGGGAGCATGCCGGTGCCGGCCGCGACGGCGACGCCGCCGATGGCGCAGGCCGCCAGGGCGACGGCGAAGCCGCGCCGGAAGGGGCGTGCGAGCCGGGTGCGTTCGGGGAGGTCGGCGCGCAGGGTGTGCGCGGCGACCGGCTGCTCGCCGGCGACGGGCTTGCGCCGACGTGCCGCGGAGCCGTTGCGCGCCTGGCGGAAGGCGGCCAGTGCCGCGTCCTCACCGGGCAGTTCTCCCGTCCGGGCGGCTCCCCCGCCGGCCGCTGCCGCGGCGTCGAGGAGTTGCCTCAGCTCGCGTGCGCCGACGCTGTCCGGGCCTATCACCGGCTCGCCGCGCAGCAATTGCTCCGCGGCGTCCTTGTCGAGCCAGTTGTACCGGTCGTCGGCCATCACATGTCCTTCTGCGTTCGTGCAGCCGTTTCCGTCACACCCGGTACGTACGATTCCGCCATGCCGTCGCGGCGTCTTCTGCCCTGTGCGGGCACCCCGCCCACCGTTCCACCACCCCGGCGCGGGGTGCGCGCGGCCCGCTCCGCGGGGGCGTCGGCGCCCTGCTCCGCGCCGTCCTCGAAACCTTCCGCCGGTCCGCCGTCCCCGGCACGCGCGGCGCTGTCGCCGTCGTCACGATCCTGGCTCAGATCCAGGTCGGCGCCCACGTCCGGCGCGTCGGCGAGCAGTTCGGCCAGCCGCCGCAGGCCCCGGTGCGCGGCGGTGCGCACCGCGCCGGGCCGCTTGCGCAGGACCTGCGCCGCCCCCTTGGCGTCGAGTCCGACCACCACCCGCAGCACCACGGCCTCGGCCTGGTCCTGGGGCAGCCTGGCTATCAGGCCGAGGGTGCGGCCGGTGCCCAGCGCCTCCAGCGCCTCGCCCGCGGTGTCGGACGCGGCGGGGGTGTCGGCGAGTTCGCTCTCGTCGCCGCCGACCGCGGGGCGCCGGCCCCGCATGCGTATGTGATCCAGGGCGCGGTTGCGGGCGATCCGGGCGGCCCAGCCGCGGAAGCGGTCGGCGTCACCGCTGAAGCGGGCGAGGTCGCGGGTGATCTGGAGCCATGCCTCGGACGCGACATCCTCGGCGTCCGCTTCGCCCACCAAGGTCCGCACATATCCGAGAAGTCGGGGATGCACAGCGCGATAGACGGTACGGAACGCCGCCTCGTCGCCGTTCTGTGCCGCCTGCACGGCAACCGTCAGCCGACTGTCGTCCGGCTGAATGTCGTCCCCTCGCACGGGTCCATCCTGTCGCACGCGGAAAGTCCGCCGCCCGGTCTTTGATCACTTCGCTTCGCTGACCGCTCACGCGTCACGCGGCTCCGGACACCTGCCGGCCACCGCCCGCCGCCGGTCACTCGGCGCGCCGGGAACTCCTGGTAACCCGACTGTTCCTGCTGACCGTAACCCGTGCCGACGCACGCTCCGAATCCGGGCCACCGCAAGGAGCGACGACCACCCCGGTACCCCGGCGCCAGCAGCGCCCGGCGGACCGGCCGGCGCACGGCCCTCCGCCCGACGCGGCGCCCGTCCGGTGCGCGCACCGATCCATCTGGCAACTCCCGGAATCACGGCCTGTCTCGATCACGCACGACGGCGTGATCAGTGCGCCAACCGGCGCGGATGGGCACGTTACGGGCCACTGCGGGGCCGCGTCCAGAGAACTGGCGGTGCCACGGCCCGCACCCCGTGTGACGCTTTCGGGCCGTCCGGCGCTGTATCGGATAGGGGCCGTGAGCGGCCCCTTCGCGAACGACGGCCGGGGCCTCTCCTGTGGGGGGTGGCGGCCCCGGCCGTCCCTCGCTTCCCTCCGGGCCCGGCCGTCGTCGGGCCCTTTTCCTCACCCGGCCCGTTGCGCCAGCGCCTTGAAGTCCTGCCAGGACATGGCGGGGGTCCGCGGGTCCCAGGTCTTCTGGGCCAGTGCCGCCAGCGGCAGCCGGATGCCCGCGGCGACCTGCTCGGTGGTCTGCGAATCGGCCAGGTCGCACCAGATGGCGAAGCGCGCGCCGGGCACCCGGTCGGGGCCGGTCTGATTCCGCGGTACCCCGACCGGTGCGGTGCCGCGCAGCACCCTCGGGGTCCAGCTCCGGTAGATCCGCTCGCCGGTCGGGTAGGTGAAGTCGTTGGGCTCGCCGAGCACGTAGTAGAGGTACTCGTCGTTGAAGTTCAGGACGGTGCGGCCCTCACGCAGGAACTGCGCCGGGTCGTTGGCGCCCATCTCCTTGCCCGTCCAGTAGGCCACCGTCCGGTCCTTGTCGGGGCTCACCTCGCCGCCGGAGAAGAACCCGTCGTTCCACGCCTCGATCCGCTTCTTGCCCTTGTCCCGGACGGTCTTCTCCCGGTCGTTGAGCCAGCCGGTCGCCAGGTCCTCGATGGTGCCGTTCGGCCCGTACTTGTCCCGCGCGGCCCGCGCGAGCTGCGGATAGGTCGTATCGGGGGAGCTGGACATCAGCGCCTGGTACTCATCGCCGCCCAGATGCCAGTCCACCGAGGTGAACAGCTCCGCGAACTCGCGCATCAGCTGGTCGATCAGGGGGCCGGACTTCGGATTGGAGATGTCGATGGCGCCGCGCACCGTGCCGCCCTGCGCGTTGCGCAGCTGGAGGTCCTGGTGCTTGTTCAGGACGGCGCCCAGGTGACCGGGTGAGTCGATCTCCGGGATGACGGTGATGTGCAGGCTCGCGGCGACGCGCAGCAGATGGCGCACCTGGGCCTTGGTGAGGTGGTCCGCGGAGACGATCTCGGGGTGGGTGTCGCTCTGGATCCGGAAGCCCTGGTCGTCGGAGAAGTGCAGCTGGAACTGGTTGAGCTTGAGGTCGCCGAGCTCCCGGAGGCGGCCCTCGATCCAGGCCGCGCTGAACGGCTTGCGGGCGTTGTCCAGCATCATGCCGCGCTGGGGGCGGTCCGGCCGGTCCTCGATGGTGCCCTCGGGGAGGCCGCCGGCGGTGCGTACCGCCTGCTTCACGGTCCGGGTGCCGTAGAAGACGCCGGCGTCGGTGGGGGCCGTGAGGGTGAGGCGGGTGCCGCGGGCGGTGAGGGTGTACGCCTCGTCGGCGGTGCCGTCGGCCGGCGCGTTGTTCGGGTCGTCGCCCTTGCCGGTCAGTTTCACCTCGATGTCGCCCGGCCGTACGGTCTGCTCGCCCCAGACCGTGGGCAGGCCGCCCAGATCGCGGGCCATCAGCCGGGCCTCGTCGGCGACGGTGCTCTTCTCGCCGGCCGGCACCACCACCCGGGCCCCCTTGGACGGGCGCCAGCCCTGCCCGTCGGCCGGGCGGAAGTCACGTACCGCCGGGACGATGCGCGGCGGCCCCTTCACCGCCGCCCAGGTCGGGGTGGGCGCCGGCGAGGGAGCCGCGCTCTCCGAGGAGCCGGTGCTGCCGGGGGCGTCGGAGTCCGCCGCGTCCGAACAGCCGGCGAGCGCCAGCGTCGAGGCGAGGACCGCCACCAGGGCCACCCGCCCCACCGGGCCCCGCCGCGACCTCGGCCGGGACGAAGGCGAGGGCCACAGGGAGGTCGACGGCCGGGTGGAGCGCGACGGCCGCATCGGATTCAACATCGTGCAATCCTCACATTTCAGGGCGAAGGCATTGCCAAGTGCGGGGGCCTGTCGTCCACCAACCGCCGGAAAGCTCTCTCATCCGGGTGAAATTCGCGCATCCGTCGGACAGTGGTCGACAAGCGTCGTTAGCGTGGCGTCTTGAGCGGTCAGCCGCCCGGGGCCTCCCGGCCGGTCGGAATTCCGTCGGCGTGTCGCGTCGCCCGCACCATCGCACGACAGCTGCCACCTCCTCCGCTTCCTCCGCCCGCGTACCCCGGCTTCCGTCCGGCTCCCGTCCAGCTTCCGTCAGTAGTCCGTCCGGCACCCGCCGAAGAGATCCATCCGCAGTCCTCCGCACCACCCGAACCCTGCCGGAACCACCCGAACCGCTCCGGCCCGTCCCCTGCCCGCCCGCATCCGCATCCGCATCCGTCCGAGGAGCCACGCTGTCCGGCGAGAACCCGGCCGCCAGGCCGACGACGCTGCACATTCCGCAGCCCACGCGCTGCGGCATACGTGCGCAGGGCGGGGCAACGCTGTCCCCGGACCTCCGGGCCGCCACCGGGCTGGACCGCTTCAACGCCGCGCCCCGGGACCTCACCGAGGCCGCCCTGCTGACCTGCTGCGGCAGCCGCCGCTGGGCCGAGCGGGTCGCCGCGCACCGCCCGTACCCGGACCCGGACTCCCTCCTCGCCGCCTCCGACGAGGCCTGCTACGACCTGACCCCGGCCGAGGTGGACGAGGCGCTCGCCGAGGAGTCGTTCTCCCCGCACCCCCTGGTCGGCGCCCGCGGACCGGGCACGCTCGCCGCCCACACCGCGCTGCGCGCCGCGCACGCCGAGTACGAGCGGCGGTTCCGGCACGCCTTCGTGATCTGCCTCGACGGCTATCGCGAGGACGAGCTGCTCGACCAGGTGCTGGCGGGGATCCGCACCCGGCTGGGCAACGACGAGGACGAGGAGCGGGCGGTCACCGCCGACGAACTGCGCCGTCTGATCAGCGGCCGGCTGGCACGACTCGTGGCTTCTCACCCGTAAAGTGACGGTTCGTGTTTGTGTGATAGCCCGTTGGTGCCTGTTTGATCACACCTAAGGACCCCGGGCGAAGGAACCGACAAGTCGTCGCTACGATGGCCAGGGCCGGTGGACCGTACCCGGCCGGGCCCGACCGACAGTGAAGCCGGCTGGCCCCAATCCCCGCTCCCGGAGGGTATTTCCGTGCCGGCTGGAACGCTGTACCGCGGCCGGGAAGGCATGTGGTCCTGGGTGGCTCATCGAGTCACCGGCGTCCTCATTTTCTTCTTCCTGTTCGTACACGTCCTCGACACCGCTCTCGTCCGGGTCTCACCCGAGGCCTATGACGATGTCGTTGCGACATACAAGACGCCCCTCGTCAACGTGATGGAGTACGGCCTGGTGGCCGCCATCCTCTTCCACGCGCTCAATGGCCTGCGGGTCATCGCCGTGGACTTCTGGTCGAAGGGCCCGAAGTACCAGAAGCAGCTGCTGTGGACCGTTGTCGGTATCTGGGTCGTGCTGATGGCCGGTGCCTTCTACCCCGTGCTGCAGCACACCCTGCGCACGCTGTTCGGGAGCTGATGAAGCGAGATGTCTGCTGAAACCCACTCCCCCGCAGGTGCCTCTGCGACGGACGACGTCCCGCTCTACGACGTCGACCACCCGGCACCGGTGATCGAGCCGCCGCGCAAGCGCACCGGCAAGACCCCGCGCGCCTCGCGAGGCAACTTCGAGATGCAGACCTGGCTCTTCATGCGCCTGTCCGGCATCGTCCTGGTCGTCCTCGTCCTGGGCCATCTGCTGATCCAGCTGGTGCTGGACGGCGGCGTCTCGAAGATCGGCTTCGCGTTCGTCGCGGGCCGCTGGGCCTCGCCGTTCTGGCAGGGCTGGGACCTGCTGATGCTCTGGCTCGCCATGCTGCACGGCGCCAACGGCCTGCGCACCGTCATCAACGACTACGCGCAGCGGGACAACACCCGCTTCTGGCTGAAGATGCTGCTGTACACCGCCACGGTGTTCACCGTCCTTCTGGGCACGCTGGTGATCTTCACCTTCGACCCGAACATCCGCTAGGCCCCGGGGCTGAGGTAACGACCAATGAAGATCCACAAGTACGACACCGTCATCGTCGGCGCCGGCGGCGCGGGCATGCGCGCGGCCATCGAGTCGACGAAGCGCAGCCGCACCGCGGTCCTGACGAAGCTCTACCCGACGCGCTCCCACACCGGCGCCGCGCAGGGCGGCATGGCCGCCGCCCTCGCGAACGTCGAGGAGGACAACTGGGAGTGGCACACCTTCGACACGATCAAGGGCGGCGACTACCTGGTCGACCAGGACGCCGCCGAGATCCTGGCGAAGGAGGCCATCGACTCGGTCCTCGACCTGGAGAAGATGGGCCTGCCGTTCAACCGCACGCCGGACGGCACCATCGACCAGCGCCGGTTCGGCGGGCACTCGCGCAACCACGGTGAGGCCCCGGTCCGCCGGTCCTGCTACGCCTCGGACCGCACCGGCCACATGATCCTCCAGACGCTGTACCAGAACTGCGTCAAGGAGGGCGTGGAGTTCTTCAACGAGTTCTACGTCCTCGACCTCCTGCTCCAGGACGTCGACGGGGTCCAGAAGTCCGCGGGTGTCGTCGCGTACGAACTCGCGACCGGCGAGATCCACGTCTTCCAGGCGAAGTCGATCGTCTTCGCCTCGGGCGGCACCGGCAAGTTCTTCAAGGTGACCTCCAACGCGCACACCCTGACCGGTGACGGCCAGGCCGCGGCCTGGCGCCGCGGGCTGCCGCTGGAGGACATGGAGTTCTTCCAGTTCCACCCGACGGGCATCTGGCGCATGGGCATCCTCCTGACCGAGGGTGCGCGCGGCGAGGGCGGCATCCTTCGCAACAAGGACGGCGAGCGCTTCATGGAGAAGTACGCGCCCGTCATGAAGGACCTCGCGAGCCGTGACGTCGTCTCCCGCTCCATCTACACGGAGATCCGGGAAGGCCGCGGCTGCGGCCCGGACGGCGACCACGTCTACCTGGACCTGACGCACCTGCCGCCGGAGCAGCTGGACGCCAAGCTGCCCGACATCACCGAGTTCGCGCGGACGTACCTCGGCATCGAGCCCTACACGGACCCGATCCCGATCCAGCCGACCGCGCACTACGCCATGGGCGGCATCCCGACCAACGTCGCGGGTGAGGTGCTGGCCGACAACACCACCGTCGTCCCGGGCCTGTACGCCGCCGGCGAGGTCGCCTGTGTCTCCGTGCACGGCGCCAACCGCCTGGGCACCAACTCGCTGCTGGACATCAACGTCTTCGGCAAGCGGGCCGGTATCGCCGCCGCCGAGTACTCCGCGGGCGCCGACTTCGTCGAGCTTCCCGAGGACCCGGCACGCCAGGTCATCGACCAGGTCGAGCGCCTGCGCGACGCCAGCGGCACCGAGCGGGTCACGGAGATCCGCAAGGAGCTCCAGGAGTGCATGGACGCCAACGTGATGGTGTTCCGCACCGAGCAGACGATCAAGACCGCGGTCGAGAAGATCGGCGAGCTGCGCGAGCGCTACCTCAACGTGTCCATCCAGGACAAGGGCAAGCGGTTCAACACCGACCTGCTGGAGGCCATCGAGCTGGGCAACCTGCTCGACCTGGCCGAGGTCATGGCGGTGTCCGCGCTGGCCCGCAAGGAGTCCCGCGGCGGCCACTACCGCGAGGACTACCCCAACCGCGACGACGTCAACTTCATGCGGCACACCATGGCGTACCGCGAGGTGGGCGCAGACGGCGCGGAGTCGATCCGTCTCGACTACAAGCCGGTCGTGCAGACCCGCTACCAGCCGATGGAGCGTAAGTACTGATGAGCACCCCGACTCTCGACAAGCACTCCGCGGCCCTGGACGCGGCCGAGGACGGCGCTTCGCCCACGATCACCGTCACCTTCCGGATCCGCCGGTTCAACCCGGAGATCTCGGAGGACGCCAGCTGGCAGGACTTCGAGCTGGAGATCGACCCCAAGGAGCGCGTCCTGGACGCCCTCCACAAGATCAAGTGGGAGCTGGACGGTTCGCTGACCTTCCGGCGTTCCTGCGCCCACGGCATCTGCGGCTCCGATGCGATGCGCATCAACGGCAAGAACCGCCTGGCGTGCAAGACGCTGATCAAGGACATCAACCCGCAGAAGCCGATCACGGTCGAGGCGATCAAGGGCCTGACGGTCCTCAAGGACCTCGTCGTGGACATGGAGCCGTTCTTCCAGGCTTACCGCGACGTGATGCCGTTCCTGATCACGACCGGCAACGAGCCGACCCGTGAGCGCCGGCAGACCTCCGAGGACCGCGAGCGGTTCGACGACACCACCAAGTGCATCCTGTGCGCCGCGTGCACGTCGTCCTGCCCGGTGTTCTGGAACGACGGCCAGTACTTCGGTCCGGCCGCCATCGTCAACGCGCACCGCTTCATCTTCGATTCGCGTGACGAGGGTGGCGAGCAGCGCCTGGAGATCCTCAACGACAAGGACGGCGTCTGGCGCTGCCGTACGACCTTCAACTGCACGGACGCCTGCCCGCGCGGTATCGAGGTCACCAAGGCGATCCAGGAGGTCAAGCGCGCGCTGATCACGCGTCGCTTCTGATCACGCCTGACTCCTGACCCCGGCTCCGCTCCGGGTCGCCGCCCGGACAGCGAACCGGGTGACGACCCGGGCGCCGATCCGGGTCCGCACGTCACGAAGGGCCTCGCTTCCGTACCCACGGAGGCGGGGCCCTTCGGCGCTCACCGGCGCGCCGACCGGGTAGACCAGCACCGGCGGCAGCGCGTCGTCCGCGAGCGCCACCGGCTCGTCACGGCAGAAGTACGACGGGACCAGCACCAGCCCCCGCCCCGCCAGGCGCAGTTCCCGCTCGACGGGATAGTCGACCTCCAGCACCGGCGCCCGCCACCGCATCGCCGGCCCGAACGTCCGCAGCATCGCCTCGGCTCCCGACTGGCCCAGTGCGTGGGTGCGTAACGCCCGGTCCGCGGCGACCCACCGGGCGATGTGCGGCCAGTGGGGGGCGACGGCGAGATGGTGGTAGGTGCGCAGGCTGCGGGCGAGATCCCGGAGCGCGGCGGGCTCACCGTCCGCGATGGCGCGGGCCCATCCCGGCAGCGGCTGCTGCGCGGCCAGCATGTCCAGTTCGGCGCGGAGCCTGGCCCGTGGTGTGCTCATCACGGCCTCCAGCCCCGGCTCGACGCCGGCCGCGGCGGCGGGCGGTGTGAGGAAGTCCGGGAAGTAGCCGTGGAGCGGGATCAGCGGCAGCAGGGTCCGCAGCAGCCCGGGGCCCTGCCGCACCGCGTCCCGGCGCCAGGCGGCCAACGCCGGCTCGGCACGGTGATCCCGCAGGCTGTGCAGGCTCAGCACCGTCTCCCACAAGGGATCGGCCCCGTCCGCCAGCCGGGTACGGGCCAGATCCTGCGCGGTGAAATGCACTCTCAGCACGCCATCCCCCCTGCTCCCACCGCTCCCCCGAACGGCGTGGACATTGAGGATCCGTCGCCCCGGCCGGTTCCGCAAGCCAAACGCGCGAGTCGGTGGGGACTTCGGTGGGGGCCAGGGGGAATCAGGGGGTGGGGGTGGAGCGAGATGCGGCGGGCGGGGGGGGGCTGGTGGTGGCGGCCGGTCAGGGGACTGTCAGGCGGACCGGAGTGCCCTCGACGGCGGCGTCTCGTCCTCGGTGCGGCGCTCCCGCATGCCCTGCTCGTACGCCCCCAGGGCCGCCCGGTGACTCCGCAGCTTCTCGATCTCCCCGTCCAGCTGCGCCATCTGCCGCTCCACCACCTCCCGGGAGAGGGCACAGGAGATGAGCGCGGGGCCGCCTCGGGCGCAGGGCAGCAGGTCACGGATCGCGTCCGTGTTCAGGCCGGCGGCGAGGAGTTCGCGGATGCGGGCGACGGTGTCGACCGACTCGGGGCCGTAACTGCGGTAGTCGTTGGTGTCGCGCCGGGCACGGAGCAGCCCCCGCTGCTCGTAGTAGCGCAGCGAGCGTGTGCTGACGCCGGTACGACGCGACAGCTCACCGATCCTCATCCGGCTCCCCCATGCCCTCTCCCGCCGCCGACTTGACCTTCACACCGGCGTCAAGGTGCAACCTCGTGCCCATGACGCACATTCCCGCGAACACCGCTGCTCCTGCCCCCAACCAGGGTGAAGGTCTCCAGGCCCGCCGCGTCGGCCTCGGCACCTCAACGGCCTGTCGCCGACGGAGCTGGACGCCGTACTGGACCCGAGCCCCGACCTCCCGCCGCCCGGTTCGGCGGAACAGGCCGCGCTCGTACGGGCCGTGGACACCACCGCCGACCTCCCGCAGCTCGCCGTGCCGGCCCTCGTCATCGCCACCACCCGGGACCAGCTCCTGCACCCCTCGCTCTCCCGCTACGTGGCCGACCACATCCCCGGCGCCACCTACGCCGAGATCGCCACCGGCCATGTGCCGATGGTCGAGCGGCCGGAGGAGTGGCTGGGGCTCATCACGGGCTTCCTGGCGGCACACGGGCTGTGACGGGGCCGGGCGGGGCAGCAGGCCCCACGGTTGCCGGGCCGGCCGGCTCGGGGGCTGGGGTGCGGGAGCAGGAGGGGAATGGCGCGACCCGGCCTCCGGGCACGGCTCGGGTTCCCGTATCCGGGCCGGGGGCAGAGCCGGAGCCGGCCGCCGATTAAGGTCGTGCCGTGGATGACGCGACGACGAGCAGCGGGAAGGCGGCCGGGCCCGGGAGCGGCCCCGGGGCCAAGAGCGAGCAGACCCGGCGGCTGATCCTGGAGACCGCCCTGCGTCTCTTCCGCGAGCGCGGCTACGACCGGACGACGATGCGGGCCATCGCCCAGGAGGCCGGCGTCTCCGTCGGCAACGCGTACTACTACTTCGGCTCCAAAGAGCACCTCGTCCAGGGGTTCTACGACCGGATCGCCCAGGAGCACGCGGCCGCCGTCCAGGACATCCTCGCCCGCGAGACCGGCCTGTCGGACCGGCTGCGCGGGGTACTGCTCGCGTGGCTGGACATCGCCGAGCCGTACCACGAGTTCGCCGCCCAGTTCTTCAAGAACGCCGCCGACCCGGCCAGCCCACTCAGCCCCTTCTCCGGGGAATCGCAGGGCCCGCGGGACGCCGCCATCGCCCTGCAGCGCCAGGTCCTGGCCGGCGCGGACATCAAGCCGGACCCCGAACTCGCCTCCCAGCTACCGCAGTTGCTGTGGCTGCAGCAGATGGGCCTGGTCCTCTACTGGGTCCACGACCGCTCGCCGCGGTGCGCCCGCAGCCGCGCCCTGGTGGAACGCACCACGCCGCTCGTCGCCCGCGCGGTGGCCGCCTCCCGCTTTCGCGTACTGCGGCCCTTGGTGCGCGAAGTCACCGAGGTACTGAGCGAGTTCCTGCTCCGCCCGCAGGACCGGGTCGCACCGCCGGGAGAACCGCGCGCCCCCGGCGAAGGCTCCGACGGCAAGAACTGAGAAACCCGGGGCGGGCCGGCCTACTCCGCCTTCCCGTCGAGGACCTTCTCCAGGAAGGCGTCCAGGTTCCGCACGGTCCGCGTGATCCGCTCCTCCAGCGGCAGCGTCTCCTCGTGCCGCCCGGCGAGCTGCGAACGCTTGCGGCCGCGCACGTAGAGGGAGCACGCGAGGTCGGCGCAGAAGTACGTACCGACGGTGTTCCCCTGCCGCCCAGAAGGGCCCGCCCGACGCGCGGCGAGCAGGCTGACCCCGGAACCCGGATGCCCGGTCACACAGACCGAGCACACCGTCGTCTTGGTGAAACTCCGCCGCACCCCCTGCGGAACCCGCAACGTCACAGCGACCAGTTCGTCGCCGCGCGGCGCCACCAGATACCCCCGGTCCGGAGCCCCTGGGTCACGCCACCCGAGAAAGTCCAGATCCGCCCAGGGCAGCTCGGCCAGCCCCACCGGCAGATTGATCCTGCTCGCCTCCCCCTTCGAGCAGTTCACGAACGACGTGCGTATGGCTTTTTCACCTACGGGCTCCATGGCTACGGAAACTAACAGCGGGGCGGGTGCTCGGTCCTGCGATTTTCTCCCCGGCCCAACCGGCGCCGGCCGCTCCGATGGGCCGATGGGCCGATGGAACAGCAAAGAGAGCTGCCGACCGTGTGGGAACGGTCGGCAGCTCTCTCGGATGTCAGGGGCGCAGAGGGGCGCGACGGGTGTGTATGCCCCCTCGCGGTCTCAGCCCCAGGCTTGGGTGCGGGTGTTGTTCCGCCGTCGCATGGCGACCACCACCGCGATGACAATGCCGACGACAACCAGCGCCCCGACACCGATAGCGCCGTAGAGCATGAGCTTCTGCTTCCCGCCCATGGGCGGGTCGGGGTCCTGCCCCTTGTCGGCACCGGCCTTGACGGGTTCCTGCGGCGCCTCGCCCTTCGGCATGGGCAACGGGCCCTGGGCCGGGCCCGCCGCGATGTCGCGTCGCAGCGCCGGGCCGGGCTGAATGAAGCCGTAGCCGTAGTGCGTGTCCGGGAGCTGGAGGTGCTTGTCCTTCTGTGCCTGCGGCAGGCCGGCCGTCTTCACCAGTCGGTTGGCGATCTGGCCGGGAGTGAGGTCCGGGAACTTCTCCTTGAGGAGCGCGACGGTGGCAGAGACGTAGGCCGTGGCGGCCGAGCTGCCGTCCGCGGTGCGGTAGTCCGAGTCGCTCTTGCCCATCGCGACCGGGATCTTCACGCCCGGGGCGAGGAGATCGAGAGTGGAGTTGGTGTTGTTGGCGTCGGACGCCTCACCGAACTCGTCCACCGCTCCCACACCGATCGCGCCGGGGCACGCCACCGGGTAGTTCTTCACCGAATTGCCGTCGTTGCCGACACCGGCCACGACGACCACGCCCTTTTCCACTGCGTAGTGGATCGACGCACAGGTATCGGCGGACGGGGATTCCACGAAGGACATGTTGATGACGTCGGCGCCGTGGTCGACCGCGTATCGCGTGGCGGCCGCGTCGTTCTTGTACATCGGCAGCGGCATGATCTTGGCGCCGGGCGCCAGCCCCTTGACGCCGTCGGAGCCTCCTGCCCCGTGCCCGTGACCGGCGATGATGCCGGCCATGGCGGTTCCGTGGTCGCGGAGATCCTCCCCAGGGGCGAGGTCCTTGGACCCGTCGCCCTGCGTGGTGTTCGCGAAGTTCTCGCCGCGGACGAACTGTCCCGTCAGGTCCTGGTGGGACTTGCGGAAACCGCCGTCGATCACCGCCACGGTGATGCCCTTACCGGTGGCCGACTGCCACGCCTGCTGGGCCCCGAACGCCTCCAGCGGCCACAGATCCTTGCGTGTCTGATCTGCAGAGGCGGTACCGCCCGCGGCCAGCAGCAGCGCTCCCGTGAGCGCAGCACCCACCGTCGCGCGCAGTGTTCGGGTGACCCTCATCCTTCGCTCCTTCTTGCTGTGCTGTCCGGGCGGCTGTGTTCCGCCTGAGAGAAGCCCCGCACATCAAGTGCGGGGCCGTCCCTCACGGGCCGCCGTGTGACGGCTTCGCCCGCTTACTCGATGACGCGAGGCGCCACATTACGTTGCGGAGTCCACGTCTCTTCGTCCTCGACGAGGTAATCGGGGCGCTGCTTGGTGGTGCGCTCCTTCTCCTCGTTCCGGTTTCCCTTGGCCCCGGGGGCGCCTGCCATGCCCTTGCCGGCCTGCCCGGTGCCTGCCTTCAGGCCGCCGCGGCTGCGGTGCAATCCGGAGCCGCCCTGCTTGGCGCCACCCATCGGGCCGCCCGGCTTACCGGCCATGCCGCCTCGGGTACGGGCCTGCGCGCCGGTGCGCCCGGCAGCGCCGCCACGTGCCGCGTTGCTGCCGCCCGCGGCGCCCGGCATACCGCCGCCGCGCATCCCACCGGCACCACGCGCTCCGGAACCCGCGCCGCCGCCAGAAGCGCCGATGCCACCCACGGGGATCGCTCCGCCGAAGGCTCCGCCCGTACCGCCGCTCACGCCGTGGCCGCCACCAGGCGCGCCACCACCGAGTGAACCGCCGCTCGTCGGCGGGGCCATGGTGCCGCCCTGCACACTGTCGAGTCCGGTCTGCACGGGCAGCTCGGGCCGGTTGATCTTGGGGCCGTCGAAGCCTTCCGGTACCGCGGATCCGCCCGCACCGTTGGGCATCTTCGGAGTCCCGGACGAGGGCTTCGGACGCGGGCCGCCGATCACGGGCATGTTGACCGGCGGCGGCGCCGCGCTCGACGAGGGGTGCTTGGGCCAGTCGCCCTTGACGCCGCCCGGATCGGCCCCTTCGCCCAGAACCTTCGCGTGGCCTTCGTAGTTGGCCGCCAGCTCATCCATCACGATGACGGCCTCGACCTGGCGCTCCTTGCTCAGCGACAGGCTGTCCCTGTTGAGCTCAAGCGCCATGCGGGCGTCCATCTTCGGGTTGGCCATGTCCCGGTGGAACTGGGCGTCGTCCCCGCTGTCATCGAGGGCGCTGTCCACCTTGCCGGGATCCTTGATCCCGGACATGGTCTTCTTGGCCTCGCGAAGGTTGTGGGCAACGCCCGTCTCGGGACCGGACTCCCGGGTGCCGATCAGAGTGCGCTCGACGACCCTGGCGTGCCCGTACGTCCTGTCGACCTTGTCGAGCACCTTGAGCGCTTCCCGGCGGAAGGCTTCGGCGGCAGAGCCCTGCCAGTGAGCCGAGGCGTGGTCCACGGCGTCCATGAATGCCTTGCGGATGCCGCCGCGCCCGTCCTGCCCACCGAGACGGTCGGCGGAGGCGCGCCAGTGGCTGCCGGAGTTCTCGATCGCGTCGGGGTTGGCGTGCTCGACCAGCGCACGCAGCTCGCTGATTCCTCGGTGATGGAAGTCCGAGGGCGACGTGGGGGTGATGTGCTGGCCCTTGAACGCGCCGAGCCGCTCTTCCCGCTCGTCCGCTTTCCGCTGCCGCTCCATCGTCTTGGCGCTCTCGTACTCCTGCGCGGCGTCAACCATGCAGGCCCCCCTTCGTCCTCATCACCATCTGTCGTGCGTACATCGTGCGTGGCTCAGCCGTTCATCGAGGTCTTGGCGTTGTGCTCCTGGTCCTCGTACGCGCCGCGGCTGGCTTCCGTCTTGTCCCCGAAGTCACGGATGAGGTCCTGCAGGGCAGTGATGACGTCGGTCATGTACCCCTGCATCTGGTCGTGGGCGTTGGCGAGCTTGCCTCGCTCGATGAATTCGCCCCCGAATGCGGACTTCGGGATGTTCGTGCTGTACTTCACCTTCTGGCTCGGTTCGTCCATATCGCCCTGAAGGCGCTTCAGCTGACGTACAACGCCGTCCAGCTCGTCGAGGTCGACCTTGAACCGCTCAGCCATCTGCTCTCCCCGTTCCCCGCGTGCCCTGCCCGTCCCCTTCGCGCCGCCCGCGAAGCCACGGTAAGGGCAACGTAAAGTCAATAAAGAGTAGGGAGTTGACGCCCTCGACTGCAAGATCGAATGTCGGGACTAGTCCGATTTTGCGTCAGATGGGCACCGGATTTGTAGAGCGGTTGTTACCAACACTACGCAACCGGTCCGAGACGATCACGCTCGCAGCGAGGCCAGTTCGACGATCGTGATGTCCGGTGGTGCTCCCACGCGTACGGGTGGGCCCCAGGCGCCGGCGCCGCGGGTGACGTAGAGCTGGGTGTCGCCGTAGCGCGCCAGGCCGGCGTTGGTGGGGTTGGTGGCCTCGGCGATGTAGGTGACGGGCCACATCTGGCCGCCGTGGGTGTGGCCGGAGAGCTGGAGGTCCACGCCGTGGCGCACGGTGTCGTGGATGGTGACCGGCTGGTGGGCCATCAGGACGACGGGGCGGGCGGTGTCCCGGCCGCCCAACGCGCGTGCGTAGTCCGGGCCTTGGTGTTCGGGCTCGCCGGCGAGGTCGTTGATGCCCGCGAGGTCGAAGCCGGGGAGTTCGGTGCGCGCGTTCTCCAGCGGGTGGACGCCCAACTCCCTTACGTGGTCTACCCACTGGGCGGCGCCCGAGTAGTACTCGTGGTTGCCGGTGACGAAGTACGCGCCGTGCCGCGCGTGCAGGTCGCGCAGGGGCGCGGCGGCGGGGGCGAGTTCGGCGACGTCGCCGTCCACCAGGTCGCCCACGATGGCCACCAGGTCGGGGCCGGTGCGGTTGATCGCCTCGACGATGCGCCGGGTGTGCCCGCGGCCGAGGACGGGGCCGAGGTGGATATCGCTGACGACGGCGATCCGGAAGCCGTGGGCGGCGCGCGGCAGCTTGGCCAGCGGTACGGTCACGCGCTTGATCCGCGGGGTACGCAGCGCCGTCGCGGCGCCGTAGCCGACGGTGGCCGTGGCGGCGAGGGTCGCGCCCGCCGCGACCGCCCGTGCGATGAAGACACGGCGGGGTGGGGCGGGCCGGGACGGCAGGGCGGAGGTGCCGGGCGGGAGCAGGGTCGGGCCCTGGTCCTGCGGGGCGGGCGGGGCAGCGGGCTCCACCCGCCCGTCCGGCTCGGCCGCTTCGCCCTGCCGGTCACCCGCGGTGGCGGCGTCCTTTCCGTCACCCGGCTCGGCAGCCTCCTCGTCGGTGGGCTCGCTGCGAACCGTCCGGCGTTCACCCTCAGCTGCCTCGTCCGCGCTCGCCCCGGCGCGCCCCCGAGGCCCGCCGCCACGCCCCCGCGGCACCCCGGACGCCCGCAGCCAGACCAGCCGGACGACTTCGCCCACCAGCAGGGCCAGGGTGAGGTAGAGCACCAGGGCCAGCCAGAGGTAGCCGGGCCAGGCCAGGGCCTGCTGGACGGGCAGGGGTGCGCCGGAGCGGCTGGAGAGGAGGGCTCCGAAGGCCGTCAGGGGCAGGACGTAGGCGGCCACGGTGCCGGCGCGGCGGAGCCGGCTGCCGGGTGCGGTGGTGTCGCGGACGAGCCGGCACCAGAGGTAGCGGTGCACGCCGAAGAACAGTCCGATGACCGGCACCACGATCAGGGCGAAGATCACGGCTACTCCACGTGTCCGTTATTCAGTGTCCGTTGCGCAGGAGGCAGGTCCGCCAGGAGGCAGGTCCGCAGAGAGTCAGGTCTGCAGGTTTACATCCGGAGGTCTTCAGGAGGCGGACGGCGAGGATGAGGAGGGCTGCTCGGGCGTGCCGTCCGGCGTGTCGTCGGCCGGCCGGCGGCGCAGAGCCCGCACTCCACGGAACCCGATCACGCCGATCGCCGTCCCCAAGAGAAAAGACGTCACGGCGAGCACCAGATGGACCCAGAAGTAGGCGGTCGGGTCACCCGCGTCGTCAAAGGCGAGTCCGCTCCCGTCGTTCCAGAGGTTTTTGACGAAAGTGATCCAGATGAACCAGCTCCAGACCCCGAAGGCGAGCAGGAACCAGGAGACGGGGCGAGAGAGCTTCATGAGTTCCAGTATGGGCAGAGCCTCCATCCGGCGGTCGGCAGGGGCACTCTTCCGTGGGGTACCGGCGGCGACACGGCCCGGGACGGGTACGTTCACCGACGTGCCGATGACCTTCTCTGCTTCCACGGCTGTCCCTACTCCCACCACCGGCGCCGCCCCGGTGCGCACGGCGTTCCCCGTGCGTACCGCCGCCGCGCTGGCTTCTTCCGCGCTGTTGGTGTCGCCGCTGCTGCTGGCCGGCACCGCGTACGCCGATCCGCAGGACGGTCCCAAGCCTCCCGCGGCGCCCGCTCCGCCGGCGAAGATGTCGCAGGTCGGCGGGAAAGGGCTGGGTGCGCCCGGTGTCCAGGTCCGGTTGAAGGCCGGGGCGCCGAAGCTGCCGGGGCCCGACCAGCTCACGGCCCGTTCGTGGATCGTGGCCGACGCCGAGTCCGGCAAGGTCCTGGCCGCGAAGAATCCGCACTGGCGGCTGGCCCCGGCCAGCACGCTGAAGATGCTCTTCGCCGACACGCTCATCCCGAAGTTCCACAAGGACCAGAACTACAAGGTCAAGCCGGCCGACCTCGCGGGCATGGGCGAGGGCAGCAGCCTCGTGGGCATAAAGGAGAACCTGACCTACTCGGTCCATGACCTGTGGCTCGGTGTCTTCCTGCGCTCCGGGAACGACGCGGTGCACACGCTCTCGGCGATGAACGGCGGCACCAAGACCACCGTCGCCCAGATGCAGCAGCGCGCCAAGGAACTGAACGCCACGGACACCAACGTCGTCACGCCGGACGGCTACGACGCGCCGGGCCAGGTCTCCAGCGCGTACGACCTGAGTCTGTTCGCCCGGGCGGGCCTGCAGAACGCCGACTTCCGCGAGTACTGCTCGACGCCCACCGCGCAGTTCCCGGCCGAAGCGGGGAAGGGCGGCAAGCGGAAGAGCTTCGGGATCCAGAACACCAACCGCCTGCTGGTGGGTGACTTCGACATCAAGCCGTACCCCGGCATGGCGGGTGTGAAGAACGGCTCCACCACCAATGCCGGGGCGACCTTCACCGGCGTGGCCCAGCGCGGCGACCGCAAGCTCCTCGTCACGGTCATGAACCCGGAGAAGAAGGAGCACAACGAGGCCTACCGGGAGGCGGCCAAGCTCCTCGACTGGGGCTTCACGGCGGCCCCCAAGGTGGAGCCGGTCGGGCGGCTGGTCGGACCCCGCAGCGAAGAGGGCGACGCGGCCAAGGTCGGCGCGGACAAGAAGAACGTGAAGGGCGGGCAGGACCACACGCAGGCGGCGCTGGACTCCTCGAACGGTTCGGGCGGTGCCTGGACCGCCGTGGCGCTCATGGGCGGCGCCGTGGTGCTGCTGGGCATCCTGGCGGCCGGTGTCCACCGTCATTGGCCGCTGCCGGACCTCGTACGGGGCCGCCGCCGGAAGTGAGCCGGGCGAGCCGGAGCCGGGGGCCGGCCGGGACGGTGCGCGGTCCCTTCGGCCCCCGGGTGGCGGGCTCCGCGGCGCCCGGGGCCGGCCTCAGCTGGTCGGCCCGCTACGGCTCCCGGGGCCCTGCCGCGCGCTACGTCCGCAGCCGACGGTCGGCCGAGGTGCCGGGGCGCCCGCCCGCGGAGCCGTCGGCTGCGGTGCCGGACGCGCCGCCGTGTGCGCCCTGTGCGCCGTCTGACGGTGTGTCGTCGACCGCGGGGGCCGCCGTGCTCCCCGAGCCCCCGTCGGCCTCGGTCTCCTCCCCCGCCGCCTCGCTGTCCGGGTGCTGCGTCGCCGTCCAGGACGCGCAGAACACCAGCAGCTTCGCCGTGAAATTGATCCACAGGAGAAGTGCGATCGGGGTGCCGAAGGCGCCGTACATGCTCCTTGAGGCGACGCCCTGGAGGTAGCCGCTGATCAGCAGTTTCAGCACTTCGAAGCCGATGGCGCCGATGAGGCCGGCGACCACGACGGCGCGGCGCGGGGGTTCGGCTCCGGGCAGTTTGGTCAGGACGTAGACGAGCAGCAGGAAGTCCGCGAGCACGGCGATGCAGAAGCCGGCGGCGGCGAGCAGGCTGCTGCCGATGCCGCCCTGCGGCAGACCGATCGCGTCGGCGGCCTTGCCCACGGCGGAGCTCGCGAAGATCGAACAGCCGACCGAGAGCAGGGCGACGCCGCCGAGGCCGAGCAGCAGTGCTCCGTCCCGCAGCTTGCTGACGAAGAAGTTGGCGCCCTCGTCGTCCTTCTCCCACACCGCGCGCAGGCAGTCGCGCAGCGCCTCGACCCAGCCGATGCCGGTGAGCAGCAGCGCGGCACCGGCGATGAGGCCGACCGTGCCGGCGTTGTCGACGAAGCCGGCGAGGTCGAGCTGCCCCGAGATACCGGGGATCTGCTCGGCGAGCCTGCCCTGGAGGGTGTGCAGTTGGCTCTCGCTGAGCAGTGCGGCGCCGATGGCGGCGGCGACGGTGAGCAGCGGGAAGAGCGCGACGAAGCTGGTGAAGGTGATCGCGGCGGCGAGCCGGGTCCAGTGGACGCGCAGCATCCGCTCGTAGGCGCGCCAGAGGTGCGTGGTCATCAGCCAGGTCGCGGCCGGTCCGATCACCGGCAGCTTGCTCAGCCGGTCCATGGCGTTCCCCTCTCGCGCCTCATGCCCTTCTCGTCCTACGGGCGGGTGCCCCGGGAGATGCGGAACACTAGCCTCCGTGTACCCCAGAAACGCAGGCAGGTAGCCAGGGCCATGCCGATTCCCGCACCGGAGACCACGTCCGCGCGCCGTGAGGTCAGGCCGAGCAGGTAGTGCGAGACGCCGAGGCAGGCGAGTTGGACCAGCGCGCCGGCCAGGTTCACCGCGAGGAAGACCGCGGCCTGCCGCAGCCGGCTCGTGCCCGCGGTGGCGCCCCGGTAGGTGCCGACCGCGTTGCCCGCGTACGCGACCGTGCAACCGGCCAGGAAGGACAGCGATTTCGCGGTGAGCGGGCCCAGGCCGGCCGGGCCCCGCAGCCAGAGGAACAGTCCGAGGTCGACGGCGTACGCGCAGCAGCCCGCGACGGCGAAGCCGGCCATCTCGGCGAGCAGCCCGCGGCGGGCCGGCGCGCCGCTCCCGGGCTCCTCGCGCTGCGGAGCGGCGGTGGGCGTTTCGCTCATACGTCCGCGACGGCCATGGCGTACATCCCGAGCCACACCACGCCGATGACGGCCAGCGTCCGGTCCCGCAGCACGACGTCCTCCGGCGCGCCGGCCGTGCCGCGGTCGGCGAAGACGGCGTAGCGCAGCACGGCGAGGATGAACGGCACCATCGACAGCTGCCGCCAGGGCAGCACGTCCGCGCTGTTGCCGCTCTCCAGCGCCCACAGGCAGTACGCGAGGACCGCGCCGCCGGCCGCGAGCTGCCAGACGAAGCGCAGATAGCCCTCGGTGTACTCGCGCAGCAGCGCGCGGGTCTGCCCCTTCTCTCCGGTCGCCCGGAGAGCCTCGGAGTACCTCTTGGCGGAGACCATGAACAGCGCGCCGAAGCCCGCGGTGATCAGGAACCAGCGGGAGAGCGGGATGCCGAGCGCCAGCCCGCCGGACATCGCCCGCATCAGGAAGCCGCTGGTGACGACGACGAGGTCGACGACCAGGACGTGCTTGAGGCTGACGCAGTAGGCCAGCTGCATCACGAGGTAGGCGACGATCAGCGCGGCGGTCGCGGCGTTGCACAGCACGGCCGCGGCCAAGGGCACCAGGATCGCCAGCAGCCCTCCGGCGGCGTACGCCAGCGCCACGGGGACGTCGCCCGCGGCGACCGGGCGGCGGCACTTGTCGGGGTGGGCCCGGTCGGCCGCCGCGTCCTGCGCGTCGTTGATCAGGTAGACCGCGGCCGCGGCTGCCGTGAACAGGACGAAGACCACCGCGAGTTGGCTCAGCGTCTGGCGGCGGAAGAGGTCGCCCGCGGCGGCCGGCGCGGCCACCACGAGCAGGTTCTTGACCCACTGGCGCGGCCGGGTGGTGCGCAGCAGGCCCAGCGGCAGGGCCACCCAGCGCGACCGGTGGGCGGTCGCGGCGGGCGGGGTGGCCGACTCGCCGGGTCTCGGCGGCTGCTCCTCCAGGAGGGTGCTGCGCTCAGCCATGGGTACCGCCCGGGGAGGCCGGTCCGGCCGCGCGCATCCAGCCCGCGCCCGCCCGCGCGGTCAGGGCGCCCAGTGCGGCACCCGCCACGACGTCGGTCGGGTAGTGGACGCCCACGACGATGCGGGAGACGCAGACGGCCGCGGCCAGCACGGGCAGCGCCGCGCCCGCGGGCCGCAGCGCGCCGAGCGCCACCACGGCGGCGGCGGCCGAGGTGGCGTGGGAACTGGGGAAGGAGTGCTCGCCCGCGGTGCGGACGAGCGGGGCGAGGTCGGCCAGGCGGGGGCGGGGGCGGCGTACGGCCCGCTTGAGAGCCATGCTCGCCAGGTGCGCGCCGCCGATCAGGGCCGTACCGCGCAGCCAGGTGCGGCGCCGGGGCCGGTCGGCCGCGGCGCCCGCGAGGCCGGCGGCGAGCCACAGGGCGCCGTGCTCGCCGCCGCGGGAGAGGGCGCGGGCGACGGCGGCGACCCGAGCGTCGGCGCCGCAGTCGCGCAGCGCCACGAGCAGTCGGTGGTCGAGACCTTCGGGAGACAGCGGGGTCACCTCTATCCGATCCGTACGGTGCGGACGGTGCGTACGCATCCGTGAGCTCGTCGAGGACGATGGCCTGGGGCCGGTGCTTGTACGTCGTGCCGGTACGTCGGTGCCTGTGTCGGTGCCTGTATGGCGGTGCCTGTGTCGGTGCCTGTTGTCGGTGCGGAGGGGCGCCGCGGGCTCGGTCCCCGTACGGATACGGGCACGCGCTCTCGCCGGTGCGGTGATGCCTCTTCGACTCTCACTGCCCGACGGAAGACTTTCCTCACGATTAGCCCGGACACACCATTAATCACTCTTTTCGGCGAGCAGCGGGCGCAGGCTGGAGCAATAGCCGCTTATCACCTGATCCCCGGCACTACGGTCGGTGGCATGCCGCCTGACGTGACCTCCGCGCCCCCGCCCCCCACCGTCCCGGCCGGCTCCGCGGGCTCCTCGGCCGGCCCGGCTACCGGCCCCGTCGGCTCCGTCACCGGCTGGGGCCGCACCGCCCCCACCTCCGCCCGCCTGGTCCGCCCCGCCTCCGCGGCGGACGCGGTGACCGCGGTGCGGGAGTGCGGCCCGCGCGGCGGCATCGCACGCGGGCTCGGGCGGGCGTACGGCGATGCCGCGCAGAACGCCGGGGGCACCGTCTGGGACATGACCGGGCTGGACCGGATCCGCGCCATCGACGCCGAGGCCGGGGTGGTGACGTGCGACGCCGGGGTGAGCCTGCACCGCCTGATGCAGGTGCTGCTGCCGCTGGGCTGGTTCGTACCGGTGACACCCGGCACCCGCTTCGTGACGGTCGGCGGGGCGATCGGCGCCGATATCCACGGCAAGAACCATCACGGCGCCGGCTCCTTCGCCCGCCACGTACGGTCCCTGGAGCTGCTCACGGCGGACGGCGAGGTCCGCACCGTCGCCCCCGGCACCGACCTGTTCGACGCCACCACCGGCGGTATGGGCCTGACCGGCGTCATCCTCGGTGCGGTCATCCAACTCCTGCCGGTGGAAACCTCGTTGATGACCGTCGACACCGAGCGCGCCACGGACCTGGACGACCTGCTCGCCCGGCTGACGGCCACCGACCACCGCTACCGCTACTCCGTCGCCTGGATCGACCTGCTCGCCCGCGGCCGGTCACGGGGCCGCGCGGTGCTCACCCGCGGCGACCACGCCCCGGCCGCAGCCCTCGGCCCCCGCGCGCGGCGCGACCCGCTCGCCTTCCGGCCCGGCCGGCTGCCGCCCGCACCGCGCCATCTGCCGGAGGGCCTGCTCAGCCGTCCGGCCGTGGCCCTGTTCAACGAGCTCTGGTACCGCAAGGCGCCCCGCCGCCGGACCGGTGAGCTGCAGCGGCTGTCCGCGTTCTTCCATCCGCTGGACGGCCTACCGCACTGGAACCGGATCTACGGCCGCGGCGGCTTCGTCCAGTACCAGTTCGTGGTGGGGCACGGGCAGGAGGAGACGCTGCGCCGCATCGTGCACCGCATCGGGGACCGCCGGTGCCCGTCCTTCCTCGCCGTGCTCAAACGCTTCGGCCCCGCCGGGCCGGGCTGGCTGTCCTTCCCCACCGAGGGGTGGACGCTGGCCCTGGACATCCCCGCCGGGCTGCCGGGCCTGGGCGCGTTCCTCGACGAGCTGGACGAGGAGGTCGCGGCGGCGGGCGGGCGGGTCTACCTGGCGAAGGACTCGCGGCTGCGCCCGGAGCTGCTGTCCGCGATGTACGCCGGACTGCCCGCCTTCCGCACCCTGCGCGCGGAGCTGGACCCGCACGGGGTCTTCACCTCGGACCTCGCCCGCCGGCTCGGCCTCTAGGACGCGGCCCGGCGGGCCCCGTCCCGCGCCAGACGTCCATCCCCCATCCGTCCCGCCCACCGTGAAGGACGTACCCGTCATGAAAGACGCTTTCGGCGCCCCCCAGTCCCTGCTCGTCCTCGGCGGCACCTCCGAGATCGGGCTGGCCACCGCCGCCCGCCTCGCCGCCCGCCGCACCCGCACCATCTGGCTGGCCGGCCGCCCCTCCCCCGCGCTGGAGGAGTCCGCAGGACGGCTGCGGGACCTGGGCGCCGACGTCCGCACGGTCCCGTTCGACGCGCTGGACACCAACCGGCACGAAGAGACCCTCGGCAAGATCTTCGCCGAGGGGGACATCGACATGGTGCTGCTGGCGTTCGGGGTGCTCGGCGACCAGGCTCGCGACGAGAACGACTCCGCGCAGGCCCTCAAGGTCGTCCGGACCAACTACACGGGCGCGCTGTCCGCGGCCCTGATCTGCGGCCAGGCACTGCGGAGCCAGGGCCACGGCTCGCTGGTCGTGCTGTCCTCGGTGGCCGGCGAGCGGGCGCGCCGTTCGAACTTCGTCTACGGCTCCAGCAAGGCCGGCCTGGATGCCTTCGCCCAGGGCCTGGGCGACTCCCTGCACGGCAGCGGGGTCCACGTGATGGTCGTCAGGCCCGGCTTCGTCCGCACCAAGATGACGGCCGGGCTGCCGGCGGCGCCCCTGGCAACCACGCCGCAGGCGGTCGCCGAGGCGGTCGAGGAGGGGCTGCGGCGGCGCGCGGAGATCGTGTGGGTGCCGGGCGCGCTGCGGTATGTGATGTCGGCGCTGCGGCATGCGCCGCGCGCGGTGTTCCGTCGCCTGCCGATGTGAGGCGCGGCGGCGGCCGGAGTGACGGCGCCGCCCGGGAAGGAGCCGGAGCTAGCAGGAAGGGGCCGGCGGCCGGGAGAGGTCGGCGGCCTGGCGCGGCACGCCGGCCGTCTGCGGGCCGAAGGGGTACTCCCGCTCCAGCCGCCACACCGCGTCGGCGCCCTGTTCGTAGAGCGCGAACCCGCCGATCGTCCACGTCGCGGAGAAGTCCCTGAGCTCGGCCTGGGCGCGGTCCATCGCCTCCTCGGCGATGCCGTGGGCGACCGTGACGTGCGGGTGGTATGGGAACTGCAGTTCACGGGCGCACGGGCCGGACGCGGTGCGAATCCGGGCCTGCAGCGCGGTGCAGGCCGCCTCCCCCTCGGCGAGGTTCACGAAGACCACCGGCGACAGGGGCCGGAAGGTGTCGGTGCCCTCCAGGCGGAGGGGGAAGGGGCGGAAGGAGGCCGCGACCTCGGCGAGGTGGCGCTCGATGCCGGGCAGCGCCTCGACGGGGACCTCCGTCGGCGGGAGGAGGGTGATGTGCGTGGGGATGCCGTGTGCGGCGGGGTCCCCGAAGCCCTCGCGCTTCCTCTGCAGGAAGCTTCCGTAAGGCTCCGGGACCGCGATCGAAACGCCCAGCGTTACGGTCCCCACTGCGTTCTCCCTCCGGATGTTCCTGCGGCGCTGAAGGGCGCCGCTATCAGTGTGCCGGGTGCGCGCCCCGGGCGGGGAGCGTCATCAGTCCTGTTATAGCCAGGACCTTGGGCCTCCGCGCGCGAGGCGACGGCCTCCCGGCCCTCCGCGAGGCCGGTCGGAACCGGCCTCGCGGGGCGCCGCGTCAGTGCTTCGCCGGCAGCAATCCGAGCCGGTCATACGTGGTGGCGAGGGTCTCGGCGGCCACCGCGCGGGCCTTCTCCGCACCCTTGGCCAGGATCGAGTCCAGCGTCTCGGGGTCGTCCAGATATTCCTGCGTACGGTCCCGGAAGGGTGTGACGAAATCGACCATCACATCGGCCAGATCGGTCTTGAGAGCGCCGTACCCCTTGCCCTCGTACGCGCTCTCCAGCTCCGGGACGGCCGTACCGGTGAGCGTGGAGAGGATCGTCAGGAGGTTGCTGACCCCCGGCTTCGCCTCGCGGTCGAAGCGGATCACCGTGTCGGTGTCCGTCACGGCGCTCTTGATCTTCTTCGCGGTGGCCTTCGGCTCGTCGAGGAGGTCGATGATGCCCTTGGGCGAGGACGCCGACTTGCTCATCTTGATCGACGGGTCCTGAAGATCGAAGATCTTCGCCGTCTCCTTGACGATGTACGGGTTGGGGATGGTGAAGGTGTCGCCGTAGCGGCTGTTGAAACGGTCCGCGAGGTCGCGGGTCAGTTCCAGGTGCTGGCGCTGGTCCTCGCCGACCGGGACCTGATTGGCCTGGTAGAGCAGGATGTCGGCGACCATCAGCACGGGGTAGGTGAACAGCCCGACCGTCGTGCGGTCCGTGCCCTGCTTCGCCGACTTGTCCTTGAACTGGGTCATCCGCGACGCCTCGCCGAAGCCGGTCACGCAGTTCATGACCCAGCCGAGCTGTGCGTGCTCGGGCACATGGCTCTGGACGAAGAGCGTGCACCGCTCCGGGTCGAGGCCGGCGGCCAGCAGCTGGGCCGCGGCGACGCGGGTGTTGCGGCGCAGCTCGGCGGGGTCCTGCGGAACGGTGATCGCGTGGAGGTCGACCACCATGTAGAAGGCGTCGTGGGACTCCTGCAGGGCCACCCACTGGCGCACGGCGCCGAGGTAGTTCCCGAGGTGGAAGGAACCGGCGGTGGGCTGGATACCGGACAGGACACGCGGACGATCGAGAGCCATGGCACTGATTGTCTCAGGTCCCCGGGCGGCGCCGCCGCGTGGTCCGCGAAGCGGGCGGCAGCCGGCGTTCGGGTGGGCCCGCCGGGCGGCCGGCGGGCCCACCGTCGCAGGTCAGCCGATCGGCAGTCCCGGCGCCGGGTAGCCGGCCATCAGCTCGGTGACCTCGCCCCGAATGACGGCGAGGGCGTCCTCGTCACCGGCGTGGGCCGCCGTCACCGCGCGGTCGATCCACTCCGCGACCAGCGGCATGCGGTCGGTGCCCAGGCCCCGGGACGTCAGCGAGGGCGTGCCGATCCGGATGCCGGACGGGTCGAAGGGCTTGCGGGGGTCGAACGGGACGGTGTTGTAGTTGACGACGATGCCGGCCCGGTCCAGCGCCTTCGCGGCGACCTTGCCCGGCACGTCCTTGGACGTGAGGTCGATCAGCACCAGGTGGTTGTCCGTACCGCCGGACACCAGGTCGAAGCCGCGGGCGAGCAGCGCCTCGGCGAGCGCCTTGGCGTTGGCGACGACGGCGTGCGCGTAGTCCCGGAAGGAGGGCAGGCCGGCCTCGTGCAGGGCGACCGCGATGGCGGCGGTGGTGTGGTTGTGCGGGCCGCCCTGGAGGCCGGGGAAGACGGCCTTGTCGACGGCCTTGGCATGCGTGGCGCGGGACATCAGCATCGCGCCGCGGGGGCCGCGCAGCGTCTTGTGGGTGGTGGTGGAGACGACGTCGGCGTGCGGGACGGGTGAGGGGTGGGCGCCGCCCGCGATCAGCCCGGCGATGTGCGCGATGTCGGCAACGAGGACCGCGTCGACCTCACGGGCGATCTCGCCGAAGGCGGCGAAGTCGATGGTGCGCGGCACGGCCGTACCGCCACAGAAGATGATCTTCGGGCGTTCCTTGCGGGCGAGGTCGCGCACCTCGTCGAAGTCGATGCGGGCGGTGTCGGCGCGGACGCCGTACTGCACGCCGTGGAACCACTTGCCGGTCGCCGAGACGCCCCAGCCGTGCGTGAGGTGGCCGCCCATCGGCAGCGACATGCCCAGCACGGTGTCGCCGGGGTCGGCGAAGGCGAGATAGGCCGCGAGGTTGGCGGGCGAGCCGGAGTAGGGCTGGACGTTGGCGTGCTCGACACCGAAGACGGCCTTGGCGCGCTCGACGGCCAGCGTCTCGACGCGGTCGATGTTCTGCTGGCCTTCGTAGTAGCGACGGCCCGCGTACCCCTCGCTGTACTTGTTCTGCAGGACGGTGCCGGTGGCCTCCAGCACGGCCGCGGAGACGTAGTTCTCGCTGGGGATCAGCCGCAGGGTGTCGGCCTGGAGCCGCTCCTCCGCGCCGACGAGCGCGGCCAGTTCGGGGTCGGCGGCGGTCAGCGCGGGATGGGAGACGGAAGGCGAGGGGGAAGCGGATGCGGAAGGGGAAAGGGGAAGCGTCATGGCGTCCTCCGGGGCAGTCGATCGGTGGTCCGGTCGGTCCCGGGTGCCCAGGCGGGCGGCACCTCGTGATGGTGTCCGCGCACCGCTCCCTCGGGGTCGCTTCCCCGTGCGCCAGTCGCGGTGTACGCCGCCGAGTCTAGACAACCCGCACGCGTGCCGGGCGGAAAGCGGCCATCGCCGGAAGGTTTCCTCGCAAACCGCCCGCGCGACAATGGATAGGGGCGCGAGACCGCTCGCCTCCCGGAAGGTCTACGGAACGGAGTCACCGGTGTCGTCCACGGAACGCAGCATCGCCGCCGCCGAAGCCCACAGTGCGCACAACTACCATCCGCTTCCGGTCGTCGTGGCCTCCGCAGAGGGTGCCTGGATGACGGATGTGGAGGGCCGGCGCTATCTGGACATGCTCGCCGGGTACTCCGCGCTCAACTTCGGGCACGGCAATCGCCGGCTGCTCGATGCCGCCAAGGCGCAGCTGGAGCGGGTCACGCTCACCTCCCGGGCCTTCCACCACGACCGGTTCGCCGACTTCTGCACGCAGCTCGCCGAGCTGTGCGCGATGGACATGGTCCTGCCGATGAACACCGGTGCGGAGGCCGTCGAGACGGCGGTGAAGACGGCACGCAAGTGGGGCTACAAGGTCAAGGGCGTCCCGGACGGCCGGGCGAAGATCGTCGTCGCGGACAACAATTTCCACGGCCGGACCACGACCATCGTCTCGTTCTCCACGGACGCCGAGGCCCGCGCCGACTTCGGCCCCTATACCCCCGGCTTCGAGATCGTCCCGTACGGCGATCTGGCCGCCCTGGAGGCGGCGGTGGACGAGGACACCGTCGCGGTGCTGCTGGAGCCGATCCAGGGCGAGGCGGGTGTGCTGGTGCCGCCGCCGGGCTATCTGCAGGGCGTGCGGGAGCTGACGCGCAGCCGGAACGTGCTGTTCATCGCCGACGAGATCCAGTCCGGGCTCGGGCGCACGGGCCGGACGTTCGCCTGCGAGCACGAGGGCGTGGTCCCCGACATGTACGTACTGGGCAAGGCCCTGGGCGGCGGGGTGGTGCCGGTCTCGGCGGTGGTGTCGTCCCGTGCGGTGCTCGGGGTGTACGCGCCGGGCGAGCACGGCTCGACGTTCGGCGGGAACCCGCTCGCCTGCGCGGTGGCTCTGGAGGTCATCGCGATGCTGCGGTCCGGTGAGTTCCAGCAGCGCGCCACGGAGCTCGGCGATCATCTCCACGGTGAGCTGCGGCTGCTGGTGGGCGGCGGCGCGGTGGACGCGGTGCGCGGGCGCGGCCTGTGGGCGGGGGTGGACATCAATCCGTCGCGCGGTAGCGGCCGGGCCGTCTCGGAGCAGCTGATGGCACGCCGGGTGCTGGTCAAGGACACCCATGGCGCGACGATCCGGATCGCGCCGCCGCTGGTGATCAGCAAGGAGGATCTGGACTGGGGACTGACGCAGCTGCGGGAGGTGCTGGGGGCGTAGCCCGGCAGGAGGCGCCGGGCGACCCGAGCGCGGCCCCGTGGCTGACGGGGGCGCCATGCGCAGCGGGCGGTCGGCGGGCCGAAGCCCCGGCCGCTCGTTGCACCGTCCGCCGGACGGTGCGCGCCCCGTCTCAGGCGCGCGCCCCGTCCCGGCTGCCGCGGGCGCCCCGCGGGCTCAGAGGATCACATGCGGCAGGAAGCGGGCGTACTCGTCCGTGACGGGCCCGGAGGACTCCCGGATGCCGAGCCCCGCCGCCTCGTCCTCGACGACCCATGCGCCGAGCACCACGCGATTGCCGTCGAAGTCCGGCAGCGGCGCCAACTCCTGGTAGCAGCAAGGGTCGTCGGGCCCGCGCAGGACCGGTTCCGCGCCCGGCTCGTGCAGGGTGACCCCCGCTCCCTCACGGCCGAGCAGCGGCTTGGTGGCGTAACCGCGGGTACCGGCCAGCTCGCGCGGCCCGTCGAGGTAGGCCGGCAGCAGATTCGGGTGGCCGGGGTAGAGCTCCCACAGGACGGCGAGCAGCGCCTTGTTGGAGAGCAGCATCTTCCAGGCCGGCTCGATCCAGAGGGTGCTGCCCGTGCCGCCGCCGTTGTCGAGGGTGTCCAGGACCTGCGGCCCGAAGCCGTCGGTGGCCAGCCACTCCCAGGGATACAGCTTGAAGCAGGCGCGCATGAAGCGCAGCCGCTGGTCCACGAAGCGTCCGGAGAGGCGGTCCCAGCCGATGTCCTCCATGGAGATCGAGATCGTCTCCAGGCCCGCCTGCTGCGCCGTCTCCTCCAGGTAGGCGACGGTCATCAGGTCCTCGCCCAGCTCGTCACCGGACGAGTGCGCGAAGTGCAGCGGCGCACCCGGCGGCAGCAGCGGCGCCTGCCGCTTCCAGGCCGCCACCAGCCGCTCGTGCAGGGAGTTCCACTGGTCGGCGCCGGGGAACCGCTCCTCCATCCAGAACCACTGAGGGCTGGCGGCCTCGACCAGCGAGGTGGGCGTATCGGCGTTGTACTCCAGCATCTTGGCCGGACCGCTGCCGTCGTAGTGCAGGTCGAACCTGCCGTACAGGGAAGGCAGTTCCTCGCGCCGGCGCCAGGACTCGGCGACCAGCCGGGCCAGCCGCGGGTCGTCGATGCCGAGGTCGGCGAACCGGCCCTGCTCCACGATGTGCGCGGCCGCGGCCAGGCACATCCGGTGCAGTTCCTCGACGACGTCCTCCAGCGCCTCGACCTCGGGCAGCGAGAACTCGTAGTACGCGCTCTCGTCCCAGTACGGGCGGAGCGAGTCGTCGGGGAAGCGGGTGAGCGGGTAGATCAGGCCCTGCGCCTCCACGGTCTGCTGCCAGCCGGGGCGGGGGTCGATGGTGTGCCGTCGCATGGTCCGAGAGGCCCGCTCAGCCGCCGATGCGGCCGTGGTGCGAGCTGCTCGACCCCGAGCAGCCGAAGCCGCCCCGGTCGACGGCCTGGCTCTTGCTGAACGTGCCTTGGTCGGCGTACCGGCCACCGGAGTTCTCCGGCCCGTAGTACCAGCGGCCGTCCACGGACTGCTTCCCGACCCCGCCGCTCTTGCCGCTCTTGCCGTAGGAACCGCCGCTGCTGGACGAGCCGCTGCTGGAAGAGCAGTTCTTGGAGTCGACGATGCGGTAGCCGTTGAGCGTGTCGTAGCTGTTGCGGTCCACGCACCGCTTGTCGGGCTCGGAGCCGCAGGACGTCAGGGCGGCGGCCAACGCGCCCATGCCGCCCAGAATCACCGTGCTCGACCGCAGCCGTCGGCGTGCCTTCTCGGCCATGTTCTCGCCTTTCCCCCGTGAAGTTGGTATGAGCGGTGGTCAGCCTAGACGGGGACCCGCGCGCCTCCGACAAGGGGCCGTGGACGATTCCGACTCCGCCGCCTGCGTGCTGTTTTCGTTGTCCTTGGGGCGGTTGCGCCCCGACCAGGGCACCGCGGGGCCCCGCCAAAACCCCTGGAAGCGGCAGAGTTTCGAGGCTTACGCTCGCTGCGCGGCGCCGCGTACGGCTCCGCCGAAGCAGCCCCTCACCCCCCGACCGGAGGACCAGGACATGACGGAGCGCACGCCGGTGCTGGAGCGACTGCCCGGGGAGATGACGCTGCGCCGTCCCACGGTCTCGGACCATCCGCGTCTGCTGGCGGCCCTGGCCGACTGGTGGGGTGGCCAGGGCGGCGCCGCCGGTGTGCTCCAACGGCAGCTGCTGCTACCGCGGTTGTTCCTCCAGCACTTCGCCGACACCAGCTATCTCGTCGAACGCGCCGACGGCACCGTGCACGCGTTCCTCATCGGCTTCCTCTCCCAATCCGATCCGGGAACCGCCTACATCCACTTCATCGCGGTGTCCCCGGACGGCCGGGGGGACGGCTGGGCCCGCGGCCTCTACCGCCGGTACTTCGCCATGGCCCGCGACCTCGGCCGCAACCGGGTCCGCTGCATCACCAGCCCGGCGAACCGCACGTCCATCGCCTTCCACACCCGCCTGGGCTTCCGGATGGAGCCGGGCGACCGGCTCGACAGCGACATCCCGGTACACAGCGACTACGACGGCCCCGGGCTGGACCGGGTCTCCTTCGTACGGGACCTGTGATCGCCCGGCCGCGACGCACCGCCCTTGCCCCGGGCTTCGGCCACCCGCAGCGTGTCCGTAAGGCACTCGATCAGCCTGGCCGCGGCGAACCGCACTTCATCCGGCGCCGGGGGCTTCGCACCGTCCAGCATGTCGCGGGCGAGCCGGACGACGGTCCGCGCCGTGTCGAGTTGCTCCTGTTCCACCTCGTCCGCAAGACGGGACAGCAGGCAGTGACCGCCGTCCGTGGAGAGGTAGGCGGGCTTGCCCTCCGGGCCGTCCCACGGGAGACGACGAAGGCCGGTCACCAGCCGGCCCCTTCCACGGCCAGGACGTAGGGACGGACCGTCGCGGTCGCGTCCCCGTCGAAGACCTGGACCACGGGCCGCCGGGCCCGAACGACCACCCTGCGCACCGGCACGGGCACCGGCCGACTCGGCAGCGTCGACCGCGCGGGGCGGGCGCGGTGTTTCCCACGCGGGGGGAAGAGCAGTTTCGCCAGCAGCTCTAACGGGCTTGTCACTTGGCGCTCCTATCAGCTCAGGCCGTGCCACGGGGCCACTGCCGCCGTCGCCGGGTTCCTTCACTCGCATGGTAGCTGCTTGTATCGCTACGTCTCCATAGGTAGCTGTAGGAGCTACTTCGAACGGGGACACTTAGATTCGAGTCATGGCCATGGATCCGGATGCGGAAATTGATCACGGCGCGCCCCTGACGCCCTACCGGCAGCTGGTGGAGATCATTCGGGCGCGAATCCAGCGCGGCGACTGGAGCCCCGGCCGGGCGATCGCGTCCGAGACTCAGCTGGTGCAGCAATACGGACTCGCGCGCACGACCGTGCGGCGTGCCATCGCCGTGCTCGTGGAGGAAGGCGCTGTTTTCACGGTGCCCCAGCGCGGCACCTACGTCGCGCTCCCGCAGAGCACCGAACAAGGTGAAGCCGGAGACGGTAAGGCGTAGCGACGGCCGTCGGTCGACTCGAAAGGTCTCTTGCGGCTATCAGTACCCGGCCGCGCCCGTCGGCTTGCCCCTTGTCCTGGATCGAGCGCGTACCGCCGGAAGTCCGGTCGGCTGCCGTCGCGGTCGGTGAAGCCGTAGACCTGCGCGAGCCGGCCGCTGGACAGCGATTGCCCGTTCCACCGGCTCACCCGGGGATCGGCGGCCAGGGCGCCGACTGCCCGTCCGCGCCCTGGGACGGGCGCTAGAAGCTGAAGCTCATGAAGGCCCCGTATCCGCCCTTGGCCGCCTCGGCGAAGAAGGCGACGAGTTCCCCGTAGGAGCGCTCCAGCCACGCCAGCTCGCCGTCCGGGTCGAACTTCCAGGTGTTGGGGTACACCTCCTGCTCCATCATCAGCTCCGGGTCGTAGTGGACCGCCAACTGCTCCCACGGGGTGGCCCGCAGTTGCCGTGCCACGCTCTCGACCTGCTCCGCGGACCAGCCGAACAGGGTGCCGTCCTCCAGGATCGGGAACCCGTCCATCAGGAAGTCGAGGTGCACGTCCGTCTCGTCGAGCAGGAACTGGAGGCCGGCCCACGCCTTGTCCGGGCCGCCGTCGGGACGGTCCGGTGCGTAGAGGTCCTCGCCGCCGTACAGCTCGTAGACGTATTCATCGGCCCAACTCGGCTCCTTCTCCGCCCGGTCCAGCTCCTCCGTCGTCGCGCTGATGAACCCGATGCTCACACCCATGCAGAACAATCCCCCTTGTTCTCTTGCCCGTTCGGCCGTTCGATCGACCGACGGCGGCGAGTGTTCCACGGGGGACTGACAACGGACCGCTCGTCGGCGATGAACCGTGCTACGGCGCGGGCAGGGCCCCCACCAGCGCGTCCAGCACGTTCGCGAACGAGTGGTCCGGCGGGGTCCCGTAGCCCACGACCAGGGCGTCGCGGGAGACCGCGGTGGCGGCCGGGTCCGTGTAGAAGGACAGGCCGTGCAGGGCGAGGCCCTGCCGACGGGCCGTCTGGATAATGGACTGTTCGGTGCCCGGCGGGAGTTCGAGGATCGCGTGCAGGCCCGCGGCGATACCGGAGATGCGGACGTGCGGGGCGTGTTCGGTCAGGGCCGCCACCAACTGGTCACGGCGGCGGCGGTAGCGCAGCCGCATCCCGCGCAGATGGCGGTCGTACGCGCCGGAGGAGAGGAACTCGGCGAGGGTGAGCTGGTCGAGCGAGCCGGACTGCCATTCGCCGGTTTCCTTGACGGCGAGCACCTTGTCGACCAGGCGGTCCGGCAGCACCATCCAGGCCAGCCGCAGCCCGGGGGCGAGGCTCTTGCTGGCGGTGCCCATGTAGACGACGTGATCCGGGCCGAGGCCCTGGAGGGCGCCGACCGGCTGGCGGTCGTAGCGGAACTCGCCGTCGTAGTCGTCCTCAAGGACGTAACCACCATTTGTGCGCGCCCAGTTGACGGCTTCGGAGCGGCGGTCCGGGTGCAGCGGGACACCCGTCGGGAACTGGTGGGCGGGCGTGAGCAGCACCGCGCGCACGTCGTCGAGGGCCGCCAACTCGGCTGTGCAGGCACCGTGTCCGTCCACCCGGAGGGGGACGGTGCGCAGGCCCGCGCGATTGATGACATTGCGGTGGAAGCCGAGGCCGTAGGACTCCACGGCCAATTGCCCATCGCCCTGCCGCCAGTCCTCGCCGGGGCGGCGAGGGTGCCGGAAGGCGTGCGAGGGGCGGCGCCTGCCCTCGCCCGGCCAATTCGGTGGGCCGCCGTCCTCGCCACGCAGGGCGCGGCTGATCAGCCCCAGCCCCTGCATGAACCCGGCGCAGACGATGATGCGGTCCGGGTCGGCGCGTACGCCACGCGCTCGGGCGAGGTAGTCGGCGAGGACGGTGCGCAGTTCGGGGCGGCCCGCCGCGGTGCCGTAGCCGAAGACGTCGTGGGGGGCCGTGGTCAGCGCGCGGCGGGCGGCGGCCAGCCAGGCGGTGCGCGGGAACGAGGAGACGTCGGGGGTGCCGGGGGTGAGGTCGAAGCGCGGCCGGTCGGGCCCGCGGTCCCGCTCGGCGGCACGCCGGGACGCCGGGGTGGCACGCGCGCCCGGCGATACCCCCCGGGCCCCGTCGGGGAGGTATCCCGAGGCGACGCGTGTGCCGGAGCCCTGGCGGGCACTGAGCCAGCCCTCGGCGACCAGTTCGGCGTAGGCGTCGGCGACGGTGTTCCGGGCGATGCCGAGGTCGGCGGCGAGCGAGCGGGAGGAGGGCAGGCGGCTGCCGGGAGCCAGCCGTCCGCTGCGCACGGCGTCGCGCAGCGCGCGCATCAGGGCGGCCCGCAGCCCTCCCGGGCCGCTGAGGTCCAGGTGCAGGTCCCGCCCGAAAGTGGCCCACGAATTGTCCATGAAAGTGGACCATACCGCTGCGCCACTGAAGCCGTAGCGTCATTGGCATGACGACTGAGACAGCCCGCCACGCACACGGGCCCCGGATGCACTGGGCGAAGCTCGCGCCCGAGGTCTTCAAGGCCATGTCCGCACTGGACGCGGCCGCGCGGCAGGGGCTCGACCCGGTGCTGGTCGAGCTGGTCAAGATCCGAGCGTCGCAGGTCAACCACTGCGCGTTCTGCATCGACATGCACATCAAGGACGCACGCAAGGCCGGCGAGAGCGAGGAGCGGATCTACCTCCTCAACGCCTGGGAGGAGGCCACCGGCTTCTACACGGACCGGGAACAGGCCGCTCTCGCCCTCACCGAGTCGATCACCCTGCTGACCGACGGCTTCGTCCCGGACGCCGTCTACGACCGCGCCGCCGCCCACTTCGAGGACGCCGAGCTGTCACAGCTGATCGCCCTGATCACCACCATCAATGCCTGGAACCGCTTCGGCGTGACCACGCGCATGGCCCCGGGGCGGGTGTGAGCACGATGGCCCCGCGGATGAAGCCGGGGACGATGTCCCGGGAGGTCTTCCAGGCGCAGCTGAAGCTGACCATGGCCGCCAAGGAGGGGCTCGGCGATCCGGGCCTTGGCGAACTGGTCGTCCTGCGCGCCTCGCAGCTCAACCACTGCGCGTTCTGCATCGACATGCACGCCAGGAACCTCCGCGAGGCGGGCGAGACACCCGAGCGGATCGCGCTGCTGAACGCGTGGGAGGAGGCGACGGACCACTTCACCGAGCGCGAGCGCGCGGCCCTGGCGCTGACCGAGGCGGTCACCGTCCTCACCGACGGCTTCGTGCCCGACGCGATCTACGAAAACGCCGCGACGCACTTCACGGAGTCCGAGCTCGCCCACCTCCTCGCCGTTATCGTCGCCATCAACAACTGGAACCGCATCAACGCCACCCTGCGCATGCCTCCCGGGGAGCTCCCATGACACCGCCGGCCACCACGGCGCCAACGGCCGCCGCGCTGCGCGCCCTGCACCACGACCGCCGCCCGGAACGGCCGCTGGTCCTCCCCGGCCCCTGGGACGCCGCCTCGGCCAAGGTCTTCGCCGATGCGGGCTTCCCGGCACTGGCCACGCCCAGCGCGGGCATCGCGGCATCCCTCGGCCACGACGACGGCCGGACGCCGCCGGACGAGATGTTCGCGGCCATCGCCCGCATCGTCCGGGCGGTGCCGGACCTCCCGGTCTCGGCGGACGTGGAGGCCGGATACGGGCTCTCCGCCAAGGAGTTGGTCGCCCGGCTCGCCGACACGGGCGCCGTCGGCTGCAACCTGGAGGACAGCGACCACGCCACCGGCGCCCTCCGCGACCCGCGACGACAGGCCGACTGGCTGGCGGAGGTACGCGCCGAGGCGGGCGACGCCCTCGTCATCAACGCCCGGATCGACACCTTCCTGCGGGGCGTCGAGGGCACCGAGGAGGCGATCCTGCGCGGCCGGCTGTACGCCGAGGCAGGCGCCGACTGCGTCTACCCGATCCTCGCCCCGCCCCCGCTGCTGGCCGAACTGGCCGCAGGCATCGGCCTCCCCGTCAACGCGGTGCAGACCCCCGACGGGCCCTCGCCCCAAGAGCTGGGCACCCTGGGCGCGTCCCGGATCACCTTCGGCCCCGGGTTGCAGCGACAGGCGATGGCAGCGGTGAAGGAGATGGCGGAGCGGCTGCGGGAGGCGGATTAGCACTGCGGTGCGGCGGGCCCGGTGCGTCGCGCACCGGACCCGCCGCACCGGGCGCCACCTCGACGGCGGTTACCGGTTGGCGAACTTCTGGCTGATGCCGTTGAAGACGCGTTGGGCCTCGGTGCCCAGGTAGGGGCCGGCCAGCCAGGTGTGGGCGTTGGAGCTGATGGAGCTGTTGGACACCAGCGTCAGCTTGCCGCCGCGGGTGACGAACCAGCCGCCGCCGGAGGTGCCACCGGTCATCGTGCAGCCGATGCGGTGCATGGCGGGTGTGCCCTGCTGCATGGTCAGACGGCCGGGGCGGGCGGGGCAGTTCATCATGCGGGCGCCGTCGTAGGGCGCGGCCGCGGGGTAGCCGAAGGCGTCCAGTGAGCTGATGCGGTCGGCGGTCGGTGCGCCGAACCAGACCTGTGCGGCGGCGCCCACGGTCTCCTGGAGCGACTTGCCGCCGCCCCGCTCCGGCTTCACGTGCAGCACCGCGAAGTCGTAGGCGGAGCCGCCGTTGCCGGAGTCGGTGCTGCCCATGTTCATCCACTCACCGGAGGTGGTGATCCAGTCCGCCCAGAACCTGCCGTACGGCGTGACCTCCTGGGCGGGAGCCCTGCCGACCTGGTTCATCGGCAGGCCGTTGTCGTTGTAGGACGGCACGAAGACGATGTTGCGCATCCAGCCGCCCTGCTTGCCGGAGTGCACGCAGTGCCCGGCGGTCCACACCAGGTTGGACCTGCCCGGGTTCGCCGGGTCCTCGACGATGGTGCCGGAGCAGACCATCGGCCCCTTCGGACTGTCGAAGAAGATCTTGCCGATGGGGGCCATGTTCCGGTGGTACGGCCGTCCGACCTGCTCCGCGGTGACCGGGCGCGGCTCGGGGTCGGTGGCGGCGTATTCGCTGCCCGCGCCGGTGGCCCGTACGCCGATGTCGGGGGCGGCCTGGGCCTTCGCCAGCCGATCCGTCTTCCAGTGGTCCTTGATGATCGGGTTGGCGAAGTCGGTGGCCTTGCGGGCCCAGCGGTCCCAGTTCTTCCAGCCGCCGTCCTGCCACTTCTTCAGGCCGTCGATGCTGGTCGGCATCCCGTCCGGCAGCAGACCGCCGGCGTCCTTGCCACCGTCCTCGCCGCTGCCGGCGCCCTTGTCCTGCTGCTGGGCGGCGGCCGAACCGCCGTTCGCCGACGCGGTGTTGTCGTCGGGGCCGCAGCCGGTGGCGGTGACCGCGACCAGCGCGGCGAGCACCGCGGCAGCGGCGGTGGAGCGGCGTATGGATGGCATGCTGCGTCTTCCCCCTGATGCGTGCCGGCCCCGCGGCCGACCGCCGATGAATGTCATGCCCCCGGCGGGGCTGCGCTCTACTATGCCGTCACGCCGCGCCGGGGGCCGCCCCGGGCCGGGTTACCCGGACCGCGGCGGCCCGAGCGGGGATGCGGCGACGACAGTGACGGGGGGTGACGGTGCCGGAGGACCGCGATGTCGCGGTGCGGACCGCGCGACTGGTGCTGCGCGGATTCACCGCCCGCGACGGTGCCGCGCTGGCCGCGCTGCACGGCGACCCCGAGGTCATGCACTTCATCGGGACCGGGCGGCCGGTGCCCCGCGACGAGGTGCTCGCGCAGACGCTGCCGCGGTTCGTCGACGGCGCCGACCGCCCCGGCGGGCCGGTCGGCGCACTCGGTGTGCGGGCGGCCGAAGAGGCCGCCACCGGGCGGTTCGTCGGCTGGTTCGCGCTGCTGCCCACCCGTCACGGACGGCCCGAGGAGGCCGAGCTGGGCTACCGGCTGTGCCGTACCGCCTGGGGCCGAGGCCATGCGACGGAAGGTGCCCGCGCCCTGGTCGCCAGGGCCTTCGCGGAGCCGGGCGTGCAACGGGTGACGGCGACGACGATGACGGTCAACACCCGGTCGCGGCGGGTCATGGAGAAGGCGGGCCTGCGGTACGTCCGCACGTTCTTCGAGGAGTGGCCCGACCACATCGAGGGCGCGGAGCACGGCGATGTGGAATACGCGGTGACCCGCCGGGAGTGGACGGCTCGTTAGCCGGTCGCCCCCACGGGCCCGGCCACCGCGTCTCCCCCGGCCCCGACCGCTATGCGTCCGCCCGGCCTGTCGCCCCTCCCAGCCCCGCCTGGTGTGCCAGCAGCGCGGCCTGCACCCGGCTGGCGGTGCCGGTCTTCTCCAGGATGCGGCCGACATGCGTCTTCACGGTGCCGAGCCCGATGTCGAGGCGGTGGGCGATCTCCAGGTTGGGCAGTCCCGCGCCGAGCATCGCCAGCACCTCGCGCTCGCGGCCGGTCAGCGCGGCCAGCCGCCGGTCGACCGGCGCGGTCGTGGACGACGTCCCGATCAGTCCGCCCTGCAGCATCCGCTTGACGACGTGCCCGGTGACGCCGGGCGAGAGCACCGCGTCACCGGTCGCGGCGGCCCGTACGGCGCTGATGAGTTCCTGCGGTCCCTCGTCCTTCAGCAGGAAGCCGCCGGCACCGGCATGCAGGGCGCGGGTGACGTTCTCCTCGTCACCGAAGGTGGTGAGCATGACGACCTGCGGTTTGGGTGCGAGCCGCACCAACTGCTCGACGGCGGCGAGGCCGTCGAGCACCGGCATCCGGATGTCGAGCAGCACGACGTCGACCGGTTGTGCTGCCGCCAGTTCGACGGCTTCCGCGCCGTTGCGGGCCTCGGCGACCACGTCGATGTCCTCGGCATGCCGGAGGATCAGCCGGACACCGTGCCGGATCATCTCCTCGTCGTCGGCGAGCAGCACCCGGATCCGGCCGTCGGAAGCCGGTGCGGGGGTCGGGTGCTTCTCGGGGGGCGTGGCGGTCATCGGACGCTCCGTGGGCGGTGGGCGAGTGGGCGGAGGGGGACGCAGGGGACGCGGGGCCGTCGGTGGCCGGATCGCCGACGGGCCGGCCGCGGGGTCATGGGCCGGTCGGCGCCATCGGGACCGTGAAGGTGGCGTCGTCCACCAGGATGCCGCCGCGGAAGCAGTATCGGGTGATCTCCAGGCCCTTCGCGTTGCGGTGCGTCTCGTACGGGAAGAGGCAGTCGGTCCCGGGCGGACGGGGCGGCTCGCGGCCGGCCGCGGCCGCGCTGACCACGTCACTGCCCCATCCGACCACCGACCGGACCTCGTCCCGGGTCATGCCGGTACGCACCGTGCGGTCGGGCACGCCGTCCGCGGCCGGCCGGGAGTTCGCCACCAGGGAGATGAAGAAGAACAGCATCGCGCCGGCGCCGGCGAGGCCCAGCAACGCGGCCGCCGCACCGGGCAGATGCCTCATTACTCCGGAGCGCGACGCCTCGGCCGGGACGTCGGCGCGTGGCGTGGCGGAGTCCGTACCGTCCTCCGGGACGGCGGTGTCAGGGTTGCTGGGCAGCGACGCGTCGACGAGGAAGCCGCCGACCGCGGTGGGCTCGGCACGCAGCTCACCGCCGAGCAGCCGCACCCGCTCCCGCAGCCCGGTCAGGCCCCGCCCGGTACCGAGGCCGGTGGTGGCCTCCGGCGGGGCGGGCGGCGCGCCGTTGCGGACCCGCACACCGACGCGGCCGTCGGCGCGGGTCACGGTCAGCTCGACGGCGGCGCCGGTGGCGTAGCGGTGGACGTTGGTGAGCGACTCCCGGACCACGCGGTGCACGGCGCGCCGCACCCGCGGCTCCAGGTCCGCCAGGTCGGGGCCTTCCCAGGTGAGGTCGACGGGGATGCCGACGGCGCGCGACTCCTCGGTGAGCGCCTCGACGTCGGCGCGGGTGCCGGTCGCGTCGGTCAGTACGCCGGTGCCGGTGTCGCGGCCCAACGGGCCCAGTACGCCCAGCACTTCGCGCAGCTCCTGCATCGCGTCCCGCGTCGCGAGCCGGACCTGCGTGGCGTCGTCCTTGAGCTCCGGCGCCTTGGCGGCCAGGGCCATCTCCAGGCCGCCGCTGTGCAAGGAGATCAGGCTGAGCCGGTGGCCGACCAGGTCGTGCATCTCGGCCGCGATCCGCGCGCGCTCCTCGACGCGGGAGGCGTTGTCGGCGAGCCGGCGGGCCTCCTCCGCCGCCGCGGCGGTCTCGCGGAGGGCCACGACCAGCCGGTCCTGCTGGCCGACGGAGCTGCCGACCAGGCCGGGGATCAGGACGCCGACGCCGGCGACCACCGCGCCCAGGGCGAATCCGACCAGCCAGCTGCCGTAACCGGCGGCGGTGGTGCCGCACACGCTGATGACCAGCGGCAGGGCGGCCGAGGTGAGCAGCATCCCGCCCCGGAGGCGCGGGGCCCCGATCCGGCGGGCCGCGGTGAAGGCGGCCACCGCCGTCAGCAGCCCGGCGGTCGGCAGCGTGCCGGCGATGGCGGCCAGGCCGAGCAGCGCCATCAGCGGCAGTTTCCCGCGCAGCAGCACCAGGGCCACCGCGGCGCACCCCAGGGCCGCCTTCGTCAAGGAAGGCAGTTCGTCGAAGAAGCCGAAGGTGCTGGTGGAGGCGGCCACGAGGTAGAGCACTGCCGTGCACCCCTCCGCGGTGCGGGCGAGCCGGCGGCGTGCGGGCGCGGTGCTTTCCCGGGGAGTGCGGTGCGGATCGGGCGGCAGGGACGACATGCACTTGATTATCGGCACGGGACCGGCGCCCGCCCTGCACCTGGAGAACGAGCCGGGGCGCGGGCCCGTATACCCAAAGGCATACCGGCCCGCGCCCCGGGCGCGGCTCACGGCGGCACCGTGCAGTTCCCTGCGCGGCCGCTCGGCGCGGCTACTTCTCGTGCAGCCAGGACTTCCAGACGTCCGGGTGCCGCTCCACCCAACGCTTGGCCGCCTCGTCCGAGGGCAGGCCCTGCGAGGCGATCATCTCGGAGACCTCGTTCTGGTCGTCCTTGGTCCACTTGAAGGACTTCAGAAGCTCCGCCGCCTTGCCACCACTCTTGGCGAAGTCGGTGTTGAGGTACTTCTGCAGCGGGATGGTGGGGTACTCGCAGTCGATGGACTTGGGGTCCTTCGCGCCCTTCTCCCCGCACGCGTCGGTGTACTTCGGGAGCTTGACCTCCACCATCGGCACCTGGTTGAAGAGCCACTGCGGCTCGTACCAGTACGTGAGGAAGGGCTTGCGCTTCTTGGCGAACTGCTTGATCTGGGTGATCTGCGCCGCCTCGGAGCCCGCGAAGACGACCTCGTAGTTCAGGTCGAGGTTCTTCACCAGCGCCTTGTCGTTGGTGACGAAGGACGGGGAGCCGTCGAGGAGTTGGCCCTTCCGGCCGCTCTCCGCGGTGCGCAGCTCGTCGGCGTACTTGTCGAGGTTCTTCCAGTTGGTCACGTCAGGGTGCTTGTCGGCCCAGTACTTGGGGACGAACCAGCCGATGTGACCGGTGACGCCGTTGCCGCCGCCCGCCGTGACCGTCTTCTTGTCCTTGACGTAGCGCTGTTCCTCCTCGGGGTGGCCCCAGTCCTCCAGGATGGCGTCCACCCGGCCCTGGCTGAGCGCGTCCCAGGCAGGCTGCTCGTCCACCTGGACGGTGTCGACGCGGTAGCCGAGCTTGTGCTCCAGGATGTACTTCGCCACGACGACGTTGGCCTGCGCGCCGACCCAGGTCCCCACGGGCAGGGTGACGGACTTCGCGCCGCCCACGGCCGCGTACGGCGAGGCCTGCTTGGTCATGTCGGCAGCGCCGCAGCCGCTGAGCGACAGCGTCAGGGCGCCGGCGACGAGCGAGGCGCCGATGACTGTCTTACGCGTACGTGCCATGGTTCAGGCTCCCTTCGCCGTGCGGCGTTCCGTCGGCTGCGTGACCCGGTCGAGCACCAGGCCCAGGCAGACGATGGCCACGCCCGCGACCAGGCCGAGGGCCAGATCCCCGGTCGCCAGACCGGTGACGACGTCGTAGCCGAGCGCGCCGCCGCCCACCAGGCCGCCGATGATGACGACCGCGAGGACGAGGACCACTCCCTGGTTGACGGCCAGCAGCATCGAAGGCCGGGCGAGCGGGAGCTGGACCTGGCGCAGGAGCTGCCAGCGGGTCGCGCCCAGCGAACGGGCGGACTCCATCGCCGCGGGGTCGACCTGGCGCAGGCCCTGGGTGGTGATGCGGATGACCGCGGGCAGCGCATAGGTGACGGCTGCCGCCACGGCCGGGGCGCGGCCCACGGCGAAGAGGGCGACCACCGGGATGAGGTAGACGAACTGCGGCATGGTCTGCATGACGTCCAGGACCGGGCGCAGCAGCCTCTCGAAGCGCTCGCTGCCCGCGGCCAGGATGCCGATGCCGAAGCCGAGGATCAGCGTCGCCGCGAGGGCGGCGATCACCTGCGAGAGGGTGTTCATGGAGGGGTTCCACACGCCCAGCACGCCGATGGCCGCCAGCGCGAAGACCGCGGTCAGCGCCGTGCGCCAGGTGCCGATGAGCCAGGCCAGCGCGGCGACGATCAGCAGCGCGCCCCACCAGGGCAGCGCCGTCAGGCCGTCGCGCAGCGGGTCCAGGACGTCGGAGGTGAAGTGCGCGGCCCAGTCGGCGGTGCCGCCGACGACCGGGACTCCGGAGTAGAGGTGGTCGACCATCCACTCCTTGAAGTCGTTGACCGGGCGGGCGATCTCCACGACCCAGGCGGACGGCCAGACCATGGAGCCGGCGAGCCGGCCGACGAGGGCGATGGCGGCGGTGAGGACGGCGACGCCGGCCCACACGCGCCATCCGCGCAGCAGCCGCGGTCCGTCGGCCGGGGCGGAGCCCAGCCGCTCGCCCGCGGCCGCGGTCACCCGGTCCATGACGATCGCCAGCAGCACGATCGGGATGGCGGCGGCCAGCGCGGCGCCGACGTCGACCGAGGCGAGCGCCTGATAGACGCGGTCACCGAGGCCGCCGGCGCCGATCATGCAGGCGACCACGGCCATCGAGAGCGCCATCATGATCGTCTGGTTGAGGCCGAGCAGCAGCTCCTTGCGGGCCAGCGGGAGACGGGCGGTCAGCAGTCGCTGCCGTCCGGTCGCGCCCAGGGAGGACACGGCCTCCAGGACGCCCGGGTCGGCGCCGCGCAGCCCGAGCGCGGTGAGCCGGGCCATCGGCGGCGCCGCGTACACGACGGTCGTCAGCAGCGCGGCGGGCACGCCGAGGCCGAAGATCAGCACGACGGGCAGCAGGTAGGAGAAAGCCGGCAGGATCTGCATGGTGTCGAGAACCGGCCGCAGCAGGCGGAACATCCGGTCCGACAGCCCGCCGACGAGTCCGAGCAGTGCGCCGACGACGGCCGAGGCGAGCACCGCCACGACCATCAGCGCGAGCGTCTGCATCGTCGGCACCCACATGCCGAGCATGCCGCTGAGCACGAAGGACAGCAGGGCGACGGCGGCGATGCGCAGACCCGCGATGCGCCAGGCGACGAGGGTGACGCCCGCCGTCACGCCGGTCCAGCCGAGCGTGAGGAGCACGACGTAGACGGCGCGTACGGAGATGACCACGGCGTTGCTGACGTGGCCGAAGAAGTACAGGAACAGGGGGTGGCTGTCGCGGTTGTCGATGATCCAGTCGCTGGCCTTGCCCAGCGGCTCGCTCAGGTCGACCGACAGGGCCTCCGGCCAGGTTCCGCTGCCCCACTTGGCACTGGCGAGCGGGACGAGGACCGCCGCGGCGACGGCGAGGAGCAGGATCTTGCCGATGCCGCGGTGGCGCAGCAGCGCCTGGAACCGGGTGGCTTCGGTGTCCTTGGGGTTCTCGGTGGCGCCGTCGGCACCACCGGATCCGCCGGCGGCCCCTCCGGGAGCGACGGCCCCGGCCGCTCTCTCCCGGGCCGGAGCGGTGGTGGCGGCACTCATGCGCGGCCCCGCTTCACCGTGCCGGCAAGCACGTTCATCGCGGCTGCCCGCTGGGCCTGGCGCCAGTGCCGGCGGGCGGTCGCGGCCAGGGTCCCGGCGGCGGCGCGCACCGTGCGGGCGAGGGCCTCGCGGCGGCGCGCGGCGTGGGAGGTGGTGTACATCAGGCCGCCACCTCCTCGCGCTCGATGCGGGCGACGACGTTCAGCAGGCAGGCGTGGTCGACGATGCCGATGCAGCGGCCGCCCTCGACGACGCGGGCCGCACCGCCGGAGCGGGCGACGGCCTCGATGGCGTCGGCGCACAGCGTGTCCGGGGAGAGCGCGGCGCCCTCCTCGGCCTCGCCGGCCTCGGCCGGGCGCATCGCGCGACGGACGGTGAGGACCTGCTCGCGCGGTACGTCGCGGACGAAGTCGCGGACGTACTCGTCGGCCGGCGAGCCGACGATCTCCTCGGGGGTGCCGAGCTGGACGACCTGGCCGTCGCGCATCAGCGCGATGCGGTCGCCCAGCAGCAGCGCCTCGGAGAGGTCGTGGGTGATGAAGACCATCGTCCGGCCCTCCTCGCGGTGCAGGCGGACGACCTCCTCCTGCATGTCGCGCCGGATCAGCGGGTCGAGCGCGCTGAACGGCTCGTCGAAGAGCAGGACTTCGGGGTCCACGGCGAGCGCGCGGGCGAGCCCGACGCGCTGCTGCTGACCGCCGGACAGCTGTCCCGGGCGGCGCTGCTCAAGGCCGTCGAGACCGACCTTGTCGATCATCTCCTGGGCCTTGGCGCGGCGTTCGGCCTTGCCCACACCCTGGATCTCCAGGCCGTAGGCGACGTTGTCGAGGACGGTGCGGTGCGGCAGCAGGCCGAAGTGCTGGAAGACCATGGAGGCGCGGTTGCGTCGCAGCTCGCGCAGCGCGGTCTTGTCCATGCCCCGCACGTCCTCGCCGTCCATCTCCAGCGTGCCGCCGGTCGGCTCGATGAGCCGGGTCAGGCAGCGTACGAGCGTGGACTTGCCGGAGCCGGACAGGCCCATGACGACGAAGGACTCGCCCTTGTGGACGTCGAAGGAGACGTCGCGCACGGCCGGGGTGCAGCCGGTGCGCTCGCGCACCTCGGCGGCGGAGAGCTCCTGCAGGGACGCGTCCTCGGGGATGCGATCGGCCTTCGGGCCGAAGACCTTCCACAGGTTGCGTACGGAGAAGATGACGTCCCGCTCGTCCTTCGCGGCCGCGGTGCTGCGGGGCTCGGATATCCCGGTTGCGTCGGTGGTGGAGGTAGTCATCACGCACCACCTCCCTGCGTGGTGGAACCGGCGAGCAGTTCGGCGCACTTCTCCCCCACCATCAGGACCCCGAGCATCGGGTTCACGGCGGGCAGGGTCGGGAAGACGGAGGCATCGGCGATGCGGATGCCCTGCAGGCCCCGGATCTTCAACTCCGGGTCGACGACGGCGAGTTCATCGTCGGTGGCGCCCATCTTGCAGGTGCCCGCCGGGTGGTAGACGGTGTGCGCGCACTTGCGCACCAGCTCGCTGATCTCCTCGTCGTCGGTGACCTCGGGGCCGGGGAAGACCTCGCGCTTGAGCCACTTGGCGAAGGGCTCGGCCTTGGCGATCTCACGGGCCAGCTTGACGCCGTCGACCAGGGTCTGCCCGTCGTAGTCGCCCTCGTCCTCGAAGTACTTGAAGTCCAGCGCGGGCTTGACCTCGGGGTCGGCCGAGGTGAGGTAGAGACGGCCGCGGGCACGGGACTTGGGGATGTTCGGGGTCATCGACACACCGTGCTCGGGGCGTTCGTAGCCCAGCCGCTCGGGGTGGTCGGTGTAGGGGATCTGGTAGAAGTGGAACATCAGGTCGGGGCCCTTGTGTTCCGGGTCCCGCTTGACGAACAGCACCGCGTCGGAGTCCATCGCGGAGTTCTCCGGGATCGGCCCGTTGGTCTCCCAGACGATGACCGACTCGGGGTGGTCCATCAGGTTCTCGCCGACGCCCGGCAGGTCGAGCACGCAGGGCAGGCCCAGCGCTTCGAGGTCCTTCTTCGGGCCGATGCCGGAGTGCATCAGCAGTCGCGGGGTGTCCACGGCACCGGCGCAGACCAGCACCTCGCGGGCGGCCTCGACGTAGACCTCCTCGCCGTCCTTGGTGCGGACGTGGACGCCCTTGGCGGCGGTGCCCTCCAGCTCCAGCTTGGTGGCCCAGGTCTCCAGCATCAGCTGGAGGTTGGGACGGTCACCGGCCTCCATGTGCGGGTGGAGGTACGCGACGGAGGCCGAGGAGCGCTTGTTGTTCTCCGGGTGGTAGGCCAGGTCGAGGAAGCCGACGCCGTCCTCGAAGGGCCGGTCGTTGAAGCCGATGATCTCGGGCACGCCCAGGGCCGTCCTGGTGGCCTTGATCCAGTCGCTGGCGATCTGGTTCTGGTCCTTCTCGGCCACCCGCACGATGTTGTTGCGCAGCTTGCCGAAGTACGGGTCCATCGTGTTGGCGTTCCAGCCGGCCGCGCCCGCCTCTTCCCACTCGTCCCAGTCCGAGGGCAGCGGCTTGAAGGCGATCAGGGTGTTGTGCGAGGAGCACCCGCCGAGGACCTTGGCGCGGCTGTGCAGGATGTGGGAGTTGCCGCGCGGCTGCTCGGTGGTCGTGTACTCGTAGTCCAGCTCGCCGCCGAGGAGGCCGAGCCAGCGGCGCAGCGTCAGCACGTCGTCACGGTCGATGTCGCTGGGGCCGCCCTCGATGACGACGACGCTGACGTTCGGGTCCTCGGTGAGCCGGGAGGCGATCACGGAACCGGCGGTGCCGCCGCCGACGACGACGTAGTCGGCCCGGACGGTGCGGGAGGGCGAGGGGGAAGCAGAGGGGGGCATGGGGTGGTGCTCCTTTTGCACAGTGCGTGAGCGGCTGCGGTACTACGCGCCGCGGGTGGCGGCGGATGCTGCTGCCCGCGGGACATGCGGAACGTGCTGCTGACCTGCGGGGACGGGGTAACCCATGGGGCTGCGGGCGGGCCGGTCCGACCCGCCCGCAGCCGACCGGAACGATCAGCCGGCGAACCAGCGGACGGGCTCGGGCCGGAGGTTCTCGTAAATGTGCTTGCTCTCGCGGTACTCGTCCAGACCCGTGGGCCCCAATTCCCGACCAATACCCGACTTGCCGAAGCCGCCCCACTCCGCCTGCGGGAGGTAGGGGTGGTAGTCGTTGATCCAGATGGTGCCGTGCCGCAGACGGGCGGCGACCCGGCGGGCGCGGGCGGTGTCGGCGGACCAGACGGCACCGGCCAGGCCGTACTCGGTGTCGTTGGCGAGCGCCGCGGCCTCGTCCTCGGTGGTGAAGGTCTCCACCGTCAGGATCGGGCCGAAGGTCTCCTCGCGGACCACCTTCATGTCGCGGTGGCAGCCGTCCAGGACGGTCGGCGCGTAGAAGTAGCCGGTGGCGGGCCGTGCGTCGGACGGCTTGGGGCGGGAGCCGCCGCAGCGCAGCTGGGCGCCCTCGGAGAGCGCGGAGGCGACATACGCCTCGACCTTCTCCAGCTGCTGCTGCGAGACGAGCGGGCCGCACTCGACGCCGTCCTCGGTACCGCGGCCGAGCTTGATCTTCTCGGCGCGGCGGGCGAGTTCGGAGACGAAGCGGTCGCGGACCGACTCCTCGATGATCAGCCGGGCACCGGCCGAGCAGACCTGGCCGCTGTGGATGAACGCCGCGTTCAGCGCCTGGTCCACGGCGGTGTCGAAGCCCTCTTCGGTCGCGCAGGCGTCGGCGAAGACCACGTTGGGGTTCTTGCCGCCGAGCTCCAGCGCGATCTTCTTGGCGCCGGACACCGCTGCCGCGCCCGCCTTCGTACCGCTGACCAGGCCACCGGTGAAGGAGAACAGGTCGACGTCGGGGTGCTCCGCCAGCCGCTGCCCCACCGGCACACCGGCGCCGGTGACGATGTTGGCGACACCGGCCGGCAGCCCGGCCTCGACCAGCAGCTTGATCAGGTGCACGGTCGACAGCGGCGTGACCTCGCTGGGCTTGATCACGAAGGTGTTGCCCGCGGCCAGGGCCGGCGCGACCTTCCAGCTGGCCTGGAGCAGCGGGTAGTTCCACGGCGTGATGAGCGCGCAGACTCCGACCGGCTCGTGCACGACGACGCTGTGCACGTCCGGCGACCCGGCGTCGACGACCCGGCCGCCGCTCTCGTTCATCACCACGTCGGCGAAGTAGCGGAAGGCGTTGGTGACGTCGTCGACGTCGACCCGGCCCTCTTCCAGCGTCTTGCCGGTGTCCCGGCTCTCGATCAGCGCGATGGTCTCGCGGTCGCGCTGCAGCAGCTCGGCGACCTTGCGCAGCAGCGCGGAGCGCTCGGCGACGGCCGTGCGGGGCCAGGCGCCGGCGCCGCCGTCGAAGGCGCGGCGCGCGGCGGCGACCGCCGCGTCGGCGTCCTCGGCACCGCCCTCGGACACCAGCTGGAGCGTCGTCGCGTCGGCGGGGTCGAGGACCTCCCGCGTGGCGCCGGATGAGGCGGGGAGCCACACCCCGTCTACGTGAATGGTCTCGGTTGCCGCCACGTCTGTTCTGCCTTCCGCTTACCGATGCGTTGCCACTGGTTCAACCAGCAACGGGAACCCCTCCCCCCTCACCCTCCACCTATGCCCAAACCTTGATGGAAAGTGACTCGACTCACTCCATGTACGGCTGAATGTCCCGGTACGTATCGTTGACAGCCCTGCGCCGCCGCCCGCGCCCGGAGCGCAATGCGGCCGCGTCGACGCGTCGACGGCGCCAACCCGAGCCATCATGAGGAGAAATCGGGCCGAACGAGGAGGAGCGGGTCATGACGCGGGTCTTCGCGGACATCTCGATGTCGCTGGACGGATACATCACCGGCCCCAACGACAGCGTGGACAACCCCTTGGGTGACGAGGGCGAACGGCTCCACGAATGGGTGGTCGGCCTGAAAGGCTGGCGCGCCCAGCACGGCCTGGAAGGCGGCACGGAGGACCGCGCGTCCACATTGATGGAGGAGGCGTTCGACCGCTCCGGCAGCTTTCTGATGGGCCGCCGGATGTTCGACGCCGGCGAGCGGCCCTGGGGCGAGGAACCGCCCTTCCGCGGGCCGGTGTTCGTGGTCACCCACACCCCCCACGCGGACATCGCCAAGCGCGGCGGCACCACCTTCTCGTTCGTCACCGACGGCATCGAGGAGGCCCTGCGCCTGGCGAAGGAGGCCGCGGGCGACAAGGACGTGTCCGTCGCCGGTGGCGCCGCGGTGATTCAGCAGCTGCTCGCCGCCGGCCTCCTGGACGAGCTGCAGATCCACATCGTGCCCCTGCTGCTCGGCGACGGTGTCCCGCTCTTCGGGGCGATGCCGCCCGGCCTGCACGAGCTGGAGTCGACGCGGGTGCTCAGCTCCCCCGGTGTCACCCATCTGCTGCTGCGCCCGGCGCGCTAGGCCCGCGGGTCGGCGAGCCGCCTCCACCGGCCGCCCGCCCGGGCGGACAATTCACCCATGGCTGACACGGTGACGAAGGCAGTGCTCGAAGGCGGACCCGAAGACCTCCCGGAGCGCATTGTTCCGGTCGACCCTCCCGGGTCCGAGCTGAAGATCCCGTTCCGCGCCGGCTACGAGCACTTCCGCCAGACCTCACGGCTCCAGCAGACCGACCACGGCACACTCCCCGTCTACGAGTGGTGGGAGCGGACCGAGCTGCCCGGCTAGGACACCGGGTCCGGCGGCGGGCGCCCGGGGTGTCAGCCGGTGGAGTCGAAGGCTTCCAGGGCGATGCGCTGGGTTCTCTCCTGCTGCGGCCAGTCGGCGGCGGTGCCCAGTACGAGCACGGCGAACATCCGGCCGTCGGCGGCAGTGAAGGCGCAGTCCACGACCTTGACGCGCTCGCCCCTGCGGTCGCTGTCGTACGCGTAGACGAGCTGAGTGGCGTCCGTGCCCGGGGCGGGCTCACCGAGCGGTCCGAGGCCGATCTCCTCGTATCCGGGTTCGCCCGACCTTTCGCGTGACGCCTCCTCCAATGCCTCGCGCGCGCTCGCCCCTCCGGTGATTTCGAAGATCTGCACCAGGCCGCGGTCGTCAGGTGCGGTGTAGAAGACCCCGTGCTTGTCCTCGCTGCGCTTCCAACCCCGGGGAACCACAGTGGTGAAGTCCGCGCGGTCGTGGACGCGGCGATAGCCGTCCGGGACCGCGGTGCCGGACGGGGAGCCCTCGGGCGTCGGCGAACCGGACGAGGGGGGATCGCTTGCACCCGAGGTGGCGCCCGCACCCTCGGGGGCCGATGCCCGGGTGCTCCGAGGGCGGGCGTCGGCCGCGGGGTCCCCGTCACGGCCCCACAGCAGCCATCCGCCGCCGACGCCGATCGTGATCGCGGCCACCGCGGCGCCCGCGATGAGCGCGGTGGAGTGGCGGCGCCACACACGGGTGGGTGGGTGAGGGGGATCGTCCTGAGGTGACTGGTCGCCCTGCGGCGGCGGTGTCGGCGCGAAGGCGGGGCGCGGCGGCATCGGACCGGTGTAGGGAACGGGCGGTGGCGCGCCGTCCTCCCAGCCCTGCGTCTCGTCGTTCCAGCGGCCACTGCTACCGCCCGTCATCGTCACCCTCCTGCCAGCGCGGCGACCGCCTGACCGACGGCCGCCCCGGAGGCCAGCAGGCCCACGACGGCACCGGCGTCGGCCAGTGCGGCCCGCAGCCGGGCCAGCCTGCCGGGGCCGGCCGCCCCGGTGTCGGCGATCTCCGTCTCCGTGTCGGCCAGTTCGGTGCGCAGCGCCAGGGTCTGCGGGCTCTCCACCACGACGGCCAGTTCGCCGCGCAGTGCGCGGACGGCACGCAACAGCTCGGCCTGCGCCGGATCCGCCGCGGAGGTTCCGGCGCCTTCGTGGTTCGTCACCGTGTTGTTGTTGCCGATGGCGAACGCCCCCCGCACACTGCCGATGTGATTGCCGCCCCGCTCGTCAGCTGTTGCCACGACCGTTCCCTTCGTTCGGCGTGCTGCCGCCCTGATCGCTGTTGGTGATGCTGTTGTTGTCACCGATGCCGACCGCCCCCTGGGCGGACTCGACGTAGACGCCGCCGTTGGCGACGTTGACGATCCGCTGCTCGAACTCATCTGTCTGATAGCCGGCTTCGCGCAGTGCGGTCGTCACGCCCGCCGCTACCCGCTGCTGAATTGTCGTCAGATATCGAGCGATGTCCATGTCCTGGAAGAGGGAGGCGTCCTCGGACGAGCCCAGCTCGCGCACGGACACTCCGGGACCGTCAGGCAGCGACGCTCCGTATCCTTCGGTGCCCATCCCCCACCACAACAGCAGGCCGCGCAGCAGCGTGGCCACCGCGCGCCCCGCGGAATCGGGTGTGCGGGCAAGCGCCCACACGGCCTTGCCGAACGGGTCGCGGTTGCGGTCGAGGTGGGCGAGCCGGTCGGCATCCCGGAAGAGCTGCCTCAGCGGCCACAGCACATGTGGCGCGACCTCCAGCATCAGCATCCCGCCCTGGGTGTGCACCCGCACGAAGACCGTGGTCACGATGCCCTCACCCCAGCCGCCGACCCGGATGCGCAGGAAGTGCCGTCGGGTCTCCCCGCCCTCCTCCACCGCGCGGACCCGGTGGGCCTCGAACTCCTGCGGCGCGTACGGAGCGGCCTCGCGGGACGGCAGACCCTCGGCCGGCAGGAAGACACACTCGTCGATCTCCAGCCCCCGCAGCCGGTCGCGCACCGCCCCCGCCGACTGCAACGAACCGTGCGCGGACGGCACCCGCAGCGCCGCCACGAGCGGGACGATGCGTTGCAGGATGCCGCTGTTGTCCAGCGGCGCGACCTCGCGGCCCTTGCGCGGCCGCAGCTCCACCGACAGGGACCAGGTCTTGTACGGGCTGCCGGCACCGCGGAACGGGTTCGCGGCGCGGTACATCACCAACGGCCCGTGCTGCTCGGTGCGCACCCGGTCCCGCAGCCGGCCGAAGCGCTTGCCCTGGGAGCGCTCCGCGGGGTCGGACATGACGTCGGGGAAACGCGCCTTGGACAGTTCGCGCGCAAGCACCCTGGCGAACTGCCCGCGCTGCAGTGCCACCACCACGGCCACCAGCAGCGGCAGCGCGAGCGTGATCCAGGCCTGCAGGAGGAGGTAGTTCTCGTGACTGCCGCCGAGGGACGACAGGTCCGGACTGCCGACCTGCGGGCCGCCGGGCCACCCGCTGCCGCCGGAGGAGCCGTAGGGGTCGTAGTCGGGCGTGTCACCGGTCATGAAGGCCGGCAGTCCCGACGGAATGACCCATACATTCGCCAACCCGTCGCCGCCGCACACCCTGATGACCAGCGCCAGGAGGAAGAAGGTCAGCGTCAGCCGCCCGTACCAGCGCAGCACGAAGGAGAGGAACCGCGCGATCCACTGCGGAATCGGCGCCCGGCGGATGGCACGGGCGAGGGCCATCAGCACGACGGGGAAGAGATAGAACGACGCGAGACCCGAGGACAACGGGACGGCCACGATCCACAGCAGCAGGATCAGCGCCGCCCAGCCCAGTTGGAGACGCCGGGCGCGCAGCGCGTGCGCAAGGACCCGGGCGGCGTCGATGCCCAGGGACGGCGCGGCGAACCGTTCCTCATGGACGTACAGCTCGTCGATGACCGCGTCACGGAAGCCGTCGTCCAGGTAGGTTCCGGCGCACAGCAACCGGGTGGCCTCACTGGCGCCCGGCGGGGTCACCGGGAAGGGCGCGGGAGCCGGGTCGGCGTCCGGGCCCGGCGGGCCTGACCGCGGGGGCTCGTCCGGGTCATCCGGTCCGCCGGACCGCTCGGGCACATGTGTCTGCGTCACCGTCTCCCCCAAGACACCAACAAGCCACCACCGCAGGCTGGTTGCGCGGATCAGGAGCCGGCAAGAGGCCGCTGTGCGGAAGCCGTAGCATAGGGGAGAACGACACTCCGTGTCAGCGCCGATGGACATGCGGTGACACGGAGCGGTCGCCACGCCGCCCGGAGACGGCGGGTGAGCCGTCGGCTCACGGATGCGGCTCGGCGCGTTTCCGCCGAACCGGCAGCGCGGACCACCCGCTCAATGATTGCTGCTCAGGTTGAGCAGGACGACGCCGCCGATGATCAGGGCAAGCCCCAGCATCTTGGCCAGCGTGGCCGATTCCCCCAGGAACAGCATCCCGATGAGCGCGATCGCGGCCGTGCCGAGGCCGGACCAGATCGCGTAGGCGATGCCCAGCTCCATCTTCTTGAGCGCCTGGCCCAGCAGCGTGAACGCGGCGAGGTAACTGAACCCCATCACCAGGCTCGGCACCAGTTTGGTCAGCCCTTCGCTCAGCTTCAGGAACGAGGTGGCGATGACCTCAGCGGAAATGGCGCCCAGCAGCAGCACCCAGACCATGGCCGCCCCCAATCTGTCGTTCGGTCAGAGCAATGTCCGCGGTGGCCGGGCGGAAGGCCGGACGAACCGGCCCGTCCGCCCGGCCGAGGCGCAAACGGGAAAGGGTGCGGACGTCACGCACCGGCGGACGGCCGCTCCCACGGCGGCATGCCGCTGTAGGCACGTCCGACGAGGGACACCCACCGGTGCACGGAGTCCTCGATCGGCGCGAACGGTCCTGGCCGGTAGTGCTGCGAGGTGAGCCCGCGCTGGACGGATTCGCAGGCGTCCCAGTCCTGCAGGTTGATGCGGTGCCAGAAGTCGACGGGGCTGGCGTCGAGGACCCCGTCCTGCGCGTACCAGGCGCACTCGACGCGGCTGTGGCCCGGGGACTGCGCCACCAGGTGATGGATCAGCACGTAGTCGGGATGCAGGGAGATGAACATGTTGGGGACCAGCGCGGCGTAGAACACCTTGTCCAGGTCGACGCCCGGCAGGATGGCGCCGCCGGCCCGCCCGTCCATCGACATCGTCTGCGCGCCCTCCGCCAGGTCCATCGTGCCGCCGACCCAGGCTCCCGGCTCGTCGGCGATGTAGGCGGCACTGTTGGGCGGCGCCACCGCGGTCAGCTCGGGGTGGATGTGCGGGCAGTGGTAGCACTCCTGGTAGTTCTCGACGATCACCTTCCAGTTGGCCGCCACCTCGTAGGTGCGGGTCGCGGCCAGCTTCAACCGCTCGGGCGCGTACGGGGCGACATGCCCGGCGAGCGCTCCCAGGTACTCGGAGAAGCTCGCGGCATCGTCACTGGCGTTGACGAAGACCCAGCCGTGCCAGACCTCGGCGGGGAGTTCGATCAGCCCGTGGTCCTCCGGCAGGTCCGGGAACCGGGGCGCCGTGCGCAGCGCGCCGTCCATCTTGAACGTCCAGGAGTGGTACGGGCAGTGCACCACCCGCTTGCTCGACGAGCAGCCGTCGGCGAGCAGTTCGTGTCCGCGGTGCCTGCAGGTGTTGGCGAACGCGGCGATCCGGTCGCCGTCCCTGGTCAGCAGGACCGGCACGGTCCCCACCTGCTTGGCGTACTGGGTCGCCCCCTCGGGGAAGACCTCCTCCACCCGGCCGAGGCAGCTCCAGGTGCCGGCGAAGAGGTGCCGCTGCTCCCAGGCGAACACCTCCGGTGCGGTGTAGGCCGCGGCGGGCAGCATGCTGGATTTCCCGAACGGCCCCGTCACACGGTTCAGTTCGTCGAGAGGCAGCGGCGCGTGCGGCCAATCGGCTGGTGTGGTCGTCGTCATCAGGCGTCCCCTCCGGCAGTCGGGCGAGCGGATATCTCGGTGCGTACCGTGCGCTGTGCGTGGTCTTTCGCGGGGCGGAACGGGCCCTCGCCGCGCGGGCCGGCACGACGTCCGCGTGCGGTGAGTACCGGTCCTCCTGGCGGCGCGGCCCCATGGGTCCGGGACGGTCGCGTTCTCACGTTCGTCACGGGCGCGGGTCCTCTCGGGCGGTCCGGGCCGGATCCCGCTCGACGACCGGATCCAGAATCTCGTCGATCCGCGTGAGCAACTCCTGGTCGAGCCGGACGCCTGCCACCGCGGCGTTCTCCATCAGTTGCTTGGGGTGGGACGCGCCCACGATCGCGGAGGCGACGTGGGGGTTCTGCAGCGTCCAGGCCACCGCGAGCTGCGCCGGTGTCAGCCCTGCCGACTCCGCCAGCGGCCGGAGCCGCTGCACCCGGCTGAGCACCTCGTCGCGCATGAACGGATCCAGCCACTGGCGCCCCTCCGCATCGGCACCTCGCGAGCCGGAGGGCGGCTGCTGCCCCGGCAGATACTTTCCGGTCAGCACGCCCTGGGCGATCGGCGACCAGACGATCTGCCCCATGCCCAGCTCCGCGCAGGCAGGAATCACCTCTGATTCGATGACCCGCCACAACATGGAGTACTGGGGCTGGTTGGCGATCAGCGGAATGCGCAGTTCCCGGGCGAGCCGGTGCGCGGCGCGGATATCTTCGGCACGCCATTCGGACACCCCGATATAGCGGACCTTGCCCGCCCGGACGATGTCGTGGAACGCCTCCATCGTCTCTTCGAGCGGCGTCTCGACGTCATATTGGTGGGCCCAGTAAATGTCCACGTAATCGGTCCGCAGGCGGCGGAGAGATCCGTCGATGGCGTCGAGAATGTGCTTGCGGGACAGGCCGCGGTCGTTGTGGCCCGGCCCGGTCGGCCAGTACACCTTGGTGCTGATTTCCAACCCTGCCCGCCGCTGCTGGGCCAATGCTCGCCCCAGCACCTCTTCGGCACGGGTGTCGGCGTACATATCGGCGGTGTCGAAGGTCGTGATTCCGGCGTCGAGTGCCGCGCCCACACAGGCGAACGCGGCGTCCTCGTCGATCTGCTGGCCATGGGTGAGCCAGTTGCCGTACGCGATCTCGCTGACCATCAGTCCGCTTTTACCGACGTGACGGTGCTCCATCACACTCCTCCTCGCATTCGTCGTCGCCCGCCAGGACCGTTCGTCCTGGCGGGCAGGACAGTTCAGCCCTGGCGCCCGTTCGGTGCGGGCAGGAAACCGGATTCGACGAGGTGCTGGATGTACCGGTCGAGAAGGGCGTGATCGATGTCCGGGCATGCGATGCCCGATGCGGCCAGACCGCGCGAGGTATTGGTCCGGTCGTAGCCGAAATCATCGAGCTGCAGTGAATCCACCGCCGAGCTGACCAGGACGAGGGTCGCCCGCACCGAGCTGTTCCGGTCGTCGGCGAGGGCGTCCGCGTGTCGCTGGAGCCGGCCCATCCAGTCCTCGTACGGCACGGCCTCGACGGGGTGGCCCGCGGCGCGGATCCGGTCGATGATCGTGTGGATCCGCACGGTGCGCGGATTGGTCAGGTTGAACTCGCCGCCGATCGAATCCGGGTCCAGCGCCAGCCGCACATACGCCTTGGCGACGTAGTCGACCGGGACCACGTTCACCTCGGTCCAGCCGGCACCGGCCTGCGGCACGGCACCGATCTCGACACACGCGCGGATGTAGTGCCACAGGCCGTCGTTTCCTCCCACGGCACCGGTGGCCGTGTGGCCGCCGATCTGCGCGGGCCGGTACACCGCCGAGGGGATACCGCGGACGCGGGCGATGCGGAGCATTTCCTCGGCCACCCATTTGGTGCGCGCGTACCCCTCGGCGGGCATCAGCTCCGGATCGACCCGCCGGTCCTCGGCCAGGGGCTCCGGGTTGTCCGACGTCCCGATCAGCGCGCTCGTCGCGGAGACGTAGTGCAGCGGCTTGACCCGCTTGCTCGCGGCCAGCCGCAAGACCTCGCGGGTGCCCCCGACGTTGGCCGCCCTGAGCCGGCTGTAGGCATCGACCAGATTGACCCTCGCGCCGTTGTGGAAGATCAGGTCGACCTGCTCGGCCAGCATGTCGAACTGCGGTTCCGGCAAGCCGCACAGGGGCTTTTCCAGGTCGCCGGCGATCGCGGTGATCCGGCCGGCGTCCACACCGTCCGCAAGGCCGTAGCCGCGCAGGCTGTCCAGAACGCGCTCGGCCGCCTCGGTGTCCTCGCTCGCGCGCACCAGGCAGTAGATCTGCGCGTCCGTGCTGTCGAGAAGTTCCCTCAGCACGAAGGACCCGACGAAGCCGGTCGCGCCGGTCAGCAGGACCTTGCGGGGAGCACGGACCAGGCCCGGCTCCATCGGCTCGCTGCCCACCGTCGAGATGGCCGGGTCGAGGAAGGCTTCCTCGACGAGGTCCACCTCGACGGCGAACTCCTCTCCGGAGCCCGGGTGGATGAGCAGATCCGCGAGCGCGGCCGCGGTCGGCCTGGCGAAGATCTCGTGAACGGGCACCTCGACGCCGGTCCGCTGCTTGATCCGGCTGGCCAGACGGACCGCGAGGATGCTGTTGCCGAACTCGAAGAAGTTGTCGTCGACCCCGACCTGCGGCACGCCGAGGACCTGACTGAAGAGCTCACACAGCGTCTCCTCCATCGAGTTCTCCGGTGCCCGGCCCGATGAGGGGGCCGCCGGCGGCGGTGCCGGCAGCGCCGCGCGGTCGAGCTTCCCGTTCGCGTTGAACGGCAGGGCGTCCAGCCGTACGAAGGCCGCCGGAATCATGTACTCCGGCAACGTCCTGGCCAGGTGCGCCCGCAGCGAGGCGGTGGGCAGATCGCTCGCTGCCGCCGCCATCGGCGAGTTGGCGTAGGAGGCCAGTGGTGCCTTCTCCTCGGCGCCGGGCCGGTAGAGGTCGGTCAGCATCGCGTATTCCGGTCCGCCGGCGGGGGCCAGGACGCAGTCGAAGCTGCCGTCGGGGGCCCCGGACCAGGTGAGGATGGCCCGGTATCCCAACCGCTCGGCGCGTACGCGCAGTTCCTCGGGATCGACACCGCGCGGCTCGGCACGGAGCTCGGACAGCACCGGGCCGATCGCCGCGCCCTCCGCGAGCCGGCCGGAGGCGGCGATCTCGTTGGCGATGCGTCCGTTCGGAATGCCCGTGAGGCGGACCGGCGCCGACGCGCGCCCCTCCAGGACGGCGGCCAGCCGGTCCGGCCCGGCGATGTCCTGTCCCCACCGCAGGACAGGCAGATCGCCCAGGGACTCGGCCGCGGGCTCGGTCGTACCGGACTTCTTGCGCAGCACGACGTCGTAGCGGTACCGGGTGAACTCGTTGTGGTACCGACCGGGCTTGAGGCGCATGTCCACCGCCTCGACGGAGTCCATCCGGTCGGCCAGCGCGACGTAGAACTCCGGGTGCATCATCAGGTCTTTTTCCAGCGCCAGCGCGTGCTCGACATCGCGCCGCACCTCGGCGGCGTCCGTCCGCCCGTCGGCACGCTGGAGGTGGATCGCCGTCTTCAGGCTGCGCAGCAGCCCGAGATGGCGGACGTCCCCGACGACGACGGAGCCGCCGGGGCGGATCAGGTCCATCGCGTTCGTCAGGACCCGCACGAGGTAGTCGACCGTGGGAAAGTGCTGGATCACGGAGTTGATGACGACCAGGTCGAAGAAGTCCCTGGGCAAGCCGTCGAGGTCGTCCGCGGGCTGGCACCGCAGCTCGACCTTGCCGGCCAGCGCGGGGTCCTTGTCGACCTGGGCCCTGATGTTGTCGACGACCGGCGCGGAGAGGTCCGTGCCCCAGTAGGACTCACAGGACGGCGCCAACCGGGCCAGCGTCAGGCCGGCTCCCACCCCGATGTCCAGTACGCGGCGGGCCCGCAGTTCCCGCAGCCGCGCCGCGGTGTCGTCCTGGATCTCCCTGAGGTGCTCCATCGGAAGCAGATGTCCGTCGTAGCTGCTCTTCCAGACCCCGAAGTCCTCGCCGAGCGGGGGCTGCGCCGAGTCGGTGCCGGTGTAGACCGAGTCGTACACCTGCTGCCACTCGTCGACCTTCTCCCGTGCCGCCTCTTCCGACTCCACCTCGGTGGCCGGCACCACGTAGACCACCAGCCGCTGGTCACCGGGGTTGTCCGCGCGCACCTCGACCGCGGCCTGGCTGACCAGCGGGTGCGTGATCACGGCCGTCTCGATCTCACCGAGTTCGACGCGGTGGCCGCGGATCTTGACCTGCCGGTCGGCCCGGCCGACGAATTCGAGGTCGCCGTCGGCGGACAGGCGCACCAGGTCACCCGTGCGGTACATCCGCGACGCGCCCTGCTCGAAGGGGTTGTCGACGAAGCGTTCTGCCGTCAGGGCCGGCTGGTTCAGATAGCCGCGCGCGACCCCGGCTCCGGCGATGTACAGCTCACCGACCTCGCCCTGGGCCACCGGCTCCTGGCCGGGGCCGAGCACATGGACCTGCGTGTTGGCGAGCGGCCGCCCGATCGGCGGCGGGCCGGTGATCTCGTGCAGCGGGGCGATGGTCGACCAGACGGTGGTCTCGGTCGGCCCGTACAGGTTCACGACCTCGCGGCCGAGTGCGAGCATCGCGGTGGCGACCGCCGGGGGCAGCGCCTCGCCGCCGACCAGCATGCGCAGTCCGCGCAGGCTGTCCGGGATCTGCTCGACCAGCATTCCCCACCATGTCGGCGTGCCCTGCGCGATGGTCACGCCCTGCCTCAGCAGTTCGGCCACGGTCGCCGGCTCACGGTTGGCACCCGAGGGCGCGAGCACGATCGCGGCACCCCGCACCAGCGGCAGGAACAGCTCCACGCCCGACATGTCGAAACCCAGCACCGAGGTGGCCAGCATCCGGTCGCCGGACGCCAGGCCGAACCGCTCGCCCAGGTCGGTCAGCAGGTTGGCCAGGTTGCCATGGGTGACCACCACGCCCTTGGGGCGGCCGGTCGAACCGGAGGTGTAGATCACGTAGACCGGGTGCGTGGACCGCAGCGGCGCGATGCGCTCGTCATCCGTCAGGTCACCGTCGGGCCACTCGCTGTCCGCCCCGAAGAGCGACAGGTCGTCGAGGCCGATGGCCGGAACCTGGGCGTCTTCCAGCCCTGCCGTATTCGACGCGGAGGTGGTCAAGGCCAGTTTCGGCCGCACCTCGCCGGCCATGAACGCGACCCGTTCGACGGGCTGTTGCGGGTCGACGGCGAAGTATCCGGCCCCCGCCTTGAGAACGGCGAGGAGCCCCACGATCATCTGCTCGGTCCTGGGCAACGCGACAGCCACGAAGTCCTCGGGTCCGATACCGCGCGAAACCAGGGAACGGGCGAGTCGATTGGCGCAGGAATTCAGCTCGGCGTAGGTGTAGGAGCGGTTTTCGGAGAGCAGTGCCACCGCGTCGGGAGAGGCATCGGCGCAGGTTTCGAACAAAGTCGTTATCGTCGGCCTCGAAACGGTCACAACAGCAACCTACTTTCGTGCGATTTCAGCGACAGGGCGGCCTCGATCCGTTTCGGACAAATCATTGCCCAGAGGCTCACCCGGCAAGGACCGTAACTGCGTTGACCTCCGCCGCACCAGACTCACCTGCCTCTCCCAACTCACCTGTCCCAGACGGGGGTTGACAACCTCGCGCATCAGGGCCTAAGCGGCCCCCGGTGCAGCGAATCCGACGCGGTTCGGCCATCGTGGCGGCGTCGCCTTACGGGGGCGAGAACAACAGGGCAACACCCGCATCGGCGCACATCCGCACGGACTCGATCGCGTCATCTTCAGCCCGGGCGGCGCGCCATCAAGAGGGCGGCCATCGGGCGCCGAGGCGGCCGAAAGTTGCGGTCAATTTCGGCCGAAGATGGCGAGAAAGAGCGTCGGCGCCGACGCCGGATAAGCACACGGCAAGGGCCCGGCAGGCGCGCGATCCGGCCACCCGCCGGCGGTCAATTCGACGGCTCTGCGGGGAACTTGAGCAACTGGTCTACCAATGTGGCAGCCTGTGGCGGATTCTTGGATCTCGTGCTCATGCGTCTCGGGGGAGGATCCGCAGTGCCACGTATCCGACCGCGCGGGTCGAGTCGGCCCAGGCCCGCCTCCGCCGCCGCGTCCGCTTCCCCTTCCGCGCCCTCCGGCAGCTCCGGCTTCAGCTGGCTGCGCGCCCTGCTGCTGGCACTCGCCCTGAGCCTGCTGTTCACCCTGGTGTTCCTGGTCCTGTTCGCGACCGGGTGGGGTTCGAGCGAGGTGCGCATCGGGCTGGTCGGAGGCGTCGCGGTGCTCTGCGCGGCCCTCGTCGGCCTGCTGCAGTCCGTGACCAACGGCTTCCGGCTGTCCGAGATCGCCTTCGCCTTCGCGGTCCCCGTCGCCGCCCTCGTCGTGGCGTCCCTGCTGCTGGGATCGGAGGAGGACTCCCGGCCGGTCCCGGTCACCGCCAGGACCCACCTGACGGACGGACGGTCCATGACCCAGGGCAGCACGGCGCGGGTCACCGTCGCCGCCGGGGCCGAACGCGACCGCCTGCGGGTCACCTTCGCCGCGCAGGAGGCCGGGGACGCCTCCCCGTGCATCCCCGCCAGCTCACTTCGCATCTGGGGGGACGACCTCGCGCAGGAGGTGACGGCGAGGCTGCGGTCGGAGACGGTCGTGCACCTCCCGCTGGACACCACGGCCCCCGCGATCACGTTCAACGTCGACCTGGAAACCGACGCGCACTGCCACGTATCCATCGACGTCAAAGAAGCGAGCCTCCGCGACTGACGGAGCGGCGCCACACCCTGGCCTTCAGGAGGATTGATGACCGCAAAACCCCGGCTCCTGCTCATCGGGGCCTCCTGCCTGCTCGTGGCCGCCACCGCGTGCGGCCCCGGGGGCACCCCGGACGCGAAGCAGAGCAGCACACCCGAGCCGACCGTCGAGCCGCTGCTCAAGGGCGGCGTGACCGTCGCGGTGAAGATCGACCAGCCCGGCTTCAACGTGCACAGCCCCGCCGAGCACAACTACGCGGGCTTCGACAACGACCTCTCCGTCTACCTCGCCAGGAAGCTCAACTACACGGCCTCGCCCACCGATGTGGAGTCCAAGCGCCGCGAGGAGGTGCTGCGGCCCGGAGGGGCGGCCGACCTGGTCATCGCGACGTACTCGATCACCGACTCCCGCCGCTCCAAGGTCGACTTCGCCGGACCGTACCTCAACACCCGGCAGGGCCTGCTGGTCAAGAAGGGGTACACCGGGATCAAGAACCGCAACGACACGGCGGGCAAGGCGATCTGCACGGCCGAGGGCTCCACCTCCGACCCGAACAGCACCGCGATCAGCACCGACCCCGAGAAGACCCGCGAGGCCGTGCGGAACCTGCTGCACAAGGACGCGCGGGTGGAGACCCGCAAGGACTACCGGCAGTGCGTGGAGGAGCTGCGGCGCGGCGACTTCGAGGCCGTCTGGACCGACCGGGTCCTGCTGTACGGCTTCGCCGAGGTCTACGACGACGTGGAGGTCATCAAGGACTTCTCCACCGGCGAGCTGCAGCGCTACGGAATCGGCCTGCCCAAGGGACATCCCAAGGACTGCGCGAAGCTGGTCGAGGGGCTGCGGGACTTTCTGCAGTACCGCTGGAAGGACGCCTTCCGCAGTCACTTCCCCAAGCTCGCCCAACTGGACCGCGACTTCGAGAACACCTACAAGCCCGACCCCTCGCAACTGGAGGGGTACTCCTGCCAGTCGGGCGAGCCCGGCAAGTCCGGCTGAGGCGGCGATCGGCCCGCTCGCACAGCGGAGCCCGTACGGTCCGGCCTGGACCGTACGGGCTCCGCCGTGTCAGCAGCGCGGGCCGCCGGGGTGGCTCAGATGAGGCCGAGACCGCGCACGGCCTCGCGCTCCTCGGCGAGCTCCTGCACCGAGGCGTCGATGCGCTCGCGGGAGAACTCGTTGATGTCCAGGCCCTGGACGATCTCGTACTTGCCGCCCTTGGTGGTGACGGGGAAGGAGGAGATCAGGCCCTCCGGGACGCCGTAGGAGCCGTCCGAGGGGATACCCATGGAGGTCCAGTCGCCGTCCGCGGTGCCGTTGACCCAGGTGTGGACGTGGTCGATGGCGGCGTTGGCGGCCGAGGCGGCGGAGGACGCGCCACGGGCCTCGATGATCGCCGCGCCGCGCTTGGCGACGGTCGGGATGAAGGTGTCGGCCAGCCACGCCTGGTCGTTCACGACCTCGGCGGCGTTCTTGCCGGCGACCTCGGCGTGGAAGATGTCGGGGTACTGCGTCGCCGAGTGGTTGCCCCAGATCGTGAGCTTGCGGATCTCGGAGACCGGGGTGCCGGTCTTCTTCGAGAGCTGCGAGAGCGCACGGTTGTGGTCCAGGCGGGTCATCGCGGTGAAGCGCTCGGCCGGTACGTCCGGCGCGGCGGCCTGCGCGATCAGCGCGTTGGTGTTGGCGGGGTTGCCGACGACCAGGACCTTGATGTCGTCCGCGGCGTGCGCGTTGATGGCCGCGCCCTGCGGCTTGAAGATGCCGCCGTTCGCCTCCAGCAGGTCACCGCGCTCCATGCCCTTCGTACGGGGGCGGGCGCCGACGAGCAGGGCGACGTTCGCACCGTCGAAGGCCACGTTCGGGTCGTCGGAGATGTCGATGCCCTGCAGCAGCGGGAAGGCACAGTCGTCGAGCTCCATGGCGGTGCCCTCGGCGGCCTTCAGGCCCTGCGGGATCTCCAGGAGACGCAGCTTGACCGGCACGTCCGCGCCGAGCAGATGACCGGAGGCGATGCGGAAGAGGAGTGCGTAACCGATCTGGCCGGCAGCGCCGGTGACGGTGACATTGACGGGAGTGCGGGTCATGGCGATCTCCTGCGCGATATTTTCTGGGGTTCCTGGGGGCAAGCCCCCGGACCACCATCTGGCGGTGGGTGTCCCTGCCCTTATCGAGATCTCTCGGTATCAAGAGACCCGGCCGTCAGGCTATCGGACCCCTCCCCGACTCAGGCGACGGGCCGGTGTGGAACACCTCACCGGGTGGTCCCGGGACGCCCGTACGGGCGCCTCGCGGCGCCCGGCGCGGCCCCTGGGAGCGGCCGGCGGGCGGCGGCCGCAGCACATGAAGCGGCCGCCCGCTCTTGGAGGGGGAGCGCGGGCGGCCGCCGGGTTGTGCCACACCCGTGGGGGGGTCAATTGGTCGCATGCCCGGGATACCCGCGAACATTCCCCCCTGTTTTCGCACCGCTGCCGTTCCGCCCGGCGAACGGCCGGTTCGCGTAGGTCGACGGCTGGATCCCGGCGCTCGCCGGGAGACGCGACGGCGGGGCCGCGAAGCAGGGGCGTTGGCGGCCCGCAGGCCGAGCGCCGGTCCCTACCGCACCGTGAAGTGGACGATGTCGTCCAGGAACGGAATGTGCACCCACGGCTTGGGCTGCACCATCAGCGACAGCATCACGATGACGAAGCCGAGCACCCCGTACGTCGCCATGTCGGTGAAGCGGGAGCGCACCGCCAGCATCCCCACCGAGGGCAGCGCCCACCGCAGCACCGCGCCCGCCAGCAGCGACAGGCCGATCAGCAGGCAGCCGATACGGAAGGCGTCGAACGCCACGAGCAGCAGTCCGACCGCGACACCGCCCATGACGGTGAGCAGCGGCCACTGCCGGGCGGGCGCCGGGTAGTCGCCCGCGGCGGCGCGCCCGCCGCCCTCGGGCCGGGCGGTGTCCCGGGTCAGCTGCGGAAAGCGGCGCGAGCGTTGCGGTGCGGACGCTCCGTCCGAATGCGCTTCGGCACCCATGGCTGGCAGTCCCTTCAGGTGTGCGGTCCGGCTGTCTGGTCCCGCGCGGCTCAGCCGGCGGCGCGCTCGGCGGCCTCGACGACGTTGACCAGCAGCTGGGCGCGGGTCATCGGGCCGACGCCGCCCGGGTTCGGGGCGACCCAGCCGGCCACCTCGGCCACACCCGGGTGCACATCGCCGACGATCTTGCCGTTCTCGTCCCGGCTGACGCCGACGTCCAGCACGGCCGCGCCGGGCTTGACGTCCTCGGGCTTGATGATGTGCGGCACACCGGCGGCCGCGACGATGATGTCGGCCTGCTTGAGGTGCGAGGACAGATCGCGGGTGCCGGTGTGGCACTGGGTCACCGTCGCGTTCTCCGACTTGCGGGTCAGCACCAGCGGCATCGGGCGGCCGATCGTGATGCCGCGGCCGACGACCACCACGTGCGCGCCCTTGATCTCGACGTCGTGCCGCCGCAGCAGCTGGACGATGCCGTACGGGGTGCACGGCAGCGGGCCGGCGACACCGAGGACCAGCTTGCCCAGGCTCATCGGGTGCAGCCCGTCGGCGTCCTTTTCCGGGTCCATCAGCTCCAGGACGCGATTGGTGTCGATGCCCTTGGGGAGGGGGAGTTGGACGATGTAGCCGGTGCAGGCGGGGTCCTCGTTGAGTTCCCGTACGACCGCCTCGATCTCCTCCTGGGTGGCCGTCTCCGGCAGTTCGCGCTGGATGGAGGCGATGCCGACCTGGGCGCAGTCGCGGTGCTTGCCGCCCACGTACCAACGGCTGCCGGGGTCGTCGCCGACCAGCAGGGTGCCGAGGCCGGGCTGCACACCCTTCGCCTTCAGCGCCTCGACGCGGGCGGCGAGCTCGGACTTGATCGCGGCGGCGGTGGCCTTGCCATCGAGAATCTGGGCAGTCATACCCCCATCCTCCCGGATGGGGGTGGGTGGGTTCCAATCAGGGCGCGCAGGCGACAATGGATCATTGCACTTGGACAACGCCTCACGGCCTTGACTGGACAGACTCAATGCGCAACTAGAAGGATTGACGCGCAGTGCCGCAGGCATCGTCGGGGGCGGGCCAGTGAAACCTGTTTTTCCTCCGAGTCACGCCGCGTCGTCCCCCACTGACCCAACGGAGGAAAACAGCAGATGAGTTTCGGCGACCCGAACAACCCTTACGGCCAGCAGCCTCAGCAGGCGCCGCAGGCCCCTTACGGCCAGCAGCCGCCCGTCCCGCCGCAGGCGCAGCCCGGCTACGGCTACCCGCAGCAGCCGCAGGCCCCGCAGCAGCCGTACGGATACCCCCAGCAGGCGCCGCAGGCCCCGCAGCAGTACGGCTACCCGCAGCAGCAGGGCTACCCGGGCCAGCCCGGTATGCCGGGCATGCCGGGCATGGGCATGCCGCAGGGCTACGCGAGCTGGGGTGCGCGGGTCGGTGCGTTCCTCATCGACTACCTGATCGCGGGTCTGATCCCGATGATCCTGTACTTCATCGCCATCGGTATGTCCGCGAGCGCGGCCTCGTCCTCCATTCCGGACACCTCCAGCTGCCCGCCCGGTGACACCCAGTGCATCAGCGACGCCTTCGACTCGGCCTCGTCGTCGAGCGGCGGCATGACCGGCGGCGCCATCGTGATGATCCTCCTCGCGGGTGTCATCGGCTTCGCGGCCGGCATCTTCCTGCTCTACAAGGAAGGCACCACCGGCCAGACCCCGGGCAAGAAGGCACTGAACATCCGCCTGGTCCGCGAGGCGACCGGTCAGCCGATCGGCTTCGGCATGGCCTTCGTCCGCCGCCTGTGCCACATGCTCGACTCCCTCCCCTGCTCCATCGGCTACCTGTGGCCGCTGTGGGACGAGAAGTCGCAGACCTTCGCCGACAAGATCGTCGGCACGGTGGTCGTCCGCTCCCAGTGAGCCGGCAGCGGGCCGGCCGTCGGCCGGCCCGCCCGCTCCACCCTCCGGCCGTCCCCTGACGGCCGACGCGCTCCCTTCCCCGAAGGCCCCCTCGCAACAGCGCGATCGGGGCCTTCGCGGCGCTCAACGGGACACGCCCGCAGCGCTCCTGCCGGCCGCCGCGGCACCGGCGACGACCACGCCGCATGAGGCAGGTCACGGACACCGCCCGGAAACGGATCTTGGGTGGGACAGCCGGGACATGCCCCGCAGAACATGACGAGGCCCACGGGCCTTTCGTCCCCTCCGCTGACATCCGCTCAAGAAGCCCGAAGGACACCGCCCGTGAGCTACCCGAATCAGAACCCCTACGGTCCGCCGCCGGGCCAGCAGCCCGGCCAGCAGCCCGGTTACGGCTACCCGCAGCAGACCCCGCCGCCGTCGCCGTACGGCCCGTACCCGGGCGGCGGGATGCCCGGTGCGCCTTATGTGAACGGGATGCCGGGCGGCGTGAAGGCGGCCCGCGTGATGCTGTTCGTGCTGGCCGGCCTCAACGTCATCGGCCTGATCTTCGCCGTGATGGGCCTGGGCAGTGTCAGCAAGGCCGCACACAACACCTCGCCGTACGACACCGACGAGACCGCGGCCATGCTCAACCTCGGCAAGGGCGTGCTGATCGCCCTGATCGTGCTGATCGTGATCTTCTCGGCGACCGCCATCACCCTGGCCCTGCAGTTCGCCAACGGCGGCAACGGTGTCCGCGTCGCCGGCATCGTCTTCGGCATCGCCAACACCCTGGCGAGCCTGATGACCTTCCCGCTCGGTCTGGTGCACACCGCGCTGGGCATCATGGTCATCGTCTTCGTCTCCAAGGACGACGGCAACGCCTGGTTCAACAGGCCGCGTTACTGAACGCCGCGCCCGGACCGGGGCGTCCACGCCACAAGGGCCGCAACCCTCTCCGGGGTTGCGGCCCTTGTGCTGTGCTGCTCCTCGTACTGTGCGGCTCAGTGGAAGAAGTGCCGGGTGCCCGTGAAGTACATCGTCACGCCCGCCTTCTTGGCGGCCTCGACGACGAGTTCGTCGCGGACCGAACCGCCGGGCTGGGCCACGGCCTTGACGCCGGCCTCGGCGAGCACCTCGAAGCCGTCGGGGAACGGGAAGAAGGCGTCCGAGGCGGCGTACGCCCCGCGTGCCCGCTCCTCGCCGGCCCGCTGGACGGCCAGCTTCGCGGAGTCGACGCGGTTGACCTGGCCCATGCCGACGCCGACCGTGGCACCGTCCTTGGCCAGCAGGATCGCGTTGGACTTCACGGCGCGGCTCGCCCGCCAGGCGAAGGACAGCTCGGCCAGCTCGACTTCGGTCAGGGCCTCGCCGGCCGCCAGGGTCCACGTCGAGGGGTCGTCGCCCTCGGCCTGCAGCCGGTCGGTGACCTGGAGCAGCGCCCCGCCGTCGATGGCCTTGACCTCGACGGTGTTCGACGGCGCGTCCGGGCAGCGCAGGACGCGGATGTTCTTCTTGCGGGAGAGCGCCTCGACCGCCCCGTCCTCGTAACCGGGCGCCACGATGACCTCGGTGAAGATCTCGGCGACCTGCTCGGCCATCGCCAGCGACACCGGGCGGTTGACGGCGATCACGCCGCCGAAGGCGGACAGCGGGTCGCACTCGTGCGCCTTGCGGTGCGCCTCGGCGACGTCCGGACCGACCGCGATGCCGCACGGGTTGGCGTGCTTGATGATCGCCACACACGGCTCGGACTGGTCGTAGGCGGCGCGGCGCGCGGCCTCGGTGTCCGTGAAGTTGTTGAAGGACATCTCCTTGCCGTGCAGCTGCTCGGCGTCGGCAAGACCGCCCTCGCCGTTGACGTACAGCGCGGCGCCCTGGTGCGGGTTCTCGCCGTAGCGCAGCACGTTCTTGCGCTCGTAGGCGGAGCCGAGGAACTCGGGGAAGCCGGAGTCGTCGGCGGCGGCGTAGTCGTCCGCGAACCACGAGGCGACGGCGACGTCGTACGCGGCGGTGTGCTGGAACGCCTCGGCGGCCAGCCGCTTGCGCGCGGAGAGGTCGAAGCCGCCGGCGGCGAGCGCCTCCAGGACATCACCGTAGCGGTCGGGGTTGACCACGACGGAGACCGACGGGTGGTTCTTGGCGGCGGCGCGGACCATCGAGGGGCCGCCGATGTCGATCTGCTCCACGCACTCGTCGGGGGTCGCACCGGAGGCGACGGTCTCCCGGAACGGGTAGAGGTTGACGATCACCAGGTCGAACGGCTCGACGCCGAGGTCGGCCAGCTGCCGCTGGTGGTCGGTCAGCCGCAGGTCGGCGAGGATGCCCGCGTGCACCTTGGGGTGCAGGGTCTTGACCCGGCCGTCGAGGCACTCGGGGAAGCCGGTGAGTTCCTCGACCTTGGTGACCGGCACCCCGGCTGCCGCGATCCGGCCCGCGGTCGAGCCGGTGGAGACGAGCTGGACGCCCGCGGCGTGCAGCCCCTGCGCCAGCTCCTCCAGTCCGGACTTGTCATAGACGCTGACCAGCGCGCGGCGGATGGGCCGCTTCGTACCTTCGGTGGCGGTCACGAGATACGTACCTTTCGTCCCTCAATGCGGTAGCCGTGACGCGCCAGACGCCCCACGACCTCGACGAGCAGCGAGCGCTCGACTTCCTTGATGCGCTCATGGAGCGCGGATTCGTCGTCCTCGTCCCGGATCTCGACCACGCCCTGGGCGATGATCGGGCCGGTGTCGACACCTTCGTCGACGAAGTGGACGGTGCATCCGGTGACCTTCGCGCCGTACGCGAGCGCGTCGCGCACGCCGTGGGCACCGGGAAAGCTCGGCAGCAGCGCCGGGTGGGTGTTGACCGTGCGGCCGCCGAAGCGGGCGAGGAATTCCTTCCCCAGGATCTTCATGAACCCGGCCGACACCACCAGGTCGGGTTCGTACGCGGCGGTCGCGGCGGTGAGTGCCGCATCCCAGCCGGCGCGGCTGTCGTGGTCCTTGATCCGGCAGACGAACGTCGGCAGACCCGCCCGTTCGGCGCGCTCCAGCCCCGCGATGTCGCCCCGGTCGGCGCCCACGGCCACGATCTCCGCGCCGTATGCCGCCGCGCCTTCCTCGGCGATGGCGTCGAGCAGTGCCTGGAGGTTCGTCCCGGAACCGGAGACGAGCACGACGAGCCGGGCGGGCGGAACGGGCGCGTCCGCGCGGGGCGCGGTGGGAGAGGAGGCCACGGTGGGGGTCTTTCTCGCGGGGGGTGCTGCTGTCTGGCGGAGGGCGTACGGCCGCGTTGGCGGTTTGTACGGTCGTACGAAGCCATGGGTTGCGTGAATACGGGGAACCCTACGAAGGCGCCGACCGTCAGCAACGATACCGGCACACCGCGCGGCCCCCACGGGACGGGGGCGGGCACGGGAGGTAGCGTCAGGCGTAAGAGCGCATGTTGTTCGTGGTAACCGTCCCTCCGGTCCACCGGCCGGGGGGACGGCCAAGACAAGGGGAAGACTCACTCCAGATGCCGGACCGACGCCGCCGCGCGGCCCTCCTCCTCCCTCCCTCAGCTACCGCCGGGTGGTACCCCCACCCCGTGACCGCACCCGGGATGGTCCTGCTCCCGCGTGAGCGCAAGTCGTCGTCCTCCCCGGACTCCTCTTCCTCCGAGCCCACGAACGGCCCCCAGGACTCCCCGGAGGGCAACGGCGCCCGGGACCACCGCGCGCCCGACCGGGACAACCCCTTCGCGCCGCCGCCGGCCGACGCCCCCGAGCAGGAGTGGCGCCCGCGCCACCCCGCCCAGTCCGGCCAGTCCGGCCAGTCCGGCCAGTCCGGCCAGGGCAACGACGGTGAGCAGGAGCCGGGGCAGGAGGAGCCGCCCCCGGCGTGGGGCAGCCAGTGGAGCAGCCGCCAGCCCGGCAGGCAGAGCGGCGGCTTCGGCTCCCGGCCGGGCGCCCGCAACGGCCAGCAGGGCGGCGGCCAGGGCGGGCCCGGATCCGGCGGCGGACCCGGCGGCCTGCGCTGGGACCCGACCGACCCGGCGCAGCGGCGCGCCCGCTACGCCCTGCTCTCCGGCATGTGGTCGTTCTTCTTCGTCCTCTTCAGCCTGCCGGAGATCTCCCTGCTGCTGGCCTCGCTGGCCCTCTACTGGGGGATCAGCTCGCTGCGCGCCAAGCCGAGCACCGCGCGGTCGACCGCGGCCGCGACGACCGCGGCGATGGAGGGGCGGCCCGCGCCGAGCGCCACTCCGCCGGTTCCGGGACAGCCCGGCGGCGCCCCGGCCGCACCGGGCTCCACCCGTCCGCAGACCACTGCCGCGATCGCCGGACTGGTGACCGCGACGCTCGCGCTGATGATGGTGGCCGCGACCTTCACCGTCCAGCTCGTCTACCGCGACTACTTCACCTGCGTGGACGACGCCCTGACCCGGTCGGCCGCGAAGTCCTGCGAGAAGCTGCTCCCCGAGCAGCTGCGTCCGCTGCTGAGCACGCAGCAGTAGAAGCCCCGTCCGGTCGCCGGGAGAACCGGCCCGGCGCCCCTCGGGCCCCACGGCGTCACGGCTGTCCTCCGCCGGAGGATCCCGCACGCGCCTGCACCGCGTCGGCGTCGCGCGCGGGTCCCTCCGCGTGTGCGTCCTCGTACGCACGGGACCGGGACGGCTCCGTCGACGCCGGCGGCTCCGGCGGTGGCTGCACCGGCCCGCGCGGTGGGAAGTCGGCCATCAGGCCCCCGGATGCCGCCCGCAGCTGTGACCAGCGGGCCGGGCGGGAATCCGCGGCGTGCCAGGGCTCGTGGACGGTCCCGCCCGGGCCGGAGGGATCACCGGACGAGGGGGCCGCATGCTCACCTGACGGCGCATCGGACGCGTCCGCGTCGTCGGCGGTACGTCCCCGGGCGGGCCACCAGGTCCGAGGGTTGCGCCACGAGCGGCGGCGCAGGACGGCACCGGCGGCGCCCGCGGGGGCACCCTGCGAGGCCACCGGCTCGGTCGCGGCGCTCGCAGTGGTCAGGTCGGCGGGCGCGCGCGGCAGGGGCGGCCGTGCCACCGGGTCCGGCACCGTCCGCATGCCGCCGGACTCTTCGCGAGGACGCACGAACCACCGGCGCGCGACACGCTCCGAAGCCGGCTCGTCGGCGAAGGCGTCCCGCGGCGGGCCGCCAACTCCGGCCCGGCCGCGCACCTCGGGACGGTCGGCCCCTTCCGTCCGCCCCGGCGGCACGGTCCCCTGCGGGCCCCGGTAGGAACGCAGTCGGCAGACCCGCACGACGAGGGCGCCCGGAATGCCGATCACGGCCGTCCAGCCTGCCGCCGCGAGGCCGGTGAGCCACCAGCTGGGGCCGAAGTCGCTGAGCGCGCGGGTGCCGAGGGCCCCGCCGGCGAGAGCTGCCAGCACCGCCATCGCCAGGCCGCAGCCGACGGCGGCCAGACTCGCCACGGATGCGGTCGACCGCCAGGTCCAGGGCACGGCGACGGAGCCGGGCGCCCCGGGAGGACGTGCGGCGTACCGGGCGAGCAGCACCCCCGCGGCCACCGGCACCACGGCCACCGACCAGCTCAGCGGGCCGCCGGCGCCCGGGTCCGGCAGGCCGCTGAGCAGCGGGAAGTGCGGCAGCACCGGGGAGCCGGACACGCCCAGCGGCCCGACCGCGCTGCCCGCGCCGACGGCGAAGCCCGGCCCCAGCCCGTACGCGGCGCCCCAGACGGCCGCGTTCGGCAGGAGGGTGAGGCAGAGCAGCACGATCGTGCCGCGGCCCACCCAGTCCGGTGCGAGCCGGAGCAGGTCCTCGCGCACCTCCCCCGCGTGCAGGGCGAGTGCCAGGAGGGTGAGCAGCACGCCGGATGCGAGCAGCGTGGCGACCGCGGCGGCAGCGGCTTGCAGCGCCAGGGCGAGCCGTGGGGCCGTCAGCACCGCCCGGACACCGGCCGGAAGGCCGGCCAGGGCTAGGCGCACGCGGCCGGGCAAGAGGTCCGCGGCGGCGTCTCCGAGGGTGCGCCAGGCCGTGACGGCGAGGGTGGCGATCGCGGCGCCCGGTACGGCCGCCAGGGCGCTGAGCGGCGCGGCACTCAGCGGGCCGCCCGAGGCGTACAGCACGACCGTGAACGCGACCAGGACGTAGCCGGCCAGCAGCGATGCGAGCAGGGTGCGCGGCGCGACAGTCGTTTCGGTGGCGGCGCCGGCCCGGGAACCGGAGCTGCCGGAAGCGGGGCCGCCCGGTCCGTGGTCGTCCTCGCCGTCGCGGTGACGATCGGCGTGGTCCCGCGGAGTGCCGGCGGCCCTCGGCCCACCGGGACCCGCCGCCTCGGGCCCGGGCGGGTCGCAGACCGCGCTCGCCAGGGTGTGCCGGGCCGCCCGGTGGAGCAGCAGGACGGGGACGACGGCGAGCAGCAGCGGCGTCACCGCGACCGGGGCCGGTGGCCCGGAGAGTGTCGCGGTGCGTACGAGGTCGCCGCCGTGGGCGAGCAGCCACACGTCGGCCGCGAGATGCAGGGCCCGGGTCGGGTCGCTGTCGGGGTACGGGGAGGCGACCCACAGCAGGAGAACGGCGACCACGAGGGCGCCGAGCCCGAGGCCCGCGGCCGTCACGCCGCCCGCGAAGGCGGCGCCGATCGCGGAGGATCGTTGCGCGGCAGCTCGGCCCTGCGAGGAGAACGTCGGGCCATGGTCGGTCAACTGGCTCACACGGCCATGCTGCCAACAACACCCCATTCATCCAGGTAGTGGGCAAATGCCCGACGTGTCGCGCAATATATGCTTATGCATGCTTCTGCACTCCTCCGTGGCACGCGGCCCCTCGACCCGTCCGGTACCGGCGGGGAGAGGCAGAGATGACGCAGCGCAAGCAGCGGACGCCGCGCAAGCGGCAGCGGCCCCGGCCACCGCGGAACACCGCAGCGGGGCAGCCGACGGAACAGCCCGGGACGCCGCCCGAGTCGCCGTCGGAGGTTGCCGACGCCCCATCAGATGACGTCGCGCCGAGCACTCCTGAAGCAGCGTCGGCATCGGTGACGGATTCCGGCCACGACGGCGTCCCCGCCACCACCGGCGACGCCACCGCCGCTTTCGACGCGCTCTACAACCGGCACGCCGCCAGGCTGATCCGGCAGACGTATCTGCTCACCGGGCGGCGTCGGCCCTCCCAACGGGCGGTCGAGCGGGCCTTTCACCTGGCGTGGCACCGATGGCCCGAGGTGGCCAGGGATCCGGATCCGGCGGGGTGGGTGCGCGCCGCCGCGTACGAGTACGCGCTCTCGCCGTGGCGGCGCCTTCGGCCCGGGCGTCGCGGTGCGGAGAAGCCGGCGCGCAAAGCGCGCGCGACGCCCGCCGACCCCGCGCACCGCGCGCTGCTGGAGACCGTGCTGGAGTTGCCCGCGCCCTACCGTCGGACGCTGCTGCTGCACGACGGGGTCGGGCTGGGGCTGTACGAGACCGCGGCCGAGGTCGAGGCGAGCACCCCCGCGGCGGCCGGGCGGCTGACCCGTGCGCGGGCCACCATCGCCGAGCGGCTGCCGGATCTGGGGCTCGGCGCGCACTCACCGGTGCGACAGGGTGAGATTTTGCACGCGAGGCTCACCGAGGTGGCCGCCGCGCATCCGGTGGATCCGCCGGCCCCGCGAAGGGTCAGGGTCCGCAGCGAGCGGCGGGCCCGGCGCACCACTCACGCGGCGCTCGGACTGACCGGGCTGATCGCGGTGGCGGCCGTGCTCGCGACGGTCACCGCGCCGGACACCTACCGGACGCCGAAGGGGCGGCCTGCCGCGACCGCGTCGGCCACGGCCGGCACAGCCGGCCCAGACGGCACAGCCGGCCCAGACGGCACCGCCGGTCCCGCCGGCCGGGAGCGCTCGGGACACAAGGCCGACCGGCGAGGGGAGCGGGACGGGGCGAACAAGTCCGGCAAGGCGCACCGCCAGGAGAGAGCGGCCGTGCAGGGGCTGCTGCCCCGGGACGCGCGCCTGGCCCCGGAGCTCCGCTAGCCGTCCGCCGTGCGCGGAGAAACGGCCGCGGGCCCGTACCCACCATTGGGGTACGGGCCCGCGGCCGTATGCGCCGGACGGGATCCGGCGGCAGGAAGGCTCGGGTCAGCCGACGAGGATCTCGCGGGCCAGCCGGGCGGTCTCCGACGGGGTCTTGCCGACCTTGACGCCGGCGGCCTCCAGGGCCTCCTTCTTCGCCTGGGCGGTGCCGGAGGAGCCGGAGACGATGGCGCCGGCGTGGCCCATGGTCTTGCCCTCGGGCGCGGTGAAGCCCGCGACGTAGCCGACGACCGGCTTGGAGACGTTGGCCTTGATGTAGTCGGCCGCGCGCTCCTCGGCGTCGCCGCCGATCTCACCGATCATCACGATCAGGTCGGTGTCGGGGTCCGCCTCGAACGCCTTGAGGGCGTCGATGTGCGTGGTGCCGATGACCGGGTCGCCACCGATGCCGACGGCCGAGGAGAAGCCGATGTCACGCAGCTCGTACATCATCTGGTAGGTCAGCGTGCCCGACTTGGACACCAGACCGATGCGGCCGGGCTTGGTGATGTCGCCCGGGATGATGCCGGCGTTGGACTGGCCGGGGGTGATCAGGCCGGGGCAGTTCGGACCGATGATCCGGGTCTTGTTGCCCTTGCTGGTCGCGTACGCCCAGAAGGCGGCGGAGTCGTGCACCGCGATGCCCTCGGTGATGACGACGGCCAGGCCGATCTCGGCGTCGATCGCCTCGACGACGGCGCTCTTGGCGAACTTCGGCGGAACGAAGATCACGGAGACGTCGGCGCCGGTCTTCTCCATCGCCTCGGCGACGGAGCCGAAGACGGGTACCTCGGTGCCGTCGAAGTCGACGCTCTCGCCGGCCTTGCGGGGGTTCACGCCACCGACGATGTTGGTGCCGTCACCCAGCATGAGCTTGGTGTGCTTCATGCCGGTGGCACCGGTCATCCCCTGGACGATGACCTTGCTGTCCTTGGTGAGGAAGATAGCCATGGTTGTGGTGTCCCTCGTCCCTTACTTCGCAGCCGCGAGCTCGGCGGCCTTGTCGGCCGCGCCATCCATGGTGTCCACACGCTGGACCAGCGGGTGGTTGGCGTCGGACAGGATCTTGCGACCCAGCTCCGCGTTGTTGCCGTCGAGGCGCACGACCAGGGGCTTGTTGACGTCCTCGCCCTTGGACTTGAGCAGCGCCAGGGCCTGGACGATGCCGTTGGCGACCTCGTCACAGGCGGTGATGCCACCGAAGACGTTGACGAACACGGACTTGACGTCCGGGTCGCCGAGGATGATCTCCAGGCCGTTCGCCATGACCTCGGCGGAGGCGCCGCCACCGATGTCGAGGAAGTTGGCGGGCTTGACGTTGCCGTGGTTCTCACCGGCGTACGCGACGACGTCCAGGGTGCTCATGACGAGCCCGGCGCCGTTGCCGATGATGCCGACCTCGCCCTCGAGCTTGACGTAGTTCAGTCCCTTGGCCTTGGCGGCAGCCTCGAGCGGGTTGGCTGCGGCCTTGTCCTCCAGGGCCTCGTGCTCCGGCTGGCGGAAGTCGGCGTTCTCGTCGAGGGACACCTTGCCGTCCAGCGCGATGATGCGGCCGTCGGCGACCTTCGCGAGCGGGTTGACCTCGACGAGGAGCGCGTCCTCGGCGACGAAGGTCTCCCACAGCGTCACCAGGACCTCGGCGACCTGCTCGGCGACCTCGGCCGGGAACTTCGCCTGGGCGACGATCTCGCGGGCCTTCTCGATCGTGACGCCCTCGACGGCGTTGACCGGGACCTTCGCGAGGGCCTCGGGGGTCTTCTCCGCGACCTCCTCGATGTCCATGCCGCCCTGGACGGACGCCATGGCGAGGAAGGTGCGGTTGGTGCGGTCGAGGAGGTACGAGACGTAGTACTCCTCGGCAATCTCCGGCGCGGTCTCGGCGATCATCACCTTGTGGACCGTGTGGCCCTTGATGTCCATGCCGAGAATGTCCGTCGCACGGGCGACGGCCTCGTCCGGGGTGGCGGCGAGCTTGACGCCGCCGGCCTTGCCTCGGCCGCCGACCTTCACCTGCGCCTTGACGACCGACTTGCCGCCCAGCCGCTCAGTGGCCTCGCGCGCCGCCTCAGGCGTCTCGATGACTTCACCGGCCAGCACCGGTACACCGTGCTTGGCGAAGAGGTCCCTCGCCTGGTACTCGAACAGGTCCACGCGCGTCCGTCCCTTGTCTTTTCAGAATCGCCGTAGTGATCGCGGGTCGTTCTCTGCGATGGGCGTGCCGCGAAGGGCAACGTGACGGCGCTGTCACAGGGGAGGCGTACACGGTGTCCGGATACGCGGCATGTCCGTCCCGCAGGTTATCGCCGCAGCACCGAGGTCCCTAAATCGCAGATCACACTCCGGCGGTGATTACGGTCACAGATCTTTTGGCCGACTTCCGCCCGCGTCGGCCCCCGGCTGGTTTTCGACGACGGCCGAAGAGCCCGGCGGCGCCGGGGTCACGCGCCGTGCACTCCCCCGCCGCACGCCGTTCGGGCGCTCCTCCCGGTACGTCCCCGCGCGCCCCTTCTCGCGTGATTCCGGTTAGGGAGGCGAGGGAATCCGTTTGAGAAGAAGGTGCAACGCATTCTCACAAAAGCTCCCAACTGGCTGTCCGGAAAGGCCCCTTGACCCTCCAACTGTCAGCGTCGGAGACTGCGTTGAGCACTTACGCATCAGGAGTCACAAGCTTGGGCTTGGGCCCGTGCAGGTCGGTCGGCCGACCGTTCCGCACCGGGTGATGACGGGGGAACTTGATGGGTGGTGGGGGGATGCACGACCGCGGGCACAGGGCGGCCGTGGGCTCTTCCGCACCCTCTCCTCCCCTTCTTTCCGGGCATTCCCGGATTTCTTGGTGTCCACGCACTCGGTGCCTGAAGGGATTGGAGGGGGAATGCCGACACACACGACCTATCCCGGCGTCTATGTCGAAGAGCTTCCCAGCAGCATCCGAAGCATCACCACCGTCACCACGTCCGTGACCGCCTTCGTCGGACACACCCGGCGCGGTCCGCTCAACCAGCCGGTACGGATCACCAGCTTCGCCGACTTCGAGCGCCGCTTCGGCGGGCTGACCTCGCAGAGCCCGGTCGCCTACGCCGTTCACCAGTTCTTCGGCAACGGCGGCACCGTCGCGGTGATCGTCCGGGTCGCCAAGGCCGGCAGCGGCAAGGAAGCACACGTCACCCTGGAGTCCACCGAGGGCCACAGCGAGTGCCCCGTGCTGGAGGTGCACGCCAAGGAGCCCGGCGTCTGGGGTTCGGGTCTGCGGGTGGCCGTCGACCACGAGACCAACTGCCCGGACGAGACGTTCAACCTCCAGGTCCTGGACGCCCGCGGCACCGCCCGCGAGTCCTTCACCGGCCTGTCGATGGACGCCGGCCACGGCCGCTACGCCGAGACGATCATCAACGCCGGGTCGTCGCTGATCCGCGTCGCCGTCGTCGGCGAGGGCCGCCCGGACCCGTCCGGCACGGTCTCCAAGGCCTTCCACCACGAGCTGCCCGAGCTGAACGTCGACCTGACGGTCAAGATCGGCGAGGTGGAGCGCGAGTTCACGCTCCACGACCCGGACTGCGACGGCGAGGCGCCGTGCAGCGTCACCGAACTCGCGCTGCTGCTGGAGCACAAGCTGCGCGCCCTGCCGGACGCCCCGGGCAAGCACGCCTTCGCGGGCGCCCAGGTCACCGCCTTCGGACGCCGCCTCCAGGTCGTCGCCGGCTCCACCGACCCCGAGGACGTGGTGCGCTTCGTCGGCGAGTGCGCCAACGACCTGGGGCTCGAAGCCTCCGTCAACCCGCCGGTCTTCCCGCTGTGCGGCGGTGAGGACGGCGAGGCGCCGGGCCCGCGCGACATCATCGGCAGCGAGGCCCGCAAGAGCGGTCTGCAGGCGCTGCGCGACGTGCACGACGTCAATCTGCTGTCGCTGCCCGAGCTGGCGTCGTACGAGTCCACCGACGACATGGTCACCGTCCTCTCGGCGGCCGAGCGGCTGTGCCGGGAGCGGCGGATCTTCCTGCTCGTCGACGCGCCCGCCGCCTGGGGCAGCGTGGACGCCGCCCGTGCCGGCATCGCCGCCTTCGAGCCGGTCCGCAGCAACCACTCCGGCCTGTACTTCCCCCACTTGCAGCTCACCGACCCGCTCACCGGGCGGCTGCGGTCCTTCCCGCCCTCCGGCGCCGTCGCGGGGGTCATCGCCCGTACGGACAGCGAGCGCGGTGTGTGGAAGGCGCCGGCCGGCACCGAGGCGCGGCTCGCGGGTGTCCACTCGCTCGCCGTCAAGCTCACCGACCGGGAGAACGGCCTGCTCAACCCGCTGGGCATCAACTGCCTTCGCACCTTCCCGATGGTGGGCCCGCTGGTCTGGGGCGCCCGCACCCTGGAGGGTTCGGACGCGCTGGACAGCGAGTGGAAGTACGTCCCGGTCCGCCGTCTCGCCCTGCATGTCGAGGAGAGCCTGCTGCGGGGTCTGCAGTGGGTCGTCTTCGAGCCGAACAACGAGCAGCTGTGGCAGCAGATCCGGCTGAACGCCTCGGCGTATCTGCACGCGCTGTTCGAGAAGGGCGCGTTCAAGGGCGGCACCCCGCGCCAGGCGTACTTCGTCAAGTGCGACAAGGACACCACCACCGACGAGGACATCGAGCGCGGCATCGTCAACGTCGTGGTCGGTATCGCGCCGGTCAAGCCCGCCGAGTTCGTCATCGTCAAGATCCAGCAGATGGCCGGACAGTTCGACAACTAGGAACCCGAAGGAATGGAACCGAAGGAATCCGATGGCTGAGTTTCAGATCAACGCCCATCGCTTCGACCCGTACAAGAACTTCAAGTTCCTGGTCCTGTGGGACGGTCGTACGGTCGCGGGCATCAGCAAGATCAGCCCGCTGAAGCGCACCACCGAGGTCGTCAAGCACCGGCACGGCGGCGACCCCAGCTCGCCGCGCAAGTCCCCGGGCCGCTCGGAGTTCGAGGGAATCACCCTGGAGCGCGGTGTCACCCACGACCCGGAGTTCGACCGGTGGGCCAACAAGGTCTGGCAGGTCGGGGCCGGTCTCGGCTCCGAGGTGTCGCTGGCCGACTTCCGCAAGGACATCGTCATCCAGGTCCTCAACGAGGCGGGGCAGGTCGCCGTCTCGCACAAGATCTACCGGGCCTGGCCGAGCGAGTACCAGGTCCTGGGCGAGATGGACGCCAACGCCAACGCCGTCGCCATCCAGAGCCTGAAGCTGGAGTGCGAGGGCTGGGAGCGGGACTACGAGGTGCCGGAGCCGCAGGAGCCGTCGTTCACGCATCCGGCGTGAGTCCGCTTCCGCGGCGAACACACCGCGTGCGCAGCGTTGACGCGTGCGCGGGGCACGACGGCACCGGATGAGGTGAGGAATGGCGGTCACCGGGCCCGCGGAACTGCTGGCCACCTGGGAGGCCGGACTGGCCCAGCAGGGCAGCGGCCGGGCGCTGCTGCTGCACCGGGCTGCCCGTCCCGAGGCGGGCACCGACGAACTGCTGTCGGTGCCCCTCGGGGAGCGGGCCGCCGACCTGTTCGCGCTGCGCCGGGCCCTGTTCGGCGAGCGCATGCAGGTCACGATCGGCTGCGCCGACCCGGACTGCGGGGAGGCGATGGAGTTCGAACTCGACGCGGCCGGGCTCGGTGCCCGGCCCCGGCTGCCCGAGGGCGGGCTGCGGGTGTCGGAGGGCGAGTGGTCGCTGGAGTTCCGGCTGCCGGCCCCGGCCGACCTCGACGCCGTCGCGTCCCGGGCCGTCGACGCGGAGGACGCCCGGCGGCTGCTGGGCGCCCGCTGTGCGCTGTCGGCGGTACGGGGCGGCCGCGCGGTGGAGCGGGAGGAGCTGTCCCGGCTGCCGGAGGCGGTGCTGAAGCGGTTCGCGGAGGCGGCCGAGCAGGCCGACCCGGCGGCGGAGGTGACCCTCAACGTCGCCTGTCCGGAGTGCGGCACGGCCACCCCGGCCGAGCTGGACATCGCCGCGTACCTGTGGACCGAACTGGACGCCTGGGCACGGGACGTGATGCTCGACGTCCATCTGCTCGCCTCGGCCTACGGCTGGAGCGAACCCCAGATCCTGGCGCTGAGCCCGCTGCGGCGCCGCTACTACCTGGAGCTGTGCGCGGATGTCTGACGACTACTTCGGCCGGCTGCTGGCGCGGCACGTACCGCCGCCGCCCGCCGACCCCTTCGCGGCGGCGTCCGGCGAGCGCCCGGACGGGTCCCGGCGCGTCCTCGTACAGCCGCGCCTCCCGGGCCCGTTCGAGCGTGTCGAGGCGCTGCGGGGCGCACCCGCGGAGCCGGACGAACCTGCGCCACTGTTCCCGCAGGCCCCCAGGGCGACCCCCTTCGAGGGCGAACGGGTCCGGTACGAGCGGGAGATCAGGACCACCGACAGGGAGACCGTGCTGCGCACCCGGAGCGCGCACGAGGACGGGCCGGACCGTGCCGGGCGGCCCCTGCCGCCCTCGGCCGAGCTGCTGCGGCCCACCGCGCCGCTGCCTCCCGCGTCGCGCGCGTCGTCTCCCGACGCGTTCCGTCCGCAGCGGCGGGCCGCGGCGCGGTCGTCCGAGGCGGACGGTTCCGGCCGGACGGCGGCGGTTCCGCGCCCTGCGGGCAGGGCCGCGGCTCCCCTCGCGGCGGCGCCGGCACTGCGGCCCCGGACCGACGAGGTGCCGGCGGCCCGCAGTGCGGCGCGGGCGGCGGCCGGGCGGCGGGGGCCGCGGGCGGCCGAGCGGGTGGTGCACGTACAGATCGGGCGGCTGGAGGTCAGCGCGGCCGGAGCGGAGCGTCCTGCGGACGGCCGGGCGGGGCGCACCGAGCGCCGGGAGCCGTCGCTGAGCCTCGCGGACTATCTGGCGCGCGGGGAGAGGACGACGTGACGGGGAGCGACATGACGGGGGACGGCCCGGCGGAGGGCGGCCCGACGAGGGACGAACCGACGGTGGGTGACTGGACGGTGAGGGTGACGGGGGCTTTGACGACGGTGCGTTCGACGACGACTTCGCAGGTTTCACAGGGACGGATCTCATGAGCAACGCACTCGCCGTCGCGACGGTCACGCAGGCCCTCGCCCTGCTGATCGAGCACAATCTGCATCCCGAGATCGACATGGCCGTCTCGGTGGAGACCCGTAAGCCGCCGGCCGATCCGCCGACGGACCCGACGATCACGGTCTTCCTCTACCAGGTCACGCACAACCCCTCGATGCGCAACAACGACCTCGCCACCCGCGCCTCCGACGGCACGCTGCTCAAGCGGCCTGCCGCGGCGCTGGACCTGCACTTCGTGATCAGCGCGTACGGCGAGGAGACCGAGCTGGTCGGGCAGCGGCTGATCGGCAGCGTGGTGCGCACACTGCACGAAATCCCGGTGCTGCCACGGGAGTTGATCGAGGAGGCGGCGCAGCGGCCGTATCTGGACGGCAGCGACCTCGCCGAATCCCTGCAGCGGGTGCGCTTCACGCCCACCCAGATGGACGTCGACGAGACCTCCAAGCTCTGGGGCATGCTGCACAACACGCCGTATTCGCTCTCGGTCGTCTACCAGGCGTCGCTGGTGCTGCTCGACGGTCACCAGAAGCCGGTGCCCGCCAAGCCGGTCCGCAAGCCGGACGTCAAGGTACTGCCGTTCGGGGCACCGGGAGCGCCGGAACGGCCGTCTCCCGAGCAGGCCGACGACGGCACGCGGACGGGGCCCGAGGGCAAACGGACGGGCGCCGAGGGCACGCCGGCCGGCACGAAGCCGGCCGGGGCGAAGGCGTCGGACGCGCGTTCCGGGGCGAAGGCGTCCGAAGCGACGCCGGTCGAGGCGAGGGCGGCCGACACCAAGTCCACCGGGGCGGTCGAGGCGAAGGCGGCGGACACCAAGCCCACCGGGGCGGCCGAGGCCAAGGCGGCGGACACCAAGCCCGTCACCCACGACGGTTCGACCACCAACGTGCGGTCCACGGTGGCGAAGGCCGCGTCCTCCGGAGGCTCCCGTGGTGGCGGCGCGCGTGCCACGAAGAAGGCGGAAGGCGGTGGAGCGGGCGGTCGTGGCGGCAGCGCTTCGGGGGCCGCGCCCGCCCGTTCGCGTACGTCGAAGGCCGCCGGCGGGTCCAAGCGGGAGAGCGGCGACCGCCCCCGTACGAGCGGTGCGCGCCGCACGGACGAGGCGGGTGGCGCGGACACCGGCCGTACCGACGGTGCGGGCCCTGCCGACGGAGCGGCCCGCACGGACGACGGCAAGGAGAGCTGAGGCGCGATGCGCGGCACGGGGGCGGAGAAGGACATGGGCGGCAACGGGCCGGAGGCGGCGAACGGCGGCGCGGCGAACGGCGAGGCCGGCAGCGGGGAGGCGGACGGCGCCGCGCTGGCCGCCGCGCTGCGTTCCGTCCTGGTGCGACTGGACGCCCACGCCGCGCACGCCCGCACGAACGTGCCGGGCACCCCGTCCGAAGACCCCGAGCCCGCGTCCTCCGCAACGTCTCCCGAGCCCTCCGACGCCCCGCTCCCCACTCTCGACGCGCTGACCGCCTGCTTCGGGCTGAGCCCCTTCGAGCGGGAGATCGTGCTGCTCGCCGCCGCGGCCGAGCTCGATCCGACCACCGGCGCCCGCTGCGCCGCGGCGAGCGGCGACCCGAGCCGCACCCACCCGACCTTCTCCCTCGCACTGGCCGCCCTGGACGCTCCGCACTGGAGCGCGCTGACCCCCGTCGCACCGCTGCGCCGCTGGCGCCTGATCGAGCTGGACGACGAGACCCGGCTGACCACCAGCCGGCTCCGCCTCGACGAGCGGATCCTGCACTTCCTGGTCGGCTCCCCTTATCTGGACGCCAAGTTGCACGGTCTGCTGCGCCGCACCTCCGCTCCCGGGAGCCTGCCGCCCTCGCACGAACGGGCCGCGGCACGGGTCGCGGCGGGCTGGGCGGGCACCGGGCCGGACACGCCGCTGCGCGTGGAGCTGGTCGGCGGCGATCTGCGCACGCGCGCGGACATCGCCGCCACCGCGGCCCGGCGCTCCGGCCTTGGCCTGTACTCCATGGCCGCCGACGACGTACCGACCGAGGCCGGCGAACGCGACCGCCTCGCCCGCCTCTGGCAGCGCGAGGCGATCCTGCTGCCCGCGGCGCTCCTGGTCGAGGTCGGCGAGATGGACCGGGACCAGCACGCCGCGGCCGACGCGTTCATCGCGGGGGCGGCCGTGCCCCTCGTCGTGTCGAGCCCGGACCCGCGGCAGACCGGACAGCCGCGCGGCGAGCGGGTGACCGTACCGAAGCTGGACACCGAGGAGCAGCTTGGCCTGTGGTCCGACGCCTTCGCCGACGTGCCGGACGTGACCGACCGCCATCTCCAGTCCTTGGTGGCGCAGTTCCAGCTCCCCCCGCACGTCGTACGCGCGGCCGCCGCGACGGTCCGCCGCGATCTACCCGGCGCGGACGCGGCGGATGCCGGGGCCCTGGCCTGGCAGGCCGGCCTCACCGAGGCGCGGATGGGCCTGGACGAGCTGGGGCGCCGCATCGAGCCGAGGGCGGGCTGGCGGGATCTCGTCCTCGCCGAGCGGCAGTTGAAGATCCTCCAGGAGGTCGTGGCGCACGTACGGCAGCGCAGCACCGTCTACCAGGACTGGGGCTTCGCGAAGGCGCTGCGCAGCGGCCTGGGCGTCACCGCCCTCTTCGCGGGCGGCTCGGGTACCGGCAAGACGCTGGCCGCGGAGGTCATGGCCAAGGAGCTCGGCCTCGACCTCTTCATCATCGATCTCTCCCAGGTCGTCAGCAAATACATCGGTGAGACCGAGAAGAACCTGAGCCGCGTCTTCGACGCCGCGGAGCGCGGCGGCGCCCTGCTCCTCTTCGACGAGGCGGACGCCCTGTTCGGCAAGCGCAGCGAAGTCAAGGACAGCCACGACCGGTACGCGAACCTGGAGGTCAGCTACCTCCTGATGCGCATGGAGGCGTACCGGGGCCTGGCGATCCTCACCACGAACATGAAGAAGGCGCTCGACTCCGCCTTCATGCGCCGCATCCGCTTCGTCGTCGACTTCCCCTTCCCCGGCGAGAAGGAACGCGCGGAGATCTGGAGCCGGGTGCTGCCCGCCCAGGCCCCGACCAAGGGCATCGACCCGGCCCTGCTCGCCCAGCTCACCGTCGCCGGCGGCTCGATCCGCAACATCGCACTCTCCGGTGCCTTCCTCGCCGCGGAGGAGGGCGACCGCCTCCAGATGCGCCACATGCTGGCGGCCGCACGCACCGAGTACCTGAAGCTGGAACGCTCCTTGACGCCGTCGGAGGTCCACGGATGGGTCTGAACGAGCACCCCGGGCACGCCCGCGGCGACGGGCCGGACGGCGGCGTCATGCCCCGCCCGGCAGCAGCCGCCGAGCCCCCGCGCACCTTCCGCATCGACATCGGTGAACTGGTCCTGGACGGCTTCGACGCCCGCGTCGACCCGGACCGCGTATCGGCGTCCTTCGAACGCGAACTGGCCCGCCTGGTCCACGAACGCGGCGTCCCTCTGGCGGCCGACGGCTCCCCGGTGTCCCTCGACGGGCTCGCGGGTCTGCCGCCGCTGCCGCGTACGACCTCACCGGCGCGCCTGGGCGAGGCCCTGGCCCGCTCGGTCCACGCCGGCCTCATGGGAGGAGGTGAGCCCCGATGAGCACGTCCCACTCCTCCACCCAGGACAACAGCCAGGCCACCGCCGCCGAGAAGCGCCGCAAGCGCCGGGAGCGGAACGCCAAGTCCCGTACCCCTGAACCGAAGGACATCGTCAGCGGCGCCGGCCAGCCCCTGGACCTGAGCGTCCGCCGCGACCTCGAAGAGCAGCTCGGCCACGACTTCAGCCAGGTCCGCCTGCACACCGACCGCGACTCCGGACAACTCGCGGACATGATGGGCGCCGACGCCTTCGCCGTCGGCCAGGACATCTTCTTCCGCGAGGGCACCTACCGCCCGGGCACGGCCGACGGCCAACGGCTGCTCGCCCACGAGCTCCTCCACACGGTCCAGAACCCGCACGGCCTGGGCGCCCTCCGGGCCGGCCGCGACCTGGGCTCGGTATCCCTCCCCCAGGAATCCATCGAGCGGGAGGCGGAGTCGACGGCCCAGGAGTCGGTGCTGGGGGCACTGCGGGATTCGGTACGCGAGGAGCCCGCGGCCGAGGTCGAGGAGGGCCAGGCGACGCCGGGGTGGCTGCGGTACGCGACGGTGGATGCGGACCGGATGCGGCTGGAACAGATTGACCCGGCGACCTTGGTCGACCGCATGACGAACGGCATCGTCCGGTCCCTACGGGGGGACCCCGAGGACCTGTCGGGCCGCGTCCGTATGGAACTGGCCCGTTTGGCACCCGAACTGCAGGACTCGGTGCTGGACCGGCTGGAGGTCCGGCTGCTCTCGCCCGAGTACGAGCGGCTCCTGGATCTGACCGCGCAGGCGGAGGCCGAACCGCTCGGGCTGCAGCCGCTGAACGTACCCGAGCCGGTGCCGGACGCCATCGACCTGGTCGAGGACGAGCGGCAGACCAAGGCCGCCCGTACGGAGGGCGAGAAGAAGTCCGCGGCAGCGCGCGACGAGGACACCAAGGAAGAGAAGAAGGACGCCAAGGGCAGGGACGGCGACCGCGAGCAGGAGCAGACGCGCGCCCAGCGGGACGCCTCGGCGGAGGAGAAGGAATCAGGCGAGCGCAAGGCGCAGGAGGACGAGCGCGCCGAGGAACTCGCGGACTCCAAGAAGGAACAACAGCAGGAAGAAGACAAGCAGGGCGAGGAGCGCGAGAAGGCCGAACAGGCCGACGCGGAGAAGGCACAGGAGGGCCAGGAAGGTTCCGAGCGCACCAAGGAGGAGCGCAAGGAGCAGCGGGAGCGTGAAGAACAGGACCCGGAGCAGGCCAACCGGCCGGGTGCCGACAAGCGCAAGCGCAAGGACGACGAGAGGAAGCCTGCTGACGGGGCCAAGCAGGAAGAGCTCGACAAGAAGAAGAAAGAACAGCCGGGCCCCGCCCGCCCGGAGAAGGTCGACGAGCGGGCCGACCAGCGTGACAGCGCGCTCTCCGAGCACGGGCTGCACGAGAAGGACGAGGACGAGGGCGAGCCGCGCGAGGAGGAACAGCCGCTCGGCCTGGAGGCCGGCGCGGAGAAGGAGGTCGACGGCGGCCAGGAGGAGAAGCGCGGCGGAGGCTTGGGCAAGGGCGAGGCGGAGCTGAAGCCCGAGGACCACCTGCCGGAGACGGATCCCGACCTGTCGTCCGTACCGACGGCCGAGAACCCGACGGCGAGCATGCCGTCCTTCCCCGCTCCCCCGCCCACCAAAGCGGAGAAGGTCCAGAAGGAACGGGAGAACGAGGCCGACGAGGAGCAGGACGAGGACGCTCCGGAGGCCGAGACCAAGGCACCGGGCGAGGAGCGCGGGCCCGTGGAGGGCGAGGCACCGCAGCCCGAGCACGGTCCGGCGTCGGAGGCTCCCGACCGGAGCGAGAAGGACCTGCAGCCGGAAAAGCCGGTGGAGCAGGAGGTCGGCCCCGATCCGGAAGCCGAGGAGCAGCGGGACCCGGAGCAGGAGGCCGAGGGGAAGAAGGACCAGGACGAGGACGGAGCCAAGACGGCCCGGCAGGACGCGGCCGACAAGGACGCGGAGCGGGACGAGGACTCCGGCGACGGTGAGGGTGCGCCGGACGCCAAGGAAGCCCAGGACGAGCAGCAGGACAAGAAGGACCAGGACGAGCGGGAAGAGAAGCAAGAAGCCAAGGGGCAGCCGGAGGGCGCGGCGGCGGACAAGCCGACCGGTGCTCCCGGCTCCGGTGCGGGCGGACCCGGGCCCGGCCCGGCCGGCTCGTCCCTGGCGCCGCCCGCCGGTGCGCACACGGAACGTACGGCAACGGAGGACCGGCACCCCTCCCCTGCTGCCCGGCGCGGGGTGGCGCCGGTACGGAGCGAGAACGAGGCGCCCGCACCGAAGAGCGCCGTACCGAAGGAGGCCGGGCCGGGAGCGGCACCCAGCGGCGCGGTCGGTGCGAACGAGCCGGCCGCCCAGCCGAAGGCGGCTGCCGGACCAGGTGGCGCGCCGTCCGTCGCCCAGGCCGCCGTGAGCCCTGTGGGCGAACAGGCGGAGAACCCGGGGAAGATGGGCGCCCCGGCGCCCGAGGGCGCCAAGGCGCAGCCCGACGCGTCGCTGGAGAAGGACGGCGGTGGCTGCGCGCCGCCCGCTCCCGCGCCCGAGCAGGAGGAGAAGGGCGGCTCCTGCGGCGGGGGCGGGGGCGAACAGGCCCCGGAGGAGAAGAAGGAAGAACCACCGGACGTATCGGGCCAGGATCCGAAGGCCGCGCTCAGTACCGTCAGCAAGCTCTCGCCCGACCAGGCGCAGGCCGCCATGCCCGGTGTGGACGCGGCGGCCGACAAGAAGGTCAAACAGGAGCAGAAGCGCCTGCAGGCCAACCCGCCCAAGCGGGAGCGGCCTTCGGGTGCGCCGCAGACCCAGTCCTCACCTCCGGAGGCCGAGGCTCCGGAGACGGCGGTCAGCGGGAAGCTGGAGAAGGTCGGACCGGAGGACCAGGGCGAGAAGCAGCGGGCCAAGGGCAGCGAGAAGGCGAAGGGCGCCAAGCCCACCGACAACATCAAGGCCCCGCACCTCCCGCCCACCAAGGACGGCAAGCTGACGGAGGGCGACGCCAAGAGCGTCGAGGCCGCCGCGGACAAGGTGCCGACGACCGACCCCGAACTCCGCAACAAGACGGTCGGCCCTGCACCCAAGATCAAGCTGGAGGGCGAGAGCGACCCGAAGCGCACGGACAAGCAGGCGGAGAAGCTCAAGGACAAGCAGGGCAAGATCCAGGACACCGGCCGGGCGGACGCGTCCAAGCCGATGGGCGAGGACAAGATCTTCCCCAACGCTCCCAAGGAGCAGTTGACCGGTAAGGCGTCCGGGCGCGCGGGCGGCGGCGGTGGCCGCCAGTCGGCAGGCGGTGGAGCCAAGCAGCACGTCGGCGTCGTCGCCAAACAGGAGCGTGGCGGCGAGCTCAAGAGCGGGGCGGCTCAGTCGCAGACCGACATGTCCGCCAAGGAGAAGGAACACCAGCAGGGCGAGCAGAAGTCGAAGCAGGAAAAGCAGCAGGAGATCGACAACGAGGTCGCGCGCAACTCCGAGCAGCAGACGGCGGAGCGCGGCCGGGCGGCCGAGAAGGCCGGCAAGGAGCGCCAGAGCTGGCGTGACGAGCAGGACAAGAAGATCGAGAAGTCCGACAAGGACACGGACAAGGAGCACAAGGACGGCAACAAGAAGATAACCAAGGAGCGGGACGGCAAGGACAAGGAAGTCGAGGGCCGCAAGAACGACGACAACAAGGACATCGACACCAAGGCGGAGAAGGCCGAGAAGGACGCCGAGAAGAAGAAGGAAGAGAAGAAGGGCGAGTCCGACAGCCTCTTCGGCAAGATCCTCGACGCCGTCGGTGACTTCTTCAAGGGCCTGCTGGACGCCGTTACGGCCATCTTCGACGCGGCGCGCGACGCCATCAACAGCGTCATCGACAAGTTCAAGGAGTTCGCCAACAAGGCGATCGACGCGGTACGCGACTTCGCCATCAAGGCCATCAACGTCCTGGCCGACGCGCTCATCGCCATCGGCGACGTCCTGCTCGCCGCCTTCCCCGAACTCCGCGACAAGTTCCGCAAGGCCATCGAGGGTCTCCGCGACGCCGCGATCAACACCGTCAACAAGCTGGCCGACGGCCTCAAGAAGGCCGTCAACACCCTCCTCGACGCCCTCGCCGCCGGTCTCAACAAACTCCTCGACGTCCTCGAAGCGGGCGTCAAGGCGGTCATCAAGGCCTACCAGGCCGTCATCACCGCCGCGATCAAGTTCGCCGAGGCGGCCATCGAGGCGCTCGGCAAGTTCGCGGCCCTGGTCGCCGACATCGCCCCGGACCCGGGCGGCTGGCTGAAGAAGGCCGGCAGCGCCGCCAAGACCGGCATCCAGGAACATCTCTGGGGCGCCATCAAGTCGGCCGTCAAGCAGTGGTTCGACACCAAGGTCGAGGGGATCCTCGGACTGGGCAAGGCGGTCATCAACGTCCTGGTCAAGGGCTGCATGTCCTTGAAGCAGATCGGCAAGATGGCCTGGGACGCGATCGTCGCCTCCCTGCCCATGATGATCGCCTCCCTGGTCATCGAGAAGGTCGTCTCGATGATCATCCCGGCGGCCGGCGCGATCCTCACCATCGTCCAGGGCTTGATGGCGGCCTGGGACAGCATCAGCTCCATCCTCACCGCCTTCTCCAAGTTCTTCGCCTACCTCAAGGCGGTAAAGGCCGGCCCCGCCGCCTGCCTCTTCGCCGAAGCGGTCGCCGCCGGCGTCGTGGCCCTCCTGGACTTCATCACCAACTTCCTCCTCCAGCGCCTGGGTCGGGCCACCAAGGGCGTGGGCAAACGCCTCAAGGCCATGGCCCAGAAGATCACTGCGGGCTTGAAGAAGACCGGCAAGGGCGCCCGCAAGGCAGCCGGCAAGGCCGTCAACGCCGCAAAGGGCGCCGCCCGCAAGGCCGCCCAGGCCCTACGCAAGCCGGCCCGCCCAGCCAAGCCCAAGGGACCGCGCGTCCCGACCCGCCCAGGCGCGTCCACGGACCGCACCCCCGGCGGCGGCGCCGCCCCCAAACACCAGCCGAAGACCCACCCCACCGGCCGCCCGACCAGCAAGACCCCGGACCCGACGAAGAAGAAGCACGACGACGAGGCGGACACGAAGAAGACGAGGGACGAGGCGGCGTCCCCCAACAAGCCTCACGACAAGGACACCCCGAACAAGCCGCAGGACAAGACCCCGGACAAGGACGGCCCAAACCAGAAGCCGGACAGGGACGGCGCGGACAGCAAGAAGGACAGGACTCCCGACAAGGACGGCGCGGACAGGAAATCCGACAAGGACAACTCGGACTCCAAGAAGGACAAGAAGCCCGACAAGCCGTCCAAAAAGAAGGAGACCGACGCCCCCAAGCGCGCCAAGCCGCGCAAGCCCAAGTCCCCCTTGGGGCAAGCCCTGAAGAAGATCAAGGGCAGGGTCAAGTCCGCCCTCAAGAAGGTCCGCAACGCCGGCAAGGCCCTGGGCAAGAAGCTGCGAAAGTCCAAGGTCGGCAAGGCCCTGAAGAACACGGCGAAGAGGACCCGCGACTTCTTCAAGAAGAAGCGCGACCATTTGCGCGAAAACAAGAAGAACAAGCAGGAACACAAAAATCAGAAGAAGGACGACAAGAAGAAAAAGGAGAACTCGAGGGGGTCGAAGGAGGCGCGGCTCCAGAAGATCGTCGCCCGCATTCGGCCGTCCCTTCAGCGCATCATGGGACCCGGTGTGCCCCGCCCCATCATGAAGCTGACTCTGGCCGGGCTTCGACTGTGGTACAAGCTCACGAACCTCTCCCTCGACGGTACCGACCACGGCTACATCGAGGCCGCGCTCAATCCGAGAAGGAAAGCCGTTCCTTTCCATACCTGGGACGGCCACACCGAGCCTTCGCGCCTTACCGAGAAACGGGCGAAGGCACGCACAGAGGAGGCAGACGAGGTCCGGCGCATCCAGGAGAGGGAGGCGAATTCGGCCCGGGCAACGCAACCGAATGCAGCGCGGACCTCCACACCCTCGACGCCTAGCCGCACTTCGATGGCCCCGGAGCTGGCCCGCCTGCTCGCGGCGCCGCGGCCAACACCGGGAGGCCGCCGCAGTGCTCCCCGCATGGGCCCCAAGGGCCCCTACCTCACTAAGGGCGAGAGCGTGCCCTACAAGGAGGACAGGACTCGCGGGGAGACAGGCGACGAGATGACGCCGGACCACATACCTTCGGGCGCCGCCATCCTCTTCGCAGCTCAACGTAAATTCATCGCAGAGCAGGAGGCCACCCAGAACAAGAAACTCAGCGATCAGGAAGTCGAAGACTTGCTAATAAAGCACGAATACATAGTAATCAACGACAAGGGTGGATACGACAGGGGGAAACTGGGAAACAAGATTTACAACGAGGCGCAAACTCTGATGGTCGATGAATCGGAGCATGAATTCGATAAAAACGGAGACCGGGAGGGCGGTTCGAGAACATTCAAGGGGAGGAACAGCGCAAGCAAGGTCGTTCTTGACGGCAAGGACCTCACCCTCGCCGTTGAGCAAGACTTCCGCCACTACCTGAACTTCTGGCACAAAAAGGGAACATTACGCAAGACCCAGGTGTACGACATGATTCGACATTACAAGCGACTGGCTGACCGGAATGGCAAGGACAGTAAAATCGGCACGCAAGTGCACTACTCTGACCACATCGACACCTTGCTGCTGTACTACTGGGAGAAGGCAAAATGACAACGAGCGAACGCGTCGAGGAAATTGCCTTTGACTCCAGCCTTTCGGTATCCGAGAGGTCCCAACGCATCACGGAAACTTTCTCTGAACAGGGCGCCGAAGGGCCCGATCTTGCCGTCTCCTGTCTCCTGAAGACGACTGACGAGGCGATTGCCGAGTATGCCGCCGCCTATCTTGAGCTGGTCCCTGGCAACAGCGAGGCGAAAACACGGGCGGCCGAACGGCTGCGCGGTGCGGGAGCGCTGGCGTCTTCGGCGGCCCGGCTCGTCCCCTGGCTTCCGGAGTCCCTGATCGACGCGTTCATCGACGACTTTCTCTCATCGCCGGGTGAGGACTCCCCACTGTCTTCCGTCATCTTCTCCATTGGCGTCTACCACCCGGACCTGCTACGCCCTCATGCCGGCCTCCTCGGCCCCACTGTCCGGCCGAGCCTCCTGTCGGGGGCGCCGGATACCCAGGCGGACGCTCTGCTCAACGACTGGCACCGGACCGGCGACGGGGACAACCTGCAGGCCCTAGCTCTCATCAGGACACCCCACGCTGCCGACCTGATCGCCTCGGTGCGCGCCGAGCTCGACTCATTCGACGACTGGGAGTGGCTCATGCCGCTCGCAGGGCGCCTACCCGACACCGGGAGCGAGTCGGGGTTTACCCCCTCCTTCATGGGGTTCGTCACCGCCCGCGGCGAGAGCCCTCACGTGATGGGCGGACGGTACGCGCAGGACGTGCCTCTTTGCGTGCAATGCAACGCGCCTGCCGACCGGGTGCTCACCCTCTCTGCCCGTGACATGCCGCAAACGCTCAGCCGCGACCCCTCGTTCTTCTGGTTTTCCTGCGACTGCGACGAAGTCGACATTTTGACCGTGAGGTTCACGGACGACGCCACATACGCCTACTTCCAGCCGCAGGGGCCCGCCGCCGAGAGTTCCCGCGTGGTTCCCGGTGAACGGTCCATGACGCTGGAACGCCACCCCAATCAGACAGGAGTGAGCCGTCCCGCTGTCGCCGGCCTGGCCCGACATCAGGTAGGTGGGCTACCGCGCTGGCCCTCACCGGAGACGCACCCGTACTGCCCCGAGTGCGGAAACTTCATGCCATTCCTGGCAGCCGTGGACAGCGGTCCCACGCCGTTCGGCCCGATGAGCTTCCCGGGTTCGCTCTTCGGCTTCTGGTGCGACCACTGCTCCGTCTCGACCACCCGCTCGCAGATCTGAACTCCTCGAAGGACTGACATGACCCGCTACGCCGACATCCCCAAGCCCATCCGCTCCGGCCTCGTCATAGTCGACCCCGAGCGCGGCACCCCCCAGCGCATCATCGTGCTGCAGTTCAACCCGGACACGCTGGAGCGTTCCGTCGCGCCTCAAGCCGCCAGTGGAGAAGGCGGTGGTGGCGGAGGCGGGAGTGGTGGCGACCGCAACGAAGCGCTCAGGCTCAAGGGCCCCGCCCAGGAGACCTGGAAGTTCACCGCCGAGATCGATGCGACAGACCAGCTCGATGTTGCCGCGCCTGACGGGATTCATCCTCAACTTGCCGTGCTGGAAATGCTCGTGCAGCCGACTACCGCTCAGTTGAGGGCCGCGTCCAAGTTGAGCAAGAAGGGGACCATCGAGATCAGTCCGATCGAGATGCCGTTGACGCTCTTCACCTGGGGGAGCAAGCGGGTGATGCCGGTCAGGCTCACAGAGCTGTCGGTGAACGAGTCGGCGTTTGATGTGAATCTCAATCCGATTCGGGCCTCGCTCAGTATCGGGATGAAGATTCTGACGGTCAGCGACCTGCCGGCCGGGCATCGCGGTGCGGAGCTGTATCTCGCTCACCTCGCGCAGAAGGAGCAGTTGGCCCGGCGGGCGCGGGGCGGGAGCTTGGCGCAGCTTGGGCTCGGGGGAGGGATCTGAGGCGTGATCGAGCCGTATGAGAGTGCGTTGGACGATGTGCCGGGGGCTCATCCGTATCCGCGGAGCAGTCGGTATCACGATGTGGAGATCGGGGTGCATCGGGCCGCGGATGGCAGTGAGGTGAAGTACGCCAAGCGGAGGTTGTTGCCGCCGCTGGAGCAGGACGAGGACGACACCGTGCCGCACATCGTCAGGGACGGGGAGCGGGCCGATCATCTCGGGCAGCGGTATTTCGGGGATTCGGGGCAGTGGTGGCGGATCGCGGATGCCAACCCGGTGCTCGGGCCGCGGGAGTTGACCGATGAGCCGGGTGAGGAGATAGCCGTGCCGTTGCCCGGCGGTTTCCCCGGCGGCATGGGCGGTCCGGGGGTGCGCAATGGCTGATGATCTGCCCGTGGGCGGTGGGCCCATTCATGTGTCGCTCTACATGGGCCCCAAGTTGGCGCGGCTGGTGCCGCAGGAGGTGACGGAGGCGCTGTTGTCCGCTCAGATCACCAGTACTGCGGGTGAGCGGAGCGGGTTCCAGCTCGCGTTTGACCTGACCAAGAAGGGGGCGATCATTCAGCGGCTGCTCCCGGAGGGGTTCTTCGATCCCAAGAGTCGGGTGATTCTCACCGTCGCGGTCAAGGGGACGCCCGTCGTACTGCTCGACGGTTTGATCGTGCGGCAGGAGGTGGGGGCCAGTAATCAGCCCGGGCAGACCACGCTGACGGTCACGGGTGAGGATCTCAGCCTTCTCATGGACCTTGAGGAGCGGACGGACCGGTACCCGAACCTCGCGCCCTCGCAGCGGGTCGAGCGCATCCTGGCGAAGTACGCGGATTACGGGATCGACGCCCGGATCATTCGGGAGCAGGTGCCGCAGCCGCCGCGGGAGCAGTTGCGGGTCGACTACCAGACGGGGACCGATCTGCAGTATGTGAATGACCTGGCGCGGGCCAACGGTTACACGTTCTATCTCGACCCCGGTCCCGTTCCGGGGCGGTCCACCGCGTTCTGGGGGCCGGAGCAGCGGCTCGGGCAGCGGCAGCATGCCCTGAACGTGAACATGGATGTGCATTCGACCGTTGATCAGCTGACGTTCGCTTATGACGGGACGGCGAGGGAAGAGCCGCAGGCTCGGGTGCAGGATCCCGTGACGCGGATGGCGCCGCTCCTCGCGCAGCCCGATATCAGCCCCCTCAGGCCGCCGCTCGGCCGGCGCGCGTCGCCTGCGCTGAAGCGGAAGACGCTCTCGGGCACCGCGAAGAAGGATGAGGCCCTGGCGAAGGCGGAGGCTCTGGGGCGTGCCGCCACCAGTGCCGATGCGATCAGCGGGTCGGGGCAGTTGGACGTGAACCGGCACGGATACGTGCTGCGGCCGCGGGAGTTGGTCGGGGTGCGGGGCGCGGGGGTCACGTACGACGGCGACTACTACGTGAAGAGCGTGACGCACAATCTCCGGCCGGGCTCCTACCAACAGAACTTCACGCTGTCGCGGGAGGGGCTGATCGCCCGCAGCGGCACCGTCCGGCCGTGACAGCCGTAATGCCCGTCCCTCTCCCCCGCACCGCGCAGTACACGACGTGCCGCACAGACGCGCAGCACACGACCAGGAGCAGCTCGCATGGCGCCAGCATCGAACAATCGCTTCCTCGGCAAGTTCCGGGGCCGGGTGGCGAGCAACAACGATCCGATGCGGATCGGCCGGATCACGGCTTACGTGCCGGACGTCCTCGGGGACGAGGCGTCCACGTGGGCCATGCCGTGTTTTCCGTTCACCGGCGCGCAGGCGGGTCAGTACGTGATCCCGAGCGAGGGCGCGGGTGTGTGGATCGAGTTCGAGCAGGGGGATCCGAGCTTCCCGGTGTGGACGGGCTGTTGGTACGGAGCGGGGGCAGAGCTGCCGGTGGACGCGCAGGCCGGGGCGCGGGCCGGGGCCGAGCCGGTGGTCATCGAGACGCAGGGGCACCACAAGATCGTGCTGTCCGATGTGCCGGAGGAAGGGATTCTGCTGCAGGCGCCGGGCGGAGCGTATGTGCGGATCAATGCGGCGGGTGTGCAGATCAACAACGGTGCGGGGGCGTCCATTTCACTGGTCGGCGACCAGGTCGACATCAACGAGGGCCGGTTGACCGTGCCCAAGAAGCGATAGCGAAGACGGGGGGAGCAAGAGACGTGGTGACCGGGAATCTCGTCCACGGCGGTGCCGTGATCAGCTGCCCGCACGGCGGCCGGGCGGTGTCGACCGCCGCCGCCGGCAGGGGCGTACGCGTCGACGGTGTGCCCGTGGCCACCGCCGCCGACCTCTTCACGGTCAGTGGCTGCCCGCACTCCGTCGGCGGCCGGCCGCAGCCGTGCACCAGCGTGCGCTGGACGCCGGCCGGCGGCGGCGACGAGGTACGGATCGACGGGGTGCCGGTTCTTCTCGACACCTCGGCGGCGATGTGTTTCAGCGCCGGGCTGGTGCCGCAGGGCCCGCCGGTCGTGGCGCCCGTCCATCAGGGGGTGTCCAGCCGATGAGGGCTGCGAAGAAGATACGTACCGAAGTGGCGTTTCCGTTCCGGGTCGACCGGCGGGGGCGGACCGCGCATGCGGATCACGATGAGCATGTGCGGGATCTGATCGAGCAGTTGCTGTTCACCAGTCCTGGTGAGCGGGTCATGCGGCCGGACTTCGGCTGTGGGCTGCTGGATCTGGTCTTCACGCCGAACAGTCCGGAGCTGGCGTCGGCCGTGGAGCTTTCCGTTCAGGCGTCGTTGCAGCGCTGGCTGGGGGATCTCATCGAGGTCGAAGCGCTGGACGTGGTGAGCGAGGAGAACGTCGTACGGGTCCATCTGCGCTATGTGGTGCGCTCCACCGCGAGCCGGCGCGATGAAGTGTTCGAGGGGCGGGGCGAGATATGAGTGAGCAGCAGCTCATCAGCGGTGAGCTGGTGTGCCGAACCGACCAGCGGCGCGGGCGCATCAGGGCCGCGCGGCTGAACGGCATCGACGCGGTCGAGGTCGCCGACGACGGTGTGACGCTGACCGTCACGTTCCTGGGGAAGGCGCCCCACGGGCTGTGCCCGGAGAACGTACGGATCGACGGCGGGCGGCGGATCACCGGCATCGAGGCGCTGGAGGTCAGCGTCGAGCGGGAGGAGGACCCCGAGCTGGACGACCGGCTGCATGTGGTCCTCGACCGGGCCGGTGATACCTCCACCTACCGTCTCTCGCTGGTCACCACCGACCCTTACGGGCGGCCGGGCACCGAGCCGTACGAGGGCTTCGACCAGCGGTATTTCGGTGCGGAGTTCCGTTTCCGGGCCGACTGCCCGAGCCCCTTCGACTGCGTCGAGGAGACGGGCGCCGACTGCCCGGACACCTTCAGGCCCGCCCCGGTCATCGACTACACCGCGCGCGACTACGACACGCTGCGGCAGCTGGTCCTGGACCGGATGCGGCTGACGACGCCGGACTGGGTCGAGCGCAACCCCGCCGACCTGGGGATGACGCTGGTCGAGATGCTGGCGTACACGGCCGACCAGATCAGTTATCAGCAGGACGCGGTGGCGACCGAGGCGTATCTCGACACCGCGCGCCGCCGGGTCTCGGTGCGCCGTCACGTGCGGCTCATCGACTATCCGATGCATGACGGGTGCAGCGCGCGGGCCTTCGTCGCCGTCGAGGCCGCCGAGGAACTCGACCTGCTGCCGGGAGAGTTCCGCTTCGCCGCCGTCGACGTCCGTACCTACGGGCCGCACGACCGGCCGGAGGTCGGCACCGTCATCGACGACCGGGATCTGGCCGTGCTGGACGAGCGCGGGTCCGTCGAGGTCTTCGAGCCGGTGTCGGACGCGCCCCTCCGCCTGCGCCCCGAGCACAACGTCATCCGGCTGTGGACCTGGGGCGACGAGGTGTGCGCGCTGTCGAAGGGCGCGACCTCGGTGACGCTGCGGGACGAGTGGACCGATGAGGCGTGCGAGACCCGTTCCTTGCGGCTCTCCCCCGGTGATCTGGTGTTGTTCGAGGAGGTGAAGGGGCCGCGTACGGGTACGCCCGGCGACCAGGACCCGAGCCACCGCCAGGCCGTCCGGCTGATCTCCGTCACTCCTGCCGTCGACCGGCTCGACAACCAGCCGGTGCTGGAGGTGACCTGGGCGCCGGAGGACGCGCTGAGGTTCCCGCTGTGCCTGTCCACGCGGGGCGGCCGCGACTGCCGGCCGGTGGACGACGTGAGCGTCGCGCGCGGCAATGTGGCACTCGTCGACCACGGGCGGTCGCTGACCTTCGGGGAGTGCCCGGAGGGTGTTCCGGAGACGGTGACCGTGCCGCCCGTACCGGCCGTGACCGGCTCCTGCGAGCCGCCCGCCTTCGGCTGCGGCGACGTCAAGGACGGCGGCAACGCCACCGCCCGGACCATCAACGCCCTGCTGGAGAAGACCACTTGCCATCGGGCGCTGACCGCCGACGACATCCGTGAGCTGTTCACGGTCGTCGGCGAGGAGGAGACCGTACGGGCCGGGCTCGGCCTGGAGCTGGCCGGGCAGCGGCGCGAGAAGGTGGTGCCGGGGACTGCTTACGCGCAGGCCGAGGCGTTGCGCACGCTGCTCGCGCAGTCGGTTTACCCGGGCATCGCGCCGCGCTTCCGCCCCGTCCTGCACCGCTCCCCCGTCGCCCAGACCGTTCCCTTCCCACAGCCCGCGCAGGTCGCGGCCGGGCAGGCGACGCGGCTGGCCGGCATCCGGGACCGGGTGCGGGCGCGGCTGGTGGAGCTGTGGCGCAGCGCCCGCGACCACGACGGGCTGTCGGATGCGGAGATCGCCGAGCTGACGGTGGTCTTCGGCCTCAAGGTCCTGGAACGGCTGGAGCTGCGCCACCACCCGGTGCGGGCGCTGCGGGAGCTGCTGCACCGCGGCGACCGGCTGGTGAGCACGAAACTGCGCCGGCTGGACGTGCTGACGGCGCGAGCCCGCGCGGGTGCGGTGCTGGACGGCCGGATCGCCTGGGAGATCGCGCACACCTGGGGCCCCGAGTACGCGGTGGGGCTGCACCCGGACGAGCCGGTGCTGCACGGCCCGGCGTCCGCCCTGCTGCCCGATCCACGGGCCGCGCTCCCTGCCGTACGTCTGCAGGACGGGGAAGACACCTGGGTCCCCCGCCGTGACCTGCTCGGCAGCGGCCCCCGGGACCGGCATTTCGTGGGCGAGCTGGAGGACGACGGCCGGATCGCGCTGCGCTTCGGTGACGGCCGGTACGGCGCCCGCCCGGTGCCCGGCAGCCGACTGACGCTGCACTACCGGCTGGGTGGCGGCACGGCGGGCAACGTCGGCGCCGAGGCGATCAACCACCTGGTGCTCAGCCGTGCTCCACGGCTGTCGGACGCCGGCGCACCGATGCCGGTGGCGGGCGTACGCAACCCGCTGCCCGCGACCGGCGGCGCCGCGCCGGAGCCGATCGAGCAGGTCCGCCAGCTCGCTCCGCTGGACCTCAAGCGGACCCGGCTGCGCGCGGTGACCGCGGCGGACTACGCGGAGCTGGCCTCCGCGCTGCCCGGGGTGCAGCGGGCCGCGGCGGAGATCCGCTGGACCGGCAGCGTCCAGGAGGCGCATGTCGCCGTCGACGCGACCGGGTCCGGCGAGCCGGCTCCGCGGCTGCTGGACTCCGTCGCGTACGCGCTGGAGAGCTACCGGCGGATCGGACACGACCTGGTGGTCGAGCCGGCCCGTACGGTGCCGCTGGACATCGAGATCGAGGTGTGCGCCGCGCCGGGTCACCAACACGGCCAGATCCTGGCGGAGTTGACGCGGGTGCTGAGCAGCCGGCGGCTGTCCGGCGGCCGGCTGGGCTTCTTCCACCCGGACGCGCTGTCGTTCGGCGAGCCGGTGCGGCTGTCCCGGCTGGTCGCGGTGGCCGCGGCGGTGCCGGGCGTGCAGAGCGTACGGGTGACCCGGCTGCAGCGGCTCTTCTCCCACGGCCGCATGGACACCATCGACACCATCGACAACAGAGCACTGGAGGACGGTGTGCTGCGGCTCGGCCCGCTGGAGATCGCCGTGTGTGACAACGACCCGGACCGGCCCGAGAACGGCCGGCTGGTCATCGAGCTCGGGGGTGCCCGATGAGCACGACCTGCGGATGCGGCTGCGGGGGCGGCACGAGCGACGAGCGACGCGCCCCCGACGGCCAGTACAACCCGCCGGGCCGCACGGCCCTGGACCACCGCGTCGGCGACCACGGCTCGTTCCTGGCCGGGATGCTGGACCGGCTCGCCTCGCCCGCCTACCCGGCGCTGCGCGGCCTGACCGTGCGCACCCCGGACGACCCGGCGATCGGCCTGCTCGACGCCTGGGCGGTCCTCGGTGATGTGCTGACGTTCCACTCCGAGCGGATCGCGGACGAGGGCTATCTGCGAACCGCCGACGAACACCGGTCACTGGCCCTGCTCGGCCGGCTGGTCGGCCACCGGCCGCGGCCGGGCGTCGCCGCCGACACCCACCTCGCGTACACCCTCGACAAGGACCCGCGCGCCGAGGATCTGCCGGTGGTCATCCCGCGGGGCGCGCGGAGCCACAGCGTGCCCGCGTCCACCGGCGAGGAGTCGCAGACCTTCGAGACGAGCGAGGACCTCACCGCCCGCTGGGCGTGGAACGAGCTGAAGGTGCGCAGGCGCCGGCCCGCTCTGATCACGGCCGAGGACCTGGCCAAGCGTGCGGAGCTGTACGTCTCCGGTACCTCCACCTCACTGCAGACCGGTGACCAGCTGCTCTTCGACTTCGGCGACAAGCAGCTGCTGCTGCCCGTCGCGAAGGTCCGCACGGACCGCGAGGAGGACATCACCGCCATCGGGCTGCCGCAGTCCGCGCCGCCCACCCTGAAAGAGCTGGTGGCGGAGCTGCGGCAGTGGATCACCGAGCCGGAGGACGGCGGGGATCCCGACGACCCGGACGAGCCCGGGCCGCCCACGCCGCAGACCCCCAACCCGCGGCCGGTGAGCAAGCTGATCGCCACCTTCGACGCGCAGGTGCTCGCGCCGCTCCGCAAGGACCTCGACGGCATCACGACACCCGCGGCCTTCGCCGAGCGGCTCGCCGCCCCGCACGAGCGGCTGGTCGAGGCGCAGGTGCTGGCCGCGGCGTACGAGGAGGTGTCGGCCTGGTTCGAGCAGCTGGCGGCCGTGGTCGGTGAACTCCGGGAGCGAGCGCGGGACTTGGAGCCCGCGCGACGCGTACCGGCGAAGCCGAAGGCGGCTGGGGCGGCGGCGGAGCCCTCCCCCGCGCTGCGCGCGCTCGGTGCCGTACTGCCCGCGCTGCGCACCAGCGTGGTCCGTCCGCCGTCCGGCGCGCGGGCCGTCTCGCGCGACCCTGGCCGGCTGTTCGCGCCCGGCTCCGACCTGACCGCGCGGCTGCTGTCCGCGCTGGATCCGCGCCTGGCCGACGGGATGTACGCGGCATGGCGGCAGGCCGCGCCCGAGGTGCCCGCCGCGCTGCGCGCGCTGCTGGCGATGCGGGTGACGGCCGCCCCCTTCGGGGCGACCGCTCCGCTCAAGCCCGTGCAGGACGACAAGGGCCGCGTCATCAGGCAGTCCGACTGGCCGCTGACCGGCGGTGTGCTGACCAGCGTGCGGATCCTGTTCGACACGGCCGGCCGGGTGCCGGTGAAGGCGGAGTTCCAGCACACCGAGACGGGCAGTTCGGTGCAGCGGACCGAGAACCTGCCGTCCGACGCCGCCTTCGACTTCGGCCCGGGGCGCGTGGAGCTGTCCACCCGCGTGGCCCAGGACCACGACCTGAGCTGGCTGGGCCGCCGTCCGACCGACTCGCAGGAGGCCGGGATCACCGCCCGGCTGCTCGCGGGCCTGCCCGAGCGCAGCCTGTTCGTGTCCCGGCCGGACGACGAAGGAAAGATCCAGGTCGCCATCCACAACGGCGAGACGAAGGAATGGCACCTCGCCCCGGGCGACAAGCAGCAGATCCGGCACGGCGAGTACGAGGTGACCGTGCGCCGTGCCCCGGGCAGCGAGCCGCCGTCCGTCGAGATCGGCATCGCGACGGTCCCGGCGCCCGCCAACCGCTATGTGCTGGCCCTGGAATCGGTCCAGGACGGCATCACGGTCGGCAGCTGGGTCGCGATCCAGCGCCCCCGCAAGGGCGCGGAGGGCCCGGACGGCATCCCCGGCGACAAGAAGCTGGCGTTCGTCACGACCCGCGTCAAGGCCGTGCGCACCGCCGCGTACACCACCTACGGCATCACCGGCCGGGGCACCGAACTGACCCTGGCCGACCCCTGGCTGGACGAGCACGATGTGACGCTGTCGGCGATCCGCGACACCACGGTGCACGCGGGCGGGCAGCCGCTGCGGATGGCGGACGAGCCGCTGGGCGAGGACGTGCACGGCAACGAACTCGAACTGGACCGTCTCCACGACGGGCTGCTGCCCGGCCGGCACCTCATCGTCTCCGGTGAGCGCACCGACATCCCGGGCTCGGCCGGGGTCCGGGGCACCGAACTGGCGGTGATCGCCGCCGTCGAGCAGCGCCTCGATCCCGACCTGCCGGGCGATCACGTCCACACGACGCTCACCCTCACCGCCGACCTCGCCTACCGCTATCGCCGCGACACCGTCCGCGTCCAGGGCAACGTCGTGGCCGCCACCCACGGCGAGTTCCGGGACGAGCCGCTGGGCAGCGGCGATGCGAACCGCGCGAACCAGACGTTCGCGCTGTGGCAGTCGCCGCTGACGTGGCTCCCCGCGGACAACCCGCTGGGCGCCACACCCGAGCTGGAGATCCGGGTCGACGGGCTGCTGTGGCACCCGGTCGACAGCCTGGCGGGGCGCGGCCCGCGCGAGCGGGTGTACGTGCTCGGCGCCACCGCTGGGGGCACCTCCCGGTCGAGCGGAGCCGAGAGCGGGGGAAGCCGTACGACGGTGACCTTCGGCGACGGCAAGCACGGCGCCCGGCTGCCCACCGGACACGAGAACGTCCGTGCCCGCTACCGCTTCGGTACCGGGCACGCCGCCAACGTCAAGGCGCATCGCATCACCCAGGCCATCACCCGGCCGCTGGGCGTCACCGGCGTCACCAACCCGCAGCCGGCCACCGGCGGCGCGGACGCCGACGGCCCCGGCCTGACGCGGCGCACCGTCCCGCTCGCCGTCTCCGCGCTGGACCGGCTCGTCTCGCTGCGCGACTACGAGGACTTCGCACGCTCCCGGGCGGGCATCGGCCGGGCCTCGGCACGTGAACTCCACGACGGGCGGCGCAAGGTCCTGCATCTGACGGTGGCCGGGGTGGACGACACCCCGCTCGGCGAGGACGCCGAGGTGCTGCGGGCGCTGCGGTCCTCCCTCGCGGAGTACGGCGACGCCCGGCTGCCGGTCCGGGTGGACGTACGCGAGCCGGTGCTGCTGCTCCTCATGGCGAAGATCAAGGTGGCGGAGGACCACTCCTGGCCGCTGGTCGAACCCCGGGTCCGACGGGCCCTGCTGGCGGAACTCGGCTACTCAGGGCGTGAGTTGGGCCAATCGGCCCGCCTTTCCGAGGTGCTGGCCACCGCCCAGGCGGTGCCCGGCGTCGACCATGTGGACGTCGACGTCTTCACCGGCGTCCCGGCCTCCGTCACACCGGACGAACTGGCCGGGCTCGCGGACCGGTTCACCGAACCGCCCCCCACCGCGGTGCCGTCCCGGCTCGCCACGTATGACGAGCAGGTCCACGTGGTGACCGAGGACGACGGAGAGGCCCTGTCCGCCGTCGCCGCGCGCCACGGCGTCTCGCTGGCCGAACTCCTGCGTCTGAATCCCGACATCACCGACACCCGTCCGCTGGAGAAGGGCCGCGCGGTCTGCGTCTTCCGCGGCATCCGCCCTGCCCAACTCGCCCTGTTCTCACCGCAGGTCGCGGACACGCTGATCCTCACGGAGGTAGCCCGATGAGCGAACGTCATGAGCGGATCATCGGGAGGTGCGCGCCTCGCGCATGCGGGGCCGGGCGAAGCGAGGTGGCGGCATGAGTGCGACGAGGGAGCCGGACGGGCTCGCGGAGCTGCTTCCGCAGTGGCACCGGCTGCGCGACGCGGAGGCCGGGGAGCCCCTGCGGGCGCTGCTCGCGGTGATCGCCGAGCAGGTGGATCTGGTGCGCGACGGCGTCGCGCAGCAGTACGACGACTGGTTCGTGGAGAGCGCCGCCGAGTGGGTGCTGCCCTACCTCGGCGACCTGGTGGGCTACCGGCCGCTGCCCGGCTACGAGCGGGTGCTGGCGACCGGACTGCGGGACGGCGGCCTGCCGGACTCCTCGCGGCGGCGGCTCGCCGAGGCGCTGGCGCCGCGCCGGGACGTGGCGGCAACCGTCGGCAACCGCCGGCGCAAGGGCACCCTCGCGCTGCTGGAGGAGCTGTCCGAGGGCGTCGCCGGCTGGCCGGCCAGGGCCGTGGAGTTCTCCCGGCTGGTGGCACATCAGCAGCCGGTGAAGCTGTACGGGTCCGGCACCGAGGCCGGCAACGCGCGGCGGCGCGGGCGCGGGCGGCTGGTGGACCTGCGGGACAGCTCGGCGCTCGACCTGGCGGGCGGCCCGTTCGGGACCGTCGCCAGGTCGGTCGATGTGCGCAGCGTCAACTCCCGCCGCAGGCCGGGTGGTTACACGCCGGCCGGCGTCGGCCTCTTCGTCTGGAGGCTGAAGCCGTACGCGGTGACGCACGCGCCCGCGTACTGCATCGACCGGGCCCGCAACCTCTACACCTTCTCGATCCTCGGCAACGACACCCCACTGGTGACCCGGCCGGAGCCGGAGCCGTCCGCGTCGCACATCGCGGCCATCGACAACGTGCCGGCCGCGATCCGGCGCCGCCAGCTGCACGACCGGCTGGCGGACTACTACGGCCCCGGCAAGAGCTTCACCATCCGGCGGGACGGCCACGACACCCCGATCCCGCTGTCCGACGTCGTCGTCGCCGACCTCGGCGACTGGCGCTACCGGCCCAAGCGCGGCCAGGTCGCCGTCGACCCGGAGCTGGGCCGGATCGCCTTCGGCTCGCGGTCCGCGCCGCGGCAGGGCGTGTGGGTGGACTACCACTACGCGTTCGCGGACGACCTCGGCGGCGGCGAGTACCTTCGCGAGGACCGTGCGGACCGTGAACGCCACACGCCGCCGCCGGACACGGCGGTCTACCGCGTCGGACCGGGGCAGACCTTCCAGCGGATCATGGACGCGTACGGCGCGTGGCAGCACGACCGCCGGGCCGGGCGCTGCGGACCCGACGGCCTCATCGAGATCACCCACAGCGGCGCCTACCAGGAACAGCTGGACTTCGACCTGGACCCGGGCGACCGGCTGGAGCTGCGCGCCGCCGAAGGCGCCCGGCCCGTCATCCGGCTCCTCGACTGGTACAGCAACCGGCCCGACGCCCTCAACATCCGCGCCAGGGAGGAGGATTGCGCTCCCGGTGAGCGTCCCCGGATCGTGCTGGACGGCCTGCTAATCGCCGGCCGCGGCCTCAATGTCACCGGGCCGATGGGCTCTCTGGTGCTGCGGCACTGCACCCTCGTACCCGGCTGGTCACTGGAGCCGGAGTGCGACCCGGCGTCCCCCGAGGAGCCGAGCCTGGTCCTGGACCGGACCACCGCCTGCGTCGAGATCGACCGCAGCATCCTCGGCACCATCGAGGTGATCGGCGAGGAGGTGAGCACCGACCCGCTGCCGATCCACCTGCGCGACAGCATCCTCGACGCCACCGGGCACGACCGCGAGGCACTGTCCGCACCGGACTGCCGGCATGCGCACGCCGTGCTGCACGCGCACCGCAGCACCGTCATCGGCGAGGTGCACACCCACGCCGTGCAGATCGCCGAGAACAGCGTCTTCACCGGGCGGATGCATGTCGCCCGGCGGGGCATCGGCTGCGTCCGTTTCTCCTACGTCCCGCCGGGTTCGCGCACCCCGCGCCGCTACCGCTGCCAGCCCGACCTGGCGGGCCCGGATGGGGGTACCTCCCGCTCGAGCGGAGCCGAGAGTGGGGGAGCCGCCCGGGTGCGGCCGCTGCTGCGCAGCGAGCGCTACGGAACGCCGGGGTACGCGCAGTTGGCGCCCGGCTGCGCCGAGGAGATCCGGCGCGGCGCGGAGGACGGCGCCGAGATGGGCGTCTGGCACGACCTCTATCAGCCGCAGCGCGAGGACAGCCTGCGGGCCAGGCTCGCCGAGTACACGCCGGCCGGCACCGACGCCGGGATCGTGTTCGTGACGTGACGCGCCGATTCGTCCGTGAGGTGAGCTCCCCGCCCGGGGGACCCGATCCGCCCACCGCCCGCGACCTTCCGACTCCCGACCTTCTGAGCATCCCGTACGAGGGGGACCCCTTCCATGCACGCCGATCTCTCCCGCATCACCCACCGGCCGGAGCGTCACTACTCCGCGGTCGTCGCCCAGCAGGGCCGCGTCCAGCTGGACGCGGACGCCAATGAGCAGGCCGCGATCCAGCTGTTCCAGGCCAGGACCCTCGCCGCCGATCTGATCGGGCAGCACGGCGGGCCGCGCGGCGCCACCGGCTTCAAGATCGAGATGCAGGGCGGCAGCCGCGAGCTGGACGACCTGATCATCAGCGGCGGCCGCTACTACGTGGACGGCATCCTGTGCGACGCGACCCGCCCGGAGCCCGGCGTGCCGGTGCCCGCGGACGGCTCCGCCGAAGCGGGCGGCAAGGACGGCGCCGGAGACGATGACGAGCCCGCCGCCACGCCCGCCACCTGGACGTACTGGGACCAGCCCGACGGCTTCCGGGACCCCGAACGCCCCGGCGACCGGCTGCCCACCCGGTTCCCGTACCTGGCCTACCTGAAGGTGTGGGAGCGCACCGTCACCGCGGCCGAGGACCCGGCGCTGCGCGAGGTCGCGCTGGGCTCTGCCATGCCGGACACCGCGGCCCGCACCAAGGTGGTGTGGCAGGTGCTGCCGCTGCCCGCGTCCGAGCTGGACCTGGAGGACGACAGCCCGCCGGTCGACGACGTGCGCGCGGCGTTCGCGCGCTGGGCGAAGAAGGCCGGCGCCCCGGCCTCCCGGCTCGCGGCACGCGGCGAACGCCCCGACCAGGCCGACGACGAGCCGTGCCTGGTGCTGCCGGACGCCCGCTACCGGGGGCCGGAGAACCAGCTCTACCGGGTCGAGGTGCACGACGCGGGCACCGCGAAGGACGCCACCTTCAAATGGTCCCGGGAGAACGGCTCGGTGACCTTCCCGGTCGACGCGCTGGACGGCACCTGGGTGGAACTGGCGACCCTGGGCAGCGACGACAAGCTGGACCTGAACGTCGGCGACCGGGTCGAGTTCGTGGACACCGCGTACACCAGCCGGGGCGAGGCGGAGCCACTGCTGCGGGTGGAGGAGCTCGACCTCCCGGGGCGGCGGGTACGGCTCTCGGACGAGCCGGCACCGGGCGTCGGACGGCGCCCCGAGCTGCACCCGTTCCTGCGCCGCTGGGACCACCACGAGAGCACCCGCCGGACCAAGGAAAGCTCGCGGACCGGCGGACTCCAGCACGGTGCGCTGCGCGCCGAGGAGGGCCGCTGGCTGCCGCTGGAGGACGGCGTCGAGGTGTACTTCGCGGCCGGCGGCACCTACCGCACCGGCGACTTCTGGCTGATCCCGGCCCGTACCGCCACCGGCGGCGTCGAGTGGCCGACCGACCCGGCCCGCCGACCGCTGCTCCAGGCACCCTCGGGCATCGAGGTGCACTACGCGCCGCTGGCGTGGGTACAAGGTGAACAGGCCGCCCCCGACCTGCGGCTGGCCTTCCGGCCGCTGTCCGCGGGCATTCCGGCCGCGGACGAGGCGGCGCTCGCCGCCGAGGCCGAGGCGCGGGCGGAGGAGACGGACGCCGCTCCCACGGCGACCGAAGCCGCGGGCCCCGCGGTGGGCAGGTCCCAGACGACCGCCGCGGCCGAGGCGGCCGTGGACGAGGGAGGTGCTGGCTGATGGCCACTCCGCTGACCGCGACGCGGCTGCTCAAGGCTCTGCGCGACGAGGGCCTGGTCGTGCACGAGGTGCGCAACTGGCGCACGCACAACCGCAATTCCAAGGGCCCGTGGGGCCCGGTGAACGGCGTGATGATCCACCACACCGTCACCAAGGGCACCGCCGGCTCGGTGGACCTCTGCTACGACGGGCACCCGAACCTGCCGGGCCCGCTGTGCCACGGCGTGATCGACAAGAAGGGCGAGATCCACCTCGTCGGCAACGGCCGCGCCAACCACGCGGGGCTCGGCGACCGCGACGTCCTGCGGGCAGTGATCAACGAGTCCGAACTGCCCAACGACAACTCCACCGACACCGACGGCAACCGCCACTTCTACGGCTTCGAGTGCATCAACCTCGGCGACGGCAAGGACACCTGGCCGGAGGCGCAGAGACTCGCGATCGAGAAGGTCTCCGCGGCGATCTGCCGGGCGCACGACTGGACCGAGCGCTCGGTGATCGGCCACAAGGAGTGGCAGCCGGGGAAGGTCGACCCGCGCGGCTTCACCATGGACTCGATGCGCGGGCGCATCAAGAAGCGGCTGGCCAAGGCCGCGGAAGGCACCGCAGGGCCGGGCGGCGAGGGCGCGGACACCGGCGGCTCGCCGACGCCGCCGAAGCCGCAGCACCCGCCGTACGAGCCGTTCCCCGGCAGCGGCTTCTTCCACGCGGGCGCGCGCAGCGCGGTGATCACGGCCATGGGCAAGCGGCTGGTCGCGGAGGACTGCGGTCATTACAAGAGTGGCCCCAGCCCTGAGTGGACCGAGGCGGACCGCAAGTCGTACGCGGCCTGGCAGCGCAAGCTCGGCTTCTCCGGCCGGGACGCGGACGGGGTACCGGGCAGGGTGAGTTGGGACCGGCTACAGGTGCCGCACTCCTAGCCGGCACCGGCTGACCGGCCGGAACGGGCGGACCTCCGCGGGGGAGCCCTGCCCGCCCCGAACCGGCTCCGGGAAAACACAAGGCCGGGCGGTCCTCCCCCACAGAGGGCCGCCCGGCTGTTCATGGGTGCACCGGCATGAACGGACTCCGCGGGACTCCGCGCTGACGCGCGATCGTCCGCAGGTGGCTGCCGCCGCAGCCGGTCCGCCGGCCCCGTGTGGGGCCGGCCGACCTGGAGCGTTCCGATGGTGCCGGTGGTTCGGCCGGGGCCCGCCGGACGGAAGTTGACCGCCCGGGGAGCTACGGCTGGTGAAAGGTCACCGTCCGGGGCGCCACGGCTGATGGCCGTGCCCTACCCGGACCGGCGCCCGAGAACTCGGTCTCAGACGCCCTGGACCGGGAGGGCCGGCAGGTTCGGCAGGGCCGGACGGCTCGGGAGAACCGGGAGGACCGGGAGAGCCGGGATGTTGGCGGCGTCGGTCAGGTCGGCGGGCACGGCCGGGAGCGCCACCGCGTCGGCCAGGTTGGCCGGGACGGCGGGCGTAGCGGGCACGGCCGGGGTCGCGGGCACAGCCGGGGTGGCCGGGAGGGCCGGGGTGGCCGGGAGCGCGGTGACGTCGGTCAGGTTGGCCGGGACGGCGGGGGTCGCGGGCACGGCCGGGAGGGTGGGCACAGCCGGGACGGTGGGCACGGCCGGGAGGGCGGCGGTGACGTCGGTCGGGTTCGCGGGCACCTGAGCGGGCGCCAGGCCCTGCGCGCCGGCGGCGGCGCTGGTGGCGACGCCCTGCGCGTCGGTCACCACGACGGTGACCAGCCCCTGAGCGAAGGGAGCGGCATCAGCGGCGACACCCTGCGCGAACGGCGCGGCATCCGCAGCCACGCCCTGCACGAACGGAGTGGCGTCCGCCGTCACGCCCTGCACGAACACCTGCGCGCGGCCACCGACGGTGGTCACGAAGGGGGTGGTGTGGGCAGCGGCGTCACCAGCGAGCCGGCCGGCACCGCCGACGGCACCCTGGGCGACCGGCACCACCTTGACGACGACGCGGCGGGCGACGGGCGGCAGGACATCCGCGGCCGCCTTGTCGACAGCCGGACGGACGGTGCTCAGGCCACCCTGGGCCGGGTTCGTCAGCTGCTCGGGGCGGACACCGGCACCGGCGAGACCGGCGAGCAGGTTCTCGACCGAGCCGGGAGCCTTCGGCAGCGCGGGAGCCTTGGGCACCTCGGGCGTCTCGGGCAGCTGCGGGGCGGCGGGCAGACCGGCGGACGGCAGACCCGGGGTGGCGGGCAGCGACGGGACGGCGGGCAGCGTGCCATTCGCCGGCTTGCCGGCCCGCTTCAGAGCGGCCTTCGCCTTCTTCTCGGCCTTGGCGGCCTTGGCGGCGTGCTTGGCCTTCTTCAGGTCGGCAGCCTTCCGCACGTCCTGCACACCGGCCGGCGCGCCGGTCAGGGAACCGAGGCGGTCGGCCGAGGGCAGCTGCGGGGTGGCGGGCAGGGCATCGGTCGACGCGCCGTCGACGGCACCCGTCGCCTTGTCGGTGGCCCCGCCCGCGGTCTCCTCCGCGGTACCGGCCAGGTCACCGGCGGGCAGCCGCTTCGCGGCGTCCGTCACCGTGTCGGTGGCCGACAGGTCCGGGCTGACGGGCAGCTCGGCCGCGTTCGCGGTGACGGAACCCAGAGCCCACAGACCCGTGGCAGCGGCGGCGACAACGATGGAACGGCGAATGTTGGTGCGCATGATGAGGAAGTCCTTCGAATTCAGAGGGTGTTGACGGGCAGACCTGTCCCGCCCCCGCGCGGCAGGTCGGTTACAGACGCGGAGCGGTCTGCCCTAGCCCGGGAATTCGAGGATTTCTTCGGCACGCCGACGCGTCGGAGCGCCGTCGGCCGTACGCACGCCACCCGGCAGCAGCCGGAAGCGCGGGGAATTCGCCGTCGATACGGCGTTCTGGTCCCCACCACGGGGACTGTGGCCATCGCCCGCGGTGTGCGGGGAAGGCGCCACGGGGCCCTGCGGGAGCTGGCCCGGAAGGCCGTGCGATCCCTGGTCCCGCTGTTCCTGCGCGGCGGGTCGGGCCTGATCAGCCGCGGTGCGCAGGCCATAGGCCGCGTCGGCGTACGCCTGCGCGGCGGAGACCGAGGCCCCGTCGGCGCGCGAACCGGCCGGCTGCTCGCCGTACGGGGCGCCCTGGCCGGGGTTGCCGACATCGCCGGTCCGACCGGGGTTTTCGCAGGTCGGAAGCTGAACGGGCAGCTCCGGATCGGCCGTTTCCCGCAGCTCGTCCACGACATCGGTCACCGGCGCGGCAACCGGTTCTGTGGCCCGTGCGGCCTGCTCGGCGGCGGGCCGCACGGCCTCCGCGAACGCGCCGTCCGCGGCGTCCTTGTGCGCGGCCACCTCCGTCCGGGCCGTCTCGCGCTGCTGCGCGAACTCGGTCTCGGAGCGGGACAGTCGGTCCGTCGCCCCGTCCCGGGTGGCGGCCCGGGCCGGGGTGGACGTCTCGTCCGTGGCCGGAGCCCCGGTCGAGAGGGATGCGCTCTCATCGACAGCCCGGCCCTCGACCGGGGCGGATGCCCCGGAGAGGTCCCGCGTCGCCGTGCGGTCCTCGGCGTGGGCGCCGGGGCCGAAGGCGAAGCCGAGGGCGACGAAGCCCACCAGGAAGAGCCCCGCCAGCAGCGCGCGCCGCACGGCCACCGTGCGCGGCAAGCGCACGGTGGCAGGCAGAACGGACACAGCTGACACGGAGGGGACCTTCCCATTCGGACGGGGACACTCGGGCGTACGCCTCGGTGTCACTCGCGTCGCGGGCGATCAAGCGATGGATCGAACGATGGTGTTGATACTTGCACGACGAGCCAGGTGCCGCGCAAGTCCTGCCGGCACTCCTGTCACCGTTGCTCCGCCATGTCCGGTATGGGCAGCGGCCTTTTCTCCAAGGCGGCCGCCATCACCTCCGGAAAGAGGTCGGGTGTGCACGCGAACGCCGGTGCGCCCAGGGCACCGAGGGCCGCGGCGTGGTCACGGTCGTAGGCGGGCGCCCCCTCGTCGGAGAGTGCGAGCAGCGTCACGAACTGCACCCCGGAGGCCTTCATCGCGGCGACGCGCTTGAGCATCTCGTTGCGGATACCGCCCTCGTAGAGGTCGCTGATGAGCACGACGACGGTCTCTGCGGGCCGGGTGATCCGGGACTGGCAGTAGGCGAGCGCACGGTTGATGTCCGTGCCTCCGCCGAGCTGGGTGCCGAAGAGGACATCGACCGGGTCGTCGATCTGGTCCGTCAGGTCGACCACCGCGGTGTCGAAGACGACCAGCCGGGTGTCGATGGCCCGTAGGGACGCCATCACCGCGCCGAAGACCGAGGCGTAGACGACGGAGGCGGCCATCGAGCCGGACTGGTCGATGCAGAGCACCACTTCCTTCTTCACCGACTGCGCGGCCCGGCCGTATCCGATCAACCGCTCGGGCACGACCGTGCGGTACTCGGGGAGGTAGTTCTTCAGGTTGGCCCGGATCGTGCGGTCCCAGTCGATGTCACGGTGGCGGGGCCGGCTGATCCGTGCGGAACGGTCCAGCGCGCCGGTGAGGGTGGCCCGGGTGCGGGTCGCGAGCCGCTTCTCCAGTTGTTCGACGACCTTGCGGACGACGGCACGGGCGGTCTCCTTGGTCGTCTCCGACATGACTTTGTTGAGCGAGAGCAAGGTGCCCACGAGGTGCACATCCGCCTCGACGGCCTCCAGCATCTCCGGCTCCAGCAGCAGCGCGGACAGGCCGAGCCGGTCGATGGCGTCCCGCTGCATCACCTGCACGACGGAGGAGGGGAAGTACGTACGGATGTCCCCGAGCCAGCGCGCCACCCCGGGCGCCGATGCCCCGAGCCCCGCCGAACGCCGCCTGCCGTCCGCCCCTTGCCCGCCCTTGCCGCGTCCGTAGAGCGAGGCGAGCGCACCGTCCATCTCGGCGTCCCGCCCCTGCAACGCGCACCCCGTACCGTCCGCCTCTCCCCCACCGAGCACCAACCGCCACCGCCGCAACCGCTCCTCCTCGGAGAGAGAAAAACCGGAGGAGGCGGCGTCGGGGGTGTTGGGGGTATCGGGAGTGGTTTCAAGGGCTGGGGAGTTGAGTGCCGGGGAGTTGAGGGGGCCGGGTGCAGGGGTGTTCGGAGCGGCGACACCGTACGGGGTCACTGCGCCCGGGGCGGGGACGTGGGCCGAGGTCACCGCTCCGGAGGTCGCCGCGCCAGCCATCACCGTCTTGGCCACTGCCGTGGCCGCCAGCGCCATCTCGGGCCCCGCTGCCTCGGCCACCACCGTGCCGACTCCAGCCACCCCGGGCCCTGCCGCCTCGGCCAACGCAGTGCCGGAAACGGCCATATCGGCCGCCGTGCCGGCTTCCGCCACCCCGGTCGCTGCCGTCTCGGCCACCGCCGCCTCAGTCCCCTCCGCGTCAGTCCCTGCGGCCTCAGTCTCGGCCGGGCCTCCCCCTTCCGTCGCCTCGGCTCGCGTCGTTTCGGCTTCCGTCGCCCTGACTCCCGTCGCCCCGGTCGCTGTCGTCGCGGTCCCCGTCGCCCCGGCCGAAGTCGATCCAGTCGCCGTCGTCCCGACCGCGGTCGTGCCCGCATCTGCCCTGTGGGTCTTGCTCGTTGTCATCCGGCCGCCCCCGCATGCTCGTTGTCTCGTCTGCCGAATGCTGCGTCCGCCGCGCCTGTCGAACCTGTCGTGCTTCCTGCGCCTACCGGTCCTGCCGCGCCCGTCGGACCTGCCGTGCGTGACGTGCCTGCGACGTCCGCCAGCTGCTGCTCTCCCGGCTCGCGGTCGTCGCCTCCACGGCGCTGCCGCGCGCCCTGGCCGACCGCACTCCCATCGCGCCCCGGGGCGAGGCCGGGGCCGTCGAACTCCGGCCCCCCGATTCCCGGCCAGCCGAGGCCCGGCTCGCCGGTGCCCGGATCATGACTACGCGGCTCGCCGAAGCCCGGTTCCTCGATGCCCAGCAGCAGGCGCAGGGTGGGGAGGACGGCCGCGGCGCGGTCGCGGTCCAGGCCGGGGCCGAAGCCCGGGGCCGCCGCCTCCTCGCCTGTGTCCGCAGGATGGCGGGAGCCGGTCGTAGGGCCGCGCCGGACCAGCTCACCGAGCGTGCGGCGAACCCCCGCCTCGTACTCCGCGAACGTCCTCCGCAGCAGCGGCAGTACGTCCGTGAAGGCGGCACCCGGGACCCGCGTCAGCCAGCCGTCGACCAGCGCGAGCAGCCGTTCGTCGTGGACCAGGAGCATGCCGCCGTCCCCGCCGCCGACGAAGCCTTCGATCCACCCCGCGGCGTCCGCGGGCGGAGTACCGGGCGAGAGGGCCAGGCCCATCAGCTGCTCCGCACCCCCCTCCCCCAACTGGCCGTCGTCGAGCAGCAATCGGGCCGCCCGCCCCCGGATCAGTCCGGGAACGGTGTCCCGCCCCGATACCGCCCGCAACACCCCGGCCCAACGCGCCCGCAGCCCAGCCGTGTCCCCCACCTTGTCCCCGGCCCCGGTCGGCACGGAACCTGTCGGCGTATTGCCGGTCGGCGCGTCGGCTGTCGGGCCGGCGTCGGCTTCGAGTCGGCCGAGGAGGGCGACGGCCCGCTGGGTGGCGTCGAGATGGCCGCGCATCTCCGACGCTCCGTCCGCGTCCAGCCCCGAGCAGGCCGGGGGGAGTCCGACGAAGACGCGTTCGGCAAGGCCCATCGCCACCTCGCGGAGCGCCGCACCGTCCGTGCCGCGCACATCGCCGTACCGCACCGACCGCACGAGGGCGGGCAGCGCCCGGGCGAGATGACCCACGTCCGCGTCGAGTGCGGCGCGGTCCGAGAGGACCCGCATCACCACCGGCAGGGCGTCGGGGAGTTCGGCGAGCAGGCACTGCTCGGCCAGCGCCGTCACCGCGGCCAGGTCGGCGGCGCCCACCGCGTCCGACGCGGCCTTGGCGGTGGCGGCCGCGAGCACGGTCGTGCCCCAGATGCCGGCCTCGGCGACCCGCACGGACAGCTCGGGCTCCCAACGCAGCCGCCAGGTCTCCCGGAATGTGCCGGTGCTGCCGCGGGAGCGGGTCGGCTCGCCCCAGGGAATGCCGAGCAACCGCAGCCGGTGCAGCAGCCGGCTGCGCCCGGCGTCCGTCTCCTTGCGCAGATCCAGCTCCATCTCGCGCTCCAGCGCCTCCGGCTTGAGGCGCAGTGCTCGCCGGATGCGGGCGATGTCCCGTTCCAGCGGGACGGCTGGGGCGTCCTCCGGTACCTCGCCGAGCACGTCGCCGACCACCAGCCGGTCGTGGATGAGGGCGGACGGCGCCTCGGAGCCGTCGCCCATGACGGCCCGGATCGCGTCGTCGGTCTCGGCCAGCCCGGCCAGCGGCCGCCCGCGCACCGTGGCCAGCCCCTCGGCGAGCCGTACGGCCTCGATGACATGCGCGGAGGAGACGGCGTAGTCCTCCTCCCGCAGCAGGCCCGCGACCTTGGTCATCCAACGCTCGATGGGGCGGTCGGGGGCACTGAACAGATGGCCGTACCAACCTGGCGAGGCGATGCCGGCGCCGTAGCCACTGCGGCGGGAGAGCCGCCGGTGTGTCCACGGCACCCAGGTCAGCGCGGCCTTCGCCTTCGGCAGGCCCTTGAGCAGTGCCCGGTCGGCGGTGACGGTGCTGCGGCGTGCCAGCGCCGGTACGTGCCAAGCCCCGCACACCACGGCGATGTCGTCCCCGAACTCCTTGCGCGCGGCCCGCAGCCGGAGCCGCATATGGGCTTCACGCACCGGGTCGCGGTCGTGCCCGCCGTCGCCGTACACCTCGCGGAGCGCGGCCATCGCCTCGGCCAGTGCGTGGAAGGGCGCGAGCGCGTCGGCCTCCGGGCCACTCGTCCCGCGGTGCTCGACGACGTCCTCCCACCAGCGCTCGGGGTCGTCGTAGCCCGCGGTCTGTGCCAGCACCCGGAGCGGATCGACGCGTACGTCGGCCGGACCGTCCGGATCGCCGTCGCCCGGCTCTGCCCCTTCCCGGCACCCCGGAGCCTCGCCCCGGTGCCCGTCCTCCGCCGCCGCTTCCGCTCCGGTCGGCTCCTCGGACTTCCCCCGCTCGCCCGGCCCTCCGCGTCCCCCGTCTCCCCTGTTGCCGTCGGCCCGCTCACCCTCTGCAGGGCTCTCCATGTCGGCCATGGCCAGGGAGTGCGCCGCCGGCAGGTCGATGAAGCGGACCGGGACGTCGTGCTCCAGGGCCCAGCGCAGTGCGACCCACTCCGGGGAGAACTCGGCCAGCGGCCAGAACGCCGCCCGGCCCGGATCGTCCAGCACATGGGCGAGCAGCGCGACGGGCGGTCGCATACCGTCCTGCGCCGCCAGGGGCACCAACTCGTCTGCCTCGGGCGGTCCTTCGATCAGTACGGCGCGGGGCGCGCACTGCTCCAGGGCCGCCCGCACCGCCCGCGCGGAGCCGGGGCCGTGGTGCCGCACCCCTAGCAGCACCGGCTCCCCGCCGGACGCGGGCTTCTCGGCCGCCCTCTCCGGGGCGGCCACGCGTCCCCCGGTCATGCGCTCGCCTCACGGCAGGCGCGGTAGAAGTCCTTCCAGCCGTCGCGCTCGCGCACGACCGCCTCCAGATACTCCTGCCAGACGACGCGGTCGGCGGCCGGATCGCGGACGACGGCGCCCAGGATGCCGGCGGCCACATCGCCGGAGCGCAGCACGCCGTCCCCGAAGTGAGCCGCCAGGGCAAGGCCGTTGGTCACCACCGAGATGGCCTCGGCCGTGGACAGGGTGCCGGAGGGCGATTTGAGCTTGGTGCGGCCGTCGGCGGTGATGCCGTCGCGCAGCTCACGGAAGACCGTCACGACCCGGCGGATCTCGTCCATACCCTCGGGCGCGGCCGGCAGGTCGAGCGAGCGGCCGATCTGCTCGACCCGGCGCGAGACGATGTCCACCTCTTCGTCCGGCGTCGCGGGCAGGGGCAGGACGACGGTGTTGAAGCGGCGGCGGAGCGCGCTGGAGAGTTCGTTGACGCCGCGGTCGCGGTCGTTGGCGGTGGCGATCAGGTTGAAGCCGCGGACGGCCTGCACCTCTTGCCCCAGCTCGGGGATGGGCAGGGTCTTCTCCGACAGGACGGTGATGAGTGTGTCCTGGACGTCGGCCGGGATACGGGTCAGCTCCTCGACCCGCGCGGTCATGCCCTGCGCCATCGCGCGCATCACCGGGCTGGGCACCAACGCCTCGCGGCTGGGGCCGTTGGCGAGCAGCTGGGCGTAGTTCCAGCCGTAGCGAATCGCCTCTTCAGGGGTGCCGGCGGTGCCCTGCACGAGCAGGGTGGAATCGCCGCTGACGGCCGCCGCCAGATGCTCGGAGACCCAGGTCTTCGCCGTGCCGGGCACCCCGAGCAGCAGCAGGGCGCGGTCCGTCGCGAGGGTCGTCACGGCGACCTCGACGATCCGGCGCGGGCCGACGTACTTCGGTGTGATGAGTGTGCCGTCGGCGAGCGTGCCGCCGAGCAGGTAGGTCGCCACCGCCCAGGGCGAGAGTCGCCAGCGCTCCGGCCGCGGCCGGTCGTCGGCCGCCGCCAGGGCCTTCAATTCCGCCGCGAAAGTGTCCTCCGCGTGCGGCCGCAGCGCCTCGCCTGGCCCGGCCGTCGCTGCCTTGTCATCCGTCGTCCCTGCGCTGTTCCCGGACATCGCTCCCCCTCGTCGCAAGATGTGCGTCCGGCACCCCGAAATCCCGCCGGCCGCTTGCTGAACCAAGCCTGCACCACCCCACTGACAACGACCGAAATACCGCCTCTGACCTGCCACTTCACCTCGATTTACGGCCGCTGTCAGTGGTGGGTCGTAGCTTCGATGACATGAATTCGCAGGGGGAACGCTGGACGGCGGATCAGGTGCTCGCGCTGGCACCTGACGAGGCATCACGCAAGGCGGGCGGCAAGCTCGCGGCGCCCGGCCCGTGGTCGGAGGCGGGGGCCGCCGGGGGCGCGGTGTGGGGACAGTGCAAGGGCAGCGGGAAGAAGCCCTACCAAGCGGTCATCGACATCAAGGGCCCGGCCTTCAAGTGCAGTTGCCCGAGCCGCAAGTTTCCGTGCAAGCACGCGTTGGGGCTGCTGCTGCTCTGGGCCGGCGGCGACGGCGCGGTGGCGGCCGGGGATCCGCCGCAGTGGGCGGATGAATGGCTGGCCGGGCGTCGGGAGCGCGCCGAGCGGTCCGCCGAGGCGCGCGGCGAGGGCGGCGGTGCGTCGCGCGCACCGGCCGACCCGGAGGCCGCCAGGCGGCGCGCCGAGCGCCGGTTGCAACGGATCGGCGCCGGCGCCTCGGAGCTGGAGCAGCGGCTGGAGGACCTGCTGCATGCCGGCCTGGCCTCGGCCGACCGCGCCGGCTACGGCTCCTGGGACGAGACCGCCGCCCGCATGGTGGACGCCCAGGCGCCCGGACTCGCCGCCCGGGTGCGCGAATTGGGGTCGGTCGCGGCCTCCGGTCCCGACTGGCCCGCCCGGCTGCTGGAGGAGTGTGCGCTGCTCCATCTCCTCGACCGGAGCTTCCTGGGGATCGAGCGGCTGCCCGGCCCGCTCGCGGCGACGGTGCGCTCCCGCGTCGGACTGACCACCGAAGCGGCGGAACTGCTGACCGGCCCCGACGCGACCACGATTCGCGACCGCTGGCTGGTGCTGGCCCAACAGGACTCCGACGACGGCAAGCTGGTCACCCGCCGGATCTTCCTGCGCGGGGAGCGCACCGGACGCATGGCGCTGCACCTCTCCTTCGGCGGCGCTCACCGCCCCATGGACACGGCCCTTCCGCCCGGCCTCGTCCTCGACGCCGAGCTGGCCTACTACCCGGGCGCCCGCCCGCTGCGCGCCACCCTGGGTGAACGGCACGCGCCTGCGGCGCCCGGCCCGGTCCCACCGGGCAACGGCATCGACGCCGCCCTCGCCGCGTACGGCGACGCCCTGCGCGACGACCCCTGGCTCGACTCCTGGCCGGTGGTGCTCGCGGATGTCACCCCGATACCGGGACGCGACGGCGCGAGCTGGCAACTGGCCGACGCCGATGGCGAGTCGGCGCTCCCGCTCGACCCGCGCTTCCTGGGCCGTTCGGGCCTGTGGCAGCTGGCCGCCCTGTCCGGTGGCGCTCCGATCACGGTCTTCGGGGAGTGCGGGCACCGCGGCTTCCTGCCGCTCACCGCCTGGGGCACGGCCACCGCCGGGGACACGTCGCCGGTGTCCCTGTGACCTCACCCCATGACCGTGCCCGTGCGCCCCGTCCCGGCCCCGCCGTGACGCCGCCTTCTCCCGCGCGCCGCCCCACACCTGGAGGAACGCCATGCCAAGCACCCGCAATCCCCTGACCACCACACCGTCCGGTGCGGCCCGCGACGCCCGCGCACAACCGGCCAACGGCCCGTCGCCCCAGCATCTCGGCGCACCCACGGGAGCGAACGGGACCACATCCCCCGCCGGGGCCGCCCAGGCCACCTGGTCCGACCTGGTGAGTGCCGCTCTGCTCGGTACGGAGCGGCGCGACCCCCCGGTGGCGATACGGCCCGGCCAGGGCGGTGCCACCGCTCTGCTCGACGCCGCCGCGGTGAGCACGGTGCGCCGCCGCGCCGCACTGCGCCCCGCACCGGCCGGCGAGCGCCCTTCACCGGCCCCCGCCGACCCCCGTCCCCCACTGCCGACCGCTGCCCGGCGCCGGCTCTCCCTGCTGCTCGCCGACCGCGGCGGCGCAGGCGGCAGCCGGCGCGGCCCGACGCCCGATCTCACCGAACTGCTCCCCCAGTGGCTCGCCGCGGCAGGCGAACTCGGCTACCGCGCCCCCGAGGCGCTGCTGCCCGCGCTGCTCGACGCCGCCCGCGCCCGCACGGATCTGCGGTCCTCCGCCCTCTCCCTGGCCGGGCCGCGCGCCCTGTGGCTGGCGCGGCTCAACGACGACTGGAAGTACGCCCTCCGCGGCATCGGCGGCCCAGCGTTGCCCGGCACCGAGGACCCGGAGAGCGTCCGGGCGCTGTGGGAAGAGGGCCTGTTCGCGGAGCGGGTCGCGATGCTGACGGCGCTGCGCCGCCGCGACCCGCAGGCGGCCCTGGACCTGCTCGCCTCGACGTGGGCCACCGAGCGCGCCGAGGACCGGCTGATGTTCCTCGACTCCTTGCGCGAGGGCCTCTCGGCGGGCGACGAGCCGTTCCTGGAACAGGCGTTGTCGGACCGCAGCCGTAACGTCCGCGCGACGGCCGCCGAGCTGCTGTCCGCGCTGCCCGGCTCCGCGCTGGCGGCCCGGATGACACAGCGGGCCCGCACCTGCGTCAGCCTGGACCGGCTGGCCGCCCCGTCCGGAACTCCCGGCCCTCGTACGGACGCCACACCGGAACCGGTCGGCCCGGCCATCCACGTCGAGGCTCCGCACGAGTGCGACGCCGGCATGCAGCGGGACGGCGTGGCCGCCAAACCGCCGTCCGGGCGCGGCGAACGCTCCTGGTGGCTCGGCCAGTTGGTGGAGGCGGCGCCCCTCGACGGCTGGCGCGAACGTTTCGGCGGCCTGGACCCGGCGGCGATCGTCGCCCTCCCGGTGGCCGACGACTGGCGTACGGAGCTGCACGACGCGTGGTGCCGCGCCGCCGTGCGCCAGCGGAACGCCGACTGGGCGCGGGCGCTGCTGGGCGCGCCCGCGGCTCCGTCCCAGGCCGCCGAGGTCGCACCGGGCGGCTCGTCCCGCGATCTGGCGAAGCTGCTCACCGTGCTGCCGGAGGACGAACGCGCCGGGTGGGTGGCGGAGTTCATCGCGGCACACGGACTGTCGGAGGCGTTCCGGCTGCTCGGCGTGTGCGGGGTGCCCTGGTCCGAGCCGTTGGGCCGGTCGGTCGTGGACGCGCTGGACATCGCCCGGGACGCGGGCAGCTACCCATGGAGCTTCAGCGGCGTGATGGGCCTGGCGGAGCGCTGCCTGGACCCGGCGGCCGCGGACCACCTCGACAAGCTCACCGCGCTCACGGACGAGCCGGAAGGCGCCTCACCGGGCTCCGGCGGCTACTGGTCCGAGGCGTTCCAGCGGTTGGTCGGAACCCTGCGACTGCGCTCCACCATGCACGCGGAACTCCGCCACCCCACCGCCCCGGAAGGGAACCCCCAACAGCCCACCGACACCCACATCCACACCCCACTCGCGGAGCCCACCGACTAGCCCGACCACCACAGGCGGCGGACGCCACCGCCACCTCGCGCGGTCGCCATTCCGGCAGACGCACCGCGCCAGTCGACATCACCGACAGACCCGACACCCCTGACCGGCCGGGAGCACAAGCCCACACCGCGCCGCGCTACACCGGGCCCCTGGGGCCACGAGCCACCAGCAGCGGCGAAGCCCCGGCCTACCCACCTGCTCCAGGGCTGCGCCCCCGGCGCCGGGCGACGCGGCCAGGGCGAGAAGCCTTCCCCGGCCGCAGGTCTGAGTCGGGCGGCTGGGGCGAGGAGCAGGGGTCCGAGGACAGCCGTCCGGGGGTGCCGGAGCGCAGCCACAGTTCCTCGTCAGAGGGGGTGCGGAGTCTCGAACCAGGCACAGGAGCACGGGCCCGGGAGTACCGGCCTGAGGAGTACGAGTCCGAGGCCGGGCACCTACGGGCGCCCGGGACGGGACGCCCAGGCCGCCGAGGGCTGACGGCAAGCCCTGAGCCCCATTAGCTAGGCCGCCATGACCGGGGCCACCGTGGCCAAGCAGCGGCCAGACCGTTCGCCGCACCGGGATCTCCGGAGTTGCGATCGGCCCGCGGGCCGAGATTCCGCGCCTGCGGGCCGAGATCCCGCGCCCGGCGGCTGAGCTGGAGTGCCCTGTCGCGGATCCGGGATCCGGAACCGCACCGCACCGCCATCCCGGACGCCGCCCTCCGCCCACAGCCCCAAACGCCACTTCCGCCCGCAGCCCCGACTTCGACTCCGCCCGCAGGAACGCCGTCGCCCCGCGCAGCCTCGGTCAGACCGCCAGCGACCGGACGTTCGCGTTGACCCACTCCACGATGGAGGCGGTCGTCGCGCCCGGGGTGAAGATTTCCGCGACGCCCTGTTCCTTCAGCGGCGCGATGTCCGCCTCGGGGATGATGCCGCCCCCGAAGACCTTGATGTCGGCCGCGTCGCGCTCCTCCAGCAGGGCGATCACCTTCGCGAAGAGGGTGTTGTGGGCGCCCGAGAGGATGGACAGCCCGATCGCGTCGGCGTCCTCCTGGATTGCGGTGTCGACGATCTGCTCAGGGGTCTGGTGCAGACCGGTGTAGATGACCTCCATACCGGCGTCGCGCAGCGCCCGCGCGATGACCTTGGCACCCCGGTCGTGGCCGTCCAGTCCCGGCTTGGCCACCACCACCCGGATCGGACCCGACCGGCCCGTCGCGCTCGGGCTCTCCGACTGCGCTCCGTCTTGCCGCGCCACACCCATCACTGCCTCCAAGCCATGCACGGCATGCGCTGTAGCGATGCCGCCGAGCCGACAATCGATCGCGCGACCGCGATCCGGCGGCCACGAGTGTGAACGAACGTTATCGCCAGCATCCCGTACCCAGCTGTTTCGTGACATGCAGGGAGGGGGAAATCACACATGGGACACGTTCGCCAAGCGTCGCGTCCCGCGTGTCGCACCGTCGCGGCCCAGCGGCGGAGGCCGTCGCGCGGGCCGGGCGCAAGGGGAGCCGCAGCCGGGCCTCCACGCCGCAGGGCGCGCGCCAAGGCCGGAGCAGCACGCTCCAGGCCGCCGTCTACGGCTTCCCACGAGGGCGACCGGGAGTCAGAGACGCCTCCCGGACGCCGTTCGGGAGGTCCGCCATGCCGGCCATGCCCCTTCTCTCCGCAGCCGCTCTTCTCGCGCACCTCCGCTTCGCGCCGCTCGAACGCACGCGCACGCTCTCCACGCGCGTCTCCTCGCTGCTCCCGCTCAGCATGTTCATGGACCTCGCGGTCCTCGCGGGCCATCTGATCCTCTACCCGACGGGCATCTCCCAGGAGCAGCCCGCACCGCACCACGCACCCCGCCGCGCGGGGCAGGACACCGACGCCGACGCGCCCGCGGTGCTCCCGACGGAAGGGCGCGCCCATCCGCCCGTCCTGATGCTGCACGGCTTCATCGACAACCGCTCCGTCTTCGTGCTGCTGCGCCGCTCACTGCGGCGGCACGGCTGGCGCCATGTCGAGGCGCTCAACTACTCCCCGCTGACCTGCGATCTCCGAAAGGCCGCCGATCTGCTGGGCAAGCATGTGGAAGAGGTGTGCCTGCGGACCGGGCACACCCGAGTGGACATCGTCGGCCACAGTCTCGGCGGGCTGATCGCGCGATATTACGTACAGCGACTGGGCGGTGACTCCAGGGTGCGTACGGTCATCACTCTCGGTACGCCGCACTCCGGCACGAGCGTCGCGCCGCTGATGTCGGCGCACCCCGTCATTCGGCAGATGCGGCCGGATTCCGATGTGATCGCCGAGCTGGCACTTCCGGCCCCGCATTGCCGGACGCATTTCGTCGCGTTCTGGAGCGAGGACGACCACGTGATGGCGCCGCCCCGGACGGCCTGCGTCGAACACCCTGATTTGAGTGCGTACAACGTGCATGTCACCGGTGTCGGACATCTCGCGCTACCGGTCAACGGCACGGTCGCGGCGGGCATCCGCGAGGCACTCACCTCGGTCGAGGAGGCGGAAGGGACAGGACGGGCCTTTTCGGTGGCTTGAACCGATCCCTCACCGCGTCGCATTGGCCCCGCATTCGCGCGGCGATCACGGCTCGACATCGAACAAACGTCGAACGTGGCGCCAATATCTCGCATGTGGATTGGCGAAAGGCGGCCAAATGCCCGGTCTCGTCGAGGCTGAAACCTGTGGAAGATTGTCGCCGTCGCGTACCGCCGGGTACAGTCGCCGCTAATTCTCCTGCTGCCGAGGCGAAAGAGAAGTTGGTGAACGACCGTCACCCATCGGGGGCTCCGCTTCCGACAGGCCCCGCTTCCGACGCCTCGCATGCGCACTATCCGGGCTACGACGTCTACGCCCCGCAGCACTCCCAGGATGCCGTGGCCGAGTACGGCGGCGGCGACCCGCTCTTCGGTTCGCTTCCCGGCTCGTACGAAACGGGCCAGTACGACACCGGCGCGTATGCCACGGACCCTTATGCCACGGGCACTTACGACACCGGTGTGTACGACACCGGCGCCTATGGGCAGGCCGGTTACGGCCAGGGCGGGTACGACGCCACCGGCCATCCCGACGCCTTCGTCCCGGGCCAGTACGACGCCGGCGGCCACGAGACCGGCGCCTACGACATCGGCTCCTACGCCGCCTACGGCACGCAGCAGCCGGCCGCGGAACACGACCCGTACGCACACACCGCCTACGGGGCTCCCGCGTACGACACCGCCGCGCACGGCCTGGCCGGGCAGGACACCGGAGCGTACGGCCACCCCGGCTACGACACCGGCTACGGGGTCCCCGCGCAGTCCGACGGCGGATGGGACGCGGGCAACTACGCCACCGGCGGCTACGACAGCGGGAGTTACCCCACCAACGGCTACGACCCCGCCGGGTACCACGCCGACGCGCTCCAGGAGACCGGCAGCTTCGACGCCACCGCCGTCTGGTCGACCGAGGACCAGGGCCTGATCGCGAGCATCCCGGCCCAGGCAGGGCCCCCGCCGAACGACACCGGCCAGTGGGACACCACCGTCTGGGGCGAGGCGACGGGCTACGGCACCGGCCAGTTCGAGGCCACCCAGTTCGAGGCCGGGCAGACCGGGACCGGGCAGTACGACTCCGATCCGTACGCGACCGGCCAGTTCGAGACGACGTCCCACGAGGGCGCCCTTTACGGGGCGGCCCCCGACGCCGCCCCCGGGCACGACGCTCTCGGGCACGACGCCTTCGGGCAGGACCCCTTTGGGCAGGACGCGACCCCGGAAAGCGCGGGTCACGAGTTCGCCGGGCAGGCGCACGAGACGTACGAGTCGGAGGACGGTGCCCACACCGCGTCGACTCCCGTGTCCGAGGAGGCCGCGGCCGTCGCCGACGCGATGACGCAGGCCATGCCGGTCACTCCGCCGGTCGCCACTCGCGTCGTCGGCCGGGAGGCCGGCAAGTCGGTCCGCGGCCGTGGCCGCCGGCGGCCGGTGAAGCGGTCGGCGCTGCTGACCGTCGCCGTCCCCTCGGTCGCCGCCATGGGGGTGTGCGCCGTGGCCGCCGCGTCCGTCAGCGGTTTCACGGGCGACGACAAGGAAGAGGCGACCGCGCAGGCCGCGCCGGACACCGGCGGCATCAAACCGGCCCTCGCCAACAGCAAGCTCGACACCCAGCTCGAAGGGCTCAGCAGGGGCGCCGACGACTTCCGCGACCGGGCCAGCCGTACCCAGGAGCGGATCGACCTCAAGGAGCGCCAGGCGCTGGAGCGCAAGCGCGCCGCGGAGGAGGCGGCCCGCAAGGAGGCCGCCCGTCCCAAGTTCCTGCTGCCGGTCAAGCAGCACGGACTGAGCGCGCTCTACGGCCAGGCCGGCGTCAACTGGATGTCCGTGCACAGCGGCATCGACTTCCCGGTCAGCTACGGCACCTCCGTCATGGCCGCGACCGACGGCACCGTCCGCACCCAGTGGAACTCCGCGTACGGCAACATGGCGATCGTGACGGCACCCGACGGCACCGAGACCTGGTACTGCCACCTCAGCAGCACCAAGATCCGCTCCGGTTCGGTCAAGGCCGGTGACCAGATCGCCTACTCGGGCAACTCCGGCAACTCCACCGGGCCGCATCTGCACTTCGAGGTGCGCCCCGGCGGCGGCGAGGCGGTCGACCCGCTGCCGTGGCTGCGCAGCCACGGCCTCGACCCCAACTGACCGGATCCCGGCCCGTCGAAGGGGCCGAGGGCGATGCCCCCGGCCCGACGACTCCGCCGTCCCCCGCGCCGGCTACAGCTTCTGCACCGGCGCGTACCGCAGCAGCAGCCGCTTCGGCTTCTCGCCGCCGAAATCGATCGTCGCCTCGGCGTTGTCGCCGCTGCCCTTGACGCCCACGACCGTGCCGAGCCCGAAGCTGTCGTGGGTGACGCGGTCGCCGATGGTCAGCGCGACGACCGTGCGGTCCTTCGACCGGCGGGTCGCGAAGCCGCTCGGGCCCTTCGCCCGCGCCGACGACGACAGCGCGGAGCCGATGCCGCTCCCGAAGCCGCCGCCCGACGAGAGTCCGCCCATGGAAGCGGACGGCGTCGCGGGCCCGGTCCGCTTCCATTCGACGTGGTCGTCCGGGATCTCCTCCAGGAAGCGGGAGGCGGGGTTGTACGACGGCTGGCCCCAGGCGCTGCGCATCGTCGAGCGGGTGAGGTAGAGCCGCTCACGGGCGCGGGTGATGCCCACGTACGCCAGCCGGCGCTCCTCCTCCAGCTCCTTGGTCTGGCCCAGCGAGCGCATGTGCGGGAAGACGCCGTCCTCCATGCCGGTGAGGAAGACCACCGGGAATTCCAGGCCCTTGGCGGTGTGCAGGGTCATGAGGGTGATGACGCCGCTGCCGTCCTCGTCCTCGTCCGGGATCTGGTCGGAGTCGGCGACCAGCGCGACCTGCTCCAGGAAGTCGGAGAGGGTGCCGGGGTTCTCCTCGCCGCGGTCCTGCTCGAACTCCAGGGCCACCGCGGCGAGTTCCTGGAGGTTCTCGATCCGGGTCTCGTCCTGCGGGTCGGTGGAGGCCTGGAGTTCGGCGAGGTAGCCCGTGCGCTCCAGGACGGCCTCCAGGACGGTCGCCGGGCCCGCACCGGACTCGACGATGGTGCGCAGCTCCTCCATGAGGACGTTGAACCGCCGGACGGCGTTGGCGGAGCGGGCGGCCATGCCGTACGCCTCGTCGACCCGGCGCAGCGCCTGCGGGAAGGTGATCTTCTCGCGCAGGGACAGGGCGTCGATCATCGCCTCGGCGCGGTCGCCGATGCCGCGCTTGGGGACGTTCAGAATGCGGCGCAGCGGGACGGTGTCCTCGGGGTTGGCGAGCACCCGCAGATACGCGAGGACGTCGCGGACCTCCTTGCGCTCGTAGAAGCGCACGCCGCCGACGACCTTGTAGGGCAGCCCCACCCGGATGAAGATCTCTTCGAAGACACGGGACTGGGCGTTGGTGCGGTAGAAGACCGCGACGTCGCCGGCCTTGGCGTCGCCCGCGTCGGTGAGCCGGTCGATCTCGTCGGCGACGAACTGGGCCTCGTCGTGCTCGGTGTCGGCGACATAGCCGGTGATCTTGGGGCCGGCTCCGGCGTCCGTCCAGAGGTTCTTGGGACGGCGGTTCTCGTTGCGCTCGATGACGGCGTTGGCGGCGCTGAGGATCGTCTGGCTGGAGCGGTAGTTCTGCTCCAGCAGGATCGTCGTGGCGTCCGGGTAGTCCTCCTCGAACTGGAGGATGTTGCGGATCGTGGCGCCGCGGAAGGCGTAGATGGACTGGTCGGCGTCGCCGACGACGCACAGCTCGCCGGCTTCCTCCGCGGGGCCGACCAGTTCGCGTACGAGGGTGTACTGGGCGTGGTTGGTGTCCTGGTACTCGTCGACGAGCACGTGCCGGAAGCGGCGGCGGTAGTGGTCGGCGACATCCGGGAAGGCCTGGAGGAGATTGACCGTCGTCATGATGATGTCGTCGAAGTCGAGGGCGTTGGCCTCGCGCAGGCGTGCTTGGTACATCGAGTACGCCTCGGCGACGGACTTCTCGAAACCGTCGGCGGCCTGCTGGGCGAAGGTCTCCTCGTCGACGAGCTCGTTCTTGAGGTTGGAGACCTTGGCGCTGAAGGACTTGGGCGGGAAGCGCTTGGGGTCGAGATCGAGGTCCCGGCACACCAGCGCCATCAGCCGCTTGGAGTCGGCCGCGTCGTAGATCGAGAAGGAGGACGTGAAGCCCAGCTTCTTGCTCTCCCGGCGCAGGATGCGGACGCAGGCGCTGTGGAAGGTGGAGACCCACATCGCGTGGGCGCGCGGGCCGACCAGTTCCTCGACGCGCTCCTTCATCTCGCCCGCGGCCTTGTTGGTGAAGGTGATGGCGAGGATCTGACCAGGGTGCACACCGCGGGCGCCGAGCAGATGCGCGATGCGGTGCGTCAGGACGCGGGTCTTGCCGGAACCCGCGCCCGCGACGATCAGCAGCGGCCCGCCGGTGTGCGCCACGGCGGCCTTCTGCTGTTCGTTGAGCCCCTCCAGGAGGGCGTCCGGATCGACCGCGGGGCGGGCGGCGCCGTCGCGGTAGTAGCGGTCGCGCCCCGGGCCGATGGCGTGCGGGATCCCGCCGGGCACGTCGAAGCGGCCACCGAACAGGTCGGCGGGGATCTCCTCCTGTGCGGGACCGTCCTCGTCCTCGGGAGGCGGCGGGGGCTCCTCGCCCTTCGGGCCGAGGTCCGCCAGGAAGCTGTCGTCAAAGAGGCTGCTCATCGCCCACCGAGTCTAGGCGGCCCCACTGACAGCCCGCCCCGGAGTATCGGATAGTGGGTCCGAATCGGCCGGAGTGGCGCCGGAGGAGACCGGGGAGCGGCTGAACGGGAGCCGTCCAGGGTGTCGTGCAGGGGGCCGGCGGGGCCGCGGGGAGTCGAAATCGGGAGCCGGCGGGCGACGAGGGCGACGCCGGTCGTCGACGCGGGGCGCCTCGGCCCACTTCGTCACCGTCGTGCACCGGATCGTCACACCCCGGAGCCGTGGCGCGGGCCCCCGCCACCACCACGAACCCGACATCTGCCGCAAGTACGCCTGGCACACATTCAGGTCACGAAAAGGTTTCGGGCAAATCGAACATCAGCCTTCACAGGAGCCACACGAGTTGGCTACCGTGCTCGCTCGGGCAGCCCGCATCCCCGCAGACGACAGCGTCAGCACGGGCCGCCTCCGCCGAGTCCGGCCCTGCCACGAAGGCACCCGGAGCCGGGGACCCACCAGCACCACCGGGGTGAATCGATCGGCGCGGCCGCCGGAGGCGGACGCGACGACCGTAGGGCAAGCCTTCCGTCAGCGACACCCGCCCGAACCCGACAGCTAACCCGGTAGGCGGTCCACGGAAGGAGTCGCCGGCCTTGGCGTCGCATCGCAAGCCGCGCACCCGCGTGCTCAGTTCGCCCGGAAGCCGCCGCACGGCGGCCGGGCTCACCACCGCCGCCCTCGCCTCGGTCACGCTGCTCTCGCAGTCCGCCGACGCGGCGCCCCGGGCGCCCAAGCCCACCATCGAAGAGGTCAAGCAGAAGGTCGACGGCCTCTACCGCCAGGCCGAGGTCGCCACCCAGAAGTACAACGCCGCCAAGGAGAAGGCGGAGGGGCAGCGCGAAACCGTCGACAAGCTCCTGGACGCCGCCGCCAAGCGCGCGGAGCGGATGAACGAGTCCCGGCGCACGCTGGGCACGTTCGCGTCGGCCCAGTACCGCACCGGCGGCATGAACCCGACCGCGCAGCTGATGCTCGCGAAGGACCCGCAGCAGTTCGTCGACCGCAGCCACCTCATGGAGCGGCTGACCGGCCGGCAGAAGCAGGCGGTCACCGACTACCAGGAGCAGCAGGCCGAGGCCACCCGGCAGCGCGCGGAGGCGACCCGCAGTCTGGAGCGGCTGCAGGAGTCCCAGACGTCACTGAAGGAGTCCAAGCAGTCGGTCCAGGGCAAGCTGGCCGAGGCCCGGCAGCTGCTGTCCCGGCTGACCGCCCAGGAGAAGGCGCGGCTGGCCGAGCTGGAGCGCAAGCGGGAGGCCGCGGCCCAGCGCAAGGCCGAGGAGCTGGCGCGCAAGCAGGCGGAAGAGGAGCGCCGGCAGCGCGAGGAGCAGAAGCAGCCCGGCGACGGCGCCTCGGACGGCTCGACCGGCGGCGGCAGCGACACCGGCGGTTCGTACTCGACCAAGGCCGACAAGGCGCTCGCCTTCGCCCGCGCGCAGATGGGCAAGCCGTACGTCTGGGGCGCGACCGGCCCCACGTCCTACGACTGCTCGGGGCTGACCCAGGCGGCATGGAAGGCGGCCGGGGTCGACCTGCCGCGCACGACCTGGGACCAGGTGAAGGTGGGCGAGCGGGTGGCCACCAAGGACCTTCAGCCCGGTGACCTGGTGTTCTTCTACGACGACATCAGCCACGTCGGGATGTACATAGGCGGCGGCAAGATGATCCACGCACCGAAGCCGGGCGCCAACGTCCGCGAGGAGTCGATCTACTACATGCCCATCTACGGGAGCGTCCGCCCGGCATAGCGCCGGCGCCGCTCCGCCAAGGCCACCCCCCACGGCCACCCCCCACATGCCACCGCGCGGTCACCGCCCCGGAAGTCCGAACCGGACTCCGGAGGTGGGGACCGCGCGGTGAGCCGTCTGCAGGGCCTTCCGCAAGGCCGTCCGCAGGGCCTCGTCCGGACGACGCCGTGAGCGCGCGAGCGGTGTACCGGGCCGGATCAGGTCCAGAGCACCGCGATGAAGATGTTGGCGACCGTGAGCAGGCCGACCGCGCCGAACAGCGGCTTGGCGACCGTCTCCTCGTCCCGCTTGACGTAGACCAGCGCCAGGATCACCACCAGGACGGCCATCTTGATGCCGATCTTGATGTTGTTGAGTTCCTGGTCCTGCGCCTGGTTCAGGCCGACCAGCACGATGCCGGTCACCAGCATCGTCAGCGCGCCGTGCAGCATGGCCGGCACGAACCGGGCCCCGCCTGCGCTCATCGCCTTCATCTGGGTCAGGAAGCCGCCCAGCAGGGAGGCGATGCCGATGATGTGCAGGCCGACGAAGATATTGATTACTACGTCCATAGTGCTGGATCGTATCCGCCGCATAGCACGGGCCTTCGGGCAGGGCACCCCCGATCGCCGCATCGGTCAGGGCAGGCAGGGAGCCGACCGCGGCCCCGGCGACCGCGCGGTCAGCTACGGACAATCGGCGGTCGAAAGTGAGCAATGCCGGGCAAGCGGGCTCGCCCCGGGGAGACGCAGGTTTAGCGTCCTCCTCCAGGCGGTCGACTCCCCGCTGTCGCCGGTCTCCGCCCCGGCGACGCGTCGACCGCCCCGCCGGAAGGAATGGCGGCGGCCCGCTCCCCCTCTTCACGGGCCGCCGCCGGACCCACCGGACCCCGCCCGGACCACCCGGGCCACGCACGGCCCGAAGGGAAGGAAGTGACGGCCACAGTGGCGTCGCACCGCAGGACCAGGCACCACCCGCTCGCCCTCACCGGCGGCACGGCGCGCGGTGCGCGCACCGCCCGTACGGCCGCCGTTCTGGCCCTCGCGGGAGCCGCCACCGCCACCGCCTTCGACGGCACCGTCCAGGCCGCACCCGAACTCACCCCCGCCCAGGTGCAGGACCGGGTCGACACGCTGTACCAGGAGGCAGAGGTGGCGACGCAGAAGTACAACGGCGCCAAGGAGCAGGCCGACACCGCGCGCGAGGAACTGAGCCGACTCCAGGACGAGGCCGCGCGCAGGACGTTGAAGCTGAACTCCGCGAAGGCCGGCCTGGGATCCATGGCCGCCGGCCAGTACCGCTCCGGCGGGGTCGACCCCACCGTCCGCCTGCTGCTGTCCGCGGACCCCCAGCGCTACCTCGACGGCGCCACCGTCCTGGAGCGCGCGGGCAGCCACCAGGCGAACGCGGTGGCCGGTTACGCGCGCCGGCTCGGCAGTATCCGGCAGGTCCGAGAGCGGGCGGAGGAGACCGCGGAACGGCTGGCGGACACCGAGGCCGCGCTGAAGAAGCACCGGGTGACGGTGGTGCGGAAGCTGGACTCCGCGGAGCGGCTGCTCGACCGGCTGACCGACGAGCAGCGGCAGGGTATGGGGAACGAGGACGCCGCCGGCGGGAGCGACGCCGCCTCAGGTGGGGAGGAGGCGGCCCAGGCGCCCAACCCCCGTGCGGCGCAAGCTGTTTCGTATGCCTACGCCGCGCTGGGCAAGCCTTACGTCTGGGGCGCGACCGGCCCCTCCGCGTACGACTGCTCGGGCCTGACACAGGCCGCTTGGCAGGCCGGCGGGATCTCCCTGCCCCGTACGACCTACACCCAGATCAACGCGGGATCCCGCATCGACAGATCCCAACTCGCCCCTGGCGACCTGGTGTTCTTCTACGCCGGGATCAGCCACGTCGGCCTCTACATCGGCGACGGGAAGATGATCCACGCCCCGCATCCGGGTGCGCCGGTGCGCATCGCACCGATCGACCAGATGCCGTTCGCGGGGGCCTCCCGCCCTGCCTGACCCGCATGTTGGGGTCAAGGGCTGAGGGTGCCGTTCGACGCCGTGATCTGGCGGCCCAACCACGCGAAGGTGACCGGCACCTGCTGCTTCCACACCGCCGTGGAGTGCCCGCCCGCGCCCGCCGGGATCTGCTGGACGGTCACCGTCGTCGGCTTCCTCGCGATCTGCCGCAGCCCGAGGCCCGCCTGGTAGCCGTCGCCCGACGCGCCCGAGATGTACAGGGCCGTACGCGGCGGCTTACCCGCCGCGTTGGCCGCGCTCAGGATGTTCATCGGGTTGGATTCCACGCGCAGCTTCGGGTCCTTGCCGGCCAGCGAATCGCGCTCGATCGCCGGGTCGTTGTAGCCGGACATGGCGACCGCGGCGCGGTAGCGGTCCGGGTGGGCCAGCGCGAGCTTCGTGGCGCAGTGAGCACCCGCCGAATACCCCGCGAGGCCCCACGCGTCCGGGGTACTACCGGCCCGGAAGTTGTCGATGACCATCTGCCGCACGTCGACGGTCAGCCAACTGTCGGCGTTGACCTTGCCGGGGATGTTGACGCACCCGGTGTCGGCGGTGCCCAGCACGTTGGTACGCGGCGCGACCAGGATGAAGGGCTTGACCTCGCCACGTTCCATGAGCGGCCGCAGCTGCTCCCCCGCGCGCAGCGAGCCCAGCCAGGACTTCGACGAGCCGGGGTAGCCGGGCAGTACCTCGACCACCGGGAACTTCGTGTTCCGGTAGGCGGGGTCGTTGTACTGCGGCGGCAGCCATACATAGACCTCGCCGTTCACACCCGAGATGGTGCCCTTGAGATCCGTCATCTGCACGCCGCTGCCGACCACCGGGTCGTCGGCCGGCCGGAACTGCTGGAGCTGCTTGGGCCGGTCGTTGATCTGCTTGCCGCCCGTGCCGTCCGGACCGAGGTCCCTCGCCTCCTCGACATGGCCGGCGGTCCCGAGCAGATCGCCCCAGGTGTCGTAGAGGTTGTTCGCGTCATTGACCACGACGAAGACCAGGGTGATGGCGGTGAGCTGCGCGAACACCAACATCACCAGCCGGGCGAGGCCGCGCACCAGGCGCGGCCCGGCTATCCGGCCCCACAGGGCGAGCGGCAGCACGAGGGCGACGATCAGCAGCGCGATCGAGGTGAGAAAGAAGGGCGTGCCCGTCAGGCTCATCGGGATCTCGCTTCCAGGACAGGTGGGTGAAGGACCGGGGTGGTGACGGCCCCGCCTTCGGCAGCGAGCCTCTCCGCGCCCTTAGATGGCGATCCGCGCGGTCCTGGTTGCTCGCCCTGCGTCCCTCTTTGCCCACACTTCGGCCCGGCGACCGCCGGGCATCGTTCCTGGTCGGGGCGGGGCCTGTCCTGGGGGCCCCGGTCCGGCCTTCTCCTGCTGTGAGCCTGGGGCCGGGTCCGGGCCGAGACCTCCTGCTCCTACGCCTGACGGGACTTCCCGTTCCTGGGCCTGGGCCGAGACCTCCCGTTCCTGGGCCTGGGCCGGTGGCGTTTCCGGCGCCCGGCCGGGGCCGCGCGCCGCCTTCCGCCGTGGGGACGAGTCCCGTCGTGCGGCCGGGGTCTCAGACCAGCCGGCGGGCCGTCGCCCAGCGCGTCAGCTCGTGGCGGTTGGAGAGCTGGAGCTTCCTGAGCACCGCCGAGACATGCGATTCGACCGTCTTGACGGAGATGAACAGCTGCTTGGCGATCTCCTTGTACGCGTATCCGCGGGCGATCAGCCGCAGCACCTCGCGCTCGCGCTGGGTGAGGCGGTCCATGTCCTCGTCGACGGGCGGGGCGTCGGTGGAGGCGAAGGCGTCCAGCACGAAGCCGGCCAGCCGAGGGGAGAACACCGCGTCGCCGTCGGCCACCCGGAAGACCGCGTTGACCAGGTCCGTACCGGTGATCGTCTTGGTGACGTAGCCGCGGGCGCCGCCCCGGATGACGCCGATGACGTCCTCGGCGGCGTCGGAGACGGAGAGCGCGAGGAAGCGGACCGGGCGGTCGGCGTCGGCCATCATCGCGGCGCTGCGGCGCAGCACCTCGACACCGCCGCCGCCGGGCAGATGGACGTCCAGCAGAACGACCTCCGGGCGGGTGGCGGTGATGACCGTGACGGCCTGGTCGACGTCGGCGGCCTCGCCGACCACCTCGACGCCGGTGCGTTCGGTCTCCCCGATCTCGGCCTGGACGCCCGTACGGAACATCCGGTGGTCGTCGACGAGGACGACCCGTACGGTCCGGCCCTCGGCCGCCCCGGTGCCGGCCTCGCCCTGCTGTGCGCCGTCGCTGCTCATCTCGTCCGCCCGTCCCTCGGTGTCTGCTCCGCCATCATCCCTCGCTCCGTCCCCCGCCCGCTGCCCCGCACGGTGGTTTGTGCCGCGGCCGTCCGTCGGTGCCGTCCACGCGCTCACTCCGTGCGCTCCATCTCCAGCTCGACCACGGTGCCGCCGTCGGGGGCGGACCGCAGCCGGGCCGTGCCGCCGTGGCGCTCCATCCGTCCGATGATGGATTCACGGACGCCCATCCGGTCCTCGGGCACGGCGTCCAGGTCGAAGCCGGGGCCGTGGTCGCGCACCGAAAGGAAGACCGACCGGCCCTCCACCTCGGCGAACACCTGCACCGCGCCCCCCTCGCCACCGTACTTGGCGGCGTTGACCATCGCCTCGCGTGCGGCCTGCATCTGGGCGCTCACGGCGTCGTCGAGCGGGCAGTCACCAACGACCACGACCTCGATCGGTACGCCGTGGTGGTCCTCCACCTCCGCGGCGGCCGTGCGCACCGCCTCGGCGAGGGTCGTCGGCTCCTCGTCCTCCTCCTTGCCACGGCCCTCGGGTTTGTACAGCCACGCGCGCAGTTCGCGCTCCTGGGCGCGCGCCAGCCGCGCCACCTCCCGGGGGTCATCGGCGCTGCGCTGGATGAGGGTGAGGGTGTGCAGCACGGAGTCGTGGACATGGGCGGCGACCTCGGCGCGCTCCTGCGCCCGGATGCGCATCAGCCGTTCCTCGGAGAGGTCCTGCGTCATCCGCACGAGGTAGGGGCCCGCCAGCAGAGCGATGCCCACGACGACGGCGAGCGCGGCCTGCAGCACCGAGCCGAGATGGCGGACCGATCCCTGGAGCACGACGATGCCGGTCACGCCGATGCCGACCAGCAGCACTCCGGCCGCGCCGCGCAGCACCGGCAGCAGGCCCTTGCGCCGGCCGAGCTCCAGCCACTGGGCGCGCCGGGAGTTGTCCGCCTGACGCCATACCAGGGCGACACCGGCGCCGATCAGCAGCACCGGCCAGAGATAGCCGTTGGCCCGGGCCAACTCGAACCTGGACGCGACGACGGACGCGCCGATCAGCAACGCGATCAGCGCGAAGACCTGGCCTTTGTCGGGCCTGCGGCCGCGCAGCAGGCGTCGGTCGTCGGCCTTGCGGGACCGCCGGCCCCTGGCCTCGACGCCGCCGACGCCCAGGGGCACGAAGAACCAGAACGCGGCGTAGAGCAGTGCGCCCATGCCGTCCGCCAGGAACAGCGCCACGAACACGACCCGCACCCACGAGACCGGCAGCCCCAGATGCCCGGCCAGCCCCCGCGCGACCCCGCCGAGCAGCCTGCCGTCCGCGCTGCGGTAGAGCTTGCGCACGGGTGGTTCGTCAGGGTCCGGCGTCGGGGCGTAGATGGTCCCGGCACGGGGCGGCGCGGTGGTCATGTCCCCGATCGTCACACGGTGCCGGGCCGCAAGGCATCAGGGAGGACCCTGAAGCGACCCCTGACGTTGCAGCGGCCGGACATAGGGGGCCGGCAGCGGGCCGACGGCCGTTCGCGCGCCCTGCCTCGGCCCGCGCAGGTCCGTACCCGTCGCCGCCCCCGCTACCCGTCAGCTGTCGGAGCTGTCCTTACGGAAGCCGTCCTTCACGTGGGAGAAGACCTTTTCGTACTTCGGCCAGTTCGCGCTCGGCGCGGAGACATAGATGGCGTACTCCTTGGCGCCCTCGCGGCCGAAGCCCAGGTCGATCCCCCGGTATTCACGGACCCGGCCCATGAAGGAGAACTCCCAGATGGCGGCGGGATCGCCCTGGAAGACGGTGCCCTGGAGCCGCAGTCGCTTGTAACTCGGGTACTCCACCTTGAGGTCCGCCTCGACGTCCTTGAAGTGCTGCACCTGGTCCGCCGAGGAGAAGTCCAGGACGTTGATCGTCAGCGCCGCCAGTTCGGACTCGGACGCGTAGTTGACCTGTCGGCCGCCGTCCTTGACCTCGCGCTTCCAGCCGTCGGGCACCGGGAAGGAGATGCCCATCGCCGGCTCCTTGGCGCGGTGGAAACCCGCGGGCAGGGGCGGCGGCGGGCCGACGCTGCTCTCCGGGACGCTGGGCTGCACGGGCGTGGTCTTGCTCCCGGTCGCCTGGGACGCGTCGGAGACGTTGCTGTGGACGAAGTACCAGGCCGCCCCGGCACCGCCGCCGGCGATCAGCACCCCCACGACGGACCAGGCCACGACCCGGCCGCGCCGCTTACCGGGCAGCGAGACCGTGGCCTGCACGTTCGTGGGGCCCTCGGTGGCCGCGAGGTGGCCCGCCGCCGCCGGGACCGCCACTCCGTTCGCCGCGGACGCCGTGCCCGCGCCCGTACCGGTACCGCCATGGACGCCCGTGCCGCTACCGGTGACGGCGGCGGTGCCCGTACCGGTGGCCGGCGTGGCCCCGTGACCCGCCGCGTACACCGGGCGCGTGGGCGCCTCGGCCGACGCGCTCGACCCGGTCGAGACGGTCGGCCCGGTCGAGACGGTCGGCCCGGTCGAGACGGTCGGTCCGGTGGACGCGGTGGGCCCGGTCGAGTCGGACGAGTCGGCGGGCGCCGTCCGGTCGCGGTCGACGGTCCCGAGCGCCAGCGTCGGCCAGCCGATCAGCGCGGTGTCCGCCTCACCTTCGGCGGCCCGTAGCGCCTGCTCGACGACCGCGGCCGTCGGCCGGTCCGCCGGCTCCTTGGCGAGCAGCGCCTCGATGAGCGGGGTCAGCGGACCGGCGTTCCGCGGCGGCACCAACGGGTCCACGGCGATGGCGTACGCCGTCTCGATCGCGGTGGGCTTACGGAACGGGGGCCGCCCCTCGACCGCCTGATAGAGCGTCGCGCCCAGCGCCCACAGATCGGAGGCGGGCCCGGGGGTGCCGCCCTTGACCCGCTCGGGCGCCAAGTAGTCGATGGAGCCGACCAGCTCACCGGTCTTGGTGAGGGTGGAGGTTCCGCTGGCGACGGCGATCCCGAAGTCCGTGAGGACGACCCGGCCGCCCTCACCGAGCAGAACGTTGCCCGGCTTGACGTCACGGTGCAGCACACCGGCGGAGTGCGCGGCCCGGAGCGCGGCGATCATCCCGCGTCCGATGCGCGCGGCCTCCCTGGTCGGCACCGAACGGTCGGCGCGGGCAGCCTCCTTGATGGCGTCGCCGAGAGTGGAGGACGGCACGTACTCCATGACGATGCAGGGCAGCCCGGCGTCGTCCACGACGTCGTGGACCCCCACCACGTTCGGGTGATTGATCCGGGCCGCGGCCTGCGCCTCCCGGGTCGTGCGCTCGTGGCGGGTGGCGAGTTCGTCGGCCTCCAACTGGGGCGAGACATGCAGCCGCTTGACCGCGACCTGGCGCCCGAGGACCTCGTCCCGGGCACGCCAGACGGTGCCCATGCCGCCCTGGCCTATCCGTTCGACCAGGCGGTACCGCCCGGCGACCAGTCGCCCCTCGTCCACCGACGCCGCCTCCGTCACCGCACGCCCCTCCGGAAACCCGTACGTATCCGGGGCGCAACGATAGTCCCCGGGGCCGCGGGATCGGGCTTCGGCCACCGGCTGTCCGCCCCTGGAGCCGCCGTCGGACCGCGGTCCCGGGCGATATGCGAACTCCCGGGCGATATCAGGGCCACACCTCGACGCGCGGGCCTTGCCACGGCGCTCGATGTCGGCGTACAGCGTCCGGCGACCGGCATCCGGCGTCCCGCGCTGGGCGCTCGGCAACCGGCGTCCGGCGTCCGGCGTCCGGCGTCCGGCGTCCGGCGTCCGGGGCATGCTCGCGGTGGGAGCCGGTCACGGTGACGCCGTGACCGGCACGGCCTCAGGGCCGATCTCAGGGATCTGCCAGGGTTCCCACGGATGTCGGGACCTCGCCGCGGTTGTCACCATGGGTCCATGAACGATGCAGCCCACGCTGAGGAGCCGGCGCCCTCCGACGCCGCCGGTCCCACCCCGCCCCATGTCCCGCTGCGCCGCAGCCGGCGGCACAAGGTCGTCGGCGGGGTCTGCGGCGGGCTGGGCCGGCACTGGGATCTCGACCCGGTGATCTTCCGCATCGTGCTGGCGGTCCTGTCGCTCTCCGGCGGCCTCGGGCTCATCGCCTACGGCTTCGCCTGGCTGCTCATCCCGCTCGACGGCGAGGAGGAGAACGAGGGCCGCCGGCTGCTCTCCGGCCGCGTCGAGGGCTCCGCGCTGACGGCCCTGCTCTTCGCGCTGATCGGCTGCGGGCTGTTCCTGACGACGCTCGGCAAGGGCAGCGTCATGTCCTTCGCCATCATGCTGACGCTGGTGGTGGCCGGCTCCGCCTACTGGTCGCGGCAGCGCCGGCGGGCGGAAGCGGCGGGGGCGGAGTCGATGGACGCCGCGACCGCCCAGACCGTCGCCGACGCACCACCCGAGACCAAGGCACCCCCCGCGCCCAACACCCCTTCCTGGTGGCGTGATCCGCGCTCCGCGGAACCGCCGGCGGGCGGGGGCTACCTCTGGGGCCCCGAGAGCCTGCCCCTGGATGTGACGTACGAGTTCGAGCACGGTGCGGGTGCGGCGGGCGGGCGGCGTGGTGCCGCGCCCCCTCAGGGGCGGCAGTGGCCCGCCGAGCCGTCCCGGCCCCCGCGGCGGGGAACTCCCCGCGCCGGCCGCTCGATCGGGGGATGGACCTTCCTGCTGGCGATGTTCGCCGGTGCCGGCGCGACCCTGGCCGTCTCCGCGTACGACGGCCTCACACCGTCCTTGCAGGCCGGCCTCGCCGCGGCGTTGGTCGTCCTCGGCCTGGGGCTGGTGCTCAGCGCGTGGTGCGGGAGGACCGGCGGCGGCACGGTCTTCATGGTCGTCCTGACCGCGGTCCTGCTGGCCGGCGCCACGGCACTGCCCGACAAGCTCACCACCAACTGGCAGCACCGCACCTGGGCCCCCACCAGCGTCGCCGCGGTGGAGCAGCACTACGAACTCGGCTCCGGCGACGGCATCCTGGACCTCCGAGGACTGCCGCTGAAGGCCGATGACAAGGTCCACACCAGCGCGGAGGTGGGCGCCGGACGCCTGCAGGTCACCTTGCCTCGCGGCGTCCCCGTCACCCTCCACATCTCTCTCGGACTGGGAGACATCCAGCTGCCGGGCGACGCCCCGGACGACGTGGATCTCTCCGCCGGCGATCGGCAGCGGACGGTCACCCTGCCCGCCGAAGGTCTCAAGAAGGGCGAGAAGCCGCGCGGCTCCCTGCGGCTGGACCTCAAGGTCGGCGCCGGCCAGGTGGACGTCCAGCCCTACGCCCCGGCCATCCCACCGACCGCTCCGACGGCTCCGACGGCCCCAACTGCCCCGTCCAGCCCACCCACCCCGTCGAACGCAGCCGTCCCCCCGAGCCCGACCGGCCGCTCCCCCCAGGCGCCCCAGGCGCCCGAGGCACCCGAGGCACCCGCGGCCGGCGCGCAGGCCCTTGTCCCACCGTCGCACCGGATCTCCGAGGGAGCCCTCTCGTGATGCGCCACCCCTTCGAACCGGCCCGTCTGATCGCCGGCGCCACCGCCCTCACGGTCGGCACGGGTTACGGCCTCGACGCCCTCGGCGCCTGGGACGCCCCCGGCCCCTGGCTCTTCTTCGCCCTCCCCTTCGGGCTGGTCCTCTCCGGCATCACCGCCGCCATCTGGGCCCCGGTCCGCAGACGCCGCGAGTCGCAGCACCAGCCGTAGCAACAGCCGCAGCAGCAATCACAGCCGCGCCTGGATCCTCAGCACAAAGACGGGCCGGGTGCCTCCGGCAGCAGGCAGATCCTGCCTGCTGCCGGAGGCACCCGGCCCTCGGCCCTCGGCCCCGTCCTCAGCCGCGCCCCAGCCCACCCCTCAGCCGAACAGCTGCCGCCCCTGCCGGGCTCGGCGGTTCGCCAGCGCCGCGTCCAGCGAGAATCTTGGCGTGCCCGCCAGCACCAGCGGGATCCAGGCCATCAGGTAGGCCAGGTCATTGCCGTAGTAGTAGGGCGAGGTCGCCCAGCTCACGGTGAGCCACAGCGTCAGCGAGATCAGCGCTCCGCCGACCGCCGCCAGCCGTCCCAGCAGGCCGACCAGAATCCCGACGCCGACCAGCAGTTCACCGACGGCGATGGCGTAGCCGAAGCCCACCGGGCTGCGCTGCGCCAGCTCCACCAACTGCGGCAGCGCCGCCGTGTCATGGACCTGCCCCAGCAGAGCGCCGAGCGATCCGTTGCCGTCGGCCGCCAGGAAGGCCGGGTCCGTCAGCTTGTCGACACCTGCGTAGGCGAAGGTGCCGCCCAGGAAGATGCGCAACGGGAGAAGCGCGTGGCGTGCCGCCCGCGCCCGCCCTCCGGTGCCGGCAGCGCCGACCCCCGCCCCTTTCAGGTCTGCGCTGATCGTACGGTCCGCGTGAGCCATGACGTCCGCCTCTCCGTTGCCACCGGGCGCAGACGATTGTGCCCGCGACCGCGCCTCCTGGGGAGATACGGACGCGTGTGCGTACAACGTTCAACCGTCCGATGCACGTCAGAGAGGTACGTCTGGCAAAATCACCGCGCCGCCGGCCGGCCGCACCTCCCGGACGCCAGACACCCGGCCGCCGCCGCCCGGCCGCCCGGGCAATCCCACAGCGGCCACCGCCCACCGACCACGGCAGCCACAACCGATCCGCAACCACAACCACAACCGGAACCGCAAAGCCACACGGCAACCGATCACGGCAATCAATCACGCCCACCGTTCACGAAGGCACCCGGCCCCGGCCGCCGCGCCCCGGCCACCGCCCCCGCCGGGACCCCTCAGTCCTGCACGTCGATCGCGTAGCCGCCGGTCTCCGCCCCCGCCGCCGTAACAACACGGACCTCGACCCGGCCCGGTTCGACATCGACCGGTACCGGCACGGTCAGGACGTCGTCCGTCGGGTTGGCGAATCCGCCGACGACCGGGATCAGCGGGACCGGGACGTGCACCGTGCCGATCCGTACGACCGTGCGGGCGAGCCGGTCGGGTGTTCCGGCGCCCGGCGGGACGAAGCCGGTGCCGCGGATCTCGATGTCGTCGCCGGTGCGGATCGGCGAGGCGAGGTCGCCCAGCTCCCGGGACCGGACCACCGAGAGGATGACCGGGCGGCCGCCCGCCGTCGCCCGGCCGGCCAGGTACGTCGCCCCGGAGAGCACCACCAGGACCGCCACACCCCAGGGGAGGCGCGGCAGTTGATCGGGGCGGACCGCCAGGCACACCACGGCGTAGGCCACCCCGACCGCGTTCACCAGCGCGTACTGCGCGTCCGGGAAGCTGCCGCGGCCCGCGTCGTCCGTCAGCAGATCGACGGCGCGCGGCCGGGCGGCGGGGACCTTCTGGACGCGCCCGGTCCTGACCCGCGCGGCCACCAGGCCGTATGCGAGCAGGGCCACGGCGCAGACGGCGCCGAGCACGGTCAGCAAGGGTGCGGAGACGGCGAGTTCGATGCCGGCGCGCAGCTTCCTGCGCTCGCGGGGCCCGCCCGCCGCGGCCAGTTGCACCGCCGCCATCAGGACCGCGTACAGCGCCACCGCCACCCAGGCAGCCGCGACCGTGCGGGAGGTGGACAGCCGACGGTCGGCGCCGATGAGCGGTGCCAACGCCCCGCCGTGCGTGCCGTCCCGCCAGGCCGCCACGGTCAGCGCCATGGCCGGGACGATCGCCGCGACCAGCCCTGCCGTACGCGTCACCGTCCAGCCGGACCCGATGGCGGTCAGGGCCTGGCCGATCAGCAGCGTGGCGACCAGCGCCCAGGCGACCAGCGGGGTGCGTCGCCCCGCGGCCGCCAGCCGCGCGGTGCCCTCCGCGGCGGCACGCTCGGCCAATGTCCGTGCGGACAGAGAGAGTTCATCGGACACCCACTGACGTGCCGCGCCCGCGGAACGCGCGAGTCCGGCCGGTACGCCCCGGCCGGCGGCGAAGTCCTCGCGCAGTGCGACGAAGGCGGCCACCGCCTGCCGGTGCCCCTCGCGGGCGCCGTGCGGGCACTTCCCGCACCGGCACGCACCACCGTCGCCGCGCTGCGCGCCGCCTCCCGGCTCGCCCGTTCCGGCCACTCTGCCCGCCGCATCAACCGACACGTCCGCTACCGCCCCGCCACAACTCGTCGCCAACTTCTCATCCGTGAGCGGGAATTGTGCCCTACCTGACGGGCGCACCGGTGAACCGTCCAGCTGGTGGCCGATGGGCGGGTGTCGCGAGCGGCCGACCCCGGGCCTGCGGGTTCTCGATACGCACAGATGGTCGGCGCACGCCCGCGCAAGAACCGACCTTCCCCCGTTCGGGCGAACCGGTGGACCGGTAGGGCTGAGCCGACCTCGCGCTGCGCAAGCTCTCGGCGTGTACGCACCGCACGGACTTCACGGACCATATGGACCACATGGAATATCTCGGGTGAGACGGGGCCTCGCGGCGGCCGCGCTCCTGTTACTGGCCGGGGGCGCCGCGGCACTGGGCACGGCGCCCACGGCAGCGGCTCACGGCAGCCGCGTCGAAGGACACGTCGAAGGCCGCGTGGCGGCGGCCGTCACGGGCGACAACTGCGCATTCGCCGGGACGAGTCCGCCCATCGACGTGCCCACCGGGTTCCCCATGCCCGACGACTGGCAATTCCCCTGCACCAAGCCCACACCCACCCCGCCGCGCCCGCCGAAGCCCCGGCCGCCGCGGATTCCCGCACCGCCCCCGGCTCCCCGGCCGACGGTGCGCCCGACGCCACCGGCCCCGCCGCCGGTGCAGCGCAGCCGTCCACCGGCGCCACGCCCCTCGCCCACACCCCGGCTGCGCATGCCCGCACCCTCACCGGAGCCGCTGCGCAACTACGCAGCGGTGTCCCGGAAGCCGCGTGACAGCCGCTCCATGGTGACCAGGACCTTGCTGATCACCGCGCCCGCCGTCCTGGCGGCCGCAGCTCTCCGTCCCCGTTCGAGCTCTCCGTCCGGCTCGTCCGGGCGCCGTTCCTCGTAGGAGGTTCCATGTCGCAATGGCTGGTACTGACCATCGCCATGGTCGCTGCCTGCGGCGTCGTCCTGGCCATCACGGTGCTGCGGCAGCGCAGGATCGGCGACGACGACGACCCGACCGAGACACCGGACGTCATCGAGTACATGACGATGATGGTGGGCGTGGTCTACGCGATCGTCCTGGGCCTGGCCATCGCCGGCGTCTGGGAGGCGCGCGGAGCCGCCGAGGACACCGTGCGGACCGAGGCCCAGGCCCTGCATGAAGTCAGCGCACGGGCGCGCGCCTACGCCCCTCCGGAGCGGGACCGCATCAGAGCGGACGTCGAAGCGTATGTCAGCCACGTGGTGAAGAAGGAGTGGCCGGTCATGAGTGAACGGGGCGAGCTCACCCAGCGCGGTGCGGACCTGTTGCAAAAGGTCCGGGCGGACGTCACCGACTACCACCCCCGCAACAGCTTCGAGGAGCAGTCCTACCAACCCATCGTCGACCAGATCGCGGTGGCCGACGGCGCCAGAAACGCCCGTGCCGACGCGGCCGAGTCCACCCTGCCGTCCGTGGTGTGGTTCGGTCTCATCGCGGGTGGCGCCGTCACCATCGGCGTCATCTTCACCCTGCAAATCAGGCGGTCGGGGCGCGAGTTGCTGATGGCGGGGCTCTTCAGCATGCTGATCGCGTTCCTGCTCTTCCTGGTCTGGGACTTCGACGCGCCGTTCAGCCGCGGCATCTCGGCAGGCGTCGACCCCTTCACCGATCTGCTCTCCCAACGATGACCGGGCGTCCTGCGGCCCGGCCTCCGGTCCGCAGGACACCGCCCCGCCCTCAGCTCTCCGGCTCGGTCGCCGCGGCGAAGGCTCGCGCGACCGCGAGGCTGTCCTCGTAGACGTGGTGCCGGGCGACCCGTCCCGCTTTCCGGGCACATGGTGCGGCGATACACCCAGGATCGCCCGCACCGCTCCTGCGCCACCCCCTCAGTCGAAGAGGTCCGGTTCGCTGCGCGCGATCTGCTGGTAGAGGGGTTGGTAGTTGATCCATGCGACCAGGTCGTTACCGAGCTGCTCGCGGGTGTGGACGGCGTTGTGGTGGTCGATCAGGACGGGCTTGCCGGCCGCCTTGGCGGTCAGCTGCACCTGGCAGGACCGCTCCATGGTGATGAACCACCACGCCGCGGCGTCCACCGAGTCGCCCACCGTCAGCAGCCCGTGGTTGCGCAGGATCACCGCCTTGTGCGGGCCGAGGGCGGCCGCGATCCGGCGGCCCTCCTCCGCGTCGACGACGACGCCCGTGTACTCGTCGTAGAGCGCATGGGATTCGTAGAACGCGCACACGTCCTGGGTTATCGGCTCCAGCAGCTCGCCCAGGGAGGAGAGGGCCCGACCGTAGGTGGAGTGGCTGTGGGCCGCGGCGATGACGTCGGGGCGGGCGCGGTGGACCTGTGAGTGGATCGCGAACGCGGCCTGGTTGACGTGATAGCGGCCCTCGACGACCTTGCCCTCGTGGTTGACGAGGATCAGGTCGCTGACCGTGATGAGCTTGAAGGACATCCCGAAGGGGTTGACCCAGAAGCAGTCGGTGAACTCCGGGTCGCGCGCGGTGATGTGGCCAGCGACGCCTTCCTCGAAGCCGAAGCGGCCGAACAACCGCAGCGCCGCGACCAGGCGCTCCTTTCGGTAGCGGCGCTCGTCCTCGACGGTGGCGTGCGTCGGCGGCATCGCGAAATGCAGCTGCTCGGTGGGGATCGGCGTCGGCTCGGGCATCGCGGCTCTCCTCCTGGCACGTGGTTCTCTGCGCTCGGGGCGGAAGCTACCCTCCGGTACTTCAGGAGGCCAGGGCTGTGACGATCCGACCTGCCCGAACCTGCATGATGAGGGCCCACGGACGCCGGCCGGCAGCCGCCGCCGGCGAGCGCACATCGGCCCGTACCGCCGCATCGGCAACAGGGCCGTGGCGGCAGCAGAGGGGACACCATGAGAGCCATATCGGTCAGCAAGGACATCAGCGCGACGCCCGGGCAGCTCTTCACCGTCCTGCGGACCCCGGCCCGGCACGCGGAGCTGGACGGTTCGGGCACGCTCCGAGGCCGGCCCGCGGGCCCGGACGTGCTGGGCCCCGGCGACCGGTTCAGCATGGCGATGCGGCAGGGCGGCGTGCCGTACCGCTCGGTGAACGTGGTGGTCGAGTACGAGCAGGACCGGCTGATCACCTGGCAGACCTGGGGCGAGTTCGGCGGCCGGCGGCTCGTCGGGGGCCAGTGCTGGCGGTACGAGCTGACCGCCTCCGACACCGCCGGCACCACGCGGGTCACCCACACCTACGACTGGTCGGGCGCCCGGCTGCCGCGCCTCGTCGTCGAACTCCCCGGCTACCCCAAGCGGATGGGACCAGCGATGGCCGGCACCCTGGAGCGCCTGGCGGAGGCCGTGGCCTCCTGAGGCCCCAGGACCCGGCCTATTCCTGCTCGCAGCCGCTCAGGCGCTCCACGCCGCGCAGGAGCGCCGAGTGGTCGAGGCCGCCGTCGCCGCGGGCCACGGCGGAGCCGATGAGCTGGGCGGCGACCGCACCGACCGGGAGGGTGGCCCCGACGCTGCGCGCGGCGTCGGTGACGATGCCCATGTCCTTGTGGTGCAGCTCCAGCTTGAAGCCGGGGGTGAAGTCCCGGGCGAGGACGGCGTCCTTCTTGCGGGTCAGGACGGTGGAGCCGGCCAGCCCGCCGTTGAGGACGGCCAGCGCGGCGGCGAGGTCGACGCCGGACTTCTCCAGGAAGACCACGGCCTCGGCCACGGCCTGCAGATTCACCGCGACGATCAGCTGGTTGGCGGCCTTGACGGTCTGACCGGAGCCGTGCGGTCCGCAGCGCACCACGGTCCTGCCGACCACCTCGAAGACCGGCCGGGCGGCGTCGAAGTCGGCCTGGTCGCCGCCGACCATGATCGACAGCACGCCCTCGACGGCACCCGCCTCACCGCCGGAGACGGGGGCGTCCAGCACCCGGATGCCCTTGTCGCCGGCCGCCTTCGCCAGCTCGACGGAGGTCTGCGGGGTGATGGAGGAGTGGTCGATCACCAGGGTGCCGGGCCCGGCGTTCTCCAGGATGCCGTCGGGGCCGTACGCGACCGCCTCGACCTGCGGGGATGCCGGGACCATGGTGATGACGACGTCGGCGTCACGGACCGCCTCGGCGATCGACGCCGCCTCCTTGCCGCCCGCCGCGACCAGTGCGTCGGCGCGGCCCGGGCTGCGGTTCCAGCCGACCACGGTGTGCCCGGCCTTCGCGAGGTTCACCGCCATCGGGCTGCCCATGATGCCGAGGCCGATGAATCCGATGGTGCTCATTGCGTCACACTCCCCATTACTTCCGCATGATGGACTTCCATCACCACCATACGGAATAAGTCCAGAGCCGTCGCGTCCGCGTCCCCGACACCCTGCCGGATGGGCGCCCACCCGCCCGTGCGGCCCGCCGCCCGCCGGCCGTCCACCGGAAAACAGCGACGCCGCCGCTCGGAAGGTGAGCGGCGGCGTCGGTGTCAGGCAGCGGGGAGGGCCCGTGGGGTCACTCCCACTCGATGGTGCCCGGCGGCTTGCTGGTGACGTCGAGGACGACGCGGTTGACGTCGGCGACCTCGTTGGTGATGCGGGTGGAGATGCGCGCCAGCACGTCGTACGGCAGTCGCGTCCAGTCCGCCGTCATCGCGTCCTCGGACGAGACCGGGCGCAGCACGATCGGGTGGCCGTAGGAGCGACCGTCGCCCTGGACACCCACCGAGCGGACATCGGCGAGCAGCACGACGGGGCACTGCCAGATCTCGCGGTCGAGACCGGCCGCGGTCAGCTCCTCGCGGGCGATGGCGTCGGCCTCGCGGAGCAGGTCGAGCCGCTCCTTGGTGACCTCGCCGACGATCCGGATGCCCAGACCGGGGCCGGGGAACGGCTGGCGCTGGACGATCTCGTCCGGCAGGCCCAGCTCGGTGCCGACCATCCGGACCTCGTCCTTGAAGAGCTGCCGCAGCGGCTCGACGAGCTCGAACTCGATGTCGTCGGGCAGGCCGCCGACGTTGTGGTGCGACTTGATGTTGGCCGTGCCGGTGCCGCCGCCGGACTCGACGATGTCCGGGTAGAGCGTGCCCTGGACGAGGAAGGCCACGTCCTCGCCGTGGGCGCCGGCCTCGGCGACCAGCTCGGCCTGCGCCTGCTCGAAGACGCGGATGAACTCGCGCCCGATGATCTTTCGCTTCTGCTCGGGGTCGGTGACGCCGGCCAGCGCGGCCAGGAAGCGGTCCTCGGCGTCCACGACCTTCAGCTGCACGCCGGTGGCGGCCACGAAGTCCTTCTCGACCTGCTCGGACTCGCCCTTGCGCTGCAGACCGTGGTCGACGTAGACGCAGGTCAGCTGGTCGCCGATGGCCTTCTGCACGATGGCCGCGGCCACCCCGGAGTCGACGCCGCCGGACAGCCCGCAGATGGCGCGCTTGTTGCCGATCTGCGCACGGATCGCGGCGACCTGCTCGTCCACCACGCTGGTGGTGGTCCAGCTCGGCTCGATGCCCGCGCCGCGGTAGAGGAAGTGCTCCAGCACCTGCTGGCCGTGCGTGGAGTGCATCACCTCGGGGTGGTACTGCACGCCGTACAGCTTCTTCTCGTCGTTCTCGAAGGCGGCGACCGGCACGACGTCCGTGGACGCGGTGACGGTGAAGCCCTCGGGGGCGGCGGAGCAGGCGTCGCCGTGCGACATCCACACCGACTGCTCGGCGGGGGTGCCCTCGAAGAGGGTGGAGCCGGGGCGGGAGACCGTCAGCGGGGTACGGCCGTACTCACGCGCACCGGTGTTGTCGACGGTGCCGCCGAGGGTGGTGGCCATGAGCTGGAAGCCGTAGCACATACCGAAGACCGGGACACCGGCCTCGAAGAGCGCACGGTCCAGGCGGGGGGCGTGCTCGGCGTAGACCGACGAGGGGCCGCCGGAGAGGATGATCGCCTTCGGGTTCTTGGCGAGCATCTCGGCCACCGGCATGGTGGACGGAACGATCTCGCTGTAGACCCGGGCCTCGCGGACGCGGCGGGCGATGAGCTGGGCGTACTGCGCGCCGAAGTCGACTACGAGGACGACGTCCGGGGCGGCGGCAGGGGGTCCTGATGGCACTTCGGCGGCCTTCCGGCGGTGTGGAGCAGGGGTTGGACTTTCGATTCTAACGGGCTCATACTGAGCCCCATGTCCAAGCAGCTGACCTTCGTCTTTACCTATGGCACCGGCCCGTCCGGCTGCCATGGTCGTGCTGCTTGATCCACTGACGAGCGCAACTTCCCAGGCGCCCCGGGCCGACAAGGTCCGGGGCGCCTGCGTCTGTTCGGACCCGATCATCGGCTCCGGGGTCACACCACCCCAGGAGAGACGGACATGAGCACCGAGACCACCACGGCCCCCGGCACGACCGCGACCGCCCACGACGCCCCGGACACCGGCGCCCGCACCCCGGAGGCGGCCGGCCTGATCACCGACGCGCGCGGCCGGATCGACGATCTCGACGGGCGGATCATCGGCCTCGTACAGGAACGGATCGCGGTCTCGGCCGTCATCCAGCGCGAGCGCATCGGATCCGGCGGGCGACGGGTCAACCTCTCCCGCGAGATGGAGATCCTGGCCCACTACCGCGACCAGCTGGGCAAGCCCGGCACCGCGCTGGCGATGACCCTGCTGGAACTGTCGCGGGGCCGCGTCTGAGGTGTGGCCGAATCCGCACCCTTTTCGGGGGCCCTTCACGGCGCACGGGCACCGGCGCGTGCGCCCGACGCCACAGCCGCATCTGAGTTCGGTCGGCCTCTCACCCGTACGGCGCGTGACCGGCCGCCGCCGGGCTTCGTTGTTCCCGGTGCCACGCCAGCCAGGCGCGGCCTGCAGGACTACGCGTAGACGCCGCCCCGCGGGCGGAAAGAACCGGAGCGATGAGACGTCGGCCGCTGACAGCGGCCCGTGTCGTGGGACCTCGTTCCGGTGCCGTGGCCGGTCAGCAGGGGACAGCAGCCCGGTCACATCCGATGGGGTGGTCGGTCCTGGGGACGCCCGGGGCCGACCGCATCCGGTCGAAACGGTTGCGCCGGGTGAGGCGCATCCAGGACGATGCTTGACGCACCACCCGCCGCGCCCGGCCGGTACCTCCGCGCCGTCATTGGTCCCACCACCGCGCGGTTCGCACCATCCAGCACCACCCCACAGCCAGCGGCGCTACCCCCCCCCCCCCCAGCGCCGCCCCTCGGTGCCGGCGCTGCCCTGACGCCGGCACCGAAAGCAAAGGGCCCCGTGGCCGTCCGCACCCCCCTCGCGGACGGCGTTTCCGGGGCCCTTCGCTGTGTCCCCGCTGTGCATGTGCTGTGTGTGCGCTTTCCCGGGACCGTGCGGAAGTTGTCAGGCCGCTGTCCGGTGGCTGTGGAGGGACTCTGTGGTCCCTGTGTGGCCGCTGTGACGAACGTGACGGGCATCACGTGAACCGATCTGTCCGGCCAGGGCAACCTTTTTCGGCCATCGCCGGTCATGTACCTGCAATCGCACGGCCATACCGCGCCCCACCGCGACGGCCCGCCACCAACGTGTGCCTCCCTACGGCACTTTGGACCCGAGAGGTCTTCTCGATGAAGCTTCGCCGTGCCCTGACGGCTGCCGCCGCGACGGCCGTCATAGCCCCCGCCGCCCTCATGGCGGCCCCCGCCGCCTACGCGACGACCGGTCCTGAGACCGAGTCCAGCGCGAGCGCCGACCCGACGCCGGGCACCCCCGACGCCGAGGAGACCGACGACGCCACCGCGCCGGCCGAGACCCCCGGCACCGGCGAGACCCCGGGCGACGACACCGACCCCGGCACCGAGCCCGGCGACGAGGAGGGCGAGCCGACCGGCTCCGCCACCCCCGGCGACGACACCGAGCCCACCGACTCGGCCGAGCCGACCACCACGGCCACGCCCACCGAGAAGCCGACGGACGAGCCCACCGACGAGCCGGCCTGCGAAGAGGAGTCGGACGAGGCCGCGATCAGCACCGAGCTGCGCGGGCTGCCCAGCAAGATCGTCGCCGGCTCCGGCTGGAAGAGCTTCACCTTCCGCGCCACCAACACCTCCGACAAGTCGATGAAGTCGGTCGACGCCTTCGTCGCGCTGGCCGGCATCAGCACCGACGACTTCGACGACATCTCCAAGCTGCTGACCGTGCAGTGGTACGACGAGAAGTCCGGCAGCTGGAAGGCGATCACCGACGAGGAGGGCTACTTCGCCTCCACCTCGAACCTCAAGCCCGGTGAGTACGCCGACGCCGAGCTGCGCCTGAAGGTCGACGCCAAGACCCCCGGCAGCTACGGCTTCGCGTTCACCATCGGCGCGTACCACAACGAGGACGACGTCTGCGGCTACTCCGAGGTCTCGGAGTACGACTTCGACATCCTGGTGGCCGGCAGCAAGCCGGGCACCGTGCCGCCGGCCACCGGCAAGCCGGGCGAGGGCAAGCCCAACAAGCCCGCCCCGCAGGGCGGTCTGGAGAAGCTCCCGGTCACCGGCAAGCTCGCCGAGACCGGTTCGTCCTCCGCGCTGCCGACCCTCGCCCTCGTGGGCGGGGTCGCGATGGTCGTGGGTGCCGGTGCGATCTTCGTCGTCCGCCGCCGCAAGAGCGAAGGCGCCGCCGCGTAACGACGACGCACGACAGTGGGGCCGCACCCGCCAGGTGCGGCCCCTTCGCCATCTCCCGCGCGTCAGGCCGTCTCGGTCGCCCCCGCGGGCTCCGAGTCCGCCGTGGATGCCTTCGGCGGGACCGGGGGGACCGCCAGGAACGGCAGGTTCAGCGCCCCGAACGCCTTCTCCGGGACCGCGGGGCTGACCGGCTCGACCGGCGCCAGCCGCCGGTACGCCCGGCCCTGCGCGGGCCGCGGGTCCTCCTCGCCCTTGTTCGGCCAGAACGACATCGCCCGCTCGGCCTGCGCGGTGATCGTCAGCGACGGATTGACGCCCAGGTTGGCGGAGACCGCGGCACCGTCCACCACCGAGATGCCCGGGTGGCCGTAGAGCCGGTGGTAGGGGTCGATGACGCCGTGGTCGGCGTCCTCACCGATCGGGCAGCCGCCCAGGAAGTGCGCCGTCAGCGGCGTCCCCATCAGCTCGCCGACATTGCTGCCCGCGAAGCCGTTGATCTCCTGCGCGAGGAGGGTGGCAGCCTCCGCCGCCTCCGGGATCTGGTCCGGGTTGGGCGCGCCGTGCCCCTGGCGCGCGGTGAGCAGGCCCTTTCCGATGCCGCTCGGCTTGCGGTACGTCGTCAGGGAGTTGTCCAGCGACTGCATCACCAGGCCGATGATGGTGCGCTCGGACCAGCGGCGGTTGGACAGCGAGCGCAGCAGCAACAAGGGGTGCCGGACGCAGTTGGCGGCGAACGCGGCGGCGCGCGAGCCGCGGCCGGACCGCAGCGGCACCTGGAGGATGGACAGGCCGCCCATCGCGTTGGATCCCTTGCCGTAACGGACCGGTTCGATATGGGTGTTGGCGTTGGGGTGGATGGACGAGGTGATCGCGACACCCCGGGTGAAGTCGGCGTCCTCGCCGTGCACCTTGCGGTAGCGGCGGTTGTCCGTCTGGGACCCGACGAGCGCCTCGGAGTTGGTGCGGGTCAGCTCGCCCAGCTTGCCGGAGATCCCCGGCAGCAGCCCGCTGTCCTTCATCTTGTGCAGCAGGCTCTGGGTGCCGTAGGTGCCGGCGGCGATGACGACCCGGCGGGCGGTGAAGGTCCGGCCCCGGCCCTTGCGCTTCTTGTCGGTGGGCAGGGTGGCGACGGCGAATCCGCCCTGCGAGTCCTCGGTGACGGTGACGACGGAGGTCATCGGGTGGATGACGGCGCCGGCCTGCTCGGCGAGGTGGAGGTAGTTCTCGTTCAGCGTGTTCTTGGCGCCGTGCCGGCAGCCGGTCATGCACTCGCCGCACTCCGTGCACGCCTTGCGGGACGGGCCCTTGCCGCCGAAGTACGGGTCGGGGACCTCGGTACCCGGTGCGACCTTCGGGGAGCCCGCGTCCTGGCCGTTCACGGCGTCGCGGCCGTCGCCGAAGAACACACCCACCGGCGCGAGGTGGAACGAATCACCCACGCCCATCTTCTCCGCGGCGCCCTTGAGGTGGATGTCGGACGGCGTCATCGTGGGGTTCAGGCGCACCCCCAGCATCCGCTTCGCCTGGTCGTAATACGGCGCCAACTCCGCGTTCCAGTCGGTGATGTGGCCCCACTGCTGGTCCTCGAAGAACTGCGGCGGCGGGACGTAGAGGGTGTTGGCGTAGTTGAGCGAGCCGCCCCCGACACCGGCGCCCGCGAGCACCATGACGTTGCCGAGCAGATGCACCCGCTGGATGCCGTAACAGCCGAGGGCCGGTGCCCACAGGTAGTCGCGGACGTGCCAGGAATTCTTCGGCAGCGTCTCCCGGGTGAAGCGCCGGCCGGCCTCCAGGACGCCGACGCGGTAGCCCTTCTCGCTCAGCCGCAGGGCGGAGACGGCGCCGCCGAAGCCGGAGCCCACGACGACGACGTCGTAGTCGTACTCGGGGCCTTGCGGGGCCTTGCTCGGGCCGTCCTGGGCACGATCCGGTCCCTGGGGTGCGTCCTGGTCGCGGGCAGAGTTCTCCTGGGGCACTGGCTCTCCTGGATTTTTGGTTGGCGAGGACCCAACGGGGCCCGCCGTGCGGGCCCCGTGACTCAACCGTCTAGCGAAGACGCAGCGCCTTCATCGCGCGCAGGCTGCGGGTCATGAACTGTGCGTACTTCTCGTCCGTCATCCCGAAGGACGGCGCAAGCGGCATCACCCGCTGATGGGCGACGGTCTGTGCCTCGGTGTACTTGAGGATGCCCTCGGAGCCGTGCCGGCGGCCCAGGCCCGAGTCGCCCATGCCGCCCATCGGCGCCTGCACGCTGCCGTAGCCCGCGGCGTACGCCTCGTTGACGTTGACCGTGCCGGTGCGCATCCGGGCGGCGACCGCGCGGCCACGCCGGCCGTCCTTGGTCCACACGCTGGAATTCAGGCCGTACGGCGTGGCGTTGGCGAGCGCGATCGCCTCGTCCTCGTCGCCGAAGCGGTAGACGGACACGACCGGACCGAAGGTCTCCTCGCCGCAGACGGCCATCGGCGCCTGCACGCCGTCGAGGATGGTCGGCTCGTAGAAGAGCGGGCCGATGTCCGGGCGCGGTCGGCCGCCGGCGACCAGCTTCGCGCCCTTGGCGACGGCCTCCTCGACATGCCGGGTGACGGTCTCCAGCTGGCGCTCACCGACCAGCGAACCCATGTCGGCGCCGTAGGCCAGGGCGTTGCCGAGCCGCATCGCCCTGGTGCGGGCGGCGAAGCGCTGCAGGAAGTCGTCGGCGATGGACTCGTGGACGTAGAGCCGCTCGATGGAGATGCACAGCTGGCCGGCGGAGGAGAAGCAGCCGCGGATCGCGCCGGCGGCGGCCTTCTCGACGTCGGCGTCGTGCAGCACCAGCATGGCGTTCTTGCCGCCGAGTTCGAGGGAGACGCCGACCAGTCGGGCGGCGGCGCCCCGGGCGACCTCGCGTCCCGTCGGGGTCGAGCCGGTGAACGAGACGTAGTCGGCGTGCTCGACGACGGCCGGTCCGACGACCGGGCCCGCACCGATCACGACCTGCCAGACGTCCTCCGGCAGCCCGGCCTCGATCAGCTGCTCACGGGCCCACAGCGCGGTCAGCGCGGTCTCGGTGTCGGGCTTCATCACGACGGCGTTGCCCGCGACGAAGGCCGGCAGGGCGTCGCCCACGGACAGTTCGAGGGGGTAGTTCCAGGGGGCTATCTGCCCGACGACGCCGCGCGGCTGGCGCAGTTCGGTGACCTTGGTGAGGGTCGGTACGACGCCGGTGTGGCCCTTGGGCTTGAGGTAGGCGGCGGCCTTGCGGCCGTAGTGGCGGGCCGCGACGGCGACCGCCTGCACCTCCTCATGGGCGTGCAGCCGGGCCTTGCCGGTCTCCAGCTGGATCAGGTCGAGCACCTCGGCCTGGCGGCGCAGCACCAGGTCGTGGAAGCGGAGCAGGACGGCGGCGCGCTGCTTGACCGGGACCTTCGCCCAGCGCTCCTGCGCGGCGCGGGCCCGCTCGAAGGCGGTGGCGACGTCCTCGGGGGTGGACTCGGGCAGGTCGGCCAGCTTCTCCCCGGTGAACGGGGTGTGGTTGGCGGTGCGGCCTCCCCCGCTGACGACGCCCCGGGTGAGCCGGGCGGCCACCTCGGGGGTGACCACGTCCGCGGCGGTACGGGTGCCGGCCGCGGCGGGCGCGAGCGGGTTGCCGTCGGCGGCCGGGTCGGGGTCCGTACGGGGCGGCGCCGTGGTCGCGGCAGCCGTGGTCGCGGCGGCCTCGTCGGCGGTGGAGCTGGGGGTACCTCCCGCGCGAGCGGAGTCGAGCGCGGGGGATGTTCCGGTGTCCTGCGAGTCCGTCATGTCGGCGAGGGTATTCCTCCCCGGGCGCTTTGTGTACCCGGCAGTAATGGGTTTTCACGCCGTACACACAATCGCGCCAGTAATCGCTGGCCACAAGGGGTCTGGTCAGCGAGGACCCGGCGAAATCGTCCGGACGGGAACGCGGAGCCTGGCTCGCGGCCGCCGGCCGGCGCCGCGTCGGACGCTCAGGGCTTCGCGCTCCGCCGGGTCAGCTGGAAGGTGTCGAGCGCGGTGTCGAAGTGCCGCTTGGCCTCGGTGCGCGAGCCGAGCGGCGAGGAGATCCACACGTCCATCATCCGTCCGCCCTCGTTCCAGCTGAGGTCGTAGGTGTAGCGCGGGCCGGCGTCCTCGGTGGCGCCGTCCCAGGCGAACTCCCAGAGCCCGGCCTGGAATCCGTTGTGCGTGGTCTCGGTGACCTGGCCTTCGCGGTAGCCCGGGTAGTCGGCGGGGCCCTTGGCGTGGGCCGCCCGCATCGCGCCGAGCGGGCCCTCCGGCGACAGCTTCTGGAGGTGGATGCCGATCCGGAACCGCTTGTTCTCGGAGTAGTAGTAGACCCGCGGGGCCTCGTACGAGCGCGTGAAGCCGTCCGGTACGGCCAGGGCGAAACCGAGCGGGTCGCGCACGATGCCGTAGCCCGCGGGGGCCTTGGCCGTGACGCCCGGGACCGGCGTCGAGGTGACCGTGACGGTCGGGCGCGGCGTCGTGCCCGTCGAACCGGCATCCGGGGTGCCCTGAGGGCCCGACGCCTGCTGGGAGCGGCCGGCGGCGCCGTCCTTGCCGTTCGTGCCGTCGTCGCCGTTCTGGCTCATGACCAGGGCCGCGACCCCGGCGCCCGCACCGCCGAGCACGAGGACGGCCAGCGCGATGAGCAGGCCGACGCGGGTACGGCCGGTGTGCGGGCGGGCGGCGGCGGCCAGTGCCCGGTCGTCGAGCGCGTCCGGGATCGGCATCCCGGGGGTGCGCCCCCCGCGCCCGCCGGGCGTACGGCTGTGGGTGCGGTCGGCGGGGGTGGGCGCGAGCGGCGTGGGGGCGGGGGCGGGGTGCACGGCCGGCTCGTCGGCCGGGTGCTCGCCGGCCCGGCCGCCGCCGGGGCCGTCGTGCAGCGGCGCGTGTCCGTCGGCGCCCGGGCGGTCGTCGTCGGCCGGTCCGGCGGGCCCGCGCGGAGCGCTCGCGCCCGCCACGGCCTCGGCGCCGACCGCGCCGCCCGCGGGCTGGGGGCCGCGTCCTGGCCCGCCCGGCCCGCGCTCGGGCGCGCGGCCCGAGTGCAGATAGCCGCGCAGCAGCCGCTCGGTCTCGGCGACGTCCAGCCGCTGAGCGGGGTCGCGCTCCAGCAGCCCGGTGACGACGGCGAGCAGCGGGCGCGCGGCCTCCGGCAGGGCGATCTCGTCGTAGACGACCGCGTGCAGCACGCCGCCCAGCGAGTCGCGGTGGAAGGGCGATTCGCCGCTCAGCGCGGCACACAGCAGCACGCCCAGGGACCACAGGTCGGACTCGGGTCCGGTACCCCGGCCGGCCATCCGCTCCGGGGCGGTGTACTCGGGCGAGCCGACGAACCCGCCGGTCTCGGTGAGCGTGGTGACGCCGGGGACCTGGGCGATGCCGAAGTCGGTGAGCACCACCCGTCCGGTGCCCGCCTCCATCAGGACGTTGGCGGGCTTGAGGTCGCGGTGCAGCACGCCGCGGGCGTGCGCGGCCCGCAGCGCGCCCAGCAGCGCGATCCCGATCCTGGCCGCCTCACGCGGCGCGACCGGTCCGCCGCCGGCCAGCCGGTCGGCGAGCGACGGGCCCTCGACCAGCTCCATCACGATCCACGGCCGGCCGCCCTGCTCGACGACGTCATGCACGACGATCACGTTCGGGTGCTTGATCTGGGCGACGGTCCGCGCCTCGCGCACCGCGCGCTCACGCTGCCCACGCGCCTCGGGCTCGACGGTCATTTCGTCCAGATGCAGCTGCTTCACGGCTACTTGGCGACCCAGCAACTCGTCGGTGGCACGCCAGACCGTGCCCATTCCGCCACGGCCCAGCCGTATGCCCAGGCGGTACCGGCCCGCGATCAGTCGGTCATCGCCCCCGAAGCTCCCCATGGGGCCATCTTGCCGCACGGCCCCCGCGCCGCAGGGGTCGGCACCCACCGCACCGGCCGCGCCTTCCGGTTTCCAGCCGATGACCTGCGGTGAACGGGACTTTCGCAGCGGCACCGGGCCGCGGGGTGATCCACTGGGCGCATGGAGGCAGTTGTTGCGAGCATCGTCGCCGTCGTCGGCACCCTGCTGGGTTCCGGCGTCACCCACGTCTTCCAACGGCGGGCCACCGACCGCAGCGAGCGGTTCGCGCGCGAGGAACGGCTGCGGCAGGAGCGCATCGACGCGTACTGCGCCTACGCGGGCGCACTCCTCGACTACCGCCGGGTGCTGGTCTACCGCTGGTTCGTTCTCCACGAGGAGGGCCGCGAGGAGGAGGACACACCGGCGCTGCGGGAGGAGCTGTACAAGAACCGCTACGCGGCCCAAGAGGCCATGTTCCGGGCGCAGATGGTGACCGGCGACCCGCGGATACTCTCCCTCTCCGAAGAGGTGATGGCGCAGGTGACGGAACTCCACCGGGCCGACGACCTGGAGAAGCTCACCGCGCTGCGGGCCGTCACCCGTCAGGGAATTCGCGACTTCGTGGCGGCCACCGCCCCGCAGGTCCGTTGACGCCCGGCCGCCGCGCGGGAGCCCGCATCGGTGTGCGAACCCCCCGACACGGGGTGGAACCTCCACCGCCTCTCCCGCCGTCCTTGACACAGTGAGGCTGCTGTACGGGACCAGCCGGTACGGCGGCTGCTTCGGGTGGATCGGGGGTCGGCCATGGTGATGCAGGACGGCGGAGCGGTGGACGTCCGCCCGGGCCCCGACCCCGGACGCGCCGCACCGGAGCACGGCGGCGCCTATCTCGCGTCCGGTATGTGCCTCGCGCTCTACGCGGGCGCGCTGATCGCCTGGACCGTCCACGGCATCGCCGGGGGCGACGCCGGCCTCGGGGGCTTCGTCGAGGGCCTGTTCAACCCGGGGGCCTCCCCCGCCTCGCAGGAGGTGGGCCCGTACGAGTGGGCGTTCGCCGTCGCGTTCCTGGTCATCGCGGCGCTGGCCCTGGCGCAACGCCGGATCGCGCGCCCCGCCGCACTGCTGTCCGCCTTCCTGCTGCTGGCCGTCTCCGCGCGCGAGGGCGTCGGCCTGCTGGACGCGGCCTATCGGGACCGGTACGGCAACGACGAGCTGGGCGGCTGGGCCCTCGCCACGCGCGGCCTCGGACTGCTGGCGGCACTGGTCATCCTGGCCATGCTCTTCCCCGCCACCGAGCGACGTGACGGCGAGGCCGCGGACCGGCGGGCCGCGGGCAGGGCCCCCGAGGGGCTCGACGCCAGGTGGCGCCGCCTGTCCCGGGTCTGCGGGGTGCTGTTCCTGGTGCTGGGCGCGGCCCGCCTCGGCTGGGTGCTGCGGGGCCTCGCGGCGCCGGAGGTGGACACGGGCCGCTTCCTGCGCGGCGTGCTCGACGCCTCCGAGCCGGGCCCGCTGCGGCTGGCCGTCACCCCCGAGTTCACCACCGTCGGCTCGGTGCTCGTGCTGCTCGTCCTCGGCGTACTGGCCGTGCGGGGGCGGCGGGACGTCCGGGGCGCGCTGCTGGTGTTCGCGGCGGTGGAGCTGTATCTGACCGTCCGGACGGTGGTGTGGCTGACCGTGACGGACTTCTTCAACCGGTCCTTCGAGACGACCGAGGGCACGCTGTCCGCGGTGACGACGGCCTACAGCCTCGCGGCGATGACCTCGGTGGTGCTCCTGGCGACGGGCCGCGGCTTCGTCCCCTACGGAAGTCCGCGCCCGGAACCCCTCCGCACGGCCTTGGACGGGCGGTACGGGGGCCGGTAGACGGGCTCGTTCGTGCTCCGCGTACCGCGTGAGCGGGCGCCGCTCGCCATGCTCTCCAGCGGCTCGGCCACGCCCTGCCCCTGATCGACGATCCGACGGCGGACGCACGGCGGCCGCGCTGACCGTCGTCGCGGCTCGGTGAGGCGCTGCGGGATGCGGTGCGGGTGGCAAGGGGCCGGGGCGAGCGCTCGCGGGACGCCGCGCCCCCGGCAGGACGGTCCCGGTCGGCGCCGGACAGGGCCTGGTCGTGCGGGAGCGGTTCCCCTCCGAACGCCCCCGCACGACTGCCCTCCCGTACGCCAAAGACGGCCGTCGCGTGTGGGGGTCGCGGCGGCCGCCAATGTGAACTGCAACGCGTATGGGGCTTGTGGCCTCTTCAGTGGTGCAGCATGTGAACCACTCTGCCCGCGGGTACCTCCCCGCGGCATCCTCCACAGGTCGCGGGCTCACCCCCGCCACGTGGCGGGGGTGCGGGGCCGCCTCCGGGCGGGACCCGGTGGGCGGCGGGCGGAGTCGTGCGGAACCGGCGGTTCCGCGGCCTGGAACGGGTGCGACGGAGAAAGGGGCGGCCGGTGATCCGTGTCGCTGTGGTGGATGACGAGCGGCTCGTCAGATCGGGACTGCGGATGATTCTGGGGACCGCCCCGGACATCGAGATGGTCGCGGACTGCAGCGGGGCCGAGGCCGTGGACACCGTGCTGGAGAGCGCGGCGGAGGTCGTACTCCTCGACATCCGCATGCCGGACGTGGACGGGCTGACCGTCCTGCGGCGGCTGCGCGCCGTCCCGAAGCCACCGACCGTGGCGATGCTGACCACCTTCGACGCCCAGGAATACCTGACCGCGGCGCTGCGGGCGGGCGCGGCCGGCTTCCTGCTCAAGGACTCCGACCCCGAACAGCTCCTGCGCGCCGTACGGACCCTCGCGGCGGGCGGCAGCGTGCTGGACCCGGGCGTCACCCGGGCGGTCATCGGCGGCTACCTCACCGCCGAGGACCAGGCGGCCGCCACCCGCGCCGTCGACGGCCTGACACCGCGCGAGTCCGAGGTGCTCGCGCTGCTCGGCGAGGGCCTGGGCAACGCCCAGATAGCCGACCGGATGGGACTCGCCCCCAGCACGGTCAAGGACCATGTCCGTGCCCTGCTGGCCAAATTGGGCGGTATCAACCGCATCCAGGCCGCCATCGTCGCCGACCGGGCGGGCCTGGTCACGGGCACGCCCCGAGGGACGTGGTGAGCGTGCTCGCGGCGGCCCGCGGCCCGGTGGGACGAGCGGTGCGCCGGATCGCCCCGGTCGTGGTCCCGGTGCTGCTCGCCGTCGCCGACGCGCTGCTGGTCAACGGCGTCGAACTCGCCCTGGAGCTGTGGGTGTCGGTGGTGGCCGCGGCGGCCCTGCTGCTGCGCCGCCGCTTCCCGCTCCTCGTCTTCCTCTTCACCCTCCCGGGCCTCTACATCGGCTACATCTGGTTCGCGCCGATGATCGCCCTCTACACCCTCTCCGCCCGACGACCGGGCCGGGCCAGACTCGGCATCTGCGCGCTGCTGCTGATCGCCGCGCACTTCTTCCCGTACCCGATCTCCGACCTCGATCTGTCCGAACACCGCGAGAACACCCTGGTGCTGATCGACGCCTGCGTCACCTCGGCGGCGCCGATCACCCTGGGCCTGCTGGTCCGCACCCGCCGCGAACTGGCCGTCCGCGTCGAGGATCTGACCCGCAGCCTGCGCCGCGAGGACCGGCTGCTGGCCGACCGGGTGAAGACGACCGAACGCGCCCGGCTCGCCCGGGAGATGCACGACGTCGTGGCCCACCAGGTCAGCCTGATCAGCCTGCAGGCGGGAGCCGTGCAGGTCAGCACCGAGGACGAGGCGGCCCGCACGGGCGCCAAGACGATCCGCGACCTGTCGATAAGGACGCTGGAGGAGCTGCGGCACATGGTCGGCGTGCTGCGTGCGGCCGGCGGCGACGCGGAGGAGGCCCGCGGCCTCGCGCCCCAGCCCGACCTGGACGAACTGCCGCGGCTGATCGAGATGAGCGCGCTGGACGTCACGTACGAGGGCGGGGTGGTGGCCGGCGCGAGCGGCGCGAAGACCGTGGAGCGGGCCGCCTTCCGCACCGTCCAGGAGGCGCTCACCAACATCCGCAAGCATGCGCCGGGCGCGCAGGTCAGGGTCCGCGTGGACCCGGTGGACACGATCCGCGCGACGCACCCGGCAGGCGAGGACGGCACGGCCGTGCCGGGCGCGGCGCGGGCGGCGGACACGCGGCGCGCGGACGCGGCGAACGAGGGGACCCAAGGACTGCGGGTCGAGATACGCAACGGTCCGCCGGACGCCTCGGCGACCGCGCCGGCGCTTCCCGGGGGCGGGCACGGTCTTGTGGGGCTGCGGGAGCGGGCCCAGAGCCTCGGCGGGACGCTGGAGGCGCGTCCCACGTCCGACGGCGGCTTCGTCGTACGGGCGGAGTTCCCGTACGGGGCGGGGTGAAAGGGGCAGCGGCACGCAAGGGACCGGCCGCATCAGGCCGGACGCGGTGCTCCGCTGCGCGGGACGGAGCGGTGGGGGGTGCGGCGTCGAGGCCGGTCGGGGCGGCGGTGCCGTGCGGCTCTGCGCTGTGCGGCTCGGTACGGGCTCGGTGCGGTGCGGCTCAGGCGGAGAGCGGCGCCGCGGCCTCGTCGACGGCGGTGTGCAGGTCGGGGTAGACCTCGAAGAGACGGCGGACGCCCAGTGCCGCCAGCACCCGGTTGACGTGCGAGCCGTCCACGGCCCCCTGCGCCGGCAGGATCAGCCGCAGCCGCCCCTGGCAGGAGCGCATCAGCCGACGCGCGGCGATGAGCACGCCGACGCCGCTGGAATCGCAGAACCGCACCTCGGAGAGATCGAGTACGAGACTTCGCCGGCCGTCCGCCACCGCGTCGTGCACATGCTGGCGCACCGCAGGCGACGTGACCAGGTCCATTTCCCCGGACACCTGTAGTACGGCCCATTGGCCCTGTTCGCCCTCTGCCACCTTCAACGACACGCGCTCGAAGCCTTTCGCTCGCTTTCGGAACGGACGAGCCCCGGAGAGATCCGGAACGAATCCTTCCCCGGCTCGACTGCCCGGCCTCTCTCCCCTGAAACTCTTACGAATCCTTGGCGCAACAGGCCGCTCCCGCCCAAGGCTATGCCCCGCGGGCGACCACTTCGCCCCGTTGCGTGGTCACGCACGGATAACACATCCGCCGATACGGGCACGAACGATCCGCATCGGCCGACTCTGATCAGTAATTTCCCGCTCAAAGTAGTGACTCCTTTACCATCCGCATCGGCCGTCGGGCTCCGTTTGTCGCAAACGAGCGTGCGTTGTCATACCCGCGCACTAGATTCGACGACAGGCCGAAGTGTGATCGTGGGCACAAATGTGGGCATGGGGTGGGCAGTGGTGCCGTAGAGGCGTCAGGAGGAACGACAGCCGGATGCCGGCAGAGGTGTCGGCAGAGGTGTGAACTCGGCGGCGACGGACAGGTATGGGGGTCCGATGGGAAACGACGCACATCCGCGGTGGGACAGGCGGATGCAACAGCGGCTGGCCCGCGGCGAGGCAGCCGCGCTCGGCGAGCTGTACGACCGCTTCGCCTCCCTCGTGCACAGCCTCGCCCACCGCGTCCTGGACGACGAGGACGCCGCGGACCGCATCACCCGCGAGGTGTTCGCCTTCATCTGGGAGCACCCGGACTCCTACGACCCCAAAGAGGGCTCGCTGCGCTCCTGGGTCGCCGGGGTCACCCGCCACCAGGCCGTACAACGGCTGCGGCAGACCGAGGCCGCGTCGGCGCGCGACTGCGGCGCGGACGCCCCCGAACCCGCCGAGATAGAGCAGAAGATCCGCGAAGCCTCCGCCGCCGCCCGCGCCGACTACATCGTCACGTCCATGCCGGCACCGCTGCGGGCCGCACTGGAACTCGCCTACTTCCAGCGGCGGGACTACCGCCAGACCGCCGCCGACCTCGGCGTCACCGAGGACGAGGCACGGCGCCGGCTCCGCCTCGGCCTTCAGCTGCTGTCCACCGCCCACAACCACCAGGCTCTGCCGCCCGCCGCGCCCCGCGCGTCCCACGCCGCCCCCTCCTCGCCGATGACGTCCCACGCTCCCCCGCCGTCGCACGCGTCCCGCAAGCCGCGGCCGCCCCATGCGCAGCGCGCGCTTCCGAGTTCCGTCCATCCACCCGGCCAGGGCCGCGGACGGTCCCTGTGAGCGGCCCCGACGAGTGGGACGGCCACCGCCCCGACGATCCGCGCGAGCACCCCGGCCGGCCCGAACGCCATGGGCCGCCGTCCGGCTCCCCCGACCCGCAAGGGCCGCAGGGCCGCGCGCTGCCCGGCCGCCCGCGGATACCGTCACCGCGCAGCGCGGCCGAGGACTTCGGCCCGCTGCCCGACGCCACCCCGCCGACGCCCGCCCCGGAGACCGAGCGGAACGGTGCCGACTCCCGCCCCGAGTCCGGGGCCGAATCCGGGGCGCGATCCGGCCCGGAACCCGGCGCGGACTCCGGGCCGAGATCCGAGAGCGAGTCCTTCACCGTGCCCGTCGCGCTGCCCGTACCGACGGCTCCCGCCGCCCCGCCGCACAGGGTCCTCAAATCGCTGCTGGGTGCCTGGGCGCTGGCCGCGTGTTCCGCCGAGGAGACGGCCGCCGTCGAGGCGCATCTGACGGACTGTGCCGCCTGCGCGGACGAGGCACTGCGGCTGCGCGACGCCGTCGGCCTGCTGCACCCGGCTGACAGCCTCGACCTCGACCCGCTGCTGCGCTCCCGTGTCCTGGAAGGCTGCCTGGGCCGCCGCCCGGCCCGCATCCCCGTCCCGGAATGGGCGATGCCCTACGACGCCGAGACCGCCAAACTCGACGCGCTGCTGCGTGACATGGGCGAGGCGGAGTGGCGCGCACCGGTACGGCTTCGCTGGTTCGAGCACGAGCGCCCCGTCGAGCGGGAGACCACCGTCGCCGGCGTCATCGGCCATCTGATGGCGGTGGACGGCCTGCTGGCCACGGCACTCGGCCTGCCCGACCCGCTCGGCGGCCCGCCGCCGGGCACCCCGCCGGGGCCCGCCGGCCGTACGGAGGGCTACTGGCAGGCGATGAGCGCGGAGCAGGCCCCGTCGACCACCCTCGGACCGTGGCGCGACCAGAGCCACGCGCTGATCAGGACCGTCTCCTTCACCGGCCGCGCGGCGTCCGAAATCGCCGTTCCCTACGGCGGGTTCAAGCTGCCGCTGCGCGACTCGTTCCTGGACCGCGCCTTCGAGTGCTGGGTGCACGCCGGCGACATCGCCGAGGCGGTGGACTACCCGTACGAACCGCCGGCCGCCGGGCATGTCCACCGGCTGGTCGACCTAGCCGCCCGGCTGCTGCCCGTCGCCCTGGCCGACCGCCGCCGGGCCGGGCTCGCCGCGCCGCCGCAGCGGCTGGTCGAGGCGGGCGCCCCGGGCCGCACCCTGCATCTGGAAGTGGAGGGCAACGGCGGCGGCCACTGGTACATAGCGCTGGACTCGCCCGCGGCGCTCGGCACCCCGGACCACACGGTCGCCCATATCGCCCTGGACAGCTCGGAGTTCTGCCAGCTGGCCGCCGGCCATGTCTCCCCCGAGGAGGCCGCGGCGGGCCAGCGCGGCGAACGCGACGCCATCCGAGAGGTCCTGTTCGCGACCGCTTCGCTCTCCCGCCTCTGAGCACTCCCGTCGCCGCCCGCCCGGCACTCCGGCCGGGCGGCGACGGGACTGCCAGGGCGGGTGGGTGCGTGACCCCGGCGGTTCGGAGGGGGTGGACGCGCTAGGCGAAGACGACGGTCCGGCTGCCGTTGAGCAGCACACGGCGCTCGCTGTGCCACTTCACGGCACGGGCCAGGGCCTGGCACTCGACGTCCCGGCCGATGGCGACCAGCTGGTCGGGCGTGACCTCATGGCCGACGCGCTCGACCTCCTGCTCGATGATCGGGCCCTCGTCGAGGTCCGCCGTGACGTAGTGGGCGGTGGCCCCGATCAGCTTCACCCCGCGGGCGTGCGCCTGGTGGTAGGGCTTGGCGCCCTTGAAGCTCGGGAGGAAGGAGTGGTGGATGTTGATGATCCGGCCGGACAGCGCCTTGCACAGATCGTCGGAGAGCACCTGCATGTAGCGGGCGAGCACCACCAGCTCGACGTTCTCGTCGCGCACCAGCTTCAGCAGCTGCGCCTCGGCCTCCGCCTTGTTGTCCCGGGTGACCGGCAGGTGGTGGAAGGGGAGGTCGTACGAGCCGACCAGCTCGGCGAAGTCCGTGTGGTTGGAGACCACGGCCGCGATCTCGATCGGCAGAGCGCCGATCGAGGAGCGGAAGAGCAGGTCGTTGAGGCAGTGCCCGAACTTGGACACCATCAGGATGACGCGCATCTTCTCCTCGGCCCGGTGGATCTGCCAGTCCATGCCGAAGGAGTCGCCCACCGCGGCGAAGCTGGCCCGCAGCTTCTCCACACTCACCGAGGCGTCCGCGCTGAAGTGGACGCGCATGAAGAACAGCCCGGTGTCGTGGTCGCCGAACTGCTGACTGTCCTCGATGTTGCAGCCGGTGATGAAGAGGTAACTGGACACCGCATGCACGATCCCCTGCTTGTCCGGGCAGGACAGCGTCAGGACGTACTGCTCGGACCGGTCGGGCCGGCCGGTCTGGGTGGGCTGGGACTCGCTCATGACCTCATAGGGTCGCACACCTGCCGGGATGGTCAGGCAGGGGCGTCCAGGGCTCCGGTCATGATGGCCAGCACCTCCAGCGAGCGCGGCGGGACATCCGGGTCCTCGCCGTCCGCCGCCGACAGCCGCAGATGCGCCTCGCGGGCCGCCTGAACCGCCTCCGGCCAGCCCTGATGCTGCATGTACGCGGCGACGGGGGCGTCCGCGCCGACTTGGTGCATGATCCTCAGCACCCGCAGCACGGCGACGTCGACCAGGGCCGCCTCCTGGGCGTCCCGGAAGATCGTGCCGACGTACTTGTCCGCCGACCAGTTGTCGAGCCAGGTGTCCTCGACGAGCCGGTAGACGGCGTCGGTGACATCGCCGTACCCGGGGAGGCCGGCCAGCCAGGTCTCCTGCTGGAAGACGGGGTCGGAAAGCATGTGCAGCGCGGAGCGCACATTGCTGCGCCAGCGCCACCACGGCATGTCGTTGAGTGGCATGCCGCCCATGGTGGTGGAGCGGCGGCCGCGACGGGAAGAGTTCTCCGAACCTTGCACAGTATTCGATCGTACGTTCCGTCCCGATGATCTCCCGCGGCCCCCCGGAGTTCACTCCGAGGTCACCATCCGTTGCCCCGACGTCACTCACCCGTTCCTGGCGGGGCGGAAGGGTTACTGCACATGACCGGACGGCGACGTTCCTTCCCCCGCCCCTTCTCCTCCGCTCCCGCGATCGCGATCGCTTCGGCGGTGGCGTGTACGGCGGTCCTCGCGTCCCTGCTCTCGGCCTGCGGCACCGTCCCCGGCTCCTGGCAGGACTCCGGGGAGAAGGAGCCGATCACGGTGATGACCTGGGCCCCGCAGGGCACCAAGGCGACCAATATGCCGGGCATGCCGGCGATGGCCCAGGCGTACGCCCGCTGGGTCAACGCCCACGGCGGTCTCAGCGGCCACCGCCTGAGGGTCCTCACCTGCAACGACCACAACGATTCGGTGGCCGCCGCGCAGTGCGGCCAGCGCGCGGCGGACAAGGGCGCGGTCGCCGTCGTGGGCTCGTACAGCCAGTTCGGCCGGTCGTTCATGTCGCCGCTCGAAGTCAAGGGCATCCCCTTCATCGGCGGTTACGGCGCCTCCGACGAGGAGTTCGCCAGCCCGCTCTCCTACCCCGTCAACGGCGGCCAGGCCTCCCTCCTGGCCGGCAACGGGCGGCAGTTGGCGCGCAGCTGCGAGCGGGTCGCGCTGATCCGGCCGGACACCATCCAGGGCGACCAGATGCCGTCCCTGCTCAACTCCGGCCTGGAGAGCGGCAGTCGCCGCCCGGCGCAGGACATCCGCGCCCCCGAGGACGGCACCGACTACTCGGGCGAGGTGTCCCGGGCGCTGGACGGCGTGGGCGCGGGCCCCGGGGTCTACGGCACGGCTTCGGCCGGCGGGAAGGCGGACGGCGCGTGTGTGACCGCCTCGCTCGGCGACCACACCGACGCGTTCTTCGACTCCTTCCGGCGCCTCCAGCAGGACAGCCCCAAGGTGCGGATCGCCTCCGTCCTCGGCAGCGTCGGCCAGTCGCTGGTGAACCGTACGGGCGGCGGTTCCGGGCCGTTGGAGGGCGCCTACCTCACCGGCTGGTACCCGGTCGCGAGCGACGCCCGCTGGGAGCCGATGCGCCGGGTCATCCACGACCACGCCTTCGGCGACAACCGCATCGACCCCGCCGACCAGGGCGTCCAGACGACGTGGATCGCCTACACCGTGCTGCGCGCCCTGGTGCAGCAGCTCGACGAGGCGGGCGTGAAGGACATCAGCTCGCACGCCCTGCAGAAGGGGCTGGACCGCGGCGAGCGGGCCATCGACACCGGCGGCCTGACGCCCGAGCTGCGCTGGCGGTCGGAGGACATGCTCGCCGTCCAGGACTTCCCGCGCATCGTGAACGGCCAGGTGACCTACCAGGCCGTGCGGGACGGACAGCTGGTCGCCGTGAAGAACGGCTTCGTGAACGTCGCCAAGACGCTGGAGCGGCGCCGCACGGACAGCTGAGCGGGCCACCGGACGGGGCGAGGCCCGCCGCGGTCCGGAGGCGGGTCCGCGCCGTCCGGTCGCTGCGGGCCTCGTCCCGTCCGGTGGCCGGAGTTGTTCCGGACGGCCTTCGGGGCTTTCGGGGCGTCGCTCAGAGCTGCTCGGGGCGGCGCTCCGTCAGGCTGTACTTCTGGGCGAGCGGGTTCCAGATCTTCGCCGCCTGCTGCTTGGCCCTCGTCGCCTCACCGCTGGCCACATTGCCCTCGGCGGCCTGCTTGGTGCCGCGGGCCCTGCCCTTGTGGCAGCCCTTCTTACCGGCGACCTGGCCCGCCCATGCGGCGTAGTGGTTGTCCGCCGCGGCGGAGGACTGCCACGCCTTGGTGAGCGCCGCGGTCAGCGCGGCGTTGTCGGGGATCTTGTCGACGGGCAGCTGCCGCAGCCGCTGCACCAGGGCGTTGCGCTGCCCGGCCGCGGCCCGCAGGTCCTTGGCCGCCTTCCCCAGGTTGTCGCAGGTCTTGATGCTGTTGACGGCGGTGATCACGGACGAGCGGCTGTTGTTGCTGTCGCCGAGCAGCGAGTCCAGTCCCTTGGCCTGTGCCTCGGCGGGGTCGGCGGACGGCTCCGCGGAAGGCTCCTTCGTCGCCGTCTTCTCCGTACCGCTGCCGGGCGACTTCTTCTTCGCGTCGTCGTCGCTGCCGCCGCTCAGGGCCCAGCCGACACCGAGGCCGGCGCCCGCGAGCGCGACCACGACGACACCGACGATGACGGCCGGGGCCAGCCGCCGGCGCCGCTCGCCGTGGCCGTCGTCGTAGGGCTGCGGGTCGTGGCCGCCACCGTGCGGCGGGAACTGCCCGTGGCCCGGCCCGCCGTACGACGGGCGGCCCGGGTCCTCGAAGCGCGGCAGCTGCGCGGTGGCATCCGGCGCGGCGGCCGCTCCCGGCGTGCCGGAGTCGCTGCGGAAGAGCCCGTCGAACTCGGCGGGCGTCGGGCGGTCCCCGGGCGCACCGGGACGTATCCCGTACGGCGCGCGCGGCGGCGGCGCGGGCACACCACCCGCACCCACCGGGGGAATCAGCGCGGTGGCCTCGGAGTCCGCGGGTCCGGCGCCGGGCATCGGCTGGGACTGCTGCGGCAGCGGCTGCGCCTGGCGCCCCGCGCCGCCGTCCTGCGGCTTCACCCGGCGCAGCATCTGCGTGGACTCACCGGCCGTCTCGGGGCGCGAGGCCGCCTCGGGCGGCAGCGGCGCGACACCGGGGCCGCCCTGCTGGGCGCCGACCGGCGGGATCAGCGCGGTCGCCTCCGCGTCTCCCGCGGGGGGCGGCAGGGGCGCTCCGGTCTGCGGGGACGCCGGGACGAGCTGCCCGGACGTGGCCTGCGGCTGCTGAGGGTGCGCCTGCTGAGGGTGCTGCCCGCCGTACGGGTCCTGCTGCTGCGGGCCGCCGTACTGCTGGGGCTGCTGCGGTTGCTGGGGCTGCTGCTGTCCGTACTGCTGCGGAGGCTGCTGGCCGTACGCCTGCTGCTGGGGCTGCTGCGCGTGCCCGCCGTAGCCCTGCTGTAGACCGTCGCCGTACGCCGATCCCTCGGGCGGCAGCCCGCCGCCCTGGGCGCCGTACGGCGGCATGAACGCCGTCGCCTCGGCGTCGGAGGCGGCCGGCAGCTGCCCGGGGGGCTGCTGCTGGGGCATCGACGGGGGCAGCGGCGGCATCGGCGGCTGCCCCTGGGGCTGCTGCGGGTACCCCTCACCCTGGGGCGGCAGCGCCTGCTGCGGCGCCGGGGCCGGCTGCTGGCCGTACGCGGGCGGCTGGGACTGGCCGTAGCCCTGCTGCGGGGCGGATGCCTGCCCCTGCGGGGGTGCCTGGCCGTAGCCCTGCTGCGGCGCGGGCGCCTGACCTTGGGCGGGCGCCTGGCCGTACGTCTGCGGACCGGCCTGCTGGTCGGGTCCCCAGGGCTGGCCCCACGGCTGTCCGGCCGGCGGTGCGGCCTGCTGGTCGGGTACCCACGGCTCACCGTTAGCGGGCAGCACAATGCCCTCTCGCGCGGGACCGGCCGCAGAATCCTGCGGGTCGTGACCCTGTCCGCTCTGCGTCACCGGGGGCTCCTACCATCGTGCAGACCTACGGAATCGTCGGCTCACGCTACCGGTTCGCAGCAACGTTCGACCACGTCCCCTGGTCACCACCCCCGCCGGCCCACGGGTGCGGCGACCGCGGGCCCCCGACGCACCGGGCGGACCGGATTCCCCGGCCCGCCCGGCGTCCCGCGAAACGCCCGTGCCCGCCGCCGGCCCTTACGCCGCCACGGTCCGCAGCTCCATCCGGGCGCTGAACTCCCGCACGACCGGTTCGTCCCGATACGGCTCCAGGCGCAGCTGCAGATCCTCCAGATACTCGACGCCGCGGTTCGAGCGCAGCGTGCTCAGCAGCTCCACCGCCCGGGACCCCGTGTGGCATGCCTGCTCGATCTCACGCTGCTGCACCTGGGCGCCGGCCAGCAGCACCAGCCCGATGGCGCGGCGCCGCGCCCGGCCCTCCGGATGCTTGTCCAGCGCTTCCCTGGCCCGCTCCTCGGCGGGCCCCGGCTGCCCCAGGTCGCGATGGCAGTGGGCCAGTTCATCGGCGAGGTACGCCTCGTCGAAGTGGCTGATCCAGACCGGGTCGTCGCCCGCGTCGGCGGCGGCCTCGGCGCGCTCCATCGCGGTGAGCGCCCGGCCCGCCACGGCCTGGAACGCCCGGCCGTCCCCCATCAGGGCGTGTCCGCGCGCCTCCGCCGCACAGAACATCGCCTCCGCACGCGGCGTGACATGCCCACGGGCGCCCTCCTGCGCGGCCCGGGCCAGCTGGGCGATCTCCCGCGGGTTGCCGAGCGAGGCGGCGAGGTGGCTCATGCTCGCGGCCAGTACGTAGCCGCCGTAACCGCGGTCACCGGCCGCCTGCGCCAGGCGCAGCGCCTGGATGTAGTAGCGCTGCGCGAGTCCGGGCTGACCGGTGTCGACGGCCATGTAGCCGCCCAGCTCCGTCAGCCGGGCGACCGCCGCGAACAGCTCCCGTCCGACGGATTCGCGGTACGAGCCGGCGAGCAGCCCCGAGACGACGCTGTTGAGGTAGTGCACGACGACCGGCCGGACGTGTCCGGCGCCGAACCGGTGGTCCAGCTCGCTCAGCGCCGAGGTCATCGCGCGGACCGCTTCGACGTCCGCCATGCCGACCCGTGAGCCGGCGCTGCGGGCGACCTGGGTGTCCGCGCCGGTGATCAGCCAGTCCCGGCTGGGCTCCACCAGCGCGGAGGCCGCCACCGTCGAGCCGCTGAGGAAGTCACGCCGCCCGACGTCGCTGCGCCACAGCTCGCAGACCTGCTCGATCGCCCCGAGGACGGTCGGCGAGAACTGCAGCCCCACCCCGGACGCGAGGTTCTTGCCGTCGGCCATCCCGATCTCGTCGATGGTGACCGTGCGCCCCAGCTTCCGGCCGAGCGCCTCCGCGATGACGGCCGGCGCGCGGCCCCTCGGCTGCTGGCCACGCAGCCAGCGGGCCACCGAGGTCTTGTCGTACCGCAGGTCGAGACCGTGTTCCGCACCGCACATGTTGACGCGGCGGGCCAGCCCCGCGTTGGAGCAGGCGGCTTCCTGGATCAGCGCCTGCAGCCGTTCGTTGGGCTGCCGCGCGACGAGTGGCCTTGCGGCCATGCTGTACCCCCAGTTGCTGCTGCGCGTTCACCGTCGAACGCCGTTCCCCGCGATCAATTCCCCAGGAATATGCCGGATATCCGAGACTTCCGGGATACGAGCGATACACCTCTTCGGCACTTTGCGGCAGATGCGTTGAATACGGGCTTCCGGTCGTTGCCCGTCGTGGCGCCGTCGTGCGAAGCGTGACCGCCGGGCCCTGGTGCGGCCCGGGAGTTGACCTGCGAGAAGAACGGACGCGCGGTGCCCACACTCGGATCACGGCGCCGCTGTGCCCGGGCTCCCCCTCCTGCGCACCACGGACGCCGCCGGGCGGCCTCTCCGCCCGTCAGGCAGGTGGCTACCCGCTCCTGGGGCCCCGGCCCCACACGCGCCCCCGCCGATGCACCCATGCGCCCCGCGTGCCGGAACGATGCGCCGGGGTGCGCCGCGTGTCGGCCGTAACCCTTGGTGACAAGGGAAGTTGTCCTCAGCGTGGAAGAGACCATCGGAGTCACAGGAGCCTCGCAGATCCCCAAGCAGCGCGGCGAGCAGCTGCTCGACACTGCGGTGCGTTACGCGGAAGAACGGCATTGGGATGTGTTCCCCGGCGCATGGCTGGAGCACGACGGCCGGACGCCGCGCTGCTCGTGCGGCGCCGCCGACTGCCCCGCGCCCGGCGCGCACCCCACCGCTCCGGGATGGGCCGGCCAGGCCAGCGGCAGCGCGACGGCCGTCCGGCGCATGTGGACCAAGCAGCCGCACGCCTCGATCCTGCTCCCGACGGGCCGGACGTTCGAGGCGCTCGACGTTCCCGAGACCGCGGGCTGTCTGGCCCTGGCCCGTATGGAGCGGATGGAACTGCCGCTCGGCCCGGTGACGCGCACCCCGGACCGCCGGATGCTCTTCCTCGTCCTCCCCGGCGCCGCGGTGAAGGTGCCGGCCCTCGTACGCAGCCTGGGCTGGCCGCCGGCCGCCCTCGACCTGGTGTGCCGCGGCGAGGGCGAATACATCGCCGCCCCGCCGACCAGGGTGGGGGCCCACGGCTCGGTGCAGTGGGCCCGCCGCCCCACGGCCAGCAACCGCTGGCTGCCGGACGTGGAGGAGCTGATCAGCCCGCTGGCGTACGCCTGCGCCCGCGACGCGGCGGCCGCCCGGGGCCACTGAGGCCCGGCCCACCACGCCCCTTCCGGCCCGCCCCTGCCCCGCCGTCCTGGTTGCCGCTGCGCCCGTCCCGGATCCCGCCGTGCTGCCCGCCCGCCCGTATCGTGGGGCGCCGACGGGGGCAGGATCGGCCCCTGCGGGGACGTCGAAGGGCAGGACCGGTGGCCAACGAACCGGAACACAGCAAGGAGCGGGCCGCGACGGCCCCGCAGCAGACCGCACCGGACGCGGGATCCGGCGGGCCGACCGCACCGGACGGCGCGCCCGCCGTCCGCATCCAGGGCCTGTGGAAGCGCTTCGGCGATCAAGTCGCCGTATCCGGCATCGACTTGACGCTGCCCGCGGGCCGCTTCATCGGCCTGGTCGGGCCCAACGGCGCGGGCAAGACGACCACGCTTTCCATGGTGACGGGCCTGCTGCGGCCGGACTCCGGACAGGTCGAGATCGGCGGCCACGACGTGTGGCAGGACCCGGTTGCCGTGAAGTCCCGGATCGGCGTACTGCCCGAGGGCCTGCGGCTCTTCGAGCGACTGTCCGGCCGGGAACTCCTCGGCTACATCGGCCGGTTGCGCGGACTGCCCGGCGACGAGGTCGACAAGCGGGCCGGGCAGCTCCTGGACGTGCTGGACCTCTCCGGCTCCCAGCACAAACTCGTCGTGGACTACTCGACCGGTATGCGCAAGAAGATCGGGCTGGCAGCGGCGCTGCTGCACAACCCCGAGATCCTCTTCCTCGACGAGCCCTTCGAGGGCGTCGACCCGGTGTCCGCGCAGACCATCCGCGGCGTCCTGGAGCGCTACACCGCCTCCGGCGCCACCGTGATCTTCTCCAGCCACGTCATGGAACTCGTCGAGTCGCTGTGCGACTGGGTCGCGGTGATGGCCGCCGGGCGGATCCGCGCGGACGGTCCGATCGCGCAGGTCCGCGGCGCGGCGCCCTCGCTGCAGGACGCCTTCCTCGAACTCGTCGGCGCAGGTGACCGCGGGGCGGGTCAGAACCTGGACTGGCTGGGCGGTGGCGGCGCCCGATGAGCACCGAATCCGCCGTCGCGGTCGTCCGCCCGGCCGCCGCCCCCTCCCTGACCACCGTCTTCGTCCGGCTGAAGCTGACGCTGCTGCGCAACGGGCTGCGCCAGTCCACCGGACGGACCCTGGCGTACATCGCCTCGATCGTCGTCGGCCTGCTCTTCGCCGCCGGGGCGGTGCTGGGGCTCGTCGCGCTGCGGGGCAACGAGCACGCCGGCGCACTGGTCGTGCTGCTCACCGGGATCCTCACCCTCGGCTGGGCGGTGATGCCGCTGTTCTTCCCCACCGGCGACGAGACCCTCGATCCCACGCGGCTGGTCATGCTGCCGCTGCGGCCGCGCCCGCTGATCGTCTCGCTGCTGGCCGCGTCGCTCGTCGGCATCGGTCCGGTCTTCACGCTCGCCCTGATGGTCGGCTCGGTGATCGCGGTCGCGGACGGCCCGGTCGCCGGCGCCGTCGGCGTCCTGGCCGTCGTCCTGGTGGTGTTGGTGTGCGTGTCCCTGGCGCGCGCCGTCGCCACCGCCTCGGTGCGGCTGCTGACCAGCCGCCGCGGCCGCGATCTGGCCGTGCTGAGCGGCCTGTTCATCGCCGTCGGCGCCCAGGGCGTCAACATCGCCGCCCAGAAGCTGGGCCGCCCCGACGGTCTGTCCGTGCTGGAGCCGATCGGCGACGTACTGCGCTGGGTGCCGCCGGCCTCCGCGATGAGCGCCGTGGAGGACGCGGGCCACGGGGCGTACGGGCGGGCCGCGGCCGGCCTGGCGCTGACGGCGCTCGCCCTGGGCCTGCTGCTGTGGTGGTGGCAGCGGACCCTGACCACCCTGATGACGTCCCCGGACTCGTCCACTCTCCAGGCCGTGGAGAAGGACAGCGCACGCCGGACCGACACCGGAGAGCGCGGTCTCGCCCGGATGCTGCCGTCCGGCCGCACCGGCACGGTCATGCTGCGGGCGCTGCGCTACGCGTGGCGCGACCCCAAGACGAAGATGTCGTGGGCGACCTCGCTCGCCGTCGGCCTGCTGGTGCCGTTCGTCTCGTCCGTACAGGGCAGGGGCAGCATCTACACCGCGTTCTCGGCGTCCGCGCTGCTCGGCATGCAGATGTACAACCAGTTCGGGCAGGACACCTCGGCGTTCTGGATGGTCGCGTCGACGATCTGCACACCGCGGGACGCGTACGAGGAACTGCGGGCCCGCGCGCTGACGCTGGCCCTGGTGGCGGTCCCGTACGTGACGCTGGTCGTCATCGGCACCGCCGCCCTCATCGGCCCGTGGTCCTCCTTCATCGAGGTGTACGGGCTGTCGCTGGCCCTGCTGGGCGCGCTGCTGGCCACCGGGGCGCTATCCTCGGCCCTCTTCCCGTACTCGATCCCGTCGGAAGGCAACAAGAACGTCGCCCCGGGGCAGGGCTCCATCGCCTGGTTCAGCCTCTTCGGCGGCCTGCTGATCGGCGCGGTGCTCAGTGCGCCGATGCTCGGGCTGACGCTCTGGCTGCATATCGCGGGCATGCACGACCTGTTGTGGGTGCTGCTGCCGGTGGGCGCGCTGTACGCCGTGGGCATCGCGGAACTGGGCCTCCGGCTGGCCGCCCCACGGGTGGCCCGTCGACTGCCGGAAATCCTGACGGCGGTCAGCAAGGGGTAGAGCGGGGCCTACGGGGCTGCGAACCTGCGCCCATCGACCACAAAGGAGGGTCGGCCTTTCGGGGCCGGCCCTCCTTTCTGTCGGCAGGGCTCGGTGGGGCTTCTCCCGCGGCTCCGGGGCGGATGGAACTCGGGCTGATGCCTCTGGGCGTCTCAGTTGCCCCCTACGGAGTCGGTACGGGCCTCCTCCAGGCATCTGAGCTGCCGTCCACGAACTCGGTGCCTCGGTGCGTGCCTTGTGGGGCGGCGGCTCGGTGGGGGTTTCGACCGCGGGCGTCCTGGCCGGGGCTCGCGGCGGGGCGCTTGACCGGGCCTGGCCTCCGGCCGGTCCGTTCCGGCCGGGCATTCCTCGTCCGTTCCGGCCGTGCTCTCCTCGTCGGAGGGCGCCCGCGCGGCCTTCCCGGCCGCGCGCCCCGAGCCCGGGAGGCCACGTGCATCGGGTCAGTGGCCCTTGGAGGCCGCGCCACCGAGCCCCGCCCCCGATCGGGCTCGGCGGCGCTCACGGGCGAGGCCCTCCCGCACACTTCCGGTGCGCCGGACGCCGGGGCTCGGGTGGTCAGGTTGAGGGGAGGGCCTCGGCCAGGAAGGGGTCGACGGCGCGGCGCCAGGCGTCGGGTTGTTCCCAGGGCAGGAGGTGGCCGGTGTCGGCTATTTCGGCGTAGACACCGCCCGGGAGCACCCGGACCATCTCCTGAGCCTCGGCGCGGCCCAGCTCGCCGTCGAGGCCGCGGACCACGAGCGTCGGGCAGCGCACATGGGCGAGTTCCTCCCAATGGGCGTCGTGCACCCAGGTCGCCCGGGCCGTGAGCATCTGACGGCGGGAGAAGACCGGGCGCCAGCCGTCCGCGCGCTCGGCCATCACCTCGGCGAAGAACTCGCCGCGGGCCGGCCGGGGCCGCTCCAGTGTCGGGTCGTCCTCGCCGAACCACTTGCGGACATCGGCGAGGGTCGCGAACGGCACCGGCCAGGAGCGGAACCACTCGGTCCAATCCTGCTGCGACGCCGCCCCGAGCGCCGAGGCACGCATATCGCAGATCACCAGCGCGCTCACCAGATCCGGTCGGCGGGCCGCCAACTGCCACGCCGTCAGAGCCCCCATGGAGTGACCGATCAGGACGACGGGGGCCAGCCCGAGCTGCTCGATGGCGGCGATGGCGTCGTCGACATACGCATCGCGGTCGTACGGACCGTCGGCGGGCTTGTCGCTGCGGCCATGGCCGCGCTGATCGAGGCCGACCGGGCGGTAGCGCGCGCTCAGCCATCGCGCGGTATCGGCCCAGTGCGCCGCGCGGCCCATCAGTCCGTGCAGGAGCAGAACACCCGGTCCGCGCTCAGCCTCCCCCGCGCCGCCGATCTTGGGCGGATCGGTGAATTCCCAGGCGGCGAGCCGCACGCCACCGGTCCCGGTCACATCGATGCGTCGCACCATGCGCCTTGGCACCCCCAATCGTCCCTCGATCAGCCCCACACTATCGAACCTCTATTCGAACGTACGGCATTCGCGCCCAAGACCCCTCGTTCGGGTGACCACGCTCAAGGATTGGCCGCGAGCGCCACGGGGAGAAATGTGGCGGGAGGCGGGCCCTACCGGGAAGGGGGCCCGCGGGAGAAGAAGACCCTGGGAGCTCGGGGCTCCGGGTCTTGGCGGGGGGACATGGGGAGGCGGGGCCTCGGCTGCTCGCAGCGCCGGGGCCCCGACTGTCTCCAGGGAAAGCGGGCCACGGAAGCGGCGGGTGCACCGCGCGTACCGCGCCCGGCAGACGTGAGCGGCCGATCGGACTCCGTGGACGCATCCGAGCCCCCTCCCCGGCCCGAGGAGCCGACGGCGGGCGCCCTGTCCGCGTGGGCGTTCAGCCGCGCAAGCCGCCCGGTCCCATCCAGGTCTTACGGCACACGTCTCGTGGCGACGTATGCCGATGCGTCAGCGCCAGCGTGGCACGAGACCGGCCGAATCGCACGGATTCGCACAAGCCCGTTCAACCGACAAGCGGTTGCCGAGCCGGCGGGACACCGCGTCCTCGCAGCTCAAAGGGACGCCGCGGCCCGGTGGCCGTGCGGAGATTTTCCGGGCCCCGGCCCAGGGAGATGCGCCCCCTGCCGGCGCCCGCAGCCCCTCGGGGCTCCTGCCCGGTCAGCGCTTGGCGACGAAGACGTGGGAGGCGATACCGGCGTCCAGCTCGGCGGCCTCGCCGCTGCTGCCGACCAGCACCCCGCCCGGCGACTCCGTCACGCTCACCACGGCGCCCGGCTGCACGCCGGCCCTGCGCAGGGTGTACATCAGCTGGGCGTCGGCCTGGATGGGCTCGCCGATGCGGCGCACCACGACCGTCTTGCCGTCGGTCCCGGCGTCCAGGTCCGTCAGGCTGACCATGCCGGCGTCCAGGAACGGGTCGCCGCCCGCCGTCTCACCGAGCTCCTCCAGCCCCGGGATCGGGTTGCCGTAGGGCGACTCGGTCGGATGCCGCAGCAGCTCCACGACGCGGCGCTCGACCGCCTCGCTCATCACATGCTCCCAACGACACGCCTCGGCGTGGACCTGCTCCCACTCCAGCCCGATGACGTCGACGAGCAGACACTCGGCGAGGCGGTGCTTGCGCATCACCCTGGTCGCCAGTCGCCGGCCTTCTTCCGTCAGCTCCAGGTGCCGGTCACCCGCGACCGTCAGCAGGCCGTCTCGCTCCATGCGCGCCACTGTCTGGCTGACCGTCGGGCCGCTCTGTTCGAGCCGCTCCGCGATCCGGGCGCGCATGGGGACCACACCTTCCTCTTCCAGTTCGAGGATGGTGCGGAGATACATCTCCGTGGTGTCGATCAGTCCGGACATGCGTGCCCCTCGATGTGTCGTGCGGTGGCCCTGGACTCAATTCTGACGCATCCCGCTGACAACAGTGCCTCCTCGTCCGCGCAGCGGACGTCGCGTCCGTATTGACAGGGCACTGGTCCAGACCGCAACGTGATCCGCGCCACGCTTGCCTCCCGGGCGAAAACCCCGTCGGGGACAGGCGCGCGCAGTGGTGCGCGGTGGTGTGCGCGAGGCAGGAATGCCGGTGCGACGCTTCGACGAGACTCGACGAGAGGGGCCCGCGGCAATGGCTGAGAGCGACCGGAGCGACCGGCTGGGCGATCAGTTCTTCGACGCCGCGATCGGCCTGCTGCGGCAGGTCCGTGACCAGGAGGGCGACCGGATCGCCGCGGCCGGGCAACTGATCGCCGACACCGTCGCGGCCGGCGGCCGGGTCTTCTCCTTCGGCGCCGGGCACTCCTCGCTGCCGGCCCAGGACACGGTCTACCGCGCCGGCGGCCTGGCGGTCATGAACCTGCTGTCCGTCCCCGGCGTCGTGGGCGTCGACGTACGGCCCGCGACGCTCGGCAGCGCCCTGGAGCGGGTCGACGGGCTGGCCGGCGCGGTGCTGGACACCAGCGCGCTGAAGGCGGGCGACGTGCTGGTGATCATCTCGCTCTCCGGGCGCAACGCGCTGCCCGTGGAGATGGCGATGAACGCGCGGGCGCTCGGCATCAAGGTCATCGGCCTCACCTCGGTGGCGTACACCACGGAGACCAAGCCCCGGCACGCCTCCGGGACGTATCTCAAGGACCACTGCGACATCGTCCTGGACAGCCGCATTCCGGTCGGCGACGCGGAGTTGACGCTGCCGGGCATCGAGGCGCCCTTCGCCCCCGCCTCCACGGTCGTCACCAGCGCGATCATGCAGGCCGTGGTCGCGACGGCGGCCGGCGAGCTGGCGGAGCGGGGCATCGACCCGCCGCTGCTGCGCTCGGGGAACGTCGACGGCGGTCACGAGTGGAACGGCCGGGTGATGAGCGAGTACGCGGACCGGATCTTCTACCGCCAGTGACCTCGCCCGCGCGGCCCCGGGCCCGCGGGCCCGTCCGGGCCCGTCCCGTTCAGAGCCCCGCGGCGCCCGCGAGGTCCAGTGCGGCGGCGATGCGGGCCGCGACGTCCTCGGCGTAGTCGGCGTCCGCGCGGTCGAACGGGCGCCGGGCCGGGGTGCGCAGGAACGTGACGACGCCGAGCGTGCGACCGCGGCTGCGCAGCACCACGCACAGGCCGTGCACCGTGCCGTCCGGCCATTTGCGGGCGGCGGCCCAGCCCCCGGACGCGTCCGGGCCCGCGCTGGTGCGCACCGAACCGCGGCGTTCGTACGCCTGGGCCGCCGGATGGCCCGGCGCGTACGCCACCGGAATGCCCGTCGCGGGAACCGCCTCGGAGGGGCCGGGGGATCCGGCCGGGGAGGCCAGGGTCCGCACCAGCCGCGGCGGATCGCCCCACCGTGGGCGCCCGCCGGCGCCGGGCCGCTCGTCGCTCCCGTCCTCGGCCGGGCCCATGTCGGCGTCCCATTCCGCGTCCTCGCCGACCGTTCCGTACGGCGCCGGGGCGGGGGTCCTGGCGAGGTCGACCAGGCCGTGGTCGGCGAAGCCCGCCAGGGCGAAGTCGAGGTGGACGGCGGCGGCCTCGGCCGGGTCCGGGCACTCGGCGGCCGCGCGGCCCGCGCGGTGCAGCTGCTGGGCCCGGAAGCGCAGCAGGGAGTTCTCCTGCTCGGCCCGCTTGGCCTCGGTGACGTCCTGGAAGAGCCAGGCCACACCCAGCGGCACCGGTTCCTCGGCGAGCGGGGAGGCGAGCCGGACGAATCCGCTGCGCCAGCACCGGCGCGGCAGATCGGCCTCCTCGGAGCGCAGCGTCACCCACAGCTCGGCGGCGGCCGGCGGCGCACCCTCGGCGAGGACGTGCTGCAGCGCGCTCTCCAACTCCTCCACGCCCTGCGCGAGCAGGTCGCCGAGGGGGCGGCCGAGCAGGGCGGTGCGTCCCACGCCCAGGACGCGGGCGGCATGGGCGTTGACGGCCGCGGGCCGCAGGTCGGCGTCCACCAGCACCACGCCCCAGGAGGCGTCCTCGAAGAGGGCCTCGCTCAGGGCGATGGACCGCTCCAGGTCGATCTGGGTGTGCACCTCGCTGAAGGCGCAGTACACGCCGGCGACGCGGCCGTCGCCGCCGCGGACCGCAGAGGACTGGGTGCGCACGAGGACGCGGTGGCCGTCCTTGGTGAGCAGCGCGAATTCGTGTACCTGCCGGCCCCGGGAGCGCATCGCGGTCGCGAGGACCGCGTCGATCTCGTCGCTGTCCTCCCGGCGGACGGCCCAGCCGGACAGGCCGGGGCGTCCGACCGCCTCCTTGGCCGTCCAGCCCAGGATCCGCTCGGCCTCCTGATTCCAGTGGGTGACCGTGCCGTCGCCCGCGAAGGCGACCAGGGCGGCGTCCATGCCGTCCAGGAGGGCCGCGAGCAGTCCGGAGTCGTCGTTGCGCGGCGACCGGCCGGAGTCGTCGGCGGAGCCGGTGGACGAGGGGGCCCCGTCCTCGCCCGGGGCCCGCGGCCCGTCGGCGGGACCGGACGACGCGGCGTCGGCGCGGTGATCGGACGACGAGGCTGACGAAGCAGTCACTGGCACCCCTTACGAACGCGGCCGCACGTGCTGCACCTGGGTCATTCAACTGGAACGTGACCCAGCACACACCCCATTCCCGGAAATCGTTGCTTCGGGGAAATTCGGTTGTGTGCGCCAGGAGCGGTTCCTAATGTGTGGAGCACACGAGAAGGGAGGTGGTTCGGCCAATGATTTCGCACCGGACGCGTGAGGTGGCTGCGGGCTAGCGGCCCGTCGCTTCACCAATGCAGCGCCGGACCAGCGCATACTGCAGATGCGCAGCCGGCCAATCCCAAGCAGTCACCCGACCCGCGGGCTGCCGGTTCGTCCGACCGGCCCTTCGCGCCACCGAGCGCGGGGGAAGCAGCCCGCGGGTCGTCTGCGTGTGGGGGGCGATTCCCGCGCGGGACGCGGTCAGGGCGACAGCCGCTCCAGGTTCCAGACCCATGCCCCGGCGCCGCCTTCGGACTCGCGTACGTACCGCAGCCGGTCGTGCAGCCGGTTGTGCCGGCCCTGCCAGAATTCCGCCGTTTCCGCGGTGACGCGATAGCCGCCCCAGTGCGGCGGCGCAGGCACCTGTTCGCCTTCCGGATAACGCGCGGCCAATTGCTCGTAGGACCGCTCCAGTTCGGCGCGCGAGGCCACCGGCGTGGACTGGTCGCTCGCCCAGGCGCCCAGCTGGGAGCCGTGCGGGCGGGTACGGAAGTAGGCGGCGGTCTCGTCCCGGCCGATGCGTTCCGCGGTGCCGTTCACGATGACCTGGCGGGCGAGCGCGTGCCAGGGGAACAGCAGCGAGACATGGGGATTTTCGGCCAAGTCGCGGCCTTTGCGGCTCGTGTAGTTGGTGAAGAAGACGAAGCCGCGCTCGTCGAACGCCTTCAGCAGGACCGTGCGCGAACTCGGGCGGCCCGTGGCGTCCGCGGTCGAGACGACCATCGCGTTGGGTTCGTGCAGGCCGGCGGCGGTCGCTTCCTTGAACCAGTACGCGAATTGCTCGTACGGACTGGCTGCGAGGTCGGACCCGTCGAGTCCCTCGGCGCGGTAGTGCGCGCGCATGGACGAGGGATCGGGGTTCAGGGGAGAGGGCGTGTCGGCGGAGTGCACGGCCTCATCTTGCAGCATTCGGCGCGGCCCGGTCAGCCGGGCGGGGCGGAAGTCTGCCCCTCGTCGACGGGCCGTAACCCTCCCGTCGGCGAATCGACCGGTGTGCCGGATCTCACCCTCCCCCGCAGGTGACGAACCCGCCAAAATCGTCGGTCGAGCCACTGTGGCCTTCGAACATCGCGAGCTATCGTGTCCGGCCTGAAGGGACGTACCGCTGCCCTGAAGAGACCACGCAGGAAACGCGATGCAACGGAGCAGCGTTCCGGCGCGCACGACCACCGCAACGCACCGCACACACACGTAACGCACCACCTCGCACGTGGCCGCCCGCGGCCCGACCCACCGCCGGCGGAACCGTCGCGTGACCTCTGCCCTGGCGGGGCATCACCGAGGTGACCGGAACGGACCGCGAGCTGCCCGGCGCAGCCGCGTAGCCGCCCGGCACCGCACCAGACTCGACCGCACGGCATCGGTCACGGACCGTGTGCCGTCCCCATCTTGAGGAGCCGCCTGATGTCCGACTTCGTACCCGGACTCGAGGGAGTCGTCGCGTTCGAGACGGAGATCGCCGAACCGGACAAGGAAGGCGGAGCGCTCCGCTACCGCGGGGTCGACATCGAAGATCTTGTCGGGCACGTGTCCTTCGGCAACGTCTGGGGGCTGCTGGTCGACGGGGCGTTCAACCCCGGTCTGCCGCCCGCCGAGCCGTTCCCGATCCCCGTGCATTCCGGTGACATCCGGGTCGATGTCCAGTCCGCGCTCGCGATGCTCGCGCCCGTGTGGGGCCTGAAACCGCTGCTGGACATCGACGAGCGGACCGCCCGCGACAACCTTGCCCGCGCCGCCGTCATGGCGCTGTCGTACGTCGCCCAGTCGGCGCGCGGGCAGGGCCTGCCGATGGTGCCGCAGCGGGAGATCGACAAGGCCGACACCGTCGTGGAGCGCTTCATGAAGCGCTGGCGCGGGGAGCCCGACCCCAAGCACGTGAAGGCCGTCGACGCCTACTGGACCTCGGCCGCCGAGCACGGCATGAACGCCTCGACCTTCACCGCCCGCGTCATCGCCTCCACCGGCGCCGATGTGTCGGCCGCGCTGTCCGGCGCGGTGGGCGCGATGTCCGGCCCGCTGCACGGCGGTGCCCCGTCCCGCGTCCTCGGCATGATCGAGGAGATCGAGCGGACCGGCGACGCGGACGCGTACGTCCGGCAGGCCCTGGACAAGGGCGAGCGGCTGATGGGCTTCGGCCACCGGGTCTACCGCGCCGAGGACCCGCGGGCGCGCGTGCTGCGGCGGACCGCCAAGGAGCTGGACGCGCCGCGCTTCGAGGTCGCCGCTGCGCTGGAGAAGGCCGCGCTGGACGAGCTGCACAGCCGCCGGCCCGATCGGGTGCTCGCCACCAACGTCGAGTTCTGGGCGGCCATCGTGCTGGACTTCGCGGAGGTCCCGGCGCACATGTTCACCTCGATGTTCACCTGCGCCCGTACGGCCGGCTGGAGCGCGCACATTCTGGAGCAGAAGCGGACCGGCCGGCTGGTGCGGCCGTCGGCCCGCTACGTGGGGCCCGCCGCGCGCAGCCCGCGGGATCTCGTCGGCTTCGACGACATCGCTCGCTGAGCCGTCCGGCTCCCGCCCCCGGCGGCGTTCGAAGCGGTCCCGGCTCCGTGCCGGGGCCGCCTGCCCGCCGTCCCGGGCCCGCTACCCGGCCGGGTTCAGCGCCTCGTCGATGATCTTCGCCCACTGCGCCACGACGCGGTCGCGGCGGGCGGCGTCGTCCGTCAGGAGGTTGGCGAGGCCCAGGCCGCGCGCCATGTCCAGCAGGCCCTGCACGGTCTCGCGGACCCCGGGGACCGATTCGTCGGCCTCCAGCAGCGCCACCGCGGTGCGGTGCGCCTCGCGGCCCACCCGGGCCTCCAGCGCCGTGACCCGCTCGCGCAGCTGGTCCTCGTCGGAGGCCGCGACCCACAGGTGCAGCGCGGCACGGAACACCGGGCCGGTGTAGAGGCCGACGATCTCCTCGACGATGATCCAGGTGCGGGCCACCGAACCGGCCGGCGGCAGATTGTGCGCCACGGCCTTCAGCGCACCCTGGCGCTTCTCGGCGACGTGCTCGACGGCCGCCGTGAAGAGGTCCTCGCGGGTGCGGAAGTGGTGCTGCGCGGCGCCCCGGGAGACGCCCGCGCGCTCGGCGACGACGGAGACCGTGCTGCCGCTCCAGCCGCGCTCCGCCAGGCAGGAGACGGCGGCCTCCAGCAGCTTGAGGCGGGTGGCGCGGCTGCGCTCCTGCTGGGGCTCCTTGGCGCCGCGGGCCGGCGTCACGGCGCCCATACCGGGGCCCGGCGCTCCAGGAAGGCCGTCATGCCCTCGCGGGCCTCGGCGGAGCCGAAGAGCCGCGCGGAGGTCTCGGCGAGGGCGCCGGTGTCCCGGTCGAAGGCGCGCAGCACCTCCGCCGTGACCAGCTTCTTGGACTCGGCCAGCCCCTGCGGGGAGCCCTTGCGCAGCCCTTCGAGGACGGGCGCGAGTCCGGCGTCCACGTCGTCCGCGGCCAGGGTGACCAGTCCGATCCGGGCCGCTTCCGCCGCGTCGAACTTCTCGCCGGTCAGGTAGTAGCGGCCGGCCGCGCGCGCGTCCAGGCGGGGCAGCAGGGGCAGGGAGATGACGGCGGGGGCGAGGCCGAGCCGTGCCTCGGTGAAGGCGAAGGTGGCTTCCGGCCCGGCCACCGAGATGTCGCAGGCGCCGAGCAGACCGAGGCCGCCCGCCCGGACGTGACCGGTGACCCGGGCGACGACCGGCTTGGGCAGTTCGACGAGGGTGCGCAGCAGCCCGGCGAGGCCGAGCGGGCCGGCCGTCGGGGCGTCGGTGGCGGTGGCCTCGGTGAGGTCGGCGCCCGCGCAGAAGGTGGTGCCGGTGTGGCACAGGAGCACCGCGCGGATCGTGCCGGACGCGGCCGCTTCGGCCAGCGCGGCCCGCAGCTCGGCGACCAGCCGGGCGGAGAGGGCGTTGCGGTTGTGCGGCGAGTCCAGGGTGAGGGTGGCGATGCCGCGCTCGTGCGCGACCCGTACGAGGGGCTCGGGCGGGGCGGCGGCGCCGTGCCCCGTGTCGGTGGTGGCGTCGGTCATCGGGCCGTCGAACTCCTTTCCCTGGCGCGCAGTTCGCGCCGCAGGATCTTGCCGGTGGCTGCGCGCGGCACGCTGTCGAGGAACTCCACGCGGCGCACCTTCTTGTACGGGGCGACCTGACCGGCAACGTACGCGATGACGTCGTCCCCGCTCAGTTCGACCCCCTGCTGCCGGACGACGAACGCCTTGGGCACCTCGTTGCCGTCGTCGTCGAGGACTCCGATGACGGCCGCGTCGGCGATGGCGTCATGGGTGAGCAGCAGGGCTTCGAGGTCGGCGGGGGCGACCTGGTAGCCCTTGTATTTGATCAGCTCCTTGACCCGGTCGACGACGTAGAGCCAGCCGTCGTCGTCCACCCGCCCGACGTCGCCGGTGCGCAGCCATCCGTCGGCGTCGATCATCGCGTCGGTCTCGGCGGGCCGTCCCAGGTAGCCCTTCATCACCTGCGGGCCGCGGATGAGGATCTCGCCGCTGTCGCCCGCCCGGAGGTCGTCGCCGGTCTCCAGGGAGACGATGCGCATCTCGGTACCGGGGACGAGCTTGCCGACGGCGCCCGGTGGTGGCCGGTGCGCGTCCAGGGGCACGACATGGGTGCCCGGCGAGAGTTCCGTCATCCCGTACGCCTGCATGACGGGCGGCAGCCCCAGCCGCCGGGAGCAGGCCGCCGCGAGTTCGGCGTCCAGGGGCGCCGCGGCGCTCACGAGGTACCGGAGGGAGGACAGGTCGTATGCGGTGACGAGGGGGTGCTTGGCGAGCGCGAGCACGATCGGCGGTGCGACGTACACCGCGGTGATGCGGTGTTCGGCGATGGCGGCCAGGAACTGCTGGAGGTCGAAGCGGGGCAGCACGACGACGGTGGAGCCGTTGCGCAGCGGTGCGTTCATCAGGGCGGTGAGCCCGTAGATGTGGAAGAAGGGCAGTACGGCCAGCACCCGGTCATCGGGTCCGCTGCTGATCAGCGGGTCGAGCTGGGCGAGGTTGGTGGCGATGCTGCGGTGGGTGAGCATCACGCCCTTGGGCGCGCCGGTGGTGCCGGAGGAATACGGGAGCACGGCGAGGTCTTCGGCCGGGTCGAGGGCGACGGACGGCTCGGGGGCGGTGGAGGCAAGCAGGTCGACGACGGACCGGTGGCCCTCGGCGTGGTCGCAGACGAAGATCTCCGCGACGCCGCCCGCCCGGTGTGCGGCGCCGCGCGCGGTGTCCAGCAGCGCCGAGACGGTGACGATCCAGCGGGCGCCGCTGTCGCGCAGCTGGGTGGTGAACTCGCCCTCGGTGGCGAGCGGATGGACGGTGGTGACCGCCGCCCCGCAGCGCGAGGCGGCGTGGAAGACGGCCGGGAAGACCACGGTGTTCGGGCTGTGCAGGGCCAGCACGTCCCCTTTGCGGACGCCGGCCTCGGCGAGGCCGGCCGCGATCCGGCGGGTGGCGTGGTCGAGCTGCGCGTGGCTGAACGTGGTGCCGTCGACGCCGTCGATCAGCGCGGGGTGGTCGCCGTACACCGCGGCCCGCCCGAGGACGGCTTCGTGGATCGGCAGCTCGACGGGCGCGATGTCGGCGTATGTGCTGTGGAAGACGTGGAACACCATGACCGGTCCTTCCGTGCGACGGTGGGCTGCGGTGCGACGGTGCGGGTGGGGCGGCGGTTCGGGTGGGGCGGCGGTTCGGGTGGGGCGGCGGTTCGGGTGGGCGGCGGCTTCCGGTGCGGGGCTGCGCCCGGGGTGCCTCGCCCGGCCTCAGTAGGACTTGGGCAGGCCCAGCGACTGGTGCGAGACGAAGTTGAGGATCATCTCGCGGCTGACCGGCGCGATCCTGGCCACCCGCGCGGCGGTGACCATCGAGGCGAGACCGTACTCCTGGGTGAGGCCGTTGCCGCCGAGGGTGTGCACGGCCTGGTCGACGGCGCGCACCGCGGCCTCGGCCGCCGCGTACTTGGCCATGTTGGCGGCCTCACCCGCGCCCATGTCGTCGCCCGTGTCGTAGAGATACGCGGCCTTCTGCATCATCAGCCGGGCCAGTTCCAGTTCGATGTGGGCCTGCGCGAGCGGGTGCGCCACGGCCTGGTGGGCGCCGATGGGCTCCTTCCAGACCTGCCGGGTGCGGGCGTAGTCGACGGCCCGGTCGAGGGCGTAGCGGCCCATGCCGACGGCGAACGCCGCGGTCATGATGCGCTCGGGGTTGAGGCCGGCGAACAGTTGCAGCAACCCGGCGTCCTCGTCACCGACCAGGGCGTCGACGGGCAGCCGCACCTCGTCGAGCGTCAGCTCGAACTGCTTCTCCGGGGCGGCCAGTTCCATCGGGATGGGGCTGCGCCCGAAGCCGGGGGTGTCGCGCGGGACGATGAACAGGCACGGTTTGAGGCGCCCGGTCCTGGCGTCCTCGGTGCGGCCGACGATCAGGGTCGCATCGGCGATGTCCACCCCGGAGACGAAGACCTTGCGCCCGTTGAGGACCCACTCCGCACCGTCCCGGCGGGCGGTGGTGGTGATGCGGTGCGAGTTGGAGCCGGCGTCCGGCTCGGTGATGCCGAAGGCCATCTTGCGGGTGCCGTCGGCCAGGCCGGGCAGCCAGGCCCGCTTCTGCTCCTCGGTGCCGAAGCGGGCGATGACCGTGCCGCAGATGGCGGGCGACACCACGAGCATCAACAGCGGGCAGCCGGCCGCACCCAACTCCTCCAGTACGAGGGAGAGTTCGGCTATGCCGCCGCCTCCGCCGCCGTACTCCTCGGGGAGGTTGACGCCGAGGTAGCCGACCTTGGCGGCCTCCGCCCACAGGTCGTCGGTGTGCTTTCCGTCGGCGACGACCTGCGCGAAGTACGCCCGGCCGTAGCGCTTGCCGAGCGCGGCGACGGCGTCCCGCAGGGCGCCTTGTTCCTCGGTCTCGATCACAGGGTTGCTCATGACGGCTCCTTGTGCGGTGGGTGAGGGTCGTGCGGGGCGGGGCGCGCGGACGCGCACTCGTGGCGGTTCAGTCCGTGACGACGGCGAGCAGCGCGCCCACCTCGACCTGCTGGCCGGTGCGGACCGGCAGCGTCGTGAGGGTGCCGTCGGCCGGCGCGGTGATCCGGTGTTCCATCTTCATCGCCTCCAGCCACAGCAAGGGCTGGCCGGCGGTGACGCGGTCGCCCTCGGCGAGGCCGGGCGCGAGGCGTACGACCGTGCCGGGCATCGGGGCGAGCAGCGATCCGGGTTCGGTGCGGGCGGTGGGGTCGGGGAAGCGGGGCAGTGCGGTGAAGGCGTGCGCGCCGAGCGGGGAGTCGACATGGACCCGGTCGCCGTAGCGGGCGACGGTGAACTCCCGTCGCAGTCCGTCGACTTCGAGGACGACTCGGTCCGGGGCGAGGGTCTGCAGCCGCACGCCGGGGAAGTCCTCGGCCTCCAGTCCGTCGCGGCCCAGGCGGTAGCGAACCTCGTGGCCGGCACTGTCGCCGCCCGCGCCCTGGTAGCTCTTCGTCTGCTGCTGCGAGGGGACGTTGCGGAAGCCGCCGAACCGGGAACGGCCGTGCGCGTCGGCGAGGGCCGCGGCCAGCGCCGAGAGCCCCTCCCGGGAGAGCCGGGTGGCGTCACGCGCGGTCAGCTCGGCGAGGTGGCGGTCGTAGAAGCCGGTATCGAGGCGGGCGGCGGCGAAGTCCGGGTGGCGCAGCGAGCCGACGAGCAGGTCGCGGTTGGTGACCGGGCCGTGGATGAGGGCCCGCTCCAGGGCGTGCGCGAGGCGGCGGACGGCCTCGGCGCGGGTGGGTGCCCAGGCGATGACCTTGGCCAGCATGGGGTCGTAGTGGACGCCGATGGCGTCGCCGTCGGTGACCCCGGAGTCGAGCCGGACGTCGCCGGGGACGCGGAAGTGGTGCAGCGTTCCGGTCTGCGGCTGCCAGTCGTGCGCGGGGTCCTCCGCGTACAGCCGGGCCTCGACCGCGTGGCCGGTGGGCTCCGGGGGCTGTGGCTCCAGCGCCTGCCCTTCGGCGACGCGCAGCTGGAGGGCGACCAGGTCGACCCCGTGCACCGCCTCGGTGACGGGGTGTTCGACCTGGAGGCGGGTGTTCATCTCCAGGAAGTACGGCTGCCCCTCGCCCGAGAGCAGGAACTCTACGGTGCCGGCGCCCCGGTAGCCGATCGCGCGGGCCGCCTCGGTGGCCGAGTCGTGCAGGGTGCGGCGCAGCGCGTCGTCCAGGCCGGGTGCCGGAGCCTCCTCGATGACCTTCTGGTGGCGGCGCTGGAGGGAGCAGTCGCGGGTGCCCAGCGCCCAGACGGTGCCGTGCGCGTCGGCGAGGATCTGGACCTCGACGTGCCGCCCCTCGACGACGTACGGCTCCAGGAACACCTCGCCGTCGCCGAAGGCGGAGGCCGCTTCCGCGCCGGCCGCGGCCAGGGCGTCCGGCAGTTCGCCGAGGGTGCGCACGATGCGCATGCCGCGCCCGCCGCCGCCCGCGGCGGCCTTGATCAGCAGCGGCAGGTCGGCCGCGGTGACGGCGTCGGGGTCGAGGGGTGCGAGCAGCGGCACCCCGGCCCCGGCCATCAGCTCCTTGGCCCGGGTCTTGGACGCCATGGCCTCGATGGCGGCGGGGGGAGGCCCGATCCACCGCAGTCCGGCGTCGGTGACCGCCGCGGCGAACCCGGCGTTCTCGGAGAGGAAGCCGTAGCCGGGATGGACGGCGTCCGCGCCGGCCGCGAGCGCGGCCTTCACGATGAGGTCACCACGCAGGTAGGTGTCGGCGGGCGCGTCGCCCGGCAGGCGTACGGCCGCGTCGGCCTCCCGGACGTGCGGGGCGTCGGCGTCCGCGTCGGAGTGCACGGCGACCGTCGCGATGCCCAGTTCGCGGCAGGTCCGAAAGACCCGCCGGGCGATTTCGCCGCGGTTGGCGACAAGTACCGAAGAGATCATTCCTGCCTCACATCCGGAAGATGCCGAAGCCGCCGCGCGCGCCCTCGACCGGGGCGGTGTGCAGGGCGGACAGGCACAGGCCGAGGACGGTTCGGGTGTCGCGGGGGTCGATGACGCCGTCGTCGTAGAGCCGCCCCGACAGGAACATCGGCAGCGACTCCGACTCGATCTGCTGCTCGACCATGGCCCGCAGCCCGGCGTCCGCCTCGTCGTCGTAGGGCTGCCCCTTGGCGGCCGCCGAGGCGCGGGCGACGATCGACAGCACACCGGCGAGCTGCTGCGGCCCCATGACGGCGGACTTGGCGCTCGGCCAGGAGAAGAGGAAGCGCGGGTCGTAGGCCCTGCCGCACATGCCGTAGTGGCCCGCGCCGTAGGAGGCGCCCATCAGGACGCTCAGGTGCGGCACCTTCGAGTTCGACACGGCGTTGATCATCATCGCGCCGTGCTTGATGATGCCGCCCTGCTCGTACTCCTTGCCGACCATGTAGCCGGTGGTGTTGTGCAGGAACAGCAGCGGGATGTCCCGCTGGTTCGCCAACTGGATGAACTGGGCGGCCTTCTGCGACTCCTCGCTGAACAGCACGCCCTGCGCATTGGCGAGGATGCCGACCGGGTAGCCGTGCAGCTCCGCCCAGCCGGTGGCCAGGCTCGGCCCGTACAGCGGCTTGAACTCGTCGAAGTCCGAGTCGTCGACGATCCGGGCGATGACCTCGCGCGGATCGAACGGCGCCTTGAGGTCGCCGGGCACGATGCCCAGCAGCTCCTCCTCGTCGTACTTCGGCGGTGTCGCGGGGGCCGGATCGGCGTGCGCCTTGCGCCAGTTGAGGCGGGCGATGACGCGGCGCGCCTGGCGCAGCGCGTCCGGCTCGTCGGTCGCGAAGTAGTCCGCGAGGCCGGAGGTGCGGGCGTGCATCTCGGCGCCGCCCAGCGACTCGTCGTCGCTCTCCTCGCCCGTCGCCATCTTCACCAGCGGCGGCCCGCCGAGGAAGACCTTGGCGCGCTCCTTGACCATGATGACGTGGTCGGACATCCCGGGGACGTACGCGCCGCCCGCGGTGGAGTTGCCGAACACCACGGCGACGGTCGGGATGCCGGCCGCCGACAGCCGGGTGAGGTCCTTGAACAGCGCCCCGCCCGGGATGAAGATCTCCTTCTGGCTGGGCAGATCGGCGCCGCCGGACTCGACGAGGGAGACGACCGGGAGGCGGTTGGCGTACGCGATCTCGTTGGCCCGCAGCGCCTTCTTCAGCGTCCAGGGGTTGCTGGCGCCGCCCCGCACCGTCGGATCGTTGGCGGTGATCAGGCACTCCACGCCTTCGATCACGCCGATGCCGGTGACCAGCGACGCGCCCACGGTGTACTCCGGCGAGGCGCCCCAGGCCGCGAGCGGCGACAGTTCGAGGAAGGGTGTGTCGGGGTCGAGCAGCAGCTCCACCCGCTCACGGGCCGGCAGCTTGCCGCGGCTCCGGTGACGTGCGAGGTACTTCTCGCCGCCGCCCGCGAGGGCCTTGCCGTGTGCGGCCTCGACCTCCGCCAGCTTCCCGAGCATCGCCGTACGACGCTCCGCGTACTCGGCACTCGCCGGGTCGACCCCGGTCGGGAGCACGGTCACAACAACACCTCCGGTATCTCCATGTGCCGCGCGCGCAGCCACTCCCCCACGGCCTTGGCCTGGGGATCGAAGCGGGCCCGCGAAGCGACGCCCTCACCCAGCAGGCCCTCGACGACGAAGTTCAGCGCCCGCAGACGGGGCAGCAGATGCCGGTCCACGGGCAGTCCCGCGGTCTCCGGCAGGAGTTGGCGGAAGCGGTCGACGGTCAGCTCGTGCGCCAGCCAGCGCCACGCCTCGTCGGTCCGGGCCCACACCCCGACGTTCGCCGCGCCGCCCTTGTCCCCGCTGCGCGCGCCGGCCACCAGGCCGAGCGGCGCCCGGCGGGTCGGCAGCGTCGCATCGAGCGGTTCGGGCAGCGGCGGGTCCGCGAGGCGTTCGCACTCCTTCGTGCGTTCCGCGGGCGGGACGACGACCCGGGTGCCGTCCGGCAGCACCGCGGTGTGCGGCACGTCGGCCGGATCCACGCTCACCGCCTCGAAGACGCCGTACGGCTCGCCCTTGCCGGGCGGGGCGGTGACATGGAAGCCGGGGTAGCTGGCCAGCGCCAGTTCGATCGCGGCGCCGCTGACGACCCGGCCCACCGCTTCCTGGTCGGGGTCGCGCACCACCATCCGCAGCAGCGCGCTCGCCTCCTCCTGCACGTCGGCGTCGTCGTGGTCGGTTCGGGCCAGCGTCCAGCGCACCTCGGCCGGGCGCCGGGCCGCGGCGTCGAGGGCGGCGTCCATCTGGCCGCGGACGAGGTCGGCCTTGGCCGCGATGTCCAGGCCGGTCAGCACGAACGTGACCTCGTTGCGCCAGCCGCCCAGGCGGGTCAGTCCGGCCTTCAGCGACGGCGGCGGAGCCTCGCCCCGCACCCCCTCGATACGGACCCGGTCCTGTCCCTCGTCGACGAGGGACAGGGTGTCCAGCCGCGCCGTGACATCCGGCCCCGCGTAGCGCGCGCCCTGGGTCTCGTACAGCAGTTGGGCGGTGACCGTGCCGGCCGTGACCGCGCCCCCGGTGCCCGGGTGCTTGGTGATCACCGAGCTGCCGTCGGCGGCGATCTCGGCGAGCGGGAAGCCGGGCCGCAGCAGGTCGTGGGCGCCGAAGAAGGAGTAGTTGCCGCCGGTGGCCTGGGTGCCGCACTCCAGGACGTGCCCGGCGACGACGGCCCCGGCCAGTCGGTCCAGATCCTGCGCGTGCCAGCCGAAATGCGCCGCGGCGGCGCCACTGACCAGGGCGGCGTCGGTGACCCTGCCGGTCACCACCACCTCGGCCCCGGCCCGAAGGCAGGCCGCGATCCCGCCCCCGCCGAGGTAGGCGTTGGCGGTCAGCACGCCGTCGCGCCGGTCACCCGCAAGGGCCTGCGGCGAGTTCCGGTTCAGGGCCGACGCCCCTGGCGCCAACAGGTCGTCGCCCTCGACATGCGCGACCCGTACCGGCACGCCGACCTTCAGCGCCAACTCCTGTACCGCGTCGGCGAGTCCGGCCGGATTCAGACCGCCGGCGTTGGTGACGATCCGCACCCCGCGCTCGGCTGCCAGGGCCAGGGTCTCCTCCAGCTGCCGCAGAAAGGTCCTTGCGTAGCCGCGCGCGGGGTCCTTCAGCCGCTCCCGGCCGAGGATCAGCATGGTCAGTTCGGCGAGATAGTCGCCGGTCAGGACGTCCAGCGGGCCGCCGGTGAGCATCTCGCGGACGGCGTCGAACCGGTCGCCGTAGAAGCCGGAGGCATTGCCGATCCGCAGCACGCCCGGGTCCCTGCCGAGCGGCTCCGCGGGGCTCACGCGCCGCTCCCGCCGGCTCCCGTGGCTGCCGGGCCGGACGGCGCGCGGCCCTTCCCGGGCGGTCCGGCGAACGCCTGGGCGATGCCCAACCAGCGCTCCGCCTCGGCTCCTTGGGCACATACGCCGGGTACGTCGTCGCGGTGCGCCCGCTGCGTCACCAGCAGGCAGAACTCCAGCGCGTCCCCGGTCACCCGCTCGGCGGCGTCCGGCGGGCCGTAGTCCCAGACCGTGCCGTCCGGCGCCCGCAGCTCGACCCGGAAGTCGTCCTCGGGCGGCGTGAGTCCGTGGGCGGCGTAGGAGAAGTTGCGGGCCCGCACTCCGATCCGGGCGACATGCCGCAGCCGGGCGGTGGGAGCGCGCCGCACACCCAGCGCGTCGGCGATGTCCTGGCCGTGCGCCCAGGTCTCCATCAGCCGCCCGGTGGCCATCGACGCGACGCTCATCGGCGGGCCGAACCAGGGCAGTTTCTCGCCTGCCGGGCGCTCGGCGAGTGCGGTCGCCAGCGCCTCGCGACCCGCCCGCCAGTCCGCGAGCAGCTCCGCGGGCGGCGCCTGCGCCCCGGCCTCCGCGGCGTCGTCGACGAAGGTCAGCGGCGTGGCGAGCGCCTCCTGCGCGGCCCGGAGGAAGCCGTCGGGGTCGGTGGCCGAGCGCAGGGCCTGCCGGTCGGTCCAGGCCAGATGGGCGATCTGGTGGGCGACGGTCCAGCCGTCCGCGGGAGTGGGGGTGGCCCACCGCCCCGCGGGGAGCGCGCCGACGACGGCGTCCAGCTCCTCGCTCTCGGCCTTGAGATCCGCCAGTACGGCGCCGGGATCGGACACGCGGCACTCCCCTCCTCGGCCCGACTGCCTTGACGGCGGGGCGCGTTGGCATGCGTCGCAGGCCGTGGCGGAATGCCGCGGCCGTACGGGTGCGGTGTGGTGCGGTGCGCTCCGAGCGTGGCAGCGTCGACAGAAACAATCAAGCACGCCTGCATGATTTTCTCCCCGGACACCACCGCCAAGTCGGTGAATAAGGCGCGCCGACCGGTGAGCGGCGGCGCAGCCGGTCAGACCTAAGGGGACCGCTCTCGTACCCCTCGACCTCGCTCGCCCCTTCTCACCCCGCTCACCCCTTGCTTCGCTCCCCTCTCGCCCAGGTTGTGTGTGTTCCACGGAAGGACGGCCCGAGCCGCGATGCGCTCCACCGCACTGACCCTCTGCGCAGCCACCTTCACAGCCCTGCTGGCCTGCGGCGCGACCCCTGCCGCCGGCGCCACGGCGCACCCCGCCCCCGCACCGCACCGCGCCCTGCGGCTGCTCGCCCCGCCGCGCATCGTCACGGTGCAGGGGGAGCTGAACCGCCTGACCGCGAGATGCCCCGCCGGCTCCTACGTGATCAGCGGCGGCTTCGAGATCTCCGGCTACGAGATCGAGCAGACCGTCACCGCCTCCCACCCCACCACCGCGGGCGACGGCTGGGTGGTCAGCGCCGACTCGATCAACCCGGAACTGCTCAAGCAGCTGGAGGTCGTCCAGGCCAAGCAGGACGCCGTGGACAACGCCACCACCGACGCCCAACGCGAGGCGGCACAGAAGGAGTTGGAGGAGGCGCAGCGGATCGCCTACAACATGCCGCAGCGCGCCCCCGTCAACGGCGCGGTGTACGCGGTCTGCTCCACCGGCGCCTGAGCCGGCGCGCCGGAACGCCCCGGGGCGGGACCGAGCGCGACCCGTGCGCGGCGCCGGGCTCCCGGCGCTTCCCGCGCCGTCCCCGTCACCCGGTGCGTTGCCGGTGACCGGCCGTTCCCGCCTGGTAGACGGAGGGAGGCGGCACCGGGCAGCCGCCCGGGGCCGGTCCCGGCCGCCGCGGAGAGTTCACACCTGCCTGGAGGGGCCATGTCCGTGTCGCCGTCCGTTCCGCTGCGCCCCGTCGCCGGGCCGCGGGGGCTGCCGTGGCTCGGGAACCTCCCGGAGTTCGGCAGCGACCCGCTGGCCTTCCTGGTCCGTCTGCGGGAGGACTTCGGGGACACCGTGGCCTGGTCACTGGGTCCACGGCGGAGCCTGTTCCTCGCCCACCCGCAGCACATCGCCGAGATGCTGGCCGCCCGGGAGCAGACCTTCGAAATCCTGGAGATCGGCTGGGCGTTCAAGCAGCTGGTCGGCCGCAGCGTCATCCGCAGCCGGGGCGCCGACTGGCGTCGCAAACGCTCCCTGGTGCAGCCGACCGTCCGTCCCCGGCAGGTCCGCGGGTACGCCACGGCCATGGTCGACTGCGCCCGGCTGGCGGCCGAGCAGTGGCGGGACGGCGACCGGCTCGATGTGCACCGGGCGATGGCGCTCATCACCCGGCGGATCGTGCTGCGCACCCTGTTCGGCAACGATGACGCGGAGGGGACCCGCGCGATCGGCGACGCGATGGCCCTGGCCGAGCGGGTGGTCGGCGACGAACTCCGAGGCATCAACCTCTTCCTGCCCGACTGGGTGCGCACCCCCTCCCGGCGGCGGCTGCTGACCGCCGTCGCCGCCATCGACGCGGAGGTGCACCGGCTGATCGGCGCGCGCCGGGCGGCGGGAGCGGCGGCCGAAGGGCGGGACGACCTGCTGGGCCGACTGCTCGCGGCGCGTGACGAGGGAGGCGGGCCGCTCTCGCCCGTGGAGGTCAGGGACGAGGCCGTCACGCTCTGGGCGGCCGGCCACGAGACGACCTCCACCGCGCTGACCTGGGCCTGGTATCTGCTGTCCGGCGCCCCGGAGGTGCGGGCGCGGCTGGACGACGAGTTGGCGCGGGTGCTCGGCGGCCGTCTGCCCGGCTTCGACGACTACGAGCGGCTGTCCTACACCGGCCAGATCGTCAAGGAGACCCTGCGGCTGTACCCCCCGGCCTGGCTGATTCCCGCCGTGGCCGGGGAGGGCGCCACGCTGGGCGGCCGGGGCATCCGGGCCGGGACGACCGTGTGGTGCAGCCAGTGGGCCACCCACCGCGACCCCCGGTGGTTCCCGGAGCCCGCGGCGTTCCGGCCGGAGCGGTGGGCACCCGACGCGCGGGACGCCGTCCCCGACCACGCCTGGTTTCCGTTCGGCGGCGGCCCGCGCGCCTGCCTCGGCGCGCGCTTCGCGCAGGTCGAGGCGGTACTGCTGCTGGCGACACTGGCGCAGCGCTTTCATCTGGACGTCACCCCGCGAGAGGTCCGCCCCGCGGTCGGCCTGCTGCTCCAGCCGGCCACGCGGCTGCACGCCACCCTGCGCGGCACCGGCTGAACCCGGGCTGCGCGCGCGACGGTGCCCCGACGCCGTGCCGGTTCAGCTGTGCGAGGACGCCCCCGCGCTGCGTACCGCGCCCACGCTCGCGACGACGACCAGGCCGATCGCCAGCACCTCGACCCAGCCCAGCGCCTGGTGCAGGACCAGGAATCCGGCGGTGGCCGCGGCGGCCGGCTCCAGGCTCATCATGACCGCGAAGCCGGAGGCGGGCAGCTTGCGCAGGGCGAGCAGTTCCAGCGTGTAGGGCAGCACCGACGACATCAGGGCGACGGCCGCGCCCAGGCCCAGGGTGACGGGGTCGAGCAGCGCGGCGCCCGCGCTCGCGACGCCGAGCGGGAGGCTGAGCACCGCGGCGACGGTCATGGCCAGCGCGAGCCCGTCCGCCTGGGGGAAGCGTTGGCCGGTACGGGCCGAGAGCAGGATGTACGCGGCCCACAGCCCGCCGGCCGCCAGGGCGAAGCCGGCGCCGGCGAGGTTCAGCCCGTCGAAGCCCTCGCGGCCCAGCAGCACCACACCACCGAGCGCCAGCGCTGCCCACAGCATGCTCAGCGCCCGCCGTGAGGTGGCCACCGACAGGATCAGCGGACCGAGGAACTCCAGCGTGACCGCGGCGCCCAGCGGGATGCGGTCGATCGCCTGGTAGAAGAGCGAGTTCATGCCGGCCAGCGCGACGCCGAAGGCGACCACCGTGGCCCAGTCGCCGCGGCTGTGGCCGCGCAGCTTGGGGCGGCAGACGATCAGCAGCACCAGCGAGGCGACGACGAGCCGGAGGGTGACGACGCCCAGCGCTCCGGCGCGCGGGAAGAGCAGCACCGCCACCGAGGACCCGAACTGGAGCGAGACGATGCCGCCGATGACCAGCGCCACCGACACCAGCCGCCCGCGCGCCCCCGCGGGACCCGCCGCAGCGGCCGCCGCCTCCGCCGTCATGACCTCCGGCGAGGCGGGCACCGGGTGGTGGACCGACCCGTCGTGGGCCTGGTCACCGGAGGCCGGGCCGGCCGAAGCGGAAGCGGTCGCGGCCCCACCGGCGGTGGCGCCGGACGAGGCGCCGCGGGACGAAGTGGCGGAGGGGTCGGTGGGGGCGGAAGTGGCCGCTATGGGGCCATCGGAGCCGGCGGGGGAAGAATTCACACCCCCACGCTAAGGGCCATCCTTCCGGTCCGTGAAATGCCGTTTCCCCTGTTGTTATGCTCCACACGCATGACCATCGAGCTGCGTCATTTCCGCTGCTTCCTCGCCATCGCCGACACGCTCAGCGTCACCCGCGCCGCGGAGCGGCTGCACCTGACCCAGCCGGCCGTCTCCCGCACCCTGCGCCAGCTGGAAGAGGAACTGGGCGTCCGCCTCGTCGACCGCTCCACCCATCACCTCGCGCTCACCCCCGAAGGCACCGGCTTCCGGGATCAGGCCGCCATCGCGGTGACCGCCTTCGACCGGGCGCTGGGGCACCCGCACCGGGGCTGGCCGCTGCGGCTGGGCCACGCCTGGTCGGCGGCCGGCCGGTACACCACCGTGCTGCTCCGGCGCTGGCACGAACGGCACCCCGACACCCCGCTGGAGCTGCTGCGGGTCGACGACCGCACGGCGGGGCTGGCCCGCGGCGACGTCGACGCGGCCCTGCTGCGCGGCGAGGTCAGCGCTCCCGGGCTGGTCACCGAGCAACTGACCACCGAGCCCCGGGTGGCCGGACTGCCGGCCGACGATCCGCTCGCCGGCCGCGCCACTCTCTCGCTCGCCGACCTGGCGGACCGCACCCTCGCGCTGAACACCGTCTCCGGCACCACCACCCTGGACCTGTGGCCCGCGGGGAACCGCCCGGCCTCGACCATCACCATCGGCAACACCGATGACTGGCTGGCGGCCATCACCGGTGGCCGGGCGGTCGGCGTGACCACCTCCGCCACCGCCGGGATGCACCCGCACCCCGCGATGGCGTACGTCCCGCTGACCGACGCCCCGCCCGTGCCCGTGGTGCTGGCCTGGCGCGACAGCCCCGGCCACCCCCTCATCCCGGATCTGATCGCGCTGGCGCACGAGGTCCTCGGCGAGACCGGCGGCGCCTGAGCCCGGCCCGGTCGGGGCCGGCCGCGGCGGCCGGCCTCACCCGCTCGCCGCGCCCCGCTCCTCCCGCAGTGCCTGGGCGAGCACCTCGGCCAGATGGCGACCGGGCCGTCCGGCGAGCTGGTCGAGCTGGGTGCGGCAGGAGAAGCCGTCCGCGAGGACCTCGGCGTCGGCGGCGGACTCGCGTACGGCGGGCAGCAGGCGGTCCTCCGCGCAGGCGACGGAGACGTCGTAGTGCCCGGCCTCGAAACCGAAGTTGCCGGCAAGGCCACAGCAGCCACCGCTCAACTCCCCTGTCAGACCTGCGCGTTCGCGCAGTCGGCGCTCCGCCGCATCGCCGAGGACGGCGTGCTGGTGGCAGTGCGTCTGGCCGACCACGGGGCGGTCGAGCCGCGGTGGCTCCCAGTCGGGGGCCAGCTCCTCCAGGGCCTGCGCGAAGGTCCGCACGGACGCGGCGATCCGGGCGGCCCGCGGATCGTCCGAGAGCAGCTCGGGCAGGTCCGTGCGCAGCGCCGCCGCGCAGCTCGGTTCGAGGACGACCAGCGGACGGCCGTCCCGCAGCAGCGGATCCAGCGCCTCGACGGTCCGCCGCATGACGGCGCGCGCCTGGTCGAGCTGGCCGGTCGAGACATAGGTCAGCCCGCAGCACAGCGGGCGGTGCCGGCGCGGCCGGGGTGCGCGGCCGGCCGATCCCTTGGGCAGGGTGGGCGGCAGCAGCGGCCGAAGACCGGCGGCTTCAAGGACCTCTACGGCGGCCCGGCCGACCTCCGGGGAGAGGAAGTTGGTGAAGGTGTCGGCCCACAGGAGGACCGTGCGGGCGGTTCCGGCGGCCGGGACGTCCGATGCCTTCCTCCGGCGCCACCACCAGCGGGTGAACGGCTCGGTGGCCAGCCGCGGGATCGGACGCTCGGCGGCGATTCCGGCGAGCCGCTTGCCCACGGCTGCGAGCGGGCTGCGGGCGAGGACGTTGAGCAGCGGCGCGGCCGGCGCCGCGGCGCGCAGCCACTGCGGCAGCCGTCCCATCGCGTAGTGCGCGGCGGGCCGCAGGCGGCCCTCGTAGTGGTGGTGCAGGAACTCCGCCTTGTAGGTGGCCATGTCCACACCGACCGGGCAGTCGCTGCGGCACCCCTTGCAGGACAGGCACAGGTCGAGGGCGTCGCGCACCTCCTCCGACCGCCAGCCGTCGGTGACCACCTCGCCCGCGAGCATCTCGTGCAGCAGCCGGGCCCGCCCGCGGGTGGAGTGCGCCTCTTCCCCGGTGGCCCGGAAGGACGGGCACATCACGTCGGACGAGCCCGCGTTGGCGGTGAGCTGGCGGCACTTGGCGACGCCCACACAGCGCCGCACCGCCGCGGAGAAGTCCCCGTCGTCGTGCGGATAGCCGAACTCCACCGGCACCGGCCGCTTCGGCAGCACCTCGAAGCGGAGGTTGTCGTCCAGGCGGTCGGGGCGTACGAGCATGCCGGGGTTGAGCCCCCCGGCCGGGTCCCACAGGTCCTTGAAGCGGTCGAACAGCCCGACCAGCTCCGGCCCGTACATCTTGGGCAGCAGCTCGGCGCGGGCCTGTCCGTCGCCGTGCTCGCCGGACAGCGAACCGCCGTGCGCCACCACCAGGTCGCCCAGGTCGTAGGAGAATTCGCGGAAGGTGCGGATGCCGGGCGCGGTCAGCAGATCGAAGTCGATCCGGACATGGATGCAGCCGTCCCCGAAGTGGCCGTAGGGCGTGCCGCGCAGGCCGTGCTGGGTCAGCAGGGCGCGGAATTCGCGCAGATAGGGGCCGAGTCGGGCGGGCGGCACGGCGCAGTCCTCCCAGCCGGGCCACGCCTCGCTGCCGTCGGGCATCCGCGTCGCGGTCCCCGACGCGTCCTCGCGCACCCGCCACAGCGCCCGCTGCCCGGCCGGGTCGGAGACGACGGCGTGGTCGGTGAGGCCGTCGGCCGCCGCCCGGCACAGCGCCTCGGCCGCGGCCGTCGCCTCGGCGCGGCTCGCGCCGCCCGTCTCCACGAACAGCCAGGCGCCGCCCTTGGGCAGCCCGGCGGCGCTGCCGACCAGGTCGGCGGCCATGCCCTCGACGGTCAGCGGGCCGTGCGGCAGCAGGGTGTGCGCGGCCTCGGCCGCCGCGCTCTCGTCCGGGTAGCCGAGCACCGCGAGCGCCCGCGCCGCCGGGGTCCGTACCAGCCGCACGGTGGCCTCGGTGAGCACGCCGAGGGTGCCCTCGCTGCCGGTGAGGGCGCGTGCCAGGTCGGTGTCCGCCTCCGGGAGCAGGGCGTCCAGCGCATAGCCCGAGATCCGGCGCGGCAGCTCCGGGTAGCCGGTGCGCAGCAGCGCCAACTCCCCGTCCACCAGGGACTTCACCCCGTCCCGCAGCCGCGGCGGCAGACCGGTGGGCGCGCCGCCGGCGTCGGTGCCGCGCCCGGCCCGCACCCGCTCCCCGCCGTACGTCAACAGCTCCAGCTCGTGCACACTGTCGGCGGTGGTGCCCCAGGCCACCGAGTGCGAGCCGCAGGAGTTGTTGCCGATCATGCCGCCGAGGGTGCAGCGACTGTGCGTGGAGGGGTCCGGGCCGAACGTCAGGCCGTGCGGTGCGGCCGCGGCCCGAAGGTCGTCCAGGATCACGCCGGGCTGGACGACGGCCGTCCCGGCGGCCGCGTCCAGGGACACGATCCGCCGCATGTGCCGCGTGAAGTCCAGGACGACCCCGACGCCGGTGGCCTGCCCCGCGATGCTCGTCCCGGCGCCGCGCGCGACCACGGGCACGCCGTGTTCGCGGCACACCCGCAGCGCCGCCGCGACGTCCTCGGCGTCCCGGGGGGCGACGACCCCGCGGGGCACCCGCCGGTAGTTGGACGCGTCCATCGTCATCAGCGCCCGGTCGGCCGTGGTGAAGGAGACCTCCCCTCGTACCGCGGCCGCCAACTCCTTCTCCAGTTCCCGCTTCTCGTTCTCCGTACGATCAGCCATGCCCCCAGCCTGCCCACTCGATCCGGTTCATGGCGCCTCGGCATGCCCGTCACCGGCGACGGATGTGGGCGAGGAGACGGCTCCGGCGGGCCCGGCGGCCGCGAGCGGGTGGAAGCGGAAGATGTCGGCCGGATCGTGCGCCGCCTTCAGCGCGGCCAGCCTGCGGTGCAGGTCGTCGCCGTGCGCGCTGCGGGCCACCGCCGCCGCGTCCGGCCGCGTGCCGTGATCGCCGAGCAGGAAGTTCACGCTGCGGCCGAGCCGCCACGGCGCGACCTCCGCCAGCGCCGCCTCGTGCAGCGCCCGAGCGGTGCGCAGATCCGATGCCGGGTTCCCCGCGTCCAGGGGCGAGAGCACCCGCAACGCGAACCGGGCGTCGCGGTGTCCGACCGCGTCCGCCACGGACGGCCGCGCAAGCGCGCCCCCGAGGTGGTTGAGCTGGACCACGCACATCACCGGCGCGTCCGGCCCGGTCAGCCGTGCCACCCGCCGCAGCGCGGCCGCGTCGAGCCCGCTGAGCAGCGCGTTGTCGCCGAGGTAGGCGTGCGGATCGCTCGGGTCCCGGTGGATGGTGTGCGACTCGGCGTACGGCATCTCGCGGAGGTCGTCACCGGCGAGCGGGCCCACCGCGCGCAGCGGAGCCACCAGCTTCTCCCCCTCCCGCGCACTGCCGGTGTACGCGATACGGATCTGCGCGAGGCTGCGGCCCCGCAGCGACGGAGGCAGCTGCGGGAGGTCCGGGTAGGTGATCAGCGCGACCGAGGACGTCAGGGTGTCCGGAACGGTCCCGGTCCACCGCAGGTAGGCCGCCAGCGCGTCGTCGATGCGGTCCGCGCCGAACACCAGCTGCCCGCCGTAGACCCGGGCCACCGGCAGCAGCCCGAACTCCATCGCGGTCACCACACCGAGGCCGTGGCCGCCGCCGAGCAGCGCCCCGAACAGCTCCGGGTCGCTCGTGGCGGTCAGGTGCCGCTGCCGGGCGTCGGCGGTCACCAGGTCGACGGACCGGACGTGGTCGGCGGCGAATCCGAAGGTGCGGGCCAGCACGCCCACCCCGCCCCCGAGGGTGTACGAGACGACGCCGACGCCGGGCGAGGAGCCGTTCAGCGGCGCCAGTCCGTGCCGGGCGGCCTCCTCGACGACCGTGCCCCACACGGTGCCCGCCTCGACCCGCGCGGTGCCCGCGGCGGCGTCCACCCTCACGCCGGACATCCGTCGCGTGCCGATCAGCAGCCCGCCGTCGGTGGCCGCGGCCAGCCCGTGACCGGTGGCCTGTACCGCGACCGGCAGCCCGTGCTCCCGGGCGAAGCGCACGGCGGCGGCCACGTCGTCGGCGCACGCCGCCCCGACGAGGACTGCCGGACGGTGCCGGTGGGCCACCTGGAAGCCGGACCGCTCGTCGTCGTACCCCTCGTCGCCGGGGGCCAGGACAGGCCCGCGGACCTGCCGGGCCAGGTCGGCCAGGGCGCCGGGGGCGGGCACGGGAGGTGCAGTGGCAGCAGCCGTGCCAGGGGTCCCGCCGCGGGAAGCGGCGGCGTCACGACGGTCCTGGATGCGTTCGTTGGTCTCCATGCCGCGCACTCTGGCGCGATAACCTGACAGCTGCCGTCATATATAAAAGCGGGCGTGAAGTCCGACCGCCTGCTGTCCCTCCTGCTGCTCCTCCAGACCCGCGGCACGGTCCCCGCATCGGAGCTCGCCGAGCGGCTGGAGGTCTCCACCCGCACCGTCTACCGCGACGTCGAGTCCCTCTCGGCGGCCGGTGTCCCGGTCTACGCCGAGCGCGGCCGGCACGGCGGAATCGCTCTGCTGCCGGGATTCCGCACCGACGTGACGGGGCTGACCGCCGACGAGTCCCGCGCGCTGTTCGTGCTGGCCGCCCAGGGCGCGCACACCGCCCTCGGCCTCGACGACGCCCTCGGCTCGGCGTTGCGCAAGGTGATGGCCGCGCTGCCCGCCCCGCACCGCCCGGCCGCGGAACTCACCAGCCGGCGCATCCTCGTCGACCCGGACCGCTGGATGGCCCGGCCCACCCACCCCGCCGTGGACGTCGACGAGCTGAGCACCGCGGTCTTCACCGACCGCCGGCTGCGCCTGCGCTACCGCCACAGCGGCGCGACGACGCCGCGGACGTACACCGTCGACCCCTACGGCCTGGTGGCCAAGGCCGGCATCTGGTACCTCGTCGCCGACCGGCGGGGCAGACCACGGCTGCTGCGCACCGACCGGATCCTGGCGGCCACCGTCACCGACGCCCCGGTCCGCCGCCGGCCCGGCGTGGAACTCGCGGACGTGTGGCAGCTGCTGCGGCGCGAGGTGGAGGAGCGCTCGGCGCCGGTGCGGGTGACCGCCCGGATCCGGCGCGACCGGCTGGACCTCGCCGTCCGCATCCTCGGCGCGGCACTGACCGGACCGCCACGAACGGGTGACACCGAGGACGGCGCGGCGGGCGGCACCGGAGCCACCGGCGAAGCCGCCGGCGATTCCTGGGTCACCGTCGAGCTGGCGTACCCGGTGCTGCGCGCCGTCCGCCAGCTGCTGCAGTTCGGCGACTCGCTCGAAGTGCTCGACCCGCCGGAGGCCCGGCAGGTCCTGGCCCGCGCCGCCGCCGAGGTCACCGCTCTGTACGCCGCGGACGACGCGGGCCCGGTGCCCGGCGCGCCGCCGGAGGGCTGAGGCGCCGTCTCACCAGGAGACCGATCGCCATCTCATCCGGTGGACGCACCGCCAGGGCCCCGGGCGCGACGGATTAGGCTTCCGCTGTGGCTGATATCCAGATCCCCGCTGACATCAAGCCCGCCGACGGACGCTTCGGCGCGGGCCCCTCCAAGGTGCGTACGGAGGCGCTCGGCGCCCTCGCCGCCACCGGAACCTCCCTTCTCGGTACGTCCCACCGCCAGGCCCCGGTCAAGAACCTCGTGGGCAAGGTGCGCGACGGCGTACGCGACCTCTTCCAGCTCCCCGAGGGCTACGAGGTCGTGCTCGGCAACGGCGGCTCGACCGCGTTCTGGGACATCGCGACCCACGGGCTCATCGAGAACAAGTCCCAGCACCTCTCCTTCGGTGAGTTCTCCTCCAAGTTCGCCAAGGCCGCCAAGCTGGCGCCCTGGCTGGAGGAGCCCACCGTCATCTCCGCCGACCCGGGCTCGCACCCCTCGCCGGCTGCGGAGCAGGGCGTGGACGTCTACGCCTACACCCACAACGAGACCTCGACCGGTGTCGCGGCCCCGATCAAGCGGGTCGCGGGCGCGGACGAGGGCTCCCTGGTCCTGGTCGACGCGACCTCCGGCGCCGGCGGCCTCCCGGTGGACATCACCGAGACCGACGTCTACTACTTCGCCCCGCAGAAGTCCTTCGCCTCCGACGGCGGCCTGTGGCTGGCGGCGTTCTCCCCGGCCGCCCTGGAGCGTGCCCGCAGCATCCACGCGTCCGGCCGCCACGTCCCGGAGTTCTTCTCGCTCCCCACGGCGATCGACAACTCGCTCAAGAACCAGACGTACAACACCCCGGGGCTGTCCACCCTCTTCCTGCTCAACGAGCAGCTGGAGTGGATCAACGGCCAGGGCGGCCTGGACTGGGCGGTGCGCCGCACCGCCGCCTCCGCGCAGAACCTCTACGGGTGGGCCGAGGACTCCAAGCACGCCACCCCGTTCGTCACCGACGCGGCCAAGCGCTCGCAGGTCATCGGCACGATCGACTTCACCGACGAGATCGACGCGGCGGCCGTCGCCAAGGCCCTGCGGGCCAACGGCATCGTCGACACCGAGCCCTACCGCAAGCTCGGCCGCAACCAGCTGCGCGTCGCGATGTTCCCGGCGATCGACCCGGCGGACGTCCAGGCCCTGACGGCCTGCATCGACCACGTCATCGAGAAGCTCTAGCGCTCGGCTGCGACCAGCGCGTCCCCGTGCCCCCGGCGTTCCCTCGCCGGGGGCACGGCGTTTTCCGCGGCCCGCCTCGCCACGGGCGTCCGCCCGAACGGCCGTACCGGGGCATGACGAACCGGCCCGGCTGTGCCTGTATGGAGAGCATGACGACTCCCGCGGAGCCCGGCCTCTCGCCCTTCGTACGCCAGGCGGTCGTGCTGCTCACCACGTACAAGCGTGACGGCACGGGCGTCGGCAGCGCCGTCAACATCGCCGTGGACGGCGACCACGCCTATGTCCGCACCTACAGCAGCTCGGGCAAGGCCAAGCGGCTGCGCAACTTCCCGGAGGCGGAGTTCTGCGCCGCCACCTGGCGCGGCCGGCCCACCGGGCCCAACCACCCCGCCCGTCTGCGCCTGCTGGACCCGGCCTCCCGGGAGTACCGCCGCGCCGAGCGTGCGCTGACCCGCAAGTACCCGCTTCTGCACGGCCTCGTGGTGCCGCTGACCCACCGCCTGAAGAAGGAGCGGACGCTGCACTACGAGCTGCGGCTGATCGAGAACGAGGGCGACGACGGGCCTGCGTCGAGCCGGGATGACAGCACGGACGTCACCTCCTGAGGGATGCCCCCCCTTGGCGCAGGTGGCCCTACCGGCGCCGCCGCAGCAGCCTGCGGAGCGCGATGACCAGCACCGTCGCCGCCACGAAGACCATGGCCCCCTTGCCGAAGCTCGGGTTCAGCGGCGAACCGTCCTCGTCCTGCCCGCCGTTGGCGTCGGATCCGGCGGCCCCGGCCGTCTCCTTGCCCGCCGACTCCGGCAGCTGATCGCCGCTCAGACCGACCGGCCGGACCTCGCTGTCGCCGCCCTCGGAGCCGTACATCAGCGTCCGGCCGTCCGCGGTGAACGTCACCGACTCGCCCTGCTGCTGGATCGGCACACCCACACTGCCGATGTCCCTGGGGCGGCCGTCCTGCCAGCGGTACATCCGGGCCCCGAAGTAACTGCGCATCACCAGCCGGGTGCCGTCGGGCGAGAAGGCCCCGTCGGTCACCCACAGATCGATCGGCGCCACCTTGCGGAAGGTGTTGGTGCCGGACGTGGTGAGGTGCGCAGGGCCCTCGTACAGCGCGCCGCCGCCCCCCTCCTTCTTGCTGGCCAGGTAGACGCGGCCGGTCTTCGGATGCACCATCAGCGCCTCGGCGTCCCGGGGCCCGTCCGCGTACTTCACGGTGAACTGCGCCGCCGTGACCGTGGCGCTGCGCAACTGCTTCGGTTCGGGGAAGCGGTAGATCCAGACGTGGTTCCAGGAGCCGCCGAGGTTGTCCCCGATGTCCCCGACGTAGACGTTGCCGTCCGCGCCGACCGAGATCGCCTCCACGTCGCGCGGATCGCCGACCCCGCGCAGCGTGATGGTGGCGAGCGTCTTGCCGGACGCGCCGTCGACGGCGTAGATGAACGGCCCGTCGTCACTGTCGTTGTGGGTCCAGTAGACGCCGGGGTGCGCGCGGCTGGCGGCCAGCCCGCTGGACTCGGTGATCCTGGGATCGGTGAGGGTGAAGCCGTCGGACTCGTCGGCCGCGGCCGGCGCGACCGCCGCACACAGCACAATCCCCGCGGCACCGGCCGCGCACAGAAGCGAACGCATGGGCACAGACTGCCATCCGCGGCGACACCGCGCGTACGGCGTGTCCAGCGTCACGTACCGGGCCGTAGGGGTTGTCGGCCATCATGGCCGGATGAGGATCATGTTCGTCGGTGACTCGATGACGGTCGGGCACACCGGCGATTTCACCTGGCGCTACCGCATGTGGCAGCACCTGAACGCGAGTTTCGGCGGCCCCTACCGCATCGTCGGGCCGCGCTGCGCGCTCCATGACACCCTCCGCGACACCCCCACCTCACACGACTACGGCGATCCGGGCTTCCCCGGGCCCGCCCGCCGTCATCTCGCCGGCTGGGGCGAGGGCTGGCTGCACATGGCGCCGCTGATCGGGGACGCCGTCCGTCGGCACGACGCCGACACCCTGCTGGTCTCGCTCGGCCTGATAGACCTCGGCTTCTACACGAACGCCGAGCAGACCGCGGAGAACGTGCGGCAGTTCGTGGCGGAGGCCCGCGAGGCCGCGCCGCACATCCGGGCGGTACTGATGCCCGTGATACCCAATGTGCGGGCGGTGACCGACGGCCCGTTCGGCGCGGAGTGCGTGCGCTTCAACGAGCTGCTCGGCAAGGCCGTTGCCGACCTCTCGACGCCCGCCTCCCCTCTGCTGCTGGCCTCCGAGCCTGCCGGGTGGGAGATCCCGCGCGCGACGTACGACGGGACGCACCCCTCGCCCGAGGGCGAGCACCTCCTGGCGGGCGCGTTCGCCGACGCGATGCACCAGGCGTGGGGGGTCGGAGCGGCGTACGGGGCACCGGGGATACGCCGGGTCCGCGAGGCGCACGGGACTCCCGTCGGCTGAGCCCGGACGTGCTGCCCGGGGGCCGGTGCCCACGTCGCTTTCCGCCCACGACGCGCCCCTGCGGCCCTTGATTCGAGCGCACTCGAAGGCGTTGGCTGAGCAGCTATGGAGTACACGCAGCTCGGACGCACCGGACTCAAGGTCAGCCGACTCGTCCTCGGGACGATGAACTTCGGGCCTCAGACCGACGAGGCCGCAAGCCACACCATCATGGACGCCGCGCTCGGCGCCGGCGTCAACTTCTTCGACACCGCCAACGTCTACGGATGGGGCGCGAACAAGGGCCGCACGGAGGAGATCGTCGGCTCGTGGTTCGCCAAGGGCGGCGGCCGGCGCGACAAGACCGTGCTGGCCACCAAGGTCTACGGCAACATGGCGACCGACGGCGAGCCGGTCTGGCCCAACCACGACAAGCTCTCCGCTCTCAACATCCGGCGCGCGGTCGACGCCAGCCTCAAGCGGCTGGGCACCGACCACATCGACCTCTACCAGTTCCACCACGTCGACCGGGACACGCCCTGGGACGAGATCTGGCAGGCCATGGACGTCCTGGTCCAGCAGGGCAAGATCCTCTACGTCGGCTCGTCCAACCACGCCGGCTGGCACATCGCCCGCGCCAACGAGACGGCCGCGCGGCGCGGTTCGCTCGGCCTGGTCAGCGAGCAGTGCCTCTACAACCTCGCGGAACGGCGCGCCGAGATGGAGGTCATCCCGGCCGCCGAGGGCTACGGCATGGGCGTCATCCCGTGGTCGCCGCTGCACGGCGGACTGCTCGGCGGAGCCATCCGCAAGGAGCGGGAGGGCGGCTCGGCGCGCTCTGCATCCGGGCGCTCCGCGGACGCGCTGGCCAATTCCGCGATCCGCGCGCAGATCCAGTCCTACGAGGACCTGCTCGACAAGCACGGCCTGGAGCCGGGAGAGGTCGCGCTGGCCTGGCTGCTCACCCGTCCCGGGGTGACGGGGCCGATCGTGGGCCCGCGCACCACCGACCAGCTCGCCTCCGCGCTGCGCGCCGTCGAGCTGACGCTGCCGGACGATCTCCTCGTGTCCCTCGACGAGATCTTCCCCGGCCCCGGCCCCTCGCCGGAGTCCTTCGCCTGGTGAGTGACGTGCGCCCGGCGGCCCGGCGATGACCGGCCGCCGGGTGCCTGCCGGGCCCGGTGGTCAGCGGAAGGCCGCCGCCACGATCACGACGACGAGCAGCACGGCGAAAAGACCGGACATGATCCGGTTACGGGTTTTGGGATCCACCCCTTGAGCGTAACGGGGCGGGATCCGAACGCTTCAGCGACCCAGGGGCCAGGCGGCCACCGTCTCGTACCGGGGCTGCTTGCCCGCGATGCCGTCGACGGGCGGATGGCTGCGCACCAGGGCCAGTTCCCCGACGGTCCACGGCGTGCCCACGAAGCCGTCCAGGGCGCCCACGAACGGGGCGATGTCCAGGTCGTCGGTGCGGTTCCTGGCGAGTGTGAGGTGGGGGTGGTAGGCGCGGTGCTCCGCCATCGGCACCCCGGCGCGCCGCGCCCCGGCCGCCGCCGAGTCCGCCAGCTTCTGCATGACCGCCCGGTCGCCCTCGGCCCCCGCCCACAGCACCCGGTCGGAGAAGCGTCCCCCGCCGGAGATCCGCAGCTCGTAGGGTGCGTTGCGCCGCGCTGCGCGCGCCAGCCGCTCGTGCAGCTCGGGCAGCAGCTCCTCCGCCACCTCGCCGTAGAAGGCGAGAGTGAAGTGCCACCCTTCCCGTCCGGTCCAGCGCAGCCGGCCCGCCCCCGGGAGGGACTTCAACTTCTGCACCTCGTCGGCCAGTTCGTCGGCGGCGGAGGCGGGCGGCAGGACGGCGGCGAAGAGTCTCATACGGCACAGTCTCACTCGTCGGCCGGCCGTCGCGCCCGGATTTCCGGGCGCCGGGCCGAGCGCGGCGGCCCGACCCGGCCCGCCCTCCGCGGCGGCACTTCTCACCCCGGCAGCGGGATCTCGTAGTGCACGGTCCCGAATCCCGCCCCGTGCTCGCCGGTCTCCCGGGCGTCGCAGACCTCCTTGGCAAGGCTGTCCCAGAAGGCGCGCGCGCCGGGGATGTCGACGTTGGTGTGCAGATAGACCGTGCGGTACCCGCCCTCGGTGGCGGCGAATTCACAGGCCCGCTCGACCATGGCGCGGGCGAGTCCGTGCCGCCGGTGCGCGGGGGCGACATAGACACGTACGAGCTGTGCGGTGCTCCCGGAGGGGTAGCGCTCGGCGATCCACCGGGGGTGAGGCGGATGCGCGGGGCCGCGCGACAGCAGCCCGGTGGTCCCCACCACCTCGTCGCCCGCGACGGCGACGACCAGGCGGTGGCGCGGGTTGTCGAGATAGGCCCCTTGGACATCGATGACATCGGCGTGCCAGGCAGGCACATATCCGTAGGAGAACTCGCGGTAGAAGGTCTCCAGCATGACCCGGCGCGCACCGTCGCAGTCCTGCGGCAGAGCGTCCCGGATGGTGTACGGGCCGGCGCTCTGCGGCTCGCGTCGTCGGTCGTGCACAGCGGTCCCTGGTGGTGTGGCGGCTGGGACCGCCACTCTAGCCTTTAATGACAATGACTTCCATTTCCAGCACGGCCTCCGGTGCGCCCGGCGCCCACCTCCCCGACAGGCCGCCAGGACAGCACCGCGCCCCGCCGGCACGGCCGGCGGGGCGTAATGCGGTGATCGCGGTCGGCGGCGAACTCAGGCAGCCGCCGTGAGGTGCTGCTCCGAGGACGGCGAGACCGTCCGGGGTACGAACGCCACGTGCTGGTGCCCGCGACGCAGATCTATCTTCAGCCGCAGCCCGCCCACCCGGGCGAGGATCAGGCCGATCAGCGCCGCGGCCAGCGCGGAGATCACACCGCCCGCCAGGAAGCCGATCCGGGCGCCCCAGGCGTCCGTGATCCAGCCGACCAGGGGCGCGCCGAGCGGTGTGCCGCCCATGAAGACCATCATGAACAGGCTCATCACCCGGCCCCGCATCAGCGGGTCGGTGGCCAGCTGCACGCTGGAGTTGGCGGTGACGTTGATCGTCAGGCCGACCATGCCGATCGGGGCGAGCAGCGCCGCGAACAGCCAGAACGACGGCGCGAGCGCGGCCGTCATCTCCAGGGCGCCGAACAGCAGCGCCGCGCCCACCAGCAGCCGCAGCCGGGAGGACGCACGGCGGGCCGCGAGCAGCGCGCCGATCAGGGATCCGGCCGCCATGAGGCCGTTGAACAGCGCGTAGGTGCCGGCGCCCTCATGGAAGACCTTGTACGTGAACGCCGTCAGCCAGATCGGGAAGTTGAAGCCGAAGGTGCCGATGAAGCCGACCAGCACGATCGGCCAGACCAGCTCGGGACGTCCCGACACATAGCGCAGGCCCTCCCGCAACTGCCCCTTGCTGCGCGGGACCCGCTCGACCTTGTGGAGTTCCGCGGTACGCATCATCAGCAGCCCGGCGAGCGGCGCGATGAACGACAGGCCGTTGAAGAGGAAGGCCCAGCCGCTACCGAAGGCCGTGATCAGCACACCCGCGACCGCGGGCCCGATGAGCCGGGCGGACTGGAAGTTGGCGGAGTTGAGGCTGACGGCGTTGCGCAGGTCGTCCGGCCCGACCATCTCGACGACGAACGCCTGCCGGGAGGGGTTGTCGAGGACCGTGACCAGGCCGAGGACGAAGGCCACCAGGTAGACGTGCCATACCTGCACGTGGCCGCTGAGGGTGAGCACGGCGAGGGCGAGGCCGGTGAGTCCCATGGCGGACTGGGTGATCAGCAGCAGCGTGCGCTTGGCGAAGCGGTCCGCGATGACACCGCCGTAGAGCCCGAAGAGCAGCATCGGCAGGAACTGCAGCGCGGTGGTGATGCCGACGGCGGCGGACGAGCCGGTCAGGCTGAGCACCAGCCAGTCCTGGGCGATGCGCTGCATCCACGTACCGGTGTTGGACACCACCTGGCCGGTGGCGAAAAGACGGTAGTTCCGGATGCGGAGTGAGCTGAACATGCCCCTGCGCGGCGGGGCGGCGGGGCCGGCGGCGGCACCCGGGGCGGTGCCCGGAGCGGTCGCGGTCGCGTCGCCGGAAACCGCGTCGTGGTGGGAGTTCGGTGCGGGGGCGGAGTCTGCTCCGGATCCCGTACTCAAAGTGGGTTCGCCTCCTCGGCGTGGGTCCTTACAACTGGGCGAGTTTCTCCAGCACGGGCGCGGCGGCCCGGATCTTGGCCCACTCGTCATCGTCCAACCCTGAGGCCAGCTCGGCGAGCCAGGCATTGCGCTTGCGGCGGCTCTCCTCGAGCATCGCCTCGGCCTGTTCGGTCTGCGTGACGACCTTCTGCCGGCGGTCGTCGGGGTGGGGCTCCAGCCGGACCAGTCCCTTGGCCTCCAGCATGGCCACGATGCGCGTCATCGACGGCGGCTGCACATGCTCCTTGCGGGCCAGCTCACCGGGCGTGGCGTGGCCGCACCGGGCGAGGGTGCCGAGCACCGACATCTCGGTGGGGCTCAGCGACTCGTCGACCCGCTGGTGCTTGAGTCGGCGGGACAGGCGCATCACGGCGGACCGCAGCGCGTTCACGGCGGCAGCGTCGTCGCCGCTGGACAGTTCCGGCATGTTCGTTAGCATAACTCATTACCTTTTCTAAGGAAAGTCGCAGGACGAGACCTCCCCTGGATCACCCATTCGGGTGAGGGTGCAGCCGAAAGCGACACGCCCGACCGGATCGCGCGGGGACGGTATTCCTATGGGATCGAGAGTGCTCAGCCTGCGCGTCGACGGGGAGCTGCTGGAGCGCATCAAGCAGCACGCCGCAAAACGCGGAATGAGCGTCCAGGACTATGTGGTCCGGACGCTCATTCGCGATGATTTCGACGAACGCTTTCAGACGTCGGTCGACGAGACGGAGCGGCTGGGCGGCTGGGGCACCGCCCCCGGCCCGGCACCGCACACGGCGCCGCCGCTCGGAACGCGGGTCACCTGACCCCGAGCACCTGCTCGATCGGGTTCAGCAGGAAGTAGACGAGGAAGCACAGCCCGACGGCGTTCAGCAGCCACGGGATCTCCTTGAAGCGACCGGTCGCCGTCCGCAGCAGGATGAAGGCGAGGACGCCCATGCCGATGCCGTTGGTGATGCTGTAGGTGAACGGCATCGAGACCATCGTCAAGAACGCCGGGATGCCGACGGTGAAGTCGCCCCAGTCGATCTCCTTGACGTTCGAGGCCATGATCAGGAAACCGACGACGATCAGTGCGGGCGTCGCGGCCTGCGAGGGCACGACGGTCGCCAGGGGCGTGAAGACCAGCGCCAGCAGGAAGAGACCGCCGGTCATCACGTTCGCAAGGCCGGTGCGGGCCCCCTCGCCGACGCCCGCCGTGGACTCCACGAAGCAGGTGTTGGCGGAGGCCGAGCAGGCGCCGCCGGCCGCGACCGCGATGCCGTCGACCATCAGGATCCGGCCCATGCCCGGCAGGTTGCCGTTCTCGTCGGTCAGTCCGGCCTCCTCGCCGACGCCGATGATCGTGCCCATCGCGTCGAAGAAGCCGGAGAGCAGAACGGTGAAGACGAACAGGCAGCCGGTGAGGAGGCCGACGTCCTTGAAGCCGCCGAAGAGGCTGATCTCGCCGATCAGGCCGAAGTCCGGTGCGCCGACGATGCTGTCCGGGACGTTCGGGACCGCAAGGCCCCACTCCGCGTCCGGGATGGTGGCGATGGAGTTGATGATGATCGCCACGACGGCCATGGTGACCATGCCGATGAGGATCGCGCCCTTGGTCTTCCGCACGACCAGCATGAACATCAGCACCAGGCCGACGACGAAGACCAGCACCGGCCAGCCCGTGAGCTGACCCCCCTGGCCGAGACCCATCGGCACGGTCGTCTGCGCGGCGTCCGGGTTGCGGGTGACGAAGCCCGCGTCGACCAGGCCGATCAGCGAGATGAACAGGCCGATGCCGATCGCGATGGCCCGCCGGAGCCCGTTCGGGATCGCGTCCATCACCCGCTGCCGCAGCCCCGAGGCGACCAGGACCATCAGCACCAGGCCGGCGAGCACGACCATGCCCATCGCGTCCGGCCAGCTCATCTTGGGGGCGAGCTGCAGCGAGACGACGGCGTTGATGCCCAGGCCGGCGGCGATGGCGATCGGGACGTTGCCGAGGACACCCATCAGCACCGTGCTCAGACCGGCCATCAGAGCGGTCGCGGTGACCAGCTGGGCGTTGTCGAGCTGGTGGCCGAACTTGTCATGGCCGGCGCCGAGAATGATCGGGTTCAGCACGATGATGTAAGCCATCGCGAAGAAGGTCGCGAGCCCGCCACGCAGCTCGCGGGAGACCGTCGACCCCCGCTCGGAGATCTTGAAGAAGCGGTCGAAGCCGTTCTTGGGGGGCTTGGGGCCGGGGTCGTGAAGGGCGTCGACCGGCGTGGTGGCCGAGGGCGGCATGCGGGGACCTCAGTCGGACAGGGCCTGGAGGCGGCACGGGGGCCCGGAGGCCCAGAACATGAACAACCGGATCAGATTGGAGGAATCAACGAGCCAAACCAGTCAGATCCAGAAAGGTTCAGTATGAATAAACAATTCCGTGATCGCTATCTCCGCGCGTAGACCCTTGTGCCATATGGCCTCCTCGCGGCCTGCCGGTTTCCGGGCCGCCGCCCGGAACCGCCCTCCGGCCGCCCCGTAAGCTGGGCACCATGTGGAAGAAGTCCGAACTGCGCGAGGCCCCGGCGCCTCTTGAGGGGCCGGTCGTCGGCACGATCACCGGCGGCACCGTCATCTGGTTCGTGCTCTTCCTCGGCCAGCTCCCCTTCTACGGCTGGTACGCCGACCACGACCTCACCTGGTGGGTGTGGACGTGCCTGGCCGGCGGCGCCCTCGGCCTGCTCGGCATCTGGTACGTCCGCCGGCGCGACGCCGCGATCAAGCGCGCGGCGGGAGCCCCGGACGCCACCTGACCCACCCGGCCGCCACGCGATCCGACGCGGCCTCCCCCACCGCCGAACGCCCAGCCGGCAGGTGATTTGCCCCTTGCGCCCGTAACGTCGAGGGCATGACGCAGCGGGCGAGGACCGACGTCGAGGAGCCGGAGCCGGGCGGCAGGTCCGCTTCCGCTCCGGCGCACCGCGGACTGACCGCGGCCGAGGTCGCCGAACGGGTGGCCAGGGGCGAGGTCAACGACGTCCCCGTACGCTCCTCGCGCTCGGCCACCGAGATCGTCCGCTCCAACGTCTTCACCCGGTTCAACGCCATCATCGGCGTCCTCTTCGTGATCATCCTGATCGTCGGGCCGATCCAGGACGGGCTGTTCGGCTTCGTGATCGTCGCCAACACCGGCATCGGCATCGTTCAGGAGCTGCGCGCCAAGAAGACCCTGGACCACCTCGCCGTCATCGGCGAGGCGAGACCGACGGTCCGGCGCGACGGGGTGGCCGCCGACATCCCCACCTCCGAGGTCGTCCTCGGGGAGCTGATCGAGCTGGGGCCCGGCGACAAGATCATCGTCGACGGCGAGGTACTGGAGAGCGACGGCCTGGAGATCGACGAGTCGCTGCTGACCGGCGAGGCCGACCCCGTGCTGAAGAAGCCCGGTGAGCCGGTGATGTCCGGCAGCTTCGTCGTCGCGGGCGGTGGCGCCTTCACCGCGACGAAGGTCGGCCGGCAGGCGTACGCCGCGCAGCTCGCGGAGGAGGCCAGCCGGTTCACGCTGGTCCACTCCGAGCTGCGCACCGGCATCAGCCAGATCCTGAAGTACGTCACCTGGATGATGGTCCCGACCGCGATCGGCCTCATCCTCAGCCACCTCTACACCCTCAACCTGACGGGCGACGAGGCCGTGCGGCGGATGGTCGCCGGGATCGTGCCGATGATCCCCGAGGGCCTGGTGCTGCTCACCTCCGTCGCCTTCGCCATCGGCGTCATCCGGCTCGGCCGCAAGCAGTGCCTGGTCCAGGAGCTGCCCGCCATCGAGGGCCTGGCACGGGTGGACGTGGTCTGCCTGGACAAGACCGGCACGCTCACCGAAGGCGGCATGGACGTCAGCGCGCTGCGCCTGCTGACGCCCGCCTCCGGGGAGGGGGCGGCGAGCGGAACGGATGCCGCGCGCAACGGGCCGGACGAGCCCTACGTCCGGCAGGTGCTCGGCGCCCTCGGCGAGTCCGATCCGCGGCCCAACGCCTCCCTGCAAGCGATCATCAACACCTACCCCGCGGCTCCCGGATGGCGCTGCACGGAGTCACTGCCCTTCTCCTCGGCCCGCAAATACAGCGGAGCCTCCTTCAACGACCCGCACGGCGAGAGCAGCACCTGGCTGCTGGGCGCGCCCGATGTGCTGCTGCCCGCCGCCGATGCCGCCCTCGGTGAGATCGACGACCTCAACGCCCAGGGCCTGCGGGTCCTGCTGCTGGCCCGCAGCGAGCGGGAGCTGGACGACTCCGCCGTCGCGCGGGACGTGACGCCCACGGCGCTGGTCGTCCTGGAGCAGCGGCTGCGCCCGGATGCCACGGACACCCTGCGCTACTTCGCGGACCAGGACGTCCAGGCGAAGGTCATCTCCGGCGACAACGCGGTCTCGGTGGGCGCGGTGGCCGCGAAGCTCGCGCTGCCCGGCGCGCAGGAACCGGTGGATTCCCGGAAGCTGCCTGCCGAGACGGACGAGATGGCGTCGGCGCTGGAGGAGGGGGCGGTCTTCGGCCGCGTCACCCCGCGGCAGAAGCGGGACATGGTCGGTGCCCTGCAGTCGCGCGGCCACCATGTCGCGATGACGGGCGACGGTGTCAACGACGTGCTGGCGCTGAAGGACGCCGATATCGGCGTGGCGATGGGGTCCGGCTCCGAGGCCACCCGCGCCGTGGCGCAGATCGTCCTGCTCAACAACAGCTTCGCGACGCTGCCGTCGGTGGTCGCCGAGGGCCGCCGGGTGATCGGCAACATCACCCGCGTCGCCACCCTGTTCCTCACCAAGACCGTCTACTCGGTCCTGCTGGCGATCCTGGTGGCCTGCTGGCAGATTCCCTACCCGTATCTGCCGCGGCATCTGACGCTGCTGTCCACCCTGACCATCGGCGTCCCGGCCTTCTTCCTGGCGCTCGCGCCGAACACGGAGCGGGCGCGGCCGCATTTCGTACGGCGGGTGATGCGGTACGCCGTCCCGTCCGGCCTGATCACCGGGACCGCGGCCTTCATCACGTATCTGCTGGCCCGCAGCCACTACAGCGGTCCGGACGCCCTCCCCGCCGAGACCAGTGCGGCGACCCTGACGCTCTTCCTCGCCGCGATGTGGGTGCTGGTGATCATCGCCCGGCCCTACACCTGGTGGCGCATCGGCCTGGTCCTGACGATGGGGGCGTGCTTCCTGATCGTCCTGATCACTCCGTGGCTGCAGCACTTCTTCGATCTGAAGCTGGTGGGGACGACCATGCCGTGGACGGCGGTGGGCATCGCGGTCGTCGCGGCGGTGCTGCTGGAGGCCGCCTGGCGGTGGGTGGGACACCGGGCGCCGGACTGAGGCCCGGTTTCGGCGAGGTCACGGATCCGGCCCGGCGATGGCGTCGGGCACCGGCCACCCCCTAGGGTCCCTGCCCATGGCATTCCACAGCGGGGACCTCATGCACGAGCTGCTCGCGGGCTCGCACCGTCACCACCACTACACCTCGGGGGGCAGCTCCTCCGGGGGCGGCAGCACCGAGTGGTGGGTGTGGCTGGTGCTCGCCCTCTCCGCGATCGTGCTCATCTGGGGCATCGCCAAGAAGTTCAGCTCGGACTGATCCCGTACGGCGGCGCCGGGGCGGCCGGACCGCCCGGTGCACGTGGGCGGCGGCCCCCGCCGAGCGACGGGGGCCTGCGTCACGCCGGTGAGCGGTGCACGGCACGGACACCCGCACCGTCGCTCAGTCGAACCAGCGCGCCCGCGCCAGCTCGTCGCCCCGGTCGGGGTCCTCCAGCAGCGCCGCCACCTCGAACCGGCGCGGCCACTGCCCCGCCGCCCAGGCCAGCCCGGCCGCGACACCCTCCAGCGTCGCGGCGTGCAGGGTGCCGTCCGGCGCCCACCGCCAGTCCAGCTCGACCGTCGTGGCGCCGCCGTCGACCAGCAGCTCCTCGTGTTCCGTGTACGCCTCCGGGGTGCCGGCGCCGAGCAGCACCCGCACCGCCTCCGGGACCTCGTGCCGGGTGCCCTCGGAGCGCACCTCGGCACCGACCGCCTCGCTCAGCCGCCGCACCTGGAGCAGCTCGGTCAGTTCGGCGGCCCGCGCGGGCCGCACCGGCAGCAACGCGTGACCCGCGGCCAGCGGCATCAGGTCCGGCGCGTCGGCGACCAGCGCGTCCGCCGCGTCCACCACACGGACCTCGCCGTCCACCACCGCCCGCAGCTCGTCCGGCAGCGTCACCTGCTCGGGGTCGAGGTCGGCCAACGCGCTGTAGAGGGCGTGCAGTTGGGTGGGGCCCACCGGCAGCTCCGGATCGGCGAGCCGGCCCAGCAGCTCCGCCGCGCCGCCAGGCTCCTCCAGGAGCGCGGCCACCGAGGTGCGCACCCCGAGCGCGCGGAGCACCTGCGCATCGACGTCACCGGCGTCCGCCGACTCGTACAGCCCGGCCAGCAGCGGATCGCCGCCGGCCGACCGGAGCCCCGCGGGCCGCCGCCCGTCCAGCACCGGGTGCCCTCGCAGCCACCACGCGGTGTACGGCCGCACGGACTCCGTGGTGCCGTCCGGCAGCAGCACCCGCACCGGCGCGGTGAGCGCGTCACGCAGCGGCGGGCGGGAGAGCATCGCGAGGGCCTGCGGCCAGGCGTCGTCGTCGACCAGCTCCAGATCGCGCACGGCGACCAGCTCGGTCACCACCGGCGGCACGGGCGTCTCCGGGAGCCCGTCGAGCACGTCCTCGCACCAGACGTCCACCGCGTCCAGCAGTCCGGCGTCGTCCGGCTCCGCGAAATCGCCGTCCCTGGGCTCCAGTTCGTCCGGGTCGAGCACCACATCGGTGGCCCGTACGAGCGCGAAGCCGGCCAGCACGCCGACCGCGGTCAGCGGCTGCTCACCCCAGCGCTCCGCCAACTCCGCGTCACAGGCGGCGAGTTCGCCCTCCCGGATGACCTGCTCGAAGGCGCTCCCCGGGAACACCAGCTCCCCCGCGGGCGCCGGTTCGCCCTCCTCGTCGGGGAGGGCGAGCGCCGCCAGCCACGGTTCGTCGCCCGGCAAGAGATTGGCGTCCCGGACCAGGCCGAGCACCGTCTCGGCCAGCGCGTCCGCGCCCAGCGGAGCCCCCGGGCCGTCCTCCATGTCGTCCGCGAAGACGTCGTAGGCATCCTCGTCGGCGTCCAGCGAGTTCGCCACGGCCGCCCGGACCTGCGGGGTCGTCAGCACGGCACGCGGTGAGGCGGGAGTGGCGCCCAGCTTCTCCAACAGCGGGTGCACCGCGTCCGGATGCGCGACCTTCAGCCCGAGCCTGGCGAGCGTCCGGTGCCGCGCCGCGGCCTCCTCGTCCGCCCCGCCGGCCATCGGCAGCAGCACCTGGCGCGGCCCGATCGTCGTCCGTACGCCGCCCGCCCCGCCGGGACGCTGCCCGGACGGGCCCGCCAGCGGCACCGGCAGCCCGCTCAGCCGGTCCGGGTCGGTGCCCGCCAGCGCGTCGTAGAGCCGCCACCACCAGCCCGGCGCCCGCTCGACGCCCGCGAGCCGGTCCACCATCTCCCCGAGCGGCACCCGCGCGACGCCCAACGCCCGCAGCTCGGGACGGCGTTCGAGGCCGGCCGGCAGCAGGCTCGGGAACAGCTCGGCCAGCACCCCGACCGTCGCCGCGCCCGCGCCCTCCACCAGCTCCGCGTCCACCGGACGCAGCACGAAGCGCTCCGCGCTCTCCTCGTCCCATTCCTCCGCGGGCGCCTGCGGCTCGGGCTTCTCCGGCGCCGCGTCACCGGGCGCGCCGGCGCTCGGCAGGAAGCGCACCCGCGGCAGCAGTTCGAGCACCCGTCGGCGCAGCTCACCGTCCAGGCCGCCCTTGCCCAGCGGCCCCGGGACCAGATCGAGGGTGCCGACCGAGACCGGCTGCCAGTCGCGCAGCAGCGTCGTGTACGTCTCGGCGGCGCGCTCCACGAGGAAGTCGGCGAGCGGGCCCGGCGCGACATGACGCCGGGTCGGCTCCAGCGGGAAGGACGCGATCAGCAGCGCGGGCAGCCCGAGCGGCTCGTCGGTCGGTGTCGGGGCGTGCACCACCGGTGCGGTACCGGGCCGGGCCGGGGCCCCTTCGGCGTCCACCGGGACCGCCCAGGTCACCGACCACACCGGCCGCAGCCGCTCCTCGACCGGGCGGTCGGCGAGCAGCGCGGGCTCCAGCGGACCGCCGTCGCTCGCCACCCGCCAGCGGGTGGCGCCCCGCGCGCTGTCCTCGATGACGACGAGGTCGCCGTCCCGGCGCCGGCGAAGCTCCCGGACGCCTTCCGGGGTCTCGACCACGACGTCGGAGAGCCCCGGCAGGGTCAGCAGCAGCGCCGCGTCGATACCGTCGAGGAGCCGCTCGGCGAGATCCCGCGCCGCGCCGTCCCGCAGCGGCAGCACCACCGCGGTGTCGTAGCCCTCGGGCGCGCCGCCCTCGGCGGGCAGCGGGAGCCGCAGCAGCGGCACATGGCCGTCCCGGCGGCGCAGCTCGCCCCCGAGGCCGGGGCTGTGCGCGGCCACCTCCTGCGCCAGCTCACGGGCCTCGGCCAGGGACCAGCGGACACCGCCGGTGCGGCCCACCAGCGCCGGCTCGTCGCTGACGGACAGGACGGCGGCGAACCCGACACCGAACCGGCCGACCGCACCGGCCGCGGCGCTGGTCTCCCGCTTCGCCGAGGCGCGCAGGGTCGAAAGCGACTCGACGCCGGTGGCGTCCAGCGGAGCGCCGGTGTTGGACGCGACGAGCACGGCGGGCTCGATGCCGTCCGACGGGTGCAGGGTCAGCCGCAGCCTGCCCGGTACACCGGCCCGGGCCGCGGCGTCCGCGGCGTTCTGCGCGAGCTCCACCACGAGACGGTCGCGGTAGCCGCCGAGCGCGAGGTCCTCCTCCGCGTTGGCGTCCTCGCGGAACCGGGCCGGCGAGGCGGCCCAGGCGTCCAGCACGCCGCGCCGCAGTCGCGCGGTCCCGAACGGGTCCGCCCCTTCGGCCGCGCCGCGCACCATCGCCGTACCGGTCACTGTCCGTCTCCCTCGACTTGGTCGGTGGCCCGAACGGTATCGCCCCACGTTGCCGTGTGCCGCGCCGTGCCGCGCCTGGTGTGCTTTTGCCCGCCGTTGCCGGCGGCGGGGTCCGGGTGGGGCGGCCGCCGCCGGTTCGGGCGCGGCCGGTGGCGGGCCCTGGGAAGTGCCCGCGACCGCGCCGAACGGCTTACGACCACCCTCGGCCGCGGCCGCGAGGAACGGCAAGAGTTGCGGGGCGGCCGGCGACACTTCCGCGCGCGTGATCCCGTCGCCGCACCGGGCGAGGGGATCGGCATCAGGACATGCGTCGCCGCGCCCACGTCCCGCTGAAAGCGGTGACCGCGGGGTCGTGCGGTGGCGTTCCCTCGTTCCAGGGCCGCGCCCCGGGGGTCAGCTGTGGCCCAGCTCCTCGGCGGGCCCGCTGTCCTCGACCGAGCCGCCGTCCCGCTCGGGGCGCAGCGACAGCGCGTCGACGATGGTCTCGTCGATCACCGGCTCGGCGGGCCGGGCCGGCTTCGGCATCACGGCGGCCTCGGAGTGCCCGCCGCAGCCGTAGGCGAGCGAGACGACCCGGCCGTCCGCCGGGGAGAACTCGTTGGCGCAGACGCCGAACGCCTGCCGCAGGGAGCCGGTGAGCGGGGTGAGGAAGCCGCAGGACACGCAGGAGGCCGGGGCGGCCTGCGCCATGGGGGTCTTCGCGCCGTACGCCTCCTCCCAGCGGTCGGCCGCGACATGCAGGCCGTAGCGGGAGAGCACCCTGGCGCGGCCCATGCCCAGCTCCTGGGCGACGGCCGCGGCACTGCCCCGCGCGGGGGCCGGCTGGACCGCCGGGGAGCCGGTGGTGACATCGGCGTCCTCGACCTCGGCGAGATCCTCGACGAGACCGGCGGGCGCCTTGTCGGCGACCACGGAGTTCGGCGGCGGTGCGTCCTCGCCGGAGTAGCCGGGCTCCAGGCGCAGGTCCTCGGCCTCGGTGGGCAGCAGATCGCCGGGGCCCATGTCGCCCGGGCGCAGCCGCTCGCTCCACGGCACCCACTCGGGTGCGAGCAGCGCGTCGGGGCCGGGCAGCAGCACCGACTCGTCGAGCGTGACGACCTTGGCGCGGGAGGCCCTGGCGACCGTCACCGCCCAGCGCCAGCCCCGGTAGCCGGGCTCCTTGCAGGCGAAGAGATGGGTGACCACCCGGTCTCCGTCGGCGACGGCGTCGATGTGCTCGCCGACCATGCCCGGCAGCGCGGCTTCCTCCGCCGCCGCCCGCGCAAGATCGACCGCCTCGGCGCACAGGCGGTCAGGGGTACGGCTTCGCATCGCAGCACTCACAAGAATCGATTCTCTCTTCCACGCCGTCTCACGAGTGCGCCAGCCGGAGCTGTCCTGTCCTGTCCGGACGACCGGCGGGGCCGGGGCGGGCGGAGCGGACCTGGGGACCGCGTCGACGTCCGCGCCCGATCGTTTCGGTCGAGCGCACCTATTACGAACCATTCTGCGGGATCGCGGTAAGGCGCGCGGCCAAAAACGACCGCCGGTGGCGCGCTACACACGCTACCCCTTCAACCGTGGACGATCCCTCGGCGGGAGCGCCAATTGTCCCCGACGGCCGCCGGGGGCCCGCGCGCCCCGCGCGGCAGAGCGGAGAAAGTGCCATCTCCTGGGCGAGTTGGGGCAGTATGGCGTGGTGGCTGCCGCAAAGGCGTCGAAGGTGTCGAAGTCATCACGGGTGTCGCGCGCATCGACCAGGGGCGGAGAAGGCAACCGGGCCCGCCGGGCGGGCCGGGTCGTCGGCCGTGCCCTGCACCGGCCCTTCACGGGCGCGGCCCGCGGTATACGGCGCGCCACCCACGCGCACGGCGCGGGCGAGTCGGGTCTGGGCAAGCTGATCGAACTGCACGCGGTGAACGCCGCGGGCGACATGATGATCACCGTCGCGCTGGCCTCGACGGTGTTCTTCTCGGTGCCGACGGACCAGGCACGGGGCCGGGTGGCGCTCTATCTGGCGGTCACCATGGCGCCGTTCGCGCTGCTCGCCCCGGTCATCGGCCCGCTCCTGGACCGGGTGCCGCACGGCCGCCGGGCGGCGATGGCCGGCTCGATGCTGGCCCGCGCCCTGCTGGCGCTGACGATGGCGGGGGCGGTGGCCGGCGGCGGCCTGGAGCTGTATCCGGCGGCGCTGGGGGTGCTGGTGTCGTCCAAGGCGTACGGCGTGGTCAGGAGCGCGGTGGTGCCACGGCTGCTGCCGCCGCGGATCGCGCTGGTCAAGGCCAACTCCCGGGTGACCCTCGCCGGGCTGCTGGCCACCGGGCTGGCGGCGCCGATCGGCGGCGCGCTGCATCTGATCGGGCCGAGCTGGCCGCTGTACGGCGCCTTCGTGGTGTTCGTGACCGGCACCTTCCTGTCGTTCTCGCTGCCGCACAAGGTCGACTCGGCCAAGGGCGAGGTCCGGGCCCGGATGGCGTCCCGGGACGAGACGGCGGGCTCGGTGCTCACCAAGCGGCGGCCCGGGCTGCGGACGGTCGGCCCCTCGGTGCTGCACGGGCTGCAGGCCAACGCCTGCCTGCGCTCGCTCTCCGGCTTCCTGACGTTCTTCCTGGCCTTCCTGCTGCGCGAGCACCCGCTGGGCGGGCTGGGGCCGGCGACCTCGCTCGGCCTGGTCGCGGTCGCCGCAGGCACCGGCAACGCCCTGGGCACCGCGATCGGCGCGTGGCTGAAGGCGCGCGGCCCGGAGCGGCTCATCGCCTCGATGCTGGCGCTCGCCCTGTCCGTGACGATCCTCGCGGCGGTCTTCTACAACGTGGTGGCGATCGTCGTGGTCACCGCGGCGGCGGCCGCCGCGGGTCTGTGCCAGGCCCTGGCGAAGCTGTCACTGGACGCGATGATCCAGCGCGACGTGCCCGAGGGGGTCCGTACGTCCGCGTTCGCCCGCTCCGAGACGGCGCTGCAGATGTCGTGGGTGGTCGGCGGCGCCATCGGGATCTCCCTGCCGCTGATCGGCGTCGTGGGCATGTCGGTGGCCTCGGCATTGGTGGCGACCGGACTGATCGCGGCGGGCAGCGGACTGCTGGGGGCCGCCCGGCGGGGCGGCGGGGCCGGCGCGCGCGTGGCCTGAGTCGCGGCACGCCGCACCCGCGCGTGGCCGGAGCCGGGGCGCCCGATAGCCTGCCCGCATGACCGCTGCGTTGATCTCCTGGGGCAAGGGCCGCCGTGCCGCTGCCGCCATCGGTGCCGTGTCCCTGGGTCTCATCACCCTCTCCGCCTGCGAGAAGCCGACCGCCTTGGCGACGGTGACCGTCGGATCCACGACGGTGACGTCCGAGGCGACCGCCGGCTGCGACGGTGACGGCAAGGTTCTCGACAAGAAGACGATCGAGTCCTGCATCACCAAGAAGGGCGGCAAGACGATCACGGTGCGCCCGGGTGAGAAGGTGCGCGTCGGTGTCGAGCCGGACGTCGCCAAGTCCGGCTGGATCGTCATCGGTGGCGGACCCGTCATGCGTGAGCCCAGCAAGGAGACGTACCGCAGCTTCGACTCGGACGAGCTCTTCGCGCAGCAGAACCCGCAGACCGGCCAGACCTCGTACACCAAGTCCGTCACGCTCCAGGTGGCCGAGCTCGGCGCGGGCCAGGGCCCCAAGACCATGTGGCACTTCACGCTGAAGCAGAAGGACTGAGTCCTCTGAGGGAGTTCCGGCCGGGCGCCCCGAGGGCCGTCTGATGCGGGTACTTGCCGTCACCGCGGTGGCCGCCGAGCGCGACGCCGTGTGCGCCGCGGCGGGGCCCCACGACTCCTCGCCGCTGCCCGGCGGTTACGACCTGCGGCGCGCGGCCCGGCCGGCCGGCCCGCGTTCCGCCGCGGCGCTCGACGCACTGGCCGTCGGCGTCGGCCCGGCCGCCGCGGCCGCCGGCACGGCCACCGCGCTCACCGCCGCCGCGCTCGCCGGCGAGCCGTACGACCTGGTCGTCTCTTCCGGCATCGGCGGTGGCTTCGCGCCGGGCGCGCCATTGGGCAGCGTCGTCGTCGCGGACGCGATCGTCGCCGCCGACCTGGGCGCGGAGACACCCGAAGGATTCGTGCCGGTCACCGAACTCGGCTTCGGCACCGTGTCCCACCGCCCCGACCCCGCACTGGTGAAGGCCGTCGCCTCGGCGTCCGGCGCCGCGACCGGGACCGTACTGACCGTCTCGACGGTCACCGGCAGCGCCGCCCGCGCCGCGGAGCTGACCGCCCGTCACCCCGGTGCGCTCGCCGAGGCGATGGAGGGGTTCGGAGTCGCCGAGGCGGCCGCCGCGCATGGCGTGGCGGTGCTGGAGATCCGTGCGGTCTCCAACGGCGTCGGCCCCCGCGACCGCGCCTCCTGGCGGATCGGCGAGGCGCTCGCCGCCCTGACCGAGGCGTTCCGGACACTGCCCGAAGCGCTTTCGGCCGCGCCGCCCACCGGCTCCGGACCGGCTCCGGAACAGCCGCCATCCCCGAGGAGGACCCCGTGACCCGGCCGCTGGACATCGCGTACTCGCCGTGCCCGAACGACACCTTCGTCTTCGACGCCCTGGCACACGGCCGCGTCCCCGGCGCACCGGAACTCGCGGTCACCTTCGCCGACATCGACCTCACCAACGGCATGGCGGAGCGCGGTGAGTTCGATGTGCTGAAGGTGTCCTACGCGGTGCTGCCGTGGGTGCTGGAGGAGTACGCCCTGCTGCCCTGCGGCGGCGCCCTGGGGCGTGGCTGCGGGCCGCTGGTGCTGACCCGGGAGGCGGGCCGGGCCGCCGACCTGGCGGGCCGGACCGTCGCGGTGCCCAGCGAGCGGTCCACCGCCTACCTGCTGTTCCGGCTGTGGGCCGCGGCCGAGGTGCCGGGCGGCGTCGGCGAGATCGTCGTGCTGCCGTTCCACGAGATCATGCCGGCCGTCCGCGACGGCAAGGTCGACGCCGGCCTGGTCATCCACGAGGCCCGCTTCACCTACCAGGACTACGGGTTGTCCTGCCTGGCCGACATGGGCGAGCACTGGGAGGACACGACCGGGCTGCCGATCCCGCTCGGCGCGATCATCGCCAAGCGGTCGCTGGGCACGGACGCGCTGCGTGAGCTCGCCGCGGCCATCCGCACCTCCGTCCGGATGGCCTGGGACGAACCGGAGGTCTCCCGGCCGTACGTGCTGGCGCACGCGCAGGAGATGGATCCGGCCGTCGCCGACCAGCACATCGGGCTGTACGTCAACGAGTTCACGGCCGACCTCGGCGAGGACGGCTACGCCGCGGTCCGCGGGCTGCTCACCCGCGCCGCGGCCGAGGGACTCGTACCGCCCCTGGGCCGCGACGCGCTGAACTTCGTCTGACGCCCCGGATCCCGTACGACTTCGCCCCGGACGCGGTGAGCGGCCGGGGCGAGGTGCGTCGCGGAGCTGTCGGGCTGCCGGTCAGACGTCCAGCTGGTCGGCGACCGCGCGCAGCATGCCGGCGATCTTGGAGCCGTGGGCCTTGTCCGGGTAGCGGCCGCGCTCCAGTTGCTGGGTGACGTTCTCCAGGAGCGTGGTGAGGTCCTGCACGATCGAGGCGAGCTCGTCGGGCTTGCGGCGCTGCGCCGCCGCCACCGAGGGTGCGGGGTCGAGGAGGGTGACGGTAAGCGCCTGGTCGCCGCGCTGGCCCGCTACGACGCCGAATTCGACACGCTGGCCCGGCTTGAGTGCGTCCACGCCGTCGGGCAGCACCGACGAGTGCACGAAGACGTCGCCGCCGTCATCGCGGGAGAGAAAGCCGAAGCCCTTCTCGCTGTTGAACCACTTGACCTTGCCGGTAGGCACGTCTGTCCTCGTCCTCGTACTCGTGGGAAAAAAGCTGGCCGGATCACTTGCGAAAATGTGTGGGAAAACGGGTCTGGATAGCAGTGCAGCGGGCCGCAGGGCCCGCCACGACACAAGGCTAATGGTCCGGTGCCCGGTGACAAGACGTCGCAGGGTGGTTCCTCTGTGCTTCTGGCCCGGACTTACCCTGGTCAGGTGTCTGACGAAACTCCCCAGGCCGGGGATCTGCTGGTCCGAATCGGCGCGATCATGTTCCTTGTTGGCGCGCTGGCCACTCTCGCCACGGTAACGCCGCTGTTCATCGGGACCGAGCCGCTGCCGTCCGCTTTCTACTGGGTCTGCATGCTGATGGGCGCCGGGTTCCTCGTCGCCGCGGCGGGCGTGATCCGGTCCGCCGTGGCCCAGCGCCGTCAGGCGGAAGCGGCGTCCGCGCCCTCGGTGACGTAACCGCCGTCGGCGACGTACCGCTCCAGCCAGGCCGGGAAGGCGGTCAGGTCGTCGAGCAGGACGTCGGCGCCGGCCGCGCGGAGCTCGTCGGCCGCGCAGGGGCCGGTGGGCACCGCCACGGACAGTGCGCCGGCGGCGCGTGCCCCGCGGACGTCACCGGTGTGGTCGCCGACGTAGATCTGCGCACCGTGCTCACGCAGGGCGTCCGCCTTGGCCTCCGCCCACAGGGAGCCGATGACGGCGTCCGGCTCGATGCCGAGGTGCTGCAGATGCAGCTTGGCGTTCGGCTCGAACTTGGCCGTGACGACCACGGCCCGGCCGCCCGCCGCGCGCACCGCGGCGATGGCCTCCCGGGCGCCTGACATGGCCGGCGTGCCCGTGATCGCGTGCAGGGGGTACAGCGCGCGGTAGACCTCGCTGATCTCGGCCACCCGCTCCTCGGGGAACCAGTGGCGGATCTCCTGCTCCAGCGGCGGTCCCAGCCGGGTGACGGCCAGGTCGGCGTCGACAAAGGTGCCGGTCCGGGCGGACAGCGCCTGGTACGCCGCCTTGATGCCCGGGCGGGAGTCGATCAGCGTCATGTCGAGGTCGAATCCGACCGTCAGTGGGTGCGCAGCCATGCCCGCCATTGTGCCTGCCATGGCCATCGGCCCGGAAACACGTGGTGAGGCGTTCGTTGCGCCGCGGTGTGCATCGCGCGCACACCGGCGGCGACGAGCCGGCGCCGGGCGCGAGGCGCGGCCGGGGACGCGGACGGACGGTGTGGCGGTCGGCCCGGCCGCCTCACCGCGCGGCCTTCACCCAGGGGCCCGCCTCATCCGCCACACCAGGAAGAGGGCGGAGGCGACGGCCGCGACCCTGGCCACCGCCGGAAGCCCGTCGGCGAGTTCCTGCCCGAGCCGGCCCTGCGCGATCGGGTCGCCCCAGCGTCCGTCGAACCGCCCCCACAGCCACACCATCAGGCCGGCCACGACGATTCCGGGCACACCGAGCGCCGCGAACTTCGCCTCCGTCCGGCTCAGCCGCCGCGAGACATACGCCAGCCCCCAGCCCCCGGCCAGCGCGAGCCACGACCCCAGCAGGGCACCGGCGGCCAGCAGCAGGACCGCCAGGGACAGCACCGGGCTCAGCGGCGCCCGGGCGACCACCTCGGGGGCGGCCGTCCCGTCCGCGGTCTCCGCCTCGGGCTCGTCGTCCGCAGCCGCGCCGCGCCACCGTCGGAGCGCTTTGCGCAGCATCCCGGGAAGGGCACCCGCCCCACCGGCCGGCGCCTCCGCGTCCGGCTCCGCGCCGGCATCCGTTCCGGCCTTCTTGAGGGACGGCGGGTCCTGCGGGTCCTCGCCCGGGGGCCGTTCCCATATCTCCGGGATCTCGATGCCACCGACGAACCCGGGCACCGTCTCCCCCGGCCCGAACGGCGACGCCTCCACCCGCCACCAGTCGGGCCCGCCGGCCGTGTCGCCCAGTTCCGCGGCGCTCGCCAGATGCGGCGGCGAGGCGCTCTGGCCCAGGTCGGGCAGCGGCGGCCGCTCGGGGCGGCCGGGCTTCTTCAGGAAGCCGAAGCCGGAGGACGGGGCGGATCCGGACCCCTCGCGCGGCGCGGGCAACTTGCCGGTCAGGCCGGACAGCCCGCTGCGCCAGCCCAGGCCGCTGAGCTTCTGCCGCGGGGTCGACCAGGGCCGGCCGGCGGGCCGCGACGACCCGGTCCCCGGCGAGGACTCCGGCGCCCCGGAAGAATCAGAGGAATCAGGGCGGAGCGGCACCGCCGGGCCCGCCGATGCACCCTCCGCGTCCTGGGGAGCGCGGGGAGTCCCGACGGCCGGGCCCCCGCCCGCTCCGGCGGCCGCCACCACCGCCTCCGGCGTCCCCAGCCGCGACAGGATCCGCCGCACCCCCGGGACCGAGTCGGCCTTCTGTGCGTCTATCTCGGCGCGCAGCGTGGCCACCAGCCGCATGCGTGCGGCCGACGGCAGACCCCGCTGCTGGGCCAGGTCGCCCACCCGGCTCAGATAGTCAAAGACGAGCTGATCGCTCTCGATCCCCACGAAATCCCCTGCGGCATGCGCTGGTTGCTGTTTCGACGGTACCCCGTCGATCGGCGTGCGGGCCGCAGGTTCCCGGTGGCGGCGCGCGCAGCGCCCCGGGGCCGGGCGCGCGGCGCGGGAGCGGCGGAACCGGCGTACGACGGGCCGCGCAGCGCCGGACGGTGCCCCCGCCTCCCCGTCACCGCTAACGTAGGACGAATGACCGGTACACCCCGCACCCTCGCCGAGGAGCTCAGGACCCGCACCGACAGCGGGCTCGTCGGCCTGCTGCGGGCCCGGCCCGATCTGCTCAATCCGGTTCCGGGCGATGTCACCCAGCTGGCGACCCGGGCCGGCACCCGGGCGTCGGTCGTGCGCGCCGTGGAGCGGCTCGACCGGTTCGTGCTGCAGGCCGCCGAGGCGCTGGCGGTGGCCCCCGACCCGTGCCCGTACGCCACCCTCGGCGCCCTGATGGGCGGGGACGCGGGGGACGAGGCGGTCGCCGCGGAGCTGCCACGAGCGGTGGCCGAGCTGCGAGCGCAGGCGCTGGTGTGGGGCCCGGACGACCGGCTGCGGCTGGTGCGTACGGCCCGTGAGCTGCTCTCCCCGAGCGCCACCCACCCCTCCCCGACGGGCCTGGGGCCGACGGTCGCCGAGGCCACCGCCGGGATGTCCCCCACCCGGCTGCAGGAGATCATCGCCGCGGCCGGGCTGCCCGCGACCCATGACCCGGTGAGCGCGGTCGCCGCCCTGACCGGCCTGTTCACCGACCGCACGCGGATGGCCGGGCTGCTGGACACCGCGCCCGCGGAGTCCGTCGCGGTGCTCGACAGGCTGCTGTGGGGGCCGCCCTACGGCGCGGTCACCGAGCGGCCGGCACCGCATCTGACGTGGCTGCTCGACCACGGTCTGCTGCTTCCCGCGGGGGCGCGCAATGTCGTGCTGCCCCGGGAGGCGGCGCTGCATCTGCGGGGCGGGCGCGCCCACCGCGCTCCGGAGCCGATGCCGCCGGCGCTCGCCCCGGCGACGGAACGTGATCCACAGCTTGTGGACAACGCCGCCGCGAGCCAGGCGTTCACCGCGCTGGCGACCGTCGAGGAACTGCTGAAGGAATGGGATCTCGGCGGGCCGTCCGTGCTGCGCGCCGGCGGTCTGAGCGTGCGCGACCTCAAGCGGACCGCGGTCGCGCTGGACACCACCGAGCAGCTCGCCGCCTTCTGGCTGGAACTGGCCTACGCGGCCGGGCTGGTGGCCTCCGACGGTGAGGCCGACGAGCGCTACGCCACCACACCCGCCGCCGAGGAATGGCTCGACCTGCCCGATCATGAGCGCTGGGCCGTGCTCGCGGCCGGCTGGCTGTCCGCCACCCGCACACCGGGCGTGGTCGGCACCGCCGACGCGAAGGGCCGGGCGCTCGCCGCGCTGGGGCCCCACCTCGACCGCTCCCCGGCCCCCGAGGTCCGCCGCCGCGCCCTCGCCCTGCTCGGCTCCCTCCCGCCCGGCACGTCCGTCCCGCCCACCGCCGTCCTCTCCCGGCTGCGCTGGGAGCGCCCCCTGCGGGGCGCGGGCACGGCGCAGTCGACCGGCCCGGCGGCACCGACGACGGCCGCCACGGCGGGCGAAGGGCCCGGCCCGGCGTCCTCCCCCGCCGACGACCTGCGCTCCCGTCTCGCCCAATGGGCACTGGCGGACGCCGAGTTGCTCGGCGTGACCGGTCGCGGCGCGCTGTCCGCACACGGCCGCGCCCTGATCGACGCCGCGACCGCGTCGGCGCACCCGACCACCGCGGAGACCCGGGCCGCCGCGAACCGCGCCGCCGCGCTCCTCGCGCCGCTCCTCCCCGAACCGCTCGATCACGTCCTCCTCCAGGCGGATCTGACCGCGGTCGCCCCCGGCCCGCTGCGCCGCCCGCTCGCCGAGGCACTCGGCGTGCTCGCCGACATCGAGTCCAAGGGCGGCGCAACGGTCTACCGCTTCACACCGGGCTCGGTGCGGCGCGCCCTGGACGCCGGCCGCTCCGCCGCCGAACTCCAGGAGTTCCTCACCACCCACTCCCGTACGCCCGTGCCCCAGCCGCTGGCCTACCTGATCGAGGACGTGGCCCGTAAGCACGGCCGGCTGCGGATCGGCGCGGCCGCCGCGTACGTCCGCTGCGACGACGACGCGCTGCTCTCCGAGATCCTCGCCGACCGGCGCGCCATCGCCCTGCGGCTGCGCCGCCTGGCCCCGACGGTGCTGGCCGCCCAGACCTCGCCCGACCAACTCCTCGACGGCCTGCGGTCGATGGGCTACGCCCCGGCCGCCGAGTCCGCCGAGGGCGATGTGCTGATCGCCCGCGCCGACTCCTACCGGACCGCGCCGCGCACGGCGCCCGCCCCGGTCCCCGACGGCCCGCCGTCCCCCGATCCCACGCTGCTCGACGCGGCCGTACGCGCGATCCGCGCCGGCGACCTCGCCGCGACCGCGGAGCGCAAGCCGGTGCACGCGCCCGCCCCCGCGTCCGGCGCGCTCCCCCGCACCACCTCGGCCGAGACCCTCGCCACGATGCAGGCCGCGGTCCTCACCAGCTCCGCCGTGTGGATCGGCTACGTCAACGCCGACGGCGCTGCCAGCCAACGCGTGATCGCGCCGGTGCGGGTGGAAGGCGGCTTCGTCACGGCCTACGACCACACCTCCGACGAGGTCCGCACCTACCCGCTGCACCGCATCACGGGCGTGGCGGAGCTGGCGGACGACTCGGTCTGAGGCGGGCGGGCCCGGCGGAGCCCCGGCGCGTGCGCAGCTCCGGCGGTCTTCCGGGCGCCCGCGGGAATCCCCGTGGCGCGGCGGAACGCTGAAGACAGTGGCGGCGGGGAGGTGCCCCGCCGGCCCGTCGTAGGGGGCGGTCCCGGCCGGGCGGGTTGCGGCGATGCGGCACACTGGACGTTTGGCCGTATCTGCGGCCGATGCCCGGGAAGCGAAAGGCGAGGCGCGTGAACGGACCTCTCATCGTCCAGAGCGACAAGACGCTGCTTCTGGAGGTGGACCACGAGCTGGCGGACGCGTGCCGGCGCGCCATCGCGCCCTTTGCCGAACTCGAACGCGCCCCGGAGCACATCCACACCTACCGCGTCACACCCCTCGGGCTGTGGAACGCGCGGGCGGCCGGGCACGACGCCGAGCAGGTCGTCGACGCGCTGGTGCAGTACTCGCGATACCCCGTACCGCACGCGCTGCTGGTGGACATCGCGGAGACGATGTCCCGCTACGGGCGCCTCACCCTCACCAAGCACCCCGCGCACGGCCTGGTGCTGACCAGCACCGACCGCCCGGTGCTGGAGGAGATCCTCCGGTCGAAGAAGGTGCAGCCGCTGGTCGGGGCCCGGCTGGATCCGGATTCGGTCGTGGTGCACCCCTCCGAGCGCGGCCAGATCAAGCAGACGCTGCTCAAGCTGGGCTGGCCGGCCGAGGACCTGGCGGGATACGTCGACGGCGAGGCGCACGACATCGCGCTCGCCGAGGACGGCTGGGCACTGCGGCCCTACCAGCAGCAGGCCGTGGAGGGGTTCTGGCACGGCGGCTCGGGTGTCGTGGTACTGCCCTGCGGCGCGGGCAAGACGCTGGTCGGTGCGGGCGCGATGGCGCAGGCCAAGGCGACCACGCTGATCCTGGTGACGAACACCGTCTCGGCCCGGCAGTGGAAGCACGAGCTGGTGAAGCGGACATCGCTGACCGAGGACGAGATCGGCGAGTACAGCGGCACCAAGAAGGAGATCCGGCCGGTCACCATCGCCACCTACCAGGTGCTGACGACCAAGCGAAAGGGCGTCTATCCGCACCTGGAGCTGTTCGACTCGCGGGACTGGGGCCTGATCATCTATGACGAGGTGCACCTGCTGCCCGCGCCCGTCTTCAAGTTCACCGCCGACCTCCAGGCCCGGCGGCGGCTGGGGCTGACCGCGACGCTGGTGCGCGAGGACGGCCGGGAGTCGGACGTCTTCTCGCTGATCGGCCCCAAGCGGTTCGACGCTCCGTGGAAGGAGATCGAGGCGCAGGGGTACATCGCGCCCGCGGACTGTGTCGAGGTGCGGGTCAATCTGACCGACTCCGAGCGCCTCGCGTACGCGACGGCCGAGACCGAGGAGAAGTACCGCTTCTGCGCGACCACCGCCAGCAAGCAGCGGGTGACCGAGGCGCTGGTCCGCAAGCACCAGGGCGAGCAGACGCTGGTCATCGGGCAGTACATCGACCAGCTGGACGAGCTGGGTGAGCATCTGGACGCCCCGGTGATCAAGGGCGAGACCACCAACGCGCAGCGCGAGAAGCTGTTCGGGGCCTTCCGGGAGGGCGAGATCTCCGTCCTGGTCGTCTCGAAGGTCGCGAACTTCTCCATCGACCTGCCCGAGGCGACGGTCGCGATCCAGGTCTCCGGCACCTTCGGCTCGCGCCAGGAGGAGGCCCAGCGGCTGGGCCGGGTGCTGCGCCCGAAGGCGGACGGGCACGAGGCGCGCTTCTACTCGGTCGTCGCCCGCGACACCATCGACCAGGACTTCGCGGCCCACCGCCAGCGCTTCCTGGCCGAACAGGGCTACGCGTACCGGATCGTCGACTCCCACGAGCTGCTGTCGGCGGACGAGGACGTCTGAGGGCGGGCGGCCGGCCGCCCGCCGGGATGATCAGCAAGCGGCCGGGCCGTCGGCCACTACGAACGGGCTGACCGGCATCAGGATGCCGGGCCCCGGGGCGGCGTAGCCGGCAGCAGCCGGACCGCTGCCGGACGCTCAGCCCGCCCGGGAACGCGTGCTCAGGGGCTCGTGATCGGTGCGGGGCAGCGGGATGTGGCCGGGGCCGCCTGCGGGCGGGGAGCCGGCGCGCGACCACCGGGCCATCGCCACCAGGAACGCCAGGCCGAGCAGGGGGTAGGGCGCGGCGAGCAGCTGCTGCCACCAGGGGAAGTAGAGGTCGACGTCGCCGGCGTGCGGCACCACCCACATCGTGCGGGCGGTGAAGGCGAGGGTGACGACGGCCAGCAGGACGCGGCGCCACGGCATACCGCGGGTGTGTGCCGCGAGCATGGCGAGCAGGGGTACGCACCAGACCCAGTGGTGGGACCAGCTGATCGGCGAGACCAGCAGCGCCGTGACGGCCGTGATCAGCACGCCCCAGTTGTCGAGCCCCCGCCGCTGGTGGACCCGGCGGGCGACGAAGAGCCCGGCGCCCGCCGTGAGCAGTGCCGGGACGGCCCACAGGATTCCGGGTTCGGGATCGTGCAGCGCGCGGGCGATCAGCCCCTGGAGGGACTGGTTGTCGACGATCCACGCCTTGCCGACGCGGCCGGTCTCGAACATCCGGCGCGTCCAGAACTCGATGGTCGGGCCCGGCAGGACCAGCACCCCGACCAGCACCGAGCAGAGGAATCCGGCGAGGGCGGTGCACGCCGCCTTCACCCGGCCGGTGACGAGGAGGTATACCGCGAAGATCGCGGGCGTGAGCTTGATGCCGGCCGCGATGCCGACGGCGAAGCCCTTGAAGCGGGCACCGTCCGGCCTGGAGAGGTCCCACAGGACCAGGCAGGCGAGGGCGAGGTTGATCTGCCCGAAGACGAACGTCTGGAAGACCGGTTCGAGCCACAGGCCCAGGGCGGTCGCGGCGAGCAGGGTGGGCGCGGTGTACGCGGCCTTGCGCAGGCCGGCGGCCTTGCAGGACAGGTGGATGAGCAGCGCGAGGAGCCCGGCGTTGGCGAGGACGCAGGCGACTTTGAGGGTGCCGAGCGAGATCCACGTCGTGGGGATGAACAGCAGGGCGGCGAAGGGCGGGTACGTGGCCGGAAGTGCCCACTTCGTGACCGTGAAGCCGTAGAGGTCGCCGCCGGCCGCGGCGGCTTCGCCCTCCGCGCGGTAGACGACTATGTCGGACATCGGCAGCGGCTGGACCGTGTAGAGCACCCACAGTCCGGCGAAGGAGGCCACCAGCAGGGCTGCCGCGAGGAGCAGCCTGCGGGGTCTGGCGACGCTCAGCGCCCAGGTGCGTCTCCATGTCCACGTTCGTGCCCCGTCGGCGGCAGACACCCGTTGTCCCCTTCTCGTCGCCCTGAGCGCGCTCTCTGCGGCGACGCTAGTGGATCGGAGCCGACCGTCCGTAACGGTTTCCGGTCATCCGGATGTCCGCTCGGGGCCGGCTCTTGCGCGTGATTGTGCGCGGTGCGCGCGGCTGTGTCCGTGGGGCGCGCGCGGAGAGGTGCATGCGCGCTGCGGACGCGGGGCGCCTGGGCACTGCGGGGCATCAGGCGGGCTGAGCGTTGCGAGCATTGCGGAGCGCGGCGGGTCGGCGGGTCGAGGTCGGCTGCGGAGAAGGGCCCGGTCAATCGTCAATCGTCGGCGTGATCGTCGTCGCCGTACTCGCCCATGACGACGACGCTGAAGGCGGCCGCGACGAAGACCTTGACCGCTCGGAGCGCGTTGCCCAGCACATGGCGGTCGTGACCGCCGTGCGTGGGTGCCGCTCCCAGGGCCGTCGCGCCGGCGGCGCCGCGCGGGGAGGTCGGGCTGACAGGGACTGGGTGAAAGGCTGCGGTGCTCATGTCTCCATGATGGATTTCACGCGATTGCCGCACATCGGTCCATGGGTCCATCCCGACAGGGCCGGACGTCAGACTCCCGACCTATTCCCACCCCTACGGGACTACGCGGGAGCCTTGAGGTCTCCCGGGCGGCGCCGGACGCCGAATATCCGTTGGCGCCCGGAATGCCCGCTGACTACAATCGCGCGTCTGCCCTGCCTCCCGTCGAGGAGTGCCGCCGACCGGACGGAAACCGGCCGGTCCTTCGCTGCACGCTGATGACCCGCCCGACGCACCGCCCGGCCGACCGTGCCCGCTTCCGTGGCGCGCGCCCGCCGCAGTACATCTCACCGGAGGCAACGCCGTGCCCTCGCACGCCCACCCGTCACCCGCCACCGACCCGACCGCGGCCACCCCGGCACCGCCCGAGACCGCTGCCGCCGACGGCGGGGCACATCCGCTCGGCCCGGAAGCGCCCCGGGCGGAAGAGTCCGGCCCCCGCGCCGACCCCCTGCAACGCGAGCGCACCCATCTCGCCTCCTCCCGCGCCGCGCTCCGGGCCATGCGCGAGGACGCCGAGGCGCTGAACATCGCCGACGTCACCGCGAACTGGGTCAACGCCGAGGTGCTCCAGGGCGAGATCGACGCCCGGATCAAGGCGCTCGCCGACCTCTCGCACACCCCCCTCTTCTTCGGCCGGCTCGACTATCTGCACGCCCCGGGCATCGATCTCGCCGAAGGGGCGGCGGGCGAGAACTTCTACATCGGACGCCGCCATGTGCACGACGCCGACGGCGACCCCATGGTCATCGACTGGCGCGCGCCCGTCTCCCAGCCGTTCTACCGGGCCTCGAAGAAGAACCCGATGGACCTCAAGCTGCGCCGCCGATTCGGTTACACCAGCGGCGAGTTGACCGCGTACGAGGACGAGCACCTCACCGACCCGGCGGAGGCCGAGCAGAGCAGCAAGCTGCTGCAGACCGAGATCGAGCGGCCGCGCGTGGGCCCGATGCGCGACATCGTCGCGACCATCCAGCCGGAGCAGGACGAGATCGTGCGTGCCGGGCTCGGCGGCACGGTCTGCGTCCAGGGGGCACCGGGCACCGGAAAGACCGCGGTCGGCCTGCACCGTGTCGCCTATCTGCTGTACGCGCACCGCGAGCGGCTGGCCCGCTCCGGCACCCTCGTCATCGGCCCGAACCGCTCCTTCCTGCACTACATCGAGCAGGTGCTGCCGGCCCTGGGTGAGCTGGAGGTCAAGCAGGCCACCGTCGACGATCTCGTCGGGCATGTGGAGGTGCGCGCCTCGGACGACGCGACCGCGGCGACGATCAAGGGCGACGCCCGGATGGCGGAGGTGCTCCGGCGCGCCGTCCGCTCCCACATCACGCTGCCGCAGGAACCGTGCATGGTCGTCCGCGGCTCCCGCCGCTGGCGCGTACCGGCCTATGAACTCGAAGAGATCGTCCGCGAGTTGATGGCACGTGAGATCCGCTACGGCGCGGCGCGTGACGCGCTGCCGCAGCGGATCGCGCATGCCGTACTGGTCCGCATGGAGCAGGCCGGCGAGGCGCCGGACGACCGCGTGCAGGACGCGGTGGCCCGCAACGCCGCCGTGAAAGCCGCGGTCAAGGCCGTCTGGCCGCCGGTCGATCCGGCGAAGCTGGTGCTGCGGCTCCTGGGGGACGCCGATTTCCTCGCCGAGCAGGCCGAGGGCATCCTGACGCCGGAGGAGCAGAAGGCGATCCTGTGGGCCAAGCCGGCCCGGAGCGTGAAGAGCGCCAAGTGGTCGACCGCGGATGCGGTGTTGATCGACGAGACCATGGACCTGGTGGCGCGCACGCCGTCCCTGGGCCATGTGGTCCTCGACGAGGCGCAGGACCTCTCCCCCATGCAGTACCGCGCGGTGGGACGGCGCTGCACGACGGGTTCGGCGACGGTCCTCGGCGACATCGCCCAGGGCACGACCCCGTGGGCAACGGACACCTGGGAGGACGCGCTGGCACACCTGGGCAAGCCGGGGTCGACCGTCGAGGAGCTGACCCAGGGCTTCCGTGTGCCGCGCGAGGTCATCGCGTACGCGTCCAGGCTGCTGCCGGCCATCGCCCCCGATCTGACGGAGGCGACCTCGATCCGTGAGTCCGCGGGCGACTTCGAGGTACGCACCGTCGCGCCCGAGGATCTGGACTCCGCCGTACTCGCCGCCTGCCACGAGTCCCTGGCGAAGGAGGGTTCGATCGGCCTGATCGCCGCCGAGGCCCGCATCCCCGCGCTGCGCGCCGGCCTGGAGAAGGCCGGTGTGACCTGCCTGGCGCCGGGCGAGGAGACCTCGGCCAAGTCCCGGCTGACCCTGGTGCCCGCCACGCTCGCCAAGGGCCTGGAGTACGACTACGTGGTCCTTGACGAACCGGCGGCGATCGTCGACGGCGAGCCGGACGAGCGCACCGGCCTGCGCCGGCTGTACGTCTGCCTGACCCGGCCCGTGTCCGGCCTGACGGTGGTGCACGCCGCGCCACTGCCGGCGCAGTTGGGCGGCGCGCTGCCACGGCAGTCGAGCGAGCAGCGGTAGGAGGAGAGGTGGGGATTGCCCCCACCCACCCGGCCCCTGGCGCCGGCGCTCGGGCGCCAGGGTCGTTACTCCGCAGCGTCCGCGGCCTCTCCGGCCGTTATGCCGGCGCCCCGTCCCGCACCCCGTCCAGCGCGTCGCGCCACTGCCGGACGGCCGCCACGTCGACGGGGGCCGACCAGCCGGCGGGACGGGCCGCGCCGCCGATGTGGAACGCGTCGATGCCCGCCGCGCGGAGTTCCGGCAGGTGGCCGAGCCCGAGGCCGCCGCCGACCAGGATGCGCGGCGCGTACCCGGATTCGCCCGCCGCCGTACGGGCCTGCTCGGCCAGGAGCGTCGGCAGCCCCGCGTCGACCCCTTGGGCGGCACCGGCCGTGAGGAACGTGTCGAGCCCCGTCGACGTACCGGAGGAGGCGGGCACCGCGCAGTGCGCCGCCAGCTCCTTGCGCAGCGCGTCGCGGTCCGCGGCCCGGTCGATGGCCCGGTGGAAGGTCCAGCGGCAGCCGTCGATCACCTCGGCCAGCGCCCGCACCGCGGCGACATCCGGCCGCCCGTCCGGGGTCAGGAAACCGAGCACGAACTCCTCGGCGCCTTCCGCGCGCAGCGCCGCGGCCTCCTCGCACAGGGCCGCCACGTCACCGGCGGCGAAGCCGTCGGCGGACCGCAGCATCACCCGCAGCGGAATGTCGACGGCCGCCCGGATGGCCGCGAAGGTGCTCCGGGGCGGCGTCAGCCCGTCGGCCGCCATGTCGGTGACCAGTTCGAGGCGGTCGGCTCCACCGGCCTGGGCGGCGACCGCGTCCTCCGGGCCGAGCGCGATCACCTCCAGGAGTGCGCGCTTGCTCATGTGACCCCAATCCTCCGACGACGACGTGACAGGCCATGACGTAACGAGACGAACAGACACCGGACGGGACGCGAGGCGCCACGAGGCCGAGCGGCGACAGGTCTAGTCCAATATCCAGCGTAAGGGGTGGCCGGGACCGCCGGGGCCACATCGACAGGGGACGCGGCGGAAACCACCGGTGTGTACCAAGGCGGGGCCGGTACGGCGGCCGACGCGGGCCGGTTCACCCGGCCCGCACGGGCCGGTTCGCCGGGCCGGTTCGCCGGGCCGGTTCGCCGGGCCGGTTCGCCGGGCCGGTTCGCCGGGCCGGTTCGCCGGGCCGGTTCGCCGGGCCGGTTCGCCGGGCCTGCTGCGGCCGGTTCGTCGGCCGGCGCGGGCTCGGGGCAGGCATCGGGGCACGGTGGGCGGCACGCACGCCGGCGCGAGGCGGCGTGCCGCGGGCCGGCCGCTCGCGCCCCTCGCCCGCCCCCGAGGCACAATTGCCGGCATGACTCCCGTGTCCCGAACGGCGCGCACCACCGACCTGGCGCCGGAGCTGCGCAGGCGCTGGGCCATGACCGTGGCAGAGGCCCGTGGCACCAAGGGGGCCGAGGACCCCGACCCCGACCCGTACGCGGACAACCTCCTGGCCCGGTGGGACGAGCCGCAGCGGCGCTACCACACCAGCCACCACCTGGCCGACGTCCTGCATCACATCGACGAACTGGCGGACTGCGCACTGGACTTGGCGACCGTTCAGTTGGCGGCCTGGTTCCACGACGCGGTCTACCGGCCGGACCGGTCCGAGAACGAGGAGCGCAGCGCCTCCCTCGCCGAACGCGCCCTGCCCGAGCTGGGCGTCGACGCGGCGCGGACGGCCGAGGTGGCCCGCCTGGTGCGGCTGACCATCACGCACGATCCGGCGCCCGAGGACCTCGACGGCGCGGTGCTGTGCGACGCCGATCTCGCCGTGCTCGCCGGTTCGCCCGAGGGGTACGCGGCCTATGCCGCCGCCGTCCGCGAGGAGTACTCCTTCGTGCCGGACCCCGACTTCCTGGTCGGCCGGTCCGCCGTGCTGCGTCAACTGCTCTCCCTGCCACGCCTGTTCAGGACGCCGCTGGCCTACGACTGGTGGGAGCACATCGCCCGCCGCAACCTCGCCACCGAACTCGACCTGCTGAGCGGCTGAGCGGCTGAGCGGGAGCGTACGGCGCCGGCCTTCATGAGCCTCCCGGGGCGGCGCCGGCGGACCCTCATGAACATCCGCGCATCCGCACATCTGCGCTTCCGCACATCCACACATCCGCATGACGCTCTCATGACGGCCGTCACCGCGCGGCCATGAGTGCCGGCGCGACATGGGGAAGGTCACCCCCTTCGGCGGCCCCGAAGGGGAATGTCAGCGGCTTCATCCCTGTTGGTTGCTGTCATGCCTGCTCCTTCCGAACGCGCCCGCATGCCCATAGCCGTCTACGTCCTCGGCCTGTCCGTCTTCGCGCTCGGCACGAGCGAATTCATGCTCTCCGGCATCCTCCAGCCGCTGGCACGTGACCTGGGGGTCTCCATCCCGCAGGCGGGACTGCTGGTCTCGGCGTTCGCGATCGGCATGGTGGTCGGCGCCCCCGTGCTGGCCGCCGCCACCCTGCGGCTGCCGCGCCGGACGACGCTGATCGCCCTGCTGGCGTTGTTCGGCCTCGGTCAGGTGGCGGGCGCGATCGCCCCCTCGTACGGCGTGCTGTTCGCCTCGCGGGTGCTGAGCGCACTGGCCTGCGCCGGCTTCTGGGCGGTGGGCGCGGCGGTCGCCGTCTCGCTGGTGCCGGTGACCGCGCGGGCCCGCGCGATGGCCGTGATGGTCGGCGGCCTGAGCATCGCGAACATCGCCGGAGTCCCGGCCGGCGCCCTCCTCGGGCAGCACGCGGGCTGGCGGGCGGCGTTCTGGGCGGTCGCCGGACTCGCCGCGGTCGCCCTGGTCGGCGTGACCGCGCTGGTGCCGCGTACAGCCGTGCCCACGGGCGAGGGCCGGCCGCAGCTGCGCCGTGAACTGACCATCTACAAGGACAAGCAGGTCTGGCTCGCGCTGACCGCCACGGCCATGAACGGCGCGGCCGTCTTCGCGCTCTTCTCCTACCTCTCGCCGCTGCTGACGGACACCGCGGGGCTCGCCGAGAGCTGGGTCCCGACGGTGCTCGCGCTGTTCGGCGTCGGCGCGCTGATCGGTACGTTCATCGGGGGCCGGATCGCCGACGCCCACCTCTTCGGGACGCTGTTCGCCGGCATCTCCGCCTCCACGGTCGTCCTGACCGTCCTGGCGCTGACCGCGCACAGCCCGGTCGCCGCCGTCCTGCTCGCCCTGCTGCTCGGTGTCACCGCGTTCGCCACGGCCCCGGCGCTGAACGCCCGGATGTTCAACGTCGCGAATGCCGCGCCCACGCTGGCCGGCGCGACCACCACCGCCGCGTTCAACATCGGCAATACGCTCGGCCCCTGGCTGGGCGGCCTGACCATCGGCGCGGGCTGGGGTTACCCGTCCGTCGCCTGGACCGGTGCGGCACTGGCAGCGGTCGCCGTCGGCACCACCGCCGTCGCCTACCGACTGCACCGCTCGCCACACCCCTCACGCCTCGTCGCCTCCTCGGGGGTCATCACCACCAAGCCCGAGACCGAGAACGCCAACCGGCACTGACCGGGCCGGGCCGGGTCTGGCCGTGCCTGGGGCGCCCCACCGACGCTGACCGCACGAGGACCGGGCGCCTTCCGCCGGAACTCCAGCGACCCCTGCTTGGGGGCGGGCTCCGACCGGGTCGGCGCCCGCCCCGCGGACCCACCCGAGTCGTTGCGACGGCAGCCCCTGGGTCCGGCTACGGGCGCCGGGGCTTTCGGCGCAGCGTCTATCCGTTCTGCCCGTCGAAGCTCCAGCGCGTCTGGCTGTAGGTCTCCCCGCGGCCGAAGCCGAAGGCCCTGACGGGCTCGACCCGGAAGACGTCGGCACGGTCGCCGACGCCGTAGAAGGCGCCGTTGCGGACGTCGAAGTGCCAGTCGCTGCCGTACTTGGCGGCGTACAGCTCGGCCAGCCCGCGCAGCGTGGTCTCGTCCTGGACCTGTACCGCCTCACCCTCGATGATCACGTCGAGTCCGGCGTGCAGGTCGTTGCCGCCGGCCGTCGAGGTGGTCAGCACGCACCGGGCGTTGGCCGCGAGGTTCCTGGCCTTGCGCTCGTCCGGGCCGGTGCAGAAGTGGAGGGCGTCGTCCGCCCAGACGGCGAGCAGCGGGGTGACGTGCGGGCGGCCGTCGGGCCGGACGGTGCTGAGCCAGAAGATCTCCGCCTCCGTCAAGCCGCCCACGGCCGTGGACCACGCGGTGGGGGTGGCGTCCTCGCTGCTGAACCTCGTGGTGAGCGTAGTGGCCGGTTCGCTGGCTGACATGACTGTCCCTTTCGGTGCGGCGCACGAACTGGCCCCATCGTGCGCGGGCCACCCGTCACCCCGGCGGTGCGACGCGCCGCGGGCGGGCGCACCGGGCACGCCCTACCGGCCGGCGGCCGCCGGCCCCGGACGGTGTTTGGGCCTGCGCAGCCCCGCGGCCGTCAGCAGGCGGACGAGTTCCTTGCTGCCGATCTCCACCGCCCCGGCGTGCACCGCGTCGGCGTACCGCTCCTCGGGCAGGTCGTAGTGATCGCGCTCGAACGCCCGCCTGGGCGCGCCGAGGGCGGCCGCGAAGCTGTGCAGTTCTTCGAAGGAGGTGTCGCTGACCAGGTGCGACCACATCCGCCCGTGGCCCGGCCACGTCGGCGGATCTATATAAATCGCCACGTCAGCTCTCCGACCCCATCACCGCGTCAGCCCTCGGTGGGGGTGCGCAGTCTGCCGACGCGGGCCACCGCGACCGCCGTCTTGGGGCAGACCCAGTGCGGATCGGGCCCCAACTCCGGCTCGACATCCAGCGCGTGAGGGTCCCCGGACTGGGTGCAGACGGGGCACAGCGGCCAGCGGCCGTACCTCTCCAGCAACGCGTCCTGGACGTCCTGCGCTATCAGTCCCGCGACGAATCCGACACCTTCCGGCCACTGCTCGACCCACCATCGGCGGTGCACGACCGCGTCCTCGACGAGCGAAACGATGTCGGCGTCGGCGACGTCGTCCGCCATCAGGTCGGCGAGCACCAACGCTCGCGCGGCATGCAATGCCTGTTCCAGCTCCATGCCGTCCATTGTCTCGCGGACCCGCGCCGCACCCCACCGTCATCCACAGATCGATGCGCGCCACGCCGCTTGTCCACAGGTCTCACGGAGGGTATTGACGCGCGACGTCTATGAAATTACTTTTCAGCTGTGAGCAGCAGCCTGAAGGAAACTTTCAAGGACGTGGCCGCCGAGACCCGGCCGGCCCCGGCCCCACCCGCCCCCGCGGCGCTGGCCGCCAAGGTCCGCACCCTCGCCCCGACGATGACCCGCTCCATGCAGCGGGTCGCCGAAGCGGTCGCGGGTGACCCGGCCGGCTGTGCCGCCCTCACCGTCACCGGCCTCGCGGAACGCACGGGCACGAGCGAAGCCACCGTCGTGCGGACCTCCCGCCTGCTCGGCTACCCCGGCTACCGGGATCTGCGCCTGGCGCTCGCCGCACTCGCCGCGCAGCAGGCGGCCGGCGGCGCACCGGCCGTGACGGCCGACATAGCGGTCGACGACTCCCTGACCGATGTCGTCGCCAAGCTCGCCCAGGAAGAGCAGCAGTGCCTTGCCGACACCGCGGCCGGCCTGGACGTCACCCAGCTCGAAGCCGCCGTCGGCGCGCTCTCCTCGGCCCGCCGCATCGACGTCTACGGCATCGGCGCCTCCAACCTCGTCGGCCAGGACCTCGCCCAGAAGCTGCTGCGCATCGGCCTGATCGCGCATGCCCACTCCGACCCGCACCTCGCGGTGACGAATGCCGTGCAGATGCGGACCGGCGATGTCGCCATCGCCATCACCCACTCCGGGCGCACGACCGACGTCATAGAGCCGCTGCGTGTCGCCTTCGACCACGGCGCGACGACCATCGCGATCACCGGCCGCCCGGACAGCGAGATCGCCTCGTACGCCGACTACATCCTGACCACCTCCACCGCCCGTGAGAGCGAGCTGCGACCGGCGGCGATGTCCTCCAGGACGAGCCAACTCCTCGTCGTCGACTGCCTGTTCATAGGAGTCGCGCAGCGCACGTACGAGACCGCGGCGCCCGCCCTGTCCGCGTCCTACGAAGCCCTCGCACACCGCCACTCCCCGCGCTCCCCCCGCTGAGCCCCGGCGCCGGATCTCAGCGCCGCCCCTTCAGCGCTGGGCTTTCCTCCCGACAGCCGCCGAGCCCCGCACCGATCACGTCGTACTGAGCCGTACGAGCCCGGAAAGAGCCGACACCCATGACTTCCCCCGCCGAACACGCACAGCTGCGGGCCCAGCTGGACACCCTCACCACAGAGGCGTTCCGGCCCGAGCTCGCCGAGATCGACAGGTTCTCCACCCTGGAGATCGCCCGCACGATGAACGGCGAGGACGCCCAGGTCCCCGCCGCCGTCGCCGGTCAGCTCCCGCAGATCTCCGCCGCCATCGACGCCACCGCCGCGCGGATGGCCCAAGGCGGCCGACTGATCTATGCCGGTGCCGGTACGGCCGGCCGGCTCGGGGTGCTGGACGCCAGCGAGTGCCCGCCGACGTTCAACACCGACCCCTCCGAGGTGCTCGGGCTGATCGCGGGCGGCCCGTCCGCGATGGTCACCGCCGTCGAGGGCGCCGAGGACAGCAAGAAGTTCGCCGCCGAGGATCTGTCCACGATCGGTCTGACGGACCGGGACACCGTCGTCGGTATCTCCGCCTCCGGCCGCACGCCGTACGCCGTCGGCGCCGTCGAGCACGCCCGTTCGCTGGGCGCGCTGACCATCGGGCTGTCCTGCAACGCCGGCTCGGAGCTGGCCGCGTCCGCCGAGCACGGCATCGAGGTCGTCGTCGGCCCCGAGCTGCTGACCGGCTCCACCCGGCTGAAGGCGGGCACGGCACAGAAGCTGGTGCTCAACATGATCTCGACGATCACCATGATCCGGCTGGGCAAGACCTACGGAAACCTGATGGTCGACGTCCGCGCCTCCAACGAAAAGCTGCGGGCCCGCTCCCGGCGCATCGTCGCGCTCGCCACCGGTGCCTCCGATCCGGAGATCGAGGCAGCCCTGGCCGCGACGGACGGCGAGGTGAAGAACGCCATCCTCACCCTCCTCGGCGAGGTCGACGGTCCGACGGCCGCCCGCCTTCTCCACGACTCCCAAGGCCATCTCCGCGCGGCCCTCCAGGCCACGCGGAACAGCTGACCCGTCCCCTGGTTGCTCGCACAGCAAGGCACCGCACATGAACGAAGACAAGAACCGCGCCACCGCCGCCGCGATCCTCCCCCTCGTCGGCGGCGCCGGGAACCTCTCCTCCATCGCCCACTGCATGACCAGGCTCCGCCTCGGCATCGTGGACCGCTCCCTGGTCCAGGACGACGCCCTGCAGGCACTGCCCGCCGTGATGGGGGTGGTCGAGGACGACACCTACCAGATCGTGCTGGGTCCCGGGACGGTCGCCCGGGTCACTCCCGAGTTCGAGCGGCTGGTGGAGGAGGCGCGCGCCACCACACCCGAACCGGCCGGCACCCCCGAGCCGGCCACCGCCACACCCTCCGAGCCCGACGCCGCCCGGCCCGCCACCCCCACCCCGGCACCGGCGCCCGGCTCCGCTGCGTCGCACTCCACCACGGCCGAGGAACTGGCCGCCCAGGGCGCCGCCCTCAAGGCACGCCGGAAGGCGAAGAACGCCACCCCGGTCAAGCTCTTCCTGCGCCGGATCGCCAACATCTTCGTCCCGCTGATTCCCGCCCTGATCGGCTGCGGCATCGTCGCGGGCATCAACGGCCTGCTGACCAACCTCGGCTGGGCGCCGTCGGTCGTCCCGGCACTCGCCGCCATGGCCTCCGGCTTCATGTCGCTGATCGCCGTGTTCGTCGGCTACAACACCGCCAAGGAGTTCGGCGGCACCCCCGTGCTGGGCGGCGCGGTCGCCGCGATCATCGTCTTCCCCGGCGTCGCGAACATCACCGCCTTCGGCCAGAAGCTCTCCCCCGGCCAGGGCGGCGTCCTCGGCGCACTGGCCGCAGCCCTGCTCGCCGTCCAGGTGGAGAAGTGGTGCCGCAAGTGGGTCCCCGAGGCGCTCGACGTCCTCGTCACCCCCACCCTCACGGTCCTCCTCACCGGCCTGGTCACCATCTTCGGCCTGATGTACGCGGCCGGGGAGGTCTCCACCGCCATCGGCAGCTTCGCCAACTGGCTGCTCGCACACGGCGGCGCGTTCGCCGGCTTCGTCCTCGGCGGGCTCTTCCTCCCCCTGGTCATGCTGGGCCTCCACCAGGCCCTGATCCCCATCCACACCACCCTCATCGAGCAGCAGGGCTACACCGTTCTGCTGCCCATCCTCGCCATGGCGGGCGCGGGCCAGGTCGGCGCGGCCCTCGCCGTCTACCTCCGCCTCCCCCGCAACGGCTCCCTCCGTACGACCATCAAGTCCGCTCTCCCGGCAGGCTTCCTGGGCGTCGGCGAGCCCTTGATCTACGGCGTCTCGCTCCCCCTCGGCCGCCCCTTCATCACCGCCTGCGTCGGCGGAGCCTTCGGTGGCGGCTTCGTCGGCCTGTTCAACCAACTCGGCGACGCGGTCGGCTCCACCGCCATCGGCCCGTCCGGCTGGGCCCTCTTCCCCCTGGTCAAGGGCAACCAAGGTGTCGGCACCACGATCGCCGTCTACGCCATGAGCCTGGCCGTCGGCTATGTCGTCGGCTTCCTCGCCACCTACTTCTTCGGCTTCAGCAAGCAGATGCTCACGGACCTGAACGCCGACACCCCCCGTGACACCGGCACCGAAGCCGGCACAGGCGCCCCCACGACCGCCCCGGCCGCCGTCGCGGACAACGGCCGCACTCCCGCCCCGACACCCGACCGCGAGGACCCGGACGCCCAACCGGCCAACGTCTGACCGCCCCTACGCCGCACCGCACTCCGAAGCAGCCCCCGCCTGACGCGTCCGTATACCGCCCCGCTGGACAACAGCCCTACGGACGCGTCCGGCACCCCCGGGCCTCAAGCCCCCGAACCTCGGAGCACCGACCCACCTCACCCCAACCTCCGGCGCCCCCCCGGGCCTCAAGCCCCGGCCGCGGGGCGCGGGGCCGAGCCAGGGGGGCGCCGGGCTCCGGGCCGAGCCCCGGGGGCGCCGCGCTCCCGTCACCAGACATCGCGCTCCGATGCCTGCCTTCAAGGAACGGGTGGGGCGCCTAGCCCCCGTCCCCCTCCCTCCCCAACTGCCCCACGCACCAGGGAGGATGACACCCCGCGTTCCGCCCACCACAACACGAGCAAGTCACCTCGCACCGCACCACACCACACCGGGCCACCGGGCCACACAACACCGCACCGTTCCCGCGTGCACCGGCCCCGCGTGCGCCGCAAATGAAACGCCGCCGGGGCGGCACCCTCCTGGAAGGAAGGTGCCGCCCCGGCGAACGTGAGGACAGTTGATCCGGGAGGATCAGAAGTCCATGTCACCGCCCGGCATGCCGCCGCCGGCCGGGGCAGCGCCCGCCTTCTCCGGCTTGTCGGCGATGACGGCCTCGGTGGTGAGGAACAGCGCGGCGATCGACGCGGCGTTCTGCAGCGCGGAGCGCGTCACCTTGGCGGGGTCGATGATGCCTTCGGCGATCATGTCGACGTACTCACCGGTCGCGGCGTTCAGGCCGTGGCCGACGGCCAGGTTGCGCACCTTCTCCACAACGACGCCACCCTCGAGGCCGCCGTTGACGGAGATCTGCTTCAGCGGGGCCTCCAGGGCCAGCTTCACAGCGTTGGCACCGGTGGCCTCGTCGCCCTCGAGCTCAAGCTTCTCGAAGACCGCGGAGGCCTGGAGCAGGGCCACGCCGCCGCCGGCGACGATGCCCTCCTCGACGGCCGCCTTCGCGTTGCGAACGGCATCCTCGATGCGGTGCTTGCGCTCCTTGAGCTCGACCTCGGTGGCGGCACCGGCCTTGATGACGGCCACGCCGCCGGCCAGCTTCGCCAGGCGCTCCTGGAGCTTCTCGCGGTCGTAGTCCGAGTCCGAGTTCTCGATCTCGGCGCGGATCTGGTTCACGCGACCCTGAACCTGCTCGCTGTCACCGGCACCGTCGACGATGGTGGTCTCGTCCTTGGTGATGACGACCTTGCGGGCACGGCCCAGCAGGTCGACGCCGGCGTTCTCCAGCTTGAGGCCGACCTCCTCGGAGATGACGGTGCCACCGGTGAGGATGGCGATGTCGCCGAGCATGGCCTTGCGGCGGTCACCGAAGCCCGGGGCCTTGACGGCAACGGACTTGAAGGTGCCACGGATCTTGTTGACGACCAGGGTCGACAGGGCCTCGCCCTCGACGTCCTCGGCGATGATCAGCAGCGGCTTGCCGGACTGCATGACCTTCTCCAGGAGCGGCAGCAGGTCCTTGACGTTGCCGATCTTGGAGTTGACGATCAGGATGTACGGGTCGTCGAGCGACGCCTCCATACGCTCCATGTCGGTGGCGAAGTACGCCGAGATGTAGCCCTTGTCGAAGCGCATACCCTCGGTGAGTTCCAGCTCCAGACCGAAGGTCTGGGACTCCTCGACGGTGATGACGCCTTCCTTGCCGACCTTGTCCATCGCCTCGGCGATGAGCTCGCCGATCTGGGTGTCGGCGGCGGAGATGGAGGCGGTGGAGGCGATCTGCTCCTTGGTCTCCACATCCTTGGCCTGCTCCAGCAGGGCGGCGGAGACGGCCTCGACGGCCTTCTCGATGCCGCGCTTGAGGGCCATCGGGTTGGCGCCGGCGGCTACGTTGCGCAGGCCCTCGCGGACCAGCGCCTGCGCCAGGACGGTCGCGGTCGTCGTGCCGTCACCGGCGACGTCGTCCGTCTTCTTCGCGACCTCCTTGACCAGCTCGGCGCCGATCTTCTCGTACGGGTCCTCGAGCTCGATCTCCTTGGCGATGGAAACACCATCGTTGGTGATCGTGGGGGCGCCCCACTTCTTCTCGAGGACGACGTTGCGGCCCTTGGGGCCGAGGGTGACCTTGACGGCGTCGGCGAGCTGGTTCATCCCGCGCTCGAGACCGCGCCGTGCCTCCTCGTCGAACGCGATGATCTTGGCCATGTGAAGTGGTCCTCCCGGACAGGGGTGGATTGCTCCGGACCGCGCTGGCGCCCGCGACGGACGGTCTGCGAGCCTGTGGTTCCTTGCCCCACCGGCCTGCCGACCTCACCGAGTCGGTCCTTAACTGTCACTCTCACTCGGAGAGTGCTAACGCAATGATTAGCACTCGGGGGGTGCGAGTGCAAGCGCCTCCCGAGATGGCCCACCCTCCGGACGCACGCCGAACGCATGCCGCACGCACCGGACGCACAGCAGAGGGTCCGCACCCCCTCAGGGATGCGGACCCTCATCACGCTGCAGTCGGTCGGCGCTTCAGCCGGCCACCCGGACCATGTCCGCCTGCGGCCCCTTCTGGCCCTGCGAGATCTCGAACTCGACCCGCTGACCCTCCTCAAGGGTGCGGTAGCCGTCCATCTGAATCGCGCTGTAGTGGACGAAAACATCCGCACCACCGTCGACCGCGATGAAGCCGTACCCCTTCTCCGCGTTGAACCACTTGACGGTGCCCTGAGCCATGCCTAACTCCCCTATTACTGGCCCTTGCACAGGACCGCACTCCGCGGACCCGGGTCAGACCTCACCCCCCGAAAGGCCCGCGGGGTGTGCGCCGGAACGCGTCGACCGCCGCTGAATGTATCTGCACCACTGCCCAGCGCAACAGGTCAATCGGACGAGAATTCTGGCGCCGGAGAATCGGCAATATGCGGTGAAACACCGCTTTCCCTGGGCAAGCCGGGCCGGGCATAACGCACCTGGGCGACAAATGCCGCACACACTTTGGGCACAACTCGCCGCGGTCTCATATGCGTTCGGCACGCGCGCGGAGAGGGATCTTCGCCATGGTATCCCCATTCACAGAACGGAATTGCCCCGTCCGCTTTTCGGCGGACGGGGCAATTCCAGTCAAGCGAGAGGCGAGATGGCGCGAATTAGCACCCGCCGGCCACTGCCGGAATGATCGAGACACCCGCACCGTCCGGCGTCGGCGTCTCCAGGCCCTGCTCGAAACGCACGTCGTCGTCGTTGACATAGACGTTCACGAAGCGGCGCAGCTTGCCCGCGTCGTCCAGCACCCGGGCCGCGATGCCCTGGTGGTTCTTCTCCAGGTCGGCAATCACCTCGGAGAGGGTCGCGCCGTCTGCCGCGACCTCGGCCTTGCCGTCGGTGTAGGTGCGAAGAATGGTGGGGATGCGGACGTTGACGCTCATGGGTTCTGCCTTCCAGCGACTTCGGAGTACAAGTTCGGGGCTGTGCGACTGCCTACGGCTGCGCTCGGCGGCCGTAGGGCTGCATGCGGCGGGTCAGCCGGCCAGGCCGGCCGCGCGGAACGCGTCCAGGCTCGGGCGGATGGTCGCCGAGGGCCCCGTGGTGGGGGCGACGGCGTCAAGCGTCTTGAGGCCGTCGCCGGTGTTCAGGACGACCGTGGACAGGGACGGGTCGAGCAGACCGCTGTCGATGAGCTTCTTGGTCACGCCGACGGTCACACCGCCCGCGGTCTCCGCGAAGATCCCTTCCGTCCGGGCCAGCAGCTTGATCGCGTCCACGACCTGCTCGTCGTTGACATCCTCCACCGCACCACCGGTACGGCGCGCGATGTCGAGCACGTACGGCCCGTCGGCCGGGTTGCCGATGGCCAGCGACTTGGCGATGGTCTTCGGCTTCTGCGGCCGCACCACGTCGTGGCCGGCCTTGAAGGCCGTCGAGACGGGCGAGCAGCCCTCGGCCTGCGCGCCGAAGATCTTGTACGGCTTGTCCTCGACGAGGCCGAGCGCGATGAGCTCCTTGAGGCCCTTGTCGATCTTCGTCAGCTGCGAGCCCGAGGCGATCGGGATGACGATCTGGTCCGGCAGCTGCCAGCCCAGCTGCTCGCAGATCTCGTACGCCAGCGTCTTGGAGCCCTCGCCGTAGTAGGGGCGGAGGTTGACGTTGACGAAGCCCCAGCCCTCACCCAGCGGGTCGCCGATGAGTTCCGAGCAGAAGCGGTTGACGTCGTCGTAGTTGCCCTCGATGCCGACCAGGTCGCCGCCGTAGACCGCGGCCATGACGACCTTGCCGGCCTCCAGGTCGTGCGGGATGAACACGCAGGAGCGGAAGCCCGCACGGGCCGCCGCGGCACCGACCGCACCGGCGAGGTTGCCGGTGGAGGAGCAGGACAGGGTGGTGAAGCCGAAGGCGCGGGCCGCCTCGACGGCGATCGCCACGACACGGTCCTTGAAGGAGTGCGTGGGGTTGCCGGAGTCGTCCTTGACGTACAGACCGCCGGTGACGCCCAGCTCACGGGCGAGGTTGTCGGCCTTGACCAGCTTGGTGAACCCCGGGTTCAGGTTCGGCTTGTCCGCGACGTCGGCGGGGACGGGCAGCAGCGGCGCGTAGCGCCAGATGTTGTCGGGGCCGGCCTCGATCTGCTTCCGCAGGGCCTCAGGGTCGCCGCTCGGCAGGTCGTACGCGACTTCGAGCGGCCCGAAACATTCCTGGCAGGCGAAGATCGGGCCGAGGTCGAAGCGCTGTCCGCACTCGCGGCAGGAGAGCGCGGCGGCGGGACCGAGAGCGACGGAGGGAGTGTTTTCGGTGACTTGCACAGCCATGGAGGCGAGGCCCTTTCTCCTCATCTTCCTCGCGGCGCATCTCGCCACGAGACGGATTTGGCACCTTCCCTAGCCGGGAGCCTCACGCGCGCGGGACATCAGCGTCCTGGCGGCAAGACCGGCTGGAGGGTTGCCGGGGCTTCAACGGGCCGTTTCCCTCTGCCCCTCTGGATGAGCGGTATGGCGCTGGGCCGAAACCCAGGCGTTTGTTCTGCGGGACCCCCGACATAGGACGGTGATCCGCGTTGTTCAAGACTGTAACCGAAGGCAGTGAGGGTTGAGATAGTCGTCCGAACCGCGAGATGGATCACACGGTCGTCGTTCGACGGCCACCGAGGAGATCGTAGACGTGCTGGAAGAAGTGGAGCGCTGGCTGAGCGGCCGCTCCTGGTCCGCTGCCGACCGGCCGCTCGGCCGGCTCCTGGAGGCCAAGCGGCAGACGGGCCGGACGGTCAGCGTGGTGCTGCCCGCACTCGACGAGGAGGCGACGGTCGGCGCGATCGTCGCGGCGATCCGCGGCGAGCTGATGACCGAGGCGGCGGCGCTGGTCGACGAACTGGTGGTGCTCGACTCCGGCTCCACCGACCGCACCGCCGAGGTCGCGGCGGCGGCCGGGGCGAGGGTGGTGCACCGCGACAGCGTCCTGCCGCGGCTGCCCGCGCTGCCCGGCAAGGGCGAGGTGCTGTGGCGCTCACTGCTCGCCACCAGCGGCGACATCGTCTGCTTCGTCGACGCCGACCTGCGCGAGTTCTCGCCGTCGTTCGTCTCCGGGATCGTCGGCCCGCTGCTGACGGATCCGGACATCCAGTTCGTGAAGGCGATGTACGACCGGCCGCTGGAGACCGGCGTGGACGGCTCGGGCGCCGGCCAGGGCGGCCGGGTCACCGAGCTGGTGGCCCGCCCGCTGCTGAACCTGCACTGGCCGCAGCTGGCCGGCTTCGTCCAGCCCCTGGGCGGCGAGTACGCCGCCCGACGGTCGCTGCTGGAGCGGCTGCCGTTCCCGGTCGGCTACGGCGTCGAGCTGGGCCTGCTCGTCGACGCGCTGCACACCGTCGGCCTGGACGCCCTGGCGCAGGTCGACGTGGGCGTGCGCAAGCACCGCCACCAGGACGGCCAGGCCCTCGGGAGGATGGCCGCGGCGATCTACCGCACCGCTCAACTGCGCCTCACCCGCGGCCACTTGATCCGGCCTCGGCTGACCCAGTTCGACCGCGGGCAGGACGGATTCGTGCCGCGCACGACGGACGTGGACACCGAGGAGCGGCCTCCGATGGCCGATATCCCGGAATACGCCGAGCGGCGGGCGGCCTGACCGACTCCGTACGTTTGAGCGGATCTGTCGCGGGTTAGTCTCGCGGCATGGTCTCCGAGCGCAGTGGTGCCGAGGTTCTCGTCGCGTCCAATCGCGGCCCGGTCTCCTACTCCCTGGGGGAGGACGGCGCGCTGACCGCCAAGCGCGGCGGCGGCGGGCTCGTCTCGGGCCTGTCGGCCATCGGCCCGGACACCGACGCGGTGTGGGTGTGCGCGGCGCTCGGCGAGGGCGACCGGGAGGCGGTGCGGCGCACCGGCGGGCTGCTGTCCGCGGAGGACACCGGCGGACAGCGCGTTCGGATGCTGGACATCCCGGCGGAGGTGTACGCCGACGCCTACAACGGCATCGCGAACTCCGTCCTGTGGTTCGTCCACCACATGCTCTACCAGACGCCGATCGAACCGGCATTCGATTCGGACTTCCGGGCGCAGTGGGCTTCCTACGTGGACTACAACGCCGCCTTCGCCGACGCGCTGGCCGAGCAGGCGGCGCCCGGCGCGGCGGTCCTGGTCCAGGACTACCACCTGGCGCTGGTGCCCGGCCTGCTCCGCGACCGCCGCCCCGACCTGCGCATCGGCCACTTCTCGCACACGCCGTGGGCACCGGCGGAGTACTTCGCGATGCTGCCCGACGACATCCAGCGGCAGCTGGCCGCGGGCATCCTCGGCGCGGACCACGCGAACTTCCTGACCGAGCGGTGGGCGCGGGCCTTCATCGGCTGCTGCGGGACGGCGCTCGGCGCGGACTGCGAGGTGCGCCACCCCGGCGACGAGGCGCCGTACCTCCTGACGGCCCTCGCGGGAGGCAAGCCGCACAAGACGTCGATCGGCGTGTACGGCCTCGGCGCGGACGCCGAGTTCCTGCGCGAGCGGGCGCACCGCCCCGACGTGGAGGAACGACTGTCGGCGCTGCGGGGGCAGATCGGCGGGGTGGAGCGCAGGACAATCGTCCGGGTCGACCGCACGGAGCTGTCCAAGAACATCGTGCGCGGGCTGCTCGCCTTCCGCCGGCTGCTGACCGACCGCCCCGAGTGGCGCGAGCGGGTCGTGCACATCGCCTTCGCGTATCCCTCGCGCCAGGATCTGGCCGTCTACCGCGACTACACCGACCAGGTGGGCCGGCTGGCGGAGGAGATCAACGACGAGTTCGGCACGGCGGACTGGCAGCCGGTCGTACTGCACGTCAAGGACGACTTCGCGCGTTCGCTCGCCGCCTACCGGCTGGCGGACGTCGCCCTGGTCAACCCGATCCGGGACGGCATGAACCTGGTCGCCAAGGAGATCCCGGTGGTCTCCGACGAGGGCTGTGTCCTGGTGCTGTCGCGGGAGGCGGGCGCCCATGCCGAGCTGGGCGAGGACGCGCTGAGCGTCAATCCGTACGACGTCAACGCCACCGCCGAGGCGCTGCACACGGCGCTGTCGATGGACGGCGAGGAGCGGGCCGAGCGCACCCGGCGGCTCGCCGCGGCGGCCACGGCGCTGCCGCCGGCCAAGTGGTTCCTCGACCAGCTGCGGGCGCTCCAGGCGTAGGGCGTGCGGGGCTCTGCCGCGACGGGTGCGCCCGCGCGCTCAGCCGGCGGCCAGCCGGCCCGCCAGCGCGTCGAGCAGCCCGACGACGCCGGCCGGGCCGTCGACGACCAGGTCGGCGCGCTCGGCCAGCTCGGTGACCTCGTTGTTGCCGCTGCACACCAGCACGCCCGTGAGGCCCTCGGCGCGCAGCTTCTCCACCGCGGCGAAGGCGGCCAGGTCGCCGAGGTCGTCACCGGCGTACAGGACGGTCTTCGCACCCGTCTCGCGGACCCAGTCGGCGAGCGCGACGCCCTTGTCCATGCCCGGCGGCCGCAGTTCCAGGACCAGCCGGCCGGGCTCCACGATCAGGCCGTGGCGTTCGGCGAGCGTGGTCAGCGGGCCGCGCAGCCGGTCGAAGGCGTCCTGCGGGTCCGCGGCCCGGCGGGTGTGGACGGCGAGGGCCCGGCCGCCCTTGAGCTCGACGGCGGTCTCGACCCAGGGGCCGTGCCAGACGCCGGTGTCCTCCAGGACGGCGGGGAGTTCGGCCTGCACGGCGGCGACGCCGGGGTGCGGGGGCGGGGCCTGGACGGCGCCGGAAGCCGCCTCCCAGCGCTCCGTGCCGTAGTGGCCGAGGACGACGAGGTGTTCCAGGCCGGGGGCGTGCGCGACGCCGGCGAGGCGGACCGCGACGCCGGCCGGGCGGCCGGTGATCACCGCGGCGGCGCGCAGCCGGGGCACGAGCCGGCCGAGGGCGGCGGTGGCGCCGGGATGGGCTCGGGCCTTCTCGGGGTCGGGGACGATGTCGGCGAGGGTGCCGTCGAAGTCGAGTGCGATAGCGGCGCGTTCGGGCCTGGCCAGCAGCGCGGCGATGCCTTCACGGCCCGCGGCGGTGGTCGGCGTCGGCACGGAGTGCGGCGTCGGTGAGGACTGTGGCGCGTCGTTCGAGAGGCTGCCCATGCCGTCGACCCTACCGGCGGACCACCGGCGCACGCCGGGTGCACGGGGGCATCCGGGCGGCGGGCGGTGCGTCCCCGGGCCGCGGTCAGCGGCGGGCGCGGCGGGCGTCCCGTACGCGGCGCAGGCGGTTGATGGTGACCGGGTCGTGCGCGAGGGCGCGCGGGTCGTCCAACAGGGCGTTCAGGAGCTGGTAGTAGCGGGTCGGGGAGATGCCGAGGCGCTCGCGGACGACGCGCTCCTTGGCGCCGGGGCCCGGCCAGGAGCGGCGTTCGACCGCGAGGACCGCTTCGTCCTGGGCGGAGAGGGGCGTTATGCCGGGCCCGTCGGCGGCGTCCGCCCCGGTTCCGCTCCCGCCCGCTTCGGCCTCTCCGTCGGCGCCACGCCCCGCGCCGCCCGGTCCGCTCGTCATCACGATTCCACGATAAGCCCACCGTCGGACAGCTCCCGGTGGGCCGTCGCGACCGTCACTCGGCGGTGTTGTCCGCGGTGTCCGCGGTGTTCTGGATGTCGGTGAGGACGCCTTCGGGGTTGCCCCTGGGGCCGACCGCACCGGCGACCTTGGCCTTGATGGTCTTGGAGACCAGCGGCCAGGAGGTCTTGTCGGCCGGGTAGAACTCGGCGTTGTCGAGCTGCTTCAGGAAGCCGTGCAGCTTGGCGTACCGGCGGTCGGCGAGCATGGCCTGCGACGCCGACTGGGTGACCGGCAGCAGGCCGTAGTCGCCGGAGAACCTCAGGACGTTCTTCTCGCTGTAGACGAAGTCCAGGAACTTGCCGATCTGCCGGCGGTGGCCGTGCTGCTTGAACGCCATCATCCAGTCGGCGACGCCCATGGTGGCCTTGGCCTTGCCGTTGGTGCCGGGCAGCTCGACGGTGCCGTAGTCGATGCCCTTGGCGGCTGCCTGCTTCATCAGCGTGGGGTGGCCGTTGAGCATGCCGACCTCGCCGTCGGCGAAGCCCTGGAAGGCGTCGGCGCGGTTGAGTTCGGCGGGGTCGGTGCCGGTGAGCCCCTTGCCGACGAGGTCCTTCTGGAGCCACTGGAAGGTCTTGATGTTCTCCGGCGAGTCGATCGTGTACTTGCCGATGCTGTCGGTGTAGCCGCCGCCTCCGCTGAGCATCCACATCAGCGTCTCGGCCTGTGTCTCCTCCCGGCCGAGCGGCAGCGCGAACGGCATCTTCACGCCGTGCGCCTTCAGCAGCTCGGCGTCGTGGGTGATGTCGTCCCAGCTCTTGGGGGGCGTGGTGATGCCGGCCTCGGCGAAGAGCTTCTTGTTGTAGAACAGCCGCCGGGTGCTCGCGCCGAAGGGCATGCCGTACTGGATGCGCTCGTATTCGCCCGCCTCCGCGAGGGAGGGGGTGAAGTCGGCCTGGGTGGGGATGGAGAGCAGCTCGTCGGCGCTGTAGAGCTTGTGGTCGGCGGCGTAGTCGGCATACGCGCCGATCTGTGCGAGGTCCGGGGCGTCGCCCGCCTCGACCATGTCCGCGACCTTCTTGTCGACGTCGGTCCAGGGATGGACCTCGACATCGATCTTGATGCCGGGATTCTTCTTCTCGAAGGCGCGGCCGAGCCGGTCCCAGTAGTGCTGGGAGCCGTTGGACCGGCTGTCGCCGTAGTCCGCCGCGACGAGCTTGAGGGTGACGTCGCCGTCGTCACCGGAGCTGCCGCAGCCGGTGAGAGTCAGTGTCATGGTGGTGGCTATCCCCGCCGCCGCCAGGCTCACATACCGCCGCTGCACTGCTACTACCGCCCTTTGTCCTGAATTCCGTGCTGAACGGGAATACCCCCGCGGCCTCGGGGATCGCCCTCGGCCGGCATGAACGGCGGGTGTCTCCCGCGTTCCGACACAAGGTCTACACCACTCACCTTCGCGCCATACCGGCGCCCTTCCCCGGGCAGGCCGGCGGCTTTCGGGGCGAGGGGCGGCAGCCCTCGGGGCGAACGGCAGCCGGGAACCGGCGGGTATCCGGTGCACGGAAACCAGAACGTACGGTGAGTGGACTAGACCTTTCATGTCGGATCGCGCGAAACTGTTCCCGTGAGACACGTCATCGCCCTTGATGTGGGCGGCACCGGAATGAAAGCCGCCCTCGTCGGGGCGGACGGCAGGCTGCTCCACGAGGCACGGCGGCCCACCGGCCGCGAGCGCGGCCCGGAGGAAGTCGTGGAGAGCGTGCTCGGCTTCGCCGCCGAGCTCCGCGACGTCGGCGCCCGACGCTTCGGCGCCCCCGCCGTGGCCGCCGGCGTCGCCGTGCCCGGCATCGTCGACGAGGCCGGCGGCATCGCCGTCTACGCCGCCAACCTCGGCTGGCGGGACGTCCCGATGCGGGCCCTGCTCTCCGAGCGCCTCGGCGGCATCCCCATCGCCCTCGGCCACGACGTACGCACCGGCGGCCTGGCCGAAGGCCGGATCGGCGCCGGCAAGGACGCCGACCGCTTCCTCTTCGTGCCCCTGGGCACCGGCATCGCGGGCGCCATCGGCATCGGCGGACGCATCGAGGCCGGCGCCCACGGCAGCGCGGGCGAGATCGGCCACATCGTCGTACGCCCCGGTGGGCGCGAGTGCGGCTGTGGTCAGCGCGGCTGCCTGGAGACGCTGGCCTCGGCCGCCGCGGTCGGCCGCGACTGGGCCGCCGCGTGCGGCGATCCGCAGGCCGGCGCCGCGGACGCCGCCAAGGCCGTGGCATCCGGCGACGCGCGCGCCCGGGCCGTCTGGCGGACGGCCGTGGACGCCCTCGCCGACGGCCTGGTCACCGGACTCACCCTGCTCGATCCGCAGACCCTGATCATCGGCGGCGGACTCGCCGAGGCGGGTGACACGCTCTTCGAGCCTCTCCGGGAAGCCGTCCGCCGGCGCGTTACGTTCCAGCGGCTCCCCTCGATCGTTCCGGCGGCCCTTGGGGACGCCGCCGGGTGCCTGGGCGCAGGACTCCTCGCCTGGGATCTTCTCTCCACGGAGGTAACCGCCTGATGGCACAGCAACAATCCGCGGGACGGCCCTCGGACGCCGGGCGCACCGTGCTGACCGGCGCCCGGATCGCGCGGCCGTCGGGCGTCGCCGACAACGGCCGGATCACCGTCGAGGGCGGCCGCATCTCCGACATCCGCAGCCGTGACGCCGACCGGGGCGGGGCCCGCGGCGGGGACAGCCGAAGAAGAGGGGACGTCGCGCCACCCGCGGGGGGCACCACCGTCGACCTGACCGGCCATCTCATCGTCCCCGGCTTCGTCGACATGCACGTCCACGGCGGGGGCGGCGGCTCCTTCTCCTCCGCCGACCCCGAGGAATGCCTGAAGGTCGCCGCCACCCACCGCAGGCACGGCACCACCTCCATGGTCGCCTCCACCGTCACCGGCGACCTCCCCGACCTCGCCCGGCAGGCCGCGGTGCTCGCCGAGCTCGTCCAGCAGGACGAGCTGGCCGGTATCCACTTCGAGGGACCGTTCATCTCCCCGCACCGCTGCGGCGCCCACCAGCCGGAGCTGCTGCGCGACCCGGACCCGGCGGACGTCCGCAAGCTCGTCGACGCCGCCCACGGCGCCGCCCGGATGATGACCGTCGCCCCCGAACTGCCCGGCGGCCTGGACTCCGTACGGCTGCTCGCCGACGCCGGCGTGATCGCCGCCATCGGCCACACCGACTCCTCCTACGACGCCACCCGCGAGGCCATCGACGCGGGCGCCACCGTCGCCACCCACCTCTTCAACGCGATGCCCGGCCTCGGCCACCGGACCCCGGGCCCGATCGCCGCCCTGCTGGAGGACGACCGGATCACCGTCGAGCTGATCAACGACGGCACGCATCTGCACCCCGCGATCCTCCAGATGGCCTTCCGTGACGCCGGCGCCGAGCGCGTCGCGTTCATCACCGATGCCATGGGCGCGGCCGGCATGACCGACGGGATGTACCCGCTCGGCCCGATGCGGGTCGAGGTCAGGGACGGCGTCGCGCGGATCAGCGAAGGCCCCACCGCGGGCTCCATCGCGGGCTCCACGCTCACCCTGGACCGTGCCTTCAAACGCGCCGTCACCGTCGACGGCCTGACGGTCGACCAAGCCGTCCAGGCGCTCTCCGCCAACCCCGCCCGGCTGCTCGGCATCGACGACCGGGCCGGCTCCCTCGCGCCCGGCATGGACGCCGACCTGGTGGTGCTCGACGCCGCGTACGACCTGGTGGGCGTCATGCGCCGGGGCGAGTGGCTGGTCCGTCCGGCAGGCGTCTGACGGCCCGCACGGGAACGCTCGGTGGCGGGCGGCCGGCCACCCGGTGGCCGGCCGCTCATCGGATGGTGACCGGCCCGGGTCTGGGCCAACGACCGTCGGCGATGGCATGATCGCTCGCGCACTTGTCCGCATGCCACCGCCGAGGGCGGTTGCGATACCAGCAGCCGTCCGACCGGCGGCTGCTCGGCCAACGACTGCCCGGCCAACGGCTGCTGTCCAGCGGTAAGCCGTCCGAGCACGGCGCGGGAGGGGGAACCATGATCCTCACGGTCACGCTGAACGCCGCCCTGGACATCACCTATCGCGTCCCCGGGCTCCGACCGCACACCACCAACCGGGTCACCGAGGTGGCCGAACGGCCCGGCGGCAAGGGCCTGAACGTCGCCCGGGTGCTGGCCGCGCTCGGCCACCGCACGGTCGCCACCGGCTTCGCGGGCGGCGGCACCGGCGACGCGCTGCGGGCCCTGCTCACCCAGGAGAGCGACGTCACCGACGCCCTGGTGCGGGTGGGCGGCGCCACCCGCCGCACCGTCGCCGTCGTCGACGCGGCCTCCGGCGACACCACCCAGCTCAACGAGCCGGGCCCGGTCGTCACCCCCGCCGAATGGGACACCTTCCTCGGCACCTTCCGCGAACTGCTGGGCGACGCACAGGCGGTGGCGCTGTGCGGCAGCCTCCCGCCGGGCGTCCCGGTCGATGTCTACGCCCGTCTCACCCGCGCCGCGCGCGGCGCGGGGGTCCCGGTCCTGCTGGACACCAGCGGCGAACCCCTGCGGCGCGGCCTCGCCGCCCGCCCCGACCTCGCCAAGCCCAACGCCGACGAACTCGCCGCCCTCACCGGCTCCACCGAACCGCTGCGCGCCGCCCGCGACGCCCGCCGGCGCGGCGCCCACGCGGTGGCCGCGTCCCTGGGCCCGGACGGCATGCTCGCCGTCACCGCCGACGGCGCCTGGCAGGCCGCCCCGCCGCGCCGCATCGCCGGCAACCCGACCGGCGCCGGCGATTCGGCCGTGGCCGGTCTGCTGTCCGGGCTGGTCGAGGGGCTGGCCTGGCCGGAGCGCCTGACCCGCGCGGTGGCCCTCTCCGCCGCGACCGTACGGGCCCCGGCCGCAGGGGAGTTCGACACCGCGACCTACGAAGAGCTGCTGTCCCGCGTCGCGGTGACGGAGCATCCGACGGCGGCGTGATCGGCCCCGCGCCGAAATGAGCGACCCCCGGCGCGAGCCGCGCCGGGGGGAAAGTGCGGGCGCCCGGTGTCAGCGGACGCCGGGGCCTACTTCTCGCCCAGCCACACCTTGTCGAGGTTCACATCGCACTGGTTGCCGCTCTCGCAGGACAGCTTGACGCTGTTCGTGCCCTTGTTGAGCTGCACATACGACCAGGTCTTGGTCCAGCCCTTGTCCCAGGCGCCCTCGTCGGCGCCGGCGAAGTTCTCCATGTTCACCGGACGGCTCGCGGCCGTGCCGTTCACGCCCAGCGTGAGGTTCGCGTCCTTGCCCGGGACGCCGTAGCCGACCCAGAGCTTGTACTGGCCGGCCTTGTCGACATCCACCGTCCACGTGGCCGACGCGCCCGGGGCGTTCATCCCGGCGACGTAGGCGCCGCTGGACGAGCGCGCGCCGGGGACGTCCTTCGCGGTGCTCGCGCCGCCTTCGAGCCGCAGCCCACCGGCGTCGATCTTGGGGAGTTCTCCCGCGCTGGGCTTGCCGGTGGGCTCCTCGCTGGGGGCCACCGACTCACCGGCCGACGGACCGGCGCCGCCCGCCTTGTCGTCCGCGCTGTCCTTGCCGTTGGTGAGCATGGCGACGCCGATGCCTATGCAGACCACCGCGACCACCGCGACGGCGCCGATCAGCAGGCCGTTGCGGTTGCGGCGGGGCTCCTGGCCACCGCTGTACGCCGGGGCGGAGCCGTTGCGCGCACGGTCACCGCCGGGCAGCGTCTCCGGCGCGGCGTAGTGGGCGTTCTGCTGCCCGTACGCCTGCTGCGGAGCCTGCTGCGGGGCGCCGTACTGCCGCTGGCCGACCGCGCGCACCTGGTTGTAGGAGGTACGCGGAACTCCCGGCTGCCGCGCCGCCGCGCCGTCGCCCGACGGGCCCGCGCCACCCTCGCCGCCTTCCGAGCGGTAGAGATAGGCGAACGGGTCGTCGTTCTCCGGCGTGTCCGCGCCGTTGTTGCCGGCCGTCATTCCGTGTCACTCCCAAGCGATGTGTACGCGTGTGTACGCGTTCGCACGTGGATGCGCGAACTGTCTCTTTCGGGCCCCCGGCGGCACCGCGCCGCATCGGCGCAGCCTACCCCTTTCGGGCATTGCCACGCCGGGCCCGGACAGCCACAAGATCGCTACAAATCGATGAACGGGTGGTGCGGGGGTGCGCTGCGCGAGGCGCGCGGCGAGCGGATGAGCTGGGACGACGGGCGCACGGAGAGGGGTGCGGCGAGTCGCACCTTACGGCACCCGGGCAGGCGGACGGGAGGGCCCGGTGGTGACCGGAGTCTCAGGCCGACGGGAGTGCGGCCGGGCCTCCGCCGCCGGAGCGGCCGGGGTGCGGGCCGGGGCCTCAGCCCGCCCGCCGGTTCGCCTTCGAGCGGGACCGCTTCTCGACGTACATCCGCTGGTCGGCCGAGGCGAGAACCTCCTCGGCCGTCATCCCGCAGCTCGCCCAGCCGATGCCGAAGCTGGCGCCGACCCGGACCGCCCGGCCGTCCACCCGGATCGGCGGAATGATCGCGTTCCGCAGTCGGACGGCGAGGTCCTGGGCGTCGGCGGTGCCGAGGCCGTCCGCGAGCACCACGAATTCGTCGCCGCCGAGCCGGGCGACCGTATCGCCGTCACGGACGCCGCTGGTGAGCCGGCGGGCGACCTCGATCAGCACCGCGTCACCGGTGTGGTGCCCGAACCGGTCGTTGATCGACTTGAAGCCGTCGAGGTCGCAGAAGAGCACCGCGAGCCCCTTGGAACCGTCGTCCGCGGCGCCGTCCGGGGGCGCGGCGATGTGCACATGGTGGTCGTAGGGGGCCGGGCCCTTGCCCTCGAACCCGTCGACCCCCTCGAAGGGCTCCTTGCCGTCCGCCCCGAAGCCGTGCGGGTCGCGAGGGTCCGCGAAGACGGTCGCCGAGGCGGCGTAGGAGTCGGCGAGCGAACTGGGCGGGCGCGAGCACAGCCGGGCACCGAGCCGGGAGCGCAGCTCCGCGCTGTTCGGCAGGCCGGTGAGCGAGTCATGGCTGGCACGGTGCGCGAGCTGCAGCTCGTGCCGCTTGCGCTCCTCGATGTCCTCGACGTGGGTGAGCAGAAAACGCGGTCCGTCGGTGGTGTCGGCGACCACGGAGTTCCGCAGCGAGACCCAGACGTAGGTGCCGTCGCGGCGGGCCAGCCGCAGCTCGGCCCGGCCACCCTCCGCGGAGGTGCGCAGCAGCGTGCCGATGTCCTCGGGGTGCACCAGGTCGGAGAAGGAGTACCGGCGCATCGCGGAGGCCGGACGGCCCAGCAGCCGGCACAGCGCGTCGTTGGTGCGCAGCAGCCGGCCGTGCTGGTCGCCGCCCATCTCGGCGACGGCCATCCCGCTCGGCGCGTACTCGAAGGCCTGGCGGAAGCTTTCCTCACTGGCCCGCAGGGCCTGCTGATCGCGCTCCAGCCGGACCAGGGCGCGCTGCATGTTCGCCCGCAGCCTGGCGTTGCTGATCGCGATCGCGGCCTGGAAGGCGTACATCTGCAGCGCCTCCTGCCCCCAGGGCCCGGGGCGCCGGCCGTTGCGCGGCCGGTCGACGGAGATCACGCCGAGCAGCTCGCCACCGCCGTTGGCCGCCGCGTACATCGGCGCGAACAGGCGGTCCATGGGGTGCCACTCGTCGGGGAATCGGGGCGCGGGGCCGGCGGTGTGCCACTGCGGGACGTCGTCGTCGTCCAGCACCCAGCCCTCGGTGTGCGGAATGAAGCAGAGGTCGCCCCACCGCTCCCCCATGGCCAGCCGGCGCTCCCAGGAGGACCGGGAACCGACCCGCCCGGCCATCAGCGCTTCGGCGCCCGCACTGCCGGCCACCGCTGCCACGACGAGGTCGCCGTCGGGACGGACGAGATTGACCGCGGCCAGCTCATAGCCCAGCCCGGCGATCGCGCCGTCGGCGACCGTCTGCAACGTGTCCGCAAGGCTGCGTGCGGTGTTCAGCTCGGCGACCACTTGGTGCAGCTGCCGCAGGGTCGCAAGACGGACGTATGGCTCCGACTCGGTCTCCATCGCTCGCTCTCCCTGAGACCTCGACAGCAACTCCACGATTCTTGGTCGTCCGATTCCACGCTCACTGAATCACAGTGAGCTGTTCACCCGGTACACAGGGTCAACAATTAGCGCCGGCTGTGACTCAAGTCACAAGAGATGAGGAGTGGTTGGCACTCCCTCAGGGAACCTGGGTGGGAGCGCTCCTACACTTCCTGAACGCAAATTCGCCTTCCGCGCCCCTCCGTCGACAGACCTAGGACACAGGTGGTCCCCGGGCCCGATGCGCACAGCGGGGTGACGAAGTTAGCGTGCATGGCGTGTTCACGAAAACCGCCGCCGCAGACCGGCTCACCACCGCCGACACCGCCGCCGCACCCACGGTCACGCCCGCGTCCGTGCCGGGCGGCCCGTCGATCCCGCATTCTGTGGGGGTGAGTGACGAGGAGTTCCGCGCCGCCCTGTCCCGACTGGCCGCCGGGGTCGTACTGATCACCGCGCATGACCCGGACGACGGGCCGCGCGGCGAGGACGTCGGCATGACCGCGACGGCTTTCTTGTCCGTATCGCTCGAACCGCCGCTGGTGATGGTGAGCGTTCGCAACGACTCCCGCATGGACGACCTTCTGGAGCAACAGCCGCTCTGGGCGGTTTCGGTGCTGTCGGAAGGTCAAAGCCACATTGCCGGACGTTTCGCGATGAAGAACCGCATCAGTGACCGACTGCTCTTCGAGGGTATTCCGCATGAACGCGGCGAAGCGGCCGGGGCGCCGCTGATCGGCGGCGCGCTCGCCACCCTGGAATGCCGCACCGAACAGCGGGTCGTCGCCGGCGATCACACCCTCGTCATCGGCCGCGTGCTGACGGCCTCGGCCCTGGCGGACGACGGCGGGCCGCTGACGTACTTCCGGGGGAAGTACCGACGGCTGGGCTGAGGCGGGAGCGGACACCTGGCTCCTGGCTCCTGGCTCCTGGCTCCTGGCTCCTGGGCAGGATCGGCCTGGGAGCGGGGGGGGCCGCGGTCTCGGTCGAGGCGGCGCCCGGGACGCCCGGCACCAGGGGCGGGCGCCGGCTCAGGTCCAGTCGCGGCCGGAGCGTCCCCGCTTGGTGTCGCCGCGCTGCTTCTTCTCCCGCAGCCGTCGTTCGTTGATGCCCCGCGGAATGCGGGACTTGCGGCGCGGCTTGGGCGGCGGCGCGGTGGCCTGCGCCAGCAGCGCCGCCAGCCGGACGGCCGCGGTCTCGCGGTTGCGCCACTGGGAGCGGTGGTCGGAGGCGCGTACGGACAGCACGCCGTCGGCCAGCCGGCCGTCCAGCCGCTCCAGGGCGCGCTCCTTCCACACAGGAGGCAGCGCCTGCGTTCTGCCGAGGTCGAAGCGCAGCTCGACCTGGCTGTCGCTGGTGTTGACGTGCTGGCCGCCCGGACCCGAGGACCGCGAGAAACGCCATACGAGCTCGGCCTCTGGAAGGACGACCGAACCGCGGATGACATAGGGCCCGGACATGCGTCCCATGATCCCGCCTCCGCGGGCGTCCCGTCACCCACTTTTCCCCCGGCACACCGCCGGGTAGGAGCGGAACCGCCGGTGGGGTGACCGGATGAGGCTGCCGACCTCAGGATTTCGCGGGACTCGGCATCAGGATTCGGCAAAGAAAGTAAAGGCAGCTGGAACCTCGTGGTCCCCTGACGGCGTTGAGGTGGATGACGGTAGCTTCGTCCGCAGTACGGAGCCCGACGAATTCGACGAGGAAAGGGCATCCCCATGGCTGTAAGCCTGTCCAAGGGCGGCAACGTCTCGCTCACCAAGGAGGCACCGGGCCTGACCGCCGTCACGGTCGGCCTCGGCTGGGACGTCCGGACCACCACCGGCACGGACTTCGACCTCGACGCGAGCGCCATCGCCGTCAACCCGAGCGGCAAGGTCTACTCCGACCAGCACTTCGTCTTCTTCAACAACAAGGCGACGCCGGACCAGTCCATCGAGCACACTGGTGACAACGTCACCGGCCAGGGCGAGGGCGACGACGAGCAGATCAAGGTCAACCTGGCGGGCCTGCCGGCCGACGTCGAGAAGATCGTCTTCCCGGTCTCCATCTACGACGCCGAGAACCGCAGCCAGAACTTCGGCCAGGTGCGGAACGCCTTCATCCGCATCGTCAACCAGGCCGGCGGCACCGAGATCGCCCGCTACGACCTCAGCGAGGACGCGGCGACCGAGACCGCCATGGTCTTCGGCGAGCTCTACCGCAACGGCGCCGAGTGGAAGTTCCGCGCCGTCGGCCAGGGCTACGCCTCCGGCCTCGTCGGCATCGCCCAGGACTTCGGCGTCAACGTCTGACGACACCCTGTTCCGACGCGTTCAGCGCAGCCGAGGGCCGGTTTCCCCATGGGGAGCCGGCCCTCGGCGCTTCGTGCCCGGCAAGGGGCGCGACGGTCGCGACGGGTTACTTCCCGAGCGCCTTCGCGCCCGCCTGGGCGAACTGCTCGTCGGCCGCACCGCTCGGGGCGCCGGCCACGCCGATGCCCGCGATCGGCGCGCCCTGCGCCTGCACGGGGGCGCCGCCCGCCAGGAAGAGGGTGCCGGGGATGTCCTTGAGCGTGGGCGCCTGGTCGAGGCGCTTGACCAGCTCCGAGGTCGGCGCGTTCCAGGCGACGGCGGTGTAGGCCTTCTTGCTCGCCGACTCGAACGACTGCGGGCCGGCGCCGTCGCCACGCAGCTGCACGAGCGTGTTGCCGTCGCGGTCCACCACGGCGACCGAGACCTTCTGGCCCGCCTTCTCCGCGGCGTCCAGCGCGGCCTGCGCGCCCTTGGTGGCGGCGTCGATGGTGAGGTGCGTGGAGCGGGTCAGGTTCTTGTCGCCTGCGTCGGCGGTCGCCGCGGCCGGCCGGGAGGCGGCCGGCGACGGCGCGGCCGTCGCGGAGACGGCTCCGAAGGTGCCCGCGCCCGCCAGAGCGACGGCGGCGGCACCGGTGGCAACACGGGCGCGGAGGGAAAGCTTCTTCATGATCTCGGGCTCCTTGAGGTGACGCGGGGAGGGGCGGGTCGGGGGCCGGGACGGCGGCGAGCCGTCGGACACGCCGGGTCGGGACTGCCGTGCCGTTCCTGCCGTGTCGGCCCACATCCATCCTCGGAGCGGGGCGGGGCCGCTCGGGTCGACGTACCGGCTGGGGTGGCCGAGCATGATGGTGGATACGGGTGTCAGCCGATCGGTTGATGCGGGAGGCTCCCCGGCCGGGTTACGACTACGGGGTAACGACCACCGGGCACGGGCACCCCAGGGCCGCGGCCGCGCCAAAGGCCATCGACCTTGGGATTGGCGTTGGCATTGGCCTTGGCATTGCCGCGGCTACGGCCAGGGCCGACCGCCGGTGCCCGGGCACCCGCCGGTCGGTACTCCCTAGGGCGGCGCCCGCGGCCGGCGGTACCGGCCGTGTCGGCCGTTCCGGCGGGTTCCGGCGGCGTCCCCGGGTGACGATCACGGCAGCGCCCGGCAAGGAGACCACGTGCACACACCGCAGCAGCGCCCCTCCCCACCGCCACCGACCCCGGCGGAGGTTCTCCGTGACGCCGAACGACGCAGCGGCCAGGCCCCCGTGGAGACCGACGACCGCCACGCCGGCCGGGACCCCCATCCGGACGCCCGCCTCCTGGGCCCGGTCATGCACGCGGCGTTCTTCCTGCTGCTCGGAGCCTCGCTCGCGCGATTCCTGATCCGGCACCCCGGCGAGCCGCGCACCCCGTGGATCATCGCCCTCAGCCTCGCCCTCGCCCTGCTCTACGTCCTCGGGCCGACGCTCGGCCCCCGTACGCACGACGAGCGGCGGCCCACCCCGCGCAGGCTGGTCTGGCTGGGTGCGGTCGTCGCGATCTGGGTCGTGCTGGTCCTCCTGGCGCCGAGTTTCGCCTGGTGCGCGGTGCCGCTCTTCTATACGGGCCTGCGCACCCTGCCCGCCGGCGCCGCATCGTTGCTCGTCGGGGTGCTGACCGCGTTCGTGGTCGCCGCCCAACTACGGCTGTCGACCGGCTTCGACCCGAATCTGCTGCTGGCCCCGCCGGCGATCGCCGCGCTCGCCACCGCCGTCTTCGTCCACATGGAGCGGCAGGCCGCGCGACAGCGTGCGCTGATCGACGACCTGATCCGGACGCGGCGCGAACTGGCCGCCACCGAGCGGCGCGAAGGCACCCTCGCCGAGCGCCAGCGGCTGTCCATGGAGATCCACGACACGCTCGCCCAGGGCCTGTCCAGCCAGCAGATGCTGCTGCAGGCCGCCGACCGCACCTGGGACACCTCACCGGACACCGCTCGCGACCACGTCCGTACGGCCACGGAGATCACCGCCCGCAACCTCGCCGAAGCCCGCCGCTTCGTCCACGACCTCGCTCCCGCGGACCTCGCCGACGGCACGCCCCTCCCCGAAGCCCTCCGCCAACTGACCGTCCGGGCAAGCCGGTCGGCGCCGGACGCCACGGGAGAGCTCGCCGTGCGCTTCCACCTCGACGGCATGCCCACGCCGTTGCCCGACCGGGTGCAGTCCGCCCTGTTGCGCGTCGCCCAAGGAGCCCTGGCGAACGTCGATGAACACGCCTTCGCGAGCTCCGTCGCGCTGACCCTCAGCTACCTCGGTGACCAGGTCGTCCTGGACATCGCCGACGACGGCCACGGCTTCGACCCCGCGGACGCGTCCGGCCGCGCCGGTCCTGAGCGGCCGGCCGACCCCGCACCGGACCGGGGCCACGGCCTGCCCGCCATGCGGGCCCGGGTGCGGCAGCTCGGCGGCACCCTCACCATCGAGTCGGCACCCGGCGAAGGCACCGTCCTGTCCGCCGCAGTCCCCCTGGAGCTCACCCCATGAGCACCTCTCGCACCCCGTCCCCCGAGCCGGCGTCACCGCCCCCGCCGGTCCGCGTCGTGCTCTGCGACGACCACGCCGTCGTACGCGCCGGGCTCCTCGCCCTGCTCAGCAGCGCCCCCGGCATCGAGGTCGTCGGGGAGGCCGGCAACGGCGAGGAGGCCGTCGCGATGGCCGCCAAGCTCCGCCCCGATGTCGTGCTGATGGATCTGCAGCTCGGTCCCGGCATCGACGGCATCGAGGCGACCCGTCGGATCACCGCCCTGCGGGCAGCCCCCTCCGCAGCCGCCCCTGCCCCGGCCCCCCACGTCCTCGTCCTGACCACCTACGACACCGACGCCGACATCACCCGCGCCATCGAGGCAGGCGCCACCGGATACCTCCTCAAGGCCGAGCGCCCGGACGAGCTCTTCTCCGCCATTCACGCCGCGGCACAGGGCCGCAGCGCCCTTTCCGAGCCGGTCGCCCACCGCGTCCTGGCCCGGATGCGCAGCCCCCGTCCCACCCTCACCGACCGGGAACGCGACATCCTCGGCCAGCTCGCGCGGGGACTGGGCAACCGGGAGATCGCCCGTGCGCTCTTCATCAGCGAGGCGACGGTCAAGACGCACCTCGGCCGCATCTACGACAAGCTCGGGGTGGACACCCGCTCCGGCGCGGTCTCCGTGGCCAAGGAACAGCGCCTGTTGCCCTGACCGGAGCGGCGACCGGGCCACGCTCCAAGGGCATTCCCCTTGCGTCCGATGCGGGCGATGTCCTCTCCCACCGGCGTGACACCATCAAGAGGTGATCGACCTCGGCTACTCCCTCTCCCGGCGCTTTCCGGACCCTTCGTACTTGGATTACCGGACCGCCGATGTGCGCACGCTGCGTCACGACCTCTTCTGCGGCGACGTCTACATCGCCGACACCAAGTCGGACCGCGAGCTGTCCACGGCATGGGGATGGGTTCCGGTCCTGGACTTCGCCTGGGCGCTGTGCGACATCGTCGAGCAGCTCGACACAGACCCGCGTGGCAACCGCTCGGCCCGCTCGATCTACGCCGAGCTGGACTTCACGGAATCCAGCGACCGGATGCTCTTCGAGCGCCGCTTCGGGTGGGTCGAGGTCGAAGCCGACTGGATGCCGACCGACGAGCCCCCGCTCACCTTCAACCACTCGGCGCTCCGCCGGGAGACCCGCGACTTTCTGCACGACCTGATCGCGGACCTCACCGATATGCACGAGGGCCTCGGCGACAACCCGATCATCTGGGACCTCCAGGCCCGCTTCCCCCGCATCTGAACGACGTCGCTGCCCTGACCCGGACGACATCGCCGTACGACACCGCTGGACGACATCACTGCCCCGGGCCGGCCCGTCACTCCCGAAGACGCTCGGGCAGCCCCGGCCCCGCCCCGACTCCTCTTCGCTCCCCGCGTCCCCCGCCCCCGGTCACTCCACCCGGACTCCTATCTGCGCCGCGAACGCCGGTGCGAGATCGAGCAGTTGGGAAGGGCTGATCACCGCGCCCGCCAGTCGGTCGATCCCGCGCGCGATGTCCACCGCGGCGGCACCCCGCAGATCCACGTCCTTCATCCGCACGTCCGTGAAGTCCACCCGCGCGAGGGTGCAGTCGTCGAACGTCACCCGCTGCAGCTCCGCACCCGCGAAGTCCGCCTCGACCAGGACGCACCCCTCGAAGACGACATCCCGCAGCTTCGCCTTGCGCAGATTGGGGAAGTCGATCTTCCCGCCGCGCACCACGACCCGCTCCAGCACCGCGCCGTGCAGCTGCGTCCCCCCGAGTCTGGCGTCCGTCAGCTCCACATCGCGCAGTGACGCCTCGGACAGGTCCGTCCCGACGCCGCGCACACCGCTGAGCACGCTGTCGATGATCCGCGCCCGGCTCAACACCGTCTCGTCCAGCGCGCACCGGCGCACCGCACAGTCCATGAAGCGGGCGCCGCGCGCCGCCTGACCCGCCCAGTCGGCCTCCACGAACTCCAGGCCGTCGTAGTCCCCTTCGGGCTCCAGCTCACCACCGTCGTGCTGTTGCAGCTCCGGCAGCCGCACCTCGGCCCGCCGCACCGCGCGCACCGTCTCCTTGCCGCGCCCCGCCACGCGATCACCGCCTTCCAGCCACTCGCGTCCCGCCCTCGACACACCCGGACCGCGCCAGGACCTGCCGAAGACCTCGATCGACGGACCGCGTCTGAGACCCGATCCGCTTCTGCCCACCCATCGTGAACCACACCACTGACAACGCCGCGGACACACCCGCGAGCAGGGCTTCCCGCCTGCCGCCCGAGGCCCACTGCATCCGCGATGGCCGGTGCGCACAAGGAATGACGGACGCCACTGGCCCGGCGCACGGACGGTGCTGCCGAACGCCTCCTGGCCGCGGCCTCCCCCGGGTGACGCGACCGCACCACCCGGGGCCGCGAGTCGCCGGCCACCCGCCGTACGGGGGCGCTCGATCCGCCGGGCACCACGTGGCGCGACCGCCCGGCCGTGGACCGCGGTTACGGGTCCAGCTGGCGGGCGAAGGCCGCTACCCCACCACCGCCATCTCCCGCGCCGTCTCGTTCAGCCGGCGTCCGCCCGTCTGCGTACACGTCACGATGTCCTCGATCCGCACCCCGAACCGGCCCGGAAGGTAGATCCCCGGTTCGATCGAGAAGCACATCCCCGGCACCAGCGGCAGATGCTCCCCCTCGACCATGTACGGCGGCTCGTGGGTGGTCACCCCGATGCCGTGCCCGGTCCGGTGGATGAAGTACTCGCCGTATCCGGCGGCCTTGATCACCTTCCTGGCCACCCGGTCGATCTCCTGGCACGCCACCCCGGGCCGTACCGCCTCGAACGCCGCCTGCTGCGCCTCCCGCACGATGTCGTGCACCTTGCGCTCCTCGGCGTTCGGCGGCCCGACATGGACGGTCCGCGTCGTGTCCGAGCCGTACCCGTCCTTCAGGCCACCGAAGTCGAGCACCACCATGTCCCCGTCCTCGATCACCCGGTCCCCGGCCTCGTGGTGCGGGTTGGCGCCATTGGGGCCCGACCCGACCACCGTGAAGTCCACCTGGCTGTGCCCGTGCTCGGTCAGCAGCCGCGCGAGGTCCACCGCCACCTCGCGCTCCCGGCGGCCCCCGAACGGAAAGCCCAGGATCTTCTCGTACGTGGCGTCCGCCGCCGCACCGGCCGCCGCGAGCCGCTCCACCTCATGAGCGTCCTTGACGGCACGCAGCATCGGCAGGACCTCCGTCAGCGCGCCGTACGCGCTCCCCGGCAGCGCGCGCTGGAAGCCCAGCAGGTGCATCGCCCAGGTCGCGTCCGACACCCCGTAACGCCCCTCGCCGTCCAGCCACTTGGCGACCTCCGCGTACGGGTTCGCACCGTCACGCCACCCGGACATCTGCATCGCCTTGGCACCCTCGGACCGCTTCGCGTCGGGCAACTCCAGCGCGGGCGCCAGCAGCCGCGGCCGCTGCCGGGGCTGGAGGACCAGCGCGGTCAACCGCTCGGTGGCGGCGGGCGGCCGGTAGCCGCACAGCCACTCCATGTCCGGTCCTGGGGTCACGATGAGCCCGGCCAGCCCGGCATTGGCGGCCGCCTGCCCCGCCCGTTCCATGCGTCGCTCATAGTCATCGCGCGTCATCGAAGTCACCATGCGGGCGAATTTACGCCGCCGACGGCCCCGCCGTCCCTGCCGGAACGGGCGCGTCTCCGCCGTCTTCCCGGCGCCCGCGCGCACCCCCGTGAGCCACACATGCCGACGGCACATTCGACACAGGCGCACCCTTGCCGAGGCCGCAAGAGGCTCCCGCCACCACCCGCATCATCCGCACCGCCCGCACTGCCCGCACGACTCCGGCCGACCGGGCACGCCCGGCACGGCGGCTCAGCGCTTCAGGGACCGGTACCGCTTGAGGAGTGCCGTGATCTTCGCGTGGTCGGCGGCACCGTTCAGCTCCACGAGGAGGTCGTCAGGACACAGTTCGTAGTGGTCGCCCCACCACCGGCGCCCCTTGTTGTCCCAGATCCGATACCCGCCCGGAACCCCTCTGGCCACATACCGTCTTCGGCTCATGTGCCGTCCCCCCCCCGCTTCGCCCCATACAACAACTCACCGCCACGCCACGCTGGTTGCGGGCGCGCCCAAGCGAGCAGCAGGGCGCTTGTCCGGTGAGAAGAGCCCGGTGAGAAGAGTACGTCTCCGGGTAGCGGCTCATTCGGCGAGCGGCCGGGGTGGACACGGACGCCCCGCCTCCGCTGAGCCGGCAGCGGGACCGGATCCACCGCCTGCGGCGCAGATTCGTCCCGCGGTGGAACGAGTGCCGTGCGGGTCAACGCCACCCGCACGGCACTCGTTCCACTCGGCCGCGCTCGCTAGGCGGCCACGCCACGGGAGGCGGTGGCGGCGTGCTCCGCGGTCTCCAGCCAGGTGATGAGGTCCGCGCGGGCGCGGGCGACGCGTGAGCGCACCGTGCCGATCGGACAGCCCACCACCGCCGCGGCATCCGCGTACGGGAGACCGACCAGCTGCGTGAGCACGAATGCCTCACGACGCTCGCAGTCCAGCGCCTCCAGCAACTCGCCCATCGCCAGGCCCTCGTCGAATCCCGGCAGCTCGCGCGGCTGGGTGTGCTCGGCCACGGTCTGCCAGTCCGCGACATCGGTGATGCGCGGGCGGGCGGCGGCAGCCCGGTAGCGGTCGATCACCACCCGGCGGGCGATGGACAGCAGCCAGGTGCGTGCCGACGAGCGGGCGGCGAACCCGGGCAGGCCGGTCAGGGCCCGCAGGTAGGTCTCCTGGGTCAGGTCATCGGCTCCGTTGAGGTCGTTGCTCAGGTGCGCCACGAACCGCCACACGTCCTGGTGAGTGGCACGGACGAAGCGGTCGACGGCGTCGGGGTCTCCGTCTCGCGCCGCCAGCGCAAAGGCGGTCACGCGCTCGTCTTCCGCGGGGGACCGCGATCCACGGGTCGTCGCGGGGAGCACAGCGGGTAGGACAGGAGTCATCGCAAAAGGTCTCTCGGTGACGTGCGGGGCCGTGCCATGGCGCGGCACGGCTCCGCCGGCGAGCGGTGCTCCACGGCCACCGCACCGAGGGCCGGTGGGTCCGGGAGAGCACCACATGGGTCAAGGGGCCGGCATGCGGGAGCGCCGGACGTCCCTCGGGACGGCCGCGCGGGCACGCCGGTACGCCACCCGTCGGCGCGGCAACACTCCCTACGAACCCGGAGCGCACCGGCGACGCGTGGTCAGCCGCACATCGAGAGCGCGGGCGGGCCCCTTCGGGAGAGGACGTGCTGGAGGAGCACCCCGCGCAGACGCACCGCGGTCGGGGCGGCCACCGGAGCGGCAGGCGGCGTACGACCGGCCCACCGCAGCGTCGTCAGCACCAGGAGCAAGGGGGTGAACAGCGACGCCGCCAGGCTGCGCCCGAGCCGGAACCCCGCCGCCTCGCCGCGCCACAGCCACAGTCCGCACAACACCGCAGCCAGTGCGTGGGCCAGCCACATCCCCGTGGAGCCGTGACCCGCGTGCTGCATCGGCAGGTGGTCCATGGCACCGGACATGGCGGTCATGTGATCCATGCCCCCCACGTGCGCCATGTGCCCCGTATGAGCCATGTGCCCCGCGTGGGCCGTGTGTTCCATGCCGTTCATTCCGCCCGCGGACGTCGGGGGTGGCAGGTGCGCCTTCCCCGGTCCGAGTCCGGCGTGGTGCAGCAGCCGGATCACTGCCTCCTGCGAGGCGGACGTGGGGGCGGCGCCGGACGCCCCGCACAGGAACTGTGCCGTCCACCCGGCCGCGGACGACGCGTGGCCCGCCCGCCCACCGGGAGGGGTCTGCGCCAGGCTGAACAGGGAGTGCAGACCGAGCTGGGCGATGACGGTGGAGCCGATGATGACCAGCGGACCGCGTTCCCGTCCGGCCAACCACCATGCCGCCCCGCTCGTGCCGCAGAAGGCTGCGACGAGGGCCCACCAGGGCAGGGGCGCCGCGGACATCAGCGCGTGTCCCAGGGCCGCTGTCGCCACACAGACGGACGCGAAGATCGCGGCGCGTGCGGCGCGTGCGGCGGGCCCGGTGGTCATGCGGGACATCGTGCCATTCGGTTCAACGCCCCTGGCCGGGTGGGTCGACGGGCGTGCAAGGGCGGCAGGGCGACAGGGTCGGCAGCATCCGCGCGGTGGCGGTGAACCCGGTGCCGGTGAACCCGGTGCCGGTGAACGCGGTGCCGATACACCCGCACGCGCCACGCTGCGTACGGGTGTACCGGCAGGGTCACGGCGTCCCGCTCCCCCGCAGCGTCACGCCACGGACCCGGACGTCCTCAACGCCCGCCCCAAGGCCCCCGGCATCACGTGCTCGCGCTCGCGTTCCGCGTCGTGCGTACCGGCCGGATCCCCGTCAGCGGCGTCGAGCAGCGCGACGAGCGCCTCCCGGGCCCGAGCGACCCTGGAGCGGACCGTGCCCACAGGACAGCCGACGACGGCCGCCGCCTCCGCGTACGGCAGTCCGATCAGCTGGGTGAGCACGAACGCCTCCCGCCGGGACGGCTCCAGAGCGGAGAGCAGATCGGCCAGGGCAACGCCCTCGTCGAACCCCGGACCGGTCTCACGCTGTACCTGCTCCGCCACGACCTGCCAGTCGGCGAGCCCGGCGACCCGCGGCCTCGCCTTGTTCGCGCGGATCCGGTCGGCGACCGTACGCCGGGCGATGGCCAGCAGCCAGGTACGGGCCGAGGACCGGCCTTCGAATCCGGGCAGGCTGCGCAGGGCACGCAGGTAGGTGTCCTGCACCAGGTCGTCCGCGGCCTGGGCATCGCGGCTCAAATGCGTCACGTAGCGCAGCACATGGCGCCGGGTGCCCCGCACGAACTTCTCGACGGCCTCCTCGTCGCCCGTGCGGGCCGCCAGCGCCCACCGGGTCACCAGAGCGTCCTCGGCCTCACGCATGTGCGGCCTCCCCTCGCCGGTCACCGTGCGGCTCGGTGAGAATGGGCCGATGCACTGCTCCGTTTCCCGCACCGCGCTCTCCGCGCGCCTCGACGGCGAGTGCCTGCCGGAGGGCGTCACCGACCAGGCGGTCCGCGACCACCTCGCGGGGTGCGCCGACTGCAGCCTCTGGGACCGCAAGTCCCGACGGCTGCGCTCCCTCTTCCAGGGCATGGCGCAGCCGGAGGCCGAGCCCACCAGCGCTCTGCTGGAACGGCTGAGGCGCGCGGGCCGCGCCGACAGGCCCTCGACCGGTACGGGCCGGCCTGACGCTTGATACGTGGTGCCCCTTGGGCGGCGCGGGTGTGTGCCGCGTGGTGGCTCGGGTGTGCGGCGTGACGGCTCGGGCGGATGGAACGAGATCGACCGTGGGCACCTGGGATGCCAACGTCCGGACAGGCGTCATCATCTGGAGTCCTTCGCGTGATCCGGTCGCCGTGACTACGGACGGACCGGCAGGGCCGGGTCCGGGCACCGTCGCCGCAACTGCAGTGTCACGACGGCCGCACCCGGTATCAGCTGATGTCAGCGGACAGCCGGACCCTGCGGAGGACCACGCAGCGACACCACATGCGCCAGCAGCCACTCCCGCATGACCCTGCGCGGCCGCTGCTCCGGCACCCGAACGGCGTGCGGATGCGCCGGAAGTACGGGGCGCCGCACCGTCGGAAGCCGCCGGAAGAGGAACAGGGAAATGGTCCGTACGACCCGGAAGACCGCCTGCTCCCCGCCCCACATCCACCAGGCGCTCAACGCCGCGACCAGCACATGCGCCGCGATCATCGAGTGCCCGTCGCCCTGCATCCCCTCGTGCGGCGACACGGGCATGCCGTGCATCGGGGCGCGAACGGGCCCGCCGCCGTCGGCCGTCTGACCGAGAGCGAACGCCGTGTGCATCACCGCCTGGGTGCCGGCGGTCAGCAACCCCACCACGATCGCCCCGCGCTCGCGCCCGGCGAAGCACCACGCGCCGGCGGCAGCCCCCGCGACAGCCGCGGCCACCACGCCCCACGGCAGGGGCGAACCGGACGACCGCACGTGCCCAAGAGCCGTGAGCAGCACGCAGACGGTGGCGAACACCACGGCCCGTAAGCCCCTGAGAACGCGTCCGGATTCCATGTCCGGCCCAGCTTGCACCCCGCCCGCTCCCCCCGACCCCGGAGTGCGGAAGGTGCTCAATCCTTGAGCGAATTCGTCGAGCCGTGGCGCGGGCAGCGCATGACGACGCGGGGCCCTTCGCGTGACGTGGAACACACCGTGCTCGGGGAACTCGTCCGCCCAACTCCCCGACGACTGAGGTGATGGCTGGGTGGTGCCGGCCCACGCCTCGGAGGAGAAGGATGTCGAGCAACAGCGAGACGGCCGGGATCGCCCAGGACGACGCGGCGGATCGCGCGCGGGAAGGCGCAGCGGAAAACGCCCCGGAAGCCGCAGCGGAACGCACACGGGACAGCGCCCCGGAGAGCACACCGGGTGACGCAGAAGCGAACAACCCCTCCTGCTCCCGCGCGTCCCAACCCGCCGCTCCGCCCCCGAGAGGGTGGCCGGCGCTGCGCCCGCTGCTGCTCCGCCTGCACTTCTACGCGGGCGTTCTCATCGCCCCGTTCCTTCTCCTGGCCGCCGTGACCGGCCTGCTGTACGCGGGTTCCTTCCAGGCGGAGAAGATCGTCTACGCGCACGAGCTGCGCGTGCCCGTGGGCGATCACCGGCTGCCGTTGACCGAGCAGGTCGCCGCGGCACGCTCCGCACACCCCGAGGGCACGGTCAACGCCGTACGTCCCGGCGCCGAACCGGATGCCACGACCCGCGTACTGCTCGATGTGCCCGGCCTGGAGGAGAGCCACCGGCTGGCGGTGTTCGTCGACCCCTACACCGGCACGGTGCGCGGCGCCCTGGACAGCTACGGCAGCTCCGGGGCGTTGCCCCTGCGCACCTGGATCGACCAGCTGCACGGCAGCCTCCTGCTCGGGGATGCCGGGCGGATCTACAGCGAACTCGCCGCCAGCTGGCTATGGGTGGTGGCGGCCGGCGGGGTCGCCCTGTGGATCGGCCGCCGCCGCAAGGCCGACCGCCTGCGCCGGACGCTGCTGCCCGAGAAGGCCGCCACCGGCCGCCGGCGAACGCGGTCCTGGCACGGCGCGGTCGGCATCTGGGCCGCCCTGGGCTTCTTCTTCCTCTCCGCCACCGGCCTCACGTGGTCGCAGTACGCCGGACAGAACGTCACCGACCTGCGGGCAGCGCTGTCCTGGGAGACCCCGGCCGTATCCGGCGAGGCATCGGCACATCACCAGGGGGCCATGGACCACGGCTCCCACTCGATGCCCCGGGCGGACGTCGGAGTCGACCGCGTGCTGAAGGCGGCCCGCGGCGAAGGTCTCTCCGACCCGGTCGAGATCACGTACCCGGCGAACCCCGGCGCCGCCTACACGGTGAAGCAGATCCGCACCACGTGGCCCGAGAAGCAGGACGCTGCGGCCGTCGACGCCACCACGGGCTCGGTGACCGATGTCGTGCGGTTCCAGGACTGGCCGCTGGCCGCCAAGTTGAGCCGATGGGGCATCGACGCCCACATGGGCCTGCTGTTCGGCCTCGCCAATCAGATCGCCCTGGCCGCCCTGATGGTCGCGCTGATCTGCATGATCTTCTGGGGCTACCGGATGTGGTGGCTACGCCGTCCCACCCGGGCCGACCGCCGAGGCGTGGGCCGCCCGCCCGCCCGCGGAGCGTGGCGGCGGATCCCCCTGCGCGTACTCGCGCCCTCACTCGCCCTCGCGGCGGCGACCTGCTACTTCCTCCCCCTGCTGGGCATCCCCTTGCTGGCCTTCCTGGCCGGGGACCTCGCCATCGGAACCCGAGACCGACGGCGCGCCCGCCGAGCCACCACGGCCACGTGACCCCCACGGGTATGGGTGGCGCTCCAAGGGTGCGCCGTCACTGCCCCGGGCCGGGCGTCGCCCACCAACCCCTGAGCAGGCTTTTCAAGTCACAGCCGTGCCGCTGCCTGGCGCCCGACAGGAACTCGAGGACACGTACCGACTGGGCTAGCCCGCCCTCTTGGCCTGTACGTCCGCGGCGGTCAGGGCCTGACCACCCACCGCCCATTCGCCACTGGGTGTCTCGGTGATCGCGACATGCGTCACGGGCCGCATCGCCTCGCCTTCGATGGCGATCAACGCCTCGGAGACATCCTTGACCATCTTCTGCTTCTCTTCGGGCGTGAACACTCCTGCGATCACCTTGATGTCGATGAAGGGCATCGGATACCTCCCACAGGATGGTGAGATCGAGCCGTCCTGATCGCTTTGGGTACCAGGGCCGAAGGCAGTGCGGGCTGCGTGTCCCTCTCCGGGAAGCAGGACGCCGACGAGCCGCAAAGCTCTCGTGCGCGTTCCGCGACCGCCCGTAGGCGGGGCACCCGACCCTCGTCCGGCGGGGCCGGCTCACCGCGACCCGCGAGGCCGGCGGCAACCGCCGCTATCAGCCCTGAGGTGCTGGCATTCACCTACAAGTGTCGCAGATCGACCACCCTGACAGCCGCCCGATCACCCCACGGAAGCCGCACGCCCCGATGGAGACATCCGCCGACGCCCCCGAAGACGTCAGAAGCCCCAGGCCACATCCGGCCCGGGGCTTCTTCCCTGGTCAAGCTGAGAGCCCCCTGTCGGATTCGAACCGACGACCTTCGCTTTACAAGTTCGTCCGATCGCCGCAGGGATCAGGCCTTCGGCGCCCCACTCAAGCGTCTGGGGTGCTCGAACGGGTTCCTCGGTGCGGCAGCGTGCACCCCTGTTGCCGTCAGCGACTGCCGTCACCCGGCCGCCCGTCATCGCCTTCCGTCCAGATCTTCCAGCGTGACGCGGGCACGGATCGCCGGACGGGCCGGATTGGACGAGATCGGGACAGCCGGCCGTTTGGGTGAGCGCGGATACCAGTCGTCAGCTTCGGGGGGCGAGGTGATCCGTCCACTGACCCTGAATCTCAGAAGCCCCTCAGAGATAGCCAATCCTGGCAACTCCGCGTGCCGCCTGCAGGCACCCTCGTCTACATGAGATCGAAGACTAAGCGCATCCTCGTCTACGTCACGCTGGCTCTGGTCATCTTCGGTTACGCCCTCTTGCTGTGGCGCGGCCCCTGGATACTCGACGGAGAGCACCTAAGAGAAAAAGGCCTTCAGCCGGCCGACGGAGTGGTCATCACTGGCGTCAGAACTATGCTCGTTGCTTTGGGAGCCGGAATTGTAGCCGCGCTTGGGCTTCTGTATACCCATCGCAGTCACGAACACGCCGAAAAGCTATACGAACACAGCCAAGAACAGTTCATGCACCTTCGCGAGAAGGATCGCGAGCAAGCTGAGCTAACCCGCGAGGGACAAGTAACCGATCGATACATAGAAGCCGTCAAGCTTCTCGCCTCGCCTCAATCAACTGAACGGATCGGAGGCATCTATTCACTGGAACGCATCATGCGCGACTCGGAAAAGGACCACGCTACGATCGTCAAGATCCTCGCGGCGTATGTTCGTCAACACGCCCCGGCGAAAAAGGGTAGCAAGCCCGCGGACCCGCGTCGGAACCCTGATCACGACGTGCAGGCCGCTCTCAGCGTTCTAGTGGAGCGCCCCGAGCGTCCAGAGCGCTTCTCCATTGACCTCAGGCATACCGACCTGCACGGCGCAGACTTGCGACGACTCAACCTACCTAGAGGCCTACTTACCGGGACGGATCTCGGAAGGGCAAATCTCACGCAGGTTAACCTCAAGAAGGCACACCTTGAGCGGGCCATTTTTGATGGTGCATATGCGCATCTAGCTGACCTATCGATGACCGTGCTCCGATGGGCTTCCTTCCGGGGAGCCGATTTGACCGGCAGTAACCTCCGAGGCGCATATGCGGAAGGCGTAGACATGCATAACGCCGATGTGCGAATGTCTGAACTGATCGACACCAATCTCACGGGAGCGGACCTTAGCGATGCGAAGTTCTCCGGGAGTGAGATGGATGGCGCAATCCTAAGCAAGGCCAACCTTCGCGGATCCCGCCTAGCGGAAGTTGAGGATATTACCGCTGAACAGGTGCGGAAGGGGGAAATTAACCATGCGACATCATTGCCTGAAGAGGTTGCTGCTGACCAACGAATCCGAGAACATCTCAGCAATCTCGATGACTAAGCGAGACCTCCGAGTAAACTGATCTAATCGGCTGCGGAAGTTCACCTGAGATCGCCCTCCGAGCACGGGGGCGTGACGACGATGGCGGAGCAACTCCCCCTCGGATCCTGCTCGTACATACACCGGGGTGGGAGCCGGCGCCGCCCGGTGGCACTCGTGCGAGGCTTGGGAGGCGCAGTGACGATGCTGGAGAGAGGGGATCAGGTGCCGGGAGCTAGCCCGCGCGGTACGTATCTGCTGATCGCGGATGCGCTCCGCAAGGAGATTAGGGAGGGGCGCATCGTCAAGGAGCTCCCGTCCGAGTCCGCCTTGATGCAAGACCACGGAGTGGCACGCACCACCGTCCGCCGCGCCCTGGACATCTTGCAGAAGGAAGGTCTCATCCATTCGGCACCTGGGGTCGGTCGTGTGGTCAGCGACGGTACTGAACGCCGGCCCCTGGTGGAACGGATGAGGGACTTGTTTGCGGAGAGGGGCCTCGCAGTTGGTGCTGCCTTCCCGTCCGAGGCACGCCTCTGTGACGAGTTCGGCGTCTCTCGGACGGCCGTACGCGCGGCTCTGTCGACGCTGGAAGGGCAGGGCCTGCTGGAAGCTGTGCACGGGAAGGGACGCTTCGTGCGTGCTCTCCCGCGTCCCGTGGTGAATTCGTAGGCTGGCCGTATGGGACTCACCGAGCGGGCTTACGCGCTCTCCGAATCGCTACTGGCCGAACCTCTTCCGCGTCGATGGGGGCACTCCCTCGGAGTCGCGAAGCGCGCGGTCTCGCTGCGCCCGATCCTCGGGCCCGACGCCGAGCTGATGGAAGCCGCCGCGGTACTTCATGACATCGGGTATTCGCCCTCGATCGCCACCACCGGCTTCCACCCGCTCGACGGCGCGCGCTTCCTCCGCGATCAGGAGGGGCTGGACGAGCGAGTTATTCGGCTCGTGGCCCACCACTCTTGCGCTTTGCTGGAAGCCGAGGAGCGGGGGTTGCGGGAGGACCTAGAGGGCGAGTTCGAGTTGGAGCAGCCGCACCTCGTCGACGCACTGATCTTCTGCGACATGACGACGACGCCAGACGGCGGCCACACCACCTCGACCGATCGGCTGGACGAGATCGTGTCCCGGTACGGCCCTGACACGATCGTGGGTCGATTCATTCAGCGGGCAGCACCGGAGATTCATGGGGCCACTGCCCGGGTCGAACAGCGTATGGCCGCGGCGGGTGCAGATCAGCCGATGTAAGGCGCCGACCGCGAATCGTCCATGCCGTGCCTGATGCGCAACCGCATCGAAGGGTGGATGTCGAGAGCATCCAGGTCCGCTGGGGCAACCCAGCGGACCTCTTTGGATTCGTCGCTCGTACGCAGCGAGCCCCCCGTTGGGCGCGCGCGGAAGCAGATGGAAAACTGCTGACGGACCTCTCCATCGTCGTACGCCATGACGTGCCGCGGGTCGGTATAGAGCCCGCTCACGTCATCGACAGCGACCCTGATGCCGGTCTCTTCCTCCACCTCGCGTACGACGGCCTCAGCGATCGATTCACCGATGTCGTGGCCGCCGCCGGGGAGGGCCCACAGGTCGTTGTCCGTCTTGTGGATGAGGAGCAATCGCCCGTCCGCGTCGCGGACAACCGCGGTCACTGAGGGCACGACAGAGTTCACCTTCGGCGCGGCTGGGTCGTCGTAGTAGTCGATGCGGCTCATACGTGGGTCTCTGCGCAATCCGTGGGTGACGAGATCGGACGGGCGCTTTCCCACACCCGCTCGACGCTCTCGGCGTACGTGTCGAACAGCTCCCCGCCTGGGACCCGCTGAAGGTGCAGCACGGGCGCGAGGTACGCGCCGACGCCGTAGACGTGACCGTTGGCGAGCAGCTCGTTGTCAGTCCGGTAGATGGAGTTGTAGAGGGTCGTGCTGTGGAGGCGGAATTCCACACCGGGCAGGCCGAAGAGCGAGCTGTAGTTCATCAACGCATTGCGAATCTTGCTGGCCATGGCCCCGCCGATACCCTCGTCGGCGCCGCGGGTCGCGACCTCCGGACTATCCGGGTCTCCGAGCATGAAGCGAACCGGTACGCCGGCCGCCGACTTTTCCTTGACCAGCCGCCGGAACACGGCATCTTCGGTGAGCCAAAACCCGGAGTAGACCAGCACGTCGAAGTGGGTCTGAGCCTTCGCGTAGAGCTGCGGCCAAAGGCTCTGCGGAACAGCCGACCGGTGGGGGTACAGCTTGACCAGCTCCGCGCCGCCGGATGCGGTCACCTCCGCCATCGTCCGCTCATCCGGCCAGAGGTAGGAGATCTCGTACCGGAGCAACGAGGCGAGCGCGTACTGGTAGCGGCGGTAGGGCTTGCGGTCCGAGTTGCTGACCCAGCGTTCGACCGTCTTGCTGGCTACGCCGAGCCGTTCGGCGACTTCTTCGAAGGTGAGCCCCCGCTCAACTATCGCGCCTCGAAGTCTCTCGTTCGCCATGCGCCGCCCTTCCCTCGCGCTGGGACGTCCTGGGACGACTTCGACCTTAGTGAGACGTCCCTGAGCCGTCCACCAGCGCAGTCGTCTGTCTGACGCTCTGCCAGCAATCTAGAAGCACACCGAGAGAACGCCCCTCCAGGGCAGGACTCTTGACGGCGCGTGAGATACACGTGTTACATGTATCTCACGATCTCCGTAGCGGCCCGAAACGGGGCCAAAGCGGCTGTCGCACCTGCACGACCAATGGGGGCCCCGTCTGCGGACGTGGCTTCAAGGGGCCCGGGATAGAGCGGGCCGAGGGACCCGGATCCCTGGTCAACCGGAGGGCAAGACCGAAAGGTCACTTCGTCTCAGCCTGAAACGGGAGCTCGTGTTCCCGAAGGAGACGACTACGTACGACCACTCCGCAGCTCTACTGCTGCGGCCAGTTGCCTCCTCCGCCCGTCCGGCCACTTGTGCCGTACGGGCGGGGCTGAGGGGAGCCGGAGTTCCCGGACCATCCACCAAGGAGCCTCAATGCCTGTTGCCACATTCGCAGCTGTGTTCGTCGCCCTGTACGTCGCTCACAGCGTGGGTGATCACTGGGTGCAGACCTCCTGCCAGTCCGCCGACAAGGGTCGCCCCGGATGGGTCGGCCGCCTGGCCGGCGCCCGGCACGTCGCCACCCTGACCGCCACCAAGCTCGCCTTACTCGCCCTGGTCGCAGGCCTGCTCGGGCTGAGCCTCTCCGCCCTCGGCCTGGTGGCCGGCATGGGCGTGGACGCGCTCACCCACTGGTGGGCGGATCGGCGCTCCACCCTCGCGTGGCTGGCCAGGGTCACCGGCAAGGCCGAGTTCTACTCGCTCGGCACCGGCGCCCACCCCGCACACCCGGTGACCGCAAAGGGCGGCCCGGCCGCCCACCTGGGCACCGGCGCCTACGCGCTGGACCAGTCCTTTCACCACCTGTGGCTGCTGGTCGCCGCGCTGCTCATCGCCACTGTCTGACCCACCCATACGACGGCGCGGCTCCGGTGCTGGAACACCGGAGCCGCTGTAGGGCCGTCACTTCGAGAGGAACCACGACCCATGAAGCTCATTCTCCCCGCACAGGATCTTTTCACCGCCTCCGCGATCGGCCTGGAGCCGACCGACGCCGAACTCGACGCGATCGAGCGGGAGATGCCGGTCATCTCCGCTGAGGTCGAGTTGCTGGACGCGCAGATCATGTCGCTCGATCGGCTCCCGAACGAGCTGGATGCCCGCCGCATCCGCCGGGCCGGGCGCAAGGTGCTCGCCGCTCGCCGTGAGCTGGCCAACCAGGCCGGGGCGGGGGACGCGGCATGAGCGCCAAGACCACCAAGACGGTCCTGCCCGCCGTCGCGATGACGGCAGTGTCCATGGTGCTGACCCTGGCTGTGGTCGTGATGTGGCTTGGCACCGCAGTGCCCTGGATCATCGCTCTGGTCGTCGGTCTCGGCATCGACGGGGGATGGCTTGCCACCCTCGCCTACGAACGCCGACTGGCCGCCCAAGGCGACCACAACCGTGCGGTCACCGCCGTCGGCTGGTGCTTCGGCCTCATCGCAGCAGGCGTCCTGGTGGCACACGCACTTACCGCTGAGGAATCGGCCGGCGCGTGGCTGGCCGTGGCGTGGCTGCCGATCGCAGCTAAGGCCCTGTGGCTGGTGCATGGCCTGTGGGAGCGGACCGCGCTCACCCCGGGCGCGCTCGGAGCGATCCGGGGCATCCAGCAAGAGGCCCGCGACGAAGCGGCCGTGGCCCGCGCCCGGCTGCAGGCCGAGGCGGTCACCGAGGAGACCCGGCTGACGGCCGTGACGGCCGCCGGCGCACGCGTCGCACACGCCCAAGCCAAGACCGCCCAGCACCTCTCGCGGGCATGGTCGACGCTGAAGACGGCGCGAGATGGCGAGGACACCGGACCGGCGCTGACCAGCGTGACGGCCCCCGTCACACCCGGCGTCACACCCCGCTGGGAACTCCCCATCTGGGGACCCACAGAGCCGGTCCCCGCACTCCCGGAAGCGGCACCCGGCCTCACCGACGAAGCCCTCGACGCGCTCGTCGACCAGATCCGCTACAGCGAGACACCCGCCCTGTCCTACCGCGAAATGGCCACCCGCTTCCGCGCCGCAGGCCACTCCGCCTCCGAAGTCCGCCTGCGGGCCGCATGGAAGCGCGTCGCCGCGTGACGCGGCTTGGCCCGGCCGCCTACCCCGACCCATCGAACTCCCCGAGGAGAACCTGACATGGGCAACTCCGACCTCCGTCGCCTGGATCGCGAGATCCAGGCGACCACGAAGAAGCTGGAAGCGGTCAGGCAGGGCGAGGCGTGGCCGATGAACGGCCGTGAGCGCCGCGCTATGGCCCGAGCTCTGGCCAGCGGCTCCTACCGCGCCGCCCGGGGCCGCAGCACCGGCCGCGCCGAGGAACAGATCGACTCCACCGGCAACGCTGCCGAGATGCGACTGAACGCGGAACTCACCGCCCTGCTCGCCGAACGGCAAAGGATCACGACCGAGGCCGCCCGTACCAAGGCCGCCAAGAAGTCGTCGGGGTGGTGGTGACCGTGGCTGGCAAGGAGACGCCTCCTGGCGAGTGCCCGCAGTGCTGGCAGCACGCCCACAACAGGCGCGCACACCGCCACCTCGGGCCCCGCGAGGACTGCCCGCAGTGCGTGGACCACATGGTCAACGGCCACCCCTACCTCGTGCCCAAGAAGTCGTCGGGGTGGTGGTGACCATGCGCCACGCCGCCCGACGGTGCCCCGCCGCGCAACCTGACGACCCGACGCCGTGCACCGGTCCGGTCGCGGTGACCGTGCTGGACGCCTCCAACGCGGGGGCGGACGGCTGCGAGCACCACGGCGCCCGACTGCTCGCCTCGATGGAGGGCGGCCGCGTGTACGCCGTGCCGGACGCTGCGGCGGATGCCGCGATCCGCGTCTTCAAGGCCGCCGACGGCATCCGCCCGTTCTGCTGGGTCGACGGCCCGCGCACCGACCCGTCGCAGCTCAGCCGCGCGGAGAACCGCGCCCGCAACAACCGCTGATCCGCCCGCCCCCGCTCACACGATGCCGGCGGGGGCGGCGCCTCTCTCCACTTCCGGCCCCTCTTCGTTGGGGCAGTCAGGAGCGCTTCCAGCATGTCTGAGAACGTCGTCCACCTCCACAAGCCCACCGACCCACCCACCACCGACACCGCCCCCACCGTGCTCACCGTCGTGCCCGACGCCCCGCCCGCGCGGCCCGTGCCACTGTGGGTGCGCTCCGGCCGCGCCGTGAAGCACGCGGTCACTCACGACACCACCAAGACCGCCGCGCGCTCCGTGACGCGGCACAGCCTCTACACGTTCAACGGGGGCCGGATCGTGGCCCGCCGCACGTGGGACGGCCGCACCGGGTCCCGCTACGAGCGCATGATCCGGGCCGCCGAAGCCGCGGGAAACCTGGAGATGGCCCACGAGTGGGAAGAGAAGCTGCAGCGCTTCCGCGCCGCCCGCCACCACCGCCGCATGGACCTGCTCCACTCGCCCATGGACGCCGCCAAGGGCGTGGCCGTCGGCGCCGGCGTGAGCATCGGCGTGCTGGTCGCCCTCGGCGTCGTGATGGCCATCAACACCAAGGACGTCGGTGACGTCATCACGCCGCTGGGCGCGACGATCGACTTCATCGCGCTGCTGATCCGGATCGTGCAGGTCGTATGGGGCCCGGCCCTGTCCATCGGCCCCTTCCTGGCCCTGTTCGCGCTGTGGTCAGTGGGCCGCAAGCAGCAGGCCGCCCCGAACTGGGCGCTCCCGGTCAACGCGCGGTCCGACGAGGGCGAGCCGATCACCCCGTCCATCGTGGTCAAGGCCCTGCGCGACCTCGGAGTCCCCGCCCTGGCCCGGGCCATCAAGGAGATGGGCGACGCCGGCGCCTCCATGCTGGGGCCCATCCGGATCGCCGGATGCGGCGTGGAAGTCGACGTCACCCTCCCCTCCGGGGTGTCCACCAACGAGGTGCAGAGCAAGCGCCGCAAGCTCGCCGAAAACCTCACCCGCCACGAACACGAAGTGTTCATCACCATCCCCCAGGCCGCCCGCACGGTCCGGCTGTGGGTGGCCGACTCCGGGGCGCTAGATGAGCCGATCGGCCCGTCGCCGCTGGTCACCGACGAGTCGATGACCGCCGACTACGCCAAGGGCCGTGCCCCCTGGGGTCAGGACCTGCGCGGGGATGCTGCCGCGCTGAGCCTGTACCAGCGCCACCTGCTCATCACGGGCCTGTCCAACCAGGGCAAGACCGTTGCCCTGCGCTCCCTGGCCCTGTGGCTCGCGCTGGACAAGTCGGTGCAGTTCCTCATGGGCGACCTCAAGGGCGTGGGCGACTGGGCCATGTTCGACGGTCTCGCCAAGACCTTGATCCAGGGTCCGACGGATGAGCACGTGATCCAGGTGACCGAGATGGTCGAAGGCGCGGTGCACGAGATGAACCGCCGTATCCAGGCGCCGCCCGGCACCGTGTTCCCGCCGCTGATCGTGCTGGTCGACGAAGCGCAGGTGGCGTTCATGTGCCCCGCCAAGGACGCCGAAAAGCGCCCGTACGGCGGGTCGAAGGCCAACTCCCGGTACTTCATGGCCGTCCGGAAAATCCACAACCAGGGACGGGCCGTGAACGTCCTGATGTGGCAGGGCACCCAGGACCCGACCAACGAGAACCTGCCCAAGCTGGTCCGCGAGGGCGCCCACACCCGCGCCTCCCTCGCCCTCGGTACGGAGTCGCAGGCCCGCATGGCCCTGGGAGACAAGGCCGTTGACGGCGGCGCTGCACCCAACCTGCTGCGCCCCGGCCTGGACCAGGGAACCCTGGTGCTGGCCTCCAGCGGCATCGACATCCCGGCTGGACAGTCGTCCATCACGGTGCGCACGCACTACATCGACGACGACGCAGCCGAGGCCATCACCGACCGGGCCAAGGCCCTGCGCGACGGCGTGACCACCCTGCACGCCATCGAGCGAGACGAAGAGCACGACTCTCTTGCCGACATTGCCGCAGTCGTCGGCGACGCGCCCCGCGTGCGGACCAAGGACGTTCTCGCCCGGCTCGCGACCCGGAATCCGGACGCCTACGGCGGCTGGTCGTTCATCGACCTCAAGCGCGTCCTGGACGACGCCGGCGCCGGACCCTACAAGTCCGACGGCGTGATGGTCGTCGCCCGCGACCGCATCGTCCGCGCCCTCGCCAACCGCGACGGAGACGGTTCCGCTTCCGCTGCCGGATGACAGGGAGCGCGCCGCCGACGGGTCAGGGAGGCAGGGAGAACTCCCTAACCGCCTCCCTGACCCACCTCCCTGGCCCTGACCTGCACGAATGATCGTTCAGGGAGTCAGGGAGGCGCGCAGGTCAGACCCCCCGAACACCCCTCCACACGGCGCCCCGAAGGGGGTGTCTGTGCCTCCCTGGCCACGCGCCGGAAGGGATTCCGCATGTACCCCGACACCACCCCTCAGACGGCTTCGGCGGGCGCCGGGCTGAGCGAGGCTCAGGCCGAGACTGAGGCCCGGCGGATCATCGCCGACGCCTACCGGCCCACCGCCTACCGCGACGACACCGCGGTCCCCACCCACGGCGACACCCCGCCCGTCACCCAGCCCGGACGCCCCCCGATGAGCCGGGGCGCCACCGATGCCAGCGTGCTCATGCTCGCCGGCGGCGCCACCACCGCCATGGTCGGCGGCACAGCGGCCGTCCTGATGTACGTGTCCCAGTTCGCCGACCCGGTGGTGTGCGGCCTCGTCTTCGGCGCCCCCACCGCCCTCGTGCTCGCCCTCGCACGGCTTGCCGCGAGGGCCAAGCCCGCCCCGGACGTTCACCACCACTACGAGGGACCCGTCTACCAGGACCGGCGCAACGTCCACAGCCGCACAACCGGCGTGTGGGCCAAGACCAACAACCACCAGTAGCTACGCCAAGGGCGGCCCCCGTCTCGGCAAAGTCCGGGGCCGCCCTGGTCTCCAGTCCTCAACAGACCTGTTGGAGGTCTCCAGCATGACGCAACCTGTCCTGATCCGGCGAGCCTGCACTCTGAGGGTGGCCGCGACCGACCACATGCACACCGCCCTCCGCCTCGCATCCCACGGCGTGCCCCCGCTGCCCCTGCGCAAGGGCAAGGTTCCCTTCGGGAACTGCCCGGCCTGCGCGGGCAACGCCTGCGGTGGCCGGCCGAACATGAAGGCCCCCGGCCCCTGCACCTGCCCGCACCCGTGCCACGGCTGGGCCGCCGCCACCACCGACCCCGTTGTCATCAACGCGCCGACGTGGGCGCGAGCGTGGCGGGATGCGGCTGGGGTGGCCTACCACCCCGGTGGCGCCGGCCTGACCGTCGTCGACCTCGACAACGCCGAAGCCATCGCGTGGGCCCGCGGGGCCCTGCCCGCCACCCGGATCGTGCCGACGACCCGGGGTGAGCACTGGCTTTACCTCGGTGCGATGCAGTCCGCCAACGCGGTCCGACCGGGCGTGGACATCAAGTCCACGATGGCCTACGCGCGGTGGCTCGGTCCCGGCGCCGGCGCCCTCACGGCGCTGCCGGACGTCGTGCGGGCACTGATCGTGAAGGAGCCCACCGCAATCCGTCCGGCGGCCGTCACCGTGCCCGCACTGGTCGGGGGCGGGCAGTGCCCTCACCGCACGCCCACGTACCTGGACCGTGGCATCGCCATGGCGGAACAGCGCATCACCGAAGCCTCCAGCGCGGTGCACGCCACCGTCTACCGCACCTTCCTCGCCGTGCTGTCGACGCACGGCTGGTGCGGCTGCCTCACCGAGGCGCACACCGCGCGGCTGTTCACCGCCGCGCAGACCAAGGGCGAATCGCCCCGCCACTGCACCGACGCGTGGACCAACGCCCGCACCGCACTGGGGATGTGAGTCATGTCCGAGGACGAGAAGACTCCCGCCCGCGAGGTCATCGCGGACTACGCGCAATCGCACTTCCGGTACTTCCGCACCGCTGACGGGACGGTGTACGCGCAGAAGAACGGCCACCCCGTGGCCCGTCCGATCCGCTCCCAGGGCACGACGGGCAGCCATCGCCAGGAACTCATGGTCGGCCTGTTCAAGGACGGGATCGGCGTATTCAACGGGTCTGCGCTCAAAGAGGCGTTGGATCTGATCGAAGCGCTGGCGCTGTCCGAGGACGTGCAGCCCGTGAACATCCGCGTCGCTCCCGGCTTCGACGGGGCGACGTGGCTGGACCTGGGGCGTACCGATGGGCAGTCCGTCCGCATCCACCCCTCCGGCTGGGAGATCCTCACGCCCGACCCGCGTGAGGTCTGCTGGCGGCGCACCCAGCTCACCGGGGAACTCCCCCAGCCGGCCAAGGACACCGATGGCAAGGGCATCGACCTGCTGATGCAGCTGTGCAACTTCGCCAACGCTGAGACCGAATGCCTGGCCATTGCGTGGCTGATCGGCTGCCTGGGGCCGTCCGTGCCGGTTCCGGCGCCGTTCCTCACCGGGCCGCAGGGCGCGGGGAAGTCCACCGGCGGGCGGATGCTCGTGCGGATCATCGAGGGCATGAGCGGGGACCTGCGCCGCGCTCCGAAGGATGAGGAGAACCTGATCGCGGCCGTGGCGGCGGGATGGGTCACCGCCCTGGACAATCTCTCCCACATGACGCCGGACCTGTCCGACGCCGTGTGCTGCGTCGTCACCGGCGCTGAGAACGTCAAGCGCGCCCTGTTCACCGACGGGGACGTGTTCCGCGTCGGCTACCGCCGGCCCCTGCTGCTGACCGGTATCGACGTGGGAGTCATCCGGGCCGACTTGGCGGAACGGCTCCTGCCGCTGCGGTTGGAGCGGCCCCGCGTCCGGCGCACCGAGGCCGAACTGTGGACCGAGTACGCGGAGGTGCTGCCCGTGGTCCTCGGCTCGCTCCTGGACCTCACGGTCAAGGTCCGCGCAGCCGACGCGGAGACCCCCACCGACCTGCGGATGGCGGACTTCGCCCACCTGTGCGCGCAGCTGGATGCGGCAACCGGCCTGGGGGCGCTCACCGCTTACCGGGCCAGTCTGGACGATCTGAACGACGACGTGATCGAGGGCGATCTCCTCGCACAGACCGTTCTCCGGCATGCCGACACCATCGAGCCGGGCGGCGAGCAGCGGATGACCTCAACCGAGTGGCTGCACTGCCTCAGTCGCCTCTACAGCGGCGACGAACTGCGTCCCGTGCCCAAGGGCTGGCCGACCACGGGCAAAGTCCTCTCCGACCGGCTCAAGCGCCTCCAGCCGACGCTTGCCGCTCGCGGTGTCCTCATCGACACGGGCCGCACCAGCGAAGGGCGCTACCTCGAAATGACCCGCCTACAGGCCCCGCCACCGCACGTCCCGAAGCCGATGTTCTGACCCGAGATTCGCGCGCTCGCCCGGACAAGCAAGAAGAGCAACATGCCGCCCACGCCAGAGTTGCTCCTCTTGCTGTTCGGCGGAACGCCGCCCCAAGGCGCGCCGCGCAGCGGCTCCTTCTTCACGCTGTGAGGCGCACCCAACTACAACAAACACCCCCTCTTTTGTCCTAAGAGGGAAGACGCTGCGTCATCTGCGTCATGCAGGCCAAAAAACGGCACCTGACCTGCGGCACCAGCCATGACGCAGACGGAAGCGGCTGCGTCATCCTGCGTCATCTGCGTCATGCGATGACGCAGCCCAAGACGCTGCGATGACGCACCCCCAAACCGCTGCGTCACACAAAACCGCAGGTCAGAAGCGCAAATGACGCTGATGACGCAATGACGCAGGAATCCGCGCCTCGGACAGGCGCAGGCCTCCGAGAAGCCCCCGAACCAACTCCATTCGCATGCCCGGCCCTCTTCCGGAGGTCTCAACGTGCTGACCGTCGTCGCAAGCGACCCGCAAGCCCTCACTGTCCCGGAGGTCATGACCGCTCTGAGGCTCAGCCGCAGCAAGGTCTACGACCTGATCCGCTCCAAGCAGCTCCCGAGCTACACGTCCGGCCGTGCCCGCCGCATTCCGGTCGATGCCGTACGCCACTACATGCAGGAACGACTTGAGGAGAACGCAGCCTGATGGCAGCCCGAAAGAGGAATCCCAACGGCGCTGGCAGCATCTGGCAGCGCAAGGACGGCCGCTGGGAGGGACGTGTCTACGTCCCTCAACCCGACGGGACCCGCAAGCGCAAAACCATCTACGGCGCTACCTGGGAAGAATGTGATGAGAAGCGCCAGGAACTCGTCCGGCGTGACCGTCAGGGCATCCCTACACCCACACGCTCCGCCAAGCTCTCCGAGTGGCTGCCGTACTGGCTGGAGGAACACGTCAGGCCACAGCGTAAGCGCACCACCTACGTGAAGTACGAGATGCACACCCGTCTGTACCTCGTGCCGCTCCTGGGCAGCCGCCGCCTGGAATCGCTCACCACCGCGAACGTGCGCCGGATGATTTCAGCGGTGACCGCGCAAGCGTCGGCGGCAACCGCGAAGGAGGCTCACCGCGTCCTGCGCACCGCCCTGACGGCCGCATGCCGAGAGGAGTTGATCAGCCGCAACGTGGTGCAGCTGGTCCCCGCCCCGCAGGTCGAGCCGCGCGAGCTGTGCCCGTGGTCGCTAGACGAGTCCTTGACCTTCTTGGAAGCCGCGCGGTCCGACCCGCTGTACCCCGCATTCGTCCTGGCCGTCGCCCTCGGCCTGCGACGTGGGGAGATCCTGGGATTGCAGTGGCGAGACGTGGATCTCGACCGGCGAACCTTGACGGTCCGAACCACGCTCAACCGCGGCGGCAAAGAGCTGTACCTGGATACGACCAAGAACCGGCGTTCGAGGGTGATCCCCGTTCCACTGATGTGCGTGGCTCCACTCCGGTGGCAGCGTATGCGCCAGGGCGGCCAGCGGGCCGCCCTCGGCGCGGAGTGGCACGACAGCGGCCTCGTGTTCACCACCCGCAGTGGTCTGCCCATCGAACCGCGGAACCTGTACCGGTCCTTCCAGCGGGTGTCAGCGTCAGCGGGCCTGCCGCAGGTCCGGCTGCACGACACCCGGCACGGGTGCGCATCCCTGCTGTTCGCGGCCGGCGTCGCACCCCGCACCGTCATGGAAATCCTGGGGCACTCCCAGATTGCGGTCACCATGAACGTCTATACGCACGTCAGCGATGACACCCGCCGGGAGGCCATGAGCCACATGGATCGGCTGCTCAAACGGCGTCGTTAGACGGGACTGCCGTCAGGTTCTGCCGTCAACGCCCCCGTGATTCATGATCACGGGGGCGTTGCTGCAGGTCACACTCAGAGCCCCCTGTCGGATTCGAACCGACGACCTTCGCTTTACAAGAGCGGTGCTCTGGCCAGCTGAGCTAAGGAGGCGTGCGAGAAGAAGTGTACCCAGGCGCGCCGGATGCCGGTCCCCCGGTTTTCGTGACCGTAAGGCTACTGACACCGGCCCGGGACGACGGTAGCGTCACGCCGAAGTCCACAGCAGTGGACCACATCACTCCTTTTACTCGGATCGTCCGGCACGTTCCTGCCGGTGAAGGGACACATCACCATGGCTACGGTCACGTACGACCAGGCAACCCGCGTCTACCCGGGTTCCGACAAGCCCGCCGTCGACAAGCTCGACATCGCCATCGAGGACGGCGAATTCCTCGTCCTCGTCGGGCCGTCCGGCTGCGGCAAGTCCACCTCGCTGCGGATGCTCGCGGGGTTGGAGGACGTCGACGGCGGCGCCATCCGCATCGGGAACCGCGACGTCACCCACCTTCCGCCCAAGGACCGGGACATCGCCATGGTGTTCCAGAACTACGCGCTCTACCCGCACATGTCGGTCGCCGACAACATGGGCTTCGCGCTCAAGATCGCCGGTGTGCCGAAGGCCGAGATCCGGCAGAAGGTGGAGGACGCGGCGAAGATCCTCGACCTGACGGAGTACCTCGGGCGGAAGCCGAAGGCGCTCTCCGGCGGTCAGCGCCAGCGTGTCGCGATGGGCCGGGCGATCGTCCGGGAGCCGCAGGTCTTCCTCATGGACGAGCCGCTGTCCAACCTGGACGCCAAGCTCCGCGTGCAGACCCGTACGCAGATCGCCGGCCTGCAGCGCCGCCTGGGGATCACCACGGTGTACGTCACCCACGACCAGGTCGAGGCCATGACGATGGGCGACCGCGTCGCGGTCCTCAAGGACGGCCTGCTCCAGCAGATCGACTCGCCGCGCAACATGTACGACCGCCCGGCGAACCTCTTCGTCGCCGGCTTCATCGGCTCTCCCGCGATGAACCTCGTCGAGGTGCCGATCACCGACGGCGGCGTGAAGTTCGGCAACAGCGTCGTCCCGGTCAACCGCGAGGCACTGACCGCGGCCGCCGACAAGGGCGACAGGACCGTCACGGTCGGCGTGCGTCCCGAGCACTTCGAGATCGTCGAGCAGAACGGTGCCGCCGCGAAGTCGCTGTCCAAGGAGAGCACGGACGCCCCGGCGGGCCTGGCCGTCACGGTGAACGTCGTCGAGGAGCTCGGCGCCGACGGCTACGTCTACGGGACGGCCGAGGTCGGCGGTGAGGTCAAGGACCTGGTGGTGCGGGTCAACGGCCGCGAGGTTCCGGACAAGGGCGCGCGACTGCACGTCGTACCGCGGCCGGGCGAGACACACGTCTTCTCGACGTCGTCGGGTGAGCGCCTCACCGACTGAGCGGATCGGGCGGCAGCGCCCGACGAAAGCGGTTGAAGCGGCGGCGCCGGGTCTGCGGACCTGGCGCCGCCGCGGTGCGTCGACCCCGGAGCCGCCGGAGCGGGTTTCCGTACGGGACTCCCCGGGGCCCGCACCTGCACCGGATCTCGATCCGCACCTCGACGGGGACCTCGCCCACTGCCCCGTGTCGACAAAATCCCCGGCAAAACCTCACAGATGCCGCCTTTCTCGCCGGTACGTCAACGCAACAACCGCACCGACGAGCCATTCGTCCCTCGATAAGGTGACCAAATGTCGCCAAATCATCACTCCTCGCTACCATCACGTCCGTGAACTCCGCAGCCCGCCGTATCGGCCGAACTCTCGCCCTCGTCCTCCCCGTCGTCCTCGTCCTCTCCGGGACCCTCGCGGTCACCCGCGTCCCGTGGGCGTCGACGGCCACCGAGTCGCAGGTGCTGACCGCGTCCTCCGGGAAGGCCTCCACCAAGGCCGGCCCCCGAGCCCCCCAGGACGTCCTCCGCGACCGCCTCCTCGTCGAACTCCAGGAGAAGGATCCCGGCGTCGCACTGACCCACCTCCAGAAGGCGACCACCGCGCGGCCCTCGCTGGCCAAGCACTGCGCGTCCATCGCCCGCGCCCTCGGCCGCGCCGCCGTCGCCAAGTACGGCGCCGCACACCGCGCCCAGGCGTTCTCCCGGCCGGTCTGCGACACCTCCTTCGCCACGGGCGTCGCCACGTCCCAGTGACCGCCCTGCGCACCACGCAGTGACCGCAACGCGCACCGCATAGGGTGCGAACCATGACAGGCGCCCCGCATCCGTACCCCACGCAAGCCGTGGTCCTGGCCGGAGGCCAGGGCTCTCGTCTCCGCCCGTACACCGACGACCGACCCAAGCCGATGGTCGAGATTCCCGGAACCGGAACCCCGATCATCGGCCATCAGCTGAACTGGCTGGCCGAGGAAGGCGTCACGGACGCGGTGGTCTCCTGCGGCCACCTCGCCGAGGTGCTCCAGGACTGGCTCTCCCAGGCCCAACTGCCCCTGCGCGTCAGGACCGTTGTGGAGAACGAGCCGCTGGGCCGGGGTGGTGGACTCAAGTTCGCGGCCGCCTCCCTCCCCCGCCCCGACGAGCCCTGGTACGCCACCAACGGCGACATCTGGACCCGCTTCCCGCTCCGCGAGATGGCCGCCTTCCACCACGAACGCGACGCGGAGGCCACCCTCGCGCTGGCCCGCCCCCGCATCCCGTGGGGCGCCGTCGAGACCGATGCGTTCGGGCACGTGCTGGACTTCGTCGAGTCGCCCCCCTCGCCGTATCTCATCAACGCGGGCGTCTACGTCTTCTCCGCCGCCTTCACGGAACTGCTGCCCACCCGCGGCGACCACGAGCGGACCACCTTCCCCCGCCTCGCCCGCCAACGCCGCCTGGCCGGCTATCCGCTCCCGCAGGGTGCCTACTGGCGCGCCATCGACACCGCCAAGGACCTCACCGAGGCCGCCAAGGAGCTGGGCGCGCAAGGGCGTTGAGCGGCCTTCTGACGGCCCGGGGTCCGTGGCCCCCGCCCGGGTAGCCCATCGACGCCGTCAGGGACGTACGCACCCGCCAGGCCCCCTCCACGCCCTTCAGGGCCGGCTGGACGCCCTCCGAGCACGGCACAGGCCCCGGGCGCGCTCCGGCGCCGCTCAGGCGCCTCCCGCCCGCCCACAGGGCATACGCAGAAGTCCCGGGCCCCGCCCCGGGCACCGATACCCGGGCCGTCCGGGCTCCCCCGAACACGCCGCTGCCCCCGGCCGCCCCTCCCCTGCGCCTCGTGGTCGAGGCGAAGGGGGTTCGGGACGAACGGGGGCAGGTACGCGGTCCGTGAGGGCGCGCGGTCCGGCGTCAGCCCAGGAGGCCGCCCAGAGTGCTGCCACGGCCACCGGAATCGCCACCGGAGCCACCGGTGCTGCCACCGGTCGTACCGCCGCCGGTGCCGCCCGAGGTGGTCGGCGCCTGGGACGGCGCCGGTGCCCGGGTCGGGGTGGTCCGCTGCGGCGGGCCGCTGGTGGTCGCGCCGGGCTGCTGAGCACTGCCGCTCGCGCTGCCCGACGGAGCCGCACCCGGCGTCGATGCGGACGGCCTGCCGGCCTGGCCCGCCTTGCGGGAAGCATCCGCGGAGGGCCTGGTGCGGCGCTGCGGGATGTTGTTGCCGTTCTGACCCTGGCCGGGCCTGGTGGCCTTCTTGTACGGACGCGGCAGCGGCGAACCGGGGAGGTTGTTGATCGCCGGCTCACCGGGCCGCGGCACGGGCGTGACCGTCGCGGACCGTACGGCGCCGCCGAGCAGCGAGCCGATGAGCAGCGTCAGGCCGGCCACCACCGCGGTCATCACCGCGCCGCGGCGCAGTACCCGGCGGCGCAGGTCGGCGACCTCGACCCGCGGGCCCAGCCGCCGCCAGGCCTCGCCGGCCAGCCGGGCGTCCATGGAGTAGACCGGGGCACCCGCGATGATCAGTGGGCTCCACGCGGCGAGGTAGATGATGTCGGGAGCGTCGTAGGCGGGGACCGTGCGCCAGCTGACGGTCATCAGCAGGGCCGCGGAGAGCAGCGCGCCGAACGAGGCGGCGAGCCGCTGCCACAGACCGCAGATCGTCAGCACGCCGACGACGACCTGGAGGAACGCGACGGTCAGGCCGGCGCCGACGGGGTGCGAGACGGCGAAGTCCCGGAGGGGCACCGCCAGGGCCCACGGGTCCAGCGACTGGAGCCACTTGACCATCGAGCCGCGCTCGCCGCCGTCGAAGTACACGGGGTCGCAGAGCTTGCCCATGCCGGCGTAGACGGAGATCAGGCCGAGGAAGACCCGCAGCGGCAGCAGGACGACACCGAGGTTCATCCGGCGCCCGGGGTAGTAGGCGTGCCGGACTGTGTCGCTGCCGCGCCGCTTGGAGCCGGCGTCGTACGCTTCGCGGGCCTCGAAGCTGTCGTCGTCGTAACCGTCGTCGGCGCGGCCGCGGTCGTAGGTGTTGTCGCCGTACGCGCTGCCGACGGGGCGCACGCCGCGCAGCAGGGTCGTTTCGGAGTCGGTGGGGCCGCGCTGGCCGATCACGGTCGAGGCGGGTGCGGCGTCGTCGATGCGTACCCGGGGCAGGACCTGGGTCGTGCCGATCTCCTCGCCGTGGCCGCCGTCGAGCCCGATGCCGGCGTCGCGGACCGCGTGCAGGAGCTGGGTGGTGGCACCGGCAGTGCCGCCCGGCGCCGTCCGACCGCTCCACACCACGGGCGCCCGGCGTCTGGCACCGGGGGTCGAGCCCCGGACCATGGGGATGTGCGCGGTGTCGGCCATGGCGCTGCTGCTCACCACTGGGGCGGCTAGCTGTACCCGGAAGCTGGCGTGGTTGACGATGACCTGCGCGGGATCGCACGGCACCTTGACCGAGCTCAGGACCGGCTCGTCATCGAAGCCCGGCGAGCGTCCCCCCGTAGGTGTGCGGGGTGTTCTGGTGTCCACGCTCATCTAACCGAGTGACCCGCGGTTAAGACACTGCTTTGACCGGCCCGATCTGTCCGAGACCCGTCAAAGATCACGGGATCTCCGCAAGAAGTGCGGAGCGTCAGGCTTTGCCCCCAGCTGGGCGATGCGGGCGCGGCCGGGGCATTCCGCCCCGCCACGGGCCGCCCGCGACCGTGCGCGGGAGGGAGTGACGCAGCGCGGACCGGCCGTCTTCCGGACGGCCGGTCCGCGATCGTGCTCTCGTCAGGCGCGGCGGCGCGCCGCCTCCCACAGGACCACACCGGCCGCGACACCGGCGTTCAGCGACTCGGCGCCGCCCGGCATCGGGATCCGCACCCGGACGTCACAGGTCTCGCCGACCAGCCGCGACAGGCCCTTGCCCTCGCTGCCGACCACGATGACCAGCGGACCGCCCAGCGCCTCGACGTCCTGCAGCTCCATCTCGCCGTCCGCGGCCAGACCGACGACCGTCAGGCCCGCCTTCTGGTACGCCTCCAGCGTCCGGGTCAGGTTCGTCGCACGCGCGACCGGCGTACGGGCGGCCGTACCCGCGGAGGTCTTCCACGCACCGGCCGTCATGCCGGCCGCGCGGCGCTCCGGCACGACCACGCCGTGGCCCCCGAAGGCGCACACGGAGCGGACGACGGCGCCGAGGTTGCGCGGGTCCGTGACGCCGTCGAGCGCCACGATCAGCGGGTCGTCGCCGGTGTCGAAGGCGGCCGCGGCGAGGTCCTCGGGGTGCGCGTAGTCGTACGGCGGAACCTGGAGGACCAGGCCCTGGTGGTTGAGGCCGTTGGTCATCCGGTCCAGCTCGGGGCGCGGCGCCTCCATCAGGTTGATGTTGCCGCGCTCGGCAGCGAGCTGGAGCGCTTCGCGCACCCGCTCGTCGGTGTCGATGAACTGCTGGACGTAGAGGTTCGTCGCCGGCACGCCGTCGCGCAGTGCCTCGAAGACCGGGTTACGGCCGACGACGAGCTCGGAGGTGCCCTTCGCACCGCCGCGCCGGGGGGCCGGACGCCTGGCCGCGGCGTGCTTGGCCTTGGCGTTGGCCACGCGGTTCTTGACATGCCCCTTCCGCTCGGAGGCGGGCGGGGTCGGACCCTTGCCTTCCAGGCCCCGGCGCCGCTTACCGCCACTGCCGATCTGCGCGCCCTTCTTGTTGGACGTGCGGCGGTTCCTGCGCTGGCTGTTGCCGGCCATGGGTCACCTGTTTCTTCACTGCTCTCGACGTCTCTCGACGTGGAGTGGGTACGTACGTATGGATTGAGTGTCGCCCGCAGCCCCCGGGAAGGGCGAATCCGGACGTCGGCTGGGGGTCACGGCGGTGCTCAGGACAGCGACCAGCGCGGGCCGGACGGGGTGTCCTCGATGGCGAGGCCGGACTGCTGGAGCTGGTCGCGGATCGCGTCGGCGGTGGCGTAGTCCTTGCGCGTGCGGGCCGCCTGCCGCTGGTCGAGCACCAGCCGGACGAGCGAGTCCACCACGCCGTGCAGATCCGCGCCGCGGTCCGCGCCGCCGCCGGACCAGCGCTCGTCGAGCGGGTCGAGGCCCAGGACGCCGAGCATCGACCGGAGCTCGGCCAGCCTGGCGACCGCCGATTCCTTGTCGTCCGCGGTGAGCGCGGCATTGCCCTGGCGGACGGTGGTGTGCACGATCGCCAGCGCCTGCGGGACCCCGAGGTCGTCGTCCATCGCCTCGGCGAAGGCCGGCGGCACCTCGGGTGCCGGCTCGACGATGCCCACCTTCTCCACCACGCGCTGGATGAAGCCCTCGATCCGCGCGAACGCGGACTCGGCCTCGCGCAGGGCTTCCTCGCTGTACTCGATCATCGAGCGGTAGTGCGGGGTGCCGAGGTAGTAGCGGAGCACGATCGGACGCCAGCGCTTGACCATCTCCGAGACCAGCACGGAGTTGCCCAGCGACTTGGACATCTTCTCGCCGCTCATGGTGACCCAGGCGTTGTGCGCCCAGTAGGCGGCGAAGTCGTCACCGAACGCCTTGGCCTGCGCGATTTCGTTCTCGTGGTGCGGGAAGACGAGGTCGACGCCACCGCCGTGGATGTCGAAGGCGCTGCCCAGGTACTTGTGCGCCATCGCCGAGCACTCCAGGTGCCAGCCGGGACGGCCGCGGCCCCACGGGGTCTCCCAGCTGGGCTCCCCCTCCTTGGCGGCCTTCCACATCGCGAAGTCGCGCGGGTCCCGCTTACCGGTCTCGTCCTCGCCGGACGGCTGGCGGAGGTTGTCCAACTCCTGGTTGGTCAGCTGCAGATAGCCCGGGAAGGACTTCACATCGAAGTAGACGTTGCCGTCGGCGGCGTAGGCGTGACCGTTCTCGATCAGGCCGCGCATCATCTCGATCATCTCGGGGACGTGGCCGGTGGCGCGCGGCTCGTACGTCGGGCGCAGGCAGCCGAGAGCGTCGTACGCCGCGTTGAAGGCGACCTCGTTCTCGTAGCCGATCGCCCACCACGGGCGGCCCTGCTCGGCCGACTTCTTGATGATCTTGTCGTCGATGTCGGTCACGTTCCGTACGAACGTGACGTCGTAGCCGCGGTACTCGAACCAGCGGCGCATGATGTCGAAGTTCAGTCCCGACCTGATGTGCCCGATGTGCGGGGCGGCCTGCACGGTGGCACCACACAGGTAGATCGAGACACAGCCCGGCGTGAGCGGGATGAAATCGCGAATCTGCCGGGCGCTGGTGTCGTACAGGCGAATCGTCACGCAACCAGGGTAGTCGGAACCAGGCAGTGCCCTGCGCCCCCTTGGGTTACCGGCACACAGAAGCGTGACGGTCGGCCGGGTCGGGGGTACCGCCGGCCGCTTCCCCGGCCGCCCGCCCGGCGCGTTTGCCCAGGCGGACGGGGCGGGGGCGGTCAGATGCGGCCCACCACCTTGCGCGGCGTGATCCGGACCACGACGCGCGCGTCGTCCTGCCCGGCGGACGGATTGAACTGCGCGTAGTCCTTCCCCGTGTACTTCCGCGCGAGCTCGTCGATCAGCTCCTGCCCGCCCTCGGTGGTGAGGGTGGCCGAGCCGCGGATCTCGGCGTAGGTGTACGGCGCGTCGAACGGCTGGATCACGACGGACACCCTCGGGTCACGGCGAATGTTGGCTTCCTTGCGGCGCCCGACGGTCGTCGAGATCAGCAGGTCGTCGCCGTCCCGCTTCACCCAGACCGGGGACACCTGCGGGCTGCCGTCGGGCTGAATCGTCGCGACGGACACGAAGACCGGGGTGTCGAGGAGCTTCTTGAGGTCGTCGGACAGGGTGGCTGACACGGGGTGCCTCCTGGGCGGGCCGAAGTCGATCCGATGGTCACGAGTTCTCCGACAAGCCCCAACGTCCGCGCGGCGCCCGGCATTCCCGCATCGGCGGGGAGCCGGGCGCCGCACGGACGCGCGCAGGTGCGTGACCGCTCAGGCCGTGCGGACCACCAGCGCCGTGGCGATCGCCGCCAGGCCCTCGCCGCGGCCGGTCAGCCCGAGGCCGTCCGTGGTCGTCCCGGACACCGAGACCGGCGCCCCGACCGCCGCGGACAGCGCCTTCTGCGCCTCGTCCCGCCGCTTGCCGACCTTCGGCCGTACGCCGATGACCTGCACCGCGACATTGCCGATGGCGAAGCCCTCGGCCCGTACGATCCGGGCGGCCTCGGCCAGCAGCGTCACGCCGGAGGCACCGGACCACTCGGGGCGGCCGGTGCCGAAGTGCGCGCCGAGGTCGCCCACGCCGGCCGCCGAGAACAGCGCGTCACAGGCCGCGTGCGCCGCCACATCAGCGTCGCTGTGGCCGGCCAGGCCGTACTCCTCGTCCGGCCAGTGCAGCCCGGCGCACCACAGCTCGCGGCCCCGCTCGAAGGCGTGCACGTCGGTGCCGATCCCGACGAGGGGGATGCCCGGCAGGCCGCCGCCACCGGCGGGGTCCGCGGACACGGCGGGCGCTGCGGCCCCGGCGGACGATTCCGGCACGGCCGGCTCAGACATAGCCATCGGTGGCCCTCCTCCGGGCGAGTACGGCCTCGGCCAGGACCAGGTCCAGCGGCCGGGTCACCTTGAACGCCTCCTCGTGGCCGGGCACGACCACGACCGGGGCGCCGAGTCGCTCGACCAGCCCGGCGTCGTCGGTGGCACCCTCACCCTCGACGGACGTGTCGTGCGCCTTGAGCAGCGTCTCCAGGTCGAATCCCTGCGGCGTCTGGACGGCGCGCAGCAGTGACCGCTCCGGGGTGCCGACCACCGGCTCGGGGGCGCCCTGGGCCTGCGGCTCGACCTGCTTGACGGTGTCCGAGAGGGGCAGGGCGGGCACGACGGCGGGCGCCCCGGCGCGGACGGCCGCGATCACCGTGTCGACCGTGTCGACGGGAACCAGCGGGCGCGCCGCGTCGTGCACCAGCACCACATCGATGGCCTCGGGCAGCGCCGCCAGACCGCGGCGTACGGAGTCCTGGCGGGTCTCGCCGCCGGGCACCACCACGATGTCGGTGCGGTCACCGAAGGCGTGCTCGTCGAGAAGATGGCGGACGTCGAGGGCGCCGTCGGGCGGTGCGACCACGACGACCAGGGAGACGGCGCGCGAGGCGGCCATCGCGCGGACGGCGTGCACCAGCATCGGGGTGCCGCCCAGGGTGCGCAGCGCCTTGGGGGCGCCGGGGCCGAGCCGGACACCGCGGCCGGCGGCGGGAATCACCGCGGCGGTGCGGATCGGACGGGAGGGATCAGACATCGAAGGCTCCGGAGTTCCGGGGCGACCCCGGAATTGGCGCAGACAGGTTTGTTTCCTCGTGGGAGGTGGGTATGGCCACAGCGTGCCGGGCGTGACGCCTTGACCGGACCCCTTCCGTGACATCGGTCGAGGCAGCTGCCCGAGCCCGGCACGCCAGAGGTGGCGTACGGGGCATTCCCTCTCCCCTTCGGTCGGCGGCGCTGCTCCGCGCAGCGGCTCCCACCGGACACGCGGACCGTCCGGCGGACCGCGCGAGGTCCCGGCGTCGGCCGACGGCACAGGCGACGGGCAGAAGCAGCGGTCGAGAAGCACGCACAGCGATGAAGCACTGCGAAGAAGAGGCCCGGCGAGGAAGAAGCGGGGCGACCGACCGCAGATATGCCGCAGCGCCCGGCAACAGACCCCGGGGAAGGGGTCGTCACTCGGGCACCGCGGCATTGCTGCGTCGACTCACACGCGGACAACACGCAAAGTCATTTCACGTGGCGTTCACGCACACTTCTTGATGCACAGCGTCGTCAGGACGCGAGGACCTCGTCGAGCAGAGCCTCGGCCTTGTCTTCGTTGGTGTTCTCCGCGAGGGCGAGTTCGCTCACCAGAATCTGGCGGGCCTTGGCGAGCATCCTCTTCTCACCGGCGGAGAGTCCGCGCTCACGCTCACGACGCCACAGGTCGCGAACTACTTCGGCGACCTTGATCACGTCACCGGAAGCGAGCTTCTCGAGATTTGCCTTGTAACGACGAGACCAGTTCGTCGGCTCTTCGGCATACGGTGCACGAAGCACCTCGAAGACCCGGTCCAGCCCGTCCTGACCAACCACGTCGCGTACGCCGACGAACTCCGCATTGTCCGCTGGCACACGAACAGTCAAGTCGCCCTGGGCGACCTTCAGCACCAAGTAGGTCTTGTCCACGCCTTTGATCTGGCGAGTTTCGATGGCCTCGATCAGCGCGGCCCCGTGATGGGGATAGACCACGGTGTCGCCAACCTTGAACGTCATGTGACAGGTACCCCTTCCGTGGCTATCCATGCTAACACGGGAACGGACCGTTCTGAATGGCGTTTTCGCAGGTCAGGGCGCATCTCGGGGCTTGACAACAGTGACCGGAACGTGCTGCGAGGGGCCGCCCGAGGCAGGTATTCGCAGGTCGGAGGGGCTTCGCGGGCGAGCGGAAACATGTCCGTCACACCGCATGAACTTGATGATCGACATGACGAACGTCCCGTTTTGCGCGGATCCGTATGAGCTACTTCCGCTACTCCGTTCGGTTGGCGGAGCCCGCGGCAGGACCGTTTCCGGAATTGATCACGCGGCGGACGGCGGAGCTTGATCAATATCGTCCGGCACCCGCATTCCGCATCGAATACTGCTTTTCACCGGCCGAAACGCGGGGCCGTCACCCGAACGGCCTTCGGTCGAATATTCATCGCACTTCTCCGGCCACGCCGCGGAAGGAGTCGCGGAGGACTCACGGAGGAACGGTGAACACCCATCCGCCGCAACCGGGAACCGGATCGGGAGGGGCATCGGCGACGCGCGGAAGCGGACGGGATTCATGTGCCGGGAGACGCCGGTGGAATGGGACCCGGGGCAGGGCCGGGAAGCCGATCCTGACACGGACCGGGCGGAAGGCGATCGGCTCCGGGGCATCGAGGGGATTTTCTCGTCGGCCTCACGCGGCGGCGTGGCGTGTTCCCGAGGATCCGCGGGAACGGGCCGCACGGGACCGGTTGGGAATGCCGGGCGATCAGGCCCCGGGGGTGCGGGCGTAGTTCTGTTCCACGTGCCGATTCGGGCCCGTCCAGGCGCGCTCCAGGGGCCCGTTCGGGCGCCGGCAGCAGGGCATCGCGGGGTGCCGCCAGGGGAGGCCCGGCGGGGTGCGGCCGCGCAGGGGGCGGGTCGGGTGCGGCGGCGCGGGGGCGGCTCGGTAACCTAGCGGCGCTGACACACCCTTAGGGCGGCTTTACGCACCCGTCGTCATGACGCGTACGCCACTGCCGCCACAGCCGTCCATCCGCGACCGGGCACGAAGTTCGGCCGCCGTAGCTCGTCAAGGAGATGCCGCCGCCGTGAGCCGCAGCCTTCGACGCGGCGTCCTCGCCGCAACCGTCCTCTCGCTTTCGATCGCCTCGCTCGCCGCCTGCGGGGCCGGGAACGACGCCCAGACGCTGCAGGTGAAGCCGGACAACGCCGCGACCGCCGTCGGCGACATCAAGATCCAGAACGCCTCTGTGGTCACCCAGCCCGAACTCGACGCCAAGGGCCCGGCCGTGATCACCGCGACCGTGTTCAACAACGGCGACACGACCGAGAAGCTGACCGCCATCACCGTCGACGGCACCGGCACCTCGGCCCAGCTGAAGTCCGCCAAGGGCCGCGCCGGCGGGATCACCGTGCCGGCCGGCGGCTCCGTCGTCATCGGCGGCCAGGGCAACGCCCAGGCCGTCCTGCCCAGCGGCCGGGAGGCCGTCCAGGACGGCAACGCCCAGGCGGTGACCTTCAACCTCAGCAACAGCGGCAAGATCAAGATGTCGGCCTTCGTCGTCCCGGCGAAGAGCTACTTCGAGAGCTACGGCCCCAGCGAGGCGCCCAAGCCGTCCGGTTCGGCGTCCCCGTCCGGCTCCACCGAGCCCACGGGGTCCGCGTCCCCGTCCGGCTCCACGTCGCCCTCCGGCTCGACGAGCCCGTCCGGCGAGGCGAGCCAGGCGGCGCACACCGGTCACTGACACCGCGCGCCGGTCACCTGCCGGCCCGCACATGGCGAAACGCGTCAGGGGCGCCCTCCGATTCGGGGGGCGCCCCTGACGCGTAGCTGCCGCAGGTCGGCGCTGCCGGCCCGATGGCCGGAAGTCGGTGCCGGAGCCCCGGCCGGGGATTACCTTCCCGGGCCGCGGCTCGTGTCACCACAGGAACGGCTCAACGGCACGGCGCAGCACGCCACTTCACCGCTCCGCGGCGTGCGCCTCTGCGGTGTCGTGCTTGCGGTTCCGCGGTGTCGTGATCGCGGTCAGGCGGTTTACGGCTCGAACTTGTAGCCCAGGCCGCGGACGGTGACGAGGTAGCGGGGCGCGCCCGGGTCCGGTTCGATCTTGGCGCGCAGCCGCTTGACGTGGACGTCGAGGGTCTTGGTGTCGCCCACGTAGTCGGCGCCCCAGACCCGGTCGATCAGCTGCATGCGGGTCAGCACCCGGCCCGCGTTGCGCAGCAGCATCTCCAGGAGGTCGAACTCCTTGAGCGGCAGGTCGACCTTGCCGCCGGAGACCGTGACGACGTGCCGGTCGACGTCCATCCGGACCGGGCCCGCCTCCAGGGCCTGCGGGGCGACCTCCTCCGGCTCGCCGCGGCGGCGGAGCACCGCGCGGATGCGGGCGACCAGCTCGCGGGAGGAGAAGGGCTTGGTGACGTAGTCATCGGCTCCTATTTCCAGGCCGACCACCTTGTCGATCTCGCTGTCCTTGGCGGTCACCATGATGACCGGGACGTTGGAACGACCGCGCAGCTGGCGGCAGACTTCGGTGCCGGGCAGGCCCGGCAGCATCAGGTCGAGCAGGACCAGGTCGGCGCCGTTGCGCTCGAACTCGTCCAGTCCGTCGGGGCCCGTAGCCGCGATGGCGACCTCGAAACCCTCCTTGCGGAGCATGTACGACAGTGCGTCGCTGAACGATTCCTCGTCCTCGACGACGAGCACTCGGGTCACGGAAGGACCTCCGGGGCTGGGTGAGCAGGAAGCGGATCGTTGAAGGTCTCGTACGGGCGGTCCTCTTCGTCGAGGCCCTCCGTGGCAGTGAGGTCGGTGGCCCGCTCGCGGTCGCGTGCGGCACCGGCTTCGGGGAGACGCAGGGTGAAGGTGGAGCCCTGTCCTTCAGCGCTCCACACCGTGACTTCCCCGCCGTGCGAGGCGGCCACGTGCTTGACGATGGCGAGGCCGAGGCCGGTCCCGCCGGTGGCGCGCGAGCGCGCCGGGTCCACTCGGTAGAACCGCTCGAAGACTCGGTCGCGGTCCTTCTCCGATATCCCGATGCCCTGGTCGGTCACCGCGATCTCGATGAATCCCCCGGTGCCGGAAGCCTGGATGCCGCCGCCGCTGGGGGCGGGGACGCGGCGGCCGGCGATCCCGACGCGGGTGCGCGACGGGGAGTAGTTGACGGCGTTCTCGACGAGGTTGCCGAGCGCCGCGGCGAGCTGGCCGCGGTTGCCCCAGACGCTCAGCTCGCCGGTGCGGCCGGCCGGAGCGCCGGCGCCCCCGGTGGAGGCGCCCGCGGGCCCGCCGATCGAGCTGGTCATGGTGATGTGCTTGGTGGCGGCCTGCTGGCGGCAGCGGTCCATCGCCTCGGCGACCAGTTCGTCGACCCGGACCGGCTCGGCGTCCTCCAGCGGGTCGTCGTTCTGGACCCGGGAGAGGTCGATGAGCTCCTGGACGAGGTTGGTCAGGCGGGTGGCCTCGTTCTGCATGCGGCCCGCGAAGCGGTTGACGGCCTCGGGGTCGTCGCTGGCGTCCATCACGGCCTCGGAGAGGAGCGACAGGGCGCCGACGGGGGTCTTCAGCTCATGGCTGACGTTGGCCACGAAGTCACGCCGGACCGCCTCTATGCGGCGGGCCTCGGTGAGGTCCTCCACCAGCAGCAGCACCAGGCGGGAGCCGAGCGGGGCGACCCGGGCGGAGACCGCGAGGGCGTCTCCGCGGCCGGTGCCACGGCGGGGCAGATCCAGTTCGACCTGGCGTATCTCGCCGTCCCTGCGGGTGTCCCGGGTCATCTGCAGCATCGGCTCGACGGCGAGCTTGCCGCCCCGGACCAGCCCGAGGGCGTACGCGGCGGAGCTGGCCTTGACGACGGCGTCGGCCTCGTCGAGGACCACCGCGGAGGAGCGCAGCACCGACAGCACGGTGTCCACGCCGGGGGGCAGGACGGCGTCGGTGTGCAGGGAGGACCGGGTGGGCTTGGCCTGCTCGCGCTCGCTCCATCGGAACGCCAGCATGGCGAAGACCCCGGTGCACAACCCGGCGATCGCTGCCACTGCGGCGACGGCCGCGTCCACGTTCATGACTCCAGGTTATGCGCCTGCTCGGACACTTCCCCAGCCGTCCGAGCGTCTGCTCGAACACACGTCGCCCAGAGTTCACCCGGGCGTCGGTGCCGGTTCACTCCGGAGGGCCGCACGGGGCCCGGGAGGGCTTCTGGGGCGCCCTTGCTGGGCCGGTCGAGTGACCCAAAGGCTCCGGAGAAGTCCGGCCGGCGAACCCTCCGGACGATCTCGCGAGGGCCCGGATCCCTCTCTGGGGCCCTCCCGGGGAGACGGTGGCGTCGCCCAGAGTTCACCTTCACGTCGGCGGCGATTCACTCCCGGTGGGACCGCAGGTCGCGCTGCGCCCGCACTGTGAGGGTGCGGGTGCGGAAACGATCCCGCACCGGCGCGCGGCCGGGAACCCCCGGGGCCCGGCTCCGGAGAAGCGGAATTGCCGGGCGAGTCGCGGGGCCACGGCCCCGGGCGGACCGGGAGCCGCGGTCTCCGGGCCGAACCGCGGAGCCTCTCTTCGGGCAGCGGCCCGCCGGGCAGGGGCTCCACGGGGACCGGGTCCACGGACAACGGCTCGCGCGGGCACAGACCGTGGGAGCGTGGAGGAAGGGCGGCCGTTCACTCCCCTTCTCCACCTGCCACACCACCACTCGATGCGAGAGAAGGTCACTGATGCGGGACGCGTACCACGAGGAGCTTGATTCGATCGGCGAGGGCCTGGTCGAGATGGCCCGGCTCGTCGGCTCCGCGATCGGGCGCGCCACCACGGCGATACTCGACGCGGATCTCAAGCTGGCCGAGAACGTCATCGCCGGCGACGAGAAGGTCGACGACCTCCAGCGCGAGCTGGAGGCCCGCGCCATCGCGCTGCTGGCCCGCCAGCAGCCGGTCGCCACCGACCTGCGGATCGTGGTCACCTCACTGCGGATGAGCGCCGACCTGGAGCGCTCCGGCGACCTCGCCCAGCACGTCGCGAAGCTGGCCCGGCTGCGCTTCCCGCAGACGGCCGTGCCCAGCGACCTGCACGCCACCATCCTGGAGATGGGGCAGCTGGCGCAGCGCCTGATGGCCAAGGCCGCGGAGGTCATCATCACCAAGGATGTCGACCTCGCGCTCCAGCTGGAGCAGGACGACGACGCCATGGACACGCTCCACCGGACCCTCTTCCAGCACCTGATGGACGACCGCTGGAAGCACGGCATCGAGACGGCGGTGGACGTGACCCTGCTGGGCCGCTACTACGAGCGGTTCGCGGACCACGCGGTCTCCGTGGCCAAGCGGGTCGTCTACCTCGTGACCGGCGAGCATGCCGACGAGATCGCCCCGCCGACCGCTGTGGAAGGCGCCTGACCGGGACGGCGTGAGAGGGGCGCTCAAGCGCCTCTCGTGCCGCCGTGCGCCGTGCCGCCATGCCTCCGCGCGCCGTTGACGCGCCGCTCGGTCCGGGCATGCAATGGCGACAAGGTGACCCCTAGGAGGCAATTCATGGCACTCACGGCGGACTCCCCCAACCCGGCGCCGCGCGACGAGCCGACGGCCGTCGACCGCCCTCGACTCCCGGTGCTCGGCGCCTGCGGCTGCGGCTCCGGCTGCAGCTGCGGCTGCCAATCCGGCGGACCGTGCCAGTGCGGAGGCTGCTAGCCGGCCCCTTCGTCACGGCCGGTCCGGAGCGATCCGGAGCGATCCCAAACGGTCCGGAGCGGCACACACCGACACACGGCGGCACGGCGCGACACAGCGACACCAGCAGCGCAGGACCACGGCGCGACACGGTTTCGCACGCGCGATCGCGCGTGCGCGACTGCGCCGCAGCGGCCCCGAACGGCAGACCGCCGGTCGGGGCCGCTGTGCGTTGCCGTGGCCAGGGAGCGGGCGATGGGGCGCGGCCAGGGGGCAGGGGCAGGCGATGGGGCAGGGGGGCGGCCAGGGGCGCTGGGCCGGAGGGCCCTCTCCCCATGGCGGCCGACGCGGCCCCAGACCTCCTCCCGTACTCGCCCCCGCCTACCGCCCATCCGGCTTTCCGGGTTTCCGGGTTTCCGGGTTGCGTATCCGGTTCCTGGCCCGTTAGTGACGCGTTAGCCGATCATCAGCAGCCGGCAGCAGGCTCTTCCTCGTAGACCGCAGGACTGCACGCACGCACACAACGAGGGGAACCTCATGTCGCTCACCAGCACCTCCCTCCGCCGCGGCCGTCAGGTCGCCGCCGCCGCGCTGATCGGCGCCGCGGCGCTCGCGCTCACCGCTTGCCAGGACGGGAAGAGCAGCGCGGCACCCCACTCCTCGGCGCAGACCACGGCGGCCTCGTCCGCGAGCGACAGCGGCACCACCGGGCAGGAGACCCCGGGCGAGAAGTCGGCCGCCGCACGGGCCGCGTCCGGCTCCGGCCCTTCGGCGCAGCTGGGCGCGGACCGGTGCGCCTCCAAGGACATGAGCCTGCGCCTCGGCGACGCCGACCCCGGTGCCGGCAACATCTACTACCCGCTGGTCTTCACCAACACCGGCAAGAGCACCTGCGCCCTCCGCGGCTTCCCCGGCGTCTCGCTGCGCGCGGGCGACGGCCGGCAGATCGGGGCGCCCGCGACACACGAGGGAGGCGCGGGCCAGGTGGTCAAGCTGGCACCGGGGCAGAGCGCGCACGCCGTCCTCCACACCCTCAACGACGGCGTCAAGGACGTCCCGTGCCGACCGACGGCGAAGCTCGTCTACGTGTACGCCCCCGGCTCCACCGACGCGATGACCGCACGCACCGAGGGCCTGCGAGTGTGCGGCGACACCTTCACCGTCACCGCGGTCACCCCGGGCACCGAGGGCTGACAGCACCGGCCCGCGCGGCCCCGAACACAGCCGAGCCCCCTGCCCGCGGAGAAACCGCAGGCAGGGGGCTCGTTGCCGGCTAGGGCTTACTTCTTGTTGCCCTAGCGCCTCGCACCGTCCAGCGCACAACTCAGGTGACGGCGAGTTCCGGACGACGCTAACGTGCGGCGGTGATCAGCAATGAGGGAGCGCACCTGGGTGCGGAGGCCGCACGTCGCCTTGCAGAGACAGGTCTCTACGAGCTTGAGCCGGGTCTGACGGACGCTGAGTTCGCGCGCATCGAGCGCGAGTACGGCTTCGAGTTCGCGGACGATCACCGGGCATTCCTCGCCGCCGGCCTGCCGGTCAACGTTCCTCCCGAAGACGGGCAGACCTGGTCCACACCGTGGCCGGAGTGGCGCGGCGGTGACATGGACAGTTTGCGTCGACAGCTCGGCTGGCCGGTCGAAGGTGTGGTGCTCGCCGTCGAACACAACGAGTACTGGTACGAGGGCTGGGGCCGTCGTCCGGCGGGCGGAGCCGCTGCACTGGATGAGGCGCGGCGCCATCTGGCGGAGGTGCCGGTGCTGGTGCCCTTGTATGCCCACCGATACCTGCCCGCCGGTCGTGGAAGCTTCGGGCATCCGGTGCTCTCGATGTGGCAGACGGACATCATCTATTACGGGGCGAACCTGCTCGACTACATCCACCAGGAGTTCGACGAGGCGCGGGGCGAGGCTGATGAGAGCTGGAACCCGCGGGCAACGGCTCCCTTCTGGCGGGATCTTCTCTGAGGCCGCTCGGTCCGCGGACAGAGCGGCGGAGCCATGCGGCTTGGGATGCTCGGGTGACCCAAGGGGAGTTGGGGGTCTGACCTGCGACGGAGCGGCCTGGGAAAGATCGACTCCGACGACTGATCGTCCGCGATTCCCCGTGGCTCCCCGCTCAACCCGGTACGTCTGCGGCACGCCGGGCAGTAACCAAGTACCCCGCAAAGGAGACATCTGGCCGAGCCTCCGCCCGCCCGTCGGCTTCCTTGACCGGAACCAATTCGGTGCTGCCCCGCACCGGGTAATGCACCTGGGCGGTGCTGCCTGAGGGTACGTCGTAACGGCAGTGCACCTCGGCGATTGCCAGTACTTCCAACCAGGTCGGCGCGTGCTCTTCCTGGCCGTGATGCTCCTCGCGGAAGTCGATCTCAGCCGCACGTTCACTACCGACGACGTCGGCGTAGTCCTCCGGATCGACCTCCATCAGCGTCCACGAGACGACTTCCCCCGTCGTGAAGCTCCCCCCGCAGCACTGGATCTGCCAGTCATCGACCCAAATCGTCAACGTCATGCAGCCATCGTCTGCCACGTGACCTGAGCTCACCAGGGATTTGCTCGGCACGGGACACGGCCCGATCGCGCAGTGACGGCCCCGAGAAGGCCCCAGGGCAGCACAAAGCCCCCTGCCCGCGGAGAAACCGCAGGCAGGGGGCTCGTTGCCGGCTAGGGCTTACTTCTTCTTGCCCTGGTTTTTCACTGCCTCGATGGCGGCCTTGGCGGCGTCCGGGTCGAGGTAGGTGCCGCCGGGCTTGACCGGGCGGAAGTCGGCGTCGAGCTCGTAGGCGAGCGGGATGCCGGTGGGGATGTTCAGGCCGGCGATGTCCGCGTCGGAGATGCCGTCGAGGTGCTTGACCAGCGCGCGGAGGCTGTTGCCGTGGGCGGCGACGAGGACCGTGCGGCCGGCGACGAGGTCCGGGACGATGTCGTCGTACCAGTACGGCAGCATCCGCGTGACGACGTCCTTGAGGCACTCCGTGCGGGGGCGCAGCTCGCTGGGGATGTTCGCGTAGCGCGGGTCGTCGCTCTGGGAGAACTCGGAGCCGTCGGCCAGCTCGGGCGGCGGGGTGTCGTACGAGCGGCGCCAGAGCATGAACTGCTCCTCGCCGAACTCGGCGAGCGTCTGCGCCTTGTCCTTGCCCTGGAGCGCACCGTAGTGGCGCTCGTTCAGACGCCAGCTGCGGTGGACGGGGATCCAGTGGCGGTCGGCTGCCTCCAGGGCCAGCTGCGCGGTGCGGATGGCGCGCTTCTGGAGGGAGGTGTGCAGCACGTCGGGGAGCAGACCGGCGTCCTTGAGCAGCTCACCGCCGCGGACCGCCTCCTTCTCGCCCTTCTCGTTGAGGTTCACGTCCACCCAGCCGGTGAACAGGTTCTTCGCATTCCACTCGCTCTCGCCGTGGCGGAGGAGGATCAGCTTGTACGGTGCGTCGGCCATGGCGTCGAGCGTAATCGAAAACGGAAGAGGGGCTTGCCGGGGCCCAGTACCTGGAATCCCCGGTGACGTTTGACGCTTCCCGTCAATTGAGTGGCGGCGGGAGACCCGGCAAAAGTAGCTTGTGAACCGTGCTCGCACCGCTTACACACGGCGCGGCGCTCCCACCCCTCCAAACCACCGCGTCCGCGCGACGCCCCACCGCTCCGCGCGCACCCGCACCGCTTCCCGCGCCGCTCGCCGCACCGCGTTCCGGCGCCGCGTTCCGCACCACCGCCTGCCACTTCCGGCCGCCGCCCGGCCGCACCGCACGACTCCACGGGGGAGATGTCATGTCCGCATCCATATCAGGGCCGCCGGCCGAACCGAGCGGTCCGGCCGAACCGGCGCGTACGGGGAGAGGGGCCGCGCTGCGGCGGGCCGCCGTGGAGAGCGTCTCCGGAATGCCGCGGCAGTTCTGGTGGCTGTGGACCAGCACCTTGATCAACCGGCTCGGCGGCTTCGTCGCGACGTTCCTGGCGCTCTACCTGACCGTCGAGCGCGGCTACTCCGCCTCCTACGCGGGCCTGGTCGGCGCGCTCTACGGGCTCGGCGGCGTGGTCTCCTCGATCGGGGCCGGTGTGCTGACCGACCGGCTCGGGCGGCGGCCCACGATGCTGATCGCCCAGCTGTCGACGGCCGCGTCCGTGGCACTGCTCGGCTTCATGACGGACCCGGTGGCCATCGCGGCGGTCGCCTGCCTGGTCGGTATGGCGTCCAACGCCTCACGGCCCGCGGTGCAGGCGATGATGGCGGACATCGTCGCCCCCGAGGACCGGGTGCGGGCCTTCTCCCTCAACTACTGGGCGATCAACCTCGGCTTCGCGATCTCCTCGACCGCGGCCGGACTCATCGCCCAGCACGGCTACCTCGCCCTCTTCCTGGGCGAGGCCACCCTCGTCCTGGCCTGCGCGCTGGTGGTCTTCCGGAAGCTCCCCGAATCACGCCCCGACGCGGGCCGGGAGACCGGCCCCGAGGGCCCGGCCGGCGTGGCACCCGCACGGGTCTCGATGCTGACCGTGCTGCGGGACGGCCGCTTCATGACCGTCGTCGGCCTGAACCTCCTGCTGGCGCTGCTCTTCCAGCAGGCATACGTGTCGATGCCGGTGTCGATGGGCCAGGACGGGTTCTCCAGCGCGGACTTCGGCCTGGTGATCGCGATCAACGGCGTCCTCATCGTGCTGCTCCAGATCCCCGTCACCCGCTTCATCGAACACCGCAGTCCGGCGATGCTCCTGATCGGCTCGGCCCTGCTCGCCGGTTACGGCTTCGGACTGACCGCCCTGGCCGGGTCCGTCGCCATGTACGCGGTGGCGGTCGCCGTCTGGACCCTCGGCGAGATCATCAACTCGCCGACGCAGATGGGACTCGTGGTCCGCCTCTCGCCGGTCCACGGCCGCGGCCGCTACCAGGGCATGTACGCCCTGTCCTGGTCGATCGCCTCGCTGGCGGCGCCGCTGCTCGGCGGCGCGGTGATCGACGGTTACGGCGCCGACGCGCTGTGGGCCGGCTGCGCGGTCGTGGGCACGGTCGCCGCGGTGGGCTACGGGCTGCTGCTGCGGAAGGTGCCGGGGCAGACGGAACCGGTGGCCGGGTCCTCGGCGAAGACACCGGCGGGTGGGGGTACGGCTGCGGAGCCGGCGCCCGCCCCGGCGTCGGCATAGGGGTAGGGGTAGGTACAGGCGGCGAGCGTCGGTTGGCGGCGGGGGCGAACGGGGTGGGCCCGGTTCGCCCCCGCCTCCGTCGTCTTCATCGGCGCCATCAGCAGCGGGCCGTCATCGGCGCAGGGCGCGTTGGGCCTCGTAGAGGTTGGGGGGCGTGACGGCCCCCGGGTGGCCGTAGGACTCGGCGCGGGTGTGCAGGGCGCCGGTGAAGTCCGGCCGGTCCACCTGTCCGAACTCGGAGACCTCGCTGATGCCGACGGTCGCGCTGTACGGGGCGATCTCATCGAGCTTGATGCAGCCCGCACGCTGGTTGGTGACGGTGATGTTCCAGTGCGTGAAGCGGGCGCCGTACAGCGGGCCCGCGCTCGCGTCGCCGCCGTGGGAGCCGTCGTTGGTCACCGTGATGTCGGTGCGGACGTTGGCGAACGGCAGGCCGCGATGGGTGTCGAAGGTGCCCATGGCCATCCGCCCCCGGGACCAGACGTTGTAGCTGGAGAGCCCCTCGACGTTGATGCCGTGGAGCTGGGTGCCCGCCGGGGCCGGGACGGTGCGCCGGTCGAGGGCGAAGTCCTCCACGAGGTTGTCGTGCGAGCCCTCGCGGCAGCAGTACGGATGGTGGCTGCCACGCCCGGAGACGCGGGTGGCGCGCAGCGTGCATGCCTTGGCGGCGACGAGCAGGAACCCGTTGTCGGCGTGCCGTACGTGCACATCGTCCACCCAGCAGTCCCAGGCGCACTGCAGGGCGACGCCGTTGTAGCCCTTGTCGAGGAGGTGCGGGGACTGCGGCGTCTCGGTCATCTCCAGGGTGAGGGACTCGACGCCGGCGCCGGTCAACGTGGTTACCAGGGTGGTGAGTTGCGGGCGCCAGGCGGCGCGGGTGTCGAGCGGCAGGGGACGGTCGAGGGTGACGCGTCGGCTGCGCGGGTCGACGGCGGTGACGCGGCAGGGCCATTCGTAGGGGACGTAGGAGGTGAGCTTGGTCTTGTCGGACCAGCTGTACGACGCCGCGCCGGGGGCGTCGCCGCTCATGTGCCGGAGGAGGGTGTGACCGGCGTCGTCGGCGAGTTGGAGCAGCACACGATCGCCGGAACGGAGCGTGCCGGTGTCCTGCACGGTGACGGTGCGGTCGCCCTGGCGGGCGGTGGGGCCGGTGAGCGCGGTGAGGGTGCGCCACTCGTCGCGGCGGTTGCCCGTCCAGCCCTCGAAGGGCCAGTCGGCGGAGCCGATCGCGGCGGTCAGGGTCTGCCAACGGGCGGACGGACAGAGCCAGATGAGGCCGCCCGCCCAGGACCAGCTGGACTTGTCGCCGCCGTAGCGGCTGCCGTAGGGGCCGATGATCTCGGTGAGACTGCGGGTGGCGTACAGCGTGGTGCGGCCGCTGCCGGCGCCGCGCAGGACGACGTTGTCGTGGCCGATGCGGATGATGTCGTCGATGCGGTACGTGCCGGCGGGGACGAGGACGGTGCCGCCGCCGCGGAGGCCGGCGTCGTGGAGGGCGCGGTTGATCGCGGGGGCGGCGTCGGCGGAGCCGTCCGGGGCTGCGCCGTAGTCCTTGACGACATCGGCGACGACGGGCCGCCGGGGGAGGTCGGCGCCCCCGCGGTAGCCGGCCAGGCCGACGTAGGGGATCTGGGGGTGGGTGCAGGGCCGCGCCGTGAACTCGCGCCAGAGCGACGAGTGTTGACTTCCTCGGGGGCCGTCCGCCGCCCCGGGCGTGGCCGCTGTCCGAGAGCTGTTCGCGGTGGCCGTGCCGGTCGGGAGGGCGGCCGCGGCCGCGACGCCGATCGCGCTCCCGAGCAGCCCTCGTCTGCTGATCCCCATGAGCCCCGCCTTCCATGTATATGAACAACGTTCATATAGAGACGGCGTGAGGATGCCACGGCACCGGGGGCGGGGGAAGAGGTCGTGCGCGGACCGGGGTCAGCCCTCGGCGTCGGCTACTGGGACGAGCGACCGGTCAGGTTCGTGAACGCGTCGAGGTTGCGGGTGGACTCGCCGCGCGCCACCCGCCAGGCGTACTCCTTGCGGATGGCTGTCGCGAAGCCCATCTCCAGCAGGGTGTTGAAGCTGCCGTCGGCGTTCTCCAGGACCGAGCCGAGGATGCGGTCGAGTTCGTCGGCGGTGACGGCCGCGAGCGGCAGCTTGCCGACGAGGTAGATGTCGCCGAGCTTGTCGATGGCGTAACTCACGCCGTACAGGCGGGTGTTGCGTTCGAGCAGCCAGCGGTGCACGGCCTCGTGGTTCTCGTCCGGATGCCGCACGACGAAGGCGTTGACGGACAGCGAGTGCTTGCCGACGATCAGCGAACAGGTCGTCGACAGCTTGCGGGTGCCCGGCAGCTTGACGACGAACGTGCCCTCCGAGGGGGACTCCCACTCCAGGTCGGCGTCGTCGAGGGTCCGCTCGATCACCTTGCGCGCGGTAGCCACCTCGCCCGTCGGATGCGCTCCGGACGCGCCGGGCGCACCGGGACCGTCGGAAACACCGGCCGCACCGGACCCGTCAGAAACATCAGCCACGTCACCCATGGGGGGATCGTAGGTGACGGCGGTGTTCCTGCAGGGCGGCGGTGTACGCCTCGCCGGTCGCGGCGGCGGCGGTGTCCCAGCCGAAGGACTGGGCGTGCCGGGCAGCCTCGGCGCCCATGCGGGTCGACAGCGCCGGGTCGGCGACGAAACGGCCGATCGCACGGGCGTAGTCGGCGGGGATGTGTCCGGGGACGAGGAAGCCGCTGACGCCGTCGCGGACGGCCACCGGAAGACCTCCGACAGCGGCCGCGATCACCGGGGTGCCGCACGCCTGGGCCTCTATGGCGACCAGTCCGAACGACTCGCTGTACGAGGGCATGACCAGCACGGACGCGGCGCGGTACCAGTCGGCGAGCTGCTCCTGGCCGACCGGCGGACGGAACTGCACCAGGTCGGCTATGCCGAGCCGGGCGGCCAGCTTCTGCAGGCCCTCGGGCTTGGCCAGGCCGCTGCCGCTCGGTCCGCCGACCACCGGCACCACCAGCCGGGACCGCAGCGAAGGGTCCTCGTCCAGCAGTGCGGCGGCGGCGCGCAGCAGGATGTCGGGGGCCTTGAGCGGCTGGATGCGGCCGGCGAACAGCGGGATGACCGCGTCCTGCGGCAGGCCGAGACGGTCGCGCGCCGCGGCCCGGCTCCGCGCGACATCGCCGCCGAGGGGCCGGAAGCGGTCGAGGTTGACGCCCGGATGGACCACGGCGACCTTCTGCGGGTCGGCTTCGTAGTGCCGTACGAGTTCGTCGGCCTCCTCGGCGGTGTTCGCGATGAGGCGGTCGGCGGCCCGCACCACCTGGGTCTCGCCGATGACGCGGGCCGCGGGCTCCGGGTTGTCACCGACGGCGAGGGAGGCGTTCTTGACCTTGGCCATGGTGTGCATGGCGTGCACCAAGGGGACGCCCCAGCGTTCCGAGGCGAGCCAGCCGACGTGGCCGGACAGCCAGTAGTGGGAGTGCACGAGGTCGTAGTAGCCGGGGCGGTGGCCCGCCCATGCCTGCATCACGCCGTGCGTGAACGCGCACAGCTGGGCCGGGAGCTCTTCCTTCGCCAGACCTTCGTACGGTCCTGCGTCGACATGCCGGACGAGGACGCCGGGGGCCAGCTCGACGGTGGGCGGGAGGGTGCCGGTGGTGGCGCGGGTGAAGATCTCCACCTCGATGTTGATCGAGGCGAGCTTCTTGGCCAGCTCGACGATGTAGACATTCATGCCGCCGGCGTCGCCGGTGCCGGGCTGGTGCAGCGGGGAGGTGTGCACGCTGAGCATCGCGACGCGCCGCGGCCGCCGCGCGCCGCCGGGCAGCCGCAGGCGCGACTGGCCCGGGAACTGGCCGTGGGGACGGCTGCGGAGCCGGGATACGTATGGGCTCACTGCGAGCTACCTCCTAGCCGGGGCGGGCTGCGCGCCTCCGACCCCCGTCAACAAGGGAAGGCAGCCCCGCATTTCCGTCCGGCGCGCACTCTTCATACTTTGCCAAAGCGTGACCGACGCCGGCCGTCCGGTCCCGGCGCCCCGCCCCCGTAGGCTCGACGGCATGGCCCGCCGCACTTCCGTCCCCGCCGCCCCGGCGTCCCCACCCTCCCCCTCCCGTCCCGTCGGAACGGTGACCCGCGGCACCACCAACCCCAACCGCCTGCGCCGCATGGACCGCTGGATCGCCGCGGAGCACGGCGCCGAGCTGCGGCGCGCCGGCGACCCGGTCGCGGTCGACCTCGGGTACGGCGCCGCCCCCTGGACCGCGGTGGAGCTGCTCGGCCGGCTGCGCACGGTGTGCCCGGACGCCCGGGTCGTCGGCGTCGAGATCGAACCGGCCCGGGTGGCGGCCGCCCGGGACTATCAGCGGCCGGGGCTGGAGTTCGTGCACGGCGGGTTCGAGGTGCCGCTGCCCGGCGGGCCCGGCCGGGCGCCGGTCCTGATCCGCGCCGCGAACGTACTGCGGCAGTACGACGAGGAGGCGGTGGCCGCCGTATGGCAGCGGCTGTGCGCGCGGCTGGCTCCGGGCGGACTGCTGGTCGAGGGCACCTGTGACGAGATCGGGCGGCGGCACGTCTGGGTGGCGCTGGGCCCCGAAGGGCCCCGAGCGGTCACCTTCGCGACCCGGCTCGGCTCCCTGCAGACACCGTCCGACCTGGCAGAACGCCTTCCGAAGGCGCTGATTCACCGCAATGTGCCGGGCGAGCCCGTGCACGCTTTCCTGCGCGACTTCGACCGGGCCTGGGCGGCGGCCGCCCCGCTGGGCGCCCTGGGCGCGCGCCAGCGGTGGCTGGCCGCGGTGCGCAGCCTGGCGGCGGACTGGCCGCTCGCCGGCGACCCGCGGCGCCGCCGTCAGGGCGAGGTCACGGTGCGGTGGGAGGCGCTGGCCCCGCGGAGGTGAAACGGGTGGCCGCCGCTGCCCGACGCTCCGCCACTGCCTGACGGCCACTGCCAGCGGACGCCCGCCCGTCCTTCCGCCCGGCGGCACCGAGGCGTACGCCGCCTACGCCGCCCCGGCTCCGGCCCTGGCCACCGAGCCGGGCAGCGGTGCGGCGGGGCGGTCGGGAGCGGGGCGGTCGGCGGTGGCTCGTTCGGCAGCGAGGCGGTCGGCGGTCACCAGCTCGGCCAGGTGGCGCAGCCGCGCCGCCGTCACCGAGCCGCGCGGCGCGCTGTAGGTCACCAGGGCCTGGTCGGGGTCGGTGCTCAGGCGGAAGCTCTCGAAGCTCACCTGCAGCTCGCCCACCTGGGGGTGCACGATGAGCTTGGTGCCGCGCAGACACTCGTGCACGGCCTGCGCCTCCCAGGCCCGCCGGAATTCCGCACTGCCGTCGAGCAGCTCGCCGACCACCTCGCAGAGCCGCGGATCGTCAGGATGGCGACCGCTCTCGGCCCGCAGATTGCCGACGACCTCCTCGGCGATCCGCTCCCACTCCGGGTGCAGAGCGCGCGCCGCCGGGTCGAGGAAGACCAGCAGCGCCGAATTCCGGCGGCCGCGGTCGAGCGCTTCGAGGTCGAACGCGATCCGGCCGCCGAGGGCGTTCCAGGCCAGGATGTCCATCCCGCGCCCGATGATCATGGCGGGGACGGTGGATTCCATCGTGTCCAGCAGCTGCTGGATCTCCGGGCGGACGGTCTGCCCTGGGCCGGCGGGGGCGCAGTCGGCGGTGCGGCGCCGCGGATCGGCCACATTGCGCAGGTAGGTCACCTCGCCGCCGGTCAGCCGCAGCGCTCGCGCGATCGCGTCCAGGACCGAGTCCGAGATGGCGTGCGCCCGGCCCTGCTCGATCCGGGTGTAGTAGTCGACGCTGATGCCGGCGAGCTGGGCGACCTCCTCGCGCCGCAGCCCCCGCACCCGCCGCCGGCTGATTCCGCCCGGCAGACCGATCTCGGCCGGGTCCAGCGCCGCGCGGCGCGCCTTGAGGAATGAGCTGATCTCGACTTCCGCATGCAGCATCCGTCCAGTATGCGGCGCACCGCCGGTCGGGTGGTTCCGCCGGACCCAGGCAGGGACGGGCCTGGTCCGCCGCCGCGGCGGGCCGCAAGGTGGTGCACACGCGGGTCCCGTCCCACGACCAGGGGCCGGCCGCGCGGGCACCGGCACCGGCCCCGCCGCGGCGGCGGACCGCTCGGCGCATCCGGCGCACTCGAACCCACTCGGCCCACCCGGCAGAAGGAGCAGCTCATGAAGCGCAGGATCCTCGGCGGCACCGGCATCTCGGTCAGCGAGTACGCGCTGGGCACGATGATGCTCGGCGCCTGGGGCAACACCGACCACGACGACTGCGTACGGATCGTGCACCGCGCGCTGGACGCCGGCATCAACTTCGTCGACACCGCGGACGTGTACGCCGCGGGTGAGTCCGAGGAGATCGTCGGCAAGGCGCTCAAGGGGCGGCGCGACGACGTCGTGCTGGCCACCAAGTTCTTCAACTCGATGGGGCCGGACGCCAACCACGGCGGCAACTCCCGGCGGTGGATCACCCGGGCGGTGGAGGACAGCCTGCGCCGGCTGGGCACCGACCACATCGACCTCTACCAGGTGCACCGCCCCGACCCTGCGACGGACATCGACGAGACGCTGGACGCGCTCTCCGACCTCGTACGGTCCGGCAAGGTGCGGGCCGTCGGCTGCTCGACCTTCCCGGCCGAGCAGATCGTCGAGGCCCGGTGGACGGCCGAGCGCCGCGGTCATGTCCGGTTCCGCACCGAGCAGCCGCCGTACTCGATGCTGGCGCGCGGCGCCGAGGCCGCAGTGCTGCCGACCGCGCAGCGCTACGGCATGGGCGTGCTGACCTGGGGTCCGCTCAGCGCCGGCTGGCTGTCCGGGCGGGATCTGTCGGCCAGCTCGCGGGCCGGTCTGGAGACCCAGAAGTTCGATCTGTCGGTCCCGGAGAACGCGCGGAAGGCGGAGGCGGTCAACGCCCTGGCGAAGGTCGCCGCCGAAGCCGGACTGTCGCTGCCGCACCTGGCGACGGCGTTCGTCCGGGCCCACCCCGCGGTCACCTCGGTGATCATCGGCCCGCGCACCCTCGACCAGCTCACCGGTCTGCTGGAGGGCGCCGAGGTCACGCTGAGCGGGGACGTACTGGACCGGATCGACGCGATCGTGCCACCGGGCACCGATCTCAACCGGGCCGACAGCTACTACCTGCCGCCGGCCCTCACCGAGGCGTCCCTGCGCAGGCGCTGACCCACCGGCCGGCCCGCGCGGCCCGGCCTCACGCCAGGTGCAGGGCGGCGAGCAGCGCGTCGACCAGCGGCCGGTCCCGCTCGTGCGTGAGCCGGGACCGGGCCTCGGCCGGCGAGAGCCACACCAGGCGGTCGACCTCGCGGTTGGGACGGAATCTGCCCGCGCATGCCTCCGCCGCCCAGTAACGCACCTGCTTGCGGCGGCCGTTGGCGAGGTAGTGCGCGGTGGGCAGCGGGGCGCCGGGCCGGCAGTCCATGCCGGTCTCCTCCGCGACCTCCCGCACCGCTCCGGCCAGCGCGCCCTCGCCGCGCTTGAGCTTGCCCTTGGGGTGGGACCAGTCGTCGTACTTGGGACGGTGCACCAGCCCGATCTCCAGTCCGTCCTCGGACGCGGCGCGGCGCCAGAGCACGCAACCCGCCGCGTACACCGGATCCTGATCCTGAGTCACCGTCACGTCCTCATCCCTTCCGCTCCGCCGTCCCCCGCGCTGCCGCGCGGGCTCAGCCTGCCGGGTCGGCCCTCGGAGGGCCGCTAGCCCTGGCCGCGTCCCCGTCCCGGCTCGCCCGCCGGGCCCGGCAGCCATACCCGGCCGAAGGCGAAGCGGGCCGCCTCCACCTCGTGCCGCTGGTCGGCGTGCAGCACACCGAGCGCGTACGCCGTGGCGGGCGCGATCCGGGGAGTGCGGGCCGCCGCGGCGGCAGCGGCGGCGGCCTCCGCGGCGTCCCGGTGCCGTTCCAGCGCGCGGCTCGCCTCCACCAGCCGCGGATCGCCCTGCTCCGGTACCAGCACTTCCTGGGCGTAGCGGCTCAGCCGCACCAGCATCCGCGCCTGGTGCCAGGGCGCGTCCTGGCGGTGGTCGGCGGCCAGGGCGTCGGCGTTGTACGGGTGGCCTGCGCGGGACAGCGGCAGCGCCGCGACCGCCTCGGCCAGCCGCCGGTGGGCATGCTCGGCGAGCGGCGGCAGCACTTCGGCGGCCGGGCCGTCCGCGGCCGTACGGGCCAGCGGCGCCTCGGAGGCGAGTACCGCGACGGAGTCGGCGAGGGCGTGGAAGCGGGAGGAGCCGAGCGCCTGGAGGGCGGTGGAGTGCGCGCGGGTGCGGGCGAGGGTGAGCTGGCGGTCCAGAAGGGCACCGGCGCGGGCCGCACCGGCCGCCAGGGCGCCCTCCGGGTCCGGCTCCGCGGCCTTCGCGACGGCGGTGCGGTCGCCGCGGCCCGTCGCCGCCCCGCGTGCCGGGCGGTCGGCCCGCTCGGCACGCCCGGTCAGCCGTGCCAGGGCCGTCATCAGCCGCTCGCGGCGGGCGGTGCAGGCTTCCTCCCGCGCGAGGGTGCCGGACAACCAGCCGAGTTCGGAGCGGAGTTGATCGGCCCAGCTCTCCTCGGTCAGCGGGCGGAAGGTGTGCAGGGTGGCGCTGATGCGGCGGGCGGCGCGGCGCAGCTGCCAGGTGGCCTCGCCGGTGCCCTCCGCATCCGAGCCGCTCTCGCGGTGCAGCCGCAGGCTGCGCAGGAAGTCCCCGGACTGCCGGTGCAGGTATGCGGCGAGCACCTCCCCCGCGGTGCGGCCGCCGAGCGGCCCGTCCGCCGGGTTCTGCCCGTCGAGGAGGCCGTGCGGGTCGTACGGGCCGCCGGGTGGCCCGTCCACCACCGCGGCGCGGGCTCCCGGAGCCCCGGCGGGCTCGTATCCGATACCGGTGGGACCGGCCGGCCCCCCGGCCGGCTGGTCATGTCGCTGGGCCACGCCGGCGCCTCCGCGCGTCAATGAGCATTTCCTGTACGTTCCGCAGCGGCGCGCCGTCCGCGTCCACCGCGTGCCGGGTCCAATTGCCGTCCGGTCCCAGGTGCCAGGAGGACGTCGCGTCCGACATCCCGGTCTCCAGGAGCCTGGTGAGGGAGGTGCGGTGGGCCGGGTCGGCCACCCGCACCAGCGCCTCGATCCGCCGGTCCAGATTGCGGTGCATCATGTCGGCGCTGCCCAGCCAGACCTCGGTCTCGCCGGCGTTGCCGAAGGCGAAGACCCGGGAGTGCTCCAGGAAGCGGCCGAGGACGCTGCGGACCCGGATGTTCTCGCTCAGGCCGGTCACGCCCGGGCGCAGCGCGCAGATTCCGCGCACCCACACATCGACGGGCACGCCCGCCTGCGAGGCGCGGTAGAGCGCGTCGATGACGGCCTCGTCGACCATGGAGTTGACCTTGACGCGCACGAAGGCGGGCTGCCCCGCCCGGTGGTGGGCGATCTCGTCGGTGATGCGCTGGATCAGGCCGTCCCGCAGGGACTTGGGGGCGACCAGCAGCCGCCGGTAGGTCTCCCGGCGGGAGTAGCCGCTGAGCCGGTTGAACAGGTCGGAGAGGTCGGCTCCGACCTGCGGGTCCGCGGTCAGCAACCCCAGGTCCTCGTACAGCCGGGCGGTCTTGGGGTGGTAGTTGCCGGTGCCGACGTGGGAGTAGCGGCGCAGCATCTCGCCTTCCTGGCGGACGACCAGCGAGAGCTTGCAGTGCGTCTTGAGGCCGACCAGGCCGTAGACGACGTGGCAGCCGGACTCCTCCAGCTTGCGGGCCCACTTGATGTTGGCCTGCTCGTCGAAGCGTGCCTTGAGTTCGACGAGGACCAGGACCTGCTTGCCGGACTCGGCGGCGTCTATCAGGGCGTCCACGATCGGCGAGTCGCCGGAGGTGCGGTACAGCGTCTGCTTGATCGCGAGCACGTCCGGGTCCGCGGCGGCCTGCTCCAGGAACGCCTGCACGGAGGTGGAGAACGAGTCGTAGGGGTGGTGCAGGAGGACGTCCCGGGCGCGCAGTGCGGCGAAGATGTCGGGCGCGGACGCCGATTCGACCTCCGCGAGGTCGCGGTGGGTCCCGGCGACGAACTTCGGGTACTTCAGCTCGGGCCGGTCCAGCGCTCCTATGCCGAACAGGCCGGTGAGGTCCAGCGGTCCGGGCAGCGGGTAGACCTCGGAGTCGGAGACCTTCAGCTCCTGGACGAGCAGGTCCAGCACGGCCGGGTCGATGGACTCCTCGACCTCCAGCCGCACCGGCGGGCCGAACCGCCGCCGCATCAGCTCCTTCTCCAGGGCCTGGAGGAGGTTCTCCGCGTCGTCCTCCTCGACTTCGAGGTCCTCGTTGCGGGTGACCCTGAACATGTGGTGCGCGCGCACCTCCATGCCGGGGAAGAGCTCTTCGAGGTGCGCGGCGATGACGTCCTCTATGGGGACGTAGCGCTGCGGGGACGCCTCCAGGAAGCGGGCGAGCAGCGGCGGCACCTTGACCCGCGCGAAGTGGTCGTGGCCGCTCACCGGGTTACGGACGACGACCGCGAGGTTCAGGGACAGCCCGGAGATGTACGGGAACGGGTGCGCGGGGTCCACCGCGAGGGGGGTGAGGACGGGGAAGATCTGCTGGCGGAAGAGGGTGAACAGGCGCGCCTGCTCCTTCTCGGTCAGCTCCGGCCAGCGGATGAGGTGGATGCCCCGGTCGGCGAGTTCGGGGGCGATGTCCTGCTGGTAGCAGGCGGCGTGCCGGGCCATGAGTTCGCGCGAGCGCGTCCAGATCAGATCCAGCACCTCACGGGGCTGCAGACCGGATGCGGAGCGGGTGGCGACGCCGGTCGCTATCCGTCGCTTGAGGCCGGCCACCCTGACCATGAAGAACTCGTCCAGATTGCTGGCGAAGATCGCCAGGAAGTTCGCCCGTTCGAGGAGAGGAGTGGCCGGGTCCTCCGCCAGCTCCAGCACCCGCTCGTTGAACGCCAGCCAGCTGCGCTCCCGGTCCAGGAACCGGCCGCTGGGCAGCTCCTCGCCGTCCGCGCCGGGCACGCCCTCGTCCTCGTACGCGTCCATTTCCGCGTCCAGGTCCGGCTCCAGCTCGGGCAGCGCCGCGGCGACGGCGTGCGGCCGGTGCGCGGCGATGGAGCCGACCGAGGGCTGGGCCGCCGAGCCCGAGCCCTCCGGCGGGGCCTGCCGGGGCTTGCGGGAGGCCGTCTCGGGCTGGGCCTGGGCCTGAACGCTGGGCTGCTGGTTCATGACCCCATTCTTCCGCGCTCCGGCCCATCCAGGCGCGTCGGACGGAGGCGGATCGATACGGCGCCCCGGGCTCGGGACATTCGGCACGGCGGGCTGCATTCCGTGATGCTCGCAAGCGACATTGAATCGCCGGTAACGCGGATATGGCGGCCAGGCAAGCGGGGCGCTACTCCCCGGGGCTGCACGGAGGCTCCGCGTGCGGCCGGCGGGCCCGGAGGGAAGCGGAGTGCGGGGGTCCGGGCGGCCCGCTCCGGGTGTCTACCCCGCACCGCGCGTCTCAGACCCGCCGACGGCCCCCGATGCCGTCACGGGCCCGCCAGGGGCGGCCCCGGCGTGGGCCCCCGCGTACCGGAAGCGCCGACAGGTGATCACGTGAAAATCGGGCTGCACCCGGGCCCGCGGCTGCCTACGCTGACCGCGTGCCGACACCTACCGCGCCTCCCACGCCGCCGCTGCCGTACCGCCCCGACTACCCGATACGCACCGAGCGGCTGGACCTGCGCCCCGTGCGGGCCGACGACTTCGAGGCGATCTACGCCTACCAGCGCCGCCCGGAGGTCTGCCGCTATCTCTACTGGGGCCCCTTCGACGAGGCCGCGTCGCGTGCCTCGGTCACCACCAAGGCGGCCCGCACGACACTGCGCGACAGCGGCGACGTCCTCCAACTCGCCGTCGTGGTGCGCGAGACGGGGCACCTGGTGGGTGACGTCACGTTCGTCCTGACCAGCCGAGAGCACCGCCAGGGCGGCATCGGCTACGTCTTCAACCCGGAATTCGCCGGCCGCGGTTACGCCACCGAAGCCTCCCACGCACTGCTGCGGATGGGCTTCGAGGATCTTCTGCTGCACCGCGTCCAGGCCGAGTTGGACGGCCGCAACGGCGCCTCGGCCCGGCTCCTGGAGCGGCTCGGGATGCGCCGCGAGGGCCATCTGCGCGAGAACGAGTTCCTCGACGGCGAGTGGAGCGACGAGGTCGTCTACGGCCTCCTGGCCCGCGAGTGGCACGCCCAGGAGGCCGACCGGGCGGGCGGGGCCCGATAGCCGGACAGCCGGAGGGGAGGACGGGCCGCGCAGGACCGTCCCGCCCTCCTCACCTCCGGCGTACCGCTCAGGTCTCCGAGCGGTACATCAGGTCCGTCTCGTGCGTGCGGAAGCCGAGCCGTTCGTAGACGGTGAGGGCGGGGACGTTGTCCGCGTCGACGTAGAGCATCGCCGTCGGCAGGCCCTGCCCGGCCAGGTGCCGCAGCCCGATCGCGGTCAGCGCCTTGCCCAGGCCACCGCCCTGCGCACCCGGCAGGACGCCGACCACGTAGACCTCGCCGAGGCCCTCCTCGGCGTGCACCTTGGTCCAGTGGAAGCCGACCAGCCGGCCGTCCTTCTCCGCGAGGAAGAACCCCTTCGGGTCGAACCACGCCTCGCCCTTGCGGTCGTCCAGGTCGCGCTGGGTCAGCCCGCCCTGCTCGGGGTGGTGCGCGAACGCCTCGGCGTTCGCCGCCAGCCAGGCCGCGTCGTCGGTGCCCGGCTGGAAAGTCCGCACCGAGACCCCCTCGGGGAGCACCGGCTCCGGCAGCTCCAGGTCCGCCAGCGAACGCCTCATCTGCCGCAGCTCGCGGAACTTCGTCAGGCCCAGCGTCTGGGCGAGGTGCCGGGCGGCCGGATGCCCGCCGTGCGCCCACACCCGCAGCCGGCGCCCGGACTGGCCGAGCAGCTCGCTGCCCAGCGCCCGGCCGTGGCCGCGGCCGCGGTGCCCGGGGTGCACGACCAGCTCGGCGGCCGGCGCCTCCACCGGGTCGGTGTCCTCCAGCTGTCCGTACGCGACGAGCTCCGGTGCGTCGTCCCCGGGCACGTACACCAGCACATGCCGGACGCCCTCCCGCGGCCCGCCGCGCAACTGCAACCGGCCCTGCTCGGACACGGCGGGCTGCCCGTCCCTGTGCGCGGCCTGCTCGATCAGTTCGAGGACGGCCGCGGCCTCTTCCGGCGCCAGCTCCTCGGCCACCTGAATCCTGCGGCCCGTCCGGCCCGTCTCGTGTGCAGCGTCAGTCATGCGTGAAGCGTACGACCCGGTCGCCCCGCGGGCGGCGAACGGGCCCGGGGCGCCGGGTCAGCGCCCACGGGAGCGGGAGCGACCTCGCGGCAACCAGCTCGTAACCCTTTTCCCCCTGTTGCGCTACGCGCGTTGACAATATGCTGCCGACCGCTCGGGCAGCCACCACGGCCGCCCGTCCGGTCCACGAAGGGGATCTCATGCCATCGACACCTCAACGGCGGCGCACCGTCCGCAGATTGACGGCCGCGGCCGCCGTACTGGCCGCCGCCGTCGGGGTCACCGCGACGGCCCTGCCGGCCGGCGCCGACGACGGCAGGCAGCGCCACGGCCGCACGGTCGACGTCCAGCTCCTCTCCTTCAACGACTTCCACGGCAACCTCGAACCCCCGCAGGGCTCTTCCGGCACCGTCGAGGAGCTCCAGCCCGACGGCAGCAAGAAGACCGTCCAGGCCGGCGGGGTGGAATACCTCGCGCAGTCCCTGCGGACGGCCCGCAAGGGCCACCCCTACTCCGTCACGGCCGCGGCCGGCGACATGGTCGGGGCCAGCCCGCTGCTCTCCGGGCTGTTCCACGACGAGCCGACCATCGAGGCCATGAACAAGCTGGGCCTCGACGTCACCTCCGTCGGCAACCACGAATTCGACGAGGGCCGCACGGAGCTGACGCGTCTTCAGCGGGGCGGCTGCCACCCGAAGGACGGCTGCTTCGAGGACGGCAAGAAGTTCCGCGGCGCCGACTTCCCCTACCTGACGGCCAATGTCACCGACGACAAGACCGGCAAGCCGCTGCTCGCGCCGTACACCGTCTGGAAGCACAAGGGCGTCAAGATCGGCTTCATCGGTGTGACGCTGGAGGGCACCCCGGACATCGTCAACGCGGGCGGCATCAAGGGCCTGAAGTTCCACGACGAGATCGAGACGATCAACAAGTACGCCAAGGTCCTCAACCGCAAGGGCGTGAAGTCGATCGTCGCGCTCATCCACGAGGGCGGCCTGCCCGCCTCCACCTCGTACAACTACCGCTGCGACAGCCCCGGACCGGGCGACGGCATCTCCGGCCCGATCACCGAGATCGCCGAGAAGGTGACCCCGAAGGTCGACGCGCTGGTCACCGGCCACACCCACCAGGCGTACGCCTGCACCGTCCCGGACCCGTCCGGCGCGCCGCGCACCGTCACCTCCGCCGCGTCCTACGGCAAGCTCTACACCGACACCACGCTGACGTACGACCGCCACACCAAGGACATCGTGCGCACCAGCGTCAAGGCGCCCGGCGCGGCCAACCACGTCGTCGACCGCACCCAGCCCAAGGCCGCGGACATGACCTCCCTGATCGCGCGCTGGAACAAGCTCGCCGCCCCGGTGGCGGGCCGCCCCGTGGGCCATGTCTCCGCCGACATCGCGGGCCGCGGTTCCGGGGCCCCCGAGTCACCCCTCGGCGACGTCATCTCCGACGCCCAGCTGGAGGCCACCGCGGCGGCCGACAAGGGAGGCGCCCAGCTCGCCCTGATGAACCCGGGCGGCATCCGCTCCGACCTGGCCTTCAAGGCGTCCGGGGCGGAAGGCGACGGCGTGGTCACCTACGGCGAGGCGTTCACCGTCCAGCCGTTCACCAACATGATGAACGTCCTCGACCTCACCGGCGCGCAACTGCTCAGCGGCCTCCAGCAGCAGGTCAGCGGCCCGAACGAGGCGTCCCCGAAGATCCTCCAGGTCTCCGAGGGCCTGACGTACACCCTGGACATGACCAAGTCCGGCGCCGACCGCGTCGTGAAGGACTCGGTGAAGCTGGACGGCAAGGCCATCGACCCCGGCAAGACCTACCGGGTCGCCATGAACGAGTTCCTGGCCGGCGGCGGCGACGGCTTCACCGCCTTCAAGGACGGCGGGAACAAGTACGTCGGCGCCTCCGACCTCGACGCCTTCACCGCCTACCTGACGGCCCACTCCTCGGCGGACAAGCCCCTCGCCCCGCCGAAGGCCGATCGCATCACGGTGGTGAAGTAGCACTCCGGGGCCGATAGTTCGGCACACCGCCGGTACGGCCCGGCGCAGCACGCGACGGCCGGTGGGGGCTCCCCGCCGGCCGTCGTCGCACGTCACCCGGACAGCGGCGCCCGCCCGGCGGACGCCGCCGCGGACCGCATCCCCCCGCCGCCCTCTCGTCGTTACCCAGCCGAAGTCACCACGAGAGGAAAGCCCTTGCTCCCGAAGCCTCCGGCACTGCTGCGCCTCGCCGTCCTGGCGGTGTCCACCGCCCTGCTCGGCGCCGCGGCCCCCGCCGCCCCCGCGCACTCCCCCGCCGACCGGCCGCCGCAGCTCGCGCACGGCAGCCCGTATGTCGAGACCAGCCTGTTCTTCGGCACCGCCCGCCCGGACGGCGGCCCGGCGGTCACCGACCGGCAGTTCCGCACCTTCGTCGACCGGGTCGTCACCCCGAGATTCCCCGGCGGGCTGACCGTCCAGGAGGGATATGGCCAGTACCGCGACGCGCACGGCACCATCGAGCGGGAGCGGTCCTACGAGCTGACGCTCTTCTATCCCGCGTCCCGGGCCCGCCCGAACGACCCGAAGATCGAACTGATCCGGGCGGCGTACGCCGAGCGCTTCGCGCAGGAGTCGGTGGCCCGCGTGGACGACCGCGCCCGCGTCGACTTCTGAGCCGACGCCGCTTCCGGTCCCGCGCTCGGTCGCCCAGCCCGGCGGGCCGCCACGGCGGGGCCGGACGTCAGTCCGTCCCGAACCACGCCTGCGCCAGGGACTCCAGCGTGGGCTCCGGCGGGGCGGGCAGCTCCCGGAGATACCGGGGGAGGTTGCCGCAGACGTGCAGCAGGGTGAAGGCGAGGAGTTCGCGGGGGTCGAAGGTCTCGCCGTAGGCGCGCAGGACCCGGGCGAGCAGCCGGGGATCGCCACGGGAGACATAGAGGCCGACGGCCACGAAGTCATAGCCGCGGTGGCCGATCATGGCGGGCTCGAAGTCGAGGAGCCCGGTCAGCCGCCAGTCGTCGGACTCATCGACGGTCAGATGCTGCCGCATGAACTCGGTGTGCAGCAGGGTTCCCGCGGGTTCCGGGGGCAGCGCGACGGAGTTGAGGAAGCCCGGGATCTGTTCGAGCCAGGGTTCGGCGAGGCCGCGGGCGGACTGCCGGGCGACGGCCGAGGAGCGCTGCGCGTCGAGGAAGGCGGCCCAGTCGCCGGGGCCCAGGACGTCCGCGAGCGGGGCCGGGTCCAGGGAGTGCAGCTCGGCGAGGGTCTCCCCTGCCTCGGTGGCGATGCGGTCCTGCTCGGCGGTGGGAATCCGGGGCCAGGTCACGGCCAGGTCGGTGCCGCGCAGCCGGGACATCAGCACATAGCGCCAGCCGTTGTCGTACTCCCCCGCGTCGTGGACGTACGGGGTGGGGACCGGCAGGCGGCCCTGGACGTGCGAGAGGACACGGGCCTCGGCGAGGCCGTCGTCCGCGGCGGCGGCCGGGAAGAGCTTGAGGACGTAGCGGTCCCCCACGGCGTAGACGGGCTGGGAGCCGGCGGGGTAGCGGACCAGTGGGGCGCCGGCCAGGCCGAGGCGCCCGCAGAGCGCCTCGGCGCCCGGCCGCATCACCTGTTCGTCGGGGACGACCGCGTCCCACTCTTCGTCCGTGTCCACGCGAGGCAGCATGCGCGGACGGTAGGACGGGCGGCGCGGAAAGATCAACGGGTTTTCCGGCGGCGGCCGGCGAGAAGAAGACCGGCAAGGCCGCGGCCGCTTCCGCGGGTATTGCCGATCACTCCGGGTATCACGATCATGGGAGTGCTCGGCGCGGCACAACGACGAAATTCCGCTGTGCGACAGTCCGGGCACATTCCGTGACGGAGAGCCATTTCACCGGCTTTTGTTCATCCGGCAGGATTGCTGGTGTCACCACGTTGTTCATTGCGCCGAGCAGGGTGACGACAGTTCAGGCGGCCCGACCACCCGGCGCTTTTTCGCCAAGCGGATCGGGCAACTTTCCCCAAGTCGGCCGGACAACCTTCGCGTACCTCACTTACTTCCGGTAAGACTTGCGTTCAAGGGCCCCGCGCATGGTGGGATAAGCGGATGCGAACCCCCACACGCATACCCTCATCGTCGTCCTCGCCGACCGCCGGGCAGCATTCCGAATCGCCCGCGCCGGCACCGCAGGACGACCCGCGCGGCGACACCAGAGAGATCGAAACCGTCAATCCTTATGCGGACCTGGCCGCCCTCGCGGACCCCGAGCCGACACGCGGCTACCTCAACGAGCGCGACGACAGCGACGACCCGCTGGGCCTGGGGCTGCGCTCGGACGAGGAGGGCGAGGACTGGACACCGCCCAACCACCGGCGCAGGAAGCGCGGCGTCAGCCGCTTCGCCGCCGTGCCGTTCGCCGCGAAGCTGCTCGTCGCGGCCCTGGCATGCACGGCCTTTCTGACGGTTTCTGACCGTTTCGCCTTGTTGTACGCGCAGAACAAGGCCGAGGAAAAGCTGAAGGATTCGCTGCACCTCACGGCGACTCCGGAAGTCGATATCAAGGGTTTCCCGTTCCTCACCCAGGTCTTCGGAAAGCGCCTCGACCAGGTCGACGTGGCCATTCCCGACCTGGCGGCCGACCGGGTCTCCCTGGCGAAATTCGAGGCGAGCGCCAACGACGTCCGCATCAACGGCGATCTGCCCAGCTCCATCAAGGGCGCCACGATCGGCAGAATGCACGGCAGCGTGCTGCTCGCCTTCGACGACATGAATCGTGAACTGGGCGCCTCCCAGGTCAAATTCAGCGAAATGGGCCCGAACGCGGTGCGCGCGGTCGGCCGGCTGCCGATCGCCGGGCACGAATTGCGGGTACGGGCCGAGGCCCGCATCCAGCGCGCGGGCGACCGCGGCATCTCCACCGACATCAGCCGGATGCGCCTGGACCTCGGTGACGTCGCCGTCTACCGCCCCGGCACCGGCAAGGAAGAGGGCCTGCGGCTGACCCGCAAGGCCGCCGCCGAGGTCAGCCGCCAGGCGGCCAAGGTGAAGGCGATGCTCTCCGTCCCCGCGATCGCGGACCGGATCGGCATCCCCCGGCCGTACATCCAGGAGGCGCTGCAGAGCGAGGAGAAGCTGCACCAGCTGACCGGGTCGCCGCGCTTCATCGGCAAGCTGATGAAGGTCAACCTCGTCGATGTGGTGGCCGACCACCCGTGGCTGCTGGAGAAGGTCGGCATCGACCCGAAGGTGCTCGGCGGACTGACCGCGCTGACCAAGCCGCAGCTCGCCGACCAGCTGTCGCTCTCCTTCCAGCTGCCCAAGACGCCCGGCGACGTACGGCTGCGCAACATCAGCGTCGAGCGGGACGGCATCCGCGCCGACCTGTCGGGCACGGACCTGCCCTTCGGGGACGCCGCGAAGAAGTAGCTGCGGCCAAGCCGGCGGGGGCTTGCCTCCCGGGGCGGGATGACGGCACGCGCGACGACGGAACCGGGTGAACTGGCGGTGTGCGGCGGGGGCGTGGCGGGGTAACGGGGTGGTGAACGGCAGAACCGCGGGCCGGTGCTCCGCGTCCTAACCGGCGTGCGCGGGTGCTTCACCGTGGGTGCGCGACGGCGCGCACGCGGCGTACGCGCACACGCCATCATCGGCCCCAGGAGGACCTGTGCGTCACCGCTCCCGTTCCACCACCGCGCGCCGCATCGCGGTGGCTGCTCTGCTGGCCACCCCGCTCGCGGTCAGCGGCCCCCTCGCCACCGCGGCTGACGGCGACTCGGCGGGCGCCACCGCCGCGACCGCCGACTTCAACAACGACGGCTACGCTGACATCGTTGCCACCGCGCCGCACGGCACCGTCGCCGGCAAGCCGGGCGCCGGCTACATCACCGTCGTCCACGGCTCCGCCAAGGGAGCCGACACCGCGAAGCACCAGGTGATCAGCCAGGCCACCGCGGGCGTCCCCGGGGAGCCCACCGAGGACGGCGCCTTCGGTTACCGCACCGTCGCGCGCGACCTGGACGGCGACGGCTGCGACGACCTCGCCATAGACACCGGCTACGCCTCCGAGGTGACCGTGCTCTGGGGATCGACCGACGGCAAGGGCGGCGCGTCGACGCTGCCCGGCATCGGCCGCAACGTCACCGCCGGCGACTTCAACGGAGACGGCCACACCGACCTGGTCTCCGACGCCAAGGACGGCGAGGAGCCGCAACTGCACGTCGCCTACGGCCCGTTCACCCGCGACGGCCGGCCGGCCTCGACCGGGACCATCAACACCGGACGCACCTTCGGCTCCGTCGACCTGGTGGCCGGCGACGTGACCGGTGACGGCAAGGACGACCTGGTCAGCTTCCACGCCTTCGAGGAGATGTCCGAGCGCAGCCAGCTGTGGCGGGGCACCGGGGAGGGCCTGAGCAGCACGTCCACCGCCCTGCCCGACGCCGCGGCCGGCACCGTCGGCGACGTCGACAACGACGGCTACGGCGACCTGATCTTCCGCCCCGTACCCAACGGCGTCGTCGAGGACCAGCCGTACGACAAGGGCACCGTCAAGGTCCTGTACGGCGCGGCAAGCGGCCCCGGCGCGCGCACCACGACGCTCACCCAGGACAGTGCCGGTGTCCCCGGCGTGGGTGAGGAGGGCGACCAGTTCGGCTACACCCTCAGCGCCGGCGACGTCAACGGCGACGGCTACGCGGACGTGGCCGTCGGCATCCCCTTCGAGGACCTCACCAACTCCTCGGGCCGGGCGCTGAAGGACGCCGGCAGCACCGTGCTCCTCAAGGGCGGCAAGGGCGGCCTGTCCGGCACCGGAGCCCAGGCGTTCACGCAGGACACTCCGGGTGTGCCGGGCGTCGCCGAGGCCGGTGACCGGCACGGCGAGGCGCTCGCCCTCCTGGACACCAACGGCGACGGCAAGGCCGACCTGACCACCGGCGCCCCCGGCGAGGACGGCGCCACCCTCAAGGACACCGGCGCCGCCTGGTCCCTGCTGGGCTCCCCGTCCGGTCTGACCACCACCGGCGCGGTCTCCTACGGCCCCGGCGCCCTCGGCGGCCCGGAGTCGGGCGCGGCACTGGGGTCGAACTTCCCCCGCTGACAACCAACGGGCCGCGCACCCGGCCCCGGAAAGGCCCGGGTGCGCGGCCCGGATCGGCGGCGACGCGCCCCCACGGCACAGCCGGCCACAGCGGCAGCGGTGTTCGGCATGCCCCCTCTACTCCTCGACGGGCCCCTCCCCCGTCGGCAGTTCCGGTGGTGGGGTTGCGGCGCCGGGCAGGGTCAGTACCGCTTCGGTGCCGCCGCCCTCGGCGGGGCGCAGGCGGACGCCGCCGCCGGCCTGTTCCGCCGTGCGGGCCACGATCGACAGGCCCAGGCCGCTGCCGGGCATGCTGCGGGCGGAGGGTGAGCGCCAGAAGCGCTCGAAGACGTGCGGCAGCTCGTCCCGGGGGATGCCGGGGCCGTGGTCGCGGACGGTGAGTTCGCCGGATGCGAGGCGGACCTGGACGGTTTCGCCGGCGGGGCTGAACTTCACGGCGTTGTCGAGCAGGTTGACCACCGCGCGCTCCAGGGCGGCGGGCTCGGCCCGTACGAACCAGGGGTCGAGGTCCGCGGTGACGGTGAGCGTGGGGCCGCGCAGCCGGGCACGCTCCAGGGCCGCGCCGACGATCTCGTGCAGGGCGACGACCCGGACGGCGCCCGCGCTGCCGGGGCCCGCCTCCGGGGTCCGGGACAGCTCCTGGAGGTCGCCGATCAGCGCCGCCAGCTCGCCCATCTGCGCCTTCACCGAGGACAGCAGTGCCTCCTTGTCCGCGGCCGGGATCTGGCGGCCGGAGCGCTCGCTGCGGACCAGCAGGTCGATGTTGGTGCGCAGCGACGTCAGCGGGGTCCGCAGTTCGTGTCCGGCGTCGGCGATCAGCTGCTGCTGGAGGTCGCGGGAGGCGGCCAGCGCGGCGGTCATGGAGTTGAAGGAGCGGGAGAGCCGGGCGATCTCGTCGTCGCCTTCCGCCGGGATGCGGACGGCCAAGTCCTCGGTCCTGGCGACGTGTTCCACCGCCTCGGTGAGCCGGTCGACGGGTTTCAGGCCCGCGCGGGCGACCCACAGGCCCGCCGTCGCCGCGCCCAGCACACCGACGCCGGTCACGATCAGCAGCACCAGCGCGAGCTGGTTGAGCGGATCGGTCACCTGGTCCATGGGGGCGGCGACGGACACCGCGAGACGGTTGCCGCGGGCGTCGGTGACCGGGCCGCGGTGGGGCACGGTCGAGACCCGCATCTCCTCGCCGTTCCTGGCCTTGGTGGTGTGCACCGAGCTGGGCAGATGCCGCTCGGCGACCGCAACGTCCGACCGCTGTGCGGGAATCGGCGACTTCTCGGGCGAGGTGCAGACCTCGCCCTCGACCGACACCAGCTGGACGGTGTACGGAGTGGGCTGGAAACGCATGCCGTCGGGCGCGGTGCCGGAGCACGCGGCGGTCAGCGCCTGCACGTAGCCGGACTGCACGTCCACGGTCCGCAGCGTGGTGTCGAGCTGCTCGGTGAGCCGGTCGCGGGTGATCAGCCAGCAGGCGGCGGCCGAGGCGGCGACGGCGATGGCCACCGCGACGGCGGTGAGCATCGCCAGGCGCGAGCGCAGCGGCAGTCTGCGGTAGCGGTCCAGGCCGGTCACTCGGCACCGCCGTCCACACGCAGGACGTAGCCGACGCCGCGCACGGTGTGCACCAGCCGGGCCTCGCCGCCCGCCTCGGTCTTGCGGCGCAGATACATCACGTACACGTCCAGGGAGTTGGAGGTGGGCTCGAAGTCGAAGCCCCACACGGCCTTGAGGATCTGCTCCCGGGTGAGGACCTGGCGCGGATGGGCGAGGAACATCTCCAGCAGCGTGAACTCGGTACGGGTCAGCTCCACCGGCCGCGTGCCCCGGGTCACCTCGCGGGTCGCCAGGTCCATCCGCAGATCGGCGAAGGCCAGCACCTCGCCCTCCTCGGGGGGCGCGCCGGCCGCCGCCGCGTAGGAGCTGCGCCGCAGCAACGCCCGGATTCTGGCGAGCAGTTCATCGAGTTCGAAGGGCTTGACGAGGTAGTCGTCGGCACCGGCGTCCAGGCCGGTGACGCGGTCCCCGACGGTGTCCCGCGCGGTCAGCATCAGGATCGGTACGGTCACGCCGCTCGCCCGCAGCCTGCGGGCGGCCGTCAGCCCGTCCATCCGCGGCATCAGCACGTCCAGCACGATCAGCTCGGGGTCGTAGGCGGCGACCTTCTCGACCGCGTCCAGGCCGTCGACGGCCTGCTCCGTCCCGTAGCCCTCGAAGGCGAGCGAGCGTTGCAGTGCCTCGCGGACCGCGGGCTCGTCGTCGACGATGAGGATGCGGGCGGGCTGGTCACCGTGCTCGGCGGAACTCATGTGCGTGACTACCTCGGGAGTGGGATGACGGACGGCTGACGACTGTCGGACTCGTCCTTCAGCCTTGCACGGTGCCGAGCGGGGCGCGGCGGTCGACGCGGGGTCCTGCGGTCACCGCCCGGCCGCTGCCCTGCGCCGGGTCGCCGCGGTCCGTCCGCGGCGGGTGCGCCGCTCGGCGGCGATCTCCTCGGGGCGGCTGTCCGCCGCGGGCACCGCCGCCACGCGTGCGGCGTCCTCGACGGCAGAGGCGAGCACCGAGGCGAGTGCGAGGTCCAGGTCCGCCGGGCCGGTGCGGCCGGACCGGTGCCGCACGGAGTGCAGCTGCGCGCTGCGGCGTTCGCCGCCCGCGCCCCAGGCGATGGCCGAGGCCAGCGCCCGTCGGGCACGGTGGACCGGGACAGTGATCTTGTGGGCCATGTCGGCCTCCTAGGACGTACTCGGTGAAGGGGTGCGGCGTCAGACGCCGCTGCTGCCGCTGCCGCCGCCGCGCAGGGCGTCGAGGTCGGCCTTGACGGTGTTGATCGGGATGGCGAAGCCGAGACCGACACTGCCCGCCGTGCTGCTCGTCGCCGAACTCGGCGAATACATGGCCGAGTTGATGCCGACGATCTGGCCCTGCATGTTTATGAGCGCGCCACCGGAGTTGCCCGGGTTGAGCGAGGCATCGGTCTGGATCGCCTTGTAGGAGGTCTTCGACGAGCCGGTGTCGCCGTTGTACTGGTTCCCGCCGAACTCGAACGGCCAGCCGCCTCCGCCGCCCTGGCCGCCCTGGCCCTGCCCCTGGTCCTCGTCCTTCGCGACCGTGACGTCCCGGTTGAGCGCGGAGACGATGCCGCTGGTCACCGAGCCGGTGAGCCCCTCGGGCGAGCCGATGGCGACGACCGGGTCGCCGACCGCGACCTTGCCGGAGTCGCCGAGCGTGGCCTTGGTCAGGCCCTTGGCGCCCCGCACCTTGATCAGCGCCAGGTCCTTGTCCGGGTCGGTCCCCACGACCTCGGCGGTCTTCTTGCTGCCGTCGCTGAAGGTGACGGACACCGTGTCCGCCCCGGACACCACATGGTTGTTGGTGATGATCTCGCCGTCACCGGTGATCACCACACCCGAGCCGGTCGACTGGCCACCGGACGTCCGCGCGTTGATCTCCACGATGGCGGGGCTGACCGCCTTGGCGACCGCGGAGACGCCGCTGCCGCTGCTCTGCCCGGCGTTGACGACCGGGGTGCTCGCGCTGCTCCCCGTGCTCCCGCCGGCGCCCGCGAGCAGTGCCGCGCTGCCCCCGCCGATGAGGCCGGAGGCGAGCGCCACCGCCGCGATCAGGGCGATCGGGCGCCGGGCCCTGCGGTGCTCCCGCGGCCCGGGGACCTGCGGGCCGCCCGCACCGAACCCGGCGTACGCGCCGTCGCCGCCCTGGCCCCCGCCGGCCGCGGACGGGGCCGGCGCCCCGTGGACGGCGTACCCGCCCGGCGCCCCCGAGCCGTCGCCCGCCGCACTCGCGCCGCTGCCCTCGCCCGGCCACACCGTGACCCCGTCACCCGCGGCGAGGGGACGGGACGGCGCGAACGGGGGCGGCGGGGGGAAGGCCCGCTCGCGCTCGCGCCGCGCGTCCTGTGGGGCGCCGTGGCCGTACTCGTAGGGCCGGTCCTGGGGGATGTCGTCGCCGCTTCGGCGGTAGCTCTCGGTCATGGCTATGACTGTGCGACCGGTGCATGAGAACGGTCTGAGAGTGCCCTGAGAGACCCGACAGAAGTGGGTATGCCCGGTATAAAGACGCCGGGAGCGCCGGTGTTCGCGGCCGCCTTCCCGCCGGGCGGGCGGCTGGGCCGTGCGGCGGCCGCGTCAGTCCCGGCAGCCGCAGGACCGCCGGACCACCAGCCGCGACGGGAACTGCCGCAGCCGCTCGCGGCGCGATCCCACCACCCGCAGTCCGTCGTCCAGTACCAGGTCGACCGCGGCCCGCGCCATCGCCTCGCGGTCCGAGGCGACCGTCGTCAGCGGCGGGTCGGTCAGCCCCGCTTCCTTCACATCGTCGAAGCCGGCGACCGCCAGCCCCTCCGGCACGTCGATCCGCAGCTCGCGGGCGGCCCGCAGCACACCGATCGCCTGGTCGTCCGTCGCGCACATGATGGCCGGCGGCCGGTCCGGGCCCGCCAGCAGCTTCAGCGCGACCTGGTAGGCGTCGTAGCGGTTGTACGGCGCCTGGAAGTAGCGGCCCTCGACCGACTTGCCCGACTCCTGCATGGCGCGCCGCCAGCCCTCGACGTGGTCGGTGACCGGGTCGCCGGACTTCGGGGTCTCTTCCGTGCCGCCCAGGAAGGCGACGTACGGGTGGCCGTGCTCCAGCAGGTGCCGGGTCGCCAGCTGAGCGCCCCACACGTCGTCGGTCATGACCGCGACATCGTCTATGGCGTCCGGCCTGCGGTGCAGCAGCACCACCCGGGCGTCCCAGGCGTCGATCTCGGCGGCGGCGTGCTCGCTGGGGCCCTGGCTGATCAGGATCAGCCCGGACACCCGCATCCCGAGGAACGCGCGCAGGTAGTGCACCTCGCGCTCGTCGAGATAGTTGGCGTTGCCGACCAGCACCATCTTTCCGCGCTCGGCGGCGGCCTGCTCGACGGCGTGCGCCATCTCCGCGAAGAACGGCTGCCGGGTGTCCGGCACGATGAGCCCTATGAGATCGGTCCGGCGGGACGCCATCGCCTGCGCGACGCGGTCCGGCCGGTAGCCGAGCTCCTTGATGGCGGCGAGCACCCGCTCGCGCGTGGCCGGGGCGACCGGCCTTGGTCCGTTGTTGATGACGTAACTGACAACGGCGGTGGACGTACCCGCCAGTCTTGCCACATCATCCCGCGTCACCTTGGCCACGCGCGGCAGTCTACGCGGGTGGTCCTACCGCTGGGCAGGCCGTCCGCCGGCCGATTCGGCACCCGATGCCACGGCTTTCACCGCGCCGTTCCCGGCCCTCGCATCGGCCTCGGCGGCTTTGGCCGCATTGGCGGCTTTGGCGGCCTGCGCGGCCTTGTCCTTCGCCTGGGCCTCCGCCGCCGCCCGCTCGACCTTCTCCGGGGTCACGAAGCGGTAGCCGACGTTGCGGACCGTGCCGATCAGCGACTCGTGCTCGGGGCCGAGCTTGGCGCGCAGCCGCCGTACGTGCACGTCGACGGTGCGCGTGCCGCCGAAGTAGTCGTAGCCCCAGACCTCCTGCAGGAGCTGGGCCCGGGTGAAGACGCGGCCGGGGTGCTGGGCCAGATACTTCAGCAGCTCGAACTCCTTGAAGGTCAGGTCCAGGACCCGGCCCTTGAGCTTCGCGCTGTAGGTCGCCTCGTCCACCGACAGATCACCGTTGCGGATCTCCATCGGGCTGTCGTCGGTGGTGATCTGCTGGCGGCCCATGGCCAGCCGCAGCCGTGCCTCGACCTCGGCGGGCCCCGCGGTGTCCAGCAGGACGTCGTCGACGCCCCAGTCCGCGGTGACCGCGGCGAGCCCGCCCTCCGTCACCACCAGGACCAGCGGACAGCCCGGACCGGTGGACCGCAGCAGCTGGCACAGCGAGCGCACCTGCGGCAGATCACGACGGCCGTCGATCAGTATGACGTCGGCCCCGGGGGTGTCGATCAGGGCCGGTCCCTCGGCGGGAGCCACCCGCACACTGTGCAGGAGCAGGCCCAGCGCCGGGAGCACCTCCGTCGAAGGCTGGAGTGCGTTGGTCAGCAGCAGGAGGGAACTCACTTCCGACCACCCACCCGGTTTTCGGCGTGCTTCATCCTGTGCTGCTCGCGGTCCTGCTCGCTTCGCTCGCCCATGACGTCTGGTTCCTCCTCGGTCCCTGCGACGGGGGCACCACCCGGACTGGCCGGGGGAGTCTGCGGCACTGCTTCGTACGGTTCTCCCAGCCGCGGATCACCCGGGCTGAAAGCACAAAAGGACCCGGGGGCAACGCTGCCCGGATCCTTCATGCCCGACAGAATAGCTCACATGGGTTCCGGAGCCGAGGCCGATTTTGCACGTTCCTGTGTTTCGTCGATCACTTCGAGTGGTCATCGGGCGTCTTTGTTGACGTCGGACGGCGTTCGCATCGAGGCCGCTCACACCCCTCGTGAGGCGCCCGGCGGGCCGCCTTCCGGTGATCTGGTGGTGGTCCTCGCGCACGGTTTCAGCGGCGCCCTGGAACGCCCCGCGCTACGCCGGGCGGCCGCCGCATTCACCCAGCGTGCCGGCGTGGTCACCTTCTCCTTCCGTGGGCACGGCCGCTCCGGCGGGCACTCCACCGTCGGCGACCGGGAGGTCCACGATCTGGCCGCCGCGGTCCGCTGGGCGCGGTCCCTGGGGTACCGCCGGGTCGCCACCATCGGCTTCTCGATGGGCGGCTCGGTCGTGCTGCGGCACGCGGCGATTCACGGCCAGGGGGAGCGCGGGGGGCGCACGGGTGCGCACACCGACGTCGTGGTCGCGGTGAGCTCCCCCGCCCGCTGGTACTACCGCGGCACCGCGTCGATGCGCCGCCTCCACTGGGTCATCACCCGGCCCACCGGCCGCCTGGTCTCCCGCCTCGGCCTGCGCACCCGCATCCATCCCGAGGACTGGGACCCGGTCCCGCTGTCCCCCACCGAGGCCGTCCCGCTGATCGCGCCGACCCCGCTGCTGCTCGTCCACGGCGACCGCGACCCGTACTTCCCCGTGGACCACCCCCACATGCTGATGGCCGCCGCCGACCCCGCGAGCAGCGAGCTGTGGCTGGAGCGCGGCTTCGGGCACGCGGAGAACGCGGCCGAGCCGGAGCTGCTGGAGCGGATCGGGGAGTGGATCACCGCGCACGGCTGACCGCCCCGGGCGCGGCGCCCGGCCCCGGACCACGGGCCCGGGGCCGGGCGCTCACTCGGTCTCCGCCATCGCCTCCGCGAACTGCGCCGCGTACAGGCGGGCGTAGGCGCCGCCGGCCGCCAGCAGGCCGTCATGGGTGCCCTGCTCGACGATCGCGCCGGACTCCATCACCAGGATCACGTCGGCGTCGCGGATGGTGGAGAGGCGGTGCGCGATGACGAAACTGGTGCGGCCGGTGCGCAGTTGCGCCATGGCGTGCTGGATCAGCACCTCGGTGCGGGTGTCGACCGAGCTGGTGGCCTCGTCGAGGACGAGGATGGCGGGCTCGGCGAGGAACGCCCGGGCGATGGTGATCAGCTGCTTCTCGCCGACCGAGACATTGCCGCCCTCCTCGTCGATGACGCTGTCGTAGCCGTCGGGCAGGGTGCGCACGAAGCGGTCGACGTGGGTGGCCCTGGCCGCCTCGACGATCTTGTCGCGCGAGATGCCCGCGGGCGCGCCGTAGGCGATGTTCTCGGCGATGGTGCCGCCGAAGAGCCAGGTGTCCTGGAGGACCATGCCGATGTGGGAGCGCAGCTCCTCGCGTGACATCTCGGCGATGTCGACGCCGTCGAGGGTGATCCGCCCGCCGCGCACCTCGTAGAACCGCATGAGGAGGTTGACGAGCGTGGTCTTGCCGGCGCCGGTGGGACCGACGATGGCGACCGTCTGGCCGGGGTGGACGGCCAGCGACAGGTCCTCGATGAGCGGCTTGTCCTCGTCGTACCGGAAGGAGACGTTCTTGAACTCGACGCGTCCGGTGACGTGTTCGGGGCGGGCCGGCAGCTCGGCGTCGGGGTCCTGCTCGGCCGCGTCGAGGAGTTCGAAGACCCGCTCGGCGGAGGCCACGCCGGACTGCACGAGGTTGGCCATCGAGGCGACCTGGGTGAGCGGCTGGCTGAACTGCCGGGAGTACTGGATGAACGCCTGGACGTCACCGATGGACAGGCTGCCCGACGCGACACGGAGGCCGCCGACGACCGCGACCAGGACGTAGTTGAGGTTGCCGATGAACATCATCGCGGGCTGGATGATCCCGGAGATGAACTGCGCCTTGAAGCCGGCGGCGTAGAGGGCGTCGTTCTGCTCGCGGAACAGCTCCGCGGACTCCCGCTGGCGGCCGAAGACCTTCACCAGGGCGTGGCCGGTGTACATCTCCTCGATGTGCGCGTTGAGCTTGCCGGTGGTCTTCCACTGCTGGACGAACTGCGGCTGGGCACGCTTGCCGACCTTGGTGGCGACGACCACCGATACCGGGACGGTGATCAGGGCGACCAGCGCGAGCAGCGGCGAGATCCAGAACATCATCACCAGCACACCGACGATGGTCAGCAGCGAGGCCACGATCTGGCTGAGGGTCTGCTGGAGCGTCTGCTGGATGTTGTCGATGTCGTTGGTCGCCCGGGAGAGCACCTCGCCGCGCTGCTGCTTGTCGAAGTAGCTCAGCGGCAGCCGGGCCAGCTTCTCCTCGACCTGCTCACGCATCCGGAAGACCGCGCGCTGGACGACGCGGGTGGCGATCCGCGCCTGGACGAATCCGAAGAGCGAGGCACCCGCGTAGATCAGGGCGACCCACAGCAGGACCACGCCGACGGCGCCGAAGTCGATGCCCTGGCCGGGCACGACCGGCATCGTGCCGAGCATGTCGGCGAGCCCGTCCTCGCCGCGCGCCCGCAGCCGGTCGGCGGCCTGGGCCTTCGTGAGGCCGTCGGGCAGCCCGCGGCCGACGAGGCCCGCCATGATCAGGTCGGTGGCGTGGCCGAGGACCTTGGGCCCCACCACGCTCAGCGCCACGCTCAGCACGCCGAGCACCAGCGCGACCGAGATCACGCCGCGCTCGGGCCGCATCTGGCGCAGCAGCCGCTTGCCCGAGCCCTTGAAGTCCATCGACTTCTCGATGGGCTGCCCGCCCATCATCCGGCCGGGCCCGGCCGCCGGAGCCGGTCCGCGCCGGGGCGCCGCCGGCGCCGGCGGGGCCTCGGACGGCCCGGCCGCTTCCTTGTCCGCGGTGGTCACGCCGCCTCCTGCTCGGTGAGCTGGGAGAGCACGATCTCCCGATAGGTCTCGTTGTCCGCCATCAGCTCGGCGTGTGTGCCGGTGCCGACGACCCGGCCCTCGTCCAGGACGACGATCCGGTCGGCACCGCGGATCGTCGAGACGCGCTGCGCGACGATCACCACCGTCGCCCGGCCGGTCTCGCGGGAGAGCGCGGCCCGCAGCGCGGCGTCCGTCGCGTAGTCCAGCGCGGAGAAGGAGTCGTCGAAGAGGTAGATCTCCGGCCGGCGCACCAGCGCCCGCGCGATCGCCAGCCGCTGCCGCTGGCCTCCGGAGACGTTGCTGCCGCCCTGCGCGATCGAGGCGGCGAGGCCGCCCTCCATCCGCTCGACGAAGTCGCGCGCCTGCGCGGTCTCCAGCGCGTGCCACAGCTCCTCGTCGGTGGCGTCCGGCTTGCCGTAGCGCAGGTTCGTCGCGACGGTCCCGGAGAAGAGGTACGGCTTCTGCGGGACCAGGCCGATCGCGTCGGCGAGGGTCTCCTGGTCGAGGGTGCGGACGTCCTCGCCGTCCACCAGGACCGTGCCGCCGGTCGCGTCGAACAGCCGTGGGACGAGGCCGAGGAGGGTCGACTTGCCGCTGCCGGTCGAGCCGATGACGGCGGTGGTCTCGCCGGGCCTGGCGACCAGCGAGATGTCCTTGAGCACCGGCTCCTCGGCGCCCGGGAAGCGGAACTCGACGCCGCGCAGCTCCAGTTCGCCGTGCCGGCGCAGTTCGGTGACGGGGTGCTCCGCCGGAATGACGCTGCTGTCGGTCGCCAGCACCTCCTGGATGCGTTCGGCGCAGACCTCGGCGCGCGGCAGCATCATCACCATGAACGTCGCCATCATGATCGACATGAGGATGTACATCAGGTAGCTGAGGAAGGCGGTGAGCGCGCCGACCTGCATGTCGCCGCTGTCGATGCGGAGTCCGCCGAACCAGACCACCGCCACGCTGGAGAGGTTCACGATGAGCATGACCAGCGGGAACATCATCGACATCAGCCGGCCCGCGCGCAGCGAGACGTCGTAGAGGTCGGTGTTGGCGGCGCCGAACCGCTCGCGTTCGTACCGGTCGCGGACGAAGGCGCGGATGACGCGGATGCCCGTGATCTGCTCCCGCAGCACCCGGTTGACGGTGTCGATGCGCTCCTGCACCCCGCGGAAGAGCGGGCGCATCCGGCGCACGATCAGTGAGACGAGGATCCCGAGGACCGGGACGATGACGAGGAGCAGGCCCGACAGCGGCACGTCCTGGTTGAGCGCCATGACCACACCGCCGACGCACATGATCGGCGCGGAGACCATCATCGTGAAGGTCATCAGCACCAGCATCTGCACCTGCTGGACGTCATTGGTGGTGCGGGTGATCAGCGACGGTGCGCCGAAGGTGCCCATCTCCCGTGCGGAGAACGACTGCACCCGGTCGAAGACGGCGGCGCGGATGTCACGGCCGAGGGCCATGGCGGTCCGGGCGCCGAAGTAGACGGCGCCGATCGCGCAGACGATCTGGAGCAGCGTGACGGCGGTCATCGCGCCGCCGAGACGGAGGATGTAGCCCGTGTCCCCCTTGACGACACCGTTGTCGATGATGTCGGCGTTGAGGGTGGGCAGGTAGAGGGTGGCCAGCGTCTGGATGAGCTGGAGCACCACGATCAGGGATATGGAGCGCCTATGCGGCCGCAGATGGGCCTTCGCGAGTCGGACCAACACGGAGCGAGCCTATGCGAACGCTTGCCTTCGGCAATCGAATTATCCGCTTTCCCCTGCGCCCCGCCCGCGACCTTTGCCGGAACTTGCCCGGAACCGGACCGGCCGCGCCGTACGCCATCATGGAGGCGGCAACGACGGGGGCGGCCCACACCGACGGCCCGCCCTACGACCGACACGATGAAGAGGTCGCCGTGACAACAACTGGCACCGTGCGCTATTGGGCCGCGGCCAAAGCCGCCGCCGGCACGGCAGAGGAGCCGTACGCGGCGGCGACGCTCGCCGAGGCGCTCGACGCGGCGCGCGCCGCGCATGCCGCGAACCCGGAGTTCGCGCGTGTCCTGATGCGCTGCTCGTTCCTGGTGGACGGCGACCCGGTCGGCACCCGCGACCACGGGGCGGTGTCGCTGGCCCAGGGCGGCACCGTCGAGGTCCTGCCGCCGTTCGCGGGAGGGTGAGCCCACGATCATGAGCGACAACCAGCCGCGCCACCGCAAGCCGTACGAACCGCACGAGCCCTCCTCGCGCCCGGAGAGCCAGGGCTCCCACGAGCCCTACGCCGCCCCGGACCCGTACGCCCAGAACACCCCGCAGACCCCGTACGACCCGCAGACCCCGTACGACCCGCAGGCTCCCTACGACCCGCAGACGTCGTACGGCCGTCCTTACGGGCAGCAGCAGGGGCCGGTCCAGGGGCAGCCGCACGAGCCCTACCCGGCACAGCAGCCGCACCAGCCGCAGCAGCAGCCCCGGACGCCGTGGCCCGCGGCCGGCGGCCGCCACGCCCAGTACGGCTCCGGCCAGTACGGCTACGACCCCGCCGCGCAGCAGCCGCCCGCCCGGGACGGGTACGGCACCCCGCAGACCCCGCAGACCCCGCAGCCGCACGGCCCGCAGACCCAGACCTGGGACGCCCCGACCTGGGAGACCGGCACCCAGCCGCCGGTCCCGGCAGCCGGCGCGGAGACCACCCACCTGCCCACCCAGCACCAGACCGCGCCGCCGACCGAGGAGCCGTACGCCCGGCAGCACCCCCAGCGGGCCAAGCCGCACCCGCAGGGCGCGGCCGCCGCCCGCCCGGCGGCCCCCCTGGCGCCCCATCAGCGGGCCCGCGCCGAAGGCCGCTCGCCGATCATCCCGCCGGGGCGGAAGCCGGCCGTCCTGACCGCCGCGCTCGCCCTGCTGCTCGCGCTCGCCGCGCCACTGGGACAGCCGGCGCTCTTCGTGCCGGTGGTCCTCCTGCAGGCCGTCACGGCGGCGGGCTGGTTCCGGCTGAACGGCATGTGGCCCGCGCGGCAGGGCATCGCGCTGGCGTTCCTGGCCGGCCTGACCACCGATGTGGCGCTGCTGGCCACCGACCGCGGGGACGCTCCCGTCGTGGCCGTCGGCACGCTCGGCGTGTGGTGCCTGTTCGTCCTCGTCCTCCAGCTGCGCAACCGCAGCAGCGCGGACGAGCGGATGTACGCACTGACCGCGGGGCTCGCCTCGACCGCCCTCGCCGTGCTCGCCTCGGGCCAGCTCGCCGCCGCGCCGCACGCGGTGGTGGTCGGCGCCGTCGCGGTGGGCGTCGCGACGCTCGCCCGCGCACTGCCGCTGCCGCCCTACGTCTCCGTGGCCGTCGCCCTGGTGGCCTCGGCCGGCGCCGGAGTCGCGGCCGGGGGGCTGACCGACCTCGGCCCGGCGGGCGCGCTCCTGGGATTCGCGGCCGGTGGCTGTGCGCTGATCGGCCTGCGGGTGGCCAGCTACGACTACCCGTCCCGCTTCGTCCACATGACGGCGGGCGTGGCCCTGCCCCTCGCCCTCGCGGCACCGGCCGTGTACGTCCTGGGGCGCGCCCTGGCCTGAGCCGCGCCGCGGACCGGCGAGTGCACCCGGCACGCCTCGGGGGCCGCTCGCGCCCTCCCGCGGCCGACGGGCGCGCCCGCCGGACCCGGTCGTCTAGGCTCCCCGGTGCGCAGGCCGGGGAGCCTGCGGGCATGGCGGAGACGGCCGGGCGTCCGGCCCTTGCGTGGGGAAAGTGGTTCGATGCGTGCACTACGGGTGCTGCTGGTCATCGTCGTCATACTCGGGGCGCTGTTCGTGGTCGGCGACCGCGTCGCGGTGAGCCTCGCGGAGGAGAAGGTCGCGGACAAGATCCGCGTCAGCGGGGGCCTGGCGAAGGCGCCGGGCATCTCCATCAAGGGCTTCCCGTTCCTGACCCAGGTCGCCGGGCGGTCCCTCCAGGAAGTGGACGCGGACCTCGACGGCGTCGAGGCCAGCGCCCAGGGCCGCACCCTGCGGGTGAGCAAGCTCAGCGCCCGGTTCCACGACGTGCAGCTGACCAGCGACTACTCCTCCGTCGAGCGGGCCGCCTCGGCCACCGGCACCGCCCGGATCAGCTACGCGGACCTGACGAAGGCCGCGGGCGGCGGCGTGAAGATCAGCTACGCCGGCCAGGAGAACGGCCGCAGCCAGGTCACGATCTCGCCGAACGTCCCGCTCCTCAGCTCCCTGAAGGTGACCGGCTCGATCACCACCGTCGGCGGCGACACGGTGCGGCTGCGGGCCGACTCGATCCCGGCGATGTGCCGGACGATCCCCGGCTGTGAGTCGAAGGTGCGCTCGCAGACCGACCACGAGTGGAAGCTGGCGCAGCTGCCCGGCAATCTCACGCTGGAGAAGGTCGTGACGACCGCCGAGGGCATCTCGATCGCCGCCTCGGGCAAGGACGTCGAGCTCTCCGGCTGACCGGCCGACCGCGTGGCGGGCCGCCCCACCGGCCCGCCCGCACCCCGTTCGGCCCCGTGCCGGGCGGTACCGAACCTTCCGGTCCGTGACACCCCTCCGGCCGACGTCCACCCCCTGAGACAGGGCAGTCCGTCCGCCAGACGTCCGCACCGGAACACCGCCCGCTCGCTCCTCCGTGCGACCGCCGGCGGCATCCGCATCCCACATCGCGGACAATCACATCTCGACATATGACACGCCGGTGACACGCCCCGCCGTCCCTCCCTACGATCGGTGGCATGCAGAGCTCATTGAGCGGTCTCCGTCCGCGGGGACAGGCGGTCCTGACGAAGCGGCGGGCAGTGGACCTGTGCCGCGTCGCCGCCATGCTCTGTCGCCCTGTCTGACGGGCCCCTTTTCCCGCGTCCCGTCCTTTTCGGCCCCTCGGGCCGATTCCCGCATGCCCTCGCGCAGCGCCGCGCGCCGTCAGCAGCCGCGCGCATCCGGCGTCACCGCGTGCACTTCTGCAACTGCCCCCCGCAACTGCCCCGGAGGAGAAGAACATGAGCCGTACCGACGTCCTGGTGGACGCAGACTGGGTCGAGGCCCACATCGACGACCCGAAGGTCGTCATCGTCGAGGTCGACGAGGACACGTCCGCGTACGAGAAGAACCACATCAAGAACGCGATCCGCATCGACTGGCAGCAGGACCTCCAGGACCCGGTGCGCCGCGACTTCGTCGACCAGGCGGGCTTCGAGAAGCTTCTCTCGGAGAAGGGCATCGCCAACGACGACACCGTCGTCCTCTACGGCGGCAACAACAACTGGTTCGCTTCCTACGCGTACTGGTACTTCAAGCTCTACGGCCACGGCAGCGTCAAGCTGCTCGACGGCGGCCGCAAGAAGTGGGAGCTGGACTCCCGCGACCTGGTCGACGCGGTGCCCACCCGCGCGAAGACCGACTACAAGGCGAAGGCCCAGAACACCGCCATCCGCGCCTTCCGTGACGACGTCGTCGCCGCGATCGACAACCTGAACCTCGTCGACGTGCGCTCCCCCGACGAGTTCAGCGGCAAGCTGCTCGCGCCGGCGCACCTCCCGCAGGAGCAGTCGCAGCGCCCCGGCCACGTGCCCAGCGCCCGCAACATCCCCTGGTCGAAGAACGCCAACGACGACGGCACCTTCAAGTCCGACGACGAGCTCAAGGAGCTCTACGAGGGCGAGTCGGTCGACCTGGCGAAGGACACCATCGCCTACTGCCGCATCGGTGAGCGCAGCGCGCTCACCTGGTTCGTGCTGCACGAGCTGCTCGGCCAGACCAACGTCAAGAACTACGACGGTTCCTGGACCGAGTACGGCTCGCTCGTCGGCGTGCCGATCGAGCTCGGCGCGAACAAGTAAGCAACCTTCCCTCCCCGACCCCTCAAGGAAGTACCCCCATGTGTGGAGCACAGGCAGGCGGCCCGGACGCCTCGACCATCAAGCCCGGTGAGACCACCATCCAGGGCAACGTGACCCGCGACGGCGAGCCCGTCACCGGCTACGTCCGCCTGCTGGACAGCACCGGCGAGTTCACCGCCGAGGTACCCACCTCGGCGACCGGACAGTTCCGCTTCTACGCGGCCGAGGGCACCTGGACGCTGCGCGCCCTGGTCCCCGGCGGCACCGCGGACCGCACCGTCGTCGCCCAGCAGGGTGGCCTGGCGGAGGTCGCCATCGCCGTCTGACGGCATGGAGGACGGGATCGCCAGCGATCCTTACGGCCGGAGGGCCGCACCCCAGGGGTTTGGACACCTGACCGGGGTGCGGCCCTCCGTGCTGCGCGCCTGCGCGTCCGGACTTCTCTCCCACCCGCCGCGGTCTTACCGTGGAGCTATGCACGCCCGTCGCCTGCTGCCCGCGCAACGCCGCCATCGCAGGTACTTCCTGCTGATGGGCGTCTGCATCGTGCTGTTCGTGCTGGCGTGGAGCGTCGTGCGCCTCTGGTCGGTGCCCGCGGCGGTGGGGATGTGCGTGGTCGCGATGGTCATCCCGCCGGTCGCGGCGATCATCGGAAACCGCCGGGAGCCCGGCTGGCGCTGGTGGGACGAGTCCGGCGACCCGGAGTCCGACCGCTGGTGGCGCGAGCTGGACGACAAGGACGACAAGCACCCGCAATAGGGCCCTGAGGCCGGACGTGGCGTCCGACCCCGCCCGCCGCGTCAGTACACCAGGGCCTGGACGCCGTCCGGCATGATCTCGCTGACGAAGACCTGGGCACCGGCGATGCCCGCGCCCTCGATCAGGTCCTTCTCCTCGATGCCGCGCCGGGCCGCGCACTGCGTGCAGACCGTGATCGCCCCGCCGCCCGCGATGATGCCGTCGATCAGCTCCGGCAGCGGCGCGGCGTGCGGCAGCTCGAATTCGGCCGCCCGCCCCGGCAGCCCGAACCACGCCGATTCTCCGGTCAGCCACAGGGAGACCTCGACGCCGCTGGCCACCGCCACCGCCGCCACCGTGAACGCCTGCGAGCACCGCTCGGGCGCGTCCGCACCCGCCGTCACCTTGATCACGAGCTTGTTCGCCATGGCCTCAGCCTAGAGCCCGGCCGACCGCCGCCGGGGACCCGCGCCCGTACGTCCCCCGCGCCTCGCGTCCCGCCCGCGCGGCGCCCCCGCGGGGCGGGCGGGGAACCTCACAGCGCCGGACGCACCGGCGCCGACTAGACTTGCCTGCGGTCCGTAACACCTCACTCCGTCCAAGGAGCGCGCTCGTGCTTGAGGCAGTCTTCACCACCCTGCTCGTCCTGGTCGCCGTCGGCGTCGTCGCCTTCGCCGGCCTGACCTGGAAGAAGCTGTACCAGGGCCAGCGCTGAACCTGCCCCTCCCCCTGCCCTCAGCAGGAGCGCCGCGCGCCCCGGCTGTCCCCTCTCCTACAGATCGCCTGAGCTCATGATCGAGATCCCGTCCGACCTGAACCCGGCCCTGGTGCCGCTCGCCTTCCTCCTCGGCAACTGGGAGGGCGCGGGCGTCGCGGACTTCCCCGGCACCGAGAAGTGCAACTTCGGGCAGGAAGTCACCTTCACGCACGACGGCCGTGACTTCATCGAATACACCTCGCACAGCTGGGTGCTCGACGGCGAGGGCAAGAAGGTCGGCCCGCTGGAGACCGAGAGTGGCTACTGGCGCATCGACGCCGACCGCAAGGTCGAGGTCGTGATGATCCGCGACCAGGGCGTGGCTGAGGTCTGGTACGGCGAGCTGGCCGACCAGAAGCCGCAGATCGACCTGGCCACGGACGCCGTCGCCCGCACCGCCTCCTCCGGCCCTTACAGCGGTGGCAAGCGGCTCTACGGCTACGTCAACAGCGACCTGATGTGGGTCGGCGAGAAGGCCACGCCCGAGGTGCCGCTGCGCCCGTACATGTCCGCGCACCTGAAGAAGGTCGTCGACCCGAGCGAGTGGGCCAAGGACCTCAAGGACCTGCCCGACGACGGCATCGCCTTCTTCAAGTAGGACGCCCGGCGGCGAGCGGGCCGCGCGGTCCCCGGACCGCGGCCCGCCTCCGCCGTACATCTGCACACGCACGACAGCGCCCCGCGGGGGAAGTCCGGTGAGAGTCCGGCGCTGACCCGCAACGGTAAGCGGAAGCACCCCTTCCGCAAGCCCGATCGCCCGCGGCGGCGCCGGATCCTGACAACTCGCCGTGGACTGCGAGGGGACGCCTCCGCCGCCACCCGCGCCGGGCCGTGCCTCCTTCCGCACGCGGCCCGACCGAAGGCGGACCGCCCGTGGCGACCACCGAGGCCACGCCCCGCGCCCCCGCACCGCCACCCGGCTCCGTGCGGCCCCGACGGCTCCCCGTGCCGCTCCTGGTGGCCGCGCTCTCCGTCGTCCTGCTCGGCTCCCTGCTGTGCGGCATCGGCCTCGGCGCCGCCGGACTGAGCTGGGCGCAGGTGGTGCGGTATCTCGGCGCGGGACTGACCGGCGGCGCCCTCGACGCGGACGAGGTCTCCGCGTACACCATCGTGTGGGAGCTGCGCTTCCCGCGGGCCGTGCTGGCGGCCGTCGTAGGCGCCGGGCTGTCCGCGATCGGCGTCGCCGTCCAGGCGCTGGTACGCAACGCGCTCGCCGACCCGTTCGTGCTCGGCATCTCCTCCGGCGCCGCCGTCGGCGCCAACGCGGTACTCCTCTTCGGGGCGTTGGGCGCGCTGGGCGTCTGGGCCCTGTCGGTTTCCGCGTTCGCCTCCGCGCTGATCGCGATGGTCCTGGTGTACGCGGCCGCCCGCACCGCCCACGGGCTCACCCCGCTGCGCCTGGTGCTGACCGGTACCGCGATGTACTACGGGTTCTCCGCCGTCACCACCCTGATGGTGTTCACCGCCGACCGCGGCGAGGCGGCCCGCTCCGCGATGATGTGGCTGCTGGGGAGCCTGAGCGGGGCCGGCTGGGGTTCGGTGCCGATCGCGGCGGCCGCGGTGGCCGCCGCACTGGCCCATCTGCTGCTCTCCGCGGGCCGGTTGAACGCGCTGGCCATGGGCGACGAGACCGCGGCGGCGCTCGGGGTCGACGCGGAGCGGCTGCGCCGTGAGCTGTTCGTGGTCGCCGCCGCGGTCACCGGAGCGGTGGTCGCGGTCAGCGGCGCGATCGGCTTCGTCGGGCTGATGGTGCCGCATGCGACGCGGATGCTGGTCGGCGCCGACCACCGCCGGGTGCTCGCGGTCGCGCCACTGCTGGGCGCGGTGCTGCTGGTGTGGGTCGACCTGCTCTCGCGGGTACTGCTCGCGCCCGTCGAACTGCCGGTGGGCGTGATCACCGCCGTCCTCGGCGTGCCCTGCTTCGTGCTGCTGATGCGGCGGCGCGGCTACACCTTCGGAGGCGGCGCCTGATGCGGCTCGACATCGACGGCCTGTCGGTGGAGGTGGCCGGGCACCGGCTGGTCCACGACATATCGCTGGGGGCCGGCAGCGGCCGGCTCGTGGGGCTGGTGGGCCCCAACGGCAGCGGCAAGTCGACACTGCTCCGGTGCGTCTACCGCGCGCTGCGCCCGGCCGCGGGCTCGGTGCGCCTGGACGGCGAAGAGCTGCATGCCATGGACGCGCGGGAGGGCGCCCGGCTGCTGGCCGCGCTGCCGCAGGAGGCCAGCACCGAGTTCGACTTCACCGTCGCCGAGGTCGTGGCGATGGGGCGGCTGCCGCATCAGCGCGGCTCCGGTCGCGCGCGGCGCACGGACACCGAGGTGTGCGAGCGGGCGCTGGCCCGGGCCGGGGCGGACCACCTCGCGGGCCGCGGCTTCCTGAGCCTGTCGGGCGGCGAGAAGCAGCGGGTCCTCATCGCCCGCGCGCTGGCCCAGGAACCGGCCGTGCTGGTGCTCGACGAGCCCACCAACCACCTCGACATCGCCCAGCAGTTGGAGGTCCTCGCACTGGTGCGGGACAGCCGGCTGACGGTGCTCACCGCGCTGCACGACCTCAACCTGGCCGCCGTGCACTGCGACGAGCTGTACGTCATCGCGCACGGCCGGATCGTCGCCTCCGGTCCGCCGTACGACGTCCTGACCCCCGAGCTGCTCGCCGAGGTCTTCGGCGTCCGCGCGCACCGCGTACGGCATCCCGAATCGGGCGCCGTACAGCTGCTGTTCGACCGCCTGAGGCGCGCGGACGCCGCCCCTGGCGCCTGTGCCCCTGCCCCCCTCCCCCGGCCCACCCAGGCCGACCCGACCGCTCCGTGAGGACCCCCCGATGACCCCGGCCCACCGCCCCGCCGCTCTGCTCACCGTCCTCGCGCTCGCGCTCACCGGCTGCGGCGCGCAGATCACCCCCGAGGGCGAGAAGGCCGCCGGGGGCTCCGGCCACTACCCGGTCACCATCGAGAACTGCGGCGTCCGCGCGACGTACGACAAGGCACCGCAGCGCGTGGTCACCAACGATGTCGGCATCACCGAGCTGATGTTCGCGTTGGGCCTGGAGAAGCACATGGCCGGCTATGTGATGCCCGACGACAAGGGCGATCTCGGCTCGGTGCCCTACAAGGACGCCTACGACAAGGTGCCCCGGCTCTCGAAGAAGGCCATCACCAAGGAGATGGCCCTGGACGCCAAGGCCGACCTGGTCTTCGCCGGCTGGAACTACGGATTCGGCGAGGACAACGACCTCACCCCCGCGTCCCTGAAGAAGCTCGGCATCGGCAGCTACGTCCTGACCGAGTCCTGCCGCAAGGGCCCGGACGGCAGCGCCCGGGGCGTGATGCCGCCGCTGAAGGCGCTCTACACCGACCTGCGGACGCTCGGGAAGATCTTCGACGTGCGGGAGCGGGCCGAGGCCCTGGTGAAGCGGTACGAGAAGCAGGTCGCGCAGGTCCACGCCAAGATCCCCGCGCCGGGCGACCGGCCCTCCGTCTTCCTCTACGACGACGGCCGCGACAAGCCGCTGACCTCGGGCTTCTACGCGGGCCCGCACGACATCATCACCAAGGCCGGCGGCGACCACGTCATGAAGGACCTCAAGGACTCCTGGACCACGGTGGGCTGGGAGACCGTCGTCGCCCGCGACCCGGACGTCATCGTCATCAACGACTACGGCGACACCACCGCCGAGCGGAAGAAGGAATTCCTGCTGTCCTACGCCCCGCTGGCGAACGTCTCGGCCATCAAGCACCGGCGGATCTACGTCATGGACTACGCCGAACTCGTCGAGAGCCCCCGCAACCCCGCCGCGATCAGCGCCCTGGCCCACTATCTGCGCGGCGTACGCCACGGCTGACGCCCACGCCGTACGCACCGGGCGTCCGCCCTCCTACACTGGCTGTGTGGTGACCACCGACTGGCAGAGCGACCTCCGCAGGCGCGGGTACCGCCTGACCCCACAGCGTCAGCTGGTGCTGGAGGCTGTGGACAGGCTGGAACACGCCACCCCCGACGAGATCCTCACCGAGGTGCGCAAGACGGCGGGCGGCGTGAACATCTCCACGGTCTACCGGACCCTGGAGCTGCTGGAGGAGCTGAGCCTGGTCAGCCACGCCCACCTCGGCCACGGCGCCCCGACCTACCACCTCGCCGACCGCCACCACCACATCCACCTGGTGTGCCGGGACTGCACCGAGGTCATCGAGGCGGATCTGTCGGTGGCCGAGCCGTTCACCGCGGAGCTGCGCGAGAGGTTCGGCTTCGTGACGGACATGAAGCACTTCGCGATCTTCGGGCGCTGCGCGTCCTGCGCCGCCAAGGCCGCCCAGGGCGACGGGTAGCCCGCTCGCGGCCGAGTCGTAGGCTGGCTTCATGCTGCGACATTCGAAAGCCAGCCCCCTGCTGTCGCTGCCCGGTGCGGTTCCCGCCGAAGCCCCCGACGAAGGCGTCGCCGCGCACTACGGCGACCTCTTCCGGGAGCAGCGCGCCCTCGCCGACGGCTCCGGCTTCGTGGACCTCTCGCACCGCGGGGTGGTCACCGTCACGGGCGCCGAGCGGCTGCCCTGGCTGCATCTGCTGATCACCCAGCACGTCACCGATCTGGCGCCCGGCCATGCCACCGAGGCGCTGATCCTCTCCGCGCACGGCCACATCGAGCATGCGCTCTACCTCGTCGACGACGGTGAGACGACCTGGCTGCACACCGAACCGGGCACCCAGGAGGCGCTGATCGCCTACCTGGAGAGCATGAAGTTCTTCTACCGCGTCGAGGTCACCGACCGCACCGACGACTTCGCGGTCGTGCACCTCCCCGCCGGCTCGATCGCCGAGGTGCCCGAGAACACCGTCGCACGCGAGACCGCACACGGCCGGGACCTGTTCCTGCCCCGGGCCGACCTGGAGTCGTTCGCGGCGGCGCACGGCCCGGCGATCGGCATCCTGGCCCTGGAGGCCCTGCGCGTCGAGGCGCACCGCCCCCGGCTCGGTCTGGAGACCGACCACCGCACCATCCCGCACGAGCTGGGCTGGCTGGGCAGCGCCGTGCACCTGCAGAAGGGCTGCTACCGCGGCCAGGAGACCGTCGCCCGGGTCCACAACCTGGGCAAGCCGCCCCGCCGGCTGGTGTTCCTGCACCTGGACGGCAGCGAGGTGCACCTGCCGCCGCACGGCGCGCCGGTGCGGCTGGCCTCGGACGGCGAGGAGGGCAGGCAGCTGGGCTTCGTCACGACCTCGGCCCGCCATCACGAGCTCGGTCCCATCGCCCTGGCGCTGGTCAAGCGCAATGTCCCGCTCGACGCCCAGCTGACGGCGGCCGGTACGGCCGCCGCCCAGGAAGTCGTCGTCGAGCCGTAGCGAAACGGCCCGTTCTGCGGTGCCTCGGGGGCTCAGACCTCGACGAGCACCGTGAACGGGCCGTCGTTCGTCAGCGACACCTTCATGTCGGCGCCGAAGCGCCCGGTCTCCACCCGGGCGCCGAGTGCCCGCAGCTGCGCGACGACCTCGTCGACCAGCGGTTCGGCCACCGGCCCGGGGGCGGCGGCGTTCCAGGTGGGGCGGCGCCCCTTGCGGGCGTCACCGTAGAGAGTGAACTGGCTGATCACCAGGAGCGGCGCCCCGGTGTCCGAACAGGACTTCTCGCCCTGCAGGATCCGGACCGACCACAGCTTCCGGGCGAGCTGTGCCGCCTTCTCCGCAGTGTCCTCGTGGGTGACCCCCACCAGCACGCACAGCCCTTCACCGACGATTTCGCCGACCGTCTCGCCCGCCACGTCGACGCGTGCGCCGTCGACCCTCTGCACCACAGCTCGCATACCGGCCATCATGCACGGCGGCTTTCGGCATCCGTACGGCTGTACCCCCACGAGGGCCGTTCGGGTGCCATCGCCCTGCGCATGGACCGCCCAGAGTGGCACGATGCGTGCACGCGGTGCGTTTCACGGACAACATGCCCTGGATGCCGCACCGGACGAGGGGACGGAACGACTCATGAGCACTGCCGGCTCCGGGCAGACGCCCGGTCCCGTACCGACCGCCCGTACGACGACGACCGCCGTACCGACACCGACCGCCCCGACCACGACGGCATCGGCTCCCGACGAGCCCACCCGCAGCGAGGATGGCCCCATGCTCCCGGCAGGCCAGGCCCAGCACCCCCGCCCCCCGCAGCAACGCGACCGCTGCCACCCCGTCGCGACACCCGATCTGTCCGTCCTGGGATTGCCGGAGCTGCGGGTGGTGCGGCGTGACGCGCAGCAGGACGAGGCCGATCTGAGCTATCTGCGGCGGCTGCTGCAGGGCCGCATCGACATCCTGCGGGCCGAGATCGCCCGGCGCACCGCGCAGCATTCGCCGCTGCTCGACCGCCTCCCGGAGATCCTGACGGACCTCCCGTCGCGGCACCGCTCCTCGGCCCGGCACGTCACGCTCGGGACGCCGCACAGCGAGGAGTACCGCGAGATGGCCGAGCAGATGCTCGGGGAGGTCGAGCTGTCCGACCTGACGGCACGGACGGACGGCGAGCTGCACGACGCGATGGGCCGCCTGATCCGCCATGAGCGGGAGGTTTCGCGGCGCCGCCAGTCGCTGCAGCGGATGGCCGATGATTGCAGTACCGAAATCACCCGCAGGTACCGTGAGGGCGAAGCACAAGTAGACGACCTGCTGTCCTGACCCGGCCACCCCGGAGGGCGCGGGTCACTCCCGGAAGGCCGACGATGACCTCGCCCACCCCGATATCCGAGCCGTCCCAGGATTCCTCTCCGTCCCCGGATTCCGCGGCGGCCGCGCAGTCCGCGGTGCCCCCCGTCCTCGCCGAGGTCGTCCGTTCCGGCTTCGTCGAGGGACGCCACCGCGGCTCGCTGGTGGTGCTGGCGGCCGACGGCAGCGTGGAGTGGGCGCTGGGCGATGCCGCGGCCCCGGTCTTCCCCCGGTCGGCGAACAAGCCGATGCAGGCCGCGGCGGTGCTGCGGGCGGGCCTGGACCTCTCGGGCGAGCGGCTCGCGCTGGCCGCCGCGAGCCACTCCGGCGAGTCCTTCCACCTCGATCTCGTACGGACCATGCTGGCCGAGCACGGCCTGACCGCCGACCAGCTGCAGACCCCGCCCGATCTGCCGCTCGACCCCGAGGAGTCGGAGCGGTATCTGGCGTCGGGCCAGGTCCGCGAGCGGCTGACGATGAACTGCTCCGGCAAGCACACCGCCATGCTGGCCGCCTGCGCCCTCAACGGCTGGCCGCTGGGTTCCTATCTCGACCAGGACCACCCGCTCCAGCAGCTGGTGCTCGACGGTGTCCGCACGGCGAGCGGCGAGGACGTCGCGCACATCGGCACCGACGGCTGCGGTGCGCCGCTGATGTCCCTGTCGCTGACCGGTCTGGCCCGCGCCTTCCGGCACTTCGTCGCCGCCGAGCCGGGCAGCCCGGAGCGGCGGGTCGCGGACGCGATGCGCGCTCACCCCGAATACGTCGCCGGCACCCGCCGCCCCGACACCTGGCTGATGCAGGCACTGCCCGGCACGCTGTCGAAGATGGGCGCGGAAGCCGTCCAGGCACTGGCGCTGCCCGACGGCCGGGCGCTCGCCTTCAAGATCGACGACGGTGCGATCCGCACGCTCGGGCCGGTGCTGGCGAGGGTCCTGCGCCGGATGGGGGTCGATGCCCCCGTGCTCTCCCGTATCGAGGACGCACCGCTGCTGGGCGGCGCCACACGCGTCGGGGAGATCCGCGCGGCCTTCTGAGCGCCGCCGAGAGCGCGGGGATGCCGTCCTCGCGCTCTCCCCGTACGCGGGATCGCCCGAACTCCCCCTCGGATGGGGCATGTTGGCGTCGCCGCATATGGGCGGCGCGTCGGCGCCCGGCCGACGAAGCCCCGCCGGGCGTACGGAGAGCGGGCCGGGCCCTCTCGGCGCCCCGGCCCGGACGGGCCGGCCGGCGGCCCACCGCCCCGCCGCGGGCACTGCCCCAACGGAGGTGACCTGCATAAAGTGGCGAGGACACAGTGCACCACTCACCACAGCAGGAGGCCGGCGACCATGAGCGACGCGAATACCGAGCCGCAGGGGCCCGAGGCGATCGAGCACGCGCACGACCCCGAGGTGCTGCAGCTCGCGGCCAAGGTCTTCGACCTGGCGCGGCACGGTGACACCGACACCGTCGCCGCCTATGTGGACGCGGGCGTGCCCGCGAATCTGACGAACGAGAAGGGCGACTCCCTGGTGATGCTGGCCGCCTACCACGGCCACGCGGCCACCGTGGAGGCGCTGCTCCAGCGCGGCGCGGACGCCGACCGCCCCAACGACCGGGGCCAGACGCCGCTCGCCGGCGCGGTCTTCAAGGGTGAGGACGAGGTCGTCAAGGCGCTGATCGCCCACGGCGCGGACCCGGCGGCCGGCACCCCCTCGGCGATCGACACGGCCCGGATGTTCGAGAAGAAGGAGCTGCTGACGCTGTTCGGCGTGCAGTGAGTCCTCCCGGCGCGGCGGGCCGTGCCACCGGGATCGGCAGGGTCCGGGTCGGCGCGGGTTCACGCGTGCCCGGCGGGGCGTGTGCGTCCGCACGGTGGGGCACCCGGCTCGCCGCGCTTGACCTCAAGTTTCCTTGAGGTTCTAGCGTCGGGGTCTGACGGCAACACCGCCGCCGCACCCCCATGGAGGGCCCCGCATGTCCGAGCACCGCTACCGCCTCGCAGTGATCATCGGCAGCACCCGGGAGGGCCGGTTCGCGCCCGTCATCGCGAACTGGTTCACCCGGCACGCCGAAGAGCACCGGCACATCGACGTCGACGTCATCGACCTGGACACCGTCCGCCCCTACGAGCTCCGGCCCGGCAGCGAGGACCACGCCTCCTTCGCCAAGCGCGTCGACACGGCGGACGCGTTCGTCGTGATCACCCCGGAGTACAACCACTCCTTCCCGGCACCGCTCAAGCACGCCATCGACCTGCTGCACGCGCCGTGGCAGGCCAAGCCGGTCGGCTTCGTCTCGTACGGCGGGGTCTCGGGCGGCCTGCGGGCCATCGAGCAACTCCGGCTGGTCTTCGCCGAGTTGCACGCCACGACCGTGCGCGAGACGGTCAGCTTCCCGCTCGCGGGCAATCTCTTCGACGACGACGGCCGACTGCACGACCCCGCCCCCGCCGCCCGGGCCGCCGACGCCCTGCTGAACCAGCTGACCTGGTGGGCGGTGGCCCTGCGCGAAGCCCGCGCCGCACGGCCCTACGGCGCCTGACCTCAGGCCCGCCGCACCGTCGCGACATGCACCCGCATCGCGCACGGGATGCGGCCGCCGGGCAGCGCCGAGTCCGCCGTCTCCGCCTCGAAGCGGGCCCGCAGCTCAGCGGTGACGGCGGCGTCGAGCGGCCCGAGGTCGTAGAGGCCCCCCACGGTCCGCCACACCTGCTCCGGCGGTCCGGTCAGATCGAGCCGTAGCGTCTCCCAGTCGGCCGGGCCGAAACCGGCCGGGCCGAAGACCTCGTCGAACCCGTCACGGGTCCGCAGCCGACGGTCCCCCAGGCGCGGGATCCGCTGCCCCGGCGGCGCCGCCTTGATCAACGGCAGGGCCAGCCGCAGAAAACTCCCGTACGCCTCGTCCCCCACGGCGCCGCCGCCCAGCACCACCGCCAGCGTGCCGCCGGGCTCCAGCACCCGCGCCAGCTCGGCCGCGACCCGCTCGGCGTCGCTCATCAGCATCAGCGCCATGTGCGAGACGCAGCCGTCGAACCGGCCGTCCTCGAACGGGAGGTGTTGCGCCCGGCCGACCCGGAGATCGGCCCGTGCGGTGTGCGGGCGGCGGCGCGCCAGCGCCAACTCCTCGGCGGAAAGGTCCAGTCCGGCGAGGGAGCGCCCCTCGTCCTCCCCCAGCAGCTCCAGCAGCAGGCCGTCACCGCATCCGAGGTCCAGCACACGCCGGCAGCCCGCGACCCGGTCGCGGAGGACGGCGTAGCTGGACCGGCCGTCCTCGGCCCTGCCGTGGGCCATCGCCCGTGCGGTCACCGCCGGATGCGCGGCGTGGAACGTCCGGAGAAAAGCTTCCTGATCCGTCGTCATCCGCCGAGCCTATGAGGCGCCTTCATGCCTCCGCGCCCGGCGGGCGCTCCTGTACCGCCCAGCCGTTGCCGTCCGGGTCGCTGAAGAACACGAAGGAGTTCCACGGCTCGCCGGGGCCCTCGGCCATCGTCCCGTCCTCCAGGTGCTGCACCGGACCGGCCGCCACGCCGTGCGCGACCAGCTGGGCGCGGGCGGCCTCGATGTCGGGCACCACCAGCTGCATCCCCTGCACCGTGCCGGGCTCGGCCTGCCGGACGCCGGTGCCGGCACCGATCACGATCGAGCAGCCCGAGCCGGGCGGCGTCAGCTGGACGATGCGGACGTCCCCGCCGACACGGGTGTCGTGGTCCACCGCGAAGCCCACCTGCTCGCTGTAGAAGCGCTTCGAGCGTTCCACGTCGGAGACCGGGATCGGCACCAGTTCGAGCTTCCAGTCCATGGCGGCCGTCCTTCCGTACGGGCGGCGGGCCGCGGACCGCGGCGGTCGCCGCGGGCTGGACGCGCCCCGAAAAAGTCTAGGCCGCGCGGCCCCGCACGGCCCGGTACGGCGCCGCCGACCGGGACGGAGCCCGTCCCGCGCACGGGCTCCGCCTCGCTGCTCCGCGCCCGCCGCCCCGCACCGGCCGCGTCCGCTCACCTGTTCACGAACGTCATGCTCACCTCGTCGTAGCGCGTCCCGGCGACCTGGCCGGCCGGCGCCGCGGCGTCGATCGCGGCGAGTTCGTCCTCGGACAGCTCGATCGCGAGCGCGCCGAGGTTCTCCTCCAGATACTTCTGCCGCCGGGTGCCCGGAATCGGCACCACATCGCTCCCGCGGTGCTGCACCCAGGCCAGGGCCAGCTGACCGGCCGTGACGCCCTTGGCTGCGGCCAGCTCGTCCAGCTTCGCCACGATGGCGAGGTTCTGCTCCAGGTTGCCGTCGGCGAACCGCGGCTGGCTGCGGCGCACATCGGACTCCGGCAGCTCCGTGACAGAGGTGTACCGCCCCGTCAGGAAGCCGCGCCCCAGTGGCGAGAAGGGCACCAGGCCGATGCCCAGCTCCCGGCACACCGGCGCGATCTCGTGCTCCAGGTCGCGGGTCCACAGCGACCACTCGCTCTGCAGGGCGGCGATCGGGTGCACCGCGTGCGCCCTGCGGAGCGTCGCCGCGCCCGCCTCGGACAGCCCGAGGTGGCGCACCTTGCCCGCCGCGACCAGCTCGGCCATCGCGCCGACCGTCTCCTCGATCGGGACGTCGGGGTCGACCCGGTGCTGGTAGTAGAGGTCGATGTGGTCGACGCCCAGACGGCGCAGCGACGCGTCACACGCCTGCCGGACGTAGGCGGCGTCGCCCCGGATCGCGGTCGGCTCGCCGAGCCGGTTGGCGAAGCCGAACTTGGTCGCCAGCACCACCTCGTCCCGCCGGCCGGCCACGGCCCGCCCGATCAGCTCCTCGTTGTGCCCCGCTCCGTAGAAGTCGGAGGTGTCCAGCAGGCTGACCCCCAGGTCGAGCGCCCGGTTGAGGGTCGCGACGGACTGCGCGTCGTCCACCGGCCCGTAGCCGTGGCTCATGCCCATGCACCCGAGCCCCTGCGCGGAGACCACCAGTTCACCGAGGTGACGCGGGGGGATGTCGGTCATGCTGCTGCCTCCTGTGCCGTGCGGCGATAGCGGCTCCGGGGCCGTCCCCGGAGCGTCGTCGCCGACGGTAGGAGTTGGAGCGCGCTCGAAGTCAACCGCGCCCGGAGCGGGGGCCGTCGCGCGGTGACGGGGGGTGGCGGTTCGGGTAATGTTGCCGTCTCACGCAGTGGACCGACCCAGGAGGTGAGACCGATTCCCCGCCAGATCAGGCAGGTGCTCCCGTCTCACCGTCGCACGGTCCGCCCGCAGCAGGTGACCGTCCGACAGACGTGACCGGGCAAGCGCCATCGGCGCCCCGAAAGGCTCACATGTCGACGTACCCGTCACCCCTCCCCCCGGCTCTCTCCCGCTCCACCGTTGTCACCACGCTCCGTGCCGCCGGCTGTGTCTTCGCCGAGGACGAGGCCGAGTTGCTGCTCGCCGCGGCCCGCTCACCGGCCGGCCTCGCCGCCATGGTGCGGCGCAGGGCCGGTGGGGTGCCGCTCGAACACGTCCTGGGGTGGGCCGAGTTCCACGGGCGGCGGATGGCGGTGGATCCCGGGGTGTTCGTGCCCCGCCGCCGCACCGAGTTCCTCGTGGAGCGGGCCCTGGCCCTCGCCTCCGGAGCCCGCACCGCCCGGCGCCGCACGGTGGTCGTCGACCTCTGCTGCGGCTCGGGCGCGGTCGGTGCCGCTCTGGCGGCGGTCCTCGGCGCGGTCGAACTGCACGCCGCCGACATCGAACCCGCCGCGGTGCGCTGCGCCCGGCGCAACCTCGCCGCGGTCGGCGGCGAGGTGTACGAGGGCGATCTCTACGCCCCGCTGCCCGGCGGCCTCCGGGGGCGGATCGATCTGCTGGTCGCCAACGTGCCGTACGTGCCCACCGAGGAGGTCGGGCTGCTGCCGCCGGAGGCCCGCGAACACGAACCTCTGGTGGCGCTCGACGGCGGCGCGGACGGGCTCGACGTGCTCCGCCGGGTCACCCGGGAGGCGGCCCGATGGCTGGCGCCCGGCGGCCATCTGCTGGTCGAGACCAGCGAGCGCCAGGCGGAGCGCGCGGTCGGGACGTTCGCCCGTGCGGGGCTGCTTCCCCAGGTGGCCACCAGCGACGAGTGGTACGCCACGGTCATCGCCGGAACCCGCCCCGACGAGCCGCGGGCCTCCGGCGACCGCTAGGGCGAGGTCGGGGGCGGCCCCGCCGGGGCCGCCCCGGCACCGTGCCCGGGCGGGCCCCGGCGGTGGCCGAGGTCCTCAACTCACCCGCTCCGCAAGGAAGTCCTCCCAGGTCCGCTTGCCCACATGCGCGCCCTCGACGGACAGATTCGCGCCGGCCCGGTAGGCACGGCCGGCCTTCCCCGGCATCCGTACCGGCACCGTCAACCGGCGCTTCCCGCGCGCCGCCAGATATCCACGGCTCAGCTCGGCCATCCCGTACACCGTCGGCCCGGCCAGATCGGGCACCAGGCCGGCCGGCTCCCCGAGCGTCAGCTCCACCAGCCGCGCCGCCACCTCGCGGGCATCGACCGGCTGGAACCGGAGTCCGCCCGGGGCGGGGATCACCGGCAGCTTCGCCATCTTCTCCACCACGGTCAGGGCGAGGTCGTGGAACTGCGCGGCACGCAGCGTCGTCCACGGCAGGCCGGATCCGGCCACCGCGCGCTCCGCGCCGAGCTTGGCCGCGAACCAGCTCAACGGGACCTTGTCCGCGCCGATGACCGAGATGTAGACCACGTGCCGTACCCCGGCTGCCGCGGCGGCCTCCATGAGGTTCGAGGTCGCCTCCTCGTCGCCCTTGGGGCCGCCCGCGAGGTGCAGGACGGTCCCGGCCCCTTCGACCGCGGCCGCCAGCCCCTCGCCCGTCCGCAGATCCCCGGTCACCTGGTCGATACCGTCCGCGGGGTCCCGGGGCTGCCGGCTGAGCACCCGCACGTCGCGGCCGGCGGCGCGCAGCATCGGCACCACGAGGCGCCCGAGGGTGCCCGTCCCGCCGGTGACCAGAAGGAGTGAGTTCGTCTCGGTCATGTCCAGCACTCTCCGATGCGTCATGCGGGAAGTCCGGCTTCCCGGAGCCGACCCATGGATTTCGTGGGCCTGCTCCCATGACTCGCGCCGAGGAAGGAATGTGACAGGTCGCGGCACCCGGTTTTCCGCCCTCACCTGTGAGGCGGGCGCTTCCGTGGCCCTGAGCGTGTCGACGACCACCCCCTCCCGGACCGGCCAGGGGGCGTTCAGCGCGCGGCGGCGTCCGCGAGGATCGCCTCAAGGCGTGCCCGGCATTCGGCGACGAAGGCGGGGAAGGTGTGCCGGTAGTCGGAGATTCCGCTGACGCCCACCGCGATCGCCCAGGCGCGGGCGCGGGCCCAGGTCACCTCGTCGAGGTTCGAGGCATCCCAGTAGGCCCGGCGCGCCTGGGGCGGCAGGTCCCAGACGGTGGCGTGCTCGGCGTCGGGAAAGCCGACCGAGAGTGCTCCGAAGTCGATGACCGCGTGCAGCTTGCCGTTCCGGGCCAGGAGGTTGGTCGGTTTGAGGTCGCCGTGCAGCCACACATGGGGTCCGGAGGGTTCGGGGAGCGCGAGCGCGGCTCGCCACAACCGTTCCAAGGTGTCGACGTCGAGCTCGGAGCCCAGGGCGGCCCGGCAGTCGTCGAGACATCCGCCGACCCACTCCTCGCACGGCTCCAGGGTGCCTCCGCGGTACCAGCTGAGGTCCTCCGCGCGCGTCGCTCCCATGAGGTCGATGCGGTGGAGCCGCCCCACGACCGCCGCCAGGTCGGCCCCGAAGGCGGCCCAGTCCCGGACGGTGTCCGGGCCGACCTCGTCACCGTCGATCCAGCGGTAGACGGACCAGAGCAGCGGGAAGGCATCGGTGGGCGTCCCGGCGTGTACGGGCTCGGGAATCGGACAGCCGAGGAGTGGTGCCAGCCGGGGAAGCCACTCCTGCTCCTTGCGCACGGACCGTCCGTTGCCGGGGGTCCGTGGCAGTCGCACGAGGAGGTCCTCGCCCAGCCGGTACATGGTGTTGTCCGTGCCGGCGCCCGCGGGCGACAGCGGCAGGCCGGCCCACTCCGGGCGCTGCGCCTTCAGCAACGACCGGACCAGCGTCTCGTCGACCGGGATCTCGTCCTCGTGAAGCATCACGTCGCGAAGTCTCACGCCCGAAGGGACCGTCACGCCAGTGACTTTCCCTCGGTCCCGGCACCACACCGCCACTCTTGCTAGCGCTTGCTTGCAATAGTTAGCACGAGCGTGCACTATCGGGGCATGGCATCTCTCAACGTCGGCAACCTCGGCGAGTTCCTGCGGGAGCAGCGGCGCACGGCGCAGCTGAGCCTGCGGCAACTCGCGGATGCCGCAGGGGTGTCCAACCCGTATCTCAGCCAGATCGAGCGCGGCTTGCGCAAGCCGAGCGCGGAGATCCTCCAGCAGCTGGCCAAGGCCCTGCGGATCTCCGCCGAGACGCTGTACGTCCAGGCCGGGATCCTCGACGAGCGGCACGGTCCGGACGAGATCGGGGTGCAGACCTCGATACTCACCGACCCCTCGCTGAACGAGAGGCAGAAGCAGGTCCTGCTGCAGATCTACGAGTCCTTCCGCAAGGAGAACGGATTCGTCGGCGGCGGGGACGGCTCTGCGAACGGGCATGAGGACGGGCGCGGTACGGACTCCCACGACGCAGAGGCCGACGGCGGCCCGCACGCCACCTGAGCGACCGATTTCGATTCCAGGAGGAACCACGTCATGGCCATCACCGATGACCTCCGCAAGACCCTGACCGACGCCACCCCGCTGTACGCCCTGGCCGGCACCGCCGACCTGGCCGCCGAGAAGCTCGGCGAGGTGCCCGCGCTGGTCGAGAAGGTCCGGGTCGAGGCGCCCAAGCGCTTCGAGTCCGTGCGGGCGACCGACCCGAAGGAGATCCAGGACCGGGTCACCAAGCAGGCCAAGGACGCCCAGGAGAAGTTCAACGAGCTGCTGGGCTCGCTGGACGGCGACCTGAAGAAGCTCCGTGAGCAGGCGCAGGACCTGGCGATGCAGAGCGTCGGCCGGGCCGCCGAGTACGCCGTCAAGGCGCGCGAGACCTACGACGAGCTGGCCGAGCGCGGCCGGGGCGCCGTGCAGACCTGGCGCGGCGAGACCGCCGACCAGGTCGAGGACCTCGCCGTGGCGATCGAGCCGGAGGCCAAGGAGCCGACGGTCAAGGAGACGCTGACGGCCCAGCAGAAGGCCAAGCCCGCGAACGGCACCCGGACCGAGGCCAAGCCCGCCGCGGCGAAGAAGACCGACTCCGCCGCCAAGCCGGCCGCGAAGAAGCCCACGCCGCCGGCGAAGTGACGTCCGTCACCGCGCACTGAGCGGTAGGGCGAGGGAGCGGGCGCGCCGCCATGGCGCACCGCGCCCCACCGGGTCCACCGGCCGGGCCGGGCACGCATGGCGTGCCCGGCCCGTTCTCCGGGTACGGTGGGGCCGCGAAGAGACCGACACATCCAGGCGAACGGGCGGTGGGCAACGTGCTGATCTACGGGTTCCAGAACGTTCTGAGCTGGGTGCAGCTCGCCCTGGGCGTGTACGCGGCAGTGATGCTGGTGGACGCGGCCGTGCGCCGCGAGGACGCCTATCGCGCCGCGAGCAAGCAGTCCAAGGGCCTCTGGCTGATTTTCCTCGTGATCGCCACGGCGCTGCTGTTCCTGCTGCCGCTGATGTCGTTCCTGCCGATCATCGGCGTGATCGCGGTGATCGTCTACACCGTCGACGTCCGGCCGGCCCTCCGGCAGGTCACCGGGGGCGGCCGCGGCCCGCGCCGCGGCGGCTCCAGCTCGGACGGCCCGTACGGCCCGTACAACGGCGGCCGCTGAGCCCGACCCGTGCCGCCGGCTGGGCTAGTGCCGGTCGAGCAGCAGCACCGCGACATCGTCCGTGAGCTCCCCGCCGTTCAGGTCGCGCACTTCCCTGACCGACGCGTCGAGCAGTTCCTCACCCCGGAGACCGGCCGCCATCCGACGGCTGACCAATGCGGTCATGCCCTCCTGGCCGAGGCGCTCCTTGCCCTCACCGACGCGGCCCTCGATCAGGCCGTCGGTGTACATCATCAGGCTCCAGGAGCCGCCCAGTTCGACCTGCCGGCGCGGCCAGCGGGCACGCGGCAGCAGGCCGAGGGCCGGGCCGCCGAACTCGTACGGCAGCAGCTGCGGCTCCTGCCCCGCGCGGGCCAGCAACGGCGCGGGGTGGCCGGCCAGGCACACTCCCGCGCGGCGGCCGTCGGCGGAGATGTCGACCGTGCACAGCGTCGCGAAGATCTCGTCGTCCGCGCGCTCGTGCTCCAGCACCTTCTGGAGGGTGGAGAGCAGCTCGTCGCCGCACAGTCCGGCGAAGGTCAGGGCGCGCCAGGCGATCCGCAGTTCGACGCCGAGCGCGGCCTCGTCCGGGCCGTGGCCGCAGACGTCGCCGATCATCGCGTGAACGGTGCCGTCCTGGGTGCGCACGGTGTCGTAGAAGTCGCCGCCGAGCAGGGCACGGCTGCGGCCGGGGCGGTAGCAGGCGGCGAAGCGCAGGTCCGAGCCGTCCAGCAGCGGGGTGGGCAGCAGCCCGCGCTCCAGGCGGGCGTTCTCCTGCGCCAGCATCCGCGATTCGGTCAGCTGGCGCTGTGCGAGGTCGGCGCGTTTGCGTTCGACGGCGTAGCGCACCGCGCGGCTGAGCACCGCGCCGTCCAGCTCGTCGCGGAAGAGGTAGTCCTGGGCGCCGACGCGGACGGCCTCGGCGGCCCGCTCGGCGTCCGTCTCGGACGTCAGCACCAGCACCGCCTGCGCGGGCGCCATCCGCAGCACCTCACGCAGTGCGTCCAGCTCGTCACCGGGGCAGTCGATGTCGCCCGCGTCCCGCTCGCTCTGCTCCGGCGGGGCGAGGTCGAGCAGTATGCAGTGCACGTCGTGGGTGAGCAGCCGCTCGGCCTCGGTGAGGTTGCGGGCGGTGCGCAGACGGACCTTGCGGCCCGCCCAGTCCCACATGTCGGGGACGGGGCTGTTGGGGTCCTCGCCGATCAGGAGCAGCGTCAGGCCCTGGTCGAGCGATCCCAGGTCGGCCGGGAGGAGCGGGTCCGGTGCCGTCGAGGTGCGGCTCGCCGGCTCCTGGCCGGCGTGCCCCAGGGCGCTCGTGCCCCGGGCCGTGTCGTCCGCCACAGCCGGGGCGCCGGCGGCGCGCGGCGAATCCGCGCAGGCCGCGTCCACCGGTCCTGCCTGGTGCGGCAGCACGGCCGTCCGCTGGTGCGGTACGGGTACGGGCATTCCTCTGCTTCCTTTCCCTCCCCCCGAGGGTGCGGCGGCCGACCGGCGCGCCACCGTGCCCGGTTCCACGCCGCTCGTCGGTCACATGAGCGAGGCGCTACCGGGCACTGAGAGGCGACCATAGCGCCAGTACCGAGCAGTACGGAATGGCCGATGGCAATCGGCCATCGTCATATGCCGCGCCCCATCAGCAATTTGACCCGTGGAGGCAGGAAAGCGGAATGACGAACATCACCCCGCATGACCCGTATTCGGCCGCCGGCGACAACCGTCGGAAACCGAACGAACCGGTCATTTATCGGGCCGCACCACACCCAGGATCGGCATCGAACCGGCGCCGGTGACCGTGATCTGCCGGCCGGGCCGCGGGGCGTGCACGATCGCGCCGTCGCCGATGTACATCCCGACATGGCTGGCATCGGTGAAATAAATGATCAGGTCGCCGGGCCGCATGTCCTTGACGCGCACCCGGTCCAATTGCCGCCACTGCTCCTGCGACGTCCGCGGAATCGTCCGGCCGGCCGCCTGCCACGCCCGCAGGGTCAGCCCTGAGCAGTCGAAGGTGTCCGGTCCCTCGGCGCCCCACACATAATCCTTGCCGATTTGATCAGTGGCGTAGGCGATGGCCTTCTTGCCTTTGGCGGACGCGCGGCTGTCGATGTCCTTCCACACGCCGGAGTCGAGCCATTTCTGCTGTTCCCGGAACGCCCGCTCGTCCTCCAGCTCCTTCAGCCGGTCGATTTCCTCGGCGGCCAGCCGGGATTCCACTTTCTTCGCCGCGTCGATCTTCTTCTTGATCTCCCGCTGCGCGGCTTCCTTCTTCTTGCGATTCGCCTCCAGCCGCTCCCAGCGATCCGTCGCGGCCTTGGAATAGCCCTCCAAGTCGCCCTTGAGACGTGACAGTTGGCCGATCACGCCTTTGGTGGCCTGCTGCCCCTTGCGGACCAGAGTGGCGTTGTCGAGAAAACGCTCGGGATGGGTGTTGAGCATCAGCCGGGCCTCGGAGGGAATTCCGCCACCGCGGTACTGGGCACTGGCCAGCGCACCGGCGTGCCGCTTGAGGGCGGTGAGCTTGTGCTGCGTCGTGTCGATGCTCCGCGCCAGCTTCACGATCTCCTTCTGCTGCAGCTCGACCTGCTCCTTGGCGCCGTTATAGGCGTCGGTCGCCTGCTCCGCCCTGCGGTAGAGATCCTCGATCTTCTTGCGCACGCCCTCCAGGCGCTTGAGGCCGGGGTCGTCGAGCGGGACGTCGCCCTTCTTGTCGCCGCCGTCACTCCCGGCACCCCGGTCGTTCGCGCGACTGTCCGAATCCTTGCCCTGCCCCGGACCCGGTTCGGCGTACGCCGTGGACGCCGTGCCACCGAGCAGACCCATCGCGCACAGGACGATGGCGGTGCACGTCACGATCCGGCCACCCCGGCCACCCCGGAAGCCCCAGGCCCCCCACCGGTCCCAGACGCCCTTTACGGCCTGTTCGTCCTGCCGTGCCCCCTGGCTCCGCACCAGCCACCTCCGGTCGATCCGCACCGATTCGCGTCTTCGCCTCAGGCGCGGATGCTGCCATACCGACCGGTAATTCAACAGAGCGACGGGCGGTTTCTCCCCAGCCTTCCGGCACACCGCACCCTCACACCCACCTGATGGCCGAGGTTCACCCTGCGTTCACTCCCCTCCATCGGCGGCTTCACCTGATCTGCCTAATTTCGGCCTCACCGAGTACGCGCCACGCCTTCGGGCCCGGCGCCGCCCGGCCGGCTGACACCCGCTCCCCGCGGCAGCCCCCATCTGCTCTCACCCGCACGCCGACGTAGCGGCGCGCCCCAGGAAGGAACTTTCGACAGTGAAGCTTCAGCGCAAGAACCGGGTTCGCGCCCTCGCCGTTGGCGCTCTCGCCGTCTCCGGTGCCCTGGCCCTGACGGCGTGCGGCTCCGACGACACCAGCGCCTCCCCCGGCGGTACGGCCGCCAAGCCCGGCAGCATCAAGTGCGACGGCAAGGGCAAGCTGCTCGCCTCCGGCTCCTCCGCGCAGAAGAACGCCATGGACGTCTGGGTGCAGAACTACTCGGGCGCCTGCAAGGACACCGAGATCAACTACCAGCCCACGGGCTCCGGTGCCGGTATCACCACCTTCCTGCAGGGCCAGACCGCGTTCGCCGGCTCCGACTCGGCGCTCAAGCCCGACGAGGTCGCGAAGTCGAAGAAGATCTGCAAGGGCGGACAGGCCGTCAACCTCCCGATGGTCGGCGGCCCGATCGCGGTCGGCTACAACGTGCCCGGCGTGGACGACCTCGTGCTGGACGCCGCGACCCTCGGCAAGATCTTCGACTCGGAGATCACCAACTGGAACGACCCCGCGATCAAGAAGCTGAACCCGGGCGCCAAGCTGCCCGACCTCAAGATCCAGGCGTTCCACCGCTCCGACGACTCGGGCACCACCGACAACTTCACCAAGTACCTCAAGGGCGCGGCCCCGGCCTCCTGGAAGCACGAGCCCGCGAAGACCTGGGAGGGCAAGGGCGGCCAGGCGGCCTCCGGCTCGGCCGGCGTCTCCTCGCAGGTCAAGCAGACCAGCGGCGCCATCTCCTACTTCGAGCTGTCGTACGCCACGGCCTCCAAGATCCCCACCGCCAAGCTGAACACCGGCGCCAAGGCCCCGGTCGAGGCCACCGTCGACAACGCCTCCAAGGCGATCGGCGAGGCCGAGCAGGTCGGCAAGGGCGACGACCTCGCGCTGGAGCTCAACTACACCTCCAAGGCCGAGGGCGCCTACCCGATCACCCTCGTGACCTACGAGATCGCCTGCGACAAGGGCAACAAGGCCGAGACGCTGCCCGCCACCAAGTCCTTCCTGACGTACGTCTCCAGCAAGGAGGGCCAGACCGCCCTCAAGGAGCTGGGCTACGCCCCGCTGCCCACCGAGATCGCCGACAAGGTCCGCAAGACCGTCAAGACGCTCTCCTGACCCACCGGGCGGCGGCCCCACACCGCCGTACGGCCACCCGGCCGCCACCCGGCCGCCGAGGCCGTCAGGCCCCATGGGCCGCCGCCCGTCCGGTGCACCGCCGCGCCAGGAGCCCCCACCGGCTCCGCAGACCGGAGAAACCATGACTTCCACACAGTCGATAGCCGACACACCCCCGCCACCTCCGCCTTCCGACGAGCTCTCCGCCGTCTCCGGCAAGGCGGTACGCCCCGGAGACCGGATCTTCCTCGGGTTCTCCCGCGGCTCGGGCATCACCCTGCTGGTGATCATGGCCGCCATCGCGGCCTTCCTCACCTACCGGTCCGTGCTCGCCATCTCCGGCGACAAGGCCAACTTCTTCACCACCCTGGAGTGGAACGCCACCGGGGCGGAACCGAAGTTCGGCATCGCCGTCCTCGCCTTCGGCACCGTCGTCAGCTCGGTGATCGCGATGGTCATCGCGGTCCCGGTCGCGGTCGGCATCGCCCTGTTCATCTCGCACTACGCGCCGCGCAAGCTGGCCTCGCCGCTCGGCTACGTGATCGACCTGCTCGCCGCGGTGCCCAGCATCATCTACGGCCTGTGGGGCGCGCTCTTCCTCGTCCCCCACCTGACCGGCCTGTACAGCTGGCTGGACGACTACCTCGGCTGGACCGGCATCTTCGCGTACGGCGACGGGGCCGCCCGCTCGCTGTTCACCGTCGGCATCCTCCTCGCGATCATGATCCTGCCGATCGTGACCAGCGTCAGCCGCGAGGTCTTCCTCCAGGTCCCGAAGATGCACGAGGAGGCCGCGCTCGCGCTCGGCGCCACCCGCTGGGAAGTCGTCCGCATGTCGGTGCTGCCCTTCGGACGCTCCGGGATCATCAGCGCCTCCATGCTGGGCCTGGGCCGCGCGCTCGGCGAGACGATGGCCGTCGCCACGGTCCTCTCCCCCAGCTTCCTCATCGGCACCAGCCTGCTGGACCCGGGCGGCGGCACGTTCGCCCAGAACATCGCCAGCAAGTTCAGCGAGGCCGATGAGTTCGGCCAGGACGCCCTGATCGCCTCCGGCCTCGTCCTTTTCGTGATCACGCTGCTCGTCAACGGCGCGGCCCGCCTGATCATCGCCCGCCGCAAGGAGTACTCGGGAGCCAGCGCATGAGCGACGTCATGACGGAACGCCGACCGCTTACCGACTCCGGCGACAGCCCGCTCCCGGTCTCCCTCAAGCAGGCCCGGCTCCCCCGCTGGACCCCGCCGGCCCTCGCGCTCGTCGCGGCGGGCATCGGCGTCGGCACCGGCCTGGCCGCCGGCCTGACCAGCAGGATCCAGTGGGGTCTGATAGCCGCCGTGCTGTTCATCGTCGGCACCTACGTCCTCGGCACGATCGTCGAGGGCGGCCGGCAGGCCAAGGACCGGCTGGCCACCAGCCTGGTCTGGATCGCCTTCCTGCTCGCCGTCGTACCGCTCGCCTCGCTGCTGTGGGAGACGGTCGCCCGCGGCACCAAGGTGCTCGACGGCTACTTCCTGTCCCACTCGATGGGCACCCTCCCGGACGCGTTGCCCGGCGGCGGCATCTACCACGCGATCATCGGCACCCTGGAGCAGGTGGGCCTGGCGACGCTGATCGCCGCGCCGATCGGTCTGCTCACCGCGATCTACCTCGTCGAGTACGGGCGCGGCAGGCTCGCCAAGGCCGTCACCTTCTTCGTGGACGTGATGACGGGCATCCCCTCCATCGTGGCGGGTCTGTTCGTCCTGTCCGTGTGGATCCTGATCCTCGGCTTCGGCCCGTCCGGCTTCGCCGGCGCGATGGCTCTGGCGATCCTGATGATGCCGGTCGTGGTCCGCTCCACCGAGGAGATGCTCAAGCTCGTCCCGAACGAGCTGCGCGAGGCGTCGCTCGCTCTCGGCGTCCCGAAGTGGCGCACCATCCTCAAGGTCGTGCTGCCCACCTCGATCGGCGGCATCACCACCGGCGTGATGCTCTCCATCGCCCGCATCACCGGTGAGACCGCCCCGGTGCTGCTCCTGGTGTGGGGCGCGAAGACGATCAACAACAACCCCTTCGAGGGCGCCCAGCAGTCGCTTCCGCTGTACGTCTTCCAGCAGTGGCAGCAGGGCTCCGAGGCCTCCTACGACCGCGCGTGGGCGGCGGCCTTCGTCCTCATCGCGTTCGTCATGGTCCTCAACCTGCTGGCGCGTGGCATCGCCCGCTGGAAGGCCCCGCGCGGAGGACGGAGTTGAGCTGCAGCGGAGGTCGGGGGTCGCGCCTGAGGAACGAGGGCACGGCACCCGGCCGGAGCGGAAGCGAAACGACGTCCGACCAACCAGAACGGCCCGGCCGTTAAGGCACCCGATAATGCGGCTCCGCCTGATCGGGGCCAACGGAAAGAAGCAGTGATCTCCATGGCCAAGCGAATCGATATCAGCGGTCTTTCCGCCTACTACGGCGGCCACAAGGCCATCGACGACATCTCCATGACCGTCGAGCCCCGCTCGGTGACGGCCTTCATCGGCCCGTCCGGCTGCGGCAAGTCCACCTTCCTGCGCACGCTGAACCGTATGCACGAGGTCACCCCCGGTGGCCGCGTCGAGGGCAAGGTGATGCTGGACGACGAGAACCTCTACGGCTCCGGTGTCGACCCGGTCGCCGTGCGCCGCACCGTCGGCATGGTCTTCCAGCGTCCGAACCCGTTCCCCACGATGTCGATCTTCGACAATGTGGCGGCGGGTCTGCGGCTGAACGGCTCGTACAAGAAGAACGACCTCAAGGACGTCGTCGAGAAGTCCCTGCGGGGCGCCAACCTCTGGAACGAGGTCAAGGACCGCCTCAACAAGCCCGGCTCGGGCCTGTCCGGCGGCCAGCAGCAGCGTCTGTGCATCGCCCGTGCCATCGCGGTCGAGCCGCAGGTCCTGCTGATGGACGAGCCGTGCTCGGCGCTCGACCCGATCTCCACCCTCGCCATCGAGGACCTGATCGGCGATCTGAAGGAGCGCTTCACGATCGTCATCGTGACGCACAACATGCAGCAGGCGGCCCGTGTCTCGGACCGTACGGCCTTCTTCAACCTCGCGGCCGTCGGGCAGCCCGGCAAGCTGGTCGAGATCGACGAGACCGAGCGGATCTTCTCCAACCCGTCGGTCCAGGCGACCGAGGACTACATCTCGGGCCGCTTCGGCTGAGCCGCCGCGGCCGGGCGTCGTCGCGCGGCAGGGCCGCGCCGTGGCCCCTCTCACGTCCTGCGGTGCTGCATGGCGGTGCCACCGCATGACGAAGGGCCCGCCCCTCCTTCCCGGGGGGCGGGCCCATTCCGTGGTGCCGTACGACCGGAGGGGGGTCGTACGGCACCACGGACGTCCGCCGGGCGCGCCCGGCGGAGGCCGCTCAGGATCTGCCGACCGGAGTCACACGAGCTGCTGCCGTGACGCACCTCACCTCGCGGAGGGGGCAGTGCAGAGGCCGGAGCCGGTCGCCTCCCGAACGAGCCGGCACGGGAGCAGCCCCCGAGCCGCAGGCGACCGCACGCTCAGCGGTCAGGCAAGCACAGGGGGCGCCGGCGGGGCCGCACGCACAGCCGCCCCAGGGCCCGCACGCACAAAGGCCCGCCCCCTACCCAGGGAGCGGGCCCACGTCTGTGCCGTTCGGTCAGGAGAAGCCGAGCTGGATGACCCAGAAGGCCAGCGCGGCGACCACCGCCGCCGCCGGCATGGTGATGAACCAGCCCATCACGATGTTCTTGGCGACGCCCCAGCGCACGGCTCGCGAGCCCTTGGTCGAGCCCACGCCCATGATGGCGGAGGTGATCACGTGCGTGGTGGAGATCGGCGCGTGGAACATGAACGACGCGGTGTACATCACCGAGGCGGCCGTGGTCTCCGCGGCGAAGCCCTGCGGCGGGTCAAGCTCGATGATCCGCCGGCCCAGGGTCCGCATGATCCGCCAGCCGCCGGCGTACGTGCCGAGCGAGAGCGTGATCGCACAGGCCAGCTTGACCCAGATCGGGATGGCGTCGTTGAAGTCCTCGACATCGGCGATGACCAGGGCCATCACCACGACGCCCATGGTCTTCTGCGCGTCCTGCAGACCGTGGCCGAGTGCCATGCCCGCCGCCGAGACCGTCTGCGCTATGCGGAAGCCGCGCTTGGCCTTGTGGGGGTTGGACTTACGGAACATCCACAGGATGACGACCATCACCAGATAGCCGAGCAGCAGGCCGATGACGGGCGAGATGAACATCGGCAGGACGACCTTCTCGACCACCCCGGTCCAGATCACCTCCGTGCCACCCGCGAGCGCCGCGCCGACCATGCCGCCGAACAGGGCGTGCGAGGAGGACGAAGGCAGCCCGAAGTACCAGGTGACGAGGTTCCAGACCACCGCGCCGAGCAGGGCGGCGAAGAGGATTCCCATCCCCTTGTTGCCCTGCGGTGTGGCGATCAGCCCTTCGCTGACCGTCTTGGCGACCCCGCTGCCCAGGAAGGCACCTGCGAGATTCATCACCGCGGCCATCGCCAGCGCCGCCCGCGGGGTGAGTGCCCGCGTCGAGACCGAGGTCGCGATGGCGTTCGCGGAGTCGTGGAAGCCGTTCGTGTACGTGAAACCGAGCGCGACCGCAATGGTCACGATGAGCGCGAAGGTGTCCATGGCCGGGGCTCAGGACTCCTTTACCGCGATGGTCTCGACCGTGTTGGCGACATGCTCGAACGCGTCGGCCGCCTCTTCCAGGATGTCCACGATCTGCTTGAGCTTGAGGACCTCGATGGCGTCGTACTTGCCGTTGAAGAGGTGCGCGAGCAGCTTGCGGTGGATCTGGTCGGCCTGGTTCTCCAGACGGTTGACCTCGATCCAGTACTCGGTGAGGTGGGACATCGTCCGCAGGTTGGGCATCGCCTCGGCGGTCAGTACCGCGGCCCGCGCCAATACCTCGATCTGCTGGTCGACGCCCTTGGGCAGCTCTTCGACCTTGTAGAGGACGACCAGGTCAACGGCCTCCTCCATGAAGTCCATGATGTCGTCGAGCGACGAGGCGAGGTTGTAGATGTCCTCGCGGTCGAACGGCGTGATGAACGAGGAGTTCAGCTGGTGGAAGATCGCGTGGGTCGCGTCATCACCCGCGTGCTCCGCCGCCCGCATCCTTTCGGCGATCTCTGCCCGCGCGGAGGCATCCGCCCCGAGCAGTTCCATCAGGAGCTTCGAGCCCGTGACGATGTTGTCCGCGGAGGCGGCGAACATGTCGTAGAAGCTCGTCTCCCTGGGGGTCAGACGAAAGCGCACGTGAAATCCTCGGGGTGCATCGGATTCGGTCGGGTTGATGCTAGGCGCATCATCCAGCCACTGCTAACCGGCATTCCTTCAGTGTCGCCCATCGGGCAGCATGCTTTGCACGGGGTACCGCAGGTGCCCGCAAAGTTCGGTACCATATACCCACTAGGGGTATACGAATCGCCTAGATACCACGGGAGACGGCCATGACGAGCACGGACGCCGACACCAACGGCAGCACCGGAGCCGCCGCGGCCCCCGACGCTCCCCCGCCGGAAACTGTCCCCCAAGGCGACCCGAATGCCGTGACCAACCACGATCTGGGCATTCACGGCTATGCACACCAAAAGGACGCCCACCTCAAGCGGCTGCGCCGCATCGAGGGCCAGATCCGCGGTCTGCAGCGGATGCTCGAGGAAGACGTCTACTGCATCGACATCCTCACGCAGGTCTCGGCGAGCACGAAGGGCCTGCAGTCCTTCGGCCTCCAGCTCCTGGAGGAGCACCTGCGCCACTGCGTCGCGGACGCGGCCGTCAAGGGGCCCGAGGCCATCGACGCCAAGGTCCAGGAGGCCACCAAGGCCATCGAACGGATGCTGCGCACCTGACCCGGACCGGCAATCCGTCCGAGCCGCCCCGTAAAGCGAGCCGGACCCTGCGCCCCCCGGGCCGTCGCCCCTCACCCTCCGGTCGCCGACCTCGCGTCTGGAGCGTCGCGCCTAGAACCGTCTCGCCGCACCGGGCCACGGCCGCACCGACTCCGTGACCTCGACCTCATCCCCGTCGACGTCCAGCACCTCGTCGATACGGTCCGGGCTGAGCCGATCCTCGGTGGCGGCGGCCGCCGCGATCATCAACTCACCAGTCAGCTCGATCTCGACGAGGGCCACATGGTCCTGAACCGTCGCATGGCGGTGGGGCGACACGTACCGCACCTCCTCCTCCGAGCGCCTTGCCACGCCTCTGGTGGTTACCGCCCAGAGTAGGGACGGCAGCACCCTCCGCGCATGGCACGGATGGACCATTTCCGCCACCTGGAAAACCCCTGTGGCACATGCCCCACGCGCCCGGATGCCCCCTATCGCCCCGCCGAAGCGATCCGGCCCGCGTAGATGTCGCTGTCGTCCGGCAGGCGCACCGTGACCTTGGTGCCGAAGGCGTACAGCTCCGTGGTGGAGGTCACCGACGCGCCCTTCGGTACACCGTTGGCGAAGTGGAAGCGGTGGCGCACCTTGCGCAGCCGGCCGGCGTCGTCCAGGAACGCGTCGAACGGCACGGCATCGGTGGTGAACCCTTTCTCCGCGGCGACCAGCGCCGGCCGGCTGCGCGCCGACGCGGCCGCGGCCGCCGTGCCGATGTCCGTTGTGCCGCGGTAGTGCCGGACCAGGACGCCGTCCAGCAGTTCCTGCCCCTCGTACGCCACATCCCGTGCCCCGCGCAGCAGTTCGGCGGCGGCGAGCGGATCGGTCGCGCCGCCGGTCACCAGATTCCCGTCCGTCAGCGAGGCGGTGTCGACCCGCACCCACTTGTCGGCGGGCACCCCGGCGCCGCGGTTCTTCATGTAGAGGGCGCCCGGCGCGAGGATCTCCGTGATCGGCTGGTGGCCGCCGCTCGGCCGGCCCGCCGGATCGGGCAGCACGACCAGCAGCTGCCCGCTGTTGGTGCGGAAGTCGTAGTTGCCGGTGCCCCGGATGGCGACGCGGGTTCCGCCGCTCACCGTCTCCATCGCCGTACGGACCTTGGCGGTGCCGGCCCTGAGCAGCACATCGGCGCTTCTGCGGAGGTCCGCGGCGGCCGACCGGTCCGATGGCGCGTGGTCGTCGGCCGCCGCTCCGTTGGGGGAACAGCCCGTCGCCAGCAGTCCGACCGCCAGACCCGTCCCGCACGCCACGGCCATGGTGACCGCGCCGCCACCTCGCCTGCCCTGCACCACCATCGCGTACGAGCCCCCTCGGCCGCTGTGTTCGAGACGGCCGCTGCCGGCCGGTCTGTTCCGGACGGTCGGACATTTCGCCAACGGCACGTTGGACAAAGCGCCAACCGCCCAGTTCAACGACTGTTACGGGGGGCCGTCACGCACCGGCACCCGAGGCGCGTAGCGTGGCCGCGTGCCCGACCGAGCCCCTCACGACCCGCCGCGAGGTCCCGCCAGGCCCTCCGGCGCCCCCGGCGGCAGCGCCCCGGCCGCGCAGCCGGCCTCCCCGGACGGAGCCGCTCAACGGCACGAGGCCGCCACCACCGAACGCGGTTCCTTCTGCCTGGCCCTGTGCAACTGCGGCTGGTCCGGGCCGGCCCGGCGCGCACGCTCCCAGGCGCGTACGGACGCAGAGCGCCACCTGACCGCCGCCGAGGCCGCCGACGAACCGGCCTCCTGGCGCCACCTGGAATGAGCCGGTCCGCCGCGGGAACCCCTCGCCCTCATTCCGCATCTGGGTAATGAGACAGCGGGCCCCACAGCGGGACCGGACCAAACGGACGGCACGGGACAGCACTCGGCAATACCGGACACACCGCGACGCGAGGGAAGCGCATTGCCGTGGCCGTCCGACCGCGCGCTCCCGGCACGAGCCCCGCGACCAGCGGCCGAGCGGCCGACGGGGCCGGGCCGTACGACTTCGAGGGGGCACTCCAGTGAAACGGCGCACACTCCTGCACACCGGCGGTGGGCTCGCGGCGACCGCGGTCGCCTGGGCCACCGGCTGCCATGCCACCGGTGGCGGCGCGAGCGCCGCGTCCTCCCGGTCCGCCGCGGGGGCGGCCACCGGGACCGTACCGGCCGACGCCTCCGCCCGCGCCGCCAAGGGCGCCGCCTCGAAAGCCTCGTGGAGCGCACTCGGCAAAAGCCTGGACGGCAGCCTCGTCCGCCCCTCCGACGCCTCGTACGCGACGGCCCGCCGCCTCTACAACACCCGCTACGACACGCTGAAGCCGTCGGCCATCGCCTATGTCAAGCACCCTGCCGACATAGCCGAATGCCTTGCCTTCGCGCGCCGTTACGACGCCCCGGTCGCCATCCGCAGCGGCGGCCACTCCTACGCCGGCTGGTCCAGCGGCAACGGCAAGCTCGTCATCGACGTCTCCTCCCTCGCCAAGGTCGGGGCGCCGTCCGGCGGCATCACCCGAATAGGCGCCGGCGCCAAGCTCATCGACGTCTACGAGGGCCTGGCGCCGCACGGCGTGACCGTCCCCGGCGGCTCCTGCCCCACCGTGGGCATATCCGGCCTGACGCTCGGCGGCGGCCACGGCGTGGTCTCCCGGGCGTACGGCCTGACCTGCGACAGCCTCGTCGGCGCCACCCTCGTCACCGCCGACGGCAAGACCGTCGACTGCGACCGCTCCCGGCACGCCGACCTGTTCTGGGCGCTGCGCGGCGCGGGCAACGGCAACTTCGGGGTGGTCACCGAGCTGCGCTTCCGGACCCACCCGGCGCCGCCCGCGGTGATGGCGTACATGACCTGGCCGTGGGCCAAGGCGGCGGCGGTGCTGGCCTCCTGGCAGAAGTGGGGCCCGGTGCAGGCCGACGAGATATGGTCCGCCTGCCACCTCGACGCCCGGCCCGGCGGCACCCCCGGCGTCTCCGTGGCGGCCTTCTCCCTCGGCGGCTACCGCGAACTGCAGAACGCCGTCGACAAGCTCGCCGACCAGCCGGGCGGCCCCGGCCCCGCGACCACCGTCCGGCTGAACCGCATCGGCTATCTCGACGCGATGGAGGCTTACGCGGGCTGTTCGTCGAAGACCACCGCGCAGTGCCACACGCCGGGCACCCTGCCGGGCCAGACCGGCGCCGGACAGCTGGGCCGCGAAACCTACGCCGCCCGCTCGCACTTCTTCGACCGCTCGCTCTCCGCGACCGGCATCCGCACGGTGCTCGACCAGATCGAGAGCGCCGGCCGCAAGGGCGTCAACGGCAATGTCGCGCTGACCGCACTGGGCGGCGCGATCAACCGCGTGGGCCGCACCGACACCGCGTTCGTGCACCGCGGATCGCGCTTCCTCGCCCAGTACTTGGCCTCCTGGCCGTCCAACGGATCGTCCGGTACGCGCACCGCATGGCTGGATTCCTTCCACGCCGCGATGCGCCGCCACTCCTCCGGCGCCGCCTACCAGAACTACACCGACCCGGGCCTGACCGACTGGAAGTCCGCCTACTACGGCCAGGCCGCCACCCGGCTCGCGGACGTCAAGCGGACGTACGACCCGGAGCGGCTCTTCAGCACCTTCCCGCAGGCGCTCTGACGGCGCATACACGGACGGCCCGGCCCCTCTGAAGGGGTCGGGCCGTTCGTGTCCGCCAGGTCGTCAGCCGCGGCGCCGGGGAGAGCGAGTCCCCCGGCTCCCGACTGTGTGTCAGGCCGCCAGATCCTTGTCGCGCTTGTCGTGCCGCGTCGCACCGGGGGCCTCGTCGCCGAGGCCGTCGTCGTCGGCCTGCGCCGCGCCCGCGGGCTCCGCCACGACGCCGGGCGCCTGCACCAGCCATCCGATCCGCGACCTGCCGATCGCGCTCGTCAAGGGGACCAGCAGGGCCTGCGCGAGCGGTGCGAGCAGCAGGGCGACGGCGGTGCCCAGCGCGAAACCGCCGACCACGTCGGTCGGGTAGTGGACGCCCATGTAGACCCGGCAGAAGCCTTCGAGCAGCGCCAGACCGATGCCGATCAGACCGTAGGTGCGGTGGGCGACGAACAGACCCACGCCGACCGCCATCGTCAGCGTGGCGTGGTCGCTGACGAACGAGAAGTCGCTCTTCCCGGGGATCAGCACTTCCAGCCCGGCGTGGTCCTTGAACGGCCGTGGCCGCTCGACGAACGCCCGGATCGGAATGTTGGCCAGCAGCGCCAGTCCGGCGGCCAGCGGCGCCCAGACCAGGCCCGCGACGGCGGCCGGTGCGTTCGGCTTGCGGCGCGCGGCCCACCAGGCGACCAGGCACAGCACCGCGAGCGCGGCGATGATGCCGTATTCGCCGATGTACTCCATCGCGCGGTTGACCCAGTGCGGGGCGTCCTTCGCGAGGCCGTTGATGCCGTCGAGCACGTCGACATCCGGGTTCGGCCCCTCGAATGCGAGTTCAGCCATCTGCCGCGGCCCCTTATCTTTCACGCGCGCGAGCGCCTTGGTGTGCTGCCGGCCCCCGTGGTCGTCGAGCGTCTGCTGCCATGAGCGCTGCTACGTCCCCACGCAAAGGAAACGCGATGTACGGGCCCGGCGTTCCACTCTCCACCCAATGATCACCAGGACGTTATCGAAGCTTGACTCATCGCCGCAGTTCAGGGCCCTATGTTCACGCAGCGTTCGCGCCGGGGAGCGCTTTTGCGCCATCCGACGTGACCCTCGTCGCACCGATGTAGTCCGGCGTGTCGATCTTGTCGAACCGGATCACCGCACCCGTGTACGGCGCGTTGATCATGTACCCGCCACCCACATACATCCCGACGTGGTGAATCGACCGCGGATCCTTCAGGTCGTGCGCGAAGAACACCAGGTCACCCGGGAGCAGCTCGCTGCGCCGCGGATGCGGCCCGGCGTTCCACTGATCGTTCGCCACCCGGGGCAGCTCGATGCCCACCGAGTGATAGGCCGCCTTGGTCAGCCCGGAACAGTCGAACCTGCCGCCCTGCTCGGCTGTCCCGTTTCCGCCCCACAGATAGGGCGTACCGAGCTTCTCCTGCGCGTAATAGATCGCCCCGGCGGCCTGCTTCGAGGACGCCACGGGCCCCACCGGCGCCTCGAAGCTCTTCGCCAGGGTCGTGATGGTCTTCACGTAGTTCTGCGTCTCACGGTACGGCGGCACACCCTGGTACTGGATGACGCGGTACGCCCCCGCGTTGTACGCCGCGAGCATGTTGTGCGTGGCGTTGCCCGGCGCGTCCTTCACATACTTCGCGAGCTCGCAGTCGTACGACGCAGCGGACGGAATCGCATCCTCCGGATCCCAGACGTCCCGCTTGCCGTCGCCGTTGCCGTCGATGCCGTGGGTCTGCCAGGTCCCCGGGATGAACTGCGCCATGCCCTGCGCGGCGGCGGGGCTCTGCGCCTTCGGGTTCCAACCGCTCTCCTGGTAGAGCTGCGCCGCGAGCAACGCCGGGGAGATCGCCGGGCAGAGCGTGCCCCACTTGGCGACCAGCGACTGATACGCGGCCGGCACCGCACCCTTCGCCAGGCCCACGGCCCGGCCGCCGGCTCCGGCCATCCCCGCGGCGGCGGAATACGTGCCGATCACGAGCAGCGCGAGGAGGCAGAGCACCAGCCCCGCCCCTATCCCACCGGCAATCCAGAATTTCCGCACGCCCCAACCCTCCCCCATTCAGGCGCGGTTCACCGCCCTTTCGACCGTCCGGGCGCGCATTGCCGCCGCACGGCAGCGCACGGCGCGGCGCAGGGGGCGCTCCGCCGGGCGCGATGCCCGCACCAGGATGACAACCTCATTCGCGGTACGTCGAGTTCGGCCCTGCTGGCGTCGGGGGCCGCTGCGACGGTCGTCGCCCGAGCCGACGGGCCCGGCCGCCGTACACCGCCCGCGCGCCGCCCTTCGGCGAGAACCGGCCACATTCACTCGCCCCGAGCGACTCCCGCCACCGTCGCCGCCATTTCACCGCCGGGCACGGGACTCCCGCACCCTCGACGCGACGGCCCGGGAGTCAGGCCAGTTCAACGCTCCGGAACCCCATCCGACCCTCCGGACCGCGCCCCCGTCTCCCCCTGATGATCATTGCTCAGCGTGACACGCCGTGATACACACAGTGAGACTAATGGGTCCAATGGGCGGCTTGCGCACGCACACACACGCCACTCCCACGGGATCCGTCAAAGAAAGCCGCCAAGTCGACATCCCAAGGCGTCTTTGTCAGCGAAGATAGAGGCTGACCTGTGCCATGCGGCGCGGGCACACAACTACCCACCAAGGGGCGGTGAGTTCACACATGTTCATTGCAGCCGAAAAGGGCGACATCACCACCATCATCGGCGGAATCGCCCCCGACTGGGGGCCGTTCGGCAGCCTGGGCAACGAAGCCCGCGTGATGATCGAAGTGGTCATGGCAATCGCGATCCTGCTGTGCCTCGGCATCGCGATCTGGGGAGCGGCCAAGCAGCGCATCGGCGCCACCGCCCTCCGCGACACCTTCAGCGCCGAGCAGGGCAAGGGCCTGATCGTGGCCGGACTGACCGGCGTCTTCATCATCGGCTCCCTGGGGACGCTCTTCACCATCGTCTACGGCATGGCGGTCTAGCCGCAGCCATCCGCCGCCGCACCTCCGGCACGGGCCCCGGCCCGGCGCCACCCCCTGTGCGCCCCCGCTCGGCACCTCTCCGCCGTCCCGTGCCCCCGCTCGCCTCCCACCGGCCCCACCCTCCCTCCCGAGGCCACATGCTGACGCCCGATCACCCCGGCCAGACGCACCTCTCGGCGCGCCTTCGCCACCCCCGCCACCAGGGGACCGATTGGGCTGCCCGGTACGCGGGGACAGGAAGGCCCGGAGGCAAGACGGCCGTAGCGGACACGGGACGGACACCGGGCACAAATGACCCAGAGTCCCCCATTCGCCTCTGCCGCTCAGCATCTGAGGAACCGTCACGGTGAGATGTACTCGTACCACTTCGCCCGAGCCGCCGCCCACGCGGCTACGGTCATATGAGGGCGGCACTACGACGGCACAGAAGGCGATGTCGGCAGAGGGGGCACAGGCGCGATGAGTCTCAGCGATGACGGCGGCTACGGCGGCGACCACCGCGGGTCCGAGACGGGCCAGACGCGTACGAGACTTCCCGACGGCGACAACGACGCCTACGGAACGGGACGGCGGCCCCGGGCGGGCGGCCTGTCCAGCCGGAACCTCGTCACAATCGTGGGCGTGGTGGTCCTGCTGATCGCCGCCATCGCCTTCGCCAACCGCGGCGGGAGCGGCAACAGCGAGACCGCCTCGGACGACACCGCCCAGGACGCCGCCGCCCGGCCGACCGCCCCCACCGGCACCAAGCCGGTCAACGGCAAGAACGGCGACATCGCCGCAGGCTTCGCCAAGACGGAGCAGGGGGCACAGTCGGCGGCGGCGAATTTTGCGGTGGCGCTGGGATCCGAGCGGATGTTCAAGGTCAACAGCCGCCATCAGATCGTGGACGCGGTATACGCACCAAAGGCCGCATCGAATCTCAAGGGGCCTCAGGACAAGGCCTACTCAAAGGCATTCCTGCGCAAGCTCGGGCTGGACCCCGCGGGCAACGCCCCCAAGGGCAAGACTTTCATCTCGCGCACCATCCCCGTGGGAACCAAGGTCGAGCAGTTCACGGACGGCACCGCCAAGGTCTCCGTCTGGTACACGGGCCTCATCGGCATGGCCGGCGCGGGCTCCACCGACCCCGTGCGCACGGACTGGAAGACCTGGACGTTCGACCTGTCGTGGACCGACGGCGACTGGAAGGTTGCCGCAGACTCCCAGAAGAACGGACCTGCGCCGATCGCAGGGGATGTTCCCGCTTCCGGAGCGGATGAAATGACCAAGGCGGTCGAGCAGTACGGAGGCTTCACTTATGCCAGGTAGCGCGCGCCGCCGAGTGGTCTCCATCGCAGCCGTCCTGACGAGCGTGCAGACCGCAGCCTTCATGTTGGCCACACGTGCCGTGGCAGCTCCGACGCCGACGCCTTCACCAGGCAAGAGCAACGAGCCCTGTGACCTGCTCATCGGTCCGGCGAAGGAGTACTGCCAGGACGGCGACAAAGCCGGCTCCAACGCCCCCTCCCCCTCGACCAACCCCCTCGACAACAACCCCCTCGACCCCCTCGAATCCCTCGCCAAGGGCTGTGCCAAAGCCGCCGCCTGGATCGTCACCAAGCTGTCCGAGGCCGTGAAGTCCACCTCGCAGGTGGACTTCACCAACACCACCTTCCTGCGCCAGTACGCCGTCGTCTTCGCGGCGTCGACGATCCTGACGCTGGTCCTGTGGCTGCTCGCGGTCGCCAAGCGTGCCGTGCGCGGGGTGCGGCTCACCGAGGCGATCGGCGAGGCCGTGGGGTTCTTGTGGCTGACGGTCCTGGCGTCCGCGTTCACGCCCCTCATCCTCTACACGATCGTCTCGGCGACCGACGGCGTCACCGAGATCATCGCCAAGGGGACCGGCGCCCAGACCGACACCTTCTTCGGGTCGTTCTCGCAGGCGCTCACGAAGGGCACCGACATCGGCGGCGGCCCGATCATGCTGATCGTGGTGTCACTGGTCTCCGTCCTGGCCGCCGGCGTGCTCTGGCTGGAGCTGGTGATCCGCGCCGCGCTGCTGTACGTCGGGGCGCTGCTGGGCACCGTCGTGTACGCCGGTCTGGTCGACAAGAACATGTGGGGCCACGTCCGCCGTTGGGCGGGCATCATGATCGCGGTGATCATGGTGAAGCCGGTGATCGTGATCGTGCTCGGCATCGCCGGCGCGCTCTCCCACGACAAGGGCCCCAACGCCTTCTCCGCGGTCGTCTCCGGCCTCGCGATCATCCTGCTGGCCATCTTCGCCAGCGCCGTGATCTACCGCTTCGTCCCCGGCTTCGGCGACGAGATGGTCTCGGCCCGCTCCAACAAGGGCCGGGCCACCGACGGCAGCCAGGCCGCCGCCATGATCTCCTCTCCCGCCGCACTGGTCTCCCAGGGCATCAAGACCCACAGCTCGCGCAGCTCCGGCGGCGACGGCGGACAGCAAGGCGCCCAGGGCGGCCAGTCCCGGCCCGCAGACGCGGTCTCCGGTGGCGTCGCCGCGCACAGCTCCCGCCCCTCCGGCGGCCGACCCACCACCCCCGCACCCCGTTCGAACCCCAACCCCGGCCCGAGCACCAGCGCCCACGGCAGCGCCCGCACCGGCAAGACAGCAGGAGGTGATGGGCGTTGACCACGCAGTCCCACCCGATCGCGCCCCGTCGCACGTATCTGATCGGCCGCGCCCGGCCCAACGCGATCGTCGGCAAGAACCGCGAGACCGGTGAGATCGCGTTGATCATCGCGGGCGCGTTCATCGGCATGATGTGCGGCCTGCTGGTGCCCGTGCTGCCCCTGCGGATCGCGACGCTCACCGGCTTCCCGATGCTGGGCCTCGCCCTCGTCTACGTCCCCTACAAGGGCCGTACGTTCTACAAGTGGTTCGAGATCAACCGCAGTTACCGCCGCACGGTCCGCCGCGGCACCACCTACCGCTCCGCCGCCGTCGAGGCCGGCGTGCGCCTCGACGGACGCGAGGTCGAGATCGGCCCGCCGCCCGGCATCGGCCGGATCAACTGGCTCGCCGCCCCGTTCGGCCCCGACGAGATCGCCGTACTGCTGCACGCCGACCGCAAAACCGTCACCGCCGCCATCGAGATCGAGGGCCCGGGCGTCGGCCTGCGCGACAGCGAGGACCAGGAAGCCCTGGTCGACCGCTTCGGGACGCTCCTCAAGCACGTCGCGAACGGCGACGGCTTCGTGACCCGCCTGCAGATCCTGGCGCGTACGCTGCCCGCCGACCCCGACGCGCACGCCAAGGACGTCGCCCAGCGCGGCGACCACGCCTCCCCCAACTGGCTGCAGGAGTCCTACGAGCAGCTCCAGTCGATGGTCTCCACCTCCTCCGAGCAGCACCGCGCCTACCTCGTCGCCTGCATGCACTACACCCGCGAGCTGGCCGCCGAGGCGCACACCATGGCCCGCGCCGCCCGCACCCACCGCGGCGGCCTGATCCGCCAGAAGCTCGACCGCGACGCCGGCCTGGCCGTCGTCATGGCCCGCGAGCTGACGGACATCTGCGCCCGTCTGGCCGAGGCGGACATCCGCGTGCGCCAGCCCCTCGGCCAGGGGCGCCTGGCCTCCCTGGTGCACTCCATGTACGACCCGGACCACCCCATCGACCACATCCAGGCCATGAGCAAGCGCAACGCCTGGCCGGCCGAGCTGGACGCGATGGAGCCGACGTACCTCCAGGCCAAGACCCGCGAGTCCACCACCCGCGCGCCCTGGTGCCACTCCACCGCCTGGATCAAGGAATGGCCGCTGACCCCGGTCGGCGTCAACTTCCTCGCGCCCCTCCTGGTCCACACCCCCGACGTGATCCGCACCGTCGCGGTCTGCATGGACCTGGAACCGACCGAGGTCGCCATCGAGCGGATGCTGACGGAGAAGACCAACGACGACGCCGAGGCCAGCCGCGCGGCCAAGATGAACCGCGTGGTCGACCCGCGCGACGTCGCCCACCACGGCCGCGTCGACCAGCGCGGCGAGGACCTCGCGTCCGGCGCCGCCGGCGTCAACCTCGTCGGCTACATCACGGTCTCCTCCCGCTCGCCCGAAGCCCTGGCCCGCGACAAGCGCACCATCCGCGCCTCCGCCGGCAAGTCCTACCTCAAGCTGGAATGGTGCGACCGCGAGCACCACCGGGCCTTCGTCAACACCCTTCCTTTCGCGACCGGGATCCGCCGCTAAGCCGCTGGGAGGCGCGTACGTCATGGCCATGCTCGACCCGCTCGGAGCACTCACCGACGCATTCACCAGCTTCCTGTTCGGGAAGGTGGAGACGACACGGCTGCCCGTACGCACCTCCACCGGCCAGGCCCAGGCCGTCTACCTGCCCACCGCGGCCCCCGGACTCGGCGACTCCGGCGTGATCATCGGCCGCGAGGTCTACAGCGGCAAGGGCTATATCTACGACCCCTTCCAGCTCTACGGCCAGCAACTCCCCGCACCCCACTGGCTGGTCCTGGGCGAGTCCGGCAACGGCAAGTCCGCCCTGGAGAAGACCTACGTCCTGCGTCAGCTCCGCTTCCGCGACCGCCAGGTCGTCGTCCTCGACGCACAGGGCGAGGACGGCGTCGGCGAATGGAACCTCATCGCCCAGGAGCTGGGAATAACTCCCATCCGCCTGGACCCCACCGCGGCCCTCAACGGCGGCATCCGCCTCAACCCCCTCGACCCCTCCATCACCACGACGGGTCAGCTGGCCCTGCTGCGCACCATCATCGAGGTCGCGATGGGCCACGGCCTGGACGAACGCTCCGGCTTCGCCCTCAAGGTCGCGCACGCCTTCGTCAACGAGACGATCACTGACCGGCAACCCGTCCTGACCGACATCGTCGAGCAGCTGCGGCACCCGGAAGCGGACTCCGCCGAGGCGATGAACGTCGACATAGACGACGTCCGCGCCTGGGGCCTCGACGTGGCGCTGGTCCTGGACCGCCTCGTCGACGGCGACCTGCGCGGCATGTTCGACGGCCCGACCTCCGCCGGCATCGACCTCGACTCACCGCTGATCGTCTTCGACCTCTCGCACATCGACCGCAACTCCATCGCGATGCCGATCCTGATGGCGATCGTCGGCGTCTGGCTGGAACACACCTGGATCCGGCCCGACCGCAAGAAGCGCATCTTCCTGGTGGAAGAGGCCTGGCACATCATCAACTCGCCGTTCGTCGCGCAGCTCTTCCAGCGGCTGCTGAAGTTCGGCCGACGCCTCGGCCTGTCCTTCGTCGCCGTCGTCCACCACCTCAGCGACGTGGTCGACGGCGCGGCCGCCCGCGAGGCCGCCGCGATCCTCAAAATGGCGTCCACCCGCACGATCTACGCCCAGAAGGCCGACGAGGCACGCGCCACCGGACGGGTACTCGGCCTGCCACGCTGGGCCGTCGAGATCATCCCCACCCTCACCCCCGGCATCGCCGTCTGGGACGTCAACGGCAACGTCCAGGTCGTCAAGCACCTCATCACCGAGGCCGAACGCCCGCTGGTCTACACCGACCGCGCGATGACCGAGGCGTCCTCGATGATGACGGACGAGGCACGCGCCATCGAACGCGCGGCGGACGCGGAGGCCGAGGAGCGCGCCGAAGCACTGGCGATGGCGAGGCAGTTGAGGGACGAGTCGAGCGAGACGGTGGCGTGAGGCGCGGATACGAACAGGGCCGGGACGGCCGGGAGCGCGGCATCCCCGACTCCCTGCTGATCGGGCTGCTCGCCTTCCTCCTCGGCCTGACCCTGCTGGTGTGGACGGCAACCGGCCTCGCCGGGCTCCTCGCCCACGGCTCCTGGCCCGACGGCGTCACCTACCCCGGCACACCGATGGCCCTGCGGCACCTCGCCTCCGCACCGCACAACCTGGCCGCGGCCTGGCCCGACACCCCCAAGGACCAGCTCTCCGGCTACGGCCTGTTCTGGGGCATCCTCATCAGCCAACTGATGGTGCTGCTGGTCCTGACGATCTTCACGCTCGGTACGGTCACCCGCTACCGCGCCGTCCGCGCCGCCCGCCGCGAGGCCGTCCGCGCAGCTCGTGACGACGCACGCGCGGACGCACGCGAAGCCGCCCGGCAGGCCCCGGCACCCCGCGCGGAGACCGCACTCGCCCCGGCAGCCGCCGGCAGCCCTGCCGTGCCCACCGACACCGCGGCCACCCGGCCCCCGGAGCCCACCCCGGTACCGCACCCGGTCGCCCCGACCCCGGTTCCCTCCCCCCTGACCGCCTCCCCCGCCGACGACGCGCTCCCCGTGCCGCCCCCCACGACCGCGGCCGCCGACCTCACCGAACCAGCGCTCCCCCGCGTGCAGTTCGGTACGGACCGCGCCGCCGCCCTCGCCACGGCCGCCGCCACCATCGCGACCGCCGAAGGCGCGCTCATCGTCGCCACCTCCGACCCCGCCCTCTGGGCCGAGACCAAGAACGCCCGCGCCAAACTCGGGCCGGTCCTGACCTACGACCCCACACACCTCCTCGACACCCCGGCCCGGCTGCGCTGGTCGCCGACCGCGGGCTGCGAGGACATCGCCACCGCCACCACCCGCGCCGCCGCCCTGCTGGCCCCCGTCCGCCCGGCGAGTACCCTGGACTCGGCCGTCGCGGACGCCGCCCAGACCCTGCTGCGCTGCTGGCTGCACGCCGCCGCCGTCGAAGGCCGGCCCTTCCGTCAACTGCACCGCTGGGCCCACACCACGGGCGCCGCCCAGGAGCCCGTACGCATTCTGCGCACCCACCCCAAGTCCTCCGCCGGCCAGGCGGGCGAGCTGGAGTCCGTCCTCACCGCCCACGCCGAACGCCGCGAAATGGCCAAAGAGTTGGTCAACCGCTCACTGGCCGCCCTCTCCTCGATCCACATCCGCGACGCCTGCAATCCACTCCGAGCAGATTCGCTCGTTCTCGAATCATTCGTCGACGAAGGGGGAACGCTCTACGTGGTGGGCGAATCCCTCGAGGATCCGCGCACCGATCCGGGTGCGATGCCGCTGCTCACCGCACTCCTCTCCAGCGTGGTCGAGCACGGCCGCCGCATGGCCGAACGGTCATCTGACGGTCGGCTCGACCCACCACTCACCCTGGTCCTGGACGACATCGCCGCCCTGGCGCCCCTCCCCGCGCTCCCCGATCTCCTCGAAACGGGCCACCTGCGCGGCATGCTGACGCTGGCGACCATGCGCTCCCAGGAACAAGCCCGCGCACGCTGGCCCCACCGCTCCGTACAGCCCTGACGAACCGCCACATCCCCGCACCACGCCACCTGCCGCAGGACCACCCCTACGGCCCTCCTGACGGCCCCCGCACGCCCCAGGCGCCCTGCCGCCCTGCGGCCGTCAGATGCCCGCCCCGGCCCCATAGACCCGCAGAATCGCCCGCACGCCGCAGTTGACCCTCTTCTCCACGAACTCCAGCGGCACTTCAAGCGCCCCGAAGTACGACGCCCGGGTGCCCTCCGCGCCCACCAGTTGAAGGCAGGCCATTGCCCTCTACCGCGAGCAGTGGCAGGCCAAGCCCGTCGGCTTCGTCTCGTAGGAGGGCTGGCCGACGGCCTCTTCCACATGGCATGCGACAAAAATTCGACGAAACCGCTGCCCTCGAGGACCCCGAGAGCCGCAATAGCGCCGCGAAGATATTGCTCGACCAACTCGCCTGGTGGGCAGAGGTACTTCGCGCCGGCAATGCGGCCACGCCTACAGCGCCTGACGCCCGAAAGAGTCCGCCGCATTTTCCGTCTCTTCGTTCCGGAAACGCGTGTAAGCCCCGCAGGAACCGAAGTTCCCACGGGGCTTACACACAAAGATTGTTCGGCGGCGTCCTACTCTCCCACAGGGTCCCCCCCTGCAGTACCATCGGCGCTGAAAGGCTTAGCTTCCGGGTTCGAAATGTAACCGGGCGTTTCCCTAACGCAATGACCACCGAAACACTATGAAGTTAACCAACCCGGCAAAAACACAGGTCGTTACTTCAGAACCTACACAGTGGACGCGAGCAACTGAGGACAAGCCCTCGGCCTATTAGTACCAGTCAACTCCAACCGTTACCGGTCTTCCATATCTGGCCTATCAACCCAGTCGTCTACTGGGAGCCTTAACCCCTCAAAGGGGGTGGGAGTACTCATCTCGAAGCAGGCTTCCCGCTTAGATGCTTTCAGCGGTTATCCTTTCCGAACGTAGCCAACCAGCCATGCCCTTGGCAGGACAACTGGCACACCAGAGGTTCGTCCGTCCCGGTCCTCTCGTACTAGGGACAGCCCTTCTCAATACTCCTACGCGCACAGCGGATAGGGACCGAACTGTCTCACGACGTTCTAAACCCAGCTCGCGTACCGCTTTAATGGGCGAACAGCCCAACCCTTGGGACCGACTCCAGCCCCAGGATGCGACGAGCCGACATCGAGGTGCCAAACCATCCCGTCGATATGGACTCTTGGGGAAGATCAGCCTGTTATCCCCGGGGTACCTTTTATCCGTTGAGCGACGGCGCTTCCACAAGCCACCGCCGGATCACTAGTCCCTACTTTCGTACCTGCTCGACCCGTCAGTCTCACAGTCAAGCTCCCTTGTGCACTTACACTCAACACCTGATTGCCAACCAGGCTGAGGGAACCTTTGGGCGCCTCCGTTACTCTTTAGGAGGCAACCGCCCCAGTTAAACTACCCACCAGACACTGTCCCTGATCCGGATCACGGACCCAGGTTAGACATCCAGCACGACCAGAGTGGTATTTCAACAATGACTCCACAACCACTGGCGTGGCTGCTTCAAAGTCTCCCACCTATCCTACACAAGCCGAACCGAACACCAATATCAAGCTATAGTAAAGGTCCCGGGGTCTTTCCGTCCTGCTGCGCGAAACGAGCATCTTTACTCGTAGTGCAATTTCACCGGGCCTATGGTTGAGACAGTCGAGAAGTCGTTACGCCATTCGTGCAGGTCGGAACTTACCCGACAAGGAATTTCGCTACCTTAGGATGGTTATAGTTACCACCGCCGTTTACTGGCGCTTAAGTTCTCAGCTTCGCCACACCGAAATGTGACTAACCGGTCCCCTTAACGTTCCAGCACCGGGCAGGCGTCAGTCCGTATACATCGCCTTACGGCTTCGCACGGACCTGTGTTTTTAGTAAACAGTCGCTTCTCGCTGGTCTCTGCGGCCACCCCCAGCTCACCGAGTAAATCGGATCACCAGAAATGGCCCCCCTTCTCCCGAAGTTACGGGGGCATTTTGCCGAGTTCCTTAACCATAGTTCACCCGAACGCCTCGGTATTCTCTACCTGACCACCTGAGTCGGTTTAGGGTACGGGCCGCCATGAAACTCGCTAGAGGCTTTTCTCGACAGCATAGGATCATCCACTTCGCCACAATCGGCTCGGCATCAGGTCTCAGCCTTAACGTGTGACGGATTTACCTACCACACGGCCTACACCCTTACCCCGGGACAACCACCGCCCGGGCTGGACTACCTTCCTGCGTCACCCCATCACTCACCTACTACAAGTCTGGTTCGTCGGCTCCACCACGTCCCTTTGTCCGAAGACTCCAGGCCGGCTTCACGGACTTAGCATCGCCTGATTCAATGTTTGGCGCTTCAAAGCGGGTACCGGAATATCAACCGGTTGTCCATCGACTACGCCTGTCGGCCTCGCCTTAGGTCCCGACTTACCCTGGGCAGATCAGCTTGACCCAGGAACCCTTAGTCAATCGGCGCACACGTTTCCCACGTGTGTATCGCTACTCATGCCTGCATTCTCACTCGTGAACCGTCCACAACTCGTTTCCACGGCTGCTTCACCCGGCACACGACGCTCCCCTACCCATCACAGTCCCCGTTGGGGGTATGTACTGCAATGACACGACTTCGGCGGTGTGCTTGAGCCCCGCTACATTGTCGGCGCGGAATCACTTGACCAGTGAGCTATTACGCACTCTTTCAAGGATGGCTGCTTCTAAGCCAACCTCCTGGTTGTCTCTGCGACTCCACATCCTTTCCCACTTAGCACACGCTTAGGGGCCTTAGTCGATGCTCTGGGCTGTTTCCCTCTCGACCATGGAGCTTATCCCCCACAGTCTCACTGCCGCGCTCTCACTTACCGGCATTCGGAGTTTGGCTAAGGTCAGTAACCCGGTAGGGCCCATCGCCTATCCAGTGCTCTACCTCCGGCAAGAAACACACGACGCTGCACCTAAATGCATTTCGGGGAGAACCAGCTATCACGGAGTTTGATTGGCCTTTCACCCCTAACCACAGGTCATCCCCCAGGTTTTCAACCCTGGTGGGTTCGGTCCTCCACGAAGTCTTACCTCCGCTTCAACCTGCCCATGGCTAGATCACTCCGCTTCGGGTCTTGGGCACGCTACTCAACGCCCTATTCGGACTCGCTTTCGCTACGGCTTCCCCACACGGGTTAACCTCGCAACATACCGCAAACTCGCAGGCTCATTCTTCAAAAGGCACGCAGTCACGACTGCATGTGCAAGCACATACAGCGACGCTCCCACGGCTTGTAGGCACACGGTTTCAGGTACTATTTCACTCCGCTCCCGCGGTACTTTTCACCATTCCCTCACGGTACTATCCGCTATCGGTCACCAGGGAATATTTAGGCTTAACGGGTGGTCCCGCCAGATTCACACGGGATTTCTCGGGCCCCGTGCTACTTGGGTGGTTCTCAAGCAAGCCGTTGATGTTTCAGCTACGGGGGTCTTACCCTCTACGCCGGGCCTTTCGCATGCCCTTCGCCTACACCAACGGTTTCTGACTTGCCTCATCGCCGGCAGACGATGAAAGAGAACTCCCACAACCCCAACCACGCAACCCCTGCCGGGTATCACACGTGACTGGTTTGGCCTCATCCGGTTTCGCTCGCCACTACTCCCGGAATCACGGTTGTTTTCTCTTCCTGCGGGTACTGAGATGTTTCACTTCCCCGCGTTCCCTCCACACTGCCTATGTGTTCAGCAGCGGGTGACAGCCCATGACGACTGCCGGGTTTCCCCATTCGGACACCCCCGGATCAAAGCTTGGTTGACAGCTCCCCGGGGCCTATCGTGGCCTCCCACGTCCTTCATCGGTTCCTGGTGCCAAGGCATCCACCGTGCGCCCTTAAAAACTTGGCCACAGATGCTCGCGTCCACTGTGCAGTTCTCAAGCAACGACCAGCCACCCATCACCCCGCCACACAAGGCGAGTTCACTGGGGCCGGCATCACGAAGGTCCAGACTCGAAAGTCCGTACCCTCAGATACCCAACAGCGTGCCCGGCCCACCCGATCCATCCTCACGTTCCACGCCGAAGCAGTACTAATGACAACCAACCGAATGTGCCGAATAGTCAACGTTCCACCCATGAGCAACCACCGTCGAACATTTGCCGACGAAGTGGCCTCTGACCAACCGAAGTCGGTAAGAAATGCTCCTTAGAAAGGAGGTGATCCAGCCGCACCTTCCGGTACGGCTACCTTGTTACGACTTCGTCCCAATCGCCAGTCCCACCTTCGACGATTCCCTCCCACAAGGGGTTGGGCCACCGGCTTCGGGTGTTACCGACTTTCGTGACGTGACGGGCGGTGTGTACAAGGCCCGGGAACGTATTCACCGCAGCAATGCTGATCTGCGATTACTAGCAACTCCGACTTCATGGGGTCGAGTTGCAGACCCCAATCCGAACTGAGACCGGCTTTTTGAGATTCGCTCCACCTCGCGGTATCGCAGCTCATTGTACCGGCCATTGTAGCACGTGTGCAGCCCAAGACATAAGGGGCATGATGACTTGACGTCGTCCCCACCTTCCTCCGAGTTGACCCCGGCAGTCTCCTGTGAGTCCCCATCACCCCGAAGGGCATGCTGGCAACACAGAACAAGGGTTGCGCTCGTTGCGGGACTTAACCCAACATCTCACGACACGAGCTGACGACAGCCATGCACCACCTGTACACCGACCACAAGGGGGCGCCTGTCTCCAGGCGTTTCCGGTGTATGTCAAGCCTTGGTAAGGTTCTTCGCGTTGCGTCGAATTAAGCCACATGCTCCGCTGCTTGTGCGGGCCCCCGTCAATTCCTTTGAGTTTTAGCCTTGCGGCCGTACTCCCCAGGCGGGGAACTTAATGCGTTAGCTGCGGCACGGACGACGTGGAATGTCGCCCACACCTAGTTCCCAACGTTTACGGCGTGGACTACCAGGGTATCTAATCCTGTTCGCTCCCCACGCTTTCGCTCCTCAGCGTCAGTATCGGCCCAGAGATCCGCCTTCGCCACCGGTGTTCCTCCTGATATCTGCGCATTTCACCGCTACACCAGGAATTCCGATCTCCCCTACCGAACTCTAGCCTGCCCGTATCGAATGCAGACCCGGGGTTAAGCCCCGGGCTTTCACATCCGACGTGACAAGCCGCCTACGAGCTCTTTACGCCCAATAATTCCGGACAACGCTTGCGCCCTACGTATTACCGCGGCTGCTGGCACGTAGTTAGCCGGCGCTTCTTCTGCAGGTACCGTCACTTTCGCTTCTTCCCTGCTGAAAGAGGTTTACAACCCGAAGGCCGTCATCCCTCACGCGGCGTCGCTGCATCAGGCTTTCGCCCATTGTGCAATATTCCCCACTGCTGCCTCCCGTAGGAGTCTGGGCCGTGTCTCAGTCCCAGTGTGGCCGGTCGCCCTCTCAGGCCGGCTACCCGTCGTCGCCTTGGTAGGCCATCACCCCACCAACAAGCTGATAGGCCGCGGGCTCATCCTTCACCGCCGGAGCTTTCCACCACCAGACCATGCGGTCGGTAGTCGTATCCGGTATTAGACCCCGTTTCCAGGGCTTGTCCCAGAGTGAAGGGCAGATTGCCCACGTGTTACTCACCCGTTCGCCACTAATCCCCTCCCGAAGGAGGTTCATCGTTCGACTTGCATGTGTTAAGCACGCCGCCAGCGTTCGTCCTGAGCCAGGATCAAACTCTCCGTGAATGTTTGCCGGTAATCCGGCGAAACACACACGAGAGCGGAACGAGCGGACGGAATAAGTCTGCTCGTTCACAGCGTCCTCGCTGTGTGTGCCACCCACGCCACATGGACGGGATGGACTTTCAAAGGAACCTCATCCACCGAGGTGGACGGGGTATCAACATATCTGGCGTTGACTTTTGGCACGCTGTTGAGTTCTCAAGGAACGGACGCTTCCTTTGTGCCTGTTTCACCAGGCTCTCCGGGCGCTTCCCTTCGGTCTTGCGTTTCCGACTCTATCAGATCCTCGCGGTCCTGATTTTCGCCGGTGCGATTCGTCCTTTCGGCTTCTTCGCGATTCCAACCTTACCAGATCCGTTTCCGTCTCCGGCCCCCTGTTGGAGCGGGGTTGGCCTTCTTGCTTTCGCTTTCCGGCCTTTCCGACTCTATCAGATCCAGTCCGTTCCGTTTCCGGTCCGAATTTGTTTCCGATTCCCCGTCGGAGGGGGTTGTTCGCGCCTTTCGGCGTGATCACTACTTTAGCGGAATTCCTCGGTGACTCATAATCGAGTCATGGTCCGAATTTCGGCATGCCGAAATGCTTCCCGGTGAGGAGGCCGTGCAGTAGTGGTGTGCCGCTGAAGCGGCGGATGGCTGTCCGGGGCCTGACGGCTCCGTGGCAACTCGGAGGACACTACACGAGGCCCTCAGATGCTTCAAACCCGCGCCGGACGGCGGTTGTAGGGGTAGTTTTGCCCGCATGAACACGCATGCGCTCGTACAGCAGTGGTGGCTCGCCTGACGGCGGCCGACCCCCAGCGCATGCATGACCACGGCCGCCGCTTCGGCGGCCGTTCGCGTATCTCCCCCTCGTAGCCGGCCGGCGGCAGCGGTGGCTCCCTCACCTCACAGCAGTACGGGAGCGAGACGAGATGGCGATGACGCGGATCTTCAGTGGTGTGAAGCCGACCGGGCACCTGACGCTCGGGAACTACCTCGGGGCGATGCGGCGGTGGGCCGAGACCGACCAGCACCGCGCGGATGCCCTGTTCTGTGTGGTGGACCTGCACGCGCTGACCGTGGACCGTGATCCGGCGCGGGTGCGGCGACTGAGCCGGCAGGCGGCGACGCTGCTGTTGGCGGTGGGGCTGGATCCGGAGCGGTGCACGCTGTTCGCGCAGAGCCATGTCGATGAGCACACGCGGCTGGCGTATCTGATGGAGTGCACGGCCTCGGACGGCGAGATGCGGCGCATGATCCAGTACAAGGAGAAGGCCGCGCGGGAGCAGGCGCGGGGCGGGAGTGTGCGGCTGTCGCTGCTGACCTATCCCGCGCTGATGGCGGCGGACGTCCTGGCGTACGGAACGGACGAGGTCCCCGTCGGCGAGGACCAGGCGCAGCACATGGAGCTGGCGCGGGATCTCGCGGTGCGGTTCAACCAGCGGTACGGGATGACGTTCGTGGTGCCCAGGGCGACGCTTCCCGCGGTGGCGGCTCGGGTGATGGATCTGCAGGAGCCCACGTCGAAGATGGGGAAGTCCCATGTGCGGACCGCGGGGATCGTCTATCTGCTGGACGAGCCGGAGGCGGTGCGGAAGAAGGTGTCCCGCGCGGTGACGGATGCCGGGCGGGATGTCGTGTACGACCGTGCCGAGCGGCCGGGGGTGGCGAATCTGCTGGATGTGCTGGCGGCCTGTACGGGTGGTGACCCGGAGGCGCTGGCCGGGGACTACGCGTCGTACGGGGCGTTGAAGAAGGACACGGCCGAGGCGGTGGTGGAGCTGTTGCGGCCGGTGCGGGAGCGGCATGCGGAGCTGGCCGCCGACCCGGGGTACGTCGATGCGGTGCTGCGGTCGGGGGCGGAGCGGGCGCGGGGGATGGCGCGGCCCCGGGTGGATGCGGCGTATCAGGCGGTGGGGCTGATGCCGGCGGGGTGATGCGGGTGAGGTGACGCCCGGAAGAGAAAGAGAGGGGCCGCGGGGTGGGTGCGGCCCCTCGGTCCGTCAGCCGTTGCCGGAGGCCAGTTCGCGGCTGCGGTCGCGGGCGGCTTCCAGGGCGGCGATGAGGGCGGCGCGTACGCCGTGGTTCTCCAGTTCGCGGATGGCGTTGATGGTGGTGCCGGCCGGCGAGGTGACGTTCTCGCGGAGCTTGACCGGGTGCTCGCCGCTGTCGCGGAGCATCACCGCGGCGCCGATGGCGGCCTGGACGATGAGGTCGTGGGCCTTGTCGCGGGGCAGGCCCAGCAGGATGCCGGCGTCGGTCATGGCCTCGACGAGGAAGTAGAAGTACGCCGGGCCGGAGCCGGACAGCGCGGTGCAGGCGTCCTGCTGGGATTCCGGGACGCGCAGGGTCTTGCCGACGCCGGAGAAGATCTCCTCGGCGCGGGTGAGGTGCGTGCCGGTGGCGTGGGTGCCTGCGGAGATGACGGACATCGCCTCGTCCACGAGGGCGGGGGTGTTGGTCATGACCCGGACGACCGGGGTGCCGGCGGCCAGCCGCTCTTCGAAGTAGGCGGTGGGGATGCCGGCGGCGCCGCTGATGACCAGGCGGTCGGCGGGGATGTGCGGGGCCAGTTCGTCCAGGAGGGTGCCCATGTCCTGGGGCTTGACCGTGAGGATCAGGGTGTCGGCGGCCTCGGCGGCCTCGGCGTTGGTCACCGCTTCGACGCCGTAGCGGGTGCGCAGCTGCTCGGCGCGTTCGGCCCGGCGGGCGGTGACCAGGAGGTCGGAGGGTGCCCAGCCGCCTCGGATCATTCCGCTGAGCAGGGCTTCGCCGATTTTGCCGGTGCCGAGTACGGCGACCTTCTGGGTCATGCTGCGGTTCACCTCGCCGGTGGTGCCTGATCGGTTACGTCGTCATCCTCGCACCCGTGAGCGCGGGGCGCCGGGGCGTCCCGAGGGCCGGGACGGGTGCCGGGGCGGGCTCCGGCGGGGCGGCCGCCTCGTCAGGCTCGTCAGGCCGTACGGCGTCGGAGGGTGGCGGCGCCCAGGGCAAGGACGAGCACCGCGCAGCCGGTGACCACGACGATGTCGCGGAGGAAGTCTCCGGTGATGTCGGGTTGGTGGAGGACTTCGTTCATTCCGTCGACGGCATAGGACATCGGCAGGACGTCGGAGAGTGCTTCGAGGGCGGGGTGCATGGTGTCGCGCGGGGTGAAGAGGCCGCAGAGCAGGAGTTGGGGCATCAGGACGGCGGGCATGAACTGCACGGCCTGGAATTCGGAGGCGGCGAAGGCCGAGACGAACAGGCCGAGTGCGGTGCCGAGCAGCGCGTCCAGAACGGCCACCAGGAGCAGCAGCCAGGGGGAGCCGATGACGTCCAGGCCGAGCACCCATACGGACAGACCGGTGGCGACGGCCGACTGGAGGATCGCGAGCAGGCCGAAGGCGAGGGCGTAGCCGCCGATCAGGTCGGCCTTGCCGAGGGGCATGGCCAGCAGGCGTTCGAGGGTGCCCGAGGTGCGCTCGCGGAGGGTGGCGATCGACGTCACCAGGAACATCGTGATCATCGGGAAGATGCCGAGGAGCGAGGCGCCGATGCTGTCGAAGGTGGCCGCGTGGGCGTCGAAGACGTAGCGGAGCAGGGCGATCATCACGCAGGGGACGACGAGCATCAGCGCGATGGTGCGGGGGTCGTGACGCAGCTGGCGCAGGACTCTGGCGGCGGTGGCGAGGGTGCGGGCGGCGGAGAGCGGCGCGGCCCCGGAGCGGGGTGCGGCGCCGGGGAGGGGTGCGGCGCCGGGGAGGGGTGCCGAGGTCATCGCGCTGACTCCTTGGTGCCGGTGGGGTCTTCGGCGTCGGGTGGGGCGGGCCGGTCGTCGCGGGTCCCGGGGTGTGGCGTGTGGCCGGCGGGTTGCTCCGGGCGGGTGGTGGCCCGGGGGCCGGTGACCTGGAGCGGTGCGCCCGGTGCGCGGGCGGACGCGGCCCTGGCCTCGTCGACCAGGTGGAGGAACGCCTCCTCGACGGTGGCGCGTCCGGTGCGGTCGCGGAGGGCCTCGGGGGTGTCGTCGGCGAGGATGCGGCCCTCGCGCATCAGCAGCAGGCGGTGGCAGCGCTCGGCCTCGTCCATGACGTGCGAGGAGACCAGGAGGGTGGCGCCGCGGTCGGCGGCGAGGGTGTGGAAGAGGTTCCACAGGTCGCGGCGCAGGACCGGGTCGAGGCCGACGGTGGGCTCGTCGAGGACGAGGAGTTCGGGGGTGCCCAGGAGCGCCACCGCGAGGGAGACCCGGCTGCGCTGGCCGCCGGAGAGGTTGCCGGCGAGGGCGTCGGCGTGGCTTTCGAGGTCGACGTCTGCGATCGCGCGGGCGACGCTCTCGCGGCGCGCGGCGCGGGCGGCGCGGCCGGGGTTCAGGACGTCGGCGAAGTAGTCGAGGTTCTGCTTGACGGTCAGGTCGTCGTAGACGGAGGGCGCCTGGGTGACGTAGCCGATGCGGGGGCGCAGCCGGGGGTGGCCGGCGGGCAGGCCGAGGACGTCGAGGGTGCCGGTGACCTTGCCCTGGGTGCCGACGACGGCGCGCATCAGGGTGGATTTGCCGCAGCCGGAGGGGCCGAGGAGGCCGGTGATCTGCCCGCGGGGGACGTCGAAGGCGAGAGAGTCCAGGACGGTGCGGCCGCCGCGGAGGACGGTGAGGTCTGCGGCGTGGACGGCTGGGCGGACACCGGTGGGCGCGGCTGCCTGCACCGGGTCCGGGTGCGGGACGGGGTCCCCACGGCCATTATTCATCATGCGATGAATAATGCTCCTGGCGGTATGCGGCGTCAAGCGGTCGGGCGGGTGCGCAGACGGGTGACGACCCGGCCAGGACGGGGCCAGGGGCCGCGCCGCACCGACCGGAGGACCGGGCGCACAGAGGTTCCCCCTGCGCTCCGGCGGTCGCCGGAGCGATCGGAACTGATCATTCTGTTTCGATGACACCGCGTTTACCTGACGGTTACACACCGACTTGCCTCAGGCCCATATCTCCGTGGACACAATGGAGTTGAGTGTCCAACCGCGCCGGAAGGGAGCGACGATGGCGAAGGTCCGGACCGGCGTTCTCTGCCGGCTCCTGGCGATCCTCGCGGCCGTCGTCATGACCCTCCCCGCCCTCGCCGACGGCACGTACGGAGGGGCCGCGGCAGCCGCGGCCCCCGCCTTCGCCGCCTCCGCCACGATTCCCCGCGCCGCCCAGCTCGCGGTGGACGCCGTCGAGCACCAGGAAACCGGCGCCGACCGCTGCCAGCCGCGGCGCGGCGGGCGGTCCACCGCGACGGTGTCCGTTCCGGCGCCGCTGTCCACCCCGCTGTCGACGACCACCCCAGTACATCCGGTGGGCGGGCTCGCCGTGACCGTCCCGCTGACCGGCCGGCAGGCCGTACCCCTGTCGAGATCGGGCGAACTTCCCGTACAGCACCGCGCCTTCCGCTGCTGAGAGCTGCCCCAGGGCTTCCCCGGCCCACGCATCCGACGGATCCAGCCGTCCCCCACCCATGGCGCCTCGCGTACGCGGTGCACCCCGCCGGCCGGCGGGCTGCCGTTCACGGGCCCGCCGCTCGCCCGCACCGGATTTCCGGTGACCGGCCGGCGGTGCCCGCGGCCGGTGGCCGCCGCCCGATGGCCGGTGCCGCCGGCTCCCGACCACATGCCGCCGCATCGCCCCGCGGCCGCTTGCGCGCCCCCGCGTTCCGCATCCGCTGGAGGCATCCCTCGTGCAGAGATTCCCCGTCATCCGCCGCCGTCCGTCGAACCCGCCACGGCAGCGGAGTTCGTTCCGCCCGTCCTTTCCGACCCTGCGCGCCGACGTCACCTCGTCCCTCGTCGTCTTCCTCGTCGCCGTCCCGCTGTGTGTCGGGGTGGCCGTCGCGTCCGGGGTGCCGGCCGAACTGGGGCTGGTCACCGGCATTGTCGGCGGGCTGCTCACCGGCCTGCTCCCGGGCAGCAGCCTTCAGGTCAGCGGGCCGGCCGCCGGGCTGACCGTCCTGGTCTACGAGGCCGTGCAGGAGTACGGGCTCGGCGCTCTGGGCGCGCTGGTGCTGACGGCGGGCCTGTTGCAACTGACCATGGGCGCGCTGCGGCTCGGGCGGTGGTTCCGGGCGATCTCGGTCGCCGTCGTCCAGGGCATGCTCGCCGGTATCGGGCTGGTGCTGATCGCCGGTCAGCTGTACGCGCTCGCCGACGCCCCGGCGCCCGGCAGCGGACTGGCCAACCTCGGCGGACTGCCGGACCTGGCGGTCGCCACCGCCGGATCGGGCAGGTCGCTCACCGCCCTCGCGGTGGGCGCCGGGACGATCGTGGTGCTGGTGCTGTGGCCGCGGCTGCGGCGGGCTGCGCGGGTACTGCCCGCGCCGCTGGTGGCGGTGGCTCCGGCGACGGTCGCGGTGTTCCTGCTCGACCTGCCGGTGGCGCGGGTGGAGGTGCAGGGCCTGCTGGACGCCGTCCAGCCGCCGTCCGCCGCCGACTTCGGGCGGCTGGTGGAGCCGGTGATGCTCGCGGGGGCGATCGGCACGGTGCTCGCCTTCACCTTGATCGCATCGGCGGAGTCGCTGTTCAGCGCGGCCGCGGTGGACCGGCTGCACGAGGGTCCGCGCACCCACTACGACAAGGAGCTGATGGCGCAGGGCGCGGGCAACGCGGTGTGCGGGATGCTCGGCTCGCTTCCGATGACCGCGGTGATCGTGCGCAGTGCGGCCAATGTGCAGGCGGGTGCGCGGACGAAGGCCTCGCGGGTGCTGCACGGTGTGTGGCTGCTCGTCTTCGCCGCGGCGTTCCCCGCGGCGCTGGGGGTGGTGCCCCTCGCGGCGCTGGCGGGCGTACTGATCCACGCGGGCTGCAAGCTGATCCCGCTGAAGGAGTTCGGGCCGCTGTGGCGCAAGCACCGGGGTGAGGCCGTGGTGCTGGCGACGACCGCGGTGGCGATCGTCGCGACGAACATGTTCGAAGGGGTGCTGCTGGGACTGCTGATGGCCATCGCCAAGTCGGCCTGGGAGACCTCGCACGTCCACCTGGAGATCATGGGGCTGGAGGGGGCGGCCGAGCGGGCCGGGACGGAGGACGATGCGGCGGCGTCTCCCCCGGCCCCTGCCCCGTCCGGTGCGACGGCACTGAGCGCGACGGCACTGTCCGCGGTGCCCGGCACGGTCGCGGCGTCCGGGGCGTCCGGCTCGGTCGGCTCGTCCGGGGATGGTCCTGCGGCCGGGGGCGCGCGGCGGACGATCCGCGTGCGGGCCGTCGGCCATGCGACGTTCCTGCGGTTGCCGAAGCTGCTCGACCAGTTGGAGGCGCTCCCCCGGGACCGGGAGATCGAGCTCGACCTGTCCGGGCTGCGGCATCTCGACCACGCCTGTGCGGCCGCGCTGGGCAGTTGGGCCGAGCAGCGCCGCTCGACCGCTGAGGAGGCGGGCAAGGGGGATGAAGTGGCCGACGCGGATGACGCTGATGGGGCGGACGCGGCAGCCGGGACGGCCCGCTTCGGCTCGGACGGTGGCGCGGGAGGCACAGACCGCACCGACGGCCGACGCCGAAGCTGACCGGGCGACCTGGCGACCTGGCGAGCGGGCTACCCGGTCGCCAGGAACGGGATCACCGCGCCCAAAGCCCTCGTAACCGCCCTCACCTGACATCGCACCAGTAATCCATCTCTCACACGACCAAAGCGGAAGGGACCGGCGTTGCGGCGCAAATGACCGTAGGGTCGGGGGGCTTGTGATCACCCGCCGACCCTGGGAGTGCTGTGAACCGCCGGCCCCTCCGCTCCTGCGGCGCGACCGCCGCCCTGGCCGTCGCGCTGCTGCTGTCCTCGTGCACCGGCGAGACCGTGGCCGCCAGTGGGGCCGCGGGCTCCGGCAGCGTGGGCGACCCGCTCTTCCCGGGCCTCGGCAACGGCGGCTATCAGGTCACCCACTACGGCCTCGACCTCGACTACGACGTACCGAGGAAGCAGCTGCGGGCGAAGGCCGCGATCACCGCGAAGGCCGAGGAGGATCTGCGGTCCTTCCAACTCGACCTCCAGGGGCTGAAGGTGTCCGGCGTCCGCGTGGACGGCCAGGAGGCGGCGTTCAGCCGCAAGGGGCACAAGCTGAGGGTCCGGCCGGCCGCCGGGCTCAAGAAGGGCGCCACCTTCCGCACCACCGTCGCCTACGGCGGCAGCCCACAGGAGATGCGGGACCCGGACGAGTCGACGGAGGGGTGGGTCAAGACCGGCGACGGTGCGTTCGTGGCGGGTGAGCCCGCCGGGGCGATGACCTGGTTCCCGGTCAACAACCACCCCGGCGACAAGGCCGCCTACGACTTCAAGATCACCGTGCCGCAGCGCTACCGGGCCCTCGCCAACGGCGAGTTGCGGGCGATGAGGACGGACAAGGGCCGGACGACCTTCGAGTGGCACAACGGCGAGCCGATGGCCAGCTACCTCGCCACCGCCACCATCGGCGTCTTCGACTTCCGTACCTACCGCACTCCCGAGGACCTGCCCGTCTACGTCGCGGTGGACCCCGCGGAGGCCGCGGCGAGCAAGCGGGCGCTGGACCGGCTGCCGGAGATCCTGAAGTGGCAGACCAAGCTGTTCGGCCGCTATCCGTTCTCCTCGGCCGGGGCGATCGTCGACAACACACCCGACCGGATCGACTGGATCGCACTGGAGACCCAGACCAAGCCGATCTACGCCGGCGCACCGGATGCCGCGACGGTGGTGCACGAGATGGCGCATCAGTGGTTCGGGAATTCGGTGACGCCGAAGACCTGGCGGGACACCTGGCTCAACGAGGGCTTCGCCACCTATGCCGAGTGGCTGTGGGAGGAGCGCGAGGGCGGCCGGACGACCCAGCGGCATTTCGACGAACTGTTCGCCTCCGACGACGAGGAACTCTGGGAATTCCCGCCGGGGGATCCGGGCGAGCCGGAGAACGTGACCGAGACGCCCGTCTACGAGCGTGGCGCGATGGTGCTCCAGCAGCTGCGGAAGGCCGTCGGCGACAAGACGTTCTTCTCGATCCTCAAGGAGTGGCCCGCCGCGCACCGGCACGGCAACGCCGATTCGGCGGACTTCATCGCCTTCTGCCAGGAGCGGACCGACGAGGACCTGACCGACCTCTTCGACGACTGGCTGTACGGGAAGGGTCAGCCGGACTGGGAGTACTGAGCGGGGCGGGGCGGCCGGGCCGCCGGAGCCGGCCGCCTCGTCGGTCCCGGACGCCGGTTACCGGCGCTTCCTGCCCGTGGCCTTGGTCTTCCGGGCCGCCGGGTTGCCGGTGCGGGTGCCGCGGCGGCGCTCATGACGCTCCCGGGCCGCGGCGAACTCGGCGCGGTGCAGCTTCTCGCCGGGTGCCTCGACGAGGCTGCGGCAGAAGTAGGCGACGAGCGAGCCGATGAAGCCGATCAGCTGCAGGCCCTGCGCGGACTTGTCGGCCGTGCTCGCGGCGGACGGGTCGGGGCGGCGGGTGAAGCCTTCCCAGGTGCGCCGGAAGGCGAGCGCGCTGCAGATGGCGAAGCACGCGACGACCAGGATGCCGACGAAGCCACCGACATCGGCGACGACCAGGCCCTCGAAGGCGAAGCGCAGGACGAGCGCGCCGGCCGCGGCGAGCGCGAGTGAGCCTGCCGCGACGCCGGCCCGGCGCAGGCCGTAGCCGCCGTCGTGCTCGACCCAGGTGGTGCCGAAGAACCGGATCTCCTCCGGCTCGGGGCCGCGCCGCTCCGGGCCGCCGGTCGTCGTCTGCTCATCGCTCATGGCATCGATTATCCCCGGCGGCCCGGTGGGCTCAGCTGGTGCAGGGCTCCGCGACGAAGCCGTCGCTCCCGGTGTGGACGTAGGTGTCGGAGACGTACTGCCCGGGGGCGATGTTGTCCCAGATGTCTGAGGTGCCGTACGGGCCGCTGACGCGCTCGCCGTGCCGCTGGCAGTAGATCCGGACCCGGGCGCCGCTCTCCAGCTGCCCGACGGCCGGGAAGCCGGTGCCCGGGCCCTTGCGGATGTTGACGTGGTAGCCGGGCGCGGTGGCGTAGCTGCGGCGCGCGGCCGTCGCCAGGGCGGTCGACGCGGTGTCCGCCGGGCCGGTGGCGGCCGGTTCCAGGTAGCCCTGAACGTCCTGTGTGCTCATGTCCTGCTCCCCCGTTAAAAAATGATGCCGGCGCCGTGCTGTCGGGTGGCGCGCGGTGCGGGGCGCACAAAGGCCCCGCAACTCGCACGCTAGCAAGCCTCATTCATGTCGTACGCACCATCGACTAGGCTCCGCGCGTCGCACCTGCGACCGAATGGCATGGGCAATCACACGGGGGTGGATCGATGCCATCGCTGCGCGATTCCGGGGTCGGCCCGGAAGCGGAGCGTCCGGAATACGCCGGGCAATACCGCCTGGAGGCGCGCCTGGGCTCCGGCGGCATGGGCGTGGTCCATCTGGCGCGCTCGTCCTCCGGGCTGCTGCTCGCGGTCAAGGTCATCCACGCCGAATTCGCCCAGGACCCGGAGTTCCGGGGGCGGTTCCGGCAGGAGGTGGCGGCTGCCCGGCGGGTCAGCGGGGCCTTCACCGCACCGGTCGTGGACGCCGATCCGGACGCCGGGCGGCCCTGGATGGCGACCCTGCACATCCCCGGCCCGACCCTCTCGGACCATGTGAAACGGAATGGTCCGCTGCCGCCCGCCGAGGTGCGCAGGCTGGCCGCGGGGCTTGCGGAAGCGCTGCGCGACATCCACCGCGCCGGTGTCGTGCACCGCGATCTGAAGCCGGGAAATGTGCTGCTGGCCGCCGACGGGCCGAAAGTCATCGACTTCGGTATCTCGCGGCCGTCCGACAGCGAGATGCGGACCGAGACCGGCAAGTTGATCGGGACGCCGCCGTTCATGGCCCCCGAGCAGTTCCAGCGGCCGCGCGAGGTGGGGCCTGCGGCCGATGTCTTCGCGCTGGGTTCGGTGCTGGTGCACGCCGCGACGGGAAGCGGGCCGTTCGACTCCGAGAGCCCGTACATCGTCGCGTATCAGGTGGTGCACGACGAGGCGGACCTGACGGGAGTGCCGCCGGAGCTGGCACCGCTCATCGAGAGCTGTCTGGCGAAGCACCCCGAGGACCGGCCCACACCGGACGCGCTGATGGCGCGGCTGCATTCCGATACGCCGACCGAGGTGCACGACCGGCTGCACGCGGAGCTGCTGGACGAGCTGCACGCGCGTGCGCGGGGCGGGGCGGCGAGCGGCCCGGGCGAGGACCGGCCGGGCGGCCCCGGGGCGGGCGAGGCGTCCGGCGCGACGGACGGCTCGGTCGACGAGGCCGCCCGGATACCGGGTCAACGGCAGCCGGTGCGCGCCGAATCCGCGCCGCCCCGGGCCGAGGCCACGCACGTCCGCGCCCGTATGCCGGGTGCGGGCCCCGTGGACGGCGTCCCGGCGCCGTCACCTGGGGCTTCCGGAGCGCCGCTCGCCGGGTCCGCCCCCGGTGCCGCGCGCCCGACCGATGACGCGGTGGACGGCGCGGGAGTCGGAGCGGCCCCGCCGGACGGCCGCCACCCGGAAGCCACCGAGGGCGCCCCTCCCGGGTCCGCCCCTCCCGCAGGCCCCAGCGGCCACCCCGATTCAGGACGCCCCGGCCGCGCCCGCCGCCGAGCGGTCCGCGCCGCGATCGCACTCGTCGTGGCCGGCGCCGCCGCCTTCGCGGGCTTCCAAGCCCTGTCCGACGACGCGCCCGGCCAGGACCCGGCGCTCCAGACCCGCCCGTCCCGCGCGGACCGTGCCGCCTTCCACCCGTGGCGCACCACCCTCGTCGAACGCCCCGAGGGCTACCGCGCGGAGATGCCGTTCTGCACGACGCGCCCGCCGGGCGGCTCCGGCCCCGCCTCCGCCGATGCCGGCGCGGTCTTCTGCGCACAGTCCGGCCTACGGGCCGCCCGGCTCACCCCGGACACCGGCCGCCTGGCCTGGCGCCGCACCGCGAAGGCCCCCGGCAAGGCCGATATGCCGCCGAGCGCCCCGGTGTTGTCCGGCGGCCTGCTCTACGTCTTCTCCCCCGACGGAAAGCGGCTGGAGGCGCTCGATCCGTCGGCCGGGGGCAAGGGCGCGACGCGCTGGAGCAAGGACCTCTCGGGGTACGAGGGCGGGGCCTTGGTCATCGGGGACCGGGTGCTGCTGACCGCCGCGGACGGCACGGTCACCGCGCTCGACAGCGCCACGCACCGGCAACGGTGGCGCAAGAAGTTCCCCGGCCACGCGCTGACGCCCTTCGTGACGTTCGGCGACCCGCACTCCGCCTTCGCCGCCGACGCCGGTCCGGGCGGGGGCACCCGGCTCACCGCCATCGATCCGGCCAACGGCAGGCTCCGCTGGCAGAAGCGGCTGCCCGGCGCGCTCACCCCGGCCGGGGTCGGCGCCTCCGGGGACCTCTATCTGACCGTCGCCGACCCGCAGTTCACCTTCAGCACCTCCGCCGTGGTCCGCTACGACCCGAAGACCGGTCACACCCGCCGCCTCCCCCTCGACGCTCCGCTCGACGGCGTGAGCGCCGTGGTGCGCGGCGAGACGGCGTATCTGCTGGCCGAGGGCGGTGCACTGCGGGCGGTCGGGGAGCGGCGATGGGACATGGAGACGTCGGTCAGCCGGGGTTCGGCGCCGGTGGTGGCCGGCGACCGGCTGTACTTCTCCGCCCCGGACGGCCGCCTGCTGGCCGTCGACACCACCAAGGGCACCATGCTCGGCCAGACCTCGCCGCGGCTGGCGGCCGGCCGGCACCACGGGTTCCTGGAGACGCTGCCCGTGCCGCTGGTGGACGCGCCGCGCGGCCGGATCTACGCGGCGGCACCCGACGGCACGGTCTTCGCGGCGGCGACCAAGGACCCGTCGGGCTGGTGAAGACCGGGCCGCCCGCCCTCGTGGCAGCGGCACACACAGGCTTCATGCCGGACCCCGGGGACGGTGCTGCCCGCCGCGGTGCCCTTGTCGCATCTCGCGTGCGTGCCGATGTGACAGGCCGGGGAGAGGTACGTGGACTCCGGGACCGCCATCTCAGGCCACCGCCGAGCGGGGCATGCGCGTGCCGGTGCCGGGGGCGGGGAGACGCACGCCGTGGATCACGACCGGCCCCACGTCCATGCCCCGCAGCGCCATGTCGAGTACCCACCGGCGCTCCGCCTGCGCCTGTCGCTCGGGGCTGTCCTCGCCCTCCCGCACACTCCGGTGACGGCTGAGCAGGTAGGGGCGTACGCGGCTGGGCGTGTCCATGAGAGGGCGGTCCTGTGCGGCTTCACGGGCGTACGGGCTCTTGTGACGCGGGAGCGGGTGGGGGCGCCGGTGAGCCGGTGCGGGGGACGCCTTCGGCGCGGCGGCGGCACGGTGCTTCCCGTACGCCGGTAAGAGGCACGCGAGGAGCCGTCGCAGGTACACGGTCACCGGGCCGCCGCCTTCTTGAGCGCCTCGATGAGCTTGCGGGTCGTCGCGAGGTTGCAGCGCCCCAACTCGATGAGGGGGCTGGGCTGTTCGTAGCTGTAGGACAGCGGATCGACGCACAGTGACGGCAGGACCACGTCCACCCGCCGGAGCGCGGCCGCCAACTCGTCGCGTGCCGCCTCGGCCTCTGCGTGTTCCCTCGTCATGCTGCTGCTCCCGTCGTTTCGTTTCCCTGTCCGAGACACCCGGCCACGACTACGCTGAGTGGTCCGGGCATTACGAGAATGCAGTCGACGGAGGGTGAAATCGCCCCTGACGGGCCGTAATTCCACACCCGGGCCCGTTAGTTCCACACCTTCCACGGAGGAGGGCGCCATGCCGCCGAGGCGAGCGGTCACCGGTCGCAGCCAGGAGCCACGCCAACGGTTCGCGGAGGAGCTGCGATTACTCCGCAGCCGGAGGGGGGACAGCCTCCGGCAGCTCGGTGAGGTGCTGGGCTGGGACTCGTCCCTGTTCGGCAAGATGGAGAGCGGCCAGACCCTGGGCAGCCCGGAGGTCGTCCAGGCACTGGACCAGCACTACGGGACGCCGGGATTGCTGCTGACGCTCTGGGAGTTGGCGGCGGGGGATCCTACGCAGTTCCGCGAGCGCTACCGGCGGTACATGACGCTGGAGGCCGAGGCGGTCAGCATGTGGCACTTCGGTGTGAGCGTCCTGCCCGGAATGCTTCAGACGGCAGGGTACGCACGCGCAGTCCTCGCGGCTGGTAGCGCCAGGGGCGAGGAATTAACTCGCCAGGTCGAAGCGCGCATAGGACGGCGCGAGTTGCTTACAGGGCACGATGCTCCCCCCTTCCGCACCGTCCTGTCGGAGTCTGTGCTGCGCACGTCTCTGGAAGATCCGGCACAGTGGCGACGACAGCTTGAGAGCCTGGCCGAAGAGGCCGATCGGCCGAACCTCACGCTCCACGTGCTGCCCCACAGCTCCGGCCCACATGGCCTGGTAAGCACAGACGTGATGTTCCTACGGCTGCCCGAAGGGCGCACCGTGGCGTACACGGAGAACGCTCACCATGGCGAACTCATCGAAGAAAACGCATCGGTTGAGCGTCTGCAACGCGCGTACGATGCGGTTCGTGACCTGGCATTGAGCCCGGCCGAATCGTTGAAGTTCATCAGGCGGATGTTGGAGGCAGTGCCGTGCGAGCCATCGACTTGAGCTCCATCAACTGGCGCAAAAGCTCATACAGCAACCCAGATGGAGGCCAGTGCATCGAGGTCTCCGACACCTTCCCCGCCCTCGTCCCCGTTCGGGACTCAAAGGACCCCCACGGCCCCGCCCTCATCTTCGAGCCGGCCGCGTGGACGTCCTTCATCACCGCCGTGAAGCACCAGGGACTGGCCGACGCCTGACGGTCGCCGTCCGGCGCATGCGAACGGCCCCCGTCTTCCCGACGGGGGCCGTTGCCGTACTGCTGCCGGATCAGCCCAGCTTGCTCACGTCGCGCACCGCGCCCTTGTCCGCGCTGGTGGCCATCGCCGCGTACGCGCGCAGGGCCTGGGAGACCTTGCGTTCGCGCTGCTTGGGGGCGTAGACGCCGCCCAGGGCCTCGCGGCGGGCGGCCAGCGTGGCGTCGTCCACGAGGAGTTCGATGCCACGGTTCGGGATGTCGATGCGGATGCGGTCGCCGTCCTCGACCAGCGCGATGGTGCCGCCGGCCGCCGCCTCGGGCGAGGCGTGGCCGATGGACAGGCCGGACGTGCCGCCGGAGAAGCGGCCGTCGGTGACCAGCGCGCAGGTCTTGCCCAGGCCGCGGCCCTTGAGGAAGGACGTCGGGTAGAGCATCTCCTGCATGCCGGGGCCGCCCTTGGGGCCCTCGTAGCGGATGACGACGACGTCACCCTCCTTGACCTGCTTCTTGAGGATCTTGTCGACGGCCTCTTCCTGCGATTCGCAGACCACGGCCGGACCCTCGAAGGTCCAGATCGACTCGTCGACGCCGGCGGTCTTCACGACACAGCCGTCCTCGGCGATGTTGCCCTTGAGGACCGCGAGGCCGCCGTCGACGGAGTAGGCGTGCGCCATGTCGCGGATGCAGCCGCCCTCGGCGTCGGTGTCCAGGCTCGCCCAGCGCTCGGACTGCGAGAAGGCGGTCGCGGAGCGCTTGCAGCCGGGGGCCGCGTGCCACAGCTCGACGGCCTCGTCGGACGGGGAGCCGCCCCGCACGTCCCAGGTCTTGAGCCATTCCTCGATCGAGTCGCTGTGCACGGTGTGCACGTCCTCGTTCAGCAGGCCGCCGCGGTAGAGCTCACCGAGGATGGCGGGGATGCCGCCCGCCCGGTGGACGTCCTCCATGTAGTACGTGCCGCCGGGCGCGATGTTCGGCGCGACCTTCGCCAGGCAGGGCACCCGGCGGGAGACGGCGTTGATGTCGTCCAGGTCGAAGCTGAGACCGGCCTCCTGCGCCGCGGCGAGCAGGTGCAGGATCGTGTTGGTCGAGCCGCCCATGGCGATGTCCAGGGCCATGGCGTTCTCGAAGGCGGCGCGGGTGCCGATGTTGCGCGGCAGGACGGTGTGGTCGTCCTGGTCGTAGTGCCGCTTGGTGATCTCCACGACCGTGCGGCCGGCGTTCTCGTACAGCGCCTTGCGGGCGGTGTGGGTGGCCAGCACCGAGCCGTTGCCGGGGAGGGCGAGGCCGATGGCCTCGGCGAGGCAGTTCATGGAGTTCGCGGTGAACATGCCGGAACAGGAACCGCAGGTCGGGCAGGCATTCTCCTCGATGCGGAGGATGTCCTCGTCGGAGATCTTGTCGTTGACCGCGTCCGAGATCGCGTCGACCAGGTCGAGGGTGCGGACGGTGCCGTCCACCAGCGTCGCCTTGCCGGACTCCATCGGGCCGCCGGAGACGAAGACGGTGGGGATGTTGAGCCGCATCGCGGCCATCAGCATGCCCGGCGTGATCTTGTCGCAGTTGGAGATGCAGATCAGCGCGTCGGCGCAGTGCGCCTCGACCATGTACTCCACGGAGTCGGCGATCAGGTCGCGCGAGGGCAGGCTGTAGAGCATGCCGCCGTGGCCCATCGCGATGCCGTCGTCGACCGCGATGGTGTTGAACTCGCGCGCGATGCCGCCCGCGGCGTGGATCGCCTCCGAGACGATGCGCCCCACCGGCTGGAGGTGGGTGTGGCCCGGCACGAACTCGGTGAAGCTGTTGGCGACGGCGATGATCGGCTTACCGAAGTCCTCGCGCGCTACGCCGGAAGCCTGCATAAGGGCTCGGGCGCCGGCCATGTTGCGGCCATGGGTAACAGTGCGGGACCTCAGCTCGGGCACGATGGTCACTCCCTCGGGGTTCGTACGTCGCCGGTCTCGATACGTGCGGCGCACATATCAGCTGAGCTTCGAGATTACGCCCCTGATCCAAGATCCGGACGCGCCCTCCGCGATGTGAGACAACTGCCCGCAGTACGGACACCACGGGCGGGCCCTGCCGACACGCGCGGCGGGCCCGGCTCACGGCTGGGTCAGATACCTCTGCAGGGTCGGCGCGACCATCGCGATGATCTCCTCGACCTCCGCGGAGGCGACCGGCTCCATCTTGATCACGTAGCGCAGCATGGCGATCCCGATGAGGTGCCCGGCGGCCATCTGCACGCGGAACTTCGGGTCGGCCACCTGGAGCTCACCGGCCACCCGCTGCAGCAGCCGGCGCTCGATGAGCCCCCGCAGGACCGTGGCGGCGGTGTCGTTGGTGAGCGCCGAGCGCATGATCGCCAGCAGCGGCTGCCGGCTGACCGGGTTCTCCCAGACGGCGAACATGAAGCGGGCCATCCGCTCGCCCACGTCGGCGCCGCCGCCCGCGATCGCCTCCGGCATGGTCATCGCGGGGGCGAAGGACATCTCGATGGCCGCCGCGAAGACCTGCTCCTTGGTACCGAAGTAGTGGTGCACCAGCGCCGCGTCCACCCCGGCCGCCTTGGCGATGCCGCGGACCGAGGTCTTGTCGTAGCCCCGCGCGGCGAACTCGGTGCGGGCCGCGGCGAGGATCCGCTCACGCGCCCCCGGACCGGCTTCGGCCCCGGCGCGGGCCGGACGGCCCCGTCTGCGGGCGGCCGGTGCGGCGTCCGGCTCCTCACCGGGCGAGGCGGCGTCCGACGCGCCCGCGTCCCGCCCACCGCTCACGAGCCCGGCACCCAGGTCGGCGAGGCGAGATGGAGCCGGGTGAAGGCCAGCGCCTCGGCCAGGTCGGCTTCGCGTTCGGCCGCGGACATCGCCCGGCGGGTGTTGACCTCGACGACCACATGCCCGTCGAAGCCGGTGGCCGCCAGCCGCTCCAGCAGTTCGGCGCAGGGCTGGCTGCCGCGTCCTGGCACCAGATGCTCGTCCTTGGCGGAGCCGTTGCCGTCGGCGAGGTGGACATGCGCCAGCCGGTCGCCCATCCGCCCGACCATGTCCAGCGCGTCGTTGCGGGCCGTGGAGGTGTGCGAGAGGTCGACGGTGAAGTGCCGGTAGTCGTCGTTGGTCGGGTCCCAGTCCGGCGCGTACGCCAGCATCTCGCGGTCCCGGTAGCGCCACGGGTACATGTTCTCGACGGCGAACTTCACATCCGTCTCGTGCTCCATCCGCCACACACCGCGCACGAACTCCCGTGCGTAGGCGCGCTGCCAGCGGAAGGGCGGGTGCACCACGACGGTCGAGGCGCCCAGCTTCTCCGCGGCATTGCGCGCCCGCTGGAGCTTGACCCACGGGTCGCTGGACCACACCCGCTGGGTGATCAGCAGACACGGTGCGTGCACGGCGAGCACCGGCACGCCGTGGTAGTCCGAGAGCCGGCGCAGCGCCTCGATGTCCTGGCTGACCGGGTCGGTCCACACCATGACCTCGACGCCGTCGTATCCCAGGCGCGCGGCGATCTCGAAGGCCGTCGCCGTCGACTCCGGATAGACCGAGGCCGTGGACAGGGCGACCTTCGCATCCGGGATGCGCACCACTGGCTCTGTCACGTGGGACAGCGTACGGGCCGAGGCCCGGCCCATGGAGGGAGGTCCGGACGACCGGCTTCCGCGCCTGGCGGCATCCCTGCCGCTCCGTGTGAGGCCCGGGGGCGGTGAGGCGGGGATCTAAGGGTGTGGCGCGCCCCCGGGCCCTGCGCGGAGTGTGACGCGTCTTACGCCGACGGGGCGTGCCTCATGTCGTGGGCAGATGGTCGAGCCGCCGCAGGATGACACCCTCGCGCAGCGCCCACGGGCAGATGTCCAGCGTCTCGACCCCGAACAGGTCCATCGCCGCCTCGGCGACCAGCGCCCCGGCGAGCAGCTGGCGGGAGCGGCCCTCGGACACCCCGGGCAGCTCGGAGCGCTCCAGCGCGGACATCCCGCCCAGCTTCGGCACCCACTCCTCCAGCTTCTTGCGGGACAGCTCGCGCTGGACGTACAGCCCCTCGGCGGAGCGGGCCGCGCCCGCGATCCGGGCGAGCTGCTTGAAGGTCTTGGAGGTGCCGACGACGTGATCGGGCGTTCCGTAGCGGGTGAAATCGCTCACCACGCGGGCGATCTCGGCCCGGACGCGGCGGCGCAGCGCCCGTACGTCGTCGGCGTCGGGCGGGTCGCCGGGCAGGTCGCTGCCGGTCAGCCGGCCCGCGCCGAGCGGCAGCGAGGCCGCCACGTCGGGCTCCTCGTCGAGGCCGTAGGCGATCTCCAGCGAGCCGCCGCCGATGTCCAGCACCAGCAGCCGGCCGGCGGACCAGCCCAGCCAGCGACGGGCCGCGAGGAAGGTGAGCCGCGCCTCGTCCTCGCCGGAGAGCACCCGCAGCTCGACGCCGGTCTCCAGGGCGAGGCGGCGCAGCACCTCCTCGCTGTTGGACGCCTCACGCACCGCGGAGGTGGCGAACGGCAGGACGTCCTCGACGCCCTTGTCCTCGGCCACCTGCATCGCGTCGCGGAGGGTGTGCACCAGCCGCTCCACCCCGGCTTCGCTGATCGCGCCGTCCTCGTCGAGGAGTTCGGCGAGGCGCAGCTCCACCTTGTGCGAATAGGCGGGCAACGGGCGCGCGCCCGGGTGCGCGTCCACCACCAGGAGATGGACCGTATTCGAACCCACATCGAGGACACCGAGTCTCATACGGGGAAACCTACTGCCGGGGCGGTGACCGGTGGTCGGCCGCCCTCCACCCGGGGTCGCCGGCGGCGCCCGGGGGCGACGTGGACGAGCCACCGGCACCCAGGTCGTAGGCTGGAGTGGTGGCTAAGACGAAAAAGGCGAAGCAGGAGAAATCCCTGAAGAAGGATGCAAAGCGGCGCACTCCCGGGGACAAGGGAGCGCAGCCCGCGCACGGGGCTCCGGCCGACGAGGTCGGCCTCGACTTCGCCCGCGCCTGGGTCACCTTCCCCGACCCGGCCGACGACGAGCAGCTCTTCCGCTGCGACCTGACCTGGCTGACCTCCCGGTGGACGTGCATCTTCGGCAGCGGCTGCCAGGGCATCCAGGCCGGTCGCGCGGACGACGGCTGCTGCACGCTCGGCGCGCACTTCTCCGACGAGGACGACGAGAAGCGGGTGGCCGAGAACGTGGCCCGGCTCACGCCGGACCTCTGGGAGTTCCACGACGTCGGCACCTCGTCCGGCTGGGTGCAGGAGGACGAGGACGGCGAGCGGCAGACCCGGCGCTGGGAGGGCTCGTGCATCTTCCAGAACCGCCCCGGTTTCGCGGCCGGCGCCGGCTGCTCGCTGCACATCCTCGCGCTGCGCGAGGGCAAGGAGCCGCTGGAGACCAAGCCGGACGTCTGCTGGCAGCTGCCGGTCCGGCGCACCTACGACTGGATCGACCGGCCGGACGACACCCAGATCCTCCAGGTCACGATCGGCGAGTACGACCGCCGCGGCTGGGGCGCCGGCGGCCATGACCTGCACTGGTGGTGCACCTCGGCGACCTCCGCGCACGGTGCGGGCGACCCGGTGTACGTGTCGTACAAGCCGGAGCTCACCGAACTGATGGGCAAGAAGGGCTACGCCAAGCTCGCGCAGCTCTGCGAGGAGCGGCTGGCGGCGACGCTGCCGATGGCGCCGCATCCGGCCGATCCGCCGCGGAAGTAGCGCCGCGGCGAGCGCAGTGCGCCCGCGTCGGGGCCGCCGGGTTGTCTCCCGGCGGCCCCGACGCGTTTCAGCCCGTCGGGGACCCGGTGTCCGGCGGAGGCGACGTCGGCGTCGGCTCGGTCGGGGTCGGGGTGGGGTCCGTGGGCGGTGTTGTCGGGTCCGTCGGGGTCGGCGTGGGGTCCGTGGGGGTGGGATCCGTGGGCGTCGGGTCCGTCGGCGTCGGGTCCGTGGGCCCGGGGTGGCTCGGGCCGGGGGCGGGACCGGTCGCGCCGTAGCCCTCCAGGGTGACCGCGCTGCCGCCGGGACCGATGGTGATCTTCGCCCGCCAGTGGCCCGCGGGCTCCCGGTCGTGGTCGACATAGACCGTGATCGTCGTGGACTCCCCCGGCCGCAGCTCCCCCGCCGTATGGCTGATCTGCAGCCAGGCGGCGCCGGAGGACGCCCGCCAGCGCACGGGGGCGCCGCCCGAGGCGCTGAGCGTGATGACGGTGGTGCCGCCGCTGGGCTGCGCGCTGACGGTCAGCCGCCCCGGACCCGTCCGCGCGCCCGTCGGCTCGCCGGGCCGCACCGGCGTGCCGTCGGCGCTGATCACCTCGACCGACACATCAGGGGTGCCCGCACCGGCGGAGAAGCCGGGCCCAGGGGTCGTCCGGGCGTTGCCCGCGTTCTCGTACGGACGGCCGTCCAGCTCGCCCGCGGTGTCCGACTCGTTGGCCGTCACCGACGGCGAGCCGTCCGCCTCGCCCGTCATCGGGGCGCTGCGATAGGCGGCCCACAGCGCCAGCACCGGCGCGGCGAGCACCGTGGCGACGACGGTGGTGGTCAGCGCCCGGCTGCGCAGCCGTCGGCGGCGGGCGGCCCGGTCCGTGGGAAGAACCGGGAATCCTCTGCGGTCGTACCTAGGAGAACCGTTTGCCCCGCCGCTGCGGCCCGCGCGTCCGGCGGCTGCCGCGGCGCCCCCACCCGCCACGCCCTCGGCACGGCCGGAGCGGGAGTGCAGCGCCGCCGCCAGCGCACCGAGCACCGCCTCGCGCGGGGCCGTGACCAGCGGCAACGCACCGTGGTCGGTGGGCGCGGTGCCCGGCCAGGGCCCGGCCGCGGTCGTCCGCTCGGCCATCCGCCGGCACTCCGCGCAGTCGTCGACATGGCGCACCAGCTCACGGCGGAGCGCCGCACCCAGCAGCATCTGGGTGTCGCCGGCCAGCCGCGCGACGTCGGGGCACCGGCCGAACTCGACGACGGCCAGCGCGGCGCGGGTCCGCTCGACCTCGCAGGACGCGGCGGCGAGCAGGGCGCGGGTGGCGACCGGCTCCGCGCCGAGCACCGCCGCGACCTCTTCCGCCGACAGGCGGTGGCGCACCGAGAGCTCCAGCGCCTCCCGCTGCTCGGGGGTCGTCCCGGCCGCCTCCGGCCAGGCCAGGGCGGCGAGTTCGCGCTGCCGTTCGTTGTCGGAGGCGGCGTCGGGGGCGGCGTCGGGGGCGGCGGCATCCGGTCCGGTGTGCTCGGCGAGCCGGCGCAGACAGCCCCAGCGGGCAAGGGCGTAGAGCCAGGGGCCGTAAAGGGCGGGCTCGGAGGGCCGCTTGCCGTGGTGCCGCTCGGCGAGCGCGAGCACCTCGCCCAGCACGGCGGTGGCCGCGTCGTGCGAGCACAGGACCGACAGGCAGTAGGTGAACAGCCCGTCCAGATGCGGGTCGTAGCGCTCCGGATACCCGGCACGATCCTGGCCCGCGGGGCCGCCGGGACTGTCGGTGCGGCCGGCGCGGTCCTGGCGGGCGGGCCGCTCCGGGTGCTGCGCGGGGTCGGGCGGGCCGGGCCGCTCGGAGGGCTGCGGCCGGCTCCGGCGGGGCGCGCCGCCGCGCGACCGGTGTGCGCCGGTGGTGTGCCTGGGGTGCTCGGGCCTACTGCTCATCACCCGGCGACGGTAGGCGGATGATGCAGCGGCTCACTCCCCCCTCGGTTGCTTTTAACCCTTACGGGTGACCATCTCCCTCAAAAGGGGACACCAACTGCCCCATCCGCCGCTGAATGCGCTCGGCGTGCGCCGCTCGGTCGGCCCAACCTCGACGGACGACGGCGCCGAATCACGGCAGCTGGCGACGGCTCCGGACGACGACGGCGGGCGAGCGCCGAAAGCAGTGACCGGTGCCCCGCTGCTCCGCGACCGCTCGGGTGCGGGCGTTGTCCTACCCCGCCGCTACGGTGACTCCATGGCAACCCGTAAAACATCGGCCAAGGAGCGCCCCTCCTACCGCTGCACCGAGTGCGGATGGACGACCGCGAAGTGGCTCGGCCGCTGCCCGGAGTGCCAGGCGTGGGGCACGGTCGAGGAGTTCGGCGGCGCCCCCGCGGTGCGCACCACCGCGCCCGGCCGGGTCACCACCGCCGCGCTGCCCATCGGTCAGGTCGACGGGCGGCAGGCCACCGCCCGCTCGACCGGTGTGCCGGAGCTGGACCGGGTGCTGGGCGGCGGCCTGGTGCCCGGCGCGGTGGCACTGGTCGCCGGGGAGCCCGGCGTCGGCAAGTCCACCCTCCTGCTGGACGTCGCCGCCAAGGCCGCCTCCGGCGACCACCGCACGCTGTACGTCACCGGGGAGGAGTCCGCGAGCCAGGTCCGGCTGCGCGCCGACCGCATCGGCGCCATCGACGACCACCTGTATCTGGCGGCCGAGACCGATCTGTCCGCCGTGCTCGGCCACCTGGACACCGTCAAGCCGTCGCTGCTGATCCTGGACTCGGTGCAGACCGTCGCCTCCCCGGAGATCGAGGGGGCTCCCGGCGGCATGGCCCAGGTCCGCGAGGTCGCCGGCGCGCTGATCCGCGCGTCCAAGGACCGCGCGATGTCCACGCTCCTGGTCGGCCACGTCACCAAGGACGGCGCCATCGCGGGCCCCCGTCTGCTGGAGCATCTCGTCGATGTGGTCCTGAGCTTCGAGGGCGACCGGCACGCCCGGCTGCGCCTGGTGCGCGGCGTCAAGAACCGCTACGGCACCACCGACGAGGTCGGCTGCTTCGAGCTGCACGACGAGGGCATCACCGGCCTCGCCGACCCCTCGGGCCTCTTCCTGACGCGCCGCGCCGAGCCGGTGCCCGGCACGTGCCTGACGGTCACCCTCGAAGGCCGCCGCCCACTGGTCGCCGAGGTCCAGGCGCTCACCGTCGACTCCCAGATCCCCTCCCCGCGGCGCACCACCTCCGGGCTGGAGACCTCCCGGGTCTCGATGATGCTGGCCGTCCTGGAGCAGCGCGGCCGGATCAGCGCGCTGGGCAAGCGCGACATCTACAGCGCGACGGTCGGCGGCGTGAAGCTGACGGAGCCGGCCGCGGACCTCGCCGTGGCGCTCGCGCTGGCCAGCGCGGCGAGCGACACCCCGCTGCCGAAGAATCTCGTCGCCATCGGCGAGGTGGGGCTCGCGGGCGAGGTCAGGCGGGTCACCGGAGTGCAGCGCAGACTGTCCGAGGCGGCCCGGCTCGGCTTCACCCACGCCCTGGTCCCGTCCGACCCCGGCAAGATCCCCGACGGCATGCGGGTGCTGGAGGTGGCCGACGTCGGGCAGGCGCTGAGCGTGCTCCCCAAGCGGGTGCGACGGGAGGCCCCACAGGAAGAGGAGCAGCGCCGGTAGACTTTGCCCTGGTCTCGCCCGCCACCGCAGTCTTGCCGTCGGCCACGTACGCTCCGCTGGTACGTACGTCACCGCGGCACCGGCCGGGCGGCCTGCGGACCGACAGACCGTGCGACGGAGGAGTGCAGTGGCAGCCAACGACCGGGCATCGTCCCCTGGTGGCAGGTCTGGTTGGGTTCCGCCCTACCGAAGGTCGGGGGACACCGAGGGCCTGATGCGTGCCTCGCTGAGCGCCGTCGCGCCCGGTACGGCCCTGCGTGACGGCCTGGAGCGCATCCTCCGGGGCAACACCGGCGGCCTGATCGTGCTGGGCTTCGACAAGACCGTCGAGTCCATGTGCACCGGCGGCTTCGTGCTGGACGTGGAATTCACCGCGACCCGGCTGCGCGAGCTGTGCAAGCTCGACGGCGCGCTGGTCATCGACAAGGACATCACCAAGATCATGCGGGCCGGGGTGCAGCTGGTCCCGGACGCCTCCATCCCCACCGAGGAGACCGGCACCCGCCACCGCACGGCCCAGCGCGTCTCGATCCAGGCGGGCTTCCCCGTCGTCTCGGTCAGCCAGTCCATGCGGCTGATCGCGCTGTACGTCGACGGCGAGCGCCGCGTCCTGGAGGAGTCGGCCGCGATCCTCTCCCGGGCGAACCAGGCGCTGGCGACCCTGGAGCGCTACAAACTGCGCCTGGACGAGGTCGCCGGCACCCTGTCCGCCCTGGAGATCGAGGACTTGGTGACGGTCCGCGATGTCTCCGCGGTCGCCCAGCGCCTGGAGATGGTCCGCCGGATCGCCACCGAGATCGCCGAATACGTCGTCGAACTCGGCACGGACGGCCGGCTGCTCACCCTCCAGCTCGACGAGCTGATCGCCGGAGTGGAGCCCGAGCGCGAACTGGTCGTCCGCGACTACGTCCCCGAGCCGACCGCCAAGCGCTCGCGCACGGTCGTCGAGGCGCTCGCCGAGCTGGACGCGCTCAGCCACACCGAACTGCTCGAACTCCCCACCGTGGCCCGCGCGTTGGGCTACAGCGGCTCTCCCGAGACGCTGGACTCCGCGGTCTCGCCGCGCGGCTTCCGCCTGCTGGCGAAGGTCCCGCGGCTGCCCGGCACGGTCATCGACCGCCTCGTCGACCACTTCGGCGGCCTGCAGAAGCTGCTCGCCGCGAGCGTCGACGACCTTCAGGCGGTGGACGGCGTCGGCGAGGCCCGCGCCCGCTCGGTCCGCGAGGGCCTGTCCAGGCTCGCGGAGTCGTCGATCCTGGAGCGGTACGTCTGACGCTTCCGCGGCGCCCTCGCCACGAACGTTTCTGCGGCCCGCGCGGTGCACACCGCGCGGGCCGCTCACGTCAGCTCGTCACGCCCCGCAGCGCCGCCTCCTCCTTCTCCGGGGCGAGGCCGACCACCGGGCGGTCCGGGCGCTGCGGTGCCACTCCGCCGATGCTCCGCAGCCAGGTCCAGGTATCGGCGACCGTCTCCTCGACGGGACGGCAACGCAGGCCGTCGGCAACGGCCTTGGAGACATCGGCGCCGTACATGGTGTCGTGGAGCTCGCCCGCCGGCAGCCAGGCGGGCAGCTCCGACCAGGGCTCGATACCGGCGGCGAGCACGTCCTGCGGCGCCGTCCAGCGCAGCGCGGCATCCGAGCCGGTGACCCGCACGCAGCTCTCCAGCAGCTCCCCCATGGTGGCGTGCCCGGGCTCGCTCACCAGGTTGTACGCACCTCCGAGGCCGCCCTGCACCGCGTCCAGCGTCCACTGCGCAAGATCGCGGACGTCGATGTACTGCAGGGCCAGCTCACGCGGCCCCGGCGCGAGGACGGTGCCGCCGCGGGCGATCCGGTCCAGCCACCACGGCAGCCGTCCGATGTTCTCGTAGGGGCCGAGGATCAGGCCCGCCCTGACCAGCAGCGCCCGGTCCCCGAATACCTCGACCGCCGCCAGTTCGCCGCCCCGCTTGGCCTGCGCGTAGTCGTCGGCGTCGGTGGCGTCGGGGGACGCCTCCACCACCGGACCCTCCTCGTCGAGCCCGGCCGGGGCGGGGTAGGCGTACACCGACCGGCTGGAGACGTAGGCGTAGGTCCGGGCCCGGCCTGCCAGCAGCCGTGCCGCGTCCCGTACGGCCGCCGGGGAGCCGCTCCAGGTGTCGACGACGGCGTCCCACTCGCCTTCCCGCAGGGCCTTGAGGCCCTCGGCGTCCGCACGGTCGCCGTGCAGGGCCGTCACGCCCGCCGGCGGTGCGTGATGCCCGCGGTGGAACACGCTCACCTGCCACCCGCGCGCGAGCGCCGCCTCGGCGATCGCCCTGCCCACGAACTCGGTACCACCCAGCATCAGTAGCTTCATGCCGGTGACCCTGCCCCAGCACCGCGCCCGGGGCCACCACTCCACGCTGTCAGCGGAATCGCCTACAGCGGACAGGACTGTCCGCGCAGGTCAGAAGCGCGGGGATGGAGGGAGGCAGGCCAACTCCGCGGCATGACAGAAGGGTTGGCGACGGGAGGTCGCGGGCTCCGCAACGCCCGGGTCAGTCCTTGGCGAGGACGAAGGAGGTACGCGCGGTGGACAGCCCGGGGACCTTCGCCTCGATCAGATACGTGCCGGCCGGCACGGCGGCGGCGCTCGGCGTCGCGCACCGCGGGGCGCTCGCCCGGCGGTCCCATTCGACGACGCGCTTCGTGGAGCCCTTGGCCGGCACCTTCAGCAGCGCCGTACCGCTGCCCTCGGGGCAGTCCGCGGACACCCACACCCGGTCGTCGTCCGCGGTGTCGCTGATGGTGAGCACCGCGGCCTTCCGGCCGAGATCGACCTTGCAGGCCGAACCGCCGGAGTTCTTGACCGTCACCTCGAACTTCGGCTTCTCGCCCGGCGCGTAGGAGTTCTTCACGCTGTGCAGGGCCAAAGTGACCTTGCCGTTGGTGCAGTTGGGGACGGACGAGCCGGCCGGTACGGCGACGCCGCCCGACCCCTCACCGATCGGCAGGTTGGCACCGGCGCCACCGGAACCACCGGCGCCCGAGCCACCCGAACCGCCGGAACCACCGCTGCCGCCGCCGGACGCCGAACCGCCGCCCGCACCGCCGGAGCCGGAACCCGAACCGGAATCGCCGCCGCCGGCACCCGACTCGTCACGCCCGCCCGGCTTCTGACTGATCGCCGGGCCGGTGGAGGAAGGGCCGGGGGTGATGGAGGTGGCGGGTCCCGGGCGCTCCGATCCCTTGCCCTGGTTGTCGCCGGAGCTGTCACCGCCCCAGCTGACGACCCACACCACCAGGAGGGCGAGCAGGACGACGATGGCCAGCGCAACGGCCCTCCGCCGCCAGTAGATGGAGGAGGGAAGCGGCCCGATCGGATTGCGCAGTGATCCCACGCGGAAACTGTACGAGAGATCCGCCGCCGCACCGTCCAGTACCCGCCGTACGAAGCGGCAACTTTTCCCATGATCAGCCCGGAGAGCGGTCCCGGCCGCGTCCGCCCCCTCCCGGGGACACCCGTCCGACGGCCCATCCGGTCCGATCCGCCCTGGTCGGACCCCTTCCGACCGCTTCGCGACGGCGCCCGCCCGAGGCGGCCGGATCACATCCGTACCGCATGCGGCCCACGGCCCGCGGGGCGACGGGCGGAGGGCGGCCTACGAGTCGGCCGCCCGGTGCCACTCCTCCTTGTGACCGAAGCCCTGACCGTTGTCGATCAGCCGCAGCCAGTCCGGCCGCAGCTCCCACAGCGTGGTGCGCTCCAGGGCCCCGCGGAGCCGCTCGTCCGCCGTGACGAACGGGAAACGCTCGGTGTAGAGCCGCCAGCCGGCCGCCCGTTCCGCCTCGGCCAGCGGCCGGCAGTCTCCGCGTCCCTGCAAGCCGGTCAGCGCGCTCCACTCCTGGCCGTCGCGCTGCGCGGTGAACGCCACCCGCGCACCGGGCCCGGCCAGCGCCCGGCCGTGCCGGGTCGTGGTCGCCGTGACGAAGTACAGCGCGGGCCCGTCCGCCGCAGCCGGCGCCCGCGCGTCACTGGCGTACAGCACCGCGCACGCCTGCGGCCCGTCCTCGTCCGTATAGGCGAGGGTCATCGTCGAGTGCGCGGCCAGTGCCCGCCGGATCCCGTCCGGGCAGTTCATCCCAGTCATCCGGGCATCCTCACCCGTCACCGTCGCGGCACACACACCGGCCCGCCCGGGGCCGCGCATGTCCGTGCGGGAACCCGCCCTGAGGCTCGGACGGCCTCCGAACGGGCCGCGTACGGCGCGTCGCGGGCCGCGCCACGCCGTCGGCGTGCGGCGAAAACCCGCTTTTTGCCGTGCTCCGCCGCCGCGCCGGGGTGCTGCGGCCGCCCGCCAGCGCCCGCCCGCAGGTCAGGGGCACGACACCGGTCGCCGTCCGGGGCCGCGGCGTACCGCCGGTAGCCGCCACCCGTAGGTACCCGGCCGTGCTGCGAGCGGGTGGGCGTGCGGCGGCGCGGGCCCGGTACGTTTCCCGGGCGCTCCTCCTCGTGCCAGGATCGGTGTGCCATGACTTCGACGCCTGCCCTCCCCACTGCCACGACCGCCGCCGCCGAGATCGCCTCCTCCGCCGCATCCGCCGTGGAGGCCGCCGACGGGACCGGCCTGCACGGCCCGGTCACCGACTGGTTCGACGAGCATGCCCGCGATCTGCCCTGGCGCCGCCCCGAGGCCGGCGCCTGGGGCGTGATGGTCAGCGAGTTCATGCTCCAGCAGACGCCGGTCAGCAGAGTGCTGCCGGTGTACGAGCAGTGGCTGGCCCGCTGGCCGCGCCCCGCCGACCTGGCCGCCGAGGCGCCGGGCGAGGCAGTGCGCGCCTGGGGCCGGCTCGGCTACCCACGGCGCGCGCTGCGCCTGCACGCCGCCGCGTCCGCCATACAGGAGCGCCACGGCGGTGACGTACCGCGTGAGCACGGCCAGTTGCTGGCGCTGCCCGGTGTCGGCGAGTACACCGCCGCGGCCGTCGCGTCGTTCGCCTACGGGCAGCGGCACGCGGTGCTGGACACCAATGTGCGCCGGGTCTTCGCCCGCGCGGTCGTCGGCCGCCAGTACCCGCCGAACGCCACCACCGCCGCCGAACGCAAGCTCGCCCGCGCGCTACTGCCCGAGGACGAGACCCTCGCGGCGCGCTGGGCGGCGGCCACGATGGAGCTGGGCGCGCTGGTGTGCACGGCGCGCTCACCGGAGTGCGGACGCTGCCCGATCGCCTCGCAGTGCGCCTGGCGGGTGGCCGGATCCCCGGTGCACGAGGGCCCGCCGCGCCGCGTGCAGACGTACGCCGGCACCGACCGGCAGGTACGCGGCAAGCTGCTGGCCGTCCTGCGCGAGGCCGTCTCGCCGGTGCCGCAGGTCGTACTGGACTCGGTGTGGGACGAGCCGGTGCAGCGCGCCCGTGCGCTGGACGGGCTGGTCTCCGACGGCCTGGTGGAGCCGCTGGCCGGCGGCCGCTACCGACTGCCGCTGACCTGACGCAAGGGGCGCGCCCGGCCCGTATGCAGGCCACGCACCGACCGACCGGACGGGGCACGCCGCATGGAGCGTGCCGCCCTCCCATGGGCCGGCCCCTTCACTCCGGGGCCGGCCGGTCGCGGGGTCCGGGGCACGTCTCGGGGTCCGCTGATGACGGATCAGCCGCCGGGCGGGGAGCGTCCACGAGGCCCGGACGGTCCTTCGACTCCGGCCGCCACCAGGCCGGTAGCCCTTGCGACGGGGAGCCTTGTCCGTCCGGAGGATGACCCACCAAGGCCCTGCGTCCGTCCGAGGTATGACCCCCGGCGGGCTGTTACACAACCGAGGGTTTTCCGTGCACTCGCTGTGGGGCCGACGCACATTACGCCGCAACACCCCCTCCGTAGCGTCTTCCTCGTGCTGGAGATGACCACCAGCGCGGTCAACGTGGGGAACGCAAGCGGATCGGAGGCGTCGGAATGGCGACCAGCGGCGGCAAGGTACTGGACTTCGAGGAATACGTACGTACGCGGCAGGAGGCCCTGCTGCGCAGCGCGCGACGGCTGGTACCCGACCCGGTCGACGCCCAGGACCTGCTGCAGACGGCCCTGGTCCGCACGTACGGGCGCTGGGACGGTATAGCGGACAAGTCACTGGCGGACGCCTACCTCCGCCGCGTCATGATCAACACCAGGACCGAGTGGTGGCGCGCCCGCAAGCTGGAGGAAGTGCCCACCGAGCAGCTTCCGGACGCCAGCGTCGACGACGGCACCGAGCAGCGCGCCGACCGCGCCCTGCTGATGGACATCCTCGGCGTACTGGCTCCCAAACAGCGCAGTGTGGTCGTCCTGCGACACTGGGAGCAGATGAGCACCGAGGAGACCGCGGCGGCGCTCGGCATGTCCACGGGTACGGTCAAGAGCACCCTGCACCGCGCGCTGGCGCGGCTGCGTCAGGAGCTGGAGAACCGCGACATCGACGCGCGGATGCTGGAGCGCGGGGAGCAGGAGAGGGACCGGTGCGCGGCCTGAGCGGCGGCTTACGGCACCGGGTACCGGGTGCCTCCCGGCGCACAGCTCGGCGCGCGACAATCACCAGAGGAACAGCGGCGGAATCGGCGGCTGTGCGAGCAGCACGGTGAGCAGGAGCGGATTGACCAGGAACAGGTTGACCAGAAGCGGGTTGACCAAGGGCGGCGCGGCCACGGCGGGGGTGGCCGCCGTCGGCCTTTTGCTGGCCGGATGCAATCCGGGCGGCGAGGGCGTCCGTGCCGAGGGGACGGCGAGCAGCACGCCCGCGCCCAAGGGAGCGGTGTCCTCTCCCGCCCCGACCTCCAGCGCCCAGTACAAGAAGGTCGACGCGGTCGCGCTGGTGAAGTCCGACCCGGAAGTCGGCGCCGATGTGAAGAAGTCCCTCGCCGAGCCCTGCGCGGCCGACGAGTACCCGGTCGAGGTGTCCCACGCGTCACTGACCGGCGGAAAGTCGCCTGACATCATCGTCAACGTCATGACCTGCGCGGACTCCGTCGGCATCGGCGCGTACGTCTACCGCAGGGACGGCGGTTCGCGCAGCGGGTACGACAACGTGTACGCCAATGAGCAGCCCTCGGTCTCCGCCGGGGCCACCAACGGCTACCTGGAGGTCTCGCTGCAGACCTATGACACGGATGACAAGGTGTGCTGTCCTTCCGGTGAGGATGTGATGACCTACCGGTGGGCGGGCGGCCGCTTCACCGAGAACACCGAGCGCCACACCGACTACAGCAAGACCACCACCGACGGCAGCGAGCCGGAGGACAGCACCCAACGGGAGGGTTGAGACAACCGCATGGCCGACACCCATGTGCTCTTCGTCGAGGACGACGACGTCATCCGCGAGGCCACCCAACTCGCGCTGGAGCGGGACGGCTTCGTCGTCACGGCGATGCCCGACGGCCTGGCCGGCCTGGAGGCGTTCCGCGCCGACCGCCCCGACATCGCGCTGCTGGACGTGATGGTGCCCGGGCTCGACGGGGTCAGCCTGTGCCGGCGGATCCGTGACGAGTCCACGGTTCCCGTGATCATGCTGTCGGCCCGCGCCGACTCCATCGACGTGGTGCTCGGCCTGGAAGCCGGTGCCGACGACTACGTCACCAAGCCGTTCGACGGCGCGGTGCTGGTCGCCCGGATCCGCGCGGTGCTGCGCCGCTTCGGGCACGCCGGCGGCGCGGACCGCGCGGCCTCCCCGGGCGCGGCGCCCGCCGAGGCCGTCCTGCGCTTCGGTGACCTGGAGGTGGACACCGAGGGCATGGAGGTCCGCAAGGGCGGCGAGAACGTCGCGCTGACGCCCACCGAGATGCGCCTGCTGCTGGAGTTCTCCGACGCGCCCGGTACGGTCCTCTCCCGCGACCGGCTGCTGGAGCGGGTGTGGGACTACGGCTGGGGCGGGGACACCCGGGTCGTGGACGTCCACGTCCAGCGGCTGCGCGGAAAGATCGGCCAGGACCGGATCGAGACGGTCCGCGGCTTCGGATACAAGCTGAGAGGCTGAGCCCCGCGGTGGTCAGGCTGGCCCTGCGGACGGGTCTGAGATGGAAGCTCAGCGCCGCGATCGCGCTCGTCGGAGCGCTGGTCGCGATCGCGCTGAGCATTGTCGTGCACAACGCCGCCCGCGTCTCGATGCTCGACAACAGCCGCGATGTGCAGGTCGAGCGGCTCAACTTCACCGAGAAGATCTTCGAGTCGACGAACCGGCTGCAGTTCGGCGCGAAGATCGACGACCCCGCCCTGCCGCAGGAGCTGCGCGACGAGGTCGCCAAGAACACCCGGGCCACCTACCTCCAGGACACCGGGCAGACCGCCCCCGAGGTATGGGCCGCCGCGCCGATCGGCAACGGCCGGGTGCTGTCCATGCACGACAGCTTCCCCGACCGGTTCGCCGTGCTGGACGACCTCGACCGCGCGCTGCTCGTCGGCTCCACCGCGGTCGTGGTCGGCGGCTGCGCGCTGGGTGTGCTGGTCGGCGGCCGGCTCTCCCAGCGGCTGCGCAAGGCGGCGGCCGCCGCCGGGAAGCTCGCCGACGGCGACACCTCGGTCCGCATCCGCGACGAGGTCGGCGGCCGGGTCCGGGACGAGACCGACGACCTGGCCTGGGCGGTCGACGCCATGTCCGACGCCCTCCAGCAGCGCATCGAGGCGGAGCGCCGGGTCACCGCCGACATCGCCCATGAACTGCGCACCCCGGTCACCGGCCTGCTGACCGCCGCCGAACTGCTGCCCCCCGGCCGCCCCTCCGAGCTGGTGCGCGACCGGGCGCAAGCGCTGCGCACGCTCGTCGAGGACGTGCTGGAAGTGGCCCGGCTGGACGGCTACGCGGAGCGGGCCGAGCTCCAGGGCGTCACGCTCGGCGAATTCGTCTCCCGCCGGGTCCGGGCCCTCGACCCGGACATCCACATCGATGTCGTACGGGACGCGGAGGTCACCACCGACCCGCGCCGCCTGGAGCGCATCCTGGGCAACCTCATCGCCAACGCCGCCCGGCACGGCAAACCCCCGATCGAGGTCACCGTCGAGGGCCGGGTGCTGCGGGTCCGCGACCACGGGCCGGGCTTCCCCGAGGCGCTGCTGCGGGAAGGGCCGAGCCGCTTCAGGACCGGCAGCAGCGACCGGGCGGGCCGGGGCCACGGCCTGGGCCTGACCATCGCGGCCGGCCAGGCGCGGGTCCTCGGCGCGCGGCTGACATTCCGCAACGCCGACGCGGTCACCGACGGCTCGACAGGCGCCGTCTCCGTGCTGTGGCTGCCGGAGAACGCGCCGACCGATACCGGCAGCTTCCCCGTCCTCCACCTCCCCGACCGCTGAGGGCCGGGCCCGCCGCGCGGGTCAGACCTCGGTCCACTTCTCGTCGACGCAGTCGACCCAGCCCCGGTCCAGGTCGAGCTGCTCGCGCCGCTGGACCAGCGCGAACCGGTTGCCGGAGTCGTCGCGGAAGAGCGCCTCGGTGCCGTACGGCCGCTCCTGCGGCTCCTGGAGGAACTCCACTCCCCTGGCCCTGAGCTCGGTGTACTCGCCGTACACATCGTCGGTGGCCAGCACGCCCGCGCCCAGCACCCCCTTGCCGACCAGCTGCTTGAGGGAGGCGGCGGACTCCGCATCCATGCCGGGCGGCCCAGGCACCATCAGCGTCAGTTCGACCTCGGGCTGGCTCTTGGCGCCGACCGTGAGCAGGCGCGGGCCGCCCGCGCCGCCCATCCGCAGGTCCGTACGGACCTCCATGCCGAGCTTCTCGGTGTAGAACTCCTTGGCCCGGTTCTGGTCGAGCACCCAGACGGTGCTGATGGCGATGCCCTTGATCATGGTCTGCTCCTCACGGTGTCCCGCCCGTGACGGTCCCGGGCTGCGTGCGGACTTCTGCCATGTGCACGTGTGCCCGTTCACCGTAGGCAGGACCGCCCCCGCGGCGCTTCTCCGGCGGGACGTGTTTCCGCGGCGCCGCGCCCCTCCCACCGACAACGCGAGCGGCCCCCGGCGCGTACGCCGGGGGCCGCTCGGCCGTCATGCGGGGAGGCGGGGTCAGACAGACTCCGCCAGCGCCGGACGGTCCACCTGAGTGGTGCCCTCCTCGGGGCTCTCGGCCGGAGTGGCCGGGCCGCCGCGCAGCGGCACCTCCTTGAGGAACCAGGCCGCGGCGAAACCGATGACGCTGACGGCCGCGCCCCACAGGAAGACCTGGTGGGTGCCGGTGGCGACCGCGTGCAGGTAGGCGTCCTTGACCATGGGCGGCAGCTGGGCCAGGCCCTTGGGGTCCATCTGGGCCCCGCCGCTGGTCGCCTTCTCGCCGGCCCGGCCGATCCGCTCGGTCATCGCGGACTGCACCTGGTTGGTGAAGATCGCCCCGAAGATCGCGACGCCGAAGGAGCCGCCGATCGTGCGGAAGAGGGTCGCGGAGGAGGATCCGACGCCCATGTCCTTCATCTCGACGCTGTTCTGCGCGATCAGCATCGTGGTCTGCATCAGGAAGCCCATACCGGCGCCGAGCACCGCCATGTAGGCACCCGAGGTGAAGCGCGTGGTGTCGGTGTCCATCAGCGACAGCAGGGCGAGGCCCGCGGTGATCAGCCCGCCGCCCACCACGACGAAGATCTTGTACCTGCCGGACTGGGTGGTCACCCGGCCCGCGAACAGCGACACCACCATCATCGCCAGCAGCATCGGCAGCAGCAGCAACCCGGAGTTGGTGGCCGAGGCGCCCTGCACGGTCTGCTGGAACAGCGGCAGGAACGTCATCGACCCGAACATCACGAAGCCGACGAGGAAACCGATGAGGGTGACGAGCGAGAAGTTGCCGTTACGGAAGATGTGCAGCGGCAGCACCGGCTCGCTGACCTTGCGCTCCACCAGGACGAACAGCAGCAGCGCGACCACGCCGAGGATGCCGAGCCCGACGATCTGGGTCGAGAGCCAGTCGTACTCGGTGCCGCCCCAGGTGGTGATCAGCACCAGCGAGGTGATCCCGACGGTGAGCAGCGCGGCGCCGACGTAGTCGATCCGGGCCTGCGCCCGCTTCTTCGGCAGATGCAGCACCGCGGTCACCATGACCAGCGCGATCGCCCCGAGCGGGAGGTTGATGTAGAAGCTCCAGCGCCAGCCGAGGTGGTCGGTGATGGTGCCGCCGACCAGCGGTCCGCCGATCATCGCGACGGCCATCACACCGGCCATCATGCCCTGGTACTTACCGCGCTCCCGCGGCGGAATCAGATCGCCGATGATCGCCATGACGCCGACCATCAGACCGCCCGCGCCCAGGCCCTGGACCGCGCGGAAGCCGATCAGCTGGCCCATGTCCTGGGCCATTCCGGACAGCACCGAGCCGATCAGGAAGAGCACGATGGACGTCAGGAAGACGCCCTTGCGCCCGTACATGTCGCCGAGCTTGCCCCAGATCGGGGTCGAAGCGGCGGTGGCGAGCGTGTAGGCGGTGACCACCCATGACAGGTGCTCCAGACCGCCCAGCTCACCGACGATGGTCGGCATCGCGGTGCCGACGATCATGTTGTCCAGCATGGCCAGCAGCATCGCGATCATCAGCGCGAAGAGCACCACCCGCACGCTGGCGGGCTGCTTCCCCGAGGCCGCCGGTTTCTGCTGTTCCCCCGCTGGCGTCGCTTGTTTCTGCGACATCCCCCATCACTCCCACTTACTTGCCGCCCGGCTAGTTCAGTACAGTGATGAAGGTAAGCCGCCAACTAGCCGGTCGTCAAGTAAGTTAATTTGCGTCGCGCCGGACCGGCCACGACAACCGCAGGAGAGCAGCAATGGGCACACCGCAGGCGCGCAGGGGCAACACCCGACAGCGCATCCAGGACGTCGCCCTGGAGCTGTTCTCCGAGCACGGCTACGACAAGACCTCGCTGCGGGAGATCGCCGAGCAGCTGGATGTCACCAAGGCGGCGCTCTACTACCACTTCAAGACCAAGGAAGACATCGTCATCAGCCTGTTCCAGGACCTGGTCAGGCCCATCGACGAGCTGATCACCTGGGCCGAGGGGCAGCCGCGCACCCTGGAGACGAAGCAGGAGGTGATCCGCCGCTACAGCGAGTCGCTGCGGGCGGGCGAGCCCCTCTTCCGCTTCATGCAGGAGAACCAGGCCGCCGTCCGCGACCTCAGCATCGGCGAGACCTTCAAACGGCGGATGCTCTCGCTCTTCGACCTGCTCAAGGAGCCGGAGTCCGAGCTGACGGATCAGGTGCGCTGCATCACGGCGCTGTTCTCGCTGCACGCGGGCATGTTCGCGATGCAGAACGTGGAAGGCGACCCCGAGGAGAAGCGAGATGCACTCCTCGAGGTCGCCACAGAACTGGTCACGGCGGCCAACCCGCCGAGCCGCCGGCCAGCCCGGCCGGACTCAGCTCAGACAGAGTCGCCGTGAGCCCGCAGGAATCCGGTCGGCTCGACGCCCGTCCCGTAGTCGGGACCGGTGCGGACCTCGAAGTGCAGGTGCGGGCCGGAGGAGTTACCGGTGCTGCCGGACAGACCGATCTCCTGACCGGTACCGACCTGCTGCCCCACCTGGACCTTTATCGATGACAGGTGGGCGTACTGGGTGTACGTGCCGCCGTCGTGCTTGATCACGATGGCGTTGCCGTACGCGGGGCCGTCGCCGCCGCCGTTGGGACCGGCCTTGACGACGGTGCCCTTGTGCACGGCCTTGACCGCGGTGCCGCTGGGCACGACGAAGTCCTGGCCGCTGTGCTTGCTCGACCACATGTTGCCGGCCAGGCCGAAGGTCGAGCCCAGCGTGTACTTGTCGACCGGCTTGACCCAGCCGTTGGCCTTCTTCGCGGCGGCGGCCTTGGCCTTCGCCGCGGCCTGCTTGGCCTCGACGGCCGCCTTCGCCTGTGCGTCGGCCTGCGCGGTGACGGCCGAACCGACACCCGAGGTGAGGTTCATCAGGCCGCCGTCGGCCGCGGTGGCGACACCGGCGCCGAGCGCGACGGTGACGCCGACACCGGCGGCCACAACGACGCTGCGATTGCGCAGAGCGGACTTCTTGGCGTTAAAGAGAGTGGCGAACTTCGACATGCGGGTTTACCTCCGATGAGAAATGAACTTTCCGGCTGCGGACCGGGATAGCCATTCCTTGGTAACCCCTCGGCGCCACCTCGCCAAGGCCCCTTTCTACTAACCAATGCCGTACCGGAGGGTCGGGAAATAGACCCACGCCGGTACCGCCACCACCCCCTCACCAAACACCCGAAAACGGGCATACCGACCTGCTGCGGGCACCCCCCATACCCCAATTGAACTGGGCATTTACGCATACGCCCCGCAGACCCAGCCCGCCCGGACGCAACCCGTGCGCCACCCTTGTGCGCCAGGGGTACGGAACACCCCGCCACCTGGCGCCGCATTCTGCTAATTCCTTTAGTAGGGCCCAAATCGCCTGTGCGGCAAGTCACGAATACCTAAGATCCAATCCCTTTTCGCGGGCCTTTTGGGCGTCCGTTTCGGGACCTAAGACCTTTGTGACGTGGGTTACCGAAAGGCCCTGGGCCTTTGTGACGTGGGTTACCGAAAGGCGGAATCCTTTGTGACCCGGGTAACTCGAAAGGCCGAGAAATGTCCAAATTGGTAGGAAATGCGGGCCTCGGCGCCGCGGTCCGGCGTACGTGACCGGATCCGCCCGGCCGGACACCCCCCGGCGGATCCCACACACCCCCGGCGGGCCCGCACGGACACCCGCCCCCACCAGCACCGGCGCACGCCCGCCCCCGGCTCCCGCCCGCCGTACCCACCGGGCCCGGGCGCCCGCCCGGGCCCGTCCACACCTGCCCGCAGGCCCCGCCCTCGCCTAGGCTGAACCCTCAACGACCGTGTCCTGAAAAGCAGTTACGGGGAACGCATGGATCCCACGACCGTCGCCGCCCGCCTCAGCCCGCATGTCATCGATCCACTGATCCGCAAGCTCTTCGCCGAGGACGGCCCCCCGGCCGACCTCGTCGACCGCCCCGTACGCATCTCCCGCCTGGTCTCCTTCGCCGGTGAGAAGCGCACCCTGACCGAGCGGGACCTGGATCACATCGCCGCGGTCCTCGTCGAGCGGGCGCTGGACGGCGACGGGCCCGGCGAGCGCCTCATCGGCGCGCACGAGGACCGTGCCGTCACCGCAGCCCTGGCCCGCACCCTGCGGGCGCTGGACGAGATCGAGATGGACGACCTCCAGGCCGCCCGGCTGCTGCCCGCCGCGTTCGCCGGCCGCCTCCGCGAGACGGTGCCAGGCGTGACGGAAGGGCTCACCGAGCGCGGCGCGCGCCTCTACGGGCTGCTCCTGGACACCGCGGCCCTGCACATCCTGCACTTCTTCACCCGGCGCTCGGCGTTCGTCGCCCGCACCCTCACCGAGCAGAGCCGCACCCTCGCCGAGCTGCTCCACGGCCATGGGGCCCTCACCCCGGCGCCGTCCCGCTGCACCGAGGACGCCGCCTTCGAGGAGCGCTACGCCCACGCCACCGCCGTCCTCCACAACCACCTCACGATCTTCGGCATCGACCTCGCCCACTCCCCCGACAGCTGGCCGCTGGACACCGCCTACCTGGGGCTTCAGTGCGAGCCCGGCGCCCTCGACGACTCCGGCGGCACCGCACCCTGCGCCGACGGCACCCCACGGGACGCCGCCGGACAGGACGAGCCCCCGGTCCCCGCCGAGCAGGCGCTCTCCGGCCGCAGCAAGGTCATGGTCCGCGGCGTCGCCGGATCCGGTAAGACGACCCTGCTGCAGTGGCTGACGGTCGCCACCGCCCGCGACGAGCTGCCCGAGGCGCTGTCCGACCTCCGCGGAAAGATCCCGTTCCTGCTGCCGGTACGCCGCTTCGCCCGCGACGGCTTCCCCTCCCCCGCGACGTTCCTGACCGCCGTCGGCTACCCGCACGCCTCCTCCCAGCCGCCCGGCTGGGCCGAGCGCGTACTGACCGCGGGCCGCGCCCTGCTGCTGATCGACGGCATCGACGAGGCCCCGGAGAGCGACCGCGAGCAGGTACGCCGCAAGCTGCGCGACTGGACCGCCCGCTACCCGGGCAACGTCTGGATCGTCACGTCCCGGCCCTCCGCCGTACGCGACAACTGGCTCGCCGCCGAGGGCTTCACCGAGCTGGCCCTGGCGCCGATGAGCCGCGACGACATCGCCGCGTTCATCCAGCGCTGGCACCGCGCCGCCGCCCAGGAGAACCCCGCCGACCTCGACCGCCTCGGCCAGTACGAGCACACCCTGCTCAATGCCGTCCGCATCACCCGCGACCTCGGCCGGCTCGCCACCAACCCGTTGATGTGCGGCCTGCTGTGCGCCCTGCACCGCGACCGCCGCGGCTACCTCCCCAACGGCCGCAAGGAGCTCTACGACGCCGCGCTGTCGATGCTGCTGGAGCGCCGGGACCGCGAGCGCGCCATGGTCGCCACCGACGGCGTCGACCTGACCCGCCAGCCCAAGATCCAGCTGCTCCAGAAGCTGGCGCAGTGGATGCTGCTCAACGGCCGCTCCGAGATGGACAAGGACGTCGCGATCGCGACGCTCGCGGAGCATCTGCCCGCCATCCCCGACGCGGCCCGCCAGGGCGGACCCGAGGACGTCTTCCGCCACCTCCTCAACCGCACCGGGCTGCTGCGCGAGCCCACCCCCGGCACCGTCGACTTCGTGCACCGGACCTTCCAGGACTACCTCTCCGCCCGCGCCACGGTGCAGCGGCACGACTTCGGGCTGCTCCTGAAGCACGCCCACCACGACGACTGGGAGGACGTCATCCGGATGGCCGTGGCACTCGCCCGCCCGGACGAGTGCGCGGCCCTCCTGGACGGCCTGCTCGCCCCGTACGCCGGCGTACGCGCCGCCGAGGCCAGGCACCGCAAGCTGCTGGCCGCCGCCTGTCTGGAGCACGCCACCGAGCTGGACCCCGCGGTCCGCGCCCGCGTCCAGCGCTTCACCCGCGACATGGTGCGCCCCAGCACACCGTCCGCCGCCCGCGCCCTCGGCTGGATCGGGCCGATCGTGCTGGAAATGCTCCCCGACCCCACCGGCGTCCCCGACGACGAGGCCCATCTCCTCGCCATCACCGCGACCTCCATCGCCGACGACATGGCCATCGACTATCTGACCGGGCTGCGCGACCGGGCGCACCATGACATCCGGGCGCAGCTCGCGGGGGCCTGGCGCCGCTACGACACCGCCCGCTACGCCCGCGAGATCATCGCCCACCTGGAGCCGGCCGAACTGTACTTCCCGGTCTCCGACCTGGAGGAACTGCACGCGCTGCGCCGCCTGGGCGGCCGCCCGCACCTGCGGATCGCCGGGGCCTTCACCCCCGACCAGCTCATCGAGGGCATCGCCCCGGCCGACGGGCTGACCCGGCTGTGGCTCGGCTACGACCTGGGGGTCTCCATGGAGTGGCTGGCCGCCTTCCCCCGGCTGGAGATCCTCATGATCGGCAACCGCATCCGCCCGGTGACCGGCGTCCCCGAAGGCATCCGCGTCATCCAGCTCTAGCGCGCAGCGGCACTCCCCGGCCCGGCAGCCCCGTCAGCCCCTCCTGCCACACAGAACCGCCCCGGAACCGTAGGAAACGGTTCCGGGGCGGTTTCTGTCGTGCGGTGCGCGGACGCGGGTCAGGCGTCCTTGCTCAGGTTCGGACCCGAACCGCCGGCCGCGGACTCGATCGGCGGGGCGTCCGGCAGAGCCGACTTCTCCTCGCCGCGGAAGGTGAACTTGGCGGTGTCACCCTCGCCCTCGACATCGACGACCACGATGTGGCCCGGACGCAGCTCGCTGAAGAGGATCTTCTCCGAGAGGGCGTCCTCGATCTCGCGCTGGATCGTCCGGCGCAGCGGCCGGGCGCCGAGCACCGGGTCGTACCCGCGCTTGGCCAGCAGCGACTTCGCCTCACTGCTGAGCTCCAGACCCATGTCCCGGTCCTTGAGCCGCTCGTCCACCTTGGCGATCATGAGGTCGACGATCTGGATGATGTCTTCCTCGGTCAGCTGGTGGAAGACCACGGTGTCGTCGACACGGTTGAGGAACTCGGGGCGGAAGTGCTGCTTGAGCTCTTCGTTGACCTTGTTCTTCATCCGCTCGTAGGAGGACTTGGTGTCGCCCTGGGCCGCGAAGCCCAGGTTGAAGCCCTTGGAGATGTCCCGGGTGCCGAGGTTGGTCGTCATGATGATGACCGTGTTCTTGAAGTCCACGACCCGGCCCTGCGAGTCGGTCAGGCGACCGTCCTCCAGGATCTGCAGCAGCGAGTTGAAGATGTCCGGGTGGGCCTTCTCGACCTCGTCGAAGAGCACGACGGAGAACGGCTTGCGGCGCACCTTCTCGGTGAGCTGGCCGCCCTCTTCGTAGCCGACGTAGCCGGGAGGCGAACCGAACAGCCGGGAGACCGTGTGCTTCTCGCTGAACTCCGACATGTCGAGGGAGATCAGCGCGTCCTCGTCGCCGAAGAGGAACTCCGCCAGCGTCTTGGACAGCTCGGTCTTACCGACACCGGACGGGCCGGCGAAGATGAACGAGCCACCGGGACGCTTGGGGTCCTTCAGCCCGGCGCGGGTACGGCGGATGGCCTGGGAGAGCGCCTTGATGGCGTCCTTCTGGCCGATGACGCGCTTGTGCAGCTCGTCTTCCATCCGCAGCAGACGCGAGGACTCCTCCTCGGTGAGCTTGAAGACCGGGATGCCGGTGGCCGTCGCCAGAACCTCGGCGATCAGCTCCTCGTCCACCTCGGCGACGACATCCATGTCGCCGGCCTTCCACTCCTTCTCCCGCTTCGCCTTCGCGGCCAGGAGCTGCTTCTCCTTGTCGCGCAGGCCCGCGGCCATCTCGAAGTCCTGCGAATCGATCGCGGACTCCTTCTCCCGGCGCACGTCGGCGATCTTCTCGTCGAACTCGCGCAGGTCCGGCGGCGCGGTCATCCGGCGGATCCGCATCCGGGAGCCGGCCTCGTCGATCAGGTCGATCGCCTTGTCCGGCAGGAAGCGATCGGAGATGTAGCGGTCGGCCAGGGTGGCGGCGGCGACCAGGGCGGAGTCCGTGATGGAGACGCGGTGGTGCGCCTCGTAGCGGTCCCGCAGGCCCTTGAGGATCTCGATGGTGTGCGGCAGCGACGGCTCCGCGACCTGGATCGGCTGGAAGCGGCGCTCGAGAGCCGCGTCCTTCTCCAGGTGCTTGCGGTACTCGTCGAGCGTGGTGGCACCGATGGTCTGCAGCTCGCCTCGCGCCAGCATGGGCTTGAGGATGCTCGCGGCGTCGATCGCGCCCTCGGCGGCACCCGCACCCACCAGGGTGTGGAGCTCGTCGATGAACAGGATGATGTCGCCGCGGGTGCGGATCTCCTTGAGGACCTTCTTCAGGCGCTCCTCGAAGTCACCGCGGTAGCGGGAACCGGCGACCAGGGCACCGAGGTCGAGGGTGTAGAGGTGCTTGTCCTTGAGAGTCTCGGGCACCTCGCCCTTGACGATGGCCTGCGCCAGGCCCTCGACGACCGCCGTCTTGCCGACGCCGGGCTCGCCGATGAGGACCGGGTTGTTCTTGGTACGGCGGGACAGCACCTGCATGACCCGCTCGATCTCCTTCTCGCGCCCGATGACCGGGTCGAGCTTGGTTTCACGAGCGGCCTGGGTGAGGTTGCGGCCGAACTGGTCCAGGACGAGCGAGGTCGAGGGCGTGCCCTCGGCCGGGCCGCCTGCGGTGGCGGCTTCCTTGCCCTGGTAGCCGGAGAGCAGCTGGATGACCTGCTGCCGCACCCGGTTGAGATCGGCGCCCAGCTTCACGAGAACCTGGGCGGCGACGCCCTCACCCTCGCGGATCAGGCCGAGCAGGATGTGCTCCGTACCGATGTAGTTGTGGCCGAGCTGGAGGGCCTCGCGGAGCGAAAGCTCCAGGACCTTCTTGGCACGGGGGGTGAAGGGAATGTGCCCGGACGGAGCCTGCTGGCCCTGCCCGATGATCTCCTCCACCTGCTGGCGGACCGCCTCGAGCGAAATCCCGAGGCTCTCCAGGGCCTTAGCGGCGACACCCTCACCCTCATGGATCAGGCCCAGGAGAATGTGCTCGGTGCCGATGTAGTTGTGGTTGAGCATCCGGGCTTCTTCCTGAGCCAGGACGACAACCCGCCGCGCGCGGTCGGTGAACCTCTCGAACATCGTTAATCGCTCCTCAGAGCGGTCAGGCAGTTAGGGGTCGGTCCCCTCCCTGTCCTTCCGCATGCTAGTCCCGCAGGGCGGGACAGCTCATTCCAACTGCCGACACCCGTCCTTGGCCTCCTGCCCCGAACAGCCGACATCTGCTCCAACCCGATGGTGCGAGACGATGTTCCCGCAGGCCAGGCATATACGCCCTCCGCCACTACGCCCGTGGCGAACGCACCCTTTGTCGACACGCCCGTCGACCCGCCCGCCCTCGGCGCGGGCCCGGCGCATTGCACGCGGTCACACCGTTTCTTCCCACTGGGAATGTCTTACCCGCCGTCACTGACACTCCATGCGGCGTGGGGCCGTTCCATCCGCTACGGGCGAACAACCGCACGCCACTGAATGCGCCACCACACCCCCCTCTACCAGCACGTTACGTATTCAGCCGTCAACCCAGCGTAACTTCCCGGGTATTCGGCAGTTGCACCGGGCATGGCCCGCGCGCTTCCGCGACCCCGCAGCCCTCTCTCCGCCGTACGCCGGTGGTACGAGGAGGAGCTGGGCTGGGCGACCACCGGCACGGAGCCGGTGGAGCTGCTCACGGGGCTGCGCTTCGACGCCCTGGAGATGCCGGCCGACGCGGGCGCCGGCGTACTGCGCAGGCTGCCGCGCACCGGCCCGGTGGCGCTGCTGCGTGACCCGCGCGGCTCCCGCGGTCCGCACGGCCCCCGCCGCGCGGAATGCGGCGGCTGGTGCGCGCGATGCGGACGCGACGGGAAACGCCATGCTGATCGGCCGAAATTACTCATCCTCATCGCGGCGGGTGGCGCGGAGGAACTCCCGGGAATCCTGGAATGGCTGGAGTGGGGCGACCTCGTACCAGATCTCACGGCACGCGGGGCCGGAGACCGGATGCCCGCCCCCTCGCTCCCCAGTCCCGCGTTACGTGCGGCCGGCCCGCCGTCCTGCGGATTCGGCACGCGGGAGGCCGCGGGGTGGCTGCGACCTCCCGAGCCAGGCTGCGAGGCCGGTAATTCCCTGCCCATCACGGGGTTCGGGGCAGGAATCGGGGACGTTGGGGGCGCCCCCGACCTCGTACGACTCGTGGGCGCGGCGGCGACGGAATGCCACCGGGCCCGGTTGCTGCGTGCTCGTAAAGCCCAATCGGATCGCGCGTGCGGCGATCAGCCGTTGGCCTTCTCGTATGCCTCACGAATGTCGGCGGGGACACGGCCACGGTCATTGACGTTGTAGCCGTTCTCCTTCGCCCAGGCGCGCACCTTGGCGGTGTCCTGCGTGCCACCGGCGGCCGCACGGGCCTTGCCGCGGCCCGAGGAGGCACGACCACCGGTACGGCGACCGGCCTTGACGAAGTCGGCGAGCGACTCGCGCAGCTTGGCAGCGTTGGCGGTGGTGAGGTCGATCTCGTAGGACTTGCCGTCGAGAGAGAACGTGACGGTCTCGTCGGCTTCGCCGCCGTCGAGGTCGTCGACAAGAAGAACCTGAACCTTCTGTGCCACCGGGTTTCCCTTTCATCGAATGTGGATTACGACGGAAAGCAAACCGCTTTTCCCGGAAAAACACAAACCCTTGGGTAGGGTTCAGTTGCCCGCAGAGCGGGGAACGCATCCTTCCGTAGCCATGAGATAGGGGAGCGATTCGGACATAGAACACTGTTCACAGGTGCAGAAGCATCCGACTGTTACCCAGGGTGTTCGGCTTCACTCGTTCGAGACCGAGGAACTCGGCAACGCCCTCGTCATAGGAACGCAGCAGCTCGCTGTAGACATCACCGTCAACGGGAGTCTCGCCGATCTCCACGAAGCCGTGCTTGACGAAGAAGTCGACTTCGAAGGTGAGACAGAAAATTCGGCGTACTCCGAGCCAGCTCGCGGTGCTCAGCAGCTTGTCGAGGACTTGGTGTCCCACACCGGAGCCCTTCAGCTGCGGGTCCACGGCGAGAGTGCGCACCTCTGCCAGGTCTTCCCACATCACATGGAGCGCCCCGCAACCGACCACGGCGGCATCTTCGTCCCGCTCGGCCACCCAGAACTCCTGGATGTCCTCGTAAAGGGTCACGGTGGCTTTGTCGAGCAGGATCCCGTCCCGCGAGTAGGAGTCGATGAGGCGGCGTACGGCCGGTACATCGCTGGTCCTGGCGCGGCGGACGGTGAGGCCTTTTGAATGCGGAGGCATGCGGGGACGCTATCGCCCCTTGCCGGCATCGCCCGCTTCGGGTTCATCGCCTTCGGCCGGTGGTCCTTCTTCCGGCGCTTGCGCGGCTTCCGGAGCCGCGGGTTCAACGGGTGCCACGACTTCTGCCGCTTCGGGTGGCTCATCGACCTGGACCATGCGTACGGCATCGCGCAGAGCATGCCGTTGTTCCGGCGACATCATGCCGAAGAAGGCCACGAGAGCGGCCGCCGGGTTGTCACTCGCGGACCATGCTTCGTTCATCAGTGCGGCCGAGTAGGCGGCGCGGGTCGAGACCGCCTCATAGCGATAGGCGCGGCCTTCCGCTTCGCGGCGCACCCAGCCCTTCTGATGGAGGTTGTCCAATACGGTCATGACCGTCGTGTACGCGATCGACCGTTCCTTCTGGAGATCTTCCAGGACTTCTCGAACGGTGACCGGGCGGTTCCACTCCCAGACCCGCGTCATCACCGCGTCTTCCAGATCACCCAAGCGTCTCGGCACACAAGAAGAATAGTGGGAAATGTCGCGAATGACGGTTGATCTCGCAGCGTTGTGCGGGAAAAAGGATGTACGACCCGGGACGATCAATCCCGGGCCGTACGGTGTGTGCGGGCCGCCCGAAAGGCGGCGGGGCGTCAGGCGCCGTGTGCCGTGGGGCCCTGGTGGGCGGCTTCGGCGCGGGTGAGCGCGGCGTCCACGGCGGCGTCTTCCTTGGATTTGTTCGCGCCACCCTGGCTCTTGACGATCGTGACGATCAGCCCGGTGAAGGCCGCCGCCATCACCACGGGCGGAAGCAGCGCTGAGACGTAATCCATGGCGTGGGCCTCCTTGAGACGTGAGGTTTCCAGGGTACGCAGCGCTCAGGCGGTCCGGGTCTCGGGGGGCGGGGCGGGCTTGCGCCGGGGCGGGAAGACCTCTCCCGGCGTGGGGATGGGGCGGCCCGGCTTCGGGGGCTGCGACTGCGGCTTCGGCGCGGGACGCGGCTCCGGCTCGTCGTCGGGGCGCTTCTCGGGCTCGTCGCCCGACCGGCCGCCGGGCAGCGCCCGCAGCCGGGCGCGCACGGAGCGCTCGGCCAGCCGCTCGCAGTGGCGCAGCAGCGCGGTACGGCGCTCGCTCTCCACCGCTCCGGTGCGCCGGGCGTTCAAGGCGCGCAGGGCGGCGAGGTCGTCGGGACCGGGGATGTAACCGGTCGCCAGGACCTCTTGGAGCTGGGCCAGATAGCCGGCCGCGGAGCCCGGCAGGGCTTCGCGGTAGCGGGCGAGGTCGGCGAGCAGAAAGGCGCGCAGCCGGCCGCCTTCGTGGACCGCCTCGTCCACCGCCTCGGCCAGCCGGAGATATTCCTGGATGTCCTCCGTCCGGTCCGGGGCGAAGGCGCCGAACGGGGCGGAGGGGGACGTCGACTGCAGGACATGGGCGAGGGCGCGACGGAGCACACGCAACTCATCGGCACCGAACGCCATGCCGCCGCGGGATCCGTAGGGCATAGGCATGCCGTGACTTTACGGCTGTTTCGGACAAATGCCGCTTAATTCGCATGCTGTGGCGCGGCCGCGAGCCGCGCCACATCGCACGTGGCGGAGGTGCCGGTCGTGCTCCTTCAGATCCTGCCGGTCACGACCGGGCGATGTTCCGTTCGTAGACCAGCCGCAGGCCGATGAGGGTGAGCCATGGCTCGTGCTCGTCGATCACCGAGGACTCGCCCAGCACCATCGGCGCCAGACCGCCGGTGGCGATGACCGTCACCTCGTCCGGATCCTCGGCCAGCTCCCGGGCCATCCGCTGCACGACGCCGTCGACCTGGCCCGCGAAGCCGTAGAGGATGCCGGACTGCATCGCCTCGACGGTGTTCTTGCCGATGACGCTGCGCGGCCGGGCCAGCTCGATCTTGCGCAGCTGGGCGCCCTTGACCCCCAGCGCGTCCACCGAGATCTCGATGCCCGGCGCGATCACCCCGCCGACGTATTCGCCGCGGGCACTGACCGCGTCGAACGTGGTGGCGGTACCGAAGTCGACGACCACTGCGGGCCCGCCGAACAGCTCGACCGCCGCCAGGGCGTTGATGATGCGGTCGGCGCCGACCTCCTTGGGGTTGTCCATGAGGATCGGCACGCCCGTCTTGACGCCCGGCTCCACCAGGACCGCGGGGACGTCGCCGTAGTAGCGGCGGGTGACCTCGCGCAGCTCGTGCAGCACGGAGGGCACCGTGGAGCAGATGGCGATGCCCTCGATGCCGTCGCCCAGCTCCTCGCCGAGGAGCGGGTGCATGCCCATCAGGCCCTGGAGCAGCACCGCGAGTTCGTCGGCGGTGCGCCGGGCGTCGGTGGAGATCCGCCAGTGCTCGACGATCTCCTCGCCGTCGAAGAGGCCCAGAACGGTGTGGGTGTTGCCCACGTCAATGGTCAGCAGCATGGCGGTCAGGCATCCTCGGGCAGGTCGTCGTCGCCCTCGCGCAGGTCGAGGCCGATGTCGAGGATCCGGGAGGAGTGCGTGAGCGCGCCCACCGCGAGGTAGTCGACACCGGTCTCGGCGTACGCCCGGGCGTTGTCCAGGTTCAGCCGGCCCGACGACTCCAGCATCGCGCGGCCCTTGACGAGGGCCACCGCCTCCCGGGTCTCCTCGGGGGTGAAGTTGTCCAGCAGGATCAGATCGGCGCCCTCGGCGAGGATCGGCGGGATCTGGTCGAGGCGGTCGACCTCCACCTCGATCGCCAGACCGGGGAACTCCGACCGTACGGCGGTGAACGCCGCGGCGACGCCGCCCGCCGCGACGACGTGGTTGTCCTTGATCAGTGCCGCGTCCGACAGCGACATCCGGTGGTTGACGCCACCGCCGCAGCGCACCGCGAACTTCTCCAGGGCACGCAGCCCCGGGGTGGTCTTGCGGGTGTCACGGACCTTGGCCCCGGTGCCTTCGAGGGTGTCCGCCCAGGCCCGGGTGGCGGTCGCGATACCCGAGAGCCGGCACAGGATGTTCAGCGCGCTGCGCTCGGCGGTGAGCAGGTCGCGGGTGCGGGTGGTGACGCTCAGCAGGCGGGTGCCGGCCTCCACCCGGTCGCCGTCCTCGACGTGCCGCTCCACCGCGAACTCGTCGGTGCAGACGATGGACAGGACCGCCTCGGCGATGCGCAGCCCGGAGACCGTACCGGCCTCACGGGCGGCGAAGTCGCCGGTGGCCACCGCGTCCTCGGGGACGGTCGCCACGGTCGTGACGTCCACCCCCTGGTCGAGGTCCTCCTCGACGGCCATATGCGCGATGTCCTCGACCTGGACGGGGTCGAGTCCGGCGGCCACCAGGAGGGCGGCCAGGTCGGGGTCGAGGCCGCAGGTGAGCGGGTCCAGCTCGTAGGCGCCGTCGTCGGCGCCGCCGCCGCAGCCGCAGGCGTCGCCGCAGCCGCCACCGGTGGGGGCGCTGCTCGCCTGCCCGCCGATCTGGAGGAGAGGGAGGTCGTCGGGGGTGCTGCTCACGGGGTGGGCTCCGAATCGGGGGAGGTGGTGGGCTGAGGGGTGGTGCGGAGCGGCTGCCGGGCGAGGGTCGCCGGGAAGCCCGCGGTGTCCGTCGTACGGATCGTCAGCGCACGGTCCGCGTCGAGGGTGATGCGGAAGTGGCGGCGCCAGGAGACATCGTCCCGGTCGGGGTGGTCCTCGCGCCAATGGCAGCCGCGGGTCTCCTCGCGGCGCTGCGCGGCGGCGACCAACACCCGGGCCACGCACAGCAGGTTGGTGGCCTCCCACGCCTCCACGCCGGGCGTGGGCGGCTTGCCGACGGCTCCGTCGGCCCCCTGCGCCGCCCCGGCCGCCGCACGGTGGATGCGGTCGAGCGATTCCGCGGCCCGCGCGAGGCTCTCGGCGCTGCGCAGCACGCCGGCGCCCGTCGTCATGATCCGCTGCACCGCGATACGGGTCTCCGGCGGGAGGAGCCGCAGCGTGGCGGGCTCCGGGGCTGGCGCGGACGCCGGGGCGGCGGCCGGCTGCGCGGCGATGTCCGCGGCGATCCGCTCGGCGAAGACCAGGCCCTCCAGAAGGGAGTTGGAGGCGAGACGGTTGGCGCCGTGCACGCCGGTGCACGCCACCTCGCCGCAGGCGTAGAGGCCGGGCACGGTCGTACGGCCGTACAGGTCGGTGCGGACACCACCGGAGGCGTAATGGGCGGCGGGGGCCACCGGTATGGGGTCGGTGACGGGGTCGATGCCGTGGCTGCGGCAGGCGGCGAGGATGGTCGGGAAGCGGCTCTCCCACATCGCGGCGCCGAAGTGGCGGGCGTCCAAGTACATGTGGTCGGCGCCCTGTTCGTGCGCCCGCCGCATGATCTCCTTGGCGACGATGTCGCGCGGCGCCAGCTCGGCGAGTTCGTGCCGGCCGACCATGAAACGGGTGCCGTCGGCGTCGACGAGGTAGGCGCCCTCGCCGCGCACCGCCTCGGAGATGAGCGGCTGCTGGCCCTCGGCGTCCGGCCCCAAATACAGGACGGTGGGGTGGAATTGGACGAATTCGAGGTCGGACACCTCGGCGCCGGCCCGGAGCGCGAGCGCCACCCCGTCGCCGGTGGAGACGGCCGGGTTGGTGGTCGCGGAGAACACCTGCCCCATGCCGCCGGTGGCCAGGACGACCGCCGGGGCGTGCACGGCGCCCACGCCGTCGTGCTGCCCCTCCCCCATGACGTGCAGGGTCACGCCGGACGTACGGCCCTCGGCGTCGGTGAGGAGGTCCAGCACGAGCGCGTTCTCGATGGTGCGCAGCCCGGCGTCGCGGACGGCCTCGACGAGCGCGCGGGAGATCTCGGCCCCGGTGGCGTCGCCTCCGGCGTGCGCGATACGGCGGCGGTGATGGCCGCCTTCACGGGTCAGCGCGATCTCGTCGGTGCCCGGGGCGGTGTCGAAGCGCGCGCCGGTGGTGATCAGTCGCTGGACGGCGTCGGGCCCCTCGGTGACCAGGGCCCGGACGGCTGACTCGTCGCACAGGCCGGCCCCGGCGACGAGGGTGTCGGCGAGGTGCTGCTCGGGGGTGTCGCCCTCCCCGAGCGCAGCGGCGATGCCGCCCTGGGCCCAGCGGGTGGAGCCGTCGTCCAGGCGGGCCTTGGTGACGACGACGGTCCGGCGGCCGGCGGCGGCACAGCGCAGCGCGGCGGTCAGACCCGCCACTCCGGATCCCACGACGACGACATCCGCGGCGATGGACCACCCGGGGGCGGGGGCATTGAGGCGTATGCCGGGGCCGGTGCCTGTTCCGGTGGCGGTCATCGGGTCGCTCCGAGGGGTCCTGGTGTGGTGGTCGGTGACGCGGCGGGATCGCCGGTCCCGGGTGTGCGGTGGTGCGCCGGGGCGGTGCCTGGGGCCGTTCCGGCGGCCTGCTCGGGGTCCTGCTCCGGGGTGGCCTTGCCGAAAGTGAGGCGGATGTTGTCGATGAGGCGGGTGGTACCGACCTTGGCGGCGATCGCGAGCACCGCCTCGCCCTCGTAGCCCTCCGGGACCTCGGTGAAGTCGGACGGGTCGACCAGGGCCACGTAGTCCGGCACGAGCGGCGGGTCGAGGCGGGCCGCGTCCTCCAGGACGGCGCGGGCCGCGGCCAGCGCGACGGACGGGCCGTGCGGCGGCCCCGACGCGGCGTAGGCGACGGCGTGCGCGTCGGCGGCGGCCCGGTCCTCGCCCAGCGCCGCCAGCGCCGCGGACCGGTCCGGTGCGGGGTGACCTGCGAGGGCGGCGCGGACTCGCAGCGCCTCCTCGGCGGCGAGCCGGTCGCGGGCCGCGAAGAGCGCGGCGGACAGCGCCAGCGCGGTGCGCCGCTCCTCGGCGGAGAGGTAGCGGTTGCGGCTGGAGAGGGCCAGGCCGTCGTCCTCGCGGACCGTGGGGACACCGACGATCTCGACGGGGAAGTTGAGGTCGGCCGCCATCCGCGTGATCACCGCGAGCTGCTGGGCGTCCTTCTGCCCGAAGAACGCCACATCCGGGGCGGAGAGGTGCAGCAGCTTGGCGACGACCGTCAGCACGCCGTCGAAGTGCCCGGGGCGGCTGGCGCCCTCCAGAGGGGTGCCCATAGGGCCCGCGGTGATCCGGATCTGCGGCTCGCCGCCCGGATAGACCTCGTCGGCGGACGGCGCGAAGACCACGTCCGCACCCGCCCGGCCGGCCAGCACGACATCGGCGTCAAGGGTGCGCGGATAGCGGTCGAGATCCTCGCCCGCGCCGAACTGCAGCGGGTTGACGAAGACCGTCACCACGACCTGGCCGTCCGCGCCGACGCGCTCGCGGGCCGCGCGGATCAGGGTGCCGTGCCCTTCGTGCAGGGCCCCCATCGTCATCACGACGGCACGCCGGCCACTGCGACGCGGCAGCTCGCGGAGATCCGCGGCGGTGTGCACGAGCCGGGTACGCGGGTCCGGAGCGTCGCCGGTGCCCGGCCGGGCGGCGGTCATCGGTCGTCTCCCTCGGGGGCGTGGCCCGGGGACCCGGGGCCTTCGTCGGAGCCGGGCCCGTCGTCGGCACCGGGGGTGTGCGGGGGGCCGTTCGGGCTCTCGCCGGACGTGGACGTGTCGGGGCCGGGCTCCTGGACGCCGGAGCCCCGGCCGCCCTCGGCGAGCACCTCCAGCAGGTCCTGGGCCAGCTCCGGCTTGAGCAGACCGTGGTCCAGCGCCCGGTCGGCCGTCATACGGGCCATCGCGAGGTATCCGGCGACGCTCTGCGGCGCGTGCGCGCGCAGCTCCTCGACGTGGGCGGCGACGGTGCCGGCGTCACCGCGGGCGACCGGCCCGGTCAGTGCCGCGTCACCGGAGCGCAGGGCGTTGTCCAGGGCCGCGCCGAGCAGCGGGCCGAGCATCCGGTCCGGGGCCGCCACACCCGCCAGGCTCAGCAGCTCCATGGATTGGGCGACCAGCGTGACCAGGTGGTTCGCGCCGATGGCGAGGGCGGCGTGGTAGAGCGGACGGGCCGATTCCGCGATCCACTCGGGCTCGCCGCCCATCTCGATGACCAGGGCCTCGGCGGCCATCCGCAGCTCGACGGGCGAGGTCACGCCGAACGAGCAGCCGGCCAGCCGCTGGACGTCCACGGTGGTGCCGGTGAACGTCATGGCCGGATGCAGGGCCAGCGGCAGCGCACCGGCGCGGGTGGCCGGATCGAGCACCGCCGTGCCGAACCGGCCCGATGTGTGCACCAGCAGCTGGCCCGGCCGGACCGCACCGGTCTCGGCGAGGCCGCTCACCAGGCCGGGGAGGGCGTCGTCGGGGACGGTCAGCAGCACGAGGTCCGCGCGGGCGAGGACCTCGGCGGGGCTGACCAGGGGGACGTCGGGCAGCAGGGCCGCGGCACGTCGTACGGAGGCGTCGGAGACCCCGGACACGGCGACCGGGTGGTGCCCTGCGAGCTGCAGCGACGCGGCGAGGGCGGGACCGACGCGGCCGGCGCCGACGACTCCTACGGAGAGTCGGGCGGGGCGGTCCTGGGCCTCGGTGGGTGGGATTGCATTCACGCGGCGATGGCCTTCCGTTCCAGTCCGCGGGGGGTACCGGACGATTCGTGGCCATGCTACGCGAGTGTTTCGGGCGGACTTCAGAGCTGTACGGAGGGTGAGACGGGCGTTCTCGTCCGGCGGTTATCCACAGGGGTCGCGGAGGCGTGCGGGGGTGGGCCATGCTCGATGCGACGGAGCGAACGGAACGGCAGGTGGGGGCCATGCGGGTAGGGGACGGGCAGGTAGGGGTCGGACGGGTGGGGGTCGGACAGGTGGCGGAGATGAGCGAGAGCGGTCGGGCGCGGGGGCAAGGGCACGGCGGCGGGGCCGCGGAGGGGGCCGACGGCGGAGCGGGAATCCGGCGGCCGGGCGCGCACAGCCCGGACGTGGAGGCGCGGGCCGAGAGCGCGGGGACGCGAGCGGGCCGGGCGGGACCGGCGGGCGGTGCGGAACCAGTAGGCACTGCGGAACCAGCAGGCCCTCCGGGAGCCCTGGGTCGTGACGGCGGCCGGTCGGAGCGGGACCGGTTCCTTGCCGCGCTGCACGGCTCGGAGCGGGTGCTGGCCGACGGCCCCACGGGCGAGACGGTCCGCGAGCGCCTCAGCCGCCTGGTGGCCGAGGCTCCCGCCGCATACGACCTCGACGACTGGACCGATGTCTACGGCAACGACGACGGCGTGGTCGGAGAGCTGGAGCGCAGGACCGCCGAGGCCCTGGGCACCGAGGACGCCGCCTTCTTCCCCACCGGCACGATGGCGCAACAGGTGGCGCTGCGCTGCTGGGCGGGACGGACGGGCAACACCACCGTCGCAGGCCACCCGATGTCCCACATGGAGGTCCATGAACGCGACGCATTCGCGGTGGTCAGCGGGCTGCGCATGGTGCATCCGACGGGCGAGCCACGGCTGCCGACCGCCGCGGAGGTCTACGACCTCCAGGAGCCGTTCGGCACCCTCGCCCTCGAACTGCCGCTGCGCGACGCGGGGTTCGTGCTTCCGGAATGGGGCGAGCTGACCGGGGTGGTCCAGGCGGCGCGCGACCGTGATGCGGTGGTGCACTTCGACGGCGCCCGCCTGTGGGAGTGCACCGCACACTTCGGTCGGCCCCTCCCCGAGATCGCCGCGCTGGCGGACAGCGTCTACGTCTCCTTCTACAAGTCGCTGGACGGCATCTCCGGTGCCGCGCTGGCCGGCTCGGAGGACTTCGTCGAGGAGGCCCGGGCCTGGCGGCACCGGTACGGCGGGCAGCTGTTCCAGCAGTGGCCGGCCGCGCTGGCCGCTCTCGTCGGGCTGGATCGCGAGCTGCCCCGGCTGCCGGAGTACGTCGCGCACGCCAGGGTCGTCGCGCACGCCCTGCGCGACGGTCTGGCCGAAGCCGGTGTGCCGTGGTTCCGGGTGCACCCCGAAGTGCCGCACACCCACCAGTTCCAGATATGGCTGCCGCACCCGGCCCGGATACTCAACGAGGCCGGACTCCGGCAGGCGGAGGAGACAAAGACGACGCTCTTCCGGAAGTGGTTCGAGGCGGGCCCGCCCGGGGTGTCGATGACCGAGGTGACGGTCGCGTCATCCGCAGCGCACTGGCCGACCGGAGAGGTGCGCACCGCTCTCGACGACTTCCTGAGGCGCGTGGGCGGCCAGCCGTGAGTTGGCGGGGTCCGGTGCGCCCGGGGTGGCGGGATCTCCGGAGGGGTTCGATGCGCCCGAGGTGACCGGATCTCCGGAGGGGTTCGATGCGGCAGAGAGGTTCGAAGGGGCAGCGGGGTTCGATGGGGCAGAGGGGTGCGGACCGGTGTGGGGCAGGTCGGTGGGGCGTCCGGTCGGAAGGGGGGAGGTCGGGTCGGTCGGAAGGGCGGCAAGGCGGCCGGTCAGCAGGCGGGCCGTTGCGGTTGCCGCGGCGCGCAGGGCGCGTCGGGTGCGGGCGGGAAGCCGGTCGGCCGGGTCGGTGACAACGGCGTGGAAGCGGCGCCACTCGCGGATGTCGCGGACAGCGCGGACGGTGCCGGCTCCCGGGAGAACAGGCGCCTCCTCGCCTCGTCGGGCGGCGCGGTAGGCATCGAGCAGGTGCTGCTGGCTGGCGTTCATGTCCCTCACTCTGCGGCCGCCGCCCAGCTGTCGGCGCGTCGATTGACGGGAGCCGTCAATCGATAACCGTGCAGGTCCCGGCCTCGCGCATGATGGGCACATGGCCAACGTCATCGACATCACCGGGCTGCCGCCTGAGCGCATCGTCTTCGCCCCTTCCCCCTTGGCGGAGCTGGGCGCCGCGCTGCACGCGCTGTCCGAGCCGGGGCACCACCCCGGGCTGCACGGCTGGGTCACGGCGACCGCCGCGTCGCTGAAGACCGACCTCGCCGACCGGCTGTGCGAGGCGGACTTCCTGTGGCGGTCCGCCCGCTCCGACCTGCTGGTCCCGTCCCGGCCCGAAGCGACGCTGGCCCAGGAACTCGACGCGATGGACACCATCGACGACGAACGCTTCGTGGCCGCCGCGTTCGAGATCACCTGCTCGGCGAGTTACACCCGCTGCACACCCTCTCCCCTGGTCGACGCGGGCGAGCGGGCGAGGGTACGGGAAATGGCCGCCGCTCGCGGGCCACGGCAGGCGGCGTTCACCGACCGGATGCTCACCGACCCGGACGGCATGCGGGTGTGGCTCCGCAGGCTGCTGGAGGACTGCGAGGAGGCGTTCTTCGGGGACATCTGGCAGCGGGTGGGCATCCAACTGGCCGCCGACGCCCGCCACAAGACCGAGCTGCTGCGCCACAAGGGCCTGGCCGAGACACTGTCCGCGACGTCGAGGGCACTGGCCCTGGAGGAGGCCCCGGACGGCGGAAGTCGCATTCTGGTGGACAAGCTCGCCGGAGGACGCACCACGGCCTTCGCGAACCCCGCGGACCCCGGGATCACCTTCCTGCCGACCTCGTTCGGCTGGCCGCACCTGGTGGTCAGCTACGCGCCCGGGTGGCGCCCGGTACTGCAATACCCGGTCGCCGGCCAGGAGTTGCCGGCGCCGGCCGAGCTGGAACTCGTACAACAGCGGTTGGAGGCGCTGGGCCACCCCATGCGGATGCAACTGTGCCGGTCGCTGTCGCGGGGGCCGCACACCACGGGGGAGCTGGCGACGGCCTTCGGGATCACCTCACCCGAGGTGTCCCGTCACATCGCGACCCTGAAGAAGGCGGGCCTCATCCAGACCCGGCGACGGGGACGCTACGTGCTCCACCAGCTGGACCTCCAGGTGGTGGCCCGCCTGGGCAGCGACTTCCTGGAGGGCGTGCTGCGCTGAGGTGGGGGCGGGGAGGGGTGGAGGTGGTGGGCGGGGGGGGGAAGGGCCCCGGGGGAGGAGAAGGGGGGACGGGGCGATGTGCGGCTGGCGGCTGGCGGCTGGCGGCTGGCGGCTGGCGGCTGGCGGCTGGCGGCTGGCCGGATTTACTCCGTCCGTGCTCCCCGCTCGCCGTGCCCGCCGCCCGCGTTCACCCCGTCCCCCGACCGGACTCCTTACGCGCCCGCGCTCCCGGCCCGCACCAGGCCCGTCTCGTAGGCGAGCACCACGGCCTGGACCCGGTCCCGCAGGCTCAACTTGGTGAGGATGCGGCCCACATGGGTCTTGACGGTGGCCTCGGACAGCACCAGCTTCGCCGCGATCTCGCCGTTCGACAGCCCCTGCGCGACCAGCAGCAGCACCTCGCGCTCACGGTCCGTCAGCCGGGCGAGTTCGGGGCGCGCCGGCTCGGCGGACGTCGCGGGCAGCATCGGCGTGAAGCGGTCCAGCAGGCGGCGCGTGGTGGACGGCGCGACCACGGCATCGCCGCTGTGCACCGCCCGGATGGCGGCGAGCAGCTCACTCGGCGGCACATCCTTGAGCATGAAGCCGCTGGCCCCGGCCTTCAGCGCGGAGAAGGCGTACTCGTCCAGGTCGAAGGTGGTCAGGATGAGGACCTTCGGTGCCTCCTCCTTGCGCCCGTCCTCACAGACCCGACGGGTCGCCTCCACACCGTCCAGATGCGGCATCCGCACGTCCATGAGGATCACGTCGACATGGACGGAGCGCAGCACCTCCAGAGCTTGCAACCCGTCGCCCGCTTCGGCGACGACCTCCATGTCGGGCTGCGCGGCCAGCACCATCCGGAAGCCGGTGCGCAGCAGCGCCTGGTCGTCGACGAGCATCACGCGGATCGTCATGGCAGGGGGTCCCTTCGGGAGTCTGACTACAGCGTACGGAGCGGAGGCAACGGGCTGGTCGGGAGAGGAGTGGGGTGAGGTGGGATGCGGGGTGGGGTGGGGGAAGCGGGGGCGATGCGGTTCACTCGCTCGCAGCCGTCACCTCGCCGGCTCCCGGCGCGTCCACACCCATCGGGTCCCGCCCCCCATCAGGACCGCCCCATTCGGTCCGCCCCATCGGGTCCGCCCCATCGGGTCCGCCTGGCCGCATTGACGCCCATCGTGCCCACTTCCGCCCCGGCCCCTTGGCCCCGTCCGCTTGCCTCGTACGCGCTCACCGCGTCCGCGCTCATCCCACCCACGCTCACCCGTCCCGTCCCCACTCACCGCGTCGGTTTCAGGGGCAGTACGGCGCTGACCCGGAAGCCGCCGCCCTGCCGGGGGCCCGCCTCCAGCCTGCCGCCGACCATGCCGACGCGCTCACGCATGCCGATCAGGCCGTGGCCGAGGCCGTCGGCGCCGCCCTCTTCGTACAGCTCGTGCTGCGCGCCCCGCCCGTCGTCCTCGACCAGCAGATCGAGATCTTCGTCCTTGTATTCGAGGCGGACCGTGGCACCGACGTCCGGCCCGCCGTGCTTGCGGGTGTTGGTGAGCGCCTCCTGCACGATGCGGTACGCGGTCAGTTCGACGCTGCTCGGCAGCGGCTGCGGCTCGCCCTCCACCCGGAAATCGACCGGCAGGCCCGCGCCCCGCACCTGGTCGATCAGGTCGGAGAGCTGCTCGACGCCCGGCTGCGGCACGTATTCGCCGCCCTCGGACTTCTCCCCCGTGCGCAGCACCCCCAGCAGCCGGCGCATCTCGGCCAGGGCCTGCCGTCCCGTACCGGAAATCGTCTCCAGTGCCTGTCGGGCCTGTTCGGGCGCGGCGTCGAGAACATAGGCGGCGCCGTCCGCCTGCACCACCATCACCGACACGTTGTGCGCGACGACGTCGTGCAGCTCGCGGGCGATCCGGGCCCGCTCCGCCGCGACCGCGATCCGGGACTGCGCCTCGCGCTCCTTCTCCAACCGGGCCGCCTTCTCCTCCAGTTGCGCCCAGTAGGCGCGGCGGGTGCGGATGGAGTCGCCCAGCACCCACGCGAGGACGAACGGCACGGTCAGCAGGGCGGTATAGGCGCCGACCTCCCAGAGGGGCCTGTCCACGGGGGTGTTGTCGAAGCGCCAGATGGACAGTGCGGGGCCGGTGAGGGCGCCGGCGAGGGCGAAGCGGGAGGCCCAGCGGGTGGCGGAGGTGCCGGATGCGACGGTGTAGATGATCACGAGCATCGCGAAGTCGGCGGGGTTCGTCTCGATGTTGAAGATCAACTGCCCGATGCCGATGGCGGCCGTCAGCAGCAGCATCTTCTCCGGCGCCCGGCGGCGCAGCGCGATGACGAGGCACAGTCCGACGGTGCAGACAGCGCCGTAGATCTGCTGAGCGCTTTCGAGGTCGGAAGCGATCCACAGGCAGTTGAACCCGAGGAGGAGGAGGGCCCAGAAGGAGTCCACTCCTGTCGGGTGCCTGCGAAGGAAATCGTAGAGGCGCTGCACGTAACCCAGCGTAGGCACTCGGATAGGTGTACGGGTCAACCGCTGGAGCGATCCTGCGCGCCGGGACTACTCCCCAAGGTGGAGACGGAGTACGCCGAGCTGCGGGCGGCGCGAGCTGCGGATCAGGGCATGTCGGTGCCGTGCCCCTCCCCGCTTCCCTCCCCGTGCCGGGACCCGTACGGGCGCGCGCCCCGTCCGCCCGTACCGTGGAGCGCGTGACGAACGAGTGGTGCGGCTGGCTGGATGCGACGGAGCGGGCGCTGTACGGCCCGGAGGGTTTCTACACCCGTCCCGGCGGCCGGGGCCCCGCCGACCACTTCCGCACCTCCGTGCACGCCTCCCCTCGCTATGCCGACGCCGTCGCCCAGCTCCTCTGCCGCGTCGACGAGGCCTTGGGCCGGCCGGACGAGCTGGCCCTGCTCGATGTGGGCGCGGGCCGTGGCGAGCTGCTGAAAGGTGTCCTCGGCGCGCTGCCCGACGCGGTGGGCGCGCGCGTCCGCCCGTACGCCGTCGAGCGCGCCGCGCGCCCCGCCGGTCTGGACGCACGTATCGAGTGGCGGGCGGAGCTGCCCGCCCCTGGCTCGCTCACCGGCCTGCTGTTCGCGAACGAGTGGCTGGACAACGTGCCGGTGGACGTCGTCGAGACGGACGCCGAAGGGGTGCCGCGCCGTGTACTGGTCCGCGCCGACGGCACGGAGCGGCTGGGCGAACCCGTCGACGGGCCGGACGCGGAGTGGCTGAACCGCTGGTGGACATCGTCCAAGGCCCCTGGCGCCGCATCCGACACGGCCGGCTCCCCCGGGCTGCGGGCCGAGATCGGCCGGCCTCGCGACGCGGCGTGGGCGCGGGCGGTCCGCACCCTGCGCTCCGGGCTGGCGGTCGCCGTCGATTACGCGCACGACCGGTCCGACCGCCCGCTCTTCGGCACCCTGACCGGCTTCCGGGAAGGCCGCGAGGTGACGCCGGTCCCGGACGGCGGCTGCGACATCACGGCGCATGTCGCGCTGGACGCCTGCGCCGGGCCGACAGCCGAGCTGCTGACCCAGCGCGAGGCGCTGCACGCCCTCGGCGTGGACGGCCGGCGCCCGCCGCTCGCCCTCGCCTCCACGGACCCGGCCGCCTACGTGCGGGCCCTCGGCGCGGCCGGAGCGGCGGCGGAACTGACCGATCCGGCGGGCCTGGGCGCCTTCGGGTGGCTCCTGGAGCCGGTGGGCGGGACGTGCACGGGGCTGCTCACGACGTAAGGCGGCGAACCGGCCGTCGGGCGGCGTCTGGTGCGTACGGCGTGAACGGGGCCCTGCCACCGGACGGCCCCCGGTGCGTACGGCATAAGCGGAGCCCGGCCGTCGGGCTGCCTCTGGTGCGTACGGCGTGAGCGTGACCCGGCCGCCGGGCGGGCGGCTTGAGGTCCGTACGGCGGTGGCGGGACCCGTCCACCTGCCGCGAGCCCGAGTCTCACGACCGCGCCCCGGCCTCCACCCACCACCCGGCCCATGACCACCGGCTTGGCCACCAGCCTCGGCCACCCGTCTTAACCACCAGCCCTCATCCACCCGCCCGCAGCGAACTGCGAGACTGTTCCCATGACGGAGACGACGGTCGGCATCGGCGGCGCGGCGGAGAGCACCGACATGGTGCTGAACATCGGCCCGCAGCACCCCTCCACGCACGGCGTGCTGCGGCTGCGCCTCGTCCTGGACGGCGAGCGCATCGAGCATGCGGAGCCGGTGATCGGCTATATGCACCGCGGCGCCGAGAAGCTCTTCGAGGCGCGCGACTACCGGCAGATCATCATGCTCGCCAACCGTCACGACTGGCTGTCGGCCTTCTCCAACGAGCTGGGCGTGGTGATGGGCGTCGAGCGGATGCTGGGCATGGAGGTCCCTGAGCGTGCGGTGTGGACCCGGACGCTCCTCGCCGAGCTGAACCGCGTCCTCAACCACCTCATGTTCCTCGGCTCGTACCCGCTCGAACTGGGCGGAATCACCCCCGTCTTCCACGCCTTCCGCGAGCGGGAGGAGCTGCAGACCGTCATGGAGGAGATCTCCGGCGGACGCATGCACTACATGTTCAACCGCGTCGGCGGCCTGAAGGAGGACCTGCCGGCCGGCTGGTTGGGCCGTGCCCGGCACGCCATCGCCGAGGTCCGCTCCCGGATGGACGTCTTCGACAACCTGGTCCTCGGCAACGAGATCTTCCGCGGCCGCACCAGGGGCATCGGAGTCCTGTCCCGCGAGGCGGTGCACGCCTACGGCGTCTCCGGGCCCATCGCGCGCGCGTCGGGCGTCGACTTCGATCTTCGCCGTGACGAGCCGTACCTCGCGTACGGCGAGCTGGCCTCCACCCTCAAGGTCGTCACCCGCGAGGAAGGCGACTGCCTGGCGCGGTTCGAGTGCCTGCTGGACCAGAGCCACAACGCCCTCGATCTCGCCGACGCCTGCCTGGACCGCATCGCGGACCTGCCGCCGGGGCCGATCAACCAGCGGCTGCCGAAGGTGCTGAAGGCCCCGGAGGGCACGACCTACGCGTGGACCGAGAACCCCCTCGGCATCAACGGCTACTACCTCGTCTCCAAGGGCGAGAAGACCCCGTACCGCCTCAAGCTGCGGTCGGCGTCCTTCAACAACATCCAGGCGCTGACGGAACTGCTGCCGGGCACGCTGGTCGCCGACATGGTCGCCATCCTCGGCTCGCTGTTCTTCGTCGTCGGCGACATCGACAAGTAGATCGACAAGCGGGCCGAACTCCGGCGGCGCGCAGCGGCGGGCGAGGGGCTGAGCACCCGAGCCGGCCTTGGGCTGCCCATGACTGCCGAGCGGGGCGATGGCGCACACCTCCGCGCCCATGACATCCATCGGGGTCTGGCGACGATTCTCGCGTTCACGCAGTAGCGCGCCGCTGAGGGCGGGGTGGAGTCGCGAGGCCATCCCATCCACACCCTGTGGATAACTTTTCGTCTGTACGCAGCCCCATGGGCGGGCGGCATTGCACATATGGGTCCTCGCCACCTGGACGCCCCCGTCCGCCCCAGGCGGGGCCCCACCACCGCAGCCTCTAACGCGGCGACCGCAACGCATGACACGACCACCGCGTGGTGCGGCAGAGGTGATGGGCGGCCGGCGCACGGGCACGCACCGGCAGAGATACCACCGGTGAGGCGTGCAGTCGGCGAACGCGTGCGGTCGGCACAGCAGCGTCACCCTTCAAGCGGCTCATCCCTGCAAGCGGCCCTGCACGACGCCTCAACCGCCCCTGCGCGACATCGCGGCCCTGCCACGCGAGAACTGCGTAGATCGGTGTAGGTCGGTGTAGGTCGGGACAGATCGGCGTAGAAGGCGCGCGCCGCCGGCCATGGCCCGCCCTGGACCAGGCGCCGCGGTGGGTGTCGGCCGTCGCGCGAAGATCCTCGGGAAACCAGCCCGCCGCCAACTTCAGACGCCCTACGGCTCCTCCGGCTCGACCGGGGCCCTCGGCTCCTCCGGCTCGACCGGGCCTCGCCCCTGCCCCCGCCCTCGTCCCCGCCTCCCGAAGGGGACCGCGATCAAGCGGCCCTCACCTGTCGCCCCTCACCTGTCGCCGAGAGCGCGCATGGGATGCCCTTCGCTTCGTCCGCCGGGCCGGCCGGGCCCGGCATGGACACACGGTCCTTCTGCGCCGCCGCGCCGGGTCCACACCCCGAGCGCCCCTCGTGGTCGTCGAGGCACCTCGTGGACGACGACAGGGCCCTCGTAGCCGTCGACGGGCTGATCGAACCCGAACAACCGGCGAGCGGGACACCGGCGGCGAGCGCCACACGGGGGGCACGGCGACGGGTTCAGCCGATGCCCCACCGCTCCCCGGAACGCACTCGGCCGGGGCGGGGGCCACGCCCTCATCGGACCCGGCCCCGGCACCCCGGCCTGCGCCTAGGAAATCGCGCTGCGCAGCTCGGCGACGTCGAACTGCTCGGTCTCGTCGTGCGCGGTCAGGTCGATGACCGCTCCGACACCGTCGACTCGCCGGCTGTCGCCCGGCTCACCGTCGCCTGCCTCACCGTCCGCTGCCCCACCGTCAGCACCAGCGCCCTCATCTGCAGCACCGCCGACCGCAGCACCATCAGTCGCAGCACCGCCGACCGCAGCACCATCAGTCGCAGCACCGCCGGCCGCAGCTCCGCCGTCGGCATCACCGCCGTTCGCGGCGGCAGCGCTCACCGCGGCATCCTGACGCGGCGCCTCGGGGCTGTTCTCCGTGCGCCCCTGGGCAGAGGCTTCCGCCGCCAGGTGGGCGCGGGCCTGGGCGCGCGCCGACTGCTCGGCGAGGGCCTCGTCGCCGACGACATCGGCCAGATCGTCCTCCAGCGGGGACGTCAGCTGCCGCGGCTGCGAAGCCGCCACCGTGCCGAAGAAGTCGAAGCCGCCCAGGGCGCGGGAGGCAGTGGGGCGGTAGGGCGCGACGGCTGTCGCGGCGGCCGGGACCGGGCGCAGCGCGGGTGCCGCCTCGATGGCCCGACGGGCGTGACGAGCACCGCCCTGGGCGGGTGCGGCGGCCGCGTCGGCATTCCCCCGGTGCCTGTCCCCGTCCTGGCTGCCCTGCTCGTCGCCCGCCGCCTGGCTGCCCTGGGAACCGTCCCGCGGCGCCCGTGCGGCGTTGCGGGCGGTCTCACGCTGCTTGGCGGCGTTACGGGCCAGCTGCCGCAGGGCCTGATCCGCCTGCGCAAACGTGGCGTTCGCCGAAGCCGGCCCGCCGGTCGTCGGGCGCGCGCCCCGCGGAGCGGCGGAGTCGGCCGGAGCCCGTCCGCCCGGAACCCGGTCGGCCGAAGCTCCGTCGGCCGAAGGCCCGTCGGCCGGTGCGCCGCCCGTCTTGGTGGTCGTCGCGGTCGCCGTCGCGGTGGGTTCGTGCCGCGCCGGGCGGTGACCACCGGCGGCCGGCAGCGCCGCCCTTGCCGGGGCCGCGGCCTCGATCGCGAGGAGCCGGCGGCCTTCCAGGGCGGTGGCCCGCTCGGTCTCCGCGGTGGCGTAGCGGCGCAGCAGTTCGGCGTGCTCGCTGCGCAGCCGGGCCAATTCGGCGCGCTTGGCACGCAGTTTGGTGTCCAGCGCGGTACGGATCTCGCGGGATTCCTCGACGTCCGTTTCGAGCTCGGCTATCCGTTCCTCGGTGCGCCACTCGTCGCGCACCCGCGCGCGGGTGAGTTCGGCTACCCGCTTACCGGCCTTACGGTCCCAGGCCCGCAGAAGAACCGCGCCGGTGACCGCGGCACCCGCGGCGCCGGCAGCGAGCACGCGTTGCACCAGGTCGTCGCCGACGAGCCACGTGCTCGCGGCGCACGCGATCGACGCACCGGCGACCGTCGACGGAGGAAGCAGCCGGTGGAGGGGTGGTGAATGGCGGTGGCGTCCTCGTGGCATGGCCAGAAACTTACCGTGCGTGCGGGACCTATGGGGCCCCGCCCGCCAATCCGTTTCTCGGTGGTTACTTCTTCAGCAGCCCCTTGGACTCCAAATATGTCTGCGCGACATCCGCGGGCTTGAGGCGCTCGGCATCGACCTTGCGGTTCAAGTTGATCAAGTCCTGGGTCGTGAGCGTACGCGTGAGCCCGGCGAGGGCGGTCTCGATCTCCTTGTCACCGGCGCTCTTGGCATTCACCACCGGCAGCACATTGTCGGCGTTCTGCAGGTTCTTGTCGTCCTCCAGAAGCACCAGGCCGAAGCTGTCGAGGGTGGCGTCCGTGGTGGTGGTCAGCACCAGTTGGTCGGTGCCGTCCTTGACCGCCTGCTTCGCCGGCGGGGTGCCCACACCCTTCGGGTCGATGGCGGTGATGTCGATGCCGTATGTCTTCTCCAGGCCAGGCTTGCAGAACACCCGTGTCTCGCACTCCTCGCCCGAAGCGAGCCTGATCTTCTCCTTCGACCTGCCGAGGTCGGAGAGCGTCTTCAGCTTGTGCTGAGCGGCGAATTCCTTGGTGACCGCGAAGGCGTTCTGGTCCGTCGCCTCCCCCACCGCCAGCACCTTCAGACCGCGCGGTTCCGCCAGCTTCTTCAGCTCCGTCACCGTCTTGTCGATGTCGCTGGACGCCACCGGCTTCGCCTTGGCGCCGTTCTTCTTGGCGTTGAGAAATTCGGCGAGGGTGGAGGCGTATTCCGGAACGACATCGATCTGCCCCTTCTCCAGGGCCGGTTCATACAGCTCCCGATTGGCGAGCGTCTGCACACGCGCTTCGTAACCGGCGTTGTCGAGGAGCCTGGAATAGATCTCCGCGAGCACCTTCGACTCGGTGAAACCTGCCGAGCCGATGACGATCTCACCCTTCCCGCCGCCCTTGTTCTTGCCACCGCCCTTGGCTTCCAGGCTCTCGCCGCCGCATGCGGCAAGCCCGGCCGCCAGTGCGACGACTGTCCCCGCGACAAGCGCGGTGCGTGCCGCGCGCCTCTTGCTGCTCATGGAATTCACCAATCAGTTCGTTCGGATGGGGTCACGTGCTGGTGTGGGGCGGTTCCGCCGGCGGCTTCCGGGCCCGGAATCCCGAAGCCCGGGTCCAGTGGAAGAGTTGGGGGGTGAGTTGACGTATCCGATGGCGGTCTGTGGTCAGCCCTGCCGCACGGCGCACCGGCACCCGCGCCGTGCGGGCCACGACCGGGTGCCATGGCCGGTGGAGGACTGTGCGAGGCCCCTGCGTGATGTAGCTCGGCGTGATGCAGTTCAGTGCGATGAAGCTCGGTGCGTAAAAGTGCCGGTTCGTGACGATCGTGCTCGAAGGGCTCTGGTACGTGGCGCTCGTGCGTGAAGGGCTCGGTACGTGGCGCCGCGAGGGCTGCGTCCGGGCCGGGGCCTGTGGTCCGCCACGCAGCTTGGCAAGAGCCGCGGTGCCCCGTCAGCTCCGTTTCCCTAACGCGACCGCCTCGTCATCGCGCCCTGACCCCCCGGCCCCGAAGGCACCCGCCTCGGAAGCACCTGATCCGGTTCCGTTCGTGGCTTTCGCCCCCGGCCCCGCCCCGTCCGCTCGCCCCTCCCCCGGCCGCGCGCCCTTCGCCGTACGGGGGCTTCCCCGCCGCCCGCGCATCGGGTCGAACAGCCGGTCGGCCAGGACGAGGAGACCTTCGACCGTCAGCGCGAGCACGGCCACCAATACCGCGCCGGCAACCACCTGCGCGGTGTCGTAGTTGCCGAAGCCCGCGGTGATGATCCGCCCCAGTCCGCCGCCACCCGCGAGGGCGGCAAGCGTCGCCGTCGCCACGACCTGGACCGTCGCCGAACGCACCCCGGTCATGATCAGCGGATAGGCCAGGGGTATCTCGACACGCAGCAGGAGTTGGGGCCCCGACATGCCCATCCCGCGCGCCGCCTCGACCACATCGCGGTCCGCCTCCCGCATGCCCAGATAGGCGTTGGTCAGCAGCGGCGGCACCGCGAACAGCACCAGAGCGATGACCGTCGGCAGGTCCCCCTGCGTCCCCAGCGGGCTGAGCGTCAGCAGCACCAGGACCGCGAAGGTCGGAACGGCACGGCCCACGTTGGAGATGTTGACGGCCAGTGCTCCGCCCTTGCCCAGGTGCCCCAGCCAGAGCGCCGGCGGCAGGGCTATGAGGCAGGAGATGACCAGGCACAACGCGCTCAACTGGATATGTTCGCCGAGGCGGTGCCACACCCCCTTCTCGCCGGCCCAGTTGGCGGCGGTCGTCAGCCACTGCCAGGCACCCGTGATCGCGTCCATCCCTCAGGCCACCACCTTCGCCGTGCGGCCCTCGCGTCGCGCACGTGGCCCTGACCGCGACCGGCCCCGCGTCCAGGGCGTCAGCAGCCGCTGGAGCCCCATCAGCAGCAGGTCGGCCGCCAGGGCCAGCAGCACGCACAGCACGGACGCCGTGAGCACCTCGGCCTTGAAGAAGCCCTCCATGCCGCTGGCTATCAGATTTCCCAGACCGCCGTAGCCGACCACCGAGCCGATGGTCGTCATCGCCACCGTCGAGACCGTCGCGATCCGCAGCCCGGCAACCAACGCGGGCAGCGCGAGCGGGAGTTCCACCTCGAACAGCAGGCGCGCGGTGCCGTAGCCCATCCCCCGGGCCGCCTCCCGCACCTCGGTGGGCACCGCCTCCAGCCCGGCGAGGATGTTGCGCACCAGGATGGTCAGCGAATACATCACCAGGCCGGTGACCACCACCGAGGCCGAGACCCCGAAGAGCGGTGTCAGCAGCGCGAACATCGCCAGCGACGGCACGGTGTAGAGAACCGTCGTCAGCCCGAGGACCGCTCCCGCCGCGCCCCGCCAGCGCCGGGCGACCAGCGCGAGCGGAAAGGCGATCAGCAGCCCGATGACGACGGACACGGCCGTGATGCCGATGTGCTGGATGGTGGCGTCGACCAACTCCGTGCCGCGGGTGCGGACATACTCGGCGCAGATCCAGTCATTGGCCTGCAGACAGCCGGGCCCCGACACCTGCCCGCCGGCCTGCGCCTGCACCGCGACCGCCGCATCCGACACCGCCCGAACGGCGTCCGGCCCGCCCATCGATGCGCTCACCGTCCTCACTTCCCCCGCCCCGGTCGCTCACGATTTCGGTAACTCTCTGCGACCCTAACCCCCAGCACTGACAATCGACCCGGCCCGCAATCCACGCGCAACACCGCGTTCACGGCGGCCCGTCCACAATGGGGAACCATGATCCGCTTCGAGCACGTCACCAAGAGCTACCCCGACGGCACCACAGCCGTCGACGACCTCTCCTTCGAGGTCGCGAAGGGCGAACTGGTCACGCTCGTCGGTCCTTCGGGCTGTGGCAAGACCACGACCATGAAAATGGTGAACCGGCTCATCGAGCCGACCAGCGGCAGCATCCACCTCGACGGCGAGGACATATCCACCCTCGACCCCGTCGCACTGCGCCGCCGCATCGGCTACGTCATCCAGCAGGTCGGGCTGTTCCCGCACAAGACCGTGCTGGACAACACCGCCACGGTTCCGCACCTCCTGGGCCGGCGCCGCGACAAGGCCCGCGCCCGCGCCGCCGAACTCCTCGACCTGGTCGGCCTCGACCCGTCGACGTACGGCGACCGCTACCCCGACCAGCTCTCCGGAGGGCAGCGCCAACGCGTCGGTGTCGCCCGCGCGCTGGCCGCGGACCCGCCCGTGCTGCTGATGGACGAGCCGTTCGGCGCGGTCGACCCTGTCGTGCGCGAGCACCTCCAGAACGAGTTCCTGCGGCTCCAGTCCACGCTGCACAAGACGGTTCTCTTCGTCACCCACGACATCGAGGAAGCGGTCCGCCTCGGCGACCGCATCGCCGTCTACGGCGCCGGCCGCATCGAGCAGTTCGACACTCCCGCAGCGGTGCTGGGCGCCCCGGCGACCCCGTACACCGCCGCGTTCGTCGGCGCGGACCGCGGCCTCAAGAGGCTCTCCGTCACCCCCGTCGAACGCGACGACCTCGAACTGCCCCCGGTGGTCCACCTCGACGACGCCGCGAGCGACGCGGCCGCCCGGCTGTCCGCCGACGGCGCGTCCTGGGCCGTCGTCCTCGACGCCGCCGAGTCGCTCCACGGCTGGGTCTCCGCGGCCACGCTCCAAGGGGCCGGCGACGGCATCGACTCCGATACCGGCGACAACCGGGCCGAAATACCCCACAGCGCCACGAAGGGCGACCCACAAGCCGCCGCGGTCCGTGACGTCGCCCGGCGGATGGACGCTTGGCTCCCACTCGGCGCCCCGCTCAAGCAGGCATTCAGCACGCTGCTACAGCACGACGCAGGCTGGGTGGCCGTCCTCGACGAGAGCGAACGCTTCCTCGGCGTCCTCACCCCGACCCGGCTGCACGCCGCGCTACGCCGCTCCACCACCGCGGACGCGGCGAACGTCGCGCGCGGGGAGGTTTCGCTCGACACCGTCCCCGGCCTCTGACGGAGAGCCGGCCGCGGGACGAGACCACCGCGGGGCACGGAGGGGATGCCGAGCCACCGCCCGCGCCTCACCCTCCGTGGCGCTACGCCGCCGTCGCGCCCGCGTCGTCCTCGTCGTCCGGCAGCTTGCAGACCCGCTCCAGGAAGATCGCGGCGGCGACCACCGCGGCTCCGGCGAGCACCGAGAGTCCGGCATAGATCGCCTGGTCACGACGGGGTTCGACCTCGATGCCCGAGGCCAGCAGGAAGACGCCGACACCGCCGTACAGGCCGGCCACCAGCGACGCCACCAGGGCGCTCGCCTGCCCGAAGACCACCGCGCGGGCCGCCACCAGCGGATCCACGCCCTTCGCCTCCGGCCTGCGCTCGCGCTGCGCGCGCAGCCGCGACCGCATGGAGAACGCGGTGGCGGCCAGCACGGCGGCGATCACCGCCAGCACGATCGGGGCCGCCACCGGCACGCCCGGCAGGGTGCCCAGGGAGTCCCACAGCCGGGCGCCCGCCCAGGCGAGCACACCGGCCACCAGAAACAGCCCGACCAGCACCTTGATGTGTAGCTGCTTCACCGAGCGATCGCCCCTCGCACCGTCATGACTGTCCTGCCGTCCTGGGCCACTGTCCTCATGGCCGCCCTGTCCGTTCCGTACGTATCCATGCCGCAACGGACCGGTTCATAGGCATCCATGCCATACGGGACCATTCCCTACGCAGCACACCGCAGGCAACCGACCCGTACCCCTAACGACTACTCCGGCAGCCGCAGTTCCAGGTCGGCGCGCTCCGTCACACCCTCACGACCGACCGCCGCGAGCAGCTCGGCGACCTCGCCGCGCCCCGGAAGCTCGGCCTCCGGGTCGATGTCGAACCAGGGCACGAGGACGAACGCGCGCTCATGGGCACGCGGATGCGGCAGCGTCAGCTGCGGGTCGTCGGATACCACGTCCTGATAGGCCAGGATGTCGACATCGATCGTGCGCGGACCCCAGCGCTCGTCGCGCACCCGCTCGAAGGCTTCCTCGATCGCGTGCCCGCGCTCCAGGAGGGAGGCCGGCGGCAGCGTCGTCTTGATCAGCACCACGGCGTTGAAATAGGAGGGCTGCGAGCCCGCCTCGACGCCCCACGGCTCGGTCTCGTAGACCGGGGAGACCGCCTTGACCCGCAGGCCGGGCGTGTCCTCCAGCGCGTCGACGGCGCCCTGCAGCGTCTCCAGGCGGTTGCCGAGGTTGCTGCCGAGCGAGATCACGGCGCGTTTGGGGTTGGAGAGCGTCACATCCGCGGCGTCCACTCGCTCCACGACGGAGGCGGGCACCGGCTGTACGGTCGGGTCGCTGCTGGTGTTCATACTCGGCTCCGGGTGATGGTGATGGTCACGTCGTCGAAGGGCACGGTGATCGGGGCATCCGGCTTGTGCACCACCACCTCCACCTCCTGCACGCCCTCGTTCTTCAGGCACTGTGCGGCGATCCGCTCGGCGAGGGTCTCGATGAGGTCGACCGGCTCCCCCTCGACGACGGCCACCACCTCCTCGGCCACGACGCCGTAGTGCACGGTCTTCGCGAGATCGTCCGTCGCCGCTGCCGGCCGGGTGTCCAGGCCCAGCACGAGGTCCACGATGAAGGTCTGGCCCTCCTCGCGCTCACGGGGAAACACCCCGTGGTGCCCTCGGGCCTTCAGCCCGCGCAGCGCGACACGATCCACGCGAATCACTCCCACTGGTCCACTGGCACCTCTGGCGCCACTGCTGATCGGATTCCGGCGCGCGCGCCGGACTTCTCCGGCAACACCGCCCTGTCGTCGAATCTACCTGCGAGCACTGACAGTGCTCCCCCACGGGGGCTATGGACAAGCCCCCGTACTGCTGCTAGACGACCGGGGAGGTCATCCGCGCGGCCTCTTACCCCTGCCCCCGCGCCCCACCCCTACCCCCGCCGGACTTGGCTCGAACGGGTGCGCCTCGGCCACCCCGCTGACGCCCACCGTTTACGCCGGCCGGCGGCCTCCGCCGGAGACGGCCGGCGCCGGCTCCGCGCAGGTGGATCCGCTCACAGGGGCGCGCCTCGGCCTCCCCTAAAGGGGGCGGAACGGGCCGCGCTCGCGCGGCCCGCCCACGCTCAGACCCCGCCGGGCGCCCCTCCGCCTACCGGGCCGTCGTCGTCGCCGTCCTCGTCGTCATCGCCGTCTTCCTCGTCGTCGCGGTCCGCCAGCACCGGCGAGCCGTGGTGCGACCACACCCGCCAGCCGTCCTCCGTCCGCCGGAAGACATTGGTCGCCACGACCAGCTGGCCGATGAGCGGCCCCACCGAGCCGTCCTCCTCGGCCGGTCCGCCGCTGAGGATGTTCTCGGTGCAGGTCACCAGCGCCGTGTCGCCGACGACGTCGATCTCCACATCCGTCAGGAAGAACTGGATGTACTCGGTGTTCGCCATGATCAGGGCGTACGAGCGGAGTACCTCACCGCGCCCGCGCAACACCGGCCACCCCGGGTGGACGACGCTCACCTCGCCGTCCAGCCACAGCTCGGACAGCGCCTCGTGATCGCCTTGCTCGATGGTCTCGTACAGGGTCGTGTTCGCCTGCTCGACCAGCTCGATGTCCGTCCGTGGGCCCAAGCCGCTCACACCGTTCCCGTCGCGTTCGCCGTCATATCGCTCGTTTCTGCCGTATTGCCCGTGGGGCGGGAATCAGTCGTACCGGCCGTACGGCCCGCTTCCTCCACGGCGCGCGCCACCCGCACCGCATCCGCGCTCGCCCTGACCTCGTGCACCCGCACCGCCCAGGCCCCCTCTCGCGCCACCATCGCCGACACCGCTGCCGTCGCGGCGTCCCGCTCCCGGGCCGGCGGCGGGGTGGCTCCCTCGTCCCCTGCCAGCACCCTGCCCAGGAAGCGTTTCCTCGATGCGGCCACCAGCAACGGCCTGCCCAGCGCCCGCAGCCGCGCCAATTGCGCGACCAGCGCCAGATCGTGCGCGGCGCCCTTGGCGAAGCCGAGCCCCGGGTCGATGACGATCCGCGCCGGGTCGACGCCGCCGGACACGGCCCGGTCCATGCTCTGCCCGAGCTCGTCGACGACCTCCGCGACCACGTCGGCGTAGACGGCGCGGTCGTTCATGTCGACGGACTGACCGCGCCAGTGCATCACCACGAACGGCACGTGGGAGGCGGCCACCATCGGCACCATCGCCGGGTCCGCGTTGCCCGCGCTCACGTCGTTGACCAGCCGGGCCCCGGCCTCCACGGCCCGCTCGGCGACCGACGCGCGCATCGTGTCGACGGAGACCACGACACCGGCCGCGGCCAGCTCGCGCACCACCGGGACGACCCGGCGCAGCTCCTCGGCCTCGTCCACCCGTGCGGCGCCCGGGCGGGTCGACTCACCGCCCACGTCCACCACGTCGGCCCCCTGGGCCACGAGGTCGAGCCCGTGCTTGACGGCCAGCTCGGTGTCGAACCACTGACCCCCGTCGGAGAACGAATCAGGCGTGACGTTCACCACGCCCATCACCGCGCAGCGGTCCCAGTCCGGCAGTCCGGCCACCCGGCCACGCAAGGTACTCATGGCACCAGCCTAGGCCGTGTTCCGACTGGCCGGATTGCGGCCACCTGCAGCGGCGAGGCGCCCCCGTACCGGACGGCGGCCGGCGGGCCGGTCCGGGCACGGCGGCCCGCCACGGGGGCCGGACGGGCCGCTGGGTCGGCAGGCTTCGCGGCAGGCTTCCGGGGCGCGTACGACACTCCTTCCCCGGCCCTCAGGCGGCCTTCTCGATCGCTGTCGCCCTGGGGTCCACGGGTGCCGGGCCGTGCGCGCACGGCCGGAGTTCGGCGGGGCGCCCGCGGCGCAGCACGCGCGGCAGACGCAGCTCCAGATAGCCCTCCGCCTGCAGTGCGGCCAGGCCGATCCGCGGGATGTCGCGGCTGTTGCGGAAGACGACGAAGCGGGGCTCCCAACGTGGCCGGAACTTGTCGTTGAACTTGTACAGCGACTCGATCTGGTACCAGCGGGAGAGGAAGATCAGCATGCCGCGCCAGACCCGGAGGACCGGTCCCGCGCCGAGCTTCTCGCCGCGCTCCAGCGAGGAGCGGAACACCGCGAAGTTCAGCGACACCTGTTTGACACTCAGATCCGGAGCCGCCTGCAGAGCGGCCACGATCAGCAGTTCGTTCATCCCCGGGTCGGCGGCACGGTCGCGGCGCATCAGCTCCAGGGAGATCCCGGTATCGCCCCACGGCACGAAGTGCTGCATCGCCTTCAAGTCCCCGTAGGGTCCGGCCTCCTCCCCCTCGGCGGGCGCACGATGCGCCGTCGCGATCACCGCGTCGCCGTCGTCCACGGCGTCGATGCGGCCCAGCGCCATGGAGAAGCCGCGTTCGGTGTCGGTGTCCCGCCAGGCGTTCGCGGCCTGCTGGATCAGCTCCAGCTCCGCGGGCTCCAGATCGCGCACCCGCCGCACCCGGGTCACGTACCCGTTGCGTTCGATGCGCTTGACCATCTGCCGTACGTTGCGCATCGCCCGGCCGGAGAGGGTGAAGTCGGCGACCTCCACGATCGCCTCGTCGCCCAGCTCCAGCGCGTCCATGCCGGTCTCCCGGGTCCACACCTGGCCACCGGTCTCACTGCAGCCGGTCACCGCCGGCGTCCAGGAGTGCGCCCGGGCCTCCTCCATGAAGCGCTCGATGGCCCCAGGCCAGGCCTCGACGTCACCGATCGGATCGCCGCTGGCCAGCATCACACCGGAGATCACCCGGTAGCAGACGGCGGCCTTGCCGGTCGGCGAGAAGACCACGCCCTTGTCGCGGCGGAGCGCGAAATAGCCGAGCGAATCCCGGGCGCCGTGCCTGTCGAGCAGCTCCCGCAGCCGCCGCTCGTCGTCGTCGGTCAGCCGGGCCGCCGGGTGTTCCGGCCGGAAGGCGAGGTAGGCGGTGGTGGCGACGGTCAGCAGGCCGAGCGCGCCGAGGGAGTAGCCGACGGTGTAGTCGACGCGGTGGGTGTAGCCGACCGGGCCCTCGAAGCCGAACAGGCCCCACAGCACGTGCTGCGCCCGGGCCCAGACGGACGGCGAGCCGATGGTCTTGTGGGGGTGGGAGCTGACGACGACCATGCCGATGACGAAGCTCACACCGCCGAGGACGACGAGATTCGCCACCGCCTTCCAGCGGCTCCGGGGGTCCGGGAGGGCGGCGAACTCACGGCGGTGCCACACCAGGAACACCAGCAGCCCGAGCGAGAGCGCCGCCCCGAGAACGGAGTGGCGGTAGACGAGCTGAGCGGCGATACCCACCGGCAGCAGCGCCACCGCCGCCACCCACGCGCGCCGCTTGCGCCGCTTCAGACCGTGGGCCAGCAGCAGAAGCAGGATGCCGACGACGATGGAGGCGGCCGCCGCCAGCGGGCTCACGGCGCCGGGCAGCACCTCCGCCATGGCATGCATGCGGCTGTGCCGGAATCGCGGGAAGACACCGGCCGCGAGGTTCAGCAGGCCGACGACCGCGCCGGCCGTCCCGACGCGCCGCGGCACCGATTCCGGCCGCGGACCACGGAGCCGGCGTGGCGTTCGCCACGCAACCCGCTCCGGCTTTTCGTCATCTTGCCTGTCAGACATCACTTTCCCGTCGCCCCGGTCGAGAGAACATGCGAGCCTTGTCGCAACATCTGGACTTTTTGCGCCCTGTATGACGGCGTTTCAGGGCTCGGGGTTCCCTTAGCGGCACGGATGGGCCGGCCGCCCGGAAGAAAGCACCACATGGGTCTCACCAGCAAGAAAGTGCTGCTTCTTGCCGTCGTCATCGCAGTAGCACTGTTCATCCTCACCATTTGGCTCTGGCCTCGCCTGTCCAAGGGAAACTGGCGCGCCGTTCTGGGCCGGATCGGTCTGCTGCTGGCCACCCAGATCTCCCTTTTCGCTTCGATCGGCCTTTTCGCCAACCATTCCTTCGGGTTCTACGCCTCCTGGGCCGACCTGTTCGGTCAGGAACAGGCGCCCGGCGTGGTCACCGACTACGAGAGCGGCCCGAACGGCACCAAGCTGAAGATGCTGGGCACCCAGCGCGTCAGCGTTCAGGGCGGCTCCGAGCCCGAGGTCGGCGGGCGGATCGACAAGGTCCTGGTCCGCGGCGAGACGTCGAAGATCAACAGCCCGGCGTATGTCTACCTGCCGCCGCAGTACTTCCAGCCGGAGTACGCGCACCGGAAGTTCCCGGCAGCCGTGGTCCTCACCGGCTACCCCGGCACCGCCGAGGCCCTCTACAAGAAGCTGCACTTCCCGCAGACGCAGCACGAGCTCGTCAAGCAGCACAAGACCCAGCCGACCGTGCTGGTGATGATGCGCCCGACCGTCGCACCGCCCCGTGACACGGAGTGCATGGACATACCGCGCGGTCCGCAGACCGAGACCTTCTTCACCCGTGACCTGCGCACGGACATTTCCACGCACTACCGCATAGGGACCGAGGCCAAGAGCTGGGGCATCATCGGCGACTCCACCGGCGGCTACTGCGCGCTGAAGATGACCATGCGCCACCCCGAGGCGTACTCCACCGCCGTCGGCCTCTCCGCCAACTACCGGGCGCCGCTCGACGCCACCACCGGCGATCTGTTCGGCGGTGACCGGCAGCTGGAGCGCGAGAACAACCTGCTGTGGCGCCAGCAGCACCTGCCCGCTCCGCCGGTGAACCTCCTGGTCACGAGCAGCAAGCAGGGGGAGCCGAACTACCGGCACACGCTGAGGTTCATCGAGCAGACGAAGTCGCCCTCGCGCGTCGCGTCGATCATCCTCGACAGCGGCGGCCACAACTTCAACACCTGGCGCCGGGAGATCCCCGCCGCCATGGACTGGCTCGGAGACCACCTCAAGGTCTGACAAGGGCCTCCCGAGGGCCCACGCGGCGGCTCTGAGGGCCTGTGCACGTCCCGGAAGGCCCGGAGCGCGCCCTGCCGGCAACACGCCCCCGCACGGCGACGCGCCCTCTCACAGCGATACGGCGCACGAGCACTCCCGCACGCCGTATTCAGTCCTTCCCGTCGCCGCACCGCCTCCCTGGGCAGGTGCGGCGCCATGGCTCAGCGGCCGATGATCAGGCTCATCGCCTCGGAACGGGTCGCGGCGTCCCGCAGCTGACCGCGGACCGCCGAGGTCAGGGTCTTGGCGCCGGGCTTGCGGATACCGCGCATCGACATGCACATGTGCTCGCACTCGATGACGACGATCACGCCGCGGGGCTCCAGGATCTGCATCAGGGAGTCGGCGATCTGCGTGGTGAGCCGCTCCTGGACCTGCGGGCGGCGGGCGTAGACGTCCACCAGGCGGGCGAGCTTCGACAGGCCGGTGATCTTTCCGTCGGTGGACGGGATGTAGCCGACATGCGCGACGCCGTGGAACGGGACCAGGTGGTGCTCACAGGTGGAGTACACCTCGATGTCCCTGACCAGCACCATTTCGTCATGGCCTATGTCGAATGTGGTGGTCAGGACGTCCTTCGGCTCCTGCCAGAGGCCCGAGAAGATCTCCTTGTACGCCCTCGCCACCCGGGCCGGCGTCTCCTGCAGCCCTTCGCGGTCCGGGTCCTCACCGACGGCGAGGAGCAGCTCGCGCACGGCTTTCTCGGCGCGCTTCTCGTCGAATACGCCGATGGTGCCGTCGCCGGCCAGCGTCACAGGGTCCGTCATGAGGTGCCTCGTTCCTTCTGCGCCCGCACGAATCGCGGAATGCCGCGCCCCCCAGGCTAAAACCTGGGGGGCGCGGCATTCATTCCGGGGCCGGGAAGAACTCCGGGATCAGCTCTCCGAGCGAGGTTCCTCGGGGGCTTCCGTCTTCTCCGTGGAGACGGTCGCGGTCGTCACGGAGCCATTGGCAGGAGCCAGCTCCTTGGGCGACAGCACCGGCGGCCGGGTCGACGGGGTACGACGCGAGGAGCCGGTCCACGCCGGGCGGGCCGGGCGCTTCACGATGTGCTTGAAGACCTCGGCGATCTCTTCCTTGCCCAGGGTCTCCTTCTCCAGGAGCGTCAGCACGAGGTTGTCGAGGACATCGCGGTTCTCGACCAGGATCTCCCACGCCTCGTTGTGCGCGGTCTCGATGAGGGCCTTGACCTCCTCATCGACCAGCGCGGCGACCTCTTCCGAGTAGTCGCGCTGGTGACCCATCTCGCGGCCCAGGAAGGGCTCGGAGTTGTCGGTGCCGAACTTGATCGCGCCGAGCCGCTCCGTCATGCCGTACTGCGTGACCATCGCGCGGGCCGTTGCGGTGGCCTTCTCGATGTCGTTCGCAGCGCCCGTGGTCGGGTCGTGGAAGACCAGCTCCTCCGCCGCGCGCCCGCCCAGCATGTATGCCAGCTGGTCGAGCATCTCGTTGCGGGTGGTGGAGTACTTGTCCTCGTCGGGCAGGACCATGGTGTAGCCCAGGGCCCGGCCGCGGGACAAGATCGTGATCTTGTGCACCGGGTCGGAGTTCGGTGAAGCCGCCGCGACCAGGGCGTGTCCGCCCTCGTGGTACGCGGTGATCTTCTTCTCCTTCTCGGACATGATCCGGGTCCGCTTCTGCGGTCCGGCCACGACACGGTCGATCGCCTCGTCCAGGAAGTGATTGTTGATCAGCTTCGCGTCGCTACGAGCCGTCAGCAGAGCGGCTTCGTTGAGGACGTTGGACAGGTCGGCACCGGTGAAGCCGGGGGTGCGCTTGGCGACGGCCGTGAGGTCGACGTCCGGGGCGACCGGCTTGCCCTTCTGGTGGACCTTGAGGATCTCCAGACGGCCCTGCATGTCCGGGCGGTCGACGGCGATCTGCCGGTCGAAGCGGCCGGGGCGCAGCAGCGCCGGGTCGAGGATGTCCGGACGGTTCGTGGCGGCGATGAGGATCACGCCGCCCTTCACGTCGAAGCCGTCCATCTCGACCAGGAGCTGGTTGAGGGTCTGCTCACGCTCGTCGTGGCCACCACCGAGACCGGCACCGCGGTGCCGGCCGACGGCGTCGATCTCGTCGACGAAGACGATGGCCGGGGCGTTCGCCTTGGCCTGCTCGAAGAGGTCACGCACGCGGGAGGCACCGACACCGACGAACATCTCGACGAAGTCGGAACCGGAGATCGAGTAGAACGGGACGCCGGCCTCACCGGCGACGGCGCGGGCGAGCAGCGTCTTACCCGTTCCGGGCGGGCCGTACAGCAGCACGCCCTTGGGAATCTTGGCGCCGACGGCCTGGAACTTCGCCGGCTCCTGGAGGAACTCCTTGATCTCGTGGAGTTCCTCGACCGCCTCGTCGGCCCCCGCGACGTCGGTGAACGTCGTCTTGGGGGTGTCCTTGGTGATCAGCTTCGCCTTCGACTTCCCGAAGTTCATCACCCGGGAGCCGCCGCCCTGCATCTGATTCATCAGGAACAGGAAGACGACCACGATGAGGACGAAGGGGAGCAGCGACAGCAGCACACCGACGAACGGGTTCTGCTTCGACGGGGAGACGGTGTACCCGTCCTTGATCTCGCCGGTCTGGTATTTGGCCTGCAGGTTCTTCGCCAGATCGACGCCTTGGTCGCCGATGTAGCTCGCCTGGATCTTGTTGGAACCATCGATCTTGTTGTCGCCCGACAACTCGACCTTGATCTTGTTCTCGTCACCGGTCGTCAGCTCGGCGGATTTCACCTTGTTGTCAGCGATCGCCTTGACGACCTGACCGGTGTCCACCGTCTTGTAGCCGCCGGACGAGCCGACGACCTGCATCAACACGACCACGGCGAGGACGGCCAGCACGATCCACATGACCGGCCCACGGAAGTATCGCTTCACGTCCATCCATACGGAGCCGCTGAGGCCCCGTCCCTCCTGCCACAGTGAGGCACAACAGCCCTGTGGAGAGCTGGTCGTGCGTACGGTGTATTACTGGCCCGAAAAAGGACTGCCTTCGGACGGTACCCCAGCATTGTCACCCGACGACGCCGCCCACGGTTAACAATCCCGCGTTCCCCTGCTCCAACGGCGGGAAACCCCGGTGGGTTCCCGTCCGGAGCAGGAGTTCGGTCCGGGCCCTCGTCCGGCCACGGCGGCCGGCGAGCGGGTGGTGCTCCTCAGCCGCCGTAGACGTGCGGCGCGAGGGTGCCGACGAACGGCAGATTGCGGTACTTCTCCGCGAAGTCCAGGCCGTAGCCGACGACGAACTCGTTGGGGATGTCGAAGCCGATCCACTTCACGTCGATGGCGACCTTGGCCGCCTCCGGCTTGCGCAGCAGGGTGCAGACCTCAAGGGAGGCCGGCTCGCGCGAGCCGAGGTTGGACAGCAGCCACGACAGCGTCAGGCCGGAGTCGATGATGTCCTCGACGATCAGGACGTGCTTGCCCTTGATGTCGGTGTCGAGGTCCTTGAGGATGCGGACCACGCCGGAGGACTGGGTGCCCGCGCCATAGGAGGACACGGCCATCCAGTCCATCGTGACGGGGGTGGACAGCGCGCGCGCCAGATCCGCCATCACCATCACGGCGCCCTTCAGGACGCCGACGATGAGCAGGTCCTTGCCCGCGTACTCCGCGTCGATCTTCGCGGCCAGCTCGCCCAGCTTCGCGTCGATCTCTTCTTTGGTGATGAGTACCGACTGAAGGTCGGAGCCCATGTCCTTGTCGTCCACCCGTGCCACTCTCACTCGGTTCGGTGTTCATGTCAGTCGTGAGACTCATGAAGCGGGGCGTCGCCTCGGTGTCCCGCGACTCAGCCCTGCCGAATGACCAGTCTGCCACCCTGCCGTCGCACACCTACTCGCCCGGGGAGGTTGATGGCTCCCTGCCCCCGCCAGGCGGTGATCAGCCGGTCGACTTCTTCGATGTGGCGGGCGAAGAGCGAACCGGCCGGCGCGCCCGCACTGATGGCGGCCCTGCGCAGCACCCGGCGGCGCACCGCGGGGGGCAGTGCGAAGAGCGCGGCGACGTCGAGGGAGCCGCTGTCGTCGAGCACGTTGCCCTCGGCGTCGGCCGCCCAGGCGTCCAGGGCGTCGGCGTCGTCACGGGAGAGCTGGGCGGTGCGGGCGAGCGCCTCGACGACCCCTTTGCCGAGCGCTTTCTCCAGTGCGGGCAGCCCTTCGTGGCGCAGGCGCGAGCGGGTGTAGGCGGGGTCGGTGTTGTGCGGGTCGTCCCAGACGGGCAGCGCCTGGATGAGACATGCCTTGCGGGCGGTCTGGCGGTCCACGTCCAGGAAGGGGCGGCGGTAGCGGCCGTCCCGTCCGGCGGTCGCGGCCATACCGGAGAGCGAGCGGGTGCCGGAACCGCGGGCGAGACCGAGCAGGACGGTCTCCGCCTGGTCGTCGCGGGTGTGGCCGAGCAGGACCGCGGCGGCGCCGTGCTGTTCGGCCACGGCGTCGAGGGCGGCGTAGCGGGCGTCGCGGGCCGCGGCTTCCGGGCCGCCGTCCCGGCCGACGCGTACGGCGACGGTCTCGACGGGGTCCAGCCGCAGGGCCCGCAGCCGGAGCGCGACCTCGGCGGCACGGAGGTCGGAGCCCTCCTGGAGGCCGTGGTCGATGGTGACGCCCCCGGCGCGGACGCCCAGCTTCGGGGCCTCGAAGGCGAGGGCGGAGGCGAGCGCCATGGAGTCGGCGCCGCCGGAGCAGGCGACGAGCACGAGGGGGGAGTCGTGCCGGTCCTGCGCACAGTGGTGGTTCAGTACGTCGTGGAGTACGCGGCGGACCGCCAGGCGTATCGCGGCGACCGCTGGATGGGGACCCATGTCCGTTTCCAATCGTTCAGCTGGGGAGCCTCGGGCCGTGGACGGAAATCGTCACACAGAGTGCCTAGATGGTGACAGAGGCGAGCGGTTCCCCGAGCATTGCACGCCTATCCATGGGCCACGGTCCCTCAGACGGGTGATAGAAGGGGCGCGCTTCTGCCGAGCGGCGTGCCCAGCACACGCCGCTCGCCTACGGTGCCTACTCCGCCTTGCGGTGCACCCGCGCGACCCAGTCCGCCGGTTTGGCGATCTCCTGTTTGGTGGGGAGGGTGTTCGGCGACGTCCAGACGCGGTTGAAACCGTCCATGCCGACCTCGTCGACGACGGCGCTGACGAACCGCTCGCCGTCGCGGTACTGGCGCAGCTTGGCGTCCAGGCCGAGCAGTTTGCGCAGGGCCTGGTCGAGCCGGCCCGCGCCGCTGGCCCGGCGCTTTTGGAACTTCTCGCGGATCTCGGCGACGGACGGCACGACGTCGGGCCCGACGCCGTCCATCACGAAGTCGGCATGGCCTTCGAGCAGCGACATCACGGCGGTGAGGCGGCCGAGGATCTCGCGCTGGGCGGGCGTCTGGACGATGTCGACGAGCGAGCGGCCGCCCTCTTCGCCCTCCTCGCCCTCCGGCTTGGCACCGGCCAGCGACTGGGCGGCCTCGCGCAGCCGCTCCAGCAGGGTGCCGGGGTCGATGTCGGTCTCGCCGAGGAACGACTGGATCTCGCCCTCGATGTGGTCGCGCAGCCACGGGACGGCGGTGAACTGGGTGCGGTGGGTCTCCTCGTGCAGGCACACCCACAGCCGGAAGTCGTGCGGGTCGACCTCCAGTTCCCGCTCGACGTGCACGACGTTCGGCGCGACGAGCAGCAGGCGGCCGCCCTGGGCCGCGGCGGGCAGATCCCGGGAGGCGGGGGCGAACGTCTCGTACTGGCCGAGTACCCGGGAGGACAGGAACGACAGCAGCATGCCCAGTTCGACGCCGGTCACCTTGCCGCCGACCGCGCCGAGCACGGCGCCACCGGGGGTGGAGGAGCGACGGTCCTCCATCTTGGCCAGCAGCGGCTTGAGGACGGCCCGGAAGCCGGCGACATTGGCCTTGATCCAGCCGGGCCGGTCCACGACGAGGACCGGTGTGTCATGCGGCGCCTCGCCCTCCGTGCCGGGCTGCGCCATCCGCGTGAACGCGCGGACGTGTTCCTCGGAGGACTTGGCGTGCTTGCGCAGCTCGGCGACGATCGCCCGCGCCTCGTCCCGGCTCACCTCTGGACCCGGCCGTACAAACCGGGTCGCGGTCGCAACCGCGAGATTCCAGTCGACCATCTCCGCACCACCGATGCTCGTCATGAGTTCACGGTACGTGGGCGGTCCGCTCGGGGGTAGCCGACCAGGCGGATCGCGCACGGTCCGCGTACGACACCGGCGCGGCGTGGCGCGCGCCGCCCGGCCGGAACCCTGCGGACACGGCCTAGCGGCACCCGCAGTTCGCCACCGCCGAGGCGAGCTTGTCGAGGGCCCGTTGGGCGCCCTGCGGGTCCGTGGTGCCGCTCGTCATGAAGGCGAAGACCAGCAGCCGACCGTCGGCGTCGACGACGCTCCCGGCCAGCGTGTTCACGCCGGTGAGGGTGCCGGTCTTGGCGCGCACCGCGCCCGCGCCCGCCGTCTCGTCGGCATAACGGCCCCGGAGCGTGCCCGTGAAGGCGGCCACCGGCAGGCCGGTGACGACCGGTCGCAGGCCGGGGTGGTCCGGTGCGGAGGCGCGCAGCAGGAGCTGCGAGAGCAGGGCCGCGGAGACCCGGTCGTCGCGGTCCAGGCCGCTGCCGTCGTCGAAGACGGCGCCGTCAAGCGGCAGCTGCTGCGCCGCGAGAGCCTTGTGGACGGCCTCGCCCGCGCCGGCGAAGCTGGCCGGCTTCCCGGTGGCGAGCGCCGTCTGCCGGGCGAGCCCTTCGGCGATGTCGTTGTCGCTGTAGGTGAGCATCCGTTCGACGAGGGCGGAGAGCGGCAGGGAGCGGACCCGGGCGACGCGGTCGGCCTTCTTCTGGGCCTTGGCTCCCTCGGGCTTACCGTCGACGTCGATGCCGCGCTCGCGCAGCAGTCCGGCGAAGGCGCGGGCGGCGGCTCCCGCCGGGTCGGCGTCGCGCGGCGCGGTGCCGTGCTCGCTGTCGTCGAGGCGGGCCTCGTCGGCCATCAGGGCGCTGACGGGAGCGATGTTCTCGTTCACGCCGATGGGGTGCCGGGCCGGCCCCGAGTACGCCGAGTTGTCGAACCCGAGCGTGATCTTGGTGTTCCGGCTCTTCTTGAGGACGCGGGCGGTGTCGTCGGCCAGGGCGCGCAGGCTCGCGGGCTGCTCTCCGGCTCCCGGTTGCGTCGCGCGGGCGGTGAGGGTCGGGTCCCCGCCACCGACCAGGACGACGCGGTCCTCGCCGTCGCGTACGACCGTGGTGTCGATGCGGTGGTCCGCGCCGAGGACGGACAGAGCGGCCACGGCGGTGGCGAGCTTGACCGTCGACGCGGGGGTGGCGGCCTCCTTCTGCTTGGCCCCGAAGACCTCGCGCCCTGCCGCGACGTCCACGACGGACGCGGTGCGCAGGGGGCCTAGCGCGGGGTCCTTGAGCAGCGGCGCGAGGGCGTCGGCCAGGCCGGCTCCGGTGGGGACGGGCGCGGCGCCACGGCCGGAGGCACCGTGCCCCGGCCCGCCGAGCGCGGGCAGCACGGGCGGTGCGCTGGGCACGGGCCCTGCGCGACCCGGGCTCCCCGGGCTGCCGTGATGCTCACCACCTGTGCCCGCTTCCGCGGCCGCTCGGGCTCGCTCGGCCGTACGCTGACCCGAGTCCCACGGACCGGTCGCCGCCACCGCGACGACCGCGACCGTCAGCCCGGTGGCGGCGGACACCGCTGTCAGCCGCCAGGTCTGCCTCGTACTGCCCGGTGCGGACCGCCACGCGAGCAGCGCAGCATCCGCCGCCGCCCGCGCGGATTGCTGCGCCGACTGCCATCTGACCTGCCATGTTCTGGTCTCCGGCACCTCGGACCAGCCCCTTTCGCCACCACACACCTGCGTGGGGGACACTTAATCACCAGACGTATGTGTTGATCATGGAGGAGCCACCCGTGGAGTTCGACGTCACCATCGAGATCCCGAAGGGTTCGCGGAACAAGTACGAGGTGGACCACGAGACCGGTCGGATCCGCCTGGACCGTCGACTCTTCACCTCGACCAGTTACCCGGCCGACTACGGTTTTGTCGAGAACACCCTGGGCGAGGACGGCGACCCGCTGGACGCCCTGGTCATCCTGGACGAGCCGACTTTCCCCGGCTGCCTCATCAAGTGCCGCGCCATCGGCATGTTCCGGATGACGGACGAGGCCGGCGGCGACGACAAGCTGCTGTGCGTGCCGGCGTCCGACCCGCGTGTGGAGCACCTTCGGGACATCCACCACGTGTCGGAGTTCGACCGCCTGGAGATCCAGCACTTCTTCGAGGTCTACAAGGACCTGGAGCCCGGCAAGTCCGTCGAGGGCGCCAACTGGGTCGGCCGCACCGAGGCCGAGGCCGAGATCGAGGCCTCGTACAAGCGCCTCGAGGCGCAGGGCGGCGCGCACTGACCCAGCGGTTCCGCGGCGGTCCGCACTGATCGCCGCGCGCTGAGTCGCGCACACCTCGCGCACTACGATTTTCGTACGCGAACGGGCGGCACCCACTTGGGGGTGCCGCCCGTTCGCGTGTCGCGGCCGGTGGGCCGGGCGGGTGTCGGTGCGGACACCCCCTAGAACCCTCGGGTGCGCTTGGCGGCGCGGCGACCGCCGGCCAACTCGACGCCCGGAGCCCGCAGGAACAGCCGTGCGACCTCGCTTCCGAGGTTGACCCCGACGGCGATGGCGAGCGCCAGCGAGACCGCCTTGATCAGCGACGAGATGCCGTCGAGCAGGTTGCCCTGGGCGAAGTTGAGCAGCCCGAAGTACGTGGCACTACCCGGCAGCAGCGGGCCGATGGCCGCGGTGACGTAGGGCAGCGCCGAGGCGTAGCGGTAGCGGGAGAGCAACTGGCCGAAGAGGCCGACCAGGCCGGCCGCGATGGCGGTGGCGGGCACCGCGTTGAGCCCGGCGACGTTGTCGAGGGCGCCGTAGACGACCCAGGCGACACCGCCGTTCAACGTCGCGAAGGCCACGGTGTGACGTTCCTGCTGGAGCAGTACGCAGAACGCCAGCGCCAGCAGCATCGAGGCGCCGATCTGCACCAGCGGCTCGTTGTACGCCGCCAGCGCCTGCTCCGGGTTGAGCCGCTGCAGCCCGGGATTCAGCTGGAGGCCGATGTAGAGCACGCTGAGCACGCCGACGACGATGCCGACGATGAGGTAGCCGACCTCCAGCAGACGGGCGGCCGCGGTGATGTAGTAGCCGGTCAGGCCGTCCTGGACGCCGGCGACCAGCGCCCGCCCCGGGATCAGGGCGAACAGCCCACCGGTGATCACCGCGGACGCCTGCACATTGGCGTGCAGCAGGCCGAAGGCGACGCCCATCGCGGCCGGCGGCATCGCCGCGACCACGAACTGGTAGAACTCCGGCAGCCCGCGGCCGGACGCGAGCCAGGCGAGCCGGTCGCCCAGCATCGAGCCGACCGCCGCGGCGATGAAGACCAGCAGCCCGCCGCCGACCAGCATGCTCGCGCCGCCGGAGAGGAGCCCGGAGGCGAGCGTCAGCCCCCAGCTGGGGTACGGGTGACGGTTACGGCGGATCTCGGCGAGACCGCGGTAGGCCTCTTCGAGGGTGATGCCCTCGGAGGTGATCTCGTCGACGAGCCGGAACACCGCGGAGAGGCGGTTGTAGTCGACGCCGCGGCGCCGGACGGTCCTGCTGGCCGTGACCGGGTCGTCGACCAGCGACGGCTGGTAGGAGATCGAGAGCAGCGTGAAGGTGACGGTCGGCTCGACCCGCTCCAGCGCGTAGGCGTGCGCGACACCGAACATCGCGGCCTCGACGTCCTCGGCCCCCTCACCGCCGGCCAGCAGGATCTCGCCGATACGCAGGGTGAGGTCGAGCACGCGCGGTACCGCGGGCCCCGACTCGTCGGTGCGCTCGACCCGCTCGGGAACCGGCCGCTCCCCGATCGGCATCCGGAGCATGGTGCGCATCCGGTCCTGCCAGGGGACTTCCTTGGTGAGACTGACGATCGGGATGCCGTGCGGCGGGGTGAAGGCGAAGCCCGCGGTGGTCGAGCCGGTCTGGCTCGGCTGCGGCGTCTGGCCCGTGGTGCCCGCGGGGGCCGTGAACGCCGAGCCCTCCTGCTCGGTCGACGTCTCCGGGCGCAGCCCTTCGGGCAGCGCGAATTCGGAGGTGGGGTGCTCTTCCTCGGGCACGGGGGGATACGGCACGCCCAGTGGCGGGGTGAAGGCGCTGTGGGCCTCGTCCGACTGGGACTTGCGTTCTTCGGGGGTGCCGGCCGGGTCCGAGGAACCCTCGCCGGGCTTACCGGTGTTGCTGATGGCGCTGCTGCCGTTCTTCGCGCTCTTCGAGCCTTTGCTGGGGGACTTCTGGTCGTTCGTGCCGTTGGTGCCGCGCTGGCCGCGCTTTGGATCCGACGCCACGTCTCCTCGCTCCTCGTACGCCTCCTGCCGACCGTCAAGGACACGATGCCCGATGACCGATCGCCGCGCTTGCTCGGGGCGCGCGTTTTCCGGTGCGGCGTTCTGCCGCCCGAGCCGGGCGGGGAACACCGATGACACGGTCCGTCGTGTGCCCTGGAGAGACGCCTGTGACACGCGGCCGCAGGCGGGGCGGAGACAGGGGGGTGACGGTGAGGGTGGTGAGAGGCAGGGAGCGCGGGAGGCGGGCCCCGGCGTCAGCGCTTGGCGTGCCGCCCGCGGCGGCCGTCGGCAGGGCTCTGCGGCCGCTCGACCGCCGGGTCCACCGGGCGGGCCGCGGCCTCCTTCTTGGACTTGCCGCGCGATCGGAGGTACTCGATGGCGATCGGCACCACGGAGATCAGCACGATCAGGATCAGGATGGCTTCGATGTTCTTGTGGACGAACTCGATGTTGCCCAGAGACGCGCCGAGCAGCGTCACACCGGCGCCCCACAGGGTGCCGCCGATGACGTTGAAGGTGATGAAGGAGCGGTAGTTCATCCGGCTCACGCCCGCGATGATCGGCGTGAACGTCCGCACGATCGGGACGAAGCGGGCCAGGATCAGCGACTTCGGGCCGTGCTTCTCGAAGAACTCGTGCGCCTTCTCGACGTTCTCCTGCTTGAAGAGCTTGGAGTCCGGGCGGGTGAAGAGCGCGGGGCCCACCTTGCGGCCGAAGAGATAGCCCGCCTGGTCGCCCAGGACCGCGGCCAGCACGATCAGGGCGCACACCAGCCACAGCGGCTTGTCCAGCTTGTTCGTCGTCACCAGCAGACCGGTGGTGAACAGGAGCGAGTCGCCCGGCAGGAAGAATCCGATCAGCAGGCCGGACTCCGCGAAGACGATGACCAGCACGCCGATCAGGCCGAACGTCGCGATCAGGTAGTCCGGGTCCAGCCACTGGGGGCCGAGCGCGAGAGTATTCACGGGGTGAAGGCTCCTGGGTCGAGGGCGCCGGATCGTGCGGTGCGACGGGTGCAGGCGCAGTGTGCGGCCCAAAGCTATCAACGCCGGGCGACGCGCCATGGTTCCAGTCGGCTCCCGCGCCGTGGCAGCTGCGCGGGTGTCGTACGCCACTCGGGCGTGCCCCGGCCCGCTCCCCGCCTGCCGGGCGACGCCACCCGCTCGCCGCCGGCCGCTGGCCGGGCCCGCCGGTCCGGGTGATCCTGGCGCCAAGGAGGTGCGCCATGAGCATCGAGGACTACGGCGGCGGGCAGTCCCGGTCCGACGTCCTGGTGGTGACCACGAACGACGTACCCGGCCATGCGGTCCAGCAGGTGATCGGAGAGGTCTTCGGCCTCACGGTGCGCTCCCGGCACGTCGGCAGCCAGATCGGCGCGGGCCTGAAGTCGATGATCGGCGGGGAGCTGAAGGGCCTGACCAAGACGCTGGTGGAGACCCGCAACCAGGCGATGGACCGGCTCGTCGAGCAGGCCCGCTCGCGCGGTGCGAACGCGGTGCTGATGTTCCGCTTCGACGTCACCGAGGCGGCCGACATCGGCACCGAGGTGTGCGCCTACGGCACGGCCGTGGTGATCGCCCCCAAGAGCTGAGCCGTCCCGGCGCGGCGGTACGGGCCGAAGGCGCGCCCCCGGCCCGTACCGGATCACACACGGCGCACGGCATTGGCCAGGATCGCGTCGCGCAGGTAGCCGGCCAGGCCCGTCCTGATCTCCTCGTAGGTGGCCGTGAACCGCTCGTCCGCGACGTACATCTCGCCGAGCCCGGTGTGCATCTCGTAGGTGCAGTCGTAGTAGGCGCCGCAGAGGAACCGCCGGTGCTCCTCGGCGACGTCCGTCGCCGCCTCGGAGTCCGCCGCCACGCCCTGATCGAGCAGGTCCGCCATGCGGTGGTGGATGGCCTCGAGTTCCGCCGTCAGCCGCTGCCAGTCCTCCTTGCGGTACCCCGCCGTGCGGCGCTGCGACTCCTGGTAGGCGTCGGTGCCGCCCCAGCGGCGCTCGGCCTCCTCCGCGTACTGGTCGGGGTCGAAGTCGCCGAAGACCTCGAACTTCTCCTCGGGTGTGAGCCGAACCTTCATCCTTCGTGCCTCCATCGCTCGTTCGACGGCGGCGGCCATCTCCTGGAGCCTGCCGATCCGGGCGCTCAGCAGCTCGTGCTGATGCCGCAGGTGCTCCTGCGGGTCCGCGTCGGGGTCGTCCAGAAGTGCCGCGACCTCATCGAGCGGAAAGCCCAGCTCCCGGTAGAACAGGATCTGCTGCAGCCGGTCCAGATCGGCCTCGGCGTAGCGCCGGTGACCTGCGTGGTTGCGTGCGCCGGGCGCCAGCAGCCCGATCTCGTCGTAGTGGTGCAGGGTGCGCACCGTGACGCCGGAGAACCCGGCGACCTGCCCTACCGAATAGCTCACTTCCGCTCCTTCCGGTACGCACGCCACGATGTGTCCTCACGTCACGTGAGGTGCAAGTCCGGATGCTGAAAGCCCGGTGAAGGGGGCGGGCCCGGGATGACATCCTGCCGCCCATGCTGGGAATAACCGATCTGTCCACCTACCTGGTGGGGCTCGCGCTGATCATTCTGCTGCCGGGCCCGAACTCGCTGTATGTCGTCTCGGTGGCCGCGCGGCGCGGTCCGCGGGTGGCGTACCGGGCGGCGGCGGGTGTGCTGTGCGGTGACACCGTGCTCATGACGCTCTCCGCGGGCGGGGTGGCGTCGCTGCTGCAGACCAGCCCGGTTCTCTTCGCGATCGTGAAGTTTGCCGGGGCGGGTTATCTGACGTGGCTGGCGGTCGGGATGCTGCGCGGCGCCTGGGCGCTGTGGCGCGGCCGCGAGGCGCGCCGGGCCGCTCGCGACGGCGAGGACGCCGCCGCGGAGGCGAAGGAGACCGTCGAGCGGCCCTACCGCAGGGCGCTGGTGGTCTCGCTGCTCAACCCGAAGGCGATCCTCTTCTTCATCTCGTTCTTCGTGCAGTTCGTGGACCCGTCCTACGCGCACCCGGTGCTGTCGTTCCTGACGCTGGGCGCCTGGGCGCAGCTGTTCAGCCTCACGTACCTGTCGATCCTGATCTTCAGCGGGACGTTCCTGGCGGCGACCTTCCGGCGCCGCCGCCGGCTGTCGGCCGGCCTGTCGGCGGGCGCCGGCGCGGCGTTCCTCGGTTTCGCGGCGAAGCTGTCGATGGCCGGACCGGGCTGAGCCCGACCCGTCGGTCGCCCACGGGCGGGGACGCGCGGCCCCATGGGCCCGCTCCCCGCCCGTTTGCCTTCCCCCGGCCGCCCTCTGGAGGCTCCACCCTCTTTGTCCCCTTATCGTCGGGATCCAGGAGGTGTGCCGATGCCCGTGCATGACGTGAACGTCGCCGTCATCTACTACTCGTCGACGGGCACCGTGGCCGAGCTCGCCCGGCTCATCGCGGACACCGCCGAGCACGCGGGCGCCGACGTACGGCTGCGCAGGACCGCAGAACTCGCTCCGCAGGCCGTCGTCGACGCCTATCCGGCCTGGGCCGCGAACGCCGCCGCGACCGCCGACATCATGGAGGCCGTCCCGGAGGACATGCTCTGGGCGGACGCCGTGATCTTCGGCTCCCCCACCCGCTTCGGCAATGTGTCCGCCCAGCTCAAGCAGTTCCTCGACACCCTGGGCGGCCTCTGGAGGCACGGCCAACTGGCCGACAAGGTCTACAGCGGCTTCACCGCGAGCGCCACCGCGCACGGCGGCCAGGAGTCCACCCTGCTGGCGCTCTACCAGACGATCCACCACTTCGGCGGCATCCTCGTCACGCCCGGCTACACCGACCCGGCGAAGTACACCGACGGCAATCCCTACGGCACCTCGCACACCGGCGGCCCCGACGCGCCGGTCGACGACGACGCGCGCACCGCTGCCCGCATCCAGGCGGCACGCGTGGTGAAGTTCACCAAAGCCATCAAATCCGGCCTCACGCAGGTCGGCTGAGGAGTAGGCGGCCAGATGACTCTCCACAAAGGCGGTTCCGGCGCCGGCCGGCCGGGCACCGGACGCTCGGTCAATCCCTTCTACGGCGAGGCCGATCCGGTATCCGGCATGACCGAGGCGCCCCCGTGGCACAAGCTGCCCGACGGCCCGGTCTCCCCGCACACCGCCTATCAGTTCGTGCACGACGAGCTGATGCTCGACGGCAACTCCCGGCTCAACCTGGCGACCTTCGTCACCACCTGGATGGAGCCGCAGGCGGGCGTCGTGATGGCCGAGTGCCGGGACAAGAACATGATCGACAAGGACGAGTACCCGCGCACCGCGGAGCTGGAGAAGCGCTGCGTGTCGATGCTCGCCGACCTGTGGCACGCGCCCGACCCGGCAACGACCGTCGGCTGCTCCACCACCGGCTCCAGCGAGGCGTGCATGCTCGCGGGGATGGCGCTCAAGCGCCGCTGGACGCAGCGCAACCAGGACCGCTATCCCGCGACCGCCCGGCCGAATCTCGTGATGGGCGCCAACGTCCAGGTCTGCTGGGAGAAGTTCTGCAACTTCTGGGAGGTCGAGGCACGCCAGGTCCCGATGGACGGCGACCGCTTCCACCTCGACGCGGCGACCGCCGCCGAGCTGTGCGACGAGAACACCATCGGCGTGGTGGCGATCCTCGGCTCGACCTTCGACGGCTCCTACGAGCCGGTGGCCGAGATCTGCGCGGCCCTGGACGAGATCCAGGAGCGCAGCGGCTGGGACATCCCCGTCCACGTCGACGGCGCGTCCGGCGCCATGATCGCGCCGTTCCTCGACCCCGATCTGGAGTGGGACTTCCGGCTGCCGCGGGTCGCCTCCATCAACACCTCGGGGCACAAGTACGGCCTGGTCTACCCGGGAGTCGGCTGGGCCCTGTGGCGCGACCAGGAGGCGCTGCCCGAGGAGCTGGTCTTCCGCGTCAACTACCTGGGCGGCGACATGCCGACCTTCGCGCTCAACTTCTCCCGCCCCGGCGCCCAGGTCGCCGCCCAGTACTACACCTTCCTGCGGCTGGGCCGGGACGGCTACCGGGCCGTCCAGCAGGTCACCCGTGACGTGGCTCGCTCGATGGCCGAGCGGATCGCCGCCCTGGGTGACTTCCGGCTGCTCACCCACGGCGATCAGCTGCCGGTCTTCGCCTTCACCACCGCGGACGACGTCACCGCCTTCGACGTCTTCGACGTGTCCCGGCGGATGAAGGAGCGGGGCTGGCTGATTCCCGCCTACACCTTCCCGCCGCACCGCGAGGACCTGTCCGTGCTGCGGGTGGTCTGCCGCAACGGCTTCTCCCACGACCTCGCCGACATGTTCTTGAAGGACCTGGAGGAGCTGCTGACGGAACTCCGGCGCCAGACCGGTCCGTTGGAGCGTCCGGCGAACGTGGCCACCGCCTTCCACCACTGACCTCCCGCCGCAACCGCGCGCGTGCGCGGAGCCGTACGCATTCCCAGATCCCGCGCGGCCCGGACCTCAGCGCCCCGGCCGTCGGTCCTGCGCCGCGCCGCGGCTCAACGCGCCTGCTCACCGGGCTCGGCGCCCGCCTCCGCGCGGCCGTTCCGTTCCTCGCAGGTCTGCTCACCGTCCGGCGAACCGGAACGCCGCGGCGCGTACGGGTTCGCCACCCCGTCCGGGAGCACGCCGACGAACGGCTCCCCCTCGCCCGCGAAGACGTACGCCCCGCCCTCGATCCGCTCGATCAGGCCACGCGTCCACGCGGCTCCGCTGTCCGCGGAGTGCACCCACATGTCCATGATCTCGCCGATGTGACCGAGCTGCCCCGGCCCGCCCTCGGGCGTGTAGTACTCGGTGACCGTGCCCCGCCACTCCTCGAATGCCCGCACCCGCTCCCTGAGCAGCGCGACCGCCTCGGCGCGCGGCAGGTCGACCAGGAAGCCGATGCCCGCGCTGAGCACATCGACCTTCTGGTCGTGCTGGGAGAGCGCCGCGCGCAGCAGCGTGAAGAACTCGGCCTCCCCCGCCGCGGTCAGCTCGTACTCGGTGCGCGGCGGACCGCCGGCCGTGCTCGGCGCGATGTCGTGGGCGAGCAGCAGGCCGTGCTTCGCCATCTGCTTGAGCGCGTGGTAGATCGAACCCGGCTTGGCGTTGGACCATTCGTCGGCGCCCCAGTACTCCAGGTCGTTGCGCACCTGGTAGCCGTGCGCCCGCCCGTGCTGCCGCACGGCACCGAGGACCAACAGCCGGATCGCCGACATCGTCCGCTCAACCCCTCACGCGCGCCGCCGCACCCGTTTGCGGCCGGTGCCGTCAGCCTAGACGGGTGCGGCTATTCAACTTTGACCAAGCCCCGCCCGGCATCCCGGTCCGGCAGCGGGAAGCCCCTGCGGGACCGGGATGTCGGGCGGCCGCCCGCGCGACGCCGGCCGCGCGCCCTACTCCTGCCCGCCCTGCCGCGCCTGCTGCTCCTCGTCGACCAGGGCGAACGCGGTCTTGCCGTCCAGCGACTCGCGGATGATGTCGCCGTGCCCGGCGTGCCGGGCCGTCTCCTCGATCAGGTGCAGGACCAGCCAGCGCATCGACTGCTGCGCCTCCGGCGGGTACCAGGGCGCCGATGGGAGCGGGAAGGTGTCGTTCAGGCTGGGCACGGACCGCACGAACTTCTCGGTCCGCCGGGCGACGGCCTCGTAGAACTCCAGCACGCTGCCCAGCGTCTCGCCGTCCTCCAGCCGGAAGCTCAGGTGCCAGGTGTCCTCGTCCCGCGCGATGGAGTGCGGCAGCTCCTGCGCGGTCTCCACCCAGCCCTGCTCGGTCTCCGCGACGTGCTTGACGAGGCCCGCGAGCGACAGCTCGCTGGCGCTCGGCCGCTGCGCCGCCTGCTCGTCGGTCAGTCCGAGCACCGCGCGCCGCAGGCCGCCCCGCTGCGCCTCCAGGAAGGCCAGGAGCGCGCCGCGCTCGTCGCCATGGGCCTCTGCAACAACGTGAGTGGGCATGGGTCCACCTTTCGTGACATCCCCGGGCGGACCGGCTTCGCGCCACCCGCCTTCCGACATCACTCAACGTACGAGCCCTTGCGGTCAGATCCTGTCCTCAACGGCCGCGCGGCAGGCTGATCCTGAAGTTCTCAGAACGGGAAGGTCGACCGCCCGTGCTGAATGGAGATCCACTTGGTGGTGGTGAAGGCCTCCACCATGGCGTCGCCGTTCAGCCGGCCGACCCCGGAGCTCTTCTCGCCGCCGAACGGCACGATCGGCTCGTCGTGCACCGTGCCGTCGTTGATGTGAATCATCCCGGTCTCGATGCGCTTGGCGAACCGCACCCCGCGCTCGATGTCCCCGGTGTGCACCGCGCCGCTGAGTCCGTACGGCGTGGCGTTGGTGAGCCGTACCGCCTCGTCGTCGCCGTCAAAGGGGATCAGCAGCACCACCGGGCCGAAGATCTCCTGGGTGAGGATCGAGGAGTCCTCCGCCAGCCCGCTCAGCACGCTCGGCGCGACGAGCGTGCCCCGGGTCTCGCCGTGCAGGAGCGCGCTGGCCCCCTCGGCGAGGGCCCGGTCCACCACCGAGGAGACGGCCTCGGCCTGGCCTTCGTTGATCAGCGGGCCGATGTGGGTCTGCGGGTCCGCGGGATCGCCGACCTTCAGGGACGCGACCTTGGCGACGAACTTCTCGGTGAACTCGCGCTCCACCGCGCGGTCCACGAGCACCCGGTTCGCGGCCATGCAGACCTGGCCCTGGTGCACGAATCGGCTGAAGACCGCGGCGTCCACGGCGTAGTCGATATCGGCGTCCTCCAGCACGACGAGCGCGCTGTTCCCGCCCAGCTCCAGCACCGCGTGCTTGAAGTGCGAGGCGGCGACGGTCGCGACATGCCGGCCGACCTTCTCCGACCCGGTGAAGGAGATCGTCTTGGGCACCGGGTGCTCGATGAGCGCGTCGCCGATCTCGGCGATGTCGGTGACGACGACGTTGAGGACGCCCGGCGGCAGCCCGGCCTCCTCGAAGATCTTGGCGACCAGCCCACCGCCGCAGATCGGGGTGTTCTGGTGCGGCTTGAGGACCACGGCGTTACCGAGCGCGATGGCCGGCGCGACGGACTTCATCGACAGCAGGAACGGGAAGTTGAAGGGGCTGATGACGCCGACGACACCGACCGGCAGGCGGTAGAGACGGTTCTCCTTGCCGTCCACCGGCGACGGCAGGATACGGCCCTCGGCGCGCAGCGCCAGCTGGATCGCCTCCCGCAGGAACTCCCTGGCGAGATGCAGTTCGAAGCCCACCTTGGCGCGCGTCCCGCCGACCTCCGCGGCGATCGCCTCGCCCAGCTCCGCCTCGCGGTCGTCGATGATCCGCAGCGCGCGCTCGAAGACGAGCCGCCGGCTGTAGGGGTTGACGGCACCCCACTCGCGCTGCGCCCGCTCGGCGGCGCGGTATGCCTGGTCTATCTCCTCGACGGTGGCGACGGGTATGGACGTCAGCTTCTCGCCGTTGTACGGATTGAAATCGACGATGTCCCACGAGCCACTGCCGGATCGCCACTCGCCGTCGATGAACTGATACGCCAACTCGTCGAAGTAGGACATGCCATCCCGATCTGGAGAACAGGGCACACAGGGCGCCGCGTTGGGGGGTGCTGACTCCTGATGGCTGGTCATCCTACCGGTGCGTCACATCAGTTGGAGTAGACCACGCAAGAGGTCCCGGCTCTCGGCCGGATTCGGCCCCTCCTCCTGGAGGCGGTCCATCGCCCGCGCGTACAGGGCCACCTCTTCGGGCTTGTCCACATACAGCGCGCTGGTCAGCTGCTCCAGATAGACGACGTCCGGCAGACCCGTCTCCGGGAAGCCCAGCATGGTGAAGGCGCCGCTTTCTGCCGCGTGCCCGCCATAGCTGAACGGCATGACCTGCAGGCGCACGTTCGGCCGCTCGGACATCTCGATCAGATGCCGCAGCTGGTCGCGCATGACCTCGCGCTCGCCGTACGGACGGCGCAGCGCGGACTCGTCCAGCACGCAGTGGAACTGCGGCGGGCGCTCCGCGAGCAGCAGCTTCTGGCGCTCCACGCGCAGCGCGACGCGGCGCTCCACATCGGCGGTCGTGGCGTCGGGCATGCCGCGTCTGACCACGGCGTGGGCATAGCTCTCGGTCTGCAACAGGCCGTGCACGAACTGCACTTCATAGGTGCGGATGGCGGAAGTGGCGCCTTCCAGGCCGACATAGGTCTGGAACCAGCCGGGCAGGACATCGGTGTAACTGTGCCACCACCCCGTGACGTTGGCCTCGCGCGCGAGGGAGAGGAGGGCTTCGCGCTCCTGCTGGTCGCCGACCCCGTACAGCGTGAGCAGGTCCTCGACGTCCCGCGCCTTGAAGCTCACCCTGCCCAGCTCCATGCGGCTGATCTTCGACTCCGACGCGCGGATCGAGTAGCCGGCCGCTTCCCGGGTTATGCCACGGGATTCACGCAGCCGGCGAAGCTGCGATCCGAGCAGGATGCGCCGTACCACCGACCCGCTCGACTCGTTAGCGGACACCTCTCGGACCTTCCTGTGACCACACCCCGTCCAACAACGCGCCGCAGTCTGCCACGTTCGCGCTTCGTTGAGTGCTCATCCGGTTACTGATATGTGAGGCCACCGCAAGCTCTCCACAGAAAGCCACGAGAAGAATTGCCCGCGAATCCGTCCGTCCTGGCGCAATCACGGCACGTGCACGTGCATCTGCCCTTGCATCTGTCGTGCCCATTGGGAACCATGGGCGTCGCACGCATGCACGCTCGTGAAAGATCCGCCAGATCCGGCTGACCGGCCAGGGTCATGACGTCCGCGAACGCCAGGAGTGCCTCGCATGGGGACCAAGGTTTTGACCATGCTCGAGCCGTTATGGCAGGGCCTTCCTCCCGTCGACCCCTTGGCCGTCTCCGGATCCGCGTCCTGCACGCTCCCGCCGCGGTACGAATCGGTCGGCGGTGCACGGAAGTTCACCCGCGACACCCTGCACGGCTGGGAGCTGGACGAGCTCTTCGACGGAGTCGCCCTGGTGGTCTCCGAACTCGTCACCAACGCCCTGCGGCACGCGATCCTCGCCGCTCCCGAACGCGCCGATGACACCCCGCCGGCCCGCCTGCACCTGATGCGCTGGTCCTCCCGGCTGATCTGCGCCGTCCGGGACCCCAGCGACTGCTCCCCGGTCGCCGGCGAGGCCGACGAGGCCGCGGAGTCGGGGCGCGGGCTGTATCTCGTGGAAGCCTTCAGCGACAGCTGGGGCTGGCAGCCGCTGTCCGGCGCCGCCCCCGGCAAGATCGTGTGGGCCCTCTTCCGGCTGCCGTAACGGGCTTCATCCCACCGGGCTTCGCCCGCCCTCAGGGCGGCGGGCCCGGCCGTCCGCGTGCGCGCACACCGGTGCGGCGCAGGCGCCGCGGCCGCCCTTCGCGCTCTAGTCGGCCACGAGGTGGTCGAACTCCCCGCCCTTGACGCCGATGAGCATCGACTCGATCTCGGCCGGCGTGTAGACCAGCGCCGGGCCGTCCGGGAAGCGGGAGTTGCGCACCGCGATCTCGCCCCCGGGCAGCTTCGCGAACTCCACGCACGAGCCCTGCGAGTTGCTGTGCCGGCTCTTCTGCCAGACCACGTCACGGAGATCCGTTGCGGCCATGCCGTTGTGTGCGTGAGGCACAGAGGTCTCCCGGGGATAACAGATGGCAACTGCCCGGGATCATAGCTGCGTTCATATGCAGATGCATGCGCAGATGCACGTGCACGACAGCCGGTGCCGAAACGGTCACAGCTCGTCGCATACCGGCCCCACGCCCCGCCGCCGTCGGCCCCCGATGCGGGAGAGCGCGGGCAGGCCCCCTCGGGACCGGCCGCTCCACGCAGCTGGGACGGCCGCCGCGGCGTTCGGGTTCCACCGCGAGCGACCGCCCCGTTCGGCCCCCGCCCTCACCGCGAGGCATACGGCAGCAGCGCCATCTCCCTCGCGTTCTTGACGGCGCGGGCCAGCTGCCGCTGCTGCTGCGCCGTGACGCGGGTGATCCTCCGGCTGCGGATCTTGCCCCGGTCGGAGAGGAACTTCCGCAGCAGAGTGGTGTCCTTGTAGTCGATATAGGTGATCCCGGCCGCATCGAGCGGATTGGGGCGGGGTGCGGGCTTACGACGAGGGTCGTGCCGACGGGTCATGGTGGGGGTTTTCCTTACGGGGTACGGGCAAGGCCGGCCGCTGCCGACGGGGCGCGCCTCGGCGGGCCGCCCCGGTGCGGGAGGCGACCGGGCTACGAAACGGGATCGAGGAGCGCGTCGAAGGCGGGCGGCAGGCTCTTCCATGCCTCCGGTCCGCCCGCGTACTCGGCGTCGGTGAGCACACAGGACCGCAGCAGGGACGCGAGCCCCTCACGGTCCAGGCCGGGCGAGGTGAAGACCAGATGCTGGGCGCGGTCACCGTGCTCTGGGTGCCAGTCCAGCGCGGCGGCGGCCCGCCGCACCGGCGGGACCATCTCCCAGGCGGCGTCCGGCAGCGAAGCCAGCCAGGGACCGGCGTTCTCCACGCAGAGCGCGCCGCCGGCGGCGTCCCAGGACAGCAGGGTGTCCGGGCGGTCGGCCAGCCAGAAGCGGCCCCGGCTGCGCGCGGCCGCACAGGTGAGGTCCTCCAGCGCCGCGTAGAGCCGCTCGGGGTGGAAGGGCCGGGTGTGCTGCCAGACGAGCGTGGCGACGCCCTCCGCATCGGCGTCCTGCGGCAGGAGAGCGCAGGCCGGGTGCTGTCGCGCCGCGGCCGCCTCGACATCGAAGCCGGCCATCGCGACGGGGGCCAACTCGCCCGAATCCACCGCGACCTGATGCGCCGTGGGGTGCAGTTGCGCGAGCAGCGCCAGATCGGCGCCGTCCGCCTCCTCCTCCCCCGGGGCGAGCGCCAGCACCGGCGCGTACTCCAGCTGGCGGGCCCAGGTGTCGGCGACGGTGCGCTGGTCGGAGGCCGCGGCGGCGAGCCCCGCCTCGGCGAGGTCGTCGCCGCAGCCGAGGTAGGGCAGCAGCAGCGCGGGGTCGACGGCGGTGATCACTCCGGTCAGCGCCAGGTTGTCGCTGCCGCAGCCGGTGACCACCTCGGCCATCGCCTTCGGCTCGACCGAGTCCCACAGCTCCACGATCGCCAGCCGGCAGGTGCGGCCCGCGGCCAGCCGCTCCAGCTCGGGCACCAGGTCCTCGCGCAGCGCGCAGCAGGCGCAGTCGTTCACCAGCGGCGCCTCGCCGGTGTCGAGGACACCGCCGCCGTCGCGGACCGTGCGCCGGACGGTGCCGTCCGCGGCCGAGGCGAGGTCGTGGTGGAGGGCGACGCTGCCGGGGACGGTGCGCAGCAGCCGCTCGACGGCGGCCTGCCGCGCCGTTGCGTGCAGGCCGCCCACCAGCACGACGTTGAGCCGCTCCATCAGCGGGCCTCGCGATTGCCGTAGCGGCGCTCGAACCGCTCGACGCGTCCCGCGGTGTCCAGCACCCGGGCGGTGCCGGTGTAGAAGGGGTGGCTCGCCGAGGAGATCTCGACGTCGATGACGGGGTAGGTCCGGCCGTCCTCCCACTCGACGGTCTTGTCACCAGTGGCGGTCGAGCGGGTCAGGAAGGCGAAGCCGGCGGCCCGGTCGCGGAAGACGACGGGCCCGTACGCGGGGTGGATTCCAGGTTTCACGGTGCTCAGCGCTCCTCTCGGAAGGCGACGTGACGGCCGGCGACGGGGTCGTACTTGCGCAGCACGAGGCGGTCGGGGTCGTTACGGCGGTTCTTGCGGGTGACGTACGTGTAGCCGGTACCGGCGGTGGACCGGAGCTTGACGACCGGGCGTAGTTCGTTGCGGGCCATGTGGTTAGTATACGGAAATGGTTTCCATTTTCAATAGGCCCTCCAGGGCCGCGACCGAAGGGACCGCACCTTGTCCGCCCACTGCCAGCTGACCGGACGCAAGCCCGGCTTCGGCAACGCCGTCTCCCACTCGCACCGCCGCACCGCGCGCCGGTTCGACCCGAACATCCAGCGCAAGCGCTACTGGCTGCAGAGCGAGGGCCGGCACATCCGGCTGACGCTGAGCGCCAAGGGCATCAAGACCGTGAGCACGATCGGGATCGAGGCGGCCGTCGCCCGCATCCGGGCACGAGGGGGGAAGGTCTGATGGCGAAGCAGAGCAAGATCGTCAAGAACGAGAAGCGGCGGGCGACCGTCGCGCGCTACGCGGCCCGGCGGGCCCTCCTGAAGGCCGTCATCCGCAATCCGCAGACCCCGCAGGCGGAGCGCGACGCCGCCCGGCACGAGCTGGCCCGCCAGCCCCGGGACGCCAGCCCCACCCGGGTCCGCAACCGCGACAGCGTCGACGGCCGCCCGCGCGGCTACCTCCGCGCCTTCGGCCTCTCCCGCGTACGGCTGCGCGAGCAGGCCCACGCGGGCTACCTGCCGGGCGTACGCAAGTCCAGCTGGTAGGGCCGGCGAGCCACTGCCCGGGCCGGGGCACCCCCGGCCCGGGCAGTGGGACCGTTCGGGTGATACTGGACAGAACGTCCACAGCCACCCCCCGACGAAAGCGAGCCCGCGATGCTCCGGAACGCCTTCGAACCCTGGCACCTGGTCCTGATCATCCTGGCCTTCGTGCTGCTCTTCGGCTCGAAGAAACTGCCCGACATGGCACGCGGCCTCGGCCGCTCGATGCGCATCCTCAAGTCCGAGGCCAAGGCCCTCCAGGACGACGGCCCCGCGGACGCGCCCGGCCAGGAAACCGCCGCGAAGCCCGCCACGGAGCCGCACCCGGAGCCCTCCGCCCGGCACTGACGCCGGGACACCCGGCCCGTCGGCAGCCGCCGGCGCGGCCTAGTGGTCGCCGCCCTCGTCGATCAGCCGCCGTACCTCGCGGTCGATCAGCCCGAGCCTCGCCTCGGCCACCAGCGGCACGGCACGGCGCTGCCGGCGTGCCTCCGCCAGATCGATGTCGACGGTGACCAGCGCGGGCTCCCACTTCGGCGCCTGCGCCACCACCGCGCCCCGCGGATCCACCACCCGCGAGCCGCCCCAGAAGGCCGCGCCGTGCTCGTTGCCGACCCGGTTCACGAAGACCACCCAGCACTGCAGCATCCGCGCCGTGTACGACAGCAGCGTGTCCCAGTAGAGCCCGGTGTCCATCGCCTCCGGGTCCAGACTCGCCGCACTGTTCGTCGGCACGAACAGCACCTCTGCGCCGTCCTGCACCGCCAGCCACGGCAGCACCGGCTGCCATGCGTCATTGCACACCAGCGTCGCGCCCCGGCCCCCGCTCGCCGACTTGCTGAGGTCGTACGCCCGCAGCGACTGCCCGGGGCTGACGTGCTTGCGTTCCTCCCACGCAAGGTAGTTGGGGAGGTAGAGCTTGCGGTGCGCGTGCAGCAGCGCACCGGCCGAGTAGTGCCCCGCGGTGTTGTACGCGCGCAGGCTGGTGTACTCGTGGAAGCCGACCACCACGTCGGGGCCGAGGATGCTCAGTTCCAGCAGCCGGGGGTCGCGTACCTCGACCGAGGAGTCCCGTTCGAGCGCACCCAAGTGGTAGCCGTGCAGGCTGAGTTCGGGGAAGACGACGAGGTCGGCGCTCTGCGCCGCGGCCTGCTCGATCTGCTCGCGGGCCACATCGAGGTTCTCCGCCACATCGCCCAGCACACAGTCCGTCTGCGCCAGCGCCACGCGCATCGCCCACACCTCCCCGATTCATCACCATTTGCGGCTTTCATCAAGTCTGCCAGAGCCGACGCCGCACCGAGCGATGGCGGCCGAGCAGTGACCTTCGGACACCCCCCACGGGTACCCGCCACCCGGTTCGGCGGCGCACACCCCCGCCACTCGGCGCGAACGGAGATCCCGTCGGCGGTCCACCCGGAGCGCCCGGCGTTCGCACCGTCCCAGCGATGCATTCCGGCCGAGTTCAAACCCCCGGAGTGGCAGGTACCACCAATGAGCGAAAGAACGATCCTTCCCGTGCCGCACACCGTTTTCGCGCGTTGATCCCCACGATCCGCCAGACGCCCCGCCGGACGGCTTCCAGCCGCAGCCCCCCGGCGGCAGGGGCGCAGCGGTACACGGTGGAGTCGTCCGGCGATGCCGACGGCCGGCTCGACCGGGTGGTCAAGGCCGAGCGGCCCGCCGGACCCGCTCGGCCGGCCGCCGAGACCACTCCGCGGGCCACGACCGAGCGCGACCGTTGCCGGCCGCCCCGGCACACAACTGCCGCCCACCCCAGGCCCGGCAGCCGTCTCCCCTCCCCCGCGTACGGGTGCCGCACAACACCCGTCGCCCGCCGAGGGCCATCCTCCGGCGCCACGGCCGGACTCCCCTCTCCTTACCGGCACTTGCGCCCTCCCCACCGGGAGAATGGGCACGAAGAGAAACAGAAGACCCCTGAAGACATCGGACACCCGCGGAAAGTTTCGAGTGCGTCGGCACACCTGCATATGCGGCCGGAATTATCGGTAGGGATCGAGTGGCCGGTCAGTTGTGCGTGTGGCTCATAACCGGGCTCGAATATCGGTCGACACCGACGTGCTCACCGGTTCTCAATCATGACCTGCATGCCAATGCCCGGGCAACCCCATCAATTTCGCCGGGGCATTGGCATGCATCCCTCCACACACTCTGCTAACGACCGATTCCACCCGCAGCAGTCACAACCGAATAACAATGCCGTGCACGGAAGGCAAAGGCCCGGGCCACCCAGAAGAAGGAGGTCTGGGTGACCCGGGCTTCGAAAGGCCGCTACACGTCTGCCGACGCCGGTACCGAATCCGGAGAGGACCCGGATGTCGTCCCGAATGCGCGAGGCGACAAGGAGCGGGCCGAGGTTCGCCACCCTCGCTCGGGGGCACCTGGATATCGGCCAAAGGGCGAAAGTGACGCGACACCAGGTGTCTCACTGCCGGGCGGCTTCGCGATCCGCCGCCCGGCAGGAGATTTCACACACCGGGAATTACTGCCCGATCTGCACCCCGCCGAGCAGCGGCGACTTCTTGGTGGCCCCCGTGGTGCCACCGAGAAGCCGATCGGGGTCGGACTTCGCCTTGTCGGCGGCACCCTTGACGGTGTCGACCAGCGGCGCGATCTGGTGGCCGTCCAGGTCCTTGCTCTTCAGCGCGTCCGTCAGTCCGCCGTTGACGCTCATCTTCGAGCCAGTGGCACCGGCGGGACGGGCCGGGCCCGCGGCGAAGGAGGGTGCGGCCGCTCCCAGCGCCATGACCGAACCGACAACAATCGCGGCAGACTTCGCGTACTTCACTTCAACTGTCCCTTCTCGGGCGGTGCTTGAGGGATCCGCGACACCAGATCCGCATGAGCATTCACATCGCTGCTCGGATCACCGCATTCCCTCTGACTAACGAGTACCGCCCCGCGGGGAAACTCCGCCGGGCCCGGTTCCTGGACGCGCCGCTCAAAAAAGATTCCCGGAGTCAACACCCCGCTCCGGACCACCCGGACGCCGATCGGCCCCGGCGCACAAGCTGTGCACCGGGGCCGATCAGAAAGAATTGACTCAGCTGGTGGTGAGTCAGTCGTTGACGCACTTGTTGCCGAACGCGGGGTTCAGCAGCGCGAGGGCGTTCACGGTGTTGCCGCAAACGTTGACCGGCACGTGGACCGGCACCTGGACGACGTTGCCGGAGATGACACCGGGCGACTTCTTCGCAGAAGCCTTGGCACCCGAGTCGGCGAACGCCGGCGCAGCGGCACCCACTGCCATGAGCGTGCCAGCAGTGACCGCAGCGACCTTTGCGTACTTCACTTTCAGCCCTTCCTGCAGCGGGTCCGTAGCGAACACGACCATCGTGCCGCACGGGCGTCGTGACTGCTCGCCCGTAACTCCGCTGCCATGATTGGTAACGACGTCCCGTCGCCCGCGAAACTATTGCGGGGCGGACTTTGTGAAGGATCACCCGAATGACGCAAGGCCATCTCCGGGGGATTTGCCATCTGCCTACGGCTCGGGATAACCACCACCCGCCCGAACGGAGGGCGGCCCCGCCGAATGCGAATTCTCATCCGAGGGGAAACGCAGAATGCGCGAGATGCTGCCGCTGCGCCCGATACGGAGGATCCGTAGGCAAGTACCACTACTTGACGGTGCCGACCGCCCGCGAGCGGTCGCGGGCACGGCAAGGGCCGGTGCGGAGAACCCGTACCGGCCCTGGAGGCCTACCGGACAGCAGACGGCCTCGATCGCTGAAGGAGAATCAGCGGTTGGTGCACTTGTTGCCGAACGCCGGGTTGAGGGCCCCGACGAGGTTGGCGGTGTTGCCGCAGACGTTGACCGGCACCGAGATCGGGACCTGGACGACGTTGCCGGAGATCACACCAGGAGAGTGCGAAGCACCGCCCACCGCGCTGGCACCGCTTTTGCCGGTGGTGGCGCCGGCGATGCCCGCCCCGCCCACGACAGCGATGCCCGCGACGGCGGACATGACGACGGCCTTGGAGACAAACTTCACGGCGAACCTCTTCACTGAGCAGCTTCAGGGTCTGTACATGCCGCTTGGAGCGACGATCTGCCCAACGCATGAATCAGTAGGAGGTAGCGGTTGCATTCGGGTGAACATGCTTCTCGTGTGCTGGAAGGGGCAAAAGGCTCTTTTGTCGTGACCTTGCCGCCTACACGTTCCACGCCGCTCGCGTGAATTCGGACGAGCGCTCGCCTCATGTGTCAGTCGTGTGCTGTGCAATGACGCCATGAAAGACGTCGTGAAGGTGACGCACGCACAGGTGCTGGCCTGGCGGCTGCGGCAGCAGAGCCTGGTGCCGCGTACGGCCGCCTCGACCGAGCGGCTGGTGGGACAGCTGGCCGGTGTGCAGGCACAGGTCGCCTCGGCCGCCGAACTGGCCGTCGGGACACGGCGGAAGAGTCCGTCCGCCGATGCCGTGCGGCGTGCCCTGGAGGCGCGTTCCGTGGTCAAGACCTGGGCCATGCGCGGCACCCTGCATGTGCTGCCTGCCGACGGGGTGGCCGCGTACCTCGCGCTCCTGGGAGCCGCGCGGAGCTGGGAGAAGCCGTCCTGGCAGAAGACCTTCGGGGTGAGCCCGCGGAAGATGGAGGCGCTCGGCGAGGCTGTGGACGGCATCCTGGACGGCCGCGTCCTGACCCGTCAGGAGCTGATCGACGCGGTGGCCGCGCACCGCGGTCTGGAGGGGCTCGGAGAACAGCTGGCCTCCGGGTGGAGCGCCGTGCTGAAGCCGCTGGCGTGGAACGGGAGGCTGTGCCAGGGGCCGCCCCAGGGGCAGAAGGTGACCTTCACCTCGCCGCGATCGTGGGTCCCCGGGTGGCGTGGCGTTCCGGACGCGGAGGAGGCGGCGGCCGACGTGATCGGCGCCTATCTCGGGGCGCACGGCCCTGCCGATCCGTTGGCGTTCGACGCCTGGCTGCTGCGCGGCGCGACCCGTAAGGCCACGCTGCGCGGCTGGTTCGCGTCGCTCGGGGACCGGCTGACGCCGGTCGAGGTCGACGGCGTGAGCGGCGCGTTCGTGCGGAGCGAGGATGCCGAGGCGCTGGCGCTGGCGAAACCGTCGCGGGAGGTACGGCTGTTGGCCGGCTTCGATCAGTACGTCCTGGGGCCCGGCACGGGCGACACCCGGCTGATCGCGGCCGGGCGGCGCGCGGCGGTGAGCCGGACGGGGGGCTGGATCTCGCCGGTGGTGGTGCACAAGGGCCGAGTGGCCGGAGTGTGGGAGTTCACCGAGGAGAGCGTCGCGGTGACGTTGTTCGCCGAGCACGGCGCGGTGCCGCGGGCCGGCCTGGAGGCGGAGGCCGCGCATCTGGCCCGCTGTACGGGGCGGGAGCGGTCGCTCGCCGTACGAACGGAGTGAGATCGGGGTGGGGCGCGGCCCCGGCGCCGGGGCCGCGGAGGCGTGTCGAAGGTGCTGGTCAGGGGCATTGTCAGACCCTGGTGGAAGACTCAGGGACATGAGATGGGCGGTGGCGGAGACGGGCGACGGGGGTGCCCGTCTCTGCCCGCTCGCCCCGGACGGCCGGCCCGCGGGACCGGTGCTGGAGGAACCGTCGCTCGCCGAGGCCGTCCGGGCGCGCCCGGAGGTCGAGCGGTGGGTGTGGCGGTCCACCGCGGAGATCTACCGGCGGCTGCTGGCTGCGGGGGTGCGCGTCGAGCGCTGCTACGACGTCGAGGCCGCCGAGTCGCTGCTGATCGGACACGAGGAGGGGCAGTCGGGTCAGCCGCGGTCGCTGGCCGCCGCCTGGGCGCGGCTCCACTCGCTGCCCGTGCCGCAGGACGCTCCCGCGCGGGCCGCCGAGACCCAGCCGTCGCTGTTCGCGCCCGGTCCTGTGCCGCTGCCGCCGGGTACGGACGAACTCACGGCCCTGCTGGAGGTGTACGCCGGGCAGTTGGCCCGCACAGCCGGGACGGAGCACCCCGAGCGGATGCGACTGCTGCTGGCCTCCGAGTCGGCGGGGATGCTGGTAGCGGCGGAGATGAACCGGTCCGGGGTGCCGTGGCGGGCGGATGTGCACCGCAAGCTGCTGGACGGGCTGCTGGGTGAGCGCTATCCGGGCGGTCTGGAGCCGCGGAGGATGGCGGAGCTCGCCGAGAGGGTGTCCCGGGCCTTCGGGCCGGGCGCGCGGGTGCGTCCCGATCTGCCGAACGACATCATCAGGGCCTTCGCCGGCGCCGGCTTTTCTCTCGCCTCGACGCGGAAATGGGAACTGCAGCAGATCGACCACCCGGCGGTGGCACCGCTGCTGGAGTACAAGACGCTCTACCGTCTGCACACCGCCCATGGGTGGGCGTGGCTCCAGCAGTGGGTGCACGACGGCCGGTTCCGCCCCGAGTACCTCCCCGGCGGCACGGTCTCCGGCCGCTGGACGACGAACGGCGGCGGCGCGCTGCAGATCCCGAAGGTGATCCGGCAGGCCGTGCTCGCCGACCCGGGGTGGCGGCTGGTGGTCGCGGACGCCGATCAGATGGAGCCGCGGGTGCTGGCGGCCGTGTCCCGCGACCGTGGCCTGATGGACGTCGCGGGCAGCGGCGAGGACCTCTACGCGGATCTGGCGGCCCGTGCCTTCGGCGGCGACCGCGCCCAGGCCAAACTCGCGCTGCTCGGTGCGATTTACGGCCAGACCTCGGGCGACGCCCTCAAGCACATGGCGGATCTGCGCCGCCGCTATCCGGCCGCGGTGGCCTACGTGGACGACGCGGCGCGGGCAGGCGAGGAGGGGCGGCTGGTGCGCACCTGGCTGGGGCGCACCTGCCCGCCGGCGTCCGTGGCGGCACCCGACGAGGCCGGCCTGCCGCAGGAGGAGGACCCTCCGACGGGATACGGCAGCAGTTCGGCGGCCCGGGCCCGCGGGCGCTTCACCCGCAACTTCGTCGTCCAGGGCAGTGCGGCCGACTGGGCACTGCTGGTGCTGGCGGCGCTGCGTCGCTCGCTGTCCGAGTCCGGTCTCCGTGCCGAGCTGGTCTTCTTCCAGCACGACGAGGTGATCGTGCACTGCCCCGAGGAGGAGGCGGAGACGGTGTCCGAGGCGATCGGGGCGGCGGCCGCGACCGCGGGCCGGATCGCCTTCGGGGAAACGCCGGTCCGGTTCCCGTTCACCACCGCGGTGGTGGGCTGTTACGCGGAGGCGAAGTGAGGCGGGTGGGGGCGGTTGAGGGCTGGTTGGGGTCGGTGCGGGGGCGCCATCGGGGCTTCGCGTTGCCGGGGCGCGTTGGCTGTCGGCGTCCTTGGCCGGTCGCGGTGCGCGGCGCCCAGGGGCGTCGTGTGGCAGCTCGGGGCGGCCGGCCCTCCGCGTGGCGGGGGACACAGGAGAGGAGTCTGTGCCTGGTGGTGCTTGTGCGACGCGGGGGTACGCGTCAGGAGACACCGACGGGCCACGCGTCCTCGGTGCACACCGACGGGGACGGTGGGGGTAGCGGTAGCGGTGGGGACAGCGGAAGCGGTAATGCCGTGGAAGCGACGCCTCACGCGCGACCGGCACCGCACCGGCACGGCACCACGCCGGCACCCCTGATGACCAGGAGGGGATTCGCATGACCAACCCGCCCGCACGGCAGGTGCATCCCGAACTCGCCGAGATCTTCGAGGCGTTGCCGCCGTCCGCCGATCCTTATGAGGACATCGAGGGGACCCGCGAGGGGTTCAGAGCGATGCTCGCCGCGCACCCGGCGGACCGTACCGGCGTGCGCAGCGAGCGGTTCGACATTCCACGGGCGGACGGCAGCGCGCTGACGGTCGAGGTGTACCGGCCGGACGTGGCCTCCTCTCCAGGGGAGCCGTTGCCCGCCGTGCTGCACTTCCACGGCGGCGGGTATGCGATCGGGCGTTCGCTGCCGGGCCAGGACCGTGCGGCCATCGCGCTCTGCCGTCAACTGCCCGCCGTCGCCATCGCGGTGGAATACCGGCTCGCGCCCGAGCACCGCTACCCGGCCGGCTTGGAGGACTGCTATCTCGCCCTCGAATGGACCGCGCGGCGGGCGGACGCCCTCGGTATCGACCCCGAGCGGATCGCCGTCACGGGGAAGTCCGCGGGCGGCGGCCTCAGCGCGGCCGTCGCCCTGATGGCCCGCGATCACGGCGGCCCGGCACTCGCCTATCAGTCGCTGTGCGTCCCCGACCTGGACGACCGCGTGGGCGCCGAGGCGGCGACGGAGCAGCCGGGGGCGGACTCCGCGCAGGAATCGGCAGCGGGCCCGGAGCCGGATTCGCGGGTGTCGAGTCCGCGGAGCGTTCAGGCGGTGTGGGAGCACTACCTTCCCGAGGGCGTCAAGGCGGACGCGTACGCCGCGCCGTCCCGGGCCACCGATCTGTCGGGCCTGCCGCCGGCCTATGTCCTGGTCTGCGATCTCGATCCGCTGCGCGATGCCGGACTGGCCTACGCCCGGCGCCTGATGGACGCGGGCGTCGCCGTCACGGTCCGCAATGTGCCCGGCGCCTGGCACGGCTTCGAGCTGTACGCCCCCGACACCCGGGTGGCGAGGGAGATGACGGCGCACTGGACGGGGCAGCTGCGGACGGCGCTGTACCCGGCGGCAGCCGAACAGGAGGTGGAGTAGCGGGCGGGGCGGAGGGCGCGGCCCGGTGCACCCCAGGAGGGTGATGGGGAGTGTGCGGTGATGACCGGTCACGCGAACGGCTCCGCGAAGCCGCGGGCCGCGCCGGGCTGCCGGGCGCTCCAGGAACCGGCATCGCCGACGGGCTCCGATCCCGTCATCTCCGGCGAACCGCTTCCCCGGGAGGATCAGGACACGCTTGAATCCCTCGGAGTGCGATACGACTTGGCGACAGAGGGGACTCATCGGCCATGAGCACGCAGAACGGCGCGGGGAACACGGGCCACCCGGGCGGCACCGGCGGGACGCCTGCCGGGCAGAGCGCGCCCGACGACCACGGCGGCCCCGAGGGCTCCCGGCCGGGCACCGGCACTCCCCCGGGCCCGCACCCCGCTCTGGAGCGCATCAACCCGCCCCATCTGGCGCCGCCGACGGGGTTCAGCCACGCCGTGCGCGCCACCTCCGGCACCATGGTCCTCCTCGCCGGTCAGACGGCCCTCGACGGATCAGGCCGGATCGTCGGCGCAGGCATCGTCGAGCAGTTCGAGCGGGCCCTGAGCAACCTCTTGGACGTGGCGGCCGCCTCCGGCGCCGGCCCCTCCGACCTCGCCAAACTCACCGTCTTCGCCGTGGATATCGCCGACTACCGCCGGCACGCGGCGGACATCGGCCGGGTGTGGAAGCGCCTGGTCGGCGGTGACTATCCGGCCATGGCCGTCATCGGTGCGACGCGGCTGTGGGACGAGACGGCACTCGTCGAACTCGAAGGGATCGCCGTCGTCCGCTGAGGCCGTCCGGCGGGCCGACGCACGAACGACCAGGGGCACTCGCTCCACCGGCTCCCCGGTGGGGCGAGTGCCCCTGGCACTGCTCGAACGCTCACTCACGCGCGCATGGGATTCAGCTCCGGCCGCGTGCCGCCCCGACCGGGTCCTTCTTGAACGCCCAGGTCATCTTGGGTTCCATCGCGAACCGGAAGGCGCGCTGCACCGGTGGTGTGCACAACACCGTGACGACGGTGCCCGCGATCAGCGTCAGCAGGACCGCGCCCCAGGGCGTGTGCATCCACGGGTTGTCGTACCAGTCCCAGAAGCGGGAGCCCTTGGCGAGGAAGCCGTGCAGCAGGTAGCCGTAGAGGGTGCCCGCGCCGAGCGCCGTGCACCACATCGTGCGGCCCGGGATCCAGGCGAAGAAGCAGGCCACCAGCACCAGGGAGCAGCCGAACATGGCGAGGGTCATCACCGCGCCGCTCCACCAGGGAGCAGCCAGCTCCTGCGCGCTGTCGCGGTGATAGAACCACGCGGCGTTCATCCGCGGCGCGGCCCAGTACGCGAAGAGCAGGGCGAGAGCGAAGACCGGCACCGCCAGGATCCGCGCCTTGCGGCGGCGGACCAGCTTGAAGTGCTCCGGCCGCAGGCACAGGCCGATCACGAAGAACGGCAGGAACTGCAGCGTGCGCTGGAGGTCCATGTCGTCCCCGATGTCGGGTGACACGGAGGCGAGTACCGCGATGGCCAGCGCCAGCGGAACCGGCCAGCGCACGATCTTCCACAGCGGGGTGGTCAGCCGCCAGACGAACAGCGCCAGCAGGAACCACGTGAGGTACCAGGGGTCGGTGAGACTGATGGGGTAGCCCGGATCGTCGTCCGCCCACCTCTTGAAGAGCGTGTAGGCCACTTCGAAGAGGACGTACGGGACGGCGACGCCGGTGACCAGCCGCTGCAACCGGTCCTTGCGCATATCGAAACTGCGCGAGAAATATCCGGAGATGATGATGAACGCCGGCATGTGGAAGGCGTAGACGGTGATGTAGAGCGCCGCCGCCGACCGGCTGCCGTCGCGCAGCGGCTCCCAGCTGTGCCCCATCGCCACCAGCACGATGGCCAGGTACTTGGCGTTGTCGAAGAACGCGTCGCGGGGCTTGGCCTTGGCGTCGGTCCCGGCGGCCGCCTTGGCGCGTCCTCTGCCGTGGCCCTTGGGCTTGGCGTGGGAAGCGCCGCCCCGGTTCGCCTGCGCCGGTGGCCGGTCGGCCTTGGTGACGTCCGCGGCCACGGCCGTCATCGTGGCCGTCGCGGTCGCCCCGGCCGGCTGCTGCGCGCCGGGCATCGCGCCCGACGGACTCAATGCGTCATGGGGTACCTGCCGCGGCGGGGGAAGGGGCACCCGCCGCTCGCCGTACGCCGGAAAATCGTTCTTCACGGACCCTCCCGGAACGAACCCAGGGGAGGGGCTGAGCGCGGGCCCGCACCGGGCCTCAAAACGGAACCCAAAAGCCAAATCCTGCGTCTTAGTTCTTCTACGGGGAGTGTGGCGGCGTCGAACATCTCAGGCACCTTAGCCCCGCCACGGGAATCCCGTAAATCCCCGCCCTGCGGAGCCCACACGCCACTCGTGTGGCGCACACACATCCTTCACGCGGCGCGTCCCGGAAACGAAGTACGGGTCAATATGCCTGTCCGAAACACGTGACCCGCGAGATCTAGACAATCAGTCCTTCGATACCCCGGCCCAACGCCAGCCGCGTGCCGGCACGGTTGCCGACGTCCCACGCGTAGACCTCCAACGGCCTTCCGTGGGGCCCCCGCAGCCGGTGCACGGCCGCGATCCAGCGCGAACTCACCTTCGACAGAGGCGGGTTGATCTGGTCGGCGAACCGCGCGTAGCGAGGCAGGCGGTCCACGGACGGGGCGCCGAGAATCCCGGTACGGACCTGTGGCGCCAGTCTGTGCACGGTTTCCACGCAGCGCACGCAGAAGCTCTGGACCACCAGCCGGTTTCTCACATGGGTACGATCAAGCCACCCGGTCCGCCGCAGTTCACGGACGACCTGGGCCTCCATTCCCGGGTACCGGCGGGGCGTTTTCAGTTCCAGCAACAACCGCTGACGGTTGTGATCCATCCGGCGCAAAAAAGCCGTCATCGTCGGCACCCGCTCCCCCGCGAACCGCTTCCCGAACCAGCTGCCCGCGTCCAGTCGGGCGATCTCCGCGGCCGTGAAATCAGCCACTCGCCAGGGCGCCCGGCGCGGGAACAGCTTTTCGACGTTCGTGGTCCGCGCCAGCGTCGCGTCGTGCATCACGACCAGAGCGCCGTCCTTGGTGCGCTGCACGTCGTTCTCGACCCAGAGGAGCTTGCGGGCGTGCGCCGCGTCGACCGCGGCGAGGGTGTTCTCCGGCGCGTACCGGGACGCGCCGCGGTGCGCGATCATCCGGGGCGTCCCCACCGCCGGGCGGTATCCCTCGCCGCTCATCACGCCGGCGAAGGCGCCGTCCTCCGCGGCCGCGACGGCCGAGGACGGCACCGCGGCGGCGACGAGGAACGCGACCCCTGCAGCGGCGCACCGCATCGACCCTCGAACCATGCGGCAGCCTCCTGGTCGCTCCACGGCAGACGCGGCGGCCTGCGTCCCGTACGTCTCCTCAGGCCCTTCCCGCGTCCAGGAGTGCGCTGTCAGCTCACGATGCCTCCATCCAGCCGCCCCCGCCACGCGGACATGCCCCGGCCGGCGGTCCGCCGAACGCCTCAGCTGCCGCTTCTTCGCAGGTCAGCGCGGTCTGGTGGCGAGCGCGGCGGCTGCCGCCCATCCGAGTACGCCGTGTCCGGGCGTCGCGACGGGGCACAGGCGGACACTGTCGGTAAATTGTCGCTATCGCTGCGTCACCGGCGAGGACCGGTCGCCCCTTCGCCGGTGACGCACGGCCATGCCAGGAGAACCGATGGTCTGTCCTTCCGTACGCCCCTTCCGCCCCGGTGACGGACCCTCGCTGCTGACCGCCTGGTGCCGCAGCGCCCCGGGCGATCCGATCACCGCGGCCCGCTTCCGCGCCCAGGTGCTGCTCGACCCCAATTTCGACCCGGACGGGCTGCGGGTGGCCGTCCACGACGGGCGGGTGGTGGGCGCCGCCTACGCCGTCCGCCGCCTCGTCCCGATGGCGGGGACCGATCTGGAGCCGGACCAGGGCTGGCTCCCGTTCTTCTTCGTGGACCCGTCGGTGCGCGGCAACGGCGTCGGCCGCCGTCTGCTCACCGACGCCCTCGACTGGCTGCGCGGGCACGGCCGCCGCCGCGTCGACTTCGCCGCCTACGCCCCTCATTACGTGCTGCCCGGCCTGGACCGCGAGGCGTACCCGCAGGCGGCCGGGCTCCTGGAGAGCCTCGGCTTCACGGTCCACTACGAGGCGGCCGCCATGGACCGCACCCTGGTCGGCTACCGCGTCCCGGAGGAAGTGCGGCGGCACGAGGAGAGCCTGGTGGCGCGGGGCTACCGCTTCGGCACACCCTCCGACGACGACCTGGTGGACCTGGTCCGCCTGGCGGCCACCGAGTTCAACCCCGACTGGGCGCGCACGATCCGACGGTGCCTGTCCACCGGGACGCCGCTCGACCACGTGGTCATCGCGCGTGAGCCGGGCGGCCAGCTGGCGGGCTGGGCCATGCACGGCGCGTACGACGCGCTGGCCGAGCGGTTCGGCCCGTTCGGAGTACGGCCGGAGCAGCGCGGTACGGGACTGGGAAAGGTCCTTCTGCACCGGACGCTGGAGCGGATGCGGGCGCACGGCGCCCACGGGGCGTGGTTTCTGTGGACCGGCGAGCAGAGTCCCGCGGGCCACCTCTACCGCGCGGCCGGATTCCGTACGACCCGCACGTTCGAGGTGATGAGGCGTGAGGCCACGTGAGACCACATGAGGCGGCCCGGGACGAGGACGCGGCCCCGGGCGACGGGCAGGGCGCGGCGGGCGGCGCGTTGAGGCGCCGGACGTTCGCCGCGGGCGCCGCGGGCGGGCTGCTTGCCGCGGCCGGGTGCGGTGCGCCGGACGACTCCGCGTCGGGTGCCGGCGGCGGCTTCGGGCGCGCCGCGCACGGCAGGACCGGCAAGCCGGTCGTGCTGACGGTCCTTTCGCACTACGCGAGCGATCCGCTGAAGTCGGCCCTGCAAGGGGCGGTCGACGCATGGAACGCCACGCACGACCGGGTGAAGGTCCGGACCACCGCGGTGAAATTCACCGACCTGCTGACCACGTACATGGTCCGTCAGGCCGCGGGCCAGGGGGCCGACATCCTTCATCCGTACTGCCTGTGGACGGGGCAGCTGGCACAGGCGCGGGTGCTGCGGCCGGCACCGCCCGACGCCGCGCGGCAGATCCGCCGGGAGTTCTCCCCGGCCGCCGTCACGGCCTCGTCGGTGAACGGCACGGTCTACGGCTATCCCACCGAGGTGCAGACGTACGCGCTCTACTACAACAAGCGGCTGCTGCGGAAGGCCGGTCTCCACGGGCCGCCGCGCACGTTGCGGGAGCTGGAGGAGATGGCGTACCGCACCGCCCGGCGGGACCGCCACGGCAACACCCTGGTGCAGGGCTTCGGGCTGTCCCGGGCCGACGACTCGACGGTCGTGGGGCAGACGCTGGCGATGCTGGCCGCCCGCGGGGGCACCTTCCTCACCCCGGACGGCAGGCGGGCCGCCATCGGCTCCGTGGTCGGGCGGGAGGTGCTCGACCTGGAGCGGCGGCTGATCGCCCGTCGGGCCAGTGACTCCGCCATCGCGCTCTTCAAGGCGTTCCCGTCCGGGCAGGTGGCGATGGCGATCAACGGGGGCTGGTGGACGGGCAGCCTGCGCAGCGTGATGGGCGACGGGTACCGCGACATCGGGACCGCCCCGGTGCCGGGCCGCACCCCGGCGGACCGAGGCACCCTCGCCACCGGCTTCCTGCTCGGCGTGAACACCCGGAGCAGGCACCCGGACGAGGCCTGGGAGTTCCTGCGCTGGCTCAACACCGGCACCGCGCCCGCCCGGGCCGGCGGTGGCACGTCCCGGCACGTCGCGGTGACGCGGATGAGCGCGCTCCAGGTGTCGGTGGGCTCGATGACCGGGCGCGCGGACGACATGCAGGCCCTGCTGGGGAAGGGCAGCGGCAGCGACCCGAACCTCGCGCCGTTCCTGGACGCGCTGCACTACGCCGTCCCGGAGCCGAACGGCCCGCGCGCGCAGAAGGCGAAATCGCTGCTGCGGAAGAACATCGAGGCGGTGTGGACGGGCCACCGGTCCGTCGACGAGGCCCTGCGGATCACCTCCCGGCAGGTCGACCAGGAGCTTTCCCGGCCCGGCTGACCGGTGCCGCACGGCTGTCGGCTGTCGGCTGTCGGCCGAGACATCCTGCTGGTGCCCGCCCCGCCCCGGCCCCGACCTCACCACCCGCGAACACCGACGCTCCAGAGAGGTGATGCCGTATGGCTTCCGCCGAAGGCGGTCCGGTCCGGGCGGCACGGCGGCGGCAGACCGTCGTCGCCTACCTGTTCCTGACTCCGACCCTGCTGTTCTTCACGGTCTTCCTCGCCCTGCCGCTGCTGTTCGCCGTCCTGCTCTCGCAGTCGCGGTGGGCCGGCTTCGACCTCACCGACATCGACCCCGTCGGCCTGGACAACTTCACCGACCTCTTCGCCCGCGGCTCGACCTTCCTCACGCCCATCCTGACCAACACCCTGCTGTACGCGCTCGGCACCGTGACGATCGCCCTCTCCGGCTCGCTCCTGGTCGCCAACTGCATCAACAACCTGCGTTTCCAGGGGCTGTGGCGCACCCTGTATTTCCTGCCGATCGTGACGACGGTGGTCGCCGTCGGAAACGTGTGGAAGTACATGTACGAACCCGGCGGGCTCATCAACGGCGTACTCAACGGGCTCGGCATGCCGTCCTTCGCCTTTCTGCAGGACCCCGACACCGCCCTGCCGTCCGTCGTCGTGGTCCAGGCGTGGGCGTCCATCGGCACCGCGATCCTCATTCTCACCGCGGGCCTGAAATCGATTCCCGAGGTCTATTACGAGGCCGCGGAGCTGGACGGCGCGGACAAGTTCACGCTCTTCCGGAAGATCACGCTACCGCTGCTCCGCCCGTCGCTGCTGTTCGTGTGCATCACCCAATTCATCACCGGATTGCAGTCGTTCGCCCTGATCAACGTCATGACCGGGGACGGCGGACCGGGAGATGCCACCAACGTCGCGGCGCTGGAGATGTATCAGCAGGCATTCCAGTACGGCGACTGGGGACTGGCCGGCGCGGCGGCGTTCGTCCTGTTCCTGGTGATCGCGGTCAGCACCGTGGTGCAACTGTGGCTGTTCCGCCGGAAAGGGGCGGAGGCATGAGCCCGCGAACGGCCCGGGTGCGCTTCCCCTGGGCGTCCTACACGCTGGTGGCCATCGGCGCGGTGCTGACCGTCGTGCCGTTCCTGGACATGCTGCTGACCTCCTTCAAAGGCCCGGGAGAATACGGCAGGCTGCCCTACCGATTCCTCCCCGAAGCCTTCGAATTCTCCAACTACCGGGCCGCCATGCGGCAATTGAACCTGCCGCTGCTGTTCCGCAACAGCGTCATCGCCACCGCGCTGATCACCGGCTCCATCCTCATGACGTCCTCACTCGCCGGATACGCCCTGGCCAAGCTGCGCTTTCCGGGCCGTGAGCTGATCTTCCGGGTGGTCCTGTCGACGATGATGTTTCCGCCGTTCATCTTCTTCATCCCGCATTTCCTGATCCTGGTGCACTGGCCGGGAGCCGGCGGGAACGACGTGCTCGGCCGCGGCGGCGCGGGACTCACCGTCAGCCTCGCCGCACTCGTCATGCCCTTTCTGGTCTCCGGATTCGGGATCTTCCTGATGCGGCAGTTCATGATCTCCATTCCGGACGAGATGCTGGAGGCGGCCCGGATCGACGGCGCCGGGGAATTCGCCGTGTGGTGGCGGATTGTCGCCCCGCAGACCAAACCCGTCGCCGTCACCCTCGCGCTGCTCACCTTCGTCAACGCCTGGAACGAATACATCTGGGCGCTGCTGGTCTCCACCGCGAACCCGCAGCTGATGACGCTGCCCGTCGGCATCCAGATGCTGCAGAGCTACCTCGACCCCGATCGCATGGTGCCGGTCATGATGGCCGGGCTCGTGCTGAGCATCCTGCCGATCCTGATGCTCTTCCTGCTGCTTCAGAAGCACTACATCCGGGGGGTCATGCTCAGCGGGCTCAAGTGATCCCGGGGCGCCGCGTCCGCACGCCCCGGGAGGGCTCAGCGCGGCACCCGCCAGCGGTTGCCGCGCGCCGTCGACACCAGCTGGCGGACCGTGGCCAGTTTGACGCGCGGGCGGCCGTCGCTGCGTCCTCGAGCCACCTCGGCCCGGTTGATCGCGGCCAGGCCACGGGCGTCGACGAGACGGCGGTTGCGGCGCCGCGCGAGCCGGCGGAACGCGTTCGACGCGCCGGTCGGCGCGGGCAGCGAGCCCGCGACGGCGTCGGCGAGCAACGTGCCGACCGTCTCGGCGGCGCAGGTCCGGTTGGCACCGATGCCGCCCGAGGGACCACGCTTGATCCAGCCCACGACGTACGTCCCGGGCCGGCCGGTCACCCGGCCCCGCTCGTGCGGGACGGTGCCGGTGGCCTCGTCGAACGGCAACCCGGCCACCGGCGCGCCGCGGTACCCGATCGCCCGCAGCAGCAGGCCGGTCGGCAGCTCCACCTCCCCCGCGGCGCCCGTGACGCGTACGGCACTCACGGGTCCTGCGCCGAGCACCTCGACGGGCGTGGAATGGAAGCGGAACACGATGCGCCGCCCGGACTCGGGGGGCTCGGCCGACCAGTTCGACCGGGCACGCGTCACACCTTGCAGGACCGCGGCTTTGTCCTTCGGCCCGGCCGCGTCGATCGCCGCACCGATCCGCGGATCGTGGTCGTCCACGACCAGTTGCACGCCGGCCAGGTGCTTGAGGGCGAGGAGTTCGGGCCTGGTGTACGCCGCGTCCTCGGGGCCGCGCCGGCCGAGCAGCACCACCTCGCGCACCTTGCTCGCGCGCAGCGCCGCCAGGGCGTGGTCGGCGATGTCGGTGCCGGCCAGGGTCTCGGGGTCCGAGACCAGGATGCGGGCGACGTCGAGAGCGACGTTGCCGTTGCCGACCACGACCACCCGCTCCGTCGACAGGTCGATCGCGTCCGGCGCGACCTCCGGGTGGGCGTTGTACCAGGAGACGAACGCCGTCGCCGAGATGCTGCCGGCCAGGCCCTCCCCCGGAATCCCGAGCCGGCGGTCCGCGGAGGCACCCACGGCGTAGATGACCGCGTCATGATGCGCGGAGAGCTCCTCGGCGGTGATGTCCCGGCCCACCTCCAGCCCCAGATGCATCCGCACCCGGGGATGCGTGTGGAACCGCGCGAAGGTGTCACCGACCTTCTTGGTCGCCGGATGGTCCGGCGCCACGCCGTACCGTACGAGACCGCCCGCCACCGGCAGCCGGTCGACCAGCGTCACCTCGGCGTTGGTGTGCAGCAGCAGATCCTCCGCGGCGTACATGCCGGCCGGGCCGGTACCGACCACCGCGACCCTGATCGGTGCGAAGTCGGACGGCAGGCTGCGCTCGAACGTCGGCTCACTCCAGGTGTGGAAGTTCGGGCCGTCTTCGACCGGCTCGGGTTCCGCGTCGTCGAAATACGCCGCGTTGATCTCGGCGTACTCCTTCTGCGCGCCGAACAGGCTGTCGACCGGGAAGATCGCGTCCACCGGGCAGGCATCCGCGCAGGCCCCGCAGTCGATGCAGGTCTTCGGGTCGACGTAGAGCATCTCCGTACTGCCGAACGCCCGCTCCTGCGGCGTCGGGTGGATGCAGTTCACCGGGCAGACGGAGACGCAGGTGGCGTCGCTGCAGCAGGTCTGGGTGATGGCGTAGGTCATGGCCCCGGCTCAGATCAGGTTCGCGCGCTTGTAGAACAGCAGCGCGGGCTTGGTCAGCAGACGGGCCGAGGCCAGGAAGTCCATCAGGCCCGAACAGCTCGACCGCATCATCGACTTGTGGTGTTCGTTGGTCCGCGCCTCGTCGAGGGCGCGCCTGCGGTCGAGACCGGCGTTGGCGTAGACGCCCTTGTTCACCATGCTGGTGACGATGACGTACGAGGCGATCGCGACCACGAAGGCGTGGATCTGACGGCGCACCCAGCCGGCCTTCTTCAGCCGCTTGAGCGTCTCGTCGCGGGCGAACTTCATGTGCCGGGACTCCTCGACGACATGAATGTTGTTGATGGTGCGGACGAAGGGCACGACCCGGTCGTCGCGCATCCAGTCGCGCTGCATCACGTCGAGGACCTCCTCGGCGACCAGGATCGCCGCGTAGGCGGCCTCGCCGAACGCAACTGTCTTGAAGGCACGGCCGAGTTCGATCGCGAAGCGGTGCGGGCGGTAGGCCGGCGCGCCGAGCTTCCGGGCACCCCGGGCGAACATGATCGAGTGCCGGCACTCCTCGGCGACCTCCGTGAGCGCCCACTGGAACTCGGCCTCGGTCGGGTCCTTCGCGTAGATGTCACGCAGCACCATCTGCTGGAGGATCATCTCGAACCAGATACCGGTGCTGGCGACCGAAGCGGCCTCCTGACGCGTCAGCTCCTTGCGCTGCGCCTCGGTCAGCTCACCCCAGTACGCCGTGCCGTACAGCGTGCTCCACTCCGGGCTCGCGCCGTGGAAGTCCTTGTCCAGCGGCGTCTCCCAGTCCACCTCGGTGGCCGGGTCGTACGACAGCGTGGCGGCCGAGTCGAGCAACCGCTGGGCGACGACGTGCTCGTGAAGCCGGTCCTGCGTCTCCGGCCGAACGGGGCTGCTTGCCATGGTGCGGCTCCTCGAATCGAGTGGGATGATCCTTGTTCTCTGTGCGGTGTGCTTTGTGTTGCGCGCTGTGTGCGTTGTGCCGGTGCGCTGAAGCAGTGCGCCGTTGCGTGGGGGGTGTGTTGCGGGGCGCGCCTTGCTCGGGGGTGTGCTGCGGCGCCCGGCGGTCGCGACCCGGAAGGTGGACGGCTCGTGGCCGCGGCCGTCAGGCTTTTTGTGCCCGCCCGACCGGATCGACGCCGGCCGCGCTCGTCACGACGCGCGGCGGCATCAGGCCACGGTCAGGGCGTACCGGGCCTCACGGGTGCTGCGAACAGACGTGGTGGAGCATCCTCATCCGCCGTAACGCTGCAGGTCAGCGCAGGCGTCTTCGTGACCGCCATGATCGACACCTCCGGTGGATCACTGAGAGGCCAACCACCCGCCCTCTCTTGTTAGACGGACCGTATAACAAGCGCCCCGGGTGGGCCTACCCCTCAGTAAGAATTTCGCGTTCCACTCCACGGTCTCCGCGCGTTGAACGGCGGTTCGGAGGCCCGCGGGGCCCGTATCGGCCTCAGATCGGCAGGTGCGGGCGCAGGCGGCGCGCCCCGGCGGACACGGCGGCCCCGACCGCGAGCACGGCGCTGCCCATCAGCAGGAAGTAGAGGGGCAGGGGGAGCACCGCGGTCAGTCGGTAGAGCTGGCCGCCCAGGACCACGCCGACCGCCGCGAACATCCCGTTGAGTCCGAGGAATCGGCTCGTGAAACCTGCCGGGGCGACCGCCGCGGCGAGGGCGAGCCCGGCCGGGGCAAGGACGATCTCGCCGAGCGAGTAGAGCAGATAGACCGCGATCAACCACGCCGTGGAGACCGGTCCTTCCTGGGCCCGCAGAGCCGCTGCGGCCATGATGACGAAGCTCAGGCCCGCCACACCCAGCGCGCCCGCGACCTTCGTGACCACAGCGGCACGCAACCGCGTCACGAACGGGGCCAGCAGCAACACGAACAGGGGGTGGACCGACTGGAGCCAGCTCGCCGGCACGTCGAAGCCGAGGACATGGCGATCGGTATGGCGCTCCGCGAAGAGAGCGAGCGCGGAACCGCTCTGGGCGAAGATCATCCAGAAGGCGGCCGAGGCGGCCATCACGATCATGAACGCGGAGAGCGGCTTGCCGTCGACGGGCATGCGGCGACGCAGCGTGCGCAGGTAGACGAACGGCATGGTGAGGGTGGCCAGGCCCAGCAGCGCCAGCACGGCGGTCAGCGGCAGCACCCCGAGGGCGACGGTGGTGGACGCGAGGACCACGACCGCCAGGACCCCGGCCGCTCGGTTGACCGCGATCCGGACCTCGGTACGGGCGAGCGGGCGTATCGGGGCACGGCCGACACGCTCGAAGGCACGCAGACCGACGGCGAACTGCGCCAGGCCGGCCGCCATACCGAACGCGGCCGCGGCGAAGCCCAGATGCCAGGCGACCTTCTCGGCGAGCAGCCCGGTGACGAGGGGGGCGAGCAGCGCGGAGACCTGAATGCACATGTAGAAGCGGCGGAACGCCTCTTCGCGCTTCTCACCGCCGCTCACCGCGGCCACCATCGCGGCCAGCGACGGCTTGGCCAGACCCGTGCCCATGACGACGAGTCCGAGCCCGGCGTAGAGCGCCGGCACGGACGCGAGGGAGAGAACCACGTGCCCCACCGCGATGAGCGCACCGCCGAAGAGCACGGCCCGACGCGCGCCGAGAACCCGGTCGGCCAGCCAGCCGCCGGGCAGTCCGGCCATGAAGGTCAGGGACATGTACGTGGCGAACAGCGCGGTGGCCGTCCCTGGGGCCATCCCCAGACCGCCGTCGGCCGGGGCCGCGGTGAGGTACAGGACCAGGATCGCGCTCATCCCGAAGAAGCTGAACCGCTCCCAGAGATCGACGCCGAGCAAGGTGAGGAACCCGCGCCGCGGCCCCGGGCCCGGAGCGTCACCGCCCAGCGGTGGCGGCACGTTCGTCCCCCCACCGGACCGCTTCTCCCCGGTCTGCAGGCGCAGCACGGCGTCACCGCCGCGGTCATGCGGTTGGCTCGGGGCGTCCACGCCCGTCTCCTTCGTAGGGCCCTGGTGGAGCAGGGGTCAGACGGCGGCTATGTCGTGGACGCGCAGCGGCTCCCACCAGGCCCTGTTCTCGCGGTACCAGGCGACGGTCTCGGCCAGGGCCTCGTCGAAGTCCCGCTCCGGGCGGTAACCGAGCTCCGTGCGGATCTTGGTGAAGTCGACGGAGTAGCGCCTGTCGTGCCCCTTGCGGTCCGGGACGAAATCGACCCTCTCCCAGTCGACGCCGCAGGCGGTGAGCAGCCGCTGGGTCAGCTCGCGGTTCGACAGCTCCGTGCCGCCGCCGATGTTGTAGGTCTCGCCCGGCCTGCCCTGGGCCCGCACGAGTTCGATGCCTCGTACGTGGTCATCGATGTGCAGCCATTCCCGGACGTTGAGCCCGTCACCGTAGAGCGGCACCTTGCGGCGCTGGAGGAGGTTGGTGATGAAGAGCGGGATGACCTTCTCCGGGAACTGGTGGTGCCCGAAGTTGTTGGTGCAGCGCAGGATCCGCGTGTCCAGGCCGTGGGTGTGGTGGTAGGCGAGGACGAGCAGATCGGCGGCGGCCTTCGAGGCCGAGTACGGGGACGTCGGGTGCAGCGGCTCCGTTTCGAGGCAGGCGTGGTCCACGGAGCCGTACACCTCGTCCGTGGAGATGTGGACGAAGGTGCTGCCGTGTCGGGCGGCCGCGTCGAGGAGGACTTGCGTGCCCACGGCGTTCGTCCGCACGAAGGGGTCGGCTCCGGTGATCGACCGGTCCACGTGGGTCTCGGCCGCGAAGTGGACGATCTGGTCGTGTCCGGCGACCAGATCGTCCACAAGGACGCCGTCGCAGATGTCGCCGTGCCGGAAGGTGAACCCGGAGTGGTCGCGCACCGCGTCGAGATTGGCCGGGTTCCCCGCGTAGGTGAGCTTGTCGAGAACGGTGACGCGGACGTCGCCGGGGCCGGTCGCGCCGAGCAGCGTGCGGACGTAGTGCGAGCCGATGAAGCCGGCTCCTCCGGTTACCAGGATCCTGTTCGTCATGAGGAGATCTGCACCTTGCTGTTGTCGCCGAGGATGAGACGGTGCGCCGCACGGGTCCGAGGCGCCGGGGTGACCTGCACGTTCCTGCCCACGAGGGAGGACTCCAGTCGGCGGACACCGGTGATGGAGGAGTCGCCCAGCACGATCGAGAACTCGATTTCGCTGTCCTCCACACGGCAGTTGTCGGAGATCGAGGTGAACGGGCCGACGTAGGAGTTGATGATCGAGGTGCCGGCTCCGATCACGGCGGGTCCGACGATGCGCGAGCCTCGGACCACGGCGCCTTCGGCGATCTCCACCCGCCCGGTGATCTCGCTGGTGTCATCCAGGTCGCCGTCGATCCGGGTGGCCAGGGTCTCCAGAACGGTCCGGTTGGCCTCCAGCATGTCCTCGACCCCGCCGGTGTCCTTCCAGTAGCCGGAGATCGTCGTGGAACGTATCTCCTTGCCCCGGGCCATCAGCCACTCGATGGCATGGGTGATCTCCAGCTCGTCGCGCCATGAGGGCTTGATCGCCCGGACCGCCTCGTGGACGGCCGGGGTGAAGAGGTAGACGCCGACCAGGGCGAGGTCGCTCTTGGGGTGTGTCGGCTTCTCCTCCAGGCCGATCACCCGGCCGGCAGCGTCGAGTTCGGCCACCCCGAAGGCCCGCGGGTCGGGGACCTGGGTCAGGAGAATCTGCACGTCGGGCCGCTCCCGGCGGAACGCGTCGACGAGCCCGGTGATGCCGCCGAGGATGAAGTTGTCGCCGAGGTACATCACGAAATCGTCGTCGCCGAGGAACTCCCGCGCGATCAGCACCGCGTGGGCGAGACCGAGCGGCTGCTCCTGAGGGATGTAGGTGACGCGAAGCCCCATCTTCGAGCCGTCCCCCACCGCTTCCTGGATCTCCTTGGCGGTGTCCCCGACGATGATGCCGACCTCTTCGATGCCGGCGTCGGCGATGGCTTCCAGGCCGTAGAAGAGGACCGGCTTGTTCGCCACCGGGACCATCTGCTTCGCCGAGGTGTGGGTGATCGGCCTGAGCCGCGTCCCCGAACCTCCGGACAGCACGAGTGCCTTCACGTGTTCGCTCCGTGGGTTTGCGGCGCTACGCCGGCAGGTGGGTGGGAGAGGCTCGGGCTCACCGTGCGCGGTGCTGGGCGGTGAGGCGTTCGAGGATCGGGACCGTCTCGTTCGGGGAGGGCTCGGCCAGCGCTTCGCGGCGCAGGCGCTCCGCCGCGTCACGGAAGGACGGCTCCTCCAGCACCCGGACGAGCTTCTCCCGCAGTCGGTCCGGCTTCAGCTCCCCCGCCGGGATGTAGAGTCCCGCGCCGACTCGCTCCAGGTGTTGGCCCTTGACCGGAGTGTCCCAGGTCGCGGCGATCACGATCTGGGGGACGCCGCACAGCATGGCCGTGCCCCAGGTGCCGGAACCGCCGTGGTGCACGATCGCCGAGCAGCTCGGCAGGAGGGCCTGCAGCGGAATGAAGTCCACCAGCCGGGCGTTGTCCGGCACGCTCCGGAGATTCTCGCGCTGGAGGCTGTCCATCGTGGCGACGATGTCGATGTCGAGGTCGGCCACCGCATCGAGCAGGTCGGCCTGCGAGATGTAGTCCAGGCCGCGCTCCCGCCCGGCCACCCCGAGCGTGAGGCAGACACGGGGGCGCTCGACGGGTTCGAACACCCACTCCGGCACGACCGAGGGGCCGTTGTACGGCACGTACCGGCTGGGGACGATCTTGAGGCCGGACTTCAGCCGTGCGCTCTCGGGCAGCAGGTCCACCGTCCACTGACCGGTGACGAGTTCCTCGTCGAAGGTGTCGCCGAAGCGGGCGGCGACACCGCCCAGCCAGTCGGCGAGCGGATCACTCTGCTGGTCCGCCGGGCGCGCCCGGTTGAGCGCGAGGAACTCCTCCCGCGCCCGCATCGTCACGTCCTGGCCCCAGACGATGCGGGCGTGCGCCGCGCCGACAGCCCGCGCGGCGATGGCGCCGGCGTAGGTGCCGAGCTCCCACAGCACCAGCTCGGGCTGCCAGGTACGGGCGAAGTTCACCATCCCGTCCACGAAGGTGTCGTTGTTCAGCGTGGTGTGGAACCGGTCGACCAGCGATTCATGCAGTTCGTGGAGGTAGTCCCAGGTCAGGGTCTCCGGGGTGGAGAAGGTGAAGTCCCACTCGCGGCTGTAGGAGGTCGCGCCGGTCGGTGAGGGGGCGAACATGGCGTGATCGGTGCCGACGGCGACGGCGGGCAGGCCGGCCTGGATGACGTCGTCGACCAGCACCGGATGGCCGGCGACCAGCACCTCGTGCCCCGCGTTCTGCAGCGCCCAGGCGGTGCTGACCACCTTGTAGAAGTGCGTCTTGATGCCGACGCAGGCCAGGAGTACTCGCATGATCAACCTCTCGATTCAACGGCCCGGTCGGCCATCAGTTGCAATACGCCGACAAGGGTGGCTGCCGCCACGAGCTGCCGTTTCGCGATCAGCTCCGGCATGTCCCGCAGCGGGATCCACGCCAGCGAGTCGGATTCGTGGGGGTCGGTGGGCGGGCCCACGTGGGTGGCCCCGGTGGCCCGGAAGACATGCTGCTCGGCGTTGGAGATGCCGGTGATCGGCTGCACGTAGCCGAGCGGGCGCACCTCGGTCGGACGCCAGCCGGTCTCCTCCACCGCCTCACGCACCGCGGCCCCCGCGGGGGTCTCACCCGCTTCCACCGCGCCACCGGGCAGCTCCCAGCTCCAGGTGTCCGTGGTGAAGCGATGCCGCCAGAGCATCAGCACCCGGTCGCTGTCGTCCGTCATCGCCACGGCCACGGACGGCGGGATCCTGACGAGGTGGTGCTCCCGCCGCGTACGGTCGGGGAATTCGATGTCGGCGAGCAGCAGATCCACCCACTCGCTTTCGTAGAGCGGGCGTGTGCCGTGCACGGTCCATCTCATCGGATCCCCTCACACCCGGCCGGGCGGCGTGCGGGCGGCCACCTCGGCGACCAGGGCGGGCAGCGCGACGGATCGGTCCGCGACCGGCCGCCAGCCGGTGATCCGGGTGAAGGCGGACGCGTCCACCTCCATGCCCTGCAGGTCGGTGGCCTCGGCCTCGGCCGGCGGCGGGACCTCGACGACCGGAACGGCGGCCGTCTCCTGATGGTCCGCCACGGCCGCGGCGATCGCGGTGAACATGTCGCCGAGCGGCTCGCTCTGCCCGGTACCGATGAGCCAGTGGTGGCCGCCGAGCGCGCCGACGTGGTCGAGCGCGGCGGCGAAGGCCCGGGCGACGTCCGTCACATGGATCATCTCCCGGCGCACGGTCCGGTCCCACAGCTCCAGTCGCCTGCCTTCCAGGGCCCGCCGGATCATGGTGACGACCACGCCGCGGTCGGCGCCCGTCTCCTGCGGTCCCGGGCCGAAGATGGTCGGCATTCGCAGGGAGACGGCCGTGAGCAGGCCCTCGTCGTGGGCGGCCTTCAGCGCGAGCTCGGCTTCGAGTTTCTGCCGGGGGTAGGCGCTCTTGGGGGCATCCGGCTCCGACCCGTCGATACGGACCTTGCCGGGGACACCGACCGACGCCACGGAGCCGGCGAACAGCACAGCGGGGCGACGGCCGGGCACGGCGTCCTTCCGCAGCGCGTCGACGAGGTCGTGCACCAGGCCGACGTTGACCCGCTCGACGAGCGGATCGACACCCGCACCACGCCACGAGGTCGCACTGGCGATCCTCGCGACCAGGTGGACGATGACGTCCGCGCCCTCGACAGCGGCCGCGAGCTGCTCCGGTCGCATCAGGTCGGCGGTCACCGGCTCCACCACGGCACGGGTGCCTTCGGGTACGGACGCCGGGCGGCGGGAGACCAGGCGCAGCCGGATGTCACGCCCGGCGAGCTCGCGGGTGACGGCGGTGCCCAGGTAGCCGGACGCCCCGAGGACAACGACCAGCGGCCTGCCGGCGGGGGCCGTCACAGCGCCGCGTCCAGGGCGAGACTGGCCTGGTAGTCGGGCAGGATGCCCAGTTCGAGCGCCTGGGCCAGGGTGGGGGCCACGACGTCGCGCTCGGACAGGACCGGTTCGATGCCGTCCAGCGTGACGGGCAGCCCGAGTGCCGGGTCGAGCGGGGAAATGGCGTGCTCGTTCTCCGTCACGAACGGCCCGGACATCAGGTAGACCATCGCGGTGTCGTCCTCCAGCGCGACGAACGCGTGGCCCACGCCTACGGGCAGATACGTCGACCGGAAGTGCTCCTGGTCGAGCAGGACCGAGTCCCATCGGCCGAAGGTCGGCGATCCGACCCTGAGGTCGACGACGAGGTCGAGTGCCCGGCCCCGCGCGCAGTAGACGTACTTCGCCGTGCCCGGCGGGGTCGAGGTGAAGTGCACACCTCGTACGACGCCCTGGCGGGAGTGACTCTGGCTGGCCTGGAAGACCGGAAAGGGGTGCCCGGTCGCGTCGGCGAACAACGGCCGCTGATACGTGGCCACGAACAGGCCACGGTCGTCCGGGAACACCTTCGGGGTGAACTCGAAGGCGCCCTCGACGGCGAGTTCGCGGGCGGTCGCGGCTGTCGTCCTGCCGGTCTGTTGGGTCGTCATCAATGGGTCCCTGGGTCGTCACAACTCGACGGCGTGTGAATTGAGAAGGGCCATGAGCGTGCGGGCCTGCACGTTCACGTAGCGGCCGTAACGCAGCAACGTGTTCAGCTGACCGGCCGTGAACCACCGGTAGCCCGGCGGCGGTTCATCGGGCGCCTCCGCCTCGTCTGCCTCGACGATCAGGTAGCGCGCCTGCGCGTTGAGGAAGCGCCCGCCTTCCTCCGAGTGAACGGCCTCGTAGCGGATCCGGTCGGGGCCGGCAGCGAGCACCGCGTCGAGGAAGGGGGGCCGCGCGTCCCCGGTGAGGTGGGCGTAGTGCCGGGGTGTGTACTGGACGGTCGGCGCGAGCTCGATCGAGTCGATGAAGCCGGCCTCCACCCGGGCGTGCGCCAGCAGGTGCGGGACACCGCCGATCTTCCGGGTGACGAACGCGATCACGCCGGAGTCCCGGGGCTCGAACAGTGGCTGCGTCCACGCGCCGACCTCGCGGTTCGACGCCTGGACCCGGACGGCGACCACACGGAAGTACCAGTCCAGATCGTGGTCGATGGAGTCCTCGCCGCACCGCCAGCCGGACACCCCGACCAGCGGGATGCGGCGCACGTCGACGGAGTGCCGGGAGCGCTCCGCCGCGTACCAGGACAGCAGCTCGGCATCGGAGTGCAGGGCACCGCGCTCCTCGAAGGGGACGGGCAGGCAGGCGAGCACGGTCCGTGAGTCCATGTTGACCACGTCGTCGCGGCGCAGCAGCTCGCCGATCTGGCCGAGCGTCAGCCAGCAGAAGTCGTCGTCGAGCACGACGTCCCCTGTCGTCTCGACGACCACGTTGCGGTTGAACTTCCGGTAGAACCAGGCGCCGTGCTCGGACTGCAGCACATCGACCAGAACGGTCGCACCGGCCGCACCGGTGAAGTAGTCGAGGTACTTCACATCGGCGCCCTTGTGCGCCTTGGTGTAGTTGCTGCGGGTGGCCTGCACCGTCGGCGACAGCTGGATCAGATTGGTGTTGCCGGGCTCCATCTTGGCCTGCATCAGGAAATGCAGGACGCCGTCGAACTCCTTGGCGAGAATGCCGAGGATGCCGATCTCGGGCTGGTTGATGATCGGTTGCTGCCACTCCGGGAAGGGGCCCTCCCCCACGGTGACCTGCAGACCTTCGACACTGAAGAACCGGCGCGTGTCATGGAGCAGGTTTCCCGTCTCCGGGTCGAACGACCAGGCGTCCATGTCCGCGAACGGGATCCGCTCCACCCGGAAGCTGTTCGCGGCGGTCCGGTGGGCGAGCCAGCCCGTGAAGTCGGCGACGGACATCCACGATCCGTCGCCGGCGGCGGCTGACCGTGCCAGCCGCGCCGGCAGCCCGACATCCTCACGTGCGCTGAGCGTTGCTGTGGTCGGCATCAGCTCGTCCTCGTCCGTCGTCCGCTCACTCGCCCCACTTCATGTAGATGACCGGCGGCTCGCGGCCGGGCAGCTGACGGAGCGGGGCGTGGTCGAGGCCGAAGACCTCGCGCAGGGCCGTGGTCTCACCGGGCCACTTGGGGTGGGCCAGCTCGTCGAACGCGAGGACGCTTCCCTTGGTCAGATGCGGCCGTATCGCCTCGAGGAGTTCCTTGGTCGGCTGATAGAGGTCCAGGTCGAAGTAGGCCATCGCGATGACCGTCTCCGGGTTGTCCTCCAGATACTGCGGAACGGTCTCGCGGACGTCGCCCTGGACGACGAAGGACCGCTGTGTGTGCCCGAACGGCTCGGATGCCTCGTGCGCCGCGAGGACCTCGCGCAGGTGGTCGACCTCACCCTCCGGCGTCGCGAACCGGCCCGGGACGGCGCTGGTGCTGACCTTGTCGACGTCCTTGATGTCCTCGGGGAAGCCGGTGAAGGTGTCGAAGCCGATGATGCGGCGCAGCGAGTTGTACGGCTCGTAGATGCTGCGCAGGGCCGTGAGAGTGGCCAGATGGCGGCCGTGCAGCACGCCGAACTCCATGATGACGCCCGGGACTTCGGGCAGCATGCGGTACAGCGCGTCCATGGAGAGCAGGTCCGCGAGCTGGTGGCGCCGCATGTAGACCGGCAGGTTGTCGATCAGGTACTGGGGCGGGATGGGGGTTTCGACGAGAAGCTTCGTCAGCCGCTCACGCGCGTCGCGTTCCTGGTCCGACTCGTGAGGAACGATGCGCGGGTCGGTGAATCCGTCCTTGGCCATGAGAAGGCCGGTCCTTTCGTCGGTGAGTCAGGAAAGCCAGGCGTCGGGTGCCGGTCCGCCGCGGCCGACCGGGGGAAAGAGACGGTCGAGCAGTTCCAGTACGTCCTGGGGCAGTGGTGAGTCCAGGGCGGCGAGGGCCCCGTCGACATGCGCCTCGGTGCGTGGCCCGATGACGAGCCCGGTCACCCCGGGACGCGACAGGGCCCAGGCCATGCCGACCTCGGCGGGGTCACGGCCCAGGTCGGCGCAGAGCTTCTCGTACGCCGCGATCGTGTCCTGGTGGCGCTCCAGGGCCTCCAGCGCCCGCCCCTGGCCCGATTTGACCGCGGTGTTCTCGCGCAGTTTGCGCAGTACGCCGCTGAGCAGGCCGCCGTGCAACGGGGACCAGACGAGGACGCCCAGTCCGTAGCTCCGCGCCGCGGGGATCACCTCGAGTTCCGCGTGGCGGGTCACGAGGTTGTACACACACTGCTCGGAGGCGAGACCGAGGAAGTGGCGCCGGCCGGCGGCCTCCTGCGCCGAGGCGATGTCCCAGCCGGCGAAGTTGGAGGAGCCGACGTAGCGGACCTTGCCCTGGGCCACGAGGATCTCCATGGCCTGCCAGACCTCGTCCCAGCGCACGCTCCGGTCCACGTGGTGGATCTGGTAGAGGTCGATCCAGTCCGTGCCCAGTCGCCTCAGGGAGGCGTCACAGGCGGAGATGATGTTCCGTGTGGACAGGCCCTGCCGGTTCGGTCCCTCCCCCATGGGATCGCCCACCTTGGTCGCGAGGACGATCTCGTCGCGGCGGGAGGGGCGAGCGGTCAGCCAGGAGCCGATGACCTCCTCGGCGTAGCCCTTGTGGACGCGCCAGCCGTAGGTGTTGGCGGTGTCGAGGAAGGTCACACCCTGCGCGACCGAGTGGTCGAGCAGCCGGTGCGCGCCGGACTCGTCGAGCCGGCCGCCGAAGTTGACGGTGCCGAAGGCGAGCCTGCTGATCTCCAGCCCCGTCCGGCCCAGCCTGGTGTGGAGCGGGCTGCGGGTCATGGGTCGTACTCCCCCCTGCGTCGACGGACCTTGCGCTGTGTTTCTCAGCATGGACAGGCCCTCTCGAACGGACCTGGTGTTCAGCTGGACCCGCCGAGGAGGCCGCGACGACGTGGGGCCGGTGTGCCCGGGACGTCCCGGGCACACCGGCCCCACTTGGTGCGCGCGTCGGCTCAGCCGAAGATGTGGATGTTCTCGTCGACCCAGTCGCGCAGGGTCAGCGGCGCCTTGCCGGTGATCTTCTCGACGGCGTCGGAGATCTTCCAGTCCCAGGCGACCGACTGGCGCTTGAGCTCCAGCAGGGCTTCGAGGCGGGGGCCGCCCCAGCCCAGGCGGTCGAACTCGGCCTGCGTCTCGGCCTTGGTGCGCTCGACGACCTTGATCTCCTGGCCGAGGGCCTCGCCGACGATCTCACCCTGGCGCTGCGAGCTGAGAGCCTCACCGCCGGTGAGTGTGTAGGCCTGGCCCTCGTGACCGGAGGTGGTGAGGACCTTGGCGGCGACGGAGGCGATGTCGCGCGGGTGGATCATGGCGGAGACCGGGTCGCCCTCGGTGACGTACATGGTCCGCTCCTTGCCGATGGTGCCGGCGTAGCCGTAGAGGTAGACCATGAAGGTGCCGGGGCGCAGGATGGTCCACTCCAGACCTGACTCCTGGACGACCTGCTCGCCCTGGCGGTGGCCGGAGGTCAGCGGGTCGGTGGCGCCGAAGCCGACGCCGCTGGTGGAGAGCTTGACCAGGTGCTTGACGCCGGCCTCACGGGCCGCGGCGACGAGGGTGCGCTCCTGGACGGGGCCCTCGGGGCCGTAGCCCGGCGGGACGACGAAGACGCGCTCGATGCCGGCCAGGGCCGCGGGCAGCGTCTCGGGCTTGTCGAAGTCGCCGGCGACCACCTCGACGCCGGCGGGGAACTTGGCCTTCTCGGGCGAGCGGGTCATGGCCCGCACGGGTACGCCGTCCGCGGCGAGCTGGGCGACGAGTTCGCTGCCGACATTGCCGGTGGCGCCGGTTACCAGAATCATGCGTGGATCTCCTTGGGATGGGCGGCACGGCGGACGCCGTGCCGGTAGGTCCGCTGGGTGAGAGAGGTGTGTCAGGATTCGCCGCGAGCGGCGGACGGGGAGTCGCCGACGGCGTCGTCACCGGACTGCTCCGGCTCGGCGTCGCCATGGCCGTGACCGCCGGAGAGCTTGACGTCCTTGAGGAAGAGCGCCGTCACCAGTCCGGCGAGGACGATCGGGATCACCGCGTAGAAGACGGCACGGAGCGAGTCCGCGTAGATCTCGGCGACTTCGAGGCGAACGGACGCGGAGAGGCGGCCGAGCACCTCGGGCGCGAGCGAGCCGTCCTTGTCGATCTGCACGCCGGATTCGTTGCCGAGGCGCTCCGTGAGGCCGTTGCCCAGGCGTGCGTTCATCAAAGCGGCGAAGAACGAGACACCGAGCCCGGTGCCCAGTTGCCGCATGAGGGTGGCGGTGCCCTGCACGGAACCGATGTCCTGCATGCTCGCGGTGTTGCGTGCGGCGAGGCTCAGCGCCTGGGAGTTGAGACCGCCGGCGATCCCGAAGAGCAGGACGTACACGATCGCGAGGACGACGCTCGTCTCGGGACCTGCCGTGGAGAACAGCACGGCGGCGACGGCGAACACGACCATGCTGAGGACCGGGAACCAGCGGTAGGAGGCGGTGTGCCCGATGACCTTGGCGCTGATCCACGAGGTCACCACGACGCCGAGCATCATCGCGGTGAGGATGTAGCCGGACTTCTGCACATCGAGGCCGAGGACGCTCTGCAGCCACAGGACCAGGTAGTTGATCAGGCCCAGGCCGACGAAGCCGGCGATGAAGCCGAGGATGACGACGATGGTGAAGGTCTGGTTGGCGAAGAGCCGCAGCGGGATGACGGGGTCCACCGCACGGCGCTGCGACAGGATGAACAGCGCCACCGCGACGACGGATCCGACGGCGAGGCCGAGGATGACCGGCGAGCTCCAGGAGTACTTGACGCCTGCCCAGCCGGTGAGGAGGTTCAGGGCGACGATCGCGACGACGAGCAGGAAGACGCCCGCGTAGTCGATGTGGGCCTTCTTCTTGGCCTGGGCGGGAAGGCGCAGCATCGAGGAGACGATGACCAGGACCACGGCGCCGAGCGGCAGGTTGACGAAGAACACCCAGCGCCAGCTGGCGAGATCGGTCAGCACACCGCCGAGGGTGGGGCCGGCGAGCGAGGCGGCGCCGAAGGTGATGGAGAACCAGCCGTAGTAGCGCGCTCCCTCACGGGGCGAGAACATCTCGCCGATGAGGGCGAGGACGCAGATGAACAGACCGCCGCTGCCCACGCCCTGGATGACGCGGAAGGTGATGAGCTGACTCATCGTCTGGGCAAGTCCGCAGAGCGCCGATCCGACGAGGAACACGACGATGGAGGCCATGAAGACGCGCTTGCGTCCGAACAGGTCACCGAGCTTGCCGTAGACGGGGACGGCCGCGCTGCCCCCGATGAGGTAGCCCGTGGTGACCCAGGCGAACTGGTCGAGTCCGCCCAGGTCACTGACGACGCGGGGCAGTGCGGTGGCGACGATCTGGGTGTCGAGCAGGGAGAGGAAGACCGCCACCATGAGGGTGAGGACCACCGCGTTGGTCCTGGCGGACGGAGGAGCCGGTGCCGCGGGCGCGCCGATGGCAGGCTCGGCCGAAGGGGAAGCCATGAGGAATCCTTGTAATCGAGGAGCGATGCCGAGATACCGAGATCGGGGCATCACCCGAAGTGTGAGTACACAAAGCGAAGTCGATGAAGAACGCTGCCTGTCATCAGCAGCGGAGAATGGGGTGGTCGGATCTCGTCCGACTCCGGCCTCTTTCGGCCCTCTCAACCGTTGATCAGACGCCAGCACATGTGCTGATCACGGTTCCTCGTGATTCGTCTTTGCTACTCGTCACTTCCTCTGTGTCGATTACAGATGCCGAACACGGTAGCGGAGGGCCCGCGTGCGGCGCAACCACGGCCGGACAGACCGAGCGTTTGCCGACGTGCGATCAGGGAGTGAGGACGACCTTGCCCGTGTGGAGGCGGGACTCCATCAGCTGATGCGCCTTGGCGGCCTCCTCCAGCGGGAGCCGGCTGTGCACGACAGGAGTGACCTGACCGGACTCCACATAGCCGAGGAGTTCCTTGCGCCCGGCGGCGACCGTCTCGGGCCGGTCCTGGAAGAGCGCATAGAGATTGAAGCCGTGCAGCGACTTCATGTCGACGAAGTCCCAGGGCGAGATGGCCGGGGGACGCTCGCCCGACGCGCCGCCGTAGCAGACGATGCGCCCGAAGCGGGCGGCCAGTTCGATGCTGTGCTTCAGGACGTCGTTGCCGACGGTCTCCAGCACAAGGTCGGCGCCCTTGTCACCGGTTGCCGCGCGGACCTCGTCCACCCAGTCCGCGTGCCCGTAGCACACCGCGACATCCGCGCCGATGGAGCGGACGAAGTCGAGCTTGGCCGGCGAGCCGACCGTCCCGATGATGCGGCCCGCACCGCGGGCGCGGGCCAGCTGCACGAGGAGGTGGCCGATGCCGCCGGAAGCGGCGTTGATCAGGACGGTCTCGCCGGGCTTGAGCTGCCCGACCGTCGTGAGCACGTGGTAGGCGGTCTCCCCCGGGCTGGGAAGCGCGGTGGCCTGCGCGGCGTCGATGCCCTCGGGGATCGGGAACACGGTCGCGGCATACGCGGTCGCGTATTCCGCATAAGCGCCGTAGCGGACCGGGGCGACGACACGGTCCCCCTCGGACACGTGGGTCACGCCCGCCCCGACCGCCTCGACGACACCGGCGACGTCACCGGCGGGAGCGGCGGGCAGGGTGACGGGGCCGCCGATCGGCAGGCCCTGGCGCTTTTGGACGTCGGCATAGTTGACGCCGATCGCCTCGGCACGGATCAGCACCTCACCGGGACCGGGCTCCGGCCGGGGTGCCTCCTCCAGGCGCAGCACGCTCGGGTCGCCGTGCTCGTGGTAGCGGACAACGCGCATGGTTCCTCCACGGAATCGGGGTTGGGGGGTCACCAGGTGACGGGGACGGTGCGGAAGCCGCTGAGCAACCGCCCGGGCATCCATTCGAGTTCGTCCTCCGTGCACGCGAGCTTCAGCGTGGGGAAACGGTCGAACAGATTGGTCAGCGCGATCTGCATCTCCATGCGCACCAGCGGGGCGCCGAGGCAGTGGTGAATGCCGTGGCCGAGGGTGAGATGGCGCGGGTCCTCCCGTCGGATGTCGAGACGGTCGGCGCTCGGGAAGCGCTCTTCGTCGCGGTTCGCGGCGCTGATCGCGGCGAGGACACCGCTGCCCTCGGGGATGGTGACGTCCCCGAAGGTCATGTCCTCCAGCAGGATCCGGTAGGCGGCGCCGTCACCGGGCCCCTGGTAGCGCATGAGTTCCTCGACCGCGTTGGGCATCAGCTCGGGGTGCTCGCGCAGGTCGGCCAGCTGCTCCGGGTGCAGCAGCAGCGTCGCGACGCACAGCCCGATCTGCAGGAACGTCGTCTCGTGGCCGGCCATGAGCAGCTGGGTCGCCGTGGACACCAACTCGCCCTCGCTGAGCTGGTCCTCGACGTCACGCGCCGCGACGAGCGCGCTGAGCACGTCGTCGCCCGGGGCGCGCCGCTTGTCGGCGACGAGCGAGCCGAGGTACTCGCGAAGTTCCTCGGCGGCGGCCTGGATCTCCTCGGCCGGATTGTTCTCCAGGACGAGGAATGCCTCCGACCACTTCCGGAACTGGGACCGGTCGCCCCGCGGGACTCCCAGCAGGTCGCAGATCATGTTGATCGGCAGCGGATGCGCGTACGCCTCGACGATGTCGGCCGCGTTGCCGCCCTGCTCCATCTCGTCGAGCAGTTCGTTCGTGAGCTGGTGGATACGCGGACGGAAGCTCTCCACCAGTTCGGGCGTGAACGCCTTGGCGACGAGCCGGCGCAGCCGGGTGTGCTGCGGCGGATCGGTGAAGTTGAGGCTCTCCAGGGGCGGCCAGTTGGTCATCAGCGGCACACCGGGGCGGTGCAGATCCGCGCTGCAGCGGGGGTCGAGCAGGACCCTGCGGACATCCTCGTACCGGCCGACCATGTAGCCGGGCGAGCCGCTGGGCATCGTCAGCTGCGCCACGCGCTCCTCGCGCAGCGCGGCGAAGTCGACCGGGCAGCGGGTCGGGTGGTCCCGGTGGAAGGGAAAGGTGAACTTCGGTGCTTCTTCGGTCATCGGAGCCTCTTCGTTTCTGATGGTCGAGGTTCACCGGCCCGGCTACCGGGGGCACAGCCGGGCCGCCGCGCCCACGGAGCGGTCGCGGCGGCGGCGGGCCGGCCGGCGGGCGTCACGCTCCGCCGGTGACCCGGATGGTCTGGCCGTTGATGTTGCCGTTGGCGCGGGAGCCCAGGAACACGATCGTGTTGGCCACGTCCTGGGGAACCGAGAGGTGACCGGACGGCAGGGTCTTCGCCTTGGCCTCCAGCGCGGCGGCCGGGGCGATCCGGCGCACGTTCTCGGTCATGGTCTGGCCGGGGGCGACCACGTTGACCAGGATGTTCTCCGGGGCGAGCTCCCAGGTCAGGCTCCGCGCGATGCCCAGCAGACCGGCCTTGGCAGCGCCGTAGGCCGCGCCTCCGACCATGCCGTAGTCGGCGAGGCCCGAGGAGACCATGACGATGCGGCCCCACTCACGGCCGCGCATGGCCGGCAGCGCGGCGGCGATGGTGTGGAAGGTCGCGTCGACGGTGGTGCGCAGCACCTCCTGCCACAGCTTCGGGTCGGCGTTCTCGAAGTCCGGCATCACCCGGCCCGGCCGCGGGATGCCCTCGGACCACACCACGGCATTGCTGACCAGGACGTCGATCCCGCCCCAGGTGTCGGCGACGGTCTTGACCGCGTCCCGGATGACGGAGGTGTCCGCCAGGTCGTAGCGGACCGTCAGGGTGTCGGAGGCGCCGGCCTCGCGGGCGAGCCGGGCCGTCTCCTCCGCGCCCTCCTTGTTGCTGTGATAGGTGATCGCCACCCGGGCGCCGTCCGCGCCGTAGGCGACGGCCGTCGCCCGTCCGATGCCCGAGGAACCCCCCGTCACCAGCACTGCCTTGTTACGGAGATCGGTCTCCATCAGTCACTCCATTCCCGCGAGATTGTCGGTTCGATCGCCTGCGGACGTCCGGCGGCTCAGACCTTCTTCGCCACACCGGCCAGCGCGTGGGCCTCCGCGCCGAAGCCCTCGGGGTCGCCCTCCGGGCCGATGCGCCACAGCGGGACCGGCACCACTCCGGGGTCGATGAGTTCGAGGCCCTCGAACAGCGCGTTGACCTCTTCGATGTCGCGCCAGTAGACCTCGCTGACGTTCTCCTGGTAGGTCTGCGAGGCGGAGGCGGGAACGTCCTCGGGAGCCGGCTTCTTCTCCATTCCGGCGTGCGAGATGACGACGTAGCTGCCCGGGGCGAGCTTGTCGGTGAACTGGCGCAGCATGGCCTTCGGGTCGTCCGCGTCGCTGATGAAGTGCAGGACCGCGGCGAGTATCAGCCCGACGGGGCGTGAGAAGTCGATCAGGTCCTTGGTCTCCTGCGCGGCAAAGATGTCGCCGGGCTTGCGCAGGTCGCCCAGCAGGGACGCGGCCTGCGGGTTGCCCGCCAGGATGGCCTTGCCGTGGGCCACGGCGACCGGGTCGATGTCCACGTACAGCACGCGGCTGTCGGGGTTGTTCTCCAAGGCCACCTCGTGCACGTTGCCCTCGGTCGGAATGCCTGATCCGACATCGAGGAACTGGCCGATGCCGAGCTTGGTCAGCTCGTCGACGGCACGGCGCAGAAAGGCGCGGTTGGAGCGCAGGGTGCGCGGCAGGAGGGGGTTCTTGTCGGCGATGGACTTGGCGACGGCGACATCGGCCGGGAAGTTGTGGGTGCCGCCGACCCAGTAGTCGTAGACGCGGGCGATGCTCGGCTTCTCGATGTCGACCTCGGGCGGTGCCCAGGACGGACGGTTCACGGAAATCTCCTCGGTAAGGACGGAATTCGGCCGGCGTGACGGGACGTCGCGGGCACGGACCGCGCGGGTCAGCGCAGACGGACCGGCAGGGAGGCCAGTCCGCGCAGGTTGAAGCTGGGCCGCCAGGGCAGCTCGTCCGCGGGCGTCGCGAGGCTCAGCCCCGGGAAGCGGCGGAACAGCTCGCCGAGGACGATGCGGCCTTCGAGCCGGGCCAGGGGCGCGCCGATGCAGTGATGGATGCCGTGGCCGAACGCCAGGTGCCCGGAAGCCTTGCGGGTGATGTCGACGCGGTCGGGATCGTCGTAGCGCTTCGGATCGCGGCCCGCGGCGCTCAGCGAGATCGTGATGAACTCGCCCTTGGGGATGGTGACATCGCCCAGCCGGATCGGTTCCAGGGTGAACCGCCAGGTAGCGTTGGCCAGCGGCGCGTCGATGCGCAGGAACTCGTCGATCGCGCCGTCCCACAGGCTCGGGTCGGCCTCCAGCAGCGCACGCTGGTCGGGATTGGTCAGCAGCGCCAGGGCGCCTGTGTTGAGCAGGTTGACCGTGGTCTCGTGGCCGGCGACGAGCAGGAGGAAGGCCATCGAGATCAGTTCGACCTCGTCGAGCTTCTCGCCTTCGTCGGTCGCCTCGATGAGGGCGCTCAGCATGTCGTCGGACGGCTGCGCGCGCTTGGCGGCGATGAGGCCGCGCAGGTAGGCGACCATGTCCTGGCTGGCGTCGAGAGCCTCCTCGGTGCCCTGGCCCGAGGTGAGCAGGTTGGACCAGCGGCGGAACCGGTCGCGGTCCTCCGGGGGCACGCCGAGCAGCCAGCAGATCACGGTGAAGGGAACCGGGAAGCTGAGTGCTTCCATGAGGTCCGCCTCGTCCTGGCAGTCCAGGGCGTCCAGCAGCTCGGTGACCAGCTCGGTGATCCGCGGGCGCAGCGCCTCCACCTGGCGCATGGTGAACGCCTTGGCGACGAGCTTGCGCAGGCGCGTGTGGTCCGGCGGGTCGCTGTCCAGCATGGTGGTGCTCAGTTCGGTCGCGAACTGCTTGCGGGTTCCCCGCTGCGCCTGGAAGTGCGCCTGCTTCTCGGGGTCCACGAAGTTCTGCGGGACCAGGCCGTAGCCGACGCGCATGTCCTTGCTCACCCGCGAGTCGGTCAACAGCGCCTTGGCGTCCTCGTAACGGGTGACCAGCCATGTCTTGAGACCGTTGGGCGTGGCCACGAGGTGCGCGGGCGACTCCTCGCGCAGTGACGCGAGAGTGGGGTGGGGGTTGCGTATGAAATCGGAGTCGAACAGCTCGAGCACTTCACTCTTCGTCGCGGCACTGGCCACGTGGGCTCCTCGGAATTGCGGCGGACTTTTGGGTTCGGTTCGCGCACTGAAGCTTTTCTCGGGACTCATTCAGCCACAGGAATTCGGGAGTTCCCACCCCGGTCCAGGCGGCTTCGACCCGGCTTCAAGCGGAATTCCAACACCGGCTTCATCACCTGGGAAACCGCGTTCGGGAATTGCGCTTCCGCACAGGAATGGTCGGGTTCCTGCCGGGCCGGCGGCGGCCGGCCCGGCAGGGGCGCCGTGTGAGGGCGCTCAGTAGCGCGCGAGCACCTGGTAGATCTCGAAGGGCCGCTCGCGTTCGGTGTCGCGGAACTCGCGCAGCGGGGCCGTCTGGTCCTTGTGGTCCGCGCCGGACTCCCACGACTCGAAGGACTCCCAGCTCTCCCAGCGGCTGACCACGACGTAGCTGTCGGGCCTGCCCACCTGGTGCATCAGCTGGTTGCCGAGGAGGCCCGGGGTCCCGGCCATACGGCTGCTGGCCTCGTGGTACGCGGCCAGGATGTCCGGCCCCCGGTCGGTGAGGTGGTAGAGCACCACCTCCACCGCCGGGGTGGTGGCGGCGCTCACGCCGCCGCGCCGGCCAGGCTCGCGACGACGTGCATGGTCGTCATGGATCCGCCGCTGCGGTACGGGTGGAGCTTGGTGCGGTGCTGAAGGTGGCGTGCGCTGTTCTCGAACGCGCGGAACTGTCCCTCGTCGAGCCAGTCGCTCACGATGTAGTAGACGTCGTCCTCGCCCTGTTCCGCACCGCGGGAGAGCCACTGACCGAGGTTGGCCGGGTGGCTGGTGACGGATTCACCGACTTCCTTCCACACCCGCTCGAATTCGTCGCCCATACCGGGCTTGATCTGCATACGCAGCATGACTCTGAATATGGGCCGGTCCACCTCAGATTCCCCCGTCGACGTTGATCGTCTCGCCGGTGACATACGCGGAGAGGTCGCTGAGCAGGAAGAGCACCGGCGCGGCCAGTTCCTGGACGGTGCCGAGGCGGGCGAGCGCCGTCTTCTGGGCGTAGGTGGCACGCAGCCCCTCGGCGCGCTCGGCCGGCATGGCGGCGAACGCCTCCGTTTCGATGACACCGGGCGCGACGACGTTGACGCGGACGCCCTTGCCGCCGAGCTCCTTGGACAGCGAGCGGGTCAGGCCGATCATCGCGGACTTCGCGGCGGTGTAGTGGGCGCGCAGCGGGATGCCTGCCGCGGCCCCGCGCGAGCCGATGTTGACGATCGAGCTACCGGGGCCGAGCAGGGGCAGGGCCTGCTGGATGACCCGGTACGAGGCGGTGAGGTTGGTGTCGATGACCCGCGACCACTCCTCGACCGGCAGCTCGCCGAAGGGTATGTGGGTAATCGTTCCGGCGTTGTTGACGACGCCGTCGAGCCGCCCGTAGCGGTTCCCTGCCTCCTGGACGAGGCCGTCGACCTCGGCGATCTCGCCGACGTCGGCGCGGACGATGTGGTGGTCCCCGCCGGTCTCCTTCAGTTCACGGCGCAGGCTCTCGACGTATTCGCTCTCCTGGCGGTAGCAGGTGAGCACATCGGCGCCCGCGCGGGCTGCGGCCAGCACGATGCCCCGGCCGATGCCCCGGGTGCCTCCGGTGACGAGCAACTTCTTGCCACGCAGTGCGAATTCCACGGTATTTCCCTCCTGGGGTGCGTCTGCGGATTCAGCCGGCGAGGGCGGCGCGTGCGGCGGCCTCGAGCTTTTCCTTGATCAGGTTCATCTGGACCGCCGTGTTGCGGTTGAGGCGGTCGGTCATGCCCGCGTCGTCGAGCGGCGCCCCGTCCTTCATGTGGAAGTCCTGGGTCCACTGCATCCGGACGCCGTCGTCCTCCTGGGTGTAGGCCCAGCGGATGTTCATGTACTCGAACGGTCCGGTCTCCACACGGTGGGCGCGGACGGTTCGGGTCGCCACGTCGGGGGTGCGCTGCGAGACCCAGCTCCACACCTTGCCGTTCTCGTCCGGGTGCAGGGCGAGGCGGAAGGTGACGGTCGGGCCGTCCTGCTCCAGGATCTCGGCGAGGGAGTACTCGCTGAACAGCTCGGTCCAGGACGCCACATCGTTCGTGCGTTGCCAGACGAGGTCCATCGGGGCGTCGATGACGATGGAGTTGGAGGTGTGGCCTGCCATCAGACTCCGTCCTCCGCGATCCGTGCGGCGGTGCGTACGCTCATGACTTCCTGCCTTTCGCTCAGCGGGGTCACTTGATGTGGTCGGTGCGGTCCCCGGCGTCCACGACCAGCGCGGACGCGTATCCGCCGTGGCCGCGGGCCAGGACCACGGCCGTCCGGGGCGCGGTGTGGCGCGGGCGGTCGACGACCAGGTCGATGCCCAGGGACGGGGCGGGGCAGCCGGTGCCCGGGGTGTGCGGGATCAGGCCGGAGCTCAGGCTGAGCAGGGCGGTCGCCACATCCAGGGCCGCGCCGCCCGCGTAGAGCCGGCCGGTGAGGGTCTTGGGCGCCGTCACGGGCACGCGGCCGGCACCGAACACCTCGTTGATCGCGGCGGCTTCGGCGGCGTCGAGGTGCGGCACGCCGGCGGCGTCCGCGAAGACGACGTCCACGGCGTCCGCGGCGAGCCCGGCGTCGGCGAGTGCCCGGCGGATCACCGAGGCGAGCACGGGCGGCCGCTCGGAGCCGGCCGGCGGGTCGAACCCGGCCGCGTAGCCGAGGATGCGGCCGTAGTGCCGGGCGCCTCGCTCGCGGGCGGCCGCCTCCGTCTCGACGACGAGCATGGCGCCCCCTTCGCCCGGCACGTAGCCACCGGCCGCCTCGTCGAAGGGCAGGTAGGCGCGGGTCGGGTCGTCCTCGGTGGACAGCGACCCGGTGGACAGCTGGGCGGTCAGGCCGTACGGGCAGAGCGAGGCGTCCGTACCGCCGGTCAGGACCAGTTGGGAGCCGCTGTCCAGCAGCCGCCGGGCCTGGCCCAGCGCGTCGAGGCCCCCGGCCTGCTCGGCGCAGATGACCCCGCAGGGGCCGCGCATCCCGTGGCGGATGGAGACCTGGCCCGTGGTCGCGGCGTAGAACCAGGCGATCGACTGGTAGGCGCCCACCCACGCCGGGCCCTGCTGGTAGAGCTGCTCCATCTCGTGCTGGCCGAATTCGGTACCGCCGGAGGAGCTCGCGGTGACCACGGCCATCTCGTATTCGGGCAGTCGCGCCGGATCGGCGCGCGCGTCGGCGAGCGCCGCCTCGGCGGCGGCCAGGGCGAAGTGGGTGTACCGGTCGGTGCGGGCGATGAGGGTCTTGGGGACGTGCTCACGCGCCTCGAAACCGGGCACCTCCCCGGCCACCTTCACCGGGTACGTGGTCGGGTCGAAGCGTGTGATGCGGCCCAGCGCGCTCTTGCCGGCCAGTACGGACTCCCAGTGGTCGCGGACTCCGATGCCGGTGGGAGCGATGACTCCGAGGCCGGTGACGACCGCGGGACGCCGTGGCCCTTCGGGTGTGCCGAGCGCACTCATGCTGCCTCCCTTCCGCTCCCGGCGCCGGGGCGGCCGAGAATCATGGCGCTCTGGAATCCGCCGAATCCGCTGCCGACGCTGAGGACGTGGTCCATGCGGTGCTCACGAGCGGTGACCGGCACGTAGTCGAGGTCGCACTGCGGGTCGGGCACCGACAGGTTGGCCGTCGGCGGCACCACCTGATGGCGCAGGGCCAGAGCGCAGGCCGCCACCTCCAGCGAGCCGATCGCTCCCAGGGAGTGGCCGATCATCGACTTGAGGGAGCTGACCGGCACGTCGTAGGCGCGCTGCCCCAGGCTCCGCTTGAACGCGGCGGTCTCATGGCGGTCGTTCTGCTTGGTGCCCGAGCCGTGCGCGTTGATGTAGTCGATGTCCTGCGGGTCGAGCCGGGCGCGGTCCAGGGCGACGCCGATGGCCTCGGCCATCTCACGGCCGTCGGGCTTGAGCCCGGTCATGTGGAAGGCGTTGGAGCGGTTGGCGAAGCCGAGCACCTCGGCGTAGGCGGTGGCGCCACGGCGGCGGGCCGATTCGGCGGACTCGATCACCATGACGGCGGAGCCCTCGCCGAGCACGAAGCCGTCGCGCCTGCCGTCGAAGGGCCGGGAGGCGGCGGCCGGTTCGCCGTCGGTGTTGGGCGTGGTGGCCTTGATGGCGTCGAAGCAGGCGGAGGTGATGGGCGACAGCGGGGCGTCGGTCGCGCCCGCGATGACGATGTCGGCGGTGCCCTCCTCGATGAGCTGGACGCCGTGGGCGACCGCGTCGAGACCGGAGGTGCAGCCGGTCGAGATCAGCGCGACCGGGCCTTCCGCCCCTGCCTGCCAGGCGACTTCGGCCGCCAGCGTGCTGGGGACCATGTAGCCGTACAGGTGCGGGACACCGTAGGTGTGGTCGACGAGCCAGTCCTTGCCGCCCTCCGACAGCACCTTGTACTCGTCCTCCAGGCCGGTGGTGCAGCCGACGGCGCTGCCGATGCTGACACCGATACGGCCCGGGTCGCCGGCCGCCAGGTCGATGCCGCTGTCCTCGACGGCTTCCCGTGCGGCGACGACCGCGAACTGGGCGGCCCGGTCCATCCGGCGGACTTCCTTGGGGCTGAGCCCCGCGGCCACGGGGTCGAAGTCGCACTCGGCGGCGACCCGCGAGCGGAAGTCCGAGGCGTCGAACAGGCTGATCTCCCGGGTGGCCGTGCGGCCGGCCGAGAGCAGGTCCCAGTAGGCGTCGCGGCCGATGCCTCCGGGGGCGACGGCGCCGACCCCGGTGATGACGGCGCGACGGCTCATCGGGCCCCTCCGACGTCCGGGTTGGCGCCGGACCGGTCCAGCGGGGCCTCTGTGTCGACGTGGCCCAGCTCCGGACGGGGTGCCAGCGGTGAGAGGTGGAAGACCACCTGCGCCGGCTCCTGTCCCGCGTTGACCAGGCGGTGGCGGACACCGATCGGGACGAGCAGGGAGTCACCGGGGCCGATGCGCACCGGGTCGTCGTCCAGGGTGATCTCCAGATCGCCGGAGACGACGTGCAGGAACTCCTCGGAATAGGGGTGCAGATGCTCGGTGACGTACTCGCCCGGAGCCAGCCGCAGGGTCCCCCCGAATCCCGAGGTGCAGCCGACGGTGCGCGGGCTGAGGGTGATCCGGATGTCGCCGCCGCGCTTGCGGTTGGCGGCGACCTCGTCCAGGTTGATCTTGGTGGGGTTCGCTGCGGTGGTCACCGGGCACCGCCCAGGTTCGGCGCGGACGGCGGGGTGCTGACCGGACCGTCCTGGGGGGTCCAGGAGTAGAACGGGACGGCCATCGCGTCGCGCGGCTCGCGCCAGTTCGGGTCGTACGGTGAGATGAACTCCTGCAGGCGGGTGTTGACGTCGTTGTACAGCGGGTGGCTGCGCGCCTTGTAGAGGTTCGGGCCGATGTCCTGCTCCGCCTCGACGAGGTGGAAGTACAGGTTGTGGAAGGCGAACAGGGTTCGCCTGGAGACGCCCACCATGTGCGGCAGGTCGGTGCTGTCCGAATCCGCGAAGACCTTGGCGACGCCTGCGGCGTCGTCGAGGTCCATACGCGCCACGATCAGTGTGCGGTGCACGTTGCCCTCCTGGCTTCTTCGGTCTTCGTCCCACCCTCGTGGAGGGCTCTCGAAGCTGTCTTGAAGAGGTCTGGACCGTCCTCCTGTGAGGTCACAGGCGGAGGTCGATCCGGTACTCGGTCATCCAGGTCTCTAGCTGCAGCACCATTTCCATGCTGGCCCGCTCGACCCAGGCGAAGGCGCCCTGTGGGGAGTTGTCCGAGGTCAGTGCCGTGCCGGTGGCCGAGGCGTCGAGGAGACCGGCCACGGCCGCGTTCGGGTCGGTGGCCAGCTCGGTGAACCGCCGGCGCACGAAGTCGCCGTAGGCCGCCTCCTGCGTGGCCGGGTACGCGCTCTTCTTGCGGCGCAGTACGGCCTCGGGCAGCAGGTCGGCGACGGCGGAGCGCAGCAGGCTCTTCTCGACGCCGTCCACCCGCTTCATGGCGGCCGGCACGTTGTAGACGTACTCGACGAGCGCGCGGTCGCAGAACGGCGGCCGCAGCTGCACGCCGTGGGCCATGCTCATGCGGTCGGCGCGGTCGAGGTGGGTGGGCGCCCAGCGGGTGAGGGCGAGGTAGGTGACCTCCCGGGCCCGGCGCTCCTCGGGGGAGTCACCGTCGACGTGCGGCACCTCGGCGAGGGCGTCGCGGTAGTGCTGGTCGGCGTAGCCGATGAAGTCGAGTTCCTTGCGCAGCTGCCGGTCGACCATGGAGGTGCCCAGGCCGCCGGCGGCGGCGTCGTGGCCGCGCTCGAAGGAGACCCACGGGAATGTCTGCGAGTTGCTGTGCTTGGCGTCGTACGCCCAGAAGTAGCCGTTGAACACCTCGTCCGCGGTCTCACCGGAGAGCACGGCGGCGAAGCCCGCCTCGCGCAGCCGGGCGAAGAACTGGATGAGGGAGACGTCCATGTCGCCGAGCGGGGAGGGAGCGTCCTGGACGCGCAGCGAGGTGGCGTGCACCTCGGGGTCGGTGAGGGCGGCCATGTCCAGGAGGATCTCGGTGTGCCGTGAGCCGATGTGCTCCGCGGCGAGCGCGGCGAACGGCGCGTCGGGAGTGGCCCGCATGGTGGGATGCGGCTCGAAGTTCTCCGTGTAGCCGGTGAAGTTCACCGAGAAGCTGCGCAGCGGTCCGGCGCCGCCGGCGTTCGCCGTCCGGGAGGCGAGTGCCGTCAGGGCGCTGGAGTCGATGCCCCCGGAGAGCATGGCGCCCACGGGGACGTCGGCGCGCAGGTGGGAGACGACGGCGTCGCCGAGCAGGCGGCGGACGGTGGCGACGGTGTCGTCGAGGCTGTCGGTGTGCGCCCGTGCGGGCAGCGACCAGTAGCGCCTGTCCTGGCTTCCCGGGCGGCGTACGACCAGGACATGGCCGGGGATGACCTCGCGCATACCGCGGTAGACGGCCGTGCCGGGCTTGCGGCTGTGCGCGAACAGCTCGCGCAGGCCGTCGGCGTCCACGACCGGCTGCACGTCGGGGTGGGCGAGGATCGCCTTGGGCTCCGAGCCGAAGATCACTCCGGTGGGGGTCGGGTGGTAGCTGAGCGGTTTGACGCCGAGGCGGTCGCGGGCGAGCAGCAGCTCCTGGCTGCGGACGTCCCACAGGGCGATGGCGAAGAGTCCCTCCAGGCGGGAGAGGAAGTCGGTGCCCCACTCCAGATAGGCGTGCAGGGCGGTCTCGGCGTCGCCTCCGCCGGTGAACCGGTGTCCCTTGGACGCCAGTTCGCTCCGCAGCTCGGTGTGGTTGGTGACGGCTCCGTCGAGGGTGAGGACCGCGACGGTGGTGCCCCCTTCGGTGGTGTACGCGACGGGCTGCTTGCCGGTGTCCGTCACGTCGAGGAGGGCCAGGCGCCGGTGGGCGAGCGCGGCGTGGCCTTCGAGCCAGGTGCCTTGGCCGTCGGGGCCGCGGTGGGCGAGTGTGGCGGCCATGGCCTCGACGATGTCGGTCTGCGGGGACAGGTCCCGCTCGAAGTCGACCCAGCCGGCGATTGCGCTCATCGGGCGGTCCTCTCATTCATGGCGAGTGCGTGGGTGTCGCCGGTGCGGAGCGTGACGGTGACGAGGGCGAGCGGAATGCCGGTGACGGCGGCACGGAAGTCGTCGAGGGTGGGCATGGGCCCGTCGTCGACGGTGATGCCGAGGCGGCGCGGGGCGGCCTCGGCGCCGTAGCGCTCGTACAGCTCCAGGTATCCGCGGGCGGTCCGCTCGGGGTCGGTGACCAGGTCGAAGCGGGCTCCCGTGCGCCTGCCGCTCCAGGTGAGCTCTCCGTCGGCGCCTGCGGCGAAGTTGTGGCGCCAGGGACTGCCGGTGGCTATGCAGAGGGCGCCGTCGAGGCGATGGACCCCCGCGGGCACGGTGTAGCCGCGACCGCTGCGCCGTCCGGTGAAGTGCAGCAGGGCGAGGTGTGCGGCGACCGGGCCGGGGTCGGGCCGGTTGAGCATCGCGATCATGCGGTCGTTGGCGGCGGACCGGTCCTCCTCGCCGGGCAGGGCCCGTGCGATGCGGGGACGGGCCGGAGTGGTCCGCTCGTTCGCGGCGCTCATGACAGGACCACCGCGGCGGCGGTGAGGGCGCAGCCCGCGACGGCGAAGCAGGTACGCAGCAGGTGCCAGTCGCGCCACTGGGTCCGTGGGTCGTCCCACCCGGGGCCGATGTCCTCCGGCAGGGTTTTCTTGACCCGGTTGTTGATGGGCACGTTGCGGGTCTGCGAGACCACCGCGACACCGGTCATGGCCAGCGCCGCGGCGATGAACAGCGCTCTCGGGCCGGTCTGGTCGGCGCGTACGGCGAAGGCGGCGTCGACGACGACGGAGCCGCTCACGATGAACGGCATGATCCGGTCGTAGCGCCTGCCGAGCAGCTTGTGCGTGTCGACATAGCGGTCGGGCGTCATCGCGATCAGGGCGGGCATCACGCTGATCGCCACGGCGAACAGCACGCCCGCCACCAGCCCGGTGCCCAATAGCACCAGCACACTCAGGGTTTCCACCACGGCCCGGGGCCTCCCGTCCAGCACGGATCGTCATCAGCGCTTCGAAGATTCCAGCCGCCCCTCGCGTGCCGCTCGAAGCGGTCTGGACAGGCCGGGCGACCCAACTCCGATGCAAACGCGGCCCGTTCGGAGCCCGAGTGGCCCTCTAGGCGGTCGGTGTTGGCTGGCCGGGAGTGTCCAAAGCCGTATCGCGACGAGAACGGCATCGAGACAAGGGAGCACATCCGGTGGCGGAACGAACCGACGTGTTGATCGTGGGCGGCAGCATGGTGGGCCTGGCCCAGGCGCTGTTCCTCGCCCAGCAGGGCATCCGGCCGGTGCTCGTCGAACGGCACCCGCACATCTCCGCGCATCCGCGGGCACAGGCGGCCAGCCCCCGCACGATGGAGCTGATGCGTGCGCTGGGGCTGGAGCGGGCGGTGCGCGCGCAGGAGAACCCGCATGCGCAGTACGGCGACATCCTGCAGGTGGAGTCGCTGACGGGGGCCGAACTCGGCCGGTTCGACGGCCCGTTCCGCCATGATCCGAACGATGTCAGCACCACCGGCTGGACCCTGATCGGCCAGGACCGCTTCGAGCCGGTGCTGCGCGCGAAGGCCGTGGAGCTGGGGGCGGACATCCGTTTCGGCACCGAGCTGGTCGGCTACGAGGAGGACGCCGACGGCATCAGCGCCGTCCTGCGGGATGTCCGGCACGACACCGAGACCACCGTGCGTGCCCGGTACCTGATCGCGGCGGACGGCTTCCGCAGCCCGGTCCGCGAAGGGCTGGGGATCGGCACGCACGGCCAGGGGGCCTTCGGCCGCCAGATGAACGTCATCTTCCACGCGGCGCTGGACGAGTACGTCGACGGCCGCGAGTTCTTCCTGTGCTTCGTCAACAACGACAAGGTCAAGGGCGTGCTCGGCCGGCTCGACAACGCCGACCGCTGGGTGCTGGCCCCGAGCCTGCCGCCGCAGGAGACCCACGCCGAGTACTCCGAGGAGGACTGCGTCGAGATGGTGCGGGCCGCGGTGGGCGTCCCTGATCTGGACGTGGCGGTGGAGACGAGCACCAGCTGGGAGATCGCCGCGCGGATCGCCGACCGGTTCCGCTCCGGCCGGGTGCTGCTGGCCGGGGACTCGGCCCATGTCATGCCGCCGACCGGCGGTTTCGGCGGCAACATGGGCGTGCAGGACGCGCACAACCTGGCGTGGAAGCTGGCGCTGGTGCTGCGGGGTCTTGCCGGTCCCGAGCTGCTGGACACGTACGAGGAGGAGCGGGCCCCGATTGCCGAGTTCACCGTCGAGCAGGGCGTGATCCGGTATCTGCAGCGCAGCGGGCTGGACGAGGAGGTCGCGGCCCGGCACCGTCCCGAGACCACCGTGCTCTTCGGCCATGTCTACCGCTCGGGCGCGGTGCTGTCCGAGCCGGACACCAACGACGGCGCCCCTGTGGAGGACCCCACCCAGCCGTCCGGGCGTCCGGGCACCCGGGCCCCGCACATCGATGTGCGCATCGACGGTGCGGACACCCCCCTGCACGATCTGCTGACGGGCGGCTGGTGGCTGCTGGCCGGGCCCGAGAGCGGCCTGTGGGAGCGGGCGGCCGGCGACGTCTCCCGGCTCACCGGCATCGACATCGCGTTCCACGAGGTGGGCCGCCTGGAGCCGGCCGACGTGGTCGAGGACTTCCTGAAGAAGTACGCGATCACCGCGTCCGGCGCCGCGCTGGTCCGCCCGGACGGCTTCCTGGCCTGGCGCTGCCCGGAGCGGCCCGCGGACCCGGCGGTCGAGCTGTCGGCGGTCGTCCACCGGCTGCTGGCACGTACGGCCTGAAAGCCCCGGAGCGGGTCGCTCGGGCGGGCTGCGAGTGCAACGACGTGGCGCGCCTCCCCTCATCGGGAGGCGCGCCACGTCGTTTCCGCAGGGCGGCGCTACCGGGTCAGTCCAGGGCGAGGATCTGACGCAGCAGGCCGGTCACGGTCTGCCCGACGTCCCCTTCGGGGCCGCTCCGCGACCGCCAGGCCACGAATCCGTCGGGGCGGACCAGGACCGCGCCGCCGTCGGAGATGCCGTACTTCTGAGGGAAGGTGCCCTCGGCGTCGGTGTAGTCGCCGCCTTCGCCGATGCCGTGGACCCTCAGCATCAGGCCGAGATCGCGAGCGGCGCCGGCTGCGGCTCCCCACGGGTCGGCGGGGCCGGCGGTCAGCAGGGTGAAGCCGACGGGGAAGAGGTCGACGGTGGAGAACGGGCCGTGTGCCCCCTCGACGACGACGTGCGGGGCCCGGGTGCCGGGACGGCCACTGGGCTTGTCCGGGTCCTCGGTGACGGTCCACAGTTCCGGGGCCTCGCCGGCGAACGCGCCTGCCGGATAGGCGTATCCGAACGTCATCGTGGTCTCGTCGACCAGGTCCTTCGCCACGTCCTTCAGCTGCTTGCCCTCGCGGACGGCGAAGCGCAGCATCGCCTGCCGGACCGTCTCCTCGGCGACCGGGCGACGCTCGGCGTCGTAGGTGTCGAGCAGCGCGGGCCCGGCCTTGCCGCCGAGCACCAGGCCCAGCTTCCAGGCCAGGTTGTAGGCGTCCTGGATGCCGGTGCTGGCGCCGAAGGCACCGGTGGGCGGCATGACGTGCGCGGCGTCACCTGCGATGAGGAAGCGGCTCGCGGTGAAGCTGTCGGCGACGCGTGCCGAGATGTCCCAGGCGGGCATGTCGACCGACTCGATCGTCAGCGGCAGGTCGGGGACGCCGACCGCCGCCCGGACCAGTTCGACGCAGCGCTGCGGGGTGAAGTCGTCGGCGCTCTGCCCCTTGTCGGGGAAGAAGGAGACGTTGATGACCCACTTGCGGTCGTTGTCGAGCGGGATGATCGTGCCGCGTACGTCGGGGTTGTTGACGTACGCGGCGATGATCTTGCGACCGCGCAGCGCCTCCTTCAGGTCGGCGTCGAAGAAGAAGCTCACCAGGTTGGTGAGGGTGCCGCGGCCGTGGGCGCCGATGCCCAGCAGCTCGCGGACCGGGCTGCGGCTGCCGTCCGCGGCGACCACGTACGCGGCACGCAGCGTCGAGCTCGTGCCGGTGGCGGTGTCGGTGAGGGTGGCGGTGATTCCTTCCGCGTCCTCGGTGGCCGCGTCGAGCCGGGTGTGGAAGCGCAGGTCGACGCCGACCTCCTCGGCCCGTTTGCGCAGGATGGGTTCGAGCTGGTTCTGGTCGATCAGGGTCCACTGGGCGGGGCTGATCCGGCTGATGTCCTCGATCGAGGCGTTGGGCATCCGGACCCGCTCGTTGCCGGCGAGCGTCTCGACGTGCACCAGGTCGGTGTTGCCGGAGATCGGCGAACGTCCGGCCTTGACCCGCTCTTCCATGCCGACGGCACGGTAGAGCTCCATCGTGCGCGGGTTGATGGCGCGGGCCTTGGGATGGGTGGAGGTGCCGGGGTGGCGCTCCACCAGTGTCGCCTTCACCCCGTGGTGGGCGAGGAACACGGCGGCGGACAGGCCCGCGAGGCCGCCGCCGACGATGAGTACGGGCACCTTCTCCTGGCTCATGGTGATTCCTTAGGTGATCGGGGCGGGCGGCTCAGGTCCTGGCGGTCATCGGACCGCGGTCACCAGCGTGTGGGTGCCCAGCAGCGGCGCGGCGGTGCTGTCGGTGAATCCGGCCTCGCGCAGCCAGGTACGGAGGTCCTCGACGCGGTACTCCGAACCGTCCGGGCTGACCAGACGCATGTGGAGGCTGGACAGCAGGCGCTCGGGGTCTCGGCGCTCGTCATCGATCATCCGGTCGTAGACCAGGACCTGGCCGCCGGGGTTGACGGATGCGTGGACGCGGCGCAGCAGTTCGTGGCGCCGGTCGGTGTCGAAGCCGTGCAGGATGTGCCCGAGCACGATGACGTCGGCCTTCGGGATGTCGTCCGTGAAGAAGTCGCCGCCGGTGAACGCGATGCGGTCGCCGAGGCCCAGCCGGGCGGTGTGCTCGGTGAACAGGGGGCGGGTGCGCGCCAGGTCGAACACACCGGCCGCCAGGTGCGGGTGCTCGGTGGCCAGGACGGCGGCGAGGTTGCCTCGCGCGCCGCCGAGGTCGAGGACGGAGGTGTGCCGGCTCCAGTCGATCCGGCCGGCGAGCTCGATGCCCATCCGGTCGCTGTAGGCGTCGAGACCGGCGAAGAAGCGCTTCATCTTCTCCGGGTCCTTGTGCTTGTCCCCGACGAAGCCGCCCTTGTCGGGGTCAAGGTGCTGCGGGGCGCCGGTGGTCAGCGCCTCGGTGAGCCGCCCCCAGGTGCTGTAGAGGGTCTCGTTGGTCAGTTCGACGAAGCCACCGAGGTAGGTGGACGTGCCGGGCACCAGATACGCCTGGGCCAGCGGCGCGTTGCTGTAGCGGTCCCCGTCGCGCTCCAGCAGGCCGAGGCCGGTCAGCGCGTCCAGGAAGTCGGCGGCCATGCGGTGGTGCAGGCCGGTCGCGGCGGCAACCTGGTCCGCGTCCGCCGGGGCCTTCGCCAGGGCGCCGAAGACGCCGAGTGTCACGGCGCTGTGCAGCACCTTGGCCGCACAGTCCGCGATGGTCAGCTTGATCAGCGGACCGGGATCAACCGCCACGGCCGTCGTACGGACATCGGTCGTTGTCACGCAAGCCTCCTAGCGAGCTTTGGGGACCGCACAGGTCTTCCCTCGACGATGGCCGCTGCGCGTGGAGTCCCACTCGAAGCGGCCTGCAGCGGGGTACCGCACACGGCGAAGGGCCGCCTCTCCCACCGCAGTTCAGAGCGGTGGGAGAGACGGCCCTTCGGCCATGCGTGGAGCCCGCGCCGACCGTGAGTGGAGGGCGGCCGGCGCGGCCCCCTCGGTCCGGCGGCCGGCTACCGACCGCCGCGCCCGGTCGTCTCAGCCGTCCCGGCCCAGGCGTTCAGTGCCGTGTGCAGGCCCTCGGCGATCTCATCGGCGGTCGCCGACCTGTCCGCCGCCCAGGCCACGTAGCCGTCGGGGCGGACGAGGACACCGGCCAGCTCCGGCTCCTCCTCGCAGGCGGCCACGACGCGCCTGACCCGGTCGACGTCGCCCTCCTGCTGTGCGGCCCACTTGTCGAAGACCTCGGAGACCGCCGGGTTGCCGGCGAGGTCCAGCAGGACGAAGTCACCGCCACGCAGGAACACCGGAAGGGTCTCGGTGCCCTCCGCGGTCTCCAGGGTGAGGTCACGCGCGAAGTCGCCGAGCAGTCGGTGCTCGGCGCCCTCCAGGTCGTACCGGACCCGGACGCCGCTGAGCATCTCGGCGACGTGCCGGTTCACCTGGTCCTTGGTCATCAGATCCTGGAACAGCTCGCGCAGTTGGGTGACGTACGGGTCGGGGTTCATCAGCGCGATCTGGGCGCGGGTGTTGGAAATGACGTTGCGGGCCGGCTCCTGCCGCTCGCGGTCGTACGTGTCGAGCAGACCTTCGGCGGCCCAGCCGTTGATCACCGCGGCGAGCTTCCATCCGAGGTTGAAGGCGTCCTGCAGGCCGAGGTTGACGCCCTGCCCGCCCACCGGGAAGTGGGTGTGCGCGGCATCGCCGGCCAGGAAGACGCGGCCTTCGCGGTAGCGCTCGGCCTGCCGGGCGGAGTCGGTGAACCAGGACAGCCACCGCGGCTCGCTCGCGCCGAGGTCGTCACCCCAGATCTCGCGCAGACTCGCGGTGAACTCCGCCAGTGTCAGCTCGGAGCCCGCCTCCTTGCCCTCCTCGAAGTCGAAGGTGGCGACGCGGTGGTAGGTGTCGTCCAGCGGAACGCAGAAGAGCAGGCCCCGGTCCGTACGCTCCATGCCCATCGGCGCCTTCTCGCGGTCGGCGAGGACGACGTCGGCGAGGCGTGCGGTGACCCGGCCGCCGGTGCCAGGAAATCCGATGCCCGCGGACTTGCGGACGAGGCTGTGGCCGCCGTCGGTGCCGACGACGTACCGGGCGCGCAGGGTGTACGCACCGTCGGGCCCGGTGACATCGGCCTCCGCGCCGTTCTCGTCCTGGCGGACGGCGGTCACCTCGTGCCCGCGGCGGATGTCCGCGCCGCTCTCCAGGGCGCGCTCCTCCAGCAGGCGCTCGGTGCGGGTCTGCTCGGACAGCAGCGCGTAGTTGTGGGCGCTGTCGAGCAGGGCGAAGTCGACCCAGACATCGAGTCCGGCGAAGTGGCCGTTGTTCCACGAGCGGGCACCGTCGCGGAAACTCTCGACGAGACCGCGGCGGTCCAGCGACTCCAATGAGCGGGCGTGCAGACCGAAGGCCTTGGAGTGGGGTGTGCGCTCGGAGAGGCGCTCCAGCACGGTCGTCCTGACCCGGGCGAGGCGGAGTTCGGAGGCGAGCAGCATGCCCACCGGGCCTCCGCCGACGATAAGGACATCGAAGTCGAAGTCCTGGGTGTCCGGCATTGCAGTCCTTCCGGAAGAACTCGATGCGACAACATGCTTGTTATCGGGTAATTGACATGAACTATCCATGGTTGGCCGACTTCTGCCGGCTGATTCAGGACATGGCCCGCCGTGCCCCACAGCGGGGGGCCGGCACTCGCCCACTCCCGCCCACGGGCAGAAGTCCTTCGCGCTCAGCGCCCCAGAATCCGGCGCAGCGCCGCCTCCAGCGCCGCACCTTGCTCGGCGGCGGGGAGGGAGGCAGGTGCACGCCAGGCGACGACGCCGTCCGGGCGTACCAGGACCGCGCCCCCGGCACGCACGCCGTAGGCGTCGTTCCAGCGGCCCTGCCGGTCGACCAACTGCGTGTCCTCGGCGGTCGGACCGATGCCATGGAAGGCGATGTCCACACCGAGCGCGGGGCCGGCCGACGCGGCGGCCCTTCCCCATGAACCGCCGTCCCGCCCGGCCAGCAGGACGAAGCCCGTGCCGAACAGGTCCAGTGTGGACACCGGGACCCCGTCCCGCTCCAGCACCACGTACGGGGCACGGGTGCCCGGTTCACCGCGCAGGCTCCGCGGGTCACACGTCAGCGGCAGCGGCTCCGCGCCGGCCTCGTGGACGAAGGCGCCCGACGGGTATGCCTGCCCCATCGTCACCGTCATCGCGTCATCGGTCGCGGCCTGCTGCTCCTCGGTCGCGGTGCCCGACCGCACGGCGAGTTGGAGAGAGCCCTGACGGGCGGTGTAGGTGCCGACCGGCCAACGCTCCTCGTGGTAGGTGTCGAGCAGGGAGGGGGCCGCGACCCCCTTGAGGACGAGGGCGAGCTTCCAGCTCAGGTTGAAGGCGTCGGCGATGCCGGTGTTGGCGCCGTACCCGCCGGTGGGCGGGATCTGATGGGCGGCGTCGCCCGCGATCAGCACCCGGCCCTGGACGAACCTCTCGGTGACGAGTTCGGCCATGTCCCAGGGGAAGCGGGAGCGGACGGTGACCTCGACCGTGTCGGAGCCGATCGCGGCGGAGACGAGTTCGGCACAGCGGGCATCGGTGAAGTCGTCGAGACTCTCGCCCTTCTCCGGGTCGTAGCCGACGATCAGAGTGCCCTCGGTGAGGGTGTCGTCGTGCACGAGGATGCCCATGACCGTGTCGTTCTTGACATGTACGACGCTGTAGCGGCGCTCCCCCAGAACCGCGCCGAAGTCGGCGCCGAACGCGATACTGACGTGCCGCGACAGCACTCCCCGGCCCTCGCGCCGCAGGCCGAGAGCCTCCCGTACGGTGCTGCGCGGCCCGTCGGCGGCCACCAGGTAGTCGGCACGCAGGGTGCTCTCGACCCCGTGCTCATCCTTGACGACCGCGCTGACGCCGTCGCCGTCCTGGGTGAAGGAGACCAGCTCGGTGCCGAACCGCAGGTCCGCACCGAGCTTCTCGGCGCGGGCCCGCAGGAGGGGCTCCAGCCGGTCCTGGGGCAGCAGGAGCAGCTTGGACGGGGTCAGGTCCGCGAGCTCGTCACCCCCCGCCAGCTCCTCCTTGCTGAAGAGGACCTCGCCGGCGAGCGAGACCACGCCGGCACGGGTCTTGTGCTGCTCGAACCCGGAAGCGGCGTCCTTCGCGGCATCCTCCACCCCGACGGTGCGCAGGAGTTCGGCGGTGCGCGGGTAGTACCCGACCGCACGGGGATGGATCGAGGTGCCCGGATGCCGCTCGACCACGGTGCAGGGCACATTGTGATGGGCGAGGAACACCGCTGTGGACAGGCCGACGAGGCTGCCACCGGCGATCAGTACGTGTGTGCCGCTGTTGCTCACAAAGAACCCCTCTCGCGCTGAGCTGTCTGCGCCGAGCGTGGCAGCGGCCGGTGGACCTGAACTCGAACGCGGCTCGGATGGTCAGACCTTGACGGAAAACGTCGACCAGGCGCTGTCCGCCCGGAACCCGAGCCGGCGGTTGAGGGCGACGGCGGCGTCATTGCGGACGTCGTTCCACGCCTGCACCAGGGCCAGGTTCTCGTTCTCACCAGCCGCCCTGACCAGCAGGTTCGCCTTGAGCCAGGTGCCCAGGCCGCGGCGGCGCCGGTCGCCGAGCACGAGGGTCTCGCCCGCGTCGGCCATGGGGCTGTCCCGGACGAAGAGGGTGGCGTACCCCGCGACCCGGCCGGTGTCCGTGTCGACTGCGGCGCACACATACTGCCGGTGTCCGGCCCGCCGGCCTTCGGCCTCCCGCGCGCGGACGTCCTCCGCGGTGGGCGTCCGCACCTGCGCCTGTCCGTTGACGGGTACGTCCAGCGTGCCCCAGGCGCGGGCGTAGGAGTCGACGAGCTCGTCCGGGCAGCGGTCGGTCCACTGCACCAGGTGGTGACCGGTCACCGCCTGGGCGGCGAGCCCGTCGAGCCCGGCGCGCCCGGGCCCCCGCAGGAAGAGGCGGTTGCGAAGGTTGGTGCCGCGGAGTTCCGCGCCACAGACCGAGACGAAGGCCGTGGCGGCAGTTGTCTCGGGGGCGTCGATGACGAGGTGGCTGCGGCCGCGGGCGCGCAGTTCGGCGCGGGCGGCATCCACCAGGGCGGTGCCGGCGCCGCGGCGGCGGTGGGAAGGGAACACCCAGAGCGAGCCGTGCCCCGGCCCCGTCGGATCGCCGAGGTCGAGGCCGAGCTTGGTGCAGCCGACGGGCCGGTCGCCGTCGAAAGCGGCCAGGAGTATCCGGTCGGCGCCGTGCCGCCGCTGCATGAGCCGGGCCAGCAGGGCCGCCGAAACCGGTGGGTCGCCGGGCAGTTCCAGGCTCATGGTCTCCTGGAAGCCCGGGAGGAGAAGGGTGATCGTGGTCGGATCGTCGCCGTCGAGGCTGCGGATTTCCATGCGTTCATGGTTCTCGGCCTCGGTGGTACGGCCGTGGAGCGGTGCTCGAGCCCGGGGCCCGCACAGCGCCCCGGGATCGAACCACCACGGCCACCGGGAGGGGACGCCTGCCCGGGTGGGCAGGTCCGAGCACCCGATGGCCCCGTCCGGTGTTCAGCCGGCCGGCGTCGCCTCGCCGAGGCTCTGCGCGTGCCGGAAGAACCCGTCAGGGTCGTAGGCCCGCTTGATCTCACCCAGGCGGGGCGCGTTCTCCCCGTGGTACTCGCTCTCCCACTCGGCCGGTACCCGGGAGTTCGGGAAGTTGATGTACGAGCCGACCGCCAGCGGAGCGAGGGCCTGTCGGCAGTTGTCGGCCCACCGGTCGTACTCGGCCGGGGCCTGAGCGGCCAACTCATCGTCCCGGGTAGCCCTTTGGAAACCGGTGAGGAACTGTGCGTCACGGTGCACATAAGCGGTCTCGGCACGGTCCACGCGGTTGGCGGCGCCGCCCAGGGCCATGCACAGAAGGTAGCGCTCACCGTCCAGGTCCGGATTCCACGCCTGCAGCAGGGCATCGGCCTCGGCGAGGTTCGCCGCCCTCCCGGTGAGCCGGTAGGCCTGACGGGTGTAGGGGTGACGGTGCCCCTCCGCGTCGGGGTGGGTCCCGGTGCGGTGGCACTGCTGGACGGTTTTGGAGCCGCACAGCGCCTCGTGCATCACGTCGGCGTACGGGCCCGGCGCGCCGACCTCGCGGTGCATCGGCTTGGTACAGGCACGCTCGGTGAGCTCGTCGAGGGCACGCTCCAGGTCCTCGGGCAGGCCGTGGTGCACGCCCCAGATCTTCACGACCGGCCGGCCACCCGGCCCGAACATGCCGGGCAGCACCACCAAGGACGTGCCGAGGTCCTCGGAGCCCTCGACGGCCCAGTTCTGCCAGGCGACCAGCACGTTCGCCGCGTCGTCGTACGACCACAGGGTCTCGAAGCCGGTCAGCCTCGGGGCGTCGACAGGGCGCAGCTCGAACTCGGTGACGACGCCGAAGTTCCCGCCGCCCCCGCCCCTCAGCGCCCAGTACAGGTCCGGGTTCTCGTCCGCGGATGCCCGGACGACCCGGCCGTCGGCGAGGACGACCTGCGCGGAGACGATCCGGTCGCAGCCGACGCCGAACTTGCGGGTCTGCCAGCCCAGTCCGCCGCCGGTAAGAAAGCCCCCCTGGCCCACGGTGGGAAAGGTGCCGCTGATGATCTGACGGCCCTGGGGCGCGAGGGCGTCGAGCGCGTCGAGGGACTGGACGCCGCCGCCGATGCGCACCGTGGGGCCCTCGGCGACGGCGTGGTTCATCCGGGAGACATCGATGACCAGGCCCGTGCCGGTGGACCAGCCGTTGTAGCTGTGCCCGCCACCGCGCACATGCGCCGGGACCCCTGCCTCCTGGGCGTGGCGCACACAGGCGACGACGTCCTTTGGGGAGTGGCAGTAGGCGATGCCGCTCGGGGAGATCGCGTCGTACTCGGTGTTCTGCAACTGCTTGGCGAGCTGGTAGCCCGGATCGGACGGGAGAACGAGCTCACCCTTGAGTTGGTCCCGCAGCATGGGTCTTTCCTCCGTAACGTCCCGGTCCGGGATACGAGGCGGGTGCGCCGTGCGGTCTACTTGTCGATGCCGAACTTGCGGGCGCCTACCTTGGATCCCTCGTGGCCGCGCAGCAACTTGCCGCTGGGCGAGTAGAAGTTGGCACCACCGGTGCCCTCCCAGCGGTCGTCGGAGACGAATTCGCCGGTCACGAACACATGCGCCTCGCCGACGTGCTCGCCCTCGGGGCTGACGGCGAGGATGTGGAAGTTGTACTGGAACGAGTCCGGCCCGGTGGACTCCCAGTTGCCCAGTCCGATGTTCTTGGCGTTGACCTGGTAGCAGGTGACGCCGCCGTCACCGGTGAAGGACGCCAGTCCGAACACGGACTTGCCGTCGTCGTCAAGCTCCGTGGTCCAGGTTCCGACCAGCCTCGCGTCGTTCATGTCGATGCTCCTGCCGTGGGTCTCGGGTTGCGTCGTGTGCCGTCGATACGCTGTCACCGCGTGCTGGAGCCGAACTCGAACGGCTCTGCAGCACGCGGCGGGGGAGCAGGAGTCACCTGCTGCGCCACGTGCCGGCGGCCCGGTGCGGGTTGGTGTGCGCGCGGTGCCAGCCTGAGGGCGCGTTGCCGTCCTCGGTGGCCGCCGCTTCCGCGGCAGCCGCTCGCCCGGCCAGGAGGGCCGTCAGCACCACGGTCAGGGCGGCAGTCTCCTCGGCGCGGGGGCTGCCCCCGGTGATACGCCAGATGGTCACCGTCCGGCCTCCCGCGTCATGCCGGCGGATTGCCGTGCTTGCGCGACGGCATCTCCGCGTACTTCGACCGGAGCATTTCGAGTGCGCCGGTGAGGGCAGATCGGGTGTCCGCCGGGTCGATCACGTCGTCCACGAGGCCGCGCTCCGCCGCGTAGTACGGGTGCATCAGCTCGGACTGATACTCCTTGATCTTCTGTGCCCGTACCGCGTCCGGGTCGTCGGCCGCGGCGATCTCCCGGCGGAAGATCACATTCGCGGCCCCCTCGGCCCCCATGACCGCGATCTCGTTGGTCGGCCACGCGAGCGAGATGTCCGCACCGATGGAGCGCGAGTCCATGACGATGTACGCGCCGCCATAGGCCTTGCGCAGAATCACCTGCACCCGCGGGACGGTTGCGTTGCAGTAGGCGTACAGCAGCTTGGCACCGTGCCGGATGATGCCGCCGTGTTCCTGGTCGACCCCCGGCAGAAAGCCGGGTACGTCGACGAGGGTCACCAAGGGGATGGAGAAGGCGTCGCAGAACTGCACGAAGCGCCCGGCCTTCTCACTCGCGTGGATGTCGAGGACCCCGGCGAACGCGGACGGCTGGTTGGCGACGATGCCCGTGACATGACCGTCGAGCCGCACCAGCGCGCAGACGATGTTGGCGGCCCAGTCCGGCTGGATCTCGAAGTACTCGCCGTCGTCGACGATCTCCTCGATCACCGCCCGCATGTCGTACGCCTGGTTGCCGTTGGCCGGGACCATCTCCCGCAGCGCCTCGGTGAGCCGGTCGGCCGGGTCCGCCGTGGGCCGGCGGGGCGCCGTCTCGCGGTTGTTGGACGGCAGCAGGGTGAGCAGGAAGCGCACGTCCTCCAGGCAGGCGGCCTCGTCGTCGTAGGCGAAGGCCGCGACGCCGGAGACGGACGCATGGACATCGGCCCCGCCGAGACCGTTCTGGCTGATCTCCTCACCGGTGACGGCCCTGACGACGTCCGGTCCGGTGATGAACATCTGCGAGGTCTCACGGACCATGAACACGAAGTCGGTGAGCGCGGGCGAGTAGGCGGCGCCGCCCGCGCAGGGGCCGAGCATCACGGAGATCTGCGGGATCACGCCGGAGGCCCGGGTGTTGCGCTGGAAGATGCCGCCGTATCCGGCGAGCGCGGCGACCCCCTCCTGGATACGGGCGCCGGCCCCGTCGTTGAGGGACACCAGGGGCGCTCCGGCGGCCAGCGCCAGGTCCATCACCTTGTGGATCTTCTGGGCGTGGGCCTCGCCCAGCGCGCCACCGAAGATCCGGAAGTCATGGGCATAGACGAAGACGGTGCGGCCGTGGACGGTGCCCCACCCGGTGATCACACCGTCGGAGTGGGGGCGCTTGTCCTCAAGGCCGAATCCGGTCGCGCGATGCCTGCGCAGCGCCTCGATCTCGTGGAACGATCCCTCGTCCAACAGCAGGTCGATACGCTCTCGGGCGGTCAGCTTCCCCTTGGCGTGCTGACGGGCGGTGGCCTGCTCATCAGGTCCCTGAGCGGCCAGTTCCTTCAACTGGGCGAGTTCGGCCAATCGGTCTCGTACCGCACCCTCGGTCTCGGTGGTCACGCGCTCTCCTTCGGGCTCGCCAGCCGGCGTGCCAGGTCCTGTTCCTCGGCGCTGAGCGGCACGGACGGGCAGAACCGCTCCGGGTGGCCCGGCGGAGGCTGGGACAGCGTCCGCTCCTCGGCCGGATCGACGGGCAGGGGCACGGGTGACCACATGGCACCGGCCGTGGCCAGCATCCGGCCGATCCACCGCAGGAGAGCGGTCGATGCCGACCAGAAGCCCATGGGCCTGCCCCGTACCAAGGACCAGGTCGTCCAGATGGGCATGGACCCGCCTCCTCACACTCGTGGTACGCGATGTCGCACTCGCACCACGGTCATTCATGAGGCTCAAGAGCACTTGGAGACGCACTGGAGGGCCTGCGCTCCGCACGCGGACCGGCCGCAGGGCGCATGGACGCCGGGCGGTCACCGCTCAGCGATGCGCTCCGATCTCGGGCCCGTGGCCGGCCTGGTGACCGCCACCGCCGTCCGGTCCTGTGCCCTTTTCGGGCTCCCTCGTCAGACGCATGAGCGTGCGCGCCAAACCGTCCGCGTCGGCCGGCCCTCCCCCGTACGTCACCACGAGCGGACCGGGCGCGTCCGCCCCGGTCACCCGACGGGCGATCTCGTGCGCGGGGTGTCCGCTGCCCGACCAGCCGGCCAGAAGGAGGCGGCGGTCGGGCGGCAGCAGCGTGCGCAGTGCCTCCGCCGCCGCATCGGGCGCTTCGGTCGCCGAGCGCAGGGCGAGCAGCCGTTCGGGGCCGGTGTGGCTGGGCACGAGCGTGCTGTAGCAGGCATACGTCGCACCGGCCGGCGGGACGAGACAGACGGTCCCCGCGTCAGGGCCTTCGCCCTCGCGCAACTCCGTGAACACGCCGAGGTCCCGTCCCGCAGTCCCCTCCGCCATCCGGGGCACCTCGGCGCCGTGCAGCGCCTCCAGGACCGATGCGATGGGCCTGGCGCTGTCGGCAACGTCCATGAACTCCCGCAGCAGCTGCATGCTCTGGGCGAGGATCTTCGCCGCCTGTTCGTCGTCGAACCGGACCCGGTCGTAGACCGCGGTCACCACAAGAGCCCCGAGAGGGTCGAAAGACGCGGTCAGCCTGATCGGCAGCGTGCTGCCTGCGCCGGTGCTGCGCGGCGGCTCGACCCGGATGCCGTGGGCGGCGAGTTCCGCCACGAGGTATTCGGGCGGACGCCGGTGGGATTCGAAGACGAGGGCGGTGCCGAAGAGCCCGTCAGTGGTCGGGCAGCCGCTCCATTGGCGGATGTGCTCCGTGCTCACCCATTCGTACGCCGAGATGTCGATGGTTCTGTCGCGCAGGGCATCCAGCAGTTGGGGCAGTCCGGCCGTGGGATCGACCCTGACGGTCATCGGCAGGATGCCCCGCAACGGCCCCGGCAGATGCTCGACACCTTGGAGAGCGATGGCACGGCCGGCGACCGAGACTCCGAAGCCCACCGTGGTCGGGCCGCGGTCGCCGGTGGCGCGGTGCAGCAACAGGGCCCAGGCGGCCTGCAACGCGGTGGCCTCGGTGACGCCCCACGAGGCGGCCCAGTGGACGAGCCGTACCGCTTCGGGCCGTGGCAGTCGTCGCGACAGGCGTCCGAACCCGGTGAGACCGGTGGGCGCCCCGGCTCGGGCCGGGTGCAGCGCCATACCCGGCTCCCAGGCCCTCTCCGACCAGAACCTGCGCGCCGGGGAAAGGTCCTGCCCGCTGAGCCAGCGCGTGTAATCGCGCAGGTCGGGACGGCGTTCGCCGCCGCCCAGGTAGCCGTCGTGGAGATATGCGCGGTAGAACGCGAACAGGAGCAGCTGGATGCTCCAGCTGTCGAGGAGCGCGTGGTGGTAGGTGAGCAGGACCCGCGTCATGCCCACCGCTCCGCCGTCGCCCGGGTCGTCCTCGAACAAGGTGATCCGCAGCGCCCCGGGGCGGTGCGGGTCGACCCCGCGGCTGCGGTCACGCTCCAGGAGCCGGGCCCAGCTGACATCGTTGTGCGACAGACGGACGACCTGGACGGTGGCCCGGCCGTGCAGCACGACGCGGGAGTGGGTGCGGTCCCAGGCGGCGCGCAGAAGTGCCTCGTTGTCGAACACGGATTGCCATGCGGCGGTGAAGCGCTCGCGGTCCAACGGCCCGTGCCAGGTCCAGTGGAGCTGTTCGACGTGGTGGCCCGCACCGGGGTGGGCCAGGGACTGACTGAGCAGCTCGCGCTGACGGGGCGTGGCGGCGACGGTCGGGCCGACGGGGGGAACGGACCCCCCGGCCTTCCCCGAGCGCGCCAACTCCATCAGCAACGGGCGCAGATGGCCGATCAGTACGTCGACGCGGATCTCATCGGCACGGGCCCCGGAGTGGGGGTACCACTCGGTCCTGACGTGCAGTCTGCCGTCCTCGACGTGGCTGGAGACCTCTATCTCGTACACGGATGCGCTGTCGGCCGGTTCGGGCCGCAGCTTCGGTGCCCCGTTGTCGGCCGGTGTGAAATGAGTGCAGTGCGGCAAGAGTTGGGCCGGTAAGTGGTGGGTGAAGCAGGCCGACGCCGGGGGCGCCTCGCCGGGAAGGGGAGGGTCGGCGCGTAAGCAGCCGGACGGGCCACCGTCATCCGTGAACGCGGGCACGACGGCGGCAAGGTAGCGATCGGGCGCCACATGCCGGTCACTGTCGAACCGCACGGAACGGACACGGGTGTACGGGCCGAGGGCGCGGGCGTGTCCGGGGAGGCCCTCGCGCCCGTCGGTGCGTATGTCGAACACGACGTCGTGGGTCTCACTCGTGCGGGCCAGGGCCTGGCCGAAGGCCCCCGCGAGCAGTTCCACGACGGAGAGGCCGTATCGGGCCGGAAGGACCTCGGTGAGCGCCGTGGTCTCTCCGGCCGACAGCACGAAGTCGGTGCGGCGCGCCTGTGGCCGCTTGGCTCCCGGTGTGGCCAGGAGGGAAGCGGCGGACCCGCCATCGGGTGCGTCACGACCGCGGGTGACTGCCTCGGGTTCGGCCGTCAGCGCGCGCTGCCGCTCGGCCCATTCCTCGAACCTGCCCGCGTCGCTCTCCAGTCGCGGCGGTGTGCCTGCGGCGAGCGCGTCCAGCGCCGCGTCCAGATCCTCCAGCAGGATGCGCCAGGACGTCATGTCGGCGCCGAGGTCGTGAACGGCGAGGAACAGCAGGTCATCATGGGCCGAAACCTTTTTGCCCCGGTCCCGGACGAGTAAGGCGCGCAGCAGCACGCCGGTGTGCGGGGCGAGGCCGCGGCGGGTCGCGGCGACCGCCTGCTCGAACGGGGCGCGGCCGGTCAACTCCACGGTCCGCAGCGGGTCGTACCGCCCGGTCCCGCCGTCCATGTCGGTGGTCAGCGGCATCCGCCCCTCGGGCGTCAGCGGAATGCGGGCGGACAGCATCGGGTGGGCGGCCATGACGGCACGGAGGGCCCGCCGCAACACCTCCTCCTCGACGGGGCCGGCCAGCCGCAGCAGCACACTGTGGTGCGCACGGGCCGCTCCGCCGGGCGCGGAGCGCAGCACATCACGCTGACCGGGACTCAGTTCCACGGATGCGGCCGACGAGGTCAGCAGATCGGCGAGCATCCCCGCATGCAGGTCCCGCATCGGCTGCCCGGACGGCCCGTTGGGCCGGCCGACGAGGCGCACGGTGTGGTGGGCGCTGCCGTGCCGCTCCAGATGAGCGTGCAGTACGCCGTCCTCCTGGAGGTCGACGGCGCCGTCGGCGCTGATGCACCAGGTGCGCAGACCCCGATGGCGCGCGACGACGCACTCAAGGGCCCTCTCCAGTGCGGCGGGGTCCAGAGCGCCGTGGAGTTCGAGGACCGGGCCTACGGCGACCACGGTCATCGAAGCCTCCGTGGAACGGCTGCTGGCCATGCGCCCCCTCCTGGTGATGTGTGGGCGTCGGCCCGGCTTACCTCCTCGCGCTCCTGCGTGAGCGCTCTGGGAACGTTAGATCAGCGAGTCCGAGGGCCGCCCGTCGAACCCCACGCTTTCAGCCCCTGGGGTGGACCCTGAGCGGGACCGACACCCTCGTGCGACGGGTGCGGATCTCCGGACAGCAGCCCCGAGACCAGAGCCATCGACCGGTCGTCGGCGATGCCGTGGGCGGCGGCCCCGGGTGCCGGGCCGTGGGCGTGGCAGGCCACACTGATCAGCCACCGTCGCAGGGCCCGATAGGTGCCGAATCCCCATGCGCCGCGGACGGCCGGAGTACCGTCCGGCGCGAGCAGACCCGTGCCATGGGCTTCCGGCACGTCCCGCTCGATACAGGCCGACAGGTCGAAGTCGGTGAACCGCAGGCGCAGGCCCTGCCCGAGTGCCTTGGTGTAGGACTCCTTGAGCGTCCACAGGCGCAGCATCGCGGCCCTCCGATCGGGTACGTCGAGCGCTTGCAGCACGGCCCGTTCGGCGGGGGTGCACACACGGTCCAGCAGCACATCGAAGGACAGGGCACGCGACAGCGGTTCCGCGTCGACGCCGATCCTGCCGAGGCGGCTGACGCCCACCGCGACGAACTCCCCGGTGTGGGTGAGACTCACATCGACATGGCGAAGCCCGCGAAGGTGCGGGCGCCCACCGGTCTTGTATGCGAGGTCGAGTTCCACGGCCTCGGTGCCCAGCGCGGCCGCCGCCGTGTACTTGAGGGCGAGCCGGGCGGCGAACCGGTGGCGCACCACGGGCTCGGTGGCATCCCGGTAGCGCTGCCGGTCACGGCCGAGCACCTGCCGCATCCGAGGATCGGTGGTGACCGCGCTCAGCCATTCCCCCGAGGTGGTGTAGGCGACCACATTGCCGTCCCGCTGAAAGCCCTCTCGCACTGTGTGCCATGGGCCGGCCGGTCCGCCTATGTACACGGGTGGCGTCAGGCGCGGCGCGTCCGCCGTCAATGTGGCCCCCTTCCGGGACACGTCACAGCGAGAGGGGAACGCCGTCGAGGTCGAGGCCGTGTCCCGCCCTTTCACGGCGCAGCAGTTCGTCGAGTACGCCGCCGACGCAGTCGTCCGGAACGTCCGGCGCCCTGAGGCCCAGCCGTCGACCGAGCCGGGACAGCGCCAGAACTGCCCAGTCGGGGTCGGCCAGGAACGGGGCGTCCCCTTCCTGCGCCTCCCAGACCCCCAGGACCGCGGCGGCCGTGACCACCAGCGCGTACCGGTCGCACAACGCCGCCGCGGCAGGACGCGACAGGGCGCCACCCGACCGGGCGGGCAGGGCGGCACACTGCTCGCGCAGCACACGTAGTTCACCGAGGAACTCCTCGGCCAGCCGGCCGAGGAGGGCGGTCCGGCCGCCGGCCGACCGACCACGGGTGAGCCGGTCCGCTGAGCCGGCAAGGGACGCGGCCAGGAAGTCCCGGCCTCCGGCGAAGGGCAGCAGACGGTGGTCCAGCGGCGGCAGGTCGGCCCGGTCACGGAACAGTGCGGGCGGCGGTTCCTCCTCCGCCAACCAGGAGCCGGCCGCCAGCGTGCTCAGCTGGGGAACGATCACTGCCTGGCAGGAGGCGGCGCCGACGCGTCCGATGCCGGCGGCCGGCAGGTCGCGCCCCAGTTTGGCGAGAATGCCATGGGCGAGACCGCCGTCCCGCCGGCCGCCCGGGCCGAGCACCGCGCAGAGTTCCTCCAGAGCGTCCTCCAGCAGGGTGGGAATCACATACGTGGCGGCCACCGCCGGGACGTGCGCCCGGCCGGGCAGCAGGCTCATCGCCCGCAGGCACACCGTGGCCATGGCATCGCAGGCCAGTAGATCGCTGAAGGCCCCCGCGAGCGGGCGGTGCCAGCGCCGGGCGGGCGGTCCGACGCGCCCTTCGGTGGCGGCCCGTACCGCGGAGCGCAGTACGGGGTCGACGGCCGCGGTCGCGGCTCCGGCGACGAGGCACCGGTTGACCTGATGCGTACGGAGGGCCAGGGTGGCCCCCTCGCCGGGCCGGCCCACCAATGCGTCGTCCCCCAACGGGCAGTTGACGAACCGCAGCCCGGAGAAGACCGCGGAGCGGAGCCCCTCTGTCGCGACCCGCGGCAACCGGTGCACCCGGCCGCCCGGGAGCCCGGCAGGGTCGAGCAGGAACACGGAGTGGTCGCGCGCCCCAGGGTCTGCGGTGGTGCGCGCGTGAACGACAAACCTGTCCGCCCGCGCGGCATCGATGAGCACGTCCCTCCGGCCGCTGAGGGACAGTCCCCCGGCAGCCGGCCGCCGCACGGTGAACGCGTCCCGCCGAACTCCCCCTGCCGGGGCGAGCCCGGGGTGCGCGACGGTGGCCCGCCCGCCGTCCAGCAGAAGCCGGGCGGTGGAGCGCCGCTGTGCGTCGGTGCCCGCGGCCCACACCGCGGAAGCGGCGAACAGCGACGTGAGGCCGCACCCGAAACCGAGGGCGACATCACGCCGGAAGACGGGACGCAGCACCCGCAGAAGCAGGTCTGCCCGGGTCAGCGCGCCACCGTAGCGAGCAGGCACGAATTCGGCCGCCAACCCCGCTTCCGCCAGCAGCGACTCGGCCGCCTCCGGCGGACGGTGCTCCATGTCGGCGGCGAGGAACGACCGGAAACCGTGGGCGTTGGCCGGGTCGTAGGGGTCACCGAGCAGCGCGTCCAGGCGAGCGGCACGGCGCAGTGCGGCGATCCGGTCGTCCACGACGGTTCACCCCCTGCCCCGAGACCTGCGCGCTGCGACACTTGCGACGATCCTCGGAGATGCCGCTCGTGACCTGGTGGAACGGGATTCGAACCGCGCTTTGGCACCGGCCGCGCCCTCGGAGGGCCGCAACGGAGAAGCGGCAGGGGCTGCGAGGCCCCTGCCGCTTCGAACTCCGTGCGGATACCGGGGCTCAGGCCACGGTGCGGGAGGACAGTACGCGGTTGACGACCGCGAGGTACTGCCGAGGAGTCTCGGCCTCGTCCAGCGCCTCGTCATCCAGCGTGACGCCGGAGTCGCGCTCGATGACCCCGGTGACCTGAAGGAGCGCCAGCGAGTCGTAGCCGAGTTCGCCGAACGGGACGTCCAGGACGTCACCCTCCAAGTCGTTGGTGTCGCTCTCGCCCGCGCTGTCGCGCAGCAAGGCGAGCAGAGCGGTGATGTCGAACTGCTGCATGATGATGCCTCTCTCTTCTCGTGCCGGCACGCCCAGGTCTTCCTCCGGCGCCGGCGCCTTCAGGCAGGTTGAATCGGTCAGGTCAGGGCTCTTCACATGGCCTTTCACAGTGATTGCACAGGGCTTTTCGCAGCGCTCGTCACGGCGCTCGTGACGGGGCTTCCCACAGCCGCTCGCAGGCCGAGCCGTGCGGACTCGTCACACGGATCGGTACGCCCCCGGCCGTGCGGGACCTGCTCGCGCGCGGCGCCGGTACCGCCCAGCCGCTGCACCACACGACACGCACGGCCCACAAGGCGCGGCAGCCCACTGCCCCGTACGAAGAAGTGGTCGCCGGAGACGGTGCGGGTCACCACCGGCGCAACGCTCCAACGCCTCCAGCCGGCGACCAGCTCCGGGGGTGCCAGCAGGTCTCCCTCCCCGGAGACCGCGAGCAGCGGGACCCGCAGCGGCCCCCGCGTGGCCGAAGCTCCGCAGGCGGCGCCACGCAGAGCGTGTGCCAGGCGCAGATCGTCCCGGAGCACCGGCATCACCGCCCGGCGCCAGTACCCGTTGTGCTCCGCCCCGTCCGGCAGGAGGCCCAGGTCGCGGAGCCGGTCCATCAGGTCCTCGTCGGAACACTCGCTGCTGTCGGAGAGCTCGTTCGCCGCATCCGGTGGTGGGCAGGCACCGACCGCGATGAGCGCGGGCAGCGGCGCCCCCTTCTCCTCCATGGCCCGTGCCAGGCGGTGGACGACCAACGCGCCCAGACTGTGGCCGTACAGGGCGAACGGCCGGCCTGGCTCGACGCCGAGGCGATCCAGCAGATCGGCCGCCAGCGCGTCAGGATCCGTCAGACGGGGCTCACGACGCCGGCCCTCGCGGCCCGGCAGAAGGACCGGGACCGGCTCGACACCTGGTCCCACGCTGCGCGCCCAGCCCCGGAAGGCCGAGGTGCCGGCACCTGCGTGGGAGAAGCAGTACAGCCGCAAGGATGGTGCTGTCTCCGCCATCTCCGCCACTCCTCGGCCTATGGCTATCCGTGGACCATCAGGCTCGCCGACGCCACTAGAGGCAGGCTCGAAGCGGCCGCAACGGGGGGAGTCAGGCGGCGTAGAAGTCGAAGGTCGAGCTGCGCCGGGGGCCGGCGGCCATGTCCAGGGCGGGGTCCACGGTGAGCATCGCCTGGTGCAGGCGCTGCAGCGGCGGCGACGGCTCGACGCCCAGTTCCTCGATCAGCCTCATACGCAGCTTTCGGTAGACGTCGAGGGCCGCGGCCTGCCGGCCGGAGCGGTACAGCGCCACCATGGCCTGCGAATGCAGACCTTCGTGCTGCGGCTGGCGTGCGATCAGTTCCCGCAGTTCCGCGATCAGTTCCGTATGCCGGCCCAGCCGCAGATCGGCGTCGATGCGCCGCTCCAGGGTGACCAGCCTGCTCTCCTCCAGCCGGACCGCCTCGATGGCCAGAACGGGGCCGACGCGCACATCGACCAGCGCCTTCCCCCGCCACAGATCCAGCGCCCGTCGCAGGGTGTCCGCGGCGCGTTCGTTGTCGCCCGCCTCGAATGCCGCGCAGCCCGCTGCCGCCAGCCGCTCGTAGGCGTACACGTCCGTACTCTCCGGCGGGACCTGCAGGAGATACCCGCCGTGCGAGGTGGCGAGCACGTCCTTGGCGGTGCCCGGGAAGCCGGGCCGCATGGCAGCCCCCAGCCTGCGCCTCAACTGGAGAATGTAGGTCTGCAATGTGGTGACCGCGCTGCAGGGAGGGGCGGTGTCCCAAATTTCTTCCATCAGCGTGGAAACCGGCATCACACGGCCGGGACATACTGCGAGCAGCGACAGTATCTGTCGCGGTTTTCCGGCCGTAGGCACGATGGAGACGCCATCGATTTCGGCCCTCAGTGAACCCAGAATTTGAATCCTCATTTACCGGCCCCCATTTTTCGCCGTCGAGATTTCATCGAATTGCTTGTCCGAAGAAGATGTACGACTTCGGGAACCCTAGCCGCCACGGCACCGCTCCCCGGATTCCTTGAGCCTTCGTCAAGCGCGTCTCAACTTGCTTCCCAGCGACCTCCGGAGCGCCCCCTCACGGCCGCTCCCGGCCAAGGCTTTCGAGGGGGGACGCGTCGGTTGGTTGCCCAATACAACTCATCGGGCGACCCATTGGGCAGGCATGGGGCACCGCATTGGGTGCACGAGAAGAATCCGATGGCGGGTGCCCCCGCCACGTACACAGACAGGACCCCGAAAGGCCACTCCGTACGAGCCGCCACCCTCGGCCGCGTCGATGGCCCCGGCCACACTCACGCCGAGCGCGACGGGCCTCTCACCACGTCCGCCGCGGACGCCCGACCCTCCGGGGAGGCGGGGCGCACACGGGCGCGCCGGGGGCCACTCCGGTCGACTTCAGCGCCCCGGCGCCCACAAGCCGCAGCAGGCGCGATCACCACCGCAGCCACTGCGCCCTGCGCCCCAACCAGCCTGCCAGAGCAGTGACTTGAGTCACATCACAGCGAGCCGGAGAAGCCGGCCCGGCGGACGGGCGCACGACCCGCTCGACGTCCATACGCCGTCAGCACACACCCGCCGACGCGAACACGAACACCGGCGACGCGGATACCGGCGGCGTGTACACACCGCCGGCACGGACATCGCCGGCCGGCACCACCCGCGGGGCGTCAGCCCACGCGGCTGAGGCTCTCGTCCGATCCCAGAACCGCCGCGTCCAGAGTCGGTTCCGGCCCGGCCATCAGGATCGACTGCTGCACCCGGCGCAGCCTCGATGACGGTTCGAGACCGAGTTCCCGCACCAGGGTGTTGCGCAGCCGCTGGTACACGTCCAGCGCCTCGCTCCGCCTGCCCGATCGGTGAAAGGCCAGCATGAGTTGGCCGTGCAAGGTCTCGTGCGTGCGATAGCGGCTGGCCAGGACGGTGAGTTCGCCCAGCAGCTCACGGTGACGCCCGAGGCGCAGGTCGGCCTCGATGCGTTGGTCGAGGGCGCAGAGCCGCGTCTCCTCAAGACGCTTGATCTCCATCTCCAGCACTCCCCCGGCCTGGACGTCGGCGAGGGCGGAGCTGGTCCACAGCGTGAGCGCTTCGCGCAGCTGCCGTGCGGCTCCCTCGAAGTCGCCGGAGTCCATGGACCGGTAGCCCGTCCCGGCCAGCCGCTCGAACTCGCGGACGTCGCTACGGCCACCCGCCGTGTTCAGGATGTAGCCGCCCGCCGAGGTGACCAGTACGTCCTTGGCGGTGCGCGGCGCAGAGCCCTCCGGGTCGCTCCCGATCGCGGTCGAGATCTTCTCGCGCAGCTGCAATATGTACGTCTGGAGGGTGGTGCGGGCGCTGCGCGGAGCCTGCTCGCCCCAGAGCTCACCTATCAACTCGGACACGGGCACCAGGTGGTCGGCACGCAGCGCGAGCATGGCCAGCACCTGACGCGCCTTCGGGGCGGTCGGCGTCACCGAGACGCCATTCTCTCTGACCCTTAACACGCCCAGTAGTTCGATGTCCATGCCGTTTCCCCCATCCGTACATGAATCGTCGCGGCGCGCTATGGTCATGCCAGAGTCAGCTAGGCGCCGCTCCGAGTAAAATTCGAGTCACGCGGTTTGTCAATCATCGCCTCCTGTCCCCCACGAGCCACATCCCGTCAGTTCGGCAAAGAAAAGTAAAAGTTCTTCCCGGCTATTCCGCTGCCGCGAGGGCCGTGCGCATATCAGAGCAGCGGTTTCGGCCTGCGACGCCTCGAGCGGATGTGATTTTCCAGAACTCTCCTATGCCGTCGGGCTGCGGCCCCTTTTGGACAGCTGAGCAACTCCAGGCTCGCTCAAGCCGTTCCATAGTCTTTCCGGGCCCGGCCGAGGGCCGCTCCCGGAATGATCTCCAGTGGGCCGGCCGAGCGGCACGTCCCCCCTCCGGCGGAGCGAGGAGCCCGGACTGCGCCGGCAGGTTGGGCGGAGTCGCCTCGCCAAGCGAACCACCCTCGTCAACTCGCCGCGCAGCCACGGCTCCACACCACTGACCGAGGGAAACCGAAGGATTCGGTCGGTGGTGGACCGGACGCCGAATGCCGAATTCCGGATGCCCGAACCGTGGCGCCCACTGCCGATGTCACGGAAGCCCGCATTCCCTCCGCGCGGGTCCGCGGCGGGGGGGGGTCGGCTACCCGCGTGCGGAACGGAAACGTCCAGTACGGGACGGGACCTGAAATCCCTCTTGGCCACGCCCCGTTGATCGACGAGGTCCGTGCTGGGGCCGGTCCCGCCGGAACAGGGCCGTCCACAGGAATGGTTCACCGAAGGACAGGGACTCAGGTGACTCCCCCTGCATACGGCGTAGTTCGACCTCCGTGAGATCGGAGAACAACCAGCGCAAAGACTCCGGCGTGTAGGCGAGGCCGCCGTGGAAGATGCCGCCTTGGAGTCCTGCCTGGCGGTAGAAGTCGGTATCGCTGAGCTCCGATCCCATCCCCCCGGCCGCGAAACAGGTCATGGCGAGGTGGCCGCCGGGAGCGAGGGCCCGGTCGAGGAAATCGAGGTAGCTGATCCGGCGATGCGGCGGCAGATGGTGGAAGCAGCTGGAGTCGTAGATCAAATCGTAGGTGCCACCGAGTTCGGTACCGGCCGAGGCCAGGGCGTCCCCGCAATGGAAGCGGATCTTGGCCCCCGCATCGCGGGCGCGATCCTCCGCCCAGGCGATGGCCGCCGACGAAAGGTCGACCGCGTCCACCTCGAAGCCCAGCGAGGCCAGATGCAGGGCGTTGCGGCCCGCTCCGCACCCCAGGTCGAGGGCCCGCCCCGGGGTGATCAGCCCGCGATCGAGGTACGAGACCAAGTTCTCGTCCGGCTTCGGCACGAAGAACGGCACCGGTCTGGAGCGGTCCGCGTAGAGACTGTCCCACCAGGCGGCGGCGTCGCTCGTCCAGCTGTCGGCCTCCGGCGCGAACAGGCCGTCCAAGAGCCTGAGTACGTCGTCCACCCCGCGAATGTCCCGGTCCATCCGTGCCCTCCCCGCGTCGTTGCTCTCCTCGGCTCATTCAGCCACAGGAAAACGGGAGTTCCCACCCGGGTCCAGCCCGCTTCGACACCGCTTCAAGCAGAATTCCGAGCACCGCTTATTTCCTGCGAATTCCGCTGTCCGAATCTCGCACCGGAAAGCCCACGCGCACACCCGCCGCCCGGGCCACCGCCGTTCGGGCCCAGCACTGCTGGTCAGCAGCCACCTGAGCCACGGTTGACATTGCCCGAGGCCGCCCCGTGCCACCCCGATCACGCACGCCGTACATCAGAGGGTTCCCCCCTCAGGATCAAATTCCGCCAACAAGACCCGGGCCGAGTTGACCCCGCTGAGACAAAGACCGAGAAGCCGAAACCCGCGAAACCCAAACCGACTTCAGCCACCGAAAGCCTCAACTCCCCACCCCGGCAACCGAACCGAACGCGCTCGCCCCGGCCATCCGCCGGGATCACACCGATGACCTCTGCAGGGGGAACCCATGCACCCCCGTCAGCACGACACGGACACCAATCCACGAGACGAGGCCGACCCGGACGGGCCGGTTCGGCGATGAGACCCACAGCGCCACCCCGCGGCTTGGACGTCAGCCCTCCACGCGTCCTGGTGCAGTCCGGGAATGGCCAAGCGCCAAGCGCCGAATCCGGGCTGTGACAGCCACCGGCACCCACCACTACCTGGGCGAGCATGCAGGTCGGCGCGCCTCCAGCCGATGGTGCCTGGGGCAGCCCCCGCCGCAGGTGGTCATGCGAGCCGGTACCCGTCGAGCGTTGCACTTTCGGCTCGTCGCCGGCGCTCGTTGAGGGCGGCTACCAGTGCTAGGGGGACGGTCGCGACGACCCCGACTCCTGCGAGTGTCGTTCCCTGCTGCTGCCTATGGCGGCTGCCCCCATCGGCGGAGACACCGGGCAGCCACCAAGCGGGCAGCTCCGGCAGGAGCACCACGACGTCGACGTCTTCTCGCTGCTATACGGGCATCCACTCGGCCACGCGCCGGCTGAACGCCTCGGGCCTCGGCATGACCACGATCATGGAGATCCTTCAGCACTTCCGGATCAGTCAGACCGGCTGTAGGCACCGCCGCCCGGCCCGCGCTCAGCGCCGCCGCCACCTCCAGCAAAGCAAAAGCCCCAGGTCACGGCGAGTGAGTCCTGGGGCTTCCACGGAGCCGCCTTCGGGATTCGAACCCGAGACCTACGCATTACGAGTGCGTTGCTCTGGCCAACTGAGCTAAGGCGGCGTGGTGCGCGGCCTAGTCTACACATCGGCAGGGGGTGCTTTGACACCGGTTTAAGGGCTGGTCAGGGGTGGGCGGCGGGTGTGGCGCAGGTCACTCGCAGCGCTTGTTCTTGGGGGGCGGGGTGCCTTCCAGGAGGTAGGTGTTGATCGCGGTGTCGATGCAGTCGCTGCCGCGGCCGTAGGCGGTGTGGCCGTCGCCGTCGTAGGTCAGGAGAGTGGCGCTGGAGAGCTGGTCGGCCAGGCCCTCGGCCCAGGCGTACGGGGTGGCCGGGTCGCGGGTGGTGCCGACGACGACGATCGGGTCGGCGCCCTTGGCCTCGATGCGGTGGGGCTTGCCGGTGGCCTTGACCGGCCAGTAGGCGCAGTTCAGGGCGGCCCAGGCGAAGTTGTCGCCGAAGACCGGGGAGGTCTTGCGGAAGGTGGGGATGGCCGCGCGGGCCTGCCGGGTCGTGGTGAAGGCCGGCGGCAGGTCGAGGCAGTTGACGGCGGCGTTGGCGTACATCTGGTTGGCGTAGGTGCCGTCCGGGTCGCGCTCGTAGTAGCTGTCGGACAGCATCAGCAGGCCGCGGCCGTCGCCGCCCTTGGCCTGGGCGAGGTATTCGCGCAGGACGGACCAGGCGCCTTCGTCGTACATCGCGGCGATCACGCCGGTCGTGGCGAGGGACTCCGTGAGCGGGCGGGCCTCGCCGGTCGCGACCGGGTGCGCGTCCAGCTTCTTGAAGAGGGCGGAGAGCTGCTTGCCGGCGTCCTGGACGCTCTTGGTGCCGAGCGGGCAGTCGCTGCGCTTCACGCAGTCCGCGGCGAACGCGGTGAAGGCCGTGTTGAAGCCGGCGGTCTGGTCATTGTTGATCGTGCGGGAGTCCAGCGCCGGGTTCATCGCGCCGTCGAGGACGAGGCGGCCGGAGCGGGAGGGGAAGAGGCCGGCGTACGTCGCGCCGAGGAAGGTGCCGTAGGAGGCGCCGACGTAGTTGAGCTTCTCGTCGCCGACGATCGCGCGCAGCACGTCGGTGTCGCGGGCCGCCTCGACCGTGGAGACATGCCCGAGCACCTTGCCGGAGCGGGATCGGCAGCCGTCGGCGAAGTCGCGGTAGGCGTGGGTGAGCTTGCCGACCTCGGCCTGGGAATCGGGGGTCTGGTCGGTCTGGGTGTAGCTGTCCATCTGCTTGTCGGAGAGGCATTCGACGGGTTCGCTGCGAGCCACGCCGCGCGGGTCCATCGCCACCATGTCGTAGCGCGCGCGGACCGCCGCGGGCTGGGGCGCGTACTGCTGGAGGTAGTCGATCGCCGAGCCGCCGGGTCCGCCCGGGTTGACCATCAGCGAGCCGATCCGCTTGCCCGGGCCGGTGGCCTTCTTACGCGCCACCGCGATCTTGAGGTCGGTGCCCGCGCCGGGGTCGCCGTAGTCCAGGGGCACCTTCATCGTGGCGCACTCGAAGCCGGAGACCCCGCATCCGTGCCAGCTCAGCTTCTGGTCGTAGTACGGGCGGAGGCCGGCCGGAGTGGCGGTGGGGAGAGGGGCGAGCGTCGCGGAGGCGCCGCCCGGGTCGGTACGGCCCGCTCCGGCCTCCGACCCGCGGCCGGGCGACGCCTCCGATTCGGGGGTGGAACTCCCCGACGAGCAGCCGGAGATCAGCAGGGCGGTCGCCGCGAGGACGGCGGCGATGGTGCAGAGCGGACGGCTGGTGGCCATGGGTGGTCCCTCGGTCTCGGTACCTGGTTCGGCTTCGGCGGCGATGGCATCGGAGATGGCGACGGGGAGGCGTGGGAAGGGAGGTAGGAGGCGGTAGGGAGGGGATGGAGAGGGCGGCGGAGCGGGCGCGGTGCGAGGGAGCGGTCAGCCCGCGCGGAGAGCCGCGGTCATGGCTTCGACCGCGAGCAGCGGCGCGACGTTGCGGTCCAGGGCGCCCCTGCAGGCGATCACGGCTTCTATCCGGCGCAGCGTGCGCTCCGGGGTCGAGCTGCCGGCGACCCGCTGGATGCTGTCGCGGACCTCGTCGTTGGCGATGGGCACCGAGGCGCCCATCTGGAGGGCGAGCACATCGCGGTAGAAGCCGGTCAGGTCGATCAGGGCCAGGTCGAGGCTGTCGCGCTGGGTCCTGGTGGAGCGGCGCTTCTGCTTGTCCTGGAGTTCCTTCATGACACCGGCCGTGCCGCGCGGCAGCCGCCCGCCCGTGCCCGAGGCGGCGCCGAGCGCGGCACGCAGTTCCTCGGTCTCCTTGGTGTCGACCTCCTCCGCGACCTGCTTGGCGTCCTCCCCCGCGGCGTCGATCAGCTCCTGGGCGGCCTTGAGGCAGCCGCCGATGTCGTCGATGCGCAGCGGCAGCTTGAGCACCGCCGCGCGGCGGGCACGGGCGCGCTCGTCCGTGGCCAGACGGCGGGCCCGGCCGATGTGCCCCTGGGTGGCGCGCGCGGCGAGGGCGGCGGCCTCCGGCGGGATGCCGTCCCGGCGGACCAGGACATCGGCGACCGCGCTGACCGGCGGGGTGCGCAGGGTCAGCAGGCGGCAGCGGGAGCGGATGGTGGGCAGGACGTCCTCGATGGAGGGGGCGCACAGCAGCCAGACCGTGCGGGGCGCGGGCTCCTCGATGGCCTTCAGCAGGACGTTGCCCGCGCCTTCGGTGAGGCGGTCGGCGTCCTCCAGGACGATCGCCTGCCAGCGGCCGCCGGCCGGGGAGAGGGAGGAGCGGCGGACCAGATCACGGGTTTCCTTGACGCCGATGGACAGCAGGTCCGTCCGGACGATCTCGACATCGGCGTGGGTGCCGACCAGGGCGGTGTGGCAGCCGTCGCAGAAGCCGCAGCCGGGGGCTCCGCCGAGCGCGCGGTCGGGGCTGACGCACTGCAGTGCGGCGGCGAAGGCGCGGGCGGCGGTGGACCTGCCGGATCCGGGCGGTCCCGTGAACAGCCAGGCGTGTGTCATCTGGGAGGCACCCGACTGCTCGTCCGGCGCCTGGGAACCGCGCGGTGCGGCGGCCACGGCGCTGTCGGCGGACACGATGGCGTCGGCGTCGCGCGCGGCCGCGGCAAGCCGTTCGGTCACCTGGTCCTGCCCGACCACGTCGTCCCATACCGCCATCGCTGCCGCCGTCCTGTCCGTGTCGCTCCATGCCGCCCGTATGGCGTACGGCATGTCCTGCGCGTGATGCGTGCTGTACGTCGTGCGCCGCGTCACGCCGCTGCGCACGACCGCCGGCCATGCCCGCCGGCCTGCCCGTATGCCTCGCGGTGCGCCGCGTGCGACCCATTCTGGTGCAACCCGCTGACAAACGAATCCCGGGAGCCGGACGGCGGCCCCGCCGCGGCGTGTCCGACAACCCGAAAGGCCGTGGCCGCAGCATGTGCGCTGCGGCCACGGCCGGTGGTGTCACGGGGCGTTCGCTAGCCGCGCCGCCCGCCGCGACCGCGCCGCGGGTCGTCGCCGCCCGCTCCGCCGTCCGCGTCCTCCTCGCCCCGGGGGCCGAGGAGTTCGTCGGCGAGCGTGGGCAGATCGTCCAACGGGGTCTCCTCCGCCCACTCGGGGCGGCGGCGGCCACGCTGCGGCTGCTCCACGGGACGGCCCGTCGCCGGGTCGATCTGCGGGAGTTCACGGGTCCGCTCGGCACCCGACTCCGCCGTGCCGGGCTGCTGCCGCCCCGCCGCGTCGTGGGTGTCGTCCGCCCGGAACATCCAGGACGGTACGCGCTCCGCCGGGTCGGGGTGCTGCGCGTCCTGCGCGTGGCCGCGTCCGTAGCCGTGCTCCTCGCCGCCCCGTACGGGCGGCAGCACGCTGGTCTCCTCGGCATCGGGACCGGAGCCGGGCTGCGGCAGGACAGCCGTCTCGTCGGCGGCCGGGCCGCCCCGGGTGTCGCGGACCGGCGGCAGCACCGTGGTCTCATCGGCCGCGCCGGGCGCCTCGGGGCGCTGCAGCGACTCCGTCCGCTCGGTGTCGGAGCCGGAGTCGGCGGCGAAGCCGGTGGGCGTTCCGCCCGAGGGCTCCTCGCCGCTGTCGTCCGTGCGGTCCGTTCGCTTGTGCAGATCCGGCAGCGGAGTCTCCGTGGTGGGGGCATCGGCCGCCTCGGCGGCGGCAGCGGCTTCGGCAGCCGCCTTGGCGTCCGCCGCGGCCGCGGCCTCGGCGGCGGCCACCCGGGCCTGCTCGGCGCGCAGCAGCGCCGCCTCCGCCTTGCGCTGCTTCTCCAGCCGGCGCTCCTCGGCCTCACGGCGCAGGCGCGCCTCTTCCTCGGCCTGCTTCCGCAGCCGCGCCTGTTCGGCCTCGCGCGCCCGCTCCTCCGCCTCGCGCCGCTGGCGCTCCGCCTCCGCGGCCTGCCGGGCCTCCTCGGCGCGCAGCCGGGCCTCCTCCGCCTGGCGGGCGGCCTCCCGTGCCTTGGCCTCCTCCAGCTCGCGGCGCCTGCGCTCCTCTTCCTCGGCCCGCAGCCTGGCGAGCTGCTCCTGGCGCTCGCGCTCCTGGCGCTCTTCCTCCGCCTTGCGCGCGGCCTCTTCCTCGGCCCTGCGGCGGGCTTCCTCCTCGGCGGCCTTACGCGCCTCCGTCTGCGCCGTGAGTTCGGCGTCGGACAGCGGCAGCATCTGGTCGAGGCGGTGCCGTACGGCGGTCGTGACCGCCTCGGGCTCCTGCCCGGCGTCCACGACCAGATAGCGCGCGGGGTCGGCGGCGGCCAGGGTCAGGAAGCCGGACCGTACCCGCTCGTGGAACTCGGCGGGCTCGGACTCCATCCGGTCCGGTGCCTCGGTGAAGCGTTCCCGTGCGGTCTCCGGCGAGACGTCCAGCAGCACCGTCAGATGCGGGACGAGGCCGTCGGTGGCCCAGCGCGAGATGCGGGCGATCTCCGTGGGCGCGAGGTTGCGCCCGGCGCCCTGGTAGGCGACCGAGGAGTCGATGTAGCGGTCGGTGATGACGATCGCGCCGCGCTCCAGCGCGGGCCGGATGACGCTGTTGACGTGCTCGGCACGGTCGGCGGCGAACATCAGCGCCTCCGCCCGGTCCGAGAGGCCGGACGTCGAGACGTCCAGGATGATCGAGCGCAGTCGCTTGCCGATGGCGGTGGCGCCCGGCTCGCGGGTCACCACGACCTCGTGGCCCTTGTTGCGGATCCAGTCCGCGAGGGCCTCGACCTGGGTGGACTTCCCGGCACCGTCGCCGCCCTCCAGGGCGATGAAGAAGCCGGTGGCGGCGGGCGCCTGGTTCGGGTCGCCGCCACGCAGCGCCTCGCGCAGATCACGCCGCAGCGTCACGCCCTGCCGGTCGTCGGTCTTGCCCAGCACCCAGGCGGCGACCGGCAGCAGCAGCGCGCCGACCAGCATCAGGGTGAAGGCGGCACCGCCGTGCACGAAGCCGTAGGTCTCGCTGCCGATGCGGTGCGGGCCGATGACGGCGGCGAGCAGCGGCGCGGCGATGCCTGCCAGCGCGACGGCGAGCCGTACGACCGCGTGCAGATGGGCGGTGATGCGGGCGCCGCGGGACTCCTCGGCCTCCTGCTCCAGCAGGACGTGGCCGGTGTTGGCCGCGATTCCCGCGCCGCGCCCGGCCAGCAGCGCGAGCAGCAGCACCGTCGTGCGGTCCGGGACCAGCCCCATGGCCAGCAGCGCGAGGCCGGTGACGGCGACCGCGAGGGCCAGCATCCGGCGCCGGGAGAGCGCGGGCAGGACCTTGTGGGCGCCACGGATCCCGGCGACCGTTCCGCCGGTCAGCGCGAGCACCAGCAGCGCGAAGGTGACCGGACCGCCGGACAGGTCGTAGGCGTGCAGAACGGCGAGCGAGACGGCCGCTGCGATCGCGGCGGCCACCGCGGCACAGGCGAGGACCAGCAGCGGGATCGCGCCCGTGCGGCCCTTGTCGACGGCCTTGTCCTTCTTCGGCCGGCGCAGTCCCTCCAGCGGGGAGCGCGGGCGCGGCGTCTGCACACCGGGGAGTTCGATGAAGTAGAGGATCGACACCGACGCGGCGAACAGGCCCGCCGAGACGTACGACCCGAGTGCGGCCTGGTGGGCGTCGAACCAGTCGATGCCGAGGCCCAGGAGCTTGCCGACCAGCGTGACGACGACCAGCGCGGCGGCCGCGATGGGCAGGGACACGAAGATGGTGCGCAGGGAGAGTCGGCGCAGCGCGTCCATGTTGTCCGGAAGCGGTCGCACGGCGGAGCCCTCGGGGGGCGGCGTGGGCAGCAGTCCGGGCGCCGCGCTCTCGTGTGCGACCGTCCAGAAGCGTTCGGCGACGCCGACCACGAAGACCGTGACCAGCAGCATGGCCAGCGCGTCGCCCGGGGTCCAGTCGATCCACAGGGGCGCGATGACCAGGAGCGCCAGCCGGACACCGTCCGCGGCGATCATCGTCCAGCGCCGGTCCAGCGGCCCGGAGGGCGCCGTGAGGGCGGACAGCGGGCCCAGGAGGACGGCCCCGAAGAGGAGCGTCGCCAGCATCCGGGCCGCGAAGACCACGGTGACCGCGAGGGCTGCGCCCCGATAGCCACCGCCGAATGCGGCCTCGGATCCCAGCGGTTGGTACAGCGCCGCCTGGAGGGCGAGGAGTACCAGGACAAGCATGGACAGGGCATCGCCGATGCCCCCGACAAACTGGGCGCTCCACAGCCGCTTCAGTGGGGGGAAGCGGAGCAGGGCTCGCACGGCGCGCTCGCGGGAATCCGCGGCTAGGGCGCCAGAAGTGGGGGTCACGACCGTTGGCTGCTCGGCACGCGTCATCTGGCCAGCCTATCCGGAGCGCAAGCGCCCCCGGGGCCCCACCCGAACAAACGGGCGGGCCCGACGGAACACTGTCCGCCTTGCCCGCCCTTGTCCTGCACCGCTGCCGCCGACGAGGCCGACGGCGTCGGCCCGACTCGGCTCAGTCCTCGGTGGCCGCCGTCTTCTTCGCCGCCGCCGTCTTGGCCGTGGCCTTCTTGGCGGTCGTCTTCTTCGCCGTGGTCTTCTTCGCCGCGGTCTTCTTGGCGGTCGTCTTCTTGGCCGTGGTCTTCTTCGCCGCGGTCTTCTTCGCCGGCGCCTTCTTGGCGGTCTTCTTCGCCGGCCCCTTGGCCCGCTTCTCCGCCAGCAGTTCGTAGCCGCGCTCGGCGGTGATCGTCTCGACGTCGTCGTCCCGCCGCAGCGTGGCATTGGTCTCGCCGTCGGTGACGTACGCGCCGAAGCGGCCGTCCTTGACCACCACCGGCTTCTCGCTGACCGGGTCGGTGCCCAGCTCCTTGAGCGGCGGCTTGGCGGCGGCCCGCCCGCGCTGCTTGGGCTGCGCGTAGATCGCCAGCGCCTCGTCGACGGTGATCGAGAAGAGCTGCTCCTCGTTCTCCAGGGAGCGCGAGTCGGTGCCCTTCTTGAGGTACGGGCCGTAGCGACCGTTCTGCGCGGTGATCTCCACGCCCTCGGCGTCCTTGCCCACGACCCGCGGCAGCGACATCAGCTTGAGCGCGTCGGCCAGGGTGACGGTGTCCAGGGACATCGACTTGAAGAGCGAGGCGGTACGCGGCTTGACCGCGTTCTTCCCGGTCTTCGGGGTGCCCTCGGGCAGGATCTCGGTGACGTAGGGGCCGTAGCGGCCGTCCTTCGCCACGATCTGGTGGCCGCTCTCCGGGTCCATGCCCAGCTCGAAGTCGCCGCTCGGCTTCGCCAGCAGCTCCTCCGCGTACTCCGCGGTCAGCTCGTCCGGCGCGAGGTCGTCGGGGACGTCGGCGCGCTGATGGCCTTCGGCGTCCTTCTCCCCGCGCTCGACGTACGGGCCGTAGCGGCCGACGCGCAGCTTGATGTCGTCGCTGACGGGGAAGGAGGAGATCTCCCGGGCGTCGATCGCCCCGAGGTCCGTGACCAGCTCCTTCAGACCGCCGAGGTGGTCGCCGTCGCCGTTGCCCGCGTCGGCGGCACCGGCCGCGACGGTGTCACCCTCGCCGCCCGCGCCGAAGTAGAAGCGCCGCAGCCACGGCACGGACTGCGCCTCGCCCCGCGCGATGCGGTCGAGGTCGTCCTCCATCTTGGCGGTGAAGTCGTAGTCGACGAGCCGGCCGAAGTGCTTCTCCAGCAGGTTGACCACGGCGAACGACAGGAACGACGGGACGAGCGCGGTGCCCTTCTTGAAGACATAGCCGCGGTCGAGGATCGTGCCGATGATCGACGCGTACGTCGACGGGCGGCCGATCTCGCGCTCTTCCAGCTCCTTGACGAGCGTGGCCTCGGTGTATCGGGCCGGGGGCTTGGTGGCGTGCCCGTCGGCGGTGATCTCCTGCGCGGAGAGCGCGTCGCCCTCGGCGACCTGCGGCAGCCGCCGCTCGCGGTCGTCCAGCTCGGCGTTCGGGTCGTCGGCGCCTTCCACGTAGGCCTTCATGAAGCCGTGGAAGGTGATGGTCTTGCCGGACGCGCTGAACTCGGCGTCCCGTCCGTCGGCGGCCCGGCCACCGATCTTGACGGTGACGGAGTTACCGGTCGCGTCCTTCATCTGGGAGGCGACGGTCCGCTTCCAGATCAGCTCGTACAGCCGGAACTGGTCGCCGCTCAGACCGGTCTCGGCCGGGGTGCGGAAGCGGTCGCCCGAGGGGCGGATCGCCTCGTGCGCCTCCTGCGCGTTCTTCACCTTGCCGGCGTAGGTACGCGGCTTGTCCGGCAGGTAGTCGCTGCCGTAGAGCTGCGTGACCTGCGCCCGCGCCGCGGCGACCGCGGTGTCCGAGAGCGTGGTGGAGTCCGTACGCATATAGGTGATGAAGCCGTTCTCGTACAGCTTCTGCGCCACCTGCATCGTGGACTTCGCGCCGAAGCCCAGCTTGCGGCTGGCCTCCTGCTGGAGCGTCGTCGTACGGAACGGTGCGTACGGCGAGCGGCGGTAGGGCTTGGACTCGACCGAGCGCACCGCGAAGTCGGTGTTCTCCAGGGCGGCGGCGAGCGCGCGGGCGTTCGCCTCGTCCAGATGGAGCACGTCGTTCTTGAGCTGTCCGTTGGAGCCGAAGTCGCGACCCTGCGCGATACGGCGGCCGTCGACGGTGGTCAGCCGGGCGTTGAGGGTGGAGGGGTCGGTGGTGTCGCCCGCCCGGCCCGTCGCGAAGGTGCCGGTGAGGTCCCAGTACTCGGCGGAGCGGAAGGCGATGCGCTCGCGCTCCCGCTCGACCACGAGGCGGGTCGCCACGGACTGCACCCGGCCGGCCGACAGCCGGGGCATGACCTTCTTCCACAGGACCGGCGAAACCTCGTAGCCGTAGAGACGGTCGAGGATGCGGCGGGTCTCCTGGGCGTCGACCAGCTTCTGGTTCAGCTCGCGCGGATTCTCGACGGCCTCGCGGATCGCGTCCTTGGTGATCTCGTGGAAGACCATCCGGTGGACCGGGACCTTGGGCTTGAGGATCTCCTGGAGGTGCCAGGCGATGGCCTCGCCCTCGCGGTCCTCATCTGTGGCGAGGAAGAGTTCGTCGGACTCGGCCAGCAGCTCCTTGAGCTTCTTGACCTGGTCCTTCTTGTCACTGTTGACGACGTAGATCGGCTGGAACTCGGCATCGACGTTCACACCGAGGCGGGCCCACGGCTCACCCTTGTACTTCGCCGGGACCTCTGCCGCGCCGTTGGGGAGGTCGCGGATGTGCCCGACGCTGGCCTCGACCACGTAGCCCGGGCCGAGATAGCCCTTGATCGTCTTCGCCTTGGCAGGCGACTCGACGATGACGAGTCGGCGGCGGCCGCCGCTTGCGGTCTCGCTGGTCGGGGACAACTTCGCTCTTCTCTCCGGTCGACGCTTGTGGGACCCCCCGGGCCGGACGCCCGGGGCGCACTGCGGTGACGCTTGACGCTGCGGAGTGTGACGGTACCTCCCGCCCCCGTGTCAAACGGAAAAACCCCGCAACGCCACTCGAACGGTAACCCGACTACATGCCTTCATGCCGCCCGGACCGCGCTGAGCGCTCGGCGCGGGCCCTCGGCGATCTTCCGCCGCCGGACCGGCGATCGCCCGTCCGCCCGCGCGCGCCCCCTCGCCCGGCCTGTCGGTGATCTCTCACAGTGACGGTGCCCACCCCGGCGCGCCGCCGGCACGGGGGTCACCGCGGAGCCACCGACTGTCACAAGGCTGCCCCGGATCCTGCCGATGCCTTGGTACGGCCCGGAAGGCGGCTGGCAGGATGGTCGCGGCACGGCTCATCTCTGGAGCCGAGGACTGCCGTCATCACGCACTCTCGGGGGTCAGATCACACATGGCGAACCAGTACCCCGGCCCGCCGCAGGAACAGCCCGACCAGAACCCGTACACCAAGCCGCCGGGTCAGCCCGCCGACGCCGGTTACGGCTACCCGCAGGGCGGCGTTCCCGGAGAGCCCGGATACGGCTACCCGCAGGCCGCCCCGCAGCCCCAGCCCGGCTACGGCTACCCCGGCGGCGCGGCGCAGCAGCCGCCCGCGCCCGACTTCGCGCCGAACGCCGGGGCGCAGCCGGGCATGGGGGGCTTCCCGGGTCAGCAGCCCGCAGGGGCCGCCACGGGTATGTCGCTCTCGCTCGGCGACATCGCCGTGACGGGCGACACGATCATGACGCCGGCCGGTCCGATGCCGCTCAGGGGCGCCATCTGGACGGCCACCGACATGTCGCGGACCGAGGAGAAGATCCCGGCGCACGCGGTCGTGCTCGCCATCGTCTTCTTCCTCTTCTGTCTGCTCGGTCTGCTCTTCCTTCTGATGAAGGAGCGCGTCACGACCGGCTTCGTGCAGGTGACGGTGAACAGCGGTGGCCGCCACCACTCGACGATGATCCCCGTGCAGTCGCGTGAGCAGGTCATGTTCGTGCTCAATCAGGTCAACTACGCCAGGTCGTTGAGCGTGTGAGCACCGGCGAGCCCACCAGCCCCGGAAGCCCCGAGGACCGCGGCGAGCCCGGGCCGCCCGGCGCCTCCCTGGGCCCGGTGGGGCCCATCGAGCCGGTGGGCCCCACCGCCTGGTCGATCCGGACGCGCACCATCCGCAACGCGTCGGTCGCCCTCGGCGTCGGCGCGCTGGGTGCCGTCTACCTCTGGCACACCAATCCGCACCAACCCGGGCAGTTGCTGCTCCCCTGCCCGTTCAAATGGGCCACCGGCCTGCTCTGCCCGGCGTGCGGCGGCACCCGGATGGCCTACGACCTGATGCACGGCGATGTCCTGGCGGCCTTCCACGACAACGCCGTGCTGCTCGTCCTCGGTGTGCCGGCCGCCGGCTACCTCCTGGCGCGGTGGCTCGGCGCCGGGCTCCGCGGGATGCGGTTCCGGCCACGGCTGACCGCCCGCGGCAACGCCGTCGTGCTGGGCGTCGCCGCGGTGTGGATGGTCACCCGCAACCTCGTCGGCTGACGTCCGGGAGCCGCGGACCCCGGACGGTCGTCAGCGGACGGTGACCGCGACCGCCGGTGAGACGGCATTGCCGCCGGCGATACGCAGCTGGTTGACGCCCTTGAGCCCGAGCTTCACCCGCACCGCGTACCCGCCGGTGGCGTTGACCGGGGTCTGCGCGGGCAGGGCGACCCACTTGGTGCCCTGCTTCTGCTGCACCGTGACCTTCGTGCCGGCGGCGATGCCCTTGGCGATGCCGGAGATCCGGAACTCCTGCCAGGCGTTGACCGTGGTCGCGCTCGCCTTGGCCGTCAGCGATGCGGCGGCGGGCGCGGTGGCGGCGATCGGCTTCGGCGAGTGGAGGTCGGCGGGTGCGGCGAAGGCGGCGGCCGACCCGCCCGCGAGCAGGGAGACGGCGATCGCGCCGACGGCGACGTAGCGCAGTGCACGGTTCATGCGGAGATCCTCACTGATGGACATGATGTGACCTTCAGTGAGAAACACGGCTGATGCCACACGAAGGTTCCGTCCTACCCTCGCGCGCAGGCCACTCGGGTGAGAACTGGCCGGAAGTGAACCGCCGCGCCCGCGCCTTGCGGGCGCGACGCCCAGCCGTCACCCGGCCGCTACAGCGACAGCAGCAGCCAGCAGCCCGTGGCCGTGAACAGTGCCCCGAAGAGCACCGCGACCACGGCGCCCACCGGCCGGCTGACGCCGTCGGCGACCGGTGAGCCGATGCGTGCGCTGACGCCCGTCCACACCAGCAGTGCCGTGCCGAACAGGGCGAAGGCCGCGCCGGCGAAGACCTCGGGTCCACTCTCCATGCGGGCAGCGTGGCACCCCGGGACGGCGGCCGGGCGAACGCCGGGTGAACGACCCCCGTACGGCCCTCAGCCCGCCTGGTCCACCGGATCCAGGAATCCCTGCTCGACGAGCATCCGGATCGCCTCCGGCGTGCGGTCCCGCAGGAGAACCGGATCCTCGCCGACGAGTTGGGCGATGGCGTCCAGGATGCGGCCGGCCGGCAGCGAGCCGTCACACACACCGGCGAACCCCGCGCCGACGGTGTCCACCTTGGTGGCCCGCCGCATACCGCGGTTCTGACGCAGCACCACATGCTCGGGGTCCTCCGCCCCGGGCAGCCCGACCTGCTCCTGGACCACTTCGCCGGCCAGCCGGAAGTGCCCGGCCAGCAGCGCCGCGTCATCCGTCGACCGCAGATAGTCCTGGCGGTCGAAGTGCCCCACGACGCGGTCCCCCAGCGGCTGTTCGACCGGATGCGGCCATTCCTCGACCGTGACGGACGGGGTGTCCGAGCCGGACTTGCGCAGCGTGATCCAGCCGAAGCCGACCGCCTTGGTCTTGCGCGCCTCGAATTCGTCGAGCCAGGCGCCGTACCGCGCGGCGTAGGCGTCGTCGGCGGCGCGGTGGTCGCCGCCGTCCCGCAGCCAGAGCTCGGCGTACTGGGTGACGTCCTGCACCTCGCGCTGCACGATCCACGCGTCGCATCCGCTCGGCACCCACGACCGCAGCCGGTCGCGCCAGTCCTCGCCCTCCACGTGCTGCCAGTTGGCCAGCAGCTGGCAGTATCCGCCGTCGTTCAGATACGCCGCGGACTGCTGGACCAGGGTGCGGCAGAGGTCGTCGCCGCCCATCCCGCCGTCCCGGTAGGTCAGGCGGGCGCCCGGCGAGATGACGAAGGGCGGGTTGGACACGATCAGGTCGTACGTCTCGCCGTCGACCGGCTCGAACAGCGAGCCCTCCCGCAGGTCGGCCGGCTGCGCCCCGGAGAGCGCCAGCGTCAGCGCGGCGATGCGCAGGGCACGGGGGTTGAGGTCGGTGGCCGTGACACTCGTGGCGTGCTGAGCGGCGTGCAGCGCCTGGATACCGGAGCCCGTGCCGAGGTCGAGCGCCTTGCCCACGGGCTTGCGCACCGTGATGCCCGCGAGGGTCGTCGACGCGCCGCCCACCCCGAGCACCAGCTGCGAGCGGTCCACTCCGCCGGCGCCCTGGATGCCGCCGGCGCCGCCGACCGCGCAGCCGAGGTCGGAGACGATCCACCAGTCCTGGCCCTCGGGACCGCTGTAGGGGCGGACGTCCACGGCGGCGCGCACCTCGTCGCCGTCCTGCACCAGCCATCCGTCGGCGAGGCAGTCGTCCACGGGCAGCGCGGCCCGTGCGCGCCGCAGCTCCACCGGACGCTGCAACAGAAACAGCCGCACCAGGGTCTCCAGCGGCCCGTCGCCGCCCGTCCTGCGCAGCGCGGGGACGGTCTCACTGCGGGCCAGCGCGGCATAGGCGGGCGCGCCGAGCAGGTCGAGCAGACCGTCGGCGGTGAAGGCGGCGGCCAGCAGTGCCTCGCGCAGCCGGTCGGTGCGGGCGCTGCTCTCGGGGTCCTGGGCATCTGCGGTGGGGAGGTGCGTACTCACACCCCCATTGTCAGCCCTACCGCTGACAATCCGCGACGGCCCGGCGCCACGGCCCTCTCGGGCGTGGCGGCCGGGCCGTGCGTCAGCTGGTGGCTGCCCCTTCCGCTACGACTTCTTGGACGGCGAGGCGGACGGGTTGCCGGTGGCCGCCTGGCTCTGGCAGCCCTCCTGATTGGCCATCGCCTTGCCGACGTCGCCGGATTCGAGGTTCTTGAAGGCTTCCTCGCTCTGCTGGTTGAGCTTGTTGATGCCGTTGGAGAGGCTCCGCAGGCCGTCCGCGAACTTGAGCTTGTCCGAGGTGTTCAGGGCATCGACCTGCTTCTTGAGGTCCGCGTATCCCTTGGAGAGAGAGTTGAGTTCGTTGACCGCGTTCTTCTGGGCCTGTTCGCCGCCGTCGCTGGGCGGGGGTCCCGCCTTTTCGAGGGACTTGGCCAGCGAGGCGTAGGCATCGGAGATCTTCTGGAAGGCCGCCGAGTCCGTCTGCTGGACCTTCTTGGAGTCCGTGTTGCCGTCATCGGCCGTCTGCATGGCGGCGTTGGCGTCCTGGATCTGCTTGAACTGGGCCTGCGCAGGGTCGCAGAACGACTTGGCCCAGTCGTCGAGCTTCTTGTTGCTGTCGTCGCTGCAGCCGGTCAGCGCGAGCACCAGTGCCGCACCGCCGGACAGTGCAGCCACAAGCTTCTTGTTCACCGGATTGGTCCCTTCCATGGCTCTCGGCCCCGGAACATACACGCCGAAAGGGCCTGGGCCATGGGTCGGGCAGCCCGCCCGCCCCTCATTGCAGCCATTTGCACCAAGGAGTACAGGGCCACCCGAGCACGACGAGGGCGGGTGACCGGCGCCCGCAAAATGCGCCGTCCACCCGCCCGTTGAGCGGTTCGTGAGCGTTCCTGGGCTAGGACGCCACGGCCGTCTCCGCCGACTTGGCCGCCTTGTCGGAGGCCGCGGAGTTGCCTTCGTCACCCACGGCGATTCCACGCCGCTTGGAGACGTACACCGCCCCGACGATGACTCCGATCGCGAGCAGCGAGACCACGATCCGCACGCCGACGTTCTTGTCCTCGCCGTAGCTGAACTTGACGACCGCGGGGGCGATCAGCAGCGCCACCAGGTTCATCACCTTCAGCAGCGGGTTGATCGCGGGGCCCGCGGTGTCCTTGAACGGGTCGCCCACCGTGTCGCCGATGACCGTCGCGGCGTGCGCCTCGCTGCCCTTGCCACCGTGGTGGCCGTCCTCGACCAGCTTCTTGGCGTTGTCCCACGCGCCACCGGAGTTGGCGAGGAAGACCGCCATCAGGGTGCCGGTGCCGATCGCGCCGGCGAGGAACGAGCCGAGCGCCCCGACACCGAGCGAGAAGCCGACCGCGATCGGTGTGAGCACCGCGAGCAGCCCCGGGGTCGCGAGCTCGCGCAGCGCGTCCTTGGTGCAGATGTCGACGACGCGGCCGTACTCCGGCTGCTCGGAGTAGTCCATGATCCCGGGGTGCTCCCGGAACTGCCGGCGGACCTCGAAGACCACCGCGCCCGCGGACCGCGACACCGCGTTGATCGCCAGCCCCGAGAAGAGGAAGACGACCGAGGCACCGAGGACCAGTCCGACGAGGTTGTTGGGCTGCGAGATGTCCAGGCTCAGACCCAGCCCGGTCGCGGCGTCGCCCACTTCCTGCACGGCCGTGGCGATCGCGTCCCGGTAGGAGCCGAACAGCGCGGCAGCCGCCAGCACCGCCGTGGCGATGGCGATGCCCTTGGTGATGGCCTTGGTGGTGTTGCCGACCGCGTCGAGGTCGGTGAGGACCTGGGCGCCGTCGCCGGTGACATCGCCGGACATCTCGGCGATGCCCTGGGCGTTGTCGGAGACCGGACCGAAGGTGTCCATCGCCACGATCACGCCGACGGTGGTGAGCAGACCGGTGCCGGCCAGTGCCACCGCGAACAGCGCGAGCATGATGGACGTGCCGCCGAGCAGGAACGCCCCGTAGACGCCGAGGGCGATCAGCACACCGGAGTAGACCGCCGACTCCAGACCGATCGAGATTCCGGAGAGGACGACGGTGGCCGGGCCGGTCAGCGAGGTCTTCCCGATGTCCTGCACGGGCCGCCGGGTGGTCTCGGTGAAGTACCCGGTCAGCTGCTGGATCAGCGCGGCGAGCACGATGCCGATGGCGACCGCCACCACGGCGAGGACCCGCGGATCCCCGCTGTGGTCCAGGATCGCCGTGTCGGTGACGCCGGACAGGTCCGCGTACCGGGACGGCAGGTAGACGTACACCGCGATGGCCACCAGGACCAGCGAGATGCCCGCCGAGATGAAGAAGCCGCGGTTGATGGCGGTCATTCCGCTGCGGTCGGAGCGCCGGGGCGCCACGACGAAGATGCCGACCATCGCGGTGAGCACGCCGATCGCCGGGACCAGCAGCGGGAACGCCAGACCGGCGTCGCCGAAGGCCGCGGTGCCCAGAATGAGCGCGGCGACCAGCGTCACGGCGTACGACTCGAAGAGGTCGGCGGCCATACCGGCGCAGTCGCCGACGTTGTCGCCCACGTTGTCCGCGATGGTCGCGGCGTTGCGCGGGTCGTCCTCGGGGATGCCCTGCTCGACCTTGCCGACGAGGTCGGCGCCGACATCCGCGGCCTTGGTGAAGATGCCGCCGCCGACCCTCATGAACATCGCGATCAGCGCGGCGCCGAGACCGAAGCCCTCCAGCACCTTGGGCGCGTCAACGGCGTAAACGAGCACCACACAGGAGGCGCCCAGCAGGCCGAGCCCCACCGTGAACATGCCGACGACGCCGCCGGTACGAAATGCGATCTTCATCGCCGTGTGCGAGACGGCGGTGAGATCCCTTTTCTGGGTATCGCCCTCGGCCGGCGTGGCTTCCCGGGCAGCCGCCGCCACACGCACATTGCTGCGCACGGCGAGCCACATGCCGATATAGCCGGTGGCCGCGGAGAATGCGGCGCCGATCAAGAAAAAGACACTGCGACCCGCGCGCTGCGCCCAATCGTCCGCGGGCAGCAGCATGAGCAGGAAGAACACCACGACGGCGAATACGCCGAGAGTCCGCAACTGCCGTGCCAGGTAGGCGTTCGCGCCTTCCTGCACCGCCGCCGCGATCTTCTTCATACTGTCGGTTCCCTCGCCGTACGCGAGGACTTGACGCACCAGCACCGCCGCGACGGCCAGTGCCGCCAGGGCGACGACGGCGATCACCACGACCAGCGTGCGGTTGCCCGACGTCAGCGACGGTTCGGCCAGAAGAGAGGGGGTGTCCAGCAACTGAGGGGTATAAGGCCCCGCCATTCGTCCTCCTTGACGTTTGGCACATGGGCGCGCGGAAGCACGCTCAGGCGTCCTGAGCAAGATGTGGACGGATTGTAGGGAGCCGCACGAGATCAAAACAGTACGCGTCAAAGGGAATTCGGCCGCAGCCGGGAAGATCAAAAGGATGACGCCCGCAGAATTCGCCCGGACGACGGAAAGCGGCAAATTCGCTGACCACGGGCCGATGATCTCGATGTCCTACTGATCGTCGCTGCTCAAAGCCGTCGCAGGGGGAACCGCGCCCTCCGGTGCCCGGCGCGGCGCCCCGGGGAACCGGTCCGGTCCACTACCGCCGAACGGGTGACGGGCTCGTCGAGCGCGGCTCCCGGACGATGCTGAGCAAACGTCAGATCGAGTCCTGATCGGAACACACGTCCTCCCCGGGAGCGCCGATGTCGGGGGCAGGCGCCTGGTCCGGGAGGCGTGGCAGGGGGACACGGACTGCATGCGGTCCGAGCCGGATGGCTCACGGGTGCGCGCGACGCGGCACGGTGGTCGCAGGGCGATGAGAACCGGGTGAGGCGGCGGGTGAGCCCTGGGGTGTGCCGGCGGGGCGCTGCGAGGCGCGCTGAGGCGGCCGGCGAGCCTGCGGGGCGCCATTACCTGCGGGGCGGCCTACGAGGTGGAGTCGTACGTGCGGGGGCCACCTGCCGAGGCTTACGGCGGTCCATGGCCCCGTGGTCGCGGGCCGAGACGGGAGGTTGCCGCTGGGCGTCTCGTGGGAACGGTGGAGCTTCCCTGGGAGGCGCGCCTCGCGGAGGCGGGTCGCGGGGCAGCAGCCAGTCAGGGGAGCCGCCCTCGCGGAGGGGCGGTGTAACCGGGGGGCAGGGCTCGCGGGTAGGGCGGCCCAACCGGGGGAGCAGTGCTCGGGCGCTAGGGCAGTACCGGTGCCGCCGCGGTGGGCCAGCTCATCCGGATCACTCCGCCGCTTTCACCGGAGGTCACCTCGACATCGTCGACCAGGCCGCTGATGACCGCGAGGCCCATCTCGTCCTCGCCTTCGGCATCGCTCTCGCCGGCGCCGTCGTAGTCGGCGCCGTCCCCGCCCGCTCCGGCCGCGCCGGAACCGCCGGGCACGCCGTCGCCCACCTCGATCGAGAACTTCTTCTCGTCCTCGATCAACAGAACCCACACGGGATCGCCGATGTCGTTGCTGGAGTGCAGCCCCACAGCCCGGCTGCACGCCTCACCGACGGCGAGGCGCACCTCGTCGAGCACGGCCTCGTCGACACCGGCACGCCTCGCCACGGCAGCCGCGACCAGCCGAGCGGTCCGGACGTGCTCGGGAAGGGCGCTGAAGCGTAGTTCGACGGTGGCCATGCCATCCCCCTCGATATGCGGGCGTGCAACGCAGGGGGCCGGACCGCTACGTCCGGAACCCCCCACTACTTCCATCCCCGCGCCGAGCGGCGCGGGGTACCGCGAAGTCGTCAGTCAGTGGCTGCGACGGCTTCGTCGACCGAGGTGTGAATCGGGAACACCTTGGTCAGACCGGTAATACGGAAGATCTTGAGAATGCGCTCCTGGTTGCAGACCAGGCGCAGCGAGCCCTCATGGGCACGCACACGCTTCAGCCCACCGACCAGTACGCCGAGCCCAGTGGAGTCGAGGAAGTCGACACGTTCCATGTCCACCACGAGGTGGTAGCTTCCGTCGTTCACAAGCTCGACCAGCTGCTCACGCAGCTTGGGCGCGGTGTATACATCAATCTCGCCACCGACCTCGACGACCGTACGGTCGCCAACGGTCCGGGTCGACAGGGACAGGTCCACGGATCCTCCAGCACCTTGCTATCGAGCGGTCGCCCCCCTGGGGCCTCCCCACCATGGTGGGGGCGGATCGGCAGCCGCGATGGCATTCAATCACTTACCAGCAGGCGCGCACGACGCCTTGTGAGCATTGTCCGTCACTCCGGTGACACACTCGGTGCCGATGGCCTCCAATCAACGCCCGCCGGACGCGGGCACGAGACCCACCCCGGGCATGATTCTCGACCGTCTCGCCCGGGGAGCGACCCGCGCTGAACGCATCACTCATACGGAGCACTTGCCCCCGAGGATCGGCAGCCATGCCGACTGGCCCGAACAGATCCGGCCGGAAGTGATCGCCGCCATTCATTCGGCCGGAATCGAGCGTCCCTGGGCTCACCAGGCACGGACATCCGAACACGCGCTGCGCGGCGAGTCGGTCGTCGTCGCCACCGGCACCGCCTCGGGCAAGTCCCTGGCCTATCTCGCGCCGGTCCTCTCGACGCTCCTGGACGGCTCCGAGGCGCCGAACGGGCGCGGCGCGACAGCCCTGTACCTCGCCCCCACCAAGGCGCTGGCCGCCGACCAGAGGCGCGCCGTCCGGGAGATCGCGGCTCCGCTCGGCTCGGCCATCCGGCCCGCGGTCTACGACGGCGACACCCCCGTCGAGGAACGCGAATGGGTCCGCCAGTACGGCAACTACGTGCTGACCAACCCCGACATGCTGCACCGCGGCATCCTTCCGGCCCACCATCGCTGGTCGTCCTTCCTGCGGGCGCTGCGCTACGTCGTCATCGACGAATGCCATTCCTACCGGGGCGTCTTCGGCTCCCACGTCGCGCAGATCATCCGCCGGCTTCGCCGCATCTGCGCCCGCTACGGCTCCGACCCGGTCTTCCTGCTCGCCTCCGCCACCGCAGCGAAACCGGCCGAGGCCGCCACCCGGCTCACCGGTCTGCCCGTGGTGGAGATCACGGAAGACACGTCGCCACGCGGCGAGCTGGTATTCGCACTCTGGGAGCCTCCGCTGACCGAGCTGCACGGCGAACAGGGCGCGCCCGTCCGCCGCACCGCCACCGCGGAGACCGCGGACCTGCTCACCGACCTCGCCGTCCAGGGCGTGCGCACCGTCGCCTTCGTACGCTCCCGGCGCGGTGCGGAACTGATCGCCCTGATCGCGCAGGAACGGCTCCGGGAGGTGGACCGTTCGCTGCCGGCCCGGGTCGCCGCCTACCGCGGCGGCTATCTGCCCGAGGAGCGGCGCGCCCTCGAACGCGCGCTGCACAACGGCGATCTCCTCGGCCTGGCCGCCACCACGGCGCTCGAACTGGGCGTGGACGTCTCCGGCCTCGACGCCGTGGTCATCGCCGGCTATCCCGGAACCCGCGCCTCGCTGTGGCAGCAGGCCGGACGCGCGGGCCGCTCCGGCCAGGGGGCTCTCGCCATCCTGGTGGCCCGTGACGATCCGCTGGACACCTTTCTCGTTCACCACCCCGAGGCGCTCTTCGACCAGCCCGTCGAGTCCACCGTCCTGGACCCGGACAACCCCTACGTGCTCGCGCCGCACCTGTGCGCCGCCGCAGCGGAAATCCCGCTCACCGAAGCCGACTTCCCGCTCTTCGGGCCCGCGGCCGCCGGGCTGATGCCGCAGCTGGAGGCAGCGAGCCTGCTGCGCCGCCGCGCCACGGCCTGGCACTGGACCCGCCGCGAGCGGGCCGCCGACCTCGCCGACATCCGCGGCCAGGGCGGCTCGCCGGTGCAGATCGTCGAGGCCGGCACGGGGCGGCTGCTGGGCACCGTGGACGCCGGCGCGGCGCACACCACCGTCCACGACGGCGCCGTCCACCTCCACCAGGGCCGTACGTACGTCGTCAAGCAGCTCGACCTGGAGGACGACGTCGCCCTCGTCGAGGAAGCCAATCCCCCCTATTCGACGACCGCCCGCGACACCACCGCCATCTCCATCCTCGAAACCGACACCGAGATCCCCTGGGGCGACGCCCGGCTGTGCTTCGGCTCCGTCGAGGTCACCAATCAGGTCGTCTCCTTCCTTCGCCGCAAGCTGATCACCGGCGAGGTCCTGGGCGAGACCAAGCTGGACCTGCCCCCGCGGACGCTGCGCACCCGGGCGGTGTGGTGGACGGTCACCGAGGACCAACTCGACGCCGCCCGGGTCAATCCCGAGCAACTGGGCGGCGCCCTGCATGCCGCCGAGCACGCTTCCATCGGCATGCTGCCGCTCTTCGCCACCTGTGATCGCTGGGACATCGGCGGCGTCTCCATCCCCCTGCACCCGGACACTCTCCTTCCGACCGTCTTCGTCTACGACGGCCACCCGGGCGGCGCCGGCTTCGCCGAACGCGCCTTCCACACCGCCGCCGACTGGCTGACGGCCACCCGCCAGGCCATCGCCTCCTGCGAATGCGACGCCGGCTGCCCCTCCTGCATCCAGTCCCCCAAGTGCGGCAACGGCAACGACCCCCTCCACAAGCGAGGAGCGATCCGCCTCCTCGGCGAACTCCTCCGAGGAGCTCCGGCGGAGACGCCGAAGGAGCGGGACGAGGAGAAGGAGCCGAACGGGGCGACGGAGGCTGGGGATGCGGGGGCGGTGGAAGCGCCTGAGGAGCCGCAGGCGTAGGGGCGCTCTGGATGCGGCTGCTGGACGGGTCGGGGTGTAGCGGCCCGGCGGATGCGTTGGGCGGGCTGTGGCCGGTGGTGGCCGAGGGGCCGAAGCGAATGGGGCGCCTGCCTCGGGACGGTTCCGTAGCGTGCCTGCGCCCTCTACGCCGCGGATCGATAGCCCCCGGCCGTCGTCGCACCGCGCCTACGGCCCTGATGGTCCCGGACTGGCCCACCTGCTCGCCGGTACGCGGTACGCCGATACACACCGCCCTGCCTTCTCAGGGAAGCCCCTCCGCCCCGGGCGGCGGGGCGAGAGGCGGTGCCGCTCGGGCCCGAACCCGGGACGTGAACGGGGAACTGCCCGCCTCGGCTGATACGTCGGCGATCGCGGCGGCCACGGAGCAGCGCACGAGGCGGGTGTGCTGGGCCGCCGCCACCCGGCGGGCTGCCGCGCAGGCCACCGTCTGCCCCTGCATGGCACGATCCGCCGCCGCCAACGCCGCCAGGTCCGCCGCGCCGCCGGCCCGGTGCCGTGCCGTGACGGCCTGCCCCAGCCCGATCAGCGCCGTGAAGACCGCGCACAGCGACGCCGCGGCGAAGACGGTCCACACCGTCGCCGAGCCTTCATCGCCCCACCGTCTCCTCCGCAAGAGCCACCGCCTCCCCCTGGACCTTCACCGCGAGACGTCCCATCCCCGGCAAGTCCGCCACGACCCGTACGCGCACCAGGTCGCCTTCTCGTGCCAGGCCGACCCGTGCTCCTCGTGGCGCCGCATCTCGTGCCGCCTTGAGCACGGCCACCCGGGCCTCAGAGCGCGCAGCCGCTCTCGCCCCGGCCCGTGCCGCATCGACACACTCGATGCGGGCACAGACCGCCATCAGGCCCCAGATGAGAGCTCCCGCCACAGCCACAAGCACAGGCATCACCAAGGCCGTCTCCGCCGTCACGAATCCGGCGTCCCGAGGCGCTCGCCCGACGACACCGCCGACGCCTCGCGCGGGCCTCTCCCTGTAGGACGCAGCGCCGTCCGCCCGTCCTCGCTCGCCTCGCCCCCTACGCCGCCATGCGCCGACCAGCCGCCTCCAACTCCCGCCGGCGGAAGCGGCTCTCCGCATCCCTTGGGGCGCCGCTGCCCTGCTGACCAATGCCGCGTGACGCACGGAAACGTCATCTGCGTCGGCCGTACCCCCGCCATCCGAAGCCCTGGCCCGGGCCCTGGCACTGATGTCGCCGGTCCGGCCGGTATCCGGGGCCCGCGCCCCAGGAGCGCCTTCGGGAGTGCCGCCGCGCCCTTCGAGATACGGGGATCCGAGCCCACGGGCACCGGCAGGCCCACGTGCCCGTGGCATCCCGCGTGCCCCTGACAGCCCATTTGCCCGCAGCCGCGCCAGCAGCCCAGCCATCCACGCGGGCCCTACGGAACCGCACTCCCCCGCACCGTGCCCGCGCTCCCAGAGCGACCCGTGCTCCCCGGCCGCCGGGCTGCCGTCAGAAGCCGCCGTGCCGTCAGAACTGGACATCGACAGCCCTCTGGATCACCGATCGCAGCATGCCCTGCACCGCCTCGCTCGTCACGACCTTGTAGAGCACCGCCGCGAATGCGCATGCCGCGAGGGTTCCCACGGCGTACTCGGCCGTGGCCATCCCCCGGTCCTTCCCTGCCGCACGCAGCTCCGCTCGCCATCGCCGAAACATCGCCATCCCCCTTGAACTCAGCTTCACCAACAGATCAGTTACGTCCCAAGAGCCCGCCGGCCAGGCCGATCAGCACCGGAGCGACCCCGAGCGTCAGAAACGCCGGGAGGAAGCACGCCGAGAGCGGCAGAGTGACCAGCACACCGGCCCGGCGCGCTCGCTGGGCCGCCGCCCTGCCCCGCTCCGCCCGGAGTTCGGCGGCAATACGCGACACCGCCTCGACGGCCGGCACGCCGGATATCCCGGCGCGCTCCATGCAGCGCGCCAATGCCTCGGCGCCGTGCAGCTCTGCCAACCGTCCCCATGCGGTGGCCGGTTCGCCGCCCAGCTTCAGTTCCGCCGCCACATGGCGCAGCCGCACCGCAACCGGCCCGTCGAGCGAGCGCCCCACCGCCTCGGCAGAGTCCCGCGGCCCCGCGCCCGCCGCGAGACATGCGGCCAGGAGATCGCCGACCGGCGCCAGATCGTCTTCCACGCGGGCTTTCGCCAACCGGGCACCCCGTCTGCCGCGTTGACGCACGATCCAGCCGCGAGCCGCCAAGCCGACGGCGAGGCCCATCAACAAACCGGGTGCGCCATCCACGAGAATGCCCACGAACCCGCCCGCACCTAACGGCCCCAGCCACTCCTTCAGTCCACGGCCTCGATAGCCGCCACCCCTGGCGCCAGGTCCTCCCACCTCCCGCCGTCCCGCCTCCCGGTGTCCGGCCCGAGCGATCCCGTGCCACAGTCTCCAGGCGCCGCCGTTCCACCCGGCGTCGCGCCGGCCCCGGCTCCCGCCGAAGACAGCCGACACCCGCTTGCGCACGGCCCGTCTCAGCCGCACCCCACGTGCCATGGCGGCCACGCACAGCACGCCTCCGAAGACCGCAATAACCATCCCCACCCTGTGGACAACTTCCGCGCTCACGACCTCCACCCCACCGTCCCCTCTCCCCGCGTCCGATCACATCCGGCGCCGGTGTCGATGCGCGCCCCGACGCCCCGCGGTATCGGCGGCATCGCGTCGGCGACGATGCGTCCCGTCCAGGCCACGCCGCCCCACTCCAGGAGCCCGCCGATCACGAGGCAGCCCCAGCCGACCGGCGTGTGCAGCAGCACCCGTAACGGGTCAGCGTCGAGTGCGGTGCCCATCAGGAGCCCGCAGACCGGCAACAGCGCGAGCATCAAGGCCGTGGCCCGTGGGCCCGCCAACTGGGCTCTCAATTCCTCGCGTTGATCACGCTGCGACCGGAGCCCGTCAGCGATGCGTTCCAGTCCGGCAGCCAGTCCGGCGCCGCCCTCCACCGCGACCCGCCAACACGCCGCGACGCCCGTCAGGCCCTCCGCTCCCGGCAGCCGCGCAGCGTCCCGCAATGCCTGAGCGACGTCACCGCCATACCGCGCCGCCGCCAGGACCGCCGAGATCGCTGCGCCCAGGGAAGGAGCCCGCGCGATCAGGAGGGCCTGACCCGGCTGGCGCCCCGCCCGCAGCTCACCGGCCACCGTCGCGCACAGGCTGATCACCTCGGCCGCCCGACGGTCACGTGCCCGCTCCGCGTCCCGAGCGGTCAGCCAACGGTGAACGAGGAACGCCGCCACCACCGAGGCCGCGACGGGCAACGCCGACCTGCCAATCACTGCGAGGCAGAGGCCCGCGGGAAGACACCACGCCTCCCGGCCCACGGCCACCCGCCGCACCAGTCTCAACCGCCGCGCCGAGCCGGCCTCGTCCACCACACGCCCCGCGAGCCACCTCCGCACCGCATCACCCGAGCCGAGCCCCCAGCCCCGTTCCCCGGCCGCCGCACCCCGCACACCACCGGCCTCGCCCGCCACCCCGTTCAAGTCGCCGGCCAGCAAGACCCGTGCCCGTCGTCGAATGTCGTCCCGGCCGCCAAAGGCCAACCAGCCCGCCGCTCCCCCACAGATGACTGCCACCCCGGACGACACCGAGAGCCCAGTGTTCGACACCACAGTTCCGAATGCCACGACCCCTCACCCCCTTCGCCCTCACTCGACACTCGTCGTCGCTCCCCCCTCGCCCCTCGCCCGGCGCCTACCGCCCAGGTCCGGCCCCAGCGGGAGACCGCCTCCTCCGCAGGCTCAGAGTTCGCCGCCTCCCCTCTCGCACAGCCGCATCAACCGCCCCCATCCGCGCGCCTCTTGGAAGCCGTCCGCGGCCCATTCCGCCGCCGGCACGGTCACCACGAAGCCGTCCCGATCCCGCTCCAGGACATGCACCTGGGCGAGACGCCGCCGGCCGTGCCGGTCGCGTACGAGGTGGAGGACGACCGAGAGGGCGGCCGCGAGCTGACTGTGCAGTGCGGCACGGTCCAGCCCCGCAGTCGAGCCGAGCGCCTCCAGACGGGCGGGGACATCGCAGGCGGCGTTGGCGTGTACGGTGCCGCAGCCGCCCTCATGGCCGGTGTTGAGTGCCGCGAGGAGGTCCGTGACCTCGGCGCCGCGCACCTCGCCCACCACCAGCCTGTCCGGTCGCATGCGCAGCGCCTGCCGGACGAGGTCCCGCAGTGTCACGCGGCCGGCGCCCTCCTGATTCGCCGGGCGAGTCTCCAGCCGCACCACGTGGGGATGGTCCGGCCGCAGTTCCGACGAGTCCTCCGCCAGCACGATCCGTTCGGCCGGACTCACCAGTCCGAGCAGGCTGCTGAGCAACGTGGTCTTCCCCGAGCCCGTGCCACCACTGATCAAGAACGACAGCCGGGCCCCCAGGATCGCGGTGAGCAGCCGGTCCCCGCCGGGCGGCACCGTGCCGGCCGCGACAAGTTCCGCGAGGCCGAAGGCGCGTGGCCTGAGCACCCGTAGGGACAGACAGGTGCCCGCGACGGCGACCGGTGGGAGTACGGCGTGCAGCCGTGTGCCGTCCGGCAATCTGGCGTCCACCCACGGCCGGGCGTCGTCCAGTCGCCGTCCGGCCACCGCCGCGAGCCGCTGGGCGAGCCTGCGCACCTCCGCCGTGTCGCGAAAGCGGATGTCCGTGCGCTCCAGGCCGCCGCCCCGGTCCACCCACACCTCGTCCGGCGCCGTGACGAGTACGTCCGTCACATCCGGTGCGGCCAGCAACGGTTCCAAGGGGCCGCTGCCCACCATCTCGGACCGCAACGCGGCCACCACGCTCAGGACCTCGGCGTCCCCGAGGAGCCGTCCCTCCGCCCGCAGCGCCACCGCCACCCGGGCCGGTGTGGGCTCCGCCCCGGCTGCCGCCAGCCGGGTGCGCACGACGTCCAGCAATTCTCGGCTCACAGCCGCCCCCCGGCCCAGGCCACCGGGACTGCCATTCGTCCGCCGGGCGGCAGCCACCACCAACTCGGCGAGCGACCCGTCTCCGGCCCCCGCTTCTTCCCTGACTCCGGCTCCGCGACCCGTGTTCGCGGCCACGCGGCCGTAACCCGCCTCGCACCGGCCCACCACCCGGCAACGCAGCGAAAGCCGTCCCGCCACCACCACCGCGGGCTCCACTCGAAGCCGCCACCACGAATGCCGTCGGTCCGGCCCGAACACCCGGCCGCACAAGCAGCGTCCGTCCCGGCGACCACACTCCCGGTCCGCGAACCGGCCCCCGCTGCCCCGGCCCGGCCCCCGAGAACAGGCGCGTCGCACACCGCCGCGCCTCTCCACCACCGCGCCACGTCCAGCCCACTTCCTTGCCTCACCCCGGCACACCTCCCCGTACGTCGCCGAACCCCGCCCTACCCAGAGCCATCTGCGTCGCAGAAGACGGCCTCGGCCCATCACTCCTGGCCAGCGCCCGGTTCCAGAAGCCCGCGCAGAACCGCGCCAGAGGCCCGCGCACATTCGCCCCCGGGGGCACGCCACGCGACAGCCCGTCCAACAAGCTCGCCTCCCAGGCCACTTCGCCGGCTAGCGGCAACTCCAGAAGACGGGCGGTTTCCTCCGGATCGAGACCCATGTGCGGCCCCGGGCCACCGCACGCCACCACCCGCAGGTCGCGCAGCTGCCGCTGCGCGCCGGCCACCACCCGCTGGGCCGCCGCGACCGCTCGTAACTCCATGGGGACGAGCAGCAGCCCGACATCGATCTGAGCGAGAGCCTCCGCCGCCGCTTCGTCCACCCGGCGGGGCAGGTCCACCACCACAACTCCGCCGCGGCGGCGGGCCGCTGCCATGACCGCCCGTATGGCCGGAGGAGGAATGGTGACCTCCGCTCCGCGGTCCCAGCTGAGCACCCGCAGGGAATGCAGTCGCGGTAGGGATTCCTCCAGGGCCCCGCAGGCCACCCGGCCGCGCGATTCGCGGAAGGCCGGCCAGCGCAGGCCCTTCTCCTTCTCGCCGCCCAGCAGGACATCGAGGCCGCCGCCGAGCGGATCGCCGTCCACGAGGACGGTGCGCAGACCGGAGCGAGCGGCGGTGACAGCCAAAGCACAGGCGAGGGAACTCGCACCGGCCCCACCGCGACCGCCGATCACCCCGACCGTCACGGCCGGATCGCCGGCGTCCTCGACCGCGTCGGCGATCCGGTCCACCAGCCAGCTCTCACCGTCCGGGAGGGTCAGGACACGTTCCGCGCCGATGGCGACGGCCAGCCGCCAGACGGCGGAATCGTCCGCGTCCCGCCCTACGAGGAGCACCCCCGGCCGCTTGTCGGTGTCCCGCAGACGAGGCGCGCAGTCGTCGCCGACGATGACCAGCGGCGCTGCTTCCCAGTCGCCTTTACGGTCCGGCGGACCGTGGACCGCCTCGGGCAGCGCACCGGCCGCCGCGCACAGCCGCAGGAGGTCGTCGAGGAGTTGTTCGTCCTCGGTGATGAGGAGCGGACCCTTCCGCTCTTCGCCGCCACTAGTTGTTTGATCGGACGCCAAGGTTCCGGACACGCTCTGTTCCCCTATCGCTACACAAATCACATCCCCGCGAAGTCCCGCGGGGTTTTTACGGTGCAGCGATCGGGAAAATCCCGCGGATCTTGACCCAAATCTGTGGACAACTCCGCGCCTGTGAATAACTCCGTCACCTATTCGACGGGAACGACACTTTCGGCCGCAGCAGGGCTTCCACAGAGCAGCGAAATGACTACGATGAGTGACGAAGGAGCGTCGGCGTCAGCGCCGTCATCGCAAGGCGAGGAGGGGGAGGCAGAGCCGTGTTCGAAGGCTCAAAATGCGTCCGGACATGCGACGACCCCCGCCGGGGGGGAGAGCGGGGGTCGTCCCCACGGCCGACTCGGGGGGGGAGGAGCCGGACCGGGTTAGCACGGTCGCGAACGATCCGTGACTTCCATGGTGTACCCGAGGGCCTTCTCAGGCAAACCCACGCGCCACACCTTACGCCGAATGGTGGGCGCCTATGCTCGCCTCGTGGAAAACCACTCCGTGCCTCACTCGACTCCCCGTACTGCCGCGTTCTTCGACTTGGACAAGACCGTCATTGCAAAGTCGAGCACGCTGACCTTCAGCAAGTCGTTCTACCAAGGCGGTCTGATCAATCGGCGGGCCGCTCTGCGTACCGCATACACCCAGTTCGTGTTCCTCGCGGGCGGCGCCGATCACAGCCAGATGGAGCGTATGCGCGAGTATCTGTCCACCCTCTGCCGTGGATGGGATGTCGCCCAGGTCAAAGAAATCGTCGCCGAGACCCTGCATGATCTGATCGACCCGATCATTTACGACGAGGCGGCCGCTCTGATCGAGGAACACCACACCGCCGGCCGCGATGTCGTGATCGTCTCCACCTCCGGCGCCGAAGTCGTCGAACCGATCGGTGAACTCCTCGGCGCGGACCGGGTGGTGGCCACTCGCATGGTCGTCGGCGAGGACGGCCGCTTCACAGGGGAGGTCGAGTACTACGCCTACGGCCCGACCAAGGCCCAGGCCGTCCGCGAACTCGCCGCGTCCGAGGGCTACGACCTGGATCGCTGCTACGCGTACAGCGACTCCGCGACAGACGTCCCGATGCTCGAGGCGGTCGGCCATCCCCACGCGGTCAACCCGGACCGGGCACTGCGCCGCGAGGCGGTCGCCCGAGGCTGGCCGGTTCTCTCCTTCACCCGCCCGGTTCCGCTCAAGCAGCGCCTTCCCTCGCTGTCGATGCCCTCGCGGCCGGTGCTCGCCGCCGCCGCGCTGACCGCGGCCGCCGCCACGGCGGGCCTGGTCTGGTACTCGACCAGGCGACGGACGGCCCGGGAAAGCCTGGCCCGTATTCACCGCATTTGACGCCCGGAGCAAAGATCTGCGACGCAGGGTTCCACTTCCCCCACATCAGTAGTACAAAGGAATTAACGGCCCGCGAGACCAAGGACATCCGAGAGGACTACCTTTAACGCATCAAGGCCCCACGGACCGATGCATGAATGCAGGGCACCCACGCGACGCCGACCCGTCGATTACGGGCCAGCCGCACCAGGTAACCGGACGAAGATTCCGACCTGATCGGCAAAATCCGAGCACGCACTGGTAACCCGGCGGACATGCCAGCGGCGGTACCCACCAGCAACGGGTACCGCCGCAACCCTGTTCAGGGCTACTTCAGGGCCATATGAACGGAGACCTGGCGACACATCCGGAGAGTCGCCGCTCCAACCGGCCGGACGCGTCGGACCGGCCCTGACCTGCTGCTACCACTTCGCCTAGGCGGCGCCGCGCTGCATCGCCTCGCAGACGGCGGTGCTCTCCCGGGAGCCCAGCTCGACCGCGCGACCACAGTGCGCGATCCACGCCGCGACGCCTTCCGGGGTCCCCGAGGCGTACCCCTCCAGGGCACCGGCGTAGGCCGCCCGCCCCTGCTCGGCGTGCCCGACCTCCGCAGGACAGATCGACTTGGGGTCCAGCCCGCTGCCGACCAGCACGATCCGCTCCGCGGCCCGCGCGACCAGCCCGTTGTGCGAGCCGAATGGCCGCAGCGCCAGGAGTTCGCCGTGCACCACCGCGGCCGTCACCAGGGCAGGCGCCTCGCTGCCCGCCAGCAGCAGCCGCGCCAGACCGTCCAACCGGCCGGCGACCTCATCGGCCCCCGGCAGCGTCAGCTCCACCAGCTGTTCCTCCACCACGGGCTCGCCGGCCAGCCGCGGCCGCCCCACGGCGTCGTCCGCCACGCCGCCACCTGCCGCCACCAGATGGAGTCGCGCCAGCACCCGCAGCGGCGACTGCCGCCACACGCTCAGCAGCTGCCCCGCCTCGGCGGTCAGCCGCAGTGCCGCGCCAACCGTCCGCGGCTCGCCGTCGACGCCGAAGTCGGTGCGCCGCCTGACCTCTTCGAGCTCCCAGTCCGCCCCGGAGAGCGCGGCGGAAGCACGCGCTCCGCGCAGCGCGGCCTCCGAGGTGACCTCGCTGCTGCGGCGCCGCATGATCCGGTGCCCGTAGACCCGGTCGACGCCCTTGCGTACGGCGTCCACGGCGTCCACGACGCCCGGGAGTGACGCGAGGGTGGCGAGCGGATCGGCGCTCGCGGTCGGGGGTTCGGGGGTCGTCCCCCGCGGGTTTGCTGCCATGGGGACGACCCTACGCACCACGGGGCCGCACCCCTCGAAGGAGTGGTCTTCTTCACGCAAACCTCTCACTCAAAGCGATACTACGATTACCCTTGGTGAACATGAAGATCGCTTTCGTAGGCAAGGGCGGCAGCGGCAAGACCACCCTGTCCTCCCTGTTCATCCGTCATCTCGCCGCGGCCGGGCACCCGGTCATCGCGGTGGACGCCGACATCAACCAGCACCTGGGCCCGGCACTCGGCCTTGACGAGGCGGAGGCGGCCACTCTCCCCGCCATGGGCGCCCATCTCCCGCTGATCAAGGACTACTTGCGCGGCGGCAACCCCCGGATCGCCTCCGCCGAGACGATGATCAAGACCACTCCGCCCGGCGAGGGCTCGCGGCTGCTGCGGGTGTGCGAGGACAACCCCGTCTTCGATGCCTGCGCCAGGACCGTGCGGCTCGACGAGACCTCGGTACGCCTGATGGCGACCGGACCGTTCACCGAATCGGATCTCGGGGTGGCCTGCTACCACTCCAAGGTGGGGGCGGTCGAACTCTGCCTGAACCACCTCGTGGACGGCCGTGAGGAGTACGTCGTGGTGGACATGACGGCGGGCTCGGACTCCTTTGCCTCCGGGATGTTCACCCGCTTCGACATGACCTTCCTGGTCGCCGAGCCGACGCGTAAGGGCATCGCCGTCTACCGCCAGTACAAGGAGTACGCCAGGGACTTCGGCGTACCGCTGAAGGTGGTCGGAAACAAGATCCAGGGCGCCGACGACCTGGCCTATCTGCACTCCGAGGTGGGCGACGACCTGCTGGTGACCGTCGGCCACTCCGACTGGGTGCGGGCGATGGAGAAGGGCCGGCCGGCCCACTTCACGCAGTTGGAGGAGCACAACCGGCAGGCCCTGGGGAAGCTCCATGCCACGGCCGACGGGGCGTACGCGCACCGCGACTGGGAGCGCTACACGCGGCAGATGGTCCACTTCCACCTGAAGAACGCGGAGAGCTGGGGCAACGCGAAGACGGGGGCCGACCTGGCAGCCCAGGTCGACCCCGCGTTCGTGCTCTTCGAGGGTGCGGCTACTCCTCAGCCTGCCTGACCTCCGCGTGGGCCGGCTCCGCCGGCACGGCCGACCGCGCGGGCAGCGACGGACCCGCGGGCCGGGACGGCGCCGAAGAGGAGGGCGAGTCGGTCAGGTACCCCGACCAGCCTCCCTTCGGGGCCTGGCCCACGGGCAGGGCGCGCAGCTTGTCGAGCACATCCGAGTCCTGGGCGTCCAGCCAGTCCGTCAGCTGCTTGAAGCTGACACACCGGACGCCCTTTCGGGGGCAGACCGTCTTGATGGTGTCCTCGACGGCCTTCATGTAGGTCCCGCCGTTCCAGGACTCGAAGTGGTTGCCGATGAAGAGCGGCGCCCGGTTGCCCTCGTAGGCGCGCTCGAAGGCGCTCAGCAGGCCGTCCCGCATCTGGCTGCCCCAGGTGGCGTGCATCGCCGGGTCGCCCTTGGTGGTCCCGGACTGGTTGGCCAGGAAGTTGTAGTCCATGGACAGCGTCTCGAAGTTGCGGCCAGGAACGGGGATCTGCTGGAGCGGGAAGTCCCAGATGCCGTCGATCTGCTGGGGCCAGGTCTGCCGGCCGCCCACCGAGCTGGCGTCGTAGCGGAAGCCCATCTCCTTCGCGGCGGGAATGAGGTTGCGCTGGCCTTCCAGACACGGCGCTCGGCCACCGACCAGCTCCTTGGAGTAGTCGAACGGCAGCGGCTCCTCCCCCTTGAGCTGCGCGTTGGTCTTCCAGGTCTTCACGAACGTCTCGGCCTGCTCGATCTCGCTCTTCCACTCCTCCGACGACCAGGTGCCGACGCCGCCGTTGGAGCCGCAGAAGTGGCCGTTGAAGTGGGTGCCGATCTCATGGCCCTCCAGCCAGGCGCCGCGCATCTGCGCCACGGTGGCCTTGATCCCGCTGACGTCGTTGAAGCCGATGTCCGAGGCGCCGGCGCTGTGCTTGGGCGGGTTGTACAGCCCCTTGGAGTCGCCGGGAAGCATGTAGACGCCGCTGAGGAAGAAGGTCATGGTCGCGTCGTACTTCTTGCCGACGTCGCGGAAGTGCGAGAACAGCTTCTGGTTGTCCTCGCCGGCGCCGTCCCAGGAGAACACCACGAACTGCGGCGGCTTCTTCCCGCGCTTGAGTCGCTTGGCCTTGGGCTGGTTCGGCTGCGCGCCGGTGTAGGCCGTGGAGCCGTCCCCGATGAGTCTGACCGTCTGGCCCTTGAGCGCCGCGCGCCCTTTCTCCGTGTTCGGCGGCGACCCGCTCTGCAACGAGGCGGAGCAGCCGGCGACGGCAGCCATTGCCACCGCCGCCGCGAGCCCCACCGTGACTTTTGATGCGGCTGCCATCAGCCACCTCATTCCTGGCGCTGCGTGCACCTTCCGAGGGATAAATCGGAAAAACTGCCCACAAGATCGCATACGCCAAGAAGAGGGATTAAAACGACAAGCCGATAGTCATTACATTCACCCGATAGACGGAACGACTGGCTCGTATGCCCGAAAAGACCTCTCCAGGGCTTTACGTGCCATTACGATTCATTTACCGAAGCTTGAGAGTCACCAGACCATCACGCACCGCGACGACCCACCCGGTCAGCTCGCGTCCCGCCGCAGTACACCGCCGCCCACGATCGCGCCCCGCGCGACCGCGTCGCCCCGGAGGAGACGGGAATGTCCCAGATCGAGAAGTCGCGGCCGCAGCCGCAGCACACGCCGCAGCACTCGGAGCTGCCCCCCGAGTCCCGCCGGAAGCCCCGGCCCGAACCCCGCGAGAAGGGCACCCGCCGCACGGCGGTCCGCCGGGACCTCTCCGCCTCGATCGTCGTCTTCCTGCTGGCCGTCCCGCTGTCGCTCGGCATCGCCCTCGCCACCGGCGCGCCGCCCCAGGCGGGCCTGGTGGCCGCGGTCGTCGGCGGCATCGTCGCCGGGCTGCTCGGCGGCGCGCCGCTCCAGATCAGCGGCGCGGCGACCGGCCTGCTGGTGGTCACCGCCGACCTCGTCCAGCGCTACGGCTGGCGCGCCACCTGCGCGATCACCGTCCTCGCGGGCCTCGTGCAACTCGCCCTCGGTGCGGCCCGCGTGGCGCGCGCCGCACTGGCCATCAGCCCGGCGATCGTGCACGGCATGCTGGCCGGCATCGGCGTCACGATCGCGATCGGACAGCTGCACGTGGTGCTCGGCGGCAGCCCCGACAGCTCAGCGCTCGACAACGCCGCCGCGCTGCCCGGACAGTTGGAGCATCCGCATCTCGCCGCGCTGCTGATCGGCACCGTCACCGTCGCCGTGCTGGTGGGCTGGGGCCGGCTGCCGGGCCGCGTCGGCCGCTGGGCGCGGATGGTGCCCGCCCCGCTGGCCGCGGTCCTCGCCGCGACGGCTGCCAGTGCGGGGATTGCCGTTCCCCGGGTCGATCTGCCGTCCTGGCAGATGCCCGAGCTGCCGGCGCTGCCGGACGCCTCCGTCCCCGCCATCGCCGCCGCGGTGCTGACCGTCACCCTCGTCGCCAGCATGGAGTCGCTGCTGTCCGCCGTGGCGGTGGACCGTCTCGCGGCCGAGCAGCCGGGTGCTCCCGTGGCCCGGGCGCACCTCAACCGCGAGCTGGCCGGTCAGGGCGCGTCCAACGCCGTGTCCGGGTTGCTGGGCGGCTTTCCGATCTCCGGGGGCGCGATGCGCGGCTCGGCCAATGTGAAGGCCGGTGCGGTCAGCCGCCGGTCCACCGTGCTGCACGGCGTCTGGGTGCTGGTGTGTGCCGGTCTGCTGGCCGGGGCCCTGGAACAGATCCCGCTGGCCGCGCTCGCCGCGCTGGTCATGGTCGTCGGCATCCGGATGGTGAGCTTCGCGCACATCCGGCATGTGCAGCGGCACCGCGAATTCCCGGTGTACGCCGCCACCTTGGGTGCGGTGGTCGTCCTCGGCGTGTTGCAGGGTGTGGCGACGGGCATCGCCGTCGCGGTCTTCCTCGCCCTCCGGCGGCTGACGCACACCCGCATCACGGTGACCGAGGAAACCGACAGCCACCGGGTCCGCGTCACCGGCCAGTTGACGTTCCTGGCCGTGCCGCGGCTGACCCGGACACTCGCCCTGGTGCCCCCGCAGGCCAATGTCGTGGTCGAGCTGTGCGGCTCGTTCATGGACCACGCCGCCTACGAAGCGCTGCAGACCTGGTCGACCGCGCATCAGGCGCACGGCGGCTGGGTGACCCTCGGCGGCCGCTCGCGTCGGCCGATCGCCGAGCCCGCCAGTGCGCACGCCTGCCGGCCGTGGACGCCGTGGCGCAATCACCACTGCACCCGCCCGGCTCCGGCCCGCGAGTCCGTGCCGGAGTCCAGTGGCAGCCAGCTGATGGGCGGCGTGAGCGCGTTCCAGCGCCACACCGCTCCCCTGGTCCGCGAGGAGCTGGCCCGGCTGGCGCGCGAGGGCCAGCGACCCACCCAGCTCTTTCTGACCTGCGCGGACTCCCGGCTGGTGACGAGCATGATCACATCCAGCGGGCCGGGCGACCTGTTCACCGTGCGCAACGTCGGCAACCTGATGCCGCCGCCCGGCTCGGACAGCTCCTGCGACTCCGTCGGGGCGGCGATCGAGTACGCCGTCGATGTGCTCCAGGTCGGCTCCATCACGGTCTGCGGCCATTCCGGATGCGGCGCCATGGCAGCGCTGCTCACCTCCGCACCGTCCGGTTCGCAGGCGGGACCGCAGGGCGGCTCGCACGGCGGGGTGCCATCCGCCGACGCGACCCCGCTCGCCCGTTGGCTGCGGCACGGCCGGCCGAGTCTGGCGCGCATGGAGCGGATCGGACGGCTCGGCAGGGGCGAAGTGGCGCTCTCCGAGCGGCCGGTGGCCGACGATCAGGAGCGGCTGGCCCTGGTCAACGTCATGCAACAGCTCGATCACCTGATGGCGCACCCCTGCGTGGCCCGCCGGGTCGCCGAGGGCTCGCTCGCGCTGCACGGCATGTACTTCCACGTCGGCGAGGCCCAGGCGTACGTCCTGGACGAGCCCAGCGGACGGTTCTGCGCGGTGCGCGCCGAAGCAGCTCCGGTCACGGTCTGACCTGCGAAAGCACCCGTTCGGACAGGAGAAAACGACAGGTCTACACCAATTTACCCGGGCGGCCCTTGTCAGGGGTGGCCACGGGCTGATGAGCTATGGCCTGGGACACATCGGACGCCCTGGGAATGGGAGATGTCGTGAGCAACGAAAGCCTGGCCAACCTGCTCAAGGAGGAACGGCGGTTCGCGCCGCCTGCCGAACTGGCCGCGAACGCCAACGTCACGGCAGCCGCGTACGAAGAGGCCGCGTCGGACCGCCTCGGGTTCTGGGCGGAGCAGGCCAAACGCCTGTCCTGGGAGACCGCGCCCACCCAGACGCTCGACTGGTCCAACGCGCCCTTCGCGAAGTGGTTCGCCGACGGCAAGCTCAACGTCGCCTACAACTGCGTGGACCGTCATGTGGAGAACGGCCTGGGTGACCGGGTCGCCATTCACTTCGAGGGCGAGCCCGGCGACACCCGCGCGATCACCTACGCCGAACTGCAGCGTGAGGTGTCCAAGGCGGCCAACGCACTGATCGAGCTCGGGGTACGGACCGGCGACCGGGTCGCCATCTACCTGCCGATGATCCCGGAAGCGGTCATCGCCATGCTGGCGTGCGCCCGTCTGGGCGCCCCGCACTCCGTGGTCTTCGGTGGCTTCTCCGCGGACGCGCTGGCGACCCGCATCAACGACGCCGACGCCCGCGTCGTGATCACCGCCGACGGCGGCTACCGCCGCGGCAAGCCGTCCGCTCTCAAGCCCGCCGTGGACGACGCTCTCACCAAGCCCGGTACGGAGAACGTCCGCAGCGTGCTCGTCGTGCGCCGCACCGGCCAGGAGGATGTCGCCTGGACCGAGGGCCGGGACGTGTGGTGGCACGAGGTCGTCGACCGGCAGAGCGACCGGCACACGCCCGAGGCGTTCGACGCCGAGCACCCGCTGTTCATCCTCTACACCTCCGGGACGACGGGTAAGCCCAAGGGCATCCTGCACACCACCGGCGGCTACCTCACCCAGGTGTCGTACACCCATCACGCCGTCTTCGACCTCAAGCCGGAGACCGACGTCTTCTGGTGCACGGCCGACGTCGGCTGGGTGACCGGCCACTCGTACATCACCTACGGCCCGCTCTCCAACGGCGCGACCGAGGTGCTCTACGAAGGCACGCCCGACACCCCGCACCAGGGCCGCTGGTGGGAGATCGTGCAGAAGTACGGCGTCACGATCCTCTACACCGCGCCGACCGCGATCCGTGCCTGCATGAAGTGGGGCGACGACATCCCCGCGAAGTTCGACCTGTCCTCGCTGCGCGTCCTGGGATCGGTGGGCGAGCCCATCAACCCCGAGGCGTGGATGTGGTACCGCAAGCACATCGGGGCGGACACCACGCCGATCGTCGACACCTGGTGGCAGACCGAGACCGGCGGGATGATGCTCACCCCCCTGCCGGGCGTCACGGCGACCAAGCCGGGCTCCGCCCAGCTGCCGTTGCCCGGTATCGCCGCGACCGTCGTCGACGACGACGCCAACGAGGTGCCCAACGGCGCGGGCGGCTATCTCGTGCTGACCGAGCCGTGGCCGGCCATGCTCCGCACCATCTGGGGCGACGACCAGCGCTACCTCGACACCTACTGGTCCCGCTTCGAGGGCAAGTACTTCGCCGGTGACGGCGCCAAGAAGGACACCGACGGCGACATCTGGCTGCTCGGCCGGGTGGACGACGTCATGCTGGTGTCCGGCCACAACATCTCCACCACCGAGGTGGAGTCGGCGCTGGTCTCGCACCCGAAGGTGGCCGAGGCGGCGGTCGTCGGCGCGACGGACCCGCAGACCACCCAGGCCATCTGCGCCTTCGTCATCCTGCGCGGCGGCGCCACCGACGAGGACGAGGGCCTCGTCGACGAACTGCGGGCGCATGTCGCGCAGCAGCTCGGCCCGATCGCCAAGCCCAAGCGGATCCTGCCCGTGGCGGAGCTGCCCAAGACTCGCTCCGGCAAGATCATGCGGCGCCTGCTGCGCGACGTGGCCGAGAACCGCGACCTCGGTGACGTCAGCACGCTCACCGACTCGTCCGTCATGGATCTGATCCAGACGAAGCTGCCGAGCGCGGCCAGCGAGGACTGAGCGGTCGACCGCACGAGCTGAGGGGCACCGTCCATTTCGGGCGGTGCCCCTCCGCCATTCCGGCAAGGGCTCCCCGCCGTTCGTTCGCCGCAAGGAGACTCCCGGCAGCCGCCGCACCCGTGGCGCGCCCGACACGCTCGGCGGCCCCCCCGGCCCCCGGCCCCCCGGCTCCGACGCACCGACGCACCGACGCACCGACGGCATCGCATCCGCCGACCGGAAGCCCAATATGCCCGTAAACTCCCTATTGTCGGATCGCCGCTCGCCCGCGCCGGGTAAGGTAGGAACCGCGTCAATGAAACGCTAAGAACTCTGGGTGCGCCGGGAAGTCTGGTCGGCAACTGCAACAGCCGTACACAGCTGCCGAAATGGCCGGAGGTCACCGCGTGAGCGCCCCCCAGAACCGTCGTTCCACCTTCCTCGGACGCATGTCGCTGCCCGAGCGGAACTTCATCGCGGACACTCTGCGCGCCGAGACCGTGGGCGGCGTCCTCCTCCTCGCCGCCTCCGTGGTGGCCCTCATCTGGGCCAACACCCTGAGCGGCAGCTACGAGTCCGTCCGCGACTTCCACCTCGGCCCCGCCTCCCTGGGCCTGGACCTCTCCATCCAGCACTGGGCCGCCAACGGCCTGCTCGCCGTCTTCTTCTTCGTCGCGGGCATCGAACTCAAACGCGAACTGGTCGCCGGTGAACTGCGGGACCCCAAGGCCGCCGCCCTCCCGGTGATCGCCGCGGTCTGCGGCATGGCGATGCCCGCGCTCGTCTACGTCGTCGTCAACGCCATCGGCGGCGGCTCGATGGAAGGCTGGGCGGTCCCCACCGCCACCGACATCGCCTTCGCGCTCGCCGTGCTCGCCGTCATCGGCACGTCCCTGCCGTCCGCGCTGCGCGCCTTCCTGCTCACCCTCGCGGTCGTCGACGACCTCTTCGCGATCCTGATCATCGCGGTCTTCTTCACCTCGAAGATCAACTTCCTGGCCCTCGGCTTCGCCTTCGTCGGCCTCGGAGTCTTCTATCTGCTGCTGCGCAAGGGCGTCCGCGGCTGGTACATCTACCTCCCGCTCGCGCTGGTCATCTGGGCCCTGATGGAGAACAGCGGGGTGCACGCCACGATCGCGGGCGTCGCGATGGGCCTGATGCTGCGCTGCTCCCGCCGCGACGGCGAGGAGCACTCCCCCGGCGAGCACATCGAGCACCTCGTGCGCCCGCTCTCGGCCGGCCTCGCCGTGCCGCTCTTCGCCCTCTTCTCCGCCGGCGTGTCCATCTCCGGCGGTGCGGTCCACGAGGTCTTCACCCGGCCGGAGACGCTCGGCGTCGTCCTCGGCCTGATAGTCGGCAAGGCGCTGGGCATCTTCGGCGGGACGTGGGTCACCGCCCGCTTCACCAAGGCGGAGCTCAATCCGGACCTGAAGTGGCCGGATGTCTTCGCGGTGGCGTCGCTGGCCGGCATCGGCTTCACCGTCTCGCTGCTCATCGGCGAACTCGCCTTCACCGAGGACCTGGAGCTGGCCGACGAGATCAAGGCGTCGGTGCTCATCGGCTCGCTCCTCGCCGCGGTCTTCGCGGGCATCCTGCTCAAGGTCCGCAACAACAAGTACCGGGGACTGTGGGAGGAAGAGGAGCGGGACGAGGACCAGGACGGCATCCCCGACATCTACGAACAGGACAAGCCCGAGTACCACTTGCGGATGGCCGCGATCCTCGAAGCGAAGGCCGCGGAGCACCGGCGCCTTGCCGAAGTGGCCGCCGACGCACGCACCGGGGACGATGGTCCGGCATGATCTGAGAGGCTTGATTTTTCCGGTGACGAGATGAGGGAGACGGCGATGAGCACTGCCGACGACGGCGCGGACCGCAGCCTCGGGCAGCTGGTGGCATCGGCCACCGCCGAGATGTCCGCACTGGTCCACGACGAGATCGCGCTGGCCAAGGCGGAGCTGCGGCAGGACGCCAAGCGTGCGGGCATCGGCGGCGCGGCGTTCGGCGCGGCCGGGGTACTGGCGCTGTTCGCGCTGCCGGTGCTGAGCTTCGCCGCCGCCTACGGCATCCACAACCTCGGCCTCGGGCTCGCCTGGTCCTTCCTGATCGTGGGCGGCGCCTTCCTGGTGGTCGCCGGTCTGCTGGTGCTCATCGCGATGGCCAAGCTCAAGAAGATCAAGAAGCCTGAGAAGTCCATCACCTCCGCCAAGGAGACCGCGGCCGTACTGCAGAAGGCCAAGCCCCACCCGCGTCCGGCGCCCGTGGAGCACCCGGTCCTGGAGTCTGTGACACGCTCATCGGTATGACTGCCCCCGACAGCACCACCTCGGTCGTCCAGCTCGACATCCCCGGCGGGAAGGAGCTGTCGCACCGCGACGTCGCGGCGAACGGCGCGCGCTTCCACATCGCCGAGATGGGCGACGGCCCTCTGGTGCTGCTGCTGCACGGCTTCCCGCAGTTCTGGTGGACCTGGCGGCACCAACTCCCCGCGCTCGCCGACGCGGGCTTCCGCGCGGTCGCGATGGACCTGCGGGGCGTCGGCGGCAGCGACCGCACGCCCCGCGGTTACGACCCGGCGAATCTCGCCCTCGACATCACCGGGGTCATCCGGTCCCTGGGCGAGCCCGACGCCGCACTCGTCGGACACGACCTGGGCGGCTATCTCGCGTGGACGGCCGCGGTGATGCGGCCCAAACTGGTGCGCCGGCTCGCGGTGTCCTCGATGCCGCACCCACGGCGCTGGCGCTCGGCGATGCTCGCCGACGTCAAGCAGAGCACCCAGAGTTCGCACATCTGGAACTTCCAGCGGCCGTGGCTGCCCGAGCGCCGGCTGACCGCCGACGACGGGGCGCTGGTCGGCCGGATGATCCGCGACTGGTCCGGGCCCCGGATGCCGGACGACGAAGCCGTCGCCGTGTATCAGCGGGCGATGTGCATTCCCTCCACGGCCCACTGCTCGATCGAGCCGTACCGCTGGATGGTGCGGTCCATGGCCCGTCCGGACGGCATCCAGTTCAACCGGCGGATGAAGAAGCCGGTACGGGTCCCGACGCTGCATCTGCACGGATCGCTCGACCCGGTGATGCGCACCCGCAGTGCCGCCGGCTCCGGGCAGTACGTCGAGGCCCCCTACCGCTGGCGGCTGTTCGACGGCCTCGGACACTTCCCGCACGAGGAGGACCCGGTGGCGTTCTCGACCGAGCTGATCAACTGGCTGAAGGACCCCGAGCCGGACCGCTGACCGGGGCTCCCCGCCCGAGCGGGCCGGCGCCGTCCGGCCTCGGGCGGCAGGGCCGTTCGGCCGATCGGTGCGAACGTTCGTCTGACGAACAGCCAATTGCCCGGCGCATAGGCCAATTGGCGGCGGCCGGAGCGATTACGGACCTTGGGGCAAGGGCAGAGTCGTGTGTATGGGCTGGACGCACGACTACCGTGACGTGGCACGCAACCGCCGCAGCAGTGCCGCTGCAGTGGGCACTCGGGAGAGGGGCACGCCGGACCTCAGGTCCGCCGACTCCCCCGATCCCGCCCACCCGATGGGCATTCCCCTCATCCTGCGCCGCAGAGCGCGCTGGGTGAGCGCACGCCTGCGCCATCCTCGCGGCTGAGCCGCGCGGCGCAGGTCTCTCTTCTCCTTCGGCGCACCGCGCGGGGACCCTTGCGTCCCCGCGCCTGCGCCCTGACCCGCCTCAGATCGCGCAGCCCTGGCTGTCGACCTGCCGCTCGGCCGTACGCCCCTTGCTGATGTCCTCGCTGACTTCGTCGGCGGTCAGCGCATAGCCGGTGCGGGAGTCGTCCAGCGACTTCGCGAAGACCACGCCGTAGACCTCGCCGTTCGGTGTGAGCAGCGGGCCGCCGGAGTTGCCTTGGCGGACGGTGGCGTAGAGGGAGTAGACGTCGCGGCCGACCGTGCCCCGGTGGTAGATGTCCGGGCCGTTGGCCTGGATGCGGCCGCGGATACGGGCCGCGCGGACGTCATAGCCGCCGTTCTCCGGGAAGCCGGCGACGATCGCGTTCTTGCCGCTGTCCGCGTCGGCCCGGGCGAACCGCAGGGCCGGGGCGTTCAGTGACGGGACGTCCAGCACCGCGATGTCGCGCTGCCAGTCGTAGAGCACGACCTTGGCGTCGTAGCGCCGCCCCTCGCCGCCGACCTGCACGGTGGGCTCGTCGACGCCGCCGACCACGTGGGCGTTGGTCATCACGCGGTGCCGTCCGAAGACGAAGCCGCTGCCTTCGAGGACCTTGCCGCATCCGGGGGCCGTGCCGACGACCTTGACGATGCTTCGCTTGGCCTGCTCCGCGACCGGGCTGCTGGCCAGCCGGGGATCGGGCGCGGGCACGGAGGTGATCGGCTCGTTGGAGAACGGCGTGAAGACCTGGGGGAAGCCGTTCTGCGTCAGGACCGAGGAGAAGTCCGCGAACCAGGTGTTGGCCTCCGGGGGCATCACCCGGGACACACCGAGCAGCACCTTGGAATTACGGACCTCCTTGCCGAGCGTCGGCAAGGAGGTGCCGGCCAGGGCCGATCCGATCAGCCAGGCGACCAGCAGCATCGCCAGGACGTTGACCAGCGCGCCGCCGGTGGCATCCAGCGCCCTCGCCGGTGACCAGGTGATGTAGCGGCGCAACTTGTTACCCAGATGGGTGGTGAGCGCCTGGCCCACGGATGCGCACACGATCACGACGGCCACCGCGGCGATGGCCGCGAAGGTGCCGGGTGTCGCGTCGTCGGTGATCTCGTTCCAGATCACGGGCAGCAAGTAGACCGCGATCAGGCCGCCTCCGAGGAAGCCGATCACGGACAGGATGCCGACGACAAAGCCTTGCCGATAGCCGATGATCGCGAACCACACGGCCGCGACCAGCAGCAAGATGTCCAGGACGTTCACGCCCGACACCGTCTCACGAGCGCCAGTCGAGCGGGACCTGCTTGTCACGGTCCCACGGAATCTCCCAGCCCGCGTAGTGCAGGATGCGGTCGATCACGCCGGCCGTAAACCCCCATACCAATGCATTCTCGACAAGAAACGCGGGGCCGACGTGGCCACTGGGGTGACGTGTCGTCACGCGGTGACCGGGGTCCGTGAGATCCGCCACGGGCACCGTGAACACCCGGGCGGTCTCCGCCTGGTCGACCGCGCCGACCGGGCTCGGCTCCCGCCACCACCCCAGGACGGGTGTCACGACGAAGCCGCTGACGGGGATGTACAGGCGCGGGAGCACTCCGAAGACCTGGACACCGGACGGGTCGAGGCCGGTCTCCTCCTGGGCCTCCCGCAGCGCCGCACGCACCGGGCCGCCGCCCTCGGGGTCGCCGTCCTCCGGATCGAGGGCGCCTCCGGGGAAGGAGGGCTGGCCGGCGTGCGAGCGCAGGGTCCCGGCGCGCTCCATGAGCAGCAGCTCGGGGCCGCGCGGGCCGTGCCCGAAGAGGATCAGCACCGCGGACTGCCGGCCGCCGCTCTCGGGCGGCAGGAACCGGCTGAGCTGGCGCGGCTCGATGGTGCCGGCCGCGCCCGCCACCGGGGACAGCCACTCGGGCAGCCCCTCGGCCGTGACCGGCACGTCCCGGCCGGACGACGCCTGGCGGGTGCCGGTGTCCTCGCCGTAACTCTCCCGTGCTCTCGTCATCCGCGCCCCCTCAGGCCCTGGCTTCGATGGTTGGTTCCCCTCGGGGGCACTCCTGCCCGCGGCTCCGCAGCCGTCATGGGGCCGCCATCGGGGGCGCGGGCTGCCCCGGATAGTCCGCCGGCGGGTTCAGCCGCTGCCCCGGGCGGCCGCCCAGCTCGTACTTCAACAGCTTCTTCGCCTTCTCCGGGTCCGTCTCACCCTCGCCGTACGAGGGGCAGAGGGGGGCGATGCCGCAGGCGCCGCAGGCGGGCTTGCGGGAGTGGCAGACGCGGCGTCCGTGGAAGACGACGCGGTGCGAGAGCATCGTCCACTCGCTCTTGGGGAAGATCTCGGCGATCTCCGCCTCGACCTTCTCCGGGTCCTCCTGAGTGGTCCAGCCGAAGCGGCGCACCAGCCGGCCGAAGTGCGTGTCGACGGTGATGCCGGGGACGCCGAAGGCGTTGCCCAGCACCACATTGGCGGTCTTGCGGCCGACGCCGGGGAGCGTGACGAGATCCTCCAGCCGGCCCGGCACCTCACCGCCGAAGCGGTCGCGCAGCGCGGTCGACAGGCCGATCAGCGACTTGGTCTTGGCGCGGAAGAAGCCGGTGGGCCGGATCAGCTCCTCCAGCCGCTCCGGGGCCATCGCCGCCATGTCCTCGGGCGTCGGGCAGACGGCGAAGAGACCCGGGGTGGTCTGGTTGACCCGCAGGTCGGTGGTCTGCGCGGACAGCACCGTCGCGACCAGCAGCTCGAAGGGGTTGGTGAAGTCCAGCTCCGGATGGGCGTACGGATACAGCTCGGCCAGCTCGCGGTTCATCCGGCGGGCCCGGCGGACCATGGCCACCCGGGACTCCGGCTTGCCCGCCGGGGCCTTCCTGGCGGGCGCGGCGGCGCTCCCGGCCGAGGGAGCGGCCTTCTTCGCGGCGGTCTTCTTGGCAGAGGTCTTCTTCGCGGCGATCTTCTTGGCGGAGGTCTTCTTCGCGGCGGAGGTCTTTACCGCGGTCTTCTTCGCCGCGGTCTTCTTCGCGGGCTCGGCCGCCTGCCCGGCCGGCTGCCCGGCGGGCTTCTTCGCCGTCCCGCCTGCGGTCTTCCGTGCGGGTGCCTTGGCCACAGCCGCCTTCTTCGTCGCCGCGTCCTTGGTCGTCACGGCCTTTTCGGCGACCGTCTTCTTCTTCGCTGCGGCACGCTTCGGGGCGGCCTCATCGGCGGCGGCCTGCGCGCCCGCCACCGGCTTCGCGGGGGTTTCGTTCACGGCGGCCTTCTTCCCTGCCGAGCTCTTGCGTACCGAGTTCTCACCCGCCGAGATCCCCTTCGCGGAGATCTTCGGGGTAGCGTCCTTGACGATCACGTCCTGCGCTGCCGCTCGCGACGCGCCGGGCCTTCCCGCCGTCGCCGTCCGGGCGGACCTCACCCTGGAGGACGATTTGTTACCTTTAGCCGAATTCGAGGCACTTCTGGATGGCTGTTCGCCCACAGCGGAATCGGGCCCTGCGCTCACTCACTCAGCCCCCAGTCCTGTGCTCCCACCGGCGTATTGGACACTCGGCCAGACTAAGGCCACCCACTGACAACCGACTCGATCACTGTGATTCCTGACCCCAATCGGCCCCCTGCCGTATGGCTCGGGCCACGGGTCCGGCAAACTTGTGATTGATCGCACTGTTTTGCATTCCGGCATGATGGGGACCACAGTCCCCCGGAGCATGTCGACAAGGAGAGATCTCGTGGACGACGTTCTGCGGCGCGCACCGCTCTTCGCGGCGCTCGATGACGAGCAGGCGGCCGACTTGCGCGCCTCAATGGGAGAGGTCACGCTCGCCCGCGGCGACGCCCTGTTCCACGAAGGGGACCCCGGCGACCGCCTGTACGTGGTCACCGAGGGCAAGGTGAAGCTGCACCGCACTTCCCCGGACGGCCGGGAGAACATGCTCGCCGTCCTCGGCCCCGGAGAGCTCATCGGTGAGCTCTCGCTCTTCGACCCGGGCCCGCGCACGGCCACCGCCTCCGCGCTCACCGAGGTCAAACTCCTCGGCCTCGGCCACGGCGACCTCCAGCCCTGGCTGAACGCCCGCCCCGAGGTGGCCACGGCCCTGCTGCGTGCGGTCGCCCGCCGCCTGCGCAAGACCAACGACCAGATGTCCGACCTGGTCTTCTCGGACGTTCCGGGCCGCGTGGCGCGCGCCCTGCTGGACCTGTCGCGCCGCTTCGGCGTGCAGTCCGAGGAAGGCATCCACGTCGTGCACGACCTGACGCAGGAGGAGCTTGCCCAGCTGGTGGGCGCCTCTCGCGAGACGGTCAACAAGGCCCTCGCGGACTTCGCGGGCCGCGGCTGGCTGCGCCTGGAGGCACGCGCCGTGATCCTGCTGGACGTCGAGCGGCTGGCCAAGCGCTCGCGCTGATCCGTACGACCACCGGCACGCTCCGGCACACACTCGGAAGGACCCCGCTCCGGCGGGGTCCTTCGTGCGTCTCCCGGCCCCCGCCCGCCCGAGGAGCCGACGGGACGCGCGGGAAAGCAGTCGCGGGCGGGGAGGCCGATCGCCATAGTGGCGCCATGGATGACATCTGGCGGTACGGCTCGTCCGAGGGCGAGAATCACCGGGTGAACGACCGTGCACCCGGCGTACACGGCGCGAGCCGCGCCCCCACCGGGCTGGACGCGGGGGGCTACTTCGTCCGCGAAGGCGCCCTGGACCGGGTGTCCGCCCCCTTCGCGCCGGTGGTCACGGCCCTCCGCGAACGCCTCGCCGAACGCTTCGGCGCCTCCCGCCTCACCTGCGCGTACCTGTACGGCAGCATCCCGCGCGGCACAGCCGTCCCCGGCCGCTCCGACCTCGACGTCCTGCTGGCCCTGAGCGCCGGCCCCACCGCGGCCGACCACGCCGACGCACGAGCCGTGGAGGCGGAGCTGGACGCGGCCTTCCCGCAGATCGACGGCGCCGGGATCCTGGTCCACGGCGTCGAGCAGGTGCTGAGCGAACTGGAGCGGTACGACCTCGGATGGTTCGCCGCCTGCCTGTGCACGCCTCTCATGGGCGAGGACGTCACGTCGGCGCTGCCCCGCTACCGCCCCACCTCGCTGCTGGCCCGGGAGACCAACGGCGACCTCCACGAGCGGCTGCCCGGCTTCCGGGTGCGGGCCGCCGCGGCCCGCACCGACGCCGAGCTGACCCGGATGACCCGGGTGGTGGCCCGCGCAATCGTACGGACCGGGTTCACCCTCGTCATGCCGCGCTGGGGCGGCTGGACCAGCGATCTCGCCGAGTCCGCCGAGGTGTTCGGCCACTACTATCCTGCGCACGCCGAACGCATGCGCGCGGCAGCACGCGCGGCGCGTACGCCCCGCGCCGACCCCGAGCTGCTCGACGAACTGCTCAACGGCCTCGCGCCCTGGCTGGCGGATGAGTACCTCGCCGTCCACGGCCCGAAGGCGCCCCGCCCCCAGGAGCAGTGACGGGGCGACGGCTGCCGACGCGGTCTCAGCCGCCGAAGCCCGGCTCCGCCGTCAGATCAGCCCGTGTTCGCCCAGATAGTCCAGCTGTGCCCGCACCGACAGCTCGGCGGCCGGCCACAGGGAGCGGTCGACGTCGGCATAGACGCTGGCGACGACATCGGCGGGCGTGCGATGGCCCGACTCGACGGCCGTCTCGACCTGCGCGAGCCGCTTGGCCCGGTGCGCCAGATAGAACTCCACCGCTCCCTGGGCGTCGTTCAGCACGGGTCCGTGGCCGGGAAGCACCGTCGACACGCCGTCGTCGACCGTGAGGGACCGCAGCCGCCGCAACGTGTCCAGATAGTCGCCCAGCCGGCCGTCCGGGTGCGCGACCACGGTGGTGCCACGGCCCAGGATCGTGTCGCCGGTGAGCACCGAGCCGTCGGCGGGGAGGTGGAAGGACAGGGAGTCCGCGGTGTGCCCCGGGGTCGGCACCACGCGCAGCTCCAGACCGCCGGTGGTGATCACATCGCCCGCTTCCAGCCCCTCGCTGCCCAGACGCAGCTCCGGATCCAGGGCTCGTACGGCCGTACGGGTCAGTTCCGCGAAGCGTCCGGCGCCCTCGGCGTGGTCGGGGTGGCCGTGTGTCAGCAGGGTCAGGGCGATGCGCTTCCCGGCCCGCTCGGCGGTGTCGACGACGGCCTGAAGGTGTCCCTCGTCGAGCGGCCCGGGGTCGATGACGACCGCGAGGTCGGAGTCCGGCTCGGCGACGATCCAGGTGTTGGTGCCGTCCAGGGTCATCGCCGAGGCGTTCGGGGCCAGCACGCAGTGGGCCCGCGCGGTGGCCTGCCCCTGGATGACGCCGCCTCGGGGCTGCCCGGGGAGAGCGGCTGCTTCGGTCATACGGGGGTCCCTCCCGAGGAGCTGGGGGTGTCCGAGGGGCCGTCGGAGGCGCCGGGCCGGGCACCGCCGTCGTCCTTCGGCGTGAGGTGCTTGGTGAACTCGTCATGGCCCGGCCAGCTCAGCAGGATCTCGCCGTCCACCAACTCGGCCCGGGCCAGGACCGGCGTCAGGTCCTGGGCGGGCGCTGCGCCCAGCGCCTCGCGGGCGGTGCCGTAGGACTGGAGGCCGCGCAGCGTCGCGATGGTGGGCGGCATCATCAGCAGCTCGCCGCGGTCGTAGCCGGCGGCGGCCTCCGAGGGGCGGATCCACACCGTGCGGTCGGCCTCCGTGGAGGCATTGCGGGTGCGCTGGCCCTCGGGCAGCGCGGCGACGAAGAACCAGGTGTCGTAGCGGCGCGGTTCGAACTCCGGGGTGATCCAGCGGGCCCAGGCGCCGAGCAGGTCGGAGCGCAGCAGCAGACCGCGCCGGCCCAGGAACTCGGCGAAGGACAGCTCGTGCGCGACCAGCGCCGCACGGTCCGCCTCCCAGTCCTCGCCCGTGGTGTCCTCGACGACCGTGTCGGCCGAGGTCCCGGCGAGCAGCACGCCGGCCTCTTCGAAGGTCTCGCGCACCGCGGCGCAGACGATGGCCTGCGCGGTCGCGGGGTCGACCCCCATCCGTACGGCCCATTCGGTCCGCGACGGGCCCGCCCAGGCGACCGGCGCCTCGTCACGCGGATCGACGGAGCCGCCCGGGTAGGCGTACGCGCCGCCCGCGAAGGCCATGGAGGCGCGTCTGCGCAGCATGTGGACGTCCGGCCCGGGGGAACCGGCGGGACCAGGGGGCGCGTCCCGCAGCAGCAGGACGGTCGCGGCCCGCCGGGGCGCGACCGGCGTCAGCTCGCCGTTCGCGAGGGCCCGGATACGGGCAGGCCACTCCGGCGGGTACCACTGGCCATTGGTCGTCGACGACATGGCCGGATGCTATGCGCTCACGCGTGGATGTTCGAGGGGCCTTCCGCTACCGGGCTGCTTCGCGGGGGCGAGGGGCCCCGGAATGGCGCGAACGCCCCGGGCCCCTCCGCCACACGCGAAACCGGCTGCGGACGAGTGCGCTACTGCGCGACCTCGACCTGGATCTCGACCTCGACCGGCGCGTCGATCGGCAGCACCGCGACGCCCACCGCGGACCGGGCGTGCACACCCTTGTCGCCCAGGACCTCGCCGAGCAGCTCGCTGGCTCCGTTGATGACGCCCGGCTGGCCGGTGAAGTCCGGCGCGGAGGCCACGAACCCGACGACCTTCACGACCCGCTGGATCTTGTCCAGGTCGCCGATCACCGACTTCACGGCCGCCAGCGCGTTGAGCGCGCAGGTCGCGGCGAGTTCCTTGGCCTGCTCGGCGCTGACCTCGGCACCGACCTTGCCGGTGGCCGGCAGCGCGCCGTCCACCATCGGCAGCTGGCCGGAGGTGAAGACATAGCTGCCGGAGCGCACCGCGGGCTGGTAGGCGGCCAGCGGAGGCACGACCTGGGGCAGCTTCAGGCCCAGCTCGGCGATCTTGTCCTCGACCGCGCTCATGCCTTCTCCCGCTTCAGGTAGGCCACCAGCTGCTCGGGGTTGTTCGGACCCGGCACGACCTGGACGAGCTCCCAGCCGTCCTCGCCCCAGGTGTCCAGGATCTGCTTCGTCGCGTGTACGAGCAGCGGCACGGTTGCGTATTCCCACTTGGTCATGGGCCGAGCGTAATGCCTGTCCACGGCCACCGCGGACGGTGCCCGCCGCGGCCCGCGCGCACCCGCCCCGGACGGCGCCCGGCAGGGGAGGTGTCAGCCCCCTGTCCGCACCCTTAGGGAACATCCCCGGCGCGTCCCCGAGGGCATCGCGCGCAGAACCCAGGGGCATCACAGGCCCGTCCCGTGCGTACTCCGGACGCGGACTGGTTAGGCTCCTTGACGTGAGCAGGCTCCATGTCGTCAGCGGCAAGGGCGGCACCGGCAAGACCACGGTCGCCGCTGCCCTCGCCCTCGCCCTGGCCACCGAGGGACGACGCACCCTCCTGGTCGAGGTCGAGGGCCGTCAGGGCATTGCCCAGCTGTTCGAAACCGAGGCGCTTCCCTACGAGGAGCGCAAGATCGCCGTGGCCCCGGGTGGCGGTGAGGTGCACGCCCTGGCCATCGACGCCGAGCGCGCCCTCCTGGACTACCTCCAGATGTTCTACAAGCTCGGCAGCGCGGGCCGGGCGCTGAAGAAGCTCGGCGCCATCGACTTCGCCACGACCATCGCGCCGGGCCTGCGGGACGTCCTGCTGACCGGCAAGGCGTGCGAGGCGGTCCGCCGCAAGGACAAGAGCGGGAAGTTCGTCTACGACGCGATCGTGATGGACGCCCCGCCGACCGGCCGCATCACCCGCTTCCTGAACGTCAACGACGAAGTGGCCGGGCTGGCCAAGATCGGCCCGATCCACAATCAGGCGCAGGCCGTGATGCGGGTCCTGAAGTCGCCCGAGACGGCGGTGCATCTGGTCACCCTCCTGGAGGAGATGCCGGTCCAGGAGACCGCGGACGGCGTCGCGGAACTGCGCGCCGCCGGCCTGCCCGTGGGCGGCATCGTCATCAACATGGTCCGCCCCGCCGTGCTGGACACCGACGACCTCGACATCGTCGCCCGCGGGGCCCGTACGGGCATCGCCAAGGCGCTCTCCCAGGCCGGCCTGGGCGGCGCCCGTCGCGGCGGGCTGGCCGACCGGCTGATCGACCCCCTCCTGGAGCAGGCTCGCGAACACGCCGAGCGGGTCGATCTGGAGCGCGCCGAACACGCCGAACTGACCGGCATCGGGCTGCCCACCTACGAGTTGGAGCAGCTCCCCGAGGGAGTGGACCTCGCCGGGCTCTACCGCCTGGCGAGAGACCTGCGGAAACAGGGGCCCATATGACGTCGGAGGACACCACGCTGGACGCGTCGACCCCGTGGCTCGGGGTCGACGCGCTGATCGACGACCCGGACACCCGCATCGTGGTCTGCTGCGGCTCGGGTGGCGTGGGAAAGACCACGACCGCCGCGGCCCTGGGCGTCCGCGCCGCCGAGCGCGGCCGCAAGGTCGTCGTGCTGACCATCGACCCGGCCCGGCGGCTGGCGCAGTCGATGGGCATCTCCGAGCTGGACAACGTCCCCCGCCAGGTCAAGGGCGTCGACGACGCCGCGGGCGGCGAACTGCACGCGATGATGCTGGACATGAAGCGCACCTTCGACGAGATCGTCGAGGGCCACGCTGACGCCGACCGGGCCCGCGCGATCCTGGAGAATCCTTTCTACGAGTCCCTGTCGGCCGGATTCGCGGGCACGCAGGAGTACATGGCCATGGAGAAGCTCGGCCAGCTGCGCGCGACCGACGAGTGGGACCTGATCATCGTCGACACCCCGCCGAGCCGCTCCGCGCTGGACTTCCTCGACGCGCCCAAGCGCCTCGGCTCGTTCCTCGACGGCAAGTTCATCCGGGTCCTGATGGCGCCGGCGAAGGTCGGCGGGCGCGCCGGCATGAAGTTCCTGAACGTCGGCATGTCGATGATGACCGGCACCCTCAGCAAGCTGATGGGCGGCCAACTGCTGCGCGACGTCCAGACGTTCGTGGCGGCGATGGACACCATGTTCGGCGGCTTCCGCACTCGCGCCGACGCCACCTACCGGCTTCTTCAGGCACCCGGCACGGCATTTCTCGTGGTGGCCGCCCCCGAACGGGACGCGCTGCGCGAGGCGGCGTACTTCGTCGAGCGGCTGGCCGCGGAGCAGATGCCGCTGGCCGGCCTGGTGCTCAACCGCGTGCACGGCAGCGGCGCCGCCCAGCTCAGCGCGGAGCGGGCGCTGGCGGCTGCCGAGACCCTGGCCGACCACACGGCCGAGGACACCGACGCGGATGCCGATGCGGATGTCGGCACGGATACCGACGCGGAAAATCTTGAAACCACCGGCATTGTGGATCTCGACGGCGGGAATGCTGGATCACGTGCCGCCGGCGACCACTCCCCCGGTGCCGCGGCGCGCCCTACGACACGCTCCTCCGCCTCGGCGGCACACCTCGCTGCCGGGCTGCTCCGACTCCACGCCGAACGCATGCAGGTCCTCGCGCGCGAACGTCGCACGCGGGACCGCTTCACCGCACTCCACCCCGAGGTCCCGGTGACGGAGGTCGCCGCACTGCCCGGCGACGTCCATGACCTCGCGGGCCTGCGCGCGATCGGCGACCGCCTGGCGCTCGGCCCCGCCGAGACCGGCACCGACAGCTGACCGACAGCGACAGCTGACGGCCGTACCACCCGGCGCACCGACATACCGGCCCTGAGCAGTCCCCGGCCTGCCGGGATCACCGGCTCGCCCTGCCCGCACAAACGGTTCGGCATCCCGCCGGCGCACAGCACCATCGCCTCACCAGTTGTCTCGCCCTGCCCCTCCAAGGGCGAGACGCGATGGCCGGGCCCCAGACACGACGTGGCCCACCACGCGCTCACGGCACACCCGGCCCATGAGTTCGCACGGCCCGCAGAGAGCCCCAACCCGCGGGCACGCCGAAGTCGTTGACGGCACAACCGGCCATATCCCGGCCCGGACCTGCCCGTCGTCGCCTGAACCGTGCACCCTCGACATCCGGTGCACCGCTCAGAAGTCAGCCCTCGGCCTGACCACGCAACAGCCCGACTCACGCAATAAGCGGAAGTCGGCGCTCCGCCGGCCCGCTAGCCGACCGCGGCGTACTCGTCGAAGACCTCTTCCTCACAGTCCACGGGCAGCGGGCCCGTGCTGTGCTCATATTCCGTGCGCGCTGTCTCCAACAGGCGACGCCATGACGTCACCGTCGGGCGGCGGCGCAGCAGCGCCCTCCGCTCGCGCTCGGTCATTCCGCCCCACACACCGAACTCCACCCGGTTGTCCAGGGCATCGGCCAGGCACTCCGTGCGTACCGGACACCCGGTGCACACCGCCTTGGCGCGGTTCTGCGCTGCCCCTTGCACGAACAATTCATCCGGATCGGTAGTGCGGCAGGCTGCCTGTGCACTCCAGTCGGTTACCCAGCTCATGCTGGCGCCGTCCTCTCCCGAATCGAGGCTCCCCCACGGCGGCAAGCGGCATATTCACCGTTGCCAGTTGAGGACGTTACGGAAGGCAGGCAGGGCGCAACACCCCCTTCGGGCCCAATCTTGAATGGCCCGAACGGACTATGCGTACGCGGCAGATCACCCAACGGAGTGACCGAAGGGCATACGTGACTTTCCCCGCAAGCGGGGCAGTTCGCCATGGTCACGCGGCTTTTCCGGTGGTGCCGGCGGGCAGGTCGAGGCGCGATCCCCGGGGGAGGGGGGCTTGACGAACTGGCGCGTAACCATCCGCTTCGGCAGGTGTGAACAGGCTAAGCGAACAGGTGCGCCCCTGTCCGGCGATTGAGAACGTAGGGTGCCCTCATGGCTAAGAAGCGCGACGGCGGGGGTCTGACCAAGACCCAGCGGGCCGCCAAGTTCCTCGGTGTCAGCGTCCTCGCCGGAGCCGTGCTCGCGGGCCTGGCGCTGCCGGCGGCCGGAGCGCTCGGCCTGGCGGCCAAGGGTTCGGTCGAGGGTTTCGACGACATCCCCGCGAACCTCAAGACACCGCCGCTCAGCCAGCGGACCACCATCCTCGACTCCGACGGCGGCGAGATCGCGAAGGTCTACTCCCGCGACCGCACGGTCATCGGCCTCAAGGACATGTCGCCGTACATCCGGAAGGCGATCATCGCGATCGAGGACGCGCGCTTCTACGAGCACGGCGCGGTCGACCTGAAGGGCATCCTGCGTGCGCTCAACAAGAACGCCCGCACCGGCGGCGTCTCCGAGGGCGCCTCGACGCTGACCCAGCAGTATGTGAAGAACGTCTTCGTCGAGGAGGCGGGCAACGACCCCGACAAGGTCGCGCAGGCCACCCAGCAGACGATCGGCCGGAAGGTCAAGGAACTCAAGTACGCGATCCAGGTGGAGAAGGAGCTCGGCAAGAGCAAGATCCTTCAGAACTACCTGAACATCACCTTCTTCGGGCAGCAGGCCTACGGCATCGAGGCCGCCGCCCAGCGCTACTTCAGCACCTCCGCCAAGGACCTGAAGCTGGAGCAGGCGGCCCTGCTGGCGGGCATCGTCCAGTCGCCGAGCCGCTACGACCCGGTCAACGACCCGAAGGAAGCGACCCTTCGGCGTAACACCGTCCTGCAGCGGATGGCCGACCTGAAGGACATCACCCAGGCGCAGGCCGACGAGGCGTCCGAGAAGCCGATCCAGCTGTCGGTCAGCCGCCCCAAGAACGGCTGCATCACCGCGACCCACGGCTCGGGCTTCTTCTGCGACTACGTCCGCGAGGTGTTCCTCAACGACAAGAAGTTCGGCAAGTCCCGGAAGGTCCGCTCCCGGCTGTGGAACCAGGGCGGCATGACGATCCGCACCACCCTGGACGCGCAGACGCAGAAGTCGGTCCAGGCGTCCCTGAGCAAGCACGTCTACGAGAAGGACCCGGTCGCAGGCGCCGCGGCCATCGTCGAACCGGGGACCGGCAAGATCCTGGGCATGGGCCAGTCCCGCCCCTACGGCTTCGGCGAGAACCAGACCCAGATCAACCTCTCGGTGGACCGCAGCATGGGCGGCGGCGCCGGCTACCAGCCCGGCTCGACCTTCAAGCCGGTGATCGCGGCGGCCGCGCTGGAGCAGGGCACGAACCCGCAGCAGGAGTTCTCCTCGCCCTACCGCATGCGCTATCCGAGCCCGGTGCAGACCTGCAAGGGCCAGTGGCGGGGCACGGAGATGACCCAGAACGAGAACAAGAAAGAGGTCGGCCCGTACGGCATGAAGGAGGCGACCGCCAAGTCGGTCAACACCTACTTCGTCCAGCTGATCAGCGACATCGGCATCTGCCCCGCGGTCAAGATGGCCCAGGGGATGGGCATCGAGCGGGCCGACGGCAAGAAGCTGCAAGAGGTCCCTTCGATGACGCTCGGCGTGCAGGAGATGTCGCCGCTGACGATGGCCGGGGGCTACGCGGCCTTCGCCAACGGTGGCGAGTACTGCTCCCCCGTCGCGATCCAGTCGATCACCGACCCGCAGGGCAAGAAGATGAGCGTCCCGCGCAGCAGCTGCCGCCGGGCCATGTCGGAGAAGACCGCCAAGACGATCAACGCGCTCCTCAAGGGCGTCGTCGAGGACGGCACCGGTAAGCAGGCCGGTCTGCGCGGCCGGGACAGCGCCGGCAAGACCGGCACCAGCGACAGCCGCTACGCCGCCTGGTTCGTCGGCTACACCCCGAACGCGGCGGGCGCGGTCTGGGTCGGCGACCCGCAGCACAAGCGCAAGATGTTCGACATCTCCATCGGCGGCGCGTACCACGACAAGGTCTACGGCGCGGACACTCCGGGACCGATCTGGCGCGACGCGATGTCCGGTGCCCTGGCGGGCCGCCCCGCGCCCTCCCTGCCCACGGTCCCGATAGGGGATCCGCACAAGGACAAGGCCAAGCCCCCGGCCGGCGAGGACGGCAAGGGCCGGCACCGGCCGGGCAACGGGGGCGACAACAAGCCGGGCGGTGGATGGCACCTTCCCGACTTCCCCGACATTCTGGGCGGCGGTAACGGCGGCTGGTGACCGTCGCGTTGCCGGCGAGGGCGGTTCGCGGGCCCGTGACCACGCGCGGGCACGAGGACGCGCCGACGACGGCTCACCGGCTGTGACCACACGCGAGCCATGACGGCACGCAGGTCGTACGGCACGCGGAAGGGGCGCCCCTCCCAGGGGGCGCCCCTTCCGTCGTTCGTCGGTCCGGCTGCCTGCCGCCGGAGGCCGGAGGCGTCAGTCGGCGAGCAGCTTCTTCACCACCGCGGCCACCCGGCCGCCCTCCGCGCGGCCCGCCACCTGCGGGTTCACGATCTTCATGACGGCGCCCATGGCCCGCGGCCCCTCGGCTCCGGCGCCCTTGGCCTCCGCCACGGCGGCCGCGACCAGCCCCTCCAGCTCCTCATCGGTCAGCTGCTTGGGCAGATAGTCGGCGAGCAGCTCGCCCTCGGCCCGCTCACGCTCCGCCGACTCGCTGCGGCCGCCCTTGTCGAACGCCTCGGCGGCCTCGCGACGCTTCTTCGCCTCGCGCGCGATGATCTTCTCGACGTCGCCGTCGGACAGCTCGCGCGCCTCGGTCCCCGCGACCTCCTCCTTCTGGATCGCGGTCAGCGTGAGGCGGAGGGTGGAGGAACGCAGCTCGTCCCGCGCCTTGATCGCGAGGGTGAGGTCGTCGTGCAGCTTGGACTTGAGCGTGGTCATGACGTCGAGTATGCCCCCACCCGGCGCCGACCGCCGCGACTTTTCCCCCGGCCCACGGCCTGCCGACGCCCTGTCGCCTCCCGCCGCCCCCACGGTCCCCTGCCGAAAGCGGCCTGCCGAAGGCCGCCCGCCGCATGACCGGCGCCCCGGACCACGACCGCCCGCCCGCCCGCCCGACGCTCGACCACCGCAAGCCCCACCGCCCCGACCCCTCTCCTCCCTGTCCCTCCTCTCCTTCCCCTCCTCTCCTTCCCCTGTCCTCCCGCTGCGTCTTTCCGGGCCACTCTGCGACCATGGGGTTCATGCGCGCGCGATACGGAGTACCCCTGTCCCTGACCGCAGTAGGCGCCGCCGGCGTGGCCTACGCCGCCGGCTTCGAAGTCCGTTCGTTCCGCCTGCGGCGCGTCACGGTTCCCGTACTGCCCCGTGGCATGCGCCCGTTGCGCGTCCTGCAGGTCTCCGACATCCACATGGTCCGCGGCCAGCGCAAGAAGCAGCGCTGGCTGCAGTCACTCGCCGGGCTCCGCCCCGACTTCGTGATCAACACCGGCGACAACCTCTCCGACCCCGAGGGCGTACCCGAGGCGCTCGACGCGCTCGGCCCGCTGATGGAGTTCCCCGGCGCGTACGTCTTCGGCTCCAACGACTACTACGGCCCGAAGCTGCGCAACCCCGCCCGCTACCTGATCGAGAAGGTCCAGGGGCGGCACGGCCTCAACGGCAACGCGCCGGCCGTCGGCGTCGTCCACAACCCCTGGGAAGAGCTGCGCGACGCGTTCGACACGGCCGGCTGGGTCGGCCTGTCCAACACCCGCGGCCGCCTCAAGCTGGAGGGCTTCGAAATCGCCCTGACCGGCCTGGACGACCCGCACATCAAGCGCGACCGCTACGCCGAGGTGGCCGGCGGCCCGGAATCGGGTGCCGACCTCTCGCTGGCCGTCGTACACGCTCCGTATCTGCGGTCCCTGGACGCCTTCACCACCGACGGCTATCCCCTGGTCCTGGCCGGCCACACCCACGGCGGCCAGCTCTGCATCCCCTTCTACGGCGCACTGGTCACCAACTGCGACATCGACACCAACCGCGTCAAGGGCCTCTCCACCCACACCGCCGGCGGGAAGACCTCCTACCTCCACGTCTCCGCGGGCTGCGGCACCAACCGCTACACCCCGGTCCGCTTCGCCTGCCCCCCGGAGGCGACCCTCCTGACCCTGACGGCGCAGGAGTAACCGGAACGATCGGGATCACCGCACGCAGCCGGCTCGGGCCTCCCGGCGCAGGCCCGGCTCGCACCGGCTGCGCTGCTGCGTGACGGCGTGCAGGACGAAGATCGCGCCCCAGGGCCTCGTCGCCACAACACGGCACCCTGCTTCCGGGCCCTGGGGGACGGCGGACGCCCGGATCCGCGAACCGCAGGCCCAAGACTTACGGAGCGCAGCGGCGGACCGGAACCGTTCCCGACCGGCGGCCGGTCCACCCGCCCCGCCACCCCTCTCCGCGCGGCCCTGGCCTCTACCGTGGAGGAATGTCCGACCCCACCCGGACCTCGCAGTCCACGCGCCACGCGACCGGCGCCGCCCGTGCGGCCGACCGCACGCCGGCAACCGCCGTCGCCCCTGCCGTCCGACACCCTCTCGCCGCCGCCGTCCGCGCCCTGATCGCCGCAGCTGCCGTCACCGGACTCGCCACAGAGGCCGACCTCGCACCTGATCTCCCCCATTTCCTGGGCAACTTCGCGGTGCAGGCGAACATCGCCGTGGCGCTCGTCTTCCTCTGGTCCTCCCACCGCTCCTGGACCGGGCGCCGCCCCGTGTCCCCTCGCCTCACGGGCGCGGCCCTCTTCTTCATCACCCTCGCGGGCCTCTTCGCGCTCTTCGCCCACGCAGCCCCAGCCGGCGACACCGGCGGCTTCGCCCTCCCCGGAGCCACCACCGGGCCGACCGGCGCCCACGCCATCGCGGGCCCACTCCTGCACACGGTCACCCCCCTCGCCGTCCTCGCCGACTGGCTCCTGCTGACGGCACCCGGCGGCTTCCACCGCTCCGACGCCTGGCAGTGGCCGGCGTACCCGCTCCTGTACCTCGCCTTCACCTTCCTCCCCGACCCGCCGCCCCACGCCCTCGCCATCGCGGTGACCGCCTGCCTCCTGCCACTGGTCACCATCGCGATCGACCAGGTCAGGCCGTCTCCGTGGCTCCGCCGGAACCGGATTTCGCCTACGGGGATCAGTCCGCTAAAGTAGAGCTCGTTGCTTCGGGGTGTAGCGCAGCTTGGCAGCGCGCTTCGTTCGGGACGAAGAGGTCGTGGGTTCAAATCCCGCCACCCCGACTGAAGAAACACCAGGTCAGCCCTGGTCTTCCGATAAGGAAGACCAGGGCTGATTGGTTTTCAGGTTCTCCTTGGCGGGCCTGGGAGACGCTCTTGGAATTCGGCTCCCGGCGAGCCACTACCGGCGTTCGGCCGGCCGCACCCGCAACAGGCCATCGAGGGCGGCGGCGGGTGACGTGTGACACCTCGCCAGCCGGGCATCCCGTGCCGCTTCCCACTCCTCGGTGAGTCCCGCCGCCAGGTCCCCGTTCTCAGGCATCTGCCGCGTGAGGTGGCTGTACCGGCGGGGTACGCGTCGAGCGCAGGTGGTCGTGGAGGACCGCGAATGCCGTGCACGTGAGGGGGAGGGCCAGGGCGGCGGTGACCAGGATGCCGACGGCGACGGGGGCGAGGATGCCCGCGTAGTAGGCGGCGAAGAAGTTTCCCGTGGCCTGTTCGAGGAGGGCTCGCACGAGGGGGCGCAGCGGCAGCGCGAGCTGCACCACCAGCCGGAGCACGCCGGCGGTGAGCGCGGCCAGCGGCAGCGCGAGAGCGAGGACGCGAACTCCTCCGGCGCGCGTACACGTCAGCGACCAGGAACGGCGCAGGGCCTCGCGGGGCCCGAGGCCGTCGGCCGCGGCGGCCGGGGCGAGTGCCAGCGCGAGGCGCAGCAGCACGGCGGCGAACACGGCCACCGCCGGGGAGGCCGCGATGAGCGTGTAGAGCCACGATCCGCGTTCCAGAATCTGCTCTTCGGTGTCGAGAGAGGGGCCGGTGAGCCTGTCGGCCACGGCACCGACGAGCAGCGGCAGGGGCCATACCACCAGGCCGCGCAGCGCGTACACGGCGAGCACCGGTCGCAGTCCCGTACGAACCGGGGCAGGCGCCCCTTCTTCCACCGAGGGCGCCCGCGTCCCCGCTGCTACGGCTCGGGAGCACGCACCTTGCAGGGCCGCACTGCCGACGCCGAGGAGGAGCAGGAAGAGCGGGAGCGTGCAGAGGACGACCAGCACGAGGTCGGTGGTGTCGTGCAGGTAGGGGTCCTCGACGTGGTGGTACCAGATGCGTTGGTTCCGCATGTGGGTGAAGAGGGGCCAGGCGAGCGCGAATATCGCGGCCGTCGTCAGCAGCCCGACCAGTCCGGACAGGCCGACGACGCGTACCGTCGCAGCCGCCAGCGGCCTCCGGTGCCGCCGCAGGACGGCGAACCCCGTGGCGGTGACGCCGCGTTGCGGGTTTCCGCTGGTCGGTGGGGTGGTGCGGTCGTCCTGCGGGGTACGTGTCACGGGGCGAGCTTTCTGTCATTCCGGGTCGGTTCCCGGTGGAGATGCGGCAGTTGCTGACGAAGGCAGATTCCCCGGGCCGCCGCGGAGGCCCGGGGAATCTGTGCGTTCTGCTTCAGAGCCCGGCGGCATGCCATGCGGAGCATTCGGGCCCGATGGGCACCAACTAGGGGGCAGGGTCACCCATCACGAGCCGGTATTCAGTCGTTGCCCACTTCGAGCAGCCAGCCATCGCTCTGCTCGGTGCACATGTAGCCGGCCGTGTGACCGTTGTTCGTCAGCGCTGCCCCCTTGTCCATGCACGCCTTCTGGGTGGGGAAGCCACGGTATTCATCCGCTGCCTGCGCCGCCCCCATGCTGATCGTGGTGGCCGCCGCCATACCGGCCAGGACGACAGCTGCCTTGCTGAGCCTCTTGCGCATTTCCTCGCTCCTCCGAAGTACTTCCGTGGACGATCCCCACGCTGTCCGGGCCGGCTAATGGATCACTAAACGATCACTAACGCGCGGCGCGGGGCCCGCGACGAGGGCGGCCCGCCCGACTGATCCACCTGTGGGCGCTCGCGATCGGCAGCCGGATGAAGCCGGAACCGCCACCGCGTGCACCTCACGTGGCCGTTCCGGGTGCGGTCGCCTCGGCATACGGCAGGCCGCGCAAAGCTCCTGCTCGGGGATCTGTGGGCGGGGACGCTCAGTGCACCGCGGCGGCGATGGCGGGTTTTCGTCACCGTTCCGCAACAGCCGTGAACCGCCCCCGCAGGTGCCCCGTACAGCCCGGTGTGTGCGGCCCGATGGCCGCGGCGATACGGAGCGATGGAAGGAATCGACATGGCCGGCGGCAACATCCAGATCAGCCCGGAAGAAATGCGGGAGGCGTCGACATGGCTGCAGAACCAGAAGGAGCTGATGCAGCAGAGCCTCCACGAGGCCCACACCAAGATGGACGAAATGGTCGAGGCGGCTTATGCCACCCCGGGCTCCGAGACCAAGTTCCGTCCGTACTGGGAGGAATACAAGAACAGCACCGAGAAGGCGATCGAGGGCCTGCACGGCGTCAGCGAGTTCATCAAGCAGGTCGCCGACGCGTTCGTCGACACCGACGACCAGACGTCCGGCGCCATCGGCTGACGTGCCCCGCCCCGTCCGGCCCCGCCCTCCCTGTGAGGGCGGGGCCGGACGGCCGGAGCAGGAGAGGAGACACCGATGGGTCGCATCAGCGTTCCCGTGCAGGATCTGAAGGACACCGCCAAGGAGCTCCAGCACATCGGGGAACTGATCGGCAACAGCGCGACGCTCTACCACGCCACGGGTGAGGCCCACTCGTTCAAGGACCTCGCCGGCGACAGCCGCCTCGCGGACGCTCTCGACGAGTTCGACAAGGCGTGGGTGGCGGGGCACGAACGGGTCAGCGACAACGTGAAGGTGTTCGCGGAGAACACCGACAAGATCTCCGAGAACTTCACGAAGACGGACGAAGAGAGCGCCAAGGCGCTGGACGATTCCAAGAAGGACGCGTGACAAGGAGCGTCGTGCAGAAGGGAAACGCGTCATGACGCATCCGGTCACGGAGCGGCCCGCGGGCGCGCCCGCGGGCTACCGACTGAAGTTCCCGCACTCCTGGTGGCACCTCGACCTGGATCCGAGCACCCGGGACGCCTCGATCCGACGCAAGATCGAGGCCCAGGTGAAGAGCGCCCCGCAGCTCACCCGCGAGCAGGTGGACGACCTGATCCGCAACACCCGGCGCACCGCCCGCGACGCGCACGCGCAGGGCGCCCTGCAGGCGTCGGGGATGCTCAGGATCCTCAACAGCGGAAACGGGGCCGTGGTGCTCAGCGCCACGACGATCGTTCTGCGGGTGTCGGTGCCCGAGGAGCAGTCGGAGGATCTGGCCGACCTCATCGTCGCGGCCGGCATTCAGGTCGGCACCGACGCGGAGGGCTCCGGACTGCCGCCGGGTGAGGTGGAGTTGCTGGAACTTCCCCTGGTGGGGGCGGTCGGGCGGATCACCAGGATCGAGGAAGTGGAACTCAAGGGGAAGCGAATCCCCACGGCGATGCGGCACACCCTGATCCCGGTGCCGAACAGCCGGGACTATCTGGTGCTCGCCAGCTCGACCACCAATGTGAACCTGGCGGAGCAGTTCTACGAGGTCTTCGACGCGATCGCCGAGTCGTTCCACTTCGATGACCTCGCCGGCACGCCCGGAACAGCGGATCCGGCGGCAGAAGCCTCCGGTGGTGGCCCCATGGGCCCGGAACACAACGGAAAGTGAGGTCGCGGTCATGGTGCGGCCAGCGGTATCCGAATGGGAATCGGTCTTCGGGTTCGACGACGACCCGACGCCGGGCGACGCGGACATGCTCGAAAGGCTCGCGAACAGCTACCGCTCCGTAGCCGACGACGCGGGCGACGCCCTCCCTCTCGTCACCCAGCTGGAGAACCAGCAGGGGGGCGAGGGAAAGTCCATGGACAAGCTCCGGGACAAGCTCGGCGATCTGGCCAACCAGGTCCGCAAGCTGCACAGTTCGTACGACCAGGCGGCCGACGCGCTGAAGACGTACGTGCACTCCCTGCGCGACCAGCAGCAGAAGGCCGACAACGCGCTGGAGGACGGGCGGGATGCCAAGGAGCGGCTGGCGTCGGCCACCGAGGTGGTGCGTGCGGCCGGGGCCGACATCGGCCGTCTGGACGCGGACGCACCCCCTCCGGACGATCAGGAGGCGCGGCGGAGCACGCAACGCGCACTGGACGAAGCCAGGGGCAAGCAGTCCTCCGCGCAGCGGGACGCCGACGACGCCCAGGCGGACCTCGACGCCGCCCGCCTGCTCGCGGAGGACGCGCGGGAGGTGCGCGAGGACGATGCCGGGGTCGCGGCCCGGGCGCTGGACGAGGCGCGCGACGAGGCGGTCGCGGGCAAGAGCATCTGGGAGAAGATCCGCGACAAGCTCAGCCTCGCCTTCGGCATCATCGGCGGCATCCTGGGCGTCCTGGCCATGCTGGTCCCCGGCCTTCAGGGCATCGGACTCGCCCTGACGATCGGCAGCTTCGCGTTCAGTGCGGCGGCCTTCGGGATCAACATCGCCAAGAGCGCGCAGACAGGCGAGTGGGATCCCCTCGACATCGTGCTCAGCGTCATCGGGCTGGGCCTCGGCGCGGGCGCGATCTTCAAGGCCGGTGGCTCGATCGGCTCCCTGCTCAAGGGAATCCCGAAGGAGATCAAGGACGTTCCCACGGCCTTCAAGGGCATCCCCAGGAACATCAAGGTCGCCTTCAACGACTACAAGAACCTCCCCGGCGACATCATCAAGGGCGTGAAGGGACTCGGGTCCAAGATCGACGACTACAAGTGGGTCATGCAGTTCCCCAAGAACCCGATGGGCGCGCTGACCACCGGTGTGGGGAACGCCTTGAATGCCATGCTCAAGTTCCGTCCCTCAAGCGGGAGACTGCCGACCGTCCCGGGTCTGCTGGGGGTCACCGCACGCTGGTCCCGTCCGGATGTGGCGGGCTTCTTCCTGGGCGTGGCGGGCCTCATCTACGGTCCGGCCGCCTATGCGGGCCACACGGCCCCGCCGGTACATGACGGCAGTTACGTCGAGGGATCGACCTGATCCGGGCCCGCCGGGCAAACGAGAGGGCTCCCGCCGAACGTATCGGCGGGAGCCCTTCGCTGTGGGACCTCAGCTGCCGGCCGGCGGCAGCACCGTCTCCGGGACCTGGACGGTGCGCAGCACGCCGTCGCCCAGGTGCAGGATCGCCCGGCCCGGGCGGGTCGCGCCCAGGCGGCTGCGGGGCACCTTGACGCCGATCAGCTCGCCGTCGCTCATGTTCTGCGGCTTCAGCAGCAGTCCGTACCGGTTGCGGCGGGCCTCGGTGTGCCAGCCGGAGAACCCGGAGGAGAGCCGGTCGGTCTGCCCGGCGATCACCAGGCCGCGGCCGGTCTCGGCACCGGACTTGGCGATCTGTGTGAGGACGGGCTCGGCCTTCGACTTCAGCAGCAGGTCGGCGTCGTCGAGGAGCACCACCGCGCCGTCGGGGGCGGAGGCCAGCGCCGTTTCCAGGGCCGCGGGGTCGATGTCGGACTCGTCGAACAGCGCGAGGACCCCGGGCCGTCCGGCGAGGTTGCGCAGCGGCGACCTGGCGGGCGCCCCGACGACGACCGGCACCCCGGTCGCCAGCAGCGACAGCGCCAGCGTCGACAGGACGGTGCTGCGGCCCGAGCGGGCGGGACCCGCCACGAGGAAGGTCGGCGTGACGGTGAAGTCCGGGCCGTATGCGGTGAGTTCGTCGCCGCCGACACCGGAAAGGGCCCAGCGTGCGGACGGCAGCGGGCGCGGCACGTGCCGGGCCGCCTCCTCCCAGGTGAGCCGGTCCGGCAGGACGTCGACGCGGAACGGCCGGGTGGCGGCGGGCAGCTGAGCCGCCCGCTGCCGGCAGTACTCGCCGATCTGCTGGAGCGCTGCGGCCTGCGCCTGGCCCTCCGGGTTCTCCGTGAGGAGCGCGATCTGCACCTCGGCCTTGTCGGCGGCGCGGAACGCCCGGCCCGGCGGGATCTCGTCGGGCACGTTGCGCTGGGTGATGCCGATCATTCCGTACTCGGACTTCTCGTTCAGCTTCAGCACGAGCTTGTCCTCGGTGGAGCCGTTGACCCGGCTGGAGAACAGCGCCCGGTCGCCCGTCATCACCAGGTGGATGCCGGCGCTCGCGCCGTCCCGGAGCAGGTTCTGCACGGAGCTCAGCAGGTTCCCGGCGTCGTACTCGCCGAGCTGCTTGTCGAAGACCTCCCAGCGGTCGATGAACAGCACGATGTGCGGCGGCCGTTCGTCCTCCGGCAGGGCGCGGCGGAGCTCGGGCAGGTCGGCGCTGCCGCGGGCGGCGAGCATCTCCTGGCGACGGGTGAGTTCCGCCGTGAGCCGGGCGAGCAGCCGGGCCACCCGGTCGGGCTGGGTGCGCTGGGTGACGGCGCCGCAGTGCGGCAGCCCCTCCATGGCCAGCAGGGCACCGTTGCCGCAGTCGATGCCGTACATGTGCAGCCGGTCCGGGGAGTGGGTGTAGGCCAGCATGCCGGCGAGCGTGCGCAGCGTCTGCGACCGGCCCTGCCGGGGCGAGCCGATGATGTGCAGGTGCCCGAGCGTCGCGGGGTCCAGTACCAGCGGGAGCCGGGCCTGTTGCGCGGGCAGGTCCACCACGCCGTACGCGACGGGCGCGAGGTCGTAGTCCGAGGGCGGGGGCGGCGGCAGTTCGCCGGTGGTCAGGATCTCGGGCAGCGGCGGGAGCCAGGGGCTGTGCTGCTCGGGGATGCCCATCTCCCGGTCCGCTTCACGGATCGCCGTGACGAGTCCGGTGAGGTCGGTCTCCACCTCGGCGGGCGCGGCCGCGGCGCGGGGCCGCGCCGGCAGCGGTTCGCCGAGCCGCTCCCAGGCGACCGCCACCGCCCAGGGCGCCGGCAGCGAGGTCGCCGCGGCGCCGGGCCTGCGGCCGCCGACCCGTCCGGACTGGAACGGCACGAGGGAGTTCTGGCCGAAGCGCACATAGGCGCGGCCGGGTGTGCTCTGCGCGATCCCGGCGGCTTCGGGGGAGTTGATGACGTCCTGGCTCTCGCCGGAGTCCGTCACCCGCAGGGCGATGCGCAGGTTGGTGTTGGCGCGGATCTCCGAGGAGACGACGCCGCTGGGGCGCTGCGTCGCCAGGATCAGGTGGATGCCGAGGCTGCGGCCCCGCTGCGCGATGTTGACCAGGCCCTTCACGAAGTCCGGCAGGTCGCGCACCATCGAGGCGAACTCGTCGATGACGATGAGCAGCCGGGGCATGGGGGCGCGGCCCGCGGGGTTCCGCTCCAGCAGCTCGACGTAGTCCTCGATGTCCTTGGCGCCGGCCGCGGCGAGGATGTGCTCGCGCCGGGTGAGTTCCGCCGTCAGCGACACCAGGGCCCGCTCGACGAGGTGGGCGTCGAGGTCGGTGACCATACCGACGGTGTGCGGCAGGTCCACGCAGTCCTTGAACGCGGAGCCGCCCTTGTAGTCGACGAGGACGAACGTCATCGCGTCCGGACGGTTCGCCACCGCGAGCGAGGCGACCAGCGTCTGGAGGAGTTCGGACTTGCCGGAGCCGGTGGTGCCGGCGACCAGCCCGTGCGGGCCGTCGCGCTTGAGGTCCAGGAAGAACGGCCCGTCCAGGGAGACGCCGACGGCCGCCCGGGTCGAGCGGCCCCCGGCCGTCCAGCGCGCCCGGATGCCGGCGGCCTGCGGCGGGTCGAGGGCGAGTACGTCGAGCAGCCGTGCGGAACCGGGGAGCACCGCGGCTTCCTCGTCGGCCCCGCCCGGGTCCCGCAGCGGGCCCATCGCACGGGCCAGCGAGCGGCACCAGTCCAGGGACACCCCGTCGGGCCGGATGCCCCCGACGGTGCCCCTCCCGGAGCGTCCCACCCGCACGGTGCCCCCGGGCTCCTCGGCGACGACGGCGTGGCACTCCTCGGGCAGCAGCCGCTCCTCGGCGTCCAGGCAGACCGCGCGGACGCCGACGGCCGGTCCGTCGCGCAGGATCTGCGCCACGCCGGGCAGCGAACGCAGCCTGCGGGCCCCGTCGAGGACGACGAGCACGTCGGGCCCGGCGGGCCGGCTCCGCCGGTCCGCTCCGGCGCGCTCGGCGATCAGCGCGGTCAGTTCGGCGACGCGCCGGGCGCAGGTCTCGGTGCCGTAGCCGATGCTGGCCGGGATGTCGCCGGACTTCTTCCGCACATGCGGCAGCCAGCGCAGCCAGGACCAGCCGTCCCGGCCCTGTTCGCCGGTCGTCAGCAGGTGGATCTGGAGGTCACGGGGGCTGTGCAGGGCGGCGGCCTGGGCGACCGCCCAGCGTGCCACGGCGCGCGCGGTCGGGCCCTCGCCCGCGATGCCCAGGACGTCGTGCTCACGCAGCGGAACCGTCACCGGGACGTCGTACGCGGTCCACGGGTCCTGGCGGCGGTGTTCGTCCTTCGTCGGGTCGTGCAGCACCACATCGGACGGCATATCGGCGGTCCCGATGCGCAGTTCCAGGAAGTCGGCGTCCGAAGTACGGCGCTCCCACAGGCGGCGCCGGGGGCCGACGGCGGTCAGGACGACCTCGGCCGGGTCCGGGAAGCCGCGGCGCCGGGCGGTGCGTTCGGCCGCGAGGGCCTGCTCCGCGTCGCCCTCGATGCGCGCCTTCTTCTCCTCGTACGCGGCGACCGCGCCGGAGTGGGACTCGCGTCCGGTGCGCCGGCTCATGATGTAGTTGCCGACGATCGCGACCGGCGAGAGCAGCCCGAAGAGCAGCATCGACATGCGGCCGAAGACCAGTGCGCCGGCCACCGCCATCACCAGCGGCGCCAGGGCGGTGATCCACGGCAGCGTCCGGGCGGCGGGCGGCGCGGGCGGGGTGGGCAGGGTGAAGCGGGTGGCGTTCTCGGCCGGCCGCAGCCGCGGCGGCCGGTTGTAGTCCCAGCCGGTGCCGTCCTCCGACGGCTGCACGGCCGCGTCCGGCTTCTGCGGGAGCGCGAGTTCGAGCAGGCAGCCGCCGACGAGGAGCTGCGCGCCGGCCGGCCACGCGGTGACCTCTGCGAGGTCCTCGCGGTCCAGTTGCAGGGCGCCGCCGTCCGGCGCGGACGCGTCGGGCGCCACACGGCAGCGTCCTCCGGGGCCGACCGTCAGGACGGCGAACGGACGGGCCGGTACGGCGCGCAGCACCTGGGCGGTCCCGTCCTGTGCCAGTCCGATCCGGTACTCGCCGATGTCGAGCCGGTGCACCGCGCCCGCCCCGGCACCGCCAACGGCACGGACCTCCACCAGCCCGTCCGGCTCGGCCGACGAGATGCCCGCCGGGCGGCCCAGGCCGACGATGGCCGCGTGGTGCAGCGGCGAGTCCCGCAGCCGCATGTCCGCGGGCAGCAGTCGGTCGCCGACGTACAGGCCGAGGCCCTCCGGCGGCCGGTGGCCCCCTCCCGCTCCGGCCAGCGACTCCGCGACGGCGCCCAGGGGCGTGTCCGGGTCGGTGTCGAGGTGGACGTCGAACGCGTCACCGTTCCCCTCGACCACGGTCAACATCAACGACACGAAAACGTCCTCCAGCCGGCGTGAATGCGGGGGCCGCGGGAGCCCTGCTGTGCGGCTCCCGTGCCACTGACGGGACCTACGGACCCGGCTCGCGAACGGTTCACCGGACGGTTCCCGGACGCACCGGTGAACCGTCCGCGGCCGCGCCCCGTAGTGGCCTTCGGGTGCACGTCGCCGCGACGCCGCCGCGGTGCCGCCCCCGCTCTCGACCGTCCCGGCTCCGCCGCCGTGGCGACCCGACAAGGAGTCAGAAGATGATCTGGTACGTCCTGGCCGTGGTGCTGGGGCTGGCGCTGATCGGGGCGGTGGCCGCGCTGATCATCACCGAGCGGCGGCCCCGCCCGCCGAAGCCCGTCGCCGCCTCCGCCGCCGTCGTCGGGCGGGAGGCGCTGGACGTGGTCGACGCGGGCCTGCGCCGGCTGACGGGCGAGTGCCTGCGCTCCGGCCGGTCGCTGCCCGACCTGTACGCCGTCGTCTACTCCGAGGAGCGGCTCGGCCTGCTGCTGGCCGGCGCGGAGGAGGCCGCTCCCGCGCCCTGGACCGCCGAGGCGGACGGCGAGCGGTGGACGATCTCGCCCGACAACCTGCACCGCCCCGGTCCCGAGGGCGAACCGGCCCTGCCGTACGCGCTGACGGTGACGGTGGGTCTGGACGGCGCCGACCGGGTGCTGGTCGACCTCTCCCGGGCTGCGGGGCCGGTCTCCGTCGCGGGCCCGGACGAGGAGGTCCGCAGCCTGGCGCGGGCCGTCATCACCGAGACGCTCTCCAGCCCGGTGGGCGCCCTCGCAGAGGTCACCCTGGTGGGATCCCTGGCCGGCGACGGTCTCCTCGGCGGCGACATCCCGCGGACCTCGCGGTTGCACACCGCGGCCAGCCTGGAGGAGGCGTTCGCCAGGGCGGCTTCGGCGGGCCCGGGCGAGCCGGAGCCCGGATCGTCGGACGTCACCCAGATCTTCCGGCTGATCGAGGGCAGCAGCCGGATCGCCGTACGGGGCGAGGCACCGCACCTGTTCGTCGTGGACGCCTCACAGCTCCCGCGGCGGCAGGGGGCGCTGGACGGCCTGCGGCGCGGGGACGCGCTGCTGGTGCTCGGCGACGCGCCGACCGGGTGGCGCTGGCAGGCCGGTGCGGGCGGAACGCTCGACACCGGACCGCTCGGCCTGGAGATCACCCGGCACGCGGGGCGGTTCGCATGAGTCTCATCCGGCGTCGCGGTCACGGTCGTCCGCGTGCAGCCCGCGGCTGTGCAGCGCCTCCCGCAGGGCGCGGGCGGCGTAGTACGTCCGCGACTTGACCGTGCCGGGCGGCACACCGAGGACCTTGGCCGTCTGGTTGACGCTGCGCCCCAGGTAGTGCACGTGCATCAGGACCTCGCGTTGCGGCGGCCGCAGATCCCGCAACGCCTCGATGAGCACCTGGGAGGTGAGGAGGTGGTCCACGCCGTCGGACACCGGCAGGTGGGCGAGTTCCGGGTCACCGGTCTCGGGTGGTCTCGCCTGGCGGGCCCGGTGACCGTCGATGACGAGGTTGCGCAGCACGGTGAACAGCCACGGCCGCACGGAGTCCGCGGTCGGGTCGAGCTCCCCGGCGTGGCGCCAGGCGCGGATCGCGACCTCTTGGAGGACGTCCTCGGCGCGATGCCAGTCACCCTCCAGCCGCCGTGCGGCGAACTGCAGCAACGCGCTGCCGTGGAACTGGTAGAGGGCTCTGAGGAACTCGTCGGGGCGGAGTTCCTCGGTGTGCGGGCCGGGTATTCGGTCTTCGGTCGAAGCACTGGCCGTCAAGGCATTTTCCTCTCCGGTCGTCTGTGGGGAAGACGGGTTCAGCGGGCGGCGGGAGAGCCGACGGGACGCCGCCGCGAGCGGTCGTACGCTGCGCGCGGCGCGGCCGCAGGCACTCGGCGGCGCTGAACTCGCCCCGGTATCGCCGTCGTTCCGGCCGCCGAGGCGCTTCGTCCGGGGTGTCTGCCGTCAGGGCACGATGTGCGGCCGGGCCGTGCCCCTTTGCACGTCCCGGCTCGCTCGGTGCGCGGCCCGCCGCGGCGGCCGGCGCCCGCGGTCGCGGGCGCGGGCGCGGGCGCCGACGCCGGCCGTCAGCTCGGTTCGCGGGAGGAGAGCGATTCCACCTCGCCGGGCGTCAGTTCCCGGTCGTAGATGTGCACGTCGGCGATGTCGCCCTGCCAGTGGTCGGCCGCCTTCCCGCCGAACTTGCCGCGTCCGACGACCACGGAGCCGGTGGGCTTCACCGTGCTGGTGGCCTGCCTGCTTCCCGCCGGTTGCCCGTCCACATAGATCTGCATCCGGTGGTCCTTCTGGCGGTACGTGCCGGTGAGGTGGTACCAGCGGCCGGGCTCCGGCTGCCCGATCTCCGCGACGGTACGGGCACCGGAGAAGCTGAACGCGAAGTTCTGGTCCTGGCCGGAGTACTGCAGGAAGAACGCACTGATCTGGTCGCCGTCCTGGGACAGCGCGGTGTGGAAGCCGCTCATGTCCTCGGAGGTGAGCCGGACCCGTGCGGCGACCGAGTAGTCCGCGCCGGCGGTGTCGAGCCGGGAGCCGGTGTCCGCGTATCCGCTGGTGCCGTCCAGCTGAAGGGCGCCGCCCTCGGGGCCTTCGGTCCACCTTGCGCCGCCGTTGATGACGGCGTCGTGTTCACCCGCCTTCGCGGTACCGGACCGGTGCAGGGGCCACCACCCGACGCCGTGCAGCGACTCGGCGTCGGTGCCAGGACTCGACGAGGCCGGCTTCGCCTCGTCCTGCTCACCGGCCCCCTGGCCGCGCACCAACTGGACGGCAACGAAGGCCAGCGCGACGGCCAGTACGGCGATGGTGGTGATGAGTGACCATCTGCGCGTCATGAATCTCCCCGGGGCGTACGGCATAAATGTGTCACTGGTGATCACGTGTCCGATCCGGAAATGGTTCGGCGTACACGTGAATTGTGACAGGCCGGAAACACAGGGGGTCTGGGCGCCCCCGAATGTGCGGCCGTGCACCGGAACATGCGACGACGCCCCGGTATGGGTAGTTGAACACGGGGCGTTCGGGTACCCGGGCGGTGCGGGTTCGTCGCCCGAAGACCTTTCCGGGCTGTTCACGCCGCGCTCACCGACGTCCACCACCGTTCCGGATCCGTTCACCCATGGGGCGTGTGGAGGGGGACATGACACATCCCCGCTGCCCCTCCGGCGGAGGCGAGGCCGGGCGGGTTCAGCGCAGCGCCTCCTGACATACCTTCAGAGCGAGCCCCGGCCGCCCCGGCGGGGCCAGCGGACAGCCGCCGTCGCAGTCGCAGTCGCAGTCGCAGTCGCAGTCGCAGTCGCAGTCGAGACATGAACTGCGGTTGAGAAACGGCGAGTTGGTCGCGCCCCGTCCCCATTGGCCTCATCGCCGCCTCTCTTGATGTCGGACATTGCGATATCAGTCAACCGAAACACCAACATTGGATATCACCCCTGAGTTTCACGGAACGGCAAGCTCAAGGTCCGCTCAACTCGGGTTCCACAGACGGCTACCAAGCAGTACGTTTGTTGGCGGCAAAAGAGCGCGGTATCTGACCCGTACCGCGCCGAATGAAGTTGAATTGGGGGAAAATTCAATGAAGAGCATTGTCTCCGGTGCGATGTCCGCCGTCCTGCTGGCAGGAGTCGTCCTCGCCGGCGGCACCGGTGTGGCATACGCCGATTCGAGCCCGCGACCCGTCGTCGACTCCCGCATGGTGAACCCCATCGAAGAGGCTCGTTCGATGTGCACCATGTCGAAGAGCAAGGACGACTGCGCCTACCTCATGCACCACACCAAGATGCTGAAGATGGTGAAGAACTGCCTGATCAAGGGGGCGATCGGTGGGGCCGGGGCCCTGGTCGTGGGCCGGTACGTCAGTAAGGACGCGGCCAAGGACATCGCGAGCAAGACGGTCGTCGCCGGTGCCACCGGCTGCCTCTCCTCGCTCGCCTGAGAGATGGGGAATTCTGATGGCCAAGATCGCATTCACCGTTTTCTGGGCCGGCCTGCTCATTGTGGTGAACAAGGTTCTCGATGAGGCCACTTGGGCCCAGTATCTGGCGACGTTCGTCCTTGCTGGGATGTATGCCTACGCCATCGGCAAGATGCCGGGCGGTAACGGAAAGAGCGTGCAGGAAGGATCGGAGCGGTAACGCCCTCGACGTTACGCGTCAGAGTTTCCGATCCCTGCGAGCCGACGGCACCTTCCTGACGGGTGGCGACCCATAGGCGAGCGTAAAGGGAAACCGGCTGTGTCGGCGGTGCCACCGGGTACCGCCGACACCGTCGTTGGTTGAGTTCCGAAGGCAATGCGGCCGCTCGTAACGCGTGTCCCAGGTGCGCCAGCTGGCGACAGCCGCGCGGGAGCAGGGGAACGGAGGCGTCGGCCGGCCCGCCCCTTCGAGCGGGCCGCCTTGCCGCTGCGCACGCCTGTCGTAAACTCCTCTTGAGGACATACTCTGGAGCCGTTCGACGAGCAGGGACGGTGAGCACCGCATGGCCAAGAAGTACGAGCGGATCGCTGACGCGCTGCGTCAGGCCATCCGCGCGGGCCGGCTGAAGCCGGGCGAGCGCCTGCCGGCCGAGACGACTCTCGCGCAGCAGTACAGGACCAGTGTGCCGACGATGCGCGACGCGCTGGCCGAGCTGCTGGCCGAGGGACTCATCGACAAGCGGCACGGCGTCGGCAACTTCGTCCGCGAGCAGCGGCAGCGGGTGGAGCGCTCGAACGAGCGCCATCAGTGGGAGAAGGACCGTGCGCGGCTGGTGGAGACCGAACGTCTGAAGACCGGGTCCACCGAGCACGACACCGGGCTCACCCCCTCCGACCTCGCCTTCAAGGCCGAATACCGGACGGCGCAGGCCGACGCGGACCTGGCGGCGGCTTTCGCCGTGGCCGTCGGCACGACACTGCTCCGGCGCAGTTACCGCACCTTCCACCGTGACGAGGACGCGCCGTTCAACCTCATCACCTCGCATCTGGTCCACGACCTGATCGCGCCCAACCCCGATCTCCTCGACGAGACCAAGGAGCCCTGGCCCGGCGGCACACAGAGCCAGCTGCTCACCGTGGGCATCGAGCTGGACCGCATCGTCGAGCGCATAACGGCCCGGCCTCCCACAGCAGAGGAGGCCGAGGAACTCGGCCTCCAGAAGGGTGTCTCCGTGATCCAACTCCGAAAGCTCTCCGTCGGGACCACCGGGCGGGTGGTGGAGGTATCCGACCTGGTGATCCCCGGTGACCGGACCGAACTCGTCTTCACGACCCCGCTGGCCAGGTGGTGACGATGACGAACCTCGTCACGGTGCTGACGGCCGTCCACCCGCCGTCCGCCCCCTACCTCGCCGACGCCTACAAGTCGCTCCTGGCCCAGGAGTTGCCGGCGGGTTGGGACTGGCAGTGGGTCATCCAGGAGGACGGCGAGACGGAAGAGGTCGCGCCGCACGTACCCGAGGACCCGCGGATCAGCTTCGGCCAGGGCCGCCAGGGCCGCGCGGCGATGGCGCGCACGGTCGGCCTGTCACGGGCCGAGGGTGAGTACGTCAAGGTGCTCGACGCGGACGACATGCTCGCGCCCGGTGCGCTCGCCCGGGACCTCAGCGCGCTGAAGGACGATCCGGCGGCCGGGTGGGCGACGTCCCGCGTGCTCGACTACCTGCCGGACGGGTCCACCGTCGGCTTCGACCAGGACCCGCCCCAGGGCCCGATCGACCGCGGCGTCGTCCTCCGGCACTGGCTGGACCACGGCTACCGCGCCCAGGTCCACCCGGCGACCCTCTTCGTACGCCGGGATCTGCTGCTGGCCCTCGGCGGCTGGATGGCCCTGCCGGCCTCCGAGGACACCGGCCTGCTGCTGGCCCTGAGCGCGGTCAGCCGCGGCTGGTTCTCGGCCGAGACCGGGCTGCTCTACCGGAAGTGGCCGGGACAGGTGACCAGCCAGCCGGCGCACGCGGATGAGGTGGAACGGGAGGCGCGGTTCTCGGTGATCGCGGCTCGCGCACGGATGCTGGCCTCGATGGAGGGCTGGCGCTTCGGCGGAGCGTAGGCGCCGCGCGGCCCGGTCCGTCCCGTGGATCCGGCGCGGGACGGACGGTCGGGAGAGTGCCCGAGGCTCAGGAGGGCCTCAGGGGAGAGTCTCCGCGTCCGTGCGGGAGAAGATGAGTTCGCTCTCCTCGACGATGGGCTGCCGGCAGCGACGGGCCGCCCGGGGCGCCCCGGTTCGGGAGGCGGGGTAGTTGCGGGCCGAGTAGTCGTTGGGCAGCCGGTAGGTGTGGAAGCCGTGGGACCTCAGCGTCTCCAGCAGCTCCTCGACGGAGTCGCCCAACTCCCCCATTCTCTGCGGCGTGACCTCGATGGCCAGCTCCGCATCGGGCCGGAGTCGGCCGAGCATCGGGGCCAGGCCCCGCAGGACCGCGCCCTCCGCCCCTTCGACGTCGATCTTGATCACCCGCGCGCGGGCGATCTCCTCCTCCGTGACGACTTCCGGCAGGGGCACGGCGACCGTCTCGAAGCTGGATTCCGCCACTCCGTCGTACGGGACGACGCTGTTCGCCCCCATGTTGCGCGAGCTGGCCAGGACGAACCTGACCTTGCGTTCCCGGTCCGAGACGGCGGCTCGGACGGCACGGACGTTGGTGCAGCCGTTCATGCGCGTATGCGTGGTCAGCCTCCGGTGGAAGGCCGGCGATGCCTCGATCGCGACCACGCCGCCCGCCGTCCCGACGAGCTTCGACGCCAGCACGCTGTAGTACCCGATGTTCGCCCCGGCATCGATGAACACGTCCCCGGGCCTGAGCCGGGATTCCAGCCAGTGCGTCAGATGCGGCTCCCAGACACCGAACTCGTAGAGGTAGCGCTGGATCAGGTCCTGGGTGTCGGTGAGGAAGGTCGCGCCGAACCGGGTCCGAGCCCGGCGTAACCGCGGGTGGTCCCTCAATCCGGCGTTGAGGAAGTTCTCGACCACCGCCGCCTTGCCGACGGCCCCGGGGCCGTAACGGACATACCAGCGGGTGAGATCGAGGCCGATCTCCCTGGCGGCGTTGGACACGGCAGCTCCCGGACGTCGAACGGTGTCGGCCCGCTCCAGCCTACGGGCGATCGGCCGGTCCCTCGCAGGTGATCGTGTGGTTGCCCGGGGACGACGATGACGCGGGGCGCACACCCCGCAGAAGGGCCGTACCGCCGCGCGTCGGTACGGCCTTCTCCGTCAGCGCGCCTTGTCGAAGTCCAGATCGAGCATGCGGATCGCGTTGCCGCGCAGAAGCTTGTACGTCACCTCCGGCGAGAGGCCGGCGACGTGTTCCGCCGCGACCTTCTTGGTGTGCGGCCAGGTGGAGTCGACGTGCGGATAGTCGGTCTCGAAGGTCGCGTTGTCGACGCCGACCACATCGATGGCGTCCACGCCGTGCTTGTCCCGGAAGAAGCAGCAGAAGATCTGCCGGTAGTAGTACGTCGACGGGGGCTCCGGGATCAGGTCGCGGACTCCGCCCCAGGCGCGGTGCTCCTCCCAGACGTCGTCCGCGCGCTCCAGGGCGTACGGGATCCACCCCATCTGCCCCTCGGCGTACGCGAGCTTGAGGCGCGGGAACTTCACCAGCACACCGCTGAAGAGGAAGTCCATCATCGAGGCCATGGCGTTGTTGAAGCTCAGCGACGCCTGGACGGCCGGCGGGGCGTCGGGGGACGCGGCCGGCATCTGCGAACTGGACCCGATGTGCATGCAGACCACCGTTCCGGTGGCCTCACACTCCGCGAAGAACGGGTCCCAGTAGCCGCTGTGGATGGACGGCAGCCCGAGGTACGTGGGGATCTCGCTGAACGTCACGGCACGTACCCCGCGCGCCGCGTTCCGCCGGATCTCCTGAACCGCCAGGTCCACATCCCAGAGCGGAATGAGGCAGAGCGGGATGAGCCGCCCGCCGCTGTCGCCGCACCACTCCTCCACCATCCAGTCGTTGTACGCGCGCACGCAGGCGAGACCGACCTCCTTGTCGCGCGCCTCGGCGAACGTCTGGCCACAGAACCTGGGGAACGTCGGGAAGCAGAGCGATGCCTCGACGTGGTTGACGTCCATGTCGGCGAGGCGCGCCTTGGGATCCCAGCAGCCACGGCGCATCTGTTCGCGGGTGATCCCGTCGAGGGTCATCTCGTCCCGCGAAAAGCCGACGGCGGCGATGATGCGCTTGTAGGGGAAGAGATCCCCCTCGTACTGCCACCAGTCCGTCTGCTGGCCCTCCGGGTCCGTCGTGAACTTGTACTTGCCGCCGACGTAGGCCAGCTCACCGATGCCGGCCGTCAGCGGTTTGGGGCCCCGGTCCCGGTATTTCGCCGGTAGCCACGTCTCGAAGAGGTGCGCCGGCTCGATCACGTGGTCGTCCACGCTGATGACCCGGGGGATCTCGGTCGTGCCGTTTGTCTCGCCAGTCATGGGGACCTCTCCACGGATTCCACCTGCGGACAGATCTGACGATCCGTCAGATTCATGACGGTACAGAGAGCGCGTGGAGGGGGCAAGGCGTTCGCCGCAGCGGGCGTCGGGTGCGGGCCGCGAAAGAAGGCGTGCCTGTCAGCACTCGGCCGTAAGCTTCCCCGGACACCGCATCGGTTCAGTTGTCTGGGGGGACGGCTTGGGTGCCACCGAGCAGCTCGTGACGATCGCCGCCGTACTGCTCGGCGCGCTGACGTCGTTCGGGGCGAACTACCTGATGGAGCGCAGTCGCAACCGCTACCAGCTCCAGACGCGGTGGGACGACGCCAAGCTGAGCGCCTACGAGTCGTACGTGGACCGGATGCGGGCCTGCATCTTCCTGGCCGTGCAGCTCTACGAGAGCAGGGAAGGGCTCCGGCCGAGAGACAAGCCCGAGGCCGAGCTGCTGGCCGAGGTCGCGGAAGCCGGGCGGCTGCGGGGGCGGGCCTTCGAGCGGATCATGCTCCTCGGCGGGGACGATGTGGTCGAGGCGGCTCACGAGCTGAACGCGGTGGCAGCGGAGGTGGACTGGCACGCCACCGGCAAGATGACCGGAACGCTGGAGGAGTGGCGCGCCCGCAATCGCGCGGTCTTCGCCTCGATCAACGCCTTCCACGAAGCTGCCAGACGCGATCTCGGTGTCCAGGGCGGCGTGCGCGGCGAGCGGCACCCCGAGAGAGATCTGCTGCTTCCGCCGGCGCGTGGCGAGCAGCGCGACACCCGCGCGTGAGAGCGGCGGGGCGCTCCGGCCGTACCGTGCGCAGCCGCCTCCTGGCGCAGGACGACCGCCCGCCGGGTGGGGGCCCGGGATCGTTCCGCGGCTCCTTCGCGGGACGGCCGCGTACCGCCCGCAGACCCTCCGCTCCGCGCCATCGGTACCGGTCCCTCCCCTCGTGGGGACCGGTACCGAACGGCGCGGTCTGTATCGATCCGCACCACACCGGCGCGGATCGGGAACTGATCACCGGTCGACGCGAGAGCGGTCCGGATGGGCCGGCTCCACGGGTCTCCCCGGTTCAGGCGACGGGACCGTCGCCGCCGTCTCGTCACGGCGACGGAAGTTGGCCGAGAAATTGCGGCGTCAGGTCTGGTCAATCCGAGTACCGAGCTGGTGGCCTGTCCGGACGACGCCTCGGTTGCCGGCTGCTGCGTCGTGATCCTGCCAGCTGTGGCCCCCGCGGGGCAGGTTCCGGCCTCCGGAGGACGGTGTAACCGCAGGTCAGCCAGATAGGGTGAGTTTTCCGGTCCGGATGTCCAGGCGCGGGGGAAGTGAGGAGTGGACACCTTGAGTTCCGACTCAGGGGCACGCACAGCCCTCGCGGAACGTCTCGCGCTGCTGTACAAGGAGGCCGGCAACCCTCCGCTCAAGAAGGTGGCCGAGTCGGTCGTCCGGCTGCAGCGGGTCGACGAACGCGGACGGCCCGTGCGGGTATCCGTCCAGCGGATCAGCGACTGGCGACGGGCCAAGAACGTACCTGCCCAGTTCGCGGCCCTCGCCGCGGTGCTCCACATTCTGATCCCCCAAGCCCGGCGAGCGCGACCGACGCCGGTGTCCCCGGGCCTGTACGACCTCGCCCAATGGCAGCGCCTCTGGGAGCGCGCGGTCGCCGACCCGGTCGGCGGCCGTGCCACGGCCTCCGCGGACGAGGAGGAGCACGCCGAGGCCGAAGCGCGGAACGTCTCCGGCGTGTGCCCCTACCGCGGCCTCGCTTCGTACCGGCACCAGGACGCCCGGTGGTTCTTCGGCCGCGAGCGGTGCAGAAACGCCCTCGTCGCCCAGCTCCGTTCGGTGGAGAAGGCGGAGGGCGGCCTGGTCATGCTCGTGGGCGCCTCGGGAGCAGGAAAATCCTCCCTGCTGAACGCCGGCCTGGTGCCCGCGTTGCAGAAGGGCGCACTGGGCGACGAGGACGGCGTGGAGCGGGAGGTCGTGCAGCTCGTCCCCGGAGGGGACCCCCTCCGGGAGCTGACCCGCCGGATCCCGGACCTGGCGCACGTCATCTCGCCCGATCGGGAAACAGCGGCCGCGACGCCCGGCACTCCGCAATTCGCACACGCCGTACGAGAGGCCGCCACGGCATGGGCGCGACGCGAGACGCCCTCCCCCGCCCGCCCGGTCATCGTCGTGGATCAGTTCGAGGAGGCGTTCACCCTCTGCTCCGACGAGACGAACAGGCGCACCTTCCTCCAGCTCCTGCACGCCGCATGCACCCCGTCCGACTCGGGTGACCCGCCCCCGCTGCTCGTCATCCTCGGCATACGAGCCGACTTCTACGAGCACTGCCTGGCCTATCCCGAACTGGCCGACGCGCTGCAGCACCGCCACATGGTGCTCGGACCGCTGACCACCGCCGAACTGCGCGAAGCGGTGACCGGCCCGGCCAAGGCCGTCGGTCTGGAACTCGAACCGGGGCTGGCGGAACTGATCGTCCGGGAAGTGAGCGCCGACGGCCCCGGCGGGGCGCACGACGCGGGGGTACTGCCGCTGCTCTCCCACGCCCTGCTCGCCACCTGGCAGCGCCGCAAGGCGGGACGGCTGACGCTGGCCGGCTACCGCGCGGCGGGCGGCATCCAGGGAGCGGTGGCGGCGACCGCGGAGCGGGCCTGGACCGGCCTCGACCCCGCGGCACGCACCGCCGCGAGGCTGCTCCTCCTCAGGCTCGTACGGCTGGGCGAGGACACCCATGCCACCCGCAGGCGCGGGACGCGGCGCCAACTGGCGGAGGAGTCCACGGACCCCGACAAGACGGAGGAATCGCTCGAAGCGCTGGTACACGCCCGGTTGGTGACACTCGACGCGGACGCGGTGGAGATCACCCACGAAGCGCTGCTGCACGCCTGGCCGCGCCTGCGCGACTGGATCGACGAGGACCGCAACGGCAACCTGCTGCGCCAGCGGCTGGAGGAGGACGGCAGGGCCTGGGAGGGCTCGCACCGTGACACGTCGCTGCTCTACCGGGGCTCGCGTCTCCAGCAGGCCCGCAACTGGGCGGCATCTGCCGGTGACACCTTCCTGACCCGCAGCGCCGTGGAATTCCTGGCCGCCTCGGTCAAACTGCGCAAACGCACCGACCGGATAAGGCGTGGTGCGGTCGCGGCCCTGGCCGTCCTGGCCCTGCTGGCGGCCGGTTCCGCGGTGATCGCGTGGCAGCAGCGGGACGATGCGGTGTTCGGGCAGGTGCTCGCCGAAGCCGATCGCGTCCAGTACACGGATCCGTCGCTGTCCGCTCAGCTCGACCTGGTGGCGCACCGCTTGCGACCGGACGACGAGGACACGAACAACCGGCTGATCTCCACGGTCAACGCCCCGCTGGCCACCCCGCTCCTCGGCCACACCGGCGCCGTCTACCTCACCTCGTTCAGCCCGAGCGGACGTCTCCTGGCCACCGCCAGCTACGACCGCACCGTCCGGCTGTGGGACGTGGCGGACCCGACTCGCCCGAAACCCCTGGGCAAGCCCCTCACGGGCCACCGGAGCTGGGTGAGCACCGCGGTCTTCAGCCCGGACGGGCACACCCTGGCCAGCGCTTCGGACGACGGCACGATCCGAATGTGGGACATCCGCGACCCCCGCCGTCCGCGACCGATCGGCACGCCCTTGACCAGCCACGACGGCACGGTCTACCTGCTCGCCTTCAGCCCCGACGGACGCACTCTCGCCTCCGCAGGCGAAGACCACACCGTCCGGCTGTGGAACGTCGCCGACCCGCGCCGGCCGCGGGCGCTGAGCGCCCTGCCCGGGCATACCTCCGCGGTGCGCTCGGTGGCCTTCAGCCCCGACGGGCGGACGCTGGCAGCCGGGGCCGACAACGGCACGATCAGGCTGTGGGACGCGGCCGAGCCACGCCATCCGAAGCCGATCGCCTCGGCCCTCACCGGCCACCGGAGCACGGTGCACTCGGTGGCCTTCAGCCCCGACGGCCGCACCCTCGCCAGCGGCAGCGCCGACGACACCATCCGGCTCTGGAACGTGGGCACCCCACGGCACGCGGCACCGCTCGGCGGGCCGCTCACCGGCCACACCGGTCCCGTGTGGTCGGTGGCCTTCAGCCCCGACGGAAAAATGCTCGCGGCCGGCAGCGCGGACAGCACGGCCAGCATCTGGAACGTCAGCAATCCGGCCTACCCGTCGCAGGTCGGCGAGCCGCTCGCCGGCAGCAGCGGGGAGATGTACGCCGTGGGCTTCAGCCCCGACGGGCGGACCCTCGCCACCGGGAGCGGCGACAGCAAGGTCCGCCTGTGGTCGATCCCGACGTCGGACATGACCGGCCGGATCGGAGCGTTCAGCCCGGACGGGCGCGTGCTCGCCACGGCCGCGCGCGACGCAAGGGTCCGGCTGTGGAACGTGAAGGCGCCGCACCGGCCCGTGTTGCTGGGCAAACCGTTCATGCCCGGGGAGGGCGACGTGCGGTCGCTGGCGTTCTCCCCCGACGGCCACACGCTCGCGGTGCTGACGGGAAGCCGCGCGGTGCAGCTGTGGAACGTCACCGACCCGGCCCGTCCCGTCCCCCACGGACCGCCCGTCGCGCTGAAGACGCGATACGCGGGCCCCGACGCGCTGGCGTTCAGCCCGGACGGCAACACCCTGGCAACCGCCTACGAGGACCGCACGGTCCAGTTGTGGAACGCCGGCGACCCGTCACACCTTCGCCGGCTCGGCGCCCCGCTCACCGGCCACCGGGGCTACGTCAACTCCCTCATCTTCAGCCCCGATCGCCGCACCCTCGCCAGCGGCAGCGCCGACGGCACCGTCCGCCTCTGGGACGTGGCCGACCCGCGCCATGTCACCCGGCTCGGCACTCCCCTCAAGGGACACCTGGGGCCCGTCAACATGCTCGCCTACAGCCCGGACGGCCACACGTTGGCCAGCGGCAGCGACGACAACACCGTCCGCCTCTGGAATGTCACCGACCCCCTCAAGACAACCCGGCTCTCCACCCTCACGGGCCACACCGAGGCGATCGTGTCACTGACGTTCAGCCAGGACGGCCGCACCCTGGCCAGCGGCGGCAACGACGACATGGTGCGGCTCTGGAACGTCGCCCGACCCGCCGGGGCCACACCCATCGGTGAGTCGATGAGCCCCAACGCCAAGACCGGAAACTTCCTGTCGTTCAGCCCCAAGAGCAACATGCTCGGGGTGTCGAGCGGCGCGGACAGTGTCCGGCTGTGGAGCCTGGACATCGACGAGGCGATTCGCCGCATCTGCTCGACCACTCGGGGCGTTCTGACGCCGGAGAAGTGGCACGAGTATCTGCCCCGCCTCTCGTACGAGCCTCCGTGCGGCAATTGACGACGCCGAGTGATCCCCGTCACAACTGCCTACTGCGGCAAGGAAGTTGCCCCGCTTCATACAAACAACCTTGTTAGCCTTGCCCGCAGCCCGATCGCTGGCGCATCCCCCGTCGCCAGCGATCGGGCGCTTCCATGCGCCACCCGCAACGGCAGCGTGGTCACCGCGATGCACCGCGCGAGGCGTACAGCCCCGGAGTGGTGCCCACGACGCGCTTGAAGTGCCGGTTGAGGTGTGACTGGTCGTAGAAACCCGCGGCCGTCGCCACCTCGCGCGGCGGCTGTCCGTCGAGCAGCAGTCGGCGCGCCAGGTCGACGCGGCGGGAGACGACGTACTGGTGCGGAGCGATACCGAAGACACCGCTGAAGGCACGTACGAGATGCGCGGGGTGTGCGTGGAGCAGCCGTGCGGCCTCTTCCAGGGCGACGCCTTCGATCAGCCGCTCGTCGAGAAGGCCCCGCAGGCTGTCGGCGATGCCGGGGCCGGGCACCGCACCGCCGGCAGCCGACGCCGGACGCAGATGTGCGCGCAGTCGCTCACCGATGAGGGCCAGGCGGCTCTCCGACTCGAATTCGTCGCCGTGATGCGCGAGGGCCGTGTGCAGTTGTCCGACGCGCCTGCGCAGGAGGGGGTCGATGATGTCCGGGCTGTCCACCGACGGCCCGATGAGGCGCTCGGGCAGCTGCGTCATGTCGAGATAGACAACGCGCTTGCGGAAACCGTCCGGAGTGGCGGGTGACCCGTTGTGCGGCACCTGGGGCGGAAGCAGACTCACCGTGTCGCCCGGCGTGGCGCGCTCATGGCGGTCCAGGTCATAGCGGACCGCGCCGTCGTCCACGATCAGCAGGGTCCACGCGTCGTGGACGTGCATGGGGTAGGCATGCTCGGTGAAATGAGCATGGAACACCTCCACGACACCCGCGACCGCCGGTCGCCAGGCGGAGATCTCCTGCCGGGGCTTCACCGGACTCCTGGGCGGATGTCCCGGCCTTCAGACCGGGGAGGCATCGGGCTTCTGCGGGGCAGGGCAGGTAGCGGTGAAGCGTCCGCAGGGCGATTCGGGTGTCCGCCCGTCGAGGTGGTGAGGACGTCCATAAAGATCGAACCTCTCAACTGTCTTATGTCACAGGTAGGTTGGATTTCGTGACGTCGTAAGCGCAGAGGGTGGATGCCGGGCATTCCCGGTACACCTATCGCCTGCGTTTGTCTTCCACGGCCCGGTCGGCGCTGGAAGCGGAGTGGGGTCGGTGCCGGTGGTTATGGAACGAGTGCGTGGCCCGGTCGAAGAAGGCGCATACCAGCGGCGAGAGTTGCGGTCCGGCCGCGCTGGACAAGATGCTGACTCAGGCGCGTGCCCGCACGCCGTGGCTGCGTGAAGGCTCCTCCGTCCCGCAGCAGCAACTCATCCGCGACTTCGCGAAGTCGCGCGCCAAGGCGCTCAAGGACATCAAGGCCCGGTCGCCGATGCGGCAACGCGCCGGGATGCCCCGGTACAAGAAGAAGCACACCGCCCACCCCACTCTGAACTTCACCCGGCGCGGCTTCCGGCTGAAAGACGGCCGTTTGCACTTGGCGGGCGGGATCGTTCTGACGGTGGTGTGGTCTCGGGTACTGCGCGCCGATCCGTCGTCGGTGCGGGTGTACCAGGACAGCATCGGACATTGGTATTGCTCCTTCGTCGTTACGTCCTTGGTCGAGCCGCTGCCCGAAACGGGCCGCGTGATCGGTATCGACTGGGGCGTGCGGGAGACGGCGACCACCACATCCGACACCCACGACCTCCCGCATGCCCAGCACGGCAAAAGGGCCGCGCAGAAGCTGGCCCGCTACCAGCGGATGATGTCCCGGCGAAGGCCGAAGAAAGGGCAGCGCGGGTCGAATGGCTACCAGCGGGCCAAGAAACTGACGGCGAAGCTGCACAAGAAAGTGGCCCGTCAGCGACAGGACACCGCCCGCAAGTGGGCCAAGACCGTGGTCCGCGACCACGACGCCTTGGCGGTCGAAGACTTCCGTCCGAAGTTTCTCGCCAAGACCACCATGGCCCGAAAGGCGGGTGACGCTGCCATCGGTTCGACCAAGCACGCGCTTGTCGAAATGTGCCGCAAGCACGGCCGTGAGCTGCATCTCGTCCACCCCGCACACACCACGATGGACTGCGCACAGTGCGGAGCAAGAGCCAAGCACGCACTACCTCTCTCAGAACGAACCTATGCCTGCACCGCGTGCGGAGCCGTATCCCCCAGGGATAAGAACTCGGCCCACGTGATGCTCGCCCGGGCTGGTCTCAACCCGGCTGGTGCTGATCGTGTAAGACCTGCGCGCTCCCGGGCCGCAGGCAACGTGAGCCAGGAATCCCCCTCCCTCACGAGGGGGAGGAATCAAGCAAAGAACGTACAAGACCCAGCAGGCGTGCATCGCGCAGTCTCGAAGCATGAGAAACAGGAACGAAACCGAGGCCGGAACGGACGTGGGGACGGGGGCCGGCACCGAGGCCGAGGCCGGGGTCACGGTCGGCGCTGAGACCGGGGCCGGTGCGAGGGAGGCGAAGGCGCCCGTGCGCTTCGACTCCAAGATCGCTGTTCTGCTGCGCGACGACCTGGCGACCTGGCAGCGGCTGAACGTGACCTCCTTCCTGGTCAGCGGGCTCGGCACGGCGTCACCCGAGGTCATCGGCGAGCCCTACCGGGACGCCGACGGCACCTCGTATCTGCCGATGTTCCGCCAGCCCGTGCTGGTCTTCGAGGGGTCGAAGGAGACGATGACCGCCGCGCACAGCCGGGCGCTCTCCCGCTCACTGCTGTGCGCCGTGTTCACGTCGGATCTCTTCGCCACGGGCAATGACCGGGACAACCGGGCGGCGGTGGAAGCCGTGGGCAAGGACCAGCTCGACCTGGTGGGCCTGGTCGTCCACGGGCCGCGCAACGCGGTGGACAAGGTCCTCAAGGGCGCACGGATGCACCCCTGAACGACGCGGCTCGACAACGCGCGGACCGGAACCTCGACCCCGGTGTCTACCGCGTGCGCGACAGGGCCTCTCTCGTGTCCTGGGAGCGTTGTCCGGGGATGCCGGCGAGGCGGGTTTCCATGCGGGTGCGGCGTTCGTCGGCCTGGGCTGCGAGGTCGAGGGCGGCCTGGTTGAAGCGGACCGGCGAGGGCGGGTCGGAGGGGCCCAGCAGATGGGTCTTGAGCGCGGCACGCTCGGGGGCGAGGGTGTCGTGCTCGGGGTCGCGGACCGCGTCCAGGAGGGCGGGGACGCCGTCGGCGTCGGGGGTGAGGATGGTGGCCGCGCGGACGGTGGGGAAATGCGCGCGGAAGTCGTCCTCGCTCATGCCGGTGGTGTTGGCCACCGCGTAGGGCTTCTCACTGCTGAGGTAGTCCGACACGACGCTGGAGACATCACTGATCAGCACATCGGCCTGGTTGAAGCAGGTGAAGATCGCCGGACGCGCGGTGGTGATGATGCGGTGCTCCCACTGCGGGAAAGACGCCCAGTAGGCCCCCTCCCACGCGGTGACGGCATCGGCCACCGCCGCCGCACGCCCCTCCTGCGGAGTGCCCTGCAACCGCATCCGCTCCAGCTCATCCGCGCTACGACGGAACGCCGACGTCGTCAGCGCATTGAGCTCCTCGGTACGCAGCGCCAGCTCGGCAGCGGTCTCCGGCCCCGGCAGGGCACCACTGCGGCGGGCATTGGCCTCGGCGATCATGGCCTGGATCCGGGCATTGGCCGCACCGGCCCGCGGATCGACCGAACCCGTCATCGGATGCGGCTTGTACAGCAGCCGCACACCCTCATCGGCCAGCAACGCCCGCACGATGTTCTCACCGGCCAGAATCACCGACGTGTTGCCGGGATTGCCGTCCCAGCCCTCCCACGTCGGCGCATACAACACCGAGGTGTACCGCCCGCTCGGCGGACCCTGATAGGGCTCGATCGGCGCCAGCTGAGGCCGCCCGACCTCCACCACATCCTTGTCCTCGACACCGATATCGGCCAGCTGATAGCGCTCACGAGCAGCCGGACCGGCCACCCACACCTCGTCATACGCCTTCGCATACGGATTGCACGACGACAGCTTGTCGCTCTCCCCGTGATTGGTGAACGCATGCTTGATCGACGGAATCCGCAGGATCTGCGACGTCTTCCCCGAATTCGCCGGATGCAGCAGCACCTTCAGCGTCGTGTGCTCCAACCGCATCAGATGCGCGACCTTCGGCAGACACACGATCGGAATGTCCGTCGCATCGATCTTCTGCACCATGAACCGCTCACGCAGCACAATGATCGGCTTACCGTCCAGACCGGCCAGCGTCCCCAGCCACATATTCGCCTGATACGCCGACGACGAACCCCCGGAGAAATACATCCCCACCGTCGGCTCATACGCAGCCAGCCACTCATCCAGCCACACAAGCGCCCGCTGCTCACTCATCACACGGTGCTTGGGCAGCAGCCACGTGCCCAGGTAGAGGGTGCCGCCCGCGGACAGCACCAGCGACACCGTCAGACCGATACCGCCCCAGTAGGCGTCGGTCGTGATCGCGGTCAGCATCATGCCCAGCGTGCTCGGCACCGAAAACCGCAACAGCCGACGACCCGTCTGCCGCGACAGGATCCGCGGCGGCGCATCCGACAGACCCAACGCCGACGCATCGATGTTCCGCGTCACAAACGGCAGACTCCGCGTCCTGCGCACCAGCACCGCCACCGCCTGACACACGAAATGCGTCCCGTAGAAGAGAAGGAACGCGATCAGTATCAGGGCCTGGCCGGGCAGGAGATCGAGGATGCCGGCCCGCAGAAGTCCGACCAGCGTCAGCATGTCCCGCAGCAGCTGCCGCGTCGTCACCTCGACCGCGATCTTGTCGCGGGGCACGGTGACCCCGTCCACCTGTTCCTGCCGGTAGAGGTCGACCGCCAGGCCCGCCACCGCAGTGCAGACCAGCAGCGCGATGTGCGGAAGCAGCGCCGCGAAGGACTGGGTGACGAACAGCGCCGGGAGCAACAGCGGGGCTGCACGCTGCGCGGCTCGGTGCAGAGCGGATCCGGCGGACGACACGTGGCGGGCTCCAAGCGGGAGACGTCGGGTGGGGTCGGGGAACCACACCAGGCGAGGGACACGGCGGGAATGCGATGCGGCATGAGCCGGCAGAACCAAGGTGACGCGGATGAAGCGGGATATTACTGGCTTCCACTGTGGGCCGCGCCGTGCCTGCACGAATGGCCCGGCGCGCACCACGAATCCTCGCCCACGGTCCCCGCCGGCAGGTCCGTTGTCCACAGCCGGACGACAGTGGTCGGAAAAGTTCGGACGGGCTGGGGATGAGGCCGCGAAGCCGATCGGGAAGGGTGATGAACCGTGCCGCACGGCCACTCCACGGCCCTCAGCCGGCGGCTCCCGCCCCCGGATAACGGCGGCTCCCGCAGCCGCCCGGGAAACCGGCACCCCGGACAACGAAGCACCGCTACGCGAACGCGTCCCCCACCCACTCCCGCACTGACAGCGTGCCGCCGCTCGCCAGGTCGACGCGGGCGTGGAAGTCGCGACTGATGCGGTCCAGGACCGCTCCCAGCCATGCGGAGTCCTCTCCCGAGGCGTGCCGCAGCCGCATCCGCCGGGCCTGCAGCGGGATGATCCGCAACTCGTGGAGCCGGCCGGTGGCGGGCTCCACGGAGACGAGATACAGCGGCCGCAGGTCGTCCCGGTAGTGCTCGTAGCCGGTGATGCCCTCGTAGTCGTCGATGAAGTCGCCGCACCCGTGAAGCACCGGCTTCCCCCGGTAGATCTCCAGGGGGCGCGGGTGGTGCGAGGAGTGCCCGTGCACGACGTCCACGCCGCCGTCGATCAGGGCATGTGCGAAGCGCACCTGGTCACGGGGGACGTCGTAGCCCCAGTTGGAGCCCCAGTGGACGGAGGCCACCACGACATCGCCCGGTCGCTTCACCTGGCGTACCCGGCCGACCACCTCGGCCGCGGCGCTCTGCGACGGCTCGGGCACGACGTAGACCCCTGACCGCTCCCCCGTCGCGGCCCACTCGTTCGGGATGCCACTGGACGGCATCCCGAACGAGAACACCACGACCCGGCGGCCGCCCTCGACGGGAACGATCGCGGGGCGTCGCGCCTCCGAGGCGTCCGCGCCCGCCCCTGCCGTCCGCAGCCCCGCGCCCGCCAGGGTGCCGAGCGTTTCCGCCAGGCCGCGACGGCCGAAGTCGAGGACGTGATTGTTGGCCAGGGCGCAGACGTCGGGGCGGGCGGCCGCCAGGCAGGGGACGTTCGCGGGGTTCATGCGGTAGTGGACTTCTTTGCCGGCGGCGAAGTCGTCGTTCTGCGTGACGCCGGTCTCCAGGTTGACCACGCGGACGTCCGGCGCGGCGTCGTCGAGCACCGCCAGCGCGTCGCCCCACGGCCAGGAGAAGTCCGCCGGACGAGGAACGACCCCGTTCGCCGCCTCCGCCAGCTCGACATACGCCCGGGCGTCCCGGATGTAGCCCTCCCGCAACGCCGGGTCGCCGGGATACGGGAGGATCTGGTCGACGCCGCGGCCGAGCATCACATCGCCGCAGAGGAACATCGTGACCACGTCACTGCCCACTCCTCCAGATTACGGCCGGAGGGCCGGGCACTCCGGGGCATGCGCCCCAGCCAGCCTGCCTCCTCGGTGGACCTGGCCGCCTTCCGCCGCGACGCAAACGGCCCGGGCCCCCTCAGGGACCCGGGCCGCCGGCGGTACTTGCTACTTGGCGCCGTCGGTCTCCACGCGCCAGGTGACCGGCTGCCCGCTCTCACCATGTCCCTGGAAGACGACCGCCACCGGGGGCTCGCCCTTGGCCAGCATGTGGATGGAGCACTCGGTCACGGTCGCGCCGGGCTTGACCATGTCGTCGGGCGTGGCCTCGGGGCACTGGCTCACCCCGGGACCGCCGATGTCGATCAGCACCATCTTCCGCGACTCCTGGCCGGCGGCGGTCCGCAGCACCACGCCGTCGTTCATGCTCGGAAGCACGTCGTGCTTGCCGGTGTTCTTGTACTGCATGGTCACGTAGTACGGGATGAGCTTCTTCTCGTCCGCGTCCAGGTCGAACCGGCTGAGATCGGCGATCGAGCCCGCGCGCACGCCCTTGGGCGTGATGTGCAGGGACACGGGGTGCTTGTCGCTGTCCTCCGTGGCGGAGTCCGCGGACCTGCCCGCGGGCAGAATCCCGGTGGCCCCGCCCCCCTTGCCGCCGCCGACCTGCCACAGCAGCGTCTCGCTCTCCGCGTCCTTGTAGGAGACGGTCGCCGGCTGCTGGTCCTTGCCCAGCATGAAGATCTGGCAGACGGTGGTGGTCGCGCCGGCGGCCAGCTTCTCCGCACCGCTCTCGCGGCACGCGGCGGGCAGCCCCGAGCCGGTGGCCATCGGGTTGCTCTGGAAGAGCGAGATCTGCTCGGCCGGGCGGCCGTCCGCCCCGTTGATCGAGAAGTTCCTCGCCGGGTCCACTCCGCTCACCGTGGTCTTGCCGGTGTTGGTGTAGGAGAAGGTGAGGTAGTACGGCACCATCCCCTTCAGGTCGTCGTCCAGCCTGATGTGCACGAGGTCGGATTCCGCACCGCGGGCCAGCCGCGTGGGCGTGATCCGCAGGGGGTGGACCTTGTCGTCGGTGCCCGTCCAGGTCGCCGGGTGAGGAGCGGTCTTCATGGGCAGCGGCTTGGCGGCGGCCACGGCAGCGGACGCGCCCGGCGACACCTTCTTCTGGTCCGAGCCCGCGCATCCCACCGCCAGCAGCAGGATCGCGCTCATACCCGCGGCACCGGCCAGACGTCTGCGCATCCGCATGGAAACCCCCGTGATTCTCTGCCGCGTGAGCCTCCACCCGGCAGTTGTCAGCGGCGCCCGCGAAGCGGACACCGGTCGGCCCTTCCGGCCGGAACGGTCGGAAGAGTAGCCGCCCCGGAGTACGCCGTGGGCGGCGGCCCCCGGACGGACGGGCCCGGCACCGGGCCGCTGTCCGCCTGCGCCCGCCTCGGCACGCGGTCCGTCCGGCCTTCAGCGCAGCCGCGTCGCCTTCAGCGAGTACATCAGCGGGATGCGGGGGCGGTCGGCGGGGAGGCGGTAGTAGCCGTCGCCCGCACGGCGCAGCGCGGCGAAGCGCTGGAACATCGTCATGTCGTGTTCGTGCAGGAACTCGATGTGCAGACCGGCGCCGGCCAGGGCCGAGACGACATCGCCGAGCGGGTGCTGCCATTCGATGCTGCGGTTGTGGACCGTGGGCGCGTCGAAGTCCGTGTAGCTGCCGGGGGTTTCGTCCACCCAGGCGTCCCGGTTGAAGTAGTCGTACGTGACGCGCGAGGCGGTTTCGTCGTCCAGGACATCGCTCAGCGGGTGGAACTCGGCGAGGTAGAGGAAGCCACCGGGAGCGACGAGTGCGGCGGCGGTCTCGGCCCAGCGGACCAGATCCGGGAGCCAGTTCAGGGCCCCTATACCGGTGTAGACGATGTCGTAGGACGAGTCGGGGACGGCTTCGGCGGCGTCGTAGACGTCCGCGGCGACGAACGACGCGCGGTCCTGGCCGTAGCCGAGTTCGGCGGCCGGCTCCCGCGCGGCCTCGATGGCCGGTTCGGAGAAGTCCAGGCCCACGACCTGTGCCGCGCCGCGGTGCGCCCAGGACAGCGTGTCCTGCCCGAAGTGGCACTGGAGGTGAAGGAGGCTGCGGCCGGTGACATCGCCGACCTCCGCGATCTCGAAGTCGCGGATCACGTCCCGGGCCCGGCGGAAGGCGGCCCGGTCGTAATAATCGCTCGCGGTGTGGAGGGGGACCCGTTCGTCCCACCTCGCGCGGTTGGTCTCGCGCCAGTCGTCGGGGCCGTTGGGACTTCGCATGCGGCGAAGTTATCCACAGCCTGATGGCCGCGCCAACGCTCTTGCGGCGCACGGCGCAGAATGGGCCCATGACTGACGAGACCCAAGGCACTGACCAGGCAAACGATCCGCACCACCGCCCCGACCCCGCGGCTTCCGCCGGGCCCTCCGACGCCGCCGGCGCGACCACGTCCACCGAGGCCGTGCCGGATTGGGAGAAGAGGTTCCGAGCACCGCGGATCGGACTGCCGGACTGGGCGGAGGACGCTCCGGACCGTTCCTTGTTCGTCTCGAACGCCACCGGCACCTTCGAGCTCTACGCCTGGGACCGTGCGACGGGTGGGCAGCGGCAGGCCACGGACCGTCCGAACGGCACCACGGACGGCACCCTCTCCCCTGACGGCGAGTGGATCTGGTGGTTCTCCGACACCGACGGCGACGAGTTCGGTGTCTGGATGCGGCAGCCGTTCGCGGGCGGCGCGGACGAGCCGGCGGCTCCGGGTCTTGCCGCCGCCTATCCGGCGGGGCTGGCGATCGGCCGGGACGGCACCGCGGTCGTCGGACGCTCCACGGACGACGAGGGCTCGACGGTCCATGTCGTACGGCCGGGGCAGCCGGCGGTGGAGATCTACCGCCACCGCGAGTCCGCGGGCGTCGGCGACCTCTCGCACGACGGCTCGCTGATCGCGATCGAGCACACCGAGCACGGCGACGCGATGCACTCCGCGATCCGCGTCGTGCGGGCGGACGGCTCGACGGTCGCGGAGCTGGACGACACCAACGGCGGGACCGAGGAGCTGGGCCTGTCGGTGATGGGCTTCGCGCCGGTGGACGGCGACGCCCGGCTGCTGGTGGGGCACCAGCGACGGGGCCGCTGGGAGCCGATGATCTGGGATCCGGTGACGGGCGTGGAGACGTCCCTGGAGATCGACCTGCCCGGCGATGTGGGCGCCGACTGGTATCCGGACGGCTCGGCGCTCCTGGTGGAGCACGAGTACCACGCCCGCAGCGAGCTGTGGCGCTACGAGCTGGGTGCGCCGGGCCGCGGCGCCGGTGCGGCCGCTGCCGAGGGCCGGGCACTGACACGGGTCGAGACCCCCGCCGGCACCGTGTCCGGTGCCACCGCCCGGCCCGACGGCACGGTGGAGTTCCTGTGGTCCTCGGCGGCGCAGCCCCCCGAGGTGCGCTCGACGAGCGGCAAGGTCGTGCTGGATCCGCCCGGTATGAAGGCCCCCGGGTCGGTTCCGGTGACCGATGCCTGGGTGGAGGGTCCCGGCGGCCGGATCCACGCGCTGGTGCAGAAGCCCGAGGGCGCCGGGCCTTTCCCCACGGTGTTCGACATCCACGGCGGGCCGACGTGGCACGACAGCGACGCGTTCGCCTCGTCGCCTGCGGCGTGGGTGGACCACGGCTTCGCGGTCGTCCGCGTCAACTACCGCGGCTCGACCGGCTACGGCCGCGCCTGGACGGATGCGTTGAAGCACCGGGTCGGGCTGATCGAGCTGGAGGACATCGCCGCGGTCCGCGAGTGGGCGGTGGAGTCCGGGCTGGCCGATCCGGAGCGCCTGGTGCTCGCGGGCGGATCGTGGGGCGGCTATCTGACGCTGCTGGGGCTGGGCATGCAGCCGGAGGCGTGGGCGGTGGGCCTGGCGGCGGTGCCCGTCGCCGACTACGTCACGGCCTACAACGACGAGATGGAAGCCCTCAAGGCGATGGACCGGACCCTGCTGGGCGGGACGCCGGAGGAGGTCCCGGAGCGCTTCGAGGCGTCGTCACCGCTGACGTATGTCGACGCGGTGCGGGCCCCGGTCTACCTCTCCGCCGGGGTCAACGATCCGCGCTGCCCCATTCAGCAGGTGGAGAACTACGTCCAGCGGCTGGAGCAGCGTCGCCACCCCCACGAGGTCTACCGCTACGACGCCGGGCACGGCTCGCTCGTCGTGGAGGAGCGCATCAAGCAGGTGCGCCTGGAGCTCGACTTCGCACGGCGTTACGTGGGCGGCAAGGCGAAGTGACGGGGGGACTGCGGAGGCAGTGATCTGCCGGGGGGGGGGAGTGAGAGGTGGAGCGAGGTGACGGGCTGACCGGACGGTTCCGGACCGTGTCCGCGAAGTGCAGCGGCGGGCGTGCCCGGCCAGTGGGCCGGGCGGGGCTCCGCGGACCGGTCTAGGACCCGCCAGGGGCGGCGGGTGCGGGCTCCGGCTCCGCGCCCGCGTCCTCCTCCGGCAGGATGCCCAGCGCCGCGTCCTTGGCGGTCTCGGCCTCCCGGCGGAAGAGCCGGAACCACATGAAGACGACGAAGCCCGCGAAGACGAACCACTCGCCGGTGTAGCCGAGGTTCTGGAAGGCCTTCAGGTCCAGCCCGCTGCCCTCCACCGCCACCGGCGGAACGGCGCGCAGCGGGGCCTGGGCGTCCGCGAGCGTGATCCACGCGTCGTAGACCTCGTACGGCACGATATTGACCAGCGACGCCGCGCTGATCATGCCGAGCTGTCCGCGCGGCAGGCCGCCGTCGGCCCGCACACCGTCGGTCCCCTGGTGCTCGGACGCCTGGAGCGCTCCGGTCACCGTCACCTCGCCCTTCGGCGGCCCGGGCACCTTGGCCGTATCGGCCTTGGAGTTCGCGTCGCCGGGCAGCCAGCCGCGTACGACCGGGAGGGCCTTGCCGCTGTCGGTGCGCAGCATGGTCAGGACGTAGAAGCCCTGCTGCCGGCCCTGCTTGTCCTCCAAGGTGCGGTCGGGGACGAGCAGTTGATGGCCGGTGTCGTAGCGACCACGGGTGCTTGCCTGCCGGCCGGAGGTGACCTTGTCCACCGGCAGCAGGTCGTCCAAGGGACGTGCGGCCGCTGCCTTGGCGTCGGCGGAGCGGTTCTCCTGCTGGTGGTGGGTGTCGACCCGGCCCTCGAAGCGGCTCAGCTGCCAGCTGCCCATGAAGATGCAGAAGGGAATCGCCAGTACGGCGAAGACGTTGATCCCCCACCACCGCGGGGTCAGCAGGAACCGGTACACACCACCACGGTACGGGGCCCGCACGGAGGGGCCGCACCGCCCCCTCCACGGAACGGCCCCGTCCGTGAGGACCAGGGCGGCCCGATCGCTACTCCGCCGCCAGCGCCTCGGTGCGGTAGACCGTCCCGGCGCACGCCTCGGGGATCTTGGTGTCGGCCGCCGCCGGCTCACCGGCCTCCGGCGTATGGCTGAGCACGACGGCGCCGGTCGCGCTCCCGCCGTCGCCGGTCCCGTCTTCCCCGCCCGCCTGGCCACCGTCACCCGTTGCCGACGTCGAGGTCTCCGGCGAGCCTCCCGGACCGTCGGAGGGGTCGGGGGTCGGCGAAGGGCCGGGGTTGACGCATCCCGTCGTGCCGCCGCCACCCTCGGGGATCCAGGCGAACTTGACCTCGTATGCCTCGCCCGGCTTGAGAACAAGCTGGTCAGGGGTGGTGGCCGGATCGGGCAGGCCGGTCGCGGCGTCGCCGGAGGTGTGGTCGACCACGTGGATGTTCTCGGGATTGGTGGAGCCCTGCGCGATCAGCCCGACGCTGCCGCCGCCCTCGACCGAACAGGCGGTGCCGGAGGTGTTGACCACGCGGAACGCGCCGTAGACACGGCCCTCGGAGTCCGCCGGGCCGGTCGTGCCGGTGCCCTGGCCGAGCTGTTCGCGGCCGCAGACCGGCGAGGTGACGTCCATCGTCTCGTCCGGGGCGGGGGCTCCGGCGCCTCCGCCGTGCCCCGCGCCGGTCCCCTCCGCCGCCTTGCCCTTGCCGCCCTGCTTGCTCTCGCCGACCGCCCTGCCGTCCTTGCCGTTCGCCTGCGAGTCGGCCTGCTCGGTGCCCTCGCCGTGCGCGCCACCGGTGCTGCCCTGGGTCTGCCGGCTGCTCGCGGCGTTGGCGGGGCGGTCTTCTGAGCCGTCCTGGGAGGTGGCGACATGGATCATGGCGGGGATCGCTGTGCCGCCGAGCAGAAGCGCGGCGGCAGCGCCCACGACGACGTGCCGGCGACGCTGACGGCGGGCCGGCACGGCACGCCGCAGCTGTTCCAGGGCATCCGGCGCAGGCTGCAGATCGCCGACGCGGGAGTGCAGCAGGCGCCTCAGCTCGTCCTCGCCGCCGAGACCGCCACCGGTCTCCGGACCGTCGCCCCTCCCGCCGCCGAAGCCACCACGATCGTGGCCGGAGTGGTCCCGGCCCGCGCCATCGGTCACCGCGTCCCGCCCACCGTCACGGTCGGCAGCGCGACTGTCGGTGTCACGATGGTCGAGGGCACGGCCCTCAGGATCACGAGCGCCGAAGTCACCGCGGTCGGCGTCCCTGCTGTGGACATCACCGTGGTCGACGTCACCATGACCGAGGTCACCGAGGTCAGCGCCCCGGGCACTCCCAACACCGCGCCCCGCGGCATCACTTGCCGCAGCCGCGCCACGGCTCCCGGCCTCGCCGACGCCTCCCTTGCGCGCCGGGCCTCCGACAGCGATGTCCTCGCCCGCTCCGGCGGCCTGCCGCCCGCTCTCCGGATCCGGCGTGCCGCCCTGGCCGGAATGCGCCTCTCGCGCCAGGTAGAGCCCACGCACCTCACCGCGCGGACCCGTCGCCCGCGCACCTGGACCGCTCACGCCGCCCGGTCCGAGCCTCTTCCTCACACCACGTGCCTCACGAGCTTCCCGGGCCTGCTGAGCCTCGGGGGCCCCGCCGGTTCCGCGTACCGCGTGCAGCCCTCGGCTCCCTCGCGGAGCGAACGCCTCACCACGTCGGAACGGATCGTGCGGGTCGTACGGGCCGAACGTCTTGCCACTCATGCTGGAGCCTCCATCGCGACGCGGAGCGCCGCGATGCCACGCGACCCGTACGCCTTGACCGAGCCGAGCGATATGCCCAGCGTCTCGGCGACCTGCGCCTCGGTCATGTCGGCGAAATAGCGCAGCACCAGTACTTCGCGCTGCCTGCGCTGCAACCCGCGCATCGCCTTGATCAGTTGGTCCCGCTCCAGCAGGTCGTACGCGCCTTCCTCGGCGCTCGCCATGTCGGGCATCGGCTTGGACAGCAGCTTCAGCCCGAGGATGCGGCGGCGCAGCGCGGAGCGCGAGAGGTTGACGACCGTCTGCCGGAGATAGGCGAGGGTCTTCTCCGGGTCACGCACCCGTCCGCGGGCGGAGTGCACGCGGATGAACGCTTCCTGGACGACGTCCTCGCACGAGGCGGTGTCATCCAGGAGCAGCGCGGCGAGACCGAGGAGGGAACGGTAGTGCGCGCGGTAGGTCTCGGTCAGATGGTCGACTGTTGTGCCCGCTGCCATCGCGTCGTCAGTGTCCCCACGCTGAGAAGGAAGCTGCGCGGGACCCGCGGTGGGCCAGGGGGCGATCACTGGCATGCCCCCGGACACACGGGAGCGCGGCGGGCGCACTGTCGCGCCTGCTGTCCCCCCTGGGGCGATGGTGAATCCGAGTACCTCTGCCACGCCTGTTGGACACGCTTCCCCCCACAAGGGTTGTACGCGCAAGACACCGTCTTTGACGATGCGTCAAATGCCCTCATGCGTACCAGCTCTTCCTCAATGCACCATTTATCCCGACGCATTCACCCCGTCGCCGGGGGCCCCACACAGGCCCGCGGACGCACCGAGCCACCTATGGAGGGGCGGCCACAAAGACGCTCCCCACCCAACTGCCGGTTGCAGTACGGCGGGGAGCGAATGGTCGAACAGATCGTCAGCCCAGATCAAGCGGTTGGGACCAACAATGTGCTCACAGGATCTTCACACGGTGCACAAAGTATCTCCTACGCGGCCCGGCCCGCGACGGCCAATCCCGCCAAGTCGCCCGCGGAATCGCTATCCGCGCAGCTCGCCGGCGACCAGCTCGCCGATCTGTGCCGTGTTCAGCGCCGCGCCCTTGCGCAGGTTGTCCCCGCACACGAACAGCTCCAGCGCCCGCGGATCGTCCAGCGACCGCCGCACCCGCCCGACCCAGGTCGGGTCCGTGCCGACGACATCGGAAGGAGTGGGGTACTCGCCCTCGGCCGGGTCGTCGCTGAGCACCACACCGGGCGCCGCGGCGAGGATCTCGTGCGCGCCCGCGACGGTGACCTCGTTCTCGAACCGCGCGTGCACGGCGAGCGAGTGGGTGGTGATGACCGGCACCCGTACACAGGTGACGCTGACCGGCAGGTCCGGCAGCCCGAGGATCTTGCGGGACTCGTTACGGACCTTGAGCTCCTCGGAGGACCAGCCGTCCTCCTGGAGCGAGCCGGCCCACGGCACGACGTTGAGCGCTATCGGGTCCGGGAAGGGCCCCAGCGTGTCGCCGACCGCCCGCCGCACATCGCCCGGCTTGGTGCCCAGGTCCGTGCCGGACACCGCGGAGAGCTGCGCCCGCAGCGTGTCCACGCCGGCCTTCCCCGCTCCCGATACGGCCTGGTAGGAGGAGACGACCAGCCCGCTCAGTCCGTACTCGGCGTGCAGCGCACCGAGCGCCACGATCATCGAGAGGGTCGTGCAGTTCGGGTTGGCGATGATCCCGCGAGGGCGCAGCCGCGCGGCGTGCGCGTTGACCTCGGGCACCACGAGGGGCACGTCCGGATCCATCCGGAACGAACCCGAGTTGTCCACGACCACCGCGCCCTTGGACACCGCGACCGGTGCCCACTGCGCGGAGACGTCGTCCGGGACATCGAACATCGCGACGTCGATGCCGTCGAAGGCATCCTCGGCGAGTGCGATGACCTCGGTCTCCTCGCCCCGCACGGTCAGCTTGCGGCCGGCCGAGCGGGGAGAGGCGATCAGCCGGATCTCGCCCCAGATGTCGGCCCGCTCGGACAGGATGCCGAGCAGGACCGAGCCGACGGCACCGGTGGCACCGACGACGGCGAGATGCGGCTTACGGGCCGTACGGGCGTCCGCCCCCGCGATGACGGCGTGGGACGGACGGCCCGCCTCGGCCGGAATCATCGTCCGGTGCCGCCATAGACCACGGCCTCGTCGGTCTCACTGTCGAGACCGAAGGCGGTGTGGACGGCCTGCACGGCCTCGTTGACGTCATCGGCGCGGGTGACGACCGAGATACGGATCTCGGAGGTCGAGATGAGCTCGATGTTCACACCCGCGTTGGACAGCGCCTCGAAGAACGTCGCCGTGACACCGGGATTGGTCTTCATCCCGGCGCCGACCAGCGAGATCTTGGCGATCTGGTCGTCGTAGCGCAGCGAGTCGAAACCGACCGCCGCACGGGTCTTCTCCAGGGCGGCGACGGCCTTGCGGCCCTCCGCCTTGGGGAGGGTGAACGAGATGTCGGTCAGGCCCGTGGACGCGGCCGACACGTTCTGGACGACCATGTCGATGTTGACCTCGGAGTCCGCGATCGCACGGAAGATGCGCGCGGCCTCGCCCGGCTTGTCCGGAACTCCGACGACCGTGACCTTCGCCTCGGAGGTGTCGTGTGCGACGCCCGAGATGATCGCCTGCTCCATCGGCTGGTCCCCTTGCGGTTCGTTGCTGACCCACGTGCCCTTGAGCCCCGAGAAGGAGGAGCGGACGTGGATCGGGATGTTGTATCGACGTGCGTACTCGACGCAACGGTGCAGCAGCACCTTGGAGCCGGAACTGGCCAGCTCCAGCATGTCCTCGAAGGAGATCCAGTCGATCTTCCGGGCCTTCTTCACGACCCGCGGGTCAGCGGTGAAGACGCCGTCGACATCGGTGTAGATCTCACAGACATCGGCGTTCAGGGCGGCCGCCAGCGCGACGGCGGTCGTGTCCGACCCGCCTCGCCCCAGCGTCGTGATGTCCTTCTTGTCCTGGGACACACCCTGGAAGCCGGCGACGATGGCGATATTGCCCTCGTCGACCGAGGTCTTGATGCGGCCCGGCGTGACATCGATGATCCGTGCCTTGTTGTGCACGGAATCGGTGATGACGCCGGCCTGGCTGCCGGTGAAGGACTGCGCCTCATGGCCGAGGTTTTTGATCGCCATCGCCAGCAGGGCCATGGAGATCCGCTCTCCGGCGGTCAGCAGCATGTCGAACTCGCGCCCCGACGGAATCGGGGACACTTCCTGAGCGAGATCGATCAGCTCGTCCGTCGTGTCGCCCATCGCCGAAACCACCACGACAACCTGGTTGCCGTTCTTCTTGGCTTCGACGACTCGCTTGGCAACGCGCTTGATGCCCTCGGCATCCGCAACGGATGAGCCGCCGTACTTCTGCACGACAAGGCCCACGTGCGCTCCTCGCAACTGTCTCATCGGGAGTTTCCTCCCGGACCCCCGGAAATGGGGGTACTGCGGTCGGCTCAGTCTACCGAGCAAGCGGAACCCGCCCCGCGAATACCACATCCTGAGACACGAAACTCATCGCTCGATCGCTGATTTCTCAGCCACCGGGCGCGATGATCGCCATGCCCCAGGGGCGGGATTCGCGCGGCGCACCGTTGCGCCTGCCCGGCGAGCACATGCCCGCTCCGGGCAGGAACACACGGAAACGTAACCCAGCTCACATACGCCCGTAACGCAGGTCACACGCCATGCGACACGCCGCGGTCGAGGCGGCGGGCCATCCGAACGCCCTGTCCAGGCCACCGGCCGGACCTGTCCGGGCCACCGCCGATCCGGCCTCGCGCCGCCGGATCCCGGGCCCACCGGGCCCTTCCTGGCAGCGCCTGCCCGAGGCACCCCGCCCTATGCAGCCTGCCGTGCCGCCGTATGGCGGACGTCGCGCAGCCGAACCCTGGCGCGGTCCGCCGACCGCGGCTCACACCCGCCGCAGCCCCAGCGGTCCCGCGATCTCCGCCGCCATGACCTTGCCGGCCTCCTCCGCGAGCCGGTCCTCGCCACCGTCGTCGCTGTCCGTGTCCAGACCGTTCAGCTCGTCCAGCGGCTGGTCGAGGCGTACGTGGGCGACCAGCGACTGCAGCGCGCGCAGTGCGGCCGAGGCGGTCGGGCCCCAGTTGGAGAGGTAGGAGAACTGCCACCACCAGAGGGCCTCGCTGACCCGGCCCGCGCGGTAGTGCGCCAGCCCGTGCCGGAGGTCGGTGACGATGTCGGCGAGGTCATCGGAGACCCGGCAGGGCACCGGCTCACTGCGCGGCACGTAGGGGTCGAAGACCTCGGAGTACACATCCACCGGGTCGAGCAGCGTGGCGAACCGCTCCCGCAGATCGTCGACGTCCGGCTCCGGGCCGCTGTCCGGCTCGTACCGCTCGTCGGGAACGATGTCCTCGTGGGCACCCAGCCGGCCGCCCGTGAGCAGCAGCTGGGAGATCTCCAGCAACAGGAACGGCACCGCACTGTCCGGCTCGTCGCCCTTGGCGACCTCCGTCACCGCGACGATGAAGCTCTCGATCGAGTCGGAGATCGATACGGCGAAATCATCCGGGTTCTGCGTCGCGTTGTGCAGCGTGGCATCAGACATCGAGAAGTCTCCTCCCTTCGAAGGCCCGCCCGAGCGTGACCTCGTCCGCATACTCCAGGTCGCCTCCGACCGGCAGTCCGCTGGCCAGTCGCGTCACTCTCAGCCCCATGGGTTTGATCATGCGGGCCAGATAGGTGGCCGTGGCCTCGCCCTCCAGATTCGGGTCGGTGGCCAGGATCAGCTCGGTGACGGTGCCGTCCGCCAGCCTGGCCAGCAGTTCCCTGATCCGCAGGTCGTCGGGGCCGACGCCCTCGATCGGGCTGATCGCCCCACCCAGCACGTGGTAGCGACCGCGGAACTCACGCGTCCGCTCGATCGCCACGACGTCCTTGGGCTCTTCCACCACACAGATGACCGCCGGATCGCGTCGCGGGTCCAGGCAGACCCGGCACTGCTCCTCCTGCGCGACATTGCCGCACACGCTGCAGAACCGGACCTTCGCCTTGACCTCCATCAACGCGTTGGCAAGCCGGCGGACATCGGTCGGCTCGGCCTGAAGAATGTGAAAGGCGATCCGCTGCGCGCTCTTGGGACCGACGCCGGGCAGCCTGCCCAACTCGTCGATCAGATCCTGAACCACGCCTTCATACACGGAGCGTCTTCTCTCTCTTCTGCCGTACTGCGTACGCTAGTTGGCTACTCCTCAGAAAGGGAGACCGGGGATTCCACTGCCGCCGCCCAGACCCTGGGCGAGCGGGCCGAGCTTCTGCTGCTGAAGCTGCTGGGCGCTCGCGTTCGCGTCGCGGACCGCGGCGAGCACGAGGTCGGCGATGGTCTCGGCGTTCTCCTCCGCCGAGCCGGCCTCCGGGTCGACCGCCTTGGGGTCGATGACCAGGCCCTGCAGTTCGCCTGAGCCGGTCACCGTCGCCTTGACCAGGCCGCCACCCGCGGAGCCCTCGACGGGCGTCTCCGCGAGTTCCTGCTGGGCGGCCGCGAGATCCTGCTGCATCTTCTGGGCCTGCTGAAGCAGCTGCTGCATATTGGGCTGACCACCGGGGATCACGACGTGACTCCTGCCATACGACAACTATTTGATGCGGTAGCCCGAGCCTACGTGTTTCAGGGGCGGCGCGCCCTACGCCGTACGGAGGAGCACGGATGTACGTCTGATCCGCCCACTGCCCCCGCGACACCGCCGATTCGCGGCAATCCGGGCGTACGGGGCGGGGCCACCGAAGAGTGACCCGGGGCGAGCCGATCCATGGGCGGCATGTTCATGGCACATGGCCTGGTCGTCGGCCCGCTCAGCTCCGAGGGAGCCGAGCCCGGCCCACGCTTCTGCCCGCGGATCGGTCCGCGGGCCGGTGGCCGCTCTGCCCGCTCACTCGTTGTTGTTGAACTCCTCAACCACCGTCGCGCCCAGTTCGCGCATGATCAGGTCGTGGCCGCTGAGCGCGGAGTCGACGAGATCGGGGTCGTCCTCGGCCGGCATGTCGTACTCGATGGACATCGGGGGCTCCGGCGCGTACGACTGCTCCGGCGCGGAAGCGTTCTGACCGCCCCCGGAAGCCTGCGTGGAGACGGCCTCCCGGGCCATCCGGGCACCCTGGCTGCCGCCTCCGGAGCCGCCCGGGCCACCCGAGCCGCCCGAGCCGCCGGCCTGCCCGAACTGCCCACCGGACGCCTCGGGCGCCGGGGGGCTCTGCTGCGGAGGTTGCTGAGGCGCGGGCTGCTGGGGCGCGGCGGGCGCGCCACCGTAGCCGCCGCCGAAACCGCCGCCACCGCTCCGCGGGGCGCCGCCGGCCGGTGGGTTCGTACCGCCCGAGGGGTCGACGATCGCCTCGACGCGCCACTGCACCTGGAACTTCTCGGCCAGTACCTCCTTGAGCACGTCCTCGCTCCCGCCGTTGGCGAAGCTGTCACGCGCCCCGGCGTTGGGAAAGCCGATCTGGAGGGTCGTGCCGTCGAAACCGGAGACCTGGGCGTTCTGGCTCAGGAGGATCCAGGTGAATCGCCGACGACCCTTCACCGCGTCCAGGATGTCCGGCCACATCTGCCGCACCTGCGCGGCGCCCTGCGCGCTCCCCGGCGGTGGCCCGCCCTGCGCAGGCTGCTGCCCGGGGCCGGGCTGCGAAGGCTGCGAGGGCCCGGCCGCGGCAGGTGGCCCGGCGGGCGCGCCGCCCTGCGGCCCCTGGCTTCCCTGTCCCTGGCTTCCCTGTCCCTGGCCGCCCTGTCCGGGGGCAACCGCCGAGGGCCAGCCGCCGGGCTGCCGAGCCCCGCCACCGGTGGCGGCTCCGCCGCTCCCCGGCCACGCGCCGGGCCGAGCCGCAGCACCCTCGTCACCAACAGGCCCGTCCGCCCCACCGGGACCACCAGGACCACCAGGACCGGCCTCACCGCCCGGGGCGCTCGCACCGCCGGGTGCGGATCCACTCCCCGGCCACGCGCCGGGCCGAGTGGGCGCACCCCCGCGCTCACCGCCCTGCGGACCGGATTCCTGACCGCCCTGCGGCCCGCCCGGAGAACCCGCCTCCGTCTGCGGACCGCCCTGCGACGCGCCGTGCTGCCCTGCCTGCGGCCCGGCGGAACCGGCACCGCCGTCGGCCCGCTGATGCTCCACGCCCCCACCGGGCGGCGTCCCCTCGGGTGCCCCCGATACAGCCTGTCCGGACGGGCCGGTCGCTCCTGGCCCTCCGCCGACAGCTCCGCGCACCGCGGCGCGCGCGGCCGCCGGACCGGAGGGCCCTGCGGGCGGTGCCACCGGATGCGCCTCGGGACCGGGTACGTAGCCGGCGGCGGGCCCGCCACCGGAAGAGACCACCGGCGCGCCGGCTCCGCCCCCGCCCATGGTGCCGCCCGGTGCGGCGCCGCCCACGCCCCGCTCCAGACGGTCCAGCCGCGCCTGCACAGACCGCTCGTCGTCGTACGCCGCAGGCAGCAGCACCCGGGCGCAGATCAGCTCCAGCTGCAACCGCGGCGACGTCGCCCCGCGCATCTCCGTCAGACCCGTGTTGACCAGATCGGCGGCCCGGCTCAGCTCCGCCGCGCCGAAAACGGAGGCCTGCGCGGTCATCCGCTCCACGACATCGGCCGGGGCGTCGATCAGCCCCTTCTCCCCCGCGTCCGGCACGGCCGCCAGGATCACCAGATCCCGCAGCCGCTCCAGGAGGTCCGCGACGAAACGCCGCGGATCGTTGCCGCCCTCGATGACCCGGTCCACGACCTCGAAGGCCGCCGCCCCGTCGCCCGAGGCGAACGCCTCCACGATCGAGTCCAGCAGCGAGCCGTCCGTGTAGCCCAGGAGCGCCGTCGCCATGGCGTATGTCACACCGTCGTCGCCCGCGCCGGCGAGGAGCTGGTCCATCACGGACATCGAGTCACGCACCGACCCGGCACCCGCGCGCACCACCAGGGGCAGCACCCCGTCCTCGACGGGAGCCGACTCGCGGCCGCACACCTCCGCGAGGTACTCCCGCAGGGTCCCGGGCGGCACCAGCCGGAAGGGGTAGTGGTGCGTACGCGACCGGATCGTCCCGATGACCTTCTCTGGCTCGGTCGTGGCGAAGATGAACTTCAGGTGCTCCGGTGGCTCCTCGACGACCTTCAGCAGGGCGTTGAAGCCCGCCGAGGTGACCATGTGGGCCTCGTCGATGATGTAGATCTTGTAGCGGCTGCTCGCCGGGCCGAAGAACGCCTTCTCGCGCAGCTCACGGGCGTCGTCCACGCCACCGTGCGACGCCGCGTCGATCTCGATCACATCGATCGAGCCGCGGCCGTTGCGCGCGAGGTCCACACAGGACTGGCAGGTCCCGCACGGCGTGGGAGTGGGACCTTGCTCACAGTTGAGGCAGCGCGCCAGGATCCGCGCACTGGTCGTCTTGCCGCAGCCACGCGGCCCGCTGAACAGATACGCATGGTTGACGCGGTTGTTCCGCAGCGCCTGCTGCAGCGGATCGGTCACGTGCTCTTGCCCGATGACCTCGGCGAAGGTCTCGGGTCGGTAGCGGCGGTACAGCGCAAGGGACGACACGCATACGACGATATCGGCCCGCACCGACAACCGGCCCGGCCCCGCAAACGCAAGCGCCCCCCACGCACCCGCCAGAGCCGACCTACCCTTGCTGCCTTCCGGCCCTGGGGGAGTTCAGTCAGATAGCGCCACGTGAGGGGCTGCGCACCACAGTAGCGGATTCCCCGCCCGGGAAACGACCCCGCCCCCGCCCGGACCCCCTCGCGAACCCCCACCCGGATGCCGGCTCCGGATCATGTTCGCGAGCACTCCCCAACGTCTTGTATTGTTTGCGGCGGAGGATTCGCCTAGTGGCCTAGGGCGCACGCTTGGAAAGCGTGTTGGGGGCAACCCCTCACGAGTTCGAATCTCGTATCCTCCGCCCAGCCTCACCGGGCTGAACGAAGGCCCCGACCGGGAAACCGGCCGGGGCCTTCGTCGTTGTTGCCTGCGGTCGCGTGTCGGGAGAGCACCGGCGGTCCGCGCCTTTGGCGTTGGGGCATGGCGTAGGACACACCCTTGTGGGTTCGCGTGGGGGGCGGTCGGCGGGGTGTGGGGTGTTGCGGCGGTGAGCCTGGGGCGGCGCGAAGCGCGCGAAGCGGGGGGCGGGTTCGTCGCGTGTGTGCGGTGGATGAGTTGGATGCGTGGTGCCGTGCCGGCGGGCAGGTTCGGGGGCTTGGGGGTCGTTTTCGGGGCTTGTTGGTTTCTCGTTCGGGGGTTTGTGGGATCGGCCCGCCGGGCGTCGTCGTGAGCGCTACGGTGCAGTTCCGTGCGCAGGGAGTACACGTCGCGTCACGGATCGACATGTAGTGGCTGCCCGGGCGGGTGCGGGGGTGGCCGCTCGTTGGGGGGGACTGCATGCACGAGATGACCAAGGGCTCCAACATCGACCTGGCAGCCCTGAGCGAGGACGCCGGTGCCGTCGTCGTGAGCCTGAGCTGGAGCAGCGTGGCCGGCGAGGGGGACGCGGATGTGTCCGTCCTCCTGCTGGGCGCCGGCGGCAAGGTCCGCAGCGATGCCGATTTCTTCTTCTACAACAACCCCGCTTCCGCCGACGGCAGCGTGCAGTTGCTGGGCAAGACACCGAACGGCGCGGGAAGTGAGGACCGCATCAGCCTCGATCTGACCGCGGTGGCCCCCGACGTCGAACGCATCGTGCTGGCGGCGAGCCAGTACGGCGACTCCCGCTTCGGGGAACTGGACGACCTGCGCCTGACGCTCGCCGACCGGGCCGGAGAGGCCCTGCTCGGCTACTCCATCACCGAGGCGGGCGTGGAGAGCGCGTTCCTCTTCGGCGAGCTGTACCGGCGGGGCGACGGGTGGAAGTTCCGGGCGATCGGCCAGGGCTACGAGACCGGCCTGGCGGGTCTCGCCACGGACTTCGGCATCGATGTGGACGACGAGGGCGACGACGCCGGTGCGGAGTCCGTAGTGGCGGCGGAGCCCACGGGCGAAGCGCCGCAACCGGCCGTCGCCGAGCCGGTGGTGACGGTTCCGGCCCAATCGCGTACGGCACAGGAATCGCAAACGGCGCAGGAATCACCTAAGGCGCAGGCCGACGATGTTGCTCCGGCGCCGGCTCGTGCGCGGCGGCCCCGTACCGCCAAGAAGAAGGTCACTCTGCCCAAGGCGGAGAAGAAGTCGCTCGCGGAGAACGACAGTTGGAGTTCGGCCCGCCTCTTCCCCGCGGGGGCGCTGAAGAGCGACAAGGAGCGCGAGGGGCGGGCCACTTCCCTGCTGCTTTCCGTCATGGCCGAGGTGCCCGAATTCGGGCGGCGGCTGACCGCGGCCTTCGGCGCGCCGGCCGGCCGTATGCAGACCTTCACCGAGGTCGCCCTTCCCCACGGAGAGACCCCGAAGCGCCCGGACGGCGTGATCCGGGTGGAGCGTGCGGGCAAGCTGTGGACCGCCCTGGTCGAAGTGAAGACCAATGGGAACGCCCTCAGGTCGGAACAGGTCCAGAACTACATGGACATCGCCGCGCGCCGGGGCTACGAGGCGGTCATCACCCTCTCCAACGACGTTGCCCTGGAGGGCCGTCCGCTGGTGGAGGTCAAGACGGACGGCCGCCGCAAGCACAAGGTCGCTCTCTGGCACCTGTCGTGGGCCGAGGTGGCCCATCAGGCCCAGATGCTGATCCGTCACGAGGGCGTCGGCAACGCCGCGCACGCCTGGCTGCTTCAGGAACTCCTGCACTACCTCCAGCACGACAACTCGGGCTGCCACGGCTTCCAGAACATGGGCCCGGCCTGGGTGCCGGTGCGCAGGGGCATCGACACGGAGACGCTCTGCCGGGGTGACGGGCGCGCCGTCGAGGTCGTCGAGAGCTGGGAACGGCTCATCCGGCAGGTCTGCCTGCGGCTGGGTGGAGAACTCGGCCAGAAGGCACTGCCGGTGCAGCGGGGGCGGCGCAGCGCCGATCCGCATGCCCGGCGGACAGTGCTCGCCGACCGGCTGTGCGACGAGGGCCGGTTGACCGCCGAGCTGCGTATCGACGGCGCTCCCGGCGTGCTGGCGATCACCGCTGATCTGCGTACCGGGAAGTTGCGTACCTCGGTGGAGGTGGCCGCGCCCGAGGGCAGTTACCCGCTCACCTCGGTCAAGCGCCTGCTCCGGCTGCTGGCGGCGGCGCCCGCGGATCTGCATGTCGAGACCCTGGTCGAGTCCGGTAGCGGTCCGCGCGGCACCCTGGAGCGGCTGCGTCCGGAACCGGCCGACCTGCTTCCCAAGGAGGGGGCGCGGATCACCGGTTTCCGGCTGTCGCTGTTCAAGGGCATGGGCGCCACTCGCGGCAGCGCCGAGTCCGGGTTCATCCGGAGCGTCGACGAGGCCGTGGACCAGTTCCACGCGAGTGTCGTCGCGCATCTGCCCGCGGCGGAGCGGCGCCCCGCGCGCGAGGCCGCCGGCGTGGGCTGACGCGGCCGGCGGGCCCGGTCAGGGTTTGGCGGGGAGGGTCACCGGCTGGTCGTTGCGCAGTTCGGTGAAGGTCCGCTTCGCCTGGGGGAGGTCCCACTTCACGGCGCTGCCCTTGGGGGTGGCGAAGGAGGTGTCGGACACCGGGACGTTGAGGCGCTTGCCGTTGCCGGACGTCACGTTCTTCATGGCCTGGAAGAGCGCGGTGAGGCCCGGCAGGCCCATGTCCTTGTCCACGATGATCGTGTCCAGTCCCGCGCTCATCGTCGGATAGACCTTGGCCGGGTCGAGCAGGGTGCCGGGAGTGGCCGCCTTGTTGGCGAGCGCGGCCAGGAACTTCTGCTGGTTCTGGCTGCGGCCCAGGTCGCCCTCGGCCTCCTGGTGGCGCTGGCGGACGAACGCGAGCGCGGTGCGGCCGTCGAGGACGTGGCAGCCCTTCTTGAGGTCCGCACCCGACTTCTCGTCCTTGACGTCCTTGTCGAGGCACATCTGCACGCCGCCGACCGCGTCGACGAGGCCCACGAAGCCCGCGAAGCCGATCTCCGTGTAGTGGTTGATGCGCAGGCCCGTGTTGTGCTCGATGGTCCGCACGAGGAGGTCGGGGCCGCCGAGCGAGAACGCCGCGTTGAGCTTGTTCCTCGACGCGGCGTAGTGCTTGCCGGTCTCGGGGCGGATGTACGGCGGGACGGTCACCCAGGAGTCGCGCGGCAGGCTCATCATCGTGGTGCCGTGGGCGCCGGTGTGCAGCAGGATCATCGAGTCGGTGCGGCGGCCGGCGTCGGCCGAGCCGCCGGCGTGCAGGTCCTTCTTGGCCTTTTCGGAGAGGCCCGCGCGGCTGTCGGAGCCCACGATCAGGTAGTTGGTGCCGGCGCCGGCCGCCGGACGGTCCGCGATCTTCGCGAGGTCCACGTCGCGGTTGAGCTCGGTGTCCGCCCAGACGTACGTGCCGCCCGAGGTGACCAGGAGCACGCCGGCCAGCAGGATCGCGGCCCGGGTGAGCTTGCGTCGCCGACTGGGGCGGGCCGGGGCGGACCGCCGGCTGCGGCCACCGGTGCCGGGGCCGGAGCCGCTGCCGGGGCCGGAGCCGCTGCCGGGGCCCTGGCCGCCCGGTCCTCGCACGGGACGGACGGGCGCTCCCCCGCCGGGGTGACCGCCGCGCCTGTCCGGAAGGCCCGAGGCGTACGCGTCGGGGTGGCGCGGAGGGGTGTGGGGGGACTGTGGCGGGCCCGTGTGGGACGGGTAGGCGGCGTGGCTCCACACCTGTCCGGTTCTGCGGTGCGTCGCCTCCCCGTCGCCTCGCCGGCCTCGGTCGGGTGCCCCCTCCAGCCAATCAGTCATGGGCGGCAGTCTGCCCGCCCACGTGCCCTTCACCAAACAGTCCAGAATTCTGCACGGGAGAAATGCCTGGTGAAAGGGGGTGAGGGGCTGTCGCGGTGATCCAGTTCACCTTGCGGACGCCTGCTGTCCACCGGGGGATCCGGGCAACCTTCACAAATGACCGAGCGGTCTTTCGCTGTGCGGAGGGCCGCCGCGTCCGGGGCCGATCGCGGTCGGCGGCTCCGGCGAAACGGCGAGGGCGCCCCCGTGCCCGATGGGCCGGGGACGCCCTGTCGCCGGTCGGCTCAGCCTGCCGTGCGGCGGTCGGCGGCGCGGGTGTCCGTCATCGCGAGGACAGGCTCTCGTACGCGATCGGCTGCCCGATCTCCTGTGCCGCGGTGCCCGATCGGTGCATGCGGTGCCACTTCAGGCGGGTGCCGAGCAGGAAGGCGACCACGGACTGAATGACCACCAGATACATCAACTGCCGGTAGACGAAGAGCTGGAGCGGCATCGCCCACAGCGCCCGCACCTTCTCGCCGTCGAGCCGCAACGCGTATCCGGCACAGGCCAGTTGGAGGACGAGGAAGCCGATCCACACCCCGGCCGAGAGCACCGGGCCGCGGAAGAGCGCCCCGTACAGGGCGAACACGTCGACGATCGGCGCGAGCAGCGGCAGGGCGACCTGGAAGAGCGCGAGGTAGCTCAGGCCGCGGCGGCCGAAGCGGCCGGCCGGCCCGACCTCGACGGCGGCGTGCCGGTGCTTCCACATCGCCTGGAGCGTGCCGTAGCACCACCGGTAGCGCTGCCGCCACAGCTGGCCGAGCGAGGTCGGAACCTCGGTCCAGGCGACGGCGGTCTCCTCGTAGACCACCCGCCAGCCCGCCTGCCACATGGCCATCGTCAGGTCGGTGTCCTCGGCGAGGGTGTCCTCGCTGACGCCGCCGACGCCCATCACCGCGTCCCGGCGGAACGCGCCGATGGCGCCCGGGACCGTCGGCATGCACTCCAGCACCTCGAACATCCGGCGGTCGAGATTGAAGCCGAAGACGTACTCCAGGTGCTGCCACCTGCCGAGGAGGCGGCGGCGGTTGCCGACCTTGGTGTTGCCGCTGACCGCGCCCACCGCGGGGTGGGAGAGCGGCTGGATGAGCCGGTGGACGGCGTCCGGCTCGAAGACGGTGTCGGCGTCGACCATCACCACGATGTCGTACCGGGCGTGGGCGAGACCGGTGTTGAGGGCGGCGGCCTTGCCCGCGTTGGACTGCCGGATGACCTCCACCCGCGGGTCGTCGATCCAGGTGGCGATGTCCGCCGTCGCATCCGTCGACCCGTCATCGATCACGATGATCTGCAGATGCGGATGTGTGGAGGCGAGCAGCGAGCGGACCGTCGACTCGATGCCGGCTGCCTCGTTGTAGGCCGGCACGAGGACGGTCACCGGGTCGACGACCTCCCGCAGCCAGGGCGCGCGGGGGCGGAACCGTGTGAGACGGCGGACGTGGGCACGGGCGAAGAAGATCAGGAGCACCAGCCGCAGCACGCCCAGCGCGCCGGCGATCGCCAGCACCCAGGTCATACCGCGCACGAAGGCGTTGCCGAGGGCCTTGATCCAGATCAGGGCCTTGCCCTCCCACCGCTCGGCGGTGGAGACCGGCTTCTCGGTCGAGGGCAGCCCGATGCCGGACGTCACGGTCGTGAACTTCTCGACACCGGGGTTCTTCAGCAGCCGTTCCGTATCCGCGAACGCGGTGTCGTTCTGGCTGAACTGCCGGATCGCGCCAAGCGACGGCTTGCGGAACCACTGATCGGCGGAGACCAGGGTGTAGCCCTCCGCCGTGGCGTTCCGCGCGGCCCGCCACTCTGCGCCGCACATGGTGTCCGAGGTGGTGGTCTGCGGCAGCCGGAGCAGCCCGGTGTGCACGCCCGCGGAGCCCGCGAGCGCCTTCTGGGTGAGCGACAGCTCCAGCTGGGAGCGGACGTCGGACGACGAGCCCATGGAGGCACCGGTGTAGGTGTTCGACCCGATCTCATGGCCCTCGGCGCGAATCCGCCGCACCAGGTCCGGATGCTTGGCCGCGTCGGCGCCGTGGAGGAAGAAGGTGGCGTGCGCGTGGTGCTTGCGCAGCAGGCCCAGCAGACGGGGCGTCCATACCGGGTTCGGGCCGCCGTCGTAGGTCAGCGCGACCGTCCGGGCCGGCATCTTGGCGGTCTGCACCCGGCCCTTGTCGATGTTCACGACCGGGCCACCCTTCTCCACGGCCTCGGGCACCGGGGTGGTGCAGTCCTGCCGCGTCTTCGCGGCGTCGACCTCGTGGGTGGTCCAGCCCTCGAAGAGCAGCGCTCCGAACATCACGGGGAGCACCAGGATCAGCAGCAGCCAATGCCCACGAGGATCCCGGGCCTGTGCGTGGCGTCCCCTGTTCGCGCGGCGCCTCACGTCATGACCGCGGTGCCCTCGGCGACGGGCGACCGGCGGTGTCTTTCGAGGCAGGCGATGGTGCGGGACGCGGAGCGGGAGACCTGCCGGTGGTCAGCGGTGAGCGCCCGGTGGGGGGCGCCTCCGGCCGCAACGGCGGAGCTGCGCAGGACCTTCCCGCGCCGACCCGAAGCGTCGGTGCATGGCTGATGAACGCGTATTTTCTGCCGTTTCATGATCCGGCTGGCCTCACACATGGTGGGCGAGTGTACTCATGGTCGAACAGGGGTACGCGCCGCAGGCGAGAAGCGGCCGTTCCTCGGCCGCACCGGCCGCGAGGCGCCGCCACCGGCTCCCACAAGCGCACCCCGACCGCGTTTATGCAGGTCAGATAGGTGTCCGGGCGGGCATCCGGCCTCGGGGCACGACCGCCGCGCGGCGACCCTTGGGGTGACTTTCCACTCGGCGTTGCTCCGGAAGCGACAAACGCCTGACGAGGCGCGGCGCAGAGGTGGGTAACGGAGAGTGCACGGCAGCGGGGCGGAGCTCCCCGGCCGCCGTACGCCCGCCCTGCTGCCGATCTGCTGTCCAGCGGGCCGCGTTCGGAGCCGGCTCGGCCGGCTCGGCGGCGATGGCCTCGGGGGCCGCGCCGGTCGGTGTCGATGCGATGGCATCGCGGTGTCGGTGCGCTGTCGCGGCAAGGAGCACGCGCGTGGGAAAGGTCACCCGAAGGTCTCCGCGGCCGAGGTGGCCGAGAGACGCCGAGCGCGGCCGGGAGAAGCGGTGGAGACGCGTCGCCCGGAGTCAGAAGGCGCGCGGACCGACCTCGAAGACGGCGCCGGGCTCGAAGGCCCCGTCGAGGTCGAAGACCGCCCCGTCCTCGAAGACCGCGTCCCCCTCGGCGCCCGCGCCGCCCTCGGCCGGCGGTACGTGCCGCAGTGCCGCTCCGGTGGCCGGGGCCGGGGTGGCGCGGCAGGTGAAGCCGAGGCGGGTCAGGGCCCTGGTCACCTCGCCGGCGGTGAAATCGCGGCGGTCCTGCCGCGTGATCACCTCGCCCACCTGCTTGACGGGGTACGTACGGCGGCCGATGATCACGCACTCGCCGGTGGCGGGCTCGGGCTTGATGCCCTTCATCGCTGCCTGCACCTCACTCTTGACCAGATCGAAGGGGAAGCGGGCGATGACGCAGCGCATGGTTCCTCAACAGGGTGGGAGAGAGACGGAAGGGTGCCGGCCGAACCGCACCGGCCGGCACGGGCAGGGGCGGACGGGCCCGGGCGGAACGCCGGGCCCGTCCGTCCGTGGGAGTTACGCGGCGCTGCCGAGGGTGGACTGCCCGCGCCGGCTGCCGTTCTCCTGCCGGTTCGCGCCGCCCGCGCGGCGGGCCTGTGCGGGACGGCTGCGCCGGCCCCGCGAGGAGGAGCCGGTGCGCTTGGGGCGCTCGGTGACCGGTGCGGTGATGATGACGGGGATGCCGGAGGGAGCCTGGGCGCCGGTGATGCGGCTGAGCTCGGCCTCGCCGGAGCGGACCTGGGTGGTCTGCGGGGTGATGCCGGCGTCCGCCATCAGGCGCGTCATCTCGCGGCGCTGGTTGGGCAGGACGAGGGTGACGACGCTGCCGGACTCGCCGGCGCGGGCGGTGCGGCCGCCGCGGTGCAGATAGTCCTTGTGGTCGGTGGGCGGGTCGACGTTGACGACGAGGTCGAGGTTGTCGACGTGAATGCCACGGGCCGCGACGTTGGTGGCCACCAGCACCGTCACATGACCGGACTTGAACTGCGTCAGGGTGCGGTTGCGCTGCGGCTGCGACTTGCCGCCGTGCAGGGCCGCCGCGCGCACGCCGCTGTTGAGCAGGTGCTGGGTGAGCTTGTCCACGGCGTGCTTGGTGTCCAGGAACATGATCACCCGGCCGTCACGGGCCGCGATCTCGGTGGTCGTGGCGTGCTTGTCGGCGCCGTGTACGTGGAGCAGATGGTGCTCCATCGTCGTCACCGCCCCGGCGGAGGGGTCGACGGAGTGCACCACCGGGTCGTGCAGGTAGCGGCGGACCAGGAGGTCGACGTTGCGGTCCAAGGTCGCGGAGAACAGCATCCGCTGGCCGTCCTCACGGACCTGGTTCAGCAGCTCGGTGACCTGCGGCATGAAGCCCATGTCGGCCATCTGGTCGGCCTCGTCCAGGACGGTGATCTTCACGTCGTCCAGGTGGCAGTCCCGGCGCTCGATGAGGTCCTTGAGGCGGCCGGGCGTGGCCACGACGACCTCGACGCCGCCGCGCAGCGCGCCGGCCTGGCGGCCGATGGACATGCCGCCCACGACCGTGGCCATCCGCAGGTGCAGGGCCTGGGCGTAGGGGGTGAGGGCGTCGGTGACCTGCTGGGCCAGCTCGCGGGTGGGCACCAGGACCAGCGCGAGCGGCCGGCGGGGTTCGGCGCGCTGCCCGGCGGTGCGGGCCAGCAGGGCGAGTCCGAAGGCGAGGGTCTTGCCCGATCCGGTGCGGCCGCGGCCCAGCACGTCGCGGCCGGCGAGGGAGTTGGGCAGCGTCGCCGCCTGGATCGGGAACGGCACGGTCATGCCCTCGGCGGTGAGCGCCGCAAGGAGGGGTGCCGGCATGTCCAGGTCGGCGAACGACTCGGACGCCGGCAGCGGCGGGGTGACGGTGACGGGCAGCGCGAACTCGCCCTGGAGCGCGGGACGACGCCCGCCGGAACGGCCCTGGCCCCCGGATCGGCCCGGTCCACCGGAGCGGCGCGGGGACTGCCCCTCGGCGCGGCGGTCGCGGCCGGATCCGGCGCCGCCGCCGGAGCGGGTACGGGAGTAGCGGTCGTCACGGGATGTGCGGTTCATGCGGAACCTTCCTCGAAGCGGTACGTCGAGGAATTCCCGGCAGCGCCAAGCCGCGCAGATAAGAATCACAAAGACGGACCGAAGAAAAAAGAAAACGAAGCGGGGCGAATAAATGAACCCGCCGCGTCAGAAGGGGGCCGGGATCGGCCACAAGGGCGTCAATGCGGACGCCGGATCCGAGCTGTACGGGGCTGTGCCGTGCCGCGGAATGACGGCTTGCAGGCGGACAGCGCACCCGCACCGCCCTGCGGCCGTGGCGGCCGCACCGGGAGTTACCCGGAAAGCAACGAGCTGGGGCCCGCACCCAAGGTGCGGGCCCCAGCTTCGTACGCGTCGGGCGTCAGGCGGGAACGATGTTCTCGGCCTGGGGGCCCTTCTGGCCCTGGGTGACGTCGAAGGTCACCTTCTGGCCTTCCTGCAGCTCACGGAAGCCCTGGGCGGCGATGTTGGAGTAGTGGGCGAAGACGTCGGCGCCGCCGCCCTCCTGCTCGATGAAGCCGAAGCCCTTTTCCGCGTTGAACCACTTCACGGTGCCAGTAGCCATGTCATGTCTCCTTAGGGGCAGTGCCCGGGGCGCACACTGTGCGCGCCCCGCGTCGCCGCGATGATTGCCCCGTCCGGAAACCGGAAATACAAAAGTGCTCCCGAAGGACGCGGAGTCCATCGAGGGCACTTGAAGTTTTTGGGAACCACAACTGCAACTGAAATCGACAGTAGCACGCAACCAGTGGGCGCACACGGCAGATTCCACGGGAGATATCTCCCGGGCCACGGAAAAACCCATCCCCCCGCCGCGGCTATTTCTGTAGTTGCGGCATTAGATATGCCTCCGCCGGGCGTCACGGCGTCCCGGCGGAGGCATCGGGAAGAAGCTCGGGACGGAAGCGGCCCGGGGAAGCCGGGGAGGGCCGGGCGGGACGGCGAAGGAGAGGCGTGGCCGCATCACGTACCGGGCACCCGATCCCGGTGGCGGCGATCAAGGCGCGGCCCCGCCCCTGCCGACGACGCACCGCCGACCACAGGTCTGCTCCTGCAACAGAGGGAAATCTATGGCGACGGACATAGACATTCACGGGCCTCGTGGCTAGTGTTTCTCACGTAGCCAACGAAGTCAGTCAGAGGCGGCAGAGACGACCTGCCGCACTACACGGCACGGCAGTGGAGTCGTGGGACCAGGAAGTGCACGAGGGTCCCATGGCTGACTGCCGGGTCGGGCGGCCGCGGAGCCGCCGCGCAGGAACTCGGTCGAAGTTCCGGAAGAGCCGGAAGAAGCAGTACGAGAGAGGAGAGGAGCAGACGCCATCAGGATCGCCCGAGCGAGGATCCAGTTCGCTCGGGTACCGAAGACCCCGGATTGGCAGGTGGTCCACGGTCGAGCAACCACGATCCCCGCATCCCCGTCCGCTCGGACGCGCATGCGGAAAACGAAGGCCGGCGCAGGGCGCCGGTAGATGGTGTTGAACCCCTCGGGGCCCTGGTGCGTTAGGCACCAGGGCCCCTCGATGCGTCCTCCCGGTCCGCACCGGCGAGCCCCTCACCCGCCGGTCCACAACCCCACCGCTCCACCGGTCCTCAGCCCTGTCAGCCCATCAGCCCACCAACGAGGTGCAAGTGACTTCTAAGACCCCACCGAACACCGCCGACAAGTTCGATGACGACGACTTCCCCGCGTACACCATGGGCCGCGCCGCGGAGATGATCGGCACCACGCCCGCCTTCCTGCGAGCGGTGGGCGAGGCCCGCCTGATCGTGCCGCTGCGCTCCGAGGGCGGCCACCGCCGCTACTCCCGCTACCAGCTGCGCATCGCGGCGCGCGCCCGGGAACTCGTCGACCAGGGCACCCCGATCGACGCCGCCTGCCGCATCATCATCCTTGAGGACCAGCTCCAGGAAGCCCAGCGGCTCAACGAGGAACTGCGCCGCCCGACGGCAGACAGGAACCAACCGACCGGCTCCGGCACCGGCTCCTGAGAGACCGGCCACCGCACGGATACCGGATACCCGGGACACCCGGATACCGACGAGCTGCCGAACAGGCAGCGATCGGCCACGACGCACCCGCTCCCCCACGGACATCCCGGCATCCGCATGCCCGCGAGCACGGAAACCAGGTCGCCGATGCGGTGCGGTCGTCTCATCACCCGGTCGAGGACGTTAGTAGCTCTCTCTCAGGGGCACGCGGTCCCCTGTAGGCAGTCACCACGCACCACACCACACCGGGGTGAGCCTGATGAACCGCACGTTGAGCAGCACCACCGCCACCGTCCCGGCGGCCACCACCCTTTTCCAGGGAAGGCCGGCGACGCCGGCACGAGCACGCCAGGCGGCCCGCGTCTTCCTCGACTCCATGGCTCCGGCCGTGGAGCCGGACACCGCGGAAACCGTCGTATTGGTGGTCTCGGAGCTGGTCACCAACGCGGTACGTCACGCCGGAGGTGTCTGCTCGCTGCGTCTGGTCACCCGGCCGCACGGCATCGAGATCGCGGTGGTCGACCCGAGTGCGCGCCCGCCGCACATGCGTCAGCCGGACCTGACCGGCGACACCGGGGGCTTCGGCTGGCAGATGGTGCAGCACCTGGCGCACAGCGTCAGCGTCGCGCCGCGGCGAAACGGCGGCAAGACCGTCCGAGCCCTGCTGCCGCAGTAGCAGGGCCCGCCCGGGCGGCCTTTGCTCAGGGCTCCCGGCCCGGAGGCGCGATCCTCCCCCCGTACTCCCGGCCCGTCGTTGCTCAGCTCGCCCCGCTCACCAGCCGGTTGTGCCAGTGGGAGTACGTCGTCAGAGGGTCGCCGTCGGTGTTCCAGGGCCAGGGGGTGGCGATGCCGTTGGTGGCGCGGAGGACGGTGGCGGCTTCGGCGGTGCGGGAGGCCTTCGTCAGGGCGTAGGCGAGGACATTGAGGTCGGCGCGGGACGCCGCGTGGTGCAGGAAGCCGGGGCGGGGCCAGTCCTGGGCCGCCTGATCGAGGGCCTTGGCCGCCTGGGGCCGCCGCCAGTGGTCACCGGCGCCGATCGCGGCGACGCCGCCGGCGGACACGGTGCGCTGGTAGCCGCGGACGAGGGAGATCAGTTCCAGGCCCGCGGTGGGGGCGTCGGCCGGCATGACCGAGCGCATCCCGTCGAGCAGGTCGAGGACCTGCGAGGTGGAGCCGCATTCGTCGGGCGAGAGGTAGCCCAGGGCCTGGAGGTGCGCTTCGCGGTTCCAGGGGTCGCGGGCCTTGATCTCCTGCCAGACCGCCGCGAGGTCGGCGTAGGGCCGTCGCTCCATCCGCAGGGTGGCCAGGATCAGCACCCAGGGTATGGGGTCGGCGGGCAGGAGGTCCGCCGCCGTGCGGCAGGTCTCGCGGATGTCGTTCAGGTCGCCCGACGAGCCCTGCTGCCGGGCGAGAAGGAGGTCGGACCAGGCGCGCAGCAGAAGGGCGTTCTGGTTTCGCGGGTTGTTCCGCTGCCAGATGCCCGGCAGCGCCCGTCCGGCGGACGCGGCGAGCACCTCCAGGCGGTGCGCCTTGCGGTCCCAGTCGGTGCCGGCCTCCTCGATCACCTGCCCCACCGAGGCGACGACCGCGATGTCGAGCTGCCCGCGCGACCAGCACTTCTCCAGGCGCTGCCGGACGCGGCCGAGGTCGACGTCGTCGAGTTCGGGGGCGAGGCGGGGAAGGCTGCCTTTACGGCGTCTGAAGGCGGACATCACTACGCGACCTTACGTGGTGGGTTCACGGGCGGGCGGGCGGTGTGCCCAAGCACACCGCCCGCCCATCGAACACGTCGCGCGGGTTACCGCGCCGTGACGGCCTCCTTGTCGGAATTCCCGGTGGCCGACCGGCGCAGTCGCTCGCGCACCAGCGAGATGGCGACGACGATCGCGGCCAGGAGAACCGACAGCAGCACCTGGATGCGACCGCCGCCCTCGCTGTCGTCGGTGAGCATATAGACGAGCACGAAGGAGATCATCGCGATCGTCGCCCAGGTGAGGTACGGGAAGAGCCACATCCGGACGGTGAGCTTCTCGGGGCTCTCGCGCTGGATGATGCCGCGCATCCGCAGCTGCGAGAAGCAGATGACCAGCCACACGAAGAGCGCGACCGCACCCGAGGAGTTCAGCAGGAACTGGAAGACGGTGTCCGGCCACAGGTAGTTGAAGCCCACCGCGATGAAGCCGAAGGCGACGGAGACCAGGATCGCGGCCTGCGGGACACCGCGGGAGTTCGTCCGCGAGAAGACCTTCGGGGCGTCGCCGCGCTGGCCGAGGGAGAAGGCCATGCGGGAGGCGGTGTAGAGGCCGGAGTTGAGGCAGGAGAGCACGGCGGTCAGCACGATGACGTTCATGACCTGGCCGGCGTGCGGGATGCCGATCGTGTCGAGGGCGGCGACGTAGCTGCCGTGCTTCTCGATGGAGGGGTCGTTCCAGGGCAGCAGGGAGACCACGACGAGGATCGAGCCGAGGTAGAAGACGCCGACCCGCCAGATGACGCTCTTGGTGGCCTTGGTGACCGCGCGCCGCGGGTCCTCGGACTCACCGGCGGCGAGCGTGACGATCTCACTGCCCATGAAGGAGAAGACGACCATCAGCACACCGGTGAGGATGGCGCTGGGTCCGTGTGGCAGGAATCCGCCGTGCGCCGTGAGGTTGCTGAAGCCGGTCGCGGCGTTCTCGGAGCCGGGCAGGACGCCGAAGATCGCCAGGCCGCCCAGGACGATGAAGCAGACGATGGCGACGACCTTGATGCCCGCGAACCAGAACTCGAACTCGCCGAAGGAGGCGACGGAGGCGAGGTTGGTGGCGGTGAGGACGACCATCACGAGAAGCGCCCAGGCCCACTGCGGGACGGCCGGGACCCAGCTCGTGAGGATGGCGGCGCCGGCGGTCGCCTCGACGGCGAGCACGACGACCCAGAAGAACCAGTACAGCCAGCCGATGGAGAATCCGGCCCAGCGGCCGAGCGCCCGGTCGGCGTAGGCGGAGAAGGAGCCGGAGGTCGGGTTGGCCGCGGCCATCTCGCCGAGCATCCGCATGACGAAGACGACGAGGGTGCCGACCAGGGCGTACGAGAGCAGGATGCCCGGGCCGGCGGCGGCGATACCGGAGGCGGAGCCGACGAAGAGACCGGCGCCGATGACCCCGCCGACCGCGATCATGGACAGGTGGCGGTTCTTGAGGCCGGACTGCAGACCTGACTGGTGCGGAGCCTGACTGTTCCCGGGCGGAGCGGGAGGGGGTGCCACGGGAGCAGGGGGACGTGTGGTCATCTCGACATCCATTGCGTGGTGGGAGGGGTCATGAGCGGGGTGACTGCTGAATTCGCCTCGGTAGCAGGGCGCATGTGCGGGCCGGGTCGGGGGACGGCGGCCGTGGCAATGGCCTGAGGGGTTACGAGGACGGTGAGACCACGGACCGCGGTCTTCCCATGGCGGCGCGGGCGACGTACCGGCTGTCGCGCGGTTGCGCTCTGCTCCACCTCCTTGTGAGAGGTGAGCCGCATCACCGCCGGATGAATTTGCGCCAGCGTATGAGGAAAGACATGGCGGCGTATTTGTGAAACCGCACAAACTCACGCCGGATAACTGTTCGGCCGGCCAATGCGCAACTCGGACAAACGGGATCCATCACCGGCGGGCGGACGCGGCGACCGCGTCGGAGAAGCGTGCTCGGAGCGATCTCGCGAGGGCCTCGCGCCGCCTTCTCCGCGCAGCCTACGGGTCGCGCTCCGAGGCCGGCCGGCACGGTCCCGGTGGCCCGGAAGCCCTGCTCGTACGGCCGGACAACGCCGTCGTGGACATCTTGGCCGGCGGCACAGCAGCCTCGGCCGGCCCGCGCCCTAGCGTGAGTCCGGCATCCCGGCGGCCGCCCGCACACCGGGCCTCCCCGCCGGTCGAACGCGTGCAGCAGCCCACCGACCTCGTCGAGCAAGGGAGCTCCATGGACACCACCGGCGGACCACCCCGGCCGGACGAGAACGCGCCACCGGGCGCGGTGGACGGCATGGTCGTGATCGGGGCGACCACCCTGGCACGCCGGGTCTGTGCGGCGCTGCGGGAGAGCGGGCGTCCGGTCCGGCACCTTGCCGCACCGGACGACCAGGAGCTGCGGCACGCGCTCGCCGCGCGCCCCGCAGGCGTCGCGGTGCTGGTGGGCGACGACCTGTCCGCGCTCCGCTACGCGCTCGCCGTACGGCATGTCCGCGACTCCGTCGAGATCGTCGCCACCGTCTTCGACCGCACGGTGGCACAGCAGCTGCGCTCCCTGCTCCACCACTGCGTGGCCGTCTCACCGGCCGACCTCCTCGCACCGACGCTGGCCGGTCTGTGCCTCGACGCCGGCACCCTCGCCGTACGGCAGGACGGGGACGGCGCGGTGGCCGTCCGCCGCCAGGGCGACGCGTTCGTGGAGCGGGCGTGGCGGCCGAGCGGCACCGCCCGCCGACGCGCGCTGCTGGGCCGGCTGCGCGAACAGCTGCAGCCCCACGACGCCGACGCCCGTCTGCTGCTCATCGGGCTGCTGGGGATCGCCGCGGTGCTCGCCCTGGACTGGCTGTGGCTGGTCACCGCCTTCCACGAGCCGCCCGGTACGGCCTTCCTGGAGGCGGCGCGGGTCGTCGCCGGGGTCGGCCCGGCCGCGGCGCACCCCGGCCACCCCGGGTACGAGGTGGTGTCCGGCATCGCGATGCTGGTGACGGTCGGCTTCACGGCGCTGCTCACCGCGGGCATCGTCGACCGGCTGCTCGGGCCGCGGCTGGTCGGCGTCCTCGGGCCGCGGGTCCTGCCCCGCACCGGCCACGTCCTGGTGGTGGGACTCGGCCAGGTCGGGCTGCGGCTCTGCCAGACGCTGCGGCAGCTCGGCATTCCCGTCGTCGGCGTGGAGCGGGAGCCCGCCGCCCCCAACCTCCGGCTGGCGCGGTCGATGGGGATACCCGTCGTGCTCGCCCACGGTGAGGACCGCGAAGTCCTCGCCCGGCTCGGACTGGAGCGGGCCCGGGCGCTGGTCGCGGTCGGCTCCCACGAGCTGGACAACATCGCGGTCGCGGTCGCCGCGCACGCCGTGGCACCGGAGGTACGGGTGGTGCTGCGGGCCGGCGAGGACGAGGCGATCGCGGAGACCCGCTCGCTGCTCCCGCTCGGGCTGACCCGCGACATCACCAGGACCAGCGCCGCCTACGTCACCGCCCACCTGACCGGACAGGCGACCGGCGCGGCCCCGCGCCGCGTCATCGCCGACTCCGACTGTGACTACGTCGACCTGCCCGGCCGGGGCATGGTGCGTTGGCCCGTCCCGGCGGGGGACGGCTGCGGGCACGTGGCGGGGGCGGCCGAGTCCGGGGCCGGCTCAGGGGTCCCGGTGCCTGCCGTGGATCCGGACGCGCCTCGACGAGGCGACGCGGACCGGGACGTCGTGCGCACCGGATGACCGTGCGCGGGGCTCACAGCAACCCCTCCAGCGACGGCATCGACTCGTCCGACGACGGGTCCTGCTCGGCCCAGATGATCTTTCCGGTCGAGGTGTAGCGGGTGCCCCACCGCCGGGTGAGCTGAGCGACGATCAGCAGGCCACGGCCGCCCTCGTCGGTGGTCCTCGCGTGGCGCAGGCGCGGTGAGGTGTTGCTGGCGTCGGAGACCTCACAGATCAGCGCGTCATCGCGGATCAGGCGCAGGGTGATCGGCCCGGTGGCGTGCCGGATGGCGTTGGTGACCAGCTCACTGACGATCAACTCCGTGGTGAACAGCATCGGTTCCATCCCCCACACCGCCAGCTGCCGGCCGACGAGGGTACGCGCGCTCGCGACGACCGCCGGGTCGGTCGGCAGGTCCCAGGAGGCGACCTGGTCGGCGCCCAGGGCGCGGGTGCGTGCCAGGAGCAGCGCGGCGTCGTCGGAGGGCGGGCCGGTCAGCAGCGCCGAGACGACGTCGTCACCGATCTCCCGCAGCGTCGGCCCCGGCCCCGAGAGGGCGTTGGTCAACCGGGAGAGCCCGACGCCGATGTCCCGGTCGCACGCCTCGATGAGGCCGTCGGTGTACAGGGTGATCAGGCTGCCCTCGGCCAGTTCCAGCTCGGCCGATTCGAAGGGCAGGGCGCCGAGGCCGAGCGGCGGGCCGGCGGGCAGCTCGGGGAAGTCGACGGCGCCGTCCGGGCTGACGATCGCGGGCGGGAGGTGGCTGGCCCTGGCCAGCGTGCACCGCCTGCTGACGGGGTCGTAGACGGCGTACAGGCAGGTGGCGCCCACGAACGTGGCGGCCACGCTCTCCTGCGCCACCGCCGCCGACGGCGCCTCGCCGCTCTGGGTCTCCATCAGGCCGATGACCAAGTCGTCCAGGCGGGCGAGCAGTTCGTCGGGGGCCAGATCGAGGTGGGCGAGCGTACGGACCGCCGTACGCAGCCGTCCCATCGTGGCCGCCGCGTTGATGCCGTGTCCGACCACGTCCCCGACGACCAGGGCCACTCGGGCCCCGGACAGCGGGATCACGTCGAACCAGTCGCCGCCGACGCCGCTGGGCGCGTCGGCGGGGAAGTACCACGACGCCACCTCCAGGGCGGACCCGCCGGACAGCTCGTGCGGCAGCAGATTCCGCTGCATCGCGCGGGCGGCGGTGCGTTCGCGGGTGTAGCGGCGGGCGTTGTCGACGCACACCGCGGCACGGGTGACGAGTTCCTCGGCGAGCCGTACGTCGTCCTCCTCGAACGGGCCCTGCCGCCGCGACCGGACGAAGGTGGCGGCCCCCAGCGTGACGCCGCGCGCCCGCACCGGCACCACCATCGCCGAGCGGAAGCCGTACTCGTCGATGATGGCGGCCAGCGCCGGATCGTCCGCGACCCACGCGCTGGTGGCGACATCGAGCACCGCCTCCACCAGGGTCTTGCCGTCGCGCAGGCAGCGGGCCACGGGCGAGGCCGGGGCCCGCCTGACCACCTCTCCCATGGCCAGGCTCGCCTCCGGGCAGCCCTCACGGACCGACTGCTGCCCGGAGCGGCGCAGCACCGGGGTGCCGTCGACGGGGCCGGGGTCCGGCTCCTCGCCCCTGAGGACGGAGTCCAGCAGGTCGACGGCGACGAAGTCGGCGAACGGCGGGACGGCGACATCGGCGAGTTCCTGGGCGGTCACCGTGACGTCCAGGGTGCTGCCGATACGGGCGCTGGCGTCGTTCAGCAGGGCGAGGCGTTCCTGGGCGCGCCAGCGCTCGGTGACGTCGATGACCATGTACCAGATGCCGACGCGCCGGCCGCGGGGGTCCGCAAGACCGAAGAACGACGCCGAGTAGGCGCGTTCCTGGTGCGGGTCGGAGTAGGCGGGACTGCGGAACTCGTAGTCCATCACCGACGATCCGCTCGCCAGGACCCGCTGCATCCGCTCCTCGAACGCCTCCGCCTCCCGCCTCGGCAGCACGTCCTTCACCTGCCGTCCCAGCCGCCGCTCCAGCGGAATCAGCCGCTCCAGCACGTCGTTCACCCAGACGTAGCGGAGGCTGGTGTCCAGCACGGCCATACCGACGGGGGCGTGGGCGAGAAACGGCTCCAGCATCAACTGGTTCACCCCGCCGCCCGGCAGCCGCCACTCCTCCAGGGCCAGCAGCGACCAGCGCTCCCGGCCGGTCGCGTCGAGGAGCGGCGAGACCTGGACGGCCAGTTGGAGCGGCTGTCCGTCACGGTGGCGCGCCGCCACCGATCCGCCCCAGCCGTCCCCCGCACGGCACCAGTGCGCCACGGCGGCCGCGCGCGAGGCGTCGTCGGGCTCGGCCAGGAGTTCGGCGGCGGGGTGGTTCAGGATCTCGTCCGCCGGATAGCCGAGCAGCCGCTCCGCGGCCCTCGTCCAGGCGACGACCTGCCCGGCCTCGTCCAGTTCCGCCGTTGCGGCGTCCGCGATATCGCAGGCCCGCCCCGCCCCCTCCGGCAGATCGCTCTCCGACGTCATCATCGCCAGCCCGTCACCTCAATGCCGCGTATGGCTCATTCTAGGAGGAATACGCGATATACCGCCGTGTGAAGCGGGGCCGGGGCCGGTCGTCGGCAGCGGCGGCCGGGGCGGATCAGCCGGCCGGCGGCAGACGCAGCTGGAGCATCGCGAGCAGCCGCTGATCGGGCCGGCCCAGATCGAGGCCGGTCAGCTGCTCGGCCCGGCGGATGCGATAGCGCAGCGTGTTGGGGTGCACGTGAAGCTCGGCGGCGGCCGCCCGCACGTCCCCGAAGGAATTCAGGTACGTCAGGATCGACTCGGCCAGCTGCCCCTGGTTCCTGCTGTCGTGCGCGACGACGGCGGTCAGCCGTGGATCACGCATGTCCGGCCGCGCGGCGAGCAACGCCAGCAACTCGCTGACCAGCACTTCGGCCTGGATGTCGGGCAGTGCGGCCACCGTCGTGGCGACGCCCACGCGGACCATCGCATCGAGGATCCGGTCCGCCTCCCGGCGCGACTCGGGCACCTCGTCGAGGCGGGGCACGATGCACCCCACGCTGCCGCGCAGCGCGATGCCCAGGTGCCGGCGGGCCGCGTCGGTGATCTCCTCGCCCCAGCCGCGCAGCGTGCCGGTGTCGATACTGCGCGGCAGCTGCGGCAGGAGCACGTAGATGCGGTGATCGACCTGGGCGAGCAGAGCGCTGCGGTGCCGGGCGGCGGTGTGCACCGAGATCAGGTTCGCGACCTCGGCCCGCGTCAGCTCGGGCCCGGACGCCTCTTCGGCGCCGTAGGTGAACCCCAGCACGGCGGCCGGACGGCCGATGTCCAGCCCCAGGTGGGTCGCCAGTGGCTGCGGCCCGGTGCTGCCCTCCAGCAGCCCGGCGGACAGGGTGCGGGTGAGCGTCAGATCGGCCGAGAGCTCGCGCCGGCGGCGCACCAGGTGCTGGGCGGCGACCCGGGCCGCGCCGAGCAGCGCCTGCTCCGAGCGCTCGGTGAGCGGCGTCGAGCCCTCCTGCACCCAGATGGTGCCCAGCTGGCGCTCCCCGGAGCGGATGGCCACCGCGAGCCGGCGGCGGATCCCCATCTCGGGGTGGCTGTCGATACGGATCACCTCGTCGGAGGCCCGCAGCCGCTGGAAGACACCCCACTTGCGCAGCCGCGTCAGATACGCCTCCGGGCCCTGCCAGCCCAGGATGGACAGCCGCCGCAGGTCGTCGACCTCTTCGGAGTCGCTGGAACGGGAGTAGGCCAGCACGCGGTTCGCGGTGTCCTCGATGCTGACGATGCCGCCGGTGAGGACGGCGGTGGTCTGGGCGAGGGCGAAGAGGTCCCCCTCCTCGGGCGTCTCGCCGGGCGGGCCCTGCGGAACGTCCTCCAGCGCCGCGCGCGCCAGGGCGTCCACATGCTCCCAGCGCGCCTCGCTGCGCACCGTGAGCAGGGCGATACCGGCCTCCGCGGCGGTCTCGCTGAGGGCGGCCGCCTGGGCGGGCGCATCGAGCTTGACGGCGACGGCGGCGGCTCCGTCCCGGCCGCCCGCCCGCAGCGCGGGGAACGCGGCACGGCCCCGGGCCCCGATGGCCAGAATAAGCTCCCCGGGGCGGGCCAGCGGCGGATCCTCGGGGTCGAGCAGGGCGACGCTGCGGATCTCCACATCCAGCCCGGCGGGGGCTGCCTGCAGCTCCACCAGCGGCTCCCCCAGCGCCATCAGCAGCTGGCGCAGGCTGATGCCCCTGGCGGGTGGCGGTGCCGCGGCAACGGAATCCGAATCCATGATCGACGCCTCTGCTGGGGTCGGGTGGCCTGGGCTCATATGGGGATGGCCTTCGTACAGGCACTTCCGGATGACGTCATGACCCCCGCCCGACCACGTCACGACGAGCATCCGAGGGACGCGCAAGGCAGAACCGCCGCGCGTAGGACCACGCCAACAGTACTGATGTTATCGGCCACGGCAACCGCCTGCGGCGGGGTCGCCCGCGCGGCCCCGGGCCGGGCCCCGGAGAGGGCCGCCCGCCACATCGGGCGAGACGCGTCGTATCGCCCAGCGGGCCGTTTCCGGTCACCGGCGTCCTCACGAAGGAGAGCGGCGGTCCGGCGATACGGCACTGCCCTTCCGCACCACCGGAGCTGTTGGTCATCGAAGCTGTCCAACCCATCCATATGAATCGCGAATTGGGTATCGAGAAATGCATGTGGCCGGGTCACCGCGGAAGCAACAGGCGCCGGGGAAAAGGCGATGGGCTTTCTCTTCGGCACCGTCGGCAGGGCCCCTAATATGTTCGTGAAGCCAGGGCGCCGGGCGCCCCTTCGGGCAGTGCCTTCGTGGAGTGCGCGGCAGGCTGACGTCATTCGAGGTCCGTGGGGGCCGCATGCCGGGAGGATCCGTGAACGGGCGGGAACCGCAGGTCTCCGTGGGCGGGCGTTCCTACGACGCCTCACGTGTCGAGGCGGTGCGGGCCGAGGCCGGGCTCAAGTCGGCCCGGGAGGAGACCCGTCGGCAGTCCGCGGGCAGGACCGCCTTCGACCACCCCGAGACCCGGGCCGCCTGGAAGCGGTTGCGGCGGCGGGTGCGGGGGAGTCTGACGCTCTGGACCGTGCTGTGGCTGGGTTCGTTCGTCGCGCTGAGCGTCCTGGGCGCGGCCGACCGCCTCGGCCGCCCGGACAAGGTGACCGGCCCCTACGGAGGCATCACGTTCCTGGTCTACCTCTGCTTCCTGTATCTCCGCGTCGGCTCGCTGCGCTGCCTGGGACGGATGCGGCGCGACCTGGAAACGTACGAGTGGCAGCCGGTCCCGGCCGCGCGCCGCAACCCCCATTTCAAGGACGTCGACGGCGTGGCCGTTCAGCTTCGGCTCGACGACGCGGAGGGCGAGCCGGCCGGGGCCGGGTCGCTCCGCAAAACCGCCCCGCGGAAGACCGGGCCGGCGGAAGGAGCGGCACCCGGCCGCCTGTTCGGTGGCGCCGGTGAGCGGTGGACGGGGCTGCTGTCGGCGCGGAACCCGGCGCACCGGCGGCGCTGGACCGAGGAGATGGCGGACGGTGCGTGGTACGCCGGAGACCCCCTGGCCGCCCACCCGAAGGACCTCGTCGGGAGCGGCGTCGTGAGCACCCCGGGCGGCGGCGACCTCTTCGCGCTGACGTCGACGGACCTCACCGCCAGGCCCGCCCGCCGCTGACCGGGCGCCCGCCTTCCACAACGCGCATGCCGCCGTGAGCCGTTACGGCGCCTCCGGCTGGCATCGCGGGCACCACACGGTGCCGCGTCCCGCGATCCGGCTGTGCTCCAGGGGTTCGCCGCAGCGCGGACAGGTCGCGTCCGTATCGTCGCGGTGGCCGGTGAGCCAGGACGCGAGGGACGGCACCCGGCCCGCGCTCACCGCCTCCTCCAGCGTGCCCTGCATTTCGGTGTGGAGCCGGCCGTACTCGTCGTCGGCGAGGTCGCGGGCGGGCCGTGCGGGGTGCAGCCGGGCGCGCCACAGGATCTCGTCGACGAGCAGATTGCCGAGTCCGGCCACCGTCGACTGGTCCATCAGGACGGACTTGAGGCTGCCGCGCCGCCCGGCGAGCGCCTCGTCGAAGGCGGCGCGGTCCACCGTGGCCGCGTCGGGCCCCTGATCGGCCAGTACGCGGGCGACACCGGCATCGTCGGCCAGCCACAGGCCCTTGAGTTTGCGCAGGTCGCGGTAGCGGAGCTGCCGGTCGCCCGCCACGGTGAGGACGACCCGGTCGTGGGCGTGCGGCGGGTCCTCGGGGGCGCAGCACAGCAGCTCCCCGGTCATACCGAAGTGCAGCAGCACGGTGGGGCCGTCGGTCCGGGCGAGCAGCCACTTGCCGTGCCGCTCGGGCCGGGTGAACGTCCGGCCTTCCAGGTCACGGCGCAGACGGCCCACGCTCACGTCGTGCAGCACCCCCGCGTCGCGCACCTCGACCCGCTCGATCCGCCGGTCCTGCGCACAGGACTCCAGGATCCTGCGGAACTCCTCGACATCGGGCAGCTCGGGCATGACGTCGACCGCCAATCCTCGTGCGCCGGGCGACGGCGCCACGGGCCGGGCCCGCCTCCGGGCCGGGCGTAGACGGAACCGATGTTTTCAGGTGTTTTCAGGCATACCACGGGGGATGCGGAGGAGCGATTTTTCGCGGTCGATGCGCCCGGGGAACCCCTGGCCTCCGGGCCTCACCGGACGGCTCCGATCACGATCAGCGCGGCGCCCACCACCGCCGCGAGCCCGGTCCCCAGCCCGTAGGCCAGCACCTTGTGCTTCTCGCCGCGCAGCAGTTCCCTCTCGGACTTGACCGACAGGACGAAGGCGCCGCCCTCGTCCGGTGGCACGATCGCCAGATGGCCTGCGGCGTCGGTGGCCTCGCCATGGACGTAGAAGCGGCTGCCGGGGCGGACGAGCCACTCCTCCCGCAGATAGCCCAGGGTGCCGTCGCCGCCGCCGAGGTTCAGGCTGAGCGGGCCCAGTTCGAGGCGGTTGGCGCCCGCCGCGACCGGGTCGAAGCGGTCGAGGACCTTCTCCGCGCCGACGACCTCGTGGCCGGCGGGGTGCACCGCTACCTTGCCGGTGGCGTCCGCGACGAAGAACGCGGTGGAGCTGGAGTGCTCGGAGAGCACGTCGGTGCGCGTTCTGCGCTTCCGGTTGCCGTTGCCGTCCCGGTAGATCTCCTCGTACTTACGGGAGATCTTGTGCCGGTGCCAGACGCACTCCAGCTCCTCCAGCTCGGACCGCAGCGCACCGTCCCGGTGCGGGCGCGCGTGTCCTGCGACCTCGCAGCGGTAGCGGAAGTTGCCCGGGCCCGCGGCCTGGGCCGCCGCCTCGTGCAGTGACCTCAGGTCCCGCACCGGCAGCGTCTCGGCGCTCTCCATCGAGCGGGCGCGCGCGTGTGCGGCGCGCGCGAGGTACGCGCACACCGCCGCCAGGGCCAAACCGGCGATACCTATCCAGATCACAGCAACTCCCCGGGTGGTGTACCCCCCTCGATCGCGTGACCCTACCCGGGCCCGCCGCCGGCGCGGCACCCCTGTACGAGGGCGGGCCGCCCCGCTCCCGCCCACCCCCTTCGCCCGATACCTGCCCTTTGTGTCTTCAGTCCCGTATACGGCCTGTCAGGTGGATCGCCGGGCCCTCCCGGAGCAGGCTGAGCGCACACTCCCCCGCTCGCCCGAGGAGGCCACCCGATGGCCGCGGTTCCCCCCGCTCCGTACCGCTACGACAACCTGAGCGCCCTGTTCGTCAACTGCACGCTCAAGCGCTCTCCCGAGGTCAGCAACACCGAGGGGCTGATCGACAAGAGCGCCGCCCTGATGGCGGCGAACGGCGTCACGACCAGCGTGCTGCGCGCCGTCGACCATGACATCGCCACCGGCGTCTGGCCCGACATGACCGAGCACGGATGGGAGTCCGACGCCTGGCCGCAGCTGCACCGGCAGGTCATGGCCGCGGACATCCTCGTGCTGTGCGGCCCCATCTGGCTCGGCGACAACAGCTCCGTGACCAAGCGGTTCATCGAGCGGCTCTACGCCTGCTCCAGCCTGCTCAACGACCGTGGGCAGTACGCCTATTACGGCAGGGTGGGCGGCTGTCTCGTCACCGGCAACGAGGACGGCGTCAAGCACTGCGCCATGAACATCCTCTACAGCCTCCAGCACCTCGGCTACACCATCCCTCCGCAGGCCGACGCCGGGTGGATCGGAGAGGCCGGCCCCGGCCCGTCCTATCTGGACCCGGGCTCCGGCGGCCCCGAGAACGACTTCACCAACCGCAACGCGGCCTTCATGACCTGGAACCTGCTGCACGTGGCGGCCATGCTCAAGCAGGCCGGCGGCATCCCCGCACACGGCAACCAGCGATCCCAGTGGGACGCGGGCTGCCGCTCAGACCAGCCCAATCCCGAGCACCGGTGATCCGGCCCGGCCCGCCGCCGGCGGCTCCGGCGGGCCGGGGCGCGGCCACTACCCGGCGCTCAGGGCCGACTGGAGCACGCGCGCGGCGGAGGTGCCGAGCCCGGTCAGTGCCGTGATCCTCGTCGGGGTGCCCGGAGTGTGGCGCAGGTCGGCCTCGCCGTAGCGGCGGCAGTCCCGGTGCCAGACGAGGATGCCGGACAGCCAGTTCTCCAGTTCCTTCACATACCCGTCGAGGATCTCGCGAGCCTCCGGCGAGAGGTCGAAGTCGTCGTAGACGATGGGCAGTTCGTTGGCGGCGACATGCTGGAACTCGCGCATCCGGGACTTCATCAGGTCGTGGACGATGGCCAGCGCCGTCGGGTAGTCGCAGTCGAAGAAGTTCTGCACGACGAGGATGCCGTTGTGGACCTCGCCCTCGTACTCGATCTCCTTCTGGTACGAGAAGACGTCGTTGAGCAGGGCGGCGTAGTCGGAGGCGGAGTTCTCCAGGGCCCGCATCGGGCCGGTGCGGTAGATCTCCGGCGGCACCTGGCGGCCGTGCCCCAGACGGCTGAGGCTCATCGTGAGGTCGGAGCCGAAGGTCGCGCGGCGCATCTCGATGTAGTCGACCGGGTCGGGGATACGGTTCTGCGCCTGGTCCTCCAGCTCCCAGACCCAGCTGGCCGTCATCTTGTCGATCGCGGCCCGGAAGGTGCACCGCGCGTCGGGGGACATCGGCCCCGCGGTGCGCGCCCACAGGTCCGCCAACGCCCGTTCCAGGGCGCTGACCGGCTCCGGCACGGGCGTCGAGGAGTCCAGGGGCATGAACAGCGAGAGCCGCTCGGTGCACACCTTGGCCGAGGCCAGATCACGGGCCCGGCCGAAGACCGCCGGGTAGAAATCATCGCCGTAGGTGCCCCAGGTCAGCCACTGCGAGCTGAGGTCCAGCTCCTCCAGGGTGGCGTCCGGGTGCAGGCCGGCCGCGCACAGGGGGAGGTCGTACCTCACCAGGGCATCCTCGTCCCAGACGTCGGAGAAGGGCACCCCGGGCTGGCCGACGAGCAGGCCCATGCGGTGCGACCAGCCGACGATGTTGCGCCGGGCCGCGTTCAGATGCGGGCTGTGCGCGGCGGTGAACGGCATGTCGAAGTCCGGCAGCACGGACGGGCCGACCTTCTGGTACGGCACGTGGGTGTGGCCGCGGAGGCGCTGGTCACCGGCCGTGCGCAGCGCGGTCTTCAGGTCAGCGGCCGACGTGCCGATGCCGCCGACCGAGAAGGGGGACCAGGGCACGGCCGACGGCGCCGAAGGCCCGTCGGCGGCCGAGCCGCCACCGTTCATGTAGCGGCTGGAGCGCATGTGCCACTCGTGGCCGCCGGACTGCCAGTCCTGGAGTCCCTTGGCGTAGGCGAGGACATCGGCGCAGGCGTGCGGGGCGAGGCCCTTCTCCACGAAGAGGGAGGGGAGTTCGGTGACGACGGTGTTCTCGAACTGCTGGAGCCGTGAGGTGATGAGGTCGTTGACGGCGTCCGCGGCCTCCTGGGTGGTGCAGCCAAGGAACGTCTCCAGCACCAGGACACCGTTGCTCAACTCGCCCTCGTCCTCGGTCTCCCGCTGGTAGGAGAAGAGGTCGTTGCGCAGGTGCACCCCGTCGGAGAACGTGTCCTTCAGGACCCGCAGGGGGCGGGAGTCGGCGACGGCCGCGGGGACCTCGGCGCCGGTCGCGTACTCCACCAGGCCGGCCGACCAGGGCGCGCCGCCGACCTTGCGGCGCATCTCGATGTACTCGACGGGGTTGGGCACGCGGTGGATGTTGATGTTGGACAGTTCCCACAGCGACTCGTTGAGCAGGTGCTCGGTGCTCTCGGCGAAGCGGGCCCGCCATTCCAGGGACATGGACGGCACGGTGCGCGCCCACAGATCGGCCAGCCCGGCCTCGACCGGGTTGGTCGGCTCCGGCACGGGGGTGGACAGGTCCATCGGCATGAAGGACGGCAGCCGGTCGAGGTATTCCTTGCCACCCTTGCGGTCCAGCGTCCGCTTGAACTTCTCCAGGAAGTGGTCGTCGAAGAAGAAGACCCACACGTACCAGTCGGTCACCAAGGAGAGCGCCGGCTCAGGGGCATCGGGGTGGGTGTAGGAGCAGAGCAGCGCGTAGTCGTGGGCGTCGAGGTCGCTCTCGTCCCAGATGTTCGAGCCCTCCAGCATTCCCATGCCGCGGGCCCACTCCTTCGAATGCTTACGCGCCGCTTCCAGATGCGGGTTCAAACGCGCCGGATGCGGGGTGTAGAAGGTCGGCAATTCGAATGGCTGTGTCACCGTTCCTGGCCTCTCCCGGTACGTACGGAGGCGCGGCGCATCGCGGAACGCCCCCTGGTCGCAGGAGCACTACCCGTGGCCACTTCGCGGTAGCCCACTCCTTACGAGGGCTTGCTACCGGGCCGGGATGTTGATATGAGCGGCCCGGAATCCGGGCGAGCTGCGGCTGTCCGGTCCCGCCCTTGAAGTGCCGTGCGCCGTACGGCACTTCCCTCGGCGGCGCGCAGGGCGAGGTCCGCCAGTGCCTCCGGCGCCCCGGCCTGGCCGCGGATGCCGGGGAAGGCGTTGATGTCCACGATCAGTGGTGCGCCACCGCCGGAATCCAGCAGGTCCACGCCGTAGACGTCCAGCCCGAACGTCTCGCCGACGCGGAGCACCGCCGCGGTCCATTCGGCGGGGAGGTCACCGACCGGCAGCGGCAGTGTCGGCCCGCGTCCGTCCGGCGCGAGCTCCGAGCGGCGCAGCCCGGCGAAGAGCCGGCCGTCGATCGCCCACAGCTTGTGGTCCCAGCCGCTGTTCGCGGTGAACTCCTGTACCACCACCGGCTCTTGCGGCCAGGCGTCGGCCAGCTTCCGCAGCTCCGCGGCGCCCTCGACCCGGGCCACGAGATCGTGGCGCCTGCTGTGCCGGCTCTTGACGACCAGCGGGCCCGCCGGTGCGCCGGCCTCGGCCAGCTCGGTGAGCGTGGCCGAGGCGGAGGTGGCGGCGAACGGCAGCCCGGCCCGGCGGGCCAGCTCGGCCATGGCGACCCGGTCCTGGCACAGGGCGGTCGCCGCCGCGGAGTTGAGCACCGGGGCGCCGCGCCGCTCCAGGTCGGCGGCGAGGGCCAGCGCCCGCGGCGTACGGGACTTCAGCAGGTAGACGTCCGCCGGTTCGCCGCTGCCGGGCCGCCCGCCGGGAGCAGCGTCGTACGTCTCCGGGTCCAGCCACTCGACGTGGTGGCGGGGCGTCAGCAGCGCGGTGGTGGCGGCCAGCAGGGGGTGGTCGGGGGCCGCCGTGATCAGGCAGATCCTCACCGGGCGCCGCCCACCGCCGCCGGCGCCGGGCCGGGCATCGCGAACGGGGCTGCGGGAGCGGGGATGTGGCGCCCGGTGCCGGTGCGGGCGAGCCGCAGCACGGCGGCGGACACCCGGGCGACAGCGTCGGGGACCTGGCGGAAGCTGGGGAAGTCGTTGATGTCGACGACGACGGGGCCGTCCGGGCCGAGCAGGATGTCGGCGCCGTAGAGGTCGAGGCCGAAGACCGTGCCGATCTCGGCGGCGATCCGGGCGACTTCGGGGGTGAGGGGGACCCGGCGTTCGCGGACCGCGCGGCCGGGATGCAGCGGGGAGCGGCGCTCGGTGGCGTAGAGCTCGCCGTCGACGCAGTACACCTTGAGATCCGTGCCGGAGTTGGGGACGTAGGGCTGGGCGATGAGCAGGCCGTCGCCGGCCGGTCCGGCGTCCGGGTCGCTCAGCCGGTCCGGGGTCGCGACGAGGCGGACGTCGCGCCCGGCGCTGCCGTCGGCGGGCTTCACCACGAGGGGGAAGTCCGCCTCGGGTATCGCCGCGAACTCCTCGGGACGGGCCGCGGCGTAGGTGACCGGGACGGGCAGCCCCCGGCTGCGGGCGATCACCGCGGCCAGCGCCTTGTCGCGTACGCCGCGGATGGCCCGTGCGTCGTTCACCGTGGTCAGACCGACGGAAGCGGCAGCCTCTAACAGCGTCAGCCCCGGCCCGCCGGAGACCGTCTTGAGGACCCACGCGTCATGGCTGCCGGCCCGTACCGCCTCCGACATCCGCAGCAGCGAGCGACCGGGCCGCAGGACGTCCACCCGGTGTCCCCAGGCGGTGAGTTGGCGGATCACGTCCAGCGGCATGCCGTCGTAGCGGTACTGCTCCTCCACCAGGAAGCAGAGTCTCATCGGTCCGTCCTCGTATCGCCGCACGTCCACCGCCCGTCCGGCGGATCCATGACCCTTCGCGATCCTATGCGCCGATCACCCGGAAGCTGCGGTCTGCACCTTGTTCGGCGACAAGCGGCGGAGAGGGCGGTGTGTGTGCTTCCGCGGGGGTGCGGCCGGAGTGGGCCGTGCCCGTCCGACGTGCGGGTCCCGGTGGCGCGATATGGCCCTCACCAGGCACGCGGCGCCATGTTTCCGCGAGGTTACGCCACCTCGGGCGACCCCCGGCCGGTCCGCGACCAGGGCACTTCCGCCCACCGGAAGGAGCTGCGCCACCCCCGCGTCCACCAGGTGAATCCCGTATGTCGGAAGCCTTGTTCCGTTTCTGGCCGTGGTTCTAGTGTCGGGCCACCCGGCGCGGCTGACCTCGTACACGGGTGCTTCTGGCGTCACCGCGTGCGCAGCGCACCCCGCTGCTGCTCGCGCCACGGCGCCGCAGACGAACGTGCTCAGTGGGCTGGACACAAGTACGGAAGCAGGCGAGCGGGTTGGCGAACGAACGGCACGAGCAAGGGATGCCGCACGAGCGGCGGGACCCGGCCGAGGCGCCGGGCGAGGGCCCGGACCAGGAACCGACGACGGGCTCGGGGCGGGCGGCGGGGCCGGAGACGGCGCAGGAACCCGGGCAGGATTCCGGTCCTTCGGGTCAGGAATCGGCACAGGAACCGGATCGCGCATCGGCGCACGAACGGGACGGGGCCGCGGAGGCGGCCGGGGACGAGCCGTCGGGTGAGCGCCGCGGCGGCGTCGGGCGGCGTGGATTCCTCGTCGGGGTGGGGCTGACCGGCGCCGGCGGGCTGCTCGGCGCCTCGGTGACCAGCGGTACGGGCGGGGCCGCGGCCACCGCGGCCACCCCCGGCGGTACGCCGGCGGCGGCCGGGCCGGGCGGCGGCAAAACGGCGCACGCCCCGCGGCCGGAACAGTTCGGCGGACAGAAGCAGCTGCTGGTGCCGGAGATCCTGATGCTGCCGGACGGGCCGGTCCGGGACCACGCGGTACTCGTGGAGGACGCGAAGTTCCGGGAGATCGGCCCGGCCCGCAAACTCCTCGCCCGGCACTCCGCGCTCCGCCCGGTGCGCCTCGACGGCCATCTGCTCATGCCGGGCTTCGTCGACGCCCACCACCATCTGACCCAGAGCTTCGGCAAGGCCCAGTCGTTCGGGCAGCCTTCGGAGATCTTCAAGACGGTCTGGGAGCCGCTGGAGCATGCACTGGACGAGGAGAGCGCCTACCTCTCGGCGAAACTGGCCGCGTTGGAGGCACTGCGCGGCGGCTTCACCACCGTCGCCGACGCCGGGACCCGCGCGCCGGTGGACGTCGGCGCGGTGGCCAAGGGTACCGAGGAAGCCGGCATCCGGTGCGTCCTGTCCAAGATCGTCGCTGATGGGAAGGGCGGACCCGCGCACCTCGGGCGCTGGGACGGGCATCCGCTGATCCACCCGTCCCTGGCCATCGCCGTGCCCGAGAACGCGACCGCCGAGGTGATCAAGAAGACGGCGAAGCTGTGCGGCGAGGCCGGAGCGGTCTTCCAGGTCCACGTCAACGAGCATCTCGCCTCCGTGGAACGCTCCTTGAAGAGCGTCGGGCGCCGCCCCGTCGAGTATCTGCACCACATCGGCGCCCTCGGCCCGCACACCCTGGGCGCGCACGCCACCCTGCTCACTCCCGACGAGATGCGCCTGCTGGCCGAGTCCGGCGCGGCGATCAGCTACAACCCGGTGGCCAGCGCCTGGAAGGGCAACGGCGTTGCGCACGCCACCATGCTGGCCGCCATGGGCGTGCGCTTCGGCACCGGCACCGACGGCACCCGGGGCGACGGCTTCCGGATGATCGACGCCGCCGAGACGGCCCAGCGGCTGGCGTACGGCATGAGCGCGGGCGACTCCTCCTGCGGGGCCGGGAAGCTGTGGCTGGAGCACGCGACGGCGGGCAGCGCGGACGCCCTCGGCCTGGGCCGGGTGACCGGGAAGATCGCCGTGGGCAAGGCGGCCGACTTCCTCGTCGTGGACATCGCCGTCCCCGAACTCACCCCCTCCTGGGACCTGCGCTGGGAACTCGTCCGCCTGGCGAACCGGGACCAGATCACCGCGGTCGTCGTCAACGGCCGGCTGCGCCTGTGGCAGGGCTGGCCGCCGGACTGGGACGGACCCGCGCTGGTGCGGCGGGTGGCGGAGACCGCCCCCGAGGTCGTGCGCCGGGCGAAGCTGCAACGCGTCGAGCCCGTGTAGCGACCGTGACGCGCCCCCCGGCGCCCTGCCCGGCCGGGAGGCCGCCACGGGGCACTGACCCGGGACTGACACGGAGCTACTCGCGTGGCAGCCACCGGGCGAGGAGGAGCGCCGTGAGCACGACGGCGGCGGCGAGGGCGAGGGTCGCGGTGTGCAGGCCGGCGGTGAAGGCGTCGACGACCGCGGCCCGCAGTCGCGGGTCGGACGTGCGGGCCTGCGCCGCCGCGACCGTCGTCGGGTGCCCGGGGCCCCGGAGCGCCGCCGGCAGCCGGGCCGTGAAGACAGCCGTGGTGAGCGTCCCGGTGACGGCGATACCCACGGCGCTGCCCAACTCCCTTGCCAGGCTCTGCAGTCCGGATCCGGTGCCCGCGTGGTCGGCCGGCAGGGCGGTCATCATGGCGTGCGACAGCAGCGGGGTGGCCGTGCCACAGCCGAGCGCGGTGAGGCCGGCGCCGAGGGCGTACAGCGCGTACGGGGTGCGGGCGTCGGCGGCGGAGACCGTGCACAGTCCGCAGGCCAGCACGAGCATCCCCACGACGACCGTGCCGCGACGTCCGCACACCCGCTCCAGCAGCAGGCCGCAGCGCGGCCCGGCCAGGAGCGCCGCGGCCATCGGCAGCAGCCGCAGGCCCGCGCCGAACGGCCCGAAGCCCTTGGCGTACTGCAGGTACTGGCCGTTGAGGTAGAAGAGCCCGAACATGCCGGTGAACAGGACGGCCATGCCCACCGCGCCCGCCCGGACGGCGGGGCGGGCCAGCAGCCTGGGGTCCAGCAGCGGGTGCGCGGCGCGCAGTTCGTGCCGCGTCCAGGCGGTCAGCAGCAGCACCGCGACGGCCAGGGCGCCCAGGACGGCCGGGCTCGCCCAGCCCGCCTGCGGGCCGGAGACGATGCCGTAGAGCAGGGCCAGGAAGCCGCCGGTCAACAGGATGCTGCCGAGCGGCGCCGCCGGGCGCGGGTGCCGCGCGGCAGCCGGGGCGGCAACGGCGACCAGCAGCAGGGCGACGAGCGCGAGCGGGATCAGGGCGAGGAACAGGGTGCGCCAGGTGCCGTACGCGATGGCCGCCCCGCCGCCCACGTTTCCCAGGACGGCGGCGAGCCCCGTCATGGACGCCCAGATGGCGATGGCCCTTCGTCGTGGCCGGTCCGCAAGGCCGTCCACCATCAGCGCGAGCGTGGTGGGCAGCACGGCGGCCGCGCCGACCCCGCCGATCATGCGCCCCGCGATCAGGACCGCGACATGCGGCGCGAGGGCGCAGACCACGCTGCCGAGCGCGAAGACGCCCATGCCGCACATCAGCGTGCCCTTGCGCCCGCGGCGGTCGGCGAGCGCTCCGGCGGGCACCAGGAGGCAGGCGAAGACGACGACGTAGCCGTCCACGACCCACACCACGGCCTCCGCGGAGGCGTGCAGGCTGCCGCCCGAGAGGTCCGGGATGGCCAGGTTGACCGCGGAGACCATGCCGACGACCAAGGTGACGCACAGGCACAGGGCGAAGGTGCGCGCCGGGCGCCGCGGGACCCCGGAGCGCCCGGCCGTACCCATGCCCCCGTCGCCGTCGTCGCCGGTGGGGGACGCGGGCCCGGTGGCCGTTCCGTGCTCGGCGCGGGTCGTGGATGCGGGCTCGGTGAACCCCAACGAGACCTCCAGGGCAGGGGTCGCCGCGGCACCGGCCGGCCCCGCGGGGCGGAGGCGGCGGGCCGTGCGGCCGGGTAACGGCATCACAGGAGCGGGCTGTCGGTGCTCCCGGCCCGGTCGAGCGTGGCGTGCAGGGTCAGCCGGTCGCCCCGCAGATGGATGAACTCCAGGTCGGCGGGGCGGCCGTCGGCGAGCCGGGTGAGCCGGTCGACGGCGAGCAACGCGCCGCCCTCCGGCATCGCGAGCACCTCGCAGGTCGCCGGGTCGGCGACCACCGCCCGCACCGACACCTCGGCCCTGCCGAGCGGCGCTCCGGCGGCCGTCTCGATCAGGTCGAAGACGTCGTGGTTCTCCAGCGTGTCCGGGGCGAGAGCCAGCAGCGTCTCCCCCACCTCGGGGATGAGGTAGGTGCAGTCCAGGGACAGCGGCGCGCCGTCCACCTTCCGCAGCCGTTCCAGATACACCGCCGGGCTCCCCTCGGGCAGCTCCAGGCGGCGGGCGACCGAGCGCGGCGGCCGGACGGTGCGGGCCGCGCGCACCTCGTTGACGACCGTCCCGTGCCGTTGGAGCACCTCGGCCAGGCCGGACAGCTCCCCCAGCGGGTGCTGGTAGGTCCGCCCGACGACGACCGTTCCCACGCCCCGGCGGCGCACCACCAACCCCTCGTCACGCAGGAGCCCCAGCGCCTCCCGGACGGTGTTGCGGGAGGTGTCGAACTCGGCCACCAGGTCCCGCTCGTCGGGCAGCACGCCCGAGGGGAAGGCACCCCGCAGCACCTGGCCGCGCAGGACATGGGCCACCCGCCGGGCCCGGTCGGCCCGCGTCAGCCCGTCCCCGGGCGCGCCGCCCGGCATCGGATCCTCCATGGCCCCTCCTCGCTCCTACGGCTCGCGGAGCCGACGGCCCCAACGGCCCGTCGACCGCAGACGCTAGGCGAGCCATGTTGCCGCGAGGTTACGCCACCCCATGTGACCTGCATCGATTGCTGACCTGGCGGTTCGCGGCGGGCAGGGGTGGTTGCGCCGCCCAGCCGCCGCCCACCCCGCGCCCGCCCGGCGGCCGCGGCGGCCCTCGGCACGGGAGCCGGGGAGCCACCGCGCCCGTCCCCCGCCCGCGCGTTGCGGCCCGCGGGCGCCGTGCCGGATATCGCTACCGTGGGGCGACTCCGGACCGATGGCGCTCGGCGCGAAGAGCCCACGCTCGCGGAGCGGGAACAGGAGGGTCGCCGGATGACCAACAAGACCGCGCCGTTCGACGCGCTGGACCGCAAGATCGTTGCGGCACTGATCGAGAACGGCCGGACGAGCTTCGCGGAGATCGGCGCGGCCATCGGCCTGTCGGCCACCGCCGTCAAACGCCGGGTCGACCGGATGCGCGAGAACAACGTCATCACGGGGTTCACCGCCACCGTCCGGCCCGCCGCGCTCGGCTGGCTCACCGAGGCGTACGTCGAGGTGTACTGCGACAGCGCCGCCCCACCCCGCCGCCTCGCCGAGGTCGTGCGCAACCATCCGGAGATCGCGGCCGCGATGACCGTGACCGGCGGCGCCGACGCGCTGCTGCACGTCCGGGCCACCGATGTGGAGCACTTCGAAGAGGTGCTGGAGCGCATCAGGGCCGAGCCGTTCATCCGCAAGACCATCAGCTACATGGTCCTGTCCCACCTGCTGCCGGAGAGCCCGGAGGCGGGTGCGGGCCAGCCCTCCGCTTCGAGTGGCGCAGCAAACCTGCTCTGAGGGGCCGAACTGCGCAGGATTCCTGCGCCTGCGCGCAGCGTTTGTCGCTTGTCCGGCGGCTTCGTCGATCTTTACCGTGGACCACGTGCCGGATACCTCCGGTCACCACCGGTCACCACCGCCGACCCCGGTGCGCTCGACCGGTGCCGGTGCGCCCGCCCCGGTATCCGGCCGAACCCGGCACCCTCCGCGCGCACCGCCCCACCGCCGGAACCGAAGGGATCCTTCCTTGCCGACGAGCCTTTCGACGACGCCCCGCGTGGCACGCCCGGGGCGCTATCTGCTCTGCGAGCCCCGGCACTTCGCCGTGCACTACGCCATCAACCCGTGGATGCGGCCGGACGCGCAGGTCGACACCGCACTCGCGGGGCGCCAGTGGGAGGCCCTGGTCCGCGCCTACCGCGAGCACGGCCACACGGTGGAGACGGTGCCACCGGTCGCCGGCCTGCCCGACATGGTCTTCGCCGCGAACTCGGCCCTGGTCCTGGCCGGCCGGGTCTTCGGCTCGCGGTTCCACGCCCCCGAGCGTCGTCCGGAGTCCACGGAGTACGAGACGTGGTTCAAGGCGGCGGGGTACGACGTCTACCGTCCCGAGGAGCTGTGCGAGGGCGAGGGCGACCTCGCGCCGGCCGGTCCCTTCCTCCTCGCCGGGACGGGCTTTCGCACCACCCGGGCGGCCCATGCCGAGGTGCAGGAGTTCTTCGGCGTACCGACGATCGGCCTCCAGCTGGTGGACCCGTACTTCTACCACCTGGACACCGCGCTGTTCGTCCTCGACGACCCGGGCGCGGGCGGGCCCCGCGACGAGGCCGGCGGTCCGCGTCCCGCGGCGAACATCGCCTACTACCCGGGGGCCTTCTCCTCCGGCAGCCGCGAGGTGCTGCGCCGGCTGTTCCCGGACGCGGTGATCGCCACCCGCGAGGACGCGATGGCCTTCGGCCTCAACTCCGTCTCCGACGGCCGCCATGTCTTCATCGCCCCGGCCGCGGTCGGCCTCATCGACCAGCTCACCGACCGCGGCTACGTCCCCGTCCCCGTCGACCTGTCGGAGTTCCACAAGGCCGGCGGCGGCATCAAGTGCTGCACCCAGGAGATCCGCTGATGACCGCTCCCACCGAGACCGTCACCTCCGCCGCCACCGGCGGGCCCGGTGCCTCCGGCACGCCCCGCTCGTCGGCGGAGGTGATCCGCGCGGAGGCACCCGTCCTCGCGCACAACTACCACCCGCTGCCGGTGGTCGTCGCCCGCGCGGAAGGCGTCTGGGTCGAGGATGTCGAGGGACGCCGCTACCTCGACATGCTGGCCGGCTACTCCGCCCTCAACTTCGGCCACCGCCACCCCGCGCTGATCGAGGCCGCGCACCGCCAGCTCGATCAGCTCACGCTCACCTCGCGCGCCTTCCACCACGACCGCCTCGCCGGCTTCGCCGAGGACCTCGCCGAACTCACCGGCCTGGACATGGTGCTGCCGATGAACACCGGCGCCGAAGCGGTGGAGAGCGGCATCAAGGTCGCCCGCAAGTGGGCGTACGACGTCAAGGGCGTGCCCGCCGACCGGGCCACGATCGTGGTGGCCGCGGACAACTTCCACGGCCGGACCACCACCATCGTCGGCTTCTCCAACGACGAGACCGCGCGTGCCGGCTTCGGCCCCTTCGCGCCGGGCTTTCGCGTGGTGCCCTACAACGACCTCGCCGCGCTGGAGGCGGCCGTGGACGAGACCACGGCCGCGGTCCTGATCGAGCCCATCCAGGGCGAGGCCGGGGTGGTCATCCCCGACGACGGCTACCTCAGCGGCGTACGCGAGGTGACGCGGCGTGCCGGGTGCCTGTTCATCGCGGACGAGATCCAGTCCGGCCTCGGGCGGACCGGTCGCACGCTGGCCGTCGACCACGAGTCGGTGGTCCCGGACGTGCTGCTGCTGGGCAAGGCGCTCGGCGGCGGCATCGTCCCCGTCTCCGCGGTCGTCGCCCGCCGCGAGGTGCTCGGTGTCCTCGGCCCCGGCCAGCACGGCTCCACCTTCGGCGGCAACCCGCTGGCGGCGGCGGTCGGTTCCGCGGTCATCGAGCTGCTGGCCACCGGCGAGTTCCAGCGCCGGGCGACCGAGCTCGGCGAGGTGCTCCGCACCGGGCTGACCGCGCTGACCGGCAAGGGCGTCACGGGCTTCCGCGCACGCGGCCTGTGGGCCGGCGTCGACATCGACCCGGCGCTCGGCACCGGCCGCGAGATCAGTGAACGGCTGCTTCGCGAAGGGATCCTGGCCAAGGACACCCACGGGTCCACGATCCGCCTCGCGCCGCCGCTGACCATCACCCGCGAGGAGCTGGAGTCGGCGCTGGGCGGGCTGGAGCGGGCCCTGAACTGACCTCGTGCTGTGTGCGGCGGCCGGGAAGGCCGCCGCACACGGCCGGGAGGCCGGCGCGCTCCGGAGCGCAGGACCACTCCGGGGCCGGCTCCGGCTACCCGGCGGCGCGGCCCGCCCCCGCCGTGGCCACCGGGGCCGCGGGCACCGGCTCGGCGCCGTTGTGCTGCGCGGCCCAGCCGTCCAGGGCGGTACGGCAGGCATGGTCCAGGTGCCGCAGCTCCGTCAGGTCCAGTTCGACGGGCTTGTCCCGGGGCAACTCCTCCAGCGCGTCCAGGATCTTGGGCAGTCGCAGGAACGTCGCATTGCCGGTGAGCGCGACGATGATCCGCCCGCCGGTCAACTCCCGTACGTCCACCTGCACATGGGAGGTCTCCCAGGCGGTCTTGACGACGGCGAGCAGCAGCCCGAGGAGCACGCCCTCGAACATGTTGGCGACGACGATGGCGCCCGTGGTGATCACGAGGATCACCGCCTCTCCGCGATGCTCCCGCCACATCGACACCAGCTGTCGGCCCGGCACCAGCTTCACCCCGGCGTGCACCAGCACGGCCGCGAGCGCCGCGAGCGGGACGACGCCGAGCGCGGCCGGCAGCAGCGCCGCGAACAGCAGCAGCCAGACACCGTGCAGGATGCGCGAGAGCTTGGTGCGGGCACCGGCCTGGACGTTGGTGGCACTGCGCACGATCACCGCGGTCATCGGCAGCGCGCCGAGCACACCGCAGAGGGCGTTGCCCGCACCCTGCGCCATCAGCTCCTTGTCGTAGTCGGTCCGCGCCCCGTCGGTCATCCGGTCCACCGCGGCGGCGCTGAAGAGGCTCTCGGCGGAGGCGATGAGGGTGAAGGCGAGCACCGTGCCGAGGATGGACAGCCCGGCGAGACCGCCGAGTTCGCCGAGCCCCGGCGGCTGGATGGACTCCAGCAGACCGTGCACCTCCACCTTCGCGATCGGCAGTCCGAACACGGCCGTCACGGCGGTGGCGACGGCGATGGCGGCCAGCGGGCCCGGCACCTTGCGGACCTTCTCGGGCATCCACTTCCACAGCAGGAGCAGGCCGAGGGTGCCGGCCCCGACGGCGAACGCGGTGGCCGCCTGCGGGCTGCTGACCAGCTCGGCGGCGAGCCCGGGGAGCCCGGCGATCTTCGCCGGTCCGCTGCCGGGCTGCGCGACGTCGGCCATGGCGTAGACCTGGCCGAAGACGAGGATGAGGCCGATACCGGCCAGCATCCCCTGCACCACGGCGACGGATATCGCCCGGAACCACCGGCCGAAGCGCAGCGCCCCGAGGGCGATCTGCAGCACACCCGCGGCGAGCACGATGGCACCGAGCGACGCGAGCCCGTACTGCTGCACGGCCTCGTGGACAAGGACGGTCAGTCCGGCCGCGGGCCCGCTGACCTGGAAGGAACTGCCCGGCAGCGCGCCGACGACGAGACCGCCGACGATGCCGGTGATCAGCCCGAGTTCGGCGGGTACGCCGGACGCGACGGCGACACCCACACACAGCGGGACGGCGACGAGGAAGACGACGAGCGAGGCGAGGACATCACGCCGCAGCGTGTCGGGGCTGGGCGGGGAGAACTTCGGCAGGGAGAACTTCGGTATGGGGGTCTTACCTGAGGCGATCATGGAAACTCCGGTTCCTCCGGGACGGTGAGGGGGCGGATCGGGGCGGCGCGCCGCAGGCGGGCGCGGCCGCCGCTACAGCGGCTGAAAGGCCCCCGTCTCCGGCCGGTGGCTGCGCACGGCACCCGTGTGCACCTCGTAGAACCAGACGTCCAGCGTCAGCCGCCCGGCGTCCATCGCCTCCCGTACGCACGGGTAGGCCCGCAGCCGTTCGCCCTGCGCAACGGCGTGCCGCTGGACGGCCTCGGCGAGATCGGGCCCGGCACCCGCCCACCCGGCGCCCGCGTCGCGCAGCTGCTCCGGAGCGGCACTGTCGAGCCAGCCCCGGATCGCCGGCGCGCCGCTGAGGTCGTCGCCGCGCACCACGGCGCCGACCGCACCGCAGTGGGAGTGGCCGCAGACGATGATGTGCCGCACGCCCAGGACACGCACCGCGTACTCGATGGTCGCCGTCTCGCCCGCGGGGCGCTGTTCGCTGTACTCGGGGACGATGTTGCCCGCGGTGCGCAGCTCGAAGAGGTCGCCGGGGCCCGCCCCGGTGATCAGTGCGGGCACGACACGGCTGTCGGAGCACGTGATGAACAGGGCCTGCGGTGACTGCCCCGCTTCGAACCTCTCGAAGTCCTCGCGGCGCTCGGCGCAGCGGCGCTCGAACGTACGGGCGTGGGCGGTGAGTTGCTGCATGGTGGTGGCCTGCCTCCTACTCGCCCTGACGGGCGCGTGGTGTGGTCGGGTCAAGGGGTGGCACGGCCGCCACGTCGACGCTGACGGGGCGATGCCACACCCGGCGCGGGGTACTCCCGCGGCCGTCAGGCGCTCGGCGAGCACCTGTGGTCACCATGACGTAGTGATCCTTAAGCGAAGCTGAAGACGGCTTCCCCCACGGCCGCCCCTCCCCCTCCCGGACCCGGCCGGCACGGCGGCGTGACCCCCGCCTTTTCCCGTCAGACCCGGGCCGTGGCCCCGGACGGCGCCGCCGCAAGCCGCCGCAGCGCCGCGGCCGACGGCGACGCCGGCTGGGCGTGATAGGTGAACAGCTGCTGACCGGGGTCGGCGGGCAGCGCCAGGACCTCGTACGCCAGCGTCAGCCGTCCGACCAGCGGATGGTGGAGCACCTTGACGCCAAAGCCCTTGTCCCGGACCTCGTGCGCGGCCCACAGCCGACGGAACTCGCCGCTCCTGAGCGACAGTTCGGCGATCAGCGAGGCCAGTTCGGGGTCCTCGGGACAGCGCCCCGCGTCCCGCCGCAGATAGCCGACGACGTCGGCGGCCTTGGCCGCCCAGTCGTCGTACAGATAGCGCGCGGCGGGATCGAGGAAGACGTGCCGGGCCAGGTTGGGCCGGTCCCGCGGCAGCGCGGAGAAGTCACCGAGGAGTGCGAGGGAGAGCCGGTTCCAGCCGAGGACGTCCAGCCGCGGGCCGACGACGCAGGCCGGGACGCCCTCCATCGCGTCGATGAGCTGCTGCACGGCGGGCCGCACCCGGACCGTGGCACCGCCGCAGCCACCCCCGGACCTGCCGGACGGCCGCACCCGCCGCGAGACCGGGCGGGCCAGGTGAGTGAGGTGGTCACGCTCGGCGCCGGTCAGCCGCAGCGCGGTGCCGACGGCGTCCAGGACGGCGGCCGAGACGTTTCGGCCGCGGCCCTGTTCCAGGCGGATGTAATACGCGACACTCACCCCGGCGAGCTGCGCCAGCTCCTCGCGCCGCAGTCCCGGCACCCGGCGCCGCCCGCCGTGCTCCGGCAGCCCGACGTCCGCGGGCCGCAACCGGGCCCGCCGGGAGCGCAGGAACTCGCTCAATTCGGTGCTCCGGTCCATGACGGCAGTATGCGTCCGGCAGCGCGGAACGGGCTTCGCCAGGGTGGTCCTGGCAGTGGTAGGAACGCCGTGCATAGGTACAACGGGGCCTTGGCCGGGCCTGTGACCTGCCGCATTCTCGATGGCATGACCCACACCTCTGTCGCCGCGTACGCCGCACCCGCCCCGAAGGCACCGCTGGAGCGGACCACGATTCCGCGCCGCGAGCTGGGTGCCCACGACATCCTGATCGACATCAAGTACGCCGGTATCTGCCATTCCGACATCCACACCGTGCGGGCCGAGTGGGGAGACGGCGGCACCTTCCCGATCGTCCCCGGACACGAGATCGCCGGCATGGTCGCCGAGGTCGGCCCCGAGGTCACCCGCTACCGCACCGGTGACCGGGTCGGCGTCGGCTGCTTCGTCGACTCCTGCCGCGAATGCGAGAACTGCCTGGCCGGCATGGAGCAGTACTGCACCGGCGAACTCGGCAACGTCGGCACGTACGCCGCCACCGGCCGCGACGGCGAGCAAACCCACGGCGGCTACTCCACCCACCTCGTCGTCGACGAGAACTACGCCCTGCGGATCCCCGAGAACATCCCGCTGGACGCCGCCGCCCCGCTGCTCTGCGCCGGCATCACCCTGTACTCCCCGCTCGCCCACTGGAAGGCCGGCCCCGGCAAGAAGGTCGCCGTCGTCGGCCTGGGCGGCCTCGGCCACATGGGCGTCAAGATCGCGCACGCGATGGGCGCGGAGGTCACCGTGCTGAGCCAGTCGCTGCGCAAGAAGGACGACGGCCTGCGCCTGGGCGCCGACCACTACCACGCCACCTCCGACCCGGCCACCTTCGAGGCGCTGGCCGGATCCTTCGACCTGATCGTCAACACGGTCTCCGCCGACCTGGACCTGAACGCCTACCTCGGTCTGCTCGCGACGGACGGCACGCTGGTCCAGCTCGGCGCCCCGGAGAAGCCGCTGCAGATCGCGCCGTTCGCACTGATCCCCCGGCGCAGGTCGTTCGCCGGCTCGATGATCGGCGGCATCCGCGAGACGCAGGAGATGCTCGACTTCTGCGGCGAGCACGGGCTGGCCGCGGACATCGAGGTCATCGACGCGACGCAGATCAACGAGGCGTACGAGCGGGTGCTCGCCAGTGACGTGCGCTACCGCTTCGTGATCGACACCTCGACGATCTGACGAGCGGCGCGGGGCACCGCCGCCCGGACACCTGATCCTCCGGCGACACCCCGCTCCACCTCTCCCCGGCACCACTGCGCCCGGGGCGGCCCCTGCCGGGCCGCCCCGGGCGTTCGCCTTCACGTCCCCCCACTTGGAAATGGAATCCATTTTCATATAGCCTTCGGACGACCGCCCGTCCCGAAGGAGGCCCGGACCACCATGGCCGTACCCAAGCGCAAGCTCTCCCGCAGCAACACCCGCCACCGCCGCGCCCAGTGGAAGGCCACCGTCCCCGCGCTGGTGCCCGTCACGGTCGACGGCTCGGTGTACCAGGTGCCGCGCCGCCTGGTGAAGGCCGTCCGGCTCGGCCTGATCGACCCGAGGGACTGACCGGCCGTGGCGCACTCCCGGCTGCCCGTCACCGTGCTTTCCGGATTCCTGGGCGCGGGCAAGACCACCCTGCTCAACCACATCCTGGGCAACCGCGAAGGTCTGCGCGTGGCCGTCATCGTCAACGACATGAGCGAGGTCAACATCGACGCCGCGCTCGTCCGCGGCGGCGGCGCGGCGCTCTCCCGCACCGAGGAGCGGCTGGTCGAGATGACCAACGGGTGCATCTGCTGCACCCTGCGCGACGACCTGCTGGAGGAGGTCGCACGGCTGGCCCGCGAAGGCCGCTTCGACTACCTGCTGATCGAGTCCAGCGGCGTCTCCGAGCCGATGCCGGTCGCCGCCACCTTCGCCTTTCCCCGCGACGACGGCGCCACCCTCGGCGATCTCGCCCGGCTCGACACCATGGTCACCGTCGTCGACGCCGCCGGCTTCCTTCCCGAACTGACCGGCGGCGACGGGCTGGCCGAGCGCGGCCTGGGCCAGTACGAGGACGACACCCGCACGGTCAGCGATCTCCTCGTGGACCAGATCGAGTTCGCCGATGTCATCGTGCTCAACAAGACCGACCTGGTCGACACCGAAACCCTCCTGCGCCTGCGGGCCGCCCTCACCCGCCTCAACCCGGCCGCGCGCGTCATCCGCGCCCGGCGGGGCCGGGTGGCGCCCGACGAGGTGCTCGGCACCGGCCGGTTCGACCTGGAGAGGGCCCAGGAGGCGCCCGGCTGGGTCAGGGAACTCAACGGCGACCATGTGCCCGAGACCGAGGAGTACGGCATCTCCAGCACCGTCTTCCGGGCCGGCCGCCCCTTCCACCCGGGCCGCCTCTGGCACTTCGTCACCGAGGAGCTGGACAGCGGCCGCCACGGCGACATCCTGCGCTCCAAGGGCTTCTTCCGCCTCGCCACCCGCCCCGGGATCGCCGGGCTGTGGTCCCAGGCCGGCGCGGTCGCCCGCTTCGAGCCCTCGGGCATGGCGGACGCGGACGGCGAGCCCGGTGCGGACACCGCGGAGGAGCCCCGGTACGGCCAGGAACTGGTCTTCATCGGCACCCGACTGCGGCCGGAGTCCCTGCACGCCGCCCTGACGGCCTGTCTCCTCACGGCCGACGAGCCGGTCCCCGCGGCCTCCGGCGACCCGTTCCCCGCATGGGCGGTGCACGACGGGCCGGACGAGGTCTGCGAGCACGACGAGGGCGGCCTGCCGATCGCACAGCGGGCCGCCCTCATCGCCTAGTCGAGGCCGCCGCCGACGGCGTCGGGGGAGGTGTGCCGGAGGATCGCACCGGCGAGCTCCTCGTGCACCTCGGGCGGAAGGGTGTGCCCCATGCCCTCGACGGCGAGGAAGCCGGCCCCGGGAATCGCCTCGGCGATCAGCCGCCCGTGCCCCGGTTTGACCGGCTCCTCGGTCCCCTCGACGATCAGCGCCGGGGCCCGTACCCCGCCCAGGGCGCCGGTCGGCTCGAACCCGGGGTCGGCGGCCCAGGCGAGCCGGTGGTTGCCCGACGCGGCCGGATCGGCCGCCCGGTCCCACAGCAGTTCCTCGAACCGGCGCTGGGCGTCCTCGTCGAACGGCAGCACCGTCCCATGGAGCATCCGGGCCATCTCCACCTGGAAGTCGATCAGTCCGGCCCGTCCCTCGGGCGGCGGGCCCACCGCCGCCTTCGCGAACAGCTCGACGAAGGCGGGCGCGGGCCCGGGCAGACTGCCCGCCGGCTGCGGCTCGCCGGTCAGCGCCCGCATCAGCACCTGCCCCTCGCCCCCGCCCAGCGGTGACGACGCGATCGCGGTGAGCGTGGCCACCCGCTCAGGGTGCTCGACCGCGATCCACTGGGCCAGCAGTCCGCCCGCCGAGTGCCCCACGACATGCGCCCGCTCGATCCCGAGGGCGTCCAGCAGGCCCACCACATCGTCCTTGACCGCGTGCCAGGTGTAGGGGTGCGCGGCGAAGTCCCGCGAGGTCGAGCGTCCGACGTCCCGGTGGTCGTAGCGGATGACCCGGCGCCCGCCCGCCACCAGCAGACCGATGAACTCCTCCGGCCAGAGCAGCCCTTGCGACATCGAGCCCATGACGAGCAGTACGGGCGGATCCGCCGGATCGCCGAACTCCTCCGTCCACAACGTGATCTCGCCCACTGAAACCATGCGTTCCGCGCGCTGCATAGCGTCCTTCCCCCTTGTGACGGTGCTGCGGTCTCCGGGACTGTATCCACCCGTGCGGCCCGGCGCCCCGGCCCCGGACGGCACGCGTACGGATGCGGGACGGGAGGGGGCCGACGCCTGTCATTTCAGGACGTCGCGCTCTCCGGTCCCGCTCTCCTCGGAGCGCCGCCCCCGCCGCCACAGCAGCCCGAAGCCCACGACGGCCACCGACCCGGCGACGCACAGCACCGCGAACACCGCACCGGTCTCGCCGTAGAGGGTCTGCGTCCGCCGCTGCACCGGCACTTCGGCGACGAGCGTCTGCCGGCCGGCGGTGAAGTAGTCCGCCATGCCCAGGACCCGGCCCTGCGGATTTACCGCGGTGGCGACCCCGTTGACCGACTGCCGGACCATCGCATAGCCGTACTCCACGGACCGGAAGACCGCCCGCTGGGCGTGCAGCGACTCGAAACCCACCCAGTCGTTGGCCGGCACCAGCATCATGCCGGCACCCTTGTCCGCCGCCTGCCGCATCAGCTCCGGGTAGTCGGCGTCGTAGCAGATCACCGTGGCCAGCCGCCCGTAAGGCGAGTCCGCCACCGGGACGTTGCCGCTGCCCGGCGTCATCGTCTCCATGGGCGTCGGATGCGCCTTGTCGTACGTCCAGGCCACCTTGCCCTCCGGGGTGAGAAGGACGGAGAGGTTCCGCACGTACGGGGCCTGCCGGAGGTAGAGGCCGTAGGCCGCGTTGACGTACACCCGGCGTTCGCGGGCGATCGCCGCCACCCGCCCGAGCAGCCGCCGCTGATCGCCCTCCAGCACCCCGGCCTGCGTCTCCGGCCACACCACGATCCGCGCGCCGGCCCGCGCCTCACGGTCGGTGGCCGCCACCAGATCGTCGGCCACCGGCGCCAGCGCCTTCCGCACCCGCTCCGGAGCGGCCCCGACGGCCGACCGCGGCCGCCATCCCTCGGGGTCGATCCGGTCCAGCGCCCGGCGCGTGTCCCGCTCCGCGGCCCGCCCCGCGCTGACCCCCGCGACCCGTACGGTGTCCGTCACCGGCGCGAAGAACAGCAGGCGCACACCACCGGCACCCAGCACCACGGCCAGCACACCGGCCCACACCAGCACCCCGCGCCGCACACGCGGCCGGGGCAGCCCGCCCTGCCACACCCAGTGCGCCATGGACGCCGTCCACGCCACGACGAAGCTCACGCCGTGGACACCGGTGACGGAGGCGAGTTGGATCAGCGGCAGAAAGCCGTGCTGGGTGAAGCCCAGCACACCGAAGTCCCCGAAGTCGGCCAGCTCGGCGAACAGATACTCGCCCCCGACCAGCACCGTCGGGAAGACCAGCGTCGTCAGCACCGACCTGCTGCGCACCCCGATCAGCCGGTCGGCGACGAACGGCAGCGTCTGCAGCACGGCGAGCACCGCGAACACACCCACCACGGTCGGCACGAACACCATGCCCGTGGAGACCAGCCAGAGCAGCGTCGCCGACGCGGACGCCCAGCCGATACGGAGCAGCCCGTACCGGGCCGGGCGCAGCCGCGCGTAGCGCAGCAGGAAGACCGGGAAGAGCCAGGCGGCAAGCGCCACATGCCAGTTGCTGTGCAGGGCGAGGACCAGCAGCGCGGTGCCGGCCACCCACAGCCACCGGCCCGGCGGACGCCCCCGCGGCACCCCGTCGCCCCCGTCGCCCTCCGGCGCCACCCCGCGTGGCCGGCTCTCGTCCTTCTTCCGTTCCCGCAGTCCGAGCACGGTGCACTCCCCTCCTGTGCCGCGTCCGCATCGGTCGATGCGGGTCGGAACGCTAGGGACACCGGGGCACCCGGCACCGCTGCCGTTCGACAGGACCGACCCCCGACTTTCGTCAGGTCCGCCGGGCGGGTACGGGGCGGAGCAAGGCCCCGGGAGCCCCAGGAGCCCGCCCGTGCCGCTCCGTCCGCGTTAGCCACGCGTTAGCCGATCACCAGTGCCACCGCCGACCATCGTCCCCACCCACCGCCCCGCACCTCCGCCGCGGGCCGGGCCCGCCGTACGTCCCCGGGGGACCCCATGCGAACCGCCCTCGCCGCCACCGCCCGCCGCCTGGCCGCCGCCGCACTTCTCGCCGCGGCCGCACTGCCGCTCACCGCATGCCACGGCCACGGCAAACCCGTCGACGCGGCCCCCGCCACCGCCTCCTCACCCGCGGAAGGGAGCCGGAGCGAGCCCGCCGCCTCCCGGCCCGGCGTCTCCGCCACGGGCCCCACCCCCACCGGCTCCGGACCCGGCGACCGGCGGGCCTGCACCCCCGACATGCTGGCCTTCCACGCGGGCGGGGTCCGCCGGCCGTCCGGCCACATGGTGCTGGCCGTCACCAACCTCTCCGACCGCACCTGCACCTTCGCCGCCCAGCCGTACCCGATCCTGCGGTTCCACGACGAACAGCGCACCGCCACCCCGGTGATCAAGGCCAGCAAACCGCGGGCCGTCGTCTCCCTGGCTCCCGACCGGACCGCGTACGCCGCGATCACCACCACCGCCGCCGACGGCACCGGCGGCGAGGGCAAGAAGATCTCCCAGTTCGGCGTCGCCCTGGCAGCCCGCACCGACCCCGCCCAGGTCGGTCTGGACAGCGGCCCCCCGGTGTACGTCAACCACAACACCGCCCGCGTCACGTACTGGCAGTCGCGCCGCGCCGACGCCCTCAAGTGGTAACAACCGGGCGCGGACAGGGCGTCCGCGCCCGGCGCGTGCGACACGCGCCTGTACGACACGCGGTAACTCGTTCGTGTCACTGCCCCCTCGGGCCGCCGCACCGGCGGCGAACGCGGCCCGACGAGCCGTCACCACGGCCGGAAACAGGGCCCGCCCTCACCCACCGTTCCCGCTTTGCTCCACTTCTCCCGCTTTGCAGTCCTGCGGCATGGCTGCGCCCGGTGCCGCTTGCCCGGTAGGCTTTCCGTGTGATCTTCAAGCGCATCGGAAATGGGCGGCCGTACCCGGACCACGGCCGGGAGAGCACCCGCCAGTGGGCGGACGTCGCCCCGCGCCCGGTACGCCTCGACCAATTGGTGACGACCAAACAGCAGCTCGACCTCGAGACGCTGCTCGCCGAGGACTCCACCTTCTACGGCGACCTCTTCGCGCACGTCGTGAAGTGGGAGGGCGACCTCTACCTGGAGGACGGGCTGCACCGTGCCGTCCGCGCCGCCCTCCAGCAGCGCCAGGTCCTGCACGCCCGCGTACTCGAACTGGGCTGACGCCCCAACCGTCCCACCGCCCTCACCAGGCCCTCCCCTGCCCAAAATTGATCCTTTTGGGTGGGGTCTTACGCCACGCATTGATCATTTAGTAGGCACGGCCCCTCGCCCGCACTACGCTGCGGCCATGAGCATGCTGACGCCCCCAGGCATGGGCGGTAAGAAGTACCGCATCACGGGCGACAGGTACCCGCGGATGCGCCGTCCCCGACACCGCCGCAGGATCGTCCTGACCCTCGTGGCCACGGTCTGCGTCCTCGGCCTGACCGGCTGGGGGTCCCTACAGCTCATCGATGTCTTCGGCGGCAAGAGCAGCACCGCCCAGGCCGCCCAGGGCAAGGAGAAGTGCCCCACCGCCGACTCCGCGAAGGGCCCGCACGCCAAGCCCGCCGCCGTCAGACCGCTGCCCGAGCCCTCCGCGCTGACGGTCAACGTCTTCAACGCCACACCGCGCAGCGGTCTCGCCAAGAGCACCGCCGACGAGCTGAAGAAGCGCGGCTTCAAGATCGGCAAGGTGGGCAACGCCCCGGCGGCCTACGACAAGAAAATCAAGGGCTCCGCGATACTGCTCGGCCCGAAGTCCGCGGTCGACGGCCCCCTGAAGGTACTGGCCACCCAGCTCACGGGCGTCGAACAGAAGACCGACGACCGCAAGGGCACCGAACTCGATCTCCTCATCGGCGACGGCTTCAAGGAGCTGGCCAAGCCCCAGGAGGCCGAGAAGTCGCTGGCCCTGCTCACCCAGCCGTCCCCCCGGCCCTCGAAGGCCGACAAGTGCTGACACCGCACCGGCCGCCCCGCCCGCGCCGCCCCGCGCACCACGCGGCGCACTGACGGGTCCCGCCCGCACCACGCAACCGGGCCCCTCGCCGATCAACGGCGAGGGGCCCTGGCTGTGGCTTGAGAGAAGCGGCGCGGGGCCTCAGCCCGCGGTGCCGTACATCCGGTCGCCCGCGTCACCGAGCCCCGGCACGATGTAGCGGTCGCCGTTCAGCCGCTCGTCGACCGCCGCGGTGACCACCGTGACCGGCGAGCCGGCCAGCTCCCGCTCCATGACCTCGACGCCCTCCGGCGCGGCCAGCAGGCAGATGGCGGTGACATCGTCCGCGCCACGCTTGATCAGCTCGCGGATCGCGGCGACCAGCGTGCCGCCGGTGGCGAGCATCGGGTCCACGACGTACACCTGGCGGCCCGAGAGATCGTCGGGCATCCGCGTCGCGTACGTGTGCGCCTCGTAGGTCTCCTCGTTGCGCACCATGCCCATGAAGCCGACCTCGGCGGTGGGCAGCAGCCGGACCATGCCATCCAGCATGCCGAGACCGGCCCGCAGGATCGGGACGACCAACGGCCGGGGGTGCGAGAGCCGCACGCCGGTGGTCGCCGTCACCGGGGTCTCGATGTCGACCTGCTCGGTGCGCACATCACGCGTGGCCTCGTAGGCGAGCAGGGTGACCAGCTCGTCGGCGAGCCGCCGGAAAGTCGGGGAGTCGGTGCGCTTGTCGCGCAGTGTGGTGAGTTTGTGCGCCACCAGCGGGTGATCGACGACATGCAAACGCACTAAATCCTCCAAGGGGTCTGTTCTGCCACAACGGCCGCAGAAGCGACCCGCAACCAACCAGGCTACCGGTGCCCTGCGTCAACGGCGCCCGAGCGGGCGACCTCCCTGAGGCACCCGGCCAGGCGCCTCACAGCTGCCTATCCGATCTCGCCCACCGGGAGGCCGTCCAAGGCCGGTCCGCCCCCTCCGGCACCGCTTCCTTGATCCACCTCTGGACCTTCGCGTCCTGCTCTTGCGTCAGGTTCAACCGCTGGAGGCCCCCCAGGACGTCCGGCCCGGGCTCAACGGCCATCGCCCCGGGCGCACCGGAGAGGTCTCCCCACCAGATGAAGGCGGCGCGCTGCTTGGGGACCTGGCCTGAGCGCCACGCCCCGATGATGACGTTGTGGGCGATCAGATGCTCGCGCTGCTCCTCACTCGTCATCCCCTCCCACTTCTGCTTCAAGGTGCGCCCTGTCGGCTCGCGGGTCACGGTCGCGGCGATCACGGGCTTGGCCTGAAGGTCCTTGATGTGCTCGAGGATGTTGCGCCGCTTCTTCAGGTACGAGTCGCGGTGGTCGTCGTACCACCCTTGTTCGTCTTCCTTCTCGAGCCGGTCGAGACGCGCGCGGTACCGCTCCAGCTCCGCCGTGTGATCTTCCCCCGCGTGCTTGACGATGCGGATCTCTTCCCGGGAGCCGAGTTCCCGCGACAGGAAGGTGTCCAGAAGTGCGTCCAGCGTCTCCTTCTCGATGTACGCGGGCTCATCACACTGCTTCGCGGTCGTTGTCGAGGCGCACCGGTAGCGCTCGTAGGTGACCGGCCCGTTCTTGAGCTGGTGCGTCACTCGGTTCATCGTCATGCGCTGACGGCAGGTTCCACACCGCGCGACACCGCTCAGTCGGGCAACGGAACGGCGTGCACGCTGAGGCTTGCCGGCCCGCTCGCCGATGCGGACGAGGACAGCTTCCCGCTCCTCACGCGTCAGGATCGGTTCCTCGGTGAACATGACGGGGTCCCCGTTGTCCTGCTCGGCGGTGCGTAGCTTCCCGAACTCCTTGTCCTGGTACTGCACCTGGCCGATGCACGAGAGCTTCCGGAACTGCCGGCCGATCACGGAAGGGTGCCACGCGACGCCCTTGGCACCCTTGGGCTCCCGCCCTTCAGGACCGGGCAGCGTCCTCAAGTAGCCGTTTCGTCGCAGGTAGTCACGCGAGTCCACGGCGCGCTTGCGGATGCGTGTCAGTTCCGCCGCGGCCTGGGTCGCCTTCGCGTAGGCGATGAGCCGACCCGTCTCGGTGGTGACGTCGAACGAAGGATCGTCGTGAACGAGGATGGTCTTCCGCCAGTCGAGCAGGTCCTTGACGAACGCCATGAAGTGAAGGTCATCGCGGCCCAAGCGGTCCTGAGTGCTCACCCACACCGCATCCCACCGGTCGCGCTTGCCGTCGGCGAGCCAGGGTCCCAGCTCGGGGCGCTCCTTCAGGGCGACGGCCCCGGGATACCGAGCGGTCCTCGGTGACGTGCACGAGCGCGCAATGAGGATGGGCGTGGAGCCAGTCCTTCAGCATCAAACTTTTTGTGCCCTACCGAATTGTTGGCTCATCAACGACATGGAGCATGATCAATTCGAGGCAGCAGCCGAGCCCTCGGGCCCCGACGCCCGCTCGGGGCTGCCCGGTGGTCGGATCGGCTCCGCGGTTTCGCTGGCATCAAACCACCGAAACGAGGGAAAGTGGGCACGTACGCTCGATTTGTCAGCTCGGCATCGGGCGAGGACCTCCTCCAGGGGTGGTGGGTACGCGTGCCGGACCGTAAGCGGAGCGACGACACGAAGGACGCCATGTCCACCGCCCACGGCGTCGAGAACGACGCGGCGCGCCGAAGGCGCCGGGCACAGTTCCTGCGTGAACTGCACGAGGCCAAGGAGCTGCGCGACCGCGTACAGCCGCGTCGCGCACGGGCCGCGCGGATGCGACAGGCCATGCGGATGCGCACATTCCGCTGGTGACCCGAGCCTCCGCGCCCCCGTCCGCGCTCCTGCACGTGAGCGACATCTCGCAGAACCGCCGCACGACGCAGCGCCGAAGACCCCGCGCGAGCGCGCACTTTCTGCCACGATTCCGAAGGGGCGGGACCCGCGGCGCACCAGGCGCCGCCCCGCCCGGCCCGGCACGCTAATGACCAGTGGGAGAGTCACGGTGTATTTCGCCGCACTGCTCGCGCGCACCGAAGACGGGTGGGAAGCGAGCGATACAGAGCTCGACAATGTGGAGACCCTGTCCGATCTGGCCGATCTGGCCCGAGAGGCAGCGGTCGACGACGACACAGTGGTGGCGTTCATCGAGCAGGAGGACGCCTGGTTCGGCGTCATCCGGGTGGACGGCGAGGAAGACCCTCGGATCTTCCTCTCCAACGCCGCCGCCGCTGCCCGAAGCTCGTACGGAGCGATGCTGACCGACGAGCTCCTCGGCCGAGATGAGGACGATCTGGCCGACCTCGACACCCTCGACCTCGATGGCACGGAGGACGGCGAACCCGAATCGGACGACAGCGCTGACAACAGCGACCCCCAAGACGCGGTGAGCGAATCGGGCGGCCTCGTACCGCCACCCGGCCCGCTCGGCGACTCCGAGCTCCTGGCCGACCTCGGTGTCGAGGAGAAGGATCTGCTCGCCCTCGACGGCGACGCCCTCTCCACCATCGCCGACTCCCTGGGCTGCACGGATGTCCTGGAAGCCGTGCGCTGACGGCAGCCGGGCCGCGCGCCCGCCCTCCGCCGGGCCCCGGTCTCCGACACCGGGCCCGGCACCCCTCCTCATCCGGACCGGCCGCCCGGCAGGCACCGGTCACCACGCCGGGTCCCGTCCCTGACACTGGGGACATGACCCGGCCCCCATCCGCCTCTTCTCACTCCCCCGCCCCCGACCCGCTGCGCGATCCCTGGATCGCACCGATGCGGCAGGCGCTGGACGAGGCCGCGCGCGCCCCCGGAACCGGTGACGTCCCGGTGGGTGCGGTCGTGCTGTCCGCGGACGGCACGGTGCTCGGCACCGGCCACAACGAACGCGAGGTGACCGGCGACCCGACCGCGCACGCCGAGGTCCTCGCGCTGCGCGCCGCCGCCCGCACGGTCGGGGAGTGGCGGCTGACCGGCTGCACCCTGCTGGTCACCCTCGAACCGTGCACGATGTGCGCGGGCGCGATCGTGCTGTCCCGGGTCGACCGGGTCGTCTACGGCGCCCGCGACGCCAAGGCGGGCGCGGTCGGCTCCCTGTGGGACGTCGTCCGCGACCGTCGCCTCAACCACCGTCCCGAGGTCATCACCGGCGTCCTCGAAACCGACTGCGCCGCCCTGCTCACCGCCTTCTTCCGCGGCCGCTGAGGCCCGCGGTCACCGCTGCCCGGAATCCGATTTCGGAGCACGGCCCCCTGTGGGCTAAGCTCTCTCTCGGTAGCGTGTCCGAGCGGCCGAAGGAGCACGCCTCGAAAGCGTGTGAGGGGGCAACTCCTCCGTGGGTTCAAATCCCACCGCTACCGCTCTGAAGGTGAAGGCCCCGATCCCCTGCGGATCGGGGCCTTCGTCGTACCCGGTCGCAGCCGCCGCCCCGGCGTGGAGTCGCGGGGACCGGCAAACCGGCTGACCCTTGAGTGCATGAGCGAACGGAGTCCGGGGCAGGGCCCCGAGCCGGACCGGGAGGGGCGGGGCCGGGGCTGGGGACCCCGTCGGCCCGTCCCGCCGCGCCAGCGGGGCTGGGGCCCGCCCGCCGATGGGCCTCCCCCGTACGGAGCACCGCCGGGCGGGTCGGGGCAGCCGCGGAAGCGGGCGTGGCCGTGGGTGGTGCTGGGGCTCTGTCTGCTGCTGGTCGGTGGCTGCGCCGCCGCCGTCGCGGTGATGGTGTCCGACGTCACGGACGAGATCACCAAGACGGTGCAGGTCAGCTACAAGGTCACGGGAGACGCGAAGGATGTCGCCGTCACCTACTCGACCTGGCGTGGCGATGACATGTCCACAAGTCAGGAAACGGCGCGCACCCTGCCGTGGGTGAAGGAGATGCAGGGCGAGGGTCTGGTGAAGGGCGGCGCGCTCACCCTCACGCTCGGCGCGGGCGGCGGAACCGCGACCTGCTCGGTGTCCGTGGACGGCGCGCAGGCGAAGACGGCCACGGCCACCGGCCCGAACGCGACGGCCTCCTGCGGTTACTGAAGCCGCGGCCGGCGGGGGCCGCGGGGCGTGCCCGCGGCCCCCGGTGCGGGCCTGTCAGCCGTTGCGCCCGCGTACCGCGCGGCGGACGGTGCGGACGGCCAGCCAGATCAGGAGGATCAGGAGGCCGATGAAGACGACGCCCACCACCAGGGCGATGATGCCGCCCTTTTTGAAGAACTTGAAGAAGCCGCGGGTGCTCGACCTCCCCTTGGATTTCTTGGACCCCTTGGATCCCTTGGACTTGAAGACCGTCCGAGCGTGCGTTGTGTGATGCCCGGACGAGGAGCGGTGGGAGGAGGTGAGGGAGGCCGCTCGTGCCGTGCCCGCGGCGGAGGTGGCCGGGCGTGCGTCCACGGTGGCGTGCCGGACGGCCGGCGCGGTGCGGGGTGCGGTCTCGGCGTGACCCGCGGCCGCGGCCGGTGCGGCGGCCGCGGCGAACAGGCCGAGCAGCAGCGCCAGGACGGCGGCCGGGCGGCGGCGCGGCAGGCGTCCGGTGGATCGCTGCGCTTCGGCGCGTGGTGAATCCGTATGCCGGTGTGTGGAGTTCATGGTGAAGGTTCCTTCCCCCTCGGATGCCCGGTCAGCCGCGACGGGCCGGTGCGAAGCGCTCCGGTGGAGGGCTGGGCCTCCGGGTGCGGAGCGCTGTGCCGTCCGTGTCGTGAACCGCTCGGCTGCCGCGCAGCCCGAACAGCCGTTTGTCGAGCGCGATATGGGCGTGGCGAGCGTTGGGGCGCGCGAACCGGGCCGGCCGGTGTCTTGCCGGGCGGCGTCACGGCGCATGCGGTGCCGTGGGCGGGTGTGGCTGCGCGAATCCCTGTCGAGCTTCATCGTCGGGCCGCGTGCCCCCTTCGTCCCGTCGGCTCCGCGTCGCGCCCGGCTCGCTGCCGTACCGCCACGCCTGAATCTGTCGCGTACATGATGCCTTTGAAGGCGTCGTGCGGGGTGGGAGACGCGGGGTGCCGCGGGGGCGGTTGCAGAGGGGTGCCCTTTCGGGCGGGGGAGACGGCGCGCGTGAGCGGGCCATCTCCCCCGGGTGGACGGGCCTCCAGCCCGCGCCGTACTCGGGGCGCGGCGCGGACCCCGCAGTGAGGCCGGTCCCGGGGCCTGCGGACTCCTGCCAGGTCCGTCGGCCACCTCTTCCATCGTGCCCGCCGCCCCTTTCCCAACAGGCAGTCGAAAGGCCCCGCTTGGCGGGACTTTGGTCCCGTCTCCGCCGGGAGCCGGCGGCGGGGCGGCCCACGGCCCCGGAGCGGGAGGAGATGGCCGGGCCTGCCACGATCGAACACCTGTGGTTACACTCGCCCGACTGCATTCGGGAACTGCAGGTACTGCCGCAGGGGAGACGGGACTGATGGTGCAAGCGAAGAAGATCGCGCTGTATTTGGTCATCGTCTTTGTGCTCTACACGATCATCACGTCCCCGGGACGGGCCGCGGATCTCGTCCAGATAGGCTTCGAGGGCATCTCGTCCGCTGCTCAGGGCGTCGGCGAGTTCATGACCCAGCTGGTCGCCTGACCTGCTGGGCGCCCCAGCCGGCCGGCCGGTCCGGCTGCGCATCGTCCGCCGCACGGAGGCCCCAGTGATCCGCCACCTGGTCCTGTTCAAGCTCAACGAAGGTGTCTCCCGCGACGAGGAGCGGGTGCAGGCCGGCGTCCGCGCGTTCGCGGAACTTGAGGGCCTGATCCCGGAGCTGCAGTTCTGGGAGTGCGCCTGGAACATCACCGACCGCCCGATCGCCTACGACTTCGCGATCAACTCGGCGGTGGCCGACACCGACGCCCTCAAGCGCTACGTGGAGCACCCGGCCCATCAGGCGGCCGCCGGACAGTGGCGCGAGTTCGCCACCTGGGTGATCGCCGACTACGAGTTCTGAGCGCGGTCGCTCCGCACGCCGAGCCCCTCGCCCCTACGGGCGCGGGGCTTTGTCATGTCCACCGGCCCGCCGTCGAGACGGCGCATCCACCCTGCGGCGCGCCCCCCTGCGGCCCGCACGCGCCCTGGCGGCGCGCTCACCCCGCCCGCCTCCGGAATGACCGCGCGAAGCGCTCCTGCGGCACCCCACGCGTCACCCAGCCCCCACCGGCCTCCGTGGCGCGCCGCACCTGCAACAACGCACACCTTCCGCACCCTCCAACTCGTCAGTCAACACGGAGTTATGGGGTGCTTGCACACAGTGCACATGTCTTGTGATGCTATGACCGCTTTTGCCGGATACATGCACTGTGAAGGGTGGCGTGAACGTGACGGCCCGTACTGCGCCAAAGGCTCCATCCCGCGAGAGCCGAAGCGCGGACACGCGGGCGCTCACGCAGGTGCTGTTCGCGGAACTGACGGGCCTCGAACCGGGCACCCCTGAGCACACCCGGGTCCGCGCCGCGCTGATCGAAGCGAACCTGCCGCTCGTCCGCTATGCCGCGGCCCGCTTCCGCAGTCGCAACGAGCCGATGGAGGACGTCGTCCAGGTCGGCACGATCGGACTGATCAACGCCATCGACCGGTTCGACCCGCACCGCGGCGTGCAGTTCCCGACGTTCGCGATGCCGACCGTCGTCGGCGAGATCAAACGCTACTTTCGAGACAATGTCCGCACCGTGCATGTGCCGCGCCGTCTCCACGAGCTGTGGGTGCAGGTCAACGGGGCCACCGAGGACCTGACCGTGCTGCACGGCCGGTCCCCCACCACCGCCGAGATCGCCGAGCGCCTCAAGATCGGCGAGGACGAGGTCCTGGCCTGCCTGGAGGCGGGCCGGTCCTATCACGCGACCTCACTGGAGGCCGCCCAGGAAGGCGACGGCCTGCCGGGCCTGCTGGACCGCCTCGGATACGAGGACCCCGAACTGGCCGGCGTCGAGCACCGGGACCTCGTACGCCATCTCCTGGTCCAGTTGCCCGAACGCGAACAGCGAATCCTCCTGCTGCGCTACTACAACAATCTGACGCAGTCACAGATCAGCGCGGAGCTGGGGGTGTCGCAGATGCATGTCTCGCGGCTACTGTCGCGGAGCTTCGCCAGGCTGCGATCCGCAAACAGGATCGAAGCCTAACCGGGACGAGCGACCCTCCCCGCGCAGATATGTCGACTTGGCGCTACAGCGTGTTGCCGACATGTGACATTCTGCAGGAACCGCGTTTGCCGTGGCGCTGCCTCCGGTATTCAGGTGGAGGCATCACTCCTCGGTCCGCCTCGGTCCGGGGACGCTGCAGCGACCCGACCCGCGACCTCAAGGGGGTGGCATGTCCGTAGAACTGGGCAGCTCGAAGGTGCTTCCCGCGATTCCCGCGCCAGCACCGCACGTGCACGACGACGACGCCATCAACACCCGCACGCTCTCCCGCTCCCTCTTCCTGCGGCTGGCCACGCTCGACAAGGACTGCGCGGAGCGGACCTACGTCCGCGACACCCTGATCGAACTGAACCTCCCGCTCGTCCGCTACGCCGCGGCCCGCTTCCGCAGCCGCAACGAGCCGATGGAGGACATCGTCCAGGTCGGCACGATCGGCCTGATCAAGGCGATCGACCGTTTCGACTGCGAACGCGGCGTGGAATTCCCGACGTTCGCGATGCCGACCGTGGTCGGTGAGATCAAGCGCTTCTTCCGCGACACGTCGTGGTCGGTGCGGGTGCCCCGCCGGCTGCAGGAGCTCCGGCTCGCCCTCACCAAGGCCAGCGACGAACTCGCGCAGAAGCTCGACCGGTCCCCGACCGTCCCCGAACTCGCCCTGGCACTCGGGGTGTCGGAGGAGGACGTCGTCGACGGCCTGGCGGTCGGCAACGCCTACACCGCCTCCTCCCTCGACTCCCCCTCCCCCGAGGACGACGGCGGCGAGGGCTCCCTCGCCGACCGCCTCGGCTACGAGGACACCGCGCTGGAGGGCGTGGAATACCGCGAGTCCCTCAAGCCGCTGCTGGCCAAACTCCCGCCCCGGGAGCGCCAGATCATCATGCTGCGCTTCTTCGCCAACATGACGCAGTCCCAGATCGGCGAGGAGGTCGGCATCTCCCAGATGCACGTCTCCCGGCTTCTCACCCGCACCCTGGCGCAGCTGCGCGAAGGGCTCATCGCCGACTGAGGTCAGGTCCGCCGGGGGGACGGCTCCTCGCGCCGCTCGGCGGACAGCTGAAGACGGCCGTACGGCATGCCCACGGGACGCCGTACGACGTCTGTACACCTGACGGCTCGTCAGCAACACTGGCCCGATGCGACGGACGATGACTGTTGCCTCCGCCTCGGCGGCCTTGCTGTGCCTGGGAGTTCTGCTCACCGGCTGCGGGAGCGCGGCCGAGGAGGGCTATGCCGCGGTGGGCGCGGCAGGTCCCGCGGACGAACGGGCGCCGACGAAGGCCGTACCGCCGGATGCCGGGGTAGAGCTGACTCCCCTGGACGGCGACGGTGACCGCGCACCGCGCACGGGGCCGGGATCGCGCACCGGCGCGGACTCCCGCGACGCCCACGACCGCCCCGAAGGCACCCCCGGCGCCTCTTCCTCCTCTCCCAACCCTTCCTCGAAGGACACCGGTGGCAGGGGCGGCGACTCGCCCTCTGCTCCGCCCGGCTCCTCGCCCCCGCCGCAGGACTCCGGCCCGGCCGGCCCCTCCGACGACGCGGGCGACCCTCCGGACTCCCCCGGAGACGGCTCCCCCGCGCCCGAGCCGCCCTCGCCGGCCCTCCCGGCCGGACCCGGTGCCCCCGCGGGCCTGCTGATCGGTGCGAAGGACCTGGCCGGTACGGACGTCCGCTGGTGCGAGAAGGTCACCCTGGACTTCCTCAACGCCGGCAAGCGCCCGGTGACCTCGGGCAGCGTCTCCTTCGGCACCCATGTCATCGGCGGCCTCGGCGTCGACTGGGCCACCCTCCGCTCCACCCAACGCCTCCCGCTGCCCCTCGACCCCGGCGAGAAGAAGACCGGCAGCTGGCGGGTGTGCGTGGACGCCTGGCGGGTGCCGCTCGGCATGCACATCGACACCCGGGACGTGAGCTTCACCTGGAAGTGACCCGGGCCCCGGGGCGCGCGGCACCCGGCACCCGGCGAAGTCGTCGCCCGGCTGGCGATGACTTTCGGTCGGTGCGACCGTCAGAACTGGTGACGGCACACCGGCCGACGACACCAGGAGAGTGCCATGCCCAAGATCACGCCCAATCTCTGGTTCGACACCCAGGGCAAGGAAGCCGCCGAGTTCTACGTCTCGGTGTTCCCCAATTCCCGGATCAAGGACATCACCTACTTCGGCGAGGCGGGCCCGCGCGAGGCCGGCATGGTGCTGACCGTCGACTTCCTGCTCGACGGCCAGGAGTACACCGCGATCAACGGCGGCCCGGATTTCACCTTCGACGAGTCGATCTCGCTGTTGATCAACTGCGCCGACCAGGACGAGATCGACTACTACTGGGAGAAGCTCTCCGAGGGCGGCGAAGAGGGGCCCTGCGGATGGCTGAAGGACAAGTACGGCCTGTCCTGGCAGGTCGCCCCCGTCGTGATGATGGAGCTGCTGACGGGCTCGGACCAGGAGCGCGGCCAGCGCGCCATGAAGGCGATGCTCGGCATGAAGAAGATCGACATCGCCGCACTCCTGGCCGCCGCCGACCGGGCCTAGAGGCCACCCGCCGGCCTGGCGGAGTGCGTCCGGCATCGTGTCGCGAGTCCGGGGCCGCGAGGGGAATCGCGGCCCCGGGGCGGGCGGATGCGCCGGCCTCCGCGCGCAGGCGGCTACGGGCGGCTCAGAAGGTGAAGGTGGTGACGACGGCCAGGTGGTCGGAGGGCCAGTCCGAGCCGCCTCCGTAGGTCCGGGAGGTGCCGGGCTTGAGCGAGCCACCCCTGTGCAGGACGAAGTCGATGCGGTCCTGCGGCTCCGGCTTGTTGCCGTAGTCGCTGTTCTCCTTGGTCACGGGGGACCAGGTGTTGCCGGGGTCCTTGGCAGGGTCCGGGTGCAGTTCGCGGTAGGAGTCCTTGAACCCCTTGTCCGCGAACGCCTTGGTCGCGGGCCATTCGACCGCCGAGTTGCAGTGCTTGTCCTTGGTCGCAGCGGTCCAGTCCAGGTGGGACGGCGTGTTGAAGTCGCCGGCGACGATCGCGGGCGACGACCCGGTCCACTGCGCGATGGCCTTGGCCTGCGCCTTGCGGCCGGCCTCGTCCGCGTAGATCTTCTCGTAGCTGTCCTGGTCGAAACAGGCGTTGTACGGGCCGTACTTGGTGTAGTCGAGGTGTATCGAGTACACCCAGACGCCCTGGATCTTGGCGGCGATCGCCTTCGCGCCGGAGGACTCCTGCGAGAACCAGTCGGTCTTCTCGATCGGCTCACGGCTCAAGAGGTCGACGTCCGAGCCGCTGGCCGTGTGGTACTTCCACCCCAGGTTGCCGGCGATCTTCTCGGCGACGTCACTGGAGGACTCCTGGAGCGCGACGACGTCGGCGCCGGACGCCTTGATCTGCTTCGTGATCTTGTTGACCCCGTCCGGGACCTTTGCGCCGCCGTGCCACGTGTTCAGGCTCATCACCTTCAGGGACTTCGCCGACGAGCCCCCTTCCTCGGCGGCGGCTCCGCCGGTGGCGGCCACCGCGGTCGCCGCCACCGCCAGCGTCGCCACGCCGCCGACCAGGCCGAAGGCCAGGCGCCGCTTGACCTTGGGGGTCTTCGAGTCGTCCGAGGGCATCGCACTGTTGCTCACGTAAGGCTCTCTTCTCTCGTACGCCGGGAAGAACCGGCAGTCGTGTGGGGGGCAGCAGCCGGGGATGGCAGGCCATCGCCCGGCCCTTCCTGTCCGTCGCCTCTTGCCGAGGGCCGGAGCCCCAAACTCCATTCCTTGCCCCGCGAGGGTGTCTGTTGCAGGGCCGTGACAGGGGGCATACCTAATGAACATGTCTGAACAAGTTGGGTGCGTCAAGGCGTCCGGGCGAGACCGGCGGAAGTGAGCCGCGTCCGTTGCGCGTTGCGAGATGCGGCGGCAGTAGGAAACGCCAAGAACCCGGCGAGTCGGCTTTGTTGCAGGTAGGCGGCGTGTGGTGCAGTCGTCGGGGGATGCTACGAGGGGTGAACGGAGACCCGGCATCGGGGTGCGGCGCCTACGCGGGCCGGCCCTCGGGCCGCGAAGCGCTTCCGGGAGAAGCCGGATCGGCAGATGCGCTGTGCACAGATTCAGGGCGGGACGCAGCGGCGCCCAGCAGGGTCCGGCGTCGCCCCGGGTCGCGTCCGACCGGGCGTTACGCGGCGGCGAGCGGAGCTCCCGGCTCACGGGTCGTCGCCCGTGGCGCCTGAAGTCCCAGGTGATGTCGAGCCCGGATGGCAGTTTCGTTCAACGGAACCGGAGCGGGCGGCGGATCGTCATGCAGAGCATGCCTTCTGCTCTCATTGTCGGTTTCGACCCGCACGCCGTGCCCGGTATGGACGGGGACGCCATGCGCGCGGTCCTGGACAGGGAAATGGCCCGCTTTCGCGAACATGGCGTCGAAGCCTCCATGGCGCTGATCGCGCCGGACGAATCGGCCGAGTCCATGGTGGTCGCGGCGCTGTCCGAACGAGACTGGGACGTCGTCGTCATCGGGGGCGGGATCCGCAAGCCGGAACCTCTGCTGACGTTCTTCGAGCAGGTCGTGAACCTGGTCCGGCAGCACGCACCAAGGGCAGCGATCGCCTTCAACACCAGCATCGGCGACAGCGTGGAGGCAGCCGTGCGGTGGCTGTGAGGCCCGGCCCGGCAGAGAGCAACTGGGGGCAGCCGGGCGCGGTGCTGCTCGCGCCGCCCGACGAGAAGCAGCACGTCGAGCTGAAGTGGCCTGACGGCGGCGCCCCCTGGACCAGCCCGGCGCCACCCGTCCGAGCACCCCGCCAACCGGTCAACGCCCCTGACCCCACGGCCACCACTTCATGCTGTGCGCCGGAGACGGCAGTTCAGGGGCGCGGCGACCCGGTCCTGCCGCGGCCGACCGACGACGTCAGGCGGTGCCGTTCGGCTCCTGCGGTCGGCGCTTCGCCACGAAGGACCCCGCCGGGCTGCTTGCTCTAGGCGTCGCCCGGGTTCTCGCCGGACTCGTGCCGGCCCGCCGGAAGGTTCTTCGAGACGAACGAGCCCATACCGGGTTCGGTGTAGATCAGCCCTTCCGCCCGCAGCCCACGGTGCACCTTCTGACCCGTGGTGGTGGCGATGCCGAATTCCTCCAGCATTTCGACCACGGACGGGACGCGAGTACCGGGCGGGTAGGTGCCGTCTGCGATGCGCTGACGGATCACGTCGGCGACCCGGCGCCATCGCGGCCGGTCCGGGGCAAATTCGATCACCTGACCAAGGTAGGCACGGCATCGCATGGCAGGCGAGAGGTACCAAGGGGTACCAGAGTGCACTAGAGTGAGTTGCGCGAAGACCCCGGCGACCGCTGGAACGGTCCCGGGGCATGGCCAACGCCACCCAAGGAGCGTCGACATGCAGAACCTTATGCGTAGCCTCATCGCCCGATTAAGGGGAAGGTCCACAAGCCCGGCCGCCGCCCACCCGCCTCGGGACTCTCGGCCGGCCCGGCTTGCGCGACCGGCCGGACGCACCCGCCCCGAATCCCCCCTCGACGGCGACGCCACCCCCCTCGTGCGCCCCTACCTCGTGGCCTTCGCATACGCGGAGGCCAGGCGCGAGCGGGCCTTCCTGCGCGAGATGGCGGTGTCCTCATGAGCGAGGGGATGCGTCTGCTGCCGTGGGCGGGGCCGGACGGACAGCGGTGCTACGTGGTCGGCGGCGAGGGCGACGGCTATGTGTCGCAGCTGGCGGACCACCTGGAGGAAGTACAGCTCGACACGGGGGCGGAGCTGCTCGGGCATGCCGCCGATCTGGTCGCCGCGGGCCGGGGGGCCACCGTCGACGAACTGCGCTTCTGCGTCCACCGATTGCGCGAGGCGCTGCGGGATGCGTTGCGGGTGGCCGAGAGCCGCGGGATGCGGATCGGCTGAGGCGCGGAACGACTGACGCGCGACGGCTCGTGGTGCGCGCCGGGGCGCCCGTGGGGAGCAATCAGGGCCCGGTGAGGGGTGTCACCGGGCCCTGTCCGTACGGGGTGGCATGTGCGGGGGCGGGCCGTTCACGGGCCCGCCGTGGCGTTACGACAGCGCCAGCCAGGCGGCTCCGGCCACGACCAGGATCGCGACGATCACGCCGACGATGAGGCCCACGCGCGGACCGCCCTGCGCCTGCTGCGGGGCCGCGGCGCGGCTGCCCGCTTGCGGGACCCCGCCCTCGTCCACGAAGGCGCGGAACATCTGGGTGCTGCCCGCCGGATCGTAGTTGCCTTCGGGCTGGTTCTGCGGGTTGGTCGCCATGGAGAAGGACCCTAGCGAACCAGGCCCTCGGGGGCACCCCTGGGGCGCGCACCGTGCACCGCTCGGACACGTGGCCGACACGCGGCGCTCACGGATCGCGCCCCATCCACCCCTTACGCCCCTGACCTGCACCTTTACGGAGCGCCGCGCGGCCTTTGACCGGCGACAGGCGGAGTCTTTTCGCTCCCTTTACTCCTGAAGGCCGGAAACAGTTTGCCTTCAGCAACCAACTGAGCCTATGGTTGCCCTAAGCAACAAAACATGCGTGGAGGAGCCCATGGCCGCTCGAAGTCAGTACGAAGAGCTGGCCAGGCAACTCAGTGCCATCGGTGCCGTCAAGCGTGAAATGGGCCGGATCCTCCCCCAGGACTGCCCGCCCGCCTCGGCAGGTGTGCTCACCCTTCTCGACCGGCACGGCGAGATGCGGATGAGCCAGCTCGCCGAGCTGCTGGCCATCGACATGTCGGTGACCAGCCGGCACGTCGCCCATGTCGCCGACCGCGGCTGGATCGCGCGCGAGCCGGATCCGGCGGACAAGCGGTCGCGGCTGCTGCGCCTGACACCGAGCGGCAAGGAACTCCTGACGGAGCTCTCCGAGCGTTACACCCAATCGCTCGCCCGGTATCTGGACGACTGGTCCGACGCCGACGTCGGACAGCTCGTCGAGCTGCTCGCCAGGCTCCGCACGAGCTTCGGCGACTGCCGCACCCGGGCGCACCACGACTCCACCACCCGTACACCCGCAGGATGAAAAGGAACTACATGGCTACGACCACACCAGCCGGTGTGCGGGGCGGCCACGCCAAGCATGGGGGCGGCTCCGCTTCCAACGGGGCGCCCATGACGCACCGTCAGATCATGGAGGCGCTGTCCGGGCTGCTGCTCGGCATGTTCGTCGCCATCCTCTCGTCGACGATCGTCTCCAACGCGCTGCCCGAGATCATTCACGACCTCGACGGCGGCCAGAGCGCCTACACCTGGGTCGTGACGGCGTCGCTGCTGGCGATGACCGCGACCACCCCGCTGTGGGGCAAGCTCTCGGACCTGTTCAGCAAGAAGCTGCTGGTCCAGGTCTCCCTGGTCATCTACGTCGCGGGCTCGGTCGTGGCCGGCCTCTCGCAGAACACCGGCATGCTGATCGCCTGCCGTGTGGTGCAGGGCATAGGCGTGGGCGGTCTGTCCGCCCTGGCCCAGATCGTGATGGCCGCGATGATCTCGCCGCGTGAGCGCGGGCGCTACAGCGGCTACCTCGGCGCCACCTTCGCCGTCGCCACCGTCGGCGGTCCGCTGCTCGGCGGCGTCATCACCGACACCGACTGGCTCGGCTGGCGCTGGTGCTTCTACGTCGGCGTGCCGTTCGCGATCATCGCGCTGATCGTGCTGCAGAAGACCCTGAAGCTGCCCGTCATCAAGCGTGAGGGCGTCAAGGTCGACTGGGCGGGCGCCTTCTTCATCAGCGCGGCGGTCTCGCTGCTGCTGGTGTGGGTGACGCTGGCCGGCGACAAGTACGACTGGATGTCGTGGCAGACCGCCGCGATGGTCGGCGGCGCGGTCGTGCTCGGCGCGATCTTCGTCTTCGTCGAGTCCAAGGCCAAGGAGCCGATCATCCCGTTGCGGCTGTTCCGCAACAAGACGATCACCCTGGCGTCGCTGGCCTCGCTGTTCGTCGGTATCGCGATGTTCTCCGGCACCGTCTTCTTCAGCCAGTACTTCCAGCTGGCGCGCGACAAGTCGCCGACGATGTCCGGTGTCATGACGATCCCGATGATCGGTGGCCTGTTCATCTCCTCGACGGTCTCCGGCCAGATCATCACCAAGACCGGTAAGTGGAAGGCCTGGCTGGTCGCCGGCGGTGTGCTGGTGACCGCGGGCCTGGGCCTGCTGGGCACCATCCGCTACGACACCGAGTACTGGCACATCGCGATCTTCATGGCCCTGATGGGCCTGGGCATCGGCATGATGATGCAGAACCTGGTCCTGTGCACGCAGAACCAGGTCGCGCCCGAGGACCTCGGCTCCGCCTCGTCCGTCGTCACCTTCTTCCGCTCCCTCGGTGGTGCGGTGGGCGTCTCGGCGCTCGGTGCGGTGCTCGCCAACCGCGTCACCCACTACGTCAAGGACGGCCTGACCGAACTCGGCCCCAAGGGCGCGCAGGCGGCCGCCAAGGCCGGCAGCAGCGGCGGCGGCATCCCGGACCTGGACTCCCTCCCGGCCCCGATCCGCACGGTCATGGAGAGCGCCTACGGACACGGCGTCGCCGACGTCTTCCTCTACGCGGCGCCCTGCGCGCTGCTCGCCTTCCTCTTCACCCTGTTCATCAAGGAGGTCGCGTTGAAGACCCGCGGCGGACTGGCCCAGAGCGCGTCCGACGAGGACGGCGCGGGCACCCCGGCCGCGGCGCCGGCCTCGGCCGCTGCGGCGCAGGCCGAGGAGCGGGAGCCCGCCCTGGTCGGCGCCCCGTCGCTCGGCTCCGACCCCTCCGACAGCGACGGCCGCACGCCGTCCTGGGCACAGCCCGCCACCGCGGCGGCCACCCAGCCCCTGGCGGCGTTCGCGTCCGCCGGCGGTGACACCACCCCGGCCGGCTCCGCGATCCACGGCTTCGTGCGCAACGCGGAGGGCAACCCCGTGCCGCGCTCGGCGGTCACCCTGATCTCGCTCGGCGGGCGTCAGCTGGGCCGCTCGGTGGCCCAGGCCAACGGCTCGTACGTGCTGAACGCCCCCGGCGCCGGCTCGTACGTGCTGATCGCGGCGGCCGACGGCCACCAGCCGCAGGCGTCCACGGTCGTCGTCGGCGACGAGCCGTACGGCTACGACATCCTGCTCAGCGGTACCAGCGGCCTCGGCGGCCAGGTCCGCAGCGCGGTCACCGGCGAGCCGGTGGACGGCGCGATGGTCGTCGTCACCGACGTCCGCGGCGAGGTCATCGCCACCGGAAAGACCGGCGAGCAGGGCCACTTCACCTTCGACGAGCTGACCACCGGGACCTTCACCGTCGCGGTGAACGCCGCCAACTACCGGCCGACCGCACTGCCGGTCGAGGTCGGCGGCCAGGGCACGACCCGGATCGAGGTCGAGCTGCTGTCGGGCGCGCGGGTGCAGGGCATCGTGCGGGCGGGCAGCCCGAGCGGCGCCCGCCGCCCGCTGCCCGACGCCCGGGTGACGCTGGTGGACGCGGCGGGCAACGTCGTGGCCACCTCGACCACCGGCGAGGACGGCGCGTACGCCTTCACCGACCTCGACGCCGGCGACTACACGGTCATCGCGAGCGGCTACCCGCCGGTCGCCAGCGGCCTTGCGGTCGACGCACGCGGGGTCGACGGCTACGACGTCGAACTCGCCCACCCCGGGGACTGACCCGGCCCCGGGTGCACCACCCGGGATGCGAAACCCCGGGCACGGGGCGCGCGTTGAGCGGAGACGCGCCCCGCGCCCGGACCCCAGGGCTCCGGCGGCGGCCGTGCGCACAGGCAGGGGACGGCCTGCACGCCGCCGTCCGGAGCCCGACATTCCCCCGAGCTCCCGACACTTCTCGCGAGCACGGGGACCCATCAGGCAACAACGGGAGAGGTAATGACTTCGACGGGCGCGGGAGCTGCGGGACTACGGGCGCAGGTCCGCACACGGGACGGCTGGGCGGTTCAGCACGCCGTACTGACCGTCACCGATATGACGGGCGCACAGGTACTGCGCGAGGCAGCGGACGAGGAAGGCGCCGTCCGCAGTGAACAGCCGCTGCCCGCGGGCCCGTACACGGTCATCGCGACGGCCGTCGGCTACGCCCCGGCCGCCTCCACCGCGATCGTGACGGCGAGCGGCCGGATGGACGTCGGCACGGTGGTGCTGGCGCGGCAGGGCGGCGCGGAACTGCCGCCGCCCGGGACGTGGACGATCGACCCGATGCACTCGACGGTGGCCGCGGTCGCCCAGCACCTGGGCATCTCCAGCGTGCACGGCCGGTTCACCGCGTTCAGCGGCCGGATCGAGATCGCCGAGGACCTGGAGAAGTCCACCGTCGAGGCGGTCATCGACGCCACGACCGTCGACACCGGCAACGGGATGCGCGACGGGCACCTGCGCTCCGAGGACTTCCTGAACGTGGAGCAGTACCCGCAGATCAGCTACCGCAGCAACGGTCTCGCACCGGCCGGCCCCGACCGCTGGACGGTGCACGGCGAGCTGTCCCTGCACGGTGTCGTACGGCCCGTCGACCTGGGCCTGAGCTACCTCGGCACCGGTCCCGACCCGTGGGGCGGGGTGCGTGCGGCGTTCCGCGCCACCGCGGAGCTGCGCCGTGAGGACTTCAAGATGAACTACAACCAGGTCGTGGCGGCCGGTATCGCCGCGATCGGCACCACCTTGAAGGTGGAGCTGGACATCCAGGCGGTCCAGGGCGAGAGCCTGCCGACCGGCTGAGACCCCCGGGGATCATGGAGCGGTCCCCGGGCCCGGCCAGCATGAGCGGCCGGCCGGGCGGGAGCGGTGACGCGGACGGCGGTCCGCGTCACCGCTCCTTTTCCGTCGGACGTCAGTCCCCGGGCCGGTCCCGCATCGCCTCGATCCCCGCGATCTGCAGATCGAGCGCGAACGCGAAGTCCCGGTCCAGCATGTCGAGAGCGCTGCGGCCCTCGCCGGCGTACGCGGCCCGGGTGGACAGCTCCATCGTCTCGGCGAACTCCGGGCGGTCCGAGATCGCGGCGACGACCAGCTCGAAGTAGTCGTCCAGCGCGACCCCGGCGGCCCGGCAGCGCGCCTCGTGCAGCGCCCGGATCGTCGAGAAGCCGTAGACGAAGTGGAAGACGGACGCCAGCGCGCCGGACGTCCGCTCCACGCTCAGACCACTGCGGGCCATCACCCGCAGGGTGGCGTTGGAGAAGGCCGTCGAGCGCGGGCCGACGTTGAGGAACTCCCCCAGCAGCCGCGCCGCCCAGGGGTGGCGCAGCAGCATGTCGCGGTAGCCGGTGGCGAGGACGCGCAGCTGGTCACGCCAGTCGGCGTCGGCGGGCGACTCGTCCGGCAGGGTCATCTCGCCGGCCACCGCGTCCATGGCCAGCTCCAGCAGGTCGTCCTTGGTGTCGACGTACCAGTAGACCGACATGGCCGTGACGCCGAGTTCGGCGGCCAGCCGGCGCATCGAGAACTTCGCCAGGCCCTCGGAGTCCAGCAGCCGGACCGTGGCCGCGACGATCTTGTCGAGGTCCAGGCCGGCCGGCTGGCCCGCCTTCCGGGTGAGCGGGGGGCGCTCGGTCAGCCAGACGCTGTGCGGCCGCTTCCCGGCGCCGCCGTCCGTCGCTGCCATGGCGCCCCTTCCTTTTCGCTGCCTCGCGGTTCGTGCCGTACCGGGTCGTACGGATCACTCACCGCCGATGCTATTCCGCCGCCGCGACGGCGGGTTCGGATCCGGCTGCCGTCCGGCCCGCCTCGCCGGTGCGTTCCGCCCGGCGCAGCATCACCGCGGCGAGCAGCCCACCGGCGAACACGGCGGCGGCACCGACCAGCTGGCTGGTGCCGATGCCCGCCGCGAAGGCGTCGTGGACGGCGGCGCGGTCGGCGTCGCTGCGGACTTCGGCGAGTGCGGCGGGCAGCGACCCGGCGCCCGCGGCGACGGCCGGCAGCAGCGCCACGAAGCGGGAGTTGAGGACCGCGCCGAGGACGGCGACGCCCAGACCTTGGCCGAATTCCATCAGCGTGCCGTTGACTCCCGCGCCCACGCCGGCCTTGGCGGGCGGGATCGCGGACATGATGGCGTTCGCCATCGTCGGCATGGCGAAGGCGACGCCGACGCCCATCACGATCAGCCCGGTCAGCATGCCGCCGTAGCTCGCGCCGCCGAGAGTGGAGACGGCGGCGAGGCCCGCGGCGAGCAGCGTCATGCCGGAGACGATCATCCCGGGGGTGCCGAGGCGGGGCGTCAGGCGGGCGCCGAGTCCGGTGAAGTTGACGAGGATGACGGTGACGGCGAGCGGCGCCATCCGCAGTCCGGCGTCCAACGGGCCGTAGCCGAGGACGAGTTGCAGATGCTGGGTCAGCAGGAACATCGAGCCGCCCATCCCGAAGGCGACGAGGATGCCGCCGGAGACGGCACCGATGAAGCGGCGGTTGCGAAAGAAGTGCATGTCCAGCATCGGGTGCGGGATCCGCAGCTCCCAGAGGGCGAAGACGGCCAGGCCGACGAGGCCGACGGCGGCGGAGATCAGCACCCGCTCCGAGAGCCAGCCGGACACCGGACCGGAGATGATCGCGAAGACCACCCCGACCATGCCGATCATGGACAGCAGCGCGCCGAGCGGGTCCGGGCGCTCGCCGAGGGGGTTCTTGGACTCGGGGACGAGCGTGACCACGGCGACCAGGGCGATCACCGCGACGGGCAGGTTGATCAGGAACAGCGAGCCCCACCAGAAGTGGTCGAGCAGCGCGCCCCCGATCAGCGGGCCCGCGGCGAAGCCCAGGGAGTTGACGGAGCTCCAGATGCCGATGGCCTTGGGCCGCTCCGCGTCGTCGAAGATCTGCATGACGACGGCGAGCGTGGTCGTCACCAGGAGGGCGCCGCCGACGCCCATGCCGGCGCGGGCGGCGATCAGCTGACCCGGCGACTGGGCGAGCGTGGCGCCGAGCGAGGCGATGCCGAACAGCACCAGGCCGACGGCGAGCATCTTCCTGCGGCCGTAGCGGTCGGCGGCGTTGCCCGCGGTGAGCAGCAGGCCCGACTGCACCAGGGAGTAGGCGTTGATCATCCATTGGACGTCGGCAGTGGTCGCGCCCATCTCCTCGGTGAGGGAGGGCACGGCGACGTTCAGCACGGTGTTGTCGAGGACGACGGTGAGCTGGGCGACGCAGATGACGGCCAGGATCAGCCAGCGGGTGGCGGGCCGGCCGGGCGGGCCGAGGGTGGCGGTGGCGTCGGCGGCCACGGGGGACATACGGGGCTCCCTGTACGGTGCGAGCGGCGAGGCTTACACCGTACAGGGAGCCGTTATACGCCGTACATTGCATTCCGGCCGGGCGACTCCTCGGGGGCCCGGCCTGCGAGGATCCCCATGGCCTTCGCGGGACGGCCTTCGCGGGACGGCCTTCGCGGGACGGCCTTCGCGGGACGGCCTTCGCGGGACGGCTTTCGCGGGACGGCTTTCGCGGGGCCGAGCCGGGTGGCCCGGCCCGGTCGCCGTCAGACCTCGTGCGTCAGGTCGTAGAAGGTCGCGCCGCCGACGGTGACCTTCTTGAAGGTCTTCTCGATCCACGACGTGATCTTCGAGGAGCTGCCCTGGCCGCCGCCGGGACCGCCCTGCTGACCGGCGATGAAGTAGTGGATCTTCCCCTCCGCCACGTACTCCTTGAACTGGCCCAGGGTCGGCGAGGGGTCACTGCCGTTGAAGCCGCCGATCGCCATCACCGGCTTCTCCGTGGCGAGTTGGTAGCTCGCGGCATTCTGGGAGCCGATGGCGGCGGCGGCCCAGGTGTAGTCCTCGGCGTCCTTCTCCAGCAGCGCCTTCGCCTTGTCGCCGACCTTGCTGCCGTTGAGCAGACCGCCCATACCGCCGCCCATCCTGCCGCCGCGCTCCGCGGAGCCGGCCATCCGACCGGGGAAGCCCTGCTTGCCGGTCCGGCCCTGCCCCTGACCGGCACCCGGCGCGGGGAACTGCCCCTGCGCCCGGCCCTGCTTCTGGCCCGGCCCGGCGCCCTGACCGGGTGCGGCCTGGCCCTGGCCACCGGGGGCCTGGCCGCCGCCCGGACCGCCCGGCATCGCGCCGCCCCCGGGCCGGCCGCCCCCGGGGAAGCCACCGCCGCCAGGACCGCCGCGGCCGCCCTGCACCGAAGGCCCGGCCGTGATGATCGAACCGCTCTTCGGGGTGTCGACCGTGGTCAGCGTGTACGCCACCGGGCCGGCCAGCGCGGTCGCCACCCCCAGCCCGGCCGCCAGCAGCGCGAACCGGCGACCCGCCCGCGCCCCGAACAGCAGACCCAGCACCGTCAGCGCGCCGAGCGCCAAGACCGTCCAGCGCAGCCACGGCAGCCAGTCCGGCGAGCGGTTCAACAGGACGTACGACCAGCCGGCCGTCGCCGCGACCGTCACCGCGAGGACGACCGAGGCGAACCGCCCCCCGCTCCGCCACAGCAGCGTCGCCCCCATGCCGACCAGCGCCGCGATGTAGGGCGCCAGCGCGATGTTGTAGTACTGGTGGAAGATCCCGGACATGAAGCTGAAGGTCGCGAAGGTCATCAGCAGCGCGCCGCCCCAGACGAGGAACTCCGCCCGCTGACCGGCCCGTTCGGCGTCCACGGCCCGCCGGGCCCGGCGCAGCACCCACACACCGGCGACCAGCAGGATCAGCGCAGCAGGCAGCAGCCACGAGATCTGGCCTCCCATGTCGGAGGAGAACAACCGGGTGACACCGGTCTCGCCCCAGCCACCGCCACCGCCGCCCCGGCCGCCGCCTCCGCCGCCGACACTGCCGGTCTCGTTGCCGGTGATCCGGCCGAAGCCGTTGTAGCCGAAGGTCAGTTCAAGGAAGCTGTTGTTCTGCGAACCGCCGATGTACGGGCGCGAGGACGCCGGCCACAGCTCGACGATCGCCACCCACCAGCCGCCGGACACCACGACGGCAAGGCCGGCCAGCAGCACCTGCCCGAACCTGCGGCGCAGCGCGACCGGCGCGCAGCACAGATAGGCCAGGGCCAACGGCGGCAGGATCAGCCACGCCTGGAGCGTCTTGGTCAGAAAGCCGAGGCCGAAGCAGAGGCCGGCGATCAGCAGCCACTTCGTCCGCCCGTCCTCCAGGGCACGCAGCACGGCGGCGATCGCGCCGACCATCAGCAGGCACAGCAGCGCGTCGGGATTGTTGAACCGGAACATCAGGGCCGCGACCGGCGTCAACGCCAGCGCCGCGCCCGCCAGCAGCCCCGCCCCGGCGCCGAACCTGCGCCGCACGGCGGAGTGGAGCACCCCGACCGTCGCGACCCCCATCAGGGCCTCGGGCACCAGGACCGCCCACGAGTTCAGCCCGAAGAGCCGCACGGACAGGGCCATCGGCCACAGCGCGGCCGGCGGCTTGTCCACGGTGATGGCGTTGGCCGCGTCGGAGGAGCCGAAGAAGAACGCCTTCCAGCTCTCACTGCCCGCCTGTACGGCGGCCGAGTAGAACTGGTTGGCGTAACCGGACGCCGAGAGGTTCCACAGGTAGAGCGCGGCCGTGACCACCAGCAGTGCCAGCAGGGCGGGACGCGCCCAGCGCGTGTCCTCCGGACGGCCGCGCACGATCCGCTCGGGCAGCCCGCGCGGCCCCGGGCGGGGCTCGTAGCGGCGGACGGGCGGGGCGGCGGGCTCGGGCGGGGAGCCCGGAGCTTCCGGCCCGGCACCGGCGTCACCGGCGACGGGCGTCAGCGCTCTCACCGGGTGCTGCGGTGGGAAGGACGGCTGGGCCGGCGTGCCGGCCTGGGGCGGGGTCATCGGGTGCTCCTGGTGAGGTCGTTCAGGCCGGACTGCGCGTACGGCGCGCCGGGGGCGTTCAGTTCGGTCCTGGCGTCGGGCGCGGTCAGCTCGTCGCGGCGCTCGGGGTCGGGAAAGACCCAGGCGCGAAAGAGCAGGAACCGCAGCACCGTCGCCGCGAGGTTGGCGGCCACCAGCACGGCGAGTTCGGTGCCGTGCGAGGGATGACCGGTGGCGGCGTCGAGCGCCGCGAGGGAACCGCTGGTCAGGGCGAGTCCGATGGCGAAGACCACCAGCCCCTGGGCCTGGTGGCGGACCGCACGGTCCCGGCCCCGGACGCCGAAGGTCAGCCGGCGGTTGGCGGCCGTGTTGCCGATCGCCGACACCAACAGCGCGGCCGCGTTGGCGCCCTGCGGCCCCATGCCGAGGCGGAAGAGGGAGTACAGGCCGAGGTAGAGCAGGGTGCTCAGGGCACCGACCGCACAGAACCCGACGAGCTGACGGGCCAGCCCGCCCGGCACACCCGGCACCTCTCGGTCGCGCGGATCGTCGCCGAAGGGCCGGGCGAGCCGGTCCAGCGGCAGCCCGCCGGTCGCCAGCGCCCGCCCCACCCGCCACACACCCTTGAGGTCATCGGTCGCCGTCCGTACGAGGTGCACGGTGCTGTTGGGGTCATCGACCCAGTCGACGGGCACCTCGTGGATCCGCAGCCCGGCCCGCTCCGCCAGCACCAGCATCTCGGTGTCGAAGAACCAGCCGGTGTCCTCCACCATCGGCAGCAGCCGCTCGGCGACGTCACCGCGCACCGCCTTGAAGCCGCACTGCGCGTCGGAGAACCGGGCGGCGAGCGAACCGCGCAGGATGAGGTTGTACATCCGCGAGATGAACTCCCGCTTGGGGCCGCGCACCACCCGCGAGCTGCGCGCCAGCCGCGAGCCGATCGCCAGATCGGAGTGCCCGGAGATCAGCGGCGCCACCAGCGGCAGCAGGGCATTGAGGTCGGTCGAGAGATCGACGTCCATATAGGCCAGCACCGGCGCATCGGAGTGCGTCCACACGGTGCGCAGGGCACGGCCGCGCCCCTTCTGCTCCAGCCGCACGGCCGTGACCTCGTCGATCGCGTCGTCGAGCAGGGCGGCGACCTCGGGGGTGCGGTCGGTGCTCGCGTTGTCGGCGATGGTGATCCGGAAGCCGTACGGAAAGGTGCGGGTGAGGTGTTGGTGAAGCCGTCGCACGCAGGGTTCGAGGTCGCTCTCCTCGTTGTAGACGGGGATCACGACATCGAGAACCGTCTCGATCTGACCGAGGCGCAGATGCTCGCGTGGCGGCAGGGAGCCCAGTGGGGTGCGGGCCGGCTGTGTCGTCGTCATGCGACGACACTCGCCAACCCCGCTGTCACGTCGGTGTGCTGAGCCTGTGGCCGGGCTGTGAGTGGTGCGCAGCGGCCGCGACGGCCGGGCGCACGGCGGCGCGGGCCGCGGGAAGGGCGACCGCGAAGACCGTCCGGCCCGGCGCGCTGTCCACGGTGACGGTGCCGCCGTGCGCGGCGACCACCGCCTGCACGATGGCCAGGCCCAGCCCGGTGCTCCCCGCGGCCCGCGAGCGGGAGGCGTCGCCGCGCGCGAACCGCTCGAAGACGTGCGGCAGGAGGGCGGGCGGAATGCCGGGCCCGTCGTCCGCCACCTCCAGGCGGGCGGTGGGTCCACCGCCCGCGGCACACAGACGCGCGGTGACGGTTGTCCCCTCCGGCGTGTGTGTACGGGCGTTGGCCAGCAGGTTCACCAGGATCTGCTGGAGCCGGCCACCGTCGCCGTGCACCAGCACGGGCTCCTCCGGCAGCTCCAGCCGCCACCCGTGACCGGGTCCGGCGGCCCGCGCGTCGCTCACGGCGTCCACGACCAGCGCCGAGAGATCAGTGCTCTCGTACGAGAGCGGGCGCCCGGAATCGAGCCGGGCCAGCAGCAGCAGGTCTTCCACCAGCCCCGTCATCCGCTCCGCCTCGGACTCGATACGGCCCAGGGCGTGCCGGGTCTCGGGGCCGGGCTGCTCCCTCCCGCGCCGGGTCAGCTCGGCGTAGCCCCGGATGGACGCGAGCGGTGTGCGCAGCTCGTGGCTGGCATCGGCGACGAAGCGCCGCACCCGCATCTCGCTCTCCTGACGTGCGGAAAGCGCCGAACCGACGTGCCCCAGCATCCTGTTGAGCGCGGCACCGACCTGCCCGACCTCCGTCCGCGCGTCCGCCTCGGACGCCGGTACCCGGACGTGCAGCGCCACCTCTCCTTGGTGCAGGGGGAGTTCGGAGACCCGGGTGGCGGTGGCGGCGACCCGGCGCAGCGGCCGCAGGGCGATGCCGACCATGGCGGCGCCCGCGATCCCGGCCGCGACCAGCCCCGCGACCGTCACAAATGCCTCGACGGCGACCAGCCTGCCGACGGTCTGCTGGACGTCGCCGAGCGGCATGCCGACCACGAGGGCGCCGTCTTTGGAGGACTCCACGCGGTAGTCGCCCAGTCCGGGCAGCTCGGTGGTGTGCGGGGAGCCGTCCCGCGGCACGGCGTTGAGCGCCGCCGCCTGCCCCGCGGTCAGCGCTTCCATGCGCTCCGTGGGCAGGCGGCCGGCGGAGCGGTTGCTCTTGGCGCCGTCCTCGATCGTGCCGCCGGGCCCGACGCGCGCGCCGACCGTCCCGAAGGGCTGGCCGCCCATGGCGACGAAATCGAGGCTCGACGAGTGCAGCGGGTCGTGCGGCCGGGGCGCCTGGGCGCGGACGACGGAGTCCCGCACCTTTTCGTCCAACTGGCCCTGGAGGTAGGAGTGCAGCGCGATGGTGGTGACCGTCCCGATGACGGCCCCGACGACGGCGATCAGCGCGACCGCCGAAACGGCCAGCCGGGTACGCAGGGACCAGCGACGGCGAGCAGGGCGCATCGGGCGCGTGGGGCGCACCGGGCGGGTGGGGCTCGTCGGGCGGGGGTGGCTGAGCGGTGGGGCGGAGGCCGAGGAGGGGGGCGGGGGACGATCGGACCTGGTCGGCGAGTCGGACGGCGTGGTCGGGTCGCGCGGGTCGGACGGGTTGAGCGAGTCGGACGGGTCGCGCAGGGCCGAGGGATCGCGCGGGGCCGAGGGATCGCGCGGGTACGGCGGGCCGGATGGGCCGGATGGGCCGGATGGGCCGGATGGGCCGGAACTCCCTGAAGGGGTGGTGGTGTCCGGGGGGACCATCGGCTCGCTACCCGCCCGGCTTGATCAGATAGCCCGCGCCACGCCGCGTGTGGATCATCGGGGCCCGACCCGCGTCGATCTTCCGCCGCAGATACGAGATGTACAGCTCCACGACGTTGGCCTGTCCGCCGAAGTCATAGCTCCACACCCGGTCGAGTATCTGCGTCTTGCTCAGCACCCGGCGCGGATTGCGCATCAGATACCGCAGCAGCTCGAATTCGGTGGCCGTCAGGTGGATCTCCCGGCCCTCCCGCCACACCTCGTGGCTGTCCTCGTCGAGCACCAGATCGCCCACCGTGAGCAGGGACTCGCTGCGCGCCGCGGCCGCGCCCGCCCGGCGGAGCAGCCCACGCAACCGCGCCACCACCTCTTCCAGGCTGAACGGCTTGGTGACGTAGTCGTCGCCGCCCGCCGTGAGCCCGGCGATGCGGTCCTCCACGGCGTCCTTCGCGGTCAGGAAGAGCACCGGGACGTCGGGCAGCTCGCGGCGCAGCCGTCCGAGGACCGTCAGCCCGTCCATGTCCGGCAGCATCACATCGAGCAGCACCGCATCGGGACGCCAGCTGCGGGCCACGCGCAGCGCGCCCGCTCCGTCGCCCTCCGACCGGATGTCCCAGCCTTCGTAGCGCAGCGCGAGCGACAGCAGGTCGGCGAGCGAGGATTCGTCGTCCACGACCAGCACCCGCACCGGGCTGCCGTCGGCCCGCAGCAGCTCCGGCTGCTTCCCGGGCGCCCGCGCCGGCGCACCGTTCGCGGCGGCGGCCCGGGTGGTGGCCGAGCGGCCGCCGCCCGCGGCCCTGGTGGGCCTGGGCGGGGCGGGAGCCTCGGGCGAGGTGGCCACGGCCCCGGTGGGCACTGTGGACGCCGCGGATGCCGCAGGCGCCGTGGCGGACAGGGCGGCGGACGACACTGGGGACGACGGAGTGGCGGTCATGCCCTTGAGCGTGACCAGCCCCCGTGAGAGCACCCTTGCGGGTTTCTGTGAATTACCTGAGAAAAGCCGCTGGGGTGGGCCCGGGGGGCCTGGGGTGGGCCCGGGGGGGGGCTCCCCTCCCCCTCCCCCGACCCCCCTCACTCCCCCAAGCCACCCGACTCCGCGCCCCCAACCCCGCGCCCACATCCCGCACTCAGCGCCCGCACCGCCCCCTACCTGCGCGCACCTACAACCACCCGGCCCCGCCCCACCCCGGCACTCCCCCCGATCCCCCTATCCCATGGCCCCGCATCCCCGTCCCGCCGGATGCCCTGCCCCGGCAGACCCCCCAGCAGCCTCTCCCCCCAGCAGTCCCACCCCACCGGCCCCGCCCCCCACCCGGGCCGGCTGCGCAACCGGCCCGAGCCCGCGCGCAATCGGACGGGTCCCCCTGTGCAACCGACCTGTGCAACCGGCCTGGGCCGCCCCCCGAGCGGTCCAGCCCGATCAGCACACCCTCAGGATGACACCCACCACTGACAATCGCCCTGACCAGCAACTACGCACCGCGAGAGCGCACTTGCCGCCGCTCTCGGCCTTCTCGCCACGCCGCTGCCGTCACCGTCGTACCGTCACGGCATGAAGCTCCTCGCACTCTCCGGCAGCCTCCGCGCCCGCTCCTCCAACAGCGCTGTACTGCGCTCCGCCCTCGACTTCTTCGACGGTGCCGCCACCACCGCGGACATCGGCGCGCTCCCGCACTTCAACCCCGACCTGGACGGCGAGGACGCCGTGCCGCCCGCTCCCGTGGCCGCGCTCCGGGCCGCCGTCGGCGCCGCGGATGCCGTACTCGTCGTCAGCCCGGAGTACGCGCACGGCGTCCCCGGAGTCCTGAAGAACGCCCTCGACTGGCTGGTCAGCAGCGGCGAATGCGTCCACAAGCCGATCGCCGTGATCACCGCCTCGCCGTTCCCCACCGGCGGTGACCACGCCAACGCCCAACTCCGCGAGACCTTGCGGATGATGACGGGCTCGATCGTCACCGCGGCCTGCCGCGAGATCCCGGCCGTCGGGCCGCTGATCGACCCCGCGACGGACCGCGTCAAGGACGAGGCGACCCTCGCCGACCTCCGCACGGCCATGTCCCACCTGACCGCAGCCGCCACCGCTGCCGCCACACCCTGATCACCCGGTCACCCCGGCCACTCAGTCCCCCCGGGCCCCAGTCCCCCCGGGCCCCACGCCGCCGCCCCCAACCCCTCAGATCCCGAACAACCGCGCCCCGTTCCCGTAACAAACCCCCCGAAGCCAGTCGTCGCCCAACTCCAGCCGGAGCAGGACCTCCAGGGCATGGGCGTACCCGTAGGGGATGTTGGGGAAGTCGCTGCCGAACAGCACCCGGTCGCCGAGTTCCGCGAGCCGGGCGCGTTCGGCGTGCGGGAAGGGGGCGATCCGATCGGCGAAGTCGGTGAACGCCATCGTCGTGTCGAGGTGCACACCCGGGTAGCGCTGCGCCAGGTCCAGGAAATCGGTGTACTCGGGCATGCCCAGGTGCGCGATGATCAGGCGCAGCCTGGGATGGCGGGCCAGCAGCCGGCCGATCGGCTCGGGGCCGGTGTACTTGCCAGGCGCCGGGCCCGACCCGCAGTGGATGACGACCGGCGTCCCGGCCTCCGCCAGGGCTCCCCACACCGGGTCGAGCAGCGCATCGCCCGGGTCGTATCCGCCGACCTGCACATGGGCCTTGAACACCCGTGCTCCGTCGGCGAGTTCCGCCCGTACGTACTCGGCCGCGCCGTCCTCGGGGAAGAACGTCGCCGTCCGCAGGCAGTCCGGCGTCCGGGCCGCGAAGTCCGCCGCCCAGCTGTTCAGCCATCGCGCCATGCCGGGCTTGTGCGGATAGATCATCGACGTGAAGGCGCGTACGCCGAACCCGCGCAGCACCGCCAGCCGTTCGTCCTCCTCGAACCGGTAGCTGATCGGCCATGGCCGGCCGACCAGCGGTCCGGCGGCGTCGAAGTACGCCCAGACCTTCGCCATCACCCGCTCGGGCATGAAGTGCGTGTGCACATCGATCAGGCCCGGCAGCCCCAGCTCCCGCCAGAAGGCGCCGACCCGCTCATCGCCGTCCGCCATGCCCGGCCCCTCCCGCAGTTCGCGACCACCGGGCAGTGCGACTGCCCGGCACCGACCCGTGACTCCGGCCTGTCCGGCGTCCACCACCCGACGCCTCCTCCGCTCTCGCCGGAGGCGATCCGTGCCGCCCACACCTATCAGAGAAAGCCCTGAGGGAAAACGCCCCCACAGGTCAGCGCCCCCGGCACACGCGCCGCCCGGCCTTCCCCCTTACTCCCCTGCGCTCCCCAACGCCCCTCTTCTCTTCCCCCTCCTCAGAACAGCCCCTCCTGGCCGCCGCCCCGCTCTTCCTCCCGCCGCCCCGGACCGCGCCGCGCCGCCGAGCCGTACGCGGCGGCGCGTACGGGCACCGTCGTCACCCGCCCCTCTGCCGGGCCCAGCACCCACCCGGACAGCATCCGGGCGTCCAGCACAGCCACCACACCGTGCTCCCCGTCCCCGGCTCCCGCCGCCTCGCCGTCCTCCGCCAGCCGCAGATACACATCGGCTCCGACCCCGGCCAGCACCTCACCCACGATTTCGGCGCCCGGCAGCAGGCCCGCCAGCTCCGGCGCCTCCGCGGGAATCCGGTCCAGCCCGAACAGCTCGTCGTGATCATCACAGCGGAACGCCACCGGCTCCAGCGTCTCCGGCCATCCGGTCAACGCCGTCGCGGTGGTGTGGAGTTGGGCGAGTTCGGCGGCTCGTTCGGCCGGTGGCGGCAGCGCCCCGCGCGCCGCCCGCTTCGCCGCCTTCCCGAACCTGTCCGGGATACCCAACGCGCTCCCCAGCAGCGCCTCCGCGCGCCGCGCGGCCATCAGGGGCCCGCGCCCCAGCCATGCGTACGCCACCGCGCCCTGCTCCACCAGACGCGCCGGGCCCCGCTCTGCGGCCGTGATCCCCACCTTGAGCAGCCCGGGACCGAAGTACGCGAGATAGACCCCGTAGGGGCGCCTGTCGTCGGCCATGGTGTCCGCGGCCACCGAACGCGACCGGTCGAGCTGCGCACACCGCGCGCACTGGTCCTTCGCGCTCGCCCCGTCGAGCACCGCCGCATACGGGCAGACGAGCCACCGGCCGGCCCGCCACACACCCAGGCACCGCCGCTCACCCCGTGCCGCGAACGCCAGAGCCTTGCCCGCAGGGAGCATGCTGACGCGCTCTTCGCCGCGCTCGGCGCCGTACCAGCCGAGACGCTGCGCGTACCGTCCCGCCGCCCCTGCTCCACCGCCGGACCAGCGCGGTCCCGTACATCGCCACACGCCGCCAGCCTACGGCCCGCGACCGGCCGGCCGAGCCCCCGAAAGGCGGCCCCGCCTCGGCCCGAGTCGCCCCGGCGCCCCGCCCACGCGGCCGAAGCCGCCCCGCAGCGCCCGGCCGAAAGCGCCCCCTACCGCACCAGCCGCAGCTCCGGCCCCCGGAACGTGCTGCGGTACGCCCGAGGGGAGACCCCTAGAGCCGACTGCAGATGCTGGCGCAGCGAGGCCGCCGTGCCGAAGCCGGCCTCCGCCGCGATCCGGTCCACGGTCAGATCGGTCTCCTCCAGCAACTGCCGTGCCCGCTCGATCCGTTGCTGCGTCAGCCACTGCAACGGCGAGATCCCGACCTCCTCCCGGAACCGCCTGGTGAAGGTGCGGACGCTCATCGCCTCCCGCGACGCCAGCTCCCGCAGGCTCAGCGGCCGGTCCAGGTTCTGCAGCGCCCAGGCCCGCGCCGCCCCCGTCGAGGACAGCTGGGGCTCGGGGACCGGCCGCCGGATGAACTGCGCCTGGCCGCCCTCCCGGTGCGGCGGCACCACCGTGCGGCGGGCCACGTCGTTGGCCACGGCCGCCCCGTGATCACGGCGGATCATGTGCAGGCACAGATCCAGCCCCGAGGCGACGCCCGCCGCCGTCAGCACATCGCCCTCGTCCGTGTACAGGACGTCCGCGTCCAGCTCGACCGACGGGAACAGCCGGCGGAAGTCGGCCACCGACCGCCAGTGGGTGGTCGCCCGCCGCCCGTCCAGCAGCCCGGCCGCCGCCAGGACGAAAGCCCCCGTGCAGATCGAGGCGAGCCGCGTCCCCGGCCGGATGTGCGCCAGGGCATCGGCCATCGCCGGGCTCAGCCGGCCGGCGCTCCGCTCCGTCCCCGGGGCGTAGTCCACCCCCGAGGCCGGTACGACGACGGTGTCCGCCTCCGCGAGCACCTGCGGCCCGTGCGCGACATTCACCGTGAAGTCCGTGTCCGTGCGCACCTCGCCCGGCTCCGGCGCACAGGTCACCAGCTCATAGAGCCGCTCCCCGGCCGCCGATCTGGCCTCCCCGAAGATGCGGTGCACGATCCCCACCTCGATCGGCAGCATCCCGTCCCGCACCAGCACCGCGACCCGGTGCCGCCCGTCCGGGGAAAACGCCCGCGTCCCGCCCCCGGAAGACGCCCGTCCGCTCCGACCACTCTCCATGACTCCCATGGCCCGATCCTTGCACACTATGGCCATCGGGCCACTCGTTCGCGCCGCCGCCCCGTCGGACAGTGGACGGCATGAAGGTCCTCTGGCTGTTCGCCCACCCCGATCACCGCTCGCTCAGCGGCGCCCTCAAGACCGAGGGGCTGCGGACCCTCGACGCACACGGCCACCGGCACGAGGTCTCCGACCTCCACGCCATGAAGTGGAACCCGGTCGTCGACGCCGACGACTACGCCCACGACCCGGACGACCGCCTCCGTATCGGTGACGCCTCCGAACGCGCCTACGCAGAAGGCCGGTTGAGCCCCGACATCCGCGCCGAGCAGGAGAAACTCGCCTGGGCGGACACGCTCGTCGTCCAGTTCCCGCTCTGGTGGTACGGCATGCCCGCCATCCTCAAGGGCTGGTTCGACCGGGTCTTCGTCAAGGGCTTCGCCTTCGGCCTCACCGACCCCGCGACCGGCCGCCCTCGGCGCTACGGCGACGGCAAGCTGGCCGGAAAGCGCGCCATGGTCGTGGTCACCGCCGGGGCCCGCGCCGCCACCCTCGGCCCCCGCGGCGTCAACGGCGACCTCAACGACCTCCTGTTCCCCCTCCAGCACGGCACCCTCTGGTACACCGGCATGTCCGTCGTCCCCCCGCTGCTCATCCCGAGCGCGGACCGCGCCACGGGCGAGGACTACGAGACGGCCGCCCTCCGCCTGCGCGAGCGCCTGCGCACTCTCCCCACCACCGAGCCGCTGCCCTTCCGCCACCAGAACACCGGCGACTACGACGACGAACTCCTCCTCCACCCGCACCTGGCCGGCGGCCACCAGGGCCCGGCCGCCCACTACACGACCCCGCCCCCACCGTCACACGCCGAGCCGAGCTGACCAACGGGAACAGCCCTCCCAGAACAGCAAAAAAGCCGTAGGCCCGGTGGAAGAATCCACCGGGCCTACGGCGTCAGTAGCGGGGACAGGATTTGAACCTGCGACCTCTGGGTTATGAGCCCAGCGAGCTACCGAGCTGCTCCACCCCGCGTCGGTAGGTCAGACACTACGCGACCCGCCGCCCAACGCCTAATCCTTTCTTCAGCCCCCGTCCGCCCCGCCCAGGAGACCGCATGCCGCACCCCGCCCCGGACCCCGCCAGGACCACAACCGACGAGCACCGCCACTCACCCCTCGGACTGCACGCCGACCCCGGTCCCGAGCCGCTGCCGGTTCCCCACTTCGTGCGGTTCCAAGGCACCACACGCCACCCCCGCGGCCACTTCCCCGGCGTCTTCGCCCTGGTCAACACCCTTGCCAAGAACGGCAAGCTCACCCCCGACCAGGAGCGCTTCCGACGTACCCACAACGACTGGTACGACGCGAACTACCCCGACCCCACGACCGTCGACCCCACCGTCTACGACCCGGCCGTCAACCCGGGCGCCGTGGCCTGGTTCAAGTCGACGTCCCTCGAACTGATCGGCCGCGTCGACGGCTACCTGACGATCCTCGCCGCCCACGACATCCCCTGCCGCCGCGTCCACTCCACACGCCCCGGCCGCATCGTCTACGAGGACATCCACCAGGTTGTCGTCACCCCGTGGCCCACCGACCCCTCCACAACCATCTGACACATGGCAGACCCCGCCCGGTTCGCCCGGGCGGGGCGGCAATGACTCCGCAGGCGGGCAGAACTCACGCCAGCCGCAACGTGAACCAGGGCACCTCGTCCCCCGGCAGCACATACCGTTCGACGTCGACGAACCCCTGCTTCCGCGCGAACCGCAGCCCCTCCGTGTTGGCGCCCCACACCACCGTCTCGATCACCCCGACGCCGAACCCGCGCGCCTGCCCCAGCCCCCGCGCGTACAGCGCTCCCCCGAACCCTCGCCCCCGGTGCTCGGACAGCACCCGAGCGATCACCGTGGCCGCCGGCTCGTCACTCGTGGGCGGACGCACCGTCGTGCAGCCCACCACCACGTCATCGAGGTACGCGACGTCCAGCTGATACCGCCCGGCCCGCTCGCGCACCTCGTCGAGGGACAGCGCGGCACTGGGAACGATCAGGTTGTGGACGTACTGCCAGTCCTTGAGCGCGGCCTCGCCATCCACCGCTTCGACACGAAGTTTCGACACCGCCACAGCGAACCCCGCACCCCGTGGGCCGTCAACCGCATAAAAACCCGCCGAAGTTGATGCCGACCGCCTCCACCTCCGCGCGGACATCGAGGTGCGGACGGCTCCACCGGCTCAACCGAGGAGGGGCGGCGTGCCGTCGGACCATCCGGGGCCGGCCCAGTCCAGGCAGAGCACTGTGGCGTCGTCTCGTGGATCGTGGTCGCTGGCCCTCAGAACGAACTGCGTGAAGATGCGGGTCGCTTCACGAGGATGCAGAGCGCCTGTCTCCTCGATGAGGCGCCGCAGCTCCAGATCGTGCCCGTGCGGCTCCAGCATGCCGTCGGTGAGCAGGACGAGACGGTCGCCGAGGCGCATGTCCAGGCTCTGGACGTGGTACTCGGCGTGGGGTGCGATGCCGAACGGCAGGTCGACGACCGGAGTGATCTCTTCGACCCGGCCGTCCCGCAGGAGAAGGGGCCAGACGTGGCCCGCGTTGATGAACTCGGTGCGTCCGGTGTCGAACGCGGCCCACAGCAGTTGTCCGGTGACCATCGCCTGGGCGCCGTGCTCGGCCAGCGCATGGGCCACCTGAGCGGTCTCGTCGAGCACCGCGCGGTGCTCGCTCACGGCGTGTTCCAGCACCGCCCTGTTGGCGGCGTCCGCCTGTGCGGCGAGACCGAGACCCGCGCGGCGGGCGTTGCGCAGGGCACCGACGACCACAGTGGCCAGCAGAGCGGCCCGCACGTCGTGGCCCATGGCATCGGTCAGGGACAGGTTGAGGCCGTGACCGTTGAGGGTGTAGTCGAAGGTATCCCCGCCGACATCGGCCGCCGGCTCCAGGGACCCCGCGACGATGAACGGTCCGGCGTCGCAGGTGAAGGACTCCGGCAGCAGACGGTGCTGGATCTCCGACGCCAGGGACAGCCGAGTGGTCCGCCTCCCCCACTCGTACAGATCGGTGAAGCGCCTGTTGACGACGACGGCATACGCCAGCACACGGGCGGCCTCGGTGATCTCCTCCAGCGTCTCCCGGTCGGGGTGGGCGGGAAGGGTCAGCTCCAGGACCCCGATCGCGTCCCCCCGGTCGGTCACCGGCGCGACCACCCGGGGACTACGCCGCCCGGCCTCGCCTTCCGCCGGCTCCGCGCTCACCCACAGCTGCTGCGAGCGGATCACACCCTCATAGACCGTGCCGGCCAGGGCGAGCGGCTCGGGCGCGACGGCGCCGCCCTCCTCCCGCGACCCCGTCAGCCGGACCACGGCACTGCCCCCGCGATCGGTGATGAGGAAGGAGACCTCCTCGGCGGAGAACTGCTCCTGCAAGACCCTCGCCAGCACGGCGACCGACTTCACCGGTTGCGCGGACTGCACCGCCGCGAGCAGGTCGCTCACCCAACCCCTACGGTCCGCCACGCGCTGCCCTTCCCAACGACGGCAAGGCGTCGGCCTGTCCAGGTGCGCCTGTCCGGCTGCCCGAAACGGCAAGGAAAGCCTCCGCTCCTGACAAGGATGTGCCGCTCCCGGCTCCTGCCGCCATCCTGAATGGCCTGTCGGGGTGAGTCGCGGCCGGGCACGCAAAGCCGTCCAGTGGCCCGGCTCACATACAGCGCCTCGGATCGCGACCCCGCCACATCCAGCGCGCCACCCGAACGCCCGCACGAGAGCCGCAGATCAACCTGCACTCCGACGGGCCGACTCCCGAGCCCCTCAGCGGCACGACAAAGCCCCCGCCCGGATTACCCGGCGGGGGCTTTGATCTGCTGTGCGCTCGGCAGGATTCGAACCTGCAACCTTCTGATCCGTAGGCGGGTGCCGCACCCGGAGCTGCCGTGGCTACCTGGGCTGCGGGAGCCGCCGCACTGGCAAACCCGTGTGCTGGAGTCTCCCGGCGTGCGTCCCTGTTGATGTCAGGCATTGATGTCAGCTGGAAGGTTCCCGTGCTAGCTAGGCGGGCGGATCAACCCAGTCGCAATCGTCGCGCTCGTACCATCACGGTAGTAGTCAACCTGTTGGGTGGCATATGCACCACCAAAGGAAAGGACGATCAGCGGCTCGAAGTTCCCCTGTTCGCAACAGGTGCAAGACTTTTCCACAACCAGTCGGAGTCGCTTATATGCCGGGGCGCACTGGATGTGCCGCGACTTCACATAGTTAACTTCAGGGTCCGAAGTTTCCTCGGGCAGGCGATACGTAACCTCCTCGGTCTCAGTTACGGCCACTTCAGAGGTCCTCGTTTTCTTCACGGCTCTAGTAACCGCAGATTCAACACTCGCGGACAGCTTTGCATTTTTAGAAAGCTCCCCAGCAAGACCCCCTTTAGCCTTCGCAGCGTACTGGCGCGAATCCTCCACGATGAAAGTATCTTTAACACTTACGCTGTAAGTACATTTCCTTTCCTGGCCAGCATTAATCTGCTGCACAGTACTCCAACTGTCAGGAACCACATAAGCATCATCGAGAACCTCCAGAGCCACTAGCCGATACTGGATTCGATCCCCGAAAAGCAGAAATCTCCGACGCCCCACCTCCAGAATCTCAAAACCGCCAGATGCCGCATCGGCGGCGGAATCAATTTCGTACTGGCAGTACCATTTAAGTACAACCTCGGGAAGCTTACTCACCTCCCCCTTCTGCACGTAGTCAGAAAAACCTAACGTCAAGGCCTGGCCAACTTCGCTCGAACTCGCCTCACCTGTCACCATAACGGCCTTCACTTCTGGAGCTATTTGCCGGATGTCCGAATAGAGCGCAGTTCCACTTCGCAACGGCATACGCTGATCCAGCAGTGCAACCCGAATTGGGTACTCCTGTACGGCAACGAGCGCTTCTTCAGGGGTATGGCACGCAAGCACTTGAAGGCCCGTGCGTAGCTTAATAAGCTCGGCGAGTTGATCTGCCATGCTGGCAGAATCGTCGACCACTATAACCGCGTACACGAATTACCTCCGCCCAGGAAGCGACACAGTGAAAACGGCACGCCCATCAACTACCTCGAAACCTATAGCCCCGCCAGCAAATTCTTCGATCAGCCCCTTACTGACCGATAGGCCTACACCTTGATGATCCTCCTTAGTTGTATACCCTCGCTCGAAGATGACCTCCCCAATATCCCCCCCTCCATGGTCGTTAACCAAGACAAATTTCACAAATTCACCACCGGCAGAGAAAGATAGAGCAATGCTTCCACGATCCGGTACCGCCTCGACGGAATTCTCAACCAAGGGCAAGAGTGCGGCGATGATGAAATCATTCGCGTACCCTGCCACTTCGTCCGGGATTCCATCGAACTCGATTTGCGGAAATTTGGACACGCTTTCAGCATAGAAAGAGATTGCAGACATCAGCATTTTCGAAATCGAATCGGGGGACCAGCCGCTGGCTCCCCCTTGCACTCTCCCGTGATTCCGATAGGCGCTAATGAAGCACTTGCAGATATCAACGCCTTGCCGAATCCGCTGCAATGACTCGCCGCCTTCACCAAGACCCTGGGTTTCGAGGGAAAGCGCGGCAGCTTCGATCTGCGCCAACGGCGTCCGAAGCGAGTGAGCAATCTCTTGAGTTAGACGGAGCTTCTCCGCACCTAGCTCGACGCTATGCAGATGTAGATCACGCCCTACGTTCGTGACTTGCGCAACTGATCCAGCAATTTCGCCCGCGACGCGCGAAAAGGTCTCTTCGGGGATTCTCTCAATCAGTTCAGGCAAAAGCGCGCGAAACCGCTCTGCCTCCGAGCTGTTTCGCGTCTGCTCGTACATCAACCGTTCAAACCCATGCGAAATTTCGATCGTGGTCCGCCGGTTGCGATAAACAACTCGAAACGTAATTACCATCGATGTCAGGCTACCCACGAGGGCTGCGAGGCCACCCAGAACTGCCGCAGTCGAAGAATCCATGATTACCCCCAAGCTGAGTGTGTGCTAATTATCTCAGCGCATGTAGGCCTGCCATCTTGATGAATTATCCACGGATGCCGAGCGATATCCAGAAAGCCAGTACAGCCTGGTCTGTAGCTACGTTCGAACCTGCCGCAGCGGACAACGACTGATGCTCTTGCTGCAAGAACGCGCTTCATAGGTACCGCACCAGCCCCTCCCCCAGGCCCGACAACTCCAACGGTTGGTGTCACGGACTCACGCTATCGCTCGGCTTCCAATGCGCCTACAACGTAAGGGAGTTAGATCGCCGAAGGATCCGATCTCAGCAAGTGGCGCCCGTCATGAGCACGCACCTGGGGCGCCCCGACATCGAGCGCGTCAAGAACGCGCACCGCGTACGCCTCAACCATGTGGCTCTCGACCTCGTCGCGAGTAAACCAGCGAACGTCCTGGGACTCGTCTGACGTATGCGCCTCGCCGCCGACCGGCCGGCAGCGGAAGACCAGGGCGATGACGCCTCGGGTCATGTTCTTGTAGACGCCGGTCAGACGCTCCGTCTCGACCTTGATGCCGGTCTCTTCGAGGACCTCTCGGCAGGCACCGTCCTCGGGGCGTTCGTCCAGTTCGAGGACGCCGCCCGGGGCCTCCCAAGCGCCGTTGTCGGCACGCTTGATCACGAGAACGCGGCCGTCCTCGCGGACCACCACCCCAGCCACCGAAACCGAGTGAAGCGACATTGACCGGCCTTCCCGGTTAGCGTTACTCATGTACAGGAGCATAGGAGGACTGAAGGACATGGGCACAGCAGCCTCTAGAAACTCAGGTCAGCCACGGTACCTACAGATCGCGGAAGACCTGGCGCAGCAGATCAGGTCCGGAGTCCTCGCCCCTGGAACCAAGGTTCCCAGCGAGTCGGAGCTCATGGCTCGCTACTCCGTCTCCCAGGGCACGGCGCGCAAGGCCGTGGCAGAGCTCCGGCCTACCGGCTTGATCGACACCCACCACGGCAAGGGCTCGTTTGTGAAGAGCCAACCGCCGGTACGCCGTAAGTCGTCGGATCGCTTCCGGCGGTCCCACCGCAAGGCCGGCAAGGCCGCCTACCTCGCGGAGTCCGAGCAGGCCGGGAAGACCGCAGGCGTGACCGTGCTGTACATCGGCCCCACGGAAGCACCAGCCGAGATCGCCGAGCGCCTGGACGTACCCGCCGGCACCAAGGTGCTGGCTCGCCGACGTCTGTACTTCAGCAACGGGACGCCCACGGAAGAGGCGACGTCGTACCTCCCCTGGGACATCGCGGAGGCCATCCCCGAGCTGCTTGCGGAGAACCCCGGGGGCGGCGGTATCTACGCGCGCCTCGAGGAGAACGGGCACATGCTCAAGGAGTTCACTGAGACTGTCCGCGCCCGGCTCGCCACGAAGCAGGAGAGCGGCGCCCTGAGCCTGAGCCCGGGCTCACCCGTGATCCACCTGATCAGGAATGCGGAGAGCGAGGACGACCGGGTGGTCGAGGTCTGCGACACCGTCATGGCGGCTGACCAGTTCGTTCTCGACTACCGCATCCCCGCCGGAGACTGACGACGCCTCACCTCTTCCAGCCCGCCGCGAAGAAAGCTCTCGCGGCGGGTTGACTCATGTGCAGGAGTTGGGCATTCTCATGGCAGCAACTCCTGCACATAAGTACATGAGTGCAGGAGTTCAGGAGGTCTCGACCTCCGTGCATTGCCTGCCCGGGCGCCTCGTCGGCGCCCAGGTTCACCACCCAGGAGCCCCGCAGCGGACGGGGGGAGGCGGCCCGGCGCCTTGTCATTCACCGGAGGGCTTAGACCGAAAGGTCATGTCTCCATACGCCTTCGCCAGGCACAGCGGCTCTACCTCGTACGGGAGTTGCTGGCCTGAAGGAGACACACACCACCACGCCTTCCCGCTGCGCTCTGTTGCGGCGGGCCGGCTGCCTCCTCCGCCCGTCCGGCTCGCTGCCGTACGGGCGGGGCTGAGGGGAGCCGGACAGTCCGGATCTATCTCCGAAGGGACCTCGATGTCCGCTACTGCTTTCGCCGCCGTGTTCGTCGCCCTGTACGTCGCTCACAGCGTGGGTGATCACTGGGTGCAGACCTCCTGCCAGTCCGCAGTCAAGGGTCGCCCCGGATGGGTCGGCCGCCTGGCCGGCGCGCGGCACGTCGCCACCCTGACCGCCACCAAGCTCGCGTTACTGCTGCCCGTCGCCGCCCTGCTGGGTCTGAACCTCTCCGCCGTCGGACTGGTGGCCGGCATCGGCGTGGATGCGGTGACGCACTGGTGGGCCGACCGTCGGAGCACGCTGGCGTGGCTGGCCAAGGTCACCGGCAAGGCCGAGTTCTACAGCCTCGGCACCGCCACCCACCCCGCGCATCCCGTCACCGCCAAGGGCGGCCCGGCCGCCCACCTCGGTACCGGCGCCTACGCGCTGGACCAGTCCTTCCACCACCTGTGGCTGCTGGTCGCCGCGCTCATCATCGCCACCGTCTGAATCCACCCCACACGACGGCGCGGCTCCGGTGCTGGAACACCGGAGCCGCTGTTGGGCCGTCACTTCGAGAGGAACCACGACCCATGAAGCTCATTCTCCCCACCCAGGATCTCTTCACCGCCACGGCAATCGATCTGGAGCCGTCCGACGCCGAGCTCGACCGGATCGAGCGGGAGTTGCCGGTCATCTCCGCCGAGGTCGAGTTGCTGGACGCCCAGATCATGACGCTCGACCGCACGCCGAACGAGCTGGACGCCCGCCGCATTCGGCGGGCCCGGCGCAAGGTGCTCGCCGCTCGCCGTGAGCTGGCCAACCAGGCCGGGACGGGGGACGCGGCATGAAAGCCAAGACCGTCCTGCCCGCCGTCGCGATGACGGCGGTGTCCATGGTGCTGACCCTGGCCGTGGTCATGATGTGGCTCGGGGACTCGATGCCCTGGGGCGTCGCCCTGGTCGTCGGTCTCGGGATCGACGGGGGATGGCTGGCCACCCTCGCCTACGAACGCCGCCTGGCCGCCCAAGGCGACCACAACCGCGCGGTCACCGCCGTCGGCTGGTGCTTCGGCCTGCTCGCCGCCGGCGTCCTGGTGGCGCACGCACTCACCGCCGAAGCATCCGCCGGCGCGTGGCTGGCCGTGGCGTGGCTGCCGATCGCGGCGAAGGCCCTGTGGCTGGTGCACAGTCTGTGGGAGCGGACCGCGCTCACCCCGGGCGCGCTTGGAGCGATCCGGGGCATCCAGCAAGAGGCTCGGGACGAAGCGGCCGTGGCCCGCGCGCGGCTGCGGGCCACGGCGGTCACTGAGGAGACCCGGCTGACGGCCGTGACGGCGGCCGGCGCACGCGTCGCACGCGTCCAGGCAAAGACCGCCCACAGCCTCTCGCGGGCATGGTCGACGCTGGCGACGGCACGGGACGGCGAGGACACCGGACCGGCGTTGACCAGCGTGACGGCCCCCGTCACACCCGGCGTCACGCCCCGCTGGGAACTGCCCGTCTGGGGCCCCACCGAGCCGGTCCCCGCACTCCCGGAGGCGGCACCTGGCCTCACCGACGAAGCCCTCGACGCGCTCGTCGACCAGATCCGGTACAGCGAGACACCCGCCCTGTCCTACCGCGAGATGGCCGTCCGCTTCCGCGCCGCCGGCCACTCCGCCTCCGAGGTCCGCCTGCGGGCCGCATGGAAGCGCGTCGCCGCGTGACGCGGCTCGGCCTGGCCGCCTCCCCTCATCGAATTCCCTGAGGAGCACCTGAGATGGGCAACTCCGACCTCCGCCGCCTGGACCGCGAGATCCAGGCGACCACGAAGAAGCTGGAAGCGGTCCGACGGGGCGAGTCGTGGCCGATGAACGGCAGCGAGCGCCGGGCCATGGCCCGCGCCCTGGCCGGCGGCTCCTACCGCGCCGCCCGGGGCCGAAGCACCGCCCGCGCTGAGGAACAGATCGACTCTCTCGGCAGCGCTGCCGAGATGCGGCTGAACGCGGAACTGACCGCCCTGCACGGCGAGCGTCAGCGGCTCATCACCGAGGCCGCCCGCGACAAGGCGGCCAAGAAGTCGTCGGGGTGGTGGTGACCATGAAGGACACGCCTCCCGGCGAGTGCCCGCAGTGCTGGCAGCACGCCCACGACCGGAGCGTTCACCGCAAGCTCGGGCCCCGCGAGGACTGCCCACAGTGCGTTGACCACATGGTCAACGGCCACCCCCAGCTCGTGCCCAAGAAGTCCCGCTGGTGGTGACCGCGCCCGCCGGCGCACTGCCCGCCGCGTGACGCTCACCGCCCGTCTCTGCTGCCCGGGGTGGCCGTCCCTGCCACGGACCCGGCCGCCCCGGCTCTCTCCCTAACTCCGGCCCCTTATGGGGCAGTCAGGAGCGCTTCCAGCATGTCTGAGAACGTCGTCCACCTCCACAAGCCCACCGACCCCCCGGCCGCCGACACCGCCCCCACCGTGCTCACCGTCGTGCCCGACGCCCCGCCCGCGCGGCCCGTGCCACTGTGGGTGCGCTCCGGCCGCGCCGTGAAGCACGCGGTCACTCACGACACCACCAAGACCGCCGCGCGCTCCGTGACGCGGCACAGCCTCTACACGTTCAACGGGGGCCGGATCGTGGCCCGCCGCACGTGGGACGGCCGCACCGGGTCCCGCTACGAGCGCATGATCCGGGCCGCCGAAGCCGCGGGAAACCTGGAGATGGCCCACGAGTGGGAAGAGAAGCTGCAGCGCTTCCGCGCCGCCCGCCACCACCGCCGCATGGACCTGCTCCACTCGCCCATGGACGCCGCCAAGGGCGTGGCCGTCGGCGCCGGCGTGAGCATCGGCGTGCTGGTCGCCCTCGGCGTCGTGATGGCCATCAACACCAAGGACGTCGGTGACGTCATCACGCCGCTGGGCGCGACGATCGACTTCATCGCGCTGCTGATCCGGATCGTGCAGGTCGTATGGGGCCCGGCCCTGTCCATCGGCCCCTTCCTGGCCCTGTTCGCGCTGTGGTCAGTGGGCCGCAAGCAGCAGGCCGCCCCGAACTGGGCGCTCCCGGTCAACGCGCGGTCCGACGAGGGCGAGCCGATCACCCCGTCCATCGTGGTCAAGGCCCTGCGCGACCTCGGAGTCCCCGCCCTGGCCCGGGCCATCAAGGAGATGGGCGACGCCGGCGCCTCCATGCTGGGGCCCATCCGGATCGCCGGATGCGGCGTGGAAGTCGACGTCACCCTCCCCTCCGGGGTGTCGACCAACGAGGTGCAGAGCAAGCGCCGCAAGCTCGCCGAAAACCTCACCCGCCACGAACACGAAGTGTTCATCACCATCCCCCAGGCCGCCCGCACGGTCCGGCTGTGGGTGGCCGACTCCGGGGCGCTAGATGAGCCGATCGGCCCGTCGCCGCTGGTCACCGACGAGTCGATGACCGCCGACTACGCCAAGGGAAAGGCGCCTTGGGGCCAGGACCTGCGCGGGGATGCTGCCGCGCTGAGCCTGTACCAGCGCCACCTGCTCATCACGGGCCTGTCCAACCAGGGCAAGACCGTTGCCCTGCGCTCCCTGGCCCTGTGGCTCGCGCTGGACAAGTCGGTGCAGTTCCTCATGGGCGACCTCAAGGGCGTGGGCGACTGGGCCATGTTCGACGGTCTCGCCAAGACCTTGATCCAGGGTCCGACGGATGAGCACGTGATCCAGGTGACCGAGATGGTCGAAGGCGCGGTGCACGAGATGAACCGCCGTATCCAGGCCCCGCCCGGCACCGTGTTTCCGCCGCTGATCGTGCTGGTCGACGAAGCGCAGGTGGCGTTCATGTGTCCCGCCAAGGACGCCGAGAAGCGCCCGTACGGTGGGTCGAAGGCCAACTCCCGGTACTTCATGGCCGTCCGGAAAATCCACAACCAGGGACGGGCCGTGAACGTGCTGATGTGGCAGGGCACCCAGGACCCGACCAACGAGAACCTTCCCAAGCTGGTCCGCGAGGGCGCCCACACCCGCGCCTCCCTCGCCCTCGGTACGGAGTCGCAGGCCCGCATGGCCCTGGGAGACAAGGCCGTTGACGGCGGCGCTGCACCCAACCTGCTACGCCCCGGCCTGGACCAGGGAACCCTGGTGCTGGCCTCCAGCGGCATCGACATCCCGGCCGGGCAGTCGTCCATCACGGTGCGCACGCACTACATCGACGACGACGCAGCCGAAGCCCTCACCGACCGGGCCAAGGCCTTGCGCGACGGCGTCACCACCCGGCACGCCATCGAGAGCGAAGAAGCGCACGACTCTCTTGCCGACATTGCCGCCGTCGTTGGCGACGCGCCCCGCGTGCGGACCAAGGACGTCCTCGCCCGGCTCGCGACGCGCAATCCGGAGGCGTACGGCGGTTGGTCATTCATCGACCTCAAGCGCGTCCTGGACGACGCCGGCGCCGGACCCTACAAGTCCGACGGCGTCATGGTCGTCGCCCGCGACCGCATCGTCCGCGCCCTCGCCGACCGCGACTCGGGCGGTTCCGCTTCCGCCGCCGGATGACAGGGAGCGCGCCGCCGACGGGTCAGGGAGGCAGGGAGAACTCCCTAACCGCCTCCCTGACCCGCATCCCTGGCTCTGACCTGGACAAATGATCGTTCAGGGAGTCAGGGAGGCACGCAGGTCAGACCCCCGAATACCCCTCCACAACGCCCCCGGCAGGGGGTGTCTGTGCCTCCCTGGCCACGCGCCGGAAGGGATTCCACATGTACCCCGACCACGCCCCGCACGTGCCCGTACAGCGGGCCGTGGAAGTCCACCAGCCCACCCCATACCCGCCCGTCGCCCCCGCCCCGGCGCCGATCGTGCCGGTACAGCCGAGCGCCGTTCCGGCGGTGGCGAGCATCGTCCTCCCGGACGGCCGCGTCGTCACCGGCTACGCCATCGAACCCGCCCGCCCGGAGCCCGTCGCGGTCAAGCCGGCCGTCTCCCGTACGGCCGTGAACGTCGCCCTCGGAGGCGTCGGCTTCCTCGCCGTGTGCGGCGGGCTGCTCCTGCTCACCTCGTTCATCGCAGCGCTCACCGCGTTCATCACCCAACTGATCATCCTGGCCGCCGTCATCTTCGGCGGATGGATCGCCGTGCAGCTCTTCAGCGCGAGCGGCCACCAGAGCGGCGGCACCACGGTCAACATCCGCCGGGCCGTCATCAAGCGCAACAAGTTCTACGGCTGACAGGAGACCAATCACCCATGCTCCGACTCCGCATCAAGGCCATCGGCTGGACCCATCGGGTGCTGGCCCTGACCAACACGCCCCGCCCCGACTGCCCCGACTGCCAGGGCGACGGCGGCACCGCCCATGACTACGGCGACCACACCGGCGAGTACGCCGGCACCGAGTGGGATCCCTGCCCGTGCTGGACCCAGTGGGCCGTGATCCTGCTGCCCCTGCCTCGCTGGCCGCGCCGAACCCCGCCCGGCTACAGCGACCAACCCCCCTTCTAGCTACGCCAAGGGCGGCCCCACCGTCTCGCCAAAGCCGCGGGGCCGCCCTTGCCAGCCAGAACCAACCAAGGAACTGGAGATACCCCAGCATGACGCAACCCACCACCATCCGGCGAGAGCCGCACATCGTCCCCGGCCTGAGCAGCGGGCCCGAGGCGGCGCCCCTCCTGCGCACCGCGCTGAGCCTCGCGGCGTCCGGCGTGCCCGTGCTGCCCCTGCGCCGGGGCAAGGTGCCGTTCGGCAACTGCCGCACCTGCGCGGGCAACGCCTGCGGTGGCCGGCCGAACATGAAGACCCCGGGCCCCTGCACCTGCCCGCACCCGTGCCACGGCTGGGCCGCCGCCACCACCGATCCCGCTGTCATCAACTCGACGGCGTGGGCCCGAGCGTGGCGGGAAGCGGCTGGGGTGGCCTACCACCCCGGCGGCGCCGGTCTCACCGTCGTCGACCTGGACGACGCCGAAGCCATCGCATGGGCCCGCGAGACCCTGCCCGCCACACGGACCGTGCCGACGACCCGGGGAGAGCACTGGCTCTACCAGGGTGCGATGCAGTCCGCGAACGACGTGCGGCCCGGCGTCGACATTAAGTCCACGATGGCCTACGCCCGGTGGTTGGGACCCGGCACCGGCAGCATGACCGACCTGCCGGACGTGGTGCGCGCGCTGACCGTGAAGGAGCCGACCACAGTCCGCCCGGCGGCCGTCACCGTGCCCGCACTGGCCGGGGGCGGGGAGTGCCCTCACCGCACGCCCACGTACCTGGAACGTGGCATCGCCATGGCGGAGCAGCGCATCACCGAAGCCTCCGGCGCGGTGCACGCCACCGTCTACCGGACCTTCCTCGCCGTGCTGTCCAGGCACGGCCGGTGTGGCTGCCTCACCGACGCCCACGTCGCGCGGCTGTTCACCGCCGCGCATGCCAAGGGCGAATCGCCCCGCCACTGCACCGACGCGTGGACCAACGCCCGCACCGCACTGGGGATGTGAGTCATGTCCGAGGACGAGAAGACTCCCGCCCGCGAGGTCATCGCGGACTACGCGCAATCGCACTTCCGGTACTTCCGCACCGCTGACGGGACGGTGTACGCGCAGAAGAACGGCCACCCCGTGGCCCGTCCGATCCGCTCCCAGGGCACGACGGGCAGCCATCGCCAGGAACTCATGGTCGGCCTGTTCAAGGACGGGATCGGCGTATTCAACGGGTCTGCGCTCAAAGAGGCGTTGGATCTGATCGAAGCGCTGGCGCTGTCCGAGGACGTGCAGCCCGTGAACATCCGCGTCGCTCCCGGCTTCGACGGGGCGACGTGGCTGGACCTGGGGCGTACCGATGGGCAGTCCGTCCGCATCCACCCCTCCGGCTGGGAGATCCTCACGCCCGACCCGCGTGAGGTCTGCTGGCGGCGCACCCAGCTCACCGGGGAACTCCCCCAGCCGGCCAAGGACACCGATGGCAAGGGCATCGACCTGCTGATGCAGCTGTGCAACTTCGCCAACGCTGAGACCGAATGCCTGGCCATTGCGTGGCTGATCGGCTGCCTGGGGCCGTCCGTGCCGGTTCCGGCGCCGTTCCTCACCGGGCCGCAGGGCGCGGGGAAGTCCACCGGCGGGCGGATGCTCGTGCGGATCATCGAGGGCATGAGCGGGGACCTGCGCCGCGCTCCGAAGGATGAGGAGAACCTGATCGCGGCCGTGGCGGCGGGATGGGTCACCGCCCTGGACAATCTCTCCCACATGACGCCGGACCTGTCCGACGCCGTGTGCTGCGTCGTCACCGGCGCTGAGAACGTCAAGCGCGCCCTGTTCACCGACGGGGACGTGTTCCGCGTCGGCTACCGCCGGCCCCTGCTGCTGACCGGTATCGACGTGGGAGTCATCCGGGCCGACTTGGCGGAACGGCTCCTGCCGCTGCGGTTGGAGCGGCCCCGCGTCCGGCGCACCGAGGCCGAACTGTGGACCGAGTACGCGGAGGTGCTGCCCGTGGTCCTCGGCTCGCTCCTGGACCTCACGGTCAAGGTCCGCGCAGCCGACGCGGAGACCCCCACCGACCTGCGGATGGCGGACTTCGCCCACCTGTGCGCGCAGCTGGATGCGGCAACCGGCCTGGGGGCGCTCACCGCTTACCGGGCCAGTCTGGACGATCTGAACGACGACGTGATCGAGGGCGATCTCCTCGCACAGACCGTTCTCCGGCATGCCGACACCATCGAGCCGGGCGGCGAGCAGCGGATGACCTCAACCGAGTGGCTGCACTGCCTCAGTCGCCTCTACAGCGGCGACGAACTGCGTCCCGTGCCCAAGGGCTGGCCGACCACGGGCAAAGTCCTCTCCGACCGGCTCAAGCGCCTCCAGCCGACGCTTGCCGCTCGCGGTGTCCTCATCGACACGGGCCGCACCAGCGAAGGGCGCTACCTCGAAATGACCCGCCTACAGGCCCCGCCACCGCACGTCCCGAAGCCGATGTTCTGACCCGAGATTCGCGCGCTCGCCCGGACAAGCAAGAAGAGCAACATGCCGCCCACGCCAGAGTTGCTCCTCTTGCTGTTCGGCGGAACGCCGCCCCAAGGCGCGCCGCGCAGCGGCTCCTTCTTCACGCTGTGAGGCGCACCCAACTACAACAAACACCCCCTCTTTTGTCCTAAGAGGGAAGACGCTGCGTCATCTGCGTCATGCAGGCCAAAAAACGGCACCTGACCTGCGGCACCAGCCATGACGCAGACGGAAGCGGCTGCGTCATCCTGCGTCATCTGCGTCATGCGATGACGCAGCCCAAGACGCTGCGATGACGCACCCCCAAACCGCTGCGTCACACAAAACCGCAGGTCAGAAGCGCAAATGACGCTGATGACGCAATGACGCAGGAATCCGCGCCTCGGACAGGCGCCACGTGGAAACGGGCGCGTCCGCCCTACCAACTCAACAGAGAGCCAGCCCGTGGAGGCAGCCGTGAGCACAGCTCCGCCCACCTCAATCGACGCGCTACGGGTGCCGGAAGTCATGACGGCACTGCGCCTCAGCCGCAGCAAGGTCTACGACCTCATCCGCTCGAACGAACTCCCCAGCATCACGATCGGGCGGGCCCGCCGCATCCCGGTCGACAGCGTCCGCGCGTACATGCGCGACCGATTGGAGGAAGCTGCCTGATGGCCAAGCGACGCGCCAACGGCGAAGGAACGATCACCAAGCGCACTGACGGGCGTTATCACGCCGCCGCTTACGTCTACCGGCCCGACGGGACCAGGGTACGGAAGTTTGTCTACGGCAAGACTCGCGAGGACGTGGGCAACAAGCTCATCGAATTGCAGGAGAAGACCCGGCAGGGAATTCCCGCCGCTACCTCCGCCATGGCGTTCGGCGACTTCCTCACCTACTGGCTCGCAGCCATCGCGCCCAACCGACTCAAGCCCGCGACGCTCAACAGCTACGAGGGCCTCTCACGGCTCTACATCAAACCCGCCCTCGGCAAGAAGAAGCTCAATCGCCTCTCCCCTACCGACATCCGACTGTTCCTCGCAGCGTTCAAGGGCGGCTGCCTCTGCTGCTTGCGAGGAGTTGACGCGGCACGCGACAAGGACGACCGGACTTGCTGCGCAGTGAACAAGTGCTGCAGGCGCCGGCCATCGGCACGCACCGTGCAATACATCCATGCAGTGCTTCGGTCCGCGCTCCAGCAGGCCGTCCGGGAGGAACTGATCGCACGCAACGTCGCCCGCATCGTCGAGACACCCACCGTCGAACCCCAGGAGGTACAGCCTTTGGATGCCGCTGAGGCCCGAATTTTGCTGAAGACGGCCCGCAACCACCGCCTCTACGCCCTGTGGCTGCTGCTCATCTCCACCGGCCTTCGGCGCGGGGAAGCTCTTGCGCTCACCTGGTCGGACATCGACCTGGCCGCCGGTCAGCTCCGGGTCCGGCGCAATCTCCAACGCATCAAGCGCGAGTTGCTCTTCGGCACACCGAAAACGGCCCGGTCGCTCCGAACGGTGTCCCTGCCGAAGAGGTGCGTTGACGCTCTCATCGCCCACAAGGCGCAGCAGGACGAGGAACGGAAGGTGGCCGGCTCCAAATGGCAGCCGGTCCCCGACCAGCCGAACGGCCTGGTCTTCACCACAGCCACCGGCCGGGCCACTGACCCCCGCAGCCTCAACCGCATGCTCACGATCCTGTGCCGGAACGCCAAGGTCCGTCGCGTACGGGTGCACGACCTCCGCCACACCTGCGCCTCATTGCTGCTGGCTCAGGGCGTCGATGCCCGCACGATCATGGAGACGCTGGGCCACAGCACCATCACCATGACACTGGATACGTACGCCCATGTGATGCAGACCACTCTCAAGGCTGCGGCTGACCGGATGGACGACGCCTTGGGGGTGGACAACCTGGGCGACGAAGAGAAGGACGACCCGGAGGACCAGCCGGTCGCGTGATGCCCAGCGCACCCCGCATTGATGTCACCCGCTGATGTCAAAGGCCCCCTGGACGATGTCCAGGGGGCCTTTGACCTGTGTGCGCTCGGCAGGATTCGAACCTGCAACCTTCTGATCCGTAGTCAGATGCTCTATCCGTTAAGCTACGAGCGCTTGGCTTTCCCGGCGGTTTTTCTTGCCGGTCGGCGTTGCGGGAACAACATTACATGACCGGCGCCGTGAGGTGAAATCCATTCCCCCAACCCCCTCTGACCTGCGCAAACGCGTTCGCAGGGGGTTCTGAGGGCGGTTCTCGCCGGGCGGGCTCCCCGGCGATTCGGATGAAGTTCGGGTGGGCGTCGTCCTCTTCGAAGGGGCCCCGGCCCACAGGGAGACATCCGCCCTCGTCACCGCAGCGGGCGCGCGTTCCGGGGGGGGCCGGGGCGGACGGCCTCGCAGCGGTCGCGCGGGCCGGCGGGGGCGTACACGTACCGGCACCCACAGAACCCGAAGGAAGGAGAAGGAAGTCGCCGGAGGGCGTCGGGTGTCGGCCGGAGGGCACGAAGGGAATGCGCGATCGGGTACGGAAAAGCGTTCAGGCCCCGGTCGCGGACGACCGGGGCCTGAACGAAGAGAAGCGGAGGCGGAGGGATTTGAACCCTCGATGGGGGGTAAGCCCCAAACCGCATTAGCAGTGCGGCGCCATAGACCGGACTAGGCGACGCCTCCACACACCCCACACGCGCAAGCGCGCTGTGGCGTGTCCAGATGATGGCACAGCTCTGCGGGCTGTCACCAATCGCCCCCTACCGTACTAGGCAGGCGACCCGAGCGGCAAAGACGTTCCCGCGGCGCAACGTCGGCGTCGGCGGCGCGTTAGGAGAAGCGGGGCCGTGCGGCCACGCAGTCGTACGCCCCCAGCGCGTACGCACCGCGTGCCCGCCCCGCACTCGCCCTTGGAGCTTGTGATGCCGCACCGCCGGACCTCCCTCTTCGCCGCGGCCGCCACCGCCGCCGTGTCCGTCGTCTCCGCCGTCGCCGCCCTCGCCCTGACGCCGGCCGCCGCGGCCGCCCCGATCCCGCTGGCCCAGCACCGCGCCCCGGAAGGTCTGCCGCCCCTCCTCTTCGGGCCCCGGCCCTCCGACCACCTGACGGTCACCGTGCACCACTCCGGTTCACCGCGGACCGACGGCACCTTCGAGCTGTACTGCCACCCCGACGGTGGCACGCACCGGTCCGCCAAGGACGCCTGCGACAAGCTGGACGGGATGTCGCGGTGGGGCGAGGACCCGTTCGCCCCCGTTCCGCAGAGCGCGCAGTGCACGATGATGTACGGCGGCCCGGCCACCGCGCATGTCACCGGCACCTGGGCGGGACGCCCGATCGACGCCGACTTCCGCCGCACCAACGGGTGCGAGATCCACCGCTGGGGCCGTTTCGTGCCGGTGCTGCCGGCGACCTCCTCGTGAGCCGGCCCGGGACCGGCCGGCATGCGGGCGTGGTCCGGCGCGGCGCGGGGTCCGGCCGCGGGACGGACGGCTGTTGGCGGACCGTTTCGTGCCGGAGTGGCGCGGCAGATCAGGACGCGGGGCACATGTCCGGCGTGCGGTGAGTCGCGCACAGCCGTGGCATTACCTCCTCGTCATCCGCCTCCGCGTCGCGGGCAAGTGCCCGTAGACTCCTTTCCAGCGACCTGCCACGGTGGGTCGGCAAGGTGCGGTAACAGGGAGGAAGCGTCGTCGTGAGCAGCAGGCCATCCCGAGGCGCTGCTCGCCTCGCAGCCATACTCGACGCCCTCCCGGACGCGCTGTTGCTCGTCAACTGCAACGGCACGGTCGTCAACGCCAACACCATTGCCCTGGAGACCTTCGAGGCGCCGGGCACCGCCCTGGTGGGGCGCGGCCTCCTCGATCTGCTGCCGACCTTCGACTCCAAGCGCATCCCCGGCTCCATGCGGCGCCGGGACGAGGAGATCGAGGGCCCGCGCACCAAGCCGACCCGGATGGTGGCGCGGCGTACCGACGGCACGGAGCTGCTGGTCGAGGTGACCAGCGCCAACCTCGAGGACGGCCGCACGCCGTACGAGTCCGCCTTCGAGGCGGCGTACGCCGAGCACCGGACCGGCTACACCGGCGATGAGCTGCTGATGCTCGTCGTCCGCGATCTGACCGGGACGCTGGACACCGAGACCGAGCTGGCGCGCCAGCAGCGGCAGACCGAGATGATCCTGCGGGCCGCGGCCGAGGGCGTCGTCGGCGTCGACGCCGAGGGCAAGGTCGTCCTGGTCAATCCGTCCGCCGCGCAGATCCTGGGCTTCCGGGCCAGCGAGCTGGGCGGCAAGGAGCTGCATCCGCTGATCCACCACTCCCGGGCGGACGGCTCGCCGCTGCCGTGGGAGGACACCCCGCTCGCCGACACCCTCAAGTCCGGGCGCAAGCACCGGGTGCGCGGGCAGGCGCTGTGGGCGAAGGACGGGCGCGCGGTGTCCGTGGATCTGACGACGGCGCCGGTGCGGGACGGCGATCAGCTCGTCGGCGCGGTGATGACCTTCACCGACCGCCGCCCTTACGAGGCGCTGGCGGCACGGCACGCCCAGCTGCTCGCCGTGCTCGACCAGGCGCTGCGCGGGCCGCTGGAGGAGCTGAACGGCGAGCTGAGCACGCTCGCCTCCGATCCCGCCGGGCAGCTGTGGCCCGAGGCGAACCAGATCCTGCATCACCTCGCCGCCGGGCACGCCCGGATGACGACGCTGGTGGACAACGTCCTGAGCTATCAGCGGCTGGACTCCGGCACGGACCGGCTCAACCGCGCGAAGGTCTCGCTCGACGGCGTCGTCGCGGCGGGCGTGGAGGGCGCGATCGAGCTGATCGGGCCGGGCCGGGCGCAGTTCGCGGTGCACGCGCCGCCCATAGAGGCCACCGTCGACGCCGACCGGATCGCCCAGGCCCTCTCCCACCTCATCGCGGACGTCGCGGGCGTGGACTCCACGGGCCGGATGTCGGCCGGCGGCGGGGACGCGGGCGCGCGGACGGGGCCGGTCCCCGGCGACTCGACGATCGTGGTGGCGGCCGCGCAGCGCGGTGATGTCGTACGGATCGAGGTGCGCGGCCCCTACGGCGGCGGGGACCCGGTCCACGGGCCGATCGTCCGCGGGATCGTGCGGCAGCACGGCGGCCTGGTGCAGACGCACGACGTGCCGGGTGCGCCGGGCGCGGGCGGCAGCGCGTATGTGCTGGAGCTGCCGATGGCGGCGGACGGCGCTGCGGCGCAGCCGGACAGTGCGCCGGAGACGACGGGCAACGAGACGACGGTGATGCCGGTTCCGGCGGCCCGAGCGCGCGGCACGCAGGCGGCGGACGGGACGGACGGTGCGGGCGTCCGGCAGCAGGGCGACGAGGGCACCGAGGGCGGTGACGGGGGCGCCGGTGGTTCCGGAGGCCCCGGTGGCGGCCCGGGTCCTGGTGGTTCCGACGGGACCGACGGCGGTGGCCTCGGCGGCGCCACGGGGCAGAGTTCTTCGGACGGCGGCGGTGTGGCGCTGCCCGCCCAGGCGAACGGCGCGCAGCCGACGGGACGTCGGCGGGCGCGGCACTCCGGCGCGGAGCAGGGCGAGACGTCCGGCGGTCCGCGGGCGCTGGGACCGGGGCAGGGGACGGGACCGCAGAACGGGCAGGGGCCGGCCGCCGCGGAGGAGCGCGGTGCGGCTCCGGCAGCCGCGAGCGGCGACCCGCGTGACACGTCCGGCTCCGGTACGCCGGGCGGCGGGGTGAGTGCCCAGCCACAGCCGCAGCACGCAAACGCGGCGGGCGGCTCCGAGGGCGACAGTCAGGGCGGCCGACCGGGCACGGCAGGGCCGGCGGTGCCTCCGGGCGCCGAGGCCGTTCCGCCGAGCGGTCGGCGACGGGCGCGGCAGGCGGCGCCGGAGGGCAGCGCGCTGCCCGCGCTCCCGGCGGGGGCGCAGGGCGCACCACGGAACCACACCCCGCCGCCGGCCCCGGCGCAAACGCAGGCACAGGCACAGGTACAGGCGCACGAGCAGCGTCAGGGCGGGCCCCAGGGGCTGTCGCCGGTGCAGCCGGCCGGCCGGCGTGCGCGCCGGGCGCTGGCCGAGGCGCCCGAGCGGCCCGCGGCGGGCGAGCGGGGCCCCGGGCACCCGTCCGACGCGACACCGCAGCCGGGCGGCGCACCGCATCCGTCGTCCTCCCGGTCCGCGGATTCGCTGTCACCCGCAGGGGCGCGTACGGCGTTCGCGCTGCCGCCCGCCGCGGCGGACCGGTCCCCGCAGTCGGCGCCGTCCCTGCCCGCGCAGGCGGGCCCGCAGGACAACGGTGGCACCGGCCGGCGCCGGGCACGCCGCGCGGTGGCGGGCGGGCCCGACGCGGCACCGGGTGAGCAGACCGGCCTCGCCCTCGAAGGACCGGGCAACCACGTCGACGCACAAGGCGATTGGGACGCCGAGCCGACCGGCCGCAGGCGCGCGAGGCGGGCCGCCGCCGAGGAGCGGGCGGCCGCGGCGATGGCCGATTCCGAGGCGTCCGGCACGTTCGTGGCGGGCCCGGAAGGGCTGGTGGCGCAGCCCTCCGAGCCGGCCGAGGCGACCGGTACGGTGACCGGCGCGGCGCCCGGGATCGCCCCGGCCGCGGACGCGTCCGCGGCTCCGGCTCCGGCTCCGGCTCCGACGGGCCGCCGTCGTGGGCGCCCCAGCCCCGTCGAGGAGCCGCCGGGTCAGGCCCCGGAGCAGGCCCCGGCCCCCGCGCAGGGACAGCCGCCCGCGCCCCGGCAGCCGCTGCCGCCCGCCGACGACGCCGGGGGTCCGCCGCCCGGCCATGCCCAGGAACGGGCGTTCAGCGTGCGCACGCTCGGCCAGGGCGTGCCGTTCGCGCAGCAGATCTCCGACCAGCAGCGTGCGGCGGTGCCGCCGGGCAGCACACCGCCCGGTGGCACGTCCGCCGGGTCGGGGCGCCGCCGTAAGCTCGCCGCGCCCCCGCAGGAGGGTGAGCGCGCGGCGGCCGCGGAGGCCCCGGCCCCCCAAGGCGGGCGCCCGCAGCCGGGGCCGCAGGTGGCGCAGCCGTCCCCTGCCCCGCAGCAGGCCCCACAGCATCCGCAGCACCAGCAGCACTCGGCGCAGCAGAAGCCGCAGGCCGCGGCGTCGCAGTCGCATCTGCTGGATGTCGGCGAGGGGCGCGCGTTCGCCATCTCGGCGCCCGACGAGGGCAGCGAGGGCCCCGAGCCGCTGGACGGCCCGAACGGCGCCATAGAGGTGATGGACCGTCAGCCTCCGCCCATGGACGACGAGTTGCCGCCGGAGCCGCTGGACAATCCGCGGCGGCTGCTGGTCTGGCCGGCGCCGGACGTCTCCACCCAGCAGGCGCTGAGCGACCGCGGCTACCGCCCGGTGATCGTCAACTCCCGCGAGGAGGTGGACGCGCAGATCGCGGCCTATCCGGCGGCGCTGTTCGTCGACCCGCTGACCGGGCCGATCACCCGCACCGCGCTCCAGTCGCTGCGCCAGGCGGCCGGCGCGGCCGAGGTCCCGGTGCTGGTCACCGCGGGCCTGGGGCAGGCCACCCGGGAGGCGGCGTACGGCGCCGACCCGGCCGTGCTCCTCAAGGCCCTCGCCCCGCGCGACAGCGAGCAGCACCCGCCGCGGGTGCTGCTGATCGAGCAGAACGACGCCATCGCGGGCGCCCTGACCGCCTCGCTGGAGCGGCGCGGGATGCAGGTCGCCCGGGCCGACGCGGACACCGACGCGGTGACCCTCGCGACGCAGATGCGGCCGAACCTCGTGGTGATGGACCTGATGCAGGTGCGGCGCCGGCGAGCCGGCATCGTGGACTGGCTGCGGGCCAACGGGCTGCTCGACCGCACGCCGCTGGTCGTCTACACCTCCGCGGACATGGACCCGGCCCAGCTGCCGCGGCTCGCGGCCGGCGAGACCGTCCTCTTCCTTGCGGAGCGCTCCACGAGCGCCGAGGTGCAGGCCCGGATCGTCGACCTGCTCGCGAAGATCGGCACGAACTGACGGAGCGGTCCGGGGGCCGCCCGACGAGCGGTGCGCCGTAGGGGAGACGCCTCGCGCCTTCCCTACGGCCGTCCCGGAGGGGGCCCGTCCGGGCCCCCTCGCCCGTCGGCTCAGCCGAGGGTCGTCACGTCCAGATCGCCGTCCGCGTACTGCCGGCGCAGCACCTTCTTGTCGAACTTGCCGACGCTCGTCTTCGGCACCGCGGGGATCACCGCCCACCGCTCCGGCAGCTGCCAGCGCGCGATGCGCTCGCCGAGGAACGCCTTCAGCTCCTCGTAGCCCGTGGCGGCGCCCTCCACCAGCACCACCGTCGCCAGCGGGCGCTCGCCCCACTTGTCGTCCGGTACGGCGACCACCGCGGCCTCGGCGACGTCCGGGTGGGCCATCAGATGGTTCTCCAGCTCCACCGAGGAGATCCACTCGCCGCCGGACTTGATGACGTCCTTGGCGCGGTCGGTCAGCGTCAGATAGCCGTTCGCGGTGATGGTGCCGACGTCACCGGTGCGCAGCCAGCCGTCCGGGCTGAACTTGTCCTCGGGGCGCAGCGGTTCGCCCTGGGCGCCGCCGTAGTAGGAGCCCGCGATCCACGGCCCGCGGACCTCCAGTTCGCCCGCGGACTCGCCGTCCCAGGGCAGTTCCTCGCCGCCCGGGCCGATCAGCCGCGCCTCGACGGAGGCGGGGAAGCGGCCCTGGGTGGCGCGGTAGGTCCACTCCTCCTCGCCGCTCACCCCGGCCGGCGGGTGGGAGACGCAGCCCAGCGGGGACGTCTCGGTCATGCCCCACGCGTGCACGACGCGGATGCCGTGCCGCTCCTCGAAGCCGCGCATCAGCACGGGCGGGCAGGCGGAGCCGCCGATGATGACGGTACGCAGGCAGGAGACATCGCGCTGCTTGGCGTCCAGTTCGGCGAGCAGGCCCTGCCAGATGGTGGGCACGGCGGCGCCGATGGTGGGGCGCACCGCCTCGATCATCTCGGCGAGCGGGGTGGGCTGCAGGAACCGGTCGGGCATCAGCAGGGACGCGCCGGCCATGAACGCGGCGTGCGGCAGGCCCCAGGCGTTGACGTGGAACATCGGCACGACCGGCAGGGCGGTGTCGCGGGAACTCAGGGCGAACGCCTCGGCGTTGTTGACCTGCAGCGAGTGCAGGTACAGGGAGCGGTGGCTGTAGAGCACGCCCTTGGGGTCGCCGGTCGTCCCCGAGGTGTAGCAGAGGGCCGCCGCCTGCCTCTCGTCGATCTCGGGCCAGGGGTAGCTCTCGTCCCGCCCGGCGATCAGCTCCTCGTAGTCGTGCACCCGGGCCTGCGCGCCCGCGAGGGGAGCGCGGTCGCCGGGACCTGCGACGACGATGTGCTCCAGCGTGGGCAGCTGCGGCAGCAGCGGGGCGAGGAGCGGGATCAGGGTGCCGTTGACGATCACGACCCGGTCCGCGGCGTGGTTGACGATCCAGATCAACTGCTCGGCGGGCAGCCGGAGGTTGAGGGTGTGCAGCACCGCCCCCATGGAGGGAATCGCGAGATACACCTCCAGGTGTTCGGCGTTGTTCCACATGAGGGTGCCCACGCGGTCCTCGGCGGCGACCCCGAGTTCGTCGCGCAGGGCGTGGGCGAGCTGCCCGGCACGGCTGCCGACCTCGGCGAACGAGCGCCGCTGCGGTTCTGCGCCGGTCCAGGTCAGGACCTGGGACTCGCCGTGGACGGTCGACCCGTGGGCCAGGATTCGCGAGACCGTGAGCGGTACGTCCTGCATCGTGCTGAGCACCGGGTGCCTCCGCTTGTTACGGGCGGGTAGTGGTGCTGTGATTCTCGACGCGTACCGGGCGGTATGTCACGCCCTTGAGATGTGTTCTTTATCCTCCGCCGCCGGGACCGGGCCGGAGCGGGTCCGCGGGACTGCCCACCCGACCCGGTCCGGCGCCCGTAGCCGCAGACGGAGAGTCGAAGCCTGCGGCCCGGGCAGCAAACGCCCCGGCGAGGGCAACTCCCGCCGGGGCGTCGTCCTCTTCTGCGACGGGAGCCGGAAATCCCGAAGGGCCGGCCGGACCACGGAGGAAATGGTCCGGAAAAGCGCCCTCAGGAGGCCATTGCCTCGCGCAGAAGAGTCGAATCCCAGGGGCGCCGATAAACCCTCGGGATAAATGCGCTGCCGGCCTCGTCGTAAAACTCTTCCGGACGGCGCAGCGAAGCCGTGCCACACCTCGGCCGCACCGGACGAGAAGGAGCCCGCGCCGGGGGCGAGGTGGTGGCCCCAGGTGGTGGCGTAGGGCTTCGCGCCCTCTGCGAACCCGGCCATGACGTGCACTTCATGCCGCTCCTCGCCGACCGGCCGGGGAAGACCCTCGGAGCCTCGGCGACCCGCCGCGCGCCTGTGAGATCGTCAACGAAATTGCTGTACGGACTCGTGCCTTTGAATGCGGAATTCACCGGAGCCACTACTTCCTCCGCTTGCGCTGGCACTACCTTTTCGCCATTGCCAAAACTAGCGGCAGGGGCGAGCCGCAACAATTCCCCGAAAGGGTGACCACGAACCCGTTGGCGGATATCTGATAATTCCCCGCGGGAAAAGGAGCCGTCCTATTCCGGGGCGGGCTGCCCCTTCGGCGCGGCCTGCAGGACCAGCACCGAGAGGTCGTCCTCGACCGGTCCCACACCGAAATCGTGCGCCGCCCGCCGTACGTGCTCCGCCAGCGCCTTGGCGCCCATCCCGGTGCCCTCGCGCAACACCTCGGCAAGCCCGTCGTTGTCGTCCAGCTGCCAGTTGCCGCAGCGGCGTTCGGTGACACCGTCGGTGACGCACACCAGGGTCTCGCCGGGGGCCAGGGTGAAGGGGCTGGCCCGGAATTCGGCGCCCTCGTCGATGCCGAGCAGCATCTGGGGGTCGCCGGTCGTCGTCACGGAGCCCTCCGCGGAGAGGTGCAGTGGCAGCGGGTGGCCGGCGCTGGCGACCATGCCGCGCGCGCCGGCCCCGCCCGGATCGACCTCCAGCTCCCCGAAGAGCAGGCTCAGGAAGCGGGAACTGGCGAGTTCGCCGCCGATCGCCACGGCCTCCGCGCTCTCCTCGGCCATGGCGACGTTCAACCGGCCGAGCACCGACTCGACGCCGTGGCCCTCGCGGGCCAGCAGGCGCACCAGGTGGCGGGCCAGCCCGGTGACCGACATCGCCTCCGGGTCCTTGCCCTGGACGTCTCCCAGGAGGAAGCACCAGCGGCAGTCGCCCATCGAGAAAACGTCGTAGAAGTCGCCGCCGACGGTCTGGCCCTCGCCGTGCGGCTCGTAGACGATCGCGGTGTCGACACCGGAGATCGTCGCCAGCGACGCGGGCAGCTGCCTGCGCTGGAGGGCCCGGCTGATGGTGGTCTGGCGGGTGTACTGGCGGGCGGTGAAGACGGCCTGCGCCACCCTGCGCGCCACGTCCTCCACCATCCGCGCCACCGCGTCCGTCATCATCAGCTGCCCTGCCCGGCCGAGCAGCAGAACGCCCTGGTCGGTGTCGCGGGCGACCAGCGGGAAGGCAAGTGCGGATCCGCCGCCGGGGTCCCCGCCCGCGCTTTCCGGCCAGGGCCACGGCGTCCCGGCCATCCGGGCCCCGACCGCCGGTGAGTCCCGCTCCAGCTCGGCGCGCAGCGGGTTGATGCGCTGCTCGTCGACGTGCCAGACGCGGGACAGCTGCATGTCCGGCCCTTCGCCGGTCAGCCAGATGCCGCACCAGTCGGCGAGGCGGGGGACGAGCAGCTGCGCGGCGAGCGCGGTGACCATGTCCTGGTCGAGCTGTCCAGCGAGGAGTTCGCTGGTCTCGGCGAGGAACGAAGGGCCGCCGCGGTCGGCCCACTCGGCGGCGTTGCGCACATGGGGCCGGGATGGGGCGAGGCCCGTCGGCGGCTCGACGGGCGGTTCGGTGGGGGACGCCGCCTCGGGAGGCGGCTCGGCAGGGGGCGCCGCTGCGGGCGGTGGCTCCGCGAGGGGCGGCGCCGCTACGGGAGGGGGATCCGTGGGAGCCGGGGACTCGGGAGGCGGCTCGGCCGGATAGGTCTCGGCGTCGGGCACCTCCTCGCGGGAGGGGAGCGGCGGCGCCGTCACGTACACAGGGTCGGCGATCGCCAGGCGGAACCACACGGTCTTCTCCGCGTGGCGGTAGGTGACCCCCCACTCCTCCGCCAGGGCACCGACGAGCTGGAGGCCGTAGCCGGGCTCGTCGTGGCGGGCGTCCACCCCGCCCCGCACCATGCGGGAGGGGTGGCGGTCGGTGACCTCGACGACCACGCCGCTGGGCCTGCTCCCGGCCGTCGCATCGGGCGGGGAGGGCAGCCGCTGCTCCATTCGGCAGAGCACGTCGATTTCGGTGCCCGCGTACATCACGGCGTTCGTCACCAGCTCGCTGACCAGCAGGGAGACATCGTCCGCGAGGTCGTCGGCGACCGCGTCCGGGACGGCGCCCGCGGGCGCGTCGGCGGGTTCGGTCACCGTCCGCGTGCGCCCGGTCAGCACCGCCCGGACGAACTTCCGGGCGGCGGAGGGCGCGAGTGGGTTGGCCGGCAGCCCCTTGCGGGACACCGACTGCGTCGCGTGAGCGGACAGCTGTCCCACTGCGCCCCCTGGGTGCACCGGGGAAGAAGGAGTGTCGGGCGCTTTATACTATGACATACATGCCCAAACGGATCATTGGGGGGATGGTGCGACATGGCACTCGACCCGGCCCGGCCTGATGCCGCCTCTCCGCCCGCGGAGTCCCCTGATACCCCCGACCCGCCGGCCGCCTCGGCACCGGCCGCTTCGGCGGATTCGGTCACCTCACCCGACGGGCAGTGGGTACGCACGAGCGCGCTGCGGCCGCTGCTCGCGGCGATGAACGCCCTGTGCGACGGCGACTTCTCGGCCCGGGTGGCGAGCCCCGACGACGGCGTGGTGGCGGACATGACCGGCGTCTTCAACCGGATCGTCGCGCGGAACGCCCATCTGGCCCAGGAGATGGAGCGGGTACGCGGGGAGATCATCCGGCAGGGCCGCCTGGACGAGCGGATCACCGCGAGCCCCGGCCAGGGCACCTGGGCGGCGAACGTCGACGCGGCGAACACCGTGCTGGAGGCGCTCGTGGTCCCGGTGGCGAAGGCCACCAGGGTGCTGGACGCGGTGGCGGACGGCGATCTGACCCAGCATGTCGACCTGCACGACGGCAAACGGCAGATGCGCGGCGATCTGCGCCGCCTCGGCAGCGGCGTCAACCGCATGGTCGATCAGCTCTCGCTCTTCACCGGCGAGGTCACCCGCGTCGCCCGCGAGGTCGGCACCGAGGGCCGGCTCGGCGGCCGGGCCAAGGCGCAGGGCCTGTCGGGCGACTGGCTGCATGTGACCGAGGCGGTCAACACCATGGCGTCGCGACTGACGGCTCAGGTGCGGGACATCGCGGTCGTCACCACGGCGGTGGCGCGCGGCGACCTGACGCAGCAGGTCACGGTCGAGGCCACCGGAGAGCTGCTGGAGCTGAAGCTGACCGTGAACACCATGGTCGACCAGCTGCGGGCGTTCGCCGACGAGGTCACCCGCGTCGCCCGCGAGGTCGGCACCGAAGGACAGCTCGGCGGCCGGGCCCAGGTACGCGGCGTCTCCGGCGTCTGGAAGGACCTCACCGACAACGTCAACTTCATGGCGTCCAACCTGACCTGGCAGGTCCGCAACATCGCGCAGGTGACCACGGCCGTCGCCAACGGGGACCTGAGCCAGAAGATCACGGTGGATGCGCAGGGCGAGATCCTCCAGCTGAAGTCGACGATCAACACGATGGTCGACCAGCTCTCCGCGTTCGCCGACGAGGTCACCCGCGTCGCCCGCGAGGTCGGCACCGAAGGACAGCTCGGCGGCCGGGCCCAGGTACGCGGCGTCTCCGGCGTCTGGAAGGACCTCACCGAGAGCGTCAACTTCATGGCGGACAACCTCACCTCCCAGGTCCGCAACATCGCCCAGGTGGCCACCGCCGTCGCCGAGGGCGACCTCGGCAAGACGATCACCGTCGAGGCGAAGGGCGAGATCCTGGAGCTGAAGTCGACGATCAACACCATGGTCGATCAGCTCTCCGCGTTCGCCGACGAGGTCACCCGCGTCGCCCGCGAGGTCGGCACCGAAGGCAACCTGGGCGGTCAGGCGCAGGTCAGAGGGGCGTCCGGGGTCTGGAAAGACCTCACGGACAACGTCAACTTCATGGCGCTCAACCTCACCTCCCAGGTCCGCAACATCGCCCAGGTGACCACGGCCGTCGCCAACGGCGACCTGTCGAAGAAGATCGACGTGGACGCCCGCGGCGAGATCCTGGAGCTGAAGGACACCGTGAACACGATGGTCCAGCAGCTGCGGGCGTTCGCCGACGAGGTCACCCGCGTCGCCCGCGAGGTCGGCACCGAAGGACGGCTCGGCGGCCGGGCCACCGTCCACGGTGTCTCCGGGGTCTGGAAGAACCTCACCGACAACGTCAACTTCATGGCCGACAACCTCACCTCCCAGGTCCGCAACATCGCCCAGGTGGCCACCGCCGTGGCCCGCGGCGACCTGTCGAAGAAGATCGACGTGGACGCCCGCGGCGAGATCCTGGAGCTGAAGACCACCATCAACACGATGGTCGACACCCTGTCGTCGTTCTCCTCCGAGGTGACCCGAGTGGCCCGCGAGGTGGGCAGCGAAGGGCAGTTGGGCGGCCAGGCCCGGGTGGAGGGCGTCTACGGGACGTGGAAGCGGCTGACCACCAGCGTCAACGAACTGGCACTGAACCTCACCACCCAGGTGCGTGCGATCGCCGAGGTCGCCAGCGCCGTCACCCAGGGCGACATGTCCGGCTCCATCTCCGTGGAGGCCCAGGGGGAGGTCGCCGCCCTCAAGAACAACATCAACCTCATGGTCTCCAACCTCCGCGAGACCACCCGCGCCAAGGACTGGCTGGAGTCGAACCTCACCCGTATCGCGGGCCTCATGCAGGGCCACCGCAACCTGGTCGAGGTCGCCGACCTGATCCTGCGCGAGCTGACCCCGCTGGTGAACGCGCAGTTCGGGGCCTTCTTCCTGGCGGCGGCCGGTGCCGAGCCGGGCGAGGGGCTGGAGCTGATCGCCGGGTACGGCACCGGGCAGGCCGAGGGCCGCAGCTCGCTCCCCCGGCCCGGCGCCCCCGGGTGGGGACTGATCACCCAGTCCGCGACGGAGAAGAAGCGCATCATCGTCGAGGCGGTCCCGCCGGACTACATCACCATCCGCTCCGGGCTGGGCGCCTCCGCCCCGGCCGCCGTCGTCATCCTGCCGATCCTCTTCGAGGACCAGGTGCTCGGCGTCATCGAACTGGCGTCGTTCAGCCGGTTCAGCGAGGTGCACCTCGCCTTCATCGACCAGTTCGTCAACACCATCGGTGTCTCCATCAACACCATCCTCGCCAACTCCCGTACCGAGGCGCTGCTTTCGGAGTCCCAGCGACTGACCGCCGAGCTGCGCCAGCGCTCCGACGAACTGCAGCTGACCAACGCCGAGTTGGAGGAGAAGGCGGCGCTGCTGGCCACGTCCTCGCAGTACAAGTCGGAGTTCTTGGCCAACATGTCGCACGAGCTGCGCACCCCGCTCAACTCCCTGCTGGTGCTCTCCCGGCTCCTCGCCGACAACCCCGACGGGCGGCTCTCCGCGCAGGAGGTCGAATTCGCCGTCACCATCCACCGGGCGGGCTCCGATCTGCTCCAGCTGATCAACGACATCCTGGACCTGTCGAAGATCGAGGCCGGGCGGATGGACGTGCACCCCAAGGCACTGCCGCTGGACAAGCTGCTGGAGTACGTCCGGGCGACGTTCCGGCCGCTCTGCGTCGACCGCGGCCTCTCGTTCGACGTACAGGTCGGCGCGGGGGTGCCGGACGAGCTGTTCTCGGACGAGCAGCGACTCCAGCAGATCCTGCGCAATCTGCTGTCCAACGCGGTGAAGTTCACCTCGTCCGGCGGCGTCGAGCTGAGCGTCGAACGGGCGTCGGGCGCGGACTTCGACGAGGACCCGCTGCGCAAGGCGGACGCGGTGGTCGCCTTCGCGATCAAGGACACCGGCATCGGCATCCCCGCGGAGAAGCTCGACGCGATCTTCGAGGCATTCCAGCAGTCCGACGGCACCACCAACCGCAAGTACGGCGGCACCGGCCTCGGCCTGTCCATCAGCAGGGACATGGCCACGCTGCTGGGCGGCCGGATCGTCGCGGAGAGCGAACCGGGGGTCGGCTCCACCTTCACCCTCTATGTGCCCGCGCGCTACGCCGGGCCCTCCCCCGCGCCGGGCTCCACCACGATCCGGTCGTCCACCCGCGGCTCCGCGCCGACCGGGGCGGTGCTCTCCGTACCGGGCGGGCGGATCACGGCCCGCACCGAGACCCCGCCGGCCGCCCTGCCACCCGCTCCGGCGGCTCCGGCCGCTCCGACCGCTCCGGCCCCTGCCGCCGCGCAGGTCGCCGACGGCAGTGACGTCACCTGGCCGGAGACGACGCGGCTCAAGCAGTGGCTCAGCGGGCGCGCCGGGGAGGTACTGGCCAACCGGCTGGTCCTGATCGTCGATGACGACATCCGCAACGTCTTCGCGCTCACGCATGTGCTCGGCCGGGTCGGGATCAGCGTGAAGTACGCCGAGAACGGGCGCGAGGGCCTCGAAGTCCTCGACCGCGCCCCCGACGTGTCGCTGGTGCTGATGGACATCATGATGCCCGAGATGGACGGCTACGAGATGATCCAAGCGATGCGGCGCACACCGCGGTTCGCCGAGCTGCCGGTCATCGCGCTCACCGCCAAGGCCATGCCTGGCGACCGCGAGAAGGCCATCGAGGGCGGAGCCGACGACTACATCCCCAAGCCGGTCGATGTGGACGGCCTGCTGACGGTCATCTGCCGGCTCCTCGATCCACAGGGCGAGGCCCAGGACACCCAGGAGGAGACCTCCCCGGCCCCCGACGGGGAGGACGACGAGGGAAAGGCGGAGCCGCAGTCATGACCACCGCACCGGACACCTCCAGCATCCTCATCGTCGACGACATGGAGGAGAATCTCGTCGCGCTCGAAGCCGTGCTGAGTTCCCTGACGCAGAAGGTGGTCCGCGCCCGCTCGGGGGAGGAGGCACTCAAGGCGATGCTGCGCGAGGAGTTCTCCGTCGTCCTCATCGACGTGATGATGCCGGGCATGAACGGCTTCGAGACCGCCGCCAACATCAAGGGCCTCGACCAGACCAAGGACGTGCCGATCATCCTGCTGACCGGCGCGTCGGTCGATCCGAACTACGCCTACCGCGGCTACACCGTGGGCGCCGCCGACTTCCTGATCAAGCCGTTCGATCCGTGGCTGCTGCGCACCAAGGTCAACGTCTTCCTCGACCTGCATCGCAAGAACCGTCAACTCGCGGCGCAGGCAGACCAGTTGAAGCGGCTTCTGACCTCGGACAACCCACCCGAAGGCGCCCCGGAGGCAGCGGCTTCGGAGGACGCCTCGTCTCCGGAGAACCCCGCGCAGCCCGAGCCGGACAGGACCCCGGTGCTGACGGAAGGCCCGGCCGGCGACGCGGCGCAGCAGGACACCGCCCCGGGCGACGGCTCCGACGACTCGGCGCGGCTGGCCGAGATCGCCGGTCAACTCGCCCAGCTGGAACTGACGTTGCGCGACAACAAGGGCAGGGAGCCCGAGGGGCTGGCCGAGCGCATCGCCGACCTGGAGCAGGCCGTCAGCCGGCTGCTGCCCGACCGGGGCCGGTGAGCACCCGGACCCGGGCAGAGAGGTGCCGGGTATCGATGCGCTGCGCTCTCACGCCGACAGGGCGAGTTCCGGGTCCTCGCGGAGCTTGGCCAGGGCGCGGGAGACGGCGCTCTTGACCGTGCCCACCGAGACCTCCATGACCTCCGCGGTCTGCGCCTCGCTCAGGTCCTCGTAATACCTGAGCACGACCATGGCCCGCTGGCGGGGAGGCAGCCGCATCACCGCCCGCCACATCGCGTCCCGCAGGCCCTGCAGCTCCGCCGGGTCGGGGGCGGGCGCCGGGTCCGGCTCGGGAAGCTCGTCGCAGACGAACTCCTCGACCTTGCGCTTGCGCCACTGGGAGGTGCGCGTGTTGATCAGCGCGCGGCGGACGTAGCCGTCGAGGGCGCGGTGGTCCTCGATGCGCTCCCACGCCACGAAGGTCTTGGTGAGCGCGGTCTGCAGCAGGTCCTCCGCGTCGTTGGGGTTCGCGGTGAGGGAGCGCGAAGCGCGCAGCAGCACCGGCCGCCGGGCCCGTACGTAGGAGGAGAACGACGGGAACACAGTGGCGTTCGAGGCGCTTGTGCACACTGGCGTGGTCATGGCTCAACGCTAGAAGTGAGCGGGGCCCAGGGGATCGGCCCCAGGTGCCGAAGCACCGTCCCTCTCAAGTTGTACGTGCGGCGCCGCCTGCACCTCCTCAGGGCGGACCGGCGGCTCCTCCCCCCTAGGGCGTGGCCCTCGGGATCGTCCGGGCCCGCGACGGGCCCGCCGTGCCCCCGCTCAGCCGTCGGCACCCAGGACCATCCCCGAGGTGGGCACGCCGGTACCCGCGGTGACCAGGACCCGGGCGGCGCCCGGAGTCTGGTTGACGGACGTGCCGCGGACCTGGCGCACCGCCTCGGCGATGCCGTTCATCCCGTGCAGATACGCCTCACCGAGCTGCCCGCCGTGGGTGTTCAGCGGCAGGGCGTCCGCGGCGACGAAGCCGGCCGCCTCGCCGGGGCCGCAGAAGCCGAACTCCTCCAGCTGCATCAGCACGAACGGGGTGAAGTGGTCGTAGAGGATGGCCACATCGATGTCCGACGGCCCCAGGGCCGCCGTACGCCACAGCTGGCGGGCCACCACCCCCATCTCCGGCAGGCCGGTCAGGTCGTCACGGTAGAAGCTGGTCATCTGCTCCTGCGCGCGGCCGGCCCCCTGCGCCGCGGCCGTGATCACCGCGGGCGCGCGCCGCAGATCGCGGGCGCGCTCGGTGGAGGTCACCACGATCGCCTGCCCCCCGTCGGTCTCCTGGCAGCAGTCGAGCAGCCGCAGCGGCTCCACGATCCACCGGGAGGCGGCGTGCTCGGCGAGGGTGATGGGCCTGCCGTAGAAGTGGGCGGCCGGGTTGCGGGCGGCGTGCCTGCGGTCGGTGACGGCGACGTGGCCGAAGGCATCCGGGGTCAACCCGTAGGTGTGGAGGTAGCGCTGGGCGGCCATGGCCACCCAGGAGGCGGGGGTGAGCAGCCCGAAGGGAAGGTTCCAGCCGAGCGCCGCGCCCTCCGCGGACGGCTCGCGCTGCTGCACCCCGGAGCCGAAGCGGCGGCCGGAGCGCTCGTTGAAGGCGCGGTAGCAGACGACGACGTCGGCGATGCCGGACGCGACCGCCAGGGCCGCCTGCTGGACGGTGGCGCAGGCCGCGCCGCCGCCGTAGTGGACGCGCGAGAAGAAGGACAGCTCGCCGATGCCGGCCGCCTGGGCGACGGTGATCTCCGGGTTGGTGTCCATGGTGAAGGTGACCATGCCGTCGACGTCGGCGGGGGTGAGGCCGGCGTCGTCGAGGGCGGCCCGCACGGCCTCTGCGGCCAGTGTGAGTTCGCTGCGGCCCGAGTCCTTGGAGAACTCGGTGGCACCGATCCCGGCGATGGCGGCCCGGCCGCCGAGCGCATCGGCGCGGCGCACGCTCACCGGTCCGCCTCCGGGCCGTCGGTGGCGGGGACGGTGACGGTGACGGTGCCGGTCACGTGGTTGCCCAGCCCGTTCGCCCCGAGGATCCGCACCTGCGCGGTGTCACCGTCGACGGCGGTGACCGTGCCCCGCAACACCATGGTGTCCCCCGGGTGGTTGGGCGCGCCGAGGCGGATGGCGACCTTGCGCAGGACGGCCCGGGGGCCGAAGGCGTCGGTGACGTAGCGGCCGACGAGTCCGTTGGTGGTCAGGATGTTCATGAAGATGTCCGGGGAGCCCTTCTCCCGGGCGGCCTCGGCGTCGTGGTGCACGTCCTGGTAGTCACGGGAGGCGACGGCCCCGGCGACGATCAGGGTCCGGGTGAGGGGAAGGGTGAGGGGCGCCAGTTCGTCCCCGATGGCGGCGGGCGGCGTCATACGGGCTCCTCCGTCCGGTGCGCGGTCAGCAACTCACCGAGTTCTTCGAGCAGTTGGGCTCCGGATCCAAGACAGGCGCCGAGCTGTCTGCCCCATAGGAAGTGCCGGTGGGCGGGGTGGGTGACATCGGCGCCGATGCCGCCGTGCAGATGCTGGCCGGCGTGCACCACGCGGATGCCCGCCTCTGCCGCCCACCAGGCGGCGGTCATCGCGTGCGCCGCCGCGTCCAGACCCTCGTCACGGCGCCAGGCCGCCTCGTAGGCGGTGACCCGGATCGCCTCGGTGTCCATGTGGGCGTCGGCGGCCTTCAGCAGGACACCCTGGTTCGTGGAGAGCGGGCGGCCGAACTGCTCGCGGGTGGAGGTGTGGGCCACCGCTCGCGCCAGGGCGCCGGCGCACACACCGGCCTGGAGACCGGCGAAGGCGGTGCGCGCGGTGGCGAGCACCTCGTCGTACGGGCCCGGCCCTTCGGCGTCCCCCAGGGGCTCGGCCGGGGCGCCGTCCAGGGTCAGCCGCCCGGCCGACCAGGGTGCGGTGGTCGCCACCGGTACGACGCCCACGCCCTCGTCCGCGGTCCGTACGAGCCACAGCCGGCGGTCCGCGTCCGGAACCAGGAGCAGCGTGGCCTCGCACAGCCAGGGCACGACGGGGACCGTGCCGGTCAGCCGCGCCGGGGCGCGGGAGGGAGCGGACCGGGCCGCCCCCTGCCCCGCCCCTGCGGGGGCCGCCCGTACCGGGGGCGCCGCCCCGCCGTGGGTGAAGGCGCCGGCCGCCACCTCCGCCCCCGAGCGCAGCGGCGGCAGCAGCCGCTCACGCTGCTCCGGGGTGCCGTGCGCGGCGACGGCGAGCAGGCCGTGGACGCAGGTCGCCGCGAGCGGCACCTGCGCGGTGGTCCGCCCCTGCTCCTCAAGCAGCAGGACCAGACCGAGCAGCCCGATGTCCTCGACCGCCTCCGGCAGCCCGGCCGCGGTCAGGGCTTTCCACAGGTGCCCGTCGGCGGTCGTCCCCAGGGCCGCGAGCCGCTCGGGCGTGGACAGGTCCGTGAAGATCTCCGCGGCCAGAGCGCTCGCGGCCCGCTGCTCGTCCGTGGGTGTGAATTCCACGTCAGCCCTCCCCCTCGGCCCGGAAGACGGGAAGCTCCCATTCCTCGTCCACGCGCAGGAATTCGAGCCGTACCGGCATCCCGATGCGCACCTTGTCGTACGGCACCCCGATCACGTTGCTCACCATCCGCACCCCTTCCACGAGTTCGATGAGCGCCACCGCGTAAGGGCCGGCCGCGTCGGAACCCTGGCCGAGGCGCGCGAAGGCGGGGAACTGCGGGTGGTGCATGACCACGTACGAGTAGACGGACCCCTGACCGCTCACCTCGACGGCCCGCCACTGCGGCGACCCGCAGGCGTTGCACCCGGGCAGCCACGGGAAGCGCGGCGTCCCGCAGCTCTCGCACCGCTGGATCAGCAGGCGGTGCGCGGCGACGCCCTCCCAGAACCCGGCGTTGTCCCGGTTCACGACCGGCCGCGGGCGCCTGGGGGCCGAGGGCGCGGGCGCCTCGGCCGCGGTGCCTCCGGGCGCGGTGGCCGTGCGGGCTCCTGCCGCTTCCGCGGACGCCGGGCCGGACGCTCGCGCGGCGGCCGGTGCGTACTTGAGGACGCGGAAGCGATGCGTTCCGGCGAGCTCGCCGTCGGCCCGCACATCCATGCGCGTGGTCACGAAGTACCCGGTGCCCAGCTTGGTGGTCTTGCGCCCGGACACCGACTCGATCATCCCGTCGAAGGTGATCCGGTCCCCGGGACGCAGTGGCCGCAGATACTCCTGCTCGCAGTCGGTGGCCACGATGGAGGTGTATCCGGCGTCCTCCAGCAGGGCGGACAGCTCGCCGTACGCCGCCGAACCGTCGGTGTGCCCGGACAGGCCACCCATCGTCCATGCCTGCAGCATCGTCGGCGGGGCGACGGCATTGGGCCCGCGGTAGGCCGGGTGATCGTCCCCCATCGCCTCGCACCAGTGCCTGATCATCGGCTCGTTGACGAGGTCCTTGCCGACCCCGGCGGTGGCCGTCGCCCGGCCCTCGAAGCGCTTGAGCTTCGCGTACAGCGCGTCCGGATCTCCGTCCGCCCGTGCTCCCCGGCCCCGCTCCGCACTCCGCCCGCTCACCGGCGCCCCCTCCGCATGCCGAGCCGCATCGTCGCGACGATCTCGCGCTGCACCTCGCTCACCCCGCCCCCGAAGGTGTTGATCTGCGCCGCGCGGTTCATCCGCTCCAGCTCGCCGTCCTCGAAGACACCCGGTGAACCGGCCCGCACCAGGCCCGCGTCCCCCACCACTTCCTGGCACATCCGGTAGACCTCGACCGTGCTCTCCGTCCCGGCGAACTTCACGCCGGCCGCGTCGCCGGGGTGGAGCGTCCCGGCGCCCACGTCGCCCACCAGCCGCCAGCTCAGCAGCCGGGTGGCGGCCAGCCGGGCGTGCGCCTCGGCCAGCCGGGAGCGCACCCACGCCCGGTCCGCGGGCCGCCGCCCCGTCGCACGGTCCGGGGTCGTGGCGTACGCGAGGGCCGCGTCGAAGGCGTCCTCGGCCTGCATCCCGATGGCGGCCAGTGCCACCCGCTCGTGGTTGAGCTGGTGGGTGATCAGCTGCCAGCCGGCGTTCTCCTCGCCGACGAGGTTCCCCGCCGGCACCCGGACGGCGTCATAGGACGTCGCGGTGGTCGTCAGCCCGCCGACCGTCTCGATCGGCGTCCAGGCGAACCCCGGTGCGTCGGTCGGCACGAGGAGGATCGATATGCCGCGGTGCTTGGGCGCTTCCGCATCCGTGCGGCAGGCGAGCCATATCCAGTTCGCCTGCTGCGCGTTGCTGGTGAAGCTCTTGCTGCCGTCGATCAGCCAGTCGCCGCCCGAGCGGACCGCCCGCGTACGCAGCGAGGCGAGGTCGGTGCCCGCCTCCGGCTCGGTGTAGCCGATCGCGAAGACGAGGTCGCCGCTGAGGATGCGCGGCAGGAAGTAGTCCTTCTGGCTCCGGGTGCCGTAGGCCATCAGCGTCGGGCCGACGGTGTTCAGCGTGACCATCGACACCGGTGCGCCCGCGCGGTACGCCTCGTCGAAGAAGACGAACTGTTCGTCGGGGCCGCGGCCCTGCCCTCCGTACGCGGTCGGCCAGCCGAGGCCCAGCAGGCCGTCCGCACCGATGCGGCGGCGGACCGCGCGCTGCTGCGCGGGGTCCTCGACCGGGCCGTCCGGCATCAGCTCCCGGAAGTAGGAGCGGAGTTCCGTGCGCAGCTGCCGCTGTCGCGCGGTAGGGGCGAGGTGCACGTCGGTGGCCTCCCCTTCAGGTGGCGGGACGCCGGGCGCCGGCCTCCCGGCGCACGAACGAGCGAGAGGGTTTCTGACTGTCCGTCAGAAACCCTCTCGCTGTCAAGGTCGGCGCGGCGGACCCCAGAGCAGCCCCATTCACCGCCGCGCCGAACCTCGCATCACCCGCCGGTCATCCGCCGCCTCCCCGAGCGGCGGGGTGTGTCACCAGAGGTTGCTGAAGTTGACGGTCTCGTTGGCCTGGTCGATGCGCGTGAAGCCGGAGCCGTTCACGCTCGCGGTGTTGTTCTGGTTCGAGGCACCGGGCCCGTTGGCCACCTGCTGGGTGGACGTCGAGTTGCCGTTGTTGTTACCCCCGACACCGGAGCCCGACTGGCTCGTCGATGCCGCGCTCGACCCGTTGTTCGCAAGGCCGCCGTTGTCGGCCTGCGCCACGCCGGTGAAAAGGACGGCCGCGAAAGGCACGGCGGCCGCAAAGGCGATGACGCGGGCGGTACGGGTGCTTGCCATGTCTATTCCTCCTACGGAACACAACTTCGGAACCTGCTGGAACTCATCGATCCGGAGACGCCCACGCTGCCTGCGTCCCCTTTGGAAGCTCTTGAAGTGCAGGAACTCCGTTTGTTCACCGAGCAGTTGGCCACCTGCCGCAGTGCTTGTCTCGACGTCGCGAACTCAGGATTGCCCACCGAATCCCCGGCGAACCCGTCAGGACAGGTCGATTCCCTCGCAAGCATGAGGAACCCCGCGTAAACCCGGACCGCGCCTCGGCGCCCCCACTCGCGCCCCTCTTGCCCCCCTCCGCCATACCCCGGCCCCGGTCGGAGGCTTCCCGCAAGGGCAGCGGCGACCGTGAATTTTTCGGCCCACCCCCGGCGCGCGGCCTACCCCCCTTCCCTTCATCGAACATTCGTACGAAAATAGATCCATGGCCACGCCACGACGCCATACGGAACCGCCCCCGGGCCCCACCCCACGCACCCAACCGGCAGCGGACACCACCCCACGCCCGGAAGACACCCAGGAAGGAGCTCCGGAAAGCCCCGGCTCCCCGCCGCTCCTCCTCGCACCCGCCGACGCGCATGCCGCCGCCCTCGCGCACGCCCTGAGCGCCGCCGCCCGCGGCTACGCCGTCATCCCGCTGACCCGCACCAAGCTGCCCGCCGTCCGCTCCCCGCACCGCGGCCACCCCGAGTCCCCGCCCTGCCGGGGCGCCTGCGGCCGCCCCGGTCACGGCGTGCACGACGCCACCACCGACCCCCTCGACATCCGCAGACTGTTCGCCGCCGCCCCCTGGGCCACCGGCTACGGCATCGCCTGCGGCCTGCCGCCGCACCACCTCATCGGCATCGACCTCGACACCAAGAACGGCGCGGACAGCCTCACGGCCCTCCGGTTCATCGCCGAGGCCCACCGCTTCCCGCTCCCGCCGACCGTCACGGTCCTCACCCCCAGCGGCGGCCGCCACCTCTGGCTGACGGGTCCGCCGTCACCACCGGCCCCGCGGGTCCCCAACTCCGTGGGCCGCCTCGCCCCGGGCATCGACATCCGCGGCGCCGGCGGCTATCTCGTCGGCCCCGGATCCGTCACCGTCCACGGCCGCTACGTCCTCGCCCCCCGCACGCCCGAGCACCCCGCCCCGGCGCCCCGAGGTCTGCTCACCCTCCTCACATCACCCGCGGCCCCCGCACGCCCCGACGCCCCGCAGGCCGTACCGCCCCAGCCCGCCGGCGCCCTCGTCCGCTTCGTCCGCAGCTCCCCGGCCGGCCAACGCAACGCCCGCCTCTTCTGGGCCGCCTGCCGCGCCCACGAATGCGGCCTCGGGCCGGAACTCTCCGCCCGCCTCCTGGCCGCCGCCCGCGACACCGGCCTCACCGAACAGGAGGCCCGCGCCACACTCGCCTCGGCCGCCCGCCGCTGAGGCGGCCCCGGCGTACACCTCACACCGGGCCGCCGGGCCCACGCGACACCTTCCCGCTCACGCGCCGCGACCGGGCTCACGCGCCCGGCTCCCGCTCACAGGTCCTGCTCCGGGCCACGCGCCCCGACTCCGGCCTGCGCGACCGGCTCCTGCTCACGCACCGGTCTCCGGTTTGCGCGCCTCGATCAGGAAACGGGTGGTATGCGCGACGAACGCCCCCTCCCGGCGGATCAGCTCATCCAATTCCCGCAGGCGATCGCGGTATTGATCGACGGTGAACCCCGGGACCATCCAGATCACCTTCCGCAGGAAGTAGACGACGGCCCCGATGTCGAAGAACTCCGTCCGCAGCGACTGCGTACGCAGGTCGACCACCTCCAGTCCGGCCGCCTCCGCATCCCGCCGGGCGTCCTCGGGGTGGCGGGCGCGCCGCACTTCCTCCGGCTGCGGCCCCAGGAAGAACTCGACCAGCTCGAACACGCTGGCAGGACCGACCTGCTGGGAGAAATACCGCCCACCGGGACGGAGCACCCGGGCGATCTCCGACCACCACACGGTGACCGGATGGCGGCTGGTCACCAGGTCGAAGGCGGCATCGGCGAACGGCAGCGGCGGCTCGTCCTCGTCGGCCACCACGACGGCGCCGAGCGGATGCAGCACATCGGTGGCCTTGGCGACATTCGGCGGCCAGGACTCCGTGGCCACCATCACCGGCGGCAGCGGCGCGGCCCCCGCCAGCACCTCACCGCCGCCCGTCTGGATGTCCAGCGCCGCCGAAGCCTTCGCCAGCCGCTCGCCCATGGAGCGTTGGTATCCCCACGACGGCCGCTCCTCCGTGGCCCGCCCCGCCAGCCAGGAAAAGTCCCAGCCCGCCACGGAGACCGACTCGGCCTCGGCAATCAGATCCTCAAAAGTACGGTCCATACCTACATATTCACGGCAAAAGCTCAGCTGGGCCAACGATTTACGCCCGCGGTGCCACGATCGCCCCCGGTCCCGCCGCGTGCCCCGGACCGCGGGCACGGAACCCACCAGGGGCGCCCTCCCGTCACGCCCCGCCTCGCCCCTCCCCTACCGGTCTACTCCTCCGCCACGTCGATCACGAACACCGGCCGCTCCCACCGCACGCCAGGCGGATTCGCGGGCTCCGTCCCACCGGGCCGGGCGCCCATGCTCCGGTAGAAACCGGCCGCGGGCGGATGCGAGACGACCCGCACCCGGGCCAGACCGGCACGGCGCGCCTCCTCCCGCATGTGCTCCATGAGCAGCCGTCCGATCCCGGCCCCCTGCTCCTGGTCCGCCACGAACATCAGGTCCAGCTCGGGCGGATCGACCACCAGCGAGTAGAAGCCCAGCAGCCGGCCGTCCCGCTCGTCATCCACGGCCACGAACACCCGGTGCGCCTCGACGTAGTCCGGCCCCACCCGGTACCCGTCGACCGCCGAGGCGTACAGGCCCTCGTAGGCCCCGGAACCCCGCACCATGCGACTGATTCGCTTGGCGTCGCGGGCCACCGCCCGCCGAATGGTCACCCCGGCGCCTGCCCGGCCCCGCGCCCCCGCACCCCGCGAACCCATCGCGCCCACTCCCTCTCACCGGCTCCCGGCCGCCGCGCCCCCGAAACGGGCGCGGCCACCCGGCCGTGTACCGCCGCCCCAAAAAATGGGGCCATCACCTGCAGGTTTGCAGCCCGCGGAGGCTGTACGCAACGTCATCGCGGCCCGGCCGCCGCCAGGGTTCACCCGCTCCTCGTGCCCGTAGGCCCACCAGCAGACACGACCGGCAGCGGAACCGCCGGGACGGACGGCCCACATCTCGGCGACCACCTAGCCGACGGCCCGCCTCTCGGCGATCACCGGCCGGACGGCTCACTTCTCGGCGATCACCGGGGCGATCATCCTGCGGAGTTCGTCCTGCTCCAGCGCCCCGAGCGTCCGGGCGGCGGGCCGACCCTCGCGGTCGAGGACGACGGTCGCCGGGATCGCCTGCACATTGAGCGTGCCCTTGGGAAAGCGCAGCAGCAGTTTCGCGGTCGGATCGAACAGACTCGGGTAGGGCATCTTGTGCCGCTCCTCGAAGCTGACGGCCTGCGTTTTCTCCGCGTCGCCGACGTTGATGCCCACGAACGCGACGTCCCGGCCCTTACTCGCCTTCGCCACCGCGGCGAAGTTCGGCGCCTCGGCGATACACGGGCCACACGTCGAGCCCCACACATTCAGGACGACGACCTTGCCCTTGTAGTCGGCGACATCCAAAGGCTTACCGCGCGTGGTGGAACCGGAGATATCGGGAGCCGCCTTCCGGTCCGCCACGGGAATCGTGCCCACTCCGCCCTTCCCCCGCACGAAGTCCGCCCGGGAATCGTCGTCCGATTCCGCGCCGCCACAGGCGCTCAGGCTCAGCGCGGCAACCCCCGCAAGCAGGGCTCTACTCCAGTACTGCGAGGGGAAGTTGAGGACGCGGCAGGCACTCATGGTTCAGCAGTTTTGCACGAGCCGGGAACAAGGATTCACGCGGGCCGGGCAGACCGCCACTCCGCCCCAACAGGCCGGCCCACAAAGGAATCTCCACCCCCCGGAAACCCTCACCGGAGAAGTCTCCGGCCGCCTCTCGGAACCCTTCCACCGTGTGGCACGTCCTGCCATGAAGCAGAAGGGAGAACCCACAAGTGCCCACCACCGCACGCCGCGCCTTCCGGGCAGGCGGCGCCCTGTTCGCCCTGGCGGTCATCGCCTGGGGCGTCATATCCCTCCTGCCGACGCCTGCCACCAGGGCCGCGGAGCAGGTGGAACGGCAAGCAGGGATGCACCACGACCAACACGAGCCGGCCCAACGCTTCTACGTCCCGACATCCGCACACAGCAAGAATGGCGTCGCAGTCCTCCGCTACCGGGTGCACGGCAGCCAGGATTCCTGCGTACGCGACTTCCTCAGAACGTACGAAATCAAGGCCGAGCCCCAGAACGTCACGCGCCTCGAAACCACCTACAGCGATGACACCGGGAACACCCACCGCCTGATCACCGTCGCCTACGAGCACCCCGCCGCCCCCGGCAAAGACACCCGCTCCGACAACACAGCAGCCCGGATAACCGTCACCGCAAGGCCCCCCACCGACGGCTGAGGTCGAACCCGCCGCAAATGGGGGACGCACGAGGACTACATGGGCCCCCTTCCGAGGTCCCCCTTGTCGTCGGCCTGCTTGCTTTCCTGCTCCAGCATCCGGGCCCTGGCCTTGAGCAGCATTCGCGCATCCGGGTCGGTGGCCCGCTCCGCAGCCTCTTTCAGCTCCTCTGCCTTGGCACGCATCTGCTGAATACGACCATGGTCGAATTCACTCATGATCACTCCCCGAAGTGGAGAGACAACTGACCACTTCAGGACACCAGCGCTTGCGCCCCCATGCATCTCGAACCACCGACACCAGGCAGCCACACCCACCCGCAACCGCGCCCCGGACAACCGCCAGGCCCCACGAAGGCCACGCCGAGCACTACGCCGTTCCGCCGGAACCGGCCGCGGCGGCGAGGAGTCCCCAGCACGCAGAAGGGGCACCCGATCCCCTCAGGCGCCCCTCTGACCAGCTACTTCGCTCACCTCGACGCTAGCTGTGGGACGTCAGCCCACAGTGCCGTCGCCGCCAGGAGCGCGGCTTACGGGTGGTACTTCTCCTCGACCGTCTCACCGGCGCCGGACTTGGTGTCCATGGTGACGCGGACGGTCACGCTGCCGGTCTTCGCGGCCTTCTCCAACTCGTCCACGGTGCACTTCAAGGTGCCGTAGCCGTCGTCGCCGATGGACACGTTGCCGGAGTCGTCCGAGCAGATCGAGGCCGCGCCGAGGATCTTCGTGGCGTTGGCGACGAAGAACGCCTGATCCGTGCCACCGCCCTCGGGCTTGACGATCAGCTTGCCGGGCGCGAGGTACTCCAGCTTGCCGACGATCGTGCGGTGGTTACCGGCGTGCGCGACGCCGCCACCCCCGGCCGAGGAGGACTCGCCGCCGCCCCCTGCGGCGGACGACGCCGAGGCGGACTCACCGCCGGCCTGGCCCTGCGAGCCGGAACCGTCCGAGGAGGAGCCGCCCGTGGGCTGCGCCGAGGGCGGCGCCTGCTTCGAGTCGGACGCGGCCGAAGAGCCCGAGGCCCCCGCCGCCCCGGAGCCCTCCCCGCAGGCCGTGACCCCCATGCCCAGCGCCGCGGCTGCCACGACAGCGACGGCGATACGGCGGCCGGCGCGGCCGCGGAGGCGGTTGGTGACGGTGGCGGTGTTCATCGTGTACTCCCGTTGCTCTGTTCTCTCGTCTCGTTCCCGGACGACACCAAGCTTCGAAGATCAAGTTGGCGTTCCACTAACAGACGACTAATGCGCCACCCCGGACCGTCCGAAGCACGCCCCGACCTCGGCCGCGACGCCCCTCCCCAACTCCCCAACCGACAACAGCCATCCGAAGCGCAGCCCCCGAAGCCGGGTGTGCAGACGGCGAACAAGCCACCGCCTCGGCCCCAGGAAGGCCCCCCGCCACTAGGCAGCCCTTCCTCACGTCCATGAGCGGATCCCCGCTCTGCGCCGGCAGAGGTCGGCCCCGGTGAACGAACGGCGAAAGGCCGTACGGGGCAGGTGCGTTGAAACGGCGAGCCCGCAACACCACTCGCTCCACCCCCATCCCCGTACTCACCCCCACCCGCAACCGCACCCTCATCCGATCGCGGAGTACACAGCCGTCCGGCTACGAGCGCCCTCGAAGGCGGTCGCACCGGCTGAGCTGGACGGAGGTGACCGGCTGGCCGGCTGACCGGCCGCAGCTTGGCCGCGCGCGCCGGTCACAGGCGGGATACACGCGAACCGAGGTGAGACAGAACGAACGCAGAAGGGGTGCCCGATTCTCTCGGGCACCCCTTCTGACCAGCTAGTTCGCTGACCTCTGCGGAGGCTGTGGGATTTGAACCCACGGTGGCGTTGCCGCCACGACAGTTTTCAAGACTGTTCCCTTAGGCCGCTCGGGCAAGCCTCCCCGCGACGCCGGTGAACGGTGTCGCGGGATCAGACTAGCGCGTCACTTGTCGCCCGTGCGCTGCCCGAGGGTTACTTCGGCCGTGTGCTCCTGGCCGCCGCGCTTGTAGGTGAGGGTGACCTGGTCGCCGGGCTTGTGCTGCCAGATCTCGCTGATCAGGGTGGGGCCGCTGTCGATCACCGTGTTGTCGAGCTTGGTGATGGTGTCGCCCGGCTTCAGGCCGGCCTTGTCGGCAGGGCCGTTCGGGGTGACCGCGTCGGAGCCGTCGTTGCCCGTCTGGGCGATGGTGGCGCCGTTGCCGGTGTCCTTCATGGCGACCTGGACGCCGATCTGCGGGTAGATCGGCCGGCCCGTCTTGATCAGGTCCTGGGCGACCCGCTTGGCCTGGTCGATGGGGATCGCGAAGCCCAGGCCGATGCTGCCGGACTGCTGGGGCTCGCCCATACCGCCGCCGCTGCCGGCCGACTGGATGGCGGAGTTGATGCCGATGACGTTGCCGCCGGCGTCCATCAGGGGGCCACCGGAGTTACCGGGGTTTATCGACGCGTCGGTCTGCAGGGCGCTCATGTAGGAGGCGCTGGTGCCGCCGCCGTCGCTGGAGGCCACCGGGCGGTCCTTGGCGCTGATGATGCCGGTGGTGACCGTGCCGGAGAGGCCGAACGGGGCGCCGATCGCGATGGTGGCGTCGCCGACCCGGACGTTGGAGGACTTGCCCAGCGGCAGCGGGTTGAGCGCGGCGCCCGAGGCGTTCTTGAGCTTGACCACGGCGACGTCGTAGCCCTGTGCCCGGCCGACGACCTCGACGTCGTACTTCTTGCCGTTGGAGAACGTCGCGGTGAGCTTGCCGCCGCCCTCGGCCGCGCCGGCGACGACGTGGTTGTTGGTGAGGATGTGTCCCTGCTTGTCGTAGATGAAGCCGGTGCCCGTGCCGCCCTCGCCGGTCGCGCCCTGCGCCTCGATCGTCACGACGCTGGGCAGCGCCTTCTGCGCTATCCCCGAGACCGAGGTGGGCTTGCGGTTCAGCGCCTCGGGGTCGCCGGAGGCGGTCACCGTCGTCGAGGTGCCGTCGTCGCGGCCCGCGGCCCAGAAGCCGATACCGCCGCCGACGCCGCCCGCGACCAGCGCCGCGGCGAGGACGGCGGCGATCAGGCCGCCGTTGCGCTTCTTGGGGGGGCCGCCGGGCGCACCCCAGGGGTCGCCGCCGCCTCCGTAGGGCGGCTGCGCGCCCCAGCTGCCGCCGGACGAGCCGTGCGGCGTGGTGTAGGCGGGCATCTGACCGGTCGGCGCGCCCGGGGCTCCGGGCTGCGGGTGGCCCCACGCCGGTGCGCCGGAGGCCGCGGGTCCGCCGGACGTGGTGGGCATCCGGGCCGTGTCGGACGCCGCGCGGTCGTCGCCCGGATACCCGGCGGACGGCGTACCGCCAACGGGGGCACCGGGGGCGCCGGCGGCGTTCGGTGCGAAGTCCGGCGGCGGGGGCGCCGCGGGAGGAGCGGACGGCGCGGGCGGGGCGTCCGGAGTCTGGGCGCCGGAGGCGGACGCGGGGGCGCTGTCCGATGCCTGCGGCCCCGTCGGCGGCCTGGCCTCCGACGGGCCGGGGGCTCCCTCGTTCTCGGTGCTCACAGCTCTCTCCTCAGCTTCACGACTGTGCCGGCCGACGGCCCCGGGGCCTCGTCCGGTTCCTTTGTCCACAGGGATGCGGAACCCGGTACTCCAGGATTGGGGATCCCGGCGATACAGGCGAGTCTCGGTCTCCCAGCCTTTCCCACGCCGCGTCAGGACGCCGTAAGCCGAGGCTGTGACTGTGACCTCATCCTTTATGCCGGACAAAACCGGCGCATCCTCGGTAGTGCGCATCAGCCACCGGCCGGGCGTCGGCCCGGAGGTGGTGGGTGGCACGATAACGCGGTGACCTATGCACGCCCCGCCCAGGACGCCCGTCCGGGTCCTTCCGCCATTTCCGTCGTAGCCCATCGAGGTGCCTCCGAGGACGCCCCGGAACACACGCTCGCCGCCTATCGCAAGGCGATCGAGGACGGCGCGGACGCGCTGGAGTGCGATGTCCGGATGACCGCCGACGGCCAATTGGTCTGCGTCCACGACCGACGGGTGAACCGCACCTCCAACGGACGCGGTGCCGTCTCCGCACTGGAGCTCGCCGATCTGGCCACCCTGGACTTCGGATCCTGGAAGGCCGGCCCGGACGACAACGAGGCCCCCGACCGGCAGCACGAGGACCCCGAGCGCACCTCCGTGCTCACCCTGGAGCGGCTGCTGGAGCTGGTCGCCGACGCCGACCGCCGGGTCGAGCTGGCCATCGAGACCAAACACCCGACCCGATGGGCCGGTCAGGTGGAGGAGCGGCTGGTCGAGCTGCTCAGCCGCTTCGGACACACGAAACCGGCCATGCCCGCCGACCAGCCGCCGGCGGTTCGCGTCATGAGCTTCTCGGCACGCTCCCTGCACCGCGTGCGCGCCGTCGCGCCGGACATTCCCGGTGTCTACCTCATGCAGTTCCTGACGCCGCGCTACCGCGATGGCCGGCTGCCGACCGGGGTGGGTATCGCGGGCCCGGGCGTACGGATCCTGCGCGCGCATCCCGACTACGTCGAGAAGGCCCATCGCGCGGGCCATCGCGTGCACGTCTGGACGGTCAACGAGGAGGCCGATGTGGAGCTGTGCCGCGAGTTGGGCGTGGACGCTGTCATCACAAATCGCCCCAAACAGGTACGTAGTCAACTCGGCCTTGGCTAAGGCTCATCACAGGGTGTGCACCGGCGCATTCGGCCTGTATCCGATTGTTCCGAGTGCGTCACTGCGTGTCGCCTGGCCGGTTTCCGGTCCAGTCCATTGGGGCATTCATCCCGTGGCGTGGGGCAAAGGAGGTCTCGGGGGTGGCGTTGGTGGTGGCACAAGAGGTGCCGACGTCGTCGATCATGGCCGTACCCCATGGAGCAATGGGTGTAGGCATGGCCAGGCGGCGCATGCGAGAAGAGCTGTTGGCAAGTGGAGTTCAGGACACGGTCGTCGATGACGCGGTCCTTATCCTCTCGGAACTACTGAGCAATTCGTGTCGGCATGCACGTCCGATATACGAAAACGGCTCACCGGATTCCGTAAGAGATGTCTCGGACGTCTATTCCTCGGGGTCCATCCGGGCCTCGTGGCAGATCGACGGACACGGCAGGCTGACCGTCGCGGTCACCGACGGCGGCGGCCCGACCCGACCGATTCCGGCCACTCCGTCGGTGACGGCGCGCGGTGGCCGAGGTCTGGCGATCATCCGGTCCCTCGCGAAGGACTGGGGGGTCCGTGAATCCGTTCCGGGCGAGGTGACGGTCTGGGCCGTCCTGAGCCTGGCGGACGCGTTCGCCACACGTCTGGACCTGTCATCCGCGCTCCCGCCCTCGCTCGTGGCGGGACTTGCCTCCGGCCTGCCGCCGGAGCTGGCCTTCGCGGACTTCGACGACCCGATGTAGCGACGCCGGCCCCGGGAGCCGCGAGACGCGCGCGTCCATCCCGGGGTGACGCATGCGTGTGGCTACGCACAGCGCGCAGCCACACGCAGAGGACGGACCGTTCGGGTACGGGAAATCCGCAGGGCTGCGACGTACGTGCACGGGAGCACCATCACGCCCTGCATCCCTGCCGTACGGCCCTGCACCGGACTCCGCGCGGGCACCCCGGGGACGGCGGCAGCGTGACCCGGGCTCCGCGGTTGCTCCTTCCGGGGGAGCCCGCGAACGGCAACTCCGGGGCGGACGCGCCCACCTGAAGGCTCCCGCACACCCATGGACGGCCACGCTCCTCTAGGCTCGCGCGGAAACGCGTCCGTACGCCCAGGAACGACCAGGAGACACCGTCGCATGGCCAAGAAGCGCCGCCCCCAGACCCAGGCCGCAGCACACGGCACAGCCGCCGACGGGAACTACCCGGTCGTCGGCGCCCGGGAGCCCTGTCCGTGCGGCTCCGGACGCCGCTACAAGGCCTGTCACGGCCGGAGCGCGTCACACGCCGTCACCGAGCTGGTGCAGCGGCCCTTCGAGGGGCTTCCCGGCGAGTGCGACTGGGTGGCGCTGCGTGAGCTGGTGCCCGCCGCCACGGTCGAGCTGACCCTCAAGGACGGGCTGCCGGAGGGCGTTCCGTCGGTGACCCTCGCGACGGTGCTGCCGATGGCCTGGCCGGCGCTGCGCCGCGACAACGGCGCCGTCCTGCTCGGCCTGCAGAACGACACCGCCTCCGGCGACATCAGCCGCGACCTCGCGGACACGCTCCAGCGGGCGCTGGCCGCGGAGCCCGGCACTCCGGTCGCCGCCCGCCGCTCCTCCGCCGACGGACCGCGGCTGCAGGATCTGCTCGACCCGGGCGCGACTTTCGAGCCGACCGTGCACAGCGGCTTCGAGTTCTGGGTGGAGGACGCCGAGAACGCCACCGGCGACGTCGCGGCCTCTCTGGAGCGGGCCAACGCCGCGGCCCTCCCGACGGCCCGGATCCCCGGCCTGGAGGGGGCCTACTGGTGCGAGGCCCCGGAGAAGAACCACCTGCGCTGGGTGACGTCCTACCCGGAGGAGCAGCTGCTTGACGCGCTCGCCAGGCTGCACGCCGCGGGCACCTCCTCGCTCGGCGAGGGCACCCGCCTCGTCGGCTCGTTCCGGGCGCACGGCCTGGTCGTGCCGGTCTGGGACCTGCCCTCCGCGATGGGCGCCGACGAGGTCGCGGGGCCGGCCGTCGCGTTCGCCGAGCGGCTCACCGAGGCCCTCGCCTCGAACGCCCCGCTCACCCCGGAGGAGCGCAGGTCGCGTGGCGGCCTGACCAACCGCCAGGTCACCCTGAGCTGATCGTCACGACTCCGGACGCCCGCGGAAGTGACTCCTGTCACAACCCCCTTACCAGCCGGTAAATAGGCGTCCGGAAATCCACGATCGAATTTGCGAACCGCCGATCTCTTGTTACGGTTCTAAAAGCCCGGTCGCTGGTGCATCCCCCGTCGCCAGCGACCGGGCGTTTCCATGCCCGGTGCCGGACGTCCTTCCCGGCCGGGCCACCGCACCCGCCCCCGTGCTGCCGCACCGCTGCGCGCGCCGTGCGAACTCCCGCCTGATCACAGGGGATTACCTCCCGGGACGCTCGCCCACACCCCTGCCGCTCAAGGCCCGCGGCCGCCCGACCAGCGCTCACCGGCCCGGATCGGCGCCGCGCTACGCGGAGTTGTTCCCCGCGCGCAGCAGCAGCCGCTCGCCCGCAGCGTCGGCGAACTCCGCCACCGCGCCGTACGGCACCCCGCTCTTGTGCACGGTCGCGCCGGTCGGCGTCTCGCACATTCCCGGCCGGTCCGCCACCGGCACCGTGCAGTGCACCTGGAGAGTGCTGTCGTCCGGCCGCAGCAGTGTCAGCACGGCACGCAGCGGGTCACCCGTACGGTTTCGGTAGTACGTACGCGCCCAGGTCGCGCCGTCCTCGGCGAGCACGCAGGTCTGGGCCTGGACCCGCTGGGGAGAGGTGAGTTCGGGGCCGCAGCGGGAGATGCGCCGGTCGTCGGAGAGCAGCGGCAGCCCCAGGTCACCGAGGGTGCCGTCGCGGGCCTCGCGGTGCGTGGCGGAGCCGACAACACCGCCTTCGCCCCTGGCTCGGGGCCCGGCGGGCGCACCCTCGTGTCCGGGCCTGCCGGTCTTCGCGCCCTTCGCGGAATGCCCCGACTCGCTTGGCCGGACGGCGTCTTCGGCCGTTTCGTTCCGTGCGCCCGGCGCCAGGGTGTCCGCAGGGCCTGCGGTCGCCGCGGCCAGCGGGATGGCGATGGCCGCAACGGCCGTGCCGGCGAGCGCGATCATGCGGAACTTCGGGGCGCGCTGCAAGGGGACCACCTGCGATTGATGTGCCACCGGTGGCGGCTTGACGGTCCGCCGAACTTACCGGGCGCCGGGGGTGGTCCCGGGGCCGCAGACACCCGTTTCCCGTAGTGGTGCGTGCCGCTCACACCCGGACGGGTGAACGCCCGCGTGTTCTTTCCGGCCATGCCGCTCACGCACGCGGCACGGCCCGGTCCGGAGGCGGTCCGGTGCGGTCCCGCGCGTCAGTACGCGAGTCGGCTGCCCCCGTCGGGGGCGCTGGTGCTCGCCGTGACCAGTGCGTCGACGATCGTGGCGACCTTCGGCAGCCAGGGCGCGGCCGGGCCGGCGGCCGGCGGCCGCTCCCAGTGCACCGCGCCGGCGCCGATCTGCGACGGCGGGAGCACGACATAGCCGCCCTCGCCGTGGAAGCGCAGTGAGCTGGGGACCCAGTCGCGGGAGTGCAGCAGCTCGCCCAACTCCGGCAGGTCGTACGGCGATACCAGGAGCGACCAGCGGGTGGGGGTGGCCACCACGGGGCCCAGGCGGACGCCGAAGTGGTCGAGGGCGGCCAGCGCGCGGGCGCCGGCGACGGCGGGCAGGCTCACCGCGCAGGGCGCGCTGCCGCCGGTGGCCAGCACGATCGGGGCGTCCGGGCGGTTGGTCCACCACCAGCGCACCATGCGCGCGTCGGTCGTGGCCGCGAGCAGGCCGGGGTCGAAGGGGTGTGCGCCGGGCACCACACAGTCGGGGTCGGGACAGCTGCACTCTCTCGTGCCCCGCTCTCCGAGGCCGAGCCGACCGCCGGCCGACTGCCGGCCTCCGGACCGCACTCCGACACCCGGGAGCACCGGCCACTGCCACTCGGTGGCGCAGTGGAGCGCCGCACCGAGCAGTGCCGACCTTCCGCCGCGCCGGAACAGGGGCTTGCGTCGCCTTCCGAGGATCTCGCGCATGAGCGCTCGTTCCTTTCCGTTAACGCCGAGGGCTATGTCCATCGCACTACATACCGGTTCGTGCCGCTATGTGGCGTTTCATGCGACCTGGTCAAGCAACCCGGGGTCGAACACGCCACGTGGATCATTGGTCACCGCGTGTACAAATGCAGCGCATCACGCCGTACGCCGAGCGTGGAACGTGGCGGGGGGTGGCGCGCGCATGGCGCTTGCTGTGCGGTGGTGCAATCCCGCCACTCGGGAGTGCGTCGCGGTCGTCGTCGTGTGAGACGTCCGTGCCCGCCGGAGAGTTCCGGTGCGGCCCCAACTGGCCCCGCACCTTTCCGAGTACGTACCCGCCACTGTGGAGATGACGCGCTGTCGATCGCCGCCAGTCGACCTCAAATTGACGGTTGGGGGGCCATTTTCAGGCCAATCTACAGACCTGGCTGACACCGTAAAGCCCCCTGGGACAATGCTGGACATCACGTCGTCGGTGCGTGTAGATGTGGAGACATTGATAGCGGAGCAGCAGGACATGGGGGTTTGCAATGCTATTGAGGAAATTGAGCGGTCGAACAAACCGCACAACACCACTCAACAAAACGCTTCACTCCCAACCAAATTCTGGTCTGACCTGCGGCAATACTAGATACGACGATAGCCGTCGGCCATGACCTCCTCCCACGTGCCGAAAGTGGCTGGAATCGAACCAGGACTTCCCACCCCCGCGCACACTGCCGATCCGCTTGCCGCAACCGGCTCCGATGACTCCGCGGATGCCGAAGGAACGCCGGCGGCATCCCCCTCCGAAACCGCCGCGGGCTCAGGCCCGGACACCACCGGGGACCTCGCCGCGGACATCTCGCCCGTCGATCAGCTCGCCGCCGTCCAGGACCGGCTCGCCGGCTGGCTCTCCGACCTCACCACGCTTCACGACCTGACCGAACGGCTGGCCCGCACCCGCACCTTGGAGGACGCCCTCCACGAGACGCTGCGGGCCGGCGCCTCCCTGGTGGGCGCGCAGCGCGGCCTGGTCGTCCTCGAACCGGCCGACGGCCTCGGGCCGGAGACCTCGATCGGCCTCGGCCTCGGCCACGCCGACATCGGCCACATCGAGACCATCCCGCGCCGCGCCCTGTCGTACGCGCGGATACTGGACGGCCTGCCGGAACCGGGCGCGGGCGAGGAAGCCCGCGGCGGAGGCGACACCGCCGCCGGCGACGCCCGCACCGAGATCTCCGAACCCGACATCCCCGGCGAGAAGGACCTCGACCCCCGCCTGCGCGAGGTCGCCGCCCGCCTCGGCTACGCCGCCAGCTACGCCGTCCCGATCACCGCCGACCCGATCGGCAGGATCGGCGCGGCCGTCTGGCTCTACGACGAGCCCGCCGCGCCCACCGAACGGCAGCGGCACCTCATCGGGCTCTTCCGCGCCCACGCCTCCGAACATCTCGCCCGGCTCCTCGAACTCCACCGCAGCCGGCAGGTGGCGCGGACGCTGCGCGAGGAGTTGCTGCCCAGCCGGCTGCCGCGGGTCCCGGGCGTACGGCTCGCGGTACGCCACAGCACCGGCCCTCGCGGCGGCGGAGACTGGTACGACGCGCTGCCGCTGCCGGACGGCGCGCTGGGCCTGGCCGTCGGCTCGGTGACCGGCTCCGGGCCGAGCGCGGTGGCCGCCATGGGACGGCTGCGCGCCTCACTGCGCGCGTACGCGGTCATGGAGGGCGAGGACCCGGTCGCGGTGCTCTCCGACCTCGAACTGCTGCTGCGGCTGACCGAGCCGGCCCGCAGCGCCACCGCCCTGTTCGCCTACGCCGAGGCGCCGCCCGGCGCACCGGGCGGACCGCCCGCGCGCTCGGTGCCGGCCGGCGCCCCCGCCCCGCGCAAGCTCGTACTGGCCGGGGCCGGCCACTGCCCACCGTTGATCATCGGCGATACGCGCGCCGAGTTCGTCGAGACCTCGCTGTCCGCGCCGTTGGGCATTCTCGCCTGCTGGGAGGCGCCGAGCGTGGAGATCGGCCCGGCACCCGGCGAGACCCTGCTGCTCTACAGCGACGGTCTGCTGCACCGCACCGGCGACCCCATGGACCGCGCCTTCGCCCGGCTGCACTCCGCGGCTGCCGGCGTACCGAAGGGGAGCCGCCACGACCCGGACGCGGTCGTCGACCACATCCTGCGCACGATGCTCCCGCAGGGCCTGGACGAGCCCGATTCGGAGGAGGACGTGGTGCTCCTGGCCGCCCGCTTCGACGAGTAGCCGGGGCGTCCGTGCACTCGATGGCCGGATCGCCGGAGAGGTCACACCTTCCTCCCCCTGGACCGCATTCGATCCGCACATACGATGGAAGGCGGTTCAGTCTTAAAAGGAGGCATTGTGACCGACGAGCTCACACCGGAGACCCCGGACGAGGACGAGCAGCCGATCAAGCAGCGCAAGAACGGCCTGTACCCGGGCGTGTCGGACGAGCTCGCGGAGTCCATGAAGAGCGGCTGGGCCGACACCGAGCTGCACGACCTGCAGCCGATCGAGCAGGCCCCGAACGCCGCCCGGCGTCGTGCCGCCCTGTCCGCGCGCTTCCCCGGCGAGCGCCTGGTGATTCCCGCGGGCAACCTCAAGACCCGCTCCAACGACACCGAGTACGACTTCCGTGCGTCGACGGAGTACGTCTACCTCACCGGTGACCAGACCGACGACAGCGTCCTGGTCCTGGAGCCCCGCGCCGCCGGTGCCGAGGGCCATGACGCGACGGTCTACCGCCTGCCCCGCTCCGACCGCGAGAACGGCGAGTTCTGGCTCAACGGCATGGGCGAGCTGTGGGTCGGCCGCCGCAACAGCCTCCGCGAGTCCGAGGTGCTGCTCGGCGTGCCCTGCAAGGACGTACGCGAACTCCCCGAGGCGCTCACCGAGGCCACCGGCCCGGTGCGGGTCGTGCGCGGGCACGACGCCGGTATCGAGGCCGCGCTGGCCGACAAGGTCACCGCCGAGCGCGACGAGGAGCTGCGGGTCCACCTCTCCGAAGCGCGTGTGATCAAGGACGAGTTCGAGATCGGCGAGCTGCAGAAGGCCGTCGACTCCACCGTCCGCGGCTTCGAGGACGTCGTGAAGGTCCTCGACAAGGCCGAGGCGACCAGCGAGCGCTACATCGAGGGCACGTTCTTCCTGCGCGCCCGCGTCGAGGGCAACGACGTCGGCTACGGCTCCATCTGCGCCGCGGGTCCGCACGCCACCACCCTGCACTGGGTCCGCAACAACGGCGAGGTCCGCTCCGGCGACCTGCTGCTGCTGGACGCCGGCGTGGAGACGAACAGCCTCTACACCGCCGACGTGACGCGCACCCTGCCGATCAACGGCCGCTACACCGACCTCCAGCGCAAGATCTACGACGCGGTGTACGAGGCCCAGGAGGCGGGCATCGCGGCGGTCAGGCCCGGCGCGAAGTACCGCGACTTCCACGACGCGGCGCAGCGGGTGCTCGCCGAGAAGCTCGTGGCCTGGGGGCTCGTCGAGGGCCCGGTGGAGCGGGTGCTGGAGCTGGCACTGCAGCGCCGCTGGACCCTGCACGGCACCGGCCACATGCTCGGCCTGGACGTCCACGACTGCGCCGCGGCCCGCACCGAGGCGTACGTCAACGGCACGCTGGAGCCCGGCATGGTGCTGACCGTCGAGCCCGGCCTGTACTTCCAGGCGGACGATCTGACGGTGCCGGAGGAGTACCGCGGCATCGGCGTCCGGATCGAGGACGACATCCTCGTCACCGAGGACGGCAACCGGAACCTCTCGGCCGGTCTGCCGCGCCGCTCCGACGAGGTCGAGAGCTGGATGGCCGGCCTGCTCGCCGAGTAGCCGTGCGGGCAGCGCGCCCGTAGCCGCTTCGCAGACGGCCGGTGGTCCTTCCGGGGACCACCGGCCGTCGTGCGTCCGGCGAGGACTCAGCCGTCCCCCGGCGGTGTGCCGCCCTTCGGCGCGTAGGCGCCGGCGCGGACCGCCGCCCAGACCGCGGTGGCCGTGGACTCGGCGAGGGCGGGATCGACGGGCCGGCGGGCGATCAGGATCCGGTAGTAGAAGGGCGCGCCGAGGGCCGACATCACGTCCTCCGGGTCGGTGTCCGCGGGCACCTCGCCGCGCTCGACGGCCCGCCGCACCATCAGGCCCGCGAGCTTGAGCCGGGCGTCGAAGAAGTCCCGCAGCACCGTGGCGGCCTGGGGGTCGCGGGCCGCGGCGGAGACCACCGCCTCGATCATGCTCTGCATCCGCCCGTCGGCGTAGAAGGCGGCGATCGACCGGGCCAGCGTGCGCAGGTCCCCGGGCAGCGTGCCGGTGTCGGGGAGCGGCACCTCCGCGCTCAGCTCCGTCAGGAGTTCGCAGACCACGCCCTCGACGCTGCGCCAGCGACGGTAGAGCGTCGCGAGATGCACGCCGGAGCGCTGCGCGACCTTCTCCATCGTGAGCGAGGCGTACCCGCCGGAGCCCAACTCCTCGAAGACGGCGGCCATTACGGCCTGCCGGGTCCGGGCCGTGCGGCCTCCGGGCCGGCTCTCGCCCGGGGGTTGGTGCGCTGTCACGGCGGCTCCGTATTGCAGTGCAGGTTCACGCCAAGTATTGTCCGAACAAGATTAACGCGAGCAACTTCGCGTTAATCCTGGTGCGCGCCGGTCTCGCAAGCCCAGGGGACGCCGCGGGGGAGGTCCTCTCGTTGCGAGACCGCGCTGCTCACCTTCCACCGGACATGATTTCCGGCCAGCTTTCCGCGGCCGATGTTCACTCCGGGATTGACGTCCGCTCCGGGATGGACGTCTCCGTGCGCGACTCGCTCCGTCACGGCCCCAACACCCGCTCCGGCGCAAGATATTGACGTGGCGTCACACCCGTCATCCACACCAGAGGCCCTACGCCGTGCCTTCGGGGTCTTCGGTGACGGCGGATCGCGCCTCACCGGCGTCCTCCTGGGCCGGTTGCCGCGCGAGCGCGGTCCAGGAGCGCAGGAGCAGGTCGAAGGCGTCGACGACGACGTCACCCTGGATGCCCTCGGGGGCCAGCAGGCGCTGGATGAGCAGGCCGTCCTCCAGGGCATGGACGATCAGGGCGAGGAAGGCGGGGTCCGCGGGCGAGGCGACGCCGCGGGCGGCGAACGCCTGCTCCAGGCCGCCGGCATGGGCGTCGCGGGCGAGGCGTTCCCGTTCGGCTAGGAGGGGGCGCAGTTCCTCGTTCCGCAGCGCGTGCAGGACGAGTTCCATGCGCAGGGCGAGCCATTCGGGCAGGTGACGGGCCCGGTCGCGGTTCCAGGCCCGGAGCCTGTCGAGGGCGTCGGCGAAGGAGGCGGCGCCCTCGGTGAGCGCGCGGACCTCCTCCAGTTCGCGGCGCGTGCGGTGCTGGAGCAGCTCGGCGACGAGGGCGTTCTTGTCCTCGAAGTTCCCGTAGAAGGCGCCGCGGGTGTAGCCGGCGCGCTCGGCGATCTGCTCGACGGAGGTGCCGTTGACCCCGCGTTCGACGAACAGTTCGGCGGCGGCGGTCAGCAGGCGTTCGCGGGTCTGCTGACGGCTCTCTTCGCGGGTCAGGCGCTTGCGTTCGGGGCTCACAGCGGCATCCTACGGCGCACCCGGGCCAAAATATTCAGTTCTGTATCCAGATACAGCTCTGTATCTTTGCGTCGGAGCGAAGGGAGAGCCCGATGGAGAAGACCGAGCTGTGGGCGCTGGAGGCGTCGGAGCTGGCGAAGCTGATGGCGTCCGGAGAGGTCTCCGCGGCGGAGACCGTGGACGCACACCTGGAGCGGATCGCCGCGGTCAACCCGCGGGTCAACGCGGTGACCCGGCTGCTGGCGGACAGCGCCCGGCAGGCGGCGCGGGAGACCGACCGGCGCCGGGCCGCCGGGGAGCGGCTGGGCCCGCTGGCCGGGGTGCCGTTCACGGTGAAGGAGAACCTCCACGTCGCCGGATCGGCGACCACGCACGGCGTGCCGTACTTCCGCGACCGGGTGGCGCAGGCGGACGCTCCCCCGGTGCGGCGACTGCGCGCGGCCGGGGCGATTCCGATCGGGCGCACCAACATGCCCGACCTGGCGATCGCCGGGGTGCACACGACGAGCCAGCTGTTCGGGGACACCGTCAACCCGTGGGACCCGCAGCGCACGCCCGGCGGCACCAGCGGCGGCGACGCGGTGGCGGTGGCGACCGGCATGGCGGCGCTGGGCCTGGGCAACGACTCCGGCGGATCGGTGCGCAACCCGGCGACGTTCAACGGCGTCGCGGGCCTGAAGCCGAGCTACGGGCGGTTCCCCGCCGACCACCGGATGAGCGACGACGAACCGGTCCTGGGCCACCAACTCTTCCCCGTGGACGGGCCGTTGGCCCGGTCGGTGGCAGATCTGCGGGCGTCCTACGAGGTGCTGGCGGGGACCGACCCGCAGGACCCGCGTGCGGTCCCGGCCCCGCTGTACTGGCCGCGACCGGGCACACCGGTGCGCGTCGGCGTGGTGACCGACCCCGGCGACCGGGGTGACGTCCACCCGGACGTGCGCGCGGCGATCGAGGCGGCGGCGGCCGCCCTGGAGGACGCCGGGCACCCCGTCGAGGAGGTGCGGGTGCCGCGGCTGCAGGACGCCCTCGACGGCTACGGCGCACTGCTGCGGACCGAGTTCTCCCTGGCCTGGCCGGTGATCAGGCGGCTGCTCACCGACGACAGCGCCCGCCACATCGAGCTGGACGCGCACCGCCACCCACCCGTCGACCTGGCGGAGTACCTCCGGCAGACCGGTGTACGCCTCGGCGTCCAGCGCGCGTGGGCCCGCTTCTTCGAGCGCTGTCCGCTGCTGCTCGGGCCGGTGTCCACACAGCCGGCACCGCAGCCCGTGGTGCCACGGACCCCGGAGGAGCGCGACGCGATGATGATGCCGATGCGGCTGCTCACCGCGACGACGTACGTGGGGGTGCCGGCCGTGGCCGTGCCCACCGGACTCGCGGCCGGGCTGCCGCAGGGCGTCCAGGTCGTGGCGGGGATGTATCGCGAAGACCTGTGCCTGGACGCGGCCCAACGGATCGAGGAGCGCCTCGGCGTACTCGCCCCGCTCGACCCGCGCCCGCACCGGCTCGACGGAGTCGCGGGGTAGCGGGGAGCGGGGGAGCGGGGAGCGGCCGGCATCCGGGGCGGGCGTGGCCGCCGCGGGTCTCAGCAGGTCGGAGCGGAGCCCCCGTGGCCCGCCCGCTCAGGACGCCATCGGCAGCGCCGCTCCCTCGCGCCACTTGAGGATCTTGTCGAAGCTGACGACCGCGCCGCGCCGGCCCGTGCGGTTGCGGTAGCGGACGTGGTCGGTGAGGGCCTCGATGAGGAAGAGGCCGCGGCCGGCCTCGGCGTACGGGGGAGCCTGCGCGGGGGCCGGGGCCGGCAGCGGGGCGGGGTCCACGGCGGCCCGGCCGGTGGGCGGGCACTGCGGGCGGCTGAAGCCGGGGCCGGAGTCGGTCACCTCGATGCGGCAGGTGTCGCCGTCGATGAAGGCCGTGACGCGGTAGTCCTCGGTCGCGGCGTCACCGCCGTGCTCGACGGCGTTCGCACAGGCTTCGGACAGGGCCACCGACAGGTCGTAGCAGATGTCGGGGTCGACGCCCGCCGCTTCCATGGTGCCCAGCAGCAGACGACGGGCGAGCGGCACACTTGCCGCCTCGCGCCGCAAGTGGAGGGACCACCAGATGCTCATCGCTCCAGCCTCCTGGCCGCGGCTCGACATACCGATACGTATTGCCGCACCGTATGGTCCGTAAGCGTGTCCGGGATGTGACACCGCTCATTCGGCGGATGCGGCACCAAGCGCACCGGTGTAGGCGCACTCTGTGGCGCGCGCCCCCGTGCGCCCCACCGGGCGCCGATGCGGCCCCCGCACGCGGCGCTGAGCGGCGCCCTGCCGTAGGCAGCCGAGGGGCGCAGTGGGATGATGACGCCGCCATGACTGCCTCGCCAGCCCCCACAGCGCGCGCAGCTGCCGACCTACGGCTGCTGCGTGCCGCGGTGTTCACCGCGGTCTGCGTCGCGCTGTCCGCGGCCGGGCACATGGCGGCCTCGTTCTCCGCCGTCCCGCTGTGGACCCTGGGCGTCGCCGCTGTCGTCGTGTTCGCGGTCGCCGCCCCGCTGGCCGGGCGGGAACGGTCGCTGCCGTCGATCGCCGCCGGACTGGCCGTGGGGCAGGTGACACTGCACGCGCTGTTCGCGCTGGGTCAGCAGCCGGCCTCCGCCGTCGCGAAGACCGGCGGCAACGGCGTCGCGGGCCTCTCCGACCACGCGGCGATCACCATGGCCCGTCAGGTGGCATGCGGCCTGGGAACCGGCCCGCTGGACGGCGACGCGGCGCGGCGCATCCTCGGCTCGGGCGGCTTCGACACCGCCCTGGCGGCCGGCTCCGCCGGACACGCCGGACACCGGATGTCGGCCGGGGCGACCGCCGATCCGGCCATGGCGCACTGTCTGCTGCCGTCCCTGCCGATGCTGCTCGGGCACCTGCTCGCGGCGCTCGCGCTCGGGTGGCTGCTGCGCCGGGGCGAGGCGGCACTCTGGCGGCTGGTCCGGCTGTCGGCTCCTGCGGCGCGCGAAGTCGCCGCCCAGGCGCTCGTCGTCGCGCTGCGCGGGGCGCTCACGCTGGTGGGCGCCCTGATCGCCGGGCCGGCCACCGCGCACGACAACACGCTGCGCGCCCCCGTTTCGTACGGGGATGACAAACCGGGCCCGCAGGTCCTCGCGCTCCACCACAGTGTCGTCAGGCGGGGGCCACCCACCCTGGCCCTCGCGGCCTGACGACACGCGAAGCACTCCCCCACCGGACGGGTACGGGCTCTCGCGCCGTCGCCGCATGCGCGCCAGAGCAATTCCTCCGAACCGTTCTCCTGTCTGTGGAGTGTTTTCTACATGTCGAAGATGTCGCACCTCTCGCACCCGGCGCCCGCGCGTACCTCGGCCGGCCCGGCCGACGGCCCCACCGCCTCCGCGCGCCCCGGGCGGCGGCTGGCCCGCCGGCTGCCCGTCCTGGGCGGGATCGCCGCGGGCAGCGTGCTGCTGCTCGCCGGCCCGGCCTTCGCGCACGTCAGCGTCCAGCCCGAGGCGGCCGAGAAGGGCGGCTACGCCACGGTCAACTTCAAGGTGCCCAACGAGCGTGACGACGCCTCGACGGTGAAGCTGGAGGTCAACCTGCCGACCGACCACCCGCTGGCGTCCGTCATGCCACAGCCGGTGCCCGGCTGGAAGGTGGAGGTCACCAAGACCAAGCTCGACAAGCCGCTGGAGATGCACGGCGAGAAGATCAACGAGGCGCCCTCGAAGATCACTTGGACCGCGGACGGCAAGGGCGTCGAGCCCGGCCAGTTCCAGCAGTTCCCGGTCTCCGTCGGCCAGCTGCCCGAGGACGCCGACCAGCTCGTCTTCAAGGCCCTCCAGACGTACGACGACAAGGAGGTCGTGCGCTGGATCGAGCCGGCGAAGGAGGGCGGCCCGGAGCCGGAGAACCCGGCGCCGGTGCTGAAGCTCACCGCGGCGACCGGCGACGGCCACGGCCACGGCGCGGGTGCCGCGGGCGACGACGCCAAGAGCACCGAGGACGGCGGCAAGCACACCGAGGCCGCCGAGGACGCGTCCGGCAGCGACACCCTGGCACGCGTGCTGGCCGTCGTCGGCATCGTCGTCGGCATCGCCGGAGTCGGCTTCGGCGTCCTCGCCGGCCGGCGCCGCAGCTCCTGACCTGCGACCGGGCCGGCACCGACGCGCGCCGGCCCGGCGCTCCATCCCCTGGACACACGGACATTTCTGCAATGCGTAGAAGGACCATGCTGGCGTCCGCCCTCGCGGCGGCCGCAGCCCTCACCCTGACCGCCTGTGGCCCCGACGACGGCAAGCCCGCCGCCGATGTCTCCGGCTCCACCTCCCGGCCGATCGTCACGCTCGACAGCCCGCTGGAGAAGCCGGATCTTCAGCTGACCGACTCCGACGGCGAGAAGTACGACCTGCTGGAGAAGACCAAGGGCCACCCGACCCTCATCTACTTCGGCTACACCAACTGCCCGGACGTCTGCCCGCTGACGATGGCCAACATCGCCGTCGCGGTCAAACAGCTGCCGAAGGCGGAACAGGACGACCTGCGCGTCCTGTTCGTCACCTCCGACCCCGAACGCGACACCCCCGCCGCCCTCAAGAAGTGGCTCGCCGGCATCGACGCGGACTTCACCGGCCTGACCGGCTCGTTCGACGCCATCCAGCAGGGCGCGCGCAGCGTGAACATCGGCATCGAGAAGCCGGTCAAGAAGAAGAACGGCGATGTCGTCTCGACGCACGGTGCCCAGGTCCTGCTGTCGTCCGCCAAGGACGACCGGATCCACTGGATGGGCATGCAGGAGGCGACCGCCGACAACTACACCAAGGCACTGCCGAAGATCATCAAGGGACAGAACCCGTGAACCGCCGCATAACCCTGACCGCCGCTCTCGCTCTCACCGCAGGTCTCACGCTCGCCGGCTGCGGCGGCGGGGACGCCAAGGCCCCGGAACTCAAGGTCTCCGGCGCATACATGCCGCAGCCGGTCACGCAGGACATGGCCGGTGCGTTCCTCGTCGTCAAGAACACCGGCGACACCGCCGACAAGCTCACCTCGGTCACCAGCGACCTGTCCAAGGACATCACGATCCACAAGACGGTCGGCAGCAAGATGGAGGAGGTCCCCTCCCTGAACGTGCCGGCCGGCGGTGAGCTCACGCTCGCCCGTGGCGGCAACCACCTGATGTTCATGGGCCTGAAGAACAAGCCCGCCGAGGGCGACACCGTCACCATCGAGCTGCACTTCGCGACCGCCGACCCGATCACGGTCGACGTCCCGGTGAAGTCGGTCTCGTACGCGCCGAAGAAGTAGCGGCGGTGGAGACCACGGCACCCGACCGGAAGTAAGGGGAGCACCACTATGGCCATCACCGGCTCCTGGCCGCGGCGGTCCGCCGCGCTGCGCCTGCTGGTCCTCGCGGCGGCGCTGCTGGCCGCGCTGCTCGGCGGCGCGGCCCCGGCCGACGCGCACGCCGCGCTGACCGGCAGCACTCCCGCCCAGGGGTCGGTGGTGGACCGTGCCCCCGAGCAGGTCACACTCAGCTTCTCCGAGGGTGTCGCGATGGGCGACGACTCCATCCGGGTCCTGGACCCCCAGGGCAAGCGGGTGGACCGCGGCAAGCTGCGCAACCTGTGCAGCGGCAGCGTCGTCAAGTACGGCGCGGGACTGCCGCCGGGCCTGGCCGACGGCACGTACACCGTCGCCTGGCAGGCGGTCTCCGCGGACAGCCACCCCGTCTCCGGCGCCTTCACCTTCTCCGTCGGCGCACCCTCCAAGACCACCGCCGCGGTCCCCGAACAGGAGGTCGGCGGCGGGCTGGTGGGTGCCCTCTACGGCATCGCCCGCTACCTCGCCTACGCCGGTTTCGTGCTGCTGGCCGGCGGCGCCGCCTTCGTCGTGGCCTGCCGCCCGGCCGCCGCCCGGGTCCGGTCCGTCCAGCGCCTGGTCGTCCAGGGCTGGGCCGCGCTGACCGCGGCCACCATCGCGATGCTGCTGCTGCGCGCCCCGTACACCGGGTCCGGCGACCTCGCCGATGTCTTCGATCTCGGCGGTCTCCAGCAGGTCCTGGCGACCAAGCCGGGCGCCGCGCTGGTCTCCCGGATCCTGCTGCTCGCCGCCGCGGCGCTGTTCGTCGCGGTGCTCTTCGGGGCGTACGCGCGGGCGCTGGAGCCGGCTCAGGGGGACGAGACCGGTGAGGCGGACGGCGCGGAGCGGGGCGAGGAGAGCGAGGCGGAGGCGGCTCGGCGGCGCGCGGACCTCACCAGGGGGCTGGGCATCGGCGGAGTGATCGTCGCCGCCGGGCTCGCCGCGACCTGGGCGATGGCCGAACACGCCTCGACCGGTCTGCAGACCGCCGTCGCGATGCCCGTCGATGTCCTGCACCTGCTCGCGGTCGCCGCCTGGCTGGGCGGGCTGACCGCCCTGGTCGTGTCCCTGTACTGGGGGCCGCCGGTGGAGCGCGCCGCCGTCCGCCGCTTCTCGCGGATCGCGTTCGGCTCGGTGGTGGTGCTGGTGGCCACCGGGATCTACCAGTCCTGGCGGCAGGTGGGCAGCTGGGACGCCCTGACCGACACCTCCTACGGGCGGCTTCTGCTGCTCAAGGCGGGCCTGGTCGTGGTGCTCGTCGGCATCGCCTGGACGTCCCGGCGGTGGACGGCCCGGCTCACGGAGCTCCGTACGGAGACGGCGGGGGCGGCGACGAGCCCGGCACCGGGTCCGTCCGAGGGGGCGGCCGCGCCCGCTTCCGTATCCGGACCGGAGACCGAGTCCGAGACCGGAACCGAGTCCGAGTCCGAGACGGAGACGGAGACGGAGACGGAACGCGAGCGCACGCCTGTGGCGGTCGTCGCCGCGTCCGCGTCGGTGTCCACCACCGACTCCGGGACAGACTCAGGGACCGACTCCACGAACGACTCAGGAACGGACTCCGGGTCGGACTGCGGGACGGGTGAGGCGTCCGACGCCGCCGCCGGCTCCGCGTCCGCCGCCACCGGCGACGACCCGGTCGACGCCGACCGCGCGGCTCAACTCGCCCGTCAGCGGGCCGCGTTGAGCACCGCACGCACCAAGCGCATGCGCGACGCCGATCCGCAGCGGCTGGGGCTGCGGCGGTCGGTGCTGGCGGAGGCGACGGTCGCGGTCGTGCTGCTCGCGGTGACCACCGTGCTGACGGCCACCGAACCGGCCCGTACGGAAGCCGCGGTGAAAGCCGCCGAGGCCGGGCAGTCCGCCGACACCAACCAGCCGCGGGTACTGACCATCCCGTTCGACACCGGCGGCCCGCGGGGCAAGGGCACCGCGCGTATCGACCTCGACCCCGGGCGCAGCGGCAGCGCCAACGAGCTGCATCTGCGGATCTCCGACGGCTCGGGCGCGACCATGGACGTCCCCGAGGTGAAGATCTCCTTCACCCTGAAGGACAAGAAGCTCGGGCCGCTCCCCGTCGTGCCCGACCACATCAGCGAAGGTCACTGGAGCGCGAGCGGCGTCCAGCTGCCGGTCCCCGGGAAGTGGCAGCTCTCGCTGCTCGTGCGGACCTCCGACATCGACCAGGTGACCGAGACCAGGAACGTGAAGATCGACCGATGAGCAAGCAGACCCCGGGCAGGAAGACGCCCGGCAAGAAGATCCCCGGGCCCGGCCGCGCGCCTGGGCCTGCTGCCACGGCGACCGCCGACAAGGCCGCCGCACCGGCCGGGCCCGACGCGCCCGTCCTGGAGCTGTCCCGCCGCCGGCTGCTCGGCACCGTCGGTGCGGCGGGCGCGGCCGGGCTGGTCGCGGGCGGCGCCGGCGGCGCCCTCACGGTCACCGCCGCGCGCGACGACGCCCCCGCGCCCCTCACCGGCATCGGCTCGACCGAGGTCGCGTTCCGCGAGGAGCGTGCCGCGCACCAGTCGGGCATCACCACCCCGTTGCAGGCCAACGGCCACCTCCTCGCCTTCGACCTGGCGCCCGGCACGGACCGCAAGGGCGCGGCCGCCCTGCTGCGCCGCTGGTCCCGGACGGCCGAGGAGCTGATGGCGGGCCGGACGCCGGACGCCGACACCGGGGTCGCGCTCGACGCGGGCCCCTCCTCCTTGACCGTCACCTTCGGCTTCGGCCACAGCTTCTTCGGACGTACCGGCCTGCAGAAGAAGCGCCCGGTCCAGCTCGACCCGCTGCCCGACTTCTCCTCGGACGCCTTGGATCCGGGGCGCAGCAACGGCGATCTGTGGATCCAGATCGGCGCGGATGACGCGCTGGTCGCCTTTCACGCGCTGCGCGCGCTGCAGAAGGAGGCGGCGGGGCGGGCGCGCCTGCGATGGCAGATGAACGGCTTCAACCGCACGCCCGGCGCCACCGCCCGTCCCATGACCACCCGCAATCTGATGGGGCAGATCGACGGCACCAACAATCCCCGGCCGTCGGACCCGGACTTCGACGCGCGCATCTTCGTGGACCGCGACACCGACCAGGAGTGGATGCGCGGCGGCTCGTTCGCCGTCGTCCGCCGTATCCGGATGCTGCTGGACGACTGGGAGAAGCGTTCACGCCGCGAACAGGAGCGGGTCATCGGCCGCCGCAAGGACAACGGCGCGCCGCTGACCGGCGGGGCCGAGACCACCCCGATGCGGCTGGACGAGACCGGCGCCGACGGGCTGCCGGTCATCCCCGCGGACGCGCACGCCAGGATCGCCGCGCCGGAGTCCAACCAGGGCGCGGCGATGCTGCGCCGCCCGTTCTCCTTCCACGACGGGTTCCGCGACGACGGTGCCCCGGACGCGGGGCTGCTCTTCATCTGCTGGCAGGCCGATCCGCTGCGCGCCTTCACCCAGGTCCAGCGGAAGCTCGACCGCGGCGACGCGCTGTCGCCCTTCCTGCGGCACGAGGCGAGCGGCCTGTACGCGGTGCCGCCCGCCGCGGAGCCGGGGGACTACGTGGGCCGTCCCCTGCTGGAGGGCTGAGGGAAGTGGCCGCTGGGCCGGGAAACGGCTCGGTATCGTGACAGGGCAGGGAGATCGGCGGGTTGCCCCCGCAATGACGCGAGGGAGTCCTTTGTGATGTCGGCCAGTCGCTATACGTATCTCGGCCCCGCGGGCACCTTCACGGAGGCCGCCCTGCGCACGCTCCCGGAGGCGGCCACCCGCGAGCTGGTGCCGATGGTGTCGGTGCCGGCCGCCCTGGACGCGGTGCGCGGCGGTGAGGCGGCCGCGGCGCTGGTGCCGATCGAGAACTCCGTCGAGGGCGGGGTGACGACCACCCTCGACGAGCTGGCCTCCGGCGAGCCGCTGATGATCTACCGCGAGGTGCTGCTGCCGATCGCGTTCGCGCTGCTGGTGCGCCCCGGTACGGCCCTGCACGACGTGAAGACGGTGACCGGCCACCCGGTCGCCCAGCCACAGGTGCGCAAGTGGCTGGCGACCCAGCTCCCGGAGGCGCTCTGGGAGTCGGCGGCCTCGAACGCGGACGGCGCGCGACTGGTGCAGGAGGGCCGCTACGACGGTGCCTTCGCGGGCGAGTTCGCGGCCGCCACGTACGGTCTGGAGCCGCTGGTCTCCGACATCCACGACGCGCAGAACGCCGCCACCCGCTTCGTGCTGGTGGGCCGGCCCGCCCGGCCCGCGTCGCCGACCGGCGCGGACAAGACGTCGGTCGTGCTGTGGCTGCGCGAGGACCACCCGGGCGCGCTGCTGGAGCTGCTGCAGGAGTACGCGGTCCGCGGCGTCAACATGATGCGGATCGAGTCCCGGCCGACCGGCGAGGGCATCGGCCGCTACTGCTTCTCCGTCGACTGCGAGGGGCACCTCACCGACCGCCGGGTCAGCGAGGTCCTGATGGGGCTCAAGCGGGTCTGCCGCGAGGTGCGCTTCCTCGGCTCGTATCCGCGGGCGGACAAGGTGACGGCGACCGTGCGCCAGGAGATGACGGACGCGGCCTTCACGGAGGCGTCGGACTGGCTCGGGCGTTGCCTGGACGGGCGGGCCTGACGGGCGGTCCGGTGCGTGGGACCTGCGACTTCGACCGGGTCCCACGGTTGTCCACAAAGTTATCCACAGGGCTGGTTCTCGACCTGTGGGTAAGTCGACACGGGAGTCGGACAGAGTCGACAAATCCCTCTACCGACCCCACAACGCTCCACAGTGCCCCACAGCAGCTCACGTGGTGCCGCGTCAGCACAATTCCCGTGATCAATCCTTTAGAGCTAGTCAATCCCACACGAAAGAGTGCGGGAAGGGGGTTTGGGCGAGGAATCCATAGCCGAGCATTCGAAGGTCGGAATGATCAGTTCCGACTTCCACAGATCTCACACACAGCCTGTGGATAAGAATCCCTCAACCCCCACCCCCTGTGGAAAACCGAGGCGTCCGACCCGTCCGGCCACCGGCCCAACTCGCCGCCCCCGACCGGTTGATCACTCGTCACGCACTCCGCGAATGCCCCATACCGGCGAATGCCCGCGAATTCCCCGGCGGTTTTCCGGGCGGCTCCGGAGATGATCCTTTCCCGCATTCCACCCCCCACCCCTCGGGGAATAAAATTCCCCAAAACGGACAAAGCGGAACGCGGGGGAATGTGGCGTCGAGGGCCGGGGCCCGGCCCCGGTAGCCTGGTGGGGTGATTGACCTTCGCCTGCTCCGTGAGGACCCCGACCGTGTGCGCGCCTCCCAGCGCGCCCGTGGAGAGGACGTCGCCCTCGTCGACGCGCTTCTCTCCGCCGACGAGCGGCGCAGGTCGTCCAGCGTCCGCTTCGACGAGCTGCGTGCCGAGCAGAAGTCGCTCGGCAAGCTCATCCCCAAGGCCGCCGGTGACGAGAAGGCCGAGCTGCTGAAGAAGGCCGGCGAGCTGTCCGCCGCCGTCAAGGCCGCCGACGCCGCACAGGACGAGGCCAAGGACGAGACGCAGGCACTGCTGCGCAAGCTCGGCAACCTCGTCCACCCGGACGTGCCGATCGGCGGCGAGGAGGACTTCACCGTCCTCGAAACCCTCGGCACACCGCGCGACTTCGCGGCCGAGGGCTTCACGCCCAAGGACCACCTGGAGATCGGCGAGCTGCTCGGCGCGATCGACGTCGAGCGCGGCGCCAAGGTCTCCGGATCGCGCTTCTACTACCTCACCGGCATCGGCGCGCTGCTGGAGCTCGCGCTCGTCAACGCCGCCATCGCGCAGGCCACCGCGGCGGGCTTCACGCCCATGCTGACCCCGGCCCTGGTGCGTCCGCGCGCCATGGAGGGCACCGGCTTCCTCGGCCAGGCCGCGGAGAACGTCTACCACCTGGAGAAGGACGACTACTACCTGGTCGGCACCTCCGAGGTCCCGCTCGCCGCGTACCACATGGACGAGATCGTCGACGCGGCCAAGCTGCCGCTGCGCTACGCCGGTTTCTCGCCCTGCTTCCGCCGCGAGGCCGGCACCTACGGCAAGGACACCCGCGGCATCTTCCGGGTCCACCAGTTCGACAAGGTCGAGATGTTCTCCTACGTCGCGCCGGACGACGCGCAGGCGGAGCACCAGCGGCTGCTGGACTGGGAGAAGCAGTGGCTGACCGGCCTGGAGCTGCCGTTCCAGGTGATCGATGTCGCCACCGGTGACCTCGGCTCCTCGGCCTCGCGCAAGTTCGACTGCGAGGCGTGGATCCCGACCCAGGGCAAGTACCGCGAGCTGACCTCGGCATCGAACTGCGACGAGTTCCAGGCCCGCCGGCTGTCGGTGCGGATGCGGGAGAACGTCGACGGCAAGCAGCGGGTCTCGCCGCTGGCCACCCTCAACGGCACGCTCTGCGCCGTCCCCCGCACCATCGTGGCGATCTTCGAGAACCACCAGCTGCCGGACGGCTCGGTGCGCGTTCCCGAGATGCTCCGCCCCTACCTGGGCGGCCGGGAGATCCTGGAGCCCGTCGCCAAGTGACCGCCGCAGGCTCCACGGTGCCCGCCCCTCGGGCACTGCCGTACAAGCTCATCGCGACGGATCTCGACGGGACGCTGCTGCGGCACGACGAGACCATCTCCGAGCGCACCCGCGACGCGCTCGCCGCGGCCACCGCGGCGGGTGCGGCGCACATCGTCGTCACCGGGCGCGCGGTCCCCTGGACCCGGCACATCCTCGACAGCCTGGACTACCAGGGGCTGGCGGTGTGCGGTCAGGGCGCGCAGGTCTACCACGCCGGTGAGCACCGGCTGCTGACGTCGGTGACCCTGGACCGGCAGCTGGCCGGACTCGCGCTGTCCAAGATCGAGGCGGAGACCGGCCCGCTGCTGCTGGCCGCGAGCCGGGACGGCCTGGAGGGCGAGGTGCTGGTGGCCCCCGGCTACCGCATCCAGGAGGGCCCGCTGCCCAACGTCATGATCGACGACCCGGGCGAGCTGTGGGCGGCACCGCTCAACAAGGTCTACCTCCAGCACCCGACGCTCGACGACGACGCCCTGGCCGGGGTCGCGCGCGAGATCGCCGGGGACCTGGTGGGCGTGACGGTGTCCGGCGAGGGCATCGTCGAGCTGCTGCCGCTGGGTCTGACGAAGGCCACCGGCCTGTCGCTCGCCGCCCGCCGCCTGGGCATCACGGCCAAGGAGACCCTGGCCTTCGGCGACATGCCCAACGACATCTCGATGTTCGCCTGGGCCGCGTACGGCGTGGCGATGGCCAACGCCCATGACGAACTCAAGGCCGTCGCCGACGAGATCACCGCCTCCAACGAAGAGGACGGCATCGCGGACGTCCTGGAGCGGCTCTACCCCTGCACCGCCCCCGCGGGCGCCGAGGGCACGACGGCCTGACCCTCCTGGGAACCCCCGGCGCGCCATGAGCGCCTGCCTCGGCGACCACGCCGGGGGTGACGCCAACTTCCTTCATCTCAGGGCGCCTTGGGCAACACGGCGGTTGGCCTGGTGTCCGCACAAGGGCCGCACGGGGGCCACCCGTCGGCCACCGCGCGGCAGCATCGCGTCAAGTCCCGGCCGTTCGGCGTCAATGACGCGTCAGCGGACGGAGCCCGACGGTTTTCCCGGGCATAGCGTCAGTATCGAGCCCCGACGCATCCTTCCCGCCGGCCGGGGCCACTGTCCTCTGCGAGGAGCTTCGCCGTGTCCCACATCCTGTACGCGGAAGATCCCGAGCCTGCCGAACGCCTCCCGGCCGGGCCCCTGTTCGTTCCCGTCCGGCCGGGACCCGCGGGCTGCACGGCCCGCCTGTTCCGGACGCCGCTCGGTGGCCGTACCGCCGTCGGCTTCACCTCGCCGCAGCGGCTGGCCGCGGCGCTCGGCGGGGGCCAGCCCTGGATAAGGCTCTCCGAGCCGGCGCTGCGCGCGCTGGCCGAGCCGGTCGGAGTGGCGATGGTGACCGTCGACCCCCGGTTCCGCCCCGAAGCCGCGCCGCGGCAGCACCTACGGGCCGTCTGAGGGAGCAGTCACACCATGACTCACCACACTCTGCCCCGGGCCGACACCTCGCCTGTGCCCGCCCCTCCGGCCGACCGGCCGACCCCTGCCCCGGCCGTCCCGGCGGCCACCGAACCACGGGCCACGGTCGGCCCGGCGCCCGCCCGGCCCGCCACGGTCCCCGTGCCGCGGGCGGCCGAGCCCGACGCGCCGCCCTCGGCCCCGGAGAGCGTGCCGCTGTCCGTCTGGCCGACCTCCGCGCTGCCGCTCCCGGACGGCGGCATCTCCGTCGGCGGCGTCCCCCTCACCCAGCTGGCCGAACGCTTCGGCACCCCCGCCTACGTCCTGGACGAGGGAGAGGTCCGGCTCCGCTGCCGGGCCTATGTGCGGGCATTTCCCGAAGCCGATGTCTTCTACGCGGCGAAGGCGTTCCTCTGCCGCGCCATGGCGAACTGGGTCCGGGAGGAGGGCCTCGGCCTCGACGTCTGCTCCGCCGGCGAGCTGGAGCTGGCCGTCTCCACGGGGTTCCCCGCCGAGCGGATCCTGCTGCACGGCAACGCCAAGAGCCCGGCCGACCTGCGGACGGCGCTCCGGCTCGGCGTCGGCCGGATCGTCATCGACAGCACCTCGGAGATCGCCCGGCTCGCCGCTCTCGTCCCGGTGGGGAGCCGGCAGAAGGTGCTGATCCGGGTCGTGCCCGGGATCGCTGCCGGCGGCCACGCCAAGATCCGTACCGGGACCGACGACCAGAAGTTCGGCCTGTCGCTCACCGACGGGTCCGCCCGGCACGCCATCGCCCGGGTACTCGGCCAGAAGGGCCTCGAACTCGTCGGACTGCACTGCCACTTGGGCTCGCAGATCACCACCGTCAAGCCGTTCCTTTCCGCCGTACGACGGCTGGTCGGCCTACTCGCCCGGATCCGCGATCAGCACGGCAGCACACTGCCCGAGCTGGATCTGGGCGGCGGCCACGGCATCGCCTACCGCCCCGGCGAGCCCGCACTGGACCTCGCCTGCCTCGGCACGAAGGTCCGGGCCGAACTGGCCCGCGGCTGCGCGGCGGCCGGACTGCCGGTGCCCCGGCTGGCCATCGAACCGGGCCGCGCCATCGCGGGCCCCGCGGGCATCGCGCTCTACCGGGTGCTTGCCGTCAAGCAGACCGGCGCTCACCGGTTCGTGGCGGTGGACGGCGGCATGAGCGACAACCCCCGGCCCGCGCTGTACGGGGTGCGCTACGCGCCCCTGCTGGTCGGCCGGCGCAGCTGCGCCGCGCCCGAACCGGCCACCGTCGTCGGGCGGCACTGCGAGGCGGGCGACATCCTCGCCTCCGACGTCGCGCTGCCCGGCGACGTCCGGCCCGGTGACCTGCTCGCCGTCCCCGTCGCCGGCGCGTACCACCTCTCCATGGCCTCCGGCTACAACCTCGTCGGACGCCCACCGGTCGTCGCCGTCACCGCGGGCCACGCGCGCCTCCTGGTCCGCCGTGAGTCCCTGGCCGACATCCAGGAGCGGGACATCGGGCTCTAGCGGGAGACCGGGCAGGCAGGCGGAGGGGGATGAGGGCGGCCGTGGAGTGCGGCCTTCGTCCCCCTGCACTCTTGCGTGTACCCTGAATGCATCAGTTGTAGGATGACTGGGCAACCGGGCAGAGCCCGCGACACCGCAGGGACCGCGGCGGCGCGAACACCGACAGAGGGGCGGCCGGACGGCATGGCATTGCAGGCAGCGGGGCGGCAGTCCCTGGTGGACACCGTCGTCGAGGCCCTGCGGTCCCAGCTGGCGGCCGGCGAGTGGAAGGTCGGGGCGCGCATCCCCACCGAACACGCCCTCGCCGAACAGCTCCAGGTCGGCCGGAACACCGTCCGGGAAGCGATCCGCGTCCTCGTGCACGCCGGGATGCTGCGCTCACGCCAGGGCGAGGGCACCTTCGTGGTGTCCGCCGCCGACCCCGGCGACATCATGCGCGGCGTCCAGCGCGCCGGTATCCGCGATGTCCTGGAGCTGCGGATCGCGCTGGAGGCGGAGGCCGCCCGGCTGGCGGCGCTGCGGCACGAGCCCGCCGACCTGGAGCGGATGCGGGCGGCCCTGGACGCCCAGGCCCGGCTGGCGGACGCCGCGGGACAACCCGCCTCCGGCAGCGTTGAGCTCTACGCCGACCATGACATCGCCTTCCACAGGGCCGTCGTCGAGGCCGCGCACAACACCGCGCTCACCGCGACCTACGGCTGGTTCAGCAGTTCCGTGCGCGAGGCGCTGGTCAGCGCGCTCGACGACCAGGCGATGCCGAAGGTCGTGCACGGTGACCACCGCGCCGTCATGGACGCCATCGCGGCGGGTGACCCCGAGGCCGCGGAACGGGCCACGCGCGAGCTGCTGGACAAGCCGAAACGGGCCGTGGAGGCCCTGCTCGCCGACGACTGAGTCCGAGGCCGCAGGCGCGCGGAGACACGGGCCCCTTGGCTCTTCCCCCTCCCGCAGCGCGCAGCAGCTGCCCGTCGTGCCGGCACACGCCCCGACGGCTCCCCCACACACAAGGCAATCGATAGGCGAGGTACGCACGCATGTCAGGGACCAGGTTCGAATCACCCTTGATCGACGCGGAGGAGGAGACGACCTCGGCGCCGGAGGCCGCCGCGGTCCGCCGTCGGCTGCGGGCGCACCCGGCCCTCCTCCTCGCCGGGATCGTCCTCGCGGCGCTCAACATGCGGGCCGCGCTCGCCGGCGTCTCACCGCTGCTCGGTGAGATCGGTGCGCACTTCCACCTCACCGCGACCGCCAGCAGCCTGGTGACGACCATTCCGCTGATCTTCATGGGCCTGGGCTCGATCGCCGCGCCGAAGCTGGCCCACCGCTGGGGCACCGAGGCGGTGCTGTGCGGGGCGCTGATGCTGCTGTGCGGCGGCATCGTGCTGCGCATCGCCCCGCCCGTCGTCGCGCTGTTCGCGGGCTGTGCGGTGGTCGGCACCGCCATAGCCCTGCTGAACGTGCTGATGCCGGGCCTGATCAAGCGCGACTTCCCGGACCGGGCCGCCGGTATGACGGCGCTGTACTCCACCGCGATGATCCTGGGCGCGACCGTCTCCGCCGCGACCGCCGTGCCGCTGGAGAGCGCGCTGGGCGCCTGGCAGGGTTCGCTCGTCTCCTGGTCGCTGCTGGCCGCCGTCGCGGCGCTCGTCTGGATCCCGCAGACCGTGCTCAGCCGCCGCGGCCGCAGTGCCGCGCGCTCCGGCGGGCCGGGGGAGAGCCGCCACGGCAACACGCCCGCGCAGGCGGCCGGGAGCGGACCGAGGCTGAGCCGCTCCCCGCTGGCCTGGCAGGTCACGCTCTTCATGGGGTCGCAGTCGCTGATCGCCTACGTGACCATCGCCTGGATGCCGACGATCCTCACCGACCACGGCATGGCCAAGGGCGAGGCCGGTCTGGTCTTCGCCTTCAGCACGCTGGTGCAGATGGCCGGTTCGTTCGTGGTGCCGATGCTCGCGGGCCGGATGCGCCGCCAGCGGCTGCTGGGCGTCACCGTCTCCTCGCTGATGGCCTGCGGCGTCGCGGGGCTGCTGGTGGCGCCGGTGGCCGGCGCCTGGCTGTGGGCCGCGCTGCTCGGCATCGGGCAGGGCGGCGCGCTGGGCCTGGCGCTGACGATGATGGTGCTCCGGTCCGGCGACGCGCACACCGCGGCCCGGCTCTCCGGGATGTCCCAGACCGGCGGCTATCTCCTCGCCGCGGTCGGCCCGCTCGCCCTCGGCGCGGTCCACCAGGCGACGGGCGGCTGGACCGTCCCCCTCCTGGTCCTCCTCGGCGTCTGCGCCGGACTCGCCCTTCTGGGCGTCGGCGCGGGCCGAGACCGCCGGATCGGGGACACGGCCTGAGGCCGCCCCACCGGGCCGCCACCCGTGCGGCTCCACGGCGCCGCCCCTCGGCTGCTCATCTTCCGAAGTGATCAAGGGGGAGGGCATCCCGTCCGACCGCTGACTGGCTTACGGTGCCCTCATGAGCGATGTTGAGCGCACCGTTCGCCGGCCACGCAAGCGGATCTCCCGCACCGGCCGGCTCCTTCTTGCGGCCGGGCTGTGTGTCCTGGTGGCCCTCGCCGTGCTCCTCGTGCCCCGGCTGCTGAGCAAGGGGCCGGAGCGGGCGGAGACGCTGACCGTCCCGGAGGGCATGCGGGCCAAGCAGATCTACGCCGCCGCGGACAAGGCCCTCCATGTGGCCGAGGGCACCACCGCGAAGGCGGCCGAAAGAGCGCGGCTCAAGCTGCCGGACGAGGCGAAGGGCAACCCGGAGGGCTACCTCTTCCCGGCCACCTATCCGATCCACGACGACACCACCCCCGCCTCGCTGCTCTCCTACATGGTCGACACCGCTCATGACCGGCTGGCCGCGGACGGCATCGCCTCCTACCGGACCGTGGTGATCGCCAGCATCGTGCAGGCCGAGGCGGACCGGCCGGACGACATGGGCAAGGTCGCCCGGGTCATCGACAACCGGCTCGCCGAGAAGATGCCGCTGCAGATGGACTCGACCATCAACTACGCGCTGGGCCGCAGCACGCTCAACACCACGCACTCCGACATCAGGACCGACAGCCCGTACAACACCTACAAGCAGCAGGGCCTGCCGCCCACCCCGATCGACAGCCCCGGGGCGGACGCGCTGAAGGCGGCGGGCTCGCCCCCGGCCGGTGACTGGCTGTACTTCGTGACCGTCAAGCCGGGCGACACCCGCTTCACCGCCGACTACCAGGAACACCTCCGGAACGTCCGGGAGTTCAACGCACAGCAGCAGAGCGGAAGCGGCGAACAGGAGGGGTGAGGTGGGGGCCGCGCCCGCTCACTCCTCCTGCTCGCCGCCCCGCCGGGGCTCCTTCACGCCGTGCCTGCGGCTCTACTCCTCACCCGCGAGGGTCAGTGCCTTCAGCCGGCGACCGGCGTACCAGGTGGCGAGTCCCGTGACGGCCACCAAGAGGAAGACGGCGAGCGGCAGTTGCACCTCCGAGGTGATCGCGCCCTCCGCACCGAACCGCTGCCCCACCGCAAGCGCCCACTGCTGGACGCTGAGCGTCCGCGCGCCGGGGACGAGGTTGCCGAACAGGGCCTCCCACACCAGGGCGTAGACCAGGCCGAAGACGACGGCGTGCCGCGTGATCGTGCCGAGGAAGAGGAACAGGGCGCTGTAGGCGATCGAGGCGACGGCCGCGGCGAGGGCGTACGCCACCGCGATCTGCTGGCTGTTGCCGTTCAGAACGAAGCCCGCCACCAGGACCGGGACGGCGGAGAACACCACCGTCACGCCGATCGCGACCAGCAGCTTGGTGAAAACGATCGTCGAGCGTCGCACCGGCTTGGCCAGCAGATAGACCACCGAGCCGTCGTCGATCTCCGGGCCGATGGCGCCGGTGCCGGCGATGACGCCGATCAGCGGCACCATCGTGCCGAGCGCGAAGCCGCCCAGAATGCCGCTCGCGGTGGCGTCGTCGGCGCCGGCCAGCATGCGGATGGCGAGGGCGATGACGATGAGCAGGGCGGGCAGCGCGAAGAGGATCCCGGCACGCCGCCGGCCGAGCAGGCCGCGGTAGGTGAGCCGGGCGACGGTCGGGTTGAACAGCGAGAACTTCGGAGGGGTCAGGGAATTCGACGGGGCCGTCGGGGAGGTCGTGGACATGCGTCAGGCTCCTTTCAGGCCTCAGGCCGCTACGAGGTAGGAGAAGACGGATTCCAGCGACTCGTCGGAGGGCGAGACCGTCAGGAGGCGGATGCCGTGCTCACGGGCGACCCGCGGCAGGAGGGCGGTGAAGCGGCCGAAGTCGACGGCCTGGATCCGCAGTGCGCCCTCGACGACATCGACCTCGATACCGGACGTCGACGGGTCGGCGATCAGCGCCCCGGCCAGCGCCCGGTCGTTGTCGGACCGGACGAGATAGCGGTGCGGACGGTCCGTCATCAGCCGGCGGATCTTGCGGAAGTCACCGGACGCGGCGTGCCGGCCGGCGACCACCACCTCGATGTGCGAGGCCAGTTGCTCGACCTCTTCGAGGATGTGCGAGGAGAACAGGACCGTACGGCCTTCGTCGCCCATCCGCCGCAGCAGTTCCATCAGCTGCATCCGCTGGCGCGGGTCCATGCCGTTGAACGGCTCGTCGAGCAGCAGCACCGAAGGGTCGTGCACGAGCGCGGAGGCCATCTTCACGCGCTGCCGCATGCCCTTGCTGTACGTCGAGATCTTGCGGTCCTGGGCGTACTCCATGGCCACGGTGGCCAGCGCCCTGGCCGCCTCGGCGCGGCCGAGACCGTGCAACTCGGCGTTGGCCAGGACGAACTCGCGGCCGGTGAGGAAGTCGTACATCGCCTCCCTTTCGGGGACGATGCCGAGGTGGCGGTAGATCCCGGCGTTGCGCCAGATGGTGGCGCCGTCGAGGGTGACGGAGCCGCCCGAGGGCGCGAGGAAGCCGCCCATCATGTTGATCAGCGTCGACTTGCCGGCGCCGTTGGGCCCGAGCAGGCCCGTCACACCGGGGCCGATGGTCATGGTGATGTCGTTGACGGCGACGACATTGCCGAACCAGCGCGAGACGTGGTCGATGTGGAGGGTGGTCATGGCCGCAGCCCCTTCCTTCCAGGGGTGGTGGTGGGCTGGGGGCAGCGCCCAGCGGTGGCCCGCGCGGAGCGGACGGTCACGGTCGCAGCGGTCACAGACCCGCCTTCCGGTAGCGGCGCATCAGCAGGGCGTAGCTGCCGGCGATGACGGCCAGCGAGACGAGGAGATAGACGAACCCGGCGCCGGTGGACGGCCCCAGGCCGTTGGGGAAGGAGCTCGTTCCGCCGAGGAGCGCGGACTGCACGCCGTCGATGAGGGTGATGGGGGAGAACAGCCCGAGCCAGCCGACGGCCGATTCGTTGCCCTGGACGGAGGCGATGCCCTGGACCGCGCTCACGGCGCCGTACGGGATGGTCAGGACGGCGATCACCGCGGCGACTCCGAAGCCGCGGCGCGGCGTGAGGGCCGCGATGACCAGACCGATGCCGGCGAACAGCAGCGAGAGCAGCGCGACGGAGACCAGGCCCTGCGCCAGGCCCTTGGTCTGGTCGAGGAAGTCCAGCTTGGCCAGCAGCGCCCCGACGTAGAGGACCACCAAGGGAGCGGCGGTCAGCAGGAACAGCGCGCTCGCCATGGCCGCGAACTTCGCCACGACGTAGTCGACGCGTTCGATGGGGCGGGAGAAGTAGAGCGGGACGGTCTTGAAGCGCAGGTCGCGGGAGACGGACTGCGGGGCCTGGGACGCCAGGTAGAGGCCGATGACGGCCTGGAGGTAGACGGCGTAGCGGGTGTAGTCGACGGGGAGGCTGCCGGCCTTGGTGAACACCGCCACCGCGACGATGATCCCGGCCGGCAGGCACATCACCGCGAAGAGCAGCATCGGCAGCACCTTGGTCCTGGCCGAGCGGCCCAGACCGTAGGCGCCGCGCAGGCTCTGCGAGAAGAGCGAGCGGCGGGCGTAGGCGCGGCCCTGGCGGGGGCCGTCGTAGTGGCGGTAGCCGATGTTGTGGATGAAGGCACCCGCGGCGGCTCCCTGCGGCGCGACGGGCGCGGAGGCAGGCGTGGACGTGGTGGGCTCAGGCGACATCGGGGGCGCCTCCGTCCTTGGTGGGCTGCGGGGCGCTCGGAGCGTTCACCGGCGCGGCGGGGGCTGCTCCTGTGGCGCCGGGGTGGGGCTGTGCGGGCACCTCGGCGGCCGCCTCCGCGGCGGCGTCCGCGTCGTGGAAGACCTCGGCGATGTGGTGCCTGCGCTGTTCCATCCGGATCAGACCGAGACCGAGGCCGGCGACGGTGTCCCGCACCAGGTCGTAGGTCTCCTCGCTCGCGGCCTCCACGAACAGCACGTGTCCGGCGGTGACGCTCCCCGGGCCGGCCGCGTCGGTCGTCACCGCGGCGCCTGCCGCGACCAGCGCCGCCCGCAGTGCCGCGGTGCCGTCCGGATGCGCTTCGCTGTCCGTGACCTCGACCGCCAGCGAGGCCGTGACCTGCGTGAACTCGTCGGTGGAGGAGGATCGCAACAGCTTGCCGCCGTCGATGACCACGACGTGGTCGCAGGTGCGCTCCAGCTCGCCGAGGAGATGGGACGTCACCAGGACCGATATCCCGAAGTCGGTGTGGACACGCCGGATCAGGCCGAGCATCTCGTCCCGGCCGGCGGGGTCCAGACCGTTGGTGGGCTCGTCGAGGAACACCAGCTGCGGGTCGTGGACGAGGGCCTGGGCCAGCTTCACCCGCTGCTTCATGCCCGTCGAATAGCCGCCGATGGGGCGGTAGCGCTCCTCGTAGAGGCCGACGTGGCGCAGGGTGTCGGCGGTGCGCTCGCGCGCGGCCGTGGGCGGCAGCCCGGACATCCGGGCCATGTGCACGACGAACTCCGTCGCCGAGACGTCCGGCGGCAGGCAGTCGTGCTCGGGCATATAGCCGACCCGCTCACGGATGGCGCCGCCGTCCTTCGTCACGTCCAGTCCGAGGACGTGCGCGGTCCCCTCGGTGGCCGGGGCCAGTCCCAGAAGGATCTTGATCAGAGTGGACTTGCCGGCGCCGTTGGCACCCACCAGGCCGGTCACGCCGGGGGCGATGTCAACGGAGAGCCGGTCCAAGGCGGTAACCCGCGGGAACCGCTTGCTCAGGCTTTCGGTCACGATCACAGTCACGGCAACGACGGTAGTGGCGACCGACACACCCGTCGTCAGACCTGACGGTTGGATGTCCCTACCTCTCCGGGACTACGGCCCCGTAGGGGAATCATGCTGCGAACGGTCCTGGGCTCGGGGTTCCGCACGCCGGGCGGTGGCCGGGGAGGCTCAGGCGTTCGCACCCGGTGAGCGGGGAGCCTGTGGACAACGAGGCGGGGAGGGTGGGCTTCGCCTCGCTCCGTGCACACCCCCTTGACGCAGCCGCCGGTCATTGTCACATTCATCAGTGTCAAGTTACGGGCACGTACCGCGATGAACCGCTTACGGACGGACGGTTGGCGATGGCCTCAGTCACTTCAGCGACCTCGGCGGGAGCCGGCGAGCTCACCGCCGAGCTACGGGGATTCCGGGAGGTCCAGCGCCTCGCCTACGCCTGCGCGGAGGCGGTGGCCGCCCAGCTCAAGCCCGGCGTCACCGAGCGCGAGGCCGCCCGGATGCAGCGCGAGTGGCTGCGCGAGCGCGGGGTGCGCGACTGGTTCCATCTGCCGTTCGCCTGGTTCGGCGACCGCACCGCCTTCGCGAATTTCCGCATCCCCCTCCAGTTCTTCCCCACCCACCGCGAGCTGGAGCCGGGGATGGCCTTCATCCTCGACATGGCACCGGTCCACCAGGGCTTCACGGCCGATATCGGCTACTCCGGCTGCCTCGGCCTCAATCCCGTGCACGACCGGCTGCTCGCCGACCTGGAGGCACACCGCGAGCTGATCCTGCACGAGGTGCGCGAGCGGCGCCCGCTGCGCGAGATATACGAGGACGTCGAGCGGCTGATGGTGCGGCAGGGGTACGCCAACCGCCACCGCGCCTATCCCTTCGGCGTGATCGCGCACAAGATCGACCGGGTCAAGGAACGTCGCTGGTCACCCACGCTTTTCGGCTTCGGCACCCAATCCCTCAAGGGCCTCGCCTCCGACGCGCTGCACGGCCACCGCGACGGCTGGTCCCCGCTGTGGAGCCCGTACACCTTCTCCGACCACCCGCCGCAGCCGGGACTGTGGGCGGTGGAGCCCCACCTCGGATTCCGGGGCACGGGGGCGAAGTTCGAGGAGATCCTGGTGGTCACGGACTCCAAGGACCCCCAGGAGAGCGCTTTTTGGCTGGACGACGATCTGCCGCATGTGCGGCGTTGGCAGGAGGAGAAGGCCGCATGAGCACCGGACGTGAACAGGGCCGTGAGCAGGGCCGGGAAGGGCAGCAGCGCCGGCAGGAGGGCGAAGGGCGGAGTGCGCCGAGGGGCGCGGAGCGGTCGCCCGTGAACGGCCTCTCCGGGGCCCGGGAGCGCCGGGTCGCCACCGGTGGGGTCGAGCTGTGCGTCGCCGAGCTGGGTGATCCCGACTCGCCGACGGTGATGCTGGTGCACGGCTACCCGGACAGCAAGGAAGTGTGGTCCGAGGTCGCCCGCGGCCTGGCGGACCACTTCCATGTGGTGCTCTACGACGTCCGGGGCTGCGGCCGGTCCACCGCCCCCCGACCGCTGCGCGGAGGCTTCACCCTGGAGAAGCTGACGGACGACTTCCTCGCCGTCGCGGACGCCGTCAGCCCCGGCCGCCCGGTCCACCTCGTGGGCCACGACTGGGGATCGGTGCAGGGCTGGGAGTTCGCCACCGCCCGGCGCACGGAGGGCCGTATCGCGTCCTTCACCTCGATGTCGGGCCCCTCCCTCGACCACTTCGGCCACTGGATCAAGAAGCGGATGGCGCGCCCCACACCGCGTCGCGCGGCCCAGCTCCTCGGCCAGGGCGCCAAGTCCTGGTACGTCTACATGCTGCACACCCCCGTGCTGCCCGAGCTGGCCTGGAAGGGCCCGCTCGGCAAGCGGTGGCCCGACATCCTGCGCCGGGTGGAGAAGGTGCCGGCCGACGGCTATCCGACACCGTCGCTGCCGACCGATGCCGCGCACGGTGCCTGGCTCTACCGCGACAACGTCCGGGCCCGGCTGCGCCGCCCCCGCACCGACGCCTACGCACACTGCCCGGTCCAGCTCATCACCCCGACCGGCGACGCGTTCCTCTCCCAGCGCCTCTACGACGACCTGGAGCAGTGGGCACCGCAGCTGGTGCGCCGTACCCTCCCGGCCAAGCACTGGGTGCCCCGCACCCGGCCCGACCAACTGGTCTCCTGGATCGGCGAGTTCGTCACGGCCAAGGAGGAGGGCGATCCGGCGAAGCAGGTCGTGGCCAGGGGACCGCACGCCGACCGCTTCGGCGGCCAGCTGGTGCTGATCACCGGCGCCGCCGGCGGCATCGGCCGGGCGACGGCGTTCGCCTTCGCGGAAGCCGGCGCCCGGATCATCGCCGTCGACCGCGACGCGGAGGGCGCGGCGCGGACCGCCGACATGGCCCGGCTGATCGGTGCCCCGCAGGCCTGGGGCGAGGTCGTCGACGTCTCGGACGAGGCGGCCATGGAGAAGCTGGCGGACAAGGTCGACGCCGAATACGGCACCGTCGACGTCCTGGTGAACAACGCCGGCATCGGGCTGTCCGGCTCCTTCATGACGACCTCCGCCGAGGACTGGAAGAAGGTGCTGGACGTCAATCTGTGGGGCGTCATCCACGGCTGCCGGGTCTTCGGCAGGCGGATGGCGGAGCGCGGGCAGGGCGGCCATATCGTCAACACCGCCTCGGCCGCCGCCTTCCAGCCGTCCAGGGTCCTGCCCGCCTACAGCACGTCCAAGGCGGCGGTGCTGATGCTCAGTGAGTGTCTGCGCGCGGAGCTGGCCGGCCAGGGCATCGGGGTCTCGGCCATCTGCCCCGGGCTGGTCAACACCAACATCACCGCCACCTCCCGCTTCACCGGCGTCTCGGCGGACGAGGAGAAGCGCCGGCAGGCCAAGGCCGCGCGGCTGTACGGCATGCGCAACTACCCGCCGGAGAAGGTCGCCGACGCCATCCTGCGCGCGGTGGTCCGCAACCAGGCGGTGGTGCCCGTGACCCCCGAGGCCCGCGGCGCACACCTGATGTCCCGCTTCACCCCGCGAGCGCTGCGCGCCCTCGCCCGGATGGAGCCACCGCTGTAGGGCGGCGGCCTCGGGCCGGGCACCCGCCCGTCCCGAGGCGCCTGCGGCTCGAAGGCGGGGATCGGGGGCGGTGGTGGCGAATCGGCCGGAGCCGCGGCGGTCGTACCATCCCTCGCAGAAAGGGCCGCCGCGCACGGCCGTCGCCTGTCCGGCGTCCTCACCTGCCGTACGGGCCGCGGCAGGGGCGCAGCGGGCCGCGCGCCCCTCGCGCAGGACGCTGCCGACCGTCTCGTACGACGCGGCCCACCGTAAGGAGCACGCAGTGACCGAGCAGCCGCCGTCGGCCGAATACCGCATCGAGGACCTGGCCCACCTCAGCGGCGCCACGGTCCGCACCATTCGCGCCTACCAGGACCGCGGACTGCTGCCCCGCCCGGAGCGGCGCGGCCGCGCCAATGTCTACGGCGACGCCCACCTGGCACGGCTCCGGCAGATCGCCGATCTGCTCGACCGCGGCTACACCCTCGCCAGCATCAAGGAACTGCTGGAAGCCTGGGACGCGGGGCGCGGACTCGGCGGGGTCCTCGGCCTGGTCGCCGAGATCGACGGCCCCTGGACGGACGAGGAGGCGTCCCGCATCAGCCGTGCCGAGCTGGACGCCACCTTCGGCGGTACGTCCGACGACGCGGCGGTGTCCGAGGCCGTCGCCCTGGGGGTGCTGGAGCGCATTCCCGGCCGCGACGACGAGTTCCGCGTCCCGAGCCCGCAGGAGCTCGCGGTCGCCGCCGAGCTGCACTCCGCCGGCGTCCCCCTGCCCGCGATCTCCTCCCATCTGCGCGAGCTGCGCGGCCAGGTCGAGCACATCGCCTCCCGCTTCCTGGACTTCACCACCGAATACGTCTTCCAGCCGTTCCTCGACCACCCGCCCACCGAAGCCGAGGCGGTGGAGGCCGCCGCCCTCGTCCGCCGCCTGCGCCCCCTCGCCCAGCAGACCGTCGACGCCGAACTCGCCCGCGCCATGCGCACGTTGGCCGCCCGATATCTGCGCCATCACCTCATCGAAGGGCTCCCGCCGGACTTCCAGGGGACACCCGGCGGGGCGGGGGCCGAGGGTCCGGGAATACCACCGGGCGGCATCGGGCCGGCGGCAGCGGCACCGGCAACAGCGCCGGAAGAGGAAAAAGCCGAGGAGGAGTCGGGGCAGCCGGATCGCGGGCATCGCTCGGCGGCCCCGCAGCCGGCCGGGGTCGAGAGCCCGGGGCTCCCGCCCGGCTCCGAGCCGGTGGTCCTGCCCGCCGAGGCCGTCCGCGCCGTACGGGACCTCGTGGGCGCGCAGAACACGGCTGCCTTCATCGCCGCGGCAGCGCAGCGCGAGGTGCACGCCCGCACGATGGACGCCCTGACGTCGGCTCCCGGCACCGATTCCTGAGCCCGAACGGCGCCGATGCGCGAGCCCGCTCGGGCCCGCCTGCCGCCTCACCCGGGAAAGCGCAGGAATTCCGGCGGTACGCGACCGGTGAGCCACACCCCGTTGGCACTGACCCGGAACTCGTGGCCCGCCCGGTACATCGCCCCCGTGTCGACCGTCAGCACCACGGCCCGGCCGCGCCGGGCACCCACCCGCGTCGCGGTCTCCCGGTCCGCCGACAGATGCACGGCATGTCGGGCCATCGGCCGCAGTCCCTCGCTCCGGATCGCCGCGACGGTGCGGGCGACCGTCCCGTGAAACAGCTGGGCGGGCGGTTCGACCGGGGACAGGCCGAGGTCGACACGCACGGAGTGGCCCTGGTTGGCGCGGATCCGGTCGCCCTCGATGGCGTAGCGCTGCTTGTCGTTGTCGGCGACCACCGACTCCAACTCGGCCCGGGTGAAGCGGAAGCCGTGCCGGCCGGCCGCCGCGATCAGCTCCGCCACGGGCACCCAGCCCCGGGCGTCGAGCGTGAGGCCGATCCGTTCCGGCTCGTGGCGAAGATGCTTCGCCAGATACTTCGAAATGCGCACGGAGCGCTGGACGTTCATGCTCCCAGGGTGGCGCGCGGGACGCCGGAGGGCATCCGAATTGCGTACGGCGCAGCTCAGAGCCCCGGAGCCCCCCACACCGGGAACCAGCGCGCAAGATCCTTCTCGACCGTCAGATCGTCCGCCAGCATCGCCCGCATCTGCAGTTCCAGCGGGCTGTCACGCTTCTCGCCACCGCTGGGGTGCGGCGCGAAGGGGTAGAACGTGCCGCGCTTGTAGAGGTAGACCAACGCCAGCGGCCGCTGCCGGTCGTCGCGGAAGGCGACCAGCGAGCACAGCAGCTGCGGGCCGAAGCCGGACTCCGCCAAGGACGTGTTGACCGCGTGCAGGTCGTTGACCAGACCCGCGACGTCCTCCGGCGGATGGCTGACGAGCAACCAGGTGTAGCCGTACGCGTCCTGGGTGAACTCCACCGAACCGTCCAGCAGTGACCGCGCCTCCTCCTGGATGCGCGAGAAGGCGCCGCCCTCGACGCTCGCGAAGCACACCGAGCCCAGCCCGGTCGGCACGAAACCGGCCGCGGCCTGCAGGGTCACGGCGGCGGACGGCAGCGCGAAGAGCTGATCGAGGTCGGGGCGTACCGGCTTGCTGCGGCCGAGGATGGCGTCCAGGAATCCCATGCGCGACGTACTCCTTGATCGATTGTTGCGCGGTGCCCGGTGACGCGGCGCGGAGGGCACCCGCCCTCACGGCCGCCCCAGCTGCGTCGCGATCCGCGCGAGTTGGTCGAGGCGCTGTTCGAGGGTCGGGTGGGAGGAGAACAGCCGGCTGACGCCCTCCTTGCTGAAGGCGGGGGCGAAGTAGAACGCGTTGAACGGCTCGGCCTTGCGCAGGTCCCGGGTGGGGATCCGCGCCATCTGCCCGGTGACCTTCGTCAGGGCGGACCCGAGCGCCGACGGGCGGCCGGTCAGCATCGCGGCGGCCCGGTCGGCGGACAGCTCCCGGTAGCGGGACAGCAGCCGGGTCAGCAGGAAGCTGATGGCGTAGACGACCGCGCTGACGGCGGTGACGATCAGGACGGCGATGGCCGCGTTCTGGTCGCGGCTGTCGCGCCCGACGCCGCTCCACAGGGCGGCCCGCGTGATGATCCCGGCCAGCACGCCGAGGAAGGACGCGATGGTCATCACCACGACGTCGCGGTGCGCGACATGGGAGAGCTCGTGCGCGAGCACGCCCTCCAGCTCCTCCGGCTCCAGCCTCCGCAGCAGCCCGGTCGTGGCGCACACCATGGAGTTCTTCTGGTTGCGGCCGGTCGCGAAGGCATTGGGCACATCCGACTCGGCGATCGCGACCTTCGGCTTTTGCATGTCCGCCAGCGCGCAGAGCCGGTCGACGGCGCCGTGCAGCTCGGGGGCCTGCTCGGGCGTGACCTCGCGCGCCCCCATGCTGAACGCCGCGATGCGGTCGCTGAACCAGAACTGCGCGACGAACAGCGCGCCCGCGATGAGCAGGATCACCACCCAGGCGCCCTTGAGCAGCACCACCAGTACGCCGACGACCACCACGTACAACAGCCCGATCAGGAACATCGTCGTGACCATGCGGGAGGTCAGCCCGCGGTCGGGGGCGAATCGGGTCCGGGCCATGGCATCCTCCGCTGCGCCGCGATGTCGCGCAGCGCGCCTGACCCGGCTCGCGCGTTCAGCTCACCCGCGCGCCGCGCCCTGCACACTGCGCCGCTGTCACCAATTCTCCCTCTTGTGTCCTATTCGTGGGATAAAGCCCAGGCCGGCGGGCTGCCGGGCGGGTTCCGGCCGGCTTCCGGGCCGGAACCCGGCGGCTCGCCGAGCCGCGAGCCGCGGGCGCGGCGGTCCACCGAACCGCCGCGCCCGCCGCGCCGGCGGTCGCCTACTCGCCGGCCAGCTGCGCCGCCCCGTCGGTGGCGATCCGCTCGAAGACCGCGAGATCGGCCTCGAAGACCGAATCCGCGATCGGCCAGTGCAGGACGAGTTCGTCGAAGCCCAGCTCGGCGTATGCGCCCGCGAAGTCGACGAAGGCGTCCACCGAGTCCAGCGGCCGGTCCGGGGTGAAGCCGGCCAGCATGATCTTGCGCAGTTCGCCGGGCTCCCGCCCGAGGTCCGCGCAGGCCTTGCCCAGCCGCTCGATCTGCCCGCGGACGGCGTTCCGGGAGTCGGCCGACGTGCCGCCCTCGGCGACGACCTTGGGATCGCCCGTCGTCACCCATGCCTGGCCGTGGCGCGCCGCCAGCTTCAGACCGCGCGGCCCGGTCGCCGCCACCGCGAACGGCAGCCGGGGCCGCTGCACGCAGCCGGGGATGTTGCGCACCTCGTGCGCGGAGTAGTGCGTGCCCTCGTGGGAGACGACGTCCTGGCTCAGCAGCTTGTCCAGCAGGGGCACGAACTCGGCGAAGCGGTCGGCCCGTTCCCGCGGCGACCACTGCTCCTGGCCGAGCGCGGTGGCGTCGAAGCCGTTGCCGCCGGCGCCGATGCCGAGGGTGATCCGGCCGCCGCTGATGTCGTCGAGGGAGATCAGTTCCTTGGCGAGGGTCACCGGGTGCCGGAAGTTCGGGGAGGTGACGAGGGTGCCCAGGCGCATCCGCGACGTGGCGGCGGCGGCCGCGGTCAGCGTCGGGACGGCGCCGAACCAGACCTGGTCACGAAAGCTCCGCCAGGAGAGGTGGTCGTAGGTGTACGCGGCGTGGAAGCCCAGCTCCTCGGCGCGCTGCCACACCGCCCTTCCGCCTTCGGACCAGCGGCGGACGGGGAGGATCACGGTGCTCAGTTGCATACCTCCGAGCCTACGGCGGCGCGGGCGCACCCCGTCCCCTCGCCGGACGGCACCCCCGCACCCCGGCACGGCGGCCACCCGCCACGGCCCCCGAAAGCTCATGCGCGCGCCCCACCGCACGCCTGTGCACGCTCGTACGGGAAGATGTCCCGGTGACTGATGCCTCTGCCACGCCACCCCGGGCGCCCGAGCCGGCCGTTGCGCCCCGGCTGATCGCCACCGACCTCGACGGCACGCTGCTGCACGACGACAAGACGGTTTCCGACCGGACGATCGCCGCGCTCGCCGCCGCGGAGCGGGCCGGCATCGAGGTCTTCTTCGTCACCGGCCGCCCGGCCCGGTGGATGGACGTGGTCAGCGACCATGTGCACGGCCACGGCCTGGCGATCTGCGCCAACGGCGCGGCCGTCGTCGACCTGCACCGCGGCCGCCGCATCGTGGAGGTCAGCCCGCTGGAGCGCGCGGTCGCCCTCGACGTCGTGGACATCCTCCGCAGCGCCGCACCCGGCACCTCCTTCGCGGTCGAGCGCACCGGCGGCATCCACTACGAGCCGCACTACCCGCCCTTCCACCGCGACCCGGCCGCGGTCATCGCCCCGGCCGAGAAGCTCCTCGCAGAGGACTTCGCACCGCCGCCGGCCCCGGAGACGGCCGGGATCGACGCGACGGGCATCGAGATGACCGGCATCGACGTGAGCGAGGGCGACACGGCTCAGGACGCCGCGGTCGCGTTCGGTGGCGTGCCGGGCGCCGTGCCCGGCCCCGCGGGGACGGGTGTCGACGACATCGCGGAGCCCCTCACCGGCCACGGCCGCGAAGGCGCCGGCGAGCAGCACGCGGCCGACGGCGGCGCCGCTGTGATCGTCAGCAGCGCCGCCGGCACCCCCGCGGGCCACATCACCACCACGGGCCCCGACCAGCCCGTCCTCAAGCTGCTCGCGCACCACCCCGAGATGGACCCCGACGCCTTCCTCACACTGGCCCGGTCGGCCGCGGGCGGCCTGGCGTCCTTCACCCGGTCCAGCCCCACCGCCCTCCTGGAGATCAGCGGCCCGGGCGTCAGCAAGGCCGGCACCCTCGCCCGCTGCTGCGCGGAGCGCGGTATCTCCCCCGCCGAGGTCGTCGCCTTCGGCGACATGCCCAACGACATAGAGATGCTCACCTGGGCCGGGACCGCGTACGCCATGGCCAACGCCCATCCGGACGTCCTGGCGGCCACCGGCCACCGCACGGAGTCCAACAACGACGACGGTGTCGCCGCCGTCATCGAGCGGATCGTTCAAGGGCGTTGAGCCCCGCCGGGGCGCCGGCACCACACGGCACCCGGCCCGGCCGGTGGTGAGCGGCCGGCCGCGCGCACGCCTCTTCGGACTCGGCCCGGGCCCGCGCTGAAGCACAGCGCGGGCCCGCGCTTCAGAGCCGCACCCCGTGCCGCCGCAGCCACGAGACGGGATCCACGCTCGACCCCAGGTCGGGCGTCCGCCGCACCTCGAAGTGCAGGTGCGGGCCGGTGGAGTTGCCGGTGTTGCCCGAGAGCCCGATCCGCTCCCCGGGCCGCACCCGCTGACCCGGCCGCACCATCGCCGCGGACAGGTGCGCGTACTGCGAGTACAGACCGTTGCGATGCCGTAGGACCAGGCTGATCCCGAAGCCGTCTCCGCAGGTCACGCTGGCGACCTTGCCTCCGCCGACGGCTCTGACGGAGGTCCCCACGGGGACCGCGAAATCCTGGCCCGTATGGCCGTCGGCCCATCGGGTGCCCTCGCCGCCGAAGGGCGCGGAGAGTTCGTAGCTCTCCACCGGGCGCGTCCAGCGTCCGCGCGGTGAGGCCGCCGGGGCGAGGGCCCGCGCCGCGGTGGACACCGCGCGCGGCAGCCTGCCGCAGGAACCGTCACGCGACGCCTCCTGGGAGAGCTGCTGCAACTCGCCGCGCGCCGCGCTCAGTCCGCGGTCGGCGTACGTCCGCTCCTCCTGGAGCCGGGCGCTGCGGGCGGTGAGGGTGGCGATGCGGGACGCGGCCGTCGCGCTGTCCGATTCCATCGCGCGGCTCTCCCGGCCCGCGCCACGCAGCCGGGCGGCCAGCATCCCCTCCCGCTTCTCGGCCTCCGCGAGCACCGTGGCCAGCGGCTTGCGCCCTTCGGCCGCCGACTGACGCACCGTGTACCCGATCATGTTGCCGGTGCGGTACTGCTCGGCCGCGATCGCACCGGCCGACCGGCGCAGTGCCGAGACCAGCCGCTGCTCCCCCAGCAACGCGGTCCGCAGCCGATCGCGCTCGGCCAGCTGCTCGAGTGCCGCGCGGTGCCCCTCGGTGTACGAGCGGCTCGCCCTCCGCGACACCTCGCCCAGCCGGATCACCTCCAGGCTCACGGCGGCCAGCCGCTCAGCGGGACCGCGCGGCACCTGGCTCGGGACGGAGCCCTCCGGGCCGGGAGCGACCGGTCCGCGGCCCTGGAGGTGGGCGCGTGGACCGGGGAGCGGCCCTCCGGCCCGTACGCCGGCGTCCTCCGAGGCGTCCGCGGTGGGAGCGAGCGGGCCATCCGTCCCGGAAGGCCCGTTGGAAGCGGTGGGTGCCCCGGAGAAGCGTGCGCCTGCTCCGAGCACCATCGATACGACCAGGGCGAAGGCTCCCACCGCGCACATCGCGCAGGCCCCGGCCATACGGCCCCGGCGCCTGCGACGCAGGAGGCCGGCGAGGCGGCGGAGACCGCCGGGACGGCCGCGTCCGTGCTCGCCGGGACCACCGGGCCGACCGCGGCGCCGGGCCTCGGTACACCTCCGTCTTCGCCACCATGGGTGTCGCCACGCAGATGAACACATGGACCGATAATTGCCTGAAGTCGCCCGGAATCGCCTGATTCACTGCTCCAGGTGCCGTCCAAGGCCCCCAACGGCCCAATCCGCACCGACCGGCGCCCGGTGTCTCGGCCGGACCTTCGGCGACGCAAGGGCGACCCGTCAGAGCGGGGCTTCCCAGATCACCCGCGTGCCGGCCCCGCCCTCTCCCAGACCGGGCCCGTACGCACTCGATCCCCCGAGCGCCTCGGCACGCCTGGCCAGGTTCTTCAGGCCACTGCGGCGGCCTCCGGCCGGGATGCCGACGCCGTCGTCGGCGACCGACAACCGCACGCCGTCGGTCCCGTCCGGCAGGGTGACCGTCGCATCGACGGTCACCTCGATACGGGTGGCCTGCGCATGCCGGAAGGCGTTCGACAGCGCCTCGCGCACCGCCGCGATGAGATTCTTCCCGGTCAGCTCGCCGACCCGGGAGTCGACCGGGCCGAAGAACTGTGCCGACGGCTGGAAACCCAGCGGTACGGCGGCCGTACCGACCTCCCGCAGCACCCTGGTCCGCAGCCCGGACGGCGCCTCCGCGGGCCCCTGTTGCAGCGCGAAGATCGCGGTACGGATCTCCTGGATGGTGACGTCCAGCTCGTCGACGGCCGTGCCGATGCCCTCGGTCACCTCGGGGACCACGGCCTTGCGCTGGGCACTCTCCAGCATCATTCCCGTCGCGAACAGCCGCTGGATGACGAGGTCGTGCAGGTCCCGGGCGATCCGGTCGCGGTCCTCGTAGACGGCCAGCCGCTCCCGGTCCCGCCGGGCGTCGACGAGCACCAGTGCCAGCGCCGCCTGGGCCGCGAACTGGGTGGCCAGGGTCCGTTCGGCACCGGTGAAGGAGCGGGCGCCCCGGTGGCGGGGCGTGGCGAGCGTGCCGAGCACCCGGCCGCCGCTTCGGAGCGGCAGCATCATGCTGGGACCGAAGCGCGGCGCGATCGCCGTGATCATGCGTGGGTCGGTGGCCGAATCGTCCACGAACACCGGCTCCCCGGCGAGGAGTTGCTCGGTCACCGGGCTTTCGGGCGGAATCCGCGTCCCCAGGATCCCGGCGGGATCGTCCGCCGAGACGGCGACGATCTCCAGGCCCCCTTCGTCGTCGGGCAGCAGCACGATGCCGGCGGCCGAATCCGCCAGCTTCCGCGCCTGCTCCGCGACGACCGCGAGCGCGTCGTCCATATCGCTGCCGGCGAGGAGTTCGGTGGTCACCGCGACCGAACCGTCGATCCACCGCTCACGCTGCCGGGTCAGCGCGTAGACGCGCGCGTTGCCGATGGCGATACCGGCCTCGGTGGCCAGCACCCGCACCATGTGCAGGTCCTCCTCGCTGAACTCCCCGCCGCCGCGCTTCTCCGTCAGATAGAGATTGCCGAAGATCTCGCCCTGGACGCGGATCGGCACCCCCAGGAAGGTCCGCATCGGCGGGTGCCCCGACGGCAGCCCGGCGGAGCGCACGTCCTGGCCGAGGTCGGCGAGCCGAAGCGGCTTCGGATCGTGGATCAGCGCGCCGAGCAGTCCCGTGCGGCCGTCGGGCAGCGCGGCGATCCGCTCGCGTTCCTGCGGGCTCACGCCGTACGTCACGAAGTCCGAAAGCCCCTCGCCCGCATCGTCGATGATCCCGATCGCGGCGTACCGGGCATCGGCGAGTTCCGCCGCCGTCTGCGCGATCCGGTCGAGCGTGACGTGCAGGTCGAACCCCGCGCCGACGGTACGCATCGCCTCCAGCAGCTGCGGCAACCGGGAGGTCAGCTCCGGGGACAGTCCCCGCAGACTGCGGGTGGCCTCGGTGGCGGCCTCCATCGGGTCCGCACCCGTGCCGCCGCCGTTGCCCGCCGGATCCGAGGGTTCTTCCGTGGCTGCCATGCCCTGAGCCTAATAAGGGCCCATTTCTGGCGAAAGTCCAGTTATGCGGGGAGCGCCGGCACCGGGTCTGCCGTGGACGGCTCGGGACGGGCCGGCGCCCCGGGAACGCCGTGGGCCGCGTCCACCGCCCGCTCACGCTCCAGCATCCGCCGGAAGGGGCCGTCGGCGACGGCCAGCTCCGCGTAGCCGCCGCTCTGCACGATCCGGCCGCGATCGAGCACCAACACCTCGTCCACGGCGTCGAGACCGGTGAGCCGGTGGGTGATCAGCACCGTCGTACGGCCCTCGGTCGCGGCCAGCAGATCGGTGGTCAACGCGTCGGCGGTGGCCAGGTCGAGGTGCTCGGCAGGCTCGTCCAGGACGAGGACCGGGAAGTCCGCGAGCAGCGCGCGGGCCAGGGCGAGACGCTGCCGCTGCCCGCCGGAAAGCCGGGCGCCGTGCTCCCCGACCATCGTGTCCAGACCGTCGGGCAGGCCACGCACCCAGCCGGCGAGCCGCGCCCGGCCGAGCGCGTCCCACAGATCCTGGTCCGCGTCGCCCGCCGAGTCCGCGGCCCCGGCGGCATCCGGGTCCTCGGCGGTGACGGGAGCCCGGCCGTCCGGCGCGGGCGCCGGGCGACGGCGGGCGAGCCTGAGGTTCTCCCGCAGCGAGCTGTCGAAGAGGTGCGCGTCCTGGGCGCACAGCCCCACCAGGCGACGAACCTCGTCCCCGGCCATGGCCTGGGCGTCCGTACCGCCCAGCGTGTACGTCCCCGCCTCCCGGTCGAGGAAGCGCAGCAGCACCTGCGCGAGGGTGGTCTTGCCGGATCCGGAGGGACCGACCACGGCGACCCGCCGCCCGGCCGCCAGGGTGAACCCGACGCCGTCCAGCGCGGGCTCGACCTGGCCGGGGTGGCGCGCGGTCAGATCCGACACGGCCAACGGGAACGGGGAGCCCGGAGCGGCCACCGGGGCGTCCGGCTCCCGCACCGGCTCCGGCGCGTCCAGCACCTCGAAGACCCGCTCGGCGGCCCGCCGGGTGCGCTGGCGGTACTGCACCGCGAGCGGCAGCCCCGTCACCGCCTCGAACGCGGCGAGCGGGGTGAGGACCACCACGGCGAGCGCGACCCCGTCGAGCCGTCCCGTGTGCACCGCCTGGACGCCCACCACCGCGGCCGCCGCGACGGTCAGCCCGCACAGCAGCGCCGAAAGACCGGCGCCGATACCGGCAACTCCGGCCGAACGGGAGGCGATCCGCGTCAGATCACGGTCCGCGCGCCGCACCGCTCCGAACCGGCCCACGACGGCACCGGCGACCGTCAACTCAGCCGTTCCGGTGAGCAGTTCGACCACGCGAGAGGACAGCACGCCACGGGACGGTGCCAGTTGCCGCTCCGCCCGGCGCGCCAGCGCACCCGACAGCACCGGCACGCCCGCGCCCGCGAGCAGCAGCCCGGCGGCGAGAATCGCGCCGGCCTCCGGCAGCAGCCACGCGGTGAAACCGACCGCGCCCGCACCGACCAGCACCGCCGCTCCCACCGGCAGCAGCCAGCGCAGGAAGTAGTCCTGCACCGCGTCCACATCGGCCACCAGCCGCGACAGCAGATCGCCGCGGCTGCGCTCCTTGAGCCCGGCCGGCGCGAGCCGCTCCAGCCGGCGGAAGACCGCGACCCGTACGTCGGCGAGCATCCGGAAGACCGCGTCGTGGGCGACGAGCCGCTCGGCGTAGCGGAAGACGGCACGCCCGATTCCGAACGCCCTGGTCGCGGTCACCGCCACCGCCAGATAGAGCACCGGCGGATGCTGGGCCGCCCTTGAGATCAGCCAGCCGGAGGTCGCCATCAGGCCCACCGCGCTGCCCAGCGCGAGACTGCCGAGCAGCAGCGCGAGCGCGAACCGCGCACGGCGGGCACGAGCGGTACGCCGCAGCCGGTTCAACGCCGAACCGCGGTCCGGGACCTCGGCATCGTCCGGTCCTTCGGTGACGACCGCGGGGGAGGCGGTGTCGGTGCCCGCCGCCGTAACGGCTTCCGGGCGGGGCTGCGGTACCGGCCCGACACTGCGGTCGGCGGTGATGTCGGACTTGGTGTCGGCGGCAGGCACCACGCCCTCGCCGGCTGCCGTGCCGTCCTCGTCGGCGGCCTCCGCCGTATCCGCCGGGTCGGGCAGCCGCACCGTGCGGTCGGCCACCGCCAGCAGCGCCGGCCGGTGCACGACCAGCAGGACCGTACGGCCCGCCGCGAGCCGCCGGACGGCCGCCACGACAGCCTCCTCGGTCTCGCCGTCCAGGTTCGCGGTCGGCTCGTCGAGCAGCAGGACCGGGCGGTCGGCGAGGAACGCGCGGGCGAGAGCGAGGCGTTGACGCTGGCCTGCGGAAAGGCCGGCGCCGGCCTCACCGAGGCGGGTCGCCGGGCCGTCGGGCAGGGCGTCGACGAAGTCCAGGGCCCCGGCGTCCGCCAGAGCGGCCCGCACCGCGGCATCGTCGGCGTCCGGGCGGGCCAGCCGCACGTTCTCGGCGATGGTGCCCGCGAAGAGGTGCGGGTGCTGCGGCACCCAGGCGATCCGCTGCCGCCAGCTCTCGGGAGCGAGGGAGGCGATGTCCCGGCCGTCGACGAGGGCCCGGCCCTCGGACGGCGCGGTGAAGCCCAGCAACACGCTCAGCAGCGTGGACTTGCCTGCGCCGGAAGGCCCGACCAGGGCGACGGTCTCCCCCGCCCCGACCTCGAACGAGGTGGCCGGCAGCGAGGCGCCCCTGCGCCCGGGGTGCCGGACGACCAGCCCCTCGACGGCAAGGGCCGTGCCCGCGGGCGCCGGCGCGGTACCGGGTGTCGGCAGCGGCGTCTCCAGCACCGCGAAGATCTCCTCCGCGGCCGAGAGCCCCTCGGCCGCGGCGTGGTACTGCGCGCCCACCTGCCGTAGCGGCAGATACGCCTCGGGCGCGAGGACCAGCACCATCAGGCCGGTGTAGAGGTCGAGTTGACCGTGCACCAGACGCATCCCGATTCCGACCGCGACCAGGGCGACGGAAATGGTCGCGAGGAGTTCGAGGGCGAAGGAGGAGAGAAAGGCGATGCGCAGCGTACGGAGTGTGGCCTGGCGGTATTCGCCGGTGATGGCCCGAATGGAGGCGGCCTGTGCCTTGGCGCGCCCGAAGACCTTGAGCGTCGGCAGCCCCTCGACGACATCGAGGAAATGACCGGAAAGACGGGAGAGCAGCCGCCACTGACGGTCCATCTGCGTCTGGGTGGCCCAGCCGATCAGAACCATGAAGAGCGGGATCAGCGGGAGGGTGAGGACGATCGTGAGCGCGGAGATCCAGTCGCCGGCGACGATCCTGGCCAGTACCGCGATCGGGACCACGACCGCCAGGCCGAGCTGCGGGAGGTAGCGGGCGAAGTAGTCGTCCAGGGCGTCGATGCCGCGCGTGGCGAGGGTGGTGAGTTCGCCGGTGTTCAGCTCCGTTGCGCTGTCGGCCCCGCCGTCGGCCCTGGCCCCAGGGCCCTTCTCCGCGTCGGCGCCGTCCGGACCGCTCTGCGGGCGGCGGAGGGTCGCGCCCGGCCCGAGCCGCGCCACCCGCTCGATCAGCCGGGTCCGCAGCTCGGACTTGACCGCCGCGCCGGCTCGGTGCGCGGCGAGTTCGGTGAGCCAGGAGACCAGCCCCCGGCCGACGGAGACCGCGGCGAGCAACCCGAGCGGTGCCGTCAGGTCGCCGAGAGCGAGATCGTGCCGGAAGGCACCCACCACGATCTCGGCGATCAGCATGGCTTGGCCGACCACCAGGCCCGCTCCGGCAAGCCCGAGCACCACCACCGCGACAAGGAAGACGCGGGTGGCGCGGGCGTATCGAAGGAGCCTGGGGTCGACCGGTTTCACGTGAAACCTTCCATCCTGCCGTGCCCGCCCCGAGGGGCGGGCACCGCTGCGGGAGTCGTTCAGCTAGTGGGCGTCGGCGATGTGCTGGGTCCCGATCCGCTTGCGGAAGACCCAGTACGTCCACCCCTGGTAAAGCAGGACGATCGGGGTGGCGATGCCTGCGCACCACGTCATGATCTTCAGGGTGTAGGGGCTGGAGGAGGCGTTGGTGACCGTGAGGTTCCAACTCTCGTTCAGCGAGGACGGCATGACGTTCGGGAAGAGCGTCAGGAACAGCATCGCGACCGCGGCCACGATGGTGATCCCGGAGAACGCGAAGGCCCACCCCTCACGCCCGAGCTGATTGGCCCCGAGCGCCGCCACCAGCGCGACCACCGCGACGATCATCGCGATCAGGCTGCTGCCGTCCCCCTTGTCCACCTGCGTCCACGACAGGAATCCGACCGCGAGCACGGCGGTGACCACCCCGAGGGCGGCCGCCATCCTGCGCGCCCGCTCCCGGATGTCGCCCACCGTCTTCAGCGAGGCGAAGACCGCGCCATGGAAGGTGAACAAGGTCAGCGTCACCAGGCCGCCGAGGATCGCGTACGGGTTCAGCAGATCGAACAGGGTGCCCACGTACTCCTTGTGGGCGTCGATCTTCACGCCGCGCACGATGTTGCCGAAGGCGACACCCCACAGCACCGCGGGACCCAGCGAGGTCCAGAAGATCGCCTGCTCCCAGTTCCGCTGCCAGCGCTCCTCGGTCCGCTTGGCGCGGTATTCGAAGGCGACCCCGCGCACGATCAGGCAGACGAGGATGAGCAGCAGCGGCAGATAGAAACCGGAGAACAGGGTGGCGTACCACTCGGGGAACGCCGCGAAGGTCGCACCGCCCGCGCTGAGCAGCCAGACCTCGTTGCCGTCCCAGACCGGGCCGATGGTGTTGATCAGTACGCGCTTCTCCCGGCGGTCCCGGGCGAGCAGCTTGGTGAGGACGCCGATTCCGAAGTCGAAGCCTTCAAGGAAGAAGTACCCGGTCCAGAGGACGGCGATGAGAACGAACCAGACGTCGTGAAGTTGCACGGTCGCCTCCTAGTACGAGAAGGCCATCGGCCGGTCGGCGTCCGTGGTGTCGCCGCCGATCTTGGTGGGCGGGTTGAGGTCGGAGTCGGAGAGTTCCGGGGGTCCGGCCTTGATGTACTTCACCAGCAGCTTCACCTCGACCACCGCGAGAATCGCGTAGAGCGACGTGAAGACGATCATCGAGGTGAGCACCTCACCCTGCGAGACCCCGGGCGAGACCGCGTCGGAGGTGCGCAGCACGCCGTAGACGACCCAGGGCTGCCGTCCCATCTCGGTGAAGATCCATCCCCAGGAGTTGGCCAGGAGCGGGAAGCCGAGCGTGACGAAGGCGAGCGACCAGTACCACTTGGTGAGGCGGGGGCCGAGTTCCCTGTTCTTGGTGAGCGCGAGGCGCGGTGGCTCCTCGTCCCCCGTACGCAGTCCCGGCGCGAGCCAGAACTTCTTGCGGGTGAGCCAGAGCCCGGCCAGCCCGATGGCGAAGGACGACATGCCGAAGCCGATCATCCAGCGGAAGCCCCAGTACGCGACCGGGATGTTGGGCCGGTAGTCGCCGGGCCCGAACTTCTGCTGTTCGGCCCTGTTGACGTCGTTGATGCCGGGGACCGGCGAGGAGAAGTCGTTGTGGGCGAGGAAGGAGAGCACGCCGGGGACCTCGATGGCGACCTTGTTGTGTCCCTTGTCGACATCGCCGTAGGCGAAGACCGAGAACGGCGCCGGCTTCTCCGTCTCCCAGAGCGCCTCGGCGGCGGCCATCTTCATCGGCTGCTGCTTGAACATGACCTTTCCGAGGGAGTCACCGCTGATCGCGGTGAGCACGCCGGCGATCACGAGGGTGATCAGGCCCAGCCGCAGCGACGTCCGCATCACCTTGACGTGCTTCTTGCGCATCAGGTGGAACGCGGAGATGCCCACCATGAACGCGGCGCCGGTGAGGAAGGCCGCGGTCAGCGTGTGGAAGACGACGACGAGGGTGGTGTCCTGGGTCAGCACCTTCCAGAAGTCGGTGAGCTCGGCGCGGCCGTTGGCGGCGTTGTACTTGTAGCCGACCGGGTGCTGCATCCAGGAGTTCGCCGCGAGGATGAAGTAGGCGGACAGGATGGTGCCGATCGAGACCATCCACATGCAGAAGCAGTGAATCTTCTTGGGCAGCTTGTCCCAGCCGAAGATCCACAGTCCGATGAAGGTGGACTCGAAGAAGAACGCGATGAGGGCCTCGAAGGCGAGCGGGGCACCGAAGACGTCCCCGACGAACCGCGAGTAGTCGGACCAGTTCATGCCGAACTGGAACTCCTGGACGATGCCCGTGACGACACCCATCGCGATGTTGATCAGGAACAGCTTGCCCCAGAACTTGGTGGCCTTGAGGTACTTCTGCTTGCCCGTTCGCACCCATGCGGTCTCGAGTCCGGCCACCAGAGCGGCGAGGGAGATCGTCAGGGGGACGAACAGGAAGTGGTAGACGGTCGTGATGCCGAATTGCCATCGCGCCAGAGTCTCTGGCGCCAACGCCAGTTCCACGTCGTTCTCTCCTTACGTCGCCGTTGCACTACGGCACTTTGCCCCGGTTTGCGCAGGACGAAGCAGCACAAAACCAGCGAGCTTGTGAACGCGTTCACATTCACAAGCAATTATCTCCCACACCCCCGAAACCTTGCACAGGGGGGGTACGTGACTGCGGTCACGTAGGAATCCATGGTGCGCACCCCCTTCCCCCGAGCTTCAACATATTGTTGAATTCGGCGCCATGGAGATTCGCTTTTCGTGGCCCGCGGGCCAGCTGACCGCCACCCTCGACGACACCCCGACCAGCACGGCTCTCGCCGCCGCCCTGCCGCTCCAGGGCACCGCCCACACCTGGGGCGAGGAGGTCTACTTCGAAACCGGGCTGAGCCCCGCGCTGGAGGCCGGCGCCCGCCAGGTCGTCGAGCCCGGCACGGTCGCCTTCTGGACCGAGGGCAACGCGCTCGCCCTGCCCTACGGCCCCACCCCGATTTCCCTGGGCGACGAGTCCCGCCTCGCCTCCCCCTGCAACGTCCTGGGCCGCATCGACGGTGACCCCCGCCTGCTCGCCACCGTCCGCAGCGGCGACCCCATCCGGGTGGAAAAAGCCTGAGGCCGCAGGTCAGCGACTGCTGACCGGCGGCCTCAGGAGTGCGCCGGGGCGCTCAGAGCATCTTGCGGAACTCCTCCGCGGCCTGCAGGAACATGTCCATCGCAGCGCCCTCGCCGATCGTCACCCGCACCCCTTCACCGGCGAACGGCCGCACGACGACCCCGGCCCGCTCGCACGCCGCCGCGAAGTCGGTCGTACGGTCGCCGAGCCGCAGCCACACGAAGTTCGCCTGGGACGCCGGAACCGTCCAGCCCTGCCCCTCCAGGGCATCGGCGACCCGGGACCGCTCGGCGACCAGTGCGTCCACCCGCTCCATCAGCGCCGCCTCGCTGCGCAGCGAGGCCACCGCCGCCTCCTGCGCCAGCTGGCTCACACCGAACGGCACGGCCGTCTTGCGGAGGGCCGCGGCCACCGGCTCGTGCGCCACCGCGAAGCCGATCCGCAGCCCCGCCAGGCCGTACGCCTTGGAGAAGGTGCGCAGCACGCACACGTTGGGGCGGTCGCGGTAGAGCTCGATGCCGTCCGGCACCTCGGGGTCGCGAAGGAACTCGCGGTAGGCCTCGTCGAGCACCACGAGGACATCGCTCGGCACCCGGTCGAGGAAGGACTCCAGCTCGGCGCGGCGCACCGCGGTACCCGTGGGGTTGTTGGGATTGCAGACGAAGATCAGCCGGGTGCGGTCGGTGACCGCGGCGAGCATCGCCTCCAGGTCGTGCACCTCGCCCGAGGTCAGCGGCACCTGGACGGGCGTGGCCCCGGAGACCTGGGTGATGATCGGGTACGCCTCGAACGACCGCCAGGCGTAGATCACTTCATCGCCGGGCCCGGCCGTCGACTGCACCAGCTGCTGGGCCACGCCCACCGATCCGGTGCCCGTCGCCAGATGCTCCACCGGCACCGAGAAGTGCTCGGACAGCTCGGCCATCAGTGCCGTGCAGGCCATGTCGGGGTAGCGGTTGAAGGAGCCGGCGGCCGCCACCGCGCTCTCCAGGACACCGGGCAGCGGCGGATAGGGGTTCTCGTTGGAGGACAGCTTGTAGGCGACGGGACCGTCGGCCGCCGCCGGCCGGCCCGGCTTGTAGGTCGGGATGCCGTCCAGCGCAGCACGCAGCTTGGGGGTCTTCTCGCTCACCGCAGGTCCTCCTCGACCGTCCCTCTCGACTCCAATACTGCACACCTTATGAGGATTGCCCCGTCCGGCGGCAGCCCCCGGCCCGGCAACCGGGCCGCGACAAGGCTCACAACCCGGCCGTAGCGGCCTGCGCACACGGCTGGGGAGCGCTTCGCCCTCTGTCGCGCGCCGGTGGCTCGCGCCGTGGCGCGCGTCCCCCGTGAAGGTGACTTGAGACCTCTTCGAGATCTGGGGAGATCGACAGGCAAAGTCGCCAGATCGCACCTTAAACGATCTTCGCACCAGGTAACTACCTGCGCTTCAAAGGTAATTGACGGGAGATCACCTTGCAGAAACGTGCCTTTGAGTAGGCCCGGGAAGGGCCCCTCGACTTGCCGTGCCGAGCCCTACTATCGGCTCGCCATGACAGCAGCAGGGAAGCACCAGGTGAGCCGGTCGACCGGTCGCCGGCTGGGACGCGCGGGCATCCGGGACGTGGCCGCCGCAGCCGGTGTATCGATCACGACTGTCTCCGACGCGCTCAACGGCAAGGGCCGGCTTCCGGATGCCACCCGTAGCCACGTCCGCGAGGTGGCCGAACGGCTGGGCTACCGCCCCTCCGCCGCCGCCCGAACCCTCCGTACCGGCAAGTCCGGCCTCATCGGCCTGACCGTGACCACGTACGGGGATGAACCTTTCACCTTCACCGAATTCGCCTATTTCGCGGAGATGGCCAGAGCCGCCACCTCCGCCGCGCTGGCCCGTGGCTACGCACTGGTCATCCTCCCCGCGACCTCCCGCCACGATGTGTGGTCCAACGTCGCCCTGGACGGCACGGTCGTCATCGACCCCGCCGACGGCGACCCGGTCGTCACCGAACTCGTCCGGCACGGCATCCCCGTCGTCTCCGACGGGCGCCCCGGCGGCAGCCTCCCCGTCACCGGCTGGGTGGACAACGACCACGAAGCGGCCGTCCTCGGCCTGCTCGACCACCTCGCCGACGCCGGCGCACGCCGGATCGGCCTGCTCACGGGCACCACCACCGACACCTACACCCGGCTGTCGACCACCGCCTACCTGCGATGGTGCGAGCGGGTCGGCCAGGAACCGGTCTACGAGTCCTACCCGGCGCACGACCCGCGCGCGGGCGCGGTCGCCGCGGACCGGCTGCTGGCCCGCCCGGACCGGCCGGACGCCGTCTACGGACTCTTCGACCCCAACGGCACCGACCTGCTCGCGGCCGCGCGGCGCTACGGCCTGCGCGTTCCCGACGACCTGCTGCTGGTCTGCTGCAGCGAGTCGACGGTCTACGCCACCACAGAACCGCCCATGACCACGCTCTCCCTCAAGCCGCGCCGCATCGGCACCGCCGTCGTCCAGATCCTCATCGACGCCATCGAAGGACTCGACAACGGCCGGCCGGTCGAACAGGTGATACCGACCGATCTGATCGTCCGTACCTCGTCCCAGCGACGGTCCCCTCGGACGACCGTGATCCCCCCGCGGGGCCCGGCCGGCGACTGAGTGTGCTCCGGCGAGCGACGGAGTGGGCGCACCGGTGACGACCGGGCGCCCCCTTCACTCAGGAAAAAATATGGCGATCCCGGGACAAATCATCCGGGAATGCCGAGCTCCGGCCGATTGACCACCCCCGGGTGCGTCACAACCCGCGAGCGGCATTCCTATGATGGGCGCACGACACCGCGGACCGCCGTCGACCAGGCAAAGGTCCGAGAGGTGCACGGCGGCGCGATGGTGGAGGGGTCGATGACTCAGGGGGCCAGTCAGGGACCCATGGTGTGGACCATGGCGGGACAGACACCGGCGTCTCCTCCGCCACCCTTGCCGCCCTCCGGTGCGCCGGCCGGGCCGCCTCCGGTGCCGTCTGCCGACCACCCGCTCCAGCAGCCCGCGGGCCCTCCTGCCGCGCCCCCTGCCGCACCCCCCGTCGTGCCGCCCGCCGCGCAGCCGGTGGACCTGCCCGAGGAGTACACCCCGACGGCCCGTGACCTCCCGGTCATCGGATCCGGCCGTACGGACACCCTCATCGACCAGCCGGCCGCGAGCCACCTCCCCGAGGCCACGCTCGACCCGGACGCGACCGAGGGCCTGGGCCCGCTGTACGTCGTCGGCGATGTGCACGGCTACTACGACGAGCTGCGCGAGGCACTCGCCTCCGAGGGGCTGGTCGACGCCGACGGCAGCTGGGCGGCCGGCAATGCCCGGCTGTGGTTCCTCGGTGACTTCACCGACCGCGGCCCGGACGGTATCGGCGTCATCGACCTCGTCATGCAGCTCTCCGCGGAGGCCGCGGCGGCCGGTGGCTACTGCAAGGCCCTGATGGGCAACCACGAACTTCTGCTGCTGGGCGCCAAGCGGTTCGGCGACACCCCCGTCCAGTCCGGCGCCGGCACGGCCTCCTTCCAGGCCGCCTGGCTGCTCAACGGCGGCCAGAAGTCCGACATGGACCGCCTGGAGGACCACCACCTCCAGTGGATGGCCCGCCTGGACGCCGTGATGGAGGAGGACGGGCATCTGCTCGTGCACTCCGACACCACCGCCTACCTCGAATACGGCGACTCCATCGAGGCCGTCAACGACACCGTCCACGACGTGCTCACCCGCAGCGACGCGGACGAAGTGTGGGATCTGTTCCGCAAGTTCACCAAGCGCTTCGCCTTCCGCGACGAGACCGGCTCGCAGGCGGTGCGCGAACTGCTGGACGCCTACGGCGGCACGCGCGTCGTCCACGGCCACAGCCCCATCCCGTATCTGCTGGGTGAGGTCGGCGGGGAGGACGGCGAGAGCGACGGTGTCGCCGTCGACGGCCCGCATGTCTACGCCGACGGCCTCGCCATCGCCATGGACGGTGGCGTCACGATGGCCGGAAAACTGCTGGTCGTTCAACTTCCGCTGGCCGACTGAGCGTTATCCGCGCAGGTCTGCGCCGGGCCGGGGACGTACGGCGGCCCGGCGGGCCGGGGCCGATCCGGTAATGGACTGGCTCAATTTCCGGAAACACCCTGTAACCCCGTGCCAAAAACGCTCTACCATCGGTCTATCCGTAGCAGGCTCTCCTCCGTTTCCGCCCACCGCCCGGCCACGCCGGCCCGTACGGCCCTACGGAGCATCGGGGGATGCACATGAACAGCGCTCCGCACCTGCTGAATGAGGACCGCGAGGAATTCGCGCGGATCCTTGATGACGCGCTGCGTACCGCCGAATACCGCCCGGACCACCTCGCTTCCGACGCGGGCAACGACCTCGACACCGAACAGCTGCGCACGATGGCCCTCGGCGCCACCAGCGCCATCGCCGCCTGCGCGACGGCTGAATACCAACGCTATGTGGAACTCCGCACCGCACTGCGGGCGGCACCGTCCGCGGTGTCGGCCGAAGCGGCGGACGGCCAGGAGGACGCGGCAGCCGGGCAGGAGCACGTTCCGGCCACGGCCGCGATCGAGGCCCCGGGGACGGCAGGCGCGGGGCTGGCCGCCATGATCGCCGTCCTCGCACCGGTCCTCGCCGGCATCGCCGCCATCCTCTTCCTCCTCATCGGCTACGTCCTGCGCGCCTTCGGCCCGGACCAGGCCGCGGCGCGCCCGCTGATCAGCGTCGGCTGGATCTTCGCCGCGCTCACCGCGACGGGCGCCCTGATCGCCATGGGCGGCCTCGTCGTCACGGCGCTGCGCAACGGCTCGTCGTCCGCACCCGACGTGAGAGAGGACGCGGCGGACGAGGAACTCCACCGCGCACACGACGAGTGGCGGCACGCCCTCCTGGAGCGCGGCCTGCTGCCGTTCCTCCGCGAGGCGCGCAGCGACACCGCACGGGGCCCGGATCCCGACCCTTCGCGTTACGTCCCCCGGCCGCACTCCGAGCCCAAGAGCCGCATCCCCACCCTGGGCTACTCCCGCCCCGACTTCACCAGCCCCGACAGCGGCTCCGCCTCGCGCCCCCGCTACTCCAGCCCCGACTTCACCAGCCCCGAATACGGCGGCCCGGACCACAGCCCGGAATAACAACCGCGCACGGCCGGCGCCCGTTCGCCGGGTCCGCTCTTCCTCTGCCCAGGGGCCCTCCCCGGGACGGCAACCCCAACGGCCCGCCATTCACACCCGCGTGGATTCCGCCAATGCCCACGGAGATCCCCTCGGCACCGACCGAATTCCCGCTCCTGATCCGGCGCGAACACGACGGCATCCTCCGCCCAGAGTTCGCGACGGCCTCGGGATGCCTTTCACGGTGAGCGCCTGAGGGCGCATATGATGGCAGGCGCGCTCATTTCCGTACGCAGCGGGCGTTAAGAAATCAGCTCAATGATCCCAACTGATACGCAGAATGCGGCGCCTTGATTTCTCTTTCGGGGCGCCGCACCTCAACACCCTTAACGATGCGCCCTGGCCAGCGACGCCGAAGCGCCGTCGCCGGATGGGGAAGCTTCCGGCGACGGCGCTCGGTTGGTTCGGGTCGGGTCGCAGCAGGGGTCAGTCGGCGAGGGGCAGGTAGACGCGATTGCCTGCTGCTGCGAATTCCTTGGACTTCTCTGCCATGCCGGCCTCGGGGTCGATCGCCAGGTCGCCGCCGTGTTCGCGGCGGATGTCCTGGGAGATCTTCATGGAGCAGAACTTCGGGCCGCACATCGAGCAGAAGTGGGCCGTCTTCGCCGGTTCCGCGGGCAGCGTCTGGTCGTGGAAGGACCGGGCGGTGTCCGGGTCGAGGGCCAGGTTGAACTGGTCCTCCCAGCGGAACTCGAAGCGGGCGTCGGAGAGCGCGTCGTCCCATTCCTGGGCGCCTGGGTGGCCCTTGGCGAGGTCCGCCGCATGGGCCGCGATCTTGTAGGTGATGACGCCGGTCTTGACGTCGTCGCGGTCCGGCAGGCCCAGGTGCTCCTTGGGCGTGACGTAGCAGAGCATCGCGGTGCCCCACCAGGCGATCATCGCGGCACCGATACCGGAGGTGATGTGGTCGTAGGCGGGCGCGATGTCGGTGGTCAGCGGGCCGAGGGTGTAGAACGGCGCCTCTTCGCAGATCTCCTGCTGGAGGTCGATGTTCTCCTTGATCTTGTGCATCGGGACGTGTCCCGGGCCCTCGATCATCGTCTGGACACCGTGCCGCTTGGCGATGGTGTTCAGCTCCCCGAGAGTGCGCAGCTCGGCGAACTGCGCCTCGTCGTTGGCGTCCGCGATGGAGCCGGGGCGCAGGCCGTCACCGAGTGAGTAGGTGACGTCGTAGGAGGCGAGGATGTCGCAGAGTTCCTCGAAGTGCGTGTAGAGGAAGGACTCCTGGTGGTGCGCCAGGCACCAGGCGGCCATGATCGAGCCGCCCCGCGAGACGATGCCGGTCTTGCGGCGGGCCGTGAGGGGCACGTAACGGAGCAGCACGCCGGCGTGCACCGTCATGTAGTCGACGCCCTGTTCGGCCTGCTCGATGACGGTGTCCTTGTAGATCTCCCAGGTCAGCTCCTCGGCCTTGCCGTCGACCTTCTCCAGTGCCTGGTAGAGGGGGACGGTGCCGATGGGGACGGGGGAGTTGCGCAGCACCCACTCGCGCGTGGTGTGGATGTTGCGGCCGGTGGAGAGGTCCATGACCGTGTCGGCGCCCCACTGGGTCGCCCAGGTCATCTTGTCCACCTCCTCCTCGATCGAGGAGGTGACCGCGGAGTTGCCGATGTTGGCGTTCACCTTCACCAGGAAGTTCTTGCCGATGATCATCGGCTCGATCTCCGGGTGGTTGATGTTGGCCGGCAGCACCGCGCGTCCCGCCGCGATCTCGTCGCGCACGAACTCGGGCGTGACGTTCTCGCGGATGGCGACGTACTCCATCTCCGCGGTGACCTCCCCGCGCTGCGCGTACGCGAGCTGGGTGACGGCGGCGCCGTCCCGGCCGCGGCGCGGCAGACGGGGGCGGCCCGGGAAGACCGCATCGAGGTTCTTGAGGCCGCCGCGCGGCGAGGTGTGCTTGAGGCCGTCGTCCTCCGGCCGCAGCGGCCGGCCCGCGTACTCCTCGGTGTCGCCCCGCGAGACGATCCAGTTCTCCCGCAGCGGCGCGAGACCGCGGCGGACGTCGGTCTCGATCTGGGGATCGGTGTACGGACCTGACGTGTCGTAGAGCGTCACGTCCTTGCCGTTGGTGAGGTGCACCTTCCGGACCGGGACCCGAAGGTCGGGCCGCGAACCGGAGACATAGCCCTTGTGCCAGCCGATCGTCGGCTCGACGCCGTCGCCGGCACCGTTTTCGGGCGTGCGTGCATCCTGCAGAGTCATATTGACCCAACTCCCTACGCCGGCATTACCCGGTAACAGGTTCGGCGGTCGACGCAGCGATTTCCCGTGGGTTGCGTTCCGGCGTCTGCCGGACGTCCCGCGGAGGTCAGCGCCCTCTCAGCCCGGTGCTCCGAGCTCCCGCGATTGCAAAGTGCCACCACGGTAGCTGCCGATGCGGCGCGGTGGCCAGGGGGCCCCTGGGTTCTTGCGATGATCGGGCGGTGAGCAGCCAGGAGCCCCATACGCATTCCCACGCGCACGGCCACGCGCCTGCCGCGCCGGTGTCCCGTCATCTGCGCAAGGTCATCGCGGCCGTGCTGATCCCGTTCGCCGTCGCGGTGGTCGTCGGTCTGGCCGTGCTCTGGCCCGGCGGCGCGCCCTCTCACAAACCGTCCGGTGTGGGCTTCGACCAGCCCACCGAGCAGGCGACGGTGCTCCAGGTGGACAAGGTCAACTGCGCCGACGTCCATGCCGAGCAGCAGCCGCAGCCCACGCCGCCGCCGGGGCAGCCACCGAGCGGGGGGTCGACGACCGGCAAGGACTGCGAGCAGGTGACGATCAAGGTCACCACGGGCGAGAACGCCGGGCGGACGTTCCAGACGGTGGTGACCCCGGACGCCTCGCGGCACTACACGACCGGGCAGGACGTGGTGGTCGCGTACTCCCCCAAGGCGCCCAAGGATCTGCAGTACTCGGTCAGCGACGTCGACCGGAGCTTCCCGATGTGGGTGCTCGCCGCGATCTTCGCGTTCGCGGTCGTGGCCGTAGGACGACTGCGCGGGGTTCTCGCGCTGGTGGCGCTGCTGGCGAGCTTCGGCGTGCTGACGCTGTTCATCCTCCCGGCCATCCTGCAGGGCTCCAATCCGCTGGTCGTGGCGGTGGTCGGGGGCAGCGCGATCATGCTGATCGCGCTCTATCTGTGCCACGGGCTGACCGCCAGAACGTCGGTCGCCGTACTCGGGACGCTCGCCTCACTGCTGCTGATCGGCCTGCTCGGGTCGGTGTTCGTCGGCTGGGCGCTGCTGACCGGTAACACCGACGACACCACCGGGCTGGTGCACGGCCTGTACCCGGACATCGAGATCCGGGGCCTGCTGCTGGCGGGGATCATCATCGGCTCGCTGGGTGTGCTCGACGATGTGACGGTGACCCAGACCGCCGCGGTCTGGGAGCTGAAGGAGGCCAATCCGTCGGCGAGTTGGCGCACGCTCTACAGCGCGGCGATGCGCATCGGACGGGATCACATCGCGTCCGTCGTCAACACGCTGGTGCTGGCCTACGCGGGCGCCGCACTGCCGCTGTTTTTGCTGTTCTCGATCGCACAGAGCGATGTGGGGACCGTCGCCACGAGCGAGGTGGTCGCGGAGGAGATCGTGCGCACGCTGGTGGGCAGCATCGGGCTCGTCGCCTCGGTGCCGCTGACGACGCTGCTCGCGGCGATGGTCGTCTCCGCGGACCGCAAGGGGCAGAGCACGGCGGCGCCCGGCACCGCACCGGACACCGGCGCCTCCTCACCGGGCGCTGCCGACGGCTTCGGGGCACAGCGAAGCGCCGCGCGGGGGCGGTCCGGACGGCGCGGGTCGCGGGGCAGGCGCCGAAAGCAGTGAGGACCGGCACGGCCGGGTCGGCGGGGCATGACCGACTGGGCCGGCCCTTCGGGGCATCAGCCGGCCGGCGCCTCCGTGAGGATCCGGTCCAGTACGGCCTCCAGCGTGTCGAAGACCTCTTCCTTGCCGAGCGGCACCAACCGGTCCGTCCGGTCCAGGAAGGCGACCAGCGGGGGCGCGCTGACCCGGAACAGGGCCTTCTCCGCACCGACTTGGAGGCTGATGAAGATGTCGCTGAGGTGCTCCGCGGAGGACGGTTCGATGCGCACATCGCCCTCACCGGACGGCCGGCTCAGCCCGTCCAGAAGCAGTTCGCGGCTGAAAGCCCAGGTCACGGGCACATCACCGGGGAGATCGAAGGTGAGCCGGACGGCGTACGGATCGGCGCTGTCGAAATCCAGCTCCACCGGGATCCGGAACGCGAGCTCCTCCGAGACGAGAAAGCTCATGATCACTTCTGCCTGAACTGTGTCGGTCATCAACCACTGCCCCGCACTTGATCGGAGATGGCCGGGAATCGTCCCCCGAAGCCCTATTGACGCCATCGTCTGTCACGTGCAAGCAGATCACAAGGAGTGAGTTTTCAGATACTGATAGAGAAGGCGAGTGTCGTTAGTGTCGCCTCCGCCATTTTCCGTAGTCGGCTCGTCACGTTACGCAATCGATGCAGCTCGGAGACCGGAAGAGAAACCGCCAGGGTGGCGGCCGCGGTACCGACCTGGATGGGGATCGCCGAACAGACGGTGCCCAGGGCATATTCCTGATGCTCGAAAGCGGCTTGACCGCGACGCACCGTATCCAAACGGTGCAGCAGATCGTCCTCTGATCGCACGGAAAATGGCGTTATGGACTGCACTGGATATCGGGACAAATGCTCCTTACGGGCGTTTTCGTCCAACTGCGCGAGCAGGCATTGTCCGATCGCATGTGCGTGCGCGGTGGTGCGGAAGTCCACCCACTCCTCGACCGGCGGCCGATCCGGCTCGTCGGTCACCGCCACTACTTCCACTTCACCCTCGCGGTAGACGGCGAAGTAGACGGCGGCGCCCAATTCCCGTCCGGCCATGGCCAGCGCCTCGGCGATATGGACGCGCTGCCGGCGCCGGGCGCCGACCTGGCCGATGGCCTCGGCCGCCTCCCCGAACACGAAGACGCCGTTCTCGCGGCGCAGATATCCCTCGTGGGTCAGGGTCCGCAGCAGGTGATAGGTCGTCGGGAGGGGGAGGCCGATCTCCCGGGCGAGTTGCTTCGCGGGTGCTCCGTCGGGGTGCGCGCTCACCGCCTCCAGCAGACGAAGTGCGCGCTGCACCGATCCGATCAGCGTGGGGTGAGAAGCGGATTCGCCGTTCACAATTGCCAACGCCAACCCCCAGGTTCTGTCCCCTTGGGGCACGGAGCCCCGTCGCGGGACCCTCTCCCGCGCCGCGCGCGTCTCCCAGCGCCCCGTCGGCGACGCCCTGTCGGCCGCCGCTTCCGGTATTTTCCGGAACTTTCCGTCCGGAAGACGCCTGCGCCCCGAACTCTAGCCGGGCCGATCGAAGCCGTAGCCCGAATGGCTGGGGAGTTAACTCGCCTGGCGCACTTGTTGACCATGCATGCCATGACGGAGCCGTTCATGAGCGCCTTGTGTACGGCGAACGGCACCGGGAAAACGCGGAACGCCCCGGTCCTGGTGGCGGATCGGGGCGTTCGGCGGGGACGCGGGGGCGCGTGCGATGAGGACGCGCGGCGGGTGGCGCGGGGCGGGCAGCTCGCGGCGGCGCCTTCACCGCCGGGCGATGCCGTGCCGGGCCGGGCTGCCGGGCCGGCCGGAGTTACCGGTTCCGGCCGGGGCTGCCGCTCAATCGGGGCTCTACCAGTCGCCCTTCGACGAGGACGAGGAGGACGAGCCGTTGAATCGGCGTACGAGGTAGACGACTCCGGCGATCAGCGCTGCCGCGATCAGCACCTTGAACAGCAGGCTGATCAGTACGCTGACCGCGGAGGCGATCAGACCGCCGAAGACGACGATCAGGATGACGGGCACCACGACCCAGGTGACCCACCACGGAAGCCCTGCGAATATCCCCTTACCAGCCACTGCTCTGCCCTGCCTTCTGTCTGTCGCGTCGATGGCACCGTTCACGTACCGCGCGTCCGCCGCGTCGCGTCTCCGGTTCCCCCTTCACCGTCGATGCTAGGGCGCCGCACGCCGCTGTGGGGGCCTCGCAGCCCCGGCCCGTCCCTGACCCTTCCCCTACGGGTCGGGGGCCCGGCCCTCAGCTCTCGGGCGGAGAGAAGACCACCATCACCCGGAGGTCCTCGCTGATGTGGTGGAACTTGTGGGCCACCCCGGCCGGCACGTAGACCACACTGCCCCGGGCCACCGACTGCGTCTCCATCCCGACCGTGATCGCCGCCCGACCGCTGACCACGAGGTACACCTCGTCCTGGGCGTGCGGCTGCTGCGGGTCCGTGGTGCCGGCGTCCAGCGCGTACAAACCGACCGACATGTTGCGTTCCCGGAGGAACTGCAGATACGCGCCGTCGTTCGCGGCCCGCTCCGCTTCCAGTTCTTCCAGCCTGAAAGCCTTCATGCCGTTCGCACCCCTCGATGATTCAGACTCGTCTGCGACGATCTCACCATGAAGAATTTTCTGGTCAAGACGATCGCCAACGCCGCGGCACTCGCCGTAGCGGTCTGGCTGCTCAAGGACATCACGCTGACCGGCGACAACACCGGTCGCACCGTACTGGCGCTGGTTCTGGTCGCGTTGATCTTCGGGCTGGTCAACTTTGTGGTCAAGCCCATTGTGAAGCTGCTCTCGTTCCCGCTATTCATCCTCACGCTCGGCCTGATCACTCTGGTCGTGAACGCACTGATGCTGCTGCTCACTTCCTGGCTGGCGGAGAAAGCCGATCTCGCCTTCCATGTGCAGGGCTTTTGGACCGCGGTGCTCGGCGGCGTGATCATTTCGATCGTTTCCTGGGCAATGCACATGATCCTTCCCGACAATGACTGACCAGCCGCAGGCTCCTTTCCGCGTCTGCTTCGTCTGTACCGGCAACATCTGCCGTTCGCCGATGGCCGAGTCCGTCTTCCGCGCCCGCGTCGCGGAAGACGGACTTGCCGGCCTGGTCGAGGTCGACAGCGCGGGCACCGGCGGCTGGCACGAGGGTGACGGCGCCGACCCGCGCACGGTCGCCGTGCTGCGGGCGGCCGGCTATGAACACGACCACACCGCGAGGCAGTTCCAGGCCGCCTGGTTCGACCGTCTCGACCTGGTGATCGCGCTCGACTCCGGTCATCTGCGCGCGCTGCGTCGCCTGGCCCCGACCGCGCGGGACGCCGCCAAGGTGCGGTTGCTGCGCTCCTACGGGGCCGCAGGCGCCACGAACGGCGTCGGCGGCTCAGGTGGCGCCGGCGGCACGGCCACGGACCTGGACGTCCCGGATCCGTACTACGGCGAGTTCGCCGGCTTCGAGGAATGCCTGGAGATGGTCGAGGAGGCCGGCGACGGCCTGCTGGAGGCGGTCCGCTCCGCGGTCACCGCCGCCACCGCCGTCACGGACGCCTCGGAGTCGTGCGCCACCGGATCCGACGGCCGGCCGGACCTGCAACGGCTGTGAAGGACCTGAGCCCGCCCGGCTCTGCGAATTCCCGGCGATTTCCGGCAAAACGCCACGCATAACCATCAGAAGCACGAATTCACACCGAAGTACCCGTAAAACCTGTAACACCCTTAACACCCCGCGGCCCCGTGCCATCGGTGACGCCGATGATGCCGTTGACGCCCTGGCACCGGCGCGCCCGCGGTTCCCAGAAGCAGGAGAGCGCATGACGGGCGATGGCACACGCGTCGTACGAGCGGGACTTCCCGAGCCCGCGGCCTACGAGCCGACCCACCCCGGGCCGGTCTTCGCGGCCCACTTCCACCTTCCCGGCGACGCCGTCGGCCCGTATACCTACGGGCGCGAGTCCAACCCCACCTGGACCCTGCTGGAACAGGCCATCAGCGACCTCGAATCGCCCGGTGAAGCCGCCCGGAGCGTCGTCTTCGCCTCCGGTATGGCGGCGATCAGCGCCGCCCTCTTCTCGCAGTTGCGCGCCGGGGACGCGGTGGTGCTCCCCAACGACGGCTATCAGCTGCTGCCCGCCGTCCGCACCCGCCTGGAGAGCTACGGCATCGAGGTGCGCACGGCGCCCACCGCGCATGACGCGCAGCTCGATGTGCTGGACGGCGCCCGGCTGCTCTGGATCGAGACGCCCTCCAACCCGGGCCTCGATGTCTGCGACATCCGGCGGCTGGCCGACGCCGCGCACGCCCGGGGCGCCCTCGTCGCGGTCGACAACACCCTCGCCACCCCCCTCGGCCAGCGCCCTCTGGACCTGGGCGCCGACCTCTCGGTCGCCAGCGGCACCAAGGCCCTGACCGGCCACGGTGACGTGCTGCTGGGCTACGTCAGCACGCGCGACGCCGCGCTGGCCGACTCCGTACGGCTGTGGCGCAAGACGGTCGGCGCGATCCCCGGCCCCATGGAGAGCTGGCTCGCGCACCGTTCGCTGGCCACCCTCGCGTTGCGCGTACGCCAGCAGGCGGCCGGCGCTCTGGCGCTCGCGCAGGCCCTGGCCGACCGCCCCGAGATCACCGGCCTGCGCCACCCCGGACTGCCGTCCGACCCCTCCCACCAGCTCGCCCTGCGGCAGATGCGTGCCGGGATCTTCGGCTGCGTGGTGTCGTTCACGCTGCCCGACAAGGCACATGCCGAACGCTTCCTGGCCGCGCTGACGCTGGTGGACGACGCGACGAGCTTCGGCGGAGTGCGGTCCACCGCCGAACGGCGCGGCCGCTGGGGCGGCGACGCCGTCGCGGAGGGGTTCATCCGCTTCTCGGTCGGTGTGGAGGAACCGGTGGATCTGGTGGCCGACGTGCTCCGGGCACTGGACTCGGCAGCGCGACCGGCCTGAGGCCGCTGCTCGGCCGGGCCGGCGGCATCATCCGGGCCCGCGGCAACGTCCGGGCCGCCGGGAGGACGCCCGGACCCACTGCCGCCGACGGTCCTGCGCACGCGCGATGGGCCGGCAGGGTATCCCCCCTCGTCACCCTGCCGGCCGCGGTTCACACTTCAACGAACCGCTTCCACAAGGCTAGTTGACTCAGCGTCAGTGTCCAATCACGCTGGCGATGCAGCCCTATCGACAAATTTATGGTGGGGCCGCGACCAGGCATCCGAGGGGCGCGGGAGGTTCCCGATGGATCTGGCTCTGCTGCGCACGTTCGTCACGGTGCACCGGGCCGGCTCCTTCACCCGCGCCGCGGCGTTACTGGGCCTCTCCCAACCCGCCGTGACGGGCCAGATACGTTCCCTGGAGCGGCAGTTGGGCCGCCCCCTCTTCCTGCGCAACGCGCGCGGCGTCACCGCGACCACGATCGGCGACGAACTCGCGCACAAGGTCGCACCCCACCTCGACGCGCTCACCGAGATCACCGAGGCCGACCTGGACGAGGAGTCCGTGGCCCGAACGCTGCACCTCGCCGGGCCACCGGAGTTCACCGCAGAGCGCACACTGCCCGCGCTGGCGCCGCTGGTGTCCCAGGGGCTCGCCCTGCGCGCTGCCTTCGGCCCCTCCGAGGAGCTGCTGGCGGGACTCGCCGCCGGGCACCACGACCTGACCGTCACCACCGCCCGGCCACGCGGCGGCCTGCTGACCTCCACCCCGCTGTGCGACGAGGAGCATGTGCTGATCGCCTCGCCGCGCTGGGCGGCCCGGCTGGGCGGGCCGGCGGTCCTGCGCGCCAGAGGTGTGCGGCTGCTCGATCACGTACCGCTCGTCGAGGTGCACGAGAGCCTGCCGCTGATCGCCCGCTACTGGTCCGCGGTCTTCGACGCCAGGCCCGCCGCCTCCGCCACCATCATCGCCAGTGATCTCCGGGCGGTGCTGTCCTGCGTCCTCGCGGGTGCGGGAATCGGCGTACTGCCCCGCTACCTGTGCACCGGCGCGCTGGACAGCGGCGAGATCATCGCCCTCCTCGACCCACCGGTGCCGCCGCTGCGCACCTACTTCCTGGCCGTCCGCACCGGGACGCTCGGCCTGCCGCATATCGCGCGGGCGCACGAGTGGCTGCTGCGGACGGCGACCGACTGGTGAGAGCCGGCCACGATGCGCGGGCGCAGGTGCGAGGCGGTTCCCTCGCCGTCCCGGGGCGGTGCGGAGCCGGCACCCGGCGAGGGGCAGCCTCCGGTGATGGGCCGCGGCGGATTGTGGGGCGTGCGGCGCATCGGGGCGTGAAGCGGCGCGAAGGGGGCGTGTGGCGTCGTCTCGGGCGGCGTGGGTTTCACCCGGCCGTGACTGCGGCATCTGTCCCCTATGACCGTACGGCCAGTCGTGAAACGCACCGCCCGCGCGATTCTGCTCGACGGCGAGGATCTGCTTCTGATCAAGCGCACCAAGCCGGGCCGGGCTCCGTACTGGATCACCCCGGGCGGTGGCGTGGAGCCCGAGGACTCCACCGTCATCGAGGCGCTCCACCGCGAGGTGGACGAAGAGCTGGGCGCGAAGATCAAGGATGTGGTGCCGGTCTTCGTCGACACCGTCGAGCACTTCAGCGAGGGCGGTGTGGACGGCGTGAAGGTGCAGCACTTCTTCGTCTGCCGACTGGACTCGATGGACCTCTCCCGCCGGCACGGCCCCGAGGTCGACGAGCCCTGCGGCGAGTACGAGATCGTCCGGGTGCCCTTCACGCGGGTCGGGATCGCCTCCGTCGAGGTCGTACCGCTGTCGCTGCGGCACTACCTCGACGGCAACATCGAGGGCGTACGCGCCATGCACGCCCCTGACCTCGGCTGACGACACGGGGGCGGGGACCGGCGAGCCGCCGGCCGAGAGACGGACCGACGGACAGACCCGACGGACGGACCGGCGGACGACCGGTGGGCTCTGGAGCCGCCCGGCTGCCGCCCGCCCGCTTCCTCAGCCGAACCACCCGCGGAACTCGGGATCACCCTCCGTGGACCGCCGGGGCTGGGCACGCGCGAGCACCCGCTCGACCCGGTCGAGGAACGCCCCGTTCAGCTCCGCGGCGAAACTGTCCGGCCCCTGGGTGCGCCCCGCCTCGCCGCGTGCGCCGACGGAAGCACCCAAGGCAGCGTCGAAGGAAGCACTGAAGGAGGCATCGGCGGAGGAGTCATCGGCAGAAGACTCATCGAGTGCGGCAAAGCGCGCTTCGACGGGTGCGCCGCCGTACGCGGCCGCGTCACCGACAGCCTGGTGCCCCTCGTCCCAGGGGTGCTCGTCCTTGCGCTCCGCACGCCGGAACGGTGCCCGCTCGGGAGCCTCCTCCGCGGCCCCGAAGAAGTCGCCGCCCTTGCGCTTGTAGTCGTCCGTTCCCCAGGCCCGCGCCCCACGCTGCTGCGCCGGGACCTTCTGCAGATGCGGGATGTGCTTGGAGCAGTGGATGTACGCCTCTTCGATCCCGACCATCACCCACAGCTGGGCACGCCGCCCGGGCACCGGGTCGACCGGCAGACCGGGGTGGCTCGCCCGCATCTCCTCGTCCATCACCACGCGCGCCCGGCCGTTGATGTGCAGCCCGATGCGGTTGCGGGTGAAGTCGACCATCAGCAGGCCAAGGCGCGGGTTCTCCGACATGTTGCCCACGGACGCCATGACACCGTTGCCGCGGTACTCCGGATACGCCAGTGTCCGCTCGTCCAGCACCTGCACGAACCCGGCCGGCCCGGCCCGGAAACTCGCATCGCAATCGCCGTGCCGGTCGGCCGTGGACAGGAAGAACATCTCCTGCCGGGTCACGAACTCCCGCATCCGCTCGTTGAGATGATCCAGCACCTGGTCACCGTAGAAGCGATTGGCGCGCTCGGTCGTACCGAGCCGCTGCTGCACCAAGTGCTCACCGTCGCTCCCGGGCCGCTCTCCCTGCCGCATGCCCCGCCCGTCCCCTGTCCGACCGTAGTCGCCCTGTGCTGCCAAGACCTCAATCCCCTGCCGAGACCAGCTCTTCGATGGAGTCATGCCGTATGCGAGCGGTCGGGATGCCGACCCCCACCAACGCGTCCACGCCGCTGCGGATCAGCCCGGGCGGCCCCGAGAGGTAGGCGTCGTACTCCCGCCACGGCCCGTACTGGCGTACCGCGTCCGGGAGTTGGCCACTGACGCTGTTCGTTCCGCTGGGCGCCGGACCGGAGGCCACGACCGGGCGGACCGAGAGCCAGGGATGCGTCTGCTCCAGGCGCATCATCGTGTCGATGTCGTACAGGTCGTGGTCGCTGCGGGCGCCGTAGAACACCTCGACCGGGCGCCGGGTGCCGTGCTCGGCGACGTCCTCGATCAGGGCCTTGATGGGTGCGATGCCGGTGCCGCCGCCGACACACAGCAGACCGTTCCTGGTGGAGTGGTCGACGGTCATCGAGCCGCCCGGTGCACCGAGGCGGATGACGTCACCGGGGCGGGCGCGGTGGACCATGGCGTTGGACACCCAGCCCGCCGGGACGGCCTTGACGTGGAACGAGAGCAGCCCGTCGGAGCGGGGCGCCGAGGCGAAGGAGTAGTGCCGCCAGATGCGCGGCCACCACGGGGTCTCGACGCTGGTGTACTGCCCGGCGCGGAAGGGGTACGGCTGGTCCGGGCGGACCGTCACCACCGCGATCTCCGGCGTGCGCAGCTCGTGCGAGACGACCTCGGCCTGCCACCACGCGGGGGCGACGGCCTCGTTCTCGGCGGCCGCGTCGATCATGATCTGGGAGATCGCGGTGTACGCGCGCACCCACGCGGCCTCCGTCTCCTCGTCCCAGCTGGAGGTCGCATAGCGCGAGAGCGCGCCCAGCAGGCACTCGCCGACCGCGGGGTAGTGGTCCGGCATCGTGCCGTACTTCCGGTGGCCGCGCCCGAGGTGCGAGAGGTACTCGGTGAGCCGCTCGGCGTCGTCGGCGTGCTTGGCCGCGGTGAGCAGCGCCTTGAAGAGCCGGTCGCGCTGCGTGTCCATCGAGGCGGGGAACAGCGCGCGCAGATCGGGGTGCTGGACGAACAGCAGCGCGTAGAAGTACGAGGTCACCTTGTCCGCGATGGGCTCGATCTCGGCCATGGTGCGGCGGATGAGGATCGTGTCGGGGGAGGCGGGAGCCGAGGTGGAGACCGACGCGGTGAGGGAGTTCAGCGTGGGCTCCGCGCTGCCCGGGCGCTCCGGGACCGAGGTGCGTCGCGGTGCCGAGGGGCGCTCGGGGGCCGCAGGGCGGCCGGGGGAGCGAGGGGCCTCCGAGGCGGCCGGGCCCTGTGCGCGGTCCGGTCGCTGGACGGGGGTGAAGGCCGGGGGCGCGGGGGCGGCCGGGGGTGCGGGGGCGGCCGGGGGTGCGGACGCGGCCGGGGGTGCGGACGCGGCGGCCGGTCGCTGTGCGCGATCCGGTCGCTGGACGGGGGTGAAGGCCGGGGGTGCGGAGGCGGCCGAGGGGGCGAACTCGGCGGGCGGTTCGGCGGCGGGGTCGAAACCGCCTGCGGCCCCCGGGCCCCGCGCCGGCTCGTGTACCGGCTCGGGCTCACGGCCGGGCTCACGAACGGGATCGCGGCGGGGCTCACGGTCCCACGCGGCCGGGGACTCATCGCGGGACGCGTCGTACCCGGGGTGGGGCTGCTCGGTGTACAGGGCGGCACGGGGCTGTCCGGCGGACGCGGCACCTGCGGGGGAAGAACCCTGGTGCGACGGGGCGTGCGACTGCGGAGCCGGTGACTGCGGGGCGTGCGGCTGCGGGGCCGGCGAGGACGGAGCCTGCTGGAAGGGGTTTTGGAAAGGGGGCTGGAATGGTGCCTGCTCGGACCACGCCTGCTGGGCGTGGTCCGGCGCCTGTCGCGCATCCGGAAGGGGCTCCGGCTCGCGCTCACGCTCGGCGGCGGTACCTACCGGCCGGATCGGATTGACCGGCCGGCTGGGTATCCGTTCACGGTCGTCACGGCCCCCCTGGCCCTGCGGGTCGGTCGGGTCGTTCTGTTCACTCCGGTCGTCCTGGTCCTGCCGGCCGTCCTGGCCGTTCTGCCGCTCCGACTGATCCTCGGAGGGCTTTTTCGACGGAGGAGTGAACCAACCCCAATCGCCACTGCTACCGCCAGAAGAGCCGCCATCGGCCGACGTGGTGGTCGGAGCGTCCATGGTCTGCCTCGCCTCGAACGTCTTTCGGTTGTCTTCGCACTTCCGTGGATCGGAAGTGCCCGGAATTCCCCCGCCTGGCCCCCGGAATACTTCATCGGCTCACACTATTCCGGCAACTTCCTCCAAAGCGGACACATCTCACGTCCCTGCAGCAATCGGCGCAGATGCCGCCTGCGCAGCATGCCACCCCGGTTCATCGCATCGGACAAATTAGTCAGAAGTCCTGATGCGGGGGCCCACTCGCCGCTAGGCTGACGGGTTTTTGCCTGGCCGCGTGCGCACCCACGGAGCCCTCACCCCGCTGAACCGGACTCGACCATACCGGCAGTAGTTGAAACCACAAGCCCTGATCTGCGAACACTCCACACGGGCCCCGTGATAACAGTGATCCTCCCCACAGAGCGGCTTTTCCGTACACACAGCGGACGAATCCGCCGCCTAATGCTCTTTATTACCGGCCAGTACGAACGAGGGTGTATGCGTCACGCAGATCGCGGCCCGCGTACGCGAATGAGGCCACGTCACTGACGTGGTGATCCGCATTCACCGCCACTGACACCGGAACCGCGGCGAAGAGATCGACATCCGACATGGAGTCGCCGTACGCCACGCAGTCAGCCCGGGTCAACCCGTACCGCGCGCAGAGTTCATCGGCGATCCTGACCTTTGCGGCCGAGGAAAGGATGCCGGTCGGCTCCACCCGTTCCATGATCGGCACGGCCGGCCAGCGCGATCCGTGCGCGGTATCCGCACCCCATGTCAAGAGCCGTTCCACAAAGAATCCCGGAGACAGGGAGATCACCGCGCACCGTTCACCACGTGCACGGATATCCGCCCAGACCTCCCGGATTCCGAGCAGCCACGGAGCGTTTTCAAAAGCCGCCGCCACTTGCCGTTCGGTGAGCTCCGCCGCCCACAGATCGCACGCGAGTTGCGCGAATTGCGGCGGCGTCAGCTCGCCCGCGGCGAACCCACGCTCCAGCTCGGCGATCTCCCGGTCGAGGCCGAGCTGCCGGGAGATCTCGATGGCGGCCGCGGACCCGTGGAGCAGGGTCCCGTCCATGTCGAACAGATGCAGCTTCCCCATGGGGCGAGCGTAGGCCGGGGGAGGGAGCCCGGGAGGAAGGGGGAGGGGGATGGGGGCAGGGGTGGGCGATGTGGGAGGTAGGTGGTCGGTGGTCGGGCGGCGTACTCAACCGCGCGTACACGCGGATACTCCCGCCGCCAGATGTCCCGTTCCGCGCCGCGCGCCATCGTGGGACGCATGCAGCAGCTCAGCCGCCCCGCACGCCGGGGATTCCTCGTCGTCCATGTCGCCGTATCCGTCGGCTGGTTCGGGCTCACCCTCGGCCTGCTCACGCTGAGCATCACCGGCTACACCACCCGCTCCCCCGAGATGGCGGAGATCGCCTACCGCGCCATGAAGATCTTCGGCGATTGGCTGGTCGTCCCCATAGCCCTGGCCTCGCTGCTCAGCGGGTTGGTGCTGTCCCTCGGCACGCGATGGGGGCTGGCCAGGCACCGCTGGGTCTACACCAAGTTCTGGCTGACCCTCGTCACCGTGCTGCTGTCGGTCTTCTCGCTCCGCCCGGGGATCAACCATCTCGCGGCCGAGGCCGCCGCCGGTACGCCGGTCCCCGACATCAATCTCGTCGTCGCCCCCTCGGTCGCCACCGCGACCTACCTCTTCATCACCGCGGTCTCCGTCCTCAAGCCGTGGGGCCTGACCAAACGCGGCAGCCGACTGCGGGGTACGCAGCCGGCCGGAGCCCGTGATGTCCGGGCTGTGCGCAGCAGTTGAGGGGGAGGGGCGTGGGGTTGGGGGGGCAGGCGGCGTCAGGCGAGTTCGGCTTCCGCCGCCGCAGCCGTGGCGATGCGGTGGTCCTGCTCAGGGGCGCCGCCGCCGAAGCCGATCGCCCCGACCAGGCGGCCGTCCCGGTGCAGGGGCACCCCACCCGCGATGAAGAGCAGCGGGCGGTCAAGCGCCGTGGGCAGGGTGTGGAAGAGGCCGTCGGGACGGACGAGGTCGACGAGGTCGGCGGTCGGTGCGTCCAACTGGAGCGCGGTGAACGCCTTGCGGTTGCTGGTCTCGCCGGAGATCAGCACGGCGTCGTCGTCCCGGCGGAGGCCGAGCAGATGACCACCCGCGTCCACAACGGTCACCGTGCCACGTACCCCGAGCCCCTCGGCGGCCCGGCGGGCGGCCTCGATGAGCGCATCGGCGTCACGGGTGGTGAGCGGGCGGACGGTGGGGACCTCGGTGGTGGTAGCGGTAGTGGTGATGGTGCTCATGGTTGTGCTCCTGGGGAGGTTGAGGGGGAGGGGGTTGTAGAGGGGTGTAGGGGGTGCGATTCAGGGGCGAGAGGCCCCTGGGGGTGCCGAGTGCTGCGCTTCAGCCAGGCACGGCGCGGGTCCGGCCGAAGCCGCCGGGATTCTGCCGGTCAGCCGCCGCGATATCTGCCGGGTGTCCGCCGAGATGCCCATCGGGATGCCCCAGCGGAATGCCCATCGGGACGTCTCTCTGAATGGCCACTCGGAATGTCCACGGGCCCAAGCCCGTTCGCCCACGGCCGAGATGGTCAGCTCTGTGCCGCCGGGACCGGCTCCTCCGTGGCCACGGCAGGGCCGCCGGAGGCGACCACCTGGTTGCGGCCGGCCGTACGCCGCTCCAGGGCGGACGCGAAGATCGCCACGCCGAGTGCCGCGGCGGCCATCAGCGCACCGACCCAGTTCGGCGCGGTGAAACCGAGACCGGCCGAGATGACGATCCCGCCGAGCCAGGCCGCCAGCGCGTTGCCGAAGTTGAAGGCCGCGATGTTGCCCGCCGAGGCGAGCGTGGGAGCGGAAGCGGCCTGGTCCATCACCCGCTTCTGGAGCGGCGGCACGGTCGCGAACCCGAAGACGCCGATGAGGACGATCGTGGCGGTCGCGGCCACCTTGTCGTGCGCGGTGAAGTTGAACGCCGCCAACGCGAGGGCAAGCCCCGTCAGTGACACGTACAGCATCGGCATCATGGCGCGGTCGGTGAAGCGGCCGGAGACCAGGTTTCCGCCGACCATTCCGATGCCGAAGACAGCCGTCAGCCAGATGACGGAGGACGGTGCGAAGCCCGTGACCTCGGTCATCATCGACGCGAGGTAGGTGACGGCCGCGAAGACTCCGCCGAAGCCGAGAACCGTCATGAGCATCGCCAGGCCGACCTGCGGATTACGGAAGACCGCCAGCTCACTGCCGATACGGGAAGCGGCCTTGGCCCCGTTCGCCGGGATGAGCTTGAGGATGCCCACCAGACCGATCACGCCGAGCGCGGTGATGGCGAAGAACGTGGTGCGCCAGTCGAACTGCTGGCTGAGCATGGTGCCGGCCGGGACACCGACGACGTTGGCGACGGTCAGGCCGCTGAACATCAGCGAGATGGCCGTGGCCCGCTTCTGCGGCGCCACCAGGTCAGCGGCCACGAGGGCACCGATTCCGAAGAACGCACCGTGCGTGAAGGCGGAGACGATCCGTCCGGCCAGCATGATCCCGAAGTTGGGCGCCAGCGCCGTGAGCAGGTTGCCCACGATGAACAGGCCCATCAACAGCACCAGCATCTGCTTGCGGGTGAACCGCGTACCGAGCGCCGTCATGAGGGGCGCTCCGACGACCACGCCCAGGGCGTAGACGGTGGTCGCGTAACCGGCGAGCGGGATGGAGACACCGAAGCCGGCGGCCATGTCGGGCAGCAGCCCCATGACCGCGAACTCGGTCGTTCCGATCCCGAAGGCGCCGATGGCGAGCGCCAGGAGTGCGAGTGGCATGACGGATCCCTTCAAATGATTGCGTCCGTCGCTTACAGGCGTCGACAATAATTGCAGACGCAGTTACTTGCAAACGCGGGCTATTTCAAAAGTGCCCTATCCTGGTGCGTACGACCTATGAGGAGGTCCTCGATGACGCCGCAGACGCACGAGACGCCGCAGGTGACAGCCGTTCCGGACCTCCGGTCCGCCGCAGGGCCCCCGGTGGCGGACGGCCTGGAGCCGGGCACGGCCATCGACGGGGAGACGGGCTCCCGCCAAGCGGCTCAGGAGCGCGACGGGGCTCCGGCCTCTGCTCCGGGTGCGGCTGCGGGAGGGACTGCGGGGGCGACCGCGACCTTGGCTCCTGGTTCGGCTTCGGAGTCGGCTTCGACTACTGCTTCGGCTCCGGCGGCGTCCCCGTCAGCCGGGTCTGCTTCCGATGGCACCTCCCCCGGCTGCCCGCCGTCGCAGTCCGGGCCGGCACGCGGGCTCGCCCAGGGCTGGTGCGCGCTGTCGGCGCTGCACGGCCGTATCGAGTCGCACATCGAGCGCGCGCTCCAGGCCGGGCACGACCTCAGCGTCCGGGAGTTCTCCGTCCTCAACGTGCTCAGCGAGCAGCACGATGGGCCGGGCGGCCACCTGCGCATGAACCAGGTCGCCGACTCCGTCGTCCTCAGCCAGAGCGCCACCACCCGCCTGGTGACCCGCCTCGAAGAGCGCGGACTGCTGTCCCGCTACCTGTGCCCCGACGACCGGCGCGGCATCTACACCAACGTCACCGCGGACGGCCTCGCCCTCCTCGAACAGGCCCGGCCCGCTCACGACAACGCCCTCCGCGAGGCCCTGCAGGAGGCCGCGAGGCGCCCGGAGCTGGCACCACTGGTCACCGCGGTGGAGACGTTGGCACCGTCCATCTAGGGGCGGGGCAGGACCCGGCCCGCGGTCGCCGGCGCCCCCGGTGCCTGCCCGGGAATGGCGTGGCGGTGCCGCCCGAGGGCTGTGCCCCCGGACCGGCGCCTACTGCCCGTCCTGCTGGGGCTGCTGGGGCTGCTGGGGCTGCTGGGGCTGCATCAGCAACGAGTTGTTCACCGCATAGGGTCGCGCCCATGAGCGATTTCGAGATACGGCGCGCCACCGAGGCAGACCTGCCGGCCATCGTCGCGATGCTGGCCGACGACGCGCTGGGCGCGACCCGCGAATCCCCCGACGACCTGACGCCCTACCGCGCCGCCTTCGAGGCACTGGCCGCCGACCCGCAGCAGCACCTGGTCGTCGCCGTCCAGGAAGGACGTACGGTCGGTACCCTCCAGCTCACCGTCATCCCGGGCCTGTCCCGTCGCGGCTCCACCCGCTCGATCATCGAGAGCGTGCGCATCCACGCCGACGCGCGGGGCAGTGGCCTGGGCACGCTGCTCATCGAGTGGGCGGTCGCGGAATCCCGCACCCTCGGCTGCCAGTTGGTGCAGCTCACCAGCGACGCGACCCGCATCGACGCCCACCGCTTCTACGAGCGTCTCGGGTTCGAGGCCTCCCACCTGGGCTTCAAGCTCCAGCTCTGACGAGCACGGGCGGGTCGCCCGACGAAGCCGCACCGACCGACCGTGTCGGGCAACCGCCGGCACCCGCCCCCGGAAGCCCACGCAGACCCCCGATCCCACCGTTCGCCCCGTCACATGCCCCACCACCACGCCGTCGGCCACACCGACAGGTACGGCCGAAGGCTCACGTGTACGGGCGGGGACCGACGCGTACGTCCGAGGCCGACAGGCAAGGGCGGGGCTGACGCGTGCAGCCGGGGCCATCGCCACGGCGGTCGGCCGCCACCGTCCACCCTCGGGCCCCGGACCGCCGCCCTTCGCTCCTCCCCTACGCGGCTCACCGGGCTCACACGGCTCACCCGCACCTCACCCAACCGGGCGCGGGTTACGGCCGCGGCGCCCGCACCCGCTCCCGATGGGCCTTCTGCCGGCACGCACCACCGCAGTAGCGCGCGGGCCGACCGGTACGCGCTGCCTCCACAGGCCGACCGCACACCTCGCACGGGATCGCCTCGCGTCGGGCCTCGTCGCCGTGGGGGCCAGCCCTGCGAGTTTCGTCGCCCGTCGTGCCGACGCCTCGGGTTTCGTTACGCGCTTCCGCCACATTCGGCAGTTTCGTTACGGCGCGGCCCGGCCGCAGCCCGTCACACAGAAGGGCGGTCATACGCCCCGGAGTCTCCCCCTCCGCTCCCGCCCCGGAGCGCTGACGCTCCATCGTCATGCATCCGATCAACAGCACACGGACGTCCTCCAGCCGGACGTCCTCCCTTACCGCTCCGGCCTCTTGCGCCCGAACGAGCAGGACCCCCCACGCTTCCTCGAACTCCTGCTCGATCCCGGGTGGCGCCTCGCCTTCCCTGCCCCTGCCCCTGCCTCCGTCCCCGCTCCCACAGGCGGCCTCAGCCGCCGAGCCCGCCGCCTCCAGCGCGTCACACAGTGCCTTGTTCCGCGAGGCCAGCCGGACCACCGCCGCCAGGAAGCGAAAGAACACCCCGCCCGGATCCTCGGCGTCGGCCAAGTCCCTTGCCGTATCGGTGAAGAGCCGAAGCCGGTCCTCGATCGATGCCCTGAACAGGGCTTCCTTCGAGGGGAAGTGGCGATACACGGTCCCCGCACCCACCCCGGCACGACGCGCGATCTCCCCCAGCGGCACTCCCAAGCCCCGCTCCTCGAAGGCCGATCGAGCCGCCTGAAGCACCAGGGCGCGATTGCGCCGCGCGTCAGCACGCGAGCAGCCCGAACCGACATTTCGCACCTGCAAGCCTCCCGAGATCGCCGCTCAGCCCCATCAAAAACATGCCGATTTTAAACGGGCTGAGCGTTCCGATTCTAAGAGCAGACCAAAACATGAGCCGTGAGGGCCACGCGCAGCTGCTGACGGCCTCGAAAAGCGATGGCTACGAACGAACGCCGTCACGGCCGGCAGCGACACGGAACATGAGCCACGGACGGCCACAGGAAAGCCACTGGGGCAGAGCAGAGAAACGGGCGACCGGAGCGGCGCTCTCCAGCAACCCGCGCCCGCCCCGCCCCTCGACGCGCAACACTCCGCGCTGCGACTCGCGGCAGGGCGTGGATGCCAGGACGGGATGCCAGGCCGGGCGATCCCGCAACACGGCGCACAGTCGGCGACCCTCCACGCAACACCCCGGCCAACCTCCCCACCGCCGCCCGAGCACATCGAAAGGAGTCGACATCGCCACAGCAGGGCTACGCCAACTCCCCTACACGATAGGGAACTTGAGGGCCAAATGGGTGACTGCGAGAGCAAGAAAACGAGGGCTCGAAAGGCGCGTCCCGAGCACGCGACAAGGCCGGCCGCACCGCGAACGCGGCTGCCCTCGTTCCCAGACGACGGCTCCGCCACAGCGGCCTTCTCCCCACCACCCCAGGGGCCCTCTGGGTACCGCAAAGACTGTGGGGCGCTGCGTTTCACGTGAAACGCAGCGCCCCATCCAGCGCGAGCCGCTCGGCACAAGCGGCCTCAAGCACCATCACCGAACAGTCGGCATCAGCCGGCACCTAGCCGGCGGGCTGACACCAGCCCCCAACAACCGGCGACCGATGCGCGGGCAGCGACCGACGAGCGGCAGCAGCGACCCGCAGCCGCGCGCCTCCTACCGGCAACCTCCTACCGCCCTCCCCCTACCGGCTCAGCCGGCGGCGACAACCTCATCCCACGCCGCTCCGGCCGCTCCGGCCGCCGCGTCCTCGTCGATGGTTGCGCCCAGTGCCCGCAGACCGGCCGCCAAGGCCGCCAGCGAAGCCAGCACCACGTCACGGTCCGCCGCCCGCCCGTAGTGATTCACCCGGATCATCTCCTTGGCCAGTGCGCCGCCCGCCGCCTGCAGCGGCACCGAGCTGTTGGCGGCGAGCGCAGCGGAGACCACCTCACGGGCATCGAGGCTCGCGGGCGCCCGCAGGGTCGTCGCGGCCGGCGCCGCGTCCTCGTCGCGGATCACGTACGGGACCGGGCCACCGAGCACGCGCACGCCCGCACGTACCGCAGCGGAGGCGGCACGGTGGCGGGCCATGGCCGCCTCCAGTCCCTCCACCTCAAGGCGATCCACGGCCTGCTCCAGGGCGAGCATCTCCAGCTGCGCAGGAGCATGCGGCAGGGCGGTGCGGCCGCCGTCGATCCAGCGCTCCTTCCAGTCCAGCAAGGAAAGGTACGACCGCCGGGGCGCCTGCTCATTGGCCACGATGCGCTCCCAGGCGCGAGCGCTGACCGACACCGTGGAGACACCGGCCGGCCCGGCCACCGCCTTCTGCCCGCCGATGACGCACAGGTCCACCCCCCACTCGTCGGTGAGGAGCGGCTCAGCACCCACGGAAGCCACCGCGTCGAGCATCAGCAATGCCCCGTGCTCGCGCACCAGGGCCCCGATCTCGGCGACGTGGTTGGTGTTGCCGGTCGCCGCCTCGGCATGGACCAGGCTGACGAAGTCGATCTCCGGGCGGTCCCGCAGCGCATCCGCCACCTGCTGGGCATCGACAGCGCCGGTGAAGGGCGCGCTGACGGTGATCACCTCGGCGCCGCAGGACCGCAGCCAGCCGCCGAAGGTCTCCCCGTAGGGGCCGGTGATGATGTTGAGCGCGGTGCTGCCGGGCCGCACCGCGGAGCGGATACACGCCTCAAGAGGCAGCAGCGCCTCGCCCTGCATCGTCACGACATCGCAGCGGGTGCGCATCAACGCGGCGACCTTGTCCTCGATACGCGCGAAGTGGGCTGCGTCGAGCGGCGGCAGGTCGAGCAGAACCGGGGCGTCGGAGTTCGCAGTCACGGCAGTCACAGTGGCCTTCCAGCGGTGGCGAGCCGCGGTTCGGGCGGCTCCTGACATCTGGATCGACTGTACGTCCGTGAACACCACCCTCGCCGTGCGGCCCTGCGACCCCGGAGGTCGTCAGGCGCAGCTCACACGCGCCATCCCTCCGCGTCCACGCCTCCCGGCACCGGTCCTGCCGGCTCGTAGGGGCCACGGGTGAAGACGAAGGTGCCCAGATCCAGATGATCGGCCGCACCGTCCTCGGTCCTGACCACCCTCAGCGTCTCCCCCGCGTAGTAACCGTCGAGCCCGGTCCAGGTACCGTCCGCCTCCGCCCGGAACCGCGAACCGCGCCCCGTACCGGACAATGGCGACAGCGTCAGCCCGCGCTCAGCGGTCAACCGCAGGGCGAACGGGTTCGCGCCCCAGTACCAGGGCCCGGTCAGTGCCAGCAGGTCGTGGTCGAGCGGCCCGGACAAGGGACGCCACGGCTCCGGAATCCTCGGTTCGCGATCGGCCACGATCTCCAGGAGGTCGGTGGCCACCGCGCTGATCGCCGGTCCCGACGTGCAGTTGGCCAGGGCGATGCCGGCGAGATCCTCCTCCACGTCGACCCACAGCGACGCCAGGAAGCCCGGCATCGATCCGGTGTGCCCCGCCAGCCGGCGCCCAGCCCCGCCGTCGCCGCGCTCCCCGCGGCCGCTGGTGCGTACGAGCTGCAGGCCCAGGCCGTAGCCCGCCTCCCAGCCGCCGCCCTCAGGCGGCACCGCCGGGGCACGCATCTCGGCCAGGCTCGACTCGCTCAGGACCCGTTCATCCCCCCGCAGCAGGAAGTGCGCCCAACGGCACAGGTCCTCCAATGTGGACCACAACTGCCCGGCCGGGCCCATCAGCCCGGTGTCGTGCGCCGGTTCGGGGAGCAGAGCATCGGCCCACGGGTGGACCGCCCAGCCGCCGGCATGCGGCATCGCCGGCTGCAGCGTCGTACGCCGCAGGCCCAAGGGTTCACACACCTCGCGCCGCAGCACCTCGCCCCACGGCTCCCCTCCCCGCAGCCGCTCGACGAGCGCACCCAGCAGCGCGTAGCCCGGGTTGGAGTAGTGGTGCCGGCGCCCGGCAGGAAGTCGCTGCGGCCGCTCACCGAACAGATCGGCCGGCTCGGGCCGTAGCCCGCCCTCGGTCCGCTCCCACCACGGCCCCCGCGGCTCCGCCGTCAATCCGGAGCTGTGGGACAGCAGTTGGGCAACGGTCACGGTCGGCAGCGGGGCGTCCTCCAGGTAGGTGCCGATCGGATCCTCCAGCCGGAGCATCCCTTCGTCCCTCAGCCTCATCACCATGACCGCCACGAAGGTCTTGGTGATCGAGCCGATCCGGTACTGCACGTCGCCGTGCGGCACTTCCCCCTCGACCGAGGTACGGGCCCCTGTCCACACCGTCCGTCCGCCACGCACGACCGCCCCCATCATCGACGGCGCCCGCCCCTCGGCCTGGCCGACCGCAAGCCTGCGCAGCAGGGCCCGACGCGTCTCGGGCATCAGCTCGGTAAAGGCGTCGGCCGCCTCCGCTGCCGCCCCACTCCCCGCAGCCGGCGCCCGCCCGGCGGCCGGCTGGTCGAGCGGGCCGCTCAAGTGCGGGTCGGGTCCTTGGGATTCCGTGGACGGTGCGGTGGTCATGACGCTCCTCAACGGTCGAACCGGCGCGTGCGCAGGCAAACGACTGCCTACCGGGGATCACCATCTCCCGATCACGGCCCTGGACGCCACCAGGTGGCGACTCACCGTCATCACCCGCCGAAACCGCGAACACCAGCGCCGTCCCAGGACGCCGAGCCCCTCAAAGATCTCGCGGCTCGCGCCGGACAGCGTCGCGTTGTCCATCCTCTTCTCGGGCCGACTCATGTGATGGCCGGGCGCCTTGTCTCGGAAGGGGTGGCATTACCTCTCGCCCGCTTCGGGAGTCACGACGGCCGAGCTGCGATCTGCCGGCGGGCGGTGTCCCAGACCTCCTCGAACTTCTCCAAGGTCAGCTGCTCTGGATCATGGCCTTCCCACTCGGAGACGGGCAGTTCTGCTGTGATCCCGAACCTGCTGTCGCACTCGTCGAGGCGGCCCGCATCGGAGGCCCGCTGCCATTCCGCGAGGGAAGCAGCTGCGATCGGGGTCCGCCCAGGCCCTTCGAGCTCGAGCTGCCGGGTCACCCAGCCCTCCGAGTCGATCTCGAAGTAGAACCAGACGTCTTCCTCGTCCCAGTAGCAGCGCATCCATGTGGTCACCAGCTCATGATGGTGGGGACGTCTGACAACCACGGCGGACGGTCAGCCGGTCTGCGCCGGGCCCCTCGGCCATCGCTTGGCCGTCGGAACCGATCATCGGGGACACGGAATGTGCGCCCACGGCCGCCAGGGATCAGGTCTGCGCCATGTCCACGAAGCGCGAGTAGTGGCCCTGGAACGCCACGGTGATCGTCGCCGTCGGGCCGTTACGGTGCTTGGCCACGATCAGGTCGGCCTCACCGGCGCGCGGGGACTCCTTCTCGTAGGCGTCCTCACGGTGCAGCAGGATCACCATGTCGGCGTCCTGCTCGATGGAGCCGGACTCACGGAGGTCGGAGACCATGGGCTTCTTGTCCGTCCGCTGCTCCGGGCCTCGGTTCAGCTGGGAGAGCGCGATGACGGGGAGCTCCAGCTCCTTCGCCAGCAGCTTGAGGTTTCGGGACATGTCGGAGACCTCCTGCTGGCGGCTCTCGGCGCGCTTCGAGCCACCGGACTGCATCAGCTGCAGATAGTCGATGACCACCAGCTTCAGCTCATTGCGCTGCTTGAGCCGACGGCACTTCGCGCGGATCTCCATCATCGACAGGTTCGGCGAGTCGTCGATGTACAGCGGGGCGGCCGAGACGTCGGGCATCCGGCGTGCCAGCCGCGTCCAGTCCTCGTCCGTCATGCTGCCCGAGCGCATGTGGTGCAGCGCCACCCGCGCCTCGGCGGACAGCAGGCGCATGGCGATCTCGTTGCGGCCCATTTCGAGCGAGAAGATGACGCTGGGCAGGTTGCTCTTGATCGAACAGGCCCGCGCGAAGTCCAGCGCGAGTGTCGACTTACCCATGGCGGGACGGGCCGCGATGACGATCATCTGGCCCGGGTGCAGACCGTTGGTCAGCGAGTCCAGGTCGGTGAAGCCCGTGGGCACACCCGTCATCTGGCCCTGACGCGAACCGATCGCCTCGATCTCGTCAAGGGCACCTTCCATGATGTCGCCGAGCGGCAGGTAGTCCTCGCTGGTCCGCTGCTCGGTGACGGCGTAGATCTCCGCCTGGGCGCTGTTGACGATCTCGTCGACATCGCCGTCCGCCGCGTATCCCATCTGCGTGATGCGGGTGCCGGCCTCGACCAGCCGGCGCAGCACCGCCCGCTCGTGGACGATCTCGGCGTAGTACTCGGCGTTCGCTGCCGTCGGGACGGACTGGACGAGGGTGTGGAGATACGACGCTCCGCCGACCCGCGCGATCTCCCCGCGCTTGGTCAGCTCCGCGGCGATGGTGATCGGGTCGGCCGGCTCGCCCTTGGCGTACAGGTCGAGGATGGCCTGGTAGACCAGCTCATGGGCGGGCCGGTAGAAGTCATCGCCCTTGAGCACCTCGACGACATCCGCGATGGCGTCCTTGGACAGCAGCATGCCGCCGAGCACGGACTGCTCGGCGTCCAGGTCCTGCGGGGGCACACGCTCGAAGCTGCCGGCCCACGAGCCGCCGTCTTCGTCACCGCGGTCCTGGCGGTCACGGCCGCGGTTCTTTCCGTCGTTACGGCGGGAGCGGGCGGCCGGCAGCCGGTCGCTCGGACCGGAGTCCGCCCAGGGGTCTTCCATGGACTCGGGAATGCTCACCCCGGGCACCTCCTCCCGTCCGCGACGCGGACCTTGCTGTGCTCCTCTTTCTTACGGCACAGCTCTGACAATCGAGCCGCCCGACTCCGGCTACGGCGCGTCGAGTTCGGACGTATTCTCACGGCGGAACAGGCTGCGGGTGCCGGACCACGGTAGGCCCGCGGGCACCGTCCGCCAATCTGGTTATCCACAGGCCGTGTGGATGACGGCCCCATAGCTGTGGAGAACCCACCGGATCCTGTGCACGGGCCGGGGGAAACCGCTGTGGACAAGCACACAATCACTCCGTCCCCACCCTTCTGACCTGCGATTTTCTCATCCATAGGCTGTGGGGGAGAAAAACTTCCCCAACCTGTTCAAGATCGCGGCAAACGGCGCGGAGGAGGCAACTCCACAGAGCGGAAAGTAAGGACTGCACGCTAGTTGCATCTATTACCTGTGGAAGATTAGATTGAGTGCATGACACAGGCTCCCGCGACGCCCCGGCGCACCGACCGCCGCCACGACCGCGAGATCATCGCACTTGCCGTGCCCGCCTTCGGCTCCCTGGTCGCAGAGCCCCTGTTCGTCATGGTCGACAGCGCCTTCATCGGCCACCTCGGCACCCCCCAGCTCGCCGGCCTGGGCGTCGCCGCCGCACTGCTGACCACAGCAGTATCCGTCTTCGTCTTCCTCGCCTACGCCACCACCGCGGCCGTCGCCCGCCGGGTCGGCGCCGGCGACCTCGCCGCCGCCATCCGCCAGGGCATGGACGGTATCTGGCTCGCTCTCCTCCTCGGCGCCGCCGTCATCGCCGCCGTCCTGCCCATGGCCCCCTGGCTGGTCGACCTCTTCGGCGCCTCCGGCACCGCCGCCCCGCACGCCACGACGTACCTTCGCATCAGCGCGCTCGGTATACCGGCCATGCTCGTCGTGCTGGCCGCCACAGGCGTGCTGCGCGGCCTCCAGGACACCAGGACCCCGCTCTACGTCGCCGTGGGCGGATTCTCCGCCAACGCCGCCCTGAACGCCGCGCTCGTCTACGGCGCCGGCCTCGGCATAGCGGGCTCCGCCTGGGGCACGGTCATCGCCCAGTGCGGCATGGCGGCTGTCTACCTCGTCGTGGTGGTCCGCGGCGCCCGGCGGCACGGTGCCTCGCTGCGCCCCGATGCGGCCGGCATACGCGCCTCCGCCCAGGCCGGTGTCCCGCTGCTGGTCCGCACCCTCTCGCTGCGCGCGGTGCTGATGATCGCCACCGCGGTCGCCGCCCGGCTCGGGGACGCCGAGATAGCCGCCCACCAGATCGTGCTGACCCTCTGGTCCCTGCTGGCCTTCGCGCTGGATGCCATAGCCATCGCCGGCCAGGCCATCATCGGGCGCTACCTCGGTGCGGGGGACCGGGACGGCGCCACGGCCGCCTGCCGCCGCATGATCCAGTGGGGTATCGCCTCAGGTCTCGTCCTCGGCGTCCTGGTCGCCCTCGCCCGCCCGGTGTTCATCCCACTGTTCACCTCCGACCCCGCGGTCAAGGGCCCCCTGATGACCACGCTTCTCGTCGTGGCCGTCACTCAGCCGATCTCCGGCATCGTCTTCATACTCGACGGCGTGCTGATGGGCGCAGGCGACGGTCCCTACCTCGCCGGAGCGATGGTCGTGACACTGGCCCTGTTCGCCCCCGTCGCACTGGCCGTCCCCGCCCTCGGCGGCGGCCTGGTCGCCCTGTGGTGGGCCATGGCACTGATGATGACCGTGCGCATGCTGACGCTCTGGCTGCGCACCCGCTCCGGGCGCTGGATTGTGACCGGGGCCTCCCGCTGAACCGGCCCGCAATCCGCAGCCCGTACCGATAATGAGCCTGTGCGCCCGCTTGCCAGGAAATCCATCCTGCCCTTGACGCTCGTCGTCCTCGGGGCTGCAGCCATCGTGGGGTACGCCACGGAGGAAGCGGCAACGCACAGCGGGAACGGTGACCGCAGCAGCTTCGGCAAGTCCGGCGAGGCCGGGCACGAGCCCGAGGACCAGGACCCCGCCGCCACAGCCCCGGCCGGCGCCGGCGACGCGTACACCCCGCGTCGCAACGAACAGAACGCCAGGGTCGGCGCGATCTTCGAGAAGGACGACTCCGGCGAGCACTTCTGCACCGCGAGCGTGGTGCAGAGCCCGGGCCGGAACATGCTCATCACCGCAGCGCACTGCGCCTTCGACAGTGACGCCGGGGCGCCCGTGGACGACCTCGTCTTCGCCCCCGACTACCGCGACGGCGAGGAGCCCACCGGCCTGTGGAAGGTCGAGAAGGTCGTGGTGGACGACCGCTGGGCCAAGTCGAACGACGAGGATCTCGACGTCGCGTTCCTGGTGCTGGCCAAGAAGGACGGCGAACAGATCCAGGACGTCCTCGGTGGCAACACCCTCGGCATAGACCGGGGCTTCACCAACGAAGTCAAGATCACGGGTTACCCCACCAGCCGCGATACGCCGATCTCCTGCCAGAACCGCACCACGAAACACACCTCGACCCAGCTGCGCATCCGATGCAAGGACTTCGAGGGCGGCACGAGCGGCAGCCCCTGGCTGGCCGACTACGACCCCAAGAGTCACACCGGCACGGTCATCGGCGTTCTGGGGGGTCACGAAGGCGGAGGCAGCGAGGACGACGTCTCCTACGCGGCGTACTTCGACGACGACATCGCCAAGCTCTACCGCCGGGCCCAGGAAGCGGACTGACACCGGCCGGGCGGTGATCCGCCCACGGCGAAGGGCCGCACCCCCAGGAGGGGTACGGCCCTTCAGCGTTGTGCTGGGGTGCTGCGATTACGCGGCGACGACCTCGACGCCGAGCTTCGCAACGACCTCGGCGTGCAGACGCACGGAGACCTGGTGCGCGCCCAGGGTCTTGATCGGCGAGCCGAGCTCGACACGACGCTTGTCGACGTCCGGACCACCGGCAGCCTTGATCGCCGAAGCGACGTCGGCCGGGGTGACGGAGCCGAACAGGCGGCCCGCGTCGCCGGCGCGAACGGCCAGCTTCACGTTGACGCCCTCGAGACGGCCCTTGACCTCGTTGGCCTGCTCGATCGTGGCGATCTCGCGGATCTTGCGACCGCGACGGATCTGCTCGACGTCCTTCTCGCCACCCTTGGTCCAGCGGATCGCGAAACCACGCGGGACCAGGTAGTTGCGAGCGTAACCGTCCTTGACGTCAACGACGTCGCCAGCGGTGCCGAGGCCGGAGACCTCGTGGGTGAGGATGATCTTCATTTGTCGGTCACCCTTCCCTTATCGCGCGGTGGACGTGTAGGGCAGCAGCGCCATCTCACGGCTGTTCTTCACGGCCGTGGCGACGTCACGCTGGTGCTGAGTGCAGTTGCCGGTGACTCGGCGGGCACGGATCTTGCCGCGGTCGGAAATGAACTTCCGCAGCAGGTTCGTGTCCTTGTAGTCAACGTAGGAGATCTTCTCCTTGCAGAACACGCAAACCTTCTTCTTAGGCTTGCGAGCAGGCGGCTTCGCCATTATCTCTCTCCAGTGAGTTCAAGAAGTTTGTGCTGACGCCTTCGAGGCCCTGGCCGTTTCGCGGCGCTGTTTCACGTGAAACGACGCCGGGACGAACCAGCTGTACGGACCTAGAAAGGCGGCTCGTCCGAGTAACCGCCGCCGGAGCCGCCGCCCCAGCCACCGCCGCCGCCACCCTGCTGGCCACCGCCGGCAGGCGCGTTGGTCGCCCACGGGTCGTCGGCGGGAGCCCCGCCGCCGCCCTGCTGCTGGCCGCCACCGGGGCCGCCGCCCCAGCCGCCGCCACCCTGGCCGCCACCGCCCTGCTGACCGCCGCCGAAGCCGCCACCGCCCTGGCCACCACGACCACTGGTCTTGGTGATCTTGGCCGTGGCGTTCTTGAGGCTCGCGCCCACTTCCTCGACGTCGAGCTCGTAGACCGTGCGCTTCACGCCCTCGCGGTCCTCGTACGACCGCTGCTTGAGGCGGCCCTGCACGACCACGCGGGTACCCCGCGTGAGGGACTCGGCGACGTTCTCGGCCGCCTGACGCCACACCGAGCAGGTCAGGAACAGGCTCTCGCCGTCCTTCCACTCATTGGTCTGACGGTCGAAGGTGCGGGGGGTGGACGCGACGCGGAACTTCGCGACCGCCGCACCGGACGGGGTGAAGCGCAGCTCGGGGTCGTCGACAAGATTGCCGACAACCGTGATGACGGTCTCGCCTGCCATTAGGGGAACCTCTCGGCGGGTGTGCTGCTGGCTGCTGGTGTTGCTGCTACTCGGACCCGGTTACCGCTGAACGCTTACGCGGTCAGTGGGTCTCGGGACGGAGGACCTTGGTCCGGAGGACCGACTCATTCAGGTTCATCTGACGGTCGAGCTCCTTGACGACCGCAGGCTCGGCCTGCAGGTCGATGACCGAGTAGATGCCCTCGGGCTTCTTGTTGATCTCGTAAGAGAGACGACGACGGCCCCAGGTGTCGACCTTCTCGACCTTTCCGTTGCCCTCACGGACGACGGAGAGGAAGTTCTCGATCAGCGGGGAGACAGCGCGCTCCTCGAGATCGGGGTCGAGGATGACCATCACCTCGTAGTGACGCATGTAGAACCCACCTCCTTTGGACTCAGCGGCCACGGTCGTTCCGTGGCAGGAGGGTCTTGATGCGTTCCGCGCCGAGCCCGGCCAGATCATCCGGACAGACATGGGCGCAGACCGTACAGAGTACCTGCCTCAAGCCTTCTGGTTGAAATCCGACCACCGCACCCCCAGTCTGGAACCCAACGGGTGTGAGCGGCGTTACAGTGCGCCGCCCTGTCAGTCGGAGGTGCCGCATGGCACAGGCAGTAAGGACCCAGCGCAACCTGCTCTCGCTGCTCAACAGCGACGGCAAGGCCCATCCCGTCGAAAACACCATGATCGCCGTGACGCTGGTGCTCGGAGCGGTCGCCATCTTCACCACGTTCTCGAACAGCCTGCACCTGGTCAGCTCCTGGGCCGGCCTCGTCGGAATCGCCACCGGGGCCTGGGGCCAGTTCATCTCCTCGACGACAGGCGAACGCTTCCTGTTGATCATCGGTCTGGGGGCATCGGCCGTGGGCTTCTTCCTCGGTATGGCCCACGGCGGCCTCTTCGGCGGCGTACTCGGTTAGCCCTCCATCCGAGGGCCGTACGGGCCAAGCCCCGTACGGCCCAGACGGGGCGCTCCCCGGTCACAGTAGGCTTCGGCGCGAGAGCCGGAGCCCCGACCATGGGGACACACCTGCCGAGGAGCGCCCCGCATGAGCCTGACCCTGAGGACCATCAGCCGAGAGCAGCATCTGGCATACATCCAGAGCCTGCCCGCGGCCAGCCACATGCAGGTCCCGGCCTGGGCAGACGTCAAGGCCGAATGGCGGTCCGAAAGCCTGGGCTGGTTCGACGCCAACGGCGAGCTGGTCGGCGCCGGACTGGTCCTCTACCGCCAGTTGCCCAAGATCAAGCGCTACCTGGCGTACCTGCCCGAGGGCCCGGTCATCAACTGGTACGCGCCGAACCTGGACGACTGGCTCCAGCCGATGCTGCGCCACCTCAAGCAGCAGGGCGCCTTCTCCGTGAAGATGGGCCCGCCGGTCGTCATCCGCCGCTGGGACGCCGCTGCGATCAAGTCCGGCATCCAGAGCCCGGACGTCAAGCGCCTGCGCGACGTCGAGGCCACCCACATCGAGCCGCGGGCCTTCGAGGTCGCCGACAAGCTGCGCCGCATGGGCTGGCAGCAGGGCGAGGACGGCGGCGCCGGCTTCGGTGACGTGCAGCCCCGCTACGTCTTCCAGGTGCCGCTGGCCGAGCGCTCCCTGGAGGATGTCCACAAGGGCTTCAACCAGCTGTGGCGCCGCAACATCAAGAAGGCCGAGAAGGCCGGCGTCGAGGTCGTCCAGGGCAGCTACGAAGAGCTGGCCGAGTGGCAGCGGCTGTATGAGATCACCGCGGAGCGCGACCACTTCCGGCCGCGGCCGCTCAGCTACTTCCAGCGGATGTGGACGGCCCTCAACTCCGAGGACCCCAACCGCATGCGCCTCTACTTCGCCCGCCACGAGGGCGAGAACGTCGCGGCCGCCACGATGCTGATCGTCGGGGGCCACGTCTGGTACTCCTACGGCGCGTCCGCCAACCACAAGCGTGAGGTCCGCCCGTCCAACGCGATGCAGTGGCGGATGCTGCGCGACGCCTACGCACTCGGCGCCACGGTCTACGACCTTCGCGGCATCAGCGACTCCCTGGACGAGAACGACCATCTCTTCGGCCTGATCCAGTTCAAGGTCGGCACGGGTGGGCAGGCAGCGGAGTACCTGGGTGAGTGGGACTTCCCGCTCAACAAGCTTCTGCACAAGGCTCTCGACATCTACATGTCGCGGCGCTGACCGCTCCACCGCATCGATCGCACCTCTGACACACCCCAGCCACGAGAAAGGTTCCGGGCCCGGCCATGGCGCTCACCCTCTACGTCGACACCGCGCGCTGGCGGGCGCATCAGCAGAGCGTTCTCCAGCAGTTCCCCGGGCTGGTCCCGGTCTGCAAGGGCAACGGCTACGGCTTCGGCCATGAGCGCCTTGCCGATGAGGCGACCCGCCTCGGTGCCGACATCCTGGCGGTCGGTACGACCTACGAAGCAGCCCGCATCAAGGATTTCTTCAGCGGTGATCTGCTCGTGCTGACTCCCTTCCGTCACGGCGAGGAGCCGGTGCCGCTGCCCGACCGGGCCATCCGCTCGGTCTCCTCGGTCGAGGGCGTGGGCGGCCTGGTCGGTGCCCGGGTCGTCATCGAGGTCATGAGCAGCATGAAGCGGCACGGCGTCACGCCGGAGGACCTGCCGAAGCTGGCCGCCGCCATCGAAGACGTCCGGCTCGAAGGCTTCGCGATCCACCTGCCGCTCGACCGCACCGACGGGAGCGACGCGGTCGATGAGGTCATCGGCTGGATGGACCGGCTGCGGGCCGCCCGGCTCCCGCTGCACACCATGTTCGTCAGCCACCTCAAGGCCAACGAACTCGCCCGGCTCCAGCAGCAGTTCCCCCAGACGCGCTTCCGCGCCAGGATCGGAACGCGACTGTGGCTCGGCGACCACGAGGCCACGGAGTACCGCGGCTCGGTTCTCGACGTCACACGCGTGGCGAAGGGCGACCGGTTCGGCTACCGCCAGCAAAAGGCCGCCTCCGACGGCTACTTGGTCGTGGTGGCCGGTGGCACCTCGCACGGCGTGGGTTTGGAGTCGCCCAAGGCCCTGCACGGTGTGATGCCCCGTGCGAAGGGTGTGGCCCGGGCCGGCCTGGCGACCGTCAACCGCAACCTCGCGCCCTACGTGTGGAGCGGGAAGCAGCGCTGGTTCGCGGAACCCCCGCACATGCAGGTGTCGATCCTGTTCGTTCCCAGTGACGCACCCGAACCGCAGGTCGGCGACGAACTGGTGGCTCACCTGCGCCACACCACCACCCAGTTCGACCGCCTCGTGGAGCGCTGAAGCAGCCGCATCCACTCCGGGAACCACTGAGGGCCCGGTGCCGCAGGAATCTCTGCGGCACCGGGCCCTCAGCCGTTGGCCAGGCTGTGCGGTCAGTCCCGCACAGCGCCCCAGCGCACCCGCGGACGGCCCTCGAAATGCATCGCGTGGCGCGGTGCGTGATGGCCCCGCCCGAGGACGAACACATCGGGCTTACGGTCCAGCACGCCGCCCGACGGGTCGTCGTCCCCGTCCTGGCGGACCACATCGCGTTCCGGCAGCAGGATGTCCCGCACGATCACCGCGCAAAGGTAGAGCGTCCCCAACAGGTGCAGCACGATGGCCAGTTGGTAGCCGTCCAGCGGCAGTCCCTGGTGCTTGTCACCGTTGCCCGTGTAGGCGAGGTACATCCAGATCCCCAGGAAGTACATGACCTCACAGGCCTGCCAGATCAAGAAGTCCCGCCAGCGCGGTCTGGCCAGCGCGGCGAGCGGGATCAGCCAGAGGACGTACTGCGGTGAGTAGACCTTGTTGGTGAGAATGAACAGCGCCACGACGAGGAACGCGAGCTGGGCGAACCGTGGCCGGCGCGGCGCGTACAGCGTCAGGAGTGCGATGCCTCCGCAGCCCAGGAGCATCAGCAGCGTGGCGTAGGTGTTGGCGTCCTCGAGCGGGTTTCCGGTCCGCTGGGAGATCAGCAACCAGACCGAGCCGAAGTCGATCGGCCGTTCCTGGCTGAAGGTGTAGAACTTCGCCCAGCCCTCCCGGATATGCCATCCGGACGCGTCGTGCATGACCATCACCGGCAGGTTCACCACGAGCCACGCCACCACAGCGCCCGCCACGGCCTTGCCGTACGCACGCCAGGCCCCCGCGCGCCAGCAGAGGGCCAGCAGGGGCCCCAGGAGCAGTACCGGGTACAACTTCGCCGCGGTCGCCAGTCCGATCAGGACACCGGCAGCCAGCGGGCGGCTGCGCGCCCACATCAGCATTCCGGCCGCGGTCAGCGCGATGGCCAGCAGGTCCCAGTTGATGGTGGCGGTGAGTGCGAAGGCGGGCGCCAGGGCGACCAGGAGACCGTCCCAGGGGCGCCGCCGATGCGTACGGGCCACGCACACCGCGATGACCGCCGCGCACGCCATCAGCATGCCGGCGTTGACCAGCCAGTAGATCTGTTCACGGTGCTGGATCGTGCCGCTGCCAGGAGTCATCCACGAGGCGACCTCCATGAAGACGCCGGTCAGTACCGGGTACTCGAGGTACTCCATGTCACCGGGCAGTCGGTCGAAGTACGGGATCAACCCGTCCGCGAAGCCTCGACCGGCGTAGAGATGAGGAATATCGGAGTAACAGGCGTGGATGTACTGGCTCGTGGCGCCGAAGAACCAGCCACCGTTGTAGCAGGGGAGCTTTTGCACCATGCCGAGCGCGAACATGCCGATGGCGACGAGCGCGATGACCCGGACCGGTGTCAGCCAGCTCGTTCCGAGCAGCGCATGCCGGCCGGCCGGGCCGCCGATCAGCTCGCTTCCGGCCGCGGCCACCTCATCCCGCCTCGTCGGCCGTACGGGCTCGTCCTGTCGCACGCTCGTCATGGGCCCCATCCTGCCGCAAAGCCCTCACGCGAACGCGACGAAGCCCCCGCCCGGTCCAGCCGGGTCGAGGGCTTCGTTGGCCCGGTTTCACGTGAAACGGTCACCGTTTCACGTGAAACCGGGGTCGATCATCAGGGTTCCGTGCCGTTGGGCCCGCCGAACAACCCACCGCCGTTTCCATTGCCCGGATCGGGCGTGGGACTCGTATCGCCACCGGTGCCACCGCCCGGGTCACCGGTGTCTCCACCAGTGGCTCCACCGTTCTCCTTGCACCTGACGTCCCAGTCGGAGCAGGTCTCCGTCGGAGTGGGACTCGGGGAGTCGCTCGGGGAAGCAGAGCCGCTAGGCGTCCCGGAAGGCGTCTCGGACGGCTCCTCCGACGGCGTCGGCGACGGAGTCGGGCTCGGCATGCCTTCCTGGTCCACACGCGTACCGATGGGCTGGGCAAGCGGGAAGGGCTTCGCCGGAACCCCCTTCATCGCCTGCAGCATGTACTCGGTCCACACTTCGGTGGGAAGCGCACCACCGTGGATCGAGTCGAACCCACCAACGCCGTTCATCGACAGCTGGCGAGGGTTCTTCGGGTCCTCACGGAACATCGTGACGGCGGTGGAAAGCTGCGGGGTGTACCCCACGAACCAGGCCGACTTGTTCTGGTCGGTGGTGCCGGTCTTACCGGCGGCCGGCCTGCCCAGACGCTTCGCGTCCTTCGCCGTGCCGTTCTGGATGACGTTCTCCAGCACCTCGGTCACGTTGTTGGCGATGTTGGAATCCATCGCCGACTCCTGCTCGGGCTTGTCGAAGCCCTGCACTTCCACGCCTCCGGACGTCAGCTTTGTCACCGAGTACGGCTCGACCTTCGTTCCCGAGTTGGCGAAGGTCGCGTAGGCGTCGGCCATGCGGATGGCGCTCGGAGTGGAGGTGCCCAGCGCGAAGGACGGGTTCAGGTTCTTGTCGAAGCTGGCCTCGGAGATGCCGGTGGCCTGCGCCATGTCCCGCACCTTGTCCATCCCGACGTCCATGCCGAGCTGGACGAACGGGGTGTTCACCGACTGCTCCATCGCCTTCGTCAGCGGGATGTATCCCCAGCGACGGGCGCTTTCGTTTTCCTGATAGAAGGGCGAGTTATCCCGCTTCAGGACGTAATTGCCTTGCGCGTCCTTCACCTTGAGGTGGTCGTTGCCGTTGTAGCGGCTATCCGGGGAGATCGGCTGGTGGCCGCTGTGACTCGTCCCGTCCTGCATCGCCGCAGCCAGCACGAACGGCTTCCAGGTGGAACCGACCGGCACGCCGAAGGTGTCGGCGTTGTTGCTGAAGTGGCCCTTGTCGTAGCCCTCGCCGCCGTACAAGGCGACGATCTTGCCGTCTCCCGGCACCACGGAAGCTGCACCGAACTGGACGTATTTGTCCTTGAGGCGCTCCTTCGGGTCGATATACCGCTTGTCGACCTTCTTGACGGAGTCCTCCAGCTCCTTGGTCCGACCCTCGTCGAAAGTGGTCTGGATCGTGTAGCCGCCCTTGTCGAACTGCCGCTCACCGACGCCGTGCTTCAGCACATACTTCTTCGCGGTGTCCATCAAGTACCCGATCTGGCCCTTCTTGCTGGCCACAGGCTTCGGGTCGTGGGGCATCGGGAAGTTCTTCACCGTGTACTTGGCGCGCTCGCTCTTCGACATGAGCTTGTTCTCGACCTCGCGGTCGAGAATCCAGGACCACCTCGCCTGCGCACGCTTGGTGTTCGCGGCCCGGTCGGAGTTCGGGCCCGTACCACCCGCGGGGTCGTACAGGTCGGCACCCTTGAGCACGGTCGCCAGCAAGGCGCTCTCGTCGGGCTTGAGTTCCGCGGCGTCCTTGCCGTAGTACGCCTGCGCCGCCGCCTGGATCCCGTAGGCACCGCGACCGTAGTAGCTGGTGTTCAGGTAGCCCTGGAGGATCTTGCGCTTGTCGACCTTCGCGCCCACCTTTATCGAGATGAACAGCTCCTTGAACTTGCGCTCAAGCGTCTGCTCCTGAGTCAGGATCGCGTTCTTCACATACTGCTGGGTGATGGTGGAGCCACCCTGGGTTTCGCCGCCCTTGGCCATGTTGAACAGGGCGCGGGCGATACCCATGGGGTCGACACCCGAGTCCGACCAGAACGACGCGTTCTCCGCCGCGATCGCCGCGTTCTGCATGTGGACCGGGATCTCGCCGATGTTGACGTTCTGACGGTTCGCCTCGCCGTCCCGCGCCATCACCTTGCCGTTGGACCACAGGTAGACGTTGTTCTGCTGCTGTGCGGCCTTGCTCTCGTCCGGTACCTCCACCACGGCCAGCGCGACGCCGGCCGCTCCCACGATCAGGCCGAGGAAGGTGACCATCAGGCCCGATACCTGTTTCCAGGACGGGACGAAGCGGCGCCAGCCGGAGCGGTTGGCGCGCGGGTAGTCGATGAAGCGCTTCCTCGACGGCTGCCCGCCTCCACGACCCCCCTCAGGGCCGTTTCCGCCACCGCCGGTGCGGCGTCGGCCTCCACCTCCACGTCCGGCGCCACCTCCGCCGGAGGCCATCGCCTCCCGGTCGGACGCTCGCCGGCGACCGCCGCGCTGTGCGGCCCTGCGAGCCTCGGCCCGGCCGCCTGTCGGACGCTCCTGGCCGTAGGGATCGGAATTGGGCACAGAACCGGCAGCGGAGCCACGTGAGGGCGCCGCGCGACGCCCTGTTGGCTGCTGCGCGGCGCGTCGGGCCGCGGCACGTCCGCCACCCTGCGGCTGTGGCGGTTTGCGACGGTGCTCGCTCATGGAACGAATACTCCTCGGGCAGGCGCGCTATCTCGTCGCCTGAAGGCGGCAGTTGTCTTCAGGTCCCCCCGATGCACGACCCGCTCCTGACGCGCGAGCCGCACTACACCGAGGACAGGGACGCCACAACTAGGTCCACGGTTCCCGGCAGTCTGCATGCCGCACAGACTACGCACGGCCAAAACCTGCCCAGCGTTGAAATTCACTCCAAATCAGTCAGGACGGGTCGAGCAAATTGGTGATGTGACGCCGTTCACCGATCCCCCACTTGTTCCGACCGGGTGAGCGTTCTATCGTCTGGATGTATCGAGTCGATACATCAGGACGACATAAAGAGTGCACCAGGCCAGGGAGGCGGAGGATGAGCAGGCGTTCCGGCATCCTCGAGTTCGCCGTCCTCGGCCTTCTCCGCGAGTCGCCGATGCACGGGTACGAGCTGCGAAAACGGCTCAACACTTCACTCGGCGTCTTCCGTGCGTTCAGCTACGGCACCCTCTACCCCTGCCTCAAGGCGCTGGTCGCGAGCGGCTGGCTCATCGAGGAGACGGGCGGTGCGCCCGAGGGCGTGCCGGCTGCGGCGCTGACGGGTCGCCGGGCGAAGATCGTCTACAGATTGACCGCATCGGGCAAAGAGCACTTCGAGGAGCTGCTCGCCCACTCCGGCCCGGATGCGTGGGAGGACGAGCACTTCGGCGTCCGCTTCGCGTTCTTCGGTCAGACGTCGCGGGACGTCCGGATGCGCGTGCTGGAAGGCCGCCGCAGCCGGCTGGAGGAGCGCCTGGAACGCATGCGCACCTCCTTGTCCAGGACGCGCGAGCGGCTGGACGACTACACCCTCGAACTGCAACGCCACGGCATGGAGTCCGTGGAGCGCGAGGTGCGGTGGCTGAACGAGCTCATCGAGAGTGAGCGCGCCGGACGCGATCAGCGCGCCCCGGAGCCCGCAGAGCAGGACAAGAAGGACCAGTCAGGAGATACGGGCGGCCTGCCCCGGCACCGGGGTGGTACCCGGCCGGATCCGTCCGATGACACCACCACATGAGGTCCTGCGGTGCAGGCCCTCATCGAGAACACAGGGAGCAACCGGAATGGGTTCGGTTCGCGTAGCCATCGTCGGCGTGGGCAACTGCGCCGCCTCGCTGGTACAGGGCGTCGAGTTCTACAAGGACGCAGACCCGGACAGCCGCGTGCCCGGCCTCATGCACGTGCAGTTCGGTGACTACCACGTGCGTGACATCGAGTTCGTGGCTGCCTTCGATGTCGACGCCAAGAAGGTCGGCCTCGACCTCTCGGACGCCATCGGCGCCAGCGAGAACAACACCATCAAGATCTGCGACGTGCCGAACGCCGGCGTGCAGGTCCAGCGTGGCCACACCCTGGACGGGCTGGGCAAGTACTACCGGATGACGATCGAGGAGTCCGAGGAGGCCCCGGTCGACATCGTCCAGATCCTCAAGGACAGGCAGGTCGACGTTCTGGTCTGCTACCTCCCTGTCGGCTCCGAGGACGCGGCGAAGTACTACGCCCAGTGCGCCATCGACGCCAAGGTCGCCTTCGTCAACGCCCTCCCGGTCTTCATCGCCGGCACCAAGGAGTGGGCGGACAAGTTCACCGAGGCCGGCGTCCCGATCGTCGGTGACGACATCAAGTCCCAGGTCGGCGCCACGATCACGCACCGCGTGATGGCCAAGCTCTTCGAGGACCGGGGCGTCATCCTGGACCGCACGATGCAGCTGAACGTCGGCGGCAACATGGACTTCAAGAACATGCTCGAGCGGGAGCGCCTGGAGTCCAAGAAGATCTCCAAGACGCAGGCCGTCACCTCCCAGATCCGGGACCGCGAGATGGGCGAGGACAACGTCCACATCGGCCCGTCGGACTTCGTTGCCTGGCTGGACGACCGCAAGTGGGCCTACGTCCGCCTCGAAGGGCGCGCCTTCGGCGATGTGCCGCTGAACCTCGAGTACAAGCTCGAGGTCTGGGACTCCCCGAACTCCGCCGGCGTCATCATCGACGCCCTGCGCGCCGCGAAGATCGCCAAGGACCGGGGCATCGGCGGCCCCATCCTGTCGGCGTCCTCGTACTTCATGAAGTCGCCGCCGGTGCAGTACTTCGACGACGAGGCGCACGAGAACGTCGAGAAGTTCATCCGAGGCGAGGTCGAGCGCTGACGCGCCCACCACACCGTCTTTCCGCAGGCCTCCAGGTATTGCACCTGGAGGCCTGCGGGTTGTGTGAGCCTGTGTGAAGCTGTGCCCCATGCATGCTGTGCGCGACCTCCGCGTATTACTCCACCTACGCGACTTCCGGTCTCTCCTGGCCGCACGGCTTCTCTCGCAGGCTGCGGACGGCGTCTACCAGGTGGCCCTTGCCGCCTACGTCGTCTTCTCCCCCGAGAAGCAGACCTCGCCCGCGGCGATCGCCTCGGCCATGGCGATCCTGCTGCTTCCGTACTCGCTCCTCGGGCCGTTCACCGGAGTGCTGCTGGACCGCTGGCGCCGTCGGCAGGTGCTGCTTTACGGCAACCTGCTGCGGACGGCGCTGGCCACCGTGACAGCGGCGCTGATCATGGTCGAGGTACCCGACTGGCTGTTCTACGCCTCGGCTCTCTCCGTGACCGCCGTGAACCGGTTCGTTCTGGCCGGGCTCTCCGCCGCTCTCCCCCGGGTCGTGGACAGCGAACAGCGGCTCGTCATGGCCAACTCCCTTACGCCCACGGCAGGAACGCTCGCCGCGACGGCTGGTGGCGGGCTCGCCCTGGCGGTGCGGCTGGCCGGACCCGACGCGGATGCCATCGTCGTACTGCTCGCCTCGGCCCTCTACTTCTGCTCGTCCGTCACGGCGCTGCGACTGACTCCGGGGTCGCTGGGGCCGGACCCTTCCGAGCTCCAACCCCACCTCGGAGAAGCCTTGTTGAGCACGGTGAGGGGGCTCGTCGAGGGCATACGGCACCTGGCGGAGCGACGCGCGCCGGCACGCGCGCTCGCCGCCATGACCACGGTCCGGTTCTGCTACGGCGCCCTGACCGTCATGGTGCTCATGCTGTGCCGCTACGCCTGGACCTCTGATGAAGCGGACGGCCTGGGCCTGCTCGGCCTCACCGTCGCAGTCTCAGGAGCGGGCTTCTTCGCCGCCGCTCTCCTCACCCCCTGGGCCGTCGAACGGCTCAACCCCTTCGGCTGGATCGCCTTCTGCGCCGCCCTGGGCGCGGTGCTGGTGCCTGCCCTCGGCCTCTTCTTCGCACCGGCGCCGATGCTGACAGCCGCATTCGTGCTGGGGCTGGGCACCCAGGCCACCAAGATCTCCACGGACACCGTGGTGCAGTCCTTCGTCGACGACGCCTTCCGCGGCCGGATCTTCGCCGTCTACGACGTGCTGTTCAACGTCGCCTTCGTCGGCGCCGCGGCGGTCGCCGCCCTCATGCTGCCGCCGGACGGAAGATCTACTGCTCTGCTGATCTTCGTGGCCTGCCTCTACGCGACGGTCTTCGCGGCAATGGTCCGCAATGGGCTCCGCAAGACACCGCCGTCCTGGCCTTAGACGCCCATCCCTTGCGAAGGCCGCTGACGCACCCGGTACCTTACGGGCGTCGAATATCAGCCTGGACACTTCAAAAACGGGGGATCACTCATGACCACACCGCCGCAGGGCCAGTACCCATACGGACAGCAGCCGTACGGCCAGAACCCGTACCCGCAGGCCCCCCAGGCACCCCAAGCTCCGTACGGGCAGCCGCAGCCCGGCTATGGATATCCCCAGCAGCAGGCGCCCTACGGACAGCAGCCCCCGCCCGGTTACCCGCAGGCGCCGCAGCAGCCCTACATGCAGGGCGGTTCCCCTGTTCCGCCCTCGAGGCCGTCCCGCGGCCGTTCCCCGATGGCCATTTTGAAGGGCATCGGCGTCGTCCTCGCGCTGATCGTCGGCGCGTTCTTCTGGGTGAGCAGTTGGGACGACGCGGACACCGCGGAGGTCGGGGACTGCATGAAGAACAACGGCAACCAGATCAACCCCGACCTCGAAGTGGTCGACTGCGGCACGGCCGAGGCCAAGTACAAGGTCGCGGAGGTGCACACGGACACCACCGACACGTCCCTCTGCCCCCAGAACACCACGTCCTACGGGGAGAGCCAGCACCGCCGGAGGGGTTCCGACACCAGGTTCGTGCTCTGCCTCACCGTTGAGAAGTAGAGCGAGCCACCCGGTCGCGTCGTAGCGGCACGCTGTGTTTCACGTGAAACAGGGCGGTTCACCACCGGCCGTTTCACGTGAAACACAGCACCGTCCGCCCTCAGCCTTGGGCGGCCCACCACTCCTTGAGCACGGCCACCGCGGCGTCCCGCTCCATCGGACCGTGCTCGAGCCGCATCTCCAGCAGGTGCTGGTACGCCTTACCGACCTCAGGGCCGGGGGCGATGCCCAGAATTTTCATGATGTCGTTGCCGTCCAGGTCAGGCCGGATCGCCTCCAGCTCTTCCTGTTCCTGCAGCCGCGCGATGCGTTCCTCGAGCCCGTCATACGCCCGCGACAGCGCGTTGGCCTTGCGCTTGTTCCGCGTGGTGCAGTCCGAGCGCGTCAGCTTGTGGAGCCGCTTGAGCTGAGGGCCGGCGTCCCGGACGTAGCGACGAACCGCCGAGTCCGTCCACTCGCCCGTTCCATAGCCGTGGAAGCGCAGATGCAGCTCCACCAGACGCGACACGTCCTTCACCATGTCGTTGGAGTACTTCAGGGCGATCATGCGCTTCTTGGTCATCTTCGCTCCCACCACCTCGTGGTGGTGGAAGGAGACCCGACCGTCCTTCTCGAAGCGCCGCGTCTTCGGCTTGCCGATGTCATGCAGCAGAGCCGCCAGCCGCAGCACCAGATCAGGCCCGTCCTCTTCGAGGTCGATCGCCTGCTCCAGCACCGTCAGCGAGTGCTCGTAGACGTCCTTGTGACGGTGATGCTCGTCACTTTCCAGCTGGAGGGCCGGCAGCTCCGGCAGGACACGTTCGGCCAGACCCGAGTCGACGAGCAGCCGCAGTCCCTTGCGCGGGTACGGCGACAGGATCAGCTTGTTCAGCTCGTCCCGCACGCGTTCCGCGGAGACGATCTCGATGCGCTCGGACATGGCCTTCATCGCGGTGACGACATCGGGCGCGACCTCGAAGTCGAGCTGGGCGGCGAAACGGGCCGCACGCATCATCCGCAGCGGATCATCGGAGAAGGACTCCTCCGGGGTCCCCGGTGTCCGCAGAACACGGGCCGCGAGGTCCTCCAGGCCGCCGTGCGGGTCCACGAATTCCTTCTGCGGCAAGAACACCGCCATGGCGTTCACCGTGAAGTCACGGCGGACCAGGTCCTGCTCGATGGAGTCGCCGTAGGACACCTCCGGCTTGCGCGAGGTGCGGTCGTACGCCTCGGAGCGGTAGGTGGTGACCTCGATGTCGAACGAGCTCTTCTTGCAGCCAACGGTGCCGAAGGCGATGCCGACCTCCCAGACCGCATCTGCCCAGGGGCGAACGATCTTCAAGACGTCTTCGGGGCGAGCATCGGTGGTGAAGTCGAGATCGTTACCGAGGCGGCCGAGCAACGCGTCCCGGACCGACCCGCCGACCAGGGCAAGCGTGAACCCGGCCTCCTGGAAGCGGCGGGCCAGGTCGTCCGCGACGGGGGACACCCGCAGCAGCTCGCTCACGGCACGGCGCTGTACGTGACTCAGCGCGTTCGTCGACTGCGGAGTCCGGTCGGGCTGCGGGGCGATGTCATTGTTGGCGTTCGGCACAACAGAACAGAGTACGTGCCTGTGCCGCACGAGGCGGCACCCTATTAAGGGGACAGACATCCGGTCCCCGGCCCACGATCATGTGGCGCAGTCCCCGGCACCACGCCGCAGCGGGCCTCGTTACCATTCGTGGACGCACATTCCGACGACCACTGACGACGACGAGGGACGGGCGAGCGCGTGGCCGAGGCGGCAGGGTTCCAGGGGACTGAACGGCCGCGTGGTCGATGGCTGAGAAGGACCGTGGCACTGCTCACCGGAGTACCCCTGCTTGTGGGGCTGCTCCAGGTCCCACAGGCCCCCTCCGCGCAGGCGGCTCCGACGGGCTCCCACGCCGTCGACGTCACCATCGACTCGATGACCCCGTCGGCTCCCACCAAGTCCGACACCGTCACGGTCTCCGGGACGCTGACCAACGACAGCAAGACCGCGATCACCGATGCGCATGTCGGGATGAGCCGAAGCTCGGCCCTCGGCGGGCGGAGCGCGATCGATGCCGCGGCCAAGCGCACCGGCTACATCCCGGGCGTGGACGGCCAGGAGGTCAAGGGCCACACCGAGAAGGTCGCCAGGCTCGACGCCGGTGCGAGCCGCTCCTTCACCCTCAGCGTGCCGGTGAAGGACCTCCACCTCGGCGAGGACGGCGTGTACCAGCTCGGTGTCTCGCTGTCGGGCAACACTCCGGCCGCGCCCTACGAGCACGTGCTGGGCATCGACCGGACGTTCCTGCCCTGGCAGGAGTCGGACGCGGAGAAGAAGACGCAGCTCACGTACATGTGGCCGCTGATCTCCTCGACACATCTCACCGCCGAGACCGACCCCGACGCCCAGCAGACGCCGGTGTTCCGCAATGACGATCTCGCTGCGGAGATCGCCCCCGGCGGCCGTCTGCAGCAGATGGTGGCACTCGGCAAGAACCTGCCGGTGACATTCGTCATCGACCCCGACCTGCTCGCCACCGTCGACGCGATGGCCAAGACCTACAAGGTCGACGGCGCCGACGGCCCCACGGGCAAGAACCAGGCGGTCGCCAGGCAGTGGCTGACCGACCTCGAAGAAGCGGTGAAGACCCACGAGGTGGTCGCGCTGCCGTTCGCCGATCCCGATCTGGCCTCGCTCGCTCACCACGGCAAGAGCGTGCCCAGGGCCCTGAGCCATCTCGGGCCGGCCACCGAGCTCGCCGCGAAGACCGTCGACACGGTTCTCGGCGTCAAGCCGCGCACGGACTTCGCCTGGCCCGTCGACGGCGCGATCGACTCTTCGATCGTGGACGTCGCCACCTCGGCCGGCGCGCACAACGTCATCAGCCGCAGCGACAGCCTCCGCGACCCCGGCGTGCCGTACACGCCGACGGCGGCCCGGCCGATCGGCGGAGGCAACACGGCGGTCGTCGCGGACGCACGACTCTCCCGCGCCTTCGAAGGCGACATGGCCAATGCCGGGGACGCGACCCACGCGGTCCAGGAGTTTCTCGCCCAAACCCAGATGATCGGCCGGCAGAGTCCGGGCCGGCAGCGCAGCATCGTCGTCGCGCCGCAGCGCATGCCGTCGGCCGGCCAGGCCCAGGCCATGGCCTCCGCGCTGCGCACCCTGGAGTCGGAGCGCTGGACGCAGCCCCTGGACCTCAGCCGCGCCGCGAAGGCGAAACCGGATCCGTCGGCCAACCGACAGGTGCCGAGCGGAGCGAACTATCCGGCCTCTCTCCGCAGGCAGGAGCTGCCGACCGAGGCCTTCCGGCAGATCCAGGACACCCAGTCCGCGCTGGACGAGTTCCAGGTGATCCTCGACCAGCCGGAACGCGTCGTCACGCCGTTCGGCACCGCCATAATGCGCGAGATGTCGACCTCGTGGCGGGGTGATTCCTCGGGCGCCACGGGCTTTCGGAACTCCGTTCGGAGCTACCTCAGCAGTCTGACCAAGAAGGTCAGCCTGATCCAGAAGTCGGACGCGACGCTCTCCGGGCGCAGCGCCACGATTCCGGTGACGGTGCAGAACAACCTCGTCCAGGGTGTCGAGGGCATGACGCTGGAGCTGAGCTCGTCGCAGCCCAACCGTCTGGACGCGGGCACGTCGCAGCGGATCAAGGTGGACGGCGGCCACAGCCAGTCGTTCAAGTTCGACACCACCGCGAACGCCAACGGTCGGGCCTGGGTGACGGCCCAGCTCTACACATCGGACGGCAAGCCCTACGGTGACCCCATGACGTTCCAGGTGAACGTCACGGAGATCACCGCGACGGTCATGCTCGTCATCGCGGGCGGTGTCCTGCTGCTCGTCCTCGCCGGCGTGCGGATCTATCTTCAGCGCAAGCGGCATGCCGCCGAGAGCAGCGACGACGGGCCCGACGGCGACGACGGCGACGGTTCCGAGGGTGGGGGAGACACGGACGGCGACAACGGCGGCACGGACGGCGATACGCCCGAGCAGCCGAGTGACCCCACGCCGGACACCGGTTCGGAAAGCCCGGACGCGTCCGGCTCAGGTGAGAAAGTGGACCGTTGATAGATGGCGGGGCCGGATGGCCGGCGACGGATGAGGTGGGGCAGCGATGAATGCGCCGTACGACGGTGACCGCAGCCGGGGCGCCCACGGCGACCCCCCGGGGCCGGTCCCTGCGACGCCCCAGGTCCCTGCGGCCCAGGACCCCTATGTCCAGGACGCCTACCGCAACGATCCGCACCACGCCCAGGACCCGACGGCGCAGGATCCCGTTGCCGAGGCGCTCTACGACCGCGCCGCGCACCCGCCGCCGCCCCCCGGCCAGGCTCCGCATCCGCTGTATCAGCAGCCGCCGGCCGCACAGCACACACCCGATCCGCAGTTGTGGGCCTCGCCGCCGCCACCCGAGCCGCAAGGCCCGACGCGCAATCTTCCCTACGGCGACGCCGCGGCAACGACACAGTTCGTGGGCGTCGACGACCTGATCACCCAGGCCGCGGAAGAACGCCCGGAGCCTGACGCCTTCGCGCATCTCTTCCGGGACCAGCAGCAGCCTTACGATCCGCAGCGCCCCGCGGGCTCGCCCGAAGCCGCAGCAGGCCAGGCGCCCGAGACTGGGCCGCAGACAGGCGCGCCCTCGCCGGAAGCCGCTCCTGTGGCGGCGGCCGGCGGAAAGCCTTCCGGTGGCCGCGCCTCCAGCCTCCTGAAGTCCAGCGCGGTGATGGCCGCGGGCACGATGGTCTCCCGGCTCACGGGCTTCATCCGCTCGGCGCTCATCGTCGCGGCGCTCGGCGGCGCGGTTCTCGGTGACTCCTGGCAGGTGGCCTACCAGCTGCCCACGATGATCTTCATCCTGACCATCGGCGGCGGCCTGAACTCCGTCTTCGTCCCGCAGCTGGTGCGGGCGATGAAGGAGGACGAGGACGGCGGCGAGGCCTACGCCAACCGGCTGCTCACGCTGGTCATCGTGATCCTCGGTGCGCTGACGGTCCTCGCGGTGTTCGCCGCTCCTCTCCTGGTGAAGCTGGTCTCCTTCGACATCTCGCGGGATCCGGCGGCCAACGAGGTCGCCGTCGCGTTCACCCGCTACTGCGTGCCGACGATCTTCTTCATGGGCCTCCATGTCGTCATGGGCCAGGTCCTCAATGCCCGCGGCCGCTTCGGCGCGATGATGTGGACTCCGGTCCTCAACAACATCGTCATGATCGCCACGTTCGGCCTGTTCATCGGCGTCTACGGCTCGGCCGAGACCTCGCACATCGGTGTCACCACGATCCCCTCCGAGGGCATCCGCCTGCTGGGCATCGGCACCCTCCTCGGTCTCGTCGTCCAGGCCCTGGCGATGATCCCGTACCTGCGCGACGCGGACTTCAAACTGCGGCTGCGCTTCGACTGGCGAGGGCACGGCCTGGGCAAGGCCGCCAAGCTCGCCAAGTGGACGGTCCTCTTCGTCCTCGCCAACCAGGCGGGCGTCCTGGTCGTCACCCAGCTGTCCACCTGGGCCGGAAACACCGCCGACCAGCAGGGCCACCCGGGCACGGGCTTCATCTCCTACGCCAGCGCGCAGCTGATCTGGAACATGCCGCAGGCGATCATCACCGTCTCCGTGATGGCGGCGCTGCTGCCCCGGCTGGCCAGGTCGGCCCACGACGGTGACACCGGCGCGGTCCGGGACGACATGTCCCAGGGCCTGCGCACCTCGGCGGTCGCCATCGTCCCGATCTCCTTCGGGTTCCTCTCTCTCGGTATTCCGCTGTGCACCCTGGTCTACGGTTCGTCCGGCGCCGGTGTCCCGATGGGATACATGCTGATGGCCTTCGGTGTCGGCCTGATTCCGTTCTCGGTGCAGTACGTCATCCTGCGCGCGTTCTACGCGTACGAGGACACCCGCACCCCCTTCTACAACACGGTGATCGTCGCCGCCGTCAACGCCGCGGCGTCCGCCCTCTGCTTCCTGGTCCTGCCCGCACGCTGGGCCGTGATCGGCATGGCGGCCTCCTACGGCCTCGCCTACATCATCGGCGTCGGAGTGGCCTGGCGCCGCCTGAGCAAGCGGATGAATGGTGACCTCGACACCGCGCACATCGTCCGCACCTACGCGCGGCTGGCGGGCGCGAGCATCCCGGCCACCATCATCTCCGGGGCGGCCGTCTACGGCATCATGCAGGCGCTCGGCACCGGTGTTCTCGGCTCGCTCTCAGCTCTCGTGGGGGGTGGCGCCGCACTTCTGGGCGTCTTCTTCGTCGCCGCTCGCAAGATGCGGATCGATGAGCTGAATGCGCTGGTGGGCATGGTTCGCGCCAAGCTGGGGCGCTGACCGAGCACAACCATCGACCGCCATCGTGTGTCGTGCATAGTGGCGGACTGTGGGCACAATTGTCTTGGCTCATTGAGCCTGCAACGGATGGGGAGGCAGGAACGACGGTGGCGGAACGGAGCACGGCTGCCGTCGACGTGGCCGACACGAGCGGTGAGGAACCGCTGACCGCCCAGGCGGGTAAGGCCACGGACGACGGTGCGGAGGCCGAGAAGGTATCCGGCGGGGAAGCGGACGCCGCGGGCAACGGTGAGCAGCCGACCGCGGGGGCCGATGCCCAGCCACCGGAACTGCACAGTGGCCACAAGCTCGCCAGACGCTACCGTCTCGAGGAGTGCGTCACCCGTCTGGACGGCTTCAGCAGTTGGCGTGCGGTCGATGAAAAACTGCGCCGGGCGGTGGGTGTCCACATCCTGCCCGCCGACCATCCGCGGGCCCGCCCCGTGCTGTCCGCGGCGCGCTCCTCCGCGCTGCTGGGCGATCCCCGGTTCGTGCAGGTCCTCGACGCCGTCGAGGAGAACGACCTGGTCTACGTCGTCCACGAATGGCTGCCGGACGCCACAGAACTCTCCACCGTGTTCGCCGGCGGCCCGCTCGAACCGCACGACGCCTACCAACTGGTCAGCCAGGTGTCCCAGGCCATGGCAGCCGCGCACCGCGAGGGCCTGGCCCATCTGCGGATCACGCCCGGCTCGGTGCTGCGGACGGAATCCGGGCAGTACCGCATCCGTGGTCTCGCCGTCATGGCGGCGCTGCGCGGCATCAGCTGCGAGCACCCCCAGCGCACGGACACCGAGGCGATCGGAGCACTGCTGTACGCCGCGCTGACGCAGCGCTGGCCCTACGAGAACGACGCCTACGGGCTCACCGGCCTGCCGAAGGGCGTCGGGCTCATCGCGCCCGATCAGGTGCGGGCCGGCATCCACCGCGGGCTGTCCGAGCTGGCCATGCGGGCGTTGGTCAACGACGGTGCCACCGCTTCCCGTCAGGAACAGCCGTGCACCACTCCGGAAGAGCTGTCCAAGGCAGTCGCGGCCATGCCGCGCATCCGGCCCCCGGAGACGTCCTTCACCACCCCGCCGCCGTATCAGCGCACCGGATTTCAGCAGGGTTCCTACGGACAGCCTCCGAGCCGCAACGGCCGGCCCGGTCATGCAACGCAGCCCGTGCCGGCTCCGCCGCCCCCGCTGCAGAGCCGCACCGGCAAGGCGCTGAAGTGGTCTGTCTCCGCGCTGCTCATCGCGGCACTGGGGCTGGGTAGCTGGCAGCTGGCCGACACCCTCTTGAAGGGCGAGAAGCAGTCCGATTCGCCGGGCAGTTCCCAGCCCGGCGGCGGGGAGAAGCCGGCCGCCAAGCCCCTGCAGATCGAGAAGGCCACCGAGTTCTCACCGCTGACGTCGCCTTTCGCCGATGCACAAGCGCCCAACGCCGTGGACGGGGACGCGGGAACCGCCTGGGTGACCGGCCGCTTCAAGGGAATGGCGAACTTCGGCAACCTCCCGAGCCGCGCGGACGGCAGCGGCATCATCCTGGACCTCGGGAGCGAGAAGAAGGTCTCCGGTGTGAAGGTCAGCATGTACCGCCCGGGGCAGACCGCGGAGGTGCTCGCCGCTGATCCGTCCGCGTCGGCCCCGACGTCTCTGAACGCCTTTTCCCAGCGCCTCACCAAGGCGAACAAGGTCGACGGAGAGCTGACCGCGAGCGTCGAAAAGCCCGTACGCACGCGTTATGTACTGGTTCACATCACGGAACTGCCGAGCGATGGCACCCCGGATTGGTTCCGGGGTGGCATTTCGGAAATCAGGGTCACCGGCAGCTGACGCATAGCCCTCATGCGCCCTCCAGCAGACGCTGGAGGGCGCATTGCCGTGGTACGGATCGATGGGTCGAATTGTGCCGTGAACTGGCACAATGGGATCGAATCGGTTGCTTGGAGGCCGCGTGGCCCGGTCCTCACCCCGCGCGCGCAAGCGGCTCCGGCGAGAATCGAGGACGGGGTTTTCAGCAGCCCCACCCCACGACAATCAGGCGACAGCAGGGGCTGGGAATCGGAATTTCCTGTCCGGCCACGAGTCGGAATTCCGCCGCGAAGTGGCCACCAGGGATTACCTGACGAATTGGTGTGTTTGCGTCATTTTTGGCCTGCTCATTTACTTTCCGGGCATCAGCAGCTTGAATGGCTGCGAGGGTGAGTACCTGTAGCGGGGGGCTTGTGTCCACAGAGAGCAACGAGGCGTCCACTCCGCCGAGCGACAGCGACCTCCTCGCGAGCCATGTCGCGGGCGACCCGGACGCCTTCGGGGAAATCGTCCGCCGGCACCGCGACCGGCTCTGGGCAGTGGCGCTGCGCACCCTCGGGGACCGCGAGGAAGCCGCCGACGCCGTCCAGGACGCGCTGGTCTCCGCCTATCGCGCCGCCCACACCTTCCGCGGGCAGTCGGCCGTGACGACCTGGCTCCACCGCATCACCGTCAATGCCTGCCTGGACCGGGCCCGCAAGGTCGCTTCCCGGCGAACGTCACCGATCGCGGAGACCGAGCGCCTGGAGCAGCTCCTGGAGCCCCACGAATCCGCGGCCGTCCCCGCCGAGCGCAAAGATCTGCACCGCGAACTGCTCAGCGCGTTGCGCACCCTCCCGGAGGAACAGCGCGCCGCTCTCGTGCTGGTCGATATGCAGGGCTACCCGGTCGCCGAGGCGGCCGCGATCCTCGATGTCCCCACCGGCACGGTGAAGAGCCGCTGTGCGCGTGGCCGCGCCCGTCTCCTCCCCTTGGTCACCCATCTGCGCACTGAAGGCGGGGATAACAGACCTGCGGGCCGGGAAAGGAACCGGGCGCAGGGGACATCCGTCCCACCGACGGCAGGGCCGAACGACACAGGTGCCGTGAAGGGCGGAGGTGGGCGAGCGTGACGACGACCGGCACGGGTCAGCACCCGGAGGTCTCCGAGATCTCCGATCTCACGGATGGGCTGCTCTCGCCGTCCCGTACGGCGGATCTGCGTGACCACCTCGCCTCGTGCGCACTGTGCGAGGACGTCTACGAGTCCCTGGAGGAGATCCGCGGACTCCTGGGCACTCTTCCCGGCCCGAGCCGGATGCCGGCGGATGTCGCAGGACGCATCGATGCCGCACTCGCAGCTGAAGCCCTGCTCGATGCCACCGCTCCCGCCACCGGGACGCTGGTTTCACGTGAAACGACCATGGAGCCTTCTGCTGTTTCACGTGAAACAGCAGAGAGCGCACCTCCCCGTGGCTCGACCGCCACCCGTCCGGCAGGCCGGCCCCGTGGCGCCTCGGGTCCGGGACGTCAAACAACGGGTGGTCGGTCGCCGCGGGGACGACGCTGGCCCCGCCTTCTGCTCGGCACAGCGGCAGCCGCGGCGGTTTTCGGCCTTGGGGGTCTGCTCGTCCAGAACGCCGCCACCAACGGCGCGGGAAACGGCCAGGACCGCCCCTCGGCAGCCACTGAACAGAGCGAGGGCGGGACGAGCGCACTGACCTCGGCGACCCTCGGCTCGCATGTCCAGGACCTTCTGAAGTCCAAGCACGCGCACAAGTCCCCGGAGATGGGTACCCGAAGCTCCCCCGAGACCCCGCTGCGCGGCGGCGCCGACACGATCCCGTCGTGCGTGCGCCAGGGCATCGGGCGTGCGGAAACTCCGCTCGCGTCCACACAGAGCCGCTACGAGGGCAAGGACGCCTTCCTCGTCGTCCTTCCGCACCCGTCCGACCCGTCTCGGGTCTCCGCGTATATCGTCTCTTCCTCCTGTATCTCCGCCACGCCCCCGGCTCCTGGCAAGGTCTTGCTGAGCCACTCCTACCAGCGAGACTGAGCGGCGGGCAGAGCACTGTGGGACTACGGGAATGCGCGACCCGTAGGATCCGTTGGGTGGGGTGAGAGTTCCGAGACAGCCCCATCCAGCAGTCGGCAGAGACAAGGAAGACACCCGTGAGCGACGTCCGCAACGTGATCATCATCGGCTCCGGGCCCGCGGGCTATACGGCAGCGCTCTACACCGCCCGCGCGTCCCTGAAGCCGCTGGTCTTCGAAGGTGCTGTCACCGCCGGAGGCGCGCTGATGAACACCACCGACGTGGAGAACTTCCCCGGTTTCCGCGAGGGCATCATGGGTCCCGACCTGATGGACAACATGCGCGCCCAGGCCGAGCGCTTCGGCGCCGAGCTTGTACCGGACGACATCGTCTCGGTCGACCTCTCCGAAGAGATCAAGACCGTCACGGACACCGCGGGAACGGTTCACCGCGCCAGGACCGTCATCGTCACCACCGGCTCGCAGCACCGCAAGCTCGGTCTGCCCCGCGAGGACGAGCTGTCCGGCCGCGGCGTGTCCTGGTGCGCCACGTGCGACGGGTTCTTCTTCAAGGACCAGGACATCGCCGTCATCGGTGGTGGCGACACCGCGATGGAGGAGGCGACCTTCCTCTCGCGCTTCGCCAAGTCCGTCACGATCGTCCACCGCCGTGACACCCTGCGCGCGAGCAAGGCGATGCAGGAGCGTGCCTTCGCCGACCCGAAGATCAAGTTCGTGTGGGACAGCGAGGTCGCGGCGATCCAGGGCGAGAACAAGCTCTCCGGCCTGACGCTTCGCAACCTCAAGACCGGCGAGACCAGCGAGCTTCCGGTGACCGGCCTGTTCATCGCGATCGGCCACGACCCGCGCACCGAGCTGTTCAAGGGCCAGCTGAACCTGGACGACGACGGCTACCTCATGGTCGAGGCGCCCAGCACTCGCACCAACCTGGAGGGCGTCTTCGCAGCAGGTGACGTCGTCGACCACACCTACCGCCAGGCGATCACCGCGGCCGGCACCGGCTGCTCCGCCGCCCTCGACGCCGAGCGGTTCCTCGCCGCGCTGACGGACAGCGAGTCCGCCGAGCCGGAGAAGACTCCCACGGTCTGATCCCGGACCTCCCCAGCCTTTAACCACCACCAGTAAGGAGATTGCCATGGCCGGCGCCACGGTGACCGTGACGGACGACAACTTCGAAGAGGTCGTCCTCAAGAGCGACAAGCCCGTACTCGTCGACTTCTGGGCCACCTGGTGCGGCCCGTGCCGCCAGGTCGCCCCGTCCTTGGAGGCCATTGCCGCCGAGCACGACGAGATCGTCATCGCGAAGCTGAACACCGACGAGAACCCGGCGACCACGGCCAAGTACGGCGTCATGTCAATTCCGACCATGAACGTCTACCAGGGCGGCGAGGTCGTGAAGACCATCGTGGGTGCCAAGCCGAAGGCCGCGATCGAGCGGGACCTGTCGGACTACCTCGCCTGAGTCACGCATCACGTTTCACGGGAAACGGGCCCGCCCCTTCGAGGGGCGGGCCCGTTTCTCCGTTCCGTCGCACCACGCTCTAAAGCGGTCGGAGAGCAGGTTCCTTCTGGACGGCCCCCAGCAAGCGGTCGAGTGCCAGCTCCACGTCTTCCTTCCACGAGATGGTCGCTCTCAGCTCCAGCCGGAGCCGTGGGAACCGCGGATGGGGCCGTACGGTCTTGAAGCCGACCGCCAGCAGGTGATCGGCGGGCAGCACGCAGGCCGGCTCGGTCCACCGAGCGTCCCCGAACGCCTCGATGGCCTTGAAGCCCCGCTGAATGAGGTCCTTGGCGACGGTCTGCACCATGACCCGGCCGAGCCCCTGGCCCTGGTACTCAGGCAGCAGCGACGCGGTGAGCAGTTGCACCGCGTCCGGAGACACCGGGCTGGTGGGGAAGGCCGTGGACCGCGGCACATAGGCCGGAGGGGCGTACATCACGAAGCCCGCCGGCGCATCGTCGACGTAGACGACACGTCCGCAGGACCCCCACTCCAACAGCACCGCCGAGATCCAAGCTTCCTTTTCCAGCTCGGGTCGGCCCGCCTTTACTGCGGCTTCGCCGCTGACGGGGTCGAGCTCCCAAAAGACGCAGGAGCGGCAGCGCTTTGGGAGATCCGGAAGGTTGTCCAGCGTGAGCGGTACGAGTCGACGGCCCATGAAGCCAGGTCCTCACTTCCCTCGCCCGCCGCACCTCGAAGCATCGTCAGCGACCCCTGCTCTCTGAGCAGACCGCCGACAAAACCTCCCACCGCTGCGAGGCCGAAACCTACGGCCAACAGTCCGGTGCGGCTCACCGATCGCATGGCCTCTCCTCGATCTGAGGTATTTCTCCGTGGATGGGCGCCATACCCGATCGCATCGTATCCACCCTTTACGGGCACCGGTACCGCCAGAGAGCAAAGGGCGGGCCGTGTTCCGGTATGGACTCCGGATCATGGCCCGCCCTCACGCTGCAAGCGGTCAGCTCACGCCTCTTCGTCGCTCTCCTCGGCCAGCGACTTCCCCAGCACACGTCCCTCGCCGGGAGCGAGGGTGCCGAGGATGCGCTCCAGATCGTCTATCGAGGCGAACTCGACGACGATCTTTCCCTTCTTCTGGCCCAGGTCCACCTTCACCCGGGTCTCGAAACGATCCGAGAGGCGGGAGGCCAAACCGGTGAGAGCGGGCGACACGCGGTTGCCCGCGCGGGGCCCCTTCGCCTTGCCGGCGCTCTTGGGGCTCGACCCCATCAGCGTCACGATCTCCTCGACCGAGCGCACCGACAGCCCCTCCGCCACGATGCGGCGCGCGAGGTGATCCTGCTCCTCCGGGTCGTCCACCGACAGCAGCGCACGCGCGTGCCCCGCGGAGAGCACGCCCGCAGCGAGGCGCGACTGAACGGACGGGGAGAGCTTCAGCAGACGCAAGGTGTTGGAGACCTGCGGGCGAGACCGCCCGATGCGGTCGGCCAGCTCGTCATGCGTGCACTTGAAGTCCCTCAACAGCTGGTCGTAGGCGGCCGCCTCTTCCAGAGGGTTGAGCTGGGCCCGGTGGAGGTTCTCCAGGAGTGCATCGAGCAGCAGCTTTTCGTCGTCCGTGGCGCGGACGATGGCGGGGATCTTCTCCAGGCCGGCCTCACGGCAGGCCCGCCAGCGACGCTCGCCCATGATGAGCTCATAGCGCTCCGGTGCGGTCTGACGGACCACCACCGGCTGGAGCAGGCCCACCTCCTGGATGGAGGTGACCAGTTCCGCGAGAGCATCTTCGTCGAAGACCTCACGCGGCTGTCGTGGGTTCGGCGTGATCGCGTCGAGGGGCACCTCGGCGAAATGCGCGCCGGCGACCTCCGTCGCCGTCTCGCTCGTCGTCCCCGGCTCCGGCGGCTCCTCCGTTTCACGGGAAACACCGTGCGGCGGAAGCCCGGCGACCTTCGCCGCTGCGACTCCCCGCTCCGGCGACAACACCGGTACGGCCGTCGGTGACGTCGCCCCCCGGCCCACCGCAGGCCCGGCCTGGTCCGTGCTCTGTGGTGCCGCAGGGATCAGCGCACCGAGCCCACGGCCCAGTCCTCTACGTCGTTCGCTCACTGATTCCCCTCCGACATGCTGTGCTGTGCTTCGTAGTTGACGCTGAGACCTTGGCCCCCGGTCTGGGGAGCCCCGCGCATCGCGATCTCTCGGGCCGCTTCGAGGTACGAGAGCGATCCGCTGGATCCCGGGTCGTAGGTGAGCACCGTCTGCCCGTAGCTCGGCGCCTCCGAGATGCGCACGGAGCGGGGGATGCTCGTACGGAGCACCTCGTTACCGAAGTGGCTGCGCACTTCATCGGCGACCTGGGAGGCCAGCCGGGTGCGCCCGTCGTACATGGTGAGCAGGATGGTCGAGACGTGAAGCTTGGGGTTGAGATGGCCCCGCACAAGGTCCACATTTCGCAGCAGCTGTCCCAGCCCCTCCAGCGCGTAGTACTCGCACTGAATCGGGATGAGGACCTCGGCGCCCGCGACCAATGCATTCACGGTCAGCAGGCCCAGCGAGGGCGGGCAGTCGATGAGGATGTAGTCCAGAGGCTGTTCATACGCCTTGATGGCACGATCCAGCCGACTCTCGCGTGCCACCAGCGAGACCAGCTCGATCTCGGCGCCGGCCAGGTCGATCGTGGCGGGCGCACAGAACAGCCCCTCCACATCGACCACCGGCTGCACCACGTCCGAGAGCGGCTTGCTCTCCACCAGGACGTCGTAGATGGACGGCACCTCGGCGTGGTGGTCGATCCCCAACGCTGTCGACGCATTGCCCTGGGGGTCGAGGTCGATCACCAGAACCCGTGCGCCGTGCAGGGCGAGGGAGGCCGCCAGGTTCACCGTGGTCGTGGTCTTCCCGACCCCGCCCTTCTGGTTGGCCACCACCATGACCCGGGTCTGCTCGGGTCGTGGCAGCCCCTCGCCCGCGCGGCCGAGTGCCTCCACCGCCAGCTGAGCGGCACGACCGATCGGGGTGTCGTCCATCGGGGGCGGCGTTTCACGTGAAACGTCGTCCCCGAACGACTCGCTACGGGGACCGGGGACCGGATCGGTCATCGGTCCCGCGATGTTGGCGTCGGACCGCACGGATTCACTCTCCTCGACATCAGGCTCGCAATGTGCAGAGCCTGCCATGCTTTCGGTGTCGTGAACCAGTGAGGTCCGTTCTCCTGTGGATGAATCCACTTCTGTGGATACTTCCCTGACCCTCGTGGGCTTATGGCCACGCGGCGCGGCAGCCGCCCGACCACGACTGATAATCCCTTGCAGCAGAGAACGACGTTTCACGTGAAACACGATGACAGCGTCGCGCCCGATTAAGCCGCGACACTCCGTCTTATGCCGTTTTGATGGCTTTTAGATAATTCATCACTCACGCCGATCGACGGACGCCACACCCATCACCACGCCGCCTGCCAGCACATTTCCGGCATTCGAGCCTCAGCGGCGGCGACCCCGCGACGCACGGCTGGCTCGCGCGGCCTTCGCCCGCTTGGCGGCAAAGCGCACACCGCCCGGGCTCTCGCCCACCTCGACGCGCACGACCGTCGACGGCGGATCCACGATGCCCTCACCGACGTGTACCACCGACGTCTCCACCACACCGAGCTTGCTGAGGGCCGCTCGCGCCCCCTTGAGCTCTTCCTCGGCGGCGTCGCCCTTGAGCGCCAGCATCTCGCCGTAGGGGCGCAGCAGGGGAACACCCCAGCCGGCGAGACGGTCGAGCGGAGCGACGGCCCGTGCGGTCACCACATGCACCTGCGGAAGCTTGCCCATGACCTCTTCCGCCCGCCCCCGGACCACCGTCACGTGGTCCAGCCCGAGCAGCTCGACAACCTCCTGCAGGAAGTTGGTCCGCCGCAGCAAGGGCTCCAGGAGCATGATCTTGAGGTCCGGTCGCACCAGCGCCAGCGGAATGCCGGGCAGCCCGGCTCCTGAGCCCACATCACAGACCGAGACGCCCTCGGGCACCACCTCGGAGAGGACCGCGCAGTTCAGCAGGTGCCGCTCCCACAGCCGGGGCACCTCACGCGGGCCGATGAGCCCCCGCCTCACCCCCGCGTCCGCGAGCAGCTCGCCGTACCGCACGGCCTCCGCAAAGCGTTCTCCGAATACCTCCTGCGCCGCCTTCGGCGCGGGAGGGAGCTCCGCTGCTGCCTCCGTCACGGGAACCGCCCCTTCCACTGGACTGCTATTGCTGCCGGGAGCCCGGGTTACGCCCCGGGATAACACAGAACGCTGACAAGATTTGGCCCCGCCTGCGAGCAGACGGGGCCAAAAGACAATCTGGAGCGCTGAGAGGTCAGGCCGGGAGGACGACCACTCGGCGCTGCGGCTCCTCGCCCTCGGACTCGCTGCGCAGTCCGGCCGCCGCCACGGCGTCGTGGACCACCTTGCGCTCGAAGGGCGTCATCGGGTCGAGCTTCACCGGCTCGCCGGTGCCCTTGGCTTCCTCGGCGGCCTTCGCGCCGATCTCCGCCAGCTCCTCACGCTTGCGCGCCCGGAAGCCTCCGATGTCCAGCATCAGACGGCTGCGGTCACCGGTCTCGCGGTGCACGGCGAGCCGGGTCAGCTCCTGCAGCGCCTCGAGCACCTCGCCATCGTGGCCCACCAGCTTCTGCAGGTCACGGCTGGTCGAGTCGCTGATGATCGACACAGCGGCTCGGTCGGCCTCGACATCCATGTCGATGTCGCCGTCAAGATCGGCGATGTCCAGCAGACCCTCGAGGTAGTCGGCCGCGATCTCGCCTTCCTGCTCCAGGCGAGTCAGGGTGTCGGTGCCCTTGGTGGCAGGGGTCGTGTCCGTCACGAAAGGACTCCTCTTACTTCTTGGACGGGTGCTTGGGGCGCTGCTGGCCCTTGCCGGACTTGGTGTTGCGGGAGCCGGAGGAGGAGCCGCCCTTCGCGGAGCTGCCGCCCTTGGACTCGCCGTCCTGCGCGGTGCTGTCCTGCGGGGCCTTCTTCTCCAGCGACTGCTTCTTCGTGGCACCCGATCCCGACGCACCGGCACGCGTACGGCCCGGCGCACCGGCACCCGACGCGCCCGCGCCGGCGGTGTGCTGGCGCTTGGACTTCGGCTGGCGCTTGGGCTGCTGGCGGTTCTGACGCGCCTCCTCGACGGCCTTCTTCGCCTCGACCTCGGCCGGGTCCTCGACCAGCTTGCCCTTGGCACGCAGGCGCTCCTGGCGCTCGGTGAAGGCCTTGCTGCCGGGGGTGGGGTTACGGCGGATGACGAACATCTGCTGGCCCATGGTCCACACGTTGGTGGTCAGCCAGTAGACGAGGACACCGACGGGGAAGTTGATACCGAAGACGGCGAACATGACGGGGAAGACGTACATCAGCATCTTCTGCTGCTGCATGAACGGCGTCTTCACCGTGAGGTCGACGTTCTTCGTCATCAGCTGGCGCTGCGTGTAGAACTGCGAGGCCGACATCAGAACGATCATGATGATCGTGACGACCCGGACGTCGACCAGCGAGGCACCCAGGCTCTGGATCTTCTCCGCGCTGTCCAGGAACTTCGCGGCCAGCGGTGCGCCGAAGATGTGTGCCTTCTGCGCGCTCTCCAGCAGCGGCTGGTCGATGACGCCGACGGTCTTGTTCTGGGCGATGTGGTTCAGGACCTGGTACAGGGAGATGAAGAACGGCGACTGCGCCAAGATCGGAAGACAGCTCGAGAGCGGGTTGGTGCCCGTCTCCTTGTAGAGCTTCATCATCTCTTCGGACTGGCGCTGCTTATCGCTCTTGTACCGCTCCTGGATCGCCTTCATCTTCGGCTGGAGCGCCTGCATGTTCCGCGTCGCCTTGATCTGCTTCACGAAGAGCGGGATCAGGCAGATACGGATCAGTACCACCAGCGAGACGATGGACAGACCCCACGCCGCGCCACTGTCCTTGTCAAAGATGAGGCTGTAGAACGAGTGGAACTGGACGATGATCCAGGAAACAGCGATATAGAGGGGACCGAGGATCGTGTCCACGAATCAGGCTCCTTGGGCGTTGGGCTGAGTCTCGGGCTGGGCGACAGGCTCAGGGACGGTGGGCCCGCCCAGGCGGCTCCTCAGCCGCTGATGCCAAACCGGACGCTTCCGGGGAGGGACGTGGTCGACGCCACCGAGCGACCACGGGTTGCACCGCAGGATGCGCCAGGCTGTCAGCGCAGTCCCTTTCACCGCGCCGTGCCGGTCGATGGCGGTGTAGCCATAGTGCGAGCACGACGGGTAGTACTTGCAGACCGGGCCCAGCAGGGGGCTGATGGTCCACTGATACAGCTTGATCAAAAGCAGCAGCGGGTACTTCACTGTGCACTCCCTCCCGGGTCCCGACCGGGGTTCCGGGGGGCGTCCCCCGGGGGATTGCAGCCTCTCGGCACCCCTCCCGGCAGCCGCTGAAGGGCGGCGTCCAGGTCGCGGGCCAGCTGTTCGTGGTCCGCCTCACCCGCGCCGGGCAGGGCCCGTACGACAACCAGGCTACCGGCGGGAAGCCGGTCCAGCCGGTCGCGCATGAGGTGACGCAGCCTGCGCTTGACCTTGTTGCGGACGACGGCAATGCCAACGGCCTTGCTCACGACGAAACCCGCACGCGTCGGGGGAACACGTTCCCCCGCTGCGTGCGGGTCCGTTGAACCGCTACGAAAATGAACGACAAGGAGCGGGCGCCCGGCCCTGCGTCCCCGGCGTACCGCGGTCGCAAAGTCCTCGCGCCGCCTCAGCCGATGTTCGGTAGGCAGCACGTCATGGACCTAGGGTCAGGCTGCTCAGGCCGACAGGCGGGCGCGACCCTTGCCACGGCGGGTCGCCAGGATGGCGCGACCGGCGCGGGTCCGCATGCGCAGACGGAAGCCGTGGGTCTTCGCGCGGCGGCGGTTGTTCGGCTGGAAGGTGCGCTTGCTCACTCGGGGGCTCCAGGAATGCTTGTTGTCTCGGGAGAGACAGATGTGGGGCGTCGACTGGCTGTCACCGTGCGCCCACGAGTAGCTCGCAACGCCTAAGTGCACCGCTACACGATCACTAGAGCGCGATCTTTGCCCATCGGAGGCAGGCGGCAGCAGCCATCGACAACTCGACCTGTGCACGGTACGCGCGGCTGCGCCATCCGGTCAAACCGGCTCGGGACAGCCTCCAACCCGCTCTTGTCAGGACACACTATGCACAGCCTGTGGACAACAACTTGAATCCCCAGGCCCGGCCTGACTACCGTGGCCGAACTCCGATTCCTTCCCGCCCGTCCTGAGAATCACACATTCGCGGGACTGTGAGAGAGCGTGCCCTGTGGCTGATGTTCCTGCCGATCTTGCCGCAGTGTGGCCGCGCGTCCTCGACCACCTCCTGCGAGCGGAGGCCGACGGCCTCAAGCCGAAGGACCAGGACTGGCTCAAGCGCACTCAGCCGCTGGCGCTGGTCGCCGACACCGCGCTGCTCGCCGTACCCAACGAATTCGCCAAGGGCGTGCTCGAAGGCCGGCTGGCGCCGCTGATCGGCGAGGCCCTCAGCCACGAGTGCGGTCGGCCGATCCGGATCGCGATCACCGTGGACGACTCCGCCGAGGAGTCGCCGGCGCAGTCCGGGTCCGCCGCGCCTCAGCAGCACCAGCAGCCGCAGCACCAGTCCCAGCAGCACCCACAGCATCAGCAGCAACATCAGTCGCAGCAGCAACACGATGCGTACGACGGCTATGACGGCCGGCACGACAACCGGCACGACAACCGCCAGGGATACGGACGTCAGGGCGACGATCTGCCCAGCGTCCGGCCCGCCTACCCGGATTACCAGCAGCACCAGCCCCGCCACGAGCCCGGATCCTGGCCGCAGCACTCCTCCGGCATGGGCGGCGGCGGTCCTCGCGACGACTACGGCTGGCAGCAGCAGCGGCTGGGCGGATTCCCCGAGCGCGACCCCTATGCCTCGCCGCCCCCCTCGCACATACAGCACCAGCAGCACCAGTCGCAGAACGACTACCGCTCGCAGGGCCCCGACCGCTCCGGGCCGCCGCAGCACTCCGACGGGCGCTCCCCTTATGACCAACCGCGCCGCGACCTCTCCGAGCACCAGGGCCACAACGGGCGCTCCGGCGGCCCGGGGTCCGGTCTCCCGGCTCCCAGCGGTGCGCCCAGTCCGCTCGCCGCGCAGCCCGCGCCCGCGACCGGTCCCGGTGAGCCGACGGCCCGGCTGAATCCGAAATACCTCTTCGACACCTTCGTCATCGGTGCCTCGAACCGCTTCGCGCACGCCGCCGCGGTCGCCGTCGCCGAGGCGCCGGCGAAGGCGTACAACCCGCTGTTCATCTACGGCGAGTCCGGCCTGGGCAAGACGCACCTGCTGCACGCGATCGGGCACTACGCGCGGAGCCTGTATCCGGGCACCCGGGTGCGGTACGTGAGCTCGGAGGAGTTCACCAACGAGTTCATCAACTCCATCCGCGACGGCAAGGCGGACGCGTTCCGCAAGCGCTACCGCGACATGGACATCCTGCTCGTCGACGACATCCAGTTCCTGGCCAGCAAGGAGTCGACGCAGGAGGAGTTCTTCCACACCTTCAACACGCTGCACAACGCGAACAAGCAGATCGTGCTCTCCAGTGACCGGCCGCCCAAGCAGCTGGTCACCCTGGAGGACCGGCTGCGCAACCGCTTCGAGTGGGGTCTGATCACGGACGTCCAGCCGCCCGAGCTGGAGACCCGGATCGCGATCCTCCGCAAGAAGGCGGTGCAGGAGCAGCTGAACGCTCCCCCCGAGGTGCTGGAGTTCATCGCCTCGCGGATCTCGCGCAACATCCGCGAGCTGGAGGGGGCGCTGATCCGGGTCACGGCGTTCGCGTCGCTCAACCGGCAGCCGGTGGACCTGGGCCTCACCGAGATCGTGCTGAAGGACCTGATCCCCGGGGGTGAGGACGCCGCCCCGGAGATCACCGCGACCGCGATCATGGCGGCGACGGCCGACTACTTCGGGCTGACCGTCGACGACCTGTGCGGCTCCTCCCGCAGCCGGGTCCTGGTGACGGCCCGGCAGATCGCGATGTATCTGTGCCGCGAGCTGACGGATCTCTCGCTGCCGAAGATCGGCGCGCAGTTCGGCGGCCGCGACCACACGACCGTGATGCACGCCGACCGCAAGATCCGCGCGTTGATGGCGGAGCGGCGCTCCATCTACAACCAGGTCACCGAGCTCACCAACCGCATCAAGAACGGCTGAGGCGGGCCGGGACCACCGCCGGCCGGACCGGCGCGCCCAGGGGCGCTCAGGGACTCGTTCCCGGGGCGCCCTTCGTCGTACGGGCCTGTGCGTCGGCGTACCGAAGCGGCCCACGGGACGGTGCAAGGGGCGTCCTGGGCACCTCTGCGACCGTCCCGCCGGCTCCCGTCGGCGTCCCGAACCTGTGGAGGCGCAGCGCCGCTGTTCGATTCCGGGCGGGGTCACGGCCTCCCTCCACAGATTGGGCGAGAATCTTCCGTCCACATCCTGGGGAGAGGAAAGTTATCCCTGTGGGATCCACAGGCGGGTGTCCTGACGGGGCATCGGGCAAGGTCAGCAGGGTGTGGATTTGTGGTCAACGATGATCCACAGGCTGTGGACGAAAGATCCGTCCACAGGGGGAGGTTCGGCTTGTCCACCGGCCGCCCACAGGCAGGGCGGTGTTGTCCCCAGCTTCTCCACACCCCTGTCCACTGTTCGGCAACACAACACCCTCCCTCACCGGGCCGAGTGAAAGCGGTCACACCAAGGTGGTGGGTTGGGCTGTGGGGAACGTGGGTAAACCTGGGGACGGCACTGGGGAGAAGTACCCCTCGCCTGTGCATCGGGTGTGCAGAACTTTCGGCGGTCCACAGAACCGCCCGCTTATCCACGACCGCCACCCACAGGGCCGGTGGACAAAAAATCCGTGTTGACCTGCGCAAAAGCAGTTGTCCACGGTTTCCACAGCCCCTACTACTACGACCACGGATATCTACCGGGGAACTCGCTTCGAAACGGGGCCTGTGCACAAGTTGGCCAGGGAGCGCCCCGGACCGGTCGAGTCGACTTGACCCCGAGCCGCACCGACTGTCGGCGGCGTACGTCAGACTGGTCTCCGGCAACTCAGCCGACGACGAAAGCCAGCAGGGCGAGAGCCAGCAACAGCAGGAGGCGGTTTCCGGTGAAGATCCGGGTGGAGCGCGATGTACTCGCGGAGGCGGTGGCCTGGGCGGCCAAGAGCCTCCCGGCCCGTCCGCCGGTGCCCGTCCTCGCGGGCCTGCTGCTGAAGGCGGAGGAAGGCACCCTGAGCCTGTCGGGCTTCGACTACGAGGTCTCGGCGCGGGTCTCGGTGGACGCCGAGGTCGATGAGGACGGCACCGTCCTCGTCTCCGGCCGGCTGCTCGCCGACATCTGCCGCGCCCTCCCCAACCGCCCGGTGGAGATTTCCACCGACGGTGTACGCGTGACCGTCGTCTGCGGCTCCTCCCGGTTCACCCTCCACACCCTGCCGGTGGAGGAGTACCCGACCCTGCCGACGATGCCCACCGCCACCGGCACCGTGCCCGGTGAGGTCTTCGCCGCGGCCGCCGCCCAGGTGGCCATCGCCGCCGGCCGTGACGACACCCTGCCGGTGCTCACCGGTGTGCGGATCGAGATCGAGGGCGACACCGTCACCCTCGCCTCCACCGACCGCTACCGCTTCGCCGTCCGCGAGTTCCTGTGGAAGCCGGAGAACGCCGACGCCTCCGCGGTCGCGCTGGTGCCCGCCAAGACCCTGCTGGACACCGCGAAGTCGCTGAGCAGCGGCGACACCGTGACGCTGGCGCTGTCCGGCTCCGGTGCCGGTGAGGGGCTGATCGGTTTCGAGGGCGCCGGACGGCGGACGACGACGCGTCTGCTGGAAGGCGACCTGCCGAAGTACCGCACCCTCTTCCCGACCGAGTTCAACTCGATCGCCGTGATCGAGACCGCCCCGTTCGTCGAGGCCGTCAAGCGTGTGGCCCTGGTGGCCGAGCGGAACACCCCGGTGCGGCTGAGCTTCGAGCAGGGTGTGCTCATCCTGGAGGCCGGCTCCAGCGACGATGCACAGGCTGTGGAGCGGGTGGACGCGGAGCTGGACGGCGACGACATCTCCATCGCGTTCAACCCGGGCTTCCTCCTGGAGGGCCTGTCGGCCATCGATTCCCCGGTGGCCCAGCTGTCCTTCACCACGTCCACCAAGCCCGCGCTGCTGAGCGGCCGGCCCGCCAAGGACGCCGAGGCGGACGACGCGTACAAGTACCTGATCATGCCGGTGCGACTGTCCGGCTGAACCGGCTGACGGGGAGTGCCGGGCGGCGCCGCGGAGCCCTTGGGGCGACTGGCTGAACGGGCTTCTGATGAGCGGCTGAGCCCACAGGTGTGCACGCACCTGCGGGCGTAGGCTCGGACCGGGTACGAACAGCAACGACTACGTGCAAAGAGGGTCTTTGATGGAGCTCGGTCTCGTCGGTCTCGGCAAGATGGGCGGCAACATGCGCGAGCGCATCCGCCGCGCAGGCCACACCGTCATCGGATACGACCGCAACCCGGACCTGGCCGATGTGGACAGCCTCCAGAAGCTTGTGGAAAAGCTCAAGGGTCCGCGAGTGGTCTGGGTCATGGTGCCGGCCGGTGCCGCCACCCAGGCCACGATCGACGAGCTGGCGGAGCTGCTCTCGCCGGGCGACATCGTCGTGGACGGCGGCAACTCCCGCTGGACCGACGACGAGAAGCACGCCGAGGAGCTCAAGGCCAAGGGCATCGGCTTCGTCGACTGCGGTGTCTCCGGCGGTGTCTGGGGCCTGGAGAACGGCTACGCGCTGATGTACGGCGGCGACACGGACGACGTCGCCAAGGTGCAGCCGATCTTCGACGCCCTCAAGCCCGAGGGCGAGTTCGGCTCGGTGCACGCGGGCAAGGTCGGCGCGGGCCACTTCGCGAAGATGGTCCACAACGGCATCGAGTACGCGATGATGCAGGCCTACGCCGAGGGCTGGGAGCTGCTGGAGAAGGTCGACTCCGTCACGGACGTGCGCGAGGTCTTCCGCTCCTGGCAGGAGGGCACGGTCATCCGCTCCTGGCTGCTCGACCTCGCCGTCAACGCGCTGGACGACGACGAGCACCTGGAGAAGCTGCGCGGGTTCGCCGCCGACTCCGGTGAGGGCCGCTGGACGGTCGAGGCCGCGATCGACAACGCCGTCCCGCTGCCGGCGATCACCGCCTCGCTCTTCGCCCGCTTCGCGTCCCGTCAGGACGACTCCCCGCAGATGAAGATGATCGCCGCGCTGCGCAACCAGTTCGGCGGCCACGCGGTCGAGAACAAGAAGTAGCAGCTCGTTCCACGCAGCAGAGCAGTACGCAGCAAGCAGCACAGAGCAGTTCAGCAGCCGCGGGAGGTCGGCGGGTAGCCATGCACGTAGCGCATCTGTCGCTCGCCGACTTCCGCTCGTACGCCCGGGTCGAGGTCCCGCTCGACCCGGGCGTCACGGCGTTCGTGGGCCCCAACGGCCAGGGCAAGACCAATCTGGTCGAGGCCGTCGGCTATCTCGCGTCGCTCGGCAGCCACCGTGTCTCCTCCGACGCGCCACTGGTGCGGATGGGCGCCGAGCGGGCGATCATCCGGGCTGCCGTCGTCCAGGGCGAGCGGCAGCAGCTGGTGGAGCTGGAACTCAATCCGGGCAAGGCGAACCGCGCCAGGATCAACCGGTCCTCGCAGGTCAGGCCGCGCGATGTGCTGGGAATCGTCCGGACGGTGCTGTTCGCGCCGGAGGACCTGGCGCTGGTCAAGGGCGATCCGGGTGAGCGCCGGCGGTTCCTGGACGAGCTGATCACCGCGCGCTCCCCGCGGATGGCCGGGGTGCGCGCGGACTACGACCGGGTGCTCAAGCAGCGCAACACCCTGCTCAAGACGGCGGCGCTGGCCAGACGGCACGGCGGACGGCAGATGGATCTGTCGACGCTGGACGTGTGGGACCAGCACCTCGCGCGGGCGGGCGCGGAGCTGCTGGCGCAGCGGCTGGACCTGATCGCCACGCTGCGGCCGCTGGCGGACAAGGCGTACGAGCAGCTGGCACCCGGTGGCGGGCCGCTGGCGCTGGAGTACCGCGGGTCGGCGGGCGAGTCGATGGCCGACGCGACGACCCGCGAGGAGCTGTACGGCGTGCTCCTCGCGGCGCTGGGCGAGGCCCGTAAGAACGAGATCGAGCGGGGCGTGACGCTGGTCGGCCCGCACCGCGACGACCTGGTGCTGAAGCTGGGGGAGCTGCCGGCGAAGGGATACGCCAGCCATGGCGAGTCCTGGTCGTACGCGCTCGCCCTGCGGCTGGCGTCGTACGACCTGCTGAGCTCGGAGGGCAACGAGCCGGTGCTGGTGCTCGACGACGTCTTCGCGGAGCTGGACGCGCGGCGCCGCGAGCGGCTCGCCGAGCTGGTGGCGCCCGGTGAGCAAGTCCTGGTGACGGCGGCGGTGGACGACGACGTGCCGGGGGTGCTGGCCGGGGCGCGGTTCGCGGTCGCCGACGGCACCGCGACGCGGGTGACGCGGTGAGCGGCGAGGAGCTGCCGGAGCGCGGGGAGCCGGGTGCCGGGGTGCCCGAGCAGCCCAAGCCGCCGGAGTTGTCCGGGGTGGATCTGGCCCGCCAGGCGCTGGTGGCGGCCAAGGAGCAGGCGCGGGCGCGGGGCGCAGCCGCTCAGCAGAAGAAGCAGGCCAGACGCGGTGGGCTGCGCTCGGGTGCGCGCGCCGACGGCCGGGATCCGCTGCCTCTGGGAGCGGCGATCAACCGGCTGATCACCGAGCGCGGCTGGGAGACCCCGGCGGCGGTCGGCGGCGTGATGGGCCGCTGGCCGCAGATGGTGGGCCCCGAGGTGGCGCAGCACTGCGAGCCGCAGAAGTACGACGAGGACGCCCGGGTGCTGACCGTCCAGTGCGACTCCACGGCGTGGGCGACGCAGCTGCGGCTGCTGGCGCCGCAGCTCGTGGCGCGGCTGAACCAGGACCTCGGGCAGGGCACCGTGAAACTGATCAAGGTGCTGGGCCCCGGCGGCCCCCCGCGGCGCTACGGCCCGCTGCGCGCACCGGGCAGCAAGGGCCCGGGGGACACCTACGGCTGAGCCGTGGGAGAGACCTGATCACCGTTGTCCACGGGAGTGTCGGGTGAGACCCCGCTCACCGTAGTCGGAGGTTGACAGTCCGAAGCGCTGAGCGCCCGCGTGAGCGTCCTGGGGCCCCTTCTCGGATATGGGGAGTCGGCGGACGTCAGTTCAGGGCGGCACATGACGACTCAGGTGCCTCCAAACCCCCATGGATGTCGGCGCTACCGGTAGACTGGGGGCAATCCCGCCCACTCGCGGAACATGTCGAACGACGTAGCCGCTCCCGCCTGTCTTCCCTGGGGTTTCCCCCGCAGGCGCGGAAGGGCTCGTGCTGTGCCAGAAAGGGCGCTTCGTGGCCGACTCCGGCGACCTCAACGAGAACAACACGGCTTCCACAGAAGAGGAGGTTCCTGCCGGTGTCATGGGCGACTCCTCGGTGGAGAAGTCGTATGACGCCAGCGCGATCACTGTCCTCGAAGGCCTGGACGCGGTTCGCAAGCGCCCCGGCATGTACATCGGCTCGACGGGCGAGCGCGGTCTGCACCACCTCGTGCAAGAGGTCGTCGACAACTCCGTCGACGAGGCGATGGCCGGGCATGCGGACACCATCGACGTGACGATCCTGGCCGACGGCGGCGTTCGCGTCGTCGACAACGGCCGCGGTATCCCCGTCGGCATCGTGCCGTCGGAGAACAAGCCGGCCGTCGAGGTCGTGATGACCGTGCTGCACGCCGGCGGCAAGTTCGGCGGCGGCGGCTACGCGGTCTCCGGTGGTCTGCACGGCGTGGGTGTCTCCGTCGTGAACGCGCTGTCGCAGCGGGTGGCGGTCGAGGTCCGCACGGACGGCAACCGCTGGACGCAGGAGTACAAGCTCGGTGTGCCGACCGCGCCGCTCGCCAAGCACGAGGCGACGGACGAGACCGGCACCTCGGTGACCTTCTGGGCCGACGGCGACATCTTCGAGACCACCGAGTACAGCTTCGAGACGCTGTCCCGGCGCTTTCAGGAGATGGCGTTCCTCAACAAGGGTCTGACGATCGCGCTGACGGACGAGCGCGCGGACCACGTGGACGAGGAGGGCAGGCCGCTCTCCGTGCGCTACCACTACGAGGGCGGCATCGTCGACTTCGTGAAGTACCTGAACTCGCGCAAGGGCGAGCTGGTGCACCCCACGGTGATCGACGTGGAGGCCGAGGACAAGGAGCGGCTGCTCTCGGTCGAGATCGCGATGCAGTGGAACACCCAGTACAGCGAGGGTGTCTACAGCTTCGCGAACACCATCCACACCCACGAGGGCGGTACGCACGAGGAGGGCTTCCGTGCGGCGCTGACGGGTCTGATCAACCGTTACGCGCGCGACAAGCGGCTGCTGCGCGAGAAGGACGACAACCTCACGGGTGAGGACATCCGCGAGGGTCTGACGGCGATCATCTCGATCAAGCTCGGCGAGCCGCAGTTCGAGGGCCAGACGAAGACGAAGCTCGGCAACACCGAGGCGAAGACCTTCGTGCAGAAGATCGTCCACGAGCACCTCACGGACTGGCTCGACCGCAACCCCAACGAGGCCGCGGACATCATCCGCAAGGGGATCCAGGCGGCGACGGCCCGGGTCGCGGCCCGCAAGGCGCGCGATCTGACCCGCCGCAAGGGTCTGCTGGAGACGGCGTCGCTGCCGGGCAAGCTGAGCGACTGCCAGTCCAACGACCCGACGATGTGCGAGATCTTCATCGTCGAGGGTGACTCCGCCGGCGGCTCGGCCAAGTCCGGCCGCAACCCGCAGTACCAGGCGATCCTTCCGATCCGAGGCAAGATCCTCAACGTCGAGAAGGCGCGGGTCGACAAGATCCTGCAGAACAACGAGGTCCAGGCGCTGATCTCGGCGTTCGGCACCGGGGTCCACGAGGACTTCGACATCGAGAAGCTCCGCTATCACAAGATCATCCTGATGGCGGACGCCGACGTCGACGGTCAGCACATCAACACCCTGCTGCTCACCTTCCTCTTCCGCTTCATGCGGCCGCTGGTCGAGGCCGGGCACGTCTACCTCTCCCGCCCGCCGCTCTACAAGATCAAGTGGGGCCGCGACGACTTCGAGTACGCCTACTCCGACCCGGAGCGGGACGCACTCATCGAGATGGGCAAGCAGGCCGGCAAGCGGATCAAGGACGACTCGGTCCAGCGGTTCAAGGGTCTCGGTGAGATGAACGCCGAGGAGCTGCGCATCACGACCATGGACACCGACCACCGTGTCCTCGGCCAGGTCTCGCTGGATGACGCGGCCCGCGCGGACGACCTGTTCTCGGTGCTGATGGGTGAGGACGTCGAGGCCCGGCGCTCCTTCATCCAGCGCAACGCCAAGGACGTCCGCTTCCTCGACATCTGAGCCCTGTCGGCCCGTACAACAGCCGCAGCTCGAAAGGACTTTGAACCAGCATGGCCGACGAGAACACTCCTGTGACCCCTGACGGCGTGACCGCCGAGGGCGCCCCCGCCGCCATCGAAGGCGTGGGTATGCGCGTCGAGCCCGTCGGGCTCGAAACGGAGATGCAGCGCTCCTACCTCGACTACGCGATGTCCGTCATCGTCTCGCGTGCGCTGCCCGACGTGCGGGACGGCCTCAAGCCGGTGCACCGCCGCGTGCTGTACGCGATGTACGACGGCGGCTACCGCCCCGAGAAGGGCTTCTACAAGTGCGCCCGCGTCGTCGGTGACGTCATGGGTACGTACCACCCGCACGGCGACTCCTCGATCTACGACGCCCTGGTGCGCCTGGCCCAGCCGTGGTCGATGCGGATGCCGCTGGTGGACTCCAACGGCAACTTCGGTTCTCCGGGCAACGACCCGGCCGCGGCCATGCGGTACACCGAGTGCAAGATGAAGCAGCTGGCCATGGAGATGCTCCGGGACATCGACGAGGAGACCGTCGACTTCCAGGACAACTACGACGGCCGTAACCAGGAGCCGACGGTTTTGCCGGCGCGCTTCCCCAACCTGCTCATCAACGGCTCGGCCGGCATCGCGGTCGGCATGGCCACGAACATCCCGCCGCACAACCTCCGCGAGGTCGCGGCCGGCGCGCAGTGGGCGCTCGAACATCCGGACGCCTCCAACGAAGAGCTGCTCGACGCGCTCATGGAGCGCATCAAGGGCCCCGACTTCCCCACCGGCGCGCTGGTCGTGGGCCGCAAGGGCATCGAGGAGGCGTACCGCACCGGCCGTGGCTCGATCACGATGCGCGCGGTGGTGGCGGTCGAGGAGATCCAGAACCGCCAGTGCCTGGTGGTCACGGAGCTTCCGTACCAGACCAACCCGGACAACCTCGCGCAGAAGATCGCCGACCTGGTCAAGGACGGCAAGATCGGTGGCATCGCCGACGTCCGCGACGAGACCTCCTCGCGGACGGGCCAGCGCCTGGTCATCGTGCTCAAGCGGGACGCCGTCGCCAAGGTCGTCCTCAACAACCTCTACAAGCACACGGACCTGCAGTCGAACTTCGGCGCGAACATGCTCGCCCTGGTCGACGGCGTGCCGCGCACGCTGTCCCTGGACGCGTTCATCCGCAACTGGGTCAACCACCAGGTCGAGGTCATCGTCCGGCGGACGAAGTTCCGGCTGCGCAAGGCCGAGGAGCGGGCCCACATCCTGCGCGGTCTGCTCAAGGCGCTGGACGCGATCGACGAGGTCATCGCGCTGATCCGGCGCAGTGAGACGGTCGAGGTGGCGCGCGAGGGCCTGATGGGCCTGCTGGAGATCGACGAGATCCAGGCCAACGCCATCCTGGAGATGCAGCTGCGCCGGCTGGCCGCCCTGGAGCGCCAGAAGATCACCTCCGAGCACGACGAGCTGCAGCGGAAGATCAGCGAGTACAACGCCATCCTGGCCTCCCCGGAGCGCCAGCGGCAGATCATCAGCGAGGAACTGGCCGCGATCGTCGAGAAGTTCGGCGACGACCGGCGCAGCAAGCTGGTGCCCTTCGAGGGCGACATGTCCATCGAGGACCTGATCGCCGAGGAGGACATCGTCGTCACGATCTCCCGTGGCGGCTATGTGAAGCGGACGAAGACCGACGACTACCGGTCGCAGAAGCGCGGCGGCAAGGGCGTGCGGGGCACGAAGCTGAAGGAAGACGACATCGTCGACCACTTCTTCGTCTCCACCACCCACCACTGGCTGCTGTTCTTCACGAACAAGGGCCGGGTCTACCGCGCGAAGGCGTACGAGCTCCCGGACGCCGGGCGGGACGCGCGCGGGCAGCACGTCGCCAACCTGCTGGCGTTCCAGCCGGACGAACAGATCGCGCAGATCCTGGCGATCCGGGACTACGAGGCCATGCCGTATCTGGTGCTCGCCACCAAGGCCGGCCTGGTGAAGAAGACGCCGCTGAAGGACTACGACTCGCCGCGCTCCGGCGGTGTCATCGCGATCAACCTGCGCGAGCAGGAGGACGGCGCGGACGACGAGCTGATCGGCGCCGAGCTGGTGTCGGAGAACGACGATCTGCTGCTGATCAGCAAGAAGGCGCAGTCGATCCGCTTCACGGCCACCGATGACGCGCTGCGGCCCATGGGACGTGCGACATCCGGTGTGAAGGGCATGAGCTTCCGCGAGGGCGACGAACTGCTCTCGATGAATGTGGTCCGAGCCGGTACGTTCGTCTTCACCGCCACCGACGGTGGCTACGCCAAGCGCACGCCGGTCGACGAGTACCGCGTCCAGGGCCGCGGCGGTCTGGGCATCAAGGCCGCCAAGATCGTGGAGGACCGTGGCTCGCTGGTCGGCGCGCTGGTCGTCGAGGGGACCGACGAGATCCTCGCGATCACGCTGAGCGGTGGAGTGATCCGTACGCGGGTCAACGAGGTGCGCGAGACCGGGCGTGACACCATGGGCGTCCAACTGATCAACCTGGGCAAGCGAGATGCCGTGGTCGGCATCGCACGGAACGCCGAGGCCGGTCGTGAGGCCGAAGAGGTCGACGGGATCGAGCCCGACGAGACCGACGCGGCCGAGGGAACCGAGCCCGCAGCCGAGGGCGAGCAGCCCGCGGCGGAGTAGCACGAGGAGTAAGTCGTGAGTGGAGCCACGGGCGCTGCGGCGGGTGGACCGGGAGAGAGCAAGAGCTCCCCGTCCGGACCCGCGACCGTGAAGGACAACAGCGCCCGTGGCTCCGCCGCGTCCGGCGGCCCCCGGGACGAGGGCTCCTACGAGGGGGGAACCGTGACCGATACGCGCCAGCCACAGCCGCAACCGCAGGCTCAGGGCGGTCAGCAGCCGTACCAGCCGCCGCAGGCGTACAGCACGGGCGGCGGCAAGGCCGGCGGGCAGTCGGTGCGTCTGCCGCGTACCGGAGCGCGTACGACGCCGCGCACCCGCAAGGCGCGCCTGCGGGTGGCCCGCGCCGATCCCTGGTCGGTGATGAAGGTCAGCTTCCTGCTCTCCATCGCGTTGGGCATCTGCACGGTCGTGGCCGTCTCGGTGCTGTGGATGGTGATGGACGCGATGGGCGTCTTCTCCACCGTCGGCGGCACGCTCAGCGAGGCGACCGGCTCCGGGGACGGCGGCGGCTTCGATCTGCAGTCGTTCCTCTCGCTGCCGCGGGTGCTGCTGTTCACGGGGATCATCTCGGCGATCGACGTGGTGCTGGCGACGGCGCTGGCCACCCTCGGCGCCTTCATCTACAACCTCTCGGCGGGCTTCGTCGGCGGGGTGGAGCTCACCCTCGCCGAGGACGAGTGAGGCCCTGATGGGAGCCCGTTCCGAGCGCTGCGGGAACCGATTTTGGGAACGCCTCTGAAGTGCGCTAATCTTTCGGTGCAGCGAACGCGCGGCTATAGCTCAGACGGTTAGAGCGCTTCCCTGATAAGGAAGAGGCCCCAGGTTCAAGTCCTGGTAGCCGCACTGCACAATCGGCCCGGCCGGAGATTTCTCCGGCCGGGCCGATTCGTTGTGCCGGGCCGCGAGTTGGGTGCGCGCCGGGCCGTTCGCGGGGCGGTTGCCGGGTGCGGGCTAGATAACCGATCGGTATCGGTCGGTGTGTATCATCGGCCCCCATAGGTCCCCTACGTCAACGAAAGACGAGGTCGCGCGGTGAAGAAGCTTCTCCTGGTCGCACTGGCCGCCATCGGCGGGCTCCTCGTGTACCGCCAGATCCAGGCGGATCGCGCCGAGCAGGATCTGTGGACGGAGGCGACCGACTCCGTGCCCGCAGGTTCGGGTGTGTGAGACCCAACGCGCAGCACATTGCGTACGAACCCCGGTTGCCCCTAGGCGACCGGGGTTTCGTGCGTCCGGGGCGGATTCCGTGCGTTCGGCGCGGGAGGAGCGCGGGGCTTTGTGGTGCCGCGGGGTGGCCGGTGTCCGGCGGTCGTGGGGGAGTCCGCCGTTGCAGGACCGTAACGGCCCCAGCCTTGAATTTGCTATAGCACACCATTAGATTGCAACAGCAAAGTTCATGTGTGTGATGTGACATGTGGGACCAAGGGGGACAAGGGGACATGGCACGACGACCACGCAGGGGGGCGGTGGCGTTGCTCGGCGGGCTGCTGATGGCCCTCGCCGCGGCGCCGCTCCAGGCGGCGGCCGCACCGGCAGCGCCCTCGGCGCCGGCCGACGACGGCACCGGCATGGTGATGGTGCTGGACTCGTCCGGTTCGATGGCCGAAAAGGACGGCTCCGGAAGCACCCGGATCGCCGCCGCCCGCAAGGCCGTCGGCACGGTCGTCGACGCGCTCCCCGACGGCTACCCCACCGGACTGCGGGTCTACGGGGCCGACAAGCCCAAGGGATGTGACGACACCCGGCTCGCCCAGCCCGTGGCACCCCTCGACCGGGCAGGCATGAAGCGGGCCGTCGCGGGGGTGACTCCCAGGGGCGACACCCCCATCGGGCTGTCGCTGCGCAAGGCCGCCGCCGACCTGCCCAAAGCCTCGGGCGGTGCGATGGGCAAGCGCACGATCCTGCTGATCTCCGACGGCGAGGACACCTGCAGGACGCCACCGCCCTGCCGGGTCGCGGCCCAACTGGCGGCTTCCGGTGTCGATCTGCACATCGACGCCATCGGCTTCCAGGTGGCGGGCGCGGCGCGGCAGCAGCTGGAGTGCCTCGCCAAGGCCGGCAACGGGCAGTACTACGACGCCCCGGACGCCGCCTCGCTCGCCCGCCAATTGCAGCGGGCCGGCCAACTTTCCGCGGACGGCTACCGCTTCAAGGGGAAGAAGGTGCGTGGCACCGCCACCGCGGGCGGCGCACCCGCCCTCGCCCCGGGGCAGTACCTCGACACCATCGGGCCCAACGAGGAGCGTTATTACGCCACCGAGCTGGACGCCTCCTCGACGGCCAACTTCTCGGCGACGGCGGTCCCGCAGCCCGGGGCGGCCGTCGACTCCCTCGACACCCTGCGCACCAGGATCGCGTACGGCACCGACAGCGCCTGCGCCTCCACCTCGCAGATGTTCGGCCGGCAGGAGGGCGCGACACCGCTCACCTCGGGCGTCAGCCGGATTCCCTCCGAGCGCGGCACCAACGGCTGCGACAAGGCGGGCAGGTACTGGCTCGTCGTCGAGCGCAAGGCCGCCAAGGGCTCGGACGCCACACGCTGGCCGCTGGAGCTGACCTTCGACGTCGAGGCCCCGCTGAAGAAGGGCGTCACGCCCGCCCAGTCGGAGCCGGAGTACGGCGCGGGCGGCAAGGACGCCGCTCTGCCGACCACCGCGCCCGAGGACGTCACCGGTGGCACCGGCTTCAACGACGCCCGCCGGCTCGCCCGGGGCGTGTGGCGGGACAAGATCCTTCCCGCGCAGACCCTTTGGTACAAGGTCCCGGTCGGATGGGGACAGCAGCTGCGCTACGACGTGGAGTTCGCCAACGAGCCCACGCTCAAGGGCCACAGTGCCGTCACCTCCTACGCGGGCACCCAGGTCTACACCCCTTCGCGGACCCCGGTCGGCAGCGGCACCGGTGAGTTCAGCCCACAGGTCCCCTACAGCGGCCGGCTGGCGTCGCTGAGCATGGGGACGGTGCCCGTCGCGTGGACCAACCGCTACGAGAGCCACCCCAACACCCTTCCCGTGCACCGCAAGGGCGACTTCTACATCGCGGTGACGCTGGGCGCCAAGGCCGCGGAGATCGCCGAGAACCCGCGGATCGGGGTGGTGCTGCGGGTCGCGGTGCTCGGCAAGGAGAAGACCGGCCCGCAGGCCGGAGCGGCCGCCGCCAAGGCCGGGGCGGCCGCGGACCGGGCCGCCCCGGCGGCGGACGGTGCCGGCGGCGATGCAGGATGGGCCGCGGGCCCCGTGGTGGCGGCCGTCTCCTTCGGCGTGGGAGCCCTGTTGCTCGCGGGCCTGGCGGTGGCCTATCTGCGAGCCCGCAGGAAGCAGCATCCGGACGGTGGGAACGGGGATCCGATGAGAGGTGGCTCGTGGTGACGGGGCGGACGGCACACAGGGGTCTCGCCGTGCTGGCGGCGCTCGCGGCGGTGGCGCTCATGCCGGGGGCGGTGGCCTCGGCAGCGGAGCCGCCCGCCTACCGGCCGGCGGAGGGCGCCAAGGCCGCCCAGGGCACCCCCAGTGCGGCGGACGCGCCCCAGATCACGCCCGGCCTGTACACCGACACCATCGGACGCGGGGAGACGAAGTACTACGCGGTCACCCTCGACGCCAAGTCCAGCGCCTACTTCTCCGCCGTCGCCGCGCCCGCGCCCGGCACCAAGGTCGAGGACTCCGGCGACCGCATGACCGTCAGCGTCCAGGACAGCAGCGGCAGCACCTGCAGCACGGATGCCACCCCGACCTTCCACGGCGGCGGCACGGCCTACCCCATCGCCGACTACGCCAGCAGGCGCATCGGCAGCGACCGGCCGCAGTGTCAGGAAGCCGGCCCCTACTACCTGGTGATCAGCCGGGAGGGGGCGGCCACCTCCGGGCCCGACAGCTGGCCGATCGAGGTGGGCTATCTCAGCGAGCCCGCGCTCAAGGGCAGCACCCCGGGGAAGCCGGGCGAGGGCAGCTGGAGCACCGCCACGCCCGCACCGCCCACGGCCTCCGGCAAGCGAACCGCCAAGGGCGGAACCGGCTTCAACGATGCCGGGTCGGTCGGCGCCGGCGTCTGGAAGGACCGGATCCTGCCCGGCGAGACCCGCTTCTACCGGGTGCCGGTCGACTGGGGACAGCAGCTCAACCTGCGGGCCGAGCTGCCGAACGCCAAGACCGGGTCCACCGAGTACGTCTCCGACGCCCTCGGGCTCGGCGTCTACAACCCGGCACGCGGTGCGGTCAGCGACGACAACTTCGTCCCGTACGACGGCAAGCAAGCCGTGGCGAAGGAGTTCACCGCGCCGGTCGCCTACGGCAACCGCTTCCACACCACCGACGCGATCAGCGCGATGCGGTTCGCGGGCTGGTACTACCTGGAAGTCACCCTGCACCCGGACGCGGCGCAGTTCTTCCCCAAGGGAGCCGACCTCACCCTCCGCGTGGACGTGCGCGGTACGCCGAAGCCGGGGCCGGGCTACGCAGGTCCGGCAGGCGACTTCTCCGTGACGCCCGAAGAGCGGGAGATGGCCGACAAGGGACAGAGCGAGCAGGAGGCGGCGACGAGCGGCACGCTGCGGACGGTGGCCTACGCCGGGATCGGCGTGGGCTTCGTGCTGCTCACGGGCCTCGTGGCCTGGACCGTGGTGGCCCGGCGCAAGGCCGCGGCGGCGGGCGCGCCCGACGTCGGCGGCGCCGCGCTTCCCGGGGGCGGCCCGCAGGCACCGGCCGACGGGTCCTGGCCGGGGCAGCCGGGGCAGATGTTCCCCCGGCAGGGCGGACAGACGCCGCAGGACCAGCAGGGCGGACAGGCGCCGGGGGACGGGCAGTTCGGGCCGCCGCGGGGCTGGTAGCGGCGGAGGGGCGGCCGGTGGGGCTCCTGTGTCCCCAACCGGCCGGCGTGGCCCGTACGGGCCATGTGGCGGCTCAGGAGGCCATCAGGGCCCAGACACCCACCGCGATGCACAGCAGCGCGACGATCAGCACCGGGACCGCGACCTTCGGGGACGGTCCCGGTTTCCTTTCCGGTGAGGCGACGGCGCGCACCGCGGGGGCGGGGGCGAACGGGGCCTGCCCGGGGACCGGGTACCGGCCCGCCGTGTAGGGGCGGGTCGCCGAATGCTCCGGCCGCGCGGCCGCCGTGGGCTCGTAGGCGGGGATCGGGGACGGCGGCGGGGTGGCGGGTGGCGACGGGATCGGTTGGCCGCCCGGCAACGGTGTCGGTGTCGGTGTGGGCGGGGTGTTCGGCTGCTGCGGCGCGGCGAAGCGGGGCTCCGGAGGCGCCAGCGGGAAGCTTCCGGTGTCGGACATCGATGCCGGACCGGCGGCCGCGGCGCCCTGGCTTGCGTCGGTGTCCCCGCTCGTCAGGGGGCCGTCGGGGCCGAAGCCGGCCGGCAGCGGCCCTATGTGGTCGAAGACCTCGACGATCTCGTCCTCGATCGTCGCGTCGGGCAGCAGCTCGACCGCGGACAGGATCGCCTTGCGCGCCCCGGTGGCCGTCTTGAACCGCGCTTCGGGGTCGGGGTGCAGCAGCGAGGCCAGCACCTGCCACAGCGGCTCGGGAACGCCCTCCGGGGCGTGCGGGATGCCGTGCTGCTCGAAGCGCCTGACCAGCGCCTCGGAGTCCGGTTTGGTGCCGGTGATCAGGTAGAGCGCCACCAGGCCGACCGCGAAGAGGTCCGCGGGGAAGTCCGGCTCGGCACCCAGCATCTGTTCGGGTGCGAAGTAACCGGGCGTCCCCATCACGTAGTTGGTCTCGGTGAGGCGGGGCTCGCCCTTGCGCATCGAGATGCCGAAGTCGGACAGCCGCAGATGTGGCCTGCCGGTGCCGGTGGCCTCCAGCAGGATGTTCGCCGGCTTGATGTCGCGGTGCACCACGCCCTCCGCGTGCACCGCCGTCAGACCGGCCAGCAGCTGATCCAGCAGGATGCACACGAACCGGGGCGGCAACGGGCCGTAGTCACCGATCAGATGCGCCAGCGATCCGCCGTTGACCAGGTCCATGGTGAACAGGACGTTGTCGTCGTCGGCCGCCCAGCTCGCCGGCGCCAGCACATGCGGATGGTCGATACGCAGCGCCTGTTCGCGTACGAAGCGCAGCAGTGTGTGCGCGTCGCTCTGCTGCAGCACCTTGGCCGCGACATAGCGGCGGCGTCGGTGGTCCCAGGCACGCCAGACCGCGCCCACACCGCCTCGGCCGATCGGATCGATCAGCTCGTACCGAGCGGCGAAGATCTCACCCATTGCGCCCCGTTCGCCTTCCTGGCTCCGCGACTTCGCTGCGGAGCATCCCCGCTATCCCTGGTGCGCCTCGTAGTGGGCGACCGCGTCGGCGGTGCGACCGGCACCGTAGACCCTGAGGAACTCTGCCAGCTCGGGGTGAGTCGGGGCGAGGGTGTTCGCCGCATCGATGATGTCCCCCGCGTCCGAGACCGAGCGCAGCAGCGACTGGATCTCGCGCACCACGCGCCGCACGGTCGTCGCGCCCGTCGACGAGGTGGCCTGCGCGGTGTTGTTCAGCACCGAGCCGCCGGCCGTCTTCTTGATCTCTTCCATGCGGTCGGTGGCCTCGGCGGCGCTCGCACTGCCGTCGGAGACCTGTCCGGCCAGTTCCTGCAGGGCCTGCACCCGCTGCACGACGGCCGGGTTGCCTATCTTCGCGCGCTGCCCGCTCATCAGCTGGGACAGCATCGGGGCGGACAGGCCGAGCACGGAGGCGAGCCGCGCCTGGTTGAGACCGAGATCGTCGATGAGACGGCGGAACAGCGCGCCCAGAGGCTCCCCGTACCAACTGCGCTGCAGCTCCCGGGCCCGCGCGGTGGCTTCCTGCTGTGCTGCGTCCATGCCGTCTCCCCATCTCCCCGATGCGCTTCGCTGCCGCGAATCTCGCGAGGCATCCTACGGAGAGCGACCGGGCCGGGCGATACCCGGTCGGGAAAGCGGCCTGGCACCGGGTACCCTGGTGCGCGAAGGGGCCTTAGCTCAGTTGGTAGAGCGCTGTCTTTGCATGGCAGATGTCAGGGGTTCGACTCCCCTAGGCTCCACCTTCAAAAGGCCCTCCGACCAGCGTTAACAGCTGGTCGGAGGGCCTTTTTCCGTAGGGTCCGGGTTGCGCGGAAGCCTGGGGTTCCGTGGAGCGCCCGGTCGTGGATGACGGGAGAGCGGTTCCGGGGAGTTCACCGGCCGATGTACCGCGGCGGATTACGCGCGTGCCGGGGACACACCTTCCTCCCGCGGACGCCACAACAGCGCGGCGGCGGCGAGTGCGGCACTGACCACGGCGAGCCCCACCGCCAGCATTTCCGGCCAGGCTGTGGCATCACCCAGGATCAGCAGCGGGTCCACGAGGCCGACCCGGGAGAGCGCGTGCAGCATGATGACGGCCACGGCCGCGCTCGCACTCGCCGTCCAGGCCAGGGCCGTGTCCCGGACCGAGAGCCAGCCGGCCAGCAGCAGGTAGACCACGGCGATGGTCACCGAGAGGCCGTCGCCCCCGGACTGTTCGGGCGGCCCGCCCATCGGCAGGTGGCTCAGTCCGCAGGCGGCCAGGGCCACGGCCGCGGGCCAGCGAAACGTGGACCGCAGCACTCCGCCGGTGGTGTAGTCCTGGCGGTACGAAGCGCCTCCGTGGCCGCTTTCGGAGTGATCGCTGCTCCGGGCCGGCACGCGCGGGGGGTGCTTCGGGTAGGGCGCGGCGCCCCACATCACGCGCTGGGCCTGGGTGGACACCTGCGCGGAGTCGACCGGGTCGGGGGGAGCGGGCTCGGGCTGGAGGGGGACGGCCCAGGTGGCGGCCATGGGGTCACCACCGGGGTAGGACCGGTCGTCGTCCTGGCCCTCCGCCGACCCGCTGTGCTCGTCGGGGGGGCCGAACAGCGCGATCAGTTCCGCGACCTCTTCGACCGACCGGCCGATGGCCGCCGCGCGCAGCGCCTCGCGGCACGAGTCCGATGTGCGCGGATCGTTGAGCAGTGCGACCAGTGGCGCCACCTCGCTCAGCGGACGGGTGACCGCCGCCACGCGCAGTGCCTCGTCGGCGGAGTGGTAGTCGTCACCGTTGCGCTTGAGGAGCGCCACCAGGGCGGCGACCTCCTCCAGGGGGCGGTTGGTGGCCGCCGCCCACACGAGCGTGCGGACGGAGGCGGCTTCCGGGGTAGCGGGCGGGCGGGTCTCGTCGGGGTCTGTCGAGGACAGGTCGGCGTCGCCGTGGCCGAGAAGTGCTGGTTCGGAGGACATCGAGGACTCCACTGAACGAGGGGGAGCGCCAAACACCGGAGGCGCTGACACTCAGCGAGCGTTGAGCATGCTGATCCTCAGCCAACTGCCCCCATGGCCGCCCGCGCCATTCGAAAAGGCCATCCGGTGGACGCCACGCCGAACCCCCGGGCGCGTCGCGCTTCACCACGCGCGGAAAATCCGATACGGCGACAGAGCGCTTGCGTGGTGCGGCTGGTGTCGGGCCGTCAGTAATCCGTCGGAAGTGCGCAGGCGTGGCGCTTCGCCGGATCGCGCCGATGGCGGTCGGTGGGGCACGAGGTCGCAGTGGCGCTCACGAGGCCGCTCGAAGGGCCCTTCGCGGCCCTGCCGTCGCGACCGCGAGGATCATTCGCGGACTTCGGCGGCGTGCCCCCTACGGGGCGCTGCTCGCCGTCCTTCGCTCGCCGGCCACCGACGGGCCGCTGCCTCCGGGCCCGGGGAGCTCCACGGCACGGGCCGGGCCCGCCACCCGATCAAGGGGTGGCGGGCCCGGCCCGTGAAAAAGGGTGGCGGCCTGCCTCAGGCCGTGTTGCCGCGGCGTCGCTCGTCCGAGTCCGACTCCGCCTGCTTCGCCTGCACCTCGGGGTCGAGGGACGCGCCCTCGCTCCCGTCGACGGCGTTGAGGCGGGCCCGGTCGCCGACCTCGGTGGGCGCCGGCGGCTCGACCAGCCAGTCGGGGTTGGCCTGCTTGTCCCACCACTTCCACGCGGCGACCGCGCCGCCCGCCAGGATGCCGAGCACCGCGAGCCGTTTGGCCACCTTGCCGGCGCGGGCCCGGCGGTTGTGCTTCTTGACGAGCTTCTCGATCTCACGTGCCGTCACCCCACCGCGCAGCGCGGCGAGCGCCGCGGTGCCACGGGCGACCGCCTCGTCGCGTACCGGCTCGGCGGCGGCGCGGGCGGTGACCACGGCGTTCTCCAGCCGCGGGCCGGTGTAGTCGGCGGCCTGCCGCGCGGCGGCCTTGGTGCGGTGCGCGGCTCGGTGGGCGGCGGCGTCGACCCTGGGGGGCAGCGCGCCCCGGGCGTGCTCCAGGCGCGGCTGCAGATGGGCGTCGTACTGGGTTCGGGCCTGCTGAGCGGCCTCGGCCACCTTCGGAGCCACGCGGGTGCGGGCCTCATGAGCGGCTTCGGCCACCTTCGGGGCCACGCGGGTGCGGGCCTCATGAGCGAAGTGCACGGCGGTGTCCTTGGCCGTACCGGCATACGGAGCCACCACCTCCGCGGCGTGCCGCACGCTGTCCCTGGCCGTACCGGTCGCGGCGCGCACGCTGTCCTTGCGGGTCACGGGATCCTCCTCCTCGGTGGCGTGTCCGGGGCTTTGGGGGTTGGTCCCCCATGTCTGCTGTGTCGCCTGTCCACCCGATTGAAGATCATGCCTGCTCACCCTCCGTACGGCATGTGCGAGCGGGCATCCGGGTCATTGGGGACCTTCCGGAGCCTTGTGATGACAATGCCACGATTTACCGCCCGACGCCCCGCTACCGCCCGGCCGGAGTCGGGAAAGAAATCTGTACGACGCCGTCCGGGGGCGCAGGCCGAGCGACGGGCGGGCGCGACCGTGCGAGGATCGGGAGCCGTCAGAGAAGACTTATGGAAGGTAGACCGTGGCTGAACAGCTCTACGCCACCCTGAAGACCAACCAGGGCGACATCGAGATCCGGCTCCTGCCGAACCACGCGCCGAAGACGGTCAGGAACTTCGTCGAGCTCGCCAAGGGCGAGCGGGAGTGGACCAACCCGGCGACCGGCCGGAAGACCACGGACAGGCTGTACGACGGCACGGTCTTCCACCGGGTGATCGAGGGCTTCATGCTCCAGGGCGGCGACCCGCTGGGCAACGGCACCGGCGGTCCGGGCTACGAGTTCGCCGACGAGTTCCACCCCGACCTGTCCTTCAACAAGCCCTACCTGCTGGCCATGGCCAACGCCGGTCCGGGTACCAACGGGTCGCAGTTCTTCATCACCGTCTCGCCGACCGCCTGGCTGACCGGCAAGCACACCATCTTCGGTGAGGTCACCAACGAGGCGAGCAAGAAGGTCGTCGACGCCATCGGCAGCACGGCGACCAACCCGCGCACCGACCGCCCGGTGCAGGACGTGGTCATCGAAACGGTCGTCGTCGAGAGCCGCTGAGCAGGTCCGGTTCGCCCGGTCCGCACGCCCTTCGGCCCGCCCCGGATCCGGAGCGCGGACTTGGAAGCGGACCGCCCAGGGAACCAATACGCCCCGCCCGGTCGTACTCCGGGCGGGGCGGTGCGTTGAGACGCCCCGACGGAGAAGAGGACGAGGGAAGCGATGGACCAGGTGCCAGGCAGCCCGCAGGAGCCGCAGAACGCACACGGCGACAGCCTGCCCGGCTGTTACCGCCACCCGGACCGCACGACCGGCATCAGCTGCACCCGCTGCGAGAAGCCGATCTGCACCGACTGCATGGTCAGCGCCTCGGTCGGATTCCAGTGCCCGGACTGCGTCCGCAGTGGCGGCGGCACCGGGCACACGGCGCAGGCGACGGTGCCGCGCACGATCGCCGGCGGCACCATCGCGTCCGATCCGCGGCTGATCACCAAGATCCTGCTGGGTATCAACGCCGCCGTCTTGATCGCCGTACTGGCGACCGGTGACGACCTCGTCGACCGGCTCGACATGCTCGGTCTCGCCTTCGACCCGAACCGCGCGCAGCTCGCCGGCGTCGCGGAGGGCGAGTGGTACCGCCTGGTGAGTGCGATGTTCCTGCACCAGCAGCTGCCGCACTTCGCCTTCAACATGCTGTCGCTGTGGTGGCTGGGCCCGTCGCTGGAGGCGGCGCTCGGCCGCGTCCGCTTCATAGCGCTCTACCTGCTGTCCGGTCTGGGCGGCAGCGCCCTGTCGTATCTCCTCGCCGCGCAGAACCAGCCCTCGCTCGGCGCCTCCGGCGCGATCTTCGGCCTGCTGGGTGCGACCGCCGTGCTGATGCGGCGGATGAACTACGACATGAAGCCGGTCCTGATCCTGCTCGGGCTCAACCTGGTCTTCACGTTCCTGTGGCCGAATATCGCCTGGCAGGCCCACGTCGGCGGCCTGGTGGTCGGCGCCGCGGTGGCCTTCGGCATGGTGCACGCCCCGCGCGATCGCCGGACCCAGGTGCATATCGCGACCTGTGTGGTGGCGCTGCTGGCCATCGTCGCTGTGGTGTGGGTGCGGACCGCGCAGCTGATGGGCTGACCCGTCCGTCGACGGGGTGTGGGAGGGGCCCCGTCCCGGCTCCGCCTGGTGGGGATGACCAGGAAGTCGGGCCCCTCCGCGACACGTTGTCCACAGTGCGTGGCGGATCTTGTGCAACCTGTGGGGAACACTCGTTCAGGACTGCGCTGACCTGCGTTTCCCCAGTAAGAACAAGGGAAGGCGGGCTGCGGAGGCTGTCGGCGCCGGTCACACCGGCGTCAACCTCCAGAGGGTTATCCACAGATCTTCTGAAGTTTTCCCCGGCTGTGGATAACCGTGTGGATGGCCTTGGGCAGGGCTTGCGCTACTTCCACTGGGTGGATACGCCGAAGCCCACCGCGATGAAGCCGAAACCGCACACGATGTTCCAGTTGCCCATGTCCTTGATCGGCAGATCGCCCTCGGACACGTAGAACAGGACGATCCAGGCGAGCCCGATCAGGAACATCGCCAGCATCAGGGGGGCGACCCAGCTGCGGCCCGACGTCATCTTCAGACTGGTGGTCTGCTTCGCCGGCGGCGGCGTGAAGTCGTCCTTCTTGCGGATCCGTGACTTCGGCACGAGGAACTCTCCTGTCGATGTGCTGCTCCCCCATCCGACGGGGGCTGTACGGAATGGGAGCCGGGTGGGAAGCGGCGGGGATCGGCTCCTCGCCCGGGCGTCCGTTAGCGTAGTGCTTCCGCGGCGTCGTAAGGAGTAAGGGTACGTTGAGCAATTCCGCTGACTCCTCCGGCCGCCCCGCCCGATTCCGGCTGCGGCCCGTACGCCTTCTCACACTCACCGTGTTCGCGCTCGCCGGCCTGCTGTTCTGGCTGAGCTTCGACACCGCGCGCGGCACCAATCTGCGCTCGGACGACTCCATGCTGAGGCTGTCGGACCTCATCCAGGAGCGCAGCCACAAGAACGGCGCCCAGGACGACCGTAACGCGGCCCTGCGTGAGGACGTCGATGCCCTCGCACAGCGCGACAACGGCAGCTCCAAGGCCGACGACGCCAAGCTCAAGGCGCTGGAGGTGAACGCCGGCACCAAGAAGCTCACCGGCCCCGGCGTCACCGTCACGCTCACCGACGCCCCGCCGAACGCCACCGCCAAGATCCCGGGGCTGCCCGAACCGCAGCCCAACGACCTGGTCATCCACCAGCAGGACCTGCAGGCCGTGGTGAACGCCCTGTGGCAGGGCGGCGCCAAGGGCATCAAGGTCATGGACCAGCGGCTGATCTCCACCAGCGCGGTGCGCTGCGTCGGCAACACCCTGATCCTCCAGGGCCGGGTCTACTCCCCGCCGTACAAGGTCACCGCCGTCGGCGACCGAGAGGCCCTGAACCGCGCACTGACCGCCTCCCCCGCCATCCAGAACTACCTGCAGTACGTGAACGCCTACGGCCTCGGCTGGAAAGTCGACCAGCACGAAGCGGTGACTCTTCCCGGCTACTCCGGCACAGTGGAGCTCCACTACGCACAGCCTGTGAAGCCGTAGCCCGCCCGCCGCGGGACGGCGGGGAGGGGCGGAGCCGCATGACGGTGCGGTGGATCGTCAGGACCTTCAGCGAAATCTGCGTCACCCTCGGCACCCTCATCGTCCTCTTCGTCGCCTATCTGCTCTTCTGGACCGGCGTACGCGCCGACAGCGCCATGGACGGCGAGATCGGCGAACTGGAGCACCGGTGGGCGGCCGGTCCTGTCGCCGGCGGACCGGACGGCAGCGGAAGCGGCGAAGCGGCACCGGACGGCACACCGGGGGACACCGCGGACGCCGGCGAAGGCCGCCCGCACCGGCCCCCCTACCGGGACGGAAAGTCCTTCGCTGTGATGTACATCCCGCGCCTCGGCGCGGACTGGGCCAAACCCGTACTCCAGGGCACCGCCGTCGACACCCTCAAGCGCGGCCTGGGCCACTACGACCGGACCGCGCGGCTCGGCGCCACCGGCAACTTCGCGGTCGCCGGGCACCGCAGAACCTACGGCGACCCCTTCAAGGACTTCCCGGAGCTGCGGCCCGGCGACGCCGTGGTGGTGAACGACGGCGCCACCTGGTTCACCTATCGAATCGACAACCGCCCCTACACGACGCTGCCCGGAGACACCGGCGTGATCGATCCGGTACCGCGGAAGTCCGGCTACAACGGCCCCGGCCGCTATCTCACACTGACCACCTGTGAGCCGGAATGGGGCCACAGCCACCGCCTGATCGCCTGGGCGCACCTGGATTCCACTCAACCCGTGGAACAGGGAAGGCCATCGGCTTTGACCGGCTGACCCTCCGGCGCCCGCCCTCTCCCCTTACTCTGGTGGGGCAATCGTCATCGTCAACGGCATCGGCAAGGGGACAGCGACAGCATGTACGGCTGGATCTGGCGGCATCTGCCGGGCAACACATGGGTGAAGTCGCTGATTTCACTCCTGCTGGTGCTGGCGGTCGTCTACGTGCTTTTCCAGTACGTCTTTCCGTGGGCGGAGCCGCTGCTCCCCTTCAATGACGTCACTGTCGATGAAGGGATGGCAGCCTCCCGATGACCGCACGCATTCTCGTTGTCGACAACTACGACAGCTTTGTCTTCAACCTCGTCCAGTACCTCTACCAACTGGGTGCCGAGTGCGAGGTGCTGCGCAACGACGAGGTCGCCCTCGGCCACGCCCAGGACGGCTTCGACGGCGTCCTGCTGTCGCCGGGGCCCGGTACGCCCGAGCAGGCCGGTGTCTGCGTGGACATGGTCCGGCACTGCGCGGACACCGGCGTGCCCGTCTTCGGCGTCTGCCTGGGCATGCAGTCGATGGCGGTGGCCTACGGCGGCGTGGTGGACCGTGCGCCCGAGCTGCTGCACGGCAAGACCTCCCTCGTCACGCACCAGGGCGCCGGCGTCTTCTCCGGCCTGCCCACCCCCTTCACCGCCACCCGTTACCACTCGCTGGCCGTCGAGCGGGACACCGTCCCCGACGAGCTGGTCGTCACGGCCTGGACCGAGTCCGGCATCCCCATGGGTCTGCGGCACCGTGAACTCCCGGTGGAGGGCGTCCAGTTCCACCCCGAGTCGGTCCTGACGGAGTGGGGGCACAAGATGCTGGCCAACTGGCTGGTGGAGTGCGGCGACGAGGGGGCCGTGCAGCGCTCGACGGGGCTCGCCCCGGTGGTTGGCAAGGCCGGCGCGTGACCGCCCTGCGCCCCGAGCGTGAAGGGAGACCCTACGAGCCGTATGTGCCCTCCCAGCAGTACGCGCCGCAGGATCAGCACGAACCACCGGATCCGTACAAGCAGCCCGAGGCGTTCGAGGCTGCCGTCGGGCAGCTCAGCGACCCGCTGAACGATCCGCTGCCGGGCCGGGCCGCCCCGGCTCAGGCCGCCTCCCAGGACTCGCATGCGGACGCCGCCCAGCCCGCGGGGGAGCCCGTGGAGGCCGGTCACGACCCGGCGCGGCAGGGGTCACCCTGGTTCCGGCCGCATCTGGAGCCGGAACAAACCGCCCAGCAGCCTCCCGCACGTCCGTCCGCCGGCGGATCCGGGACGTACGGACCGTCGGCGCCGCGGCGGCAGCGACGCCAGGTGCCCGGGCAGGCCGGGCCCAACCAGGGCTACCCCTCGGGCTACGAGTCCTACACCGCACCGGCCGAGCCGCGACCGGAGCCGTACGCCCCCACCGAGCCGTTCACGCGCCCGAAGCCGTCCGCTCCGGCCGCGACGCCGGCGCCGGTGCCCACCCCCTCGCCGGTTCCCGGGAAGGCGTGGGACGACGAGACGATGGCGCTGCGCCAGGCCGAAAAGCCGGGGGGTGGACGCGACGCAGACGCTGTTTCACGTGAAACGGACGCGGCGCCCAGCGCAGGTGGCCGCGCGGCCCGGCGCAAGGCCGCACAGGAGGCCGCCAAGCGGGGCGGCAAGCACGGTCGCCACGGGGCCGGGGCGGCCGCCGCGGCAGCGGCCGCCGAACGGACGTCGGCATCGGCACCGACCTCCCGGCTGGAGGCTCGTCGCGCCGCGCGAGCAGCCAAGGACAGCCCCAGCCTGATCATCAGCCGCGCGGTGGGTGAGGTGTTCATCACCCTCGGCGTGCTGATGCTGCTGTTCGTCACCTACCAGCTCTGGTGGACGAACGTCCTGGCTGAGCAGGAGGCGGGCGGCGCCGCGAACACCCTCCAGAACGAGTGGGACCACGGCGGCCAGGAGAAGAAGAACCTCGCAGCCGGGGAACGCTTCGCGATCATGTACATCCCGAAGCTGGACGTGAAGGCGCCGGTGGCCGAGGGCATCGACAAGCACTCGGTTCTCGACCGCGGCATGGTCGGCCACTACGACAAGAGCAGCGGGATCAAGACGGCGATGCCCTGGGACAAGAAGGGCAACTTCTCGGTGGCGGGCCATCGCAACACCCACGGTGAGCCGTTCCGCTACGTCAACAAGCTCACCAAGGGCGACAAGATCGTTGTGGAGACCAAGACCTCGTACTACACGTACGAGATGGAGAGCATCCTCCCGCAGACCTCACCCAGCAACACCAGCGTGATCGGCCCCGTGCCGCCCGGTTCGGGCTTCACCGGCCCGGGGCGCTACATCACGCTCACGACCTGCACCCCGGAGTTCACCAGTACCTATCGGATGATCGTCTGGGGCAAGATGGTCGAGGAGCGGCCGCGGAGCAAGGGCAAGCCGGATGCGCTCGTCAGCTGAGCGAACGTAAAAAAGGGGACTACGCGGTGACTGTCACCGGACACGACGAGGACACCGACCGGTCCCCGTCGTCACCCAAGCCGCGCCGGGTGCGGAGGATGATCGCCTCCGTCGTCAGCGTCATCGGCGAACTGCTGATCACGGCCGGACTGGTTCTGGGCCTGTTCGTCGTCTACTCATTGTGGTGGACCAACGTCCTCGCCGACCGCGAAGCGCATGAGCAGAGTGACCAGATTCGCCGGCACTGGGCGGACGACAGCCCCAAGGGCCCGGGCGACCTGGACACCAAGGACGGCATCGGCTTCCTGCACGTACCGGCCATGAGCAACGGCGAGGTGCTGGTCAGGAAGGGCACCAACGCCAAGGTCCTCAACGAGGGTGTGGCCGGCTACTACACCAAGCCGGTCAAGTCCGCGCTGCCGAAGGACGCCAAGGGCAACTTCACGCTCGCCGCGCATCGCGACGGGCACGGTGCGAAGTTCCACAACATCGACAAGATGAGGAACGGCGACGCGATCGTCTTCGAGACGCAGGACACCTGGTACGTCTACAAGGTCTACTCGACCCTGGCCGAGACCTCGAAGTACAACGTGGACGTCCTCGACGACGTCCCCAAGGAGTCCGGCAAGAGCAAGGCGGGCCGCTACATCACGCTCACGACCTGCACCCCGGTCTACACCTCGAACTACCGCTACATCGTCTGGGGCGAGCTGGAGCGCACCGAGAAGGTCGACGCGGAGCGCACTCCCCCGAAGGAACTGCGCTAGCCCGCTCCGGCACCACCCTCCCGCGACCGTGCCACTCAGTACTGCATCACCCGGTGCCGCAGGTCCTGCGACCACGTACGGCAGAGCCCCGGTGGCCCATCACGGGCCACCGGGGCTCTGCCGTACGCGCGTCGTGCGGGGCGCTAGTTGTTGCCCCCGAACGGTCCGCCGAAGATGCCGCCGTCGTCGTCCCCGCCGCCACCGAGGGTGGTCAGCGTCACGGTGGTCGTCTTGGGGTCGGACGGGGTCGCCGCGGCCGGGTCCTGCGTGACCACCCGGGCGTTGTCGCTCTGGTCGCTGCCGTCGGCGAACTGGATGTTGGTGAAGCCCGCCTGCTGAAGGATCTGCTTCGCGTCCTTCACCTTCTGGCCGACGACATTCGGGACCGGCGTCTGGGCCGCGGCCTTGCCGACGGTCAGAGTGATCGTCGAGTTCTTCTTGACCTGGGTGTTGGCGCCCGGGTCCATGGCGGTGACCTTGCCGACCTGAGCCGGGTCGTCCACTTCCTGTTCCTGCTTGCTGACCTGGAGGTTCTGGTCCGTCAGCTGCTTCCTCGCCGCCTCGAAGTCCTGGCCGATGACGTCCGGCACCGAGACCTTCGGCACTGCCTGGGCGATGGACAGCGTGATGGTGGTGTCCTTGGCCTTCTTGGCGCCCGGCTGCGGGTTCTGGTCCGCCACGGTGCCGGGCTCACGGTCGGACACCACGGTCTTGGTCTCGATGTCGGTGAAACCCTTGGCCTTGAGGTCGGACGTCGCCTCGTCCAGGGTCAGGCCCTTGACGTTGGGAACGGTGACCTTGACAGCACCCGTGCACATCGTGACGGTGACCGTCTCGTTCTTCTCGATCTCCTCGCCGGACTTCGGGTCCTGCCGGGTGACCTGGCCCTTCTTGGCGTTGTCGCAGGGCTCGCTGCCGCCTTCGACGACCTTGAAGCTGCCGTTGACCCCGCGCTCCTTGGCCTCCTTCAGCGTCTTGCCGACGAGGCTCGGGACGGGCACCGTGCCGCCGGTGTTCCCGCCGCTGAACATCGCCTTGCCGATGAAGATCGCACCGACCAGGACGAGCACGGCCGCGAGCACCAGCAGGATCGTCGACAGGTTGCTCTTCTTGCCGCCGCCCCGCCGCCGGTCACCCCGGTCGTCGTAGCCGTAGCCGTCGTTGGGGTTCATCGGCGGCATCATCGAGGTCTGGCCCGCCGGGTCCTGCGGGCGCAGCATCGTGGTGGGCTGGTCCTGGTCGTAGCCCGCGGCGCCCATGGCGGACGTCGCGGCGACCGGCTGGCCGTCCAGTGCCGCTTCGATGTCGGCGCGCATCTCGTCCGCCGACTGGTAGCGGTAGTCGGGGTCCTTGACCAGCGCCTTGAGGACGATGGCGTCCATCTCGGGCGTGATCTCGGGATCGAAGTTGCTCGGCTTCTGCGGCTCCTCGCGGACATGCTGATAGGCCACCGCGACCGGCGAGTCACCGACGAACGGCGGCCGGACCGTGAGCAGCTCGTAGAGCAGACAGCCGGTGGAGTACAGGTCGGAGCGGGCGTCGACCTGCTCGCCCTTGGCCTGCTCGGGCGAGAGGTACTGCGCGGTGCCGATGACCGCGGCGGTCTGCGTCATGGTCATCCCGGAGTCGCCCATGGCGCGGGCGATGCCGAAGTCCATGACCTTGACCTGGCCGGTGCGCGTCAGCATGACGTTGGCCGGCTTGATGTCGCGGTGGACGATGCCGGCCCGGTGGGAGTACTCCAGCGCCTGGAGCACGCCGATGGTCATCTCCAGGGAGCGCTCGGGCAGCAGCTTCCGGCCGGAGTGCAGCAGCTCACGCAGCGTGGAGCCGTCGACGTACTCCATGACGATGTACGGGATCGAGACCCCGTCGACGTAGTCCTCGCCGGTGTCGTACACCGCGACGATCGACGGATGGTTCAGCGAGGCGGCCGACTGGGCCTCACGGCGGAACCGGGCCTGGAAGGACGGGTCACGGGCGAGGTCCACCCGGAGCGTCTTCACAGCTACGGTGCGGCCCAGGCGGGTGTCATGCGCGAGGTACACCTCGGCCATGCCACCGCGGCCGAGCACCGAGCCCAGCTCGTACCGGCCGCCGAGGCGACGCGGCTCTTCCATAAGCTTCTCCAGCCCTCTCCGTCAGTCCCGACCGCACCGGTGTGTGGTCCGGCGGTGTGCTGTTCGGGCATACGGTACCCGGCACTGACCACCGGCTCGGGCCGCAGCCGCAACCTGATATCCGACCGGTATTGGCATGACCCGAGTCACTTCTTGCCTTCGAGTACCGCCTCCATGACGCTCTTGGCGATGGGAGCGGAGAGCTTGCCGCCCGCGATGTCGTCGCGGATCGTGTCGGAACTCTCAATCACGACGGCGACCGCGACGGGCGTTCCCTTGTCGGTCTTCGCGTACGAGATGAACCAGGCGTAGGGGTTGTCCTTGTTGTCCTCGCCGTGCTGCGCGGTACCGGTCTTACCACCGACTGTGACGCCCGCGATCTGGGCGTTGGTTCCCGTGCCGCTCTTGACCACGGTCTCCATCATGTCCTGGACCTTCTGGGCGTTCTCCGGCTTGAGCGGCTGGCTCATCTCCTGCGGAGTGTGCTGCTGGACCACGTTGAGGTTCGGCGCGACCAGCTGCTCGACCATGTACGGCTTCATCAGCTTCCCGCCGTTGGCGACCGCCGAGGCGACCATGGCCATCTGCAGCGGCGTGGCACGGTTGGAGGCCTGGCCGATACCGGCCATCGCGTTCTGCGGCCGGTTGTCGGTGGGGTAGATGCTCTCGGCGGCGCGGACCGGAGTGTCGATCTTCGCGTTGTTGAAGCCGAACTTCTCCGCCTCGGCCTTCATCTTCTTGTTGCCGAGGTCGGCGCTGATCTTGCCGAAGACGGTGTTGCAGGACACCCGCAGCGCCTCGCGCAGGCTGGCGTTCTCGCAGGGGATGTTGCCCTCGTTCTTCAGCTCGACGCCCGAGGTGTCGGGGAGGGTGTAGGGCAGCGGCGAGTCGGTCTTGGAGTCGGCGTCGGAGTAGAGGCCGTTCTCCAGCGCGGCGGAGGCCGTGACGACCTTGAACGTGGAGCCGGGCGGGTAGGTCTGGCGCAGCGCCCGGTTGAGCATCGGCTCGTCCGGGTTGTTCTTCTTCTGCAGACCGTTGTACGCCTCGGCGTCCTTGTCACTCATGCCGGCGAACTTCGACGGGTCGTAGGACGGCGTGCTGGCCAGCGCCAGGATCGCGCCGGTCTCCGGGTTGATCGCGGCGACCGCGCCCTTCTTGTTGCCGAGCCCCTCGAAGGCCGCCTTCTGCGCCTTGGCATCCAGGGTCGTGACGACGTTGCCGCCCTCCTGCTTGCCACCGGTGAGCATGTCGACGGTGCGGCTGAAGAAGAGCTTGTCGTCGGTGCCGGACAGGATGCCGTCGTTGAGCTTCTCCAGCTGGTTGGCGTCGAAGGCCTGCGAGGCGTAGCCGGTGACCGGCGCCCACATGGGGCCGTTCTTGTACGTCCGCTTGTACTTGAAGTCGCCGCTGTCGGTGGTGGTGGAGCCGGTGATGGCCTTGCCGTCGACGATGATGTTGCCGCGCGGCGTGCTGTAGCGCTCGATCGCGACACGCCTGTTGTGGGTGTCGTTCTTCAGCTCGTCGGCCTGGACGAACTGCACCCAGTTGACGCGGACGAGCAGAGCCAGGACGAGCAGGCCGCAGAAGATCGCGACCCGGCGCAGGGGCTTGTTCACGGGCGGACCACCTGAGTCATCTCGGCGTCGGTGGACGGGGCGGGGGCGGGGGCGGGCCGGCGCGCGGTGTCGCTGATGCGCAGCAGGATCCCGACCAGTGCCCAGTTAGCGATCACGGACGAGCCACCCTGGGCGAGGAACGGCATGGTCATACCGGTCAGCGGGATGAGACCGGTCACGCCGCCGGCGACGACGAAGACCTGCAGCGCGAAGGCGCCGGACAGGCCCACGGCCAGCAGCTTGCCGAACGGGTCCCGGGCGGCCAGCGCCGTACGGATCCCGCGCTCGATCAGCAGGCCGTAGAGCAGCAGGATCGCCATCAGGCCGCCGAGGCCGATTTCCTCGCCGACAGTGGCGAGAATGTAGTCACTCTTGGGCGCGATACCGCCGATGAGGCGGGAGTAGCCCTGGCCGAGGCCGGAGCCGAGGATGCCGCCGGAGCCGAAGGAGTACATCGCCTGCGCGGTCTCGGTGACACCGCCGTTGGCCAGCTCCAGCGGGTTGAGCCAGTTGTGGACTCGCGTCTGGACGTGCGACTCGAAGGTCGCCACCGCCACCGCGCCGGCCGCGCTGAGCAGCAGACCGAAGACGATCCAGCTGGTGCGCTCGGTCGCGACGTACAGCATGACGACGAAGAGGCCGAAGAAGAGCAGTGAGGTACCCAGGTCCGTCTCGAACACCAGGATCATCAGGCTCAGCGCCCAGATGACGATGATCGGGCCGAGGTCGCGGCCGCGCGGCAGATACAGACCCATGAAGCGGCGGCTGGCCAGCGCCAGCGCGTCCCGCTTGACCATCAGATAGCCCGCGAAGAAGACCGCGATGACGATCTTCGCGAACTCACCGGGCTGGAGCGATCCGACCCCGGGGATGGTGATCCAGATGCGGGCACCGAACTTCGCCGGGAAGAACACCGGCAGGATCAGCAGGACCAGCGCGACGACCATCGAGATGTAGGTGTAGCGCTGCAGGACACGGTGGTCCTTGAGGAAGATCAGCACCCCGAGGAAGAGCGCGACGCCGAGCGTGGACCACATCAGCTGGCCCGGCGCCATCGCCCCGCCGAGCTGGTCGGTGGTGATCTGCGGCTCCTGGTCGAGCCGCCAGATGAAGACCAGGCCCAGGCCGTTGAGCAGGGTGGCGATGGGCAGCATCAGCGGGTCGGCGTACGGCGCCCACTTGCGGACGACGAGGTGCGTGACGCCCGCGAGCAGGCCGAGGCCGAGGCCGTAGCCGATGACGCCGGCGGGGACCGAGCCCTCCTTGGCCAGACCGACGTTGATGTACGCGAACACCGGAATCAGCACCGCGAAGATGAGCATCGCCAGCTCGGTGTTGCGGCGGCTCGGGGCTCCGATGGTGCCGATGGTGGTGGTGTTGGTGGTACTGCTCATGAGATGTACGGCCCCCTACGCCCTCACTGCTGGGTGCTGCAATTCTTTTCCAGCTTCTGCTGCTCCTCGGAGGGGGCCTGGCTGGTGGTGGGTGTGGGAGTGGCGGTCGGGGACGGCGCGAGCGCACCGGGCAGCGACGAGTTGTCTGCCTTGGTCTTGTCGCCGGTGCCACCGGACTTGCCGTCCGCCGAACCGGCCGTTCCGCCGGCGTGCTTGGCCTTCTCCTGGGCGGCCTTCTGCCGCGCGGCCTCCCGTGCGGCGGCCTCCCGCTGCTCCTTGCTTTGGCAGGCGCCGGCCTGCTTGCCGAGTTCGGTGACCTTCTGGGTCGCCTGGGCCCGGCTGTCGACCGCGATCGTCTCCTTGACCTGGTTGCGCTGGTACAGCGGTAGGTACTTGAGTTCGATCTCGGGGTGATCCTCATCGACGTCGTCGAGGTTGATCCACGCCAGGTCCTGGCTGATACCGCGGTAGAGCGCGACGTGGTCGTCCTTGGCGCCGACGAAGTACTGGGTCTGCGTCCAGCGGTAGCCGGCGTAGAGACCGCCGCCGACGACTGCCAGCGCCAGGGCGATGAAAAATGACCGCTTGAGCCACTTCCCGCGCCGCCGGGGCTTGAGGAAGTCCTCGTCGGTGAAGGCACCGAACGAGCCCTGCGGGGGACCGCCGACATCGTGCCCGCCGCTCCCGGGCGGCCCGAAGGAGCCTCCGGGCGGCCCCGGGGGGACGTCTCTGCGGCCGAGCTCGGCGGCGCGGGCCGCCGGCGTCTGGAGGGTGCTGGGGTCGCTGAGCTGGTTCTGGTTCTCGGCGACGGCGCCCACGATGACGGGGGTGTCGTTGAGCTGGCCGGCCAGCGTCTCATTGCCGTCGACGTCCAGGACATCGGCGACGATGCAGGTGATGTTGTCGGGCCCGCCGCCGCGCAGCGCGAGCTGGATCAGCTCCTGCACGGTCTCGTGCGGCCCGTGGTAGCCGGCGAGGGTCTCTTCCATCGTCTGGTGGCTGACGACCCCCGACAGCCCGTCGGAGCAGATCAGGTAGCGGTCGCCGGCCCGCACCTCACGGATGGAGAGGTCGGGTTCGACGTGATCGCCGCTGCCCAGCGCGCGCATCAGCAGCGAACGCTGCGGGTGCGTGGTGGCCTCTTCCTCGGTGATCCGGCCCTCGTCGACGAGCCGCTGCACCCAGGTGTGGTCCTGCGTGATCTGGGTGAGGACGCCGTCGCGCAGCAGGTAGGCGCGCGAGTCGCCGACATGCACCAGGCCCAGCCGCTGACCGGTCCACAGCAGGGCGGTCAGGGTGGTGCCCATGCCCTCCAGCTGAGGGTCTTCCTCGACCATGACCCGCAGCTGGTCGTTGGCGCGCTGCACGGCCGTACCCAGGGAGGTCAGGATGTCCGAACCCGGCACGTCGTCGTCGAGCTGGACGAGGGTGGAGATCACCTCCGAGGAGGCGACCTCACCGGCGGCCTGGCCGCCCATGCCGTCGGCGATCGCGAGCAGACGCGGACCGGCGTAGCCGGAGTCCTCGTTGCCCTCCCGGATCATGCCCTTGTGCGATCCGGCGGCGAAGCGCAGTGACAGGCTCATGCGCACCTCACCCGTCGGTTCGGGGTACATCCGCACGGTGCCCACCCTCCGGTCGGGAGCACGCCGGGGTCCGCCGAGTGGACCGCCGCGGCTCGCTCGCTCCGCTCGCTCATTGTCGTACTACTTCCGCAGCTCGATGACGGTCTTGCCGATGCGGATCGGGGCTCCCAGCGGAATCGGTGTCGGGGTCGTCAGCCGGGTCCGGTCCAGGTACGTGCCGTTGGTGGAACCGAGGTCCTCGACGATCCACTGGCCGTCACGGTCCGGGTAGATCCTGGCATGCCTGCTGGAGGCGTAGTCGTCGTCCAGCACGATCGTGGAGTCGTGCGCACGGCCCAGAGAGATGGTCTGGCCCTGGAGAGCGACGGTAGTGCCCGTCAGGGTGCCTTCGGAGACCACCAGTTTCGTGGGGGCGCCCCGGCGCTGACGGTTGTTGCCGCGGCCGCTCTCCTGGCGGCGCTGCGGTTGCTGCGGCGGCGCAGCCTGACGCTGCGTACGCGGTTCCTGCCCGCGCCGTGCGGCGCCGCGTTGTGTGACACGCGTGCCGAACAGATCGCTGCGAATGACCTGAACGGCCACGATGACGAACAGCCACAGTACGGCGAGGAAACCCAACCGCATGACCGTGAGGGTCAGCTCTGACATTGCCCCCGCTTCACCCTTCGGCTTGCCGGTAAACGATGGTGGTACTGCCCACGACGATCCGTGAGCCGTCGCGGAGATTAGCGCGAGTGGTGTGCTGCCCGTCCACCACGATGCCGTTCGTGGAGCCCAGATCCTGGACTGTGGGGGGCGTTCCGACCCGGATCTCACAGTGACGCCGGGAGACACCCGGGTCGTCGATTCGTACGTCCGCGTCGGTGCTGCGGCCCAGAACGAGCGTCGGGCGCGAGATCTGGTGGCGGGTGCCGTTGATCTCGATCCAGCGCCTGGTCTGCGCGTAGGGCTGCGGTCCTGCGCTCGGCGGTGCCGTACGGGGTACGGGCTGCGCGCCGCCGGGAGGCGGGGACGAGGGCATGGGGGGCGGGCCCACGTGACCTCCGCCCGGCTGACCGCCGCGCGGCGCCACGGAGGCGCGCTGGGCGGCGGCTGCCTGACCCGGTTCCTGGGACGAGCTGGAGGCGAGCGTACGGCTGCGCACGCGGTACAGGCCGGTGTCGAGATCGTCGGCCTTCTCCAGGTGCACCTTGACCGTGCCCATGAAGGTGTAGCGCTGCTGCTTGGCGTAGTCGCGGACCATGCCGGAGAGCTCGTCGCCGAGCTGCCCGCTGTAGGGGCTCAGCCGCTCGTAGTCAGGGGTGCTCAGTTCGACGATGAAGTCGTTGGGGACGACCGTGCGGTCGCGGTTCCAGATGGTGGCGTTGTTGTCGCACTCGCGCTGCAGCGCCCCGGCGATCTCCACCGGCTGCACCTCGGACTTGAACACCTTGGCGAAGGTGCCGTTGACGAGACCTTCGAGACGCTGCTCGAAACGCTTCAGTACTCCCACGGGGCACCTCCTTCCTCAGTCTTCGTCGGGGTCGTCCTGGTACTGCTTACTGATCGTATCCACGCGTAGGGAAATCGGCTGGTTCCCCTTTCCCGCCTGGAGGACGAGTGTCGCCCCTCACAGGGTTGCCCGGTGCTTCCTTCTCCTTGCCCACTGCTTGTGCACTGCGATCGTAGAGGTGCCCCGCAAACAGTGTCCCGCAACCACTGACCTCTCCTGCCGGGCGGGGGGCCGGAGACCGCCGCGCCCGGTCCGCCGGAGAGGGACGCGCCCCCGGTGGCGGACACCGAGAGTGTGAACCCTGAGGGAGGCGCTCGGCCAACGGCACCTGAGCAGCGGCCCGCCGCTCACGTGCCGGCGGCGGGGCGGGGACCGGGGGAAAGGCGTGTGAAGGCACCCTCGACAGCGTGCTAATGTTCTGCATGTCGACAGGCGCTCGCACAAGACCCGGACGGAACAGCCCGGATCGCGTGAGAGAATCGATCGGCAGCACCCATGCGCGGGTGGCGGAATAGGCAGACGCGCTGGATTCAGGTTCCAGTGCCCGAAAGGGCGTGGGGGTTCAACTCCCCCCTCGCGCACAGATGAGACCCCTGGTCTCCGGAGAAATCCGGGACCAGGGGTTTTCTCGTTGTGCCGGCAGATGTCGCGTGTCGGGGCGGGTCGGCGGGTGTCGGCGGGTGTGGCGCGGGGCGGCGCGATCCGGGGCTTTACCCCTCCCTCGATCCCTTGAGCCCTTGGCCCCTCGGGTCGTCCCGGGGGCGTCGGCGTCGGCGGGAGGTTCGGCTGCGAAGGCACCGGTCGGCGTTTGCGAGGGCTGTGCCACGGCAGCCGCTGCCTGAGGACTGCGTCACTTTTGGGGCGGCGGGTGGTGACCGTCGGCGGCGGGGTGCCGCTGTTGTGTGGGCGGCGTGTGGGGCGTCTCACGGCGGGAGCGCAGGGGCGCGCTTACGGGGCGGTCGCTGCTCGGGCTGGGCGCCCGGACCTCGTGTGGACGTTCTCTCAGGAGGCCGGTCGGGAAGTCGGCGCTTCGGGGGGAGAAGACGCGCAAGCCCCGGGTCGTGAGGCACGGGCAGGGCCTCGTGTCCCCTTCTCCCGGGGCGGGCGCAGTGAGCCGATGCGGCCGTCGGGCCGTCAGGCGGCCAGGCGCGTGGCGAGGGCCTTGGCCTTGGCCGTGGCGTCCGCGTGGGCCTTGTCACGGGAGGCCTCGAACTTCGGGATGAGCTCGGCCATCGCAGGGTTGTTAGGGGCCATCGTCAGCTCGGGAACGATGAATTCCACCTCGAACCCGAAGCTGTCGGCCAGCACGGACTGCAGGTAGTTCTGCACGTACTCGAAATTCTCGCGGGGCGTCCCCGGCGCGTACGAACCACCGCGGCTTGCGACGACCGTGACCGGGGTGCCCTTCGCGCTCGGCTCGGCTCCGACCGTGCGGCCCATGATGATCACCTGGTCGAGCCAGGCCTTGAGCGTCGAGGGGATCGTGAAGTTGTACATCGGCGCGCCGATGACGATCGCGTCCGCCTGCTCCACCTCTTCGACGAGCCGGGTGCGCAGCGCGAAGGCGGTCTGCTGCTCCGGGGTGTGGGTGGCGGGGTCGACGAAGGCGGCCGAGGCGCCGGCGCCGTCGAGGTGCGGGACCGGATCGGCCGCCAGGTCCCGGTGGATCACGGTGCCGTCGGGGTGCTGCTCCTCCCATGCCTTGCGGAAGGCCGCGGTCACCGAGCGGGAGGCGGAGCCGCCCTCGGGGAAGACGGAGGAGTCGATGTGCAGAAGCGTGGCCATGGGGATCGGTCCTTCGGTTCGCGGCCGGACGGTGTCGGCACGACGGTTGAATTCCGTACGTCACTATTCTTACCACAGGAGCTTACTTTTCCGCAGCACCCAACGGAAGCGCGGTACTCTGGGGGCATGGCGGACCACGGCGAGGCGGTGTGCAGGAAGGTCGACGACGGCATGGCCCGCGTTTTCGAGCTGTTCGGGAAGCGCTGGACGGGCTTGATCGTCGCGACGTTGATGGCGGGCCCGGTGCATTTCGCCGATCTGCGGCGGGCGATCCCGGGCATCAGCGAGCGCATGCTGTCCGACCGCCTCATGGAGCTGGCGGGGACCGGGCTGGTCGTCCGCGAGGTGGATGCGGGGCCCCCGCTGCGCGTCGCGTACCGACTCACGGAGGCGGGCCTGGCGATGGATTCTTCGCTCAAGGAACTGGGGCGGTGGGCCGAGACCTACCTCGCCGACGGGGGGCAGTGTCCGGAGCGGTTCCGGCAGTAGGTAGCAGGCGTAGGTGCTGGGGCGGGGCGGTCCCTGTTCGGGTCAGCCGTGCTTCTCCTGGGCGGCGTTGTAGCGCAGCAGGTACGTCGCGAAGCGGTCCAGGTCGGTCTCGTCCCAGTCGGCCAGGCGCTCGTGGAAGGCCTGACGGCGGCTCGCGGTGACATTGGCGAGCACCTGCGCGCCCTTTGTTGTGGGATGCAGCACCTGCACCCGATGGTCGTCCGGGTCGACGCGGCGCTCCACGAAGCCCAGTTTCTCCAGCGCGGCGATCTGCCGGCTGACCGTCGACTTGTCCAGAAGGTAGTGCGCGGCGAGGTCGGTGGCGCGGCATCCGTGCTGGTCGTCGAGGTGCGCGAGCAGGGTGTAGGAGACCAGCGACAGCTCGGGATGCATGCGGGCGGCGGTCGCGCGGGCCCGCCGGGCGAATGCGGTCATCTCCTGCTGGATGGTCTCGACGGACTCGTCGCGGTGGGCCACGGCGTTGCCTTTCGTTGAAGTAGTTGTATAGTACAACGTGGATTGAGAGTTGTATTAGCCAACTACTGGCGACAGCTGAGACGACTAGCTGAGAAGGCCTGCCCCATGAGTCCGGTCCGTCATCCCGATCACCACAGCGGTGCCGTGCGCGATCACCGAAGCGACGAGCTGAGGTCCCCTCGCGAAGAGGCGAGGGCCCATGGCGAGGAGCCGAGGCCGCCCCATCGAGGCGGGCAGCGATTCGACCACCGGAGCGGGCCGCCTTCGCGTGAGCAGCGTGCCGAGCATCCGGGTGTGGCCGAGCGCCCGGGCATCGCCGAGCACGCGGGCGCGCCACGGGGCGCACACCGCTCCGCCCACTCCGCCGGCCTGCGCCACGTCCTGACGCACCTGATCACCCCACTGCTGATGTGCATCGGCATGGGCCTGGCCTACCTGGGCGCGTTCGCGAACCCGCAGCCGCACCACCTGCCCGTCGCCGTCGTCGGGTCGGGCCAGAGCGCCCAGCTGCTTGCTCAGTCGATCAACGACAAGTCGGGCGGCGACCTGGCCGTACGGACAGTCGCCGACCGGGGCGCAGCGGTCGAGCAGCTCAAGCACGAGGACATTTTCGGTGCCTATGTGGCGAGCACGGACGGTGGGAACGCGGGTGGCGAGAAGGCAGGCGGGCCGGCGGCGGGTGAGCGAGCGGCGGCTGAACGGTCGGCGGGCGAACGGGCGGAGGTGAAGCCGGCGCCCGAACTGATCGTGGCGACCGCCGGGTCCGACACCAGCGCCTCCGTGGTGCAGAAGGTGTTCACCCCGATCGCGGCACAGCAGGGCGCACCGCTGAAGGTCACGGACGTGGCGCCGACCGTGGAGGACGACCCGACCGGCCAGGGCATCTTCTTCCTCCTGGTCGCGATCAGCATCGGCTCGTACGCCTCCGTCGCGGTGATCGGCGGCGCCGGAGCCGTGCTGCCGCTCCGGCTCAGGGCGATGCTGGCGGTCGGCACGTCCTTCGTGGTGAGCATCATCGGGACGGTGTTCGCCGGACCGGTCTTCCACCTCGTCGACCACGGTCTGTGGGGTCTGTGGGGCATGGCCTGGCTGTACTCCGCGGGCATCCTGCTGATCGGTACCGGTCTGCACACCTTCCTCAAGCGCTGGACCACGCTCGGTGTGATGACGCTGTTCGTGATGCTCAACTTCACGTCCTCCGGCGGCATCTTCCGGCCCGAGATGCAGCACGGATTCTTCGCGGCCCTGCACTCCTTCTGGAACGGGGCGGGCTTCGTCGAGGGTGTCCGCAGCCATGTCTACTTCGCCGGCCACGGCCTGACCGGGCATCTCGTGACGCTGGCGTGCTGGCTGGGCGTCGGGCTGCTGACGGTCGGCGTGGCCGCCGCTGCGGAGCGCCGTCGCCGTACCGCGGAGAGGAACGCGGCAGCCAATGCCACGGCGGTGGCGGCGGCCGCGGTGGCGGCGACGGTTCCGGATCGGGGGGCGGGTGTTGATCGGCGGGCGGCTGTTGGCCCCGAGGCGGCTGCTGAACGGGGGGCGGGCAGCGAGCGCGTTGAAGAGGTGGAGGTGGAGGAGGAGATGGAAGAGGCGGTGGGGGTGTAGGGCGTAGGGGTTGTAGGGGGTGGCTGGACGGGCCGTCTGTGGTCCGTCGGTAGGGGCGTCTGTCCGGGGTGGGGCTCGGGCGGGCGCCCGTTTGTGTTGGGGGCGTGTCGCCGGGGAGCCGGAGGGCTTGGTTCTCGGGGGGATTGGGGCGTGGGGGCGGATTGGGGCTGGGGTGCTGGGTGGGTTTGGGAGGCGGTATCCGGGGTGCCGTTTTTGGGTGGTGAGCGGGCCTGCCGACCGCCCCGAGCGTCGGTGCAAAGAGTTATCCACAGGCCCGAGCCGGGTGGCGGATCTCTCGATAACGTCATGGTCAGGCGAAGCCGGAATCGGCCGGCGGGCCGAGCCGATGAAGTTCGTGAAGGGGGAGGTGGCTCGCGATGACGCGTGTGCCGCACGTAACGGGGTTCGCCAGCCCCAAGGCGGAGGGACCGTCGCCCAAGGCGGCGGGCCGGGCGCTGCGGGACCGGGTGCCTCGCTCGGAGCAGGCGGCGCTGCCGGACGCGGCCGGACGGCCCGACGCGGTAGCAGCGGTCGAGCTGTCCAATGCCGGACGCCTGGCGGAGCTGACCCCGATACGGGTCGGGCGGATGGCCGCGAGCCCCTTCGCCTTCCTCCGCGGATCCGCCGGCTTGATGGCCTACGACCTGGCGGCCGGCCCGGTGACGGGTGTGGGTGCGCAGATCTGCGGCGACGCGCACGCCGGCAATTTCGGCCTCTACGGCGATGCCCGCGGCGGACTCGTCATGGACCTCAACGACTTCGACGAAACCCTGAACGGCCCGTGGGAGTGGGACGTGAAGCGGCTCGCTGCGTCGCTGGTGCTGGCGGGCCGGGAAGCGGGCGCCGGAGAGGACAGGTGCCGGAAGGCGGCGCGGGATGCCGCGGGCGCCTATCGGCGCACGATGCGGCTGCTGGCGAAGCTGCCCGTCATCGAGTCGTGGAACGCCATCGCCGACGAGGAGTTGGTCTCCCACACCGACGCCAGGGACCTGTTGGGCACCTTGGAGCGGGTGGAGCAGAAGGCGCGCAAGAACACCAGCGCCAAATTCGCGGCGAAGGCGACCGAGGAAGCGCCGGACGGCGGACGGCGATTCGTGGACGCTCCACCGGTGCTGCGGCGGATACCGGATGAGGAAGCGGCGGCGGTGGCCGGTTCGCTCACTGGCTATCTGGAGACGGTCCCCGAAGACCGGCGACCGCTCCTGGCCAGGTACGCCGTGCACGATGTGGCCTTCCGCGTGGTGGGGACGGGAAGTGTGGGCCTGCGCTCCTACGTAGTGCTGCTGCTGGATCACCAAGGAGAGCCCCTGGTGCTCCAGGTGAAGGAGGCGCGCAGCTCGGTGCTGGCGCCGTATGTGGAAAGGGCAGGCTTTGCCGCCCAGCCGGTGGCCCACGAGGGGCGGCGAATAGTGCTCGGCCAGCGGCGTATGCAGGTCGTCAGCGACATATTGCTGGGTTGGACGACGGTGCGGGACATAGCGGCACCCGACGCAGGCTCCGCGGGCGGGCCGTGGGCACGAACGGGTACGGACGACGGTCGGCGTGACGGACGGCCGTTCCAGGTCCGGCAGTTCAGGAACCGCAAGGGAAGCGTGGATCCGACGGAGCTGGCCGACGATCAGATGGACGACTACGCCCGGATGACCGGCGCCCTCCTCGCGCGGGCCCATGCGCACACTGCCGACCCTCGGCTGCTGGCCGGCTACTGCGGCAAGGGGGAAAGCCTGGACGAGGCGCTGGCGGACTTCGCGGTCGCCTACGCGGACCGAACCGAGGCCGACCACGCCGACCTGGTCGAGGCGGTGAAGAGCGGTCGGATCGCTGCGGAGATGGGGGTCTGAGGGGAGACGGCGAGACGGCGACACACGCCTGGTGGCCGGTGGCAGGTCGCTGGTGCGCGTGGGGCGTGGGCAGGCGGGAATGCAGGCGCGTAGCCACGAGAGGGTGGCAGGCGGGCGCCGGCCGTGGGTGCGTGGGCACGCGTGGGTGAGCCAGCACGGCGGGTGACAGGCGGGCGCTGAGTTTGGGCATCGGGGCACGCGGGTGTCAGGCACGGGCGGGTGACGGGTCTGCGCTGGTGGTGATGCGGTGCCGTGCGGCGCGGTGTTGCGTCGCGTTGTGTCGAGCGGCGGCGGCGGTGGCGGTGTGTGGGGGTGGGGTGGGTGGGGGCTGGGCCCCCGGGGGGAGGGGGAGGAGGGAAGAGGGGGTTTTGGGCGCCGGCGGCGGGGGCCGTCTCCGAAGCCGGTTGGGAGGCTGGCGTGAGGTAGACGCCAGAAGCCCGTGGGTTGGGTGGTGGGAGCGCTCGTGTGGGGGCTTGGTACCGGCTGCGGCACCGACAGCTATTGCTTGGACCTGGCAGATGTGTGTCTGCGGTGGTCGAGGGTGGGGCCGAGGGCGGATCCCCCCGTTGGTTCTCGGGGATGCCCGGTGGCTCGTGGGTGCGCCGTAGCTCACTGGTCCTGGTGTCCAAGCGGAGGCGAATGGCTGCGGAGAGTGTCGGCTGATATGGGCCGTACGCTGACCGGGTGACGAACTCGCACGCGGAGAACGCGCAGGACGGCCAGGACCGACCGGACGCATCGGACGCGCTGGGGACAGCGGATGCCCCGGCCGCCCCGCAGGCATCGGACGCCCGCGGTGGCGGTCAGGACGGCCCGCGCGCCGGCCAGGATGCACCCGGGGGTCAGTACGACTACGGCAGTGGTCACGGTGACCAGTCCGTCGGTGGCGACAGTGGCGCCGGGGACGTCGCCGCGGATGCTGCCGGTACCGGGGCTGGTCAGGGCGGTGACGAGGCCGGCCAGGTGGGTGCTGGTGCGCCTGGTGATCAGGCGGCCCAGGATGAGGGGACGCGGCGGCTGGCGAAGGCCGTACTGGCGGCGGAGCAGGCGCTGATCGAGTTCGAGATCGCGGTGGAGACGTTCCGGGTGGAGGTCGAGAACTTCTCCCGGCTGCACCACCAGCGGCTCGGCCCGATGTACGCGCGCCTGGACGAGCTGGACGCGCAGATCGCCGAGGCCGTGGCGGCACGTACCGGCGCACCCGAGGACATCCGTAAGGCGCAGGAAGCACGCGCCTCGGTTCTGCCGATGCCGGATGTGGAGGAGCTTTTTCACGGCTGGATCGGTTCGGACGGGCTGTTCCCCGAGTCGCAGGCCATGCTCACCGAGCAGCCTGTGCAGCCGCCGCAGAAGGTCCGTCCCAGCGAGGAGGCCCGCAAGGTCTACCGCGACCTGGTGCGCAAGGCGCATCCGGACCTGGCGCGGGACGACGCGGAGCGGGCGCGGCGGGACGAATTCATCGCGCGGGTCAACGCGGCGTACGGCCGTGGCGATGAGGCGACACTGCGGGAGCTGGTCCGGGAGTGGGAGGCCGGCCCGGCGCCGGTCGAGGAGCGGCTCAGCGAGAGCGAGGAGCTGTACGCGCGTCTGGAGTGGCTGGCCGAGCGCAAGGAGCTGCTGGCCGCCGTCGCGGCGGAGCTGGAGGACAGCGCCATCGGCGCGATGATCAAGATGGCGCCGCAGGACCCGGACGCCCTGCTCGAGGAGATCGCCGAGAAGCTGCTCGCCGATGTGGCGGAGCGCGAGGCGTACCTCGCGCAGCTGGTCGGGTAGCGTCGAGGTATGCGATTTGGTTCTCTGCCCACGGTCGGTGTCGACGCTCTCACGTCGGATGACTTCCTCCTGGACGTCCGGGAGATCGACGAGTGGGAAGCCGGGCACGCCGAGGGCGCGCTGCACATCCCGATGAGCGAATTCGTCGCTCGGTACGGCGAGTTGACCGAGGCTGCCCCTGAGGACGGCAAGGTCTATGTGCTGTGCCGGGTCGGCGGTCGTTCGGCGCAGGTCGCGCAGTACCTCATCCAGCAGGGTCTGGATGCGGTGAACGTCGATGGCGGTATGCAGGCATGGGAGGCCGCCGGCCGTCCCGTTTCGGATGGCAAGGGCGGCGCCGGGACGGTCATTTAGCGGACCGGCGGGTGGGCATCGTTCTGCCGTTGCCCGTTGCCCGTTGCCCGTTGCCCGGTGCCCGGTGCCCGTTCCTCGTTGCCGCGGGGCGGTGCTGATGGTTGAGCAGTTGGCGGCGGGTTGCGTATCGGGATGTTGAGTGTTCCGGGAGCGCGCTGATTCTCTTGTGCTGGATGCCGACGCCGGGCCTCGTCGCGCGGCTCCGTACGCCGCCCCGAGCCCGCCCTCATTCGGCGAGGCGTCGTGAGGTGCGGAGCGTCTTTTTCTTGGGCTCCCCCGTGCAGGTGGAGAGTCTCCTAACTCCTTCTGCTTCTCCTTCTGCGGCCGTCTCAGCTCAGGGGGTGTGCCGCCAGCAGGTCGCCGAGGGTCTCCTCATGGGCGGCCGCGGGGCCGAGGGAGAGTTCGAGTTGCTTGGCCCAGGCGTGGAAGCGGTGCAGGGGATAGTCGGTGTCGGCGCCGAAGCCGCCGTGCAGGTGGTGGGCGGTCTGGACGACACGGCGGACGCCTTCGGAGGCCCAGATCTTGGCGACAGCGATGTCCCCGGCCGCCGGCAGTGGACCGGCCGCGTCGGTGGTGATGCGCCAGGCGGCCTGCCAGAGCGTGGCTTCCATGGCACGCAGGTCTATGAAGCGGTCCGCGGCCTGGACGGCGACGGCCTGGAACGTGGCCACCGGGAAGCCGAACTGTTCGCGCTTGCTGGTGTAGTCGCTGGTCATGGAGAGAACTCGTTCACCGAGGCCGAGGGCCAAGGCGCAGGTGCCGATGGTGAGGTTGTTCCGTAGCGACTCCCAGGCGCCCGGGTCGGTGATCATCTTTCGGGCTTCGATGCGTACGGAGTGCAGTCGGACCTCGGCGTAGCGTTCCCCGTTGGTGGAGATCTGGTCGTCGAGAGAGACGCCTTCATCGTCCTGGGATACGAGGGCAACAACGGTGTCGCCGTCAGGTGTGTGCGCGGGAAGCAATATCTGGTCTGCGGTCGGTGCCCAGGGGACCGCGGTCTGGCTGCCGTCGAGGATCCACTCGTCGCCCTCCTGCCGGGCTTCCACGGAGAGTTCGGCCGAATCGTGCCCGGTGCGGCCTGCTGTTGCCACTGTCACGACGAGATCGCCGGTGCCAATGCGGGGCAGCGCCTCGGTGCGGAGCTCAGCACTGGCGTAGCGCTGAATCGTGAGGGCGGCGGCGCCCGACTCCAGCAGCGGTACACGTGCCAGAACCTTGGCCGACTCGCGCAGCACCAGGCAGAGGGCGATCGGTCCCAGGCCGGCTCCGCCGTGTTCGGGTGGGACCGGCAGGCTCAACAGGTGGGCGTCGGCGAGCTTGCGCCACAGCGCGCGGTCGAAGTCGTCGGCAACGGCTCCTGTAGTGAGCGAAGGGCTGGGTACGTCATCAGGAGCGACCCCCGAGAAGACGGCCTTCGCCGCTTCGACGGCGGCCTGCTGCTCCTCGGTGAAGGTGAAGTCCACTGGTCTGTCCTCCCACGCGGCGCCTTAATCTGACGATGCGTCAAGGTAGAACAGGTTGCAGGAATTGGGAATGGCGCCGACGGCGGAATAGGTGAGGGTGGGTGAGGTCGGTTGGGGGACGGAGGGCTGCCCGCCTCGTGTGAGCTCGGGCGGGCGTGTGGGCGGGCGTGTGGGGCGCCGGCGAGGCCGGGGACCGGGGTTTTGGTGTGACCGGGGTGAACGCCGGTCTGCGGGCGAGGACAACCCCGGGTCTTTGAGGACAACCCCGGGTCTTTGTGGAGACGAGCGGCTGTGGACAGGTGCCCGCCTGCGTCCCGCAGCGCCGGGGCGGCCGCCGGATCGCGTCAGAGTCGGCCTGTGACTGTCTGACCGGGCGATGCGGTCAGGGCGCGGATGTGCGCTCCCCCGGGCGACAGTGGGCAGGCCGGGCACGCGACCTCGGTGACGGAGTGGTCGGCGGGCGCCTGGTCAGCGGTCGAAGTCCAGCTCCACCTTTTCGGTTACGGGGTGCGACTGGCAGGCCAGCACGTACCCGGCGTCGACTTCCTCGGCCTCCAGGGCGAAATTTCGGTCCATGCGTATCTCGCCCGACACCAGGAACGCGCGGCAGGTGCCGCATACGCCGCCCTTGCAGGCGTAGGGCGCGTCCGCGCGGTTGCGCAGCACGGTCTCCAGCAGCGATTCGCCGTCCTGCACCGGCCAGTTGCCGGAGCGGCCGTCGAGGGTGGCGGTCACCGAGCTGTGGGCGGGCACGGACGTGGCCGTAGCGCCCGGGGTGGTGGTGCCGTCGGCGACGTGGAAGATCTCCTCGTGGATTCGGCCGCGGGGTACCCCCAGTGTCCGAAGCGCCTGTTCGGTGCCCTGGACGAGGCCGTAGGGCCCGCAGAGGTACCAGCCGTCCACCGACTCGACCGTCAGTAGCGCCGGCAGCAGGGCACGTAGTCGCTCCTCGTCGAGTCGGCCGGACGGCAGGCCGGCCTGCTGCTCCTCACGGGAGAGAGTGGTGACCAGCTGGAATCGTTGGGGGTAGCGGTCCTTGAGGTCGGCCACCTCCTCGAGGAACATCGTGGAGGCCGCCGTGCGGTCGCTGCGGATCAGGCAGAAGCGGGCGTCCGGCTCCCGGGCGAGCAGGGTGGCGGCGATGGACAGCACGGGGGTGATCCCGCTGCCGCCGACGATCCCGACGAAGTGTCCGGGCCGGGGTTCCAGGGTGAACCGGCCGGCCGGGGCCATGACCTCGACGGTGTCGCCCTCCATCAGCTCCTTGAGCGCGTAGGTCGAGAAGGCGCCCTCCTCGACCAGGCGGATCCCCACCCGCAGCACAGGATCATCGGTGGACGGGGTGCAGATGGAGTACGTCCTGCGGATTTCCTGGCCGTCGACCGTCCGGCGCAGCGCGATGTGCTGCCCGGGGGTGTGCCGGAAGGTTTCGCGCAGCTCGGGTGGGACCGCGAAGGTGACGGCCACCGCGTCGTCCGTGAGCCGCTCGATCTCCCGGACCCGGAGCGGGTGGAACATCACAACTCCTTGAAGTGGTCGAAGGGTTCGCGGCAGGACTCGCAGCGACGCAGTGCTTTGCAGGCGGTGGAGGAGAAGCGGCTCAGCAGGGTGGTGTCGGTCGATCCGCAGTGCGGGCAGCGGATGGCGAGATCGACGGCGACCGGTCCGCTTGCCGGGCCCGTGGGCCGGGGCGGTGCGATGCCGAACTCGGCCAGTTTCCTTCGGCCTTCGTCCGTGATCGCGTCGGTGGTCCACGGCGGGCTGAGGACCGTACGGACCTCGACCTCGGGTATGCCGCGGTCGTGGAGTACGCGCTCGATGTCCGCCGACATCGCCTCGATGGCGGGGCAGCCCGTGTAGGTGGGAGTGAGACACACCTCGACGCGGTCCGGTGCCGTCAGCTTCACGTCGCGCACCACGCCGAGCTCGGCGAGGGTGAGCACCGGCAGCTCCGGGTCCGGTACCGAGCCGGCGAGCGCGCGCAGCTCCTCTTCGAGGGCGGTCGTGGTCACCATGCCGCCCCCGGGTGACTGCGGTGGAGGTGCTGCATCTCGGCGAGCATCCGGCCGAACGGCTCGGTGTGCAGTCCCTGGCGTCCCGCGCCCGCCGTCCAGGCGCCCCGCTGCGGCCCCTCAGAGACGGTGAGGGTGGCGCGGTTCAGGATGGCGGTGATGCGGGTCGTCCACTCGTCGTGGAGCGTGGGCAGGGGTACGTCCAGGCCGTCGACCGGCTCGAAGAGCTCCCCCGTGAACTTCCACAAGGCGTCGACCGCGCGCTGCATGCGAGCGTGGCTCTCGTCGGTGCCGTCGCCCAGGCGCAGAGTCCACTGCTGGGCGTGGTCGCGGTGGTAGGCGACCTCCTTGACGGCCTTCGCTGCGAGTGGCGCCAACTCACCAGTGCCCGAGGCGAGATGCTCGAAGAGCAGCTCTTGGTAGGTGGAGAAGTACAGCTGGCGGGCGATGGTGTGCGCGAAGTCGCCGTTGGGCTGTTCCACGAGCTGGAGGTTGCGGAACTGCCGCTCCTCGCGCAGATACGCCAGTTCGTCCTCGTCGCCGGCGAGGGAGAGCAGGATGCGGGCCTGACCGAGCAGGTCCAGCGCGATGTTGGCCAGCGCGACTTCTTCCTCCAGGACCGGCGCGTGGCCGGCCCACTCGCCCAGCCGGTGGGAGAGGATCAGGGCGTCGTCCCCGAGGGCAAGGGCCGGGGTGACCGTGACGTTCATCAAAGGTGCTGCACCCCGTCCGGGATCTCGTAGAAGGTCGGGTGACGGTAGGGCTTGTCACCGGCCGGTTCGAAGAACGTGTCCTTCTCGTCGGGGGACGAAGCCGTGATCTGGGCGGAGGGCACCACCCAGAGGGAGACGCCTTCGGAGCGGCGGGTGTACAGATCCCGGGCGTTACGCAGCGCCATTTCGGCGTCCGGGGCGTGCAGGCTGCCGGCGTGGGTGTGCGCCAGGCCGCGCCGGCTGCGCACGAACACCTCCCACAAGGGCCAGTCGGTGGAAGCCGCGCCGGCCGCGTTGGTTTCCGACGCGGTGGATCGCGTGGTGCCTGGTGTCGTCATCGGGTCGCCTCCCCCTGCTTGGCCGCATGCGCCGCGGCTGCGTCGCGCACCCAGGCGCCGTCCTCATGAGCCTTGCGGCGGCGGTTGATCCGCTCTTCGTTGCAGGGGCCGTTGCCCTTGAGCACCTCGCGGAACTCGTCCCAGTCGATCGGGCCGAAGTCCCAGTGGCCCCGTGCCTCGTTCCATGTCAGGTCCGGGTCGGGGAGCGTGAGCCCGAGGGCTTCGGCCTGGGGGACGCAGATGTCCACGAAGCGCTGGCGCAGCTCGTCATTGGAGTGGCGCTTGATCTTCCAGATCATGGACTGCGCCGAGTGCGCCGACTCGTCGTCCGGCGGGCCGAACATCATCAGGGACGGCCACCACCAGCGGTCCACCGCGTCCTGAGCCATGGCGTGCTGGGCCTCGGTGCCGCGGCTGAGCGCCAGCAGGAGTTCGTAGCCCTGCCGCTGGTGGAAGGACTCCTCCTTGCAGACGCGGACCATGGCGCGGGCGTAGGGACCGTACGAACACCGGCAGAGCGGGACCTGGTTCGTGATCGCCGCGCCGTCCACCAGCCAGCCGATGGCTCCGACGTCGGCCCAGGTCAGGGTCGGGTAGTTGAAGATCGAGGAGTACTTCTGGCGGCCGGAGTGCAGCTTGTCGAGCAGTTCCTCGCGGCTGGTGCCGAGGGTCTCGGCGGCGCTGTAGAGGTACAGGCCGTGGCCCGCTTCGTCCTGCACCTTCGCCATCAGGATCGCCTTGCGGCGCAGCGAGGGGGCCCGGGTGATCCAGTTGGCCTCCGGCTGCATGCCGATGATCTCGGAGTGGGCGTGCTGGGCCATCTGCCGCACCAAGGACGAGCGGTAGGCGTCCGGCATCCAGTCCCGCGGCTCAATGCGCTCGTCCGCGGCCACGGTGGCGTCGAATACCGCCTCGCGAGCCGTGTCTTCCGGCGCGATCGTCGTCATGTGGTGCCCCCTCGCTCCCGACCGACCGATCGTTCGGTTCAATGGTGGGTGGGCGGCCCGCGGGTGTCAAGCCTGTGGATAACTCGGGGAAGGGTGTGCCCGGTGCGGCCGCCTAGGTACGGTTCCGTGGCGGAGTCAGCCGAGTGGATTCTGGGAACGGGGCGGGAATGCAGTCATACGGGGACGAAACGCGGCCATTGGCTGCGCTCTCGCTACCCTCGCGGATCGTCATAGGCACGGCAGGCTGCGCTTTCGCCGTGGTCGTCGCGATACATCTGGCCATGATGTTTTTGCATGTCGCGCCGTCGAACACGCTGAGCAAGCAGCAAGGCACCCTGATCGGCGAATACGTCTATCCCGAGTACGAGCAGAACTGGAAGCTGTTCGCACCCAACCCCCTCCAGCAGAACATCGCCGTCCAGGCCCGGGCGCAGCTGCGCACCGAATCCGGGGAGTCCTGGAGCACCGGCTGGACGGATCTGACGGCGCGTGACGGACGGGCCATCCACCACAACCCGCTCCCCAGCCACACCGAGCAGAACCAGCTGCGCCGGGGCTGGGAGTTCTACCTCAACACGCACAATGCGCAGAACCGGTCCACCGGGCCGCGCGGCGAGCTCTCCGAGCGCTATGTCCGCCGCATCGTGCTGTCCCGGCTCGGCGCCGAATGGGCCGAGGGCGGCAGGGTCGAGCGCATCCAGGTGCGGTCGAGGACGACTCCTGTCAGCCCGCCGTCGTGGAGCACCGAGAAGATCAGCGTAAAGCCCGTGTACCGCGTGCTGCCCTGGTGGCAGGTCACCGCAGACGACCTGCCCGAGGGGGCGACGAACTCGTGACTTCACCGACGCCGCAGCAGCCGCAGGGCACGCACCAGCAGGACACCCGGCAGCCGCACACCCCGGAACCGAGGGACCCCGAGAAGTCACCGGAATCGCGGGATTCGGCACCTCAGGGGGATCCGGCAGCTCAGCAGGAGCAGGAAGCACGGGAGTCCTCGCCCTCGCAGGACGCGCCCGATCCTGCCCCTTACGAGGAGACCCGTATCGAGCGCGCCATAGGCCGCGGCTTCGCGCGGGTCAGCAGCCAGGCGATGGCCCCCTACCAAACCGCCGTCATCCGCATCGGTTTCGCCGCGACCTGGCTGCTGTTCCTGCTCCGGGAATGGCCCAACCGCCGAGACCTCTACGGGCCTGACAACCCCTGGGACCTGGGCATGGCGCGCCGGCTCCTCGACGGCAACCACGCCTTCTCCGTGCTGCCCTGGTCGGACGGCAACGCCTGGTTCGAGTGCGTCTACCTGCTCGCCATCGTGGCCAGTGCCCTGTTGATGCTGGGCTGGCGCACCCGCACCATGTCGGTGCTGTTCATGATCGGTGTGCTCTCACTGCAGAACCGCAGCATCTTCGTCGGTGACGGCGGCGACAACGTCATTCACCTGATGTCGATGTATCTCGTGCTGACCCGGTGCGGGCAGGTGTGGTCGCTGGACGCGCGCCGCGCGAAGCGGGCCGCGGCCGGGAACGCCGAATCCGGCACAGCCGCCGACGCCGCCCCGGGCCCGGACGCCGCCGCACGCCCCGCCCGCGATCTTCCCGGAGTCATCCTGTGGGCCGTACTCGGCCTCGGGCTGGCCGTGGCGCAGCTGCTCGGCAGCTACGGCCTGACCTGGTTCGAGAACGGCCCGTTCCCGCACGTCGGCTGGGGCCTGACGCTGTGGTTCCTGTGGGTGACGCATGGCGTGTGGTGGTGGGTGCAGCGGCACGCCCCCGGGGAGCCGCGCATCGTCCTGGACACCCTCGCAAAGCTCGCGCACAACGCCGCCCTGCTGGTGATCGTGGTCGAGGTCTGTCTGATCTACGCCACGGCCGGCTGGTACAAGATCCAGGGTTCGCGCTGGCAGGACGGCACCGCCGTCTTCTATCCGATGCACCTTGACTACTTCTCGCCATGGCCCGCGCTGTCGGATGCGCTGGGCAGCAACGGGCTGATGGTCATGATCATCACCTACGGCACGGTGATGGTGCAGGTCGCCTTCCCGTTCACGCTCTTCAACCGCCGGCTGAAGAACGTTCTGCTGGTCGCGATGATCTGTGAGCACCTCTCGATCGCGTTCCTTCTCGGGCTGCCCTTCTTCTCGCTCGCGATGATCGCGGCGGATGCGGTCTTCCTGCCGACGAACTTCCTGACCTGGCTCTCCGCACGGATCTCCGAGCTGCGCGACCGGCTGTTCCGCCGCGGTAGAACCCCCACCGCGGCCGAGGGGCCTGCGGGCGGTGAGCCGGAGGCCCGTACACACAGCGGGGACGGTGGCCATACGCTCGTGGGGTGAGCAGCGAGAGAACCGTCCAGGGCGGCGAGCGGACCGACCCCGTGGATCAGCCCACCGCCCCGGGCGGCAACAGCACCCCGGCCGACGGGGCCGGTGCCGCCCTTGCGGTGGCCTCGGCCGCCGAGCCGATCCAGTACGACGAGGGGTACGGCCCCAAGGTCGGCGTCGGCCCGCACCCCGAGCCCTGGCCGCAGGGTGAGCACTACGATCCCGAGCTGCTCGCGCACGGGGACCGGCGCAACGTGGTCGACCAGTACCGCTACTGGACGCGGGAGGCCATCGTCGCGGACCTCGACACCCGCCGCCACGACTTCCATGTGGCCGTCGAGAACTGGGGCCACGACTTCAACATCGGCTCGGTCGTCAGGACCGCGAACGCGTTCCTGGCCAAGGAGATCCATATCGTCGGGCATCGCCGCTGGAACCGGCGCGGCGCGATGGTGACCGACCGCTACCAGCATGTGCGGCATCACCCGGGCACCGAGGACCTCACCGCCTGGGCCTCCGCCGAAGGGTTGCCGATCATCGGGATCGACAACCTCCCCGGGGCGGTGCCGCTGGAGACGACCGTGCTGCCCCGCCGCTGTGTGCTGCTGTTCGGCCAGGAGGGGCCGGGGCTGACCGAAGAGGCGCGCCGTCATGCCTCTGTCGTGTGCTCGATCGCGCAGTTCGGCTCGACCCGCTCGATCAATGCGGGTGCCGCGGCGGCCATCGCCATGCACGCCTGGATCGGCCGCCATGCCCACATCGAGGCGCCGAGCGAGACCGGCATCTGAGTCCACGAGGGGCGTTGGCGTGGCGCGCTCTTGCCGGGCGCCGTGCAGTGCAATGCCGGGCCGCGACCCTACCCGGCAGGCCAGAACCACGCGCAGTGGACGAGCCGTCGGACATGGTGCCGTGGTTGCCTGCCCTTCCCCGGGCCGGGAGCAGCCTCAGGGGCCCCTGAGCCGCCCTGAGACCGCAGGGGTACTTGCCAGCCGCCCAGGTCCGTGACGGCGGGCGCTCGGCAAGCGGCCCGCAGCCTCCCCCGACTCGACTCGACGCGTGAGCCGTACGCCACCACCTGGACACGGAGTACGAGGGCCGGCTGACAAGGGGCGGCGGGCAATGAACGGCGGGCCAAGAACGGCGGGCCGAAGGCCGTGGACGGCAGGCGTCGAACCGCTCACCGTCCACTGCCCGAGGGCCCGGCACCAGATATTCAGGCACTGCCGGGCCCGCCATAGAGGCCCTACGCCGGGCGCCGCACCTCCACCGTCCGGAAGCGGTTCGCCACGAACGCGCTGTCACACAGCGCGGCGTTGGCCGACGGGTTACCGCCCGAGCCGTGGAAGTCGGAGAACGCCGCCGTCTGGTTCACATAGACGCCGCCGGTCAGGTTCAGTGACAGCTGGGCGCACTCCTCCAGGCAGGCATCCTGGATCAGCTGCTCCACCTCCGCGGAGGTGGTGTACGCGCCGACCGTCATGGCGCCCTTCTCACGGACCGTGCGCCGCAGCAGCTCCACCCCGTCGGCCGCGGAATCGACCGCGACGGCGAAGGACACCGGGCCGAAGCACTCCGACAGATAGACCGCTTCGGAGCCCGGCTCGGCGCCGTCCAGCTTGACCATCACCGGCGTACGGACGGTCGCGTCGGGGAACTCGGGGTGGGCCACGGCGCGGGACTCCAGCGCCACCTCACCGAGCCCGGCCGCGCTCTCGATGCGCTCCTTGACCTGCGGATTGACGATCGCGCCCAGCAGGGCGTTGGCCCGTGCGTCGTCGCCGAGCAGGCCGCTCACCGCGCCCGCGAGGTCGCTGACGACCTCGTCGTACGACTTCGGGCCGGCGTCCGTGGTGATGCCGGCGCGGGGGATCAGCAGATTCTGCGGGGTGGTGCACATCTGGCCGCTGTACAGCGACAGCGAGAAGGCCAGGTTGCTGAGCATGCCCTTGTAGTTGTCGGTGGAGTCGATGACGACGGTGTTGACGCCGGCCTTCTCGGTGAAGACCTGCGCCTGATGGGCATTCGTCTCCAGCCAGTCGCCGAATTCGGTCGAGCCGGTGTAGTCGATGATGCGGACCTCGGGGCGGACGGCCAGCGTCTTGGCGAGGCCCTCACCCGGCCTGTCCACCGCAAGGCAGACCAGGTCGGCGGGGAAGCCGGCGTCGGCGAGCACCTCACGCGCCACCTTGACCGTCAGCGCCAGCGGCAGCACGGCGCGCGGATGCGGCTTGACCAGCACCGGGTTGCCGGTGGCCAGCGAGGCGAAGAGGCCGGGGTAGCCGTTCCACGTCGGGAAGGTGTTGCAGCCGATCATCAGCGCCACACCGCGCGGCACGGCGGTGAAGGTCTTCGACAGCTCCAGCGGATCCCGCTTGCCCTGCGGCTTGGACCACGCCGCCTGCTCCGGGGTGCGGGTCTGCTCGGCGTAGGCGTACGCCACCGCCTCCAGGCCGCGGTCCTGCGCATGCGGGCCGCCCGCCTGGAACGCCATCATGAACGCCTGCCCGCTGGTGTGCATGACGGCCTGCGCGAACTCATGGGTGCGTGCGCTGATCCGCGCGAGGATCTCCAGGCACACCGCGGCCCGCGCCTCGGGCCCCGCAGCTCGCCAGGCGGGCATCGCGGCCCGCATGCTCGGCAGCAGGACGTCCACATCCGGATGCGGATAGCTGATGCCCAACTCCGGTCCGTACGGCGAGACTTCCTCGCCCACCCAGTCGTCCGTCCCGGGCTGGTCGAGGTCGAACGGCTTGCCGCGGAGCGCCTCGAAGGCGGCCAGACCCGCAGGCGCGGCGTCCTCGCCGTACGCCTTGGGGTTCTCGGGGTGGGGGGACCAGTACGCGCGGCTGTTGATCGCCTCCAGCGTCTGGTCGAGAGTCGGGCGGTGCTTCGCGATCAACTGCGCTGCGGTCATTTCGGCGGCCATCGATGACCAACTCCTCGTCGAGCCGGGCGGAGAGCGGATGGGGGCGGAAAGCAGAGGTGCGGAATGGGAAGTGCGGACTGCGGAGGTGCGGATTGCGGGAACAGCTATGGGGCGAAGGTGCGGGCAAGGGCTGAGGGATGAAAGTGAGAGAGGTGCGGTGCGGCCGCGCGGTGGCCGGCCGGAGTGGACGATGCGGACAGCGGTCGTGGATCTGGGAGCGGACAACCCGACGGAGTTAGAGTAACCGAACGATCGGTCGGGGCAAGAGGGCCCGGCAAACCTGTGGACAATTCGGTCGGGGAGGATCTGTCGGCATGACGGCAATAGAGACCAGCAGCACCGTGGCAGTGGTCGGTACCGGCACCATGGGGCAGGGAATCGCGCAGGTGGCGCTGGTCGCCGGCCACCGCGTACGCCTCTATGACGCGGCGCCGGGGCGCGCCGGTGAGGCCGCCGAGGCCCTCGTGCGGCGGCTGGATCGGCTCGCCGAAAAAGGCCGGATCACGGCGCAGGAGCGGGACGCGGCGCGCGACCGGCTGGCCCCCGCCGCCGAACTCGCCGACCTGGCCGACGCCGCGCTGGTCGTCGAGGCGATTCTGGAGGAACTGCCCGCCAAGCAGCAGCTGTTCACCGCCCTGGAGGAGATCGTTCCGGCGGACTGTCTGCTGGCCACCAACACCTCCTCGCTGTCCGTGACCGCCGTCGCCGGCCCGCTGCGGCACCCCGGGCGATTCGTGGGCCTGCACTTCTTCAACCCCGCCCCGCTGCTCCCGCTCGTGGAGGTCATCACTGGATTCGCCACCGACGAGGCCGCCGCGGCCACCGCGTACGACACCGCCGCGGCCTGGGGAAAGACGCCGGTGCGCTGCGCGGACACCCCCGGGTTCATCGTCAACCGCATCGCCCGCCCCTTCTACGCCGAGGCGCTGCGCGCCTACGAGGAGCGGGCCGCCGACCCGGCGACGATCGACGCCGTGCTGCGAGAGGGCGCCGGATTCAAGATGGGCCCGTTCGAGTTGACCGACCTGATCGGGCAGGACGTGAACGAGGCGGTCACGCACTCCGTGTGGACGTCCTTCTTCCAGGACCCGAAATTCACGCCGTCCCTGGCGCAGCGGCGGCTGGTGGAATCCGGGCTGCACGGCCGTAAGGCCGGGCGCGGCTGGTTCGACTACGCCGAGGGTGCCGAGCGGCCCGCGCCGCGCACCGCTGCCGCGTGCCCCGCCCCGGAGAGCGTCGGTCTGGACGGCGAGCTGCCCGGCCCCGCCGCGGGACTGCGCGAGCTGATCGAGGAAGCCGGCATCAAGATCACCGGCGAGCGTGCGGACGGGGGCGCAGGCGTCATCCGGCTGCCGGGCGGCGCTGCTCTGGGCCTCACCAGCGGGGCCCCGGCGACGAGCGGTGCCCAGGGGCGGTGCGTACGCTTCGACCTCTCGCTCGACTACCGTGCCGCGACCCGGATCGCGCTCGCCCCGTCGGAGACCGCCTCCGAAGCGGACCTCGCCGAGGCGGTCGGGCTGTTCCAGGCGCTCGGCAAGCAGGTCAGCGTGGTCCGGGACGTACCCGGCATGATCGTCGCCCGGACGGTCGCCATGATCGTCGACTTCGCCGTGGACGCCGTGGCCCGGGAGGTCGCGAGCCCCGAGGACATCGACACCGCGATGCGGCTGGGCGTGAACTACCCCGGTGGCCCCCTGGAGTGGGCGGAGCGCCTCGGCGCCCGGTGGGTGCGGGATCTGCTGGACTCCCTGGACCACCAGAGCGCCGGCGGCCGCTACGCCCCCTCCTGGGCACTGCGGCGCCGTGCGGAAGTGCAGGGACAGGTGCTCTAATCATGACCATGGCCAAGCGCGACACCTACACGCCCGATTCGCTGCTCGCGGTCGCCGTGGAGGTGTTCAACGAGCGCGGTTACGACGGCACCTCCATGGAGCACCTCTCCAAGGCGGCGGGCATCTCCAAGTCCTCGATCTACCACCACGTGCGCAGCAAGGAAGAGCTGCTGCACCGGGCGATAAGCCGGGCCCTGGACGGGCTGTTCGGTGTGCTGGAGGAGCCCGGCGCCGTCGAGGGGCGGGCGATCGAGCGGCTGGAGTACGTCACCCGGCGCGAGGCCGAGGTGCTGATGGACGAACTGCCCTATGTGACGCTGCTGTTGCGGGTGCGCGGAAACACCGACAGCGAGCGGTGGGCCATGGAGCGCCGCCGCGATTTCGACCACCAGGTCGCCGACCTGCTCAAGCGGGCGGCCGACGAGGGGGATCTCCGGGCGGATGTCGACATCCGGCTGGCCACCCGGCTGCTCTTCGGAATGATCAATTCGATCGTGGAGTGGTACCGGCCCGGGCGCGGCGGCGCGGCCAGCCGGGACGAGGTCGCCGACGCCGTGGTGCGGACGGCGTTCGCGGGCCTGCGCAGGTCCTGAGGGGCGGGCCGCCTGTGGGCGGTGGCCGTGGGCTGTCCGGGGCCGTGGGCCGTGTGGGTCAGGGGAGGCCGGCTGTCAGCCATGAGTTGCGTGGGTCAGGGGGCGCCGGCTGCCGGCCGTGGGTAAAGCCTCACCCCGTCGTACGGCCGTAGGGGCGCGTGCGGCTCGCAGGAGGGCCCACGCCGCGAGGGCACCGGAGGCTCTCGGTCACTGCTGGTCGGGCCCGTGTTCCGTACCGAGGTCGGTTTCCTCGAAGACCAGCAGGGTGCGGGTGCTGAGCACTTCCGGGATCGACTGGATCCGGGTGAGGACCAGCTCCCGCAGCTCGCGGTTGTCCTTGGTGTGCACCAGGAGCAGGACATCGAAATCGCCGCTGACCAGCGCGATGTGGGTGGCCCCGGGCAGCGCTGTGAGCTGGGCCCGTACGGTCCGCCAGGAGTTCTGAACGATCTTCAGCGTGATGTATGCGGAGGCGCCCTGACCTGCGCGTTCCTGGTCGACGCGGGCGCTGAAGCCGCGTATCACGCCGTCCTCGATCAGCCGGTTGATCCGGGCGTAGGCATTGGCGCGCGAGACATGCACGCGCTCGGCGACGGAGCGTATCGAGGCCCTTCCGTCGGTCTGCAGCATGCGCAGGATCGAGCGGTCGATGGTGTCCAGGGGACGCGCGGCCGGAGGGGGCGGCGCGGGCGCCGGTGCTGCCGGCGGCCGGCCGCCGGGATTGGCCATCTGTTCGTCCGGCATATGGTCCCGCCTCCCCTTTGTGGACACCCTGACTTCATCACAAGCTGTGGAGAACCGTTTGTCCACAGGCCGACCCCGCCTGTAGCCAAATTGCATCAGCGACCGAACAATCGGTAGGGAAGGGCTACCCGCCCCGACCGTATGCATCCTGCCCACCCGTCGCCCGCCCCCCACCCCTATGAGGCGCTCCGCGCCACCCCTTCGATTCGAGGAGGTGCTCGTCATGACGGTCCTTGAGCAGCCCGGCAGCAGCAGGAACAAGAGCGGCCTGTCCGGCCCGCCGCCCGCCTGGCGGCCGCGCGTCGACCCGGCGCCCCTCCTGCCCGACGCCGAGCCGTACCGCCTGCTGGGGACGGAGGCCGCGCGGCGGCTCGACCCCGGACTGCTGACGCGGCTGTACGCCCAGCTGGTGCGCGGCCGCAGGTTCAACGCGCAGGCCACCGCGCTGACCCGGCAGGGGCGGCTGGCGGTCTACCCGTCCTCCACGGGGCAGGAGGCCTGCGAGGTCGCCGCCGCGCTGGCGCTCGAGGACCGGGACTGGCTCTTCCCCAGCTACCGCGACACCCTCGCCGCCGTTGCCCGCGGCCTCGATCCCGTGCAGGCGCTGACCTTGCTGCGCGGCGACTGGCACACCGGATACGACCCGCGCGAGCACCGCATCGCCCCGTTGTGCACTCCCCTGGCCACCCAGCTTCCGCATGCGGTCGGCCTGGCGCACGCCGCTCGTCTCAAGGGTGACGATGTCGTCGCCCTGGCGATGGTCGGCGACGGCGGCACGAGTGAGGGCGATTTCCATGAGGCGCTGAATTTCGCGGCGGTCTGGCAGGCCCCGGTCGTCTTCCTCGTCCAGAACAACGGCTTCGCGATTTCCGTACCGCTCGCCAAGCAGTCGGCCGCGCCGTCCCTGGCCCACAAGGCGGTCGGCTACGGCATGCCGGGCCGCCTCGTCGACGGCAATGACGCGCCCGCGATGCACGAGGTCCTCAGCGAAGCGGTGCAGCGTGCCCGCAGCGGCGGCGGCCCGACGCTGGTGGAGGCCGTCACCTACCGCATCGAGGCCCACACCAACGCCGATGACGCCACCCGCTACCGCACCGACTCCGAGGTCGAGACCTGGCGGGCGCATGACCCGATAGCCCTTCTGGAGAGCGAGTTGGAAGCGCGTGACCTGCTGACGGAGAAATTTCTCAAGGACACGCGGGACGGCGCGGAGCAGCTGGCAGCCGGCCTGCGGGACCGGATGAACCAGGACCCCGAGCTCGACCCCATGGACCTGTTCACCCACGTGTACGCCGAGCAGACCGGGCAACTCCGGGAGCAGGCGGCCCAGTTGAGGGCCGAGCTGGACGCGGAGGCCGCCGGCCACACCGAGGAGCCGGCCACCGCCACCGAGTCCGCCGAGGGGGACCGACCATGACGACCATCGCTCCGGCCACCGCGCGCAAGCCCGCCACCATGGCGCAGGCGCTCACCCGCGCGATGCGCGATGCCATGGCCGAGGACCCGACGGTCCACGTCATGGGGGAGGATGTCGGCGCTCTGGGCGGCGTCTTCCGGGTCACCGACGGCCTGGCCAAGGAGTTCGGCGAGGACCGCTGCAGCGACACCCCGCTCGCCGAGGCCGGCATCCTGGGCACCGCCGTCGGCATGGCCATGTACGGGCTGCGGCCGGTCGTGGAGATGCAGTTCGACGCGTTCGCCTATCCGGCGTTCGAGCAGCTGATCAGCCATGTCGCGCGGATGCGCAACCGCACCCGCGGCGCCATGCCGATGCCCCTGACCATCCGCATTCCCTACGGCGGCGGGATCGGCGGGGTCGAGCACCACAGTGACTCCTCCGAGGCGTACTACCTCGCCACCCCCGGCCTCCATGTCGTCACCCCGGCAACGGTCGCCGACGCCTACGGGCTGCTGCGCGCCTCCATCGCCTCCGACGACCCGGTCATCTTCCTCGAACCCAAGCGGCTGTACTGGTCCAAGGCCGACTGGTCGCCCGACGCCCCCACGGCCGTCGCCCCCATAGGCCGCGCCGAGGTCCGCCGCCGCGGCGACAGCGCCACACTCATCACCTACGGCCCGTCGCTGCCGGTCTGCCTGGAGGCGGCCGAGGCCGCCCGGGCGGAGGGCTGGGATCTGGAAGTCCTCGATCTGCGTTCGCTGATGCCGTTCGATGACGAGACGGTCTGTGCGTCGGTGCGGCGCACCGGACGAGCGGTGGTCGTCCACGAGTCGACCGGCTTCGGTGGCCCGGGGGGCGAGATCGCGGCGCGGATCACGGAGCGCTGCTTCCACCACCTGGAGGCGCCGGTTCTGCGCGTCGCCGGATTCGACATCCCGTATCCGCCGCCGATGCTGGAGCGGCACCACCTGCCGGGCGTGGACCGGATTCTGGACACCGTCGCCCGCCTCCAGTGGGAGTCGGACTGGACCGAGGGACGTGGTGAGTGATGGCCGTGGTCCGTGAATTCACCCTTCCCGACTTGGGGGAGGGCCTCACCGAGGCGACGATCGTGCACTGGATGGTCGAGGTCGGCGAGGTCGTGGCCATCGACCAGCCGGTGGTGGAGGTCGAGACCGCCAAAGCGCTGGTGGAGGTGCCGTGCCCCTATGGGGGCGTGGTGACCGCCCGTTTCGGTGAGGAGGGGGCGGAGGTTCCGGTCGGAGCTCCGCTGGTCATGGTTGCCGTTGGGGCGGTGCCGGACGACCTTGAGACGGGTGGGCCGGCCGCGGACTCGGGCGAGGCGGGGGCGACGGAGTCCGGGTCGGCGACGGCTTCCGGTCGGACGGGCGCGTCGGACCAGAGCGCGGACGCGGGCGCGGCACGGGCCGGATCGGCGGACTCCGGATCGGCGGACTCGGGGTCGGCGGACTCAGGATCGGGCAATGTGCTCGTCGGATACGGCACGAGTGCCTCCGCGGCGCGGCGGCGGCGCATCCGGCCGGGGGCAGGCGGCGGCCCTGCGTCGGGGACAGCCGCCGGAATCGCAGATTCCGCTGCCGCTGTGCCTGAAGGATCGTCGGCGGTTGCCGAGGCGACCGGTACCGCAGCGAGAGCAGGAACTGCTGGATCTGCCGGGGCGGATGGGGCAGCGGAGTCGGTGAGTCCGGAGGCGGAGCTTTCCGGGAGCCGTGCCGTGGCCGTCATCTCGCCTCTGGTGCGGCGGATGGCGCGGGAGCACGGTCTGGATCTGCGAGAGGTGACGGGAACCGGGCGGGAGGGCCTGATTCTCCGTACGGATGTCGAGCGTGCGATTCGTGGCCAGGAGCACGCGGCCGGTGCCGCCGCAACGGGTGCCACGACCGCTGTGGGTATGGGCGCCGCGGACGCCGTCGGTGCAGGCGCGATCGGTACGGGCGCCATCGTTACGGACGCGGTCGGTACGGGCTCGGGCGTGACGGGCACGGTTGGGGCCGGGGCCCGTCTGGGAGCGAGGGGTGCCACCGTCTCAGGCGTCGGGGGCGGCTTCGGGGCAGCGTCCGAGAGTCGGGTCGGGACCGCGCCGGGTGCGGAACGGGTTCCGCTGCGTGGGATGCGCGGGGCCGCCGCCGAGAAGTTCAGCCGCAGCCGACGGGAGATCCCGGACGCGACCTGCTGGGTGGACGCGGACGCCACCGAACTCCTCGCCGCCCGCAAGGCGATGAACGTGCCGGGCGCCGCCAAGGTGTCTCTCCTCGCTCTCCTGGCCAGGGTCTGCACGGCCGCGCTGGCGCGGTTCCCCGAGCTGAATGCGACCGTCGACACGGAATCCCAGGAGATCGTCCGGCTGCCCGCCGTCCACCTGGGCTTCGCGGCCCAGACCGAGCGCGGATTGGTGGTTCCGGTGATCCGGGACGCCCATGCCCGTACGGCGGAGCAACTGTCCGACGAGATCGCCCGGCTCACCGACACCGCGCGCAGTGGGGGCCTGTCCCTCGCCGAGATGACGCACGGCACCTTCACCCTGAACAACTACGGCGTCTTCGGGGTCGACGGCTCCACACCGATCATCAACCACCCCGAGGCCGCGATGCTGGGTGTCGGCCGGATAGCCGCCAAACCCTGGGTGCACAACGGTGAGTTGGCGGTCCGGCAGGTGGTCCAGCTCTCCTTCACCTTCGATCACCGGGTATGCGACGGCGCCACGGCGGGCGGCTTCCTACGGTTCGTCGCCGACTGCGTGGAACAGCCGGCACTGCTGTTGCGGGCGCTGTAACTGGGCGGAGACTGCCGTGCGCGTTGGCTGAGGGGCGCGTTCGGCTGAGGGGCGGGTTGGCTGAGGGCGGTTGCGACCGTTGATTGAGGCGAGGCGAGGCGAGAGCTGGCGCTGTGGAGTTGGCCGGCGAGAAGTGGGGCTGGGCGGTCGGGGCGTGCACCCATGGGGAGACGTCCAGGTGCGTGGTCGGCCGGTGAGCGTGGGGCTCAACGATCTCGCGCCGCACGGCATCGCGGTCGCGTCGGCGGCCCCGGCCCCGGGCTCGTCGCCACGTTCCGGTCTGTGGCGTCGTTGCGGGGTCGGGGAGTCGGGGAGTCGGGGAGTCGGTGGGGCGGCGGGGCGACGGGTTGGTGAGTCGGCAGGTCGGTGATCGGCGGTCGGCGGGTTGGCCGGGGAGCTGGGGCGGGGGCGGGGGATGTGGCCTGCGGCTCGTCCCTCTTCGGCTCGTCCCCTGTGTGTTTGTGGTTCTGGCAGCTGGGGCGTTGCGGGCTGCAGGGCTTGCGGTCCTTGTACTCCCGCCCCGTCGCCCCGTCGCCCCGTCGCCCCGTCGCCCCGTTGCCCCGTTGCCCCGTCGCCCTTCCGCCTTGCGGCCCCGCCGCCCTGCGCGGTGTAGGTCTTGGGCCGTACGGGGCGCAGCTTTCGAGGCCCGGCCCTACGAGACCAGCAGTCCGGACGGGACTGAGTCCCCACGGGGCTAAGTCCGGACGGGCTCGATGTCCCAGAAGTCGGGGCCCAGAGGAAGGAGCCCAGCGGCGCGGAGCCAGTGGCGCGGAGCCCAGCGGCCCGGAGCCCGAGGGGCTGCGAGCCGATGCCTGAGGCCCTGAGGCCCTGAGGGCCTGCGGGTCCTGAGGGCCTGCGGGTCCTGAGGGCCTGCGGGTCCTGCTCTGTTCGTCGGTGACGGGGCTGTCGGGTGGGCGGTGGTGGAGCTCTGGCTGCAATGTCGGTGCGACCCGGGCCCGTGGATGTCTGTGCGACCCGGGCCCGTGACTCTGGGCCTCTCCGTGGCAGTGGGGGCACGGTGACCGCCCTGTAACCACAGCGACTCGGTGGCCCCTGTGTGATGACGGCGCTCCCGGCGATACTCATGGGGTGAGCGACCACACCGACTACGACACCATCGTGCTGGCCGGAGGTGCGGCCCGTCGGCTCGGCGGGGCGGACAAACCCGCCTTGTCCGTCGGCGGCCGCCCCCTGCTGGACCGCGTGCTCGCGGCCTGCCCGGATGCCGCGGTGACGGTCGTTGTCGGCCCCCGGCGTCCGACCAGCCGCGAGGTTCGCCGCGCGTTGGAGGATCCACCCGGTGGCGGCCCGCTCGCCGCGCTGGATGCAGGTCTGCGGCAGACCTCCGCTCCTACGGTCCTTGTCCTCTCGGCCGACCTGCCCTTTCTGACGGCGGCGACCGTACGTGACCTGCTGGCCGCAGCGACGCAGTCGGCCCCTGAAGCCGCAACGGCCGGCTACGCCACGCCCAGCCCCGATGCCCCTGAGGGGAACACCACCCCTCGCCCCGACGCCTCCGAGGAGAACGCGACCCCTCGCCCCGACGCTCCCCGCCCCGGCGGCCCAGGCAGTACGGTCCCGTCCCCCGACGGGGCGCTTCTGCGGGACAGGGCGGGGCGGGATCAGCCGTTGGTGGCGGCTTATCGGGTGGAGCCGTTGCGCCGGGAGCTGGAGCGGTTGCGTGCCGCGCACGGGGGCCTGGCCGGGCTGCCGCTGCGTGCGCTGACGTCCCGATTGACGCTCGAACGCGTCCCGGATGCCACGTCCACGGCATCCTTCGACTGCGACACCTGGGAAGACATCAGCGCTGCACGCGCCCGGATCAGGGAGCATGGAAACGTGTTGGACGAATGGATCACCGCAGTCAAGGCCGAGCTGGGCATCGAACTCGATGTCGATACGCCGGTACTCCTCGATCTCGCACGGGACGCGGCACACGGGGTGGCCCGCCCCGCCGCTCCGCTGACGACGTTTCTGATCGGCTACGCGGCGGGCCAACAGGGCCGTGACGTGGCGGAACTGTCCGCCAAGGCTGTCGCGCTGGCCAACCGGTGGGCCGCGGAGGGCACCGGTAGCGACCGGGCGGACGGGCCCACCGGCGCCACCAGCCCCACCGGCAACGAAGCAAAGGCCGACAAGCACCCGGACAACGCAAAGAAGACCGCCCCATGACCGACGGGGACTTCGACGCCGCGCTCGCCGACGCGCTCGCGCTGGCCAACGGTCGCGGAGCGGCGCGGGTACGTCCTGCGGCCCCCCGGGCGCCGTACGAGAACAACGGCTCTGCCAAGGGCAGCGAGTCCGGCACCTTCGACGTGTGCGAGGCCCTCTGGGGGCCCGCCTCCGGAAGCGCTTCAGCCTCTCGTCGCTCTTCCGCCTCCCGCCCCGGCGCCGACGATGGCGATGGCGATGCCCGGGGCTCAGCCCGATCCGCCGCCGACGTGCCCTCCCCCGGCAATCGCCAGGACCATGACGGCCGCTCCCAGGACCCCGGCAGTTCCCGCGGCCCCAGCGGCCACCGTGGCCCCAGCGCTCCCCGCGACCCCGCGGACGCCCGAGAGACCCCACCCCCCGGTCAGACCCCACCCCCCGGTCAGAACCCTCACCCCGGCCAGGCTCACCGCCCCACTCAGGACGACCCCGCAGCCGCCGATCACCACACTCCGGCCCCCGGCGCGCACCGTTCGGATGCCCCTGCCGCCCCGTGGGGGACGGCCCGTGAGATCGCCGCGCGTGCCGCTGTAGGGCCGCTCGCCCCCGAGACGTCGTCGCTCGGGGAGGCGCTCGGCCGGACGCTGGCTGCGCCCCTCGCCGCGCTCACCGATCTGCCGTCCTTCGACACCTCGGCCATGGACGGCTGGGCGGTGTCCGGCCCAGGCCCCTGGCGTCTCGACCGCCCGGCGGACGACCGGACCACGGACAGGACCACGGACGGGGCAACCGCCAGGACCACCGCCAGGACCACCGCCGGGACCAGCGACAAGAACACCCACAGGACCACCGACAAGACCACCGACCGCGCAAAGGGCCGGTCCACGAGCAGCCCCCTCGCACCGGACGAGGCCGACCTCACCGAACAGGCGGAGGACGATCCCGTCGACCGCGACGCCCCCGCTCCGGCCGGCTCACACCCCGGCATCCTGGCCGGGCACGCCCCCGTCGGCATGCTCCCCGACGGCCATGCGATCCGGATCGCCACCGGCGCGCGGGTGCCCGGCAACGCGACCGCCGTTCTGCGCAGCGAGCACTGCGAGGTACGGGGCCTCGGTGACGGCCGGGCGCGGCTGTTCGCCACCCGGCCCCCGTCGCCCGGCCAGGACATCCGGCCTCGCGGCCAGGAGTGCCGCCGCGGCGACCAACTCCTGCCCGCCGGCGCCCTGGTGACCCCGGCCGTCCTCGGCCTGGCCGCTGCGGCCGGCTACGACGAGCTGACCACCTATCCCCGCCCCCGCGTCGAAGTCCTCATCCTGGGCGACGAGTTGCTGCAACACGGACTGCCGCAGGAGGGCCGGATCCGCGACGCGCTCGGGCCGATGCTCGCGCCGTGGCTGCGTGCGCTGGGCGCCGAGGCGGCCGCGCCCCGCCACCTCGCGGACGACGCCGACACGTTGTACGCGGCCATCGCCGGATCCACCGCCGACGTGATCATCACCACCGGCGGCACCGCGTCGGGGCCCGTCGACCATGTCCATCCCACCCTGCGCCGCCTGGGCGCAGAGGTGCTGGTGGACGGGGTGGCGGTACGTCCCGGGCATCCCATGCTGCTCGCCCGGATCACCCCGCACCGCCACCTCGTCGGCCTCCCGGGCAACCCGCTCGCCGCCGTCTCGGGACTGCTCACCCTCGCCGAGCCGCTGCTGCGAACCCTCGCCGCCCGCCGCCCGGCCACGGCCTACCCCACCCCGCTGGCCGGAGCCGTCTACGGGCATCCGCACGACACCCGGCTCGTCCCGGTGGCCTACCGGGACGACGAGCAGCACGGCGTGATGGCGGCGCCACTGCACTACAACGGGCCCGCCATGCTGCGTGGGATCGCCGCCGCCGACGCCCTCGCCGTGATCCCGGCAGGCGGCGCGGACCGCGGTGACGAGGTGGAGTTGCTGGACCTGCCCTGGTCGGCCGGTGGCGCGGGAGGCTGGGCCACACCGGACACGGCGTACGGCCCCGCCGGTGCCTCCGATTCGTCCGCCCCGTGGCCGCCGTCCGGGGCGCACTCCGCAGGCTCCCCGTTCCCCACGCCCCCCGCCGGAGGAACCGCGTGAAGCTCCCGTCCCAGGACGCCGCCGCGCGCGAGATCCCCGATGATCACTCGCGCCGGGTGATATTGCCGCGCCGCACTCCCATGGCGCCGTTGCGCCAGGTCTTTCGCCGCCTGCTGATGGCGCTCGCCGTCCTCGTCGCGACGGTCTTCATCGTCTGGGTGGACCGCGACGACTACCACGACAACGCCAACGGCAGCGTCGACCTCCTCGACTGCGTCTACTACGCGACCGTCACCCTCTCGACCACCGGCTACGGCGACATCGTCCCCTACGGCGACACCGCGCGACTGCTGAACATCCTGCTCATCACGCCCCTGCGGGTGCTGTTCCTGATCATCCTGGTCGGGACCACACTGGAGGTGCTGACCGAACGCACCCGCGAGCAGTGGCAACTGAAACGCTGGAGAAACGCCTTGCGCGACCACACCGTCATCGTCGGCTTCGGGACCAAGGGCCGCAGTGCCGCCCAGACCCTCTGCGCCACGGGCTTGAGCCGCGACCGCATCGTCATCGTCGACCCGAGCGCCAAGGTGATCGACGCGGCGGTGGCCGACGGCTTCGCGGGCGTGGTCGGCGACGCGACGCGCAGCGATGTCCTGGTGCGGGCCGAGATCCAGCGCGCCCGGCAGGTCGTCATCGCCACCCAGCGCGACGACACCGCGGTGCTGGTGTCGTTGACCGCGCGTCAGCTGAACAAGAAGGCCAATATCGTCGCCGCGGTGCGCGAGGAGGAGAACGCCCCGCTGCTGCGGCAGTCCGGCGCCGACTCGGTGATCACCTCCGCCAGCGCGGCCGGCCGGCTGCTGGGGCTCTCGGTGCTCAGCCCCAGCGCGGGCACGGTCATGGAGGATCTGATCCAGCAGGGCAGCGGCCTGGACCTGGTGGAGCGGCCGGTGGTGAAGTCCGAGGTCGGCAAGTCCGTCCGGGACACCGAGGATCTGGTCGTGTCCGTCCTGCGCGGCCACCGCCTCCTCGGTTATGACGACCCGGCGGCCAGTCCGTTGCAGACGGCGGACCGGCTGATCACGATCGTCCGGGCGGCCTCGACGGAGGAACAGGCCCTCCCGGGCCGGCAGTCCGGCCGCCCGCACGGGCCGACGCCCGGCAGCGGTGTCTCCCCGATGCGCCGGGCGGGCGAGTAACGGCAGGGACGTGACGCGGGCCGGCGCACCGGGATCGGGCCGGCACCCGGGCGGACGAGTGGCCGCCCGGCGCCGCCGCGTCCGTCATCCTCGTTACGGCGCCCGGCAGTTGGCCCCGTGACCCGTCGGCGCTTGTTGCCACGCGGCCTCGTCGGCGGTCACCGGCATCTCCGCTCCGGTGACGGTTGCCGCCCCCGCCCCGTCGCCCCATGGGCGGACGGCGAGTAGCCTCGCGCCCATGCGAGCGATCACTATCCCCGAGCCCGGTGGCCCCGAAGCACTTGTGTGGGCGGACGTGCCCGATCCGCAGCCCGCCGACGGTGAGGTGCTGGTCGAGGTCGTGGCCAGCGCGGTGAACCGCGCCGACCTGCTCCAGCGTCAGGGCTTCTACGACCCACCGCCCGGCTCCTCCCTGTACCCCGGTCTGGAGTGCGCCGGCCGGATCGCGGAGGTCGGCCCCGGCGTCAGCGGATGGGCCGTGGGCGACGAGGTGTGCGCGCTGCTGTCGGGTGGCGGCTACGCCGAGAAGGTCGCCGTGCCCGCCGGGCAGGTCCTGCCGGTGCCGCCGGGCATCGACCTGGTCCAGGCCGCCGCGCTGCCGGAGGTGGCGTGCACGGTCTGGTCCAACGTCTTCATGATCGCGCACCTGCGGCCCGGCGAAACGCTTCTGGTGCACGGCGGCGCCAGCGGTATCGGCACGATGGCGATCCAGCTGGCGAAGGCGGTCGGTGCGCGCGTGGCGGTCACCGCCGGCGGTCCGGAGAAGCTGGCGCGCTGCGCGGAGCTGGGCGCGGACATCCTCATCGACTACCGCGAGCAGGACTTCGTCCAGGAGATCCGCAAGGCCACCGACGGCAAGGGCGCGGACGTCATCCTCGACATCATCGGCGCCAAGTACCTGCAGAAGAACGTCAAGGCGCTCGCGGTGAGCGGGCGACTGGCGATCATCGGCATGCAGGGCGGGGTGAAGGCGGAGCTGAATCTCGCGGCCCTGTTGTCCAAGCGTGCCGCGATCACCGCCACCGGGCTGCGTGCCCGCCCGCTGAACGAGAAGGCGGCCATCGTCGCCGCGGTGCGCGAACACGTCTGGCCACTGATCGGCAACGGCCAGGTCCGGCCGATCGTGGACCGCACGATTCCGATGGCGGACGCCGCCGAGGCGCACCGTGTGGTGGACGCGAGCACACATGTCGGCAAGGTCGTGCTGACGGTCTGACGCGGCCGGCCGCGAAGGGGGCGGGTCCACGGGCCCGTCCCGGCCCGTCCCGGCCCGCGCGGCCCCCTCCGCGACGGGATCCGGCAGGCGGCGCCGGCCGGCAGGACGCCGTTACGCCGGTTGGCCCAGCTCATGAGCCCCGGCCCGCCTCCTCGCTCGAACGACCTGCCCGAGATGCCGGAAATCTTGAGAGATGTGACGCTGGACACGTCACTCGACGGCTCGGTACGGAGGGGGCAATGGTCGTGGCTCCACGGTTCCGTTCGCGCATCGCCACCAGCCTTCTGGTGGTCGCTGCGGTCCTCCCGCTTCACGTGGCGGCAACCACCGCGACAGCCGTCGACCAGCAGAGAACACCGGTCGACCGTCCCCCGCACCTCGGTCATCCGCAAGATCCGCCCGACAGCGTTCCGGCGGATCTTCCGCTGGCCGGCAGCCGTGCAGGAGCGGGACGGGGGCATCCCGGCCGCCCGGGGGCACCGATGGGGTTCGCGGATGACTGGGACCCGGTCGCGGACGTGCCGGACCTCCCTGAGCTACCGGATCTGCTCCCCGCTCTCCCGGAGCCGCCGTCCCACCTCCCGAGTGCACCGCACCACCCCTCCCCGCCGCCGACGGATGCCGCCTCCCCGCCGGAGTCCACGCAGGAGCCGCGGGACGAGGGCCGTGAGGCCCCCGAGGTGGAGAGCCCGAAGCCGTCCGAGCCGTCCGACGCGCAGATCCCCCCGGCCCCCGCAGAGCCCTCACCAGCACCGTCGCCGCCGGCCACCTCGCCGGCGCCGAAGAAGGCCGCTCCGGCGAAGCCTCCGCGCCGTCCCGAGGCCCGGGAACGGTTCGTGGCACCGGGGGCGCCGCGGCAGACGCCCGGGGCGCCCGAGGGGCGGGCCGACACCACGCAGGAAGGTCTCGAAGCGGGCCCGGCGGCCGAGGGCAGTCCGTACACCTTCGAAGCGCCGGAAGCGCGGGTCGAACGCGTCCTTCCGATGGGCACCGGCCTTGCTCTCACCGGCCTCGGCCTCGCCTTTCTCGGCCTTCGGCTGCGCCGCCGCTGACCGCTGCCGTTTCACGTGAAACAGCGCGGCCCCACGACGTGCGCGGGCCGATCCGATGGGGTCCTCGCACCTCTCCGGCGAGTCGGCCGCCGCGCGCCCCGACCGGGGTTTCGTACGGGCGTACAAGGATCGCGCGTACAACGACTTCGCTCCGACGCGGTGGATCACCCTCCCCTGGGGGCACCACGTTTCTTGAGGACCGATACGAGAGAATGGCGGCATGGATATGCCGATGAACGAACGGTCGCAGGATAGCCCGCACGTCCTGGTTGTCGGCCCGGATGGCATGGCGCTGGGTAGCGCCGGCTCCGGTGGCTCCGGTAGCGGGGACGAGGGCGACGAGAGTCGCGAGGTGCCGGTGACGGAGATGGTCGAGCAGCCTGCGAAGGTCATGCGTATCGGCAGCATGATCAAACAGTTGCTGGAAGAGGTGAAGTCCGCCCCGCTGGACGAGGCGAGCCGTGTCCGGCTCAAGGACATCCACGCCACCTCGCTCAAGGAGCTGGAGGACGGGCTGGCGCCCGAGTTGGTGGAGGAGCTGGAGCGGCTCTCCCTGCCCTTCACCGAGGACTCGGTGCCCACGGAGGCGGAACTGCGCATTGCCCAGGCCCAGTTGGTGGGCTGGCTCGAGGGCCTTTTCCACGGAATCCAGACCGCGCTGTTCGCCCAGCAGATGGCGGCCCGCGCCCAACTCGAATCGATGCGCCGTGCGCTCCCGCCCGGTGCCGGACCGCTCGAAGGCGATGAGGAGCACCCCGCCCACGGCGGCGCCCGCTCCGGCCCGTACCTCTGAGGACTGACGGTCGGACCGACCGCTTGTCGCCCGTGAGGACCGAAGGAGCGGCGCGAACGAGGAAGCGGAACACGGAAGGGGCCGGCACGCACTGCGTGCCGGCCCCTTCCGTGCTCGTCCGGGCCCTGAGGGCTCCGTCGAATCAGCCGCGCATCAGCCGCTACGGCCGGTCGAGATGGTGAGCTCGATGGTGTCGTTGCTGCTCGGGTACCACCAGCTGATGGCCGCGGGGGTCTGATCCGTGACGGTGTTCTTGCCCCAGATCGAGCTGTCCTCTTCCTTCACGATCTTGTAGTTCCAGCCGGCCGCCCTGATGCACTCCTTCACCGAGTCCAGGTTCTTGAAGCGGAAGGACGGGACAAGGATCTTGCCCTTGTCGCTGTAGCTCTTGGTGGGGCTGGTGCACTCGGACGACAGGATCGTCGCGGTCTTGTCCTCCGGCCGCACGCTCGCGCTGGGCGAGGGCGTGTAGGAGTACGGCGTGTAGGTCGACGTCGGGGTGTCGTCGGTGCCCTCGGTGCCGCTGGAGCCGGCGCTCAGGCCGATGCCGATCGCGATCGCGGTGACCACGACCACGCCGACGATCGCCGAGACGACGATCACCGGGGTGTTGTTCTTCCGCCCGCCCGGGCCGCCGCCCGCCGGCATCGAGGCCGTCACGGGAGCCTGGTTGTACGGCGGCGGAGCCTGGAAACCGCCGCCGTGGAACGGCGCGGGAGTCGGCGCCGGCGTCGGATAGGCGTTGTTCGGCGGCGGCGGAGGCGTCGAGGGCCCGAAGGCGGCCTGCGTCGGCTGATACGGCTGCTGCACGCTCGGCGGCGCCGGCGTGTGCGGGTTGCCGCTCGCTGCGGGGAACACCGCGGAGGAGACCGACGAGCCGCTGGTGCGCGCCCGCGGGCCCTCGCTGATGATCAGCGGGGTCGCGCCGGACTGCGCGGATCCGGCGATGCGCAGACACTCGTCGCGCATCGCCTCGGCGGTCGGGAACCGCTCGTTGGGGTTCTTCTTCAGCGCCCGCGCCACCAGGGCGTCCACCGCCGGGGGCACCGAGCGGTTGATGCTCGACGGGACCGGGGGCTCCTCCTGCACATGCGCGTAGGCGATGGCCAGCGGGGAGTCGGCGTCGAACGGCAGCTGCCCGGTCAGCAGCTCGAAGAGCATGATGCCGACGGAGTACAGGTCGGAGCGGGCGTCCACGCCGCGGCCCAGCGCCTGCTCGGGCGAGAGGTACTGCGGAGTGCCGACGACCATGCCGGTCTGCGTCATGGACGTCACGCCGGACTGCATGGCGCGGGCGATGCCGAAGTCCATGACCTTGACGACATTGCGCTTGGTCATCATGACGTTGCCGGGCTTGATGTCCCGGTGGACCAGGCCCATCTCATGGCTCGCCTCCAGGGCGGCGAGCACATCGGCGGTGATCTTCAACGCCTTTTCCGTCGGCATCGCGCCGTGCCGGGCGACATCGGCGTCGAGTTCCGAGCGCAGCGGCTGCCCGGAGACGTACTCCATGATGATGTACGGCACCATGCCGCCGTCGAGCTCGTCCTCACCGGAGTCGAAGACCGAGACGATATTGGTGTGCGTGAGCTTTGCCACCGACTGTGCTTCGCGGCGGAAGCGTTCGCGAAATGCCTGTTCCCGGCCGAGCTCGGTGTGCAGGGTCTTGATCGCGACCTCGCGGTCCAGCACGCTGTCGTATGCGAGGTGCACGGAAGCCATTCCGCCCGCGCCGAGAAGATCACGAAGCTGGTAGCGTCCGCCGCCGACCGAACGGCCCTCGAATTGGCCTTGAGCGCCGTCCTGGCTCATCGTTTTGCTTCCCCCTAGGCGCACTACCCGCACGTATCGCGATCAAATTCTGGAATTCCGCAGCCAAGTCTGCCCCAGGCCCCCGACACGTCAAGCCGTGTGCCCGTTCCGTGACCAGATGTGCAAGATCCCGTCACGGCAGTGAGACGTTTTGGGGCTCTTCATACCCCTGGTGAACTTGCGACACCGGGTGCCCGGAAGGTTTGATGGCCGGTCCACTTCGGACCGGCGGGTGTCGCGGAGCCTGTAGCGTGCTCTAGCGAAGACCGAGACCTTACCGCTCTCACGCGGACCGAATCGACGGCGAGGACCGATGGCACCGACGCAGAGCCCCCAGGGCCCGTCCGATCCTGACGCCACCGGCTCCAATATCCCCGACGCACCGGAGATGTGGGGCAACGGCGGGCTGGTCGGCGACGGCCGCTACCGGCTCACGCACCGGCTCGGCCGGGGTGGCATGGCGGAGGTGTTCGCGGCCGAGGACGTGCGGCTGGGCCGCACCGTCGCCGTGAAGCTGCTGCGCGCCGACCTCGCCGAGGACCCGGTGTCCAAGGCCCGCTTCACGCGGGAGGCGCAGTCCGTCGCCGGCCTGAACCACCACGCGGTCGTCGCGGTCTACGACTCCGGCGAGGACTACGTCGGCGGCAACACCGTGCCGTACATCGTGATGGAGCTGGTCGAGGGCCGCACCATCCGCGATCTGCTGCTCAACGCCGACGCCCCGCCGCCGGACCAGGCGCTGATCATCGTCTCCGGTGTGCTGGAGGCGCTGGCCTACAGCCACCAGCACGGCATCGTGCACCGTGACATCAAGCCCGCGAACGTCATCATCACGCACAGCGGCGCGGTCAAGGTGATGGACTTCGGCATCGCCCGTGCCCTGCACGGCGCGGCGTCCACGATGACGCAGACCGGCATGGTCATGGGCACCCCTCAGTACCTCTCGCCGGAGCAGGCGCTCGGCAAGACCGTCGACACCCGCTCCGACCTCTACGCCACCGGCTGCCTGCTGTACGAGCTGCTCGCACTGCGGCCGCCGTTCACCGGCGAGACCCCGCTTTCGGTCGTCTACCAGCATGTTCAGGACATGCCGGTGCCGCCGTCCGAGGTCGCCGAGGCGGTGCCGCCGGAGCTTGACGGCCTGGTCATGCGGTCGCTGGCGAAGGACCCGGACGACCGTTTCCAGTCCGCGGAGGAGATGCGCGGGCTGGTGCAGTACTCCCTGCAGATGCTCCACGAGCAGGGCGGGCACACCGGCACCTGGAACACCGGTCCGGTCTCCATGCACGAGGGTGGCAGCACCCCGGCCATGGGCACCGCCGCCACCACCGCGCTGCCGCACCCCGATTCGGGGTCCACGGCGGCGAACCCGATCCTGCCGCCCGGTATGCGGGCGGACGACGGCGGTTTCGAGGGCGGGCACCGGCCCGGCAAGGGCGGTCGCGGCAAGATCTGGCTGATCGCGGCGCTCGCGGTGATCGCGATCGCGGTCGGTGTCGCCTTCGCGCTGCAGAACGCCAACAGCGGCAACACCGGTCCGGACACCACCAAGTCGCCTTCGCCGAGCCAGTCGAAGGAGGACAAGACCTCCGAGCCGCCCACGGAGGAGCCGTCCACGCCGCAGACCGAGCCCGGCGGTACGGGTGGCGGCTCCGGCACGTTCACCGAGCCGCCGAGCACGCCGCCCACCACCCCCTCGACGTCCTCGCCGCCCACCTCGGAGCCTCCGACGTCCACACCGCCCACGTCCGTGCCGCCCACCGACGACGCCGACGGCGGCACCTCGGACGGCGGGACCTCGGACGGCGGGACGACGGACGGCGGCACCTCCAGCGGCACCGACTCCGGCACCACCAGCGGGACGGACAGCGGCTCGACCACCGGCGTCGACGGCGGCCCGCTCGGTACCAGCGGCTGACGAAGGGCCGGCAGGGCGGGGACACCCGTCGGCCGACAGCAGGAACGACATGGCGGGCCGGGCTCCGGATCATCGGAGCCCGGCCCGTTTCGTGTGCCACGGCCGCGGCGGGCGCGCGGTACACAGCCGCGCGCAGCTGCTGGAGGCCCGGTTGCGCCGACGCCGGTTCAGCCGGTGAACGCGTCCTGGACCCGGGTGTACTCGCGGGTCCACCACACCGCCAGCGCGGCCGCCGCCGGGAACTGCGGATCGGTGCGGCGGTCGCCCAGGCGGTAGCGCCAGGTCAGCATCCAGAAGTCGTTCAGCCGCTCCCACCACACCCGGTGCACGGCCGCGGCGAGTTCGCCGGGCCCGGCCCCGCAGGCGCCGCGGTAGGCCCCCGCGTACGCCGCGACCTTGGCCAGGTCCAGGGTGCCGCAGGGGCGGACGAAGAAGATCGCGGCGGCACGTACCGCCTCCTCGGCGCGCGGCTGGACCCCGAGCCGGTCCCAGTCGACGATCGCGGCCGGCTCGCCGCCGCGGTAGAGCACGTTCAGGGGGTGGAAGTCGCCGTGCACCCAGCCCGCCGCGGGCTGCGAGCCCGGCGCGGGGCGGCGGTGGGCCTGTCGTTCCAGCAGCGACCTGCGCTCCAGCAGCCGGTGCTCGGCGAGCTCGTCGAAGCTGGTGCGCGGGCGGGCCCGGCGGGCCAGGGCCAGCAGGTCGTCGATCATCTCGAAGGTCCGCGCGGGGTCGGCGGCGGCCTCCGCGTACGGCGGGCGGGGTGGGTGCGGGGCGTCAGCCATCACCTGTTCCAGGGCGGTGTGCACCAGGCCGAGCAGCGCGCCGAGCCGGCGGGACCGGTCGCCGGTGAGCGCGGCGCCGCCGAGGTGTCCGCCTTCGATCCAGGGGTGCAGGGCGTAGCAGCGGCCGTCCAGCACGGTGACGGTCCGGCCGTCCATGTCGGCGACCGGTGGCGCGACCGGGAGGCCGAGGGCGCCGAGTCTGCGGGTGGCCCGGTGCTGGCGGCTGAGGGCGCCGAGGTCTCCGTCGAGGTGGTGCTTGAGGAAGTAGCGCCCGTGGGTGGTGGCGAGGAAGTAGCCGTGGTTGAGCAGGCCCTCGGCGACGGGTTCGCACGACAGCGGCTCTTGGGCGCCGGGGTAGCGGCGCAGCAGGGATCCGAGGGTGTGCCCGTCGGGCGTGGCAGCCGTCCGGGCTACAGATGAGCGCAGCACGCGCCAGATGTTAGATCAACTACATGCCGCGAAGTGGGCTTACCGGAATGCGTTACGCAGAGTGCGCATATCGGGAGGAGGGGCCGTCCGAGAGGCGGTGCACCGTCACGAACCGCGGCGCGATGCGCAGATACACCGGATCGTAGGGCTCACCGTCCGCCAGCAGCGGGGACTGCCCGAAGAGGGCGCGCTCGCCGGTGCCGGGATCGTGCACCCGGGCGGTGCCGGTGACCTGTACGGACCAGGTGTCGCACGCGTCGCTGTGGGCGTTGTCGGCCTGGTACGCGACCACGCTGCCGTCCAGCGCCCGGTGGTAGCCGTGGCCGCGGTGCAGCCGCACGGTCAGCCGCCCGTCGAGGACGAGATGCCGGGTGACGGCGGTGAAAGGCAGCGCCCGGCGGCTCGCCGAGACCCGTCCGTAGGCGGTCCGGCCGAGCAGCTCGATGGCGTACATGTCGTCGGTGGGCATCTCCTCAGACTGCACGGCCGGCCGGACCGGCAACAGGGACGGCAGCCCCGAGAAGAGGGGACCTTGGTCCCGAACGGCCGAGGCCGCCGGGCATTCGCGATGTCGAAAAGCTGCGGCACCGGCGCGGCCGTTTCATCTGTTCCCGGCCTGGTCAGCGCCTTTCCGCCTGCATTCGCGCGACATACGCGGCGGCTTGCGAACGGCGTTCCATACCGAGTTTGGCGAGCAGGCCGGAGACGTAATTCTTGATTGTTTTCTCGGCGAGATGGAGTCGTTCGCCGATGGCCCGGTTCGTCAGTCCCTCCCCGATCAGGTCGAGGATCCTGCGCTCCTGGTCGGTGAGGTTCGCGAGGCGGTCATCGCCCTTGGGGCCGTCGCCGTCGCGCAGCCGCTCCAGCACCCGGGCGGTCGCCACCGGGTCCAGCAGGGACTTCCCGGCCGCCACGTCGCGGATCGCGGAGAGCAGCTCGTTACCCCGAATGGCCTTGAGGACATACCCGGACGCACCGGCCATGATCGCGTCGAAGAGCGCCTCGTCGTCCGCATATGACGTGAGCATCAGGCATTTGATCTCATCGTTCTGCGAACGGATCTCCCGGCAGACCTCGACGCCGCTGCCGTCGGGCAGGCGGACGTCGAGAACGGCGACGTCCGGATGGGTCGCAGGGATCCTGACCTGGGCATCTGCGGCGGTGCCTGCCTCCCCGACCACCTCGATGTCCGCTTCGGCGGACAACATTTCGTGCAGGCCGCGCCGGACCACTTCGTGGTCATCGAGCAGGAATACAGTGATTTTTCCGTCTTCGTGCACGGCCTCAGTCTCACACACCAACCCTTCCCGTGCTCCAGGTCACCGATATAACGTGCCGTTGTCCCGGCGGCCTGCAACGCTGTGACCAGGAGTTGTTCCCAGCCCCCGCGATTTACTTGGAAATCCAAGCAAAATCGCAGGTCAGCGCCGTTTCCACTTAGGCTTTGACAATGGGTAACGTGCAATGAGCAGGCCACTGTCCGGGACGCTTTGTTCCACCCGGATCCGGCCGCGTTCGCACACACCCCGTGCGCCGTATCGGATACCGGGTGAGCCGCAATACGGCCACCGGCGGACCCCGGGGGCCGGACAGACGGAGGAGCAGCACGTGACCGTGGAAGGCACTGCCCAGCGGAAAACCACCCGCGCCGGCAGCAAGCGCACCACCGCCAAAAAGGCGTCGCCGGCCAAGAAGGCCGCGACCGCCAAGGGCGCGGAAACCGGCCCTGCGGACCGGCGCGACCAGGCGGAGCAGGATCAGCTCGTACAACTGCTGACCCCGGAGGGCAAGCGGGTCGAGCACCCCGAATACGCGATCGACCTTTCCCCCGAAGAACTGCGCGGTCTCTACCGCGACATGGTGCTGACGAGGAAATTCGACGCCGAGGCGACGACTCTCCAGCGTCAGGGCGAGCTGGGCCTGTGGGCCTCGCTGCTGGGCCAGGAAGCCGCACAGATCGGCTCCGGCCGCGCGCTGCACGACGACGACTACGTCTTCCCGACCTACCGCGAACACGGTGTGGCGTGGTGCCGTGGCGTCGACCCGACGAACCTGCTGGGCATGTTCCGCGGGGTCAACCACGGCGGCTGGGACCCCAACAGCAACAACTTCCACCTCTACACCATCGTCATCGGCTCGCAGACGCTGCACGCGACCGGCTACGCGATGGGCGTGCAGAAGGACGGCGCGGACTCCGCGGTCATCGCGTACTTCGGTGACGGCGCCTCCAGCCAGGGCGATGTCGCCGAGTCCTTCACCTTCTCCGCGGTCTACAACGCCCCGGTCGTCTTCTTCTGCCAGAACAACCAGTGGGCGATCTCCGAGCCCACCGAGCGGCAGACCCGCGTCCCGCTCTACCAGCGTGCCCGCGGCTACGGCTTCCCGGGCGTCCGGGTCGACGGCAACGACGTGCTGGCCTGTCTGGCGGTGACCAAGGCGGCGCTGGAGCGCGCCCGCACCGGCCAGGGCCCGACGCTGGTCGAGGCGTTCACGTACCGCATGGGCGCGCACACCACCTCCGACGACCCGACGAAGTACCGGGCCGACGAGGAGACGCTGGCCTGGGAGGCCAAGGACCCGATCCAGCGGCTGCGGACGTACCTGGAGGCGGAGGGCTTCGTCGACGACGCCTACCTCGCCTCCATCGACGAGGAGAGCGAGGCCCTGGGCAAGCGGGTCCGCGACGTCGTCCGGGCGATGCCCGACCCGGACACCATGGCGATCTTCGAGAACGTCTATGCCGACGGGCACGCGCTCGTCGATGAGGAGCGCGCGCAGTTCGCCGCGTACCAGGCGTCCTTCGCCGACGCCGATGCCGCCGCGGAGGGGAACTGACCATGGCAGTCTTCGAGAAGATCACCATCGCCAAGGCGATCAACGAATCGCTGCGGACGTCCATGGCGGCCGACAGCAAGGTCCTCGTCATGGGTGAGGACGTCGGCAAGCTCGGCGGCGTCTTCCGGGTCACCGACGGGCTGCAGAAGGACTTCGGCGAGGACCGGGTGATCGACACCCCGCTCGCCGAGTCCGGCATCGTCGGCACCGCGATCGGCATGGCCCTGCGTGGTTACCGCCCCGTCGTGGAGATCCAGTTCGACGGCTTCGTCTTCCCCGCCTACGACCAGATCGTCACCCAGCTCGCGAAGATGCACGCGCGGGCGCTGGGCAAGGTCAAGGTGCCCGTCGTCATCCGCATCCCCTACGCGGGCGGCATCGGCGCGGTCGAGCACCACTCGGAATCCCCCGAGGCGCTGTTCGCGCACGTCGCGGGCCTCAAGTGCGTCTCCCCCTCGAACGCCTCGGATGCCTACTGGATGCTCCAGCAGGCCATCGCGGGCGACGACCCGGTCATCTACTTCGAGCCCAAGCGCCGCTACCACGACAAGTCGCGGCTGGACACCGAGGCGATCCCCGACCCGCTGCACGCGGCACGCGTCGCACAGGCCGGATCGGACCTCACGCTGGCCGCCTACGGCCCGATGGTGAAGGTCTGCCTCGATGTCGCCAAGGTCGCGGCGGAGGAGGGCAAGTCGGTCGAGGTCGTCGACCTGCGCTCGCTCTCCCCGATCGACTTCGACACCGTCCAGGCGTCGGTCGAGAAGACCGGCCGGCTGGTCGTGGTCCACGAGGCCCCGGTCTTCCTCGGTACGGGCGCGGAGATCGCCGCCCGGATCACGGAGCGCTGCTTCTACCACCTGGAGGCCCCGGTCCTGCGGGTCGGCGGGTTCCACGCTCCGTATCCGCCCTCCCGGTTGGAGGACGAGTACCTGCCGGGACTTGACCGGGTGCTCGACGCCGTTGACCGCGCGTTGGCGTACTGAAGGGCTTGAGGAGAGTCGTGACCATGACCGCAACTGATCAGCGCTTCCGTGAGTTCAAGATGCCCGACGTGGGCGAGGGGCTCACCGAGGCGGAGATCCTCAAGTGGTACGTCCAGCCGGGCGACACCGTCACCGACGGCCAGGTCGTCTGTGAGGTCGAGACCGCCAAGGCCGCCGTCGAACTGCCCATCCCCTTCGACGGGGTGGTGCACGAGCTGAACTTCGGCGAGGGCGTCACCGTCGACGTCGGCACCGTCATCATCTCGGTGGACACCGACCCGGGCGCCGGGCCCGCGGCACCGCCGCAGGCCCAGCAGGCGCCGGCCCCGCCGGCCGCCGGTGCCGCCGATGACGACGCGGAGCCGCAGGGCAGGCAGGCGGTGCTCGTCGGCTACGGCGCCGCGCCGTCCTCGACCAAGCGCCGGGCCCGCAAGCCGCAGCCGGGGGTGCCGGCCCAGTCGGAGCCGGTGACCGCGGGGCTTCAGGCGGAGATGAACGGGCGGGCGGCGCCCGCTCCGGCGGCGGCCGCCCCGGCCCCTGCCGTCCCGCAGGCGCCCGCGGCGCCCGCCGGCCGGCCGCTGGCCAAGCCGCCGGTGCGCAAGCTCGCCAAGGACCTCGGCATCGATCTGACCGCCGTGATCCCGACCGGCCCCGAGGGGATCATCACCCGCGAGGACGTGCACGCCGCCGCCGCACCGGCGCCGGCTCCTTCGGTGGCCACGCCGTCCGCCACCGAGGCGCCCGCTCCGGACACCGCCGGCGCGGTCGGCACCGTCGATGCGGCCGCCCGTGAGCGTCGCGTGCCGGTGAAGGGTGTCCGTAAGGCCACCGCGCAGGCGATGGTGGCCAGTGCTTTCACGGCGCCGCATGTCACGGAGTTCGTCACCGTTGATGTGACGCGCACGATGAAGCTGGTCCAGGAGCTCAAGCAGGATCCGGACATGGCGGGGCTGCGGGTCAATCCGCTGCTGCTGGTCGCCAAGGCTTTCCTTGTCGCGATCAGGCGGCATCCGGAGGTCAACGCGTCCTGGGACGAGGCCCGTCAGGAGATCGTCTTCAAGGATTACGTCAATCTCGGGATCGCGGCGGCCACTCCGCGCGGGCTGATCGTGCCGAACATCAAGGACGCGGGCGTCAAGACGCTGCCGCAGCTCGCGGAGGAGCTGGGTGAGTTGGTGGCGACGGCCCGGGAGGGCAAGACGTCTCCGGCGGCGATGGCCGGCGGCACGGTGACGATCACCAATGTCGGTGTCTTCGGTGTCGACACGGGCACGCCGATCCTCAATCCGGGGGAGTCGGCGATTCTCGCCTTCGGTGCGGTCAAGCTGCAGCCGTGGGTGCACAAGGGCAAGGTGAAGCCGCGTCAGGTGACCACTCTGGCGCTGTCCTTCGACCACCGTCTGATCGACGGCGAGCTGGGCTCCAAGCTCCTCGCCGACATCGCGGCGGTGCTGGAACACCCCAAGCGGCTGATCACCTGGGGCTGATGGCCCCGGGATGAGCACCCGCGTACCGGTGGCCCGCTTGCCGTGTGCAGGCGGGCCACCGGTGTGTTCGAGTGCGGGACCGGCGCGCGAGGGGCGCGCGCCCGTCCTTCGGGCGGCGGCGCGACCGCCGCCCCGGGGCGGCTCAGCCCCGGATGAGTTCCACCGCGCGGCTGAAGTGCGCCACCGGGCCGGTCGGGCCGGTGCGTTCGCCGGGCGCGGCGCCGCGCGCGATGGCGGCACCCGCCCACAGCGCCGCGACGATCAGGGCCACCACGACGGTGTTCCGGGTGCGGCGGCCGGCGGTCGTCCTGGGCTGCATGCTCAACTCCCCTTGGGTGACGAAGCCTTTCCGGCTCCGTGCCTCCATTCAGCCACGCGATCCGGGCCGTTGCGTACGCGTCAGGTACGGACTCGCATCAGACTTGAGTCTGACCCGTCCTCCCCCTTGCGGCAGAGGCGACCCTCGGGGCGGGCGCCGATGGGTGGGCCCTTCCTGGAGCCGGAGGCGCACGACGACGGTATCCGGCAGGTGCCGGCGGGCGCCGCCGGCTGCCGGGACGGCCGCTGACCGTCGGTGTGGCCGCCGGCTGCCCGGTGGGTCGAGAGGGCGCACGAGCGCCCGGCTCTGCCGCCGTCCATGGCCCGGACTGTCCGCATCGCGGAATGTTCCACCGCACGCATACCTGTTGTATCTATCCTGTGCGCATGTCCTCCGCCCCGACCCGCACCGCCGCCAGGGAATCCGCCCCCGCCGACCGGCCCGCCAAGCAGGCCACCAAAGCGCCGCCCGCCGCCGAGCGGGTCTACGCGCACATCAAGGACGCCGTCCTGGAGCGCCGCTACGAGGGCGGCATGCTGCTCACCGAGGGTGAGCTGGCCGAGGCCGTGGGCGTCTCGCGCACGCCGGTGCGCGAGGCCCTGCTGCGGCTGGAGGTCGAGGGGCTGATCAAGCTCTACCCGAAGAAGGGCGCGCTGGTGCTGCCGGTCTCCGCGCAGGAGATCGCCGACGTCGTCGAGACCCGGCTGCTGGTGGAGAAGCACGCGGCGGCCAAGGCGGTGCCCGCGGGCGAGGCGCTGATCGACGAGCTCACCGAGCTGCTGGAGACGATGCGGCAGCAGGTCGAGTCCGGGGATCTGGCCGCCGTGTCCGTCACGGACCGGGCCTTCCACGCCGCCATCGTGCGCAACGCGGGCAACCAGATCCTGGACCGGCTCTACGAGCAGCTGCGCGACCGGCAGCTGCGGATGGGGGTCGCAGTGATGCACGCGCACCCCGACCGGATCGCCAAGAACCTCGCCGAGCACGCGGAGATCCTCGATGCGCTGCGGGCCGGCGATCCGGACGCCGCGACCGACGCCGTGCACCGGCACGTCAGCTGGGTCCGCAACCTCGCGCAGGGGGACGTGCGATGAGCGGCAGCACACCGGCGGGCGGCGCCTCGGCGCGCCTGCTGCCCTCGGACCCGCCCGGCGGCCGCCGGGCCATGGCCGTCTGGGGCATCGGCGTCGCCGTCTACTTCGTCGCGATCACCTACCGTACGAGCCTCGGCGTCGCCGGGCTGGACGCTGCCGAGCGCTTCCACATCAACGCCTCCGCGCTGTCCACCTTCTCCATCCTGCAACTGCTCGTGTACGCGGGGATGCAGATACCCGTCGGCCTGATGGTCGACCGGCTCGGGCCCAAGAAGGTGCTGACCCTCGGGGTCGTGCTCTACACGCTCGGCCAGTTCGGCTTCGCGCTCTCCGAGTCCTACGCCATGGCGCTCGGCTCCCGGGCGCTGCTCGGCTGCGGTGACGCCATGACGTTCATCAGCGTGCTGCGGCTGGGCTCCCGGTGGTTCCCGGCGCGCCGCGGGCCGATGATCGCGCAGATCGCCGCACTCGTCGGCATGGCGGGGAACCTGATCTCCACGCTCGTGCTCGCCCGGTTCCTGCACAGCTTCGGCTGGACCCCGACCTTCGCTGCCAGCGCGGTGGGCGGTCTGGTGGTCCTGGCGTTGCTGCTGCTCTTCCTCAAGGACCACCCCAAGGGCTACGAGCCGCCCCCGGCGCCCGCCGAGCACACCGGCCCCGCGTTCGTGCGGCGGCAGATCACGGAGGCCTGGCGGGAGCCCGGTACCCGGCTCGGGATGTGGGTCCACTTCACCACCCAGTTCCCCGCGATGGTCTTCCTGCTCCTGTGGGGGCTGCCGTTCCTGGTCGAGGCGCAGGGCCTGTCCCGCGGCACCGCGGGGGAGCTGCTCACCCTGGTGGTGCTGTCCAACATGGCCGTCGGGCTGATCTTCGGCCAGGTCATCGCCCGCCACCACGCCGCACGTATGCCGCTGGCCCTCGGTACCGTCGGCGCCACCGCGCTGATGTGGGGGATCACGCTGGCCTGGCCGACCGCGCATGCGCCCATGGGCCTGCTGGTCACGCTGTGTGTCGTGCTGGGCGCCTGCGGCCCCGCCTCGATGATCGGCTTCGACTTCGCCCGGCCCGCGAACACGCCGGAGCGGCAGGGCACCGCCTCCGGCATCGTCAACATGGGCGGATTCACCGCCTCGATGACGACCCTGCTGGCCGTGGGTGTGCTCCTCGACGCGACCGGCGACAACTACCGGATCGCCTTCCTCTCCCTCTTCGTCCTGGAAGCGCTCGGCGTCTCGCAGATTCTGCGGCTGCGTCGGCGCGCGGCGCGGCGTGAGCGGGAGCGGCTGGTGGTCAGCCGGGTCGAGGCGGTACACGTTCCCGCGTGACGGCTCCTGGCCGGTGGGGGCGGTGGCCCGCCGCGGGTGCTGCCGGCGTTTCACGTGAAACCCGACGACCCGGCGGGGCCCCGCCCCGAGCCTCGGGGCGCGCGCTCTCGCATGCTCACATCGGCCGCGGAGCGCCCGCCCTGAGGCTCTCCGCTACGGCGTGACGGCGAAGTTGTCCAGGACCGCCGCGGCCAGCGCGTGGTCGCCGTCGATCTTGATCTGCTCGGCCACGGTCGCCGGGCGGGTCCGGCCGCAGGCCAGCCGGACAAAGGTCTCCCAGTCCAGCGCGAGCGTCACGGTCGGGCCGAGCGAGACGCTGCCGTCGATCGTGCCCTTGCCCTCGGCGTCGACCCGGACCGTCCGCATGAACTCCATCGGGCCGCTGACGTCGAAGACCACCGCCGAGTCGGCGGGTGCCTGGGCCCGCTTGGCGACGATCACCGGCAGTGCCTTCATCAGGTGATCGCGCGTCACATGGGCGCCGGGGGAGTCGAGGTTGCCGGGCTTGTCGAGCACCCGCCGCAGGTCCTGCTCATGCACCCAGACGTCGAAAGCCCGCTGCTGGAGCACGAATTCCAGGGTGCGTTCCTCGCCGAGCGGGCTGCGCGTCATGGCGTCCGGCTCGCGGGATTCGTTGCGCAGCTGCCGGGAGCGGCGGATGACGGTGTACTCCAGCTCGCTGAGCATCTCCGGCGCGGTGTGGTGCCGCCGGACGTCGACCTGCACCTCCATGCGGCGGGCGAACTCGCTGCGCACGTGGTAGAGATCGCGCGGCAGGGTGTGGATCGGCCGGGGGTCGCCGAGCATCTCGCATTCCACGCCGATGACGTGCGAGACGACATCGCGGACGGACCACCCCGGGAGGTCTGTCGCCCAGCTCCATTCGCCTTCGACGAGCGGTGTCACCAGCTCGGCTATCGCTTCTATGGAGTGTGTCCAGGCATCGATGGCGGTTTGCAGGCTGGGATGGACGGTCACGGGACCCCTCGGACGGTTCGTACGCGGGCTGCTGTCTGTGCAGTTAAGTTACGCTGCGCACGGGCACCCCGGCAGTGCTTTCGGGTGACCATCGTAGGCTGATATTTGACGGCGGACCGGTTCGAAAGCTTAGGCGGTGGTACTGTGCGCGCCTCGTTGATCCAGATCAGGGTGGACCCGGCGGAATCGGTCAATTCCCGGCGGGCGCGGGTGGCTTCGCTGGTACGCGAGCAGGGCGCCGCCGACCTCGTGGTGCTCCCCGAACTGTGGCCGGTCGGTGCCTTCGCGTCCGATCTGTTCGCCACGGAGGCGGAGCCCCTCGACGGCCCGACGCATGATGCGATGGCATCGGCCGCGCGGGACGCCGGGGTCTGGCTGCACGCCGGATCCGTCATCGAGCGGGCATCGGACGGCACGCTGTACAACACCTCGCTGGTGTTCTCCCCCGAAGGCCGGCTCGCCGCGACCTATCGCAAGATCCACCGCTTCGGTTTCGACCAGGGTGAGGCCACCTTGCTCGGTGCCGGCGACCGGGCCGTGACGGTCGGCCTGCCGGAGACCACGCTGGGCCTGGCCACCTGCTACGACCTCCGCTTCCCCGAGCTCTTCCGGCAGCTGGTGGCGGACGGCGCGCAGCTGCTGGTGGTCCCCGCCGGCTGGCCGGCCCGGCGCCGTGCGCACTGGTCGCTGCTGGCCCGTGCCCGCGCCGTGGAGAACCAGTCCTATGTGCTGGCGTGCGGCACCGCCGGCACCCACGCGGATGTCGAGCAGGCGGGCTACAGCGTCGTGGTGGACCCCTGGGGTGAGGTGCTCGCGGAGGCCGGCCCGGACGAAGAGGTGCTGAGCGTGGACCTCGACCCGGCCAAGGTGGCCAAGACCCGGGCGGACTTCCCGGTGCTGCGCGACCGCGTCCTCGGCCTCGACCGGCCGTAACCGCGGCGTCGGCCGGGGGAGAGCATCCGAGCGGCCTCGGGTCGCTCGGCCGGGCGTCAGTCCTCTCCGTGCTCCCGCTCCGCGAGCCGGATCACGCACACCGCGACCGCGATCAGCAGCGGCGGTTCGGCGTCCTCGCGGACGATGTTGACCGCGTAGGTGTCGCGCACGGTCAGCCATCGGCGCGAGATCTCGGCGAGCAGCTCGCCGTCGTACTCGATCGCGAACTCCCGGTCGAGGATCTTGCCGCTGACGTCCAGCTCGGTGCCGTCCACCAGCTCCACGCGGTAGTGGTTGCGGAGCAGCGAGAGCCGCTTGCGCTTGACGGTGGCCAGCGGCTGGTCGTCCCGCTCGATGGTCATCGTGTCCCGGAGGCTGAGCATCTTCTTGCGGATCGTGACCAGCACCCGCCCGTCGAGGTCCTTCAGCTCGAAGGTCTCCCGCAGCCGCAGCGCCTTGCCGTCCACGAGGAAGGCGCGGTGCCCGTGGTCGTCCTCGATCCAGTAGTCGTCACCGATGCCGAAGATCCGGTCGCGTACGAGGAATTTCATGGGTGAGGTGTTCCCCGGGGCCCCTGCGGAATGCGCACGCAGCGGGGTGACGTTGAATGTGCACATGGCTTCACGTGCGCGCGTCCGGGCCCCCGAGCTGATCGGCAAGGGTGGCTGGCTGAACACCGGCAACAAGGATCTGACCCTCTCCGACCTGCGAGGACGCATTGTCATCCTCGATTTCTGGACCTTTTGCTGTGTGAACTGTCTGCATGTTCTCGACGAGCTGCGGGAGCTGGAGGAGCGGCACCGCGACACCGTCGTGATCGTCGGTGTGCACTCGCCGAAGTTCGTGCACGAAGCCGAGCACCGCGCCGTCGTCGACGCCGTAGAGCGCTACGGCGTCGAGCACCCGGTGCTGGACGACCCCGAGCTCGCCACCTGGAAGCAGTACGCCGTGCGGGCCTGGCCGACGCTCGTGGTCATCGACCCCGAGGGCTATGTCGTCGCCCAGCACGCGGGCGAGGGCCACGCGCACGCCATCGAGAAGCTCGTTTCGGAGCTGGAGGCCGAGCACGGCGCGAAGGGCACGCTGCGGCGCGGCGACGGCCCGTACGTCCCGCCGGAGCCGGTCGCCACGGACCTGCGCTTCCCCGGCAAGGCGGTACGGCTGCCGGCCGGCACCTTCCTCGTCTCGGACACCACCCGCCACCAGCTCGTGGAGCTGGCGCCGGACGGCGAGCAGGTGCTGCGCCGGATCGGCGGCGGCGAGCGCGGGCTGGGCCCCGACGCGTTCAGCGAACCGCAGGGCCTCGCCCTGCTTCCCGACGGCCGGGTCGCCGTCGCCGACACCGTCAACCACGCCCTGCGGGTCCTCGATCCCGAGAGCGGCACCCTGGAGACCGTGGCCGGCACCGGCAAGCAGTGGTGGCAGGGCTCGCCGACCTCGGGCCCGGCCCGTGCGGTGGACCTCTCCTCGCCCTGGGATCTGGCCTGGTGGCAGGACCGGCTGTGGATCGCGATGGCCGGTGTGCACCAGCTGTGGACGTACGACCCGGCCACCGAAACCGTTGAGGTCGCAGCCGGCACGACCAACGAGGGGCTGGTGGACGGCCCGGCCGCCGAGGCATGGTTCGCGCAGCCCTCCGGGCTCGCGGCGGCGGGCGACCGGCTCTGGGTCGCCGACTCGGAGACCAGCGCGCTGCGGTGGGTGGAGCGGGCGGAGAGCGGCGACGGCTACGTCGTCCGGACGGCCGTCGGCACCGGCCTGTTCGACTTCGGCCACCGGGACGGCGACGCCGGCCAGGCGCTGTTGCAGCACCCGCTGGGCGTGACCGCGCTGCCCGACGGCTCGGTCGCCGTCGCGGACACCTACAACCACGCGCTGCGCCGCTTCGACCCCGCGACCGACGAGGTCACGACGCTGGCGACGGATCTGCGCGAGCCGTCGGCAGCGGTCCTCGTCGACGGCGACATCGTGGTGGTGGAGTCGGCCAGGCACCGCCTGACCCGGCTGCGCCTGCCCGAGGAAGCCGTACGCGTCGAGTCGGTGGCGCACCGCACCCAGCGCGCGGCCACCGAGGTGGCGCCCGGGTCGCTGCGGCTCGATGTGGTCTTCCAGGCCCCGGCGGGCCAGAAGCTCGACACCCGCTACGGTCCCTCGACGCGGCTGCTGGTCAGCGCCACGCCGCCGGAACTGCTCGCCGAGGGCTCGGGCCCCGGCAGCGACCTCGCGCGCGACCTGGTGCTCGCGGACGGCGTGACCGAGGGCGTGCTGCACGTCTCGGCGATGGCCGCGTCCTGTGACGACGACCCGGAGATCGAGTACCCGGCCTGCCATGTGCACCAGCAGGACTGGGGCGTACCGGTCCGGATCGCCGACGGCGGGGTGGCCCGGCTGGGGCTCGTCCTCGCGGGGCTGGACGCGGAGTAGGCGCTGCGCCCGGGGCGTCGGCGCGTCAGCGACGGCCGGCGCCCCCGGGGCGCGGGGTCACTTGTCGGTGCCCGACTTCAGGTCGGCCAGGTGCTGGCTCGTGTACCACTCGCCGACCTTGGCCTTGCCGTTCGCGGCGACCGTCGCCTGGTACTTCGAGAAGCCGATGTCGGCGCTCAGGGCCCGGGGGTCGCCGTGGCTGTCGGAGAACCTGATGTCCATGGTGTTCAGGTGGGAGCCCTTGGTGGCCGCGGTGTTGGTCGGGATGACCGCGAAGGCCCTGCCGTGGGCGGGGACGGTGGCCCGGTGCGCCATCACCGCCGATTCTTCGTGCAGGGGCTGCAGCGGTACCTCGGACCGGTCGAGGCGGATCACCGGCGCGTAGTAGAGGTAGCAGGGCGTGCTGCTGCGGTTGTCATAGGTGATCACCAGGCGGGAGGGGTCCGGCCGGTGCGTGACGCCGAGCTTGGTGGCGCTCGCCTTGCAGTCGGTCGTCCGATGGGAGGCCGCACCCGCACCCGCACCTGCCGCGGCGCCGCCACCGCCGATGATCTTGCGCTTCTTGCTCTTGGACGTCGACGAGGAGGAGGTCTTCTTCGACTTCGACTTCTTGGAGTGGCTGTTGCAGCCCGTCAGAGCGAGTGAGCCGGCCAGGCCGAGGGCCAGCGCGGCATAGGCGGCGGAGCGGCGGCGGGATCGGCGTGCGGTCATGGTGGGGTCCCCCAGTGGGTCACTGCATTCAGCGGAGCGTGTCTGTCATGGCATGGCCACGATAGCGAGTGCCCTCCGATGCGCCAGGCCCGGTGCGCCTCCCGCCGGGCGGGCGCCGGAACCGGGGACGCGGATCACCAGGTGAGGGCGCTGGACGCGTCCGTCTGCCAGTACGTCACCCACGCGCTGTCGTCGATGCGCACCGAGCCGCCGGGCAGCGCGACCCGCGCCGGGCCGCCGACGCTGCCCTTGCCGTCGCGGCCGGGCAGGTGGACCTCCAGCGAGTTCACGGTGCGGCCGTTGCTGCCGGAGCCGTCGGCCGAGGAGGTCATGACGGCCGCGTAGCCGGTGGCGCCCGGGGCCAGGGTGACCACGGACTGCGGTTTGCTGTCGGGCAGTTCGGGCAGCGGGGACTGCGCCTCGCCGAAGCGCAGGTACGGGGCCGCGTAGAGGTCGCACGCAGTGCTTGAGGTGTTGGTGGCCTCCAGCAGCAGGTGGTTGACCGGCTGGTTCACCGACCTCGCCACGATGCGGATCTCGACCGCGTCGCAGGAGGTGCTCCGGGTGGCGCTCTTGCCGCCGCCGGTCGCGCCGGTGGAGGCCCCCTCCTTGGCGCCGGCCCCGCTCCCCTGCCCGGTTTCGCCGTCCGCCTCGGCCGGTGCGGCCGCCTCCTTGGCGGACGAGCCCTTGGCGGACGAGCCCTTGGCGGACGGGTCCTTGCCGGACGTGTCCGCGGAATCCTGCGGCGCCGGGTTGAACGGTTTGCCGCTGCCGGTGTGGAGGGCCTCGCCCTGGCCGCCGCAGGCGGTGAGGCCGAGCGCCGCGACGGCCGTCAGCGTGGCCGCGGCGATCCGCAGCGTGCGGCTGCGGGCCGTGCGCCGGCCACCGGAGGCGGTGCGGTGGCTGCTGCCCGTGGCGGTCGTGTGCGTGGCGTCCGTGTGCGGCATGTCCGGTCTCCCCCGGTCGGTGGTGGCGTCCTGCGGTCCGTCCACCACACTGCCGCTCGCGGTTGTCGTGCGGCTGCCGTGCCGCTAACGCCCGCCTAACGCCCTCTCACACGCCCCGCCGCAGGTCAGTCGCCCCCACCCGCACCGCTGCCGGGCTCCGCCTCACCGCTCTCGTCGCGCGCGAACAGCTGGGTGAGCGTGCTGATCGTGTAGACGTCGGTGGCCTCCTCGTCGACCAGGTGCATCTCGGCGAGCCGGTCCAGGCCGTCCTGGGTGCGCTCCGGGTCGTAGCCGGCCAGGGCGGCCGCCACGGACGCGTTCAGATGCCCGTCGGCGCTGGTCGCCAGGGCGCTCAGCAGCCGTGCGTCGTCCGCCGACAGCCGGGCGACGGACATCCGCAGCGCCGCCGCGATCCCGCTGTCCTCCGCCGACAGCAGCGCCAGCCGCCGCCGTTCGTCGCGCAGCGCCGCGGCGAGCCGGGCCAGCCGCCAGCGGGGTCGTGCGGTCAGCTGGGCGGCGGCGGCCCGCAGCGCGAGCGGCAGACCGTCGCAGAGCGCGACCAGTTCCCGGGCGGCGGCCGGGTCCTCGGCGACCCGCTCCGGGCCGAGCATGGCGCCGAGCAGCGCCGCGCCTTCCTCGTGGCCGAGGGCCTGAAGGCCCACCGGCCGGGCGCAGTCGGTGGCGACCAGGCCGTCCAGCCGGCTGCGGCTGGTGACGACGGTGGCGCAGTGCGGACCACCCGGCAGCAGCGGCCTGACCTGTGCCGAACCGCGGGCGTTGTCGAGGACGACCAGCAGTCTGCGGTCGGCGACCAGGGACCGGAACAGGGCCGAGGCGGCCTGCGCGGAGCCGGGCACCCGCTCGGGCGGGGTGCCCAGTGCGAGCAGGAAGTCCCGCAGGATCTCGGCGGGCGGCGCCTCGTCGCCCTCGCCGAAGCCCCGCAGATCGGCGAAGAGCTGCCCGTCGGGGAAGTCCGCGGCGTGCAGATGCGCCCACTGCACGGCGCAGGCGGTCTTGCCCACGCCGGCCGGCCCCGCGACCACCGCGAGGGGGCTCTCACCCGTCGTACGGTCACTCAGGGCATCGGTCAGCGAGGCGAGTTGGTTGCCCCTGCCGAGGAAGCGGGCGGGCGGCCTGGGCAGCAGTCGCGGCGCCGCTCCCGTCCGCCCGGAGGTCTCCCGGGTGCCGCCGGCAGCCGTCGCGGCCTCCGCGCCGGGCTTCCCGGCCGGCACCGCGCCGCCCTGTGCGGGCACCCGGCCCGCAGCGGCCCGCGGGTCCGCGCCGGTGCGCCCCTGGCCGCGCGCGCCGGAACCGGCGGCGGACCTGCGCCCGTCCGCCGCCTCCGCCCGCAGAATCTCCTCGTACGCGCCGCTCAGCCGCTCGCCGGGGTCGACGCCCAGTTCCTCGTTGAGCAGCCGGCGGGTGCGGTGGAACCACTCCAGCGCGTCGGACTGCCGCCCGGTGCGGAACAGCGCCCGCATCAGCGCGGCGATCAGACCTTCGCGCAGCGGGTGGGCGACCGCGGCGGAGTAGAGGATGGCGGCGGCCTGTTCGTGTTCGCCGAGTGCGCCGTGGGCGCGCGCCAGCGCCTCGACGGCGGTCAGCTTGCGCTCCTCCAGCGCGTGGGCTGCGGCCGCGAAGGGCGGACTGGTGACCGTGCCGGTCAGCGCCGGTCCCCGCCACAGCCCGAGCGCCTCGCGCAGCAGCGGTACGGCGTCGGCCGGGGCCGCCTCGGGGCGTGCCAGTGCGACCAGTTCACCGAACCGGTGGGCGTCGATCAGCTCCTCGGGCAGCCGCAGCAGATAGGCCGAGCCGTGGGTGGTCAGCTCGATGCCGTAGGCGTCCGCACCGCCCTCGGCGAGGGTGGCGCGCAGCCGCGAGACATGCCCCTGGACGACCGTCCTGGCGTGCTCGGGCGGCTCGTCCTCCCACAAGGAGTCGATCAACTGCTCCAGTGGGACGGTGGTGTTGGGCTGCAACAGCAGCAGCGCCAGCACACTGCGCCGTTTGGCGGGCCCCAGCGCCAGCTCCCCGGAGCCGGTCGCGACGGAGATCGGGCCCAGCAGTGAGAATTCCAACTCAGCCCTCCAGGAAGGCCGTCAGGGCGTTCGCCAGCAGATAAGGGTCATCGGAGCCGCACAGCTCGCGCGCCGAGTGCATGGAGAGGATCGCCACCCCGATGTCGACCGTGGCGATGCCGTGCCGTGCGGCGGTGATCGGGCCGATCGTCGTGCCGCACGGCATGGAGTTGTTGGACACGAAGGACTGCCAGGGCACCCCTGCCCGCTCGCAGGCGTCCGCGAACACGGCCCGCCCGCTGCCGTCGGTGGCGTACCGCTGGTTGACGTTGACCTTCAGGATGGGGCCGCCGTTGGGCATCGGGTGATGCCCCGGCTCGTGCCGCTCGCCGTAGTTGGGGTGGACGGCGTGGCCGGTGTCGGACGACAGGCAGACGGTACCGGCGAAGGCGCGGGCGCGGTCCTCGTAGGAGCCGCCGCGGGCGAAGACCGAGCGCTCCAGCACGGTGCCGAGCAGCGGGCCGTCGGCTCCGGTGTCGGACTGGCTGCCGTTCTCCTCGTGGTCGAAGGCGGCCAGCACCGGGATGGTGGTCAGCCCGCCCCCCGCGGCCACGGCGGCCAGCGCGGCCGTGCCGGCGTGCACCGAGAGCAGGTTGTCCATGCGCGGACCGGCGAGCAGCTCGCGGTCGCGTCCCAGATAGGCGGGCGCCTCGATGCTGTGCACCATCAGGTCCCAGCCGCGGACGTCCCCGGCCGGGACGCCGATCTCCTCCTCGACGAACGCGATCAGATCGCCCTCCGCGACCTCGCCCAGGCCCCAGATCGGCGTCATGTGGCGCTGCTTGTCGAGCTTGAGCCCGTCGGCGTTGACCGACCGGTCGAGGTGTACGGCGAGTTGTGGCACCCGCATCAGCGCGCGGTCGACGTTGACCAGCCGGTTGCTGCCGTCGCGCAGTGTCACCCGGCCGCTGAGCCCGAGGTCGCGGTCGAGCCAGGTGTTGAGCAGGGTGCCGCCGTAGATCTCGACGGCGATCTGCCGCCAGCCGCGGTTGCCGGTGTCCGGGATCGGTTTGACGCGCAGATTGGGCGAGTCGGTGTGCGCCCCGACGATGCGGTACGGGGTCGCTGCGCTCACGCCCTCGGGGACGTACCAGGCGATGAGGGCGCCGCCGCGCAGCACGTACTTGCCGCCGCTCTCGCCGTCCCACGCGTCCGTCTCCGCCACCTGCCGGAAGCCGGCCTTCTCCAGCCGCGCCGCTGCGTTCGCCACCGCGTGGTAGGGCGAAGGGCTTGCGGCGAGGAAGGACATCAGGTCGTCGGTGTGGCCGCGATCGAAGCGGGCGGAATGACTCATGGATTCAGCATAAGGAGCCGGACGCCGCTTTCCCCGCGCCCGAGGGGGGTGACTCCGCTCCCTTCCGGCCAGGATGGATGCATAACGCACTCGATTTTCCGGCGGAGTTCGAGATTCCGGTTCTCCTGGCGGGCGGATCTTCCGGGGCACGACCGTGCCCCGGGGCATGACGGTGCCCGCCTCCCCGGGGGAAGGGAGGCGGGCACCGCCAGTCTTGTCACTGATTCTGAGAGACCTCTAAGAACGTCCGGTGATCGGGGTCGTTCCGGGAAGCGCGGACCCGCTTCCCGGGACGGCCCGAACGATCACGGTGGTCAGAAGGCGGACTCGTCGAGCTCCATCAGGGACTGGTCGACCGACTCGGCCAGACCGCGCTGGACGGAGACGCCCGGCAGGACGTTGTGGGCGAAGAACTTCGCCGCGGCGATCTTGCCGGTGTAGAAGGACTTGTCCTTCGTGGAGGCGCCGGCCAGCTTCTCGTGAGCCACCGCCGCGCCCTTGAGGAGGAGGTAGCCGATGACGACGTCGCCGGAGGCCAGCAGCAGGCGGGTGGTGTTCAGGCCCACCTTGTAGATGGACTTGACGTCCTTCTCGGTCGCCGCGAGGTCGGTCAGCATGGCGCCGACGATGGCCTCCAGGTCGGCGGCGGCCTTGGCCAGTTCGCCGCGGGCCTGCTCCAGCTCCGCACCGCCGACACCGTCCGCGAGGAACGTCTTGATCTCGTCGGACAGCACGGTCAGGGCCTGGCCCTGGTCGCGGACGATCTTCCGGAAGAAGAAGTCCTGGCCCTGGATCGCGGTGGTGCCCTCGTAGAGGGTGTCGATCTTGGAGTCCCGGATGTACTGCTCGATCGGGTACTCCTGGAGGTAGCCGGAGCCACCGAAGGTCTGCAGCGACTGCGCCAGCTGCTCGTAGGACTTCTCCGAGCCGTAGCCCTTGACGATCGGCAGCAGCAGGTCGTTGAGGCGGTTCTCGGCCGTGGCGTCCTCGCCCGCGGCCTCCTTGACCAGGATCTCGTCCTGCACCGTCGCGGTGTAGAGCACCAGGGCGCGCATGCCCTCGGTGTACGCCTTCTGCGTCATCAGCGAGCGGCGTACGTCGGGGTGGTGGGTGATGCTGACGCGCGGCGCGCTCTTGTCGGTGAAGGCGGCCAGGTCCGGGCCCTGCACACGCTCCTTGGCGTACTCCAGGGCGTTGAGGTAGCCGGTCGACAGGGTCGCGATGGCCTTCGTGCCGACCATCATCCGCGCGAACTCGATGATCCGGAACATCTGGCGGATGCCGTCGTGCTTCTCGCCGATGAGCCAGCCCTTGGCGGGGTGGCGGTCACCGAAGGTCATCTCGCAGGTGTTGGACGCCTTCAGGCCCATCTTGTGCTCGACGTTGGTCGCGTAGACGCCGTTGCGCTCGCCCAGCTCGCCGGTCTCGAAGTCGAACTCGTACTTCGGGACGAGGAAGAGCGACAGGCCCTTGGTGCCGGGGCCGTGGCCCTCGGGGCGGGCGAGGACGTAGTGAAGGATGTTCTCCGACATGTCGTGCTCGCCGGAGGTGATGAAGCGCTTGACGCCCTCGATGTGCCAGGAGCCGTCCTCCTGCTTGACGGCCTTGGTGCGGCCGGCGCCGACGTCCGAGCCCGCGTCGGGCTCGGTCAGCACCATCGTGGAGCCCCAGGCCTTGTCCACGGCGATCTTGGCGATGTGCTTCTGCTGCTCGGTGCCCTCCTCGAAGAGCACGCCGGCGAAGGCCGGGCCGGAGGAGTACATCCACACGGCCGGGTTGGCGCCCAGGATCGTCTCGGCGAAGCCCCACAGCAGCGAGCGCGGCGCGGTGGTGCCGCCGATCTCCTCCGGGATGCCCAGCCGCCACCACTCGGCGTCCATGAACGCCTGGTAGCTCTTCTTGAACGTGTCCGGGACGGGCGCGGTGTTGGTCTCCGGGTCGAAGACCGGCGGGTTGCGGTCGGCGTCCGCGAAGGACTCGGCCAGCTCGTTCTCGGACAGCCGGGCGATCTCGGAGAGCACGCTCTTGGCGGTGTCGACATCCATCTCCGCGAACGGCCCGGTGCCATACACACTGTCGCGGCCGAGCACCTCGAAGAGGTTGAACTCGATGTCGCGGAGATTCGACTTGTAGTGGCCCATGGGTACGGCTCCGTAAAGGCTCGGGAGGGAGGGACCTCAAAACGCAATACCAGCAAGTAGCTACTCATGATGCTACCCACCAGTAATAAAGAAGCAACCCCTAACCGCCCATCTGTGACGAGCGTCCCTTGTGGGGCGCGTGTGACGCCGGCCGTACGGGCCGGTCCGCGGGCGGAGTTGCCGGCTTCGGCAGGGGGCCGGTGCGGGCCGCGCCAACTCAGTACGCTGTGCGGCATGTACGGCTACGACCAGAACACGGGTGCAGGGCAGCAGCAGTACGGTGCGCCGCCCCCGCCGCAGCAACCGCCCCCCGGGGGCTACGGCGAGCAGCCGCTGTATCCCGAGCCGTCCCCGCCCTCGCTCGCCGACGCGGTGCGCGCCTTCACCACCGGCTCGATGTCGGCCGAGGACTTCCAGGGCATCTTCTCGACGTCCAAGATCTACTGCCCGCGGGGGGAGAACCCCGGGTTCCTGGCGCTGCACAACACGCAGCAGCCGGTGATCCCGATGTTCACCTCGCTCAAGGAGCTGCGGCGGTACGCGGGCAAGGAGTCCAAGTACTTCGTGATCACCGGCGCCGAGGTGCTCGATCTGCTGCCGACCGGCTACGGCTTCGTCCTCGACATGGAGGGCGACCACCGGATGGTCTTCGACGCCAAGGCCGTGGAGCAGATGGTCGACTTCGCGATGCGGCGGATGTACGGCTGACGACCCCCGCCCGGCGGCCGGAGAGCGGCCGGGCCCTCCTCTGTCGTGCCTTACGGGCTTCCTCGAACCTGTTGACCTGCGCAAACGCGGGCGGGAATGCCGCACGCCTTGCTAGTTGTTCACTCTTCAACTAAATTGAATGACGAACGACCGAGGAGGCCGTCATGCCCGCTGTGACCGTTGAGAACCCGCTGACCCTGCCGCGTGTGGCGGCGCCCGCCGAGGCCCGCACCCGCCCGGTGCTCGCCGTCGCCACCGCGCCGAGCGGCTTCGAGGGCGAGGGCTTCCCCGTCCGCCGGGCCTTCGCCGGGCTGGACTACAAGCACCTCGACCCGTTCATCATGATGGATCAGATGGGCGAGGTGGACTATCAGCCCGGGGAGCCGAAGGGCACGCCCTGGCACCCCCACCGGGGCTTCGAGACCGTCACCTACATCATCGACGGGATCTTCGACCACCAGGACTCCAACGGTGGCGGCGGCACCATCACCAACGGCGACACCCAGTGGATGACGGCCGGCTCGGGCCTCCTCCACATCGAGGCGCCGCCGGAGCACCTCGTCACGTCCGGCGGCCTCTTCCACGGCCTGCAGCTGTGGGTGAACCTGCCGGCCAAGGACAAGATGATGCCCCCGCGCTACCAGGACATCCGCGGCGGCACCGTCCAGTTGCTGACGTCCGCGGACGGCGGCGCGCTGCTGCGCGTCATCGCCGGTGAGCTGGACGGTCACCAGGGGCCGGGGATCACGCACACGCCGATCACGATGGTTCACGCGACGCTCGCGCCGGGCGCGGAGATCACCCTTCCCTGGCGCGAGGACTTCAACGCCCTCGCCTACGTCCTCGCCGGGCGCGGCACCGTCGGCACGGAGCGCCGGCCGGTGCACCTGGGCCAGACGGCCGTGTTCGGCCCCGGCTCGTCGCTGACGGTCCGTGCGGACGACAAGCAGGACGCGAACGCGCCGGACCTGGAGGTCGTCCTGCTCGGCGGGCAGCCGATCCGGGAGCCGATGGCGCACTACGGGCCGTTCGTCATGAACACCAGGGAAGAGCTGCAGCAGGCGTTCGAGGACTTCCAGAAGGGCCGGCTCGGAACGATCCCGGCCGTACACGGAATGTCCGAGGGCGGCCTGTAGGGGCCACGCCCCGCCGTCCGGCACTTCCGATCGCACCGACCGCACCGCGCGGGCCCGCACCCCGGGCCCGCGCGGTGCCGTCGTCCGCCGGTAATTCGTGCCGCCCGCGGCCCGCCCGTGGTGGACTGTCCCGGTGGGAAACGATTCGGAACACGGCCGACCGGACGACGCCCGCGGCCGGGCGCCGCAGGAAGGGGCGTTGCTGCCCCCGGCGGCCCGCCGCACGGCGGCATGGTGCGGGGTGGGGCTGCTGGTCACCGCCGTGGTGGCGGTCGGCGTCTGGGTGTTCGTCGAGCTGAGCGCGGCACTCACGCCGGTGCTGCTGGCACTGCTGGGCAGCGCGCTGCTCGGGCCGTTGTACCGGCGCCTGGTGGCGATGAAGCTCAACCGCTCCCTGGCCGCCGGGCTGACCTGCGCCGTGCTGCTGATCGTGGTCGGCGGCGCCGGCTACATCGTCGTCAGCGCGCTGGTCGACACCGGTGACCAGATCATCGCCTCGCTCAAGGACGCCGCCAAGGACCTCTCCCAGCACGTCGGTTCGGCCGGCACCTCACTGGAGGATCTCGCCTCCAACGCCAAGGAGCTGCTGGGCAAGTTCGGCGGCACGGCGGCTTCCGGACTGCTGACCGGGGTCAGCGTCGTCGGCCAGGCCCTCGCCGCGGCGGTGCTCGCCCTGCTGCTGACGTTCTTCTTCCTGCGCGACTCGGACAAGGCCGTCCGCTCCCTGCACGACTGGGCGCCCGGCACCTCGGCGCCCCAGCTGGAGCGGATGGCCCGCCGCGGCTTCCAGGCCATCGAGGGCTTCATGCGCGGCACGACCTTCATCGCGCTGATCGACGCGCTCTGCATCACCGTGGGCCTGCTCATCCTCCAGGTGCCGGGCGCGCTCGGGCTGGGAGCGCTGGTCTTCGTCGGCGCCTACATCCCCTACCTCGGCGCGTTCATCTCCGGCGCGGTGGCGATCCTGGTGGCGCTCGCCGACCGCGGCTTCGTGATCGCGCTGTGGGTGCTGGGCGTCGTCCTGGCCGTACAGGTGCTGGAGGGCCACGTCCTGCAGCCGATGATCCAGAGCCGTACCGTCCAGATGCACCCGGCGACGGTGATGCTGGCGATCACGGCCGGCGCGAGCGTCGCCGGAATCCTCGGCATGCTGCTGGCCGTACCGCTGACCGCGGCCGTCTCCGGCGTGCTCCACGAGCTGCGCCGGCACTACGCCGCGGACTCGGGAGCCGACTCGGCGGGGTCCTCCGCGAACTCCTCCTGACGGGAGAGCACCGGGCCGGCGTCCGAGAGCGCGGCAGGATCCGGCAGGCCCGGCGCGAGCGCGTGCTGCGGCACCGTGTCGGCCAGGATGCCCTGGTCCTCGTGGCTCTCGAACCAGATCGACTTGCCGTCCCCGCGCGGGTCCACGCCCCACGAGCCGGCCAGCAGGTCCATCAGGACCAGGCCGCGCCCCGATGAGGCCAGCTCGCCGGGGCTGCGGCGGTGCGGAAGTTCATCGCTGCCGTCGGAGACCTCGACCCGGAGACGCCGGCCGCCGCGCTCCCCGGAGATCTCGGCGACCAGCAGCGCGTCCCCGTCGGTGTGGGTGAGGACGTTGGTGACCATCTCGGAGACCAGCAGCTCCGCCGAGTCGACCTGGTCCGGGTCGGCCCAGTCGTGCAGCACGTCCCGGATCTGCCGACGGGCCGCGGCTATCCGCTCCGGCTCGGCCTGCGCGACGGACAGCACCGTGCGCCGCACCGGCTGCTGCGCCAGGCGCCCGCCGGCGCCCACCCCGCAGCTGCCGCCCTCGCGGCACAGCAGCAGGACCGCTATGTCGTCCTCGCGGCGGTCCACCAGCGGCCCGGTGGTGTGGTGCGAGGGCGGCCCGTGCACGGCCTGCACCAGGGTGTCGGCGAGCTTCTCCAGGGCCACGCCGTCCTCGCCGCCCTCGTACGCCTCGATGAGGTCGCGCAGCCGCGCCCAGCCGGTCTCCAGGTCGTGGCCGCCGGTCTCGATCAGCCCGTCGGTGCACACCAGCATGGTCTCGCCGGGCTCCAGGACGAGCCGGGTGGTCGGGTAGTCGGTGTCCGGGTCGATGCCCAGCGGCAGGCCGCCCGCGGTGGGGCGCACGAGCAGGGTGCCGTCGCTCAGCCGGATCGCCGGGTCGGGGTGGCCGGCCCGCGCGATGTCGAGCAGACCGGTCGCCGGGTCCACCTCGATGTACAGGCAGGTCGCGAAGCGCTGGTCCTCGCCGTCGTCCCGGGACGCGGTCTCGTTGATACCGGCCAGAAAGCGGGAGGCCCGGGAGAGCACCGCGTCGGGGTGGTGGCCCTCGGAGGCGTAGGCGCGCAGCGCGATCCGCAGCTGTCCCATCAGGCCGGCGGCCCGTACGTCATGACCTTGGACATCCCCGATGACCAGCGCGATCCGGCCGGAGGGCAGCGGGATCATGTCGTACCAGTCGCCGCCGACCTCCAGGCCGCCGCCGGTGGGGACGTAGCGGGCCGCGACCTTCATGCCGGGGATGTCCGGCTGCACCGTCGGCATCATGCTGCGCTGCAGCCCCACCGACAGCTCCTGCTGCGACTCCTGCACCCCGGCCCTGGCCAGCGCCTGGGCCAGCATCCGGGCGACGGTGGTGAGCACCGAGCGCTCATCGGGCGTGAAGGACACCGGCCGGGCGAAGCCCGCCATCCAGGCGCCGACCGTCCGGCCGGCGTTGACCAGCGGCAGGAACGCCCATGACGTCCGGTCGAAGCGGGACGCCAGCGGCCAGGCCGCCGGAAAGCGGCTGCGGTAGTCCTCGGGCGTGGGGAGGTAGATCGCCCGGCCGGTCCTGATGACCTCGGCGGCCGGATAGTCGGTGTCCAGCGGCATGTCGAGGAAGGGCTGCTCGTCGCCGGCGTTGTGGCCGTGGTGGCCGATGACCGAGATCCGGTCGCCCTCGATCCCGAAGACGGCGAGGCCGTCCGGGCTGAACCCCGGCATGGAGAGGCCGGCCGCCACCCGCAGCACCTCGGCGGTGGAGCGGGCCTCGGCCAGGCCGCGTCCCGCGTCGAGCAGGAACGCCTCGCGGGAGCGGCGCCAGTCGCCGGTGATGGGGGTGTGCGCGGCGGCGGTGCCCGGCGTCGGCTCGGGGACCTCCTGGATGGTGCCGACCAGCTCGAAGTCACCGTCGACCATGCGGGGGCGGGAGCGGGAGCGGACGATGCGCAGCACCCTGCCGCGCTCGTCGACGATCCGCAGCCGGGCCTCGGCGAGCGTCTCCTCGGCCACGGCGAGATTCACCACGCCGTTGATCTCGGCGAAGTCGACGGGATGAAAACGGGAGCGCACCGCGGCCTCGGTCAGCTCGACGGGCTCCGCGGGCAGTCCGAGCAGCCGGGCGGCTTCGGCGTCGAGGGTCACCCGGCCCGTCGCGTTGTCCCAGCGCCACAGGCCGGTCGCGATGGCGGCAAGGAGATCCTTGGTGCGCATTGCATCACTTTAGGGGGGTTTGCCGGAGCCCTGCCAGTGAGCTGGATGTGACCATCGTCCCAGCCGCGCTCCCCCGGCCGCCGCCGGGCAAATCCTGATGGGTATATGTCAACGAAACGCCGGGGGCCGGGGCGGTAACCTGGAGCGGTTATGCCAACACTGGGGTGGTCTTTCGGGTGATCCACCGGGTGATCGATCGGGCGTTCGAGTCCCGTGTCTCCCCTTCTCCCACAACTCCCCACCTCGACTCGCGACGACTTGGATGAGCGATGCATCGGTACCGGTCCCATAACTGCGGCGAGCTCCGAGCCGCGGACGTCGACACCGACGTCCGCCTCAGCGGCTGGCTGCACAATCGTCGTGACCTGGGCGGCATCCTCTTCATCGATCTGCGCGACCACTACGGTCTGGTGCAGCTCGTCGCCCGTCCCGGCACTCCCGCCAACGAGGCGCTCGGCTCGCTGACCAAGGAGTCCGTCGTCCGCATCGACGGCAAGGTCAGCGCCCGTGGCGCGGACAACGTCAACCCCGAGCTGCCGACCGGTGAGGTCGAGATCGAGGTCACCGCGGTCGAGGTGCTCGGCGCCGCCGAGCAGATCCCCTTCACGATCAACGCGGAGGACGGTGTCAACGAGGAGAAGCGCCTCGAATACCGCTTCCTGGACCTGCGCCGCGAGCGGATGCACCGCAACATCCTGCTGCGCACGGCCGTCATCTCCGCCATGCGGCACAAGATGACCGCGATGGGCTTCAACGAGATGGCGACGCCCATCCTGTCCGCGACGTCCCCCGAGGGCGCCCGCGACTTCCTGGTCCCCTCCCGCCTGCACGCCGGCAAGTTCTACGCGCTGCCGCAGGCCCCGCAGCAGTTCAAGCAGCTGCTGATGATCGCCGGCTTCGACCGCTACTTCCAGATCGCGCCCTGCTTCCGCGACGAGGACGCCCGCGCGGACCGTTCGCCGGGCGAGTTCTACCAGCTCGACGTCGAGATGAGCTTCGTCGAGCAGGAGGACGTCTTCCAGCCGATCGAGAAGCTGATGACCGAGCTCTTCACCGAGTTCGGCAACGGCCGCCGGGTGACCTCCCCCTTCCCGCGCATCCCGTTCCGCGAGGCGATGCTCAAGTACGGCTCGGACAAGCCCGACCTGCGCGCGGAGCTGGAGCTGGTGGACGTCTCCGACGTCTTCGCGGGCTCCGGCTTCAAGGCCTTCGCCGGCAAGCACGTCCGCGCCCTCGCGGTGCCGGACACCGGCGACCAGCCGCGCAAGTTCTTCGACCAGATGGGCGACTTCGCCGTCCAGCAGGGCGCGAAGGGCCTGGCCTGGGTCCGGGTCGGCGAGGACGCCGGCAAGACGGTGCTGAGCGGTCCGATCGCCAAGTTCCTCACCGAGGACGATGTGAAGTCCCTGGTCGCGGCGCTGGACCTCAAGCCGGGGCACGCGATCTTCTTCGGCGCGGGCGAGTTCGACGAGGTCTCCAAGATCATGGGCGCGGTCCGCGTCGAGGCGGCGCGGCGTGCCGGGCACTTCGTCGAGGACGAGTTCCGCTTCTGCTGGATCGTGGACTTCCCGATGTTCGAGAAGGACGAGGACACGGGCAAGATCGAGTTCTCGCACAACCCCTTCTCCATGCCGCAGGGCGGCCTGGAGGCGCTGGAGACCAAGGACCCGCTGGACATCCTGGCCTGGCAGTACGACATCGTCTGCAACGGCACCGAGCTGTCCTCCGGCGCGATCCGTAACCACGAGCCCGAGGTCATGTACAAGGCCTTCGCGATCGCCGGTTACGACAAGGACTCCGTCGAGGCGGAGTTCGGCGGCATGCTCCGCGCCTTCAAGTTCGGCGCCCCGCCGCACGGCGGCATCGCCCCGGGCGTCGACCGCATCGTCATGCTGCTGGCCGACGAGCCCAACATCCGCGAGACCATCGCCTTCCCGCTCAACGGCAACGCCCAGGACCTGCTGATGGGCGCCCCGAGCGAGGTCGAGGAGGCCCGGCTCAAGGAGCTCCACCTCTCCCTCCGCAAGCCGCAGGCGAAGTAGCGGCAGCGGCACGTACACAGGCCGAGGGCCCGGGACCCGAGAGGGTGCCGGGCCCTCGGCCTTGCCGCGTCCGGGGCGCGCTGTGTGCCGGGTGCGGGGGCACCTCGCCCCCGGGGCCCGGGGCCGGGCATGTGGCCCCGGAACGCCGCATGCCCCCGGACCGGTCGGTCCGAGGGCATGCGGGAAGAAAGGGGGCCGGGGCGCCTCAGGCGGCGTCCTCACCGCCGAAGCGCTCGCGGTAGGACTCCAGGTCGTCCTCGGTGATCTTCGCGAAGAGCACCGGCGGCACGGTGAAGGGCGTGCCCGCGGGGACCGAGGCCAGCGCCTTGGCCTCCTCCTGGGAGACCCACACCGCGGTGTCGTTCTCCAGCGCGAAGGCGCCCCGCATGGCCTTCGCCGATGCCGGGATGAACGGCTCGGAGACGACGGCGTAGAGGTGGATGAGGTTCATGGCCGTCCGCAGCGTCAGCGCCGCCGCTTCCTTGTCAGTCTTGATCTCCAGCCACGGGGCCTTCTCCTCCAGGTAGACGTTGCCCGCGCTCCACAGCGCGCGCAGCGAGGCCGCCGCCTTGCGGAACTGGAGGGCCTCCATGTGGCCCTCGTACTCGGCCAGCAGCCCGGCGATCTCCTCGCCCAGCTTCTGCTCCGCGGCGCCCGCCTCCGCGCCCGCCGGCACGTCGTCGCCGAATCGCTTGCGCGAGAAGGACAGCACGCGGTTGACGAAGTTGCCCAGGGTGTCCGCGAGGTCCTTGTTGACCGACGCGGAGAACAGCTCCCAGGTGAAGGACGTGTCGTCCGACTCGGGGGCGTTGGCGATGAGGAAGTAGCGCCAGTAGTCGGCGGGCAGCAGCTCCAGGGCCGCGTCGGTGAAGATGCCGCGCTGCTGCGACGTCGAGAACTTCCCGCCGTAGTAGTTCAGCCAGTTGAAGGCCTTGAGGAAGTCGACCTTCTTCCACGGCTCGCGGGTGCCGAGCTGGGTGGCGGGGAACATCACCGAGTGGAACGGGACGTTGTCCTTGGCCATGAACTCGGTGTAGCGGACGTCGTCGGCCTCGTACCACCACGACTTCCAGTCACGCTCCTGCGGCGCCTGGTCCGCCCACTCCTTCGTCGACCCGATGTACTCGATCGGGGCGTCGAACCAGACGTAGAAGACCTTGCCCTCGGCCGCCAGCTCGGGCCACACATCGGCCGGCACCGGGACGCCCCAGTCCAGGTCGCGGGTGATCGCCCGGTCCTGGAGACCTTCGGTCAGCCACTTGTGCGCGATGGAGGAGGCGAGGGTCGGCCAGTCCTTGCTGCCGTTGCCCTCCAGCCAGCCCTCGACCTCGTGCTGGAGCTTCGACTGGAGCAGGAAGAGGTGCTTGGTCTCGCGCACCTCCAGCTCACCGCTGCCGCTGATCGCCGAGCGCGCGTCGATCAGGTCGGTCGGGTCCAGGACGCGGGTGCAGTTCTCGCACTGGTCGCCGCGCGCCTTGTCGTAGCCGCAGTGCGGGCAGGTGCCGACGATGTAACGGTCGGGCAGGAAGCGGTCGTCGGCGATCGAGAAGACCTGGCGGATCGCCCGCTCCTCGATGAATCCGTTCTCGTGCAGCTTCCGCGCGAAGTGCTGCGTCAGCTCGACGTTCTCCGGCGAGGAGCTGCGGCCGAAGTAGTCGAACTCCAGGCTGAAGCCCTCGTAGATCGCCTTCTGCTTGTCGTGCTGCTCGGCGCAGAACGCGTCGACCGACTGCCCGGCGGCCTTGGCGGCCAGCTCCGCGGGTGTGCCGTGCTCGTCCGTCGCGCAGATGTACAGCACGTCGTGTCCGCGCTGGCGCATATACCGGGCGTAGACATCGGCCGGGAGCATGGACCCCACCATGTTGCCCAGGTGCTTGATCCCGTTGATATACGGAAGGGCGCTGGTGATGAGGTGTCGAGCCATTGCCGGCTGCTCCCAAGTCGCTACGGTGAGTGAGGATTTGCTTTACGGAACGTCAATATCGTACTGGACGGGGTGGGGGCGTCCGCGCGGGCTTTTACCGGACCGCCGGGGCCCCGCGCACCGGGGTGCACGCGGGCAGCGGAAAGCGGACGGCGTGCCCGGGCGGCCGCCGTCAGGTGTTCTCCGCAGGGGTCAGGCGGGTGCGTCCGCGGATGCCGCGTCGCCCGCCGGGGCCCCGTGCTTCGGCGCGCGGGCCGTGATCATCAGGCCGGCGAGGAGCGCGGCCAGCAGCATGACCCCGGCCGCCACCCCGATCGCCACGTTGAAGCCGTGCACCACGCCTGCCTTGATCACGGTGTCCCGCAGTGCCGGGGTGAGGCGGCCGCCGTTGTCCTGTGTGGCCCGGACGAGATGCGACCCGATGTATGCCGCGCTGCTCGATGTCGCGATCGTGTTCAGCAGCGCCGTCCCGATCGAACCGCCCACCTGCTGCGCGGTGTTGACGGTCGCCGAGGTGACGCCGGAATCCTGTGGGGCCACCCCGGCCGTCGCCGTCGCGATCACCGGCATGAAGATCAGGCCCATGCCGAGGCCGACGAGGAGCTCGGCGGGCAGGACATGCGAGACGAACGCGGGCTCCGGCGTCAGATATGTCAGCAGATACAGCCCCACGGCGGCCAGTAGCGCACCCGGCACCAGCAGCAGGCGCGGGGGGAGGCGATGCAGCAGGCGGGCCGAGATCTGCGTCGAGCCGATGATGATCATCGCTGTCATCGGCAGGAACGCCAGACCCGTGCGCAGCGGCGAGTACCCGAGCACGATCTGGAGGTAGTAGGTCATGAACAGGAACATGCCGAACAGCGCGATGAGGGCGAGGCCCATGGTCAGGAAGGCGCCGGCGCGGTTGCGGTCCCGCACGATGTGCAGCGGCAGCAGCGGGTGGCGGGCCCGGCCCTGCCACCAGGCGAAGGCCACGAGCAGCAGCGCACCGCCCACCAGCACCGTGAGCACCAGGGCATCGCTCCAGCCCCGCGGCTGCGCCTCACTGCAGCCGTAGACGATGGCGACCAGTCCGCCGCAGCCCAGCACCGCACCAGGAACGTCCAGGTGGGCGCGGCCGCGATCGGGGGTGTCGTGCAGGAAGGCCATGGCGCCGAGGAGGGCGAGGGCCGCGACGGGGATGTTGACGTACAGACACCAGCGCCAGTTCAGGAACTCCGTCAGCAGGCCGCCGGCGATCAGCCCGATCGCCGCGCCGCCACCCGCGATGGCGCCGTAGATCCCGAAAGCCTTGCTGCGCTCCTTGCCGAGGGTGAAGGTCGTGGTCAGCAAGGACAGGGCGGACGGCGCCAGCAGTGCCCCGAAGGCGCCCTGGAGGGCCCGGGCCCCGAACAGCATCGCGGAACCGGATGCCGCGCCGCCCAGGGCGGAGGCGATGGCGAAGCCGACCAGGCCGAGCATGAAGGTCTTCTTGCGCCCCACCAGGTCGGCGATCCGGCCGCCGAGCAGCAGCAGTCCGCCGAAGGCGAGCGTGTAGGCGGTGATCATCCACTGCCGGTTGGCGTCCGACATCCCCAGGTCGCGCTGGGCGGACGGCAGGGCGATGTTCACGATCGTGGCGTCCAGCACCACCATCAGCTGGGCGAGCGCGATCACCACGAGCCCCCACCAGCGCCGCGGATCCGGTTCCCGCTCCGCGGCCCAGCTGGGTGTGGTGCCGGCTGCCCGGGCGCTTCCCGTTCGGTCCGCTCCGCTCATCAAGACCCGCCTCCGCCGGTCGTCGGCCCGGCGCGGTGGTACGGCCGCCCGCGCCGGTACGGCCCCCACGATCGCCCGAGCGCAAACGGGCAACAGGGATATTTCACCCACTCAGCCTAGGGAGCTCGGCGCCAGCTCGCACGGGGACGGGGCGGGCCGGGGAGGTCAGCCCAGCGGGGCCGTGACCTCGGTGCGGATCTTGCCCGCCTTGTCGGCGAGGGCCTGCAGATCGACCGACGCCGGGTCCTTCGACAATTCCGCCGCATCGGTCTCGGCGACATTGCCGCTGGTGCTGCTGTCGGCCCATACGCAGAATGCCAGGGTGATCTTCTGGCCCATCTCCTGCCGCACATCCACACCGCAGGTCAGCGGCTTTCCGCCGCCGCTGGGAGTGAACTCCTTCTCCTCGACGGCGACTTCGGTCTTGCCGTCCTCGGTCATGCCCTGGAGGGTGTGGTCGACCGCCAGGTCGGGATCGTCGATGGTGCCGTAGATCCCGAGCATCACCATGGATTTCGTGCCACTGGTGTACTGGCCGCCGGCGGTTTTCATGCCGTGTGAATTGCTGCCGTCCGTCGGCACCGAACTCCCGGCCTGCTGGGAGATGTCCTTGGACAGCTTGTACTCCCCGCCGACGAGTGTCCGCGGCACCGTGATCTTGTACTTCGGTCCTGCGCTCGTGCCGGTCCCGCCGCTCGTGCCGCCCCGGAAGACGCCGAGGGACACCAGGGTGCCGATCACGAGGACGCCGGCTATCGCGCCGAGGATGCCCCAGACCTTGGCGGTGCCGCTCTTCGGCGGAATCGGTGGCATGCCGCCGGGGCCGCCGTAGCCGTACGGCGCTTGCTGGGGTGCGCCGAACTGAGGGGGCGGCGGCGCGCCGTAGGCCGGCTGCCCGTACGCCCCGGGGCGCTGGGGGCCCGGCTGAGGCGGCTGCTGCGGATAGCCGGGCGGCGGGCCGGGCTGGGGCGCGCCGTACCCCGGATTCGCACCGTAACCGTTGCCGTATTGCGGCTGCTGCGGCGTGCTCATCTTTCTCCCCCATGTGTGGTGCGCCCCGGGAAAGCGGCCGGAGTCGGACGCCCACCATAGCCGCGGGTTTCTCTTCGGCCCTTGGGAGAGGGGAGTCCGGTAATGGGGAGGTCGGTTCTGCGGGTATTTATCCGCGCAATTCCGGGTCGGGGCAGGCCATTTGAATGCGGCTATTCGCTCGCCGGGCGCATCCGGTGCATCCGGGCACACATTCCTCGGGGCCGTCCGGCGGGAGGAATGCAGTAAGTGAAGGGGAGTTGGCGGGCAAAAGCCGGCATGCGCAAACGCGCCGGCCGCGGCGGGCCCGGTGGGACCCGGCCGCGGCCGGTGGACGTGAATGCGGTGGCGAGTGCGGTCAGTTGTCCTTGACCACACCGGCGGCGCGGGCCTCGGTGAGCCACTCGGGGAACTCGACCATCAGCTGCTGGTAGAGCTCGTCGGCGGAGAGGCTGCGGGGGTCGCGGCCGGCGTGGAAGAAGCCGGCGTTGTCGACGACCCGCTTGTCCGGTACGGCCAGGTCGTCGAGCTTGCGAAGGAAGTCGAAGCCCTTCGCGTCCGGGTCGCCGAAGCCGATGAACTGCCAGAAGATCGGCAGCCCGGCCGCGTCGCACAGTGCCTTCTCCGCGGCAGGCTTGGAGGTCGGCGCGCCGTCCGTCTGGAAGATGACGAAGGCGGGGGCGGTGCTGCCGGACTTCTTGTAGTGCTCGACCACGGCGTTGATCGCCCAGTGGTAGTTGGTACGGCCCATGTGGCCCAGACCGGCGTGCAACTCCTCGATCCGGCCCTCGTAGTTGGCGAGGTCCAGCTCGGCGGAGCCGTCGATGTCGGTGGAGAAGAAGACGACCGGGACGGTGCCGTCGTCGTCGAGATTGGCGGAGAGGCCGAGGGCCTGCTCGGCGAGGTTCTGGACGGTGCCGTCCTTGTAGTAGTTCCGCATCGAGCCGGAGCGGTCGAGGACCAGGTAGACGGCGGCACGCTGGGTGGCGAGGCCGTGCTTCTCCAGGGTGCTGGACGCGGACTTGTAGAGGCTGACCAGGCCGGGGGCGGTGGCCTCGACCTTGCTGAGGGAGAGCGCCGGGAAGGCGGTCGCCGTGTCCGCGGCAACCGCGGCGGGCTCGGGCTTCACCTCGGCCTCGGGCTCCGGCTTCGCGGCGGCCTTCGGCTTGGCGGTGGCCTTCGGCTCAGCGGCAGGCTTCTCCTCGGGCGCGGCCTTCGCGGCGGGCTTCGGCTCGGCCTTCGGCTTCGGCTCGGCCTTCGCGGGCTTGCCCGCTGCCTTACCGGTCGTGGGCTTCGCGGATTCCGCGGGCTTCGCGGCCTGCGCGGGCTCTTCAGCCGGCTCGGCTGCCGGGGCGGGGCTCGCGACCGGCTTGTCGAACGCCTGGCTCACCAGGTCGGAAATGGTGTCGGGGCTGTCCGTCGCGGGGGTGGCGGCGTCGGCTGACGGCTCCCCGGTGACCTCGGTGGCCTTCGCCTCCGCCGCCTCCGGTGCCGCCTCGGCCGGCTCGTCGCGCTTCGCGGACTCCGCGGCCGAGGGCCGGGCGGACTCGGCGTCGGACTCGGACCGTACGGCCGACTCCTCGCGCGCCGGAGCCTCCGGTCGGTCCTCCACCGGGCTCCCCTGGGCCGGCAGCGAGGCCGTCGTCGGGGCCGGCTCCGGTGTGGAGACCTCGGTGGGGGCCGTGCGGGCGGCCGGCACCTCCGCTTCCGGGGCGGCGGTGGCGGATGCCGGATTGGACTCCTCGCGGGCCTCCGGAATCGTTGCCGATTCCGGCGTATCGGCGCCGCTCGGTGCCGCGCCGGTTTCTTCACGGGTCGCCTTGGAGCGACCGAAAGCGTTGCGCAGCAGACTCCGAATGCCCATCGGCGGACCTCTCTTGCGTGTGGTGGGTGCGGCGAATGTCCGTGAAGCACAGACATGTCCCTGACCAGGACGGATACGTAAGGGTAGCGGCCTGCACCGGCCTCATCGTGGGACCCCGCGCCTTGTGTGGTGGGCCATCCGGGGGTGGCTGGGCACGATCTGGTTTCGGCCAGGGGGCGTGCGTTGCGAAGGCGCGGGGGGTCGGCGGCATCCGACGCGGCGCGGCGCGCGGTCGGTGTGTCTCCACGTCGGGCGTCTGACCAGGGACGGGCCGCAACGGTGGACGGCGGATCGGCGTGCGGCGGCCGCTCCTCGGCGTCCGGCGGAGGGGCGCGCGCGGAGCTCGCAAGCGGGGCGCACGGGTTGAGCGAGGTGACGCCAACTCGTCGCCAATTCGTCACCCGGGAAGCGGTGCGCGCCTCGCACGAGTCGCTGACTCCCCGTAGCGCGCCGGCCCTGCCGGCCGACGCGACCGACGCACACCCCGCGGTATCGGTACACCCGTTCCCCGCCCGCCGTCTGACCGTCCGTAGGGGGCGCTCTGTCCTCCTGGCACGTCTCCGGCGCGTCTCCCGGCGCCCGGATGACTCGTGGTGGCCCCGGATTCACCGCGCGTTCATGTTTGCGACGCCGTCCGGCGGGGCGGCGCCCTTAGCGTCACGGCGAATCGTTCGACGCCGTTCGATGCCCTCCGATGCCTCGGGCCCTCACGGGCGCGGGCCGCGGCCGGCGGAGGGCGCGGGCGGTTCGTCCACGAATTCATACAAAGGGGGAGAGCGTGCGCACGTTCCTGCCGCTGATCGGCTCGCATCCCGGCGGGCGTTCGGCCATGACCTGCCGGTACCGCTGTGGCGACGCCTGTTTTCACGAAACGCCCAATGTGAGCGACAACGACTATGTCGGTGATGTCATCAGCGGTGCGCTGTCACGGCGTTCGGTGGTGCGGGCGGCCGCCGTGGTGACGGTCGTGGGGGCGGCCGGCGGCGTGCTGCCGCTCGGCGCGGGCGCGCAGGAGGCGGTCGCGGCGCAGGCCGACGGCGACCCGCTCGCGGGCCGGGGCACCCCCGGCGGGAAGACCGGCAAGGCGGCGCGGGGGCTGCGGTTCGCGATCGTCGCCCCGAACACCGCCGACGCGGTGGTGGTGTCCGAGGGGCATACGCAGAATGTCGTCATTCGCTGGGGCGACCCGATCCTGCGGGGTGCGCCGGCCTTCCACCCCGACCGGCAGTCGGCCGCGGCGCAGTCCGGGCAGTTCGGCTACAACAACGACTACATGGCCGTACTCGACCTGCCGGGCGAGCGGAACCGGCAGCTGCTGGTGATCAACCATGAGTACACCGACGAGCAGTTGATGTTCGCCGGGTACGACCCGGAGGCCCCGACCCGTGAGCAGGCGGAGATCGGCTGGGCGGCCCATGGCTTGTCCGTGCTCGTCGCGCAGGAGGAGCGGCGCACCGGCAAGCTGACGGCCGTGACCCGCCACCACCTCAACCGGCGGATCACCGGCAGCACACCGTTCGAGGTCACCGGGCCGGCCGCGGGCAGCGATCTGCTGAGGACGTCCGCGGACCCCGAGGGCACCCGCATCCTCGGCACGCTCAACAACTGCGGCGGCGGCATCACGCCCTGGGGCACGGTGCTCTCCGGCGAGGAGAACTTCAACCAGTACTTCGCCAACGGAGGCTCCGTCACCGACCCGGTGGCCGCCGCCCGGCTCAAGCGGTACGGGGTCACCGGCGCCGCCAGCCAGCGCAAGTGGGAGCGCTTCGACAAGCGGTTCGACGTGGCCCGCGAGCCGAACGAGGTGCACCGCTTCGGCTGGGTGGTGGAGATCGACCCGTTCGACCCGGACTCGACCCCGCGCAAGCTGACGGCGCTCGGACGGTTCAAGCACGAGGCCGCCGAGCCTCGGCTGACGGCGGACGGCCGCCCCGTCCTCTACATGGGCGACGACGAGAAGTTCGACTACTTCTACAAGTTCGTCTCCGCCAAGCGTATGAAGCGCGGCGGCGGGCGGGCCGCGCGGGAGCACAACCGCACACTCCTGGACGAGGGGACGCTGTACGCGGCCAAGTTCACCGGGGACAGCGCCGCGCAGGAGATCGACGGCTCCGGGAAGCTCCCGAAGGACGGCGAGTTCGACGGGTCGGGCGAATGGATCCCGCTGGCGAGCGGCGACACGTCGTACGTACCGGGTATGACGGCCGAGGAGGTCTATGTCTTCACCCGGCTCGCCGCCGACAAGGTGGGCGCCACGAAGATGGACCGCCCCGAGGACGTCGAGCCCAGCCCGCGCACCGGGCGGGTCTATGTCGCGCTGACGAACAACAGCGACCGGGGCAAGCCGGGCAAGGCCGGCGCGGACGAGGTGAACCCGCGCAACGGCAACAAGCACGGGCAGATCCTGGAGCTGACCGAGCACCGGGACGATCCGTCCGCGGGCCGCTTCCACTGGCGGCTCTTCCTGGTGTGCGGTGACCCGGAGGACCCGGCCACGTACTTCGGCGGGTTCCCCAAGGACCAGGTCAGCCCGATCTCCTGCCCGGACAACCTGACCTTCGACGCGTACGGGAACCTGTGGATCTCGACCGACGGCAACGCGCTGGGCAGCCATGACGGACTGTTCGGTGTGGCGACGGCGGGGGAACGGCGGGGCCAGGTGCGGCAGTTCCTGACCGTGCCGACGGGGGCCGAGACCTGCGGCCCGATCGTGCAGGACCGCAGGGTGCTGGTCGCGGTGCAGCACCCGGGCGAGCTGGACGGCGCGAGCGTGGAGAAGCCGGCGTCGACGTGGCCCGACGGGCCGGGCACGCTGGTGCGCCCGTCCGTGGTGAGCGTATGGCGCACGGACGGGCGGAACATCGGGGTCTGACCCCACCCGTCCGCCCCGCGCGAGCCCGGCGCCCCTGTACCGGGGGAGGGGCGCCGGGCCGCCGGGGAGCCGCCCCGCGTAGGGCCCGGTCCGGCACATCACGCCACGGAAACGAGGAGGCAAGAGCTGGGTAAGAAGTAGGTCGTTCAGGTATCCGATGCGCAGGTGGGCCCGTCTTCTCCGGTGACCATTGTCCTGAGCCGCCCGTTGTGCCTCTAGGCGGCCGGAAAAGGCAAGAACCCTTTCGAGGGTGACGGGAGATGTAGGCGCATGGGGCTGACCAGTCAGTCGCTCGAATACACGGTGGTCGTGCTGGCCCTGGCCTGTGTGGCCGCCACGGTGTGGCTCTGGCCCCGGCTGTCGCGGCGCGGGGTGCGGCCCGTCCTGGGCAGGCTCGGTGCCATCGTGGTCACGCAGCTGTCGATCGTGTCTGCGCTCGCACTGGCGGTGAATTCCAGCTTCCAGTTCTACGGCAGCTGGGACGAGCTGCTGGGCAACAACGAGAAGGCCCCGGTGTCGGTGAACGCCGGTGGCGGACAGTACGCCTCCGTCGGGAGCCTCAAGGGCGGGCTGGTCCAACCGGCCGGTCCGCAGGGCCTCGATCAGGTGACCGGGCTGCCCAAGGGGCCGGCGGACAAGGTCGGCAAGGTCGAGTCCGTACGCATCATGGGGCGGCGCTCGCGGGCCATCAACCCCGGGTTCGTCTATCTCCCGCCGCAGTACTTCCAGCAGCAGTTCCGCCGGCAGCGATTCCCCGTCATGGTCGTCATCAGCGGCTACCCCGGCGGCATCATGAACCTCGCGCAGCACCTCCAGGTGCCGCAGAACGCGGGGCGGCTGATCGAGCAGGGCAGGATGCAGCCGACCGTGATCGTGATGGTGCGCCCCACGATCGCGCCTCCGCGCGACACCGAGTGCGTCGATGTGCCGGGCGGGCCGCAGGCCGAGACGTTCTTCACGCAGGACCTGCCGGAGGCGATGAAGTCGGCGTACCGGGTCGGCCGGGACCCCAGTGCCTGGGGCGCGTTCGGGTACTCGTCCGGTGGCACCTGCTCGCTCCAGCTGGCGATGCGCAACCCGAAGATCTACACCTCGGCCGTCTCGCTCTCCGGTGACTACGCCATCAAGGACGACCTCACCACGGGCAGCCTCTTCGGCACCGGCGCGGCGGGCGCGCAGCGGGAGCGGGAGCACGATCTGCTGTGGCGGCTCGCGAATCTGCCCGCGCCGCAGGTCTCCGCGCTGGTGGCCAGCAGCCGCAAGGGCGAGCCGGGTTACCCGGACACCATGAAGTTCCTGCGTGCCGCGAAGGCGCCGATGACGGTCGACTCGATCATCCTGCCGCGCGGCAGCCACCAGTTCGCGACGTGGCGGCGTGAGGTCGTCCCGGCCCTGGAGTGGCAGAGCAGGCAGTTGACGTTCCCGCAGGACACCGAGCCGGCCGGTACGGAGCGCAAGCCGGGCCAGGCTCCGGTGAACGGAGCGGCGGGGCCCGAGGCGCCGGCAGCGTCGCCGTCGCCCTCCGACCGCAGGCGGGTGGAGGCGGAACCGCGGGGATGAGGCGCAGCGGGGCGTCGCAGGAGTGAGGCGGGAGGGGGTGCCGGTGGTCCGGCGCCCCCTCTCCGTCCGTCCGCCGCATGGTTCGGCCTACCCGGGGTAACCGAACCTCCCGGCCGGTACGGAGAAAGCAGTACCCGCACAGGGCGGCAGGAACGCGGAGCTGCGCCGCAGGTGGCGTGGCGGATGCGGGCCTGTCCGGCCGGACGCCCGGCACGTGACGCACCCTGGGAGAGGTCTGATGACGCGTACCCAGCAGGACGGCAATATCCGGCAGCTCCGTGACGGCCGGGCCCCTGTGGCCGTCCGCGTTCTGCTGCTGGTGGCGGCCTTCGCCGCGATGGTGGCCTTCGCGGTGGTCCTGGCCCGGCTCACCCTGACGCCGTCGGCGGCCTCGGTGCCGCTGACCCACCCCAACCTCCGCCCGGGGGACTCGATCCGCGACTACCTCGGGCAGCCGCACCTGGCCGACACGGTCAAGCAGCTCGGCGGCAACATCGTGCTCGGTGTGCCGTTCGGGGTGCTCCTGCCGGTGCTGGCGCCGGGTGCCCGTGGCACGCTCCGGGTCGGCGTCGCCACGGCGGTGGTGATGCTGCTGGTGGAGCTGGTGCAGGGAGCGCTGATCACCGGGCGGGCCTTCGACATCGACGATGTGATCCTCAACTGCACCGGCGCGCTGATCGGTTATCTGCTGCTGGGGCGCCGGCTGGGCCGTGCCGTCCACCTGCGGCGCCGCCACTGGTGGCAGCGGTTCGGCGGCGCCCGGCGCGTCGGGCAGGTCGAGCCCGCCACGGAAAAGGGCGGTTGAGGCGCCGCGTACTCGCGGCTCTCAGGGGCGGTAGACCATTCCGGGCTCCGGCTCGGCCGGTGAGAGCAGCTGGGAGACCGTCACGATCGTGTAGCCGCGCTGCTTGAGTTTCGCGAGGATGCCCGGGACGGCGGGCACGGTGCCCCGGTAGATGTCGTGCAGCAGGATGATGCCGTCGCGCTCGGTCTGTTCGAGCACCCGCTCGGTGATCAGGGCGGAGTCGTCGGTCTGGTAGTCCTTCGCGGTCACGCTCCACAGGACCTGCGCGAGGCCGAGTTCGCGGCTGATGCGGGAGACCTCCTCGTCGGTCCTGCCCTGCGGCGGGCGCATCAGCCGGGGCTTCTTGCCGGTGATCGACTCGACCGCGTCCTGGGTGCGCGACAGCTCCTTGCGGGCCTCTTCGGGCGCGAGGTCGGTGAGGACCTGGTGCGACCAGGTGTGGTTGGCCAGTTCATGGCCCTCGGCGTCGATCCGGCGCACGTCGGCGGGGCGGTCGGCGACATGGTTCTTACCGAGCATGAAGAACGTCGCGTGCACCTTCTCCTTCTTGAGGATGTCCAGCAGCCGGGGGGTGTGCTCGCTGGGGCCGGCGTCGAAGGTGAGCGCGACACACTTGGCCTTGCGGCAGTCGATGTCGGACCTGGCGGTGTCCTGCCGGTCCTCCCGCTTCCCGTTCCCCTGAGCGCCGCTCTTCCCGCCCTCGTCCACCGTCTTCCCGGCTGCGGCGAGCCGTGTGTCCTTCGTCTTCCCCTGCCCGGCCGACGCCTCGGCGCGGGCGTCGGCCGGTGCGGTGACGTCGTAGGCGGCGCAGCCGCTGAGGGCCAGGACCAACGAGGTGGCCGCCAGCAGCCCGGATATGGCGGGGCGGCGGGGCGCGGACTTCTTCTTCGGCATACGGGTCTCCTCGGACCTGGCAGGGCGCGCGGACGTCGACGCGGATGCGGACGTGGCGCGCGGGAGTGCGGGCGGTCGGCGCGCTGACCCTGTGGCGGCCGGCGCCGAGGGCAGGGCGCAGCCCCGCGGCGACCAGCCGTGACCTGGCGCGGCGCACCTCGAACGGCCGGACCGAGGGAACTATACACACGTAGTACACACGCAATGTATAGATGAGGTTTCTACTGCTCCGGGAGGTGTGCACCGCTCCTTGGGGCGGCCACCGCTACGAGGAGGAAGGAACGGGCTGAGGAGGAAGGGCACACAGCTCGCCGCAGCCGGGGAGACCGGTCCGTCAGGAGGGCAGCCGGGCGGGGAAGGCGACCCGGACCGTCAGACCGCCGCCCGGGTTGGGGTGCGCGGTGGCGGAGGCGGCGTGCGCGCGGGCGAGGGACGCCACGATCGACAGGCCGAGGCCCGCGCCCTCTCCCGGGGCGTGCCGGCGCGCCTCCAGGCGGCGGAACGGCTCGAAGAGGTACGGGACGGCCTCTTCGGGGATCCGCGGCCCGGTGTTGCTGACCTCCAGCGTCCGGTCGTCGACGCATAGCGTGACCCGGCCGTCGGGGCGGTTGTGGCGTACGGCGTTGCCGACCAGGTTCCGCACGAGGTGCGTGAGCAGCACGGGGTCGCCGTCCACGGTCAGCGGATGGATGTCGGTGGCGATGGTCAGCCCGCGTCGCCAGGCGTCGTCGGCGTACTCGGCGGCGACGCTCTCGGCGAGGTCACCGAACGCGACCGCCTCCCTGCGCTGCAGACCCTGGTCGGAGACGGAGAGCAGCAGCAGACCCTCGATCAGGTGCTCGCTGTTCTCGGCGACCTCGATCAGCTTGCCGCGGATGCGCCGGACGTTGTCCGGGTCCGGGTCGGCCAGCCCGATCTCGGCCGCGGCGCGCTGCACGGCCAGGGGAGTGCGCAGCTCGTGCGCGGCGTTGGCGGCGAACCGCTGCTGCGCGGAGACCAGCTGCTCGATGCGGTCGAGCATGCCGTCGAAGGTGTCGGCGAGGTGCTTGAGTTCGCCCGGCGGCGCGTCCAGCGCGATGCGCTCGTGCAGGTTGGCGGCCGAGAGCCGGCGGGCGGTACGGGTGATCACGGAGACCGGGCGCAGCACCCGACCGGCCATCCACCAGGCCAGTGCCACCGAGAGGACGGCGAAGACCAGCAGGGCGATCAGCGAGGTGGTCAGCAGGCGGCTGAGCGCGGCCTGTTCGGCGGCGTCGGTGATGTTCTTGGTGACGCTGTAGAGCCCGCCGTCGCGCAACGCCGGGGTGTAACCGGGAAGCGGTGAGGCGGGCGCCATGGTCGGGCCGGGGACGGGCGTGCCGGTGGCGGCGCCGCTCGGGGCGAGGGGGCCGGGCCCGCGGGGAGTGGCGGTGGTGACAGCCGTGCTCAGAGACGAGTACAGGCCGCTCCGTACCAGGACGTAGACCAGGCCGATGAGCATGGCCCCGGCCAGCACCAGCAGTCCGCCGTAGAGGGTGGTGAGCCGGACGCGTTCGCTGCCGGGGAGCCAGCGGCGGCCGAGCGACGACGGGGGGCGCGGTATCGGGCGGTCCGTGGCGGAAGTGCTCATGCGCCGTCGCCCGCGGGCCCGACCGCGTCGGTCCGCTGCCGGCCCCGGTCCGGCGGCGGGCCCGCGTCCGCCGGCGCGCCGCCGGTCATCCGGTAGCCGGCGCCCGGCACGGTCTCGATCACCGCTGGTTCGCCGAGCTTGGCGCGGAGCTTGCTGAGGGTGACGCGGACCGCGTTGGTGCGGTAGCTGGTGTGCTCCTCCCAGACCTCCTCGATCAGGTCGTCACCGCTGACCACCGCGCCCTCGGCGCGCAGCAGCACCTCCAGCACCCCGAACTCCTTGCGGGACAGGGCGAGCGGGCGCCCGTCGCGGACGGCGAGGCGGCGGGCGGTGTCGACGGTGACGCCCGCCCGCTCCAGGACCGGCGGCAGGGCCGGGCGGGCGCGCCGGCCCAGGGCCAGGACCCGCGCCAGCAGTTCCTCGTACGCGAACGGCTTGGTCAGATAGTCGTCGGCGCCCAGCCCCAGACCGTCCACGCGGTCGCGCACCGTGCCGGACGCGGTGAGCATCAGCACCCGCGTCAGCAGCCGCCGGCCGACGACCTCGCGGCACACCTCGTCGCCGTGCAGTCCCGGCAGATCGCGGTCCAGGACGAGGACGTCGTACGCCCCGAAGCGCAGTTTGGCCAATGCCTCCCGGCCGTCGTGGGCGACATCGGCCGCGATCGCGTCGCGGCGCAGCCCCTCGGCAATCATCTCCGCGAGGAATTCCTCGTCCTCCACCACCAGAACGCGCATGGCGTCATGTCTACCCGAGGGGCACCTTTCGGCGGTGTAAACGTCTTTCGCCGCACCGGCCCGGACCTGCGGAATTCACCGCTGTGGCGCCGCCTGTCCGGGGGCGTCGGAGAGCGGTTAGAGAAACGAAAGGCGGCCCGGTGCCAGCCTCTGCCGCGTCAGGTCACCACCGCATTCGGCACGGAGGAAATCCATGAGGCAGCGCAGGGCGTCAGTGGCGGCGGCATCGTTGGCGGCGGGGCTGGCGATATTCGCCACCGCCTGCTCCGGCGGCGGCGCGCAGGAGAGCACCGGCGGCGGCTCGGACGCCAACGGCAAGGGCAAGGAGGCGGACGCGGCGTACCGGCACCGCCAGTGCCTTCGCGACCACGGGGTGAAGGTCGAGGAGCCCAAGCCTGGGCAGGACCCGCGCAGCATGGTCGTCGGCGGCTCCAAGACCGACCCGGAGAAGATGAAGAAGGCGTTCAAGGAGTGCAAGGACAGCGGTCCCGGCGCCGGTCAGGACGGGCCGAGCCAGGCGGACAAGGACAAGGCGCTGGAGTTCGCCCGGTGCATGCGGGAGAACGGCTTCAACATGCCCGACCCGAAGTTCGGCGGCGACGAAATGCAAAAGGCGATGCCGATCCCGAAGGGCGCGGAGAAGGAGAAGTTCGAGAAGGCCAACGCGGCGTGTGGCGGCCGGAATGCCGGCTGAGGAGGGGCGGCGCGCCGCCCGGCGCGGCCGCACGAAGTATCTCGTCTCCGCGCTGGTGGTCGCGGCCGTCCTGGCCGGCGGTGGCGCGGCGATCGGTTCGGTGACCGGGCGTCAGGACGCCGGGCAGCAGACGCCGAAGAACGCCCTGCCGCCGGACACCGACACCGTCCGGCGCCAGGACCTCAGCAGCAGCACCCAGGTCGACGGATCGCTCGGCTACGCCAAGGAACGCAAGGTCAACGGCGGTGCGGCGGGCACGCTGACCTGGCTGCCCGCGACCGGCTCCACGGTGGAACGCGACGGCGCGCTGTACGAGACCGACGGCCGCATCGTCCGGCTGATGTACGGCGGGAAGCCGATGTACCGGTCCTTGAAGCAGGGCGACGAGGGCGCCGACGTCCGGCAGCTGAAGGAGAACCTGCGGGCGCTCGGGTACGGCGACGCGCTGGCCGTGGACGAGGAGTTCACCCCCGGCACCACGGAGGCGGTCAAGCGCTGGCAGAAGGCGCACGGGCTGAAGCAGACCGGCACCACCGGGCCGGACCAGATCTCCTTCCAGCCGGGCGCGGTGCGGATCAAGAACAAGGAGGCGGCGGTCGGCGACCAGGTCTCGCCCGGCCGTCCGCTGCTGACCACCACCGGCTCCGCGCGGGAGGTCCGGATCAAGCTCGATGTCGCGCAGGCCGACCTGGCTAAGCCCGGCACGAAGGTGACGGTGCAGCTGCCCGGCGGCGGCTCGGCCGAGGGCAAGGTCGCCTCCGTCGACCGCAGCGTCACCGAGGAGGGCAGCGACCCGTCGGGCAAGACCCCGAAGATCACCGCGCGGATCGCCTTCACGGATCCGGGCAAGGTCACCGCGTTCGACCAGGCGCCGGTGACGGTCGACATCGTCGGCGAGGTCCGCGAGGACGTGCTGACCGTGCCGGTGAACGCGCTTCTCGCGCTGCCCGGCGGCGGCTTCGGCGTGCAGGTCGTCGAGGGCGGCACGGTGCGCGACGTCCGCGTGAAGCTGGGCATGTTCGGGCAGGGCCGGGTGGAGATATCCGGCGGGGGCCTGAAGCCGGGCACGAAGGTCGGGGTGCCGAAGGCATGAGCGCCCGCACCGACCTCAGTGCTCCCGCCGGTCCGGCGGACCCCGCGGCCCGTGCCCCGGGACACGTCATCGAGCTGGCCGGGGTCACCAAGGAGTACCCGGGCGGGGTCGCCGCGCTGCGCGGCGTGGACCTGCGGGTCGCGCGCGCGGAACTGCTGGCCATCGTCGGCCCGTCCGGCTCCGGCAAGTCCACCCTGCTGCACATCATCGGCACCCTGGACCGCCCGACGGCCGGCGAGGTCACCATCGCGGGCCACGACATCGCCTCGCTCACCGACCGCAGGCTCTCCGCACTGCGCGCCCGGCACATCGGCTTCGTCTTCCAGTCCTTCCACCTGGTGCCCGGCATCAGCGCACAGGACAACGTCGCCGAAGGGCTGCTCTACTCCGGGCTGCCGCGCGCCGAGCGCCGCCGCCGGGCCGCCGACGCGCTGGACCGGGTCGGTCTCGCGGACCGTATGACGCACCGGCCGCACGAGCTGTCGGGCGGTCAGAAGCAGCGGGTGGCCATCGCCCGGGCGGTGGTCGGCGAACCGGACCTGCTGCTGGCCGACGAACCGACCGGAGCGCTGGACTCCGCCTCCGGCGCGGCGGTCATGGCACTGCTGCACGACCTGAACAAGGAGGGCGCCACCATCGCCGTCATCACCCACGACAGCGACATCGCCGCGCAGCTGCCCCGGCAGGTGCGGATCCGCGACGGCCACGTGGTCACCGACGAGGGGCCGATGGCCGACGGGAGCCGGACGTACGGCACCCGGGCCGCCCCCGGGACGGACGGCGGGCCCGCGGCCCCCGGGAGCGCGGAGCGGTGAGGCGCGGCATGCTCTCCCCGGCCTCCCTCGGCCCGCGCGAGGTGCTGCACGTCGGGTCGGCGGGGCTGCGCGCCCGCCCCGTGCGGGTGGTGCTCTCCGCCCTCGGCATCGCCATCGGTATCGCGACGATGATCGCGGTGGTCGGCATCTCCGCGTCCAGCAAGGCGCAACTCCTGCAGAAACTCGACGCGTTGGGCACCAACATGCTGGTCGCCACGCCGGGCCAGGGGATGTTCGGCGAGGAGGTGAAACTGCCGAAGGAGGCGCCCGGGATGGTGGGGCGGATCGACGGGGTCCGGCAGGTCGGCGCCACCGGCGATCTGGAGGTGTCGGTACGGCGCAGCGAGAAGATCCCCGTGGAGGAGACCGGTGGCATCACGGTCAAGGCCGCCGGGGTGGGGCTGCTGGGGACACTGCGCGGCGCGATGGCGTCCGGCACCTGGCTCAACGACGCCAACGGCCGCTATCCGTCCGTGGTGCTCGGCCATGTCGCCGCCGAGCGGCTCGGCATCAGCCGCCCCGGGCAGCAGGTGGCCGTCGGCGGCCGGTACTTCACCGTCGTCGGCATCCTGCGGCCGCTGCCGCTCGCGCCGGAGATCGAGCGGGCCGCCCTGGTCGGCTGGACGGCGGCGGGCGAACTGCTCGGCTTCGACGGCCACCCCACGGCGATCTACGAACGGTCCACCGACGCCTCGGTGCACCGTGTGCGGGACCTCGTCCCGCACTCCGTCGACCCGCAGAATCCGCGCAATGTGCAGGTGAGCGACCCGTCGTCGGCGCTCCAGGCGAAGGCCGCGACGGAGGGGACCTTCACCGGTCTGCTGCTCGGGCTCGGCGGGGTGGCGCTGCTCGTCGGAGGTGTCGGGGTCGCCAACACCATGATCATTTCGGTGTTGGAACGCCGTCACGAGATCGGCCTTCGCCGCTCGATGGGCGCCACCCGCGGCCAGATCCGGCTGCAGTTCGTGACCGAGTCGCTGCTGCTGTCTGGCCTGGGCGGGATCGCCGGCATCGCCCTGGGCGCCGCCGCGACCTACGCCTTCGCGGCCGCGGGCGGCATGCCGTGGGTGGTGCCGCTGTGGGCGGTGGCCGGCGGCTTCGGGGCGACGCTGGCGATCGGCACCGTCGCCGGTCTCTACCCGGCCGTCCGGGCCGCCCGGCTCTCGCCCACGCTCGCCCTGCAAGCCGTGTAGGGCGCCGGACGCGGACGGCGGGGCCCGCGTCCGCGTCCGGCCGGGCTCCGGCTCCCACGAAGGCGGCCCACCCGACCGGTCCGGTCGCCCGTCGCCCGCCCGCCGCGGGACATACGTTCGGCGGCGGCCGGACCGGGCCGGACGGGGGGCCGTACGAGTTGCTTCCGGGGCACCGCCTCTCGTCCTGCGGGATCCGGCCGCACCGGCGTGCTTACGATCCACTCCGGCCTCCGGTCGGAAGGGTGGAAGGGAACGCCAGATGAGAGCCGTAGCAGTCAGCGCATTCGGTGAACAGCCGCAGCTCATGGATCTGCCACAGCCCGAGCCAGGGCCGGGGGAGGTCCTGGTCCGGCTGTCCGCCGCCGGAGTCAACCCCATCGACTGGAAGATCGCGGAAGGCATGTTCGGTGATGCCATGCCGGCCGCGTTCCCGCTGGTCATGGGAGCCGACGGGGCGGGCGAAGTGCTCGCGATCGGGACCGGCGTGCGGCGCTTCACGGTCGGTGACGCGGTGTTCGGCCAGTTCCAGCGGACGGAGCAGGGCGGCGGCTCGTACGCCGAACTCGCCCTCGCCGACGAGGCGGCGATCGCACCGGCCGCCCGCAGCGTCACCTACGCCACCTCCGCGGCCGTGCCGACGGCCGGCACGACCGCCTACAACCTGGTCGAGGAGACCCGCGTCAGCGAGGGCAGAAGGGTGCTGATCGTCGGCGCGACCGGCGGGGTGGGCACCTTCACCACCCAGCTGGCGGCCGGCCGCGGCGCCGAGGTCATCGCCACCGCCCGCGCCGCCCAGTCGGAGCTGATGCGGAATCTGGGGGCCGCCGAAACCGTCGACCACACCGTGGGCCCGGTCGCCGACCAGGTCCTCGCCGCCCACCCGGACGGCGTGGACGTGCTGATCGATCTGGCCAGCGGTCCTGCGGAGTTCAGCGCGATGACCCGGACCGTCCGGGACGGCGGAACGGCCGTCTCCACCATCGGCTCGGCCGACGCGGACGATCTGACCGAGCACAATCTGCGCGGCTTCAACTTCGTCAACCGGCCCTCGCCGCAGCTCCTGGAGATCCTCGCCGGGCAGGTCGACTCCGGCCGGCTGACGGTGCTGGTGGGCCGCGAGGTGCTTCTGGAGGAGGCACCCGAGGCGATCGCCGCCCAGCGCAAGGGGCGGACCCAGGGCAAGACGGTGCTGACGATCTGAGCCCCTGTCACCCGTGGTCCCGGCGCTCCGGCCGCCCGCCGTCCCGGTGGGCGGCCGTCGCCATGAGCGCGCGGACGGCGGGCGGCCCGGCGGCGGCGAGCGCGGCGGTCAGCAGGGCGGCACCCAGGAGCAGCCAGACCGCGGTACGCAGCGAGCCGGTGAGGGCGTCCGCGAAGGCTTCGGCCGCCGGCCGGGAGACCACCGCGGGCAGCGCGTCCACGGCGCGGGCGCGGACCAGCGCGAGCGCTGCGGCCAGCAGCGCGGTCGCCGCGGCGCACCCCAGCCCGGTGCAGATGAGGGCGCGCCGCCTGCGCCGCGCGAGCAGCAGCCCGGCCAGCAGGCAGAGGGCCGCGGCCGGCGGCATCAGCAGGGCGGCGACGCGTACGGCCTGGTAGGCGGTGCGGGCCCGCGGCACGTCCGGGGAGTGCAGCAGCACGATCTCGGTGCCCATACGCGGGACGCGCCGGGCGACGTCGATCCCCAGGCCGTTGGCGGCCACCTGGTGTTTGACGCGTTCGATGATCGGCGTCAGGTCGAGGGTCACCGGAGCGTTGCCGGAGGCGGTCAGGGTGCCGTCCAGGGCCTGGTGGGCGTTGCGGTGCACACCGCTCCACACCGTGGGGAAGGCGCGGCCGGTGACGACCTGGCGTACCTGCTTGTCGACGAACTCGCGGATGCCGCGGGTGAACCGCTGGCGCAGCGCGGGCCGCTCCGCCCGGGGAATGGCCTTGAGCAGTCCGTCGAGCCGGATGTGCGCCATCACGCCGTCGGTCACGTCGTCGACGATGGCGTCCTGGACCGCGGCGTTCGCGGCGAGCGGCGCGACGGCGGACACATAGCGGTCGGTGTCGGTGAGTTCGGTGCGGGCCCACACGGCGGCCAGGCTCAGCGGCACCATCAGCGTCGCGATCAGCAGGAGCACGCCGCCGCCGAGCGCGCGGCCGGGCCGCCGGGGAGGGTGCGGTACGTGCTCCGCCTCCGCCGCCCGGCCGCCTGCGCGTGCGGGGGCGCTCGCTGACATGGCTCCCGGTCCTTCCTGAACGGCGAACGTGTCGCCCTTACAGGCAAATCCGAACCGGCACCGGCCGCGAGCGGGGCCGGTGCCAATGGGTGACCGCGCGGGCGGCCGGGTGGCGCGCCGCCCCGCCGGCCCCCCGGGGAGTGGCCGTGCCGTGGCTCAGAGGCGGGCCGCCACGCGCCGGCCGCGCCCGCTGTCCCCGCCACGCCCCCTGTCCCCGGGCTCAGCGTCCCCGCCGCGCCCGCCGTCCCCGCGCCCACCCCTGCGCCGGCGCACCGCACGGAGCACGCCCGAGGCGAGCAGGCCGCAGACCACCAGTGCCAGGGTCCACCAGAGCCAGCCGTCGTCCCCGTCCTCCTCCCGTGTCGCCGGCAGGTCGTCGGTGTCGCCCGAGCAGGCGCTCGGGGCGTCGGAGCCGCCCAGATAGACGCAGACGGTGGTGTTGGCGCGAAGGGTGCCGGGGGCTGCCGTGGCGGCCGGCGTGGGGCGCTCGCCGAGGACCGCCGAGGCGGTGAACTCCCGGACGGCGTGGGCGGGCAGGTCGGACCGCCAGACGGCCCGCTGCTCCCCGGTGCCGCGCCGTACGACCGTGCCGCCCTCGGCGGAGACCGTGGCGGCGGTGGCCGGCATCCGCTGTTCGGTACGTGTCGCGGACAGGCCGGTGTCGCCCAGGTTGCGCACGGTGATGCGGTAGCCGAGGCGGTCCCCGGGCTCGGCGCGGTCGGTGCCGTCGGTCACCGTCACCGAGACGGGGCCGCCGGGCGGTGCCTGGCGGGCGGGGGCGGCGGCGGACGGTCCGGGGAGCGTGGCGGCGCAGAGCAGCGCGCAGACGGCAGCGGTTCTCATGCCGTCATCCGAGCACCGCAGCCCGCCGCACCGGCGGCTTCCGCCCTGCCTGCGGGCCGGGTTCACCCGAGCGAGGGGACGGCGGCGGTGGGGACGGGCGCTACGGGGCGGTTGCGCGGGTGGGCGCGGCCGTACGGGCGCGGCGGCGCGTCCTACTCGCGGTACCCGCCGGGCCGGTGGACCGGGCCGTGGGTGTCCTCGCAGTGGTCGGCCCGTGGCTCCGGCCGGGGCCCGCTGCTCAGGGTCAGGACCTCGTCGGCGGACGCCTGCTCACCGACGTGGTCGACCTGGAGGGTGGCGTGGGTGATGCCGTACTCCAGGTCGAGGACTTCCTGCAGGGTGCGGCGGACCTTGTGGCAGTCGCCGCCCGGCTCCACCAGCACATGCGCGGACAGCGCGGGCTGGCCGGAGGTGATCTGCCAGATGTGCAGATCGTGCACCTCGACGACCTGGTCGGTGGAGGCGAGGTGGTCGCCCAGCGCGTCCGGGTCGACGCCGGCCGGCGCTGCCTCCATGAAGATCCGCCCGGACTCGCGGACCAGGCCCGTACCGGCCTTCAGCATCAGGGCGACGACCACGAGTGTGGCGATCGCGTCGGCCCGCTCGAAGCCGGTGGTCAGCACGATCAGGCCGGCGACCGCGGTGGCGACGAAGCCGAACAGGTCGGTGAGGATGTGCTGGTAGGCGCCCTCGATGTTCAGGCTGGAGCGGTTCGCCCTGGAGAGGAACCAGGTGCAGACGAGGTTCACCACGACGCCGGAGAGCGCGGTGACCAGGACCAGTCCGCCGGTGACCTCGGGCGGCGAGATCAGCCGCTGGACCGCCTCGTACGCGAGCCAGACCGACAGCAGCAGCAAGGTGATGCCGTTGGCCTGCGCGGAGAGGATCTCGGCGCGCTTGAGGCCGTAGGTGTAGCCGCCGCGCGCGGGCCGGGCGGCCAGCCGCATCGCGATCAGGGCCAGTGCGATGGAGACGGCGTCGGTGAGCATGTGGGCGGCGTCCGAGATCAGCGCCAGCGACTGGGCCACGAAACCGATGACGACCTCGACCGCCATGTAGGCGGTGATCAGGGCCAGGGCGGCGCGCAGCCAGCGCCGGTCGGCGTCCGGGGAGACGGCGTGCGCGTGGCTGTGCCCGTGGGCCGTGGCCCCGTGGTGCCCGTGGTCGTGTCCGGTCATGGCGCGCTCCTTCCTGGGTCGTCCCTGCGAAGCAAACCGCACTTCGGCGGGAGATCCAAAGGCTGCACCGGTGACCGTTGTCATTACCGTCAAACGGCCTATCGTCGCTGGTCAGAGCGGTGGGGGCGGGGAAGCGCGGACAGGCGGAAACGGAAGGCCGTGGTCCGGCGGCCGGGGCGTCGCCCTCCACCGCCCCGCGCTGCCGGGGCACGGCGGCGGGCGCCGGCAGCGCCCCGGAGGCGTCCCCCGGCGACCGCAGGCGGCGTTCACCGGGCCCGCAGGACCCCGGCGGCGCAGGCGGCCAGCAGGCAGAGTGCCACCGGCAGCAGGAACGTGATGTTGAGCGGGACGGCATGGGTCATCGGCCCGATGACGGCGGGCCCGGCGAGCATGCCGAGATAGCCCAGACCGGCCACCCGGGACACATGCGCACCGGAGGCTTCGGGGTCCACATGGCCCGCGGCGCTGAAGAACTGCGGGACGCAGCCGGACAGGCCGATGCCGAAGAGCGTCCAGCCCGCGAGGGCGAGGGGCACCGAGGGGGTCAGGGCGGCGGCTGTGAGACCGACGGCGGCCAGGGCCGTGCCGTAGCGGACCAGGCGCACCGGACCGAACCGGAGGACCACGCGGTCGGTGGCGAACCTGCCGATGGTCATCGCCGTGGCGAACGCGCCGTAGGCAAGGGCGGCCGTCGGGGCGGAGGCGCCCAGGACGTCCCGCAGATGCAGCACGCTCCAGTCGTTGGCGACGCCTTCACACAGCATCAGGGCCGTTGCCAGCAGGGCGAGCAGCCAGACCCGGGAGGGTGTGCCGCGGGTGCGGGCGGGCGCGCCGTCCGTGGCCGGCGCGGCGGTCTCCCCCGCGGCGTCCCGGCCGGCTCCGGTGTCCGGCCGCAGCAGCCCGGCGGCGGTGAGCAGCGTGACGGCCACGCCGAAGGCCGCGACGCAGCCCAGGGTCAGGGGCGCGCTCCAGCCCCAGCCGAGGGAGCGGGCGCCGGCCAGCGCCGCGAGCACGCCGCCGACGGAGAAGACCGCGTGGAAGGCGGACATGACGGGCCGTCCGTATCCGCGCTCCACCTGGACGGCGTGGGTGTTCATCCCGACGTCCAGACAGCCGTTGCCGAAGCCCAGCACCAGCAGCGCCGCCGCCAGGGCCCAGGGGCCCTCCGCCGGCCCCGGCAGCACGAGCGCGGCGCTGCACAGCACGCCGCCCGCCGGGACGACGCGGTGGCTGCCGTAGCGGTCGGTCAGCGGCCCGCAGAGCTGCATCCCCGCGAAGGCGCCGGCGCCGAGGAAGAGCAGCAGCCAGCCCAGCACCGCGTGGCTGACGCCGGCCCGCTGCTCGACGGCTGGGATGTGCACGATCCACATGCCCATGACGAAGCCGTTGAGGGCGAAGAATCCGAAGGTGGCGAGCCGGGCCGTCCGCAGCCGCCGGCCCGGCGGGCCCGGTGGGGAGAGCGCCGCAGTGGCCGGGGTCGGACGGGTCGTCGGATCGCTGGTCCGATCGCTGGTCGGATCACTGGGAGCAGTCACCGGAAGGAGGCTAGCGAACAGAATCCCTGTTCGCTAGCTTGACTTACGAACATGATCGGTGTGCGATGTGGTGATGTCGAGTACAGACCGGCTCACCCTGATCACCCAGGCCCTGCGCGAGTCCGAGCGGCTGAGCGTCGCGGAACTGGCCGCGCTCACCGGCGCCTCGGAGATGACCGTCCGGCGCGATCTGGAGCAACTGGCGGAACAGGGCGTGCTGGAGCGCTTCCGGGGCGGCGCGAGGAGCCTGGTGCTGCGCGGCGAGGAGCCGCCGTTCGGCCTGCGCGCACGCGAGGGCACGGCGGTCAAGGAACGGATCGCCGCCGAGGTGGCCGGCCTGATCGCGGACCGTGAGTCCGTCGTCCTCGACAGCGGTACGACCTGCCTGGAAGTCGCCAAAGCGCTGCGGGAGCGGCCCCTGACGGTCATGCCGCTCTCCCTGCACGCGGCCAACGCCCTGGTCGGCGCGCCCGCCCTCAAGCTGCTGCTGCCGGGCGGCGAGCCCCGCCCCGGCGAACTCGCGGTGACCGGACCGCTGGCCGAGGCGTCGCTCGCCGCGCTGCGCTTCGACACCGCCGTCATCGGCTGCTGCGGCCTGACACCCGGCGACGGCGTGACCGCCTACGACCTGGCGGACGCCGCGATCAAGCGCGCCGCCATCGCCTCCGCCCGCCGGGTCATCGCGGTCGCCGACGCCGCCAAGCTGTCGCGCACGGCGCTGGCCTTCGTCGCCGCCGCGAGCGCCCTCGACGTCCTGGTCACCGACACGGACGCGCCGGACGAAGCCGTCGACGCGCTGGCCGCGGCGGGGGTGGCGGTGCGGCGCGTGTGACCCGGGCACCGGTCGGCGCACGCCGGTCCCCGGGCCGGTGACCTGCGTCGGAAGTGATGCCGCGCGCCCGCCCGCCGGGGCCGCGTGCCGGGCTCTCCCGCCACCTCGTGTGCTCCCCCCCCACAACGGCACGCACCGACCGGTCAGTAAAGTTCGGCACTCGGTCCCCGTCCCCTCCCGACCTCTGAGGTACTCGGCAGTGAGCCCCGCACCATCCCTCTGCGTCGTCGGCATCGGGGCCGACGGCTGGGACGGCCTGCCCGCCGCCTCCCAGCAGGCCCTGCTCCGTGCCGACGTGCTCATCGGCGGCCCCCGCCAGCTCGCCCTGCTGCCCGGCGACTGCGCGGGCGAACGGGTGCCGTGGCCCTCGCCGCTGCGCCCCGCCGTCCCCGGACTCCTCGCCGCGCACACCGGCCGCCGGATCTGCGTCCTGGCCAGCGGCGACCCGATGTTCTACGGCATCGGCCGGACGCTCACCGAGACCCTGGGCGCCGAGGCCGCCGGGCGGCTGCGGGTGCTGCCGCACCCGTCCTCCGTCTCCCACGCCTGCGCCCGGCTCGGCTGGCCGGTGGAGGACACCGAGGTCGTCACGCTCGTCGGCCGCCCCGCCGAGAACCTGCTCGCCCCCCTGCACGACGGCCGCCGGCTGCTGGTGCTGTCCGCGGGTGCCGACACCCCCGGCGAGGTCGCGGCCCTGCTGGGCGCCCACGGCTTCGGCCCCACCCGGATGCGGGTCCTCGAACAGCTCGGCGGCGACCGCGAGCGGCTGACCGACGGCACCGCCGCCGACTGGGCACACCCGCCCGCAGACCCGCTGAACGTCATCGCCCTGGACTGCGCCCGGGAGCCCGGCGCGCTGCGGCTGTCGGCCGCGCCTGGCCTGCCCGACAGCGCCTACGAGCACGACGGGCAGCTCACCAAGCGCCACGTCCGCGCCGCCACCCTCGCCGCTCTGGCGCCCGCCCCCGGCGAACTGCTGTGGGACATCGGCGGCGGCTCCGGCTCCATCGCGATCGAATGGCTGCGCACCCACCGTGCGTGCCGTGCGGTCACCGTAGAGCGCGACCCGGTGCGCGCCGAGCGGATCGGCCGCAACGCCCGCACCCTCGGCGTACCGGCGCTGCGCGTCGTGCACGGTCCCGCGCCCGCGGCGCTGGACGGCCTGCCCACGCCGGACGCGGTGTTCATCGGCGGCGGCCTGACCGCGCCCGGCCTGCTGGCCGCGTGCTGGGAGGCGCTGCCGACCGGCGGCCGGCTCGTCGCCAACACGGTGACGCTGGAATCCGAGGCGCTGCTCGCCGACTGGTACCGCAGGCACGGCGGCGACCTGGTCCGGCTGGCGGTCGCGCACGCCGTGCCGGTCGGCGGATTCACCGGCTGGCGGCAGGCGATGCCGGTCACCCAGTGGGCGGCGGTCAAACCGGCCGCCCCGGCGCCGCAGCCCGAGTCCCCCTCCCTCCCTCAGGAGTACCAAGAGCGATGACCGTCCACTTCATCGGTGCGGGCCCCGGGGCCGCCGACCTGATCACCGTGCGCGGCGCCCGGACCCTGGCCGGCTGCGGCGTCTGCCTGTACGCCGGCAGCCTGGTGCCGCGCGAGCTGCTCGCCGAGTGCCCGCCGGACGCGCGGCTGATCGACACCGCCCAGCTCGACCTCGACACCATCACCGCCGAGATGGTCCGCGCGCACGAAGAGGGCCACGACATCGCCCGGCTGCACTCCGGCGACCCGTCCGTCTTCAGCGCGGTGGCCGAGCAGATGCGCCGCCTGGACGCGGCCGGGGTGCCCTACGACGTGGTGCCCGGCGTCCCCGCGTTCGCCGCCGCGGCCGCCGCTCTCAAGCGTGAGCTGACGGTGCCCACGGTCGGCCAGACGGTGATCCTCACCCGCGTCGCGCAGCGCGCGACCCCCATGCCCGAGGGCGAGGACCTCGCCACTCTCGGCCGCAGCGGCGCGCTGCTCGTGCTGCACCTCGCCGCCATGTACGTCGACCGGGTCGTCGACGAACTCCTTCCGCACTACGGCGCCGACTGCCCGGCCGCCGTCGTCGCGATGGCCTCCCGCCCGGACGAACTGGTCCTGCGCGGCACCCTGTCCGACATCGCCGCCCAGGTGAAGGCGGCCGGTGTCGTCCGCACCGCCGTCATCATGGTCGGCCGCACCCTCGGCGCCGAACAGTTCCGCGACAGCCACCTGTACTCCACGGACCGCGAACGCCCGCACGCCCCGTGCGACGCGCCGTCCGGGGACGCCTCCTAGGGGCCTCCTGGGCCCATCCGCCCTGGGCCGGACCGCCCTAGGGCCGCGGGCCCCGCGGCTCCGCCCGGCCCACCACCAGCCCGGCCCGGTCGATGCAGATGACGTCGACGGCGACCGGGGCGCCGCGCAGCACCGTCAGGGACTCGTCACGGGCCGTGGCCGCCACCAGATCGCCGAGCGGGACGCCTGCCGCCGCGCAGAGCTGGAGCGCGGCGAGGCCGGTGTTCGCCTCGGCGACGGCGGTGGCCAGGGCCTCGTCCGCGCCGCCGCGGCGGGCCAGTTCGGCGAGGAAGCCCTTGTCCACCTGGGACCGTGCGGAGTGCAGGTCGAGGTGCCCGGCCGCCAGCTTCGAGAGCTTGGCGAAGCCGCCGCAGATCGTCAGGCGGTCGACGGGGTGGCGGCGGATGTACTTGAGCACCGCGCCGGCGAAGTCCCCCATGTCCAGCAGCGCGTCGTCGGGGAGCTTGTGCACGGCGACGGCGACCTTCTCCGACGTCGAGCCGGTGCAGCCGGCGACATGGCGCCGCCCCGCCGCCCGCGCCACGTCCACGCCGCGCCGGATGGAGTCGATCCAGGCGGAGCAGGAGTAGGGGACCACGATGCCGGTGGTCCCCAGGATCGACAGCCCGCCGAGAATGCCCAGCCGCGGATTCCACGTACTGCGGGCGATCTCCTCGCCGTGATCGACGGAGACCGTCACCTCGACGTCCGCCGTGCCGCCGTGGCGGGCGGCGACCGCCGTCAGATGCTCGCGGATCAACTGCCGCGGTACGGGGTTGATCGCGGGCTCCCCCACGTCCAGCGGCAGTCCGGGCCGGGTGACGGTCCCGACCCCGGGCCCGGCCTGGAAGACGACGCCGGAACCGGCCGGCAGCGTGCGCACCGCCGCTCGGATCAGCGCCCCGTGCGTCACGTCCGGATCGTCGCCCGCGTCCTTCACCACCCCCGCCATCGCGCCGGTCCGGCCGGGCGCCAGCTCCTCCACCGCCAGCGCGAACGCCGGGGTCTGCCCCTTCGGCAGGGTGATCGTCACCGGGTCGGGGAAGTCCCCGGTCAGCAGCGCGGTGTACGCGGCCGTGCTCGCCGCCGTCGCACAGGCACCGGTCGTCCAGCCGTGCCGCAGCCCGGTGTGCGCGAGCTGGGCGCTACGGCCTCCCGTACCCTGCGGTTGCGCTTCAGCCATGGAAGGACCCGCCACTCGTGAACGACGACGCCCCGCGCCCGCCGGGCCGCCGCCATGTGCTGATCCTCGGCGGCACGACCGAGGCCCGCCGACTGGCCGCCGACCTGACCGCGCAACCGGCCGCGCCGCGGGTCACGACATCCCTCGCGGGCCGGGTCGCCGCTCCCAGGCTGCCGGCGGGGGACGTGCGCATCGGAGGGTTCGGAGGCCCCGAGGGCCTCGCCCGCTGGCTGCGCGAGCACGCGGTGGACGCGCTCATCGACGCCACCCATCCTTTCGCCGGCACGATCAGTCACAACGCGGCACTGGCCGCCGCCACCGCCCATGTTCCCCTGCTGGCCCTCCGCCGGCCCGGCTGGGTCCCGGCCCGGGGTGACACCTGGCACCGGGTCGGCTCCCTGGACGAGGCCGCCGCGGCCCTCCCCGCCCTGGGCCACCGCGTCTTCCTCACCACCGGCCGCATGGGCCTCGCCCTCTTCGCCCACCTGACGGACCTCTGGTTCCTCATGCGCTCCGTGGACGCCCCCGAGCCCCCGTACCCGCCCCGGATGGAAACCCTCCTCGCCCGCGGACCCTTCACCCTGGAGGACGAACGCGAACTGCTGCGGCGGCACCGCATCGACGTGGTGGTGACCAAGGACAGCGGCGGCGCCGCCACCGCCCCCAAACTCACCGCGGCCCGCGAGGCGGGCATCCCGGTCGTCATCGTGGAACGTCCACCGGTGCCGGAGGGGGTGCCGGTGGCGGCGGCCCCGGAGGCGGCGGCGCAGTGGGTGGCCGAGCTGTAGGCGTGCGCCCTCACGCGTCGAAGGCGTACTCCAGGACGTACGAGGCGGAGTCCAGCGTCATCTCGTTGAACTCCACCGCACGGCCGTCCTCGGTGAGCGCGGTGCGGCAGATGAGGATCACGGGGGTGCCCATCGGCAGGGCCAGCCGGTCCGCCTCGTCGGCGGACGGCATCCGGCAGCGGACCTCCTCGCGGAAGTGCACCGGCTCGTGGCCGAGTTCGGCCAGCCGTGCGTACGTGCCGCCCGCGCCGGTGTCCCGCTCGGTGATCGCGGATCCGGCGACCACGTCGGCGGGCAGGTAGGACGTCGAGAGGAGGACCGGCTTGCCTTCGAGCACGTAGCGGCGGCTGCGGACGCAGACGGGCGCCCGCGACGGCAGCTCCAGCGCTTCGGCGATACGGTCGTCGGCCGGGCTTTCGGTGACCTCGACCTGGTCCACGTCGAGGGGACGGTCCTCGATGTCGGCGGACCAGACGGACTTGCCGGATCCCCATCGGTCGCGGGCCAGCCGGGGAAGTCCGCGTCGGCGCAGGGGCCTGAAGGACCGGACGTAGACCCCGGCGCCCTTGCGTGCCTCTGCCAAGCCCTCGTTCTGCAGGACGCCAAGGGCCTGACGCACGGTCATGCGGGCCACCTCGTAGGTGGCCATGAGGTCGTTCTCGCCCGGAAGCCGGTCGCCGGGGCCGTATGCGCCCGTCCGGATGGCGGCCTTCAACTCCTCCGCAATCCGCTGGTACTTGGGCTGCCGGACGTTGCCCTGAGCCATGGAGCGATCACTTCCTTCCTCTCCGGACACCCTAGAGGCAGCTCGCCGGGGTTCGTATGAACGTGCCCATCGTGACATCTCTAGAGATGCATTGACGGTGGGGGTGTCGTCGGCTTCCATGGGGACATCCCGAACGTCTCTAGAGATGTTCGGGCTCGTGTGTCGTCGACGAGGAGGACATCCATGGAAAGGGATCGGGGCGCGCTCGCAATGGGCGCCCAACTGGCGGAGGACTTACATCTCGCACTGCTCGCCCGGGGCTTCTTCGTCCGGATGCAGGCGGCGCCACCGCTCCACGGCCGCGCCTACGTGAGCGTCGAGCCGCTACGGCACGAGGTGGCCCGCCGGTTGATCGACGTACTGGGGCCGCCCGCACCCGAGCGCCGGGACGGCGACCCGTGGACATCGGCCGAGGACGCCTTGACGGAGCTGCGCAGAGCCCTGTTCGCCGCGCGTCTGACCCTGCCGTCCCTCGGGCTGGACGGCCCCTGCATGGACAGGGAAAGGGTGCTGGTCACGCTCGGAAACGCGCGGCCGGATGTGGTCCACCGGCTGGCAGACCTCGTCCTGAAGGGGGCTCAGGTGACCGAAGCCGACGCGCGAAGCCGAGGGGAGACCTGCTGAACGGCCTATGGAGGCCAGGGGGCAGTCACTCGTACCGCCCCCTGGCGGCTCACGCCTCCGGATACCGCCGCGGTGTCCAGACGGCCTCCGTGCCGTCGTCGCGTCGGACCGCCCGGGTCTGGGACGAGCCGACCAGCAGGATGGTGCGCATGTCGACCTGGGTGGGGTCGAGGTCGCAGAGGCGGACGGTGCGGACGGACTCCTCGGGGCCGCCGATGTCGCGGCCGAGGACGACCGGGGTATCGGGGGCACGGTGCTCCAGCAGGAGTTCGCGCATCTTGCCGACCTGCCAGGTACGGCTGCGGGAGCCGGGGTTGTAGAGAGCCAGCACCAGGTCGGCGGCGACCGCCGCGCGCAGCCGCTCGGCGATCACCTCCCAGGGCTTGAGGCGGTCGGAGAGGGAGATGACCGCGTAGTCGTGGCCGAGCGGGGCGCCCGCGCGGGCCGCGGCGGCGTTGGCGGCGGTGACGCCGGGCAGGACGCGCACGGGAACGGACCGGTAGGGGTCCTGGGAGGCCACTTCGAGGACGGCGGTGGCCATCGCGAAGATGCCGGGGTCGCCGCCGGAGACCACGGCCACCCGGCGGCCGCGCCGTGCCAGGTCCAGGGCGAGTTCGGCGCGCTCGGACTCGACCTTGTTGTCGGAGCCGTGCCGGCGCTGGCCGGGACGGACCGGCACCCGGTCGAGATACGTGGTGTAGCCGACGAGGTCCTCGGCCGCGGCCAGGGCGCCGCGCGACTCCGGGGTCAGCCACAGCGGCCCCGCCGGTCCGGTGCCGACGACCACGACCTCGCCCGGGGCGGGATCAGCCGCGTCCGCCGCTTCCGGAGCCGGGTTGGCGATCCGGCTCGGGACGACGGCGACGGCGAAGTAGGGGACCGAGTCCGCGTCGATGGCCGCGAGACGGTCGGTACGCTCCCCGGCCATCGTGGCCCGCTCGACGTACTGCGCCTCCGGCATCCGGCCCGAACGCTCCATGGCCCGGCGAACGGCGGGGAAGGTGCGGCCCAGCTTCATCACGACCGCGGCGTCGGTGGACGCCAGACGGGCGGTCAGTTCCTCCTCCGGCAGGGTGCCGGGGAGGATCGTCAGCACCTCGTCGGCCTCGGCCAGCGGCTTGCCCAGGCGGGCCGCGGCGGCGCTCATGGAGGTGACACCGGGGATGACCTCGGTGGGGTAGCGGTGCGCGAGCCGCTTGTGCATGTGCTGGTAGGAGCCGTAGAAGAGCGGGTCGCCCTCGGAGATGACGGCGACCGTGCGCCCCGCGTCGAGGTGTACCGCGAGCCGGGCCGCAGCCTCCTCGTAGAACTCGTCCAGCGCGCCCCGGTAGCCGCCGGGGTGGTCGGTCGACTCGGTGGTGACCGGGTAGACCAGCGCTTCCTCGATGTGGTCGGGGCGCAGGTGCTCGGCGGCGATGGAACGCGCGATGGAGCGTCCGTGCCGGGCGCTGTGGTACGCGATGACGTCGGCCTCGGCGATCACCCGCACGGCCCGTACGGTCATCAGCGAGGGATCGCCGGGGCCGAGCCCGACGCCGTACAGACGGCCCGGGGACTCGCTCGGGCCGCCGTTGGCCTGCTGCTCGCTCACGCTCATTCTTCCTCGCTCGCCATGGCGTTGATCGCGGCGGCGGCCATGGCGCTGCCGCCACGCCGCCCGCGCACCACGATGTGATCCAGCTTCGACGGGTGGGCGATCAGCGCGTCCTTGGACTCGGCCGCGCCGATGAAGCCGACGGGTATGCCGATGACGGCGGCCGGGCGGGGCGCGCCCTCCTCGATCATCTCCAGCAGCCGGAACAGCGCGGTGGGCGCGTTGCCGACGGCCACCACGGCACCGTCCATCCGCTCCCGCCACAGTTCCATCGCGGCGGCGCTGCGGGTGGTGCCCATGCGGGCGGCGAGTTCGGGCACCGACGGGTCGGCGAGCGTGCACAGCACGTCGTTGCCGGCCGGCAGCCGCTTGCGGGTGACGCCGCTGGCGACCATGTTGGCGTCGCACAGGATCGGGGCGCCGGCGCGCAGCGCGGCGCGGCCGTTCGCCACCACCTCGGGGGTGAAGGCCAGGTCGCGTACGAGGTCGACCATGCCGCAGGCGTGGATCATCCGGACCGCGACCTGGCTGACGTCGGCGGGCAGGCCCGCGAGGTCCGCCTCGGCGCGAATGGTGGCAAAGGACTGGCGGTAGATCGCCGCCCCGTCCTTCTCGTAGTCGAACACTGTGCCCTCGGGGTGGTGGGTCATCTGATGGGTCGTGCGGTCGGCTGTGCGGTGAGCTGTGCGGGGAGCCGCGGGGTCGGGTGCTGCGGTGGGTCGTGCGGTCATGGAGCTGCCGGCGGGGGCGCGGTGGCTCCGGAGACGGCCGCGGCGACGTCCCGGAGCCGGGCGGTCGTGCCGGCAGGCGCGTCGTCGTCGGCGGCGCTCCCGGGAACGGGCCGCCGGCCCTCCGGTCCCACGACGGACACCTCGTAGCCGTCCTCGGTCGCCAGGACGTCGACCCAGGTGCCGTGCGGATGGCCGCAGCGGCGTGCGCAGCCGGACCAGTGGACGGGGAGCCCCGGCGGGCCCGCGGGGGAATCGGCGATCACGGCGGCGGCGTCGGCGCGGACGTCGCGGAGTGACTTGGCGCAGCCGGGGCGGCCGGTGCAGGCGCCCGTCCGGTGCCAGGGGGAGGCGGGGTCGGTGAGGAGCCCGGCGTCCGCCAGCTCGCGCAGCCGGGGCGCGGACGCGGCGGCCGGCAGCCCGGGGACGATCACACCGCGCCATGGGGTGACCCGCAGTACGCCCGCTCCGTCTTCGGCGGCCACCGCGGCCAGCAGCCGCCACCGGTCGACGGTCAGCCGGCCCAGCGGGGCGAGGACGGACAGGGCGTGGGGGCCGGGGGAGCCGTCCGGTTCCGCGGGCCCTTCGACGACGCCGGGGACGGGGACGTTCGTGTGGTCGGGAGCGGGGCGGGGCTGTTCCGGCGCCGGGACGTACGCGGCCGGAATGCCCGCGGTCCGCATCGCTTCCGCCGTGCCGCGCGCGGTCAGGGCGTGCGCGGCGGGCAGCTCACGTATCCGCCAGGCACCGCTGCCGCTCGCCGCGGCGGCGCCGAGGAACGCCTCGGCGGCGACGAGCGCGGCGCGCGCGACATCCGGCCCGCAGATCCGCACGGCCGCCGGGTCGTCGCCGACGTACAGCAGCGCACTGCTCCCGGCGGTGGCTTCCGCCACAGTCCCCCGCGCCTGCCCGCACGGTTCTGCGACCAACCTCACATCACCGCCGAGCGCCGTCACATCTCCCCTGCCGTCGTCCAGGACGAAGAGGAAACGGCCGGAGAGCGCCGTCGCGGACGTGCTCGCGCAGAGCAGGCCGTCCAGCTGACGGGCCCACAACCGCACGTCAGGCGGGGTGCGGCGGTCCAGACCCGCGAGCGGGGAGGCCAGGATGTTGCGGACGCGTTCGTGGCGTTCGGAGGGCAGCAGGCCCGCGTCGCGCAGCAGCTCCGCGAGCTCCCGGCCGCAGTCCTCCGCGAGGCCGCGCAGTTCCACGTTGCCGCGGGAGGTGAGGGAGAGGTGGCCGTCGCCCAGGCGCTCCGCGGCGTCGGCCAGCGCCGATGCCTGCCGGGCCGTCAAGTCGCCTGCGGGCAGCCGGACTCGCGCCAGGCTGCCGTCGTCGGCGGAGTGCAGCCGCAGCGCTCCCGGGCAGGCGTCACCGCGGTCCCGGAGGGGCGGTGCGGCCGCAGTGGGCCGGAGCGAGGGGGAGGGCGGCATGGCGGCGAGCATACCGACGTCGGGCAAGGGCGGACCGGGGGAGGCGGGCCGGGGGCGGGGCCCGCGCGGGCGGGCCCGGAGGCGCTCTCCCCCGCCCGGCACAGAGCCCTTACTATGCAGGTCGGTGGGTCGGCTGATCCGCCGGACGCCAGCGACGGCGCCAAGGGAGGAAGCCCGGTGAGAATCCGGCGCGGTCCCGCCACTGTGAACCCGTTCCACGGGTGAGCCAGGAACTCCCGCCGTCCTCCTACCGCCCGGGGCGCGGACCCCGAGGAAGGCCTGACGCCGCATGCTGCAATCTTCCGGGGGGCGGCCCCCGCGCCTCCGCGCAACCACCGGGCCGCAGGGCGTGACCCGTGAGATCTCGCGAGGTGCATCCCTGTGATCCTGCTGCTGTCGACGTCCGACACCGACCTGCTGAGCGCCCGTGCCGCCGCAGGCCCCGTGCCGTACCGCCTCGCCAACCCCGCACGCCTCGACCTCGACGAGCTGCCCGCGCTGCTGGAGGGCACCGACCTGGTCGTCGTCCGCCTGCTCGGCGGCATCCGCGCCTGGCAGGAGGGCCTGGACCTGCTGCTCGCCCAGGAGCGGCCGGTCGTCGTCCTCACCGGTGAACAGGCTCCCGACGCCCAGCTGATGGAGGCGTCCACGGTCCCGGTCGGCATCGCGGCCGAGTCGCACGCCTACCTCGCGCACGGCGGCCCCGCCAACCTCGACCAGCTCGCCCGCTTCCTGTCCGACACGGTGCTGCTGACCGGCCACGGCTTCGAACCGCCCGCGCCCGCCCCCACCTGGGGACAGCTGGAGCGCCCGGACGCCCGTACGGACATCGAGGGCCCGCTGGTGGCGGTGCTCTACTACCGCGCCCACCACATGAGCGGCAACACCGGCTTCGTCGACGCGCTCTGCGGCCGGATCGAGGAGGCGGGCGGCCGCCCGCTGCCGCTGTTCGTCGCCTCGCTGCGCGCGCCCGAACCGGAACTGATCGACGCCCTGCGGCCGGTCGACGCCATCGTCACCACCGTCCTGGCCGCCGGCGGCACCAAGCCCGCCGAGGCATCGGCCGGCGGCGACGACGAGTCCTGGGACGCCGGCGCGCTCGCCGCCCTGGACGTACCGATCCTCCAGGCCCTGTGCCTGACCGGGTCGCGCGCCGCCTGGGAGGAGAACGACGAGGGGCTGTCCCCGCTCGACGCCGCCTCGCAGATCGCCGTCCCCGAGTTCGACGGCCGGCTGATCACCGTCCCGTTCTCCTTCAAGGAGGTCGACGAGGACGGACTGCCCGTCTACGTCGCCGACCCCGAGCGGGCCGCCCGGGTCGCCGGCATCGCCGTGCGCCACGCCCGCCTGCGCCACATCCCGGCCGCCGACAAGCGCCTCGCGCTGGTGCTGTCCGCGTACCCCACCAAGCACTCCCGCATCGGCAACGCCGTCGGCCTGGACACCCCGGCCAGTGCCGTCGCCCTGCTGCGCCGACTGCAGGCGGACGGCTACGACTTCGGCGCCGAAGAGGTCCCCGGACTGGTCTCCGGCGACGGCGACGAGCTGATCTACGCCCTCATCGAGGCCGGCGGCCACGACCAGGAATGGCTCACCGAGGAGCAGCTCGCCCGCAACCCCGTCCGCATCCCGGCCGCCGACTACAAGCGCTGGTACGCCACGCTGCCGCAGGAGCTGCGCGCGTCGGTGGAGGAGCACTGGGGCTCGCCGCCCGGCGAGATGTTCCTCGACCGCTCCCGCAACCCCGAGGGCGACATCGTCCTCGCCGCCCTGCGCCGAGGCAATCTGCTGATCCTCATCCAGCCGCCGCGCGGCTTCGGCGAGAACCCGATCGCGATCTACCACGACCCCGATCTGCCGCCCTCGCACCACTACTTGGCGGCCTACCGCTGGATCGCCGCCTCCCAGGACGACGGCGGCTTCGGCGCGGACGCGATGGTCCACCTCGGCAAGCACGGCAACCTGGAGTGGCTGCCCGGCAAGAACGCCGGCCTGTCCGCCGCCTGCGGCCCGGACGCGGCGCTCGGCGACCTCCCACTGGTCTACCCCTTCCTGGTCAACGACCCGGGCGAGGGCACCCAGGCCAAGCGCAGGGTGCACGCCACCCTCGTCGACCACCTCGTGCCGCCGATGGCCCGCGCGGAGTCCTACGGCGACATCGCGCGCCTGGAGCAGCTCCTCGACGAGTACGCCGCCATCTCCGCCATGGACCCGGCCAAGCTGCCCGCCATCCGCGCGCAGATCTGGACGCTGATCCAGGCGGCCAAGCTCGACCACGACCTCGGTCTGGAGGACCGCCCCGACGACGACGGCTTCGACGACTTCCTGCTGCACGTCGACGGCTGGCTGTGCGAGGTCAAGGACGCCCAGATCCGCGACGGTCTGCACGTCCTCGGCGGCGCGCCGGAAGGCCCCGCCCGCGTCAACCTCGTCCTGGCCATCCTGCGCGCCCGGCAGATCTGGGGCGGCACCTCCGCCCTGCCCGGTCTGCGCGAGGCGCTCGGCCTGGACGAGTCCGCCGCCACCCGGACCGCCGCCGACGACACCGAGGAGCGCGCCCGCGCCCTCGTCCAGGCGATGGAGGACGCGTCCTGGGACCCGGCCGCCGCGGAGCGGGTCGCCGCCGAACTCCCCGTCGCCCAGCGGGAGGCGGTCACCGCCATCCTCACCTTCGCGGCCCGCGAGGTGGTCCCCCGGCTGGCCGGCACCACCGACGAGATCGATCACGCCGTGCACGCCCTCAACGGCGGCTTCGTCCCGGCGGGCCCCTCCGGCTCGCCGCTGCGCGGCCTGGTCAACGTCCTGCCGACCGGCCGCAACTTCTACTCCGTCGACCCCAAGGCCGTCCCGTCGCGGCTCGCCTGGGAGACCGGCCAGGCCCTGGCGGACTCCCTCCTGGAGCGCTACCGCGCCGACAACGGCGACTGGCCCACCTCGGTCGGCCTGTCGCTGTGGGGCACCAGCGCCATGCGCACCTCCGGCGACGACGTGGCCGAAGCGCTGGCGCTGCTGGGTGTCCGCCCGGTCTGGGACGACGCCTCGCGCCGGGTCACCGGCCTCGAAGCCGTCCCCGCCGAGGAGCTGGGCCGCCCCCGCATCGACGTCACCCTGCGCATCAGCGGGTTCTTCCGCGACGCCTTCCCGCACGTCATCGGCCTGCTCGACGACGCCGTACGGCTCGCCGCGGACCTCGACGAGCCGGCCGACGTCAACTTCATCCGGGCGCACGCCCAGGCCGACCTCGCCGCCCACGGCGACGAGCGCCGCGCCACCACCCGGATCTTCGGCTCCCGGCCGGGGACGTACGGCGCGGGCCTGCTCCAGCTGATCGACAGCCGCGACTGGCGCACCGACGCCGACCTCGCCGAGGTCTACACCGTCTGGGGCGGTTACGCCTACGGCCGGGGCCTCGAAGGCCGCCCGGCCCGCGACGAGATGGAGACGGCCTACAAGCGGATCGCGGTGGCCGCGAAGAACACCGACACCCGTGAGCACGACATCGCGGACTCCGACGACTACTTCCAGTACCACGGCGGCATGGTCGCGACGGTCCGCGCGCTCAAGGGGACCGCGCCCGAGGCGTACATCGGGGACTCCACCCGCCCCGAGACGGTCCGCACCCGCACCCTCGTCGAGGAGACGTCCCGCGTCTTCCGCGCCCGGGTGGTCAACCCCCGCTGGATCGAGGCGATGCGCCGCCACGGCTACAAGGGCGCCTTCGAACTCGCCGCCACCGTGGACTACTTGTTCGGCTACGACGCCACCACCGGCGTCGTCGCGGACTGGATGTACGACAAGCTCGCCCAGACCTACGTCCTGGACCCGGAGAACCGCGCCTTCCTCCAGGACGCCAACCCCTGGGCCCTGCACGGCATCGCGGAGCGCCTCTTGGAGGCGGAGTCCCGGGGCATGTGGGAGAAGCCGGACGCCGAGACGCTGGCCGCGCTGCGCCAGGCGTTCCTGGAGACCGAGGGTGACCTGGAGGGCGAGGACTGACCTGCCCGGCGCCTCGGTGATCTGCCCCGCGCGGGCAGATCACCGAGGCGGCGGCCGTTGCGTGCCGTGAGCCCCTCGGCCTCTGGTCAGCCTCCGGTGACGGCGAAGTCCGGGCCGATGGTGAGGGTCACCTCGCCCGGCGTCGCCTCGGCCGACCCGCTCAGCTCGGCGTGGGGGAGGCGCGAGGCGAGGACGCGCGCCGCGGTCCTGAGGTCCGCCGGGTAGGTGACGGCGGTCTTGCCGGCGGCCGGGGCGTTGCCGGTGGTGGTGACCGTGAACCCGAGCTTGCGCAGCTGTTCGGCAGCGGCGGCGGCCCGGCCGGGGGTGCCGGTCCCGTTGAGCACGCGGACGCGTACGGAGTGCGCGGTCACCGGGCTCTTGGCGGCCTGCGCCAGCTTCTTCTTGCCGGCGGCGCCGATCTCCCGGTCGTGGGCGAGATCGCTGAACAGGTCGCCGGCCTGCGGGTACTGCCAGACGACATTGGCCCGGTCGGTGGGCACGTCGGCCTCCCGGGGGTAGTTGGGCACGGTCAGGAAGGTCAGCCGGTCACTGGGGACGTCCTTGACCGTCGCGGCCAGGTCGTAGAGGGGCTTGAGGCCGGCCAGGTCCTTGTCGGTGGTGATCGACTTGGTGGCCGAGTCCAGGAAGTCGTAGAGCTCACCGGGACTGGTCAGCTTCGACTGGGCGCGGGCGGCCAGCGCCTTCATGAACTCCTGCTGCCGGCCGATCCGTCCGAGGTCGGAGCCGTCGCCGACGCTGTAGCGGGTACGGACGTAGCCGAGCGCCTTCTCGTCCCTGACGTTCTGGCAGCCGGCCTCCATGTCCAGGTGGGCCTTCTTGTCGTGGATGGCGTGCTCGGGGCAGACCCTTATGCCGCCCAGGGCGTTGACCATCCCCTTGAAGCCCTGGAAGTCGACCGAGGTGAAGTGGTCGATGCGCAGACCGGTGTTCTTCTCCACGGTCTTGATGGTGCAGGCCGCGGCCTTGCCGATGTCGCCGCCCTCCCCGCCGATCGAGAAGGCTTCGTTGATTTTGAAGTGGTGCGGGGCGGAGCTGCTGCCGTTGCTGCGCCGGCACGCCGGGATCTGCACCCAGGAGTCCCGCGGGAAGGACACCGCGGTGGCCCACTCGCGGTTGGCGGCGATGTGCAGCACCATCAGCGTGTCCGACTGCATCGTCGTCAGGCCCTTGCCGTACTTGGCGTTGGCGCCCGCGCGGCTGTCGGAGCCGACCACCAGGATGTTCTTCGAGCCGGGGCTGAGGTTGACGGGCCGGTCGCCGCCGAGGCCGATGTCCGCGCCACGGATGTTGGCGTCCAGGTGCTGGTAGATCCAGGCGCCGCCGCCGGTGACCGTGAGCAGCAGCGCGCCGAGCACACCGGCGGACCAGGCCACGATCCGGCCGCGGCGGGTCATGCGCACCCTGCCTGCCTTGCGGGGGCCGCGACCGGCCCGGCGTGCGGAGCGAGCGGGCGGACGCGGTCCGCCGGACCTGCGGCGGGCGCCGCCGTCCGTCCCGGACGTACGGGAGGCGTCAGCGGCCCCTCGGTCGTCCCGCTGGTAGGTCTGCCTGTCATGCACGGCCGGTGGCCCTTCTGGTCCTTCTGGTGCTTCGTGGGGGAGGGAGCGGCAACGGCGGCCGGGGGCGGGGGCGGAGAAGCGGGCGAGGGCCGGTGGGAAAGGGGAGCGGTCAGATGCCGGTGCTGGTCACCAGCCGTACCGATTCGGGGTCGTAACGCAGCCACCGCGGGGCGCTGCCGCCGGGCAGGGTGCGCAGCCGGCACCACAGCTCGCCGGCGCCGTCCGTCCACCAGGCGCTGATCCGGCCCAACTGCCATGTGCCGTCCGGGGAGTGGACCTCCACGGGTTGATAGACCCATCGCACCTCCGCCTCCGGTGGCGGGCAGTCCCAGGTCAGGAGTCCGCACCTCGTCGCCATCTCCCCCTCCGGCCGCGCCTGTTGCATCCGCCGGAAACTCTACCGGCAGTATCTACAAGACTGTAGAAGTTGCCCGAAATGCATCGGAACAGCCCGAGAAATCAGGAGAGTCAGAGATCAGTGTGCCCGCACAAGGGCGTGACCGCTCCGAGAACGACGAACGGGGCTACCGCCGTGTTGGGCGAAAGCGGCAACGGTGCGTGGGGCGCGTGGGGAGTTGTGGGCGCGCGGGCCCGAACGGTGGGCGAGGGAGTGTGCGGGGCGCAGAGAGGCGTGCGGGGGGCACGGGGCCCGCGGGGCACGGGACGCGGGTCCGCTGTGGTCTCCGCGAGGGCTCCGTGTACGACCGCGCCGGGAGGGCCGGCGTCCCGTTCAGGTGCGGTGGCCGGGGGCGGGGCGCCCGGCGGCGGACTCCGGGGCGGGCTCCTGCCGCTCTTCCGGTACGCGGTCGAGGAGGGCGCGCAGCAGCCGCGCGTCCCGCGGGGAGAGCGCGGCGGCGAAGCCGGTGAGGACGGCGTCCCGGTCCGGTTCGCCGTCCAGCACGCGGTGCATCCGCAGTGCCGCCAGCCCGGCCTCGTCGGCGGTCGGCGTCCAGACGTAGGCGCGGCCCGCCCGCTCGCGGGTGACGGCCTTCTTGGCGTGCAGCCGGGACAGGATCGTCACCACGGTGGTGTACGCGAGACCGCCGCCGAGCTGCTCCTGGACGCGGGCGGCGGTCGCCGGGCCGGGCGCGCGGTGCAGCGCGGCTAGCACCTGCGCCTCCAGCTGGCCTTGCCCGCGTCGGCGACGCCCCCGGTCGGCGGGATCGGCGCCGGGGCTGTCCGGGGCGCCGGACCCGGCGGGATCTTCGGGGCGGCGAGGCGCGCCGGAGCCGTCAGGGCCTTCGCGCGGCACTCCGTGCGGCTCCTCGCTTCGCTCCTCGCCGCGCCCTTCGCGTGGCTCCTCGAAGGAATCGCCGAGGGCTTCCCCGGAGGGCTTCCCGCCCATGCCGTCGTCTCCCGTCGCGCCAGGTGCCCCGCTGCCGGGACGTCGGGGCATCCTACTGAGCGTCCGGGGCCCGGCTAAGGGCCCGGACGCGGGTGTTTTCGGGCGCCCGGCCCGAGGCGGCGGCCGACGGGCGGACCGGGCCCGGCCGGCCCGACCGATCCCCCGATCACTCCTCGACATCTGTGGGTCTTCGTCCCGTCATCGCTGCTTACGCGCGAGTTCCTCCCATATCACCCGTCTCGGGCGGATTTCCGGGCCGCGGGCGGAGTACGGTGGAGGAAACCGAGGGGACCACGTATGTCGGCAGTACGCCGCTCTCGTCCTCGGATCTCCACAACACCGGGCGCGCAAGGGACCTGCCGCGATCCGCCCGAGTGAGGTGAGCACCATGCAGACTCTGCTGACCGTGATCGTGCTGCTCGCGCTGGTGGCGCTGGGGGCACTCTTCCTGATCAAGATGAACTCCCAGCAGGCCGGGCGGCTCGCGACCCACCGACATCCGGCCCCGCCGCGGCACCACCAGGCGCAGCGTCCCACCCACCGCTTCTGGGCGCGCAAGACCGCGCAGGACGAGGACCCCACCATCCACCCGGGCACCCACTCGGCACAGCAACCGCCGCGCGACCCCCTGACGGATGACGACGCGCGCCCCCGAGACTGGCGATGACCTGTGAATATCTGTGCCGATCCGCAGCCGGCCGCCGACGCGAGCACCCCCCGCTATGACACGCGTCATCGCGCACCGCACGCGGACCACCCGCTGCCGGCGCCGGGCCTGGCCGAAGTCCGGATCGTCTCGGCCACCCCCGACGCGGCCCGGCAGGTCGCCGAGGTCATCCACCGCGTCTTCGTCGGTGAGGAGCAGCGCAGCTACCCCGCGGGCGACGACGGCAGCGGCACGCGCCTGTACCTCACCGTCGACACCCTGCGTGAGGTCAGCACCTCGCGCGGCCCCGCGGCCTCCGCGCCGCCGCAGCGCCGTGGGCGCCACGGCAGCAGGACCGACACCGTCAACGGGCGCGTGCACCACGGCGAGTCCGGCTGAGTCCGCGGCCGAAGCGGGGCCCGTGCGGGACGTCCGTCCCCTTTCCCCACTTCCCCTTCTCCCCCGTTCCCTCTTCCCTTCGTCCCCGTCCAGGAAGCAGCCCGGCGCCCCGGCCGCCGCTCCACCATCCCCGAGGCACCTGGAGTGTCCGTGTCAGCGCATCCCCCCGCATCCACCACCGGAACCGGCCCGCCCCAGGGGCCGCGGAAGCAGCCGCCGCGCAAGCAGGAGTACGACGGCGTCTCACCCTTTCCCACCGACGGCCCCGAGCCACCGCCCAGTAGCGGGCGGCGGATGTATGTGACGGTGACCGGCATCATCGTCCTCGCCCCGTTCGTGGGCCTGGCCATCGCCATCCCGCTGCTGTGGGGCAAGGTCGTCGGCCCCACCGACCTCGTGCTCGCGGCGGTGTTCTACCTCATCAGCGGCCTGGGAGTCACCGTCGGATTCCACCGCGGCCTGACCCACGGCAGCTACACCGCGAAGCCCGCGCTGCGCATCGCCCTCGCCCTCGCCGGGTCGCTCAGCTTCCAGGGCGACGTCATCGACTGGGTCGCCACCCACCGCCGCCACCACGCCTTCACCGACCGGCCGGGCGACCCGCACTCCCCCTACCGCTACGGCACCGGCCTGGGCGGTCAGCTGCGCGGCCTGGTGCACTCGCACATCGGCTGGCTGTTCGGCAACGACCCCACCTCGCACGAGCACTACGCGCCCGACCTGCTCGCCGACCGCGGGATCCGTGCGGTGGACCGGGCGTTCCCCGTGCTGTGCCTGGTCACCCTCGGCCTGCCGTTCCTGCTGGGCTGGGCCATCGGCGGCTCCTGGGTCGCGGGGCTGACGGCCCTGCTGTGGGCGGGCTTCCTGCGTATCGCCCTGCTGCACCACGTCACCTGGAGCGTCAACTCGCTCTGCCACCTGATCGGCGAGCGGCCGTTCCGCACCCGGCGGCACGACCGGGCGACGAACCTGTGGCCGCTGGCGCTGCTCTCGTTCGGCGAGAGCTGGCACAACCTGCACCACGCCGACCCGACCTGCGCCCGGCACGGCGTCGACCGCGGTCAGATCGATGTCTCCGCCGGGCTCATCCGGCTCTTCGAACGCCTCGGCTGGGTGTACGACGTCCGGTGGCCTGACCCGGCACGGGTCGCGTCCCGCCGCGTCGAGGCGGCGAGCAGCGCCTAGAGCCCGGGCCATGCGCCGCCTCCGCCTGTGCGGCGACCCGGTACCGCGCCCCGGTGCCGGGTCACCGCACTGCCCGCACTCCGTCAGGAGCACCCCATGACCACCGCCCTCGGCGCCCGGCCCGAGCACCCCGCCCCGCCGCTCGTCTCCCGGCTGACCATCGCGCCGCACAGCGGGCTCCCGCGCCGGATAGACGGCGCGTGGTGGCCGCACTCGGCCGACCTGGTGACCGAACTGCCGGAACTGCTGGGCGCCTTGCCCTTCGACTGGCCGCCCATCACCCACGCCACGGTGAGCGGTCCTCTCTGGCCCGCGCTGCCCGGCCGGCTGCTCGTCGCCGGCCACGTCGTCCGGCTGCGCAGAATCGCCGACCGCCCCGGCCCCGACACCATCTGCCTCGTCTCGCACGGCAACGGCCGCTGGGACCTGCTGGTCATCCCACCCGCGGCGCCCGAGCCCGAGGCCATCCGGATCATGGCGGAGATGGCCGGGACCACCGGTCTGACGCCCGCCTGACCACCGCGGCCCGGCCGTCCGCCGCCGGGCCGCAGGACGCCGACGTCCCCCGCCCTGAGTGACCGGCACGATGCCCGCCGCCGCAACACGGCGCCTGCGGCCCGTACTGCGGACGAGTGGCCGACTACTGCGTCCGAGTGCTGTTCATCCGAAGAACGCCGATCCAGGGGCGTTGCTCCACAGTTCCTCGCATTGCGTACTCATCATAAGAAAACGCAACAGATCCCCCATGGATCCGGTGCCGACCCACCCGTGGATCTCCCGGAGAGATCCTCACCGAAAGCGAGGGACCATGGCTGCGACCAAGGTCATGAAGTTCTGGGCGGTGTGCCTGGCCGTGCTGGGCAAGCTGCTCGCCGCACTGGGCGTCTCCGCCCCGGCCGCGGCGGCACGCAGAGAGGCCGCGCTGTACGAGGCCACGACGCGCCCGGCGATCCCCTTCACCCCGGCACAGCGCGGCCCGAGCACCCCGCGGGACCCGGACCCTGGGACCGCGGGCGTTCCCGTGAAGCCTCCGGCGCCGCGGTACGACCAGGGGCGTTCCCTGGGCCGGATGCTCAGCTGTCCGCAGCTGCCGCCCACGATCAAGCAGCGCATCCGTGCCGAGGCCCACGGCGCCTCGCCGACCTCGCGCACGCGCCTGGCCAACGGCGTCGAGCCGCTGTCCACCCTCCCCGCGGAGGCCGCGCTGCACTCCGGCGCCCAGGCCGTTCCCGCGGCCATCCCGGCGGCCCGTCGCCGCGAACACGCCGCTTGCGCGCGCTGACCCGGGGACCCAAAGACGCAGCACGCAAAGACGCAGAGCAGCACGCATCGACGCCGAAGTGACGGACCGATGCCCTGCCCGAAAAGACGCAGCACGCGACGCAGCACGCAAAGACGCAGCCGGCCTCGCAGCAGGAGCAGCGACAGCTACCCGGCGCAGCGACACGGAGACCGGAACGAGACGTAGAGGACCTTGGAGGAGCTAGAGGCCCTGGAGGACCCAGCTAGCGGACCTGGAAGACGCAGCGGCGCGGCGATGTAGGGCACGCGAGCCCCGGAGCCGTATGGCCGCAGCGCCGTGGAGCGACACAGATTTCAGCGACACAGACTTCCTCGGCGAGTCATCAGGGCCCGGCCCTGCCGGCCTCGCCACACCCTCCGCGCATCCAGGAGCCGCCATCCGCCCGCGGCCCGCGACCTCGGGTTGCGCACGCGCCTGCCACGCCGGCCCGCTACCGCGCCACCGCCACCAGGTGCCGCGTGAACCAGTCCCGGGCCAGGTCGGCGACCTCGTCCAGGGCGCCCGGCTCCTCGAAGAGGTGGGTCGCGTCCTCGATGACCTCCAGCCGGTTCTCGCAGCGCAGCTCGGCCTGCGCCTGCCGGTTGAGGTCCAGCACGGTCGTATCGCTGCCGCCCACGATGAGCAGCGTCGGCGCGGCCACGTCGCCGAGCCCTGCCCCGGCCAGGTCGGGGCGGCCGCCGCGCGAGACCACCGCGCCGACGTCCGTGTCCGGGGACGCGGCGGCCCGGAGTGCCGCCGCGGCGCCGGTGCTCGCGCCGAAATAGCCGATCGGGACCGCCTCCCGGTCCCGCAGCCAGCGGGTGGCGCCGGCGAGCCGCTGCGCCAGGGTCCCGATGTCGAAGACGTTCGCCCGGTCCGCTTCCTCCGCGGGCGTGAGCAGGTCGAAGAGCAGTGTGCCCAGGCCCGCCCGGTTCAGGGCGGCGGCCACCGCGCGGTTGCGCGGGCTGTGCCGGCTGCTGCCCGAGCCGTGCGCGAACATCACGACCGCTCCGGCGCCTTCCGGCAGCACCAGGTCACCGGCGAGCCGTATGCCGCCCGCGTCCACATCCACCGCCGCCACCTCCCTCGTCAGCCCGGCTGCCGGTGGGGGCCGCGCGGGCCGGGCGTGACCTCGGCACGGGCGAGCAGGGCGACGACCTCCTCGTCCGGCGTCTGGGAGAAGTCCGCGTACCACTCGCCGACGGCGGCGAAGCCCAGCGGCGTGGACAGGCAGACGACCTCATCGACCGCGGTGCGCAGCCGGGCCGCCGCGTCCGGAGGCGCCACCGGGACGGCGAGCACCACCCTTGCCGCCCCCTGTGCCCGCACCACCTCGCACGCGGCGGCGGCCGTGGAGCCGGTCGCGATCCCGTCGTCCACCACGATCGCCGTCCGGCCGTCGAGCGGCAGTCGGGGCCGCCCGGCCCGGAACCGCTGCGCCTGCCGGGCCAGCTCCGCCTCCTCGGTCCGCTGGACGGACTCCAGATCCTCGGGGCGCACCCCGCCACGCCGTACGACGTCGTCGCTGATCACCCGCACCCCGCCCTCGCCGATGGCGCCGAAGCCCAGCTCCGGGTGGTAGGGCACGCCGAGTTTGCGGACCACGATCACATCGAGGGGGGCGCGGAGAGCTCTCGCGACCTGGAAAGCCACCGGGACGCCGCCACGGGGCAGCCCGAGCACTATGGGGTCGTCGTCCGCCAGCCCTTGCAACGCCTCTGCGAGGCGGCGGCCGGCGTCCGCGCGGTCAGTGAACAACACGGTGTTCACCCCCTGCGAGGGGAGACGGTAACCACGTTCACACCTCCTTCGAAACAACCTCATGTACGGACATTTCGCAAGTCGGGGCGGTGACGGCCACCGCGCCGCCCGCGGGGCTACGGTCGCCGGTATGGAACGAATCGGAGCGGTCCTGATCGATATCGACGGCGTGCTCACGGTCTCCTGGAAGCCCCTGCCCGGCGCCGTCGAGGCGATGGAACGGCTGCGCGCCGAGGACCTGCCGCTGGCGCTGGTCACCAACACCACCTCGCGCAGCCGGGCCGCGATCGCCGAGAAGCTCTCGGGGGTGGGCTTCCCGATCGTCGCCGACGACATCCTGACGGCTCCCGCCGTGACCGCCGGGTACCTGCGCGCGCACCACCCGGACGCCCGCTGCCTGCTCCTCAGCAGCGGTGACGTCCGAGAGGACCTGGCGGGCGTCACGCTCCTCGGGGAAGGGGACACCGGCACCCCGGACGTGGTCGTGCTGGGCGGCGCGGGCGAGGAGTTCGGCTACCCGGCCCTCAACTCCGTCTTCCGGCACCTCCAGCACGGTGCCCGGCTGGTCGCCATGCACCGCAACCTCTACTGGCGTACGGCGGACGGGCTCGACCTCGACACCGGTGCCTTCCTCCCCGGCCTGGAGCGGGCCGCGCGGGTGGAGGCCGCGGTCACCGGCAAGCCCTCCGCGGATTTCTTCGCCACGGCGCTGGCGCACCTCGGCGCCACGGCCGGCGCCACGCTCATGGTGGGCGACGACATCGAGTCCGATGTGCTGGCCGCCCAGCGCAGCGGCATCACCGGCGTCCTCGTCAGGACCGGCAAGTACCGCCGGGAGACGCACGAGGCGGCCGACGGCACCCCCGACCACGTCCTCGACAGCTTCGCGGACCTCCCCGACCTGCTGGAAGGCAGGACGTAGCGCGGAGGCCCGCTGCGGACTCACCCCGGCCGGGATGCACTCCCGCCCCACGGGGTGGCACTCACCCCCCGGCGTCCGCTCCACTCTCTCCGGCCGCTCTCCCCGGCCCGCCCTGTGCCCCGTCCTCTTCTGCCAGCGCGGTGATGCGCGCGGCCGTCCACTGCCCGTCGGCGCCCGGGCACCCGGCCACGTACTCGGCGGCCTGCCGCACGCTCCAGCCGTGCGCGGCCGTGATCCCGGCGATGAGGTGCCGCAGATACGCCCAGGAAGGAGTGCTCACCGCGACATCCGCCCGCTGCCAGGGGCAGGTGAAGGTCAGCACCGGGTAGCCGTCCAACTGCCCCGGGCAGACCAGCGTTTCGTACCGTCCAGGGCCCATCCGTGCCCGGCCTCGCGCGAGTACCTCCGTCAGGTCCAGGTCCTCCCCCGGCTCCCGGTACATCTCCTGCGCGACGATGTCGGAGAACTGCTGGGCGGTCAGCAGATAGGCACGGCCGGGCACTTCGCCCGCCGCCCCCGGGTCGTAGAAGGCCCGGCCGCCGGTCCACACCTCCGACTCGGTGGCGAAGTAGACCAGCCCCGGCAGCAGGACCGCCTCCGTACGGGCCGGCCCGCGCGGATCCCGGCAGCCGGGAGAGGCCAGCCGCCCGCCCACCGGGCGGCCGCCGTGGAGGTAGGCGGCCAGCCGGTCCAGATGCATGTTGGACCCGTACGCCGCGTACCAGACATGGCGGACGGGCCCGTCGAACCCGCCAAGAGCTTCGAGTCGTCGGGGCCTGATCACGTACTCACTCCGTGGGGACGTCGTGGCATGCCGCTGCCACCGGGCTTGAGCCCTCCCCGTTCCGCCGGAACAGGAAACGCGCACCGGCGCACAGGGCCCGGCCACCGGAGGCCCGTGTGGCCGCCGGGTAGCCACCAACAACGCCGGGGGCTACCCCCACCCCCACTGTCCTGCTTGCCGGATGGGCCGCGCGCCTCCGCTCAACAACCCTGGCCACATGCCGACTTACCGTCCCGACGCATCCGAATCCCTGCGCACCCGCAACCCCGCCGCCTCCCCTCCCTCGCGCCCTTCCCCGCCCTCCCGGGTCGCGCAGCGGGCGCTGCTCCTCACGCTCTCCGCCACGGCCGTCGCGGCGACCCTGGTGACCGCCCCTGCCCGGCCCGCCCACGCGGAAGCCACGCCCCGCACCTCCGCCGCGCCGGGTCTCACCTGGCGGCCCTGCGCGCCGTCCAACGGCCCCGCCGAGCTGGAGTGCGCCACCCTGCCCGTACCGCTCGACCACGCCGACCCGAACGGCCCGCAGATCTCCCTCGCCGTGACGCGCCTCCGCAGCGACCGGCCCGCGGCGCGGCGCGGGACGCTGCTGCTCATCCCCGGCGGGCCGGGCGGCTCCGGCGTGCGACACCTCGCGCAGAAGGGGGCCGCATTGCGCAAGGAGATGGCCGGGGCGTACGACATGGTCAGCTTCGACCCGCGCGGCGTCGGCGGCAGCACGACCGCGAGCTGCGCGCTCGAACCGGCGGACCGGCACCTGGTGGCCCTGCGGTCCTGGCCGGGCCCGGACGGCGACATCGCGGAGAACGCCGCCAGGTCCCGGCGGATCGCCGACGCGTGCGGCCGGCACGGTGGAGCGGTGCTGCGCAGCCTCTCCACCGCGAACGAGGTACGCGACATCGACCGCTTCCGCCAGGCGCTCGGCGAGCGGAGACTGTCGGCCTGGGGCGTCTCGTACGGGACCTATGTCGGCGCCGTGTACGCGCAGAAGTACCCGCAGCACACAGACCGTTGGGTGCTGGACAGCGCGGGTGACCCCGACCCGGCCCGCGTGGAGCGGGGCTGGCTGGCGAACACCGCGGTCGGCGCGGACGACCGGTTCCCCGACTTCGCCCGGTGGGCGGCGGACCCCGCCAGGGACGACCAAGGGCTGCGACTCGCCCAACGGCCCGAGGACGTAAGGCCGTTGTTTCTCGCCCTGGCGGCCGAGCTGGACCGCGAGCCGAAGGAATCGACCACCCCGGGCGTCCCGCTGACCGGCAACCGGCTGCGGCTGGCCCTCCAGATCGCCCTGCAGGACGACGACCTCTTTGCCGAGCCGGCGCGGCTCGTCCGGGCGGCCCAGGACCCGGCGGCGAAGCCGGTCCTGCCCGCCGTCCTCGCCGGGCCGCTGCCCGACCGGGACGCGGCAGTGACCATGGCCGTCATCTGCAACGATGTGCGCTGGCCAGGGTCGGTGTCCACGTACCGGCGCGCGGTGGCCGAGGACCGCGTCCGCCACCCCCTCACGGCCGGGAGTCCCGCCAACATCCCGCCGTGTGCCTTCTGGAAGGACCGCCCGGCGGACAAGCCCACCCGGATCACCGCCGAAGGCCCGTCCAACATCCTGATGGTCCAGAACCTGCGCGACCCCAACACCCCGTACGCCGGGGCCCTCAAGATGCGCACCGCCCTCGCCGGCCGCGCCCGCCTTGTCACGGTCGACCACGGCGGCCACGGCGTCTACCTCGCAAACGGCAACCCGTGCGCGGACCGCACCGTGACCACCTTCCTCACCGAGGGCCGACGACCGCACCGGGACACCACCTGCGCGGACTGAACGGGGCGGTGGTGGAGCGACGGGCGGACAGGGCGCGCCAGGACATCGCCGTTCGCCTGCCGTTCAGCGGCGGCCTGCCGCGTGGCCGCCCTCGGAGTCCCAGACCGCGACCACCCCCGCCTCCACCTCCGCCTCCACCTCCGCGGCGGTCCGGCGCTGCTCGGCCGCGGCCATCAGACCGCTCGCCGTGAGGGCGCTCAGCGGATCGGCGGCCTCGGCCATGAGCCGGGCCGCGTCGGCCGGACCGGTCTCCGGCGGAATCACCAGCAGGTCCCAGCGGCCGGTGCGGTAGGAGAGCAGCAGCAGTTTGTGCGGGTCCTGCTCGGCCGTGAACCAGCCGACGCGCATCACATGGCCGTCAACAGGCACTTTCCGCGGGATGACCGACCAGAACGCCGGGTTCACCGTGGCGTGCGTGATCCGCCCCCACAGCGGGTCGAGCGCCCTCGCCAGGACGGGGAGTTCCGCCGTGAGGTCGCGGGAGTGGGGCCACCAAGCCCCGTCGAGCAGGGCCGGAGCGGTGCCGGCCGGTGCGAGCGTGAGGCGAAGAGCGAGAGAGGAAGTCCGGTCTTCCGTCGCCGGCGTGTACAGAATGGTCGCGGTCATGACGCGAACCCTGCCCCGGGCGGGTCTGAATCGCCCGGTGTCGTGAATCGCCGAAAACGACACGGGCGTGGAAGCCGGTGTGCGAAATATCCTCGGTATCTCCAGAATACTCCCGAAACAGCTGGCCAGGCCGATGCGATGCAGGAGTTGGCGCCCGATCATTCGGCCCGAATGATCGACCCGAAGCGAGCCATCACGCGCCGAATGTGAAGGCACACGACAACGACCCCGGCGTATTCAGCACCGGGGTCGCCCTTCCGGGCGGTGACACGTGAGAGTGCACCTACCCACATCCCATTTTACCGCGAGGGAGGGCCGGGCCGGCTTCGGCGGGCAGGCGGCGGGCTTGGGTGAGCCTCCCTGCGCACGATGAAGCCGATGCGGTCCTCTCTTATGCGGAGGAGCCGACAGGGGGAGCCGTCGATGGCCAGGCCCGCCCCAGTGAGGCTCCTGTTCGAGACCCCTTGCCGGCGGCCGGAGACCTCAAACCGGCTCCGGCCGCCGGCAAGGGGGTCTGTTGCAGGGCTGTGACAGCCGATATCTCATCGCAACCTGTCTGAACAAGTTAAGCGGCCGATGCGTGTCGGGAGCAGCTGTCGTCAGCAGGCCCTGCCCGGGCGGCGAGAGGGGTGAGGCGGCAGCGGTACGCGACTCCGATGGACAACCCTGGCCATTTTGTCGCAGGTAGAAGGCATGTCATGCTGTCCGCCCGGCTCTGCTGCGGTGGGTGTTCCGATGCCCGACGCAGCGGGCATCGCGCTTGAGGACGGCGCCACCGGCCGCCTCGCCCTTACGGGAAACAGCCGCCGAAGCACCGGAACTGTGCACAACTCCGGCCAGCCGGACCGGCCTTCACAGCGCGGTGGGGGCCGCCCCCACGGGCGCTCCGCGACGCCCGCCCCCACGACCAGGAAGCGGACGATATGCGACCGGTAGGCAGCAAATACCTGCTGGAAGAGCCGCTCGGGCGCGGCGCCTCCGGCACGGTGTGGCGAGCCCGCCCCACCGGCACACAGGACACGCCGACCGGCACCGAAGCGCCGGAGGCCACCGTCGCGATCAAGGTGCTCAGGGAAGAACTGGCCGGCGACCCCGACGTGGTGCTGCGCTTCCTCCAGGAACACTCCGCGCTCCGCCGCCTCACCCACGCCAACATCGTGCGCACCCGCGACCTGGTCGTCGAGGGCGACCTGCTCGCTCTCGTCATGGACTTCATCGACGGCCCCGACCTGCACCGATACCTGCGGGAACAGGGCCCCATGGAACCGCTCCGAGCGGTCCGGCTCACCGAACGCATAGCGGACGCCCTGGCCGCCAGTCACGCCGACGGCGTGCTGCACCGCGACCTCAAGCCCGCGAACATCATGCTCGCCGACACCTGTACGGACGACGCCGGCGACATCCGGCCGATGCTCACGGACTTCGGCATCGCACGCCTGGCGGACGCCCCCGGCCTCACCCGCACCCACGAGTTCGTCGGAACGCCCTCCTACATAGCGCCCGAGTCCGCGCTGGGACACCAGCCGACCTCCGCCGTCGACATCTACAGCGCCGGAATCCTGCTCTATGAACTGATCGCGGGACAGGCCCCCTTCCAGGGCGGCACCGCCCTGGAGATACTCCACCGCCACCAGAGCGAGGAGCCCGAGCGCCCCGCGGGATTTCCCCAGCCCGTCTGGACCGTCGTCGAGCACTGCCTGCGCAAGGACCCCCTCGAACGCCCCAGCGCCGCGAGCCTCGCCCGTGCCCTGCGCGCGATCACCGCGGAGACCGGCGAACCGGCCCTCCTGCCCGAGTCGACGGCCGATCCCGCCGCGCTCCTGCCCCCGGACCCGCAGCCCACCCTCCTTCGCGCCCCGATGCAGCCGCTGCGTACGGACACCGTCGTCACCGGGACGCCCCACGGCGGAGACGCAACGGCAGGCGGGGCAGGAGCCGTGGCGGAGCCGCCTGAGAGCCGTCCGCAGGAGCGCAACGAGGACGCGGCGGAAGCCCCCTCCTCCGGCCGCCCGCCGAACTGCCCACACTGCGGAGCAGCCCAGCCGGCTCCCGAGGCCGCGGCTGATCCCCGAAGTCCGTCGGCCCGTACCGGGGAGGCCGGCCGCCCCCGCCGCCGCATCCTCCTCAAGACATCCCTCGCACTCGTCGTGACGCTCGTCCTCGCGGGTGTGGCCGTCTGGAGCATCCCCCCTCTGCACGACTGGGTGACCGGGGGCGGGAGCATGCGACACCAGATCGGCCACTGGTACACGAGCCTGAAGCACTGGGCCGGGTCGCTCCGCTGAAGCCGGCCCGGCGCGAAGCGAGACGAGGGCCGGGCTCGGAAAACGCCCTTGCACCCCTGCCGGCCCGTCGCGACCCTCGTCCGGGACGAGAAGCAGCCGTTGCCCTTGCCGCCGTTGCGGTAGGGATCCCCGGCCGTGTCCCGTACGACCACGTCGTTCCTGCCGTCCCCGGTGCGGCCGTTCCCGGTCGGGTCGCCGGGAGCGGTCAGCACGCCGTACGCGCTCCACCTGGTCCCCAGCGATGCGTGACTGTCGGCCGGTGTGTAGGCGCCGCCGCACTTACCCGCGTACCGGCGCGGTTCCCCGCCCGGTATCCGTACGAGCATCTCGGCGCAGCGGTCGCTGCCCATGTCGCCGAACGGGACGGCCATCGAACCGGCCGGCCAACCGGAGCCGGAGTGCTTCCAGTTGAGGACGCCCTTGCCCTCGGCAGGCGTCGCGGTCAGTACCCAGCCGTACATGCCGTTGCAGGTGTAACTCCCCGCGCCGGTCCTCCCGTCCCAGAGGACGACCGCCTCCGTGCTCCCGCTTCCTGACTCCCTGCGTACGGCCTGGCCCGCCGCGTCCTTGGCGCGCGGGCGCAGTGCGCCAGAACGACGGCTCGAATCCTGAGCGGCGCCAGGGGAGTTGGCCCGGCTGCCGTCAGAGACGCGTATCGGACGACCGGCCCCAAGGGGAACCGCCGACCGTCGCGCCAACGGGTGTCCCGGCACGCAGCGGCCAAGCTCCGATCGGCTGTGTTCAGCCTTCGGCCCAGGCTTCTTCTTCCTCGCGTGCGGTGTCGTACGCGCGTCGGGCGGCGGTCACTGCCGGGAAGTGCTCGCCGGACCAGTCCGTGATGGCGCTGAAGAGCGGCGTCAGGGTGCGGCCCAGGTCGCTGATCTCGTACTCGACCCGCGGGGGGATCTCGGCGTGGTACGTGCGGATGACCAGGCCGTCGCGTTCGAGCCGGCGCAGCCGCTGGGTGAGGACCTTGGGGGTGATGGTCGGCAGATACCGCTGCAGCTCGTTGAAGCGCAGCCGGCCGTGGTGTTCCAGGACCCACAGGATCGGTGTGGTCCAGCGGCTGAACACCAGGTCGATCACCGGGTTGATCGGGCACGCCTGCTCAATGGCATCGGCCACGGCTCCTCCTCTCCCTCCTGCCCCGTGATCATGACCAGGGCACTTTCCCATAGGAAACCACTATACCGAGGAAACTAGCCTGGTGGTGTGCACAGCGGCTCCGCTTCGTCCGGGTCGCCGATGCCGGCCGCGCCCCGTGCGGGTGAGCGGTCCCCTGACGACCAAGGAGGCACCACCATGACGTTCCCGACACTCCCCACCCGCGAAGGCGACCGGCCGCACACGGGCCCCGAAGTCCCCCACCTGCAGTTGAGCCAAACCGGCCCCGCCGAGGCCAGGGGCGAGCTGCTGGAGTGGATGGACGCCGCGCTGCCCGGCACCACCTGGGGCCGGAGCAAGGTTTCCGCTCCCAGCTCCCGCGCGCTGTTCCTCGACGGCACGGCAGCCGCCCCGGGTGCGGTGCTGATGCCGCCGGGCGGCGATGAGGAGTTCGCGCACGTGCACGCCGACGGCAGTCTCCACCTGGCGCTGGACCCGGCCGACCACGCGGCATTCCTCTCCAGCGGCTGGGGTGAGAAGCACCCGCTGTACGACCACGGCATCAACGTCGTGATGCTCTACGCCCCACGCGACCAGGCCGAACTGGCCGTGGCCAAGACGGTCATAGGCGCTTGCTACGCCTACGCGACGGGCCGCGCGCCGCTCTCCGACCCGGCTGCGCTCTGACCCTCCCCGCCCAGCGTCCGCTCCCTCCCCGGTAAATCCCCTCCGCATTCCGACTCTCCACCGTCCCTCTCCGGCCCTGACCGGTCGGCCGCCACGAACCGAAAGGCCCTTCTGATGCGTAACTCCTCCTCGACCGCGCCCGTTTCCGCCGCAACGCCCGCCCCGTCGGCCGCGGTGCCCGCAGCACGGACGCGCACGGTGGTGGGCAAGGCGATGCTTTCGCTGGTCGCCCTCTTCACGGGCGTCTCGCCCTACCTCGCCGACTGGAACCACACCCACGTGCTCAATCCGCTCTGGCCCGCGCACGCCAAGTTCCACAACGGCCAGACGATGGCCATGGGCACCCTGCTGGCCCTGGCCACGCTCTACTTCGTGTGGCGCCGCCGCGGCGACGCCGGTTCCAACCTGCGCGCCGCGGTCGCCTTCGCCGGCCTGTACTGGGTCAGCCAGGCGGCAGCCATCCTCTATCCGGGCGCCGCGTACTTCGATCCCCGGTTCGATACCCCGGGCATGTACATCGCCGGCCTGCCGGTGCAGGCCGTCATCGAGATCGTCGCCCTGGCACTGATCGCGGGAGCGGCCCTCCTCTCCCGTCCGACGCCGGCCCCCCGGCACGTCCACAAGCAGCAACTGACCCGGAACGCGCAGCCAGAACCTGCCGGCCCCACAACCTGCCTGAACGGGGACGAGTTCCACCGCTGAAGCTCCATCGGGAGTGCTCCGCAGCGGAGTTGGGGCGGCGGTGAGATCCGCATCGGCCGTCAGCGGTACGGGGGTGGGCCGGGCCGCCTCGCCGGTTCAGCCGGCGAGGCGGCGGCAGGGAGGTTCAGGGCAGGAGAACGGCCTTGCCCTTGTTGCGGCGGGCCTCGATGTCCCGGTGGGCGGTGGCGGCCTGGTCGAGCGGGTACGTACGCCACACCGGCACGTCGAGTTCACCGGCCGCGGCCAGTCGCACCAACTGCGGCAGGGAGTCCTCGGCAGGGTCGGCGCTTCCGGCGCTGAAGCGCACACCGTGCTCGGCGGCGGACATGTCGGCGATGGTGATCACGCGCGCGCTGTCGCCGGTCAGGGCGACGGAGTCGGCGAGGACGCCGGCACCGGAGGCGTCGAGGACGAGGTCGACCCCCTTAGGGGCCGCGGCCTTCACCCGCTCCGCCCAGCCGTCGCCGTAACGGACCGCGGTGGCGCCCCGCGCGGTGAGGCGCTCGACGTCGTGCTCGCCGACGGTCCCGACGACGGTGATGCCGCGTGCGACGGCCAGTTGTACCGCGATGGTGCCCACACTGCCCGCGGCGCCGTGGACGAGCAGGGTCTGCCCGGCCTGCGCACCCAGTTGCCGCAGGACACGGGACGCGGTCTCGCCGACCGTGACCAGCGACGCGGCGACCTCCCACGGCAGGGTCCGGGGCCTGGCCACCGGCCGCTCCAACAGGGCGTACTCGGCGTAGCTGCCGCCGACGACGGCACCGAGGACCTCGTCCCCCACAGCCGCACCGGCTCCCTCGCCGACGGCATCGACGACACCGGCCGCGTCCAGACCGGGAATCACGGGGAAGCGCGCCGGGGCGGCCTTCGCCATCAGACCGGACCGGATCTTGAGGTCGAGGGGATTCACGGAGGCGGCCCGCACCCGGATCCGGACCTGGCCCGGCGCGGGCTCCGGCGGGGTGACCTCGGACGGCCGCAGCACCTCGGGCGCGCCGTAGTCGGAGAAGGTGATCGCTTTGGACATCGGAAACTCCCGGGTTGGGGCGAGGGGGGAGGGACCGCACGCGCGGTGACTCACGGTGCGGTTGCCTCGGCGGAGTCGTCGCCGCTCAGGCGGTGAGGGTGGGGTAGTCGGTGTAGCCGCGGTGGTCGCCGCCGTAGAAGGTGGCCTTGTCGGGGTCGTTGAACGGACCGCCGGAGGCGAGGCGCCGGGGCAGGTCGGGGTTGGCCAGGAACAGCGCTCCGTAAGCCACCATGTCCGCGCTCCCGTCCTCGATCAGACCCAGCGCGTCGGGGCCGGTGGCGTCGGGGTAGGTGAAGGGGTTGAGGACGAACGTGCCGGGCCAGCTCTTGCGCAGGCGCGGGGTCAGATCGCGGTTCGGCCCTTCCATCAGGTGCAGGTAGGCGAGGTCCAGGCCGGCGAGCCGGTCCAGCAGGGCGAGGTAGATCTCGTCCGGGGCGTCCTCGGAGATGTCGTTGAACTGGTTCCCGGGCGAGATCCGCAGGCCCACCCGGTCGCCGCCGATCGCCTCGGCCACGGCGGTGACGACCTCGACGGCGAAGCGGATCCGGCCCTCGGTGGTGCCGCCCCAGCCGTCGGTGCGGTGGTTGGTGTTGGGCGCGAGGAACTGGTGGATCAGGTAGCCGTTGGCGCCGTGCAGCTCCACGCCGTCGAACCCGGCCGCGACCGCGTTGCGGGCCGCGTCGGCGAAGTCGGCGACGGTCTGCCGGATCTCCGCCTCGCTCAGCTCCTTCGGCGTCACGAACTCCTTCGGCCCCTCATGGGTGAAGACCCGCCCCTCGGCGGTCACCGCCGACGGCCCCACCGGCACCAGCCCGTCGGGCAGCAGGCTCGGGTGCCCGATCCGGCCGGTGTGCATCAGCTGCGCGAAGATCGCGCCGCCCTCGCGGTGCACGGCGTCGGTCACCGTCCGCCATGCCCGCACCTGCCCGGGCGTGTGCAGGCCGGGGGTGTCGGGGTAGCCCTGGCCGACCGGCGAGGGCTGGATGCCCTCCGTGACGATCAGCCCGGCGGCGGCGCGCTGCGCGTAGTACGTCGCCATCAGCTCGGTCGGCTCGGCGCCGGGACCGTGGGCGCGGCTACGGGTCATCGGCGCCATCACGAGGCGGTTCGCCAGGCGCGTGCCGCCCAGGGCGATCGGATCGAATGCAGTGGTCATGGGTCTGTCCTCCGGGTCGGTGGTGCTCCGCGGCCGGGCGCTCACGAGCCCGCACCAGCAGTTGCCTGCCTGAACAAGTAAATCACCTGTCCGAACAGGCAACCACCCCGAATCCATTCCCGCCTTCCCCTGTGAAGCACGCAACAGGTCGCCATCAGCCCCTACGCGCCCTGGTGCCGGCGCAGGTGCCGCCAGCTGTTGCATCGGAAGGTAGGCTTAGGCTGCCCAAGCAGGAAAGTGAGATTCGATGACGCAGTCCACGCCGGAAACCGGGAAGGGTCCCGCGGAGGCGGGGCAGGAGGTCACCGTTCCGGTGCCGGCCGCGGCCGGCGGCGGGCCGGTCAGTCACGCGATCTTCCGCCTGGCCCGCCTGCACCGCATGTTCGCCGGACAGCTGCTGCGCCGGATCGGCCTGCATCCGGGCCAAGAGCTGGTGATGATGCATCTCTGGGAGCTGGGCCCCCAGCGGCAGGCCGACCTGGTGCGGCTGATGGACTCCGACGCCGCCACCATGACCCGCACCGTCCGGCGCCTGGAGCAGGCCGGCTTCGTCCGCCGCCGCCCCTCGCCCACCGACAAGCGCGCCTCACTCATCGAACCCACGGCGGCCAGCCATGCCCTGCGCCGCGAGGTCGAACAGGTCTGGACCCACCTGGAGGACCTCTCCACCGCGGGCCTCTCCCCCGACGAGCGAACCGCCGCCCTGCACACCCTCGAACGCCTGGAACAAAACCTCGTCCAGGCCGCCGCCGACCCCGACAGAGCCGCCGGGGAGGGGGACTAGTACCTCGACGCCTGCAAGGCGCTCAAGGCGCTCAAGGCGCTCAAGGCGCTAGGCCGTCGGCAAAGGGGGATACGCGAAATGGGGATTGACCACCCATCAACGGCCATCCGCAGCGCGACCGGCGTCTCCCGCGGCACCCTCTCCAAGAGCGGCGCATCGACCACCAAGAGCCCCGGACGAAACAAGGCCCAGGTCGTTGACCTGGGCCTCAACTATGGAGCGGGTGACGGGAATCGAACCCGCGCTCTGAGCTTGGGAAGCTCATGTTCTACCATTAAACTACACCCGCGCGAGCCGCCTCCGATGGAGGGCGGAGCATCGTCGCACACTCTACCCCATAGCCGTTCTGCGGTGTATTTGGCGTGTCCGAAGGGTGTGGGGGCGGGCGTTGAGGCCGGTGTGCGGCCGGTGTTGAGGCGGGTGTGGTCGCCGGGGCTCGCGGGGTGGGATGCGGGTGTGAGGTAAGGGAGTTGGGGCGTACCGTGGGGCCGCGGAGTGCCGCGTGGAGTGGCGCCCAGTTCATCCCCTAATGTGGCTTTTGTTGTCCACGCAGTTGGGAGAGGGACCTGATGGAGCGCACCGTCGTACGTTGTGCCGAGGGGCATGTGTTCAGCACCGCTTCGTTCCCCATGCAGACCACCGACCGGCTCGGTCCCGGACGGTTGTTGCGCTGCCCGCGCTGTGCGCGCCTGCGGCATTCGGTGCCCGTGGAGCACGCCAAGCGGTAGTGAGCGCAGCGGTAGCAGGCGGTAGCGAGCGAAGGCTGTGAGTGAGGGCCCGGTCCCCCTGGTGGGGCCGGGCCCTCGCCGTGCGGTGGGGGCGGCCCGGACGCGTATCCTCATCTGCGTGCTTCTCTCAGACAAGGACATCCGGGCCGAGATCGATGCAGGTCGGGTGCGCATCGACCCCTACGACGAGTCGATGGTGCAGCCGTCCAGCATCGATGTGCGGCTCGACCGCTATTTCCGGGTGTTCGAGAACCACCGCTACCCGCACATCGATCCCGCGGTGGAGCAGCTGGACCTGACCCGCGAGGTGGTGCCGGAGGGTGACGAGGCGTTCATCCTCCACCCCGGTGAGTTCGTGCTCGCCTCGACGTACGAGGTCATCACGCTGCCGGACGATCTGGCCTCCCGGCTGGAGGGCAAGAGCTCGCTGGGGCGGCTGGGACTGCTGACGCACTCCACCGCCGGGTTCATCGACCCGGGATTCAGCGGGCACGTGACGCTGGAGCTGAGCAATGTCGCGACGCTGCCGATAAAGCTGTGGCCGGGGATGAAGATCGGTCAGCTGTGCATGTTCCGGCTGACCTCGCCGGCCGAGCACTCCTACGGCTCCGCGCACTACGGCTCCCGCTACCAGGGGCAGCGCGGCCCGACGCCGTCCCGGTCCTTCATGAACTTTCACCGTACGCAGGTCTGACGGATGCGGCGGACCCGGCGGACCGGAGAGCCCGAGGAGTGCTCCGCGGTCATGGGTCCGATGAGTACGAGCAGGTGTGGGGAAGCGCCGATAGGTGGCGTGTGGACAGCGAAGGTCTGAGAGAGATACGTGAGTGACGTGCGGGAGAACCTGACGTACGAGCGCTTCGGCGGTGCGATCCGCGAGCTGGCGCAGACGATCGCGGACGACGGGTACGAGCCCGACGTCGTGCTGTCGATCGCCCGGGGCGGCGTCTTCGTCGCCGGCGGTCTGGCGTACGCCCTGGACTGCAAGAACATCCACCTGGTGAATGTGGAGTTCTACACCGGCGTCGGTACGACGCTGGAGATGCCGGTGATGCTCGCGCCGGTCCCGAACGTGGTCGACTTCTCGCAGAAGAAGGTGCTGATCGCGGATGACGTCGCGGACACCGGCAAGACGCTGAAGCTGGTGCACGACTTCTGCCAGGGGACGGTCGCCGAGGTACGCAGCGCGGTCATATACGAGAAGCCGCATTCGCTGGTGAAGTGCGAGTACGTGTGGAAGCGCACGGACGACTGGATCAACTTCCCGTGGAGCGTCGAGCCGCCGGTCGTGCGCCGGGAGAACCAGGTGCTGGACGCCTGAGCCGCTGCCCGGCCGCGGGGGGTGTGGGGCGCCCGCCTCCCCGCCGTCCGTCGCTGTGTTGACCGATGGACTGATGGGGCATCAGTAACCCTTTCGCGTAAGCGAGTTGGCGGACGGGCCCGTCTTCTTGCGCGCCTTTCGGCCAATCCCGTTCCGGGTGTTCCGCCGGTGGCTACCTCCGAGTAGAAACCGGCGGTAACAGCAGACCGGAGGGGAGGCCCAATGGTGCGTGCGAGACGTGAGTGGCCGGCAGGTGCGCGGCGGTGGCGGCGGAGGGGGCGACGGTCGCGGCCGGGGCTGGTGGCCGCGGTGGCGGCCTTGACGGTGGCGTTCACCGGGGCGGTGGGCGGCGCCGGATCCGCCGCCGCGGTCCCGGCCGCCGCCGGGGCGGGCACGGCGGTGGCCGCGAAGCCGCTGCCGCCCGAGCTGGAGAAGGTGCGGGCGCAGCAGGCGGCGAAGCTCTACGGCGATCCGGCCGAGCGGCCGGTCGGCGAGCGCAAGACCTCGTTGATCTCGCTGGGTGACAGCGAGATCTCCGGCGAGGGCGTCGGGACGTACGAGCCGGGGACGAACGGGCCCGACAACTGGTGCCACCGGTCGCCGGACGCGGCCATCCACCGGACCGGGATCGCGGCCGATGTGACGTACAACGCGGCCTGCTCGGGCGCCTACAGCGGCAATATCCGGATCGGCGGCAGCAAGCAGTACGCCGATGAACTGGTGCAGAGCGACAGCCTGGCCATCGCGGCCCGCAACACCCGGCTGAAGATGGTCCTGCTGGTGGCAGGGGCCAACGACGACCTGCAGTTCGGCCCGGTGATGACGGACTGCGTCACCCGCTGGTTCCTGCTCCAGGGCACCTGCGAGACGAAGTACCGGCCCGGGTGGCAGGCCCGGGTCGACGGGCTGGTGCCCAAGGTCGAGCAGACGGTCGGCGATCTGCGGACGGTGATGCGGGACGCGGGGTACGCGGACGGCGACTACCGGCTCGTGGTGATGTCGTACCCCAGCCCCATCGGGCCGGACGTGGAGGACAACCCGTCCTACCCGGGGAAGCTGCCGGGCGGGTGCACGGGCTACACCTCCGACGCGGGCTGGGGACGCAACAGCGCCGTGCCGGGCTTCGAGAAGGGCATGCGGAAGGCCGCGCGGGACACCGGCGCCACCTACCTCGACGCCTCCCGGCTCTTCCACGGCCACGAGGTGTGCATGGAGGAGACCTGGGCGCGCGGGCTGTACGTGGACATCACCAACCCGTTCCCGCCCGACTCGAACTCGGTGCGCCAGTCCTTCCACCCCAACGCGCGCGGCCACGGCGCCTTCGCGTCGTGCCTGACGCAGCTCTACACGTCGGGGCTGCGCGAGGCGTCCTGCGCCGACCCGGCGAGCACCGGGCAGCCGAAGCTCTTCGCGGGGGCGTGGGACGACATGTACCGGCCGCTGAAGAACGCCGGGACGGGCAGCTGCGTGGACGCGACCGGCGGCGCCAGCCGCAACGGCACGGCGGTCGTCGGCTGGGACTGCAACGGGGAGCGCCATCAGAGCTGGTGGCTGGACCCGCAGCAGCGGTCGGTGCACGTGGAGCTGACGCACGACCGGTGCCTGGACGTGCCGGGCGGGCGCTACGAGCCGGGGGCGGCACTGGTGCTGTGGAACTGCTCGGGCGCGGCCCATCAGCAGTTCGTCCGGGCGGCCGGCGACACGCTCCGGCCGGCCGGAGCGCCTTCGCTGTGCCTGACGCTGGACGCGGCGAAGGATCCGCTGCGGCTGCGGGCGTGCGACGGTTCGGCGGCGCAGCGGTTCGTCTGACGCAGGCGTAGCGGTTCGTCCGAGGGGTGGTGCGGTCGCCGGTGGCCCGGCCGGGGGCGCCGGCGGCCTCCGCCCCGGATGAGCGCCGTGGCATGGCGAAGGGCCCCGCTCGCAGGTCGGAGCGGGGCCCTTCGTCGTACGGCCGGTCGGTGGGGACGGCTACAGGGTGCCGAGCTTCACCAGGGCCAGCAGGGCGACCAGCTGGATCGCGGAGGCGCCCAGTGCCTTGGGCCAGGGCAGGTCGTGCGACTTGTTGACCATGGTGGTCAGCAGGAAGCCGGTCGCCAGCCAGGTCAGCCAGCCCAGAACCTGGACCAGGGTGCTGTCGCCGCCGAGGAACATCGCGAAGAGCAGCCGGGGCGCGTCGGAGACCGTCATGATCAGCATCGACAGGCCGATGGTCGGCGCCCAGGCGCCGTCGCCGCCGAGCTGGCGCGCCAGGGTGTGGGTGACCGTGCCCAGGATCAGGCTGCCGATGACGAACATCACGCCGGTCATCAGCACCCACGGGATGCTGTTGGAGAGGGTGGCGTTCAGCACGTCCTCGCGGGCCTTGTCGAAGCCGAAGACCGCGAGCAGGCCGTAGACGAAGCTGACGATCAGGGCCGGGGCCCACACCGAGTGGTCACGCATCTGCCAGAACGTGGCCGAGGGGCGCAGCACCATGCCGGAGAGGAGCTGCTTCCAGTGCAGCCGGGGGCCGGTCGGTGCCGTCGTCTGGCCGGCGCGGTAGACGCCGCCGTCGGCGTACTGCCCGTCCTGGCCGCCGTCGTAGCCGCCCTGCGGGCCGTAGGCGTCGGGCGCCTCCCCGACGCTGAACTGCTGTGTGTGGCCCGGGTTGTTGTCGTTGGTGTACGGCGCGGACGGCTGCTGTGGTGGGTAGCCGTCCCCGAAGTACTCGGGCTCGCCGTGCTGCGCCTGCGGGCGGCTCTGCGGCTGCGTCTGCGGCCGGCCCCCGTAGTGCTGCTGCGGCTGCGGCGTCTGCTGCCACTGCCCGTGCGGAGGCGGGGGCTGCTGCCCGTACGGCCCTTGCTGCCCGTACGGCATCTGCTGCCCCTGCTGCTGTCCGTCCTGCGCGGCGCGGGCATCCCGTCCGCGACCCATCCTGAATCCAGCCACGTCATCGAAAGTACCTGGTCTGGGTGGCTTCGGTGGCGGAGCCGGGCACTGGGCGGGGGTTTGCTGCTGACCTGTGACATCCCCTAAGGGGCTCCCCGAGGGGCGCGGGGGCGCAGTCGGAGCCGGTCAGGGCCGGTGTGGCCCGGGTGCGCGCGGGCGGGACGGGGGCGTCGGCATCGGCAGGGCCGCATGTGCGTTGCCGTCCTCGGTGGTGCGCAGGGCGCCAGGGCGGAGAGGTACGCGGAACTGCCCTCCCCCGATGCTGAGTTGACAGGTGCTTCGGTAAAACGCCGACGGCCGGCCCCGCGCTGTGCGGGACCGGCCGTGGTGTTGAGCGTGGGCCGTTACTTCACCGGCTCGGGCTCGGGCGCGTCCTCGATCTCGGCTTCGCCCGCCGGGTCCACGGGGGTCTTGACGGAGTCCAGCAGCAGCTGGGCGACGTCGACGACCTGGACCGATTCCTTCGCCTTGCCGTCGTTCTTCTTGCCGTTGACGGAGTCGGTGAGCATGACCAGGCAGAAGGGGCAGGCGGTGGAGACGATGTCGGGGTCGAGGGAGAGGGCTTCGTCGACGCGCTCGTTGTTGATGCGCTTGCCGATCCGCTCCTCCATCCACATCCGCGCGCCGCCGGCGCCGCAGCAGAAGCCGCGCTCCTTGTGGCGGTGCATCTCCTCGTTGCGCAGGCCCGGCACCTTGGCGATGATCTCGCGCGGCGGTGTGTAGACCTTGTTGTGGCGGCCCAGGTAGCAGGGGTCGTGGTAGGTGATCAGACCCTCGACCGGGTTGACGGGGGTGAGCTTGCCCTCGTCGACGAGGTGCTGCAGCAGCTGGGTGTGGTGGATGACCTCGTACTCGCCGCCCAGCTGCGGGTACTCGTTCGCGATGGTGTTGAAGCAGTGCGGGCAGGTCGCGACGATCTTCTTCGACGACTTCGGCTTCTTGGTCGTCTCGTCCTCGTCGTCCTCGCCGAAGGCCGCGTTCAGCGTGGCGACGTTCTCCGCGCCGAGCTGCTGGAAGAGGAACTCGTTGCCCAGGCGGCGCGGCGAGTCACCGGTGCACTTCTCGTCGCCGCCCATGATCGCGAAGTTGACGCCCGCGATGTGCAGCAGTTCCGCGAAGGCCTTGGTGGTCTTCTTGGCGCGGTCCTCCAGGGCGCCGGCGCAGCCGACCCAGTAGAGGTACTCGACCTCGGTGAGGTCCTCGACGTCCTGGCCGACGACCGGAATCTCGAAGTCCACCTCCTTGGTCCACGCCAGGCGCTGCTTCTTGGCCAGGCCCCAGGGGTTGCCCTTCTTCTCCAGGTTCTTGAGCATCGTGCCGGCCTCGCTGGGGAAGCTGGACTCGATCATGACCTGGTAGCGGCGCATGTCGACGATGTGGTCGATGTGCTCGATGTCGACGGGGCACTGCTCGACGCACGCGCCGCAGGTGGTGCAGGACCACAGCACGTCGGGGTCGATGACGCCGTTCTCCTCCAGCGTCCCGATCAGCGGGCGCTCGGCCTCGGCGAGGGCGGCGGCGGGCACGTCGGCGAGCTGCTCGGCGCTCGCCTTCTCGTTGCCCTCCTCGTCCTTGCCGCCGCCCGCCAGGAGGTACGGCGCCTTGGCGTGCGTGTGGTCGCGCAGTGCCATGATCAGCAGCTTGGGCGACAGCGGCTTGCCGGTGTTCCAGGCGGGGCACTGCGACTGGCAGCGGCCGCACTCGGTACAGGTGGAGAAGTCGAGGATGCCCTTCCAGGAGAAGTGCTCGACCTGCGAGACGCCGAACTGGTCGTCCTCGCCCGGGTCCTCGAAGTCGATCGGCTTGCCCGCGCTGGTCATCGGCTGCAGCGCGCCCAGCGCGACGTCGCCGTCGGCCTCGCGCTTGAACCAGATGTTGGGGAAGGCCAGGAAGCGGTGCCAGGCGACGCCCATGTCCGTCTTCAGCGCGACCGTGATCATCCAGATGAAGGACGTCGCGATCTTCAGGCCGGCGAAGAAGTAGGTGAGGTTCTGGAGCGTCGAGACGTCCATGCCCTCCAGCCACGAGATCACCGGGTAGGAGATGAAGAACGACGCCTCGTAGCCGTCCAGGTGGTGCTGGGCGCCCTCCAGCGCGTGCAGCATGAAGATGCACACGCCGACGATGAGGATGACCGCCTCGACGAAGTACGCCTGGCCGACGTTGGAGCCGGCGAAGCGGGACTTGCGGCCGGCGCCGCCCGGCCTGTTCAGCTGCCGGATGGCGATCAGGACGAGGATGCCGACGACCGTCATCGTGCCGATGAACTCGACGAAGACGTTGTAGGGCGTCCACTCGCCGATGACGGGCAGCAGCCAGTCGGCTTTGAAGAGCTGGCCGATGGCGTTGACGATGGTCAGCAGCAGCGAGAAGAAGCCCACGGCGACGAACCAGTGCGCCACGCCGACGATGCCCCAGCGGTTCATCCGGGTGTGGCCGAGGAACTCCTTGGCGACCGTGACGGTGCGCTGCACGGGCTCGTCCGTGCGGGTGCCTGCCGGTACGGACTGGCCTAGCCGTACGAAGTTGTAGATCTGCAGGATGGCACGGCCGAACAGCGCGACGCCGACCGCGATTAGGACCAGCGACACGATGATCGCGGCGAGTTGCATTGGGGGCTCCTCGAACCTGCGAGAGCGGAAAACAGAGACAGCTGAGCGGAACTACTAAGCGGTAACTTTTTGAGTCTGCGGCTGAGGTTACCCAGTATCCCCGGCGCCATGAAGCCGCCCGGCCGGTGATCTGCGTCGCGCAAGGCAACCCTCTGTGGGTCCCGCGAGGGGGCGGGACGGCCTCACTGAGGGTCGGTGACGATAAGCGCGACATAAAAGTTGAGCGCGCCTGACTCAGGTCTGTTGACAGGTTTCCTTCGGTGTTGCACGCTTGAGCCTGTTCCACTCAAGTCAGCTGGAGGAATTGAAATGGCACGTGCGGTCGGCATCGACCTGGGCACGACGAACTCCGTCGTCAGTGTTCTCGAAGGCGGTGAGCCCACCGTCATCACCAACGCCGAGGGCGCCAGGACCACGCCGTCCGTTGTCGCCTTCGCCAAGAACGGCGAGGTGCTGGTCGGCGAGGTCGCCAAGCGCCAGGCGGTCACGAACGTCGACAGGACCATCCGGTCGGTCAAGCGCCACATGGGCACCGACTGGAAGATCGACATCGACGACAAGGGCTTCAACCCGCAGCAGATGAGCGCCTTCATCCTGCAGAAGCTCAAGCGTGACGCCGAGTCGTACCTGGGCGAGAAGGTCGTGGACGCGGTCATCACCGTCCCGGCCTACTTCAACGACTCCGAGCGCCAGGCCACCAAGGAGGCCGGCGAGATCGCGGGCCTCAACGTCCTGCGTATCGTCAACGAGCCCACCGCGGCCGCCCTGGCGTACGGCCTGGAGAAGGACGACCAGACCATCCTGGTCTTCGACCTCGGTGGCGGCACCTTCGACGTCTCGCTGCTGGAGATCGGCGACGGCGTCGTCGAGGTGAAGGCCACCAACGGTGACAACCACCTCGGTGGTGACGACTGGGACCAGCGCGTCGTCGACTACCTGGTCAAGCAGTTCCAGAACGGCCACGGCGTCGACCTGGCCAAGGACAAGATGGCGCTGCAGCGTCTGCGCGAGGCCGCCGAGAAGGCGAAGATCGAGCTGTCGTCCTCCACCGAGACGACGATCAACCTTCCCTACATCACCGCCTCCGCCGAGGGCCCGCTGCACCTGGACGAGAAGCTCACGCGCTCGCAGTTCCAGCAGCTCACCTCGGACCTCCTGGACCGCTGCAAGACCCCGTTCCACAACGTCATCAAGGACGCCGGCATCCAGCTGTCCGAGATCGACCACGTGGTCCTGGTCGGTGGCTCGACCCGTATGCCGGCCGTCGCCGAGCTCGTCAAGGAGCTGACCGGCGGCAAGGACGCCAACAAGGGTGTCAACCCGGACGAGGTCGTCGCCATCGGCGCCACCCTCCAGGCCGGTGTCCTCAAGGGTGAGGTCAAGGACGTCCTCCTGCTGGACGTCACCCCGCTGTCCCTCGGTATCGAGACCAAGGGCGGCATCATGACCAAGCTCATCGAGCGGAACACGACGATCCCGACCAAGCGGTCCGAGATCTTCACCACCGCCGAGGACAACCAGCCGTCCGTGCAGATCCAGGTCTACCAGGGCGAGCGCGAGATCGCGGCGTACAACAAGAAGCTCGGGATGTTCGAGCTGACGGGCCTGCCGCCGGCCCCGCGCGGTGTCCCGCAGATCGAGGTCTCCTTCGACATCGACGCCAACGGCATCATGCACGTGACCGCGAAGGACCTGGGCACGGGCAAGGAGCAGAAGATGACCGTCACCGGCGGCTCCTCGCTGCCGAAGGACGAGGTCGACCGCATGCGCCAGGAGGCGGAGCAGTACGCGGACGAGGACACCAAGCGCCGCGAGGCCGCGGAGACCCGCAACCAGGCCGAGCAGCTCGTCTACCAGACCGAGAAGTTCCTCAAGGACAACGAGGAGAAGGTCCCCGGCGAGATCAAGACCGAGGTCGAGGAAGCCGTCACCGAGCTGAAGGAAAAGCTCAAGGGCGAGGACACGGCCGAGATCCGCACCGCCACGGAGAAGGTCGCGGCCGTCTCCCAGAAGCTGGGCCAGGCCATGTACGCCGACACCCAGGCCGCGGGTGGCGCCGAGGGCGCGGCCCCCGGTGGCGAGCAGGCCCAGTCGGCGGACGGCGCCGATGACGTCGTGGACGCGGAGATCGTGGACGACGAGAAGCCGAAGAAGGATGGTGCCGCGTGACGGAGGAGACCCCGGGCTTCGACGAGAAGCCCGACGTCCCCTCCGACACCGAGTCCGCAGGAAACCCTGACGACACGGCGCAGAGTGCCGAGTCCGCCGAAACGGCGGGCTCGGCCCCGGCCGGGGACGACAACCAGGTGACAGCTCTCACGGCGCAGCTGGACCAGGTGCGTACGGCGCTCAACGAGCGCACGGCGGACCTCCAGCGGCTCCAGGCGGAGTACCAGAACTACCGCCGTCGGGTGGAGCGGGACCGGATCACGGTCAAGGAGATCGCCGCGGCGAACCTCCTGTCCGAGCTCCTTCCCACCCTCGACGACGTCGGCCGCGCCCGCGAGCACGGCGAACTGGTCGGCGGCTTCAAGTCGGTGGCCGAGTCGCTGGAGACCGCGGTCGCCAAGCTGGGTCTGCAGCAGTTCGGCAAGGAGGGTGAGCCCTTCGACCCGACGATTCACGAAGCGCTGATGCACTCCTACGCGCCCGACGTCACCGAGACGACGTGCGTGGCGATCCTGCAGCCCGGGTATCGCATCGGTGAGCGAACGATCCGCCCCGCGCGGGTCGCCGTCGCCGAGCCGCAGCCGGGCACGCAGACCACCAAGTCCGCCTCCGAAGAGGACACCAAGGCTTCGGACGAGGAGAACGGTGGCCCGGAAGAGGGCTGACGTGAGGACAGGAAAGAAAACCGCGCGGAAGGAGGGACGTCGGGGATGAGCACCAAGGACTTCGTGGAGAAGGACTACTACAAGGTCCTCGGCGTCCCGAAGGACGCGACCGAGGCGGAGATCAAGAAGGCGTACCGCAAGCTCGCCCGCGAGTTCCACCCGGACGCCAACAAGGGTGACGCCAAGGCCGAGGAGCGCTTCAAGGAGATCTCCGAGGCGAACGACATCCTCGGTGACCCCAAGCGCCGCAAGGAGTACGACGAGGCCCGGACGCTGTTCGGCAACGGCGGCTACCGGCCCGGCCCCGGCGGGGGCGGCGGCAGCTTCAACTTCGACCTGGGCGACCTCTTCGGGGGCTCGCCGGGTCAAAGCGGGGGCGGCGCCGGCGGCTTCGGCGGCGGTCTCGGGGATGTCTTCGGCGGCCTGTTCAACCGCGGTGGCGGCGCCGGGACGCGTACGCAGCCGCGCCGCGGCCAGGATGTCGAGTCCGAGGTGACGCTCAGCTTCACCGAGGCCGTCGACGGGGCCACGGTCCCGTTGCGGATGTCCAGCCAGGCGCCCTGCAAGGCGTGTTCGGGCACCGGTGACAAGCACGGCACTCCGCGGGTCTGCCCGACCTGTGTGGGCACCGGTCAGGTCAGCCGGGGTGCCGGTGGCGGTTTCTCGCTCACCGACCCGTGCGCCGACTGCAAGGGCCGGGGCCTGATCGCCCAGGACCCCTGCGACGTCTGCAAGGGCAGTGGCCGGGCGACGAGTTCGCGCACCATGCAGGTCCGTATCCCCGCGGGCGTCTCCAACGGGCAGCGCATCAGGCTGCGCGGCAAGGGCGCCCCGGGCGAGCAGGGCGGCCCGGCGGGCGACCTCTATGTCGTGGTGAACGTCGACGCCCACCCGGTCTTCGGCCGCAAGGGCGACAACCTCACCGTCACGGTGCCGGTCACCTTCCCGGAGGCCGCGCTCGGCGGCGAGGTGAAGGTGCCCACCCTGGGCGGCCCGCCCGTCACGCTGAAGCTGCCGGCCGGCACGCCCAACGGGCGCACCATGCGGGCCCGCGGCAAGGGAGCGGCCCGCAAGGACGGCACCCGGGGTGACCTGCTGGTCACCATCGAGGTGCTGGTGCCCAAGGACCTCGGCGACAAGGCGAGAGAGTCGCTGGAGACGTATCGCGAGGCGACCGCGGGAGAGGACCCGCGGGCGGAGCTGTTCCAGGCCGCGAAGGGAGCTTGAGATGGACAGCCGGGGCGGACATCGTCGTAATCCGTACGAACTGACCGAAGAGTCGCCGGTGTACGTCATCTCCGTCGCGGCTCAGCTCTCCGGCCTGCATCCGCAGACCCTGCGGCAGTACGACCGGCTCGGCCTGGTCTCGCCCGACCGTACGGCCGGGCGGGGCCGCCGCTACTCGGCCCGGGACATCGAACTGCTGCGCACCGTGCAGCAGTTGTCCCAGGACGAGGGCATCAACCTCGCGGGCATCAAGCGCATCATCGAGCTGGAGAACCAGGTCGCGGCCCTGCAGCAGCGGGTCGCCGAGCTCCAGGGCGCCCTGGAGGGCGCGGCCAGCGCGATGCAGCAGCGGGAGGCCGCGGTGCACGCGTCCTACCGCCGTGACCTGGTGCCGTATCAGGATGTGCAGCAGAGCGGCGCTCTGGTGGTGTGGCGGCCCAAGCGGTCGGAGTAACGGGCCGCTCCGGCTCCGGCCGGCAAGCAGCCACCTCGCGCGAGTTGGTGGGAAAGGGCCGGGTCAGCCGGCCCTTTTTCGCGTGCGGAGGGCGGCGTCAGCAGCCGTTGTAGCCGGCCGTCGGCATCGAGAGGCGGCGGTGCACATGCGACTTCATCGCCAGGGTGTAGACCGGCTCGTCGAGGTCGGCGGTCTCCAGGCGGACCCCGGCCGCGGCGCAGCGGGCGGTGAATTCGTCGGCGCCCTTGATGGCGTTCTCCAGGGCCCGCAGGTTGGGGGTCACGAACACATCGACCAGCCCCGCCTTCACGTCGCTCCACAGGGCCTGGTGATCGGCGCGCAGGCGGTGCAGGCTGAGCTGGCAGGTCAGGCGGTAGTCACGGGCGGCCGCCCACTGTTTGCACATGTCGTGCTGGGTGCGGTCATCGACCAGGAACGGATCCTCGTCCAGCTCGGACAGCGGCATCAGGCAGGCGATCGCCGTCACTCGGACCGGGTTCATCGTGCCCTCCGGGGCGTGGCGAGTGTGGGGGCGACGATACCCCCGCGAAGGGCCCGGGGTGGAGGGGCGGCGCCGGGCGGCGAGGCGTAACCACAGGCGTGGCAGATCTTCCATCCGTCCTGGTTGACGGCGAGTTGGCCACCGCAGCGCGGGCAGAGCTCGGCGCGGGGGCGTGGCAGGGCCGGGCCGGGGTGGCGGGGAACGGTCGGGGTGGGGTGTGCTGCCGACGCCATGCGGCCTCCAGCTGCCGTCTGCTGCCCGTTGTCGCCCCGGGCGGAGTGGGGGTGTGAGGGGTACGGGCGATGCCGACTGATCGCCATGGGCCGAGTCGGTCGCGGATCTGTTCGGAGCCGACCGGTCCTGGGTACCAGGTGGACGGCCGGCGGCGGGGGCGCAGGGGCGCTTTTCGGTCAGGTGCCGGGTCGGCTGTTCGCGCGGCTCAGGCGCGGCCGAGGGCCTTGTTCACCGCGATCTCGATCATGACGCGGTCGGGGTTCGGCGTCGGCGTCCGGCCGTAGCGCTCGGCGTAGCGGCGCACGGCGTCCGCCACCGACGCGTCGTCCGTACGCACCCGCGCGATGCCCTCCAGCGTCGCCCAGCGGCCGCGGTCGACCTGACAGACGGCGACGGTTGCGCCCTCGGGGCCGGCGGCGAGGACGTTCTTGACCTTGGTGCTGTCCTTGCGCGTGATGATCCGCGCGATCCGCTGACCGGAGTCGTAGGTGACGCCCACGGGGACGACATGCGGGGTGCCGTTCGCCCGCAGTGTGGTCAGCGTGGGCATGAGGTACTCGCCCCAGAAGGCGAGGTACTCGGGGCTGAGGGCGGCGAGGTCGTGGGCCATGGGAGGAAGGGTAATCCGGGCGCGGTGGCGCGGGGGAGGCCGGAGGCGGCGGGAGCGGAAGAAGGGGCCGGGCGGTCCGGCGGTCGTCGGGCACGAGGTTGCGTGCGGGGCGCTTCGGCCCGCCCGCGAGACTGTGGAAGGGGGCGGACGGGGCCGCCTTTTCTGCCTTGAGTGGAATAGACTCAACTTATCGCATGCTGTGGTGAGCAGATTTGGCACAATGGGCCTACGGGCGCGGGGCGCCGGACGCACAGCTGCCGTGGTCCATGAGTCCCACCGGCCCCCAGCCCGTAGTGCTCAGTAAGCCGAGCAGGTCGAGTAAGCCGAGTAAGAGGAGGAGCGCGCCGACGTGGACGCCGAGCTGACGAACAAGAGCCGGGAGGCGCTGAGCGCCGCCAACGACCGGGCGGTCGCCGCCGGGCACGCGGACATGACGTCCGCTCATCTGCTGCTCGCGCTGCTGGCCGGGCAGGACAACGAGAACATCACCGACCTGCTCGCGGCCGTCGAGGCCGACGCCGCGGTGCTGCGTTCGGGCGCCGAGCGGCAGCTCGGCGCGCTGCCCAGCGCACAGGGCTCGACCGTCGCGCCGCCGCAGCCGGACCGCGTCCTGCTCGCCGTCATCGCGGACGCCGCGCAGCGCGCCAAGGAGCTCGGAGACGCGTACGTTTCCACCGAGCACCTCCTCATCGGCATCGCGGCCAAGGGCGGCAAGACCGGTGAGCTGCTGGCACAGCAGGGCGCCACGGCCAAGAAGCTGCTGGCCACATTCGAAGAGACGAGAGGCGGGCAGCGGGTGACCACGGCGGACCCGGAGGGCACGTACAAGGCGCTGGAGAAGTTCGGTACGGACTTCACGGCGGCGGCCCGCGAGGGCAGGCTCGACCCGGTCATCGGGCGGGACCAGGAGATCCGCCGGGTGGTGCAGGTCCTCTCCCGGCGTACGAAGAACAACCCGGTGCTGATCGGCGAGCCCGGCGTCGGCAAGACCGCCGTCGTCGAGGGCCTCGCGCAGCGCATCGTCAAGGGCGATGTGCCCGAGTCGCTGCGCGACAAGCGGCTGGTGGCGCTCGACCTGGGCGCGATGGTGGCGGGCGCGAAGTACCGCGGTGAGTTCGAGGAGCGGCTGAAGACCGTCCTGGCGGAGATCAAGTCCAGCGACGGCCAGATCATCACCTTCATCGACGAGCTGCACACCGTCGTGGGGGCGGGCGCCGGCGGCGACAGCGCGATGGACGCGGGCAACATGCTCAAGCCGATGCTGGCCCGCGGTGAGCTGCGGATGGTCGGCGCGACGACGCTCGACGAGTACCGCGAGCGGATCGAGAAGGACGCGGCGCTGGAGCGGCGCTTCCAGCAGGTACTGGTCGCCGAGCCCACCGTCGAGGACACCGTCGCGATCCTGCGCGGCCTCAAGGGCCGCTACGAGGCGCACCACAAGGTGCAGATCGCCGACTCCGCCCTGGTCGCCGCAGCCACCCTCTCCGACCGCTACATCACTTCCCGCTTCCTGCCCGACAAGGCCATCGACCTCGTCGACGAGGCCGCGTCCCGGCTGCGGATGGAGATCGACTCCTCGCCCGTCGAGATCGATGAACTCCAGCGCGCCGTCGACCGGTTGAAGATGGAGGAGCTGGCCCTCAAGAACGAGACCGACGCCGGATCCGTCCAGCGCCTGGAGAAGCTGCGCAAGGACCTCGCCGACAAGGAGGAGGAGCTGCGCGGCCTGACCGCCCGCTGGGAGAAGGAGAAGCAGGGCCTCAACCGCGTCGGTGAGCTGAAGGAACGGCTCGACGATCTGCGCGGCCAGGCCGAACGCGCCCAGCGCGACGGTGACTTCGACACCGCCTCCAAGCTGCTCTACGGCGAGATCCCGGGCCTGGAGCGGGAGCTGGAGGAGGCCGCCGAGGCGGAGGCGGAGCAGGAGGCGACCAAGGAGGCCAAGAGCTCCATGGTCAAGGAGGAGGTCGGCCCGGACGACATCGCGGATGTGGTCGGCTCCTGGACCGGCATTCCCGCGGGCCGCCTCCTCGAAGGCGAGACGCAGAAGCTGCTGCGGATGGAGGAGGAGCTCGGCAAGCGGCTGATCGGCCAGGACGAGGCGGTCCGCGCCGTGTCCGACGCCGTACGGCGCTCGCGGGCCGGGGTCGCCGACCCCGACCGGCCCACCGGGTCGTTCCTCTTCCTGGGGCCCACCGGCGTCGGCAAGACCGAGCTGGCCAAGTCCCTCGCGGACTTCCTCTTCGACGACGAGCGGGCGATGGTCCGCATCGACATGAGCGAGTACGGCGAGAAGCACAGCGTCGCCCGGCTGGTGGGCGCGCCGCCCGGCTACGTGGGATACGAGGAGGGCGGCCAGCTGACCGAGGCCGTCCGGCGCCGCCCCTACAGCGTCGTGCTGCTCGACGAGGTGGAGAAGGCGCACCACGAGGTCTTCGACGTGCTGCTGCAGGTCCTCGACGACGGGCGGCTCACCGACGGCCAGGGCCGCACGGTCGACTTCCGCAACACCATCCTGATCCTGACCTCCAACCTCGGCTCGAATGTGCTGATGGACCCGCTGCTGAAGGAGGAGCAGAAGAAGGAGAAGGTGCTGGAGACGGTCCGGGCGTCCTTCCGGCCGGAGTTCCTCAACCGGCTCGACGACCTGGTGGTCTTCCACCCGCTCGGTACGGACCAGCTCCAGCGGATCGCCCGTATCCAGATCGACCACCTCCAGCGCCGCCTCGCCGACCGCCGCCTCACCCTGGACGTCAGCGACCGGGCCCTGACCTGGCTCGCCTGGCTCGGCCAGGAACCCGTCATCGACGCCCCGAGCACCTCGATGCCGGACCTGTCCTACGGCGCCCGCCCGCTGCGCCGCCTGGTCCAGACGGCCATCGGCGATCAGCTGGCCCGCGCGATCCTCGCCGGCGAGGTGCTGGACGGGGACACGGTCCGGGTGGACGTCGACGGCGATCACCTCTCCGTGGAGGCGGTCGGGCCGGTGGCCTGACCGCACGGCGCGCCGCGCCGTGCGCATGCCTTCGCGCTGTGCCCCGTCCGGGCCGGGCTTGCCAGGACGGGGCGGAGATGGGGGAGGATGGCAAAAGACCATACGAAGGGAATTCCACGGTGAGCATCGACCCGTCCTCGATTCCGAATTTCGGGGGCCAACCCGAACCGCAGCCGTCGGGGCCTGAGGGTCCCGTCGTGCCCGACCAGGATCTCGTCAAGCAGCTCCTCGACCAGATGGAGCTGAAGTACGTGGTCGACGAGGAGGGGGACCTCGCCGCCCCGTGGGAGCAGTTCCGCACGTACTTCATGTTCCGGGGCGAGGAGGAGCAGCAGATCTTCTCCGTCCGTACGTTCTACGACCGTTCCCACGGCATCGACGACAAGTCGAAGCTGCTGGAGGCGATCGACGACTGGAACCGTCGGACCCTGTGGCCCAAGGCCTACACCCACACCCACGACGACGGCACCGTCCGGCTGATCGGTGAGGCATCGATGCTGATCGGCGTCGGCGTCTCGCTCGAACACTTCGTGTCGAGCACGGTCAGCTGGGTCCGCGCGTCCATCGAGTTCGACAAGTGGATCGTCGAGCAGCTCGGCCTGGAGGCCGAGATCGAAGGCGACGAGAAGCCGGGTGACGACGAGGCCTGAGCCTCACCGGAAACCGGCTGCGCGGGCCCCTGGAGCATCGGCTCCGGGGGCCCGCGTCCGTCTGCCCGGGATTCCCCGGGCTACAGGGGCAGACCCGCGACCGTCAGGAGATAGATCCCGTAGCCCAGCGCGAGGCTGCCCAGGGAGCCCGTGGTCAGCAGGAGCGTGCGGGTGCGCGCCCGGGACAGCGCCAGCGCCAGGGGCAGGAGGAGCGGGAAGGCCGGCAGCAGGAAACGCGGCTTGGAGGCGAAGTAGCCGGTGCCGCCCAGCGCGATCACGACGAGGACGGTGGTGTAGACGAGCAGCGCCGTCGGCGGCCGGTCGAGCACCAGCAGCGCGTAGAGCAGCAGGGACACCGAGAGGACCGCGACGACCATGACATGGGCCGGTGGGTCGCCGTACAGCACGAGGTGTTTGACGGAGCGCAGCGTGTCGTGGCCGAAGTCGAAGCGTGAGCCCCACAGCTCCTGCACCTCGAAGTAGCCGAGCGGCCCGGTGCCGGCGCGCGCCCCCACCCACAGGACGTAACCCAGCCAGCCGAGCGGGGCGAGCAGGGCGGCGGCCCACAGGCGCAGTGGCAGGGGCCCGGGGCGGTGCCAGGTGTGGGTGACCGCGACCGCGCCGACCGCCGCGACGATGGCCAGAGCGCTGGGGCGGGCCAGCCCCGCGAGCACCGCGAGCGCTGCCGCGGCCAGGAAGCGCCGGGTCAGCAGCGCGTACAGCGACCAGGCACACAGCGCGGTCAGCAGGGACTCGGTGTAGGCGAGTGACTCGATGACGCCGTGCGGCAGCAGCGCCCACAGGACCACGAGCAGAGTGCCGACGCGCCGGTCGTACAGATGCGCGCCGACGGCGAAGACCCCCCAGGCGGCCAGCCCGGAGGCGGCCCAGGCCACCAGCAGACCGGCGTTCAGCAGGCCGACGGGTATCAGGCTTGCGACGATCCGTGCCAGCCAGGGGTAGAGCGGGAAGAACGCCAGGTCGGCGAGGGGCAGGTCGGGCCACATCCCGGTGGGGGCGGGCGCGCCGTAACCGTGGCGGGCGATGCTCAGGTACCACCGGGAGTCCCAGGAGGCGCCCAGCAGCGTGCGGGGGTGCCGGCCGGTGTGCCACGCCCACAGCGCCGTGGTCACCAGCCCGGTGAGCCGGATCGTGGCGAAGAGGGCGAGGGCGGGCGCGGCACGGCGCAGGGCCGCGCGGATCCGGAGGCGGCCGGGGAGCAGGGTGGCCGGTGCCCCGGCCCGGTCGGGGGGAGCGGCTCCGGCCGGTGTGTCGACGGTCTCGGCGGACACGGAACACCTCCGGTGCGGGGGCGGGCCTCCGCGCCGGAGGCAGGAACGACGGCTGCCGGACCGACCCCCTGTCCGGCGGACAGGCTCGCGGCCGCTCTCCCCGACTCTGTGCGGCGCCCGTGCCGCGCGCTACCGCAGTCGGCCGATCGGGTGGGCGGCCGGGCGGCCCGTCCGGCAGAACCTGCACCTGCACGCGCACCCGCAGTTGAAGGTGCCGGTGCAGGCTCCGGTGCCGGTGCGCGTCAGAGTGCCTTCAAGCGGCTGACGGCCTCTTCCAGGACGCTGACGCTCTTGCAGAACGCGAAGCGGACGAAGGGTGTGCCCTGGTCCTTGTGGTCGTAGAAGACGGCGTTGGGGATGGCGACGACACCGGCGCGCTCGGGGAGGGCGCGGCAGAAGGCGAAGCCGTCGGATTCGCCCAGGGGGCGGATGTCGGTGGTGATGAAGTACGTGCCGGCGGGGCGGAAGACCTGGAAGCCGGCGTCCGCGAGGCCGTCGGCGAGGACATCGCGCTGGGCGCGCAGCGTGTCGCGCAGCCCGGTGTAGTAGCTGTCCGGGAGGGCCAGGGCCTCGGCGACGGCGTACTGGAAGGGGCCGGCGGAGACGTAGGTCAGGAACTGTTTGGCCGAGCGGACGGCGGCGACCAGTTCGGGAGCGGCGGTCACCCAGCCGACCTTCCAGCCGGTGAAGGAGAAGGTCTTGCCCGCGGAGCTGATGGTGACGGTGCGCTCGTGCATGCCGGGGAACGAGGCGAGCGGGAGGTGCTCGCCCTCGAACACCAGGTGCTCGTAGACCTCGTCGGTGATGACGAGCAGATCGCGCTCGCAGGCCAGCCGGGCGATCTCGGCGAGCTCCTCGCGGGTGAGGACGGTGCCGGTGGGGTTGTGCGGGGTGTTGAGGAGGATGAGGCGGGTGCGGTCGGTGACGGCGTTACGCAGTTCGTCCAGGTCGAGGGTGTACGAGCCGGTCGCCGCGTCGGCACGCAGGGTCACCGGGACGCGGGTGGCGCCCGCCATCGCGATGCAGGCGGCGTAGGAGTCGTAGTACGGCTCCAGCGCGATCACCTCGTCGCCCGGCTCCAGCAGCGCGAGCAGCGAGGCGGCGATGGCCTCGGTGGCGCCGGCGGTGACCAGGACCTCGGTCTCCGGGTCACAGGTGACGCCGAGGTGGCCGTAGAAGCGCTCCTGGTGCGCCGCGACGGCGTAGCGCAGCTCGGGGACTCCGGGGCCCGGCGGATATTGGTTGCCGCGGCCGTCGCGCAGGGCGCGCACCGCCGCCTCCCGTACCTCTTCGGGGCCGTCGGTGTCGGGGAAGCCCTGGCCGAGGTTGATGGCGCCGGTCCGGACGGCGAGTGCGGACATCTCGGCGAAGATCGTCGTGCCGAATTCGGCGAGGCGGCGGTTGAGCAGCGGTCGGTCCATGGGCGCCATCCTGCGCCGAACCTCTGGACTTCCTCAACTGTGCTTTGAGTCCTTCGGGGCCCGGGCATCAGAGCGTCACAACAGACAAGGACGGCCGCTGACGGCAGTGGCCATCGGCACCGGACGGTGCCGGAGCGGCGCACGGGGCGCCGGACGGAGCGGAAGCCTCGCTTCGGGGGAACGGAAGGAGTGTGAGGCAGATGGGAATCGTCATTTTCCTGGTCATCTGCGCGGTGTTCTTCGGCCTGGTGGCCATGGCATCGCGGGGTGGGTCCGGCAAGGGGCGCGGACGCAGCGGTGGGTACGCGGGTTCGGGCGGCGGCAGCTGGTGGGCCGGCGGCGGTGACTCCGGATCGGGCGGCCACCACGGCGGGTCCTCCTGTGGCGGGGGCTCTTCCTGTGGCGGGGGTTCCTCGTGCGGGGGCGGCGGCGGTGGTGGCGGCTGTGGCGGTGGCGGTGGCGGCGGAGGTTCCTGAGGCAGCCGGGGGCCTCGGTACGGGCCGTGCCCGCACCCGTACGGAGGTCCCCCGGTCGGCACACATGCATGCGGCTCATGCCTGTTCGCATATGCACCGCGACGGTGGCCCGAGCTGCATCAACGCCCCTCAGCGGCTTGGTTGTTGAACAACTGAACTGGGAGGCCCTCTAGGGGATGGAAACCCGGAGAAGATGGGTAAAAACGCTGTGGGCGAAGGGGCATTCGTGATTCCCTCTCCCTTGAGAATCCCCCAGTTCTCGGACCCCACGTGGGCACGAGCCGGCAGGCAGTCATACATCCCTGAATCCTTCTAGGGCGGGCCGGCCCACCATCCATTGCGTGCTTGCGGAGCCGACCCATGCTCAGGACCCTGAAGACGGCCTACACCGACACCCGTGCATCCGACCTCGCGTGGGCGCTGGGCAGGGAACCCCTGCCGGCCCTCGCGGTGCTGGATCTTCAACTAGACGACGCCCAGGTGCAGTTGAGACTGCTCGGGGCCTCCCATCAAGTGCTCCTCGAAGAGGAGCACGGCACCTGTTCCGAAACGGTCGCCTGCATGCCCGGGAGCAATACGCCGCTCCCGCTGGGCGTGGCCAAGCGGCTGGGGGACTGGGAGTACGAATTCGCCGCGCATGTCGAGACGCTCTCCCGTGGCTCGTTCGCGGGGCGCGCCCAGGAGCTGCTCGCCCTGGTGGCGGAACACCCGTACGGCCTGGCCGGGACGTTCCCCGGCTCACCGCACGCCTTCACCGCGATGCTGGCGCAGCGTCAGCAGGGGCAGGTGCGCTGGCGGACGTGGCACGCCTACCCGCAGGAGGGCCGCCTGGTGGCCACCCGCACCCGCGTCGGGGTGCGTGCGACGGTCGCGGCTGCCTGAGGTGCGGAGCTTCGTGGGCGGCATCCGAAATTGATGCCGCCCACGGGGTGTAGAACGGAGAGTGCACTCTTGTGGGTGACAAGGGGCCACGGAACCGTCACGTAGCGTTCATTTCATGATCGAGCCGCCAGAGCCCGCTCCCACCGGCGTCCTCGAGCCGCCGGAGGACATCAAGCCGGCCCGGCTGCCCGTACCGTCCGGGCTGGGCCGTGTGCTCGTCCTCGCCGTCGTCTTCGTCTGCGCCGCCTGCGGCCTGGTCTACGAACTCGAACTGGTCGCGCTGGCGACCTACTTGGTGGGCGACTCCGTCACCCAGGCATCCGTCGTGCTGTCCGTCATGGTCTTCGCGATGGGCATCGGTGCCCTGCTCGCCAAGCGGCTGCGCTGCCGGGCCGCGGTCGGCTTCGGCGCGGTCGAGGCGGGGCTGGCACTGGTCGGCGGCACCTCCGCGATGGCCCTCTACGCCGCGTTCGCCTGGTTGGGCCAGTCGCGCTCCGCGCTCATCGGCTTCTCGCTGGCGATCGGCGTGCTGATCGGCGCCGAGGTGCCGCTGCTGATGACGCTGATCCAGCGGGTGCGCCGGCAGGACGCGGGCGGCGCGGTCGCCGACCTCTTCGCCGCGGACTACGTCGGCGCCCTGGTCGGCGGCCTGGCGTTCCCCTTCCTGCTGCTTCCCTGCCTGGGCCAGCTGACCGGCGCCCTGGTCACCGGCGGCGTCAACGCGGTGGCCGGCGGCGCGCTCGTACTGTGGCTGTTCCGCCAGGATCTGACCCGCCGTGCGCGCTGGGCGCTGCTCGCCGTCAACGTGGTGGTGCTCGCCCTGCTCGTCGCGGGCGCGGTCCTCGCCACGCCGTTCGAACGGGCGGCCCGGAAGGCGGTCTACGGATCGGCGGCGCGGGTCGCGGTGCAGACCGGTGTCCAGGAAGTGGTGATGACCGGGGGCACCGGCGCGGGAGCCCGCGCGGGACGCGGGAGGAAAGGTTCCGGCCGCCCGCTGGCGCTCTATCTGGACGGGCGGCTGCGGGTCAGCGCGGACACCGAATTCCGCTACCACGAGGCTCTGGTGCACCCCGCGATGGCGGGCGGCCCGCACGGCCGGGTGCTGGTCCTCGGCGGCGGCGACGGTCTCGCCGTGCGCGAGATCCTGCGCTACCGCTCGGTGCGTTCGGTGACCGTCGTCGAACTCGACCCCGGCCTGATGCGGCTGGCGCGCACCGACCCCGGCCTGTCCGCCCTCAACCGCCATTCCCTGAGCGACCCCCGGGTGCGGACCGTCACGGCGGACGCCTTCAGCTGGCTGCGCGGGCACGGCGGGAGAGGCGGCCGGGCGGCGCCGCGGTACGACGTCATCGTCTCCGATCTGCCCGATCCGGGGATCACCGCGAGCACCAAGCTCTACTCGCAGGAGTTCTACGGGCTCGCGGTGCGGGTGCTGGCGGCGGACGGGCGTCTGGTGGTGCACGCCGGGCCGCCGGTCGCCCGGCGACGGTCGTTCTGGACGGTGGAGGCGACGCTGCGGTCGGTGGGGCTGCGGACCGCGCCCTACCGCTTCCCGGGCAGGTTCACGGACTTCTCCGGCGGCCCGGACCGAGCCGTCGGCCTGATCGGTCCTCTCGCGCCGGAGGCGTCCACCGCCGGGGGCGCGCCGGCCGGGCCGACGACCGGGCCGATCCAGCACTGGGGCTTTCTGCTGGCCGCGCGGCAGCCGCTGAGGCCGGACGTCGCGCCCGACGCGCCCCCGCTCGCCACGGTCACCCCCAGCACCCTCCGCGCCGCCGAGCGCCAGGCCGTCCACGACCGCATCACCGGCCTGCTGCCGTCGACGCTGATGCACCCGCGCTACCGCCAGTGAGCCCGCGGCCGCCGGTTCGGCGGGGCGCGCGGGGCCTGGGCGGGTGGCGCCGGCGGGGCGGGAAGAAAGTTGCGCGGGAGCGGGCACGTGTCCCGGGGGCGCTGGGTAGGCTCCCATGTCATGGAGCATGAGGTGTACGTTCCGTTTCCCGCCGGGGCCGTGCGGCAGGCGCTCGCCGAGCCGGCGCGTGTGGCGCGCTGTGTCCCAGGGGTGCAGCTCGACGCCGATGCGGCCCCGCAGAACCCGGAGGGCCGGCTGCGACTGCGCGTCGGCAGCGCCACCATCACCTACCGCGGCACGCTGAAGATCACCGCCGAGGAGTCCCACCGCTCCGGCGCCACGGACGCGGCGGCCCCGGTGACCGTCGAGGCCCGCGGCACGGAGGCCCGGGGCGACGGCTCCGCCACGCTGACGCTGACCGTACGGCTCTCCTCGGTCACCGAGCCCGGCCCCGGCACCACGTTGACCTGCATCGGGAAGGTCAGCAGGGACGGCCGGCTCGCCGAGGTCACCGACCAGGCAGCCAGGACCGCCGGGCGCCGGCTGCTGGACCGGTTCGCGGAGAACCTGGCGGCGGATCTGGCGAAGCGGCCGGTGGACGGGGCGGCGGAGACCGCTGCCGGGTCGGGAGCGGAAGCCGCCGAGCAGGCGCCCGGTGAGCCGGAGGACTCCGGCCCGATCGACCAGAAGCCCTCCGGGGAGGCCGAGGCGCCCGGCGGGCCCGAGGCGGCCGGGCGCGGGGTGTTCGACACCGAGGTGCCACCGCCGTCGCTCGACCCGCTCAGCGATGCGGACGGCACGGGCGGCGCCCATGACGCCGACGGCGCAGACGAGGTGGACGAGGGCGACGGTTATGGCGACGGCTATGAGGGCTACGACGACGACGTCGACGGCACTCCCGCGGAGGCCGCGCACGCGCGCCGCACGATGATCGGGCGCAGCGCGGAGGAGGTCGACCACGCCCCGCCGCGCGGGCGTTACGCGCCGGTGCCGGCCCCGGAGGCGAACTCGACGTCGGCGACGCTGCGCTGGGCGGCGCCCGCCGCCGCGGTGGTGCTGGCCTCCGCGGTCGTCGTCGGCCGGGTGCTGCGCCGCCGCCGCTGAGCCGGGGCGCAGGCTCCTCGCATCGGCCACCCGTACCGGACGGGATCCGGGCGGGGCGGGCGCCTGCGGCGTGAGACGTCGGGCGCGGGGCGGGGGGCACCGTTAGGGTCGGTTCCGTGAGCACCGACAACACCGCGCAGAGCGCGTCGCAGACGCTGAACGGCGTGCGACTGGCCGCCGGGGACACCGAACTGACCGTTCATCCGGACAACGGCTGCCGCATCGGCAGCCTCCGTCTCGGGGGTACGGAGCTGTTGCGGCAGGGCGCCAAGTACGGCTGCTTCCCGATGGTCCCGTGGTGCGGGCGGCTCGATCACGGGCAGTTCCGCAGCGGGGTCTCCGTGGGCGGCCCGGGGCAACGCCACGGCGTGCTGCACCAGATGCCGATCAACGCCGACCCGCACGCAATCCACGGAACCGGCCGCAACCTTCGCTGGCGTACCGCGCGTGCGACGGCGACGACCGCCGCGTTCACCTACGACCTCGCCGATCCGGCGGCCCCGTGGCCGTACCCGGGAAAGGTCACCCAGCTCGTGGAGCTGGCCGAGGACGGGCAGTCGCTCACCCTCACCATGGGCGTCGAGGCGACCGACGACTCCTTCCCGGCGCAGGCCGGCTGGCACCCCTGGTTCGTACGCCACCTCGGCGGCCCGGAGGGTGCGGCGTCGGAGGGTGGCGACGCGGAAGTGCAGCTCGACTTCACCGCCGAGTGGCAGGAGGAGCGGGGCGAGGACCACCTCCCGACCGGACGGCGGCTCCCTCCGCAGCCGGGGCCCTGGGACGACTGCTTCGGCATGCCGCAGGGCGTGGACGTCACCCTCACCTGGCCGGGCCGGCTGGAGCTGAAGGTGGCCGGCCGCTCCGAGTGGGTGGTGATCTACGACGAGCAGGAGGCGGCGGTGTGCGTCGAGCCGCAGTCGGGTCCGCCCAACGGTCTCAACACCCGGCCGCGCCTGGTCACCCCGATCGACCCGCTGGAGATCTCCACGACGTGGAGCTGGCGCTCACTGGCCTGAGCAGGCGGACCGGCTCCTTCCGCAGAGCCCGCCGCCGCAGAGCCCGCCGCCTGGGACATGCCGCCGTGCAGGCGGCAAGGCCCGCCCGCCGCCTCGGCCCCCGGCCCGGCCCATGGCGTCCTGAGCTGGCCTAAGCTCATCCGCATGAGCGAGGACGTCAACGAAGTAATGCCGGGCGACACGCGCGGCGCGCTGCTGCAGCAGATCAAGGACAAGGCCGTGGTGCACGGCCGGGTGACGCTTTCCTCCGGCAAGGAGGCCGATTACTACATCGACCTGCGCCGGATCACCCTGGACGGCGAGGCCGCGCCGCTGGTGGGCCGGCTGATGCTGGACCTCACCGCGGACCTGGACTACGACGCGGTCGGCGGGCTGACGCTCGGCGCCGACCCCGTCGCGACGTCGATGCTGCACGCCTCCGCCGCGCGCGGTGGGCGGCTGGACGCCTTCGTCGTACGCAAGGCGCAGAAGGCGCACGGTATGCAGCGCCGTATCGAGGGACCGGACATCAAGGGCCGCCGGGTGCTGATCGTCGAGGACACCTCGACCACCGGTGGCTCGCCGCTGACCGCCGTCGAGGCGGCCCGTGAGGCCGGCGCCGAAGTCGTTGCGGTCGCGACGATCGTCGACCGCGGCGCCTCCTCCGCCATCGCCGAGGCGGGTCTGCCGTACCTCACCGGCTACCAGCTCGGTGACCTCGGCCTGGGCTGATTGCCGGCGGCCGGACCTCGCGCACACCGGGGCGGACGGTGCCGTGAGCGAGCGGCAACGAAGTCGTGATGTCGGGCGTGGAAACAGGCACGCGCTGCCCTGACCAGTGGCTTTCCCAAGGGGTGGACGGTTTCACGTGAAACCGTCCACCCCTTGGTCATGCGCACCGTGCTAGGGATGTGGAGCAAACGGCCGAGTCTGGGAAGATGAGCCCGGCGAAGTCGTCGCCCCCTGGTCAGGGCCAAGAACGCACACCCGCATACACAAGGAGCGGACAGATGCCCATCGCAACTCCCGAGGTCTACAACGAGATGCTGGACCGGGCGAAGGCAGGCAAGTTCGCCTATCCGGCCATCAATGTGACCTCGACGCAGACTCTGCACGCAGCGCTGCGTGGTTTCGCCGAGGCCGAGAGCGACGGCATCATCCAGATCTCCACCGGTGGTGCGGAGTTCCTGGGTGGCCAGTACAACAAGGACATGGTGACCGGCGCGGTCGCGCTCGCCGAGTTCGCGCACGTCGTGGCGGACAAGTACGACATCACCGTCGCACTGCACACCGACCACTGCCCCAAGGACAAGCTCGAAGGGTATGTGCGCCCGCTGCTCGACGTCTCCGCGGAGCGCGTCGCCAAGGGCCTCAACCCGCTCTTCCAGTCCCACATGTGGGACGGCTCGGCCGAGACCCTCGCGGACAACCTGTCCATCGGTCAGGAGCTGCTCGCCAAGGCCGCCGCCGCCAAGATCATCCTTGAGGTCGAGATCACCCCGACCGGTGGCGAGGAGGACGGCGTCACCCACGAGATCAACGACGAGCTCTACACCACGGTCGACGACGCGCTGCGCACCGCCGAGGCGCTGGGCCTGGGCGAGAAGGGCCGCTACCTCCTGGCCGCCTCCTTCGGCAACGTGCACGGCGTCTACAAGCCCGGCAATGTCGTGCTGCGTCCCGAGCTGCTGAAGGACCTGCAGGAGGGCGTCGGCGCCAAGTACGGCAAGACCGCTCCGTTCGACTTCGTCTTCCACGGCGGCTCCGGCTCCACCGAGCAGGAGATCGCCACCGCGCTGGAGAACGGCGTGGTCAAGATGAACCTGGACACCGACACCCAGTACGCCTTCACCCGCCCGGTCGCGGACCACATGTTCCGCAACTACGACGGTGTGCTGAAGGTCGATGGCGAGGTCGGCAACAAGAAGACCTACGACCCGCGCAGCTGGGGCAAGCTGGCCGAGGCCGGCATGGCCAAGCGTGTGACCGAGGCTTGCGCCAACCTGCGCTCCACGGGCACCCGGATCAAGTAGTCCGCGGCGGGAGGGGCGGCGGATCCGCGCCGCTCCGACCGTTCGGGAAGGGCTCCGCATCCTCCAGGGTGCGGAGCCCTTTCGCGTGCCGGGCGCCCGGAACGGCCCGGAGTACAGGGGGCGAACGGCGCCGTGTGCGGGCATGCTCTGCGTATGAGTGAGCCGAGTGCGTCCGGCGCGATCCGCCTGTCCTCGCCCCAGGGCCGCTGGGTGCTGACGACGGCTGTGCTGGGTTCCGGCATGGCGATGCTCGACAGCACCGTCGTCAATGTGGCGCTGCCAAGGATCGGCGAGGACCTGGACGCCGATCTGGCGGTCCTGCAGTGGACGGTCTCCGCCTACATGCTCACCCTCGCGGCGCTGATCCTGCTGGGCGGCGCACTGGGGGACCGCTACGGGCGGCGCCGGATCTTCGTCATCGGCGTGGTGTGGTTCGCCGCGGCCTCGCTGCTGTGCGGACTGGCGCCGAACGCCGCGGTGCTGATCGCCGCCCGCGGGCTGCAGGGCGTCGGCGGGGCGCTGCTCACCCCGGGCTCGCTGGCGCTGATGCAGGCCGTCTTCCACCCGGACGACCGGGCGCGGGCGGTCGGCGCCTGGTCCGGGCTGGGCGGTGTGGCCGCGGCGGTCGGGCCCTTCCTCGGCGGCTGGCTGGTGGACGGGCCGGGATGGCGCTGGGTGTTCTTCGTCAATGTGCCGCTGGCGGCGGTGTGCGTGCCGGTGGCGCTGCGGTTCGTACCGGAGACCCGCGAGCGGGACGCGAAGGAGCACCGGGGCTTCGACGTGCCGGGTGCGGTGCTGGGCGCACTGTCCCTGGCCGGGGTCACCTATGCGCTGATCGCGGCGCCGGACCGGGGGGCCGCACCGGGGGTGATCGTTCCGGCGGTGGCCGGGGTGCTGCTCGGCGTGGTCTTCCTGCACGTCGAGCGGCGGCGGCAGGACCCGATGATGCCGCCGTCGATCTTCGCCATCCGCCAGTTCACCGCCATCAACGCGGTCACCGTGTGCGTCTACGCGGCATTCGGCGGATTCTTCTTCCTCGCCGTGCTCCAGCTCCAGGTCGTGGTGGGCTACTCGGCGCTGGCGGCCGGGACGGCGCTGCTGCCCACCACCGTGATGATGCTGCTGCTCTCCGCCCGTTCCGGGGAGCTGGGCCAGCGGATCGGGCCGCGGATCCCGCTCACCGTCGGGCCCGTGCTGTGTGCGGCGGGGATGCTGCTGATGCTGCGGGTCGGGGTCGGTTCCTCCTACCTGGCGGATGTGCTGCCCGCCCTGGTGGTGCTGGGCGCCGGGATGGTGACGCTGGTCGCGCCGCTGACCGCGACCGTCCTGGCGTCCGTGGACGTGGACCGGGCCGGCCTGGCCAGCGGCATCAACAACGCCGCGGCGCGCGCCGCCGGGCTCATCGCGGTGGCCGCGCTGCCGCTGCTGGTGGGCATGGGCCCGGAGTCGTACCGCTCGGCTGAGGAGTTCGGCTCGACGTTCCGGCGGGCCATGCCGCTGTGCGCGGGTGTGCTGCTGGTGGGCGCGCTGATCGCGTGGCTGACGGTGCGGACCAATGTCCTGCGCGGCGCGGCGGTCGAGGAGCCGTGCCACCCCGAGGTCAACTACCACTGCGGGGTGAGCGCGCCGCCGCTGGATCCGGGGGAGACACGTCGGCCCGCACCGGAAGCGAGGGCCTAGGCCGCGTCCGGGCGGTACGAACGGCCCTGACCGGCCCGAACCCTCCCCGGTGGGCCCCGCAGACGCCCGGCCGCGCCCCCCGCCGCCCGGGAGATGCCGGGCGCTTGCCGTCCCCGGGACCAGGCAGACTGGGAGCATGGCCATTCACGAGAACCTTCTCGGGGGACCGCCCCCGACCCATCTGCCCGACGACCCCGAGCCCCGCGAGATGCTCGCGGCGGGCACGGCGCCGTCCGATGTCGCCGCGAAGTACCCGACCTCCTCCTTGGCCTGGGCGCAGCTCGCCGACGACGCCTTCGAGGGCGGCCGGACCGTCGAGTCCTACGCCTACGCCCGCACCGGCTACCACCGCGGCCTGGACGCACTGCGCCGGGCCGGCTGGAAGGGCCACGGCCCGGTGCCCTTCGAGCACGAGCCCAACCGGGGCTTCCTGCGGGCACTGCACGCCCTCGCCCGCGCCGCGCAGGCGATCGGCGAGCAGGAGGAGTACGAGCGCTGCTCGACCTTCCTGCGGGACTCCTCGCCGACCGCCGCCGACACGCTCACCTGAGAGCGGCCGGGGGCTGCCCCGGCGGTGTCCGGCCGGCCCGTGCGACAGCCGAGAGGCGCCTGTGAGCGCGCCGGGCAGGCTTCCTGGTAGCGGCCGCAGGGCACTCCACCCGAGCCGTCAGGTGCCGTCCCGGCGCGCTCCGAGCGGCCCTTTTCCGCCGCCGCGGAGGGGGCGCCGGGCGCCGCCGGGCCGACGCACCGGGCAGTGACCGAGGGCCGGCCGCGTGATCGCGGTCGGCCCTTGCGCGGTCGCTGTCCAGCACGGATGATTTCCCTGGGCCCGGATCGTTCCGCGCCCGAGGGGACCGGGGCTCCCGAGCCGACAAGGAAGGGGCGGACCGCTACCCGGTAGTTCGCACTGAGGAGTCCCTCATGTCGCAGCCTTCTCCCCATCACAGCGTCGAGGAACCGGGCCGCGCCCCGGCCGGTGGCGCCGAGGTCCCCTTCGAGCCGGAGCAGGACCCGCCGTTCGCCCCCGATCTGAGCATCGGCAGCAGCACCACCACCCCGTACGAGGACTACGTCCAGGCGGGCGTCCTCACCCACCTGCAGCACCCGCTCTCCGACGACCCCGGCGAGATGGTCTTCCTGGTCACCACCCAGGTGATGGAGCTGTGGTTCACCGTCATCGTCCATGAGTGGCACACCGCGGCCGAGGCCCTGCGCCGCGACGACCTGACGGTGGCGATGGACGCGCTCAAGCGCTCCACCTACGAGCTGGAGGCGCTGAACGCCGCCTGGAAGCCGCTCGCCCGGCTGACCCCCGCGCAGTTCAACGCCTACCGCAGCGCGCTCGGCGAGGGATCCGGCTTCCAGTCCGCGATGTACCGCCGGCTGGAGTTCCTGCTCGGTGAGAAGTCCGCCTCGATGCTGGTGCCGCACCGCGGTGCGCCGCGCGAGCACGCCGAGCTGGAGAAGGCCCTCCAGGAGCCGAGCCTGTGGGACGAGGTGCTGCGGCTGCTCGCGCGCCGCGGCCACGCCGTCCCGGAGGCCGTGCTCCGGCGGGACCCGGCGCAGCGGCACGAGGCGGACCCGGCGGTCGAGGCCGTCTGGGCGGAGATCTACGCCGGTGGCCAGGAGTCCGAGCTGGTCCGGCTCGGTGAGGCGCTGACCGATGTCGCCGAACTGGTCTGGCGCTGGCGCAACGACCACCTGGTGGCGACCAGGCGGGCGATGGGAGCGAAGATGGGCACCGGTGGTTCCGCGGGGGTGGCCTGGCTGGAGAAGCGGGCCCGCAAGAACGTCTTCCCCGAGCTGTGGACGGCGCGCAGCCATGTCTGACGCCGCCGAGAACCCCCTGGGCCCGGATGCGCCCCCGGCTCGTGAACACGCCGGGCGCGCCGAGCAGTTGGATGTCGCCGATCCGCTCGGCGCGCTCCGTGACCGCTTCGTCCTCGACGACACCGTCTACCTCGACGGCAACTCGCTCGGCGCGCTGCCCCGTGCGGTGCCCGACCGGGTGGCCGATGTCATCGCCCGCGAGTGGGGCGAGCTGCGCATCCGCTCGTGGTCCGAATCCGGCTGGTGGACGGCGCCCGAGCGGATCGGCGACAAGATCGCGCCGCTGATCGGGGCGGCGCCCGGCCGCGTCGTGGTCGGCGACTCCACCAGCGTCAACCTCTTCAAGGCCGTGGTCGCCGGGATACGCATGGCAGGCAAGGGCTGCACGGAGATCCTCGTCGACGCCACGACCTTCCCGACCGACGGCTACATCGCCCGGTCCGCGGCCCGGATGACCGGTCTCGCGGTGCGCCCCGTCGAGCCCGCCAGGATCGGCGACGAGGTCACCGAGCGGACCGCGCTGGCGCTGGTCAACCACGTCGACTACCGCACCGGCCGGCTCAACGACCTGCCCGGCATCACCGCCGCCCTGCACTCCGCGGGTGCGCTGGCGGTCTGGGACCTGTGCCATTCCGCCGGTGCGCTGCCGGTCGGCCTGGACGCGCACGGCGTCGACCTCGCCGTCGGCTGCACGTACAAGTACCTCAACGGCGGGCCGGGTTCGCCCGCGTATCTCTACGTACGCGAAAGCCTCCAGGAGCGGTTCGACTCGCCGCTGCCCGGCTGGAATTCGCACGCCGAGCCGTTCGGGATGGACCCCGACTACGCCCCGGCCGACGGCATCGTCCGCGGCCGGGTCGGCACCCCTGACATCCTGTCGCTGCTCGCGCTGGAGGCGGCGCTGGTGGCCTGGGACGGCGTCACCATCGAGGACGTCCGCGCCAAGAGCCTGGCGCTGACGGACTTCTTCCTCGACTGCGTGGCGGCGTACGCACCGCAGGGCCGGGTCCGCTCGGTCACCCCCGCCGAGCACCAGCGGCGGGGCAGCCAGGTGTCGCTGGCGTGCGCGGACGCGGGCGAGGTGATGGCGGGGCTGATCCGGCGGGGAGTGGTCGGCGACTTCCGCCACCCCGACGTCCTGCGCTTCGGTTTCACCCCGCTCTACACCTCCTTCGCGGACGCCGAACAGGCCGCCTGGGTGCTCGGCGAGGTGCTGCGGGCGCAGCCCGAGGTGGAGGCGGGGGCGACCGGGGGCCGCGGGTGAGCGCACCGGACGAGGAGACGGCGCTGCTGGGGCTCGCCCCGGTGGCGCCGGACCGGACGGTCGCGTACGGCCCGCATCCGGACCAGATCGTCGACTTCTACGCACCGCCGCCCGCCGCGGTCACCGCCCGGGCGGCGCGCTGCGGGCCGGTCGTGCTGCTGCACGGCGGGTTCTGGCGGGCCGCCTACGACCGGCGGCATCTCTCGCCGCTCGCCGCCGAACTGGCCCGGCAAGGGCTGCGGGTCGCCCTCGCCGAGTACCGCAGGGTCGGGGCGGGCGGTGGGGCGCCGCGCACCTTCGAGGACGTGGCGGCGGCCATCGGGACGGTCGTGGCCGAGACGGCCGGGCCGGGCACCGCGGACGCCGGCGGCCTCGTCCTGGTCGGGCACTCCGCGGGCGGCCATCTCGCGCTGCTCGCCGCCGCCCGCCCCGGCATCCCCGTGGGCCGGGTCATCGCGGTCTCCCCGGTCGCCGACCTCGCCCGCGCGCACGAGCTCGGCCTGAGCGATGGCGCGGTCGCCGAGCTGGTCGCGCCGCCGCCGGGGCAGGACGGCGAGGCTCCCGCGCTCGCGGAGCGGATCGCCGCGGCCGACCCCGCACGCCGCCCGCCGGCGGGCCTGCCCGTCACGATCCTGCACGGCACCGACGACCCCGACGTCCCGCTGGACATCTCGCGCCGTTATCTCGCCGCGGCCACGGCAGCGGCGGCGGACGGCGGTGCGGCCACCACGACGCTGCGCGAGCTGCCCGGCGTCGGCCACTACGCCCCCGTGACGCCCGGCACGACGGCGTACGGCATGCTGCTCGACGCGCTTCTCGGCGGGTCCGGCGCACCCTCCGACCTGCGCGGCGGCGTTCTCCCGCCGCGTAGTACCTGAGGGGGACGCCGAGAGATCCCCATTGGTGAGGACGCACGCACGGCCGGCACTGCCTACCGTTGTCCCGTGAACGAGACGACCCAGACGCAGGGCACCCTGCGCTCAGAGGCCCGGATAGCCCGTGGCGCCCTGCACCGACTGCGCCAGGACCTGTTCGTCGGGGCCTTCGCCTTCCGCCCGATGCCGCCGCTGGAGGACGCCAAGGTGGCCCGCTGGGTTCCCTGGCTGCCGCGGAAGATGCGGGGCTGGGCACGCTGGCTGCCGCACTCCGCCATCGGGTTCTTCTCGGCCTGCGTCTTCCTGGGGACGTTCGGCATGGTGTACGGCGGCCCGCTGCGCGGCGTGATCACCGTCGGCCTGTGCGCGCTGATCGCCGCCACGCCGATGCTCACCCTCTTCCGGCCGGTCGGCGCGTACTGGCTGTCGCTGGGCGCGTTCGTCGTCACGCTGATCGGCGCCTCGTACTTCGACACCTACGGCTTGGACCCGTGGGGGGCGGTGTTCCCCACGCACCTCGCGGTGATGACGCTGGTCGTGCTGCGCACCCGGCCGCGGCTCGCGGTGGAGATGTGGGTGGTCACCTTCGGCCTGGGGGCCGTGGTGTCGCTGTTCGACGGGTTCGAGTCGTCGAACTGGCCGCCGGTCGCGGTGTTCTCCGCGGTGGTGCTGGTCTCGGCCGCCGCGGTGCGGGCCTGGCGCGAGGAGCGCCGGCAGGTCGTCGAGACGCAGACCGTCACGCAGGAGGAGCGCTCCCGGCGCACGCTGCTGGAGGAGCGCGCCACCATCGCCCGCGAGCTGCACGACGTCGTCGCGCACCACATGTCCGTCATCGCCATCCAGGCGGAGGCCGCCCCGTACCGCGTCGAGAACACCCCGCCCGAGCTCGCCACGTCCTTCGCGACGATCCGTGAGAACGCCGTCGCCGCGCTCACCGAGCTGCGCCGCATCCTGGGCGTGGTCCGCTCCGAGGACCCGGACGCCTTCGTGGAGAGCGACCCCGAAGCCCCGCAGCCGACCCTCGCCACCCTCGACGCGCTGCTCACCAGCGTCCGGGGCGCGGGGCTGACCGTCGAGGCGGTGATCACCGGCGCCGCACGGCCGCTGCCGCAGGGCGTCGAGCTGTCGGCGTACCGCATCGTCCAGGAGGCGCTGAGCAACGCGTTGCGGCACTCGCCCGGAGCCGAGGCGCGGGTCGAGATCTCCTACGTCCTGGGCGGCATCGGCCTGCGCATCGTCAACGGCGTGCCGAGCCGGCTCGCCAAGCCGTCCCCGGGGGCGGGGCACGGCATGCTGGGGATGCGCGAGCGGGTGCAGATGCTGGGTGGCGAGATGACGGCCGACCACACCGCGGAGGGCGGCTTCGAGGTCGCCGCGTTCCTCCCGGTGACGAGCACGGCGGCAGGGGAGGGCACGGCATGATCCGGGTACTGATCGTCGACGACCAGGTCATGGTCCGCGAGGGCTTCTCGGTCCTGCTGAACGCCATGCCGGACATCGAGGTCGTCGGCGAGGCCGTAGACGGCCGCCAGGCGGTGCGCGAGGTGGCGCTGCGCAAGCCCGATGTGGTCCTGATGGACATCCGGATGCCGGTGATGAACGGCCTGGAGGCGACCCGGGAGATCGTCGCCGCCGACGCGGACGCCAAGGTGCTGGTGCTGACCACCTTCGACCTGGACGAGTACGTCTACCAGGCGCTGCGCTCCGGAGCCAGCGGCTTCCTCCTCAAGGACGCCTCGGCCGGCCAGCTCGCCGAGGGCGTACGGATCGTCGCCTCCGGCGAGGCGCTGCTCGCGCCGACCGTCACCAAGCGGCTGATTTCGGAGTTCTCCCGGCTGGGCACGCCCCGCGCGCCCGCCCAGGAACGCATCGGGGATCTGACGGAGCGGGAGACGGAGGTCCTGGTGCTGGTGGCGCAGGGGCTGTCGAACGGCGAGATCGCCGAGCATCTGGTCGTCGCGGAGTCGACGGTGAAGACGCACGTCAGCCGGATCCTGGTGAAGCTCGGGCTGCGGGACCGCACGCAGGCGGCGGTGTTCGCGTACGAGGCCCGGCTGGTCACGCCGGGCGGCTGAATTGTTTGTCCACAGCCTGTGGACAGTGATGCGGGTGCGACGCCTGCCGGTCACCGGCGCCGGCGCCGACCCCGCCCACTCCGGCGGCGCACAGCGGAAAGTGCGCCGCCGGAGTCCGCCACAGCTCCGGCGGCGCACGAGGAGGGGCGGCCGGCACGGTCCCGGCCGCCGGGTGTCAGCCCAGGTCGCGACGGCGGAAGCCGGTGAGCCCCGCGGCGGCGAAGAGCACGGCCAGGGCCGTCAGCCAGAGGAACGGGGCAGCGGTGGCCTCGGCGCCGGGCAGCTTGGGCAGATGGCCGAACGGCGAGAGGTCCATCACCAGCTGCGGGAACTCCAGGGTCGGTCCGATCCAGCCGATCGCGAGGCAGCCGCCCACCAAGGCCCAGACGGCGGTGGTCGCCTTCGGCAGCAGACCGAACAGCAGCACCGCCAGGCCGGCGAGCGTCCAGACCGCCGGGACCTGGGCGAGGGCCGCGCCGAGCACCGGAGCGACCCGGCCGCCGAGGCCGCCGGCCGTGACGCCGTAGCTGACGCCCAGTGCCAGGCCGCCGAAGGCCAGCACCACGACCGGGCCGAGGAACGCGACGACCAGGTGGCTGCACGCCCAGCGCAGGCGGCCGACGGCGGCGGCCAGCACCGGCTCGGCGCGGTCGTCGGTCTCCTCACCGCGCAGCCGGAGCACCGCGCCGGTCGCGAAGATCGCCGCGATCATGCCGAGCAGGCCGGTCATCGTGGCCAGGAAGGCGTCGGTCAGGCCCGCCTGGCCGCCCATCCGTTCGAAGATCTCGCGGGTCCGCGGGTTGTCGCCCACCATGTCGGCGGCGCCGTTCGCGATCCCGCCGAACACGGCGCCCGCACACACGAAGCCGAGCGTCCAGCCCAGCAGGGTGGTGCGTTGCAGCCGCCAGGCCAGGCCGAAGGGGCCGGCGAGGGACGCGGGTGCGTGGGCCCTGCCGGGACGGGCCGGCAGGAAGCTCATCCCGAGGTCGCGGCGGGCCGTCAGGGCGTACGCGGCGCAGACGGTGAGCGCCGTGCCCGCCAGGAAGAGCAGCGCCGTCCCCCAGCGCTCGCCCGCGTACGGGCGGACGTGCTCGGCCCAGCCGAGCGGCGAGATCCAGGTGAGGGGCGAGGAGGCATCGGTGGTGGCGACGTCCCCCGCGGCGCGCAGGGCGAAGAAGAGGCCCAGGACGGCGCCCGTCAGGCCCTTGGCCAGCCGGGCGCTCTCGGTGAACTGGGCGGCGATGGCGGCGAGTCCGGCGAAGAGCATGCCGGTGCCGCCGACGGTGAGGCCGAGGGCCAGGGAGCCGGCCACCGGGCGCCCGGTCCCGGCCAGCCCGCCGGTGATCAGCACGGCCAGGCCGGTGTTGGCGATCAGGGCGGTGAGCAGGGCCGCGGTCAGCGGCGCGCGGCGGCCCACCATCGCGGCCGAGAGCAGCTCCTGACGCCCCGTCTCCTCCTCCTCGCGGGTGTGCCGTACGACGATCAGCAGGCTCATCACCGCCGCGAGGACGGCGCCGAGGCCGGTCATCCGCCAGGCGACCAGCCCGCCGACGGAGTCGCTGAGGACCGGCCCGTACATCGCGCGCATCGACGCGTTGGCGGTCATCGAGGCCGCCAGGCCGGCGCGCTCGGCGGCGCCGTCGTAGAGCTTCTCGATGGACGACCCGGTGCCGGCGACGGTGAGGCCGAGCACCAGCACCCAGGCCGGGATCATCAGCCGGTCGCGGCGCAGCGCGAGGCGCAACAGGGCTCCGGTGCCCGCCAGATGGCGGGAGGGGCCGGGGGCGGCGGCCGCGGAGACGGTGGCGGTGGCGGTGGTCATCAGGCGCTCGCCTCTTCGGTGCGGACCTCGTCCTGGTAGTGGCGCAGGAAGAGTTCCTCCAGGGTGGGCGGGGTGCTGGTCAGGCTGCGGACGCCGGACGCGCTGAGCGACTGCAGCACGGCGTCGAGCTTGTCGGTGTCGGCCTGGAACCTGACGCGGTGGCTGCGGCCGCCGGCGAGCGGCTGGTGCGCGAGGCCGTGGACGCCGGGGAGGTGGGCGAGGCCGTTGGGCGCGCCCGTGAGTTCGGCGACGACGGAGGTGCGGGTGAGGTGGCGCAGCTCGCCGAGCGAACCGGACTCCACGGTGCGGCCCTTGCGGATGATGCTGACGCGGTCGCACAGCGCCTCGACCTCGGACAGCACGTGGCTGGAGAGCAGCACCGTACGGCCGCGGTCGCGTTCCTCGGCGACGCAGCTCTGGAAGACCTCCTCCATGAGCGGGTCGAGGCCGGAGGTCGGCTCGTCGAGGATGAGCAGGTCGACGTCGGAGGCGAAGGCGGCGACGAGGGCGACCTTTTGACGGTTTCCCTTGGAGTAGGTGCGTCCCTTCTTGGTGGGGTCGAGTTCGAAGCGCTCCAGGAGCTCGGCCCGGCGGGCGGTGTTCAGGCGCCCGCCGCGCAGCCGGCCGTAGAGGTCGATGACCTCGCCGCCGGAGAGGTTGCGCCACAGGGTGACGTCGCCGGGCACATAGGCGACGCGGCGGTGCAGCTCGACCGCGTCGCGCCAGGGGTCCTTGCCCAGGAGTTGTGCGCTGCCGCCGTCGGCGCGCAGCAGTCCGAGCAGGACCCGGATCGTCGTGGACTTCCCCGCGCCGTTGGGCCCGAGGAAGCCGTGCACCTCGCCGGCTTGGACGTCGAGGTCGAGGCCGTCCAGCGCGTGGGTGCGGCCGAACGACTTGTGCAGGCCGGCCACCCGGATCGCGGGAGAGTGGCACGAGGGGAACGTTGCCTTCGTCATGTTTTTGAAGCTACGCTCATTTCACAAATTTGTGAAGTTAAGAAAGCGTATAAAGTCGGGAGGGGCGGCTCTGATCAGGGGAGATGATGCGGACATGAGTGAGCAGCGACAGCCGGGCGCCGACGACCGGGACGACGAGGCGGTCTCGCAGTTCGTCGAGCGCTTCGCCGCCCAGCTGGTCGAGGCCGGGATGCAGCGGATGTCCGCCCGTGTCTTCGCCTGCCTGCTGGCCTCCGACTCCGGTGTGCTGACCTCCGCCGAACTCGGCGAGCGCCTCCAGGTCAGTCCCGCCGCCGTCTCCGGTGCGATCCGCTACCTCTCCCAGGTCGACCTGGTCAGCCGGGAGCGGGAACCGGGCTCCCGCCGCGACCGCTACCGGGTGCACAGCGACCAGTGGTACGAGGCGCTGGCCCGCCGGGACAGCGTCCTCAGCCGCTGGGAGACCACCCTCCGCGAGGGCGTCGGCAGCCTCGGTGAGGATTCCCCCGCCGGCCGGCGGATCCACGAGACGCTGGCCTTCTTCGAGTTCATCCAGCAGGAACTCGGCGGGATGATGGAGCGCTGGCGCGACCACCGGGACAAGGTGCGCGCCGAGTCGGGCGGCTAGGCCGTGTCCGAGGGCCTCGCGTCCGGATCTTGCCGGGCCCGCGCGCCCGGGGTTTCTACGGCCGAGGCAGCGTCAGCCGCCAGGCCGCCGGCTGCACCGTCCAGGTACGGGTCCTGACCGGGCCGCCCACCACCGCGTCCGCCCGGTAGTGGAAGTCCGCACCGGACACCGTCACCGCTCGCGCCTGTGCCCGTACGGGACGGTCCGAGCCGGGCCAGTGCACCACGACCTCGGCCAGCCCGCCCGCGTGGGCGACGCGGCGCTCGAAGACATCACCGTCGGGCCCCGTCCGGGCCGGTCCGGACGCCCCGCCCTGGCCGCCGGGCATCACCGAGACGCCCCGCACCGGGCGGTCCAGATCGGCCAGCATGATGCCGTCCGCCTCGATCCGCAGCCGCTGGGCCGGCACCCGCCCGCGCCGCCCGCCGATCCCGCAGGCAGGCGACGACAGCAGTGACAGTGCCGAACGCGCCGTCCGCGCCGCCGGCTCCCACCACGGCCGGTGCCCGCCCGCGGCCGCGCCGCCGGGCCGGCCGTCCCACGCGTCGGCCGGCGTGGCCGCGGGCGGCACATAGCGGCCGTTCCCGGCCCGCACCCCGGCCTCCCCGCCGGGGATGCGCAGCCCGCCCAGCACGATTCCGTCACTGTCGTCGGTCAGCAGGTCCATCGGCCGCTCGGCGCCGTCCAGGACGGCCCGCGCCGCGGCCACCGTGTCCGAGGGGACGCCCAGCGCACGGCTCAGCGCCACCGCCGCAGGGGCCCCCACCGGGACCATCGAGACCGTGACCCCCGCCAGCTCGCGCTCCTTGTGGAGCAGGCCCACGACCCGTAGCAGGGCGCGGTCGTCCCCGATGACCACCGGCCGCCGGTGGCCGCGGCGGGCCAGCGCCCGGGCGAATTCCTCCGGGTCCTGCGGCAGGCAGATTTTCGCTCCCGCGCGAGCGCACAGGACATCCTTCGCGATGCGTACGGATTCGCCGTCCGTACTGCGGGCGACCGGGTCGATGACCACGAGCAGGGGGTACCCCCGAACGGAGTCTGCGGGAGAGTGCCCAGAAGGCTGCGCCGACACCTCGGTCCTTCCTCAGGTAGCATCTCGGTGCAAGAGCCCCTTGCGCTATTGCGCCAGGGGCTTCGTCTATTCCGGGGCACCGGTCCAACGGATCCAGCGATGACGTGCGCGTGAACACGCATACGGACGTCATCCACGCACGTTGGTCCTGCCCCGCCCGGAAGGGGTGTACGCCTGTGCCCGCACTTGTGCTGCTCGGTGCTCAGTGGGGTGATGAAGGCAAGGGAAAGGCCACCGATCTGCTCGGTGGGTCTGTTGACTACGTGGTGCGCTACCAGGGCGGCAACAACGCCGGCCACACGGTCGTCGTCGGCGACCAGAAGTACGCGCTGCACCTTCTCCCTTCCGGAATCCTTTCGCCGGGGTGTACCCCGGTCATCGGCAACGGCGTCGTCGTCGACCCTGCGGTCCTGCTCTCCGAGCTGAGCGGACTCAACGAGCGCGGTGTCGACACGTCCAAGCTGCTGATCAGCGGTAACGCGCATCTGATCACGCCGTACAACATCACCGTCGACAAGGTGACGGAACGCTTCCTCGGAAAGCGCAAGATCGGCACCACCGGCCGTGGCATCGGCCCGACCTACGCCGACAAGATCAACCGCACCGGCATCCGCGTGCAGGACCTCTTCGACGAGTCGATCCTGCACCAGAAGGTCGAGGCGGCCCTCGACTTCAAGAACCAGGTGCTGGCCAAGCTCTACAACCACCGCGCCATCGTCGCGGACCAGGTTGTCGAGGAGATGCTGAGCTACGCGGACCAGCTCAGGGGCTTCGTCGCCGACACCACGCTGCTGCTGAACAACGCCATCGACGACGGCAAGGTCGTGCTGTTCGAGGGCGGTCAGGGCACGCTCCTGGATGTCGACCACGGCACGTATCCCTTCGTCACGTCCTCGAACCCGACCGCGGGCGGCGCCTGCACCGGTGCGGGCGTCGGACCGACGAAGATCAACCGCGTGATCGGCATCCTCAAGGCCTATACGACGCGTGTCGGCGCCGGTCCGTTCCCGACCGAGCTGTTCGACGACGACGGCGAGGCGCTGCGCCGGATCGGCGGCGAGCGCGGTGTCACCACCGGCCGTGACCGCCGCTGCGGCTGGTTCGACGCGGTCATCGCCCGCTACGCGACCCGCGTGAACGGCCTGACGGACTTCTTCCTCACCAAGCTCGACGTGCTCACCGGCTGGGAGCAGATCCCGGTCTGCGTGGCGTACGAGATCGACGGCAAGCGCGTCGAGGAGCTGCCCTACAGCCAGAGCGACTTCCACCACGCGAAGCCGATCTACGAGAACCTGCCGGGCTGGTCCGAGGACATCACCAAGGCGAAGACGTTCTCCGACCTGCCGAAGAACGCGCAGGCGTACGTCAAGGCGCTGGAGGACATGTCCGGCGCCCCGATCTCCGCGATCGGCGTCGGCCCCGGCCGCGACGAGACGATCGAGATCAACTCGTTCCTGTCGTAGCGCCTCGGGGGCCGCTGCCCCTCCCGCCCGGAAGGGCGCCTTCGCACCACCGGCCGTGGGCCTACTCCGCTCTGGAGTAGGTCCGCGGCTGTTTGTCGTCGCCCAGGAACTCGCGGCGCAGCGTGCCGTCGCCGTTGACCTGGAGGACCGAGGTGCTGCTCGGCGCGCAGCCGGGCGCCGCCCGGTCGATGACGGACGGCCCGACGGTCAGCCTGCCGTCGGCGGAGTAGAGGTCGGCGTGCGCGGTGCACCGCCCGCCGCTGCCCACGACGACGGTGGTGAGCACCGGGCTGCCGACGGGCGCCCGCTTGATGGTCAGCCGCTGCGTGCCGAAGCCGTCGGCGTTCGGCCGCTGCCAGGTGCCGAGGAAGGCGGCCGGTACCTGCTCGGCGGCGGGGGCGGTCCGGCGCAGCGTCGCGGTCCGGCCGGCCGCCGCCCAGGTGAGCGTGCCGGCGCCGCCCGGGCGCAGGGTGTGCTCGCCGAGCGCGGAGCAGCGGCCGGGCGGGACCGACTTCACGACCTTGGTGTCCAGCCGCAGCCCCGGGCTCCCGTCGCCGGCCGTGGCGGCGACCAGCTTGGCGTCGCTGCGGCATTCGTAGCTCGCGCCGAGGCTGGTGCTGTTCGCGACCACCTCGCCGACCTTGCCGTGCGAGATCACGAACCGGCGCTGCTGCCCGGTGGGGGTGCCGTCGCGCTGGACCGCGCCCGTCCAGGTGCCCACGTAGCGGGACGGGATGTCCGAGGGGCGGTCGTCGGGCCCGGCGCCACCGGTCAGCAGGGGTACGGCCACCGCGGTCGCGACGGCCGCGGTGACGGCCGTGGCCAGAAGGGGGAGCCACCGGCGCCGCGGGGGCGGAGCCTGCCGCGGGTCCGCCGGAGCCGCCTGCGGGGTGCCTTCGCCGCCGTCCGGCCGCGCCGTCAAGAGGGTCGTCGCGGTCTCGCCCGGCGGCCGGCCGTCCGTGCGACGGCGCGGCGGGGACCCGCCGGGCGGGGTGTCGGTGTCCAGCAGGCGTACGGCGTGCCGGCCCAGGCGCGCGATCAGCTCGGCCGGCAGCCAGGGGGACGCCGCCGCGCCACTGTTCACCGGGCCGAGCCGGGAGGCGATCTCCTCCGGCGCGGGCCGGGCCGCCGGGTCCTTGGCCAGGCAGTCGGCGATCAGCTCCCGCACGCCGTCGGGGATGTCGCCGAGATCGGGCTCCTCCTGGGCGATCCGGAACATCACGGCGTGCACGCCCGAGGCGACGCTGCCGAACGGCATCCTCCCGGTGGCCGCGTACGCCAGTACCGACCCGACGCAGAAGACATCGCTCGCGGGCCCGACGCGGTGGCCCTGGACCTGCTCGGGCGACATGAAGCTGGGCGAGCCGACCACCGTGCCCGTACGGGTCTGGGTCTGGTCGCCGACCGCGTCCAGGGCGCGGGCGATGCCGAAGTCGATGACGCGGGGGCCGTCGATGGTCAGCAGTACGTTGGACGGCTTGAGGTCGCGGTGCACCAGGCCCACGCCGTGGATGTCGAGCAGCGCGCAGGACAGGCCGTAGGCCAGGCGCCGCAGCGAGTACTCCGGCAGCGGGCCGTAGGTGCCGGACCGGCCGTAGGAGCCGCCGACGACCTCGCTGAGCGCCGGGCCCGCGATATAGCCGGTGGCGACCCAGGGCACGTCGGCCTCGGTGTCGGCGTCGAGCACCGGCGCCGTCCAGTGGCCGCCCACCCGGCGCGCGGCGGCCACCTCGGCGCGGAAGCGGTCCCGGAACTCCTCCTCGGCCGCCAGCTCGGTCTTCACCAGCTTCACGGCGACGGTCCTGCCGCCCTCGGAACGGGCGAGGTAGACCCGGCCCATCCCGCCGCTGCCGAGGCGGCTGAGCAGCCGGTAGTCCCCGATCCACTCCGGATCGCCGTCCGTCAGCCCGCGCAGGCCCTCCATCGGAGCCCTCCCCCGTGTCGTCCCGTGCCCGTCGTGCGGGTGACCGGTCTGCTCCCGCCGGCCGTGTGGCGTGCCGTTCCCTGATCGTCTTCGACGAGCCTAGGCTTCCGCCGGTCGCGCGACGGCAGAGGGATCGTCACGACGGGAGAACGATCGCCGGGCCGTTCGCGTACCGGACGCGGGCTCCCGCCGCGCGGGCGCGTCACCCGGCCCTGTCGTAGGTCAGGGGCGCCTTGCCGTCGTCGAAGGTGCGCCGCAGTTTGCCGTCCACCATCTCCAAGGTGCTCCGGGTGCCGGGCCGGCAGCTCGCGGCGGGGCCGGACGTCACGGTGGACGGACCCAGACGCACCGGCGGTCCGGCGCCGTCCAAAGTGGCAGCGAACTCGCAGTGGTAGGCGGGGCCGGTGGCCGTCATGGTGAGCACGGTGTCCCCGGTGCCGCCCTGGGTGAGCCGGAAGCGCCGGACGTCCGCGCTGCTGCCGCCGACCGTCGTCTCCCAGGTGCCGAGGTAGTCCGCGGGGATGCCGCCGTCCCCGGCCGGCTCCGGCGAACCCTGCTTTCCGCCGGCCGGTCCCTGCCCCTCCTCGCCCGTCCCGCCCTTGCCCGAGGGCCGGTCGTCCTTCGCCGACCGCACGCCGCCGCTCCCGCCCTCCAGCAGGACGTACGCGGTGGCCGCGCCCGCCCCGGCCAGGACGAGCGCCATCGCGACCATCAGGGCGGTGCCGGAGCCACGGCGGCGCGGCGCGTGTGCGGCCGTCGGGGTCGCCGGCCGGCCGGGTCCGTAGGGGCCGTGGCCCGGGTGAGCCGGGGAGGGTGTGCCCTGGCCGCCTACCGCGTAGGGATATCCGTACGCCGACGCGGGGGCCTGACCGGACGCCGGGCCCTGCGGCACCGGTGAGGGTGGTGGCGTGGCAGCGGCGGCGGACGGTGAGACCGTGGTGGGCAGGCCGTGCACCCCAGGGGCCGCCCCCACCTCCGGGGCCCCCGCCCGCGGCGGTTCCGGCGGCGCGAGCCGCGAACCGGCGCCGTCCGTACCGCCCTTGGGGTTCTCCGCCTCCAGCAGCTCCACGGCATGCCGCCCCAACTGCGCCACCAGCGCACCCGGAAGCCATGGCTCGTCCGCTGCCTCGTCCTCGCCGCCGCTGCCGTCCGCGGCCTCCGTCAGTGCCAACAGCTCGCTCGGCGTGGGACGTTGCGCGGGGTCCTTGGCCAGACACGCCGCGACCAGGTCGTGCAGACCCGGGGGGAGCGCCGTCAGATCGGGCTCCTCCTGCGCGATGCGGTACAGCATCGCGTGCACGCCGCTGTCCGCCGTCCCGAACGGCTGCCGGCCGGTGGCCGCGTACGCGAGGACCGAGCCGAGGCAGAAGACGTCGCAGGCCGGCGTGAGCGCTTCGCCCCGGACCTGCTCGGGCGCCATGAAGCCCGGTGAGCCGACCGCGGCGCCGGTGCGGGTCAGGCCGTTGCCCGTCACGGCTTCCAGCGCCCTGGCGATGCCGAAGTCGATGACCCGGGGGCCGTCGATGGTCAGCAGCACATTGGACGGCTTGAGGTCGCGGTGGATGATCCCGGCGGCGTGGATCGCCTGGAGCGCGCGGGCCAGTCCGGCCGCCAGGATCCGTACCGTCCGCTCGGGCAGCGGTGCGGCGCTCGCGGCGACGACCTGCTGGAGCGAGGGGCCCGCGATGTAGCCGGTGGCGACCCAGGGGGTCGCGGCCTCGGTGTCCGCGTCCAGCACCGGCGCGGTCCACTCGCCGCCGACCCGCAGTGCGGCCCGTACCTCCTGGCGGAAGCGCGCGCGGAACTCCTCCTGGTCGGCGAGTTCGGCGCGCACCAGCTTGACCGCGACGGTGCGCCCGCGGTCCGAACGGGCCAGGAAGACCTGCCCCATGCCGCCTTCCCCGAGCCGCCCGATCAGGCGGTACTCCCCGATGCGCTGCGGATCACGCTCCCGCAGTGGGGCGATCCCCCCGGACCGCCCCGTCCGTCCCTGCTGCCCAGCACGTCCCGGCTGTTGCACGATGCGCCGCCTTTCCCCCGGAATCCGCCTGCGGGAGAGTAGGCGCAGGCACGAACACTCGGGACGACGTCGGCCGTTCCGTTCCGGGTTCCCCGGCACGCTGCTCTTCCGTCGCGAGGATACCGAGGTCCGCTCAGCTCGCGGAGGGTCGCGGCAGCGTCTCCAGCGCGTCGGCCAGATCCTCCAGCGCCGTCATCACACGGTGGAAGTCGTCCGTGCCGCCGAGCCGTTCGCGCAGCAGATCGGCGAACTCCGCGTGTCCGGGGGTGATGCGGGCGATCGCGGCGCGGCCTTCCTCTGTGGGGGCGAGGAGTTTGGCGCGGCGGTGCGCCGGGTTGGAGTGGTAGGCGGCCAGACCGCGCTCCACCAGCAGATCGGCGATGCGCTGCACGCTCTGGCGGGTGATGCCCATGGCGCGGGCGATGCCGGCGACCGGCAGCGGCTCGTGCAGTACGGCGCCGAGCACCTGCCACCAGGCGGCGGTCATCCCGGCCGGCTTCGCCAGACCCTCCGCGACGGAGAGGAACCGGCCGTTGAGCCGGAAGACGGCGAGGGCCGTACGGCTGAGGAGTTCGGGGGCCGGTGGCGCCTCGGACGGCCGCGGGCCGTTGCCGGGCGCCGTCATGCGTCCTCGGCCCGTGAGCCCGCGCTGCCCGCCGTCATCAGGACGGGGAAGGCGGACGCGTCGGAGTGGGCGAACAGGCGGTACCAGGCGTCGAGGATCTGCGGCTCCATGACGTCCAGTTCGGCGAAGATCTCGCGGGCGAACGCCACCGCGTCCGTCGGCCCCGCCGTGATCAGGCCGTCGGCGCGGACGGCGTCGCTGTCGCGGTAGTGCTCGCCACCGCGGTAGCCGGGCTGGGCGGCGAGGTACGGGGCCGCGCCGCTGGTGTGCGGCCGGTCGTCGAGCAGGCCCTCCCGGGCGAGGCCGGCGGTCGCCCCGCAGATGGCGGCGACCGGCACGCCGGCGTCGAGGAACTCACGGGCCTTGCGGGCGAAGGGGGCCAACTCCTCGCCGGAGTCCCAGAGGTGGGCTCCGGGGAGGACCAGCAGCGCGCTGTCCTCGGGGCGCAGGGCGTCGAGCGCCAGGTCGGCGGGGACCCGCAGGCCGGCCATCGTCGTCGCCGGGCGGTCCGTCGAGGTGGCGACGGTGACCACGTCGTGGGCGGGGCGGTCGGCGCGGAAGTAGGCGCCCTGGCGGAGGTGGGCGGCGGCGTGGCCGAACTCCCAGTCCGCGAGCGTGTCGTAGACGGCGAGGTGGACGGTGCGGGGGCGGCTGCTGCGGGTCATGGCGTCTCCTCGGTCGGCTGAGCCACGATGCGTGTGACAGTATTCTGTCTTCTCGACAGGATGCTGTCAATGCTCTTCCGCGGCCTCGGTGAGCCGCGAAAAAGTGTCCGAGATGCATCTCTTGGCGGATATTCGATTCCGCTTTCCGGAACTTTCCCCGAGCGTGGGGCACAGGACGCGACGCACCGCCCCACGCGCCCCGGCCCCGCACGCTCGCCCGCCCCGACCGTCCGCCGAGGAGACCGAGTGATTCCCGCCGTACGAGCCATCGCCCGCGCCGCCATGGCGGCCCGCCCCGTGCCGCTCGCCGACGTCCAGGCCCGCGCGGAACTGCTGACCCGCGTCGACCGCGGCTACCTCGTCCCGGTCGAGGTCTTCGCCGCCCTCGCCGCCGAACTCACCGACCGCGGCCGGCCCGGCGGCCCCTTCGCGGCCCTGTGCGTCAACGGCCGCCGCTGGTTTCGCTACCGCAGCGTCCACTACGACACCTCCGACCTGCGCACCTTCCACGACCACCGGCGGCGCCGCCGACCCCGCTTCGCGGTCCGCGAGCGGCTCTACGAGGACACCGGCGAGCGGCAGTTGGAGATCGTGCTCCACGGGCGGCGCGCGGAGACCGTCAAGCGCCGGCGCCCGCTGCTGCCGGGCGAAGCGGCCTTCGGCCCGGCCGCGCGCCGCTTCCTCGCCACCGAGCTCGCCCGCTCCCACGGCATCGACGCCCCCGCCGCCCTGCGCCCCGTCCTCGCGGCCCACCATCAGCGCACCACCCTCGTCGCCGACGGCGAGCGGATCACCTGCGACGCCGCCCTGGTGTGCCACGACCCGGCGACCGGGCGGACCGTACACGCCGACGGCGGCCTCGTCCTCGTCGGGACAAGGAGCGCCGGCGGGCAGACCGCGGCGGACCTGCTGTTGCGTGGCCACGGGCTGCACGCCGCGGAATTCACCGCGTACAGCGCGGCGTTGGCGGCCCTTCGCCCGGACCTCGCGGCCGGCCGGTGGCGGCGCACGGTGCGGACGGCCTTCCCCTCGGCCGGCTGAGGGCCGCTGAAGAGGGGCGCTCCCCGGAGGAGGCGTCGCGCCCCGCCGCCACGTGCTGGAGCTTCCTACAGGACCGTCGACATTCTGTCCGTGCGGGTGGTGAGTGCCATACACACTGTCGGTACCGGTCAGCGGATCGTGATCCTTACGCTTGAGGCGTTCGCCGCGCCTGTCCCCGGCGGACCCGAGCGACCCGATCCGAGGTACTGACCGTGACCACGACGCATTCCGCCTCCGCCGCCGACCCTGCCGCCGGAGCGGCGGTCAAGGCCGACGACCGCGCGCATGTCTTCCATTCCTGGTCCGCGCAGGGCCTCATCGACCCGCTCCCGGTCGCCGGCGCCGAGGGTTCCTATTTCTGGGACTACGACGGCAACCGCTACCTCGACTTCTCCTCCCAGCTGGTCAACACCAACATCGGCCACCAGCACCCCAAGGTCGTCGCGGCCATCCAGGAGCAGGCCGCGAAGCTGTGCACCATCGCACCGGGCTTCGCCGTGGACGTGCGCTCCGAGGCCGCCCGGCTGATCGCCGAGCGCACCCCCGGTGACCTCGACAAGATCTTCTTCACCAACGGCGGCGCGGAGGCCGTGGAGAACGCGGTCCGCATGGCCCGGCTGCACACCGGCCGCGCGAAGGTGCTGTCCGCCTACCGCTCGTACCACGGCGCCACCGCCGCCGCGATCAACCTGACCGGCGACCCCCGCCGCTGGCCCTCCGACACCGCCTCGGCCGGCGTCGTGCACTTCTGGGGCCCGTTCCTCTACCGCTCCCCGTTCCACTCCGAGAACGAGGCGCAGGAGTGCGAGCGCGCCCTGGCGCACCTCGAACAGACCATCGCCTTCGAAGGCCCGCAGTCGATCGCCGGGATCATCCTGGAGACCGTCCCCGGCACCGCCGGGATCATGGTCCCGCCGCCCGGCTACCTCGCCGGCGTCCGCGAGATCTGCGACCGCCACGGCATCGTCTTCATCCTCGACGAGGTGATGGCGGGCTTCGGCCGCACCGGCCGCTGGTTCGCTGCCGACCACTTCGACGTCACCCCCGACCTGCTGACCTTCGCCAAGGGCGTCAACTCCGGCTACGTCCCGCTGGGCGGCGTCGCGATCAGCGCCGAGATCGCCGCCACCTTCGACCAGCGGCCCTTCCCCGGCGGTCTGACCTACTCCGGCCACCCGCTGGCCTGTGCCTCCGCCGTCGCCACGATCAACGCGATGGCCGAGGAGCGCATCGTGGAGAACGCCGCCGAGATCGGCGAGAGGGTCATCGGACCCGCGCTGCGCGAGATCGCCGAACGCCACCCCTCGGTCGGCGAGGTCCGCGGCATGGGCGTCTTCTGGGCCCTTGAGCTGGTCAGGAACAAGCAGACCCGCGAGCCCCTCGTGCCGTACAACGCCTCCGGTGCCGCCAACGCCCCGATGGCCGCCTTCGCCGCGGCCTGCAAGCGCGGCGGCCTGTGGCCCTTCGTGAACATGAACCGCACGCATGTCGTGCCGGCCTGCACGGTCACCGAGGCCGAGGCCAAGGAGGGCCTCACCGCCCTCGACGAGGCCCTGACCGCGGCGGACGCGCACACCGTCTGACGCCTTCGGCCGGGTGCCGCACCCGCGGGTGCGGCACCCGGTCCGCCGGGCCTCCCGGACGGACGCGCGGGGAGTGGCCGCGGCGGCCCTCGCCTATCGTGGGCGGGGGCCGCTTCCACCTGCGCGGTCATGGAGTCGTCGAAGGAGACGCACACGATGGCCGCCGGCGCAGACAACGGGTTCATACGGCGCAGCACGCTGCGTCAGCAGATCGCCGACGCGCTGCGCGACGAACTGCTGGCCGGCCGGCTGCCGTCCGGCCACCCGTTCACCGTCAAGGAGATCGCCGAGCAGTACGGCGTCTCGGCGACCCCGGTGCGCGAGGCGCTGCTCGACCTGTGCGCGCAGGGCCTCCTCGACGTCGAACAGCACCGCGGCTTCAAGGTGCACGCCTTCTCCGCCGACGACTTCCGGGCCATGGTCGAGGCCCGCACCCTGATCATCGAGGGCATCTTCCGCGGCGGCGCCGAACAGGCACTGCGCCAGGTCCCGCCCGAGGTACTGGTCTCCGTACGGCGCCGGGCCGACGAGGCCGAACGGGCCGCGCGAGCGGGTGACCTGGATGTGCTGATCGGCTACGACCTGAGGTTCTGGCGGGAACTCAGCAGCATCGTGGGCAACCCGTACATCACCGATTTCCTCGACCGGGTCCGCATCCAGACCTGGATGTTCGCGGTGCCGCTGCTGCGGTGCGAGGACGATCTCAAGGGCCACCTGTGGCACCACCACGGCGAGCTGGCCGACGCCCTGGTCCGCTACGACCTGCCGGCGGCCCAGCGCCTGATCGCGGAGTACAACGAGCACTCCCTCGCTCTCGTGGGAAAGCCCCGCTAGCACTACGCTGTCCCGACCATCGGCCGTAATGGGCCGTACCCGTGGCTGTACGTGCGCCGGTGTTCCCGTCCCCGACCGGAAGCGAGTCCTCACTCGTGGCATGTGACCTGTGGCTGGTACCCCTCGTCGATGTGCTGTGCCACAGCCCCGACAACCCCTTCTCGGAAGAGATCGCCACCTACGACAGGGCCCTGACGGACGCGGGCCTGCCGCCGGTCCCGGTCTTCAGCTACATGCCCGGCCTCTCCGGCGATGTCGCGCCGGTCGCGGGCTTCGACTACGACGCGCTGCACTTCCTGCGGCGCGCCTACCTCCTGCGCCTGTGCGGCCTGGAGGTCACCCCGGTGGACGAACTGGGCGGCGACTACGAGCAGTTGCTGGAGATGTTCGAGGCGACCGCGCAGCAGTCCCACCTGGTGTGGCACTACGACCACGCGGGCGCCTACGTTCCGGTGGACTTCCCGCACCCGCTCGCCGACGACGAACTGCTGGAGGGCGGCGGCCCGCTGGGCTCCTCGCACGGCCTGCTGCGCGACCTCGAACTCGTCGCCCCGTCGCTCGGCATCGATCCGGCCAACCCGCCGGCCGCGCCCGCACCGCCGGCCGGACCCACCTCCTTGGAGGAGCGGGCGAATGCCGTCCCCCTGGACGACAGTCCGTTCGCCCGTGAACGGCACGTGTGGCTCGGCCTGCACGCCGCCGCCACCCGGAGCCTGGGCCAAGGCTCCATGATCGTCTTTAGCTGACCGGTGCGCCGGGGGCCTCCCGCCCCCGGCGCCGCGCCGTCCGGGCCCCCGTCACGCGCTGCTCAGCGCGGCGATTCCGGCGGCCGCTGCCGCGGCATGTTCGGCCGGGCCGACGGCGGCAGGATGAACCGCGCGGGCGGTCCCGCGCTCTCCGGCCGGGGCGCCACCGTCCAGGGCAGCATCGACTGCGTCGCCGGTGGCACGGGCCCGGCCCGGAAGTCCGTCATCCAGTCGGCCGTCTCGGACCGTACGAGCTCCCCGATGTCCTCGTTGAACCGCCGCAGCACGCCCAGGCAGCGCTCCGCCGCCTCGCTCGCCGTGCCGTCCGCCGGACCGAGCACCTCGCGCACGCTCTCCGACGCCCAGTCGAACTGCAGCGTCTCCAGCCTGCGGTGAATGGCCTGGGCGGTGGCGAGATCGCGCATCCAGCCGGCCGTCACCCCGAAATACCGGTCGCACCCCACACACACCGCCGCGAGCAGCAGCGTCAGATAGCCCCAGGGCGTACCGCCGTGCCAGCCACCCGCCAGATCCAGCAGCGGCAGCACACCCCCCGCCGTGACCCCGGCCGCGGCGCCCAGCCGCAGTGCCCGCGCGCCGCGGCGCTTGGCCAGCCGGTCGTGCAGATACCAGTCGGCGGCGCGCAGCGCGCCTTCCTCGGTCCACAGATAGAGCGCGTCCAGCCGGTCGGCCGGCTCCCCCCAGTCGCCGAGCGGGAAGACCCGCCCCGCGAAGTCCCGCCGCCCCGGGGGCCGGTCCTGCCGGGGACGCCGGCTGCGGCGCCCGGGGCGCCGGAAGCGTCCGCCTTCGTCCCAAGGAGGTCCCTCGGGCTGCATCTCCGGCTGACTCACCCGTGGGCTCCCTCTTTACGGATACGTGCGGTGCGCGCCGGACCTGGAGACGGCCGATACGCGCAGCCCCTTCCTACCGCCGAACGGTTGGCCTTGCGCCCAAGATCGAGGGTTTTCCGCCCGGAAGTGGTGGCTGATCCGGTATAAGGACGCCGGGCATCTCACCCGAAAGAGTTGCCTCCGAGGCGGTGGCCGGTTTCCGGCCGTCCTCGGCCCGGCTGCCGCCGGTGCGTCCCGCCCGGGACGTCCCGTCCGACATCGACATCGGCATCGACGCCGACGCCGGAGCCGGCCGCCCACCGGGGCCGTGCAGCCCGTCCGGCGGGCGGCCGCCCCGGCCCGTGGCCCGTCCCGCCCCACCGGGCGACTAGGCTGCACCCGTGAAGGTCCTCGTCATCGGCGGCGGCGCCCGCGAACACGCCCTGTGCCGCTCTCTGTCCCTCGACCCCGACGTCACCGCGCTGCACTGCGCTCCCGGCAACGCCGGTATCGCCGAGGTGGCCGAATTGCACGGGGTCGACGCCCTCGACGGCACCGCCGTCGCCGAACTCGCCACCGGCCTGCAGGCCGATCTGGTCGTCGTCGGTCCCGAAGCCCCCCTCGTGGCGGGCGTCGCGGACGCCGTACGCGACCGTGGCATCCCGGTCTTCGGCCCCTCGGCCGAGGCCGCTCAGCTGGAGGGCTCCAAGGCGTTCGCCAAGGACGTGATGGCCGCCGCGGCCGTCCCCACCGCCCGCAGCTACGTCTGCACCAACGCCGCCGAGATCGACGAGGCGCTCGACGCCTTCGGCGCCCCCTATGTCGTCAAGGACGACGGCCTCGCGGCGGGCAAGGGTGTCGTCGTCACCGACGACATCGAGGCCGCACGCGCGCACGCCCTGGCGTGCGACCGCGTGGTGATCGAGGAATTCCTCGACGGCCCCGAGGTCTCGCTGTTCGCCGTCACCGACGGCCGGACGGTCGTGCCGCTCCAGCCCGCCCAGGACTTCAAGCGCGCCTACGACGGCGACGCCGGCCCCAACACCGGCGGCATGGGCGCGTACAGCCCGCTGCCCTGGGCCGACCCCAAGCTGGTCGACGAGGTCATGGATACCGTCCTGCAGCCCACCGTCGACGAGCTGCGCCGCCGTGGCACCCCGTTCTCCGGGCTGCTCTACGCGGGCCTGGCGATCACCTCGCGCGGCGTCCGCGTGATCGAGTTCAACGCGCGCTTCGGCGACCCGGAGACCCAGGTCGTCCTGGCTCGCCTCAAGACCCCGCTCGCCGGCCTGCTGCACGCCGCGGCCACCGGCACCCTCGCCGCCCTCCCGCCGCTGCGCTGGAGCGACGGCGCGGCGGTCACGGTCGTCATCGCCTCGCACAACTACCCCGACACCCCGCGGACCGGCGACCCCATCAAGGGTCTCGCCGACGTCGCCGAGCAGGACGCCCCCACGGCCTACGTCCTCCACGCGGGCACCAAGCGGGACGCCGCGGGCGCGGTGCTCAGCGCGGGCGGCCGGGTGCTGTCCGTCACGGCCACCGGCTCCGACCTCACCACCGCCCGCGGGCGCGCCTACCGTGCCGTCGGCCGGATCTCGCTCGACGGCTCCCAGCACCGCACGGACATCGCCGCCAAGGTCGCGGACCAGGCGGCCGGGCAGACCCCGGGCGAGGCGGCCCCGGAGGCATAGGGCCCGCGCCGGACGCCCGCCCACGGCCCCGCGGACCCGCCCCGAGTGGCGGTGTCCGCGGGGCCGTGGCGTACCGCCATACCGGTGACCTGGGTATTCGGGCCCCGGCGGGCACGGACCTGGCCGGGCAGCCACCAGTTCCCGGCTTTACCCAAAGCCATTCCATCGAGTGACGACCCCAGGTATCCGGCTGACGGGAGCGGAACCCCCAACTAGGGTGCCGCGCAAGCGCCCTGCGGACGCCGTGCCGTGCACCGGCACGGCTGCCGCGGCGGCGTCCGGCAAGTGGCTCACCGACATTGCGATGTCAGTGGCCGGTGCCACAGTGGTGAGGAGTGAGCAGCGATCACGGCGGACGCCCGCGTCCGCCCGCCCGTTGCGGCAACTCGCTCGTACCGCGCAGTTCCGTCCCGTGTTCTCTCCGTCGTTCTCTCCGTCCGTCTCCATCAGGACAGCAGGGGGTGTACAGGCTCGTGGCAGGTCCGGAAATTGGCGTCCTGGCGGCGCGTGCCCGCGCCCTCGCGGTGCTGCGGATCCGCGGCACCGCGTGGGCCGCTGCTCTGCTGCCCGCGGCCGTGGCCGTGGTGCTGCTCGTCGGCGCCGCGACCGGCCACTTCGGTACGGGCACCGGCTGGAGCGTGGCCCGCTGGACCGTCGGCGCCCTCGCGGTGGTGGCCCTGCTGCTCGCGGCGCTGGTCACCACCGTCGTCGCCCGCGCCAGACCCGCGCTCAGCCCTTCCGTGCCGATCTCCGAGAAATCGGCCCCCGACCTCTACCGCCTCGTGCGCGATCTCGCCGAGCGCCTGGAGGTCCCGGCGCCCTCCGCGATAGCGCTCACCCCGGACTGCGACAGCTGGCTGGAGGACCGCACGCACCGCGCCCACGGCCCGCCGCGCGCCGCCCGGCCCGCCGGCGGCGAGAGGCGCCGGACGCCCGAGGCACCGGTCCTCGTCATCGGCTCGCCCTTCCTGTGGTGGATGCGGGTCGCCGAGCTGCGCGCTCTGCTCGCCCCGGTCGTGGCCGGCACCGGCCCCTCGGCGCACCCCGACATAGCCGCCGCCCGGCGCTTCATCCGCGGCCTCGACGCCGCCGTCGCGGTCTCCGCCCGCGCCGACGGCCCGCTGCGCCGCCTCCCGCTCCGCTTCGTCGGCAAGGTGGCCCGCCTGCTGCTGCGCGCCTGCCGGGACCACGCCACGATCATGGAGCGCGGCGTCGCGGCCGCCGCGTCCGAACGCGCCCAGAACGTCGACTACGGCCTCCGGATCGTCGCCCAGGAGCAGGTCGGACTGGCCTACGCCGGCTGGGACCGGCTGCTGACCCGGGTCGCCCTGCCCGCGTGGCGGATGGGCCGCTGGCCCTCCCGCCTCGACGCCGGCGTGGTCTCCGCCCTCACCGAACTCTCCCGCCGCGACCGCCTCGCCGAGGGCTTCACCTCGCGCCTCGGGGAGCGGCCCGCCTGTGACCTGCTGGAGGAGCCGGGCGCCATCGACCGCGCCGCCTCCCTGCTGGCTGCCCGCCTCTTCCACGGCGGCCCGGCCGAACCGGGCCCCGACTGGTCACCGGTCGCCTGGAACCAGTACCCGGAGGAGGTCGTGGACCGTAAGTGGCGCCTGGAGGCAGCCCGCCTGCACCGCGTCCTGGACGACCTCCCGCCCGGCCCGGCCGCCCCCGGCGACGCGCCCGCGGGCACCGCACCGGCCCCCTCGACCGTTGCCGGTTCCGCGCCCCGCGCGTCGGAGCCGTCACCCGCAGCAACCTCCCCGACCGCGTCACCGCCGCCGTCCCACGCCACGGCCCGGCAGCCGGCCGCCTCCTTCCCGTACGCCCCCGCGGCGACCCGCACGGCCGCGGAGAACCACGCCGACGAGGGCGGGGCCCCGGCACCCGGACCCACCCTCGACCGGGTCATCGAGCGGCTGGCCCGCGACGACCGGGCCGGTGATCTCGTCGCCGCCCGGCTGGGCGCGGAGGTCGAGCGGGAGGAGCGCGAGGAGGCCGCCCGGCAGACCGCCCTCGGTGCCCGGGCGCAGGACGCGGCCGCCGGTGTGGCATGGGGCGACGGCCTGGTGGAGGGCGGTCTCCCGCTGTTCCCGCTCCAGCCGCCCCGCACGGGCCGGGAGCTCCTCGCCGACCACGTCACGGCCATGGTCTGCTGCGCCGCCGTCGACACCGCGGGCGCCGCCCCCGGCCTCGACTGGCTCGACGGCCCGGCCCTGCTGGTGGACGGCGCCCGCCGCTCCGACCTCGGCCGCACGGTGCTGAGCCTGGTGGACGACGGCGACGCCGCACCGCTGCGCGGCTGGCTGTCGACCGTCGGCGTCCGCGCGGAGAAGCCGGTCCGGTTGGTATGACCTGAATCCGCGCACGACCACAGGGGCCCTGCGGCACTCCGGTTCGGCACTCCGCACCGGGGCACCCGCGATGCCCCCTGCGCCCCAGGCGGCGCGCCCGTCGCGCTCCGCCCCCGGGCGGCCGTCCACGTCGCCGCCTCAGCACGCCGCAAACCCCCGGAACACCGGCTGAATGTTCCCTTCCAGTTCGTGTTTCGGGCAGCACGACCCCTGAATTCACGACGAAGGGTGACGAAGTGAGTGCGTAATGTGATGTGCTGGGGGGTGCCCGGGGTCCGACCGGCCGGACCCGACGGAGCCCGCCACCGCCCGAGCGGGCAGGCGGGGTGAAAAGAAACGGCCGTTCGGCCGCGGCCGAACGGGGGACGCGGGAGGGGAGTGGAAGGTGGCGACGGAACAGATCAGGCGCTGGGAGTCGGGCGCTCTCGCCCACGCGGTCACGGACCCGTTCGGCCAGGGGCCGCTGCCCTGGCTGCGCGGCAGCGAGAACTACTTCGACTCCGGCCAGGTCGTCCCCTGGTACGTCGATCCCGCGGTCGCCCAGGGCGACCCGCGCTTCCCCGCCCCCCACAAGCACAACGGCCCCCGCACCGCGGACGACGTCCGCCGGCAGATCAAGGGCTTCGCCAGCACCGGCGCGGTGGCACCGGGCGAGGCCATCGACTTCCGGGTCTCGGTCGACCCGCCCCAGCCGTTCAGCATCGACGTCTACCGCATCGGCCACTACGGCGGCGCCGGCGCCTCCAAGATCACCACCAGCCCGCGGCTGGCAGGCATCGTCCAGCCCTCCCCGCTCACGGCCGACCGCACGGTCTCCTGCCACCACTGGTGGCTGTCCTGGCGTCTGCAGGTGCCGGAGTACTGGAATCTCGGCGCGTATGTCGCCGTCCTCACCACCGCCGACGGCTACCGCAGCCACATCCCCTTCACGGTCCGCGACGACCACCCCGCCGACCTCCTCCTGCTGCTGCCCGACATCACCTGGCAGGCATACAACCTCTACCCGGAGGACGGCCGCACGGGCGCCAGCCTCTACCACGCCTGGGACGAGTCGGGCGCGCTCCTCGGCGAGCAGGACGCCGCCACCACCGTCTCGTTCGACCGCCCCTACGCCGGCGCCGGCCTGCCCCTCCATGTCGGCCACGCCTACGACTTCATCCGCTGGGCCGAGCGCTACGGCTACGACCTCGCCTACGCCGACGCCCGCGATCTGCACGCCGGCCGCGTCGACCCGACCCGCTACCGCGGCCTGGTCTTCCCCGGCCACGACGAGTACTGGTCGGTGCCCATGCGCCGCACCGTCGAACGCGCCCGCGACAGCGGCACGTCCCTCGTCTTCCTCTCCGCCAACACCATGTACTGGCAGGTCGAGCTGTCCCCGTCACCCTCCGGCCCGGACTCGCTGCTCAGCTGCCGCAAGCGCCAGGGCCCCGGGAAGCCGGTGCTCTGGCGCGAGGTGGGAGAGCCCGAACAGCGGCTGATGGGCATCCAGTACGCCGGGCGGGTCCCGGAACCGGCGCCCCTTGTGGTCCGCAACGGCAGCCACTGGCTGTGGGAGGCCACCGGCGCCCACGAGGGCGACGAAATCCCCGGCCTGGTCGCGGGCGAGGCCGACCGCTACTTCCCGCGCACCAGCCTCCCCGAGCACACCCACCGCATCCTGCTGGCGCACTCCCCGTACCGCGACAGCGACGGCGCCCTCCGCCACCAGGAGACCTCCCTCTACCGCGCCCCCAGTGGCGCCCTGGTCTTCTCGTCCGGCACCTTCGCCTGGTCCCCGGCGCTGGACCGCCCCGGCCATGTCGACCAGCGCGTCCAGCGCGCCACAGCCAACCTCCTCGACCGGATCTGCAAACGCGATTAGGGGCGCCCGGCCCGCGCGGCACCGGCCCGCCGGGCCGATGTCCGGCCGCCCCCACCCTGCGGCGACACCGCAATCCCGTATACGGGAGAATCGGACGGACTCCTGGATCAACCTACGCGGAGGCAGCGTGTCCGGTTTCGTAGAAAAGCCCGAGGCCGTGCAGGTCCCGGGTCTCACCCACCTGCACACCGGCAAGGTGCGCGACCTCTATCAGAACGCCGCCGGCGACCTGATCATGGTCGCCAGCGACCGCATCTCCGCCTATGACTGGGTGCTCCCCACCGAGATCCCGGACAAGGGCCGCGTCCTCACCCAGCTGTCCCTGTGGTGGTTCGAGCAGCTCGCGGACCTCGCGCCCAACCATGTCCTGTCCACCGACCTCCCCGACGGCGCCCCCGCCGACTGGGCCGGCCGCACCCTCGTGTGCACGTCCCTCGCGATGGTCCCGGTCGAGTGCGTGGCCCGTGGCTACCTCACCGGCTCCGGCCTCGCCGAGTACCGGCAGAGCCGTACGGTCTGCGGCCTGGCGCTCCCCGAGGGCCTGGTCGACGGCTCCGAACTGCCCGCGCCGATCTTCACCCCGGCCGCCAAGGCCGCCGTCGGCGAGCACGACGAGAACGTCTCCTACGAGGAGGTGGCCCGCCAGGTCGGCGCGGAGGTCGCGGCCCAGCTCCGGCAGCTGACGCTCGCCATCTACAGCAGGGCCCGCGACATCGCCCGCGAGCGGGGCCTCATCCTGGCGGACACCAAGTTCGAATTCGGCTTCAACGGCGAGGAGTTGACGCTCGCCGACGAGGTGCTGACGCCGGACTCGTCGCGCTTCTGGCCCGCCGACCAGTGGCAGCCGGGCCGTGCCCAGCCGTCCTTCGACAAGCAGTTCGTCCGTGACTGGTTGACCTCTCCGGCCTCCGGCTGGGACCGCGCGAGCGAGCAGCCGCCGTCGGCGCTCCCCCCGGAGGTCGTCGACCACACCCGCGCCAAGTACATCGAGGCGTACGAGCGCCTCACGGGTCTCGCCTGGTCGTGACCACGGCCGGACAAAAGAAGGCCCCGGACGGTGTCACCACCGTCCGGGGCCTTCTTTCGCGGAGCGGACGACGAGACTCGAACTCGCGACATCCACCTTGGCAAGGTGGTGCTCTACCAACTGAGCTACGTCCGCATGCTCCGTGCTGTCCGGCGAGGTCGCCGGTGCGCGGTGCGGGCACCACTATAGCCAACCCGGCAGGGTGGGATGCGCGCTGTCGCGCGTCCGGTCCTGCGCAGGTGCCTCGGGCGGGCCGGGGCAGCCGAGCGCCGCCGCCACCTTCGGCAGCACGCTCCGCGGCGCCGTCTGTGGCCTGGCCCCGACCTCGACCCACCGAGCCGGTCCTCAGGACTTCCGCCGCCCGCCCCCGGCATCGATTGCCTGCCCCTCAACTCCGTGGCGGCGCAAAGGTTTCCTCTGAGCGCCGGGGTGTGCCGTGTACGCGACCCGGACGACCGCACGTCCCCGCAGCCCGGCCGCGAGAGCCCCGGCCCACGGTGCACGCCGCTCGTGAGTGCCGCCGACGGACCGTCACTTCGGCCTGCGGCCGTCCCGCCCACAGTGTGTCCAGGACCACATCGGCCCGGCGGGAGGTGGGGAAGGGTAGGAGATCATTCCGGAAAAGCAAGAAGACCCGGGTCGCAATGACCAGGGTCTTCTTTATCTGAGCGGACGACGAGACTCGAACTCGCGACATCCACCTTGGCAAGGTGGTGCTCTACCAACTGAGCTACGTCCGCAGGCATCCACTCGGCTTTCACCGAGCGGCGCGACAGCTACTGTACCTGATCCAAAGGACCGGTTGAGCAGTCAGAGCGGGTGACAGGGATTGCACACTGCGCCTCCCTCTTGGAAAGAGGGCGCTCTACTACTGAGCTACACCCGCGTGACTCCGTGAGGTTCGGCTTTTCGGCCTGGCCCCTCGGCGTGCTCCAGACTCTAGCTGATCAGTAGGGGTGCTGTGCAAGTCGGCTGCCGCGGGCCGCGGGGTGCCGGCAAGTCGGCTAGTGGTTCGCCGCGTTGAAGGCCTCGTAGACCTTCTTGGGGATCCGGCCGCGAGGGGGGACGTCCATCTGGTTCGAACGGGCCCAGGCGCGGACGGCCGCCGGGTCGGCGTTCACCGCGGTCCGGTGGTAGGCCTTCCCGGACTTGGCACGCTTGCGGCCGGCGTCCACGAACGGAGCGAGGGCGCCGCGCAGTTTCTTCGCATTGGCGGGATTGAGGTCGATCTCGTACGACTTCCCGTCCAATCCGAAGGCGACCGTCTCGGCGGCTTCTCCCCCGTCGATGTCGTCGGAGAGCGTTACTACTACTCGCTGCGCCACGGATATCGGTCCTTTCGTGCAGCAACCCCGGTTTGACGTGGGGTGATGCTTCAGATCCGGCTGATTGGGATCAATGCTTTTTCATTTGTACAGCGATGGGCATTGCATTGTGAAGCCCAGTTAATTTTGTCAGCGTGTCATCCTGCAATCCGGACCCTAGATCTTTTCGAGGATTTTCCCCAGCACTCACTCCTGCCGATACCGGACCGTGATCGGCCTTCCGGATATCTATGCGCGTAGATTTTCGAACACGGTACTGTGAGTACACCGCCTTACGCACCACACCACCGGGAGTGCCAGTGGCACGCGTCGTAGTCGACGTCATGCTCAAGCCGGAGATCCTCGACCCGCAGGGCCAGGCGGTGCAGCGCGCACTGCCACGCCTGGGTTTCGAGGGGATCGCCGACGTCCGTCAGGGCAAGCGTTTCGAACTTGAGGTGGAGGGACCGGTCGACGACGCCGCCCTCGCCCGCATCCGTGAGATGGCCGAGACCTTCCTCGCCAACACCGTCATCGAAGACTTCACCGTTCGGGTCGGATCATGACCGCTCGTATCGGTGTCATTACTTTCCCCGGCACGCTCGACGACCGCGACACCCAGCGTGCGGTCCGTGTCGCCGGCGCCGAAGCCGTGCCGCTGTGGCACCGGGACAAGGACCTCAAGCAGGTCGACGCCGTGGTTCTGCCCGGTGGCTTCTCCTACGGCGACTACCTGCGGGCCGGGGCCATCTCCCGTTTCTCGCCGGTGATGGGGACCGTTATCGAGCAGGCCAGGGCCGGTATGCCGGTGCTGGGTATCTGCAACGGCTTCCAGGTGCTCACCGAGACGCACCTGCTGCCCGGCGCGATGCTGCGCAACAACCATCTGCACTTCATCTGCCGCGACCAGAAGCTGCGGGTGGAGAACAACCGGACCTCCTGGACCTCGGACTACGAGGCCGGCCAGGAGATCAGTGTTCCGCTGAAGAACATCGACGGCCGCTATGTCGCCGACGAGCGGACCCTCGACATGCTGGAAGCCGAGGGCCGCGTCGCGTTCCGATACCTCGACGTCAACCCCAACGGCTCGCTCCGCGACATTGCCGGCATCACCAATGAGGCGGGCAATGTCGTCGGCCTCATGCCGCACCCCGAGCACGCCGTCGAGCCGCTGATCGGTACGGGCCGTACCGACGGCCTCGGATTCTTCACCTCGATCTTGAAGAAGCTGGTCAACGCCTGATGACTCTGGACACCGTCAAGCACGCAGCCGAGACGCCGGATACCGACCAGCCGTGGGCCGAGCTCGGCCTGAAGCAGGACGAGTACGCGCGTATCCGGGAGATTCTCGACCGCCGTCCCACCGGCGCCGAGCTCGCCATGTATTCGGTCATGTGGTCCGAGCACTGCTCTTACAAGAGCAGCAAGGTCCATCTGAAGCAGTTCGGCGAGAAGGCGCCCGAGACCGACGCGCTGCTCGTCGGCATCGGGGAGAACGCCGGCGTCGTCGACGTCGGCCAGGGGTACGCGGTCACCTTCAAGGTGGAGTCGCACAACCACCCCTCGTACATCGAGCCCTACCAGGGTGCGGCCACCGGCGTGGGCGGCATCGTCCGCGACATCCTCGCGATGGGTGCCCGGCCGATCGCCGTGATGGACCCGCTGCGCTTCGGTGCGGCCGACCACCCCGACACCAAGCGGGTGCTGCCCGGTGTGGTCGCGGGTGTCGGCGGCTACGGCAACTGCCTGGGTCTGCCCAACATCGGCGGTGAGGTCGTCTTCGACCCCTGCTACCAGGGAAACCCGCTGGTCAACGCGCTGTGCGTGGGCGTCATGAAGCATGAGGACATCCACCTCGCCAAGGCGTCCGGCGCCGGCAACAAGGTGATCCTCTACGGCGCCCGCACGGGCGGCGACGGCATCGGCGGTGTGTCCGTCCTGGCGTCGGAGACCTTCGACTCGACGGGGCCCGCCAAGCGTCCCGCCGTCCAGGTCGGTGACCCCTTCCAGGAGAAGCTGCTCATCGAGTGCACCCTGGAGATCTTCAAGGAAGACCTCGTCGACGGCATCCAGGACCTCGGCGGCGCCGGGCTCTCCTGCGCCACCAGCGAGCTGGCCTCGGCCGGCTCCGGCGGTATGCGCGTCGAGCTGGACACCGTGCCGCTGCGTGACTCCTCCCTCTCGCCCGAGGAAATCCTCATGAGCGAGTCGCAGGAGCGGATGTGCGCGATCGTCGAGCCGGGCAAGGTCGACCGCTTCATGGAGATCTGCGAGAAGTGGGATGTGATCGCGACCGTCATCGGTGAGGTCACGGACGGCAGCCAGCTGGAGATCTTCTGGCACGGCGAGCAGATCGTGGACGTCCCGCCGCGGTCCGTCGCCCACGAGGGCCCGACCTACCAGCGGCCCTTCGCGCGCCCGGACTGGCAGGACGCCCTCCAGGCCGACGACGCGGGCAAGCTGGCACGGCCGGCGAACCCGGAGGAGCTGCGTGCGCAGGTCCTGAAGCTGGTCGGTTCGCCGAACCAGGCGTCCAAGGCATGGATCACCGATCAGTACGACCGCTTCGTGCAGGGCAACACCGTGCTCGCGCAGCCGGAGGACTCCGGCATGGTGCGCATCGACGAGGGCTCCGACCTCGGTGTCGCGGTGGCCACGGACGGCAACGGCCGGTACGCCAAGCTCGACCCGTACACCGGCGCGCAGCTGGCACTCGCCGAGGCGTACCGCAACGTCGCCGCCTCCGGCGCCAAGCCGCTCGCCATCTCCGACTGCCTGAACTTCGGCTCGCCCGAGGACCCGGCGGTGATGTGGCAGTTCGCCGAGGCCACCCGCGGTCTCGCGGACGGCTGCCAGACGCTCGGTACGCCCGTCACGGGTGGCAATGTCTCGCTCTACAACCAGACCGGTGACGTGGCCATCCACCCGACGCCGGTGGTCGCGGTGCTCGGCGTGATCGACGACGTCAACCGCCGTACGCCGATGGCCTTCTCGGACGAGGGTCACCTGATCTACCTGCTGGGTGACACCCGCGAGGAGCTGGGCGGCTCGGCGTGGTCCCAGGTCGTGCACGACCACCTCGGCGGAATGCCGCCGCAGGTGGACCTCGCCCGGGAGCAGCTGCTGGCGGAGATCCTGATCTCCGCCTCGCGCGACGGCATGGTCGACGCGGCGCACGACCTCTCCGACGGCGGACTGATCCAGGCGCTGGTGGAGTCGTGTCTGCGCGGCGGCAAGGGCGCCCGCGTCGTGGTGCCGGACGGCATCGACCCGTTCGTCCTGCTCTTCTCGGAGTCGGCGGGCCGGGCGATCGTCGCCGTGCCGCGCAGCGAGGAGCTCCGCTTCACCGACATGTGCGGTGCGCGGGGGCTGCCGGCCACCCGCATCGGTGTGGTCGACGGGACGGAGATCGACATCCAGGGGCAGTTCAGCATCGCGCTGAGCGAGCTGAAGGACGCCCACGAGGCCACGATCCCCGCCCTGATCGCCTAGGACGGCTGCCCGGGGCCCGACCCGGGATTCCGCAGTGCCGAAACGGCCCGTCAGAACATCTGGCGGGCCGTTTCGGCTGTCCGGGGGCGCGGAGCTCGGGGACGCGCGGCGTCGGTCTCCGGAGCGGTGGGTGCGCGAGGGCGTTCCGTGCGGGCATTGCCTGCGGTTACGTAATTACGTAATATCGCAGTCATGGATCTCGAAGGACGTGTGGCCGAGCTGGAACGGCGGCTGGCCGCGCTGGAGCAGTCGGCGGGCCGCACCGCGAGCCCGCCCGAGCGGGAGTCCGGCGACGAGCTGTGGGCGCTGCGCGGGCTGAAGGCCCAACTGGCCGAGCTGGGCGCGGAGAACGGCGGAGTGCTGTTCACCGGTGCCGTGCGGACCCCGGCCGGGCAGCGCTACGAGTGGCAGTACGGCCAGGTCACCGACACGGTGCTGGACGGCGACTGGACCGCGGCGGCGGAGTCGTTCGCTGCCCTGGGCCAGCCCGTCAGGCTGACGCTGCTGCGCGAGATCCTCGGCGGCCGCTGCACCGCCGCCGAACTCACCGAACTCGACGGGACGGGCACGTCGGGCCAGATCTACCACCACCTGCGCCAGCTGACCGCCGGCGGCTGGCTGCGCACGGCCGCGCGCGGCCGCTACGAGGTACCGGCCGACCGCGTCGTACCGCTGCTCGTGATGATCACCGCCGCCGGACGCTGACCGCCCGGCCCGACTCCAGGGGGAAGCCCATGAAGTCCACGCCCTTGCGAAAACTCCTCCAGATCGCCGCCCGCGTCTGCCTGCTCGTCTTCCTGGCGATGGTCGTGGCGGGGTTCTTCGTCGACTACCCCTACTGGTGGGGCTGGGTCCCCATCGGCCTCTGGGCGCTGATCACCTTCGGTGGCTGGACGGCCCGGGCGGAGGAGCGGCGCAAGGCCCCCGCCAGGACCGAGGCGGTCGAGGTCGGCGCTCCGGTCGACGGCCGCTGGAAGGCCATGAACAGCCCCGCCGACAAGGTCCCCAGCCACGGCACGCGGTCCTACGGCCAGGCGTACGCCATAGACATCGTGGCGGAGCCGACGCCGGACTCCCGGCCCGCCTTCGGCTGGTGGCCCCTGGCGCGCCGCAATGACGACTTCCCGGCGTTCGGAGCGCCGCTGCTCGCGGTCGCCGACGCCACCGTGGTGGCGGCCGAGGACCGCCAGCGGGACCACCTCAGCCGCACGTCCTGGTTCGCGCTCGTGTACCTCTTCGTCGTCGAGGGGCTCGTGCGCACCCTGGGCGGTGCCCGCCGCGTCGTCGGCAACCACGTGATCCTCGACCTCGGCGACGACACCTACGCGCTCTACGCCCACCTCCGGCACGGTTCGCTGACCGTCGGGCCGGGGGACCGGGTGACGGCCGGCCAGACGCTCGGCCGGTGCGGCAACTCCGGCAACAGCACGGAGCCGCACGTGCACTTCCAGCTGATGGACACCGCGGACCCGGACACGGCCGACGGAGTGCCGTTCACCTGGCGGGGCATCGGTGTGCCGCGCAACGAGGAGATATTCGTGGCCGGGTCGACGGACCGGACGACCACGAGCTGAACGTCTTCCGGACAGCCCCTGGCCCGTGGCGGTCAGGGGCTGTCCGGACGTCCGGGCCCGTTGTCAGAGGGCCCGCATACTCTGACCCGTATGCCTCCCGCAGTACGGAAGCCGCGCGCTCGCCGGTACGACCCGAAGAAGACCAGGGCCGCCGTCCCGGCCCAGTTCGGCCACCTCCAGAAGGCGGTGCGCGCCCTCACACCTGACCAGCTCGACGGGCCCGTACCGTCCGGTGGCGGGACGGCCGGCGAGCAGGCCGTCCGTGCCGCGCTGGCCCTGGAGGACGTGTGCCGGTCGCTTGGGCAGCCCGAGCCGCCGAGGCAGGAGATCGCCCTCGCCGACTGGCCGGCGGCCTCCGCCGGATCGCAGGGCGACGGGGTCGAGGAGGTGGTCCCGGAGCCGGCGGACCCTTCGGAGCTCGCCGTACTGCTGGACCGCGCCGCTGCCTGGTATGCCGAGCTGGTCCCCGCCGCGCCCGACGGCCGGCTGCTGGCGACCGGTGCCGGCGCGATGCGGCTGGACGACGCCCTGGTCACCTGCTGTGTTCGGCTGGTGCTGCTCACCGACGGCCTGGCACGCGCCACCGGCCAGGACATCCCCTTCGACCGGCAGGCACTCGCCACCACCACCCGGCTGCTCGCCGATGCCCTGGCCCACAAGGCCCCGGGCAATTCGGTCGAGGTCCGGGTGCCGCCGTTCGCCGTCGTGCAGTGTGTCGAGGGCCCCAAGCACACCCGCGGCACCCCTCCCAACGTCGTCGAGACCGACCCGCTCACCTGGCTCCGGCTCGCCACCGGGCGCACGACGTGGTCCGCCGCGCTGGATGCGGCCGCGGTCAGCGCGAGCGGTGAGCGGGCCGACATCGGCGGATATCTGCCCGTGCTGCACCGGTGACGCCGAGCGGCCGGGGGCGGACGCCACCCTCCCCGGCCGTCCGTCGCGCCGGTCAGCCCTGCGGATAGGCGAGCAGGGTGTCGTCCACCGCTTCCCAGGCGGCCTTGAGCCGTGCCAGCAGCCGTGGCTCGATCGCCGCCTTGTCCGCCTGCTCACGCGGGTCGTCGGTGAGGTGGAAGAGCTGGTCGGCGCCCTTCTTGCCCCGGTAGTACTTCCAGTCGCCCCGCCGCAGCGCCCGTTCGCCCCGCACCCGCCAGAACAGGTCGCGCTCGGCGAGCCGCTCACCGCGCAGCAGGTAGCCCGCGAGGCTGGTGCCGTCCAGCGGGTGGGCCCGGTCCGGGCGGGCGCCCGCGATCTCCAGCAGCGTCGCCGTCCAGTCCGGGGTGAACACCGGCTCATGACTGACCTGCCCGGCGTCGAGCCGCGACGGCCAGCGCACGATCGTCGGCACCCGGATGCCGCCCTCCTGGAGCGACGCCTTGTTCCCGGACAGCGGCCAGTTGTACGACCAGCGTTCGCCGCCGTTGTCACTCGCGAAGAAGACGAGGGTGTTCTCCTCCTGGCCGGAGCGCTTCAGCGCCGCCAGCACCTCGCCGACCGAGCGGTCCAGGTCCTCGACCATCTCCCGGTACTTCGCCAGCGAGCCGCCGTCCCGGTGCTGCAGGGCGCCCGGCTCACCGGCCTTGATCCGGCGGACGATCTCCGCGCTCTGCGCCGTGTCGCCATCGGCTATCCAGGGCCAGTGCGGAGTGGTGAAGTTCAGGTTCAGCAGCCACGGACGGTCCGTCCGCCGCCCGCCGGCGTGGTCCGCGCCGGACGTCCCGCCCCCGTCCGCAGCGGGACGGCCGCCGCCGGCACGGCCCTCGCCGGCCCGCCGCCCCGCCTCGGTCACGTGGTCCACGGCCCGCTCGGTGAGGATCCGCGTGTAGTAGCGCAGGTCCTTGTACTCGGCGTCGCCCTCGTAGAGGTCGTACTCCCCGGCGAGCCCCAGCTTCGAGTAGTACTCCAGTGCCCCGCCGAGGTTCCCGAAGAAGGTGTCCCAGCCGGATTTGGTGGGGCTGTAGTCCGGCAGGTAGCCGCAGTGCCACTTGCCGATCAGGGCCGTCGCGTAGCCCGCGTCGCGCAGCAGCGAGGCGAGCGTGGGGTGCCCCGGCTCCAGCCCGACGCTCCGGTCGGCGATCGGCTCGGCCAGGCCGCCCTCGGTACGGCCCGGGTAGCGGCCCGTGTACAGGGAGAAGCGGGTGGGCGAGCAGGTTGCCGAGCCCGAGTAGGACTGGGTGAAGCGGATGCCCTGGCGGGCGAGCCGGTCCAGGTGCGGGGTCCGGATCTCCGGTGCCCCGTAGGAGGACAGATCGGCCCATCCCAGGTCGTCGCCGAGGATGAACAGGATGTTGGGGCGCCGCGAGTGCCGGCCGGGCGTGGCCCGGAAGGGGCGCTCCCCGGGCTCCGGGGTCCCGGCCGCGGCGCCCGCCACGGTGCCGAGTGCGCCGAGCCCGCCGACCGCGGCAGCGGCGCCCACACCGGCCAGGCCGCCGAACGTCCGGCGGGAGAGCGAGGGCTCGGGGGAGGGAGTGGACGAATCGGGCGTGCCGGGGTCGACGGATGACATCGGTACGACTCTCCAAAGGGTTGATTCAGGACGCGAGGGCGCATAACGCCTCACGGGAGCGGCGTGAGGGCATGCGGGTCGCGTATCTCACACGGGTGCGGGTGGGCGGCCGCCCGGTATAAGCCGCAAGAGGTGCATCAGCGGCATACGGGGCGAACGTGGTAAGCGGCAGTCTCGACCGGGAAAGCGCAGCTCAGAAGCGGGAAACCGGAGGGGCCGGGTCAACTTGGACCGGCCCGCCGCTACGCGCGGTCGGCAGACTTATGCGCAGCGACACATGGCGCTGGCGACGCGACCGAGGTCGACGTGGCGGCGCCGCACGAGCGGCCGCGCGCGATGGGCCACTCGGCCACACACCAGGCGTGCCAAGGGCTGCGGGGTCTGCATGGTCGGGAATCCTGCTCGCAAAGCCGTGAGCACGTCAAGGACGCGCAACACTCCGTTCATGCACTCATCCAGAAACCGGGCCATCCCCGGTTCGGATGAATCCGCGACCTGCCCTAGACTCGGAGGCGTGCCACGTGGTGACGGACGACTCAACCACGACCTGCTCCCCGGCGAGAAGGGCCCCCAGGACGCTTGCGGCGTCTTCGGTGTCTGGGCTCCGGGTGAAGAGGTCGCCAAACTCACCTATTTCGGGCTGTATGCGCTGCAGCACCGTGGACAGGAGTCTGCGGGCATCGCAGTGAGCAACGGCTCGCAGATCCTCGTTTTCAAGGACATGGGCCTGGTTTCCCAGGTCTTCGACGAGACTTCGCTCGGCTCCCTCCAGGGCCATATCGCCGTGGGCCATGCCCGCTACTCCACCACCGGTGCCTCGGTGTGGGAGAACGCGCAGCCGACGTTCCGTGCGACCGCGCACGGCTCGATCGCGCTCGGCCACAACGGCAACCTGGTCAACACCGCCGAGCTGGCGGATCTGGTCGCGGCGCTGCCCCGTGAGGGCGGCCGCGCGACCCAGGTCGCGGCCACCAACGACACCGATCTCGTGACGGCGCTGCTCGCCGGCCAGGTCGACGAGGACGGCAAGCCGCTCACCGTCGAGGAGGCCGCACCCCGCGTCCTTCCCAAGGTGATGGGTGCCTTCTCCCTCGTCTTCATGGACGAGCACACGCTGTACGCCGCCCGCGACCCGCAGGGCATCCGCCCGCTGGTCCTCGGCCGCCTGGAGCGCGGCTGGGTGGTGGCCTCCGAGACCGCCGCCCTCGACATCTGCGGCGCCAGCTTCATCCGGGAGATCGAGCCCGGCGAGATGGTCGCCATCGACGAGGACGGCCTGCGCAGCAGCCGCTTCGCCGAGGCCCGCCCCAAGGGCTGCGTCTTCGAGTACGTCTACCTCGCGCGCCCGGACACCGACATCGCCGGCCGCAACGTGTACCTCTCCCGCGTGGAGATGGGCCGCAAGCTGGCCGCCGAGGCGCCGGCCGAGGCGGACCTCGTCATAGCGACGCCCGAGTCGGGAACCCCCGCTGCGGTCGGCTACGCCGAGGCCAGCGGTATCCCCTACGGCTCCGGCCTGGTCAAGAACTCCTACGTCGGCCGGACCTTCATCCAGCCCTCGCAGACCATCCGGCAGCTCGGTATCCGCCTCAAGCTCAACCCGCTCAAGGAAGTCATCCGCGGTAAGCGCCTGGTGGTCGTCGACGACTCGATCGTCCGCGGCAACACCCAGCGCGCCCTGGTGCGGATGCTCCGCGAGGCCGGCGCGCTGGAGGTCCACATCCGGATCTCCTCCCCGCCGATCAAGTGGCCCTGCTTCTTCGGCATCGACTTCGCCACGCGCGCGGAGCTGATCGCCAACGGGCTGAGCGTGGAAGAGATCGGCAAGTCGCTGGGCGCCGATTCGCTCGCGTACATCTCCATCGACGGCATGATCGAGGCGACCACCATCGCCAAGCCGAATCTGTGCCGCGCCTGCTTCGACGGCGAGTACCCGATGGATCTGCCCGACCCGGAGCTGCTGGGCAAGCACCTCCTGGAGTCGGAGACCGCCGGTCAGGCCAAGCCGGACCTGGACGGCGTCGAGACGCTGACGGCCGGTGTCGGCGGCGCCGACGCGCTGCGCCGCCCGTAGCTCGTACACACACGACACGAAAGTTCTGGGCCATGCCTACTGAGTCCTCCGAGCCTGCGCGATCCGCGGGCACCGGTGCCAGCTACGCGGCTGCGGGAGTCGACATCGAAGCGGGCGACCGCGCCGTCGACCTCATGAAGGAGTGGGTCAAGAAGGCCACCCGCCCCGAGGTCGTCGGCGGGCTCGGCGGCTTCGCCGGCCTCTTCGACGCGTCCGCGCTCAAGCGCTACGAGCGCCCGCTGCTGGCCTCGGCCACCGACGGCGTCGGTACGAAGGTCGACATCGCCCGCAAGATGGGCGTGTACGACAGCATCGGTCACGACCTCGTCGGCATGGTCGTCGACGACCTGGTCGTCTGCGGCGCCGAGCCGCTGTTCATGACCGACTACATCTGCGTCGGCAAGGTCTTCCCCGAGCGCGTCGCCGCGATCGTGAAGGGCATCGCCGAGGGCTGTGTGCTGGCCGGCTGCGCGCTGGTCGGCGGCGAGACCGCCGAGCACCCGGGCCTGCTGGGCGTGGACGAGTTCGACGTCGCCGGCGCCGGGACGGGCGTGGTCGAGGCCGACCGCGTGCTGGGTGCGGATCGCATCCGGACGGGCGACGCCGTCATCTCGATGGCGTCCTCCGGACTTCACTCGAACGGGTACTCCCTGGTCCGCCACGTGCTGTTCGACCGTGCCGGTCTCGCGCTGGACCGCGAGATTCCGGAGTTCGGCCGCACCCTCGGCGAGGAGCTGCTGGAGCCCACCAAGATCTACTCGCTGGACTGCCTGGCGCTGACCCGTACGACCGAGGTGCACGCCTTCTCGCACATCACCGGCGGCGGTCTGGCCAACAACCTCGCCCGGGTGATCCCGGACGGGCTGCACGCCACCGTGGACCGCTCCACCTGGACGCCGGGCCCGGTCTTCGACCTGGTCGGCTCGGCCGGCTCGGTCGAGCGCCTGGAGCTGGAGAAGACCCTGAACATGGGCGTCGGCATGATCGCCGTCGTCCCCCAGGAGTCGGTGGAGGTCGCACTGACCACGCTCGCCGACCGCGGTGTGGACGCCTGGGTCAGCGGCGAGATCTCCGAGCGCGGCGACCGTGCCGACGCGGTGACCCTGACCGGTGACTACGCGAGCTGATCCGAGTGGCCGCCGCTCATCCGGCGGCCACTTCGGTGCCCGCTCCGCGGCCACCCGGGCAGCACAGAACCCGGTCCTGGCACTGGCCTGGACCGGGTCCTCGATGCTGTCTGTTGTCAGAGCCTGGTACGCACAGGGCGTCAGGCGCGACGACGCTGGTCGGACGAGTCGCCCTCGTCCTCATCATCGTCGTTGTACCGATCCGCGTACTGTGCGTACGGGTCGTCGTCGTCCTCGTCATCCTCGAACGGTTCCCCGTTCGGAGGCTGCTGGTTCGACGGCGATGCACCCAGCTCGTCGGCCAGTCGTGAGAGATCCGTCCCACCGCTGCTGTACTTCAGCTGGCGGGCGACCTTTGTCTGCTTGGCCTTGGCCCGGCCGCGCCCCATGGGTCGACCCCCTCAATGACGGGGCTCGATGGCCCCAGAGTCTTGACACGCGTTCATGATTCAGAACGGACTCTCGACAGAGAGGCCGGTCTGTAGGGCTTTAACGGTACCTGCTTCCGCGGCCGTTCGGTACGTCGCCCGCATCACCCACTGCTCGGCACGACCCGCGAGGCACCCTTTTCCCGCTGGTCAACTGCGATTTTAACCTGTCCTGTACGGCGACCCGCCGACGGGTGGTGAGGGAAGTCTCCTCGATCACCCGTGGCGGGTCGCGCAAGGCCGTGTTTCCGGCCATGGGAGCGGCCCCGAAGCGCTCCCGGTCCCGTCAGGCGCGTCGGGCCTCGGCCATACGCGTTTCGGCCAGCCGGTCGGCCGCGGCGGCGGGCGGGATCCCGTCCGTCTTCGCACGAGCGAATATCGCCAGCGTGGTGTCGAAGATCTTCGTCGCCTTGGCCTTGCAGCGGTCGAAGTCGAAACCGTGCAGCTCATCGGCCACCTGGATGACGCCGCCCGCGTTCACGACGTAATCCGGGGCGTAGAGGATGCCGCGGTCGGACAGGTCCTTCTCGACGCCGGGGTGCGCGAGCTGGTTGTTGGCCGCCCCGCACACCACCTTCGCGGTCAGCACCCGCACCGACTCGTCGCTCAGCGCGCCGCCCAGGGCGCACGGCGCGTAGACGTCCAGGCCCTCGGTGCGGATCAGCGCCTCGGTGTCGGCGACGGCGGTCACCCGGGGGTGCCGCGCGAGGATGCGGTCCACCGACTCGCTGCGGACGTCCGTGATCACGACCTCCGCGCCGTCCTTGAGGAGGTGCTCGACGAGGTGGTGGCCCACCTTGCCGACCCCGGCCACGCCGACCTTGCGGCCGCGCAGCGTCGGGTCGCCCCACTGGTGCTGGGCCGAGGCGCGCATGCCCTGGTAGACGCCGAAGGCGGTCAGGACGGAGGAGTCGCCGGCGCCGCCGTTCTCGGGCGAGCGGCCGGTGGTCCACTTGTTCGTGCGGGCCACCACGTCCATGTCGGCGACGTAGGTGCCGACATCGCACGCGGTGACGTAGCGGCCGCCCAGCGAGGCCACGAAGCGGCCGTAGGCGAGCAGCAGCTCCTCGGTCTTGATCACGTCGGGGTCGCCGATGATCACGGCCTTGCCGCCGCCGTGCTCCAGGCCGGCCAGCGCGTTCTTGTAGGACATGCCGCGCGAGAGGTTGAGAGCGTCCAGCACGGCCTCCTCCTCGGAGGCGTAGGCGTGGAAGCGGGTACCGCCGAGGGCGGGGCCCAGGGCGGTGCTGTGGAGGGCGATCACGGCCCGGAGGCCGCTGGCGCGGTCCTGGCAGAGAACGACTTGCTCGTGGCCGCCCTGCTCCGATCGGAACAGGGTGTGCAGAACGCCGCCGTCGGCACTGACGGTGGCAGGACGTACGTCAGTCACTGTGGTGACTCCCATAAGTCGCGAAGGACGCCCTCGTGCGGGTGGGGAGGGCCGGTCGGGAAGAGCGTAAGACCTCGGGACCCGTTGACCGGTCAGGTGCCCCCGATCACCCTCGCGTGGGGGACGGGCATGGGACGATCTGCCCGTATCCCGGGCCGGGCGGAGGTGGGCAGCTCCTCCCGGAGGCGGACTTCCCTGAAAAGGAGCGGGCGTGGCCTTGGCGTCGTCGGTGATGGTCCCGTATGTGGCATATCTGCGGGTCTACGAGCCGCTGGCAGCGTTCCCGGAGCCGGAGCGCTCCCACTGGGCGCGGTACGCCGAGCGCGAGCACACCCCCACCGCCCAGGACGAGCAGCGCCGGGCCCTCGCCGACCTGCTGCCGACCCCGCCGGTACCGGTGCCGGTCCACGAGAGCGCGGACGCCTTCGTGGCCGTCGTCGACGGCGTCACGTGCGTGTGCCCGTGGCGTACCCGGCTGCGCGGCTGGCAGGCCCTGGAGGCGCTGGAGGAGCTGCTGCCGGCGCCCGTGCTGGACGCGGCGCTGCCGCCGGTCGTGCGGCGGCAGGCGGCCACCGACTACGAGCAGTGGCGGGAGCGCAACCCGGACGCCAGACCCTGGATCCGCGGTGCGACCTGGCACGTTCCGGTCCGCTGGTTCGTGCTCTTCGACGACGAGGAACGCGAGTACACGAAGAGTGACCAGGGGCCTCATTTGCGTTATCGGACGCCGATGGTGCAGGCGCGGCGCCGGGTCGCACGCGGACTGCGGACGCTGCGCGACACCTTGGAGGAGGGGCCGTTGATCGACGGCCTGGTAGATGTGGGGCGCTGGCTCGAGGAATTCCACCCGCGTTCGCTCGTGGAGCTGGACTACGGAGGCCTGGTGCACGCGGTGCCCGAGGAGCAGCTCGCCGAGGACCGCTCCGCCGCGGAAGTGGCGGAGGGGCTGGCGGCGCTGCGCGACGGGGACGGTGAACGGGCCGGCGTCGCGTACGAGAAGCTGTCCGACCGATGGCGTGCGGTGCGCGAACGTCAGTTCTCCAGCTGAGCGTCCGGAGCGGCGGTGTGACGCCGGACAGGGCCTGTCATCCAGGGCCTGACGGTGCGGGACGTAGGTCCCGATCCGGGCGATTGCCCCAAGCGTGACCTAAAGCACTGACTTCGGGTCTTGCTCCCAAGCCATACCCTCGTGCCAAAATAGGACAAGGAGCCTGACTGGGGCTCCTTCCGCCTAACTATGGGCGGATAGATCGGTATTGCGTTCCTTGAGGGTTTCCTGGCGTCTGATCCCGTTGTGACTGATCGTCACGGGGGTGTGACTGTCCGCTATGGCATGGTCCATCGGCTTCCGCCGAGGTTGAACACCTGAGAGGGCAATTCCATCGGTTTGGCCGACGTGGCTGGACGGATGGTGTAGTTGTAGTGCCGAGGACAAGCCGTTCGTCCTATAACCGACTCGGCCCGCGTCCGCCATTTCGGGCAACGTGGGTCAAGGTGCAGAATTTAGAGGAAAGAACCGTGATGGTTCGGTTCTCCCGAGGAGGCCGCTCATGACCGCTCGCACCCCTGACGCCGAGCCGCTGCTTACCCCTGCTGAGGTCGCCACGATGTTCCGCGTGGACCCGAAGACGGTGACCCGCTGGGCCAAGGCAGGCAAGCTCACGTCCATCCGCACGCTCGGAGGGCATCGGCGTTACCGCGAGGCTGAGGTCCGCGCACTGCTCGCGGGTATCCCGCAGCAGCGCAGCGAGGCCTGAACAACCGCATAGCCAGGCTGTTTTCGGGGCCCCCAACCCGAAAATGCCCGTTTTGGCACCACATAGCTCGACTGCTCCACCCAAGCTCCACAGCTCCACCGACGCGGGCGCCTGCCCCAACAGGCCCCACACCCGCTCCACCTGGGTACGTCACCGATCGCGCTGGACTCCGCCGGGTCCAGCGCGATTTTTTTTGTGTACGCCCGCTCCTCGGCCCGCCGGCCCGGCCGGGTCGACCCGGCGCCCGTGCCGCCCCGCGGGGCTCCCTGTGTGCCCCCAGGGGTCCTCTGAGGGGGTGTCTGCGTGGACCCTGCGGTCTCGTTCCGAAAGCACTGGAGGGGGAGTGCAATTGCACATATTAAATTGACAGGTTGTAGGGAGGGTGTAAGTTCCCTACTTCGCAAAAGTTGTTCGGTGACACCCGTCACATGGCGTGGTCCTTGAAGGCGGTACGGCCGCTGCGGTAGTGCACTTTCGCCGATTCCCGCTCAACAGCCTCCCACCGCACGGGCGGTGCGGGAGGCGACTTCGCTCAACGGGACGAGGGACTTTCGCCGTCCGTCCCCGAGGGCCCGCAGGCGGCCGGGGAGGAGGCGGCGCCGGCTTCGGGCGCCGAGGCCCCCCGGCGGGTCCTGTGCGGCTCCATGGCGAGCCGTAGCAGCCGGTGGCAGATGGGGCAGTGCCGCGTCAGATGGCGGTAGCCCGCGGCGGCCGACAGATGGGCGCGCAGCAGCGCCCTGGTCTCGTGCCTCGCCCGTGTCGTCATCGCACGTACCTCCCCGGCCCCGCGCCTCCTTTGTGAGTACCGGTGGCGTCCACGGCCGTCAAGACGGCAGCGGGCGACGGGCCCCGCCACCCGCGGCTTCGCGCCAACGTGGACGCGTCTTCCGGACAGGCAAGTGGACAGGTCATGCCGCTGCGGGGCGGTGGGCGCGGAGGGCGGCTTGCCTGCGGGGGATGTGGCGAAGGGCACGAGGGGGAGGCGGGGTTGCGAGGGTGCTCGTGGTGCGCCCCTGCGTCTCTGCGTCCGTGCGTGCGGTGCGTGCGGTGCGTGCGGTGCGGAAACCGCGGTTCCGGTCCGAGGTGCACTGGGGCACCCGCCCGAAACGCGTTACGGCCCGCATCCGAGACGGATGCGGGCCGTAAATGATGCGGTCCTGACGGGATTTGAACCCGCGGCCTCCACCTTGACAGGGTGGCGAGCACTCCAAACTGCTCCACAGGACCTTGCGTTTCGCTTTCCGCTTGCGGCGGGCTGCGAAGCAAGACTGTACAGCAGGTCAGGGGGTGCGGTCGAACTCGATGCCGGTGACCGCCCGCGGCTACGGCGCCGCGGCGTCCACGGCCTTCACGATGCGCTTGTCGGAGACCGGATAGGCGGTCCCCAGCGCGTGCGCGAAGTAGCTCACCCGCAGCTCCTCGATCATCCAGCGGATCTCCAGGGCCGCGGCCGGCACCGGGCGGCCCTGGGGGAACTGTTCCAGCAGCCAGGCGTATTCGTCCTGCATCTCCTTCACCTTCGCCATCCGGGTGCGATCCCGCTCGGCGTTGGTGGGCAGCTGTTGCAGGCGCCGGTCGATGGCCACCAGATAGCGCATCAGGTCCGGCAGCCGCTTGGCGCCGTGCGCGGTGACGAACCCCGGCTTGATGAGCGCCGCCAGCTGCTCCTTGACGTCCGCGAGCGACGGCAGCAGCGACGGGAACGTCGTGGCCTTCAGCCGGCGCTCACACGCCTGCCAGGCGGCCAGCACCTCCTGGGCCTGCTGGATGGTCTTCAGCGTCGCGTCCACCAGATCGGCGCGCACCGCGTCGAACAGCTTCCGGAAGGACTCCTCGTCCCACGCGGGACCGCCGCGCGCCGCGATGAGGCGGTCGGCGGCGGCCGTCACACAGTCCTCGAACAGCGCCGCGATGGAGCCGTGCGGATTGCGGGAGAGGGCGAGCTTCTGCTGGTTGCTCAGCTTGTCCTGCGCGAACTTCGCGGGGTTGGAGGGAACGTTGAGCAGGATGAGCCTGCGGGTGCCCGCCCACATGGCCTGCAGCTGCTCCGCCTCGGTGTCGAAGAGGCGTACGGCGACGCTGCTGCCCTCGTCCACCAGGGCCGGGTACGCCTTGAGCGGCTGGCCCCCGCGCCGGGTCTCGAAGGTGCGCGCGAGCGTGCCGATCGTCCAGGACGTCAGGCCGGTCCGCTGCTCCGGTCCGGCCGGCGCGGGGCCGTCGCCCTTGCCGCTCCTGCTGCCCTTGCCCTCCGCGGGCCGGTCCGCGGCCTGCTCGAACGCCTTGGAGATGGCTTCCCGGGTCTTCGGCTTCAGCTGGAGCCGCAGCGCTTCGAGATCCTTGGCCTCGGCGAGCTTGCGGCGCCGCTCGTCGACCACCCGGAAGGTGATCTTGAGGTGGTCGGGGACCTTGGCGGTGTCGAAGTCCGCCGCCTGGACCGGTACGCCCACCATCCGCTGGAGCCCCGCGGCCAGTGACGCGGTCAGGGCCCCCTGCAGCGGCACCGTGGAGTCGAGGAACCGGGCCGCGAAGTTCGGCGCCGGGACGTAGTTGCGGCGGATCGGCTTGGGCAGCGAGCGGATCAGCTCCGTCACCAGCTGCTCGCGCAGGCCGGGAATCTGCCAGTCGAAGCCCTCGGAGGAGACCTGGTTGAGGACCTGGAGGGGCACATGGACGGTCACGCCGTCCGCGTCCGCGCCGGGCTCGAACTGGTAGGTGACCTTGAACTTCAGCTTTCCCTGGCGCCAGGAGTCCGGGTAGTCGTCCTTGGTGACGGCTTCCGCGGATTCGTTGATGAGCATGGACTGCTCGAAGTTCAGCAGCTCCGGATCCGGGCCGTCGGCCTGGCCGCGCTTCTTCCACCACGCGTCGAAATGCGCCCCCGAGACGATGTCCGCCGGAATGCGCTGGTCGTAGAAGTCGAAGAGCGTCTCGTCGTCGACGAGGATGTCGCGGCGCCGCGCACGGTGCTCCAACTCTTCGACTTCGCCGAGGAGTTTGCGGTTGTCATGGAAGAACTGGTGATGCGTGCGCCAGTCGCCCTCCACCAGGGCGTTACGGATGAACAGGTCCCGTGAGGTCTCCGGATCGATACGGCCGTAGGTGATCTTCCGCTGGGCGACGATCGGCACGCCGTAGAGCGTCACCCGCTCGTACGCCATCACCGCCGCCATCTTCTGCTCCCAGTGCGGCTCGCTGTACGTGCGCTTCACCAGGTGCTGTGCCAGCGGCTCGACCCACTCCGGCTCGATCTTGGCGTTCACCCGGGCCCACAGGCGGGACGTCTCGACCAGCTCCGCGGACATGATCCAGCGCGGGGGCTTCTTGAAGAGGGCGGAGCCGGGGAAGACCGCGAACTTGGCGCTGCGGGCGCCCAGATACTCGTTCTTGGCGTCCGTGTCCTTGAGTCCGATATGCGAAAGCAAACCGGAAAGCAGGGAGGTGTGAATGTGGTCGGGCGCCGCATCCTCCTCGCTGAGGTGAATGCCCATGGTCTTGGCGACCGAGCGCAGCTGGGAGTAGATGTCCTGCCACTCGCGTATCCGCAGGTAGTTCAGGAACTCCGACCGGCACATACGCCGGAATGCCGACGACGACAGTGCCTTCTGCTGCTCGCGCACATAGCGCCACAGATTGAGGAAGGCCAGGAAGTCGCTGGTCTCGTCCTTGAAACGGGCGTGCTGCTGGTCGGCCTGCTGCTGCTTGTCCGAGGGCCGCTCGCGGGGGTCCTGGATCGACAGCGCCGCCGCGATCACCATGACCTCGCGGACGCAGCCGTTGCGGTCGGCCTCCAGCACCATCCGGGCCAGCCGCGGGTCGACCGGCAGCTGGGAGAGCTTGCGGCCGAGCGGGGTGAGCCGCTGGGCCCCCTTCTGGCCCGCCCGCCCGGAGCCGCCCGACTTCGGCTTGCCGTCCAGCGCGCCGAGCTCGTGCAGCAGATCGATGCCGTCCTTGATGTTGCGGCGGTCCGGCGGATCGATGAAGGGGAACTTCTCGATGTCGCCGAGGCCGGCCGCGGTCATCTGCAGGATGACGGAGGCGAGGTTGGTGCGCAGGATCTCGGCATCGGTGAACTCCGGGCGGCTGACGAAGTCGTCCTCGGAGTACAGCCGGATGCAGATGCCGTCGCTGGTACGCCCGCAGCGGCCCTTGCGCTGGTTGGCGCTGGCCTGCGAGACCGGCTCGATCGGCAGCCGCTGCACCTTGGTGCGGAAGCTGTAGCGGGAGATCCGGGCCATGCCCGGGTCGATGACGTACCGGATGCCGGGGACGGTCAGCGAGGTCTCCGCGACGTTCGTGGCGAGCACGATCCGGCGGCCGGTGTGCCGCTGGAAGACGCGGTGCTGCTCGGCGTGCGAGAGCCGGGCGTACAGCGGCAGCACCTCGGTGGACCGCAGGTTCTTCTTGTTGAGCGCGTCGGCGGTGTCGCGGATCTCGCGCTCGCCGGAGAGGAAGACCAGGATGTCGCCGGGCCCCTCGGCCTGGAGCTCGTCGACGGCGTCGCAGATCGCGGTGATCTGGTCGCGGTCGCCTTCCTGGCCGCCCTCCTCCAGCAGTGGGCGGTAGCGGACCTCGACCGGATACGTGCGCCCGGAGACCTCGACGATCGGGGCGCCGGCGGGCGCCGCACCGTCCTCCCGGGCCGTGCCCTCGGCCTCACGCGCGTCCACCGCGGTGAAACTGCCGAAGTGCCTGGCGAACCGCTCCGGGTCGATGGTCGCGGAGGTGATCACGACCTTCAGATCCGGGCGCTTGGGCAGCAGCTGCGCCAGATAGCCCAGGATGAAGTCGATGTTGAGGCTGCGCTCGTGTGCCTCGTCGATGATGATCGTGTCGTACTGGCGCAGCTCGCGGTCCGTCTGGATCTCGGCGAGCAGGATGCCGTCGGTCATCAGCTTGACGAGGGTGTCGCCGCCGACCTGGTCGGTGAAGCGGACCTTCCAGCCGACCGCCTCGCCCAGAGGCGTCCTGAGCTCCTCGGCCACCCGCTCGGCGACCGTACGGGCCGCGATCCGGCGGGGCTGGGTGTGCCCGATGAGGCCGCGGACGCCCCGTCCGAGCTCCAGGCAGATCTTGGGGATCTGCGTCGTCTTGCCGGACCCGGTCTCCCCGGCGACGATCACGACCTGGTGGTCGCGGATCGCGGCGAGGATCTCGTCCTTCTTCTGGCTGACCGGGAGTTCTTCCGGGTACGTGATGTCGGGCACCGCGGCGCGCCGCTGGGCAACGCGCAGCTCCGCCTCCTCGATGCCGTCGGAGATCTCGGCGAGCACGGCCTCTCGGGCCTCGGGCTTACGGATCCGGCGCGCGCCGTCGAGTCGACGCCCCAGCCGCTGCTGGTCGCGCAGCATCAGCTCGGGCAGTCGCTCCAGCAGGGCGGGCAGGGCGGGGGCAGGCTGACTGGACATACGTCCCCCAGGATCTCACCTCACGGATCGGACTGGCGAACCATTTGCGGGCGGCAACCGGGGCACCGGTGGCGCGGCGCCCTCGCGGCAGTGGCGGGAACCGGTCGATACGGGGCGAAGCCGTGGCTGCCGGGGCCGCCGCGCAGGGGGACCTGCGGGGGTATGTCCGTGATCATTGCTTTAGCGTGTTCACATGTCTGATCAGCACGGCGATCATGTTCCGCACGGTGCCCATGGAAGGCGTCCGACCCGGGCGGAGAAATGGGCGGCGTTCAAGGAATCACCGTTCCTCCCCGCCATCGTGCTGGTGTTCATCGTCGCGGCGGCCGCCGGGATGTTCGCCGGCTCGTACACCTCGACCATGGCCAGGCCGGCGCCGCGGCACATCCCGACCGCCGTGGTCGGCTCGCTCGACGACCCGCAGGAGAAGGCGTTCGCGGCGGGCATGGAGAAGGCGCTGAACGCCTCGCTGCGGCTGACCGGGTACGGCACCTACGGCGAGGCCGTGGAGGCCGTCGAGGAACAGCGGGAGTTCGCGATCCTGCGGCCGCGCGGCCGGGGCGTGGAGCTGGACGTGGCCGGGGCCTCGGGCGCGTCGGTGGCGCAGCTGCTGCGCGACGCGGGCGTGAAGGTCGGCAAGGCGGTCGGGGTGGACGTCCGGATCAAGGACATCAAGCCGCTGCAGGAAGGCGACCCGCGCGGGCTCGCGCTCTTCTACATCTCGCTCGCCGCGGTGATCATCGGTTTCGTGGGCGCCATCCAGCTCAGCGTGCACGCGCGCGCCCTCAACCCCGCGGAGCGGATCGCGTTCACCGCGGTGTACGCCCTGTTGGGCGGCTTCGCCATCGCCGCGGTGGTGGACTGGTGGCTGGGGGCGCTGGATCTGCCGTTCGTGGAGTCGTGGCTGATCCTGGCGCTGACGATGTTCACGTCGGGCATGGTCTTCACGATGTTCAACACCCTGATCGGGCGCTGGGCGATGATCCCCACCTGGGGGCTGATGGTGCTCCTCGGCAACCCGTCCTCGGGCGGCGCGGTGTCCTGGCCGCTGCTGCCGTCCGCACTGGGCCATATCGGCCGCTGGCTGCCGCCGGGAGGCTCGGTCAACGCCCAGCACACCGCCGTCTACTTCGGTAACCACCAGCATCTCTTTCCGTTCCTGGTGCTGGCCGGCTGGTCGGTGCTCTCGTGCACGGTCTTCTGGGTCTGGCGCCACCGTCACCCGGGTGGCCGCGAGACCGCCCCCGCACACGCGGAAGCCGCCGGCTGACGGCGCGGCCCGTGAGGCGATCACGGGATGGCGGCGTTCGGGTGGGGGCCCTGGGCGGCTGCCGGGGCGCACCTGCGGCCGTCTCCTGCCCGGCTCCTTCGCGGGGCGCCGTGCCCGCGCATACGAAGAAGACCCCGATCCAGAGGATCGGGGCCTTCTCCCAAAGGGTGTGGCTGGGGCCGGGGTCGAACCGGCGACCTATCGCTTTTCAGGCGATCGCTCGTACCAACTGAGCTACCCAGCCGCAGCGGTCCTGACGGGATTTGAACCCGCGGCCTCCACCTTGACAGGGTGGCGAGCACTCCAAACTGCTCCACAGGACCTTGCATTGTGCGAAAGCGGCGTGAACCAGTCTCGCACACGGTAATGCGTGCCCCCAACGGGATTCGAACCCGTGCTACCGCCTTGAAAGGGCGGCGTCCTGGGCCACTAGACGATGAGGGCTGATGGCCCACCTTGGCGTCGTTACCGGCGCCGTCGGGGACGTGAGAAGCATATGGGATGGGGGGACCGTTCGCCAAAACGGTTTACCCAGGGCTCTCCGAGGGGGACGTGGACGGCTCCACGGAGGGGCTCGGGGAGCGGGGCGGCCGGGGTGTGGCGCCGGGCTGGTTCTCCCGTGGGAGGTGCCGGCTCACCTCGGCGCGCGACAGGCCCAGGCCGCCGAGCGTGATCTCGTCCCACGCCTGGAGCCGCTTGGTCGTGCGGTCCATATAGAGCACCGAGGCGCGGACCTGCTCGGGCTTCTTGTTCTGCACCGCGCGCAGCCCCCCGCCGCCCGTGGAGCCCTCGACCATCAGGCGGGTGCCCTGGGGGAGCATCGTGTTCTCGCGGTGGTGGATGTGCCCGGCCAGGGCCAGCGGGGCCAGGCCGTCCGCCTCGGTCGCCGCGGTGGGGTTGTGCGCCAGCGCGATGTCGACGGGCGTACCGGCCAGCCGCTGGGTGCGCAGCGAGTCGGCGAGCTTGCCGCCCGCGGTCCGCTCGGAGGGGTCCCCGGCGGGCAGCACGGAGCGGTCGGGGGTGAACTGAGGGTCGCCCACGCCCGCGATGCGCAGCCCGGCGACCTGCGTGACCCTGCCGTCGTCGAGAACGGTGACGTGCTTGCGCCCGGTCAGGTACTTCTGGGTGGTCCGCGAGTCGTGGTTGCCGCGCACCCAGACGTACGGGGCGCCGAGGGTGGAGACCGGGTCCAGGAAGTGGTTCTCGGCGGCCGAGCCGTGGTCCATGGTGTCGCCGGTGTCGATGATCACGTCGATCCGGTACTGCTCGACCAGGGATTCGATGATCCGCCAGCTGCCGGGGTTGAGGTGGATGTCGGAGACGTGCAGCGCCCGGATGGTGGTGGGGTCCGGCTGGTACGTCGGCAGTGTCGAGGTGGCGTCGTAGAGCTTGGTGACGTTGGTGACCAGGCGCGCCAACTCCTGTTGGTAGACGTTGAATTCGCTGACGATGTTGCGTGCGTTGCCGACGACGGACGGGGCCGAGGAGAGCAGCCCGGAGAACTTCGGCTCCAGGACGGACTTCGGGTTCCAGGTGGCGTAGGCGGCCGCCCCGGAGGTGGCGAGGAGGGCCAGCGCCAGGCCGCCGGCGGCCAGGGCGCGGCGGGGCCTGCGGTAGACGGCCAGGCCCAGAGCGGTGGCGCCGAAGGCCACGGCGGCACAGGCGTTCAGGGCGAGCCCCGCGGTGCCGCGGGTGACGTCGTGGGTGACCTGCGCCTGCAGGCCGGCGAACCGCTCGGGGTGGTCGACCAGGTCCTGGGAGCGGACCGGGTCGAGTCGGTCGACGTCGACGTCGAGCCGTACGGGGCCGTGGTGGCTGCTGAGTTCCAGGTCGCCGAGCGGTGAGACGTTGATCCTGGTGCCGCCGGTCAGGGAGGGGCGCAGGGTCATGTGGGTGTCCATCGGGCCGACCGGTGCGTGGATGCCGCCGATGACGAGCAGCCCGAGCCAGGCGCCCAGCACGGTGACGCCCGCCAGGCCGAGGGCGCGGGGCCAGGGGTGCGACGACGGGACGAGGGCCGAGGTGGGGGCCGTACGGCGGGAGCGGTAGTGGCGGCGGACGGTTCCGGGCAGTCTCCGTACGCCGTCGAGCGTGGCTCGGAGCAGCCGGAGCGGGAGAGGTGCCGAGGGGGCGGTGGGCTGTGTCCGGGAGCGCGCTACGCGGGCCATTGGGCCCGTATGCCCCACCGCGGCGCCCGGTAAGCGGGGCGGGTTCCGGTCCATGGCGGGATGCCTGTCACGGGTCATGCGTGCGGGAGCGGTGGTGCGGGAAGGGAGCGTGGGGCCGGTGGTGCGGCCCGGGGACGCGCGCCGACCGCGGTCCTCGACGCCCGGTTCCGGGGCCGGGTAGCGGAGAATGGTGGTGTGCTGGAAATGACGCGCGAGGAGTTCGAGGAACTGGTCGCAGAGGCGCTGGACCGGATCCCCCCGGAGCTGACCCGGCTGATGGACAACGTGGCGGTGTTCGTCGAGGACGAGCCCCCGTCCGAGGACCCCGAGCTGCTCGGGCTCTACGAAGGGACGCCGCTCACCGACCGCGGGGAGTGGTACGCGGGCGTGCTCCCGGACCGGATCACGATCTACCGGGGGCCCACACTGCGGATGTGCGCGACGCGCGAGGACGTGGTCACCGAGACCGAGGTGACGGTCGTTCACGAGATCGCGCACCACTTCGGCATCGACGACGAGCGGCTGCACGCGCTGGGCTACGGCTGAGCCGATCCGGCCTGCGGTACGCGTGTCCTCAAGCCCGGGGCGGGAGTTGGGCAGGGCGTCCGTCGCCGCTGTCCCTGCGCTCCGGATCCGGAGGTCCCCGCCCGTGCGCCCGATCCCTTCCCGTCACCGCCCTGTTCCCGATCCCGTTGCCGGTCCCCCTGGCGGTTCCGTCGCCCGTCCCTCACCGACGCCGTCCCCGTCGGTGAGCGCCGCGCCGTCCCCCGCGCCGTCCGCCGTCCCCCGGCGCCCCGCCCGCTCCGCTCGCTCCGTCCCGGCCCCGTCCACGGGCCGGCCGCTGGCCCGGGTCACCGCCGCCGCGGTGACCGTCTCGGCGTTGGCCGCCTCGTTGGCCGGCTGCCTGAGCGTGAGTGACGCGGAGCCCCCGAAGCCGTCGGGCAGCACCGCCCGGCAGGACGGGAAGGACGCGGAGCCCGGACCCGGCGGGGTCACCGCCGACGGGCGCGGCGAAGGCCCCCGGCGGATGGGGCGTAACGGCGAAGCGCAGCGGATGGCCGGCGCCGAGGAGGCCGCGGAGCCTTCGGCGCGCGCGACGCCGAAGGCATCGGTGCCGGCGACGCCGAAGCATCCGGTGGAGCCGTCCGGTCCGGAGCCCGGCGCCGCCCATGGCGGGTCCGGTGGCAACCCGGACCCGGCGCCTTCGCACCCCGACCGGCCGTCCTCACCACCGCCCTCGACGCCCCCCAGCACGCCGCCCGCGGAACCCACTCCGCAGCCGAGCAGTCCGCCGCCCTCGGCGCAGGCGTCCGGCCTGTTCCCCTCCTCCCCGATGTCCTCGCAGGTCGACCCGGGCGCGTGAGCGGCGCGGCGAGGGCGGGAGCGGCCTTCGGGGGGCGTATTTGCCTTCCCGGGGGCGGAGTGCGTATGGTGGTAGATCGTTTGATCCCATTTGCCCGGCGCCAGAAAAGAAGCGCGCCGCGTGGCGCGTTCTCTCCCTTGCCGTGGCTGACCGCATAGAGGCGGTCTTTGTGAAACACACGGAGTTTGGGCGCGTGCCGAGACTCCGGAAGGTTTCGCATTTCGCATGTCAATTTCCACTGAGCAGTCCGTCATGCCCGCAGACGAGCAGACGGCTCCCGAGGCGATCGAGACGGCCGAGACGGCCGCCGCCCCGGTGATCGACGAGCCGGCCGAGCCGACCGTCACCTTCGACTCCCTGGGACTGCCCGAGGGCGTCGTCCGCAAGCTGGCCCAGAACGGCGTCACCACGCCCTTCCCGATCCAGGCCGCGACCATCCCGGACGCCCTGGCCGGCAAGGACATCCTCGGCCGTGGCCGTACCGGCTCCGGCAAGACCCTCTCCTTCGGTCTGCCGACGCTGGCGCAGCTCGCCGGTGGCCACACCGAGAAGAAGAAGCCCCGCGCGGTCATCCTGACCCCGACCCGTGAGCTCGCGATGCAGGTCGCGGACGCCCTCCAGCCCTACGGCGACGTCCTCGGGCTGAAGATGAAGGTCGTCTGCGGCGGCACGTCCATGGGCAACCAGATCTACGCCCTGGAGCGCGGTGTCGACGTCCTCGTCGCCACCCCGGGCCGGCTGCGCGACATCATCAACCGTGGCGCCTGCTCCCTGGAGAACGTCCAGGTCGCGGTCCTCGACGAGGCCGACCAGATGTCCGACCTGGGCTTCCTGCCCGAGGTCACCGAGCTGCTCGACCAGGTTCCGTCCGGCGGTCAGCGGATGCTGTTCTCCGCCACGATGGAGAACGAGATCGGCACGCTGGTCAAGCGTTACCTGACCGACCCGGTCAGCCACGAGGTCGACAGCGCCCAGGGCAACGTCACGACCATGACGCACCACGTCCTCGTCGTGAAGCCGAAGGACAAGGCGCCGGTCACCGCCGCCATCGCCGCCCGCAAGGGCCGCACGATCATCTTCGTCCGCACCCAGCTGGGCGCCGACCGCATCGCCGAGCAGCTCGTCGACGCGGGCGTGAAGGCCGACGCGCTGCACGGCGGCATGACGCAGGGCGCCCGTACGCGGGTCCTCGCGGACTTCAAGGACGGCTACGTCAACGCGCTCGTCGCGACCGACGTCGCCGCCCGCGGTATCCACGTCGACGGCATCGACCTGGTCCTGAACGTCGACCCCGCCGGTGACCACAAGGACTACCTGCACCGCTCGGGCCGTACCGCTCGCGCCGGCCAGTCCGGCACGGTCGTCTCGCTGTCGCTGCCGCACCAGCGCCGGCAGATCTTCCGCCTGATGGAGGACGCGGGCGTGGACGCCTCGCGCCACATCGTCGGCGGCGCCGGTGCCTTCGACGACGACGTCGCCCGGATCACCGGCGCGCGTTCGCTCACCGAGGTCCAGGCCGACGGTGCCAACAACTCCGCCAAGCAGGCGGAGCGCGAGGTGGCCGAGCTCACCCGTGAGCTGGAGCGCCTGCAGCGCCGCGCCACCGAGCTGCGCGAGGAGGCGGACCGGCTGACCGCCCGCGCCGCCCGCGAGCGCGGCGAGGACCCGGCCGAGGCGCTCGCCGCCGCTGCCGTGACCGAGGAGGCCGCCGCCGAGGCGCCCGAGGTCACCGTGCCGGCCCAGGCCACGTCGGACGATGCCCCGCGTCGCTCCTCCTCCTACGAGCGCCGTGACGACCGTCGTGACGACCGCGGCAACTTCGACCGCCGTGAGCGTCGTGATGACCGTTCCGGTGGCGGTTTCAACCGTGACCGTCGTGATGACCGGTCCGGTGGTGGCTTCAACCGTGACCGTCGTGATGACCGGTCGGGTGGTGGCTTCAACCGTGACCGTCGTGATGACCGTTCTGGTGGCGGTTTCAACCGTGACCGTCGTGATGACCGGTCGGGCGGTGGCTTCAACCGTGACCGTCGTGATGACCGGTCGGGTGGTGGCTTCAACCGTGACCGTCGTGATGACCGTTCTGGTGGCGGTTTCAACCGTGACCGTCGTGATGACCGCTCCGGCGGCGGCTTCAGCCGCGACCGCCGTGACGACCGCACCGGCGGCGGCTTCAACCGCGACCGCGGCGACCGTCCCAGCCGTCCGTTCAACCGCGACGACCGCTCCGGTGGGCGTCCGGCGTCCGGTGGCTACCGTTCCGGTGGCGGCGACCGCCCGTTCAACCGCGACGACCGCTCCGGTGGCCGTCCGGCGTCCGGTGGCTACCGCTCCGGTGGCGGCGACCGTCCGCACGGCCGTCGTGACGAGCACCGTGGCACCGGCACCGCGACCGGCTCCTTCGGCCGCCGTGACGACAAGCCGCGCTGGAAGCGCAACGGCTGACGGTTCCGTCTGACCGTGCCGGCCGATCACTTCGGGCGGCACGGTCGACAACTGAGGCAACGCAGGGCCCGTACGACACGCAAGTGCCGTACGGGCCCTGTGCGTTGGCCGGGGCAGGGCGGGTTGCCCGGCGCGTTGGCTCCCGGGTAGGGGACCTGGGTTGCGTGGTTCTCCGGGCGGCTCGGCAGGCGTGTGCGGGTGACCGGATTTTGGTCCGTGGGAGCTGTCGGCGGTGTGGTGGGAGTGGCTCGGGGAGGGCCCGGGCATGCGCGTCAGGACCGCTGATGCCCAATGGCTTCGGGCTGGGGCGCATGGTCGGGCTATGCTGCTCGGTGCGGGCCATTAGCTCAATTGGCAGAGCAGTGGACTTTTAATCCATTGGTTCAGGGTTCGAGCCCCTGATGGCCCACCGTTTCTGATGCCCCGTAAGGGGTTGACCAGCAATTTTGTGCCCCGGTGTGCGCGAGAGCGCCCCGGGGCGCAGCTGTGTCCGGGGGCGGGGCCGGCCGGGTGGTGTTCCCGGGGCGGTGGGTGCGGGGCCGGCGTGTGCGGTGCCGTCCGGCGGCCTTCGTCGTCCCGGTCGTCCCGTCAGGCCCCGGCGCCGGTCCCGGATTTGCCCGCTTTCGGGTGGTGGTCTCTTACGTGACGACCGTGACGGCTGCGACAACTGCGATGGCTGTGACGGCCACGACGGAGGCGCTACGGTCCGGGCCCGCACGCGTGACCCGTCCGGCCCCTGAGGACTCGCCCCTTCGCCCCGTAGCGGAAAGCCTTGGGTGAGCCGAGGGCGCCGCACACCATGGCCGACGACCGACGCCATGACCGATGCCGGCGCCGTGAGTGGCGGGCGGGAGCAGAGAGCCGGTGCGGGTACTGGGAAGCGGCAGGGCCCGCCCGGGCGACGAGGAGCGGCTGCCGCGCCGCGAGCGGATGTCGCCCTGGAGCCGCCGGCTGGCGCGCCGGCTGCCGCTCATCCTGATCGTCGGCGGCGTGGTCTTCGACATCGCGACGCCGGAGCAGTACACCGCCTCGCCGTTCTTCTCCGCCGCCCCGCTCGTCGCGGCACCGCTCCACTCGCTGCGCACCACGGCGATCGTCGCCTTGGCGGCCGTCGTCGGCGAGCTCTGGTCCGTCGTTTATCACGGCACCCAGGACACCCATGAGTCGGCCACCGAGGCCGTGACCGTGGTGATCGTCGCCGTGCTGGCTCTCGGCATCAACCGCGCCGTCCGCAGGAACGATGCCCGGCTCGCCTCCGTACGCGATGTCTCCGAGGCCGTCCAGCGGGCCGTCCTGCCGCCGCCCGCGGAGCGGATCGGCGGCCTCGCGGTCGCCGCGCGCTACGTGGGGGCGCGGGCGGACGCCAGGATCGGGGGCGATCTCTATGCCGTGCAGGACACTCCGCACGGCGTACGGCTGATCGTCGGCGATGTGCGCGGCAAGGGGCTGGAGGCGGTGGAGGCCGCGGTGGTCGTCATCGGCGCCTTCCGGGAGGCGGCGGAGCAGGAGACCTCGCTGGAGGCGGTGGCGGGCCGGCTGGAGCGGGCGCTGCAGCGCGAGGGCGGGAGACGCGACGGGCTGGACCAGTTCGAGGGGTTCACCACGGCCGTCCTGGCGGAGGTTCCCTCCAAGGAGCACGCCGTGCTGCGCGTCCTCAACCGCGGCCACCCGCCCCCGCTGCTGCTCGCCCCGGACGGCGGCCTGCTGGAACTGGCCCCTTCGACGCCGGCGCTGCCGCTGGGGATGAGCGAGGTGGCGGGGTGGCCGGACCGGGCGGACGAGACGTTCTTCCCGGCCGGTTCGCTGCTGCTGCTGTTCACCGACGGGGTGACCGAGGCCCGCAACCTGGCCAACCGGTTCTACGACCCGTCGGCCAAGTTGCGCGGCCGCCATTTCAACGGCCCGGCGGACCTCCTCGACCTGCTGGTGAAGGACGTCGCGCGGCACACGGGAGGGGCGCCCGCCGACGACATGGCGCTGCTCGCGCTGCAGCGGCCGCTGGGGGTATAGGCGGCGGCTCCGCCTCCGGCGCGTCCGGCCAGGGCCGTCATCGCGCCCCGAGGACGGGTTCCCGGAGCCAGTGCAGGATCTGTCCGTGCGGGCCGGTGAGGGCGACCGGTTGTTCGTCCAGCGACAGGGTCAGCAGATGCGCGTACTCGGGCGGCAGGGCATCGTGCGCCGGGTCGGTGATCCAGGGCAGCTCGGTGTGGTGCTCGTTGGAGATCCAGTGCCCTGGACCGCCCCGCTCGGCCAGGACGGACCGTACGAGCCGGGCGAACTCCGCACGGCGGGCCGGCGGCAGATACATCAGAGCGACGCTGTGGAAGATGACCAGCGTCGCCTCCCGCGGGGCCGCCGCGGCCAGCGCCGGCAGCTCGTCGACGAGATCCCCGCGGACGAGCGTGGGCCGGGGCGCGTCCCGTACCGCTTCGACGGCGGCCGCGAGCCGGTCCGCGCGCGCCCGCTGCCCGGGCCAGACCAGGGCCTGCAGCCAGCGGTGGTCGTCGGGCCGGGTGACCGGGTCAAGCGGGTCCAGATCGATGCCCGCGCGCCAGACGACCTCCGGCAGCGCGGTGGGCGCGGGCGGCGCGTCCGCCGGCGGGGGAGTCGCCCGGCTCGTGCGGCACGTGAACGTCACCGGGCTGCCCGGGGCGCCCACTTCCTGGGTGCCGTGGCCGCCTCCCTCGGCGCCGCCCTCGTAGCGGTAGCGGTAGCGGTCGGGGTGCAGGCACAGCCCGGCCGACGTGCCGACCTCGAGCAGTGCCAGCGGCTGCGGCAGCCGGGCGAGCAGCGGGAGCAGGGTGGCGCAGCGGGCGGGCTCGTTGGTCTGGGTGGCGCGCTGCATGATCACGGCGCGGACCTCGTCCCAGTGCCGGATCGTCCACTCCCGCCAGCGTCCGTACGCGGCCTCACCGTGCGGGCCCTGTTCGGCGTGCGGACCGTCGAGATAGCGGACGGCGGCGAGGAGGAGATTGGGCTGCTGCTTGTTCCCCGCGGGCAGCGACCCCGCGAGCACGTCGCAGAACTCGGCGTCCTGACTGATCCGCGCGGTCAGCTCCTCGTGGGCGTCGGACTGCCCCCGCGCCTGCTGCCAGGAGAACTCCCGGTACCGATCGGCCACTGTCTGCGCGCTGTTGACGACGTTGACGACCATGATCCGACGTTACTGCTCTCACGCTCCGTGATGGTCGGGCACCCCTCCGCATAACGACTGGCGCACGATCGTCGGGAGATCGTTTGGAGCCGGTTGGTCAACTCGCCCGGATTGGGGCGCTCGTGGGTGAAAAAGTCCACGCCAAAGCTCCTACGGAGCACATACGGATTCCCGGGAACGCTTGGAATTCAGTGGCCATCTCTATTACTGTCCGATAACGCAGCGCGGTCGTCCCAGCCGTCGCAAGTGGCGGCACCGCGCGCCGACGCCGAATCCCGTAAGCGCACTTCACGCACTCCCGTACCTCCAGCACTCCCGGCAATGCCGCACCCTCCGTATCTCCACCCTCGCTTCGAACTTCACGTAACTCCCGCACTTCACGCACCTTCTGCACGTCGCGCACGCCGCCACCGCATCTCGCACCGGCCGGCCGCACGGCCTGCTCCGGCGCACCGAAGAGCCCCGAGTCGCGCCGAAGCCCCGAAGCCGTCGGCCGGAGCCGCGGAACGCACCGGCCCTGCCGAGTCTGCCGAAGGCGCACCGAACCGCACCGAACTGCACCAAGGGAACCGGGGAACCACCACCTTGGGGTGAATCGGACGCCCTCGTCAGAGGGTGCCCGTAGGAGACCTTCCTGCTCCGAACCCGTCAGCTAACCCGGTAGGCGAGAAGGAAGGAAAGGAGTGCGCCCCCGTGGCGTCCAACAGGCCTGCCCCCGAGGTTCCGTCCGCCTACGACCTCGACGACCGGAGTGTCTTCGACGGGCCCGGCCCCCTCGACGACCCGGGTTCCCCTGACGGCCCAGCGGCCTTCGGTGGCCAGAGATTCCCTGAACACCGAGGTCACCTCGACGGGCGGGACTCCGGATTCGGATTCCCCGCCGCCGACCGTGACGGCGACGGGGAGTGGGAGGAGTGGAATCCCACCGAGGAGTCCATCCGCCCCGTCCGCGGCAAGCACCGGGTGGCCAGACAGCGCGGCGGCGGACTCGCCCGCAGCAGCACCGTCCTGGGCGTCGGCGTGATCGCCGCGGTCGGTGCCGGCGGGATGGCCACGGCCGAGGGCCGGCCGCCGGTCCCGATCTCGATGCCGGACGTCGGCGGCATGGCCGACGACCTCGCCGAGAAGCTGCCGGACGCCAAGTCGCTCCCCGGCATCGGCGGCCTCATATCCGACTCCGACGCCGACCAGAGCTCCGATTCCGCCGCATCGGCAGCGGGCGGCGCGGACTCCGCGGTCGCCGGCGCCCCCCTCGCCTCCCAGGGCAAGGACGCGGGCGAGACGCTGCGCAACCGCATCCTGCAGCAGGCCGATGCCCAGCAGGGCGCCGGTGAGCAGCAGGCGCGCGATGCCGCCCAAGACGCGGCCATCGAGAAGGCCGAGGAGGCCGCGGCCGAGCACCAGAAGGTGGCCGAGAAGGCTGCCGAGGCCAAGAAGGCCGCGGAGCTGGAGGCCAAGCGCGAGGCGGCGGAGGCCGCCCGCGAGAAGGCGGAGGCCGAGCGCCTCGCCAAGCTGGCGCGGAGCTTCATCGCCCCCGTCTCCTCGTACACCCTCACCGCGAGCTTCGGGCAGGCCGGCGACCGCTGGTCCGCCGACCACACCGGTCAGGACTTCGCCGCACCGACCGGCACTCTCGTCAAGGCCGTGCACTCCGGCACCATCACCCAGGCCGGCTGGGCCGGCTCGTACGGCTACCGCATCGTCCTGACCATGGACGACGGCACCGAACTCTGGTTCTGCCACCTGTCGTCCATGGTGAAGACCTCCGGCGAGGTCAAGGCCGGTGACGTCATCGGCCGCGTCGGCGCCACCGGCAACGTCACCGGCCCGCACCTCCACCTGGAGGTCCGCCCGGACGCCGGCGACCCCATCGACCCGATGACGTGGCTGCGCGACCACGGGGTGAGTGTCTGAGAGGCGCGTGAGGCGGCAGCGGGGGCGCGATCCGGTGGAGGGTTCGCCCCGGCAGCCGCGCGAGCCGTTGTGCTGGAGGCCGCGTCCTGAGGGGCGGGGACGAGGTTCGGGCTCGGCGGGGGAATTTTCCCTTCCGAACCGACGCTGCAACCACGCATGACCGCGACACACAAGACCCTCGGCTCGCTCTCCGTCTCCCCTCTGTCCCTCGGCGGCAATGTCTTCGGCTGGACGGCGGACGAAGCCGAGTCCTTCGCCGTGCTCGACGCGTACGTGGCGGGCGGCGGCAACTTCATCGACACCGCAGACGTCTACTCGGCCTGGGTGCCGGGCAACAAGGGCGGCGAGTCCGAGACCGTGATCGGCAACTGGCTGGCCGCCCGCGGCAACCGCGAGGACGTCGTCATCGCCACCAAGGTCGGCGCCCACCCCGACCACAAGGGCCTGTCCGCCGCCACCATCAAGGGCGCCGTCGACGAGTCCCTGACCCGCCTGCGCACCGACTACATCGACCTCTACTACACCCACTACGACGATGAGTCGGTCGAGGTCTCGGAGTTCCTGACCGCGCTCGACGACCTCGTACGGGCCGGCAAGGTCCGCGAGATCGCCGCGTCCAACATCTCCGCGCGGCGCCTGGAGGAGTCCCTGGCCTTCTCCACGAGCGAGGGCCTGGCCCGCTACGTCGCCCTGCAGCCGCACTACAACCTTGTCTCCCGCGAGACCTACGAGGGCGAACTCGCCGACGTCGCCGCCCGCAACGGCCTGTCCGCGGTCCCGTACTACGCCCTCGCCTCGGGCTTCCTGACCGGCAAGTACCGCCCCGGCGCGAGCGTCGACAGTGCCCGCGCCGAAGGCGCCGCCAAGCACCTGACGACCGACCGGGGCCGCCGTGTCCTCCAGGCCCTCGACACCGTCGCGGTCGCCCACGAGGCCGAGATCGCCACCGTCGCCCTCGCCTGGCTCGCCACCCGCCCCACCATCGCGGCCCCGATCGCCAGCGCCCGCACGGTGGCCCAGCTCCCGGCACTCCTCGCGGTCGGCGAACTCACCCTGACCGACGAAGACCTGACCCTCCTCACAGAGGCATCGGCCTGAGGGCCATCCCTTCCGGCACCATCACTGAGGGCGGCAGCGCGTGGGTGCGCGGCCGCCCTCAATGCGTGCAGCCCGTGCCCAGACCGTGGGGGAGGCCCTGCTCCTACGCCGGGGCGTCCGCTGGTTCGTCTACTTCTACTTCCGCTACTTCCGTCGATCGACCGTCACCCACGAGGCGAGCGCGACCCCACCGGCCACTGTGAACACAGAGGGCCACGCCCCGATCTTCTTCGCCAACGGATGCGACCCGGCAAACGCGGCCACATAAGCCCCACTCAACGCCGCAGCCGTCGCCCCACCGGCCTTCCGCTGCCACTCCCGCGCCGCCACGGCGCCGGCCGCAGCCAGCGCCACCCCACCAAGCGGCCGCTTCTTGGTCCAACGCGCGACGGCGTAGCCAGCCACAAGACCAGTTCCAGCCACCACACTTGTCGGTACGCGGGACATCGCATGAACCTCCAGATGAGAGACAACTCCCCGGAGGCTACGCCCGTGTCCATGCGGAAACGGAGGCGGTATTCCGATCATCTGGACTCGGCGGCCTGTGTGAGACACCACAGTCTGGTCACGTAAGGCATGCAGTGATCGCAGAGTTGGCATCATTCGCGCATGGCGAAGGCGAGAGCAGCAAACCCCGTTACGTTCGGTACACCACCAGGTGTACACGAAGGGCAACACTTCAAGGGGCACGCGGAGTTGCACGCCGCGGGAGTCCACCGTCAATTAGGAATGGGAATCTCGGGGACCGCAGCAAAGGGCGTAGATTCCATTGTGCTCTCCGGCGGATACCTCGACGATGCGTACGGCGAGACCGAGATCATCTATACGGGTGAGGGTGGTCGCGACCGGAACACGAAGTGCATGGTTGCTGATCAGACCATGGACTCGCGAGGAAACGCCGGCCTTCTGTTGAACCAGGCGCTGGGGAACCCCGTACGGGTCATTCGCGGGTTGAAGATCAGTTCGGCGCGGCGGCAGCCCACTGGCGGCTACCAATACTGCGGTCTGTTCCGTGTGGCGGAACACTGGATGACCATAGGCAAAGAAGGGTTCCGCGTCTGCCAGTTTCGTCTCCTTAAGATGGAACCGGGCGAGAAGGCGAAGCCCCAGCCGGTGGCGCCGGACGAGGATGCAGCCACCGACCTAGAGGAGCAGGTGCGGCGTACCGTCACGTACGAGCGCCGTCTGCGCGATTCCAAGGTTGTCCAAACCGTCAAAGAAATGTACGACAACACCTGCCAGATGTGTGGCCTTCGCTTGGTGGTTTCGCCAGATGGAAATGCCATTAGCGAGGCGGCTCATATCCAGGCGTTGGGGGCGCCGCACAACGGTCCGGACAAGGTGGAGAACATCCTGTGTCTCTGTCCCAACTGCCATGCGCTCTTTGATCGTGGTGCTCGTCACATCACGGATGGGTTCGATGTGATCGACGGGCTGACGCAGAAGTTCATCCGCGCATTGCAGCGGGTCAAGGACCATCAAATAGATGTGGATCGGGTACGTCAGCACCGAAGTCGTTGGGAGGGGCGAACGGTCTCCCCGGACCTTTTCGGCGACCGGGCGTAGATAATCCGAGGCTTCCTGGTGATGCCCGTCTGATCTCCGGCGAATGCAGATCGATGTGGGTCACCAGGGGCTGGGATCGGTGGACGAACGATCAGCGTACGAGCCATTTGCTGGCGGGGGTGCGGCCGTCGGCGCCGGCCACCCAGGTGCCACCGGCCGATGCGTAGTGACCAATGCCTGGGCCAGTGCCGGGTGGGCCCAGGGGCGGTAGCGCGTGAGTTGGTGGAGGAGGTCGGCTTCTCGGGTGGTGAAGTCGGGGGTGGGGCCGGTGAGGTGGGCGCGGCGGCGGTGGAAGGAGAGAGCCGTGGCGAGGGTGGTGTATTCGGTGACGGCGCGGGCGGCGGCGGGGCCCTGGGCGCGGCGGGCTATGTTGCGGGCCAGCGTGCGGGTCTTGAGGGAGGACAGGGCGGTCGGTTCGGCGGGGGCGAGCCAGCCGGCGGCGGCGTAGGGGGCGAGGTAGCCGCGCAGGGAGAGGAGTTCCTGTCGGCGGGCCCATATGGCCAGCCAGGTCACGGTGATGAACACGGGGACCATGAACAGGCCGTAGATCGTGAGGAAGCCCAGGTCGCCGAGGGACGAGGCGCTGTTCCAGATGGAGTGCAGCAGTACGGCGGTGAGCAGGCCGAGTACGGGCAGTGCGGTCCTGGCGGCGCGGCGGCGGGGATAGCGGACGGCGGCTATGCCGAAGGCCAGGCCGGTCAGGGTCGTGAAGAGCGGATGCGCGAACGGGGACACGACGACGCGGATGAAGAAGGTGCCCGCGGTGGCCGAGTCCAGGCCGGAGTGGCCCAGGGACTGGTCCTGGCCGAAGGCGCTGCCCAGGTAGAGGATGTTCTCGGTGAAGGCGAAGCCGGTGGCGGTGATGCCGGCGATGACGATGCCGTCCGTGATGCCGTCGAAGTCGCGTCGGCGGAAGCGGTAGAGGAGGAGGACGGCCGCTGCCTTGACCGACTCCTCGACGACCGGGGCGATGACGGTCGCCCCCCAGGTCTCGGCGTCCGACGCGGACGTGGCGGCGACGTTGGCGGCCAGCCAGTCGGTGGCGAAGCCGTTGGCCAGCACCGCGACGAGGGTGGCCGCGCAGGCACCCCAGGCGAAGGCGAAGGCGAGGTTGCGCCACGGCTCGGGTTCTATGTGATCGAGCCAGCAGAACGCCGCGATCAGCGGCGGCACCGGGAAGACGGCGAGTCCGAGCCCGACCAGAAAGCCCTCCGTGCCGGTCTGCCCGCGGACGATCCCGATGATGACCACGCCGCACAGCGCGAGGAGCGAGACAAGCGCGATGGCGCGCACGGTCTTGCTGTGCCAGGGCGCCGGTCGGCGATGCGCGGGCGCATGGCCGAGGGCGGGGCCGTGGGCCGGTGGGCGTGAGTGGGGCGCGTACGCCGGGCGGGGCGGAAGCGGGGGCGGCTGGGACGGAGACACCCAAGGACCCTAACCAGGCCCGCGCTCGCTACACCGCCCGGCGGCGGAAGAGCAGGTCGTGGACGACGTGCCCCTTGTCCAGGCCCTGTCCCTCGAACCTGGTGAGCGGGCGGAAGTCCGGCCGGGGCGCGTAGGAGGGGTGGAGGTTCTCCAGCGTCGGTTCGGCCGAGAGGACCTCCAGCATCTGCTCGGCGTACGGCTCCCAGTCGGTCGCACAGTGCACCAGGGCGCCCGGTGCGAGCCGGGTGGTCGCCAGCGTGAGGAACTCCGGCTGGATCAGCCGGCGCTTGTGGTGGCGCTTCTTCGGCCAGGGGTCGGGGAAGTAGACACGTAGGCCGGCCAGGGAGCCGGGGGCGAGCATCTCGCGCAGGAGGATGATCGCGTCGCCGTTGGCCACCCGGACGTTGGTCAGCCCGTTGCGCTCCGCGAGACCGAGCAGATTGCCCTGCCCGGGGGTGTGGACGTCGCAGGCGAGGATGCCGGTGGCGGGGTCGGCGGCAGCCATCTGGGCCGTTGCCTCACCCATGCCGAAGCCGATCTCCAGGACGACCGGCAGCCCGTCGAAGAACGCGTCGAGGTCGATACGGGAGAGGCCGTCGATGTCCAGTCCCCACGTCGGCCACAGGCGGCGCAGCGCGTCGGCCTGGCTGGGCGAGACGCGGCTGCGGCGGGGCTGGAAGGAGCGGATGCGGCGCTCGTGGTGCGAGCCCGCGGGGTCGGCGGCGGGGCCGGTCCCGTCGGGGAACATCGGCCCACCGCGGCGGGAAGCGGAAGCGCTGCCGGAAACGGTCGAACCGCCGGCGTCCGGGGCGACCGCGGGCGGGGCGCCATCGGTCGCGGGGGCGTCGGGTGCGGGGGTGAGGGGGTTCTCGGACACAGTGTGACGATTCTACGGATGGACGGCGGGGGAACTCCCACGCGGCCGTCTCACCGTAGGGCCGCAGGCTCCAGCCGCCGTGTTTCCCTCATTTCTCCAGCACCCCCAGCACCCGCAGCACCCGCCGCGCCACCTCGCGGCCGATGGGGAGGGAGGCCGTGGCGGCGGGGGACGGGGCGTTGAGGACGTGGACGATGCCGGGGGACTCGGCGAAGAGGAAGTCGTCGACGAGGGTGCCGTCGGGGAGGACGGCCTGGGCGCGGACGCCGGCCGGGGAGGGCACGAGGTCGTCCTCGCGGGCGGCCGGGAGGAGGCGGCGGACCGCGTCGGTGAAGGCGCGGCGGGACAGGGAGCGGCGCAGCTCGCCGGCGCCGTAGCGCCAGTGGCGGCGGGCTATCCGCCAGGAGCCGGGGAAGGCGAGGGTGCCGGCCAGCTCCGCGGGGCGCACGGTGCCCCAGTCGTAGCCCTCGCGGGCCAGGGCGGGGATGGCGTTCGGGCCGATGTGGACGGCGCCGTCGATGCCGCGGGTGAGGTGGACACCGAGGAAGGGGAAGGCCGGGTCGGGGACGGGGTAGACCAGGCCGCGGACGAGGTCGGCGCGCTCCGGGGCGAGGGTGAAGTACTCGCCGCGGAACGGGACGATCCGCATGCCCGGCGGGTCGCCCGCGAGCCGGGCGATGCGGTCGCACTGCAGACCGGCGCAGTTGACGAGGGCGCGGGCGCGACGGACCGTGCCGTCGGCCGTGCGGACCGCGACGCGGCCGGGCCGGCGGCCGATGGTGGTGACCTCCGCGCCGTAGGCGATCTCGGCGCCGGCGTCCGTGGCGAGCCGGGCGAAACGGCGGGCCACCGCACCGAAGTCGCACACCCCTGTCGTGCCGACATGGATGGCGGCCAGGCCGCGCACCTCGGGTTCGTACTCGGTTATCTGGGCGGGGCCCAGTTCGCGCACCGGCAGGCCGTGTTCCCGGCCGCGCTGGATCAAGCCGTGCAGTCGGGGCAGCTCGCTGCGCTCGGTGGCGACGATCAGCTTGCCGGTGACGTCGTGGGGGATGTCGTGTTCCGCGCAGAACTTGACCATCTCCGCCGAGCCCTGGAGGGCGAAGCGGGCCTTGAGCGAGCCGGGCGGGTAGTAGATGCCGCTGTGGATCACGCCGCTGTTGCGCCCGGTCTGATGGCGGGCGGGACCGGGCTCCTTCTCCAGCACCACGACGCGGGTGCCGGGTGCGGCACGCGTGATCGCATAGGCCGTGGAGAGCCCGACGATGCCGGCACCGATCACCAGTACATCGCAGTCGTACGCCGCCACTGCACCTCCCCAACCGCATGACCGCAGGTCCGCCCATGGCCGCGGCCCCGCGCATCATCGCCGACGACGTACTCCATCATGACGGGCGGCACTGACAATCCGGCAACCGCCGGCCGGGCGTGTGGACGGCGGGGCGGCCGGGCGGAGGGACCGACGGAAAGCACAGGGGCGACGAAACGGGTAAGGCCGACGGGGCGGATCGACGGGACACCCCGCCCCTGCCCGCGCCCGCCCCACGCCCCGCCGCCCTATGCCGGTGCCGCCAGCAGCGGTCTGGCGCGTTCGCGGAGTTCCACCACGCGGGGCTCGTTGCCGTACGGCTCCAGGCGGTGCAGGAGGTCGCGGACGTATTCGGTGGTGCGGGCGGAGGAGATCCGGCCCGCCACCTCCACGGCGCGGGTGCCCGCGGCGCAGGCCGCGTCCAGATTGCCCGACTCCAGTTCGGCGACCGCGGACACCACCAGCCGCAGGCCGTGCGAGCGGACGAATTCCTCGGTGGGGCGGGAGAGCGCCTGCTCGGTGAAGCGGCGGACCTGGCGCGGCAGGCGGAGGTCGCGGTAGCACTCGGCGGCGTCCGCGGCGAAGCGTTCGTAGGAGTAGAAGTCCAGCCACGCCGGGTCGGGGTCGCCGCCCCGCGAGCGCTCCAGCCAGCCCTCGGCGGCCTTCAGCGCCACCTCGCAGGCGCGAGCCTCGCCCGCCTTGGCCTGGGCGCGGGCCTCGACCAGCCGGAAGAAACTCATGGTGCGGGCCGTCGCCAGGCCGCGGTTGCGTTCCAGGGCGGCCTGCGCGAGATCCACGCCCTCGTCGGCGAAGCCGCGGTACGTCGCCTGGAGTGACATCGAGGCCAGGACATATCCCCCCAGCGGTACATCGGCGGCGGCGCGGGCGAGCCGCAGTGCCTGGATGTAGTACCGCTGCGCGGCTTCCTGCTGGCCGGTGTCGAAGGCCATCCAGCCGGCGAGCCGGGTGAGTTCGGAGGTCGCCCCGAACAGCGCGCGCCCCACCTCGTCGCTGTAGGAGGCGAGGAGTAACGGCGCCGCGTCCACCCGCAGGCACTCCGGCACCATCGACGAACGCCAGTCGCCGCCGCCGTACTTGGAGTCCCAGCGGCGCGCGTCCTCCGCCGCCTCGCGCAGCTTGGTGACGTCGCTGTGGCCGACGTGCTGCGGGATCCCCGCGTCGCCGGCCGCGGCCGCGTCGCGGTCGCGGGCCTCGGCCGCCTCCCGCGCCACCGAACTGTCGGCGGGGGATATCAGCCAGCGCGAGGCGGGCGTCGCGTACGCGCTGACGGCGAAGGATCCGGCCAGGCTCTGCCAGATTCCGCCTCCCCCCGCCCGCCGTCCGGCCAGATCCAGCCGGTACAACTCGGTCGCGGAACGCACCGCTGCGCCCACATCGCGGGGAAATGCCAGGCCCACCTCGGGTGCCGGGTCCGCGTCGGCGAGCCCGATCTCGTGCAGCGGCACCGGCCGGCCGAGCTTGCTGCCGATCGCGGACGCGATCAGATGGGGCGCGGCGCCTTGGGGCACCATGCCCTTGGAAACCCACCGGGCCACCGACGTCTTGTCGTACCGAAGCGTCAGTCCGCGCTGCGCACCGAGGTCGTTGACCCGGCGTGCCAGTCCGGCATTGCTGATACCCGCGAGGGCGAGAACGGTGCCGAGCTTCTCGTTCGGCCCGCGTATATCCCTGGACATTGCGCACCCCTCGACACAGCGACGGCCGCCCCGGTACCCCGGGGCATGCGTCCACCCAGAGTAGTTCGCCGGATCCCTACCGTTAAGGGCCGGTGTCCCGGATGGCGAGATTCGTGTTCAAACTGGGGTGCGGGAATTGGCATGTGCTCCGGGTACGTGTGCCCGTGCGCCCGTCCGTGCGCGCTGGCCGCTCTCCGGCGGGAGCGCTTCGATGAGTTCTGCGTGGGTCGGCCCGCTGCACTGGATCCAGTGGGCTGGGGGATACCGTCACCTCATTCCCCGCGGGTGGCGGTCCGGTCCGGGGGGCGTAGCCCGCCTCCCGGACCGTCGCACGGACCGGTCACCGACCGGTCGCCTCACCGGTTGACGCGGTACCCGATTCCGTCAACCGGGCAGTACGGAACGGACTTTGGCTGAAATGCGGCGTGCGATGCTTTCGCGCCGCCACTCGCTCGGGGGCTGTCCCGGGGGCCACACGGGGGGCCACCCGGGGTGGACGGCACGACCCCGGCACCCGGCGCCCCGGAGCGCCACGCCGGCGTCCCGCAGCCGGCCCGTTCCGCCGCCGCGGCCGGTCCGCGGCATGAACCGCCCGCATACGGGCCCTCTTTGACACCTCCCGCGCGCCCCTGTCGTGGCAGCATGGTCCGCACAACAGCTTGGCAATCCGCTGTACGGGCGGCCGTTGGCCCCTCGGCGGACGGGGAATCGGGTGGAGGCGGCGATGCGCTGGTTGGTGGGGTGGAGCAGTGCCGCCACGAGACCGGCCGCCGACGGGGGGAGCCGGACGGTGCTGCCCGTCGGCGCCCAACTCCTCTGGAACGACCCGGATCCGCTGTGGGCGGTCGGCGACTGGCGGCCCGACGAGGTCCGGGTGGTCCAGGCCGACCCGGAGACCCGGCTCGCCGTCTTCGGTGTCTGCGGGGCGACCGACGACCAGCTGCGCGTCGGGCTGTTCGCGGCCCGCGGCGGGGCGCTGCGCCACCTCACCGCGTGGCCGGGCAGCTACACCGCCGTCGTGCAGGTGGGCCGGCGCATCACGGTCACCGGCGACCTGGCGGGCGCCCGCCCCGTCTTCCACACCCCCTGGGCGGGCGGCACCGCGTACGCCACCGCCGCGCTCCCGCTCGCCGACCTCGTGGAGGCGGCCCTCGATGTCGGCCATGTCGCCGCGATGCTGGCGTGCCCGGACGTGCCCGAGGCGCTCGGCTCCGGCACACCGTACGAAGGGGTCCGCCGGATCCCGCCGGGCCACGCCTTGGTGCTGCGCGGCGGCGCCGGCGAGATCGCCTCCTTCGAGCCCACCGCCTCGCTCGCCGTCGCAGCGCCCCAACTGCCCCCGGAACAAGCGGTGAACGGCGTACGGGACGCCCTGATCGAGGCCGTCCGCACCCGGCTCGCCGCCCCGCGGCATGCCCCCGACCCGGACGGACGGGACGGCCTGGACCCCGGACCCGTCCCGGGCATGGGTCCCGCCGAGCGGCGCGCCGCCCGTGGCGGACCGGCACCCGGCATCGGTGCCGACCTCTCCGGAGGCAGCGCGTCCGGAACGCTCGCCCTCCTGGCCGCGGGCCTGCCCGGCCAGCCAGGGACGCTCGACGGGCACGGCGAACGCCTGCTCGCCGTCACCTTCAACGACCGTGCCACGAACGGCGGACAGCCCTATCGCACGGCGGAGTTGGAGCGCGCCCGCAGCATCGCCGACAACCCGCGGCTGCGGCACGTCGTCGTCGCTGCCGGCGAGGAGGCGCTCCCGTACGCCGACCTCGGCAGCGGCCCGCTCACGGACGAGCCCGGGCCCTCCCTGATCACCGCCGGGCGCCACCGGCGGCGGTTGCTGGCCGGCAGCGCGGACCACTTCGTCGGGGACGGCGCCCGACAGGTGCTCGACGCCCATCCGGCCCGGCTGGCCGACCTGCTCATGGACCGCCGCCGACGGCATCTGCTGCGCCCCGTCACCGCGCTCGCCAAGGCCGACGGGCCGTCCGCACAGTCCGTCCTGGTCCCCTTCACGGTCTACCGCGCCGCCCGCAAGCTCGCCCGCACGCCCTACGGGGCCGGCATCACCGAGGCGGCGCGCCGGCTCATGGAGCGGCAGTTCGCCGAGGCCCCGGTGACGGGCGGGGCGGTGGACGCCTCCCTGGCCGCCCTCGCCTGGTGCCGGCCCGGCCCGGCGGCGCGCTGGCTCACCGGTGAGGCGCTGGCCGAAGTATCGGTTCGGCTGGGGGACGCGGCGAGCCGTTCGCCGGCCGTGGGCCGCCCGGGGGAGCGGCGGGCGCGCGCCGCGCTGACCCGCCACGCCGCGGACCACCGCGTCTTCGAGCAGGCGGCCGAGGTCCGCAATCAGCGGCTGCACGCGCCTTTCCTCGACAACCAGGTGGTGCTCGCCTGCCGTGCGCTGCCGGACACCCTCCGGGTGCAGCCAGGGGCGCGCGCCGCGGTCCTGCGTGCGGTGCTCGCGGGGGCCGGCGTACGCGACCTGCCACCGGGTTGGGGTGCCACCTCCCACGTCGCCCACCTGGCCGCGGTACGCGCCGGGCTGCGCAGCGCCATCGGCGACCTGGTGACGCTCTTCGACGCGCCCCTCCTGGCCGACGCCGGGTTGATCGAGGCGCGTGTGGTGCGCAAGGCCCTCCGCGCGGCGGCCGAGGGCGCCGAGCTCCCCCTCGACGGCCTCGCCGAACTGGTCTCCACCGAGCTGTGGTTGCGCCGGCTGCTCGCCCGCCGCGGGACGTGCTGGACGGGCGCTGCGGCTCCGCGGCAGCGGGCGGTCGCGGGCGGGGTGGTGCCGCGCGCCCAGTTGTGAGCCGGGCGGCGGGGAGAGGGAGCGGCGTGCCACCGGTCGTACGGGCGCGGGCCCGGTTGTCCGCGGCCGGACGTGGCTACGTCCGGGAGGCGGTTACGTCCCGGCCATGCCCACGGTCCGAACCGGCCGATGTCCCGGACCTGGCTACGTCCCGGACCTGGCTACGTCCCGGCGGCGCGTACGTCCGAGTGCGTCCGGTGCGCCGGCCCGGTCTGTGCGCCCAGCGGAACGGCGCAGGCGACGGCGCGTGGATGACGCCTCACGCCTCCCGAGCGCCGGCCGCCCCCGGGCCGTCCCTCCGGCCGCGCCCCGTTCTCACCGGCAGCTGACCTGCGACTGCGCCCAGGTCCCCAACGCCACCACACCCGTGGCGGATTGCGGCTCCACCACCAGCCGCAGCGTCTTCCGGCCCGCGAGCGGTACGTGGACCGGCACCGCGCGGTCGCCGCCGTGCAGCACATCCGAGCGCCACAGTCGCACCCCGTCCGCGTAGACGGAGAAGCGCAGTGCGCCCAGCCCCAGGCTGAGGTCGTCGACACCGACGACCGCGTCGTAGGCGGTGCAGGGGCGGTTGAGATCGATGAGTACCGAGGACGGGCCGTGAACGCTCACGCCGTGCGCGTACTTCGTGCCCCCGACGCCCGGACTGTTCCGCTGCCACAGCCAACTGCTGCCGAACGTGCGCACCTCGGGCTCGGAGCCGTTGCCCGCGAGGTCGTACGCCAGCGCGTTGATCCGGTACGGGGTCGGCGCCGGCGCGGGGGGAGGCGGTTTCGGGGTGGGCGTGGGCGAAGGTGTGGGCGGTGCCGGTTCGTCGGTCGGCGCGGGCTTCGGCGGAGCCGGCTTCGCGCTCGGCTTCTCGGAGGGCGCGGGCGACGGCTCCTGCTCGGCCGGGGCCGACGGCGGCGCAGGTGGCTTCGGCGCGGGCTTCGCGGGCTCCCCCGGCGTTTCCGGGGACGGCTTCCGCGGCGCGGACGGCGCGGGCCGTTCCGGTTTGGCCTGCGGTTCCGGCGCGGGCTTGGGGTCTCCGGCGAGCGCGAACGCCAGGGCCGCGCCCGCCACCACCGTCGCGCCGACGCCGATACCGATCTTGACCGGCGCACCGAGGCCCTCGCTCGCGGCGGCGCCACCGGCGCTCCCCGCGGCGCCGGATCCGCCGCCCCCGGCAGCCGCCGCCGCGCCGGCTCCCGCCGCGGCCCCCGCTCCCGCGGCACCGGCCACCGCGGCGGCCGTCTTGACGGCGTACCCGGCGGCGAACCAGCCGATGACCGCGACCGGCAGCACCGCACCGATCCGCTCGTTGACGTCCGCGACCTCCAGCGCGGCCGTGCGGCAGCGTGCGCACTGGTCGAGGTGCTTGCGCAGACCGCGTTCGGCCCGCATCCGCAGACCGCCGCGGGCGTACGCGCCGAGCCGGTCGGCGTACCGGGCGCAGTCGCCGCCGGCGGTCAGCGACTGGCTGACATGCGCCTGCAGATACGCCTGCTTGAGCCCCTCACGGGCACGGTGGGCCAGGACGGCGGTGGCGTTGGCGGTCAGTCCGAGCAGCGGCGCGACCTCGCTCGGCGACTCGTCCTCGATGGTGGTGTGCCACAGCACCGTCTGATAGCGCTCGGGCAGGCTGCGGAACGCCTGGACGGCCATCGACTGCTCGGCTTCGTGCATGGCGCGGACGTCCGCGCCCAGATCGAGGGTGTCGTCGTCCATCGACGAACCCGCGGAGGACACCGCGAACACCGCGAAATCCTCGACGAGTTGCTCCCGTCGCGCGGTCTTCGCCCAAGAGGCTGCGACCCGGCGGACGGTCGTCAGCAGATACGCGCGAACCGCCGAATCCGGTCCCGCGCCGCCGCGTACCGCCTGCAGCGTGCGGGCGAAGACCTCGCCGGTCAGGTCCTCGGCTGTGTGCGCGTCCCGACAGCAGCTGCGGGCGTAGCGGCGCACTGCCTCGGCGTGCCTGCGGTACATCTCCTCGTACGCGCTGTCGTCGCCCGCGCGCATATTGGCGATCAACTGGCCGTCGGAGGGCGGTAGTTCGCCGGTCTCGGAGTCCGATCCGGATGCGCCCGCCGCGCTGTCCGCGGGGCCTTCGCCGATCGCCTCGCCGGACGCTGCGGGACCGCCCGGCGGCCGCGCGTGACGGCCGGAGCCTGCGGAGCGGCGGGAACCGGCGGCCGGTCCGGTGGCGCGGCCGCGCTGCGCCGGCACACTCGGGTCGGAGCCCTGGGGGCCCGGGGAACCCGGAGTGCCCGCCGGGCTGTCGGCGCGGTCGTGCCGCTCGGTGGGGCCGGCCGCAGGGGGCGCCGAGTCCCGTGGCCCCGGCTGGCCGGGGACCTGCGGGGACGGCTCCCCCTTGGAGGCACCCGTCCCGGCCGCGCCGGCCCTGCCGCCGCGCTGCTCGTCCCGTCCGTCAACACCCATCGCCGAGGCCCCCGAACACACCGTCACACCGGAACACGCGCAAGCGTGCCACACCGGGCACCTACGCTTCAGGGCCCTTCGGGGCATCCACTCATCCGGGGCGAGTTCTCCGCACAGCGGCATCTGCCTTCACCCGGACGGGGCACACTGCGCGCGAGAGCGGCGCACGGCCCGGCGTACACCGGCTCACGGCGCAGCGCGCCCTTGCCGGACCGCCCCGCCCGGCCGTCCGGCGCCCCCTCACGAAGGCCCCGGACGGATGAACTCCCGACGAGCTCCTGCTGAACTCCCGGCCGGTCGGATGAACTCCCGGCCCGTCCTCAGCGGGCGGGCCGCGAGCGCAGTCCTTCCAGCAGGATGTCCAACAGCCGTGCGGAAGCGGCCTGTTGCTGGGACGGGTCCGGCAGCGACGGCGCGCTCGTGGCGATCACCAGCAGCACATCGGCGACCGTCACATCCGCGCGCAGCTCACCGGCCGCCCGCGCACGCTCCACCAGACGCCCGACGACTTCCAACAGGGCCTGTGCGCCCACGGTCTCCTCGATACCGTTCGGGCCGCCCTCCGGGGCGCCCGCGGTGACCGCGCCTTCGGCCTCGCCGCGCGGGGCGACCAGGCGCAGATCCGCCGGTGCGTCCGGACCGGGCGCTATCCGCTGCTGCGGCACCCGTGCCTCGGTCACGCCGTCCATCGGCCGTTCCGTGTTCGCGCTCACCCGCAGGATGCCCGGCGGCAGCAGCCGCCCGGCGCCCGAGGCGACCGACGTCCGAAGGAAGCGCGACAGCGCCGACCACGGGTCGTCCTCCTGGCCCAGCGCCGTGCGCGCCTGCTCCGTCAGCCGGGAGGTCTCCTCCTCGGCTATCCGGCGTACGAGGACGTCCTTGCTCGGGAACCGGCGGTAGACCGTGCCGACACCGACGCGCGCCCGCCGGGCCACGTCCTCCATGGGAGCGCCGTACCCCAGCTCGCCGAAGACCTCGCGCGCGGCGCGCAGTACGTGTTCCAGATTGCGCTGGGCGTCCACCCGCAGCGGTGTGCTGCGGCCGCCGGCGACCCCGAAGCCGCCGTGCGCGCTCACGCCGTTGGTGCTCGCACCGCTGCCGTTCGCGCCGTTGCTGCTGCCGGTGCCGCCGCCGGTGCCGTCCGACACCTGGGTCGTGGCGACGGCTGTCGGCCATTGAGAGCCCTGAATATGCATATTGATCCCCCGGTAATGACGTCTCCCCCCGGAGACTCCCCGCCCTGACGGTCGGGGTGTACCGACGAGAGGGTGCACCCCAACGAGATACGAACATAGTTGAGCCCAGGTCAAGAATGAAGGGGGCAGTTCCGCACAGTGCGCCCCCCGATCGGAGTACGGACCCGATCCGCCCTGATTGTGCACCGGCCCTCCTGCCGCGACCCGCCCGCTGACCTGCGCTCCTCCGCTCCCGTGGGCGGAAGGCGACCCTCCGTCACAGTGAGCATGCCCGGTCATACATTTCGACGAGCCTGTGGACAAAGCCGTTCCGGGGGTGCGTCATGGAACAGTGCTGTGCTTTCCCGGGGGTGCGGCACCCGAGGTGGCCGTGCCGCCGGCCGACCTCCGGAGCGGTGCCGCCCCGGGGCTGGTCGACATCGCGAGGAGTACCTCTGTGAAGACTGTGTCTTCGAAGTCTTCGAAGGACGACCCGGCGCGCATTCTCGTGGTCGGCGGCGGCTACGTGGGGATGTACACCGCCCTGCGGCTGCAATCGAAGCTGAAGCAGGAACTGCGGCAGGGCACGGTCGAGGTCGTCGTGGTCGACCCCGAGCCCTATATGACGTACCAGCCGTTCCTGCCGGAGGCGGCGGCCGGCTCCATCTCCCCGCGCCACGTCGTCGTACCGCTGCGCCGGGTGCTGCCGCAGTGCCGGGTGGTCATCGGCGAGGTCACCGCGATCGACCACAGCGAGCGGACGGCCACCATCACGACGCTCGCCGCGGAGGAGACCGGCGACGGCGCCGTGGTGGTCGGATACGACGAACTCGTCCTCGCGCCCGGCTCGGTCTCCCGCACCCTCCCGGTCCCGGGCCTCGCGGAGGTCGGGATCGGCTTCAAGACCGTCGAAGAGGCCATCGGGCTGCGCAACCACGTCCTCGAACAGCTCGACATCGCCTCCTCCACCCGCGACCCCGCGGTCCGAGACGCGGCGCTGACCTTCGTCTTCGTCGGCGGTGGCTACGCGGGCGTGGAGGCCCTGGCCGAGCTGGAGGACATGGCCCGCTACGCCGCCCGGTACTACCACAACATCAAGCCCGAGGACATGAAGTGGATCCTGGTCGAGGCGACCGGGAAGATCCTGCCGGAGGTGGGCCCCGAGATGGGCCGGTACGCCGTCCGCGAGCTGCGCGGCCGCAACATCGACGTACGCCTCGACACCCGCCTGGACTCCTGCGAGAACCGTGTCGCGGTGCTCAGCGACGGCTCCCGCTTCCCCAACCGGACCCTGGTGTGGACGGCGGGCGTCAAGCCGCATCCCATCCTCGCCGCCACAAAGCTGCCGCTGACCCCGCGCGGACGGCTCCAGTGCACCGCCGCGCTCCAGGTGGACGGCGTCGAACACGCCTGGTCCGCCGGTGACGCGGCCGCCGTCCCGGACCTGACCGCGGAACCGGCCGGCCCCGGCGAGCCCCGCCCGGAGTGCGCGCCCAACGCCCAGCACGCCGTGCGCCAGGCCAAGGTGCTCGCCGAGAACGTCGCGGCGGCCGTCCGCGGTGGCCCGATCGTGGACTACGCCCACAAGTACTCCGGATCGGTGGCTTCGCTGGGCCTGCACAAGGGCGTCGCGCACGTCTACGGACGGAAGCTGAAGGGCTATCCGGCGTGGTTCATGCACCGCGCCTACCACCTCAGCCGGGTGCCCACCTTCAACCGCAAGGCGCGGGTATTGGCCGAATGGACCCTCGCGGGCCTGTTCAAACGCGAGATCGTCTCGCTCGGCTCGCTGGAGAACCCGCGTGCCGAATTCGAACTCGCGGCGGGCACGGGACGCCACAACGAAGCCAGTTGACGACCCCGCCCCACCAGGAGCGTTGGTGCACCGCCCGGCGCCGGTGCGGCCGAACGGGCGATGGCGTGCAACTGAGCTCCGGTCCACGGCGTCTGACGGATGTCAGTCCGGTCGGTCACACTGGACGTGTGACCATGGGTGGGCTCGTATCTGCAAAGAGTGACAATCACGAGGATTCTGGACGTTTGCTGCATTCCGCCAGAGGGTGCCGAGAGTGCCCCCAGCCGACACTCCCCCCGCCTCCGGCCGGGCGGTTCCCCCATGCCGACGGCCCGAGCCCGCGCGACGACGCGAAGTAAGAGGTACACCTCCGTGATCTTCACGCGCTGGAGCGCCAAGCTCCCCGGCACACAGCGGCGTGCAGCCGCGCGGTCCGACCGCGCGACTCCGCCCGCGTCCGCCGCGCCCGCCGCGCCGACGTCCGCCGCGCCCGCGGTTCCGCCCACCACACCCCAGGCGACGGAGCCCGCACCGGCCGCCCTCCCCGCGGACCCCGGCGCCGTACCCGCGGCTCGCGCGGAGCAGACCGAAGCGGCCGGCGCCGAGGTGTCCACCCCCGTGTCCCTGCCGCCGACCGTCGACGCGCTGTCCGTCCACGACATCCTCGGCACCATCCCCGCCCTGGTGGCCGTCGTCTACGGCCCCGAGCACCGCATCGCCTACGTCAACGGCGCCTACGCCGCCGTCTTCGGGCCCCGCCCCGCCGGCCACACGGCCCGCGAAGCCCTCCCCGAGCTCGACGAACTGGGGCTGCTCCCGCTGATGGACCAGGTGCTGCGCAGCGGCAAGCCCCGCACGGTCAAGTCCCGCCGCGTCCCGGGCGGCGCGGGCCAGGACCGCACCCGCGACGGCTACTACACCTTCACCTGCACCCCCATCGAGGTCGCGGCCAGCGGTCCGGCCCCCGACCCCGAGGTCGCGTGCGTCGCCCCGCACCACGGCGTACTCGTCTTCGGCGCGGACGTCACCGACCAGATCGAGTCGGCCGAGCGGCTGCGGGCCAGCGAGGCCCGCCAGCGCGAGGCCGCGGTCACCCTCCAGCGCTCCCTGCTGCCCCAGGAGCTGGAGCAGCCCGACGACCTCCGGGTGGCAGCCACCTACCAGCCGGGCGGCACCGACGCGGCCGTCGGCGGTGACTGGTACGACGTCATCACCCTCGGCGCCGGCCGCACGGCCCTGGTCATCGGCGACGTCATGGGCCGCGGGGTGCGCGCCGCCGCCGTCATGGGCCAGCTGCGCACCGCCGTACGCGCCTACGCCCGCCTGGACCTGCCGCCCCACGAGGTGCTGCAACTCCTCGACGGCCTCGCCGCCGAGATCGACGCCAGCCAGATCGCCACCTGCGTCTACGCCGTCCACGACCCGAACGAAGGCCGCCTGGTCTACGCCTCGGCCGGCCATCTGCCCATCCTCGTCCGCGACCCGGACGGCGCGGTCCGCCGCGCCGCCGAGCCGACCGGCCCGCCCCTGGGCACCGGCGGCTGGCTGCACACCTCCGGTTCGGTCCCGCTCGGCCCCGGCTGCAGCGCCGTCCTCTATACGGACGGTCTGGTCGAGCGCCGTGACAAGGACATCGACGACGGCGTCGAGGCCCTGGAGCGCGCCTTCGCCGGCGCCACCGGAGCACCCGACATCGTCTGCGACCGGCTGCTGCGCTCCCTCGGCATCACTGCCACCCATGACGACGACGTCGCGATCCTCGTCCTCCAGCACCCGGCGCGCACCGGCCACGACGCCGAGCTGTTCCACAACGCCGCCCTGGAACTCCTCGGCGGCATCGAAGCGGCCCCGCGTGCCCGCGCCTTCGCCTCCGGCGTCCTCGCCTCCTGGCGGTTCTCCCCCGAGCTGCACGACCTCGGCGTGCTCGCGGCCAGCGAACTGGTCGCCAATTCCCTGCAGCACGGCACCCCGCCGATGCGCCTGCGGCTGCGCCGCACGGACCGCCGCCTGATCGTCGAGGTCACCGACGGCGACGACCACCTCCCGCGCCGCCGCCGCGCCGAACCGGTCGACGAAGCGGGCCGCGGCATCTCCATCGTCGCGACCATCGCCTCCTCCTGGGGCTCGCGCCGCACCCCGGGCGGCGGCAAGGCCGTCTGGTGCGAATTCGCCCTGCCGCGCCCCTAGGGCGGGCGGCGAAGAAATTCGGCCCCGTTTCCCGTGATCACAAAACACACGACCACAAAGCACTGGTCCCGCGGCCGAAAGACCGCGGGACCGGTGACCTGAATCGAGGGACGGGCAAGAGCAGGGACGCAGGAGGACGGCGGCCGGCGACAGAAGCGGTCGCCCCTGCCGTCAGACCGCGGCGCCCACCGGCTCCGACTGCTCCACCGGCTCGGCCGGTGAGACCCGCGCGGCGGGCACGACCGGGGCCGACCGGTGCGGGTTGTCCTGCTCGGGGCCGAGCATCCGCCCCAGCCGCAGCGCCAGGGCCGTGATCCCCAGCGCGCAGCACACCAGCATCCCGATGTACGCCACGGACATCCCATGGCCCACCATCAGCGCGCCCACAGCCGGGCCGACCGCCAGCGCCAGCTGCTTGACCAGCGCGAACGCGGAGTTGTACTGCCCGATCAGCGAGGCCGGCGCCAGATCCGCCACCAGGGGCGAGACCGTCGGCGACAGCATCGACTCGCCCACACCGAACAGCGCGTACGTGGAGATCAGCAGCGTCGTCGCCACGGCCTGCGCGCCGTGCACCAGCCCGGACAGACCGGCCGCCAGCCAGGCCACCGTCCATATCGCCCCGACCAGCGCGATGACCCGGCTGCGTCGCCGCCGCTCGACGAGCTTCAGCACCACGAACTGCGCCGCCACAATGGCCGCGGTGTTCGCCGCGAGAGCGATGCCCAGCGTCGCCGGCGCGATCCGGGTGACCTCGGTGGCGTAGGCGGCGAGGCCCGACTCGAACTGGCCGTAGCAGGCGAAGAACAGCACAAAGCCCAGCACGCACAGCCACACCATCCGCCGGTCGGCGAACATGACCCGCCAGGCGCCCTCGGCACGCTCCTCCGTCGGCACCGTGCCCTCGACCTTGGGCGTACGCGGCAGCCGTACGGAAGCGATCGCCACTCCCAGAACCAGGAACATCACGGCCTCGATGGCGAACAGCCGCACGAAGCTCTCCGCATGCGACTCGTCGACGAGCAGCCCGCCGACCAGCCCGCCGACGCCCAGCCCCAGGTTGTTCAGGAAGAACTGGGTGGCGAACGCCCGCGACCTGGTCACCGTCGTCGAGCACCACACGATCAACGTGGCGAGCGCCGGCTGGATCACCGCGATCCCCGCTCCGAGCGCGATGGCGGACGCGATGACCAGCGGCTCGGTCGCGGACAGTCCGAGACCGAGCGCACCGACGGCGGCCGAGACCGTACCGGCGACGGCCACCGGGAGGGGGCCCCGCCGGTCGATGACCCGACCGGTCAGCGGCAGGACGACCAGCGCAGCCACCGCCAGCATCGCCAGCACCACACCGGCCGTACTCGCACCGAGATCCCGGACCTTCGCCACATAGACGTACAGATACGGAACCGTGAAGCCGTTGCCGAACGCGCTCAGGGCGTTCCCCAACTGGATCCGGCGCAGCGCGGCGCCCATCGCCGTGGTCACACTCACCTACCTAGGTCATGTCGTAAGGACGGAAGAAGAACCGGCCAGGAAGCCCAGGACGACCGAGCGGCCGGGCCGCGCAGGCGGACCGGCGAGCGGAACGGGCGGACCCGAACAGTCAGAAGCTGAAGACTTCGAAGCTAAAGTTCGAAGCTAAAGAGTACATGGCGAAGGACTTCAACGCCAATGAGTTACGTGCCATACTGCGCCGCATGCCTGAGCCCTCCGATGCGGCCGCCGACGCGACCGAGCCGAGCCTTGAGGAACAGATCGCGGCCTACCAGCGCGAGTTCCAGGACCTCGACCCCCAGGTGGAACAGGTCGTCTCCGCACTTCAGCGCCTCAACCGCCGCATGAACGTCGCCTACGGGCGGCAGACGGCAACCCTCGGCCTGAGCAATGCCGAATGGGAGGTGCTCAAGGCGCTCGTCGTCTCCGGAGCCCCCTATCAACTGGGCCCCGGCGAACTCGCCAAGCGCCTCGGCCTCACGCCGGCCGCCATGACCCACCGCATCGACCGCATGGCGAGCGAAGGTCTGGTCACCCGCGACCGCGACGAGAACAACCGCGTCCGCGTCATCGTCGAGCTGACGGACGAGGGCCGCGAGAAGTGGCTCGCCGCGATGCGCCTGGCCTCCGTCTTCGAGGAAGACCTCCTCCAGGACCTCTCCGGCGACGAACGCCAGCTCCTGGGCGGCGTGTTGACCCGCCTGCTGCGCCGCGTGGAGGATGCCCAGCCGGACGCCGATGGCCGCCTCAACGACCTCGACTGACCCAAGTTGACACGGGTCTGCCCGATCCGTAGTGTTCTCCGAGTTGCCACAGAGCCGGAACGGTTCTGCGGCGGCCATCCCGCCGCTTCAGCGGCACACCACTACTGCACGGCCTCCTCACCGGGAAGCATTTCGGCATGCCGAAATTCGGACCATGACTCGATTATGAGTCACCGAGGAATTCCGCTAAAGTAGTGATCACGCCGAAAGGCGCGAACAACCCCCTCCGACGGGGAATCGGAAACAAATTCGGACCGGAAACGGAACGGACTGGATCTGATAGAGTCGGAAAGCGAAAGCAAGAAGGCCAACCCCGCTCCAACAGGGGGCCGGAGACGGAAACGGATCTGGTAAGGTTGGAATCGCGAAGAGGCCGAAAGGCCGAATCGCACCGGCGAAAATCAGGACCGCGAGGATCTGATAGAGTCGGAAACGCAAGACCGAAGGGAAGCGCCCGGAGAGCCTGGTGAAACAGGCACAAAGGAAGCGTCCGTTCCTTGAGAACTCAACAGCGTGCCAAAAGTCAACGCCAGATATGTTGATACCCCGTCCACCTCGGTGGATGAGGTTCCTTTGAAAAGTCCATCCCGTCCACGTGACGTGGATGGCACACACAGCGAGGACGCTGTGAACGAGCAGACTTATTCCGTCCGCTCGTTCCGCTCTCGTGTGTGTTTCGCCGGATTACCGGCAAACATTCACGGAGAGTTTGATCCTGGCTCAGGACGAACGCTGGCGGCGTGCTTAACACATGCAAGTCGAACGATGAACCTCCTTCGGGAGGGGATTAGTGGCGAACGGGTGAGTAACACGTGGGCAATCTGCCCTTCACTCTGGGACAAGCCCTGGAAACGGGGTCTAATACCGGATACGACTACCGACCGCATGGTCTGGTGGTGGAAAGCTCCGGCGGTGAAGGATGAGCCCGCGGCCTATCAGCTTGTTGGTGGGGTGATGGCCTACCAAGGCGACGACGGGTAGCCGGCCTGAGAGGGCGACCGGCCACACTGGGACTGAGACACGGCCCAGACTCCTACGGGAGGCAGCAGTGGGGAATATTGCACAATGGGCGAAAGCCTGATGCAGCGACGCCGCGTGAGGGATGACGGCCTTCGGGTTGTAAACCTCTTTCAGCAGGGAAGAAGCGAAAGTGACGGTACCTGCAGAAGAAGCGCCGGCTAACTACGTGCCAGCAGCCGCGGTAATACGTAGGGCGCAAGCGTTGTCCGGAATTATTGGGCGTAAAGAGCTCGTAGGCGGCTTGTCACGTCGGATGTGAAAGCCCGGGGCTTAACCCCGGGTCTGCATTCGATACGGGCAGGCTAGAGTTCGGTAGGGGAGATCGGAATTCCTGGTGTAGCGGTGAAATGCGCAGATATCAGGAGGAACACCGGTGGCGAAGGCGGATCTCTGGGCCGATACTGACGCTGAGGAGCGAAAGCGTGGGGAGCGAACAGGATTAGATACCCTGGTAGTCCACGCCGTAAACGTTGGGAACTAGGTGTGGGCGACATTCCACGTCGTCCGTGCCGCAGCTAACGCATTAAGTTCCCCGCCTGGGGAGTACGGCCGCAAGGCTAAAACTCAAAGGAATTGACGGGGGCCCGCACAAGCAGCGGAGCATGTGGCTTAATTCGACGCAACGCGAAGAACCTTACCAAGGCTTGACATACACCGGAAACGCCTGGAGACAGGCGCCCCCTTGTGGTCGGTGTACAGGTGGTGCATGGCTGTCGTCAGCTCGTGTCGTGAGATGTTGGGTTAAGTCCCGCAACGAGCGCAACCCTTGTTCTGTGTTGCCAGCATGCCCTTCGGGGTGATGGGGACTCACAGGAGACTGCCGGGGTCAACTCGGAGGAAGGTGGGGACGACGTCAAGTCATCATGCCCCTTATGTCTTGGGCTGCACACGTGCTACAATGGCCGGTACAATGAGCTGCGATACCGCGAGGTGGAGCGAATCTCAAAAAGCCGGTCTCAGTTCGGATTGGGGTCTGCAACTCGACCCCATGAAGTCGGAGTTGCTAGTAATCGCAGATCAGCATTGCTGCGGTGAATACGTTCCCGGGCCTTGTACACACCGCCCGTCACGTCACGAAAGTCGGTAACACCCGAAGCCGGTGGCCCAACCCCTTGTGGGAGGGAATCGTCGAAGGTGGGACTGGCGATTGGGACGAAGTCGTAACAAGGTAGCCGTACCGGAAGGTGCGGCTGGATCACCTCCTTTCTAAGGAGCATTTCTTACCGACTTCGGTTGGTCAGAGGCCACTTCGTCGGCAAATGTTCGACGGTGGTTGCTCATGGGTGGAACGTTGACTATTCGGCACATTCGGTTGGTTGTCATTAGTACTGCTTCGGCGTGGAACGTGAGGATGGATCGGGTGGGCCGGGCACGCTGTTGGGTATCTGAGGGTACGGACTTTCGAGTCTGGACCTTCGTGATGCCGGCCCCAGTGAACTCGCCTTGTGTGGCGGGGTGATGGGTGGCTGGTCGTTGCTTGAGAACTGCACAGTGGACGCGAGCATCTGTGGCCAAGTTTTTAAGGGCGCACGGTGGATGCCTTGGCACCAGGAACCGATGAAGGACGTGGGAGGCCACGATAGGCCCCGGGGAGCTGTCAACCAAGCTTTGATCCGGGGGTGTCCGAATGGGGAAACCCGGCAGTCGTCATGGGCTGTCACCCGCTGCTGAACACATAGGCAGTGTGGAGGGAACGCGGGGAAGTGAAACATCTCAGTACCCGCAGGAAGAGAAAACAACCGTGATTCCGGGAGTAGTGGCGAGCGAAACCGGATGAGGCCAAACCAGTCACGTGTGATACCCGGCAGGGGTTGCGTGGTTGGGGTTGTGGGAGTTCTCTTTCATCGTCTGCCGGCGATGAGGCAAGTCAGAAACCGTTGGTGTAGGCGAAGGGCATGCGAAAGGCCCGGCGTAGAGGGTAAGACCCCCGTAGCTGAAACATCAACGGCTTGCTTGAGAACCACCCAAGTAGCACGGGGCCCGAGAAATCCCGTGTGAATCTGGCGGGACCACCCGTTAAGCCTAAATATTCCCTGGTGACCGATAGCGGATAGTACCGTGAGGGAATGGTGAAAAGTACCGCGGGAGCGGAGTGAAATAGTACCTGAAACCGTGTGCCTACAAGCCGTGGGAGCGTCGCTGTATGTGCTTGCACATGCAGTCGTGACTGCGTGCCTTTTGAAGAATGAGCCTGCGAGTTTGCGGTATGTTGCGAGGTTAACCCGTGTGGGGAAGCCGTAGCGAAAGCGAGTCCGAATAGGGCGTTGAGTAGCGTGCCCAAGACCCGAAGCGGAGTGATCTAGCCATGGGCAGGTTGAAGCGGAGGTAAGACTTCGTGGAGGACCGAACCCACCAGGGTTGAAAACCTGGGGGATGACCTGTGGTTAGGGGTGAAAGGCCAATCAAACTCCGTGATAGCTGGTTCTCCCCGAAATGCATTTAGGTGCAGCGTCGTGTGTTTCTTGCCGGAGGTAGAGCACTGGATAGGCGATGGGCCCTACCGGGTTACTGACCTTAGCCAAACTCCGAATGCCGGTAAGTGAGAGCGCGGCAGTGAGACTGTGGGGGATAAGCTCCATGGTCGAGAGGGAAACAGCCCAGAGCATCGACTAAGGCCCCTAAGCGTGTGCTAAGTGGGAAAGGATGTGGAGTCGCAGAGACAACCAGGAGGTTGGCTTAGAAGCAGCCATCCTTGAAAGAGTGCGTAATAGCTCACTGGTCAAGTGATTCCGCGCCGACAATGTAGCGGGGCTCAAGCACACCGCCGAAGTCGTGTCATTGCAGTACATACCCCCAACGGGGACTGTGATGGGTAGGGGAGCGTCGTGTGCCGGGTGAAGCAGCCGTGGAAACGAGTTGTGGACGGTTCACGAGTGAGAATGCAGGCATGAGTAGCGATACACACGTGGGAAACGTGTGCGCCGATTGACTAAGGGTTCCTGGGTCAAGCTGATCTGCCCAGGGTAAGTCGGGACCTAAGGCGAGGCCGACAGGCGTAGTCGATGGACAACCGGTTGATATTCCGGTACCCGCTTTGAAGCGCCAAACATTGAATCAGGCGATGCTAAGTCCGTGAAGCCGGCCTGGAGTCTTCGGACAAAGGGACGTGGTGGAGCCGACGAACCAGACTTGTAGTAGGTGAGTGATGGGGTGACGCAGGAAGGTAGTCCAGCCCGGGCGGTGGTTGTCCCGGGGTAAGGGTGTAGGCCGTGTGGTAGGTAAATCCGTCACACGTTAAGGCTGAGACCTGATGCCGAGCCGATTGTGGCGAAGTGGATGATCCTATGCTGTCGAGAAAAGCCTCTAGCGAGTTTCATGGCGGCCCGTACCCTAAACCGACTCAGGTGGTCAGGTAGAGAATACCGAGGCGTTCGGGTGAACTATGGTTAAGGAACTCGGCAAAATGCCCCCGTAACTTCGGGAGAAGGGGGGCCATTTCTGGTGATCCGATTTACTCGGTGAGCTGGGGGTGGCCGCAGAGACCAGCGAGAAGCGACTGTTTACTAAAAACACAGGTCCGTGCGAAGCCGTAAGGCGATGTATACGGACTGACGCCTGCCCGGTGCTGGAACGTTAAGGGGACCGGTTAGTCACATTTCGGTGTGGCGAAGCTGAGAACTTAAGCGCCAGTAAACGGCGGTGGTAACTATAACCATCCTAAGGTAGCGAAATTCCTTGTCGGGTAAGTTCCGACCTGCACGAATGGCGTAACGACTTCTCGACTGTCTCAACCATAGGCCCGGTGAAATTGCACTACGAGTAAAGATGCTCGTTTCGCGCAGCAGGACGGAAAGACCCCGGGACCTTTACTATAGCTTGATATTGGTGTTCGGTTCGGCTTGTGTAGGATAGGTGGGAGACTTTGAAGCAGCCACGCCAGTGGTTGTGGAGTCATTGTTGAAATACCACTCTGGTCGTGCTGGATGTCTAACCTGGGTCCGTGATCCGGATCAGGGACAGTGTCTGGTGGGTAGTTTAACTGGGGCGGTTGCCTCCTAAAGAGTAACGGAGGCGCCCAAAGGTTCCCTCAGCCTGGTTGGCAATCAGGTGTTGAGTGTAAGTGCACAAGGGAGCTTGACTGTGAGACTGACGGGTCGAGCAGGTACGAAAGTAGGGACTAGTGATCCGGCGGTGGCTTGTGGAAGCGCCGTCGCTCAACGGATAAAAGGTACCCCGGGGATAACAGGCTGATCTTCCCCAAGAGTCCATATCGACGGGATGGTTTGGCACCTCGATGTCGGCTCGTCGCATCCTGGGGCTGGAGTCGGTCCCAAGGGTTGGGCTGTTCGCCCATTAAAGCGGTACGCGAGCTGGGTTTAGAACGTCGTGAGACAGTTCGGTCCCTATCCGCTGTGCGCGTAGGAGTATTGAGAAGGGCTGTCCCTAGTACGAGAGGACCGGGACGGACGAACCTCTGGTGTGCCAGTTGTCCTGCCAAGGGCATGGCTGGTTGGCTACGTTCGGAAAGGATAACCGCTGAAAGCATCTAAGCGGGAAGCCTGCTTCGAGATGAGTACTCCCACCCCCTTTGAGGGGTTAAGGCTCCCAGTAGACGACTGGGTTGATAGGCCAGATATGGAAGACCGGTAACGGTTGGAGTTGACTGGTACTAATAGGCCGAGGGCTTGTCCTCAGTTGCTCGCGTCCACTGTGTAGGTTCTGAAGTAACGACCTGTGTTTTTGCCGGGTTGGTTAACTTCATAGTGTTTCGGTGGTCATTGCGTTAGGGAAACGCCCGGTTACATTTCGAACCCGGAAGCTAAGCCTTTCAGCGCCGATGGTACTGCAGGGGGGACCCTGTGGGAGAGTAGGACGCCGCCGAACAATCTTTGTGTGTAAGCCCCGTGGGAACTTCGGTTCCTGCGGGGCTTACACGCGTTTCCAGCACGCTCGCTACCCTCGGGGTATGCGCTACGACCTGGTCATATTCGACAACGACGGCGTGCTCGTGGACAGCGAGCCCCTTTCCAACCGGACTCTCGCCGCGTACCTCACCGAAGTGGGCCACCCCACCACCTACGAGGACTCGTTGCGCGACTACATGGGCTCCGCCATGCACCGCATCCACGAGATCGTCCTCGAACGGTCGGGCCGGCGGCTGCCGGCGGACTTCGACGAGATCTTCCATTCGCGGGTGTTCGAGGAATTCCGCCTCCACCTGGAGCCGGTACCGGGTGTCAGCGAGGTCCTGGAGAAGCTCGCGGCGGACGGGGTGCCTTACTGCGTCGGCTCGTCGGGGAGTCACGAGCGCATCCGGGTGGCCCTGCACAAGACGGGGCTGTTCGCGCGGTTCGGGGACGAGCGGATCTTCTCGTCGCAGGATGTCGGGCGGGGCAAGCCGGAGCCGGACCTCTTCCTTTACGCCGCGCGGCAGATGGGTGTGCCGCCCGAGCGGTGTGCGGTCGTCGAGGACAGCCCGTTGGGGGTGCAGGCGGCCGTCGCGGCGGGAATGGACGTCTACGGTTTCACGGCGATGACGTCAGGGGCGAAGCTCGCCGGAGCCACCGCGCTGTTCTCCGACATGGCGGAACTGCCGCACCTGCTGGCGTAGCCGCGCGGGCGACCGCCTCGGACGACCGTCGGCTCACCCGTCGTGCGTCAGTCGGAATTGGTGAAGTGATCCATCTACCCAGCGGTAGCGGGGAGTTCTAGGCTGAGCGGCCATGACGGCCCCTCGGGTACCAGGAGCGCAGCTGCGGCACGGCCGGATCTCGCTCGCTCTGAGCTTTTTCATCCAGGGGGCGGTCTTCGCCCTCCTCGTGACCCGAATACCTGCGATCCAGGACCGCTACGGCATCTCGGACGGGTTGTTGCCGGCGTTCCTGGCGGCTGTGCCGGTGCTGGCCGGGGTCGGCAGTGTCGCCACCGAGCACCTGGTGAAGCGGGTCCGGCCGAGTGTGGTGCTGCGGAGCGCGCAGCCCGTGGTGTGTCTGGCGCTGCTGGCCGCCGGGTCCGTCGGCTCGATGGGGCAGGTCGCGGTGGCGCTGGCGGTGTTCGGGCTGTCCGTGGGGGCGTTGGACGCCTCGATGAACATGCTCGGGGTGAGCCTGCAGCGGGCGTACGGGCGGAGCATCATGCTGGGCTTCCACGCCGCGTACAGCCTGGGCGGCATCGTGGGGGCCTCGCTGGCCTGGGCCGGGGCGTACTGGCAGCTGTCGCTCGCGGTCCTCTACGGGCCGGTGGTGGCCGTTCTGGTGCCGCTCGCGCTGGTCGTGGGCCGGTGGTTCGTGGACCGGGAGGGTGCCGGACCCGATCCGGGGACGGATGTCCCTCCGGCGTCCGGTGCCGCGTCGTCCGGCGGGCCGGTCGCGATGAGGTTGCTGTGGCCGCTGTGCATGGTGATGGCGTTCGCGTACATCGGGGATTCGACGGTCTCCAACTGGAGCGCGAAGTATCTGCAGGACGTGCTGGGCGGCTCCGAGCAGCTCGCCACCGTCCCGTACAACGTCTACATGGTCACCACCCTGCTGGGACGCGCGGTCGGCGACCTGGGGGTGCGGCGGTTCGGGGCGGCCGCGGTGGTGCGGACCGGGGCCGTGGTGGCCGCGGCCGGGTTCGCGGTGGTGGCGGGCGCGCCGGGGGCGTGGGCCGGCATGGCGGGATTCACACTGTTGGGCCTGGGGCTCTGTGTGATTGTGCCGCAGACGTTCGCGGCGGCGGGGCGGCTGTTCCCGGGGGCTTCGGATACGGCAGTCGCCAGGCTGAACATCTTCAACTATGTCGGTTTTCTGGTCGGTTCTCCTTTGGTGGGGGCTCTGGGCGATGCCTGGAGCTATCGCGGGGCCATGCTCGTCCCGATGGCTCTCGTGCTGGTGACGCTCGTGTATGCCCGTTCGTTCGGTTCTCAACAGGCCCGATACGGTGACAGGCATGAGCGGCCGTGCACAGCTGATGTGGGACGAGGCAGTAACGAGCTATAACTTCGGGCCCGGGCACCCCATGGACCCGGTCCGGCTCGCGCTGACCATGCGCCTGGTGGAGGCGTACGAGCTCGACCGAGGGCCTCTGGAGGTGGTTGCCGCCAAGCCCGCCGGGCAGTCCACCCTGCGGCTGGTGCACCGGGAGGACTACATCGCGGCGGTCCGGGCCGCCTCGGCCGACCCGTCCGTCGCGGATACCGCGTACGGCTTGGGCACCGAGGACGATCCGGCCTTCGCCGGTATGCACGAGGCGTCGGCGCTGATCGCCGGGCAGTCCGTGGGGGCGGCCGAGGCGGTCTGGCGCGGTGACGCGCTGCACGCGGTGAACTTCAGTGGTGGGCTGCACCACGCCATGCCGGGCGGCGCGGCCGGCTTCTGCATCTACAACGACGCCGCGCTGGCGATCGCCCGGCTGCTGGAGCTGGGCGTCGAGCGCGTCGCCTACGTGGATGTGGACGTGCACCACGGCGACGGCGTTCAGGCGGCGTTCTGGGACGACCCGCGGGTCCTGACGATCTCGCTGCACGAGCATCCGCGGACGCTCTTCCCGCAGACCGGCTGGCCGGAGGAGACCGGTGGCGAGGGCGCGGAGGGCAGCGCGGTCAATGTGGCGCTGCCGGCCGGAACCGGGGACGAGGGCTGGCTGCGGGCCTTTCACGCGGTGGTGCCGGAGCTGCTGGGCGCGTTCCGCCCGCAGGTGCTGGTGACGCAGCACGGCGCGGACACCCACTTCGAGGATCCGCTGGCACATCTGGCGGTGAGCCTCGACGCACAGCGGTCGGTGGCGGAGTCCTGCCACGACCTGGCGCACAAGCACGCGGACGGCCGCTGGGTCGCCCTGGGGGGCGGCGGCTACGAGGTGGTGGACGTGGTGCCGCGCAGCTGGACGCATCTGACGGCGATCGCGGCGGGCCGGCCGATCGAGCCGACCTCGATGGTGCCGGAGTCGTGGCGGCACGAAGTGTTCCGCAGGACCCGTCAGTTGGGGCAGCTGCGGATGACGGACGGGCGTACGCCGCAGTGGCGGGACTTCGCCGACGGTGGATACGACCCGGCGGACCGCCTGGACCAGGCGGTGCTGGCGACCCGCCGGGCGGTGTTCCCTTCGCACGGGCTGCTGCCCTGAGGGCTGCCGCCGGAGGGACGGCCGGGTGCCGGCCGTTCACAAGGAGGAGAGCGGGCCCTGCCCGTAGCGCGTGGGCGGCATGGGCGGGCCGGGTACGCGTCCGCGTGCGCTCGGATGTGTGACTACCCGCCGGTTAGGGCATCCGGTAGCCGACCAACGGACCAGCATGAGCGATGTGTTGGGCACCGGGGCGCTGCGCGCGCACCTCATCGAGGCGCGGCTCGCGGGCACGATCGCGACCCTGCGCGAGAAGAGCCTGAGCCGGTACCGGCTCTTCTCGGCGCGTGACCCGCGGGTGCTGCTCGGGCTGGATCCCGTGGGGGACTGGCCGGTTGCGGAAGTACTGCGACTGATGGGGCAGAAGTGCGGTGTTTCGGTCGATCCCGCGCACACTTCCGGCCCCGACATGATCGATCCCGATCGGACGATCGCGGGGTTGGACGGCTTCGCCGACCGGATCGGTGAGGCGGCGGGCAGGCGGACGCCGGTGCTGATCGGCACGGGGCATCCGCACCGTCTGCTGGAGTTCTACGCCGCCCTCGCAGACGCCCTCTCGGCGGCAGGCTGTCCCGTACTCACCCCCGCGTATGGCTGCCGTGTCGACATAGCGACCCGGTTCGGCGTACGTACGCACGCCCTCTCATACGTACGGGGAGTCGCGCTGATGCGCGAGACCGGCGTGCGGGGCGCACCTGGTGAGGGGGGCGTGCACACCCATTCCCCGTTGCCGGTGCGTACCGCTCTCGCGGCCGCGGCGGATGCCGGGGGGCAGCTGCCGGGGCTGGTGATCGGGGATCACGGATGGGTCTGCGGAGCAGGTCAACTGGGCATCGAGGCGATCGGACTGGCGGACACCGACGATCCCGCGCTGTTCGTCGGGCAGGCCGAGGGGCGGGTGTCCGCGGTGGTGCCGCTCGATGACGCCGTGCGGTCCGCGCACTACCGGCCCTTGACGCGCTATGTACTCAATCGGGCGTGTCTGTCACAGTAGGCGCGCTTCGCTGCTCCTCTTCCCCACTCGCATCACCCGCCCCTAAATTGGGGAGTGAGCGCATAGCGACGAAGAGTCACCGGAGGGGAAGCCGGTGCCCGTCTTGTGCGGAAGGTGCAGGTGTGTCATGGCCGCAGACCAGAGGCCTCTGAACGAGGTCGTGTTTCTGACAGTGGCGGAAGTCGCCACGGTGATGCGAGTGTCGAAGATGACCGTGTACCGCTTGGTGCACAGCGGTCATCTGCCGGCGATCCGGGTGGGCAGGTCCTTCCGGGTTCCGGAGCAGGCGGTGCACGACTACCTCCGTGAGTCCTATGTGGGGGTGGAATCGGCCTGAGGGGCCCCCTCGGACCCTCGGATTACGCCGTACGCCCGGCGCCGGGTAGGCTGGCCCGATGTAGGTAGTGTGGGCTCGGACGCCCCGCACCGAGTGATTCGAAGTTAGCGAGGGTAGTCGTGGGCTCTGTTATCAAGAAGCGGCGCAAGCGGATGGCCAAGAAGAAGCACCGCAAGCTGCTCAAGCGCACCCGTGTTCAGCGTCGTAACAAGAAGTAAGCGACGCTGATCGCGAATTCGCAGCCCCCCACCACACACCTGTGGTGGGGGGCTGCGGTGCTGTGTGGGCCGTACGGGCGGTGCTCGGGGCGGGAAATGTGGTGGACGGCATCGTGGGGTCATCACAGCGCAACACCGACCCGATAGCGTGGCGCGTACAACTCGGCTCAGGCGGACGTCGAGGGGCGAAGGAAGGGCTGATCTTGGGCAAGGTCGTGCTCGTCACGGGAGTCGCGCGGCAGTTGGGCGGCCGGTTCGTACGCCGCATCCAGCGTGATCCCGACGTCGACCGGGTGATCGGGGTCGATGCCGTGGCACCGGAGCACCATCTGGGCGGCGCCGAATTCCTCAAGGCCGACATCCGGCATCCGGCGATCGCGAGAGTCCTGGCCGAGACGGGCGTCGACACCGTGGTGCACATGGACATCAACGGCACGCCGCTGGGCAGCCGTGGTGGCCGTGCCTCGGTGAAAGAGACCAATGTCATCGGGACCATGCAGCTCCTCGGAGCCTGCCAGAAGGCCCCGAACGTGCGGCGGCTGGTCATCAAGTCCACCACCAGCGTCTACGGCTCCGCGCCCCGCGACCCGGCGGTGTTCACCGAGACCACACCGCCCAAGTCGCTGCCGAGCGGCGGCTTCGCCAAGGACGCCGTGGAGGTCGAGGGGTACGTACGGGGCTTCGCGCGGCGCCGGCCCGATGTGGCGGTGTGCGTGCTGCGCTTCGCCAACATCCTTGGGCCGTCGGCGGACTCCCCGCTCGCCGAGTACTTCTCGCTGCCGGTCCTGCCCACGGTTTTCGGCTACGACCCGCGGCTGCAGTTCCTGCACGAGGACGACGCCATCGAGGTGCTGCGCATCGCGGCCTCCGAGCCGCTTCGTGGCACGCTCAACAGCGGCACGTTCAACATCGCCGGAGCGGGCGTCCTGCTGCTCTCGCAGACCTCACGGCGTCTCGGGCGGCCCACGCTGCCGCTGTTCCTGCCGACGGTGACGTGGGCCGGTACGGCGCTGCGCTCCGTCGGTATCACCGACTTCTCCCCGGAACAGATCCGGATGCTGACGCACGGCAGAGTCGTCCAGACGACGCAGATGCGCGAGACACTGGGGTTCCACCCGCAGTACACGACGGCGGAGACCTTCGCGGAATTCGCCCGCAGCCGCGGACCCGGGCTGGTGCCGCCCGAGTCCCTCGCCCGCACCGTCGACCGGCTCGCCGGCGTGCTGCCCGCACGCGGCGGCCCGACCCAGTGAGGAGTTCACCCACCATGGCGGACGCCAAGGTCATTCCTTTCGGCGAGGAGCCTCGGGCGCGCAGAAAGGCCAGGCGAGCCGTGCGCGAGGGGCGTAAGGCGGGCCTGGTGCCCGTGCCGGAGGCGCGGTCCGGTCCCGAGGGGCCGGTGCCGCCCGAGCGGCCCGCCGTCGCGCGGACGCTGGACGAGCGGATCGCGGGCGGGCTGAACTTCCTGCGCCGGCGGATCACGGGCGACTACGAGGTCGACGACTTCGGCTACGACGAGGAACTCACCGACCAGGTGCTGATGTCGGTGCTGCGGCCGCTGGCCGACAAGTACTTCCGGGTCGAGGTGAAGGGCATCGAGAACATCCCGTCCGAGGGCGGGGCGCTCGTCGTCGCCAACCACTCCGGGACGCTGCCGCTGGACGGGCTGATGCTGCAGGTCGCCGTGCACGACAACCACCCGGCCCGGCGCCACCTCCGTCTCCTGGCCGCCGACCTGGTGTTCGTGCTGCCGGTGATAAACGAGCTGGCCCGCAAGGCAGGGCACACCCTCGCCTGCGCGGAGGACGCGCAGCGGCTCCTGGAGCGCGGTGAGATCGTCGGGGTGATGCCGGAGGGCTTCAAGGGCATCGGGAAGCCCTTCGCGGACCGCTACAAGCTCCAGCGCTTCGGGCGGGGCGGCTTCGTCTCGACGGCGCTGACCGCAGGTGTGCCGATCGTGCCGTGCTCGATCGTGGGTGCGGAGGAGATCTATCCCATGATCGGCAACGCCAAGACCCTGGCGCGGGTGCTCGGGCTGCCGTACTTCCCGATCACGCCGACGTTCCCGTGGCTGGGCCCGCTCGGGGGCGTGCCGCTGCCGACGAAGTGGACGATCCAGTTCGGTGAGCCGATTCCGACGGACGGCTATCCGCCGGAGGCGGCCGACGATCCGATGCTGATGTTCAACCTGACCGATCAGGTGCGCGAAACGATTCAGCACACGCTGTACAAGCTGCTCGTGCAGCGACGCTCGGTGTTCTTCTAGGAAGTCGAAGAACACCGAGCGCCGGCTCGGGGACTTGCCGGGGCCCGCTCCGCGCGGACCCGCCGGGGCGGACCTCTTACTTCGGGAGGTCCTCGCCGTCGATGCCCAGGCCGGGAAGGAGCCCTGGGATCAGCGGCGGGAGGGTGACATCGGGCGCGTCGGGCGCGTCCTTGCCGTTGCCGTCGGGGCTGGGGCTGCCGCCCTTGGACGGCCGGCCCAGCAGGCCGCCGGTGTTGCCGCCGAGCAGGCCGTCGTCCTCGGACGGTGAGGCCGACGGGCGCGGAGCGTGGCCACCGCTGCCGTGCTTGCCGGAGGCGGATTTGCTGCCCGAAGGAGCCGGCCGGTCGCTGTGGTCCGATCCGGTGCCCGAGGTGCCGGGCGCCTCCTTGTGCGGATGCTTGCCGCCCGGGGTGGCCGGCAGCAACGAGCGCAGCGGTCCGACCTCTTCGTCTATGGCGTCGAAGACCGAGCTGACCTGATCGCGGACATCCGTGAGCTGAACCGGGAGCCGGTCGCGCAGCCGCGACCAACTGTCGCGATGCGACTTGGTGAAGGAGTTCAGCGCCTGGATGGGGCCGAGCGAGCCGTCGCGCTCGTAGGCGGCGTGCAGCAGGCGATGTCCCTCCCCGGCGTCGTGCCGGACCCCGGAGAGTGCCTTGCGGACCTCGCCGATGGACTCGTGGTCGAGGTCGGCGACCCGTCCGCGCTCCATCAGGCGCCGGGCCTCCATCATGCGTGTCGACGCCTGGTCGAGGTAGAGCTGTCCGCGGTCGGACTCCTCCTCGGTCATGCCGAGTTTGAGGTCCTCCATTCCGCGTTTGAGGCCGTAGAGCGAATCGCCCGGTAGGGCGTCCGAACTGGCCGCCGCGACGCCGCCGAAGGCTCCGGCGGCGACGCCGACCGTCAGTCCGCCCGCGGCCAGCCCCTTGGAGAGGCGGGAGCGCGGGCGCAGCCGGCCGATCGACGGGGCCGCGCGGTGCGCCCCCTTGGAACTGCGCTGCTCGGGCACCCTGGTGTCGTCGGACGGAGCGCCTTCGGCGAAGGCGGCCTCCATCGCGGCGACGAGTTGGGCGCGCTGGACAGTCTTGACCTCGGTTGCCATCTCCGGCTTCGGGAGTTCCCCGAGGCCGTCGGCAACCGCCAACAGTCGTGCTTCTCCCGGCGTTTGCGCCGGATTGTCGACCTGGTCCTCGGCCGCCGCGCCCTCAAGGACCTGCTCCTCCAGGGCCTGGGCGAAGGCGTTGGCCCGCCGGTGCACCGAGACATTCGCGATCACGGGCGGCACCTCCTCTCGTCATCCCGCTCGACTCCCCGGACTGGCTTTGACTGTCCAGACGGACCGGACGGTTGCACGCCGATATCCGCGGCCACTCGAACGAGTGAGAGGCAGCGGGCATGGCGTGACCGCATGGAGCCTGCATCCCGCACAACGAGCGGCGCGGCACTCGGGTTACGCACTCACGATGATGTGACCGACCGGTCATGATAGGTCACGGAACGTGAGGGCAGGTGGGCGTGCGGGGGGTCGGTAAAGGATGGTTTGTCGGGGTCAGCGGGCGTCTTCGGGGAGCAGTCGGGCGAGGGTGCGGACCGCACGGTATTGGAGCGTCTTGATCGCCCCCTCGTTCTTGCCCATGACGCGGGCGGTCTCGGCGACCGAGAGGCCCTGCAGGAAGCGAAGCGTGACGCATTCCTGTTGTTGGGGGTTGAGCTTGCGTACCGCCTCCAACAGGGCGGCGTTGGAAAGGGATTCGAGGACCGAGTCCTCGGGGCTGCGCTCGACCTCGTTGGCGTCGAGCATCTCCCCGGTGGTGACTTCCAGGCGGAAACGGGAGGACTTGAAGTGGTCGGCCACGAGGTTGCGGGCGATGGTCACCAGCCAGGCGCCGAAGTCACGGCCCTGCCAGGTGAAGGTGCCGATACGGCGCAGGGCGCGCAGGAACGTCTCACTGGTGAGGTCCTCGGCCGTGGCACGGCCGCCCACGCGGTAGTAGATGTAGCGGTAGACCGTGTCGGCGTACTGGTCGTAGAGCCGGCCGAAGGCCTCGGCCTCGCCGGCCTGGGCTCGTTCGACAAGATCCATCATGCGACGGCTGTCGCTGTCGGCGGGGCGACGGGCGGTGGTCGTGCCGGCGCCGGAACGGCGGGTTCTGCCGGCGGCCTTGCCGACCGCAGCACTCCCGTCGGCCAAGGCGTAGCAGGGGCCGGCGGGGACGGCTGAGGCGAATGCGGGGACGGCGTACGCGGTGGGGACAAAACTGCGCAGGTGGTCGACGACTGTCGTACGCAGCGTAGCCAGGCCCGAGGCGTCAACCCCGACGTGTGGGTACACGGGACTCCCAGAGGCAGAGCTTCCATCACGTGCAGTGCGGAACCGTTCACTCGTCGTAGGGACGTGTGGGTTCCGGATTGCGTCTGAGGAGAATAACGCTTCGTACAGGCAGCGCTACACCCAGTTGCTCAAATCATCGATTACTTACGGTCCGTGCCGGGTTGGTGGCAGATCAAGTATCGAATATTGAGCAGCTTTTGATCGGAAGGGAACGCAATCTGCCTGGTTGGAGGGCGTGTTGTGGCTGAGCCGCGGCAATCGGACTGCCCGGGGCGCGGCGGGGGTAGGTGACGAGGATGGCCGCCGCGCCGATTCGTGATCAGGCCTGGTCAGCGGCGGCGGCGTTGCAGCGCGACAGCGGCCGCGGCACCGCCCGCGAGGGCGCCCACGCCGGCCGCCGCCGGGATTCCGATCTTGACCGCCTTGCGGCCTGTTCGGTAATCACGCAGCCGCCAGCCCTGTTCGCGGGCGTGCTTGCGCAGCCGGCTGTCCGGATTGATCGCGTAGGGGTGCCCCACGAGCGACAGCATCGGGATGTCGTTGGCGGAGTCGCTGTAGGCGGCGCAACGCGCGAGGTCGAGCCCTTCGGCGGAGGCGAGGGCTCGGACGGCCTCGGCCTTGGCCGGGCCGTGCAGCGGTTCGCCCACCAATTTGCCGGTGTAGACACCGCCGACGGACTCGGCGACGGTGCCCAGCGCGCCGGTCAGGCCGAGCCTGCGGGCGATGATCGTCGCGGTCTCCACGGGGGCCGCGGTCACCAGCCAGACCTTCTGGCCCGCGTCGAGGTGGGCCTGGGCCAGGGCGCGGGTGCCCGGCCAGACGCGCTCGGCCATGTACTCGTCGTAGATCTCCTCGCCGATGGACATCAGTTCGGCGACGCGGTGGCCCTGGACGATGGACAGCGCGCTGTTGCGGACGTCCGCCATGTGCTCGGGGTTCTCCGAGCCGGCGAGGCGGAAGTAGATCTGCTGCCAGGCGAAGCGGGTCAGATCGCGCTTGTGGAAGAAGTGCCGTTTGTACAGGCCGCGGCCGAAGTGGAAGAGGGCGGCGCCCTGCATGACGGTGTTGTCGAGGTCGAAGAAGGCGGCGGCGGCGACATCCCCGACGACCGGGAACTCGGGCTCTTCCGGTGTCTCCTCGACCTCGGGCAGCTCCTGGGAGGTCTTGCGGGCGGCCTCGGCCGCGGCCTCGCCGGCCAGCACGCTGCGGGCGGTGGCGGCTCGTTTGCGGCGGGTGAACCATCCCGTGGGGAAGTGCATCCCGGAGGAGCTCCTACCGGGGCGGTGGGCGGGCGACGGGTGGGCCATGCGGCTAGCCTAGCCAGTTTGTTCGGTGCAGCCGGTTACGCCTGCATGTCAGGCAAGCACGTCGTCGTCGACGGGCGCGTTAAGGCCATTGCCGGCGGCGCTCCGGAGGGCCGTCCCGGGGGCCGGCACCGGGGGCCGCGGGCGGGGTGGGGCCGTCAGGCGCCCAGGGCGGCGCGCAGACGCGCCGGGTCGACCCGCCAGAAATCGTGCTGGGCGCCGTCGACGAGAACGACGGGAATCTGCTCCCAGTATTTGCGGTGCAGTTCGGCGTCCTCGGTGATGTCCTTCTTCTCCCAGGACGCGCCGGTCTCCGCGCACACGGTCTCGATCACTTTCTGTGCGTCGTCGCACAGATGGCAGCCGGGCTTGCCGATGAGGGTGACCGTGCAATCGGCCGGATTCTTGCGGGTGCGGCGGCTGAAGAGAGGTGCCATGAGGCCATTGTGCCCGGCCTCACGGCGGTTTTGGCGCGTCGTCCGGTCGATTACGATCGGTGGGCGATTTGTAGGTTTCCGGGGGCATGACGGTGAGGAGTGAGGGTGCGTGCTCCCGTCTGTATTGCCGCGATATGAGGGCTGCGCGGGCGAACGGAGTGCCGTGGGAGTTGGTTCCGCGCACACCGGGAAAAGCCGCGTGACCCCGGTCACTTTGGGCGGACAAAACGGACACCATCTTTGTGCACGCGTTCACAAAGACATAGCCTGCTGTGGACGGGGCGGTCGGGGGACGTACGGCCGCCCGCAGCCCCGCTCTACCCGCAGGAGCACCGTGGCAACTGGCCGAACTCACCGACCGGCGACCCGAAGCCGAGGCATCCCCGAGGCCACCGTCGCCCGGCTTCCGCTGTATCTGCGCGCCCTGACCGCGCTCTCCGAGCGTTCGGTCCCCACGGTCTCGTCCGAGGAGCTGGCGGCCGCGGCGGGGGTCAACTCCGCGAAGCTGCGCAAGGACTTTTCCTACCTCGGCTCCTACGGGACGCGCGGCGTCGGCTACGACGTGGAGTACCTCGTCTACCAGATCTCGCGCGAGCTGGGACTGACGCAGGACTGGCCCGTCGTGATCGTCGGTATCGGTAACCTCGGCGCCGCGCTCGCCAACTACGGCGGCTTCGCCTCCCGCGGATTCCGGGTGGCCGCGCTGATCGACGCCGATCCGGCCATGGCGGGCAAGCCGGTCGCCGGCATCGCGGTGCAGCACACCGACGAGCTGGAACACATCATCGACGACAACGGCGTCTCGATCGGCGTCATCGCGACGCCGGCGGGCGCGGCCCAGCAGGTCTGCGACCGCCTGGTCGCCGCCGGGATCACGTCGATTCTGAACTTCGCGCCGACCGTGCTGACCGTCCCGGACGGGGTGGACGTGCGGAAGGTCGACCTGTCCATAGAGCTGCAGATCCTCGCCTTCCACGAGCAGCGCAAGGCGGGCGAGGACGCCGCGCAGGACGGTGGCCCGCCGGCCCCCGTCTCGCGCGCCGCCGCCGCGGCCGACCGCAAGGGACCGGACGGGGACGTGCCCGCCGTGATGCCGGCATGAGCGAGCGCAACGAGCGACTGAGGGAAACGCGCGGCACCGGCGAGAGCTGTACCGCGCGGGGTGAGGTGCGAGCATGAGCCTCCTTGTTGTCGGGCTGAGCCACCGCAGCGCGCCGGTCAGCGTGCTGGAGCGGGCCGCGCTCGCCCCCGAGGCGCGCGGCAAGCTGCTGCAGGACGCGGTGTCGACCGAGCCGGCCGGCGAGTGCGCGGTGCTCTCCACCTGCAACCGCATCGAGCTCTACGCCGACGTGGACAAGTTCCACGCCGGGGTCGCCGAGCTGTCCACCCTGCTGGCCCGCCACAGCGGCGCCGGTCTGGAGGAGCTCACCCCTTATCTGTACGTCCACTACGAGGACCGCGCCGTCCACCACCTCTTCTCGGTGGCCTGCGGCCTGGACTCGATGGTCGTCGGCGAGGGCCAGATCCTCGGCCAGATCAAGGACGCGCTGGCCGTCGCCCAGGAGCAGCACACGGCCGGCCGCCTGCTGAACGACCTGTTCCAGCAGGCCCTGCGGGTCGGCAAGCGCGCCCACAGCGAGACCGGCATCGACAAGGCCGGCCAGTCGCTGGTCACCTTCGGCCTGGAGCAGCTCGCGGGCGGCACGGACGTCGAGACGTGGGCCAAGGGCAAGCGGGCGCTGGTGATCGGCGCCGGTTCGATGTCCTCGCTGGCCGCCACCACCCTCGTACGCGCCGGCATCGGCGACCTCGCGGTCGCCAACCGGACCGTGGAGCGCGCCGAGCGGCTCACCCAGATCCTGACCGAGCCGGGCGGCCCCGGTGCCGCGAACGGCCTGACCGCGCGCGCCGTGGCGATGACCGCCGTCGAGGACGAGCTGTCCCGGGCCGACGTCGTCGTCTCCTGCACCGGCGCCACCGGCCTGGTCCTCGCCGGCCTCGTGGTCGCCGCCGCGCTCGCCGAGCGGGAGGCCCCGCTGGCGCTGCTGGACCTGGCGATGCCGCGCGACATCGACGCCGCCATCCACCGGATCGACGGCGCGCACCTCGTCGACATCGAGTCGCTGGCCGACGCGTCCGCGGACGCGCCGATGGCGGCCGACGTGGACCAGGTGCGCGGCATCGTCTCCGACGAGGTCGCCGCGTTCGGCGCCGCGCAGCGGGCCGCGCACATCACCCCCACCGTGGTCGCGCTGCGCACCATGGCGGCGGATGTCGTCGCGGGCGAGATCGCCCGGCTCGACGGCCGCCTCCCCGACCTTGACGACAAGCAGCGCGCGGAGATCACCCAGACCGTGCGCCGCGTCGTCGACAAACTCCTGCACGCGCCCACCGTGCGGGTCAAGCAGCTCGCGAGCGAGCCCGGCGGTGCCGGGTACGCGGACGCGCTGCGGGAACTCTTCGACCTCGACCCCCAGACGGTCGCCGCCGTCAGCAGGGCCGACACGCGGGCCGACAGGCACGATGCAGCACGGGAGCGGGCATGACTGACAGCACTATGAGGGCCCTGAGACTGGGCACGCGGCGAAGCAAGCTCGCGATGGCCCAGTCCGGACAGGTCGCCGAGGCGGTGCGCGAGCTGACGGGTCGCCCCGTCGAGCTGGTGGAGATCACCACCTACGGCGACACCTCCCGCGAGCACCTCGCGCAGATCGGCGGCACCGGCGTGTTCGTCTCCGCCCTGCGCGACGCACTGCTCGCAGGGGAGATCGACTTCGCCGTCCATTCGCTCAAGGACCTGCCCACGGCGCAGCCCGAGAACCTGACCCTGGCCGCCGTTCCGGTGCGCGAGGACCCCAGGGACGCGCTGATCGCCAGGGACGGGCTGACCTTCGAGGAACTCACCGCGTCCCCGGACCGGGTGGCACGGATAGGCACCGGCTCGCCGCGCCGCATGGCGCAGCTCAACGCCTGGGCCAGGTCGCTCGGCCGGCAGGTGGAGACGGTGCCGATACGCGGCAACATCGACACCCGGATCGGCTTCGTCACCAAGGGCGAGCTGGACGGTGTCGTACTGGCCGCCGCCGGACTCACCCGGATCGGCCGGATCGACGAGGCGACGCAGCTGCTGTCGCCCGACGTGGTTTTGCCCGCCCCCGGCCAGGGGGCACTGGCGATCGAGTGCGCTGCGTCCAACGCAGACCTCGCCGCCCTGCTCGCCGAGCTCGACGACCCGTTCACCCGGGCCGCCGTGACCGCCGAGCGTTCCCTGCTCGCCGCCCTGGAGGCCGGCTGCTCCGCACCTGTGGGTGCGCTGGCCGACCTTTCCCCAAGCTCTCGACTTCGTTCGAGCAGGGGAGACCCCAAGGCTGACGAGCAGGCTGTCACCGAAATGCACCTGCGCGGCGTCGTCGGCACGACCGACGGCAGCGCGCTGGTGCAGCTGTCCACCACCGGGCACGTACCCGCCTCTCCCGACGATGTGTCGACCCCGCAGGACATGGGTCGCGAACTCGCCGCCGAGATGCTCGCAAAGGGTGCGGCCGGTCTTATGGGGGAGCGAGCACTTTGAACCCCACCGCCCCGAACCACTCCGCCTCCGGTCAGGTCACCTTCCTGGGTGCCGGGCCGGGAGACCCGGGTCTGCTGACGCTGCGTGCCGTGGAGGCGCTGGCCACCGCGGACGTGCTGATCGCCGACCCGCAGGTGCTGGACGTCGTCCGCGTGCATGCGCGGGCACAGGTCGACACACCACTGCAGACGTCAGCTGACGAGGCATCAATTACCGGCGCCTCCACCGACGTTTCGCCCCTGCGGGACACCGCCAATCTTGTCATGGCGGCCGCCCGCGCGGGCAAGCGGGTGGTGCGAGCCGTCGCCGGTGACCCCGGCCTCGACGGGTACGTCGCCGAGGAGATGCTGGCGTGCGCCGCCGAGGGCATCGTCTTCGAGGTCGTGCCCGGCGTCGCCGCCGCGGTCGGCGTGCCCGCGTACGCCGGTGTGCCGCTGCGCGACGCGCAGGGCACGGACGTGCGCTTCGTCGACGCCCGCAGCGCCGACGACCGCTGCTGGACCGAGCTCGGCGCCAGCGACGCGACCGCGGTCGTCACCACCACGCTGGACTCGGTGGCCGCGGCCGCCGGGGAGCTGGTGGCCGCCGGGCGCAAGCCCGACACCCCGCTGACCGTCACGGTCGCCGGCACCACCACCCGGCAGCGCACCTGGAACGCGACCCTCGGGTCCGTCGCACAGGTGCTCAAGGCCGCCAAGGTGCTGCCCTCGCCCGACGGCGGCCAGCCGGTCATAGCCGTGGTCGGTGAGCGCAGCGCCGCAGCGCAGCGTGACCAGCTGTCGTGGTTCGAGTCCAAGCCGCTCTTCGGCTGGCGGGTGCTCGTGCCGCGGACGAAGGAGCAGGCCGCGTCGCTCTCCGACCAGCTGGTCTCCTACGGCGGGGTGCCGCACGAGGTGCCGACGATCGCCGTGGAGCCGCCGCGCACCCCGCAGCAGATGGAGCGCGCGGTCAAGGGCCTGGTCACCGGCCGCTACGAGTGGATCGCCTTCACCTCGGTCAACGCCGTCAAGGCCGTCCGGGAGAAGTTCGAGGAGTACGGCCTGGACGCCCGCGCGTTCGCCGGGATCAAGGTCGCCGCGGTTGGCGAGCAGACCGCCAAGGCGCTGGTCGCCTTCGGTGTGAAGCCCGACCTGGTGCCCTCCGGCGAGCAGTCGGCCGCCGGCCTCCTGGAGGACTGGCCGCCCTACGACCCGGTCTTCGACCCGATCGACAGGGTGTTCCTGCCGCGCGCCGACATCGCCACCGAGACCCTGGTGGCCGGTCTGATCGAGCTGGGCTGGGAGGTCGACGACGTCACCGCCTACCGGACGGTGCGCGCGTCGCCGCCGCCGGCCGAGACCCGCGAGGCGATCAAGGGTGGCGGTTTCGACGCGGTGCTCTTCACGTCGTCGAGCACGGTGCGCAACCTCGTCGGTATCGCGGGCAAGCCGCACAACGTGACGGTGATCGCCTGTATCGGTCCGGCCACGGCGAAGACCGCCGAGGAGCACGGGCTGCGCGTGGACGTCATGTCGCCGGAGCCTTCGGTGCACAAGCTGGCCGAGGCCCTCGCGGACTTCGGTGCGGCGCGGCGCGATGCCGCGATCGACGCCGGGGACCCGGTCACCCGGCCCAGCGAGCGGCGGCCCGGGTCGCGGAGACGCGCCCGTAGCTGAGTCAGGACGTTCGGTTCTCGTCAGAAGGGCGCCCCTTGGGGGCGCCCTTCTGCGTCACCGCTCGGCGGCGTACGGGATGAATTCGGCCCAGGCGGCGGGGGCGAAGGCGAGCCGGGGGCCGTCGGGGGTCTTGGAGTCGCGGATGTGGACCCGGCCAGGGGACTTCGCCATCTCAACGCACTCGCTGCTGTTGCTGCTGTCGCTGTAGCTGCTCTTGAACCAATGCAGCGCGGCGGCGCCTCCGGCAGATGCTTTGCGCATCATGTCTCTCCCAGCACTCGCTCGATGTAGGCCCGTGACTCCCTGGGCGTGAGAGCCTGGGCCCGGATCATGCCATACCGCAGCTCAAGGATCCGGAGCTGTTTCGGGTCGGAGATGGCGCGACCGGCGAATGCCCCTTCGCAGCGCCCCATCGCCGATCCGTCCCCGAACTTCAGCACCTGTGTCTCTCCCTGCATTCCGGCGTGCTCCTCGCGGGCGGTCGGCATGATCTGGATCGTGACGTTCCGCAACTGCCCCACTTCCAGGAGGCGTTCGAGCTGTCGCCTTAGCACCATTCTGCCCCCGAGGGGGCGGCGCAGCGTCACCTCTTCTTGGACAAAGCTCAGCGCAGGAGAGGGGGATCGATCGAAGATTGACCGCCTGGCTACGCGGCCGGCGACCGCCCTTTCGATCTCGTCCTGCTCGTACGCGGGCTGCCGCATCTCGAAGAGTGCTCGCGCATATTCATCCGTCTGCAAAAGCCCGTGCAGATTGTGGTCTCCGTACGCAAGTAGCTCGACCGCCTTGGCCTCCAGCTTCGCCAAGTCCCGCACCTTCTTCGGGTACCTGGCCTCCGCCACATCCCGTTTCATGGCGGCCAACTTGCCGCCCGCCCGCAGCACTTCGTCCGCCCTGTCCAAGAGCTCCGGCCGGGGGATCCGGCGTCCGCCTTCCACCTTGTAGATCAGGTCTTCCCCGTACCCGATCGCCGCTCCGAGTTCGCAGGCCCGCAGGCCGGCCGCCTCGCGCCATGCCTTGAGCTGGCGGCCGACCGTCGCGACCACCGCCGCCCCCGACTCGTCGTCCGGATCGACGTCCCAGCCCGGCTCGTCCGCCCCGCTCTCCGTGTTCTCGCCGCCCACGCCGTCCACGCTGTCCACGCCCATCCGCGACCACCTCCGAGATGCCGTTCCCGTTCAACTCCCACCCGCCGTGCAGCGTCACTCCGGACAGCCGGGACAGCGCTGGACAAGCCCGGGACAGTCTCCGTACGCACGGGCGTCAGCGCTTCTCAGTGTGCACAGGAGTCGCCACGCTGAGTGACATGAAGCAAGAAGTCGCCGTATCCGGCACCAGTACGCGGCAGTTCGCCGTCCAGCTCTCCGCCACCCGCAGAGGTGCCCGGCTCGCCCGGCTGCTCGCCACGGAGCAACTCCGCTCCTGGGGGCTCCCGTTGGAAGCCGCCGCCCTTGTCGTCGCCGAACTCGCCGCCAACGCCGCGCTCCACGGACGCGTACCGGGGCGGGACTTCCGGCTCAGGCTCGCCGTCCACGGCCACACGCTCCGTATCGAGGTGACCGACGCCCGAGGTGACCGGCTGCCTGTCCGTCCACCGGTCACCTGCGGCTGTCCGGCAGAGTCCGGCTACGGGCTGCTGCTCGTGGCGGAGTTGGCGGACCGGTGGGGTGTCGAGGACGGGCCGGGGCCGTGCAAGACGGTCTGGGCGGAACTCGATTTCGGCCCCGGTCTCTGACCGTCCGGCCGGAGGCCGGAAACCCGGGATCCGGTGGTCCGGGCGGCGGCAGGGCGGGCGGTCAAGAAGAAAGAACCAGGGGAAAGAACCTTCCAAACCAACCAAACCCCGGATTCGTCACCCATGGGGGTGAACCGGCTCAACTCGGCTGGCGCGGCGGAGGTTTGGGCGGGCAGGGTCGCTCCTGACAACCACAGACATGCGACGGCCCCCGCCGGGACTGGCATCCCAGTGCGAGGGCCTGACCTCCAGAGGAAGCAGAACCTTCCCTGATGGCTGAGAAGAAGCCTAGCGCCGCTGTGCGCGCCCATCCCCGTGTTCGGCGAACTGCCACCCACGCCGGGGTCACCCACATCACGCGACATCAGCCCGATCGCTACACGATCATCGGCAATCACCTCGCCCAGCACCGCGAGCTGTCGCTGACGGCGATCGGGGTGGGTACCCACATCCTGTCGCTGCCCGAGGGCGCGTCCGTCGATATCCGCACCCTCGCCGCTCGTTTCCCCGAGGGGCGTGACCGGATCGCCTTCGCGCTGCGGGAGCTGGAGGCGCACGGCTACATCGAGCGGGTACGGGAACGCGTCCCGGGCGGCCGCGTCATCACTCGGACCTACGCCCACAACGCCCCAGGCGGCGCCCAGGGCCATGGCGGCACCCAGGGCCGTACGGTGATCGGCCGCGGCCAGGAGGCGAAGCCCCCGTCGCCACCAGCTCCGACACCCGCTCCGGCCGAGCGCTGCCCCCTAAGTCCGGTCGCAGCCGTGCCACTCGTGCCACCCGTGCCGCAGGTGTCGCCCGCGCCCGCGGACGCGCCTCGCAGCGAGCACCAGGATGCAGCCGTCGCCCTCCTCGCAGCCCTGCGTCGCACCGACGACCGGCTCACTCTCTCCGCACGGGACGTACGCCGCCTCACCCCCGACGTCATCGCATGGTTCGACAGCGGCGCCACGAGCGCGGCCGTCCATCGCACTCTGACCGCGAACCTCCCGTCCGAGGTGGAGAGCCCGGCCGGGCTGCTCGCCCACCGTCTCCGGGAGCTGCTTCCGCCACCCCTTCCCGCAGGGCCCACGGCCTCAGCGGGCCCCGCCGCAGACGCTCGTCCCCGTCCGCACCCACTGCAGACCTGCGACGGCTGTGACCGCGCCTTCCGCGCCGAGCAGCCGGGGCGCTGCCGCGACTGCCGCTCCGAGCCGACGGCCGGAGGCACCGTTCTCGTAGCCTGACCCGTCCGACGCCCAGTCGGCAAAGGCAGGGGTGGGGCGGGCGTAGCGTTGCTGTATGACGAAGTACGGAAGCTTCCCCGGGGCGCGGCCGCGTCGGCTGCGCACCACCCCCGCCATGCGGCGGATGGTCGCGGAGTACCGCCTGCATCCGGCGGACCTGATCCTCCCGGCGTTCGTCCGCGAGGGCATCTCGGAGCCGGTGCCGATCTCCGCGATGCCGGGCGTCGTCCAGCACACCCGCGACACGCTGCGCAAGGCAGCCGCGGAAGCGGTCGAGGCGGGGGTCGCCGGGATCATGCTCTTCGGGGTGCCGGAGGACGAGAAGAAGGACGCGGCCGGTACGGCGGGCACGGACCCGGACGGCATCCTCCAGGTCGCCATCCGGGACGTACGGGCCGAGGTGGGCGACGATCTCGTGATCATGTCGGACCTGTGCCTGGACGAGTACACCGATCACGGCCACTGCGGTGTGCTGGACTCCGACGGCCGGGTCGACAACGACGCGTCGCTGGAGCGGTACGCCGAGATGGCGCAGGTCCAGGCCGACGCGGGCGTCCACGCGGTGGGCCCCAGCGGCATGATGGACGGTCAGGTCGGGGTGATCCGGGACGCGCTGGACCAGACCGGCCACGAGGACGTCTCGATCCTCGCCTACACCGCGAAGTACTCCTCGGCGTTCTACGGGCCGTTCCGCGAGGCCGTCGGCTCCTCGCTCAAGGGCGACCGCAAGACCTACCAGCAGGACCCGGCCAACCTCCGCGAGTCGCTGCGGGAGCTGGCGCTCGACCTGGAGGAGGGCGCCGACATGGTCATGGTCAAGCCGGCGCTGCCGTACCTCGACGTCCTGGCGAAGATCGCGGACGCGGTGGACGTGCCGGTCGCGGCGTACCAGATCTCCGGTGAGTACGCGATGGTCGAGGCCGCCGCCGAGAAGGGCTGGATCGACCGCGACAGGGCGATCCTGGAGACGCTGACGGGTATCAAGCGGGCGGGCGCCAACATGATCCTGACCTACTGGGCGACGGAGGTCGCGCAGGGTCTTTGAAGTGTGCGGGGCGGGTGCCGGCGCGGTGCCCGCCCCGCTGTGGCTCCCGTTCCCGGGCAACCGGGGGCGGGAGCTTCGTCGTGGAGCGCTTCATCGCGGCGGGTTTCGCCCGGTGGGTCCCGGGCACGCGCCCTGATGTCAAGGAAGACCCCGACCGATCGAGGAGAGGGAACACCATGACTGCCAAGCGCACGATGCAGGCCAAGGGCGCGCAGGCTCGCGGCACCGTCAAGGAAGCCGCCGGCCGAGCGATGGGCAACCGTCGGATGCAGGCGGAGGGCCGGGCGGAGAAATCCGCGGGCCACTCGCTGGACTCCGCGCAGAAGGCCAAGCACACGATGCGAGGGCATTGACGCACAGCGCCCCCGTCCGGCTCCGGCCGGGCGGGGGCGACGTGTGTCCGGGCGCCGGCGGGGCGAAGCCGCCGGCGGTTGCCGTCAGAGGCGCTCGGGGGTGCGGATGCCGAGCAGCGCCATGCCCTGGTGCAGGGTGCGGGCCGTCAGGTCGCACAGGAACAGCCGGTTGGCGATCTGGTCCGGGCCGCCCTCGGCCTTCAGGACCGGGCACTGGTCGTAGAAGGTCGTGTAGAGGGACGCGAGCTGGTAGAGGTACGCGGCGAGCTTGTGCGGCTCGAAGGAGCCGGCGACCTCGGCCAGGACCTCGGAGAACTGGTCGAGGTGCAGGCCCAGCGCCCGCTCGGCCGGGGCGAGTTCGAGCTCGGGGTGGGCCGCGGGCCGGGCGTCGCCGCTGAGCCGCAGGATCGACTGGATACGGGCGTACGCGTACTGGAGGTACACCGAGGTGTCGCCGTTGAGCGAGACCATCTGGTCCAGGTCGAACTTGTAGTCGCGGGAGGCGGACGTCGAGAGGTCGGCGTACTTCACCGCGCCGATGCCGATCTGGACACCGTTCGCGACGATCTCCTCCTCGGTGAGCGCGATCTTCTCGTTGTTCTTCTCGCGCACGACCGTCGTCGCCCGCTCGATCGCCTCGTCGAGGAGATCCACCAGCCGCACCGTCTCGCCCTCACGGGTCTTGAACGGCTTGCCGTCCTTGCCGAGGACCGTGCCGAATGCGAGCTGGACGGCGTCGACCTTGTCGCCCAGCCAGCCGGCCCGGCGGGCGGTCTCGAAGACCATCTTGAAGTGCAGCGACTGGCGGGCGTCGACGACGTACAGCAGGGTGGACGCGCCGAGGTTCTGGACGCGGTCGCGGATCGCGGAGAGGTCGGTGGCGGCGTAGCCGTAGCCGCCGTTGGACTTCTTGACGATCAGCGGGGTCGGATTGCCGTCCGGGCCCTTCACATCGTCGAAGAAGACGCAGAGCGCACCGTCGGAGCGGACCGCGACGCCGGTCTCCTCCAGGATGCGGCAGGTCTCCTCCAGCATGTCGTTGTAGCCGGACTCGCCGACCACGTCGACATCGCGGATCTCCATGTCGAGCTTGTTGAAGACCGAGTAGAAGTAGATCTTCGACTCGTCGACGAACCGCCGCCACAGGGCGAGGGTCTCCTCGTCCCCCGCCTGGAGGTCCACGACCCGGCGGCGGGCCCGCTCCTTGAACTCCTCGTCGGAGTCGAAGAGGCCGCGCGAGGCCTTGTAGAGCCGGTTGAGGTTGGACATGGCCTCCTCACCGGAGACCGCGCCGCCCTCGTGGTCCAGCTCGTGCGGGTGCTCGATGAGGTACTGGATGAGCATGCCGAACTGGGTGCCCCAGTCGCCGATGTGGTGCCTGCGGACGACCTTCTCGCCGGTGAACTCCAGGATCTCGGTCATCGCGGCGCCGATCACGGCGGACCGCAGATGGCCGACGTGCATCTCCTTGGCGACGTTGGGCTGCGCGTAGTCGATGACGGTGGTGCCGGGCGCCGTGGCGTACGGCACGCCGAGGCGGTCGTCGGCGGCGCGCTCGGCGAGCGTCTTGATGATCGCCTCGTCCGCGACGGTGATGTTGAGGAAGCCGGGCCCGGAGACCTCGACCTCCTTGATCACCGCGCCGTCGCCGGCCGGGATGCCCTCGACGACCTGCGCGGCCAGCTCCCGCGGGTTGCCCTTGAGCTTCTTCGCGAGCGCCAGCATGCCGTTGGCCTGGAAGTCGGCCCGGTCGCTTCGTCGCAGCAGCGGGTCGGCGGCGCCGGCCTCCGGCAGGGCTGCCGAGAGGGCGTCCGCGACGCGCTGGTGTACCGAAGCTGCGAGCGAGGTGACCGAGGCCATGGAGAAGAGCCGTTCCGTTGGAGTGGAAAGGGTTTGCCAACGAGTATCCCACGGCACTACCACTGAATTTCCGCCCGGAGGACGTCTGGGAGAATGGGTGCCGTCAGGCTTTTGTGCGCCGGACGGCGCAAAAGGAAGAGGAAGGGCCGATCGTGGCTCAGCAGAGCACCGAGACCGACTGGGTCTCCAGGTTCGCGGACGAGGTCATTGCCGAGGCGGAGCGCCGCGCTCCCGGCAAACCGATCGTCTGCGCCTCGGGTCTGAGCCCGTCCGGCCCCATCCACCTCGGCAACCTCCGCGAGGTCATGACGCCGCACCTCGTCGCCGACGAGATCCGGCGCCGCGGCTACGCCTGCGAACACATCCTGAGCTGGGACGACTACGACCGGTACCGCAAGGTCCCGGCCGGCGTCGACCCCTCGTGGGCCGAGCACATCGGCAAGCCGCTGACGTCCGTGCCCGCCCCGCCCGGCAGCCCGTACGGCAGCTGGGCCGAGCACTTCAAGGTGGCCATGGAAGCCGCCCTGCAGGAGATGGGCGTCGAGTACCGCGGCATCAGCCAGACCGAGCAGTACACCTCCGGCGCCTACCGCGAGCAGGTCCTGCACGCGATGAAGCACCGCTCGGAGATCGACGGCGTGCTGGACCGCTACCGCACCAAGGACAAGGCGACCGGCGCCCCCAAGAAGCAGGGCCAGAAGCAGCAGAAGCCGGTCGACGAGGCGGAGCTGGAGGCCGCGGAGGGCTCCGGCGCGGCGAGCGAGGACGACGGCAGCGCGGGCGGCGCGGGCTACTTCCCGTACAAGCCCTACTGCACGGTCTGCGAGAAGGACCTGACCACGGTCACCTCCTACGACGACGAGAGCACCGAGCTGGCCTACAGCTGCACCGCGTGCGGCCACGCCGAGACCGTCGTGCTGCGGGAGTTCGACCACGGCAAGCTGGTCTGGAAGGTCGACTGGCCGATGCGCTGGGCCTACGAAGGCGTCGTCTTCGAGCCCAGCGGCGTCGACCACAGCTCGCCCGGCTCGTCGTTCGTCGTCGGCGGCCAGATCGTGCGCGAGATCTTCGGCGCCGATCAGCCGATCGGCCCGATGTACGCCTTCGTCGGCATCAGCGGCATGGCCAAGATGTCCTCCTCCAAGGGCGGTGTGCCCACCCCGGGCGACGCCCTGAAGATCATGGAGGCGCCTCTGCTGCGCTGGCTGTACGCCCGTCGCCGCCCCAACCAGTCCTTCAAGATCGCCTTCGACCAGGAGATCCAGCGGCTGTACGACGAGTGGGACGCCCTGGAGCGGAAGATCGCGGACGGCACGGTGCAGCCGGCCGACGCCGCGGCCTACGCCCGCGCCATCGGCACCGCCGCGGGCGAGCTGCCCAGGACGCCCCGCCCGCTGCCCTACCGCACCCTGGCCTCGGTCATGGACATCACCGCGGGCCACGACGAGCAGACGTTGCGCATCCTGGGCGAACTCGACCCGGAGAACCCGGTGACCTCGCTGGAGGAGACCCGGCCGCGGCTCGACAGGGCCGAGTACTGGATCACCACCCAGGTCCCTGCCGAGCAGCGCACCATCGTGCGGGACGAGCCGGACGAGGAGCTGCTCGGCTCCCTCGACGACGAGGCGCGCGCCTCGATGCGGCTGCTCCTCGACGGGCTCGACGAGCACTGGTCCCTGGACGGCCTGACCGCGCTGGTCTACGGCGTCCCGAAGATCCGCGCGGGCCTCGCACCGGACGCCAAGCCCACCCCGGAGCTGAAGGTCGCCCAGCGGCAGTTCTTCGCGCTGCTCTACAAGCTGCTCGTCAGCCGGGAGACCGGGCCGCGGCTGCCCACGCTGCTGCTGGCGGTCGGCGCGGACCGGGTGCGCAAGCTGCTCGGCGGCTGAATCGCGGGCGGTGGTCGCGGGACGCGAGGCGTAGGGCCCCGCGCGCGACTGCGACTTCGGAGTGACACGGGTTCGGCCCCAGGGAGGAGGATCCCCGGGGCCGGGCCCGTCACGCTGGAGGCATGAGAGGTTTCTTCGGCTTCATCGTCATGCTTCAGGGGGCTCTGGGCTTCATCGGCCAGGTGTTCTTCGACGGCGCCTGGGGTCTGCTGCCCCACTGGTTCGCGCTGCCGTCGGTCGCCTACGTCGGCATCTTCGCGGCCGGCGTCGCGCTGATCGCCTGGGAGGAGACGGACAAGAAACGCAAGAAGGCGCGGTCGGGGGGCGAGGCGGTCTAGGGCCTGCCGTCCGGACCCTGCCGGGCTCGCGCGCGGCGCCGCCCGGCACGGGTGCGGGCTACGGAATGTGCTCGGTCTCCATCTCCATGCGGAGCCGCAGCCGGAAGTCCCGTACGAAGCCCCGCAGATAGCCCTCGGACAGTGGGCCGCCGTCCCGGCCGGTCACGCCGTAGAAGTCCAGGAGATACCGGCCGAACTGCCGGGAGTCGGGGAACCCGTTCTTCTCCGCGACATAGGCGCGGAAGGCGGTGAAGTACGCCTCGTCCCGCGGGACGTCGTCCGGCAGCGAGCTGAGCGGCGGCAGCTGCCCGGGGTCCGGGGCGAAGCCGGCGGCCGGGTCGGCGGGCTCGGCGTACGCCTCGGGTTCGGGCGCCGCGGCCGGTACGGGCCCGGCCTCGTCGACCGGACCGCCGCCGCGCTGCTCGGGGATCGGCAGCGCACCACCGGCACTGCCCAGCGGTCGGCTGCGGCCCGGACCCACCGGAACGGTCAACTGCGGTGCCGCGGCGTCCTGTCCGGCCTCGGGCGCGGACGGTTCCTCGGACAGCGCATGGCTGATCTCCGGTTCGGCGGCGGCCGTACGGGGCGGCGCGGTCTCGGCATCCGTGCGGTCGGTGAGGGCGGCGGCCGTCTCCTGCGGCGGCCCCGCGGCGTCGCCCGGCCCGGGGGCCACCGGCGGGACGGGCGCGAACCGGTCCTCCGTGGCCGTGCCCGAGGGCATCAGGGCCGCCGGCGCGATGCCGGCCGCGGCGAGGCCGGCGGGCGCGGTCCTGGCCAGCGGTACGCCGTAACGCGCCAGCCGCAACGGCATCAGCGACTCGACAGGTGCCCGGCGGCGCCACGCCCGCCCGTAGCGGGCCCGCAGCCGCGCCTGGTAGACCAGCCGGTCCTGCTCCAGCTGGATGACCTGCTCGTAGGAGCGCAGCTCCCACAGCTTCATGCGGCGCCACAACCGGAACGTGGAGGGGAAGGCGAGCAGCCAGCGGGTCAGCCGGACGCCCTCCATGTGCTTGTCGGCGGTGATGTCCGCGATGCGCCCGACGGCGTGCCGGGCGGCCTCGACGGCCACCACGAACAGCAGCGGGATCACCGCGTGCATGCCGACGCCGAGCGGGTCGGGCCAGGCGGTCGCGCCGTTGAACGCGATGGTCGCCGCGGTCAGCAGCCACGCGGTCTGGCGCAGCAGCGGAAACGGGATGCGGATCCACGTCAGCAGCAGATCCAGGGCGAGCAGCACGACGATCCCGGCGTCGATGCCGATGGGGAAGAAGACCGAGAAGCCGCCGAAGCCCTTCTTCTCGGCCAGCTCGCGCACCGCCGCGTAGGAGCCCGCGAATCCGATGGCCGCGATCAGCGCAGCCCCGGCGATGACCACACCGATCAGGATGCGGTGGGTACGAGTCAACTGCGCCGTCTGCGTCGCGGACACCCGCGGTCCCTCCCGGCCTCGGCGACATGACGCGCCTAGGGTGGCACACCTGTTCGCCGGCCGCCGCCGCAGGTGCCCCCGGCGGGGCCGGGGGCCGTCAGGGACGCGGTGCGGTCAGCGGGACGTCAGCTGTTCGCCTTGATGGCCGCGGTGACCGCTTCCTTGGCGGCGGCCTGGGCCTTCTTCAGCAGGTCGTCGGACTTGGGGGTGTCGCCGCCGGCCAGGCCCGCGCCGTTGTAGTTGAGGGTCACCACGATGTTGGCCGTACGGGCGACCACCGTCGTGTTCTTGAAGTCGTTGTCGTCCTTCTTCAGGTCGTAGGTGACCGAGGTCGCCTCGTCGCCGGTACCGGAGGACTGGACCGTCTTGACCTTCTTGGCGTTCTCGGTCGTCTTCGCGCCGGCGACCTGCTTGCCGTAGAACTCCCGGGCGCGCTGCTCGCCGGAACCGAGCGACGCCTCGGAGTCGTAGCGCTGGTAGCCGATGTCCAGCCAGCGGAACTGGGTGCCGTCGACGCCCTGGGCGTCCGAGCTGTTCCAGGCGCAGGTGCCGTGCGCGGAGTTGTCGTTGGACTTGCCCCGCTCCCCGGACTCGTCCTTCACCTCGGGCAGCAGCTTCTTGACGGTGTCCTTGGAGAACGCCTCGCACGGGTTCGGCAGCTTCTTGTACTTCGCGGCCGCGACGGTCGGCGAGGGGCTGCCCGCCTTGCCGGCGGTGTCCGAGGAGGCGGAGTCGCCGGAGTCCTTGGAGTCCGAGCCGGAGCAGCCGGCGACGAGCATCACCGGTACTGCGGCGCAGGCGAGAAGGCTGGCGAGTCGCTTGGCTGAACGGTGCATGGTTCCTTCGCTGTTCGTCGTCGTGAAGTCGGCGCGGTGCGACCGTGGGGGTCGCCCGTGGCGGCGAGCTCTGCCGCACACGCAGGGCAGGGCTAGACGGCACGGTACGCGGCGGAACGGGCCGGGTGGCCGATTCGTGTCGTTTGCGACATCGGACAAAGGGGATTCACTCGCCACTAAGGGGTGAATGGTCCTATCCGGACTCAAGGGACTATTCGTTGAACCGCTCGACCAGCTCGCCGGCCAGCGAACGGGCCCTGTCCTGCAATTCCTGGCTCTCGGGCAACATCGACTTGTCGGTGGACCACTGGTCGTACCCGATCGTCACAATCACATTCGACGTGCGGAAGACCACAGTCACATCTCGGTGCACACCGGAGTCCGCGGTGATCAGTTTGTCGTTGAGGAACGCCGCGTCGCCGAGGTCGTCCAGCACGCGCGGAGCGATGGAGCTGTCCGGGGCCGTGCTCGTGTCGGAGGACGTCGAGGGGTCGGCGGACGTCTTGCCGGCGTCGTCGGGGGCCTTGCCCGCCGCGGAGCCCTTGCCCGCTCCGGCCCCGTCGGCCGCTCCGGTCGCCTTGCCCGTCCCGGCTCCCTTGCTGTTCGTCGCGGACGGGGACGCGGGCGGGGAGGTCGGCGCGGTCGAGCCGGCGTCGCCGGACGGGATGTCCGCGGCCAGCTCCTTGTCCGCGTAGATCTCCTGCGCCTTGTCGTCGTCGCTGACGGCGGCGTCGTAGGAGACCACCCGCTGGATGTCCAGGCTCAGATGGCGGGTGCCCGCGGCGGTCTCGCGCTTCCAGCGGCAGCCGACGCGGCGGTCGGTGTCGTAGGTGATGTCGGCCTCGCCGCCGTAGATCTTCTCCGCCTCGGCCTGCGAGGGCTGCCGGCCGTCGCCGGGCAGCATGCCCCGGACCGTGCCGCGGGCGGGCAGGCCGCACGCCTCCGGGAGGGTCTGGTAGCGGCCGGGCTCGGCTGCCTGGCTCGACGAGCTGGCGCCGCCGGCCTTGGCGTCGGCGGCGTCGTCATCGGTGCTGGAGCCGCCGGTGCAGCCGGCGAGGCCGACGGTCAGGGCCGCGGCGGCCACCAGTGCGGCGCCGGGTACGAACGACTTGCGTGGCATCGTTCGCGGCTCCTTCCCTGCGAAATGCGGTTGCCGCCGGGCGGCGGGCGATGGACACAATGTGTACCGCACGTCTTGCCGCGAACGCCGGTCCACCGTCCTACATGGGATGAGTTGTCCGCCTTTTGCGTTTTATGTTTTTTCGGGGGAATGGGGGAGTCATGTCGTACACCGAGGTGCCTGGTGCACAGGTGCCGATCCGGATGTGGGCGGACCCGTCCACGGTCGAGGGTGTCGCCATGCAGCAGCTGCGCAATGTCGCCACGCTGCCGTGGATCAAGGGCCTCGCCGTGATGCCGGACGTGCACTACGGCAAGGGGGCCACCGTCGGCTCGGTGATCGCGATGCACGGCGCGGTCTGCCCGGCGGCGGTCGGCGTCGACATCGGCTGCGGGATGAGCGCGGTGAAGACCTCGCTCACCGCGGAGGATCTCCCGGGTGATCTCTCCCGGCTCCGCTCCAAGATCGAGGAGGCCATCCCGGTCGGCCGCGCGATGCACGACAGTCCGGTCGAGCCGGGCCGGATGCACGGATTCCCGTCGGCCGGGTGGGACGACTTCTGGGCGCGGTTCGACGGGGTCGCGTCGGCGGTCAAGTTCCGTGAGGAGCGGGCCGTGAAGCAGATGGGCTCGCTGGGCGGCGGCAACCACTTCATCGAGTTCTGCCTGGACGAGTCGGGCGCGGTGTGGCTGATGCTGCACTCCGGCTCCCGGAACATCGGCAAGGAGCTGGCCGACTTCCATATCGGGCAGGCGCAGAAGCTGCCGCACAACCAGGGGCTGGTCGACCGCGACCTCGCCGTCTTCGTCTCGGACACCCCGCAGATGGAGGCGTACCGCAACGACCTGTTCTGGGCCCAGGAGTACGCCAAGAACAACCGCGCGATCATGATGGCGCTCTTCCAGGACGTCGTCCGCAAGGAGTTCAAGAAGGCGCGTCCGACGTTCGAGCCGGTGATCTCCTGCCACCACAACTACGTGGCGGAGGAGCGGTACGACGGGATGGACCTGCTGGTGACCCGCAAGGGCGCGATCCGGGCGGGCAGTGGCGAGTACGGCATCATTCCGGGCTCCATGGGCACCGGTTCGTACATCGTCAAGGGCCTCGGCAACTCGGCGTCCTTCAACTCCGCCTCGCACGGCGCCGGTCGGAAGATGAGCCGGAACGCCGCGAAGAAGCGCTTCTCCACGCGGGATCTGGAGGAGCAGACGCAGGGCGTGGAGTGCCGTAAGGACTCCGGTGTGGTGGATGAGATCCCCGGTGCGTACAAGCCGATCGAGAAGGTCATCGATCAGCAGCGGGACCTGGTGGAGGTCGTCGCCAAGCTCAAGCAGCTGGTGTGCGTGAAGGGCTGAGCCGGTGGGCGGGGCCGTTCGTGGACGGTCGCGCTGCCGATGTGGCAAGGAGCCGGGACGCCCGAGGAGGGTGTCCCGGCTCCTTGCCGTGCGGGGTCCGGTGCGGACGGGGTGCCGCACCGAGGTGTCATGTCGTGCGGTGCACCTTGGAGTTGGATGCCTGGGCGCGCGGGCGGACCACCAGCAGGTCGATGTTGACGTGCGAGGGGCGGGTGATCGCCCAGGCGATGGTGTCGGCGACATCGTCGGCGCTGAGCGGTTCCGCGACGCCTTCGTAGACCTTGGCGGCCTTGGCCTCGTCGCCGCGGAAGCGGGTCGTGGCGAACTCGTCGGTCTTGACCATGCCGGGGGCGACCTCGATGACGCGTACGGGCTGTCCGCACAGTTCCAGGCGGAGGGTCTCGGCGAGGACGTGTGCGCCGTGCTTGGCGGCCACATAGCCGCCGCCGCCCTCGTAGGTGGCGAGGCCGGCGGTGGACGACAGCACCACGACGGTGCCGTCGCCCGAGGCCGTCAGCGCGGGCAGCAGCGCCTGGGTGGTGTGGAGGACGCCGAGCACGTTGACCTCGTACATCGCGCGCCAGTCGGCGGGGTCCCCGGTGGCGACGGGCTCCGCGCCGAGGGCTCCGCCGGCGTTGTTGACCAGGACGTCGCAGCGGTCCAGGCCGGCCGCGAAGGCGTCGACCGCCGCGCGGTCGGTGACATCGAGGGCGTACGCCTCGGCGTGCGGCAGCTCGGCGGCGAGTGCCTCGATGCGGTCCTTGCGGCGGGCGGTCAGCACCACGCGGTAGCCGGCCTCGGCCAGCGCTCGCGCGGTCGCGGCGCCGATGCCGCTGCTGGCTCCGGTGACGACGGCGGTACGGGCGTCGGCGGTCATGGCGCTCTCCTCGGGCCTGTGGCGTGTGGTGCGCGCCGCTTCGGGTGCGGAACGGCGGCTGCGGTCTGCCGGATCGCGGTCCGCGGGTGTGCCCGCGGTGCCCGGCCAGGATATGCAGCCGTGGTCAGCGGCCCCGCGGCGCATACATGATCACGGCCATGCCGGCCAGGCAGATCAGGGCGCCGATGACGTCCCAGCGGTCGGGGCGGTAGCCGTCCGCGACCATGCCCCACGCCAGCGAGCCGGCGACGAACACGCCGCCGTACGCGGCGAGGATCCGGCCGAACTCGGCGTCCGGCTGGAGCGTGGCGGCAAAGCCGTACACGCCGAGGGCGATCACTCCGGCGCCGATCCAGAGCCAGCCCCGGTGCTCGCGGACTCCTTGCCAGACCAGCCAGGCGCCGCCGATCTCGAAGAGGGCGGCCAGGACGAACAGCAGGACGGAGCGGGCGATCAGCATGCGGACAGCGTAAGGACGGGACGCGAGGCGTCGGGAACGTCGGGGGAACGTTGGGAAACGGAGGCGTAGGGAGGAGTCGTGGGCGGGCGCGCCCGTCGGGTGCGGGGCGGGTGTCAGTGGGGTGTGAGAGCTTCGGGGCATGCTCATCGAACGTGCTTACGTGGACCTTCCGCAGGGGGAGGGGACGGCGGAGGACGGCTGGCCCTGGACGGTGCCGTGTGTGCGGCAGCTGGTGGAGGAGGGGCTGCCGTTCCGCGCGCCGGTGACGTTCCTCGTGGGGGAGAACGGCTCGGGGAAGTCGACGCTGGCGGAGGCGCTGGCGGAGGCGTTCGGGGTGGATCCCTACGGCGGTTCGGCCGGGTACAAGTACGCGGGATCGCGGGAGCCGTCGGTGCTCGGCCGGGCGATGCGGTTCGACCCGACGTCGGTGGGGCGCCGGATGGTGCGTGGACCGCGCACCTGCAGGCGTGGCTTCTTCCTTCGGGCCGAGACGGCTCTGGAGGCGCTGAGCCGGGAGCGGCTGTCGCAGTCCCCGGGCGACATGAGCCATGGGGAGGGCTTCTTGATGGCCTTCCGGGAGAAGTTCGCCCAGCCGGGGCTGTATGTGATGGACGAGCCGGAGGCCGCGCTGTCCTTCACGTCCTGTCTTGAACTGGTCGGGTTGATGAGCGACTTGGGGAGCGGTGGTGCGCAGATCATCTGCGCCACGCACTCACCGCTGCTGACGGCGCTGCCCGGTGCCGCGATCGTCGAGGTCGGCGACCACGGCATGCGGCAGGCGCAGTGGGCGGAGCTGGGTCTCGTCGATCACTGGCGCCGCTACCTCAAGGACCCGCAGGCGTATCTACGGCATGTGCTCCCGGGGTGAGGCTGCCGGGCGCGCGGGCGGCTTCGGGAGCCGGGGTGGCGCCGGTCCAGTGGCTGAGGGCGTCATGGAGCGCTGAGGCACGCTCGGCGGGGGCGGCGGAGTCGTCGGCCCAGGCGATGTAGCCGTCCGGGCGCACCAGGAGCGCCGTGCGCCGAGCACCTTCCCAGGAGGTGTGCAGGAAGCGGTCGTCGGCGGGCTGCCCGGCGGTTTCGTCGGCCGGGGTGATGAGGACGAACCTGCCCTGGCGCAGGAGTGCGTAGAGGCGGTTGCCGTCGGCGAGGCGGAGGTCGGGGGCGCGGCGGCCGGTGAGCGGGTGGGCGCCGGGCGGGGCCGCGTAGGTGATGCCGATACCGGAGAGGTTGAGCATCGCGCGCCGGGAGAGCGGCCGAAGACGGTTGAGGAGCTGGGCCACGAGGGCGCGGGCCACGCGCCCCGGCGGGGTGTGCAGCAGCGCGAGCCGGACGATGGCGCCGCTGCTGCGCAGGACCTGCTTGCCCACCGGGTGACGCTCGGCGTGATAGCTGTCCAGCAGGCTGTCGGGGGCGCGGCCGCGCAGCACCGCGGCGAGCTTCCAGCCGAGGTTGGCGGCGTCCTGCAGCCCGGTGTTCATGCCCTGGCCGCCGGCGGGGGAGTGCACATGGGCGGCGTCGCCTGCGAGGAAGACGCGGCCCACGCGGTAGTCCGGCACCTGGCGTTCGTCGCTGTGGAAGCGGGAGATCCAGCGGGCGTCGTGCATGCCGTAGTCGCTGCCGAGGGCGAGCCGGGTGACGGTGCGGACCTCGTCGAGGTCGGCCGGGACGGAGTCGTCGGCCTGGCGGTGGCGGTTCCAGCCGATGACGCGGTACCAGCCGTCGCCGAAGGAGCCGATCAGGGCCAGTGCGTCACTGGTGGCGTTGACGGTGAAGGGGGAGTCGGGCTCCTGCGCGAGGCGAACGTCGGCGAGGACGAGGGAGCGGATGACGGACTTCCCGGGGAAGGGCAGACCGAGGGCCTCACGGATGGTGCTGCGGAGGCCGTCGGTGCCGACCAGATACGCGGCGCGGATGCCGCGGACGCCCCGCGGGTCACGGACACGGGCCGTCACGCCGCCGGCGTCCTGCTCCAGGCCCAGCACCTCGCTGTCGTACCGGAAGGTGACGCCGGCCCGGCGGGCGCGCCGCTCCAGCAGCCTCTCCACCTCGAACTGCGGGGTGATCAGCACGAACGGGAATCGGGACGGGAGTGCCGTCGGGTCGAGGGTGGCGCTGCCGAAGAGGCGGAGCCCGCTGAGCGGGTGGCCGCCGGCGACCAGCTCGTCGGCGAGTCCGCGGGCGTCGAGCTGCTCCAGGGTGCGGGCGTGTACGGCCAGCGCGCGGGTGAGGTTGCTGATCGTGTCGGGGCGCCGCTCCAGGAGGGTGACGCGCAGCCCGGCCTCGGCGAGATCCCCGGCCAGCAGCAGGCCCGTGGGACCTGCCCCGACGACGAGGACATCGGCGTCCTGGGCATCGGCCCGGTCGCCGGGCGGGCGGACGGGGGAGACGCCCGGGCCGGGGCCCGCGCCGGTGTCCGGAGTGGCGCTCCGGCCGGTGTCCGGATCGGTGTGCGTGGCGCTGCTCGGGTCGGTGGTGCCGGGTTCGCGGTGGGTGTCCGTCATGGCTGCCCCTCCTGTGCCAACGCATGTGGGTCAACGCGTGTTGGTCAACGCTTGTTGGCAAGCGTAGAGCGGCCGCTTCTGGCATGTCAACGAGCGTTGGCCTACATTTGTGGGCATGGCCGAATCCGCACCGCCCGCCGAGGCCGCGCCCGCGCCCGGGGAACCCGCCTCCGGGGGCCCCGCCCGCCCCCGCCGCTCCGAGGTCACCCGCGCCGCGATCCTCGCCGCCGCGAAGGACCGCTTCGCCGCCGACGGCTACGAGCGCGCCACCATCCGCGCCATCGCGCGCGAGGCCGGCATCGACCCGTCGATGGTGATGCGCTACTACGGCAACAAGGAGGGCTTGTTCGCGGCCGCTTCGGAGATCGAGGTGCGCGCCCCCGACCTCAGCGGAGTGCCGCGTGACGAACTCGGCGCCCGGCTCGTACGCCACTTCCTGGAGCGCTGGGAGGGCGACGAGACGCTGACCGGCATGCTCCGCGTCGGCGTCACCAACGAGGCGGGCGCGGACCGGGTGCGCGGCGTGTTCGCAAGCCAGGTGCGCCCGGTGCTCGCCGCCGTGTGCCCGGTTCCCGAGGAGGCGCCGGCCCGTGCCGCGCTGATCGCCTCGCAGATCCTCGGGATGGCGCTGTGCCGCTATGTGCTGCACTTCCCGCCGGCCGTCGGCCTCGGCCACGACGAGGTCGTCGCCTGGCTGGCCCCCACGATCCAGCGCTATCTGACGGCCGAGAGCCCGGACGGACCGGAGCCCTCCTGACGGTCGGGGCCGGTGTCCGCCGGGGGCGTCAGCGGGCGTAGGCCGTGGGAGGGACGCCGACGGTCGCGGTGACATCGCGGACGAGATGCGCCTGGTCGCTGTAGCCCAGCTCGGCGGCGAGCGCGGGCCAGTCGACCTCCGCGTCGGACGCGGCGCGCTCCAGGGCCTCGTGGACGCGGTAGCGCAGCAGCACCCACTTGGGGCTGACCCCGACGTATCCGGCGAACAGCCGCTGCAAGGCCCGTACGGACATGCCCTCGGCCCGCGCGAAGTCCGCGACGCGGCGGATCGAGCGGTCCGCGCGGATCCGGCCGGCCAGCCCCATCGCGAGTTCGGTCTGTTCCAGGAGCCGCGGCTCGGTGTGCAGCAGCGAGGTCAGCAAGGTGTCGAGCGCGGCCACCCGGTCGTCCTCCACGTCGGGTCCGAGCACCGCCCGCGCGGCTTCCGCCGCGGCGGCCCCGCGCCCGCCTTCCGGGCTCCCGGCGGCGAGGGACACGCCCGCCGCAGGGTCCTCGCCGGTCTCGAAGAGCACCTCGAGCGGCAGCCGGCGCCCGGTCCAGTCGGTGGCCGGCCGCGACGGGGCGAACGGGCGGAAGCCGCCCGGCCGGAACTGCACCCCGCACACCCGGCCGCGCCCCGTCAGCTTCTTGGAGAACAGCTCCAGCCCGACGCCCGCGACCTCGCCGAATCCGGGGCGGTCCGCATAGCGCTGGAGGACGAGGTTCACGCACGGGTGCGGGACGACATGGGTGGCGTACGGCTCGGAGAGATCCCAGTCGATCAGCCAGTAGTGCTCCACATACGGGCGCAGCGCGGCGGCGGGGGTGCGGCGGCGGAACTGCACCCGGGTGAAGAGTTCCGGGGCGTCGACGATGCCCCGGGTATCGCGCCGTGGAGCGGCCATGCAATGAATCCTAGGCGCGGCCGCGAGCGGGCGGCGGCCGGCGCTGTCGCGTTTGTTCAAGCCGTCCCAGACGCCCGGTCGTAGCGTCATCGGCATGACGGACATCACAGGCAGGACGGACGAAGAACAGCGCACTCAGCGGCGGGCGGAGCATCCCGCCCCGATCAGCGAGCTGCTCGACGCGGCGGCGGAGGCGGCGCTTCCGGTGCTGCGCGAGGTCACCGACGACCAGCTGGGGCGGCGGACACCGTGCGCCGAATACGACGTGCGGTCGCTGATCAACCACCTCTTCCAGGTGGTGGTCGCCTTCCAGACGCTGGCCGGCAAGAAGGAGGTGGACTTCCGGTACACGCCCGACCGGCTCGCCGAGTTCGGTGCCCGGTGGCCCGACCGCTTCGCCGAGGAGAGTGCGCTGCTGGTCGGGGCATGGGCCGCACCGGGCGCGGAGGAGGGCCTCACCGGCGGGATGAACCTGCCCGCGCGGACGGTCGGCCGGATGGCGCTGCTGGATCTGACGGTGCACGCCTGGGACGTGTCCCGGGCGATCGGCCGGCCGTACACGCCGGCCCCCGGATGCGTGCCCGAGCTGCGGGAACTGGCCGCCGAGATGGGGCCGACGGCGCGGAAGATGCAGGTCTTCGGTGAGCCGGTCGCGGTGCCGGCCGGTGCGTCCGAGTTCGACGAGCTGCTGGCGGCCACCGGCCGTGACCCGGGCTGGACCGGCTGAGGCGCGTCCCACGGGAGGTGCGCCGAACGCTTCCGGTCCGGTGACGGCGGGTCGCCGGACCGGCCGAGCGGTGCACGCCGCTCCTCGTCACCTCCTTGATCAGCCGTATGCGCTGCTTGCGCCCCACTCGACGGCACCCCGGCGCGTCGCGCTCCTTCGGGACGGACCGCCGGACACGGCGCGGACGTGTCCCGATAGCGCCCGTGCCGCCCGCCCCCTGCCTAGGGTGTGGACCGAGACGGGAGGCCCGCACATGCATCAGCCCGGCCCGAGCGCCCAGCAGCCGAATTCCGTGACACGGCCGAAGCCCGCGACCGCACCGGGGCACCGGCCCTCGGACGCGCCGCCGGCGGGGCCGCCGGCCGGTGACGACCCGCTCCCCCGAGCGCTGATCGACTTCTACGGGCTGGCGCCGCTGCCCCGCGAGGGCGGGCGGTTCCGGCGTACCTGGGCGGGGCCGGAGCGGGCCGACGGGCGGCCCGAGGGATCGGCCATCGTCATGCTGCTGACCTCGGAACCCGGCGATTTCTCGGCCCTGCACCGCCTGCCGACCGACGAGATCTGGCACTTCTACCGCGGCGATCCGCTCACCCTGCTCCTGCTGCCCGATACCGGCCCGGAGGGCGCGCGGGACGACGGCCGGGGAGCCGGTGGCGGCGCCAGGTCCGTCGTGCTGGGCCCGGACGTACTGGGCGGGCAGCATGTGCAGTTCACGGTGCCGGCCGGCACCTGGATGGGCGCCTCGGTCGCCGACGGCGGGGCCTGGACGCTCTTCGGCTGCACCATGGCGCCCGGCTTCACCTACGCGGACTACGAGCACGGGGACGCCGCGGAACTGGCCGCGCGCTTTCCCCGGGAGGCAGCGCGGATCGCCGCGCTGAGCCGCCCATGACCGGACAGCCCGAAACTCCTGGCACTCCTGACACTCCTCCGCTCACCGGCACGCCCCGGGCCGGCGCGACCGCGGCCGATACCGCGGCCGCTGCCGCGGACGGCCGCCGGGAGCTCCCCGACCTCACCGGCCAGGTCGTCCTCGTCACGGGGGCGGGCGGTGGGATCGGCGGCGGCATCGCCCTGCGGTTCGCCGCCGCGGGCGCCGCCGTGGTGGCGCACTTCCGTACGCGGGGCGACGCTGCGCGGGCGCTCGTCGCGCGCATCGTGGACGCCGGCGGCAGCGCGCTGGCACTGGGCGCCGACCTGGCCGAGGAGGCGGAGTGCCACCGCCTGGTGCGGTCGGCCGCCGACTGGCGTGGCCGGCTGACCACGCTGGTGAACAACGCGGGGGTGCAGCCGGTCCAGGAGCTGGCGGGGATGTCCCTCGCGGACTGGCGGGCGGTGGCCGATACCAACGTCCACAGCGTCTTCGCCTGCACCCAGGCAGCGGCCGCCGTCATGCGGGAGGGCGGCGGCGGGTCGGTGACCCATGTCGCCTCCATCGAGGCGGACCGCCCGGCACCCCTGCACGCCCACTACAGCGCGTCGAAGGCCGCGGTGGTGATGCACGCGCGCTCCGCGGCGCTGGAGTACGGGGCGTACGGCATCCGCGTCAACAGCGTCTCGCCGGGGCTGATCGCGCGCCCCGGTATCGAGGCCGACTGGCCGGAGGGGGTGCGGCGCTGGCAGGAGGCGGCACCGGCGCGCCGGTTGGGGCGGCCCGAGGACGTCGGCGACGCCTGCGTCTTTCTCGCCTCGCCGATGGCTTCCTGGATCACCGGTCACGATCTTGTCGTCGACGGCGGGGTCTCGGCCCGCCCCACCTGGTGAGCGAAGGCCGCCCGGACCCCGGGCGCGGCACCGGACGGCGCGTGCACGAACTCGGGGACCACCCCGCTCGGCCCGCCGCCGCACCGGGGCGGTGGCTCAGGGCCAGACCAGGCAGTACGCCTCGTGCCCCGCTTCGTGCAGCCGGTGGCTGAAGTCCTGCCACTCGTGCAGGAGCTGGTAGACGGTGAAGGCGTCCTGCGGGCCGCCGCGGTCGGGGACGGTGGACCAGATGAAGGCCGCCGCGCCGACGGACTCCTCGCCGACCCCGCGCAGCGGGTCGACCACGGTCATGGGGAGTTTGACGACGGCGTAGTCGGGGTGGAGGACGACGAGTTCGAGCGGCGGAACCTTGTGAAGCGGTATGCCCTCTATACCGGTGAGGACCATGGCGGCCATCGTCTCGGGCTTGATCTTCGTGAACATGCCGCCCATGCCGAGTTCATCGCCGCCGAGTTCCTCAGGACGCATGGAAATCGGCACCCGGGCCGCAGTCGCGCCGTTCGGCGCGCCGAAGTATTTGTACGTCACCCCCATGCGGCCGCCTCTGTTTTCCCCACCCTGGATGCCCTCGGTGTCCTCACGCCGGTGGCGACCGCGCTGGGCGCGCTCGGGACCCCGGTCGTCGGTCCCCTCGCCCAGTCCGCCACCGCGATGCATATCTCCACCCGACCACTCGCAGCTACAGCCGCGCAACCCGATCATCGTCTCAGAGACCTCCCCAGTAACCGGCGTGTGAAACGCCCGGCCGCACGCCCCTGCGCGCCTCTGAGACCATTGCTTGCGTGACTTACTCGTACGACGGCCCAGTTTCGCAGATGCGAGGGGGCTGACGCCCGGTAGAGAGCAAGAGGAATCAAAAAGGGACCGAGTGGGAACCGAGCGGCGCCTACAGGTGGTACGCGAGGGGATTCCCGCACCGTTGTCAGCCGGGCCGCGTCCGAGTGCCGCCGCCCTCCCTCCGTTAATGCAGGTCAGGATCACAGTGTCTTTTCCGTATGAAGCCCCTGTTTCGCAGTCGCTGTTCGACCGCGCGTCCGCGGTGACGCCCGGCGGCGTCAACTCTCCGGTGCGGGCGTTCCGCGCCGTGGGCGGTACGCCCCGGTTCATGGTGTCCGGTACCGGTCCGTACCTCACCGACGCCGACGGTCGCGAGTACGTCGACCTCGTGTGCTCGTGGGGACCGATGATCCTCGGCCACTCGCATCCCGCGGTGATCGCCGCGGTCCAGGAGGCGGTCGCCCGCGGCACGTCCTTCGGTACGCCCGGCGAGGGCGAGGTCGAACTGGCCGAGGAGATCGTGGCGCGGATCGCGCCGGTCGAGGAGGTGCGGCTGGTCTCCAGCGGCACCGAGGCGACCATGTCGGCGATCCGCCTCGCCCGCGGCTTCACCGGCCGGGCGAAGGTGATCAAGTTCGCGGGCTGCTACCACGGGCACGTGGACGCGCTGCTGGCAGCGGCCGGCTCGGGCGTGGCGACCTTCGGCCTGCCGGACACCCCGGGGGTGACCGGTGCGCAGGCCGGCGACACGATCGTGCTGCCGTACAACGACATCGAGGCCGTCCGCGCCGCGTTCGCCGCGCACCCGGGGGAGATCGCCTGTGTGATCACCGAGGCATCGCCCGGCAACATGGGCGTGGTCCCGCCGCTGCCCGGTTTCAACCAGGGACTGAAGGACGCGTGCGCGGAGCACGGCGCGCTCTACATCTCCGACGAGGTGATGACGGGCTTCCGCGTCAGCAAGGCCGGCTGGTACGGCATCGACGGGGTGCGCCCCGACCTGATGACCTTCGGCAAGGTCATGGGCGGCGGCTTCCCGGCGGCGGCGTTCGGCGGGCGTGCCGACGTGATGGCGCACCTCGCGCCGGCCGGCCCCGTCTACCAGGCGGGCACCCTGTCCGGGAACCCGGTCGCCACCGCCGCCGGTGTCGCGCAGCTGCGGCTGCTGGACGACGCCGCGTACGAGAGCGTCGACGCGGTCTCCGCCGAGGTGCGCGGGCTGGTCACCGCGGCGCTGGCGAAGGAGGGTGTGGCGCACCGGCTGCAGGTCGCGGGCAACATGTTCTCGGTCTTCTTCACCGACGCCGAGGTCACCGACTACGACGCGGCCAAGACGCAGGAGGCTTTCCGCTTCACCGCCTTCTTCCACTCGATGCTGTCGCAGGGGGTCTACCTCCCGCCGTCCGCCTTCGAGTCGTGGTTCGTCTCCACCGCCCACGACGCCGCCGCCGTCGAGCGGATCGCGGCGGCGCTGCCGGCCGCCGCGCGGGCCGCGGCCGAGGCGACCGCCTGACCGACGGCGGTGCGGCCGTGGACGTGTCGTGCGACGCGCCGTGTGACGTGCCGGAGCCCGGCCGGGGGACCGGCCGGGCCCGCGACTGCATGCAGAGGACTGAATGAATGGGTGACATGAGCAGCGAAGACATGACCGTCGTGCACCTGATGCGGCACGGCGAGGTGCACAACCCCGACGGCGTTCTCTACGGGCGCCGGGCCGGCTACCACCTCTCCGACCTCGGTCGGAAGATGGCCGACCGGGTCGCGGAGCATCTCGCGGAGCGGGACATCACGCATGTCGTCGCCTCCCCGCTGGAGCGCGCGCAGGAGACGGCGGTGCCGATCGCCGGGGCGCACGGTCTGGAACTGGCCACCGACGAGCGGCTGATCGAGGCGGCCAACGTCTTCGAGGGGAAGACCTTCGGGGTCGGCGACGGCGCGCTGAAGAAGCCCGGCAACTGGAAGTACCTGACGAATCCGTTCCGGCCGTCCTGGGGCGAGCCGTACATCGAGCAGGTCGTCCGGATGATGGCGGCGCTCGCCACGGCGCGGGACGCGGCCCGTGGACACGAGGCGGTGGCGGTCAGCCATCAGCTGCCGATCTGGATCGTGCGCAGCTTCGCCGAGCGGCGCCGGCTGTGGCACGACCCGCGGAAGCGGCAGTGCACCCTTGCCTCGCTGACGTCCTTCACCTTCCACGGCGACCGGATCATTTCGGTCGGCTACAGCGAGCCCGCGCGCGACCTGGTTCCCTCCCACCTGCTGGCCGGCGCCAAACCCGCCAAGGGGAAGTCCAAGGCTTTCGGAGCCTGACTCTCCATCAATTGGCGGCACGTCAACAACAGGCAAAATAACAAACATGAGCGATTAATTCGGAACCGCCGTGCCCGGCATGCCCTCTTCCCCGATGTCCGTTTATATGGATATTGAGTTCGGCGAGCACGGATGGGGACGACGGTATGCACGCGATCAGTCGACGGGGCCTGCTGGGCACGATGGTCGGGGCGGCTGCGGCGATGGGGGTCGGCGGCTGTTCCCTGGGCTCGGACGACGCCGCGGACAAACAGCGGGTGAAGAATTCGGTACAGGCCAGGTCGAGGCCCATCGGTGACGGCTCGACCGCCAATTCCGGACCGCAGCCCCATCAGCCGGAGAAGCCCGTACGGCTGGAACCGGGGCAGACCCCGCCGCAGTTCGTCGTCTTCTCGTGGGACGGCGCGGGAGAGGTCGGCAACGGCCTCTTCCCGCGCTTTCTCCGGCTCGCCAAGGACCATGGCGCGGCCATGACCTTCTTCCTGTCCGGGCTGTATCTCCTGCCGGAGTCGAAGAAGCACCTCTACCGCCCGCCGAACAACCGCACCGGCGCCTCCGACATCGGCTACCTCACCGATGGGCACATCAAGGAGACGCTGAAGAACGTACGCGCGGCATGGCTGGACGGCCACGAGATCGGCACCCACTTCAACGGCCACTTCTGCTCGGGCTCCGGGACGGTCGCGCAGTGGACGCCCGAGCAGTGGCGCTCCGAGATCGACCAGGCGATGGACTTCGTCACCAAGTGGCGTACGAACACCGGCTTCAGCGACATCGAGCCGCTGCCGTTCGACTACCGCAAGGAATTGGTGGGCGGCCGCACGCCCTGTCTGCTCGGCCAGGAAAATCTGCTGCCGACGGCCAAGGATCTGGGCTGGCGCTATGACGCGAGTTCACCCGGCGGACTCCAGATGTGGCCCAAGAAGAAGCAGGGAATCTGGGACTACCCGCTCCAGCAGATTCCCTTTCCGGGTCACTCTTTCGAGGTCCTCTCGATGGACTACAACATCCTCGCCAACCAGTCGAAGAACTCGACAAAGGCCCCCTCGTCCAACTACCCGGGGTGGCGGCAGCAGGCCACCGACGCCTATATCTCGGGATTCCAGCGGGCGTACCAGACCAATCGCGCGCCGTTTTTCATCGGCAACCACTTCGAGCAGTGGAACGGCGGCATCTATATGGATGCCGTCGAGGAAGCCCTCAAGCACATCGCGAACGAGCAGAACAAGGATGTGCGGCTGGTGTCCTTCCGGCAGTTCACCGACTGGCTCGACGCACAGGACCCGCAGGTCCTGAGCAAGCTCCAGGGGATGGGCGTCGGGGAGCGGCCGGCCGGCGGCTGGCGCACGTTCCTGTCCGCGGCCTGAAGCCCGGCCGGCCGGGGCGCCCACCGGCTCCCGGGGGCCCGTGACATGCCGATTCGCGTGGCGTGCGACGGTGTGAGGGGGGCGCGGAAGATCCGGAAATGGCCCATGCGAAACTTTTCACATGAGTGCTTGCCGCGCCCCACGCCGCCTCACGAGCCGACGCCGCATCACCCTGCTCGCCGCAGGGGCCGCGGCTGCTTCGCTGACGCTGAGTGCCTGCGGCGACGGCGCCTCCGGCGGCTCGGCGCAGACCCGCTTCGTCCAGGGCAAGAACGGCGTCGACACCGTCCCGAAGAACGAGCGGCAGCCCGCCCCGGCCCTCTCCGGTGAGACCACCACCGGAAAGCAGCTCGACGTCGCGGACTACAAGGGCAAGGTCGTCATCCTCAACGTGTGGGGATCGTGGTGCGGGCCGTGCATCGCCGAGGCGCCGAACTTCACCAAGGTCGCCAAGGACACCGCGGACAAGGGCGTGCAGTTCATCGGGATCAACACCCGTGACTCGGAGAAGTCGCAGGCGACGAGCTTCGAGGAACAGCACGACGTGCCCTACCCGAGCCTGTTCGACCCGACGGGCAAGCTGATGCTGCGCTTCCCCAAGGGCAGCCTCAACCCGCAGTCCATCCCCTCCACGATCGCCGTCGACCGCCACGGCAAGGTGGCCGCGCGCTCGATCGGCCCGCTCGCGGAGGACGATCTGCGCAAGATGATCGAACCGCTGATCGCCGAGAAGTGATCGCGTGATCGAGCTCGCCGCCGAGGCCGCGCAGAACCAGACCGTCCTGACCGGCGCCCTGCTGGCCGCCGTCCCCGTCGCACTGCTCGGCGGGCTGGTCTCCTTCTTCTCCCCCTGCGTCCTGCCGCTGGTCCCCGGCTACATGTCGTACGTCACGGGCGTCACCGGTACGGACCTCGCCGAGGCCCGACGCGGCCGGATGCTGGCCGGTGCCTCGCTCTTCGTCCTCGGCTTCACCGCCGTCTTCGTCTCCGGCGGCGCCCTCTTCGGCTTCTTCGGCCAGACCCTGCAGGAGTACAAGGACGTCATCTCGCGGGTCCTTGGCGCGCTGATGATCCTGCTCGGCCTGGCCTTCGCGGGCATCCTCAAGCGTTTCGGGCAGCGGGAACTGCGGTTCCACAAGAAGCCCGCCATGGGGCTGCTGGGCGCGCCGGTGCTCGGGGTGCTGTTCGGCGTCGGCTGGACGCCGTGCCTGGGCCCCACCCTCACCGCCGTCAACACCCTCTCGATCTACCAGGCGAGCGCGGCCCGCGGCGCCCTGCTGACCGTGGTGTACTGCCTGGGCCTCGGCCTGCCGTTCATCTTCGTGGCGCTGGCCTTCCGCCGGGCGCTCGGCGCGTTCGGCTGGGTCAAGCGCCACTACCTGTGGGTCATGCGGGCCGGCGGCGGCATGATGGTCGCGCTCGGCATCCTCCTCGTCACCGGCGTCTGGGACAGCCTGATGTCCGAGCTCCAGGGCTGGACGCAAAGCTTCACCGTTGGGATCTGATTGATGTCCACCAAGACCGACACGCCCCGCGACCCGGGCGGCGGCCCGGACCCCGGCGCGCAGGCCGCCGCGGACGCGGGCACGGATCTCGGCGCGGCCGGATCCCAGCTCTCCACCGCCCCCACGGAGGACGTCAGCTTTCCCTCGCTAGGCCCGGTCGGCTGGGCGCGGTGGTTCTGGCGGCAGCTCACCTCGATGCGGGTGGCGCTGCTGCTGCTGTTCCTGCTGTCGATCGGCGCGATCCCCGGTTCGCTGATTCCGCAGACCGGCATCGACCCGGTGAAGGTCGACCAGTTCAAGGCCGAGCACGACACCCTGGGCGCGCTCTACGACAAGCTGGGGATGTTCCACGTCTACAGCTCGGTGTGGTTCTCGGCGATCTACCTGCTGCTGTTCATCTCCCTCATCGGCTGCATCGTGCCGCGCAGCTGGCAGTTCGTCGGGCAGCTGCGCAGCCGTCCGCCGGCCGCCCCGCGCCGGCTCACCCGGCTGCCCGCGTACACCACGTGGCGTACGGACGCCGACCCCGAAGAGGTGCTCGGCGCGGCGCAGCGGCTGATGCGCAAGCGGCGGTTCCGGGCGCACCGGGCGGGCACGGCGGTGGCCGCGGAGAAGGGCTATCTGCGCGAGACCGGCAATCTGCTCTTCCACCTCGCGCTGATCGTGATGCTGGTCGCGTTCGCCGTCGGCAGCCTCTGGAAGTCCGAGGGCGGCAAGCTGATCACCGAGGGGGACGGCTTCTCCAACAGCCTCACCCAGTACGACGACTTCAAGTCCGGCGCGTTCTTCGACACCGACACCATGGAGCCGTTCGGCTTCTCGCTCGACAAGTTCGAGGCGACCTACGAGCGCTCCGGCCCGCAGAAGGGCACCCCGCGCGTCTTCCGCGCCCATGTGCGGTACTTCTCCGGCGCCGACGGCAAGGAGCACAAGACCGCGATCGAGGTGAACACCCCCCTCGACATCGCGGGCTCGAAGGTCTACCTGCTCTCGCACGGCTACTCGCCGGCGGTCACCGTCAAGGACGGCCGCGGCAAGGTCGTCTACAAGGGCGCGGTGCCCTTCCTCCCGCAGGACCCCAAGAACTTCACCTCCACCGGTGTGGTGAAGGTGCCGGGCGCGCGGACCGAGGACGGCAAGCGCAACCAGCTCGGCTTCCAGGGCTTCTTCGTGCCGACGTTCGGCGGCAAGGGCTCCGGCTCGATGTTCTCCCAGTTCCCGGCGCTGGACTATCCGGTGCTGACGCTGACCGCCTACCACGGTGACCTGGGCGTCGACTCCGGACTGCCGCAGAACGTCTACCAGCTGCAGAAGAAGAACCTGAAGCAGTACAAGGTCAACGGCGCCCCGTTCGCCAAGATGATGCTGCCCGGCGAGACCATGAAGCTGCCGGGCGGTGACGGCAGTATCAAGTTCACCGGCATCAAGAGCTGGGCCAGCTTCAAGATCACTCACCAGCCGGGCAACGGCCTCGCGCTGGGCGGCGCGGTGGCGGCCCTGGTGGGCCTGGCCGGTTCGCTGTTCATCCAGCGGCGCCGGGTGTGGATCCGGGTCGAGCGGGTCGAGGAGAACGGCGTCGGCGTCACCGTCGTCGAGCTGGCCGGCCTCGGCCGCAGCGAGTCGCCCCGGCTCCCGGAAGAGCTGGGTGATCTCGCCGAGGCACTGGCGCCGCACGCCCCCGTCGTGCCGGACGGGCCCGACGCGTCCGGGACGGGTGCCGGATCCGGCACCGGCCCCGAGTCCGAAGACCCGGCGGAGCCCACCGACTCCACCGACCCTGCTGACCCCTCTGAAGGAGCGCGCGCGTGAACATCGCTGCCGCAGCCAACGAGACGCTGGCGCACAACAGCAATCTGCTGGTCTATTCGGCGATGGCGGTCTACACCCTCGCCTTCCTCGCGCACCTCGCCGAGTGGGTGTTCGGCAGCCGCAGCAAGGTCGGCCGCACCGCCGCGGCGCTGACCGCGACGGTCAGGGCCCCCGCCGCGGCGAGCACCACGGCGCAGAAGGGCGGCACGGCCGTACTGGAGCGCCCGAAGGTCATCACCAAGAGCGCCGCCGGCAGCCGCGACGTCCCCGACGGGCCGGGCGCCGCGGGCGGCACGGAGAAGGGCGACCTCTACGGCCGGATCGCCATCTCGCTGACCGTCCTGGCCTGGGCGATCCACGTCGCCGGCGTGGTCGCGCGCGCCCTGTCCGTGCAGCGTGCCCCGTGGGGCAACATGTACGAGTTCTCCACCACCTTCGCCGCGGTCGCGGTCGGCGCGTATCTGATCCTGCTCGCGCTGAAGAAGAACGTCCGGTGGATCGGGCTGCCGCTGATCACCACGGTCCTGCTGGACCTCGGCCTGGCCGTCTCGGTGCTCTACACCGCCAGCGACCAGCTGGTGCCCGCGCTGCACTCCTACTGGCTGTGGATCCACGTCAGCTGCGCGATCATCTCCGGCGCGGTGCTCTACCTCGGCGCGGTCGCCACCCTGCTGTTCCTCTTCCGCGACCGCTACGAGGCCAAGCTCGCCCACCCGGCGGGCCCGCAGCCCGGCGCCTTCGCCACGTCGGTGCTGGAGCGGCTGCCGTCGGCGGCCTCGCTGGACAAGTTCGCCTACCGGGTCAACGCCACCGTCTTCCCGCTGTGGACATTCACCATCATCGCGGGCGCCATCTGGGCCGAGGCCGCGTGGGGCCGCTACTGGGGCTGGGACCCCAAGGAGGTCTGGTCCTTCATCACCTGGGTCGCCTACGCCTGCTACCTGCACGCCCGGGCCACCGCGGGCTGGAAGGGCCGCAAGGCCGCCTGGCTCGGCCTGGTCGCCTTCCTCTGCTACCTCTTCAACTACTACGGCGTGAACATCTTCGTCACCGGCCTGCACTCCTACGCGGGAGTCTGAGGCCCGCCGCCCGGCGGGTTGCTCCGACCGGCGGCGCACGCCGCGCGCTGCTCTGCGCATCACGGTGCCGTACGCGATCGTGGGCTCATGGAGAGTCCGATCCCGTACGGCACCGTCGTTTCCGGCGGGGAGACGCAGACCATTTCCTTCGCGCTGCGTTTTCCCCAGCCTGTGGAGGAAGTCTGGGCGGCGGTCGCCACGCCCGGAGGGCTGGCCTGCTGGCTCGCCGCCGCCGCGCCCTTCGAGCAGCGCCAGGGCGGCGAGATCACCTTGCGCTGGCTGGACCCGGACGAGCACGGCGCCGCGACCGTCGCCCCGGGCCGGGTGACCGGCTGGGGCCCGAGCCGGCTCGCCGAGTACACCGTCGACGCGCACGGCCGGATCCGGTTCGAGCTGATCGCGGATCCCGGCCGGGCCGCGGACGACGCCTCCGGCACCCGGCTGCGCTTCACCAATGAACTGGCCGCGCCCTACAGCGCGGCCCTGCGCCATCTGGCCGGCTGGCACCAGCACTTCGAGTGCCTGGCCGAGGCGCTGTCCGGCCGGTCCGCGGACTGGCGGGCCTGGAACCTCGAACGCTGGCGCGCGCTGCACGGCGCGTACGAGCGCGCCCGCTGAGCACCTGCCCGGCAGTCCGTCAGCGGCGCTTGCGGTCGCCGTGCTCCTGGACCGGCGGCTGCTGGCCTCCCCCTGGCAGCGTCGGCTTGGGCAGCCGTGTCAGGTCCTGCTGTGCGGCGGCCAGCTGCTCCGCGGTGTCCCGTGGCAGCGGCGGGGGGAGGCGTGCCGGGCGGCGGAAGCCGAACGCCGACGTCAGGTCCCCGAAGGTCTCCCGCCGCCAGTCGCTGATGTTGGGCTCCTGCACGCCCGTCCAGCGCTCCAGGAACTGCAGTACGGAGGTGTGGTCGAAGGCGTCGCCGGCCGCCCAGCCGCCCACCGTCCACGGCGAGACGATCAGGCAGGGGACGCGGAACCCGCCGCCGATCGGCAGGCCCCGGACGAACTCGTCCGGTGTCCCCGGCGGGGGCACCGGCGGCGGAACATGGTCGAACAGGCCGTCGTTCTCGTCGTAATTGAGGATGAAGACAGTCTTGCGCCACACCTTCGGGTTGGCGGCGATGGCCTCGATCTTGCGCGCGACGTAGGCGGCGCCGGCGGCCGGCAGGTACTCCGGGTGCTCGGACTGCGGGCCGGTGGGGATCAGCCAGGAGACGGCCGGCAGCCGGTCGAGGCGGGCGTCGTCCTCGAAGGTGCCGGCCGGCTGCGCGCGCATCCCGCGCTCGTACAGCGGATCGCCCGGCCCGGCCTCCCGGAAGCGCTGGAACTGCTCCAGCAGATTGCAGCCGTAGTCGTCCTCCTCCTGGTAGACCCGCCAGCTCACACCGGCCTCCTGGAGCCGCTCGGCGTACGTCTTCCAGCGGTAGGGCTGGGGCGCGGTGTTGTTGAGGACCGGGCCGCCCAGGGTGCCGCCCGGGTCGAGGGTGCCGGTCATCCAGTAGAGCCGGTTGGGCCAGGTCGGGCCGAAGACCGAGCAGAAGTAGTTGTCGCAGAGGGTGAAGGTCTCGGCGAGGGCGAACTGGAAGGGGATGTCCTCGCGGGTGTGGTAGCCCATCACGTACGGACCGTTCAGCCCGTCGGCCTTGCGGTGCGCGGGCAGCCAGCGGTCCATCTTCCCGTCGTTCCACGCCTCGTGCTGCACAGACCAGGCGTGGCTGGTGGACGGGATGGCCTGGGCGCTGGAGGTGCGGGTGTTGAGGCGGAACGGCAGCAGAAAGCCGTCCGGGTGCTCCGCGTCCGGCTGGTGGAAGACCGATCGCCCGCTCGCCAGGGTGAGCGCGCCGGGATCGGCGAAGCCGCGGACCCCGCGCAGGGTGCCGAAGTAGTGGTCGAAGGAGCGGTTCTCCTGCATGAGCAGGACGACATGCTCGATGTCGTGCAGTGAGCCGTGCGGTGGGGGTCCGGCGGCGACGGCCTTTTGGACGCTGGGCGGCAGCAGTGACAGCGCGGCGGCGCTGCCGATCGCGCCGGCCGCGGAGCCGAGGAGTCTGCGTCGGGTCATAGCGGGCATATGGGTCACTCTCCCTGAGGGGCGTGAACCCTGGGCGCACCGTGTTGACGGCGACGGCGGCCGGGTTCCCCCGCGGCAGGGGGATAGCTGGATGGTGCATCAATGCGCCGCGCGAAGGCGCCAGTTGGCCGGGGGCGGGCGCCCGCGAAGGTGCGACACGCGGGCCCGCGGGGGCCCGTCAGCAGGGCGCGCACCGGCCTCCCGGCGCCGTGTCAGGACACGCGGTCGAGGCCCGGAGTTCCCTCGGGTGCAGGGTAGGGCTGCTCCACCGGAAGCAGCGCGGCCGCCCGCGCCGTCTCGCCGGAGCGGACCAGTGCGTGGATCTCGTGCGCCAGCGGCGTCACGTCGGTGATGCCGACCGTCCACTCGTCGGCGTAGCGGCGCGACGCCTCACCGGCGAGGCCCAGCTGCAGCGAGCGGTACGGCAACTGCTGGAGCCGCAGATCGCGCTCCGGATCCCACTGCACCCGCGCCGGCGACGCCTTCAACTGCTGCTGCCAGGCCGCGCGGTCGGGGTGCCGGGCGGCGTCGTGGTGCGACAGGCAGGCGTGGCGCAGCGCCCAGTCGAAGCCGGCCCGGTCGATCTCGACGGCGAGCACCGTCTCCTGGTCGGCCTTGGTGCCCCAGCCGCAGCGGTACATCATCCACAGGAACGACGGCTTGATCCATGTCATCCGCTCGCGCTTCCAGGCGGCCGGGAAGCGGCCCTCCCGTGCGGCGGGGAGGCCGAGCGCCGGAGCGTACGCCTGGTAGACGGTGACGGTCCGTGCGGTGTGCAGCGCCCGGATGCGGCGCCGCGGCTCGGCCGGGGCGGCGGGTGCGGAGTGCGGGGCCGGGGCGTGCGGAGTGGTGCTCATGGGGCGTCATCGTCGCGGACGCCGCGGTCGGGCTGCCAGCGAATTTCCGTGCGGGGCAGGCCGGTTGCCGTCCCCGCGGCGGCTCACTCGTCGCCGATGTCCTCGTTCCACAGCGCCGGGTGGGCGCCGATGAAGTCACGCATCATCGCCGCGCATCCGGGGTCGTCCAGCAGGACGATCCGTACGCCGTGCCGGGCCAGCCAGTCGTGCCCGCCGTGGAAGGTCCTGGCCTCGCCGATCACCACCCGGGAGATGCCGAACTGGCGCACCAGCCCGCTGCAGTACCAGCAGGGCGAGAGGGTGGTCACCATCGTCGTGCCGCGGTAGCTGCGCTGCCGGCCTGCCGCGCGGAAGGCGGCGGTCTCCGCGTGCATCGACGGGTCGTCGTCCTGGACGCGGCGGTTGCGGCCGCGGCCGAGCAGGGTGCCGTCCGGCCCGTAGAGCGCCGCGCCGATCGGGATGCCGCCCTCGTCCAGCCCGGCGCGCGCCTCGGCGACCGCGGTCTCCAGCATGGCGCGGGCATGTTCCTGCAGGTGGTCCGGGTGCCCGCACGGGTCGGAGTGGCCCGCGGTGCCGTGCAGCCGGAACTCGTCGCGGTCCTGTGCCCAGTCCTGATCCCGTGCCTGGTCCATGCCGGTCACTCTCCTCGCTCGGGGCCGACCCGGCAACGTGCGAACGGGCGAAGTACGGCGGTGACCGGCGGTGCGGCGGTTGCCGCGCCCGCTCCGGGCCCCCGATGCGGCGGGCTCCGGGAGCGTGTCAGCCCTTGCCGGGCGGCGGCGTGTCGTCGGGTCCCGGCGTGCCGTCTCGGGGGCCGTCCTCCTTGCGGCGCAGCTCCTCCTCGCGGCGGCGCAGGTCGGCCTCCCAGTCCTTGAACAGCGCCTCGTCCTTGGTGGCGCCGTCCTTGGAGTGCTCGTCCCCGAGCGACTTGAGGAACTCCGGGTTGTCGTCCGGCGCGACCCACCGGGCGCGGCGGCCGCGGAGCCGGTCGGAGGGCGTGTCACCGTCCGCCGGCGCATGCCTGACCTTGCCGGCGAACAGCCAGGCGACCGGCCCGATGAGCACCTCGCCGAACAGCAGGATGATGATCACCCAGATCACCTTGGGCAGCCCGCGCACCTGTGATTCCGGCGTGTTGAGGCAGTCGATGAACGCGTAGATCCACAGTGCCAGCACCAGAAGGAACGGCAGATACCTGAGCATTGCGGAACGGGCCCCCTGCGAGCGGCGGCGGGCCCGCGGCGGGGCCCGGTGACCCGTACAGGGTAGTGCGTACCGGATACTGGGACGCATGGCTTATGACGATCTTCGCTCGTTCCTGCGCGCGCTCGACAGGGAAGGCGACCTCAAGCGCATCAAGGCCGAGGTCGACCCGTATCTCGAAGTCGGCGAGATCGTGGACCGGGTGCAGAAGGCCGGCGGCCCCGCGCTGCTCTTCGAGAACGTCAAGGGTTCGGCGATGCCGCTGGCCATGAACGTCTACGGCACCGACCGCCGGCTGCTGAAGGCCCTGGACCTCAAGGCGTACAGCGACATCAGCGACAAGATCGGCGGGCTGCTCAAGCCGGAGCTGCCGCAGGGCTTCGTCGGGGTGCGGGAGGCGTTCGGCAAGCTCGCCGGGATGACGCACGTGCCGCCCAAGAAGGTGAAGAGCGAGAGTGCCCCCGCCCAGGAGGTCGTGCTCACCGGCGACGATGTCGACCTCGACGCGCTGCCCGCGCTTTTCACCTGGCCGGAGGACGGCGGCTCGTTCTTCAACCTGGGGCTGACGCACACCAAGCACCCGGAGACGGGCGTGCGCAACCTCGGCCTCTACCGCCTCCAGCGCCACGACAAGCGCACCATCGGCATGCACTGGCAGATCCACAAGGACAGCCGCAACCACTACCAGGTCGCCGCCAAGCGCGGTGAGCGGCTGCCGGTCGCCATCGCCTTCGGCTGCCCGCCGTCGGTGACCTACGCCTCGACCGCCCCGCTGCCCGGAGACATCGACGAGTACCTCTTCGCGGGCTTCGTCCAGGGCAAGCGGATCGAGATGGTCGACTGCAAGACCGTGCCGCTGCAGGTCCCGGCGAACGCCGAGGTGGTGCTGGAGGGCTGGCTGGAGCCGGGCGAGATGCTGCCCGAGGGGCCGTTCGGCGACCACACCGGCTTCTACACGCCGCAGGAGCCGTTCCCGGCGCTGACCATCGACTGCGTCACGATGCGCAAGCGGCCGCTGCTGCAGTCGATCGTGGTGGGCCGGCCGCCGACGGAGGACGGGCCGCTGGGGCGGGCCACCGAGCGGTTCTTCCTCCCGCTCCTCAAGATCATCGTGCCGGACATCGTGGACTACCACCTGCCGGAGTCCGGCGGCTTCCACAACTGCGCCATCGTCTCGATCGACAAGAAGTACCCCAAGCACGCCCAGAAGGTGATGCACGCCATCTGGGGCGCCCACATGATGTCGCTCACCAAGCTGATCGTCGTGGTCGACGCCGACTGCGATGTGCACAACCTCCACGAGGTCTCCTGGCGGGCGCTGGGCAACACCGACTACGCCCGCGACCTGACCGTCGTCGAGGGCCCCGTCGACCACCTCGACCACGCCTCGTACCAGCAGTTCTGGGGTGGCAAGGCGGGCATCGACGCGACGAGGAAGTTGCCCGAGGAGGGGTACACGCGGGACGGGGGCTGGCCGGAGATGGTCGAGTCCGACCCGCGCACGGCGGCGAAGGTCGACCGCCGGTGGAAGGAGTACGGCCTGTGACCAGCGCCGCCGCCGCAGTCCCGCAGCCGGGCAGGACCAGGTCCTTCCTCCGGCTGGTGATGATCGAGCACTCGGTCTTCGCGCTGCCGTTCGCCTATATCGCCGCGCTCACCGCGATGTTCCAGTGGGACCGGAACATCCACTGGGGCCGGCTGCTGCTCGTCACCGTCGCGATGGTCGGGCTGCGGACGTTCGCGATGGCCGCCAACCGCATCATCGACCGCGAGATCGATGCACGGAACCCGCGCACCGCCGGCCGTGAGCTGGTCACCGGCGCGGTGACGGTGCGGTCGGCGTGGACCGGTGCGCTGATCGCCGTCGTCGTCTTCCTCGGCGCGGCCGCGCTGCTCAACCCGCTGTGTCTGGCGCTGGCGCCGGTCGCGGTGATCCCGATGGTGGTCTATCCGTACGGCAAGCGGTTCACGCACTTCCCGCACGCGATCCTGGGGCTGGCCCAGGCGATGGGCCCGGTCGGCGCGTGGATCGCGATCAGCGGCACCTGGTCGTGGGACGCGGTCATCCTCGGCCTCGCGGTCGGGGTCTGGATCGGCGGCTTCGACCTGATCTTCGGCTGCCAGGACGTGCAGGCCGACCGGGCGCACGGCGTGAAGTCGGTGCCGGCCCGCTTCGGCATCCCGGCGGCGCTCCACGGCGCCCGCGCCTGCCACGCCGTCACCACCGGCCTGCTGGTCTGGTACGCGCTCGCCACCGGCGCCGGGGTCTGCTTCTGGGTCGGTCTGGTGGTCGTGGCCGCGGCGTTCCTCTACGAGCACACGATCGTCCGCCCGCACGACCTGTCCCGGCTCAATCGGGCGTTCTTCACCGTCAACGGCTTCATCGGCATCGCGCTCTTCGCCTGCGCGCTGCTGGATCTGCTGGTGCGGGGCCTGTCGGTCTGACGGCCCGTGAGCGGCGGGAGCGGGGGTCGGGCCGTGGGCCCGGCCCCCGTTCGCCGTGCGGCCCGGGCCGTCAGCCCTTGCTGATCGGCCAGGCGATCAGCCGCGGGTACGTCCACAGCTCGCCTCGGGTCGCCTTCACGGTGGCGATGATGGCGCAGACGATGGCGGCGATGCCGTTGGCCGCCATGATCCCGATGACCGTCAGCAGCGGGACGGCGAGCCCGGCGCCGGCGCGCTGGGCCTCGTCCGCGGCGACCGAGAAGATGATGCCGCTCGCGACGTACAGCACCACGCCGATGACCGCCATGATGGCCTGGGTGATGCCGAGGTTCAGCGCCTGGGTGGCGTGGTGGCGGACGTAGGGGTCGTGCTGGTGGCGGTCGTTGCCCCGGATCGTCATGGGGGCGATCCAGCCGGTGACGGCGCCGATCCCGCAGCACATCGCCGAGCCCACGGTGATCGTCAGCAGCGCGCCCAGATGGGCCCACATCGCGGGGCTCGTCGACGGCGACGGCGGCTGGGGACCGTAGCCGGGGTTGGGGCCGTAGGCGGGCCCGGTGGGGTAGCCCGGCGCCGGCGGAGGCCCTGCCGCACCCGGGTAGCCGTAGCCACCGGGCGGTACGCCGGTGTCCCACCCCGGCTGCGCGCCGTACGGCTGCTGCGGTCCGCCCGCCTGGGGCCCGTAGCCGGACTGGTGGTAATCGGACATCTCTGCTCACCCCGTGATCGCTGCGTGCTGCCGCGTCGTGGCCGTGCATCGGCAGGCCCCGCGGCTCGTGCCCGCTGAGACTACGGGACCTGACGGACAGTGGCCCCTGCCGGGACGGGGCGGCTGCGCTCCTTGAAGGCGAAGGCCGCCAGCACTCCGCCGAGCAGGCCGAAGAGGTGCCCCTGCCAGCTGATGCCGCTGTCGGTGGGCAGCGCGCCCCAGACGATGGAGCCGTAGACGGCGGCGACGACCACGCCGATGCCGATGTCGAGGAGCTTGCGGTCGATGAAGCCGCGCACCACGAGGTAGCCGAAGAGGCCGAAGACCACGCCGGAGGCGCCGGCGGTGTTGCTCTGCGGCGGCGCGGTCAGCCATACGCCCAGGCCGGAGGCGAGGATGATCAGCAGGACCACCGCGAGGAAGCGGCGCACCCCGCTGCGCAGCGCGGCGACGAAGCCGAGCAGCAGCAGCGGGAGGGTGTTGGCGCCGAGGTGCCCGAAGCCGAAGTGCAGGAAGGCGGCCGGGACCACATCGACCAGTTCCGCGGGATCGCGCGGCTGGATCCCGAAGGAGTCCAGGGCGTTCCCGGTGGCGACGTCGAGGCCCTCCAGCAGCCACAGCAGCGCCACCCAGCCCAGCATCAGGCAGATGGCGGGCTTCGCACGTCGTGTCATCTCCCGGCCCTCTCTTCTCTCCCGGCGGGCCGCCCGGTGGCGGCTTCGCGGGGTGCATCGTTAAGAACGGCCGTGAAGGGGTCCGTGGTTCCGCCGGATAGGCTCGATGCGTGGAGCCGCCGCACAACAACACCAGTCAGCAGGCCCCCGGCCGACGCCGCCCGTGGGTCGTGGGGATCTCCGGCGCGTCCGGGACGCCGTACGCGGCGGCCGTGCTGCGCGGGCTGCTCGCCGCCGGGGAGGCGGTGGATCTGATCGTCAGCCGGGCGTCACGGCTGACGTTGCTGGACGAGACCACGATCGCGTTCCGGGACGCCCATTGGCGTACCGACCTGCGGCAGTGGCTGGCCCGGGGGGCCGACGGCAAGCCCGACACCTTCCCCGTGACCGAGGCGTCGCTGGCGGATGTCCGCCATTGGGCGGCCGGGGACCTGGCAGCCGGACCGTCGTCGGGTTCGTACCCGGTGAAGGGGATGCTGATCGTCCCGGCGAGCACGGCGTGTGTCGCCGGGGTGGCGCTGGGACTGTCGAAGGATCTGCTGCAGCGGGTGGCGAGCGTGACGCTCAAGGAGCGGCGCCGGCTGGTGGTCGCGGTGCGGGAGACCCCGCTGAACGGACCGACGCTGAAGCAGTTGGTGACGCTGGACGAGGCGGGCGCCGTGGTGCTGCCCGCCTCTCCGGCGTTCTACGCGGGGGCGACTCACATCCAGGATCTGGTGGACTTCGTCGCCGGCCGGGTGCTCGATGCGGCCGAGGTGCCGCACGGGCTGTACCGGCGTTGGGAGGGGGAGCTCGGGGGTGGCTCCAAGGAGGAGGCCCCGGACGCTTCCTAGCGCTTCTCGGCTGCGGCGGCGCGGCCGAAGCGGCGCCGGGCCCGCGGGGCCGCGGGCTGGTGGGCACGGGAACGATTGGCCTGGTCCTGCAGCTCGCGCATGCGGGCGTAGGCCATCTCGATCGAGTACACGGTGACAACTCCTGTGAGATCGTCTCTGATCTTTTGAAAGATTTACAGGGTCTGAGGCCCTGTATGCCTTAGATTCTACATGCAGAACTCGAAAATGCGTAAAGATTGGAAGGCTTGAGGGCATGGACGCGGTGGATAGGCAGCTCATCCAGGCACTTCGCGAGAACGGCAGGGCCTCCTATGCGGAGCTCGGCCGGCTCGTCGGCCTCTCCGGGCCCAGCGTCACGGACCGGATCAACCGCCTCGAGGCGGCCGGTGTGATCACCGGGTACCGCGCGACGGTCGACGCCGCGTCCCTGGGGCTCGGCGTCACCGCGCTGGTCGGCATCTCGCTGTCGGACGCCACCGACCACGAGGACGTCGCGCAGCGCCTGCGCGCCCTCGAAGAGATCGAGGACTGCTGGTTCATCGCCGGCGACGACTCCTACATGCTCAAGGTGCGGGTGGGCGACGTCGACGGCCTGGAGCGCACCATCCGAAGGCTGTCCGGCACCAAGGGCGTCTCCCGCACCCGCACCACGATCGTGCTCTCCACCAAATGGGAGAACCGCGTCGGCGAGCTGCCCGAAGAGGCCGAATAACTCCGGCGGCAGGGGCCGCACACCGGGCGGACGGAGCGCGGCCAGGGGGCTCCGTCCGCTCCGGCATGCAGGGAGTAGGCTCGGCGAAGCTCGTTTTGGCACAGAAATGCCAGAGATACGGCAGAGATACGGCAGATACGGCAGAGGTACGGCCGAGACACTGGGAGGCGACCGGATGGCTGCGTCGATGGATGTGGGCCTCAAGCGCGAGCTGGAGGCGAAGGTCCACGCCGGGGAGCGGCTGACCCGCGAGGACGGTATCGCCCTCTACGAGTCCGACGACCTGGCATGGCTGGGCGGTCTCGCCCACGAGGTGCGCACGCGTAAGAACGGCGACGTCGTGCACTTCAACGTCAACCGTCACCTCAACATGACGAACGTGTGCACCGCGTCCTGCGCCTACTGCTCCTTCCAGCGCAAGCCGGGCGAGAAGGACGCGTACACGATGCGCATCGAGGAGGCCGTCCGCCTCGCCAAGGCGATGGAGGGCGAGAACCTCACCGAGCTGCACATCGTCAACGGCCTGCACCCGACGCTGCCGTGGCGCTACTACCCCCGCTCGCTCAAGGCCCTCAAGGAAGCCCTCCCGCAGGTCTCCCTCAAGGCGTTCACCGCCACCGAGATCCACCACTTCGAGACCATCTCCGGACTCGACGCGAGCGACATCCTCGACGAGCTGATCGAGGCCGGCCTGGAATCGCTGACCGGCGGCGGCGCCGAGATCTTCGACTGGGAGGTGCGCCAGCACATCGTCGACCACGCCACCCACTGGGAGGACTGGTCGCGCATCCACCGCCTGGCACACCAGAAGGGGCTCAAGACCCCGAGCACGATGCTGTACGGCCACATCGAGGAGCCGCGCCACCGCGTGGACCACGTGCTGCGGCTGCGTGAGCTCCAGGACGAGACCGGCGGCTTCCAGGTCTTCATCCCGCTGCGCTACCAGCACGACTTCGTGGACATGCAGGACGGCAAGGTCCGCAACCGGCTGCAGGCCCGCACGACGATGGCGAGCGGCGCCGAGGCCCTGAAGACCTTCGCGGTCTCCCGGCTGCTCTTCGACAACGTCCCGCACGTCAAGGTCTTCTGGGTGATGCACGGTCTGCAGACCACCCAGCTCGCCCTCCAGCACGGCGCCGACGACATGGACGGCTCGGTCGTCGAGTACAAGATCACCCACGACGCGGACAACTTCGGTACGCCGAACAAGCTCACCCGCGACGACCTGCTCGACCTGATCCGCGACGCAGGCTTCCGCCCCGTCGAGCGCAACACCCGCTACGAGGCCATCCGGGAGTACCCGGGACCGGACCCCGAGCGCCGCGAATCACCGCAGCCGATGCGCCTGTGACCAGGCCGTTGTCCGCTCCGTGAACCCTTCGGAACACGGTCGGCGGGGAGAGTTAGGGTCCGGGTCATGGACGTGCGCTTCGACCTGGACCCTTCTGTCACCCCCGAACTGCGGGACGGGATCTGCGCGCTGTGGGCGGATGTCTCCAACGCCGGCGGCGCGGTGGGCTTCGTCCCGCCGGTCACCCGCGAGGACATACGCCCCGACCTTCTCAAGCACCTGACGGCGATGGCCGAGGGGCGCGAGCGGCTGGTGGTGGGCCGCGACGGGGACGGCCGGGTGCTGGCGACGGCGTTCCTCACGCTCAACTCCCACCGCCTGATGCGGCACTGGCTGTGGGTCTACACCGTGATGGTCCACCCCTCCCTCCAGGGGCAGGGCGCCGGCCGCGCGCTGATGACCGCGGTCGCGGACTCCGCCCGCGGCATCGACGGCGTCACCGCTCTCCGCCTCACCTGCCGCGGCGGCACGGGCGTCCGCCGCTTCTACGAAGCCTGCGGCTACAAGGAGGTCGGCCGCGTCCCCGGCGCCATCAAGGTCGCCGACGGCGACTTCCGGGACGACATCACCATGTGGCTCGAACTGGCCTGAGGGCTCCGGCCAGGGCTCTTGCGGGCCGGGCGGGGGCCGGGAAGATCGCTTCCGGGGCTGTGCTTGACTGGACGGAGACCCTTTCGGTTGCCGTTGAGAAGAAGGTCCCTTCCGTGAGTAGCTCCAAGTTCGCCACGCTCCGCTACACCGCCCTTCGCATCGGCCTGTTCGTCGCCTCGTTCGCCGTCGTCTGGGTGCTGGCCTACTTCCGGATCATTCCGCTCGGCATCGGCAGTGCCAACACCGTGTGGCTGCTGCTGCTCGCCATCGTGATCTCCGCGCCGCTCAGCTTCGTGCTGCTGCGCAAGCAGCGGGACGCGATGTCCGAGCAGATCGTGGCGAAGGTCGACCGCCAGCGCGACCGGCTCGCGGCCAACCGCAGCCAGGAGGACGGGCTGCTGTAGCCCGCCCCGGTCCCGACGGCACCGCCCCGACGGACGGGGCGGAAGCCGGGTAAGACACCTCACACACGACAGGCGCCCGGCCGTGGAGTCCCGCTCCACGGCCGGGCGCCTGCCCCGTTCTGCCCGAAATTCTCCGGCGGGGACCGTCGTGACCCAAAGATCTTCTTTGGGTTCCTCAAAGTTGAAGTGTTAACGTACGCGATGTGAAGACTGCAGCAGCGCCTCCGTTCCCCACGAGCATCCCGCTCGTGGCGCGCCTGCATGTCGATCTTTGCCGCTGTGTTTCCGCGGCCTGTTGTCGCCGTTGACCCGATCGCAGCGGCCGGAGATCCTACGGACCTCCTGGCGCCCATCGCCGAATCCCGACGTCTCGATTCGTACCCGGAGTGTGTCCGTTGTCCACGTCTGCCGAGACCTCTGCAGCGCCAGAGGCCCCCAAGACCCCGAAGTCCCGAATACCGAAGATCCCGTTCTGGGCGCAGATCCTGGCCGGTCTCGCCCTGGGTGTGCTGCTCGGCTGGATAGCCAAGAGCGGTGACGTCGGCTGGCTGACGTCCACGCTCCAGCACGTAGGCGACCTCTTCGTCCAGCTGCTCAAGCTGGCCGTCGCCCCCCTGGTCTTCTTCGCGATCCTGGTGTCCATCACCAACCTGCGGCAGGTCAACAACGCCGCCCGGCTCGCCACCCGCACCCTGCTGTGGTTCATGGCGACCTCGCTGATCGCCGTCGCGATCGGTCTGGCCATCGGCCTGCTGACCAACCCCGGCGCCGGCACCGGCCTGACTCCCAAGGACGGCAAGGCCCCCGAGGAGGCCGGGTCCTGGATCGACTTCCTGACCGGCATCGTCCCCACCGACATCATCACGCCGTTCACCGAGCTCAACGTCCTGCAGATCGTCTTCATGGCCGCCGTCGCCGGTATCGCGGCGCTCCAGCTCGGCGAGAAGGCGCAGCCGGTCCTCAACATCAGCCGTTCCGTCCTGGAACTGCTGCAGAAGGCCCTGTGGTGGGTCATCCGCCTCGCCCCGATCGGCACCGTCGGCCTCATCGGCCACGCCATCGCGACGTACGGCTGGAACCTCATCGGCAAGTACGCGACCTTCACCGTCGACATCTACGTCGGCTGCGCCCTGGTGCTGTTCGGCGTCTACCCGCTGCTGCTCGCGACGGTCGCCAAGGTCAACCCGGTGCAGTTCTTCAAGGGCGCCTGGCCCGCGATCCAGCTGGCCTTCGTCTCCCGCTCCTCGGTCGGCACCATGCCGGTCACCCAGAGGGTCACCGAGCGCCTCGGCGTGCCGAAGGAGTACGCCTCGTTCGCGGTGCCGTTCGGCTCGACGACGAAGATGGACGGCTGCGCCTCGATCTACCCGGCGATCGCCGCGATCTTCATCGCCCAGATCTTCGATGTGCAGCTGGGCGTCGGTGAGTACATCCTGATCGCCTTCGTGTCGGTCATCGGCTCCGCCGCCACCGCCGGTCTGACCGGCGCGACGGTCATGCTGACGCTGACCCTCTCCACGCTGGGCCTGCCCCTGGAGGGCGTCGGCCTGCTGATGGCGATCGACCCGATCCTGGACATGATGCGCACGGCCACCAACGTGGCCGGGCAGGCGGTCATCCCGATCCTGGTCTCCGCCAAGGAGAAGATCCTGGACCGCGACGCCTACGCCACCGCGGCCGGCACCGGTCTCGACGGCGACGCCGAGCCGGAGCAGGCGGCCACCGCCGTGCCGGCCACGGCCGGCGTGAGCTGACCCGCAAGGCACCTCACGGCGCCCCCGCAGCCCCTACGGCTGCGGGGGCGCCGTCGTGCTGCCGGGGAGTGCGGCCCGGTCCGCGGCCTCCGTGTGCGCCAGGATCGCTTCGGCCAGCGGGCCCTGGACGGCCGGCGGCAGCGCATGCCCCATGCCCGGGATCTCGACCAGGTGGGCGCCCCTGACGGACTGCGCGAGGTGCTGGGCGTGGGGCGGCGGGAAGACCGGTTCTGCGGGGGCGTGGACGACGAGGGCCGGTACCCGGTTCTCGGCGAGCCGGTCGGTGCGGAGCATGCCGCCGTCGTCCGCACGGCCGTGCGCGGTGTTGGTCCCGTGGTGCCCCGTGTGCGCGATGACCTGTTCCTCCAACGCGCGGAAGTGGTCGGCGTCGAAGGGGAGTTGATCGCCGGCGAGCACCCGCCAGTGCGCGATCCGCCGCTCGATCTCGGCCGCCGGGCCGTGGTCCTCGACCGGGCGGGCCCACATCTCCAGCACCTCGGGCGCGATACCGGGGAGTTCGCCGGCCGGGACCGTGCTGCCGTCGGGCCGGGTGTAGGGGGCGGTGCTGAGGGCGAGGGTGCCGATGAGGGTGGCGCTGAGCACCCGGTCGGGATGGTCGGTGAGCACCATCTGGGCCAGCATGCCGCCCAGGGACATGCCGACGATGTGTGCCCGTGCGATCCCCAGCCCGTCCAGGACCCGGATCGCGTCCTCGGCGAGGTCCGCGATCCGGTAGGGCCGTTCGTCGAATGCCCAGGTGGAGCGGCCGGTGTCGCGGTGGTCGTAGCGAATGACCCGGTGCCGCGCGGCCAGCGCGTCGACCAGCGGGTCCGGCCAGCCGAGCCCGCCGGCCTGGGCGCCCATGATCAGCAGGAGCGGGGGTGCGTCGGGGGCGCCGCGCTGCTCGGTCCACAGCCGGATGCCGGGGGCGGCATCGATGAACTGCTGCATGGTGTGTCCTCCGGAAGGTGCGAGCGGTCAACGCGACGATACGTATCGTCTCGCTCAGCTCCCGTCACGTCAAGACAGCGGGGTGCGGAGGCGGGAGATCGTAAACTTACTAGGCAGTAATGGGGCGGGACGGAAGGACATTCAGGGTGGGAGCTGTGAAGAGCAAACGGATGCCGCGGGCGGTCCGGGAGCGGCAGATGCTGGACGCCGCGGTGCTGACCTTCGCCCGGCGCGGCTATCGCGCGGCCTCCATGGACGAGATCGCCGAGGTCGCCGGGGTCTCCAAGCCGCTCGTCTACCTCTACCTGAACTCCAAGGAGGAGCTGTTCAGCGCCGTCATCAAGCGGGAGTCCGACGCGCTGGTGGACGCCGTCACCGCCGCCGTCGAGCCGGACGGGCCGGCCGACCGCCGGCTGTGGAGCGGGCTGCAGGGCTTCTTCGCCCACACCGCCGCGCATCCGGACGGCTGGGCGGTCCTGCATCAGCAGGCCCGCACCCACGGCGAGCCGTTCGCGCGCGAAGTGGCCACGATGCGCGCCCGGATCGTCGACCTGGTGACGGGCCTGATCGGTGCGACGGCGAAGGAGGCCGGCTGCGCGGGCGAGCCGGCCGACCGGGAGGCGGCCGCGCTCGCCCACGCGCTGATCGGCGCGGCCGAATCCCTCGCCGAATGGGCCAACGGCCCCACGGGCGAGGGGGCCAGGAGTGAGCTTGCCCGCCCTACCGCCAAGGAGACGGCGGCCACGCTCATGAACTTCGCCTGGGCGGGACTCGGCCGTCTGCGGGCCGGCGAACGCTGGAAGCCGGGGGACTGAGGGCGGCGGGCCCTCGGTCCACCCTGCCGCCCTGCCGCCCTACGGGATGTGGACCTCTCCACCGAGGTGGAGCCGAGGCCGGTCGGCCGGGCCGCCGTGCAGGCGGAACGCCGTGCCCTGGCCGTCCTCGCCCGGCCCTTGGGAGTACGAGACGGTCGCCGGCAGCAGTACCGGAGCGCGGAATTCGGCGCCGATGCGGAGCGTGGCGGCGCCGGGCGGGACGGCTTCCGCCGCGCAGCGGGCGAAGGTCCACATGCCGTGGGCGATGGCGCGGGGGAAGCCGAGCAGCCGGGCGGTGAGCGGGTGCAGATGGATCGGGTTGTAGTCGCCGGAGACGCCGGCGTGGCGGCGGCCGAGATCCGCGGCGAGCTGCCATTCGGCGCGTACGGGGAGGTCGGGGGAGTGGCCGGCGGGTGCGTCCGGGGCGTCGCCGGGCGTGGTGGCGGCCCGGTCCGCGGCTGCCCGATGGCGGGCCAGATAGGTGCTGCGGTCGGACCAGACCAGCCGGCCCTCGCGACGTGCCTCGGTGGTCATCACGACCTCCGTGCCACGTCGGTGGGCACGCAACTCCTCGGCGTATACGGAGAGTTCGAGCCGGTCGTCGAGATGCAGCGGGGCCCGCTGGTCGATCGTGATGCCGGTGTGCACCAGCCCGAGCAGCGGCAGCGGGAAGGCGCGGGCGCTCATCAGGCGGGCGGCGAGCGGGAAGCCGAGGATGTGCGGGTAGGTGACGGGCAGCGGCCCGGCCGCCGGGAAGCCGCAGAGCCGGGCGTACGCCGCGACGGCCGCCGGGTCGATCCGCGCGGCGGACAGCACCAGGCGGGTCGGTGGCAGCGCGGCGTCCGGATGCGGGCGTTTGCCGATGCCGGTCAGGACGCCCTTGCCGAGGGCGGGCATCAGGCGGGGCGCGTGGCGCAGCGGCACGGTGTCGGCCGTCGCGGCGGGGCGGGGCGCGTCGCTCATCAGGCCCCCAGCAGGCTCTGCCCGCACACGCGGACGATCTGGCCGTTGATGCCGGAGGAGGCCGGGCTCGCGAGCCAGCCGATGGTCTCGGCCACGTCGACCGGCCGGCCGCCCTGGCCGAGCGAGCTCATCCGGCGGCCCGCCTCGCGGATGAACAGCGGCACCGCGGCGGTCATTCCGGTCTCGATGAAGCCGGGCGCGACCGCGTTGACGGTGACGCCGTGCCGGTCGGCGGCCCGTGGCGCCAGCGAGCGGACCAGGCCGATGACACCGGCCTTGCTCGCCGCGTAGTTGGTCTGCCCGGTGTTGCCCGCGATGCCGGCGATGGAGGAGGTGCCGATGACGCGGCCGGTGTCCCGGCGCAGCGCATCCGCCGACAGCAGGTGGTCGGTGGTGCGCAGTACCGCGCCGAGGTTGACGTCGAGGACCGAACTCCAGCGCTCGCCGGGCATGTTGGCGAGCCGCCGGTCCCGGGTGATGCCGGCGTTGTGGACGAGGATGTCCAGGCCGTCGGCGGGGAGCGCGGCGGCGATCCGTTCGCCCGCGTCGGGTGCGGTGATGTCGAGGGGCAGGGCGCTGCCGCCGAGTCGGCCGGCCACCTCCGCCAGATCCGCCTCGGCCTGCGGGACGTCGAGGCAGATGACCTGGGCGCCGTCGCGGGCCAGCGTCCCGGCGACGGCGGCGCCGATGCCGCGGGCGGCGCCGGTGACCAGCGCGGTGCGGCCGGCGAGCGGGCGCGCCCAGTCGTCCGGCGCGGTGTGCCGGGCCGCGCCGATCTCGATGACCTGGCCGCTGACGAACGCTGACCGCGGGGAGAGCAGGAAGCGCAGGGTGGATTCGGCGGGGTCCGCCGAACCCGGTGCCAGCCGCAGGAGTTGAGCGGTTCTCCCCTTGCCGAGTTCCTTGCCCAGGGAGCGGACGAAGCCCTCCAGCGCCTGCTGGGCGGCGGCCTGGTGGTGGTCCAGCGGGTCGGGGGCGGCACCCAGGACGATGACGCGTGCATGGTCGTCGAGCTCCCGTATGACGGGGTGCAGAGCCGCGTGCACCTCGCCGAGGCCGCCCACGTCTCCGACCCCGGTCGCGTCCAGGACGATGCCGGAGTGGCGGGTGCCCGGGGCACGGTCGGTGTGCACCGTCAGGCCCGTACGGGCGAGGACGGCGGCCGGGTCGGTGGCGGACCTGCCCGCGGTCAGATGGAGCACCGGCCCGGCCGGGCCGGGGTGTTCGGCGCTCCAGCGGCGCAGTGGGGTGGGCTGCGGCAGGCCGAGCCGGCGGGCGAGGAATCGGCCGGGGCGGGAATTGGTGAGACGAAGGTAGTGATCGGGCATTGGCCAACTCCTGGTCCTCGCGTAAATTTACTTCGAAGTAAGGTTACTGTCGGGTCAGGAGTTGGTCGAGGATGCTCAACCGGGATCGGTCAACCGGCGGCACCATCCGGCGGGTTGCCGTCATCGGGGGCAGCCGGATCCCGTTCGCACGGGCGGACGGCCCCTACGCCGCCGCGTCGAACCAGGGCATGCTCACCGCCGCGCTCAACGGCTTGGTCGAGCGGTACGGCCTGGCCGGCGAGCAGGTCGGCGAGTTCGTCGCGGGCGCCGTGCTCAAGCACAGTCGCGACTTCAACCTCGCCCGCGAGACGCTCCTCGGCTCCCGGCTGGACGCCCGCACGCCCGCCTACGACATCCAACAGGCGTGCGGCACGGGCCTCCAGGCCGTCATCGCGGTCGCCAACAAGATCGCGCTGAGCCAACTGGAATGCGGCATCGCCGGAGGCACGGACACCGCGAGCGACGCCCCGCTGGGCGTCAACGACGCGCTGCGCAAGATCCTGCTGGCCGCCCGACGCGCGACATCGACGGGCGACCGGCTCCGCCAGATCGCCCGTATCCGGCTGCGGCACCTGCTGCCCGAGATCCCGCGCAACGCCGAGCCGCGCACCGGCCTCTCGATGGGCGAGCACGCCGCCCGTACCGCGAAGGAGTGGGGCATCGAGCGCGCCCCGCAGGACGAACTGGCCGCCATCAGCCACCAGCGGCTCGCCGCCGCGTACGACCGCGGCTTCCTCGACGATCTCGTGGTGCCCTTCCAGGGGCTGGTGCGCGACCACCAGCTGCGCCCGGACTCGACGGCGGAGAAACTCGCCACGCTCAAGCCGGTGTTCGGCACCGGGACGGCCGGCGCCACCATGACGGCGGGCAACTCGACGCCGCTCACCGACGGCGCGGCGACCGTCCTGCTGGCGAGCGAGGAGTGGGCCCGCGAGCGCGGCCTGCGGCCCCTGGCCTACCTGACCGAGTACGAGACCGGCGCGGTGGACTTCGTCGACGGCGACGAGGGGCTGCTGATGGCTCCCGCGTACGCGGTGCCGCGGATGCTGGAGCGGGCCGGCCTGGGCATCGAGGACTTCGACCTGATCGAGATCCACGAGGCGTTCGCCTCCCAGGTCCTTGCCACCCTCGCCGCCTGGGAGAAGCGGGGTCTCGCGCCGGTCGACCGGGCCCGCCTCAACGTCGCCGGCTCCTCGCTCGCCACCGGCCACCCCTTCGCGGCCACCGGCCCCCGCATCGTCGCCACCCTCGCCAAGCTGCTCGACGAACACGGCCCGGCACGGGACGGCGGTCCCGTCCGCGGGCTGGTGTCGATCTGCGCGGCCGGCGGACTGGGGGTGACGGCGATCCTGGAGCGGGCCGAGGGAGAGTGACGACGACGCCGCCCTTCGGCGGCACCTGTCGGACGACACCCGCAGAGCCCGCTCCGCCCGAACCGACCCGTAGGCCGGGAGAGCGCCCCCACCGCGCCCGCCTCGCGACGAACGCACCGTGCCCCGCAAGAACAGCCGTGCCGTGCCGCCGTCCGCTCCGTCAGTGCGGGAGCCCCCGGTGGCCGGCTCCACTTCGTCCGAGAGATGAGGAGCCGCTCGTGTTCAGCCAGGACAGCCAGGACAGCACAGCCCCCCGATCAGCTACCGGCCCGGCCGCCGGTGGCGGCCCCGCCGAGCCGGAGCAGACCGTCGTCGACGGCATCGTGCGCGAGGTGTCGGTGCCCGCGCTGGTGCCACCGGTGCCCACCGGTTCGCTCGGCGACCTCCCCTTCATCAACGCCGCCGAGGCGCCCGGCGACATCGTGCTGGCCCGCAAGCAACCCAGCGGCGCCTGGCGGGACATCAGCGCCGCGCAGTTCGCCGCCGAGGTCCGCGCGGTCGCCAAGGGCCTGATAGCCCACGGCCTGCGGCCCGGCGACCGGCTCGCGATCATGGCCCGCACGACCTACGAGTGGACCCTCGTCGACTTCGCCGCCTGGGCCGCCGGCCTGGTCACCGTCCCCCTCTACCCCACCTCCTCCGCCCACCAGGCGCAGTGGATCCTGTACGACTCGGGCGCCACGGCCTGCGTCGTGGAAAGCGTCGAGGAGGCCCGGCTGATCAGCGGGATCCGCGGTGAGCTGCCCGGACTCGCGCACCTGTGGCAGTGCGACGCGGGCGCCGTCGCCCAACTGGTCTCGGCGGGGCGCGACCTGCCGGACGCGGCGGTCGAGCAGCGGCTCGCCGCGGTCGGCCCGGACGTCATCGCCACCCTCATCTACACCTCGGGCACCACCGGCCGCCCCAAGGGCTGTGTGCTCACCCACGCCAACTTCTTCGCCGAGGTCGACAACGCCGTCGCGCTGCTGCACCCGGTGTTCACCTCGGTCAGCGAGGAGCCCGCCTCGACACTGCTGTTCCTGCCGCTGTCGCACGTCTTCGGCCGCATGGTCGCCATCGGCTGTCTGCGCGCCCGGGTCCGCCTGGGCCACGCGCCCAGCATCCAGACCGACGAGCTGCTCGGCGACCTGGCCACCTTCCGCCCCACGTTCCTGCTGGCCATCCCCTACGTCCTGGAGAAGGTCTACAACACCGGGCGGGCCACCGCGGAGAAGATGGGCCGGGCCGCCTCCTTCGACCGGGCCGCGCGGATCGCCCGCTCCTACGGCGAGGCGGTCGAGGCCCGCGAGCACGGCACCGGCCCCGGCCCGGGACTCGGCCTCAAGGCGGCCCGAAAGCTCTACGACCCCCTGGTCTACCGCCGCATCCGGGACGCCCTCGGAGGCAAGGTCCGCTACGCCATCTGCGGCGGATCCCCCCTCGGACACCGGCTCGCCGCCTTCTACTCCGGCGCCGGCATCGAGATCTTCGAGGGCTACGGGCTGACCGAGACCACCGCCGCGGCGACCGTCACCCCACCGCTGCGCCCCCGGATCGGGACGGTCGGCCGGCCGCTGCCGGGCACCGCGGTACGGATCGCCGAGGACGGTGAGGTGCTGCTGCGCGGCGGCCAGGTCTTCGCCGGCTACTGGGACGCGGAACAGCTGGGCACGGCCCGCCCGGCGACCGACCGGGGCTGGTTCGCGACCGGCGACCTCGGCGCGCTCGACGCGGACGGCTACCTCACCATCACCGGCCGCAAGAAGGAGGTCCTCGTGACGACGGGCGGCAAGAACGTCGCCCCCGCGCCACTGGAGGACCGGCTGCGCGCGCATCCGCTGGTCGGCCAGTGCATGGTGGTCGGCGACAACCGCTCCTACATCGCGGCGCTGCTCACCCTGGAGCCGGACGGGCTCGTCCACTGGCAGCAGATGCACAAGAAGCGGGACGTACCGCTCGCGGAGCTGGTGCGCGACGAGCGGCTGCTCGCCGACCTCCAGCACGCCGTGGACGACGCCAACAAGCTCGTCTCGCGCGCGGAGTCGATCCGCCGGTTCGCCGTGCTGCCGGTGGACTTCACCGAGCAAACCGGGCATCTGACCCCCTCCCTGAAGCTCCGGCGGGCCGCCGTCGCCCGCGACTTCGCCAAAGAGATCGAGGGGTTGTACCAAAGGACCTGACCCCGCTCTGGAGTCCACGCCCCGAGCGCGTCAGACTGGAACCCCGTGTCACCTCTGTGGGGGAGGTGGCACGGGGTCTTTTTCGCTGCCCGCTTTCGCCGCGGATTCGCCACGGGCGTCACCGCGGGCGGCATCCGGTGGCTCCCCGGGCTCTCCCGGCCGCGTCCGGCACCCCGCCGAAGGCGGAAGCGGAGCCGCGCCGCGCCCGGCCGCGCACACCGAAATCGCCACGCGCTATTCATATCTTCGATGGGGTCCGATTCCGCTCCGGCAAAGAAGACGCAGGCGTCCGCGGAAGGGTTCCGTGGCGTTCTCGCGTGTCTTTCCGTTTGTCGACAAAAGGCAGGAGCCCCTCTCCCCACCGAAGTGGAGGAGCGGGGCTCCTTGGGTACTGCTTAAGTCGACCTAAAGGTCGGACCGGGCAACTCAGACCGGCGTAACGTTCTCCGCCTGCGGGCCCTTCGGACCCTGCGTGACGTCGAAGTTCACCTGCTGGTTCTCCTCCAGGGAGCGGAAACCAGAGGCGTTGATCGCCGAGTAGTGGACGAAGACATCCGGGCCGCCGCCGTCCTGGGCGATGAAGCCGAAGCCCTTTTCAGCGTTGAACCACTTGACGGTTCCGGTAGCCATAAGCCCTCCTTGGGCCAAAGGGTTGCCCTGCTCCAGAACCTGCAAACAAGTCTGAAAACTACAAAAGCCTGCGGGTCACATGCTCCGCAGGCTCTGTACTGCAAGGGAAACCAAACTGCAACTTGCGCTGAGCGTAGCATGCAGCGCTCGTGAGGTGGAAGAGCCAAAGATCACGTTTAGCCGACACGGCCGTCGGCCATAGGTCGCCCCGCCGCTTCGCGGCCCGCCCGACAGGTCTAGCCTCCGCATGTGGACAATTCAACCTTCACAGACGGACCCGCGGAAGCCGCAGCCGATCACCATCGGAGCCGGCCGCGGGTGGGCCACATCCAGTTCCTGAACTGCCTGCCCCTGTACTGGGGCCTCGCCCGCACGGGCACCCTGCTCGATCTGGACCTCACCAAGGACACGCCGGAGAAGCTCAGCGAGCAGCTGGTGCGCGGGGACCTCGACATCGCACCGATCACCCTCGTCGAATTCCTGCGCGCCGCCGACGACCTGGTGGCCTTCCCCGACCTCGCGGTCGGCTGCGACGGCCCGGTGATGTCCTGCGTGATCGTGTCGCAGAAGCCGCTGGACCAGCTGGACGGCGCGAGGGTCGCCCTCGGGTCCACCTCGCGCACCTCCGTCCGCCTGGCCCAGCTGCTGCTCGCCGAGAAGGTCGGCGTCCGGCCGGACTACTACACCTGCCCGCCCGACCTGGGGCTGATGATGCAGGAGGCCGACGCGGCCGTACTGATCGGCGACGCCGCGCTGCGCGCCAACCTGCACGACGGTCCGCGCCTCGGCCTGGAGGTCCATGACCTCGGCCAGATGTGGAAGGAGTGGACCGGGCTGCCGTTCGTCTTCGCCGTCTGGGCCGCCCGGCGCGACTACCTGGAGCGCGAGCCCGTGGTCGTACGCAAGGTGCACGAGGCGTTCCTGGCCTCCCGCGACCTGTCGCTGGAGGAGGTCGGCAAGGTCGCCGAGCAGGCGGCCCGCTGGGAGACCTTCGACGAGCCGGTGCTGGAGCGCTACTTCACGACGCTGGACTTCCGCTTCGGCCCCGACCAGCTGCGCGGGGTCACCGAATTCGCCCGCCGGGTCGGCCCGACGACCGGCTTCCCCGCCGACGTGAAGGTGGACCTGCTGGGGGCCTAGCCCCGCCGCCCGACCGATGCCGAAGCGACGCACAGTTTTCGGTGGCCCGGCACGGCCCGGGTTCTAAGCTGTGGGGGCCGTCGCGAGGGGGAGGCAACGCCATGGAGCCGCTGGCAGGGGACGACCCACGGGTCCTGGGCGGGTACCGGCTGCTGGGCCGGCTCGGCGCGGGCGGGATGGGCCGGGTCTATCTCGGGCGCAGCGCGGGCGGGCGCACCGTCGCGGTGAAGGTCGTCCACGCGCATTTCGCCGCCGACGACCAGTTCAGGGCCCGCTTCCGGCGGGAGATCGAATCGGCGCGGCGGGTCGGCGGCGCCTGGACCGCCCCGGTGCTGGACGCCGACCCGGACGCCGCCGTCCCGTGGATCGCCACCGGCTACGTCGCCGGTCCCTCGCTCGCGCAGGCCGTCGCCGACGTCGGACCTCTGGCCGAGCACTCCGTACGCGCCCTGGGCGCCGGGCTCGCCGAGGCGCTGGCCGCGGTGCACGCGCTAGGGCTGGTGCACCGCGACGTCAAACCGTCCAATGTGCTGCTCACCCTGGACGGCCCGCTGCTGATCGACTTCGGGATCGCGCGGGCCACCGAGGGCACCGCCTCGCTGACGTCGACCGGGGTCTCCGTCGGCTCGCCCGGCTACATGGCGCCCGAGCAGATCCTCGGCAAGGGCACGTCGGGCGCCGCGGACGTCTTCTCGCTCGGCGCGGTGCTGGCGTACGCGGCGACCGGCGCGGGGCCGTTCTCCGGCGACTCCTCGGCCGCGCTGCTCTACAAGATCGTTCACGAGGAGCCGGAGCTCGGCGGCCTGCTCACCGGCGAGCTGCGCGAACTGGTGGCCGGCTGCCTTGCCAAGGACCCCGCGGCCCGGCCCGCGCCGCACGACCTCGCGGCCGGCCTCGCGGGCGAGGGCGGTGCCGCGGGCCTGGTGCGGACCGGCTGGCTGCCCGCCGCCCTGGTCGAGCGGGTCAGCAGGCAGGTGGTGGAGCTGCTGAACCTCGACACGGGCGAGGGCGGTGCGGGCGCGGCGGCGGAGACCGGGCAGGCGACCGAGGGCGGTGCGGCGTCGTGGACCGGCGGGCGGGCCCCGTCACCTTCCCCGCTCGGGGGCGCGTTCGGCCCACCCGATCCCTCATACGGCGCGGCGTCCGGGCTGGTGCCGTTCGACGCTCAGGTGCAGTTGCCGGCGGCGCAGGGGCGCGACGTGCCGGGGGAGGCGGCGGTGGCGCAGGAGTCGCGCGCCGGGCAGGGAGGCGGACCGGGTCCGGCGGGGGGCGCCTCGGCGCCCACGCCAGGGGCCGTCTCCGAAGTCCCCGCGTTCCCCGGTCAGGCACCCGGTCCGCCGCCGCACGCCTCCTGGCCGGTGGCCGGGGCGCCTCCGGCCGCCTCGGGTCCCCAGGTGACCGGCCACGGCCCCGCCCCGGGCCACGCCGAGCTGCCCACGGCCGGGCCGGGCGCGGCGTCGGCGACCTCGGGCGGCTCCAAGGAACGGCGGATCGCGCTGACCGCGGCCGTCGGGGGCCGGAACCGGCCGCGCCGGGTGAGCTGCTCGCTCGTGCTGTCCGTGGCCGGTGCGCTGGCCGCAGCGACGACCGCGGTCTTCGTCTTCCAGCTCCTCCCCGGCGACCACGGCGGCAACGACACCAGCGCGCGGCCGCCCTCGGACACCGGGCGGACGCCTTCCCGCGGGCCCGGCGACACGGGGAGCGGAGGGGCGGCGCCCACCGTCGCCAAGGGCTTCCTCGGCACCTGGACGGGCAGCGTCCGGATGGCGAACGGCTTCCCGAACGGCACGATGACCAGCGTCGTCAAGGCCGGCGGCAAGGGCGACTACGTGATCCACACGACGTACGACGTGGCGGGGGTGCTGAGCTGCGAGGCGAAGTCGAAGCTGGTCTCGTCGACCGGCACGCGGCTGCGGCTCGTCGAGCGCCCCGACGGCAAGCAGGGGCCGGGCTGCACCGGCACCACGTCCGAGGTCACCTACACCCTCGGCAAGGGCGGCACCCTCTCCTTCGTCTCCGCGGACGACGCGGGAGGCAAGCCGCGGGCGACGCTCACCAAGGGCGGCGGCTGACCGGCGGGCGGGCCGCACCCGCCGCCGGTTCATGGCCCCCGCCACCCGCCGCCCCGGGCGGCCCGGCCGCCAACGAGGCCGTCAGACCCCTGGCGTAGGCTGGTTCGGTCGTTATGCCCGCCTCCGAAAGGGACGCCCCGGTGACCGAGAACGCCGACCTCCAGTCCGTACTCGACCGCGCCGCGCAGGGCGGCCGTATCACTCCGGAGGAAGCGCTCGACCTGTACCGCTCCGCACCGCTGCACGCGTTGGGCAAGGCCGCCGACGCGGTGCGCCGCCGGCGCTACGCGGGCACCGAGCACATCGCGACGTACATCATCGAGCGCAACATCAACTACACCAACGTCTGCGTGACGGCCTGCAAGTTCTGCGCCTTCTACGCCGCTCCCAAGGACACCGCCAAGGGCTGGACCCGCGACCTCGACGACATCCTGCGCCGCTGCGCGGAGACCGTCGAACTGGGCGGCACCCAGGTCATGTTCCAGGGCGGCCACCACCCCGACTACGGCGTCGAGTACTACGAAGAGCACTTCTCCGCCATCAAGAAGGCGTACCCGCAGCTGGTCATCCACTCCCTCGGCGCCTCCGAGATCGAGCACATGGCCAGGATCTCCAAGGTGACGCCCGAGGAGGCGATCCGCCGGATCCACGCGGCCGGCCTCGACTCCTTCGCCGGCGCCGGTGCCGAGCTGCTGCCGGCCCGCCCGCGCAAGGCCATCGCGCCGCTGAAGGAGTCCGGTGAGCGCTGGCTGGAGATCATGGAGACGGCCCACGGCCTCGGCGTGGAGTCGACGTCCACGATGCTCATGGGTACCGGCGAGACCAACGCCGAGCGCATCGAGCACCTGCGGATGATCCGCGACGTCCAGGACCGTACGGGCGGGTTCCGCGCCTTCATCCCGTACACCTACCAGCCGGAGAACAACCACCTGAAGGGCCAGACGCAGGCCACCCTCTTCGAGTACCTGCGCATGATCGCCATCGCCCGGCTCTTCCTCGACAACGTCGCGCACATCCAGGGCTCGTGGCTGACCACCGGCAAGGAGGTCGGCCAGCTCTCGCTGCACTACGGCGCGGACGACCTCGGTTCGATCATGCTGGAGGAGAACGTCGTCTCCTCGGCCGGTGCCAAGCACCGCTCCAACCGCATGGAGATCATCGACCTGATCCGTAGCGCGGGCCGCGTCCCGGCGCAGCGCGCCACCACCTACGAGCACCTCGTCGTGCACGACGACCCGGCGAACGACCCGGTCGACGACAAGGCCGTCTCGCACTTCTCCTCGACCGCCATCGAGGGCGGTACGGCCCACCCCGAGCTGAAGCTCGTCGAGGCCAACTGAGCGGCGTACGGCGGGAGTTGAGGGCAGGCTGAGCCGGTCGTGCTGACGATCCACGCCGCCGACGCGGTGTTCGCGCGCGGCGCCCGGTGCGAGGCGGTGGCCGTCGACGGCGGTCTGATCGTGGGCCTGGGCGCGGCGGCGGAGCTGACCGCCGCCCGGCCGCAGGCCCGGGTGCGCCGCTGGCCGGGCCTGCTGACCCCCGGCCTGTTCAACCCCTGGGCCGCCGCGCTGCTCGAAGCGGCCTACCATCCCGACCCGCGCGAGGCCGACGCGCTCGGCACCGCACCCCTCACCGGTGACGCGTTGGCCGCTCTGGCGATGGACGACGCGCGCTGGGGCGCGAGCGCCAGGCGCGGACTCCAGCGGATGCTCCAGCACGGCACGACCGCCGTGGCCGGGCCGTTCCGGCGGCCTGCCGTGCGCAGCGCCGTGACCCGATCCGGCCTGCGGGTACGCGAGCCGGAGACGAGCGCGGAGCCGGCGCGGGGGCGGGCGGACGCGCCCAGCCTGGACCCGTTCGCGGTGCTGCCGCCCGGTATGGCCCTGGACGGTGAGCTGGCCGTCGGCGGCCCGGCCGATTTCGCGGTGTTCGACGTCCCCGTGGGCGAAGGTCCCGAGCTGCCCGACGGAGCGCTGCGGCAGCAGGGCGCGGGCAGCTGCGTGGCCACCGTGCTGGCCGGCCGTCTGGTGTTCCGGCGGCGCTGAGCGGGTGCCTACGGTCCCGCATCGAGGGCCGTGCCGCCGCGCTGCGCGGCCCGCCGGCGCCGGGCCGCGGACCCGCCGCGTGGGCGCCCGGCCGCGACGCCGGGGCGGGCCGCTGCCGGGTGCGGCGGGGCACGGTGGACAATGGCCGGGTGACCCGAGCATCCCTGGACAAGCAGCCGCACGAAGTCGCCGCGATGTTCGACGGCGTGGCGGCGCGCTACGACCTGACCAATGACGTGCTGTCCCTGGGGCAGGCACGCCTGTGGCGCAAGGAGGTCGACCGCGCGGTCGCCGCCCGGCCCGCCGAGCGGGTCCTCGACCTCGCGGCCGGTACCGGCACCTCCTCGCTCCCGTTCGCCAGGACCGGCGCCTACGTCGTGCCCTGCGACTTCTCGGTCGGCATGTTGCGGGAGGGCAAGAAGCGGCACCCGTGGCTGCCGTTCACCGCGGGCGACGGCACCCGCCTGCCGTTCGCGGACGGGGTGTTCGACGCCGTCACCATCTCCTTCGGGCTGCGCAACATCCAGGACACCGACGCCGCGCTGGCCGAGCTGTACCGCGTCACCAAGCCCGGCGGCCGGGTGGTCATCTGCGAGTTCAGCGAGCCGACCTGGGCGCCGTTCCGCACCGTCTACACCGAGTACCTCATGCGGGCGCTGCCGCCGGTGGCCCGCGCGGTCAGCAGCAACCCCGACGCGTACGTCTATCTCGCCGAGTCCATCCGCAGCTGGCCCAACCAGCCCGAACTCGCCGCCCGCATGCAGGGCGTGGGCTGGACGAAGGTCGCCTGGCGCAACCTGACCGGCGGCGTCGTGGCACTGCACCGGGGGACCAGGCCGGCCAACTGACCGCGCCACAGCGGTGACCGCGGGCCCGGGGCGACCCGGGCCGGGGCGGTCGCCGCGTCGCGTCGGGGGCGGTCTCGCTCGGGTAACGACCCTTCACAGCGAGTGAAACGCCGGGAACCATGCGTACGACAGCCGTGTCTGTACGTTCGCCAGTGGCAGTTGTCCGCACTGCCCTTGAATTCCCGGAGTCCGCCTTGTCATCGTTCTGCCCGGACTGTGGTTCTTCGTCGCCGCCCGAGGCGCGGTTCTGCATGGGGTGCGGCCGGGAGCGGCAGGCCGCCGCGCCGCCCACGCCGAGCGGACCGCCGCCCGCTCCGGGAGCGCCGCCGGCGCCCGCGGCCCCGCCCGGACACCCGCCGTACGCCGCCCCCGCCCGCCCTTCGCCCCTGGGCGCCTTCCTCACCCGTACGGCGAAGGGCGACTGGGTTGCGGCACTGAAGGTCGCCGGGTGGCCGACCCTGGTGCTCCTCGTCCTCGCCTGCCTGCTGGGGATCTTCTCCTCCGACGACACCGACGAGGCCGGTCTCGGCTGGGGCACCCGGATGCAAATCGCCCTGGCGCTGCTGTTGCAGAGCGTCGGTGGCGGGGTCAGCTTCTCCGGCAACGCCGGTGCGTCCCTGGGGTCGTTCGGCGAAGGGCTCGCGGGCGAGGCGTCGCTGTCGCTGGTGCCGCTGGTGGCCACGGCGATGTGGGTGGGCGCGCTGGTGATCGCCGCCCGCCGGGGCGGACCCGCCACCACGGTGCCGGAGGCCGCCGTGCCGGGGGCGCTCCCGCAGAGCGCCGTCCTGGAGAAGATCCTGCGGATCGCGGCGCTCTGCGGCGCCGGCACCTTCCTGCTCGGACTGCTGGCACAGCCGTCGTACGGCGGCATCGAGTTGTCGTCGTCGCCGTGGCTCGCGCTGCTGTGGTCCTTCCTGCTGGCCGCCGTGGTGAGCGGTGCGGTGCTCGCGCGGACCGAGGCCCGTGCCTGGCTCGCCACCCGGCCCGCCTGGCGGACCGCCACCGGGGCGCTGCGCAGCGCCCTGTTCGCGCTGCTCGTCGTCCTCTCGGTGTCCGCCGCGGTCACCTTCGTGACCTTGCTGGCCACGGCGGACGACCTCGACGGCGGCCAGGTGCTCGGCATGCTGGCGCTGCTGCCCAACCTCGGTGCGCTGGCCCTCGCGTTCGCGTGGGGCGCGCCGCTGAACGCCGAGTGGAACCTCCCCGACATGCCTTTCCTCGGGTCGGGACGAGAATCCCTCGGCTACTCCGAGCTGGGTGAAATCAGCGGCGGATGGACGGTGTTCGGCGTCATCGTCGGCGCTGTGGTGTGTGCGCTGCTGGTGGGCCACCTGGTCGTACGGCGCAGCGCCGACCGGCGGGAGGCCCTGCTGGCCGCCGGGCTCTTCGTCGTCGCGCTGGTGTGCGTGGTGCTGGTCGCGGGCGCGAGCGTCTCGGCGACGTTCCACGACGGGAGCGACGGCGGCGGCTACGGCGGTGGCCCCGGCTACGGCAGTGGTTACGGCGCGAGCGGCCCGAGCATCGGCGCCCACGCCGAACTGACGGCGAGCCTCGCCGAGACGCTGCTGTTCGCGCTGCTGTGGACGTTCGGCGCGGTGCTGCTCGTGCCGTACCTGCTGATGATCGTGGGACGCGGTGGCCCCTCCGCGCCGACCGCTCCCCACGGCGGCCCGGCGGCCACGCCCGGCTACGGCTATCCGCCCGCGAGCGCCTACGGCCCGCAGGCCGCGGGCGCCCCGTCTCCGGTAGCCCCAGCAGCACCGGCAGCCCCGGCAGCCCCGGCTACCCCGGCCGAGGACGCCGCGGCGCCCTCCGCGCCTCCGCCCGCCGCACACCCCGCATCCGCCACACATCCCACCCCGACCGCACCCGACCTCCCCGCGGTCCGGCCCGGCAACCCCCCGCCCGCCGACGCGACCCCGCCCTTCACCCCGGCCGTCATCACCCCGGCCCCGGGCGACGAGCCCCGGCCGCCGCGGCGCGGTGCCGTGAAGTGGGTGGCGCTGGCCCTGGCCGCGTTCCTGGTCGGCGGCGGCGGCACGGCCGGCGCGCTCTACTTCAAGAACCGGCAGGACGACACCGGCGACAAGGCCGACAAGCCCGCCGCGGTCACGAGCGCATCGCCCGGCGACGACCGCCGCCCCTCGGCGAGCCCGACCGCCTCGGCCACGCCCACCGGCGGCCCGTCCGGCAGCCCGACCGCGGACCCCACCGCCGGAGCCCCGTCACCGGACGCGCAGCTGCCGGACGGCTTCGTCCGGCAGCAGGACCCCAAGGGCTTCTCCATGGGTGTGATGCGCGGCTGGAAGCGCTCGCAGAAGGGCACCCAGATCGACTACAAGGCCCCGGCGGGCAGGTCGTATCTGCGCATCGGGGTCATCCCGGACGCCCCGCAGTCCTCCTACGAGAACTTCAGCACCCTGGAGAAGGGCGCCAGGAAGCGGACGAACTACCAGCGCACGGAGCTGGCGCAGAACACCTTCCGCAACAGCGCCGGTGCCCGCTGGGAGTTCACCTACGTCAACGACGAGACCGGCAACACCATGCACGCCATCGACCAGGCGTATGTCGCCGCCGACGGCACCGAATACAGCATCTACTACGAGTGCGTGGACTCCCTCTACGACCCGGTCGAGGACCAGGTGTTCAGCACGGCGCTCAACACCTGGACGGTGGGCGAGTCGAGCCCGTAGGAGAGGTCGGCGGGCCGTGCCGGGCGGATGCGCCCGGCACGGCCGACAGCCCGAGGGACCTCAGACGTCCAACCGGTGGCAGTAGGCCGTCCGTTCCCCCGTCGGCGTGCGCAGCGTCTCCGCGAGCCGCATGCCCAGTCGCCGGGTCACCGCGAGGGAGCGCTCGTTGCGGGAATCCACCATCGCCACCACCTCCCGTACGCCGGCCTTCCGTACGGAAACGAGCGCCGCCTGTGCCGCGGCCGTGGCGTAGCCCTTGCCCCAGTACGCGCGGCCCAGCCGCCAGCCGATCTCGATCTCGCCGACCGGGCCCCAGTCACCCGGCCAGGGCTGGGCGCCGGTGAACCCCATGACCGCGCCGTCCGCCGGATCCAGCAAGGTGTAGAAGCAGAACCCCCGTTCCGCGTGGTGTCTGCGCTGGCGTGCGGTGAGCTCCTCGTAGACCGACAGCTCGGCCGCCTTGCCGCCGTGGAATTCCATGACGTCGGGGTCGTTGAAGACGTGGTGCCAGTGCCACGCGTCCTCCTCGGTGGGCACCCGCAGTTCGACGGCGGGGAGCGGTGTATTCATCGGCCAACCCTTCAGGTTCTGATCACCAAGGCCCCCATAGACTGCATGTGCCCAGTGCCCGTCGGCACCCAGATATCCAGATATCGACTTCCGGGAGACCCCCCGTGACCGAGCCCGCGTCCGTGACCGAGTCCGTGACCACGCCCCGATCGGAGCACAGCGCGGATGTGATCGTCGTCGGTGCCGGCCCCGCCGGCTCGGCCACCGCCTACCACCTCGCCAAGTCCGGTCTGGACGTGCTCCTTCTGGAGAAGACCGCGTTCCCCCGCGAGAAGGTGTGCGGTGACGGCCTGACCCCGCGCGCGACCAAGCAGCTCGTCGCGATGGGCATCGACATCTCCGAGGAAGCGGGCTGGCTGCGCAACAAGGGCCTGCGCATCATCGGTGGCGGCTCCCGCCTGCAGCTCGACTGGCCGGATCTCGCCTCCTTCCCCGACTACGGACTCGTCCGCAAGCGCGACGACTTCGACGAGCAGCTGGCCCGGCAGGCGCAGAAGGCGGGCGCGCGGCTCCACGAGCGTTGCAACGTCGGCGCCCCGATCATCAACGAGCTGACCGGCCACATCACCGGCGTGCACGCCAAGCTCGGCGAGGAGAAGACCCCGGTCACCTTCCACGCCCCGCTCGTCGTCGCGGCCGACGGCAACTCCACCCGCCTCTCCCTGGCGATGGGGCTGCACCGCCGCGAGGACCGCCCGATGGGCGTCGCGGTCCGCACCTACTTCACCTCGCCCCGGCACGACGACGACTACCTGGAGTCCTGGCTGGAGCTGTGGGACCGCCGCGGCGCCCAGGACCGCCTGCTCCCCGGCTACGGCTGGATCTTCGGCATGGGCGACGGCACGAGCAACGTCGGTCTCGGTGTCCTGAACACCTCCAACTCCTTCAAGGAGCTGGACTGGCGGGAGATCCTCAAGGCCTGGTGCGCCTCGATGCCCGCCGACTGGGGCTACACCCCGGAGAACATGACGGGACCGATCCGCGGCGCGGCCCTGCCGATGGCCTTCAACCGCCAGCCGCACTACACCAAGGGCCTGCTCCTCGTCGGCGACGCCGGCGGCCTGGTGAACCCCTTCAACGGCGAGGGCATCGCGTACGCCATGGAGTCCGGCAGCATCGCCGCCGAGGTCATCGTGCAGGCCCACGCCCGGCAGACCTACGCGCAGCGCGAGCTGGCCCTGCACCGCTACCCGAAGATCCTCAAGGACACCTACGGCGGCTACTACAACCTCGGCCGCGCCTTCGTGAAGCTGATCGGCAACCCGAAGGTCATGCAGATCGCCACCCAGCGCGGTCTGACCCACCCGCTCCTGATGCGCTTCACCCTCAAGATGCTCGCCAACCTCACCGACCCCACGGGCGGCGACGCGATGGACCGCATCATCAACGGCCTCAGCAAGGTCGCCCCCAAGGCGTGACGCGGGCCCGCCGAGGGGGCGTCACCGCCGCCCCCGGCGGGCCTCTGCCGAGGCCGGGGCCTGGTCAGCCGTCCTCGCGAGAGCGGCGGCGGGCCAGCAGGTAGCAGCCGCAGGCCGCGGCGGCGAGGGCGGTGGAGCCCGCGGTGATCATGGTGAGGTCGGCGTTCCCGGCGGCGCCGCCGGCGCCGGCCTGCATCGCGCCGTGCGGGCTCCCGGCGTGCGACGTGGTCACCTGGGGGCGGACCGTGGCGCTCCAGGACTTGCCGCCGGGGCAGGTGCCGTCGATGGCCCACACGGCTCTCTCGCCCGCGCGGTCCTGGTTGCCGGCGATCTTGTCGGTGACGCGGCCGGAGCCGGTGTAGGTGCCGTTGGCGTCCCGGCGCGTCAGCTGGACGCTGCCACGGGTCAGGACCTGGCCGTGACCGGTGATGGTCTCCGGCGGGTGGCCGCCGCGCCGTCCGCACAGCACGGTGACGGTGATGGTGCCCCCGGGGCCGACGGCCGCGGGGCTGACCGCGGCGGACGGGCTGACCTCGCCGACCGGATCGGCGAGCGCGAGCGGGACGGCCGTGCCGAGTGCCACGACGGCGAGCGCGGACGCGGCCAGAGTGCGGCTGACGAGACGCATCGGGTTCCCTCCAAGAAGGACGCTGCGGAGGCGGGCCCGCAGCCGTGGGGCGTTCTTTTCCTGATGCCATGTCAAAGGAGCCGGTCGCGTCACGCATGTCGAACCGTGGGAAGGAGCGGCCACGGACCGGTGACCGAAGGGCCTGCAGAGGAGCGTTCGCGCATGTCGGACCGCGTGTCGCGGGCAGCGGGCGGTCCGCCCGTTCGGCGCATCCCCGGATGCGCGGGAGAAAGGGCGCACTGTCGGCGTGGCGCGGGCGGTGGACGGGCAGCGACGAGGCCGGGGAGGGGCCGGGCGGAGCGGTTTCCGGCTTGGCGGCCGCGGGTCGCCGAGGACGGCGGCCGGCTCGGATGGGCACGAGGGCAGGCCGTCGCGCAGGAGCCGTCGCTCCGGGACCGCGATGCGGGCGGCCGGCGTACCCGAGCCGGTGACGCCGGCGGAGAGCCCTCGGGAGCGTACGGCGCCCAGGTCCGAAGGGGCGCCGTACGGAGACTGAATACCCGCCGGGCGTCAGCCCACGGGAACGGACGCCGGAGCCGACCGGCGTCCGTTCGGCCCGGTCAGCTGTTCGGCGCCCTCCGGTACGGGGACCGCCGCGAAGATGGCGTTCTGCTGCTCCTGAAGTTCGCGTGCGCGCTCCGGCGGGGTGCCGGGCAGCCGCTGCTCCTCGTACAGCTTGTGCGTCTCCAGCTGGGCCGCCTTGCTCTGCGGGGTGTGGAACTGGACCTCGAAGAGCTGGCCGGAGCGGGGCGCGCGCCAGGCGGAGTTGATCGCCTTGTAGCCCGCCTTGCGGTGCCAGGTGTTGGACCAGCGGGTGCTGTCGTTGCCCCACGCGGAGAGCAGCCCGGCCGCCGTGGTGACGCCGGTGCTGTACTCGTCGGCGGGCCACTGCAGGGTGAAGCGGACGGCGTCGTTGATCGCGGCGAGCGACCTGTCCACCGTCTGCCCCGGGGCCTCGCGCATCGCCGTCGCGACCTTGCGCTTGAGCGAGTCGGGTGACTTCAGTCGCTGGTCGAAGCCGATCAGCCGGGCGTCGCTCAGCTCCGCGGCGGCGCGGATCCGGGGGCTGATCGAGCGCTCGGCCTGGCGTGCCCGGGTGACGAACGCGTCGACCTTCTGGTTGTCGGCGGCGGTCAGCTCCAGCCCGTCCTGGTGCCAGCCGCCGTCCGGGTCGGTGGCCGGCCGGTCCGCCGCGGGGGCGGACCGCGGGGCCGCGGCCCCGGTGGGCGGCGAGGCGACCGCGACGGAAGCGGTCGCGGTGTGGACGGCGCCGAGGCCGAGGGCGGAGGCCAGCGCGGCGGCCGTCGCGGCACGGGTGACGAGGCGCCGGGTGAGGCGATGCGTGTTCATCGGAGTGCGGGGTCCCTCTCGCTACGGGGTACCGCGGGTGCCGAAGTGGCATTTGTGCGGCTTGTAGGAGAAGTGAACGATGTGCACCGTCTGTGGAGAGATGTACACGCGGCGGCCGTGCGGTACGTGGCCGGAACATGGCGCTGTACGGCGCAAATCGGACGCCGAGCGCCGCGCGCCGGTCCCCGGAGCGCACGAAGGACCGCCCCTCCCGAGCGGCGGGAGGGGCGGTCCTTTCAGCGGTCCGTCGATGCGGCCGACGGCGGCCGGCGCCGCGGACGGGGCATTCGGCGCGGCTGCTTCGGCCGGTCGAGGCCGAGCGAGCGCCTCAGGTGAAGCAGGTGCCGGAGAGTCTGCAACGCCTCAGAGCACGCGCACGGCGCCGGTCGGCTGGTCGTAGTCCAGCGGACGCTCGACGATGCCGGTGCTGGAGTTCTGCGCGCCGATGAAGTTGCCGTCACCGACGTAGACGCCGACGTGGTAGGCGCTGCCCGCGCTGCCCCAGTACAGGATGTCGCCGACCTGGAGGTTGTCGAGGCCGACCTGGGTGCCGGTGGTCGACTGGTCCTGCGAGACGCGCGGCAGGTCGACGCCGATCTGGCGGAAGGCGGCCTGGGTCAGGCCGGAGCAGTCGTACGCGGAGGGGCCGCTGGCGCCCATCACGTACGCCTTGCCGAGCTGGGCCTTCAGGAAGGAGACCAGCGTCGCGGTGCTGCCGGTGGCGTTGGACGTCGAGAGGGAGGCGGACAGCGTCGAACGCTCGGAGGAGCGCGAGGCGCGGGCCTCGGCGGCCTCCTTGGCCTTGCGAGCCTCCTCGGCCTTCTTCTTCGCCTCGGCCTTCTTCTCGGCGACGGCCTGGTTCTTCTTCGCGGCCTTCGCGGCGTGCGAGACGGCGCTGTCCTGCAGGGCCTGGCGCTCGTAGCTGAACGCGACCTGCTGGGCGGCGTCGGCGCTCTTGGCGGCGCTGGTCGCCAGCGCCGTCGTGATGGTGGGCATCTCCTGGGTTTCGGAGACGGGCTTCTCGGCGGCGTTGGCCGGCAGGGTCGCGCCGGACACCGCGAGGGTGAGGATGCCACCGGTCACGCCCGCACGCAGTGCCCGCGAGGACGCGGAACGGCGGGGCTTCCGGTGGCTGGGTATGAGTGCGTTCGGGGACATGGCACCACGGCTATCAGGAGCCGAAGGTTGCTGCCAACAAAGGTGGAGTGCACCACACTTGACGCGTACGCGATGAACAAAAGGGACTTTTGGCTGCCCGTTGACCCGCCGCCGCGATGTCCGAATTTCGCGATCATGCACCTACGCATGGCATTTGCAGCTCGATGCGGGGTCCGACGGCACTTATCACCTGGCCATCCGCCACGCCAAGGCTTCCCAGCCGTCAAGGACTTAGAGGTCGAAACCTCGTGGGATAGGTCACTCTTGAGTGTCCGTTATGTTCCCGTGACCCGCGGGTGGCGCGACCGCTCGTGAATGCGGGCACGTACCGATGATCACGGTCGGGTCACGGCGGGCCTCCCCAGCGGGTGGAACCCCTATAGCAGTTGACCCCGTCCAGCGCCAATTTGCCTGCACCGCACACGGCTTGATAGTGACGCTGCCCCTCTGACCAGCGGTAACCCGGGTGAATGTCACCTCTCGTGATCACTCGCGCGCTTCACGTATGAAGATCACCGCTCATCCGACTTCATGATCGTTCGTCGGGTGGTGGAGATCACAAAGGCGTTGTCGTACCCCGTGTCGCAGATCACAGACCGACGGGCATAAGATGCAGGCGGTTCGGGCTTGTGAACTGCCTCACATGTGCACGATCTCCACGGGGCGGCCACACGGCCCGAGCGGACCGCCATCCAGTCATCGTCGACTGAAGGGAGCGAGGACGGTGAACGCTTACGCGCCCATCCTCGTACTGGGAGCCCTCGGGGCAGGCTTTGCGATCTTCTCTGTCGTCATGGCCACGCTCGTCGGACCCAGGCGCTACAACCGGGCCAAGCTCGAGGCGTACGAGTGCGGAATCGAGCCGACCCCCCAGCCGTCCGGCGGCGGTCGCTTCCCGATCAAGTACTACCTGACGGCGATGCTGTTCATCGTCTTCGATATCGAGATTGTCTTCCTCTATCCCTGGGCCGTCACCTTCGACGCCCTGGGGCTGTTCGGGCTCGTCGAGATGCTGCTCTTCGCGCTCACCGTCTTCGTCGCCTACGCCTATGTATGGCGTCGTGGCGGCCTGGAATGGGACTAGGGGTCACCCATGGGACTTGAAGAGAAGCTGCCGAGCGGCTTTTTGCTGACCACTGTCGAGCAGGCCGCGGGCTGGGTGCGCAAATCCTCGGTCTTCCCCGCGACCTTCGGACTGGCCTGCTGCGCCATCGAGATGATGACGACCGGCGCCGGGCGCTACGACCTCGCCCGCTTCGGCATGGAGGTCTTCCGCGGGTCGCCGCGGCAGGCGGATCTGATGATCGTGGCCGGCCGGGTGAGCCAGAAGATGGCGCCCGTGCTGCGGCAGGTCTATGACCAGATGCCGAACCCGAAGTGGGTGATCTCCATGGGGGTTTGCGCCTCGTCGGGCGGAATGTTCAACAACTACGCCATTGTGCAGGGTGTTGATCACATCGTCCCGGTGGATATCTATTTGCCCGGCTGCCCGCCGCGCCCCGAGATGCTGATGGACGCCATTCTCAAGCTGCACCAGAAGATCCAGGACACCAAGCTCGGGGTCAACCAGCGGGAGGCGGCCCACGAGGCGGAGGAAGCGGCACTCAAGGCGCTCCCGCTGATCGAGATGAAGGGGCTGCTGCGGTGACCGATCCGAAGAACGCCGACGGTCCCGGCACCCCCGAGGACCAGGACGACAACGTCCCGGCACCACGCGAGGACGCCGGCGACCTCATCGCCACCCGCCGCGGCATGTTCGGCGCGAACAACGGCGGCGACACCTCCGGATACGGCGGGCTCGTCCGCTCCGTCCGGCTGCCCGGCGCCACCGGCCGGCCGTACGGCGGCTGGTTCGACGAGGTCGCCGACGAGCTGGAGGGCGCGCTCGACGAGCAGGGCCTGGTCCCCGAGAACGTCATCGACAAGACGGTCGTGGACCGCGACGAGCTCACCTTCCACATCGAGCGGGAGTACCTGCCCACCGTCGCCAGGACCCTGCGCGACGACCCGGCACTGCGCTTCGAGCTCTGTACGGGCGTCAGCGGGGTGCACTTCCCCGGCGACAAGGGGCGCGAACTCCACGCCGTCTACCACCTGCGCTCGATCACCCACAACCGGCTCATTCGGCTGGAGGTCTCCGCGCCCGACGCCGATCCGCACGTGCCCTCGCTCGTGGAGGTCTATCCGACCAACGACTGGCACGAGCGCGAGACCTACGACTTCTTCGGCATCGTCTTCGACGGCCACCCCGCGCTCACCCGGATCATGATGCCCGACGACTGGCAGGGCTTCCCGCAGCGCAAGGACTACCCGCTCGGCGGCATCCCCGTCGAGTACAAGGGCGCCCAGATCCCGGCTCCCGACCAGCGGAGGTCGTACAGCTGATGCTGCCTTTCCCCGGGGGGCGACCCCCGTTCCAGCAGGAAACTCCCACGTGGCACGGGCCGTCGGTATCGGCACCGCGAGGAGGAGCCCGATGAGTACCTCGCACGCAACGCCCCGCGAGACGACCGAAGGCACGGTCTACACCGTCACCGGCGGCGACTGGGACGAGGTCGCCGCGGCGGCCGCCAAGTCCGACGACGAGCGGATCATCGTCAACATGGGGCCGCAGCACCCCTCCACGCACGGCGTGCTCCGGCTGATCCTGGAGATCGACGGCGAGACCGTCACCGAGGCCCGCTGCGGCATCGGCTATCTGCACACCGGCATCGAGAAGAACCTCGAATACCGCACGTGGACCCAGGGCACGACCTTCGTCACGAGGATGGATTACCTCACCCCCTTCTTCAACGAGACGGCGTACTGCCTGGCCGTGGAGAAGCTGCTCGGCATCACCGAGCAGGTGCCCGACCGGGCGACCGTCATCCGCGTGCTCCTGATGGAGCTCAACCGGCTCTCCTCCCACCTGGTGGCCATCGCCACCGGCGGCATGGAGCTGGGCGCCACCACGATCATGATCTACGGCTTCCGCGACCGTGAGCTCATCCTCGACATCTACGAGTTGATCACCGGCCTGCGAATGAACCACGCCTACATCCGCCCCGGCGGACTGGCGCAGGACCTGCCCGCGGGCGCCGTCGACCAGGTGCGCGCCTTCATCAAGACGATGCGCAGGAACCTCCACGAGTACGACAAGCTCGCCACCGGCAACCCCGTCTTCAAGGGCCGGATGGAGGGCATCGGCCACCTCGACCTGGCCGGCTGCCTGGCCACCGGCGCCACCGGCCCGGTGCTGCGCTCCGCCGGACTGCCGCACGACCTGCGCAAGACCCAGCCCTACTGCGGCTACGACACGTACGACTTCGAGGTGCCGACCGCCGACACCTGCGACTCCTACGGCCGGTTCCTGATCCGGCTGGAGGAGATGCGCCAGTCGCTGCGGATCGTCGAGCAGTGCCTGGACCGGCTGGAGCCGGGACCGGTGATGGTCGCGGACAAGAAGATCGCCTGGCCCGCCCAGCTCGCCATGGGGCCGGACGGACTCGGCAACTCCCTCGACCACATCAAGAAGATCATGGGCACCTCGATGGAGGCCCTGATCCACCACTTCAAGCTGGTGACGGAGGGCTTCCGGGTCCCGCCGGGGCAGGCGTACACCGCGGTGGAGTCGCCCAAGGGCGAGCTGGGGGTGCACGTCGTCAGCGACGGCGGCACCCGCCCCTACCGCGTGCACTTCCGCGACCCGTCCTTCACCAACCTCCAGGCCATGGCGGCCATGTGCGAAGGCGGCCAGGTCGCCGACGTCATCGTCGCCGTCGCATCCATCGACCCCGTGATGGGAGGCGTCGACCGGTGAGCGACGTCAGTTTGGGGATGCCACAGCTCCCCGCCCCCGATTACCCGGCAGACGTACGCGCCCGGCTGGAGGCCGACGCCAAAGAGGTGATCGCCCGCTACCCCGACTCGCGCTCCGCGCTGCTGCCGCTGCTGCACCTCGTGCAGTCCGAGGACGGGCACGTCACCCGCACCGGTGTCCGCTTCTGCGCCGAACAGCTCGGCCTGACCACGGCCGAGGTCACGGCGGTCTCGACCTTCTACTCCATGTACCGGCGCAAGCCGGGCGGCGACTACCAGGTCGGGGTCTGCACCAACACCCTGTGTGCGGTGATGGGCGGCGACGCCATCTTCGACGAGCTGAAGGAACACCTCGGCGTCGGCAACGGCGAGACCACCGACGACGGCGCCGTCACGCTCGAACACATCGAGTGCAACGCCGCCTGCGACTTCGCGCCCGTCGTGATGGTCAACTGGGAATTCTTCGACAACCAGACCCCGCAGAGCGCAAAGCAGCTGGTCGACGACCTGCGTGCCGGACGGGCCGTCGAGCCCACGCGGGGCGCGCCGCTGTGCACGTACAAGGACACCGCGCGGATGCTCGCCGGGTTCCCCGACGAGCGGCCCGGTGCCGTCGAGGCGTCCGGCGGGGCGGGCGCCGCCTCCCTGATCGGGCTGCGCCTGGCCAAGGGGGAAGGCGCCCCCGGACGCGGCGCGGACCACGTCATCTCCCCGCGCACCGCCGACCACCCCAAGGGGCAGCAGCGGCCCACGCACCCCAGCTCGCACGACGCACCACAAGAGACCTCGGCCTCCGATCCGCACCACCCGGCCGGGCCCGCAGCCGAGGAGGGGGAGTGATGACCGTGGCAGCCGAGAACGGCGGTACCGCCGGGCCCGAGGTCGGGGGAGAGGTCAGCCCCGAGAAGCTCCTCACGCCGGTGCTGTCCGCCTTCTGGGACCAGCCCGAATCCTGGACGCTGGAGACCTACCGGCGGCACGAAGGATACGAGGGCATGCGCAAGGCGCTCGCCATGCCGCCGGACGACGTCATCGCCTACGTCAAGGACGCCGGCCTGCGCGGCCGCGGCGGCGCGGGCTTCCCGACCGGCATGAAGTGGCAGTTCATCCCGCAGGGCGACGGCAAACCGCACTACCTCGTCGTCAACGCCGACGAATCGGAGCCCGGGACCTGCAAGGACATCCCGCTCCTCTTCGCCAATCCGCACTCCCTCATCGAGGGCATCGTGATCGCCTGCCACGCGATCCGGTCGAACCACGCCTTCATCTACCTGCGCGGGGAGGTCGTGCCCGTCCTGCGGCGGCTGCACGAGGCCGTGCGCGAGGCGTACGCGGCGGGCTACCTCGGCAAGAACATCCTCGGCTCGGGGCTCGACCTCGATGTCATCGTGCACGCGGGCGCGGGCGCCTACATCTGCGGTGAGGAAACCGCGCTGCTGGACTCGCTCGAAGGCCGGCGCGGACAGCCCCGGCTGCGTCCCCCCTTCCCGGCGGTGGCGGGCCTCTACGCCTGCCCCACCGTGGTGAACAACGTCGAGTCCATCGCCTCGGTTCCCGCGCTCATGAACCGCGGCAAGGACTGGTTCCGGTCCATGGGCAGCGAGAAGTCCCCGGGCTTCACGCTCTACTCCCTCAGCGGCCACGTCACCAACCCCGGCCAGTACGAAGCCCCGCTGGGCATCACCCTGCGCCAGCTGCTGGACATGAGCGGCGGCATGCGGGCCGGCCACCGGCTGAAGTTCTGGACGCCCGGCGGCTCCTCCACCCCGATGTTCACCGACGAGCACCTCGACGTCCCCCTCGACTACGAGGGCGTCGGCGCGGCCGGATCGATGCTCGGCACCAAGGCACTGCAGTGCTTCGACGAGACCACCTGCGTGGTGCGCGCGGTGACCCGCTGGACGGAGTTCTACGCGCACGAGTCCTGCGGCAAGTGCACACCCTGCCGCGAAGGCACCTACTGGCTGGTGCAGTTGCTCCGCGACATCGAGGCCGGCAAGGGCCGGATGGACGACCTCGACAAGCTCAACGACATCGCCGACAACATCAACGGCAAGTCCTTCTGCGCCCTCGGCGACGGCGCCGCCTCGCCGATCTTCTCCTCGCTCAAGTACTTCCGCGAGGAGTACGAGCAGCACATCACCGGCAAGGGCTGCCCCTTCGACCCCGCCAAGTCGACCGTCTGGGCGGACCACAACGCTCACCTGGGGGTGAATGCATGACCGTCACGACAAATGCCCCCAACGGGGGTGGCGAGGCGGCGATCCCGCCGGAAGACCTCGTCTCCCTGACGATCGACGGCATCGAGATCTCCGTCCCCAAGGGGACGCTGGTCATCCGCGCCGCCGAACTCCTCGGCATCGAGATCCCGCGCTTCTGCGACCACCCGCTGCTCGACCCGGCCGGCGCCTGCCGGCAGTGCATCGTCGAGGTCGAGGGCCAGCGCAAGCCGATGGCCTCGTGCACCATCACCTGCACCGACGGCATGGTCGTCAAGTCGCAGCTCACCTCCCCGGTGGCCGAGAAGGCCCAGCGCGGTGTGATGGAACTGCTGCTGATCAACCACCCGCTGGACTGCCCGGTCTGCGACAAGGGCGGCGAGTGCCCGCTGCAGAACCAGGCGATGCAGGTCGGCGACCCGGAGTCGCGCTTCGAGGGCAAGAAGCGCACCTTCGAGAAGCCGGTGCCGATCTCCACGCAGGTGCTGCTGGACCGTGAGCGGTGCGTGCTGTGCGCGCGCTGCACCCGTTTCAGCAACCAGATCGCCGGCGACCCGATGATCGAACTCCTCGAACGCGGTGCCCTCCAGCAGGTCGGCACCGGCGAGGGCGACCCGTTCGTGTCGTACTTCTCAGGCAACACCATCCAGATCTGCCCGGTCGGCGCGCTCACCTCGGCCGCCTACCGCTTCCGCTCCCGCCCCTTCGACCTGGTCTCCTCGCCGTCGGTGTGCGAGCACTGCGCGGGCGGCTGCGCGACCCGCACCGACCACCGGCGCGGCAAGGTCATGCGGCGGATGGCGCAGAACGACCCCGAGGTCAACGAGGAATGGGTCTGCGACAAGGGGCGGTTCGGCTTCCGCTACGCGCAGCAGCGCGACCGGCTGGAGCACCCGCTGGTCCGCAACGCGGAGTCCGGTGAACTGGAGCCGGCGAGCTGGCCGGAGGCCCTGGAGGCCGCCGCCCGCGGTCTGACGGCCGCCAAGGGGCGCACCGGTGTCCTGACCGGCGGCCGGCTGACCGTCGAGGACGCCTACGCCTACGCCAAGTTCGCCCGGGTCGCCCTGGACACCAACGACGTCGACTTCCGGGCGCGGCCGCACAGCGCGGAGGAAGCCGACTTCCTGGCGGCCAGGGTCGCCGGCCGCGGCCGGGACCTGGACGGCGGGGGTGTCACCTACACCTCGCTGGAGAAGGCACCGGCCGTACTGCTGGCCGGTATCGAGGCCGAGGAGGAGGCCCCGGGCGTCTTCCTGCGGCTGCGCAAGGCACACCGCAAGAGCGGGCAGCGCACCTACGGCCTGGCGCCCTACGCCTCCCGCGGACTGATCAAGGCCGGCGGGACGCTGCTGCCGGCCGCGCCCGGCACCGAGACCGAATGGCTGGACGCGCTCGCGGGCGGCGTCGGCCTGGAGGGCGAGGGGCGGGTCGCCGCCGAAGCGCTGCGGGCCGAGGGCGCGGTCATCGTCGTCGGGGAGCGGCTGGCCTCGGTGCCCGGTGCGCTGACCGCCGCGGTCCGTGCCGCGTCCGCCACCGGCGCCGAACTGGTGTGGATTCCCCGGCGGGCCGGTGAACGGGGCGCCATCGAGGCCGGCGCGCTGCCCGGACTGCTGCCCGGTGGCCGGCCGGCCACCGACCCGCGGGCGCGCGACGAGGTCGCCGCGGCCTGGGGTGTGGCGGCGCTCCCGCACCGGCACGGCCGGGACACCGGCCAGATCATCGAGGCCGCGGCCACCGGCGAGATCGGCGCACTGCTGGTCTCCGGCGTCGAGATCGCGGACCTGCCGGACCCGGCCCGCGCGACGACCGCGCTGGACGAGGTCGGCTTCCTGGTCAGCCTGGAGCTGCGGCCCTCGGCGGTCACCGAGCGGGCCGATGTGGTCCTGCCGGTGGCGGCCGTGGTCGAGAAGGCCGGCACCTTCCTCAACTGGGAGGGCCGGGCGCGGCTGTTCGAGGCCGCACTCAAGCCCGACCAGATGACCCGCAGGCACCTGCTGCCGGACGCCCGCGTCCTGCACATGCTCGCCGACGCCCTCGACGTGCACCTCGCGCTGCCCGACATCCGCTCGGTACGCCGCGAGCTGGACCGGCTCGGCGGCTGGAGCGGACCGTACGCCGGTGAGCCGCTGGAGACCGGACGTCCGCTGCCCCGCCCGGAACCGGGCGAGGCGGTCCTCGCCGGGCACCGGCTGCTGCTGGACCGGGGCCGGCTCCAGGAGGGCGACGAGGCGCTGGCCGGCACCCGGCATCCCGCCGTGGCCCGGATGTCGCAGGCCACCGCGCAGGAGAGCGGCGTCAAGGACGGCGACCTGCTGGCGGTCACCGGGCCGGCCGGCTCGGTGCGGCTGCCTCTTCAGGTCACACCGATGCCCGACCGGGTGGTGTGGCTGCCGCTGAATTCCGTGGGCGGTGGCGTGGCCGCCGACACCGGGGCGCGCCCCGGTGACCTGGTGAAGGTCTCCGCCGTCGCCGGTACGCCGGAGCCGGTTGAGGAAGGGGACGCATGATGGAGCGGCTCGATCAACTGGCCGTCGCGGGAACGGCGCTGGCGCAGGAAGACCTGTCGATGTTCGGCCGCGACCCGTGGTGGCTCGTCGTCATCAAGGCGGTCTTCTGCTTCGCGTTCCTGATGCTGACGGTGCTCTTCTCCATCGTCTGGGAGCGCAAGGTCGTGGCCTGGATGCAGCTGCGCATCGGGCCCAACCGGCACGGCCCCTGGGGCATGCTCCAGTCCCTCGCCGACGGCATCAAGCTGATGCTGAAGGAGGATCTGGTCGTCAAGCGGGCCGACAAGGTCGTCTACATCCTCGCGCCGATCGTGGCGGCCGTACCGGCCTTCATGGCCGTCGCGGTGATCCCGTTCGGCCCCGCGGACAATGAGATCTCGATCTTCGGTCAGCGCACCCCGATGCAGCTCACCGACCTGCCGATCGGCATCCTCTACATCCTGGCGACGGCCTCCATCGGCATCTACGGCATCGTGCTGGCCGGCTGGTCGTCGGGCTCGACGTACCCGCTGCTCGGCGGTCTGCGCTCGTGCGCGCAGATGATCAGCTACGAGATCGCGATGGGTATCTCCTTCGCGGCGGTCTTCCTCTACTCCGGGTCGATGTCGACCTCGACGATCGTGGAGGCGCAGCAGAGCAAGTGGTACGTCCTCCTGCTGCCGGTGTCCTTCATCATCTACATCGTCGCGATGGTGGGCGAGACCAACCGCGCGCCGTTCGACATGCCGGAGTCCGAGGGCGACCTCGTCGGCGGGTTCAACACCGAGTACTCGTCCATCAAGTTCGCGATGTTCATGCTCGCCGAGTACATCAACATGGTCACCGTCTCCGCGGTGGCGGTGACGCTCTTCCTGGGCGGCTGGCGGGCCCCGTACCCGATCACCGCCTTCTGGGAAGGCGCCAACCACGGCTGGTGGCCGCTGCTCTGGTTCGTCATCAAGGTCCAGCTGCTGCTGTTCTTCTTCATCTGGCTGCGCGGCACCCTTCCGCGGGTGCGCTACGACCAGTTCATGAAGCTGGGCTGGAAGGTCCTCATTCCGGTCTCGATGGTCTGGCTGATGCTCGTCGCGACCGTCCGGGCGCTGAAGAACGAGGGCTACCAGTTCCAGGAGATCGTGCTGTACGTCGCCGGGGCCGCGGTCGCCCTGCTGCTGGTCTCGCTCGTCGTGGACTTCTTCCGACGCGGCGAGAAGGAGGAGGAGACGGACGGCGACGGTGTCTTCGACCCGATGGCCGGTGGCTTCCCCGTACCCCCGCTGCCCGGACAGAGCCTGCCTCCCGTGCCGCGCCGACGGCCCCGCTGGGGGTCCTCCCGGGCGACGGGCGAGGAGCGCGAGTTGATTGTCAGTGGCGGAGTGGGCACTGTCAGTGACGGAAACGGAATCGATGGAAAGGGGGGCGACGGTGCCTGAGTTCCAGAACCCCGTGGCCGGCTTCGGCGTGACCTTCAAGGCCATGTTCAAGAAGCGGCTGACCGAGCAGTACCCGGAGGAGAAGAAGCCGACGGCGCCCCGCTTCCACGGCAGGCACCAGCTCAACCGCCATCCGGACGGGCTGGAGAAGTGCATCGGCTGCGAGCTGTGCGCCTGGGCCTGTCCGGCGGACGCGATCTACGTCGAGGGCGCGGACAACACCGAGGAGGAACGCTACTCCCCGGGGGAGCGCTACGGCCGCGTCTACCAGATCAACTACCTGCGCTGCATTCTGTGCGGCCTGTGCGTGGAGGCCTGCCCGACCCGCGCACTGACCATGACCAACGAGTACGAACTCGCCGACAGGTCCCGCACCTCGCTCATCTACACCAAGGAAGAGCTGCTCGCGGGCCTGCAGGACACGATGGTCGACTCACCGCACGCGATCTTCCCCGGCATGACGGAGAAGGACTACTACAACGGTCTGGTGACCGAGGCCGCGCCCGGCACCGTCCGGCAGACCGCCGTCTCCAAGGGGGAGGCGCCGCAGGAAGCCGCCGCCACGACCGGTCCGGACGAGCCCGCGGCGCGGGAGGTGACCGAGCGATGAACTCCCTGGCCGCCGCTGCGGCTTCCACGACCTCGACGGGGGAGGCCGTGCAGTTCTGGATCCTGGGCATCGTCGCCGTCCTCGGCGCGCTGTGCACGATCTTGATGAAGCGGGCCGTGCACAGTGCCCTGTCGCTCGCCGGGACCATGATCATCCTGGCGGTCTTCTACCTCGCCAACGGGGCGTACTTCCTCGGCGTCGTGCAGATCGTGGTCTACACCGGCGCGATCATGATGCTGTTCCTCTTCGTCGTCATGCTGGTCGGTGTCACCGCGGCCGACTCCCTCAAGGAGACGCTCAAGGGCCAGCGCTGGCTCGCCGCCGGTGTGGGCATCGGCTTCGGCATCCTGCTCATCGCGGGCATCGGCAACGCCTCGCTCAAGGAGTTCAACGGCCTCGGCGAGGCCAACGCCGGCGGCAACGTACAGGGCCTGGCCGCACTCATCTTCACCAAGTACGTCTTCGCCTTCGAGCTCACCGGCGCGCTGCTGATCACGGCGGCCGTCGGCGCCATGGTGCTCACCCACCGGGAGCGCACGGAGCGTGCCAAGACCCAGCGCGAGCAGGCCGAGGCGCGGGTCAGGGAAGGCAAGCAGGTGCCGCCGCTGCCCGCCCCGGGTGTCTACGCCCGGCACAACGCGGTGGACATCCCCGGGCTGCTGCCGGACGGCACCACATCCGACCTGACCGTCAGCCCGACACTGCGCCAGCGCGGCCAGATCCGCGATGTCTCGGGTGAGTCGCTCGCCGAACTGAAGGCGCTGGAGCGGCGCTCCGAGGAGTGGCTGGAGCGGGATTCCGAGCCCGAGGCTCCCAGGACCTCGGGACCGGGCGCCGCCTCGCCGAAGGAGGAGGCCAAGAAATGAACCCGGTCTACTACCTCTATCTCGCCGCCCTGCTGTTCACCATCGGCGCGGCCGGGGTGCTGATCAGGCGGAACGCCATCGTGGTGTTCATGTGCATCGAACTGATGCTGAACGCCTGCAATCTCGCCTTCGTGGCCTTCTCGCGGATGCACGGAAATCTGGACGGCCAGATCATCGCGTTCTTCACGATGGTCGTCGCCGCGGCCGAGGTCGTGGTCGGCCTGGCGATCATCGTGTCGATCTTCCGCACCCGTCATACGGCCTCGGTCGACGACGCCAGCCTGATGAAGCTGTAAGGGGTCGCACAAAGTGGAGAACTTGATCGCGCTGCTTGTCGCGGCACCGCTGGTCGGTGCGGCCCTGCTGTTGTGCGGCGGCAAACGACTCGACCGCGCCGGCCACTGGATCGGCACGCTCCTGGCGGCCGCGTCCTTCGCCGTCGCGGTGGTGCTCTTCGCCGACATGCTCGGCAAGGGCGCCGAGGACCGTGCCCTGCACCAGCACCTGTTCAGCTGGATCCCGGTCGGCGGCTTCCAGGCCGACCTCGCCTTCCAGCTCGACCAGTTGTCGATGACCTTCGTCCTGCTGATCACCGGGGTCGGATCCCTGATCCACCTCTACTCGATCGGCTACATGGAGCACGACGAGCGGCGACGCCGCTTCTTCGGCTACCTCAATCTCTTCCTCGCGGCGATGCTGCTGCTCGTCCTCGCGGACAACTACCTCCTGCTGTACGTCGGCTGGGAGGGCGTCGGCCTCGCCTCGTATCTGCTGATCGGCTTCTGGCAGCACAAGCCCAGCGCGGCCACCGCCGCCAAGAAGGCGTTCCTCGTCAACCGCGTCGGTGACGTCGGCCTGTCCATCGCGATCATGCTGATGTTCACGACGTTCGGGACGTTCGCCTTCGGGCCGGTGCTCGCCGCGACCGGCGAAACCGGCGAGGGCACGCTGACGGCCATCGGGCTGATGCTGCTGCTGGCCGCCTGCGGCAAGTCGGCGCAGGTGCCGCTGCAGTCCTGGCTGGGGGACGCGATGGAGGGCCCGACCCCGGTCTCGGCCCTGATCCACGCCGCCACGATGGTCACCGCCGGCGTGTATCTGATCACCCGCTCCGGAGCGATCTTCAACGCCGCCCCGGACGCCCAGACGGCCGTCGTCGTGGTCGGCACGGTCACGCTGCTCTTCGGTGCGATCGTCGGTTGCGCCAAGGACGACATCAAGAAGGCACTGGCCGGTTCGACGATGTCGCAGATCGGCTACATGGTGCTGGCCGCCGGCCTCGGCCCGATCGGTTACGCCTTCGCGATCATGCACCTGGTCACCCACGGCTTCTTCAAGGCGGGCCTCTTCCTCGGCGCCGGTTCCGTGATGCACGGGATGAACGACGAGGTAGACATGCGCCGTTACGGCGGCCTGCGCAAGTACATGCCGATCACCTTCATCACCTTCGGCCTCGGCTATCTGGCGATCATCGGCTTCCCGGGCCTGTCCGGGTTCTTCTCCAAGGACAAGATCATCGAGGCGGCTTTCGCCAAGGGCGGCACCGAGGGCTGGATCCTCGGCGGCGCGGCCCTGCTGGGCGCCGCGATCACCGCGTTCTACATGACGCGGGTGATGCTGATGACGTTCTTCGGCGAGGAGCGCTGGCGCAAGGCGCCGACCCCGTCGCCGGCCGAGTCCGCCGAGTCCGCGGCGCAGACGAGCGGCGAGTACACCGCCCCCCATCCGCACGAGTCCCCGAAGACCATGACGATCCCGATGATCGTGCTGGCCTTCGGATCGGTCTTCGCCGGCGGGCTGTTCAGCATCAACGAAGTCTTTGTGAAGTGGCTGGAGCCGGTCACCTCCTTCGAGCACGGCCACTCGCCGCTCAGTGCCACCGCGGTCACCTCCGCCACGGTCGTGGTCATGCTCATCGGCGTCGGCATCGCCTGGCTGATGTACGGCCGCAAGCCCGTCCCGGGCCTCGCCCCGCGCGGCTCGCTGCTGACCCGGGCCGCCCGCCGCGATCTGCTCCAGGACGACTTCAACCACGTCGTCCTGGTGCGGGGCGGCGAGCATCTCACCCGCACGCTCGTCTACCTCGACCACTCCCTGGTGGACGGCGCGGTCAACGGCACGGCGGCCACGATGGGCGGACTCTCCGGCAGGCTGCGCAAGTTGCAGACCGGCTTCGTCCGCTCCTACGCAGTCCAGATGTTGGGCGGGGCCGCCGTGCTCGTCGCCGCGACCCTGCTGATGAGGGGTGTCTGAGCCATGTCCTTTCCTCTGCTGACGGCGACCGCCGTGGTGCCGGCGATCGGAGCGATCGCCACCGCCGCGGTGCCCGCCGCCAAGCGCACCGCGGCCAAATGGCTGGCGCTGCTGTTCTCGTTGGCCACCTTCGTGCTGGCCGTCGTGATCGCGGTCCGGTTTCGGCCCGGGGCCGAAGGCCCCTTCCAGCTGACCGAATCACACGCCTGGATCAGCGACTTCGGAGTCCGCTACGAACTCGGTGTGGACGGCATCGCGGTCGCCCTGATCGCGCTGACCGCCCTGCTGATCCCGTTCGTGATCCTGGCGGGGTGGCATGACGCCGACCCGCTGGAGACCGCGCCGGGCGACGACGCGGCCGCGGCGGAGGCGAGCCGGCGCTGGCGGCCCACCCAGGGCTTCTTCGCGCTGATCCTGGCCGTCGAGGCGATGGTGATCATCTCCTTCGAGGCCACCGACGTCTTCCTCTTCTACATCTTCTTCGAAGCCATGCTGATCCCGATGTACTTCCTCATCGGAGGCTTCGGGGACCGCGCCGGGCAACACGGCGAGGAGCAGGCCGCCACCCAGCGCTCGTACGCCGCGGTGAAGTTCCTGCTCTACAACCTCGTCGGCGGCCTGATCATGCTGGCCGCGGTGATCGGGCTGTACGCCGCCACCGCCGACCAGCTCGGCACCGGCACCTTCTCGCTGCAGCAGATCGTCGAGGCGCGGGCGTCCGGCCGGCTGGACCTCGGCACGGGCACCGAACGGCTGCTCTTCCTCGGCTTCTTCTTCGCCTTCGCGGTGAAGGCGCCGCTGTGGCCGCTGCACACCTGGCTGCCCAACGCCATGGGCGAGTCGACCGCGCCGATCGCGGTGCTGATCACCGCGGTCGTCGACAAGGTCGGCACGTTCGCGATGCTCCGCTTCTGCCTCCAGCTCTTCCCCGAGGCCAGCAGCTGGGCCACCCCGGTCATCCTGGTCCTCGCGGTGATCAGCGTGATCTACGGCGCGCTGCTCGCCGTCGGCCAGCGGGACATCAAGCGTCTGATCGCCTACGCCTCCATCTCCCACTTCGGGTTCATCGTGCTGGGCATCTTCGCGATGACCTCCCAGGGCCAGGGCGGCGCGACGCTCTACATGGTCAACCACGGCATCTCGACGGCCGCGCTGATGCTGGTGGCAGGCTTCCTGATCAGCCGCCGGGGCTCGCGTCTGATCGCGGACTACGGCGGTGTCCAGAAGGTCGCCCCGGTCCTCGCGGGCACCTTCCTCATCGGCGGGCTCGCGACCCTCTCACTGCCCGGCCTTGCACCGTTCATCAGTGAATTCCTGGTCCTGGTAGGCACGTTCAGCCGCTATCCGGTCATCGGCATCATCGCCACGGCCGGCATCGTCCTCGCCGCGCTCTACGTCCTCGTCCTCTACCAGCGGACGATGACCGGGCCGGTGAAGGCCGAGGTGCGGGGCATGCCGGACCTCAAGGTCCGCGAGCTGGTGGTGGTCACGCCGCTGATCGCGCTGCTGCTCTTCCTCGGGGTGTACCCCAAGCCGCTCACCGACATCGTCAACCCGGCGGTGGACCACACCCTGTCCGTCGTGGACAAGAAGGACCCCAAGCCCGCTGTGCGGGTGGACGCCGTGCCCGGCGGAGGCCACGGCCACGCCGCGCGTGATCAAGACGTGGAGGCCGCGAAGTGAGTTCCGTGGCAAGTGTCCACAGCCTGTGGACAATGGCGGCCGAGGCGCCGGGCAGGATTCCCGCGCCGCACATCGAATACGCCCAGCTGTCGCCCACCCTGATCGTCCTCGGCGCCGCGGTCGTCGGGGTCCTGTTCGAGGCGTTCCTGCCGCGCCGCAGCCGCTACTACGCCCAGCTGCTGCTGTCGGTGGTGGCGCTGGCAGCAGGGTTCGCCGCGGTGATCGGTCTGGCCGCCGGCGGCTTCGGCTCGTCCAAGGCCCACGTCGCCGCGATGGGCGCCATCGCCGTCGACGGGCCCGCACTGTTCCTGCAGGGCACGATCCTGCTGGTGTCCCTGGTCGCCGTCTTCACCTTCGCCGAGCGCCGGCTCGACCCGGCGGCGCACGGCAAGCGGGTGGACTCCTTCGCTGCCCAGGCCGCCGCGGTGCCGGGCGGACAGGCGGAACGGGCCGCGGTCAAGGCCGGTTTCACCACCACCGAGGTCTTCCCGATCGCGCTCTTCGCGGTCGGCGGCATGCTGGTCTTCCCGGCGGCCAACGACCTGCTGACGCTGTTCATCGCGCTGGAGGTCTTCTCCCTCCCGCTGTACATCCTGTGCGCGCTGGCCCGCCGTCAGCGGCTGCTCTCGCAGGAAGCGGCGGTGAAGTACTTCCTGCTCGGTGCGTTCTCCTCCGCCTTCCTCCTGTTCGGCATCGCCCTGCTGTACGGCTACTCCGGCACGGTCACCTACGCCGGGATCGCCGAGGTCGTCGCGGACGGCGCCAAGCAGATCGATCCGGCGCTGGCCGGGACGATGGGCAATGACGCGCTGCTGCTGATCGGCGCGGCGCTGGTGCTGATGGGCCTGCTGTTCAAGGTCGGCGCGGTCCCCTTCCACATGTGGACCCCGGACGTCTACCAGGGCGCCCCGACCCCGGTCACCGGCTTCATGGCGGCGGCCACCAAGGTCGCGGCCTTCGGTGCGCTGCTGCGCCTGCTGTACGTCGTCCTCCCGGGCATGCGCTGGGACTGGCGGCCGGTGATGTGGGGCGTCGCGATCGTCACGATGCTGGGCGGTGCGATCGTCGCGATCACCCAGACCGACATCAAGCGGCTGCTGGCGTACTCCTCCATCGCGCACGCCGGCTTCATCCTCGCCGGTGTCATCGCCACCAGCGAGGACGGCGTCTCGTCGGTGCTCTTCTACCTCGCCGCCTACTCCTTCGTGACGCTCGGCGCCTTCGCCGTGGTCACCCTGGTGCGGGACGCGGGCGGCGAGGCCACACATCTGTCCAAGTGGGCGGGGCTCGGACGGCGTTCGCCGCTGGTGGCCGCGGTCTTCGCCGTCTTCCTGCTGGCCTTCGCCGGTATCCCGCTGACGTCCGGCTTCGCCGGAAAGTTCGCGGTGTTCAAGGCGGCGGCGCAGAGCGGCGCGGGCTGGCTGGTCGTCGTGGGTGTGCTCTCGTCGGCGATCGCCGCGTTCTTCTACATCCGGGTGATCGTGCTGATGTTCTTCAGCGAGCCGAAGGCGGACGGCCCGACGGTCGCGGTGCCCAGCCCGCTGACGACGACGGCCATCGCGATCGGGGTCGCGGTCACCCTGGTGCTCGGCCTGGCGCCGCAGTACTTCCTGGATCTGGCAGGCCAGGCGGGGGTCTTCGTCCGCTGAGGACCGCCCGCCGCCGCGGGCCACGCGCAGACGGACGGCCGCCGCCCGGGACCCCGAGGGGTGCCGGGCGGCGGCCGTTGCCGTCGGTGCGGGTCAGCTGCCGTCGGGCACGCCGCTGGGCAGCTGCGGCATGTCCGGGATCTTCACCTTGCCGTCGGTGGACTTGGTGTACTTCTCGGTGGGGCCGTTCTTCCAGTTGATCGTCAGGCTGTTGCCGTCGGAGCCGGACTTGAGCGTGCCCATGGTGCGGGTGGTGTCCCCGTCGGTGCACTTGAGGGCCGCCATGGTCATCCCGGCCATCTCCTGGATCTTGCCGATGCAGGCCGCCTTGTGGCCGTTGCTGAGCGCGACGGTGCCCTTGCTGATGGCGAGGATGAGCTGCCCGTCCGCCGACTTCGTCGTCCAGGCGCCCTCGATCGTCTTGCTGTCCGCGGGCTTGTCGCTGTCCGGAGTCGACGTTCCGGCCTCCGGCTGCTTGCTCGGAGCGCTCTCCTTGCCGTTGTCGCCGCTGCTTCCGCAACCGCTGAGCAGCATCGCGGCGATGGCGGCCGCCCCGGCGAACTGTGCTGCCTTGCGCACGTACGTCTCCTCCGTTGTGGGACAGGGAGACGTGAGGCTAGCAGCCGGACCCCGGCCCGGGGCGGTGGTGAGCGGGTGCGCGGCGGGTTGCGGCAGCGCCGGTACGGAGTTGGTGTCCGGCTGTGACGTGGTGGGACGACGCGTGGGACGAAACGGGCGGGGCCCGGCCGTGGGCCGCACCGGTCCTGCCCGGCAGCCACTCCGATCGCGGCGCCCGTGGGGCACCGTCCCACAGGCCGTGTCCCCCTGGCGCCTCCCGCCCCGCTCGGCCGTAGCCCGCCGCCTCTGCGGCCGTTCCCGCTATCCCCCGGCGTTCGCGGAGTTCTTGTCCTCCTGGACGGCGCGGTGCACCGCCCGCACCGTCCACACCTCCTTGCCCAGACGCTTGAGGTCGCGGCGCAGGGGCCGGAAGCCGCTGCCGGGCAGCAGCTTCGCGTCCAGGCCGGTCGCCGAGGCCAGGGCCGCGAGGAGGCGCGCGCGGTGGTCGGGGAGGCCGGCCTCGACCGCGGCCCGGAAGCGGGCGTGTGCCGGGCCGAGATGGTCCACCGGGCCGGCCGGGTAGCGGGTGTGCGGGAAGAGGCCCAGGGCGCGCCGGGCCTCTCTGCGCAGCGCGCCGCGCTCCTCCAGCCGCCGCAGGCACAGCCCCTGGGCGGACCTGCCCATGCGGCGGACCCACCGGTGGGCGCGTACGCCGTTGCGCTTCGCGGGCCCGGGGAGGGCCGTCAGCGCCGCGTCCAGCACCGGATCGTTCAGCGGCAGCGGTGCGGTGACGGCTATACGGTCGCCGCGCTCGACGGTGACCCGGCCGGCGGCCTCCAGATCGGCCAGCGCGGCGCCGGCCAGGCCGTACCCCAGATACGCCTGCCGGATCACGGGCCTGCCGCGGACCGGGTCCCACGCCAGCAGCAGCAGTTCCTCGGCGAGGGTGAGGGGAGGCGGCGCGGTGCCCGTCACGTCGCTTCGGGGGCCGGGGTGCGCCGCCCGGCCGATCCGGCGGGCCCGGCCGCGTCCGCCCCGGGAGCCGGTGCGGGCAGGACCCGGCCGGTGACCTCGCCGAGGCCGATCCGGGCGCCGTCGGGGCCCGGTGCCCAGGCCGTGAGCGTGACCTCGTCGCCGTCCTGGAGGTAGGGGCCCTTGCCCTGGGTGAGTTCGAGGAGGCAGCCCAGCTGGTCGGGCTCCGGCCCGGAGACCGTGCCGGAGGCGAACAGATCGCCGGTGCGCAGCGAGGCGCCGTTGACCGTCATATGGGCGAGCTGCTGGGCGGCCGTCCAGTACATGGCGGAGAAGGGCGGGCGCGAGACGGTCTCGCCGTTGACGGTCACCTCGATGCGCAGATCGAGTCCGCCCGGTTCCGTGTCCGCGTCGTCGAGGTAGGGCAGCAGCGGGAAGTCCCGGGCGGGCGGCGGGGTCCGGGCCTCGTCGAGGGCGTCGAGGGGCGTGATCCAGGCGGAGACGGACGTCGCGAAGGACTTGCCGAGGAAGGGGCCGAGCGGCACGTACTCCCACGCCTGGATGTCGCGCGCGGACCAGTCGTTGACGAGGCAGACGCCGAAGACGTGGTCGCGGAAGGCGTCGAGGCCGACCGGCTCGTGGAGGGCGGACGGGGCGCCCACGACGAACCCGACCTCGGCCTCGATGTCCAGGCGGGCGGAGGGGCCGAAGGACGGAGCCGGATCCGCCGGGGCCTTGCGCTGGCCGTTGGGGCGCACCACCGGGGTGCCGGTGACGACGACGGTGCCGGAGCGGCCGTGGTAACCGATCGGCAGGTGCTTCCAGTTGGGGGTGAGCGCCTCGCCGTCCGGGCGGAAGATCCGGCCGACGTTCGTGGCGTGGTGCTCGCTGGCGTAGAAGTCGACGTAGTCGGCGACCTCGAAGGGGAGGTGCAGGGTGACGTCGTCCAGCGGGTGCAGGAGCGGGGCGACGGCGGGGCGGTGCGCGGGGTCGGTCAGGGCGCCGCGGACGGTGGCGCGGACCTCCTGCCAGGCGGTGCGGCCGGCGGCCAGCAGCGGGTTGAGCGTCGGCGCGGCGAGCAGCTCGGCGTGCGGGGTGAGGACGGCGCCGGAGAGCGCGCTCAGGTCGAGGACGTGGCTGCCGTAGCGGACGCCGAGGCGGCGCCGCTCGGGTGCGTCGGCGGTGCTGAACACGCCGTAGGGCAGGGTGTGCGGGCCGAAGGGATCGCCTTCCGCCAGGTCGAACGGGCTCTGCTCGGGCATGGACAGCTCCTCGCGTGCGTCGTCGCCGGTGGGCGGCCGGGCCGGCCGGGGTTCGGGTGTCCTGGCCGGGCGGTCGGCGGGCCGGCCAGGGCCGGCCCGTCCGAGGCTCAGCGTACGGGCGGGCGGGGCGTCGCGGGGCGGCCTGTGGACGGACGAACCGGGCAGTGGGCAAGGTGGCCGGTACGCCGTGCCCCATGTCGGCGCAATGTCCGGAAAACCCGGCAGGGCAGGGGCCGTACGCGTGCTGCCCGATACGTTGCGAAAGCCCTGCGCGCGCGGGGGAAGCGCAGGCACCCCCGCCTCTGTGCGGTGGGTGGGCCATCAGCGAGGATGGCCGAAGAAGGCAGGGTCCAAACGGCAGTCCGGTCCTCGGGCACCGGCGTGACAGCAGGGACTCCTGGGGGCCATGGTGGCCTTGCCGCCTCGTCCCGCGTACGGCAAATCCGCATCAATAGGTGATCAAGAACATTCCGGCCCCGTGGTCGGTTGCTTCCGAGGTGGTTCGAGGGGCGGGCGCTCACGGTGATCGAACTGGGACCGGATACGCTGACCAATGGTGGAGACAGCGACAGATCGACATTCCGTTTGATCGTCAGCAGACAGGAGTACCCCTCGTGACCGTCGTCGGGCCCTTCGGGCTGAGCGTGCGGGACCAGGCTCTTGAGGCCGATGTCCAGGCCGGGTTGGCGGCTGTCGAGGAGGGCCTGCTGGAGGCCACCAAGAGTGACGTGCCGTTCATCACCGAAGCCGCGCAGCATCTCGTGCGCGCGGGAGGCAAGCGGTTCCGTCCGCTGCTGGTGATGCTGGCCGCGCAATTCGGTGACCCCTACACGCCCGGCGTGGTGCCCTCGGCCGTCGTCGTGGAGCTGACGCACCTGGCGACGCTCTATCACGACGACGTGATGGACGAGGCCGATGTGCGCCGTGGTGTGGCCAGCGCCAACGCCCGCTGGGGCAACTCGCTCGCGGTCCTGACCGGCGACTTCCTGTTCGCGCGCGCCTCCCACATCCTCGCCGACCTCGGTCCCGAGGCGGTCCGGATCCAGGCCGAGGCGTTCGAGCGCCTGGTGACCGGGCAGATCCTGGAGACCGCGGGACCGCGCGACGGCCGCGACCCCGTCGACCACTACCTCGACGTCCTCGCCGGCAAGACCGGCTCGCTGGTCGCCGTCGCGTGCCGCTTCGGCGCGATGATGTCGGGCGCCGAGGAGTCCACGGTCAACATCCTCACCCAGTACGGCGAACGGCTCGGTACGGCGTTCCAGCTGGCCGACGACGTCCTGGACATCGCCAGTGACTCGCACGAGTCCGGCAAGACGCCCGGCACGGACCTGCGCGAGGGCGTGCCGACACTGCCGGTGCTGCATCTGCGCGCGCGGGCCGAGAGCGACCAGGGCACCTCCGAGGACCGCGCGCTGTGCGAGCTGCTGGCGGGCGACCTCACCGACGACGCCCGGCACGCCGAGGCGCTGGCCGGGCTGCGCGCCCACCCGGCGCTGGAGCAGGCCCGCCGGGACACCGTGCGCTACGCCGAGGAGGCCCGCGCGACGCTGGCCCCGCTGCCGGCGTGCACGGCCAAGGCGGCCCTCGAAGGTCTGTGCGACGCGGTGGTGCACCGCGCGGGGTGACCTGTGTCGGTGCCGATTTCCCCGCGTTGCCGGATTCTCCGTGATGTCCTGGTCATCCCCTAGGGAATGAGCAGTCTCCAGTCGTACGGGCTACGCCGTGCGGTGACCCGGCGTCATCCCTCAGCAGTAGGACGAGTTGCACCCGCGGGCTGACGCCATGCGCCGTTGCATTTGGTGGGATGGAGAACACCACAACGCGGCGGACGGGCCACCATGAGCCCGAGGGTGGACGAGTGCACAGCGCAGCAGCCGCCGCATACGACGGAGGTAGGGCAGATGCCACGGAACGAACCGACCGAGGTCACCGACGAGTGGGGCGAGGGGCGCTCCCCCAGGCGCCGTAAGGCGGTCCGGTACGCCGTGCCGGCCGCGGTGGCGGGGCTGGCGGCGGCGACGATCGGGCTGGTCCCGGCGTTCGCCGGAGGTTCTCCCGAGCTGCCGCAGATCTCGGCGCAGGAACTGATAGCGAAGATGGCGAAGTCCGATGTCCGGCAGCTGTCCGGCACGGTCCGGGTCAGCGCGGATCTGGGCCTGCCGTCGCTGCCCGGCGGTGGCATCCCCGGCGGCTTCGGCGGCTCCGGCGACCGGGGCAAGAGCAGCGCGTCCGCCGACCCGCAGGCGAAGCTGCTGGAGCTGGCGTCCGGTGCGCACACCCTGCGCGTCGCCGCCGACGGGCCCGAGAAGCAGCGGGTGTCGATCGTCGGTCAGGCCGCCGAGTACAGCCTCATCCACAACGGCGACGAGGTCTGGGCGTACGACAGCGGCAGCAACACCGTCATGCACCGCAAGGCGCCCGGCGGCACCGAGCGCGGCAAGCGGCACGGCCTGCCCGGAGGCATGCCCAAGGACCTCCCGCAGGGGTTGCAGCACGCCACCCCGCAGGACCTCGCCAAGGAGGCCCTGAAGGCGGCGGGTGACACCACGTCGGTGAAGGTCGACGGCACGGCGAAGGTCGCCGGGCGGGACGCCTACCAGCTGTCCATCAAGCCCAAGCAGGCCGGCTCGACGATCGGTGCGATCCGGATCGCCGTGGACGCGGACAACGGCGTGCCGCTGAAGTTCACCCTCACCCCCAAGAGCGGTGGCGCGGCGGTGATCGACGTCGGCTACACCAACGTCGACTTCGCCCGGCCCGACGCGAGCACCTTCGCCTTCACGCCGCCCAAGGGCGCGAAGGTGGTCAACGCCGAGGACGCCGCCAAGGACGCGGCAAAGGAGGCCGCGAAGGAGAAGGCCGGTGCCGCCGGCCACCCGGGCGGCAAGGACCGTGCACCGGGCAAGCACGGCGCGCCGGGCAAGGACCTCACGCCGGGCAACCACGGCCCCCAGGGCAAGGACCTGAAGGACGCCGGCGGACCGGAGGTCATCGGCAAGGGCTGGACCTCGATCGCCACGATCAAGGGTGCCGGCGCCGGGCTGCCCTCCGGCAAGGACCAGGGTGAGGCCGGGGACGCGGGCAAGTTCCTGGACAGCATCGGCGAGAAGGTGTCCGGCGACTTCGGCTCCGGCCGGGTCTTCAGCACCCGCCTGGTCAACGCGCTGGTCACGGACGACGGCACGATCTACGTCGGTGCCGTCGACAAGGAGTCCCTGATCGCGGCGGCCGACGCCGCCAAGTAGCGGACACCGGCGGCCCTGGCGCACCAGGGCCGCCGCCGTGTCCCGGCGGAAGGAGCAGCCGGGGAGCCCGCGCGGCTCCCCGGGGGACGGCCCGGCGCGCCGGAGCTCCGGTGCGCCGGGCACCGGACGATCCTGCGGCAGGATGAGCCGGGTGGGCCGTCACACCGGGCCCGCCCCGTACGGCGCCCGCGGGCGGTGCACCTCGCAGGCACGCCGTACGCCACGCCCATGACGAGGGGGAGCCGATGACACAGCCGCCCTACGCAGGCGCCCGCGCCCGTCCGCAGGCCAGTGAATCCGTGCCCGCGCAACAGCAGCCGGCCGAGGAACGGGTGATCGAGACGCGCGGGCTGACCAAGTCCTACCGCGGCGGCACGCTCGCCGTCGACGGCCTGGACCTCGCCGTACCGCGCGGCAGCGTCTTCGGCTTCCTCGGCCCCAACGGGTCGGGCAAGACCACCACCATCCGCATGCTGATGGGGCTTATCGAACCGACCGCGGGCCACGCCCGGGTGCTCGGCCACCCGATGCCCGACGCCGGCCGCCTGGTCCTGCCCCGGGTCGGCGCCCTCATCGAGGGACCGGCCCTCTACGGCTTCCTCAGCGGCCGCGGCAATCTGCTGCGCTTCGACGCCGCCGACCCGACCGCCGACCCCCGCACCCGCAGGCAGCGGGTGGGGCTGGCGCTGGAGCGGGTGGGACTTGCCGCCGCGGCGGGCAAGAAGGCCCGCGCCTACTCCCTCGGCATGAAGCAGCGGCTCGGCCTGGCCGCGGCCCTGCTCCAGCCCCGGGAGCTGCTGGTCCTCGACGAGCCGACCAACGGCCTCGACCCCCAGGGCATGCGGGAGATCCGCACCCTGGTCCGGGAGCTGGCGGCGGACGGCACCACCGTCTTCCTCTCCTCCCACCTCCTCGACGAGATCGAGCAGGTCTGCACCCATGCCGCCGTGATGTCCCGCGGCCGGCTGGTCACCCAGGGCACGGTCGCCGAGCTCTCCGCCACGGTGCCGGAACCGCGCGGCCCCGGCACGCTGACGGTGACGACGCCCGACACCGCCGACGCGGTCCGGGTCCTGAAGGAACACGGCGTGCGGGGTGTCCAGGTCGCCGACGACCGGGTGACCGGTGAGCTGCCGACGGCGGCCGGTCTGCCCGGTCTGCCGGGGCAGGCCGGGGGCCCGGACCCACGCCGGAGAACCGAGACCCCTCTCGAACTCGCCGACCTCAATGCCGCGCTCGTCCACGCCGGGGTACGCGTGCGTGCGTTCGGCGCCGACCGCGCCTCGCTGGAGGACGTCTTCGTGCATCTGACCGGAGAGGGCTTCGATGTCGCAGGCTGAGGCGGTTCTCTACCGCCCCCGACCGCTGTGGTCGCTGGGGCTGCTGCGGAGCGAGATCGGGATGACCTTCCGGCGGGCGCGCACCCTGGTGCTGCTCGCCGTACTGGCGGGCGTCCCGGTCCTGATCGGTATCGCCGTGAAGATCGAGACCGGCGCCGGCGGCTCCGTGGGGGGCGGGGGAGGCCCGGCGTTCCTCTCGCAGATCACCAACAACGGCCTCTTCCTCGTCTTCACCTCGCTGGCGGCGACGATGCCGCTCTTCCTGCCGATGGCCATCGGGGTGATCGCGGGCGACTCGATCGCGGGCGAGGCCGGCAGCGGAACGCTGCGCTACCTCCTCGTCGCCCCCTCGGGACGCACCCGCCTGCTGCTGGTCAAGTACGCCGCGACGATGGCCTTCTGCCTGGTGGGCGCGCTGGTCGTGGCCCTGTCGGCGCTGCTGACCGGCGCGTTGCTCTTTCCTCTGGGCGAGGTGACCCTGCTCTCCGGTGCGACCGTGTCCTTCGGTGAGGGGCTGCTGCGCGCGCTGGCGATGGCGGGAGTGGTGGCGCTCTCGCTCATCGGGGTGGCCGCCATCGGCCTGTTCGTCTCGACGCTCACCCACAGCGGCATCGCGGCGATGGCGACCACGGTCGGGCTGCTGATCACGGTGCAGCTCCTGGACACCGTCCCGCAGTTGGGGTCCCTGCAGCCGTATCTCTTCCCGCACTACTGGCTGTCCTTCGCGGATCTGCTGCGCGACCCCGTCTACTGGGACCAGTTGCAGAAGAACCTCGGGCTCCAGGCGCTGTACGCCGCGCTCTTCGGCTCGGCGGCCTGGGCGCGGTTCACCACCCGGGACGTCACGGTCTAGCGGGGCCGGGAGGCGAACCGCGACCCGCCGTCAGGGCTTGGCGGCGGGCCCCGTGGGGGCCTCCGGGGCCTGCTGCGGTGTCTCCAGCACGGTCGCCTCCACCGCGCCCTGAGCCGCCGCTGCCTGCGCTGCCGCTTGTGCCGCCTCCGCGGCTGCCTCGCCGGCCCGCGCGCCGGCCGCGGTGAGGGCGCTGCGACCGCGCCGGGCGGTCCGCAGCGCGTCGAACGTCAGCACCGAAAGCGCCAGCCACACCAGGGCGAATCCGGCCCAGCGCTCGGGCGGCATCTCCTCGTGGAAGACCGTCAGTCCGAGGACGAACTGGAACGTCGGCGCCAGATACTGCAGCATCCCGAGCGTCGTCAGCGGCAGCCGCACCGCCGCGGCGCCGAAGCAGATCAGCGGCACGGCGGTCGCGATGCCGCAGGCCGCGAGGAGCAGCGACTGGCCCACGCCGCCGCTGGTGAAGCTGGACTCGCCACGGCTGCCGAGGAAGAACAGGATGCCCAGGGCCGGCAGCAGCTGGAGCGCCGTCTCGGCGCTGAAGCCCTCGATGCCGTCGAGCTTGATGCCCTTCTTGACCAGCCCGTACGTGGCGAACGAGAAGGCCAGTCCGAGCGCGATCCAGGGCACCTTGCCGTAGGCGACGGTCATCACGACGACGGCGGTGGTGCCGACGCCGACGGCCGTCCACTGCAGCGGCCGCAGGCGCTCGCGCAGCACCAGCACGCCGAACGCGATGCTGACCAGCGGGTTGATGAAGTAGCCCAGGGAGGCTTCCAGGACGTGCCCGGCGTTGACCGCCCAGATGTAGAGGAACCAGTTCACCGAGATGACGCAGGCGCAGACCAGGATCAGCCCGAGCCGTCCGGGGCGGCGCAGGAGCGGGCGTATCCAGGCCCAGCGGCGCAGCACGGTCAGGATGATGACGGCGACGGGCAGGGACCACGCCATGCGGTGGGCGAGGATCTCCGACGGCGAGGCCGCGTCCAGCAGGTGCCAGTAGAGCGGCAGCAGTCCCCACATGCCGTACGCGGCGAAGCCGTAGGCGAGTCCTGTGCGCTGATCGCTTCGAAGCTGCAAGGGGCCCTCCCGGTGGCGCTGCGTCGACCTGTGAAAGGTAGCGTCGTCCGGCGTTCCTGTCATGCCCGTAAAGAAATACGGTCATGACCTCCGGGGCGGGGCGGGAGCGCGTCAGCTCTGCGCCGGCAGGTCCTTGAGCGCCTCGGCGATCGCCTCGGCGATGGGTGTGGTCGGGCGGCCGAGCAGACGGGACAGGTCGCCGGGGGTGGAGCCCAGCTCGCCGCGGGCGATCCCGGCGTCCGCGTCGGCGGCCAGCTGCGCGCCCATCGCCGGCACACCCGAGTCGATCAGCAGCGCGGCGTACCGTTCCTGCGGCAGATCCTGGTAGCGGATCTCCCGTCCCGTCTGCCGGGACACCTCGGCCGCGTACTCGGCCATCGTCCACGCGGTGTCCCCGCTCAGCTCGTGGACGGACCTCTCGTGGCCGCTGCCCGTGAGGACGGCGGCGGCCGCCTCGGCGTAGTCCCGGCGCGCGGCGGTGGCCACCCGCCCGCCGCCGGCGCTGCCGACCACCGCTCCGGTCTTCAGGGTGGTGGCGAGCGCGCCGGTGTAGTTCTCGTGGTGCCAGCCGTTGCGCAGCAGGCTGTAGGGCACTCCGGACGCGAGCAGCGCCTGCTCGGTGGCGATGTGCTCCTCGGCGATGCGGAAGGTGGCCGTCGGCCCGCCCAGGATGCTGGTGTAGGCGAGCAGCCCGACGCGGGCCTCCCGGGCGGCGTCGATGACCGCGCGGTGCCGGCCGACGCGCTGCCCGGCCTCGTTCCCGGAGATGAGCAGCGCCCGGTCGCCGGCCGAGAAGACGTCCTGGAGCGTCTCGGGCCTGCGGTAGTCGGCGATCCGTACGTCGACGCCGCGGGCCGCGAGGTCCGCGGCCCTGGCCCGGTCGCGGGCGACCGCGACGATCTCGTCCGCCGCCGACCGGTCCAGCAGCGCGTCGATGACGAGCCGGCCGAGGGCCCCGGTGGCGCCGGCGACGACGATGGGCATGTGCAACCCCCAGGCGGAGTGGAAGCCGCCAGCATCGCACTCGCCGTCCGGCCGCAGAAGAGACGCGCCGCACCTGTCGCCCCCGCCCCGCCGGACGGATCGATGCGGCCGTTCCCGCGCCCGCCGGCAGCGCTCCGCGCACGACGAACGGGTGCCCGGTTAAGGAGAGCGCGATGCGGGCGCTGTCCTGCCGGACACCCGTAGGCGTCGCGAAGGGGATCCTCGGTCAGCCGACGACCGTCCAGGTGTCGTTTCCGGCCAGCAGGGAGGCGAGGTCGCCCTTGCCCTTCTGCTCGATGGCGGAGTCGAGCTGGTCGGACATCAGCGTGTCGTAGACCGGCCGGTCGACGCTGCGCAGCACACCGATGGGGGTGTGGTGCAGGGTGTCGGGGTCGGCCAGCCGCGAGAGGGCGAACGCGGTGGTGGGCGAGGGGTTGTGGGCGTCGTGCACCAGCACACCGCCGGCGCCCTCCTCCCGTACGTCGATGACCTTGAGGTCGCCGGTGGCGGGGTCGCGGACGACGCCCTTGGAGCCGAAGCCGTCGGGAGCGAGCGCACCGAAGCGGATCGGCTGGCCGTGCTCCAGGCGGATGACGGCTTCCTCGGCCCGCTCCTTGTCCTTGAGGGCCTCGAACGCGCCGTCGTTGAAGATGTTGCAGTTCTGGTAGATCTCCACCAGCGCCGTCCCCGGATGGGCGGCGGCCTCGCGCAGCACCGAGGTGAGGTGCTTGCGGTCGGAGTCGACGGTGCGGGCGACGAAGGACGCCTCGGCGCCGATCGCCAGCGAGACCGGGTTGAACGGCGCGTCGAGCGAGCCCATCGGCGTCGACTTGGTGATCTTGCCGACCTCGGAGGTGGGGCTGTACTGGCCCTTGGTCAGCCCGTAGATCCGGTTGTTGAACAGCAGGATCTTGAGGTTGACGTTGCGCCGCAGGGCGTGGATGAGGTGGTTGCCGCCGATGGACAGCGCGTCGCCGTCGCCGGTGACGACCCAGACGGACAGGTCGCGCCGCGAGGACGCCAGGCCGGTGGCGATGGCCGGGGCGCGGCCGTGGATGGAGTGCATCCCGTAGGTGTTCATGTAGTACGGGAAGCGGGAGGAGCAGCCGATGCCGGAGACGAAGACGATGTTCTCCTTCGCCAGGCCGAGTTCGGGCATGAAGCCCTGCACGGCGGCGAGGACGGCGTAGTCACCGCAGCCGGGGCACCAGCGCACTTCCTGATCGGACTTGAAGTCCTTCATGGACTGCTTGGCGTCGGCCTTGGGCACCAGGGAGAGTGCCTCGATCTTCGAGGAGCTCTCCGCGATCGTCTCAGTCATTGATGGCCTCCTTAAAGACCTCCGCGAGCTGCTCGGCCTTGAACGGCATGCCGCTGACCTGGGTGTGCGAGCGCGCGTCCACGAGGTACTTGGCGCGCAGCAGTGTGGCGAGCTGTCCGAGGTTCATCTCCGGCACGATCACCTTGTCGTAACGCGCCAGGACCTCCCCGAGATTCCGCGGGAAGGGGTTGAGATGGCGCAGATGGGCCTGCGCGATGCGCTCCCCCGCGCCCCTTACGCGCCGTACCGCCGCGGTGATCGGGCCGTAGGTCGAACCCCAGCCCAGGACAAGGGTGTCGGCGCCCTCGCCGGTCGCGTCCGCCGGATCGTCGACCTCGACGTCGGGCACCTCGATGCCGTCCACCTTCGCCTGGCGGGTGCGCACCATGAAGTCGTGGTTGGCGGGGTCGTAGGAGATGTTGCCGGTGCCGTCCTGCTTCTCGATACCGCCGATGCGGTGCTCCAGGCCCGGTGTGCCCGGCACCGCCCAGGGGCGGGCCAGGGTCTGCTCGTCGCGCTTGTAGGGCCAGAAGACCTCGGTGCCGTCCGCCAGCTGGTGGTTGGGGCCGGAGGCGAACTGGACGCGAAGATCGGGCAGTTCGTCGATGTCGGGGATCCGCCACGGCTCGGAGCCGTTGGCCAGGTAGCCGTCGGAGAGCAGGAAGACCGGGGTGCGGTACGTGAGCGCGATACGGGCCGCGTCCAGGGTCGCGTCGAAGCAGTCGGCGGGCGTCCGCGGGGCCACGATCGGCACCGGCGCCTCGCCGTTGCGCCCGTACATCGCCTGGAGGAGGTCGGCCTGCTCGGTCTTGGTCGGCAGGCCCGTCGAGGGGCCGCCGCGCTGGATGGCGACCACGAGCAGCGGCAGCTCCAGCGACACCGCGAGCCCGATGGTCTCCGACTTCAGCGCGACACCCGGGCCGGACGTCGTGGTGACCGCGAGCTGCCCCCCGAACGCGGCGCCCAGCGCCGCCCCGATGGCCGCGATCTCGTCCTCCGCCTGGAACGTCCGCACACCGAAGTTCTTGTGCTTGGACAGCTCGTGCAGGATGTCGGAGGCCGGGGTGATCGGGTACGAGCCCAGGTACACCGGCAGGTCCGCCTGCTTGCCCGCGGCGACGAGCCCGTAGGACAGCGCCAGGTTGCCGGAGATGTTGCGGTACGTGCCGGTGGGGAACGCCTTCGTGGCCGGTGCGACCTCGTAGGAGACCGCGAAGTCCTCGGTGGTCTCGCCGAAGTTCCAGCCCGCGCGGAACGCGGCGACATTCGCCTCCGCGATGTCCGGCTTCTTGGCGAACTTCGCCCGCAGGAACTTCTCGGTGCCCTCCGTCGGCCGGTGGTACATCCACGACAGCAGGCCGAGCGCGAACATGTTCTTGCTGCGCTCGGCCTCCTTGCGGGAGAGCCCGAAGTCCTTCAGCGCCTCGATCGTCAGCGTCGTCAGCGGCACCGGGTGGACGTGGTACGCCTCCAGCGAGCCGTCCTCCAGCGGGCTGGTCGCGTAGCCGACCTTCGCCATGGGGCGCTTGGTGAACTCGTCGGTGTTCACGATGATGTCCGCGCCGCGGGGCACATCGGCGAGATTCGCCTTGAGGGCGGCGGGGTTCATCGCGACCAGCACGTTGGGCGCGTCACCGGGCGTGAGGATGTCGTGGTCCGCGAAGTGCAGCTGGAAGCTGGAGACGCCCGGCAGGGTGCCGGCAGGGGCCCGGATCTCGGCGGGGAAGTTCGGCAGCGTCGACAGGTCGTTGCCGAAGGTCGCCGTCTCGGAGGTGAACCGGTCGCCGGTGAGCTGCATACCGTCACCGGAGTCGCCCGCGAACCGGATGATGACACGGTCCAGCCGGCGGACTTCCTTGCCTCCGCCGCCGTCCCCGGATGAGCGCTGCTCCCCGACAAGCGCTCCGTCGGCCTGCTCGGCTGGGCTACTGACCTGGCTCGTCACTGCTTCGGACCTCCCTCGAGGCGTGGGGCGTCCCCGCCGGAGGCAGGGCCTGGGACGTGTCGTACCGACTGGTTGTCCCCGCTGCATCGTACGTGGGTAAGGGTGTCCTTCCCTGGGCCGATCACATATTGGACGTCAATATGAGACGCAAATTCGTCCTTATTTGTCATGAAATCATCCCCCTCGTCCCCTCTTCTTCAAGACGCTCCGGACTCCTCCGTTGGTTCTGGGTCCCGCGTCCTGGTCCTCTTCCGGCGGTCCCCCGGCCTGCACTACTGACAGCCTGTCAGCAGGTCATGACCTGAGGTAGGTGAGTACGGCGAGGACCCGGCGGTGATCCCCGTCACTCTGGGACAGGCCCAGTTTCAGGAAGATATTGCTGACGTGCTTCTCGATCGCACCGTCGCTGACCACCAGCTGCCGGGCGACCGCCGAGTTCGTCCGCCCCTCGGCCATCAGCCCCAGCACCTCCCGCTCCCGGGGGGTCAGCTTGGCCAGTACGTCCTGCTTGCGGCTGCGGCCGAGCAGCTGCGCCACCACCTCCGGGTCCAGCGCGGTGCCGCCTCCCGCCACCCGCGCGACCGCGTCCACGAACTCCCGGACCTCGGCCACGCGGTCCTTGAGGAGGTAGCCGATGCCCCGGCTCGATCCGGCCAGCAGCTCGGTGGCGTACTGCTCCTCGACGTACTGGGAGAGCACCAGGACGCCGAGATCCGGGTGGTCCCGGCGCAGCCGGATCGCGGCGCGCACCCCCTCGTCGGTGTGCGTCGGCGGCATCCGTACGTCCGCGACCACCACGTCCGGCAGCGCCCCCGCGGCCGCCAGCTCCCCGATCGTCCTGATCAGCGCCTCGCCGTCGCCCACGCCCGCCACGACATCGTGCCCCCGGTCGGTGAGCAGCCGGGTCAGACCCTCCCGCAGCAGCACCGAGTCCTCGGCGATGACCACCCGCACCGCGCGTTCCACGTGTTCCACGAACCGATCCCCCGCGTCTTTCGAAGCTGCGCCCGGACGGCCTCAGCATTTCAGGATGCGGACGCGGGTGGGGCGGGTGAGGCGAATTGGGGTGCAGGGGGCGGGATGGGCGTCCGGGGGGGGCGAGCCGGGACGGCGGAGAGGGGCTCGACGACACGGCGGAGGGCCCGCTCGTGACCGGGTGTCGCGAGCGGGCCCTCGTGCGTCCGTCGTCCGGACCGCCTCGTGCGCCGGGATTCGTCAGCCGGCGCTTTCGGCGGCGGGACGGCTTCCGGGACTACTTCTTGAAGCCGTAGTCCATCAGCTTCTTCGCGTCCGACGTGCGGTTGGCCACCGAGGAGGAGGTGAGGACGGTGCCGATGACCGTCTTGCCGTTCCGCGTGGCGGCGAAGACCAGGCAGTACTTGGCCTCCGGGCCGGAGCCGGTCTTGACGCCGATGGCGCCGGAGTAGCTGCCGAGCAGGCCGTTGGTGTTCTCCCACGGCATGTAGCGGTAGCCGCCGCTCTTCGTCACGACCTTCTGCTTGGTCGTCTTCGTCTTCACGACCGTGCGGAAGGTGGAGTACTTCATCGCGCTGCTCGCGAGCTTGGTCAGATCGCGCGGCGTCGAGTAGTTCGAGCCCTGGCCGATGCCGTCGAACGAGTCGAAGTGGGTGTTCTTCAGGCCCAGGGTCTTGGCGGTGCTGTTCATCTTGCCGATGAAGGACTTCACGCGCGCGGCCCGCGTGGACCCGCTGCCGAACTTGTCGGCGAGCGCGTAGGCCGCGTCGCAGCCGGACGGGAGCATCAGCCCGTACAGCAGCTGTCGCACGGTGACCTTGTCGCCCACGATCAGCCGGGCCGACGAGGCCCAGTTGTTGTTGACGATGTAGTCGCTGTACGCCTTCTGGATCGTGACCTTGGAGTCCAGGTTGAGGTTGCTCTGCGCGAGCACCACCCGGGCCGTCATGATCTTGGTGGTGGAGCCGGTGGAACGGCGGGTGTCCGCCGCCTTGGTGTAGAGGGTCTTGCCGGTGCCGTTGTTCATCACGAAGCCGCCCTTGGCGACGATCGTGGGCGGCGTGACCGTGGCGGCCTGTGCCGGCGCGGCGAACGCCCCCGCCGCCAGCACGGCTCCCGCGGTGACGACTACCGCAGATACGCGGCGAAAGCCCTTATTGCCGATTTTCAACGTAAATGCTCCAAACGCCCCTGCAGTGCGGACACATGAGAATCCGCTTCACCCTTGAGACGCGTAAACGGCGCCGATGGATGCGCTTCGTGACCGCATCTTCATCCGGTCGAGGACAAGATCCACGTGAACGCCCTACGCGGCGCCGTCGACGGCCGGGGGAGCGGTGGGGTGCCGGGCCCGCCGATTCCTCGACGCGGGCAGGGCGCGCCCGTCGCATCCGGGCAGGGCGTGCCGGGGTCAGCCGTCGTGCCGTGAGGCGCTGAGCAGGCCGCGGGCCATCATCCGGTCGACCTGCGTCAGACCGTGGATCACCCACGGTGTCACCAGGACGAGCACCAGGCCGACCGCGCTGGTGGCCCCCACCTCCCACGGTGTGTCGAGGTACCTGCCGTTGCCGTGATCGTCCCCCCACACCTGGAGGCCCGGCCGGCTGAGGTAGTCGGTGAACGTCCACCGCCACAGCGGATAGGCCAGCATGGCCCAGCCGGTGGTCCACAGGGTCACCGAGACCACGAAGGCGAACACGGCCCAGGGGAAGCGCAGGAGCGAGTGGAGAAGGTGCCGCCAGGACGCCCCGCTCCTCAGCACGGCCGCCATCCAGCCCGTCGCCCCCGGCCTGGTCGCGCGGACGGGCGCCGGACCGGCGATGCGTACCCCCAGCAGCGTGCGGGCCAGGCCGCGCTCGACACCGCCGAGCGCCCGGCAGCCGGCCAGCCCGCCCGCCAGCAGGGGAAAGCCGAGAAAGGTGACCAGCAGGCCGGCGCCGAGCGAGATCACCGCCACCGCGTAGCCGAACATCACCACCGACAGCGGGAGGCCGAGGAGGAGGAAGAGGAACTCCCGCCAGGTGCGCCCGGAGAACGGGGCGCGCAGCCCCACGGGCACGCGGGAGTCGCGGGGCTGCGGTGCGTATGTGCTGTGCGTGCTGTCCGTGGTGTCCATGGTCTCGTCGTCCGTTCCGGCCGGTGGACTCGGCCTGGTTCGCGTTCCGGCCGGCCGCTATGCGGTGGCTCCGGCTGCCACACGCCCAGAGTCCGCGATCGCCGGAGGTCGCACCATGAGGGTCTTCGCCCTCTTCTCCGGGGGTTTTCCCTACCTGCCCGCAGGCGTCCCGGCCGCTTCGGACCTCAGCCGCTGCCGATGCTGCGGCCTTCAGCCCTTCGCCGGTACCCGGGCCCGCCACGGCAGTTCCGCCGTCACTTGGGTGGGCCCGCCGGACGGCGAATGCACCAGGAACCGGCCGTCCACGGACCCCAGTCGCTCCGCCAGGCCGGCCAGCCCGCCGCCGCGGGCCACGCGCGCCCCGCCGCGACCGTTGTCCTCCACCCGCAGCAGCAGCCGGTCCTCGACCCGCCGGATCTCCACAGACGCCTGACCCGCCCCGCTGTGCTTCGACACGTTCTGCAGCAGCTCGGAGACGGTGAAGTACGCGATCCCCTCGATGGCGGGGGCGGGCCGCTCGTCCAGGCTCACCGACGTCGTGACCGGGACCGTGCAACGGCCTGCCAGGGACGTCAGGGCGGGCCCCAGCCCGCGGTCCGTGAGGATCGCCGGATGGATGCCACGGGCGAGGTCCCGCAGTTCCTGAAGCGCCAGCTTCACCTCGCCGTGCGCCTCGTCGACCATCGCCGCCGCCGATTCCGGGTCCTCCAGCAGCTTCTCCTTAGCCAGGCCCAGGCCCATGGCGAGCGCCACCAGCCGGGCCTGCGCGCCGTCGTGCAGATCGCGCTCGATGCGCCGCAGGTCGGCCGCCGCGGTGTCGGTGACCGTCATCCGGTCCGATTCCAGTTCGGCGATCCGCCGCTCCAGCCCGTCGGAGGGCGAGAGCAGTCCGCGGGTCATCGCGCGGTCGACGTTCGCCAGCCCCCGCGTGACCCAGGGCAGGGTCGGCCAGCCCACGAAGAGCAGGACGAGCGTGACCGCGAAGGTGAAGACGGCCCAGGGCAGCCGGACGAAGGCGAACAGCGCGTGCCGCCACGCGACGGAGTCCTGCAGGGAGGCCCACAGCCAGGGGAAGAATCCCCGGTCCCGTGGCCGCAGCGGGCTCGGCTCGTCGACCCGCACCCCGAGCAGCCGCCGCGCCCGGCCCCGCTCCAGCTTCCCGTACTGCCGGCACACCTTCAGGCCCGAGGCGAGCAGCGGCAGCCCGATGACGGTGACGGACAGGGCGAGCCCCAGCACGAGCCAGACCACCAGCAGCACGAACGCGAGCACGCCCAACGGGAAGTTGGTCAGCAGGTGCAGGATCTCCCGCCATGTCCAGGAGCCGAGGGGCGCTCGGGGCGGCGGAGGTGAGGTGCCGTCAGCGGCGCCGTCGGCGGCCCTGGTCCGGGAACTGTCGGTCATGGGCCCCAGATTGCCCGGCCGCGGCCGCCGGTGCCATGGGGTATCCGGGGTGGTGGGGGTGGGGTTTCCCCCACCACCGCGCCGCGGCCGCCGTGCCGGGAGGCGGGGTCCGCGACGCCGGGAAAAGGGGCATTGGTGCAGGCCGGTGGCTATCTCGTTACCGCCGTGGTGGTCGCGGCGCGGCGACGGGACCGTATGGTGTTGCGGAGGAACGGGAGAGGCGAGGGCCGATGGCGCGGGGTGACGACAGCGAGTTGCTGCCGCCGGACTCCGTGCGGCGCCGCAGGCCGCGACACGCGCTGCGGACCAACGAGCAGCGGACCTGCCGGTGCTGGGGCGACACCTCCTCCGTCGGCCGGCGGACGCGCGCGTTCCATCGGCCCGGAGCGGGTCCCGCGGACAAGAACACAGGGACCGCGTCGACATGGTGAGTGTGAGTACGGGCGTGAGCGCCGGGGCGGAACAGCGGACCGGGCTCAGCCGGGTGACGCTGGTCGGGGACCGGCGCCGGATCGAGCTCGTCGTTCCCGCGCACGAATCCCTCGGGGCGCTGCTGCCCGACATTCTCCGGCTGCTCGGTGACCGGGCGAGCGGCGGCCCGGCCGCGCAACGGCTGATCACCTCCGACGGCGCGGTGCTCGCCCCGCACGATTCGCTGGCCTCCGCGCGGGTGACCGACGGCGCCGTGCTGCGCCTCGTACGGGAGCAGGACGGCGTGTTGGCCCCGGCCGGACACGACCACGACCACGCCGAGGACGCGGCCGACCCCCTGGACGTGCGCGGCTGGGGATGGGGCGCGCGGAGCAGGGCCTGGACGGTGGTGACGGCGGGCGTGCTGCTCGCGGCGACCGCCGGCATCGGCGCGGCTTCCTGGTATCCGGGCGGCGCAGTCGCCCTCTGGCTCGGCGTCGCGGCGGCGGTCCTGGCGGGCGCCGGAGCGGCGATCAGCGCGGTCACCGGCCGGCCGGGGCACCGTGCGCCGGGCCTCGCGCTGCTGCTGCAGGGCGGCACGCTCGGTGTGATCGCCTCCTGGCACGCGGCCTCCGGCGGCAGCGCCCGGCTGGCCACCGTCGGGCTCACCGTCGCGGCCGCGCTCGCCCTGCTCGGCCTCTGCACCCCGCTGGGGCGCGGCGGCCTGATCGGCGCCGTTTCGGTCGCGCTCGCGGTGGGCGCCTGGGAGCTGGGCCTCGCGTCGGCCGGCCCGGCGCAGGCGGGCGTGGCGCTCGGCTTCGTCTCCGTCGTCGTCCTCGGCAGCCTTCCGCGGCTCGCCCTCATCGGGGCCGGACTGACCCGGCTGGACGACCTGCGCTCCGGTGGTACGCCGGTCAGCAGGCACCAGGCGGCGGCCGCGCTGGGCGCCACACATCGCGGACTCGCCCTGGCCACGGTCGCGATGGCCGTCTCGGCGGGCGCCGCGGGGGTGCTGGCCCTGGGGGAGCCGAGCGTCTGGACCGTACTGGTCGCGCTGCTGCTCGCCGGGCTGCTGTTCTCCCGCGCCCGCGCCTATCCGCTGGCGGTGGAGGTCGTCGCGCTGCTGGGAGCCGGAACGGCCGTGTGCGTACGGCTCGTTCTGCTGTGTGCGCACGACGGCGGCGCGCCGGCGGGCGCGTTGGCCGCGCTGTGCGCGTTGGCCGGGCTCGCGGTCGTGGTGCTGACGGTGCGTGTGCCGGAAACCATGCGGGCGCGGCTGCGCCGGTGGCTGGACCTGCTCGAATCGACCGGCGTGGTGGCGCTGATCCCGGTGTCCCTCGGGGCTTTCGGGGTCTACGGGCTGCTGTTCGGCGCGTTCTGACCCAGAGGGCGGTGGAGGAATCATGGCGGTGGGTGAGGACGCGGGCGCCGGTGCGGGGGCCCGCGTGAGCGCGGGCGCGGGCGCGGAACGCGGCGTGGACGCGGGAGCCGTTGCGGGTTCGGACGCGGATGCCGGTTCGGACGCGGGCGGGAGCGCTGCGCCCTCGCGGCCGATCGGCCACCGGCCCGCGGGACTCGCCGAGCCGGCCGAGCCCTCGCTCCGGACGCCGTCGCCGCCTCGGCCGGTGAGCCTTTCGAAAGCGTCGGGGGCGCCGGAACGTTCCGGGAGACCCGACCTTCCCGCGCCCTCGGAAGAGCCGGAGCGGGCCGATCGGTTCGAGCGGGAACGCCCTGTGCCGGGGCGTCAAGGTGCCCGGATCGACGGCACGTTGGACGACCGGGAGGGGGGTGTGAGTGCGGTGGATGTGATGAACGTGGCTCCTGAGGCGCGTGAGAAGAGCGAGTGGAGCGGCATGGCGAACGAGGTGGCTGCGGTGGACGGCATGAACGAGGTCGCGACCGGGACCGAACGCGGCACCGGACCGCTTCCCCCGGCGCGGCCGATGCCCACCGCCGACGCACCTGCCGGACGGCTGCCCGCGCCTACGGACGAAGCGCGGCGGCCTGCGGCTCCGGGCGAAGCGTCTCGGTCCGGGCCTACGGACGAAGCTCCTCGGCCCGAGCCGACGGGCGAAGTGCCGCGGTCCGCGGTGGTCGAAGGGCCCGCCGAGCCCGTTGCGGCTCCGCGGCCCGCTGCCCCGCTGCCCTCGCCCTCGGCGTCTGCCGCGGCGTCCCGGCCGACGGGCACGTTGCCGACGCCCTCCGGGCCCGCCGCGGCGTCGGCGCCGGAGGCGGAGCCGTCAACCCAGACACCTTCCGCAACCCAGGCACCTGCTGCCCAGGCACCTGCCGCCCAGGTACCGGCTGGGCCTGCGGCTCCGGCTCCGGCTGCGACCGGAACGGCGACGTTCGAAGCGGAGGAGCCCGGGACCGTGGATGCCGTGACCGCGAGCGCAGACTCGGCGCAGGATTCGACGCAGGCGCCGGCCCCGGCCCAAGCGTCGGCCCAGGCTCCGGCCTCGCCTCCGTCTCCGGCCTCGTCCCCTGCCGCCTTCGACGAGACAGCGGCCCAGGCCGCCCCCGCACCCCAGCCCTCCCCGCTCGCCGACGAGTCCCCGGCCACCAACGAGATCCCCTCGCCGTCGGCGCAGGCGACCACCCCTCAGCCCCCGGCTCCGGCCCCCGCCCAACCGGCTCCGGCCCAACCGGCCCAGGCCCTTCCGCCCGCTCAGCCTCCTGCCCCTCCTGCCCCGAGCCCGTCGCCCGCGGCACCCGCTCCCGGGCGCTACGGGTCCGGGCTGCCGGCGCGGACGCCCGTGTCCGTGCCGCTCCTGCCGCCCGAGCTGGCCGACGGGCAGCCCAAGCCGCGCCGCGGCGACCCGCTGTCGCGGCGGGCCGGGCGGGCGCTGCGCCGGGTGTTCGCCTCGTCCCCGGCGGCCGAGACCGCCGCCGTCACCCGGGCCGCGCACGCCATCCAGCAGCCCGTGACCACCGGCAGGCAGATCGCCGTCTCCAGCATCCGCGGCGGCGCGGGCAAGTCCACCGTCGCCGCCCTGCTGGCGCTCACCTACGCGCACTACCGCTCCGACCCCGTGCTCGCCGTCGAGGCCGACCCGGCGCTCGGCACCCTGCCGCACCGGCTCGGCGCCCGCGAGGTGCGCTGGTCGGGCAGCGATCTCGCGCAGATCGTCGATCCTTCGATGCTGATCACGGACCTGACCGGCTATCTCCTGCCCTTCGCGGGAGGCGGCTGGCTGCTGCCCGGCAGCCAGGGCGCCATCGGGACCCGGCTGGACCTCGACGCGTACCGGGTCGTGATGACGTCACTGCGCCGCCACTTCTCCACCACGGTCGTGGACTGCGAGACGCTGCCCGCGGAGGTGGCGCGCACGGCGCTGGTGACGACGCAGGCACGTGTCCTGGTCACCCCGGCGACCCCGGAGGGCGTGGCCGCCACGCGCTCCGTCGTGGACTGGATCGGCAGCCTGCACCCCGGGCTGCTGCCGACCACGGTGGTCGTCCTCACCCACTCGTCCCCGGACACCGGCGTCGACGTCCGCAAGGCCGCCGAGCACCTCGGGGCCGGCGGCGCGGCGGTCCTTCCCCTCCCCTATGACCGCCACCTCGCGGCGGGCGGCGCCATCCGCACCGAGCTGCTGGGGGAGCGCACGCGTGAGGCGGCGGCGCGGATCGCGGCCGAGACGATGGACCGCGCGGTCTCGCGGGAGCGGGGCAGGCGGCAGCAGCAGTCCGGGGAGCTGCCGGGTGCCGTGCCGACGCAGCCCGCCGCGCCGTCGGCGCCGGCCGGGGCGAGTCCCCCCGGCGGAGCCATGGGATACCCCTCCCAGCCGCAGGCTCCGCAGACGGCCCACTCCCCGGCGCACCCGCCGGTTCCGCCGCCGCAGGGGGGACCGCAGCATGCGCAGGCGCCCCAGCAGCCGTACCAGCCACACCAGCCGTACCAAGCACACCAGCCGTACGAGCCCCACCAGCCGTACGAGCAGCCGTACGCCCGGGCCCAGGCTCCGGGGCAACAGCCTCACCCCCAGCAGCAGCCCCAGTCGTACGAGCCCTACCAGCCCTATCAGCCGCACCAAGCCCAGCAGCAATCCCCGTACCAGCCGTACGGGCAGCCGATGCCGCACAACGCGCAGCCGCAGCAGGCTGTGCAGGTCTCGCAGACTCCGCAGACCCCGCACGGTCAGGGCGCACAGCACCCGCCCGTGGTGCAGTCCCAGGTGGTGCGGTCCCAGCCGGTCGCGGAGACCCAGCCGCTGCCGGTCGTCACGGTTGCGGGGCAGCCGGCGCCGGCCGAGCCGCTCCCGTCGTCGGGCGTCGCGGAACGCCCGGCCGCGAGCGAAACGGGCAGCGGGGCGGGCAGCGCCACTCCGGGCGGCGACGGTGGCCCCGACCTGCGCAGTCCGTTCGACGGCGGCCCGATCCACTGAGGCGCGGTGCCCCGCGCCGCCGCGCGGGGCCGCTCCGCCGCCACCGGGCGCAGGCCCCCAGGTAGGGCGAAGTAGGGACAAGCCCACCGTCGGCCTGACGCGGCTGCTCGGGGCACACGGGGCAGGGCCTAGACTCCCGTCCGTACAGATCGTCGAAGTCGTTGAACAAGCGCAGCAGGGAGCGAGGGGCGGACGTGCCGGACGCGACCGTACGCACCACCATCGCCGCGGACTATTTCCAGGCCTATTCGGTCGTGGGGATCATCGCCGTGATCGGCGTGCTTTTCGTCGCCGTGGCCTTCGGGGCCGGGCGGCTGCTGCGGCCCGTCGTGCCGACACCCGAGAAGCTGCTCACGTACGAATGCGGCGTGGACCCGGTGGGCGAGGGCTGGGCACACACCCAGGTCCGCTATTACGTCTACGCTTTTCTGTACGTCATCTTCGCCGTCGACTCGATCTTCCTTTTCCCTTGGGCGACGGTCTTCGCGGCCCCCGGATTCGGCGGCGTGACGCTCGTGGAGATGTTCATCTTCCTGGGCTTCCTGACCGTCGGCCTGCTCTACGCATGGAAGAAGGGCGTCCTGGAATGGACGTGACCCCCGCCTCCGACGGCTCCGCAGCCGTGCCCGAGAGCTCCGTCCCGCAGTTCGTGCCGGAGCCGCGACGCCTGGGCACACTGGCCCGCCTGGCGCCGGAACCGATGAAGGTGGTCCTCAACTGGGGCCGCCGCTACAGCCTGTGGGTCTTCAACTTCGGGCTCGCCTGCTGCGCCATCGAGTTCATCGCCGCCTCCATGGCACGGCACGACTTCATCCGGCTCGGCGTGATCCCGTTCGCGCCCGGCCCGCGCCAGGCCGACCTGATGGTCGTCTCCGGCACCGTCACCGACAAGATGGCGCCCGCGGTCAAGCGCCTCTACGAGCAGATGCCGGAGCCGAAGTACGTCATCTCCTTCGGGGCGTGCTCCAACTGCGGCGGCCCCTACTGGGACTCGTACTCCGTCACCAAGGGCGTCGACCAGATCATCCCGGTCGATGTGTACGTGCCGGGCTGCCCGCCGCGCCCGGAGGCGCTGCTGCAAGGCATCCTCAAGCTCCAGGAGAAGATCGCCCGCGAGTCGCTGGGCGAGCGGTACGCCCCGAGCGGCGGCGGCGGCGCCGCCGGCGGCGGACGGCCCTCGGCGGCCGCGCTGCGCAGTGGCCTGGTGACGCCGCCGGCCCTGCCGAACACCGCGGGTACGCAGGGCGACGCCGCGACCACCGACGCGGCATCTGACGGTGCGACCACCGGCGCGCAGGGTGATGCCGTGACCGGTGAGGCGAAGAGCGGCAAGAAGACGGCGGGGGAGGAGCCCCGATGAGCGAGCAGCCCGAGCAGCCGGCGCGCTCCGGGCAGCCCAACGGGCCCGAGCAGCCCGGACAGGCCGAGCAGCCCGAAGGGAACGAGACCCCGCAGGCCGCGGCCGGCGAGGAGGCCGCGGCGGACGCTGCCGCCGAGCCCGAGCCCGAGCCCGAGCCCGAGCCCGTCGTCGAGCCCGTTGTCGGCTGGCTGCCGAGTCCCGCGAGCGAGATCTTCGGTACCGGCGCCTCGGCCGAGCTGGCGTACGACCTGCTGACGGTCGACGTACCGGCCGACGGCTGGCTGACCGCGCTCACCGCCGCCCGCGACGACCTCGGCTGCACCTATTTCGACTGGCTGAGCGCCGTCGACGAGCCGGCCACCGGCTTCCGGATCTGCGCGCACCTCGCCGATGTCTCGCACCCCGGTGCCGTCCGCCGGCTGATCGTCCGTACGACCGTGCCGCACGACGGCGCCGCGCTGCCCACCGCTGTGGGCGTGTTCGCCGGTGCGGGCTGGCACGAGCGCGAGACCCACGAGATGTTCGGTGTCGACTTCACCGGCCACCCGCACCTCGTGCCCCTGCTGCTCCCGGAGAACTTCGAAGGGCACCCGCTGCGCAAGGACTTCGTGCTGGCGGCCCGCGTCGTGAAGGCGTGGCCGGGCGCGAAGGAGCCGGGCGAGTCCGAGCACGGCGGGCCCAAGCGCCGGCAGATGCTGCCGCCCGGCGTCCCCGACCCGAACGAGTGGGGCCCGCTGAAGGGCCAGCTGCCGCCCGCGCCCGCGCGGCCGGCTCGTGGTGCGCGTGCGGCGGGCGGTGCGCGCGCGGCGGGTGCTGCCGCGGGCGAGCGCCCGGCACGGCGTACCAGGACGGCGAGCGCAGGCTCGGCCGGCCAGCGGGAGGCGGCCGCCGAACCGACCGCCACCGAGGCGACGGCTTCCGGGGCGGCCAAGGCCGCTGCGGCAGAGTCCGCGCCGGCGGCCGAGCCGCCCGCGCGCACCGAGCGCCCGGAACCCCGTACCCCTGCGGCGAGCGAGGAACCGGCCGGCAGCGGTCAGGCGGACGCGGCCGAGGCCGGGGCGGCGGAGGCTGCCGCGGCCGAGGTCTCGGCACGCGAGGCGGCACCGGCCAAGGAAACCCCCGTCAAGGAAGCCGACGCCCCGGCCGAGGCGGCCCCGGCCGCGGACGCGCCGTGGCACCACGCGCGCCCCGCCTTCGACGACCCGAAGCCGGCGCAGCCCCGTGAGCCGGAGGAAAACGGGCAGCCGGAACCGGATCCCGAGTCGGCCCCGCGGCAGGACAAACCCGCGGCGCCGGCTCCGTCCCAGGACCGGGCCGGAGAGCCCGGGCCCGAGACGGAGCAGGCCCCCGAGCCGGATCCCGGCTCCTCCCACCCCCCGACCACCCCCGAAGACCCGGCAGGAGGCAACGCCCCGTGAGCGACGCTCTCGACATCGCGCTGCGCCTCGTCGCCGTCTTCGTGATCTTTCTGGTGTTCCCGCTGGTCATCGGGCAGACCGAGCACAAGGTCATGGCGCACATGCAGGGCCGGCTCGGCCCGATGTACGCGGGCGGGTTCCACGGCTGGGCCCAACTCGTCGCCGACGGCGTCAAGTTCGTGCAGAAGGAAGACATCGTCCCGGCCGGCGCCGACCGGCGGATCTTCCAGCTTGCGCCCGCCGTCGCCCTGCTGCCGTACCTCCTGGTCCTCGTCGCCATCCCCATCGGCCCCGGCAACGCCGTGGGACAGGTCGTCGACGCCGGCATCTTCTTCGTGCTCGCCGTCATGGGGGTCGGCGTGCTCGGCTCGCTGATGGCGGGCTGGGCCTCGGCCAACAAGTTCTCGCTGCTCGGCGGCCTGCGCACGGCCGCGCAGCTGCTCGCCTACGAGCTGCCGATGCTGCTCGCCGCCGCGTCCGTCGCGATGGCCGCCGGCACGGTCTCGCTGCCCGGCATCATCGAGGCCTTCCACTGGTGGTGGGTGCCGTGGCAGATCGTCGGCGGACTGGTCTTCTTCACCGCCGGCCTCGCCGAGCTGCAGCGCCCGCCGTTCGACATGCCGGTCGCCGACTCCGAGATCATCTTCGGCGCCTACACCGAGTACACCGGCCTGCGCTTCGCGCTCTTCCTGCTCGCCGAGTACGCCGGGATCGTCATCCTCTGCGCCCTGACCACCGTGCTCTTCCTCGGCGGCTGGCACGGCCCGTCCGGCGCCGACGGCCTCGGCTGGCTGTGGACGCTGCTGAAGACCGCGCTCCTCGCCTTCGGTGTCATCTGGCTACGGGTGACCTACCCCCGCCTCCGCGAGGACCAGCTGCAAAAGCTCGCCTGGACCGTCCTCATCCCGCTCGCCCTCGCCCAGATCGCCCTCACCGGCGTCGTCAAGGTGGTGATCTCCTGATGGCCTCGGACCACCAGCATGCCCACGGCACGACCGGAGGCAAGCCCGCGAAGAAGTCCGGCTTCCCCGGATCCGGGCTCGCCAAGGGCTTGGCCGTCACCCTTCGGACGATGACGAAGCGGACGGTCACCCAGCAGTATCCGGATGTCCAGCCCGACCTCCCGCCGCGCACCCGCGGCGTCATCGGGCTGTTCGAGGAGAACTGCACGGTCTGCATGCTGTGCGCCCGCGAGTGCCCCGACTGGTGCATCTACATCGACTCCCACAAGGAGACGGTGCCGCCCGCCGCCCCCGGAGGCCGCGAGCGCAGCCGCAACGTACTGGACCGCTTCGCGATCGACTTCGCGCTGTGCATGTACTGCGGCATCTGCATCGAGGTCTGCCCCTTCGACGCGCTGTTCTGGTCCCCGGAGTTCGAGTACGCCGAGACCGACATCCACGAGCTGACCCACGAGCGCGACAAGCTCCGCGAGTGGATGTGGACGGTCCCCGAACCGCCCGCGCTCGACCCGGCGGCCGAGGAGCCCAAGGAAATCGCCGCCGCCCGCAAGGCCGCCGACAAGCTCGCCGCCCAGCAGCAGGCCGAGGCGGACCGGGAGCAAGGACCACAGGAGACCCCCGGGGAGGGAACGTGACGCTCGCCGCCGCAAGCCACGGCTTCCTGTCGCCCACCGGTGTCGAGATCGCCTTCCTGCTCGTCGGCATCGCGACCCTCGGCGCGGCCGTGGTGACCGTCACCACCCGCCAGCTGGTGCACGCCGCGCTGTGGCTGGTGGTCGCCCTCGGCGGGATCGCCGTGGAATACCTCCTGCTCACGGCCGAGTTCATCGCCTGGGTGCAGGTCCTGATCTACGTCGGTTCCGTCGTCGTCCTGCTGCTGTTCGGACTGATGCTCACCAAGGCGCCGATCGGTCGCTCCCCGGACGCCGATTCGGGCAACCGCTGGGCCGCGCTCACGGTGGCCGTCGCCTCGGCCGCCGCGCTGGTCTGGGTCGTCGTGGACGCCTTCCGCGCCACCTGGATCAACCTCGACGGCCCCTCCCAGGGCTCCACCGAGGTCTCCGGCCGCTCCCTCTTCCAGCACTGGGTACTGCCCTTCGAGGCGCTGTCCGTGCTGCTGCTCGCCGCGCTCGTCGGCGCGATCGTGCTGTCCCGCAGGGACAACGGCGCGGCCACCGGCGCGGCGCCGACCGCGCCCGGGGCCGGTGCGGCTCCCGCCACGCGAGAGGACCAGCGCTGATGCATCTCGCCTACCCGGCCGTCCTCGCCGTCCTGCTCTTCTGCACCGGTCTGTACGGCGTGCTCGCCCGCCGCAACGCGATCCTGGTGCTGATGTCCGTCGAGCTGATGCTCAACGCCGTCAACCTCAACCTCGTCGCCTTCGACGTCTGGCTGCGCGACACCCTGCACGCCGGCCAGTCCCTCACCCTTTTCACCATCGCCATCGCCGCCGCCGAGATCGGCATCGGTCTGGCGATCGTGCTGCTCGTCTACCGCAACCGCGGCAGCTCCGACATCGACCGGCTCCGCGACCTCTCCGAGACGGCGGTCGAGACGGACGCGGCGGACGGGGACACGCAGCAGCCGCAGCCGGACACCAAGGCGGAGGCCACCGCGTGACGCTCACGACCACCGCCGTCCTCGTCCCGCTCCTGCCCTTCCTCGGGGCCCTCGCGGGCCTCTTCCTGGGCCGGCGCGCGCCCGGCTTCGTCCGCCCGCTGGCCGTCCTGCCGACGCTGGCCGCGGCCGCACTCGCCATCTCCGTAGCCGTCGATCAGGGCGGTGGCCCGTCCACCGACGTCGCCGTGGAGCTCACCCCCACCGGCTCGATCCCCATCGACCTGGCCCTGCACATCGACGGCTTCGCCGCGCTGCTCGCCGTCCTGGTCGGTTGCGTGGCGACCTGCGTGCAGATCTACTCCACCGGCTACCTGCGCGACGACCCGCGCTACCCCTCCTACGCCGCGCTGGTCTCCCTCTTCACCTCCGCGATGCTGCTCGTCGTCTACACCGGCGACCTGATGATGCTGCTGGTCGGCTGGGAAGTCATGGGCATCTGCTCCTACTTCCTCGTCGGCCACTACTGGGAGACCGAGGCCGCCCGCGCCGCCTCCCTCAAGGCGTTCCTCGTCACCAAGCTCGGCGATGTCCCCTTCCTCTTCGGCATCTTCGCGCTGGCCGCCGATACCGGCACCTTCCGCATCACCGGCATCCTCGGCTCCGTCGCCCGGGACGGCCTGGACCACCCGACCCTGATCGCGCTGCTGCTGCTCGCCGGTGTCGCGGGCAAGTCGGCGCAGTTCCCGCTGCACACCTGGCTCCCCGACGCGATGGCCGGTCCGACGCCCGTCTCGGCGCTGATCCACGCCGCGACGATGGTCGCGGCCGGTGTCTACGTCGTGGCCCGTCTCCTCCCCGTCTTCGCGGCCTCCGCCGCCGCGCTGGTCGTGCTCGCGGTGATGGCCGCGGTCACCATGGTCGGCTCGGGCCTCGCGGCCCTCGCCCAGGACGACATCAAGCGCGTCCTGGCCTACTCGACCGTCGGCCAGCTCGGTTACATGACCGGCGCGCTGGCCGTCGGCGACCGCGGCGCGGCCGTCTTCCACCTCATCGCGCACGGCGCGTTCAAGGCCCTGCTCTTCCTCGGCGCGGGCGTGATCATCCACGCCGCGGGCACCAACTCGCTCGCCGCCATGTCCCGGATGAGCGGCCTGTCCCGGCGCGTCCCGGACGCCTTCTGGACCATGACGGTCGCGCTGCTCGCGCTCGCCGCGATCCCGCCCTTCGCCGGCTTCTTCTCCAAGGAAGCCGTCCTGGGCGCCGCCGAACACGCCGCCACTGGTGACGCGCACGGCATCCCCGGCGCCGCCGGCTGGACCGTCCTGATCTCGGGTCTGCTCACCGCCCTCCTCACCGCGGCCTACGCCACCCGCCTGTGGCTGCTCGCCTTCCGCGGCAAGGGCGCCGAGGTCCCCGACCACGGCCCGCAGCCGATCTCCATGAACGCCGTGCTGTGGTTGCTCTTCCTCCCCACCGCCGCGCTCGGCCTGGCCGCCCCCTTCCTGCCCGACTGGTTCGACGGGCGTTCGCTGGCCCCGACCCTCACCACCTCCGTCCTCGGCACCGGCATCGCGCTCGTGGGCGGCCTGGTCACCTACGGGGCCTGGCGGCACACCACCGCCCTCGCCGCACGCTTCCCCCTCGGCGCGGTCGTCGCCACCCCGGACGTCACCCCCGCGGTTGCCGAGGAGACGGCCATCGACACCCACGCCCCGGCCTACGGCGACATCGCCGCGGCCCCGGACCCTGCCGACCCCGGCCGGCTGCTCCTCGGCCGCCTGCACCGCCACGCCGCCGTCGGCTTCCACCTCGACGCCGTCTACTCCGCCCTCTTCGTCCGGCCCGTGCGCGCCGCGGCCACGCTCGTCCGCTTCCTCGACCGCGAGGTCGTCGACACGTACGTACGCGGCGCGGGCACCGCCCCCCGCTGGCTGGGCGCCGCCGTCCGCCGCGCCCAGACCGGCAACGTGCAGACCTACCTCGGCGCCCTGGTCGCGGGCTCGCTCGTGCTGGCCGTCGCCGCCGTCCTCGTCGCTACGGGCACGGGAGCCTGACCGATGCCGCACACTCCCGGGGCACGCGCCCCGCATCGCCGGCCGACGCCCCCCGCGGCCGGGCTCGCCGGAGCCGCAACCCTGAGGAGGGCCTGACCCGTGAACCCCACCGCTCTGCAGATCCTCCTCGCGGCCGTCGTCGTGCTGCCCCTGCTGGGAGCCGTCGGCGCTCTGCTGCCGCCCCCGCCGGGTCTGCGCGGCCGCAACCCCGACCAGGCCGTACTGCGCCACGGCGTGACCGTCACCGGCGCCGTCCTCGCCGCGTCCATCGCGCTGGCCGCCGGCTTCGACCACGACCACCCGGCCCGTATGCAGGCCACCACCGACATCAGCTGGATCCCCGCGCTGGACATCCGCATCCACCTCGGCATCGACGGCATCTCGCTCCCCCTTGTCGTGCTGACCGCGCTGCTGACCTTCCTCTGCGCGCTCTACAGCTACTTCCACATGCCGAAGGGCCCGTCTCCCAAGGCATTCGTGGCCCTGCTGCTCGTCCTGGAGGCCGGCACCCTCGCCAGCTTCGCCGTCCTCGACCTGATGCTGTTCTTCCTCGCCTTCGAGATGGTCCTCATCCCGATGTACTTCCTCATCGCCCGCTGGGGCGGTGCGCAGAAGCAGGCGGCCGCTTGGAAGTTCATCCTCTACACGCTGCTCGGCTCCGTCGTGATGCTGCTCGGCCTCCTCCTCCTCGGCGTGACGTCCGGCACGTTCGACATGGTGGCACTCGCCACTGACAACGGCCCGAAGTCCCAGATCAGCCACACGGTCCAGCTGCTCGCGGTGCTCGCCATCGGCATCGGACTCGCCGTCAAGGCACCGATGTGGCCGCTGCACAGCTGGCTGCCGGACGCCCACACCGCCGCACCCACCGTCGGTTCGGTGCTGCTGGCCGGCGTCCTGCTGAAGATGGGCACCTACGGCTTCGTGCGCATCGCGCTGCCCATCGCACCAGAGGGCATGCACACCTTCGCGCCGTACCTCGCCGCGCTGGCGGCCATCGGCATCGTCTACGGATCCCTCGCCTGCCTCGCGCTGGTGCGCAGGGGCGCCAAGGGAGACCTCAAGCGCCTGATCGCCTACAGCTCCGTCGGCCACATGGGCTTCGTCCTGCTCGGCATCGCCAGCCTGACCCCCACCGGCGTCAACGGCGCGCTGTTCGCCAACATCGCGCACGGCCTCATCACCGGCCTGCTGTTCTTCCTCGTCGGCGCGCTCAAGGACCGCTACGGCACCACCGACCTCGACTCCCTCGCCGGCGAGACGGGCGCCGCCCTGTACGGCAGGGCACCGCGCTTCGGCGGCCTGCTCGCCTTCGGCGCCGTCGCCTCCCTGGGCATCCCGGGCCTGGCCGGCTTCTGGGGCGAGATGCTCGCGATGTTCGGCGCGTTCCGGCCGGCCGAGGGCCTCAGCCGGCCCGCCTTCCTGACGTTCATGGTGATGGCCGGTCTCGGCACCCTGCTGACCGCCGCGTATCTGCTGCTCGTCGTCCGCCGCGTCTGCATGGGCGGCTCGCTGCCCTCCGCGGCACCCGCGACGGCATCGGAGGCAGCAGCCGGCACCGCCTCCGGGGGCGGAGCCTCCGCCGAAGCGGCCACCCCGGAAGCCGCGGCCCCGGCCGCGCCCCACATCCCCGACATCGCACGCTACGAATACGCGGCCTGGACCCCCCTCGCCGCGCTCACCGTCCTCGCCGGACTGTGGCCCGCGGCCCTCCTCGGCCTCACCGACCCGGCCGTCCAGCAGCTCCTCGGAGGCGGTAAGTGATGAGCTCGATGACCTCCCTGGTCCAGTCCGTCGACTGGCTCGCCGTCGCGCCGCCCACCATCGCCGCGGCGGTCGCCCTGGTGGTGCTCGTCGCCGACCTGTTCCTCCCGGTGGCCAGGAAGCCGCTGCTCGGCCGGATCGCGACCGCGGGTCTCGCCCTCGCCGCGCTCTCCCTGCTGCCCCTCCTGGGCGACGACCGCCGCACCTTCTGCCTCACCGGTGCCCCCGATGTGTGCAGCTACGTGGCCGACCCCTTCGCCCTCGTCATCCAATTCCTGGTGCTTGCCGGGGCGTTGCTGACCGCCCTGCTGTCGATCGACACCATCAAGGACCACGACCTGCCCGCCGGCGAGTACTGGTTCCTGCTGCTCTCCTCCGCGGCCGGTGCCGCCCTGCTGCCCGCCTCCAGGGACCTCGCGACCCTCGTCATCGCCCTCGAAGTCGCCTCCCTGCCCGCCTTCGCTCTGGTCGGCCTGCGGCGCGGCGACCGCCTCTCCTCCGAGGCCGCGCTGAAGTTCTTCCTGTCCTCGGTGGCGGCCACCGCGGTGATGCTGCTCGGCGTGAGCTTCCTGTACGCGTCCACCGGCAGCCTGCACCTCGCCCGGGTGGCGCAGACCCTCACCGACCTCCCCGACCCCCGGCTGGCCACCCTCGCCACCGCCGGTGTGGCCCTCACCCTGGTCGGCTTCGCCTTCAAGACCGCGGCCGCGCCCTTCCACTTCTGGGTGCCGGACACCTACGTCGGCGCGCCCCTCCCGATCGCCGCGTACCTCTCGGTCATCGGCAAGGCGGTCGGCTTCTCCGGCCTGATCCTGGTGGCGATCGAGGGCTTCCCCTCGTACGCGCACGTCTGGGGCCCCGCGCTGGCCGTCATCGCCGCGCTCACCATGACCGTGGGCAACGTCGCCGCGCTGCGCCAGAAGCCGGACCGGGCGCACAGCGCCGTGCGGCTGCTCGCGTGGTCCTCGGTCGGTCAGGCCGGCTACCTCCTGGTCCCCATCGGGGCCGCCGGATACGCCGACGACCCGGCGCGGGCCATCGGCTCCACGGTCGCCTACGCGCTGATGTACGCGGCGGTGAACCTCGGCGCCTTCGCGGTCGCCGCCCTGGTGGCCCGCACGAGCCCGGCCAACCGCATCAGCGACTACCGCGGCCTGTACGCCCGGCGCCCGCTTGCCGCCCTCGCCCTCGGCTTCTTCCTGCTCTGCCTCGCCGGACTGCCGCCGGGCATCATCGGCCTGTTCGCCAAGGTCACGGTCTTCTCCGTGGCCGTCGACGCGGGCCTGGGCTGGCTCGCGGTGATCATGGCCGTCAACGTCGTGATCGCGCTCTACTACTACCTCCAGTGGACCGCGGTCCTCTTCCGGGGCCCCGCGACCGCCAAGGACGGTGCCGCGCAGGCAGCGGACGGAGCACCGGCCCCGCAGCCGGCCCGCCCCCGGATCCCGGCCGCCCTCACCGCCGCCATCGCCCTCGCCACGGTCCTCGGCATCGCGCTCTCCGGCTACCCGCAGCTCGTCCTGCGCTTCGCCTCCGGAGCCCTGCTCTAGCCGACGGAGCTCCGCTGCGGCCGACGCGGTCCGACTTCAGCTGAAGCCGGACCACGTCGGCCGCAGCGCGTCGCCGCTCACCCGTACGGCGGTACATCGGGCATGCTCCACGACGCGACCCGGGTGCCCCACCTGGCCCCGTCCCCGTGCACAAGGGAACCAGCCCTCCTCATCTGGCGTTGACCGGTGAGTAAGGGTCCACTGGAGAGTGGAGTTCGAAGCAAGGGTTCCCCTGCCGCACCGCTTGGAGGGCGTACCGTGCACCGCCGGCACAACGGGCTCAGGACCGCCGTACTCCTCGGGGGACTGTCCGCCCTCATCATCGTCATCGGCGGCCTCTTCGGCCGTACGGGCCTCATCGTCGCCGTCGTCGTCGCCCTCGGCACCAACGCCTACGCGTACTGGAACAGCGACAAACTCGCCCTCAAGGCCATGCGGGCCCGCCCCGTCAGCGAGTTCGAGGCGCCCGGGCTCTACCGCATGGTCCGCGAACTCTCGACGGCCGCCCGCCAGCCCATGCCGCGCCTGTACATCTCCCCGACCCAGGCGCCCAACGCCTTCGCCACCGGCCGCAACCCCCGCAACGCCGCCGTCTGCTGCACCGACGGGATCCTGCAACTGCTCGACGAACGCGAGTTGCGCGGCGTCATCGGCCATGAGCTGAGCCATGTCTACAACCGCGACATCCTGATCTCGTCCGTCGCCGGCGCCCTCGCCTCCGTCGTGATGTTCCTCGTCAACTTCGCCTGGCTGATCCCGATAGGCCGATCCGACGACGACGAGGGCCCCGGCCTCCTGGGCATGCTGCTGATCATGATCCTCGGGCCGGTGGCGGCGTCCCTGATCCAGCTCGCCGTCAGCCGCTCCCGCGAGTACGCCGCGGACGCCTCGGGGGCCCAGCTCACCGGCGACCCGCTGGCCCTCGCCTCCGCCCTGCGCAAGCTGGAGGCGGGCACCAAGCAGCTCCCGCTGCCGCCCGAGCCGCGTATCGAGACGGCCAGCCACATGATGATCGCCAACCCGTTCCGCGCGGAGGGCATGTCGAAGCTCTTCGCCACCCACCCCCCGATGCGCGAGCGCATCGCCCGTCTCGAAGAGATGGCGGGCCACCGCCCATGACGCCCGGTGGCCGTCGTCCACCACCGCCCCGCCCCCGGTGCACCGGACCTCCGCCGGCGCAACGCCGCAGGGCACTCAGGGCGTCCTTCACCCCAGACACATTTCTCGCCGTGCCCGTGGAAGGCTGACGATCATGAAGTTCCTCCTCAACATCCTCTGGCTGATCCTGAGCGGCCTGTGGCTGGCGATCGGCTACGTCATCGCGGGTCTCATCTGCTGCATCCTCATCATCACGATCCCCTTCGGCATCGCGTCCTTCCGGATCGCCGGCTATGCCCTGTGGCCGTTCGGCCGGACCACCGTCGAACGACGCGACGCCGGCGCCGGCTCGGCGATCGCCAACGTCATCTGGATCGTCTTCGCGGGCTGGTGGCTCGCCCTGGGCCACATCGTCACCGGCCTGGCCCTGTGCGTGACGATCATCGGCATCCCCTTCGGCATCGCCAACTTCAAGATGATCCCGATCTCCCTGCTGCCGCTGGGCCGCGACATCGTGCCCACCGACCAGCCCTTCAGCGTCCGCTGACCGGCGGCCTCCCGGCAGATCAGGCCCGCACGAGCCCCCGGGGCGACGTATACCGCCGGAAGCCGAGCGGTTCGACGCCCGGGAGGCTCGCGATCAGCCGCATCACCTGCCCGCCACTCCTCAGCTTCGCGACGGCCACCCGCTCGTGCGACTCCGCATCCGTCCACTCGCTGTAGTTGACGACCCGGGTGCCGTCCTCGGAGAGATGGAAGTGCGAGGCGATGCCGCCCGCCCCGCTCTGCCGGCCGTCGAACATGTCCATCAGCCCGTCGACGAGCTGCCGCGCGTCGCCTTCCCCCGCCGTCCGGAAGGCGACGCGCACCACGCACCCCGACGCGGGCGCCGCGCCCTGCGGCAGCAGGCTGCGGTACAGCCGGAAGCGGCCGGGCCCCGCGTCACCTTCACCCCCGACACCGACCGGAGCCGCCGCGAGCCCCTCACGCGGCCGGTTCTCCTCGCGCGATACGAACTCCCGGTGGGCCGCGCCGCTCGTCCACTGCGCGTAATCGAGCACGCTGCGCCCGTCCGTCCCGGCGAACATCACCCGCGACAGGAAACCCGCCGGCAGCGGCGTCTTCTCCCAGGCGCGCGCCACCCCGTCCTGGGCCGCCCGCTGCCCCTCGGGGCCGCCCGCGTCCCACTCGCCGATCAGCACGAGGCCACTGTCCGGCCGCCGGATCTCGGGAAACACGTCCGTGCGAAAGGCGTCGCCGGACCCGGAGTCCACCCCATCCGGTGAATGCGTCGATGTCATGGCAGCACCCTCCGGCCTCAACCGGACTTGAGGTCAACCCCCGCCACCGCCGTACAACGCCGGTGGGGCGGCGCGCCCCTGGCACACCGCCCCACCCGGTCCGACCCGCCGGCAGCACTCCTGCCGCCGCCGGCCGCCGGCTGCTACCGGTAGTTCGCGAACTGGATCGCGAAATCCAGGTCCTTCCCCTTGAGCAGCTGCTGCACCGACTGCAGGTCGTCCCGGCTCTTCGAGCTGACCCGCAGCTCATCGCCCTGCACCTGCGCCTTCACGCCCTTGGGGCCCTCGTCGCGGATGATCTTGGCGACCTTCTTCGCGTTGTCCTGCGAGATCCCCTCCTCGATCGAGGCGGAGATCCGGTACTCCTTGCCCGAGGCCTGCGGCTCGCCGGCGTCCAGCGCCTTCAGCGAGATCCCGCGCTTGATCAGCTTGGACTGGAAGATGTCGAGAACGGCCTTCACCCGCTCCTCGGCGTTGGCCTTCATCTCGATCTTCTCGCCCGACCACTCGATCGACGCACCCACGCCCTTGAAGTCGTAGCGCTGCGAGATCTCCTTGGCGGCCTGGTTGAGGGCGTTGTCGACCTCCTGCCGCTCGACCTTCGAGACGATGTCGAAACTGGAGTCGGCCATGTTGAGTTGGCTCCTCGTACGTAGATCCGTCAGGGCTACGGCCCGTGCCGGACCGCCCCGCCAGCCTAGCCACCCACCGGTGATCCGGCGCCGCGGAATCGAGTGGCGAACCACCCCCGGCCATCAGGTATGGTTTACGTCGTTGCCACAGAGCGCCGCCCACAGCGGATCTCCCGGCAGCAAACCCTGGCGGTGTGCCCGAGCGGCCAAAGGGAGCAGACTGTAAATCTGCCGGCTTCGCCTTCCCAGGTTCGAATCCTGGCGCCGCCACAGGTGTGAAGGGGCCCCCGGATCGTAGAAATACGGTCCGGGGGCCCCTTTCGTATGGGCGCGGCGGCCGCCCGTCCGGCCCGGACTCAGTGCGCGGCCACCGCGCGGACCGCCTCGGCGACCGGGACATCACCGTTGATCAGTTCCAGCGTCCGGCCGATCATGCCCGGCTCGGCGAGCAGCTCCGCGAGGACGGCCGCGACATCGTCCCGCGTCACCTCGCCCCGGCCGGTCGCGTCGGCCAGGGTCACCAGGCCGGTGCCGGGGTCGTTGGTCAGGCGGCCGGGCCGCAGGATGGTCCAGTCGAGGCCGGCCCGCGCCCGTACGTCCGCGTCCGCGGCGCCCTTCGCCCGCAGGTACGCCGCGAAGACCGGGTCCGTGCCCTCCGGCGGCTCACGGTCCGCGCCCATGGACGACACCACGAGGAAGCGCCGTACGCCCACGGCCTCGGCCGCGTCGGCGAAGAGGGAGGCCGCGCCGCGGTCCACGCTCTCCTTCCGCTCGACGCCGCTGCCCGGCCCGGCGCCCGCCGCGAAGACGGCCGCGTCCGCGTCCTGGAGGTGCCGCGAGACCTCCTCCACCGACGCCGACTCCAGATCGCAGACCACCGGCTCGGCACCCGCGGCCAGCAAGTCCCCGGCCTGCTCCGGCCGGCGGATCATGCCCGCGACCTCATCCCCGCGCCCGGCGAGCAACCGCTCCAGCCGAAGCGCGATCTGACCATGTCCACCTGCGATGACAATGCGCATGGTGCCGACCGTACGCCGAAGTGGGCCGCACGCCGAAGGACCGGGCCGGGCTCACGGGCCGTCAGGGGCAGTGCACCGCACCGCTGTCGGGGCCACGGCTCAGCGCTGTGACTGCCGGGGCAGATCCAGCGCCACCTCCGCCGCCGAATCGCAGTACTCCCGCACCGCGCTGGTGCGCGCGACAACTCGCCCCCGGTGCACCACGATCCGGCTGTAGGCGAGCGAGAGCACACCGGCGATCCGTTCGCCGCGTACCGCCAGCAACTCGGCGGGGAAGCCCGCCTCGACACGTACCTCCGGCAGGCCCAGCGTCGCCCGCGCCGCGCCGCTCACCGCCTCGTAGGCCGCCTCCGGCGTGGCCTCCCCCAAGGAGGCCAGCAGATACGCCGCCTCAAGGGGGTCGCCGCGGCCCACCGGGTTCGCCACGTCGCGCAGCGCCCCGCTGCCCGCCGCGACCCGCACCCCGGCCGCGCGCAGCAGCCGCACCGGCGCAGGCCGGGACACCCGGGAGCCGTAGCGCTCCAGGGCGGTGCAGTCGCCCTGCGGGAGGCAGACGACGGCGACGTCGGCGGCGGCGAGCTGCTCTGCCACCCGGGACGCGACGCTGCGCGGCATCCGCGCCATCCCGGCGCACGGCCCCAATGCCACCCCGGACCGCAGCCCGCCGGCCATCGCGGCGAAGCGCGCCAGCCGCGCCGGGTCGTCGCCGTCCGTGTGCAGGTCCACCGGGCAGCCGTGCTCCCCGGCCATCTCCAGGACCGTCTCCATGTACCCGGCCGGGTCCGGGTCGAGATCCGGGCAGCCGCCGATGACCGAGGCGCCCATCTTCACGGCGTCCCGCAGCATCGCCAGCCCGTCCGCGCCGGCCACCCCGGTCAGCACCCGCGGGACCGCGACCGCCGCCAGCTCCGCGAGGCCGCGCAGCGACCTGCGGGCCGCGAGCACCGCCTCCAGCGACCGCAGGCCCTGGACGTCGCCGATCCGTACGTGGCTGCGCGAGGCGGTGGCCCCGTGCCCGAGTTGCAGCAGCGCGGCCTCCGTCGTGCGCCGTTGGACGTCCTCGGGCGAGTCGGAGGCGGGCCCGTCGGAGTCCGCGGTCAGGGCCGTGTCGCAGTGTGCGTGGGGTTCGGCGGGGGCGGGCAGCAGGAGATAGCCGGCGAGGTCCACGCGGGAACTCTGCGCCGGGAGGCTGCCGGTCGTCCCGACGGCCTCGATGTGCCCGCCGCCGAGCCGTACGTCCACCGTGCGTCCGTCGGCGAGGCGGGCGCCGCACAGCAGCAGCGCTCCGGCGTCCGACCTTGCAACTCGACCGGAACGATCGGGCTTCCCGGGCTGTCCCGGCTGTGGTTGCGGCTGCGGCGAACCGTCGGACATCGCGCTCCTCGAAGGCACGGGCGTGCAAGATCACGCAGCGTTGCGCCGAGCCTAGGGGGCCGCCGGGAGAGCTTCGAGCAGGCGCGAAAAGTCGTACCGGTGTGGTGCGCGAGGCGGCTGGGGGACGGCCCGGATACGGATTTCACCTTTGGCTGCGGGCCGTGTAATGTCTTCATCGCTCGCCCCAATAGCTCAGTCGGCAGAGCGTCTCCATGGTAAGGAGAAGGTCTACGGTTCGATTCCGTATTGGGGCTCTGGTGTGAGGTTCCTCGCCTTCGGGCGGGGTCTCCCACATCGCAGCGGTGTAGCTCAGTCGGTAGAGCAAGCGGCTCATAATCGCTGTGTCACCGGTTCAAGTCCGGTCACCGCTACTGACAGTAGCCGATTGTGGGCTCGGTCCTCCGATCGGCTACTCTTTTATGCGTTCACCCGTCCATCCGTCCGTCAAGGAGCACTCACGTGGCTGCCACAGACGTCCGCCCGAAGATCACGCTGGCCTGCGTGGAGTGCAAGGAGCGGAACTACATCACCAAGAAGAACCGGCGCAACGACCCGGACCGTCTTGAGATGAAGAAGCACTGCCCCCGTTGCAACTCGCACACTGCGCACCGCGAGACGCGATAACTCAGGCTCGTTCGTGAGGCCGTCCCCATTTCTGGGGGCGGCCTCACGGCGTTGTCACCACTTCTGTACAGGGAGGTTGCGAGCCCATGGCGCTCGACCCGTCTTTTGTCGGACGCACGTACCCGCCCACCGACCCGTACGAGGTCGGCCGGGAAAAGATCCGCGAATTCGCCGAGGCCATCGGTGACAGCAATCCCGCATACACGGACACCGAGACGGCCAAGGCCCTCGGCTACCCCGATGTGATCGCGCCGCCGACCTTTGTGTTCGCGATCAGTTTCAAGGCCGCGGGACAGGTCGTCGAGGACCCGCAACTGGGCCTGGACTACAGCCGGGTGGTGCACGGCGACCAGAAGTTCGCCTACACCCGGCCGGTGCGCAGCGGCGACCGACTGGCCGTCACCTCCACCATCGAGGCGATCAAGACCATGGCGGGCAACGACATCATCGACATCCGCGGTGAGGTGCACGACGAGGCCGGCGAACACGTCGTGACCGCCTTCACCAAGCTGGTGGCCCGCGCCGCCGAGGAGGCCTGAGATGCCCGCGAAGATCTCCTACGACGACGTCGAGGTCGGCACCGAACTCCCGGCGCAGTCCTTCCCCGTGAGCCGCGCCACCCTCGTCCGGTACGCGGGCGCCTCCGGTGACTTCAACCCGATTCACTGGAACGAGAAGTTCGCCAAGGAGGTCGGACTGCCGGACGTCATCGCGCACGGCATGTTCACCATGGCCGAGGCGATCCGGGTGGTCACCGACTGGGTGGGCGACCCCGGCGCCGTCGCCGAGTACGGCGTGCGCTTCACCAAGCCCGTCATAGTCCCCAACGACGAGACCGGCGCGCTGATCGAGGTCAGCGCCAAGGTGGCGGCCAAGCTCGACGACGACGACCGCACGGTCCGCGTCGACCTCACCGCGACCAGCGCGGGCCAGAAGGTGCTGGGCATGTCCCGCGCCGTGGTCCGGCTCGCCTAGGGCTGACCCCGAAGGACACGCCCGGGCGGGGCGTACGCAGGCCCGGAGCCGCCCCGCCCGGGGCGGCCGGCCGACGGCTGCCGGGCCGCCCCCGTACCCTTGGGCGCGTGCAGGAACTCCACGACGCCCCCCTCGCCCCGCTGACCACCTTCCGGCTCGGTGGTCCCGCCTCCCGCCTCGTCACGGCCACCACCGACGACGAGGTGATCGCGGCCGTCCGCGCGGCAGACGACGCCGGCACCCCCCTGCTGCTCATCGGCGGTGGCAGCAACCTCGTCATCGGCGACAAGGGCTTCGAGGGCACGGCGCTGCGCATCGCGACCCGGGGCTTCGCGCTCGACGGCACGACGCTGACGCTGGCCGCGGGCGAGAACTGGTCGGACGCGGTGGCCCGCACGGTCGAGGCCGGACTGGCCGGGATCGAGTGCCTGGCGGGCATCCCGGGGTCCGCGGGCGCCACGCCGATCCAGAACGTCGGCGCGTACGGCCAGGAGGTCTCCGCGACCGTCACCGAGGTCGTCGCCTATGACCGCCGCGCCGGGGAGACCGTCACGATCCCGAACGCCGACTGCGGCTTCTCCTACCGTCACAGCCGCTTCAAGCAGGACCCCGACCGGTTCGTCGTGCTGCGGGTGCGCTTCGCCCTGGAGGACGCCGGCGGGCTCTCCGCGCCCCTGAAGTACGCCGAGACCGCCCGCGTCCTCGGCGTGGAGCCGGGCGACCGGGTGCCGGCCGCCACCGCCAGGGAGACCGTCCTGGCCCTGCGCGCGGGCAAGGGCATGGTGCTGGACGCCGCGGACCACGACACCTGGTCGGCAGGATCCTTCTTCACCAACCCGATCCTCACCGAGGAGGAGCACGCCGCCTTCGTGCAGCGCGTCCACGACCGCCTCGGGCCCGACACCGCACCGCCGGCCTTCCCGGCGGGCGACGGCCGGGTGAAGACCTCCGCCGCCTGGCTCATCGACCGCGCCGGCTTCACCAAGGGCTACGGCAGCGGCCCGGCCCGCATCTCCACCAAGCACACCCTCGCCCTCACCAACCGCGGTGAGGCCACCACCGAGGACCTCCTCGCCCTGGCCCGCGAGGTGCGCGACGGTGTGCACGCGGCCTTCGGTGTCGCGCTCGTCAACGAGCCCGTGACGGTCGGCGTCAGCCTGTAGCCGACGCCGGGTCGTCCGCCAGCCAGGCGTCGATCCCCGCCAGCAGCCGCCGCTGCTCGTCCTCCGGCGCCCGCGAGCCGCGGACCGACTGCCGGGCCAGCTCCGCCAGCTCGGCGTCGGTGAAGCGGTGCGCGGAGCGCGCGATCTCGTACTGCGCGGCCAGCCGCGCGCCGAACAGCAGCGGGTCGTCCGCCCCCAGGGCCATCGGCACCCCGGCCTCGAACAGCGTCCGCAGCGGCACGTCCTCGGGCTTCTCGTAGACCCCCAGCGCCACGTTCGACGCGGGACACACCTCGCAGGTCACACCTCGGGAAGCCAGGCGGCGCAGCAGTGCGGGGTCCTCCGCCGCCCGTACGCCGTGGCCCACCCGCCCGGCGTGCAGATCGTCCAGACAGTCCCGCACGCTCGCCGGCCCCGACAGCTCACCGCCGTGCGGCGCGGCGAGCAGACCGCCCTCCCTGGCGATGGCGAACGCGCGGTCGAAGTCCCTTGCGAAGCCCCGGCGTTCATCGTTGGACAGGCCGAAGCCGATGACGCCGCGATCGGCGTAGCGCACCGCGAGGCGCGCCAGCGTCCGGGCGTCCAGGGGGTGCTTCATCCGGTTCGCGGCGACCAGCACGCGGATGCCGAGGCCGGTGTCCCGGGAGGCGCTCGCGACGGCGTCCAGGATGATCTCCAGTGCCGGGATCAGACCGCCGAGCCGCGGTGCGTACGACGTCGGGTCGACCTGGATCTCCAGCCACCCCGACCCGTCCCGGACGTCCTCCTCGGCCGCCTCGCGCACCAGTCTCTGGATGTCCTCGGGGGACCGCAGACAGGACCGCGCGATGTCGTAGAGCCGCTGGAAGCGGAACCAGCCCCGCTCGTCGGTGGCGCGCAGTTGGGGCGGCTCACCGCCGCGGAGGGCCTCGGGCAGATGTACGCCGTACTTGTCGGCGAGCTCCAGCAGCGTCGTGGCCCGCATCGAACCGGTGAAATGCAGGTGCAGATGGGCCTTCGGCAACCGGCGGACCTCACGAAAGCTCTCCATCCAGAGATCTTGCCGCATGCACCCGGCGCGCCGGTAGGGCCTTTCCCGAAGGGGTGTCCAAGGGAACGTGCGAGCGGGCGCCCGGAACCCTCCGGACGCCCGCTCGCACACGTCGGCTCCCGCCCGCCCGAGGGCGGCGGGGAGCCGCGATGTCAGTCCTTCGCCTCGGCCAGCAGCTTCTGCAGCCGGGAGACGCCCTCGACGAGGTCCTCGTCGCCGAGCGCGTAGGAAAGCCGCAGGTAGCCGGGGGTGCCGAAGGCCTCGCCGGGAACGACGGCGACCTCCGCCTCCTCCAGGATCAGGCCGGCCAGCTCGACGCTGGTCTGCGGGCGCTTGCCGCGGATCTCCTTGCCCAGCAGCTCCTTGACCGACGGGTAGGCGTAGAACGCGCCCTCCGGCTCGGGGCACAGCACGCCGTCGATCTCGTTGAGCATCCGCACGATCGTGCGACGCCGCCGGTCGAAGGCGACCTTCATCTCGTCGACGGCGGCGAGGTCACCGGAGACCGCCGCGATCGCCGCCGCCTGCGCGACGTTGGAGACGTTGGAGGTGGCGTGCGACTGGAGGTTCGCGGCGGCCTTGATGACGTCCTTCGGGGCGATCGCCCAGCCCACCCGCCAGCCGGTCATCGCGTACGTCTTGGCCACGCCGTTGACGATGATGCACTTGTCGCGCAGCTCCGGCACGACGACCGGCAGCGAGCTGAACTCGGCGTCGCCGTAGACCAGGTGCTCGTAGATCTCGTCGGTCATGACCCACAGGCCGTGCTCCGCGGCCCAGCGGCCGATGGCCTCGACCTGCTCGCGGCTGTAGACCGCACCGGTCGGGTTCGACGGCGAGACGAACAGCACCACCTTGGTGCGGGCCGTGCGGGCCGCCTCCAGCTGCTCGACGGTCACGCGGTACCCGGTGGTCTCGTCGGCGATCACGTCGACCGGCACGCCGCCCGCGAGGCGGATCGACTCGGGGTACGTCGTCCAGTACGGCGCCGGGACGATGACCTCGTCGCCCGGGTCGAGGACGGCCGCGAACGCCTCGTAGATGGCCTGCTTGCCGCCGTTGGTCACCAGGACGTTGGCGGCCTCGATCTCGTAGCCGGAGTCACGCAGCGTCTTCGCGACGATCGCGGACTTCAGCTCGGGGAGGCCGCCGGCCGGGGTGTAGCGGTGGAACTTGGGGTTGCGGCAGGCCTCGACGGCCGCCTCGACGATGTAGTCGGGCGTGGGGAAGTCGGGCTCACCGGCTCCGAAGCCGATCACCGGACGCCCGGCGGCCTTGAGGGCCTTCGCCTTGGCGTCGACGGCCAGGGTCGCGGACTCGGAGATCGAGCCGACGCGAGCGGATACCCGACGGTCGGTGGGCGATCCCTGGGGAGGGGTGGCGGGGGACGATGCAGAAGGAGTAGCAGCGCTCATATATGCATCGTCGCAGACCGCCGACCGGCCGGACACATGGGTTTGGCGGCACCACCCGGGACGTTTCTGTTCGACGCCCGGCCCGGAAGCACGTACACTCGCTGACCGTTGGCTCCCAACAGGCCGCCGCGACTCACGCACTTAGTGCAGTCGGCCGCATGCGGTAGGTTGGGGGAACCACAAAGGGTCGTAGCTCAATTGGTAGAGCACTGGTCTCCAAAACCAGCGGTTGGGGGTTCAAGTCCCTCCGGCCCTGCTACACGCACTTGATCACTCAAAGTGCGTGCACGCGTACGTACTGAAATGCACCGCCGTGCGGCTCAACCGGGCGCGGCACGGCCACGACCCGGATTCAGGTGAGGACGAGTGACGGACGCCCTGGGCTCCATCGACATGCCTGAGCGCGGTCGTTCCGACGATGCATCCGAGGAATCCCAGAAGAAGCCCCGTCGCGGCGGTAAGCGCGGCAAGAAGGGCCCCTTCGCGAGGCTCGCGCTCTTCTACCGCCAGGTCGTGGCGGAACTCCGCAAGGTCGTCTGGCCGACGCGCAGCCAGCTGTCGACGTACACCAGCGTGGTGATCGTCTTCGTTGTCATCATCATCGGTCTCGTAACCGTGATTGACTTGGGTATCAACCGAGTCGTCGGGTACGTCTTCGGCTGACCCCCGCGGAGGGCGCCTCAGCGGGCGCCTTTTCGCATGTTCAACCCCTTGAAGCAAGGAAGAAGCAGCCACGTGTCTGACCCGAACCTGAACGACGCCGCCGAGCCCGTCGCGGCTGCAGAGGCCGACGTTGACGAGGCCGTCTCGGCCGAGGTCGAGGGCGACGACACCGCTCTGGAGATCGTCGAGAACGCCGACGGCGCCGACGAGATCGACGCCGAGAACGCTGCTGCCGGCGAGCCCGCCGAAGAGGCCGCGGTGCACGTCGAGAACGACGCGGCCGACGAGGACGAGTCGGCGGAGCCGGCGGAGGAGCAGGAGCCGGTCGACCCGGTGGCCGCCCTCCGTGACGAGCTGCGCACCCTCCCCGGCGAGTGGTACGTCATCCACACCTACGCGGGTTACGAGAACCGTGTGAAGACCAACCTCGAGCAGCGCGCCGTCTCGCTCAACGTCGAGGACTTCATCTTCCAGGCCGAGGTGCCGCAGGAAGAGGTCGCCCAGATCAAGAACGGCGAGCGCAAGACCGTCCGGCAGAACAAGCTCCCCGGGTACGTCCTGGTGCGCATGGACCTGACGAACGAGTCCTGGGGCGTCGTCCGCAACACCCCGGGTGTCACGGGCTTCGTCGGCAACGCCTACGACCCGTACCCGCTGACGCTGGACGAGATCGTCAAGATGCTCGCCCCGGAGGCCGAGGAGAAGGCCGCCAAGGAGGCCGCCGCGGCCGAGGGCAAGCCGGCGCCGTCCCGCAAGGTCGAGGTCCAGGTCCTGGACTTCGAGGTGGGCGACTCCGTCACCGTCACCGACGGCCCGTTCGCGACGCTGCAGGCGACGATCAACGAGATCAACGCCGACTCGAAGAAGGTCAAGGGCCTCGTCGAGATCTTCGGCCGCGAGACCCCGGTCGAGCTCAGCTTCGACCAGATCCAGAAGAACTAGTTTCTTCCGGACCACCAGCCATACCGAGCAGGTCAGACGGGCTTCGCAGCCCTTCTGACCTGCTCGGTTTTTGGCCGCGCGACTATACCCGTTATCGTTGTGCGGTATGCCTCCATCCGGATGACCGGATTGCGGGGCGAAACAACTCTCACTAGGACCCGGAGAGAGCATGCCTCCCAAGAAGAAGAAGGTCACGGGGCTTATCAAGCTCCAGATCAGCGCCGGCGCCGCAAACCCGGCTCCGCCGGTCGGCCCCGCGCTGGGCCAGCACGGCGTCAACATCATGGAGTTCTGCAAGGCCTACAACGCCGCGACCGAGTCGCAGCGTGGCATGGTCGTGCCGGTGGAGATCACGGTCTACGAAGACCGCTCCTTCACCTTCATCACCAAGACTCCGCCGGCCGCGAAGCTGATCCTCAAGGCCGCGGGTGTGGAGAAGGGCTCCGGCGAGCCGCACACCAAGAAGGTCGCCAAGATCACCGACGCCCAGGTGCGCGAGATCGCCACGACCAAGATGCCCGACCTGAACGCGAACGACCTGGACGCCGCGGCGAAGATCATCGCCGGTACCGCGCGTTCCATGGGCGTCACGGTCGAGGGCTGACCGCCACCTCGTAGGCACCCCGTGGCAGGGCCAGGCGCTGGCCCGCACCACGACTCCATCTCCAGCACTCAGGAGCAGCAGTGAAGCGCAGCAAGACTCTTCGCACCGCGGACGCGAAGATCGACCGGGAGCGTCTGTACGCCCCGCTCGAGGCCGTCCGTCTCGCCAAGGACACCTCGTCCGTCAAGTTCGACGCGACCGTCGAGGTCGCCATGCGTCTGGGCGTTGACCCGCGCAAGGCCGACCAGATGGTCCGTGGCACCGTGAACCTTCCGCACGGCACCGGTAAGACCGCCCGGGTCCTGGTCTTCGCGACCGGTGACCGTGCTGCGGCCGCGGAAGCCGCCGGCGCCGACATCGTCGGCTCCGACGAACTGATCGACGAGGTCTCCAAGGGCCGTCTGGACTTCGACGCCGTCGTCGCCACCCCGGACCTCATGGGCAAGGTCGGCCGCCTCGGCCGCGTGCTCGGTCCGCGTGGTCTGATGCCGAACCCGAAGACCGGCACCGTCACCCCGGATGTCGCCAAGGCTGTCACCGACATCAAGGGCGGCAAGATCGAGTTCCGCGTGGACAAGCACGCGAACCTCCACTTCATCATCGGCAAGGTCTCCTTCGACGAGACCAAGCTGGTGGAGAACTACGCCGCGGCGCTCGAGGAGATCAACCGCCTCAAGCCGTCCGCCGCCAAGGGCCGCTACATCAAGAAGGCCACCATCACCACCACGATGGGCCCCGGCATCCCGCTGGACTCCAACCGCACCCGCAACCTCCTCGTCGAGGACGAGGCCGTCTGATCTCCTTGATCGACGCCTCGTAGCGCGTACGTCCCTCAGGCCCCGCTCTCCCCAGGGAGAGCGGGGCCTGAGGCGTTCGGTGTCGGTGCCCTGCACTACAGTCACCCCCGAGGTCCATAAAGGAGATCTAAAGGGGGAGCCTCAAGTGCGTAGCACTCGTATGACCGCCGCTGTGGCGGGAGTTGTCATGATGGCCGGTCTCACCGCCTGTAACGGCGGCAGCGGCGGCAGCGGTGGCGGGAGCGACGCGGCGGGGGAGAAGCAGTCTCCGTTGCAGGCCGCGCTGGCCTCGCTGCGGACGGCCTCGCAGCAGACGGACGGCGAGAAGTCCGCCAAGGTCGACGGCACGGTCAAGAACGGACCGTCGAACCAGGCCATGAAGGGCGCCCTGGACTGGTCCCAGGGCATGCGGATGAACGTCGACATCACCCAGTCCGGGACGCAGTCCCCGGTGGCGGGCAAGCCCATCAAGGCGCTCTACACGCCGCAGGCGATGTTCATGAACATGGGCGCCGCCGGAATGCCGCTGGGCGGCAAGTCCTGGGTGAAGTACGACTACGACGCCCTGGCCCAGAAGATGGGTCCGGCCGGCGCGCTGCTCAAGGACCAGATGCAGAACAACAACCCGACCCGTGCGATGGAGCTGCTGATCGCCTCGGGCAAGGTCAAGGAAGTCGGCAAGGAAGACGTCCGCGGCGTCCAGGCGACCCACTTCACCGGCACGCTTTCGGTGGCCGAGCTGACCCGTATGCAGTCCAAGAACATCAGCGAGTCGGACATGAAGGCCCTCCAGCAGCAGCTGGAGCAGTCGGGTACGAAGAACGAGACCATCGATCTGTGGATCAACGCGGACAACCTGCTGGTCAAGAAGCGCGAGCTGACCGACAGCAAGACCGCCGTCTTCGACTCGACGGTGTTCTACTCCGACTACGGCACCAAGGTCACCGTCGAGGAGCCGCCGGCGGGCGAGACCGTCGACTTCGACAAGATCTCCCAGTAGCCGGGCCGAGGGGGCGCCGTTGCCGCCCCCTCTTTGCCGATTTGCCTGAGCGCAGGCCGTCCCGTACCGTATCCGAGAAGCCAAAGACCGCTGGTTGTCTCTGCGCGTCCGATCTCGGGCGTGTGGTGGCCGAAGGATCCGCTAGCTATTGCGGACGGCCTGCGCAGGTATGTGTGGATGAACTCCCGGACGTATGCCCGGTCGAGTCACGCCCCGTGCGCCTGCGCCGGGGCGTTTGTTTTGCCCAGCCCCTTCTGCGCGGTCCTCATCACCCGGAAGGAGGCCGAGGCTCATGGCGAGGCCCGACAAGGTCGCAGCCGTCGAGGAGATTACGAACAAGTTCCGTAACTCCAACGCTGCTGTAGTGACCGCGTACACCGGTCTTACCGTTGCGCAGCTCAAGGAGCTGCGTCGTTCGCTCGGTGAGAACGCTCAGTACCGTGTGGTGAAGAACACGCTGACCAAGATCGCGGCCAATGAGGCCGGGATTCAGCTGGACGAGCACCTCAAGGGCTCGACCGCTGTTGCCTTCGTTACCGGTGACCCGGTCACGGCGGCGAAGGGTCTTCGTGACTTCGCCAAGGAGAACCCCGCTCTCGTCATCCAGGGCGGTGTCCTTGACGGCAAGGCGCTGTCCGCCGACGAGATCAAGAAGCTTGCGGACCTCGAGTCCCGCGAGGTTCTGCTCGCCAAGCTGGCGGGTGGCATGAAGGCGTCCATGGCCAAGGCCGCGGCGACCTTCCAGGCCCCGCTCACGAAGTTCGCCCGCACCGCGGACGCGCTTCGCAGCAAGGTCGAGCAGGGCGGTGCCGGTACGCCGGCTCCCGCCGAGGCTGCCGAGTAACCACTCGTCCGCCCAGCGGGCCCGTACGCCCGCCATTCATGTACATCCGGCACCAGCCGAATTAGTGGAAGGACCGCCACCATGGCGAAGCTCAGCCAGGAAGACCTGCTCGCGCAGTTCGAAGAGATGACCCTCATCGAGCTCTCCGAGTTCGTGAAGCTGTTCGAGGAGAAGTTCGACGTCGAGGCTGCCGCCCCGGTCGCCGTTGCCGCCGCCGGTGCCCCGGGCGCCCCGGCCGAGGCTGCCGAGGAGCAGGACGAGTTCGACGTCATCCTCACCGGCGCCGGCGACAAGAAGATCCAGGTCATCAAGGTCGTGCGTGAGCTGACCTCCCTGGGCCTGAAGGAGGCCAAGGACCTCGTCGACGGCACCCCGAAGCCCGTCCTCGAGAAGGTCGACAAGGCCGCCGCGGACAAGGCTGCCGAGTCCCTCAAGGGCGCCGGCGCCTCCGTCGAGGTCAAGTGACTTCACTGAGTCTCCGACTCACGTCCTGAGCGCCTGAGGCGCTCGGGGCACAGCGAAGGGCGATCACCCATGCGGGTGGTCGCCCTTCGGCGCTCTCGGCCACGGCTGCGTTGCCCCGGCCCGACGTGCGAGTATGGTGATCTTCGTCGTCCGGACAGGCCCTATGTGACGATCTCCCTGAGGTGGGGGGCCTTGACGAACCGGACGCGGCGCGCAATTCTCGGGACGCGACGCAGAAGCGATCCAGGGTCCGAGGCATGGATCGCGGACGAAGAGGGAAGCATCGGTGTGCGCCACTGGCGCAGGGCTTTCGGCAGGCGCAGGGCATTGGGCGTAGAGAAGAACAACGAGGAGTTCCTCCGGTTCGGAGGGCGAGACCTCCCGGAGGGAGAAGATCGGTATCACGGTGCTGAGCCGGTCTCCGGAACCTCGCTCTGGACATCAGTGTGCCAAGTGGCTACACTGACCCTTTGCGCTGCCTGTTAGCTGCTCCCTGCCCGTCACCAGGGGCATACCTGAATCCGAGTTCAGCTGGATGACCGCCCTGACCAGGGCTTTCCTTCCGACTGCTCGATCCGGGACCGGTACGCGCGTAGTGAGTCCGAGCCCTCGGAAGGACCCCCTCTTGGCCGCCTCGCGCAACGCCTCGACTGCCAATACGAACAACGGCGACAGCACCGCCCCGCTGCGCATCTCTTTTGCGAAGATCAAGGAGCCCCTCGGGGTTCCGAACCTCCTTGCGCTGCAGACCGAAAGCTTCGACTGGCTGCTCGGCAATGCCGCATGGAAGGGTCGCGTCGAGGCTGCGCTGGAGAGTGGGCAGGAAGTCCCCACCAAGTCCGGTCTCGAAGAGATCTTTGAAGAGATCTCCCCGATCGAAGACTTCTCCGGGTCGATGTCGCTGACGTTCCGCGACCACCGCTTCGAGCCCCCGAAGAACTCCATCGACGAGTGCAAGGAGCGCGACTTCACGTACGCGGCTCCGCTCTTCGTCACCGCTGAGTTCACCAACAACGAGACCGGCGAGATCAAGTCCCAGACGGTCTTCATGGGCGACTTCCCGCTCATGACGAACAAGGGCACCTTCTGCATCAACGGCACCGAGCGTGTCGTCGTCTCGCAGCTGGTCCGCTCGCCGGGCGTCTACTTCGACAGCTCCATCGACAAGACGTCCGACAAGGACATCTTCTCGGCCAAGGTCATCCCGTCCCGTGGTGCCTGGCTGGAGCTGGAGATCGACAAGCGCGACATGGTCGGTGTGCGCATCGACCGTAAGCGCAAGCAGTCCGTGACCGTCCTGCTCAAGGCTCTCGGTTGGACGACCGAGCAGATCCTTGAGGAGTTCGGCGAGTACGAGTCGATGCGCGCCACCCTGGAGAAGGACCACACCCAGGGCCAGGACGACGCGCTGCTCGACATCTACCGCAAGCTGCGTCCGGGCGAGCCGCCCACCCGTGAGGCCGCGCAGACGCTGCTCGAGAACCTCTACTTCAACCCCAAGCGCTACGACCTCGCCAAGGTCGGCCGCTACAAGGTCAACAAGAAGCTCGGTGGCGACGAGCCGCTCGACGCGGGTGTGCTGACCACCGACGACGTCATCGCGACGATCAAGTACCTGGTCAAGCTGCACGCAGGCGAGACCGAGACGACCGGCGAGTCCGGCCGGACGATCGTCGTCGAGACCGACGACATCGACCACTTCGGCAACCGTCGTCTGCGCAACGTCGGCGAGCTCATCCAGAACCAGGTCCGCACGGGTCTGGCTCGTATGGAGCGCGTCGTGCGTGAGCGCATGACCACCCAGGACGTCGAGGCGATCACGCCGCAGACCCTGATCAACATCCGGCCGGTCGTCGCCTCCATCAAGGAGTTCTTCGGCACCAGCCAGCTGTCGCAGTTCATGGACCAGACCAACCCGCTGTCGGGTCTGACCCACAAGCGTCGTCTCTCGGCGCTCGGCCCGGGTGGTCTGTCGCGTGAGCGGGCCGGCCTGGACGTCCGTGACGTGCACCCCTCGCACTACGGCCGCATGTGCCCGATCGAGACCCCCGAAGGTCCCAACATCGGTCTGATCGGCTCGCTGGCCTCCTACGGCCGGGTCAACGTCTTCGGCTTCATCGAGACGCCCTACCGCAAGGTCGTCGACGGCCAGGTCACCGAGGAGGTGGACTACCTCACCGCCGATGAGGAGGACCGCTTCCTGATCGCGCAGGCCAACGCGCCGCTGACCGAGGACATGCACTTCGCCGAGCAGCGTGTGCTGGTCCGTCGTCGTGGCGGCGAGGTCGACCTCGTCACCGTCGACGAGGTGGACTTCATGGACGTCTCGCCGCGCCAGATGGTGTCGGCCGCGACCGCCATGATCCCGTTCCTCGAGCACGACGACGCCAACCGCGCGCTCATGGGATCGAACATGATGCGCCAGGCCGTTCCGCTGATCAAGGCGGAGGCCCCGCTGGTCGGCACCGGCATGGAGTACCGCTGCGCGGTCGACGCCGGTGACGTCATCAAGGCGGAGAAGGACGGTGTGGTCCAGGAGGTCTCCGCGGACTACGTCACCGTCGCCAACGACGACGGCACGTACACCACGTACCGCGTCGCCAAGTTCACCCGCTCCAACCAGGGCACCTCCTTCAACCAGAAGGTCGTCGTGGACGAGGGCGCGCGGGTCATCGAGGGCCAGGTCCTCGCCGACGGTCCGTCCACGGACGAAGGCGAGATGGCGCTCGGCAAGAACCTGCTCGTGGCGTTCATGCCCTGGGAGGGTCACAACTACGAGGACGCGATCATCCTGTCGCAGCGCCTCGTGCAGGACGACGTCCTCTCCTCGATCCACATCGAGGAGCACGAGGTCGACGCCCGTGACACCAAGCTGGGCCCCGAGGAGATCACCCGGGACATCCCGAACGTCTCCGAAGAGGTCCTCTCCGACCTCGACGAGCGCGGCATCATCCGTATCGGTGCCGAGGTCGTCGCCGGCGACATCCTCGTCGGCAAGGTCACGCCCAAGGGTGAGACCGAGCTGACCCCCGAGGAGCGCCTGCTCCGCGCGATCTTCGGTGAGAAGGCGCGCGAGGTGCGCGACACCTCGCTGAAGGTGCCGCACGGTGAGATCGGCAAGGTCATCGGCGTCCGCGTCTTCGACCGCGAAGAGGGCGACGAGCTGCCCCCGGGCGTGAACCAGCTGGTCCGCGTCTACGTCGCCCAGAAGCGCAAGATCACCGATGGTGACAAGCTCGCCGGCCGTCACGGCAACAAGGGCGTCATCTCGAAGATCCTGCCGGTCGAGGACATGCCGTTCCTGGAGGACGGCACCCCGGTCGACATCATCCTCAACCCGCTGGGTGTCCCGTCCCGAATGAACCCGGGCCAGGTCCTGGAGATCCACCTCGGCTGGCTCGCCAGCCAGGGCTGGAAGGTCGAGGGTGTCGAGGAGGAGTGGAAGAAGCGTCTCCACGCCATCTCCGCCGACGAGGTCGCCCCCGGCTCCAACGTCGCCACCCCGGTGTTCGACGGTGCGCGCGAGGACGAGATCTCCGGTCTCTTCGAGTCCACGATCCCGAACCGCGACGGCGAGCGCATGGTGAAGGGCTCCGGCAAGGCGCGGCTGTTCGACGGCCGCTCCGGTGAGCCGTTCCCCGAGCCGATCTCGATCGGCTACATGTACATCCTCAAGCTCCACCACCTGGTCGACGACAAGCTGCACGCGCGCTCGACCGGTCCGTACTCGATGATCACCCAGCAGCCGCTCGGTGGTAAGGCCCAGTTCGGTGGCCAGCGCTTCGGTGAGATGGAGGTGTGGGCGCTGGAGGCTTACGGCGCCGCGTACGCCCTCCAGGAGCTGCTGACGATCAAGTCCGATGACGTGACCGGCCGCGTGAAGGTCTACGAGGCCATCGTCAAGGGCGAGAACATCCCTGAGCCCGGCATCCCCGAGTCCTTCAAGGTGCTCATCAAGGAGATGCAGTCCCTGTGCCTCAACGTGGAGGTGCTGTCCTCGGACGGCATGTCCATCGAGATGCGGGACACCGACGAGGACGTCTTCCGTGCAGCGGAAGAGCTCGGTATCGACCTGTCCCGGCGCGAGCCGAGCAGCGTCGAAGAGGTCTGACGGGTCTGGCCGGGGCTCCCACAAGGAGCCCCGGCCGTCCCCGGACCCCCAGTCAGACCATGATTGAGACTCGACCCTGAAAGAGGGATTGACGACAGTGCTCGACGTCAACTTCTTCGACGAGCTGCGGATCGGCCTCGCTACCGCTGACGACATCCGTCAGTGGTCCCACGGCGAGGTCAAGAAGCCGGAGACCATCAACTACCGCACCCTCAAGCCCGAAAAGGACGGACTCTTCTGCGAGAAGATCTTCGGTCCGACCCGGGACTGGGAGTGCTACTGCGGTAAGTACAAGCGCGTCCGCTTCAAGGGCATCATCTGCGAGCGCTGCGGCGTCGAGGTCACTCGCGCCAAGGTGCGTCGTGAGCGGATGGGCCACATCGAGCTGGCCGCTCCCGTCACCCACATCTGGTACTTCAAGGGTGTGCCGAGCCGGCTGGGCTACCTGCTGGACCTCGCGCCCAAGGACCTCGAAAAGGTCATCTACTTCGCCGCCTACATGATCACGTGGGTGGACGAGGAGCGCCGTACGCGCGACCTGCCCTCGCTGGAGGCGCACGTCTCCGTCGAGCGTCAGCAGATCGAGCAGCGTCGCGACTCCGACCTGGAGGCCCGCGCCAAGAAGCTCGAGACCGACCTGGCCGAGCTGGAGGCCGAGGGCGCCAAGGCCGACGTGCGCCGCAAGGTGCGCGAAGGTGCCGAGCGTGAGATGAAGCAGCTGCGCGACCGTGCGCAGCGCGAGATCGACCGCCTCGACGAGGTCTGGAACCGCTTCAAGAACCTCAAGGTCCAGGACCTGGAGGGCGACGAGCTCCTCTACCGCGAGCTGCGTGACCGCTTCGGCACGTACTTCGACGGCTCCATGGGTGCGGCTGCTCTGCAGAAGCGCCTGGAGACCTTCGACCTGGAGGAGGAGGCCGAGCGCCTCCGCGAGATCATCCGGACCGGCAAGGGCCAGAAGAAGACCCGTGCGCTCAAGCGCCTCAAGGTCGTCTCCGCCTTCCTGCAGACCCGCAACAGCCCCAAGGGCATGGTGCTGGACTGCATCCCGGTGATCCCGCCGGACCTGCGTCCGATGGTGCAGCTGGACGGTGGCCGCTTCGCGACCTCCGACCTGAACGACCTGTACCGCCGTGTGATCAACCGCAACAACCGCCTCAAGCGTCTCCTTGACCTCGGTGCCCCCGAGATCATCGTGAACAACGAGAAGCGGATGCTGCAGGAGGCCGTCGACGCGCTGTTCGACAACGGCCGCCGTGGTCGCCCGGTCACCGGTCCCGGTAACCGCCCGCTGAAGTCCCTGAGCGACATGCTCAAGGGCAAGCAGGGTCGTTTCCGTCAGAACCTGCTCGGTAAGCGAGTCGACTACTCGGCGCGTTCCGTCATCGTCGTCGGCCCGCAGCTCAAGCTGCACCAGTGCGGTCTGCCCAAGGCCATGGCGCTGGAGCTCTTCAAGCCGTTCGTGATGAAGCGCCTGGTCGACCTGAACCACGCGCAGAACATCAAGAGCGCGAAGCGCATGGTCGAGCGCGGCCGCACGGTCGTCTACGACGTGCTCGAAGAGGTCATCGCCGAGCACCCGGTGCTGCTGAACCGTGCACCGACCCTGCACCGACTGGGCATCCAGGCCTTCGAGCCGCAGCTGGTCGAGGGCAAGGCCATTCAGATTCACCCGCTCGTCTGCACCGCGTTCAACGCGGACTTCGACGGTGACCAGATGGCCGTCCACCTCCCGCTGTCCGCGGAGGCCCAGGCCGAGGCCCGCATCCTGATGCTGTCCTCGAACAACATTCTCAAGCCGGCTGACGGCCGTCCGGTCACCATGCCCACCCAGGACATGGTGCTCGGCCTCTTCTTCCTCACCACGGATGAAGAGGAGCGCAAGGTCATCGGCGAGGGCCGGGCGTTCGGCTCGACCGCCGAGGCGATCATGGCGTTCGACGCCAAGGAGCTCTCGCTCCAGGCGAAGGTCGACATCCGCTTCCCGATCGGCACCGTCCCGCCGCGTGGCTGGACCCCGCCGGTTCCGGAAGAGGGCGAGCCGGAGTGGCAGCAGGGCGACAGCTTCCGGCTGCGTACGACCCTGGGCCGCGCGCTCTTCAACGAGCTGCTGCCCGAGGACTACCCGTTCGTCGACTACTCGGTGGGCAAGAAGCAGCTCTCCGCGATCGTCAACGACCTGGCCGAGCGCTACCCCAAGGTCATCGTGGCGGCGACGCTCGACAACCTGAAGGCGGCCGGCTTCCACTGGGCCACCCGTTCCGGCGTCACCGTCGCCGTTTCGGACATCGTCGTCCCCGAGGCCAAGAAGGCCATCGTCAAGGGCTACGAGGACCAGGACGAGAAGGTCCAGAAGCAGTACGAGCGCGGTCTGATCACCAAGGACGAGCGCACGCAGGAGCTCATCAACATCTGGACCAAGGCGACCAACGAGGTTGCCGAGGCGATGAATGAGAACTTCCCGAAGACCAACCCCATCTTCATGATGGTGGACTCCGGTGCTCGCGGAAACATGATGCAGATGCGTCAGATCGCGGGTATGCGTGGTCTGGTGTCCAACGCCAAGAACGAGACCATCCCGCGACCCATCAAGGCGTCGTTCCGTGAGGGTCTCTCCGTGCTGGAGTACTTCATCTCCACCCACGGTGCCCGTAAGGGTCTGGCGGACACCGCCCTGCGTACCGCCGACTCCGGCTACCTCACCCGTCGTCTGGTCGACGTCTCCCAGGACGTCATCATTCGCGAGGAGGACTGCGGCACGGAGCGTGGCCTCAAGCTGCGGATCGCCACGAAGGGCGCCGACGGTGTCCTGCGCAAGGCGGACGACGTCGAGTCCAGCGTGTACGCGCGGATGCTGTCCGAGGACGTCGTCATCGACGGCAAGGTCGTCGGCCCGGCGAACGTCGACCTCGGTGACGTGCTCATCGACCAGCTGGTCGCGCACGGCGTCGAGGAGGTCAAGACCCGCTCGGTCCTGACCTGTGAGTCCGCGGTCGGCACCTGTGCCTTCTGCTACGGCCGCTCGCTGGCCACCGGCAAGCTCGTCGACATCGGTGAGGCGGTCGGCATCATCGCCGCCCAGTCCATCGGTGAGCCCGGCACCCAGCTGACGATGCGTACCTTCCACACCGGTGGTGTGGCGGGTGACGACATCACCCTGGGTCTGCCGCGTGTCGTCGAGCTCTTCGAGGCCCGTACGCCCAAGGGCGTCGCCCCGATCTCGGAGGCGGCCGGCCGCGTCCGGATCGAGGAGACCGAGAAGACCAAGAAGGTTGTCGTCACCCCCGACGACGGCAGCGACGAGACCGCCTACGGCGTCTCCAAGCGTGCCCGTCTGCTGGTGGGCGAGGGCGACCACGTCCAGGTCGGTCAGCCGCTGACCGTGGGTGCCATCAACCCGCACGACGTGCTGCGGATCCTCGGCCAGCGTGCCGTCCAGGTCCACCTGGTCGGCGAGGTCCAGAAGGTCTACAACAGCCAGGGCGTGGCGATCCACGACAAGCACATCGAGATCATCATCCGGCAGATGCTGCGCCGTGTGACGATCATCGAGTCCGGCGACGCGGAGCTGCTGCCGGGCGAGCTGGTGGAGCGCACGAAGTTCGAGGGCGAGAACCGTCGCGTCGTGGCGGAAGGCGGCCACCCGGCCTCCGGCCGTCCGCAGCTGATGGGTATCACCAAGGCTTCGCTGGCCACCGAGTCCTGGCTGTCGGCGGCGTCCTTCCAGGAGACGACGAGGGTTCTGACCGACGCGGCGATCAACGCCAAGTCGGACAGCCTCATCGGCCTCAAGGAGAACGTCATCATCGGTAAGCTCATCCCGGCCGGTACGGGCCTGTCCCGCTACCGCAACATCCGGGTCGAGCCCACCGAGGAAGCCAAGGCCGCGATGTACTCGGCCGTCGGTTACGACGACATCGACTACTCGCCCTTCGGCACCGGCTCCGGCCAGGCGGTCCCGCTGGAGGACTACGACTACGGTCCGTACAACCAGTAAGCCCGGACCGGGACACCTCCCGGAACGCGCTGTACGCAGGGCGGTCACCCCGATGGGGTGGCCGCCCTGCGGCGTTCGAGGAGGGCAAGGACGTCGCGCGATCCCCGTACGGGTGGTATTGGCGTGGGCGCCCAGCGCGGGCCGCCCACGGACGGCCGCCGCCCGTCCGCGGCCCAGGCATACCCGCACCACCCGTCCATCCGCGGGAACTTGTCCTCCCATTGCTGCGTCTCTGATGAGAAGATGGGGAGAACTGTCGAGCGGGGGGAGGTTCGCGAAATGGCATTCCAGCCGTGGCAGGGTGGCCAGCCCGTCCAGCCGTCGAATCAGGTGCCGGCCATGCGTGCCTCGCATGCCGATCGTGAACGTGCGGTCGATGTGCTGAAGGCGGGCTTCGCCGAGGGCCGGCTCGGGCAGGCGGAGTACGAGCAGCGGATCACCCGCGCCTATCAGGCGCAGACCCACTCCGAGCTGCAGATGCTGGTCGCGGATCTGCCGCAGGGGCCGGTGCCGCAGGCGCAGTTCCAGCCGCGGCCGCTGCCGGCGACGTTCATGCCGATGCCCATGCAGATGCCGATGCCGGTGCAGACGAACGGCTCGGCCACGGGGGCGCTGGTCTGCGGGATCATGGCGCCGGTGACGTGGGGCCTGACGTCGATCCCGGCAGTGATCCTGGGGCACAAGGCGCGCGCCGAGATCCGCAGGACCGGGGAGCGCGGGGACGGCCAGGCGATCGCCGGGCTGGTGCTCGGCTGGCTGGGGATCGGCGCCTGGGCGCTGTTCTTCCTGGTGTTCATCCTGCTCGCCGCTGTCAACTGACGGCGGGCGCGGGGCGTGGGGCGCCCGGTGGCCGGGGATGTTGCGGGAGTGTGGCGCCTTCTTCCGTACCGCCGTTCATCCCACTACGGTGGCCGCAACGCCGTGAGGAGTCCGGCGTGTCCTTCGCGTGTGCATTTGTTTTGACCGCAGCCCATGCGGTAGGTACGCTCTGACCTTGTGCCTGGGGTGTCCCTGGGCTGCCGCGCGCGCATTCTTCCCCAGCTACGGCCGGGAGCGCACCGAGCACGGCAGCCGGGTTTTGACACCGCAATCTGTCGCCTCCCTCGTTCCAGCGGGGGGTTGGTCTGCAGTGTTCGACACACCCGACCGCGTGGGTCGGGAATGTTCCAGGTTAGCTTTACCGAGACTGGCACACAGAAACCGGAGAAACGGTGCCTACGATCCAGCAGCTGGTCCGAAAGGGCCGGCAGGACAAGGTCGAGAAGAACAAGACGCCCGCGCTCGAGGGTTCCCCCCAGCGCCGTGGCGTCTGCACGCGTGTTTTCACGACCACCCCGAAGAAGCCGAACTCGGCCCTGCGTAAGGTCGCGCGTGTGCGTCTGACCAGCGGGATCGAGGTCACCGCTTACATTCCGGGTGAGGGCCACAACCTCCAGGAGCACTCGATCGTGCTCGTGCGTGGCGGCCGTGTGAAGGACCTGCCGGGTGTTCGGTACAAGATCATCCGCGGCTCCCTCGACACGCAGGGCGTCAAGAACCGCAAGCAGGCTCGCAGCCGCTACGGCGCCAAGAAGGAGAAGTAAGAATGCCTCGTAAGGGCCCCGCCCCGAAGCGCCCGGTCATCATCGACCCGGTCTACGGCTCTCCTCTGGTGACCTCCCTCATCAACAAGGTTCTGCTGAACGGCAAGCGCTCCACCGCTGAGCGCATCGTTTACGGCGCCATGGAGGGTCTGCGCGAGAAGACCGGTAACGACCCGGTCATCACGCTCAAGCGCGCGCTCGAGAACATCAAGCCGACCCTTGAGGTCAAGTCCCGCCGTGTCGGTGGCGCGACCTACCAGGTCCCGGTCGAGGTCAAGCCCGGCCGTGCCGGCACGCTCTCGCTCCGCTGGCTCGTGGGTTACTCCCGCGCCCGTCGCGAGAAGACCATGACCGAGCGCCTCATGAACGAGCTCCTCGACGCCTCCAACGGCCTCGGTGCTTCGGTCAAGAAGCGTGAGGACACGCACAAGATGGCCGAGTCCAACAAGGCCTTCGCGCACTACCGCTGGTAGTCGCAACCCACATCGAGACCGAGAGAAGATTGAGCCGATATGGCCACCACTTCGCTTGACCTGGCCACGGTCCGCAACATCGGGATCATGGCCCACATCGACGCGGGCAAGACGACCACCACCGAGCGGATCCTGTTCTACACCGGTGTCTCTTACAAGATCGGTGAGGTCCACGACGGCGCTGCCACGATGGACTGGATGGAGCAGGAGCAGGAGCGCGGCATCACCATCACGTCTGCCGCGACGACCTGCCACTGGCCGCTGAACGACGTCGACAACACCATCAACATCATCGACACCCCGGGCCACGTCGACTTCACGGTCGAGGTGGAGCGCTCGCTGCGCGTCCTGGACGGTGCGGTGACGGTGTTCGACGGTGTCGCCGGTGTCGAGCCCCAGTCCGAGACCGTTTGGCGTCAGGCGGACCGCTACGGCGTGCCGCGCATCTGCTTCGTCAACAAGCTCGACCGTACGGGTGCCGAGTTCCACCGCTGCGTGGACATGATCGTGGACCGCCTCGGCGCGGTGCCGCTGGTCATGCAGCTCCCGATCGGCACCGAGATGGACTTCAAGGGTGTCGTCGACCTCGTCCGCATGAAGGCCCTGGTCTGGTCGGCCGAGGCTGCCAAGGGCGAGATGTACGACACCGTCGACATCCCGGCCTCGCACGCCGAGGCGGCCGACGAGTGGCGCGGCAAGCTGCTCGAGGCCGTCGCCGAGAACGACGAGGAGATGATGGAGCTGTACCTGGAGGGCAAGGAGCCCTCCGAGGAGCAGCTGTACGCGGCGATCCGTCGCATCACCATCGCCTCCACCGGCGCCGAGGGTTCCGTCACGGTCACCCCGGTGTTCTGCGGTACGGCCTTCAAGAACAAGGGCGTTCAGCCCCTGCTCGACGCGGTCGTGCGCTACCTCCCGTCGCCGCTGGACATCGGCGCCGTCGAGGGCCACTCCGTGAAGGACTCCGACGAGGTGCTCAAGCGTGAGCCCTCCGACGACGCCCCCTTCTCCGGCCTGGCCTTCAAGATCGCGAGCGACCCGCACCTCGGCAAGCTCACGTTCATCCGTGTGTACTCCGGCCGCATGGAGGCAGGCACCCAGGTGCTGAACTCCGTGAAGGGCAAGAAGGAGCGCATCGGCAAGATCTACCGGATGCACGCGAACAAGCGTGAGGAGATCGAGTCGGTGGGTGCCGGTGACATCGTCGCCGTCATGGGTCTGAAGCAGACCACCACCGGTGAGACCCTGTCCGACTCGGGCAGCCCGGTGATCCTTGAGTCGATGGAGTTCCCGGCCCCGGTCATCCAGGTCGCCATTGAGCCCAAGTCCAAGGGCGACCAGGAGAAGCTGGGTGTCGCCATCCAGCGCCTCGCCGAAGAGGACCCGTCGTTCCAGGTCCACACCGACGACGAGACCGGCCAGACCATCATCGCGGGTATGGGCGAGCTGCACCTCGACGTGCTGGTCGACCGTATGCGCCGTGAGTTCCGGGTCGAGGCCAACGTCGGCAAGCCGCAGGTCGCGTACCGCGAGACCCTGCGCAAGCCGGTCGAGCGTCTCGACTACACGCACAAGAAGCAGACTGGTGGTTCCGGCCAGTTCGCCAAGGTGCAGATCGCGATCGCGCCGCTCGAGGGCGACGGGTACGAGTTCGAGAACAAGGTCACCGGTGGCCGTATCCCGCGGGAGTACATCCCGTCCGTGGACGCGGGCTGCCAGGAGGCCATGGAGTTCGGTGTTCTCGCCGGCTACCCGCTGACCGGCGTCAAGGTCACGCTCCTCGACGGTGCGTACCACGAGGTCGACTCCTCCGAGATGGCGTTCAAGATCGCCGGTTCGATGGCCTTCAAGGAGGCCGCGCGCAAGGCCTCCCCGGCCCTGCTCGAGCCGATGATGAAGGTCGAGGTCACCACGCCCGAGGACTACATGGGCGACGTGATCGGCGACATCAACTCCCGCCGTGGACAGATTCAGTCCATGGAGGAGCGCAGCGGCGCCAAGCTCGTCACGGGCCTGGTTCCCCTCTCGGAGATGTTCGGCTACGTCGGCGACCTCCGCAGCAAGACGTCGGGTCGCGCAAGCTACTCGATGCAGTTCGACTCCTACGCCGAGGTTCCCCGGAACGTCGCCGAGGAGATCATCGCGAAGGCCAAGGGCGAATAGCTCCGTCTCCCGATAGTCGGAACACGCTTTAGGCTTGACACCGTCTGCCGGGGTAGACCCCGCAACCCGTGAGGAATACCCCGGCAGCCGGCATCCCAGCAAAGATCACCTGGCGCCGATGAGTAAGGCGTACAGAACCACTCCAGGAGGAACCAGTGGCGAAGGCGAAGTTCGAGCGGACTAAGCCGCACGTCAACATCGGCACCATCGGTCACATTGACCACGGTAAGACGACCCTCACGGCCGCCATTACCAAGGTGCTGCACGACGCGTACCCGGACCTGAACGAGGCCTCGGCCTTCGACCAGATCGACAAGGCTCCTGAGGAGCGCCAGCGCGGTATCACGATTTCGATCGCGCACGTCGAGTACCAGACGGAGAACCGTCACTACGCCCACGTCGACTGCCCCGGTCACGCGGACTACATCAAGAACATGATCACGGGTGCGGCGCAGATGGATGGCGCCATCCTCGTGGTCGCCGCCACCGACGGCCCGATGCCGCAGACCAAGGAGCACGTGCTCCTGGCCCGCCAGGTCGGCGTTCCGTACATCGTTGTCGCGCTGAACAAGGCCGACATGGTGGACGACGAGGAGATCCTGGAGCTCGTCGAGCTCGAGGTCCGTGAGCTCCTCTCCGAGTACGAGTTCCCGGGCGACGACGTTCCGGTCGTCAAGGTCTCGGCGCTCAAGGCGCTCGAGGGCGACAAGGAGTGGGGCCAGTCGGTCCTGAACCTCATGAACGCCGTCGACGAGTCGATCCCGCAGCCCGAGCGCGACGTCGACAAGCCGTTCCTGATGCCGATCGAGGACGTCTTCACGATCACCGGCCGTGGCACCGTTGTCACCGGTCGTATCGAGCGTGGTGTCCTCAAGGTCAACGAGACCGTCGACATCATCGGCATCAAGACCGAGAAGACCACCACCACGGTCACCGGCATCGAGATGTTCCGGAAGCTCCTCGACGAGGGCCAGGCCGGTGAGAACGTCGGTCTGCTGCTTCGCGGTATCAAGCGCGAGGACGTCGAGCGCGGCCAGGTCATCATCAAGCCGGGTTCGGTTACGCCCCACACCTCCTTCGAGGCCCAGGCGTACATCCTGTCGAAGGACGAGGGTGGCCGTCACACCCCCTTCTTCAACAACTACCGCCCGCAGTTCTACTTCCGTACCACCGACGTGACCGGCGTCGTGACCCTCCCCGAGGGCACCGAGATGGTCATGCCGGGCGACAACACCGAGATGAGCGTCGAGCTCATCCAGCCCGTCGCCATGGAAGAGGGCCTGAAGTTCGCCATCCGTGAGGGTGGCCGGACCGTCGGCGCCGGCCAGGTCACCAAGATCAACAAGTAATTGTTGATCGGGGTAACCCGGTAGCTCCCCGGAGCGTTCGAGCCTCGGCTCGGGAAAGCGCCCGTACGACTTCTGTCGTGCGGGCGCTTTCCGCTGTCCGCGGCCGGGAACGGGGCTTGTCAGGGGGGCCGGGGTCGCCGACCATGGGCGGGTCGGCGCGTACTCCCTCGCGGAGGCGCGACCCTTTTTCCCAGGAGTGACGCCGTGCTGCGCACCATGTTCAAGTCCAAGATCCACCGTGCCACCGTGACCCAGGCCGATCTGCACTACGTCGGCTCGGTCACCGTCGACGCCGATCTGCTGGACGCCGCCGACCTGCTGCCGGGCGAGCTGGTCCACATCGTCGACATCACCAATGGCGCGCGCCTGGAGACGTACATCATCGAGGGCGAGCGCGGCTCGGGCGTCCTGGGCATCAACGGCGCCGCGGCCCACCTGGTCCACCCCGGCGATCTCGTGATCCTCATCAGCTACGCACAGGTGGACGACGCGGAGGCGCGGGCGCTGCGGCCGCGGGTGGTGCACGTCGACGCGGAGAACCGCATCGTGGGGCTCGGATCGGACGCGTCGGAGCCGGCGCCGGGAAGTGGTGCGGTGCGGGGGCCGGGAGCGGTGGCGCGCGCTTAGCGGGGGAGAGGCGGCGCCGGGTTGGTTCGAGGGCGGCTGCCGTGGTAGAGGCGCCGGGAGCGGCTGTGGCCGTGTGGCCGCCGCCCCGGCTCTGTCAACGGGGCCGGATTCGTCGCGCGGATCCGGTGATCTTTGCCCGCTCGGCGTGCACGCGGGGGTTGACCGTCGTCGGACTCGGGTAGTGTGTTCGGCCCGATTGGCGGGTGTGGTAGCCCGTATGGCACACTAGCCAGGTTGCTCGGTTGAGTGCCGATGCTGCGCGCCTCCCGCCGGGAGGACCGGAAGCGAGTCCCAGGTATTCGTCGTCCCTTATCAGGGGCGGAAATACGGGAATCTTCCGGGAAGTGTCAGCGGGGTACCAGCCAGGCGCCCGGTGGGTGTTTCACCCCCTCTTCTCCTTCTCGAAGGATCTCCCTTGTGGAGAAACGCGGGAAGGGATGCGACACGCCCGACCGCGTGGGTCGGAGGTGGAACGGAAACGTACCGGGTCCCAGAGCGTTACGAGAGACAGGACTACTGAGTAGCCATGGCGGGACAGAAGATCCGCATCCGGCTCAAGGCCTACGACCACGAGGTCATCGACTCCTCGGCGAAGAAGATCGTCGAGACGGTGACCCGCACTGGTGCGTCGGTCGCAGGCCCGGTGCCGCTGCCCACTGAAAAGAACGTGTACTGCGTCATCAAGTCGCCGCACAAGTACAAGGACGCGCGCGAGCACTTCGAGATGCGCACGCACAAGCGCTTGATCGACATCCTCGACCCGACGCCCAAGACCGTTGACTCGCTGATGCGCCTGGACCTTCCGGCCGGCGTTGACATCGAGATCAAGCTCTGAGAGGCGCGGAACAGATGGCTAAGCAGATCAAGGGCATCCTGGGCGAGAAGCTCGGCATGACCCAGGTCTGGGACGAGAACAACCGTGTCGTCCCGGTGACCGTGGTGAAGGCCGGCCCCTGCGTCGTTACCCAGGTGCGCACCAATGACCAGGACGGCTACGACTCCGTCCAGATCGCCTTCGGCGAGATCGACCCGCGCAAGGTGAACAAGCCCCTCAAGGGCCACTTCGCCAAGGCCGACGTCACTCCCCGCCGCCACCTCGTCGAGGTCCGTACCGCCGATGCCGGCGAGTACACCCTCGGCCAGGAAGTGAACGCCGAGACCTTCGAGTCCGGCGTCAAGGTGGACGTGACCGGCAAGAGCAAGGGCAAGGGCTTCGCCGGTGTCATGAAGCGTCACGGCTTCGCCGGCGGTAAGGCCTCCCACGGTGCCCACCGCGTGCACCGTAAGCCTGGCTCCATCGGTGGCTGTGCCACCCCGGGCCGCGTGTTCAAGGGCATGCGGATGGCCGGCCGTATGGGCAATGAGCGGGTCACCACCCAGAACCTGACCGTCCATGCCGTTGACGCGGAGAAGGGTCTGCTGCTCATCAAGGGCGCAGTTCCTGGTCCGAACGGCGGCCTCGTCCTGGTCCGTACCGCGGCCAAGGGGGCCTGAGGTAACGATGAGCACCATTGACATCCTTTCGCCGGTAGGCGACAAGGCCGGGACCGTCGAACTCCCCACGGAGATCTTCGACGCCAAGGTCAGCATTCCGCTGATCCACCAGGTCGTTGTCGCCCAGCTGGCCGCTGCCCGTCAGGGCACGCACAAGACCAAGACTCGCGCCGAGGTCCGCGGCGGTGGGCGCAAGCCGTACCGCCAGAAGGGCACCGGCCGTGCGCGCCAGGGCTCGACCCGTGCGCCGCAGTTCGCCGGCGGTGGCGTCGTCCACGGCCCCGTGCCGCGTGACTACTCGCAGCGGACGCCCAAGAAGATGAAGGTTGCCGCCCTGCGCGGTGCCCTCACCGACCGGGCCCGCAACAGCCGCATCCACGTCGTTTCCGGCGTGGTCGAGGGCGCGATCTCCACCAAGTCCGCCAAGGACCTCCTCGGCAAGGTCAGCGAGCGCAAGAACGTGCTCCTGGTCGTCGAGCGCAGCGACGAGGCCGCGTGGCTGTCCGCCCGCAACCTGCCCCAGGTTCACATCCTGGAGCCGGGCCAGCTGAACACGTACGACGTGCTCGTCTCCGACGACGTGGTCTTCACCAAGGCCGCCTTCGAGTCCTTCGTGTCCGGCGCGCCTGCTGGACAGAACGATGAGACCGAAGGGAGCGACGCCTGATGAGTGAGGCCGTCGTCACCAGCAAGACCTTCTCGGACCCGCGCGACATTCTCGTCAAGCCGGTTGTCTCGGAGAAGAGCTACGCCCTGCTGGACGAGAACAAGTACACGTTCATCGTCGCACCGGGCTCGAACAAGACCCAGATCAAGCAGGCCGTCGAGGCGGTCTTCTCGGTCAAGGTCACCGGGGTCAACACGATCAACCGTCAGGGTAAGCGCAAGCGCACCAAGACCGGTTTCGGCAAGCGCGCGGACACCAAGCGCGCCATCGTGACCCTCGCCGAGGGCGACCGTATCGACATCTTCGGCGGCCCGACCTCCTGACGGAGGTCGAGTCGTCCGGAATCGGACGAGGACTGAGAAATGGGTATCCGCAAGTACAAGCCGACGACCCCGGGCCGTCGTGGCTCCAGCGTCGCCGACTTTGTCGAGATCACGCGGTCCACGCCGGAGAAGTCGCTGGTCCGCCCTCTGCACAGCAAGGGCGGCCGTAACAACGCCGGTCGTGTGACCGTTCGCCACCAGGGCGGTGGCCACAAGCGCGCCTACCGCGTGATCGACTTCCGTCGTCACGACAAGGACGGCGTGCCGGCCAAGGTCGCGCACATCGAGTACGACCCGAACCGCACCGCGCGCATCGCGCTGCTGCACTACGCAGACGGCGAGAAGCGCTACATCATCGCGCCCCGTGGCCTGGCCCAGGGTGCCCGGATTGAAAACGGCCCTGGTGCCGACATCAAGCCGGGTAACAACCTGTCGCTGCGCAACATCCCCGTGGGTACGACCATCCACGCCATCGAGCTGCGGCCCGGTGGCGGCGCGAAGTTCGCCCGCTCCGCGGGTGCCTCCGTGCAGCTGCTGGCGAAGGAGGGCACCATGGCCCACCTTCGTATGCCCTCCGGCGAGATCCGTCTGGTCGACGTCCGCTGCCGCGCCACTGTTGGCGAGGTCGGCAACGCCGAGCAGTCGAACATCAACTGGGGCAAGGCCGGCCGTATGCGCTGGAAGGGCGTCCGCCCGACCGTGCGTGGTGTCGTGATGAACCCGGTCGACCACCCGCACGGTGGTGGTGAGGGCAAGACCTCCGGTGGTCGCCACCCGGTCTCGCCCTGGGGCAAGAAGGAGGGTCGTACTCGCTCGCCGAAGAAGGCCAGCAACAAGTACATCGTCCGCCGCCGCAAGACGAACAAGAAGCGCTAGGAGCGGGTTTAGATGCCGCGCAGTCTCAAGAAGGGGCCCTTCGTCGACGGACACCTCACCAAGAAGGTGGATGTCCAGAACGAAGCCGGCACCAAGAACGTCATCAAGACCTGGTCCCGCCGCTCCATGATCGTCCCGGCCATGCTCGGCCACACGATCGCGGTGCACGACGGCCGCAAGCACGTCCCGGTGTTCGTCACCGAGTCGATGGTCGGCCACAAGCTCGGCGAGTTTGCGCCGACCCGCACCTTCCGCGGCCACGAGAAGGACGACCGCAAGTCGCGGCGTCGTTGATCGGCGGAGTGCGAAGACTATGACTGACACCGAAGGGACAACCATGGAAGCCAGGGCCCAGGCGCGGTACATCCGCGTCACGCCCATGAAGGCCCGCCGCGTGGTGGACCTTATCCGTGGCATGGATGCCACGGAGGCTCAGGCGGTCCTGCGTTTCGCCCCGCAGGCCGCGAGCGTGCCCGTTGGCAAGGTGCTGGACAGCGCCATTGCCAACGCTGCGCACAACTACGACCACACCGACGCCGGCAGCCTCGTCATTTCCGAGGCGTACGTCGACGAGGGCCCGACCCTGAAGCGGTTCCGTCCGCGTGCCCAGGGCCGTGCCTACCGGATCCGCAAGCGGACCAGCCACATCACCGTGGTCGTCAGCAGCAAGGAAGGAACCCGGTAATGGGCCAGAAGGTTAACCCGCACGGGTTCCGGCTCGGCATCACCACCGACTTCAAGTCGCGCTGGTACGCCGACAAGCTGTACAAGGACTACGTCAAGGAAGACGTCGCCATTCGTCGCATGATGACGAAGGGCATGGAGCGCGCCGGTATCTCCAAGGTGGAGATCGAGCGCACCCGTGAGCGCGTCCGCGTTGACATCCACACCGCTCGTCCGGGCATCGTCATCGGCCGCCGTGGCGCCGAGGCCGACCGCATCCGCGGCGAACTGGAGAAGCTGACCGGCAAGCAGGTCCAGCTGAACATCCTCGAGGTCAAGAACCCCGAGACCGATGCTCAGCTCGTGGCCCAGGCCGTCGCCGAGCAGCTCTCCTCCCGCGTCTCCTTCCGTCGCGCCATGCGTAAGAGCATGCAGTCGACGATGAAGGCCGGCGCCAAGGGCATCAAGATCCAGTGCGGTGGCCGTCTCGGCGGCGCCGAGATGTCCCGCTCGGAGTTCTACCGCGAGGGCCGCGTGCCCCTGCACACGCTCCGTGCGAACGTCGACTACGGCTTCTTCGAGGCCAAGACGACCTTCGGCCGTATCGGTGTGAAGGTCTGGATCTACAAGGGCGACGTCAAGAACATCGCCGAGGTTCGCGCCGAGAACGCTGCCGCCCGTGCGGGTAACCGCCCGGCTCGCGGTGGCGCTGGCGGCGGCAGCGACCGTCCCCGTCGTGGCGGTGGCGGCGAGCGTGGCGGCCGCGGTGGCCGCAAGCCGCAGCAGCAGAACGCCGCAGCCGAGGCCCCCAAGGCCGAGGCCGCAGCCGCTGCTCCGGCGGAGACCCCCGGAACGGAGGCCTGACCGACATGCTGATCCCTCGCAGGGTCAAGCACCGCAAGCAGCACCACCCGAAGCGCAGTGGCATGGCCAAGGGTGGCACCGAGCTGGCCTTCGGTGAGTACGGCATTCAGGCCGTGACCCCGGCTTACGTGACGAACCGTCAGATCGAGTCCGCTCGTATCGCGATGACCCGTCACATCAAGCGTGGCGGCAAGGTCTGGATCAACATTTACCCGGACCGCCCGCTCACGAAGAAGCCGGCCGAAACCCGCATGGGTTCCGGTAAGGGTTCTCCCGAGTGGTGGGTCGCGAACGTCAAGCCCGGTCGGGTGATGTTCGAGCTGTCCTTCCCGAACGAAAAGGTTGCCAAGGAGGCGCTGACCCGCGCCGCCCACAAGCTTCCGATGAAGTGCCGCATCGTGCGGCGCGAGGCAGGTGAGTCGTGATGGCGGCCGGTATCAAGGCGACCGAGCTGCGCGAGCTGAATGACGAGGACCTCGTCGGCAAGCTTCGTGAGGCCAAGGAGGAGCTGTTCAACCTCCGCTTCCAGGCGGCGACCGGACAGCTCGAGAACCACGGTCGGCTCAAGTCCGTCCGTAAGGACATCGCCCGGATCTACACCCTGATGCGCGAGCGCGAGCTGGGCATCGAGACGGTGGAGAGCGCCTGATGAGCGAGAAGAATGTGACTGAGACCAACGACCGCGGCTTCCGCAAGACCCGTGAGGGTCTCGTCGTCAGCGACAAGATGGACAAGACCGTCGTCGTCGCCGTCGAGGACCGTGTCAAGCACGCGCTGTACGGCAAGGTCATCCGCCGTACGAACAAGCTCAAGGCGCACGACGAGCAGAACGCTGCCGGTGTCGGCGACCGTGTCCTCCTCATGGAGACCCGGCCGCTGTCCGCCACCAAGCGCTGGCGCATCGTCGAGATCCTCGAGAAGGCCAAGTAGGCAGTTCCCGCAAGGGAATTTCCGTTAGTTCAGCCTGAGCGTTTCCGCTCAGGTCAGTTCCGCCAGGCTCGGCAGGGACTTCGTTCGAAGTCCCTGCCGGGAACCGGCAGACGATCAGGAGATAGACGTGATCCAGCAGGAGTCGCGACTTCGGGTCGCCGACAACACGGGTGCGAAGGAAATTCTCACCATCCGTGTTCTCGGTGGCTCGGGTCGCCGCTACGCGGGCATCGGTGACGTCATTGTCGCCACCGTGAAGGACGCGATCCCCGGTGGCAACGTGAAGAAGGGTGACGTCGTCAAGGCCGTCATCGTTCGCACCGTCAAGGAGCGCCGCCGTCCCGACGGCTCGTACATCCGCTTCGACGAGAACGCGGCCGTCATCCTCAAGAACGATGGCGACCCCCGCGGCACCCGTATCTTCGGCCCGGTGGGCCGTGAGCTGCGCGAGAAGAAGTTCATGAAGATCATCTCGCTCGCGCCGGAGGTGCTGTAACCGATGAAGATCAAGAAGGGCGACCTGGTCCAGGTCATCACCGGTAAGGACAAGGGCAAGCAGGGCAAGGTCATTCAGGCCTTCCCCCGCGAGGACCGTGTCCTGGTCGAGGGTGTCAACCGGGTCAAGAAGCACACCAAGGCCGGCCAGACCGCCCGCGGTTCGCAGACCGGCGGCATCGTCACCACCGAGGCCCCGATCCACGTCAGCAACGTTCAGCTGGTTGTGGAGAAGGACGGCAACAAGGTTGTCACCCGCGTCGGGTTCCGGTTCGACGATGACGGCAACAAGATCCGCGTTGCCAAGCGGACCGGTGAGGACATCTGATGACTGCCACCACCAACGCGCCGCGCCTCAAGCAGCGCTACCGCGAAGAAATCGCCGGGAAGCTGAAGGACGAGTTCTCGTACGAGAACGTCATGCAGATCCCCGGCCTGACCAAGATCGTGGTCAACATGGGTGTGGGCGACGCCGCCCGCGACTCCAAGCTGATCGACGGTGCCATCAAGGACCTCACCACGATCACCGGCCAGAAGCCGGCCGTCACCAAGGCCCGTAAGTCCATCGCGCAGTTCAAGCTGCGCGAGGGCCAGCCGATCGGTGCCCACGTCACCCTCCGCGGTGACCGCATGTGGGAGTTCCTGGACCGCCTGCTGTCGCTCGCGCTGCCGCGCATCCGCGACTTCCGTGGTCTGTCCCCGAAGCAGTTCGACGGTCGGGGCAACTACACCTTCGGTCTCACGGAGCAGGTCATGTTCCACGAGATCGACCAGGACAAGATCGACCGGACGCGGGGCATGGACATCACCGTGGTCACCACGGCGTCCAACGACGATGAGGGCCGTGCCCTGCTTCGTCACCTCGGCTTCCCGTTCAAGGAGAACTGACCGTGGCGAAGAAGGCTCTGATCGCTAAGGCGGCTCGTAAGCCGAAGTTTGCTGTCCGCGCGTACACGCGTTGCCAGCGCTGCGGCCGGCCGCACTCCGTCTACCGCAAGTTCGGCCTGTGCCGCGTGTGCCTTCGTGAGATGGCTCACCGTGGCGAGCTGCCGGGCGTGACCAAGAGCTCCTGGTAAACCCCTAGTCGGGTTTACCCAGAGGCTCTCGGTAAGCATCGGTCGGCAGGTGCCCCGCCCTTTATCCCGTAGGGTAGAAGGGTTGGGCGCCCCGCCGCCCGAGACCGACCGCGGGCACCGCCCGCATAACGTCGCTTACTACGCCGTAGGTCCCCGCGCCGCACCCGTCCCGACTCTGATCGGGGAGAGGGATGGCGCACATAGGAAACCCCGGCGAGAGAGGCCGAAGGCCAATTCATGACCATGACTGATCCCATCGCAGACATGCTGACCCGTCTGCGTAACGCGAACTCGGCATACCACGACACCGTCGTGATGCCGCACAGCAAGATCAAGTCGCACATCGCGGAGATCCTCCAGCAGGAGGGCTACATCACCGGCTGGAAGGTCGAGGACGCCGAGGTTGGCAAGAACCTCACTCTCGACCTGAAGTTCGGCCCGAACCGCGAGCGCTCGATCGCCGGCATCAAGCGGATTTCGAAGCCGGGCCTGCGGGTCTACGCAAAGTCCACCAACCTGCCGAAGGTCCTCGGCGGCCTGGGCGTGGCGATCATCTCCACGTCCCACGGTCTCCTGACCGGCCAGCAGGCCAGCAAGAAGGGCGTGGGTGGGGAAGTCCTCGCCTACGTCTGGTAACCAGGGAACGGAGGAATAGCTAATGTCGCGTATTGGCAAGCTGCCCATCCAGGTTCCCGCTGGTGTGGACGTCACCATTGATGGCCGCAAGGTGTCGGTCAAGGGCCCCAAGGGTTCCCTTGAGCACACCGTCGCCGCGCCCATCGAGGTCGCCAAGGGTGAAGACGGCGTCATCGCCGTCACCCGCCCGAACGACGAGCGTCAGAACAAGGCCCTGCACGGCCTGTCCCGCACGCTGGTGGCGAACATGATCACCGGCGTGACCACGGGCTACAGCAAGGCACTTGAGATCAGCGGTGTCGGCTACCGAGTTCAGGCGAAGGGCTCCAACCTGGAGTTCGCGCTGGGCTACAGCCACCCCATCGTCGTCGAGGCACCCGAAGGCATCTCCTTCAAGGTCGAGTCCCCGACCAAGCTCAGCGTCGAGGGCATCGACAAGCAGAAGGTGGGCGAGGTTGCGGCCAACATCCGCAAGCTCCGCAAGCCCGACCCGTACAAGGCCAAGGGCGTCAAGTACGCCGGCGAGGTCATCCGCCGCAAGGTCGGAAAGGCTGGTAAGTAAGCCATGGCATACGGTGTGAAGATCGCCAAGGGCAACGCCCGTAAGGGTGCCGCCCTCAAGCGGCGCCACATCCGCATCCGTAAGCGGATCGCGGGTACCCCGGCGCGTCCGCGCCTCGTCGTGACGCGTTCCAACCGCGGCATCACCGCTCAGGTCATCGACGACATCGCGGGCCACACGCTCGCGTCGGCGTCGCACCTGGACGCGTCGATCCGTGGTGGCGAAGGCAGCAAGGGCGACCAGGCCAAGCAGGTCGGGTCCCTGGTCGCCGAGCGCGCCAAGGCCGCAGGTGTCGAGACCGTCGTGTTCGACCGCGGTGGCAACCAGTACGCCGGGCGCATTGCCGCTCTGGCGGACGCCGCCCGCGAAGCCGGGCTGAAGTTCTAAGCCCCGGTTCCGGAGCTAGCGGACGTAACAGAGAGAGGTAAATCCAATGGCTGGACCCCAGCGCCGCGGGAGCGGTGCCGGTGGCGGCGAGCGGCGGGACCGGAAGGGTCGCGACGGTGGCGCTGCCGCCGAGAAGACCGCATACGTTGAGCGCGTTGTCGCGATCAACCGTGTCGCCAAGGTTGTCAAGGGTGGTCGCCGTTTCAGCTTCACCGCGCTGGTCGTGGTGGGCGACGGTGACGGCACCGTAGGTGTCGGTTACGGCAAGGCCAAGGAAGTTCCGGCTGCCATCGCCAAGGGCGTGGAAGAGGCCAAGAAGAACTTCTTCAAGGTCCCCCGTATCCAGGGCACCATCCCTCACCCCATCCAGGGCGAGAAGGCTGCGGGCGTTGTCCTGCTCAAGCCGGCTTCCCCCGGTACCGGTGTGATCGCCGGTGGCCCCGTGCGCGCCGTTCTGGAGTGCGCGGGCATCCACGACGTCCTGAGCAAGTCGCTCGGCTCGTCGAACCCGATCAACATCGTGCACGCCACGGTGACCGCGCTTCAGGGCCTTCAGCGCCCCGAGGAGATCGCGGCCCGTCGTGGCCTGCCGCTGGAGGACGTTGCTCCCGCCGCTCTGCTGCGGGCGCGTGCAGGGGTGACCGCGTAATGGCGCACCTCAAGATCACGCAGACGAAGTCCTTCATCGGTAGCAAGCAGAACCACCGCGACACCCTGCGTTCGCTCGGGCTCAAGCGCCTGAACGACTCGGTTGTCAAGGAGGACCGCCCCGAGTTCCGCGGCATGGTGCACACCGTCCGCCACCTCGTGACGGTTGAGGAGGTCGACTGACATGGCGGAGAACAACCCGCTGAAGGTCCACAACCTCCGTCCTGCCCCGGGCGCCAAGACCGCCAAGACCCGTGTGGGTCGTGGTGAGGCGTCCAAGGGTAAGACCGCTGGTCGTGGTACCAAGGGCACGAAGGCCCGTTACCAGGTTCCGGAGCGCTTCGAGGGTGGGCAGATGCCCCTCCACATGCGTCTCCCGAAGCTCAAGGGCTTCAAGAACCCCGCCCACAAGCAGTTCCAGGTCGTGAACCTGGAGAAGCTGACCGCGCTGTACCCCCAGGGTGGCGAGGTTACGGTGGCCGATCTGGTCGCCAAGGGCGCTGTTCGCAAGAACGAGCTCGTCAAGGTGCTCGGCGCCGGCGAGGTCTCCGTGGCGCTGCAGGTGACGGTTGACGCCGTCTCCGGCTCCGCCAAGGAGAAGATCGCCGCTGCCGGCGGCACCGTCACCGAACTCATCTGAGTCCTTCAGACGTCTCGACGACGTGAACGATCCCGACCGGGGACGCCCTTGCACAGGGCGTCCCCGGTCGGTCTTTTTGTAGAGAATGAAATGCGCGTAGTTTCGTCGGCAAGATGTACATATGGGTAAGCCGTCTCAGGTCCCGCCCCCCCCGTCCTGGGAAAGTTTCCGCCCTCAATGGCCGGTTTTCTACTGAGTTCCGTAATCCCGTTGACAGTGCGAACCGGTAACATTATCTTTATTAAGTCGTCAGCTTGGTCGTAATGAAATGAGTTGACGGTGAATCTCTAGGGGGAGGGTATGTCTACCTGCACATGACCAGGCAGGCTAGGTATCCGAATAGGCCTTCTTCCTGTTCGTCTGATTCTGGCGTTTGTGCGCCTCATCAGGAAGAAAGGAATCTGAAGTGCGAAAGACTCGCATGCTCGGCGTGACGGCGGTAGCGATGGTCACGGGGGCCATCGGCGCCCTGGGTGTTGCAGCGCCTGCAAGTGCTGCGAATGGGAAGTGCTCCAGCTCTGAGCTCTGCGTGTACCGGAACTTCGACCGGCACAAGAGCCAGGGTTATTTCGACCTCAGTTCGCCGGACAGTAACTTCGCGAACGGCAATAACAACTGGTACAACGCCGGCGGAAACCTCAACGATGATATTTCGTCGTACACGGCCGGCACAGGTACGTCCTGTAAGGGCTACAGCCTCTTTGCCGACAAGGACATGCACGGTTCGAAGTTCGACATCCCGAAGGGGTGGGGCGGTAACCTCCTCGGCGCTTACGCGAACTACAACGACGATTTCTCGTCGTACTCGAAGTACGGTTGCTAAGCGACCTACCGGAGCGGCCAGCCCTCATGAGGGCTGGCCGCTCCGGCGGATGTGGAAGCGAATCAATGCGCAAGCGTTTCTTGATTGTCCTCTCGATCGGCGTCACCACAATTACCGGTTGCTCAGCGGGGGGCCCTGCGCAACGGCCCCAGGTCGGCGTGACGCGTCCTGCCGATGCGCTGGACTCGACAGCCGTGGCCACTCCCTTGGACGCGTATCTGCCTGCGCCGACCCTTACTCGAGCCCTGGAGCGAGCCGAGGTGCTGCTTACCAACCGATGCCTGAAGGCATTGGGGTACAGCCGTCACCCGATGCCGACCCCTAAGTCATCGGCTGGCCCGAGGCACCCAGAATTTCTCGTGTTTTCGATAGCGCAAGCTGAAGCGGTCGGATACAACCACCCGAAGGAAGGCGCTACGGCGAGCGAATCCGGCTGGGACGAGAAGGCGCCAAAGGTGCAACGCGACCTTCTCGATGGGAGCCTCAAGGAGTATCGAGGCTCACCCGTACCTAAGGGAGGATGTGTTGCAGATACGGCAGACGAGTTGACAAAGAACTCAAGGGTCCCAAAGAAGATCGAAGGCGGCGGGGTTCAACTCAAGCAGCTCCAGAAGTCCAGCCCAACCTCATTGGGTAGTGCGCAAGTCGGAATTATTCGGCTTGACGCAATATTTTCCACAAAGAAGAACTATCAGTATATGGAAATGATTCGTTCTTGGTCCTCGTGCATGTCCAAGAAGGGGTACATCTACAAGATTCCGGAAACTGCTGTGAACGATGACCGTTGGCGTGGAGATGAGGCTAGCGAAAGGGAGAAGAGGACTGCGGTCGCCGATATGCGGTGCAAGGACCAGGTGAACTACCTAGGGGTTTCAGCCGCGATTCAGTCTGCATACGAAGAGAAGGTGGTCAAGGAGAGGCGGGGGGAGCTCACTCAGCTACGCCGAAACTTGAAAGCCTGGAAGGCGAATGCAGAGGATGCGCTCAGGGGGCCGGGCGGCGACAAAACATAGTCGCTCACTTTGAACGCACGTCTCGGGTGCGCTGAAATAGCTTGATCGCATCGCAGCTCTGCTCACGAGGAGACGTTCGGTGCGTTGGGATGCCGTGTGCGTGGATGTGTGCCAGGCCATCGGGGCGAGGGCTTGGCCTCGCCGGAGAGGCTCGGGTGCGGGACGTCGCGAGGCGCGGCTACAGTCGACTGTTCCCCGGTGGGTACTTGGCGCCGGTAAGGTATGGCAGGTCGCTGTGTCACGGGTGAAGCCCCCGTGCGCACGTCCCATGAGTAATTATCGATACTTGACACCGTCACCTACCGCGCTAACGCGGGGGTCGCAGGAGGCACCGTGCTCACCGCGTTCGCCCGAGCGTTCAAGACGCCCGACCTGCGCAAGAAGCTGCTGTTCACATTGGGCATCATCGTGCTCTACCGGATCGGAGCGCACGTCCCGGTCCCCGGGGTGAACTACGCGAACGTCGAGACCTGCATGAAGCAGGCCGGCGGCAACAGCGGGTTGTTCGCCCTGGTGAACATGTTCAGCGGTGGTGCGCTGCTTCAGATCACGATCTTCGCGCTGGGGATCATGCCGTACATCACGGCGAGCATCATCCTCCAGCTGCTGACCGTCGTGATCCCCCGTCTGGAGGCCCTCAAGAAGGAGGGGCAGACCGGCCAGGCGAAAATCACCCAGTACACGCGCTATCTGACCGTGGCGCTCGCGATCCTGCAGGGCACCGGCCTGGTGGCCACCGCCCGAAGCGGTGCGCTCTTCCAGAACTGCCCGGTCGCCAGCGAAATCGTTCCCAGTGAATCGATCTTCACCACCATCACGATGGTCATCACGATGACCGCCGGTACGGCCCTGATCATGTGGCTCGGCGAGATGGTGACCGACCGCGGCATCGGCAACGGCATGTCGATCCTGATGTTCATCTCGATCGCCGCCGGTTTCCCGGGCGCGCTGTGGCAGATCAAGCTCCAGGGCAAGCTGGCCGACGGTTGGATCGAGTTCTTCGCGGTCATCGCGGTGGGGCTGGCGATGGTCGCCCTGGTGGTCTTCGTCGAGCAGGCCCAGCGGCGGATTCCGGTGCAGTACGCGAAGCGGATGATCGGCCGCCGGTCCTACGGCGGTACGTCCACTTACATCCCGCTCAAGGTGAATCAGGCGGGTGTGATTCCCGTCATCTTCGCGTCATCGCTGCTCTACATTCCAGCCCTCGTTGCACAGTTCAGCGGGTCGAAGGCGGCATGGGCGACCTGGATCGCCACCAACTTCACCAAGGGAAATCACCCGGTTTACATCGTTACGTACTTCCTGCTGATCGTCTTCTTCGCGTTTTTCTACGTCGCCATCTCCTTCAACCCCGAAGAAGTTGCCGACAACATGAAGAAGTATGGTGGCTTCATCCCGGGCATCCGGGCTGGTCGCCCGACGGCCGAGTACCTCAGCTACGTGCTCAACCGGATCACGTGGCCGGGCTCGCTGTACCTGGGGCTGATCGCGCTCGTACCAACAGTGGCGTTGGTGCTTTTCAACGCGAACCAGAACTTCCCGTTCGGTGGGACGAGCATCCTGATCATCGTGGGTGTGGGTCTGGAGACCGTTAAGCAGATCGAGAGCCAGCTCCAGCAGCGCAACTACGAAGGGTTCCTCCGCTGATGCGAATCGTCCTCGTCGGACCTCCGGGGGCCGGCAAGGGTACGCAGGCTGCGTACCTTGCCAAGAACCTCGAGATCCCGCACATCTCCACGGGCGACCTTTTCCGCGCCAACATCAGCCAGGGCACGCCCCTGGGGGTCAAGGCGAAGTCGTTCATGGACTCCGGAAACCTGGTACCGGACGAGGTCACGATCGGCATGGCCGAGGACCGCCTGGAGCAGCCGGACGCTGCCAAGGGATTCCTCCTGGACGGGTTCCCGCGCAACCTCAAGCAGGCCGAGGCGCTCGACGTCTACCTCAAGGGCAACGGCATCAAGCTGGACGCGGTGCTCGATCTCGAGGTGCCCGAGGAAGAGGTCGTGAAGAGGATCGCCGGACGGCGCATCTGCCGCAGCAACTCCGCGCACGTATTCCACGTCGAGTACAAGAAGCCGGCCGCCGAGGGTGTCTGCGACGAGTGCGGTGGCGAGCTGTACCAGCGTGACGACGACCACGAGGACACGGTCCGCAAGCGCCTCGAGGTCTACCACTCGGAGACCGAGCCGATCATCGACTACTACAAGGCCCAGGGCCTCGTGGTCACGATCCCGGCCCTCGGCAAGGTCGAAGAGGTCACCCAGCGCTCGATGACGGCGCTGGGCCGCGGCGAGTAAGCACGCCGCACAGGCTCCGTATACGGCCGCGATGCCCGGCAAGGGCGTCGCGGCCGTATCGTATGGAGGGGGCGGGCGCGCCCGCGCGGTGCCGGTCGGCACGCGTGAAACGCAGTTGTCGTAATCGTCGGTTCAGGAAGGCGTCAGGCGCCATGGTGGAGATCAAGACCCCGGAGCAGATCGCGAAGATGCGTGAGGCGGGGCTGGTGGTCGCCGCCATTCACGCGGCGACGCGGGAGGTCGCGGTGCCCGGCGCCTCGACCAAGGACCTGGACGACGCGGCCCGCAAGGTGCTCGCCGATCACGGCGCGAAGTCGAACTTCCTCGGCTACGGCGGCTTCCCCGCCACGATCTGCACGTCGGTGAACGACGTGGTGGTCCACGGCATCCCCGACGCGGAGACGGTGCTGAAGGACGGCGACGTCATCTCCATCGACTGCGGCGCGATCATCGACGGCTGGCACGGCGACGCCGCGTACACCGCGTTCGTGGGATCCGGTCACTCGGCGGAGCTGGTCGAGCTCAGCCGGGTGACCGAGGAGTCGATGTGGGCCGGTATCGCCGCCGTTGCCAAGGGCAACCGGCTGGTGGACATCTCCAAGGCGATCGAGGGCTACATCCGGCGCCAGCCGCGGCCGGCCGGCGGTAAGTACGGCATCGTCGAGGACTACGGCGGCCACGGCATCGGCTCCCAGATGCACATGGACCCGCATCTGCTGAACTACGTCGACCGCAAGCGCGGCCGCGGCCCGAAGCTGGTGCCCGGTTTCTGCATCGCGATCGAGCCGATGGTCAATCTCGGCACCGCCAAGACGCACGTCCTCGACGACGACTGGACGGTCAAGACGAACGACGGCAGCTGGTCCTCGCACTGGGAGCACTCGGTCGCGCTGACCGAGGACGGCCCGCTGGTGCTGACCGCCGTGGACGGCGGCAAGGCGAAGCTCGCGGAGCTCGGAATCACCGTCGCTCCGGACCCCGCAGCCAAGGCATAAGGGGCCCGAGCGGGCCCGCTGCGCTTAAGGATCACGGCTGGTGGGCAATAATCGTGGATTCGTCTTTTCGAGAGCGCTGACGTAGACTGACGCGTCGGCTCTCGTGCATCCGTGTGTCTGCTTCTCGAAGCGGCCCCCGCAGGAGAGTCGATCAAGGTAGCCGATTCGAAAGGCGAAGCGTGGCCAAGAAGCAAGGTGCCATCGAGATCGAGGGCACCGTGATCGAGTCTCTGCCGAACGCAATGTTCAAGGTAGAACTCCAGAACGGTCACAAGGTCCTCGCGCACATCAGCGGCAAGATGCGGATGCACTACATCCGTATTCTTCCTGATGACCGGGTTGTGGTGGAGCTTTCTCCCTACGACCTCACGCGTGGCCGGATCGTCTACCGCTACAAGTAGATCTTGTCGGCGCCCCGCTCCCGTGGGGTGACGGCACTGACCCGGAGAACCTCACATCCCATGAAGGTCAAGCCGAGCGTCAAGAAGATCTGCGACAAGTGCAAGGTGATCCGCCGTCACGGCCGGGTCATGGTCATCTGCGACAACCTGCGCCACAAGCAGCGCCAGGGCTGACGCACGCCGACCAACCTGCATTTCGCAGTACTTCGCGCGACGCAACACATACGTACATACGCAGTCACCCGACCCCCGCATTCCTTGCGTGGGGACGACACCCCCGGCTCGGAGGCCGGGGACCCGGCTCGTAATTCTTCAGAGTCTTACGGGAACGGTGCTGCGGAAGACCTCCGAATAGCCATCAGGAGCCACATCAATGGCACGCCTCGCAGGCGTTGATCTCCCGCGCGAAAAGCGCGTGGAGGTCGCCCTCACCTACGTCTTCGGTATCGGGCGCACGCTGTCGCAGCAGACCCTCGCCGCCACCGGCGTGAACCCGGACACCCGGGTCCGCGACCTGGCCGAGGAAGACCTGGTCAAGATCCGCGAGTACGTGGACAACAACCTCAAGACCGAGGGTGACCTCCGTCGCGAGATTCAGGCCGACATCCGCCGCAAGGTCGAGATCGGCTGCTACCAGGGTCTGCGTCACCGTCGCGGTCTGCCCGTGCACGGTCAGCGCACCAGCACGAACGCCCGTACCCGCAAGGGTCCGCGTCGCGCGATCGCCGGCAAGAAGAAGCCGGGCAAGAAGTAGTCCTCACCGGACGCACTGCGGTGTTCCGGGGGTCACCTCCGAACCACCGCAGGCCATCGCGGTCCGAGTAGTAGGACCGACCACCTCCACGGGAGTAATGAATGCCTCCGAAGGGCCGTACGGCCGGCGCCAAGAAGGTGCGCCGCAAGGAGAAGAAGAACGTCGCCCACGGGCACGCTCACATCAAGAGCACGTTCAACAACACCATCGTTTCGATCACGGACCCCACGGGCAACGTGATTTCCTGGGCCTCTGCCGGCCACGTCGGCTTCAAGGGCTCGCGCAAGTCCACCCCCTTCGCCGCGCAGATGGCCGCCGAGTCGGCCGCCCGCCGCGCGCAGGAGCACGGCATGCGCAAGGTTGACGTCTTCGTCAAGGGTCCCGGCTCCGGCCGTGAGACCGCGATCCGCTCCCTCCAGGCCACCGGCCTCGAGGTGGGTTCGATCCAGGACGTCACCCCCACTCCGCACAACGGATGCCGGCCGCCCAAGCGTCGCCGCGTCTGACCCGCTGAAGTAGGAGACAAAATAATATGGCGCGTTACACCGGGGCCGACTGCAAGCGTTGCCGTCGGGAGAAGCAGAAGCTGTTCCTCAAGGGCAGCAAGTGTGAGAGCGCAAAGTGCCCGATCGAGATTCGTCCTTACCCCCCGGGTGAGCACGGACGCGGGCGCACCAAGGACAGCGAGTACCTGCTCCAGCTTCGTGAGAAGCAGAAGTGCAGCCGTATCTACGGTGTCCTTGAGAAGCAGTTCGTGAACTACTACAAGGAAGCGAACCAGAAGACCGGCAAGACCGGTGAGAACCTTCTGCGCATCCTTGAGACTCGTCTCGACAACGTGGTCTACCGGGCCGGCTTCGCCAAGTCCCGCGACCACGCGCGTCAGCTGGTCCGTCACGGACACATCAACGTGAACGGCCGCAAGACCGACATTCCGTCGGCTCGTGTGGCGGCGAACGACATCATCGAGGTCCGCGAGGGCTCTCGGAACCTGACCCCGTTCGCGGTGGCGCAGGCCGAGGCCGGCGACCGGACGGTTCCGGCCTGGCTGGAAGCGATCCCGTCGAACCTCCGGGTTCTCGTGCACAGCATGCCCGAGCGCCAGGTGATCGACACCCAGGTGCAGGAGCAGCTGATCGTTGAGCTCTACTCCAAGTAGTAGCGCAATGGTCCGGGCGGTACGGAGCCATTGGCGCCGTACCGCCCGTACCCTTTGAAGTACAGCGGACGTCAAATAGCGGGCGTCCACGACTGAAGGATCGAACACCATGCTGATTGCTCAGCGTCCCTCGTTGACCGAAGAGGTCGTCGACGAATACCGCTCCCGGTTCGTGATCGAGCCGCTGGAGCCGGGCTTCGGCTACACCCTCGGTAACTCCCTGCGTCGTACGCTCCTCTCCTCGATCCCGGGTGCGGCGGTCACGTCCATCCGCATCGACGGTGTCCTGCACGAGTTCACCACCGTGCCGGGCGTCAAGGAGGACGTCACCGACCTCATCCTCAACATCAAGCAGCTGGTCGTCTCCTCGGAGCACGACGAGCCGGTCGTGATGTACCTGCGCAAGCAGGGTCCCGGCCTGGTCACCGCTGCTGACATCGCGCCCCCGGCCGGTGTCGAGGTGCACAACCCGGACCTGGTCCTCGCCACGCTCAACGGCAAGGGCAAGCTGGAGATGGAGCTGACCGTCGAGCGCGGTCGCGGCTACGTCTCCGCCGTCCAGAACAAGCAGGTGGGCCAGGAGATCGGCCGTATCCCGGTCGACTCCATCTACTCGCCGGTGCTCAAGGTCACGTACAAGGTCGAGGCGACCCGTGTCGAGCAGCGCACCGACTTCGACAAGCTGATCGTCGACGTCGAGACCAAGCAGGCCATGCGTCCGCGTGACGCCATGGCGTCGGCCGGTAAGACCCTGGTCGAGCTGTTCGGTCTGGCGCGCGAGCTCAACATCGACGCCGAGGGCATCGACATGGGCCCCTCGCCCACGGATGCCGCCCTGGCCGCCGATCTGGCGCTGCCGATCGAGGAGCTGGAGCTCACGGTCCGCTCGTACAACTGCCTCAAGCGTGAGGGCATCCACTCGGTGGGCGAGCTCGTCGCCCGCTCCGAGGCGGACCTGCTCGACATCCGCAACTTCGGTGCGAAGTCGATCGACGAGGTCAAGGCGAAGCTGGCCGGCATGGGCCTGGCGCTCAAGGACAGCCCGCCCGGATTCGACCCGACCGCCGCCGCCGACGCCTTCGGCGCCGACGACGACGCGGACGCCGGTTTCGTGGAGACCGAGCAGTACTGAGCCTGTCCGGCGAAGGTCCGGGGTCTTCCCCGGGCCTTCGCCGTGTGAATCTTCCGCGGGGCGGCCGCCTCGTGGGAACTGACACCGGTACCTGATACGGCCGGTGCAGCAATGAAGGAGAAACACCATGCCGAAGCCCGCCAAGGGTGCCCGTCTGGGCGGCAGCGCCGCGCACGAGCGTCTGATGCTGCGGAACCTGGCCACCGCTCTCTTCGAGCACGGTCGCATCACCACGACCGAGGCCAAGGCCCGTCGTCTGCGCCCGTACGCCGAGCGTCTGGTGACCAAGGCGAAGAAGGGTGACCTTCACAACCGCCGTCAGGTCATGCAGCTGATCTCCGACAAGAGCGTCGTCCACACGCTCTTCACCGAGGTCGGTCCGCGGTTCGAGAACCGCCCGGGTGGCTACACCCGTATCACCAAGATCGGTAACCGTCGTGGCGACAACGCTCCCATGGCTGTCATCGAGCTGGTGGAGGCGCTGACCGTGGCCCAGCAGGCCACCGGTGAGGCCGAGGCCGCCACCAAGCGTGCGGTCAAGGAAGACGCGCTGAAGAAGGACGAGGCCGTCGAGGCCAAGGCCGACGAGGCGCCGGCCGAGGAGTCCAAGGACGCCTGAGGCTGTCTGTGTGCGCGGACGGGTCCGTTCCCTCTGGGGAGCGGGCCCGTTCCGTATGTCCGGGGGCAGGTCTGTCGAGGGTGTGGGTTTTGAGAGGATCGCGGCGTGAGCGATGAGGTGGAGCCCGGGTACGTACGGGTGCGGCTGGATCTTTCCTATGACGGGAAGGACTTCTCGGGCTGGGCGAAGCAGCGCGAGCGGCGCACCGTGCAGGGCGAGGTGGAGAGCGCGCTGCGGACGGTGACGCGGTCGGACGAGACGTACGAGCTCACGGTCGCCGGACGGACCGATGCGGGGGTGCACGCGCGCGGGCAGGTGGCGCACGTGGATCTGCCGGAGCCGGTGTGGGCCGAGCACGGCGACCGCCTGCTGCGCCGGCTGGCCGGGCGGCTGCCCAAGGACGTCCGGGTGTGGCGTGCCGTGGAGGCGCCGTACGGCTTCAACGCGCGGTTCTCGGCGATCTGGCGCCGCTATGCCTACCGGGTGACCGATCACCCGGGCGGTGTGGACCCGCTGCTGCGCGGCCACGTGCTGTGGCACGACTGGGAGCTGGACGTCGACGCGATGAACGCGGCGTCGCAGGCGCTGCTGGGGGAGCACGACTTCGCGGCGTACTGCAAGCGCCGGGAGGGCGCGACGACGATCCGGACGCTGCAGACGCTGAGCTGGGAGCGCGGCGCGGACGGGATCGTCACGGCGACGGTGCGGGCCGACGCGTTCTGCCACAACATGGTGCGGTCGCTGGTCGGCGCGCTGCTGTTCGTCGGGGACGGGCACCGGCCGGTGGAGTGGGCGGGCAAGGTGCTGGCCGCGGGGGTGCGGGACTCGGCGGTGCATGTGGTGCGGCCGCACGGGCTGACGCTGGAGGAGGTCGGCTATCCGGCCGACGAGCTGCTGATGGCCCGCAATCTGGAGGCGCGCAACAAGCGGACCCTGCCCAGTGCGGCGGGGAGCGCCCCGGGGGCGGGCGGCTGCTGCTGAGGCGGGCGGGGGCGCCGCGCCCGCGGGTGCCACCGGGAGGGTGGCGCCCGCGTGGGGGGGGCGGCTCGGGCGGCGGCGCCCGGCCCGGTTCAGGACTGCTTCTGGGCCCGTTCCTGGGCTTCCTTCGCCTGCTCCCGGGCGGCCTGGGTCGCCTGGTCCTTGCCGCGCTGGGTGATCTGGTTGAAGGCGTACCCGGCGGCGTCCCCGCCGATCCGGCGGGCCTGGGCCTCCGAGCCCGTCACGGGCTTGCCGTTGGTGAAGCCGGCGATCGTGAAGTAGGCGTAGCGACCGGTGGCGTTGGTGTTCATCAGGCATTTCGTGCCCTGGCAGAACGACGCGGGGATGCCGTCACCGGCGAGCGGGGCGAGGTTGGGCTTGCTCTGGTTCTTGACCCGCTCCGCCTTCGCCGGGGAGTCGAAGACCGCGATGCCGACGGTGACAGCCATGCCGCCCTTGGAGTAGGTGGCACGCAGCAGCTGTGAGCAGCCGTTGTGGGACAGCAGGGAGCCGAGGGCGCCCTGGGCGGCGGCTGTGCAGTCCTTGGTGGAGGAGGTCTTCGCGCGCGCGTAGGTGTTCTCGCCCACGATCATCTTCTTCTGCGGGAAGAGAGTGGCGGGAGTGAGAGGGGCCTTGTCCTTCGCCGGGTCGGAGATGTAGTCGCGAGGGTTCGGCGGGGGCGGGACGGAGACATCCGGGAAGGACGGTTTGTCGTCCGGTTCCTCGGTCAGGCCGGACGCCGAGGGCGGCGCCGACGCGCTGCCGCCCTTCGGGTCGCTTCCGCTGGTCATGACCGCGGCGGCCACGATGCCGGCCACCGCGACCGTCGCGAGCGCGCCACCGCCGATGTACATCCAGCGCTTGCGGCGGGCGCGTGCTTCGCTCTCTTCGGCGAGTGCGTCCCAGTCCGGGGTCGTGCCCCCGGGGCCGTCGAACGGCCCCCCTTGCCCAAAGCTCATGCCGCGCATCCTAAACCGATTGGTGGAATGCGCGACGGGCCGTGAGAATCCAGCCCATGGGACATCTTGAAGCCGGGCATCTGGAGTACTACCTGCCGGACGGGAGGGTCCTGCTGGGGGATGTGTCCTTCCGGGTGGGGGAGGGCGCCTCGGTGGCGTTGGTGGGGGCCAACGGCGCGGGGAAGACGACGCTGCTGCGGCTGATCGCGGGGGAGCTGCGGCCGCACGGCGGGGCGGTGACGGTCAGCGGCGGCCTGGGGGTGATGCCGCAGTTCGTCGGGTCGGTGCGGGACGAGCGGACGGTGCGCGATCTGCTGGTGTCCGTAGCGCAGCCGCGGATCCGGGAGGCGGCCGCGGCGGTGGACGCCGCCGAGCTGGCGATCATGACCTCGGACGACGAGGACGCGCAGATGGCATACGCGCAGGCGCTCAGCGACTGGGCCGAGGCCCGTGGCTACGAGGCGGAGACGGTCTGGGACATCTGCACCACGGCCGCGCTGGGCATGCCGTACGAGAAGGCGCAGTGGCGGCAGGTCCGGACGCTGTCCGGGGGCGAGCAGAAGCGGCTGGTGCTGGAGTCGCTGCTGCGGGGCACCGACGAGGTGCTGCTGCTGGACGAGCCGGACAACTATCTGGACGTGCCGGGCAAGCGGTGGCTGGAGGAGCAGCTGCGCGAGACCCGTAAGACGGTGCTGTTCGTCTCGCACGACCGGGAGCTGCTGGCCCGTTCCGCGGAGAAGATCGTCAGTGTCGAGCCGGGGCCCGCGGGCTCCGACGTGTGGGTGCACGGCGGCGGCTTCGCGACCTACCACGCGGCGCGCAAGGAGCGCTTCGCGCGCTTCGAGGAGCTGCGGCGGCGGTGGGACGAGAAGCACGCCCAGCTCAAGAAGCTGGTGCTGTCCCTACGGCAGGCGGCCTCGGTCAGCCACGAGCTGGCCTCGCGCTATGCGGCGGCCCAGACCCGGCTGCGGAAGTTCGAGGAGGCCGGCCCGCCGCCGGAGCCGCCGCGCGAGCAGGACATCACGATGCGGCTGCACGGCGGCCGTACCGGCGTCCGGGCGATCACCTGCGAGGGGCTGGAGCTGACCGGCCTGATGAAGCCCTTCGACCTGGAGATCTTCTACGGCGAGCGGGTCGCGGTCCTGGGGTCGAACGGCTCGGGCAAGTCGCACTTCCTGCGGCTGCTGGCCGGCGACCAGGAGAATCCCGTGGCGCACTCCGGGAAGTGGAAGCTGGGCGCCCGCGTCGTCCCGGGGCACTTCGCGCAGACACACGCGCATCCGGAGCTGATGGGCCGCGCGCTGCTGGACATCCTCTGGACCGAGCACGCCAAGAACAAGGGCCAGGCGATGTCGGCGCTGCGCCGCTACGAGCTGGAGAAGCAGGCGGAGCAGCGCTTCGAGAAGCTCTCGGGCGGCCAGCAGGCGCGCTTCCAGATCCTGCTGCTGGAGCTGTCCGGTACGACGGCGCTGCTGCTGGACGAGCCGACCGACAACCTGGACCTGGAGTCGGCGGAGGCGTTGCAGGAGGGGCTGGAGGCGTACGACGGGACGGTGGTGGCGGTGACGCACGACCGGTGGTTCGCGCGCTCCTTCGACCGGTTCCTGGTCTTCGGGCAGGACGGGCTGGTGCGGGAGACCCCGGAGCCGGTGTGGGACGAGCGCCGTGTCGAGCGGAAGCGCTGAGCGGGCGGCTCATAGCCTGACCGCATGACTGCGGACGAAGCGGGCATTTCTGGCGGCAAGGGAATCGCGGAACTGGCCACGGAGGGCGCGGCGGGGCAGGTCGCGGGAGGCGGTCAGCCGCCGGTCGGCTGGCTGCTCGCCCCGGCTTCGTGGGTGCTGCGTGCGGTGGCGCTCGGCCTGCTGGCCGTGCTGGGTGCGCAGATGTACCGCACCAGCCCGAACGTCGGGATGGACAACGACTTCGTGGTGCGGGCCGCCCGGACGTTTCTGGACGGCGGCGCGCCGTACACCGACAGGCGGTTCCTGTACCTGCCCAGCGCGGTGCTGGCGGCGGTGCCCGAGGCGCTGCTCTCCCGGGGGCAGCTGCGGATGCTGGTCATCGGGGTGGGGCAGGCGGCGGTGCTCGCGGGGTGGTGGGCGTCGCTGCGGATCTTCAAGGTGGCGGCGGGCAGCCGGCTCGCGGCGCTCGGCGTCGTCGGGCTGGTGTTCTTCGAGCCGTTTCGCAATGTGGTGAACATCGGGAACTGGACGCTGGCGTCCGTGGTCGCGCTGCCCTTCGCGCTGCTGTGTGTCCAGCGCGCGCGGTGGGGGGCGGCCGGGCTGGTGGTCGGGCTCGCGCTGGCGGTCAAGCCGATGCTGGTGCCGCTGTTGCTGCTGTTCGTCTTCGGGCGGCGGTGGCGGGCGCTGGCGGTGGCGCTCGTGGTGCCGGTGGCGGCGTCGGTGCTCGCGGCGCTGATGATGCCGCGGCCGGGGATGTTCTTCACGCGGACGCTGCCGTTCCTGCTCCACGGGCAGGACGCCTTCGCCCGGCCCTTCGACGCTTCTCTCGGCATGATCCTGACGCGGTTCGACGTGCCCGGGGCGCTCGCGTACGGGGCGGCCGCGGTGGTGGCCGCGGCGGGCGTGGGCTGCGCCTGGCTGCGGTGGCGGCGGGGGGAGCACGGGCCGCGGCGGCCGGTGGAGACCGCGGCCATGCTGATGCTGGCGGCGTTCCTGGTCTCCCGGCCGTCCTTCGACCACTACCTGCTGGTGGTGCTGCTCCCGCTGCTGGCGTCGGTGGCGGTGGCCGGCTCGGTGCCGCGTACGGTGTGGTTCTGGGTGGCGCTGGTGCCGCAGGTCTCCGGCTTCGCCTGGCCGTATCTGGAGGCGATCCAGCGGCGGGCCTTCCGGGACGCGGCGACGCTGTGGCTGCTCGCCGCGGTGACCGCCCGGGCCTGTGCGCGGCGGCGGGTGGTGCGGACGGTGACCCTGGCGGAGACGGGTCAAGATCGTACGCCGGTTCGGGACGCGTTTTGACCCGTACGGGGTCGGGTCGGTATTCTGCGAGTTCGTTATGCGTATTGGCTTGCTCTATCTCACGTGAGGGGGCCTTACGCCGGTCCACCGGGCCGATTCCCAGAGGCGGACGATCGGGTTGCGTCACCCGTAGTGCCGCCAATGCTGGTGTGATCGACCGTGGTGACCAGTACAGGACCCTTCCCCGAGGTCTTCGGACCGACGGGAGACCCCACCTCTGAAGAAGCGAAGGCTACGACCGTGCGTACGTTCAGCCCCAAGCCCGGCGATGTTCAGCGCCAGTGGCACATCATTGACGCGCAGGACGTTGTCCTGGGCCGTCTGGCCACCCAGGCCGCGTCCCTCCTGAGGGGCAAGCACAAGCCGGTGTACGCGCCGCACGTTGACACCGGTGACTTCGTCATCATCGTCAACGCCGACAAGGTGCACCTCTCCGGCAACAAGCGGAGCCAGAAGATGGCCTACCGCCACTCCGGCTTCCCGGGTGGTCTGCGCTCCGTCCGCTACGACGAGCTGCTCGAGAAGAACCCCGAGAAGGCCGTCGAGAAGGCCATCAAGGGCATGCTTCCCAAGAACACCCTCGGCCGCCAGATGCTCTCGAAGCTGAAGGTCTACGCGGGCGCCGAGCACCCGCACGCTGCTCAGCAGCCGGTCCCGTTCGAGATCACCCAGGTCGCGCAGTAAGTCCGGCCACCCCCTAAGACGAAAAGAATCTGAGGAGCATCGTGGCCGAGACCACTCCCGAGACCCCCGTCGTCGAGAACGAAGACGTGGCCGTCGAGGAATACACCACCGAGACCGAGGTCGTGGAGTCGGAGTACACCTCCGAGTCCCTCGCCTCCCGCTTCGGCGACCCCCAGCCGGCTGCCGGCCTGGGCCGTCGCAAGAACGCCATCGCCCGCGTCCGGATCGTTCCGGGCACCGGTCAGTGGAAGATCAACGGTCGCACCCTTGAGGGCTACTTCCCCAACAAGGTGCACCAGCAGGAAGTCAACGAGCCCTTCAAGGTGCTCGAGCTCGACAACCGCTACGACGTCGTCGCCCGCATCTCCGGCGGCGGCATCTCCGGCCAGGCCGGTGCGCTGCGTCTGGGCGTCGCCCGTGCGCTGAACGAGGCGGACGTGGACAACAACCGCGCCCCGCTGAAGAAGGCCGGCTTCCTCAAGCGCGACGACCGTGCGGTCGAGCGCAAGAAGGCCGGCCTCAAGAAGGCCCGCAAGGCGCCGCAGTACAGCAAGCGCTAACCGCGCTCGCTGCAGCTTGCAGCTCTTGGCGAACGCCCCGGTGGCACACTCCGTGCAGCCGGGGCGTTCGGCTTTCCACGACCAGGGGCGTATACCTGGACTTCAGTCTCTGGTCCAAGCTCATCTACTCGGAGGACACCAGTGGGACGACTCTTCGGCACGGACGGTGTGCGCGGTGTCGCCAATGCCGATCTGACAGCGGAGCTCGCGCTCGGCCTGTCGGTCGCTGCGGCGCATGTACTCGCCGAGGAGGCACCAGGGCGCAGCCCAGTAGGCCAAGGGGGACGGGCGAGCGACGGATCGGCGCTCGAAAGGCACCGGCCGGTGGCCGTCGTCGGGCGCGATCCACGCGCGTCCGGGGAGTTCCTGGAGGCCGCGGTCGTCGCGGGCCTGGCCAGCGCCGGTGTCGACGTCCTGCGGGTGGGTGTGCTCCCGACCCCGGCGGTCGCGTATCTGACCGGCGCGCTCGGCGCCGACCTCGGCGTGATGCTCTCCGCAAGCCACAACCCGATGCCCGACAACGGCATCAAGTTCTTCGCCCGCGGCGGCCACAAGCTCGCCGACGAGCTGGAGGACCGCATCGAGGAGACCTACCGCGGCCACAGCACGGGTGAGCCGTGGGACCGGCCGACCGGCGACGGCGTGGGCCGGGTCACCGTCTACGACGAGGGCTTCGACAACTACGTCGCGCACCTCGTCGGGGTCCTGCCCAACCGCCTGGACGGGCTGAAGATCGTCATCGACGGTGCGCACGGCGCGGCCTCCCGCGTCTCGCCCGAGGCATTCGCCCGGGCCGGTGCCGACGTCATCACCATCGGCACCGACCCCGACGGCCTGAACATCAACGACGGCTGCGGCTCGACCCATCTGCAGCTGCTGCGCGAGGCCGTCGTCGAGCACGGCGCCGACCTGGGTGTCGCGCACGACGGCGACGCCGACCGCTGCCTGGCCGTCGACCAGGACGGCAACGAGATCGACGGCGACCAGATCCTGGCCGTCCTCGCCCTCGGCATGCGCGAGTCCGGCGCGCTGCGCAAGAACACCGTCGTCGCCACGGTCATGTCCAACCTGGGCTTCAAGCTGGCCATGGAGCGCGAGGGCATCGAGTTCCTCCGGACGGCGGTCGGCGACCGCTACGTCCTGGAGGAGATGAAGGCGGGCGGCTACGCGCTGGGCGGCGAGCAGTCCGGTCACGTCATCGTGCTCGACCACGCCACGACCGGCGACGGCACCCTGACAGGTCTGATGCTGGCGGCCCGGGTCGCCGCGACCGGCCGGTCCCTGGCCGAGCTGGCGGGCGTCATGGAGCGGCTGCCGCAGATCCTCATCAACGTCCCCGACGTCGACAAGTCGCGGGTGACCACCTCGGCCGCGCTGACCGCCGCGGTCACCGACGCGGAGCGGGAGCTGGGTGCGACCGGCCGGGTGCTGCTGCGCTCCTCCGGCACCGAGCCGCTGGTCCGGGTCATGGTCGAGGCCGCCGACATCGAGCAGGCACGGTCGGTCGCCGAGCGGCTCGCGGATGTCGTGAAGTCGGCGCTGGGATAGCGCCTCCTGGAACGCCCGCAGCGGGCCCGCTCCCCTCGTCCGGGGGGAGCGGGCCCGCTGTCGTATGCGGGGGGGGGGCGGGGATCGGGGGTCGGGGGAGAACCGGGCGGGCTGCGCCTTGAGGGGCTGTCAGGGGGCATCACCAACTACGCGTCCACCCACGCCACATGATGCGTGGGGCACCGTATTCGGGTGCGGGATGGTGGGCGGATGCAGTGGAAGCGATGGCGGATCTCCACACCGGGGCCCTGCCCGCGCGATGTGACGCCGCCTCGGTTCCTGGAGGCGGAGAAACCGCGGTCACTGCTCTGCTCGGGATCCTTTACCTGGTTGCCCCTCATTGAATCCGTATCGTCCCGCGATTTCCGATATCGATGAGCGTGAGCGCACCGTCGGAAGATTCGGTGAGGGAAATATGGAGACTGCCAGAGACTTCGGGGGAGGTACGGGGAAAACGTTCTGCGTACTCGTGAAGAGGGAGTTTCCCGAACTCGGCGATTTCCACGCCCACTTGAGGCCAATCGGCAGCCGCCCGCTTTGTAGCGTGGCGTCGAACGGACAATTCACCGATACGGCGACCTGCGCAACCAGCCGGATTTATGGGGTGAGTTGCGGACGGAGGGTCCGAAGTGACCCAGTGATCTGACGGGCCCACAGATAGTGATAGATTCGCCAGAACGACAGTGTCAACTCGCCTGTCATTTGCGCATGTTCACGGGGGTGGTTCGAGGGTGTCCGTCAGTCGCGAGGATTTCAAAGCCGATCCGGAAGAGATCAGGGCCGGCGCTTCGGCTGTACTGAAGTCTCTTAACCCGGCCAAGGGCGCAGATTTTGGAGCGCTGAATGATGACTTTGACGGGTCCGATCAGGGCGACAAGATTCTCGCCGATAAGTTTGAGGCTTTTTGCGAGACGTGGGAAGTGGCTTATCTCGTTCTCGGTGACCGCGCAGGCGACATGTCGGACAAGCTGAAAAGCCAAGCGGACACCTATGAGCAAAACGAATCCCATATCGACGAGAACATCAAGTACATAAATCAGCGTCAGCATGAGAACGGTTCGGGGCTGTAACAGCGGGGGCGGGCATGACGGAAGAGCTGGGCGAAACAAAAGACCCCAAGGGGCTCATCCCTGGCAACGCAGGGGACGTCGAGGGCGTTGCGCAGGCGTTGAAGAAACAATCCGGAAAATTCGAGACCGTCGCACGGGAGCTGGGTGCCGTACGAATATCCGGCTGGAACGGTCAAGCCGGCGACCGGTTCTACGAAAAACTTTCCGGTGAGAAGAAGAATTGGCTCTACGCTTCCGATGCGCTGTCCGACGCGGCCGCGGCCGTCAGTGGGTACGCCTCGGCGTTGAGCGCGGCGCAGGGGCAGGCGCGCGAGGCGATCGAGCTGTGGGACGGCGGCGATGAAAGCCAGGCCCAGCAGATTCTGAAGACCGCGCGACAGCATGTGCGGGACGAAGCCGAGTCGGCGGCGGGGAAGCTCAAGGACGCGTCCGGTGGTGCTTCCGACGCGCCGTCCTGGCTGCAAAGGGCGGGCAAGACCGCCGAACAGCAAAAGGAATCGGGAAAGGCCAGTGCCAGCCTCAGGGAACTCTACGAATCCAGCCCGCTGACCGACAGGCCGAACAGCAGGAAGAAGTACTACGGCGCGGCGGGCCCTGAGGACCCCAATGCCAAGAAGCCCCGGGCCACTGAGGTCAAGCTGTGGGAGCGGAAGGCGGAGGTGAGTGCTTGGGAGAAGGAGGCCGAAGGCGAGTCACAGTTCGGAGACGACGGGAAGGTGTCCGGAAAGGCCGGCCTCAAACTTCTCGGCGCGGAAGGCACAGTGGGTGCGTCGGTCACGGACGGCAGAGCCCAGATCGCAGCCGGCGGTAAGGCGTACCTGGCGCAGGCATCCGCGGAGGGCGGCGTCGAGTACGGCCCCGCCGCGATCAAGGCGGATGCCACGGGGTTCGTCGGGGCTGAAGCGGCGACGAACGCATCCGTGGGTAAGGACGGTGTGCACGCGGGTGCCGAGGCTTTCGCGGGCGCCAAGGCAACTGCGAGTGCCCACGCGGATGTGGCCGGTGTCGGGGCCGGTGCCACCGCTGAAGGGTGGGCCGGAGTCGGAGCCGCTGCTCATGCGGACGCCGGCATGAAGGACGGAAAGTTCGTCATCGGCGCCGATGTGGGCGTCGGACTCGGCCTCGGGGGCAAGGTCGGCTTCCAGGCCGAAATCGACCCACAGAAGTTCGTGGACACGGTCGGCGACGTAGGGGACGCGGTAGGTGACGGCCTCGACGCAGTGGGTGACGGGTTGGAGTCCATCAACCCCTTCGGATGACACTGGCCTCGGATTTCGCACGATAGGAGTTGATCCACGATGGCGACCACGCTGCCGGTAAAGATCGAATTTTCGCTGCCGGAGGGCTGGCAGTCTGCACCCCCCGATGAGGTGGGTGCTCCCGGAGCGGCCTTCATCGCACTCCACCTCGAGTCACGGGACACGTTCACCGCGAATATCACGATCGCCGGTAAAATCCGGGATGAAGCCGACCTGGTGACATTCGCGCACGAGTCGGTCGAGCGGCTGCGCGAGGGGGCGGCCGTGAGCGTCGTCAAGCAGGCTCAAGGGGGCTCCCCGGAGGTTCCTGCGTTGACCCAGACGCTGCGACTCTCCACCACATTGCGCGGGTTTCCCGTGGAGCTGGTCCAGAGCCAGGTCTATCTGGTCATGCACGATGCGCACAATCCGACCGAACACGCGGTGATCGAGCTGGCATTGACGGCCAAGCAGTCCCAGCTGGATCAGGTCGCGGACGACTTCGAGGAGTTTGTCCGGTCCATTCGCCCGGCGGGCCCTGACGCGGTGTAAGTCCGGTGCGTCTCGGCCCTCATGGGTGAGCCCCTCGCGATCCGAATCAGCGAGGGGCTCACACGTGGGCACATGTCCTTCGGGCTGCGTGTTACGCCTGCGCCGGCTGGTGGTCCAGGACGTCGCACAGATAGTTCAGCTTCTGCTCGATCTGTTCCGCCCGGAGTCGCCCCCGATGCCAGGTGATCAGATCGTTTCCCTGGAACCGGAGCGGCTCTTCCTTTGCGCGGGGGTCGGACATGAGGAACTGCGCCAAAGAGCCGGTCAGGACATTGCGTGCGAACTCTTCGTCGTTGGCGATCACTCGAAATGCCTCGTCGAATTCGGGGACGCCCAGCTCCATCACCTTGCCGCCGCCGAACAGGGCGCCCACGCGCGCGTTCCACTTGTCCAGCGCCCGCGGCCGTTTAATGACCATCCGAGGTACGGGCGTCGCCGACGCCACGGTGAACACCGTGGAGCGCTGCACCGTGTTCGGGCCGTCCACGTCCGTTCCGCGCGAGTTGTACTCGAAGCAGCAGATGGCGCGACCCCGGAACTCACCGACGATTTGGTCTGCTATGGGGATATTGGTGCCCTGTCCTGGTAGCGGCTCCCCGCCGCAGTAGCGGTCTCCGCCGCCGGGAACCCAAGCGGTGTGGCTCCAGCCCCGGCTCGCCACCAACTGGAGCAGCTCGTCCCGTTGTTCGGTGCTTTGGCCATCCCTTTTCTTCACGTACCGCGAGGCCCAGATGTAACCCCCGAATATGGCGGCCATGAACAGGACCATGCCGATAAGAATGAGTACTTCCCATGCCTCGTTCATGCGGCACGAGTATGTCGGACGGTCCGACGAACGGACGTGTCGGGGCGGCCGGTGGGGTGGGTCGACCCCGTTTGCCCCGCTCCGCAGATGACCTCTTAGGACGTGCCGTCACCTGGGTCTCGGCGGCCCCGTTCGTCCCGTCGGGTCACTTGGCCGCGGCCGTGCCGCCGCGGCGGCGTCGCTGTCCGGACCACAGGGCCTTCTGGGCCAGCAGGGTGGCCACTCCGGCCAGCACGATTCCCACGAGGTTGAGCAGCAGCTGCTCCGATGAGCCGCGGGCCTGGGCGAACTGACCGTAGCTGAGGGCGACCGCGGCGTTGGCGGCGGCCGGGACGGTGGTCACCGAGATGGCCACGCCGACCAGGGCGCCGGACTTGGAGGAGGTCAGCGAGAGCACACCGGCGATACCAGCGAGGACGGCGACGACGAACGAGAACCAGTCGGGCCGGTAGATGAAGTTGGTGTTGGGCCGGGTCGCCTTCAGGGCCTCGGACTCGAAGAGCCCCACCGCGTCCATGAAGAAGGCGAACCCGACCGTCACCACCATCGCCACCGCGAAGCCGACGACCAGCGCCACCAGGGAGCGCCAGGCCAGCCGCGGGGCACGCTGCACCAGCGCCGTGCAGATGCCGGCCACCGGGCCGAACTCCGGGCCGACGGCCATCGCGCCGACGATCAGGATCGCGTTGTCCAGCACCACGCCGCAGGCCGCGATCATCGTGGCGAGCGTCAGGAACGCCAGGTAGGTGACGGAGAGGGTGGACTCCTCGTGGGTGGCGTCGGTGAGCGACTCCCACAGGACGGCGTCGGCGCCCTCGCCCGGTGCGTCGTCCTCCGCGCGGTCGGCGCGCCGGGAGAGCGACAGGTCGATGTTCTCGACCGCGATCGAACCGGCCCGGTCCAGGCCCAGCTTGCGCAGCCGGTCCAGCAGCTCGTCGCCGGCCTCCCGGGCGACGTCGCACATCACCACGTCGCCCTGCGGATCACGGGCGGCGCCGGTCAGGACGACCAGGTGGGCGGTGCCGACAGTGCTCTCCAGCAGCCGCACCACCTCGTCCGTAAGGTCCGTCGGGACGATCAGACGCAGATGCAGCACGGGACAGGCTCCCAGGGGTCGTGGGTGGGGACGGGGCTCCGGGCGGCGCCCGCGGTCAGAGCTTGCGCAGGGACAGCCGCTGCACCTTGTGGTCGGGTCCCTTGCGCAGTACGAGGTTCGCGCGGCCGCGGGTGGGAGCGACATTCTGCTGGAGGTTGGGCTTGTTGACGGTGCGCCACATCATCCGGGCGTAGTCCAGCGCCTCGTCCTCGGAGACCTGGGTGTACTTGCGGAAGTACGAGAACGGGTTCTGGAACGCGGTCTCGCGGAGCTTGCGGAAGCGGCCGAGATACCACTTCTCGATGTCCTCGGTGCGGGCGTCGACGTAGACGGAGAAGTCGAAGAAGTCGGCCAGTCCCAGGCGGGTGCGGCCGTCCTTGCCGGGCAGCGCGGGCTGCAGGACGTTCAGGCCCTCCACGATGAGGATGTCCGGGCGGCGTACGGTCAGCCGCTCGCCGGGCACGATGTCGTAGATCAGGTGGGAGTAGACCGGGGCGCCGACCTCGGCCTTGCCGGACTTCACATCGGCGACGAAGCGGGTCAGTGCCCGCCGGTCGTAGGACTCGGGAAACCCTTTGCGGGACATCAGGCCGCGCCGGTGCAGTTCGGCGTTGGGGAAGAGGAACCCGTCGGTGGTGACCAGCTCGACCCGCGGGTGCTCCGGCCATCGTGCGAGCAGCGCCTGGAGGAGCCGGGCGGTGGTGGACTTGCCGACCGCCACACTGCCCGCGACCCCGATGACGAACGGGGTGCCGGGCTGGGAGCCGTGGCCGCCGCCGGCGTCGCCGAGGAAGGTGTTCAGCGCCCCGCGCAGGTTGCTGCTGGCGCCGACGTAGAGGTTGAGCAGGCGGGACAGCGGCAGATAGACGTCGCGTACCTCGTCGAGGTCGATGACATCGCCCAGACCACGCAGCCGTTCGACCTCCTCGGCGGTCAGTGGCAGGGGGGTCTTCTCGCGCAGGGCGCTCCACTGCTCACGGGTCAGATCGACGTACGGCGAGCTGTCGGCGCGGCGGCGCTGCTGCGGATCGGTCGTCAGGGGCACGCGCCCATTGTGCGCAGCCGCGGCGCACGCTTCATCCCGGGGTGGCTCCCCGGGGGCCGGGGGTGTGGAGACACGCCGCAAGGGGCGGCTTGTGCGTGTCGCGGCCGGGTTGTGGATGTGGGGGTGTGGTTGGGGTGTCTCGACCGGCATGTCTGTACCGGGCAGGTATTCGCCGGTACGGTCTGCGGCGGGACACGGCGCCGATCGCGCGCCGGTGCGAAAGAGGGGGTGGGCGTGCGAGCGCGCCTTTTAGGTCTGCTGCGTCTGCGGGCCAGTGAGGAGAGCCGGAACCGGGGGCGGACGGGCGTGCCGGACGGGTACGCGGACCGGGTGCACGCCGAGCTGGCCGAGGAGCTGCCGGACGAGGACCTGGGTGAGGATCTCGCCGACTTTCTGGACAGCTACGAGCGGGGCAGCAGGCCGGGTCCGGACGAGGAGGAGTTCCTGGCGACGGTGCGCGACGCGCTGGAGCGGATAGAGCGCGGGCGTGGGCGGCCGGGGATCGGGCCGGGGAGCTGCCCCGAGGGCCTGACCTGATCGGTGGGCCGCACGTCGGCGCCCGGTGAGGGGCGTGGCACGTGGTGCGGCGCGCTCCCGGGCCCCCGTCGTAGGGTGCCTTCATGTGCGGAATCGTGGGTTACGTGGGCGGGCAGTCCGCTCTTGACGTCGTTCTCGCCGGGTTGAAGCGGCTGGAGTACCGCGGCTACGACTCGGCGGGGGTCGCCGTGCTGGCCGACGGCGGGCTGGCGGCGGCCAAGAAGGCGGGCAAACTCTCCAACCTGGAGAAGGAACTGTCGGCGCGTCCGCTGCCGGCCGGGTCGACGGGTATCGGCCATACCCGGTGGGCCACGCACGGCGGGCCGACCGACGCCAACGCGCACCCGCATCTGGACAACGCCGGCCGGGTGTCCGTCGTGCACAACGGCATCATCGAGAACTTCGCCGGGCTGCGCGCCGAACTCACCGACCGTGGACACGAGTTGGCGTCCGATACGGACACCGAGGTCGTCGCGCACCTGCTCGCCGAGTGCTACTCCTCCTGCGGGGACCTGCCGGAGGCCATGCGGCAGGTGTGCCGACGTCTGGAGGGCGCGTTCACGCTGGTCGCGGTGCACGCCGACGCGCCGGACCTGGTCGTCGGGGCGCGCCGCAACTCGCCGCTGGTGGTGGGGATCGGTGAGGACGAGGCGTTCCTGGCCTCGGATGTGGCGGCGTTCATCGCGCACACCAGGGAAGCCGTCGAGCTGGGGCAGGACCAGGTCGTGGAGCTGCGCCGGGACGGGGTGACGGTCACCGACTTCGACGGCGCGCCGGCGGAGGTCCGTGCGTACCACGTCGACTGGGACGCGTCGGCCGCCGAGAAGGACGGCTACGACTACTTCATGCTCAAGGAGATCGCCGAGCAGCCGAAGGCCGTCGCCGACACGCTGCTGGGCCGGATCGACGCCTCGGGTGTGCTCTCCCTCGACGAGGTGCGGATCCCGCCGGAGGTGCTGCGGGAGGTCGACAAGGTCGTGATCGTGGCGTGCGGGACGGCGTACCACGCGGGCATGATCGCCAAGTACGCGATCGAGCACTGGACGCGGATCCCGTGCGAGACGGAACTGGCCAGCGAGTTCCGCTACCGCGACCCGATCCTGGACCGGCACACGCTGGTGATCGCCATCAGCCAGTCCGGCGAGACCATGGACACCCTGATGGCGCTGCGGCACGCCCGTGAGCAGGGCGCGAAGGTGCTGGCCATCTGCAACACCAACGGCTCGACCATCCCGCGGGAGTCGGACGCCGTGCTCTACACGCACGCCGGGCCGGAGGTCGCCGTCGCCTCCACCAAGGCGTTCCTGACGCAGCTGGTGGCCTGCTATCTCGTCGCGCTGTACCTCGCCCAGGTGCGGGGCACCAAGTGGGGCGACGAGATCCGGGCGGTGGTGCGCGAGCTGGCGGCCATCGGCACCCAGGTGACGCAGGTGCTGGCCACGATGGAGCCGGTGCGGGAGCTGGCGCGTGGGCTCGCCGACAAGAAGACCGTGCTGTTCCTCGGGCGGCATGTCGGCTACCCGGTGGCGCTGGAGGGCGCGCTGAAGCTGAAGGAACTCGCGTACATGCACGCGGAGGGCTTCGCGGCCGGTGAGCTCAAGCACGGGCCGATCGCCCTGATCGAGGAGGACCTGCCGGTGGTCGTGGTGGTGCCGTCGCCGCGCGGACGCTCGGTGCTGCACGACAAGATCGTCTCGAATATCCAGGAGATCCGGGCCCGCGGGGCGCGCACCATCGTCATCGCCGAGGAGGGCGACGAGGCCGTCGTGCCGTACGCCGACCACCTGGTGCGGATCCCGCAGACGCCGGTGCTGCTCCAGCCGCTGGTGTCGGCGGTGCCGCTGCAGGTCTTCGCCTGCGAGCTGGCCACCGCCCGCGGCAACGAGGTCGACCAGCCGCGCAACCTCGCCAAGTCCGTGACGGTGGAGTGAGCGCGTGATCATCGGAGTGGGGATCGACGTCGCGGAGATCGAACGCTTCGCCGCGGCGCTGGAGCGGACGCCCGAGCTGGCACAGCGGCTGTTCATCGAGGAGGAACTGCTGCTGGAGAGCGGCGAGCGCCGGGGGGTGGCCTCGTTGGCGGCGCGCTTCGCCGCCAAGGAAGCCGTCGCCAAGGCGCTCGGTGCGCCCGGCGGGCTGCACTGGACCGACGCCGAGGTGTACGTCGAGGACAGCGGGCAGCCGCGGCTGCGGGTCCGCGGCACGGTCGCGGCGCGGGCGGCGGAGCTGGGCGTACGGTCCTGGCATGTGTCGCTCAGCCACGATGCCGGGGTCGCCTCCGCCGTGGTGATCGCCGAAGGCTAGCGGGCCGACCCCCCTTCCTCACCCGGCCCGGGGCGGCCCGTCGACACGTCCGGGGCCGCAGTGGCCCTCGCGTGTGGCGGGGGCCGTGCGGCGCCGGGGTGTGAGACTGGCCGCATGAGGACTGCCTACAGCGTGGAGACCGTGCGGGCCGCCGAGCGGGAGCTGATGGCCCGGCTGCCGGAGGGGACCTTGATGGGGCGGGCCGCGGCCGGACTGGCCGTCGCCTGCGGGGAGTTGCTGGGGCGGGTGTACGGCACCCGGGTGACGCTGCTGGTCGGCAGCGGTGACAACGGCGGCGACGCGCTGTACGCGGGCGCCCGGCTGGCGCGCCGCGGCGCGGGCGTCGTCGCGGTGCTGCTGTCCCCCGAGCGGACGCACCCGGGCGGACTCGCCGCGCTGCGGGCCGCCGGCGGGCGGGTGTCGGCCGATGCGCCGCGGGACATCGCCTGGGCCGATCTGGTCGTGGACGGCATCGTGGGCATCGGCGGTCGTGGCGGGCTGCGCCCGCAGGCGGCCGAACTCCTCGGCGCGGTAAGGGAGTCGGCCCTGGTGGTCGCGGTCGATCTGCCGAGCGGGGTGGACGCGGACACCGGCGAGGTGGCGGGGGACGCCGTACGGGCCGACGCGACGGTGACGTTCGGGGCGTACAAGCCCGGGCTGCTGATCGATCCGGCGCGGGGGCGGGCCGGTGCGCTGCGGCTCGTCGACATCGGTCTGACGCTGCCCGAGGACGCCGAGGCGGAGGCGCTGCAGCACGCGGACGTGGCGGATCTGCTGCCGCGCCCGGCGGCCGAGAGCGACAAGTACCGGCGTGGCGTGGTGGGCGTGGTGGCCGGATCGGCGCGCTACCCGGGCGCCGCGGTGCTGGCGGTCGCGGGTGCGCTGCGCGGCGGCGCGGGGGCCGTGCGGTACGTCGGCCCGGCCGCCGACGCGGTGCTCGCGAAGTTCCCCGAGACCCTGGTGCACGCCGGGCCGCCGCACAGGGCGGGCCGGGTGCAGTCCTGGGTCATCGGCCCCGGCCTGGGGGACGAGTCGGACGCGCTGGAGGACGTGCTGGCGGCGGAGGTGCCGGTGCTCGTGGACGCCGACGGGCTGCGCTTCCTGACGCCGCAGCGGGTCCGCGACCGGGCCGCGGCCACGCTGCTCACCCCGCACGCCGGCGAGGCCGCGGCGCTGCTCGGCAGCGGCCGGGAGGAGGTCGAGGTGGCCCGCCTGCACGCCGTGCGGGAGCTGGCCGGGCGATTCGGCGCCACGGTGCTGCTCAAGGGCTCGACGACGCTGGTCGCGGATGCCACCGGGCCCGTACGGGTCAACTCCACAGGGACCGGCTGGCTGGCGACGGCCGGCAGCGGCGATGTGCTCTCCGGGCTGACGGGATCGCTGCTCGCCGCCGGGCTGCCGGCCCGCGACGCGGCATCGGTGGGCGCGTATCTGCACGGCCTCGCGGCCCGCCGCGCGGCAGGCCCGCGGGGCGCCCCGATCGTGGCCACGGAGGTCGCCGACCAACTCGGCGCCGCCTGGCGGGACGTCCTGGACTGACGGCGGCCGGACCGGGCCGGGATCCGGGCGCGGGCGGCGACCCTGCGCGGGTGGCCGGGGGCCGGTCGTTTCGGGCCGCCGTGTCCGGCCACGGCCCGCCTCCGGGCGCCCGGGTCCCGTAAGCGCCTTGCTCCGCACCGCCGTTACGCCCGGTGGGCGAACGCCGCGCGGCACCAGGGCGAAACTGCCGCGGGCCGGGACGCGCGGGCGTCCGGCCACGGCATGAGTGAGTCCATGAAACGCACCCTGCCGGCGCTGCTGGTCGGCGCCCTGCTGCTCACCCTCGACGGTGCGCCCCGGGCCGCCATCGCGGTGCCGCCCGTCCCGGGCGCGGCGGCGGAGACGGCGGCGGCTCCCCGCAGCCCTCAGCGGCCGCACCAGAAACGGCAGCGCGCGGTCCCCGGCGCGGCGTCGGCGCGGTGCAGCAGGTCCGCCGGGCCCTACCAGCAGCAGGCCGAGCGCCATCTGCGCCGCGCGGTGGACGGCCGGCAGTCGGCCGCCGACTGCAAGGCCATCCGCCGATTCCAGCGGGCACACCACATCACGCCGGCGAACGGTTTCGCGGGCCGGGTCACCGGCGCCGTGGTGCGGCTGCTGCGGGCCCAGCGGAACCCGAACAAGGCCGGTCACTGCCCGGTCCGCGCCCGGCGGGTCGCCTGTGTCGATCTGTCGCGGCAGATCATGTGGGTGCAGCGCGGCCGGAAGGTGATCTTCCGGCCGGTGGCGATCCGCTCCGGCCGGCCGGCCTCGAAGACCCGCACCGGCACGTACCGGGTCTACCTGCGGGTGCGGAACCACACCTCGACGCTCTACAACACGCCGATGCCCTTCTCCCAGTTCTTCGACGGTGGGGAAGCGCTGCACGGCGTCTACGGCGACATCTACGAGTCCCCCGGGTCGCACGGCTGCGTCAACCTGAAATGGATGGACGCGGAAAGGTTGTGGGATGTGCTGAAGAAGGGCGACACGGTCCGCGTATGGGGTCGCAGGACCGGAGTGTGAGCGCGCCCGGTCCGGGTGCCGCGGGGCGCGCCACCGCCGGTCCCCCGGGGCTCCGCGGCGCCGCCTGAGACACTGAGGGCGATGAACGAGACAGCGAAGCGCGCCCGCGCCACCGTCGACCTCGCCGCCGTGCGGTCGAATGTGCGTGCCCTGCGGGCCCGTGCACCCCGGGCAGAGCTGATGGCCGTGGTCAAGTCCGACGGCTACGGGCACGGCGCGGTGCCCTGCGCCCGCGCCGCCCGTGAGGCCGGCGCGGCCTGGCTGGGCACGGCGCTTCCCGAGGAGGCGTTCGCGCTGCGCGCCGCGGGCGACACCGGCCGGCTGATGTGCTGGCTGTGGACCCCCGGAGGCCCGTGGGGCGAGGCGGTCGAGCAGGACATCGACGTCTCGGTGAGCGGGCTGTGGGCGCTGCGCGAGGTGACCGAGGCGGCCCGCGCGTGCGGCCGTACCGCCCGCGTCCAGCTGAAGATCGACACCGGTCTCGGCCGCAACGGCTGCCCGCCCGCCGACTGGCCGGAGCTGACCGCGGCCGCCCGCGCCGCCGAGGTCGAGGGCGTGCTCACCATCACCGGCGTCTGGTCGCACTTCGCCTGCGCCGACGAGCCGGGTCACCCCTCGATCGCGCCCCAGCTCACCGCCTTCGACGAGGCCCTCGCGGTCGCGGCGGCGGCCGGGCTGCGGCCCGAGGTGCGGCACATCGCCAACACCCCGGCGCTGCTGACCCTGCCGGAGGCCCGGTACGACGTGGTGCGCGCCGGCATCGGCGTCTACGGCATCTCGCCGAGCCCCGAGGTCGGCACCCCGCAGGACTTCGGGCTGCGGCCCGCGATGACGCTGGAGGCGTCGCTGGCGTCGGTCAAGCGCGTCCCCGGCGGCCACGGCGTCTCCTACGGCCACCACTACACGACGCCCGGCGAGACCACCCTCGCGCTGGTCCCGCTCGGCTACGCCGACGGCGTCCCGCGGCACGCCTCCGGCAGCGGCCCGGTGCTGGTCGCCGGCAAGTGGCGGACGGTCGCCGGCCGCATCGCGATGGACCAGTTCGTCGTCGATCTGGGCGGGGACCGGGCGCAGCCGGGCGACCCGGCGCTGCTGTTCGGGCCCGGGGACCGCGGTGAGCCGACCGCGGAGGACTGGGCCGTCGCGGCCGGAACCATCGGCTACGAAATCGTCACGCGGATCGGATCCAGGGTGCCGCGCGTCTATGTGGACAGCGATGTCGAAGGGGACACGACGGTCACGGGGAGTACGGCATGACGGACGGCACGGGCGCGGCGAAGGCGGTCGAGGCAGCGGTGGAGACGGCCGTGGAGAGCGCCGCCGACGCGGCCGGCAACTGGGCGCGGGCGGGGCGCAGCGCCGGCATCGCCGGTGCCGCGATCGGCGTGGTCGCGGCCGGGGCGGCGGCCGGTGTGGCGATAGAGCGGCTGACGGTCGGCCGGGGGATGCGGCGCAAGGCGCGGCTGGCCCTGGACGCGGCCGGCCCGTTCGGCACGCTGCGCGGCACCCCCGGCACGGCGATCGCCGAGGACGGCACCGCGCTGTACTACGAGGTCGACGAGCCGGGGGAGACCGCCCCGGGGCCCGAGGACGACGGCCCGGGCAAGGGCGGCACCGCCACGGCCAAGACCGACAAGAACGCCAGGGCCGCCCGCGGCGGCAAGAACGCCCGGCCCGCCCAGGACGGCCAAGCCGGCGCCCAGGGCGGCTTCCGCAAGCGGCTGCTCTCGGCCCTGGGGCGACGCTCCGCGGCCCCCACGGTGGTCTTCTGCCACGGCTACTGCCTCAGCCAGGACTCCTGGCACTTCCAGCGCGGCGCGCTGCGCGGCACGGTGCGCACGGTCCACTGGGACCAGCGCAGCCACGGCCGCTCGGCGCGCGGCCATGCCCAGATGGACGGCACCGAGCCGGTCACCATCGATCTGCTCGGCCGTGACCTCAAGGCGGTGCTGGACGCCGCCGTGCCCCAGGGGCCGATCGTGCTGGTCGGGCACTCCATGGGCGGGATGACGGTGATGGCGCTGGCCGATCAGTTCCCCGGGTTCGTGGCGGAGCGGGTGGTCGGGGTGGCGCTCATCGGCACGTCGGCGGGCCGGCTCAGCGAGGTCGCCTTCGGACTGCCGTCGCTCGGCGTCAAGGCATTCCACCGCTTCGCGCCGGGTGTGCTCAAGGCACTGGGCGCCCAGAGCGAGATCGTCGAGCGCGGCCGGCGGGCCACCGCGGACCTGTTCGCGGGGCTCGTCAAGCGCTACTCCTTCGGCACGCCCAAGGACGTCGACCCGGGGGTCGCGCGGTTCGCCGAGCGGCTGATCGAGGCCACCCCCATCGACGTGGTCGCCGAGTTCTTCCCGGCGTTCGCGGTGCATGACAAGACCGAGGCGCTGGTGGCGTACGACACCCTGCCCGCGCTGGTGCTCGCCGGTGACCGTGACCTGATCACCCCCGCCGACCACAGCCAGACCATCGGCGAGCTGCTGCCCGCCGCCGAGCTGGTGTGCGTCGACGGGGCGGGGCATCTGGTGATGCTGGAGCGCCCCGAGCTGGTCAACGACCATCTGGTGACGCTGGTGGAGCGGGCGAGCGCGGGGAGCCGCAGCTCGCGGTCGGCCCGGGCCTGAAGCCTCCGGCGGGCCGGGCGCCGGATGCCGCGCCGGGAGCCAATGAGCCCCCGGACCGTCCCGGCCGCTCCTTCGGGTCCGGGACCGGCATGCCGGGCGGGCCGTACCATTTGCGGCATGAGCACCACCGACGCGACCGCCCGTGTAACCGTCAAGTCACCCGACAAGATGCAGGAGTTGGGTCGCCGCCTCGCCACCCTGCTGCGCCCCGGCGACCTGGTACTTCTCACCGGCGAGCTGGGCGCGGGCAAGACCACGCTGACCCGGGGCCTGGGCGAGGGGCTGGGCGTGCGCGGCGCGGTCACCTCCCCGACCTTCGTCATCGCCCGTGTGCACCCCTCCCTGAGCGGCGGCCCCGCGCTGGTGCATGTCGACGCCTACCGGCTCGGCGGCGGCCTGGACGAGATGGAGGACCTGGACCTCGACGTGTCGCTGCCGGAGTCGGTGGTGGTCGTGGAGTGGGGCGACGGCAAGGTCGAGGAGCTGTCCGACGACCGGTTGCACGTCGTCATCGGCCGGGCCGTGGGTGCGGACGCCCCCGGGGGGCCGGAGGGTGCACCGGAGGCCGACGTGGACGACGTCCGCGAGGTGACCGTCACCGGCCTCGGCCCGCGCTGGGCCGGCACCGGTCTGCCCGCACTCGAAACCTGCTGACCGGGCGCTGCGCGCCGTACGCCGTCGCGGGTTCGCGGCCGCCGCCCCGGGAGCGGCGTGCGAGGGGAGCCCGCCGGGTGCGAACGTCCGGTAGTTTCCGACAAGCCGTCGGTAAGATGTTGCGCGCGCGGGTCCGGGCATGGTCACATGGGTGCAGAGCACCGGTTAGGGCAGCCTAACTTCTGCCGCTTGCCCCAGGAGCCCCGGAGGCGACCATGTCGGCCCACCAGTCCTCCCCCACATCCGAAGGGCGCGGGGGGACCCCCTTCGCGGCGGCCCGGCGCGCCGCCGAGCACGAGGCGCCCGAGCAGTCACCCACGATGCATGAGCTGCTCGCGGCCTGCGCCGCGGCCAGCGCCGTCTCCACGCCCCCCGACGCCCCCTCCCAGGCCGCGCAGGACAGGCCCGCGCGGCGCGCGGACGGAGCGGCGGACGAGGCCGGAACGGACGGCGAGGCCACAGCCGCGTCCACCTCGGGGCGCGACGCGGCGTAGCCCGAACGGGTCAAACCGACGGCGCGAGCCGGTCGGCGGCGGCGGGGTCAGTTGACGACGACGACCTTGGTGCCGTGCAGCGCGAAGTCCCACATCGCCTTGCCGTCGTCCCGCGACTCACGGATGCCACCGGTCTTCTTCTTCGGGTCCGGGTCCGGCTTCGAGCCGTCCACCGCCGCGCTGAAGCCGATCACGACGCCGTCGACACCGGCGAACCGTACGACGTGCTCGATCGCGACGCCGTCCGAGCCCGTGACGCTGACCGAGCGCGAGGTGACGCGGTAGCTCCCGACGGGCGGGCTGACGGTGCTCGGCGCCACCTCGTAGGTGCGCCGTGCCTTGTCGTCCGCGCCCACCAGCCAGACGCGCTCGGCGCCGAGGGAGTACACCACCCGCTCGCCCTTGCCGGAGCCCGCGGGGATCGTGACGGCCTCGGGGGACTTGGCCTTCTTCTTCTGCCGGTCGTGCTTCGTGGGGCTCTTGGTCGCGTGACTGCCGTCGCTGCGGACCTGGGTGAGCGGGTCCGCGGCGGACGCCGACGCCTGGTAGCCCACCACGCCGACCACGACCAGGGCGGCCGCGGTGAGAGCGGTGACGATCGAGCTGCTCCTAGCGGGCACCGCTGTGCCACCTTTCCCGTTCCCGTACTCTCCCCGCCGCCGGCGGGGAGGCCCGTGCCTTGCCGCCCCACTGCCCGGCCGCGCGATTACGGGGCGACGGTAGCACCGGGACGGGCACCGCCGGCCGAGCCGTAGTCTTAAGGGCGTGCTGCTGCTAGCTCTTGACACCGCCACCCCCGCCGTCACCGTCGCGCTCCATGACGGCTCCCGCGTCCTCGCCGAGTCCCGGCAGGTGGACGCGCGCCGGCACGGCGAGCTGCTGCTGCCCGCCGTCGACAGGGTGCTGGCCGAGGCCGGCCTGAAACTCGACGCGGTCAGCGACATCGTGGTCGGCGTCGGCCCGGGCCCGTACACCGGCCTGCGGGTCGGACTGGTCACCGCGGCGACCTTCGGTGCCGCGCTGGACATCCCCGTCCACGGCCTGTGCTCACTGGACGGCATCGCCCACGCCGCCGGGCTGGACGAGCCCTTCGTCGTGGCGACGGACGCCCGCCGCAAGGAGGTCTACTGGGCGCGGTACGCCCCGGCGCCCGGCGACCGGCCCCAGGGGGACGGTTCCCCGGCCCGCCCGGTCCGGCTCGGCGAGCCCGCCGTGGACCGCCCCGCGGACATCGCCGACCAGGTGGCCGGCGTCCCCGCGGTCGGCGCGGGCGCGCTGCTGTACGACACGGTCTTCACCGGCGTACGCCGCGAGGGGCCCGAGCACCAGTCCGCCGGCGCGCTCGCCGCGCTGGCCGCGGAAAAGCTCGCGGCGGGCGAGGAGTTCCTGCCCGCCCGGCCGCTGTATCTGCGCCGGCCGGACGCCCAGGTCCCGGCCAACTACAAGGTGGTCACCCCCAAGTGACGCCCGCCGCGACGCACGGACAACCGGCCGGCGGCCCGGCGGCGCGCGGTGCCGCCACCCTGCGCCGGATGCGCTGGTGGGACCTGGACGCGGTACTCGACCTGGAGCGCGCCCTGTTCCCCGACGACGCCTGGTCGCCGGGCATGTTCTGGTCCGAGCTGGCGCACGCCCGCGGCTCGGACGCCAACCGGCACTACGTCGTCGCCGAGCTGTCCGGCCGGCTGGTCGGCTACGGCGGGCTCGCCGCCGTGGACGGTACCGGCGACGTCCAGACCATCGCCACCGCCCGCGACCAGTGGGGCAGCGGCCTCGGCGCCCGGCTGCTGGGCGACCTGCTGTCCGCCGCCACCGCCTTCGAGTGCCGGGAGGTGCTGCTGGAGGTCCGGGTCGACAACCTCCGCGCGCAGCGCCTCTACGAACGCTTCGGCTTCGAGCCGATCGGCTTCCGGCGCGGCTACTACCAGCCGGGCAATGTCGACGCCCTCGTCATGCGCCGTACCGCGACGGACACCGACACCGAACCGGGCTCCCGGAGCGACGCCCCGTCCGCTCCCTGCGCCCCCTCCGCACAAGGATCGTAGAAACCATGGCTGACTCACGCGGCGGACCGCTCGTCCTCGGCATCGAGACCTCCTGCGACGAGACCGGCGTCGGCATCGTCCAGGGCCACACCCTCCTCGCCGACGCGATCGCCTCCAGCGTCGACGAGCACGCACGCTTCGGCGGTGTGGTGCCCGAGGTGGCCTCCCGGGCGCACCTGGAGGCGATGGTCCCCACCATCCAGCGCGCCCTGAAGGACGCCGGCGTCGCGGCGAAGGACCTGGACGGCATCGCGGTCACCGCAGGGCCCGGCCTTGCGGGCGCCCTGCTGGTCGGCGTCTCGGCCGCCAAGGCGTACGCCTACGCCCTCGGCAAGCCGCTCTACGGCGTCAACCACCTGGCCTCGCACATCTGCGTCGACCAGCTGGAGCACGGCCCGCTGCCGGAGCCGACGATGGCGCTGCTGGTGAGCGGCGGCCACTCGTCGCTGCTGCTCGCCCCGGACATCACCACCGACGTCCGCCCGCTCGGCTCGACCATCGACGACGCCGCGGGCGAGGCGTTCGACAAGATCGCCCGGGTGCTGCACCTCGGTTTCCCCGGCGGTCCGGTCATCGACCGCTACGCGCGTGAGGGCAACCCCGACGCGATCCGCTTCCCGCGCGGGCTGACCGGCCCCCGCGACCCCGCCTACGACTTCTCCTTCTCCGGCCTCAAGACGGCCGTCGCGCGCTGGATCGAGGCCAAGCGGGCGGCCGGCGAGGACGTCCCGGTCGCGGACGTCTCGGCGTCCTTCCAGGAGGCCGTCGTCGACGTGCTGACCCGCAAGGCCGTACGGGCCTGCAAGGACAACGGGGTGGACCACCTGATGATCGGCGGCGGGGTGGCCGCCAACTCCCGGCTGCGGGCCATGGCCGAGCGCCGCTGCGAGGACGCCGGCATCGTCCTGCGGGTGCCGCGGCCCAAGCTGTGCACCGACAACGGGGCGATGGTCGCGGCGCTGGGCGCGGAGATGGTCGCCCGCAACCGGCCGGCCTCCTCCTGGGACCTTCCCGCGGACTCCTCCCTGCCGGTCACCGAGCCGCATGTGCCGGGCGTGGCGCCCGCACCGCACCACGGGCACGACCACGATCACGTTCATGAGGTGAGCAAGGAAAACCTCTACTCCTGAGAGGGCGCGGCCGCCGCGGCGACCGTCGGGCCCGCGGCGCCTGCCGTCTCCCTCCCCCGGACCCGCCGGAAGTCCTACGCTGGTCCCGGCACCGGCGCGGGGAGGCGGCAGGCTGTGGACTGGTTCTGGTGGGTCTTCATCTTCTTCATGGCGGGCGGCTTCGCGAAGGTGGCGGACACCGCCCGCACGGCACTGCGCACCCGCCACGAGCGCAAGATGGAGCGGCTGGAGGGCGCCCGCCGGGAGCGGCAGGAACTCGCCGCGGCCCACAAGCCGCCGGAGCCGGTGTGCGGCTGCACCCACCACCTCGCCAAGCACGACAAGCGCGGCAAGTGCCATGAGCTGGTCGAGGTGGCGGTCGCCTGGGACGCGGACCGCAAACCGGTGCAGTACGAGGCCGGGCAGTGCACCTGCCAGCAGTACATCGGCCCGCAGCCGCTCTCCCAGATCTACGCCGAGGACCTCACCGACCTGGCCTGAGCGGGCTGCCCCAGCAGCATGGTGGGGGCCCCGGCCACCCGGGTGAGGAAGATCGTGCAGGACTTCCCGCCGCCACCGAGCTTCAACTTCCTGCGCAGCTCCTCCGGTTCGACGGCCGAGCCGCGCTTCTTGATCACCGCGATGCCCACCTCGCGCTCCCGCAGCAGCGCCTTGAGCTTCTTGAGGTTGAACGGCAGCACGTCCGTGATCGCGTAGGCGGTCGCGTACGGCGTCCCGGTCAGCCGGTCCGCGGTGATGTACGCGATCGTCGGGTCGATCAGCCGCCCGCCGACCTGCCGGGCGACATCGGCGACGAGATGGGCGCGGATGACCGCGCCGTCCGGCTCGTACAGCCAGTCCCCGACCGGGCCCGGCTCGGGGTCGGGCAGATCCGCACCGAGCAGGGAGCCGCCGGAGGGCAGCAGGGTGGCGCGGCGCGCGCCGGGAGCGAGGGCGGGCGCGGCGCCGGGCGGTGTCGTCCCGAACCACAGGACGGCCTCCTTCACCTCGCCGGAGTCGGAGATCCACTCCGTCTCGGCGTCGGCGGGCAGCGCGTCGTGCGGCACCCCCGGGGCGATCTTCAGCGCTGCGAACGGCGCCGCCCGCGCCGCCTCGACGGCCCAGGACAGCGGCGGCGAGTACGCCTCCGGGTCGAAGATCCGCCCGCCGCGCACCCGGCTCCTGCGTGCCGGGTCCACGAACACCGCGTCGTATCCGGCGGTGTCCACCTCGGTGACGTCGGCGCACCGCACCTCGATCAGCTCCGCCAGCCCCAGCGCCTCGGCGTTCGCCCGCGCCGCGGCGCAGGCCAGGGGGTCGCGGTCGACGGCGAGGACACGGATCCCGGCCCGTGCCAGGGCGATGGCGTCGCCGCCGATGCCGCAGCAGAGGTCGGCCAGGGTGCCGATGCCCAGCGCGGCGAGCCGGGCGGCGCGGTGCGCGGCGACCGTCGCGCGGGTGGACTGCTCGACGCCGTTGGGCGTGAAGTACATCAGCTGCGCGTCCGCCCCGAACTTCGCCGCCGCCCGCTGCCGCAGCCGTGCCTGCCCGAGGGCGGCGGAGACCAGCGGCGCGGGGTGGTCGCGCCGCAGCCGGGTCGCGGCCGCCAGTTCGTCGGCCGGATCGTGGTCACGCAGCGCGGTCAGCAGCGCCTGTCCCTCGGGGGCCAGGAGCGCGGAGAAGGTGTCGAGGTCGGTCACCTTCCCCATTGTGGGCCAGCCGGTGGACCGCGCCGCGTGCCGGTCGGCGGCGCCGTCGCGGCGGCCGGCCGCGCTGCCAGAATCCGGCGTCATGCGGCTTGTCGGACTTCTGCGGGGCAGACCGGTCCGGGACGTGGTGGTGTGGTGCGTACTGGGTGCGGCGGCCGGCTACGGCGCGGTGGCAGGAGGGGGCGGGCGGGACGACGAGCCGGTCAGCGGCTCCGGCATCGCCGCCCCGGCCGCCGGTGCGGCCCTCGGCCCGGCACGCGGGCAGGAGGGCGCATCGGCCCGCAGGGCGGCGGTGGCCCGGCGGTGGGGCCTGGCGGCGCCGCCGCTCCGCGCCCCGAAGCCGCCCAGCGAGAAGCCGGACCTGGTCCCTGCGCGGCGGGCCGGCGGCCGCGAGCTGCCGGCCGTCGTCTCCCGGGTGCCGACCGATCAGCGGGTGGTCTTCCTGACGATCGACGACGGGGACGACAAGGACCCCGAGTTCGTGCGGATGATGCGCGAACTCGACGTCCCCTACAGCGCGTTCCTCAGCCACTACCTCGCCAAGGAGGACTACGGCTACTTCCGCGGCATGCAGAAGCTCGGCACCGGGCTGCACAACCACACCCTGAACCACCCCTTCCTGCCGGGGCTGGACGCGGCCGGGCAGCGCAAGGAGATCTGCGGGCAGCAGCGCAACCTGCGGCGCGAGACCGGCCGGCGGCCTCGGCTGTTCCGTCCGCCCTACGGCGAGTACACCGCGCAGACCCTGCGCATCGCGCGCTCCTGCGGCATCCGCGTCGTGCCGCTGTGGACGCAGGAGGTCTTCCCCGACCGGATGGACCACGGCGGAGCGGACCGGCGGCTGCACCCGGGCGACATCATCCTGACCCACTTCCGGGGCCGCGGGGACTGGCCGGGCTCGATGCCCGACGTGGCGCGCAGGGTGCTGCGTACGGCCACCGAGCAGGGGTTCGCCCTCGCCCGGCTGGAGGACTACGTGTGAGAGCGGCCGGGCTGCCTGCGCCGCCGCCGCGACCTGCCGGCGCCGGGGCCCACCGGTTCGCGCCGGCGCTGGGCGGTGTCGCTGATCCGCAGCAGCAGCGCGATCATCATCCAGTTCGCGACGAGTGACGAGCCGCCCTTGGCGAGGAAGGGCAGGGCCTTTCCGGTCAGCGGGATCAGGCCGGTGACGCCGCCGGAGACGACGAAGACCTGGAGCACGAGCGCCCCGGAGAGCCCGACCGCCAACAGCTTGCCGAACGGATCGCGGGCGGTGAGCGCGACCCGCAGGCCGCGCTGGGCGAGCAGCGCGTACAGCAGCAGTACGGCCATCACCCCGGCCAGGCCGAGCTCCTCGCCGACGGTGGTGAGGATGAAGTCGCTGTTGCCGGCGAAGCCGACCAGTTCCGGATGGCCGCGGCCCAGGCCGCTGCCGCCGATGCCGCCGCTGCCGAAGCTGAACAGCGCCTGGGCGGCCTGGTCCGAGATCAGCCCCGGCGGCCGCTCGGACTCCGGCAGGAAGATGTCCATGGGATGCAGCCAGGCCATGATCCGGCCCTTGACGTGTGGCTCGACGGAGCCGACGACGGCCGCGCCGACCGAGGCCATGGCCAGGCCGCAGAGCACCCAGCTGGTGCGCTCGGTGGCCATGTAGAGCATGATCACGAAGACGCCGAAGAAGATCAGCGAGGTGCCCAGGTCGCGTTCGAAGACCAGCACCAGGAGGCTGATGACCCAGATGGTGAAGATCGGCGCGAGCTGCCGGCCCGGCGGCAGCTGCACCCCCATGACGCGGCGTCCGGCCAGCGCCAGCGCATCGCGGTTGACGGTGAGATAGCCCGCGAAGAACACCGAGATCATGATCTTCACGAACTCGCCGGGCTGCAGGGACAGCGGCCCCAGCAGGATCCAGCGCTTGGCCCCGTACATGTCGGCGCCGAAGAAGGCCGGTGCCATCAGCACGACCAGCGCGACCACCATCGTCAGATAGATGTAGCGCTGCAGGATCCGGTGGTCGCGCAGGAGCATCAGGATGCCGATGCAGACCCCCACGCCGATCACCGTCCACACCAGCTGACCGTCCGCCGCCTGGGCGGTCTTCAGCCGGGGGTCCGCGGCGTAGGTGATGTCCAGGCGGTGGAGCAGGACGAGGCCGAGACCGCTCAGCAGGGTGGCCAGCGGCAGGATCAGCGGATCGGCGCGCGGCGCGAAGCGGCGGATCACCAGATGCGGGATCAGCGCCACGAAGAACATGGTGGCGGCGAACGCGGCCAGGCCCTCGGGCGGCCGGCCGGTCATCGCCAATCCGGTGGAGACGTAGCCGAACACCGCTATCAGCACCACGAAGCCGAGCAGCCACGCCTCGGTCCTGCGGCGGTCCGGTGCCCGGGCGAGCGCGGCGAAGGTCATCGTGCGCTCGGCGTCGCTCTCGGGCTCGCCGGCCGCCCGGGGCGCGCTGGTCGGTCCACGCACGGTTTCCTCCGCCATCGGTTGTCGGAGCCGCGGCCCGGACGGAGCCGTCGGGGCTGTTCGGAGCTGTCGGGGGTGCAGGGGCCGCGGGCTCAGCAGTCGAGGAGGTAGACGGGGCAGCCGCGGGCAGGGTTGCGGCGGCAGCGGAAGGTGTGGCCGATTCGGTGCGGGACAAGGGCCGGCGGGGGGCGGCCGGTGTGCGGTGCGGCCCGACCGGGGGAGGTGCCGCGTCAACCAGCCGTGCACGACGCGCGCAGCACAACTGGCACTCCGCTTGACCGAGTGCTAACCGCGTCATAGTCTCGGCATTGGCACTCTCCACCGGGGAGTGCCAAACACAGCGACGGGCAGGTCCGGCACCCGCGACGACGGATCCACCTGGTCGCCACCTCAGACAGTTAACCCCGTGAGATCTCCGAAGGGGGAGGTCGGATCGTGACGACCGCCAGCACCAAGGTTGCCATCAAGCCGCTCGAGGACCGCATTGTGGTCCAGCCGCTCGACGCCGAGCAGACCACGGCCTCTGGCCTGGTCATTCCGGACACTGCCAAGGAGAAGCCCCAGGAGGGCGTCGTCCTGGCCGTGGGCCCGGGTCGCTTCGAGGACGGCAACCGTCTTCCGCTCGACGTTTCCGTCGGCGACGTCGTGCTCTACAGCAAGTACGGCGGCACCGAGGTGAAGTACAGCGGCGAGGAGTACCTCGTCCTCTCGGCTCGCGACGTTCTCGCGATCGTCGAGAAGTAATTCACCCAGAATTGCCTAGATCTGCGCCCCTGGTTCCCGCGTCTAAACAACCCGGGGCAGGGGCGCAGTTCGTTTGAGCGATAGCGGCCACCGCTGCGTGGCCGAGGATCGCAACGAGAGGACTTGAAGCAACCCATGGCGAAGATCCTGAAGTTCGACGAGGACGCCCGTCGCGCCCTCGAGCGCGGCGTCAACAAGCTTGCCGACACGGTCAAGGTGACGATCGGCCCCAAGGGCCGCAACGTCGTCATCGACAAGAAGTTCGGCGCGCCGACCATCACCAACGACGGTGTCACCATCGCCCGTGAGGTCGAGGTCGACGACCCGTACGAGAACCTCGGTGCCCAGCTCGTGAAGGAGGTGGCGACCAAGACCAACGACATCGCGGGTGACGGCACCACCACCGCCACCGTGCTGGCCCAGGCGCTGGTCCGCGAGGGCCTGCGCAACGTCGCCGCGGGTGCCTCCCCGGCCGCCCTCAAGAAGGGCATCGACGCCGCGGTGAAGGCCGTGTCCGAGGAGCTCCTCGCGACCGCCCGCCCGATCGACGACAAGACCGACATCGCCGCCGTGGCCGGCCTGTCCGCGCAGGACAAGCAGGTCGGCGAGCTCATCGCCGAGGCGATGGACAAGGTCGGCAAGGACGGTGTCATCACCGTCGAGGAGTCCAACACCTTCGGTCTGGAGCTGGACTTCACCGAGGGCATGGCCTTCGACAAGGGCTACCTGTCGCCCTACATGGTCACCGACCAGGAGCGTATGGAGGCCGTCCTCGACGACCCGTACATCCTGATCCACCAGGGCAAGATCGGCTCGATCCAGGACCTGCTGCCGCTGCTGGAGAAGGTCATCCAGGCCGGCTCCTCCAAGCCGCTGCTGATCATCGCCGAGGACGTCGAGGGCGAGGCCCTGTCGACCCTGGTCGTGAACAAGATCCGTGGCACCTTCAACGCCGTGGCCGTCAAGGCCCCCGGCTTCGGTGACCGCCGCAAGGCGATGCTCGGCGACATGGCCACCCTCACCGGTGCGACCGTCATCGCCGAAGAGGTCGGCCTCAAGCTCGACCAGGCCGGTCTCGACGTGCTCGGCACCGCGCGCCGCGTGACCGTCACCAAGGACGACACCACCATCGTCGACGGTGGCGGCAACTCCGAGGACGTCGTCGGCCGCGTCAACCAGATCAAGGCCGAGATCGAGTCCACCGACTCGGACTGGGACCGCGAGAAGCTCCAGGAGCGCCTCGCCAAGCTCGCCGGTGGCGTCTGCGTCATCCGCGTGGGTGCGGCCACCGAGGTCGAGCTCAAGGAGAAGAAGCACCGTCTGGAGGACGCCATCTCCGCGACCCGCGCCGCGGTCGAGGAGGGCATCGTCTCCGGTGGTGGCTCCGCTCTGGTGCACGCCGCCAAGGTGCTGGAGGGCTCCCTCGGCAAGGAGGGCGACGAGGCCACCGGTGTCGCCGTCGTCCGCCGCGCCGCCGTCGAGCCGCTGCGCTGGATCGCGGAGAACGCCGGCCTCGAGGGCTACGTCATCACCGCGAAGGTCGCCGAGCAGGACAAGGGCCAGGGCTTCAACGCCGCCACCGGCGAGTACGGCGACCTGGTGAAGGCCGGCGTCATCGACCCGGTCAAGGTCACCCGCTCCGCCCTGGAGAACGCCGCGTCGATCGCGTCGCTGCTGCTCACGACCGAGACCCTGGTCGTCGAGAAGCCGGCCGACGAGGAGCCCGCCGATGCCGGTCACGGCCACGGTCACTCCCACTGACGCCTGACGCACCACTGCCGCCCCGGCGGCACGGAAAGGCCCCTGTTCCCGCTCGTGAGCGACGGGAGCAGGGGCCTTTTCGTCTGTCGGCTCCGGTTGTCGGTTGTCGGCCCGGTTCGTCGGGCCGGCCTCGTCCATCCGTCCTGTCGATCGGTTCCGCGGCCGGTCCTGGGCCGGGACCGTCAGCCGGTGAGCTGCCGCATCAGGCCCATCAGGTCCTCGTGCCACCAGCCTTCCTGGATCTTGCCGTCCTTGAACCGGAAGATCGTGGTGCCGGTCATGATGCACTGCCTGCCGGTCGGCGCGATGCCCATGAAGTCGCCCTTGTGGGTGCCGGTCCAGGTCCACAGCGTCACCACGTCGTCGCCCTGGCAGATCTCCCGCTCCAGGCTGAAGGTGAAGTCGAAGGCGGCACGCCAGCCGCTGACGTCGTTGCGGATGTGCTGCGAGCCGACGGTCTCCGTCGGCTTCGCGACATCGTGGTCGCGGTAGTCGGACGCGAAGATCTCGTCGACCGCGTCGAGGTTGCCGCCGACGGCGACCTCGTGGAAGAACCGGCGGGATGTTGCCTCGTTCAACTGTTCTTCACGGACCACGTCGAGGTCGGTGAAGGTGGGCACCCCGTCGCAGAGCGCCACCATGTCCTGGAAGATCCGCTCCGTCTCCGGCAGCCGGGAATTCTTCATGGCCTCGTCGTACGACGGGAATTCGACGATCTCGACGATATGTGCGTCGTCGGAGCGGTCCTTGCCGATGAGGCTGTGGGTGGCGGTCCGCCTGCCCTTGGTCTGGTCGACCCATTCGTCCATGAGCCGGTCCATGTCATCGAAGTGGTCGGTCTTGAAGTCGATTATCTGTGCGAATCGCATGGCGTCTCCCGGGGTGGGTGGGACACTGCCATTTTAGTGGTTATGGGGTGATTCGAGGCCGGGCCTTTCCCTCGGATCGGCCCGGTTCGGTGAGCGGTGCCGGGCCTCGCGAGCCCGGCAAGATCCAACCGACTCTGCGGGCACTCCCTAAGCCGAGTGGTGCAGCGACTCCGGGAGCACCGGGTGCGCGAAGGGCAGCCCGGACGCGTAGCGCTCCAGCTCGTCCAGGGCCTGGTCCGTCATCCGGTGCAGCTCGGTGCCCAGTGAGCCCGCGATGTGCGGGGTCAGCAGCACGTTCGGCAGCTCGTACAAGGGGGAGGCGGCGGACGGGACTTCGGGCTCGGTGACGTCGAGTACGGCGTTCAGCCGCCCGGAGACCAGCTCCGGCAGGAGCGCCGCCTCGTCGACCAGTGAGCCGCGGGAGGTGTTGATCAAGGTCGCGCCGTCCGGCATCCGGGCCAGTTCGCGGGTGCCGAGCAGATGGCGGGTGGCAGGCAGCTCAGGGGCGTGCACGGAGACGATGTCGCTGTCGGCGCAGAGGGTGTCCAGCGAAACGGGCGTGACGCCCAGGGCGGCGGCCCCGGCGGTGTCGACGTAGGGGTCGTGCAGCAGGACACGCAGGTCGAACGGGCGCAGCAGTTCGATGACGCGGCGGCCGATGCGGGAGGCGCCGATGATGCCGACGGTACGGCGGTAGTTGCCGGCGTCGGCCAGCTCGCGCTGCCAGTCGTGCGGAGCGCGCAGGGCGCGGTGGCGCCGCGCGCTGTGCAGCACCTGCTTGTTGGCGAGAAGGATCATGGCCAGGGTGTATTCGGCGACCGGCAGGGCGTTGGCGGCGGCCGCGGAGGTGACGGCGATGCCGCGGGCCCAACACGCCTCCGTGACGTGGTGTTTGACCGATCCGGCGGCGTGGATGACCGCGCGCAGGCGGGGGGCCGCGGACAGTACGCGCTCGGTGAGCCGGGGCGCACCCCAGCAGGTGAGGAGGACCTCGGCCTCGGCGAGGGCGGCGGCGATCTCCGGCGCCGGGTCGGCCAACTCGTGTGCGACGAGCCGGTGGTCGGTGCGGGCGAGGGCCGCGAGGCGGGTGTGGTGGCGCTCCGCGATGAGCCGTTCGGCGATGCCGGGGCCCATGGCCAGCAGCAGGGTGGGCCGGGCCGGCGGGATACCGGCAGGTCCGGGGGCGTTGTCGGTGGTGGGGTGCATGGTGGTACCGGTGCTCCTTCACGGTCGCCCGACGTCCGTCGTCATTTGACGCTGCCGGCGGCGAGGCCGGCCTTCCAGTGTCGCTGGAGGGCGACGAAGGCGATGATCAGCGGGATGACGGCGAGGAGTGATCCGGTGACGACGAGGGGGTAGTAGGACGGCTCGGCGTGGGTGTTGCTGTTCCATGCGTACAGGCCGAGGCTGAGCGGGAAGAGCTGTTGGTCGGAGAGCATCACCAGGGGGAGGAAGAAGTTGTTCCAGATGGCCGTGAACTGGAAGAGGACGATGGTCACGAAGCCCGGCATGATCATGCGTAGGCCGATGGACCAGAAGATCCGCAGTTCGCCCGCGCCGTCCATCCGCGCGGCCTCGATCGCCTCGCGGGGGAGGTACCCGGCGCTGAAGACCCGCGCGAGATAGACCCCGAAGGGGTGCGCGAGGACGGGTATCAGCACCGCCCAGTAGGTGTTGACCAGACCGGTCCTGGCGGCGAGCAGGTACAACGGCAGCGCGAGCGCGGTGGTGGGCACCAGCACGCCCAGCAGGACGACACCGAACAGCTTCTCCTTACCGGGGAAGGTGTAGACGTCGAAGGCGTATCCGGCGGCGACCGACACCAGCGCGGAGAGCAGTGCGCCACCGCCCGCGTAGAGCAGGCTGTTGGCGTACCACCGCAAGTAGAGGCCGTCGTGGAAGGACGCCAGCCGGGAGAGGTTGCCGCCGAGGTCGAAGCCCTCGAAGGAGAAGGCGTCGCCGGCCAGCAGCCCGCCGGCGTCCTTGGTGGCGGCGGTGACCAGCCACACCAGCGGCAGGAGTGTGTAGACGACGGCGAGGACGAGCGTGCCGTTGACGGCGGCCTTGGACAGCCGGCGGCCGGGGGCCGGGCGAGCGGCTCCGCGGAGGATCCCGCGGGGCGGCCGCAGGGGAGCCGGCCCGGCGACGGGCGCGGTGTCCCGCTCCGCGAGGTCGCCGGCCGAGCGGGCGGCCGGGGTGTGGGTCATCAGGTCGTCCTGCCCTTCTTCCGGGTCTTGGGTGCGCGCCGCGAGAAGCGTGTGACGGCGAAGGACAGCGCCGCGGCGGTGAGCGCGAGCAGCACGGAGGCGGCCGCCGCCAGGCCGTAGTCGTTACGGGTGAAGGCCGCGGCGTAGGCATACATGTTCGGGGTCCAGGCGGAGTTCAGCGCGGCGGACGAGGCCTGGTTGATGATGAGCGGTTCGGTGAAGAGCTGGAGCGAACCGATCACCGTGAAGAGGGCGACCATCACCACCGAGGAACGGATCAGCGGGATCTTGATGCCGGTCGCGATCCGCCAGGCGCCCGCGCCGTCCACCGTCGCCGCCTCGATCACCGAGCGGTCGATGGCCTGGAGGGCGGCGTAGAAGATCACCATGTTGTAGCCGAGCCACTCCCACAGCGCGATGTTGACGACGGCGGGCAGCGCGCCGGAGGGGGAGAGAAAGCTGAAGTCCAGCCCCCCTGACCGCAACACGCCCACGACCGGGCTGAGTTGGGGCGTGTAGAGGTAGACCCAGATCAGCGCCGCGATGATGCCGGGCACGGCGTGCGGGAGGAACAGCGCGAGCTGGAAGAAGCGCCGGGCGCGGGCCAGGGTCGAGTCCAGCAGCAGGGCGAGCGCCAGCCCGCCGGCCAGCAGCAGCGGGATGTAGAGGGCGCAGTAGCCGAGCAGGACGAGGAAGCCGTCGCGGAAGGCGTGGTCGCCCAGCGCGGTGAGGTAGTTGCCCAGTCCGGTGAAGACCGTCCGGGTCCCGCCGAATCCGAGCCCGGACTGCTGCTCGGTGAAGAGGCTGAGCCACAGCGCGTAGCCGATCGGCAGCACCATCACGACGGTGAAGAGCGCGAAGAACGGGGTCAGCAGGACGGAGACGGCACGGGCTTTGGCGCTCACCGGCCGGCGACCTTCAGGCCGCGCTTGCGCAGCTCCTTCACGGTCGCCTCCTGCGCGGTGCGTACGGCGCCGGCGAGCGTGCCGTCGCCGTCCGCGGCCTTGCCGAAGGCGTCCTTGAGCGCGCTGTTGGTGGTGCCGCCGGTCGGGCCCCATGTCCAGTTCCTGCCGATGGCCGCGGCGGCGCCGTCGAAGACGTCGTAGACGTCCTGGCCGCCGTAGAACCGGGTGTCGAACGCCTTCTCCGCGACCGGGCGGAGTGCCGCGGCCGCCGGGTAGGCGCTGGACTCGCCGGAGGAGAGCCGGGCCTTGACGGCGGCCGGGGAGGTGGACATCCACGTCGCGAACTCCACGGCCGCCTCGGCCTGGTCGCTGTCCTTGGTGACCGCCCAGGTGGAGCCGCCGAGCATGCCGCCGGCCGGCTTCCCGTCCCAGGTGGGCACGGGGGCGGCGGCCCATTTGCCGCTCTGGTCGGGAACGAGGCTCTTCAGTACGCCGGCGCCCCAGGACGCACCGAGGTAGCCGACGGTGTCGCCCTTCTTGAGCGCGTTGGTCCACCCGGGGCTGAAGGAGGTAGCGCTGTTGACCAGGCCGTCGTCCAGCAGGCCCTGCCAGTAGGCGGTGACCTTCTTGGTGGCCGGGTCGGTGGTGTCCACCTTCCAGGCGTCGCCCTGGGTGGCGAACCACTGCCCGCCCGCCTGCCACACCATCGCCTCGAAGGTGGTCGGGTCGTCCGGGAAGAAGGTGCCGATCCGCGCCGTGGGGTCGGCCTTCCTGGCCGCGGCCGCCGCGGTCCGGAAGTCGTCCCAGGTGCGGGGCACCTTGATCTTGTGCTTGGCGAAGAAGTCCTTGCGGTAGTAGTACGTCTGGGGCGCGGCGTCGAAGGGCACCGCCCAGTTCTTGCCGCCGAGCGTGGTCAGCTCCACGGCCTGCGGGAGCAGCTTCTTCTTGAGGTCGTCGCCGACGTAGGGGGTGATGTCCTGCAGCGCGCCCTGGCTGACGAATTCCGGCAGCGAGGGGTATTCGATGCTGACCAGGTCGGGGGCGTTGCCCGCCTTGACCGCGTTGGAGATCTTCGCGTAGCCGCCGGCGCCGCCGGAGGGGATCTCCTCGTACGTCACCTCGATGTCGTCGTGGGTGGCGTTGAACGCGTCGACGGTCTGCTGGGTGCCCTTCGTCCAGCCCCAGTAGGTGATCTTCGCGGGCCCACCGTCGCCGCCGGCCGCGTCACCGGTGGTGCCACCACATGCGGTGAGGGCGGTGAGGGCGGCGAGGGCACCGGATATCGCGACGGAGGTTCTGCTCCAACTGCGGATCGTGCTGCGGCTCATGGCATGACTCCTGGGCTGGCGGCCTGGACGGCCTCACGGCCTGACGACCTGACGGCGAAAGGAAAGCGGGAAGCGATGGCGGCGATCCTTGGACGCGTCATGAGCGAAGTCAAGAGCGAACGATTGAATGATCGAAAAACGAACAAGAAGTGAGTGTTCCGGGATGCGGTGGCGCGCTCGGCGGCCGGGCCGTCAGCCCTGCGTGCGGCTCTCCTCCGGGGGCGCCCCGGCTCCGCAGGAGGCCCGTACGCGCAGCCGGGGGAGCAGCGCGAGATGCCGCCGGGCCGCCGGCTCCGCCCCGTCCGCCGCCCGGTCCGCCGGCCCGCCGCGCACCGACCTGCCCCAGCGCTCCAGCAGCAACTCGGCCGCCAGCCGCCCCACTTCACGCTTGGGCGGCGCCACCGCGGTCAGGGGCGTGTCCGCGAGCGCGGCCACCTCGTCGTCGTAGGCGACCACGGCCAGATCGCCCGGCACCCGCACACCCAGCTCCGCCAGCCGCTGCACCAGCTGGATCGCGTCCACGTCGTTGTGCACCAGCGCCGCCGTCGCCCGCCCGGACGTCACCGCCGTCCACAGTGCCTGCACACCCCGCTCGAAACCCGCCGGATCACGGTCCGCCGGCGCGTCGATCACCGGGTGCGGCCACTCCAGCCCCAGGGCGCGCAGCGCCTGGTCGTAACCGGCCCGCACCGCCAGCGCCGTGGGACTGTCCGCCCGCGCCACCAGCAAGGGGGCCGCATGCCCCTGCCCCACCAGGTGCCGGAGGGCCAGCAGCACGCCGTGCGCGTGGTCGGAGCACACCCGGTCCAGCCCGGCCAGCGGGCCGCCCGGATCCACCGACCGCTCCAGGAGGACGGCGGGGACCGGGAGTTCGCCGATCCAGTCGCCGTGCTCCGCCTGGTCGGCGCGGCCGCGCCAGCCCGGCGCGATCAGCAGCCCCTCGGCGCCCGCCGCCAGCAGCCCCTCGGCCCGCGCCCGGTCCTCCTCCGGCCGGTAGTCGGAGATCCGCAGGATCAGCCGGGCACCGGCCCGCGCCGCCGCCTCGTGCGCACCGTGGATGACGTCGGCGAAGTAGTAGGTGGCCGACGGGGCGAGGAGCCCGAGCACCGGGGCGGTGCCGACGCCGGCCGCCGCCCCGGCGGTGCGCGGCCGGGGCCAGGACACCGATCCGTGCGCCCGGTCGACCAGGCCCTTGCGGGTGAGCGTCTCGACGTCCCGCCGCACCGTCACCGGCGACACCCCGAGCCGCGCGGCGAGGTCGGTGACCCGGGCCGTGCCCTGTTCCCGTACCAAGGTCAGCAGGCGGTCGTGGCGTTGTACTGCGCTCTCGCGCACGGCGCATTCCCCCTCGCGTGTGGCGGCCCCGGGCGGCCGGATGGCGGACGAGCCTAGTCCAGCCCGATCGATCGCAACAGGAATCGATCGTTCGATCCTTTCTCTTGACGTTCGATCATCCGGGGCTGAAGGATGCCCGCGTCGCCCGGCCGGCCACCGCCCTCAGGGGAGCCCATGACCGCACCCTCCAGCCGCAGCCCTCTCCCGCCCTCCGCTCGCGGCCCTCTCCCGCTCTCCACTCGCGGCCCTCTCCCGCCCTCCACTCCCTGCCCTTTCCCCCTCCCGCCCGAGGACCGCGACCTCAGCCCGTACACCGGCTGGACCCGCGCCCACTGGGAGGCGGCGGCCGACGGCCTGCTCGGCGCCACCGTGCCGTACGCGTCACCGGGCCACGGCCTGATCGCCCTCCCCGGCGCGCGCCCCAGCTCCTCCGGAACCCGCTCGGACGGCCTCGAAGGCTTCGCCCGGACCTTTCTGCTCGCCGCCCTCCGCGTCGCCGGCAGCGAAGGACACGACCCCCGCAACCACCTCGAACGCTTCGCGGCCGGACTCGCCGCGGGGAGCGAAAACCCCACCACACAAACGGAGTTGACGTCGGATAACCCCGACTCCTGGCCCAGGATCGACGCCGTCCGCCAGGCGTACGTGGAAGCCGCCTCCCTCGCCCTCGGCCTGCGGCTGACCCGCCCCTGGCTGTGGGACACCCTCGACGACGCGGTCCGCGCCCGCGTCGTCGACTGGCTGCTGCCCGCGCTCGCCCCGTCGCCCGTCGACAACAACTGGTGGCTCTTCGGCCTGACCGTCGGCGGTTTCCTGCTCGACGCGGGCATCGAGAACGTACGCGCCCGCGCCGCCGTCGACCGCGCGCTGACCCGCATCGAGGACTGGTACCGCGGTGACGGCTGGTACACCGACGGGGACAACCGCGCCTTCGAGCACTACAACGCCTGGGCGCTGCACTTCTACCCCGTCCTGCACGCCCACCTCGGCGGCGACGACGCGCTCCTGGCCACCCACGGCGCGCGGCTCGCCACCCACCTCGCCGACTACACCCGCCTCTTCGACGCCAACGGCGCCCCGCTGCCCTTCGGCCGCTCGCTCACCTACCGCTTCGCCGCCGCGGCGGCCCCCTGGGTCGGCGCCCTCACCGGGCACACCCCGCTCACTCCCGGAGCCACCCGCCGACTCGCCTCCGGCACGCTGCGCCACTTCCTCGACCGCGGCGCCGTCGACCGGCGGGGCCTGCTGACGCTCGGCTGGTACGGGCCCTACCCGCCCATGCTCCAGAGCTACTCGGGCCCGGCCTCGCCGTACTGGGCGTCCAAGGGCTTCGTCGGCCTCCTGCTGCCCGCCGGCCACCCGGTCTGGACCGCCCGCGAGGAGCCACTCCCCGCCGAGACCCGCGACGCCGGGCTGCCCCTCGGCAGGACCGGTCTGCTGGTGCAGTCCACCGTCTCCGACGGCCTGGTCCGCCTGCACAACCACGGCAGCAACTCCACCCTCGCCGCCCCCGACCCGTACTACGCCCGCTTCGCATACTCCACGCGCACCGGCCCGACCGCCCCCGGAGCCCCGGCCGACAACCACTTCGCCCTGCTCGTCGACGGGCGGCCCACCACCCGCGGCGATGCCCACCCGCACGGCGCGGGACCCGGCTGGGCCGCCTCCACGCATACGCCGCGCCACGCCGACGGCACCGAACTCCCCGGCGTCCGCGTGCTGTCCGCCACCGCCGTCCACGGCCGGACCGAACTGCGCGCCCATCTGGTCACCGGCGCGCCACCCGGTACCCGGGTACGCCTGACCGGCTGGGCCACCGCCCCGGACGGCCCGACCGCCCAACTCCACCCCGTCCACGGCTTCGACGGCCCACCCGCGGACACGCCGACCGGCAGCACCCTCATCGGCCCCGGCACCCGCACCGCCGTGCTGGAAGGCACCGTCACGGCCCCCGAGGGCGGCCTCTTCCTGGCCCTGGCCTCGCTGACCGCGGATCCGTCACCCGCGCCGGTCCACACCCTGGCCGCCGTCCACGTGGCAGCGGATGCCGTGCGCGTCACCTGGCACGACGGCACCGGCACCGAAGTCCCCTTCCCGTACCACCCCGACGCGGCAAGGGCCGGTGCTCGGCCCCCTGCGGAGGGGGCCTGAGCACCGGCCCTGGAACGAACATCGCGCGCGCCGCCCGGCCACGGGGCACCACGGCCGCCTGGCCCCCCGCCGGGTCCAGCGGCCGTCCGCCCGGGTCAGCGCGGCCCGTACTTCCGGCCCGTCCTGGAGGTGAGACCGCCGATCAGCCCACGAGGCGCCAGCTTCACGGCACCCATCAGGGCCTTGTACCGCGGATCCGGAATGGACAGGGACTTGCCCCGCGTCAGGTCCTTCATCGCCGCGTCCACCAGCTTGTCGGCGTCCAGCCACATCCAGCCGGGGATGTTGTCCGTACCCATCCCCGCCCGCTGGTGGAACTCGGTGCGGACGAAGCCGGGGCACAGGGCCATCAGCCGCACACCGCTGCCCGCCAGATCCCGGGCGGCACCCTGCGTGAACTGGACCACCCACGCCTTGCTGGCCCCGTACGTACCGCGCGGTACGAACGCCGCCACCGACGCCACGTTCACCACCGCGCCGCGCCGCCGGTCGCGCATCCCGCGTACCGCCGACGTGGTCAGCCGAAGCACCGCCTCGCAATGCACCTTCAGCATCGTCAGCTCATCGGCCATCGACACTTCGAGGTACTCGCCCTTGTTGCCGAACCCGGCGTTGTTCACCAGCAGATCCACCGGCTGCCTGGGGTCGGCGAGCCGCGCCTCGACGGCCGCGATGCCGTCCTCCGTGGACAGGTCGGCGCTCAGCACCTCCGCCTCGATGCCGTGCCGGTCGTGCAGCTCGGTCGCCTGCTCGCGCAGCCGCTTCTCATCGCGCGCCACCAGCACCACGCTGTGGCCGTCACTCGCGAGCCGACGGGCGAACGCTGCCCCGATGCCCGCCGTCGCTCCCGTGATCAATGCAGTCGTCATATAGGCACGCTATCCGTCCACGGCGCGGGGGCGGTGACCTCGGATGTCCGCCATCGCGCGGATGGCCGGGCGCCGGTGGCTCAACCCCCATGGCGCGCGTGCAGGTTGCCGCGAGCGCCGTGCCTCCGGGTGTTCCCCGGAGGCCGGTCGCGGCCCCGTCACCTACACACCTTCTCCACCCCGCACCCCGAAGCGGCACCGGGCAGGTGACGGGACTTCACCCACTCGTCGTCGTGCGCCGGGCGCGCACCAGCGCCCGCCTCGATGGCGTGCGCCCCCGCAGCACGCGCCCCGTGGCAGGCGTCGAGGTCCCACACGCCGTCAGTTCCCCTGTCGCTCCACGTACGCCAGCGCCTTGTCCCGCGCCAGCGGATGGAGCGCGTCGCCGGCCTCCAGCAGCCGTCTCAGCAGCGCCCGCTCGCGGGTCAGGGCGCGGAACGTCAGCGCGACGGTCACCTCGTGGTCGGGGCGGTGCAGCAGCTCGACGCGGTCCCCGGCGCGGATCTCGCCCGGTTCGACCACCCGCAGATACGCGCCCGGTACCGCGGTCTCGGTGAACCGTTTGATCCAGCCGCGCTCGCCCATGCGGCCCTGGAACGTGCGGCACGGGACGCGCGGGGAGGTCACCTCCAGCAGCACCCGCGGACCGACCCGCCAGCGCTCGCCGATCCGGGCGCCGGTGACCTCGACGCCCAGGGTGGTGAGGTTCTCGCCGAAGGAGCCGTTGGGCAGCTCGCGGTCCAGCAGCCGCTCCCACTCGTCCAGGTCCTCGCGGGCGTAGGCGTACACCGCCTGCTCGTCGCCGCCGTGGTGACGGAGATCGACCACGGTGTCACCCGTGAGCCCGCTTCCGCCGGTGCCCCCGGGGCCGGGGGCGGTGACCGTGACCGGCCCGGCCACCGGCCGCTTGTCGATGCCTGTCTCGCCGCTCTTGGCGCGGGTGTGTTCGGAGGGCGCGGCGCGCCCCACATTCACGGTCAGCAGCTTCATGCCCGGCACGCTAGCCAGCTCCAATCAAAGCGTCGAGCAGGTTTCTCTCGATCTCTCCAAGATGCGCTTATACTCCAAATATGATCGAGGCCCGTCATCTCCGCGTGCTGCGCGCCGTCGCCAGGACCGGCTCCTTCTCCGCCGCCGCCCGCGAACTGGGCTGCACCCAGCCGGCCGTCAGCCAGCAGATGAAGGCCCTGGAGCAGTCCGTGGGCACCCCGCTCCTGGTGCGCGCGGGCCGTGGGATGCGGCTGACCCAGGCGGGCGAGGCGCTCGTACGCCACGCGGTCGGCATCCTCGCCGGGCTCACCGCCGCCGAGGAGGAGGTCGCCGCGATCACGGGCCTGCGAGCGGGCCGGGTACGGCTGGTGTCGTTCCCGTCCGGCAGCTCGACACTGGTACCCACCGCGCTGGCGAAGATGCGCGCCGCACACCCCGGCACCCGCGTCTCGCTGGTCGAGGCCGAGCCGCCGCGCTCGATCGAGATGCTGCGCAACGGGGACTGCGAGATCGCGCTGGCCTTCCGCTATCCGGAGGTGCGCGGCGCGGACCCGGCGGCCTGCGCCGAATGGGAAGACCTGGTGGCCAGGCCGATCCTGGCCGACCGGCTCATCGGCCTGGTCCCCGACGGCCACCGGCTGGCGGCGGGCGGCACCGCTCGCTTCACAGAACTGGCCGACGACCCGTGGATCGCGGGCTGCCCGCGCTGCCGCACGCATCTGGTCGAGGTCTGCGAGAGCGCGGGCTTCACGCCGCGCATCGACTTCGCCACCGACGACTACCCGGCGGTGATCGGACTGGTCGGCGCGGGCCTCGGCGTCGCGGCGCTGCCCGAACTCACCCTGGAGTCGGTGCGCCCCAAGGGGGCCACGGCGGTGCGGCTGGAGCCGGCCGTGCACCGCGAGATCGTCGCGCTCACGCTGCCCGACCTGGCGCGCGTCCCCGCTGTCGAGGTGATGCTCGACCAGCTGGTCGAGGCCGCGGGGCGCTGACGCCCGGGCGGCGGCCGAGGGGCGGGGCCGGCAGGCGCGAACGGCGCCGGGAAGCCGGCGCGGGGTATCTGCGGCCCAGGGAGCCGCGGGAGCCCGGCCGGTTGTCCGGTCGGGGGTGGGGTCGAATGCCCGATCCAGGAAGGATCGTTTCTTCAGCGGTGATCCACTCCGGGTGATCAGGCGCTGGTCACGCCGGCGTGGCCGGTCATGGAGGTCGCGGGGATCAGGCGGTGGCGTGCCCGGCCCATGAGCTCCTCGCGTTCGTCCTCCGTCAGTCCGCCCCAGACCCCGTAGGGCTCGCGGACCGCCAGGGCGTGCGCCGCGCACTCGGCCCGTACCGGGCAGCGCATGCACACCTCTTTCGCTGATGTCTCACGCGCGCTGCGGGCCGCTCCGCGTTCCCCTTCGGGGTGGAAGAAGAGCGAGCTGTCCACGCCGCGGCAGGCCGCGAGCAGCTGCCAGTCCCAGAGGTCTGCGTTCGGGCCCGGAAGGCGGGAGAAATCTGCCATTGCTTGTCCCCTCGAAGCGATGCTGTTTTCGGGCTCGGTGCTCACGACCGTACATCTACTGTCCAAGTAGATGTAAATATGACTCATTGCGAATCTAGCCGCAGACGCCACGAAAATGGAAGAAAGAGGGCCAAATAGGGCATAGGGTGCACGCGCGGAGGCCGGTCGACCATGAACCGTCTGCGTATCCGGCTCCTCACGGAGCGTGCTGAAGTCGGTCACCGAAGCCGTAACTCTTTCGAGTGACCGTCGTTGAGTGTGCGGAGGCGGTTGACAGAGGTAGTCCTCGGGCAGGTGTCCGAGGGCCGTCAATCGCACAGGTGACGATACGTACCAGCCTGGAGGCTCAAGGTGACGCGCATCAGCTGCGGAGGACGGTCATGACATCCGTCCTCGTCTGCGACGACTCCCCGCTTGCCCGAGAGGCGCTCCGACGGGCGGTTGCGACCGTGCCCGGCGTCGAGCGCGTGACGACCGCGGCCAACGGGGAGGAAGTCCTCCGCCGCTGGGGTGCCGATCGCTCGGACCTGATTTTGATGGACGTACGGATGCCGGGACTCGGCGGTGTCGAGACCGTGCGTCGGCTGCTGTCCGCCGACCCCGGCGCAAGGATCATCATGCTCACGGTGGCCGAGGACCTGGACGGTGTCGCGCTCGCGGTCGCCGCCGGTGCCCGCGGCTATCTGCACAAGGACGCCTCGCGCGCGGAGCTGCGGGCGACGGTGACCCAGGCGCTCGCCGACCCGACGTGGCGGCTCGCCCCGCGCCGGCTGCGGTCCGCCGAGATGGGCGCCGCCCCGACGCTCACCGCGCGGGAGATCCAAGTGCTCGAAGGCATGAGCCACGGCCGCTCCAACGCCGAGATCGGCCGTGAGCTGTTCCTCTCCGAGGACACGGTCAAGACCCACGCCCGGCGCCTTTTCAAGAAACTGGGTGCCTCCGACCGGGCGCACGCGGTGGCGCTGGGGTTCCGCTGGGGACTGGTCCGCTAAGGCATCGTGACGTGCAGCGATGCGGGGGAGTGAGAGTCCCCGCCCGCCCTGCGGCGGGCGGGGCGGCGAAGCGCCCCGCGCGCTGCGTGTGCACCGCAGCGGTCCGTTTCCCCGCGCGGTGCCGCATCCTTGAGGTATGGAGTTCCTCGGGGACGGGTCGGTCGGGCACGAGGGGAGGGCGCAGGAGATGACTGCCGGCGCACCTGCCGCTCATAACGCTTCAGTGCACAAGTACGGACCTGGTGCCGCGGATCGTGTCGCGCCAAGGCACCATGGACCGATGCGCGATGACGGCAACCAGGAGATCGGCGATCTCGTCGCACGCGCAGTCGAGGGGGACCAGCGGGCCACGCACGATCTCCTGGCCCATGTGCACCCCCTCGCGTTGCGTTACTGCCGCACCCGGCTCTCCCGGCTGCCGGGTGACGCGCGGCACTTCGTCGAGGATCTCGCGCAGGAAGTCTGTGTCGCGGTGCTCTGCGCGCTGCCGCGCTACCGCGACACCGGAAAGCCCTTCGAGGCGTTCGTCTTCGCCATCGCCGGCCACAAGGTCGCCGATCTGCAGCGGGCCGCGATGCGTGGCCCGGGCAGCACGGCCGTGCCGTCCGACGAGATGCCCGAGCAGCCCGACGACTCCCTGGGCCCCGAGGAGCGTGCGCTGCTGAGCAGCGACGCCGAGTGGGCCAAGAAGCTGCTGGCGAACCTGCCGGAGAACCAGCGCGAGCTGGTGCTGCTGCGGGTCGCGGTCGGGCTGACGGCCGAGGAGACGGGGCAGATGCTGGGGATGTCGCCGGGTGCGGTCCGGGTCGCCCAGCACCGCGCGCTGAGCCGACTGCGGGCGCTGGCCGAGCAGTAGGGCGAGCGCCCCCGGCGGTCGCCGCGGGGACCGGACGGCGGGGTGCGGGGAGCCCGTGGCCGCGGCGTGACGCGGCCGTCGGTGTCCGTAGAAAGGTACGAGTGATGAGGCCCTCATCGATCGTGGAATGGGACACCTGATTAGGCCGTTAGCATGGGAGTCCGCGCTGAGGCAAGAGCATTGGGGAAGGTGTCATGAGTGACAACGTCGACGGTATGCCCGCCAAATTCGCCATGCTCGGGCTGACATACGACGACGTTCTGCTGCTGCCCGGCGCGTCGGAGGTGCTGCCCAACGCGGTGAGCACCGCCTCCCGGGTCTCGCGGAACGTCACGGTCAACATCCCGCTGCTGTCCGCGGCGATGGACAAGGTCACCGAGGCCCGGATGGCCATCGCCATGGCGCGTCAGGGCGGCGCCGGTGTGCTGCACCGCAACCTCTCCATCGAGGACCAGGCCAACCAGGTCGACCTGGTGAAGCGCTCCGAGTCCGGCATGGTCACCGACCCGATCACGGTCCGCCCGGACGCCACGCTCGCCGAGGCCGACGCGCTCTGTGCGAAGTTCCGCATCAGCGGCGTGCCGGTCACCGACGCCTCCGGCAAGCTGCTGGGCATCGTCACCAACCGCGACATGGCCTTCGAGCTGGACCGCAGCCGTCAGGTCCGCGAGGTCATGACGCCGATGCCGCTGGTCACCGGCAAGGTGGGGATCTCCGGTGACGACGCCATCGAGCTGCTGCGCCGCCACAAGATCGAGAAGCTTCCGCTGGTCGATGACGCGGGTGTGCTCAAGGGCCTGATCACGGTCAAGGACTTCGTCAAGGCCGAGAAGTACCCGAACGCCGCCAAGGACGCCGAGGGCCGGCTGGTCGTCGGTGCCGCGGTCGGCGTCGGCGACGCGGCGTACGACCGGGCCCAGGCGCTGGTCGAGGCCGGTGCCGACTTCCTGGTCATCGACAGCGCGCACGGCCACAGCCGCGGCATCCTCGACATGATCGCCAAGGTCAAGTCCAACATCGGCGTCGATGTGGTCGGCGGCAACGTCGCCACCCGCGACGGCGCCCAGGCGATGATCGACGCGGGTGTCGACGGCATCAAGGTCGGCGTCGGTCCCGGCTCCATCTGCACCACCCGGGTGGTCGCCGGTGTCGGCGTGCCCCAGGTCACCGCGATCTACGAGGCCGCGCAGGCCGCCCACGCGGCGGGCGTGCCGCTGATCGGTGACGGCGGGCTGCAGTTCTCCGGCGACATCGCCAAGGCCATCGCGGCCGGTGCGGACACCGTGATGCTCGGCTCGCTGCTGGCCGGCTGCGAGGAGTCGCCGGGCGAGATGGTCTTCATCAACGGCAAGCAGTTCAAGTCCTACCGCGGCATGGGCTCGCTGGGTGCGATGCAGTCCCGCGGCCAGGGCAACAAGTCCTTCTCCAAGGACCGCTACTTCCAGGACAACGTGCTCTCCGAGGACAAGCTGGTCCCCGAGGGCATCGAGGGCCAGGTTCCCTACCGCGGGCCGCTGGCCTCGGTCGCCCACCAGCTCGTCGGCGGTCTGCGCGCCTCCATGGGCTATGTCGGCTCCGCGGACATCGACGAGCTCAAGGAGAAGGGCCGCTTCGTCCGCATCACGTCCGCGGGCCTGAAGGAGAGCCACCCGCACGACATCCAGATGACGACCGAGGCGCCGAACTACTCTCGACGCTAGGCGGGACTTCGGGGACGCGCCCTAGCATGTCCCCGCATCCGAGCCCGTGGCCGCACCCCGGCCACGGGCTTCGGTGTGTCGGGGATACTGGAACGGCAGACGTAGAGGAAAGGCCACACACGTGACTGAGATCGAGATCGGACGCGGCAAGCGCGGCCGCCGGGCATACGCCTTCGACGACATCGCCGTCGTCCCGAGTCGCCGCACCCGCGACCCGAAGGAGGTCTCGATCGCCTGGCAGATCGACGCCTACCGTTTCGAGCTGCCGTTCCTGGCCGCTCCGATGGACTCGGTGGTCTCCCCGCAGACCGCCATCCGCATCGGTGAGCTGGGCGGCCTCGGCGTCCTCAACCTGGAGGGTCTGTGGACCCGCTATGAGGACCCGGAGCCGCTGCTCGCCGAGATCGCCGAGCTGGACGGCGCCACCGCCACCAAGCGGCTCCAGGAGATCTACGCCGCGCCGATCAAGGAAGAGCTGATCGGCCAGCGGATCAAGGAGGTGCGCGACTCGGGCGTCGTCACCGCCGCCGCCCTGTCGCCGCAGCGGACCGCGCAGTTCTCCAAGGCCGTCGTGGACGCCGGCGTGGACATCTTCGTGATCCGGGGCACCACGGTCTCCGCCGAGCACGTCTCGTCGGCCGCCGAGCCGCTGAACCTCAAGGAGTTCATCTACGAGCTCGACGTCCCGGTCATCGTGGGCGGCTGCGCCACCTACACCGCGGCGCTGCACCTGATGCGGACCGGCGCGGCGGGCGTGCTGGTCGGCTTCGGAGGCGGCGCCGCGCACACCACCCGCAACGTCCTGGGCATCCAGGTGCCGATGGCGACGGCCGTCGCGGATGTCGCGGCCGCGCGCCGGGACTACATGGACGAGTCCGGCGGCCGGTACGTCCACGTCATCGCCGACGGCGGCGTGGGCTGGTCCGGCGACCTGCCGAAGGCGATCGCCTGCGGTGCGGACGCGGTCATGATGGGCTCCCCGCTGGCCCGTGCCACGGACGCGCCCGGTCGCGGCCACCACTGGGGCATGGAGGCGGTCCACGAGGACGTGCCGCGCGGCAAGCGGATGGACCTCGGCGCGGTCGGCACCACCGAGGAGATCCTGTGCGGTCCCTCGAACACGCCGGACGGGTCGATGAACTTCTTCGGCGCGCTGCGCCGGGCGATGGCGACGACCGGCTACTCCGAGCTCAAGGAGTTCCAGCGGGTCGAGGTGACGGTCTCGCCGTCGCAGCACGACAACGCCTGACGCGGTCGCAGCACCCCGCACACCGCAGCACACCGCACCGCAGCCCGGCGACACACGAGGTCGCCGGGCTGCGGTGCGTTCTGCTCGGTGTGTTCCGCGCCGGCCCGTCAGAGCCGGTGTGCCGCGCCCGTCGGGGTCGCGCCGCGGGTGTCGAGGAGCAGCTGCGCCTTGACGGAGAGGCCCTGGAGGTCGTAGGTGCGGTGGGGCTGGAGCAGGATCGTCAGGTCGGCGGCCGCCGCGGCCTCGTAGAGGGAGTCGACGCGGGGGACCGGGCGGTCCAGGACGTTCCATCGGGGGACGTAGGGGTCGTGGTAGGTGAGGTGTGCGCCGAGCTCCATGAGGCGGGAGGCGATCTCGCGGGCGGGGGAGCCTTCCTGGTCGCCGATGTCCGGCTTGTAGGTGACCCCGAGCAGGAGGACGCGGGCGCCGCGGGCGGACTTGCCGTGTTCGTTGAGCAGGGTCGCGCAGCGCTGGATGACATAGCGCGGCATCCGGCCGTTCACCTCCTGCGCCAGTTCGACCATGCGCAGCGGGTAGCCGAGTGAACGGCCTTTGTACGAGAGGTAGTTGGGGTCCACGGGGGCGGCGTGGCCGCCGATTCCGGGGCCGGGGCGGAAAGCCTGGAAGCCGAACGGCTTGGTCTCCGCGCAGCGGATGACGTCCCAGAGGTCGACCCCGATGTCGTGGCAGAAGACCGCCATCTCGTTCATCAGGGCGATGTTGATGTGGCGGTAGTTGGTCTCCAGCACCTTGGCCGTCTCGGCCTCGCGGGGGCCGCGGGCGCGCACGACCTTGTCCGTCAGCCGGTTGTAGAACGCCGCGGCGGCCTCGGTGCAGGCGGGGGTGAGGCCGCCGATGACCTTCGGGGTGTTGGCGTAGTGGTGGGTGCGGTTGCCGGGGTCGTGCCGGCTGGGGGAGCAGGCGAGGTGGAAGTCCCGCCCGGCGATGAGCCCCGAGCCCTCTTCGAGGAGGGGGCGCAGGAATTCCTCGGTGGTGCCGGGGTACGCGGTCGATTCGAGGATGACCGTGGTGTGCGGACGCAGGTGCGCGGCCAGAGTGCGGGCGGCGTCGGCGATGGCGGTCAGGTCCAGGGCGCGGTCCTCGCCGAGTGGCGTGGGTGCGCAGATGACGGCGGTACGGACCTTGCCGAGGGCGCCGGGGTCGGTGGTGGTGCGAAGGCCCGCGGAGAGCAGGCGGCGGATCTCGGTCGCGGACAGCGGCCCGTCGGCCCCCGCGGGGGTGGCCGCGCGCGGGTCGGGGTCGTAGCCGAGGGTGCTGATGCCGGCGGCGATGGCGGCCTGGGCGAGAGGGAGGCCGAGGTGGCCGAGTCCGATGACGGCGAGGTCTGCTGGCATGGCTGCTGCCGTCCTTCCCGAGCGATTCCGGATGGCGCATAAGTAGACTAAGCCGACATTTGACCCAGAATGGGGATTGGTGGATCAAGGTGACGGGGTGTTGCCGTACTGGGCGGAGGGTGGATACCGGCACGTAGCGCGGACAGAATCGACGGACGGGGGGTGTGGCCCCGATCACAGCGGGAGGCAGTGGTGAAGACAGCGACACTGGGACCGGCGCAGCGTGCCGAGGCGCTCGCTCGAATGGCGGAGCGGGAGCTGGACGTTCTGGTGGTCGGCGGCGGAGTCGTCGGCGCCGGCACGGCACTGGACGCGGCGACACGCGGGCTGAGCACCGGGCTCGTCGAGGCGCGGGACTGGGCATCGGGCACGTCGAGCAGGTCGAGCAAGCTCATCCACGGCGGCCTGCGCTATCTGGAGATGCTGGACTTCGCGCTGGTCAGAGAGGCGCTCAAGGAACGCGGACTGCTCCTGGAGCGGCTGGCGCCGCATCTGGTGAAGCCGGTGCCGTTCCTCTATCCGTTGCAGCACAAGGGGTGGGAGCGCTGGTACGCCGGCTCCGGCGTCGCGCTGTACGACGGCATGTCGATCTCCTCGGGACACGGCCGCGGCCTGCCCGTGCACCGGCACCTCTCGCACAAGCGCGCCCTGCGGGTGGCGCCCTGCCTGAAGAAGGACGCCCTGGTCGGTGCGTTGCAGTATTACGACGCGCAGATGGATGACGCCCGGTATGTCGCCACGATGGTGCGTACGGCAGCGGCCTACGACGCGCAGGTCGCCAACCACGCCCGCGTGGTGGGATTCCTGCGCGAGGGCGAGCGGGTCGTCGGCGCGCGGGTGCAGGACGGCGAGGGCGGCGGCGAGTACGAGATCCGCGCCCAGCAGATCGTCAACGCCACCGGGGTGTGGACCGATGACACCCAGGCGATGATCGGTGAGCGCGGGCAGTTCCATGTACGGGCCTCGAAGGGCATCCATCTGGTGGTGCCCAAGGACCGGATCCACTCCACGACCGGGCTGATCCTGCGGACCGAGAAGAGCGTGCTGTTCGTCATCCCGTGGGGACGGCACTGGATCATCGGGACGACGGACACCGACTGGGACCTGGACAAGGCGCACCCGGCGGCCTCCAGCGCCGACATCGACTACCTGCTGGCGCATGTCAACGAGGTGCTCGCGGTGCCGCTGACCCGGGACGACGTCGAGGGGGTGTACGCCGGTCTGCGGCCGCTGCTGGCGGGCGAGTCGGACGCCACCAGCAAGCTGTCGCGCGAGCACACGGTCGCGCATCCGGTCCCCGGCCTGGTGGTCGTCGCGGGCGGCAAGTACACGACGTACCGGGTGATGGCCAAGGACGCCGTGGACGAAGCGGTGCACGCCCTGGACCACCGGGTCGCGGAGTGTGTGACGGAGGACGTTCCGCTGGTGGGTGCCGAGGGGTACAAGGCGCTGTGGAACGCCCGGGCCCGGATCGCGGCCCGCACCGGCCTGCACGTGGTGCGCATCGAGCACCTGCTGAACCGTTACGGCTCGCTCACCGAGGAGCTGTTGGAGCTGGTGGTGGCCGATCCTTCGCTGGGTGAACCGCTGACGGGCGCGGACGACTACCTGCGCGCCGAGGCCGTCTACGCCTGCACGCACGAGGGCGCCCGGCACCTGGACGACGTACTGACCCGGCGGACCCGCATCTCGATCGAGACCTTCGACCGGGGCACCCGCTGTGCCCGCGAGGTGGCCGAGCTGATGGCGCCCGCGCTGGGCTGGGACAGTGACCAGGTCGAGAAGGAGATCACGCACTACGAGAAGCGGGTCGAGGCGGAGCGCGAATCGCAGCGGCAGCCGGACGACCTGACGGCGGACGCGGCCCGCCTGGGGGCGCCGGACATCGTGCCGCTGTAGCGCTCCCGGCAGGAGCGGGAGCGCCGGGCGCGTACGGACAGGTGGCGGGCGGTTGCCGGGAGATCCGGTGGCCGCCCGCCGTTCGTCCCCGGGAGTGCCGGATCGGGAATGCCGAATGGGGAATGCGGGCGGCTAGTCGGGCGGCTTCGTGGTGGACGGCGGGCAGAACTCCGCCGTCAGGACCGCCGTTCCGTGGTCCGGATCGGTCAGGGCGTCGGTGTTGACGCGGTAGCTGACGAGGTGGCGGCCGTCGGCGGTGCCCGCGGTCTGCGCGTACGAGCCGTTGATGTCGCCGTTGTGGCCCCAGACCGTCACGCCGCAGGGCAGCTCGGTGGCGTACAGGCCGAGGCCGTAGGTGCCGTCGGTGCCCGCCTCGTTGCGCAGCTGCGCCATCTGGCGCGGCGGCAGGAACGTGCCGCCGAGCAGCGCGGAGAAGAAGCGGTTGAGGTCGTCGAGGGTGGTCACCATCTCGCCCGCCGCGCCCGCCCGGCTGGGGTCCAGGGAGGTGGTGTCCACCTGGTGGGCGCCGATGCGGGAGTAGGCGCGGCCGTGCGGTTCGGGCAGCGCCGGGTCGGTGCCGGGGAAGGAGGTGTCGTGGAGCCGGGCGGGGGCGATGATGCGGCGGCGGATCTCCTCGGCGTAGGAGCGTCCCGTGACCGCCTCGATGACCAGGCCGAGGACGAGGTAGTTGGTGTTGGAGTAGGCGAAGGGGGCGCGCTCGCCCCGGGAGCCCACGGCCGGTGGGTGGCGCAGGGCGATGCGCAGCAGTTCGGCCGGGGTGTGGCTGTCGTAGCGGTGGGCGCGGAAGCCCTTGCCGTACAGCTCGCGGGCGAGCCGGGCGTCCTCGGTGTAGTTGAACAAACCGCTCGTATGGTCAAGGAGCTGGCGGATCGTCACATTCCGAAGATCGCCGAGGTCGCCCTTTCCGGTGGCGGGCACGGATTTCGGCAGACGGGCGGCCGCGGTGTCCGTCAGGGACAGCTCGCCCTCGGCGACGAGTTGCAGCACGACGGTCGCGACCAGCGTCTTGGTGAGGCTGCCGGCCCGGAAGTGGTCCGCGCGGGCCATGGGGCGGCCGCTGCGGACATCGGCGACGCCGGCCGTGGAGAAACGGGAGCCGTGGAAGCGTCCGCCGCGGGTTATCAGGGAAGCGGCGCCGGGCGCCCCGTCCCGTACCAGGCGATGCAGGGCCCGCACCGTCGTGGCGGGCGGCTGCTCGACGCGTCCCACGGGCGATACCGGTATGGTGCGCTCGCCGCCCGTACACGCCGTCAGGGCAAGTACGGTCAGGGTGGTCTGGAGAACGAGCGCGCGCGGGCGCACCGCGGCCCGGCGGCGGCGCGCGGCCGACGGCGGTGCCTGGCGGTCGGCGCCGGCCGAGGCGGCGCGGGGCGAGCGCTTCGTCATCGGGACTCCCGTTCCTCGGGGGCCATCATGACGGGTGCGCGTGACGCCGTTCCGCATGGACCCGGGCCTTCCCCACCGCCGCGGATGAGGGAGAATGAAGGCTCTGCCAGGGTGGGTTGTCCGAGTTGGGCCAGTTTGGTGATCGATGAGAAATCGAAGCTGCCAACTCGGCTGGATTGCAGAGGGGATTCAGTGGGCGACGAGGTCGAGATGGACGGCAAGGAGGGCAGGCTGCTCGCCGGCCGGTACCGGCTCGCCGATGTTCTCGGCCGGGGCGGTATGGGCACGGTCTGGCGGGCACGCGACGAGGTGCTGGGCCGTACGGTCGCGGTCAAGGAGCTGCGCTTCCCCGGCGGGGTGGAGGAGGACGAGAAGCGTCGTCTGATCACCCGCACGCTGCGCGAGGCGAAGGCCATTGCCCGGATCCGCAACAACGGAGCCGTGACGGTCTACGACGTGGTCGACGAGGACGACCGCCCCTGGATCGTGATGGAGCTGGTCGAGGGCCGCTCGCTCGCCGAGGTCATCCGCGACGACGGCGCGCTCACCCCGCGCCGCGCCGCCGAGGTGGGCGTGGCCGTGCTGGACGTGCTGCGTGCCGCCCACCGCGAGGGCATCCTGCACCGCGATGTGAAGCCGTCCAACGTCCTGATGTCGGACGACGGCCGGGTCGTGCTGACCGACTTCGGCATCGCCCAGGTCGAGGGGGATCCCTCCGTCACCTCCACCGGCATGCTCGTCGGCGCGCCTTCCTACATCTCCCCGGAGCGGGCCCGCGGCCAGAAGCCGGGCCCGCCGGCCGACATGTGGTCGCTCGGCGGACTGCTGTACGCATGCGTCGAGGGCGTGCCGCCGTACGACAAGGGTTCGGCCATCGCGACCCTGACGGCGGTGATGACCGAGCCGGTCGAGCCGCCGAAGAACGCCGGTCCGCTGGAAGAGGTCATCTTCGGCCTGCTGGTGAAGGACCCCGCGGGCCGGCTGGACGACGCGGGCGCGCGGTCGATGCTGCTGGCCGTCACGCACGCCCCGGAGCCGAAGCCGGAACCTCCCCTGGACGCGACGCGCGCGATGACGCTGCCGTCGGCGCCCGCAGAGGAGTCGAAGCCCGCCGCCCGGCCGGCGAAGCCGAAGCCCGCGCCCAAGCCGCGGACGCAGCGCAAGCCCAAGGCGAAGCCCGAAGCGGCTTCGGGAGTGGCGGCGGCGGCCGGTGCCGGGACCGGGACGGCCGACAAGGCCGCGGAGGCCGACGCGCCGGAGCGCACGCCGGCGAGCGCCAAGGCCGGTCGCCCGCGCCCGGCCGCCGGCAGGGAGCAGAAGGCGGCGGGGGGCGCCGAGTCGAGCCGGGCCGGCTTCGACACGGACGCCGCGAAGGAGCGGATGCGCGGCGCACTGCAGTCCGTGCGCAACGCGGCGGCCTCGGCGACCGCCACGGCACGCCCGGAATCCAGACCCGGGGACGCCGAACGCCCCGGCTCCGCACGGCCGTCGGTGACGGACGTCGTTCCGCGCCGCACCCTGATCATCGGGGCCGTCGTGGTGGTCCTGGCGGTGCTGGGCACGATCCTCGCCTTCGCGCTCGGCGGGGGCGACGAGAAGAAGGGCGCCAAGGGGGCCGCCAAGGACGACAAGGCGTCCGCGGCCACGGCGGCGAGCAAGGCGAAGCCCTCCGAGGACTCCGACGAGGAGGACACGCCGGAGCCCGGCGAGGACCCGGCGAAGGAGGAGCCGGCCCCGTCGCCGAAGCAGCCGAGTGCCACCCCGGACGGCGACAAGGCGCTGCCGGAAGGCTTCGTCCCGGTCTCCAACGGCCGGTTCCACTTCGCCATGGCGATGCCCAAGGGCTTCAAGCAGACCGGTACGGCGGGCCAGGGCTCGGGCGCCATATACAGCGCCTCCGGCGGGTTCCCGCGCATCCAGATCGACTACAACGCCAAGCCCGGCACGGACGCGGCGGCCTCCTGGCGCAGCCTGGAGCCCAGCGTCCGCAACTCCAGCGAGAACTACCACCTGATCAGCATCAAGTCCGTGAAGTGGCGGGGCTATCCGACCGTCGCGGACTGGTCGTTCACCCGCCGGCAGAGCGGCGAGAAGGTGCGCGTCCTCAACCGCGGCTTCCGGGCCGACGACCAGCACGGCTACGCCATCATGATCACGTGCAAGGCGGGCGCCTGGGCGGAGAAGGAGTGCAAGGACGCACGCGAGACGGCCTTCAGGACGTTCGCCGTGAAGGACTGACGGGACCTCCCGGGCAACGCGCGGAGCGTGGTGGCCCGGGGCTTCCCTGTCGCGGTGCGGGGTGGGCGGCTCCGGACGGACCACCCGCCCGGCCCGCGGGGTTGGGCAGAGCAGGTCTCAACCCGGGGGCCGGGCACGTATCGTGAGACATCGAAGTCCATACGCATCCGCAAGAGGCGGTAATGCGACCGGAACCGACCGGCGGCGTGCGTGTCACCGGCAGGCTCCGCGAGGACGGTGGCCAGCACGCGCTGTGGGGAGGCGTCGTGGACGAGTACGCGGGACGAGTGCTCGCCGAGCGCTACCGTCTGCCGCTGCGCGCCCCGGGTGACGACGACTTCACCGAGACCCGGGCGTTCGACACCTACAGCGGGCAGGAGGTCCTGGTCCGCCAGGTGCCACTGCCCGAGGTGGTGGACGCGGAGGTCGTCGAGCAGGAACCGGCGTACGGTCCTCACGGCCGCAGGCGCACCACCGATGCCGGAGTGCGCGCGGCCCCTGCGACGGGCACGGCGGGCGCGGCCGATCGCAGTCCTCGGGATCCCGCGGTACGCCGCGCGCTGGAGGCCGCGACGGCTGCCGCGCAGCTGCCCGATCACCCCCGGCTGGAGCAGGTCTTCGACGTCTTCGCGCAGCACGGCAGCCTGTGGATCGTCGGCGAACTCGTCGCGGCGCGTCCGCTGTCCGCGCTGCTCGCCGAGCGGGCGCTGTCCGCACACCGCGCCGCGGAGATCGCCGCCGATGTGCTCACCGCCCTGCGCGCCCTGCACACGCAGGGTTGGATCCACCGCAACATCACCGCCCGCACGGTCCTGGTCTGCGCCGACGGCCGGGTGGTGCTGACCGGTCTGGCGGTGGGCGCGGCGCAGGAGGCGCTGTGCGGCTACGCGCCGGTGCCCGGCGAGCGGGAGAACGGGCCGGGGACCGCGCAGCGTCCGGCCGACGGCGCGGGCGAGGTGCGGGACGACGCGTCCGCGGATGCCGCGGGTCCGGTGTCCCATGGGGCAGTTGACGCGCCAGGCGGCGACCCGACGCGCCGGCAGGCGGGGTTTCCCGGGGCGGACGCGGCTTCGGGGCAGGGCGTGCCGCCTCCTGCCGCAGCCGCGGACGCCAACTGGCCACCGCTGTCGGGTGGCAGAGGCGTACCGGCCCTGAGCGGGACGGCGGATGGTACGCACGGTACGGACGCGCCGGGCGGTGCCGATGCCCCGGGTGAGCCCGGTGTGACGGACGCGGACACGGCGGCCGGCCGGGGCCCCGAAGGCGCCGAGGTGGACCCGCGGCGGGTACGGGCCGGCGCCATCGCCGCCTACCGTGCCGGTGCTCGCGCGGCCGCGGTCCGGGCGGCGCTGCCGGACGGCGAGGCCGGGCGCAACGGGTCCGGTGACGAGGCGCCCGCCCGGCCCGTGCCGGGCGCCGCGGACGCCGGGGCGCAGAGCGTGCCGGGGGCGCGGCACCACGACGACACCGACTTTCCGCCGGGCCCCGACGCGTACACCGAAGCCGAAGCCGGCGCCGACGCGGGCCGGGCGACGGGCTTCCCGGGAGGCTCGGCTCTCGACTCCTCGGGGCGCCAGGAGGGCGGAATCGTTCCGTCGGCCCGCCAGGGCACCGCGGAAGGACCGTGGTTCAGTCCGTACAGCGATCACATCGACGGGAGCGCGGGGCAAGACGCCGGACGATCGCAGGACGCCGGCGTCGCGCCCGCGGACGACCGAAGGGGCACCCCGACCGGCGGTGTCCGGGGCGCCGGTCCGCTGCCCGCGCCGCGCCGCGAGGCATCCGGGGCGGAGGCCGACGGGCCGGGCACGGGGGCGGGGGGCAGCGCCGAGGCCGGCGAGCGATCCGCGCCCGCCGCCCCGGCCAGGACCTCACTGACGAAGGTCGTTCACGCCCCCGTGGCCCCGCCGGGCGCCGCCGCCCCGGAGCAGCGCGGCCCCGCCTCCCTCGCGTACGGCCGGCCCTCGGCCGCGCTCGCCGCGGAGCGGGCCCGGCAGGCCCGGTTGCAGGTCATCGGCCCGGTCACCGAACGCTGGTCGCCCGAACAGGCCGGTCCGGTGCACGAGAACTGGCAGTTGGCGCCGCCGGTCGGTCCGGCGACCGATCTGTGGGCCGTGGGCGCGCTGCTGTTCCGCAGCGTGCAGGGGCATCCGCCGTTCCCCGAGGAGAGCGCGGCCGAGCTGGCGCAGCTGGTCTGTTCGCAGCCGCCCGCCCCCGCCGAGGAGTGCGGCGCGCTGCGGCCCGTCGTCGAGTCGCTGCTGCGCGGGGACCCGGCCGACCGGCCGGACGTCGAGGAACTGCGTGGCTGGCTGCGCTCGTTGATCCGTTCGGCCCCGGAGCCGGAGCTGGGCAGCCGGGTGGTGACCGTGCCGTCGAGGGACCGGGCCGCCGACCCGGGACGGCTGCCGATCGTGCGGCGCCGCGGTGAACTCGTCCGCAAGGGACGCCACAAGAAGAGCCGTGCCCGCCGCGAGCGACACCCGCAGGTCCCGGCCGCCGCACGGGCGACAGCCGCCCCCGCGTCCCGTCCGCAACGGCTCCCCAAGCAGCCGAAGCCGCTGCGCGGCCCCGCTCCCGCCAGGCTCACCGAGCCGCCGCACTCCGCCGGGGCGACCGGGCCCGGCGGGGACTCTCGCCGACGCGGTGGCCCGGCCGCTGAGCCCTCGGCGCAGCAGAGCCCGGTGGAGGTCGGATGGGACGGCGCCCCGCCGCGTCGGCCCGCAAGGGCGTCAGGAGGGCCACGCCGGCTGGGCCTGTTGCTGCTCGGGCTGGTGATGGCGCTGTTGGTGGCCGCGGTCGTCTACGCCATGGTGTTCCTGCCGAAGTCCGGTGCGGAGGCCGGGAAGGGCGGTGCGGACCGGGTGGACACGCCCGGCCCGTCGAACCCCGGCGGCAGCACGGCGCCGGGAGAGGGCAAGAACGACGGTCAGGGCGGCGACGGGGACGGCGGCGCGGGTGGCACCCGGGCGCCGCAGACCGGCGCGCCCGCCGACCTCGACCAGGGCTTCGAGGTGCGCAGTGATCCGGAGGGCTTCCAGGTCGCCGTCCGCAAGGGCTGGGAGCGGCGCGGCGAGAACGACCGCGGCCAGGTGCGGTATGTCGGCGGGGACTACGAGCTGGTGGTGGTGCCCGGCCGCGACACCACGGCCCGCTTCGGCACCGACCCGATGGCCTACCAGCAGGACAAGGAGGCCGAACTGGCGCCGTACCGCGACTCCAGCTGGTCCTCCGCCTCCGGGCTCCGGCGGATCGACGTCGGGAGGACGGCGATGGCGGAGGGCACCTTCACCTGGCGGGACAGCAGCGGGCGCGAGGTGTACGTCCGCAACCTCGCGATGATCCATGAGGGGCGCTATCACCTCGTGCTCCTGATCGGACCGGACAACGAGCGGCGCGAGGTCGACCACCTCTACGACCAGGCCACGGACGCCTACCGCCCCGGCTGACCCCGCAGCACCCGACGTCGGCGAGCGGGCGGTTCACCGCGCGGTCAGCCGGTCAGCTCCCGCTCCAGCGGCGTCCGGAAGCGCGGCGTGATGCGGACCTCGCCGACCCAGGCCGCGAGCCGGGCCGCCTCGTCAGCGACCGTGCTCGCGGCCTCGCGGCCCCCGTCGTCCGTGAGCAGTCGCCAGACGATCTCGCCGTCCGCCCGCTGGGCCCAGCCGCCGATGATCCGGCCGTTCCACCACACCGTCGGGCCGACGTTGCCGCTGCGGTCGAAGAGCCGCGGTACGTGTCCGGGGTCGAGGTACCAGTCGCGGGCCTTCCAGCCCATGGCGGTGGGGTCGAGAGCCGGCAGCAGCGCGGCCCAGGGCTCGGGCGGCGCGACCGGTGCGAGGTCTTCCGGCAGGACGAGACCGTCGGTGCCGTCGGCGCCGTCGTGCAGAAGGACTTCGACCGCGCCGGTCGCGGCCAGCGCGCGCCGGGTGTCGGTCAGCGTCCAGCCCGTCCACCATTTGAGGTCCTCGACGGTCGCCGGGCCGTATGCCGCGAGCCAGCGGCGGGCGAGGTCGGCGCGGGCCTCCTCGGCGGGCGGCGCCGGCCGGTCGGAGAGCGCGGTGCCCGGGGCCCAGCGGAAGGAACTGCTGGTCCAGCCGCCGCGCGGGCGGCCCCGCCGGATCCGGCCCTCGGCGGCCAGCACCCGCAGGATGCGAGTGGAGACGGCGACCGCCGCTTCGTACGGCTTTCCGGGGGAGACCAGGATCGTCTCGCGCAGACCGGGCACGTCGGCGGCGAGTTCGGCGGCGGTGGCCGCGCCGCGTGCGGCCAGTGCGGCCAGGGTCAGGTGCTCGACGTCGGCCAGCCGTCGTTCGTCCCAGCCGGGCACCCCGTCCAGCACCCAGGCGGTCATGCCGCGCCGTTCCCGCGCGGCGATGGCCTGCGCGGTCGAGGACCAGACGGCGGGCACCAGGTCGGCGGCCACGGCGAAGAGGGTGCGGCGCATGCAGAGCAGCCTGACCAGGGTGACATCGTCGTAGAGGGCGTGCTCGACGGCACCGGGGTCCGGTGCGGCGAGCCGTGCCCCGGCGGCGAGGTGGACGGTCGCGGCGTCGGTGGCATGCAGGCCGAGGACGGCGTCGGCGACCGCCTCGGGGGTGGCCGCCCGGTGCGCGGGCGCGAGGAGGTGGCGCCGCCCGAGGCGGGCCCGGCGGCCGGCGGTGTCGATGCGGGGGCGGGGGTCGCTCATGCGACGAAGGTACGGGGCATTGCGGACAGCAGATGTCCGCTTTACGGTCGGCCCACCGCGGTGTCGCCGAAGCGGTCCCGGAGGTCCTGTTTGAGCACCTTGCCGAGTGTCGCCCCGCGGGGCAGCGCGGCGAGCACTTCCAGTTGCTCGGGAAGCTTGTGCGGCGCCAGGCCCTGGGCGCGCAGGTGGGCGGTGACGTCCGCCAGCGTCAACTGCCTCAACTGCGTTGACTGCAGGGTCTGTTCGATGACCGCGCAGACGCGTTCGCCGCGGGCGGGGTCCGGCAGCCCGATGACGGCCGCGTCGGCCACGTCCGGGTGGCGGTGCAGGAGTGCCTCGATCTCCTGAGGAGAGATGTTCTCGCCCTTGCGGATGATGAGGTCCTTGAGTCGGCCGGTGACGACGAGATGGCCGGTGGGGGTGAGGCGGCCGAGATCGCCGGTGGGGAGGTAGCCGTCGGCGTCGAAGGGGTCCGGCTCGTCCAGGTAGCCGCGGCAGACGGCCGGGCCGCGCAGCCGTATCTCGCCGGTGCCGGGGGTGATCCGGACGTCCATGCCGGCGGCCGGCCGGCCGGCGGTCGTGGCGAGGTGCTCGGGGAGGTCCGTCGGATCGCCCATGGTCACCATCGGTGCCTCGGTCATGGCGTAGCCGTGGGCGAGCCGGCAGCCCAGCTCGGCGACGGCCTCGTGGTACAGCTCGGGAGGCAGGGGCGCGCCGCCGCCGGCCAGCAGGCGCAGGGACGGCAGCAGTCGACGGCCGGGCGGAAGGGCGCGCTGGGCCGTGAGGAAGAGCTGGTAGAAGGCGGTTGAGCCGCCCGCGACGGTGACGTGGTGGCGGCGGTAGGCGGCGAGCGAGCGGGGCAGCGCGAAGTGCTCGAGCAGCACGGCGGGGATGCCGTGCAGGAGCAGCATGACGGTGTAGTCCGGGCCCGCCACGTGGGCGTAGGGGAAGGCCATGGAGCCGACGTCGGACGGGCCGATGCGCAGTGCGCCGGCCAGACAGCGGCCGGCGGTGAGCAGGCTGCGGTCGGTGTGCAGCACGCCCTTGGGGCCGGCGGTGGTGCCGGAGGTCCAGTAGATCCAGCGGACCTCCTCGCCGTCGTCGGGGGGCGGGGGGAGGATCGCCGGATCGGCCTCGGGGAGGGCGGCGTGGACGTCGATGACGGTGAGCGGGCCGGGGAGGTTCCAGGCCAGGCGATGCGCCATCGCGGTGTGGTCGAAGCCGCGCCAGGTGCCGGGGACGGCGAGGAAGGCCGCTCCCGTGCGCCGCAGCACCTGGCCGACCTCGTGGTCGCGGTAGAGCGGGACGACCGGGCTCTGGACGGCGCCGATCCGGGCCAGGGCCAGGCTGAGCACCACGGTCTCGATGCGGGTCGGCAGTTGCCAGACGAGCCGAGTGCCGGGGCGTACGCCCCGTGCGTACAGGCCGGCGGCGACGCGTTCCGCGCGCCGGTGCAGGGCGCCGAAGGTCAGGCGGCGCTCGTGCCGTGCGGAATCGGCTCCCTGGATGAGCGCCGGCGCGGACGGGGTGAGTGCCGCGCGCCACGCGAGCAGGTCCCAGAGCGTGTTGCCGGCCATGCGGCCTCCCGAGAACTGACGAGCCGTCAGATGTGGGGCAGAGGGTAGCCGCGGACGTCTTGTCGGTCCAGAGGGGCCGGGGCTAGGCTCTTTCTGACGGTGCATCAGATACGGCGAGGGGAACCGGATGGAGCCACCGCACACCGACTCGATCTTGCCGCCGGTACGCGGCAGCGCCGGGTCCGTACCGGGCCCCGAGCGCGACAAGTGCGCCGAGTAGTGGGCCCGGCATGGACCTGACCTGCACCGAAGAAGAGGAAGCCTTCCGGGCGCGGCTGCGGCGGTGGCTGGACACGGTGCTGCCCCGGCTTCCCGCCAAGCCCGCCGCGACCGACTGGCCCGCCCGCCGGGCCTACGACGCGGCCTGGCAGTGCATGCTCCACGACGCCGGATACGCCGGCCTGCACTGGCCGCGGGACGCCGGCGGGCAGGGCGCCACCCCCACCCAGCACCTGATCTTCCTGGAGGAGTCCGAGCGCGCCGGGGCGCCCTACGTCGGCGCCAACTTCGTCGGTCTGCTGCACGCCGGGCCGACCATCGCCGCCGAGGGCACCGCCGCCCAGCGCGCCCGCTGGCTGCCGCCGATCCTGCGCGGCGAGGAGATCTGGTGCCAGGGCTTCAGCGAACCGGACGCGGGTTCCGACCTGGCCGCACTGCGTACCAGGGCGGTCCGCGACGGCGACACATACGTGGTCAGCGGCTCCAAGATCTGGACCTCGCACGCGGAGGTCGCCGACTGGTGCGAGCTGCTGGTCCGCACCGACCCCGCGGCGCCCCGGCACCACGGCCTGAGCTGGCTCGCCATGCCGATGGACGCGCCGGGTGTGACCGTGCGGCCGCTGCGCACCCTGGCCGGCTCCACCGAGTTCGCCGAGCTGTTCCTCGACGAGGTCAGGGTCCCGGCCGGCAACCGGGTCGGGGCGGAGAACGACGGCTGGCGGGTGACGATGGTGACCCTCTCCTTCGAGCGCGGCACCGCCTTCGTCGGCGAGGTGGTTGCCTGCCGCCGGGTGCTCGGCGCGCTCGCCGGGGCCGCCCGCGCCAACGGCCGCTGGGACGACGCCGTACTGCGCCGCCGGCTCGGCCGGCTGAACGCGGAGTTCACCGCGCTGTGGCGGCTCACCCAGTGGAACGTGAGCGGCGCCCAGCGCACCGGCGGCGTGCCGGGCATCGGCGGCTCGGTCTTCAAGCTGCGCTACTCGCACGCCCGCCAGGAGCTGTACGACGCAGCGGCGGAGGTGCTGGGCGCCGGGGCGCTGGACGCCGGCCACGCCTGGGTCGCCGACCGGCTCTCCGCGCTCTCGTACACCATCGCGGCCGGCACCTCGCAGATCCAGCAGAACATCATCGCCGAGCGGATCCTCGGCCTGCCGAAGGGGCGGTGACCACGCCGTGGACTTCCACCTCACCGATGATCAAGAGGCGTTGCGCGCCGGCACCCGCGAGCTGCTGGCGGGCCGGTTCGGCCGGGACCGGCTGCGCGCCGCCGTCGACGAGCCCGCACTGGACCGGGCGCTCTGGCGCGAGCTGGGCGACGCCGGTTTCTTCGCCCTGCGGCTGCCGGAGGCGGCCGGCGGGGTGGGCCTGGGCCTCCCGGAGGCGGTGCTGGTCTTCGAGGAGGCGGGACGGGCGCTGCTGCCGGGACCGCTGGCCGCCTGCCAGCTGCTGGCGGGGACGGTGGACGGCGCCGCGACCGGTGAGCGGATCGTGGGGCTGTGCGACGCCGCGGCCGACCCGACGCTGTGGGAACACCCGTGCGACTGTGATGAGCTGATCCTGGTGGACGGGCCGCCCGGCCCGGGCCGCGACGGCGGGGCGTACCGCAGCGGCGCGTCGGCCGTGGACCGGACGGCGCTGACCTCCATCGACCCCCTCACGCCGCTCGCCCGTGTCACGGACCGCCCGCAGGGCACACCGCTGCCGCTGGACGCGGCCCGGCTGCGCCGGGAGGCCGCCCTGCTCGCCGCGGCCCAGCAGCTCGGCAGCGCGGCCCGCACGGTCGAGATGGCGGTGGCGTACGCGCGGGAGCGGGAGCAGTTCGGCGCGGCGATCGGGTCGTTCCAGGCGGTCAAACATCTGTGCGCCCAGATGCTGGTACGCGCCGAAGTCGCCAGGAGCGCGGTCTACGCGGCCGCGGTGACGGAAGAGGCGCTGGAGGTCGCCGGGGCGAAGCTGCTCGCCGACGACGCCGCGGTGCGCAACGCCCGGGACTGCCTCCAGGTGTACGGCGGGATGGGCTTCACCTGGGAGGCGGACGTCCATCTGCACCTCAAGCGCGCCTGGCTGCGGGCGGAGAGCTGGGGGACGGCGGGCGAGGCGGAGCGGCTGCTCGCCGAGGGCCTCGTGGCCTGACGGCCGGGCCTGACCGCGCGCGGTGGTCGCCTCTGGGTGGCCATGTCGGACTCACGCAACCCGTGTGCGAAATGTCGGACTCACCACACATAAGTGGTCACGGACAGTCGATATCGGGTTGTGTCCTAGGCGTGACTCGTCACAGGGGGGAGTCGCTCCTTGGCTCGGGTACGCTCCGTTGGGTGCGAGTGGTTCTGTGGCGCAACGACCGCGGTGCCGTCGGTAGGACGGCTCCGGGATGCGGACTGCACACCGCTCGTTTCGGGCCGGGGCCCGGTATTTCCCCGTGTTCGACTCCCCGCGAAGCGCGTCGCACAGTATGCAGTACGCATACTCCCTTGCGTTGGAATATGCCCGAAGCGCTTGTTGGGGTGACTCAACGTCAACCATGCTGTGCTTCGCCGGGGTCACGCACCGTGACTCCGTGGAGGCGCGAGGCGATGTTTCCGCCGGTTCGGATGGTGTGAGCGGTGCAGGTGCTTCAGGTGCAGTTGGAGGTGCGGCCCGACCCCGCGGAGGTGGGGCGGGCCCGACGGTGGGCCAGGTCGCGGCTCGTGGGGTCCGGCATAGGAGCCGACGAGCCATTGGCGGAGACGCTGATCCTGTTGATCTCCGAGCTCGTCACGAACGCCGTGGTGCACACCGGCTGCGCGGCCGAGCTGCGGATGTGCTTCTCCGGCTCGGGGGCCGTGGTCGGGACGGTCCGGGTCGAAGTGGCCGACGCCAGTGCCCGGCCACCACGTCGGCGGCACGCCGACGGTGACGAGACCAACGGCCGCGGCCTCGAACTGGTCGACGGACTCGCGGACCGCTGGGGCTGGCAGCCCGAGGGCGCCGGCAAGCGGATCTGGTGCGAGGTCGACCGGGGGCAGCCGCTGCTGATGGCGGCGGGAGCGGACCTCGGGGCGTACGAGCCTCCCCGCGTCATGACGCGTCGCGCCTGAGGCCGGGAGGCCGACCGGTCGTCGGCGAGGGCCCTCCGGCCGGGCGGGTCACAGCACGGCGACGGGCGCGACGGGTGTGCCGGACCCTCCGACGAACGGTTCGGCCATCGCGGACAGGAAGAACGCGCCGTCACCCCGCTCCACGCAGGCCGCGGACAGCTCCTCCAGGTTCCAGTTCTGGCCCTGGAGCATGCCCATCTCGACGAGGTGGAGGGCGTGCACCGGCAGCCACAGATTCTCGATCTCCGGCGGGAAGATCTCGAAGGTCAGGGTGTCGTTGGCGACGGCCGCGACGTCGCGGGCGTGGAACCACTCCGGGGTGCGCAGCGAGAGGCCGGGGGAAGGGAAGGCGTACGCCTCGCGGTCGCCGGCGAGGTAGTGCTGCACCTGCCCGGTCCGGACGAGGACGAGGTCGCCCGCCCGCACCGTGGTGCCCGCCAACTCCTCGGCGGCGTCCAGGTCTTCGGGAGTGACGGCATGCCCGCCCGGAAGCCGGTCGGTGCCGTGGGCGCGCGCCACGTCGAGGAGGACGCCGCGGGAGGCGATCGGGGTGGCCTTCTCTATGCCGAGGCGGGTGGCGCCTGCGTGTGCGGTGACGGAGTCGGCCGGGCGGTTGTTGTAGAGCCGGCCGGCGTACGAGACATGGGTGAGGCCGTCCCAGTGGGTGGCGGCCTGCAGCCCCATGGTGACCGCGTCGTCCGAGGTGGCGATGGTGCCGGGGCCGAAGATCTCCTGGTTGATGGCGGTCATGGTGTGCAGCGGATTGACCCGCCCCGGGATCATGCCGGTCTGCACCCCGTCCTGCCGGAGCGGCAGAGCGAGCGGGATGCGCCGGCCGGAGCGGACGCAGTCGACGGCGTCCCGTACGGCCTGCTCGGTGATCAGGTTCAGGGTGCCGATCTCGTCCTGTGGCCCCCAACGGCCCCAATTGTTCACGCGCGCGGCGATCTCGTGGAACTCCTGTGGCAGGGGCATGGGCCCTCCTCGGCGGGTTCGGCCCCGGGTCTTGTGTTCGGACCGGGTCTGCTCAAAAATCTAACGGTCCGTCAGAAACTGCGGGAAGGGGCGCGGCATGGGGAACTTCTTGGCCGGCAAGGTGATCGCCGTGACGGGGGCGGGGCGCGGCATCGGCCGGGCGGTCGCCCTCGCCTGCGCGGAACAGGGCGCGAAGGTCGTCGTCAACGACTACGGGGTCTCGATCGCGGGCGGCGAACCGAGCAGCGAGGTCGCCGAATCCGTGGTGAAGGAGATCGAGGCGGCCGGGCACATCGCGACGGCGGTGGCCGACGACGTGTCCACCATGGCGGGCGGGCAGCGCATCGTGGACACCGCGCTGGCGCAGTACGGCCGGATCGACGGGGTGGTGTGCGTCGCGGGGATCCTGCGGGAGCGGATGCTGTTCAACATGTCCGAGGAGGAGTGGGACCCCGTCGTCGCCACCCATCTGAAGGGCACCTTCACCGTCTTCAAGGCGGCGAGCGCGGTGATGCGCAGGCAGGGTTCGGGCACGCTGGTCGGCTTCACCAGCGGCAACCACCAGGGCAGCGTGTCCCAGGCCAACTACTCGGCCGCCAAGGGCGGGATCATCTCGCTGGTGCGCAGCGCGGCCCTGGGGCTGCACAAGTACGGCGTCACGGCCAACGCGGTGGCGCCGGTCGCCCGTACCCGGATGTCGGCGAATGTGCCGATGGAGCTGACGGAGATCGGGGAGCCGGAGGACGTGGCGGCCCTCGTCGTCTATCTGTTGAGCGAGCGGGCCCGCGAAGAGGGCATCACCGGGCAGGTCTACACCGTCGCGGGCCCGAAGATCGCGGTCTGGGCGCAGCCGAGGGAGCTGCGCTCGGTGTACGCCGGGGACGGCGGCTGGACGCCGGAGCGGATCGGTGAGGTGCTGCCGGGGTCGGTCGGCACGGACCCGATGCCGATGCTCGCGCAGGTCACGGCGATGGCGGCGGCCGCAGCCGAGAAGGCGCGCCCCAACGCCTAGGCCGTGTCGAGCCGAGGGCCCGGCGGCCGTCGGACGCGGCAGCCGGGGCGCGACAGGAGCGGGAACCCCGTGCGGAGCGCGGGCGGTGGCGGGAGGCCGGGGTGGACTTCGGGTTCGCAGATGAGGACGAGGCGTTCCGGGGGGAGGCGCGGCGGTGGCTGCGCGCGCACCTCGTGGGCGCGTACGCCGATGCGGCGGGGCGTGGCGGGCCGGGCAGCGAGCACGAGGCTCCGCGGGCGCGCCGGGAGTGGGAACGCGAGCTGGGTTCCGGCGGCTGGATCGGACTCGGCTGGAGCGAGGCGTACGGCAATCGCACGGCGACGCTGACGCAGCAGGTCGTCTGGGCCGAGGAGTACGCCAGGGCGCGGGCCCCGGGGCGGATGGGGCACATCGGGGAGAACCTGCTGGCGCCCACCCTGCTGGCGTACGGGGACGACGCGCAGAAGCGGCGCTTCCTGCCGCCCGTCGCGCGAGGCGAGGAGCTGTGGTGCCAGGGGTACAGCGAGCCCGACGCAGGATCCGACCTGGCCGGAGTGCGGACCGCCGCGGTCCGGGACGGCGACGTCTACCGGGTCACCGGGCAGAAGATCTGGACCTCGCTGGCCGCGGAGGCCGACTGGTGCTTCGTGCTGGCGCGGACCGATCCCCGCGAGCGGCGGCACCGGGGCCTGTCCTTCCTGCTGGTGGCGATGGACCAGCCGGGACGGATCGAGGTGCGGCCGATCCGCCAGATGTCGGGCACGGCAGAGTTCAACGAGGTGTTCTTCGACGGGGCCGTGGCGCGGGCCGGGCATGTGGTCGGCGCGGAGGGCAACGGCTGGCGGGTGGCGATGGGGCTGCTGGCCCGGGAGCGCGGCGTCTCGACCTTGGTCCAACAGATCGGATTCGCGGCCGAGCTGGCCGAGGTCGTCGAGACCGCGATCCGCTCCGGAGCGGTCCTTGATCCGGTGCTGCACGATCAACTGGTCTGCCAGTGGGCGGAGTTGAAGGTCATGCGGTGGAACGCGCTACGGACCCTGGGCGCGGCCGGTGATGCCGGAGCGCCCAGTGTGGCGAAACTGCTGTGGGGCGGCTGGCACCAGCGCCTGGGGGAGCTGGCGATGCGGGTGCGCGGGGCCGCCGCCGCGCTGGGGCCCGCGGACTGGACCGCCGAGGCGCCGTACGCGCTGGACCCGATGCAGCGGCTGTTCCTGTTCACCCGGGCCGACACCCTCTACGGCGGCTCGGACGAGATCCAGCGCAACATCATCGCCGAGCGCGTGCTCGGCCTGCCCAGAGTGGAGCGGTGATGAGAGGCGTCATATTCGACGGTGAGCAGCCCCGGGTCGTGGACGATCTGGAGGTGCGCGACCCGGGCCCCGGCGAGGTGCTCGTCGGCATCCGGGCGGCCGGGCTCTGCCACAGCGATCTGTCGGTGGTCGACGGCACGATCCCGTTCCCGGTCCCGGTGGTGCTGGGGCACGAGGGTGCGGGGGTGGTCGAGGCCGTCGGCCCCGGCGTCGGCCATGTGGTCCCCGGCGACCACGTCGCGCTGTCGACGCTGGCGAACTGCGGGGCCTGCGCGGAGTGCGACCGGGGGCGGCCGACGATGTGCCGGAAGGCGATCGGGATGCCGGGGAAGCCGTTCCGCCGGGGGGCGAAGCGGCTGTTCCAGTTCGCGTCGAACTCGGCGTTCGCGGAGCGCACCGTCGTCAAGGCCGTGCAGGCGGTGAAGATCGCCCCGGACATACCGCTGACGTCCGCCGCTCTCATCGGCTGCGGCGTGCTGACCGGCGTCGGGGCGGTGCTCAACCGGGCGAAGGTGGACCGGGGTGACTCGGTCGTGGTGATCGGCACCGGCGGCATCGGGCTCAACGTGCTCCAGGGTGCACGCCTCGCCGGGGCGTCGACGATCGTCGCGGTCGACGCCAACCCCGCGAAGGAGGCGGTGGCGCGGCAGTTCGGGGCGACGCACTTCGTCGACGCGTCCGCGGTGGGGGACAGCGTCAGAGCGGTCCGGGAGATCCTGCCGACCGGGGCCGACCACGCCTTCGAGTGCGTGGGCAGTACGCGGCTGATCCGGCAGGCGATCGATCTGCTCGACCGGCACGGTCAGGCGGTGCTGCTGGGCGTGCCGCCGGCCACGGCGGAGGCGTCGTTCCTGGTCTCGTCGATGTATCTGGACAAGTCGATCCTGGGCTGCCGCTACGGCTCCGCACGGCCGCAGCGCGACATCGCGCTGTACGCCGGTCTCTACCGCGAAGGACGGCTGCTGCTCGACGAGTTGGTCACGGAGACCTACCCGGTCGAGGACTTCGCGAAGGCGGCGGACGACGCGCACCACGGCCGGGTGGCGCGGGGGGTGCTGACCTTCGACTGACGGGCGCACCGGGCGCCGCGTTTCCGAGCGGCGCTGTCTGCGGCCGGCCTGGCACCCTCATCGCTCGGCCCCCGGGTCGAGCACGGGCTTCACATCGATGACGGGAGTGGCGTCCAGCGCCTCCAGATTCCGTACGCGCACCCGCAGGCCGTCGATCGCCGTGACGGTCACCCGGTGCAGCCCGACCGGGTTCGGCCGGTCGGGCGAGCGCGTCTGGAACACCCCCGTCTCCGGGCGCGGTTCCTCCCCGCGCGGGTGGACCGCCAGGACGTCACGATGTGCACGATCGAGCCAGGTCAGCACGATGATCTCCGCGTCCACCCGCAGATCGCGCAAGCCTTCGCGCACGCCCGGCGCGAACACCAGCCAGGCTTCGGGCGCGCCCTCGTCGCCCTGCTTCGGTGCCGTGGCGCGGTCCGTCAACGGGGACTCGACCCGCCCGATCGGCCGGAGGACATACTCTCGCTCGTCGATCACGTCTCCCATCTCTCGCCCTCCCCCTCTGACGCTCCGGTACTCCTTCGCCCCGGTCGTCCCTGGCACCCTGTCCGTTTCATCGTCCCCACCGGGCCAGGCTCGGCCACCTGCTGGCCCGATCCTGGCGAACCGTGGCCCTCCGGCCACTCGTTCCGGCCGGGCGGCGCGGCCAAGCTGCTCTGGTGACCCAGATACCCGAACTGCCCCTGACCGTCGCGGGCCCGACGGAAGCGGCGGCCCCCGATGCCACGGCCCCCGACGCCACGGCCCCTGGCACCGCGGCCCCCGGCACCGCGGCCCCCGAGGCCGCCCCGCGCGCCCCCGCGCCGCACCGTCGGCGTCCGCACCGGGCCTGGGTGGTGGCCGCGGTCACCTTCCTCACGATCATCGGCGCGGCCGGCTTCGCCTCCCTCCCGGGCCTCCTCATCGACCCGCTGCACGCCGAATTCCACTGGTCGCGCGGCACCATCGGCTTCGCGGTCTCGGTGAACCTCGCCCTGTACGGCCTCACCGCGCCGTTCGCCGCCGCCTTGATGGACCGCTTCGGCATCCGGCGGGTGGTCGCCGCCGCCCTGTCGGTGATCGCGGCCGGCGCGGCGCTGACCGTCTTCATGACCAGCAGCTGGCAACTCGTCCTCTACTGGGGCGTCCTGGTCGGCCTGGGCAGCGGGTCGATGGCGCTGGCCTTCGCCGCGACGGTCACCGGCCGCTGGTTCACCGAGCGGCGCGGGCTGGTCACCGGCATTCTCACCGCGGGGGGCGCCTCCGGGCAGCTGGTCTTCCTCCCGCTGCTGTCCTGGATCGTCGATCGGCACGACTGGCGCCCGGCCGCCGTGACCGTCTCCCTCGCGGCCGTCGCCGTCGTCCCCCTGGTGTGGCTGCTGCTGCGGGACCACCCCGCGGACGTCGGCCTCGCGCCGTACGGGGCGACGGAGTTCGTGCCGAAGCCGCCCCCGCAGCGCGGCGCCGCCCGGCGCGCGGTCCGGGCCCTGGTCTCGGCGGCCCTCCCCGCCAGGTTCCGTTCGGGGGGCGGGACTCCCGCGGGCCCGTTCTGGCTCCTCGCCGGCACGTTCGCGATCTGCGGGGCCACGACGAACGGGCTGGTCAAGACCCACTTCGTGCCTGCCGCGCACGATCACGGGATGCCGATGACGGCGGCCGCCTCGCTGCTCGCGGTGATCGGCGTCTTCGACATCGCGGGCACGATCGCCTCCGGCTGGTTCACCGACCGCTTCGACACCCGCCGGCTGCTCGCCGTCTACTACGGCCTGCGCGGTGTGTCACTGATGTTCCTGCCGCTGCTGCTCGCGGACTCCGTCCATCCGCCGATGCTCTTCTTCATCGTCTTCTACGGCCTGGACTGGGTGGCGACGGTCCCGCCGACCATCGCCCTGTGCCGCGAGTACTACGGCGAGGACAGCGCGATCGTCTTCGGCTGGGTACTGGCCGCTCACCAGGTGGGTGCCGCGGCCATCGCCTTCGTCGGCGGCCTGGCGCGCGACGCCTTCGGTACCTATGACCCGGTGTGGTTCGCCTCCGGCGCCCTGTGCGCCGCCGCGGCGCTCATGGCCCTGGCCATCCGGCGGAGGCGGGTGGAGAGTCCGCGGTAGGCGCGCGGAGGGTACCCCTGGCAGGCAGGCAGGCAGGCAGGCGGACCGCGGGACGTGCCGGGTGCGCCGGTCAGGCGCTGAAGCGGCCGAAGGCGCCCCGGTGGAAGAGGAGCGGACCGCCCTCCGCCGCGGCCGGATCCGAGCCGAGGGCCTCGACGCGGCCGACCACGATGAGATGGTCGCCACCGGTGTGCACCGCCTGGATCGCGCAGTCGACCCAGGCGGGGACGTCCGTCAGCCGGGGTGACCCCGTGACCGGGGCGGAGACGTAGGGGACACCGGCGAACTTGTCGCCGCCGCTGACCGCGAACCCGCGGCACAGCTCGCCCTGTTCGGCCCCCAGGACGTTGACGCAGAAGACGCCGGCGCGGGCGATGCGCGGCCAGGTGGTCGACGTACGCGCCACCATGAACGTCACCAGGGGCGGGTCGAGGGAGAGCGAGGCGAACGACTGGCAGGCGAACCCCGCGGGCCCGTCCTCGCAAGGCGCCGTGATGACCGTGACGCCGCTGGCGAAGTGCCCGAGGACCGCACGGAACTCGCCCGGGTCCACGGGCGCCCGCTCGCCGTCCCGGACCGCGCGCAGCGCCGGCCGGGGCAGCGGGGCGGTGGAGGGGGCCGCCGACGGCGCGGCGGCCGTGGTCGGTGCGCCGACCGAACGCAGATACCGCACGGCCGTGGCCGCCATTCCCGCATGTCCCATCATGCTTTCCATTGAATCTGATGCAGCGTCAGATGGGAAGGGAGGGGAGCCGGGGGACGGGACGGAGAGGGAGGGGAGAGCGGGAGTGCCCTCGGGCGCGGCCACCCGCAGGGGTGGTTTGAGGGCGCCCAGGGGGTGAGGGGCGGCGGATCGGGAGGGTGCCGCCGTCGGGTTGCTGATTGGCTGCCATCCGTACGGGTACCAACCCGGCCGCGCCCGTAGCCAAGCACGGGGAGAGTTCCGGTTCATGGCCGATGCGACGCCGTCGTCACCCTCGTCCACCGCCTCACCCACCTTCGACGAGGTCTTCTGCGGGCTGTTGCCCCGGCTCTACCGGCGGGCGGTGATGGTGGCAGGTTCGAGACAGTCCGCGGAGGATGTGGTGCATGAGGCGTACCTCAAACTCGCCGCACGTCCGCAGCGCTTCCTGGCCCACCCGGAGCCGTACGCCTACGCCTTCACCACCGTGCTCAACGTCGCCCGCGACTCCTACCGCAAGGACCGGCGCCAGGTGCTGTTCGACGCGTGGGACGGCGTCGAGGAGGTCGGCGCGGGCGGCGGGTCCGGCGGTGCGGGAGCCGGCCTCGGCGGGGCGCCGGGCGGCTGGGACGGTGGCGTGGGCCGGCGGCACGCCGAGCTCGAAGTCGTGCGGTTACTGGGGCGGTTGTCGCATCGCCAGGCCGGGATCGTCATCCTCGTGGACCTCGACGGGTACACCATCGACCAAGCCGCGGAGATCATGAAGGTGCACCGCGGTACGGCCGCCCGGCATCGCGCCCGCGCGTTGGACAGGCTGCGCGCCTACCTCGTTGAATCGGAGCACGGACGGGCGGGGAGGTGAGCGACACGGTGGGCGCGGGGCCGAGGTACGGCGGCGAGGCGAAGGACGGCGCGCACGGGCCCGAGGGCGGCCCGGAGGCGGACGGCGGTCCCGGGGGCGTCGGCGGCGTGCGCGGCGGGGGTGGCCAGGGCTTCGGCGGGGGCCAGGGGGACGGCTTCGGGGAGGACGCGGAGGCGCTGCTGCGCGCGCGGTTGCGCCGCGCCGACGAGCAGATCGAGATGCCGCCGGGGCTGTGGGCCCGCATCAAGGAGCCGGGCGGGCAGGCGGTGGCGCCCGCGGTGGTCGCGCTGCCGCGCCGCCACCCGTACGTCATCGCGCTCACCGTCGCGGCGACGGTGGCCGCCGTGGCACTGGGTGTGTGGTGGCTGGTGAGCGCGGGCACCGGCGCGCAGCAGCCGGCCGCCACCGGCCCGACGGTGCCGCTCACCGTTTACAACAGCGAGTCGGCCTGCCGCGCCACCCGCTCCCTGGAGTGCGCACTGCGCCTGGCCAAGGACCCGTACGCCGAGTACGCGGCGCGGGACAACGCCGCCGGCCGGGTCTGGCACGGAGCTGTGCTGGCCGCGCGGTGCGTGATCACCGACGGGCGGCTGGTCCGTGACGAGGCGGGCGTGACGTCCTCACGCTGGTATCGGGTACGCAGCGCCGAGGGCGTGACGGGCTGGCTGCCCGGGGTGCGTACACGCAACACCCGTGAGGTGCCGGTCTGCGGCGCCGAGGAGAAGTGATCGCGGGGGGGGCGGGGCGGACGGGCGCGGCGGGGGAAGGGTGGGGCTCGTTCGATGACGAGCCCCGTGGTTCGACCCGTAGCGGCACGTGACGCAGGTCACCTCGGCCCGTGTCATACGGACCCCGGGCGTCGACCGTGTTCCGTGTGGACGGCTCCGGCGCGGGGCCGGCGGAGACGGGAGTCGACGATGAGGTCAACCGACAGGCTCGGCGGCGCCGTCCGGGCCGGCATCCTCGCGGCCGGGCTGCTGGTGCTGGCGGGCGCGGCCACGGGCAGCCCGGCGCCCACGGGGCACGGGGAGGCGCGGGTGGCCGGCACGCACCGCGCAGAACGCCCGTCCACGCCGCCGCCGGCGGCGAGCCGGGGAGTGGAGGCCGACCGTGCGCAGGGACGAGAGGCGGTCCGCGGCCGGGGCTCGGACTAACGCCCCCGGTACGTCGGAGTGCGGCGTTCGACGAAGGACGCCACGCCCTCCTGCGCGTCCGCAGTGGTCATGTTGATCTCCTGGGCGGTCGCCTCGGCGGCGAAGGCCGCTTCCCGGCCGGCGTCCAGCGACGCGTTGACCAGCTGTTTGGTGAGGGCGAGCGCCCGGGTCGGGCCCGCCGCCAGCCGTTCCGCCCACTCCCGAGCGGTCTTCGCCAACTCGCCGTCCGGGACAGCCCGGTTGACCAGCCCCAGGCGCTCCGCCTCGGCTGCCGGCAGCGCGTCCCCGAAGAACATCAGCTCCTTGGCGCGCTGCGGACCGATCAGCCGCGGCAGGAGGTAGGCCCCGCCGCCGTCCGGCACCAGCCCGCGCCGTACGAACACCTCGACGAAGCGCGCGGATTCGGCGGCGAGCACCAGATCGCAGGCGAACGCGAGATGGGCGCCGAGGCCGGCCGCGGTGCCGTTGACGGCGGCGATGACGGGCTTCTCGCAGTCCTGCACCGCGGCGATGAAGCGCTGGGCGCCACGGCGAATCATCCGGGCGACATCGCCGGGCACCCGGTCGCCGGCCGAGGGCGACCCGCGCAGGTCCGCGCCGGCACAGAATCCCTTGCCGGTCGCGGTGATCACGACGGCCCGTACGTCCGGGTCGGCCGAGGCGTCGGCGAGCAGGTCGATGATGCGTTCGCGCTGTTCCCAGGTGACGGCGTTCATCGCGGCGGGCCGGTTGAGCGTGATCCACGAGACGCCGTTGTCAGTGGCGTGGAGTACCAATGAGTGGACGGGGCCGGCGGGATCGGTCCGGCCGGCGCCTTCGGCGGGGGCCGGTGCCGTGTTCCGGGATGTGGAGGGCGTCCGGGGGGTGTCGGGGGTGTTCGGCGGGTTGGCGGGCTCGGGGGAGGGCGTCATGGGGGAGCGGCTCCAGATCGTGCGGTCGGGGAGCGTGCGGTGGAGAAGCGTGCGGTGGGGCTGTGCCCGGTCGGCGGTGGCGGCGGCGTGGGTGGTGTGGGCGCGGGTGGTGCTTCTGCTGTCGCCGGTGCATGTGCCATGGCCGAGGCCGCGGCGCCCCGCGCCGCCGCGCTCAGTGGCAGACGGCGAGCGCGTCCAGCGCCACGGCGCCCTGCCCGCGCGGCAGGACGACCAGCGGGTTGATGTCCAGCTCCGCGAGGTCGTCGCTGAGTTCGAGTGCCATGCGCTGCACGCGCAGCACGACTTCGACGAGCGCGTCGACATCCGCGGGCGGGGCGCCGCGTACGCCGTCGAGGAGGGCGTGGCCGCGCAGTTCGCCGAGCATCGCGCGGGCGTGGTCCTCCCCGAAGGGCGGTACCCCCACCGCGACATCGCGCAGCACTTCCACGAGCACCCCGCCGAGGCCGACCGTCACCGTCGGGCCGAAGAGGCTGTCGTGGGTGACGCCCACGACCATCTCGACACCGGGTTCGACCATCTGGCAGACCAGGACGCCGTCCAGCGGGATGTCCTCGTAGCGGGCGATGTCGGTGAGTTCGCGATAGGCGTCGCGGACCTGGCTGGCGGAGGTCAGCGCGATCTTCACGAGCCCGAGTTCGCTCTTGTGCGCCAGTTGCGGGCCCGATGCCTTCATGACCACCGGATAGCCGACCAGGCTCGCCGCCCGTACGGCCGCCGCGGCGCTGGTCACCAGCTGTTCGCGGGGGACGCGGATGCCGTAGGCGCGCAACAGCTGCTTGCCCGCGTGCTCACTGAGCTGCCGGCCGGGACGGATCAGCGCCTGCGCCTTGCGGGCGGAGGGCGACGGCACGCGCGGCGCGTCGTCGAAGGGGGAGCGGTAGCCGGCGGTGAAGCGGTGGTGGTCGAGATAGGCGCGGACGGCGGTGATGCAGTTGCCGAAGGTGCGGAAGGTCGCCACCCGCGAGGAGCCGAGGAGGGTGGTGCGGTAGGCGTCCTCGGTGCCGACCGGCGAGCCCCACACCACGCACACCAGCTTGTCGGTCTGCTCCGCCGCCTCCACCAGGTCCTTCGCGAGCTTGTCGCTCATGGGCGGGAAGGGCCCGGTGATCGGGCAGATCAGCACGCCGACGGACGGGTCGGCGAGGATCGCGTCGATGATCTTGCGTCCTCGCCAGTCGCCGACCGGGTGCCCGCCGTTGTCGATGGGGTTGGCGACGTGCAGATAGTCCGGTATCCACTGGTGCAGCTCGCTCTGCTTGGCGTCCGCGAGGGTCGGCAGCCGCAGCCCCGCGGCGGTCGCCAGATCGGCGAAGTGCGCACCGGTGCCGCCCGAGATCGAATAGACGGCGACTCCCTCGGCGGTGGGCTTCTTGGCGCGGGCCAGCAGTGCCGCGGTGTCCTGGAGCTCGTCGAGGCCGTCCACCCGGATCACACCGAACTGCCGCATCGCGGCGTCCACCACACCGTCGGCGCCGGTGAGCTTGCCGGTGTGTGAGGCGGCGGTGCGGGCGCCGGTCTCGGTACGGCCGACCTTCACGGCGACGACCGGCACCTTGTTGCGGGCCGCGCGGTCGGCGGCGAGCAGGAAGCTGCGGCCGTCCTTGAGACCTTCCACGTACGCGGCGATGGCGCCGACCTCGGGGCGGGAGGCGAAGTAGGAGAGGAAGTCGGCGGTCTCCAGATCGGCCTCGTTGCCGGTCGGTGCCCAGTGGGAGAGGCGGATGCCGAGTTCCTGGAGGGTGAAGACCGGGCGGCCCTGGTGGCCGGACTGGGTGATCAGCGCGATGGCCGGTCCGTCCAGGTCGTCGCGGAACTTCTCGAAGGCGTTGAGGTTGGTGTTCGGGCCGAGCAGCCGCAGTCCGGAACGCTCGACGGCCTCGGTCAGCCGGGCCTGGGCGGCCGCGCCGTCCGCTCCGGTCTCGGCAAAGCCGGAGGCGAAGGCCACCGCGAACTTCACCTTGGCCTCGGCGAGTTGCTCGATGACGGGCACGGGGTCGGCGACCAGCACCACGCCCAGATCGACCGGTTCGGGCAGCTCGCCGACGGCAGCGTGGCAGGGCAGGCCGAAGACGTGGGAACGGCCCGGGTTGACGGGATGGAGCCGGGCGCCGACGCGCTCGGCCCAGTCGATCAGCTGCCGGGTGATGCCGGTGTTGGGGCGGCCTTCGCTGTCGGAGGCGCCGATCACCGCCACCGAACCGGGCCGGAAGAAGCGGTCCAGGTCGGGCACCGCGGCGTGCAGCGGGCGGCCGCTGACATCGAGGTCGACCGCTCCGTCGGCCCGTTGCCCGCCGCTGTCGCCGATCGGGTCCCGCACGCCGTGGACGGTGTGGGGTGGTTGCTCCCCGCAGGCCACGACGCGGGCCGGCCGGGAGTGCGTGGTGAGGGTGCCGTGAGTCGATCCAAGCATCGCAGACGCCCGCTCCTGTGTGACGGCTCTCATTACTTGACCTGACGCATGGTCAGATTACTGAACTGACGGCACGTCAGGAATGGGGCTGCACGGTAAAGCTTCCCGCGACGGGCGGGTGCCCGAACCCCGGTCCGGAGTCGATCGGGTTTCGTTCGACGGGATGGCGTCTCCGGACAGGGCGGTCGGGGCGCCGCACCGGACGCGGCGTTCGGGGGTGCGGCCGCGCGGTGTGCGTGCGGGTGGTCGTGTTTGCCCCCTTGCGGAGCGTGGTGGCTTTCGGTTGAACTGACGTACCGTCAGAAATGCTCGAAGGTGGTGGGCGGCGGCGTGCGCTTTGGTGCTTGTCTCGTGCTCCCGCGCGCGTGGAGAGGCGCCGGGTCGTGGCGTGTGGCCCGGGAAGCAGGGCGTGCCGCGCGCCACCGCAGTGGCGTCGTGCGGCGGGCGTCGTGGTCAACGGGCGTGACATGCGGTCCACGGATTCGGGTGAGCAGCGGGAAGGGCGTGCGCGATGCAGACGATCTGGCTCGACGGAGCCGAATGGCAGGCCGTGCTCCGTATCGGTCTCGGCCTGTGGTGGCTGGAGAGCTGGCGCCACAAGGACAAGAAGGACTGGTTCCAGGGCAAGGGCGTCGCCTGGGCGGCGGACGTGGCCGACAAGCACCGCTGGGGTGTCGTCCGGGGCGGCTTCGACAAGGTCGTACGTCCGCGTCCCAAAGCGATGGCGTATGTCGTCGCCTACGCGGAACTCGCCCTGGGGCTCGGCCTCGTGCTGGGCTTCCTCACGCCGATCGCGTTGATCGCCGGTCTGCTGCTCAATCTGATCTACCTCGTGCTGATGATCCACGACTGGGCGGAGCAGGGGCAGAACGCGATGATGGCGCTGATCTCCCTGGTCGCCCTCTTCGCGATGAGCTGGCAGGTCTGGTCGCTCGATGCCGCGATGGGAGCCTTCCTGTGACGGGGGCGGGGAGTGCGGCGCGGTTCGATCTGCCGGAGGTGGACGCCTTCACCCGGCCGTACTGGGACGCGGCGGCTGAAGGGCGGTTGCTGTTGCGCCGGTGCCGTGCCCGAGGGTGCGGGGCCGCTCACCACTACCCGCGCGAGTTCTGTCCGTACTGCTGGAGCGAGGACGTCACCTGGGAGCCGGCCGGGGGCCGGGCCACCCTGTACACGTGGTCGGTCGTGCACCGTAACGACCTGCCGCCCTTCGGCGAACGGGTCCCCTACGTGGCTGCCGTGGCCGACCTCGCGGAGGGCCCCCGGATGATGACCGAGATCATCGACTGCCCGGAGGCGGACCTGCGGATCGGCATGCCGCTGGTGGTGTCCTTCCGCGCGGAGCGGGCGGTGGCGGACGGCGGCGGGGCTGCGGTGGGCAAGGGAGGGGCCGCGGGCCGGGGCGGGCCGGTGATCCCCGTATTCCGGCCCGAATAGGCCGCGTTCCCGACCGGGCCGAGCGAGTCCGGGCGACGCAAGCGACGAGGTACGCCGACAGCCCGACAGCCCGACAGGCGACCGTCGGCCCCGGGGTTCGTGACCGGAGGGGGCGAAATGGCGTGGCATGCCGTTCGTGCGCGCGGCATGCTGGGTTGGTGCTGATTCGTGAAGCGACCGCGGCCGACTGGCCCGCCATCTGGCCCTTCCTCCACACCATCGTGGCCGCCGGGGAGACCTACACCTACCCCCAGGACCTCGATGAGCCGACCGCCCGGGACATGTGGATGCTCCGGCCGCCGGGCCGTACGGTCGTCGCCGTGGACGAGTCGGGCACGGTCCTGGGCACGGCCAAGATGAACCCCAATCACATGGGCCGCGCCTCGCACATCGCGAGCGCCAGCTTCATGGTCGATCCGCAGTACGGCGGACGCGGCGTCGGGCGGGCGCTGGGGGAACACACGCTGGTCTGGGCGCGCGCCGAGGGCTACCGCGCCATGCAGTTCAACGCGGTGGTGGAGACCAACACCGGCGCCGTCGCACTCTGGAAGTCCCTCGGTTTCGAGATCGTGGGCACCCTCCCGGAAGGCTTCCGGCACCCCACCAAGGGCTATGTGGGGCTGCATATCATGTACCAGAAGCTGTAGGGCGCCGGCCTCACGGCCACAGCAACTCCTGCCGCCAACCACCCTTCTCGCGAAGGTAGTTGAGGCGAAGGTGGCGGCGTTGCGCGTCTCCCTGGAAGAACTCGACCTCTTCGGGGTGCAGGACGTAGAGCGTCCAGCTCGGGACGGGTGCGTCCGGCTCCCTCCGGGCGCGGTCCCAGGCGGCGGCCGAGGCCCGCTCCAGCTCCTCGGTGGAGGAGAGCACCTCACTCTGGTGCCCGACGAGCGCCGCGGCCAGCGCCCCCGTCGACCGGCGGTGCAGATCGGCCGCGCTCTCCTCCGGGCCCGCCGCGGTGACCGTGCCCCGTACGCGTACCTGACGTCCGACCGCCGGCCAGTAGAAGCCGAGGGCGGCCCGCGGCCGGGCGGCGAGTTCACGGCCCTTGCGGCTGCCGCGGTGGGAGGCGAAGTGCCAGCCCTGCTCGTCGGCGTCGTGCAGCATGAGGGTCCGCACGGACGGGTCGCCGTCCGCGTCGGCCGTCGCCAGCGTCATCGTGTGCGGCTCGGGAACCCCCGCCTCCGCGGCCTCCCGCAGCCACCGGCGAAAGAGCGCCAGGGGCTCGGCCGGCGCGCGGGCCGGGTCGAACGCCGGCAAGGCGTTCTCCCAGACCCGCAGCCCGCGCAGCAGATCGCGGAACGCGCGGGAGGCGGCATCGTCGGTGTGCCGGTCGGCGGCGGGGGCGTCGTCGTCCGGAGTGTCCTGGTGCGCGGGAAGATCGGCCATGTCAGGCAGCGTACGGCGGGCCGCCGGGCGCCGAAGCGGAGGCCGCCGCGGGAGCCGGTGCCGGTGTCGCCGCGGAGGACGCGGCCGACCGCGCCGGATAGTCCTTGAGCGTGATGGCGTGGGCGGCCCGCTGCACCTCCCCGGCGATCTTCTTCGCGATCAGCTTCTTCCACGGCATGTGCGGCAGCATCCGCAGCATCAGGTGCCGGAGCCGGATCTGCCACCGGGAATCCACGGTCATCTCCTTCGCGTACTTCCGCGCCAGCGCGTGATTGACCGCGACATAGCCGCGCATCGCCGTCTCGTACCGTGCGAAGGCCACCGCCGGATCGCCACCGGACGCCGCCAGCTCCCCGGCCAGGACGTACGCGCCGACCAGCGCGATCCCCGTGCCCTGGCCCGAGGCCGGTGACGCGCAGTGCGCGGCGTCGCCGAGCAGCACCACGCGCCCGCGCGACCAGCTGTCCATCTCGATCAGGCTCATGGCGTCGAAATAGAGGTCGGGTGCCTCGCGGGCCGCTTCCAGCATCCGCGGCACCTGCCAGCCGTCCCCGGCGAACGCGCCCTCCAGCAAGGCGACTTGCTGCGCGCGGTCCCGGTGGTCGTACGACAGGAGCGGCGAGCGGAAGGCCAGCATCCCTTTCGCCGCCGGGTCACCGGCCGAGCTGTAGGCGGACACCATCTTTCCGGGGACCAGGTGGTACAACTCCTCACGGTCCAGGTCGAGTTCGTTGGGCATGGAGAAGGCCGAGATGTAGGCGCCCAGGTGCCGTACGAACGACTTCTCCGGTCCGAAGGTCAGCCGCCGTACCGTCGAGTGCATACCGTCAGCGCCGACGACGAGATCGAAGCGGCGTGGCGCGCCGTGCTCGAAGGTGACCTCCACGCAGCCCGGCCCGTCGCCCCGGCCGTCGGTGCCGGCGCCGCCGTCGGGCTGCTCGGTCAGGGAGGTGATCGAGTCGCCGAAGAGGTACTCGACGTCCCCCTTCGTGCGGTCGTGCAGGAGGCGCGACAGCTCGCCGCGCATGATCTCGTCGTCGCGGCCGACCCGGGCGCCGAAGATGCCGGCGGGGAGGGTCGCGATGCGTTCGCCCTCGTCGTTCACGTAGGCACCGGTCCGCATGTCCGTGCTCGCGCGCCGGATGTCCGGCAGGAGGCCCATCCGGTCGACGACGTCGATGGCCGCGCCCCTGATGTCCACCTTGTATCCGCCGGTCCGGAGCTCGGGGGCGCGTTCGACGACGGTCACGGCGAAGCCGTGGTGGTGCAGCCGGTGGGCGAGGGCGGGCCCGGCGATGCCGGCGCCGGAAATCAGCACGGTCTGAGGGGTGCGCAGGGGTGAACCGGGTCCGGACATGACGGTGTTCCCTTCGGTTGTGGTGCGCCTGGGTGGGATGGGACATCTGTGGTGGCGCCTGTCGGGTGCTCGCGCTGCGGACGGGCGCGCGCGATGCGGGGCGGTTGGCCGATTTCCGGGCCGGTGCGCTCGCGCCGACCGGCCGATGCTCGACTGTACAACCGTCTCACACGCTTGTCTATGACGCTTGTATAGATCCCCTGTAGCGATCCGGCGGCGCCGGAGTTGAGGCGATCGAGGACCGGAACTGTCCGCGATGCTCTCTAGCGTGGTCCGTGCCCGCGACGGACCATCACACCGAGGAGCATCCGATGAGCGAGGTCACCATCAACCAGCCGTACGGCACACCCACGTGGATCGATCTCGGGGTGGCCGACCTCGAACGGGCGAAGTCCTTCTACGGCGCGCTGTTCGGCTGGACGTACGAGGAGCGCTCCTCGGCGACCGGGCCGTTCACGATGTGTCTGCTGCGTGGGCGGCGGGTGGCGGCGTTCCGGCCCCGGTCGGCCGCGGACCCCGACGGCGAGTCGTGGTGGCAGATGTACGTCGCGGCCGACGACTGCGACGCCACAGCCGAACGCATCACGGCCGGTGGCGGCACGGTGCTCCAACAGCCCAAGGACATCGGCACGTTGTGCCGCACGGCCGTCGTCGAGGACCCGGTCGGCGCCCGCTTCAGCCTGTGGCAGGGGCGCGCCCTCGCCGGCTGCGAATACGTCAACGAGCCCGGCACTCTGGTGCGCAACGACCTGGCCACCTCGGCCCCCGAGCCCGCCCGCGGCTTCTACGCGGACACCTTCGACTTCACCCTCGACGGCAACAAGGACCTCCCGGACTTCGACTTCACCTTCCTGCGGCGGCCGGACGGGCACGAGATCGGCGGCGTCTTCGGCGACCCGGGGGCCGCTGCGTCCCGGTGGCGGACGACGTTCGAGGTCGACGGAACGGATGAGGCGGCCGCGCGCGCGGTCGCCGCCGGCGGTACGGCATCGGAGCCGACGGATGCCCCGTACGGGCGGATGGCCGACATCACCGACCCCTTCGGTACCGCATTCGGTGTCATCACCCGCCTGCCCGCCGGACGGGCAGCGGCGGAAGGCGAGTAACAGGGGCGTACGCGGCGGTAGTTGGGACGGTTGTCGGCGGCCGCGGGACTGACGGGGGAGACGGGGGCTGACGGGCGGCGGGCAGGTGGGGCGGCGAAGAGGCGGGCAGGGAGCGGCCAGGGAGAAGGCGGGGCAGAGCGCGCCCGGGGCAGGGCCGGCGGTGGCGGACGGACGGCGGCAGAACGGCGCCGGACGCAGGGCGGCAGGGCCCGGCACCGTGAAAAATTGCTTCGCCCGATCCGCGGCCCGCGTCTACTCTTCCCGTATGAAGTTTCTCCAGATCTACGGCTGAGACGCCCGAGGGCGCTCTTGCCGCCCCGCCGCCCGTACCCACCTGCGCCCCGCGCGCGACCGGCTGAGCCGCCGTCGTCGCCGTGGTGCCGCTCGGTCCGGGCCTGTCGTCCTCATCCGCCGTAGCTCTGTACCGAAGGACATCCCATGATGCGTCGTATTCACCCTGCCCACGACGTCCACCAGGCGCACAGCGCCGCCACCCGCCAGGCCCGTCAGGGCATCGGCGACTCCCACCGGCCGGCCGCCCACATCGCCATGATCGGCGCGCCGATGGTCAGTCATGTGCTGCCCGGGCTGGACGTCATCCGGGAGCTGGTGGCCCGCGGTCATCGCGTGACGTACGCCAACAGCGACCACGCGGCCGAGCTGATCGCGACCACCGGCGCCGAGTTCGTCCGCCTCACCACCACCCTGCCGGTCGCCGACAACAACTGGCCGCAGGACCCGATCGCCGCCTCCTCGCTCTTCCTCGACGACGCGATGGCGATGCTGCCGCAACTGCGCGCCGTGTACGACGACGACCCCGCCGACCTGTACCTCTACGACGTCGGGGCCTACGCCGCCCGCGCCCTGGCCGAGGCCCAGGGCCGGGACGTCGTGCAGCTGTCGCCGACCTTTGTGGGCTGGGAGGGCGCCCAGGAGGAGTTCGCCGCGGCGTTCGCCGGGCTGCCGGGGGCCGACGTCTACCGCGCGCGGTTCGCGGCGTGGCTGGCGGAGTGCGGTGCGGTCACCACGGACGTGGACGCGTTCTCCGGCCGGCCGCGAAGGGCGCTGGCGATGATCCCGCGAGCCATGCAGCCGCATGCGGACCGGGTGGACGACGAAGCGGTGACGTTCGTCGGGCCGTGCTTCGCCGACCGGCTGCGGGAGCAACAGGGTGCCTGGACGCGGCCCGCCGGGGCCGAGAAGGTGCTGCTGGTGTCCCTGGGATCGGCGTTCACGCGGCAGCCGGAGTTCTACCGGAGTTGCGTGGCGGCCTTCGGGGAGCTGCCCGGCTGGCAGGTGGTGCTGCAGATCGGCAAGCACACCGATCCGGCGGAGCTGGGCGATGTGCCGTCGAACATTGAAGTGCGCTCCTGGGTACCGCAGTTGGGGATCCTGGAGCAGGCGGACGCGTTTGTGACGCATGCGGGCATGGGAGGCAGCGGCGAGGGGCTGTACGCCGGTGTGCCGATGATCGCCGTGCCGCAGGGCGCCGAACAGTTCCTCAACGCCGACCGGCTGGTCGAGCTGGGTGTCGCCCGCCGCATCGACACGGCGGATGCCACGGCCGAGGCACTGCGTACGGCCCTGGAGGAACTCACCACGGACGAACGCGTCGCCGCACGCTCGGCCGAACTCCGCGCCGAGGCCCGCGCCGAGGGCGGCGCGAGCCGGGCCGCGGACATCATCGAGCAGCGGATCGGGAGGCTCTAGACCGGCGGGCAGCGGCCGGGTGGGCCGGGGCGACGCGCGGGCGGTAGGCGGTCAGGAGAAGATCGCGTGCACCTGATCGACCGCTTCCGGCCCGTAGCCCACCGTCCCCACGGGGACCGCACCGTCGATCGCCTCGATGATGCGCCCGGCCCACACCGGCCCGAACCCGCCGCACAGCTCGATCAGTTGCACACCCTCGTCCACCAGCCGCCGTGCCACCTCGACGGCTTCCTCGGGCTTCGCCACCCCGACGAGCACGGTGCGGCACGCACCCGTGTCCACGGTGTTGGCATCGCCGCCCGCGGCGCTGCCGGCCGCCGTGTAGATGAATCCCCAGTGCGTGAGCGCCATGTGCGAACCCCCTGTGCTCGTCGAAGCCACCAGCCAAGCAGAACGGGGCCGTGGCCGTACCGGATCGGAGGCGACCCGCGCGTGATCCACACCTCACGGCGGGAGCCGGGCGCGCGGCCTCCTGACACGGCTCGCGGGACCGGTCGGCCCCGGGCCCTAGGGCTCTAGTCCCGCCCCAGGATCATCGTCCCCGACGAACAGAACCAGCCGCCGGTGCCGGAGGCGACGGCCAGCTGGGGCAGACGGCCGTCGGGCCGGTGGACCTGGCGGCCCGGCCCGGCCTCCCCCCGGAGTTGGCGTACCGCCTCGACCAGGAGGAACAGGCCGCGCATGCCGGGGTGGCAGGCGGCCAGGCCGCCGCCGTCGGTGTTGACGGGCAGCGCGCCGTCCCGCAGCAGCCGGCCCTTCTCCACGAACGCCCCGCCCTCGCCCTTGGCGCAGAAGCCGAGGTCCTCCAGCGTCACCAGGGTCATGTAGGTGAAGGCGTCGTACAGCTCGGCGAGGTCGATCTCCGAAGGGCGGACGCCGGCGCGCTGAAAGGCGAGGCGGCCGGAGACCGCCGCGGGCGAGACCGTGAAGTCCGGCCACTGGGACATGCTGGTGTGGGAGACCGCGGTGCCGGAGCCCAGTACCCATACCGGCGGTTTGGCGAGGTCGGCGACGTGGTCCTCGGCGACGAGCAGGACCGCGCAGCCGCCGTCGGAGCGGATGCAGCAGTGCAGCTTGGTGAACGGGTCGGCGATCATCGGGCCGGACAGGACGTCGTCGACGGTGATCGCAGTGCGGTACATGGCGTCCGGGTTGGCTGCCGCGTTGGCCCGTGCCTGGACGGCTATCTCCGCCAACTGATCGAGTGTGGTGCCGTACTGGTGCATGTGGCGGCGGGCGGCCATGGCGTATTTGGCGATCAGGGTGTGCCCGTAGGGGACCTCGAACTGGAGGGGGCCGCCTGCCCCGAACGAGAGGTTCGAGGTGCGTCGCCCGGCCTTGATGTCGGCGCGGGCCGTGGAGCCGTAGACGAGGAGGACGGCGTTCGCGTGGCCCGCGGCGATCGCGTCGGCGGCGTGCGCGGCCATGACTTCCCAGGTGGCGCCGCCGACCGACGTCGAGTCGACCCAGGTCGGGGTGAGGCCCAGGTATTCGGCGACCTCGACGGGCGCCAGGGTCCCGAGACCGGCCGAGGCGAATCCGTCGATCACCGACCGGTCCAGGCCGGAGTCGGCGAGCGCGCGGCGGGCGGCCTGGGCGTGCAGGGCATAGGGGGTGGCGTCGTCCACGCGTCCGCAGTCGGACAGGGCAACTCCGGCGACGGCGACCTTGCGATTCCCGGAAGGGCTCCCTGAAGGCATTATCTGACGGTACATCAGATCTGGTGGGGCCGGGCAGGGGGCGCGCTCCCGGGTGGCCCGGGGTGCTCCGCGATCCGCTTCCACCGCTGCGCGTGACTGGGAAAGTGCGGGCCGGATCCCTACTATGACGGCCCGTCAGTTAGAGCGGGCGTGTCCAGTGGTGCCGTGGTGCCAGGCGGCGCGCACCGCAGCCGCTCGCGCTGACGGGCCCTGTCGCACGGCCGGGAGGAGCCCGCCGATGGATGCCGCGTTCACCGAGGAGCAGGACGAGATCCGCCGCACACTGCGCGATCTGCTGCACAAGCACTGCGGTCCGGACGAGATCAAGGCGGCGGTGCGCACCCCGCCGGGCCACGACGAGGCGCTGTGGCGCCGGCTCGCCCAAGATCTCGGGCTGCCTGGCCTCGCGCTGCCCACCTCCTACGGAGGCGCGGGGTTCGGCCCCACCGAACTCGCCCTGGTCGGCGAGGAGACCGGCCGCGCGCTGCTGCCGTCGCCGCTGGTCGCGACCGCGGCGCTGGCCGCTCCGCTGATCCTTTCGCTGGGCACCGACCGGCAGCGCACCGAATTGCTGCCCGCCATCGCCGCCGGGCAGCTGACCGGGGCGCTGGTCGTGCCCGGCGGACAGCTGACCACCGCGCTCGCGCTGACCGGGGCCAACGACGGCGACTGGGCAGGCGGCGGCCGGTCCGGCGGGATACAGGCACGGGTCGACGGCGGAGTCTGGCGGCTGTACGGGGAGGCCGGGCAGGTCCTGGACGGCCAAACCGCCGGCGTACTGGTGGTGGCCGCGCACACCGGCGGTTTCGCGCACGGTCGCACGCAGCTCTTCCTCGTACGGACGGATGGCCGGACATCGGAAGGGGACGCTCGCGGTGCCCCGCCCGCCGAGGTGTCCGGCCTGCTGCGGACCCGGCAGACGGTGATGGACGAGACGCGAAGCCAGGCAAGGGTGGAACTCCGCGAGGTAGCGGCCGAGTTGCTGGGGGAGTCCGGTGACGACGGAGCCGCGGTGGCCTCCGCGCTCGCGGCGGCGGGGTCGGTGGCGGCCGCGGTGCTGGCCGCCGAGGCGGTCGGTGCGGCCGACGCGGCGCTGGCCCGCACCGTCGCCCATGTCCAGGCGCGCGAGCAGTTCGGCCGGCCCATCGGGTCCTTCCAGGCGGTCCAGCACCGGCTCGCCGACCTGTATGTCGCGGTGCAGGCGGCACGCTCCGCGGCGTACTACGCGGCCTGGACGGTGGGTGGTGACCCGGCAGCCGGGGCCCGCGCCGCCGCAGAGCCGGGCGTGTGCGCTCTGGCGCTCGCGCAGGCGCTGGAAGCGTTGCGGACGGTGGCGGCGGAGGCGGTGCAACTGCACGGCGGCATCGGCTTCACCTGGGAGCACGACGCGCATCTCACCTTCAAGCGGGCGGCCTGCGACGAACTGCTGCTGGGCCCCGTACACCGGCTCCGGGCGTACGCCGCGGAGCAGGCCGGGCTGTTCACACCCGGCACGCGAGAGGCGGTCGGTGCCTGATGCCGCCCGGTCTGCGGATGGTGCAGAAGGTCTCTTCCACGCGAGCGTTCGCGCGGATCGCGCCGCACGTCGTTCCCGCGGTGGACCGCGCGGTGCACCGGCTGACCCGGGGCCAGGTCCTGCTCAGCGCGCGGATGCTGCCCGGGGTGATCCTGACCGCGACCGGCGCCAGGAGCGGGCAGCCACGGCGTACGCCACTCGCGTGCATGCCCGAGGACGGGGGCAGCTGGCTGCTCATCGGCAGCAATTTCGGGCGGCCCGGACATCCCGCCTGGACGGGCAATCTCCTCAAGCATCCCGAGGCGTCGGTGAGTTGGCACGGTGCGGATATCGCGGTACGGGCCCGGCTGCTCACCGGGGAGGAGCGGGAGCGGGCCTGGCGCGCGGCGCTGGCGTTCTGGCCGCCGTATGCGGCCTATCAGGCGCGCGTCGAGCGGGAGATCCGGCTGTTCCGGCTGGAGCGGCGCTGAGCCTCCGCGGTGAGGGCGCGTCGCCGGTGCCGTGACCTGCGGTCAGCGCACCGCTGGATGCGCCGCAGCGGCGCGGGTGCACGCGCAGCGGGTGCCGTTCGAACCCCTGAGGGGCGGGACGGCACCCGCTGTGTGTGCGGCTGTGCGGCTATGGCAGGACGGATACAGGACGGATCGCGAACTGTCCCGGACGGGCCGGGATGTCGGGGCACACCGTGTGAACACGATGGCGCCGCGCGTTACTTCGTCGGCTTCTTGCCGGTGACGCCGAGGTGCACCAGCAGCGCCAGGTTCGGCTTGAGCTCCGCCTGCTTGACGCCCCAGCTCTGGAAGCCCTTCTGGTGTCCGGCAACCGCCGCGAGCATCGCGACGATCGAACCGGCCATGGCCGCCGGGCTCACGTCCTTGTCGACCTTGTTCTTGCTCTGCAGCTCGCGGATGGACTCCGCAAGGGAGTTGTTGACGGCGTTGAGGATCTTCAGGCGGATCTTGTAGAACCGCTTGTCGCCCTCGGCCGCGCCCAGGTCCACGACGCGCAGAATCGCGTCGTGCTTGCGCCAGAAGGAGAGGAAGCCGTCGACGAGCTCCTCCGCCGTCTGCCAACCGGACTTGCCCACCCAGGAGCGTCCGGCGACGAGATCGGTCAGAGTTGCGCCTTCTTTGGCCATCTCCTCGGCGATTTCGAGGACGGCGCCTTCCACGTCCGGGAAGTACTGATAGAACGTAGCGGGTGAAGTGCCCGCCTTTCGGGCCACATCGATGACCTTGACGTCCCGATACGGCGATGAACTGAGCATTTCGCTGAGGCAGTCGAGCAGCTTTTGCCGCGTTGCCTGCCCGCGGCGGCCGGCAACTCTGCCGTCGACGGTTCGCACTTGTCCTGTCATGCCGTCAGCTTACCGAGGGGTGATCGGAGCGCGATTTGGCTGCCTGCAAATGGGGATGCGGGAGTTCACGGCGCTCTGTTTTTCGTCGCCGCGCGGAGGGCGGCCCCGCGGGCGCTCGTACCGGCGATGGGCGGCCTCCGGGCGGGTCGCGCCGTCCGCGTGTGACGGGCCGCCGAAGAACGGTCGGCGGCGGTTGGTCCGAACCGGTGAATGGTCTTATCAACAGGCTGTGGAAAACTTCTGTGCGTAAGGCGCGGGCCATCGCGTCGCTCGCAGGGTAAGTGGCCGCCGCCTGGAGTCCGTTGAGCGTCGCGCGGCCCCATATCGATCGTGTGTGCGAATTATTCGCCGGGCGGGGCGCCTGGACCGCCGCTAGCGTGGAGGGGTGGCCGCGCTCGCGGACGGCGCACCGGGCCGGGCGGATGCGGCGCCGCCCGTTGCCGACGGGGGCACGCGGGCTCCTCGGTAGGGCCGTCCCCGCGCTCCGCGACCGGCGTCAGCGGCAGTGCCGCGGTCGCTCGCGACCCACTCCGGGCGGCCCGTTCGCGGTTCTCGGTGACAATCAGGGGCCACCTTCGGCGTCATGGCCACGAAATGGCGTCCGGGACCCCAGAATTGAAGAAGCGTTCGCGCGCGGACGCGGAGATGTACGGGCAGGCGACGGCAGGGATGGCATGACCGGTAGGGGATGGGCGCGCGGCCGGAGGGCCGCGGCGGTGACGAGGCGGGCCGCGCCGGCGGTGGCGCGCGGCGGGAGAGCGCCCGGTCGGCCGCCGCGCTACGGAATACCCGCGGCGGGTGCCCGGCCGGTGTGACGCGCGGCGTCCGGGGCGGGTGATGCGCATGTTTTCGGCCACCACCCGTCGGCTTCACCGCCGCGGCGAGCGTGCGGTGAGGGTGTACGTATCGGGCACCGCGACATCTGCGGACGATCCGCAACCGACCGGTAACCCCGTGGCAACCGCGCCTCGGCGGACGTATCGGTGCACGTCAGGCGGGGGTGCGTTACGCCAGGTAACGACCTCGGTGCGCATCGCCGGGGGTGAGTCGTGACACGGCGCACGGGCCCCGGGTTCGCAACCGTCGGCCCGGCCAGGAAGAATCAGTTCGCGTACGGCCGTCTCGGCACTCCTTGCCGCAGGCGGGGAGACGCTGCACGGGGCGGTGGCTCTCGGCGGCTCGTGGCTATGGAGAGTCTCTTTTTTCGCCCCACGGGGAGGTGGCAGGCAAGTGGTGGAGCAGCTGAAGCAGCTGACGCAGCACGATCCCCGGCGGATCGGCCCGTTCGAGGTGCTCGGCCGTCTCGGGGCCGGCGGCATGGGTCTGGTCTATCTGGCGCGTTCCGCGTCCGGCCGGCGCGTGGCGATCAAGACGGTGCGCACCGAGCTCGCGGAGGACCAGCTGTTCCGGGTCCGCTTCACCCGTGAGGTGGAGGCGGCCCGCGCGGTCAGCGGCTTCTACACCGCCGCGGTGGTGGACGCCGATCCCCGGGCGGCGGTGCCGTGGCTGGCGACCGCCTACGTCCCCGCGCCCTCCCTCGAGGAAATAGTCAATGAGTGCGGGCCGTTGCCGGCCCAGGCGGTCCGCTGGCTGGCGGCCGGGATCGCCGAGGCGCTGCAGTCCATCCACGGCGCCGGCCTGGTCCACCGCGACCTCAAGCCGTCCAACGTCCTGGTCGTCGAGGACGGCCCCCGGGTGATCGACTTCGGTATCGCCTCCGGGGTGTCCAACACCCGTCTGACGATGACCAATGTGGCCGTGGGAACACCGGCCTACATGTCGCCCGAGCAGGCGCGCGACTCGCGCAGTGTGACGGGCGCGAGCGATGTCTTCTCCCTGGGCTCGACCCTGGTGTTCGCCGCCACCGGGCATGCGCCGTTCCACGGCGCGAACCCCGTCGAGACCGTCTTCATGCTGCTGCGCGAGGGCCCGGATCTGGCGGGGCTGCCCGACGAGCTGCGTCCGCTGATGGAGTCCTGCATGCAGATGGAGGCGCCGCACCGGCCGTCTCCGGCCGACCTGCAGTCCCAGCTCGCCCCGCATCTCTTCGGATCCGGCAGCGACGACAGCGGCACGGCCTCCGCCTGGCTTCCGGCCGGCGCGGTGGCGCTCATCGAGGGGCGGCGCGGCGGCCGGTCGTCCGTTCCCCAGGCCGCACCCCAGCGCGCCAACTCCGGCCAGGGGCGCGCTGCCGGCCGGCCCGCGCCCGCCGCGGCGGCTCCCGTGCCGCAGCCCGTGCAGCCCCCGCCGCGGCCCGACAGCCCGCCGCCCACCGGCTGGCCCGGCCAGATCGGCGCGGGCCCGGGTGCGCACCGCGGAGGCGGCCCCCGCGGCGCCGGCCCCGGCCCGATGCCGCCGCAGGTCGCGGCGCTCGGCCCGGACGCCTCGACGGCCCGGGTGACCCCGGTCTCCGCGGCCCCGCCCGCATCCGCCCAGGCGCCCGCCACCGCGCTCTCCTCGCCGCCGGAGGGCCCCGGCGGCCCCGTACGGCTCGGGGGCTCGCCGGCCCCGATCGGGCCGGGCCCGCGCGCCGCGGACGCCCGTGAGCCGCAGCCGCACGCCCATGCCGGCCCCGCGACGAACTGGGTGCGGCCGCCCGGAGGCGGCCCGACGGGCGGTGTTCCCCCGCAGGGTCCCCCGAACGGCGCCCCGGCGGGCGAAGCGGCGCCCCCCGAGGCGCCCGCCGCGGAACCGGGCCGCTGGCGCCCCTGGCGGTTCCGGATGTCGAACGACGTGTGGGGTACCCCCGCCGTCGCCGACGACCTGCTGTACGTCACCTCGTTCGAGGTGCACGCCCTCGATGTGGCCAGCGGGCGGCGGAAGTTCAAGACCCGCGACGTCGCCTGGGCGATGGCCGTCGCCGACGGCCGGATCCACGCCTCCGACGGCCCGAGCCTGTACGCCCTCGACGCCGACGACGGCGCCGAACGCTGGCGGCTCAACACCGAAGGCTGGGTCTACGCCCTCAAGGTCGATCGCGGGACCGTCGTCACCGCCACCCGCGGCGGCGGTGTCCAGGCGTGGGAGGCCGGCAACGGCGAGCTGCTGTGGGAGATCGGCGGCGTACAGACCGATTTCGAGACGGCCGAGGCCGCGCCCGTGGTGCACGACGGCACGGTGTTCGTCTGGGCCGACGCGCGGCTGAAGGCGCTGGAGGCGCGCACCGGCGCGGAACGCTGGTCCTACCCGGTGGGGGACGCGGCGTCCTGCGGCGGGGTGCCGATGCGGCTGCTGCCCGCTTCGGACGGCATGGTCTACGTGGTCGCCGGCACCCGGGTGCTGGCGATCGATATCGCGCGCGGCGATGTCCGCTGGCACTTCGAGGCGCCCGCGGCGTTCCTGTGTCCGCCGGCCTTCGCCCCCGGCCCGGCCGTCACCGGCGGCGGGGTCTATCTGGCGGACTACCTCGGTACGGTCTACGCCCTGGACGCGGCGGACGGCCGTGACCGCTGGCGCATCGCGACGGAGGCACGGCAGTCCACCGAGCCGGTGCTGGTCGCGCACGGCGCGGTCCACCTGGGCAGCGGCAAGGCGCTCTACACGCTGGACGCGGTGACCGGCACCCCCCGCTGGCGGTTCCAGGCGGGCGCCGAGGTCGTGGGCGCGCCGGTCGTCGCGGAGGGCCGGGTGCACTTCGGGTCGGCCGACCACTGCCTGTACACGCTGGACGCGATGGGCGGTCAGCTGCGCTGGAAGCTGGCCACCGGCGGCGAGATCACCGGTTCCCCGGTGGCGGTCGGCGGCGTGGTCTACGCGTGCAGCAAGGACCGCTGCGTCTACGCGCTGGACGCCGCCAAGGGGACGGGGCTGGCCCGGCGGTCGTAGTCGCCGGGCCTCCGGGACCACTCGGCCGCGGAACCCGACCGGCCTTCGCCGCCCTCCTGTCGGCGGTATCGGATCCGCCCTTCACTGCCGTTCGTCGTGCGGGCCTCGGGGCTCGTCCGGCTGCGGGCGGCGGGGCTGCCGATGCTCCTGACCCCACTTCACCGGGGGCGTGGGCGGCTGCGGATGCGTCGGCCGGGTCGGCTGCTCCCAGGTGTGCTGCGGGGGCGGCTCCGGCCACGGTGCGGTGGGTACGTCCTGCGGCGGCGCCGCGCCGTGCGGGGGCTCGGTGGTGGCGGGCCCGGCACCCGTGGGATAGGGCCACTCGTCCCGGTCGTCGGTCATCGGACGGTCCTGGACCACGGGTTGGGGCGCGGTCGACCGCTCCTCGTCGTAACCGTCCCGGGCGTACGGGCCGTACCGATCGTCCCGGGCGTAGTGCTCGTCACCTGCGTACTGATCGTCCCGGCCGTAGGCGTCCCGCTCGGGCTGCCCGTAGTACCCGTCGTCATAGCGGCCGTCGTCGACGCGGTGGCGTCGCCCGCGCATGATCAGCGCGCCGAGCAGGAGCAACACCCCGCCCCCCAGGGCCGCGGCCGCGCCGAGGCCCAGACCGCCGTCGGTGCCCGCCGTGAGCTGGCCCTCGGCCTGGCCCTGGCGGATCATCCACAGGATGGTGAAGCCGAGCACGACCACACCGGCGAGGGCCACCATCAGGCGTGCCCGCAGCATCACGCCGATCAGGGTCAGCACGGCGGCGAACAGCATGGGCAGCAACAGCGAGCCGAAGAGTTCGGCCCCGCTGTCGGTGATCCCGCCGAAGAGGTCGTCGATGCGGATGTCGCTGCCGTGACGGCCGTCGTACCAGGGACGGAAGGGGCTCCAGACGGCGGCCGCCGCTCCGATGAGGGCGATCAGGCCGCCGAGTACGTTGCGCACCACTGGCGTCGCCTCGTTTCGCGTCGTCCGGTCGTCCTCCGTGACCGACGCTACGCCTGACGGAACCCTCTCGCTAGACATATGCCCGTTTACACGGCATGTCCTGCACTTTCGGGGCAAACGGGATGTTTGACCTTCCCTTCGGCTGCTCGCGCCACACCCGCGCCACGCGCCGCACGGCCTCCTCCACCGCCCGGGAGTGGTTACTCCTCGGTCGCCCATGGGCCCGTACGGGTGGCACCTCGCCCTTGCTATGGTGCCGTGCACGCGTCAAGTCGTCGGCGGCGCGGCACATACGGTTTTCACGGGGGACGAGCACGCAATGAACGAGCGCACGCGCATACGCAGGGGCTTCCGCAGGGGTACCCGGGTGGCCGTCGCGGCCGGTCTGGTCCTGGCCACGGTCGCCGTGGCCGGCGGCTGCGCACGCGGCCACAGCAGGGGCGGCTTCATCGGCGGCATCGGCGGGGGCTCGGACCACACCGTCTCCGCGCCCTCCTACTCCTACTCGCCGACGCCCGACCCGTACGAGACCCCGACGTACGAGCCGTCCTACTCGCCGTCGCCGACGCTGGAGACCTTCGACCCGGACGGCCGGTCCGACGTCGACGGCAGCGGCTGCGACTACTCCGAGTCGCTGCGGCAGTTCTCCTACACCGTCTCGGTGACCAACCCGTCGACCTCCGACACCTTCTCCTACGACATGGCCGTCAACTGGATGAAGGCGAAGCCGGCGGACGGCAAGGCGTACGGGCTGCACCAGCGCAGCATCGTCGTGGGCCCGGGGGACACCGAGACCTACACCGCCCGCTACACCATCAACCAGGCGTCCGTCGGGCAGTTCTGGTTCACCTGCCAGATCACGCGGGCCCAGAAGACCCGCATGTGACACGGCAGAAGCCGGAGGCGCCGGGGAGCGCGCGGGTCACCGCACCCTGATGTCCCCGGCCGCTGCGCCGTCCCGGCGCCGTGCGGCGAACAGCCCGGCCTGGCGTTCCGGCGGCAGATTGCCCAGCGCGATTAGCTGCGGCGCCTGGGCGAGGGCCTGGGACCTGGCCGCCTCCTTGGCCGCCCACAGGGCGCGTACGGTGCCCTGGACCGCCTCGGTCGGCTGCGCGGCGAGCACGGCGGCGCAGCGCAGGGCCGCCTCGGTGGCCGCGCCCGGCTCGGTCAGCTCGGAGACCAGCCCGATCTCGTACGCGCGCGGTGCGCCGAGCCGCTCCGCGGTCCCCATCAGGGACAGCCGGGCGATCTCCCCCAGGGGCATCCGCTGGGCCATGGCGATGGTCTCGTAGGCGCTGACCATCCCGTAGGTGGTGTGCGGGTCGAAGAAGGTGGAGGAGGTCGAGGCGATGATGAACTCGGCCTCGCCCAGAAGGTAGAAGGCACCGCCGCAGGCCATGCCGTCGACCGCGGCGATGACGGGTTTCCACAGGTCGTTGGCCTTCGGGCCGATGCGGAGCAGCGGGTCGTCGAGGGAGTAGGGCGAGGCGGGCTGGGGTACGTCGACGGAGCGGTCGACGCCGGTGCAGAAGGCCCGGCCGCCGGCGCCGGTGATCACCGCCGCCCGCACGGTGTCGTCGAAGCGCAACGCCCGCCAGACGGCCTCCAGTTCACCGGCCGTGCGCAGGTCGACGGCGTTGTGCCGGTCGGGCCGGTCGAGGGTGACCAGCGCGACCCCGGCCTCGATCTCGGTGCGGAGCGTCATGGCCGCTCCAGGAGCCAGCGCGGCACGGTGACGCCTCCGGGCATGGTGTGGAACGCGACCTTCACCGGGGCGCCGATGCGCAGCCGCGCCGGGTCGACGGAGTCGAGGGCGGCGTCGGCGGAGCTGACGAGATTGCCGACGAGGCGGATGCCCGGGGCGTCGGCCAGCTCCACGATGACCGCGTTGTAGGGCGCCTGCGCCGCGTAGGCGGGCAGCAGCGGCGGGTGGGGCACGACGTAGGACCAGATGCGGCCGCGGCCGCTCATGCGCTGCCAGTGGGCGTCGAAGGACTGGCAGCGCGGGCAGCAGGGGCGGGGCGGGAAGCGCGGGGTGTCGCAGCCGGAGCAGGTCTGGACGCGCAGCTCGCCCCGCGCGGTGTATGCCCAAAAGGGTGCGCCGTCGTCGTCGGGGACGGGAAGCAGCAGGCCGTCGCCGTTGTCGGGCCGGTTGTCGGTGGCGGGTGCCACGACCGTGCCGACGACTTCCCGAACCGACTCCCGAACGGATTCGCCGATGGATTCACGAGCGCTCATCGCGTATCAACTCCTCAGCAGCAGGGCCGAGGTGGGCACACCCTCGCCCGCGGTGACCAGACAGGTGGCGGCGTCCGGTATCTGCGCCGTGCTGGTGCCGCGCAGCTGTTTGACGCCTTCGGTGATGAGGTTGAAGCCGTGGACGTACGCCTCCGACAGGCCGCCGCCGCCGGTGTTGAGGGGCAGCCGCCCGCCGATCTCCAGTGCGCCGCCCTCGGTGAACGCCGCGCCCTCGCCGCGTCCGCAGAAGCCGTAGCCCTCCAGCGAGAGCGGGATCAGGGGGGTGAACGCGTCATAGATCTGGGCGACGTCGACGTCCTGCGGCCCGAGGTCGGCGCCTTTCCAGAGGTGCCGGGCGGCGGTCCAGGCGGGGCCGGTGAGCGGGTCGTCGTTCCAGTAGTTGACCATGCCGTGGTGCTGGGCGGGCAGGCCCTGGGCCGCGGCGTGGATGTAGGCGGGCCGGTGGCGGCAGTCCCGGGCGCGGGCGGCGGAGACGACGACGCAGGCCAGCGCCCCGTCCGTCTCCAGGCAGTTGTCGAAGAGGCAGAGGGGCTCGCTGATCCAGCGGGCGGTCATGTACATCTCGCGGGTCAGCGGGCGTTCGTACATCATCGCGGCCGGGTTCTGGTTGGCGCGGTTGCGGCAGGCGAGCGCGACGTTGAAGAGGTGGTCGCGGGTCGCGCCGTATTCGTGCATGTAGCGGCGGGCCAGCATGCCGATCTCGTCGGCCGGGCGCAGCAGTCCGAAGGGCCGGGTCCACTGCCCCGGGGTCGGCAGCTGGACCTGGGTGTTCTTCCAGGGGCGCGGTCCCGAGCCGCGTTTGCGCGACCGCCAGGCGACGCCGACGCTCGCCTGGCCGGTGGCGATGGCGGCCGCGAGATGGGCCACCGTCGCGCAGGAACCGCCGCCGCCGTAGCCGACCTTGGAGAAGTGGGTGACGTCCCCTGCCCCGATGGCCTTGGCGATCTCGACCTCGTCGGTCTCCTCCATCGTGTACGACGCGAAGGCGTCCACCTCGGAGGGGGCGATGCCGGCGTCGTCGAGCGCCGCGAGGATCGCCCGGCAGGCCAATGTCTTCTCCGACTCGGGGAGTTGTTTGGCGAAGGGCGTCTGTCCGATGCCGGCTATCGCCGTAGCGTCCTTGAGGGTCCCTGCCATCGCCACCTCCGTGGTCGGTCGTCCGTGCTGACAGCCGAGGAGGCTACCGCTAATCTGACGGGTAGTCAGCTCTTTCGCGGGAGGTAGTGCGATGTGCGGTGACCTGGAATCGCGGGCGGACCTGGAGTACGGCACCCTTCCGGGGCTGGTGCGCGCGGCGGCCGAGCGCCATGGACCCCGCGAGGCCGTGGCCGACGGCCGCACCCGGCTGTCGTACGCCGAGCTGGGGGAGCGGGTGGAGCGGGCCGCCGCGGCCTGTATCGCCTCCGGCGTCGCGCCCGGCGACCGCGTCGCGGTCTGGGCGCCCAACACCGTCGACTGGATCGTCTCCGCCCTCGGCGCCGTGACGGCCGGCGCCACCCTCGTCCCGGTCAACACCCGCTTCAAGGGCGTCGAGGCCGCCTATGTCCTGCGCCGCACCCGCGCCAAGCTGCTCTTCGTCACCGGCACCTTCCTCGGGACCTCCTACGTCGCCTCGCTGCGCCGCGCCGCCCAGGAGGGCACGGGACCCGGCCCGCTGCCGGGACTGCCGCACCTGGAAGAGGTGGTGGTGCTCTCCGACGACGCCCCCGCCGACTTCGTCCCCTGGCGGGACTTCCTCGCCACCGGCGAGGCGGTGCCACGCGCGACGGTGCGCACCCGTGCCGACGCGCTGCGCCCCGACTCCCCGTCGGACATCGTCTTCACCTCGGGCACCACCGGTCACCCCAAGGGCGCGGTGATCACCCACGCGCAGACCCTGCGCGCGTACGACGTCTGGAGCGAACTGGCCGGTCTCCAGGAGGGCGACCGCTATCTCATCGTCAACCCGTTCTTCCACACCTTCGGCTACAAGGCCGGCGTCATCGCCTGCCTGCTGCGCGGCGCGACGATGATCCCCCAGCCGGTCTTCAGCGTGCCGGCCGCACTCGCCAACATCGCCGCCGAACGGGTCTCCGTCCTCCCCGGGCCGCCCACCCTCCACCAGCAGATCCTCGACCACCCCGACCGCGAGCGGCACGACCTCTCGGCGCTGCGCCTGGTGGTCACCGGCGCGGCCGTGGTCCCGCTGCAACTGGTCGAGCGGCTGCGGGACGAACTGAAGGTCGCGACCGTCCTGACGGCGTACGGCCTCTCGGAGAGCTCCGGCATCGTCACGATGTGCCGCCGCGGCGATCCACCGGAGGTCATCGCCTCGACCTCCGGCCGCGCCATCCCCGGCACGGAGATCCGCGTCGTCGACGCCGCGGGCCGGGAGACGGCACCCGGCGACCCCGGCGAGGTGCTGGTCCGCGGATACCACGTGATGTCCGGCTACTTCGAGGACCCGGCCGGCACGGCCCGCGCGATCACCCCCGACGGCTGGCTGCGCACCGGCGACGTCGGCGCCCTGGACGCGGACGGCAACCTCCGCATCACCGACCGCATCAAGGACATGTTCATCGTCGGCGGCTTCAACGCCTATCCCGCGGAGATCGAGCAACTCCTGGGCCGCCACCCGGATCTCGCCGAGGTGGCCGTGATCGGGATACCCGACGCCCGGCTCGGCGAGGTCGGCAAGGTCTTCGCGGTCCGCCGCGCCGGCTCCTGCCTCACCGCCGACGACCTGATCGCCTGGTCCCGCCGCGAAATGGCCAACTACAAGGTCCCGCGGGAGGTCGCCTTCGTCCCGGCCCTGCCGCGCAACGCGAGCGGCAAGATCCTCAAGACCCGCCTGCGCGGCGGCCTCCCCGGACCGGCGGGCGCCACCGCCTGACCGCCCCGCCGGGCCCGGCTACGCCCCCTTGGGCGTCCAGCCGGGCCGGCGGCCGCTGAGCGCCACCACCCGGTCGAGGAGCGGTGCGTCGTCCGGGACCGGGACGGGCGGGCCGAACATGGGCTCGTTGCCCTCGCCCTCCGCCGAGGGCGCGAGCAGCGCGTAGGAGACCTCCAGGTACACCCGGTCGGGCGCGTACTCCTGGCCGGTGGCCTGGGCGAGGTCCCAGCCGTGCAGCACCAGTTCGTTGACGGCTACCTGGCCGGCGACGGGTGCGGGCAGGGCGATCCCGCCCGCCTGGGTGTCGCCCTGCCAGGCGTCCGGGGTGCGCCACGCCTGCGTCAGCGCGGCGAGGTTGGCCTCCAGCGCGCCGCGCCAGCCGGGCTCCACGTCCGGCACCGTCCGGCCGGGGTCGGTGTTCGTCGACGGCCCGAGGTCCTTGCGTGCCGCGTCGCGGAAGGCGGCGGTCAGCCCCACGAGGTGGCCCAGCACATGGCGCACCGCGTACTTCTCGCACGGCGTGGGCGCGTCGAGCTGGTCCTCGGTGGTGTGCTCCGCCAGCCGTGCCACCAGCCGGGCCTGTGCGTCGAAGTCGATGGTCTCGCTCATGTCCGGGTCCTTCCGTCCTGCCGGGGCCGTCCGGGTGGGGACAGGCCGTACGGGCGTCACGGCCCGTACTCAGTGAAGACTTCCGCGGCGACCGGAACTCATCGCCTTCTGCCGGACCCGGTCACCCCGGTGGGCGACGCACGCCCCGCTCGCGGTCCGCGCACCCGCCCGAGCCGCACCCTCCGTGCGCGCCGTGCGCGCCCCTGCGTCAGTCCGCGTACGTCTCGCGCAGCGCTGCCTTCAGCACCTTGTTCAGCGGGCCGCCGCGGGGCAGCTCCGCGACGGTCTCCAGTTGCTCGGGCAGTTTCTGCGTCATCAGCCCGGCCGCCCGGAGGTGCGCGGTCAGGCTCTCCAGGGCGGGCGGTGGGGCGGCGGGGTCGGCGAGTGTGATCACCGCGCAGACCCGTTCGCCGCGGACCGGGTCGGGCAGCCCTATGACGGCCGTGTCCGCCACGGCGGGGTGGGTGCGCACCAGGTCCTCGACCTCCTGGGCCGAGATGTTCTCGCCCTTGCGGATGATGATGTCCTTGAGGCGTCCGGTGAGGACGAGATGCCCGTCGGGGCGCAGCCGGCCCAGGTCTCCGGTGCGGAAGTAGCCCTCCGCGTCGAAGGCGTCCGCGGTCAGCGCGGGGTCGGTGTAGCGGCGGAAGAGCATGGTGCCCTTGAGCGTCACCTCACCGGTCTCCCCGGGCCCGGCCTCCGTGCCGTCCGCCCGGACGATCCGCACCCGCGCGCCCGCGACCGGCCTGCCCACGGTCCGCGACAGCTGCTCGTCGCTGTCGTACGGCGTGCCCATCGCGATCATCGGGCACTCCGTCATCCCGTAGCCGTGGAGGATCGCGCACTCCAGCTCCCGGCCGGCCGCCGTGTACAGCTCCGGCGGCATCGGTGCGCCGCCGCCGGAGAGCAGCCGCAGCGAGGGGATCAGCCGTCCCGCGTGCGGCGCCTCCTGCCGGTGGCGGCGCGACGCGTCGAGGAACGCCTGGTAGAAGGCGGTGCTCCCGCCCGCCATGGTCACCCCGTGCCGCCGGTAGACCTCCGCCGCGCGGCTCGGCTCGAAGGCGTCGAGGAGGACCGCGGGGAAGCCGCTGACCAGCATGGCGATGACGTAGTCCGGGCCGGCGATGTGCGCGTAGGGGAAGGCGATCGAGCCGATGTCGTCCGGCGACATCCCCAGCGCGGTCGCCAGTCCGACGCCGCCGGCGATGAGCGTGGCATCGGTGTGCTCGACGCCCTTGGGGGACGCGGTGGTGCCGGAGGTGTAGTAGATCCAGGTGGTGGCGTCGTCGCCGTCGCGGCCGCTGCCCGGACCACCGGGCCCGGCGCCCGCCGGCGCGTCCGGCACGGTGCTGTCGCCGTCCGGGCCGGCCGTCGGCAGGCCGTCCTCGACGGAGATCACCCGCACCCCGTCCCCGGCCAGCTCCCGCACCATCGCGGTGTGGTCGAACCCGCGCCACTCGCCCGGTACGAGGACGTACTCCGCGGCCGACTCGGCGAGGATGAAGCCCACTTCACGCTCGCGGTGCAGGGGGATGATCGGTGTCTGCACGGCGCCGAGCCGGGCCAGCGCGAGCGAGGCGATGACGGTCTCGATCCTGGTCGGCAGCTGCCAGGCCACCCGGGAGCCGGGACCGATCCCCAGCTCCCGGAAGCCGGCCGCCACCCGAAGTGCCTCGTCGCGCACCGCGTCGAAGGTCACGGTCCGCCCGTCACCGTCGAAGAACATCGGCTTGCCGCGCGAGGCCCGCGCGCGGTACTCGACCAGCTCCCAGAGTGTCTGTAGGCGAGCGGACTCGAACACGGCGGCGCCTCCTGGCTGCGAGCGGGGCGGAGCGGGCCAACGGGCCCCGGTGTGCCTGCCTGCACGGCAGGGCCGGGCGGCGTGACTCTAGCAGCGAAACTGACGCACCGTCAGGAGGTGTGCGGGCCCGGACGATCGCGGGCCCGGAAGCCGACGGGCGCAAACACAGTCGGGCCCTGAAGCGAACGGCCCCCGGACATGCCGCAGGGGCCGGCCCCGATGGCTCCCCTCCTGCCATCAAAGCCGGCCCCTGCGATCCCCCGGATTCACCCGGTGAAACTGGTGACCTCGTGGTGCCGGTCTCAGTTCTTCGGGTCGCCGAACGGCTGGTGATTGTCCTTGGGCTTGACCGTTCCGTCGGCCGCCACCGGCATCGTGCTGTCCGCCGTGGTGGCTTCGAGGCCGACGATCGGACGGTGGCTGTCCAGCGGCTTGAGGATGTCCTTGTCGTCGCCTGCCTGCTGAGCGAGGTTCTCGCTGCTCAACGCAATCAACTCCTGTATGTGGGCACTGATCGGTCCTCCCGGCCGGCAACTCCCCCGAGTATCGCCGGACGGGCGGACCTGGCCGGACACCATACGGTGGGGCCTCGTCACCGAGCCGCTTGCCCCCCGAGGCGGCGGATCGGTATGAGGAAGAGAATGGCCGGTGGCGATGAACGATCGATAAACGCCGTTGATTATGCCCTTGACCTGCGGTGATGCGGCTATGCCGCGGCGGCGACGGTCAGCAGCCGGTGCACCCTGGCGCTCTCGGCCGAGCCGAGCCGCTCGTAGACGGCGAGGGCCTCCTGCCAGCACACCCGTGCCCGGCCGCTGTGCCCGACGCCGTTCAGCGCGCGTCCGAGGGCCGTCAGCGCGTTGGCGCGCCACAGCTCACCGCCGGTCACCCGGAGGGTGGCCAGGGCCTGTTCGGCGTGGTTGGCGGCCTGCGTGGGCCGCCCCGCCGCCAGATCGACCTCGGCCAGCCGGAAGTACGTCATGCCCTCCCAGAACCTCTGCCGGCTGTCGCGGAAGATGTGCAGCGCTTCGAGGAGCTGCTGCGTGGCGTCGTCGAGGCGCTGGGCGAGGGTGAAGGCAACGCCCAGCGCGTACATCCCGTTGGCGAGCCGCCGGGTCGCGCCGATCTGGCGGTATATCGCGACGCCCTGCTCGGCGAGCTGGATGGCGCTCTCCACCCGCCCGGTGTCGAGGTGGACCCGGGAGAGGTTGCACAGCGCGCTCGCCTCGGACTGCTTGTTGTCGTCGTCCCGGAACGCGTCCAGCGCCTGGCTCAGATACTCCTCGGCGTCCGCGTGCCGGCCCTGCTCGCCCGCGATGATGCCGCGGTCGTTGGGCGCGTAGGAGGAGGAGAACGGGTCGTTGGTGGCCAGGCCGAGCAGCATCGCGTACTTGGCGTTCTCGTCCGCCTCGTCGAGCCGGCCCGCCAGGGTGCGGGCGTAGGTGAGGGCGGTGTGGATGCGCGCCTCGGCGTGCTTGTCCCCCAGCTCGCGGGCGGCGGCGAGCAGGGCCGTGTTGACCTGCTCGTACTGCAGGGCGTACGCGCCGGACTCGGCGAGGTCCTTGGTGAGCAGGAGCAGGTCCGCGGCGCGGCGCAGGGTGTCGCCGCCCCTGGACTGCTTGGCGCAGGCGAGCAGGCAGCCGGCCTCGCTGAACAGCCACTCCAGGGCCGGGGTGCGGTCGGTGAAGTCCAGCCCGGGATAGTGGGTCGGCTCCATGTGGTCGACGAGCCGGTCACCGGGGCGTTCGAGGAGGTACATGCGGGCCGCGGTCGCCGAGTAGAAGTCCAGCAGCCGTGACAGAGCGGCGTCCCGCTCGGTCGGCGGGTGCTCGTCGCGCTCGGCGCAGGAGCGCGCGTAAAGCCGGACCAGGTCGTGGAAGCGGTAGCGGCCGGGGGCCGCGGACTCCAGGAGGCTGGCGTCGACCAGGGACTCGACGAGGTCCTCCGCGTCGTCGAGGTCCATGTCGAGGATCGCGGCCGCGGCGGCGAGGGAGATGTCCGGCCCGTCGGCGAGGCCCAACAGGCGGAAGGCGCGGGCCTGGTGGGGCTCCAGCTGGCCGTAGCCCAGCTCGAAGGTGGCCTTGACGGCGAGGTCGCCGGCGCGCAGCTCGTCCAGCCTGCGGCGCTCGTCGGCCAGCTTGCGGGCGAGGATGGAGACCGTCCACGTCCGGCGGGAGGCCAGCCGGGACGCGGCGATGCGGATGGCCAGCGGCAGGAAGCCGCAGGCGCCGACGACGGCCATGGCGGCCTGCCGTTCGGAGGTGACGCGCTCCTCGCCCACGATGCGGGTGAAGAGGGTCAGCGCCTCCTCGGGGCTCATCACATCGAGGTCGATGAGGTGTGCCCCGGCGAGGTCGATCATGCGGGCGCGGCTGGTGATCAGCGCGGCGCAGCCCTCCGCGCCGGGGAGCAGCGGGCGGATCTGCGCGGCGTCGCGTGCGTTGTCCAGCAAGGCCAGTACCCGGCGGCCGGCGAGCGTGGAGCGGTAGAGGGCGGCGCGCTCCTCCAGGCCGTCGGGAATGGAGGAGTCGGGCGTGCCCAGGGCGCGCAGGAACGCGCCGAGGACGGCCACCGGCTCGGAGGGGGTGTGGCCGGCGCCCTGGAGGTCGGCGTAGAGCTGCCCGTCGGGGAAGTGCTCGCGGGCGGCGTGCGCGACGTGGACGGCGAGGGTGGTCTTGCCGACGCCGCCGATACCGGTGAGCGCGGACACCGCCATCACGCTGCCCTCGGCGGTGGCGAGCTGCTCGCCGAGTTCGGCGACGAAGGCGGTGCGGCCGGTGAAGTCGGCGACCGTGGCGGGAAGTTGCTGAGGACGCACGACGACCTTGTCGCCGGCGTCCGGGTCGTCGTCGACGACGGGTGGCGCGTCCAGCTCGGTGTCGGCGCGCAGGATGCGCTGCTGGAGCTCGGAGAGTGAGGCGCAGGGGTCGACGCCCAGCTCGTCGGCGAGCAGCCGGCGGGTGTCGGCGTAGACGGCGAGTGCCTCGGCCTGCCTGCCGCTGCGGTACAGCGCCAGCATGAGCAGTTCGCGCAGCCGTTCGCGCAAGGGGTGGGCGGCGGTCAGCGCCGTCAGTTCGGAGACCACCTCGGCGTGGTAGCCGACCTCCAGGTCGAGTTCGAGGCGGGTCTCGACGAGGGAGAGCCGCCACTCGTGCAGGCGGGTGCGCTGGGTGTCGGCGTACGGGCCGGCGAGGCCGGCGAGCGGTTCGCCGTCCCACAGGGCCAGCGTGGTGTCGAGGAGTTCGCGGGCCCGGCCGCGGTCGCCGGCGGCCTTGGCCTTCTCCGCCTCGGCGGCGAACTGCTCGGCGTGGTCGTGGTCGAGGTCCAGTGGGCGGTTGTCCGCCGAGCGGATGGCGTAGCCGCCGGACTCGCTGACCAGCACGTCGGCGTCCTCGCCGAGCGCCTTGCGCAGCCGGGAGGCGTAGGTGCGCAGGGCGGCGAGCGCGGCGTGTGGCGGTTCGTCACCCCACAGTGCGTCGACCAGCTCCGCGGCGGTGGCGGTGGCTCCGCCGCGCAGCAGTAGGGCCGCGAGCAGCGCGCGCTGCTGCGGTGAGCCCGCTGCCAGCGGGGTGTCGCCGCGCCAGGCCCGTACGGGACCGAGCACGGTGAAGCGGAGCCGCCCCCGCCCCTGCCCCGGACCGACGTCCATGGTGTCCCCCTGCCCTGTGCTGTCCGTTCGCGCTGATCGCACCGTTCGCATCGGCCAGTCTGCCTTGTCGCGGGTGCTTACGTCAGTAGGGGTCCGGAGCGTGCACAAAGCCTCCTCGGCCGATGGCGCCGGGGTGGGCGGCGCGCGGTGGGGCGCGCTGCATCCGCATTCATGCGCCCCTCGCGCGCTGGTGCTACCGGAGTGCGCCCCCTTTCGCCGCCGTTCCGTCGACCCGTGCCGGCCTTCGTATGCCGCTCCGGGCAGGCCCTGCACCATTGCTGACGGATCGTCAGATCAGCGCTACCGTGGACGGCATGGAGAGCTTTCCGAAGATCATCTCGGTGGACGACCACACGGTGGAGCCCCCGCACGTCTGGCGCGACCGGCTCCCGTCGAAGTACCACGACGTGGGCCCGCGCATCGTCCGCGCACCCGTGCGGGAAATGACCTTCGTGGGCGGGAAGTTCGCCCCGAAGATGGGAGACGCCGGCGAGGACGGGCCGATAGCCGACTGGTGGATCTACGAAGACCTGCACCGGCCGCTGACCCGGCTCGACACCGCCGTGGGCTGCTCACGTGACGACATCAAGCTCGAAGGCATCACCTACGAGCAGATGCGGCCCGGCTCCTTCAGCGTTCCGGAGCGGCTGGCCGACATGGACGTCAACCACGTCCAGTCGGCGCTGTGCTTCCCCACCTTCCCCCGGTTCTGCGGCCAGACCTTCACCGAGGCCAAGGACCGCGAACTGGGGCTGCTCGGGGTGCGCGCGTACAACGACTGGATGGTGGAGGAGTGGTGCGGGCCGGAGGCCGGGGGCCGGCTGATCCCGCTGGCCCTCATCCCGCTGTGGGACGCCGAACTGGCCGCCGCCGAGGTGCGGCGCAATGCCGCCCGCGGGGTGCGCGCCGTCTGCTTCAGCGAGATCCCGCCGCACCTGGGTCTGCCCAGCGTCCACACCGACTACTGGGACCCGTTCCTGCGGGCCTGCGACGAGACCGGCACCGTCATCGCGATGCACATCGGCTCCTCCAGCAGGATGCCGTCCACCTCCGCCGACGCGCCGGCCGCGGTCGGCTCCACGATCACCTTCGCCAACTGCTGCTTCTCGATGGTCGACTGGCTGATGAGCGGCGCCTTCGACCGGTTCCCGACCCTGAAGATCATGTATGCCGAGGGCCAGATCGGCTGGATCCCGTACATCCTGGAGCGCGCGGACGTGGTCTGGGAGGAGAACCGCGGCTGGGGTGGCATCGGCGGCAAGGTGCTCCGCCCGCCGTCCGAACTCTTCACCGAGCACGTCTACGGCTGCTTCTTCGACGACGCGTTCGGCCTGCAGAACCTCGACGCGATCGGCGTCGGCAACGTCCTCTACGAGACCGACTACCCGCACTCCGACTCGACCTGGCCCCGCTCCAAGGAGGTCGGCGAGTCCCAGATGGCCCACCTGGCCCCGGACGTCGTCGAACGCATCGTCCGCGGCAACGCCATCGAACTACTGGACCTCACCCCCGAGGGCCTGTGGGGACCGGGGGCGGCGGGGTGAGGGGGGCGCGGTTCGTGCGGGGCGCTATTGCGGGGTGAACTCGTATTGAAGTTCGTACAGATGGCCGGCCTTGACCATCACCGTGGCCTCGATGGGCCTCTCGTGACGGCTGTGGACGACCCGGAGAGTCCGCAGGACGGGGAGGTTACTGGGGAGGCGAAGGGCTTCGTACTGCTCCTGGGTGGGGACGCGGGCGGAGACCCGGTCGATGCTGAGCCCTGGCGGATGTCCCAGCTCGGCCAGCAGGGTCGGCGTACCGCCCTTGATCTTTCGGCGCTCCGCTATGGCGGTGCCGCGAGCGAGGTCCGGCGGGTAGTAGCACTTGACCAGTTCGACCGGGTCGTTATCGATCAGTAGGAGCTGGCAGCGCAGCAAGGCCGTGCCGCCGCTCGCGAGGTTCAGGGCACCTGCGACATCGGCCGGCGGCACGGCCTCGGAGACCTCCAGCAACTTGCTGCGTGCCTGTGCCCCGGTCTTCTCGGCTTCGGTGAGCCAGCGGTAGGGCTCCCCGGGACCGGCCGGAGCGGTGAAGCGAGCGGGCCGCACCGTCTGCTGCCGGTGCGCGCGGACGGTCACCGCCGCTCCGGCCCGGCCGACGACCAGGCGTTCGTCCTTGAGGAGTTGGAGCGCCTTCTGGACCGTGGCGTTGGAGGCGTCGAACCGGGTTTTCAGCTGAGTGGTGGAAGGCAGCTTGGCCTCCGGCGGCAGGTCGCCACTCATGATCTCGTCGCGTAGGTCGGCGGCGATCCGTTCATGCAGGGAGCGCCGGTCGAACGCTTCGTCTTCGGTTCTGGGCACGGTCATCCGATCCTGATCTCGTAGCGAAGCCGCTGTAGGTGTCCGGGCATCGCCATCCTGTCGACCTGGATCGGTCGTTCGCTGCCGTCCAGCGTGACCCGCGTCAGCTGAAGCACCGGTTGGTCCATGCCGGTGCGCAGTGCGGCGCACTCCTCGGCGCTGGGCAGCCGGGCGATGACGTCCTCCTGGACCCGAGCGCCGACGTGCCCGAGCGAGGCGAGCAGGGAGACCGCCCCGCCGATAATCCTGGCGGTCCCGGCCAGCCGAGTTCCTCGTGCGATCCGGGCGGGGTAATAGGTGTCGGTCAACTCGCAGGGGACGTCGTCGAGGAGCATCACCCGACGGCGTACGACGATATTCTCACCCTCGGCGACCTCCAGAAGCTCTGCGATGTCGGGCGGGGCCGGGACCTCCCCGGCGTGGGCGATGCGTTGAGTGCCCCGGTGGCCCCGGGCGGCAGCCTCCGCACCCCAGGCGTCTGCCTGCCCCTTCTCCCTGGGCGTGACGTACGGAATCGAGCTGCTGACCCACTCGCTGGTGCCCACGGCGTCCTCCTGCGCGGCCGGTGATCTCAATTCGTCGGTTACACGGTAAGCGACTTCTCGGAGCCACCACCATCCGCAACCTTGCTGCTTTCTATGAATAGCAGTACGGTTGCCAGGTCTTGGAGCCCAGGATCAAGGTGGTGGTTCACCGTGCTTCTGTCACGGCAGAGTCGTACTGTTCCGACCCGCACTTGCGCCGGCGCGGCATCGAGCCCCCCAGCCGGCACCCTCGCCCGTAACCTCAAGTCGCCGTTCCGTCTGTTACGGGCCATGCCGGGCAGTCGTCGCCCAGTTGGCATGCGACCCCTCGCGCCCTGTGGGGTCACACCGTTCGGGACCCTGACCCGCGTACCGATGCTGCGCGGTGAGGGCACCGTCATGGTCCGTCCCTACCTCGTGGCGCACGAGCGCCGGCAGGCTCTGCGGCATCGGCTCGCCCGACCGCGCGCCTTTCGGGTCGCTGCGCACGGCGTGGAGCTCAGCCCCTGGTCGGGCCGTGACGTACAGGAGGTCACGCGATGAGTGCGCCGCAGGGAGCGCGGCTGCTGCCGTGGTCGACGCCGGAGGGTAAGACCTGCCTCCTGGTGGGTGACGGCACGGGGCTCGTCTCCCGCGTCGCGGACAGCGTCGAGTCCGTCCAGCTCGGCATGGCGGACGAACTTCTCGGCCATGCGGCAGACATGCTCAGTGATCGCAGAGCGACAGCCGAAGAGCTGCGCTTTCTCGCGCGCCGCCTGACCGAAGCCCTACGTGACGTATGCCGCGTGGCCGAGAGCAGGGGTGCCCGGTTGCCAGTACGGAACCGAGGCCAGTAGGGCAGGGCTACGCACCCCCTGCCCCTTGCCTCATGGCTCGGCAGGCAGCACGATGACCGGACTCGTTATTTGACGGTGCGTCAGATCAAGGGGTTCGGCATGTCACAGGTCCTACCGCAGAGGCGACTGGCGTACGGCATGCAGCTGCCCGTGCAGTCGCAGAGCACCCTGTACGCGGAGAGCTGGGAGGCCGCGGCCGGGCCCGCCGATCTGGTGGAGGTGGCGCGGGTCGCGGACCGGTGCGGCTTCGCGTACGTCGCCTGCTGCGAGCACATCGCGATTCCGCGGCGGCTGGCCGATGCGATGAGCACGGTTTGGTACGACCCGGTCGCCACTCTCGCGCATCTGGCGGCCGTCACCGAGCGGGTCCGGCTGCTCAGCCATGTCGCGGTGGTCGGCCTCAAGCACCCGCTGGTCAGCGCGAAGCAGTACGCGACGCTTGACCGGCTGTCCGGTGGGCGGCTGATCCTCGGTGTCGGTGCCGGGCATGTGCGCGAGGAGTTCGAGGCGCTGGGCGTGCCGTTCGCGCAGCGCGGTGCGGTGCTCGACGAGACCGTCGACGCGCTGCGGGCGGCGCTCGGCCCGGCGGAGTTCCCCGAGTTCAAGGGGGCGCGGTTCGAGTTCTCCGACCTGGGGCAGGCGCCGCGGCCGGTGCAGGCGCCACCGCCGGTCTGGGTGGGCGGCTCCTCGCCGGCCGCCGTGCGCCGGGCCGCGGTGCGCGGGGACGGCTGGCTGCCGCAGGGCGACCGGCGGGAGCAGCTGCCGGCGCAGATCGGGACGCTGCGGCGCCTGCGGGAGGAGGCGGGCGTCGGGCGGCCGGTGGAGATCGGCACCATCGCCGAGCCGCTGTACGTGGGCGATCCGTCCTGGCACGTCGGACGGCGGACCCTCTCGGGAGCTCCGGAGCGGATCGCGGCGTCGCTGCGGGAGTACCGCGCGATGGGCGTGACGCAGCTCCAGGTGCGGTTCCGCAGCCGCAGCAGAACCGAACTGACCGACCAGATGGCCGCGTTCGCCGAGGACGTCGCGGTGCATCTCGGCGACTGAGCCGGTCTCCCGGCGGCGCGAGCGCCGGGCCGGCGGGGCGGAACGCACGGACCGGGCGCGCGCGGTCGCGCCGCAGGAGAGCGTGGGGAGACGGATATGGGCAAGCTGGACGGGCGGGTCGTGATCGTCACGGGTGCGGCGCGCGGGCAGGGCGAACAGGAGGCGCGGCTCTTCGTCGCGGAGGGCGCGCGGGTGGTGCTCGGCGATGTGCTGGACGGGCCCGGCGAGGCGCTGGCGAAGGAGCTGGGGGAGGAGCGGGCCCGGTACGTCCCGCTGGACGTGAGCCGGGAGGCGGACTGGGAGGCAGCGGTCCGCACCGCCAAGGCGGCGTTCGGCAAGGTCGACGGGCTGGTCAACAACGCCGGGATCCTGCGCTTCAACGAGCTGGTGTCCACCCCGCTGGAGGAGTTCCAGCAGGTCGTCCAGGTCAATCAGGTCGGTGCGTTCCTGGGGATGAAGGCCGTCGCGCCGGAGCTGGCGGCGGCCGGCGGCGGGACGATCGTGAACACCGCGTCGTACACCGCGCTGACCGGCATGGCCTTTCTGACCTCCTATGCCGCGACGAAGGCGGCGATCGTCGGGATGACGCGGGTCGCGGCGATGGAGCTGGCCGGCCGGGGGATCCGCGTGAACGCGATGTGCCCGGGTGCCGTCGACACCCCGATGACGAACCCGGACCGGGTGGCCGCGGACGGCGGGCCGAAGGCGCCCGACGAGGCCGGCAGCGCGGCGCTGGACGAGTTCTACGGGAAGGTCGTCCCGATGGGGCGGATCGGGCAGCCGGAGGAGGTCGCCCGCCTGGCGCTCTTTCTGTCGTGCGAGGACTCCTCCTACATCACCGGGCAGCCGTTCGTCATCGACGGCGGGTGGCTCGCAGGGGTCTCGGTCCTCTGACGCGACGGGGCCTGGCGGCCTTCCGCAGCAGTAGCTGACGCTTCATCAGGTATTGACGACGCGTGCGGGCCGGTGCGAGAGTCACGATCTGACGGTACGTCAGATAGGCGAGGAACACGTACGCCCGGCCGGCCGTGGCAGCCGGCTCAACAGCCGAATCGGCTCGGCCGGGCACTTCGGCCACATCGCGGCGGTGACACGGACACACCCATCTTCCGGGGGGCGACCCCCGCACCCCGAAGGAGTGAACACCCATGGAATTCGGGCTCTTTGTGCAGGGCTATGTGCCGGCGGCGCGGGCGAAGGACGACCCCGAGGCCGAGCACCACGCACTGATGGAGGAAACCGAGTACGTCATCCAGGCCGACAAATCCGGCTTCAAATACGCCTGGGCCTCCGAGCACCACTTCCTGGAGGAGTACTCCCACCTCTCCGCCAACGACGTCTACCTCGGCTACCTCGCGCACGCCACCGAACGCATCCACCTCGGCTCCGGCATCTTCAACCCGCTGGCCCCCGTCAACCACCCCGTCAAGGTCGCCGAAAAGGTCGCCATGCTCGACCACCTCTCCGAAGGGCGCTTCGAATTCGGCTCCGGGCGCGGCGCGGGCAGCCACGAGATCCTCGGATTCATGCCGGGCGTCACCGACATGAACCACACCAAGGAACTCTGGGAGGAGACCATCGCCGAGTTCCCCAAGATGTGGCTCCAGGACGAATACGTCGGCTTCAAGGGCAAGCACTGGGAACTGCCGCCGCGCAAGGTCCTGCCCAAGCCGTACGGGAAGTCGCACCCGGCCATGTGGTACGCCGCAGGCTCCCCCTCGTCCTACGCCATGGCCGGCAAGAAGGGCCTGGGCGTCCTCGGCTTCAGCGTGCAGAAGGTCTCCGACATGGAGTGGGTCGTCGACTCCTACAAGACCGCCGTGAAGGAAGCCCGGGCCATCGGCGACTTCGTCAACGACAACGTCATGGTCACCTCGACCGCCATCTGCGCCGAGACCCATCGCAAGGCCGTCGAGATCGCCGTCGGAGGCGGCCTCAACTACCTCCAGTCCCTGCTGTTCCGCTACCACGACACCTTCCCCCGGCCGGACGGCATACCGGAGTGGCCCGAGCTGCTGCCCGAGTACACCGAGGAGATCATCGAGCTGCTGATCGCCGAGGAGCTGATGATCTGCGGCGACCCCGACGAGGTGCTCCAGCAGTGCAAGCGCTGGGAACAGGCAGGCGCCGACCAGCTCTCCTTCGGCCTGCCCATCGGTGTCAGCCGCGAGGACACCCTCAACTCGATCAAGCTGATCGGCGAGCACGTCATCCCGAAGATCGACACCGACCCCGTGCACCGCACCACGCGCTTCCGCCAGGCAGCGGGCAACTGAACCGCAGCAACGGGACGGGCAGGGAGCGGCACCCCGGCCGGGCCGGGCGCGCCCCCCTTCCCGCACCCAGCGAGAAGGGATCCACGTCATGCTCGACCACCTGATCAAGGGCGCAACCGTCGTGGACGGGACGGGCGCCCCCGGCCGCGCCGCCGACCTCGGCATCCGCGACGGACGCATCGCCGTCGTCGCCGCCCCCGGCACGGTCACCGAACCCGCCCGCACCACCGAGGACGCCACCGGCCTGATCCTCGCCCCCGGATTCGTCGACCCGCACACCCACTACGACGCGCAACTGTTCTGGGACCCCTACGCCACCCCCTCGCTGAACCACGGCGTCACCACCGTCGCCGGCGGCAACTGCGGATTCACCCTCGCCCCGCTGCACCCCGACCGCCCCGACGACGCCGACTACACCCGGCGCATGATGAGCAAGGTCGAAGGCATGTCCCTGGTCGCGCTGGAAGAAGGCGCCCCCTGGAACTGGCACAGCTTCGGCGAATACCTCGACGCCCTGGAAGGCCGTATCGCGGTCAACGCCGGCTTCATGGTGGGCCACTGCGCCCTGCGGCGGTACGTCATGGGCCCGGACGCGATCGGCGGCCAGCCGACCGACGAACAACTCGCCGCCATGCTGGAGCTGTTCCACGACGCGATGAACGCCGGCGCCTGGGGGCTGTCCACCACCCAGTCCGCCACTCACTCCGACGGCGACGGCAGCCCCGTCGCCTCCCGGCACGCCCGCCCCGCCGAACTCCTCGCCCTCTCCCGGGCCGTCGCCGACCACGAGGGCACCCAGATCGAAGCCATCGTCGCGGGCTGCCTCGACCAGTTCGACGACGACGAGATCGACCTGCTCGTCGACATGTCCGCGGCCGCCGGACGCCCGCTGAACTGGAACGTACTGACCATCGACGCGGCCGTACCGGAACGGGTGCCCCGCCAGCTCGTCCCCAGCGAACGGGCCCGCAAGGCCGGCGGCCGGATCGTCGCCCTCACCATGCCGATCCTCACACCCATGAACATGTCCCTCGGCACGTTCTGCGCCCTGAACCTCATACCGGGATGGGGCGACATCCTCGGCCTTCCGGTACCCGAGCGGATCGCCGCACTCCGCGACCCGGACATCCGCGCGGACATGCTGCGCCGCGCCGAGAGCAAGGAAGCAGGCGTCTTCCGCCGGCTCACCCACTTCGCCCGCTACGTCATCGGCGACACCTACTCCCCGGCCAACGACGGCCTCAGCGGCCGGGTGGTCGGCGACATCGCCGCCGAACGCGGGCAGGAACCCTTCCACTGCCTCGTCGAGATCTGCGCCCAGGACGAGCTGCGCACGGTGCTGTGGCCCATGCCGACCGACAACGACCCGGCCAGCTGGGCGCTGCGCCGGGAGACCTGGGAGCACGAGGACGTCCTGCTGGGCGGCTCGGACGCCGGCGCACACCTGGACCGCATGTGCGGCGCCCCCTACACCACCCGCTTCCTCGGCGACTGCCTGCGCGGCCGCAAGCTCGTCGGCCTGGAGCGCGCCGTACAGATGCTGACCGACGACCCGGCCCGGCTGCTCGGCCTGCGTGAGCGCGGCCGGATCGCCGAGGGCCACCACGCCGACCTGGTGCTCTTCGACCCCGAGCGGATCGACGCCGGGCCCGCCACGCTGGTGCACGACCTGCCCGGCGACAGCCCGCGGCTGGACTCGCGGGCCCTGGGCATCGTGAGCGTACGGGTCAACGGGGTGGAGACCATCCGCGAGGACGTCGTGACCGGCGCGGTGCCGGGCACGGTGCTGCGGTCCGGACGGGACACCGAGACCGTGAGCACCCGGTGAGCGGTCGCGAGGCGGCGGCCGAGCGGCTGTTCATCGGCGGCGAGTGGATCGAGCCGGAACGCGGCCACTACGCGGTGCGCAACCCGGCGACCGAGGAGATCGTCGGCAGGGCCCCGGAAGCGAGCCCCGCACAGGTGGCGACGGCGGTGGCGGCGGCCCGGGACGCGTTCGAGAGCTGGTCGCGCACCGCCCCGGAGGAGCGCGCGAGGATCCTGGACCGCGCCGCGGAGGTGATGCGCCGCGAATTCACCGGCTACGCCGCGCTGGCGCAGGCGGAGAGCGGCGCGACGACGGGCACCGCGCGAGCCATGCAGGTGGGCGTGGCCGTGGCGCGCTTCAGGCGCTACGCGCGCGGCGCCCTGGAACCGGTCGAGACCGGGCTGCCGCCGCAGATCAACGAGGCGGGGCCGTTCGGGAAGGCGGGCGTCCTCGGGGCGCTCGCGGTACGGCGACCGGTCGGAGTGGTCACCTGCATCACCTCGTACAACAACCCGTGGGCGAATCCGGCGGGCAAGGTCGCGCCGGCGCTGGCGATGGGCAACACCGTGGTGGTGAAGCCGGCCCCGCAGGATCCGCTGTCGGTCTTCCGCATGGCGGAGGCGCTGGCCGAGGCCGGGGTGCCGCCGGGGGTGGTCAATGTCGTCACCGGCACCCGGCCGGAGGTCGGCGAGGCCGCGGTCGCGGCGGACGGTGTGGACATGGTCAGCTTCACCGGATCCACCGCCGTCGGGCAGCGGATCGCCCAGGAGTGCGGCCGGGGGATGAAGCGGCAGCTGATGGAGTTGGGCGGCAAGGGCGCGGCGCTGGTCTTCGACGACCTGGACGGTCAGGGCCTCGCGGCGGCGGTGGCGGGCGTCGGCACCACCTTCTCCTTCTACAGCGGCCAGATCTGCACCGCGCCGACCCGGGTCCTGGCGCAGCGCGGCATCTACGAGCGGCTGGTGGACGGGCTCGCGCGGTATGCGTCCGCCCTGAAGGTCGGGGACCCGACGCGACCGGACACGGTCGTGGGCCCGGTGATCTCCGCGGCGCACCGGGACCGCGTCGAGTCGTATGTGGAGCTGGCCGGGAAGGAGGGCGCGCGGCTGGTCACCGGGGGTGAGCGGCCGGGGTGCGAGCGGGGCTTCTATGTGGCGCCGACGCTCTTCGCGGACTGTACGCACACGATGCGGGTGGTCCGCGAGGAGATCTTCGGCCCGGTGGTGGTGGTCGTGCCGTTCGACGACGAGGAGGAGGGCATCGCACTGGCCAACGACAGCGACTACGGGCTGCTGGACTACGTCTGGTCCGGCGATGTGGCCCGTGCCTTCCGGGTGGCCGGTCGGCTGCGGGCCGGCGGGGTCGGGATCAACACGGTCGGGCGGAACATGGAGGCGCCCTTCGGCGGCTTCAAGCGCAGCGGGGTCGGGCGGGATGTGGGCTCGTACGCGCTGCACGCCTACAGCGAGCTGCAGTCGCTGGTGTGGCCCGGGTGAGGCGGCGCGACGAGGCGGGGGAGGAGGGCTGGGGGCGGGGCCGCGAGAAGCGGGCCGAAAACCGGATGGGAAAATTTTGAACCGGGACGAAACGGACAGTGCTGCGGTTCTCGCAATGCGGAAAGTTTGCGTCAGGGTGGGTGAGTTGAAGGCGTGAAGCGCGATTCACCTGGTTATTGATAGATCAACTTCGCAAGATTACCTTCATGTTGAAGGTTGTTCTCGCGGAGGATGATCTTCCGCATACGGAAACAGCAGCGCTTAACGTCCTGTTCATGGTTCAGGTAGACCCCCGGCCCCAGACCGGAGACACGGTAACGAGCGTCAGCGACAGTGGCAGCGGCAGCGGCACCCGCAACAAGGGCCTCAGCGGCAACTCCGTCGGCTTGCTCGGCAGCGCGGTCATCGGCGTATCGACCGTCGCCCCCGTCTACTGCCTCACCTCCACCCTCGGCCCCACCGTCGGGGAGGTCGGGCTGCAGATGCCCGCCGTCTTCCTCGCCGGCTTCCTGCCGATGCTGCTCGTCGCCTTCGCCTACCGCGAGCTCAACAAGGCCGTGCCCGACTGCGGCACCTCCTTCACCTGGTCGGTCAAGGCGTTCGGCCCGCGCGTCGGCTGGATGTGCGGCTGGGGCCTGGTGATCGCGACGATCATCGTGCTCTCCAACCTCGCCGGCGTCGCCACCTCGTTCTTCTACCTCCTGCTCGGCGAGCTGACCGGCAGCTCCTCCGTCGCCGCCCTCGACGGCAACAAGCCCGTCCACGTGCTGACCTGCCTGGCCTTCATCGCCGTCGCCACCGCCATCAGCTACCGCGGCATGACCGCCACCAAGGGCGTCCAGTACGCGCTGGTCGGCCTCCAGCTGGCAGTACTCGCGATCTTCGTCGTGATGGCCGTGATCAAGGCTCGCTCCGGCGACTTCGCCGGCTCCCTGGACTTCTCCTGGACCTGGCTCGACCCCTTCGCCGTCCAGTCCTTCTCCGCCTTCACCGCGGGACTGTCGCTCTCGATCTTCATGTTCTGGGGCTGGGACGCCTGCCTGACGGTCAACGAGGAGACCGCCGGCAGCGCGAAGACGCCCGGTCGCGCCGCCCTGCTGGCCATGCTCGTACTGATCGGCTCCTACCTGCTGACCGCCGTCGCCTCACAGATGTTCTCCGGCGTCGGCGACAAGGGCCCCGGGCTCGGCAACCCGGACACCTCGGACAACGTCTTCGCCGCCCTCGCCGACCCCGTGATGGGCACCGTCCTCGGCGTGCTGCTGTTCGTCGCGGTCCTGGCGTCGGCCGCGGCCAGCCTGCAGACCACCTTCATCCCGGTGGCCCGCACCGTCCTGGCGATGAGCGCCTACGAGGCACTGCCCCGGTCCTTCTCCGACATCCACCCGCGATTCCGCTCGCCCGGCCGGGCGACCATCGCCGCGGGCGTGGCCACCGGCGTCTTCTACGCCGTCATGAGCTTCCTCAGCGAGAACGTCCTCATCGACACCATCTACGCGCTGGGCCTCATGATCTGCTTCTACTACGCGATCACCGCTTTCGCCTGCGCCTGGTTCTTCCGCCACTCGCTGCGCGACTCCGCCCGCGACCTGCTGTTCAAGGGCGTCTTCCCGGTCCTCGGCGGCGTCCTGCTGGCGGCCGTCTTCGCCAAGACACTGATCGACATGTGGGACCCCGCCTACGGCTCCGGCAGCGAGGTCTTCGGCGTCGGCTCCGTCTTCGTCATCGGCGTCGGCCTCCTGCTCGTCGGCTTCGTGATCATGCTGGTGATGCAGCGCCGCAGCCCGGCCTTCTTCCGCGGCCAGGTCCTGACCCGCTCAACACCGGCACTGGTGGTTGAGGAGTAGCGAGGAGCAGGGGTGGGGGTGCGGGGGTAGTGCGGGCCCCCGGGGCCCCCTCCCCTCCCCTCCCCCCTCCCCTCCCACCCCCGCCGCCTCGGCCTCTGACCGCCGCCGCCCGTCGCGCGGCGGGGGACGGGCAACCCGCCTCGGCCTCTGCTCGCCGCCGGCAGGCGCCACCGCGGGCGGAGCGCCACGGCGTGCGGACGCCGTACGCGGGTACGCTCCGTCTGCTTGGACGCCGACCGCCCCCGGGCATGCGCCGCCTATCGCGCCGCCGCCCGGCACGCACAGCTCCAGGCACGCGCCACCGCAGGCCCCGTGGCCGCAGGGGGCACTGCCGCGGGCACGGGCCGTCTGCCTCGGGGCACTGATCGCCGGCACTCGCCGCATGTCAGCGCCGCCGCGGGCATGTCCCGTCTGCCGCGGGATCTGACCACCCAGGGCGCGCCCCACCTATCGCGCCGCCTATCGCCCCCGCCGCCCCCCAGATCGCCCCCTCAGACCTCGCCCTCAAACCTCACCCTCGGGCCGTATCCCCGCTCACGTCCCGTCGAGGAAGATCGGGTTGGTCAGTGCTGCCATCGGGCCCGGGAGTGCTGGTGTCGTCGGTGGGTGGCGGACCTCGGCGCGGACGTATGCGGCGTTGTCGGGGGTGGTCTGCCAGCTGACGGCGCCCGTGCCGGAGTCCGGCAGTGGCGCGGTGAACAGGCGGCCCTGGTCCGTGACGAAGGAGGCCGTGCAGCCCGGGGCGCCCCGGACCCGCAGCCGGGCGGTGACCTTCGACGAACGGGAGGCTGCCAGCCGCTCACCGATACCGGCGACCTGGCCGCGCTCACCGATGACCGTGAACTCCACGTCGACCTCGGACGACTCGGCGATCCACACCCGGCCCGCCCGTATGCCCTCCAGCAGTGCGCGCCGGGACAGATCGTCGGCCAGTACGACGGTCTGTGGGAGGCCGATGACGTCCGGGTCGCGGTGGGCATCGCTGTGGCCGACGGCCGGCAGCCAGGCCCCGCGCCCGCGGGTGTGCGCGACGAGGGTGTTGTCCCACTCGGCGAGCGTGACCTCGTCGTCGGGGGTGTAGGGGCCGTTCCACACCTCCACCGCGTCGGCGTCGTTGAGGCCGAACTTCCAGTTGCAGCCGATGCAGGTGGCGTGCGGGTGCGCCGGGATGACCAGGCCGCCGGCCCGCCGGATGGCGCGGGCGTACTTGCCGAAGGCGTTGTCACGGGCCCGATAGCGCCAGTCGATGAAGACGCCAGGGTCGGTGCCCATCGCCACGACGTGGCCGTTGCGGGTGGTGACCTCCTCGCCGATGAGGATCAGCAGGTCATCGCCCCAGAGCCCCTCCCAGGCACGGTGTGAGGACGTGGTGTTGTGCTCGGTCGTGGTGAGGAAATCCAGCCCGGCCGCGCGGGCCAGCGCGGCGATCTGCGCAGGGGTGCGCCTGCCGTCGGAGTGGATGGAGTGCACATGGTTGTCGCCTCGGTACCAGGCGCGGCCCCGCCCCCGGGCGCGCTCGGGCGGGTATTGGGGAGGCGGGGTGTTTCCCGGCGGGCCGTGTCGCAGCGTGACGGTCACGTCGTAGGAGAGTCCCTGCGGGGCGACGGTGTACGGGCCGAGGGCGATATGCCAGGTGCCGGCGTTGACGGGTCCGGGGAGATAGCCCGGGGTGGCGTCGTCGGCGCGCAGGAAGAACTCCGTACGCGCCCCGCCCGACCAGCCGCGGAAGCCCGCCCCGCCGAGGTCCGTGCCGCGTTCGTCGAAGATGCCGATGTCGCATGCGTTGCCCGCGGTGCCCTCCGGGACGGCGGGCTTGTCGTAGGTGTAGGAGACGGCGATCTCGCGGACGCCGCGCGGCACTTCGACCGGGAGGTAGACGAAGTCGGGTGCGCCCGTGGGCAGATGGCCGGTGATCCGGCGGGTCTGCTCGGCCCGGTCGTCCCCGGGCCGGCCGTCTGCGGGTGCCGCGTCGGCGAAGCTCACAGGTCCGAGCGTAAGCGCGCCCGTGGCGCCCGCAACCGCCGAAAGTCTCAGAACGTCCCGTCGTTCCATCCCCGCCCCCTTGCCGTGGCTTCCCCTGGTGTCCCTGCCGGTGTTGCTGTCGCCGTCACTGGTGCCGTGATCGCCGGACGGTGGTGGCGCCCGTGCCCTGCGTGGTGCCTCGGTGCCGCTGCGGCGCCGTGGCGGATCGGGTGGTGATCGAGTGGTGGATCGGTGGTGGCCGACCCAGGTCCTGACCAGCCTCTCGTCCGCGTGGTGCGGCCTGTGGTCGTACGGTTCGCAGCGCCTTTGTGCCCTCGCGCCGACTCCTTCCGCCGCCGCGTCCCGATGTCTCCGTCCCCTCGCGCTTGGCCCGGTCCTGCCGGTTCGTTCGGTCCGACTGGTCCGGCTGGTCCGGCTGGCCCGACCTGCCCGACCTTTCGCGCGGTCCGCCCGGTCCGCCGTGTGACCCTTCGTTTCGCTTCGTTTCGCCGTGTGAAAACTGTTGTACGCGGCTGTGACACGGAGGGAAAGGCCTGTGGATAACCGCCGGTCGGTACGGCAACATTCGGTCCCCCATACGCCTGACGCGGAGGTGCGCCCATGCGGATCGCGACCACGATCTTCCTGACCGACGAGACGATCCGGCCCGACCGGCTCGCCCGCGAGCTGGAGCAGCGCGGCTTCGCCGGCCTCTACCTGCCCGAACACACCCACATCCCGGCGAGCCGCGACACCCCCGCGCCGATGGGTGAGCCGCTGCCCCGCGAATACGGCCGCACGCTCGACCCGTTCATCGCGCTCGGCCAGGCGGCCGCCGTCACCGAGCGGCTCGGCCTGGGCACCGGCATCACCCTCGTCACCCAGCACGACCCGGTCGACCTCGCCAAGCAGGTCGCCACCCTCGACTTCCTCTCCGGCGGCCGCTTCACCCTCGGTGTCGGCTACGGCTGGAACGTCGAGGAGGCCGCCGACCACGGTGTGCAGTGGTCGACGCGGCGTGAGCTGACCCGGGACCGGATGGCGGTGATGCGGGCGCTGTGGGCGGCGGAACCCACCGCCTACAAGGGTGAATTCGCGTCCGTGCAGGCGTCCCTCGCCCACCCCAAGCCCGCACACGGCGCACCGCGCACGCTGCTGGGCGGCGGGGCCGGGCCCAAGCTGTTCGCGCAGATCGCCGAGTACGCGGACGGCTGGCTGCCGATCGGCGGGCGGGGACTGGCCGAGACCGTGCCGGTGCTGCGGCAGGCGTGGCGGGACGCGGGGCGCAGCGGCGAGCCGGTGGTCGTGCCGTACGCGGTGCGCCCGTCGGCCGGGAAGCTCGCGCACTACCGCGACCTGGGTGTGTCGGAGGTGGTGCTGCAACTTCCGCCGGCCGGTGAGGCGGAGGTGCTGCGCACACTGGACGACTTCGCGCAGTACCTGTGACCGGCGGGACGGGACGGCCGCTGCCCGGCCGAGGCAGGGTGGCCGTTTCGGCCAAGTGACCGGCGCGGCGTAGGACGGCTGCCTAGGACCATCGGCGTACGGGCAGCGGGGCGGGTCGGTTCGGAAGACCGATCCACCCCGGCGCCGGGCCGCCCTAGCGTCGAAGGGGACAGCCCAGACCGACGGTCCCAGGAGAATCCCCATGCCCTCGCTCGACCACACGATCGTGCACAGCACCGACCGCTTCGCCTCCGCCCGGTTCATGGCCGGGCTGCTGGACGCCCCCGAGCCCAAGGCGTTCGGCCCGTTCGCGGTGCTGAAGCTGGACAACGGCGTGGCGCTCGACTACGCGGAGCACGTCACCGAAGGGCAGCGATTCGTGCCCACGCACTACGCCTTCCTGGTCACGGAGGACGAGTTCGACGCGATTCTGGGCCGCATACAGGCCCAGGACCTGCCCTACTGGGCCGGCCCGCGCCACCACCAGCCGCAGACCGTCAACCGCCTGGACGGCGGTCGAGGCGTCTACATCGACGACCCCGACGGCCACAGCATGGAGTTCTTGACCCGCACCTACTCCGACGAACTGCTGGCCGGCTTCTAGCGTGTGCGCCGCCGCTGCCCGGGAAGTGCCCGTCCACGGCGCGGAGGGAACCTCCGTATGACGTGACCAGTGGCACACCACGCCGTCGGTTTTCACGGCGGCGCTGTCGGCGGGCGCTCGTATGCTCGGAGGATGACTTCCAGCGCGCAGGGACCTGACCAGGGATCCGACCGAGGCATCAACCGGCAGACCACCCCGGCCGCCGACTGTCCCGTGCCGCCGACGGCGAATTCGATGCGCCGTGCGCTCAAGCGCGCCCGCGACGGCGTGGCGCTGGACGTCGGCGAAGCCGCGGTGCTGCTCCAGGCCCGCGGCGACGACCTCGCGGACCTGTGCGCCTCCGCCGCCCGGGTGCGGGACGCCGGCCTGGAGGCCGCGGGCCGCCCCGGCGTCATCACCTACTCCCGGGGGGTCTTCATCCCCCTCACCCGCCTCTGCCGCGACAAGTGCCACTACTGCACCTTCGTCACCGTCCCCGGCAAGCTGCGGCGCGACGGACACGGCATGTTCCTCTCGCCCGACGAGGTCCTCGACATCGCGCGGCGGGGCGCCGAAATGGGCTGCAAGGAAGCCCTCTTCACCCTCGGCGACAAGCCGGAGGACCGCTGGCCCGAGGCCCGCGAGTGGCTGGAGGCCCACGGCTACGACGACACCCTCTCCTACGTCCGCGCCATGGCCATCCGCGTCCTGGAGGAGACCGGGCTGCTGCCCCACCTCAACCCCGGGGTGCTGTCCTGGACGGACTTCCAGCGCCTCAAGCCCGTCGCCCCCTCCCTGGGCATGATGCTGGAGACGACCGCCGAGCGGCTGTGGAGCGAGCCCGGCGGCCCGCACCACGGCTCGCCCGACAAGGAGCCCGCCGTCCGCCTGCGCGTCCTGGAGGACGCCGGGCGCTCCAACGTCCCCTTCACCACCGGACTCCTGATCGGCATCGGCGAGAACTACGAGGAGCGTGCCGAGTCCCTCTTCGCCCTGCGCCGCGTCCAGCGGGCCTACCACGGCATCCAGGAACTCATCATGCAGAACTTCCGCGCCAAGCCGGACACGGCCATGCGCGGAATGCCGGACGCCGAGCTGGAGGAACTCGCCGCGACGATCGCCGTCGCGCGGCACGTCATGGGCCCCTCGACCCGCATCCAGGCGCCGCCCAACCTGGTCGACGGGGAGTACGCGATGCTCATCGGCGCCGGCATCGACGACTGGGGCGGGGTCTCCCCGCTGACCCGCGACCACGTCAACCCCGAGCGCCCCTGGCCGCAGATCGACGACCTGGCCGCGCACACCGCCGCGGTCGGCTTCGAACTGCGTGAACGGCTGCCCATCTACCCCGAGTTCATCAAGCGCGGCGAACCCTGGCTCGACCCCCGGCTGCTGCCGCACGTCCGCGCCCTGGTCGACCCGGAGACCGGGCTGGCCCGCGAGGACGCCGTCGTCGAGGGCCACCCCTGGCAGGAGCCCGACGAGGGCTTCTCGATGAGCGCGTCGGGCCGCACGGACCTGCACCACACCATCGACACCGAAGGCCGCACCGCCGACCGCCGCGACGACTTCGACGAGGTCTACGGCGACTGGGAGGCACTGCGCGAGGCAGCCGCCCCCGGGATGGCGCCCTCCCGCCTCGACGCCGACGTACGGCAGGCGCTGGCGCAGGCCGCCGAGGACCCCACCAAGCTCTCCGACGCCGAAGCGCTGGCACTGCTGCACGCCGACGGCCCCGCCCTGGACGCCCTCTGCAAGATCGCCGACGATCTGCGGCGCGCCACCGTCGGCGATGACGTCACCTACATCGTCACCAGGAACATCAACTTCACCAACGTCTGCTACACCGGCTGCCGTTTCTGCGCCTTCGCCCAGCGCCGCACCGACGCCGACGCCTACACCCTGTCCCTCTCCCAGGTCGCCGACCGCGCCCAGCAGGCGTGGGACGTGGGCGCGGTGGAGGTCTGCATGCAGGGCGGCATCCACCCCGATCTGCCCGGTACGGCCTATTTCGACATCGCCCGCGCCGTCAAGGAACGCGTCCCCGGCATGCATGTGCACGCCTTCTCGCCGATGGAGGTCGTCAACGGCGCGACCCGCACGGGGATGTCCATCCGGGAGTGGCTGACCGCCGCCAAGGAGGCCGGACTCGACACCATCCCCGGCACGGCCGCCGAGATCCTCGACGACGAGGTCCGCTGGATCCTCACCAAGGGCAAGCTGCCGACCGCCACCTGGGTCGAGGTCGTCAAGACCGCCCATGAGCTGGGCATCCGTTCGTCCTCGACGATGATGTACGGCCATGTCGACCAGCCCCGCCACTGGCTCGGCCACCTGCGGCTGCTGGCGCAGGTGCAGCAGGAGACCGGCGGCTTCACGGAGTTCGTCACCCTCCCCTTCATCCACACCAACGCCCCCGTCTACCTCGCGGGCATCGCCCGTCCCGGCCCCACCACCCGCGACAACCGGGCGGTGACGGCCATGGCCCGGGTGCTGCTGCATCCGCACATCACCAACATCCAGACCAGCTGGGTCAAGCTCGGTACGGAGGGCGCGGCCGAGATGCTCCGCTCGGGCGCCAACGACCTCGGCGGCACCCTGATGGAGGAGACCATCTCCCGGATGGCCGGGTCGAGTTACGGCTCCTACCGCTCCATCCAGGACCTCGTCGCCATCGCCGACGCCGCGGGCCGCCCGGCCCGCGCCCGTACGACGACGTACGGCCCGGTCAGCGACGAACGGCAGTCCGCCGCGCTCGCCTCGGACGGCCACCTGCCCGAGCTGCTGCCCGTGTTGGACTAGCCGGCCCGCCGTTCGGCCGGCCGACGCGCAGGCCGGCCCGTTATCGCCCGTCCGCTGCGTACGCGTGTCGTACGAGCGGGCAGGGCGGTCGCGTCGGGCGCCGCGAGGAGCCGGTCCAGGACTCAACGACTTCCCTTTCGGCCATGTCTGCCGCTCGCTGGTTTTGTTCACCGGGCTGCTGCCTACATTTCCGCTATGACTGACGGGCCATGCGCGTCCCCTGCGTCTGCGGGGGCACCCGGTGCCGGGCCGACGGCCGGACGGCACCCCGAGGCACCGGCCGCACCGGCCGCGCCGGTGGAGGCGACCGGGCCCGGACCCGTCCTGGTGGCCGGGGCGTACTCGGTCGATCTGGTCTTCCGTGAGCCCGCAGGCCCGGTCGCCTACGGGACCGAGGTGTGGGCCAAGGGCTTCGGCATGGTGCCCGGAGGGGCGTTCACCCTCGCCATGGGGCTGCGGCGACTGGGGCACGACGTCGTGTGGGCCGCCGACTTCGGCGATGACGTCTTCAGCAAGCACGTCCTCGCGACCGCCCGGGACGAGCATCTCGACGAGCGCGGCTTCCGGCACCACGCGCGCCCCGTACGCAACATCACCGTCGCGTTGTCCCACCCCGGGGACCGCGCCATGGTCAGTTACGAGGACCCGGTGCCGTCCCGCCCCCTCGCGGAGCTGATCGCGACTCACCGGCCCGCGGCACTGATGCTGCCGTATCTCCAGTACGGCCCCGAGGTGTCCGAGGCCCTGGACGTCGCCGCGCGGACGGGCACCAAGGTCCTCATGGACTGCCAGGACCGCCCCGGCAGCATCGGCATGCCCGAGGTGCGGAAGGCGCTCGGACAGGTGGACGTGTTCGCTCCCAACGCCGCCGAGGCGCTGCGTGTCACCGGGGCGCGCACCGTCGACGAGGCGCTGGAAGTGCTGGCCGACCTGGTGCCCACGGTCGTCATCAAGCGGGACCGGGAGGGCGCCGTCGCCGTCGGGAACGGCGAACGCGCCGCCCTGCAGGCGCCACCGGTCGAGGTGGTCGACACCACCGGCGCCGGCGACTGCTTCAACGTGGGCTTCCTGCACCGCCGTCTCGCGGGCGGCACGCTCGCCGCATGCCTCGCCGCCGGAGTCGCCTGCGGAACGGCGTCCGTCACCGCCGCGGGATCGAGCGCCGCACCGGACACCGCCGGCCTGCGGCGCTGGCTCGCCCGCGTCACGTCCTGACGCCGCGCACCCGGACCCCGGCCGGAGCCAACTGCCCCTCGGCCTGGGGATGTCCGCTCGCGAGACCGCACAGCGCCACCTGTTCCGACACCGACACCCATTCGACGACAACGGGGGAAGCATGGCGTGGATACCTGGCGATCAGACGGGGCCGAAGCCGGCGCCGCCCCTCCCGGACGCGAACCCGAAGGTGCTGGTGACCGACCTGGACGGCACGCTCCTCGGCGGCGACGACACGGACCGCCGGCGGCTGCGTGCGGCCCTGGAACGGCACCCCGAGGTGACCGTTGTCTTCGCGACCGGCCGCGGACTGCCCTCCGTCGAGCGCATCCTCCGCGACGACCCGCTCGTCCCCCGGCCCCGGTGGATCATCGCCGACGTCGGCGCGAGCGTCATCGACGGCGTCGGAATGAGCCGGGTGGACCTCCTGGAGAGCCGCCTGCGGCTGGGCTGGCCGGGGCGGCGCCGCGTGCGCTCCGCTCTCGCCGCCTTCACCGAACTCGTCCACCAGGACGCGGTGGCGCAGGACGGCCGCTGCTCCTTCTACCTCCGCCCCGAACAGCTCTCCCCGCAGCTCACCGACGCGGTGCGGGAGCTGGGCTGCGGCTGGACGTACTCCGCGGACCGCTACTTCGACGTCCTGCCGGCCGCGGCGAGCAAGGGCAACGCCCTGGCCCTGCTGGCCCGTAAGCACCAATGGCCCATGGAATCCCTGCTGGTGGCAGGCGACTCCCTCAACGACCTCTCCCTCTTCCTGCTCGGCGCCCACGGTGTCCTCATGGGGAACGCCGAGCCCGCCCTGGGCGAGCGGATTCCGCACGGCGCCACCGTCCACCGGCCCGACCTCCGGGGAGCTGCGGCGATCCTGTCCGCCCTGGAGAACCTCGGCTGGGTGGAGCGCACCGCGGCCGTCGTTGTCGGCTACCACCGCCCACCGGTACGCCGGGCCGACGGGGGCTGGCGCCCGCCACTGAGCCCGAACGGCATCCTGCCCACCTTGCGCAGCCTGTTCGCCACCACCGACATGGACGCCGTCTGGGCCACCTCGCTCGTCGGCGGCGAGGCGCCCCACGACGGGGCGCCGCAAGGTGATGCGCCCCACGGTGAACCGCCCCACGACGAATCGCACGGGCGCGTGTCACTCCACGCCGCAGCACTCCACGCCGCAGCACTCCGCTCCGCAGCACGGGAGACCGGCCTCCCGCTGGCCCTCCTGCCCGTGACATCCGCCCAGTGGACGGGCTACTTCCACCGGGCGTGCAAGGAGACGCTGTGGCCCGTCCTGATGTCGCAACCGGAGCGGATGCGCCACGACCCCGCGGCCTGGACGCAGTACGAGACGATGAACAACCGTTTCGCCGACCACATCAGCGCCCACGCGGCCCGCGACGCCACGGTCTGGCTGCACGACTACAACCTCTGGCTCGTCCCCGGACTGCTGCGCGCGACACGGCCCGACCTGCGCCTCGGACTGTTCCACCACACCCCCTTCCCGCCACCGGAAACCTTCGCCCGCATCCCCGAAGCCGCCCGGATCCGCGACTCCCTCGCCTGCCTGGACTGGGCCGGATTCCACACCGCGGTCTTCGCCGACCACTTCCGGCGGACCCTCGCCGACGGCCCCCGCACGCCGCGTACCGGCATCCACCCCCTGGGCATCGACCGCCCCATGGTCGAGTCGCTCGCCCGGTCCCGCGCCCCGCAACCCCGCCCCCGCGACGCGGCCGCCCTAATCCTCTCCGTGGAGCGCCTGGACTACGCCAAGGCCCCGCTCCAGAAGATCCAGGCCCTGTCCACCCTGCTCGCCGAACGGCCGGAACTGCGCGGACGGTTACGCTTCCGCCTCGTCTGCCCGCCCCCCGAACCGGGCATCCGCGCCTACGCGACCACCCGCGAAGCCCTGGAACGCGACATCACCGCCCTCAACGACGCCTGGCGCACCGACAGCTGGCAGCCCGTCGACTACATCCCCCGGGCCCTGCCGTTCGCCGAGGTCGTCGACCACTACCTGGCGGCCGACGTCCTCTGGGTGACCTCGCTCGAGGACGGCATGAACCTCACGGCCAAGGAATTCATCGCCGCACAAGCGGCCACCGGCCGGTCCGGAGTGCTCGTCCTGTCCCGCTCCACCGGAGCGGCCTCCCAACTCGCCCCCACCGCGCTGCTCACCGACCCGCGCTCACCCAGGGACCTCGTCGACACCCTGCACCGCGCCCTCACCATGCCGCCCGGGCAGCGCCGCACCCATATGACCCGTCTCGCCGGGCTCCTCGACGACCCGAGCCCTGCCGCGTGGGCGCACCGGATCATCACCGCCATTCGGCAGGCGTGAGCCGCCGCCGGTGACGGGAGCGCGCCATGCCCCGGCCCGCGGGGCCGGTGATGGTGGCCCTCTCCCGAGGAGGGGCGTCATTCCCCCTCGTACTCCGCCTCGTGCTGCAGGATGCACTGCTGCCATTGCGACAGTGCCTCCTCGCGGTCGCCTCCACTGTCCTGGGCGGCGGCGATCAGCGCGTCGGCGGCCATGGCGGCCAGCCGTACGGCGATATGGCAGACGTCGCGCTGCGGGAGCGGCCGGAGGAGTTCCACCGCGCCGTCGCTGTCGCCGGAGAGCGCGGAGGCGACGACGGCCATGGTGGTGCGGTCCCACTCGTACTCGGACATGGAGGGAGCATGCCCATCCGGCGCCGCCGCCAGTATCGAACTTGCGAGCGGCGCGAGCGGCGGGCGCGGACCTCCTCGGCCCCTATCCCAGGCGTCGTACCGGCGTGCCCGCGAGGTAGGCGGTGATGTTCTCGACGGCCTCGGAGAAGTACCCCTCGTAGTTGCGGCGGGTGACGTAACCCAGGTGCGGGAGGGCGAGGACGTTGGGGAGGGTGCGCAGCGGGTCGTCCTCCGGCAGCGGCTCATGGTCGAAGACGTCCAGACCGGCGCCGGCGATCCAGTGCTCGCGCAGCGCGCGGAGCAGCGCGGCCCGGTCGACGATGCCGGCCCGGGAGGTGTTGACGAGGTAGCTCGTGGGCCGCATCCGGCGCAGTTCGTCGGCGCCCAGCAGGCCCCGGGTGCGGTCGCTCAGGACCAGGTGCACGGTGACGAAGTCGCTGGTTTCGAGGAGTTCTTCCTTGTCGGCGGTGGCGCGTACGCCCGACTCCGCGGCGCGCTCCGCGGTCAGGTTCTGGCTCCAGGCCGCGACGTCCATGCCGAAGGCCTGGCCGATCCGGGCGACGCGGGTGCCGATCCTGCCCAGGCCGAGCAGCCCGAGCCGCCGGCCGTGCAGATCGGCGCCGAGGGTGCTCTGCCAGGGGCCGTTCCCGCGCATCGCGGCGCTCTCGGTGGCGACGTTGCGCGCGAGGCCGAGGAGCAGCGCCCAGGTCAGTTCGACGGGCGGTTCGATGTTGCTGGCCGTGCCGCAGACGGTGACCCCGAGCCGGGCGGCGGCTTCCAGGTCGATGGAGGCGTTGCGCATGCCGGAGGTGATCAGGAGCCGGAGGCGGGGCAGCCGGTCGAGGAGGGTTGCGGGGAAGGGGGTGCGCTCGCGCATCGCGACGACGATCTCGCAGTCGCCGATCGCGTCGACCACCTCGTCCTCGGAGCGGAACGGCTGCCGCAGGGTACGGACGTCCACGGCACCGGCGAGGGGCGACCAGTCGGCCATCGAGAGGGCGACGTCCTGATAGTCGTCGAGCACGGCGCAGCGCGGAGTCATGCGGGTTTCTCCTGATGCGGTAGGGAGCTAGGGGAGGGGCTGATGGTTCGGGTGGGGCGGCAGGGGCGTACCGGTCGTGGCCTGGGACGTTCGATTGGGGCCGTACCGGTCATAAGCCTCCTCGCGGATGACTGTTCACAATACGATCCTGGCCTCAAATTGATCATTCTTGGTCGATTACAGTGCTGCGCCAGGGGGTCCGCAAGGCCCCGGGACGTTGTGAGCTTCAGGAGGGGCGCAGTGAGCGCAGCGGCAGGCAACACCGCTATCTGGGGCCGCGCCGAACAGCAGGACTTCCGCAGCCGGGTCCGCGGCTGTCTGCTCGGCGGTGCCATCGGCGACGCGCTCGGTGCCGGTATCGAATTCGACTCGCTCGACGCGATCCGCAAGGCGCACGGCCAGGAAGGCGTGACCGACTTCGTATCCGCCTACGGGCGGCGCGGAGCGGTCACCGACGACACCCAGATGACCCTCTTCACGGTGGACGGGCTGATCCGCGCCCAGGTGCGCCGGGACACCGGAGCCTGGCACCCGCCCACCGACGTGCACCGCGCCTATCTGCGGTGGGCCGTCACCCAGCGCGACTGGGGCCCCGACGAGCGCAAGACGGACGACGGCTGGCTCGCCCGCGAGGAGTGGCTGTACTCCCGGCGGGCGCCCGGCAGGGCTTGTCTGAGCGGTCTGGGCGACGAGGTGATGGGCACTCTGGACAAGCCCAAGAACCCGGACTCCAAGGGCTGCGGCGCCGTCATGCGCTCCGCGCCGTTCGGGCTGCTGGTCGGCTGGGAGCCGCAGCTGGTCTTCCAGCTCGCCGTCGAGTGCGCGGCCCAGACCCACGGCCACCCCACCGGCTATCTCGCGGCCGGTGCCTTCGCCGTCATCAGCCATTCGCTGGCACGCGGCGAGGACCTCGACGGCGCCGTGCAGAAGGCGTTGGTGCATCTGGGCACCCGCCCGGGCCACGAGGAGACCACCGACGCCCTCAAGCGCGCGCTCGGCGCCGTACGGCAGGGCATGCCGACACCGGCCCGGGTGGAGTCGCTGGGGCAGGGCTGGACGGCGGAAGAGGCGCTGAGCATCGGCGTGTACTGCGCACTGGTGGCCGAGGACGTCCGGCACGGGCTGCTGCTCGCCGTCAACCACGGCGGCGACAGCGACTCGACCGGAGCCATCTGCGGCAACCTCCTCGGCACGCTGCACGGTGAGACGGCGCTGCCGCCCGTGTGGCTGGTCGAGCTGGAGGGCCGGGACACGATGCTCCAGCTCGCCGACGACTTCGCCATGGAGATGACACAGGGCCCCGCACTCCACGGCCCCGCCGGCTCGGCCCCTGGCTGGCTCGCCCGCTACCCACGGGCATGACGTCCCCCGGACCGGGCGCGCCGCCGCACACGCCCGGCCCGAGCAGGAACCCGCCGAGTCGGGGGCCCCGTACGGGACTCAGTGGGGCTTCGGCGTCCCGCCCGTCGCGTCTCCCGCGACGCCACCGGGGACGGCATCCCGCTCCGCCCCGTCCTCCTGCTCCGGGATCCGCAGCTCGGCCGCGGAACCGTCGTCGTCCTCCCCGGAGTTGATCCGCGCCAGCAGCGCGTCACGCTCCGGCGTCGCCTCGGGCCTGAGGAGGCCGATGAGGATGAACAGCACCAGTGAGGTCGCGACCGGCGACACGATCTGGATCTGGAGCTGCACCTCGCTCAGCCCGTAGTTGGTCAGCCAGAAGGCGAACAGCCCGGCCGCCCAGGACGTCAGGGCCGCCGTCGGACCACTCTTGCGGAACGTCGGCAGCATGCCGAGCAGGAACGGGATGGAGATCGGCCCGACCAGCCCGGCCACCCACTTGATGACGACGGTGATGATGTCCTTGAAGGTGGGGGAGTTGACCTGCGTCGCGATCGCCATCGACAGCGCCAGGAAGGAGACCGTCGACAGCCGCGCGGCCAGCAGCCCCGCCCGGTGCGACCAGTTGCGCGCCCGCTCGCCCAGCTTCGGCAGCGCCGGGGCGATATCGCGGGTGAAGACCGCCGAGATGGCGTTGGCGTCCGAGGAGCACATGGCCATCGTGTGCGAGAAGAAACCGACGATGACCAGCCCGAGCAGGCCGTGCGGCAGCAGGTGCTCGGTCAGCAGTGCGTACGAGTCCGAGGCGTCCGGCTTCTGCGCCTTGACCAGCAGCGGCGCGACCCACATCGGGAAGAAGAGGACCAGCGGCCAGATGAACCACAGCGCCGCCGACAGCCGCGCCGAACGCCTGGCCTGCCGGGCGTTGCGGGTGGCCATGTAGCGCTGGGCCTGGTTCCACATGCCGCCGCTGTACTCGAACGTCTTGATGAAGAGATAGGCGAGCAGGAACGTCACGGTGTACGGGCCGACGGTCGGCTGGGTGTGGGTGTCCGGCAGCTTGTCCCACACGGTCCACAGCGAGCTGAAGCCGCCGAGTTCGCCCATGACCGTGACCAGCATGGCGACACCGGCCAGCAACTGGATGACGAACTGCCCGAGTTCGGTGAGGGCATCCGCCCAGAGCCCGCCGACGGTGCAGTAGATGCCGGTGATCACGCCGGTGATGAGGATGCCCTGGTTGAGGGACATGCCGGTGAAGACGGACAACAGGGTCGCGATGGCGGCCCACTTGGCCCCCACGTCCACGATCTTGAGCAGCACGCCCGACCAGGCGAGGGCCTGCTGCGTCGGGAGGTTGTAGCGGTTCTTGAGGTACTCCAGCGGCGAGGCGACACCGAGCCGCGAGCGCAGCCGGTTCAGCCGCCCGGCGAACAGCTGGGCGCCGATGGCGATGCCGACGGCGATGGGGAAGGACCAGGTGACATAAGAGGTGACACCGTATTGGTAGGCGATGCCGGCGTAACCGGTGAACATCACCGCGCTGTAGCCGGACATGTGGTGGGAGATGCCGGACAGCCACCACGGCATCTTCCCGCCCGCGGTGAAGAAGTCGCTGACGTCGTCCACGCGTTTGTGCGACCACACGCCGATGGCGATCATCACGCCGAAGTAGCCGATGAGCACGGCCCAGTCGAGACTGTTCATGCCCCCTCCAGGGGTCCGCCTTGTGAACGAGGAATCACTTCGCCGTGACGTCCTGTGGGGCGGTTCCCCGTGCGGGAGCGGGGACTTCGGGGATTGAACCGTCGAACGAGCGGTCCGGTCAAGGGCAGTTGTGGTCACGGATATGAACCGGGATCAGCAAAGCGAACGATTTTGCCGTCTCTTGACCTTCCCGGCCGTTGTCCCGCGCGGGACGCCGAACACACGATGAGCGGACACTTCGCCGGGCGCCATTGCCCGTCCACACGGAACCCATCGACCGAACGGAACCCACCGACCGAACGAAATTCACCGGCCCGCGAGATCCGCCGATCGCACGGAACCCACTCGCGTCGACAGCACCAGGCGAGGCGCCGGACGGCGTCTCCGCGCGGGAGCGGGATCCCGGGCGGACGACAGGGCGACGGCAGCTCGCTACCGCGGAGGAACGTCGTGTGCCCGGCCCGGAACGGCCGGAAGCGCCGGAGAGGAGGCGCCGGCTAGCGCATCAGCTCGCCCGCGTTGACCAGCAGCGACTGGCCGGTGATCGCGCGCGCCCGGTCGGACGCCAGGAAGACGGCGCTCTCGGCGACATCGGCGTCCGTCGCCAGTTCCGGCAGGGCCATCCGTTCGGTGAGCCGGCCCAGCACCTCGGACTCCGGAACGCCTTCGTTGTGCGCCGCGAACCGCACGTAGGACTCGACCGGCGGGCCCCACATCCACCCCGGCTGCACGGTGTTGACGCGTATCCGGCTCGGCCCCAGCTCGCGCGCCAGGGAGTACATCGCCGACACCAGCCCGCCCTTGGACGCGGCGTACGCGGCCTGCTGCACCTGGGAGGGCGCGGCGAGTGACGACTGGGTGCCGATCATCACCACCGATCCGCCGCCGCGCGCCGTGAGGGCGGGCAGGCAGGCGCGGGTCATCCGCAGGGTGCCGAAGAGATTGACGTCCGCGACCTCGTGCCAGGCGTCGAAGTCGGCGTCGCGCAGGCCGCCGAAGAGGGAGTCCAGCGCGGCCACATGGATCACCGCGTCGACCCCGCCGAACCGCTCCACGGCCAGTGAGGCGAGCGCCTCGCACTGGGACTCGTCGCGGATATCGGTCACCCGCCAGGCCGTGTGTTCGCCCGAAGGGTCGATCCGGGAAGCCGACTTGGCGAGGTTGTCCGCGGTGCGGGCGCCCAGGACCACGTCCGCCCCGTCCCGCACACAGGCCGCCGCGACCTGGTGCCCGAGCCCCGCTCCGACGCCCGAGACGACGACCGTCTTGTTCCGCAGCAGCATGTGCGCCTCCAGGTCCCGCTCGCGCATTTCCTGACGATGCGTCAGGTTACGGCGCGGGTGCGGGAATGACCAGAGGGGTGCGGCAGGGGAAGACCGGAGGCAGACGCCCGCATGCCGGAACCGGCCCGGGGCTGATCGGGCCAGGCCGTCCCGGATCAGCCCTTCCCCTACCTCTCCCGCTCCTCATTCCTCCTGGCGGGCGCTCCCGTGGGCGCTCCCCAGCGCCGTCGCCAGTCGGACGAGGCCCTCGCGGATCTCGTCCGGGGAGTGCGTCACGAACGACAGGCGGATGGCCGTCGCGTCCGGCGGTCCGGCGAAGAACGGCGCGCCGGGGACGTAGGCGACGTCATGCCGCACGACCTCGGGCAGCAGCGCCGTCGCGTCGTAGCCCTCCGGCAGGGTCGCCCAGACGAACATGCCGCCCGCCGGACGGTTCCACCGCGAGCCCTCGGGCAGCGCGACGGCCAGGCCGTTCACCAGTGCGTCGCGCCGGTCGCGATACGCGCCGCGCACCCGCTCCAGATGCGCGTCCAGGTCCGAGACCGACAGGTACCGCGCCGCGGCTGCCTGGTCGACCGTCGAGGTGTGCAGGTCGGCGGCCTGCTTGGCGATGACGCAGGCACGCCGCAGGGCGGCCGGCGCGCGCAGCCAGCCCAGACGAAGGCCCGGCGCCATCACCTTGGAGAACGACCCGAGCAGCGCCGTACGGTCCTCCGCGCCGGGGAAGGTGGCGACCCACGGCACCGGCTCGCCCTCGAAACGCAGCTCGCCGTACGGGTCGTCCTCGGCGATCCACAGCCCGCGGCGGGCGGCGACCGCCGCGACCGCGGCCCGGCGCTCGGCGGACAGCGTCCGTCCCGTCGGGTTCTGGAAGGTCGGCACGACGTAGAGCAGCTTGGGCCGCTCCCGCGCGGCGATCTCGTCCAGCGCCTCGGGCAGCAGGCCCTCGTCGTCGGTCGGCACCGGCACCACCCGGGCGCCGGCGAAGGAGAATATCTGCAGCGCCGCGAGGTAACAGGGGTCCTCGACCAGGACCACGTCGCCCGGCTCCAGCAGGGCGGTGGCCAGCAGCGAGAGACCCTGCTGCGAGCCGGTGGTGACGATGAGGTCGTCGGCGTCCGTCGCCAGCCCCCGGGCGGTGGTGCGCGCCGCGACCGCCGCACGCAGCTCCGGGCTGCCCTCGCTGGTGGAGTACTGCAGCGCGCGCCGCGGCTCCTCGGTCAGCACATGCTGGAACGCGGCCGCTATGCCCGTCGCGTCGAACAGCTCGGGCGCGGGCAGCCCGCCGGCGAACGAGATGACCTCGGGGCGCGCGGTCAGCGCCAGGATGTCGCGTACGGGCGAGCTGCCGGTCTGGACCGCGCGCGCGGCGAGATCGGGCGTGGGGGTGACGGCGTCGGCGAGGGTGGCGTCCGGCATGGCGGCTCCAATCGGTCATCGTCTGCGTTAACCGGCGTTAGCTGCAGATGTCACGCAGCTTAAGCGGCGGGTGACCCGGTGCGCAGCCCTGCCCGCATGATGAGCCGGACGGTGAGCGGGTGGGCCGCCAGCGGTGAATGCCGGAAGGTCGCCGACTGCGCGGGGCCGGCTGCGAGGGGCCCCGTCCGGTCAGCGGCGACGGGTGGACGGTGAGCGGCCGGTCGCTCCCCACCCCTCCCTTTCTGACGCTCCGTCAACTACACCTGTCCTCATGACCGAGGACATCGCACACCCTCCGGAAGAGCCGGACACCGCGCCCGCCGCGGAAACCGGCAGCGCCGCCTACGCCGCCCTGGCCTCCGTCGGCCCCTACGGCGTGCACCCCGGGCACGCGCTGATCACCATGGTCGAACCGCACCCCGGCCACGAACACGCCTACAACCGCTGGTACGAGGACGATCACTACATCGCCGGTGCCATGGCGATGCCCTGGATGTTCGCCGGGCGCCGCTGGGTCGCCACCCGGGACCTGCAACTGCTGCGCCGCCCGGAGGGGTCCGCCGTCGCCCGGCCGGTCACGGCCGGCTGCTACCTCTCCACCTACTGGATCACCGAGGGGCGCTACGACGAGCACATGAAGTGGACCGTCGGCATCAACAAGCGCCTCAACCGGGACGGCCGGGTCCACCAGGACCGCACGCACGTCTTCACGGCCTTCCAGGACCACGTCGCGACGGTCTACCGGGACGGTGCGGCAGGCCCCCGGGACTTCCACGCGTTGGACCACCCGTACGCCGGGCTGGTCCTGGAGGTGATCGACACGGACGGGCCCGAGCAGCGCGCGGCGCTGGCGGAGTGGCTGCGGGACCGGCACCTGCCGCGACGGCTTGCGGGCTCGCCGGCGGCCATGGTCACCGTCTTCCGGCCGACCCCGCTTCCGGGCGACCGTATGACGTATGTGAAGCAGGTCGAGGGCGTCGACACCCGGCTGACGCTGCTGTGGTTCCTCCAGGAGGATCCGCGCGACGGCTGGGCCGCCCACTTCGCCGACCGGGTCGCCGCGGTCGCGGAGTCGGGCCTGGGGAGGGTGGAGTTGGTCGCGCCGTTCATCCCGACGGTTCCCGGGACGGACCGGTACGTCGCCGAACTGCGCTGACCTCCCGGGTGCGAAGGTGTGCGGCGGCGGCGCTTGCAGGGAGGGTGGCGCCGCCCCGCCGCATGGCCGAGCCCCCTCGGCCGGGACGGCGATCCAGTCGAGAGGGCTCGTTCTGCGGTGATGCGGGTGGTGCGGGCAGTGCTGGTGGTGCGGGTGCTGCTCCATCGGCGGCAGCCGGGGCGTGGCCGGCGGCGGTGCCGGTCCTGTCGGGCCCGCCGCCCCATGGCCTCGCGGTCGGCCGGTAGCCGGTGACCTGAGGCCGTTGGCCGGTCAGCTCACGCCAGGTCGTACGAACCGCCGGCGACGCCCGACACGAAGCTGCTCCAGGCGGAGTTGTCGAACGTCAGTCGCGGACCGTCCGGGTCCTTGGAGTCGCGTACCGCGATGGCTGCGGTGGTCGGCACGGCGATTTCCACGCATGCGCCGTTGCCACCTGAGTACGAGGACTTCGTCCAGGAGAACGCGGAATTGGGTTGAATGGCCATGTTCACTCCGACTCACTCTGAGTTGCCGTGGATTTCGGTAGTGCAGACGCTACGCGCCAACATCACGTGCCACAGCGGCCGTTCACCCGTCCGAATGGCATATTCCTTGATCTCTTTTCAAGGAAGTCGGCCCAGGTGTACCGTGCGAACCCAGTAACCGGAATGTCTGATTCCGCAGCTGAAGACCTGCTTTTCTCCTCCCCGTCTCCTCCTCCGTCCCCTCCTCGTCGACCGTTTCGCAGCGCGCCGGGCGGCCCGTTCACTGCCGCGCGGGACTCCTCACCCCACGGCGTCCGCATGGGATTTGGCCGCAGCGGCGATGAACTCCCGACTTTGGTCCGCATTCAACGCTTGGGCACGCAGATGCTCGTACATGATCGTGTACTTGTGGACATCGTTGGTCTTCTCCAGATAAAGATCGCTGGTGACCCCTTCGATGTAGACCACGCTGGAATCCGCGGCGTCGTCGAATTCCAGGATCGAGAACGTCCCCGACATTCCGGCGTGCGCGCCGGTGTCGTACGGCAGTACCTGCACCGTGACATGCGGCAGATGACTCACCTCGACGAGGTGGTCCAGCTGCTCGCGCATGACCAGGTGGCTGCCGACCACCCGCCGCAGGGCGCTCTCGTCCAGCACCACCCACAGCCGCAGCTGCCGCTCCGGGTCGTTGACCCGCTCCTGGCGGCGCATGCGGACCTGGATGCGCTTCTCCAGCTGGTCGGGCGCGAGCTCGGGGACCGTGCCGGGAATGACGGCCTCGGCATATCCCGGTGTTTGCAGAAGGCCGGGCACCAGCAGGGACTCGTAGACGCGTAGCGAGGCCGCCTCGGTCTCCAGGCCGATGTAGACGCTGTACGGGATGTCGCCGAAGGCGTGCCACCAGCCCTGCTGGCGCGAATCCTTGGCCATCTGCATCAGCGAATCGACTATGCGGTGATCGTCCACTTCGTAGACGCCGCACAGATCACGGACATCGCGCTGGCTGATGCTGCGGCGGCCGTTCTCCAGCCTGCTGATCTTCGACTGGGAGACGAGCAGACGCTCGGCCACCTCTTCCGCCGTCATGCCCTTGAGCTCCCGGAGCCTTCGCAGCTCCTGGCCCAACCGGCGTCGCCTGACGGTGGGGTTGACATTGGACGCCACGGGACGTGCACCTCCGGCTCCGTACTGCTGTCGTTTCCTGCTCAGCAGAGTGCCACCCCAGGTAGACGCCGCGCAGTGAAATGCACACAGAAGGCGATCGCGCATGCGCGCGGGGTGGCGGGCCGGCCGTCGTCCGATGCGGCCGGTCCGCCACCCCGCGCGTTCTTGCTGCGGCTCCCGAACGGGACGGTGGGGACGGTGGTGCGGTGGTGCGAACGCGCTCGCACGGCCGTGCTCGCACCCGCCGTCGCGTGCCCCTGATGCGAGGCGCGCGAGGCGGGTGGAGCGAGGCGTGCGGCCGTGCTCGGTGGTGCGTGTGTGCCCTGATCGATGGTGCGACCGTGCCGGGTGGTGCACCGCGCGGTCTCGGGCGCGGCGTCGTGCGGGTGGGGCGGTCCGGCGTACGTCAGCGGGCGCCGACGCGCGCCATGCTGCCGTGGCCGTGCCGTGACGGGCCCGGCATGCCTGCCGGTTCCGCCGTTGCCCGGGCCGGCTGCCGGACGGGTCCCGGAGCTGCGCCCGGTACCGCGGCGGCGGCCTGCGCCCGCCGTGGCTGCGCGCCCACTCCGTTCTGCACATCCATGACGGCGTGTGCGACCAGCCCGCCCATCGGGTCGTGCCGGATCAGGTCCCGGAGCCGGGAGCGCGATGAACGCCCTTCGTTCCCCGGGTAGAGGTGCTTGCCGAGTCCGACCGCATGGGCCAGCGCGGCGAGCGCCGCGGTCCGCGGGTCCGGTGGTACGCCGGTGCGGATCGCGTTGTCCAGCCGGGCCCTGATTTCCCGGCTGATTGCCGTCTCCGTCGCTTGGTAGCGCGTCGTCGGCAGCACCCCGCACATCTGTCCCGCCACGGCATGCACCATGCCGCACCGCTCCAGGTGCGTGAGATACGTCTGGCGCAGCCCCAGCCGGGGCCCGCCGATCCAGTGGACCGCGCGTACCGGACTGCCGCGTCGGCGCAGCAGTTCGAGTGCGGAGTCCAGAGTCGGATCTCCTGTCGGCCGTGGCATCACCACGGCGATACGATCCCCGTCTGGGGCTATCCGTCCTGCCAGAGCCAGCTCTACTAGCTGGGCCCCGGCCAGGCCGAGGTCGAGCGACTGCGGCTGCGCTGTGGTGCCCGTTGCCGGGTCCAAAGCGAGCAGCAGAAGCTCCTCCGGAATTGTTCTGCGGCTCCTGCCCATCCATGCCTCCCCGCGTGGATGAATGACAGGGTGACCCCTCTCACATTCATCTGTCGAGGGTGCGTGGGGGGTTCGATAGGGAACCGGTAGGTATGTCGTTCTCGTCTAGCACGTCGGCGACAACTTCCGCGGGGTGCGGCAGGGACCGGTTTCGCGTGGCGGCGAGGCGCCGCCACGCGTACACAGGACACTTGGGAACACTGGGCCAGGCAGCAGTGCGACGTACGAAGGAGACATCGGTGGCGGGCGAGTCCCCCGACAAGTCGGACAAGAAGCAGTCGTCGGGGGAGACGGCGCGGAGCGCACGCGATCCGCGCCTGACCGTCTTCCGCGGAGAGCCGGACGAACCGGCGAAGCAGGCGGAGGCCGAGACGGCAGCCGGGGAGCACGCCGAGCGCGCGAAGGGCGCCGAGGACGCGCAGGGCGCGGACGCGGGCGGGCCCTCGGCGGACGGCGCGCCCACGGACGGGGCGGAGAAGGCGTCCGAGTCGCCTCAGGGGGCCGAGGGCGGCGAGAGCGTCCCCGGGGGCGGCGACGACCGTCTGCGGGACGCAGTGGCCGCCTGGGTCGCACACAAGGGCGACGAGGGCGACGAGGCCGGCGAGGGCGCTGAGCCCGCCGGGGGTGCCGCTGGTGGCGGCGTCGCGGATGCCGACAGCGATGCCGAGAGCGCGGCGCCGGCGGAGTCCGTGGCGTCGGGTGAGGGCTCGGATGCGACCGACGCGACCGACGCGACCGACGCGGCGGATGCGGCGGAGGCGAAAGCGCGTGCGGGTGCGAAGCCGGCTGCAAAGTCCGATGCCGAGGCTCGGGCGGGCGGCGGGGCTGCGGCCGAGTCCGGTTCCGGGTCCGGGGCGGGCAAGAAGTCCGGGGCGAAGCCGAAGGCCGGCGGCAAGGCGAAGGCCGGCGGTGCTGCCAAGGCGGGCGGTGCTGCCAAGGCCGGCGGTGGGGCGAAGCCTGCCCGTACGGCGAAGGGCAAGACCGAGTCCAAGGTGGAGTCCACGGCCGAGGCGAACGACGAGCCCGAGGTGAAGGCTGAGCCCACGGCTGAGCCCGAGGTGAAGGCTGAGTCCAAGGCCGAGGCGAAGGTCGAGCCCGAGGTGAAGGCTGAGTCCAAGGCCGAGGCGAAGGTCGAGCCCAAGGCTGAGCCCAAGGTCGAGTCCAAGGGCGGGGGCGGCTCCGCGTCCGGGGCCGTGGATCAGCCGACGGCTGCGTTCAAGACCGTCGGGCCCCAGAAGAGCAAGAGCAGCAGCGCCGACAACACCTCCAAGGGCGGCGCCGAGGGTGGCAGCGCCAAGGGCGACGCCAAGGCCGGCTCCAAGGGGGGCGGCACCGGTGGTGCCGAGGACGGTGACGGGGGCGACGAGGCCGAGGTCGAGGGATCGGCGGTCGACGACGCGACGCGCGTATTCGCGATCGCGAAGTCCAAGGTGGCGTCCGCGGGGAAGGCCGTGGATCAGCCCACCACCGCCTTCAAGATCGCCCCGCCCGCTGACGGCGGCACGAGCAGCAAGAACAAGAGCAAGGCCGAGGCCGAGCCCGAGTCCGACTCCGAATCCGGGTCGGGGTCCGAGTCGGAGTCCGAGGCGTCGGGCGAGGCCCGGAGCCAGGACAAGGGCACGGGGGACGGCAAGGGCGCGGCTGCTGCGAAGGGCGCCGGCAAGCCCGGCAACGGCGACAAGAGCAGCGACAAGGCCGGGGACAAGCCCGGCGACAAGCCCGGCGACAAGGCCGGGGACAAGCCCGGCGACAAGACCGGCGACGAGACCGGTGATGCCGGGAAGGACGCCGGGACGAAGGCGGCTCGGCCGGCGGAGCGGGAAGTCGAGCGCACCAGCCAGTTCGTGGCGCTGAAGTCGACGGACGCGGGTGCGGCGGAGAAGTCGCTGGGCAAGACGGCGGACCGTACGCCCCTTCGTGCCCCGGGCCAGAGCCCCGACAAGGCCCCCGGCAAGGCCGCGGGGGCGGGGGTTCCGCTCCCCGCCGAGACCGAGCCCGCCGAGCCCGCACGCCCCGGCTCCCCGCCGGCCGCGGGTGCCGCCGCGAGCACCGGAGCCACCGCATCCGCCCCGCCGCAGGCCGAGCCCGGCGCCCTGCCGGAGTCCGAGCGGACCCGGCAGGAGCCGCTGCCGCCGCTCGATCTGCTGGCGCGGCTCACCAACACCCCGCCGCCGCCGGAGACCCCGCTGCGGACGGTCGTCCGCCGGTTCAAGATCTGGACCCCGCTGGTGATCCTGCTGGGCATCATCTTCGTGGTCGCCCAGTCGGCGCGCCCGCTGCCCGCACCGGAGCTCGCCGTCGGCTCGTCGACGGCGTTCACCTTCGGGGGCGGCAAGCTGTCCGTGCCGTGGCCCGACCAGGGACAGACCGCGGCGGAGGTCGTCGGCGTCGGCAGCTTGGGGACGTCGGGCAAGGCGAAGCCGGTACCGACCGCGAGCGTGGCCAAGGTGATGACCGCCTACGTCATCCTGCGCGATCACCCGCTGAAGAAGGACGAGAAGGGCGAGACGATCCGCATCGACGCCGAGGCGGAGGCCGACTCGAAGAAGAAGGACGAGTCGCGGGTGCCGCTCAGGGCGGGGCAGCAGTTCAACCAGTACCAGATGCTGCAGATGCTCATGATCCCGTCCGGCAACAACGTCGCCCGGCAGCTCGCGCGTTGGGACTCCGACACCGAGGAGGCGTTCGTGAAGAAGATGAACGCCGCCGCCAAGGAACTGGGGATGACCAACACGAAGTACACCGACCCCAGCGGCCTGGACAAGGCGACCGTGAGCACCTCCGTCGACCAGCTCAAGCTCGCCGAAGTGGTGATGAAGAACGACGCGTTCCGCGCGGTCGTCGCCACCGAGAACGTCAAGATCGACGGTCTGCCGACGACGCTCTACAACAACAACAGCCTGCTGACGACGATGCCGGGCGTGGTGCGCGGCATCAAGACCGGGTCGAGCTCGCCGGCCGGCGGCGCGTTCATGTGGGCCGCGTACCGGACCGTCGGCGGCAAGGACCAGCTGCTGCTCGGCGTGATGATGGATCAGCGCACCAACAGCCCCGACTCCAACGCCCACCTCAAGCTGGTGCTGGAGAACAGCTCGAAGGTGATCACCGCGACGCGGGACGCGCTGGTGTCGGACAAGGTGGTGAAGAAGGGGCAGGTCGTCGGCTACGTCGATGACGGCCTCGGCGGCCGGACCCCGGTCGTCGCCACGAAGGACCTGTCGGCGGTCGGCTGGCCCGGGATGAAGGCGACGTTCGCCATGAGCGACGGCGGCAAGGCCGTTCCGCACACGGCGAAGGCCGGGACGCAGGTCGGCGTGCTCACGGTCGGCAACGGCGCGAGCGAGCAGAAGGTGCCGGTGGCGCTCCAGAAGGACCTGACCGAGCCGACGTTCGGGTCGAAGCTGACGCGGATCGGGTGACCCCATGGCTCCGGGCCGGACCAGCACGCTCCGCCGGCCCGGAGCCCACCGATCGCCGCGGCGATCCGCAGCGATGAGGGCGTGCCGGTCTCGTCCGCACGCGGCAGTGCCGGCCGCCGGGGCTCCCCGGGGCAGCAGCACTTCAGGCAGTATCTGTGGTTCCCGGCGGTGCTGCCGAACCCGGTGGTCCCGCCGTCTTTGCCGTCCCGCCGTTCCCCAGCAGTGCGTCCGTACGTGACCGGAGACCGTCATCGACGTAGCGCAAGCGCAGAAGACGTTCGCGTCCTCCGTGACCGCCCCTGGCACATGGGCGGCGCGGGGCGCGGTGGTGGTGATGCCCTCGGGCCTGATGCTTCTCCTGGGAGCCTGGGGTGTGCGCCGTCAGGACGCCATATGGCGGGACGAGGCCGTCACCTACGACATGGCGCACCGCAGCCTGGCCGACCTGTGGCCGACGTTGCAGCACGTCGACGTCGTACACGGCCTGTACTACGCGCTGATGCACCTCTGGTTCCTCGGCTACGACGCGACCTTAGGCGGCACCCTCGGCGCGGTCATCGGCCTGCGGCTGCCGTCCGTGGTCGCCATGACCCTGGCCGCCGCTGGTCTCGCGCTGCTGGGGGAGCGGCTGGTCGGGCGCCGCGCGGGGCTCTGCGCGGGGCTGGCCTTCGCGCTGATCCCGGTCGTCCAGCAGTACGCGCAGGAGGGGCGTTCGTACGCGACGGTCTGCGCGCTGGTCGTCTGGTCCACCTACCTGCTCGTCCTGGCCGCCGCCCGTCCGCGCCCGCGGCTGTGGATCGGCTATACGGCGCTGATGCTGTTCGCCTGCCTGCTGCACGAGTTCGCGTCGCTGGCCCTGCCCGCCCACGGAGCCGCCCTGGTCCTCGCGCGGATGCCGCGCCGGGTCCTGCGCGCCTGGGCGCTCGCCTCCGTCACCGTCCTCGCCGGGCTGGCCCCGCTCGTGGTCTTCAGCGCCCGGCAGTCGGCGCAGATCAGCTGGCTCATGTGGCCGGACCCCGTTCAGCTGCTGACCTTCGCCGTGCTCGCGGTCCTCGGCGTCGCCTGCGCACGCGTCCCGGTGCGCTCCCGCGGCCCGGTCGGGCTGCGGGCCGTCGGCATTCCGCTGCTGCTGCTCCCCACCCTGCTCCTGCTGCTCCTCTCCCACGTCGAACCGGCCTACGTCGACCGCTACGTCCTCTACTACGTCGCGGGCTTCGCCCTGCTCGCCGGTGCCGCGCTGGCCCGGCTGCTGCGCCCGGTCGGCGAACGTGGCCAGACCCGCCGGCGGCAGGTGCGGTGGGCGGCGGTGCTCGTCCTCGTCCTGGCCGCGCTGCTGCCCGTCAATGTCCACCTGCGCAGTCCGGACAGCCGGGTCGACGACCTCACCGCCATCGCGCGGACCGTGGGGGAGGTGGCGCGGCCGGGTGACGGTCTGCTGTTCATGCCCTCGCGGCGCCGGGTCTGGGTCGCGGCGCACCCGGACGGCTTCCGCGGGCTGCACGATCTCGCCGTGGCCAAGAGCCCCTTGGCCTCACACACCCTCTACGGCACCGAAAGGTCCGGTGACGCGATCCGCGACCGGATGCTGGCGGCCCGCCGCATCATCGTCGCGGGTGACCCGGACGGCCAGCCGACCGATGCCAACGACCAGGAAATCGCCAAACGCGCCACCCTGCGGGACGCGTTCGCGGTGTGCAGCAGCCGCGAGGTCCACGGAGCCCGCATCACGGTGTACGCGCGGCCGGGAGAGTGCGGGGAGTAGTCCCGTTCACACCAGGCCCGCGGCTTCGCCGTCGATGCCGAGGAGGTCGTGCAGGGCGGCCGCACCGTCCGGGGTGAGGCGTACGGCCCGGCCGCTGCCGATGCGCCGGACCCATCGCCGGTCGAGCAGCTGTTCACAGAGCCGGGCTCCCGCGGTTCCTGCGAGGTGCCGGCGTCGCTCGGTCCAGTCGACACATCCACGGGCCTGCGGGCGGCGGCCGCTGCGCAGCCCCGCCGGCGGGATGCCGAGGCCGTCGGAGAACCAGTCCCGGCCGGCTTCCGTGAGGGCGAAGCCGCCGTCCTGATCGAGCAGCCCGCGCCCGGTCATCGCGTCGGTGATCGTGACGCCGAGCCGCCCGGCCAGATGGTCGTAACACGTCCGGCCACGGGCCAGCGCCGCGGAGACGTTCGTGGCGCGCAGGCCGCGTGGCGGCGGTGCCGGCGCATCGAGGTGGGCGGTCAGCGACTCCAGCAGCTCCGCCACGCGGGGGCCCGCGAGCTGCACATAGCGGTGGCGGCCCTGGCGCCGCTCGACGAGCAGTCCGCCCTCGGTCAGCCGGGTCAGGTGCTCGCTCGCCGTCGAGGGCGCTACCTGCGCGTACGCCGCCAGCTCACCTGCGGTCCAGGCCCGGCCGTCCAGCAGCGCGAGGCAGAACGCGGCCCGGGTGCGGTCGGCGAGCAGTGCCGCCAGCCGGGAGAGTTCGAGACTGTAGGGCGGGGTCGTCATACATCCATTGTCCGCCGTGACGCTTCGGCGCTCACCGAAACGACCGGGCTCTACGGTGCCCGCATGACCCCTTCGGAACCCGCTGCCCGTCCCGGTCCCGGCCCCGTTGCCGGTCCCGGCCCCCAGGCCGATTCTCCGGTGCCCCGCGCCGACTCCCCTGGCGACGCCGCCGCCCCCGGGGATGCGGCGCCGCGGCCGGCCGCGTCCCACGTGGCCGCCTTCCACGCCCTGCACCACGCCGATGAGCCGCTGCTGCTGCCCAACGCCTGGGACGTCGCCTCGGCCGCCGCGCTCGCCGACGCCGGCCACCCGGCCATCGGTACGACGAGCCTGGGGATCGCGGCGGCGCACGGATACCTCGACGGTCAGGGGCTGGCAGAGGTGCGGGAAGCGACACTGTCGCTGGCACGACGCCTCGGGCGCCTGTTGCCGTGCCCGTACACGGTCGATATCGAGGGCGGATTCGTCGGTGAGGTGCTGCGTGGTGAGACGGCCGGTGGTCGCGGTTTGAGCGGCCATGTCGCTTCCCTGGCAGAGGAGTTGGCGAACCTCGGGGCCTCCGGTGTCAACCTGGAGGACGGCTTGCCGGGAGGCGCAGGACTGCAGGACGCATCCCTGCAGGCCGAGTTGATCGAAGCAGTGAAGGAGAAGGCGCCGCGGCTGTTCCTCAACGCCCGTATCGACACGCACTGGTTGACGGACGATCCGCCGCCCCTGTCGGTGACGCTCGCACGTGCTGAGCGCTATCTGGCCGCGGGCGCGGACGGCATCTTCGTGCCGGGAGTGGTCGCGGACGAGGACGTGGCCGCGCTGGTGGCCGCGATTCCGGCTCCGGTGAACATCCTCTTCGCCCCGGCACGACACACCGTCAGGCGTCTGGCGGACCTCGGGGTACGCCGTATCAGCACCGGTTCGCTGCTCTTCCGTACGGCGCTGCGGGCCACCCTCGCCGCGGCGGATTCCGTCCGCGCGAGCGGGCGGCCCTACGACGGGGCGCACGGGATGGCCGGGGCCCGCGAGGCTGAGGGGGCGGCCGGGGTGGAGTGGCCTGGCGAAGGGGAGGGCCGCGGCGTTCCCGGTTACGAGGAGGTGCAGCGGCTGGCGGAGGAGCGGCCTCGCGGGCGAACGCGCCAGTGAGGCGCCGGGCCGCGCGCCGAGCGAGGGCCGGTCTCAGGCGCGCTGAGCGCGGCCGCTCCGCCGTGCCGCGGGCGTCGCGGTCGTGCGGCCTCCCTGGTTGCGGCGGTGCAGGGCGATGCCCGCGCCCACCGCGCCGAGTGCGCCCGCGCCGCCGATCAGGCCGGCCCTGGGGAGTTGCCCGGCCCTCTCGGCCAGTCCGGCCAGGCCGTTGTCGGGCAGCATGATCGACGTCCGGCCGCCCGCGGGCGCGGTGGAATCGGCTGCGAAGGCGGCGCTCGCGGGAAGCAGCAGAACGGCCAGCGCGCCGGTCGCGACGGCGGTGGTACGGATGACGGAGCGGCGCTGGGCCCGCATGGGTACTCCTCGTCGTGGGCGGCCCGGGCCGCCGATGGGTGCTGCGCGTACGACAACTGAGCCCGAATGAGGTCACGGCCGCCGGCACGCTGAGGGAGGAACGCTACGGAGCGTCCTTAACGGCGATCCATCCGTTGTGTAACAGTCAGCGAGATCTCGTGGGTCATTCGTGTGACGGTGGCCCGGCCGAAGGCCCGTCGAACGGCTGATAACGGGCGCCGGACAGGCCGCCTCGCGGATTCCTTCCACCGGTACACGGACACTGCGCGCAATATGTGTGGGTATGTACCCGTCGGGCTTCCGACTGCGACGTCGGGCCATCGGGCTGCCAGGCGCCGCGCTGGGCTGATGGTGGCGGTTCGGGACGGCGGGCGCGTCGGGCGCAGGTCGGGCGTGACGGGCGCGACGGACTGCGCAAGGTCGGCACCGGGCGGCGTGACGCCGCTCCGGGGCCATCGATGAAAGCGGTGGCAGCATGCGGAGGTGGTGGACGCGGACGGCGCTGTCTGCCGTCCTCGCGCTGATCCCGCTCGCCCTCGTCGCGGGGTGCGCGGGCGTCGAGGGGCTCCAGAGCGACGGGCGGGCCAGGGACGTGAAGGCGCCGCTCGCCCTGTGGCCGGAGTACTCGCCCGCACCGCTCGCACGGGAGGACAACCCGGCCGCCCTCGAACGCGTACCCGGCCTCGCCCCCGTCCCCAGCGGCGACATGACAGGCGTGAACCAACTCACGGTGCTGGACGCCGACCTGACGGCCGAGGGGCGCCCGCCGCCGAAACCGAGTTCCGTGCGACGCCCCGTGTTCCACGACCTCACCGACGACCGCGAACCGGACCTCATCACCGTCGTCGACATCGACCCCCGCACCAGCGAACTGCGGGTGTACAGCGTCCAGGACAAGGCCATCACCCGGGTGCTTTCGCTGCGCGGGGTGCTGGCCGGCGTCGAGCTCGCGGCGGGGCATCTCGCGATCCGCGAACCCACCAAGGACCCGCGCTACGTCAGCGTCACCGACTACGTCTGGGACGGTGACTCGATGGGCCTGTGGGACCTCACCCTCGACGAGGCGCGGAAACCGCCGACACCCTCGCCCAGTGGCCGGCAGAGCCCCTCACCGGTTGCGGGCCGGGCGGTTGCGGGAGAGGCGCCGGGCTCCGTCTCCTCGGCTGTCGGGGGCGGGGCGTGAGGATTCCGGCGGTCTCGCTCCGATGGAAGATCGCACTGACCGTGACGGCGGTGTGCTGTGCGGTCGCCGCCGTCCTCGGCGTCCTCGTCCACAACGCGGTGGCCCGCCAGACCGTCGGCCAGGTCCGCAAGGAAGCCCGCGCAGACCTCGACACCGCCCTCGACCTCTTCGAGTACGGCACCTCCCGCGAGGGCATCAACTCCGTCCTCGATCCGCCCGAACTCCCCGCACCCCTGACGAAGTTGGCGCGTGGGGGAGAGCGCGGCAGCATGGTCGGCACCTACCACGGCCGGCCCGTGATGTGGGCGGCGGCGCCGGCGGACGATCAGGTCATGGCCGTCTGGTCGCCGTACGGCAATACCCGGCGCTCCCTGGAGATGCTGGATACGGCCATCCTCGGCTCGGCCGTCCTCGCCGCCACCGCCGTCGCCCTCGCCGGACTGTTCCTCGCCCACCGCATCAGCCGCCGGCTGAGCGTCACCGCGGCCGTCGCCCGCCGCATCACGGCCGGCGATCTCGACGCGCGGGTCGGCGACAGCGCAGGGCCCGGACCACGTGGTGGCCCTGCCGGACGGGACGAGGTGGGGGCGGTCGCCGCCGCACTGGATTCCGTCGCCGGCTCCCTGCAGAGCCGCCTCCAGGCCGAACAGCGCTTCACCGCCGATGTCGCCCACGAGCTGCGCACCCCGCTCACCGGAATCCTCGCCTCGGCCGATCTGCTCCCGGAGGGCCGGCCCAAGGAAATGATCAACGACCGGCTGCGGGCGTTGCACCGGCTCACCGAGGATCTGCTGGAGATCTCCCGGCTGGACTCGGGCGCCGAACACGCCGACCTCGCGGCGTACGAACTCGGCGCGCTGGTCGAACGGTCCGTACGGGCCACCGGGCTGGACACCGAGGTGCGGGTCGCCGCGGAGACCGTCGTCGACACCGACCGGCGCCGCCTCGACCGGATCCTCGCCAACCTCGTCATCAACGCGCACCGGCACGGCCGGCCCCCGGTGGTGGTCACCGTGGACGCGCCGCCCGGCGGCCTGCCGACCATCGAGGTCCGCGACCACGGGCCCGGCTACCCGGACGATCTGCTGCACCACGGGCCGCAGCGCTTCCGTACCGACGCCCCGGGGCGCGGCAGGGGGCACGGCCTCGGTCTGACGATTGCCGTCGGCCAGGCAGCGGTGCTCGGCGTCGACATCGACTTCACCAATGCCCCCGACGACGGCGCTCGCGCCGTCCTCCGCCTCCCGATGCACCCACCGCCCGACACCCCGGACTTCGAGCGGGCCCCTGAGCCCGATCCGGAGCCCGATCCGTGAGGCCAGTGGCGGAGGCTCGGTGTCGCGAAGTTGCGGTGTCGCGACGGCGCGCGGCAGGTTCGGGGCGTCCAGCGCTCGCTGCTCACCAATCGATGGCTTCGTCCTCCGGCCCTGGTTCGTACTGGTCGTCCTCGGGCGGCTCCTCCAGGATCGGTGCGCCGGCCGCACCGCCGCGTGCGGGACGTCCGCTTGGCTTCCGGCTGCCCACCCCCGTCGAAGGAGCGCGCGCAGGGGCGGGCGCGTCGGCGGCGTCCGCCGCAGGCTCCGCCTCGCGGCCCGCCAGTACGTCGAGGATCTGCTGCCCGTACTTCGCGAGCTTGTTCTCGCCGACACCGTTGACCGTGCCCAGTTCGGCAGTCGATGAGGGCCCGGCGGTGGCGATCTCCCGCAGCGTCGCGTCATGGAAGATCACATACGCGGGCACACCCTGCTCCTTGGCCGTACGGCCCCGCCAGGCGCGCAGAGCCTCGAAGACGGGCAGGGCCTCCTCCGGGAGGTCCACCGGCGCCGCACGCTTCGCCTTGGCCTTCGCCGCCCGCGCGGCCTTCTCCGGCTCGCGTCGCATCGGGACCTCGCGCCCGCCGCGCAGCACCTCGCCGCTGGCCTCGGTGAGCACCAGGGTGCCGTAGTCGCCCTCGACGGCGAGCAGTCCCTGCGCGAGCAACTGCCGCACCACGCCCCGCCATTCGGCTTCCCGGAGGTCTTCCCCGATCCCGAAGACGCTCAGCCCGTCGTGGTCGAACTGAATGACCTTGGCGGTCTTGCGGCCCATCAGGATATCGATGATCTGACCCGCGCCGAACTTCTGTCCGCGTTCGCGCTGCAGCCGCACGACCGTCGAGAGCAGCTTCTGCGCCGGCACGGTGCCGTCCCAGGTCTGCGGCGGCGCGAGGCAGGTGTCGCAGTTGCCGCACGGCGTGCTCTTCTGGCCGAAGTACTCCAGCAGCCGCACCCGCCGGCACTGCACCGTCTCGCAGAGGGCCAGCATCGCGTCGAGGTGCGCCGAGAGCCGCCGCCGATGGGCGTCGTCCCCCTCGGAGCCGTCGATCATCTTCCGCTGCTGCACGACATCCTGCAGCCCGTACGCCAGCCAGGCGGTCGAGGGCCGGCCGTCCCGACCGGCGCGGCCGGTCTCCTGGTAGTAGCCCTCCACCGACTTCGGCAGATCCAGGTGCGCCACGAACCGGACGTCCGGCTTGTCGATGCCCATGCCGAACGCGATCGTGGCGACGACGACCATGCCGTCCTCGCGCAGGAACCGGGACTGGTGCTCGGCGCGCGTCCGGGCGTCCAGCCCGGCGTGGTACGGCAGGGCGTCGATGCCGTTCTGCACGAGGAACTGCGCGGTCTTCTCCACGGATGCGCGGGACAGGCAGTAGACGATGCCGGCCTCCCCGGGATGCTCCGTGCGCAGCAGGTCCAGCAGCTGGCGCTTCGGCTCGTTCTTCGGCGCGATGCGGTACTGGATGTTGGGCCGGTCGAAGCTCGCCACGAAGTGCCGGGCGTCCTGCATGCGCAGCCGGGAGGTGATCTCGTCGTGCGTCGCATCGGTGGCGGTGGCGGTCAGCGCGATCCGGGGCACCTCGGGCCAGCGCTCGTGCAGCATCGACAGGGCCAGGTAGTCCGGCCGGAAGTCGTGCCCCCACTGGGCGACGCAGTGCGCCTCGTCGATCGCGAAGAGCGAGACCTCGCCCCGGTCCAGCAGCTGGAGCGTCTGCTCCACGCGCAGGCGCTCCGGAGCGAGATACAGCAGGTCGAGCTCCCCGGAGAGGAACTCGGCCTCCACCAGGCGCCGCTCGTCCATGTCCTGTGTGGAGTTCAGGAAGCCCGCCCGCACGCCGAGCGCCCGCAGGGCGTCGACCTGGTCCTGCATCAACGCGATGAGCGGCGACACGACCACTCCCACGCCGCTCCGCACCAGTGAGGGAATCTGATAGCAGAGCGACTTGCCGCCGCCGGTCGGCATGAGGACGACCGCGTCGCCGCCCCCTATGACGTGCTCGATGATCTCCTGCTGACTGCCGCGGAACGCGTCATAGCCGAAGACCCGGCGCAGCACCTGCACCGCCTCGTTCGTCCCCGCCGCGCCTTCCATATCCATGTCCTCGACCACTTCCACGTCCGCCAGAGCCATTCCCGAAGCCTACGAGCTTTGCGGCGGCCCGCGCCGACCCTGTGGACAACTCCGACGGCACCCGCACGGCAGGACGCCCCCGGGCACCACGTGGCGCACCGCCCGGGCCCCCGCCCGCCTGCCGATATCGCGTTCGGACGGGCGGGCGTAGCGTGGAATCGAGACGGGATCCAGGAGACCCGGCGGCAGCGTCCGTGCCGGGTCCGAGGCGGAGGCGGCCGGCGCCGGGCCGGGAGAAGCGGCGACCACCGGGGGCCGGAGAAGCGACGGTCAGCAGCGGGGCGGGAGAAGCGGCGGTCGGTACATGGGACTCTCTGCCAGGCGCTCACCTCTTCGGTGCCCGTGCGGCGCCCGTCGACCGGGGCCCGACGACGCGCCGAGCCGCCACCGATGACGCCCGGAGGCCGTGAGGAGACCTCGGTCTCGGGCGGTGCGGCGCTACCGGCGGGCCCCGGGCCGCGGTACACGCCCGGCTCCGTGCCCGCGCGTCTGCTGGACCTGCTGGACCAGGCCCTGGTGTGGTGCGAGGCGTCCGGGGCGGTCAGCGGTTTCAACCGTCCCGCGGCCCGGCTCTTCCCGCGCCTGCGGGTGGGCGAGGTGCTGGGACCGGCTGCCGGGCCGATGGCGACGGCCTTCGCACGGGGCGACGCGGACTTCGACGCCTCCTTCGAGGGCCGCAGGCTCGTGGGGCGCCGGGAGACATGCGAGGGCCGCGCGGTGTGGCTGGTGAGCGACCTCGGGGTCCCGGGGGAGCGCGAGGGCCCCCCGGGCGGGAGCCCGCCGAACGACGCGGACGCCGCACGCGACGATGCGGACACCCCGGGGAGCGACGCGGACGCCCCGTACGACCGCGCCGCCACCCTGCGCGAATACCAGGTCACTCTGAAGGCCGAGCGCGAGCACTCGGCCTTCCTGGAGCGCGCGGGAGCGCAGCTGGGCGGCTCGCTGCACCACGGCCGGACGGTCCGCACCCTGGCCCGGAGCGTGCTGCCCCTCCCCGTGGACGCGGCGGTCGTCGTGCTGCCCGTACACGGCCGCCGCAGCTCATGGCACCGAGCCGGGCCGGGCGGGGCCGAGGCTTCCGGACAGCTGCCGACGGAGGTCCTGGACCGTGTGCCGCCGATCGACGATGCCCTGTCCGGTCTGAGCCCCGGGGCGGGCCCCTTCCCCGCGGACGAGCTGCGCGACCTCACCGATGTCCTGCCGCCCCACCTGACCCGCGGTGGCCAGGCACTCGTGCTGCCCCTCTCCGGGAGCGGCGTCTCGGCCGGGGCGCTGCTCCTGATCCGCCTCCCGGAGCGGCAGGGCTTCGCCGGTCCCGACATCGAGCTGGCGCGGCAGTACGCCGCCCGAGCCGGACTCGCGCTCTCCACCGCCGCCCTCTACTCCCAGCAGGCGCAGACCACCGCCGTCCTCCGGGCGAACCTGGAGCCCCGTCCGCTGCCCGCAGTCGACGGCGTCGGCCTGGGTGCCGCCTACCGACCCGCCGCCCAGGCCCTCCGCATCAGCGGCGACTTCTACGACGTGGCGCCGCGCCCCGACGGAGGAGTCTCGTTCTTCTTCGGCGACGTGTGCGGCAAGGGTGCGGAGGCCGCGGTGCTCGCCGGCCTGGTCCAGCAGAGCCTGCGCACTCTCGCACTGACCGACACCGCCCCCGTACGGGACCTCCACCTGCTCAACGACGTACTCCTCGGCGACGACAGCCGCTTCACGACACTCGTCACGGGCACCGCCCGCCCCGCCCCGGACCACGGCCTGACGGTGGTGACCGCGGGCGGCGGGCACCTTCCCCCGCTGATCCTGCGCCGCGACGGCCTCGTCGAAGAGGTCGCGATCGACGGCACCGTGGTCGGCATCCTGCCCGACCCGTCCTTCGACCTGACCACCTCCCGGCTCGCCCCGGGGGAGCTGATGCTGCTCTACAGCGACGGCGTCACCGAGGCCCGCGGCGGACCGAGCGGCCACGCGCTGTACGGCGACGAACGGCTGGCCCGTGCCCTGGCCGAGTGCCAGGGCATGCCGGCCGGCGCGGTCGCCGAGCGGGTCGAGCTCCTCACCGCCCAGTGGCTGGGCGGCCGCCCCCACGACGACATCGCCGTACTGGCCCTCCAGGCCCCGCCACGGCCCCACCCGGCACAGGACGTCCCGTGAGCCCCGCGATCACCGATGACGACCGAGCCGCCTTCGACCGCCACGTGATGCGCGGCGACGAGGCCGCCGCGGCCGGTCTGGCCGTGCGCCTGGTGGAAGAAGGTGTGCGCGCCGAGGACGTGCTGCTCGACCTGGTGGGGCCCGCGCAGGTGGCGGTCGGCGCCCGCTGGGCCTCCGGCGAATGGACCGTGGCCCAGGAGCACGCCGCCACCCACGTCAGCGAACAGGCGATCGCGGCGGTGAGCGCCGTCACCGCCGCCGAGCCCGACAGCCCTCGCGCCCATGGAACGGCGGGCGGTGTACTGGTCGCCTGCAGCGACGGCGAATGGCACGTCCTGCCCGCCCGGATCCTGTCCGAAGTCCTCCGGCTGCGCGGCCATGACGTCCGGTTCCTCGGCGGTCACGTCCCCGAGGCCCGGCTGGTCTCCGAACTCCACCAGACCGGACCCGATCTGGTGGCCCTGTCGTGCACCCTCCCGATGCGCCTCCCGCTCGCGTACCGCCTGATCCAGGCATGTCGGCCGGTCGGCGTCCCCGTCCTCGCGGGCGGTGCCGGTTTCGGTCCCGACGGCGCCTGGGCCCGCACCCTGGGAGCGGACCTCTACGCCGCCGACGCCCCCGAGGCCGACGGGCTGCTCCGCCGCCGGTGGCCCCCGCCGCTGACCGGCCGGCCCTCGATCGCGCCCGAGTGCGCCGAGGCGTACGCCCAGTTCGTCCGCCGCCGCTCCGAGCTCTTGCACCGCGTCGTCGCCCGGCTGCACGCGCGCCACCCCGTGCTCCGCGACCCCACCGACCAGGAGTACGACGCCACCACCGCCAACCTGAGCCATCTGCTGGACTCCCTCGCCGCTGCCGTGTTCGTCGACGACACCCAGCTGTTCACCGACTTCCTCTCCTTCGCCACGTCCTTTCTCACCGCCCGCTCCCTCCCGTCCGACCGCCTCGTCACGGTCCTGGAGACCCTCGCCGAACTGCTGCGCGACTCACCGCTGTTCATGCGGCACCTCGACACGGGACGGCGATGGCTGGCGGAGAATGCCTGACGCCGCATCAACCCGCCTTTGCCGCCGCCCCCGATCGGCCGTGACCGGCGGACCCCGGCCGCGGATCTTCCGCTTTTCTTTCAAAGCGCTGACACGCTCGCGGCCGTCGGCATTAGAATCCCGGCCAGGGGATCCATTGGCCGGGGGGCCGGGATCCGGGGGTCGAAACGGGGGGAATGGGCCACGCATGCTGCGGGACAGGTCGCACCACCGATACGAGAGAATTCGCATCATCGAGGAGTGGAGCCGCGCCGGAGTATTGGCGGAACGCCGGCGGCTGCCCATCGAGGAACAATTCCGGGAGCGTCTGGACGGAACGGGAGCCCGGCTCTTCAGGCCGGTGAGTCTCAGCTACTCCGACGACACCTGGTACAACACCCAGATCTCCTACCTGCTGGAAGCCTACGACGCGCTGCCCAACCGTCCCGACATCGCTTTCGACTCGACCTGGAAAGTATTCGAATCGACGGCCACCAGGACGGCCAGGAAGCTCTCGGGAAAGCCGCGCAACATCACCGAGGCCCTGAAGTACCTGAGTGAGCATGTCGCGCTGGACGGAGCGGTCCTGGACAGCCTCCTCGGCGAGCTCCCCGGCCAGACCTGCGAGTACCTCTTCAAGAAGATCGTCACGCAGGTGTCGGGCGAGAACTGGAACAAGATCAGAGGAAGGCTGACACCGGGCAACGACCGCAATGACGCGACCGGCGAGAGAATCAGGGACTTTCTCGTGCTCGTCGAAGGGAAGTACCTTCCCGCCGCCGACCTGGACACCAATCGAAAAGGCGCCATGCTGCTCCGCCGTGCGCTGGCCGGTGAAACCCTGAGCATCGACGGAACCGAGGTGACGCTTCCGGAGAAGGCGCGCCTGCGCATTCTCATGAGCGGCCTTCTCTACACCGCGAGGAACGAGCGCACGCACGGCGAAGCGTTTTCACCCTTCTACAGCAGTACGGCGACCCTCAGGACGTACACGCACCCGCACTACCTTTTCCTGTCGACCTATGCGCTGGTCCACCTCATGTGGTCCCGTGGCGGTGAATCGTTCAGCCCACCGGAAAAGGCCGTGGAGCAAAACGTCATCGACAACTTCAGTGAGGCAAAGGACCTGTACGGCCGGCACTGGACAGGTTGAAATCTCCTGACCGCCGCCCCTCTTTCACCGTCGACCGGGTGCGGGAACGACGGCCTCGCTCCCCTGGCGTACGGCGTGCAGAGCGGCGGCGTGCAGCGTTTCCAGCCCGCCCGGCTCCACGGGAGCCGGGCTGCCGGTGAGCGTGTACCACTCCTCGGCGCCGGTGTACTGGATGTGCACCGTCGCCAGGCCGTCGGGCCCGAGGACGGTGGAGAGGGTGAGGTCGCCCGTGATGACGCCGACCTCGTCGGTCATCGCTCCGCCCGGGCCGGCCGTCGCCGTGCCGACACATCGCCTGGGTGCTTCGGGCATCAGGCGCAGGTGTCGAGCATCGTGACGAGCTTGTCCGCCTCCGGCCGCGTCACCGACAGGTCGTAGAGGTGCTTGACGTCCGTCCAGGCCCGTGCGTAGGTGCACCAGTAGTCGTGGTTCGGCGGACTCCACTGGTCGGGCGACTGATCGCCCTTGCTCCTGTTGGAGCCGGCGGACACGGCGATGAGCTGCGCGTGCTGCAGATCGTTGGCGAACTCCGTGCGCCGGGCCGTCGTCCAGCCGTCCGCCCCCGACCGCCACGCGTTGGCCAGCGGCACCATGTGGTCGATGTCCACCTGCGACGCCGCTGTCAGTGTGCGGTTGTCGTAATGGCTGAGCCAGGTACCGGAAACGGCCCGGCACTGGGCGTCCCGCGTGACGTTCTGACCGTCCCGCTTCAGCACGGTCTCCCGGGTGTCGCAGGAGTTGCCCTGCTGGATCCAGTGCGGGAACTTCGCCCGCGAGTAGCCGTCCATGGAGTGCGGTGGCTCGACGGTCAGGTCCGCGAGCTCGGAGCGGGCGACATCCGCGGAAGGCGGATCGGGCATCTCGACGGGAGTCGTGGCGGCCGGAGCGGCGGTGACCGGGCCGAGAACGGCGGCCAGAGCGAGAGCGGCGACAGAACACAACCGTCGGGCGCGTGTGGGGATCATGTGTCAGGAATATCCGACATACTGCCCGGAACGGGGTACCGTGCTCCAGGTGGCGGCGTGTCATCCAGGGCGGCACCGGAGCCCGAGCCCGGTGCCTCGCGGCGCCCGGCCGGAAAATGCCGGGCGGACGGATCGTGTTCGGCGGCACTCTGGAGCCATGACGCGCTGGAAGCTCTACGACAACTGGACGGCGGATCTCGGTGGGCTCACCGTCGAGCAGCTGCGCGAGCGCAGATCCTTTGCGGCACGGCGCGCCCAGGACGCCGTGGCGCGGCGCGCGGGCCGCAACCCCAAGGCCGCCCGCGATTGGCGCGAGAAGCTCCGCGCCGTGGAGGACGAACTCCAAAAGCGCGGCGCCGGCGACACGTAGTCACGTGCCGGGGTTTCCAGGCCGGGCCGGGCATGGATCGCCAACTCGTGGCGGGTGCTGCTTTCATGATCGGCAGTCACCTCGTAAATCGGTTGGCATCCGCCCTCGGCTGTCGTTAGTGTGAGGGTGTTTGCTGCGGTGGCTGTCGGCTGCCGCGGGCAGTCGTATGAGAACGGGAGGTGTGACCGATGGCGGTCTCTGTGCAGGGCGTTGCCCGCAACCAGACGTTCGTTCGCTCCACCTCCGCGGTGTCCGGCTGACCACTGCATTCCTTGCGCGCCTGTGAGCGCGCCGCCGGAGCCGCCCTTGTGAAGGGTTTCTCTTGATTCTCTCTTCTCCCTCGTCTTCCTCCCCCTCGCCGCACCCTCTCGCCTCCTATGGCTGGGACGAGAGCTGGGAAGCCGAGTTCGCCCCCTACGCCGAGCAGGGCCTGCTGCCCGGCCGTGTCCTACGCGTCGACCGCGGACTCTGCGACGTCGTCACGCCGTGCGGCGCGGTGCGTGCCGACACCGAGTACGTCGCTCCCCGGGATCCGATGCTGGCCGTGTGCACGGGGGACTGGGTCGCGGTCGATCCCGAGGACAGCGACCGGCGGTACGTACGGACGCTGCTGCCGCGGCGCACCGCGTTCGTGCGGTCGGCGTCGTCCAAGCATTCCAAGGGCCAGGTGCTGGCCACGAACATCGATCACGTCATCATCTGCGTGTCGCTCGCGGCCGAACTCGACCTCGCGCGGATCGAGCGGTTCCTGGCGCTCGCCATGTCCTGCTCGGACGGTGAGGCGCTGCTGCACGGTACGACCGACTCCCGGGAGTCGGGGGTGCGGCCGCTCGTCGTGCTGACCAAGGCGGATCTCGTACCGGACGCGGTGACGCTGTCGCATCTCCTGGAGGACGTGGAGACCGCGGCGCCCGGGGTGCCGGCGCTGCCGGTCAGTGCGCAGACCGGGGACGGACTCGACGTCCTTGCCGCAATCGCCTCCGGGGGGACATCGGTGCTGCTCGGGCAGTCCGGAGCGGGCAAGTCGACACTCGCGAACGCGCTGGCCGGGCAGGACGTCATGGACGTCCAGGCCATCCGCGACGTGGACGGCAAGGGCCGCCACACGACGACCACGCGCAACCTGCTCGTTCTGCCGGGCGGGGGCGTCCTGATCGACACCCCCGGGCTCCGTGGCGTCGGCCTCTACGATGCCGAAAGCGGCGTCGGGCAGGTGTTCTCGGAGATCGAGGAGCTGGCAGGGCGCTGCCGCTTCCACGACTGCGCGCACGAAAGCGAGCCGGGGTGCGCGGTGCTTGCCGCGATCGACTCCGGGGAGCTGGCCGAGCGGCGGCTGGAGAGCTACCGCAAGCTCATGCGGGAGAACCAGTGGATCGTCGCCAAGACCGATGTGCGGGTGCAGGCCGAGCTGCGCAAGGACTGGAAGCGTAAGAAGGTGCAGGGCAAGGCCGCCATGGAGGCGAAGCGGGGGCGTTGGCGTTAGCACCCGCCCGGCTTCGCGATGACCGCTCCGGGGAGCTGCCTCAGCTCCCCGGACGGCCGGGATCCGTCGGCCGGTGCCGCCACGGCGGCGACCGGTGCGGCGGCCCGGCGCGGCGGCACCCGGCGAGGTGAGAAAGCGCGCTCAGCGTTCCGGAACGAGGGCTGCGGAGCGGATGAGGTCCGCGACCGCCGGCCAGTTGTCCTGGAGGTAGAAGTGGCCACCGCTGAGGGTCTCCAGGCGAAACGGGCCGGTGGTGTGACCCGACCAGGCCCCGATGTCGTCGAGTGACGCCACCGGGTCGGCGTCACCGCCCAGCGCGAGCACGGGGCAGTTCAGCGGCTCGTCACCTCGGGGGCGGTAGGTCTCGCTGGCTTGGTAGTCGCCGCGGATCAACGGCAGCAGCAGCGCGCGCATCTCCGGGTGCTCCAGCAGCTCGGTGGCCGTACCGCCGAGCCAGGACACCTGCTTCGCAAGTGCCGTGTCGTCGAGCAGGTACGAGGTCGTCAGTCGCACCCGCGAGGGCGCCGGACGGCCCGATGCGACCAGGGAGAGAGGGCCCTCGTCACCGAGCCGCAGGGCCACCTCGTAGGCGAGGATCGCGCCCATGCTGTGCCCGAAGAAGACGGTCGGCACGTCGGCGGCGGCCTGCCGGAAGGCATCGGCGATGCGGTCGGCCAGTTCGTGGAGATCCGTGATGACGGGTTCGTCGTGCCGATCCTGGCGCCCCGGGTACTGCACGGCGACGGCCTGCATGTCGCCGGCGAGCTCGGATCCCAGCGGCCGGTAGACGCTCGCGGAACCTCCGGAATGGGGGAAGCAGACCACTTGCGGTGTACGGGCCCGCTCGTGGCCGGACGGACCGAGGCGTTTGAACCAACGGGAAGGATCGGGCATGGTCCGTCTCCTTGTCAGACGCGCGTTTGCAGAGGAAGCGCGGCGATGAGGGGATGGTCCCGCTCGATCATGCCCAGTTTCGAGGCGCCGCCGGGAGAGCCGAGCTCGTCGAAGAATTCGACATTCGCCTGGCGATAGTCCTGCCATTCCTCCGGCGCGTCGTCCTCGTAGAAGATCGCCTCGACCGGGCAGACCGGTTCGCAGGCGCCGCAGTCGACGCACTCGTCCGGATGAATGTAGAGGGAGCGCTCGCCCTCGTAGATGCAGTCGACCGGGCACTCCTCGACGCAGGCCTTGTCCTTGACGTCGGCGCAGGGCTGAGCGATTAAGTATGTCACTCTGCTATTCCTCGTTCGGTGTGACGGGAGCTGTACTGACGTCAGATCAGGCCGATACGAATACTCGTATCCAAGTTGTCGAGGGCGGAGTAGCAGTAGGACGCCCTCGTCGCCGAAATGAGCGGTGCACCCCACCTCTTGGCGACCAGCGCGGAGTGGCAGGCGGCCAGGACCTCGGCGCCCGTCACGCGGCGGTCGAGGTATCCGGCGTACAGCTGCCCGGCGGAAACCGTCTCCGCGGGAGTGAGGTCGACGATCTCAACTCCCCCGCTCTCCTGGAACTTTCGGACCGGTACGCCCGTGCCGTCCCGGTGATCGCGTGCGCACTCCTCGTCCCAGCACGTACGCATGCTGCAGGCGACGGCGAATGCCACGGCCGGCGTGATGAGGCGGATCGTCCCCGCTCGTGCCGCGTCGCCCACGGCCGTGCCGTCCGGTGTGTGGCCCACGGCGATCCGGTACAGCGAGAACGGGTCGACCACGGCGACTTCGGCGGTCTCCAAGAGTTCATCCTGGACAGCCACTGCAATATCTCCTCGATGGTGACGCGAAGGGGGAGGTGAAGCGGCCCTGTGGCCTTGCGTGGGATCTGCCACGCCCGTGCCATGGATGCCCGGTCGACGGACGAGCCACTCACTGATGGGCGATCAAAGACCTTGCCAGATCGGGTCGTTGCTCTCGCGACCGGGGCCGTCGGGGCTGTGCTCGGACACGCGCTGGGGACGGAGCGAGGCGCGGGTGACCGGGCGCTCGTACGTCTCCATCCTGGCCATCCCGTCGCCGGGCGCGGTGCTTTGCTCCGATGTCTCGTGAACCTTGCTCACGGGAGTCTCCTCAAAGTAGCTCCGTCGCCTTGGGACCCGTCGCGGCGGGAACGGCCAGGAATATGAAGCAGCCACCAGGCGATGACGAATGGGGACCCCCGGAGGATGACGGCGAAGAGGAACGGGCCGTCGGGGTCGCAGAAGAGGCTTGTACCGGAGTCGAGGACGCCGGCAAGGACCTCGAAGAAATCCTTGCCCGGTACGCGCCTGGGTGTCAATGGGTGGCCGGCATGTTCCTTCCGTGCGGGCTATTGATAATGCACGGAAGATGGCTCCCTATTCATCGAACGGGCGCCAAGATGCCAAGAGTGTGTCAAGTTTATTGCTTATCCAGCAGACCGATCCGCGAGTGGGCGACGCCGGAGTGCGGAATCGGCCACCGCCGGCGGCGGCCAGGAGGCGATGGGGTCGTACAGGTTGGTCCCTGGCGGGACGATCTCGTCGATACGGTCGAGCGCCGCCTCGTCGAGGGTGACCGAGGCGCCCTTCACCGCGTCCTCCAGCTGCTTCATGGTCCGCGGGCCGATGATCGCCGAGGTGACGGCGGGGTGCGTCGTGACGAAGGCCAGGGCGAGCTCGGGCAGGGTGCAGCCGAGGTCGGACGCCAGGTCGATGAACTGCTCGACGGCCTCAAGTTTGGCCTGGTTGGCAGGAATTGAGGGATCGAAGCGGGACGGAACGGCTGCCGGGCGGCCCTTCGTGAGGTCGATGTCCTGTCCCAGGCGGTACTGGCCGGACAGGAAGCCGAAGGCCAGCGGACTCCAGGTCAGCACGCCCATCCGGTAGCGCTGACAGGCGGGGAGGACGGCGCGCTCGATGCCCCGCGCGAGCATGGAGTACGGGGGCTGTTCGGTACGGAAGCGCTGCAGGCCCCGGCGCTCGGACACATGGTGCGACTCGACGATGTCCTCCACGGGGAAGGCCGAGCAGCCGAAGGCCCGTATCTTTCCCTGCTGTACCAGGTCGGTGAGGGCGCCGAGGGTCTCCTCTATATCGGTCGTGTAGTCCGGGCGGTGCACCTGGTAGAGGTCGATCCGGTCGGTGTTCAGCCGTGCGAGGCTCTCCTCGACCGCCTGGACGATCCAGCGCCGCGAGTTGCCGCTGCGATTGCGGCCCTCGCCCATCTGGAAGTGCAGCTTGCTGGCGAGTACGACGTCGTCGCGCCGGCCCTTGAGCGCCTTGCCCACGATCGTCTCGGACTCGCCGGCCGAGTACATGTCCGCCGTGTCGACGAAGTTGATTCCCTGGTCGAGGGCGGTGTGGATGATCCGGGTGCAGTCGTCGTGGTCCGGGTTTCCCGCGAGGCCGAAGTTCATGGTGCCCAGGCAGTAGGCGCTCACTTCGATGCCTGTGCCGCCGAGTGTGCGATAACGCATGGTCATGACTCCCTGACTGTCTCGTTACGGAGAGGAATGGGGATCGCATGGCGCTGGAAACGCGCCCCACGCAGGAGGAGTCCGGAGCGGGCGCCGAGGGAGGCCAGGGCGCTGTGGGGGCCGCGTTCGAATGCAAGATCATACACACGGCCTCTGCTCGGACAATGGGCAATTGAAGGTTGAACACCATGGGGCTCGCCGTGCGCTACCCCGTGGCCGAAAAGTACCCGGGTGGCGAGAAGCGCCTGCGACCTGCCGACGGCACCTCAGAGCGCTCCCAAGCCATGACGTGACCTCCTCGGCGACCCGGGCCGAGGGCCGGTCGGCCGGCGCAAGTGTGGCGTCACGAGGTGACCGAATCATGCCGAGTAATTGACTGAATTCCGATGCAATAAATGAAGTTCATTATTACTTCGGTGGCGGTGTTTGAAAGCCTCGAACCCGGGGGATCAGCGCTCGCCGCGAACTGGCCGAATCGTGACTGATCGTTGCATACAGAGCGGTTGAAATGCGACATACCGATGGAATGGAGGCATGGAAATTCGCTGTTGACACTCGTTCATAAGGCGTGTTTGGATCGCTTCGAACTTGGGCGGGTGGGTTTGCGTCACGGAGGATGCGAGAGCCCGCAGGAGTTAGTCCATTTCATTTGCTGTTCATTGACGCGACGCCTTGCGGGCGAGTTCCATGGGAACTCGGAGTACTTGACAGCCGCGATTCGATTCGACTGCTCGCGTCAACTGTTTTCGTGATGCATCAATGAAAGGATTCGGTCATCTCTATTCAACAAACTCGGATGTCCGGATGTCCCGTTGATGCGGGATCAGCTGATCTCATCGACCCGAACTTGTACAGCGATGGCAACGCGCACGAAATCTGGCGTCAGATGCGCGAGATGGACGGCCTCAGCTGGCACCAGGTGGATGAAACACGCGGTTTCTGGTCGGTTGTGAAGTTCGCCGACACGGATCTGGTCCTGCGCGACACCGCCACCTTCACCTCCGAGCGGGGCACACTGCTCGACCTCCTCGGAACCGACGATCCGGCCGGCGGCCAGCAGCTCGCCGTCACGGACCCGCCGCGGCACACCGAGCGGCAGGCGCGGTTGAAGAAGGCCCTGGCCGTCAAGGCCGTGGACCGGCAACGGGAGATGATCCGGCCCAAAGTGCTCGACCTGCTCGAACCATTAGGTGACGGCGGGGTATACGACTTCGGCACCGCCATGCTGGGGCTGCCCATGTCGGTCACCGGCACGATGATGGGGCTGCCGGAGGTGGACTGGGCCTGGCTCAGCCGGCTCACCACCGTGTGCATCGCCGCCGACGACCCCGAATTCCAGGACGAGGGCGGCAAGGAGGCCACGCTCCAGTCGGCCCACCGGGAGCTCTTCGGCTACTTCCAGGACCTCATGCGCCACCGCCGTGACAACCTCGGCGACGATCTGCTCAGCGTGCTGATCTCCACACGCTTCGAGGGCCGGCTCATGTCCGCCAGCGAGATCGTGGCGAACTGCTACAGCCTGCTGCTCGGCGCCAACGTCACCACGCCGCACGCTCCCACCTTTGTGATGGCCGAATTCACCGGGACCGATGTGCTGGCGGACTGGGCGGCGCATCCCGAGGTCAACGGCACCGCCTACGAAGAGGCGCTGCGCTGGGCCTCGCCGGTCAACCACGTGCTGCGCTATGCCACTCGGGACACCGAGGTGCGGGGCACGAGGATTGCCGCCGGGGAGGCGGTCGTGGCATGGCTCGGCGCGGCCAACCGCGACGAAGAGGTCTTCGAGAACAGCCACACCTTCGACATCCGCCGAAAGCCCAACAAGCATCTGGCTTTCGGAATCGGGCCGCACTACTGCGTGGGGCACAGCGTCGCGAGGGTCACCATCGGCATCCTCTTCGAGGAACTGCTCGGCCGCTATGAGGATTTCCGGCCCGCCGGCAAGCCGGAACGGCTGATCTCGAACTTCGCGTCCGGTTACAAGCACGTGCCCATCACGGCGCGCCGCCGCACATGACCGAGCCGGGTGCTTCGAAAGGTTCCGCAGTGTCTGCACACAACCCGTCCGGCACGGTGTGGTACGAAGCAAATCCGGCCCAGAAGGGGCTGTGGGTACTCGACCAGGTCGAACAACTCCGCCCCACGAGCCTCATCCCGGCCGTCGTGGAATTCAAGGGTCCCCTCGATCACCGGTTATTCGTCTCGTCCATTCAACGGGTGCTCGACCGGCATCCGGCGCTGCGCTCCCGATTCCGGCTGGACATCCAGCACCGGCGGATCGAGTACCGCACCGATGGCGAGCCGGCCGAAGCCGGATTCATCGACGCGGCGGCCGAGGGCTGGTCGGAGCAGGAGCTGACCCGGCTGGTCGACGTGCTGTGCTACGCGCCCTTCGATCTCGGGAGCGAGCCGCCGGTCCGGGCGGAGGTGATCCGGGTCGACACCGAGACCACGCTGCTCGTCCTCACCGTGCATCACATCGTCTGCGACGGCTGGTCGCGCAGCCTGATCATCGCCGAGATCGCCGAGGTGTACCGGGCGTTGGCGGCGGGTTCCGAACCCCGGCTCAGCTCGCCGCCGCACCCCAGTGATGTGATCACCATGCTCGGGGCGGACGCCCTGGACGAGCGGCTGCCGGACGTCGTCGAACGCCTCGGCGGCGCACCGATCGAGGTCGAGGTGCCGTTCCGGCGGGACACCGACGACACCTCCCTTGCGGGAGACACCCTCTCCACACAATTCGACGAGGATCTCACCGAGGCCCTCCTGGCGGCCGCCGGAGAAGAAGGCTGCACGCCTTTCATGGCCGGGGTCGCACTGCTGGCCGGGACACTCGCAAGGACCGGCAGCCAGCGGGACTTCCTCTTCGCCTTCGGCTGGCCGGGGCGGGGCGACCCCGCCATTGCCGAGGCAATCGGCATGTTCATGAATACCGTCATGATCCGGGTGACGCTGGACGACACCACGACATGGCGCGAACTCCTGCGGAACGCACGCTTCGGGGCAATGGAAGCGTTCATCGACGGTGATGTGCCGTTGGACGCGGTGACCGCCGCGCTCCGGCCGGAGCGTGACGTCATCTGGCCGCCCCTGTCGGCAGTGCTCGTCAATATGGCCGAGGTCCCCAAGGACATGGCGCTCGCCCCGGGTGTGGTGGGCCGGCTCCAGCCGCTGCCCTCACTGCACATGAAATACGACCTCGGTCTGTTCGTCCGGCTGAACGAGGAGTCCGGCCGTAACCGGCTGGAGCTCTCCGCCGACTTCATCAAGGCCCTGTACCCCCGTGACGCCGTTTCGGAATTCCTAACCGATCTGCGGCGCAGCGCTGTTGCCCTTTCTCATTCCCTGGAGGAAACCGTGACCGAACCGTCCGCCGCCGAAGCAGACCTCTCCACCCCCGAGGCACGCATCGCACTCGTGCGCTCGCTGTGGCAGGAAATCCTCAAGATCGATGATGTTGCCGACGACGTCAGCTTCTTCGATGTGGGTGGCGACTCGCTGCTGCTGATCGTCCTCGTCGAGCGCATGACGCAGGCTTCGGGCCGCGTCATCAAGACGATGGACCTCTTCCGCGCGGGAACGGTGCGCGGGCACGCCGAGTTGCTCTCCGCCGCTGCCGGGGGCACCGCGTCCGGTTCCACCGGCAGCGCCCGCGACCGCCTGCTCGGCGCCGCGCGGGCCGGCGGCCAGGACTGACCCGGCTGCGTCCCCCGGGTCACGGCTACCGCACCGTCCTCTTTGGAGATTGACCAATGACGCTTGAAGATCTTGCCTCCGCCGTTCTGGGCACGGATGTGGACACCGCGAGTTTCTCGACGCAGAGCTTCATCGAGCTGGGCGGGGACTCGCTCCGCGCCATGCGTCTGGACGCGATGGCCCAGGAACGGCTCGGCCTGAAATTACCGCTGAAGGCCCTGCTGGGGGGCGAGCCACTGACCACCGCCCTCGGCCAGGCGGAAGCCGCACCCGCGGCCCCGGCCGCCGGGACCGGCGCCCCGGCGGAGCAGGATCTGAACGGTCTCTCGCACACGCAGCGCGGTATGTGGCTCATCGAGAGCATCACCGGCGGCTCCCCGTACAACCTGGTCTTCACCGCGTTCGTCGACGAGGGAGAGCTGGACCTCGGCACCTTCCGCGCGGCGGTCGGCGCGACCGTCGCACGGAACGAGGGGCTGCGCACCGTCTTCACCGAGGGTGACAACGGTGTCGTACGCGAGGTTCTCGACGAGCACACCCCCGAGTTCAGCAGCTTCACGCACGACGGCGCGCCGGACGGCTTCGAGGAGTACGTACGGCGGATCACCGGCGAGGAGTCGCGCCGCCCCTTCGACCTCAAGGCCGAACCCGCCGTAAGGTTTCTGCACTTCGCGCAACCGTCGGGGCGGCAGGCCGTGGTGCTGACGGCGCATCACATGGTGCTGGACGGCTGGTCGGTGGGTCTGACCCTCAAGGAGATCTTCGCCCACTACGAAGAGCTGAACGGCGGCGCGCCCGCCGGCCTCGGCCCCGGCGTCTCCCTGAGCGCGCTCATCCGCAGCCAGGAGGAGCAGCGGGCCGGCGGTGTGTGGGACCGCGACGCCGAATTCTGGTCCGGTCACCTGGCCGGTGTCCCCACGGTGCTCGATCTGCCCGCCGACGGTCAGCGGCCCCCCGTCCAGGACGCGGCGGGAGACCGAGTCCCGCTCGACCTCGGCGGTGCCGCGAGCGCCAAGGTCGCCGCCCGCGCCCGGGAACTCGGCATCACCCCGTTCGCCCTGCTGCTCGGGGCCTTCGGCCTGACGCTGAGCCGGACCACCGGCGCCCGCAGCCTGCTCATCGGTGTGCCGCTGCTGGGGCGCGGGACCGCCGAGCTGGAGCGTCTCGTCGGGGTCGCGGGCAACCTCGTACCCGTCCGGATCGACGTGGACGACGAGTCGACGACGGCGGACTACCTCCGCTCGGTACAGCGGTCCCTGACGCTGAGCATCGACGCCGGGCACCTGCCCTTCGAGGAGCTGGTCGCCCGTCTCGGTCTGGAGCGGAGTGTCGGCTGCCACCCACTGGTCCAGGTGTGCTTCGGCATGCACGACCAGCTCGTGCCGAGTCGTCTGACGACGCGGACGCTGGACGTCCGGGTCGAGGAGGGCCACGGCGGCGGAGCGCAGTTCGACCTGACCCTTCTGGTCGGCCGGTCGGAGCCCTCGCTGGCCGGGCACGTCGAGTACGCGACCTCGGTGTGGAACCAGGCCGAGGTCGACGGATTCATCGCCGACTTCCGAGCCGCGACCGAGCAACTGGCCGCAGAGGAACTGGCGTTGGAGGACGTGCGCTGCCTCTCCGACGAGCGCCGGGCACAGCTCGCGGCGATCAACGTGGTCCGCGAGGAGTTTCCCACCACGTCCGTGGACGACCTGTTCAGGGAGACGGCCCGAAGGTTCCCCGACGCGGTGGCGGTCCGCGAGGGAACGGTCGAACTGACCTACTCGCAAATGGCATCGGCCGTCGCCGAGCAGGCGCGGCTGCTGCGCGAGGCGGGCGTCGGATCCGGTGACACGGTCCTCATCGGGGTCGAGCGTTCCGTCGCCGAGGCGGTGGCGGTCCTGGGCACCCTGACGGCCGGCGCAGCGTACGTCGGCGTGGACCTGAGCCTGCCCGCCGCGCACACCGAGCTGATCGTGGCCAAGGCCGCACCGGCCGCGGCACTGGTCGCGCCCGAGGCGGCCGGCCACGAAGGGCTCCGGCGCGTCGCTCTCGTCAGGACCTGGGACACCTCCTGGGCACCCTCCGGCGACGAGCCCGCGGAGCTGCCCAAGACGGACCCGGCTCGGCAGGCGTACGTGGCCTTCACCTCCGGCTCCACCGGCGAACCCAAGGGCGTCAGCATTCCGCACCGCGCCGTCATCCGGCTGGTCCACGAGGCCGGTTACGTACGGACCGGGCCCGGCGAGGTCATGCTCCGGCTGTCGCCGCTGGCCTTCGACGCCTCCACCCTCGAACTGTGGGGAGCGCTGCTGACCGGCGCCACGCTGGAGGTGTACCCGGCGTCGGCGCTTCCTTCCCCGACCGAGCTGGGCGCCTTCCTGCTGGAGCGCGAGGTGACGGTCGCCTGGCTGACCGCGGGCCTCTTCCGCCTGGTCGAGGAGTTCGCCCCGGACTCCCTCGGCGGGCTGAAGCAGCTGCTGACGGGCGGTGACGTCGTCCCGCACGACCACGCCGCGCGAGCCCTGGCCCGCCACCCCGAGCTGGTCATCACCAACGGCTACGGACCGACCGAGAACACCACCTTCACCGCCACCCACACGGTGCGCCGGCCGGAGGACATCTCCGGGCCGCTGCCGATCGGCACGCCCGTCCCGGGCACGCGTGTGTACGTACTCGACGACCGCGGGCGGCAGGTCCCGCCCGGTGCGGTCGGCGGACTGTACACGGGCGGTGAGGGACTGGCCGACGGCTATGTGGGGGACGAGGCGGAGACCGCCCGGTGTTTCGGGCACTTCTCTCCCGACGTCCAGGAGCGGCTGTACCGCACCGGCGATGTCGTACGACTCGACACCCGGGGCCGACTGGCCTACCTGGGACGCTCCGACGATCAGGTCAAACTCCGCGGCTACCGCATCGAACTCAGCGCGATCAGCGACGCGTTGAAGGCCCACCCCACGGTGCAGGACTCGGTGGTCGTCGTCACCGGTGACAACAGCGCGGAGAAGCGGCTGGTCGCGGCCGTCGTCCCGGCCCCGGGCGCGGAACTCGGCACGGGCGAGCTGCGCGACCGGCTCGCGGGCACGCTGCCTTCCTACATGGTGCCCACGCTCTGGGCGCTCGTGGACAGCATCCCGGTGACGCCCAACGGAAAGGTCGACCGCAAGGCACTCGCCGCGGTGGCCGCTCCCGCGGGACAGTCCGCCCCCGCCGCCGCGGCAGCCGCACCGGCGGCGGCCGACGACGACGTGACGGCGGCCATCCGCGCCCTCTTCACGGAGGCGATCGAGCGCACGGGCAGCCGCTCGGGCGACGCCGCCCAGCGGATCGACGACGACACCGACTTCTTCGCGAGCGGCGGTACCTCGCTGGGCGCCGTGCAGTTGATCCGGCTGGTGAAGGAGCGGCTGGGCGTGACGCTGAAGCTGCGCGACATCCTGCTGACGCCCACTCCGGCCGGCGTCCTGCGGGTGGTCGAGAAGGCCCGGAACAAGTGAGCGGCCCGGTGAAGGGCAGGGGGAGCGCGGAGATGGGCACGGAGCATGCGATCGCCGTCGTCGGAATGGCGTGCCGGTACCCCGGTGCGGCCGATGTGCGGGAGTTCTGGGAGCTGCTGCGCGGCGGCGTCGAGGGGATCACCCGTTTCGACATCGACGACCTCGTCGCGAAGGGCGCGGACCCCGATCTCGTACGGCGCCCGGAGTTCGTACCGGCCAAGGGGGTCCTGGACGGGGCGCAGAACTTCGACTGGCCGTTCTTCCGGTACAACCGGGCGGACGCCGCGAACATCGATCCGCAGCAGCGCGTCTTCCTCGAATGCGCCTCGACCGCCATCGACGACGCGGGGCTCGACCCCGGCAGGTTCCCGGGGCGGGTCGGTGTGTACGCCGGATCCGACCGGACCCTGCTGGACGCGGGGGACGACGTGACCCCGCTGGTGCGCGTCGTCAGCCACGAGAAGGACTTCGTGGCCACGAGGGTGGCGTACAAGCTCGGGCTGCGGGGCCCTGCGGTCACCGTGCAGACCGCCTGCTCCACCTCCCTCACCGCGATCCACATGGCCACCCAGGCGCTGCTCGGCGGCGAGTGCGACGCGGCTCTCGCGGGCGGTGTCGCCGTGTCGCCCCTGGGGGAGTGGGGCTACCTCCACGAGCAGGGCAGCGTGCTCTCCCCGGACGGCCACTGCCGTCCCTTCGACGCGCAGGCGGGCGGCACCATCCCCAGTGAGGGCGTCGGGGTCGTCGTTCTCAAGCGCCTGGCGGACGCCCTGCGGGACGGCGACCGGATCGCGGCGGTCGTCCGCGGCTCGGCGCTCAACAACGACGGGGCGGACAAGCTCGGCTTCACCGCCCCCTCCATCCCCGGCCAGAGCGAAGTGATCCGGCACGCGCACAAGGTCTCCGGCGTCTCGCCGTGGGAGATCGACTACGTGGAGTGCCACGGCACGGCGACCCCGATGGGCGACCCCGTGGAGGTGGCCGCGCTGACCGATGCCTTCGGGACGGCGCCCGAGGACCACACCACGACGTGGCTGGGCGCGGTCAAGAGCAACATCGGCCACACCAGCGCGGCCGCCGGCGTCGCGGGCTTCATCAAGACGGTGCTGATGATCGAGCGCCGGGAGCTGGTGCCGACGCTCCACTTCACCAGCCCCAACCCGCTGCTGGACCTGGACTCCTCACCGTTCCGGGTGTGCACGCGGACCGAGCCCTGGCCGGCCGGCGGGACGCCCACGGCAGCGGTCAGCGCCTTCGGCGTGGGCGGCACCAACGCCCACGTCATCCTCCAGGCGGCCCCCGAGCGGGAGCTCCCGACGGCCGGACCCGGCCCGCACGTCCTCACGCTGTCCGCGGCGTCGCCCGACGCGCTCGGCCGGCTGCGCCAGGACCTGGCCGGCCCCCTGGAGTCCGACGGCACCCTCGAACTGCCGCGGGTCGCTCGCACGTTGGCGGACCGGCGGCGCTTCGCCCACCGCCAGGCGATCGTCGCGCAGGACCGGGCCCAGGCCGCCGGGCTGCTGCGCGACGCGCCGCAGCCCGCCGCGGGCAAGCCCCTCTCGCAGGTCGCCTTCCTGTTCCCCGGCCACGGTGTGCTGCGGCACGCGGCAGGTGCGCCGGCCTACCGGCTGCTGCCCGAATTCCGTGAGCGGTTCGACGAGATCGGCGAGTTCGTCCGCGGCACCTACGGGCTCGACCTCTCGCCGATCGTGACCGAGACCGACGTACCGCCCGAATGGTTCAACGACCTGGCGCACCAGCAGGTGGGGCTGTTCGCGATCGGCTACGCGCTCGGACGGCAGCTGGGCGAGTGGGGGATCAAGCCCGCCGCGCTGTTCGGCAACAGCGTCGGCGAGTACGCGGCCGCAGCCCTCGCCGGGGTGTGGTCACCGACGGACGCGGCGGTCCTGGTCCACGAGCGGGCACAGGGATTCCGCGCCACCGAGCCCGGCCGGATGGTGGCCGTCAGCGCGCCCCTGGAAGAGGTGGCCCGCCGGATTCCCCCGGAGGGCAGGGTGGCGGTGTCGATGGTCAGCCGCGGCGGGGTGGCGATCTCCGGCCCGGCGACCGAGATGACGGAGCTGCTGGAAGGCGACGCCCTGAAGGGGCTGGACCTGCGCGTGCTGAACGTCGACCGGGCCGCCCACTGCGACATCCAGGCGCCCGTGGCCGACCGGCTGACGAAGCTGATCACGGCCATGCACACGCAGCTTCCCGCCCTGCGACTCGTCTCCGACGTCACCGGCGACTGGGCCGGCCCGGACGCCGTGTGCGGTCCCGAGTACTGGGCGGAGCAGGTCTGCCGGCCCGTTCAGCTGGACGGCGGCATGCAGACCCTGCTCGGGTCGGACTGCGACACGTTCGTCGAGCTCGGACCGGGCAGCACGATGCTGGGCGCACTGCGCTTCCGCGAGGAATGGGACCCCTCCCACCACACGGGCGTGCCGATGCTCGGCAGGCCCGAGGACGGCGAGAGCGGCCTGCTGCGGGCGCTCGGCACCCTGTGGGAGCGCGGCCTCGACGCCGTGGAGGAGACCCTCGCGGGCACCGGGGACCGTCCGTTCCGCTGCTCTCTGCCGGGACACCCCTTCGTCGCCCAGGACCCGCGGACCGAGCCGCCGCGCCCGGCGTCGGGCCGGGAGCGCCGCACGCCCGCGGCCGGCGGCCGGCCGACGGCGCGCGCCCAGGTGGAGGAGCTGTGGTGCAGGGCGCTCGGAGTGTCCTCGGCGTCCCCCGCGGACAACTTCTTCGCCTTCGGCGGCGAATCGCTGATGGTGCTGAACCTGATGGCCCAGCTGCGGGACAAGAGCGGAGTCCTCGTCTCGGCCGCCGAGTTCATGCGCGACCCCACCTTCGGGCATCTGCTGGAACTGGCCGAGCAGCAGTGGGACGCCGCCACTCCGGCGCCGTCGCCTGTGGGTGTCGCCACCCTGCGGGAGGGCACCGGCAGGCCGCTGTTCCTGGTGGCCGACGCCGCCGAATCCGCGCTCAGCTACCGCGAACTCGCCGAGCAGCTGGACACCGACCGCCCGGTGCTCGGTCTGGAACCGCAGGCCGCCAACTCCTCGCGGATGTCCGTCCGCAACGCCGCCGCCCACCACGTCGCAGCACTGCTGCGCGCGCAGCCCACCGGGCCGTACACCGTCGGCGGATGGTCCTTCGGCGCAGTGGTGGCCCACGAGATCGCCCTCCAGCTCACCGCCCGGGGCGAGCAGGTCGACATGCTCGTCTGCCTCGACGCCTACGCGCCGGGCAGGGCGGGCCGGCCCATCGGCGCCGACGCCGGGTTCGTCCTGGGGCATCTGCGCCTCATGGCGAGCGCGGCGCTCGGCCTCGGCCAGGTCGGGGCACAGGCCCGGCGCAACCCCGCCCTGCGCGGGCTCCTGCTCGACAAGTTCCGCGTGCTCTCCCGCTATCGGCCACGGCCGGTCACCTGCCCGGCGGTGGTCCTCAAGGTCGAGGTGGACCGGCGCGAGGCGGAACTGCTGCGCCGGAGCATACGGGGCCTGTACGCGGGCGGGGTGACGGTCCTTCCCGTGAGCGGCGATCACTGGTCGATGCTCCGGAAGCCGCACGTACCGGAACTCGCCGCGGCGCTGCTCGAAGCACTCCCGCAGGACGCACCATCGGAAGAAGGAAAACACTGTGACGCTCGATGACCCTCCGGGCCAGGCCACGACCCTCGGAGAGGAAACGGCGCCGCCGGCGAAGGCGAAGCCCTCGCTTCTGCGCAACCGCTCATTCCAGGCACTGTGGAGCAGCGAGGCGTTCGCCGGCGTCGGCGAGCACGCCGCCGCGATCGCCTATCCCCTGCTGATCCTGGCAAGTTCGGGTTCGGCCGCCTTCGCGGGGGCCGTCGGCTCCGCCCAGCTGCTGGCGAACGGCCTGTCGTCGTTCTTCGGCGGCATCCTCGCCGACCGGGTGGACCGCAAGCGGCTCCTCCTTGGCTGCAACCTGGTCAGGGCCGTGCTGCTCGGGCTGTTCTCCGTGATGATCTTCTCGGGGCCGGTCAACGTGTTCGTCACGTTCGGCATCGCCATCGTGTCGTCCTGCTGCTTCGGCCTGTCGATGCCCGCGGGCATGGCCATCGCCAAGCAGCTGGTGCGGCCGGATCAGGTCACCCAGGCGACCGCGCAGAACCAGATCAGGCTGTACGGCGCGATCATGGCAGGGCCGTCCGTCGGCGGTGTCCTGTACGGCGCGGCCCGCGCCCTTCCCTTCCTCGGCGCGTGCGTCTCCTTCGCGACCTCCACGATCCTGATGCTGTTCGTCAAGAACACCCCGCGGACGGTGTCCACCGCCCAGGGCAAGAAGGAACTGTTCGGGGGGTTCCAGTACATCGTCCGCGATCCCGTGCTGCGCCCCGTGATGATCGCCATGACCTTCTCGAACCTGGCCTTCAACACGACCGGTATCTCACTGGCCGTCATCGCCACCGGCAAGGCCCGCGGCGCGTCGGAGTCCTTCATCGGCCTGACGATGTCGGTGGCCGGCAGCGGCGCGCTCATCGGCGCGCTGCTGGCCGGGACGGTCATCAAGCACATCCGCCCGTCGATCGTCTTCATGGCCGGATACTGGATCGGCCCGGTCGTCGCCGTACTGCTGATGACGGCCCCCGGGGTCCTGCCCCTCGGCCTGCTCACCGCCTGCGTGTACATCCGGGGCCCGCTCATCAACGCGGCCTACCTGACCTACGTCGCCAAGTGCGTACCGGACGGACTCCAGGGCCGGGTCATCGGCGTCATGCTCTTCACCACCACGATCATCTCGCCGATCGGCGTGCTCGCCATCGGATCGATCTTCGATGCCTGGGGCCCGGTCTGGGTGTTCGCCGCCGTCGCCGTGATCGCGACGATCGGCGCACTGCCGACCCTGAGCCGCGGCATCCGCACGCTGACCTCGCTCGACGAGACCCCTCGGTTAACGACAGCAAAGGACATGTCATGACTCAGGACGCAACAGAGGTGCCGGCGAGCGGCAAGGCCGACGAGCCGCTCCCGCCGGAGTTCTTCACCGAGCCCCTGGAGGACCGCTACACGCGGTACGCCGAGCTGCGTGAGCAGTGCCCGGTGCGGGCCATCAACCACCCGCCGGGCGCCGAGGCCTACATCGTGTCCGACTACGACATGGCGCTGAAGGCGTTCGGCGACCCCCGCATCTCGAAGTCCCTGGACAACACCCCGAAGTGGTTCCGCGACCAGCTCTTCGAGGCCAGCCCGGTGCAGTCGCGCAACATGCTCATCGCGGACGGCGCCGAGCACTCGCGGCTGCGCAAGCTCGTCAGCAAGTCCTTCGTGCCGCGCCGGATGGAGAACATGCGGCCGCGGATCCAGGAGATCGCGGACGACCTCATCGACGCCTTCCCCGAGTCGGGTGAGCTCGACATCGTGGAGTTCGCGCGGGTGCTGCCCGTCATGGTGATCTTCGAGTACCTCCGGGTGGACCTCGCGGACCGGGAGATGCTCTACAGCTGGTCGCACATCCTCGGCGGTGCCCCGTACGCCGACGAGGAGGGCAACAGGCGGCTGAAGGAGGTCAGTTCCCAGTTCGAGAAGTACATTCTCGACCTGCTGGAGGCCCGGCGCTCCGACATGGGCGAGGACCTCGTGAGCCAGTTGCTGCGGGCGGCCGAGGAAGAGGACCGGTTCACCATCGACGAGGTCGCCTCGACGATGTCCCTGCTGATCATCGCCGGGCAGCGGACCACCACCAGCCTCATCTGCAACGGCACTCACGCACTGCTCACCCACCCCGACCAGCTCGAACTGCTGAAGTCCAAGCCGGAGCTGGTGATCTCCGCCGTCGAGGAGTTCCTGCGCTACGAGTCCCCGGCCTACCGCGGCACCCTGCGGGTCGCGGCCCAGGACATGGAGATCAACGGCGTCGAGATCGGCAAGGAGGCGTTCGTCCACCTGATGATCGGGGCCGCCAACCGCGACCCGAAGGTCTTCCAGGACCCCGACCGGCTCGACATCACCCGTCAGGCCAACCGCCACCTCGCCTTCGGCCACGGACCGCACTTCTGCCCGGGTGCCCCGCTGTCCCGGCTGGAGGGGCACGTGGTCTTCCCGACCCTGCTGCGCCGGCTGTCCGGTCTCACCCTGGACCCGGACAAGGAGCCGAAGTGGGTCGCGGACAACTCGGTCGGCCGGGGTCTGACCTCGCTGCCCGTGAAGTACGACCGCCGTCTGCCGCGCGACGCCGGTGCCGCCGGCGCGTCGGGCTGCCCTGTCAACCACGGGAGCGTGTGATCTCATGAAGCTGCTTGTACTGGGCGGGACCCTCTTCCTGTCGCGCGCCATAGCCGAGGAGGGTGTGCGACGCGGCCACGACGTGGTGTGCGCGGCCCGCGGCACGTCGGGCAAGGTCCCCGAAGGCGCCACCCTCGTCAAGATCGACCGCGAGGCCCCCAACGGCCTGGACGCGCTGGCCGGCCAGAAGTTCGACGCGGTGGTGGACGTCGCCGCCATGTCCTACCCGTGGGTGCGGGACGCGTTGGCCGCGGTCGGCGCCGAGGCGGGCCACTGGACCTTCGTGTCCTCGATCAACGTGTACGCCGACGCGGTGTCCGTCGGGCAGAACGAGGACGCGCAGCTGCACCGGCCCGCCCAGAGCGGGGCGGACCAGGAGGTGCGGATCGAGCACCCCGACCTGTACGGCTCCATCAAGGTCGCCAGCGAGAACGCGGTGCGCGAGGAGATGGGCGACCGTGCGTTCATCGTGCGCTCCGGCCTGATCGTGGGGCCCGGGGACCGCTCCGACCGGTTCGGCTACTGGGTCGCGAGGATCTCCAAGGGCGGCCGGGTCGTCGTACCGGACAGCCTCGAACAGCCCACGCAGTACGTCGACGTACGCGACATGGCTGCCTGGATCGTCGACGCCGGCGAACGGCGGATCGGCGGCATCTACAACGGTGTCGGCCGCACCCGCCCGTTGGGCGAGGTCCTGGCGGACATCGTCGAGGCGGTGGGCCCGCCGGGAACCGAGCTGGTCCCGGTGCCCGAGGACCAACTGGAGCAGGCCGGCGTCCAGGTGTGGCGCGGCGACAAGTCGCTGCCCCTGTGGGTGCCCCCGGTCGACTACGGATTCATGGCGCACGACCACTCCCGGTCGGCCGCCGCGGGCTTCCGGCACCGCCCGTTCGCGGAGATCGTCGCGGGCGTCCTCGCGTACGAGCGCGAACTCGGGCCGGACCGCGAGCGCAAGGCCGGACTCACCCCGGCCGAGGAGGCCGAGCTCCTGGACCTGGTGAAAGGCGGAGAGTCTTGAGCACAGCTTCTTGGCGGCGCATCAGTGAAGGAAACCCCCACAAGGCCGTCCTCGCGGTCGACTTCGACTCGACGGCACGGCCGGAGGCGGGCTTCCGCCGGTTCGCCGCACTGCTGAAGCCGGACCGCGAGATCTGGCAGACCACTCAACCCGACGCGGCCGACACGGAGTTGCTGTCCGCCGAGACCTACCTCCAGGGGTGGCGGGAGCTGCCCGAGGGTGTGCGCGGCCATGTCGACACCGTCATGGGCTACTGCGTGGGCGGCGTGTTCGCCTCGGCGCTGGCCGACGAGATCGCCGGGGAACAGGGCGCCAGGCCGGCCCTCCTGCTGTTCGATCCGGAACCGGTCGACCAGATGTCGCTCTACCGCGACCTGAAGAAGACGGTCGACACCATGTCGCTCCTTTCCGAGGAGGAGCGGGAGGGCTACATCGCGGAGGCGCGGGGCCTGTGCGAGACCGAGCGGGACGACTTCGGCTCCCTCGCCCGCCAGGTGATCAAGCTCTACGAGACCGCCGCGGGCGTCGTCTTCGACCAGCTGGAGTTCGACGAGGAGACGAGTGAGGACCTGCTGGGGCTGTTCCGCTCGTACATCTCCTACCTGTTCGCGGCCCGGCAGCTGAACCCGGAACAGGGCTGGGCCACGGCCGGCGCGCTGACCTCGGCGCAGTCGAGCCCCGGCGCCCCGCACGCCCTCTGGGAGCGGAGCTTCCCCCTCGGCACCGAGGAGATGCTGAGCAGTCCGGACGTGGCCGAGGCCACGCACCGCTTCCTTCAGGAGCGTGGCGCATGACCGCGATGGAGATCCGAGGGCAGCACAGCGACACGGACGCGCGGGACGAAGCCGCCCCCCGTGCGGTCTTCGCCGGGGCGCTCCTCCAGGCCCTCCCGTCCGACTGGACCGATCTCGCGGTCGCCGTCACGGCGGCCTACCTGCACCGGATGACGGCGGCCCGCGACCTCGTGCTCGCCGTGGACTCCGTGCCCGTGCGACTCACCGTCGAACCCACGACGACCGTCGCCGACCTGGTGGCCGAGGTGCGCGAACGCCGCGGCGCAGCGGGCGGGTTCGCGCCGCCCGGGGACGACGCCCCGCCGCTGGGCGCCCAGGTCTTCCTCACGGACGACCCGGCCCGCGTGGAAGACCTGGCCTTCGTCTTCGACTACCGCGAAGGGGAGCTGCGGACCGAGGCCCGGGGGAACCCCGACCGCCTCACGCCTGAGCAGACGGCCGAACACACCAGTCGCATGGGCCACTTCGCCGAGCGGCTGATCGGGAAGGGGCCGGCCGCCGAGGTGGGCGAGGTGGACCTGCTCACCCCGGCCGAACACCACCGGATCATGCAGGAGTGGAACGACACCGCGCACGAGGTCTCGCAGCTCACGCTCCCGGAACTGGTCGAGGCCAACGTCGCCGCCCACCCCGACCGGCTCGCCATCAGCCACCACGACCAGCGGCTGACCTACGCCGAACTGGACGCCCGGGCGAACCGGATCGCGCGGGTGCTGCTCGGCCGTGGCGCGGGCGCCGGGGACATCGTCGCGATGGTGCTGTCCCGCTCGATCGACTACGTCGTCACCGCACTGGCCATCGTCAAGACCGGCGCGGCCTACCTGCCGGTGGACACCGGCTACCCGGTGGAGCGCATCAACCAGGTGCTCTCCGACGCCGGCGTCTCGCATGTGGTGACCGTCGCAGAACTGACGGACTCGATCCTGGTGGCCGCCGAGCAGCTGGTGCTCGACGAGGACAGCACGCGGGACCTCCTGGCGTCGGCCGACCCGAGTGCGCCGGCCGACGTCGACCGGCGGGCCCCGCTCACCCCCGACGCCCCGGCCTACGTGCTCTACACCTCGGGCTCCACGGGTCGCCCCAAGGGCGTGGTGATCGCCCACCGGGCCATCACCAACCGGCTGCACCACATGCAGCACCAGATCCCGCTGGGCCCCGACGACCGGTTGCTGCAGAAGACTCCCGCCGGGTTCGACGTGACCGTGCGCGAGGTCTTCTGGCCCCTCCTGGCGGGGGCGTCGATCGTGGTCGCCGACCCCGAGGGGCACCGCGACCCCGCCTACCTGGCCGAGACGATCGTGGCCGAGAGCATCACCATCACCCACTTCGTGCCCTCCGGGCTGAAGGTGTTCCTCCAGGAACCCGACGCGGCCCGGTGCGTGAGCCTGCGCCGTGTGGTGTGCGGTGGCGAGGCCCTGCCGGCCGAACTGCAGGCATGGTTCGCCTCCGTGCTGGAGGCCGACCTGTTCAACGTCTACGGGCCCACCGAGGCGGCCGTGGACGTCTCGTCGATGCTGTGCCCGCGGAACCCGGAGCCCGGACCGGTGCTGATCGGGCGCCCGGTCTGGAACACCAAGCTGTACGTCCTCGACGAGCAGCGCAGGATGCTGCCGCCCGGCGTGACCGGCGAGCTCTACCTCGCCGGTGTGCAGCTGGCCGAGGGCTACCTCGGCCAACCGGAACTGACCGCCGACCGCTTCGTCAGCGACCCGTTCGGCGAACCCGATGCCCGCATGTACCGCTCGGGGGACGCGGCCCGCTGGCGTGCCGACGGCGAGATCGAGTTCTTCGGCCGGCTCGATCACCAGGTGAAGATCCGTGGCTTCCGGGTCGAGCTGGAGGAGATCGAGTCGGTG